>NZ_CP096882.1 GCF_023273875.1 Pseudarthrobacter sp. SSS035 | reverse complement strand
CGCGTGTGAGCTCTTTGCCCTGCCGGGACCAGAGCGTCACTCCGTCAAAATTTATGAGGGCGATCGTCCGGTACCCGTCCCATTTGGGTTCTGAATACATCACGCCTGGCAGCGCATCGGGTCCCGGGAATGTCTTGACGAGTTTCGCCAGGGCAACAGCAACCGGTGGTTGCAGAGCCGGCGGGATGGACTCGCTCATGGGCTCAGCCTAAAGGACTGGCCGTTTCTAGCGCTGCGGGCCGTCCTGGATGCCCTCGGCGGTGTACTTCTGGGTGTGCCTTATGGTCTCCGCCAAGGCCCGTACGGACGGCGGGTCGTCCTGCCAGCGGCTGCCGTCCCTTGTGCAGGCACGGAATGACGGCACGCCTGCTTCCTTGGCCGCCTGCTGCAGTTCTGCCCACGCCGCTTCCAGGTCTGCCAGCTGCGCGGGCGACAGCGGCTCGGGTGCCGGGGCCACCACGACGGCGGAGGGCTCCGCTGCGGCCGGTGCCCGGCGCCGGGTGAAGAAGCTTCGCAGTCCCACAGTCCATCTCTCCTTCTGACAAAGAATGTCCCGCCTGGGATTGGGGGAACCAGGCGGGACCATCCCACCGTACCAACCCAGTCTGACAAGTCCCAGGGCAATGCAGGCTCGCAGTGCTCGCCCTGGTTTCGGCTGCGCTTCAACCAGTGAATGGGCGTCCGCTTCGCGGCCGGCTGTTGGGTCCAGGGCGCGCCGTCGCAGAGCTCCGGGCCCCTGGCCCTGTTTGTCTACGACGTCTTTTGGTTGCTGTCCTTCGGATTCTAGGCGTCCGCTCCACCCCGTCTAGCCCCTCCGTTCCTCCGGGGCCTGCGGCGCAGGAATTTCCCTACGGCGCTCCTTCGTCGCTGATTTCCTCCGGGAAATTCCCACACCTTGCCCTGCGGGTAGACAGGGCTCCGTCGGCCGCCGAGCAAGCGAGCTTGCCAGCAACCAAAAAACAACGGGGGAGAAGGGCAGTAGCTGGCACAGTTCCACAGCCCCCTCACCCACCGAATCCTCAGCAAAGGACAAACACCATGAGCACAGTTTCCACACAGGCCGTCACCACGGCGGACACCGCCGAGACCATCCCCGCCGCCGTCGTTCTGGGCGATTACCACATGAACGACGGCTGGGACTGGATGGACCTGATCGGCCAGCACGGCTGGGCAGCGGTGAACGTCTGGGGTTGCGACGGCTGGGACGTGGGCCAATGGCCCTACGTCATCGTCGCCGCGACCCGCGCCACGGACAACACCGGGGAACTGTTCGGCGTGGCCACGTACTGCGAGGGCGACGTGAAGACCACCTATTACCGGACCCAGGCCCGGCAGTGGGACGCGATCACCGAAGAGGCGTTCGAGTCGTGGAAATGCGGACAGGCCACCGGACCGGCAGACCTGCCACTGGCTGCGGCCGAGCTGCCGAGCCGCTACCGCATCCCCTATGCCCCGGCCTTCGCCTAACAATCCCTGAGCGGCTGCGCCCCGTCACCCACGGGGCGCAGCACCCCACCACTTCCAAGGAGCTCCATGAGCAACGACACCACCCCCAAAGGCATCACCGCCCTGATCTACCGCGACAGCTTGGGCATCGACTTCTCCAACCGGGGAATCTCCGCCCAGGTCACGGAAGTGACCGTTATCGGTCCCGGCATTGACCCGATATTCCCCGCGTCCAAGGAACGGCCCGCCGTCCGGATCGTCACAGGCGAATCGTTTGACGGCGGCATCACCATCCACGCCGTACCCGTCACGGCCGAGGGGGAACCGGCCCCGTGGTACATGTTCGGCGGGACGTTCATTTTTAGCAGTGACTCACGTTTCCGGGCAGCCGCAGGCCACTATGGAGCCTTGCCGCTGCACGACCGCCAAGAATAAGAAACGCGGTGGCCGGGCCAGATGGTCCGGTCACCGCTGGCGGTCCGCCGTCGTGGCCGGCCCGGGTGCCTGGTTGGGGGCGGCGGACCGCCGTTAGCGCCAAGGCCATGAACGTGGTTCAGTGCCGACGGCGGCCGCCGGCGCCGGGATCCGCGCCGTGCTTTCTATGGTGAAGGTACAGGGCCGGCTCGCCAGGGCTCACCACAATGGGCGTCCGCTGCGCGGCCGGCTGTTGGGTGCTGCCGGTCTGTCGCAGAGCTCCTGCCCGTCATCACCTTTGTCTACGTCTTCGACGTTTTTTGGTTGCTGTCCTTCGGATTCTAGGCGTCCGCTCCACCCCGTCTAGCCCCTCCGTTCCTCCGGGGCCTGCGGCGAGTGAATTTCCCTCCGGCGCTCCTGCGTCGCTGATTTCCTCCGGGAATTTCCCGCACCTTGCCTGCGGTAGACAGGGCTCCGTCGGCCGCCGAGCAAGCGAGCTTGCCAGCAACCAAAAAACAACGGGGGGAGAGGGGCAGCTGGCCCGGTTACGAGGTCCCCTCACCATCCCAATCCTCAGCAAAGGACAAACACCATGACTGAATCAGTACGCGCCACCGGCCCCGCCGATATCCTCAGCTACATCCCGCACACGCTGGGCAACGTGCCCCGCGAGTCGTTCGTGTTCCTGACCGTGCAGGGCACCCGACTGGGCGCCACACTCCGGGTGGACGCTCCCACGGCTGCAACGCCGGGCATGTTCGCCCACACCATCGGCGGCTTTCTCGAAGCGGACAAAGCCGCCACGTCCGTCCTGCTGGCCGTTTACACGGACCTGACCGCAGAGGACGCCCCGCGCCCGTTCCACGAGTACATCGAGGCACTCATTGAAGTACTCGACGCCGCAGGGACCCCGCTCAAAGACGGGTGGCTGGTGACCTCCACCCACTGGCAGGACCTGCTGTGTGACAGCGAGGCCGGATGCTGCGAACCCCAGCCGCTGGACGCGATCACCGACAGCGCCCTGAACGCCGAAATGGTGTTCCGCGGCAGCGCTTACAACGACGGACCCGGCACGACCTACGCGCCCTATGCCGGACCGGCAGAGGCCACCGAGTGGATCCAGTCCATGTATGGGCACCTGTCGGCCGAGGACCTGAGCGCACCACGCGCCCAGTGGGCCGCAGCGCTGGAAGCCAGCGAACCGCTGACCGGGGTCAAAGCGGTGGAGTTGGTGGCCGCATTCCAAGCCCCGGCCGTGCGGGACGCCCTGCTGGTGAACATCATCGACCCGGACCTGCCGGATGCAGAAGACAGCGGGGCGCTGCTGTTGGGCAGCAGGATCGCGCCGGACTGGACCCGCGTGGACAAGGCCCAAGCCGTGGCCCGCGAACTGATCACCGCAGCACCGGCGGGCTACCGTGCCCCGCTGCTGACCGTGATCGGATGGACGGACTACCTCAAAGGCCGGGCATCTTCGGCCGGGGAGCACTTCACACTCGCCCAAGCCGACGTCCCCGGCTACCGCCTCGCGGAACTGCTGGAGCAGATGATGGTGCTGCGCCCGATCGCGGACACCGCCAAGAACCCCGCGACCGCCTACAAGCGGGAACGCTAAACACCCCAAGGGGGCCGGGCCAGCATGGTCCGGTCCCCTCAGGTGGGGCGCGGCGGCCTCCCCCGCAAGCTCCGCCGGCCGCCGGTCACGCTTGCGCGGGCGCAGCACCACCGTGAAAGCACGGAAATACCCGCCGGGTTAGAGTGGAAACACGACGACCAGGCAGGAACCAACCATGAGCCACGGATTCATCCTCACCGATCAGGACAAAGCCCCTGAAGGCATCACCGCGGCCGAAGAGGCCATCGAGCTCGCCATCCTGGGTAACGACGAAACGAAGTCCCCCGCGGACTTCACCTGGGACAACCAGGGCCAGCAGTACTAAGACTCCTGCAGCGATGTTGCTGCACCTATAGATTTCCTTTTGCTGAGGGAAAACAGGGAGGGCTGGCGCCTGCAAGGTGCCGGCCCTCCCGCCCGTTAACAAGCCCCTGGCGCGACTAAAGTACTCACTCCCGGGGGGAGCTAGCGCGACTAAAGTACTCACTCCCGGGGGGAGCTGGCGCGACTAAAGTACTCACTCCCGGGGGGAGCTAGAGCGACTAAAGTACGGGATTCTATTTGGTGTTCGGGCAGGCTCGTTGGACTCGCCCTGGTTGCGGTGCAACCAGTTGATGGGCGTCCGCTGCGCGGCCGGCTGTTGGGTGCTGCCGGTCCGTCGCAGAGCTCCTGCCCGTCATCACCTTTGTCTACGTCTTCGACGTTTTTTGGTTGCTGTCCTTCGGATTCTAGGCGTCCGCTCCACCCCGTCTAGCCCCTCCTTCGTCGGGGCCTGCGGCGCCGGAATTTCCCTGCGGCGCTCCTGCGTCGCTGATTTCCTCCGGGAATTTCCCGCACCTTGCCTGCGGTAGACAGGGCTCCGTCGGCCGCCGAGCAAGCGAGCTTGCCAGCAACCAAAAAACAACGGGGGGAGAGGGGCAGCTGGCACAGTTCCACAGCCCCCTCACCTCGAGTCGATGAAACAAGGAGAACCACCTCATGACTGCAATCGCAGAAAACCCCATCGCTACGGCCCCGACGCTGGAATGGCTGGACCCGGCCACGCTGACCGTGGACGTGAACGTCCGCAAAGACGCGGCACTGACGCCTTCGTTCGTGGCCAGCATCAAAGAACATGGCGTGCTTGAACCCGTGATCGCCCACCGTCAGGAGAATGGGACGGTGCACGTTCTGATGGGACAACGCCGCACCCGCGCCGCCGTCGAAGCGGCCCGTCCCCTGATCCCGGTCATGGTCATGGACAGCCCCGAAGAAGCCGAACGGATCGTGACGCAGGTGGTGGAGAACATCCAGCGCGCCGAACTCACCCAAGCGGACGAAGCCGACGCCTACCACCAGCTGTCCCTGATCGGTGTCTCAGCGGCGCAGATCGCCAAGAAAACCGGGCGGACCAAAATCACCGTCGAGGACGCGCTGAAAGCGAAGTCCAGCACCGCCGGGGACGCCGCACTTGGGAATGGATGCACGATCGAGGAAGCGCTGATACTGGCCGAATTTGAAGGGAACCAGGACGCTACGGAGGAAATCGAATCCGTACTGGCCGACGAGCCGGACCAGTTGCATCACGTGGCCCAGCAGTTGCGGGACCGCAGGGACCGAGCAGCCGCCCTCGCGGCGCTGATTGCCGAACTCGAAACGGCAGGAAAGATGATTGTAGAGGACGCAGGGCACTACGCAGGGGAGGAAAACCTGTACGTCTCCGCCGCCCGCCGCTCCGACGGGGAGGACGCAACCGAGGACGACGCGAACGCCTACATCATCACCAGCAACTGGCAGGGAGAACACTCCGCCAAACCGGTCATCACCGGATGGGAAGCGCTGGGCTTCACACCCAAGCACGAGCGCTACGACGGCGGCAGTTCCGCCCAGAAAGGACCGATGACCGATGAGCAGAAAGCCGAACGCCGGACCCTGATCGAGAACAACAAACTGATGATTTCGGCGACGACCGTACGCCGGGAATGGGTCACCGCGTTGCTGGCAAAGAAGCAGGCTCCCAAGGGCTGGCAGTACTTCACCGTCCACGCCATCACCCACCACTCAGAAGTCGCCAGCGGCTACGACGGCGAAGTGGCCGCGCACATGGCAGGGGCAAAGATCGAAGGGGAGAAAACGTGGGCGTGGAACCCGCTGAGGAATCACGTGGCCAAGACCACGACCCGACCCGAGTTCGCCTTGATCGCCCTGATCTGCGCCGGGTATGAAAAGACCATCGCCAAAGATTCATGGCGGGCACCGCACCAGTCCCACCGCGACTACCTGAACCAGCTCGTCACATGGGGATACACCGCATCGGAGACTGAACAGATCATCATCGACAGCGACAAGTAACCACCACCGGGCATAGAAAAACCCCGGACCCTAGATGTTCGAAGTATCTAGGTTCCGGGGTTTCTTCTCCCCACAGTCTACCGGCCAAAACGGGAAAAACGTCAAAGCCCGCACGGGCAGGGAAACAGGGCATCGGAACCGTGAGAATCGCGGGCGGTCCGCCTCCCCAGGTGGCAGCACCCAGCGTGGTCACCAACGACGGACCGCCGTTCCAACGCGGCCACCACTAGCCGTTCCGTGGGGACAGCGCAGCAGTTACCAGGAAACGGTGTCCCCACCCATGAAGACCCCTCGCCCACCTGGGCACGGCAAAAGCTCAACGTCCGGGCTTTCCCGCACACACCTGGACGACGGTGACCAGCCTGACCGGCTGATCACACCCCGCCAGCTACTCAAACCCAAAGATGCCGTGGACGACACAGTGAACGTCCGTGGCCACCAGGTGCCGGCTGCTGCGGATCGTGGAGGGCCGGCTACCAGGGCGGCTCTATTCCGAGGACCAGGAACGGGGGCGGCTACATGTCATTTTCCGAAGTCGTCTGCACACGGTGCCCTGAAAGTACGGGGACTTGTGCGGTCGAGTATGGACATCGGGGTGTCCGAAGTCCCATGCACAACGCGTCGCGTAATCTTGCTCGAGAGTCCCCCTGCACGGAAGCGCAAAAGGCACGTCGGCGGCACTCGTCCGCCGCGATTGCGGGACCTTGTCACTCGACTTCGAGGGCGGCATTGAAGAAGTCTGGGATCACCGCTTCGATCTTGCTCTCAAGAGTCCTCAGTGCCGTCTCGGTCCAACCGTAGTAACTGGTCACGTAGGTCATAGCGTTGTAGAAGGCCGCTAGCGCTGCACGAACGTCCTTCTCAACCGACTCGATAGTGACGCGAACGTTCGCAACGCCGCGGCCTGTCTTCTCGTCCTTAGTCCAGACACGCATCTCTCTCACCGTGTAGAGGGTCGGGTGAGTGAGGTTCGAGAGCAGCCCGTATAAGCCCGAGGCCACAGTCGCATCGATAGTGCCACCGAAGCGGGCGGTGAGGTCGTACATCCACCTGACAGAGTCTTCAAGGCCCGGCAGCTGTTGACCGTGAAGCCTGTACTTGCCCAGCTCCTCGGGAGTCGAGTCGGGGAAGCGGGCGGCAATGTCCGCCTTGACCTTCTTGTAGGCGTCCGCCGTGCGCGTATGAGTGGGGTCGCTCTTGCCGCGAAGACGACCGGCGTTCTTCTTGGCTTCCTCGGCGCTCTTCAACTCCTCTAGGTAGGCGCGAGCAAGACGGTCTTCCGGAGCCTCCGTGGGGTCGTCGCCCGTCACCCACACCGCGTGTGCGCAATTCTCGATTACGGCGCGCAGAAGCAATGGCGGAGTGGCAACCACCTCTGCAGCCCTCAGTAGAGCAGCCCAACTACCCAAATGCGCCGCGGCGTTGAAGAGAAAAATCTGGATCGCCTCTGTGATGAGGCGGTGGCCGGTTTCGCCAATCGGCTTGTCGATTACCGGATCGGGCGATGGCAGGATTGTGGCCGCTTGAGCAGCGCCCGATCCTGCTGCCGGTTCCCAGTGAAAATCGTCGGCGGTCTCGTGGAAGGCCTCGCGGCAAGCCGATAGCGTCTGCGCCAACTCCTCGAGGCGGTCGCTGTACGTGGACGGCATGGTCTGCCAGTAGGTCATTGTGGAGCCTTTCGGGCGAATCGACAGAGGTTCAAAGATAACGCGGTAAAGTATCCCCTCCGGACAAGTAGCGGCCGCAGTGCAGAAGACTTCTGACATACGTGCAGTCAGCTTCTGAAAATGACACTACACGCCGGAAGCTGACGGCATCACCACTGCCATGGCTCACCTAAAATAGAGCTAAAAACCTCTAGATTGCGGGCCAAAACCCTATTTATTCAGTTGAATAATTGCTAGAATAGAGGTAGCAAGTCAAGCAGTCGAACGAAACTTTTACTCATACGAAACCAGGTACTGAAAATGACTTCCTCACCCACCGATTACACGGTCTACACCAAGCCGGAATGCCCTAACTGTGACAAGACGAAGGCCTACTTCCAGTCCAAAGGCATCACCTACACGGCCGTGGATATCACCGAGAACCCCGCCGCCCTCGAATACATCACCGAAGAACTTGGCTACGCCCAGGCGCCCGTCGTGCAAAACAATGCCGATGACCAGGATCACTGGTCAGGGCTCCGCCGGGACAAGCTGGTCCAAGCATCCATGAACCGCCAGGCGGCGTGAGCTCTATGACTGACACGCAGCAGGGGGAGCGGTTCCCGCTTAGCCACCGACGGATCACTGACGCTGAATGGTTCGGCCTGGACGCTAATCCGGAGGGCACCATCAACGTCCCCCTCGTGGACCACTACGAGCCACTCCCGTACCCGGAATGGTCGGGGTCTGAGGACCACCACGACATCCGGAACACCTCTCGAAAGGCACCCACCATCATGGCCGGAGAAACCACGATCACCGTCATCGGCAACCTCACCAGCGACCCCGAACTGCGGTTCACTCCAGTTTCCCGTGAGTTCGGGAAAACCGAAGGCACTCCGGTCGCGAACTTCACCATCGCTTCAACGCCCCGGACGTTCGATTCGGCGTCCAAGGAGTGGAAGGACGGGGACACTCTCTTCATACGCGCGTCGGCGTGGAGGGAGATGGCCGAGAATGTGGCCGAGTCCCTGACCAAGGGCATGCGTGTCATCGTCTCCGGCCGGCTGAAATCCCGGTCTTACGAGACGAAAGAGGGGGAGAAGCGGACCGTGATCGAGCTCGAGGTCGACGAGATCGGCCCCTCCCTCCGCTACGCGAACGTTTCCCGTGGGTTCAAGAAATCTGAAGGTGTCCCGGCTGGGAACTCAAGCGACGAGGCTCGGGTTTAGGGGCTGGTGATGCTTGGGTTTGCGGCAGTCCAGTTCTCCACAGACGGTTGGTGTCCGTTTGTGGAGGCTGGTGCTGCGCGGGCCTTCGGCCGGTTCGTTGTTCTTCGCCGAAGCGCAGGACTTTGGTTAGGCGTCGACGAGGTCCGGGTGGGTCAGGACGGCGGAGTATCGGGCGGCGCCGGGGATGCTGAGGCCGAACATGTCGCAGAGCCGTCGGATGTCACCTCCGTTGGTGTGCAGTTCGTTGAGGATCCGGTCCTCGCGGACTTCCTGGACGGTCATGCCCATGGACGTATTAACCCATGCGATGCCAACGGGGGAGTTGTCCAGGGCTGTGCGCCGGCTGATGAACAGGTGCGGGTTGGTCGTCTTGGGCCATCGCTTTTCGCGGTAGGCCAGCCATGCGGCCAGTCTGTCCCTGACGGGTTGGGCGAGAGGGATGACCCGTTGGTCAACGTGCAGTCGGCCGTCGTGGATGTCGGTCAGTTGGAGCTTGCGCACTTGTCCGGACCGGAGCCCGTGGAAGGCAACGATCGCTGTGACTGCGGCGCGGGCTGGGTCTGTGGAGTTGATGGCCTCGCGCAGCGCGGACGCGGGCAATGGCATGGGTTGGCGGGTCTCGTGGGTGCCGGTGCGTATCGACCCGATGGGGTTGAAGAAGATGACTCGGTGGGCCTTGAGGACCCGGAACAAGCATCGCAGTCCTTGTCCCATCGTGGCGCGCGGATTGCCGGAGCCGGGCAGAACTTCCCTGACGTCGTCTGTGGTGATTTCGCGGAGGGTGGTGTGTCCGGCCGCCGCCCAGGCGTTCAGGGCAGGGAGCGACCACCGCAGGTACAAGCGGATGGTCTGCTCCGACCGGGGTTTACTGCGCGGTGGGGTCATGCTGCCGCGGGTCATGACCACGTACCAACGGCCCAGCTCGTGGCTCATTTGTTCGGGAAGTGCCGCGATGGCGGTGCTGAACCACTTGTCGACGGCAGGTTCACGGTCGTCCTCGAGCAGCCCGGCCGCAGCGCTAACCTCCAGCAACCGCAAAGTGTTTGTTCCGACTGGCTGCAGTCTAAGGATGTCGGTGGCGCGCAGAGGCGCCCCGGGTGTGTCCTGCAGGCCAAGGGCGATGCTCAGTCCGCGGCGGACGATTTTGGTCGCTGTCAGGCTCCATCCGTGCTTTTCCGCGTAGTCGACGACGAATGCGTCCAGGAAGGCGCCCATTACCGGGTCGGCCGGGGCAGGGAAACCGTAAGTCCGTCCTCGCTGCAGATCGCGATCCAGCGCGGGGAACAGCACCAGTTGACGGTGGGCCACCGGTGTGAACACCAGGGGAGGATCCGCCGCCGGGTGTTCCGTGCGGTGCCGTCGGGTGCCGCGTCGTTGTCCTGCGCTGGCATGGCGGAGGTTGGCTATGAAGAGTTGCTGGCCGAAGCGGTTGGCCTCGAGCAGATCGGCCCCGCCTTTCCGGCCTCCAGCGGCAAGGAACTGATGCCAGCAGAGCTTGCAGCCCTGATCGTCATTGACCGCAGCACGTACACCGCATGCCCTACAGGTTCCCTGAGGGTATTTCGTGCGCCAGGCCCTGCACGCCTCGCAGAGCCAGGCGGTAAGTTTTCCCACGCCCCAGGCCTGGCAGTCCCTGCACGACTCCACGGGCCGGGGTGCGCTGCGGTGGCATTGGTCGCACAGCCCGCCGGAGTAGTACCCCTCGGTTCGTCCGCACCGCTTACACGGGTGCGGGACGAAAGGGCCCCCGGGCATGCAGCTGTAGCAGAACTTTGTCCGGCGCGGATAGCTCCACGCGACCGGCCGAAGGCCACAGACGCTGCAGTTGCGGGGGCGGCTGGACCCTCTCATACGGGCGGCTTGGAACGGTTGCGACCGAGCCGGGGAACCACGGTCGGGACCGTTCCACCTGATGATGCCTCGGCCAGTTTCGGCCGGGCATCGGCTACCTTCTCTGGCTCGCAGATCAGCAGTTCCGTGGGGGAGCAGTTCAGCACGGCGCAGATGACGTCGAGGTCTTCGAGGCGGATGGTGGTCGGTGTTCCGGTCCAGAGCCCGGACATCTTGCCGGTGCTGATCTCCAGTCCTGCGTCGGCAAGCCGACGACGCAGCTCGGTCGATTTCCAGATTCCGCGCTCCGCCGCGACCATTCGTAGGTTCCAACGCATCTTGTCACTCTCCTGTCAGCCGGGCAGCCAGGCGTTCGTTTGCGACCGCCCAGGCATGGTCGATGTGGTCCGAATGGACGTGGATATAACGGGTGGTGGTCGAGAGCCATTCGTGTCCGAGCAGCTCCTGGACGGCCTTCAAGTCCAGGCCCCGAGCATAGAGCGACGAGGCACAGTAGTGCCGCAGTCCGTGCGGGCTGAGCCGTCCCCGCCAGGCCGGCAGCCAGCGATCGACCGCTCCTGCCAGCCCGGCCCTGAGTGCGTCATCACCGACCCGGGCGCAGCCACCGGTATGTTGGTCGCGCCGCTCGCTCGGGAACAGGGGCGCGTCCGGATCCAGATAGTCATCACCAAACTGATGGCGCACGTCCGTCAGCCACCACTGCAGCAGCGAATCAACGGAGTTGATTGCCGGAACCAGCCGGGGTTTGGCGCCGCGGCCGCGGCTGCCCTTGCCGAACCGCACATGGATCTTGCCGTGCTCCCCAAGGTCGGGGCGCCAGTCCTTAATGTCGAGCATCAGGGTCTCGTTGATTCGCAGGCCGGCACGTCGCCACAACGAAGCCGCCAGGTAATCGCGGGCGGCGGGCAGATATTTCCTGGCCTCGGGCAGAGCATCACGCCACTTGGTGAACAGTGTCTCAATTTCCATGTCGCTGGGCGGGATCCGGGCGGCGACGAACGTCGAACTGGAGGGCCGGTTGAACTCGTCGATCGGCTGCAGGACCACATAACCGGTGAGCGCATGGATGTCGCCCTGGTATCTGGCGATCAGGAAGTCGAAGAACCTGGCCAGGGTGCCGGCCTTGCTCTCTCTCGTGGACCGCGCCTGCCGGCGTTCGTTACGCAGATGGGCAAGAAACCGGTCAGCGTCCGAGGGCGAGGCCGTCCACAGATACTGGCCAAGGAAACGCGCGAACTCAAAGATCACCGAACGCTCCGTGCTGACGAACTGGTCAGTGACACCCGAACCGATCTGCGCAAGCAGGAACTGATCGACGAGTTCTTGTTCAAAGTCCTCTTCGTCCTGCACGGAACGCAAAGCATGACTGAACCCGATGGAACGAACGGCAGCAAGCACCATCACGCATCCCTCGGTTCAGCAATTTTCCGCACCGATCATGAATATCACGGAAGCTTCAGGAATCATGAAAATATTTCAGAATCAACATCGGAGGCAAAATGAGCGGTTTCGGCGAATATCCGCGCGGAACAGGGGATTACCCGTCGCGACAAGAACCCACGGGATTCGAGACAGCCAAGGTCAACCGCACCCAGCGCAGCAGTACCCAGGGCGGCGGCAACGGCTACCAAGGCAACGGCAACCCTGCAGGCAATGCAGCACCGCAGGATGACCCATGGGCCACCCCGCAGAACAACAGCGCCGCCGGCGCCCGAAGTGACGGCCCTGACCCGGAACCCCCGTTCTAAACAACTCCCCGTGTCGGGGGCGGCAGATACGCTGGCCCGACAGCTCCCCAGGCCTCAAATCAGACGAAAAGGACCAACCAATGACTCATCATCTTGCCCAGCACTTGCAGCAGGGCTCCGGGACTCCCGACCCCGCCGGAATGACGGATCGCCTATTGGCAGCATTCCCGATCGCCCTTGCCATCGGGGTTGCTGTGTTGCTGATCTTGGGGCTGGTTGTCTTGTACACCAGGACGAAGGAAAAGCGTGAGTTTTCCAATGAGGTCCAAAGGCTGAAGGCATCAGGTAGCGGACATCTATCTGAGGAAGAAGTTCAGCGACTCGCACTGGACAATCTGTGGCAGACAAAGAAGATCAAGGGACGCAAATCATGACGCACACCGATGACCTCCGCGCCTGGGCAAAATACCCGTGGCCGGAAACCGCGTCCAAGGACTAATCATGGCGACGAAGCCAACTTCGCACATCACTCCGTACTTCACTGCCGAACAAGCGGACCAGGTCAGGGCAGCCCTGCGGGCGGCCGGTCCTGTCGAGGGGTACGCGTCCCTGTCGGATCTGGTGGTGGCCGCGACCATGCGGGAAATCAAACGTCTCCAGCGCAAACACAACGCCGGCAAGCCCTGGGACCCCGTCCCGCCGGGAACGGTCCGCCCTGGCCGACGGACCCGCGCCGAAACCGCGGCCAGTGAGGACCGGCCATGAGAAACCACGCGCGACGCCCTGCCCAGGCAGGCATTGCTGCTGCCTGCACGGCCGCGCTGCTGACCGGCTGCACTCCGTACAACAACGAGGTACTGACAGTGCCGGCCCAAACGCTCGGGCCGGTGGCGTGCGCACCGACGGGAACGAGTCCAAAACCCTCAACCATCGAGGCCGCCACGGCCGGTCCTTACCGCGTGGAATCGGTCGTGGACGGGGACACGATCCGGATCGAATGCAACGGCGAATCAACCCGCGTCCGGCTCGTAGGGATCAACACCCCCGAGACAGTGAAGGAAGACGCGCCGGTGGAGTGCGGCGGCCCCGAGGCGTCCGCATCCCTGCACGCCATCCTTGATGCCGGCGAAGTGTTTCTCTCCACGGATCCGGCCCAGGGCGAGCGGGACCGGTACGGCCGGCTGCTGGCCTACGTCTGGGCGATGGACGGTTCCCTGGTGAACCGGACCATGATCGAGCTCGGCCACGCCGAAGCGACAGGCTACGGCAAGGACTACGCCTACAAAGAACCGTTCGAAGCTGCCGCCCAAACGGCGCGAGCCGCGGGGACGGCCCGCTGGGCCTGCCCCCGCTAGAGCCCACACGACCCGTTAGGAGCGGACATGTTCATCATCTTCTTCCTCGCAGCGTTCGTAGCTGTGGCCCTGGCGGGCTGGATCATCTACGCGCTCACCCACCCGGTCCAGGCCGGCCAAGGCATCCTGATCTTCCTGTGCAAAGCAGCCGGCGTGATCGCCCTGCTGTCCGCGCTTGGATTCTGGATCGGCCAGGGCTTCACCCAAGCCATTCCCGGATTCCTTTTCATGGCCGGCTTCTTTTTGGCAGCCAACAAGCTCGAGCTGCGCTGGCGCAGCTGGTGAGTGCCCGATGAGTCCCGCCCCGGCAGAACGGTTCTGGGCCAAGGTCAGTAAGGGCCCGCGCCCGGGTGATTGCTGGCTCTACACAGCGGCCGTCTCTGACGATGGGTATGGCCGCTTTACCTTGAACGCTGATGGACGCACCCGGGCGGTACGCCCGCATCGCTTCGCGTTCCATCTGGTGCACGGGCTGCCGCTGGATTCCTTCGGGGATCTGATGCATTCGTGCGATGTGCCGATCTGCGTCCGGGCCACGACCGGCGCGGACACACATCTGGTTCCCGGAACGAACCGGCAGAACATGGCCGACCGTCTGGCCAAGGGCCGGGACTCCAACGGAACGATGTTCCGCTGGCGCGGGCTCTCCCGCGCTCTCTTCGCTGACCGGTCCCGCCTGCTGCGCGATGAAGTCCGAGCCCACGGCTGGGACCGTGAGGAACGGATCCGGGCACTGCTCACCGGGGCGGACCCGGACGCCCCTACACTCTTCTAGGACGCGGCACCCCAAGACGCAGATGGTCCCCGGCAGCATGAACTGCCGGGGACCATCATTGCGTGCGGTGGTGCTTAGGCCGCCTGAGCCGTCGAGGGCGTTTCCTCGTCCTGGGCAGCCGCGGCATCAGCGGGGGTGGCCTCGCTTTGCTCGGCCGCGTCGAGGTCGAGCAGTTTCTTCAGTTCGGCGCCGGAGACGCCCAGGCGTGAGGCAACGGCTGACTTCGGTTCGCCTGCGGCGACCATCGCGGCCACCGTGCCGGCGGCGCTGCGCGTGGCCGCTGCGGCATCTTCTTCTGCTTTGGCAATGATCGCGTCCGCCTTCGCCTGGGCATCGGCGCGGACCTGGTCGGCCTGTTCCTGCTGCTCGAAGAATTCAGCAGCGAGGTCGATGAGTTTTTCGTGGCGGGCAGTGAGCTCCTGGGCTTTCGCCCGTGCCTTCTCACGTGCGGCCAACTGCTGTGCGGACTTCCGTGGTGCTGCCATGTTCGTGGGTCCCTCCCCCTGGGTTTTCCATGGGACAGACCTAACGGCTAGCGCCGTGACTGGCCCATGGCCGGCGTGGCCGCCGGATCGGTCCTCGCTTTCGCTCGGGCTGATACACAGCGGTTGGTCCACTCGTGAACCAACCTACAGGAACGGACCTCGCGATGCTCGGACAGATGCGTGTCCGGGTTTCCCCACACGTGGACGGCTCCGAGAGAACCCCTGTCTCTCCGCGGGACCCACCTGTGGACAACCCCCGGACCGTGGCGGTTCCACACAATCGAACGCACCATGGATAACAAAAAGCGTGTTACCCACAGCCCATTCTCATGTGCAGAACCGCATCAAAGACTTGATGGCCACAAACACGCCATGGTTGCCTTCAAATTTTCTCCCCTGTCGAAAGGCAACCACACCCTGAATCTGTCACACCTCATGCATCATCGACGAGTGAGGTCCCCGGGCGGGTAGGCTGGGGCGATGATGACCGTGCACAAGCTCAGTGCCGGCGACGGATACACGTACTACACACGTGAAGTCGCCAGTGGTGATGAGCTGCGCACGAAGGACCGTGCACTGGGGGATTACTACACCGTGGACGGCAACCCGCCAGGCCTTTGGGGCGGCGGCGGTGCCGCACTCCTGGGCGTTACCGGTGCGGTCTCAGAGGCGCAGATGGCGGCCCTGTTCGGTGAGGGCCTGCACCCGGACGCCGCTGCGAAACTGGCCGCTGACCCGTCCGCGAAGGTCGCTTTGGGCCAGCGATACCGCAAGCACACGCAGAAGGACAACGAGCTCCAGGCGCGTATCAACACCGCCACCGGTGACTTCCGGCGCATGAATCACCGCGAGCCTGACGCCGATGCGAGGCGTCTGATCCGGACCAAGGAAGGCGCCCAATACTTCCGCGAACTCAACGGCCGGAACCCTGGCGACAAGGAAGAACTGGGTAAGTTCATCACCGCCCAGACCAAACCAGGCTCCCAGACCGTCGCAGGCTATGACCTCGTGTTCGCACCGGCCAAGTCCGTGTCCCTCCTGTGGGCTGTCGGCGGCGAGGACGCCCGCAAGCAGATCGAAGCCGCGCACCACGAGGCCATCGAAGAGACGATGGCTTTCCTCGAAAAGGAAGCGACGTTCACCCGGCGAGGCCGCAACGGCGTCCGCCAGGAAGACGTCGAAGGCGGACTCGTCTACACAACATTCCGGCATTACGACTCCCGCAACGGTGACCCGCAGCTGCACGATCACGTGGTGGTTTCGAACAAGGTCATGGGCGTTGATGGCAAGTGGTCAAGCCTCGACGGGCGCCTGTTGTACCAGTTCAACGTCGCCGCGTCCGAGCATTACAACCGGACCGTCATGGAGAAGGTCTGCACCCGCCTGGGCGTCGGAGTGACCGAACGCAAAGTCTCCGGGGACCGGCCCGTGATCGAGATCGCCGGGGTGAACCTCGCCGCCATTGAAGCGGGTTCCTCCCGCTCAGGGGATATCAAACCGGTGCTGGATAAGCTGGTGCAGCAGTTCACCGAGGACCACGGCTACGCCCCCGACACCAAGCAGATGATCGCCCTTGCGCAGCGTGCGACCCTCGACACGAGGCCCGAGAAGAAGGCCGCACGCAGGCTCTCTGACCTGGTGAACGAGTGGACCGAAGAGTTCTCCCAGGTCCCCGGCATGGTCGTTGGCCCTGCCGCTGTGGCCAAGGCCCAGGCGCACCGGCACGACGCCCGCGACGCCGCCGAGCGCGAGGGCAAACCGTTGGTGACGCACGCTGACGAGGTGGACCCGGCCACCGAAGCCGCCGGTGTCATCCGCGCCCTGGAGCGCAGCCGCGGCGTGTGGGGAGAACACCACATCGACGCCGAAACCCGCCGGCGGCTGGGGTCCAAGTTCGGTGAACTGCCCATCCCCAAAGACCTCATCGAACAGGTCAAGGCCCGCGCCATTGACCAGTTCTCACTCCGTATTACCGCGATTAACCCGGCCTCCGAGATTGAGGGTCTGCGGCTGCGGAATGGTGCCAGCCGGTACGGCAAAGTCCACTCCACCCTCTACACCTCCTCCGGTGTCCTGCATAGTGAAGACCGGCTCCTGACAGCAGCCCAGCGCACCGTTATCCCCGCCGCAACACGGGACGCCTTTGAGCTTGCCCTGGCAACTCAGGACAAAGAATTTGATGCCGGGCAGCTGCGCATGGCCGCGGAGTTCGCGTGCAGTGACAAGCTACTGGTGGTCGGTGTCGGCCCCGCCGGTGCCGGCAAAACTACGGCCTTGAAGCTCGCCGCTGACACGGTGAGGGAGGCCGGCGGCAAGGTGATCGGCCTTGCCCCTACTGCCGCTGCAGCAGCAGTCATGGGCAAGGAGCTGGGGGCCAACGCCACCACGATTGACTCCTTTGTTCTCGGCTACAAGAACCAGAACCCCAACAGAGTTGCCCTGACCCCTGGGGACGTGATCTTCCTCGATGAAGCCGGCATGGTCGGCACGGAGTTGTTCGCCGCCGTCGTTACCATCGCCGAACAGCACGGCGCTGTTGTCCGCGCCCTGGGGGATGACAACCAGCTCTCCGCCGTTGGTTCCGGCGGGGCTCTGCGGTACTTGAAGAACACCGTTGGCGCGGTGCACCTGGAGGACCTGCACCGTTTCCGGAACGCTGACGGCACCCCCAACAACGCCGAGGCCGCCGCCACGTTAGCGCTGCGCGAACCGCCGGCTGTTGGTGAGGATGACCCGTGGGCCTTCTACCGGGAGAACCGCCGCGTGGTTGGCGGGGATGCCGAAACGATGACCTCCCACGTCTACACGGCATGGGAGAAGGACACCGCCGCCGGTAAGCATTCGGTGATGATGGCGTTCGATAACGCCACGGTCACCGAGCTGAACGCCCGCGCCCAGGCCTACCGGTTGGGTACGGGGACGCTGGCCGACGGCCCGGCCGCGACACTGCGGGACGGGCTCGCCGCCAGGGCCGGAGACGTCATCGTCACCCGACAGAACAACCGCCGGCTGTCCCTGAACCGGGGCAAAGACTTCGTGAAGAACAACGACGTCTGGACCGTGGCCGAAGTCCACGCGGACGGGTCCCTGACCGCCAGGCACCAGGGTCACGCCGGGACGATCACCCTGCCCGCACGGTATGTGCGGGAGAACACGATGCTCGGCTACGCCGCCACCATCCACCGCACCCAGGGCCTGACCTGCGACACCACGCACGCCCTGATCGGATCCGGCCTTTCCCGTTCGCTGGCCTATGTCGCGGCGTCCCGTGGGCGGGAGTCCAACAACCTTTACGGTGTGGTCCAGGACGGCGAAACCCTCACCGACGTGCTGCGTTCCGTGGCGGGGAACCACGACGGGAACCTCACCGCACACGAACAGATCGACGCCGCCCGCGCAGCCGCCCGGGCACTGCCCGACATGGTCAACGTCTACAAAGACATAGACGACCAGGCCAACGAGCTCCGGATGGCCAACACCGCCCGCAGCATCCTTGGTGAAGGCGCTGCGGAGCCGTTCATTGCCTCGGACGCGTGGGGAGCGATCGCCACACACCTGCGCAAGGCCGAGAACGAAGGCTTCAATGTCGCCAACCTCCTGACTGACGCCGCACGGGATCCTTTCGAGGAATCCCAGGACGCCGGGGCCGTCCTGGCCTGGCGCGTGGAGGACAAACTGGACTACTGGCGCACCCGCGCCGAGGCGCCCGTGCGCCGGCCCCTGGAAGCAGTCACTGATGAAGCACTGGAACGTCTCCAGCGCCGCGCCACAGGTGAGCTGGTCCGCGCCCGGGCGAACACGGCCGAGAACCCCGGGGCCCCTGCACCGGACAGGCGTGACCTGGCCCGGACCTGGTTGGCCGAGACGAAGGAAACCCCCTGGCAGTCCCGGCTCCACGGCCACGTCACCGATGATGACCTTGACGCCCGGATCACCCGCGCCAAGGAACAGCTGCGCACTGACGTCACGATCAACGATGGCCCGTCTGCCGCCAAGGCCCGCTGGCTCGCCGGTTCCCTGCAAAAGGAGAAGGCCTTGCGTGAGCTGATGCCGGAGCCGGTCCGTGCAGATGAAGCCTACGAACGCGGTGCGGTCACCAACTACAGCCGCGATGAGAACGCCCCCCGCGTCCAGGCAGCCGATCAGATCCTTCGCCGGATCGAAGCGGAGCAGGCCCTCCGCCGGCGCCTGCCCGAGCCTGTGGCCACCACCCCGGCCCCGGATGGTCTGCCGGCATGGATGGCACCGGCCGACGTCATCACGCACAAGGACACCCCGGCCCTGTGGCGCAAGGAACTCGAAGGGCGCCGCGAGGCCATGGCCCAGGAAGTCAACCGCCTCGGATCCCAGCTCGCGGCCGCCCCGCCGGCCTGGGCCGAAGCCCTCGGGCCGGTCCCCTCAGACACGCAAAAGCAGCAGCAGTGGCGGGACCTGGCCGTGGAGGTCAAGACCTTCCGCGATACCTACCGGATCCCGGAAACCGAGACGAGAGTTCTGTCCGCCGAGTACACCGAAAAGGGAACCGGTTCCGAGCTGGCCGTACGCGTCACCGCCATGCACAAATACTCCGCCCAGACGGCCAAGGAACCGCTGTCGGCCGACGACGCAAAACTCATGGCCGAGGCAGCCGACGTCCAAGCCACGGTAGCCACAGAACCGACACCGGCAGAACGCGTCGTGGACGCACTGCGCGAGGAACGCTCGCAGGACGTCACCCTGACCCCGGAGCAGGAACGGGCTGAACACGTCGCCGGTACCGCGCGGAAGGTCCGCGAAAACCTGGACAGCCACCCGGGTGCACCGGCACCGGAACAGGCACCGGAAGCCGTCACCGAGGCACTGAAAGAGATCGCTGCACGCCGGGAGGAAGAGCGCTCCACCGGCGAGACGGCCGGCGGGGAAGCCAAGTCATCATGGGCCGAACGGCTGGCCGCCGCCCAACAGAAGCAGCCCGCCACCAGCAACGACTTCGCCGAAAAGCTGGCCCGAATCCGCAAGGCCCAGGAAGACCAGGCCGCGGAAGAAGCCAAACGGAAGGCGGCCCGCCGCGGACCCACCGCCGGCCCGGAACAGGGCCGCCGCGGCCCCACCCTGTAGGCTGCCGACCCGTTCGCCTGCACCGGCCCCTGCGGGTCGGCCCGGAATAATACTGACCCGAGGGAGGATGACATGACGCGAGGGCACGAAGAGGCGGATCGTCAGCAGGATGCGAACCGCGGGAGCGATCAGGACGTCATCGCCGAGGCCCTGCGGCTGCTGGCCGAACTGGACAACACGCCCCTGGTCCACATGACCCCGTTGTTCTACCAACACGGATTCGAAGAGTTACGGATGATCACCGGTGACCTGCTCCGGGTCCTCGGACACGACCCGGGCGAGTAGTCAGCCCGGATTCGTGGAGCCCAGGCTGTAATGGTCCAAAGTACTTTGGACTATTACAGCCCTGACAGGTCAGCACGTACGTTGCGACGAAGTGGCGTTGTAAATGTCCCGAGTCCGCTACCTTCCGATGAGGGCGCTGTCGGCCGGCGGGCGGACGGCATGCGGGTCTGCATCGATGCTGTAGATGGTCTCGAAGCGGTCGGTCAGCCTGGTGATGTCTTCAAGGGTGATGTTAATGAACGCTGACCGTTTCTTCAGGTGCAGGACGAGTTCAGTCTGCGGCCACAGCAGTTGGTCAACGTACGTGTTGAACGATCGTCCGCTGGCTCTGGTGTAGTCAGCCAGGGCCTTCTGGTCTGTGATCCTTCGACCGTAGGTGAGCTCGATGTCGACGTCGCCTAGGGGGTCAATCTCCGGGTTGAGATAGCTCCCGAAGACCCTGATCGTATGGATAAACACCGGATTTCCCGGGTCCGCGTTGTAGTCCCGCGCACGTTCCAGCAACCCGGTAACGAGCCGGTCTGCGGTCTTTCTGCTGATCGGTTTTCCGAAACTTGCCATTGCCAGGGCATTGCCCTGGATGGTGGTGTCCCACCAGACGTCCCCGTCGTTGTCGACCCGGACCTTCTCCAAATACCCGGCAGCTTCCAGCCCAGCAAAGACTGCCTCGAGTTCAAATTCCGTGCTGTCGAGCAGGTCTTCGACAACATCAGCGACCCCTTCCCGGCCCCTGAACTTGCGGGCGATGCCCCGGGCCAGCCCGGCCGGCAGCCCGGCGATGGAATCAGTTTTTGAAACCCTCATGACCACAGCTTAGGCATTCGCAGGGACAGCTGATCCCGAGGTTCTCCAGTCCCATGGACATGGGAACAACGGTGCATTGGTGTACGTTGCAGTCTCGTCAGAAGGAACCGCGCAGTAAACGTCAGAAATGAGAATCACCCAAAGTGGCAACCGATTACGACGAAGTCCGTTCCGATGTTAAGGAATCCCAGGACCGCTCCCTGGAGGCATTGCACTCAGCGAATGCCCCGGATGCCCGCAGCGTCGTCACCGAACTCGACGAAGCGGATGCCCTCGATGAGGGCCTGACTCCTGGGGGAGAGATCGTCGCTGAGGAGCTCATCGTTCAGGTCATCCCTCAGGCCGCGGACGAGTTCACCTGCTACTCCTGTTTCCTCGTCCGGCACCGGTCTCAACTCGCACGCGAAGCCAACGGCCACTCATACTGCATCGAGTGCGAAGGCTAAGGGCTCTATTGAGCCCTGCATGTCCAGACAGTGTCTGGACAATTGGGTACGGCGGCGTCGGTGCCCACCCACAGGTGCCGCGGGGGTCGGCGTCGGGCGGACCGGACGAACGGCCTCGGGCGCAGCAACCAAGCTGCTACGGTGAGATTCACAAGGTTCACAGGATTCATCGATATTCACAGGAGCGCTCATGGAAAACCCGTTTCGCCCGACAGCAGGGGCGACGCCGCCCGATCTGGTCGGCCGCGGGGGAGTGCTGGACGAGTTCGCATACGGCTTACGTCTGGGTTCGGGTGCCCCGGGTCTTTTGACCATTTTCACGGGAGCCCGGGGTATCGGCAAGACCGTCATGCTGGGCGCCGCCGAAGATCTCGCCATAGCAAGCGGCTGGGCGGTAGTTTCCGAGACAGCTACCGGAGGATTCCTGGGCCGCATTGGTGAAGCGATGCGACGGCTGACTAATGAACTGGGCGACGGACCCACCGGCCGGCGGGTCACCGCTTTGTCAGTTGCAGGCTTCGCCGTTACGACCCAGCTCGCTCCTGAAGAACAGGTTGACTGGCGTGTCCGTGGGGCGCAGCTTCTCCGGCTGTTGGCACAGCGCGGCACTGGCCTGGTCATCACTGTTGACGAGATCCACGCCGCTGATCGCAGGGAATTGTCCCAACTCGCGGCCGACGTGCAGCACTTCATCCGAGATGGGCTGCCCATCGGACTCATCTTTGCCGGATTGCCGGCCGCAGTCTCCGATCTGCTGAATGAAGGGGTCGCCACGTTCTTGCGAAGAGCAGACCGGATCGACCTCCACGCAGCTTCAATCGTTGAAGTCGAACGCTCCTTCACCGAAACATTTGAAGGGGCAGGTAAGACTCTCAGCCCCGAACTGGCCAGGAGCGCGGCCGAAGGCACCGGCGGATACCCTTTCCTGATTCAACTGGTCGGCTACTATCTCTGGCAGGAAGCGGAGAGCGGCCTTGGAATCCTGGATGCCGCAGCAGCGGACCGGGCGGTCGCGGCTGCCCGCCGCCGAAACGAACGCGTGGTCATCGAAGCTGCACTCTCAACAACATCCGGGAGAGATCGAGACTTCCTCCAGGCCATGGCCGAAGACTCGGCTCCTTCGTCCACCACGGACATCGGCAAAAGGACCGGAATGCGGCCCAACGCTGTGGGAAACTACCGAACCCGACTCCTGGACGCCGGGCTCATAGAACCTGCAGGCCACGGACTTGTGGACTTCGCAATCCCAGGACTACGCGAATATCTGACATCGCGCCCTGCACAGCAGTAGAAGCCCGTTTGCCCGGCTTTCAGTGGCCGGGGTGCTTTGTGATAACTGGTTCCAAGAGGCCGCCGGTGTGATCGAAATGGGCCACGCACCCACCGTTTTCAGGGAACTCCAAGGTTCAGGTACGCATAATGTACCGAAGCTTCGGTCAACCGCTATTTGACCGGAGCTTCGCCAATTTGAGGGTTTCCGGGCCCACCGGGTCCTTGGCTGGGGCCCTCGATGGCCGGCTGCAGAGGCAGGCGCCCCAAGCTAAGTGGATGCGGTCCTCGTTGCCGGCGGCCCAAGTCTTCTGTCAGATCTGAGTCTGAGACTGTCTACTCAGGGAATGCAGGAACTGTCGTAGGACCCTATTCTGACGGTGATTGACCCGGCTGCTGACGTCCAGTTTGGGGTGTACGTCAGCGAACAAACAGCAGATTGGGGGTGGCTTCCTCCCCGGCGCAACTGCGGCCAATAGCATCTAAGCATGACAAAGCAGACAAAAGACCAGCAAGTGAAGCACGTAGTCGAGGGGCTGGCTCTAGGTGTGTTGTCACGCGGCGTGGTTCGTGTTGCTGGCGGGAAGATTGACATGGAACTGGCGTTTAACCGCGCGTGGCGTTCATGGGCACGTTCCGGTAGCTTCCCGGCCATTGGTGGAATAAATGCCGGGAATCAGATCTGGTTGGGCATGGGAAAATCCGAACGGCGGACCGGTGTCCGGGCAGGATGGGCGAACCACGCGGAGCCATATCTCTTGAACGGATTCGAGCAATGGAGCACAAGGGAATGCCTCGAGTTCCTGGCCGACGATCGGGCTTCGGCGAAGGACTGGGTCACCTTGGGGGACTTGCTTCTTGGCGGACTGAAACCTGGACACGTTCACACGCACGGCAATCGGTAGACTCGCTGGGGCCGATGCAGGAACGGAGTGTCATATAGCATTCGCGGCCTCCTTAGACACTATCGGCGCCAACGAAACCAAAGTCCGCGGGCCGAAGATCGCGGTGATTCCCATGGCCCTTCCTGGCGCCAGCTACTAGCGCTTCTTCTTCCCTCGAGCGCCCCGTAGCCGGACTGTGCTGCGCCGGGCGCTGGGAGGTAGTTTGGTGAACGTCATTTTGAGACCGCGCAGCGGCGCGATTTCTACAGCATGGTCGCGGTCGGTGGTTCGTTCTTGAGGCCTGCCCCGGTAGCGCGTCCCAATTAGCGACCCATCAGGCTGATAGAGGAGCAACATCGCTCTGTCAGAGTGCGTCTGGTACTGCTTGGCATCCATATATTCGGCCAGGTGGTCCGTGCTCGCATCTTTCGGCGCGACCGACATCGTGAGTAACCAGGAACCAAAGGAACTGGCACCATGCGTTGTCAGGCTACGCTCAATGCCGCCACCCCGGGCTGTGCGCCTTACTGCCTTCAGATTCTTCCCGATACTTCCTTGCGCGCTTTCGCTCAACCCCACCAGATCGGCGCCAAACCGTAGCCAACCACGAGGGTGGGTTGCCTCGCTAGCGGATAGGTACTGCTCAACCCATGGCTGCTCCTGCCTGGCTGGCTTGACCACCTGAGACTTTGAGAGGCCTTCTTGCCAATAGAACCATGCATCGAGTGGGTCAGTGAGTGTACCTAGCCGAACACGAGGCTGCTCTTCGTAGCGGCGCAGCTCGGAAGCCTTGATAGGCGACTCCACTGGTATGTGTTTAGCGATCTCATGAGGTTCGGGATCGAAGTACATGCCTCCTGTGAGGAACCACATAAACATGTCCAACTCGTCGACGCCATTGACCATAGTTGCCAGCCGGCGGCCTCTGCGACGCCGCAGGTACTCGAGGAACTGGGCAGAGTGATCGACGGTTTGGCTTATCACGATCAAGTCATGCATGCTTACGATCCACGGGACTTCGTCGGACTCGATGATGCCTTTGTCCGCCAGCACGTTCATGGACAAGGATAGGGGCCCCATATCGTCGAGCATCACGACGATTGAGTGGATCTCAGACGCAGACGACAAGTCGATCCATTCACCTTCGACGCTCCAAACGCCTCCGTTGGTGCTTATGAGACGGGTCAATCGGTTGGCCTGCTCGTTGCCCTCCTTGAGAGTCTTCTGCAGATCCTTGGCTAACCGCTGTGCGTTGCCACCCCGGGATTTCTCGGTAATAGACGCGGCTTTCACCTCAACGCATAGAGCGACCCCGTCGACCAGGAACAATATGTCAGATTCGAACTTGTCGGTCATTACAGCAGTACGGTCGGAGTCCCTGCCCAGGCTGTTTGTGTCCTTGGTATCAACCGGGCCGATGTACTTCTGTCCTTCCCAATGCGGCTTAGCGCCTTGTAGGAGCTTGCCAATCAAGTTAGCGGATTTCGACTCGGAGTAAACGGCACGCCGTTTGTCATACTTCGGCCACATCTTCGCAGCATTATTCTTCTTCTCGGCCGCGGCTGCGATCAACCCCCTTTCGAGATTCCGGCGCAACTCGTCTTCGCTCAAGAAACCGTTGAGAAGGAGGTATTCGTCCTCGTCAGCGATACATCCCCCTGGCGTGGGAAGCTCACCATCAACGAACCGCATGACCGGGTTGACGTCATTCTCCGCCGACCGCGAGGTGCTGAAGAAGTCCAAGACTGCACGCGCTGTCGATTCCGCGACTCCGGAACGCTCGGCGACATCCGTGGGTGAAACAGCGCCGAACAATCGGCACTCGTTCATCATGAGATTAATGTCGTGCCTGAAGGACTCCGCATCGGCGGGTGGACCGGCTTTGCTGGCTTCCCCAAGTCGGTCCCGAGCCCCGAACAAGCGTTCGTTCATCAGAGCTGTTGACGCCTCGCGGACAGCACGGATGTCGTCGAGGGTGAATCCGAGCACGCTATTGATGACGGACGAAACTGCTGGGTGGCCCAGAAGCTCTGTATTTACTTCCTTGGCGATGGATTCATACTGACGTCCGCGGACGGACAGCTCGTACCCCATGAATTCACCAGCGAGAGCACCGAGTGGCTGGTTCGCTCGCTGACCGCGAAAGAGGGCCAGAGTCCGCGCGGCGGTCACGATGTTGGCTGCCAGTCCTAGTGCCTCTGCCGGATTTGGTTGACCGGAGTTTTTCCCCGTTAACGGCTGCCGCGGAAGCCCCATGCCCAGAAGCGTTAGTGCCACGACATCCTGGGCAGCTTGAGAGCTCTCTATCTGACTTTCGCTCTCCCTGAGGTCAGTAAAATCCCACGGGCCGGCGGCGAGACGGATGAACGCAAGCGCGTCGAATGAGTCATAGCCCCGCAAACACTTCTCTAGTGAGGTGCGGGCAGCCGATATCGCCTCTCGCATAAATACACGGGGGTCCTCATCGGCCGTCATGTTCTCTGCCATGTGCTGGTAGTAGGCAACAGCTTTGTTGAGGTTGTTAGCCACGTTGCTGCCCACAAAATCCAGGCGTTGGGGTGCGGGGTTCATGCCGCAAGTATTGCAGCGGCCTATGACAAAGGGGGTTGCTGATACTGCTTGCTGGGGTGGATTTGATACGGTTAAATGAAGGGAACTTTGTCCCGTCAAACTGACAACACGACATAATCTTCATTATCGGCGTCAGGATGAGCAGGGGAGAAGCCCCTAACCGGGCATGCGAGGTCGAGCGAGGCCCCGACTTCAGACGCGCTGAGACCGGGAGCCAGTCCCACCCTTCCGGTACGTGCTCCCGTGCGAAGAGCACTTACACCCCCTTGGACAAGGACGAAGCCTCTCACCGCTGGACATCAGCATTCAAAATCAGGCTCCTGGCAACACATGGTGGGAGGTTGTAGTGCGAAACGTGGCGCTACGACCCGCCACCCAGTATCGGGATGTCCGGTAGAGCCTTCTTCTCCTCCTCCGACAGCACTCTGACTAGCACCTTGCTGCCATCAACGCCCCATACGTCGTACCTGCCACCCTCCAACTCTTGATCTCGCTCACGCAACGAACCGGAGAACGCGTACGCGAGATAGCCCAGGTCAACCGGCCCCTCTTGCAGCTCTATCTTCCACGGCACAAGCATCGTAAGCGTCGTGGTCTCGTCCGACACCGTAGGGTCATGATCCGTTGCAACGAGCGTCATGCGCTCCGTGAGCGTCTGCCCTTGGAGCAGGGCGCCCGCACGCAGAACCTCGCGGATAAGTTTTTCCTCCACGTGTTCAAGGTCCGGGAAGCGGAGCCTGTGTGCAGTGTGTTCCTGGATAAGGTTGAGCGCCTCGGCCACGTCGACCCACAGATCGGCAATGCTGCCGTCTCTCTCCATCAGCGGCTGTCGAACGTCAGATATAGGACCGAAACGCGGCGCGGCGGTCAGCGTATTGGGGGCTTTCAACTTCTGGTAAAAGCGCAGCACTGGCAGTACGTCGACAGCAAGTTTTCCATGTGGAGGGTGGGCCATTGTGGCCATCTTCGAGGTCTGCTCATCCACATCGAGTCTCAGCAGAACTTCCAAGATGCCGTTGTGATCAGTCAGACGCGACTCCATGCCCCGTGGGCCCTGGCCCTCTGTGGGGATGCCTGTCGTGGTGTATTCGCGGTGGATTACCAGTGAATCAATCTGGCGGTCTTCCGTGTCGAAGAGCACCAGACGTAGCTCCCGTTCCCCTTCCGCGTTGTCGGAAGCCGGAAGCACCGTTACGCTCGCATTCTCGAACTCTCCCCCGAGTCCTCCGGGGAACGCAGATGAACCACTAGCGCCATTCGACAACTCCATTGGGCTGCCAAACTTCCTAAAGTTCTGGATTGCAGTCGCTTCCTCGGACTCAGGAGCTGCGGTCATGACGACGTTGATCTTCAGCGGGTTCAGCTGCAGCGCCACTTGGTTCTTCACGTAGACATCTACGCGCACGCTCACGTGGCCATCGCCCATCAGGGTCGAGAGAACGACCCCGGGCTTAATGTTCGTTAACGCCGCGCGCACGTCTTCCTTGTCAGGAGTCTTGAACTGGGGCTCCACCTGGATTCCATAGGAGTAAAACGGGTCTTCGCGGCTGAGGACCGCCACCGTCTCCTTGAGCTCGTCCGCAAAGCCAGCGACGTCCCGACTTTGAACGTCCTCTTCCCTGATGTTTTTCAGGCGTAATCCTTGGACGATGGACAACGCCATCTCCCGAATGCGATCGGCACTCCCGCCCAAGTAGTAATCAACGACATGTGGGTACTTGCTGGCCCAAAAGTCGCACTGTGTCAGGCCATCCCAAATCGGCTCTGGCAGACCCTTTCCGGTGACATACTCCATCACCCACTTCTTCGTTTCCAAGGTCGCGTCCCAGGGCATCACCAAGTGCCACTCGTCCACCTGCAAATCTTTGACGCGCGGGTCAGTGCACAATCTATCGACCGACTTCTTCACCTGGTTGGCCTGACTGGTTGAGAGAGGTCCTGTGAATTTCTTCACCTGGTAGACGCGTGTCTTATCGGTCTTGACCAACACGTCAATGCCACCGTCGCCCACGGACGGATTGATCCGTTCCGCTGCCGGATAGTCCCCGCTGATGAACATCGCGACCACCGACTCGATGTCGTCCCCGTTGTATCTCGTCCATTCAATGCGTGACATTCAAGATCCCTCTCCTCGGTCGTCTATGGCTGTTCAGATCCTAAGGCGCGAAGGGACCCGGCATGTCTTCCTCCGGCTACCGACTGAATTTGCGCGTGTACGTCGCGTAGCGACAGACACTCTCTGCTGGAATCTAAGTTCTGACCATCGTCTACTGTCAGAAGGTCGCCGTATTTTTGGAGCGGGCCGCCCCACCGTGCGGTGACGGAACGGACACCCAGAAAGGCAGGAACCGGAATGATTATCGCATCGCTGGAAGGGGGTCTTGAGGCATGAAACGTCTGCTGCCGTGGACGCACGGAAGATTTTTTCGGGCCGGCGCGAGCGCTCATAAACCCTTTTTCGAGTCCGCTTCCGTGCACCACATTCTTACGGTGTCGTTGCGTGGCAACACGGACCTGGCACGCTGGGTCCGTTCCCTCTTAGTACTACAGTCGCGTTTAATTTTGGCTGCATCGGCGTTTTTACCGGACTTTCCGCTCGTGGCCTGTTAATCGTTGGTGGTGAGTGATGATATTTGTGTGGCGGACGTAGAAGAGTGGGCCGAAGGTCTGGAAGAAATCGGCGATCTTATTGGGCCACGGTTTGTCCGGTCCGAACCACGGCGGAATGCTGTTGGGTATGTGCGCGGGCTGCTTTCGGATGAGGAACGCAAGAATTCCTGGACCCTGTCTGAACGCGCCGGGCACGGCACCCCGGATGGCATGCAGCGCCTGCTCTCGACTACCGACTGGGACCCGGATGCTGTGCGGGATGACCTGTTCACCTACGTCAACCGCCACTTGGGCGATCCCGACGGGATCCTGATCATCGACCTATGCCGAGCCCGCGACTATGCCGAGGGTATCCCGGCAGCCAGCGAGAGCGGACAGTGGCGCTTTGGCTTCCTCGAAGACGTGAACCACGCCGTATCGGCATAGTTTCCCGGGGAGGAGCCTGATCATGGGAGCAACTGTGCTCCCATGAAGGAGGCGAAGTGCAGTGTCAGCACCGAAGAGGGAAGCCGGCCGATTGTGGCCGCACATCGAGGGTTACCGGGCATGGCTGACGCGGCGGGGTTACACGCCGGGCACCGTCCGGAACATGCTGAAGGATTTAGGCCAGCTCGGTCTCTGGCTTTCTGCCGAAGGGCTCAGGAGAGAGGATCTGAACGAGGAACGCGTAGCGGCGTTCCTCGCTGCCCGCAGCGAGGCCGGCCAGCGGAGAAGCCCGGGTCCCCGCGCGATGACGCCGCTGTTGAGCTATTTGCGCGAAGTTGGCACTCTCCCTGAGAGAGCGGCCCTGGTGACGCCGTTGAGTGCGCTTCTGGCCTCCTACCGGTTGTGGATGACCGAGGAGCGAGGCTTGGCGCTGACCACGGTGTTGCGTTACGAGAATACTGCCCGGTGTTTCCTTCAGGAGTCCTCGGCCGGTGGAGTATTCGCCCCAGAGGCTCTGACCGGGGTAGAGATCAATGCGTTTCTGCTGCGGGAATTCGCCCGGGTTTCGGCCGGGTCGGCGAAGGGACGGGTGGCCGAGCTGCGTTCGGTCCTGCGTTACCCGCATGGAATTGCGTGACCTGGACTGGCGGTCCGGGGAACTCATGGTCCGGGGCAAGGCGCGTCGGCAAGACCGGTTGCCGCTACCGTCTGAGGTCGGCGAAGCGCTGGTCGCCTATCTGTCCTCTGGCCGAAATCCTGTAGAGGCCGTGCATGTTTTCCTGACCTGCCGGGCTCCGCGCGGACCGATCCGCGCCGAGCTGGTCGGCGACGTTGTCGAGCGGGCCTGCAAACGTGCGGGCCTGCCCAATGTCGGAGCGCACGGGCTGAGGCGTGCCCTGGCCGGCGAACTACTCCGCAGGGGCGCGGGCCTGGTGGCGATCAGCCAGGACTTGCGCCATCAGGATCTGGCCACTACCGCCCTCTATGCGAAAGTTGATCTGGTCGTGCTGCGCCAGGTTGCCCAGCCGTGGCCGGGGCTCGGGCGGTGAGTGCGTTGGAGCAGGACCTCGCAGACTACCTGCAACTGCGTCGTTCGCTCGGGCATGAAATGGCCGAGGCCCGATGGCTACTGCCGGGCTTCGTGGCTTATCTGAACGTTCACGGAGCGTCTACGGTGACCATCGATGCGGCACTGGACTGGGCGCAGCAATCGCCCACAGGGAGGCCGACGACGGTGGGGCCGCATCGGATGACAGCGGCCCGGGGGTTCGCCCGCTATCTGGCCGGTATTTACCCCAGCACGGAGATCCCGCCGTCGGGTCTGATGCCGCACCGGCAGCGCTGGCGCCCACCGTTCATCTACTCCACAGCCGACATCGAAGCGCTGATGGGCCAGACACGCATCTCGATCAACCCACCGCTGCGGGCCGCGACCTACGAGACTCTGGTCGGGCTGCTCGCGGCGAGTGGTTTGCGGATCGGTGAGGCAATCAAGCTTGACCGCAGCGACATCGACTGGTCCGAAAACGTGCTGCTGATCCGCGAATCCAAGTTCGGTAAGTCCCGGCTGGTTCCACTTCACAGCACCGCTATGCAGGCGCTGAGGGCATACACCCAACTCCGCGACGAACTGGACCCCCGACCAGAGGCGCCAAGCTTCTTCGTGTCCCAGACCCACAACGCCTATGCTACGCGGCCGTCTGCCAAACATTCCGGCAGTTGGTCAATGACGCCGGGGTCGGGGGCGGGGCAGTCTCGGCGCCCAGGCTGCACGATCTCCGCCACACGTTCGCGGTCCGCACCCTGCTCAGCTGGTATCGCACCGGCGAGGACGTGCAGGCGAAACTTCCATCGCTATCAACCTACCTGGGCCACCGCGAACCGGCATCCACCTATTGGTATCTCTCGGCCGCGCCGGAATTGCTCTCCCTGGCAGCGGCACGCCAGAACACCGGTTGGACGGCGATCCGCTCATGACGCTGATCGCACCGACCCTGCAGATGTTCTTCACCGACCGACTCGCCCAACAGCGCCAAGCAAGCCCACGGACCATCGCAGCCTACCGCGATGCCCTGAAGCTGCTGCTGGAGTTCATCCATGCACGGACCGGCAAGTTGCCTTCCCAACTGGACTGGAACGACCTGGACGCGGCCATGATCTCAGGATTCCTCACCCATCTGGAAAACCACGAGAGGCAACACCATCAGAACCCGAAACGTCCGCCTGACAGCAATCCGCTCACTGTTCGCCTACGCCGCGTTGCGTCATCCCGAGCACGCGCTGCTGATCCAGCGCGTGCTCGCCATCCCGCCGAAGCGGTTCGACAAGCGCATCGTAACGTTCCTGACCCCGCCCGAGATCGACGCCATCGTCGCAGCCCCTGACCAATCCAGGTGGGAGGGCCGGCGAGACAGGGCCATGATGCTCCTGGCCATCCAGACCGGACTACGGGTTTCCGAGCTCACGGGCCTGAACTGCGCCGATGTCACCCTGGGCACCGGCGCGAACGTCCGCTGCGAAGGCAAAGGACGCAAACAACGCGCCGTTCCACTCACCACTCCCGTTGAGGGACTGCTGCGTTCCTGGCTGGCAGAACGAGCCGGACAACCACACGAGCCATTGTTCCCGACCCGGACCGGACGGCGGCTCTCCCGCGACGCCGTCGCGCTGCGCGTCAGCACCCACGCAGCGACCGCGGCCCGAACATGCCCATCGCTATCGGGCAAGAAAATCCACCCCCACGTGTTCCGTCACAGCTGCGCGATGACCCTGCTTCAAGCCGGGGTCGACACCTCAGTGATCGCCCTCTGGCTCGGCCACGCCGGAGTCCGGTCCACCGACGCCTACGTCCATGCCGACATCACCATCAAGGAGAAAGCCCTAGCCCTGACCACACCCGCATCCGCGAACCCTGGCCGATACCACCCAACAGACAAGATCCTCGCGTTCCTCGAGAGCCTGTAACTATGCCGAGCCGCCGTCCGCCGGACCCCTGCACACAAGACCGGCCTGGCAGCAGCCTCGGCATAGTCGCGGGCTCGGCATAGGTCGATGCAGCCGACACCGGCCAGCATTCCGGCGACCAAGGCAGAAACTTTCAGCCCGGCATTGGCCCCGAAATAGTCCGGCAGGTGAAGGTGCTCATCAACCAGCGCCCCGAGACCCGTAGACCAGGCCAGGCCCATGGCCGGCAGCAGCCCGGCTGCCGACACGAGATTCGGATCATCAAAAGCGCTGGAAACCGCCGCGGGCTTGTGAGAAAGTTGCATCTACGAGATGCCTCTCTTTTCGGTCAATATGAGCTCTAAGCAAGTCCTATTTTCCTTGAAAGACGGGCATTCTCGCTTTAAATCGCCGACCGCAGCCGAATCAGACTGGTGGATTCAGGTTTAGTCTCCCGAGCCGCCCTGAACCTGCGCAGGTACTGCCCTTGAGCGCGCGCGATCGGCAGCATCCATCAAATTAGGTCGCGCCAAACAGGTCGCGCGCGCCAATGGCATCCATGGCCCGGTCGGTGACTTCGTCAATGCCGCCGTTGCCGTCCACCTTGGTGAGGATGCCGCGTTCGGCGTACTTGGCCACAACGGCCTCGGTCTGCTCGTGGTAAAGATCGAGTCGGTGGCGGATGACGGCCTCGTTGTCGTCGCTGCGGCCGGTTTCCTTGGCGCGGCCCAGCAGGCGCGCAACAAGCTCCTCATCGTACGCGGTCAGCTGCAGGACGACGTCGAGGCTCTGGTCACCATGGGCCAGGATCTCGTCCAGGTAGTCAACCTGCGCCGTGGTGCGCGGGTAGCCGTCCAGCAGGAAGCCGCCTTCGACGTCGCTCTCACTGAGCCGGTCGCGGACCATCTTGTTGGTCACGCTGTCCGGAACAAAGTCTCCCGCGTCCATGTACTTCTTCGCTTCGACGCCCAGCGGCGTTTCACCCTTGACGTTCGCGCGGAAGATGTCGCCGGTGGAGATCGCAACGACGTCCAGGCGCTCCGAGATGCGTTCCGCTTGCGTACCCTTGCCGGAACCCGGAGGTCCGATAATTAGCATTCTTGTCATGAATTGTCCTGTCGTTGATTCTGTTTTTGGTCGGCGCTCGGGACTACCCGATCAGGGAGTGTCCTCTGCTGAACGCGGTCGGTTGACGGAGGAATTGCTTCAGTGGGCAATCCCGTGGGGTGGTTTCAGCGATAAACGTTCTCGGTATTCTGTCCCTTCTGGGGATCCTAGTACCGGCGATCGTTATGGCCCTGGAGCTCAAGAGTCGGGAAACACGGCCTAACGGCACTCATTGCCTGTTTTGCCCTCGGCCTGCTTGCTGTCCTAGGTCATGTCTTGTGGATCTGAGCCGAATGGGAAAGAGTGACTGACTCACACGGAGCTCGCGACAGCTCGTCAGACTCCCTCAACCGACCAACCAATCCAGACAGGCGGCCTCTCCCCCGCAGTGATATGCCGGGCGGGAACTCCGATAGGGAAGATTACGCCAGCCCAGGTCCCACGGGGTGTCACTGTTGTTGTCTGGTGCGCTCGTTCGTGACTCCATCCCACCGCTTCACCAGACCGGACTCAATTTCGAAGAGGTCTAGGACGCGGCCAACTGTGTGGTTGATTATGTCGTCGATCGACTGCGGCCGTGTGTAGAGCGCAGGCACGGGCGGAGCGATGACCGCTCCCAGCTCGCTCAGATCGGCCATCGTCCTCAGGTGGTTGCGGTGTAGCGGGGTCTCCCGCACCATCAGGACCAGCCTTCGGCGTTCCTTCAGCACGACGTCAGCTGAACGCGCCAGTAGTGATGAGGTCATTCCCGAGGCGATCTCGGACATTGTCTTGATCGAGCACGGGGCGACTATCATGCCCATCGTGCGGAACGATCCGCTTGCGATGGTCGCCCCGATGTCCTGGTTTGGGTGGACGACGTCGGCAAGCGCCTCCAGGTCAGTCATGCGGAGGTCGGTCTCCTGGGCGAGCGTTAGGCGTCCGGCCTTGCTGACGATGAGATGCGTTTCGATTGGGGTATCACGGAGCAACTCGAGGAGCCGGACGCCGTATGCGGCGCCCGAGGCTCCGGACATCCCAACTATCAGGCGTGGGGTCAGGTCAGGCATCTTCATTTTGATCCTCCAGTGGTATTTGCATGGGGACGGTGGTGAAGCCGGTAGTGGACAACTGCAGCGCACGAAGCTTCCCGGTGAACACGTCTATAAATGTCGTTTCGGCTAGGGTGCTGGGACGTCTGGGGTCGCTCAGACGCAACATGCGTCTGGAGACCCCCGGCGCCGCCAGTCCGTACACGCGGAGGGACCCCTGCACGAGGCCGCGGTTGACCATGCCGGCGGGAAGGATTGAGACCCAGTTGGTCCGTTGAATGAGTTCCTCGATGACGCTGGTGTCATCGATCTCGAGCTGCGGGCGCACTTCGATTGAGTGAGCGCGAAGTACATCTTCGATGGCCTTCCGCAGGCCGTGGCGTCGTGAGGGCAGAACGAGGTTGAGCGAAGCCAGGGCGTGGAGCGGCACGGGGATCGGGACCAACATTGCCGTTCTTGCTCCGGTGGTGACCACCAACTCCTCGTCCAGGATTTCGCGGGCGGCGAAGTCAACCTGACCGAAGGTCTGGTTGATGACCACACAGTCGAGCTCACCCGTGCGGAGCTTCTCGACCAGCTCACTACTGAACCCGGTGGTCACGTAGATCTGGACGTCCGGATAGTGTTCCACGAAGTGCGCCAGCGTGTCCGACAACGCTGCGTTGGCCGCCGATGCGATCACTCCGACACGGATCGAGCCCGTCATCTCCGGACGATTTCCCAGAAGTTCCTGGCGTGCCCGGACGAGTCGGTCCAGCAGCGGTGAGAAGAGCTCGAAGGCGTGCTCTCCGGCCGCTGTGGGCGTCATGCCCTTGGGCGTCCGTTCGAACAGCGTCTGGCCGAGCTCGCTCTCGAGCTTCGCGATCTGCATGGACAACGCCGGCTGGACAATATTGAGGCGCTGTGCGGCACGGGTGACGCTCCCCTCGCGGTACAGGCACGCGAAATACGTGAGCTGTCTCAGTTCCACCGCCGCCCCCTATGAGACATTGCCTACACGTTGTTCCCAGTCGACGGGGGCAGACGTCACTATCTGGTCGAGATCGAGTTCTTCCTGGCCCGGCACGCGGATGCGCGTGAACTTCATCGGGGGTGCGTCCACCGGGGCGGTAGCATCAAGGCCCATCTTCGAACCGAACCCGTCGTCAGTTGAAGGGTCCAGCTTGGAGCCCTGTGCCCCGTGGACGACGATCAGATCACGGTCGGCCTGGAACCTTGTGGCGACAGCCCATTCCACCTCGGCAGGGTTGTGAACGTCGACATCGGTGTCGACAACAGTGACATGTTTGATGTCATAGTGCATTCCGAGTGCTCCGAGGATGACGTTCTTCGCCTCGCCCGCCTTGGGCCGGTCGACCTGTACGGAGAGGTGGTATCGGCACGTGCCGCCCCGGGAGAGATGGACGTCCTTGACGCACGGGAAGCTGCGCCGGAGGTGGGACAGGAAGGACGCCTCTCGCGGGATCCCTCCGAGCAGGAGATGCTCGAGGCTTCCTCCGACGATCGTGTGGTAGATGGGTGACGTCCGGTGGGTAAGCGCGTCCACCTCGATGACATGGCGCTCCGCCCGCTCGCCGTAGTACTGCGGGAACTCGCCGAACGGTCCCTCGGGCTCGCGGATATTGGCAAGCAGTCGGCCCTCGAGGACGAACTCGGCATCGGCGGGGACACGCACCTCGTTGGTGACGCATTTGGTCACCGGGAGGGGAGATCCGCGCAGTGCACCGGAGATCTCGAGCTCGTCGTGGTCAATCGGCACAATCGCCTGTGAGGCCATAAGGGTCAGGGGGTCTACCCCGACGACGATGGCGATGTCCAGGTCCGCGCCCTCTCGTTCCTGCTGGTGGAAGAAGGCGAGTGTGTGTCGTGGCAGGAGCAAGGCACCCAGCCGGTCAGGGCCGCTGACTTGAAGGCGGTGGATTGAAACGTTCTGCACACCAGTGTCGGGCCGTCGCGCGATGAGCAGCCCGGCTGTGATGTAGGCCCCGTGATCGTGCTCGTTGTGGGTAGGGATCGGAAGCTGCTTCTCCAGATCGACATCGTGGTGGACGACTTGCTGGCATGGCGCGTCCGCCACTTCGATCCACGGCACCGGGCTGAGACAGGCATTCTCGAAGCTGGAGATCAGCTCTTCCTGTCCAACGCCTGCCGCCTCGGCCATCCAAGACCGCTGGGACAGCAGCCCGGAGACAACGGGCACGACATGTGCGCTGGGTCTGGGGAAGATCGAGGCACTCGTACCGTCCAGACGGTTGGCGACCCCGGCGACGCCGAAACGCAGATCAATGCCCGGCTCGGTCAGAGACAGGCGACCGGAGGCCTGCAGATGGTCGAGCCAGCCGCGCAGGCTTGCGCCGACGGGTACGTCAGTGGTGCTCATGGGCTTCCTCGCTGCGTCCTGCAAAGCCTGCTCTGGTGACGGACTCATCTTCTTGCTCCTTCAGTTGGCCGGTTGCGCTCCAGGCCATGTGTGTTTTCGGTTGATACTGATCTCGATGCGCGCACGTCCTCCACGACGATGCTCGCGGTGCCACTGGATGAGCTGGCGGGGCATGGCTCGGGGGTTCCGGCGGCTACGTGCGTCCGTTGGTCTGCAAGGTAGCGCCCGGCTCGGCGTCGTCACTCGTGCGCGGGTCCTGCCGATTTTTTGGTGACAGCTCGAGGGCGTCGGTTCCTCGGGGTTTGAAGAGCTGGCAGATTGTCATAATCACTATCGGCGTTGCAACTGCGACGTATGCATTGTCGATGCCGTAGGGGTTGCCGGCCAGGAACCAGCCAATGGTGGTCACCAGTGACGCGATTATCGAGGCGAATGCGCCGGCCCGTGTGCCGTAGCCGGGCTTGAAGAACATCAGAACGACGAGCACAGCAAGCGATGCGCGTAACGACTTCGCGAGGAACGTAATGGTCAGGACGTTGGATGCGGTGAGGGCGAGGGAGATCGGAATGACGCCGGTGACGACGGTGGCTATCCGGATGAACACGAGGTTTTTCCGCGCGTCCTGTCCCGGGTTGAAGAATCGTTGGTAGAAGTCTTTTAGCAGCAGGGTCGATGAGCCGATGGTCAATGCCGCGATCGTGCCGAACATCGCCCCTGCCAGACCCGCAATGACGAAGCCTGCGAGCAGCGGGTCGATATCGGCAGTGAGGGCCGGCAGGGCTTGGATGGAGTTGATCTTCGGATAGAGCACGGCACTGCACATGCCCACGACGGCAGCAAGGAGCCCGAACGGGATAAGGACCAGCGACGAGTAAAATGCGGCGCGGCGCGCCTTGTTCGGGTCCTCGACGGTAGTGATGGCCTGGACGACGTACTGGGTGGCGAAGATCGCTCCGATCCCTGCAATGAGCCATGCGAAGATTTGGGGCCAACCGACTCCGTCGATCGAAAACATATTTTCCGGAAGTTTGGCCCTGAGTCCGCTGATGCCACCTACGCGCGACATGCCGATTACCGCGAGGAGGACGACGCTTCCGAGCTTCACGATCGTGTGGACCACGTTAGTGTAGACGACCGACCGCATCCCGCCGATGCTGACGTAGAGCGTGGCCAGGACCCCGACCAGGACGATCGCCAGCGATTTGTCGATCTGGAGGAGGTTGGCCAGGATGGCACCGCCGCTTGCATAGACCGAAACCGCTACGATCAGCAGGGCGCAGACCATGATCACTGAGGTGGCTGTGCGCACCCGTTCACCGTAGGTACGGGCCAGCGCTCCTGAGATCGTGATCTCACCGAGCGTCTTGAAGCGCTTGGCGAGCAGCCAGGAGAACAGGATGAACCCGAGGCCCAGGGCGACTATATTCCATGCCGCGGAGATTCCGACTTTGTACGCCTCCTGGGCGGTGCCGATGCTGGCGGAGGTTCCGATGAATTCCGAGGCAAGGAGGACGCCTATCAGTACGGCGGGAAATGCCTTGCCGCCGCTGGCGAAGCTTTCCGAGGTCCGGGAAGAGCGGCGGACGAAGTAACTGATCGCTGCGAGCACCGCCATATAGGCAACGACGACGAGCATGACTAACCAAGCGGATTTCATCCATGTCTCCTAGTTCCGGGGCCCATAACGTGAGCCACGCCACAACGACGGTATGTCTTGGACCATTGCACGTCTAATACCGTTTAGCTATCCGCCGTATCACTCCCCCTGATAGGTCCTGGGGTGATCGGTGGCCGAGGAACCGACTGAGGCGCTTGTCGGGACCAGGCCCGTGGCAGCGGTCGGGAACCTCATTGAGCAGCGTGGCCGCTGCGGCGGACTGATCCGGGGTGCCAAAGACGCTAGCGCATCCCTCTGGCTATAAGCCGGGCAGAGACCCGCCGCGGGACCATCCGCGGAATGCGAGGCTTTCGGCCACGGCGTCCCGCCGCTTTGAACCGTGTGACGCCTACCAAGCAAGGAGGCGCCAGACGGCAGTTCATCTATCAGCCTGTCCGTTAACTCCGATGCCAACCCATTCCACGTCTCCGTCCTCAAAGAACTGCTCTTTCCAAATCGGCAGCCGGAATTTCACACCTTCCACGAGATCCCGGCAGGCATCGAAGGCGTCGCCGCGGTGGGCCGCGGACACCGCTGCGACAAGTGCCGCGTCCCCGACCTTCAGCTCGCCTACACGGTGAGCGGCCCAGAGCCTGACATCGTCGTACTTTCCAGCGACCTCGGCAGCAATATCCTCGATCACACGATTCGCGCTCGGGTGTGCGCTGTAGTTCAAACGGAGCACGCCGCGGCGGCCGTCGTGGTTGCGGACCACGCCACTGAAGCTCACGACGGCGCCGCACTCCTCCGCTGCCACCGCGGCGAGGGCCGTGTCCAGGCTGATAGCGGTGTTGCTGACCACGGCGGTAACCACTTTGCTGATCCGGGGACTCTTCGCTTCGTCGCCTGCCATGTTCGTTTACCCCTTCCAGCTGGCTGTAAAAAATTGGAACAACTAACGGCAACCACCTGTGGACTTGGGAGAGGTTGCTGCTCAAGGTGGCCTAGTCCTCGCGGTCGTCCTCGTTGAGTACAACAGCAATTGCTGGCCATGACACGGGGACTTTCCCTCATCTGTTCCGATTCGATGTTCAAATTCTGCCGGGCTGGTGCAAGATACCTAAAGGACTTAATAAGTAATATAGGTCTGATTCGGACCATATGCAAAGGATGGTTGAGAAGGGGGGCGTAACCTCAGGACATGAGTGTTTCAATGCGTCCGCTGCCTGCTGGCTCCCAGTCCCCGGCAGGAGGTCTCGCGGACCGGTACGGCCGGCGAGCGACTGATATGCGACTGTCCCTCACGGACAAGTGCAATCTGCGCTGCACCTACTGCATGCCGGAGGAGGGCCTGGCATGGCTGAGTAAGAACCAGATCATGACGGCCGATGAGATCGTGCGTCTGGTGGGCATCGGTGTGCACTTTCTGGGCATTCGCGAGTTGCGGCTTACCGGGGGTGAGCCCCTTGTGCGGCGGGACCTGGTCGAGATCCTTGTCCGGTTGCGGCACAATCACCCTGAGCTGCCGATCTCCATGACGACCAACGGGATCGGTCTGGCGAAGAAGGCTCGGGCGCTTAAGGATGCTGGCCTCAGCCGGATCAACGTCTCATTGGATTCGCTGCACGCTGAAACCTTCAGGGCACTGACCCGCCGCCCCTTCTTGGATCAGGTGCTGGCCGGCGTCACGGAGGCCGCCAGGGTGCAAATCGGCTTGGTGAAGGTCAATGCAGTGCTGATGCGAGGCATCAACGACCATGAGGCTGTGCACCTGCTCTCCTGGGCCGTGGCCAGTGGCTTCGAATTGCGATTCATCGAGCAGATGCCGCTGGATGCGGACCATGGCTGGACCCGGGAGAACATGATTACGGCAGCCGAAATCCGGGTCCTTCTGGAGGAATCCTTCGTGCTCACGCCGGACCCGAGGCAACGCGACGGCGCCCCTGCCGAGCGCTGGCAGGTTCGTGCCCAGGACGCCCCCGATGTCGTACTGGGCACCGTGGGGATAATCGCCTCAGTTACCGAACCGTTTTGCTCCGATTGCAAACGCACTCGGGTCACCGCAGAGGGCAAGATCATGAGCTGCCTGTTCTCGCGTGAGGAAACCGACCTTCTGGGTTTGTTCCGCACGGGAGCCACAGACACGGACATCGCCCAGCGCTGGTCAGAGGCGATGTGGCTCAAGCCGAAGGCACACGGTATGGACCACACCGGGCTCGGCGGCGTTGACTTCGTCCAGTCAGACCGCTCTATGAGTGCGATAGGCGGCTGAATGCTGGTCAGATACTTTGCGGCCGCGATGCATGCCGCGCAGGTGGCGGAGGAAACGATAGCGTGCGGCGACGTCGACTCCAACAGCTGGGCTGCAGGCGGTGTGTCCCTCGGCGCACTGCTGGATCGGATTTTGGAACTCCATCCCGATGACCCCACGAGGCCGTCACTGGCTCAGGTGCTGGACCGGAGCAGCTTCTTGGTGGACGAAGTCAGCGTCCGCGACAGGAATACCTTACTGGCCGAGACTGCAACCGTGGACATTCTGCCGCCATTCGCCGGAGGATAAGGCTCCGCGCCTCCGAGCGCTGTCCCCCGGTTCGGCGGCGGACGCGGCGGGCCGGGTCGGCATCCTGGGCTCTGGTGAGGAACCGAAACCCGACAAGAGTCCAGCGGCAACTTCGAGACCGAGAACCACTCGGAGCCAAAAGCGCACGCGAGCACCGGCGCTTCTGGACGTGCGGGCAGCGCAGTAACAGCGCGTGTTATTTCAGGGCCCACGGATTCACGCCGTCTCGAAGCCACCGGATGGTACCCATCCAGAACGTGTCGCGAAAGCTGCTGTGGAAAAGCGAGAAGTGCCCAATCTCTGCTCTCCCGAAGTCCTGCGGTTTCAGCTGCACCAAGATGGCGGAGCTGTTGGGGTAGTAGCTCAGGCCCCGGAGGACAGCAGTTTCTGTTGCGAACGGATCATCTGTGGCAGCCACGGCAAGCGTCGGGGCAGTGAATGAAGCCTGATGCGCCCGTATCACCTCGCGGGCATGACCCGCTCCCCCGGTAGTGAAGTCCCTCGGGCTCCGTGCCCAGTCCATGGCCACACCCTTCGGTAAATCCTCAAGCCAGCCGAGTCGCTTGCCAGGAAAGTAGCCGTTCCCGAACGCCAAAGCAGGCATCAGAATGTGCCAGCGCCACCAGAGCCCTAGCCGATGACCGGGGCGGTAGTCCCGCCAGTAGGCATGCTGAGCGCCCACTGTCAGCAGCCGATTAATCCGTCGACCATTGCGCGCTAATCCGACGCTAAACCCACCAAAACTGTGGCCGACGACATGCAGATGCTTTTCAGCACAGTTGATCTGAGCCCATTCCAGAACCGCATCAAGGTCCTTCAGAGCCCAGTCGTACCAGCTGGCCTGCAGATTCTCTAAACTGGATTCCCTGGATTGACCGATACCCCGGTAGTCGAAGGTGATCGACGTGAACCCGTTCTCCGCAAGAAAAGCCGCATAGCGGTGATAGTAGGTTGCTTTGACTCCGGTAGCGCCGGCAACAACAACGACTGCCCCAAGTCCTCCTTCTTCCGAGGAACCGGGCTCCCATAGATGTCCTCCCAGTACATAGCCGTCGTCACAGGAAATTGTCAGAGAGACAGGCTCCATCGCAGAACGTCCTTTCACTTGGTCTCAGCCCGGGCCACGCATGGCAACGTTGGCCGTTCCTCACCGCCGTGGCTCTCCGATGGTTCCGCTCGGCCGTTTCAGGGAGGCCGATGGCCCGATCAGGTCCAGCGATGTTCGCCATGGTCTGCGTGGACTTTTGCGAGCACTGTAGCGCAGTTGGTTCAACGGCTCACAGGATTGCCCAGCATGTCCGGGCGGCGGAGGCGGCCCGGAATCAGCTCGAATGCTGTTGGGCGTGCTGTTGATGCGACCGATGTTTGGAGCGGTGTTGGGGCAGCGCTGATGAATTCGAGTCGGTGTGGGATGTGGGCAGCGCCTGCTGAGTCCGTTCTCGAAAACGGGCCGGTCGCGTTGCGCTCACAGCATTAGGTATGTGGGGTCCTCTTGATCGTGCCCTTGCCGTTTTTCGGTGGCGGCGGGCCGTCATCGTGCGCGTGGGATCTTTCCAAACGGCCACGGGTTTCCGGGCTTGTGAGGACCACTGCGATGAAGATGAGCGTCGATGCCGCGAGGAAGAGCGCCAGCTTGATTGGAATGTCGGCCACGGTCGGGCTCAGCAAATTGACGAACGTCGGCAGCAGGCCGCCGAGCATGAAGCCGGTGTTCCAGGTGATGGCCGTTCCCCGCGATCTGATTGCGGTCGGATAGCGTTCGTTCAGGAAGACCATCAATGGTGCGTAAGCCGCGTTGGCGAAGCACGCCAGCAGGCAGCTCAGCGCCAGAATCGTCCCTGTGGCGGACGGGTCCGACCCGGCGATTGCGATCGTGAGCAGCGGGAGCGCGACGATGTTGATGCCGCCGAAGATCAGCATGGTCTTGCGGCGGCCGATCCGTTGGCTCAGCTCGCCAGCGCCGGTGGCCGCAACAATGACCACGAGGCTCGCGCCGAGCAGAATCCAGCCGCGTTCAACTGTGGGCACTTTGACGACCGGTCCGAGCAGGGTGGGCAGGAATCCCGAGGTGAGGTAGTACTGCGCGCCGGCCCCTGCCGCCAGAGCGATGTTGAGCAGGGTGATGGTCCGGTATTTGCCGGTCAGCAGGTCTTTGAACCGCATTTTCTGGGCGGGGGCAGCTGCCGGTGAAGACTTGGCGGCTTCCTGGGCCTCGAGCCACATCGGGGACTCCTCGACCTTGCTGAGTACGAACAGGCTCAGGAGCGCGCCCAGCAGCCCGGTGAAGAACATCACACGCCAGCCCCATTCATCGAACGCGTCGCCCGGGTAGAGCTGGCCGACGACAATGAACGTGACACTGGCCATGGTCGCGCCGATCCCGGCCCCGCCACCGCCGATCAGGCCGCTCATCAGGCCCCGCCAGCGTTCCGGGACGCTCTCTGTGCCAAGCGTGTGCGTCGTGGCGGTCACGCCGCCGACAAAAAGTCCCTGGATAACCCTTAGGATCAGGAAGATGATGGGTGCCGCGGCCCCGATCGCCGCGTACGTCGGGACCAGGCCCATCGCCGCAGTCGAAAGGCCCACACCGGCGAGTACGGTCACCATGATCTTCTTCCGGCCAATACGGTCAGCCAGCTCACCGAAGACCGCCGCTCCGCCCGGACGCATAATGATGCTGACCGCAAACGAAGCAAAAACCAAGGCAAGGCTGAACGTCTCGCTCTGAGCCGGAAAAATCTGCCGGCCAACCGGCCCTGCGACATACAGCAACAAAAACAGGTCAAACAGGTCAAAGGACCAGCCCATCACCGACGCGAACGCTGCCGGCAACGGCGAATGAGTTCCGGAACCACGGGTGCTGCGCGGCATCAGATCACCTTTCTTCGTGGGGGTTGTTGGCTTGACGACCGGGCGCCTTTCGACGGAGATCCCGAACGCTGCGGATCCGGTCACGCATGGCGCCGACGAGGATTCCGAACGCGCTGGGCGGTTTGGAGCCGACTTCAGGTTCCTCTCCGCGCGCGGCCTGGTCCACGGCCTTGGCAAAGTCTTCGAACATTCGCCGGCTGACATCTCCTGCCAGCGACCGGCCGAACCCGGCGATGCGACCGACGAGGTAAACCCGGGCTTCGGCCTGCAGGCGGGTCCCTGTCCCCTCAGGGACCGCCAAAAGATGGATCTCCGCCTGGGCTCGGCCGCCGCCGGTGTCCTTGGCTTGGCCGAGCACGTGCATCCGGTCCGATTTATGTTCGAGAAGATGGGCAAAGCCGTTGAACGAAAGCTTGATGGGCCCTAAGGCAACGCGGGCCCGGCCCCGGTACCAATTGCCGCCAAGCTCCTCCGTGAGCTCCGCCCCCGGCAGGCACCGGGCCAGCAACTGTATGTTTGCGAAAACCCGGGCGACGTCCTGCGGCGGGGATTCGAGAAGGGTCGTGACGTCAATGGCGATTGTCGGTTCACCGCTGGGCATGCTGATTTTTTCGGGTGCACTGTCCTGAACAGTGTCGGACGCTGCGGTGGATTCATCCGCTGCAGCCGTCGATCCGACGGGAGAGCGGCCGGTCAGGGTTCGTTGTCCGCAATTTTTCGGTCCCGGGAGGCCGTCGCGGTGGTTTGTTGCAACGTCGTCGACGGCATCGATGATGTTGCGGTAGCCGGTGCACCGGCAGATCACCCCGGAAAGCTCCTCCGGGAGGTCCTCCCGCCGAATGTCGGGCTCGTGGTCGAGAAGGTCGTATGAACTCATGAGAAAACCCGGAGTACAGAATCCGCACTGCAGGCCGTGGTGGCGGCCGAAGGACTCTTGTAGTGGGTGCAGGTCGTCGGGTTTGCCGAGGCCCTCGACTGTGGTGATCTGCGCTCCGTCCAGCTGGCAGGCGAAGAGCAGGCATGCACGGCTCGCATCGCCATCGATCAGAATGGTGCACATCCCGCAGACGCCATGTTCACATCCGATATGTGTGCCGGTGAGGCCGAGGTTGTCGCGCAGGGCATCCGAGAGGGTCATGCGCGCAGGAACCTTCAACGAAACGGTCGTCCCGTTGACGGTGAACTCGACGGCCACCAGGTCGTCATGTCCGGTATGGGAAACAGTGCGCGGGGTACTCATGCTTTCTCCTCATCAGTGTGGCTGGATGCGCGGACTGCCTTGGCATAGGCTCGAGCGAGTTCGCGGCTGGCGAGAGCTGTGATCAGCTGACGCCGGTACGCCTGGCTGCCATGGTCATCGCCACCGGTGTCGACAACATCGGCGGCCAGTTCTTCCGCAGCAGCAGCCAGGGCCGTGCGCAGGCGTGCTTCCGGCGCGTCCGGGCCGTCCTTACTCAGAGCATCCGATAGTTGCTCTGAAACGTCCCGCACCCGTGGAATGTCCGATATGCCAAAACACGTGATACGGGCAGAGGGCCTCATCCGGTCTTTCGCATCGACACGTATGGCTACTCCGGCGAGCGCAAAGTCACCATGCCTTCGGGCAATTTCGGCGAAACCGAAGCCTTGGGTTTCGGTGGCACGCGGGAAGTAGACCGAAGTGATTAGCTCTTCCGGCTGCACTGTCGTCGTCATCGCCGCGGTGAAGAAGTCGACCGCATCGACGGTCCGCTCGCCCTTGGGGCTTGCAATCGTTAAGGTTGCTTCCAGGCAAATGGCCACGGCCGGCAGCTCCGCCGCAGGGTCCGCATGTGCGAGACTGCCGCAGATGGTTCCACGGCTGCGAATCTCCCGGTGCCCGATCCACGGCAGAGCCATTCCGAGCAGGGGCACTTCTGCGATGGCCGGGTCTCGCTGTGCTGTGCGTTGCCGCACCGCGGCCCCAAGCCGCACGCCGCTAAGCTCCGTTCTCAGCGTATGAAGCTCTTCGACGGCGTTAATGTCCACCAATGTTGTCGGCTGCGCCAGTCGCATAGCCAGGACGGGGACGAGCGACTGTCCGCCTGCGATGACCTTGGCGCCGTCCCGGCTGAGTTCACTGAGTACCTCAGTAACGCTGCCTGGGCGCACATATGCGAAGGGGGCTGCTTTCACGACTGGATACCTCAGCGTCCTTGGAATTCGGGGGTGCGTTTCTCGCCGAAAGCAGCCACCCCTTCGGCGAAATCGTGACTGGCCCGAAGCATCGAATACGCCTTGCGTTCAAGCTCGATGCCGGTGTAAAGAGGACCGTCAATCCCCTTGTCCAGGACCTCCTTCGCCGTGCGCATGGCGATAGGAGAGTATCCGAGCATCTTGTCGACAAGCGCCTGGGTTTCCTTTTCGAGTGCTTCTGCGTCGGGAGCCAGGATGTTGACAAGGCCCCAGTCGAGGGCTTGCTGGCCCGTAATGCGCTCCCCGGTGAGAATGTGGAACTTAGCGCGGGACAGGCCAATCAGCCTTGCAAGCCGCTGCGTGCCTCCGCTCCCGGGAATCATGCCTAGCTTCATCTCCGGCAGGGCGAACCTGGCAGCGGTAGTAGCGATCCGGATGTCGACGGACAGGACCAGCTCGAGGCCGACCCCGAAGCAGTAGCCGTCGATGGCTGCGATAACCGGCTTGGGGCTTCGGGAAGGGGCGGTGACGTTTTGCCCAAGATCAGTAAGGTCAATCGGGTCGACCTCCATGAAGCCCGCGATGTCGCCCCCGGAGGTGAAATGTTCGCCTTCCGCACGTATCACCACGAGTTTGATGTCCCGATCGGCATCTATCTCAGCGAACCGGTCGGCCATCACTTGCCGGGTCTCCCACGTGATGATGTTGAAGCGCCCATGGTTGAGCGTGAGGTTTGCGACGCGGCCTTCGTGGCTGCGTTCGAGTCGGATTTCGCCTCCGGTAAGTGGCATTGTCAGTTTCCTTCCTTAGTGGCATTCGCTTGGATGAGCCTGTGGATAATGTTCGGGTGCAGAGGCAGCGAGTCGATGGAGATCCCGAGCGGGGACAGGGCGTCGGCGACTGCGTTGGCAATTGCCACAGGGAAACTCATAGAGCTGCCCTCGCCGGATCCCTTGGCGCCCAACGTGGTCAGCGGAGACGGTGTCTCGAGGTGGTTGCTGATCAATGGAAACGACGATTCGGCGCTGGTGGGGCAAAGGTAATCCATGAACGTCGTCGCTGTCGGCTGACCGGAGTCCGAATAGGTCATCTCCTCGTAGAGCGCCCCGCCGAGTGCCTGGACGAGGGCTCCGTGGATCTGGCCGTTGAGGAGGGTGGCGTTGAGGATTGTCCCTGCGTCGTGCACCGTGGACAGCGTCTCGATTTTTATCTGCAGGGTCTCAGGATCTATCCGGCAGGCTACGAGCTCGGCGACGAATCCATAGCACAGGCTCGAGTTGATCTGATCGGTGCGTGAAGGCGCCTTGGACTGCGGCGGAGTGAACGCAGCTTCCTCGTACATCCGTGCGGAGGCACCCTCAGGCAGGGAACCCGGATCCCAGTGAATGAGACCCGCTGCATGTCGGAAGGAAACACTGCGACCGGGGTCGGCAATGACATGGACCTGTCCGTCGGCGAATTCGAGGTCCGCAGGGTCGGCCTGGAGCAGCACACCTCCGGCGATCCGGATGGACTCGCCCAGACGGTCCGTGGCCTCAATCAGCGCGCTTGTCAGCAACGGAGCAAACCGTGATGAGTAGCTTCCGGTGCTGATCGTCCACGGCGTGGTCGCCGTATCCATCTCCACCCTGGGGCGCACCTGCGTCAAAGGAAGACCGAGCCGGTCCGCTACTATCTGCCGCGCGACGGTGGCGTGCCCCTGGCCTTGCGGAACAGTTCCGAGTAGCACGGTGACGATGCCTTGTGGATCGACACTGACCCGGACGTGCTCAGTCGAGCCGGATTTGCCCCGGCCCCGGTTATGGATCGGGGTGGCGAGTCCGACATATCCGATGTTGGTCGCCGAAGGATCGGTAATGGTAGCCACGCCAATTCCGAACAGCTCGCCCCGCTCACGCGCTGCCCGCTGTTCCTCCCGCAGCCCCTCATAGTCGGCGGCGTCGAGGACCATCTGCAGGGCAGTCTGATAATCGCCGGAGTCATATATTCCCCCGCTTGGAGTCGAGTACGGAAACTCATCTTTCCCAATGAGGTTGACACGGCGGACCTCCACGGGGTCCAGGCCCAGTTCGAGGCCGATGTCATCTATCAGCCGCTCGAGTCCGAAGTACAGCTGTTGTCCGCCGAATCCCCGGTTGAGGCCGGTGGGACATTTGTTCGTGACCACTGCCCGGGCGCGGATCTGGACTTGCTCGATCCGGTAGGAGCCGGTGATGCTGCCGAAGCACCGGTACAGGGTACTGGGTTCGGGAGGGCGCATGTAGGCTCCGACGTTGTCGATCAGGTCTACGCGCAGGGCCGAAATAACGCCTTGGTCGTCGAACGCGGCCTCAAACGTCATTTCGCGGTCCGATCCGGCGGAACTCGAGAGCATGTGTTCAAGCCGGTCTTCAGTCCATCGCACCGGCCTGCCGGCGTGCTTGCTGGCAAGAGCCATCAGTGCGACGTAGGGGTAGATCGCTGCCTTGATGCCGAAGCTGCCGCCGATGTCGGCAGGGACGATCAGCCGCAACCGGGACGTCGGGATGTTGAGTGCACCCGCGACGACCTGGACCATTGAGAAGGGTCCGTGGAAGTTGGCCCATGTTGTGACCTCCGGCCCGTCTGCGGTTTCCCGCCACTCTGCGATCACGCTGGAGCACTCCATGGGCGTGGAGGAGTAGCGGGGGAAGGAGTAACGCTTGGAGACGGTGTGCTGGGCCTTGGCGAAACTTTCGTCCACCTCCCCGAAGGTGAACGTGCGGTCGGTGGCCACGTTGCTGTCGGCAGAATCGTGCAGGCGCGGCGCGTTCGCCTCCATGGCCTCGTACGTGCGCACGACGGCTTCCAGCGGTTCGTAGTCAATCTCGACGAGCTCGGCGGCGTCTTCGGCGGTGTACCTGTCGGTGGCGACCACCACGGCGACCGGTTCGCCGACGTAGCGGGTCTTATCGGTCCCTGTTGGGTAGTAGGGCATCGGGGTCTTCACCGAGAGCGGGAAAGGTTTCAGGGTTTGGAGAACCTCCTCCGGGCCGATCACGGCAGCGACGCCGGGGTGGCGCCGAGCGCGCTCGAAGTTGACACCACGGATCCGGGCGTGCGGGTGCGGGCTGCGAACTACAGCGGCCACCAACGTTCCGGGCAGGGGGTCGAGGTCATCAAGGAAGCGGCCCTGGCCGGTGAGGAGCTGGGGATCCTCGATGCGTGCGAGATCATCGGTCATTGGGGGCTCCTGGCAGGTGGTGGGGACTGGTTGCTCTCTGTATCGGCGAGGACTTTGTAGTCGCCGTCGACGAGCCTGCGGCGGAGGATCTTGCCGACCGCAGAGGTCGGGATAGCGTCAATCGCGACGAGTCGTTTCGGTCGTTGAAGCGAGGGCAGGCCGGATTTCTCGCGTACCCATGTCTCGACCTGGGCGAGGGCCAGGCGGGGGTCGGTCCGGTCCGCTGGGACGAAGAAGGCTGTGACGGCTGACCCCCATTTGTCGTGGGGGGTCCCGGCGACCACCACATTCTCCATGTAGGGGCAGCCGGCAAGGCTGCGCTCGATCTCCTCGGGATAGAGGTTTTCGCCGCCGGAGTTGATCATGTCATCGACGCGCCCCGAAACCCACAGGTCACCGTCGTCATCCTCTGTGGCGAGATCCCCCGGAAAATACCAGCCGTCCCGAATGGATTTTGCGTCGGCGTCGGGGCGGTTCCAGTAGCCGGCAAATGCTTCAGGGCTGTCCATGCTGACCGCGATTTGCCCCTGCTCACCTTTGGCAACAATCTGATCGGGATGCGCCCCTGGTACGGGATCCACGAGGCGGACGTTGGAGAAGACTCCGGCACGGCCTGCGCATCCGGGCTTTCGCGCACTGTCAGGGCCGATCGTAAAAGTGTAGATCTCGGTGCTGCCGAAGTGGTTAACGAACCGTTCGGGCTGCACGGCCTCCACAAGCTGCTGGGCAAGTGTGGAGGTCATGGCCGCCCCGGCATAGGCGAGACGCCGCACGCTGTGTGCCTCCGGGAACCGACCGGTCTGGTACAGCGACCAATAGATTGTGGGAACCAGATAAAGCGTATCGATGTCGTTTTCAATAATCAGCTCCATCGACTCATCAGCGCTGAACTTGGCCTGCGGGACCCAGGTTCCGGCGCCGATGACACTTGCGAGCAGGGACCGCAGCCCCATGGTGTGGAACATTGGCATGACACCTAGGGACACGGCGCCCGTCGGCTGGCCCGTTTGGATCAGGTGGGCCACCGCCGCCGAATGTTCCGCCTTATGTGTGCGCGGCACGCCCTTGGGCTTTCCCGTGGTACCGGAAGTGTAGAGCATCACACTCAAATCAGATTCGGCTGGAGCGCTCGGCAGCGAACGGGCATACTGCCGCGGTGTGCGAAGGTCATTGACATGCACGATGGCCGCCGAGGCATGGAGGGAAGTACAAGCCTCGGACACCAGGTCTGCGGTGGTGTCATCGACCACAATCAGGGCTGGCGAGCAATCGCCCACACAATGAGCCAGTTCGTGGACGCCGAACCGTGTTGACAGAGGAACGGAGGTCAGATTGGCTTTCTGGGTGGCCAGATGGAGCGAAGCCAGCGGCTCGCCGCCCTGAAGCATGAGGACGACGCGGTCGCCGGGGACGGGTCCGAGGGCAAGCAGGGCCATGGCCAGCTGATCCGTGCGCTTGTCCCACTCGGCGTACGTCAGAGGGTGCGCGCCCCCTACAGCGAGCCGCTGTGGATAGCGCTCGGCAGCCCATCTTAAAGTGGTGGCAATATCCACGCAGCTTCTCCTGACCGATCGACGTTGATCCAACACAGTCCATTCCGGACCGTATATTCAATACGGTAAGGACACTACGGTATGCTTGATAGCATGTCAATGGCTAAGCTGACCCCAACCTCATACGTAATTCTCGGGATGGTCGCCGTGCGAGGGCCCAGCACCTCGTATGACCTGAAGCGCGCCATCGGGCATTCGGTTGGGTACTTTTGGCCATTCCCACACGCACAGCTCTACTCCGAGCCAAAGAGCCTCGTCAAGGCCGGGCTGCTGACTGTCTCAACCGAGGCTGACGGGCGCCGGCGCCAGACGTACTCAATCACTGATGAGGGAACGCGTGAACTGCGTGTCTGGCTCGCAGAGCCCACCGGTGAGCAGATGCAGGTCAGGGACATCGCGCAGATGAAACTGTTCTTCGGTGAACTGGCGCACCCTGAAAATCTTCTGCTACTCGCGAAGGAACAAATTGTCCAGCACCATGACCGAATCAGGACATACGCCGCCATGCAGGAACGGTTCAGTGGCCGGGAGGACGTAGCGCACCGGATGGTCCCGTTGCGCCTTGGGCTCGCGCTCGAGCACGCAGCGCTGAAGTTCTGGGAAGAGTTCGAACTTGAGCACGAAAGTTAGCATCGCCGGGGTTGGAACAGTGATGGGAAAGGGACGGCCCAAGCGTGGCTCGGACTATTGAGCGCCGAACGCCCGCATCCATGAGCTTGAATTACCAATACCGATAGGCGGTTTGAAGATGGAAAACAGACATGATCCTGGAATTCACTGCTCATGAGGGACATTGTTGGCCAGCTGCAGTCCTGGTTCGAGGATGGAACTGCTTTCGCCCTGGCGACGGTGACCCGGACCTGGGAGTCCTCACCGCGGCCACCTGGCGCTGCCATGGCAGTGTCAACGTCGGGGGAAGCCGTCGGAAGCATTTCCGGCGGGTGCGTAGAAGGTGCTGTATACGAACTCGGGAAGCAGGTCCTGGCGACGGGCGAGCCGGTTTCGGTGGTTTACGGCGTCGCAGACGGTGACGCTTTTGCTGCAGGGCTTACGTGCGGCGGAACCATAGAAGTCTTTATCGAGCCGGTCACCAGGGAGACTTTTCCTGAATTTCTTCGCGTAGCCCAGGCAGTTGAGGATTGTCAGGCTCTCAGCGTGGCCACAGTCACCGGAGGCAGCTCAAACGTCGGCCGCCATCTGGTGATCGGAAGTGATTTCGTTTCAGGGTCCCTTGGATCGACAGGCCTGGACCTGGGCGTCTCTATCCAAGCGCGTGGTTTTTTGGAAGCTGGCCGGACGGGGACCCTACACCTCGGACAAGACGGCGAACAGAGAGTTGACGACGTGGCCGTGTTCGTTGCCTCCTTCACACCTCCGCCCCGGATGTTTGTGTTTGGTGCCATAGATTTCGCAGCAGCGGTAGTACGCATGGGCAAGTTCCTCGGTTACCGAGTCACCCTGTGTGACGCGCGCCCGGTGTTCGCGACACCGCGGCGCTTCCCGGAAGCTGATGAGATTGTTGTGCAGTGGCCGCACAAATTCCTGGCAGACGCCGTCGTTGATGCCAGGACCGTCATCTGCGTTCTGACCCACGACCCGAAATTCGACGTTCCGTTGCTAGAGGCCGCATTGCAGACCGATGCCGCCTACATTGGAGCCATGGGTAGCCGGCGGACGCACGAGGACCGCATGGTCCGTTTGCGGGATGCCGGTGTCGAAGAGCACGCCCTGGCCAGGCTTTCCTCCCCCATTGGACTGGATCTGGGTGCCCGAACCCCGGAAGAAACAGCAGTGTCCATCGCCGCTGAGATCGTTGCGTCTGCCTGGGGAGGCAGCGGCCGCCGACTCACCTCCATGTCGACGCCGATCCATGGCCGGCAGAGCCGGTATCAGCCAAACGCCAAGGAGCACTCCGAGAAGGTTCCTTTTTAGGGAAGCCGCGAAACTGGTTGCCGGCAGCACCGCCCTTGCTGGAGGCGCCGGCGGAAGAACCGCTGTTGTCGCCGCCCACCACCAGTGTCCGGCCCTGTAGCAAGGTCCACAGACCCGGGCACCTTTTCGACAGCAGCGGCAGATATAAGCGGATCGAGATGGGCTCCCGCTGTCCGCGGGTCTTCAGGATGAAGCGTGCCAACGGTGCTCCGCAGAAACTCCTCGGCCTGTAAAGCCTGGTGCTGCTGGACTAGGCGATATGAGGCAGGAGGAGGCTGGCGTTCGAAGGGGCGCCCGGTCCTTCTGAAGGCCATTATCGCCGGGTCGGATCCGGATCGCCCAGCTGGGATGGACGGCTTGTGATGTGCTGGGGACGGGGCGCTCCGGACCCTGTCCCCGGCGCTGATGGCCTCTGCCAGAAGGACGAGGAAGTGTGGTCCAGGGGGCTGGAACCTCCTTTTCAAAGCAAGGCGTGGGTTGCCCGCCACACTTGGCGGACAGGTAGAGCCACATTTGAAATTTGGAGGTTCCAGCTATTTTCAAGCCTCATCAGGCCGCGCCAGCGCTCCGGGACGCTTTCTGTGCCAAGCGTGTGTGTCGTGGCGGTCACGCCGCCGACAAAAAGTCCCTGGATGACCCTCAGGATCAGGAAGATGATGGGTGCCGCCGCCCCGACTGCCGCGTACGTTGGGACGAGACCCATCGCGGCAGTCGAAAGGTACGAGGTCCACTCATCCACAAGCAAGGAAGTAACCTGGGAGCGACCGAGGTCATACCGAGCGACAGCCTGTCTTCCGAGACCTCGGAGCTCGGCAAAGCAGCTGCTCTAGTCAAGCAGGTGCTAGCCAAGCAGGTGCAGCTGGTCCGGGGTGTCGAGGTCTTTCCCGCCGGACTGGCCTGACCCGAAGCCGGGGTGCAATCCACCAGGTCGATCAGCTCCGGGTGCGCCTGCAGGAAAAACCGGGCACCGGCGTCGCCTGTTGCGGACGCCGCGGCTTTGGCACGCAGCGTTGCATCCAGCAGCAGGGGATGACCGCGCCGCACGTTCCCTGGGCCACCCTCAGCACCCGTGCCTCCAGAACCCAAGCCTTCAGAATAGGAGTCGTTCCGGTACGCGGCGGCCGTGACGCGGCCGGGCGTGTGTGCCTTCAGCAGCAAGCCCACGGTTTCCGGTGTGAGCCCCGGCTGGTCCACAAGTGCCACGAGCACATGGTCCTGAGGCCGCGCGGTGGTAAGCCCCAATTTGAACGAGCTGCCCATGCCGGTCTGCCAGTCGGGGTTCTCCACCAAACTGTGCGGCTGCAGTCCAGGGACTTTCCGTACCCACTCCGCCCCGGCCCCGAGTATTACCACGGCTTCGCGGCAGCCGCCGTCGAGCAGGACGTCTGCCAGTACTTCAACGAGGGTGCGGCCCCGGAACGGCAGCAGCGCCTTCGGGCCGCGCCCCAGCCTCGTGCCGGCACCCGCGGCGAGAAGGACAGCGGTGGTATCGGCAGTGGCGTCGCCCTTAATGCCGCCCGGAGCTGGAAGGGGTGTCATATGCTCCACCTAAGAACCGCCTTTCCGTTTCGATAGCAAAGACTGCTGGCTGGTAGAGGTGGTTACTCCAGTTAGTGGTCGCTAACCTCGTAAATGTCGTGCCGTCACTCCAAAACCTCCCGCAGCGGCGCAGGCATCGAACCGCGGCTGTAAGAGCATGATCACGGGTGCTGTCTTCCTCCATTTTTACCCATCAACCCGGGCTCCCCTCTCAAGGCCTGTCGTGCAGGCCTCCGCTGCGAGACGAAGTGCTGGCCGAGGTCGCTGCCTAAAGCGTACCTGCCCTGGCGGGGCCGTTAGCTGGGGAACGCCCTAAGAGCGGCCCAGCCCTGGCGAAGTGTAATTCGAGACGAGCCAGTAGGGACGGCCCTGTTCCACCGGAAGAGGGTCTTCAAATGTCAGGACTAGCGGCTAAGAGGCCCGAGGCAGAACCGACGTGGGAACGTCCTCCTAAGCCAATCCGCGCGACCCCTCAAGGCGATGCAGGAATCGTTCTGGTCCACCTTGAAGACCGAGTTCTATGACCGGCGCCGCCGTGCAACCAGGCAGGCAGCGATCCAGGCAACGGGCGCTGGATCGAGGAGTTCTATAACCGTGCCCGGCTGCACTCAGCCCTGGGCTACACCACACCCGTGAACACGAACGATTCCTCACCACAAATAGATCTCAGTTGGCACACGCCGCCTGATCAACTGTCCACGGTTTTCAGGCAACCCCAAAACGTGTCTAGCTCATGAGTTCCAGGCCCGACAGCGGATTACGTCAAGGTAGCGGTCAGAACGGTCAATTGAGGGGTCTTCAGGCCGTATGGAGTACTGAAATGCCTCAGTGGAGTGAGGCCACGAAGGGTGCACGAACTCCTTGGAGTCTTCCTGTCGCAAACAGCCTTGGTTTGTCCTGCGCCCTCAACGGGTTCTGGTCAATTGTCGTGGGAACTAGGGTGGGTTACCTTCATCTGCAGGGGTATCTGCTGTTGCTGCCTCGATGATCCACGCGGGCCAGCCCAGAGGATGCAACGGAGGGCCGAGCACGTAACCGAACCCTGCCCGGTAGCCATTCCTGGCTTTCCACTCCAAACACTGGGTGTCAGCCTCTACGGACTCGGGGTTCTCGGCGAGCTGAGCCTGGCTCTCCAGTCCGATCGACTCGACCAACGCCGGCACCACGAGGAGACCGCTCAGCTCCGCGGCCGAGTTTATCGCGCTGCGCTGGGCGGCTTTTGTGATGGCCGTGCCATCCGACCTGGGAGTGCAGCAGCACCATCCCGTTGACGGCCAGCATCTAACCTGAGAACCTGTCCACACTGCACTCGGATAGCCGATCCTTCGAGGAGGTTCCATGATTACCGTCGTCAGCACCATGCAGCTCCATTCGGACTCAGCGGAAGAGTGGGACCAACTGATCCGAGAACGCTTCAGATCAGCCCACGACAGGGAGGGCTGGATCTCCGGTCAGTTGCTCTCCCCTGCTGACGCACGCGACACTCGGGTCATCATCGGGACCTGGAGAAGCCAGCGGGACTGGGCGGCTTGGCATGAGGATCCCGCCTTTCTCTCCACGCGCGCAAGGCTCGACGAGCTGCAGAAGGTAGACCACCGGACTGCCTTGTATGACGTCATCGAGGACGCGCAGACCAACACCCACTAGTCCTTGGCAAGCTGGTCTTGTCCGCGGTCGTCAAAACTGCCTGCTTTGTCAACTACGGACATTTCGAGCCACCTGCACAACTGACAACCTTGCTAGGTCTTAGCGTCGCCAGGCACTATCCTTACCGTCTCCGTGATGGCTGAATAGCATGGGCCGCATCAAACCCTCGGTCAGGTCTTTGTGTCGCAACGACCTTGCTGCTCTGAGAAAGAGGCAGCATGCCGTGCAAGCCGCGCCTCCTCCTGCCGCAGCCACTCGAGCCGAGGGCGCGGACGGCATCGGTTTCGCGCCTCAGAAGGCGCCGGGAGTCCGAGTCCGAGTCCGCGCAGGAGGAGGATCCGCTGCAGCTGCACGAGGGCAGCAGAGTCGTAATACCGGTACCCGTTCTGGCCAGTCGGGAGGGCTTGAGAAGCCCGATGTCGTCATAGTGGCGCAGCATGCGGCTGGTCGTGCCGACAATCTTCGCGATTTCCTGGATTGACCAGTCCACCTTTGCCCCTGTCCGTCCATGGCAGTCGTTTCCGGCCCGACACAGCGACTCTAAAGGTTAATGCGACGGAAGGGTCAAGTATTCGGTCCGGGCCGAGCTCCGGCCCCGACCCTTAATCTCCGGCCCCGACCATTCCACGGTGCCGTCGTGAAGAACTGTTCCTTCCAGATGGGAGCCTGTTCGTTGATCCGGTCCACCAGTTCCGAGCACACGGCCAACGCCTGTCCGCGGTGCGCGGCGGCCACGGCGCAGACCAGGGCATGATCGCCAGTCTTCAAGGCGCCCACCCGGCGCGCGGCCCAGATAGGGACAGGAGTGTCCGGTTCTGCCCTGTCATCGCCGGAATGCTCGGCCACGAGTTTGGCCACGACGTCGGCTAGGACCCGGTGCGCCGTTGGATGCGCGGTGTAATTCAGCCGCTCGACGCTCTGGCCGCCGTCGTGGTTCCGCACCACGCCGCCGAAGCGGACCACCCACCGGAGGTTTCGGACTCGACGGCGGCGATCGCCACACCGACGGAGATGGGTTCCTCGCTCAGCACGGCGTGTACCACGTCGAACGCCTGTACCGAAGCCGCCTCCGCGTGGATCGCCTTTCAGCGCGCTGTACTGCTGTTCCCTGCTCTGTCATGCCTCTTCAGTGCCCATGTCCGCCCTCCAGCTGGTCACAGAGATGCCCGATCACCGGATCCAGCACGGACAGCCCGTCCATGAAGCCCTTGGGTGATCCGGGCAGATTAACGATGAAGGCTTTGACGGCGGCGCCCGCGTGCCCGCGGCTCAGCATCCCCAGCGGTGCCTTGGCGATGCCCGCCTGCCGGATGCCTGCCATTATGCCTGGAATTTCCCGGTCCAGCAGGGGGAGCGTCATTTCGGGCGTCCGGTCGTGGTGGCTGAGCCCTGTCCCGCCGCTGGTGATGACGACGGCGGGTTGCTGGGTGAGCAGGGCCCAGATGGCGACGCCTACCGGGCTCTCCGTCAGGAACCACCATGGCGGGGAAAGCGTCAAAACCGTGATCGGTGGGCCAGTCGATGATGACGGCCCCGGTCTCGTCCTGGTAGAGACCGGCTGCTCGGGTCGAGGCAATGACCACGCCGGCCTTCCTCCCCTGCGCCTCCCCGCGGACGTACGGTACTCCTGCCATGCTTACAGTGTCCAGTCCCCGCTCTTGCCGCCGCGTTTAGCCAGGACCTTGATGTCGGTCAGCACGGCGTGCTTGTCCACAGCCTTGATCATGTCGTACACGCTTAGGGCGGCGACGGAAGCCGCCGTCAGGGCCTCCATCTCGACGCCGGTAACTCCCCTGGTCTTGACGGTGGCGAGGACGTGCACGGTCTCGGGGCCTAGCTCGAAGTCCACTGTCACCTTCGAAATCGGCAGCGGATGGCACAGTGGAATGAGGTCAGGGGTTTTCTTGGCCGCCATGATGCCGGCTACCCGCGCAACGGCCAGGGCGTCGCCCTTGGGCAGCCCGCCGGCGCCAAGCAACGCCAGCACCTCCCGGGTGCTGCGGACGGTCGCGGTGGCTGTCGCCTCCCGCGTGGTTTCGGATTTTCCTGAGACGTCCACCATCTGGGCGGTACCGTCGTTGCGCAGGTGCGTCAGTGCGGCAGGGTCGTTTTGTGCTGTCACAGCATCCATACTTCCACTTCGGCGCCCTCATCGAGTGCGGAGACACCTTCAGGCACCTGCACCAGGGCATTGGATTGCGCCAGCGCCCTGATCAGATGGGATCCTTCGCCTCCCTCCAGCCAAACCGCGCCGTCGGGCAAAAGGGTCCCGCGCCGCACCTGATGTTTTCCCGCTGGCGATGTCAGGGGTTGCAGGAGCCGGCCGCGCACCACGGCCCTGGGTACCGGTGAGCCGAACAGATCGCTGAGGACAGGGCGCAGGAACATCTCGAACGACACCAGGCAGCTGACAGGGTTGCCGGGAAATCCCAGGAGGGGCACACCGTCGAACCTTCCGATTCCCTGCGGACCGGGCGGGCTGCATGGCCCCGTGGGCGAAGACCACATTTGGCCGTCCACCGCCTGGCGGACCACTTCGTAGGCTCCCTTGCTCACTTTCCCGGTGGTGACGATGAGGTCCACCCCGGAGTGGCTTCGCAGCAGGCGGCGGAGGGCCTCGGGGTCATCAGTTGAGATGCCGGCCCTGATCACGGCCGGCCCGGCCTGCCGCAGGGAGGTTTCCAGCTTGCGTCGTAGATCTTTTCGTCGTCCAAGGATCCACCCGGTGCCACCACTTCATCTCCGGTTGTGACAAGCAGGACCGTCAGCCGGCGGTGCACCAGCACGTCAGGCAGGCCAAGCGCGGCGACGAGCCCCAGCTGCCCGGGACCCAGATGTGTGCCGGCAGCCAGGGCCGTTTCTCCCGCACGGATGTCGCTGCCGGCCTACCGGATAAACGTCCCGGCCGGCGTGGACGGCAGCTGCACTGTTGCCTCTGTGCCGGGCGCCGGAAAGACTGCGGGGACCGCCCGCTCCTTGGGGACGACGGCGTCTGCCCCGCTGCGGGTGACTGTGCATGGTCCTGCCTTAGGGAGCGCCTGCTATGGGTTCATGTCAGGTCTAATGGTGTGCAAGCCTGTGGCGCCGTCCGGGGCAACGGACCGGCGTTCCTCCGTCTGTACCTGGGCAGTGAGGTCCGTGGCAGCGGCTGTTCTAACAACGGCCCGGTGCCTCCAAAGTTTCAGCACGCCCGCGAGAGCCGCCAAGGCTGTGTTCACCAGTGCCATGCCCGCCAGCAGCGCCAGCTTATCCGCCGTGCCGAACAGCGACTGCCCTCCAGAGCTCTGTCAACTGTGTAATCAACTACAGCTCTCACTGGATCCGCCATCATCAGTCGCTATATACAGGCACTGCCCGGCCTGACTGCCCGGCCCGATTTGTTGATACCAGTCCTAGGACACGCTGATGGTAACGACTGCCAGGCCGCCAATTGAAGCGCTCGCACCTGATTTTGGAGGAATCGCACGGGAAACGCAACAGCATATTTTCTTCGTGGCCTGCTGCTGGCGTTCACTGTAAAAGACATCGCGGTGGTCAATGGCTCCATCGAGCTCAACTATCGTGACCTCACAGAGCCCGCACTCCCCCTTGCGGCAGTCGGACATCATTTCAACGCCCGCCGCTTCCAAGGCTTCTAGCATTGACTGGTCCTTGCCGACCTTGGTCTCGACACCCAGCCCGGGGATCCGGACGATGAACTCCTCCGGGTCATACCAGCCGCTGTTGCCGAAAGTTTCGTAGCGCAGGTTAGTAAAGTTCAGCTCGCGCTCGATCCACGCTCGCCGGACGACGTTTATCAGCCGGATCGGCCCGCACATATACAGTTCCGTATCCATGTGCGCGCTGTCGACCAGCTCCTCGACCCTGAGCGATGTCCCCTCGTCATCCACATGGACCACCAGGTTCTCACCATGAAGTTCCTGCAGGTCTGACAGGTACGCCATAGCCGCGCGGTTGCGGCCGGCATAAACGAAAGTGTAATTCGCCTTCAGGTTTTTCAGCACCCGCGCCATGTTCACGACGGCCGTGACTCCGATGCCGCCTGCAAGTAACAAGTAGTGCCTGGCACCGACCCGCAGCGGGAAGTTCTGCAGCGGCTGCGTGATCTCGAGGGAGTCACCAACTTTCAGGTCGTGCATAAAGAGGGAGCCACCGCGCGACTGCGGAGCCTTAAGGACGCTTATAGCTAATCGTTGGCCGTTCGGCTCGGATTCCACGACGGAATAGGATCGCTTGCGCTCTTCTCCGCCGATGGTGACCATCACGTCTAAATGCGAACCAGGATCGGCCTTCTTTGGCCGGGACGGCTCTAGTATGATCCGTTGAATATCGGTGGCGATACGCCGGGTCTCTACGACGGTCCCCACCTGCCAGACCTCATTGTTTGTTGATGCCATGTTTTCTTACCTGCCTGAGCTTCCTGTGATGACATATGCACGACGTCCTAGACGGTCGGCACGAGACGTCCTTCTGCCTCCAACTGGCGTTCGATCAGTCGCCGGACCCACATGCCGCCGGCATCAATGTTGAGGTTGTAGAACTCATAGTCCGGATTGGCGTCGATCGCGACCTGCTGGGCCTCCAAAACCACCTGATCCTCACCGAAGACATGGTCGATGCTCTGGCGAATCTGGGTGGTGATCAACTGGCTTTCAAGACGGTAATTGCGCATGAATCCCCAGAAGTAGTGGCACGTCCGGTCCGTCTCCGGGGAGATGGTATTCATGACGTAGAGGTTTACGCCCTGGCTGCGGTCTCCCTCCGGCGCTCCGGTGCCGGCTTTGGCTACTCCGACGTCGATGCACAGCGTCGAAGGTGATTCGAATCGGATGATCTGCCAGCGATCGACCTTGCCCTCAAACCCGGGAAACTTGTCCCGCATGTTCTTCAGATAGAAGGGCGGCGGATCGATGTTCCGCATCCAGCGGCTCAGTGTGACCGTATTCTCCTCGTGGGATACATCGAAGCCCGCAGCGCTCATGTTGTCCATGCCGATGCTGGACGTGTGGATGAACTCCTCATGTGTGAGGTCCATCAGGTTATCCAGGACCAGCTGGTAATTGCACTTCAGCGAAATTGTCAGGCCATCGCCGGCCCAGTCCGGATGATCCATCTGGTGCATGTCCGGTACCTGGTCCGGGTCGGCCAGTGCCGGATCGCCAAGCCAAACCCACACATACCGGTGACGCTCCACGACCGGAAACGAGGGCACCGTGGCGCTGGGATTGATGGTTTCCTGGGCCGGCATGGATACGCAGCGTCCCGCAGAATTGTAGACGATGCCGTGATAGGGACACTGAATCCCTTCCCTGCCAACCAGCTTCCCCATGGACAGCGGTGCCAGCCGGTGCCAGCAGGCGTCGGCAAGAGCGACTGCCCTGCCGTCTTCTGTGCGGTACAGCGCCAGCGGACGGTTGGCGATCTTGCGCGATATCGGCTGGCGGGTCACCTCATGGTCCCAGGCCGCGACGTACCAGGCATTCAGAGGGTGGCCCAGCGTCTTATTCGTTGTTGAAGTCTTTGATCCGGTAGCAGTCATCGTCTTTCCTTCTGATTGTTGGCTTTCCCTCGCCGGCTCATACCGGCTTGCGAACGCCTCCAAAATCGTCGGCTCACAGTGAGAAATGAATGTGCTTAAGCTCGGTGAACTGCTCAATGCCTTCGACGCCTCGGGTTCGCCCAAGCCCCGACATGCGCACTCCCCCTGAAGGCATTTCCGCGTAGGAATGGTTGTAACCATTCACCCACACGGTGCCAGCCTTGATCCCGCGCGCCAGGCTGAGGCCTCGGGAAAGGTCTGAGGTCCAGACCGCGGCCGCGAGGCCGAAGGGCGTGCCGTTGGCAAGCGCCACCGCGTCGGATTCATCGGCAAATGTCTCCAAGGAGAGGACCGGGCCGAAGATGTCTTCCTGAATGACCGGCGAGGCCAGCTCAAGATCAGTCACGAGCGCCGGCGAGAGGAAGTGGCCGTCAAGTCCTTCAGGATGCACGATGTCGCCGCCCACCACCACGCGTCCGGCCCGGCGCGCAAGGTCCACGAACCCGGACACCTTTTCGAGGGCAGCGGCAGATATGAGCGGACCGAGATGGGCTCCCGCTGTCCGCGGGTCTCCAGGACGAAGCGTGCCGAGGATGCTCCGCAGAAACTCCTCGGCCTGTGAAGCCTGGTCCTGGTGGACCAGAACCCGGGTACAGGCCATGCACATCTGGCCGCTCGTAGTAATGGACGCACGTGCCGCCCGCTCCAACGCGGTCGTTAAATCGGCGTCGGGAAGGATCACCATGGTGGCCTTGCCGCCGAGCTCGAGCAGCGGCCGGGTCATGGTCTCGGCGGCGTCGCGCATAACTGCCTGGCCAGCGGCCGTTGACCCAGTAATCGCGACCGCCCGTGTGCCCGGGTGACGTACGAGCGCAGAACCGACATCGGATTCGCCGATGACGAGGACGAGGACATCGCGCGGAACACCGGCCCGATGGCCGAGTTCAAGCACCCGGGACGTCACATGTGCCGTTTGTGAGGACGGCTTGACGATCGCGGTGACCCCCGCTGCAAACGCTGGTGCAAGATCGCGCAGGAGCAACAGGACAGGCCAGTTCCATGGAGTGATGAAGACTGTGGGACCCACGGGCTCTCGAACCAGATGCGCCTCCGAGCCATCAGAGAGGCTTCCCGCACGACCAAGCGGAAGCCGGGCAAGTCCGGCGTTGAACCGGAGCGAGTCGGCCGCACCGGCGATCTCGATCCTCGCCTCAGCGACGGTTTTGCCGCACTCGTTAACCAGGTCCGCACACAGCTCATCGGACTCGCGCTCCAGCAGGTCCGCCCAACGCTGCATTACGGCCGCCCGCAATTTGTTGTCCCGGGGCCAGGTCCCAGTCATGCCCTGCGTGACTGCCGCAACGGCTTCGTCGACGTCGGCCAGGTCCGCAGAGCGGAGGACCGGCAGTGGGGCAAGCGTGGTCGGATTGATTGGCTGGAACTCCGTGGCCATCATCAGACAAAAACCCCTCCGCCGTCGACTACAAGATTCTGACCCGTGACAAACCCGGATTGCGGCCCGGCCAGCCACATCACCGCGCCAACTAGGTCTTCTGGCACCATTGCGCGGGGGATGGCCCGGGAGGCAGCGGCAGTTTTGAGGTATGCATCGGTGTTCAGCTCCCGTGTCGCAGCGTCATCGACCAATCCGGGAGATACGGAGTTAACGGTGATTCCATCGACGCCCAGCTCCCTGGCCGCCGAGCGGGTGAGTCCTTCAACCGCGGCTTTCGACGCTACATAGTGGGCGAACCCGGGCGCGCCGGTGCGAGAAACCACCGAAGCAATGTTGACGATTCGCCCCTGACCGCTGACGGCCAGATAGGGGGCAGCGGCCTTGATCACCTGCCACGAGCCGATGACATTAACCCGTAGAACCAGATCCCAATCGGCCTGAGTTAGCTCAACGAGGGGTCGTTTGCCACCCAAAGTCCGGTAGATGGCGGCGTTGTTCACGATGCTGTCCAACTGGCCGAATTCTTTGATCGCGGCATCGACCGCATGCTGGACCCCGGTCTCATCGGTGATGTCACAGTCGGCAAAGACCGCACGGCCGGGACCGTTCCGGGTGGCGTTGATAGCCAGCTCTTTTCCAGCTTCACTAAGGGCGGGCAGGTCGGTGGCCACCACGTTCGCTCCGGCAGCGACGAAGGCCGACAAATATGTGGCACCGATGTCCCCGCAGACGCCGGTGAGAAGAACGGTACGGTCGGTGTACGGGGATGCGTACTGAGTCATGTGAATTCCTTCTGTGAGCTACGAGTTTTCTGTGAGCAAGGAGTTTCTGTGAGCTAGGAGCGCGGGTGCATATTCTGAGAAGCTTCGTCGTGAACGACGGCGGTGCTGTCAGCCGGCTCCGACTCCGCCAGGGCACCGCGGGTTTCGGGGCTGATCAGGACCACACCGATGAAGACAGCCGTTGAGGCAACGAGGAAGATTGCCAGTTTGCCCGGGATGTCACCGACGGTCGGGCTGAGCAGATTGACGAAGGTCGGCAGCAGTCCGCCGAGCATGAAGCCGGTGTTCCAGGTGATGGCCGTGCCCCGTGACCTGATGGCGGTCGGGTAGCGTTCGTTCAGGAAGACCATCAAGGGCGCGTACGCAGCGTTGGCGAAGAACGCCAGTAAACAGCTCAGCATCAGGATCGTTCCGGTCTCAGAGGGCTTCGTACCGGCTATGGCCAGGGTGAACAGCGGAAGTGCGACGACATTGATGCCCCCGATGATGAGCATGGTCTTGCGCCGGCCGAACCGTTGGCTCAGCTCACCAGTGGCAGTAGCCGAAATAACCACAACAAGGCTCGCGACAAGCAGAATCCAGCCGCGTTCGACTGTCGGCACGGCCACGACGGGTCCGAGCAGCGTCGGAAGGAAACCAGACGTCAGGTAGTACTGGGCCCCGGCACCGGCCGCGAGGGCGATGTTGAGAAGGGTGATGGTGCGGTACTTGCCCGTCAGCAGATCCTTGATCCGCATCTTCTGCACAGGCGCTGCCGCTCCTGAGGCCCTGGCTGCCTTGGCCGCTTCCTGCGCCTCCAACCACAATGGGGACTCCTCGACCTTGGTGAGCACAAACAGGCTGAGCAGCGCCCCCAGCAGCCCGGTGAAGAACATGACGCGCCAGCCCCACTCATCAAAAGCGGCCCCCGGATAGAGCTGGCCGACGACAATGAACGTGACACTGGCCATGGCCGCACCGATCCCGGCCCCGCCACCACCGATGAGCCCGCTCATCAGGCCCCGCCAGCGTTCCGGGACGCTCTCTGTGCCGAGCGTGTGCGTCGTGGCAGTCACGCCGCCGACAAAAAGTCCCTGGATGACCCTTAGGATCAGGAAGATGATGGGTGCCGCGGCCCCGATCGCCGCGTACGTCGGGACCAGGCCCATCGCGGCAGTCGAAAGGCCCACACCGGCGAGTACGGTCACCATGATCTTCTTCCGGCCAATACGGTCAGCCAGCTCACCGAAGACCGCCGCCCCGCCCGGACGCATAATGATGCTGACCGCAAACGAAGCAAAAACCAAGGCGAGACTGAACGTCTCGCTCTGAGCCGGAAAAATCTGCCGGCCAACCGGCCCTGCGACATACAGCAACAAAAACAGGTCAAACAGGTCAAAGGACCAGCCCATCACCGACGCGAACGCAGCGGGCAACGGCGAATGGGCTTTCGTATTAGTGGCAACGTGGGGCATCTGATTACTCTTTCTCTCGGTTCGGTTTCCGGGCAGTTCCCGGGACGGGGTTCCGGCTAATGCCCGGACACGGTAGAGCAGCATCCTGATGAAGGCTTCAAACCTCCTGATCAGCGGGCGCCAACAGCAATGGGTGTAGAGGTCTCCGTCTGCGCAGCGAGTAGGAGCGAGTCGAAGGCACTGCGGGCCTGACGGCGCCCGTCTGTTGGAGGCCCCGAACCCGGCTGCGGGGCAATTGTCGTCCGGCTCTGGCACCCGGAGCTGGTCATGGAATTCTGCACGCCGAGCCGCGGCCGAACACCATCCGCCGACCACTCCGGGAGAATGAGAACGCCCACGGACTTCTCCTGACTGATCCGCCATTGGACCCTTCTTTACAGTCCATGTAGCATGGTCTGATTCGGATGCTACTGAGCATACGATATGACTTGGATCACGTCAACGGCCAATTCCATGTCGTTGGGAAATTACAGCCGGCGCTGGGTCCCCCTGGAACTGCTGGAAGACAGTTTCGACCTCCTGGCGCGAGGAGCGGCTGATTTGGGTCGGTGCCAACAGGGGAGTGGGCGGGGACCAGCCACCTCGGCTTCGACCAGGCGCTCGATTCCCTCCAGGAGGTTGACACGCTGTTCATCACCACCCCGACCGTCTGGGGCGGTCGGCTTCCAGCATGCCGGCGAGTCCTTCTACTTCCATACCCCCACAGACACCGGTACGAAGAGTGCCACAACGACGCCCCTGCAACTCCCGAGGAGAATAATGACCAACCTGACCTACCATGCCTACCAGGTGGGCGCACCGAAACAGGCGGCCGAGCTAGTCACCCTGACTGAAGCAGATCTGCCCGAAGGTGACCTCACGGTGCGCGTGACGCACTCATCGCTCAACTACAAGGACGGACTCGCCATGACCGGCAAGCCCGGCGTCGTCCGGACCTTCCCCCTGACGTGCGGCATCGACCTGTCCGGTACGGTCGTCGAGGCGGGCGGCGGCTTCGCCGGCGGCGACGAGGTCGTGCTAACCGGCGCCAACCTCTCCGAGACCCGGCCGGGCGGTTTCTCCGGATACCAGCGGATCGAGGCCGGATCCGTCGTCAAGGCCCCAATGCGACTCGGCACGTGGGGTGCGATGGCCGTCGGCACAGCCGGTCTGACGGCCATGCTCTGCATCCTGCGCCTGCGCGCCGCCGGCATCGAGCCCGGATCGGGCCCCGTGCTGGTCACCGGGGCGACCGGCGGTGTGGGTAGCTTCGCTGTCGGCGCCCTGTCCCGTCTCGGATACGAGGTCCACGCATCCACGGGCAAGGAAGCAGAGGAGCCTTACCTCAAGGACCTGGGAGCGACCGAGGTCATACCGCGCGACAGCCTGTCTGCCGAGACCTCGGCGCTCGGCAAGCAGCGCTGGATCGGATGCATCGATAGCGTGGGCGGCGCGACCCTCGCCAATGTGCTGAGCCAGGTCAAGTACTCGGGTGCCGTCGCGGCGTGCGGGCTCGCCGGTGGATTGGGGTTGCCGGCGACGGTGATGCCGTTCATCCTGCGCAACGTCTCACTCCTCGGCGTCGACTCGGTTAATGCTTCCCCGGAGCTGCGCCGCGAGGCCTGGGCAGAGCTCGACCACCTCTTCAGCGCCGATGACCTGCGTGCGGTTGCGGTGGATGCAGGCTGGGAGCAGCTCCCCGAGCTGAGCCATAAAATCCTCACCGGAACCATCCGCGGCCGTGTGGTCGTGGACATCACGGGCATGGCAAACTAGGCGGGCCGTGACTACCTCAGTCCAGATTCGCAGGGCCGCAGAGGACGCCACCGGCGCGGTATCCAGCGAGATTTGGTGCCGCAGTGTCGCGACTCAGCTGAGCAGGCGGCAAGGACCCTCTCCAATGCGCTTGTTCGTGTGTTATCGGCGACCTGTCTCGCAACGCTGTTGATTACCCTTGACCTTTACGTCCACTGGGAGACAAGGATGCAAGACACTCTCCGCGGTCGTTTCATCGGGTCCCCAGACGGTAGAGGGCGCCCCATTCCTGCGCCCATTCGTGCAAATATTATCTGCCTGCGTTTCCTCATGCCGGCCCAGCGGCACGCCGATCATGGGCGAGGACTGCCGGAGCTGAACGGCCACAGGCCGCAGACCTGCCCCGTCGTGCCCCGGTATGCGCGCACGGCAGGCAACAGGGACGCGGACCCTCGCCCCAGCCGCGTGAGCCGGGAACCCGCTCACGGACTTTGGCCTTCCGGGCCTTGGCCGGAGCTTTGGCGGTGTGGGTGCTCTTCTTCATCGGCAGGAGCTTTATGCGTACCATTTACAGTGCCTCCCTGATTTCGCTGGGCAACAGGATGTGCCTGGGCAGCACCAGACCTAGCGGCAGCGAGGCCGCGAAGGCGGTGTCCTGGGCGCCGTAGGCGCGGCGCAGCAGAACCCGCGCGGTGCCCGACGTCTGTTCGACCGCGGCAACCGCGTCGGGGAGCCGGTCCGCGTCGGTGACGGTGGCGGTGGCGGTGACGACCATGCCGAAGTTCACCAACCCGGCCCCCTGAGCTTCCTCCTGGGCGGTCTGCGGGGCCGAGCGGGCGTCAACCAGGGCACGGGCGCTGGGCCGGTTCCCGGAGCTGATGCGGACGTTGGCGTTGTTCTGGCCCCGTTCGACCACGGCAGCCGCCCGGGCCGAATCCATTGGCCGGTACAGCAGGGATACGCGTTTGCGGTCGATGTCCCCGTACGGGGCCAAAGCCGGGAGAGGACCGAGGACTTCACCGAGCCGCGCGGGGCACCCGTCATGGTCCAGACACGGAGAACGCGCTGTCGTGCCGGTAGCCATCCCAGCCGGCCTGGGTCGCGGCGGGGCCAACCTCCCCCCCACGTCAGCCCAACCGGGGAACCGGCGGCGTGGGCTTCATCAATGATCAACGCCGCCAGTTGGTCGTAGGCGATCCGGAGTTCCTCAGCCGACATGGGCCGGGCGATGCCCGCGCCGGTGGACTGCGGCTACCTCGCCCAGCCAAGCCGCTCCCACTCCCCTTCTGGCTGGTGCCCACGAGCAGGTGATTCAGTCTGTGGGCGGCTACACCGAGTCCCTGTTGCCTCCTCTTGCCACAGCCGCACGCGCAGCCGACTGGCTCTTATTACTCGAGGTGAGTGAGTCGGCGTAATTGTGTCTCATCGGCAGGGACAGTGCCATTGTTTGATTTCGTCAGTGTCGCGGAAGGAAGAACGCCGAATCGGCGTTTGTAATGCTCAGAAAACCGGCTCAAGTGCGTAAATCCCCAACGGGTGGCTACCTCTGTTACGGAGTCCCCTTCCGCTTCCTGGAGCTCGGCGTGCGCGTGTTCTAACCGGATGTTCCGCACATAGGTCAGGGGGGAAACCCCGAATTCTTCTTGAAATCCTTCCTGGAGGGCTCGCGCACTGATCCCGGCGACTGCTGCCAGTTCAGGCAGGGTGAGAGGCGACCGTGGATGGGCCGCAACGTAGTCCACCACGCGGGACATGTGACGCCGCTTCGGAAGGCGTGCAGGCTCAACGAGCATGGAGGTGAGGTTGTTTGGAATCGCCATCAGCAACTGCGTAATAACGTAGGACTCCAGCTGCCCACGAAGAATCGGGCTGCTACCGACCCCGCCCTCCCGCCCCATCTCCTTGCGCAGGTACCGGACGGCCGAGACAAGTCCGCGACCGGCAGGGTCCGCCACGTCAAAACCGAGCTGAAACTTCACTGGCTCATAGACGGCCCGTCCAAGCAATGCTCCAGCATGAGCTTCCAAGGCAGACCGCATCACCTTGACCGCATACAGGACAGCAGTTTCATCCCACACCACGGTATGCGGGCGATCCGGGTCAAGGATGACGCCTGTTCCGCCTGGCCTGCTCACGACTTCCTCCGAGGACTCCCGTACTGTGGCGGATCCGCGGATCGGGAGGTTTACGTGGTATGCCGTGGACATCGGCGGCACGACAAGTTCGACCGGAGCCCCGAAGCTCAGCCGCCCGCACGTCATCCGGGCTGACGCAAACGAACTCAATTCAAAACGCAACGGCCCATCAGACAGAGCGTTGAGTTTATGAGGAACGTAGACGTTCTGTACGAATTCCGCAGCCTTGTCCAAGTCGGTGGTCCGCAGGAGCGAGCCGCTCCCATAGAAGTTCGGGGTGGCATCGTTCATCCACTTCCTCCTGCAACGTAGCCGGCGCGCCATTGGTGGGGCTAGAGACCGCCTGCTCACGTGTATGCGGCGAGGCGGGCGGAACCTCTCCAACCGTACTTGAAAACGGCCACACAGGCTTGGCACGGCTCGCGGCCGCCCGGATCAGGCTGCCGGTCACGCTCTTTCCCCGGGCATCTGTCCTTTTTCTGGCCGCCGCGCATTTCGGGCACTCCACCACGCATATCGGATAGTGACTCGCATCACACCGCTGTAGCTTCGAGGAGAACCCTTCGGAAAGAGTCAGCTCGGATCACGCGCGGAACTTGCCACTGACCACAGGAGACGCCAATGACAAACGAATTCACCCTCCGGGGAGTGATGCTCCCTGTAGAGGACCTCGACACGGCCCTTCACTTTTACAGCGACACCCTGGGCTGGACCCTCCGGTTCCGCGACGGTGACCGCTATGCCTCCCTGGACGCCGGCGTGACAACTATCGCCTTGGCCGCACCGGTAGAGCAGCCTGTCGAAGGCAGGCCGGCACTTCCGGTCAAGGTCCGGGATGTTGCGCGTGCGGTTGCGGCGCTCTCGGATGCGGGTGTCGACATCCTGCTCGCCCCCGTCAACGGACCGGACGAGGTGCGGGCCGCGGTACGGGATACCGCCGGCAATATCATCAGCCTGTACGCGCCGCTCGAAGCTGCTGCTGTCAGCGGAGGCCTCGATGTCTGAACTCCGGATCCGTACTCCCATCGACTCCCGTCGGTTCCGGGATGTACTGGGCCAGTACCCCACGGGTGTGAGTGTCGTCACGGCTGCGCAGGCGGACGGAACGGCGGTCGGGCTCGCGGTGGGCTCATTCACATCTGTTTCCTTGGATCCCCCGCTGGTAGCGTTCCTCGCCGATCGTGGATCAACCAGCTGGCCCAAGATCCAGGCCACCGGGGCCTTCTGCGCGAACGTGCTGGCCGCTGACCAACAGCATGTCTGCCGTTCCTTCGCCTCGAAGGCTCCGGACAAGTTTGCCGATCTCGGGTGGTCCGCCGCCGGGTCAGGATCACCGATCCTGGACGGTGCCGTTGCGTGGATCGATTGTGACATCCAGACAGTGCACGAGGCCGGCGACCATTTCATAGTGATCGGCGAGGTACGCGAGCTTCAAGTGGCCAATCCTACGCTGCCGCTGTTGTTCTTTCGCGGCGGGTACGGCAGCTTCGCGCCCTCATCGTCCATGGCAGTTGAGGGCGATCTCCTCGGACATCTGCGCATGGTGGATACGATCCGGCCCTGGATGGATGACATCGCCCGGGACCTTGACGTCGAGTGCAACGCTGCGGTCGTTGTCGGGGGGGAGTTCATCTATATCGCCCGGGCCGGCCACTCTGCGCCCGGTGAGGCGCCCACGCGTGTGGGCCGGCGGTTGCCGTTCCGTCCACCGGTGGGTTCAGCTTTTGTGGCATGGAGCACCGACTCGGCCGCAGACTCATGGTTGGGCCGGCTGGGCGACAAGGTCGCCGCCGAGGAGCGGGAGGCATGGATGCAAGCCATGCGGCGAGTGCGTCAGCGGGGCTATTCCGTCGGCCTGGGCCATCACGCGCACGACGCCCTGTGGGCCCGGCTCATCAGTCTCTCCGATCCACAGGCTGGGCCGGATCAGGACATGGAACGCATCATCGATGCTCTGCTGGTCGGATACGAACAACGAGATTTCGCACCCGACAAAACCTACGACGTGCGCACCATCTCGGCCCCCGTTTTCGGCCCCGACGGGGAAACTGTCTTCCAGTTCACGCTTTACGGTTTGCCCCGGCACTGCGACGCCGAAACCATTCAGCGGTTCGCTGCACGGCTGATGGCCGGGGCCAACGGCGCTTCACAGGCCTTGAAGGAAGGTGGCCCCTTGCCATAACACGCACGACTACGCACAGCAGTAACCGACGGAACCAGGACCATAAACCAACGGAGGTTTAAAGATGACGGATGTAATCCTGCAGGTCTACCCCACTATGGGTGACACTGACGACATGGAACGGTTACGGCCCATCGGCCGCAACGTCGAGGCGTATACCAGAATGCTCGAGGGACTCGTGGAGCTGGCGAAGGCCGCCGACGAACTCGGGTACTGGGGCCTCACACATGTCGAACACCACCTGCACTCGGAGGGATTGGAGCTCTCTCCGTCTCCTCTGATGCTCAACATCTATCTGGGCCAACACACCAAACAGATTAGGCACGGGCAACTGGGACTTGTGCTGCCGACCCACGACCCGATCCGGCTGGCCGAAGAGATCGCGATTGCCGACCATATGCTTCAGGGGCGGCTGTTTGTGGGCATGGCGCGCGGATACCAGGCCCGGTGGCAGAACATCATCGGCCAGACATTCAACGTGGAATCCACGGCATCGGACCAGTCGACGGCTGACCAGCGAAACCGGTTGCTGTTCACCGAACACTACAAGATCATGAAAATGGCCTGGACCGAAGAGCTCCTCAGGTACGACGGCCCCACCTATCAGGTGCCCTTCCCCTTCAGCGGGATCAAGAACTGGCCCCCCACACACACCACCACCCTGCCGTACGGGGCACCGGGTGAAGTGGACGAGGACGGGACCATCCACGCTGTCTCCGTGAGCCCGAAGCCGTTCACGTCACCGCATCCCCAGCTCTTCCAGGCGTTCGGGGCCAGCCCTGGAACTTTGCGCTGGTGCGGGGAAGAGAACGTCACACCAACGATCCTCGCCGGTCCGATGGAGTCCGTTGACCACCTTGTGCGCATGTATCAGGAAGGCGCAGCATCCCGCGGCCGGGACGTGCCCTGGGGCAAGGAGATCGGTCTTTGCCGGTCCATCCACATCGTCAACGACAAATCCGAACTGTACGAAGCCGTCGACAAGTACGAGGCGCCCGTGTGGAGGGGGTGGTACCAACAGTTCGGCTTCATGGAAGGTGCCCGGTACCCCGGCGAGCAGGGCCCGGTCCCCAAGCCTGGCGAGCACCTCGCCGACCGGTTGATCAACAGCGGATTGTTGATCGGCGGGACAGTAGACGACGTCAAGCGCCAGATCGAAGAACTTCTCAATCACATTCCGCTTGACTACCTCGTCTGGCTTTTCCACTGGGGACTGATCCCCCGCGACGAGGGCCTGCGCAGCCTGGAACTCTTTGCCACCGAGATCATGCCCGAATTCGGGATGACGTCATCAAGCCTGGAAGGCGTGACAGCCCTCTAGGAAGGACGCCTGTCTGCTGTGGGCATCGCCGGCCGGCGGTGCCCACAGCAGACAGGGCAGGAACTCCCCGTCCCATCACCCATCTCTAAAGGAAAACACATGCGTTGGGCCACATACGTCTCACCATCAGACTTCACTGAACGGGTGGGCCTGTTGAACGAAGGCTCCCTTCACGGACTCCGCGGAAACGACAGCCTTATCGACATCCTCACGTCTGGCACCCTCGCCCAGGCAGCAGAGGAGGCCATCGCTGACCCGTTCGAAGTAGTACCGTCCGGTCAGGCGAGCCTGCGGGCACCAATCTCGAGGCCTCCTTCGATCCGGGATTTCATGTCGTTCGAATCCCACGTCGTGACCTCGATGCGCGCCCTCGGCGGTGACATCCACCCCGGCTGGTACGAAGCCCCCGTCTTTTACTTCACCAACCCCGCAGCCACCCGGGGACCCCACGAAGAAGTGCCACTCGCCCCCGGCACGAGCGCCTTCGACTACGAGCTCGAAGTCGCCGCAGTCATCGGCAAGCGCGGATCGGACCTCCACCCTGACCAGGCCGACGACCACATTGCCGGCTACACCGTACTCTGCGACTGGAGCGCCCGGGATCTGCAGGAACGAGAAATGACCCAGTCGCTCGGGCCCGCCAAGGGCAAGGACACAGCAACCAGCCTGAGCGGCTTTCTCGTCACCCCGGACGAACTTGAGCCCTTTCGCCGAAACAAGGGATTCAACCTGCGCATGTCCGCCGCAGTGAACGGCGTTGCCTACAGCGAAGGGAACCTTGCCGACATCCACTGGTCCTTCGGGGAGATGCTTGCCTACGCTTCGCGGGGAACAACCCTTCTGCCAGGCGACGTGATCGGCAGTGGCACCGTAGGCACCGGTTGCATCCTCGAACTCGCAAGGGTCCATGGAAGCGACCGGTATCCGTACCTTCAGGCCGGTGACCGTGTGCAGCTGGACATCGAGAAAATCGGATCAATCCAAGTGCATATGACGCAAGGACCGGACGTGATCCCGGTTTGCGACCGAGACAAAGAATTTGTCTAGCATGCGGAGCAAAATGAGCAAAAACTACGTGGAGAACAACATGCAACAGATCAATGCAAACGTCTGGACCGACACCACAGGGAGGGGATGCAACCCGAGCATGGTCCGGACCAGCGACGGCGTCGTCATCATCGACACCCCGCAGCTCCCCAGCCAGGCGGTCGCCATGCGGGCAAAAGCCGAAGACCTCGGCCCCATCCGATACATCATCAACACCGAGCACCATGTGGACCACATCCTCGGCAACTACTTCTTCAAAGGTGCCGGCACCGTCGTCCACCACCAAGGCGTCTACGACAACTTCATGACCGTCGGCCCGGACCTGGACCCCTTCACCTTCGCAGTCACATCAATTGAAACCGACGACCCGGAGGCCGCCGCGATCTTTCCCGACAGGGAAACCTACTACGCCGACCCGAACAAGGGCACCATCATTTTTTCGGGCGATCTGACACTCAAAGTGGGAGATCACACCTTTGAACTCCTCCACACCCCCGGGCATACGCCCGGACAAATCGCGGTCCACGTGCCAGAGGAACGAATCGTCTTCACCGGCGACACCATTTTCAGCGACTGCAAAACCTGGCTCATGAACTCGGACATAGACGAGTGGATGACTGCTCTCGACCGCGTCGCGACCCTCGACGTCGACCTCGTCGTTCCCGGCCACGGACCGGTCACGACTCTGGACTACATCGTAAAACAGCGCGCGATCCTGCTCGAGTGGGTGCACGCCGTCGCCGATGCCGTCGCCCACGGCTGGTCACGCGAGGAAACCATCAAGCGAGTCAACTTCGCCGACAAACACCCTGTCGACGTCGGTCTCGAGTCCATGACTGAGCATATCCAGACCCTCAACGCAGCCTCCCTATGGGACAAACTCTCGCCCTCACACCCCGGAACCAGGACCCTCACGCCTGACCCTTCTACCCACCGCGCGTCTGGGTCAGCAGCCTACGGAAACGCACATTAACGAGAAAACGTCACGATAGATCGTCCCGCCGATGGAGACCCGAAATGCAACGACGCATAACCCAGATTGCTGATCTACTGACTCGCGGAAGACCGCAGGACGCCATCGTCTGCCCGGATTGCGGGCATCCACTCGAGCGGGAATCGGAGGCTAACTTGTATTGGCTCGCATCACTCGTCGGAGTCCAACCGATCCTTGATCCCTGTCAGCACGAAAAAGGCAACGAAGTTCCATGTCCGTGCTTGTCTTATAGCCACACGGCGGCGCAGTCCACAAAATTGGTTGAAGCCGCGCCGGTTCCGGACGGGACGTGCACTGCAACCATGACCTGAAACCAGCCTCTGGCCCCGGAAGCTGGAAAAGGCATGACGCCAGCTGACACGAACCGCTGACCGTCCGCCGTAAGCGCTGGGTCCTGGCTAGTGGCGTGACCCGCAAGGCAACGACCTTTAGCCGTTCCCTTCAACTCAATAAGTTCCCCTTCACCTGATCACGCAGGTTCACGAGCGACGTCGATAGTGATCTTTATGACCTGCGCGATTGGTTCAAAGACGAGCCGTAATGCCGACCACCGGGTGCAATGTTCACGGCAAGAAGAATTTTCCTGAGGGGAAAACAATCATGACGATTCTAGACCGTCCGGTACCAAGAAAAACCATCTCCCGCCCAGTGATGGCTCCTGTCATGCAGGTAGCCCCGATGCAATCGGCGCCCAATTCCTGGGAGGGCGAGGCCGTACGGTTTACGTCCTCACCCTGGGAGGGCCTCTATTGGGAGGCCGATCCGCCTACAGAAGGGAGCCGCGACGAGGACGGGACTCTTGATGGGACACTGGGGCACTTCCTGATGAACCTCATGTATGGCGAATAATCACCAAGGCAGATCGCGAAACCGTGGAGAGTGCCCGCACGGCCGCTCCTGTGTAACCCGACAGGGTGAAATGTTCCCCACGGGGCCGACCCCATCACGTGCGATGCAACATCGTGTGGTGACACGCTTCATAGAAAACGAGTTTCGTTGGCCGGTCCATCGGATGACCAGAACGGAGAACGGGCAAGCTATGGAACGAGCAACTAAAAGACGGTGGCCTGGTGACGTCCCTGGACCAGGTGGCAGACGCTGTCGCAGCCATTGCGGCTGGCAGACCGGTGATAGTGGTCGACCATGAGAACCGCGAAAATGAGGGCGACATCATCTTTGCAGCGCAATTCGCGACGCCTTCCCTAATGGGCTGGACCATCCGCTACAGCTCAGGGGTGGTGTGCGTCCCGATGAGCGGTGCGCGGGTGGATGCGCGGGCTCTGCCGCCCATGGTCGAGCTCAATCAGGACGCCAAGTGCAACGCCTACATGGTTTCTTGCAATGCCACCGTCGGCGGAAGTACGGGTATCAGCGCCGGGAACGGTGCCCGTACCGCAGCGGTGCTTGCGGCACCCGGGAGCATGCCGTCAGATTTGAGCCGCCGGGGGCACATGTTTCCGCTACGCGCCGTGGACGGGCATCAGACAACGTCCGGGCCACACTGAGGCCGCCGTGGACCTTGCACGTTCTACATCGCTGCGCATTTCCTCGATCAGAGCGCGGGAATCGGGAAATGAAATCATTCCGCGGAGCCGTGCTACGAATTCCAGGACGACGGTTTGGCCGTAGAGATCGAAGGACTCAGCCGCTTCCCGGGGCTGGCCGATCACGTGGGCTTCGATCTGACGCGTTAGCCCGTTAAAGGTCGGGTTGGAACCGGTGGAAATAGTTGCAGGCCAGCGCACTCCGGCTTCGTCCGTCAACCAGCCAGCGTAAATACCGTCGGCAGGAACCTGTCCTGTGGTGTCTGAGAGGTTTGCCGTCGGGAATCCCAGGGTACGACCCCGGGCCGCGCCATGTACTATTTTGCCCCGTAAGAGGCTTTGATCGATGGTTCCCGGGCGAGCTCTACCTGTTCTTCCTCCCACGCCAGCCAACCTCCCGGATCGGACGGGGTTGGCAGGGATTGACAGTTGCGGGACGGATATTTGTATCCAGGAGTTCTCCGTTCGTTGCTTCGCGGACTCTTCCAGTGGAACCTGCTAGGGTGACGGTGATATCGAAAGGCGCCGGCGCCTGAGACGGCGGCTCAACGGCTGACAAGTATCGAACGGTGCACCACCATGTTGTGAGCATTGAACTCCCGGGCATCCTCAAGGAGTTCGAGGGCGCCATCGGCTTTGGTCTTTTCGGAGCTGAGCCACGCGTTATGGAATCGAGGAGCCAAAGGGATGGGAGCCCGCCACGATTTTTCGCCCAGGGCATCATTTTGTTCCCTGGTCAGTACGGCTACTGATGCGCGCCATCGGCCGCGCGGATAGCCGGAGGAGTTCAGCGGGCGCCACATTTCGTATATACCTGCCAGGGCGGCACCCGTTCCCGGAATCTGAATGAAATACTGCTCGTTGCCGATCTCCGAAGGTCTCCATTCGAAATGGCCGTTCGCCGGGAGGATGCAGCGACGCAAAGCAAAGGTCTCGCGAGTGAATTCACTCGTCGCCACCGTTTCCGCCCGTACAGTGATGGGTTGGGACTTTGGAATGAAACGCTTGGACCGGGGACGAACGAGTCCCCAATGCGCTAACTCCGTCCGCCTTGCAACCGTGCCCAAATCTTCCGTTTCAAAGAGAATGGGAACCTGGCTCCCCGGCATCGCTTCGACAAGTGTTCTTCGTCGTCCGCTTACCTTGTCTCCATGTTCAAAGCCATAGGCGGCAGCCCGCGGGTCAACGCTGACAGGAAAAATGTACTTACTGCACATCCGCTTTCCTTTCCACTGCACATTCAGTTACAAATCCGGAACATATGATCGAGCGCGCCAAGGCAAGCCGGGAGAAAAGCTCCTCGGCATTAGTACCCTCATGCAGCCCAGTGTCCTTCGCCGATGATCGGACCCAGGCGATGTTGGGACTCCGGATTGGTACGGGCCTTTCTGTCACGGTGATAACCGGATCGCGTCAGATCGGCGGATGAACGGCGGCACCGCGTGCCGCTAATTCCGTGAGAAGGATCCTGCGGTGGCAGTGCTCTTCCCGAAGCTCGAAGCACATGACGGCCACGACGGAGGCGGTGGCAGTTGATGCAAGCTCGGCTATGGCCTGCTGTGGCAGCGCCTCGCCGAGATTTTTGCGATAGCGTTCGGCGGCCGCGGGGTCCCCTCGGGCGAAGCCAGCACGGTTCTCTTTGGGGTTCCCGAGCGCCGGATAGTGCCGGTATTCAATGCCTGCGGCGGAGAGTCGGCGCGTGAGTGCCCTTTTGGCTAATCCCGTAATTCGACTCATCGGGGTGAGCCGAACGTCCGCCACCACCTCCACATGGCGGGCAAGCAGAGCAACGATCAACTCTTCCGCGGTTCGCGACTGGTAGCCGCAAGAGACAACCCCCGGCGACCGTGGGGGGAAGGGTCTACCTTTCTCTTCGCTCTCATTTGCCTCACGCTCGTCCTCATTCATCGGTTATTGCCTTGCCGGAAGACCTCGGCACAGATGTGCTCGGCTATTGCAAGAGCGGATGTCGCCGCAGGTGATGGGGCGTTACGGACAATTGTGATTCTCTGTTCATGGGTGATCCAGAAATCATCCACGAGTTCCCCGTTTCTTCGGATGGCCTGTGCGCGTACTCCCGAGGGCCACGGGTGCAGGTCTGACGCCGAGAGGTCCGGGAGGTAGCGCCGGGCTTGGGACGCAAAGTAATGCTTGCTCAGTGACCCGGTTATCTCGGCGGCGCCCATTTTCCAGTTTTGGCGGGCCATGGCCCAGAAACCGGGCCAGCCGAGTATGGATTTCAGGTCGCGTCCGGAGATGTCGCGCCGTCGGTACCCTTGAAGAGCGAGGGCCAGCACGGCATTCGGTCCGATATCCACTGTTCCGCCGATTCGGCGGGTGAGATGGATTCCGAGAAACGGGTAGCGCGGATCGGGCACCGGGTAAACCAGACCCCGAACCTTCGACGCCGCTGCCTCGGAGAGCTGGTAGTACTCGCCGCGGAAAGGGACAATCCGGGGATCAGAATCGGCGCCGACCATCTCGGCCAGCCGCGCTGACTGCAGACCTCCGCAGACGATGCTGGTCGTGGCCCGGAGGTCTCCGGTCGAGGTTTCCGCCACCACGCCTTCGCTGTCCTGCCGAAAACCGGTGACCTCCGAGCCGAGCCGTATGGTTCCACCCCGTGCGGTGATGTCAGCCGCCAGTGCCCGCGAGACCTGAGCGAAGTCAACAATGGAAGTGGCCGGAGAATGGAGAGCGGCGATACCGGCCACATGAGGTTCTATCTCTCGAAGGCCCGGCCCGTCCATCATCACCGCTTCGTTCACGCCGTTGGCCTGTGCCCGGCGATGAATTTCGGCCAACCGTCGTTGATCGTCGGGATTCAGCGCGACCACGAGCTTGCCGACCGCTGAAATCGGGACCTTGTGCTCAATGCAGAAATCAGTGAGCAGGTCCCGGCCCCGGCGGCACAGCTCCGCTTTCAAAGATCCCGGGGTGTAGTAGATACCGGCGTGGATCACGCCGCTGTTGTGCCCGGTCTGGTGAACGGCCACGGCGGACTCCTTGTCCACCACGGTAACTTCCTCCCCGGGCCGGTCTATTAGAAGCTGCCTGGCTACTGCCAGTCCAACAATGCCGGCGCCCACGACGAGTACGCTCACCAGGGGCCCCCATGTCCCACGGCCGCTGTCTTGGTCCGTGTGTAGAACCGTAGCCCGTCCAGGCCCTGCTCCTTGAACGCCGACCCGGAATCCTTGAATCCTCCGAAGGGGTGGTGTACGTCCCAGCCCGACGTCGGCAGGTTTACCGATACCTGGCCGGCATCCACCTCGTCGACGAAGCGGTGGGCGGCGGACAACGAACTCGTGAAGATGGCCGCGGCCAAACCGTAGGCGGTGTCGTTGGCCGCCGCGATGGCTCCGCCCAGATCGTCAACTGTGCTGATGGCCAGCACGGGACCAAAGACTTCGTCACTCCATAGCGACATCTCCGGTGTCACTTCCGCGACCACCGCAGGGGTGACGAAACAGCCGGCGCCGGCGCCGTTTTCGGTCGGTGCCTCTCCTCCGATAAGCACTTTGGCCCCCTCGGACTGAGCACGGACGATGTGCTCGAGCACGGTCCTCTGGTGAGTACGGCTGATGAGGGGCCCCATGGTGGACTCCGGCGAAGCTCCAGGCCCCGGACGATGCGCCCGGGCGGCCTCTACCAGCCGGTCCAGAAACTCGTCCCTGATCTGCCGGTGAACCAGTACCCGGCTGGTGGCGGTACAACGCTGCCCGGCCTGTGCAAAGGCAGCTCCGGCGATGGTCCTCGCCGCAAGATCCAGATCAGCGTCCGGCAGCACGACAGCCGGGTTCTTGCCGCCCATCTCAGCCTGGAAACGCACGCTGCGGCCCGCTAACAGCTTCTCCAGGGCAAAGCCGGTTGCGGTTGAACCCGTCACGGTCACTCCGGCGATCCGCGGGTCTGCCAGAACTTCGGAAGTAATTACGCTGTTCGGAGCGTGCAGTGTATTAAGCACGCCGGCTGGCAGGCCGGCATCCTGCAGCGCGCGGGCAAGGTGCTGTAGTGCCAGGGGTGTCTGAATGGAGGGCTTGGCGACGATAGTGTTTCCGGAGACCAGCGCGGGTGCCAGCTTGCGCGCCGGAGTCAACATCGGATCGTTCCATGGCGCGATCGCGACGATCACGCCGATGGGTTCGCGCCTCGCCGTCACGACTGTACCGGGCCGGACGTCGTCGAGCAGATCACCGTACGTGAGCCGTCCGACACCCGAGTAGAAATCGAGGAAGTCCGCACTCTTCGTCACCTCGATGCGTGCCTCAGCGATGGTCTTGCCGTTCTCCCGGGTAATGTCCGCGGCAATGACTTCGGTGCGGTCCCGCAGCAGGTCAGCTGCCCGTGCGAGGACAGCACCGCGTTCCACCAGCGGAGTCCGGCGCCACGCGGGGAAGGCGGCGGCCGCCGCATCGACGGCACTGCGGGCGGTTCCACCCCCGACCAGCCCGATGGTGCCGATCACATCCGCTTCGTCGGCCGGGTTGAGATCTTCCACTTCCCCGGCGTCACCGCCCGAGGACCATGTGCCTTGGATGAGATGTTCAATGCTGACGCTCATGCGCTAACCCTTCCGCGGTCGTTTGATCCAACTGTCTGTGTGACTTCGGCGCCGGGAAGCTTCCCCGTCGCCATGGCGGTCACCAGGTCGGTCAGTGCGTCCAAGGTGAAAGGCCGCGGATTGGACGGGCGCGGGTAAAGCTCCACGCATTCCCTGGCCATCCCTTGAGCTTCACCGGCCCCGATGCCGATTTCGGCGAGGCTGGTCGGCAACCCCAGGTCCTCGGCAAGCTGCCGGAGCTCGGCGGCTGCGTCGTCCAAGTCCTCGGAGCGTCCCTGGGTGATTGTCAGTGCCAGCTCCGTGGCCCCGGAGAGCTCGCTGCCGGCGTTGTACGCCAGGCAGTACGGAAGGGCAATGGCGCAAGTGACCCCATGCGGAAGATGCTTCCGGTTGGCGATTGTATAGGCCAGCGAATGCCCAAGCACGACCCCTGCGTTGAGCGCGAGGCCCGCCTGATGAGCTCCGTAGAGCGTAGCGCGGCGGGCGTCCATGTCGTGGCCGTTTTGAACTGCGCGCGGCAACCACTCCCGCAACAGGCGGATGGCCAACAGGCTGGCCTGTGCTGATAACGGGCTGCGGTTCCGTGACAGGAACGCCTCGACCGCGTGCGCCATCGCATCCATTCCGGTCGCGGCTGTGACAGCCGGCGGCAGTCCAACCACTAGATAGGGATCCAGGACTGTTACTAGCGGAACAAGCAGCGGGTGGCTGCAGATCACCTTTCGTCCCCGGTCGTCGGCCAGCATCGAGATGCGCGTCACTTCGGCACCCGTGCCGGTGGTTGTGGGAACCAGGACCAAGGGCAGCCCCGGCGCCGCCTCCGGATTGATGCCGAGGAGGTCCCTAATCGACTTGTCCCCGGCCGCCGCGAGAGCGGCGATCTTGGCTACGTCCATGGCGCTGCCGCCGCCGATACCCACTACCGCCACAGTGTCGGCGGCCCGAAGAAAGTCCAGGGCCTGCTGCGCCGCGGTTACGGTGGGTTCACCGGCCGCGAGGGCGAAGAGTTGCGGTGCGTAGCCCGCGGTTTCGAGACTTTGCAGGAGGGTTTCGGCGATGCCGTTCTCGGCGACGGTGACGTCGGCGATCACACCGACGGCGCCCGTCGGCACGGACCAGCCAGCCAGTGCGCTACCGGTTCCGGCGACAGCGCCGTCGCCCACCAAAACCTGGCGTGGTGCGAGGAAATCCCGAGGGACACCAGCGAGCAAATCGGACGTCGTCATTTGTTGGCTCCTGTGCTGTTGAATAAGTCCGGCCCGCACTGCCGGCGGTGGCGTTCGGGCCGCATCCTCATGGGATGTGTCCAGTCTGTTGGAACCCGGGGGCAGGAACTGTCACAAATTGCGACTTTGGCGTGTCAGGTCTGTTCGCGAGAAAACCCTAGAAAGCTGAGGTGCCCATGTTGATGCCATACGTCCGGATCTTCCGGTACAGCGTTGCCCGCGATATACCCAATATTGCGGCAGCCTCGGTTTTGTTGCCCTTCGCCCGCTCGTCCGCCGCAATGATGGCATCGAACTCGAGCCGTTCGAGCAGAGTCAGCTGCCGCCGGGATGCTTGCCGCCGGATTTCCTCCGGCAAGTGTTCTGCCTTGATTCCCCCGCCGTGCCGGTTGGCGACTACGAGCCGGACCAGGTTGTCCAGTTCCCGGATGTTGCCCGCCCAGGTCAGCCGGCTCAGGATCTGCACCGCTTCATCGGTCCAGCGCGCATGTGACCCGTTCAGGACGTGCCGATTCGACAAATTCGTGAGCAGTTCGGGCAGGTCCTCAAGGCGATCCCGCAGCGGGGGCAGGTAAAGGGTCGACACGGAGAGCCGCTCGACCAGCCGGGCCACTCCCTTTTCGACGTCCGGTTCATCCGAGACGACGCCGACGATCCGGCCCCCGCGGCTGCCTTGGGCATCGATCAACGCCGAAATGCCCTGCGCCGCGCGGGGTTTGAGGGTCTCAAGATGGTTCAATACGACCACGGTATCGGGGGTCGTGAACGCGTCGCGGACCGACTGGACCCAGGCGGACACTCCATCGATGGCCTGCAGCCGGCCATCAAGGATGACGAGGTTTCCGGCTGCTTTTTGTTCCGCGAACATGGCGGAGATCAAGGCCATTTTGCCCGTTCCGGGACCGCCCCTGACCAGCATCGGCAAGGTACTGTCGCGCAATCTGAGCGCGGATTCTTCCACTTGGCGCCAGGCTGCGCTGCGCCCCGCCAGACCCCTGAGCGGCTGCTCCGCCGTCCGCGGCCGCGCCAACGTACGCGGGACGGCGTTCTTCATACTCGGCATGACCTCCACCACCGCCCCAACAACCGTCCCGCCCTCCTCGGCCGCGGAGAAGCGAAGTGGCAGCTCGTCCCCATTGGGTAAGGTCAGGCGCTCAACATTCGTTGTCCGGGTCTGAACGGTCTTGGCGGCCAGCTCCCACAGCATGCCTTGTTCCACATCGGCCAGAATGCGTGCAGCCGCGGGATTGGTGATCACAAGATGGTCATTCAGGGCCACAAGGGGACGGTCGTTGCGTCGCTGCATTGACAGGAACTGCTCAAGTAACAAACGCTCGTTCTTCGAACTTCCGAGGTAGAGCTGCCGTTCAATTTCGTGGGCGGTCTCTAGGGCGAAGGGCAGCAGAAGAGGATTCGCATCCTCCAGCCGGCACGTCATATTGAGCACACCGAGGACGCGCCGGGTGATGGGATGGCGGAGCGGTACTCCCACACACGAGAAGTCTCTGAATGCATCGGTGAAGTGCTCAGCCCCTGCGATCTGGACGATTTTCTGCTCTTCCAGGGCAGTGCCCACGCCATTGGTGCCCGCCACTGATTCTTCGAGGACGTTTCCTTCCTCGCTTCCGGAGTCCCGCAGTACCCCGGCCAGCCGGTCCTGGCCGAACCAGTGGCTAACAACGGTGGCGTTGCGGTCGGCGACCAACAAACCCACCGGGGTGTCCCGGAGGAGCTCTGAGCGTTGTTTCATGACCGTTCGGGATGCTCTGGTGATGATCGCATCAGCGTTGACCACCTCTACCGGTGAGATCCGACGCTGCCCAGGGTCGATACCGTTCATGATGCAGCGGCGCCAGGAGTTTGCTATATCGCTCCGAAGCATGTGCTGTTCGGGCCAGCGGCCCGTATTGAGCAGGGTATCTCGAAGCCGCACGAGCTCGGACGACGGCGTTGACAGAGACATTTCTTTACTCCTCCACGTCTTTGTGGTTCGCGGGATCGCGTCAGATCCCGCGGGTGCGACATCGACGCGCACCCCCGGATGTGCATTTCCTAATCGTGCCTGAGGAAATGGTCTCAGGGTGTCGCACTTTGAGACACCTGCCGGGTCCTCGCAACGACGGGCCGTCCCGCTCTTGCGTGCACCGCGCCGTCCCGTACGTGTCGAATTGGGACACAGACGTCGCACAACGCGACAGTAATCATTCCCGGGCAGAACCTAGATTCTTCATTGTCACACGAACGTGATCGAAATCACTTGGAGGAATAGATGGGAAGACAAAGACGTCCCCGAACCGGAGTACTCGCCATGGCCTGTGTCGGGGTCTTGACCCTTGTCACAGCATGCGGCCAAGGGTCCGCGCTTCGGGCCGCACCCGCCGGCGATGCTGAAGGCAAAGCACAGCTTTCGTCAGAGGTTAGCAAATTGTTGCCGCCGTCGGACGCTCCTGGATTCGGCCCGAAATATGCCGCGGCCGTCAAGGGGCCTGTCACCGGAGTCGATGTTTCTCTACCCTATACAAACGTCCTGCCGCTGCCGGATGGCCCGATCGGAGATCCGAACAAGACCTACACCTTCTGCTTCTCCCAGGCCCTGACCGGGTCCACATGGGCAGTGGGCCAGCAGGAAAGCGTGATGATTGAGGCGGCCAGACACCCCAACGTCAAACTGCTGACATACAACACCAACAACGATCCACTCAAGCAGGTCGCTGACCTGGAGTCATGCGCTACCCAAGGCGCTGACGCCTACCTCGTCTGGCCGCATTCGGTGGCACCACTCACCCCGCAAATCGAAAAGCTGACCAATTCCGGCGCCGTGGTGGTCGGCATGGAGCGGCTCGTGGCCACCGACAAGTACAGTACCTGGATCTATCTGGACAATCAGAAGGCTGCCGCCGACATGGCCGATGCGATCGGCAAGAAGCTGGGGGGCAAGGGAACAATTGTCGAGACGGACGGAGCCCTAGGCTCCTCCCCACAAATTCTGTGGAGGACCCTGCTGGCGAAGAGCCTGAAGGAGAAATACCCGGATATCAAGGTGGAATACAGTGCCCCTACGGACTACAGCCGTGGCAGTGGCTACAAAGTGGCTCTGGACTACCTCCAGTCCCACGAGGGAAAACCGATCGACGGCTGGTTCACGCAGTACAGCGAGATCGGCTTCGGCGTCGCACAGGCACTCAACGACTACAAGCGTACCGACATCCCTCACTTCACCGTAGTGGACGGCAAAGTGGCAGTACAGGCACTCACGGATGGTACTTTCTCGGCCATCTCGCCCTGGACGCCCGTTCATGCCGATGTCGCGTTCCGTGCCGCAGTTTACCATCTGACGGGCAAAGAGGTTCCAAAGCAACTGGTCCTGGAGCAGCCGCCGGTCATCACTCAGGAGACGGCTGCTAAAGCGCTCGAACTGACATGGCCGGGCTGAGCCACGACTCGAGCTTTTCGCCGAAACGTACAAACCGCCGGTTCATAACCGCCGGGGTCGGCCGGACGAAACCGTCCTGCCGACCCCGGCTCTCCACTCTCCCGCAGCGAAGCTACCTTCATGCGTGCATCCGGCCCACGAAAGGACAATGCTATGCCAGCACCTCTCCACCTGAGCCTGAAGCCCCCAATGGGCGGAACCCCGGACTTCCGGTTCTCCGAACGGCACACCGCCGTATTCAACGCGTTCGCCGACGCCCTCATCCCCGCCGGACATGGTTTCCCCGCGCCCAGTGACGTGGAGATAACCCGCTTCGTTGCCCGCTACATCACCCCCGACGACGAGGCATCCAATTGGTATCCCATGCTTACGGCGGAGGAAATCCGCGTACGGCTCGATTCTCTTCGGGAAGACCTTCTGGACGCCGATCCCGGACGCACAGAAAAGCGACTTCTTGCCTTCGAGACATCGGAACCTGCGGCTTTCACCGTACTGCGGGACCTTGTCTACTTCGGCTACTACTCACATCCGATGGTGGTACGTGCTCTCAACGAGCAGCTCCCGGCAGGCCGTGATTACCACCAGACACCACAGCCCGCCGGCTATATGGAGGGACTGGAGCCATGGGCGCCGGAGTCCCTCACCAAAGTCCAGGGTACATACCTGCGCACCGAAGATGTTGTGCCGCTGGCCACGCAACCAACATTCCACAAGGAGGATTCCCACCCATGAACAGGATCGATGAGGCGGATGTTCTGGTGATCGGCGCCGGCGCGGGAGGCGGGGCGATTTCGAAACGGCTCAGCGACGGCGGGATCAAAGTGATCTGCCTGGAGCAGGGCGACTGGATCCATCCGATGGATCGCCCGCACATGTCCCGGGAATGGGAGCTTGAAAAGCGCCGCGCCTGGAGCCATGATCCCAACGTCCGCCGCGGAGCGGAGGACTATCCGTCGAGCGGCGCCAACCCACCGCTGATGTACAACGCCGTCGGCGGCTCGGCCCAGATCTACGCCGGCGCCTGGCCTCGCTTCAAGCCGGTAGATTTCCGCCGCGGGACAGAGCATGGCCTGGAGGGCACCATCGACTGGCCAATCTCGTATGAGGATTTGGAACCGTACTACACCATCAACGACGCCGAGATCGGGGTAGCGCGTCAGGTGGGAGACCCGGGCAATCCCGGCCGCCCTGAAGGATGGGGACCCGCCGTCGCACCGGGCAAGGTCGGGCTGCGCATGTCCAAGGCCTTCGAGAAGCTCGGCTGGCACTGGTGGCCCGCCGACCACGCTATCCTGACCCGGCCCAAGGAGGGCAGGCTGGCCTGCAACGCCTGCGGGCCCTGCCTCGCCGGCTGCCCCCGGCACTCCATCGCAACCCCGGACATCACATACTGGCCCAAGGCCCTGCACAATGGAGTGGACCTGCGGACCAGCGCCCGGGTCGAGCAGATCACCACCGCAGGCGGCAAAGCCACCGGCGCGATCTACATCGACCGCAACACGGGCGCGCGTCACCAGGTGAAAGCCAAAATGGTCGTCGTGTGCGCAAACGGAGTCGGAACCCCGCGGCTGCTGCTCATGTCGGCCCAAGCCGGGCATCCCGACGGCCTGGCCAACAGCAACGGCCTTGTCGGCAAGCACCTGATGTACCACGCATGGGCGTTCGAGGACTTCTGGTTCGAGGAGCCCACCGAAGGTTTCAAAGCACCGGAAGCGGCGGTCCTCTACAGCCAGGAGTTCTACCACTCAGACCCGAACCGGGGCTTCGTCAACGGATTCTCCATCCAGGTCGGCCGCTCCTCAGGGGCCGCACATGCGGCGCTGGGCGCCAACAGCGGGAACACGGCTCCCTGGGGCTCGAAACACCGTGAATTCTTCAACCGGCACTTCGGCAATCACCTGCTGGTCTACATTCAGGGAGAAGACCTGCCGGTGGCCACCAACAGAGTCACCCTTGACACCTCCATCACCGACTCCGACGGGCTGCCGGGCGTCCATGTGAACTACGAGCTGCACGAGAATGACCGCCGGCTTCTGGCATTCGGGCGGGAACGTGCCCGGGAGGCCGCCCAGGCCAGCGGAGGCCTTGTCGATTCCTCCTCCAGCGGCAGCGGCGGTGTGGACTTCCCACAGCCGGGCTGGCACCTGATGGGAACCTGCCGGATGGGCAACACCCCAGAGGACTCCACGACCAACAGATTCAACCAGACCTGGGACGTGCCCAACCTCTTCATCGCCGACGGGAGCTCGCTGCCGACCAGCGCCGCGGTTAATCCGACCAGCACTCTGCAGGCCGTCGCGGTCCGTTGCGCAGAGTACATCAAAGCCAACCATGCCCAGATCCTCAGCCAGCGCACCACCCCGGTGAACCACATCGAGCTGGCAGGCTAAGCCATGGACACCGCATCAACCACCGAAGTCCCCGTACCCCGGCGTGCCGGAAGCGGTTCCAGGGCCCCGACCATCACAGGCCCGGGCGCGCAAGGGACACCGTTCGCCTCCCTCCGCGGCGTTTCCAAACATTTCCCAGGCGTCCAGGCGCTGACCGGAGTGGACCTGGATCTGTTCGGCGGCCAATGCCACGCGCTGCTGGGAGAAAACGGCGCCGGCAAGTCAACGCTGCTAAAAGTCATCGCAGGCGTTCATCCCCCGGACGAGGGAAAGCTGCTGCTGGCGGGAGCAGAACAACCGCTGCGATCCCCCGCCCACGCCCGCCGTCTCGGAATCAGCATGGTGCCGCAGGAACTCACCTTCGCCGGCGACCGCTCCGTTGCGGAAAACATCTTCCTGGGTTCGTTGCCCAGCCTCGGCCCATTCGTACGCCAGAGATCCCTGCTCCGGCAGGCAGAGGAACTCCTCGGGAGGCTCGGTGTCCACATCGACCCTAAGTCACCCCTGCGGACCCATCGACCGGCCATCCAGCAAATGGTCATGATCGCCCGTGGAATGGCGATGGAGGGAAAACTTTTCATTTTCGACGAGCCGACCGCGGCGCTAACCGGCCCGGAAATCGAAAGACTCTTCGGGGTTATGTCAAGGCTAAGGGCCGACGGCGCCGCGTTGCTGTATGTGAGCCACCGGCTTCCGGAGCTGGCCCGGATCGCCGACACCATTACCATCCTGCGGGATGGAAGAGTTGTCGACCGGGTACCGGCCAAAGGCACCAGCGAGCAGCAACTGGTGCGGTCCATGGTCGGACGTACCATCGAACGCTTCTTCGATACCAGATCCCACCATGAGGTCGGGCGCGACGTGGCGCTTTCAGTGACAGGCCTGACGAAACACGGTGATTTCACGGACATCAATTTCGATGTGCACAAAGGCGAGATCGTCGGGCTTGCAGGACTCATGGGCGCCGGACGAACCGAAGTGGCGCGCGGCATTTTCGGAATAGACCGGGTCTCGGCAGGGACCATCAAGGTCAACGGGAAACTGGTGTCGATCAGGTCGCCCCGCGACGCCATTGACGCCGGCTTGGCTCTAGTCCCTGAGGAACGTAAGGCCCAAGGCCTCGTCCTGGACTTTTCCATCTCGGACAACATCGTCCTGCCTTTCCTGCGCAAGCTGTCCCGCTGCCGCTTCATCTCTCAACGGCGGCTGCGTGCGTACGCGCTGAAGGTCAGTGACGAAATTGGCGTCAAGGCCTCCAGCGTGACAGTGCCCGTGAGCCAGCTTTCGGGCGGCAATCAGCAAAAAGTCATTCTGGCCCGCTGGCTCGCCGCGAAGCCCCGGATCTACATCCTGGACGAACCAACCCGTGGCATCGATGTCGGCGCCAAAGCCGATATTTACCGTCAAATCGGTGCTCTCACCGATGCGGGCGCTGCCGTACTGGTCATTTCCTCTGAGCTGCCGGAGCTGCTGGGGATTTGTGACCGGATTCTTGTCATGCGGGCCGGACGTCTGGTCGGGGAAGTCCAATCCGCCACAGCCACTGAGGAATCGATCCTCGAACTTGCGATGGGAAGTCAAACACCATGACCACTACCAACAATGCAGTCCAGGGGGGCAGCAGCGACGCTGTGGTCTCCCCCACCGGTCCCCGGGACAGGCCTCCTGGACCCCTATCATCCGGTCGGGTCCCCTTCCGCAACGTGGCCAAGGGCTTGCTCGGGTCCTCAGGCATGCTCCCGGCGCTCCTCCTGCTGATCGTGGCGGGCACCATCCTCTCCCCCGCGTTTTTAACTGCCACCAATTTCTCCAACGTTCTCCGTCTCTCAGCAGTGCTGGGTCTTCTCGCCGTGGGCCAAGCCCTCGTCGTGCTCTCCGGCGGTGGAGGAATCGACCTGTCGGTAGCCTCGGTCGCTGCGGCGTCGGCGGTGATCGGTGCCCAGTTCCAGAGTTTTGGCCTGGCCGGAGTCGTTGTCGCGAGCCTTCTGGCCGGGGCGTTCTTCGGGCTCATCAATGGGCTGGGAGTCACAACCGCGGGGCTTCAACCATTCATCGTGACGTTGGCAACCCTGACGATTGCCCGCGGCGTCGCCTTTCAATTGACCAACGCCCAACCCCTGTACCTAACCACTGAAGGCCTTGCCACCCTGTCGACGGGCACGGTCGGGCCCGTCCCGGTCCCGATCATCATCATGGTGGGGGTTGCGGTTGTCGCCCAACTGACCCTGAGCCGAACGGTTTTCGGCCGGAACCTTTACGCTATCGGGGGAAACGAAGAAGCCGCCTTCGGCAACGGCATCAATGTCCGCCTGTACCGGGTCGGCGTGTACGTCTGCAGCGGCCTCCTGGCCGGATTGGCCGGTGTCCTGGGAATGGCGCAGCTGAATACCGCAGACCCCAACTTTGCCAGTGGCTACGAGCTCTCCGCCATCGCCGCGGTCGTGGTCGGCGGCGCACTGCTTTCCGGAGGTAAAGGCTCGATTGTCGGCACCTACGTGGGCGTGCTGATCATTGCCTTGGTTTCCAACCTCCTGAATTTGCTCAACGTCAATCCTTGGACCAACCTCATGGTCACCGGACTTATCGTCATCGTCGTCGTCGCCCTGAACAGGCGCCAGGCCAGCTCCGGGCCGGATCGCAGGGTCTGGAAGGGGATACCGCTGTATGCGTCCCTGCTGCTGGGCACCATTCTGTTGTTCGTCATCTCATGACTCCATCAGACGAACCCATCCAAGAAATGCACCGCACGCTGACCCTGGACGGAGCCCATGCCGTACTGGAGAGGGCGGAGCAACACGCCAAGAATTTGCAGATTTCCGTCTGCATCGCCGTCGTCGACCGGTCCGGTTGGTTGTTGTCCTTTGCCCGCACGGGCGACGCGCCGTTGATTTCGATCCAGCTGTCCCAGGACAAGGCTTTCTCTGTGGCCGCCTTCGGCGGCAAGCCCACGCACGAGTGGGCGGAGGTACTGGAAGGTAACCCTGTCCTGGCGGTTGGCCTGACCAAGACGGAACGCCTCAGCGTTATCGGCGGAGGAATTCCGATATTGCGCGGCCGGCAAATGATAGGTGCCATTGGGGTCTCCGGGGGAACCGTGGAGCAGGATCGGTCAGTGGCCGAGGCCGGCGCCAGGACCGACAATTCGTCCGAATCCGCCATCGCATCCTCCGTGCCGCCCGTTCCCCGTCGTGCGCGGACGGCGAGCTAGGAGGCTGCTGAATAACGCGGTAGTGGGGCGGGCGGAACGCCACCAAGTGGCCGTCTAGCGGCGTGTTCTGGTCAGCACCCTTGGGTGCGACAACGGGGTCGTTCCGCCCGCTTGCGTTCATTCTGCCCCGGATCCGGGGCGTCATCCAGTGGTTTTTGTTGATCGGCGGGGTCCGGGCGGTGGATTATCCCAGCGCCCATGATCCCTCGTTCTCTGTCAGTCCGAGGGCGAGCATCCGTCGGAGGTTGAGTCCTGCGATCCGTAGTTGCAGCCAGGCGTTGTTCCGTTTGATGCCGCGGTGGGGAACGCGGCGGTTGCCGCGGGTCAGCCATGCGATGGACCGTTCGACCATCGGCCGGTGCGTGCGGTAAGCATCCCTGAAGGCTGGATCCGCAGCGCGGCGACGGTGTTCGCGTTGCAATGGATCGTGTTCGTGGAGGACGAGCTTGCGTCCCTGTCCCGAGGTGGTGCACCGTGCCCTGAAGGGGCAGCCGGTGCAGGCGGCACCGAACGTGACCCGCCGTTTGGCCGTGATGGCGCGGCTGATGTTGTGCGGGCAGGTCACGGTCCCGGCGGCCTCATCGACGGTGAAGTCATCGAGGGTGAATCCGCCTTCGACGGCTGGGCGCAGCGGCCATGGTTTGATCACTGGGGTGTGCGCGGTGCGGGCGAGAGCGGCAAGCATTTCCCCGGAACCGTAGGCCGAGTCGGCCAGGACGTCGACGCTGGTGCCGGCGATTGTGGGATCCATGCCGATAAGCCGGGCACCGACAGTCCCGTCGCTGTTCTCGGGCCCCGAGGCCTTGGTCAGCTCTGCTGCGGTGATCAGCCCGGTGTCGGGCTCGATGACAATGTGTGCTTTGAATCCGTCTTGCTGGCGGGACTGGGTCTTATGCGCGTGCCGGGTGTCCGGGTCCACGGTAGAGATCATCCGGTCCGGGGCGACCTTGCGGGCGATACGCCACCGTCCGTCGGTCCCGTCCGAGTCCTCGGCCGGTTCCACGTCCTGCCCGGCGACGAGTGCCAGCAGCGCGTACGCATCGGCCGCTTTGCCGTCCAAGGTCTCGGGATCGACCGCGGCCAGCAGCGCCAGGGCGTCGGTGACCAGCGCCGAAACCAGCCCGTCCTTGGCATCCTGGTCGTCCCAGTCAATGTCCGGTTTGCCCGTGCGCGTGTAGTCATACCCCGTGGCGCGGGTGCTCACCAGCTTCTGGCCGTCAGGGACATCACGGCCAAAGCGGCGGATCCCCGCGATCAGTTGCGTGATCGTGTCCTGTCTCGCGACAGCGTCGTCCAGGACCGTTGAATCCACCGCCCGGCGGCGCTTGCCTTTCAGGATCCCGGTTTCCGCCACGACCTCGGCGATGGCCTCCATGATCCGGTGCGGGTTTCCCGACCCGGCCAGACGCCGTCGCCAGTACGTCAGCGTGCTCGGGTGGAACGCGGTATCAGTCAACCCGTATCCACACGCGGCCTTCCAGCGTAGATCGAAGGTCAAAGCCTCGGCGGTTTCCCGATCAGAGAGGCCCTGCAGTGCCTGCAACACCAGCACCGAGCCGATGACCGGCGCCGGAACCGAAGCCCGGCCCCGCCGCGACGGAAAGAGGTCCTCCATCATCGAATCCGGAAACAGGCGCCCCCGATGCCTGGCCAGAAAAGCAAAGACGCTGCCCGGAGCCAACAACTCACCGGCCAACGCCTCCACATCCAAATACCCGCGTTGCGTGCCCTCGCGTCCCTGCATAAGACCAGTCTTAACCACCAGGGCTATGAATCCAGCCGACGCGCCTACCCGCGACTAATTCAGCAGTCTCCTAGGCACCTGCCCGTCGCCTGATCGGACTGACAGAACCGATGCCGACACAACTGACACAGCACCGTCGCAACCTGCGACATCCTCTCGGTGCCCGTCAAGAAGATGCTTTTACTACCAATCCAAACCATGGAAGGACAAGCAAGATGCGTCTTGGAATGTTTATGCAGCCGGGCCACTTTCCGGATCACAGCGTGAAGGCTGGCTATGACTACGATCTCTCTCAAATCGGCCTGCTTGAAAAGCTCGGCTATGAAGAAGTATGGCTCGGCGAACACTTCACCAGCCGCTATGAAAACAACCCCGCACCGGATCTGCTGATTGCCCAAGCCTTACTTCAAACCAGCAAAATCAAGCTCGCCGTCGGTGCCCACGCCTTGCCCTACCACCACCCCATGGAACTGGCCTGCCGCATCGCGGCGCTGGACCACCTGGCCCAGGGACGCCTCATGATGGGCGTCGGCTCAGGTGCAATTCCCTCCGACTGGGCGGCTTTCAACGTGGATGGAATGTCCGGCGAGCACCGGGCCATGGCCCGGGAGTCACTGGAGATCATGAAGAAGCTCTGGACGGACAAGTCCCCCTGGAAGTACGAGGGAAAGTTCTGGTCAGTAGACCGCATCCCGGATGAGTGGGGCGCAGAAGGCAAGCTGGGATGGCACATGTACCCGTTCCAGGAACCGCACCCCCCAATCGCGATGGCCGGCTTCAGCGAACGTTCCGGCACGCTCAAGATCGCCGGAGAGCTGGGTCACATCCCGATGTCCCTCAGCATGAACAAACGCTACATGGGCAGTCACTGGGACGCCGTAGAGGAAGGCGCAGCTAAGACCGGCCTCACTCCGAACCGCAATGACTGGCGCGTGGTGAAGGAGGTCTTCGTGGCCAAGACGGACGCAGAGGCCCGCAAATACGGTGTCGACGGTGAACTGGGCCGCTACTACGACGAGTACATGCTGCCCCTCTACCGCGCCTTTGGCTTCCTTGGCCACATGAAACACGACGATTCCGTCGATGACAAGGACGTCACGGTCGAATACCTGTTCGAGCACCAGTGGGCCATCGGATCCCCCGATACCGTGGCCGAGAAGCTCTCCGAACTCCAGGAGGAGTGCGGCGGTTTCGAGACACTGCTCGTCCTGGGCATCGACTATTCCGCGAACCCCGAACCGTGGGCGAACTCACTCAAGCTCCTCAAAGATCAGGTTGAGCCGCAGGTCATCTCACCCTCCAAGCGCGTCGAGACGACAGCGCGCTGACAGCCCAGGGGGTGGGAAAACCGCAAAGTTTCCCACCCCTGTTCCACCTGCATCGGGCACATCCCCGGAATCCCACCCTTCTGAAGGAGGAACGATGAACACCATGAACGCCGTCCGCCCCACAACAGCACAGCCGATAGATCCGATGGAATTCCGTGAAGCCATGACCCGGTTCGCCAGCGGAATCACAATAGTCACCACCGCCGACGGGAGAGGCCGGCGGCACGGCTTCACGGCCACCGCTTTCAGCTCTGTCTCCGCTACCCCTCCCCTGGTTCTCGTCTGCCTGGACAAATCAGCACGCTGCCACCCCGAGTTCGTCACGGCCACGGAATACGCAATCTCCATCCTTCGCTCGGAACACTGGGGCATCGCGAAACGCTTCGCCTCTAAGATCGACGACAAATTCACCGACGACTTTGTCGGTGACGAATACGGGTTAGCCCACCTTCCCGATGCCTTGGCCTCGCTGTCCTGCGTGACCGAGCAGGTAATCGATGCAGGTGATCACACGATCCTGATCGGCAAGGTCGTTTCCGTCCGGCTCGGGGACGGTGTCCCGGCCGTATTCTTTGGCCGGAAGCCGCGCGAACTTCGCGAAGAGCAGGACCAGTCCTCCTTGTCTTCGCCGGCAAAGCCGCTCCAGCCGGTTGAAGTTGCCTTCGGACCGTCGAATCCCTAAGGCCGAAATGTCTATCACCGGCCCGCAGACAGCCAATCACACGGAGGACGCCGGTTTCCCTGCTGGTCTTCACCCCCAGGCGCGCCGCGTTCTTGAGTTTACGAACGCAGCGACGGTGCCCGTTCCCCGGACACAGCCACCATCGGAGAAGAACAACTTCGAACGGGCCCAGGAAGCCCGCCGCGCCCACGTTGCGGCTTCGGCGGTGCTGGTCGGACCCCTGGTGCCCGTAGCTTCATCCAGAAAACTTAGGGTTTCCCGGCAGGACGGTACCGGCGTGCCGGTGCGAATCAGCGTCCCAAGGAACCCTTCCCCGGGGGTCCTGGTATATCTCCATGGAGGCGGATGGGTCATAGGGACCCTCAAGACGTTCGACGGCGTCTGCCGATCATTGGCCAACCGAACCGGAATGACGGTCGTGGCGGTGGACTACCGTCTTGCCCCCGAACACCCCCACCCGGCGGCCATCGATGATACCGAACTCGCTCTCAAATGGATTGCAAACGGAGGGGCCGGTGACCTGGCGAAAGCAGGCCCGCTTGTACTCGCCGGCGACAGCGCCGGCGGCAACTTGACAGCATCGATCTGTCTGCGCGCACGCGACACCGAGTCACCTCGCATAGACGCGCAGGTTCTCATCTACCCCATCACCGACGCGACGATGAGCGCCCCTTCGATGAAGCAATTCAGCAAGGGACTCTATCTGACGGCGGAAGCAATGCAATGGTACTGGGACTGCTATCTCCAGGAACGAGCGAGCGCACAACACGATGCATCCGTCCTTCACCGGAACCTGGACGGCCTTCCTCCAACGCTCGTCCTCACGGCTGAGTTCGACCCCCTCAGAGACGAGGGCGAGGCCTTCGCTTCCCGGCTTATCGAGGCGGGGAACACTGTCAGGTTCAAACGGTTCAACGGAATGATCCACGGATTTTTTCGTTTCTCCGGCCTGGTGGACGCGGCGGAAGAAGCAACCAATCTCATCGGAGAATTCCTCGATTCCCTGGAACTCACGCGGCGATCCGCAGGATCCCCGACCGGGAACGAAAGCAACGATGACCCGCCACTGGAAATGGAGAAAACATGACGCTCAGTGACCGAAAAGATCGCAGTTCCCGACGCAAGTCTTCACATCGATCAATCAGCGGATGGACGTCCCAGTGGCCATAAATGCCTCCTTCCAATCTCTGCCTCGCGTCCGATTCACCGCAAATCGACCTGCCACCGACCCAAACCAGCGCGAAGAGGAAATTGACGTCATCCAGGTGACGCCAGGGACAGCCCAAACGACCGACTGTGAAGAGGACTGCCCATATTGCCTCGGGGCAGAAACTGATTAATCAGAATGCCATGGAAATCATGCTGCCTACATCGGCGCCCATGATCAGGGCTTGAGCGGTAGAAAACGTCCTCATCATCTCTGCATACAAATCATAGGAGCCGTCATGGCAAACGAATATCAAACCCAAGGCCGGCCAGCGTCACGGATGACCGGGCGGCGAGAGCAGTCGACGACTGGCGGGGAGTGCCTCCGTCCCCCAATTTCACGACATAGAGTTGATCCTTTGCAGCTCACCCTGGGCCGGGCTGTACTTCGAGCGGGCAGCTTACACCAGCCCCCGCCCGCCAGACAGCCATGTTCCCAAAAAGGGAACCAGATCGAACCGAAGCATAAAGAAGCTGATCATTGCTCTCCGAAGGCGCGGACTCAGGTTTCCGGGAACTATCACCGGCTCCGGCGCGGCAAGATAACGGCTCAAGCTAACCAATTTCATGCAGGGACAGTACGGCGACAGATGGAAGGCCGGTTTCGTCCGGAACCGCCCCACGAACCAGCCAATTGAAAGCAGTACCAGATCTCAGAATGGTTTTGGAGGACCATATGGAGACTGGAGTGCCGCAGTAGGTTTCCGGCAGCGTGCTGAGCGCCGCAGAGCGGCGTGCAAGTACTTTGGCGTTCCTGCCGCATTGGCCTTACCGTTTCTGTTCTTCCACTTCCGGTTACGAGGCATCGGGCAACTTCTTAGCGGGGTCACCGTTTCACCGCATCGCTATTCGGGTTGCTAGTGCTCAAGTTCAACACCGGGCTAGCCTTCCGCAAGGACGCCGCCATCTTCGAACATGCTCATGATCTCAAATTAGTCATCTCAGACCTCCGGGCATATGTCACATATGCGGGCCGTCGCCAATATTGGCCATCGCCGCGAGGATCCCGCCTCCGCCCTCAAGCTCTGATCCAGTACGTGGGCTGTCGTGGCGGTGGACACCCATCTGTATCTGGCTGTTGACTCACCTGGGCAGTCCCATTAGGTGTCGCGTCTCAATAGCACGTCTCCCGTCCCGCGGATTGAAAGACAGGATCCATGGTCGCATGTCACGGCTACTGGCTTGCGGTCGCGGGGCAGCTGGCTATCGCGAGGCAATGGTGGGCTGACCGATGGTTCGGACTTCTCCATTCAGTTGTCCGGCTGGAGTACACCCCAACCTGACGTCAGACAGCCGCCCACGCACCGTCAGGATAGGGTCCCAAACGCGTTTCCTGCAGCCTTCTGATGGACAGTCTTAGATTCCAACCTGACACCTGGCTGCGGTCTAGCCGGTTGCTGCTGTCGCTCCCAGTTCGGCAAGAAAGTCGGAGAAGCCGGGACCGGTTGATGGCCTGAAGGAGGGCCTGTGGTCGACGTGGTTTCCTTCGTTGATGCACTCAGTAATGCCCCAGGGTTTGGACCTGATGCGTTCGAGCATGGGCCAGAATGTTCCGTCGTGCCAGGAAGCTGCGTCCGGGACTGCATTCTTGTGGCCGTAGTAGGCGGCCTGCCAGGCCACCCACGCGGCCGTGAGTTCTTCAATGACGGCTGTATGGAGGTACCAGCACCCGAGGATCCGGGTACTGTCCGTTACGCCGTACCGTTCATTGATCCAGTCCACCCAAGCGCCCAGGCCTTCCATGAGCTCTGCGGCGTCGGGTCCGTCGAGCTCTTTCCAGTTCCACGGTGCAGGTTTGGTCTTGGGTGGGGCGGCGAGAAGGTCCTCCACCATCTCCGCGAGGGCCTGGATGCCCTCTTGGAGGGCACCTATCTGACCGACGTGGGTCAGGACCATATCTTCCACGGAGGGGACTTCAACGTCATCGGGCCCTTCCTCAGGTGTGGCGCTCACGTCCTCGCTCAAGACTTGTCCCCTCCCGCGCCGGCGGCCGCAGCTTCAACGTCTGCGGCCTTCGTGGCCGCTGCGGCTTCGGTGAGCCGGTCCTGCTGATACTGGTCTGCTGCCTTCGCTTCTTTGAGCGACTGCGCCGCCTTCTTGTCTTTGGTGATCTGGTCGGCGTCGGGACGTTCCCACCACGGGGTGAGCTGCACACGCGCCGGGGCCACATTGCTGTAATGCATGAAGGCCTCCCCCACGGGCAGCTGCTGAATCTCATAGCCGCGGATTACCGGACGTTCCTCCTCACTGATGGTGCGGGAGGACCCATTCTTGCCCTGGGAAGTCGAAACCCGCTGGTGCCGGGTGGTCCCCGCAGCACGGGCAATCTTGTCGAGTTCATCAAGTTCTTCCAGGCCCGGCAGGAACAACCGGATCGAGGACGTTCCACGGATCGCCGTGGCCGCCTCAGCACCCCACCGCTGACGGTTCTGGGCAAAGGACTGGCTGAATCCGATGATGCGGATCCCGCGTCCACCGGAATCTGAGAGCGCGCTAGCCATGTCCGGAATGGCCGCTACGTTAGGTGCCTCATCCAGAACCATGGTCAGGACCGGCCACAGCCGGCCCCCGGGCGCGCCCTGGGAGATGCGCTGGGCCTTGCGGAACATGAAGTCAGCAAACATGGCCACCAGCGGTGCCACCGGTGAACGTTCCCCATCGGTGAGCAGGTACATGGTGTTCGGCTTCTCCAGGAACTTCTCCATGGTGAAGCCTTCACCCTTGCGCGGGCTGAGGATATGCATCGCCTTGGGCGAGGACAACGGCTCCAGCAGGCCCGCGAGGGTTTCCTGGATGGAGTCCACGGTTTCTCCCGCGCGGGAAGAAATGAGCGCCTGCAGGCGGGAGCTGAATGCTGCGGGAGCGTTGTGCCGGCGGAGGATATCCAGCGGTTCAGTGTTGGAGAAGTTGTTGGTCCACTTCACAATGTCCTCAACGCTTTTCCCGCCCAACGCTGCCGCGTGGAGGAACCGGCCCAGGACGGCGGCCGCCTTGGAATTGAAGAAGTCCCCGTTCTTGACGTCCCCCATGGGCTGGGCACCGGCCCAGGCTTTGCCGCGGGCCAATGCTTCGTCCGGGTCCTCGCACCCGTCGATGACGTTCCACCGGACTTTGTTGTCCCAGCCGGAAATGTCCTGGAGGTCAAACACGGAAACCTCACCCTTACGCTCCCGCGCAACGGCGGTGAGCATCGGCAGGTCATTCTTGGTGGACGTGGCAATCACGGCACCTGGTGCGTCCAGGACGATGCCAACGGCCAGGAACAGGGTTTTACCGGAGCGCTGCGGGGCGAACACCCACATCGAATCCTCATGCTGGACATAAAGAGTCTGCCCGTCGAGCTTGCACAGCGCGACGATCATGTCCTCCTCAGTGGCATCCTCAGGAAGTTCCAGCGACTGCTTGGCTTTGGCCAGTGCAGCTTTCTTGCCCATCCGCTTCTCCAGGTCCTGGTAGCCGGGCAGCCCGTCATCACGGGACCGTTTGGAACCGAACTTCGCGCTGAGGAAGGCCGCACCAACGATAGCCAGGACTGCCAGGACGGCCAGAATCCACGTGGCCGCGCCCGGCCAGGCGAACCCGCCGCCCTTGACCTTCGCCCAGAGCGCTTCAAAGTCCGTCCATGGCATCCCGGTAGGCGTGATCATCTCGCCAAGGAACGCGGACACCCATCCCAACATCACCAGGACAACGATGATGACGGCCAGACCGATCTTCATTTTCGAATCCGTGGACATCCCGTTTCCGCTGCTCATGCTGCTTCTTCCTGTGCGCTGGCTTCGACGTCGTTCATGGTGGCGGTGGATTTCATGGCCTTGTCCGTGTCGGTCAGTTCGATTTCGAGGGCGCTGCGGACGTGGATGGCGATGAACGGGTCTTTGCTGCCGATCCGCATCATGCACGTTCCCTTGGTCAGGGATGAGATATCGGCTGCGGACCCGGACGGGAGGTTGAACATCCGTTCGCACGCCCAGGCGTCATCGGATTTTTGCTGCTTGTACAGCAGGACCGTGCCGCATTCCTTGAGCATGGCGATCGCCGGGGAGTCTTCGGGAATGTCGGAGATGTGGTGGAACGCGAACATGGACGAGAGGGACAGGGCGCGGGAGAGCTTGGTGTTCCGCCGGGTGACCTTCGCGACCGAGCCCTGCACGGTGTGCCAGGCCTCTTCGATGACCAGGATCGTGGGGACCGGTTCGGCCTGGCGGTAGAGGGTGTTCGCCAGCCAGGTGTTGATGATGGTCATCACGATCGCCAGTGCCGGTCCGTCCTCCGGGAGCAGCGACACGTCGAAGACGGTCAGGCCGGCGTTAAGTGAAATTTCCGTGCTGGTGGGTCCGTCGATCAGGCCGGCCAGGTCATCTTCAATCATGCGTTCGAGTTCGAACGCGGGGTCCTGGCCCCACTGCCGCAGTTCCTCCACCGTCAGGTTTGAGGCCGTAGCCGTGGCTTCATCCGGTGAGTACAACGCCTTCAGGACGTGGCGGACATCTGCGACTTCGATAGCGGCCGCGGCGGCCCGCAATGCCTGCTTGTGGGCCATGCGGACGGCTTTGCCTTCCTTGGGCAGCAGCGGCCTGCCCAAGGCCTCTTCCACGACGGCCCGGACGAGCATGGACTGGCCGGCCGGGGTGGAGAGTGCGGTGTCGTCGTGGTTGTCCTCGTGGAGGCGGGCTGCGATCCGTGGGTCCAGGATGTTGATTCTGGCCCCTCCCCCGCCGACCATGAACTTCACCGGGGTAATCTCCAGCCGTTCGGCCAGGGAGGTGTATTCGCCGCCGTTCTGGTCCAGCTGGTACTTCTTATCGATGACTACGACGCGGCGGCCGAGGATCAGCTGACGCAGCACGGCCCAGGTTTTGATGGCCGAGGACTTGCCCTGGCCGAGGTCACCGATGAAGCAGACGTTGGGGGATTCGAGCTCGTTGCCGTAGGACGTGAACGGGTCATGGACGATCATCCACCCGGACCCGGCATCGATCCCGAACGCCAACCCACGGTGAGAGGTGGGAGGGGAGGCGATGGCCATGTGTGAAAATTCCATCTGCCGGGTCGAGGACAACACGCCAGGTGCGGCGGGGTCGTAGAAACCCAGCCGGGAAGCCCGGACGTTTTTGTGCTCGTGACGCCACGGGATGGAGGCAGCGGCCTGGGCCTCTGCCCTTTGCCGGAGGTTCTCCTTTCTGCCCTCGGTCTTCTTCGTGGTGGACCCGGACCGGCGTCTGGCCTCGAGGGCATCTTCGGTGGCCACTGCTGCCGCGTTGTGCTGGGAGACCCGTGCGCCGCGGGTCTGGGAGCGCTTGGCGCGGCGGGATTTGCTGGTCAGTGCCCAGGGCATCCGCAGCCCCTTGATGAGTTTCTGCGTGGTGTTCATCGGATTCCTCTCGTGAAGGGCATGGTGGTGATCAGGGCCAGATCGTTGCGGTGATCCATCCAGTCAATGAATTCGATCCCGGCGTCCGCGGCGGCAGCCTCGATCAGGTCAGCAGTGACCAGCAGCTCATCTTCGGACTCCACGGAGTACGAGATATAGAGCGCGTAGGAGGCCCCATGGTGACCGGAGCCCGGTTTCAGGTCCAGGAGCCGCTGCCGGGAGGCGCCCATCAACACCTCTTCGGCACCGTCAGAGAGCTTCCCGGATTTGCGGACGTCGTTGTCCTTGGCAATATCCATGGCCGCGTCCGTGCGTGCCTTCCCGCGTGCTTTGCGGGCATCTTCAAGTTCCATGACCATGGAGACCGAATGCACGACCGCCGGCTGGATACCGCTGACCAGCGCCTGGAGGGCCGAGACCGGGACGGCTTCGGGGCTGAAAGCCGAGGCCGGCACGTATCCGGTGCGGGTGTGCCAGTGCCCGTTGACCACCACCGAGGACTCAGAGCTTTCCCCGTCCAGGTGCTGCCAGCAGTCGGCCAGGTCAGCGCCCACGTGGTCGTCAATGTCGTAATCCGGGTCCTGCAAATGACGCAGCAACCCGGCCATCTGTCCCGGTCCCAGGGTCCGGTAGTCCTGAATGGAGCCCATCATCTGCGCCTGGGACAGCGCCGAACGAATCTCCTGATAGATCGCCAGCCCGAGGCCGGTGTCGCCATCTCCGAGCTTGTCTGCTTTGAGTGACAGGGTCGCTGACTTCGGAATCCGGAACGTCTCGTAGGTCCGGTGCTGTTCAGAGCGGGACTGGAGTGTTTGCACCAGATCCCCGTAGGAGGCCAACAGAATGCTCTGCACTCCCGGTGCCTGCCGGTCCCGGATCCAGATCAGGTGATCCGTGGAGTCCATCGGCACCGCCCGGGAGAGAGATTGCACGTGCGAGACCAGGGACTGCCGGCGGGCCAGACGCGCCAGGAACTGCCCCCTGGCCACATACGCGGAATCCTCCCGGTTCTCCTCACGGATACCGGAGGATGAGCCCATGACCTCCACCGTGACGGTGTAGTACGGGACTTTGATGGCGCCCTGGTGCCGGAAAACCGTCATCGGCCCGCCCGGGGTGAGGACGGTGAAGGCCCGTACGTCCCCGACCATGAGCGGGACATTGTTCTTGTGCCGGACCGGGACCTCGATCATGCCCTTCTCGTCCGCGCCGGCACGGTCGGCCTTGCCCGCCTTGACCATCCGCGTCTGGTCCCGGAACTTCACCGGAACGAACGTCGCCGTCCCGTTCTTCTTCCGGGAGCGCTGATGCCTGGCCTCGACATAGAGCGCACCCAGGGAGCGGTGCCCAGTCATTTTGCTTGGTGTCGTCAGCAATACACCGGCGCCGACCAACACGGCCGCGATCAACAGTCCCACCCAAATCATGGCCGCTGAGGCGACGATGGCGAGGACACCAAGACCCACCGAAAGACCTAAGCCAATCCACTCCGGACCGGTCCGGTTCCCCCCGAACAGGCCACGGCGTGAGACCTCACCGCCGACAACGACCATTCTTCCCATGACTGCCTACTCCCTTGGCTTCTGTACTACTTACCGGCCACTGATGTGGTCGGTATCGGGTGCCATTGAATTGACGCCCTGGCGGCCGCGCATCGAGGCCTGCCGTGCGCTCTCGCGGCCAGCGAGCAGGAACGCTGTCGCGCCGCCGGCGGCGACCTTCGCGGAACCCCGCGCCACTGATCCGGTGCCCCGGCCGAGAGCTGCAGCACCACCGCGCAGGGACTGAGCCGCCTTGCCGGACGGGGTGCCCGCCCGGTCATCGGCCTGCATCTCACCCAAGGTGCGGGTTTCAGGTGCCGCTTCGCTGCCGGATTCCTGGCCGGCAGAACCCTGCCGGGCAGCTGCACCGGCACCGCGCTGACCACCGGCACCAACACCGGCACCAACAGCGGCACCAACAGCGGACATACCGCCGCCGGGACCGCTCATGCCGGGCCGGGAAGACCCGCCCGGGTGGCTGCTCCCGCCGGAACCGGACTGGCTCTGCGCTGTCCGGCGTTTGCGGATCATTGAACTCATGGCAGCGCCAGCGCCGGCGACCATGGCTGCGCCAGCGATCGACGGGCGGTTAGCCCCCAGGCCTGTGGCCGAGGACGGCAGGATCGGGACGAACTTGAACAACAGGGCCGGCGAGAACGCCAGCACCAGCATGGCCGCGGCCGCAGTGAATACCGAGGATGCGTTGATCAGGGCGTCATCCGTTCCCTCGCCCTGAAACGCGGGACGGCTGCTGATGAAACTGAACAAAGCCCCCATCAGCAAAAGGATCAGCGGCTTGGACAAGGCAATACCGAGCCACAGTGACCCGGTCTTAGCCACGCGGGCGCGGTACTGCGGGTGGATCATGAAACCGATCATCAGCGCCAGACCCACACCCAGCAGATACAGTGCGAGCGGCTGGAGGGCAAAGAGCCCCAGCAGCGCCCACGCCCCAACGAACAACAACCCGAACAGAAGCACTGCCGCCAACGGGCCGAACACGCCGTTCGACTCATAAGAGGCGAACCGGGAAATCGTCGTGGCGAAATCCATGATTTGATTCGACGTCCACGGACTGATGGCGCCCGTGAGGTCCGTCAACCAGCTATTGCCCACATACGCCAGAGCCGGACCGAAGATCGCCAAGAGGATCGACAGCGGGCCGAACCAGAACAACGACTGCCGCACCGTATCGAAGTCGATCTTCTCGTCCGAAAGATCCTTGAACAGCTTGAAATACATCAACGCCAGGAGCACGATCCCGATCCCGGAGAAGATCCCCCACATGTCCCGGAACGCGTCATCAACCTGAAACGAGGAGACCTTCAAGAGGTTCATCAGAACCTCATTCGTGGCTGTGACGCCGGCCTCCTTGGTCGAGTTGGCGAACTTCTCAAACCCGTCTTTGGCGTTGGCAATGAAAGCCACAGTGTCCACTGCACCCAGCACGAACTGACCGCCAGGCTGCGTAGCAACCGCGGTCCGAAGCACAACCCCAGCAATCGGGGCGAGGCGGTCCCACGCGACTCCGGCAATGCAGACACCCGTAGTCAGCCCAGGTACCCCTTCCTTGCTTAGCGCAGAACAAAACTGGCCCTTTTGCGCTGCAGGGTTGTAATCCAAAGACTGTTCAGGGGTTGTCAGAAAGCTAATAAATGCCCGAGTGGACTTGCCTTCGCAGTCCTGCCCGATCATCGTTGCACTCATCGGATTGGGTTGGCAGACGCCCTTAGCGAGTTCTTGGTTCAGACGGTCCCGGATGCCGTCCCGTTCAGCGGGCGGCAACCCGGCCAGGCGTTTCATCTGATCAGCATTCAGCTTCTCGGATGCGCTCACGTCGTCCGCTGCCTGGGCAGCTCCCGCGGTGACGACTCCAAAGCCAAGGAACAAGGCCAGGAACACGGCCACCAGCCGCAGGCGCGTGCTAACGCGTAGCGTTCGCATATTCGACCCACCCTTCCTTGCTCAGGTCCTTGAAATACCGCGCCATCAAGGCGTCATCGAAAGTCGGGATTTTGCCGGTGGGTGTTCCTCCCACGCCGCCCGAGGGGCCTTCGTCTTTCAACCGTTGCTGGAGCTCGGTGTCCTCGGTGCGGGGCAGTGCGTTTGAGATTTTCCAGTCGCCATTCCATGTAAGTTCCATGGTTTTAGTGCCGAAAAATGCCTCGGGCAGGGTTTTTCCGACCCCGAGCCCGCCGAAGAACACTTGTACCACCGCAGCCTTCTTGGGTTCGCATGAAACCATTCGGAAAAGTCCGCCCGCCTGGACGTTAGTCTGATCGACCCAGCCCCCCTCAAAGCTAGGAACGGTCCCTTTCGCTGCCGCGTCAGCAGAGTAATCGCCCAATAGGGTTGCATCCTTGATCCAGGGACCAGTGATAGCCAGGGAGTTCAATGTGGCCTTCTGCTTTTCCCAGGTCATGGAATTCACGTCGCGTAATATCGGCGTGTAGTTGGCTGCTGCCTGGGCAGCGGAATCGCACGTGCCGCTGTACCCGATGGGAGTTTTGCTGTCGCCGGCGGTTTTCGTGCCACCTTCCCCGATGTTGATCTTGGAGACGGGGAAGCCTAACTTGCCGGCAACCATGCCGTTATCGGTACCCGACTGTGTAGCCTGGTCAGTTGGCCGGAGATTGATGAGCACCACGGCTATCGCCACGATAATCAGCACGGCGGCGATGGCCGCGAGGGCTTTCCAGTTCTTTTTCATGAGTCGCATTCCATTCAGTGTCGGAAGTTCCGTGCGAGTTGGAGGCCCATTAATGGGCTCCAGTGCTCTGGTTAGGCTCCTGCTGCGCCTGCGACGGCGAGGAATGCTCCGATGAGGACGCTGGCGCCGGCGACGCAGCCGAAGGCGATACCGCTGCGCTTGGCGCCTGTTGCGCCGTCGGAGATGTCGTCCACGCGGCCGTCCTTACGCGCGATGCCCCACTTTGCGAGGTTCCAGATGAACGCTGCCGTGACTCCCAGCAGTGCCAACGCCCACAGGCCGCCCATGACGAGCTGAATTGCGCCTTTGAACTGGACGCCGAACACGTCAATGCTGGGAGTGACACCGTCCAAGGGGTTTTCCGGGGCGGCGGCGATGGTGATTTTGGTCAGGATGTTGCTGAGCATGATGAGTGGTCCTATCGGTTGGTGGTGGAGTGGTTGTCTACCTCGAGCAGGCCGGCGGCGATTTCGGCCGTGGCGCGTTCGAAGGCGCGGCGGGCAGGATCACCGACCAGCTGCCAGTCGATGATCGAGCCGGTGTCCAGGGCACCGTCGTAGGGAATGTCGATGATCGTCCGGACAGCGGAACCGAGCTTTTCGCGCAGGTCCGCCTGCTCTGCGGCCGAGACTTTGGCCCCGCCGCCTTGGGTGACAATGACCACGGCGTTATCGACCAGGTTCTTGTAGTGCGGGTTCCCGGTGCGTTCGGTCATGGATTCGAGCTGCTCGATCATGCGAAGAGCGGAGACAACGGCATTGCGTTTGAGGGTTGTGGGGATCACGAGCTGGTCCGTGACCTCGATGGAAGCGAGCCAGTTTGCGGAGCGGGTGTTGTTGCCCGTATCCACAATGATCGTGTCGTAAAACCGGCTGACCACGGTGTGGATCCGGTTGAACTCATCCGCTCCGATGGATTTCATCCGGTCCGGGTCCTCGTCCGAGGCCAGGACGGAGAACTGGTTCTTGCCCTGATGCCGCGTGTAGTAGGTGAAGTCACCCTTGCGTGCGGAGATGGTTTCGAACTTCGCCAACACATTCAGCAGATCCCACACGGTGCGGGTGGACTCGTTCGCGTTGGTCCGGACGCCAAGGGTGCCCATCATTTCGTTGATATCCCAGACGATGGCGTGCTGGCCCGAGTGGATCCCGAAGGTGGAGCCGATCCCGACGCTGCAGGTGGTCTTACCGACCCCGCCCAAGGGCTGGGCGACCATGATCTGCATCGGGCGCGAGTACACGCGCTGGATCGCGGACAGGTCCGTCCGGCGTGCCAGCTCGGCCGCGCCGACCTTGGGCTTGACCAGGCCGAAGGTGATCGCCCGGAGAAACGCCTGCCAGCCGGTAGCCGGCGGAAGCTGATCGTTGACGTTCTCCTTCCGCAGCACCGATGCGCTGCGGCGGCCACTGACCAGCGGACCGTGCACGCCCTCGGCTGCGGACTGTCCTGGCTCTCTGGACGGCTGGACGGGCACAGCAGTGGCCTCCGTGGCAGGTACGGCGCTGATCACAGGCTCAGGAGCCTCTTGCGTGCTGTCCTCAGACGCCGGCTCTGTTGGATCGAGAAGGCTGATAGGGGCGCGGGACTTTCGCTCCGCGCCTGACCAGTTGGTACTCATGAGTTCTTCCTTTCACTCGTGGTGTGCTGACTTCGGGAAACATGTGTGGGCGGGAGGAACCGTGCGTCCTGGAACAGAACCGGGCCGGGCCCGCCATCCCTTGGGGCTGCTGTGCTGGTGGATGTCTCGGGCTGGGCCAGCGGGTCCGTGAACAGCGGTGCTGTGCCGAACTCGTCAAGGCTCACGCCGTGGTGCCCGTTCACTGGCTGGCCTTTGAGCTGATCGAGGTCACAAGCCAGGGATCGTCCTGGCCAACGCGGTGCAGCATCATGTCCCAGGGGCCGTCGTTGGTGTAGAAGGAGGCCGTGACAGTCATTGGGTTCTCTGCCTCGCGGCTGATCGAGGGACCATCCGTGATCGTGGAGAACGGCACCCGGGCCGGGTCGATGTACTTGGCATCCTCCGCGTAGGCAGCAGCCAGCAACGGCTCCAGTTCGGAAAACCACTGCGTCTCCGGGACAACCGGGCGGGCGAAGAGCTTCATGGCCTTCGCCGCGGCCTCTTTGACCTTGACGTCGGAGTTGGCATCCCAGGTGACATTGGGGCCGTGATAGTGCTCGGTGGCGTGGCCGTCGTCGGCCGAGTGCTCCGCCTTTTCGTTTCCCCCGTCCGCGGAGGCGATCTCTGACGCTGAAGGGGTCGTGCTGGCAGTGTTGGAGGCAGGTTCCCCGGCGCAGGCCGCCAGCAGGAGCGTGGTGGCCATCAGGGCCGGAGCGAGTACGAGTTTCCGCATCAGAGGATGCCTTTCTCTTTGAGGATCGGTGTCGGATCGATGGTGGCGTTGATCGGGATCATCGGATTCGGGAGTGCACCCGCGTAGAACTCCATGTGCAGGTGACGGCCGGAGACGTTTCCCGTCGCGCCCTCAGTTCCGAGCGGAGTTCCGGCAGCAACGGTGTCGCCTTCCTTGACCTTCAAGGAGCCGGCTTCCATGTGATACATGCCGATAGTGAGTTTGCCGTCGAGGGTCTGGCCCGTGACGCCCGTCCCGAACATGCCTTCAAGATTCCGGATCTTGACGATTTTCATATCCGTGATGGCCAGGATCGTTCCGGCCTGTCCGGGGGTGGAGAAGTCGATCCCGTAGTGGAAATTGGCCAGCACTCCCCCGGCAGTGCCCGGAGGTGCCGGCCGGGGGCCGTAGCCACTGGTCATCACCGCATCCGGAAGAGCCTTGACCCACTTACCGGCAAGATCCCCAACGATCTGGTTGCCCTCACCCGGGCAGACACCGGACGGATCAACCATGGCAGCTGCTTCCCCACCCAGCGCCTTGACGATTTCCGTAGCCTTGGCACGGAACTGCGTGTAGTGGTTCGGGTCAGCGTTCCGCTGCGTGCGGTTGATCGCAATCGTTGGCTCGAGCGACTCCCAACCCTCCACCCTCTGCAACGCCTTGAAGAAAAGTGCCGAGGACTTGGCAGGATCCATCCGGTCCGCGTAGGGGCCCCACGAGTCCCGCTGCTGGAACAAACCACGCGAATCCGGGCCGGCACTGTCGCCGAAATCAATGACACGCAACGTGGACTCACCAATGGCAGCCTGCACACCGATCAGCTGAGCCGCCACAGGCAACCCAAGATCCGAGGCGGCCTTCATGATCGCTGCCGCGTTCTTCATCTGCGCCGCATCGAACCCAGCCACCGAACTGCCCGGAACAGGCTGGACCGTTGACACCGCGGAAGTCCCCGGCGCGGCACACGAAGCAGCAGCCTGGGCAGGCGTTCCGCCGTCATCCAGAACGACAACAACGAAACCCAGCGACAGCACCGCAGCCGAAACTACGGTGGCAACAACACGAAGAGCCGGCACTACGACAAATCCCGCGAAGGCAAACGCGCCCAGGAATCGGCCATCCACAAGGGGCCTGCTGCCTCGACCGTCAAAACCACGGCAGGGTGACGGATACGGAAGACCACCCCGGGACGGCGGTCCTCAAAGATGTCAGCAGCGTCATCTCGGGTGATCAGGCCGACCATCACCAGCTCCTTGAGTAAACCCTCCAAGGAGTCGCCCAGCCCTGTACGGCGGGCAAGTTCCGCCTTATAGGTAACGCAAGCAGCGCGGCCCTCAACAAACTCGCGCTCATCCATCAATTCCAGAAGTTCGCTCAGTACCCGCACCTGCCCGACAGGGGCGTCCAGTTCAGCCACCCAGGACCGGAAGACCTCACGTTCCTGGATCGCCCGTTCACGCAAAGCGCCGTCCATCTGCCACGACGTACCGAACGGCAATAAACTCTTCAAAATCTGCCCCTCCCCCTTGGACATCGTTTCCACAGCCACCAGCTGCATTGACAAATTCCATTCGGTGGACCAACAGGCCATTGTCCACACGTTGAGCCGAAATCGCTTGTCACACGGCCATTCTGTGTCATCGGTCACTGCTATCTGTGCTCTTGTTTGTGCAATAGTTAAGACACTATCTGAAAAGAACATTAAATGTCGCCTTCTCGACGGTGTGTGGAAATCGAAAGAAATGAGATTATGAATGAATGCCCCGATACCTACGCCCTCAGAGCGCCTTGCCAAGGGATGTAGAAATGGCTATTGAGTCGTTCGGCACGATGTTCTCCCGCGCAATACTGCGCCACCTGTCCATCAAGGGACCAACGGGGGCAGTGGAGCTTGCGCGCGAACTGGGCACCGACCCGAATACCGCCAGACGGACACTGAGGAACCTTGAGGCCGCGCAGCTCGTGGAAGCGAATCTTCCAGTAGGTGAAAGGCGGGGGCGAACGGTAGCGTTCTCCGTCAACGCCGAACGCCTGGACAGCCTCCTCATTGCTTTGAAGGACTACCTTTCAGGGCGTTAAACGTTCTTTGACTGCGACACGCCGCCCGATAATCGTTTCTGTAATCGAAAATTAAGACACGATGGGCACATGACAACACTCACAAGACGTGCCATGGGGAGGCCTTCAAAGGGCTCTCGGCACACGTTTACTGTGAAGCCGGACATCGAGCGGGCCGCAAAGCTTGCCGAGGCTCTGGATATCCTCGGTACAGACGGCGTCACGCTGCTGACACCGGTTGTTACTGCCTTTATCGACTCCCTGGACCTAGACCAGCTAAGAAGCCACCAGGAGGCCTTGCCTATGGCACAGGCCGGTTAAACGAGGAAGGCCCCGCTGTTAGCGGGGCCGGTGCCTCTGAAGTTTGTCGTCCAGATCATGTTCTTGGCGGGACCCGATCTGAACTTTATTCAACACCCACCCTGTGGGTGGACTTTTTCGTACCCTTCCACAAGTGAAAGGAACTTGGTCACTATCGTACAGCCAGTCTTGGCTGGGTCAACATCCGTTGCACCCAACATTCGTGTCCGTGTCGCGCCGGCGCCGGTTTCGGCTCCTGGGGCGGTGTGGTCGGCATTGGCCCCCCTTCTCGCGGGCCAACCGCGGGTGCGCCTGTCCCGTGATGGCGGTAAGTCGTATCCTCAGAAGCATGAACGGGACCTGACCGGGACTCTCCCCTCGTTCCCGTCCGCGGTGCGTATTTTCGGGAAGGACGGCACGTGCGCTGCGATCTTCCTTGACTTTGACTCATCCGTTGCCGGCGTTGACCTGGTCACGTCCGAGGTCAGGGCGGTGACGTCCTGGCTGGGTCGCTGCGGTGCGCGATGGATCGAGGACTACTCCCCCAACGGTGGCCGCCACGTGTACATCCCGCTGCAGGAGCGGGTTACGTTCTCGCAGGCGCGTGATCTTGTCGAAGCCCTGGGCACCCGGTACCGGAGCTTGGACAAGACCCCGCACCAAAACTTGTTGCACGGCTGCATGCGTGTTCCTGGGTCCCCGCACAAGCGCGGTGGCCACCAGGAACTGGCCATGAGCCTGAACGCCGCCTACGACATCGCCCGGCGTCCGAACGCCGTATCGGTGTGGAACACCATGAACGTTGAGCTGGCCAGGGAGATCTCCGCGGTCCGGGCCCTACGCCTGGAACAACCCCTCACAGTCCTGCCGGCACTGGAGGAACGCTCACAGCAGGTTCTTCAGGGCACGGGCCGGATGTCCCGACCCATGCTGCAGCTGGCGATGACAGGGCTGTACGACGTCAACAGGTATCCCACTGACTCCGAGGCCCGCCAGGCCGTCCTGGCCGGCGCCGCGGCCGCCGGCCTCTCCGTCACCGACGTGCAGCGCCGCATGCTGCAGGGCCACTGGCCAGGACTGGCCTCCTTCTACGTCCGCTACCCCTCCCGGCACAGGGCAAAGGCCCTGAAAGATGACTGGGCCAACGCAGTCGCGTACGTGCAAAAAACCCGTACCAGCCAGGACGGGAAGAACAATGCCCGCAAAAACCCCACAAGCCAGCCATCTACACAGGGGGGAGGGTTTACAGGGTCTGCGGTCTCGTTAACTCCGGATGCTGAACACCGGTTCATCCGGACCTGGCGCAACGCGCTCAGGTTGAAGGAACCCCGGTACGAGGACTCCAGGAACGGGCTGGCCAGAAGAATGATCTTGCGTGCACTTGGTGAGGCCGCGCATATGACGGCATCTCGTTTCGTGGAGTTCGGTGTCCGGTCCGTTGCCGTGGCCACCGGACTGGACCACACGACTGTTGCCACGCATCTGCGGGCGTTGAGGTCAGAATCTGAGGCGTTGGTGACGCTGGTGGAGAGTGGCAGGGGAACCAAAGGAGATCAGTACATGCTGACCATTCCCGAGGACGTGAAGCCGGCTGCCGAGGACCTGTCTTGGCGTAAAGGCAAGATCCATGCCCTGCGCCCGGTATTCCGGGAACTCGGGCTGCCGGCGGCGTTCGCCTATGAGGCGTTGGAACACTCGTCGGTGCCGTTGCGGAGCGTGGATCTTATCCGGGCCAGCGGGCTCTCCAGAACGGCCCTGGGTGAGGCCTTGGAGGTCCTGGCCGCGTGGAACCTGATCACCCGGGGCAAGGACCTTGCTTGGTCGATCGTGTCCGCGGCGTCGTTGAAGGACCTCGCTGAGCGGTTCGGTGTCTTGGAAGCCGTTGTCGTGCAGCTGAAGAAATACGAGCACGACCGCACCATCTGGAAAGAATGGCTCACCAAACGCGCCCACACCGTCGCCGAGCTCCTCTCCCCCACCGATGATTACCCCTGGGAAGAATTCGAAGGACCACCGGATGACTCGACCCTCGCCCACATGGCCTTCACAGCAACCGGATAGCAACAACGATGTGGCCGCACGGGACCCCGGCGGCTTCGCTACGCTTGAGAACAGTGGTTGCCGTGGACCAAACGACTTGAGCATGCGCCGGCACGGCAACCACTACCATGCTGCTAGTCAAATGGTGCTGGTGAAGTGTGCAGGGGCTGTTGGGCCTATGCCGGGGTGACTTGTGAAAAAGTCGAATATCAGACGCTAGCAATCCTGGATCCGAGCACTGACCTGCGTCTGGGTTCTCCCAACGGTTGGGCTGCAAGACACACGAACGAGACACCCTGACCTCTTGGTACGACCAAGCGCTGCGCTACTAGGCGGTGCCGTTTACCGCTGCCGCCGTGCCGAACATGCCTACTCCAAGGAGCAGCATTACCAGCAGCACCCAGCCGGTGATCATGAGACCGTTGAGAATGACACCGGTGACGGCCATGCCTTTGCCTGCCGGTTCTTTCTTGAGGCCGATGAGCCCGAGAATCAGACCAAGAAGCGGCACGAGAAATGTCCAGCCGAAGAAGATTGATACGAGGCCAAGGACCATGCTGGCCACACTCATCCCCTTGGGCGGTGACTGTACAAACATAGGTGTCTGGACATAGACCGGCGGTGTGTGGGGCGTGTTTGGCTGGTAGTGGTTTGGGTGGCTCATGGCTCAGGATCCTTCTGATAGGGCGCGGCTGGCCTACGGCTGGCAGTCAGGTGGGTACTTCTGGCCGATCCTGACACTACTGGAGTACCGGCAGGTTTGGTCGCACGTGAGCTGAGGGCCAGGGCGGGTGCCAGTGATGGCGCTGTCCTGGCGAAGGTCATAACCGGAGTGGGCTTCACGGTAGCAGCCAGGCACAGCAAGACTCGGAACAGGACCCGGTTTTGACGGGTCTCGCGCGCAGCATGCTGCCGCCTGAGGGAGGTGAATGATGCCACTTCGCAACCTCTGCGAGTAAGCCATACTTCGTTTTCACTGCATCTCGTACTCTTTATCTACTACTTGGAGACTGCGTTTTTACTGCGATTTATAGCGCACGCTTAGTGTGTGCACTTAGTGCGTAGTAGCTATACATTTACTGGTCTTCTGTACTTGCATGTGCTTTGCACTTGTGTTTCGTTTGGTGGTCGCTGTAGGGCAATTTCAATGGTCACATACTTGTGGAGCGCTAGCTAAGCTAGCGCGAATAAGGTGCGATGCTAATGTGCCATTACTTTGTTTCAACTGCATAGCTACTGATTAACTAGTGCAAAGTAAGTGCACTAGTGCTGTGCTTCGACACGACAGTAAATATGCCGCTGCACTGCACCGGTCGCACTTAGGATGTGCACTATGGATACGGCAACTACCTCGCACACGTTGTCGCCCGCCGTTCAACTGGCGTCGCGACGCACCATCTGCATCTCCAATGGCAAAGGCGGCGTCGGCAAGACGACCGTGACCACCAATCTCGCTGCTCTTCTCGCTGAAGCCGGTTACAAGGTGCTCGTCGTCGACCTGGACTCCCAGGGCGACACGTCTACCAACCTGGGCATCATCAACGATGACCGGTACGATCGCGGTGAAGCACTGGACATTGCAGTCCGGTACGACAAGATCCCAGTGCCAATCAAGGATGTGCGGCCGGGCCTGGATGTCCTGGCCGGCGGCAACCACACAGCGCAGCTCATGGACACCTTCCAGGGAGATGCATCCCGCCAGGGCAAGATGCGTGGGGGAGTGGCACGGACCTTGGCAAAGATTGCCCCGAACTACGACATCGTCCTGATCGACACCCCGCCATCAGAGGCCGGTTGGACCGCCATTGAGGAAGCGATGTTGGCCTCCCGTTGGATTCTTGCGCCCGTGAAGCCTGAGCCGAAGTCTATTCGCGGCCTTGAGTCACTGGCCCGTCGCATCCTTAGTGTCCAGAATGACAATCCAGCAGTGTCGCTGCTCGGGGTCATCCTCTTTGGCATTCCCACTAACGCTAGGAACGTGGACAAACAGGCCCGCACACTGCTCGAGGAGTCCCTGGACGGCATCGCGCCCGTGTTCGAAGGCAGTATCCGAGACGTTGTTGCAGCTGACGCAGACGCCAGCTTCCGTGGTCTCGCTGCACACGAGCTGGCCGCCAGGGCAGCGACTCAGTCACCGTTCTGGGAGCGGCTGCGTAACAAGGGGAAGAGCTCGGATGAACCCCGCATCGCGCAGTCGGCAGGCAACCTGGCCGAGGATTACATGCGACTGACCGAGCAGATCGTCCAGGAGCTCCAAGCCCAGGAGGAAGTGCTTGACGAGAGTCTTGAGGTAGCCGCCAAATGAGCCTGCCCTCCAGCCCGGGAAAGATGGATCTCAGCGCCCTCAGCGGCCTTAAAAAGCGTGTGCTGCAACCTGTGCCTGCCGCAGTTGAAGAGGCTCCAGTCGAGCACTTTCTCGAAACAACGCCTGAGCCTGCACCTGAAACACTTGAAGCCCCGGCGGTGCTCGTGGCTGCGTCGGAGCCTGCGCCTGAGGGTGCGGATCCTGCTGAAGCACCAGCATCGAATACGCCTGTAGCGGCTTCACCGGCACAGGCAGTGGACCGGTTGGCGCCAGCTTTCGATGTCACAGCCCCGGTCAAGATCGAACCCGCCGAAGAGGAACATTCCGGTCACGTCACTCTCTACCTTCCCAAGGACCTGAACCAGTGGCTGGGGGAGCACCATGACAGCACAGGGATCTCGTATCCGGGAATTGTCTTGAACGCGATCAGCTGGGTCGCAGCCGAGAATCGGTTCGGACAGATTTTTGCTCCGAATGACAGCCAGATTCCCGCCAATGACATCTTTGGGCGGGCGCCTGCTATACCCAAACTTCCTCGTGGTTCAGTCGAGCCGGAGACCAGGCCGCTGCGATTCCGCAGAGACCACATGCGGGTGATCATCAGTCTGGCTCGCACGTGGACGGCTGATAACAGGAACGCGTTCTTCGTTGGAGTTCTCACCGCTTATAGGGGTCACCAGAACAAGGAGTAACGGTCCGGTGCAGCATCGGTCGCGAACCGACCATGAGGCTTAGATTGCAGCGTCCCCAGTCGCTCGGGGTGTCGATGTCAGAAACGACCCTTTGATACCAATCCGCGGCAAGGACTGTCTAATCCGGTACTAAGCACCGGATTAGACAGTCAGAACTCATTGCCTGAATCAAAGTCGGCGAGAACGTGGGACGGACGTTTTGACCGCTCGGATGACGGAGGCCTGAGCCGAGCGCGTACCCGCCCTGCGATTCCCGGACTACTACGCTCACTTGGGTTGGCGTTTGATGAACGCGGCCATTCCAGGAACGGTGAATGCGATGACTCCATGTTCTGGGGCGTAGACCAGGCCCTTCGCGATCAGGTTCGCCCGGATCGGGCCGAAACTGGCCGGCCCTCGTCCCAGCCGTACTGCTATTTCGCCGGATGAGCTGCCTTTGTCGTCGTCTTCGGCCATGGCCCTGAGGTAGTTCTGTTCGGCTCGGGTTGCCCGGTCCCAGCGGGCGCGGAAGAAGCCGCTGTCCAGGGATGCCCGGCCATTGGCGGCACCAACGCGGGCATCGTCGAAGGTGATTTTCACACCCGTTGCGGCGTTCCATGTGTCTTGTCCGAATTGCTGCAGGAAGTACGGATAGCCTGCGCTTTCGTCGACGATCAGGGCGACGGCGGAGTCCTCCCATTCGACCCCATCCTCGCTTGCCGGTTTCGTCAGGGCTTCGGAGGCGACGGTGCCGCGGAGTTCCTCGATCTTCTCGTAATTGAACCGTTCGGCGTATGACTTCGCTTCGGCGAGGACCCTGGGCAGGCTCGGCAGTCCGGCAAACGCGAAGAGGACGCGCCAGTCGTCTTGCGCGGCGGCGTGGGCGATGGCGCAGAGTGCCACGAGTTCGGCCGGATTGAGGTCCTGGGCTTCGTCAATCAGGATCGCCAGGCCGACGCTCTCCTCCTCTGCGGCCAAGGCCAGGTCGTGGATGAGTTTGCGGAGATCTGTTTCGAGGACGCCGGTGTCCGCTCCTCCGCCTGAGGCCCCGTCCAGGTCCAGGCCGAAGTTCCAGGTTCCGCTCTGGTCGTAGGAGGCTTTGAAACTGACGGCTGTTTTTAGCGCCTTGAGTAGTCGGCTTCCGGCCGAGGGGCGTGCCAGATCGGCAAGTGGTGCGTGAAGGGCTTCTCCTAGCGCCTCGCGAAGGGACTTGCCGGCGCCGGCTTCGACCTGTGCGACGAGCCAGTCTCGCTCACTCGCGGAGCGGCGGAAGTCCGAGAGTAGAACTGTCTTGCCCACGCCTCTTAGCCCGTAGAGAACGAAGGGCTGGGCCGTTCTGCCGGATTCAACACGTTCGATTGCAATCTGCCAATCCCTGCGCGGTTGGTCGCGACCGACCAGGGCCGCGGGTTTCCGGCCGGCTCCGGGCGAGTAGGGATTCGATACGGGATCCAAGCGAGTCTCATCTCTAGGAAGATCTACTGAAATATATGCAAGTGTAGCAAAACGATAGATATCAGTAGATATAGCTAGCAATCAAGTGGACCGACGGGGAACCGCGGTGCAGCTCAAGGGCCGCCGCAGCCGTTCAGCCGCGTGGGATGTTTGGGGAGCCGGGCGGTCGGCCGCGGGTCCTGCCGTCCCGCCAGCCACGCAGGAGTGTGTTCAGCTGTTCTTCTTTGTCCTGGTCCAGTTCGTTGCGGCGGTACTTCATGCGCTGGATGTGCAGCCACATGCCCAGGAGTCGTTCTTGTTCGGTGTCTGTTTTTTTGTGGCGGGGCCAGTCGTTCCCGGTGCCCATGTAGTCGGTGAGCTCGATCAGGCGTTGGTTCCAACGTTTTTCGTCGTTGTCTTTGCGGGTCCGTTGTTCCCAGCCGGGGATTTCCTGCAGGCCTTCGCTGTAGGTGGGGGAGAGGCTTCCCTGGTCGTGGTCCTGGCGTCGTCTGACCAGCCACATGGCCAGGGCGCGCTCCCGCGCGGAGGGGGAACTGCTCGAGGGGAGTCGGCCCTCGGCCCGGTACAGGGCGAGGGTGTCGTCGAGGTTCCGCAGCCCGTCGGCGGTGATGCGGGTGGCCGGCGCGGTGCGGGTTGCGTTGCGGTGGTCGTCCCTGATGGAGGGTTCGGCGGCGGCGGCGATGGCCAGGTGGTAGCGGACGGTGCTTTGGCCGATGCCTGCTGTGGCGGCGATTTTGGCGGTGGTGAGGCCTTGCCGGTACATCTGGACCCACTCCGGGTGCGGCGCTGTCCTGTGTTCGGGCATCGTGGTCAGCTGTCCTTGCGGATGGCGATCAGCTTCGTGCCTTCGGGGAGGGCGGCCTCAAGTACAGCCTTGGCGTTGTCGTAAGTGTCGCCCTGGGCGGTGATGTGGTCGGTGCTGCCGTCGGCCATTTGGATCGTTCCGGTGATTTCCACCGGATCAGCCTAGTTGACTCTGCCGGTTCCGAGCATGGGTCATCCACCCCCTGATACCCCCCCCGGTTGGTACCGTAGCGGAAGGGCCCTGCAGGTCATTCTTTGTTGGACCAGCGTTCGTGAGCGGATTGCCGGCTCATGCCACCCGCCACACGGTTACGTCCACGACGGCCCGCGCCGGCCGGTGCCCGGGTGGCCCCGGCGACCAGCGGTGCCCGGGGGCTGGGGGAGCGGACCCGATTCTGAACCGCCGTTCTAAACCCTTGAAAAGTAGTAGTAGGAGTAGTATCGTTACTACTCCTACTACTACTTGGGAGAAGACGCCATGACGTCGAGTGTGAAAGACCGCGTGTTTGCCGCCGCCGAGCAGATCAGCGCAGAGCGCCGACCGACCGTCTCCACGGTCCGCGCCGCAGCCGGCGTCAGCAACGCGGACGCCACCCGCTACCTGAAGGAATGGTCAGAGGAGAAGCTCGCCGCCGGCGGACAGGTCGCCGCGACACCGCCGGCCCTGCTCGAACAAGCGACCCGGCTCGCCGCTGCCTGCTGGGCCGAGGCCTCCACCCAGGCGGCCGACCGGCACGCCGCCGTAGAAGCGGCCTGGGCGCAGGAACGCAAAGACAAAGACCTGGAAATCGCCGAGCTCGTGGCGGACCTGGACAGGGCAGCCGCAGAGAGAGAAACCGCGACCGCTGACTTTCAGGCCCGCGTCACCGCCCTGGAGTCCAAGGCGCAGGCCTTGGAGCAGCAGCTGGCCGCCAGGGGCGCTGAGCTCGAAGACTCACGGGCAGCAGAACGCGCCGCCGCCGGGGCGGCCGCGGAGGCGGAGAAGAAGCTCGCTAGCGCCGAGGCACGCAGCACCACCCTGGAGAAGGTACACAACGCCTTGCTGCAACGCGTCGCCCCGGAGACGAAGGCCCCCGGTGCCTAAGAAGAAAAAATCGTTCTCGCCGTATTCGAAGGCTCTCGACGAACACTAGGTTGGGAAAGGCTTGAACTATGACGGAAACTGGAGACATTCTCGCCCTGTGGGCGCTGATTGTGAGCATCTTCGGAACGGGGATCGCCCTAATTGCCCTGGCAGTGGCCTATCTCGACTGGCGCCAAGTCGGCATGGAGTCGCCTTGGACGTTCACGGCCGTCGGCGGAGGTTACTGGAGGCTGGAGCGCATCCACCGAAAGCCTGCGCAGATACGGCGATTTGAGTATGGACAGATGTGCTCTGGGCTCCAGTTTGGAGTCGCAAGTGCCGCCGGCTTCCCTATGAAGGTGTATCGGAGGGGGGACACGGAACTCGTCTCCGTAAGGCCTTCCAGCAGCGTTGAAACAATCACCATTGTGTACAAGGAACATGGCGTGTTGGACAGGCTCCGAAGGAAGATCCCGAAGCGCAGCACACTATATTCGCAAGGCTCAGTTGATGAGGGCTACGAGCGATGGGACACCCCCCTGCATCTGAATCCCTGATTCTCTCCGTGCTGGCACGCCCAACAACCGACCGTCAAGACCATCGGCGCTGTAGTTGCCTTGTGTTTTGCGTCTGGACGTATGGAAACCGCCGCTATTTACCGTTGAACGGTCTGGACTGGGCGTGGCGAAACGTAGGTTTATCGGCATGCGGCGCCTACCGTTTATCCCATGTCATCAAACGACGAGATTCTGAAGTCCGCCCAAGCCCAGTTTCCCCCAAGCGCAAACAAGAGAGTTCGGGTCCTAAACGCCTGGCGTCGTGAGGACTCCACGCTGGAAAGGCCGGCCCCAAATGGTTGGGAGGATGGCTGGACTGGGGTTCACCAGCTGGCCACCTATGCCGTCGTGGCTAAACTGCGCGATCAAGGCTTCACCGTGGTCAACCTGGCAACAGGCGGCACGACTCGTAGTCCCAAGGACGTGCCGATCATTAATCTCATCTAGGCTCACGGAAGCGCCCGCAAACTGCGGATTCCGTGCGCTCCGCACCCGTGCCGTCATTTTTAGAAGTCGTCTGCACGGATGCTCTTGACCCCACAGCTTCCATGGCTCATCCTTGATCTACGTCCCCGTCGCGGACCTCTCACAATGGCTAAGACACCACAGGTGTGTCTTGGGTCCGTTGGACGAGGGAGTGGCCATGGAACTCAGCACGATCGCCGAGATCGTTCGCATAGGTGTGAGCGTTGTCCTCCCTGTGCTGGCTGTTGTCCTGTCTCTCTTCGCCAAGAGTGGCGCAGGCAAGTCGCTCGTTCGGCACCTCTCCTTCACCCTGTGGCACAAGCGCATGCGCAAGGCAGGATTCTCCAAGAAAGAAATCCGCGACATGATGGCGAAGGCCGTCCTGGCGGACCTCTCCCAGTGAGCCCAGGGGCTGTCAGTTCAGAATGGCGGTTTTCTTCCAGCTCGCTTTGGCGCCTGGGGCGGGGGCTGGGCCCCGCCCCGGTGGGGTGACGGCACCCCACAGTACCCATCCCCGAAACCTATCTGCGGCGTGACCGATAACGGCGGATCCCGTTCGCTGGGCGCCGGTGCCACGACACGCCCGCTACGGGGTGCGCGGAATCGTTGCACGAAACCCCATTGCACGTTTCTGGCGCCAATGGGTTGCTGTGCAGACTTTCGATCTCGGCTTCTAGCTGTGTGTATTGTCTGGGCCGCTAGGGCGCGGCGGCAGGTGCCGGTACAGCGTCGTGCGTTTCAAGCCCGTCTTTGTGGTTATCTCCCGGATGGAGGAACCGTTGGCCCGGAGCAGGGCGGCGTGTTCGAGCTTGCCAGGATCAACCACGGACGGCCGCCCGGTGCGCCGGCCGCTGGCCGTGGCCACCGCCCGCGCATGTGAAGCACGCTCGGCCGCGTACGTCCGCTCCATCTGCCCGAACAGGGCCAGCATGACAAACGCCAGTTGCGCCATCGGACTGTCAGGCTCTGTGGTGTCCACGGCCAGGGGATCAGCCAGCGTCCGGACACCCACGCCCCGCTCTCGGAGCTCGTGGACCATGTTCAGGGTGTCCCGGACTGTGCGGCCAAGCCGGTCCAGGGTGTGCACCACGATGACGTCGCCGGCCCGAGCATGCCTGAGCGCGTCCTGGAGCCCTGGGCGGTCTGTGGTGGCCCCTGACTTCTTGTCCACGAAGATGTGTGCGTTGTTAATGCCGGCGGCCGCCAGAGCGTCCAGTTGCCGGGCCAGGTCCTGTTTCGCCGTTGATACCCGCGCGTATCCAATGTCCATGCCTGGAACCGTACCGAAAGTTGTACCTGTGACGGGTGATTATGGCGGGCGTTTTGGGATAACTTACGGGACAGTCAGGTTACGCAGCATGCCGCGGATCCACATCAGTGGGGGAGTGTCCCACCGAGGCTGTCCCACAACCAAGGAACTGGGACACCCTTGGAAAGCATTGGGGATCACAGGTTCAGCGCGGACAACACGCGTACGCGGAGTAGCTCATACTCGCTGACATAAGCTCTTGGTCCTCCTGGCGGTCGAAGACGACGCGAGGCACTAGGTAGGCATTCAAATTCTTGCGCCCGTTGATTGACGCCTATCGGGCAGATTGAGGGGGCAGCCGGGCTTCGGAGAAGAGGCTAGCTCCCTCCCGCAGTCCGTGGATGAATCCGGCCACGGCTGCTCGTTCCCGGACAGGCATTGCCTCTACCGATGAGAGAATCCATGCCACATCTGGCGACATGGCGTCGCCATTGGGTCGTATGGCCGCATCGGCCGAGATGGGTCGCGTCACGGGTTCAGGGCAGGCGAAGGAAGCCAGCAGTTCTTCGCCCCTCCCCACATCGCCCTCCTTTGGAACTGACCGCAGTTCGATCTTTAGTGCCGCTGGCCACGGATCTACAGGGTCGCGGAGGCCCATCTGGACTTTATAGTCAATCTGCCAGGTGTCGCCCAGCAGGCGCCCTAGGATTTTGCAGATTTCTTCTGAAAACACAAAGGTCTCCAGCGGAGGGACATACCTGTCATCGTCCAGAGCCGCTCCCTCACCATCCCACTCTTTAGCCCACTCCTCAGCTCGTTGCTGGTCAATTTGCGTTGAAGGACTTGCCTGTAGCTCTTGCCACCATCGGCGAACCGGATGCCCCTCGGCCCTATCCTCCTCGATCATCCCCAGCAAGGCCCACCAGAATTCGAGCAGGGCATCGGCGTCGAGTTCTAGCGCATCCGCGTAACCGCGAATAGCCGCCTCGGTCTTGGGAGGACGGTTCCCGCTCTCGGCCATGGAGACAGCGGCGACGGACAGCTTGGGATTGAAAGAGGCAGCGACGTCGGCTTGGTTCTTTGGCAAACGTTTCCGCGCAGCCTGCAACACGCTACCGAAGGCTACTGCCGAACTGGTCCCAGATTTCACTTCACAAACTCCTTGTAAATCGTGTATCTTCGATTTCACAACACAAAGACTCTGTGTAATTTACCATGGGCGTCCTCTCGATCCCGAGTCCCGACGCACCCATAGGAGAAAGAAAGTGAACATGAAGCGAAAATTCCTAGATGATGTCGTTACAGCCGCCGAAGTTCTGGCAGAGGAATCCGAGCAAATGGCTGCAAGGGCGGATCGCATGAAGGTGGCCGTCAACTCAATTGTTGGTAACGCCAAGATCATCTACGGCGTCGTGGCCCCACTCCTTGGCTTTTTCAAGCCGAGGTAGGAGGGCTCCGCATTTGTCTGACCCCTCATCTACGCTCCTTCAAACAGGGACTGTGCGAGAAGAACTTCAAATGGGGGCCGTTGTGAAGGCACTTGAGGATTGGCCGGTACTTACGCCGGAAGAGCGGACAGGGTTGGGCCTTGCTCGACGGGCACCTAAGCCCGAAACAACGGTCGCAGCAAGGCATGAGGAAGTTCTGGACATGTGGGATGACGAAAATCTATTCGGCCCAAACGACATTCCAGCCTCATCGCCAGTGAAGGTGCGTTGGATTTGCGGTCAGGGGCACAATTTTATTGAGTCAGCAGTGGTTCAGTGTGGAGCGCCATCAGGTTGGCGCCGACAGGGCGGTGGCTCACGGGCATGCCTTACCTGCTTGGGTGAGCAAATGCACGGTTGGGTGCGCCTGGAGTGCGGACACGAAGTCATTGCCAAACCCGGCGCCGAAAACATGGCCATGTGTCGCCCATGCCGGAGTGCTTCCTTTGCTGCGAGGAAAACGGTAACCACTCCTAAACATCCAATTGGCACGGTAATCCAGTCACGGAATCTCACGACTTCTCAGACCGAGCAGCGAGTGAGAGAGAAACTCGTCGCCGCTGGATTCACCGTTCACAAGGGGCGGAGCGCGATTCAGTGCGGCCATGAGCCACAGCGCAACAATTTTCCCATCCTTACCCCGGACATCCTGATCTCCAAGACCAAGGTATGTGTGGAAGTCGATCCCGCGCGCACCCATGCAGGCAAGGAAAAGGATGACAACACGCGTAACCAACTGCTCGCCGGCGCCGGATGGCAGGTGGTGCGTCTGCGGCTCGGTGGGCTTGGCTCCATTGGAAAGCATGATGTCCTAGCCGAATCTGAAAGCGTTACGAACGAAGCAATCGAGGCCCTAGCATCAGCTGTTTCTGACGCAGTAGAAGGCCGTCCTGGCATTATTCGAAGGATCAGGAAGAAAGCCCCAACCGTGGTTCGGCAGAAGTCTCGATTGGGTGCCATTGCTGAACACAAGTACTACGAAAACGGCTTCTACGTCTCGTGGCAGCTGGACTCTGGGCGCGTGGAGCGCATGGTAGCAATGGAGCACGGGAGTTACTTGGCCATCGCCGAAGGCTGGGAAGCACCAAGGTTCATCTGTCCGCTGGGTTTGGATGAGCTGCCAAGAAGACAATGGCGCACTGCGCTACAGGACATTTTGGGAGAAATGTCAGACACAGATTTTGTGCCCAAGTCTAGGTTTCCCTGGGGTGACGAGCTGTTCATTGGAGAACAGGCATCAACTATCCGAGTTCACCCCAAGTTCCATCTCGGTGCTTCGGCGGGGGAGTTCACTGCCAACATAGTCGGCGTAGACGCCTTTACAGAGACTGCAATATGCGCGGGCAGGGATGTTCAAACTGAGCTGCACCCAGAGGCCGTCGAACGTGGCTGGCAAATTGCTGCCGTTGGACAACGGACAGGAAAGCATGGCGCGTACCAGGAAATCCAACTACTGCGTCGATCGCCGTTGAATCCCTCGGCCGAACTCGACAAATCTGGAACGCCTGCTTAAAGCACTTCTGCCGCGGCTGCGGGGCAGAATGGCCTCATGTGCGGTAGATATGTGATGTCCAAGGCCACCGGCGACCTTTTGAGCCACTTTGAGGCTAAAGAGATTGAGGGGAGTCCGCCCCCGCCGAGCTGGAATGTGGCACCCACTCAAAGTGTGCCGATTGTTGCCGAACGTTTGGATGAGGGCACCATCGATCGGCATCTGCTTATTGCCCGCTGGGGCCTGGTGCCATCATGGGCGAAGGACATCAAGATCGGCTCTAAGCTTATTAACGCCCGCAGCGAGAGCATTTTGGAGAAGCCGTCCTTTCGGAAGGCCGCGGTGAAGCGGCGTGCGATCGTCCCTGCGGATGGTTATTACGAGTGGCAGAAGACTGAGGACGGGAAAAAGATCCCGAACTATCTGTACTCCGAGAACGAGCCTTTGCTGGGTTTCGCTGGCCTGTACGAGTGGTGGGCTGATCCGTCGCTGCCCGAGGACGACCCTGGTCGCTGGCTGCTCACCTGCACCGTTCTTACCACCACAACGCAGGACGCCTTGGGGCACGTCCATGACCGTTCCCCAGTGATCATCCCGCGGGACCGGTTTGCTGAATGGCTGGACCCGGACCTGACCGACAAGGACGGCATCCAGCACCTGCTGGACTCTTTGCCGGAACCGACCCTGACACCGCGGATTGTCAGTCCCGGGGTGAACAGCGTGCGTAACAATGGCCCGGAGCTCATTGAGCCCGCCGAGCCTACTGCCCCATAGGCCCAGGCGGTAATACTCATCGGGACCATCACTAACCCGGACGGCAGTTACGGACACATTGAGGCCGAAGGCAACACCTATGAGGAAGCGCGGGAAAACCTCTACGCGCTTCTGGAAGACGGCAAAACCCTCATAGCCATCCGTAAGGACTAGCCTGGCTGAAGCCTCTCCGCTAGGCGCCCTGGCTCCGAGTGCTCGTAAGGGATGCCGGCGGGCAGGCCAAGCCCTGACGACCATGGGAGTGCACGCGGAGGTGTCCTAGGTCCAAGGATGTGGGACAGGGAGACCGTAGCCGGACCGTATGACTCTGGCAGGATGCAGAGCCTCGCCAAAATCACGGATCCGTGCTGTCCTGAATGTCAGATACTCAGCGAGTGACGGTCAGGGGGAGTTGGTATGACGGACCAGCAAGATCGCTTGATTTTTATTGAACGCAAGGACTTTCGGGGTGCCCTTTTCGTGAGTACTGGGTTCTTTGCACTTCTTTGCTGGTGGATTGGCATATCTGGCTATATCAACGTTGGCGGATTCATCAGCGGGGGGAGCGGGTTTTTCACGTTTCTACTGGTGCCAATTCTGGCAACGGTTGCCACTTATCTAGTTGGACGTCGACACACTCGCCCATCGAGCTTAGGTCGGCACCGTTCCGGCCAATGAGTCCCACAGGCAAGGACGTGGGACGGTCCGGGGGAGTCGTCTAGCAGCACTGAGGGGACAAGTCAGGTCTTCCGGCTAGCATCGACCTATGGCAAATCCCACCGTGAACGTCTACATCGATGGCTTCAATCTTTACTACGGCAAGCTGAAGGGCCAATCGTACAAATGGCTGGACGTTCAGGGTCTCTTTGAAGACCTCATGCCTGGGTACGAGGTTAAGCGCATCAAGTACTTCACGGCCCGAGTGAAGGCCCGCCCCAGCGACCTACAGGCCCCCGCACGTCAGAACGCTTATCTGCGCGCGCTGGCGACCCTGCCGAAAGTATCCATCCACTTCGGGCAGTACACGGTCCACAACGTGCGGATGGCGTTGGCTGACCCCAATGCCGTACCCCGCACGGTCGAAGTCATCAAGACTGAAGAAAAGGGATCTGATGTGAACCTTGCGGCCCACCTCATGATGGACGCTTTCCGGGATGATGCCGACGTTTACTTGGTGGTCAGCAACGATTCCGACCTCACCGAACCACTTCGGATGACGAAAAACCTTCTCGGCAAGCACATAGGTATCGCCAAGACGTATGAGAAGGTCAGCAAGTCCCTGATGAGGTGCAAGCCCGATTTCATCAGGGACATTCGTGTTGGAGCCCTTCAGGCTAACCAGTTCCCAGATGTCGTAACTGATGCCCATGGCAAGATCACCAAGCCCACAGACTGGTAGAGGCGCGAAGTCTGGTTAAAAAGCAGAGACCCCCGAAGGGGTCCCGCGGCCAGCTGCCGAAGCAAACTGGGGTTATGCGTCAATACTGTCGCGGTAGAGGGCAGCTGTCAAATCTTTGCCGCACCCAGAAGGCCTTTTGCGTAGGTCAAGTCATTGATAGCCGGCGTGCCATCTGTCGCCCACCCCGACCAGCCCGATTAGGGGAGTTCCAGCTGGTGCGCCGGTACCAAGGTAGTGGAAAACCCTGGTGCGGTAGCACCGCCGGGCCGTTGGTCGTCGTTGGGCAAGCCCACCCAGCCTTCCAGCAAGGCGCACAGCCGCGGGGACTCCTTCACCTGCTCCCCTTGCGGGCCGCCCAGGTGGCATGCGTGACATAGAGCAGCCGGCGCGTCTCCGGATCCCGGCAAGGCCAGCGCTGCGCAGACAGACAAACCCTGCACGTCTCCATGTTCTTCTCCGGAACCACCGGCCAGACCCTCATCACTGTCATCGCCGTGCCCGTGCTCCGCCTCCATACCATGTCATCACCCTCAGATTGAACGTGTGGTGTCATCGTGCATATGCGGTGCTGGTGCAGAATTGGCGGATGACCAAGCTCACCGAGATCATCGACGCTGCCAGCGACGACGCTTTTACGACCTCAAACCTGCTCAGGAAGGTTCAGACGGTTGCCTACAGGCTGCGAGCCGAGAACCTGGGTGGTTGGGCACAACGGGAGCTATTCGGCTACAAATCGGATGGCACAGTGCCCACCTACAGAGGACCATTTAGGACTCAGGTCACCGGCACCTGGTTCGGCCCACGTGGCCACATCACGAACACGGTGTCTGAGGTGGGCATCCCGGAAGACTTTGTCAAAGGCTGGTTTCGGATGACAATCCGTCAACCCATTGCGGATCTAGAAGTGTTGAGCGGTAGCGAGGGTAGTCCCAACATGAGTTGGGACCCCTTTATCGTCCACGAGTACGGCCGACTCGTGGCAGAGAAAAAGGGTGGCACAGGTTTTTATCTGATGGAGCTTATCTCGGCAAAGCAAACGATCTCACAGAACGCTATACGCGGGATCATCGATTCTGTGCGCACTACCGCCCTACAGTTTGCTTTGGAACTGGAACAGGTTTCTCCCAGAGCGGGTGAACCGAATGGGCCGACGACAGCAGATCCGGAGATCAAAATGGTGACCAACAATTTCAATTTCACCATCAACGGTGACGGCAACAACATCGCCGCCGGTTCAGATATCCGGCAGAAGGCAGCAGTCAACAAGGGCGATATTGATTCTCTGATCAAAGCGGCCGTGGAGCTGGGGTTGCAGACGGAGGCCGTGGAGGACCTACGTGCGGCCGTCACGGCTGACGGATCGAAGCCAGGCGACGAGACCAGGGGCTTCATTTCACGTCTCCGAATGGGCGGCTACGCCCTGGCCGGCGGTGTTTCGTCCAACCTCGCCGCTGATGGTCTTGTGCAGGCTGTCGGGGCATTTTTCGACCTCCCGCTCGCGTAGAGCTGATGCTTGTCTCGGAGCAGTGGCATCTGGAAGCGAGCGTGCAGAACGCTTTCGTATCCGCACTTGTCGAACGCGGCTGGCGGATCCTGTCGGCGAAGAATACTGCCTCGCGAGAAGGCGGCGTCGATGTCATTGCGGACCTGGACGGACAAAAACTGGGAGCCGAGGTCAAGGGTTACCCCACAGTTGGATACGCGGACCCTAGGCGGGCGGGGGAGAAGAAGAAGGCGAATCCAAGGGAACAGGCGGGAAACTGGTACGCCAAGGCGATACTTGCCGCCATGAAGCTGCGGGGCGCCGAACCGGGCTGGGCGAGCATCATCGTACTTCCGAGGATTCCTCGCTACGTTGAGCTGTACTCACAGACAAAGGGATCATTGGATAGGGCTGAAATTGAGGTGTGGTGGATCGAGCGAAGCGGTGACCTGGCTGGAGCGGATGCCAGCCAGGTGATCAAATCCTAGGCAGTGCCGGCTCTTTCCTTGTGCCTAGGTAGGATCAGGCATGCGAAGTAGCCTGTCTCCGATTGAATTAAAGAAGCGCGTCGACAAAGCGGTAGAGACCGCTCGACGAGTTGCTTTGGTACTGCGCTCGGGGGAGCCTTCTAAGGAACCCCGAGAAATTCTCCAGGCCCGCTTTTCCGCTGCCGCTGGGAATCTCATCCGTTTACGCCGTCAGGCACACGCATTGGGGAAGAAAAAAGGGCATTCCATCGACCTGATGCGGGCTATCGACACTGCACGTTTTGACCTTGATCAAGCCTTACTCACCGCCGAGGCGCCCAAGTTACTGGAAATGAAGCTGAAGCCGCTGCAACCGTGGCCGGGTCCCATCTCGCCCGGCAACGGCAGTGTTCGCACCGTTAGCGGCGGCTTGCCTTCTTTGGGGAGGCGATGAGCCGAGTGGTCAAAAAGACGAGCGAACAGTGATGCTTCCACGGCGCTTGGACCGCCTTGTAACTCTCAGCAATGAGGAACGCTTTCCAATCTTGGGCGAGGGTTTAGAAAAGTTGGGTGACCGTGTTGCCCATCTGGCTGGAGCTGTTGCCGCCCTGAAAGCCGCCGACGACGTTATAGCCGCGGCTGCACTGGACGTGATTTGTACTGAGGAAGCAGCCAAGGTGCTCATCTTGCTGGACCTTGCCAGATGTATGCACCCGCAAAAGCCGTTCGCAAAGGGTTGCAAGTATTTTTACAGCCATTTGGCTAGAGGTATATATGCCCATGTCCACGAGGGCAATCCGGCTGACTTCGCCGAAATTATGAGATACGTGGAGGTCCTGCGTCCTAGCCACTACCTAGACGGACCCAATGACGCTGACTGGATCTTCCGGAACGAGATCCTGCGTGGTCGGGAGTCAGCGCTATACGTGGACTACGAGGAGTCCCAACGCGAAGAATTTTCCTGGACCGGAGGGGAACGGGAGATGCTGTATGTTCCTGCCCGCCTTACCAGGCTCATTTTGGCACTTAGGACGTCTGGGGTTCTGACTGAGGCAGGCGCACGTGCAGCTGCCAAGGCCTGGAAAAATGCACCCTTTGACGGATCTACCCGTTGGGAGTTTGCCCGTGAACGCGCTAAATACGTCCTTGCTGAAATCGCAGTGCAAGAGAACAAAGATCCAACTCAGGAGATGCACACTGCTTGGCGAACGGTCATGGAGAAATGGACATTTCCGCTTATTCACCTCGACCTCACCTTGGACGGCATATCCATCGAAGAAATGAGCGAGCAGCAGGCACACCATTACAACAGGATGATGATGGACGAATACGGAGCCTACGACTACTGATCCGCGGCGCCAGTAAGCATCAAGTGGCTCACCAGATGACGGGCAAACTCAGACGCATCTAGGGACGGAGACGCGTTTGAGGCCGGCGAGCTTCTAAAGCCTGCGTCCTAGCGCGTCGAAGCATCGCAACCGGACTTTTGCCCACCGGCCAGCCATTGCCGCAGTCCGAGCACAACCACATGCCAGGTTCGGGCTGTTCTGCTCGGCCATGGCACAGAGGGCAAGTCTTCTTAGGTTTCGTCATAGGCAGAGGATATGAGCTGTCACTGACATTTGGAGTTCGGCCGGGGGGTCCGCGCATATAAGGTGATCTCCATGTTTGAAAACGAAGATGCCCTATTCTCCTTGGACGCGCCAGCCCAGGTCCTAGAGGAGAAAAAGATCGACCACGAGCAGATTCGGCAGTTGAAAGCAGCCTTCGAGGAAGCTGGCATCACAGATGTGGCCGCGCAGAGAGAGGTGGTCAGCACTTGTGTGTTCCGCCCTTATGAATCGCTAGAAGACCTGCTGTCAAAGGATGTACGTCCGATACTCAAGCGAATCCAATCCAGCGCCAGCCACAAAGTGACGCCGGTTTCAGGCAGTGCTTGGGACAACCGTGAGGGCGACACCTGGATTGACAAGATGTAGCCCTTGATTGGGGCCGGGGCGTCTGCATCTGCTGGCAACCGCGCCACGTCGGCAAACGCCGTGATTCGAAGGAGTCGAAGGTAAAGTCAGGTACGCCGCGCGCGTGCTTAGGGCCAGCGTGGGCCTAATCTTTCCAAGGAGTACAGTGGCACACCTCGACACGCTGATGGCGATGATCCCTGATGAAAAACTCAGGAGCGAGATCCAAGGGCAAGTCAGTCGACTGACCGCTAAGGCGAGTTTCGGCTTGGTGTTCGAAGAACATCGTCCTGAGTCGGTACTGCTTCCAGGGTTCGAGGTCACCCGCGGTGGCAAGGTGGTGTTTAAAGACGGAGCGACGCCTGGCGTGTGGACGGTCCTCCGGCTCGTTGACGGGCTCGCCACGATCGTAAGGCCCGGTGACAAGGCCCAGCGATCGACCGCGAAAGTTGAGGACCTCGTCGTCATTCGCGAGTTCGGTGATCCTATCTATCCAGGCCTCCAAAGCGTCGGTTCTGTTGCGCGGGGTGGAGACAAACCTTTCCACTGCGTCATTAACGCGGAGAACTTCCACGCGGCAGAGATGCTTTTGTATCCGTATGAGCGGAAAGTTGACGCGATCTATCTCGATCCGCCGTACAACACTGGAGCCAAAGACTGGAAATACAACAACGATTACGTTGACGGTGAGGACGCCTACCGCCACTCAAAGTGGCTGGCTTTCATGGAACGACGTCTCAAGCTAGCTAAGAGACTGCTCAACCCCAGTAACTCGGTTCTCATCGTGACCATCGATGAGAAGGAATATCTGCGTCTGGGGCTGTTGCTAGAACAAGTCTTTCCAGAGGCCACAATCCAGATGATCACATCGGTGATCAAGCCCAGCGGATCGACCAGATCCAGTGAATTTTCACGGGTGGATGAATACGTTTTCTTTGTAATGCTCGGGGCCGCAGGACCCGCCTCGACAGGCAGCGACATGCTGCGGGCCGACGATGCTGCCGTCGCAGCGCCAAACATCACCTGGCACGGTATGCGGCGGAGAGGGAGCAACGACTGGACACGGGCAACGCGACCGAACGGCTTCTACCCCGTCTTTCTGTCTGTGGAAGACAACTCTTTTCATTCCCTGGGAGAGCCACTCAAATTGGAAGAAGACCGTCATGCCGTCGTTCCGCCGGCTGGCACCTATGCGGCATGGCCGCTCGACCCACAAGGGCGCGAAGGTCGCTGGCAAATCAGCCCTGCCCGCTTCATGAAGCAGCTGGCGGAAGGCACCTTGGTAGTTTCATCAGCTGACAGGGCAACAGAGACGTGCTCCGTCTCCTACCTGAAATCCGGGGACGTCAAAAAGATTGCCGACGGTGATGTTGTTGTCACGGGCAGAGGCCCCGACGGCCGGGTCCTGGTCGAAGCGGGAGGACGCGGGCTGAAAAGACCCAAGTCCGTGTGGGCGATGGATTCCCATGATGCCAGCACCTATGGCACCGCGCTGCTCTCCAAGTTCATTCCCGATAGGAAGTTCCCTTATCCGAAGTCCCTCTATGCAGTAGAGGATGCGCTGCGGTTCTTCATTCTCCATAAAAAGAACGCCGTAGTCCTAGACTTCTTTTCTGGCTCCGGCACGACAGCGCACGCGGTCATGCGACTCAACAAGCAGGACGGCGGGCGCAGGCGGTCAATACTCGTAACTAACAACGAGGTTTCCGTCGCGGAAGAGAAGTCGCTAAGGCTCGCGGGACACGAACCTGGAGACGGGGCATGGGAAGCGCTAGGCATATTTGAGCATGTGACCCTCCCGCGCCTTATGTCAGCCATCGCGGGACGCACGCCCGACGGCGAGCCGGTTAAGGGCGATTACAAGTTCGTTGATGAGTTCCCTATGAGCGACGGCTTTGAAGAAAACATGGAGTTCTTCAAGCTCACCTACGAAGACAACCAACTGGTAAGGCTTGGCCGTAAATTCCACGCCATAGCGCCCATCCTGTGGATGCGGGCAGGCGCTGAAGGGGAGCGTATTGATCAACTCTCCGAGGATGGATGGGCCCTTCCCAAGAACGGGTACTACGGCGTTCTAACGGACGTCGACCAATGGGAAGCCTTCGTCGATGCCGTCAACGGACGTGATGACATTCGTTGCGTATTCATCGTCAGCGATTCACAGGCAGAGTTTGAAGCCATCAACGCCCAAATAGACCAGGGCATTGACTCCGTCAGGCTCTACTCGGACTATCTCCAATCGTTCGAAATCAACACGAGGCAAGGCTAGACACCTAGATGAAATTCAAGCTCCGCGGTTATCAGGCAGTTGCCAAACGCCACGTTCTCGAAGACATAGTCGACGCCTTGGAACGCTACGTGGACAGTGGCGGGGAACGTGTCACGGCAGTGCAGCTCACAGCGCCAACCGGTTCGGGTAAGACCGTCATTGCATCCGCCGTCATTGAATCCGCGCTGTTCGGAGCGGATGACTTCGCTCCGAATCCGGACTGGACGTTCCTTTGGATATCCGACGATCCGTCGCTGAATGAACAAACGTCGAGGAAATTTCTCACAGCATCTGACAAGATCTCCCACGGCACCATTGAGATCATTGAGTCCAGCTTCGATCAGAAAGTTCTGGACGGTGGCAAGGTGTACTTCCTCAACGTGCAGAAGCTGAATTCGAGTGCCAGGCTTTCCAAAGAGGGCCAGGGCGATCTGCGCGAGTACTCATTTTGGTCGACTCTGACCAACACAATCGAAATGAAGCCGGACAAGTTGGTGATCATGATCGATGAGGCCCACGTCGGCATGAAGATGGAACGGTCACGTGACACGATCGTTTCCCGGATCATCGGAGGGGCAAAAACTGGCAGGCCACCAGCGCCGGTCATCGTTGGCATCACAGCGACGCCTAAACGCTTCGAGAGAGCCATGGACTCCATCGACCGGCGTGTACGAGCTACCCGCATTGGCGTAGATCAGGTGCAAGAGTCCGGCTTGCTGAAAGACGGATTGGTCCTGGCATCGCCAGAGCAGCAGGCCGCCAACTTCAACGAATCGGCGTTGCTTCGCCACGCCGTCGCCACGGTGCGCCGCTATGAACAGGAATGGGCCTCCTACTCAGCTCAGAATAACGAACCCCAGGTGCTGCCTGCCCTTGTAATTCAGGTTCCGAACACGCCCTCTGACGACGAGATGGCCTCAATTATTGGTGTCGTACTCGAGTCATGGCCAGGCCTCAAAACCCACAACATCTGCCATACGTTCGGCGATCACAATGTATTGAACGTCGGCAACTACTCCATTCCATACTCAAACCCGGAAGACATCCAGGACGACCTGGATATCCGGGTCGTGCTTTGCAAACAGGCCATCACCACTGGCTGGGACTGCCCGCGGGCCGAAGTACTCCTGTCATATCGCAAGGTCGAAGACCAGGACGCCATTACACAGATCATCGGGCGCATGATCCGCACACCTCTGGCCCGGAGAGTGCAGCAAAATGAGGCATTGAACTACGTTCACTGCTTCTTGCCCAGGTTCAACAAAGCTGGAGTCAAACAGATAGCGGACCGGCTCAAGCTGGGCGACGACAGCTTCCGGCAAGAATGGGTTCACCCAGAATCCATGGACCAGAACACCCTTCCGGAGCTTGTCCCTGCCGTCCCCTCCACTGAGATGACACTCGCCGGCAGCACCTTGGCTAAGCGGGCAACGACCGTCAACACGGGCCTGCGCGAAGAATTGCTGCGTCGCAGGGAAGCCGAACGAGAGGCAGCGGCCACTCTCTTTGGTGACGAAGCCGAAGAACAGATCGCACGTCCAGAGACAACTGAGCTCGCCGACCCTAAGGAAGAGCTGATTATTGTCCAAGAAGAAGAGTCGGGGACGGAGGGGGGTACCGGAGTCAGCGTAATCACCCAGGAAGCCGTCCGGCTTACGCGGAACCCTCTGGTCAACACTGGTGTCTTTGAGAAGCTCTTGGAATTGCCGTCGTATGTCATTCCAGGGGTTCAGTACCGCACCCAAGTCGATCGGCTGAAGAACTTCGCCACCCTGCTTACCGGTGGCGGAAGAAGCGCGATCCTCCAAGGCGCGTCCAAGATGGCGACTGATCGGCTGTTGCAGGTGCTGAGAGAGACCAGAGTTCAGCTGGACGCCAGCCGCAAGTTCCAGGAGCAATCTGACAAACTCGCCCACTTCTTCATAGAAAATGAGGTGACCACCCTTTTCGATGGAAGTGCAGTGCTTGAGATTGATTCTTTGGAGGAAGTAGAAATCGACAGCAAGGGCGTCGAGCAGCTCTTTGCCCAAGCTGAGCGTCGTATCGGTCGTTCCATGGCCGACTCGTACCTCAACGATCGATTCATGGACGACGGCGACACGTTCACGATGATGATGTCTGTTGCTGTTGTGGCGCACCAGCCCGGGATAAAGGAAAAGCTCGAACAGGTCGCCAATGCAACCATCATCGAGTGGTTCAAGGAGTACCAGACCCAGATCAACAAAGCCCCGGCAGCGCTCAAGGCTCAACTAGACGAGGTACGCTCTGAGGCCACCGAACCGGAGGCCTCAGTCATCTCCCTGACTGACAACAAGCCCTTCCCCGTGGCTGAAGTTGTGTGGCCTAAGCACCTTCTATCTTCGCCTACTGGGGACTACCCGGTGAAGTTGAATGAGTGGGAAATTCACGTCCTTGACACTGAGCTTCAAGATAGCTCATGTCTTGCCTGGTATCGGAACCCTTCCAGCGGTTCAGGTGCTCTGACCGTCCCGTACGTCATGGCCGGCCGCCACCGGGGTCTTACTCCGGATTTTGTCTTTTTCCATCAAACTGATGATGGCATTGTTCCCTCAATACTGGACCCGCATGCCCAGAGCCTTTCAGATTCCATACCGAAACTGCGAGGACTGGCCAAATACGCAGCTATGCACGGCGACCAGTACCAGCGCATCGAATCCATCATTAAGATCAACGATGTCTTTTATGCTCTCAATTTGAAGGACTCCACAGTTCAAAGCGCGGTGCTTAGCTACACTGATGCCCGCCCTGAAGCCCTGTACCTAGCCCATGCTGGCAAATACTAGTAACCGCTGGAGCTCTCGGCAGGGGCGCCACATGGGCCGGCGGCGGTGCTGATTGCTCGGCCTCAGGAGTCGCTTATGGACTCCAACAGCCACTGCTCGGCCAGTGGATCTCGGCGCAGCTCAAAGGTCCGTAGCGTCGAGGTTGACGACCCTAGGCGGACTTGGACCCGCCAGTGTTCGACGCTCACAAGGTCACCGCTGCCCTTGGTTGCGTTGCGTCTGGTTTCCCACCAGGAGTCCCGGCTGAACCAGTGAACCGGCTCCGCTGCCACTGCCCATACTCGGCCGTCGTAGCGGACAGCCAGGGGAGCGCCGGCGGCGGTGAACCGGATGTCCACCGGTGCGTCGAGGGTTGTTTCACTTGCTGTTGCTGTCACGGCTGGTCCGTTCTCCCAAATTCCTGTTCATCATTTCTTCCCGGCGTGTTACCGCCGAGCTCCACACCCAGGTCCGGTAGGTCACCGGACCGTCCTTCCACGTCACTTCCGCGGCTTTCGCCGTCCAGGCGTACACCTCGCCGTCTACCAGCTCCGCGCAGTTCGGGAACCGGATCCACGCCTTCACCGGGATCCCCGGGAACCCGTTCTTGGCTGGGAAGTGTTCGAAATCGAGCTCTTCCACGGTCAGCCCGATCGGGCCGGCACGCCGCGCATACTGCGCCTGCAGCGCACTGGCTTGTTCCGGTCCCATAACACAACCTTAGAACATATATTCGAATAGACACGCTAATAAAAAGCGGCCGGTTAGGCCGCAGGTGTTCAGTATGGGGGAGGGGTCTGACAACGAACGGGTTGTACCCAATGGGGACAGCTTTGAGCTGTGCGGAGGGCTCCACCTGCCCCCAGTGGGCACAACCCGTCCAACGCGATCTACAGGGCCTACCGGTCCTTGATGGGCGGCGGGAGTTCGACGGCGGCGGGATCCAGCTCGGGTCTGGCGCGCACGAAAGACAGGGGATGCCGGAACGAGCTGCCGGACCACGCGACGTCGGCCGCGACTTCGACCACGAGCGCTTCGACCAGCGTTAGGCGCACCGGGCGCTTGTCCTTGCTGAATCTGTTCAGCGAGGTTTCGCTGATCTCTTCGGGCCACGGATGACCGGGCTGCGCCGGGCGGAGCTGGCGGCCTATCTCCCGTCCTGCGCGGGTTGAAAGAACTGTAGAGCGGCCGACGATCCGCAGCTTCCCATCAATGGGCAAGCCCGCGATGATCGCCTGGGGCTGCGTCAAGGGTCCTATGACGGCGGCGCAGACAACGTCCAGTACGTTCTTGTGCTTCAGCTTCAACCAGGAGCGCGAGGCGTCATATGTCTGTGATCCTCCCTTAAAGACCAATCCTTCAATCCCGGTGGCGGGCAGATCCCGTAGCCAGGTCTTGGCCAGTTCCGGGTCTGTGGTGGTGGGGGAGAGCGTCAGCGGGGCGGCCCATTCCCGGGCCAATTCTTCGAGCAGCTGCCGGCGCCCGGCGAACGGGACTCCGCGGACGTCCTGCCCGGCGACGGCCAGAACATCGAACGCCGCGAAGGCGGCCGGGAACTCCTTCACCAGCGCCGGCAGAGCCGCCCTGGACGTGACCATGCGCCGCTGCAGCGCCTCGAAGTCCAGCCGATCCTTGTTCCATATGACGGCTTCGCCGTCGAGGACGACACCGGGCGGGACCTGAGCCCCGAGGGCTGCGGCCAGGTCAGGCAGGACCCGGTTCTGTTGGGTCCTAAAAGGTTGTCGCGGACGTCGCATTTCTGTACTGCCATATGTGTCCGGCACAGTAACTGTCGGTGTGTCGGGCACGTCCTTCACGTCGCGAGTTCTATCATCCTTCGCATGAGCATCATCTCTGGGATGAGGTGCAGGGGGTGATCTGGCCGTGGCGACGTTCAGGTCCTTTCTAGTGAGGATGCCTTCGGAGCTGCGTTACTGGACTGTGCTCGATCCAGCCCATCGTGTAGTGGTGGAGGCCGATGATTTCCTGCTGCACCACCGGCTGGGTCGGGATGGTGCGGAGTCCACGAGCCAGTCCTATGCCGCGTCGCTTGCACTGTTCTTTGACTGGGCTGCATCAATTCGTAAGCCGTGGCGGGAGAGTGCCCCTTATCTTGGTCGCTTTGTCTACTGGCTCCAGCACTATCGTCCGGACCAAATAGCCGCCGGTCGCACCGAAGTGGTGCGTGGGCCGCGGCGAGTGAATGCGATCATGGCGGCGGTGCGTAGCTTCTTCCGGCACGCGGCCGCGGTGGGTCAGCTGGACCCGCAGGTGCTGGGAGTGGTCTATGACTCCTTCGACAGCTATGCCGTGAACGAGGCAGAACAGGGTGCCAATCGTCCCCGCGCAAGCGCCCGGCATCGTTTGTCAGAGCCGCGCTCTCCGATCGTGAATGCTGCGGGGGAGGACGTCGTTGGCCTGATCCGAGCGGCCCGTAACGCCCGCGATCGATTTGTTGTCATTGCGATGTGGCGGATGGGTTTGCGCCGGGGCGAGCTGGCCGGGTTACGCCGCTCAGACGTCCACTTCGTGCCTGATGCCTCCCAGCTGGGCTGCGGCTTTCGGGGCACGCACCTGCATGTGGTGCGAAGGATGAATCCGAACGGCGCGTGGGCGAAGTCGCGCAGGCAGCGTGTCGTGCCGGCTGACTGGATGACAGTTCAGGCCTACGACCAGTACATCGATGAGCGGGAACGCATCGACCCTGCCGGGCGGTCGGACTTCCTGCTGGTGAACCTGTTTGCTGATCCCGTTGGGACCCCGATGCGGCCGGGAGGCATCAATGAACTCCTGGCCCGGCTGTCGTCTCGCGCCCACCTAACGCGCCCGGTTCATCCACACATGCTGCGGCATAGCTTCGCCACCAACGTAGCGGCGCACGGCGGCACCGCCGACGTGCTCAAAGAGCTCCTCGGTCATGCCTGGATCTCATCCAGCGAGGTGTATCTGCACCCATCACCTGAACGGCTCCGTGCCGTCGTCGAGCGGGTCCCCGGACCCCGAACGACGGGACCCGGACAGTGAGCTACTTGAGCAGCGGCAGCCGGTTCCGAGTCGAGGCGGTAGCCCCGAACAGCGAACTGGATTTGCTGCGTGCCGCTTTGCGGCCCGACTTCCTGGCCGCAGTCGGCTGGAAGGCCGACGAGCAGATTCTGGCACCCCCGCAGAACCATCCATTGCTCGGCATACGACAGTGCGCACGGAAGGAATGCAGCACCAGCGTCGCCACTCCCGGCCACGATCTATGCCCTGCCTGTCGCCGTGAATTCCGCAGCGGCCACCTGCCCATTGAGAAGTTCCTGAACACGACGAGCGGACGACCGGTACGCGGCGAGAGGTTCTGCCGCGTCTCGGAATGCCCCCGCCCAGCCTTCAAGCGCTTAGGCCTGTGCTCGGCGCACGACTTCCGCTTCCTCCAGCATCCCGCGTCAACCGTCGAGGATTGGCTGCAGGCCGCCAGGCCAACGCCGTTGTCGTCTTTCGGACCATGCCGAGTGCCCTCCTGCTCCCGCGTCGCCGGCGCATCGAACCGGCTTTGCCACCCGCATGCCCTGCGATGGAGCCGGTCCCGGCGGACAGATCCACCACCGGACCTGGCGGATTGGGCACGATCGCAGGAACCGCCCGCCGACAGCGGCCGAATTGTGGCGTTCAAGGGATTACCCGATCAGGTAATCACGGAGATCCTCGCCGGGCTGCAATGGCGGACCGATGACCACACCAAGACCTCCATGATTGAGTTGCGTGCCCTGGTACGCCATGCCCGCCAACTGCAGGTGTCCAGTATCTTCGATCTCCTCGAGCACACAGTATGCGGCGAATCCGCGCACATGGCCGCCTTAATCCGGGCCCTGACTCTCGCCGTGCAACGGAGCCTGACCTCTCCCGAACGAGAGCAACAGCGCGACCGATGGGACCTGGCGATCTTCGGCGGCAAGGGACAGATCAACTTCAAAGTCCTGTCCCAGCCGTGGCTCCGTGAGGCAGCCAAGCACTGGGTGCTGGAGGATCTTCCCCTCCACCGCGGCCGACAAGCCACCGCCACCTCCAAAGAGACCGTCCGGGCCATTCGGTATCTCTCCTGGAGCCTGCAGCACGGCCGCCCGGACCACGGCCTCGTGCTCAGCGAACTCGACCGCACCGACATCGTCCGGTTCACCAACCGTCTGGCATACCTGGAACGCACCGGCGAGATCAGTAGCAAAAAGCGCTACGTCATCAGCACCCGGGTCCGGCGCTTCCTCGATGACGTCCGCGCTTTCGGACTCACCCGCCCGACCGGGCCCGTGGCGGGGCTGCCGGACGACTTCCGGCTACGCCACAGTGATGTTTCCAAGCCACCAGAGAAATTTGGGCCGGGGCGTGATCTTCCCATCCCCGTGCAGCGGACCATCAATGCGAATCTGGCAGAACTCGAGGCACGCGCAGGCCTCGACGTGCGTCGAATTGTTGAAGTGCTGATCGACACGGGCCGCCGCCCCGAGGAAGCATGCCAACTCCCATGGGACTGCCTGGACACTACAGCGGACGGCCATCAAGTACTGATCTACACCGACAGCAAGAACAACCGACCGAACCGTCGCCTCCCTATCAGCGTCGAAACAGCCGATCTCATCCGAGAGCACCGCGAGACCGTCCGTCAGCGCTTCCCGAACACACCGCTGGACCAGCTGGCGCTGTTCCCACGAAACCAACTGAACCCTTATGGCAGCTTCCACGTCGGTGTCCCGCACGTGAGCAAAGCTCACAGGGCATTCATCGATTCCATTGCGACACAGCTCGTCGACGACGCCGGCCAGCCCTTTCCCGCTGCGGTGGCGGTGCTGTATGCCTACCGGCACAGCTACGTCCAACGTCACGCCGACAACGGAACACCTCCCGATGTGCTGCGCGATTTGATGGGGCATGTCTCGATGGAAACCACGATGGGCTACTACCGGGTGACCGAGAAGCGTGTCCGCCAAGCAGTGAATCAAGTTTCCCAGCACCAGTTCGACAGTCAGGGGCGCCGTGTTTTCGCCGACATCGCCGGGCTCGTCGCTGAAGAACATGCACGGCTGCGCGTGGGCCAGATCGCTGTGCCGTTCGGCGTGTGCACCGAGCCTTCAAACGTCAAAGCTGGCGGCCATGCCTGCCCCTATAAGTACAGCTGCATGGGCTGCGGGCACTTCCGCAGCGACGCCTCCTATCTTCCTGAACTAAAGTCCTATCTCCAGCAGCTTCTTGCCGATCGGGAACGGATCCTTGCCGCGACCGATGTGCAGGAATGGGTGCGAGCCAAGACGGCGCCCAGCGATGAAGAAATTGACCAACTGCGCGGTTTGATCCGCCGCGTCGAGGACGACCTCAACCAATTGAGCCCCGCGGACCAGCAACGGATCCAGGAAGCGATCGATGTGATTCGCCGTGCCCGGCAAACGGTCACGCTAGGAATGCCCACCATAGGCATCCAAGGACGGCGGCCATGATGCCCGAAACCGCCGCCAGCCCGTTGACCATAGCCCGACGACGCGACGTCAATGCCCGCAGAGCCCGCGTAGCCCAAGCGCTGGAGATCATGCGAACCGAAGGCAGCGAGATCACCATCACCTCGGTCGCAGTCCGAGCCAGAGTGCACCGCTCCTTCATCCACCGCCATCTCGACCTTCGCGCAGACGTGTACGCGGCCGCCGACCAGCCATCGACAGCAGCCACTGCTACTACGACTACGCGCCAAAGCCTCGAAGCGGACAACCTGAACCTGCGGACCACGGTCCGCCGCCAGACTCAGCACATCGCCGACCTGGAAGCGCGGCTCTCGGAACTCCTTGGAGAGCAGGCCTACTCCCGCACCGGACTGGGCGCACCCCACAACCACGCCGCCCTCGAGGAACAGAACTACATACTGCAAAACGAAATCCAAGAGCTACAAGCCAAGCTTCAAGACCAAGAGGAAGAACTAGGAGCCGCCCGAGAGGCGAACCGCCAACTCATGGGTCAACTCAACAAGACGACAGCGGCAAGCGATGGTTCCGATGGCCGGCGCGGCAAGAATTAGCAGGGAGTCCGCCAGAACTGAACTGCCTCCCTACCTTGGACTAGCGTGGCGAAATTGGGCATGTGGTCGCCAGCACTCGTCTATTTCGCGCCAACTCAGGCGACAGGAGCCAGGACCTACTCAGGCCGAAGTGGCGCGCGACAGCTCTGCATCCTTGGGCATAGATGAGTAACGCGCTTTCAGTCCGGCTGCGTGCCCGGCATCGAGATCTTGCAAGGGCACTGGCTCGATGGATAGGATCTCGTCCTCAACACGCGCAATATCAGGATGGCTCTCCAAGACGACGGTTGCAGGCCCACGGAGACAGAGAGCCGGGGTGGTGGGCATCAGAGCGAGGCTGTGGCGAAACCGGTTTGGATGGCTGATTTCAGTTCTGACCGGTCGTGAGGAGGCAGGAAAGCGGACTCTGCCGCATCGAGTTGAAACGTCTTGAGATCAGCCAAGGTGTATTCGAAAGCATCGATGAGGAGGCCAAGTTCTTTCGTGAGGTTTGTGTTGCTCATCAGTCTGTTGTCAGCGTTCACTGTCACTCTCAGCCCGGCCCTGTAGAGCAGATCGAAAGGGTGGTCCCTCATCGTGGTCCCCCATTGAGCGATCGCTCCGGTTTGGAGGTTTGATGACGGGCTGATCTCCAGCGCAATCTTGCGGTCCCTCACCCAGCGGGCCATGTCACCGAGTGCGGTGTGAGTGCCTGTGGAATCTTGGTATTGGGTCAGATCTTCGGCAAGCCGGACACCGTGGCCGAGACGCAGTGCCCGGCCATGGATCAGCGCCGACCGGATGCTTTCGAGGCCGTCTCCTTCGCCAGCGTGTACCGTCGCAGGCAGGAAGCTTGACGCCAGGTGGTCGAATGCTGCCGCATGCTGCGAGGCCGGGAATCCGGCTTCAGGCCCGGCAATATCGAATCCGACGACACCCTGGTTCCTGTGCCGCACGGCCAACTCGGCAACACTGAACGCTAGCGAATCGTGACGCATGGCTGCCAGGATCTGCCCAACCTCGATGGTCTTACCTGTTGCCGTGACATCGGCGACCCCGGCTTCGATCCCCTCTTGCACAGCCTCGACGGCCTGGTCCAGCGAGAGTCCCTGCCGGAGGTGGTTTTCAGGGGCCCAGCGGATTTCACCGTAGATCACGCCGTCGTCGGCGAGATCCTGGACGAACTCTCTGGCAACGCGAACAAGATTATTGCGTGTTTGAGTGACTGCTCCCGTGAAACTGAATGGTTTGAGGTAGGCCGAGAGCGAACCGGCGTTTGATTGCTCGGCGATCCAGCCAGCGAGCCGCTCTCCGTCGGTAAAAGGTAGTGGCACGCCTGCCTCGGCGGCCAGTTCAACGATCGTTTCCGGGCGCAATCCTCCGTCCAGATGGTCGTGGAGAGAGACTTTGGGCAGCGACTTGAGAGTCTCATTGGTTATGGGGCGGGCGGCTGGATAGCCCATGGCGGGGATCCTTCACTTGGTCGGGCTGATGGGCAGGACCGCAAAAGTTGCATCTGGCATGCAACAGGTGGGCGGGCAGAGTTCGTTCGGGATTCAGGCCCTTGACGATTGGCGAACGATGAGCTCGAAGTCGAAGATCTCCTTGACGAGAGGCTTTTCAGGGTCCCCGTCGACAAGGAGATCGACGGCTCTCTCGGCGATGGACTGAGTAGGTTGTCGGATTGTGGACAGCGGGGGAACCGAATAGGCAGATGCCTCAGTGCCGTCGACGCTGATCACTGCAAGCTGGTTGGGCACGTCAAGTCCGAGGGAGTAGGCAGCGAAAAGCACCCCGTGGGCTTGTTCATCAGTGGTTGCGTAAATGGCCCTCGGCGCATCCTGGGCCTGGAGCCACTCCATAGTGACCTCAGCCGCCCCCGCCCTGGATATGGGAGAAGCGCGCCGGGAGACAGCAACAGGCGTTCCAGCGACCGCCCGGGCAAAACCAGAAGAATGCTGCCTCGTGCCCACTGAGTCCACAGGCGCGTTGAGCAGCCCGATACTGTCGTAGCCTTCGTCGACCAGATGGCGCGTCGCAACATAGGCGGCCTGCTCATAGTCGATCGTCAGCGAAGACGCATGCTGCCCCGAAGACAGCGGGTGAAGGGCCACCACAGGAAGATTCGCGGCGTGAGCCGGGTTGAGATTCGGTTCGTCCAGCAGCGAAACAAGAATGAGAGAGTCAACCTGCCGCTCGATGAAACTTTCGATGAGGCGGTGCTCTTGGTTCTGGACCGTTGCCGAGTCGCCGATAAGGAGCAAATGATCCCTGTTTGCGGCAGCCACTTCGAGCGCTCGGGCAAGCTCTGCGAAGAACGGATTGGCGATGTCCGGAACGATCAGTCCGATGGACCTGGTCTTTCCAGCGCTGAGCGCGCGAGCCAAGGCGTTGGGTTTGTAGTCCAGTTCTTTTGCCGCCCTGAGAACGCGCTCCCGGGCATCCGCGGAGACAGCGCGGGGCCCGTTGTTGAACACATAGCTCACAACGGCGTTGGACGTCCCGGCCAGTTTGGCAACGTCTCTGGCTGTCGGCATCGTCTTCTCCTGGTTATTGGTTCGAGGCGACCACTCTAACCGCCTAGATTCGCATCATACTGTGAATTCGGCCCGCGATCCTTGAAAAAGAAATCTCTTGTCAAAGCCATGCGCCACGAGTAGTCTAACCGGTTAGATGCTCCGTTTGCATCCTTCTCACTCTTTAGAAAGGGCTTCCCGTGAAGCGAACAACCTTGGCAGCGACGTCGCTGCTCGCGGCCGGAGCGATATTCCTCGCCGGCTGCTCGACCAGTGCCCCAAACTCGGATCCAGCGCAGGGGAGCGACGGCTCCGGTACGGGTAGCGTGAACTTCCTGGGCCCGGAGGACCCCGCGACTTTCGCCCCCGTGATCAAGGCTTTCGAAGCCAAGAACCCGGACATTACGATCAACTATTCACAGGTGCCGTTTGACCAGCTCAACCCGACTCTGCAGCAGCGCCTTGGAGCCAAGGACGAGACCATCGATATCTACACGGTGGACCAGCCGCGGCTCTCCCAGCTTGCGGCTCAGGGATTCCTGGAAGATCTCAGCAGCCTGAAGGAGCAGACCAAAGCTGCCGTTCCGGAGGCGCAGTTTTCTGTGAACCTCTACCAGGACAAGATGTGGGCGTTGCCTGTTTGGAACTCCACCCAGCTGCTGTTCTTCAATAAGACTGCCCTGGACGCGGCAGCTGTCCAATACCCGTCCGCTGATCCGTCCCAGCGAAAGACCTGGGAGCAGATCGTTACGGACGCCAAGGCTGCTCAGGCTGCAGGTACAGAGTTTGGTCTGCTGCTTGAACAGGTCGAGGCGTACTACCAACTGCAGCCCCTTGCAGAGTCAGCCGGCGGCGGTTCAGGTATCACCGGTGACGACAAGTTGACCGTTGATGTCACCAACGAGGGCTGGGAAAAGGCCATGAAGTGGTACTCGGACACCTTCGCGTCCGGCCTTTCGCCCCGCGGCGTCGGCGGATTCCAGACCAGTCCTCTCTTCTCATCGGGCAAGGTGGCGTACTTCGTGGGCGGTCCGTGGGATGTTGGTGGGTTCTCTAAGACAAATATCAATTGGGGAGTGGCGCCCATGCCCTACTTTGAGGGCGGTAGTAAGGCCACACCGACGGGTTCGTGGTCCTGGGGCATCAACCCGGCATCCAAGAACAAGGCTGCGGCGAAGAAGTTCCTTGAGTTCGCGTCCCTTGACCCCGCCGGTAACCTGGCGACGACCGAAGCGACCACGATCATCCCAGCAAATAGTGCAGCGACAGGACAGTATCTTCCCAAACTCGAAGCCCTCGGCGGTGACAAGACCCAAGGCCTGGCAAAGCTCATTGCCCACGAAAACACCGAGACAGCAACGCCTCGCCCGGTCACCGTCGGCTACATCCAGTTTGAGGAAATCATGGGCAAAGCCTTCGCCGACATCCGCAATGGCAGCCCGGTGGATGAACGGCTGAAGCAAGCCGCCCAGCAGGTTACAGACGCTTGGAAGCAGCTCTAGCAATGTCTCCCTCGCAATTAACTGATCGTCCAGCAACTGCGGAAGGGCAGGCCCCCAAAGGGCGGTCTGCCCGCCGCAGGCGGCCCATATCAACCATGGCCGTTGCCTTCGCATTCCTCGCCCCCGCTCTTATCAGTCTCGTAGTCCTGCGCATCGCACCTGCGGCCGTGGCGCTCTGGGAGAGCTTCTTCCGGGAGAGCTTCCTCCGCGGGGGAACCGTGTTCGTCGGTCTTGAGAACTACGCCGATCTTTTTGGAAATGCGGACTTCAACAACGCCTTGCTCGTGACGCTGGTTTTCTCAGCGATCGTGAATCCCTTGCAGATTGGCGTCTCGTTCCTCCTGGCGGTCCTCTATACGCGGCGCGCTGCTGGGTCCAAGATCTGGCGCTCCCTTGTTGTGTTGCCGATCGCTGTGCCGCCGGCCGTTTCAGCTGTTGTCTGGAGCGTCATCTACCGCCCCGACGGTCTGGGGAACTCATTCCTGGCACTGCTCGGCTTGCCAGAACAACCATTCCTGACCTCCCCGCAGCAGTCACTTGCCTCAATCATGGTGCTGCTGAGCTGGATTGGAGTCGGCTACTGGATGCTCTTCCTCATCGCCGGCATCAATGACGTCCCCACCGAACTGTACGAGGCGGCGTCCATCGACGGCGCATCAGCCTGGCGGAAGCTGTGGTCTGTGACCTTCCCTCTGGTGAGGCGGCCGTTGGCCTTCGTTCTGGTAGCGGACACGGTCTCGAACTTCCTGATCTTCGCCCCCGTCCAAATCCTCACCAAAGGCGGCCCGTCAGGTTCAACGAACCTACTCATGTATGACATCTACACCCGCGCCTACACCTTGGGTGACCTCAACAAGGCCCAAGCGGAAGTGATTATTCTCGTGCTACTCACCCTCGTCGTCGTCGCCGTGCAATTCCGGCTTCTCCGGAGCTCTGATAGCGCATGAGCGCCGTGAACAAAACCAGCACCTCCAAACACCGGACGCTGGGCTACATCGGGCTGAGCGTCCTCGGCGCCTGCATCGGGGCTTTTGTTGCCTGCTGCCACTGTGGTGGACGTTCGTGAACTCTCTACGACACCAGGCGGTGATACATTCCGGTTCCTGAACCCCTTGGCATATGGGAGACCTTTGCTTCTACGCTGACGCCCAGTCTGGACAACTTACGCAGCGCTGCTAAGCATGCGACCTTGGGCTCGCGCAACATGGAACTCGCATATTTGTCAGCATCGTCACCGTGATCATCGGGCTTGGCGATCTGCTCCATGGCAGCCTTCGCCCTCGGCCGCCATCCGTTTAGGGGATCAGGTGTCGTGTTCATTGTCGTGGTGGTCAGTTTTCTGATCCGCGTTCGATGCCATCGCCATTCCCTTGGCTGACCTCTTCCGGGACTGGAACCTCCAGAACACCTACACTGGCCTGATTCTCCCGCGGCTTGGGGCAACGCAGCATGGCCATCTTCCTGCTGAGGACCTTCTTCCTCGCCATCTCCCAAAGACGCTCGTGGAAGCAGGACGCCTCGATGGGCTGGGCTGGTGGGGGATCTTCCGCCGGATCTATCTAACCGTTATCAGTGCCCTCGCTCATCGGAGCCGGACTCACCCTCTTCCTGTTCCAATGGCAGTCCTACGTATGGCCGCTCCTGAACGGCAACCGACGCCCAGCACATCCTGGGCCCAATCGCCCTTTCAAACCTGCAAGGCCAGTTCAACGTGGACTACGGGGTCATGTTCGCCGGGATCCATCGTTCTGACCGTCATCCCGCTAGCCATCATCATCGGATTCCAGCGTTACTTCATCCAATCCGTCACCACTCTACCGGACTTAAATAGACATTCGCACACTGGTGGGCGTGGCACCCGCCATGCCCACAGCGCACTAACCACAAGGAAAAACTATGGGTGCACTGCACCACATCATTCTCGACACCGACATCGGATCGGACGTCGACGACGCCCTCGCTTTGGCTCTGATTCTCGGTTCCCCCGAAGCCAGGCTACTGGGCATCACAACCGTCTACGGTGACACGGCTCCTTCGGGCTACGCCTGGCCAGGGCGCTTCGGCAAACTCGCCGGACAGGAAATCCCCGTCCACCACGGCCTTGAGCAACCGATGTCAGGCCGCGAAGTCTGGTGGCCCGGCCATGAAGGATCACTCCACGACGGGCTGGAAAACGAGCCTGTCGAGGAGGAAGACGCTATCCGTTATCTAACCAGCGGCAGGTCTCAGAAGCGACCCGGTGAAATCGACGTAATCGCTATCGGACCACTCACCAACATAGCCGCCGCCCTCGAATCTGATCCCGCGCTTCGCGCACAACGTGCGGCACCTCTGGATCATGGAGGAGGAGGATTCGGCATGGACGAAGCCGAACACAACTTCCGCAGTGATGACCAGGCGGCCTAGATCGTCTTCCAGTCAGAACTAAACATCACAGTAACGCGGGCTTGAAGTCACGCGGGAAGTGGAAATGCGCAGGGACCAGCTGGCGCTCATCGCAGCGGCTGGGCCACTGGGACAGGCGCTGGACGCTGACATCACGGCAATGGTGGGCGTTCTGGAACGAAGAATGGAACGTACCTCACGACCCCATAACAGTGCTGACCCTCCTGCGCCCGGAACTCTTCACATTCTCCGAATCCGGAACCGTCATGATTGGCGGTGAAGGCGAATTCGCGGGCCAGTCCACTTTCACGCCATCCCCCACCGCCGCACCGCCCGTTTGGTGCGACCATCGACACCGCAGGCAGTAGCCGACGAGATCAGTTCCAGAATCGTCAACGCGGGGCACGCTCCAGCTCCACGACGCAGACGTGCAATGACGAAGCCCACGGGACAACCCACTGGTGGTCGTAGGATCCATGAACGTGGATCTACACGGTCCGCACGAAGAAGCCTGCCAAATCCTGCGTGAAACCGTGGTCGGAAGAGGCATCAGCGCGCGCCGGCCGCGGTAGGGAAACAGGGTCAACCAAGCACAGGTAGCAGCAGCGAGATTGGGGGCGAAACCTGTTCTGGTGGCGGCACTCGGCGCGACGAAGATGGTGCTTTTCTCCGCGAAGCGGCTGCCAAGCAAGACGTGAATATCGACCTGATTCGACACGAACAGGGTAGTGCGCAACCGGAACGGCGCTGATCACGGTCGATGACGCTGCCGAGAACTTCATTGTGGTCTCCCCAGGGGCGAACGCTCGGCTCCACCCCCGAGATTGTCCAGAGGTCACTGTTCGAAATTGGAAAAGCAGCCGTCCTTTGCCTGAGCTTGGAGGTGGCCGTGTGGACACGGCCCTTGCAGCCGCAAGGACCTCGGCTGCCTATGGGCGCGATAACTGTGTTGAACCTCTCGCCCTACTCGCCGGAAGCAATGACGATCATGCCACTGGTTGACGTTGCCGTCTTGAACGAAGGAGAGGCCCTGGCCGCCGTAGGGCTTAGGGTCCTTCCGTCCGAGCGGCCCTGGCGAGGTAATAGGCGCGCTGCTCGGTGAGGCCGGAGCGAAGAACGCCGTCATATACGTTGGGAGCCGAAGGCGCAATCGTTCTGGAAAACCTCCAGAGATGGCCCATATCCCCGATTCACATTCAACCCACAAGGGTCCGGCCCACAGACACGAGCGGATGACGGTGATGCGTTTGCCGGTGGCCATGGCAGGTGAGTTAGCCCATGGGACTGACCTGCTGGCGGCAGTGCGCTTTGCCAGTAAGGTCGCCCGCCTACGCTGCCACAGGGCGTGGGACCCAGGGATCATACCCAACCCGAGGGCAGCTGCAGGAATGGCTGGAACAGGGCGAAACAGGTGCCGTTGATGACGTCGAACAGAAGGCTCCGGTGCGAGCAGAAATCTCCGAGCCCGAACGGTCCTCGTAACTGTCAGCCGCCGAGGAAGCCTTGAACCACAAGTTAGCCAGGTACCCGGTCACGCACACGGTTTCCCTATGCGGGTACCTACGCCAGATGCTGAAGAAGGCTCCGCCCCCTTCAGCATCTGGCAACCGACCAAGGATTTCCGCGACCGTTGGTAGTGCGCCACTGCGGCAGAGCGAGCGAGCGGTTGACAGTTCTTCAACTATCGCTGTTGCCAAGAGGACCCGTGGGCAGGAAACATGAATCGAGCCGCCAGTACTGATTGATCACCGAGAAGTGGATGCCATTGAAGACAGCAGTCAAGATGCGGGCTGGAAGGAAGCACCGGCGCGCGGCACCTCTACTGCTTAGGCTGTAATGCACCTGCACAGTTCAGGACAGCGATTGCCAACGCCGAGCGACCTTTACTTCTCAGCACGCCACCACAACGCATGCCGTACTCACGAAGGCGTCGTGGACCGTCTTCCGCTAACTTGCAGTAGGCACTAGAGCCATCGCAGCCAGACACACCAAAAAGGCCGGAGGCGGCCGTTGCGGACGTCTCATGAGCAGAGATCACCTACAAGGGCTTCGCTCAGATCGCCATCACACGGCCCGTTCGGCGTATCCCCAAGGTCCAGAACCCGACGCTAGTGACCGGACGACCGAACCCATTCCACCATCCACCACCAATTGTGAGAAGAGAGACCATGAATCAGCCCACCGCCGCGTTTCTGTTGGTGTAAAGTACTGCAGAGCTGACGTTTGGCCTAGTCAGAGTACAGTTCTCAGTGCGCAACAGTTGTCGCTCACTTGGTCTCAACTCAGCACCCACCCTTGGAACTCCCCGTGACCTTGCGCTAACCCCGCGATCCGTTCTGGACGTAAGGCCTGCCTTGCGGCGGCCGACCGTGTTCGCGCTCAGAGTCAGGCCGCCCGTATGACGCCCAGCAAGTGCGGCGCGAAGTCTTCGCCGATTTCCAGCACTACACGGCAGCGAGCACCGCGCTGCTCCGGGAACCCGGCGTACTGTCCTCGGAGATCGCAGACCGTCTGGCCACGGCCGGGTCCGTCAGTGGTGTCGACTTGCACCCGCACGGTCGGAGCCAGAGTGAGTTCCACTCCCCTGACGGCAATGGCTGCGGCAAGGGGATCGTGCATCGCCGAGCAAGCACGGCCGAAAATGTCGACGTAGAAGCCGAAGTAGTAGCCCAGCATTTCACCGAGCGCCTGGGACACCGGGTGCTCGGCGGCCAGCAGTTCCTGGCGGTGGTTTTCCTCCAGGACGTTGGTCATGGTGACATCCAGGGGTACCAGCGTCACGTTCCAGTCGGCGGCCAGGACCTCGGCTGCAGCTTCGGGGTCGTTGGCGATGTTGGCCTCAGCCACGGGAGAGATGTTTCCCGGTGCCAGCGCTGTGCCGCCCATGATGGTTACCTCGGCGATGAGCTCAGGCAGCTTGGGTTCCAGGCGCAGGGCTTCGGCGATGTTGGTCAGCGGACCGATGGCCACCAGGCGCAACTCCCCCGCGTACTGGTGGGCCAACTGCACCAACAGTTCGGCAGCCGTGGCTTCGACCGGCTCACGGTCGGACGGCGTAAGGTCCACACCGCCAATGCCGTTGTCGCCGTGGACATGCGGGGCACCGCCGTGGAAGGTACCAACCTGCGGATCGTGCGCACCGATCGCTACGGGGATGTCCGGGTGCCCGGCCAGGTTCAGCAGGTCGAGGGTGTTCCGGGCGCCGCCGGCCGCGCTGACGTTGCCACTGACGGTGCCGATGCCCACCAGGTCCGCCCGTGGGGAGGCCAGGAGGTAGGCGAGGGCGAGGGCGTCGTCGATGCCGGTATCGCAATCAAGGAAGAAGGGTGCGGCGGTGGGCTGATTCATGGTCTCTCTTCTCACAATTGGTGGTGGATGGTGGAATGGGTTCGGTCGTCCGGTCACTACGTCGGGTTCTGGACCTTGGGGATAGCCGAACGGGCCGTGTGATGGCGATCTGAGCGAAGCCCTTGTAGGTGATCTCTGCCATGAGACGTCCGCAACGGGCCGCCTCCGGCCTTTTTGGTGTGTCTGGCTGCGATGGCTCTAGGCCTACTGCAAGTAGCGGAAGACGGTCCACGACGCCTTCGTGAGACGGCATGCGTTGTGGTGGCGTGCTGAGAAGAAAGGTCCTCGGCGTTGCAATCCTGTCCTGAACTGTGCAGGTGCATTACAGCCTAAGCAGTAGAGGTGCCCGCGCCGGTCTTCCTTCCAGCCCGCATCTTGACTGCTGTCTTCAATGGCATCCACTTCTCGTTGATCAATCAGACTGGCGGCTCGATTCATGGTTTCCTGCCCACGGGTCCTCTTGCAACAGCGATAGTTGAAGAACTGTCAACCGCCGCTCGCTCTGCCGCAGTGGCGCCTACCAACGGTCGGGAAATCCTTGGTCGGTTGCCAGATGCTGAAGGGGGCGGAGCCTTCTTCAGCATCTGGCGTAGGTACCCGCATAGGGAAACCGGTGTGCGTGACCGGGTACCTGGCTAACTTGTGGTTCAAGGCTTCCTCGGCGGCTGACAGTTACGAGGACCGTTCGGGCTCGGAGATTTCTGCTCGCACCGGAGCCTTCTGTTCGACGTCATCAACGGCACCTGTTTCGCCCTGTTCCAGCCATTCCTGCAGCTGCCCTCGGGTTGGGTATGATCCCTGGGTCCCACGCCCTGTGGCAGCGTAGGCGGCGACCTTACTGGCAAAGCGCACTGCCGCCAGCAGGTCAGTCCCATGGGCTAACTCACCTGCCATGGCCCCGGCAAACGCATCACCGCATCCGCTCGTGTCTGTGGGCCGGACCCTTGTGGGTTGAATGTGAATCGGGGATATGGGCCATCTCTGGAGGTTTTCCAGAACGATTGCGCCTTCGGCTCCCAACGTAATGACGGCGTTCTTCGCTCCGGCCTCACCGAGCAGCGCGCCTATTACCTGCCAGGGCCGCTCGGACGGAAGGACCCTAAGCCCTACGGCGGCCAGGGCCTCTCCTTCGTTCAAGACGGCAACGTCAACCAGTGGCATGATCGTCATTGCTTCCGGCGAGTAGGGCGAGAGGTTCAACACAGTTATCGCGCCCATGGCAGCCGAGGTCCTTGCGGCTGCAAGGGCCGTGTCCACCGGCACCTCCAAGCTCAGGCAAAGGACGGCTGCTTTTCCAATTTCGAACAGTGACCTCTGGACAATCTCGGGGGTGAGCCGAGCGTTCGCCCCTGGGGAGACCACAATGAAGTTCTCGGCAGCGTCATCGACCGTGATCAGCGCCGTTCCGGTTGCACTACCCTGTTCGTGTCGAATCAGGTCGATATTCACGTCTTGCTTGGCAGCCGCTTCGCGGAGAAAAGCACCATCTTCGTCCGCGCCGAGTGCCGCCACCAGAACAGGTTTCGCCCCCAATCTCGCTGCTGCTACCGCTTGGTTGGACCCTTTCCCACCGGGCCCGCGGCTGATGCCTCTTCCGACCACGGTTTCACCAGGATTTGGCAGGCTTCTCGTGCGGACCGTGAGATCCACGTTCATGGATCCTACGACCACCAGTGGGTTGTCCCGTGGCTTCGTCATTGCACGTCTGCGTCGTGGAGCTGGAGCGTGCCCGCGTTGACGATTCTGGAACTGATCTCGTCGGCTACTGCCTCGGTGTCGATGGTCGCCACCAAACGGGCGGTGCCGGTGGGGGATGGCGTGAAAGTGGACTGGCCCGCGAATTCGCCTTCACCGCCAATCATGACGGTTCCGGATTCGGAGAATGTGAAGAGTTCCGGGCGCAGGAGGGTCAGCACTGTTATGGGGTCGTGAGGTACGTTCCATTCTTCGTTCCAGAACGCCCACCATTGCCTGATGTCAGCGTCCAGCGCCTGTCCCAGTGGGCCAGCCGCTGCGATGAGCGCCAGCTGGTCCCTGCGCATTTCCACTTTCCGCGTGACTTCAAGCCCGGTTACTGTGATGTTTAGTTCTGACTGGAAGACGATCTTGGCCGCCTGGTCATCACTGCGGAAGTTGTGTTCGGCTTCGTCCATGCCGAATCCTCCTCCCATGATCCAGAGGTGCCGCACGTTGTGCGCGAAGGCGGGATCAGATTCGAGGGCGGCGGCTATGTTGGTGAGTGGTCCGATAGCGATTACGTCGATTTCACCGGGTCGTTCTGAGACCTGCCGGGTTAGATAACGGATAGCGTCTTCCTCCTCGACAGGCTCGTTTTCCAGCCCGTCGTGGAGTGATCCTTCATGGCCGGGCCACCAGACTTCGCGGCCTGACATCGGTTGCTCAAGGCCGTGGTGGACGGGGATTTCCTGTCCGGCGAGTTTGCCGAAGCGCCTGGCCAGGCGTGCCCGAAGGAGCGTGTCACCGTAGACGGTTGTGATGCCCAGTAGCCTGGCTTCGGGGGAACCGAGAATCAGAGCCAAAGCGAGGGCGTCGTCGACGTCCGATCCGATGTCGGTGTCGAGAATGATGTGGTGCAGGGCACCCATAGTTTTTCCTTTTGGTTAGTGCTGTGGGCATGGCGGTGCCACGCCCACCAGTGTGCGAATGTCTATTTAAGTCCGGTAGTGGTGACGGATTGGATGAAGTAACGCTGGAATCCGATGATGATGGCTAGCGGGATGACGGTCAGAACGATGGATCCGGCGAACATGACCCCGTAGTCCACGTTGAACTGGCCTTGCAGGTTTGAAAGGGCGATTGGGCCCAGGATGTGCTGGGCGTCGGTGCCGTTCAGGAGCGGCCATACGTAGGACTGCCATTGGAACAGGAAGAGGGTGAGTCCGGCTCCGATGAGCGAGGGCACTGATAACGGTAGATAGATCCGGCGGAAGATCCCCCACCAGCCCAGCCCATCGAGGCGTCCTGCTTCCACGAGGTCTTTGGGGATGGCGAGGAAGAAGGTCCTCAGCAGGAAGATGGCCATGCCGTTGCCCAAGCCGGGGAGAATCAGGCCAGTGTAGGTGTTCTGGAGGTTCCAGTCCCGGAAGAGGTCAGCCAAGGGAATGGCGATGGCATCGAACGGGATCAGAAAACTGACCACCACGACAATGAACACGACACCTGATCCCCTAAACGGGATGGCGGCGAGGGCGAAGGCTGCCATGGAGCAGATCGCAAGCCCGATGATCACGGTGACGATGCTGACAAATATGGAGTTCCATGTTGCGAGCCCAAGGTCGCTGCTTAGCAGCGCTGCGTAGTTGTCCAGACTGGGCGTCAGCGTGAAGAAGGTCTCCCATTGCAAGGGGTTCAGGAACCGGAATGTATCACCGCCTGGTCGTAGAGAGTTCACGAACGTCCACCACAGTGGCAGCAGGAACAAAAGCCCGATGCAGGCGCCGAGGACGCTCAGCCCGATGTAGCCCAGCGTCCGGTGTTTGGAGGTGCTGGTTTTGTTCACGGCGCTCATGCGCTATCAGAGCTCCGGAGAAGCCGGAATTGCACGGCGACGACGACGAGGGTGAGTAGCACGAGAATAATCACTTCCGCTTGGGCCTTGTTGAGGTCACCCAAGGTGTAGGCGCGGGTGTAGATGTCATACATGAGTAGGTTCGTTGAACCTGACGGGCCGCCTTTGGTGAGGATTTGGACGGGGGCGAAGATCAGGAAGTTCGAGACCGTGTCCGCTACCAGAACGAAGGCCAACGGCCGCCTCACCAGAGGGAAGGTCACAGACCACAGCTTCCGCCAGGCTGATGCGCCGTCGATGGACGCCGCCTCGTACAGTTCGGTGGGGACGTCATTGATGCCGGCGATGAGGAAGAGCATCCAGTAGCCGACTCCAATCCAGCTCAGCAGCACCATGATTGAGGCAAGTGACTGCTGCGGGGAGGTCAGGAATGGTTGTTCTGGCAAGCCGAGCAGTGCCAGGAATGAGTTCCCCAGACCGTCGGGGCGGTAGATGACGCTCCAGACAACAGCTGAAACGGCCGGCGGCACAGCGATCGGCAACACAACAAGGGAGCGCCAGATCTTGGACCCAGCAGCGCGCCGCGTATAGAGGACCGCCAGGAGGAACGAGACGCCAATCTGCAAGGGATTCACGATCGCTGAGAAAACCAGCGTCACGAGCAAGGCGTTGTTGAAGTCCGCATTTCCAAAAAGATCGGCGTAGTTCTCAAGACCGACGAACACGGTTCCCCCGCGGAGGAAGCTCTCCCGGAAGAAGCTCTCCCAGAGCGCCACGGCCGCAGGTGCGATGCGCAGGACTACGAGACTGATAAGAGCGGGGGCGAGGAATGCGAAGGCAACGGCCATGGTTGATATGGGCCGCCTGCGGCGGGCAGACCGCCCTTTGGGGGCCTGCCCTTCCGCAGTTGCTGGACGATCAGTTAATTGCGAGGGAGACATTGCTAGAGCTGCTTCCAAGCGTCTGTAACCTGCTGGGCGGCTTGCTTCAGCCGTTCATCCACCGGGCTGCCATTGCGGATGTCGGCGAAGGCTTTGCCCATGATTTCCTCAAACTGGATGTAGCCGACGGTGACCGGGCGAGGCGTTGCTGTCTCGGTGTTTTCGTGGGCAATGAGCTTTGCCAGGCCTTGGGTCTTGTCACCGCCGAGGGCTTCGAGTTTGGGAAGATACTGTCCTGTCGCTGCACTATTTGCTGGGATGATCGTGGTCGCTTCGGTCGTCGCCAGGTTACCGGCGGGGTCAAGGGACGCGAACTCAAGGAACTTCTTCGCCGCAGCCTTGTTCTTGGATGCCGGGTTGATGCCCCAGGACCACGAACCCGTCGGTGTGGCCTTACTACCGCCCTCAAAGTAGGGCATGGGCGCCACTCCCCAATTGATATTTGTCTTAGAGAACCCACCAACATCCCACGGACCGCCCACGAAGTACGCCACCTTGCCCGATGAGAAGAGAGGACTGGTCTGGAATCCGCCGACGCCGCGGGGCGAAAGGCCGGACGCGAAGGTGTCCGAGTACCACTTCATGGCCTTTTCCCAGCCCTCGTTGGTGACATCAACGGTCAACTTGTCGTCACCGGTGATACCTGAACCGCCGCCGGCTGACTCTGCAAGGGGCTGCAGTTGGTAGTACGCCTCGACCTGTTCAAGCAGCAGACCAAACTCTGTACCTGCAGCCTGAGCAGCCTTGGCGTCCGTAACGATCTGCTCCCAGGTCTTTCGCTGGGACGGATCAGCGGACGGGTATTGGACAGCTGCCGCGTCCAGGGCAGTCTTATTGAAGAACAGCAGCTGGGTGGAGTTCCAAACAGGCAACGCCCACATCTTGTCCTGGTAGAGGTTCACAGAAAACTGCGCCTCCGGAACGGCAGCTTTGGTCTGCTCCTTCAGGCTGCTGAGATCTTCCAGGAATCCCTGAGCCGCAAGCTGGGAGAGCCGCGGCTGGTCCACCGTGTAGATATCGATGGTCTCGTCCTTGGCTCCAAGGCGCTGCTGCAGAGTCGGGTTGAGCTGGTCAAACGGCACCTGTGAATAGTTGATCGTAATGTCCGGGTTCTTGGCTTCGAAAGCCTTGATCACGGGGGCGAAAGTCGCGGGGTCCTCCGGGCCCAGGAAGTTCACGCTACCCGTACCGGAGCCGTCGCTCCCCTGCGCTGGATCCGAGTTTGGGGCACTGGTCGAGCAGCCGGCGAGGAATATCGCTCCGGCCGCGAGCAGCGACGTCGCTGCCAAGGTTGTTCGCTTCACGGGAAGCCCTTTCTAAAGAGTGAGAAGGATGCAAACGGAGCATCTAACCGGTTAGACTACTCGTGGCGCATGGCTTTGACAAGAGATTTCTTTTTCAAGGATCGCGGGCCGAATTCACAGTATGATGCGAATCTAGGCGGTTAGAGTGGTCGCCTCGAACCAATAACCAGGAGAAGACGATGCCGACAGCCAGAGACGTTGCCAAACTGGCCGGGACGTCCAACGCCGTTGTGAGCTATGTGTTCAACAACGGGCCCCGCGCTGTCTCCGCGGATGCCCGGGAGCGCGTTCTCAGGGCGGCAAAAGAACTGGACTACAAACCCAACGCCTTGGCTCGCGCGCTCAGCGCTGGAAAGACCAGGTCCATCGGACTGATCGTTCCGGACATCGCCAATCCGTTCTTCGCAGAGCTTGCCCGAGCGCTCGAAGTGGCTGCCGCAAACAGGGATCATTTGCTCCTTATCGGCGACTCGGCAACGGTCCAGAACCAAGAGCACCGCCTCATCGAAAGTTTCATCGAGCGGCAGGTTGACTCTCTCATTCTTGTTTCGCTGCTGGACGAACCGAATCTCAACCCGGCTCACGCCGCGAATCTTCCTGTGGTGGCCCTTCACCCGCTGTCTTCGGGGCAGCATGCGTCTTCGCTGACGATCGACTATGAGCAGGCCGCCTATGTTGCGACGCGCCATCTGGTCGACGAAGGCTACGACAGTATCGGGCTGCTCAACGCGCCTGTGGACTCAGTGGGCACGAGGCAGCATTCTTCTGGTTTTGCCCGGGCGGTCGCTGGAACGCCTGTTGCTGTCTCCCGGCGCGCTTCTCCCATATCCAGGGCGGGGGCGGCTGAGGTCACTATGGAGTGGCTCCAGGCCCAGGATGCGCCGAGGGCCATTTACGCAACCACTGATGAACAAGCCCACGGGGTGCTTTTCGCTGCCTACTCCCTCGGACTTGACGTGCCCAACCAGCTTGCAGTGATCAGCGTCGACGGCACTGAGGCATCTGCCTATTCGGTTCCCCCGCTGTCCACAATCCGACAACCTACTCAGTCCATCGCCGAGAGAGCCGTCGATCTCCTTGTCGACGGGGACCCTGAAAAGCCTCTCGTCAAGGAGATCTTCGACTTCGAGCTCATCGTTCGCCAATCGTCAAGGGCCTGAATCCCGAACGAACTCTGCCCGCCCACCTGTTGCATGCCAGATGCAACTTTTGCGGTCCTGCCCATCAGCCCGACCAAGTGAAGGATCCCCGCCATGGGCTATCCAGCCGCCCGCCCCATAACCAATGAGACTCTCAAGTCGCTGCCCAAAGTCTCTCTCCACGACCATCTGGACGGAGGATTGCGCCCGGAAACGATCGTTGAACTGGCCGCCGAGGCAGGCGTGCCACTACCTTTTACCGACGGAGAGCGGCTCGCTGGCTGGATCGCCGAGCAATCAAACGCCGGTTCGCTCTCGGCCTACCTCAAACCATTCAGTTTCACGGGAGCAGTCACTCAAACACGCAATAATCTTGTTCGCGTTGCCAGAGAGTTCGTCCAGGATCTCGCCGACGACGGCGTGATCTACGGTGAAATCCGCTGGGCCCCTGAAAACCACCTCCGGCAGGGACTCTCGCTGGACCAGGCCGTCGAGGCTGTGCAAGAGGGGATCGAAGCCGGGGTCGCCGATGTCACGGCAACAGGTAAGACCATCGAGGTTGGGCAGATCCTGGCAGCCATGCGTCACGATTCGCTAGCGTTCAGTGTTGCCGAGTTGGCCGTGCGGCACAGGAACCAGGGTGTCGTCGGATTCGATATTGCCGGGCCTGAAGCCGGATTCCCGGCCTCGCAGCATGCGGCAGCATTCGACCACCTGGCGTCAAGCTTCCTGCCTGCGACGGTACACGCTGGCGAAGGAGACGGCCTCGAAAGCATCCGGTCGGCGCTGATCCATGGCCGGGCACTGCGTCTCGGCCACGGTGTCCGGCTTGCCGAAGATCTGACCCAATACCAAGATTCCACAGGCACTCACACCGCACTCGGTGACATGGCCCGCTGGGTGAGGGACCGCAAGATTGCGCTGGAGATCAGCCCGTCATCAAACCTCCAAACCGGAGCGATCGCTCAATGGGGGACCACGATGAGGGACCACCCTTTCGATCTGCTCTACAGGGCCGGGCTGAGAGTGACAGTGAACGCTGACAACAGACTGATGAGCAACACAAACCTCACGAAAGAACTTGGCCTCCTCATCGATGCTTTCGAATACACCTTGGCTGATCTCAAGACGTTTCAACTCGATGCGGCAGAGTCCGCTTTCCTGCCTCCTCACGACCGGTCAGAACTGAAATCAGCCATCCAAACCGGTTTCGCCACAGCCTCGCTCTGATGCCCACCACCCCGGCTCTCTGTCTCCGTGGGCCTGCAACCGTCGTCTTGGAGAGCCATCCTGATATTGCGCGTGTTGAGGACGAGATCCTATCCATCGAGCCAGTGCCCTTGCAAGATCTCGATGCCGGGCACGCAGCCGGACTGAAAGCGCGTTACTCATCTATGCCCAAGGATGCAGAGCTGTCGCGCGCCACTTCGGCCTGAGTAGGTCCTGGCTCCTGTCGCCTGAGTTGGCGCGAAATAGACGAGTGCTGGCGACCACATGCCCAATTTCGCCACGCTAGTCCAAGGTAGGGAGGCAGTTCAGTTCTGGCGGACTCCCTGCTAATTCTTGCCGCGCCGGCCATCGGAACCATCGCTTGCCGCTGTCGTCTTGTTGAGTTGACCCATGAGTTGGCGGTTCGCCTCTCGGGCGGCTCCTAGTTCTTCCTCTTGGTCTTGAAGCTTGGCTTGTAGCTCTTGGATTTCGTTTTGCAGTATGTAGTTCTGTTCCTCGAGGGCGGCGTGGTTGTGGGGTGCGCCCAGTCCGGTGCGGGAGTAGGCCTGCTCTCCAAGGAGTTCCGAGAGCCGCGCTTCCAGGTCGGCGATGTGCTGAGTCTGGCGGCGGACCGTGGTCCGCAGGTTCAGGTTGTCCGCTTCGAGGCTTTGGCGCGTAGTCGTAGTAGCAGTGGCTGCTGTCGATGGCTGGTCGGCGGCCGCGTACACGTCTGCGCGAAGGTCGAGATGGCGGTGGATGAAGGAGCGGTGCACTCTGGCTCGGACTGCGACCGAGGTGATGGTGATCTCGCTGCCTTCGGTTCGCATGATCTCCAGCGCTTGGGCTACGCGGGCTCTGCGGGCATTGACGTCGCGTCGTCGGGCTATGGTCAACGGGCTGGCGGCGGTTTCGGGCATCATGGCCGCCGTCCTTGGATGCCTATGGTGGGCATTCCTAGCGTGACCGTTTGCCGGGCACGGCGAATCACATCGATCGCTTCCTGGATCCGTTGCTGGTCCGCGGGGCTCAATTGGTTGAGGTCGTCCTCGACGCGGCGGATCAAACCGCGCAGTTGGTCAATTTCTTCATCGCTGGGCGCCGTCTTGGCTCGCACCCATTCCTGCACATCGGTCGCGGCAAGGATCCGTTCCCGATCGGCAAGAAGCTGCTGGAGATAGGACTTTAGTTCAGGAAGATAGGAGGCGTCGCTGCGGAAGTGCCCGCAGCCCATGCAGCTGTACTTATAGGGGCAGGCATGGCCGCCAGCTTTGACGTTTGAAGGCTCGGTGCACACGCCGAACGGCACAGCGATCTGGCCCACGCGCAGCCGTGCATGTTCTTCAGCGACGAGCCCGGCGATGTCGGCGAAAACACGGCGCCCCTGACTGTCGAACTGGTGCTGGGAAACTTGATTCACTGCTTGGCGGACACGCTTCTCGGTCACCCGGTAGTAGCCCATCGTGGTTTCCATCGAGACATGCCCCATCAAATCGCGCAGCACATCGGGAGGTGTTCCGTTGTCGGCGTGACGTTGGACGTAGCTGTGCCGGTAGGCATACAGCACCGCCACCGCAGCGGGAAAGGGCTGGCCGGCGTCGTCGACGAGCTGTGTCGCAATGGAATCGATGAATGCCCTGTGAGCTTTGCTCACGTGCGGGACACCGACGTGGAAGCTGCCATAAGGGTTCAGTTGGTTTCGTGGGAACAGCGCCAGCTGGTCCAGCGGTGTGTTCGGGAAGCGCTGACGGACGGTCTCGCGGTGCTCTCGGATGAGATCGGCTGTTTCGACGCTGATAGGGAGGCGACGGTTCGGTCGGTTGTTCTTGCTGTCGGTGTAGATCAGTACTTGATGGCCGTCCGCTGTAGTGTCCAGGCAGTCCCATGGGAGTTGGCATGCTTCCTCGGGGCGGCGGCCCGTGTCGATCAGCACTTCAACAATTCGACGCACGTCGAGGCCTGCGCGTGCCTCGAGTTCTGCCAGATTCGCATTGATGGTCCGCTGCACGGGGATGGGAAGATCACGCCCCGGCCCAAATTTCTCTGGTGGCTTGGAAACATCACTGTGGCGTAGCCGGAAGTCGTCCGGCAGCCCCGCCACGGGCCCGGTCGGGCGGGTGAGTCCGAAAGCGCGGACGTCATCGAGGAAGCGCCGGACCCGGGTGCTGATGACGTAGCGCTTTTTGCTACTGATCTCGCCGGTGCGTTCCAGGTATGCCAGACGGTTGGTGAACCGGACGATGTCGGTGCGGTCGAGTTCGCTGAGCACGAGGCCGTGGTCCGGGCGGCCGTGCTGCAGGCTCCAGGAGAGATACCGAATGGCCCGGACGGTCTCTTTGGAGGTGGCGGTGGCTTGTCGGCCGCGGTGGAGGGGAAGATCCTCCAGCACCCAGTGCTTGGCTGCCTCACGGAGCCACGGCTGGGACAGGACTTTGAAGTTGATCTGTCCCTTGCCGCCGAAGATCGCCAGGTCCCATCGGTCGCGCTGTTGCTCTCGTTCGGGAGAGGTCAGGCTCCGTTGCACGGCGAGAGTCAGGGCCCGGATTAAGGCGGCCATGTGCGCGGATTCGCCGCATACTGTGTGCTCGAGGAGATCGAAGATACTGGACACCTGCAGTTGGCGGGCATGGCGTACCAGGGCACGCAACTCAATCATGGAGGTCTTGGTGTGGTCATCGGTCCGCCATTGCAGCCCGGCGAGGATCTCCGTGATTACCTGATCGGGTAATCCCTTGAACGCCACAATTCGGCCGCTGTCGGCGGGCGGTTCCTGCGATCGTGCCCAATCCGCCAGGTCCGGTGGTGGATCTGTCCGCCGGGACCGGCTCCATCGCAGGGCATGCGGGTGGCAAAGCCGGTTCGATGCGCCGGCGACGCGGGAGCAGGAGGGCACTCGGCATGGTCCGAAAGACGACAACGGCGTTGGCCTGGCGGCCTGCAGCCAATCCTCGACGGTTGACGCGGGATGCTGGAGGAAGCGGAAGTCGTGCGCCGAGCACAGGCCTAAGCGCTTGAAGGCTGGGCGGGGGCATTCCGAGACGCGGCAGAACCTCTCGCCGCGTACCGGTCGTCCGCTCGTCGTGTTCAGGAACTTCTCAATGGGCAGGTGGCCGCTGCGGAATTCACGGCGACAGGCAGGGCATAGATCGTGGCCGGGAGTGGCGACGCTGGTGCTGCATTCCTTCCGTGCGCACTGTCGTATGCCGAGCAATGGATGGTTCTGCGGGGGTGCCAGAATCTGCTCGTCGGCCTTCCAGCCGACTGCGGCCAGGAAGTCGGGCCGCAAAGCGGCACGCAGCAAATCCAGTTCGCTGTTCGGGGCTACCGCCTCGACTCGGAACCGGCTGCCGCTGCTCAAGTAGCTCACTGTCCGGGTCCCGTCGTTCGGGGTCCGGGGACCCGCTCGACGACGGCACGGAGCCGTTCAGGTGATGGGTGCAGATACACCTCGCTGGATGAGATCCAGGCATGACCGAGGAGCTCTTTGAGCACGTCGGCGGTGCCGCCGTGCGCCGCTACGTTGGTGGCGAAGCTATGCCGCAGCATGTGTGGATGAACCGGGCGCGTTAGGTGGGCGCGAGACGACAGCCGGGCCAGGAGTTCATTGATGCCTCCCGGCCGCATCGGGGTCCCAACGGGATCAGCAAACAGGTTCACCAGCAGGAAGTCCGACCGCCCGGCAGGGTCGATGCGTTCCCGCTCATCGATGTACTGGTCGTAGGCCTGAACTGTCATCCAGTCAGCCGGCACGACACGCTGCCTGCGCGACTTCGCCCACGCGCCGTTCGGATTCATCCTTCGCACCACATGCAGGTGCGTGCCCCGAAAGCCGCAGCCCAGCTGGGAGGCATCAGGCACGAAGTGGACGTCTGAGCGGCGTAACCCGGCCAGCTCGCCCCGGCGCAAACCCATCCGCCACATCGCAATGACAACAAATCGATCGCGGGCGTTACGGGCCGCTCGGATCAGGCCAACGACGTCCTCCCCCGCAGCATTCACGATCGGAGAGCGCGGCTCTGACAAACGATGCCGGGCGCTTGCGCGGGGACGATTGGCACCCTGTTCTGCCTCGTTCACGGCATAGCTGTCGAAGGAGTCATAGACCACTCCCAGCACCTGCGGGTCCAGCTGACCCACCGCGGCCGCGTGCCGGAAGAAGCTACGCACCGCCGCCATGATCGCATTCACTCGCCGCGGCCCACGCACCACTTCGGTGCGACCGGCGGCTATTTGGTCCGGACGATAGTGCTGGAGCCAGTAGACAAAGCGACCAAGATAAGGGGCACTCTCCCGCCACGGCTTACGAATTGATGCAGCCCAGTCAAAGAACAGTGCAAGCGACGCGGCATAGGACTGGCTCGTGGACTCCGCACCATCCCGACCCAGCCGGTGGTGCAGCAGGAAATCATCGGCCTCCACCACTACACGATGGGCTGGATCGAGCACAGTCCAGTAACGCAGCTCCGAAGGCATCCTCACTAGAAAGGACCTGAACGTCGCCACGGCCAGATCACCCCCTGCACCTCATCCCAGAGATGATGCTCATGCGAAGGATGATAGAACTCGCGACGTGAAGGACGTGCCCGACACACCGACAGTTACTGTGCCGGACACATATGGCAGTACAGAAATGCGACGTCCGCGACAACCTTTTAGGACCCAACAGAACCGGTACTTCCCGGAACTTGTTGCGGCTATCGCGTCCGCGGTACCCCCGGGGTGTGTGATCGACGGCGAAGCCGTGATCTGGACCCAAGGGCGGCTGGACTTCTCCGCGCTCCAGCAGCGCCTGGGAGCCGGTCCCAAGACCCTCCCCGGACTGGTCCGGGAGACACCGGCCAGCTACGCCGCCTTCGATGTCCTGGCCGTGGCCGGCTATGACGCCCGGGACCTGCCGCTGAGCCAGCGCCGGGCGCTCCTTGAAGAACTCGCCAGCACATGGGAGCCGCCGCTGTCCGTCTCCCCCACCACCACGGACCCCGTCGTTGCGGCCCGGTGGTTTGAAGAGCTACCCCAGACGGGAATTGAGGGGCTCCTCATCAAAAGAAGCGACCAACCGTACGCCGCAGGGGTCCGGAACTGGTTGAAATTGAAGCACAGGGAAACCGTGGAGGTCGTCTGCGGTGCCGTCATCGGCCCGATTACCCAGCCCTCCGAGGTCGTGGCCGGTCTGGTCCTGGACGGGGCGCTGCGGATCGTCGGCCGGTCAGCGCCGCTGAAGTCAGCGGCCGGCCGCGAGCTGGCACGGTGGTTGGAACCGCCCCGCAGCGCACATCCGTGGCCCGACACGGTGAAGGGCACGACGCTGGACCGGTTCAACCGGGACAAGGACCCGGTAGCACTGACGCTTGTGGAACCGATGGTCGTAGAAGTCTCCGCCGACACAGCCTGGTCAGGCCGATCCTTCCGGCATGCCCTCCGTCTCGTCCGGGCGAGGCCCGAACTCTCCCCTGCGGACATCGGTCTGCCAGATGTGCTCCGGCCGGCCATTCACTAACGTCTCTGTGGTCTGTGTCAGGGGTTCCTGACACACTGACTGTCAGGATTACCTGACAGAAAGGTGCGGGCTATGGGATGGATCTCAACCGACAGCGAACACGAGGGCTGGGCAGCACGCGTAGCTCCGGACGGACGCCTATCCGCCTCATCAACTGCCGGAGGGATGCTCTTCAAAGGCATCACCGGACACTTCCCACCGGACAAGACGCTGCCCGACTACGAAGTAATCCCGGACAGGCAGATCATCGGCTGGCGCGGGCAGTGCGAATGCGGCTGGCAAGGCGAGATGTGGGAACGGGTCACTTCCGCGGAGGCCGGCGACCTCAGCCGCCGGCGGGACTACCTCCCTCCGGAAGAACCCGCTTACGCTTCCGGCGAAGTCGAAGACGCCATCCACGAGGAGTGGAAAGCACACATAGCCCCATCAGAAGCAGTTCTAGGTGTGGAAGCAGCAGCGCGCGAATATAACCAAGCGGGGCATCGGCTGGACAAGACCGTCGCGGCCGCCAAGGCCGCAGGAGCATCCTGGACGGACATCGGCCGCGCCGTGGGCATCAGCCGACAGTCCGCACACGAACGGTGGGCAGACATGCCTGGCAGTGAACCCGCGTAAGTGGGCGGGTGCAAAACTCAAGCCGATCGAAGCTAGTTGACACACTGTAAACTTTTGCAATGACAACCGCTGCAGACTCATCGGATCGCGTGCCCCGAATACGGCTCCCTCGCGAGCGGCGTGGGCAGCAACTGCTCGACGTAGCGGAGCGCTTGTTTGCGGATCATGGGTTCAACGACACTTCCATGGAGGAAGTCGCTCGTGCGGCGGGTGTCACCCGCACTGTGGTCTATGGCCACTACGCCACAAAAGATGCCATTTTCATTGCCTGCTTACGCCGTGCCCGAGCTGACCTGGAGCATCGCTTAAGCGAACTCATTCAAGCTAATGGTCAAATGTTCATGGGCGAAGCCTTCGAGCGGGTAATTGAAGTGTTCTTTCAGATTTTGGAGCAAGACCCCGGTCGTTGGGCGATGCTGTACAGCACGGGCCCCGGCTTGTCCGAGGACGTCGTCAATCACGTGACCACGCTTCGTTTCGATACTGTGAACGGCATCGCTGATGTAATCGGTCACTGTGTCACTGAAATGGAACCCGACAGAATCAACGCCTACGCGCATGCTGTCAGTGGCGTCACTGAGCAGTTGGGGAACTGGTGGCTTGCAAATCCAGCTGCGTCCCGCGGCCGTGTAGTGGCCCTGTGCCGCGACTTCATTATGGACGGCTTCAGCCCTTGGACGGATAGTAGGCGCGGGCACGAAAGTCCGTCAGAACCACATTCGGCAGCCAGTACCCACATTGCATTCTCGAACGCTGCTGGTGAGCCCGGCCCCGGGCGTGCAGTGGATAGAGTGGGGGAATTATGAATGACGAGATCCCCTCACTCTTTGATGTGGAAGCGCCTGCCACTTCAACGGCCCAAGATCCTCTTCCGGTTCGATCCGACCAAGTTGCACAAATCAGAGAAGAGTTTGAGCGAGCAGGCATCACGGGCCAGGATCAGCGCAAGGAAATCGTTGAATCTGTTACTTTTCGTTCGGTAGCGAGTCTCCGTGACCTTCGGGCTGTTGAGGCTCACCGCATTTTGAAGGTAATCAAGGGCATGCAGACATCCAAGCCGGACCGCAAGGGATCGGCATGGGATAACCGTGAAGAAGATACTTGGATCGACAAGCTGTAAGCCAGGCTGGCCCTCGCCTTTGCGTGCACGGGCTACTTCGCGCCAGCAGAGGCATTGCAATATTTTTCATGACTAGCGAGAGTCGATTCTTGGAGCACCATCAAGAAGGGCTATCTTGGTCAGGTGACTGTCTCAGAGAACGCGCGCCTGATTCCCACCGGCACGTGTTGGTGCGGTTGCGGGGAACAAGTTGGTATTGGAGCTTTCTTCGCACGGGGCCACGACAAGGTTGCGGAAGCTGCGCTCCTCGCGGCCAAGTACGGTGGCTCGGTGGCACAGATGCTGCATGGACACGGCTTTGGGGACATCCACTCCGTTACCGCTGAGGCAGTTGAAAAGGGACACTGGGAACGATGCACGCATTACGGATGCCGCTATGTCGGGGCACCCAACAGCGTTCGATCCCATCGAGAAAAGGCACGGCACTAGATGGAAACGCGTGCAGAAATAGTGAAAGCTGGGGTTTTGTGCTCAGCGGGTAACGTCTCCCTTTCCAGCATCTCAACACCAACGGAGCCGGCCGCGGACCCAATACTTAGTCCGCTGCGGCACCTTGACGCCAACGAGATCAGCGCGCGGGTACGCCGTGAAGTGCGGAACCGGGAAGTTCATCTCCCGCCCGTCAGCACCTACCGCTGGTGGGCACGTAGAACGGAATCCGTAAACGGCTCCATCATCGATGCAGTCAGCCGCGATCATTCTGGGCGCATGGTCGTGAGCGATCCATTTGCCGGAGGCGGAGTGATCCCCCTGGCTGCCGTGATGCGTGGACATAAGGTTTACGCCCAGGACCTGAACCCCTGGGCTGCCACTGGCCTGGCGGCAATGCTGGGCCTCCCCGACCCAGATGATCTCCGCGCTGGCATAGCCGCACTGACCCAACGCGTAGTCACTCCTGTGCAAGCTGCCTACGGCACTCTGCTGTCAGATGGATCATTGGGGCAGATATCGCATACGTTCCGGGTCGCCGTGGGCAACTGCAGTGCCTGCGGTGTCTCGCAAAAGCTTTTTCCACACGCCCTGGTGAGCCTCCTTAGTCGTGTGGAACGAAACAAACCCGAGGCGTTTCTCGCTTGCCCGAACGGTCATCTCTTTAAAGGTGTGCGTACTGGCCTCCAGAAGTGCCTGACGTGTTCAGCAGCCACAGACCCCTCTGCCGCCTACACGCCCCGGCGCATTGTCACCTGCCCATGCGGCCGTCAAGACCGCTTAGAGGCGCGCGCTTCAGGAGGATTCGACTGGGAAGTCGTCCTGGTCGAGCGCGCCGGCAACGGCCGCCGCGAGCTAGGTCTCCCCACAGCGGGAGAACTCGATGCTGCGCGGGCGGAGTACGCGCATCCCACTCGTAACCTCGGGACCATCCCGGTGGGCCAAGAAACGTCCGTGCTGCTTCGTCATGGCTTCACTCAATGGGAAGATCTCTACCCTCGGCGCCAGCGCGCCATGGTCGAGAAACTGCTGCAGCTCACTGAGGAGTGCTCCAAAGACCCAGCGGTAGTCGCGGCCCTGAGGCTTGCCGTTCTTGGTTCCACAGAGATGGCTGGCCATCTCTCACGGTGGGATCGTTATTACCTAAAGAGCTACGAATCCATGGCCGGGCATAGATTTAATTTCACGACCTTGGCTGCAGAACCGAATGTGTGGGGAACGACCGTTAGCGGCAGAGGAACAACGCTGCGTCGATTAATCCAGCTCGTTAAGGCCGCAGAGTGGCTTCAACAAAAAACCAGCCGTCGTCTGCATGTTCAGGGACCGTTGGCCGCCGCCTCCGCTTCCGTCCAACCGCTAATTGGCGAGGATGTGGACGGAAATCCATTAGACCGGCCAGATGCTCTCGTTGTTGTTGGAAGCTCTCAGCGTCAGCTCCTACCCAGTGGTTCAGTCGATCTTGTCTTGACGGATCCGCCGTATCATGACGACGTGCACTACGGGGAGCTCTCCCTGCCGTTGCAGGCATGGGCCGGCCTTTCCCAGCCTGACCTGACGGCAGACGCAGTGGTCAACCGCGTCACTGGCCAACTTGTCGCGGATGGAAGCTATGAGGCACTCTTGGCTTCCATTTTCCGCGAGTCAACGCGTCTTCTTCGTGACGACGGGCATCTCATTTTCAGTTATGCCAACCGTGACCCACGCGCCTGGGTGCAGCTCTTTGAGGCCCTACAAAGTGCCGGCCTTCGCGCAGCCGGATGCACGATCGTTCATAGCGAAAATGAAACCGACCATGCAAAGCGCGGAGTGCGCGCCTGTACGTTGGATCTGTTGCTCGACCTGGTACCCCTGTCATCCCTTCCCCTGTCTCAACATCAACCCACCCAAGAACCAGGAGCAGAGCAGGAATTCCTCGCTGTCGTCGCTTCCTACGCTTTGCGGATAGGCGAGCTTAGCGGCACGTGGCACGACGACTTCATGACCGAGGCCAGCGACACCGAATTCCTCCGTCCTCAGGCACGGGCGAAAAAGGTTCCCCAACAGTAACTCTCAAATGAGCACGCTTGGGTAGCCGCTACCGGACCCCGTTCTCAGACCGATTATCAAGGGGCAACCCGGGGGTAAAATCTGTGATCGCAATACTCAGTCGCACGTTTGTCCAGCGTCCTTGAGTCGAGATGTCTCTGGGGAGGTGTGCTACGAGATGAACTGCTGGGCACCACCCTATTAGATCCAGATTGTCGTCCTTGTCCCGGCTAACGGCCACCAGGGACCAGGCAGGATCACGCCCAGCGACAGTGGCTTCGTTCCTGGAAAGAAAGAACTCCACGCGTCCAGTGGATGCCTTGCCCGTTGTTTTGATTTCCATACGGTGGCGTTGACCTGTGGTGTCCGGACTCGTGACGTCGTAGCCAAGTTGGTCACTTCGGAGGCTGACTCGACGTACAGTTCCCGCAAGGTCTGGGCGATCCCGCTGTTGAAGATGTTCTCGGCATAACTGCACGACGAACTCTTCACCCAACGACCCTCTTTCAGCGAGAAGTGCTGCGTCTAAGGTCCGTCCCAGGGTAAGTAAGATGGCTTCTCGTCTGGCCGCATCGGCAAGGAGCTGAGCTAAGGCGTTTTGATCGGCCTCTGGCACATTTTCCCAACGCACCTCGTCATCCACTACCGCTGCGTAAAGCCACAAAGGCGGCTCTCTCAGCAGGAGTTCTTGCAATAAAAGCTCAGCGGCGACATCGTCGGGGAGCTGGCAGATTTCGTTGAGTTCGGGGGTAGGTATGTGATTCGAAGGCGTGGTTTTAACAAGGCCTGCACGTTCCAATAACCGGTGACCGGCCTGCAAATCCTGGGAACGATATAGTCCGCCTGTTGCCAACCGGTCATAGCTGACCAGGAGCGACTCGGCTGAATTGCCGGCAGTGTCCAGTACCCGACCAGCAAGCAGGGCGGCCTGGAGTTGAAAGGCTGTGGGCGTGGAGCGGATGGCCATCTGGTCCGCCCCCGGATTGCTTGTAATCATCCCTCCCCTCGGAGATGTGCGAAGAGGGCAGCCATATCCTCAACTGTGTCGATTGCCGGCCCGTAATCCTCATCGGATGGCAGCGCCATGGTGCTAAGGTCGGGGTCGTCGAGCATCTCGCCGAGGCGCTCTGCTTTCCCTCTAATCCGCTCGTCGATTACTTCATCCACAGTTCCACGAGTGAGCAGGAATGTGATCCGGGTTTCCTGATCGGGACTGAGCCCCAGCCTGTGAATCCGGTCAATACTCTGTAAATACTGTCCGGCATTGAACGAACGTTCCAAATAGATAGCATCGTGGCAGACCTGATGAAGGCTCACGCCTTCGCTCATGGCGGCAGGATTGGCCAGAAGCACGCTGCAATTGGGGTCTGTGCGAAAGCGGGCGAGCTCGCTTTCCCGAGTACGTTCCGCCGTCGGATCCGCGAATTCCGACGGAATGCCGCCGTAAATGAGCGCTGGCTGATGCACAGCCAGCATCCGTTCCAGTGCTTTCAGGTTGCGTACGAAGTTGCTCCATACGAGCGTCTTCCTCCCCTGTGCTGCATTGTCTGCGATCATCTGGGCGAGTTGTTTGAACTTCGCTGGCGTCTCGTATTGGTTGTACTGCTGGAGGAGGCTCCACAGTGCACTGTCGGGTGGAACGTCCAAGGGGGGATGACGGAAGCTTGGGTCGTCCTCCGCTCCGGATCCGGCGGCGAGAAGCTGGGGATTGGTTGCCGCCTCAAGCAGATAGATGACAATTTCGCCCATTTTGGCGAATGTCGCGCGCTCCGCCATATTTACCCGTAGGCTACCGGCGTATCGGTCTCGCAACGCCTCATATATCTGTCCCTGGAGTGGATCGAGCTCCACTTCGACCACGCTCATTATTGGCTTTTGCAGGCCCAGTTCGCTCTTACGTGTGCGGACGAACAACGGGGAGATGGCAGAAGCGATTAGTGCGCCGGAGTCGGGAGGAGGGGGGCTGGACAGGGCGTCCTGCGGCAATATTTTGCGGGCTTGTCCGGGCCATAGATAATCCATCAGAGCCACCAAATCCTGTGGGCTTTGAGGTGCCGGCGTTCCGGTTAGGATGTCACGACGTGCGGCGAGGAAAGCAATATTCAGGCATGCGCTGCCGAACGCTCCATCCCAGCCGCGTTTCATCCGATGGGCTTCGTCCAATAGGACGAGGGTGGGCCTTTCATTCACCCAGCGAGCCAACGCTTCATAGCGGTTGCCAAGGCGGTGATAGTTAACGATGACCACTTCCGCTCCACGCGGGGCGGTTTCGACGAATGGGGCCACGACCGGCAGCTCAGATTCTCCAAAGCACGCCGAAACTTCAGTCTGCCAGGCGTCGAAAGCCGACAGTGGAGCCACCACCAGCATCTGTTGCACCCTGCCAGCAGCCCGTTCAGCCTCATAAACGGCGTAGGCCACGGTGGTCTTGCCTGCACCCGGTACAGAAAAGTTGGCCCCATTGGCTAGTGAGAGTAGTTGGCCCAGGTCCCGGACCTGGAATGGGCGCAGTTCTCGGGTAAATCGGCCACCAGTTAGCCGCTCCTGAACTTCCTCAGCTCCCAAGGGCTCAGGATTGGCAAGTGAACCCTGCAGCAGCCTTCTTTGCGCATGAGTTTGCTCAATAAGTGCCCTCAGCTCGTCCTGCCAGCTGATTCTCACGTTGTGTCGTGTGCAGGCTGCGCGCAGCCAAGCCATGCGCGAAAGCAGGCGCTCCAGGGGCAGCGTTATCTGCTGGCCCGGCCGTAAGCCGTCAGAGCCCCACTCCCCCATAAGCTGAAGCCAAAATCCTTGGGCTACTTCACCGATTCGGCTCGCCCGTACGACTGGAGGCGAACCAACCAAATCGAGCCCGAGGGTGGGCTCAGGCACGAGTGTCCTCGAGATCTGCGTCGCCAGTTAGGTCATCGCCCTCAGGCTCGTTGCCGAAACCCGTAGATATGGAAAAGTTCGTGGCGGCTCTCTGGTATTCCGCGACTGCCCTCAAGAATTCGTTTTGGTCAAAACCTGCCCTCTTGTTCACCTCGGCGTAGGCAACGGTAGCGCTGTCCAAGGCTTTCGCTGCGTCCTTGAGGTGCACCATGGGTGCAGTAAGACGATCAAGCCTACGGGTGTCCCGCCTCTTATTCTCGATTGCTGTCGTCATGGCTCCATACAGACCTGAAACAACGACCTCGCGAGACAAATTCACCATCGTGCCGTCTTCGTTAGGGACACTTATGTGTTCCTCTGGCTTGGTCTGAGCAAGCAAAGTGTAAATTCCGGACAAGCTGAAGCCACTGTTCAAGGACTGATCCTCGGCCTCATCGCCGAGCAAGTCCAGTCCTTCGAGGGCATCCTCATCCTCTGAAGCAGTGATTTCCAAAAGGGCATCGAGATGGGGAGCCAATATCGCGTCTTCTTCAAGGGCCGGCCCTACATACTCGTCCAGAAGCACGGCATCGACATCACGAAGGTTCCGGTACCCAATGTCTGCAATCATCCCTGCGAGCTGCGCATCCCTGACACGTGCGGCTTGCTCCGGCTTGGTGTTTTTGACCTTCTGGTAATCCTGATCGATTTCGACCAATGCCTGCTTTTTGTCATCAAAGTAGAGGAGATTGAGTGCACCCCCACTCATGGCCAGGACCTCGCGAATCAGGCTAAGGAGCCGGAGCTCTCCTTCAACATGATCTACCGCTTTCTTTTGATCGGCGCGGCTGTTGGTGAGCGCGGGCTGAAGCGCCTGACCGATTTCAGCGGTGGTGTAGTCTCCACTGTTTACGAGGTCCTCGATGAACAACAGTTGGCTGGTAAAGCTGTAGTCCTGCTTAACCTGCTGCTCCATTTGGAGGCGGAGTTCCAGCTCTGTTATTTCCTTGGGCCCTGCGTCTTCGGGGAGAACAACGACCTTGACGTACTTCCCGCGCAGTTCGCGCAGTGCCACAACGCGAGTGTTGGCGTTGACCAACACTCCGCCGGTAGTCAGGACACCTGCGTCGAGCTGACCGTCGTTAGCAATTGCGCTCTTGATCCGCTCATAGCCGGCCGTTTCCCGCAACAGCCGAGCGATAATCTCCTGCGCCTGCACTCCGTACGGATCCGACTCGACCAGGTCCTGCTCTGCAGCTGGGAGTGACTGCAGCTGAGCCTTAATCCGGTGACTGTCGCGGCTGAGGAGGACCAGATCAACATTGACGCTGGCAACAGGCAAAATCAGTTTTCCTGTCTTCCACCGGATGGCTTCGGATGTACCGTTTCCGGCCTTAGATGCCGCATCTGCTGCTTTTACAGCGGCCTCAATCGCCTGCTTGCGGGCTTCGATTGTCATGGTTGTTGTCATTACTGCTCCTCGAGAGAATAAGTGGGCTCAATGGTGTCACTGGCCACTGACATTTCTGCCGCCAACACAGCCAGCTCTTGGAGTGTGTGTTCCGTGTAGATGCGCCCGCCGAAGGCGCGAACCAGTTTGTCGCTTTCGCTTCGGTCCGCCCAGCCGGTCCCCACGAGGACCAGCGCCGCGGGGAGGGCCAAAGATTCCGGGAGACTCAGAAGCGTTGCCGCCGTCTTTCGGGCCGTTCCGCCGTCGCGTGCGACAGCAATCAAAACAGCATAGGCGGGCCTGCCGTCGGGGCCTTTGGTGACGACAGAAAGTTGCCCTGGTGTTTTTTTCCCGGATCTTACGGCTTGATCAGCAAGAAATGCTCGCGGAACTGCTCTAGGACCTTCCACAGACCAGTAGGAGACCCCAGCTTCGCTAAGCGCAGTGAGGACGTTGACTACTATTAGCCGGCTTATTTCTGTATTTGTTCTGTTGCGGTGAGCACTCCAAGCGCTTCCCACATCCCGCTGTGCAAGGAGTGTCCCGTAGCTGACCCCCTCGCGGTAGAGCGCGTCAACATCCAACCAGCTGTTGGTCCCTTCCAGCAGGAGTTCCAGAGGTCGGGCGCCGACTGCTCCAGTCAGCTGAGGCTCTACTTGCCCCCTGACAATCTCATCGACGATGGCAAAGGCGCACCGGATTTGGCTGGATTGCCAATGCCCGGTTGATTCGCCGGGAAGACTTGTTCCCCTGATGCTGGCCCGGTCCCTGAGATCCCGCCAGCTAAGTCCCGCGACGAGGGCTAAGGCTTCAACCACGAGTGGGTTGCTTGATTGTGCTGCCCCCACAGCCTGAGGGGTTATTCCGGATAAGGAGCCGGTGGGAGTCCTCCGCGCGACCTCGGCTAGAGCTTCCTGATAGCGGTGAGGCGCCACGATTGTTTCAGTTAAAACCAAATCAGCGCTTGTATCTAAAGTACTGTGCAGGACTTGCCTAGCCACGGCGCGAAGAGCGGGCTCGGCACCTGGAACAGCGGCGTCTGCAGCATGTACCAAGGCGGTCAGCAAGCGGTGTGTGATTCCCCCCGTCAGGGGACGCTGTTCGGCAATCCAATTTAAGGCGTCTTGGAGGTTAGAAAGCGGCGTCGCCGCTACCAACAAAGCATGTTGTTCTTGGGAGAGTGGAGTCGGTGACATGTGTTTTTATTTGCCGCTGGCACGACGACCTAGGTCTCGTATCCACAGGGGGTTCATCGAACCTCAGCAAACCCCCATCTCCTTTATCGGCCCTAGGCCATCCTGTTACGTTCTAGCCGATACTAGCGCGACAGCGCATGGCGGACGCACTTTGAGGTGTTGCTGCGCTCAAGTGCCAAGCCAACACACTTTTCCGCTCTTCCTGCTTTGCATGCTGTGCGCAACCGCACTTGGGATCTTGTTCGAAACCCAACGGAAGACCAAGGTGTCTGAGGAGCTTGTTAGGGTGAGCCCAAGAGGCCCACCCCCCTCACATAACCGCGATGAACAGGAGCAACTGAATGCCACCTGCTGAATCTAATTTGCTCTCGCTGGAACTGATACCGCGAACTGTTTTTGGAGAAAATCTCCGCAACCGGCTGACGTGGTCACAGTGGGAGACGTGCAAGAAGTTCGCTAAGGAGGCTTCGGCTGGCGTATGTAGTGCGTGTGGCGGAGCCGGCGCTAAGGGCCGTGTAGATTGCCACGAGCGTTGGGAGTGGATCGAGGACGGCGAACTCCATGTTCAACGACTCGTAGGGCTCGTTGCCCTGTGCCCGCGGTGTCATACCGCGAAACACTACGGCCGTGCACAGATGATGGGTTACGCCAACGATGCCAATGACCAGCTGATGAAAGTCAACGGTTGGTCAGCGGAAGAGCTGAAGGACCACCTCATGGCCGCGAGAGATCAGTGGCTGGAGCGAAGCATCCATGAGTGGACGCTGGACTTCGGTTGGCTGTCGGCGACTCTCGGAATCGCACCCGGGACGCCACGGGAAACGGAGTTCTCCGCGCTGCGGTCCGCTACACCACCTGCCGAGGTTCCTGCCGCGGCGCTTTCAACCGCCGAACACCTCAAACAAGTAGAAGAGGAATTAGTTCATCTCCGGGAACAGCTCAAGCAGGCCCGCTACCGAGTGAAGTACGCGGAGACCTGGAAGACCAAGATCACGGTCCCAGAGGCAGGGGAACAGAGCTTGGCACAAGCCGTTGCCGAAGCTAAAGAGACGACGAAACTTGTGCGGAACCACAAAGCCCTCACGGATCAACTAACCGAGCAGCTGAAGCGCGAAAGGAACGCGGCGAGGGCGGCGAAGCGACTGGCAAAAGAGGCGGTACCAGGACGGGCCCACGATGAGATCGAATAAGCAGCGCCGGCCTCGTCTCAAATAGGCTCACGCCATGACTTCCATACTGACGGTGAATGCAAGAGCGGATCTCGGACTCCTTTCCGCCCGGTCTGCCTATCAAATGCGAACAGACCAGTTCGGTCGCTTTATCCGCGCCCACCATGCCCTCTTGGAGGAAGAACTCGCCTCAGCTGGTGTCGTTTACGGGGAACTGGCCCCTGCACTGGTTCCATCCACCAAGCGACATGAGATGGCCCTCCTGTTCAACGTGGACCTCGTAGACGACCCCGGCTACGGCGAAGCCATTACACGAATGTTCCTCCCCCTCCTGGGTAAGGAAGCTACCCTCAGCGTGATGGTCGGAGATATCTTCCTGGCGCCTGCAGCAACGCGCGAACTGGCTCTCTACAGTGGATTCGTTGCTAGCCCGTCTCTTGACTGGGGTCAGCAGTACATCTACTGCGTATATCTGAATAATCTGGCCGAAGTCCAGCGTGAAACCCTTCACCAAGAGCTCTGCGCCTATCCCTCTTACTTAGGCTATGTCCCCTCGACGTATGGGTCGGACTTTCGGGACCTGGCCGGATCCTTGCTGGGGACATCCTTCATCAAGAACAAGCGACGGATCATCGTGGATCACGGTGGCGACGAACCTATGGTCAGCAACTCGAACGAAACGGGCCTCCCGTTCGAAGAACACGGATTCAAAATCGTGAGCGTCAACAACATACTTTTCGGGCCCCTCCTCAGCTACAAGATTCAGACCGAGCTAATTCCTCACTACAGAGAAGACGTACTCGTCTCTCTCAACGCGATCTCAGACGCGCCGCTCCCCCTTGAAGGGTTCGAAATCCTCATACCTGAAGCTAAATTCGGCTACCTCACCACGGCAAAGGGGAAAATATTAAAGATCGCCGGCATCCATGATCACTCGCGCGAAGAACTGGCCTCAGTTCTCCGCAACCACCTTGAGCATGACTACATCTACCGGCTCCAACACAATCAGGACGAGACAGTGCAGTTCACTCTTATCCTGGAACTGCCCCGCGACGATGCGCATCCCGTCAAAGTTGCCGTCGGACTCAAATACTTTCCTGAGAAACAGGCCTTGAGCTTGGTTACGTTGACGTAGCGGCTGGGCTGTTGTCCCCGTTCGAGGGACCTTGGCCCACCTCATCCTCCTGTTTTTGACCGCCGAGGTGCCACCCAATGATGTCCATTGCCCGCAGCGGAGTGATAGCCGGGCCCGAAGCCAACGCTGCTATCTCGAGCCACTGGTCCATCTGGTTAACCAGATCATGACGGATTGCGGGCAGAAGCAACATCGAGAAGTCCTTCCAGCTACGGCCTTTCGCGCGTGGAATTTTTCCGTTCCGCATGTAGCAGACGCGAATGTTCTCGTCGTACAACGGAATCAGTTCCGGCCTCTTACGATGGAGAACCTTCGAGAGTTTAGTCAAGCTCACTTGGTTCGGCTTGTAGTCGTCAAGGATTCCGAAGAGGCGGGCCAAGGCCGCCAACGTCGGCTGCTTAGCATCGGCCAATGTGCCGCTCAGCGCCGGATCTGCAAGCCGCGCGTTCAGGACCGGAAGCAGCGCTTCCATGCTGTAGTAGGTGGCCACTGGCCTCTGGTGGGCATGCAACAAAGACACTGCCAGCAGATCTGCACGCCCGACGTCAGATCCCGGATGGCCAGGATAAGAATCATAGGCAGGGTAGGCCCACAGCCCTCCCTCGTTAGCCAAATAGCGTGCGGCAAAGGCCAAAGCCCGCTTGAACTCGATCCGTTCCCCACCTACCTGCAAATACTGCGTCATGAAGGTCATCCTAGGCGAGTGGAGAAGGCGACAGTCAGGACCCCCTATGCCGGACCAAAGGCAGAAGACTTGGACCCCTTCCTGGGCAGTGGGAGCCCAAACGATCCGCACCGTCTCACTGGTGAATATCGTCCGCACCCGTATCCCTACAGTTGTAGTTCATCTGTCGCCAACGACCCGCTGGTTCAAGGTCATGCCTGAGTCCTGGGTCTAGCGGCTAACGGGCAGATGAGCCATCGTGGAGGCTATGACTGAGTCGACGTCTTACCAACCAAAGCAGGTCTACGAGTTGGAGGGCATGCTCGTGGCTCCGAGGCTAGGGGCCACATCCACATTTGAGGCCTATGTCGCCGCACGCGCCACCTTCATCGAGATCAACGATGACGCCCGGTGGAACCCCTGGGTCCACGAGGACCGCGCCTCTGAGGAACGTTCCGCGACGGCGGTATTGGAACAGTGGAGACGTGCGGAGCCCGCCTTCCGCCAGATGACAGACCAGGAGGTGAAGGAGATGCTGGATGAGAGTGGCCGTCGCAGCGACGCGGAATTCGCCGCCGACATAGCCCGCCAGAAGCGGGACAGGGAGCGGTACGACCCGGAGCGTGAACAGGCTCGCCTCTCACTCCTTGAACAGGAATCGATTCTGAGTCGGCAGCGCGAGGAAATGGTGGAGCTTGGTGCCGGTCGCTACCCTGCAATGAGCGACGAGCGACGGACCGCGAAGATCGCAGAAATCGAGCATGCAATCAACGACCGGGAGACACAGATCGCAACACTGGCGGCGATCGTCGCGGACCGTGAGGACGTCGTCGACGAGTATGGGTGCTTGCCAAAAGATCGGCGGAAGGCCGGCCTTCTCCACTACCAGCTGAACCGCGAACGCAAGGTACGCGAGCTGCGGGCGCGAATCCCAAAACTGAAGACCGGAGCCACGGAATCGAAGGACAGAACAGAACGCTCGAAGCTCCGCAGCGAACTACAAACGGCCGAGGCGAGCCTCGAGACCCTCCTGGCAGTCCCGCCCCTGAGCGAGGACGATATGTGCTCCGAGTGCGCACGGCCGGCATCACATCACGGCTGGATCTCACCACCCTACGACGGTCCCTGCCCGGCATGGCCCGGTTGGGCCGAACGGTTGAGGCAAGCTCGTGAGATTCTTTTCGCCACAGCCGAGCTCACAAAGCCGAAGAAGGAACCGGATTCGCAGAAGCCGCAGCCGATCGCTGTCCTGCCTTCGGGTCTTCCGATCGCCGAAGTAATCGCCACGCTCAGCGAGCTGCAGAACGAGCACCCGGACGCGATCGTCAAACGGGGCCGCGCGAACAAGTGGGAAATTTGGCCCGCCGACGCTTAATCGCTGCTTCCCCAGTCTTTGGACGGCGTGACCAACGCTCTCGATGGGTGAGTAAAGTTCATCCTGTGCCTCTACGTCTCGCTCCTTCCGCCCGCCCGCCTATTCCGTCAGACCCTGCAGCAGCTCTCAATCAAGTGCTGGACACTGGGGTGACTTGTGGTGACTCGTCCGAGTGGTTGCCCGCTCTACCGGCGGAAAGTAACGATGATGCAAACGACACACCTGGCTCGCTGATGGATGTGGGCTAGTGGCCTCTGTCAACGAAACCGTGGAAGCAATCGTTCAAGCCCCCACCTGGGATCAACGGGTTGCCCAGATCAGGCTCGTATCGCAGCGTCATGGAACAGCCGAGCATTCACGTATATTTGCTCAAGTCGCCCGCGAGGCATACGTTCCGCATCTGGCCCCAGATTTTGCGTACATCCATGAAGCACCTTTTTATGAAGCGCCGTATTTCCGTGCAGCGTATGTTGCGGCAGCCACAGCAACGAGCAACTTTACAGTCGTTGATGAAACAACGCTTTCGACGACGATAACCGATCATCCTCGAACCCTCCTGGTCTTCCGGACTATTCTCGGCCTAGCAAAAGCGGAGTTCGCGCAGGCGACAGTACTCGTGGCCGAAGCAACTGACAGGGCAGGTGTATCTGCAGGCAAGATCGACTCCATGGAACGCAATGGAGCGACCGCCACACCCGCCCAGGCAACGACGATTGCTCAGACGTTGACTCAAATCATGGACGGATCCTTGTTTGGTGATCCAGGAGGAGGACTGCGCTCCAAACAAGCCAAGATCGATACGGAAAACGGCTGGTCTTCTGCAAGCAACCTGGCGACAACCGGTGTGCCATACGCAGATTTCCTTCACCAGCGGCACTACGGGGGCGCTTATCGACAGGTCCTGGATGCGACGTCAACTAAGCGCGGCAATCTCATCGAGGACGCCGTGGAGCAACTCTTTCTGAACGCTGGCGTCCCGTACATACGCACCGGGGCACACGACCAAGCCGAAATAGCTCGAAGATTTGAACTTCAAGTACAACCCGCGCCGGACTTCGTGATCTTCGATGACTCGGGCAGCCTAAGGGGAATCCTCGAATGCAAACTTGTGAACGACGGCGGAACCGCCAGAGACAAGGCACTTCGTTTTGAGCGACTTCGAGGAGAGTCGATTCGACTTGGCGGAATCCCCTTGTTTGCCGTCCTCAGCGGAATGGGGTGGACACGTGTTAATGACACTCTCGGTCCCGTTGTTCGTGACACTGAGGGGCGGGTTTTTACGCTTGCGACCCTAGACCAAATGCTCACCGTCGCTCCTCTTCCCACGCTGGTGAATACCGCTCACCGTGGCTCCTCTTCCCACGCTAGTGAATACCCGTGACAATGGCTGATGCGGAAATTAGTTCAAAGACATCCAACGCCTAAAGCCGAAAGGCCAGGCGTAGCCGCGCCGTTTACCATGTCCGGGTAAAACATACGGCGCGCCATGATGGAGTTGGCCACGGGCCAGAGGGTCATTCAGCACTGTCCCGAAGCGGGAGTCAATAGCCTCCGCCGGAGCCACGTTTAATCTGTACGGTGATGGCATGGCATGGAAGCGGAGCACGGGAACGGCGATGACAGTGATGAGGGTCCGGCCGGTGGTCCCGGAGAAGAACATGGAGACGTGCAGGGTCTGCCAGGCCGCGAAGCGGTGGCCCTGCCGCGATCCGGAGACGCGCCGGCTGCTCTATGTCACGCACGCCACCTGGGAAGCACGCAACGGGAACAGGTGAAGGCGGCCTGCGATGCGGCTGCTGGAGGGCTAGGAGGGCTTGCCCAACGCCGGCCAACGGCCCAGCGGTGCTACCGCACCAGAGTGTCCCACTTCCTTGGGATTGGGACGCACTTTCCGCTGCCACTCCCCCAGACACAACCCCGGCGGCCTGGTGCCGTCTTGCATGGCATAGTGCGGGGCACCTAACCATGAGATATTGCAGCGAGCTAGGCGGCGTCCTGCTGCATCATTTCCCAGACTTCCTGGCGCGCCGCAGGGAAATCGAACTTCCTACCAGACATGAGCGACGTGACTCGATCGAGAGGCCACTCGGTCAGCGTGCCGTAGCGAGCCGAGAAGATGCCGATCCGGTCGATGTTGTACTGGTTTGAGTAGTCCAGCAGCGCATAGCCAAGAAGCTGATACACGCTATCGGCTTTTAGCGCGTCTGGGCGGAGTCCCGCCTTGTTCTTGGGGGCGAGGGTGGTCTTGATGTCGATTAGCAATCCACCCACGATGAGGTCTGCTTCCGCGGCGATGCGCTGAGTGGGGCCGAGCTTTGAGAGATCGAATGTGGGGCCGAGGCTAAAGGGACCTGTGAGGCTCGGAATGAGGCGTTCTTCGGAGAGCTCCCTCAATGCGACTAATTCAGCGACAGCGGCATTGTCGGCTTGTTCCAGCATCGTATCCACGGTGAAGTCGCCACTATGCACCAGGTCAGGTACGAGAGGAGCCCAGGCGGCACCTGCCCGGTATGCGCTGACACAGAGAGCGAGAGCCCAGGCGGACCGGGCGGCCAGCTCGCGGTCGTCAGAGTGACCGACGAGACTCGCCAGTTCGTTGACAACATGGTGGTAAGTATCGTTGAACGGATAGAGGATGAGTGCCGACATTGGTGTCTCGTCTGGCTCAAGGACTAGACGGACAATCAAATCGACAGCAGTTCCGACGTTGCTTGCGTTCGCGCCCAGAGAGTCGATGACGAGGTCGCCTGAATGCGCCTTGTACTCGGTCTGAAGCGGCTTCGCGTTGGGAAAGTTGGTACGGAGGTATCGACCGATAGAGGTCTTCGGGTCTTTGACGTCCTTGCTGAGCAGCCCTGTGGTGTTGTACATGTGTTGACCATAACTGGCAGGACCGACAGCGCCCGCCACAAACCATCTACACCTCGACACCCAGGGTGTCCCACTTCCTTGGAAAAGAGACATCCGTAGTGGAGCGTTCACGGGTGACCCGCGATGACACGCGAATCGCATGCCGCCACGTAACTTGGCCGTACCGTTTGTTGTCCCACAACCCTCGCCACAGTTACCCGTCGCAGTCGCAACTTTCGGTACGATGCAATGCATGGATTGGGCGGCGTGGCGCCTTCGATCTCATGTTCGGTCTACTCAGCTCCGCCCGGTCCTGGTCTTCGTCAGCCCACGCGGATGCCGTTGTCAGCGAGGAACTCGCGGGCACGGCCCATCTGGCGATCGGTGGAGAAGGCGTACCACTGGTCGTTGAGGTTCTGGCCGTGGATGAGATCGCGGAACCGGTAGAAGGCGCCTTTGCCCTCGATCGCCCGCTCCAGCCGCTCTCGGAGGGCCTCATCGGGCTGCCGCTCGGTGAAGGCTGCCATGTCCTGCCAGCCGTTCCGTGAACCGGCGCGGTTGAGTCGAAGCCAGCGCTCCTGCTCCTCCTCCACTTCGATGGCGGCGTCCTCCCCGACCATCATCGGGTCAGTGGCGGTCTCGTCGTACACCTGCCCAGTGCGCAGGTCGAGGTAGCCACCGATTGATAGGTCGGGATCGCCTTCCAGCACCATGCTGAGCATGTCGAGATCCACCGGGACCACTCGGCCTGGCAGCGGCTCGCGGCGCAGACCGGCCAGCAGGTCCTCGGCCAGCACCCGGTCACCGGCGCCGCCGCGTCGGCTCAGCCGGTTGATGACTGACAGTGCCACCGGCTCGGTCTCCTGGCGTCTCTGTTCCAGCGCCATTGGTATGCCGGCCCCCACCTGCTGCAGAGCGTCATCGATGTCGCATCCGGTTACCGTGGTCAGGAAGCAGGCCGCATCTGCCGCCGCGATGGCTTCACGCAACTCGGACAGGTCCAGCCCCGGCACCTGCACCGGAGCGGGCCAGGCATGCAGCAGCATCGGGTGCGGCCGGCCCGGTTTCCCCGGCGCCCGGCCCTCCCCGTCGTCGCCGGCCCACCGGCGCCCGTACTGGTCCGGGATGCTGCCCCAGCCCCAGTACGGCAACGGGACATAAGGCCGGACACCCAATACCTCCAGCGGGTCGACCTTCACCTCCCCGACCACACACCGGTGCATCCAGGCATCCCCGAGGTCGTACGTGAACTGAAACTCAGCCCCCGGCTCCACCATCCGGGCAACCTTGGCAACAGCAAAGTCAATCGGTGCAATGATCGGCCCGCCGATCGATCCGGCCATCTCGGCTCCCGTCTCCTCGTCAGTGATTACCCGGCCGTCGGCCAGGGTGAACATTGACAGGTGCGAGCGGTCCCACCGGGCGAAGGCATCGTTGATGGCATTGGCGAGGTCCATGAAGGTGTGCGACGGTCCGACCGCGAAGATACGCCCTGGCCACGGCCACAGCTCTTCACCACGTCCGCCGAGCAGTTCCACCGTCACCGATAACCAGGTTCGTGCCATATCCCAAGGATGGCATGCGGCGTAGCGGTGCCGTAGTCGCGTTACTGCAGGGTCGCCGCCCGTAGTGCCAAGTTGTGAAGGATCGTCCTTCGTGACGAAAATTGGTCGGCCGTGTGCCCTGGCAGTGGAGCCTAGGTCCCATCGGGCGGCGGGCGCTCTACCGCCTCAGATGGGCCGGTGGTCAGGGACCGGGGACAGGGCCAGAACCTCCCGGGCCCGTTCAAGCGCCGGCAGGCAAAGCCTGGCGATGCGTTCACGGCCCGCCGCCCGGTACAGGTCATAAGCCCATTCCAATTCAGCTGCCGCATCCCGGTATGAGGGCTTCATCAAAGAAACGCACACCGATCTCGTAACGGACCAGAGCCTCCCGCGCCGGTGACGAAGCAAGGCGCAGGGCCTCTTCCTGCAACAGCGCCGACTCATGCCACCGGTGCGAACGCCGGCAGGCATGGGCCAGCACCAGCAAGGGCCGGAACCGGTCCGCCGAACCAGCCAGCAGCACCCGGCCTTCGGCAAGTGCCTGCCCGTCACGACCCAGCAGGGACAGCGCCCAGACCCGCTCTAGGCTCGGATACTCCCCCAGCCTGGCGCTCATTGCCTGCCGGTCCACGACCACGTCCCGAAGCGTCATCGGGTCCGTGCGCCAGATCTCTGCGAGAGGAACCGCCAACCTGCCGCCGCCTACGAAGACGCCGGTCGTCATCAACTGCCAACTCAGCGCCATCATGATCCAAGGATTCCACACCCTGGGCTACCGCTTTTGTGGTGTACCTAGTTCAGTGCCGTGAGGCAGTACCACTAGTCCCACTTCCTTGAAACGGGGCATCCGTCGCTGACGGGCAAGGCGCTCCGTGCCACTATGCCTAGTCAATGTCAGAGGCTCCTGAGACACTGACTGTCAGGAACTCCTGACAGGAAAGGTCGGACCATGGGCTGGATTTCAAACGACAACAAACATGAGGGGTGGGCGGCCTGCGTCGCCCCCGATGGACGGTTATCTTCCTCGTCCTCAGGCGAAGGAAGGCTCATCAAGGGTATATCCGGGCGGTACAAGGTGGACAAGCTGATGACTGACTACGAAGTAGTCCCCGATGCAGAGATGATCGGCTGGCGTGGAGCCTGCGACTGCGGCTGGCAAGGCGAGATGTGGGAAAGAGTTACTTCCCCCGTGGACGCTGACTTCAGTAAGCGTCGGGACTACGTTGCCCTAGAGGATTTCGCTGACGCCTCCCAAGAGGTTGAAGACGCCATCCACGACGAGTGGAAAGCCCACATCGCCCCATCGGAAGCCATCCTGGGTGTAGAAGCAGCTGCGCGTGAACACAGTCAGGCCGGCCAGAGGTTGGATAAGACCGTTGCCGCAGCGAAGGCAGCCGGGGCCTCCTGGGCGGACATCGGCCGTGCAGTCGGCATCAGCCGACAATCGGCACACGAACGGTGGGCCGACAAATAAGAAACCCAAACCCCGAGCAGTCCGCTCGACTGCCTCTCGTGGTGGAACTGCATGGGACAACTAAGACATACCTCCGGAACCCGGGGACATAGGGTCGTGACAACTAGGATGTTTGAACAGATCCAATGCCTGGGGGAAATTTGCGCATCGAGAACGTCCGCTCCATTAAGAACTTCCGGATCTTCCAGGGCTGGAACTGCCCAAGCACATTCGCGGGATTCAGCGATATAAACCTGATCTATGCCAATAACGGCACAGGAAAGTCCACGTTGGCATCGCTGCTTTCGCCCTCACAATCCACGGACGGATGGGCAGCCGGCGTAACCCTTGAGGTGTCAGAACAGGGCGAACAAAACCGAGACGTCATTTCCGCTCAGGATCCCCTCTGGGAAAGAGTCTCGGTCTTTAACAAGGCTTATGTCGCAGAGTGCTTTGATTTTGAGGTGGGTGAAGCCAAGGCTTTGCTCGCGATAGGTAAGACAAACGTTGACCGGGAAAGGGACCTGCGCACTGCTCGGGTTCGCCTTGACGAATTGGCACGTGAAGCCCGGGCCCTGGAGAAAGTGGCGAAGCAGAAAGACGCCGCTCCGCAGACGATTCTGAAGAACATCGGCACGCTCGTTACTTCAACCCTAGGGGGCGTAGAGGGGTACGGACGTGGTTACAACGCTCGTACCGTGCTCAGCCGGCTCCCACAAGCGATGAAGGCTGAAGACAGGGCTACCTTCGAGGTCGAGGCGGAAATTGGGCGAGCACAAAGCACGTTCATCGCTCAAGTGCCATTGCCACGCTCGCCGGCTGTAAAGGACATATCCATCGAGACGCTGGGTAATGCGTTAGCAGTTGTACCCACCGCTCGCTTGGTGGATTCCTTGGCTTCACATCCAGACCACGCTGATTGGGTCCAGGAGGGCCTCGCGCTCCACGGAGACTCGACAACATGCCTGTTCTGCAACGGACCGTTGACGCAGCAACGTATGGAGGTTCTCAACAGACACTTTGATGAAAGCACAGTCGACCTACAGCGAGACCTCCGCAACATCACCAGCGACATAGAAGACCTGACGACGGCTCTGGTATCCCAACAGACAGGGTTTCCCGATTCAGGCCTCCTGTACCCGGAGTACCGAAAAGAGTACGACATCTTGCTTCGGAAGCTCATAGTCCAGGGCGACGAAACAACCCGGAATCTTGCCGCTCTGCAGGAGCTGGTTGACTTGAAATTGAAAAGCCTTCACCAAGTTTCCTCACTCCCCGAGCACTGGAAAGATAGACGATACTCCCTGCCGGATACGACCCAACTCCAGGAACTCATAGGCCGACACAACGAAAGAAGCCTCTCCTTCTCCACTGTGCGCAAGGCAGCATGCGAGCAGCTGGAAGCCTTCTGGATCGGCGAACAAGAAGATGCCTACGCCACAGCTCTTCGTGAATCCGAAGCTGCCAACAGTGCCGTGGAAATAAATTCCTCCGCAGTGAAGGCAACGCGGGACCAAATCATCGCACTCGAAAACGAAGAGCTTGATCCTGCGCCACCGGCTCAATGGCTAAACCAGAGGCTGCATACCCTGCTGGGCAGGTCAGACATCCGAATTGAACCTGCAGAGGACAACCGATACGCCATCTATAGGCACGGAGAGCCGGCCTTCAATCTAAGCGAGGGGGAATGCACAGCCCTAGCGTTGCTGTATTTCGTCAGAAGCCTCAGCACGCACGGCCGCAATCGCCGCGATCAGATCGTAGTGATAGACGATCCCGTTTCTAGCCTGGACGACAATTTCGCAGTCGGCGCTTCGAGCCTTCTATGGAGTGAACTGGTGCATCCGTCTGTGTGTGGCTGTGGCCGCCCCGTGGACTGCTCCTGCAACGAAAAGCCAACACGGGACTGTGGGCAAGTTTTCCTGATGACCCACAATTTCGAGCTATTTCGAATCTGGTCCAATCAGCTGGATCGTCTCCCAAACAACGCTCCAAGCTCGGGCCGTGCCTTCAAAATCCTCGAGCTGCAGGCCAAAGTCCAGAAGATTGACGTAGGAGTAGCCCGGCGCGTACCGACTTGGCGTGACTGGGGTTCAGATAAAACGAACAAAGCCCTGAGAACCCGCCTCCGTTCGGAATACCATTATCTCTTCTGGCGAGCCGCAACCACGTTGATCGATTGCGGCGACGAACCAACCATTGAACAAGAAATGGATGCCGCTGTCATCCTTCCAAACGTCTGCCGGCGTCTCTTGGAAGGCTTCCTCAGCTTTAGATTCCCGGCGAACATGGGCGATTTCAGGGTCCAGATGCAGGCGGCGATTGATTCCATGGACGACGGACTCACTCGCCAGAGGCTGGTTACATATCTCCATCAACACTCCCATCAGGAGCGAGTTGAAACTACTCGTGGTGTCAACAGACCGGAGGCGGTCCAGATCCTCCACGCGGTCTTTGAGCTCATAAGCAATGGAGACAGGAAACACTTCACGGCGATGTGTGGGGCTCTTAATCTGAACCCTGACCTCCTGGTGCAAAGGGCGCCCGGCAGAGCCAAGGAACTAGAAACCGCATAGACAGGACCGCTTAAGAGGACATCCGTGCCGGTGCCAAGACCTATGCCAAAATAGGGCCGCTAAGAGCGTGCAGTCCTGACTTTTGGGACGGCACGTTGACTCAGTGCCCTGGTCAGTGACGAGACGCTGACGCTGAGCCGCTGGGCGGTCTCCTTCAGGGTATGACCCTCGCTGCGCAGCTGCAGGGCAGTTTCAAGCTTCCCCTCCGTCATGGTGCGCGGCCGACCACCCAGCCGGCCGCGGGCCTTCGCCGCAGCCAGTCCGGCCTTTGTCCTTTCGGACAACCGGGAACGTTCGTACTCCGCCAGGGAAGCGAACATGTCAAAGATGAGCTTGCCGTGCGCGCTGGTGGTATCAAGCCACGGCTCAGTCAGGGAGCGGAAACCTATCCCCCGCTGCCCCAGCACGGTCACAATGTCTGCCAGGTCCGCCGTACTCCGGCCCAGCCTGGTGAGGTCGGCAACCATCAGGAGATTGCCTGGCTGCAGGTAGTCCAGGCACTCCATCCACCGTGCCCGGGCCTGCGTCGCCCCGGAAGCATATTCCTGGAACACGCGGACCGCGCCCGCCGACACCAGCGCATCAACTTGGGAATCCAAAGACTGCCCCCGGGTGCTAACCCTCGCATAGCCGATCACATTGCCCGACACGTCAAAAACCCTCCAACTAACGTTTTGACCAGCTTTCTTTTCGGAAACCAGTTTTGACCAACACTATTGGGGGCATTCGGGTCATTTTTCGGAGGCTTGCCATGAGCGGGTCAGAAACGGTCGTTTTTGAACTTGGTTTCCCGGGTCGTAAAGAATCACTCCCGCCCAGCCATGACAATCATCCGTGACCATTGACCCGCCACAGTCGAAGTGAGGGCTTGATCGCATCGCGATTATCCTTCGGAACCCCGCAGTCACGGACTCTGTCGGTCCGTGAGTCCGTGAGTCCGAATGTAGCAGCACGCCGGACCCCGGGCCGCCGAGACCCGAAACATCCAGACCCGTGAGTCTGTCAGTCCAAGAGCCAGTAAGCCTGTGAGTCTGTCAGTCTGGAAGCACGCGACTCACTGAGTCCGTCAGTCCGTGGGGCATGAGGCATGAGAACGTTGGCCGGACGCAGCTGCCGACCCACACTCCGTGACTTCGGAACTCACGTAGTCACGTACTCTGTCAGCCCGTGAGTCCGTCAGTGCGTGAGTGCGAATGTAGCAGCACGTCGGACCCTGGGCCGCCGAGACCCGAATCATCCAGCCCCATGAGTCTGTCAGTCCAAGAGCCAGTAAGCCTGTGAGTCTGTCAGTCTGGAAGCCCGCGACTCTCTGAGTCCGTGAGTCCGTCAGTGCGTCAGTCCGTGGGGCATGAGAACGTTGGCCGGACGCAGCTGCCGACCCACACTCCGTGACTTCGGAACTCACGCAGTCACGTACTCTGTCAGCCCGTGAGTGCGTGAGTGCGTGAGTGCGTGAGTGCGAATGTAGCAGCACGTCGGACCCTGGGCCGCCGAGACCCGAATCATCCAGCCCCATGAGTCTGTCAGTCCAAGAGCCAGTAAGCCTGTGAGTCTGTGAGTCTGTCAGTCTGGAAGCCCGCGACTCTCTGAGTCCGTGAGTCCGTCAGTGCGTCAGTCCGTGGGGCATGAGAACGTTGGCCGGACGCAGCTGCCGACCCACACTCCGTGACTTCGGAACTCACGCAGTCACGTACTCTGTCAGCCCGTGAGTGCGTGAGTGCGTGAGTGCGTGAGTGCGTGAGTGCGTGAGTGCGAATGTAGCAGCACGTCGGACCCTGGGCCGCCGAGACCCGAATCATCCAGCCCCATGAGTCTGTCAGTCCAAGAGCCAGTAAGCCTGTGAGTCTGTCGGTCTGGAAGCCCGCGACTCTCTGAGTCCGTGAGTCCGTCAGTGCGTCAGTCCGTGGGGCATGAGAACGTTGGCCGGACGCAGCTGCCGACCCAACACTCCGTGACTTCGGAACTCACGCAGTCACGTACTCCGTCAGTGCGTGAGTGCGTGAGTGCGTGAGTGCGAATGTAGCAGCACCTCGGACCCTGGGCCGCCGAGACCCGAAACATCCAGCCCCATGAGTCTGTCAGTCCAAGAGCCAGTAAGCCTGTGAGTCTGTCAGTCTGGAAGCCCGCGACTCACTGAGTCCGTCAACCCCTAGCGCCTGAGAACGTAGGACCAATGCAGCTCCATAAAGGGCCAAGTCGCTTCGTGGCATGAAACGACTGCCCGTTCCTGGCGCGGTTGAAGTGTTAGGAACGGCATCGTGGGGGAGTAGGCCCATTTGGCCTACCTGCATCATTAGTAACAGACTTACAGAGTTCCGGACTCATAGAGTGACAGAGAAACAAAGTCACTGAGTCTGTGCATCTACGGCGATTCTTCCGACAGAGGGGGAGTGGTGCTGGTAATTTTGGCGTAGCGCTTGCCGGCGACTGACAGATGTTCCCTACCTTTGATCGAACTAACCCATTTCCTCGGGTTGGTGGGGCTTAGGTGGGGCCCCAATCCCAAGTCGTTACGAGTGCCATGGAAATCCAAAATTAAGGAAGCACTCATGAGGGTCGTAGCTGTCGTCAACCAAAAAGGCGGCGCCGGAAAAACCACTACGGTGATGAATCTTGCCGCCGTTGCCGCACAGAGCTCGAAGGTGCTTGTCGTCGACGCCGACCCGCAGGGTTCAGTAACGATGTGGGCAACCAATGCAGAGGAACTCCCTGAAAAGGAACAGCTGCAGTTCGACGTGGCGACCGAGACGGATCCGGAAGCGCTCACACAAATGCGCAATCTTGACTACGACACGGTTTTCGTCGATACCCCTGGTAACTTGGAAAACATTCAGGTTCTCAAGGCCATCGTTGGCCAATCGGACTTCATCGTGATGCCTACAGAAGCCACTCCTTTGGCACTGCTGCCTCTCGTCTACACTTTCGAGAAGATAGTCCAGCCCTTCGGCCTGGACTACAGGGTCGTGATCACAAAGGCCGATTCGCGTTCACCGCAGGATGCGTTGGACGCACAGGACATGCTGCGAGAGCAGGGGATCCTCGTTTGCAACTCGTTTGTTCGCTCCTACAAGGCACACGAGCGGGCACCCATGTACGGGACGGTGGTTACTTCCTACGAAAAAACTCGCAACTCCGAGAAAGCAACTATGGATTACAAAGACGTCGCTCTGGAACTGTTTAGTCTCTGGGCCAAGACCAGGAAGGGCTGAACTCCATGGCACTAAAAGGTGGATTCAAAAACTTTGCTACCCAGACTCGGGAGATCAAGGAAGCCCCTCCTATTGACCTAGCTGGAGATGCTCCCACCCTCCACATTGTCCATGAGGCCGCTGCTTTGCATAACGGCTCAAAGGCACCCTCGACAGAAGAAGCTGCATCACCCATTCCGGCAGCTAACCCTGCACCGGAGTCCGATGGGGGAGTGACGTCGGAGATTGCGCCCATGCACGAGAACGGAATCGTGCATGCCACTTCGCCCCAAGCGGCAAAAGAAGTTGAGGGACCCGTTGTTTCGAGCCACACGCATTACACGGACCTGGTCCGCAAGGAATTGAGGCTGCACGCAGACCAGGCCGACGAGCTGACAGTACTTGCTACTAAGGTTCAACGCGCCCGGAGGGAAAAGGGCGAACGCATTACGGATAACACGCTGATCCGAGTTGCCGTGGACCTGTTGCTGGAGCGACAGAAGGAACTGGTCGGTTCAACTGAGGATGAGCTCCGCGTTGCGTTAGGCCTAACCCCACGGGCCTAAATATGCCCTAGATGTCACGCCCCGTGCCCGCGGCGAACCGCACGCTCCCTGCGGATCGGACACTGTTACCCTGTAAGTTCGTGATTGCCAGACCTACAGAGTACGTCAGTACCAGACTGCAGGTCTGGTTGAGCCCATCGGGATGGATCATCCAGCCCGTGTGAACGCCATGTCCGCGAGGGCCCACTCATCCGGTGGTCCCTCGAAGTCTTCCCAGGGATAGTCCTCACCGGGGGAGATGAGCTCGGCGACGGTATTGACATTCTTGGACAGCCACTCCTTCCAAAGGATTCGTTCTATCCGGTACCGCTGCAGCTGCGCGGCGACAGCTTCCATGACCCCGAAGTACTCGGCGAGATCCTTCAACGACGTCGCGGATACCACTGACCAGGCCCGCGTCATATCACGGACAATCATGTTCCACGCGGCCATTACTTCAAGCACTTCACTAACAGCCGTCCTGGAAAGCCCTGTCAGCCTAATGATTCCCGCTGTCGACAAGCCGGGGGAGTGCTCCAATGTCTCGTAAACAAAGGCGGCCGGTAGACCTAGCTCGCGGAACACCGGTCTCATGGCATGGATCTTCCCCTTCTGCCAGGTCATGTCCTCGGCGGCAGCTTTCACGTCCTCCGGCACGGTAAGCATGTAGAGATCTCCTTTGGTGCCGCGGCCTTCTTCGACCAGGGTGACCAAGCCGTCGCTCTCCCCGCGCAGCGCTCTCAAGTGGGATCCGACGGTCGTGTGGTCAAGTCCAGTAGCGATTGCAATGGACCTGACACCGAATTCAACGAACCTAGACGCCGTCATGTGAGCAGCTTCCCCAAGTGCTCTCAGCACCATTCTGCGTGCCAGTCCCGTCCTCGAATCGGTGTAGGCGTGCTCTTTCAGTCTGAGCGCACTTCGCCAGGTTCTGATGTGCTGGTGCTCTGCATCTGAATTCGTAGAGATCGAAGTTGCTTGTAACCCCTGGGCGTGTGTAGTTGGCTGGCTTGTGGGGGATTTACGTGCATTGTTCTTCCCTTCCCTGGACCCTGAGCTTTTCGCTACGTAAGTAACCGCCTCAAGCCAGTCGCGGCGCAGGGACTGGCTGCGGTGTCGGGAAGCGTAGCGAGCATAGAAGGAGGCCAGCCCGGGCCAGGTCCCCTGCATCATCCGGCGTTCTACATCTGTCAGTTCCATCCCGGCCGCCGCTGCTCCGACGAGGATTGCCTGCCGTGCATCTGAGTCGGTCGCGTAGCGGTTAGCGTCATAGAGTCCTGTTTGTGCCATTTGATGCATAACGCGGGACATCCGGCCGGTGGGGTGTTGAATTTTGGGTGCATCGACGTCCGTCGGTGTGAGCCTCTGTTCCAGCCGCAGCGCACGCACAGCGCTGATCTCCCCGACTAGGTCGGCATTCATGGCGGCCCATACGGAGGCCGAGTTGGGCCGGCGGGCGACGTCGTAAGCCATGCTGAGGCTCATGGCCAGTTCTTGGTGGCCACCGCGCTTGTGGGGAGAACCTGGAGTTCGTACGCAGCCGTGCAGAAGGTTTTGGTGCGGGGATTTATCCAGGCTCCGGTGACGGTTACCCAGGGCCTCAACAAGATCTCGGGCTTCCGAAAACGTGACTCGCTTCTCCAGCGGGATGTAAACGTGTCGGCCGCCGTTGGGGGAGTAGTCCTCAATCCACCGCGCACCGCACGAATGCAGCCAGGTCTGCACGGCGCGGACATCGGCTTCGACCCAGTCGATGCCCGCGACTGAGGAGTCAAAGTCAAGGAAGATCGCGGCGCACGTGCCATCCTTGCCGAAGATCCGGACTGCGGCAGGGAAGGACGGAAGGCCTGGGGTTAGCGTTCGTTCATGTTTCTGTGGGTAAGTCTTGCCGCCATCGCGGGAAAGGCGCATGCGAGGCTGCCCAGCAAGTAGGGGAGCTAGTGCGGCCCAAGCTTCGGCAGGACGGCATGGTGCCTGCGGCGCGCCCGGACTCTGTAAGTCTGTGCATGCGCGCATCTCGTGGGGTACGATGATGCTATTCCTCTCAAGGGATAGGAAGATGCCCGGACCGCAAGGCCCGAGTTGATTCTCAAGGACTCTCTACCTCGTCGCCGGCAAGCAAATAAGGTAGTGAGTCAAATGCTTAGAAGGCCCGCCTCGTGCGGGCCTTCGTCATTTAAGAGGCGATGCGGCCGATGGGCAGCTCCTCTTGATATTTCGGTTGGTCATGACGCCTTCGCCATGGGCAAGGTCTCATGGGTGTCGAGCGCTTCTAAGTCAATGGTCTGTAAGTGCTCATGGAGGAGCCTGGCCACTATGTCAGACCGAGTTTCAGCAGTAAGTTCTACGACTCGGCGTAGCTTATCTGCATCGGCCCTTGGAATCTTTGCCGTGACAACGTGACGGTCGCCTTTGTGCATGCGTGCCATGAGTCCTCCTAAATAGGGTGCTGGGACTACCCAATCGCAATTAGATTGCATTAAGTGGGATGCGGCGCGTCGGCGTGTCGGGGCTTCAGTCCTGGATGGACTTAGCCCCAGAGTTTGACCCAGTGCGGCGTACCTCTGCTCCACCTGCGATGTCAGGAGGCTGTAGCGGACGCGCGTGCCGCTCCGTTCCTCCGATGCCGGTGGGTCCTGCAACACCACTCCTTCCTCTGCCAGCAACTGAAGGTTATTCTTCGCAGAGAACCTGTAGGTCTACAGGTCCTGACGCGGTGGCGCCTAGTGCTCCTTCAAAATACCAAGCCACCGAAAGACTACATACATGCTCCGCACATGCACAACTCACTGCCTGCACCCTGCGGTAGGCATCGGGTAACATCTCTTGTGTCAGCTGCCCGCCCGCCCTAAGTGGCGGCCTAGACAAGTGGCTGAGCTTGGCTAAGGAGCTGTATAGATGGCAGATGGGGGCCGCAGCGTGTTTCTTACGCAGCAACAGAAGAAAGAGCGGCTAGCGGATCGCATGGGCATCCTGGTGGATATCTGGGAGGCAGATAACAACACTGCGCTCATTTACCCTCATGTCGAAGAAGCACTTTCCGCCCACGGAATCCACCTATCGCGGACACGGTGGTCCTACTTGATCAATGGCACTGGCAGCCTGGTGACGGATCAAGAACTGCTGAAGGGCATAGCAGAGTTCGTTTTTGCCATACCGGCCAGTTATCTGTGTGATCTCAACAGCGAGACTCCTCCCGAGGTAGAAGCGCGCATGGAATTCCTTGTGCAGATGCGGAAGCTCAAAGTGAAGAACTTTGCAGCGAGAAACCTGGGGGCCACCTCGCCAGAAACACTGAGGACGATCACCAGGATCATCGATGCATCGATGAAAGGCGACGAGTGAATGGCTCTCCCGCCGGTCCCGGAAAAGGTCCGGGAGTTATGCGGAGACGGCACGACGTCGATGAAGGAAGTTATCGACCGCTTGACCGTGATCTGTGAGAAGCCGATCAATCTGATCGAGTACAAGGAATCCTGGGGTGCGCTGACGGCCTTCAAAGCCGAATTTGAAGATCGCATAAACGTCTATTTCCCCCCGCAGAAGTCGCGGCAATACAAACTCCACTGCATCTACCACGAGCTCGGACACATCTACTTGGAGAGCTTTCGGATTCCCCTGGCTCTGCCGGATCTCTCTGAAGAGATGCTGAGGGAAACCGCGGACGCAATTAGCGTTACCTGCCGGTCCGTTCCGAATCATCCTGTCGAACGGTGGGTGGAGGATTTCGCTTTCGAGATGTCGAAGAAGACCCGTGCACGCAGCTCGTCCGATCCTGATCCTTTCCTCAGCTAGACCATGAAACTGTTGCTCTTTGCACTGCTAAGTGCCCTATGCCTCCTTCGGATCCCCTCGGTGGTGAAGGTGGCGGAATCCCGGGCGTCGTGGCTGGCCTCGATGTTCGGCCTGACGGCGCTCTATGTCCTAGGGACGGTCACACCGCTAGAGGTTATCGACAGCTACCTCGGTGGCATCAACGTGACGAACCTGCTTCAAGCCATCTTCGCGCTACTAGCGATCTTCTTCTTCAACGACAGCGTGCGGCGGTTAGCGAACGTACCAGTCAGCAGGACTTACTACGCCCCGTTCCTGAGCATTCCCATCATGATTGTCAGCTTCGCCCTGATTGAGGACAAAGCTCCAACGGCTGCGGGCTTCATTGATTCCCGCATGGACCAGCTCGCAACTGCCACGTACAGCGGCACGTACATGCTCGCGTTGTTGTTCACCGTGCTCAGGATCATCTACATGCTTCGGCACAAGGCGAGGGGCCCGTACGCAACATTCTCAGCGGGCCTGCTCGTGGTTGCGGCGGCTTGTTCGTGCCACATTACGTACGTGGTGCTGTTCCATTTCTCGCCCTGGGACGCCTTCGCCCAAGCGATCGGATCCTGGTTTGACCGCCTTTTCTATTTAGGCCTCTCGGTGACGGCTGCGGGGTGGCTGATTCTTTTCCTGTCGAAGCAGCTCCCGAAGTTGCGGCTCTGGATGATCGATGCGCTCTGGCTTACTGCGTTGAGGACCCGGGTAAATGCAGATCAATCCCGAGTCAGCCCGGCGTGGGACCTTTTCAATGAAACGCTCGAAAACGGGGTCTACAAAAGCCTCATCGTTCTGCACAACTACCAGAGGGGGAACATGACGATGTTCCCGGAGTCTGTTCAGAGCAGAATCAGCCAAATTGAGGCCAAGCTAGACGCACAGACCTAGCCCTGCTGAGCCAAGATCGTTTTGCTGACCCAAGCCGTCAGTTCGTTGGAGAAGGTACAAGGAGAGGCGTTCCACTCTTGGGTATGATGCGCCTCAGGTAGGGGAATCAGGGTGACGGTGTCAGGATTCGCGCGTTGGAACGCCGCCGAGATCTCCCAGGGAACCTCTTGATCTGTGTAGGAGTGCAAGACCAGCGTCGGGACTGCCACACGGTTAGGTACATCGACCCATTCAAGTGCATCGAAATTGATCGGTTCCTCCAACCCGAGCATCCTCGCGAACGGGGGTGCCTGCAGCAGGCACATGACAAGGCCGGCCCCAATCGCCGGCACGCCCGCCCGCGCCGCCCCCGCCGTGATGGTCTTGCGCCAGCTCGTGACCGGCCCTACCAGGACGACTCCGACGATCCGGTCCCGGTAAGCGCTGCGCTCCGCTGTCAGCAGCGCGATGGTGCCACCCATTGACCAGCCCGAGAGGATGATCCGCCTGGCTCCATGAGCCACTGCGTAGGCCACGGCGCTGTCCACGTCACGCCATTCGGTTTGCCCAAGGTGGCTCGATTCGGCCTGTGGTGGGCTGACCTCCTGGTCGCTGCGGAATGACGGAACCAAGGAGGTAAATCCCAGGGGACTGAAAGCGTGGACGTCCCGAAACATGATCGAGCGGTCTGTCCAGCTGCCATGGATATGGATCACCCATGTGTCGGTGTTCTTTCCTTGGAATAGCCATGCAGGCGCCGCGCCGTAGGCTGTGGGGATCTGCACCTCTTCGAACCGTCCGGCCACCGCAGAGGGTTCGAAGAACACATCGGGGGTCCAATCGACCAGGGGGCCCAGGCGTGCCGGCCCGGCACCCGAAGGATGAATTAGCCGCTCCACGTATTTCTGATCCTCATCGATCAGTGTGACCTCGCCGACTCTCGTGTAGCTCTCGGCCACAGGGTCGAACACGCCAAAGTCGCCCAGGGCTTTGGTGTAGTCGTCCAAATCGATGCGGACTCTGCGGCCATCATCTGTCAATTCGGCACGACGGTAGTCCTTTGGTCCCCGTTTAACGATCTTGCGGGCCATAACAACCGCGAATCCAGATAGTGCGGCTGCCGGTACAAAGAACGCCAGGCCGACCAGGCCCCGCCGTGTCGTCTGCATTTGGTCTCACCCTCCCGCCGCGTTCCAGGGCGAGGAACGAAGCCAAATCATCGTAACGTCACCTCAGCCCCTGATATATGAACAATTCATGCCCACTACAGGCGTTGCACATGTTCACTACAGGCATGTATCGTTGATTGAGCGAGCCGACGCGTGAGCATCGAAGGGGGAGTCACGTGATCAGCGTTGAGCGGCGGCCGAAGCCACCAGCCGAAACGAGGGGATTTCACATGGAGACGCTGCTCGTTTCGAGGAACTGGCCCGTGTCCGAAGATCCACTGCTCCATGGAGTTCCCCTCACGCGCGCAACACGGCCCCCAATAAACCTCAAAGATTCCTGGTTTCGAACCAACGGGATCAGGCGGACTTCCTAGTGCGTATCGCTGCAGCTGGGGCAGGAAAAGCGTTTCGAAAAGTCGTCGTTCCTGTTGCCGCTACAACTGCCCTGGCACTCGGTTTTGTTGTCGTGGTCCTCGATGACGGAGGGACTCCGGCACTGGCAGCCTCGGCGTGCGTGGCTCCAGGGACGGCGGCGGCGTCATCTGCCGCACCCGTTCCCGGCAGCCCGGTGGCTGGAGTCGATGCGGAGCAGATGAAGAATGCCGCGGCGATCCTGAAAGCGGCGTCGGACCTGGGTCTTCCGGTGGCGGCTCAGCTGATCGGTGTTCAGGCTTCCATTGGTGAGTCCACGCTGCGGGTCATTGATTTCGGTGACGGTGCCGGCCCGGATTCCCGCGGTTTGTTCCAGCAGCGCGATAACGGCGCGTGGGGTTCTTACGAGGACCGAATGGATCCGCACATCAGTGCCACGAACTTCTTCAAGGCGTTGCAGCGTTTGGAAGGCTGGGAGTCGCTGGAGCCTACGATCGCCATCCACCGGGCACAGCGGAACTCGGATCCGAACCACTACACCCAGTTCCGTCCCACGGCTACGGAAATCGTCAAAGCCCTCGGAGGCGAAACAGCCGCTCTGGTGGATCCTTCGGGCGTGTGCCCCGGCGCCGGCAACGAGGTCGTGGGGGACCTGGCTGGCAAGTGGGTCAGGCCGATGGTCGACGCGATCAACACCAGTGGATACGGGCCGCGCGCCGCTCCAGCCGGTACGGCTGGGGGAGTGCTGGCCAACTTTCACTACGGGATCGACTTCGCCACTCCAGGCGACGCCGGAACCATCGTCGCCGTTACGGACATGAAGATCGTGAAGGTCCGGAACCTCGATGGACTTTTCGGCACGGGCGTGACAGGCCAGACCACGGACGGCAAGCTCACGATCGGCATGTACCACATGGAGGCCGGCTCGGTCCGGGTTAAGGAAGGCGACACCGTTGCCGCCGGGACCCCGCTGGGCACAGAGGGCGCGACCGGCAACGTCACCGGCCGGCACCTGCATATGGAGTTTTACGCCGGGGCGCTCCCGAACCCGATGATCCCCATCAACGCCACCATCGATCCGACACCGATCCTCAAAGAGAAGGGCATCCTCTGATGCGTAAACTCGCGGTTTTCCCGGCCCTCATGGCCGGCACGCTTCTGCTGGGTGGCTGTGTTGGCGAACCAGCATCCAACACTGCCAGTGCGCCTCCTGCCGCGTCAGCTACAGCTACCCCGGGCGGTGGAGAGGCCAGCGGCGAGCACTCGGTCGATGACGGCCACGCAACGGAACACTACGAAGGCCCCAATGTCACTTGGGACGCAAGCTCGGAGGCCAGGGCCAGGGAAACGGCCGCGAAGGCCATGAAACTGTTCGGGCGGCCCGACGTCCCGGAAACGACGTGGTTCGCCGAGCTGGAGCCGCTGCTGGCCATCGAGTACAAGGAAGACGCCAGGTATATCGACCCGGCCCGGATCCCCTACTCCACCGTCACGGATGGTCCCTCGATCAGCCGGGAAGCGCAGAACCCCATGACCGTCACGGCATCCTTCTATACCAACGAAGGCCCTTGGGACATGATGCTCCACCGCATCGGCCAGGACGATCCATGGCTTGTGACCTCCATCAGTCCCAAGGTCGCCCAGTGAACGCCGTACAGGCTCTGGGTCTGGATGAGTTCGGCACAGCACCGCTGTTCACGGATCCACTCGCGCCGGCGGTGCAGCCGGTGAGTCCGGAGCCCCCACCAGGTGGGCCGGAACCGGTCAGATTCCGGGAAGCAGCCCCACAGATTTCCACCTCTCAGCACACCACGAATGGAAGGAAGAACTCATGAGTACCACTTGGTCCGGCGCAGAGCGAAAGTCCCGTGCCCCCATCAGCATTCTCAACCCAACGGAACCCGAGAGTGAGGACACCACCCAGGTGAGCCCTGAGCCGGCGACCAGTGAGGTCCCCGCAGCAGGGCAGGCTCAGTCACTGAGCGAGCCTGCAGCTCCGGTGCAGGCTGTTCCGTTGGTCAGTGGCCGGCGCAGCGCCTCCGTGCTGCAGAAGGACAACATGAACGATGAGCTGCCGCCGGCCACCGGCTGGCAGGCGTTCCTTCGGACCATCACGTTCGGTCTGGTCAAGCCCAAAGTCGGCGCAGTGGAGCTGGCGCGCCGGACTGACCTGTCGGCGATCCAGCGCGTTTATTCACGTCCCATGCGGATCATGGTCGCCCAGCCCCTGGGTGGGGTCGGGAAGACCATGTGCAGCGTGGGTATCGGCTCAACGTTCGGTATCCACTCGGGCCAGCACGCCATCGTGTGGGACAACAACGAAATGATGGGCACCCTCGGGGTCCGGACCAACGCGAACGGCTCCACCCGCACCGTGTGGGACCTGCTGAACGTCCTGGGGAAGTTCGAAACCATCGAAGCCCGCAAGGGCGACTTCACCTATTACACGCGTCACCAGGGCAAGAACCAGTTCTCCGTTCTGGCCTCCGACGAGGATCCGGACCGGATGAAGTCCATTGGCGCGGACGAGTTCAACCGCATCCACACCGTCGTCAGCCGGTTCTACGACACCATCGTCCTGGACACCGGCAACAACACCCGCTCAGAGAACTGGCTCGCTTCCATCGAGGTCACCGATCAGCTCGTGGTCCCGGTCCGGCTCCAGCGCAACGCCGTCGTCTCAGCACTTCGGATGATCGAACAGCTCGAATCCATGTCGGAGCGCCAGACCAACCCCCATTACAAAGACCTGGTGGCCAACGCCGTCGTAATCGTCACCCAGGGCGGTGGTGCCAAGGTCTCCGCCGCTGACCAGGCGGACCTGCGCGAACAGCTCAGTTCAGCGGTGCGGACCATCATCGATATTCCTTACGACGCGGCCCTGGATAACGGCTCGATCATCGACTGGCAGCTGGTCGGTGATCCCGCCCGCCGCGCCTTCGAACGCGTCACGGCCAGAATCGCCGCAGGTCTCCTGACGGTCGATAACCGCAATCCATCCCAGCACAGCACCACCAACTGATAGGACAACTGACCATGTTCAACACAATCTCCACCAACTTCGTCGCCACCGCGGTGGACAACCCACTGGACGGGGTGACTCCGAGCCTGAGCGTTTTCGGTGTCCAGTTCGAGGGAGCGACCCAGCTGATCCTCGGCGGGATCTGGGCACTGGTCGTGGTCCTGGTCGCAGGAGCCTTCCTGATGAACCTGGGCAAGTGGGGTGTCGCCTGTCGGCGCGGCCACTCTGACGACATTGCAGAAGGCGCAGAGGGTGCCAAGCGCAGCGGTGTCGCGTTGGCAGCTGTCGCCAGCGCGAGCGTCATCATCGGTGGCATCCTGACACTCACCGCCTTAGCAGGAGCTTAGCCAATGCTCTCCCCAGCGCCGTACAGGCAAGAGTCCAACCATGTGCCCCCTGCCATCGTCTCAACCCTGAACGGATCTGAGTCATGAAAATGAACTGGAAAGTACTGGTCGCCAGCGCAGCGATGGTGGTCATCGTGGCCGTCGCCGTCGTACTGATCAACTTCCGGCCAAACGAACAGACAGCGCCGCCGCAACCGGAACCCGATAGCGGCATGGTGGCAGGAAGGCTGGGTTTCCCCGTCTCCAAACTCAACATCGGAGAAGGCGGAACCAAAATCGCCGCCGATGGCAAAACCCCCATCGGATATAGCGGCACCTGCGACTCCGCCGCCCAGGCAGCAGCCAACTACACGCCGGTACTGGCCGACGTGAATCTGAAAACCTGGGACACCCAGAAAGCCACCCTGAACTCCCTGGCTGTCCCTGGCCCGTGGCTGGACACGGTTCTTCTTCCTGGCGACAGCGTCACCAATGTCGTGGCTCAGGGTACCGAGCTAAAGACTTTTGCTGGCGGCTGGATGGAACAGACCAACGTCAAGGCCGGCGGTATGCACCGGATGGTTTCATGCGAGCCGAAGAAGACTGCCGTGGTGCAAGTGTTCTTTGGTGCCCTCGGAACCAGTGACACCTTGCCGCAGGGATATTTCGGCACCCGAACCATGGAGCTGACCTGGAAGGACGATTGGAAAATCTCCAACGTCGTGACAGGCGTCAATGATGCGGACTTGGTTTCCCGGTTGAAGGACAAAGGCCCTTCTGGCGGACTCGGAGGGACCCCGTCAGGAAACATACCGCCGCTGGATGAATCCATAGTGGCGAGGTACTTCAAGGACCTGAGCAAGGAAGGCTGGGCAGAGTATGCAAACGCTACGCGGTAGCAGCCGGCTCCGACTCGTAGCCCTGTTCCTTTCTCTCTTTATCGGATTTGGTGTGGTTACCGCAGGCGCTGCTCAGGCCGCGAACGAAGTGAACGCTTCCGAGAAACTCAACGCGGACCAGCTCAAACGTCTGGCAGGACTCCCACGGGCGGAACGCGACGGCATCAGCGACCGAATAAACCAGGAACTCGCCAAGAACATCTGCCAGCCCAATCCAATGAGTGCAACGATGATTGGCCAGGACTGCGAAGGGATGTCAACGCGGGCTTTCAACAGCTTCCTGACTACGCCAGAGCAATCCCTCGATTACAAACCAGAGACAAGCAAAAGCCAGTTCTGTGCTGCCCTGGCCAAAGAAGGTGCCCGGCCGGTAACCACTGGGTTGTGCGTAGCTGAAGCTGCGTGGGAGAAGTATCAGCCCATCGCTGGGGTTGCCCTCCGGACGGCGGTTGGTATGCAGCCTGGTGGGCAGTTCGTGTTGGGCGCTGTGGACACGGTGGCGTTCGTTGCGGATGCGAAGAACGGCTTGGATAAGTTCGCTAACTCGACCAAAGAGGCCGCTGTGACGGCCACGAACGAGGTGCTGATGAACATCCTGAAGACCTCGGAGTTCCAGGTTGATGACTCTTTCCGTGAGATGTGGGGCATCTTCTCCGGGATCGGGATCGTGTTTTTAGTGTTGATGTATTTCAAGCTGTTCAAGGATCTCTCCGATGAGAAGATCGACTTCGACACGGTGCGGCAGTCGCTGTTCTGGTACGGCCCGCTGTCGCTCCTGCTGGCCGTTTTCGGCCCCGCTTTAGCGCACGTTGGCCATGGTGCGTTGATGAACTTGGCTGCTTCGATCAGTCCGTGGACCGCGAACCAGATCATGGACTTCGCGACAACGATTTCCCGATTCGCTGCCTTCGAATCAAACGGAGTTTTCGGGCCGTTGGCCGCAGTCCTGTTGTTCGGGCTTCTCTTTATCGGTGCCTGGGCGCTGCTGGGGCTGTTCGCCCTGCAGCCAATGGCCCTGTACCTGCTGGGGGTGGGTCTGGCCATCCTTATCGGTTACATGGTCCACCCCGATCACCGGGCGAAGGTCGCCAAAACCGGGTCGCTGTGGGCCGGTATTGCACTGTTCAAGCCACTGATCCTTTTGCTGATGGGGGCGCTGTTCACCTTCATCAGCAGCCGGCCCGCCTTCCAGGGCGAAGGGACAGGCGATGCGCTGATCAATGCTTCCTCGGTGTTCACTGCCGCCGCGGCGATGGTGGTCCTGGCCTTTTCGCCGGCGTTGCTGTTCAGGTTCGTACCGGTTCTGCCGTCGTCGGCTACCGGGCTGGGCGCTAACCGCCGGTCGATTGCTGGTGCGGCTGTTGTTGCCGGGGCAGGGGCTGCCATCGGGTCGATGATCCGTAAGCGCCGCACAGCGCAGGCCCAGTCCGGTTCCGGCGGCAGCGGCCGTCCGGGCGGTTCTGCCGGGTTTGAAACCGCCGGTCCCGGCTTCTCAGCTGGCCCTGGTGGGGGCCTCCCTGGTGGGGCGTCGGCCGGAGTCGGTGCGGGTACTGGCTCTGGTGGGCGGCGTGGTGCTGGTGGAGTTCGGCAGGAAACTGCAGGGCAGGGCGATGCTGCCCCGTCTTCTGGCGGTGAGGGTGCACCGGATAACCGCACTATTGGTGAGCTGCAGCGTGAGGACCGTGCTGGTACTCCTTCGGGGAAGGCGGCTAACGCTGTCCGCAGTGGTGCGGCGGCCATGGGCAGGGGAACGGTTGCCGCGACGCGGGGATCCGCGAAGATCGCTGCCGGTGGGGCGACAGCGTTTCTGCTCGCGGGCCGGGAAGCATCCCGGCAGGCTGCGATGCGCGGCCGTCAGGGCGTCGGGTCGATGGCGCCTGATACCGACCACATCAGTGGCCGGTAAGCGGTAAAGAAGCAGGGGGAGTTGGTCTGATGGGAAGAATGGTTGTTGTCGGTGGCGAGGTTTCCCGCCGTGGCCTGTTCGGCGGTGGCCGGACCGGTCCTGAGTGGGTTGGCCTGAGCGCCGCGACCGCCCTGGGGATGATCGTCATCATTTCCCTCTCGAGCATCATCTGGCTCGGGCTGTCGCTCGGGGCTGTGATTATCGGCGCCGGGGTCATCCTCACCACGCCCAGCAAGATCACGGGCTACCGCTCCCTCGGAGCTCTGTATGTGGAGGCCAGACACCAGCGATCCCGCCAGAAGAACAAGACTGCAACGTTTGTTCCTGTGAAGTTCCGGGATCAGACCCGCATGGTCAAGGCCGGCAAAGCCGACCGTTCCCGGGCTGATGAGCAGGGCATGATCGAGGTCCCCGTCAAGCACACGAACAACGTTCCGCTGATGGTGGGCACTGTCAGGGCGTTCACCGTGAAGACCCCGACCGGGCCGATGACGGTCTTCCGTCACGGCGGCCGGATCAAAGAGCCCTATTACACCGTGACGGTCGAGATCATGGGTTCGTCCTCCGGGATCCGGGAGGAAAACCGTGAGGACTCAGCCTATGTGGCCCGCGGGCAGTTCCTGGCACGGCTGGCACGCCGGCAGTCACTCATCACCCACGTCCAGTCCCTCTCCCGGGCAGTGCCGATGGACTCCACCGATCACCTGCTCTGGATCAGAGACAAACAGGCACTGGATGTGCCCCGGATCCTGCTGGAGTCCTACGGGGACCTGGTGCAGACCCTGCAGTCCCGTTCGGAACAGCATCGGACCTATGAGACGTTCAGGATTCCGAAGTCCGCGACGCTGAGCTTGAAGGCGGGCAAGCTCAGCGGTGGCGATACCGGCCTGGGCCTGGCCATCCACCAGGAGATCCGCACCGCCCTGTCCCAGGCGCAGATGATGGGCGGGATTCAGGACTACCGGACTCTGGGCCCGGAACAGATGGCCGGGCTCTTGCGTCATTTGCAGGACCCGGACTACGACATTGACGACCACGAAGGCGCTGACCTGGCTGACTGCTGGCAGCACCTGGACGGGGAAACCTCGGATTCCTCCGTGGTCGTGAACGGGCACTGGTACACCCGCACCGGGTACGTGCCGGCCTCGGCGTTCAGCCCCGAAGCCATTCCCGTCTCGGCCCTGCAGTCGCTGGTCAGCGGGATCCAGCCGGCCGTCGTCCACTCGGTCTCCATGGTGATGGAACTCGAAGACGCCCGGAAAGCGCGTGGGAAGGCCCGCACTGACGCGGCCATGGACCGTGCCCGGGAAAAGGAAGTCGCTAAGTCCGGTGTCGTCACCGACGGTTCCGAAGACGTTCTCCTGGGCGCCTCCACCCAGCGGCTCCTGGACCTCAAACCCGGCTCCGGTCACCACGGAGCCTCCTACGCCCTCTACATCTCCTACTCCGTCGAATCAGAAGATGAGCTGCTGGCCACCGCTGACCTGATCGAAGCCGCCGCCGCAGATGCCGGGATCGAATTCATTGACTGGCTGGATCACCGGAACGATCTGGCACTGATCACCACCATGCCGTTTACGAGAGGAATCCGATGAACACGCAAAAACTCATCAGCGGTTTGAGGATGCCCTGGGCGCTGACCAGCAAATCCCACCGCACCCAGCAGTCTTCGGGCCCCGGACAGCGGCTCACGGGCGAGCACCCTGCAGCGGTGGCCACCGACGATGCCGTGGCCACCAAACGCCGCTCCAACTCCAAGAAAAGGGCTGACGAGAAGAAAGCCGGCATCCGGCAGCGGGCCGAAGCCCAGGCGAGGTCCTCGGTCCAGTGGCACTGTGAGCGCGGCAGCACCCAGGCCTCGAAACTGGGATTCTATGACCCTGCCGCACCTGGCGTGTTGTCCTCCACCCGGCAGATGGAGTTCTCCCACATGGCCATCGCCTCGCCCCCTACCTCGCACCGTGGGTTGGCGTTCGGCATCGACGCCGGCTCCGGCTGGATGATCGTCCATGACCCGTTCACCTCCTACGGCAACGAACTCGAATCCCCGAACGTCTGCTTCATCGGGGACCTCGGGCAGGGCAAGTCCTCCGGCATCAAAACCTGGGCGGTGCTCAGGCAACTGGTCCTCGGCCGCCGCGTCGTAGTGATCGATAAGAAGTACCAGCTGGACCAGAACGGCGGCGAATACACCTCTTTGGCCCGGAGCCTGGACATCAAACCGGTGAAGTTCATGGTCGGCGGGGGAGGGGCAAGGATCAACATCCTGGACCCGCGCATCGCAGCCCGCCTCCACGAAGACAGCCACGATGACACCGCACTCTCCACCCCCGCCGGCCAGTCCATGTTGGTCCGCGCCGTCGTGGAGGAAGCCCTGGGCCGTCCGCTGCTGCCCAAGGAAGGCAAGGCAGTCCGCATGGCCCACAAGCAGGCCCTGCGCGTCGCTGCGGCCGCGGGCGAAATCGCCCACATCAGGCACGTCCTGGACGCCCTCTACGCACCGGACCCCGCCACCACGGAGAAGGCCGGCCTGCAGTGGGACGAGCTGCGGCAGTGGGGCCAGGACCCCGCGTTCGAACTCGAACGCATGATTGAAGATGACCTGGCCGGCCTGATCGACGGACCCACCAGCACGGAAATTTCACTTAACGCCGGCCTGACCGTCTTCGACGTGTCGCTGCTCCCGGAGGACGGACCGGCACTGGCGATCGTGATGACCATCATCAACACCTGGCTGGCGAACACCCTCTACCGCCAGGCCGAACCGGTCCCCACGATCCTGGTCATCGAAGAGGCCTGGCACACCGTGCAGGGCTCGGTCGCGAAGGTCACCCGGCGGAACACCAAGCTCTCCCGCGCCCTGTCCCTCTCGTCCATGTTCGCGTTCCACCACATCTCCGACATTCCCGAAGACTCCCCGGCGATCGCCATGCTCAAGGAATGCGGCACGGTCCTGCTGTACAAGCAGCAAAAATCCGATGACGCCTGGGCCTGCGAACGGATGTTCAACCTCCCGTCCGGGTCCGCAGCCGACATCGCCACCCTGACCAAGGGAACGTGCATGATGCGGATCGGCACCAAAGACCCGTTCATCGCCATCCACATCCGCAGCGCCCTCGAAATCGAACTCACCGACACCGATAAAGCCATGAAATCCACCGCCACGATCACCCAGATCGACGCCAGCACACAGGAGGCCGCAGCATGAGCACCGGAAGCCGCATGTCCACCGATTCAGTGATGAAAATCGGCCTTGCCGTCATCATCGGCGTCCTGGCCGTCCTCGGATGGGTCTCCGCCTTCCTGGGCGAGCTGATCACACCCACCGGGATGCCGTGGACGGACTCCACCGCCCTGTTGGCCAAAATCAAGGCCGGCCAGTTCGCCTGGCCCGGCGCAGCAACATGGATCCTCATCGTCCTGGCGGTCCTGGCCCTCATCGGAGCAGGAATGCTCAGCGCACTCTTAGGCACCAAAAAACACAGGGACGACGGACTGCCCCGCTACAAAGACCTCGAAAAGCGCATGGGCAAAAAAGCCGCCCTCACCAAAGCCAAACAGTCCCTGGAACTTCCCACTGACGCCACCGAAGACGAAATGATCGTGGCCCTGTGCAAGCTCGACGGACAGACACTCTACGTCCAGCACGAGGACTCCATGTGGGTGTTCGCCCCGCAACGCTCCGGCAAAACCCTGTTCCTCGCCGTCGGCATCGTCCTGGACGCACCAGGTGCCGTCATCGCCACCTCCACCAAAAATGACCTGCCCATGCTCACCGCCGTCGCGCGGCAGCGCAAGGGCGAGGTATCCGTGTTCGACCTCCAGGATATTTCCGGCTGGGACAACAAAGTCCGTTGGAACGTCATCGACGGGTGCGAAGACCCCGACGAAGCCCTGGCCCGCGGCAAGGCCTGGGCCGGCGCCCAGCCCATGGGGGACGTAAAAAACGGGGACTTCTTCAACTCCAAGGCAGCCGCCGTGCTCGGCCGGTTCCTGCACGCCGCGGCGTTGGGCGGGAAAAGCGTCGATGACATTGTGAAGTGGACCAACAACTTCTCCAACACCGAGCCGCTCGATATCCTCCGCCGGCACAACGCCCCCCGCAGCGTTCACCTCCCGCCTGCAGGCGCTGATCTCCTCACGAGCCGGGGAAACCGTGGACTCCATCCAGGAAACCCTGGCTGGCCTGCTCGAACCGTTGTCCTCGCCCAGGGCCATGCACATCCTCAGCCCGCGCAAAGGCGAAGGATTCACCATGGAAAAGTTCCTTGAAAAGCCGAACACCCTGTACCTGCTCACCGACGGGGAACGTTCGCCGGTAGCCCCGTTGGTGGCGATGTTCGCTGACTTCATGTTCCGTAAGGCCCAGCGCATCTCTCAAGGCGCGCCGGGGGGCCGACTGTGGCCGGTGTTGACGATGGTCCTGGACGAGGCTCCGAATGTTGCCGCCATCCCGGACATGGCCGGCGCGCTCTCGGACTCCGGTGGCCGCGGGATCCGCATCATCGGATTCAGCCAGTCCTTTGCCCAGAACCGTCAGCGGTGGGGTGCTGAGGCCGCCACTGCCATCCGTGGAACGTCTTCGATCAGGTTGTTCCTGCCGGGCCTGGAAGAACTCGATGAACTCGACAAGATCGCCCGTGCTGCGGGAACCACCCGGCACCAGCGGGTTTCGACCTCCCAGGGGAGGAATGGATCCTCCCGCACCACCAGTGAGGAAGAACGCCCGGTGATCCGCGGCTATGAGATCCAGCAACTGCCCGTGGGGGAGGCCTTCATGCATTACAGCAACGTGGCTCCGGCGCGTGTGCAGCTCACCCCGTGGTGGAAGCGTCCCGACGCCGACCAGATCACCAAAGACAAGAAAGCGGCCCAGTCGCTCAAAGAAACGAATGCAGCCGACCAGTACCAGCAGGACCAGCTCACTGAGGCCACAGACGTTGAAGCCGCGGCCGTCGGCACGAGCGGGGATAGGGCATGAGCGCCACACCTGAAGAAGGGGCCGACGTTGAGGTCCCCTTGCTGGAAGATGTCGTCCTGGCGCATGTCGGGCAGATAGGTGCCCTCGAGGAGGGCATGCAGGTCCTGGTGGAGATGATGGACGATCTTCTTGCTGTCCCGCCCAAGAATAAACCTGCGCCCTGGAACTGGAAAGAGCTAACCGGCCCCGACGCCGCAAAACTGATGGAGGCGCTGGGCGCCTGGGTGAATTGGATCAACGAGCGGTACGGCGTAACGGACAGTTCCCGGATCCTCGGGTGCTGGTACCTCCATACAGCCGTCGTTGAAGAGCTCACGGCCGCGTGGGTGGCATGGCAGGCCGCCTACTACGGCCACAAGAATGCGGTGACGGACGCGGCTTCCTGGCACGACGGCACATTCTGGCCCATGCTCGAACGCATCAGGTCCAAACCCTGGGGCCTTAGTGAGTGCATCAACGAAGGAAACCACGTCGACCACCGGTCGTCCTTCAGGCCATCCACCGATCCTGGCTTCTCCGACTTTCTTGCCGAACTGGGAGCGACAGTAGCAACCGGATAGACCGCAGCCAGGTGTCAGGTTGGAATCCAGGACTGTCCATCAGAAGGCTGCAGGAAACGCGTTTGGGACCCTATCCTGACGCTGATTGAGTGACTGCCTGACGCCTAGCTGGGGTGTACCCCAAGCTGACACCTGTTTGACTCGGCACGCGATTCCCACAAGGGCATGGACCAAACCGGAGAGGATGCCAGCGGGCGTTGGCGCCGCGAAAAGCGGATACGGCGATTGCGGCTCGTGGCAGCACCGTTACCAACACCCCGAGATGTATTGCTTCCAGGATTCACCAAATTCCCGCCGCTTCGACTCGGCATGGTCCAGCCGCGCGAAAGGCGAAATCAAAAAGTTGCTGCATGGCCTAACCATAAAGGCCGGTGATGACAGGCCTGATAATGCCAACTACTTCTAGCCCAGAAATATCGGCATACCTGGCACACTCGATAGATACCTTCTTCCGCGACCATCCCTGCTCGTCTCGCACTGAGGCAGGGCGAACAGGTCAGCGCCCTACAGGGGTGGCTTGTGAATTAGTGAAATATCCGACGTTAGCGTTCAGTGGGGCGGCGAAGTGGCCCGTATTTGCTGGGTTTGATGTCGCTCCCGTTTTGAAGGATAGCGATTATGCGCAAGCGATACCCCCAGGATCAGCGTGATCGTGCTGTGCGAATGGTCCTTGACCACCTCGGTGAGTACGACTGCGTTTTTGCCGCCTGTTCCAAGACACTTGGACGGTCAGGGACGGCAACCGTCGAACCCTGCGCAACGGCTTGTGGCGCAGGACTCGGAGCTGGCCCAACAGGCCGCCAAAAACTCCTACTCCTTGAATTCTTGGGTGTGTCCGGCAAACTCGCCGAAGCGACTCCAAAGGATGATGCATTTTTTGCACGTAGGTATTGCGGTTAATGCACTTGCGTTCGATAGTAGGTTGCATGATTGAGACGCAGGCCACATGGCTTGCCGCAGTCACCAGAGGACGTTCAAGTGGATGCTGACCGCTGTGAAGAGGCAGCGCATTTCCCGATGGAGGAAAAATGATTGAGAAACAGACGACATTCTTTAGTGAAGGCAGCCGTCTTCAGGCCACCTTGTACTACCCGGATGACCTTTCGGAGGGCACGCTGAGGCCGGCGCTGATCGTCAATTCGGGGTACCAGGGCTTTAATGAGTTCTACCCCAAGATGTTCGCCCGTCTGATGACGCAGCAGGGCTATATCTGTCTCGGATTCGACTATCGCGGTATGGCAGACAGTGAGGGTCCGAAGGGTACGGTCCTCATCGAGGAACAGGTGGAGGATATCCGCAACGCCGTCACGTTCCTGCAGACTCAGCAGGATGTGGATGACCGTCAGATTGGCCTCATCGGTTGGGGCATGGGCGCCGCCAACGTGATTCTCGCCGCCGAAAAGGGCCGTAATGTCGCGGCCGTCGCTGCCCTGAATGGCTTCTACAAAGGGGAGCGCTGGCTGAAGTCCATTCACTCCTACCACGAGTGGACGAAGATCCTCCAGGACGTTCAGGAAGACCGCACGCGCCGCGTTCTCGAGGGAGAGTCAAGGATGGCAGACACCTTCGAGCACTATCCGCTGGACCCCGCCACCGACGACTACGTGCAGAAGGAACTCTCGCAAGTCTACGGTTTCGGCCACCCCACCCGGCTCCAGTTCACCGAGTCGATCCTGGACATGAACGTGGAAAAGGTCGTCGCAGACATTGCACCGACTCCACTGTTCATCGGACACGGCACCCGCAACTCCCTGCACCCCATTGATGAGGCTCTGGCACTGTACGAAGCCGCCTCATCGCCGAAAACGCTCTACAGCGTCGACGGGCGGCACAACGACTTCATGTACGTCGATCACCCGGAGTTCGTGCTGTTGTGCGACCGCCTGGATGAGTTCTTCGGGCAGGCTTTCGCCGCGAGCTCGTCCCCGGTACGCAGCGTCTCTGCCTGACCGACCACCTATAGGATGCGGTTTTTGCAACTCGATGTTGCATGGATCACATCCGACACCTAGTATCCGGGAATGGACATGGATCAGAAGCAGAGCGGAGCGGCGAGGGTCATGGCAGTCCTCGACGTGCTCAGTTCTGCCGACGCGGCTCAGTTCCCTGACGGGATGACCGTGTCGGATGTTTCGCGGGTATTGGGCCGCGAAAAGTCGGTCGTGTCGCGTCAGCTCAAGAGCCTGCTGGAAACCGGGCTGGTGGCCCGGGATCCCGCCGGCCGCTATGAGCTGAGCTGGCGGCTGTTTGCATTGGCCCTCCGGGCCGGTGACCAGCGCCTGACGAAGGTTGCGGGGCCGCTGATGTTCCGGTTGACCGAGGTGGTCCGCGAACGCACTTATCTGACAGTACTCAGCGACGGCGAGGTCCTGACAGTACATTCAGAAAGTTCGCGACGGTCAATCGAGGCACCAGGGTGGGTCGGGCGTACCGTCCCTGTGAACCGAAGTTCCAGCGGGATGGCGCTGCTGTTGGACCACGGGGATGATCATATCCTCGACATCGTCCGAAGCGGCCAAGACGGCGTGGGACTGCGTGAAGCGCGGGAGTTCCTGGCGCACGTCCACGAGGCCCGGCGGAAGGGCTACACGGTGGCGAACCGGATTTTTGACCCTGAAATTGTGGGCATCGGCACACCCGTGCGTGATTATTCAGGGCGGATTACAGCCGCAGTGAACATCTCGGGCCCGGCCCTTCGCATTGAACCCCATATAGGGGTCTTCTCGGGCCACCTGCTCGCGGCGGTCCGCACTCTTCAGCAGGCGCTCTCTCCGGTCACGCACTCGTCGGCCTAGCGGCCGCCGGGTTCCGCCGTACGGGCCTGCCCTTCCGTAACCCTCCCTCCACAAGTCAAGAACGAGCAGGAGTTAACCATGCACTGTCTTGCTATGCCTTTTTCCGTCGTCGGTTCCCGGACCTACGACGTGGTTTGCCGGCCTGACGGAAGACCCTCTTCACAAGAGCGGTCGGACCGTCTCCTCACGCTGGATCAGAGGACGCCGTGTTTCTGGAATATCTGACGAATAACGCTACCCGGCTGCTGCTTCTCGCGGAGCAGCACGCCGAACTGGTTCTGATCAGCGTCGCCGTTTCCGCGGTCCTGGGCATCGGGTTGGCTTTTCTCACGGAGTCCATGCCCCGGTTGCGGCAGACCTTGTTGTCCGTAACCGGTACCCTGCTGACCATCCCCTCATTCGCCTTGTTTGCCTTGATGATTCCCTTGCTGGGTCTGGGGGTCGCCCCGACGGTCGCGGCACTGGCCATCTACGGCATCTTCCCCATCCTCCGCAACACGGTGACCGGCATTGAAGGAGTAGACCCGGCTGTCATCGATGCGGCGCGCGGGCTGGGCATGGGCCCGGGCCAGCGGCTCCGAACCGTTGTTCTTCCGCTGGCCTGGCCGGTGATCCTCAACGGCATCCGGACCGCCACCATCATGCTGGTGGCTACGGCAGCCATCGGCGCCGTAGTCCGCGGTCCGGGCCTGGGGGAGCTGATCTTCCGCGGTCTCGCCCGGATCGGTGGGGCAAATGCCCTGTACGAAGCACTGTCCGGTGTGATCGGGGTTGTGCTTGTTGCGCTGGTCCTGGATCTCCTATTCATCTTGATAGCAAAAATCACCACTGTGCGAGGATTAAATGTCTGAAAACCCAGGAAGCAGTCCTGACACCATGATCTATCTGGAGGGCGTCTCCAAGCGCTACCCGGACCAGGGCAAAGACGCCGTTGCCGGCCTGTCGATGGAAATCAAACGCGGCGAATTCGTCGTCCTGGTCGGCCCGTCAGGATGCGGGAAGACCACCACCCTGCGCATGATCAACCGGCTGGTTGAACCGACCGAAGGGCGCATCTGGATCGACGGTAAGGATGTCACCCATGTTGACGTGGACCAGTTACGGCGCGGCATCGGCTACGTCATCCAGCAAATCGGCCTGCTCCCGCACCTGACCATCGCAGAGAATGTGGCGCTGGTTCCCAAGATGCTCGGTGTTGCCAAGAACAAGCGGCGTGAACGTGCTGAAGAACTCTTGGACCTGGTTGGCCTGGAGCCCGCCACGTACGCGAACCGGTACCCGAGGCAGCTCTCCGGCGGCCAGCAGCAGCGCGTCGGGGTAGCCCGGGCGCTGGCGGCTGATCCACCCGTCATGCTGATGGATGAACCGTTCGGCGCGGTGGACCCCATCGCCAGGGAAAAGCTTCAGATGGAGTTCCTTCGTCTGCAGGAACGGATCCGCAAGACCATCGTCCTGGTCACGCACGATATTGACGAGGCCCTGCGCCTGGGGGACCGGATCGCCATCTTCGGGCCCGGATCCCGGCTGGCGCAGTTCGACACCCCGCTGCAGATCCTCAGCAACCCGGCTGATGATTTCGTCCGCGACTTCGTGGGGGCCGGAGCGTCCGTCCGGCGCCTTACCCTGTTGAAGGTGGGGGACGTGATTGGCACGTCAACTATGGAAGCCAGCAGTGTTCTTGCCACCGTTGAAGTCGACCCGGGGGAAAGCGTCCACCGCGCGCTCGAGAAGGTCCTGGCCGCAGGCGCCGAAGGCGTCAACGTCAAGCTCTCCGGCGGGGCGTCCCGGATCATCGACATCCAGGGGCTGCTCACCGCGGCTGCCCAGCGGACTCCGGTGCCGTCATGAGTTCGACAATCATGGAGCGGGTCACCGTCCCCGGAACCAGACGCTCCACCGTGTGGGTTGTTCCGGCGATCGTGCTGCTGCTCGTTGCCGGCACCACCGTCTATGTGGGATCCGTCCCCCTTGATTCGAGTGAGACGCGGAGCCTGGCGCCGGAGGTCATCTTCACGTCACTGTGGCAGCACGTCCAGCTGGTCGTCGTTTCGACAGTGCTCACGATAGCCATCGGCGTGCCGCTAGGGGTCCTGCTCACCAGGTCCCGCACCAAAGGAGTGGGTGCGGTGGTGTTGGCGGCAGCCAACGCCGGACAGGCCGTCCCGTCCATCGGCGTCCTTGTTCTGCTCGCGATGATTTTCGGTGTTGGCTTCTGGATGGCGGTGATCGCCCTCGTGGCCTATGCCCTGCTGCCCGTGCTACGCAACACCATGGTGGGCATCCGGCAGGTCGACCGTGCGTTGATCGACGCCGGCCGCGGCATGGGCATGAGCGCGCGGGAAGTCCTCTTCACGATTGAGCTTCCTCTCGCGGTGCCCGTCATGCTGGCCGGGATCAGGGTGGCTCTTATTCTCAACGTCGGAGTGGCCACCCTGGCGGCCTTCACCAATGCCGGAGGCCTGGGATCGATCATCTCCTCCGGAATCGCCCTTAACCGCATGCCGGTCCTGATCGTTGGCAGCGTGCTGACGATCTGCCTTGCCCTGACCGTTGACTGGCTGGCCGGCATCGCCGAACGCCTGCTGCGTCCGCGGGGAATCTAACCTGCAAAACCCTAGTGAAAGAGATGCAAATGCGTAAAAGTGTGATTGCCGTCGGTTTGTTCAGCGTTGTGCTGACCAGCGGCTGCGCCTTAGGTGGCAACGGTCCCGGCCAGGCTCCCGGTGCGGCCAAAGACGGCCCGCTGAAAGATGCCGCCATCAACGTCGCCTCCAAGAACTTCACCGAACAGCTCCTGTTGTGCGAGGTCGCTGCACAGCGCTTGGAATCCCAAGGCGCCAGCGTCGAGCGGACCTGCGGCATGAGCGGTTCCAGCGCGGTCCGGGCGGCCCTCACCAGCGGCGCGGTCGACATGTACTGGGAATACACCGGCTCTGGCTGGCTGACCCACCTGCAACAAAAAGAGACCATCACTGATCCCGACACGATGTACCAAAGGCTGAGCGAAGCAGACAAGAAGAACGGTGTCGCCTGGTTGACGCCCGCTCCTGCCAATAACACCTACGCTGTTGCCGCCAAAACCGAAACCGCCAAAAAGCTTGGGGTCTCCACCCTCTCGGACTACGCGAAGCTGACCAAGTCCGATCCAGCCAGCGCCGCTTTCTGCGGGGCTTCGGAATTCTTCGGCCGCGATGACGGATGGCCCGGCCTGAAGAAGGCCTACGGCATCGATCTTCCCCAGAACAAGGTCGCCGAGTTGGCGGAAGGTCCCATCTACAACGCCATCGGAACGGGCAACCCCTGTAGCTTCGGCGAAGTGTTCGCCACCGACGGCCGCATCGCCTCCCTGGGACTGACGGTGCTCGAGGACGACAAGAAGTTCTTCCCGCCCTACAACCTCTCGTTGAACGTTAGGACTGCCACGCTGGAGAAGACCCCGGAAGTCCAAACCGTGATGGAACCGATCAGCAAACTGCTGACAACCACCGAACTGCAAAAGCTCAACGCCGAAATCGACGTCGACGGCAAAACGCCCGAGGAGGTGGCCAGCGCGTGGTTGACAGCCAACAAGCTCAACTGATGTCCCAGCCGTCGCCGGCGGACACCCTGACCGTCGGACTGTTGCAGACCGCCCCGGTATTCGGCCAGGTAGAGGCAAACATCCGGCGGATTCTGGAACTGGGAGACGGTCTCGGCGACCTGGACCTGGTCCTGACACCGGAACTGGCGGTCAACGGGTTCGGGTTCGACGCCGAGGCGGATTATCGCCCGCTGACAGCGGACGATGAGCGGCTCTCCGCCTTCGCCAACCGGCGAGGCGCCATGGGGATAGGTTTTGCCGAAACTGTGGGTGAGGGGCGTCCCCGCAACGCCTACCTGATCACCGGCCGGGAGGAACGTCATCTTCAGCATAAGATCCACCCTGTCTCGTATGCCCCGTGGAACGAACACCTCGGCTTTGAAGCCGGCGACGCGCTGGGCACGACGGTCATCCGCGGCGCCCAGTGCGCCACCGTCATCTGCAACGACATGTGGCACCCCGTCATCCCATGGCTCGCGGCCCAGGCAGGCGCAGAAGTGCTGATCGTGCCCGTTGCGAGCATCGAAGGCGCCAACGCGGCGCAAGTGCAGCGAACATGGCAGGTCATCCTAGAACACGCCGCCCTGCTGCTGCAGTGCTATGTGGTCTTCATCAACCGGTGCGGGACGGACAGCGGTGCGAAGTTCTGGGGCCGGTCCCGCATCCTGGGCCCGGACGGGTCAACCCTGGCCGAAGCCGGGGATACGGAGATCACGTTGCATGCCACCCTCGATCTGGCGGCTCTTCGTGCACTCCGTGCCCGGACGCCAATACTGGATGAATCCCGCTATGACGTGGTGCTCAAAACCCTCAAGCGTCACTCCTCGGCAGAGGCCGTTCCGGAAGGACACGATCCGCGTGTTTGACGTCCATGTCCACGCCGCGCCCGACGTCATCGGGCGTATCGGCTACGACGACGAAATCTGCGCCCGCTATGCGGAGGCGGGGTTCTCCGGCTTCGTCCTGAAGGCCCACCACGAGTCAACTGTCGGCCGGGCAACGGCGCTGGCCCGGTCCTCCGGGCTGGATGTTGTCGGCGGCATCGCGCTGAACCGGGCCGCCGGCGGGGTGAACCCGGCAGCCGTCGTCTCGGCCCTGGGAAGCGGCGGCAGGGTGGTCTGGTTCCCGACCGCCGACGCCCACACCCAGGAAACCGCGGCCCTGCCCCGCCTCAGCGATCTTGATTCCCGCCTCGACCGGGCCGTACTGGCGGTCCCCCCGGTACTCACGCCCAACGAGCAGCAGTCGGCAGAGATTTCCTTGGTCCTGGACCTCATCGCCGAACACGACGCCGTACTCTGCACCGGGCACCTCAGCGGGCCCGAGTGCCGGTGGCTACTGGATCAGGCGCAGCAACGCGGCATCACCCGGTTCCTGCTGACCCACCCCTCCTACACCGTGCCAGGAATGAGCGTGGCCGAGATCGCCGAGCTTGCCGCCCGGGGCGCCTACATCGAAATCACCGCCTATCAGCTGTGGCACCAGTCTGGCATGACACCGGCGCGCCTGGCCCAGGTGGCACGAGCCGCCGGTGACCGGCTCATCCTGGCCTCCGATGCCGGGCAACCGGACAGCCCGCAACCGCCCGAGGCGCTGCGACAGCTGGTTGCCGCCCTTTTCCGTGAAGGCCTGGACGCAGGCTGGCTGGCCGCCGCCGCCTCAGAGATCCCCAGACAGCTCGTACTCTCATGAACACCGACACCCCCAGCCGTGGACAGGACATGCGCCATACACCGGAGGCTATGGCGTTCACGAGAGTGGTCCGAACCAGAAATGGCAGGAGACAGCCAGATCGGAGACGTGGAGTTGCTACTCCCGTAGAGCTTCGTCAGCCCCTATTTCCTTCGGGCGGACCTGGGATACGACGGGAAGTTCTGCCGTGTCGATCACTGTAATGGTCGCCCGAATGGTGTCACTGCGCTCGTAATGGCCGCGCCCATGACGTTCGGCCGCCCGAAACGGACGGACAGCCGGCCAAAAATTATCACCCTGACAATCGCTGCGGTGACAGCTGGGAGCACCCAGCTGTCACCGCACAGTAGGAGAAGAAATGACCCCCGTCGCCCTGCGAGAGGACCTCACCACACGCGTTGCCTACGTTTCGGACGCCTCGATATACCGGCGCGTACCCGCGGCCGTTGTTGAGCCCCGCTCCGTAGAGGAGATCCGCGATGCCCTGTCCGTCGCGAAGGAACGCGGTTGGTCCGTCGTATGCCGAGGGGGTGGGACCTCCGTGGCCGGAAACGCGATCGGCGACGGACTCATCATCGATACCAGCCGCTACTTCAATCAGATCCTCGCCATTGACCCCGAGGCCCGCACGGCACGGATCCGCCCGGGAGTCGTGTGCGACACGCTGCGGGACGCGGCAGGAGAGTTCGGGCTCACCTATGGGCCCGACCCTTCAACGCACTCGCGCTGCACCGTCGGTGGCATGTTCGCCAATAACGCCTGTGGCTCCCACTCCGTTGCCTGGGGCACTGCCGCGGACAACATCGTCTCCCTCAAGCTCATGCTGGCTGACGGGCGAGAGATTGAGGTCGGCTCCGACAACTGCAGCGACCCGGTGATCGCGGACCAGCTCGAACGGCTCCGAGACGAGCACCTGGGCATCCTGAGGACTGAACTTGGGCAATTCGCCCGCCAAGTATCGGGATACGGGTTGCATCATCTGCTCCCCGAGAATGGCTTCAACGTGGCCAAAGCCATGGCGGGAACCGAAGGAACCTGCGGGATCATCACCGAGCTGACAGTCAGGCTCGTCGAGCGTCCGCGGGCCACGGCGCTGGCCGTCCTCGGATTCTCCGATGTCTTCGGGGCCGCCGGCGCTGCACCTCTTCTGCGACGCCCTGGCGTGTACACGGTCGAAGGAATGGGGGCTGACCTGCTGGCCGCCCTGCGTACACGGCCCGGCCAAGAGACGGCAGGTTCCGAGTTGCCCGACGGCGGAGGCTGGCTGTACGTGGAGGTCGGAGCAGAAACCCCCGCCGAGGCCGGTGACGCGGCCCGGGCGCTGGTTGACGAGCTGGTCCGCGACGGGCGCATCGTCGACTCTGTTGTCGTGACGGAGACCAATCAGGCGCGTGCGCTGTGGCGCATCCGTGAGGCGGGGGCGGGCATCGTCACCCGGCTACCCGACGGCGGCGAGGCCTGGCCCGGCTGGGAGGACTCGGCTGTACCCCCGGAGCACCTGGCAGACTATCTGCGCGACCTGTACAAAATCATGGACTCACATGGGCTGCGCGGCATACCGTTCGGCCACTTCGGCGAAGGCTGCGTGCACATTCGGATCGATTTCAGCCTCGGATCAGAGGAAGGCGTCCTCGGCTACCGGACGTTCATCGAGGAGGCGGCCGCACTGGTGGCCCGCTATGGCGGGTCTGTGTCCGGTGAACACGGTGATGGGCGCGCACGTTCGGCACTGCTGCCCTTGATCTACTCCGCGGAAGCGCTGAAGGCCTTCGCACAATTCAAAAACATCTTCGATAAGGAGAACTTCTTTAACCCGGGCGTACTCGTTAACCCGGAGCCCATCGACCAGGGCATCCGTCCCGGTCCCGGAAACCGAACCTTCGAACTGACCCCGGTACACGCCTTCAGCCATGACAGCGGATCATTCGCAGGCGCCACAAACCGCTGCGTAGGTGTGGGGCTCTGCCGCTCCGATGTGGGCTCCATGTGCCCCTCCTACCAGGTGACACGGGACGAGGTCCACTCCACCCGCGGGCGGGCGCGCGCCCTGGGGGAGATGTTACGCGGGGAGTCAGTGACTGATGGTTGGCGATCCAAGGAAACTCTGGAGGCACTGGACCTGTGCTTGTCCTGCAAGGCCTGCTCCACTGAATGCCCCGTGAACGTCGATATGTCCACATACAAGGCCGAATTCCTCCATCACCACTACAAGGGCCGCATCCGCCCCATGGCCCACTACGCAATGGGATGGCTACCGCTGACATCCCGCCTGCTTGAGGCTGTCCCGGGCACCGCCCGATTAGCCAACTGGACACTTGGATTCCGCCCGGTCGAAGAGCTGGTCAAACGCCTGGCTGGCATCGAGCCCAAGCGCCGCATGATCCACTTCGCACCCCAAACCCTACGGAAGTGGTTTGCAACCCGTGCCCGGGCACAGGAAAAAACTTCGGGTGCGCCGGCAACGGCCGGTCCCGAACGACCCACCGTGATGCTGTGGCCGGACACGTTCAACAACTTCAATTCCCCTGAGGTGGGTCAGGCCTCGGTCGAGGTCCTTGAGGCGATGGGATACCGCGTGATCCTCCCGGATGGCCAGGTGTGTTGCGGGCTGACGTGGCACTCCACCGGACAGCTGGACATGGCCAAGCGGATTATTTCGCAGACCCTGGACTCGTTGGGTCCGGCCCTGGACGGCAACATGCCCATCATCGGGCTCGAGCCGTCCTGCACCGTCATGCTCACGGACGAGATCACCGAACTGTTGCCCGATGACCCCCGAGCCGCCAAGCTCGCCCGCCAGGTCGTGACCCTGGCGGACATCGTGGCGGCCCACCGCGGACCCTGGCCGTTCGGCGAAATCAACGCTAAGGCCATCTCCCAGGTGCACTGCCACCAGGAAGCGAAGGGCTCCTATAACCCGGACAAGGCCGTGCTGCAGAAGCTGGGAGTGGACACTGACATCATCGGCTCCGGCTGCTGCGGACTCGCAGGCAATTTTGGTTTCGAGCCCGGGCACTGGGACGTCTCGCAGGCCCTGGGAGAACGCGAACTCTTCCCCAAGGTACGAACGAAAGACGAAGCCACGCTCGTGCTCGCCGACGGTTTCTCATGCCGTACACAGGTGACGCAGGGCACCGGAGTCAACGCCCGTCACCTGGCCGAAGTGCTGAAACTGGCACTTGACCAGAAGACGCCGAACCCGACGCAGCAGCACCCGACCACCGAATTGGAGACGAAGTGACTCCCCGGCCCAGTTAAACGCCGGGGAAAACCAGCAGCTGACGTCCACGGATCACTGAATCGGGTCTGTTCAGCAGTAATAAGAAAAGGAAACATCTCTCGAAAACGGCGCACCCGCCGTAGTGAAAATGACCCTGCCCAAAGGAGAGAGTGAACGATCATGATCGTGCGTGACAAGTTTTTCATCGACGGTTCCTGGACCAGCCCCAGCACCGCCACAACAATTGACGTCATCGACCCAGCCACCGAACAGGTCACAGGGGTGGTTCCCGCCGGCTCGGCGCAGGACATCGATGGGGCAGTTCAGGCGGCGAATCGGGCATACCCAGGTTGGGCAGCGACGGACGCTGGTGTGCGGGCCGACTTCCTGGGTGCCATTGCAGACGGGATCGAGGCCAGGAAGGACGAGATCGCCGCGCTGATCACGAGCGAGGTCGGCACACCCATCACATTCTCTGAGAACGTTCACGTCGGATCCACCATCACGTATTTTCGCGACAGCGAGAAAGCACTTCGCGATTTCAATTTCGAGGAGCAATACAACGCATCAACCCTGATCCGCAAGGAACCTGTCGGAGTTGTAGGAGCAATTACGCCGTGGAACTACCCGCTGGTGCAGGTGGCAGCGAAGCTGGCGCCGGCCCTGGCCACTGGTTGCACCGTCGTTCTGAAGCCGTCCGAGGTGGCTCCGCTATGCATCTTCGTGCTCGCCGAGATTATCCAGGAAGTCGGCCTTCCTGCTGGCGTATTCAATCTGGTAACAGGATACGGACCTGAGGCGGGCGAACCGATGGCTACCCACCCGCTCGTCAACCTTCTTTCGTTTACCGGATCGACGGGTGCTGGAACCAGGGTGGCCGCGCTTGGCGCGGCGGATGTCAAACGGGTGACGCTTGAGTTGGGTGGAAAATCAGCAAGTGTGGTGTTGCCCGACGCGGATCTTTCCGCAGCGGTCGCCGCAACCGTCGCGGATTGCTACAGCAACTCGGGCCAAACTTGTTGCGCTCACACACGGCTTGTTGTACCGCGCGACCGGCTCTCCGAAGTTGAGTCGCTGGCAGTCGCCGCCGCCGAGTCGTTCACTGTTGGTTCCCCCACCGATCGCAGCACTCAAATCGGGCCGGTTGTTTCCGAAATCCAGCTGGAGCGTGTGCGTGCACATATTTCAAAGGCCATAGACGACGGTGCCGTCCTGCTGACCGGAGGTGCAGGACGACCAGACGGAACAGAGCACGGCTATTTCGTGCGACCAACCGTCTTCAGTGGCATTACGACATCCATGCCCATCGCACAGGAGGAAGTCTTCGGTCCCGTCCTGGTGATTCTCGCCTACGACTCGGTTCAGGAAGCAATCGACATCGCCAACGATTCATCCTATGGGCTGGGCGGAGCAGTCTGGTCAACAAACCATGACAGCGCCGTCGACGTTGCACGCAGCATCCGGACCGGACAAGTGTCGATTAACGGCTCAAAGGCCACACCTGATGTCCCCTTCGGAGGCTTCAAGAAGTCCGGGATTGGCCGCGAAGGCGGAGTCTACGCATTCGAAGAATTCCTGGAAATCAAAGCCATCTACTAGGAATCCCTTCGAAACCCCCCACACCGTGAGTTGCTTTCGCGCGGTCGTCGAATCCGGCGGCCGCGCGGTTGCGGGACAGGCGAAGATGCGCCAAATTCATGCAGCGGGAGCGGAGGTCCGTCCTCCGAACTACCTTCGACACCGAAGACGAGGCCATCCGCCTGGCCAACAGCACCGAGTACGGGCTGGTGGCGTACGTCTTCACGAAGGATCTGAACCGCGGCATCCGGATGGGCGAACGCCTCGAGACCGGCATGCTCGTCCTGAACGCCGGCGTCATTTTCCAACGCGGCCGCACCGTTCGGCGGCGTCAAGCAGTCCGGCCTCGGACGTGAAGGCGGCCTCGCGGGCATCGAGGAATACCTCTACACGCAGTACATCGGCATCGCCGACCCCTACGCCCGCTAGATCGGCAGACCGGTCATACCGGATTCTGCCGGAAAGCAGTCAGCGGCAGATTCCCGTAAAGACGGGGTGGCTGGTGAATTAGTGAAATATCCGACGCTACCGGCCGTGCAGTCCGGGAAGCAACCGTTCCGAGGGCGAACGGCAGGACCTGGTCAAACAACGCGATCTCCTCACACACACCTTCTACGCAGGCCAGTATTACTGTCTAGCTGGCACCGGGTCCGCATCAAGGACCCGGTGCCAGCTAGGTGCCCACCAACCCCACCCTCGACCGTTCTTCATCCGAACGAACGATGTACGCGCTTTCGAGGCCGTCCGAGGCCGCTCGAAGCAGGTTCGTGACCCGCTCGTCGAGCAGCTCGGCACCGTCAAGCACCCGTTCTACAGCTGTAGGCAGATGACACTTCGCCTCGTGCGTACCGAGGATTAGCCGCCCATTAGCGCGGTGTGTATTCCCGAAGTGGCGAGGGCAAGCGTCGTAAGCGTGATCCGAAATGACATCCCTTCGCTCGCCGCGGATGAGGAACCATAGATTTTCGATAGGAATACTAATGTCATTGTGGATTGAGATTTCCATGTGGTCAGGGTGGACAGCGTGCGTGCTGTCGTCCGTGATGGCTCTTCCGCAGGCCATTGCACTCCTGCGACGTAGGAACGTGTCCGGACTCTCGATTCTGCCATGGCGGGCGCTGCTGACAGCCAACGCGGCATGGGCGGTGTATGGATGCATCACCGAGCAGATCACGGTCGTCATACCGAACACCGTATCGGCGACCGTGTCCACATTCGTGATCGTTCTCATCGCGCGCGCAAACGGCCGGAACATTCCCGCCCAGCTGACGGCACCGCTCGTGATCGCGGCCGTTGCTCTATTGGCGGCACCTGTTCCCGTACTCTTCGGCGTGATCACGATCCTGCCGAGCTTCGTCGGATGGATGGTGCAGCTCCTTCAGATACGTCGCTTCGGGCGTCCGCCGGGTTTGTCGTTCGGCGGGGTGCTCCTTTACCTGTTCTGCCAATTGATCTGGCTGTCATATGCGTTGCCGCGAGGTGAAATCGCGCTCGTCACCTCGGTCTTGCCACTCATTCTCATCGCCGCTGTCACCGTCCTCGGGTACCTGGCTGCGCCGCCGACCTCCACAGGGGGTACCGGCGCGGGCCCAATCAGCTGAAGATTCGAACTCGCCGCCCGACAACGACGGTCGCACCACCATCGTCCCCGCCAAAGGCATAGCGTCCTCACATAGGGGTGGCTTGTGAATTAGTGAAATATCCGACGGTGAGCCTGTTAGCGGAGTCGGCTAACGATCGTTCGCACGACACTCCAAGGGGTTGGGAAATTGGCGGAACCACGCGGCTCATTTTGTAATGCTTCCCGTGTACCCGCCTACGTAACGTACAACCTGGTTGGGATACGTTTCGGGAATGCGAATCGGATACGGACGTGTCTCAACACGCGATCAGCACCCCGAAGCCCAGCACGACGCCCTTCGCGCGGCCGGCTGCGAGCAGATCTTCCTCGACACAGCATCGGGGAAGCTGGCCCGGCAGGCCCGAACTCGACAAGGCGCTGCTCTCGGCCAGCCGGCCCGGCGATCAGCTCGTCGTCACCAAACTCGACCGGCTCGGGCGATCGTTGGAAAACCTCATCGATTTGTCCAAAACGCTGCAGGAAGGCGGCGTGGACCTGGTGGTCCTGGACCAGGGCATCGACACGTCCACAGCCGTCGGGCGGATGTTCTTCCAGATCCTCGGCTCGATCGCCGACTTCGAACACGCCCTGATGTCCGAACGGACCCGTGACGGGCTGGCCGCCGCCCGTGCGCCGGGCCGGACCGGCGGGCAGAAACCAAAACTCGGCCCGCGCCAGGTCAAGCTGGCCCACGAAATGTATGACGAAAAGGGCCCCGACTGGAAACGGGCCCACACCGTTGAACACATCGCCCGGGAGTTCGGCGTCACCCGGCCTACGATTTACCGGCACCTGGCCAAACCATGAGCTGCGTCCTTCCTCTGCGCGGAAGAACGGCATGTCCTCGCGGCAAACCCACTTGTTGGATAAGGACTTTCTGAATTGGCCCTTCGCCCCCTTCTCACGGCAGCCGAGCGTTGCCAGGTCCTGGCCCTGCCCACTGACGACGAAGAGCTGGCCGCCCAGTACACCCTCAGTGATGCCGACATGTCGTTGATCCGGCAACGTGGCGGAGAAGCGAACAGGCTGGGCTTTGCCGTCCAGCTGTGTCTCCTGCGGTACCATTTCCAGTGCCTCGATCCGGGCGACGAGGGCCGGTCCTGTGCAGGGAGCAAGGCGTTCCTTGTGTTTGAAATAACTGAGGAAAATGTTGCGGGTGAATACGGCTGCGATGAGTGCAACCGGTACAGTCCATGAGTTGGTCCCTAGCTCGGAAGATGGTTGCTGGACCGACACTAGGTAGCCATCGGTTCACCTCGTGCGTGCTGGATAATGACCTGGGCGATGCGGCCGGGATGCCGCTGAGCTTCCTCAGTCCAAATCTCCGACAGCACCGCGTCGGCTGCTGAACTCGTCCCACGTTTACAGGGACCTTTTTAAAGGCCTACGGTCGTTGCTGGTCATGGGACGGAGATACCTGAGATTCAGCATTATTTAGCTCGGTGGGAGAGCTGCCTGTCCGTCACAAGTTCCGGGCCGAATACGCACGGATAGCAACGTTAAGGAATGCCACCAGGCCTGGATGATAAGTGGCATGAAAGGCGTTCAATTCTTTGTTCTCTTCGTAGAACAGTGCCATGCCTATGTAGGCCTCCTTGCTGGGTGTGTAGAACAGGCAGGCTACGTTGTAATGCTTCCGAATCAGATCCTGGCTGGCCGCGTCCATAGGGTCGCTGGTGTCGAGATTCCGGGCAAGGTCCCGGTACACTGCATCCCATTCCGCGTGGACCACGTCTCTGTCCACGTGCGCCCAGCCGTTAGATGCTTCAAGGCTGAGAGCTTGTTCGTGAGCGAGAGCTTCGCGGCAGGACTGCAGGTAGATGGCAGGGAGATGGATAAGGTTATCGGTCATCGCTGTTCCTATTAGGCGGATGGTTTGCTGGGGGATTTGAGTCGATCCTCCCTCGATGTGGTGCGGCATCGTGGACATTTTCGAGCGGCTGGTACCGCTGAAAGCCAAGCGTTCTTTGTGCCTGAAGTATCGGACGGTCCACGCAAAATCCATAGTGGGTCCTAATCCTTTAACTATTCGACCGGGAGGAAGAGGCCAGCCAGTGGTTGCCTCTTCCTCCGGTAAGAGGCAACCGACACGGGCCCCGTGGGCAGAGAATGCGCTAGCTTGTGGTCCGGTTCAAGAGCCGGGCACGCAGCCGGTGAAGATGCGGCATGATCCCGTAGATGACGATCGGAACGGCTACCGTGGCTAGCACAAAGGTGCGCAGGACTGGATGGAGAACAGCCAGCCAGTCTCCGAACGCGAGGTTGATAACTGTCAGAGTGGGGAATACTGCGAGCCAGATCATCAGCGCCAGCTGGTGTTTTGTCGGCGGTGCAGGGCGGGCGGTCATCGATGGACTGGACATAGGAGCTCCTAGAGGGTTTTGGTTGGTGTTGGGGGGTGATGTTGAGGTGAAGAAGGAGTTGGATCAGAAGCCCATATTGAAGGCCTGGACGGCGTTCCGGACGTCTTGGTCGACCAGGTCTGCGTTGATGGCCATCGCGGCAGCGGATCCTTCGCCTGCCGCGGTGATCACCTGAGCGCGAGGGTTCGCAACGTTGCCCGCAATCCACACCCCCGGCACGGTGGTCTGGCCGGTGCCGTCTTTCACAGCCCAACCGGTTTGGTCAATCTCGCAGCCGAGGCCGACGAGGAGATCATTATTCGGAATAAAGCGCGGCGGCACGAACAGCGCGTCCCGCTGGATGACGCGGCCGTCGTCCATTTCGACACCGCGCAGTTGATCATCTTCAGTCAGGATCCGGCTGAAATTGCCTTCCACGAGTCCGATAGAGCGGGCGACCAGCTCTGAGCGCTGAAGTGTCGTCAGGAACCCGGCGGGCACGAATAGCACCACATCCTTTGCCCACTGACGAACAATTTGTGTGTAACGGACAGTCTCAGGTGAACCGCCCACAACGCCCAACTGCTGATCACGGACTTCATAGCCGTGGCAGTAAGGGCAGTGCAGAACATCACGCGCCCACCTGTCTGCTAGGCCCGGGATTGTTGGCAGTTCATCGCGGAGCCCTGTGGCTACGAGAAGACGCCTGGCGGAAACGCGACGACCGTCCGACAGCAGCACCCAGAATCCTGAGCCGGCCGGGACCAGCTCAGTGACGGCACCAACTATGATCTCGCCCCCGTAACCCTCCACCTCGTCCCGTCCAAGGGACAAGAGTTCCGCGGGGGGCAAGCCATCACGCGACAGGAAACCATGCATGTGTGAAGCTGGTGCATTTCGGGGTGCCCCGGAATCCACCACTAGAACTTTGCGCCGGGCTCTGGAGAGGACCAACGCCGCAGACAGTCCTGCCGCGCCGCCGCCTACTATCAATACGTCATAATCCATAGCTTCAGGCTCCCCCCAAAATGCCCTGACGACAACAAACGTTGCTGATTCCGGGAAACAGGAGTTTGATTGGCCTGTGAATGACCAATCAACAGTGATCGCCGCCGCGCTCGGCGAAGTAGGAGTACGGCTGAAACGTCTCCGGATGCAACGCAGCGTTACCCTGACTAGCCTCGCTGCAGCAACGGGAATCTCCAAAAGCACCTTGTCCCGGCTGGAGACCGGCCAGCGCCGACCAAGCCTAGAGCTGCTTCTCCCTCTGGCGCAGGCCTACCACGTACCGTTGGACGAGCTGGTCGGTGCACCCGAAGTCGGGGACCCCCGGATCCGACTCAAGCCTCGAAACGCCAACGGGCGTACCGTGATCCCCCTGACCCGTCAGCCTGGGGGCATGCAGGCGTGGAAAATCGTTATCCCCACCTCCAAGACCGAGCCCGCCCTCAAGTCCCACGAAGGATACGAATGGCTTTATGTCCTCTCAGGCCGCATGCGTCTTGTTCTCGGAGACCATGACCTGGTCCTCGGCCCGGGGGAGGTGGCCGAATTCGACACCTTCGTTCCACATTGGTTCGGCAGCACTGGAGATCAACAGGCTGAGGTACTCAGCGTCTTCGGGGGTCAAGGCGAGAGGATGCACGTCCGCGCGAAAGCCGCCAAACAACGCAATGAATAGTACGCCCGCCGTCCTCGCCCATCCGTCTGATCCGGGGCTTGGGGACCATCTCGCGGAAAAGTAGCGCTAACGTTTGGTGGCGTGGTTCGTTGAGAGAGCATGGCTGGTGAATATTTGACGGCTGCCGAAGAGGCAGCGTACGGGCGGTATGCGCTTGAGGCTCCGGATCGGTCGGTGTTGGAGCGGTTTTTCTTTCTCGACGACTTTGACCACCAGTTGGTGGCGAAGCGCAGGGGCGATTACAATCGGCTCGGTTTTGGGCTCCAGCTTGTGACTGTTCGTCATCTGGGTGCTTTCCTGGATGATCCCCTGGATGTACCAACTGCTGTAGTCGATTTCGTCGCCGGCCAGGTGGGTGTGGCCGATCCGTCGTCTGTGAAGCGGTACATGGAACGGAAACAGACCCGGTTCGAGCATCAGTGGGAGATCGCTGAGGTGTGTGGCTTCGTCACTTACGCTTCGATGGAGGCGGAACTGCTGGAGTGGGTGGACCAGCAGGCGTGGACGAGCGACACGGGGCCCAAGACGCTGTTTTATGCGGCGGTGGCCTGGCTTCGCGGGCACCGCGTGCTGCTGCCGGGAGTGAGCACCCTCCGGGACCAGGTGGCCGGTGTCAGGAAGAAGGCCGAGTCCCGGTTACATGATGCTCTCGCTGCGCTGGTGACGCGTGAGCAGGCAGCGGCACTGGATAGATTGCTTCTGGTCTCTGGACAGGAGCGGCGGTCCCAGCTGGATTTATGGCGTCATCCGCCGCGTAGGGATCCATCGGGCCGGTCCATGATGAAGGCTCTGGACCGGATATCCGAAATCGCTGCACTGGGTCTGGGAGAGATCGATGTCGGGGGCACGGGTGTTTCCAAGCGGCGGATATTGCAGTTGGCCCGGTCCGGGATGAACGAGAAAGCGCCGAAACTTGCCCGTCATCCGGTCAACCTGCGAACCGCCACGTTGCTGGCCACGCTGCAATGGCTGGAAACAAGGGCTACCGATGACGCTTTGGAGCTCTTCGATGCGCTCATGGCCAATGAGCTGTTCGGGCGGGCTGCGAAGTCAGAGAACAAGGACACGGTGAAGCGTTATCCCCGGGTGGTCAAAGATGCCGCGCTGGTCAAGTCCGTGGTGGAGGTGTTGTTCGAAGCCGAAGAGCTGGGCGAGAACATTCCACTGGGCATGGTGTGGGAAATGATCGAAAAAGCGGTGGGATCCAGGGCGAAGATCCGGGCCGCCGTGGCGGGACTGGCGCAGATCGCCCCGCCACCGCTGGCCGGGGCGGATGGGGCATGGCGGGCCACTGTCCTGGCAAGGTACAACTCCGTGAGAGGGTTCGTGAGGATGCTCTGTCAAAGCATCCCGTTCGGTGCCACCACCGATGCGCAGCGGGTGCTGGACGCCATGGAGGATCTTGCGCAACTGCTCGAGACGAAGGCGACGGTGCGGGTTCCCAACGGATACCTCGATGCCCGCAAGGTCGATGTCCAGCTCGTCCCGGCCGGGTGGTGGCAGAAACTGGTCTTCGCGACGGACCGGCCAGAGGGCACCGTGGACCGCAATGCCTACGTGTTCTGTGTGCTGGAGCTCTTCCACGCCGGCCTCAAGCGCCGTGACATCTTCGCGATGAACTCCGAAAGATTCAGCGATCCCCGGGCCAGGCTGCTCTCGGGTCCGGCGTGGGAGGCCGCCAAAGGGGCGGCTCTTGGAGCTCTGCTGCTTCCGGAAGAACCGGACGCTCTTCTGGCAGAGCATGCAGAAGCCTTGGATGCGGCGTGGCGTGAAACCGCAGGCGGCATGGCTACCAACACCGATCTGAGCATTGACGCCGAGGGAAGGCTGCACCTGGGCAAAGACGATGCCCTGGTTGAACGGCCAAGCCTGCTCGACCTGCGCCGACGCCTGGCAGAGATGATCCCCCAGGTCGATCTTTCCGAGCAGATCCTGGAAGTAATGACATGGCAACCAGAGTTCACACCCTCGTTCACGGCCGTGTCCGATTCCAGGACAAGACTGGCTGATCTTCATGTTTCGGTCGCCGCGCTGCTGACGGCGCACGCGCTGAACATCGGGCTCACCGCTGTGATCAGCGAGAGAACTGCGCTGACCTCCGGCCGGCTCCGGCATGTCAATCAGCATTACCTGCGTCCGGAAACCTATGCCGCACCGAACACCGTACTCATCGACGCCCAGGCAGGGATCCCGCTCTCCCAGGCCTGGGGCGGCGGGATGGTCGCCGCCGTCGACGGGATGCGGTTCCTCGTGCCCGTACGCACGGTCGATGCCCGGCCCAACCCGAAATACTTCAACCGCAAGAAAGGAGTGACCTGGCTGAACATGATCTCTGACCAGTCCGTTGGTCTGTCCGGCAAAGTCGTCTCCGGAACGCCCAAGGACACGCTCCACTTCGTGGATCTGGTCATCAACCCGGACAGCGGTGAACGCCCCGAGGTTCTGGTCACCGACCAGGGATCCTACTCGGATATCGTGTTTGGACTCGTCACGATGCTCGGCTTTGACTACAGACCTGTTCTGGCGGACCTGCCGGATGCGAAGCTGTGGCGGATCAATGCCGGCGCCGACTATGGCGCCCTGGACAAGGCCGCACGGGGCAGGATCAATATCGGCAAGATCCGCCGTCGCTGGCCCGATATCCTGCGGGTCGTCGCTTCCATCCACACCAGGGAAGTCTCCGCCCACGACGTCATCCGCATGCTTCAGCGGGACGGCCGTCCCACGGACCTGGGCGAAGCCATCGCTCACTACGGACGGATCTTCAAAACTCTCCACGTCCTGACCTTCGTCGATGACCCCCAGTACCGGCGGGAAATGAAGGGAATGCGGAACCTCCAGGAAGGGCGCCATGACCTGGCCCGGCACATCTTCCACGGACGCAAAGGCGAACTGCACCAGGCCTACCGGGAAGGACAGGAAAACCAGCTAGGAGCTCTGGGACTCGTGCTGAACTGTGTCACGCTCTGGAACACGGTCTACCTCAACCGGGCGATAGAGACATTGCGGGAACAGGGATACACGATCGCGGACGAGGACATGGCACGCCTCTCGGCATACCTGCGCCGGCACATCAACGTCCACGGACACTACACATTCCAGCTCCCGGACCTCAGCGGACCATGGAGGGAATTCCGGGACCCCGACAGCAGCGACGTCGTTCCAAACGACGATTGAGATGGGCCTTCTTCGGGGTCTCCGGCCGTCTACGGGACCGCGGGCTTTGACCGCTAACTTCGTTTGGCGGCTAAATCGCAACTTGAATTGAGCGGTCTAATCTGGGTGCGGCCGATGCGCAGGCATTGTTGGGTCCGGGCTGATCCGGGCCTATCGCCCTGGCGGGCGTCTTGAAAACGATCGGTTCTGAGACGAATCCGAACCCAAGCAACGCGCCGATCCGGAACCGTCCACAACCCATCTGTGACTGTTAGCTCGGAATGGCGGTTAAATCGCAGCTTGAGATGGCGGTTTTGCGCGGTTCCGTTTACGTAAGGCTGGGCGAATGAAGAAGATGCAGGCTACTGCAAGACAGCGGGGAACCCGTCGTTGTTGCGAGCGGAAATGTGACCCCCGGAGTTGCCAGCGTGAAGAAGCTGGGACAGGCTGACCTCACCAGTGCTTCAGATTCTTGGCCAAAGACGGGACTCGCATGATCGTTGACTTCATCCTCGAGCTAATCGTGGTTGCGCTTACGTTCCTGGAGCAGCTGTTCGATCGCCGAAGGCCCTCAGCCAAGGGCAGGCTCCGCAAGAGTCTGGAACGCGTGAAGGCCAGGCGATCCGAGAACCCCCTGATCATTCCTCTAAGTCGGTCGTCTGCACCCGGACCTAATAGGGTGGCAGATCGTTCGGATCTTGGGTGTCGCGCGGGTGGGCCAGGAGAACCAGCTGGGTGCGGTCGGGGCTTATGGCCAGATGTCGCAGCAGCGACGCCCGCAGGTCGGGATTGAGATCGCCTTGGATGGACCCGGATCTCTCCTATTTGCGCTGACTGGTCCCAGGGCGCGTCACATAACCCTAGGGATTCTCATCGGCTACACCCGCGTCTCCAGCAACGGACAAGACGCCCAACTTCAACGAGATGCCCTTGAAGCGGCCGGCTGCGGGCGGATATTCGAAGACAAAATCTCCAGCCGCGCCACCGTCCGCCCCGGGCTCGACGAAGCCCTCGACCACCTCCGCCCGACAGACCCCCTGTGCGTATGGAAATTAGACCGCCTCGGCCGGTCGGTAAAAGAAGTACTCGCCATCGCCGACAGCCTCCACGACCAAGGAGTCGGCCTGCGAATCCTCACCGGAACCCTGACCGGGACCTACAACCCGACCGGAGAAGGAAAATTCTTCTTCACCATGATGGCCGCGTTCGCCGAACTCGAGCGCGACATGATCCATGAACGAACCATGGCAGGCCTCGCAGCCGCCCGGGCCCAGGGCCGCACCGGTGGCCGCCCAACAGTCATGGACACCGATACCCTCGCTGCCGCCAGAGCCAGACGCGCCAACGGTGAAAGTCCCACCCAAATCGCCAAAGCACTCGGCGTATCCCGCGCGTCCATCTACCGCCACCTTCCATCCAGCAACCCCCAAACCGTGCCACCGGGACAGAATCCTTAGCGCCAACCGCAAGGCGATCACCTATGAAACACCGTTAGCGCTACTTTTCCGCGAGATGGTCCCCAACCCCCCCCCCGATTCCCGGGGGAGGGGCCGGGCTGTCAGTGGCGGCCCGGGAGCCTTATGGGTGTTTGCTGGCCGTGACTCCGACTTTTTGGGGAGGGCGCGCCCAGCGAGCGGGAAAGAGCGGTGGCCGCTTCGTTGAGGACGATGCCGAGATCGGTGATGTGAGGGGCGAGTCGTTCTCGGGGGCCGCTTACGTTTAGAGCGGCATGGATGCGGCCGGTGTGGTCGTATACGGGGGCCGAAGCTGCGATGACTCCTGCTTCGAGTTCGCCATCGACGACGGAGTAGCCCTGGACCCGGATGCGGTGCATTTCGGCGAGCAGACTTTTGGCATCGGTTATGGTTTGTGCGGTTCTGGGCGGAGTCGTGTGCAGTTGGAAGGGGTTGGGTTCTCGTCCGAAGTGTTCTGCGTCGATGACGGCGGTGTCGCGGCCGTGGCTCGCATACCAGGCCAGCAGGGAGGGATCGTCCCAGTCGCTGACGAGAACTCGCCCTGAAGGGGTACGCCACGCTGCCGTGGTTACTCCTTCCCAGCCTGCTGAACGGACTTCTTTGGGACTTAGTTCACTGGCCAGGGTCAGGACGTTTCCGCGGTGCAGGATTGAAAGGTGCGCGGTCTCCATGGTGGCGCGGACGAGTCCTCGCAGCACGGGGCGGCCGAGTTGAACGAGCTGCGCTTCTGAGGATTTGGATGCTATCGCGAATACTCGAGGCCCGACCGTGAAAGCGCGGGTTTCCGGGTCGCGACGGACAAGCCCGGCTTCTGCGAGGGTGCTGAGGGCTCGGGAAACGATCGATTTGCTTCGCCCCGTCAGTTGCGCCAGTTCGGTCACGCTAAGTCCGCCTGAGCGCGCGGATCGGTCGCCGGCAAGGAGCTCCAGAAGACGGACGTCGCGGGTGAGTCCGGAAGTGTTGTTCGTGCCGGGTTGGTGGTTTGAAGCCGGTGTTTCCATTCCACAACCATGACGGAGTGTTCCGATATGCGCAACTACTGTCGCGGTAGGCGGAATTATTGTTCATTCTGTATTCAAGATCACGTCGGTGGCGCAGAGCGGCGTCACCAGAGGAAAGGATTCAAGCGATGAATGACAGTCAGAACGATGAGAGCTTCGTCAGTGACGACGGGGGCATGGGGGCGTCGCGGAGGCCTACGATTGGCTTTATCGGTCTCGGCAATATGGGGATTGGCATGACCCGGAACCTCCAGCGAGCCGGTTTCGACCTTGTGGTCAACGATGTTCGCCGCGAAACGGCGGCCGAGCTTGTTGCCGCAGGAGCCCGTTGGGCATCGAGTCCGGCAGAAGTCGCGGCTTCGGCCACTATTGTGATCACGATGCTGCCAACTCCACGCATCGTTCGTGATGTCGTCTTCGGCGCCGACGGTATTCTTGAGGGGATTCCGGATGGCGGCACGTGGATCGATATGTCGACGTCGGTTCCTGAAGTCGCGGAGGAAGTACGTTCGCGGTTCCCGGAGCGGAATCTCAATATTGTTGATGCGCCGGTCAGTGGAATGTCGGTCGGGGCGGCAAACGGAACCTTGCAGATTTTCGTGGGGGCCACGACCGGGCAGTACCAGAACATCCTCCCGGTCCTGAGCGCCATGGGGGATCCGGAACGAATTCTGCACGTCGGCGCAGCAGGGGCCGGATATGCGGTCAAACTAATGATTAATCAGCTCTGGTTCTCCCACGTGATAGCCACGGCGGAAGTCCTTGCCATTGGGACAGCTGCTGGTGTTAACCTCGATGTTCTGCGCCGATCGCTCATCGCAAGCCCGGCAAACAGCAACTTCCTTGAGCATGATGTCCTTTCCATTCTCAACGACGGCGACTATGACGAGGGTTTCGCGATCAAGCTGGCCTGCAAGGACCTGGGCCTGTCGATCGATCTGGCGCGCAGCGTTGGGATGCCGAGCGAGCTGTCGGCACTGGTCGAGCAGATCTTCGTGCGCGCGAAGCGCGGCTACGGGGATCTGGCTGGCGAGATGGCGCCGTTCAAGTTATATGAGGACCTGCTCGGAACCGAGCTGCGCCTCACGTCCGAAACCTTGTCAGGAGTTGCACGATGAGCCTGACTTTCCGTAAGGATCTGTTCATCGGCGGGCAGTGGCGGCCAGCCTCAAACGGTGCCCGCTTCCCGGTATTGGATCCGGCCAACGGAGAGGTGATTGAGCAGGTTGCCGACGCGAGCCCCGAAGACGGGCAGGACGCTCTGCGCGCCGCGGACGCAGCGCAGAAGGAGTGGGCGGCAACCGCTCCGCGGGTGCGCGCCGAGATACTGCGTCGTGCGTTTGAGATTGTTACCGCCCGGGCCGATGAGTTCGCAGAAACCATCACCCGCGAAATGGGCAAGCCTCTTGCTGAGGCCAGGGCGGAAGTGAAATACGGGGCCGAATTCCTTCGCTGGTTCTCCGAGGAAGCACCACGGATCTCCGGCCGCTATTCGACTGCTCCGGATGCAGGCAGCCGCTTGCTCGTGCTCCGACGCCCGGTTGGTCCCTGCCTTTTCATCACACCGTGGAACTTCCCGCTGGCTATGGCCACGAGGAAAATCGCGCCCGCGCTGGCTGCAGGATGCACGAGCATACTGAAGCCGGCTGCGCAGACCCCGTTGACGGCGCTCCTTTTCGCGGAGGTGCTCCAGCAAGCAGGGGTTCCCGCGGGCGTTGTCAACGTCATCCCGACCCAACAGGCCGGCGCGGTGACCGGGCCGCTCATCGGGAGCGACAAACTCCGCAAGCTCTCCTTCACCGGTTCGACGGCCGTCGGGAAGCAGCTCATCAAGTCAGCCGCAGATCAGGTGCTTCGTGTCTCGATGGAGCTGGGGGGCAACGCGCCCTTCATCGTGTTCGAGGACGCGGACCTCGACGCGGCCGTCGAGGGCGCGCTGGTTGCCAAGCTCCGCAACGGTGGCGAGGCCTGCGTGGCCGCGAACCGTTTTCTCGTGCATGAATCTGTTGCAGAACGCTTCTCAACTGCACTAACGGAACGCATGGGCAAGAATGTCGCCGGACACGGGCTGGACACCCGGACCACGATTGGCCCGCTCATTGACAAGGGCACCCGCGACAAAGTCAATGATCTCGTTGTTGAAGCCGTCGCGGACGGTGCAACCGTGACCGTCGGGGGCACGGTGCCCGACGGAGAGGGCTGGTTTTACCCGCCGACAGTTCTCGTCGACGTACCGTCCACGTCCCGCATTCTGAAGGAGGAGATCTTCGGACCTGTCGCCCCGATCATCACGTTCAGCTCCGAGCAGGAGGCAGTGGACCTTGCGAACGCGACGGAGTACGGGTTGGTGTGCTTTGCCTACACGCGCGACCTGGACCGCACCCTCCGCCTCGCGGAGTCCCTGGAAACCGGAATGCTCGGTATCAATACCGGCATTGTCTCCAACCCCGCCGCTCCCTTCGGCGGGGTCAAACAATCCGGCATCGGACGCGAAGGCGGCTTCGAAGGCATCGATGAGTACCTCGAGACCGTGTACGTCGGTATCGCCGGGCCTTCGGCCCCGAACTAGCAGAACACCCTGGTGTGCGTTGGACACTCAACGCACGCCAGGGCCCTCCCTCCTGATCTTTCAACCTTCAATGACGAAGCAAGGAACAAACGAGCATGATCACACCAGCCGAGAAGCGTATCGAAAACGTTGATTTCGATGACATCCCCCTTAACCGCTTCCACATCCGCATGACCGCCCTGACGTTCGGTGCGCACTTCAACGACGGGTTTGCCGTTGGCATCATTGGCATGGCCATCGTCATGATCGCCAGAGATGGCGCCATGGAACTCAACGCCTGGTCGACCGGCGCCCTCGGCGCCGCCGCGCTCCTCGGGCTCTTCTTCGGCGCGCTCATCTTCGGGGCGGTCGCCGACAAGATCGGACGACAGCGGGTATTCGCGCTGAGCTTCGTCGTCATCACCCTCGCGACGTTCGCCCAATTCTGGGTCCAGGAACCCTGGCAACTACTCATTCTTCGCCTGATCATGGGGCTCGGTATCGGAGGCGACTACGCGGTCGGTCACACCATGCTCGCCGAAATCCTGCCCCGCAAACGACGCGGCGAGATTCTCGGCTCCTTCTCCGTAATCTGGACCATCGGCTACGTACTGGCAACCATCCTCGGTATCTGGTTCCTGCAGTCAGACGTACCGGAAGCCTGGCGTTGGATGCTCATCGCTCCCGGGTTCATCGCCGCCATTGTTCTCGTCGCTCGACTCGGCATCCCCGAGTCCCCCCGATGGCTCAAGCGCAACGGCCACGACGCCCGGGCCCGGCAGATCCTCGACAAGCACTTCGGCACGCACGTCACGCTCGGCGATGAGGAAAACGCTGAAGGTCCCACAGAAGGCATGCTGGCACTCTTCAAGCCCAAATACATCCGACGGACCCTGTTCAACTGCACCTTCTTCGCATGCATTGTTGCCCCGTACTTCGCCATCTACACGTTCCTGCCGACACTGCTCAAGCAAATGGGGCTCTCTGACCTGGCCGAAAGCGGTGGTGGTTACGCCGTCGAGGTGTACCTGAATATGTTCTTGCTCGCCGGTGCACTCGCCGGAATCTATTTCACGGCGAAGTTCTCCCGTCGAGGCTTCCTCATCACAGGGTTCTTCGTCCTCACCATCTCCCTGATTGCCCTCGCCCTCGTCCCCACCGGCGCCACCCTCGTATCCGTCGCTTTCTTCGCGGTCTTCACCTTCACGCTTTCAGCGGTTAGTAATCTCGTCGGTATCTTCCCGGCCGAGAGCTTCCCAACCCCCGTGCGCTCTTCCGGTATCGGTTTGGCAACAGCAATCAGCCGGCTTGGGTCCGTCGTCAGCACCTTCCTGTTGCCCGTCATGCTCATCGAGCTTGGAGTGGTCGTCACGATGTTGAGTCTCGCCGGGATTCTTGCCTTCGGCCTCGTCGTGTCCTGGCTCTGGGCGCCAGAGACAAAGAACAAGACACTCACAGAATGCGCCACCCCAATACTCCCCTCCCAGGGGCGGGCCGAAGGCACCAGGCACAAAACCAGGATCTGAGAACCGCCCGCACACAGCAACTGACATAAATCGAACGAATGGAATGACAATGACTGACACCTACGATATCGACGGCAAATTTGCCCAGGGATGGGGCGGGGAAGCCCCGAACGGCGTCCACGTCAACGTCCTCCTGGCCAGAAGGGGCAGCCCAACAGCGGCGTCAATCACCACCGCCTTCACCTCGCCCTCGCCCGGCTTCACCCCCATTCTTGCCAGTCTGGGCCCGGACCAGGCCTCCTACGTCACTCTCAATCCGCCCACAGTGATCCTGAACAAATCCAAACCGGATACGGCTTTCCAGGAGACCCTCATCTTCGGCGCATCCCAGGTCGGGATCGCCCAGGGCATCCTGGACACCGTCGCCGAGGGGCTGATCACACAGGACCAGGACACCATCGCCCTCGTCTCCCTCTGGGTGGACCCGGCAGCCGCGGACGAGACCCAGGTACGCAGGAACGCCCGTGAAGCCACCGCCAAAGCCTCCCGCGAGGCAGTCATCGGACGATCCGAGCACGAACACCTCGACCTGCTCGAGCACCGGGAAACCCTGACCCACCCCTTCTACGGGGGCCGCTAAAGCCAGAGCGGCTGACAACACGGCACCGGCCCCCAACGGATTCATCCGATGGGGGCCGGTGCCGCCGTGTTGCCCTACTTTAAGGGACCATGCCGCAGTATCAGGACCCGACAGCCATCCGGACGCGAGAGCGCTGCCGCGCCTCCCGCGTCCTCTGCCCGGTCGCCCGGCAACCAATGAATACCCCCGAAGTCACCAGCGTGGGACGCCCACCATCTCAAACCCGCCAAGCGTCTAAGGAACAGCCCGGACCATGTTAACCAGCGTTGTTGAAGTCCTCGGATGGATCGGTGCACTCGCCTCCTTCGCGGCGTACCTCTTGTTCTCACTGAACCGCATCCCCAACGGACATGCCCTGCAGGCCGCATTTCTTCTCGGAGGGCTCTGCATGGCCCTGAACGGCGTTTACCATAGCGCCTGGCCCTCGGCGATCACCAACCTCGCCTGGTGCACCATCGCAGCACTCACCTTGATCCGCCTCGTACGCAGCCGGCCATTCATCCCGGCCCCACCGCAGGACTATCCTCACCACCCGCTACCCCTTCCAACTGCCCACACGACACCGCCCGCATGTAGTCAGGCAATCACGGACAACGACGGCGCCGGCATGGAAGTTGTCGTCCATACTCCGCACCCGGGCACCGACATCCCGGCCGGTGGCACGCCAAAAGGGGGGACGGCCGTGAGCTGCGCCGGGGGCTCTGCCCGCCCCCTGGCATAACCATCCCGGTCAGGGCCGGAACGGTGGGCGGCCCCGGGTACGCCCGGTCTGCCAGCCGGGCACAGCCTCATCAAGGAGCTTAAGTTTGGCGGGGTCGAGGTCGCCGGCCCGGCGGGTGTAGCGCTGGGTGTGGATCCACACCCCGAGGGCGTGTTCCCGGTCTGAGTCGTAATCGTGATGCCGCGGCCAGTCATGACCTTCAGCCCGGAATGCCACGAGCTGAGCGAGGCGGTCATGCCAGCGGGCCTCATCCGCCGCGTGTCGGGGGTTGGTGTCCCAGCCGGGGACCCGGGCCAGTCCGTCGCGGTAGGTGGGGTGCAGGGTGCCGGCGGCGGCCCGGTGTTCGGACTCCAGGCCCGGGTCCTGGCGGCGGGCGATGACCAGGTGGTAGCCAATCGCGGCGGGCGGGACGCGCACGAGGGCCGCGATACGGGCCCGGCTCAGCCCGGACCGGTACATCAGCACCCATTCCGCGTCCGGTGCGCGCCGTACCCGCCTGTCCATAATGGAGACCATCCTGCCACGGGAGCCTCCCGCACCACGGGTGGGCCCTTCGGGCCCACGGACACCTGAATCAGGTCGACACACTCACACGTGGTTGATGTCGGCCTGGTCGACTCGCGTTAGCTGGATCGTCTGATACTCCCCGTACGGTCCGTTTCCCAGCTGGACATCCGCGATCCGCCAGCCTCTGGCCGCGGCCTCGGGGTGCAGCTGTGCCAAGACCTGGTCGCCGGTGCACAGGGCCACGGTTGTGTGGGAATCCGCTCCTTGCACATTGGCCGTGAGGGTCCAGCGTGCTGCTCCCAGATTGAATTTTTGGGAAATCAGGATGGAATCTGCGTGTTCTCCTACAAACAGGTGATTGCCCCAGGGGAAAGTTGAGACCGCACGAAGTCAGATCCATCCATGTTTTCGAGGACCTGGTGCAGAGTTGACCGCCACTCCTTCCTTGGCCTTTGATGCAGGTCCAGCGGGCGGATGAACCGGGGAGCTTCCCATTTTGTGGCAATGGCCAGATAAAGTCCAGAATCCATGGCTTCCGCGCGCAGCACTGCTCCGGAGTCTAAGGTCCAAGATACGTGGAAGGCGTTGTCATAGTATTTGTGTTCCGTGATGGCCCCAAGCCGGAATTTTTTCCTGGCTGCTGTTGCCTGCTTTTTCTCGACCCGTCGTATGACGCCGGGGAGGCCGGCCGTCGCATCAGATATTGCCGCTGCCAGAGCGGTGATCGCCTCATTATTTACTGCCTCGGATTCAACCAACACGTCGTGTTGACCCACTGCTTTAAGGCCGCCCAGCCGTAGCCTTACAACGGTCCATCCGACTTCAGCCAGTAACTCGTTGCGCGTCTCGTCCACGGTTTCCTTTCCTGCGTGGGTGTACGCCGGGTCGACTTCAACGCAGACCTTTGTTTTGGATATCAGAATGTCGGGTGTGAGAATCGGAAAGTTGTTGCGCCCTGGTTCGTGCCCGCATTGGATCCCGCTGCGCCCCTTGTGCACTTGAATCCCAAGCCCTAGCAGTTTGTCCCTTACCTGGCGCTCGGTTTTTGAGATGGCTGTGCTGACTGACTGCACGATCGTACCCGGCGGGAAGCGCGGGGTGGAGCGGGCTACTTCCCGGGCAAGAGCGTAAGCTTCTCGCTTGCAGGTCCCGCACTCAGTTCGAGCGTCCCTCTGAGGGTGGCCCTTGATGGCGTGGCCACAGGGCAGACGCACCATGTCAGGTCTCGAGTGCAATTGGCAATGCGCCCACGCGCGGGATCCGCCGGCCCCTGCACGCCATCCCGACACAGCGCCGCACTGGACCACAGCGGATTCAACAAACTTGTGGCCAGCCGAGCAGATCCAACGGACCTTTACGGGGGAAGTGGCTGCAATTTCGTGAGGCCCGAATGGATTCTCGTCGTCCCACATGTCCAAGATCTCGGCATGTTTTGAGGCCACCGTCACCTCGATCTTTGGCGCGCGCAGGGGAAGCCCTAATTTGGCACGATCCTCCCTCGTAAGAAGCGGCCAGTCCCCAAAAGCTTTCACGATGCCCCCAAATATAGAACTTGCACGACCGACTGTGCCGTTTTGCCGATGTTATATGTGCGAGTGGACATTTTGTTCGGCCGACAGGAGCAGTCCCGACTCGTCGAAACCATTCCAGTTCAGCATCCTGCATATCTTCAGTCCTGGGGCTTCAACAGGGGAGATCGACGCAGCCGAGGCCGATGCGGTTCATTACCGGGTCAGGATTGCCTTCCCGGGATCGGTGCACGCGTCCGCTGGCGGCGGCCGACCGGGTCGTGGATGGCCCCGGGCCAGGCCCTGTCAGCGGCCCTGGGATCAGGTTGACGTTCTTACCCCCGGTAGTTCAGACCTCCACAACACGAACAAGATGCCTCGCTGCGCGTGGAATGCCGCCCGTCCCATCATGCTGTGACCGGCATCCGCTCGTCAGACCTCACGCACGGTACCTGTCTTCTGCTGCCGGGACGACAGCGAGTCCAAGGCCAGGTAACGCATCACCAGGGCGGCTGAAATGAGGCCCGCCGAGAACGGCAAGCAACCCTGCGCCGCCAATACATAGACCTGCGTCAAGGCGAAGAAGAAGCCGTTAGCGCCGTCATGGACCGGCCCGATGGATCCCTACGCGGCGGATGACGCCATAAATCCAGCTGGGACCGCCGCTCCTGTCCAGAGACCAGAAGCAATCTATCCAGTGCCGCTGCCTGCTCACGCGTCACCAGCGCAGCGAGAGCATCATGTAACCGGGACTCGGCCTTCTTCCTGACACCGGCCACCTGGTCCCGGAGGGTGCTCACTCCCGGCAGCAGCACGCGGTGCCCGCGAAGCCAGGCCACCGCCGCATAAAACAGCGTCTTGGGCCCCGTGTCGCTCGTCCACGCCTGCTGGTCCACCCACTCCAGCAGTTCCGCCTCCATCGAAGCGTAAGTGACGAAGCCACACACCTCAGCGATCTCCCACTGATGCTCGAACCGGGTCTGTTTCCGTTCCATGTACCGCTTCACAGACGACGGATCGGCCACACCCACCTGGCCGGCGACGAAATCGACTACAGCAGTTGGTACATCCAGGAAAGCACCCAGATGACGAACAGTCACAAGCTGGAGCCCAAAACCGAGCCGATTGTAATCGCCCCTGCGCTTCGCCACCAACTGGTGGTCAAAGTCGTCGAGAAAGAAAAACCGCTCCAACACCGACCGATCCGGAGCCTCAAGCGCATACCGCCCGTACGCTGCCTCTTCGGCAGCCGTCAAATATTCACCAGCCATGCTCTCTCAACGAACCACGCCACCAAACGTTAGCGCTACTTTTCCGCGAGATGGTCCCCAAGCCCCGAACCCCGTGAACGAAGCTGCTTCATGGCACGACAGCACGTTCTGGCCCATGATCAAACGGATACGCTCCGAATCCTGGGGCCTGAACAACTGCCACACCGAACACACCGATCCGCGGCCGTCATTCCGGGACTCCACAGATTCCCACTTTGCCGAGTTCCTGGCCGAACTCGGAGCCAAAGCCGGGCCCGTTCCACCGGAAGCCGACGAGACCTTATCCTGAGACCGGCCACCGGCAACAAGAGGCCCGGAAGACCAGCTCCGGCGCCGCACTCGAGGCCCAGAAAACCAAGAACGGCCCAACCGCTAAACCTGTCGTGGTACGGTCGTTGCCGTGCCAGCGTGGCCTCGCTCAATGGGCCGAACCTGACTCGCTGGAGGTCCGGGCACCAATCCCAGTGGCTTCACAAGATGGAAGGATTTGCTGGCATGGAAAATTCGGAGGAACAGGCACGCCGGCCTGATCCTGAGCTGGCCTCAGATGAGGCAGCTATTCGCGAGGCTCTACAAATGCTCCACGAAATCGACGACACCCCTCCGCAACAGATGACGGCCCTGTTCTATCAGCACTGGTTCGAACAGCTGAGCATGACAACCCGCGACCTTCTCCGCGTCCTTGGTCATAACCCCGACGCCTGAGGCCAAGTACATTCACCTCGTGCATCGCTCCCGGCTTGTTTTAGTTGCGGCGGGATTGGACCTGGTCGGGACCCGGACGCACAGCCACAGGGTTAGCACGGCACCAAGCTGATAGAGTGAAATTCACAAGATTCACAAGATTCATAGACATTCACAGGAGCGCTCATGGAAAACCCGTTTCGCCCCACAGCGGGGGCGACTCCGCCTGATCTGGTTGGGCGTGGGGGAGTGCTGGACGAGTTCGCTTACGGCCTCCGCATCGGTTCGGGGGCCCCAGGCCTTTTGACCATCTTCACCGGAGCCCGGGGTATCGGCAAGACTGTGATGCTCGGCGCAGCCGAAGATCTTGCTATAGGTAGCGGCTGGGCGGTTGTTTCGGAGACGGCTACGGGAGGGTTTCTGGGCCGGATTGGTGAGGCAATGCGGCGGCTGACCAATGAACTGGGCGATGGGCCCACGGGCCGGCGTGTCACGGCGTTGTCGGTTGCCGGCTTCGCTGTTACGACCCAACTGGCTCCTGAGGAGCAGGTTGACTGGCGTGTCCGTGGTTCGGAGCTTTTGCGTCTGCTGGCGCAGCGGGGCACCGGCCTGGTCATCACTGTTGACGAGATCCATGCCGCTGATCGCAAGGAATTGTCCCAACTCGCAGCCGACGTACAGCACTTCATCCGTGACGGACTGCCCATCGGGCTTATTTTTGCCGGCCTTCCTGCCGCGGTCTCCGACCTGCTCAATGAGGGCGTTGCCACGTTCTTGCGCAGAGCGGACCGCATCGACCTCCACGCAGCTTCGATCGCCGAAGTCGAACGCTCCTTTACCGAAACATTTGAAGGTGCAGGGAAGACTCTCGGCCCCGAGTTGGCAAGGAAAGCGGCAGAAGCCACCGGCGGCTATCCCTTCCTGATCCAGCTGGTCGGCTACTACCTCTGGCAAGAAGCGGAAAGGGCCTCTGGAGGCCTGGACGCTGCGGCTGTGGACCAGGCAGTCACGGCTGCCCGCCGCAGAAACGAACGCGTGGTCATCGAAGCTGCACTGTCCACAACGTCCGGGAGGGATCGGGACTTCCTGCAGGCCATGGCGGAGGACTCCGGGCCTTCCTCAACCACCGATATCGGCAAACGAACGGGTATGCGGCCCAACGCCGTGGGCAACTACCGAACCCGCCTGGTGGACGCCGGGCTCATAGAGCCTGCAGGACACGGGCTTGTCGACTTCGCAATCCCAGGATTACGCGAATACCTGACCCCGCGTCCAGCTCATTAGCAGTATTCCCTCTCCGTCGAGTCGGGGACGTGGTGCCTAATAACTATGGGAATCAGAGAGCGCGAGTCGACGCGTTTCCAGAATTCTCCATGCCAGCAGCCCTCACACTGGCCTCGCCACCTGGTGATCTCTTGGTGAGGAATGACCAAGTAGTCCGGATGCATGGTGTTGCGCCCGTAGCGTCGGGTAATTCCGAGAGCCAGCATTCCATGGCCGGTGGAGCTGGTCGTGAGTCTTCCACCCGGCGTCACGCTGGCTGCCCACCTCTCATGACCCTCGCTACAGTAGGCTCTGCCGCTGCCGCGGGTGTAGGCGCTGATCCTCTTGTGATCTCTCGTGCGCATGCCGAAGGACAGTTCGACGTCGACATCGCCAAGCGCGTAGATCTGTGGGTCCAGATAGCTTCCGAAAATCCTTAGCCGCTCCACATAGAGCGGTTTCGGTGGCGTCGGCGTTGTATTCGCGGGCACGCTCCAGCATCCCAGCCACCAACCGGTGGACTGTTTTTCTTCTGATCGGTTCCAAAAACTGGCCATGGCCAGTGCATTCCGAGCGTTGTCGCCTCCCGCCACACGAAGCCATCATTGCCAAGGTCGACCTGGACTAAGTAGCCACTTCCATGCGCGCGAAGGCTGCATCGGCATCCTCGATGCCGTTCCTGCTGAGCAGGTTGTCGGCGACTTCCTGGGCGAATGTCCCGCCACGGAACAGGCGGGCAAGGCTACGTGCCGTCGCCCTACGTGTCAGGGTTGGGTGAGGCCAGTACCTCATAGCAACTTCGTCTAATTCGTAGGGCGAGAACCAGGATCACCACTAATGTCAATCTCCGCAATTTCCCCGCCACGGGAGAATGGGTCCATGAGCAAGCCTGGCCCCAGGGCCGGTGGCCCGACCCCTCGTAGGTCTTTCACTCCGGCACAAAAATTGGCGTACTTGGATGCGTACCAGCAAGCCTGTGACGACGGCACCGGCGGCGGGGCTTACCTGCGCCGCGAGGGCTTGTATTCCTCCCAAATCACCGAATGGCGCAAGCTCCGCGCAGCAATCCGCAAGCGGTCTCCCGCGAAGCGCTTGCCCTCGCCACGACGCCCGGGGAAACGGAGACCAGCACCATCCGTCTCATCCACACCCACTGCCGAACCCGTCAACCAGACGGAACGAACAGTGGACCAGTGCTTCTGCGGTCCTGACCTGACCGCCCAATGGGACTTGCTTGAGCCGGTTGCCTGGAAAACGGGCACGGCCGGTTCTGAGGGGGCCGGGGCGCAGCAATGCGCCCCGGCTACCCGACTGGAAACCGTTCCATTTCATCCTCGACCCCGAACTCAATGTCATGCTGGTCAATGCCCGCCACGCCAGGAATCTTCCGGGCCGGAAGACGGACGTTTCCGACGCCCATTGGCTGGCCGAACTGGGCGCTCACGGCCTCGTGCGCGGATCCTTTGTCCCGCCGGAGTATATCCGTGTCCTGCGTGACCTTACCCGGTCCAGGACGACGTTCGTTACGGAAAGGACCCGGGAAATCCAGCGGCTGGAGAAGCTGCTCGAAGATGCGTGTATCAAGTTCACCTCCGTGGCAAGCAAGACCCTGGGTACCTCGGGCCCGGCCGGGAAATTCCCATCTGAAGGCCGCCCTCGGCATAGCCGCGATGGCAGCGTCCCGGACCGACGGCACCTATTTCCAGGCACGCTACAAGAGGCTCACCTCACGCAGGGGACCGATGAGGGCACTGGTAGCGGTAGAGCACTCACTGATCACCGCGATCTGGCACATGCTCACCACCGGGACCGTATTCGAAGACCTGGGAGCAGACCATTTTAAGCGAACCCATGAAAGCAGAACCCGACGCAAGGCGATCAGCCAGCTGCACCAGCTTGGCTACGAGGTCGAGCTCAAACCCATCGTCCTGACGATGTAATACGCCAAGACCGAAACCTACAGGAGACCGCCCACGACGACGGTCCATCCACCCGCGTGCTCCTCCCATCGCTGCCAGCCTCACATCACTGCCTATTTTCACGTCAGACGGGACAGTTGCTACCCTGCGGAGCTGGCATATGAAGAAGCCGTTTCTCGGTGGCTGTGTTCGCCCTCTTCGGTGGCCCCGAGCAGGGGCTTTCCGTGACCGCGGCGCGGGGACGGAAGATCACCCGACGAGCACGAGACATTGCAGCGCGGACACCGTAAACGCGCCGCGGACCCCCGGTTCCAGGAGGACTACCGGGCCCACCGGACCATGGTCGAGCGGTCCAACGCCTGGCTGCACCTGCGAATCGCCGGCCGGAATTTGAGCAGGCTGCTCAACCTCGGGCTACGGGACAGCAACGGGACCTGGGCCCTGCCTGAACCGGCCGGCCAGCCACCACCCCACGCAGTAACCAGCCACCACCCCACGCAGTAACCAGCCACCGCCCCGCGCAACATCCAGCAAGCCCTCACGGGGCCATCATCGCGCGGCCCCCAACAGCCTTCCCGGACATTGATTGGAAGCCAGCGAACCGCTCATCGCGGCCAGCATCCGCCACCCCACGAGCAAGCAGAGCCAGAAGGCACCGGCAAGACCCTACCAATTCAGCAGACTTCTAGCGGCCGGTTCCGTCTACGGCATATTCATCGATGGCGCTGATCTCTTCGGTTGAGAGTTCCGGGGCGCCCAGCGCGGCGACGTTCTGTTCCAGCTGGGCTACTGAGCTTGCGCCGATCAGGGCTGAGGTTACCTGGGGGTGGCGCAGAACCCAGGTCAGGGCCAGCTGGGCCAATGTCTGGCCGCGGCCCCGTGCGATCTCATTCAGCGCCCGGGCACGGGAGAGGTAGGTCTCATCCACCCGGTCTTCGAGGAAGAACTGGCTGCTGGCTGCGCGGGATTCGGCCGGGACGGTGCCCTCGAGATAGCGGTCCGTGAGCAGCCCCTGCGCCAGCGGGGAGAAGACGATGCTACCTGCCCCTACCTCGTCCAGGACGGGAAGGAGCCCGTCTTCAACGTGGCGGTTGAACATGGAGTACCTCGGCTGGTGGATCAGCAGCGGCACCTTGTACTCTGCCAGTGCGGCGGCGGCGGCCCTGGTCTGCTCCGGGGTGTAGTTGGAAATGCCCACGTACAGGGCCTTGCCCTGCTGGACGGCGGTGGCCAGGGCCCCCATGGACTCTTCAAGGGGGGTATCGGAGTCCGGCCGGTGGTGATAGAAAATATCGACGTAGTCCAGGCCCATCCTGTTCAGGCTGGCGTCCAGGGAGGACAGCAGGTACTTCCGGGATCCCCCATCACCGTAGGGGCCGTTGTGCATGGCATGGCCGGCCTTCGTGGAGACAATTATTTCATCCCGGTACGGTTTGCGCCCGTATGGTGATTTGAGACAGGGTTTAGGAGAATCTGTTTCATGTCTAGCCGTCGTAAATTCAGCCCGGAGTTCAAGGCCGAGGCCATTGAGCTGGCGATTTCCTCGGGCCGTCCTGTGGTCCAGGTCGCGGCCGAAATAGGGGTCAATGAAGGGACGTTGGGGAATTGGGTGCGGGTCTGGAAGGAAGAGCATCCCGACGTCGCCGCCGATGAGCCGGGCCCGGTGGAGTGGGCGAAGTACAAGGCGCTGCAGGCCGAGAACGCCGAGCTGAAACGAGAAATCGAGTTCCTGGGAAAAGTCAGCGCCTTCTTCGCCGCGAAGCAACGATAGACGACTACTACGCGTTTATCCGGCAGGAGAAGGCCAACTACAAGATCGACTGGATGTGCCAGCAGCTGAAGGTCCCCAGGTCCTCGTACAACCGCTGGACGACGCCGAAGGAACCGACCCCGACACAGGTCCGCCACAACAAACTGACCGTGGAGGTGAAGCGCGTGTTTGGACGCGAGAAGGGCATGGCCGGCAGGGACCAGATCACCACGATCCTGGGCCATGAGGGCGTCCCGGTGGCCCCGAGCACGGTGGGTGCGATCATGAAAAAGCAGGGCCTGCGGGCGGTGCGGATGCGAGCGTGGAAGAAGACCACGGTCGTGGACCCGGCCGCCAGGACCGGGCACATCCGCAACCACATGCAGGACGGTGACGGCAACCGTGACTTCACCGCCACCGTGCCGGGAACAAGGATGGCCGGGGACATCACCTACCTGCAAACGGGCTCCGGATGGCTATACCTGGCCACCGTGATCGATCTGGCGACCCTGATGGTTGTGGGCTGGTCGATGGCCTCCCATATGCGCACCTCGTTGATCATTGACGCGCTCAGCATGGCACGTGACCATGGCCGGCTTCACCCCGGCGGGGCGGTCTTTCACAGCGACCGCGGCTCGCAGTACACCTCTGCCGGGTTCCAGAGCTGGTGCGCGGCGAACAGCGTCACCCAGTCCATGGGAGAGGTCGGCGTGTGCTGGGACAACGCGGTGGCCGAGTCGTTCTTCTCGCACCTGAAGACCGAGATGTACCACCACCACGATTTTCCCAACCACATGGCGGCCAGGACCGCAGTGATGGAATACATCGAATCCTGGTACAACCGCCGCAGGCCCCATGCCAACAACCAGGGCCTGCCCCCGGCACGCGCCCTGGCCGAATACCAAAACACGATCAACCACGTAGCAGCGTAAGAAGAAAATCAATCAAGCTGTCTCACAAACTTGACGGGCGCAGTTTCAGATCCTGCGCGTAGAGGTGGCCGAAGTTCTGTTCCGCGGATCCGGGTGGCGGACCGTAGTTGTTGGCCAGATCAAAGTGGGTGACGCCAAGATCAAACGCGCGGCGAACTATGGCGCGCTGTGTTTCCACGGCGCGGGTATCTCCGAAGTTTTGCCAAAGTCCCAGGGACAGTGCGGGCAGCTTCAACCCGCTGCGTCCGGTGCGGTGGTAGGTCATGGTGTCGTAGCGGCTGGCCGCAGCTACGTAGTCATTGGATGTCATTGGTGGCTCTCTGTTGTCTGGTCGGTGGAATCTGTGTGTCGTTGTCTGGTCAAGGGAGGGCGCAGGCAGTTTTGCGGCAAGGTAGTAGCCGACCCCGGCGGGATCACCGGGGCGGCGGCCCCGCCGGCGAAGGCAGGGCAGGAAGTATCACTCATCGTCTATGAGGTTCCTCGACGACCTGGACCAGGCATTCTCTGCGGAGATCGGTCACCCATATCGCGACCCAACTCTTCTGCCCTTCCACGTGATCGCGTGTTCTGTCCATCTCCAGACTTGTGGTCCGGCGATCAGGCATCCCTCGTAGGAACCAATGGACGTGCATGTGGGTTCCGATTCAAGATCCCAGTCCTGGAAGGTGGCCACATAGTGTGCGCAACGTCCCGAGAGTTTGACGCCTATGTTGCTAACGGTCTGGACCGTGCTCCGTCTTCGGTCTTCGAACCGGTCGATTATCCCCTCAGGACCGGGGTCCGTGCTTGAGTGGATGTCCCGCCCAAACCGGATCTGCACACCCCGAATCAGTTCGCCCAAAAGGTCCTCGTCACGGGTGGATATGGCCAGTGCGAAGGCCGAAAGAAGGTTCTCGACATGGTGCCGGACAATCGCATGAGTGCTGACTGCTGTCTCCATGCCCTGCCGCACTGAAGACATGACGATGTCGGCCATCTCGAAATCGTCCGCAATGCTCCCGGACGGCCAGTTGCCGTCTGATTCGACGACCACACCCCGGACTTGAGGGGTGTCCGTAGCGGGGGATGCGGGCCGAAGCATGTCGTTCGATTCCTGTCAGTGCATGGGTTGCCGGGACGGTTGAGGTGGATCGAGTGCAGGCGGACGTCGACGAGGTGGGTCTGCCTCGCCCAATGTCTGTTCCGCGCCAGTGCCAGAGCAGCGGGCCTTCGACGTCGGCACGGCTTGGTGCCGGTTCACTCCAAGAGATCGTGGCCTGCGACCATCCGACGGATGGCCGGGTTCGGTACCGAAGTGAATTCCGAACCGATGTGCCGGCCAGGTTGCGCCATGCGGGTGGTATGCACGGGCGATGGCAGCGAGCGAGCCTTGGCGGGCGCTGCCCACTGGACGGCGTTGGCCAGGACTTGCCGGATCTGTTGACGGTAGTAGATGGGGTATTTCTGATCGCCAGGGCTGAAGTACAAGATCTTTCCGTTGCCGCGGGTGAACGTGACCCCGGAGCGGTGTCCCCACCACAGGAGGACGTCCGTGGCGGCCAGGACTTCTTCCGGCAGGCCGTGCTCGGCATCTGCCAGTGTCGCGGTCCGGATTTCGGCCCGTGTGCCGAGAACCGTCCCGAGGCCTTCGGCGATCGCCCCGTGGATGCCGTGGGGGTAGATCGCTGCGATTTCCGGCTGCGAAGTCTCGTGCACGTTCTCGTTCCACACCGTGATCCGGAGCGGTGTTGCGGTGGATGTCATGCTGTTATTTTCCTTCGATTTGTCGAACCTGAAGATCCAGGGACAGTGCGGCTGTCCAGCTGAAGAGCCTGGTCCCATGAGGTTCGCCGGTGTGCGGGTCAACGTATTCAGGGAAGTCATTGCGGCCTGCGAGTTCGGCCATGGACGCTGCCAGGGCTTGGCCGTCGGCCGCGGCGCCGCGGGTGTTCAGTGCTTCCACGAGCAGCCATGCCGTGTTGAACCAGGATGGTCCGCGCCAGTACCTCGACGCGTCGAACGTCGGAGCGAGGAGGTCGTGGCTTGGCACGAGCCGGGACTCCCCGAGCCCGAAGTGCGGGCCACGCAAGAGTGCGTCCAGCTCGTCCCCGTGGCCTATTCCCGGCAAAAGGAGAGGTACGAGGCCGGATACCGTTCTGTACTTCTGGGTGTCTCCCGTTATGCCGTCCCGGGCCACATATATGCCGAGGTTCTCATCCCAGAGAGTCTCGAGGGCGAGAGCGATTTCCTTGGACCGTTCCTGATGGTCGTACACGGGAACACGGCCTAATTCGTCGGCGATGACTGATAACGCGAGTTCGGATCGTGCCCAGAGGGCGTTGAAGGCGGGGTCCTCGACGCGAAAGGGGCATGCAGCGTCCGAATCGTCGCAATTGGCATCACGGTACGTCGCCGCAATGTAAAGGTACTTGTCGTATTCCCTGTTCGAAGGACGTTCCGTTGCGTCGGCGTGCTCCAGGTCCGGACGCGGGATGTCCTGTCCGAAAGATCCGGCCACGTTTTCCAAAGGCGCGTCCCAGTAGGGTGAATTGTCCATCCCGCTCTCCCACGGATGCACCACGGCGGCCAGACCGGACGCGAGCGAGCGGCGGCGTGTGTACAGGTACTGATGCCAGGCCACGAGACGCGGGTAGGCTCGTTCCAAGAAACGGCGCCGGCGGGACTCCACGGGGTCAGCCTGATGGACCAAAAGCGTGGCCCAGGCATGGTTTGGCGGCTGCACCAGCCCTGCTGTGGGAACGCCAGGGGATCCGGGAATGCGGTCGCTACGCCAAAACGCAGCACCGGGAGAATAATCGTCCCGTGCCGGGTCGAAGACGATCTGCGGGAGCCGCCCGTCATCCCATTGGGCACTGAACAGGGAGTCCAGTTCCTGCTGGGCGCGGCGAGGGGAAATGTGCCGCAGGCCGATGGCGATGAAGGCCGAGTCCCAACTCCACTGGTGGGGGTAGAGGCCGCCCGCCGGTACCGTGTGGCGGCCTCTCCAGTTCTGCACCAGCACGGCCGTTGCGGCAGAGGACACCGTATCGTTCACAGGAACCTCCGCAGCAGGACGGGACTCGCCGGCAGGACGTCCTGTGCGGGGCCCGACAGCCGGCTCTCCAACGCAATCGGGCCGGTGTATCCGATGGCACGGATCGTGGAGCCAAACAATGCCCAGTCGATGTGGCCCGAGCCCGGTTCCAGACGGTTGGAGTCACTGGCCTGGACATGTCCAATGTAAGGACCGGCGGCGAGCAGCGCCGCGGCCGGATCGGCTTCCTCGATATTCATGTGATAAGTGTCGGCAGCGACCTTCACGGAATCGAGGCCAATCTCCTTGATCAGGGAGACGGCGTCGTCCAGCCGGCGGACCATGTGGTTCTCATACCGGTTCAGCGGTTCAAGATACAGTTCCACACCCAGGGTAGCGGCGTGGGCTCCTACCTGGCCCAGCCCGTCAATGAGGACCTTCCGGTCCTCTTCGGTGCTGCGCGGAGAGACGAAAGGAGGAAGCCGATCCGAAAACATCCCGTACGAGGCCGGCGTCATCGCTCCCCGCCCGCCGATTTCCGCCATGACGTCCAACAGCGATTTCATCTGCACAATCGCGTCCTGGCGTTGTTCGGCGTCGAACGCGCCGATGAAATGCATCATCTCGACGCAGACTGTCGGCATGGGGATTCCCCTCGCTGCCGCCCTCCGCAGTTCGGGCAGCCGCTCCCGGAATCCGAAGTCCCCCTTGCCGCGCAGCTCGATGCCATCGAAGCCCCACTCCTGCGCGATATCCCACTTCTCCTCCATGGACTCGCCCGGCAGGTGCTGTTCCTGCACGCAGATCATATTCATTTATTTCTCCAAGAATCGTTGGGTGCTTGAAATTGTTTTCCGGCATCCGGGATGCCCGCTGCACCCGTGCCGCGGCCGCATCACGATGCTCCGGGCCCTGGCTCTGCCCCATCACAGCTCAAGACCACCCGGAGTGCACCCTGGGGATTCCCGTCCGGCCTTTCAAACCCGTTGCGCTCTGGCGAAGAACGCCGAAACTTGATTGTGTTATCCCGATGTCGTTTTGACACAAAATATCCCATCATCGCTGACGTCACGACGTCGGCAAGGAAATTATGGCCGGCGTCGTTCGGATGCACCGTGTCCGGGTCGAGCATGCTCGCCGAATCCCAGCCCTCCACCTCGGCCACCACGACGCGTCGATGGGTGGCTGCGACACTTCGGAGTTCTTCATTGAAGATGTCAACTAGTTCGTTGGAACCGCGGTCGTAGGGTGCATGGAGGCGAAAGTCGACCAGATGGGGCTGCTCGACAGCGACTATCGCCGCGTCGGGATCAGCGCGATGGAATGCACTGAAGATACTGTCGAGCGCCTCAGAGTACCGTTCCAGCGACTCCGCGGATTCACCGCCGAACCGCAGATCATTCAAGCCGGTCATCACGACATAGACGCTGGCAGGAGGCGGGGGATCCTCAACGAGAAGCGTTGCGGTTGCGGTGCTAAGGCTGCCACCGACTCCGCGGTTTTCTGGCTCGAAACCCAGTCGGCGTGCCGCACATTGGACGAGGCAGTTCGCCGCCGTCGTGGCGCCGTCGCCGGCGATCCAGGAATGTCCGTAAGAAACCATCCGCAACACTGCGACACCATCCTTCCACAGAATTCCGGCACTCGGCCGGACATCTTCATCTACTGATGGTAACGTTATCAAAAATCCACGTCCGATCGGAAGACCATGACTTCGACTCTCCCAAGCAGCTACGACAAGTTCCCAAGTGTTCCTGTGCCCGGGAACCCGTCCGTCTGGTCCGGGACGGACGCGTGGCAGGAAGTGGCCCGCCACGGAGCGAAGACCATTGTGGTGGATACTTACCCGGGCGTGAAGATGGACGAATTGCAGGCCTTCGTCGCCGAGGCCCTGCCCGGCCACCGGGTGTTGAATGTGGAGGAGCTCGCTGCGCGTTCCGCCGCCGAGATCGATGAGCTGATCGCCGCCAACCTCACTGAGGACCGCGTCTTCGGCGTCATCAGCCACCACGCCCTCGCGGATTTCTACGACGCCGAAAGGCTCGCGGACATCGCCCGGCAGGTAGCCGCAGACGATGTCCCCACGGTCCTGGTGGGCTGGGGCGCGGCGCTGGTGCCACTTCGGGACCGCACCTTGGTCCTGGCGGACATGGCCCGCTGGGAGCTGCAGCAGCGCCAGCGGGCTGGTGCCCCCAACTGGCGCTGCAGCAACACCGATGAGGACAACCTGCGTAAGTACAAGCGGAGCTTCTTTGTCGAGTGGCGTGTGGCGGACCGCCATAAGCGTTCCCTGTTTCCCGCCGTCGACTATGTTCTGGACACGAACCGCACCGTGAGCGGGGCCAAACTGATCACGGGCGAGACATTCCACAGAGGCATGGCTGCCGTGGCCAAGACTCCGTTCCGTGTGGTGCCGTTCTTTGACCCCGGCGTCTGGGGCGGACAGTGGATGAAGAACGTCCTGGGGCTGGACGGTGACGCCGACAACTACGCCTGGTGTTTTGACTGCGTTCCGGAGGAGAACAGCATCCTGCTGGACGTGGGCGGCGAGATCGTGGAGCTGCCCTCTATCGATGTCGTCTTCACCCAGCCGGTCGGGCTCCTCGGGGCGCAGACCTTCGCCCGTTTCGGTGCCGAGTTCCCCATCCGCTTCGACTTTCTGGACACCATGGGAGGTGGCAACCTCTCGCTCCAGGTGCACCCGCTGACGGACTACATCCAGGACCGCTTCGGGATGCACTACACCCAGGATGAGAGTTACTACATCCTCGATTGTGCCGAGGACGCCGTGGTCTACCTGGGCCTGAAGTCCGGCACAGACCCCGCCGCCATGGTGGAAGATCTGAAGAGGGCGTCTGACGGCGGCACCCACTTTCCGGCGGAGGATTACGTTAACGCTTTTCCGGCGAAAAAGCACGACCACTTCTCCATCCCGGCGGGGACGGTGCACTGCTCGGGTGCCAACTCGATGGTGCTGGAGATTTCCGCGACACCGTACATTTTCACGTTCAAGATGTGGGACTGGGACCGTGTGGGCCTGGACGGACGGCCCCGCCCCATCCACGTCGATCATGCCAGCCGCAATATCCAGTGGGACCGCAACACCGAATGGGCCAGGGAGCAGTTGCTGGACCAGGTGGAAGAACTGGGTTCGGGTCCCGGCTGGACCGAGGAGCGCACCGGTTTACACGAGCTGGAGTTCATCGAGGTCCGACGGCACTGGTTCACGGACGTCGTGGAGCACAACACCAACGGCACCGTTAACGTGCTGAACCTCGTCGAGGGCACGGAAGCCGTGGTCGAGAGCCCGGACGGCAGCTTCGCCCCGTTTGTGGTCAGCTACGCCGAGACGTTCATCGTTCCTGCTGCCGTGGGGGCCTACACGATCGGCCCGCACGGCAGCGGCGTGGGTCAGCAGCTGGCGACCGTCAAGGCCTCGATCCGCGGTACGGAGACGGCGCTGGCGCGCGCTAGATGTACTACCCCGGGGTCGTTGGTGACACGGGTGGCTGGTGAGGCGCCTTTGAGTGCCGTGCGTGGCCTGTTGTGATTGTAGTTCTCGATGAAGTCCCGCTGACTACTTCACCACTGGCCCGAACCGCCCCGGTAGCGATCGCATTCTTCTCCGGAGCCACCGAACACGACCAACCGCTCGGACGGATCGGTGCAGCGTCGATCATTGTGGTCCTCCCGCTGGTCGTTCTCGTCCTCATCTGCCAGAAACGCATCGTCTCCGGACTGAAAGTCTCAATGCATCATCAACGACTCATCCAAGGAGCCAAATAGATGACCCGCGAACCATCCGCAGCACCGCCCCAGAAAGCAACTCTCAGGGTCGGAGTAGTCGGCCTGGGCTGGGCAGGGCAGCAGCATTTGAAGGCCTACAGCCAGATCGAGGGCGTCGAGATCGTCGCCCTTGCCGGCATGGAGGACGAACTTCGCGACGAACTGGCGCAGGAGTACTCCATCCCGAATGAGTTCCTCAGTTGGGAGGAGCTCCTGGAACTTGACGGCCTGGACGCCGTAAGCGTGGCGGTGCCGACCTTCCTGCACGCGCCGATAGCAATCGCCGCATTAGAACGCGGCCTGCACGTGCTCAGCGAAAAGCCCATAGCCCGCAACGGCGAAGAAGGTCAGCGCATGGTAGACGCCGCCCGCCGTGCCAGCCGCGTACTCGACGTCGCATTTAACCACCGCCGCCGCGGCGACATCCAGGTGCTCAAAGGCATCATCGAACGCGGCGACCTGGGCCGCCCCTACTATGCCAAGGCCTCCTGGTTGCGCCGCTCCGGCATCCCCAAACTGGGCAGCTGGTTCACCAACAAGGAAATGGCCGGCGGTGGCCCACTGGCCGACATCGGCGTCCACGTCCTGGACTATGCCCTCTATCTGCTGGGCGAACCCAAGGTGGTCAGCGTCTCCGCGGCAACCCACGCCGAGCTGGGTCCACGCGGACGCGGCGGCAACGACCGCTACACCGCACTGAGCACCAACTTCGCCTACGAAGTGGAGGACTTCGCCTCGGCCTTCATTCGGCTTGAGGGCGGTGCCACGCTGATCATCGAGGCGGGGTGGGCCAGCTACCGTGAGGAGGCAGACCTGATGGACTTCTCAGTCTTCGGTACCGATGGAGGAGCCGACCTGCGGGCGGTCGGGGCTTCGATGACTCCGATCGCAGACCTGCGCGTTTACACCGAAAAGGACGGCAAGAACGCCGACTACACACCTGCGGCCGAACCTGGACGAGCGCACCAGGCCGTCGTAGAGGATTTCGTCACGGTGGTGCGTGGCGGTGAAACGGTCTGGGGCGTGCACGACGGATCCCTGGCACTGAGCCGCGCCCGCATCATCGACGCCTGCTACCAGTCTGCAACCGAACATCGCGAAGTGGAGCTTTGACACCAATGAGTGCAAATACGACAACGGGCCGCCCCTTGAGGATCACGGTCTGGAACGAAGGCGTGCATGAGGCACAGCATGACCCTGCGTCCATGGCCGTCAACTACCCGGACGGCATCCACGGTGCCATCGCGCAAGGCCTGGCCGAGCACTTCCCCGATGCTGCCATCCGCACGGCTGTCCTGGCGGACGAGGAACACGGGCTCACGGAAGAGGTGCTGGCGGACACCAACGTGCTGCTTTGGTGGGGCCACCGTGCCCATGCCGAGGTCGACGACGCCGTCGTAGACCGGGTGCAGCGGCACGTCCTCGCGGGCATGGGGCTTCTCGTGCTCCACTCGGCGCACTTCTCAAAGATCTTCATCCGTCTGCTCGGTACTACCTGCTCGCTGCTGTGGCGCAACGAGGGCGAACGCGAACTGGTCTGGAACGTGGATCCAACGCATCCGATCGCCCAAGGCATCGAAAGCCCCATCATCATCCCCGAACAGGAAATGTACGGTGAATACTTCGACATCCCCGCCCCCGACGAGCTGGTCTTCATCAGTTCCTTCGAAGGCGGCGAGATCTTCCGGTCAGGGATTACCTTCACCCGGGGTCGGGGCCGGATCTTCTACTTCAGCCCCGGCGACCAGGAGTACCCCGTCTACCACCAAAAGCAGATCCGGCAGGTCCTCGCCAACGGCGTGGCCTGGGCCTCCCAGCCCGAAGTACGCCGCGAGTCGCCTACTGTCCAGCATCCGGAACGCGAATGGTTCGCCAGATGACACGGCGTTGAAGGCGCGTCATAACCAAATCCCGCCACGACACCGCATACAAGAAGGGGACGTCGCCGGCCCGGTACACGGGATGTGCGAACTGGAGGCAACATCACCCCTTGATTCCATCGGAACAAGAATGTCGCGGGGCAGATGTGACCTGGGGCAGAATCAAGGACAGCGCCGTGTGCATCGGGGACGGGCTGCCGGGCCTCGTCGCGAAGAGAGCGGCCGCTTGAAAACGTCGCCGCCTTTTCACGATCCGCAGCGGGGGCGGAAGCGAATCTGACCGCGGCACTGGCAGCGCTGGGGGTTCCGTCCGCATGGGTTTCCCGCGTAGGCGATGACGGGTTGGCAGCAGCTTCAGGCACGCGGCAATCCGTCGGTTAAACGAGCCCGGTCGTTGCAACTCCCAAAAATCCGGGTGTTGCAGCGACCGCCAGAACTCAAGTCTTCCGAGCCTTTCTCAGCCATGGACGAACAGTGGTGGTCCCCCCAGTCAGCAGATATGGCGTGACCTCGCCGTCGTCGGGGGCCATCGGTGGAGATCCCGATCAGCGATGGACTTATGGGTGCACTGGTGGCCAATGATCGTGAGAGGTCGCCCTGGACCAACTGCGGCAGGTGACTGGCGCGTACGCCAGCCACCTGCTTCGGACTTCTGCCGCTGAAAACAATGGGGGCTGGTCCTGCGCTACGGTGGAACTCAGGTCTTGTCGCCAGCAGCTTCGTACAGAACCGGCGTGAGCGGCGTATCCGGGACCTCCCCCGGTTCAATACCTGGAAACCAGCGCTCGAGTTCCTGATTGCTGTTTGTCGGCTTCGTTAATGTGATATCCGCATCGATGTAGATGATGGTCATCACACGCCGCGGCGCCTGGGTCCGATTAGGCCCGGCGCGGTGGAACGTCCACCCCTGATGGAAGCTGACGTCACCGAGGCGATAGGGCTCCTCTGAGACCATGAATCCCTTTTCTGCGAACGCCTTCTGCATCTGCTTCTCCGACTCGTCGCTAATCCCCATGTCGCGACCGAACTCGAAGTTGTTACTGCCGACAGCAAAACTCAACGGCCCCATTTCCAGCGGCGTGTCTTGGAGCGGAATCCACACGGTGCAGGTGCGATCGCTGGAAAGCGGCCAATAATACTGATCGGCGTGCCAAGGCGTGATACCACCGCCAGTTTCCTTATAGAGGGCTTGGTCGTGATAGAGACGGACGCGCTCAACGCCCATGAGTTCGGCCGCAATCCGAGCGAGACGCTGAGAGAATGTCAGCTCGCGCGCGAGTTCGCTGTGCTGCCAAAGATTCGAGACCTGCAGGAACGCCTTCTTGTAGGTCGACCGCTCTTCCATGGGCAGGTGCATGGTGTTAAGCTCAAGGACCTTGGCCGTGATCTCGGGCTCATAGTGCTCGATGGTTTCGGGGCTCAGAACCCCGTCGATTCTTATGAACCCCTCATCCGCAAAGCGCTGACGGGCGGCGTCTTCGAGCCGGTACGGAGAATCGATTTCATACTTGACTGACGTGACAGTGTGGTTGTTATCCATAGCCACTAGTCTGGTCTGGTCCTAGGTCCCTTACCACTGCGCCTTTGACCAGTTCCGGTACTCATTTGCCCGGACGCCGCCGCCAGTGGGGCGTAGTTGGGACGGACCGGTATCATCAATAGTATGCGCGCCGAGTTTACAAGGGTCCACGCTCCCGAGGAAAGATCCTGGTTGTGCCGCCTGCTTTCCCAGCCCACCTTCAATTTTAGCTGGCACTTTCATCCCGAGTTTGAACTCATACTGATCACACGAGGCACCGGAACGCGGATGATCGGCACCAGCGTCGAGAACTACGGCCCCGGAGATCTCGCACTGATTGGCTCCGACGTGCCGCACGCCTACGCCTCGTCCGCCGGGACAACCGAGCAGGAGGCGATCGTGGTGCAGTTCCGGAGGGAGTTTCTGGGCTCAGATTTCTTTGGGGCGCCCGAGTTCGCTGACGTGGGGAGGATGCTCGACGTATCTTCCGCGGCAGCAGCCACGGTCTTTGAGGCCGACGCTTCCACTATCGAACGGTGCCAAAGCCTGCAGGCATTGAGCCCCAGCGAACAAACGCTTGCCCTATTGTCCCTGCTTGTGGAGTTGGCCGGCAGGACGCAGAGCCGTAAGTTGGACAATAGCGGCCTCATGCTCGGATTGAGTCCCGATGCGCGTGAGCGTGTTAATGCGGTTTGTGAGTACCTGCAGGAGCGATTCACGGGCAGCATTCGGCTTACTGAAGTAGCAGAGGTAGCCCACATGAGCGAGGCTGCATTCAGCCGTTTCTTCCGCCGCTCACTGGGCCGGACTATGACCCAGTACGTGATGGAGCTGCGCGTCGCCAGAGCAAGTCAGTTGCTTGGTGATTCGGCGCTGTCGATATCGGACATCGCCTTCCACTGCGGTTACGGGAACCTGTCCAACTTCAATCGTTGTTTTCGCGCTCTAAAGGGTCGGAGCCCGCGTCAATACCGTCGCGCCCTTGCGCAGATCCGAGAACAGATAGTCTACTAACCGTACCGGGTTGATGTTGCTTCCTTTTGTGAAGGATAGCGACTATGACCAAGCGATACCCTGAAGGTCAGGGTGCGCGTACCGTGCGGATGGTCCTGAATCACCTCAGCGAGTACGACTCAAATTCGGTGACCACCGAATTTTCGTGTCAGACCCTAGTAGTACTTCGCTGCGAAATATTTTCAACTCTTGCCCGGGCCGACCAGCGGGGCCAAGGACGGCCTGTACGTGTGCGGGCTGATGCTTGACGGGCGGCGCAAGTCGATGCAGCCGATGGGAGAGCGCCTGGGAATCGATTACCAGCAGCTGCAACAGTTCATCTCCTCCTCGTCCTGGGCGGTGGAATCGGTCCGCCGGCGGCTCGCGGGTCTGGCCATCGAAACGATCGGGCTCGAGGCGTGGGTGGTCGATACGGGGTTCAAGAAGGACGGCACCGCCTCCCCGTGCGTGGCTCGCCAGTAATCCGGAACGTTGGGCAAAATCGGGAACTGCCAGATCGCCGTCAGCGTGCACGCTGCCACCGACACCGCGTCCTGTCCGCTGAACTGCCGCCTGTTCGTGCCCGAGACCTGGGACGACACCTGCGCGGAGACCAACGGGGACGCCGAACGGATCCGGATCCGGCGGGAGAAGGCGAAGATCCCGGACACCGTCCGGCACCGCACCAAATGGGCGCTGACCCTGGAAATGATCGACGAACTCGCCCTTGGGGGGCAGAAGCCTCCTGTGCTAGTGGCCGATGCCGGCTGCGGGGACGCCACCCGTTCCGGCAGGGTCTGGCTGGCCGGTCCATCCCGTCCGTGCTCGCCGTAAAGGCCTCCACCACCGCCCAACCCGGGGATGCGGCGGCCTGAGCCTTAAGGCATTCTCAAAGAGCTCCAACAGCTCCTGGCCGTCGTGCTCGGGTACTGCCCCATCTGCCGACAATGGGCACCCACATATCCAAGTACTACCAGGTGCGTGTTTGGTGAGTTGCCCAGTGGGCGGCGCCGATGAGGCCTGCGACTTCGTGGTGTTCGGCTTTGGTGATGGGCAGTGCGGACAGTGCGGGTGTGGCAGTTGTGAGGCCGATGCGGATGGCAGGTTCCACGATGTCCCAGGAGCCGGCCATGGAACCGCCCACGATCAGTACCTCGGCGCCGAAACGCTCCAAGTAGGGTGCGGTGGCTTGGCCGAGGGCGGTGAAAGCCTGATGCAGTACGCGGGCGGCGGCGGGGTTGCCGGCGCGGGCGGCCTGGGCGATTTCGCGGACGTCGGGGGTGCCGGTGCCCGCAATACCATTCTGCAGTCCGGCGGTTTGGGCGTAGGCGGCGCGGATGGCGCGGCGGGAGACGGTGTCTTCGAGGGGGCGTCCCCGGTATTGGAGGAGGTAGCAGCTTCCGTCCGGGGGCACATCCGGTCCGCTTTTTACAGGAGAGCCGGCATCGAGGAATGTTGAGCCGATTCCAGTGCCGAGGGTGATGCAAACGGTCCGGCGATGTTCTCCTGCGGCCCCAATGGCGTATTCGCCAATTCCGAATGCATCGGCGTCGTTGAGGAAGGTCAGGCTTGCGGGCGCGGGGGTGATGCGGCGGGTGAGTTCGGTACGGAGGTTGATGTTCTTGAGCTGTTCGAATTTTCCCACGTGTTCGTAGCGGGCGATGCCTGTGGTGTAGTTAAAGGGTCCGGGGAGGGCGATTCCCCAGGCTCGGCTATGGTCGGTGCCGACGGTGGCGGCTGCTATTGCCAGGGTGTCCAGGATTTGGTTGGCGGTGCCGTGGGCGTCCAGGTGCAGGCGGGTGGTGGTGTAGGGAAGGATTTCCCAGGTGGCCGAATCGGTCCCGGTACGCTTGCTGCGGACCAAGGCTGCGGTGACGTGCGTGCCGCCGACCTCCAGAACAGGGACCACTGCGATTTGGGTTAGTGGGGCTTCGAAGGTCATTCGTGATTTCCTCTGCTGTTGGGAGCTTATAAAGTGGATTGTGTGTGAGTGAATGCGGTCTCGTCTGTTTAGGTAGGCTCCGAGTCGGTCGGGGAAGTGCCGGACGAGGATGCCTCTGGCTTCGCTCCATTCCTGCGTGGTGGTGCCTTCAATGAGTTTGTGTACGGATTTAGATCAGATGTCCCCAAGTTCTGGCGTCCAGTATGATCCGTTCCGTGGCGCGTTTGTCCTCGACGTTGCAGAACGCCGGCCGGAGCAGATTCACGGCGCCTGGTCGGTGGCGAAACGCCCGCGGTTCTTGATGAACTTGCGGAGCTGGTAGTTCAGCGACTCGATGGCGCTGGCGGTGTAAACGACGCGCCTGACCGGGGGCCGGAAGGCCAGGAACGGGATGAACCTTGCCCAGCTGTTCCGCCAGGCCCGCAAGTCGCAGGGTACTTGCGTCCCAGATCGGCGGCTTCGAAGCCGTCGAGCGCGTCCTGCGCAGCACCGGCCGTCGGGGCGGCATCGACCGGCCGCAGGGCTACTGTGGACTTCTTGTGGTCCCTGTAATCCAGTGAACCGCATCGAGACGCGGATCAGGTACACGACACACGCCCGGGCCGTCGCGGCCGGCCAGGTCGCCGAGATGGCCTCGGGAGAGCCGGTCAACCCGTCGCAGCAGACACTGAGGATGTCCTTGAGTCCGCGGTTGGCGGGTTCCGCGCACATCCCAGTCCTGAACTTCGCTCCTTCGGCTGCCTCGCCCCAGATGCCCAGCACATGCTGTAGGCCGTCCGTGTCCATGTCCATGTCCACGCCCACCGCGATGAGCGCTGCCCAGTTCTGGACCTGGTGTCCGTCGCGGACCTTGGTGATGATCGCCTCGGCGGACAGCCCTGTGTCAAGGGTCGATTCCAGATGGGCGATGTCGCGGACCGTCATCCCTTCGACGTAAAGGCTGATGATCATGTCGTCCAACCCGCGGATCCGGCGCGTCACCTTGGGCACCAGATGAGGGGTGAACGCCATCGCCGTCCCGCTGGACTGCCAGATCTACGTCGCCGGCAGACGTAACCAGCGCCTTCGAATACGATCTTGTCATAGTCCAGATGCCCGGAAAGCTCGGAGTGCAGCCAGTGCTCCAGCGAAGCGTTGATCACCTGCTGGATGACACCGACCTTGCCATCGACGTCCGAGTGCCCCGAATCCATCTGGGACGTCAGCCCATCAAAAGCCACAACGATTCTCCAATCATCCAGCGACTAAATATCCTGCACAAATAATCAGACACTCTCGCTGTTGGTACAGTTGATACAAATCAAATTCCGGGTCCGGTTGATGTACCGGAGCGGCACGAAAGGCTCCTGGAACGCCCATGACCAGCACTAGAACCTCCTCGGCGCCTACAGTCCGGGATGTAGCAGCTATGGCCGGAGTAAGCCCCATGACGGTTTCCAGGACCATGTCCGGCGGGCTCAGTGTGCGGCCGGAGGTGCAGGAGCGCGTTAAGAAGGCGGTGGAGGCGCTCGGATACCGAAGGAACGACAGTGCCCGGAACACCCGTCTTGGCCGGCCCACAGGGCTGGTGGGCATAGCCGTAACAAATCTTGGGAACCCCTACTATGGCCAGTTTGCCCTCGGCGTCGAGGAAGTTGCGACCGGCTACGGCCGCCAGATCGTCGTCGGAAACACGAGCGAGGATCCCGGGCGAGAGCGCGAACTGATTGCTGACTTTGCCGGCCGCCAGATCGAGGGTCTCATCCTAGTCCCGGCCGGCAACGGCCTTGAGCTCCCGGACGAAGGCCGCCTGTCCGGGATTCCACTCGTGCTGGCATCCCGCACCATCGACGGACTGGCCGCGGATACCGTGCTGGTCGACGACATCGAGGGCGCGCGTGCCGGAACCGAGGAACTGCTTACGGACGGCCACACAAGGATCGCTTTCCTCGGCGACACTGCCGGCATCTCCACTACCCGCCGCCGGTATGAAGGGTTCTGCGACGCACTCGCGGCGGCGGGAATCGTCCCGGTGGAAGAAATGCTCATCCCCTGCCGTAACTCCGAAAGTGCCCGCAGTGAAGTACTCGGCCTGCTGTCCGCGCCGAATTCACCCACTGCTTTTTTCTCAGCCAACAACCGCACCACGGTTGGTGCACTAAGGGCCATCTGCGAATACCGAAGCGAGCACGGTGCGGCTGATGTTCCGGCTTTGGCGTGTTTCGACGACGTGGAGCTCGCCGACCTCCTCCAGATACCGCTGATTGTCATGTCCCACGACCCAAAAGAGCTGGGCATACAGGCGGCCCGACTGCTCTTTGACCGGCTGACCGGTTCCCAAGCAGCCGGCCCCCGCAGAATTCAGATTCCCGTGGCTATCCACCGCTACTGACGCCAGGCTAACAGCCTGGCAGGCGCCCGGAGTCGAAGCCGAAACCCCGTGCGGTCACGCGTCGCTGGGCTGGTTCACCATCGCAAAGGCGAGGCCGGTCCAAGACTGCGGAGCGGCGCCCAGCCCCTCTCCGGTCTCAGGATTCCAGTATTCTGCCCAGCCGCTGGCATTTGCCCCGTCCAATGTCTGGCGGGCCATCCTTGATGCCGCATCCTTCATGTCCCAGCGCCGCTGGGCGAGCCAGAAGAGGTAATTCAGCGGCGGCCATGCCGGTCCCCGCCAGTATGTTCCCGGGTCATAGGATGGGTGGGTGCGGACCACGTTCGCAGGCCCGTACGGGGCACCGAATCGTTCCGGATCCTCGAGTTGCGCCAGGGCAGCCTCGGCCTTGGCCCGGTCCAAGGTGACCAGCGCGCCCATCACGCCGTCGCTGATCGGAATCCGCACGGACGGTCCGCCGCCGACCACGGCAAGATCTGACCACAGCTGTTCTTCTTCATCCCACAAATGGTCGTCCATAGCCTTGCTGATGAGGCGCGCGCGCTCGGCCATCTCCTCATCGCCAAGGAGCGTGGCGAGCTCCGTCATGTTGAAGGAAACGTACGCATTGAAGGCCGCAGGGCAGGAGACGAAGGTCGAGGACCACTGGCCGGCGCCGTCCTCGGCGAAGGTGATGTCCCGCACACGGTCCGTGTTCCACTTAGACCTCGCCGGGCGGCTGTAATTGTCCGGCGTCCTGCCCGGCGCTCCCCAGTCGTCGAAGCGCTGACCGTGATCATTGCCCGCCTCCCAGGGATGCACGACGTAGATGAGACCGTCCTCCGTGCGTCGGTGTTCCCAAAGCCAATCCATCCCCTTCCTGGCCCGCGCCAGTGTGGCATCGGACGGGCGAAGGCCCCTGTCGGCTAGGACCCTTGCTGCATGGCCGAACATGGGTGGCTGGGTGAGGGAAGATGTCTTGGACAAAGGGCCGAGCCACGTCTTCGAGGGCTGCGCCCCGTACAGCATGTGGGGCACCATGCCCTGCTCCAATTGCCCTTCAAGGACCGCGTCAAGCTCCTTGAGCGCCCGGGTATCGCCGAGGTGCGCCCAAACGATTGCATGGAAGCACGAGTCCCATAGCCACAGATGCGGATAGGTCGAGGGATTCGGAACGCAGAATCCGCGGTCGTCGTCCCAATGTTGTTCGAGCAGGCTGCGGACACGGGTTTCCAGCTTCCGCTCGGTTCCGAATTCAGTGGTGGTCATGTCTCGATGCTCCTTTGGATCATTGGATGGCCCCCGAGAACGAGGGCTTGCGCCGACACCTGAATTAGGTGGGGCGGGCTGCCCAGTCGCACGTCAGCGTTCAACGCACTTAGGAAGGTTTCAGCTGCAGTAACGGTAACGTTACCAACCATCGCTGTAAAGCCCCGGGCCGTCGCCAGTGCTTACGCCGCAAATTCTGGGATACTCTTGGCAGCCCGTTGCCAGTGGTCCGCATCACATGCTAACTTGGACCAATTGGTAACGTTATCAAGTAGGGCTGCTCCATGGAGCCTGCTCGTGCGCCGGCGTGTCGGCGCTTCCGTTCATGCGCGTGGAAACGCGACAAAGGAGTTTCGTATGAATACCCGCAAAATGCTCGGGGTTGCAGCTGCCGTGCTGGCGACTGCACTCAGTGTCACGGCGTGTGGAGGATCCACCCCGTCCAGCCAGCCAACCACCGGCGAACTTAACTTCCGGGCCAACAAGCCTTGGGACTTCAACTCCTTCTCCAAGGTATCGGAAAAGGAAATCGATATCTCGCTGAAGAGTACCCAGTACTCCGGGGAAGCCTACCTCGCCTTCATAAAACAGTCGTTCCGGACTAAAGAGAGCCCGGGCCTATTCACCTGGCAGGTCGGAGGCGGACTTAAGGAACTCGTGGACCAGAATGTGCTTGCCGAGACCACCAATATTTGGAGTGATGCCGTCTCGAAAGGGCATGTAGCCGAATCGGTCCGGGATCTCTACACCGTTGATGGTAAGCAGTACTGCACGCCGATCACAGTGGATGACTGGGTCATGTTCTACAACAAGAAAATCTTCGACAAGCACGGATTGAGCACTCCCAAAACCTGGGATGAACTCATGCAGGTCGCCTCGACGTTGAAGCAGAAGGGCGAAGTGCCCTTCTGGAACCAGACCAACGTGTGGTCTTTTGTTTGGTTCCAGACGCTCCTGGCCGGCACGGATCTCGCACTGTACCAGGACCTGGCCAAGGGCAAGGCTTCCTACACGGATCCCCGCATCGTGGACGTGATGAACAAGTGGCTTGAAATGCAGGAGCAGGGGCTCTTCAACGATGCCAGCCAGAAGGACTTCGCTAAGGATCAAATGCGGGACGGCAAGGTGGCGATGGCCCCCTTCGGGACTTGGTGGACCGCTGACGCCGCCCTTGGTGGCATGAAGATAGGTTCTGACTTCGGCACCTTCACGATCCCGGCCATTAAGCCCAATGGGAAAACCCCGGTGGCGATCGAAACGGCGCCGGCTTGTACAGCAGAATCTTCGCCGCAGAAGGAACTCGGCCTCAAGTATGCCGAGTGGTGGATGTCGCCGCAGGGTCAGTCCGCCTGGGTGGCACAGCAAGGCAACCTCCCGTTCAACCCCAAGGCGGCTGCTCCGAATCCGGAGATGGACAAGCTGGGCAAGGAGTTGAACTCCGGAGAATTCACGTTCTACCTGCGCTATTACGAGGCGACTCCGGTTCCGATCCGGACGGTGGCGCTTGAGCAGTTCAGTGCGTTCCTGACTCACCGGGGGGACCCCATGAAGTACCTCACGGCGATCGATACAGCGGCAAAGTCCTACTGGGCCGGTAAATAACCGACCATGAAGAGACAAAGTTCAACGAACTACCAGGGCCAGGCGCGGAGCTTCATCGCTCCGGGCCTGGCCCTGGCGATCATCGTGCTGCACCTGCCTGTGGTGTACACGCTCTACCTGAGTTTCACCAAATACAACGGACTGGGAAGTCCCGGCTTCATCGGCATGACGAATTACGTCAAGATGTTCAGTGAGCCGATCTTCCTGGTCTCGTTGGGAAACACCCTCATTTGGGTGGTTGGAAGCATAGTCCTACCCGTGGGCCTGGGGCTTCTGGTGGCCTACCTGGCCTTCGGCCTGAAGGGCGGCGCCTGGCTGCGCCTTCCCTTCCTCGTGCCGTTTGCCCTGTCCGGTGTTGCCGTCGGCGTGGTCTGGAGCTTCATGCTGGGCACCGATGGCGCCCTGACCCAGGCGCTCCAGTTCCTCCATCTCCCCGGTTCCGAGCTCCGCTGGCTGCAGGACGCGCCCTTGAACACGATCGTCATGGTCATAGCCTCAGCATGGCATGGGGTGGGCGTGAATGCCTTGATCTTCACGGTGGGGCTGCAGTCCATTCCGCAGGAGCCGTTCGAGGCCGCGCGCCTCGATGGGGCAACAGGGTGGAAGATGTTCCGTCACATTGTGTGGCCGCTGCTCGCTCCGTCCACGACGGTAGTGGTCGGTCTGGCCATCGTCGGCGGCCTCAAGACCTTCGACATCGTCCAGTCGATGACCCAGGGCGGGCCGGCCCGCGCCTCAGAAACTCTGGCCCTCACCATGTACCGGGAGACATTCGTTAACAGCGACTACGGACTTGGCGCCGCCGTCGCCATGTTCCTGAGTCTTGTTACCGTGGCTGCCTCGGTCATCTATCTGCGTCGCCAGCTCAGCCTTGGCGACACGACCCCCCGGAGGAGCAAATAATGATTACCCGAATCCTTCGGATCACGGTCCTGGCCGTACTCGGACTCCTGTGGCTCCTTCCGGTCTATCTGCTGATTACCAACGCGGCGAAGTCGAGCTCCGATTACTCCGGCGACACACTCTGGCTGCCCGGCAACATCCTCGATCTGGGAGACAACCTCGTCCGAGTCTTCACCAAGACGGAGATTCCCCAGAGCCTGGCGAACACGGCCCTGTACAGCATTACCGGTCCTCTCATCGCTGTCATTCTGGGCGCAGCGGTGGGATTCGCCGTGATCGTCCTAAGGCTGCGTAACGGGTTTTTGTGGTTCTTTGTCATCTACATCGGATCGGTTTTTCCGCTTCAGATGATGGTTATCCCACTGTTTGACACCTATTCCAGGGTGGGCCTGTACAACACGTCCGCCGGCATGATTTTCGTCTACTCAGTAGTGTGCTTGCCGTTCTCGGCGTTCGTTATGAGGAACTTCTTCTCAGGCATAGCGGACTCCGTCTTCGAGGCCGCCGTGGTGGACGGCGCCGGCGCCTGGCGGATCTTCACCCGGATCTACCTGCCGATGTCTTCCAGCGCCCTCGCGGTGGTATTCATCCTGCAGGCGACGTGGGTCTGGAATGATCTTCTGCTGGGCCTGGTGCTGACCCAAGGCCCTGAGACCCGCAACGTGATGCCGGTTCTGGCCGGCCTCCAGGCGACCCAAGGCGGCGGCGGCGAAAGCTACACAGTTGTCCTCACGGCGGCTCTCCTCGTCTCGATTCCGACGACTGTCCTCTTCGTCGTCTCTCAGCGGTACTTCTCGAAAGGCCTGTCGCTCGGACAGTACTGACTGCAGCGGCACGCGACTGAACCGCGCCGTGCCAAGAACCCATGGCCCGCCCGGAAAGGCGGTTACCAGGAGGCGTTCCAAAACCTCTAGTGCCCTTGCCGAGCTCCAGCCCCTCTTCCTCTCCACCATCGACCTCCAAAGTGACTCCCAACACCCTTGTCCTCGTTCCGGGGCCGTCAAGTTGCACCGTACCGAATACCGTTCAACCATTTCAGGGAAAAACCATGACACATATCAGCGCCCCGAATGCCCGAGCGACGCCGATCCGCGTCACCGTATGGAGTGAAAAGTGGTGACGCGCGCCTCTACCCGCACGGATGCGCGGGGCCGTAAAGGGGAATCGAGGAGAACCTGGGCGGCAGGGTCGATGTCCGCGTAGCGACTCTCGACGAGCCCGAACACGGTCTGTCGGAGGAAGTGCTGGCAGCAACCGACGTGCTGACGTGGTGGGGGCACATGTCCCACGCCGATGTCGATGATGAAATCGTTGAGCGCGTGCATCGCCATGTGCTCTCAGGCATGGGTCTGATCGTGCTGCATTCCGGCCACTGGTCCAAGATCTTCACCAAGCTGATGGGCACCTCGTGCACGCACCGGTGGAGGTCCGAGCAGGACCGCGAACTTGTCTGGACCGTTGATCCCACGCACCCCATAGCCAAGGGTATACCGCATCCCATCATCATCGACCAGCAGGAGATGTACGGCGAGTTCTTCGACATCCCCGCCCCCGAAGAACTGGTCTTCATCAATTCCTTCAGCGGCGGCGAAATCTTTCGCTCGGGATTGCACCTTCCGCCGCGGACACGGAAAGGTTTTCTTCTTCAGTCCAGGTGACCAGGCCTACCCTGTCTACCATCACAAGGACGTCCGGCGGGTGATCGCCAATGCCGTCTAATGGGCGGTCACCGACAGGCCGGAACGGGCTTACCCGGAGCTCCTGCGTTACGAGACCAACGACTTTTTCAACGGCAAGGGCTACCGGGGGGCCAAGGTATGAGAGCCAGTTTCGCAACAGTCCCCGCCGACAACACCCCGCTGCGTGTCGTCGTCGTCGGCACCGGCAGCATGGGGCGCCTGGCTGAAGACCGTGGAACAGTCGCCCCTGGTTGAACTGGCGGGCATCGTTGACCTCGATCTTGACGCAGCACAAGCCGGGGCAGCCAAAGTGGGGCGTCGGAGCTGCCTGTCAACAGCAGTACCGCCCGGCTGGCGGCCAACGTCGGAGCCCAGGCCGTCATCAACGTCACCGTCCCGGCCGCTCACCACCCGGTCACCACCGAGGCACTCACTGCCGGCCTTCCGGTATTGGGTGAAAAGCCGATGGCCTCCACAGTGGCCCAGGGACTGTCCCGGGCCGCTGCGTCGGAACTCACCGGACAGCTTATTATGGTCAGCCAGTCCCGCCGGAACAACCGCCACCTCTTTGCAGCCAAACGGCTCGCCTCTTCTCTCGGCGAGACCGGAATCGTCACGGCGAATTTCTTCAAGGCCCCGCACTTCGGCGGCTTCCGTGACGCAATGGGCCCACCCCCTGCTGCTCGACATGGCCATCCACCAGTTCGACATGGCCCGGCTCCTGCTGAACGCGGATCCCGTCTCCGTCTTCTGTGAGGAGTACAACCCGACCAGGAGCTGGTACCGGGGCGACAGCAATCTTCGAGATGTCAGGCGGCGAACTGTTCATCTTCACGGGCAGTTGGTGCAGTCCGGGCAAAGAGTCCTCGTGGAACGCGGCTTGGCGGATCAGCGGCGAGCACGGCAAGGTCCTTTGGGACGGCGACAACGAACCCACCCTGGACTCAACGGGGACTCCAGCCTTTGCGGACAGCGAGGATCCGGAACTGAAAATCGCCGGCGCCCTGCGGGACTTCGTGCAGGCCATCCGCACCGGGAACACGCCGATGGGGCAGGTGCACGAGAACATCATGAGCCTGGCAATGGTGGAAGCCGCCATGCTCAGTGCCTCCACCCGCAGCCGCGTCTCCCTGGACACGCTACTGGAGGACTCCTACCAGGAATGCCTCCTCACGGAGCGCAACCCCGGTGTCCTGGAGGTCTTGAAGTCCTGGCCCTCCGTCAGGGCCGCCCTGTCCGCGGAAACCAGCCGCCTGCCCTAAAGAGGCCCTCTGAAAAGGACTTGCCATATGACAGCACAGAAACCACTGCGGGTGGGCCTGGTGGGCAACTCCTTCATGGGGGCCGCCCACTCCCACGCGTGGCGGACCGCCCCGCGGTTTCTTCGATCTCCCCCTCGCCCCGCAGCTGACCGCGCCGGCCGGCCGGCCGGAAAGGGGCGTCCGCCCGCGCCGCCGCGCACTAGCTGGGATGGGATTCGGTGCACACCGACTGGCGGGAGCTGATCGAACGGGAGGACATCGACCTGATCGACATCTGCACCCCGGGCAATACGCATGCGGACATAGCCGTCGCCGCGCTGGAGGCCGGCAAGCACGTCTTGTGTGAGAAACCGCTGGCCAACACGGTCGCCGAGGCCGAGCGCATGACAGAAGCTCTCCGACCGGGTATGTGCTGGCCCGGTACCTGGCGGCGGGCGGCATTGACTGCGTGGTGGCGGCGTCCTCGAAACTGTTGCGAGCCCCGGGCGACAAGGCCAAACCAGACAAACGCGACGCGCGCCTGCTGGCCGAGATGCATCAGCGGCAGCCAACCAACCACTTCGGCGGTCAGAGGCGAAGCCTCACTGGATGATTGAGTCCGAATAGATGATTGAGTCCGAATAGCGCTCGACCGCGTGGGAGATGTTAAGGCACCCGAGTCCTCGAGCCGCTCGATGCCAGCAGGGCCACGAGCTCCTACATTGCTACGGCACGAACCCGCTTTTCACCACGAAGCGCGAAGAGCCGACAACGCCCGCACACCGGTCCAATGGGATGCCGCCCGCCACGCAGGCTTCAGCACCGGCTCGCCCTGGATCGCGGTCAACCCCAACGACATCAACGCCGCCGCCCAGGTCAACGACCCAGAGTCTGTGTTCACCTTCTACCGGCGAGTGATCGAACTACGCCACGCCGACACGTCTACGCATTCTGCCGCTCTCTGCCAGGGATCGAAATGCTTGTGCTCGGCAACTTCACCGCCAAAGACAGGACCGCTCTCGATCGACGATGGCTCCTGGGCCGAGCAGGTACTGGACAACTACCCTCCCGACCCTTCGCTTCGGTTGGACTGCTACCCGTTGCTGCGCTGGCTGCCGGGGATGAGAGCCGCATGTCTGATCCGGTACCTGCGGGGAGTCGTCCCGAATCGGGCGGCGAATAGCCGATAGAAGTGACTGAGGTTGCCGAGCCCGCATTCCGCGGCGACTGTGGCTATCGAACGATCAGTCATTCGCAGTTCATTTGCGGCGCGGGTCAGACGCAGTTCGTTCAACGTTTCTGTGGTGGTCCTTCCGGTCTGTTCCCGCAGGATTCTGTTGACGTGTTCACGGCTACGACAGGCCAGCTGCGCGAGTGCGGGGGCCCCGCGACTGAGAGCGATCGGGTCATCGGCGACTTGATCAATAGCGGTCCTGAGCCACAACGGGAGTGTTTTACCCGCCGGTTCGGCCACGTCGTACAGCAGTTCGAGAAGGGCTTGTTCAAGCAGCAGACGGCTGGAGGGGTTGCTGACGAGAAGCTCGCTGAGGCGGGCTAGCTGAAGTCGGCCGAGATGGTGTGTGCTGGGAAGTGGTGTGCCCGACCATGGCCATGGGGTGCCGGAAAAATAGCGTTGTTCGAGGAAGTGCAGCGTCTCTGCCGGGAACGCCACACTGACCGTGCTGAACTCCCTGCCGAGGATCGGACGGAACGTGTGCGTGTCGGCTGGCCGGATGAACACCACATCGCCTTCTGTAAGTACTTGGCTCTCACCATTGATCAGGTGAGTGAGCGACCCGTCCTCGACCCAAAACAGTTCTGCGAAATCGTGGGTATGAAGGGTGCCCCTAAAAGCGCCGGTGGCGCGTCTGCGCCCGACGTTGTGGCTCTCCTCTCCCGAGATGTAGTCGGCGAGATGCAACATTTTCGGTTCAATGTCATTCAGGGACAAGAAAAAGCTCCTTTGGATGAATAAATGTCATTAAAAAACATACAGGCTAGTACTATCAACTAGCTACTGGAGGAACCCATGACCGTCACCACTGGGCCAAATACCCGCGATCATTATGACCGGGAAGGATACGTGACCTTCCCCGACGTACTCGACCAAGACCTCATCGCCGAAGCCGACAGCCATGTCGATTGGCTGCTGGACAAGCACCCCGACCTTCGACCGGAGCAACTAGGACACAAACTCTCACGCAACGACCCCTTCTGGCTTCGGCTGGTCTCCGACAACCGGCTTCTGGACATCGCCGAACAATTCATCGGACCCGACATCGCGTTGTTCGCCACGCACTACATCTGTAAGCCACCCAGGACCGGTCAAGCTGTGCAGTGGCACCAAGACGGCGCGTTCTGGCCGCTTGAGCCCATGAACGTGGTGAGCCTATGGCTTGCGGTCAGCGAGTCTGATTCCGGAAATGGCTGCCTCCGCGTGATCCCCAAGAGCCATCACAGGGAACTGTCCGGGATGAAAGAATCGGATGACACCAACAGCGTGCTGCGGAGCCAGATCATCGACGCACAACTCGACGACGCGCAGCCCGTTGACTTGATCCTGCAGCCAGGCGGGGTGTCCGTGCACCACCCCAACAGCGTCCACGGTTCGAACGCCAACACCTCAGACAGATGGCGCCGAGGGCTCACCATCCGATACATCCCAACGTCGACGAGAATTATGAAGCCGGAGGCCGCATCGCCATTCCTGCTGCGTGGCCGACCCGTAGACGGTGTGAACGAGTACCTCGCTCTACCCCGGTTCAACGACGGAGAACATATGCCGTTCCGCGGCAGCGACGACTGGCGTTGAATCCCCTTTGAGGCCGAGGGTGAGGTGTGTCAGATCCTTGACACACCTCACTGCGACGGTCCGCGGGCTGGCTTGGCGCTGTTGGGCACGCCTGTCGGTAAAAAACATCTGCAGTGTCGGTGCGATCAGCGTCATGAGCGCACCGCCGACCAGCCGGTATTCTGGCGTGACGCTGCAAGGGACAGCAGCTCCGGTGCGGCGGAGAGATACCAGTAGGTGGATGCCGGTTCGCGGTGCCCCAGGTAGGTCGACAGCCATGGAAGCTTCGCCTGCACGTCCTCGCCGGTACGATACCAGCTGAGCAGGGTGCGGACCGCGAAAGCATGGCGCAGATCGTGAAGCCTGGGCGCAGAAGGTGCCCCGGCCCCGACACCTGCGGCATTGACCAACTGCCGGAATGTCTGGCAGACGACCACGTAGCAGAGGCGTCTGTGGGTCTGGGACACGAAGAAGCTTGGCTCCTCAGGTCGGGGTTCGAGCTCGTCGCGGAGTTGGGCGTATGCGCTCAGTGCCTGCATGGCAGTGCTGTGAAGTGGAACCAGCCTGGATTTGCCGAACTTGGATTCGCGGATCAGCAGCAGACCCTCGGACCAGCCGATGTCACTGCGGTCTAGCTTGATTGCCTCACCAATCCGCAAACCACCGGCCGCAAGGAGCCCGACCAGAGTCTCGTAAGTCGCTGCCCGAAGAGGTGGAGTAATCGAGATGCGTGCCTGGCCCATCAACGCCTCGATGTCGGCGGCGGAGTAGATGAACGGCTGGCGCCATCGCTGCCGGTGCGGCATCAGACCCAACGGCGGGATCTCCGTCCCGGGGTAAATGCCGGCCAGGTAGCGGGCGAACCCCCGTGCTGCCGTCATCCGCCGCGGCCCCGCGGTCGTCACGTGGCCTGTCGGCGATTGCTGCGCCCATTCCAGCGCCGCCTGAATCGTCACGGTGGACGCTCCGAGACCGTCGAGATAAGCCACGAAGCCTGGCAGCAGCCATCGGGCCTCGGCCATTTCGTGTCCGAGCGAACGGCGCAGTTGCAGGTAGTCCGCGAGATCCTGCTCCAGCGCACTCACCGCACGGCCCCCGGCCACGGCTGGGCAACCTGGCGCAGCGCGACCAGGTCAACCTTGGCATAGAGGGCGGTCGTGGCCAGATCCTGATGGCGAAGGACCTGACTGATCGCCACCAGGCCGGCGCCGTGGCGGAGCAGTTCACCGGCGTGGGCGCGCCGCAGCCCGTGAGCTCCAACGTTGGGCAGGCCTGCACGTTTGCAGGCCCGCTGAACAACGTCGCCAACCAAGTCGGCACGGATCGGTCCCCGCGGAGCCCGGCAGGTCAGGAACACGTTCACGGCATCTACAGGATTCCGACCAGAGGACAGATAGGCTACCAAGGCTTCGCCGACCTCTGACGGTAACGGCAACCGGTCTTGCCGGCGCGCCTTTCCCCGGACCAGGAGTTCCCCGGACCGCCAATCAATATCACGCAGTTCCATCCTGGCGACCTCGATGGATCTTAACCCCAGCCGCGACACCAGCATCACTATCGCAAAGTCCCTGACATCGACCATCGTGCTGCGGTCAAAGCTGTCGAGAAGAAGTTGCACATCCGCCGCGGACATCCCCGGTTGCGGCAGATTCGCGAAACGCCACCCACCCACCGGAGGAACTGACGCCCCCAGCTCCAACCCGGTGATGCCCCGCAGATAGAGAAACCGAAGAACCGAACGCAGCTCGGCCACGCGGCCCTTCGCCGATCCAGCCGACACCCGGGCGAATTCCCGCAGCAGAAACGCATTAACATCCGCCCCGGTCAGAGCCCCGGAGCGAGTACGCCACCGGCCGAGGACTCCTCAAGGAAACGCCGGGCAGTGTTCTCCTAACGCAGCACAGTGGTCGCCGCCAAGCCACGCTCCTCCACCATCCATAACCGATACGACGCCAGAAGCGAACCCAATACCGTCACCGCCGGCGCTCTTTGAGGGACGGCGCCTGCCTCCCGCAGGTAGCTCATCAGCGGAACCAAAGCGCGGGGACGTGGGCTCCTGCTCCGGCCAACCCCTCGCCGGGCAGACTGGAACAAGGACATCCGTTCCTCGTTCAGATCCTCGATCCTCAGCCGTTCCGCAGACAGCCACAGGCCAACCTGCCCCAAATCCTTCAGCATGTTCCGGACCGTGCCCGGCGTGTAACCCCGCCGCGTCAACCACTCCCGGTAACCCTCGATGTGCGGCCAAAGATGGCCAGCTTTCCTTCTCGTTCCCGACACTGCACTTCGCCTCCTTCACGGAAGCACGGTTGCTCCCATGAACAGGCTCCTCCCGAGAAACTATGCCGATACGCCGCGGCTGACCTCTTCGAGGAAAACCAAGTGCCAACGGCCGCTGCCGCGAAGCCTCGGCATAGTCGCGGGCTCGGCATAGGTCGACCTATGCGGATGTCCGCATAGATTGATGAGGTCGGCTACATCCCGTTTGAACAGGACGCCGCGAACCTGTTCTTCCAGCTCGTCTCCTCACGCTACGAGCACGCCTCGCTGATCCTGACCTCGAACATGTGGGAACTTCAATACGCTGGGGCGACGTGTTCGGTGACCAGGTCGTCGCCTCAGCCATGATCGACCGCATCGTCCACCACGCCGAAGTCATCACCCTCAAAGGCTCCAGCTACCGGCTCAAACACGCGCCGGCGGACTCGCTGCCCTCGACAAGACCAGGAAATACGGCAGAATAGCCAACGTCAACGTGGCTCACTTTTCAACCCACGAAACGGCTCACTTTTCGACCAGCGCTGACACCGCTGTGATTCTGAATGCCAGACACGTCCGAGACTTGGTATGAAACTTTTCGGGCCTCGAACAAACGGCGGTGTGATGTTAGGCGGGGTCGGTCTCGGTCGTAGTCGGCGATAGGCGGGTGATCCTGCCGCCGATGAACCATTCGGTGATGATGATGTCGCCCTTTGCTGTTGTTGTGATGCCGTGTGGACTCCTGAAGGTGCCGTGCACAACGGGGGGTCTGGACGTGATGCCCTCCACGATTGAGTTTGGCCACCCTGCCGGCCGCTCTTCGAGGATGTTGCCCACTGTGCCGGTGAGTGCATCAGTCCTATCGAATACGGCGAGCCGGCCGTAGAGCTCTGTTACCAGCAGGTGATTGCCGTTGATGGCGAACCCAGACGGACTGGTGAGCTCCTCCTGTCCGAAGGTACCGAGGATTTTACCGTCCAAGGAAAGGGCGACAACGCGGTGATTCCCGCGATCGGCGACGAGGAGCCGCGGCGGGGTGGAGCGGGTATCGACGATGATTGCGTGCGGCGTCACAAACGGGGTGCCGCTTTCGCGGCCGTCTGAGGTCCATAGAAGCTTTCCGTACTGTGTAAAGCAATGAACCAGGCCTCGCCCGTAGCCGTCAGCAACCCAGACTCGTGCATCGGCGTCGTTTCCATCATTGTGCACTGCCACGCTGGTAGGGCTCCAGGGCAGACCGTCCGGGCATTCGAGGACCTGCAGGATCTCCCCGCTGAAGGCGAATCGTGCGGTTCGGCCCCCGTTGGTCACAGCCTTGTAGTTTGCTCCATGAGGAACTGCTTTTTGCCCGTTGTCGACTATCCAGATCCCTCCTCGCGGGTCGAGGGCAAGACCGTGGCATTCGGTCGTGTCGATGGGGACTCTTGCGATGGCGTTTCCGGGGCTGATGGTGACCAGGTGGGATCCCGATGCGTCAGTCAGGTACAGCGTTCCGTCGAGGCCGGACGTGATGCCGGGGTGCGCCCAGGCCCGTTCGTGCACGTCATCGACAGGGATGTCGTCCCATGCGTAGCCACGGTTGCCGATGGTGACGGCGGGCAGGCTGTCTCCCTTCGAGATTTGGCTGGTATCCATCGTGGGCGTTTCCTGTGGCTGAGTTTCAGCGACAGCGGGTGCTCTATCGATCGCAGCCACCGTCTTTCTCGGCACGGGAATATGCTTTTGACTCGTCGACAAGTCCTTTGTGTGCGTACGGGTCGTCGCCTGCAACGAGGACGATGTCGCGGTAGTCGTATTCCCCGAAGTACTCGCCTTGGGGCTTTTTCCATGGCAGGAGCGACTCGGCGCTCATGTAGTGGTTGACCAGGGCGCGCCGGTATCCGTGCTTGCCAGAGTTTTCCAGCGAGCGGTGAAGCAGGTATCCATTGAAGATGAGTGCCGCCCCAGCCGGGATCTGCACAGGAATCGCGTCATTGTCGGAGTAGGGGAAATCGAACGCCTCCGTACTGCAATCGAATCGTGGGTCGTCTTGCTTTCGATCCGGGTAGAGCACGCCACGCTGATGGGATCCCGGGAGCACCCAGAGACAGCCGTTTTCGACCGTCGCGTCGTCGAGCGCAATCCATGCTGCTGTCAGGGAGCGGTCCCGGGTGGGGATGAAGTGTTCGTCCTGATGCCAAGCCTGACCTGGTTTGCCTTCCGACTTGATGAACAGCATTGACTGCATCGCCTTCACATTCGGACCGATGACTCCCTCGAGCGCCTTAACGATCGTGGGGTGCTTCATGGCCGCCAGCGCAAGGTCGGAGAGTTTGTGCGGGTAGTGGATGCACAGGAACTTGCGCAACATCTCAGCATCCGAGACTCCCCGTATCTCCGGCGAGTCGCCGAAACCGTCCCGGCAGATGCGTAGGGCTTCCTCGTTGATGGCGGTCACCTCCGTCGTGCTGAGGGCGTTCCTGAGGATGGCGAAACCGTTTTTTCGGTACTGGGCAACGAAGTCGCTCGTGATCGAATCGTGCATTGCGGGTGAATGGTCGGTTAGCGGAGTGGACATGATTCCCTTTCTGATCAATCGTGTTCCCATCGAGCATGGCACGTAGATAAGCCGGGAAGAATGTCAGATCCTTTCAGAAAATATCTGATCATGACAATTACGGAACGCAGACCATGAACTTGCCGGGCCGCGGCACCAATGCAAAGCCCCGTGATCTGCTGACCACGGGGCTTTGCATGGAATATGTAGCACCAGCTGATGTCTACGGAGTCCACAGAATCGGGTTTATTGGTCCGGCGGGGACCGTGCCAATGCTCGTGCCCGGCATCCATTGGTCCAGATCCTTCTTTTGGGCCGCATTCGTCGGTTCTGTGACCTCGATGTCTGCATCCATGTAGATCATGGTGATGACTGCCCTTGGTTGACCGGATCGGTTAGCTCCGGCGCGATGGAAGGTCCAGCCGAGATGGTAGCTGACGTCACCGATGTCGTAAGGTTCTTCATCCAGGGGATAGTTCTGCTCAGCGAGCGTTTTTTTCAGCTGCTGCTCGGATTCGTCGCTGATGGGCAGGTTCCGTCCGAATTCAAATTCGTGGCTCCCCGTAGCGAACGAGAGGGGTCCCATTTCGAGCGGGGTCGCTTGGAGGGGGATCCACACCGTGACGGTGCGGTCGCTTGAGACGGGCCAATAGTATTGGTCGGCGTGCCACGGGGTGATGCCTCCGCCGGATTCCTTATACAGGGCTTGATCGTGGTAGAGCCGGACACTTTTGACGCCGAGGAGGTCGGCGGCGATTTTGGCCAGGCGGGCTGAGAACACAAACTCGCGGACCTTTTCGCTGTGGGTCCACAGATTGGAGACCTGCAGGAAGGCCTTGTTGTAGGTGTCGCGCTCTTCCAGGGGGAGGTGTTGGGTGTTGAGCTCCCGGACTTTCGAGGTGATCTCCGGTTCGAAGCTGGACACTGTTTCCGGATCCAAGACTTCGGGAAGACGGATGAATCCTTGATCGTTGAAATCCTGAAGGTGGCTTGGCGACAGTGTGTAGGGTGCGTTCAGACTCTGGGTCTTGGTGGTTGTCATGATTCCAGCTTGGATGAGCTGGCTGTCAGGAGCCACGCTGTTCTCGGCCAGTTCTGGTACTAAATCGCCGGCCGGTTGAATCCTCAGTGATTTGGCGCGGCGATTGCCGCAGGGAGCTTCTTGTCCGACCAAGATCCCAGAGCCCCATGCCATCCCCGCCGGTGCCGTTGGATGCCCTGACTATGCTCGTGCGGCTGCATCCGTGTCGGACGTTCGGGCAGCAGGGGTGTTATCGCGGGATCCGCCGGGTAGATTGTTTGGGCATGACGTTCTCACGACTGAGAGTCCACCCGGCTTCTGCGGCGCGCACGGCGGGCTATGCTCCGGCAGCCACCCTTGGCCCGCGACGCCTGCAAAGCTATGAGCTGGTATGGCTGCTGACTGGTTCCGCGCGATGGACCGTCGACGAGCCGGACGTCTCAGCGGGCATTACCAGACGCCACGACAACATCGTCGCTCCAGGGACGTTGGCGCTGGCACGCCCGGGCACGATCGAATCGTATCGATGGGACGAGCATACCCCTACGACTCACGCATTCATCCACTTGGATATCGAGCCGTCAGCAGATGCCCCTCCGCCGACAGAATGGCCCCTTATGCGCAGGTTCAGCGCCGACGATCCGCTGGCCGGGATGTGTTCGTATCTCCTGACGCTCGCGAGAATGAACAGTGAGGAGTCGCGCAGCAGAAGCGATGAAATCGTTGAGCTTCTGGTCGACATCTACCTCCGGGGGCCCTTAGAATCCGCGGGCCCGCGGATTGCGGGCCCGCGGATCCAGCAGGCACTCGACTTTGTGGGCATGACCTGGCAGACCGAAGGGGTCCGAATCATTTCGCTCCAGGAACTAGCCACAGCCGCGGGGGTAAGCGTCGGGCATCTGTCCAGGGAGTTTCGCGACGAGTTCAGGGTGGGACCGATTACTGCCCTCGAGCGTGTGCGTTTGGGCCAGGCGGCCATTGCACTGCAGCGCAGCACGTACCGGATCGAGGAGATAGCGCATCAGGCCGGCTACAGCAACCCGTACCACTTCTCGAGACGGTTTTCCGGAACGTACGGGATCCCCCCTCGTCGGTACCGGAGAGACTCGCGTGGAAAAGATCCGCTGCAGCCTCTGACGGACTCCGGTTTGTTGCCTGTATGGACTGCGGCGACCAGCACCAGAATCACATAGTTTTTCGCCTGTAAGCGTTGCAGCATCACCGCCTCGCACGGCTCAGGCAATGAGCGAAAATGTGGGACTCCACGACCGAACAATGGCCCACCATGCCGATCACACGCTATGACTCAATACGAGACAACCGGGCCAGCTCAGGGCCAGATGCCAAGGGGCCCCTTCGGCGCGCCGCCCTACCCGAACGGCGATGCCTCTCGTGGTTTCCGTCTCCCTTGGAGCCCACTAAGGCCAGAAGTGCTAAAACTTAAGCCTATTGCAAGCAAAACATCTATGGCTTATGCTTGAAATTAATGCTCACTACCTGATAGGTAAATTCTTGATGCCATGGCGACCGTTTCTCGGCGCTTGGTCACCTTGCCTGCCCAGCAGGCTCGCCAGGCCGTGTGGATAGGACTCGATGGCGGGCCGAGGATCGCGGTCACATGGATTCACCCGACCTGCGGCCCCGTTCCATACTCCCGGATGCTCTTTCGGTAGTTGCTCAGACGCCGCATGTGTAAATACGAGACCTGGCCAGGTGGCCTGAGGATTGGAGTCTGGAATTGCTCGCTTCGTATGAGCACATTGTTCAGTCCTCCTCATTGAGCTGGCGTATACAGAGGATTCATGTCCAACGGTTTGAGGCTGGGTGGCATTTTCATCCGGAGCTGGAACTCACTTATATCTGCCAGGGGGCTGGGACGAGGATCGTCGGGGACTCCGTCGAGGCGTACGAGCCCGGTGACCTGACTTTGATCGGTCCCGATCTGCCACATACCTACGTCTCGGAGCCCGGCTCAGCCGTTCACGAGGCTATTGTTGTTCAGTTTCGACGAGACTTTCTTGGGCCGGGCTTCTTTGAAGGTCCGGAGTTTACCGCGGCCGCCGTTATGCTGGACCGCGCGAGCCGGGGCCTTAGTTTCAGCAACACCGGCATATCGCTGGTACAGCTTGAGCAATTGGCGCCAGCGGAACGTACGATTGCCCTGCTGGGACTGCTGGTTGACCTGTCCCGGGCTGACGCGAAGCAACTGGCCAGCGATCACGGTTCTCCCGCGATCAGCCGAGCCGCCGCAGAACGAATTTCCGGAATGATCGGGCTCATGCAGTCTGACTACTACCGAAAGCTCACACTCGAGGACATAGCGGCGGCCGGACATCTCTCGCCAAGCGCGGCGAACCGACTGTTCCGCCGATCCACAGGATCCACCATTATCCGATACCTGAATCTCATCCGCGTGAACGCTGCTTGCCGCCTGCTGCGGGACACAAACCAGAGCATCGCCAGCGTAGCCGCAGACTGCGGATTCGAGAATCTCTCCAACTTTAATCGGCGCTTCCGCGAAATTAGGAATTCTTCACCCCGGGACTATCGGCGCAGCTTCCACTTTTGACCTTGGCGAATCACATAATCGCGACTCGCATCCCCTGCGTGCGTACCGATCCGCACGCGGCAACAAACACCAGTGCAGCTTGACTGCAAGGACCGACCAGTTAGGAACCCGTAGTGCGCGTACTCGTTGCCCCCGACAAGTTCAAAGGCTCCCTTTCCGGAAGTGAGGCAGCGAATGCGATGGCTGCCGGTGTCAAGGATATCTTGCCGGAGGCCGACCTGAGGTTGCTGCCCGTTGCGGACGGCGGCGAAGGGACGCTGGACGCTGTTCTGATGCGTGGCGGCATTAGATGCCGTTCGGTGGTGCAGAACCCAATGGGCGAGCCGGTAGCAGCGGAATGGGCCATGTGCGACGGAATCGCCGTGATCGAATCGGCCCTTGCGAGCGGTCTGGCCCATGTAGATCCGACCCCGAAGTCTGCCGGTGATTCTCATAGCTTCGGCACAGGTGAATTGATACTGGAGGCACTCAACTCAGGGGCAACCGAGATAGTGGTTGGGTTGGGTGGATCGGCAATGACTGACGGTGGGTCCGGGGCACTCCGCGCCCTGGGCTTGCGTGTGCTGGACATACATGGCAAGGACATTCCGATGGGAGGGGCCCATCTTGGCTCGGGCGCGTCAATCGTGATTGCCGGGATCGACCCCCGGCTACGCCATACACCGATCCGCTTGGCCGTAGACGTGAATAATCCACTGCACGGGCCTGACGGAGCCGCCCACGTCTTCGGCGCCCAGAAGGGGGCCGACTCACAAGTTCGCAACGACCTCGATGCGGGGCTGCGGCATTGGTCTGCTCTTTTGCGGGCCGCGACTGGCGTGGATGTTCAATCACCCGGGGCCGGTGCTGCCGGTGGATTCCCCGCTGCCTTTCTGGCGTTGACCGGAGCAACTCTCGAACGCGGATTTGACCTCGTGGCCGAACTGCTCGATCTCCAAGCTGCCATCGAATCGGCAGACCTAGTGCTGACAGGAGAAGGCTCACTGGATGAACAATCGCGCTTTGGCAAGGCGCCGTTGGGCGTGGCCGACCGGAGTCATGATCGGGGGATACCCGTCGTGGCCATCGCCGGGCGCATTCTGCTTACCGCCGAGGAACTGGCCGGTCACGGAGTCGTGGCCTTCGAAAGTATTCAGAACACGGCCCCTTCGCTGGGGGCGGGGTTCACCGAAGCCGCCACATACGCGCGTCAGGCCACCAGGGAAGCACTCTCCGGACTCCGGCTGGAACTCGCAACCATTCCGGCCCGCCCATAGATTGAGAACTCATTCCTTGCTGCTGAAGGCGGCGTTGAAGCTGGTTTGCGACGCGGGGTAGTCATACTTTTTCAGGGCGACGAGTGCGTCGGGCGAGGGCTTCGGGGGCGCCGTGGAGGCGCTCCATGCCGGCGTCTGCCCATTCGATGCTGATGGGGCCGTCGAAGCCGATGGCGGATAAGGCGCGGAAGGATGCTTCCCAGGGCACGTCGCCGCGTTCGGCGGAGACGAAGTCCGGTCCGCGGCGTGGGTCGCCAAGGGCAGGTGGGATCCCAGGACGGTGTTGCGGCCGGTGGGGCGGAGCTTGGTGTCCTTGCAGTCCCAGAAAATAGACACAGGGTCAATGCCCTGCCACATCATGTGCGAGGGTCCCAGTTCGGTCCGAACGCTTCGCGGTGGCCGATCCCGTCCAGAGTGCGCACGGTCCAGCAGTCGTTGGCGATCTCACTCGGGTGGACTTCATGGACGAAGCGGACGCCACATTCGTCGAAAGACGTCCAGGATGGGGTTCCAGCGGTGTGTGACGTCCTGATGGCCGGGCCTCGGTGACGTTCCCGCACGTCACTGAAGGGTCATCGGCGCAGGCTACCCTTGGGCCGCAGGTTGATGTCTGATTCGACGGCGAATTCGTCGATGGCCGTCAGTTCCTCCGTGGTGAACTTCAGGTTGTTGATGGCGCTGAGGGTGTCCTCGAGCTGGGCAACGCTGGACGCCCCGACCAGTGCCGAGGTAACCGACGAGCCCTTCGGCTGGTCGCGCAGGATCCAGGCGATGGCCATCTGCGCGAGCGTCTGCCCGCGACCTTCGGCGATAGCGTTGAGGTTTCGCACGCGATCCAGTTTGTGCTCAGTCAGCGCGGATTCGGAGAGGAACCGTTCCTTGGCGGCCCGGGAATCGGACGGTACACCGTTGAGGTAGCGGTTGGTCAGCATCCCTTGGGCGAGCGGTGAGAACGCGATGGAGCCGGCGCCGACCTGTTCCAGTGCTTCATAGAGGTTCGGCGAACCGTTCTCGGTCCAGCGGTTCAGCATGGAGTAGCTGGGCTGGTGGATGAGCAGCGGCGTGCCGAGTTCCTTGAGGATCCGGGCTGCTTCGATGGTTTGCTCCGGAGTGTACGAGGAAATACCGGCGTACAGTGCCTTGCCGGAACGGACCGCGTAGTCCAGCGCCCCCATGGTCTCTTCAAGGGGAGTCTCAGGGTCCGGGCGGTGGCTGTAGAAGATGTCCACGTAGTCCAGGCCCATGCGTTCCAGCGACTGGTCCAGGCTGGAGATCAGGTACTTGCGGGATCCCCACTCGCCGTACGGGCCGGGCCACATGTAGTAGCCGGCCTTGGTGGAGATCACGAGCTCGTCGCGATAGGGCTTGAAGTCTTCCTTCAGATGGCGCCCGAAGTTGGTCTCCGCCGATCCATCCGGCGGGCCGTAGTTGTTGGCCAGGTCGAAATGATTAACGCCAAGATCGAAGGCACGGCGCAGGATAGCGCGCTGCTCATCAAACCGCTTGTCGTCGCCGAAGTTGTGCCAAAGGCCCAGCGAGATGGCGGGGAGTTTGAGTCCGCTGCGTCCGACGCGGCGGTAGGGCATGGTTTCGTAGCGGTTTTCCGCAGTCGAATAAGTCATTGTCATTCTTTCTCTTCCTGACTGCGTCACGCCCAAGCGTGACGCAGTCATAAGTCGGGTTGGTATGCCTCCGGCGTTACCGTGGGCTGTGCCGGTTCTAATCCTTGCTGCTGAAGGCGGCGTCGAAGCTGGTCTGGGAGGCGGGGAAGTCGAACTTCTTCAGCGCTGCCAGGGCTTCGGGGGCGCCGTGGAGCCGGTCCATGCCGGCGTCTTCCCATTCGACCGAGATGGGGCCCGTGTAGCCGATCGCGGCAAGGGCGCGGAAGGATGATTCCCAGGGGACGTCGCCGCGGCCGGCGGAGACGAAGTCCCAGCCCCGCCGCGGGTCGCCCCAGGGCAGGTGGGAGCCCATAACGGTGTTACGGCCGGTGGGGCGGAGCTTGGTGTCCTTGCAGTCGACGTGGTAGATCCGGTCCTTGAAGTCCCAGATGAACGAGACAGGGTCGATGCCCTGCCACATGAAGTGCGACGGGTCCCAGTTCAGGCCGAACGCGGGCCGGTGGCCGATCGCTTCGAGGGTGCGGACGGTGGTCCAGTAGTCGTAGGCGATCTCGGAGGGGTGGACTTCGTGGGCGAACCGGACCCCGCATTCGTCGAAGACGTCCAGGATGGGGTTCCAGCGGTCCGCGAAGTCCTGGTAGCCGGCCTCGATCACCGCGGCGGGGACGGGCGGGAACATGGCCACGTACTGCCAGATGGAGGAGCCGGTAAATCCGACGACGGTGTCCACGCCGAGTTCCTTGGCCAGCCGGGCGGTGTGTTTCATTTCCTCGGCGGCGCGGGCGCGGACGCCCTCGGGATCGCCGTCGCCCCAGACCTTGGACCCGACGATGGCCTCGTGGCGGAAGTCGATGGGGTCATCGCAGACGGCCTGGCCTTTGAGGTGGTTGGAGATGGCCCAGACCTTCAGGTTGTACTTCTCCAGCACGGCGAGTTTGGATTCGACGTAGCCGGGTTCGTCCCAGCGCCAGGCGTCCAGGTGGTCGCCGGACACGGCGATTTCGAGGCCGTCGTAGCCCCAGCCGGAGGCCAGTTTTGCGACTTCCTCGAAGGGGAGGTCGGCCCACTGGCCGGTGAACAGGGTGTACGGACGGGACATGGTGATCTCCTTGAGAAACGCTCAGAACTCCGGACTTAACTTTTGGCGCGGGCGCGGCTAGTTTTCAGATCTGATGGATACACTGTTGGAAAGCTTGAGTAGAGACTCCACACCGGCCGGGGACAGAATGAATTGAAGGGCGAGAACTGCGGCGCCGAGGATTCCGGCTCTTTCGTTTTGTTGGCTGCTCTCAACACGGAGTGAGCGAGTAGCCAGGGGCAGTACGCGCAGATAAATGGCGGATCGGATCCCGGCCAGAAAATCCTCATTCAAGTCCGCGAACGGGCCACCGATCACGATAGCACTGGGATTATAGAAACTGACGGCCGCAGCCAGAACTTTACCAATACTCTTGGACGCTTCACGCACTTCTTTTCGAGCATAGATATTTCCTTCCGCGGCGAGGCGCCTGACGTCGCGGCTGGTCAGCGCTTCGGCTATTCCCAGCTGTCTCAGTTTTCGGGCCATAGCGTCACCTCCTGCCACTGCTTCGAGGCACCCGGTATTTCCGCAGGAACAGATCGCACCTTCGCTTTCGGGCACCTGGATGTGCCCTATGTCCCCGGCGGATCCCTGTTCCCCTCTATGCAGCTTGCCGTTGCTGACGATGCCGCAGCCGATTCCTGTACTGATTTTGACAAACAGAACGTGTCTGTCGTGCTCGGCGCGAGCCCAATACTCACCCAAAGCTGCGAGATTGACGTCATTGTCGACGAGCGTCTTCGCAGCGTAACGCTGGGAAAAAAAAGCAGGAACCTCGTAACCGTCCCACCCCGGCATGATCGGTGGTCGAACGACAGTGCCGGTCGAATGATCCACCGGACCCGGAACGCCAATGCCTATGGCGCGCACATCGGCCGATGACTTACCCGCGTCAATCAATAACTCCTGAAATACTGCGTCCATCACGCTCAGGATCGACTCAGGTCCGTCCGCGATGCGGATGTCATAAGTTCTGGAAGCCAACACAGAGGCGGAAAGGTCCGTGACTGCCACCGAACAATGCGTGCCGCCTAAGTCGCCTGCCAATAGAACGCCCGCTCCGCTGTTCAGGCGGAGTTGCCCCGCCGGCCTACCACCTGTCGAAACTCCGATTTCCTCAACAATCAGTCCGGTATCGATCAGCCCGTCCAACCGCTGGGAAACGGTCCCGCGTGACAGCCCCGCCACGTCCACCAGGAAACTCCGGGTGCAGCCCGGCGCACGGGCGATTGCTTCCAGAAGCACGCTGGACAACCGGTCACTGCTAGAGGCAGCAACAGTCCGTCGGGTCCCCGGAACTTCTCTAAGGATGCTCATAAGATCATTCTCGCACATCTTTTGATAGAAAAAACATAACTTCTCCCTATTGCTGGCCTAAGTGTCTCGCCTTAGGATCAAACGTAAGAAATCTCACATCTTCGGCAGGGGCATTTGTATGAGGCGTTTGGGCGTAGGGATCATCGGCACGGGCATGATCGGACGGGTGCACGTCGACGCCGTCCGGCGTTCCGGAGCCCGTGTTGTGGGCATCAGCGGATCATCTTTGGAGTCAGCCCGGGCAGCTGCGAATTCTTGGTCGCCGGAAAGCCAGCCGATGTCCGTTGAGGAGCTGCTCGCGGACGCACGGGTGGATGTTGTCCACTTGTGCGTCCCCAACTACCTGCATGAGGCGTTTGCTTTGAAGGCATTGGGAGCAGGCAAGCACGTGGTCTGCGAGAAGCCCCTCAGCATTGATCTTGCCGGTGCAAGAAGGATGACAGAGACCGCGAGCCGCTCCGGACTCATCGCTGCCGTTCCTTTTATTTACCGATACCACCCCTTGGTAGCCGAGGCCAGGTCAAGGACCCGCGCGGGTGAAATCGGCGATGTTCGGCTGATCCACGGCTCATACCTTCAAGACTGGCTGTCAGATCCGGCAGATGATAATTGGCGAGTGGATGCGGCGCAGGGTGGGACATCACGGGCCTTCGCTGACATCGGATCGCATTGGTGCGACCTCGTGGAGTGGGTCAGCGGGCACCGTCTGACCGAAGTGCAGTCGATGACCCAGACAGTGCCCCGGGACCTGGCGTCTGCCGATCCTGCGGGGGACGACACGCCGACGGAAGACATCGCGTGCGTCAACTTCAGGACCGACAAGGGATCAGTCGGCTCGGTTGTTATCAGCCAGGTTTCCCCCGGACGGAAAAATAGGCTGTGGTTTGAAATCAGCGGCACGGAATCAGGCATTTCATTCGACCAGGAACAGCCCGAGAGCCTCTGGATTGGTAGCCGGTCAGGCATTCAAACTGTCCTGAGGGATCCTTCGTTCCTTTCTGCTGAGGCCGCGGCCCTCCCGAACCTCCCTCCCGGGCATCCCCAGGGGTACAACGACTGCTTCGCGGCCTTCGTGAAGGACGTCTATGCCGCTGTGGTTGGCCGGCGCGAAGAACGGATGCCAACGTTTGCCGACGGTATCAGGGCGGCTGCAATCACCGAGGCAGTCCTGACGTCGGCCCGCAAGAACTCCTGGGTCGACGTTCAGTAATCCGGCGACCAACAATCGTCATTCAGCAATCAACAGTTAAGACAAGGAAGTCAAGTGATAAAAACCCCAGTCAAATCGGCGGCGGTGGTGGCGGCAGTCCTGGCGTTGGCCCTGACCGGCTGCACCGGCGGTGCTCCCAGCTCCGGCAACGCCGATGCCAAGCAGATCCGTTACCTGCTCGGTCAGCCGGAAGCGCCTGAGGATCTGGAGCTGCTCAAGGCTGACGTGAAGAAGTTTGAGGAGCAGTCGGGCATCAGCGTCAAACTCGACGTTCTGCCCACCGATCAGCTCCGCACCGTCCTGCAAACCCAGCTCCGGTCCGGGGATGGCCCGGACGTCTTCAACTACGACACGGGGCCCGGTTTCGCGGGTGCCCTGGCCAAATCCGGCCTCCTTTATGATCTAACCGACGCGTACAAGACCCGCAACTGGAAAATCTACGACTTCGCCAAGGACCGTGTGACCTTCGACGGCAAGACCGTCGGCGTCCCCGACCTGATCCAGGAACTGGGCGTCTTCTACAACAAGGAAATGTTCTCCCGACTGGGCATTTCTGAGCCCAAGAACTTCGCTGATCTGCAGGCGGCAGCGAAAACCATTAAAGATGCCGGCATCGTGCCGCTCGCTGTCAGCGACAAGGAAGGATGGCAGGGAGGGCATTTGTTGAGCATGGCCCTGGCCAGCCGGGCCGGGTCAAAGGGCATGAGTGACCTGCTTGACGGAACGACACCATGGACATCGCCGGACGTGGTCGCCGCACTCGATGCCTGGAACCAGCTGAACAAGAGTTCGTACCTGACGCCCTCGCCGACGGCTGTGTCCTACGACAATGGCAATGCCCTTTTCTATTCAGGCAAGGCCGCCATGACAGCGACGGGAAGCTGGCTCATCACGGGTGTGCAGCAGAACGCCCAGTTTGACGTTGGGTTCATCCCCTTCCCAGGTGACAACGACAGTGGCGCTTTCAGTGCAGGCCTCGGGTCTGGCACATTCGTTTCCGCCCAGACCAAGAAGAGCGAATCAGCGCTGAAATTCCTCGACTACCTGCAGACCCCGGAACACGGACGCTGGCAAATAGAAGAAGTGCATGCAATTCCGGCGTTCCCTGTCGACACATCCGGAGTTAAGGCCTCGCCTCTGTTCGCTCAGGTTGTGGAGGATACCGCCAAGATTGCAGATGGCACAGGCGAGTTTGGCTACAGCATCGACACGCTGAGCACCGACGTGTTCAACCAGGCGATGTGGGATGGTTTCCAGGGGTTGTTGACCGGGCAGAAGTCGTCCGAGCAGGTGGCCCAGGAGCTCCAGACGGCGTTCGAGAAGTCTGCCGCAGAAAGCAAATGAGATGACTTCGACTATCTTGTCGACGACGCCGGCGGTGACCAGGCGGGCGCAGACCCGCCTGGGCATCGCCCTCATCACCCCGCTGATGATTTTGGTTCTCGTGTTCTTTGTCCTGCCTCTCGGCAGCGCGATCTACTATTCGTTTGTTGACTTCGACGGCATTAATCCGAACCCTTCCTTCGTGGGGCTGGATAACTACTCCCGGATGTTCACTGATCCCGAGGTCTGGCACGCCCTGAGCAACAATGCGATCTGGATCGTCATCGGCACCGTGGGCCCGCTGGCCATCGGCCTGATCCTGGCACTGCTTCTTTGGTCGGTCAGGCGGGGGAATATGTTCTATCGCCTGGCGTTCTTCCTGCCCTACGTGCTGCCGGGCATCGCGATCGGCATTGTCTGGGGTTGGATCTACGACCCGCTCAACGGATGGCTGAACAAGGCACTTCAGGGCATGGGTTTCGGTCATCTGGCCACGGGTTGGCTCGGAGACCCAAACACGGCACTCTACGCCGTGCTGGCGACAGCGATCTGGGCGTCGACCGGTTTCGTGCTGATTATTTTCCTGTCGGCCCTGCGGAACGTTGACACCGAGCTCGTCGATGCCTCCCGTTTGGATGGCGCAAATGCCGCCCAGCGCCTGTGGTACATCATTCTCCCGCAGATCATGCCGGTCTTCCTCATGGTTACCACGATCACCCTGGTCGGCGGCTTCAGCGTCTTCGACATCATCTTCATCATGACCGGCGGGGGCCCCGCCAACGCCACGAACGTGATGGGCACCTACGCATACAGCAGCGCCTTCAAGGTCAGCGACATCAGCTACGGGACGACCCTGGCCCTGCTCATTACGGCGCTCTCGGTTCCCTGCGCGGTGCTGTTGAACCGGCTGCAACGACGACTCTCACTGCAAGGAACAGGCGCATGAGCGACATCACAGTATCGGAGCGCGACAGGCTTCAACTGGCCGGGGCGCTGGACCGGCCGGCTCCGGCGGAGAACGACACAACCCCGCGCCGGAAGGCCGGACTGGCGGGGAAGCATGCCCTGCTGATCGTGCTGGCGCTGATTTCTTTGTTCCCCGTCATCCTGATCGTCTCCACGGCGCTGAAGACCGAAGCGGACGTGCGCGTGGACCCGTTCGCGCTGTTCTCCTCCTTCTCCATGGAGAACATCACGACGGCCTGGACGGAAGGACACTTCGGCGAGTATTTGGGCAACAGCCTGCTGCTTACCGTTCCCAGTACCCTTCTGGTCGTGGCACTGTCCACGATGGCCGGATACACCTTCGCCCGGCTGCCCTTCCGGGGACGGTCCGTGGCGTTCTACCTGGTGGTGCTGGGCCTGCTGGTCCCCTTTTTCACCTACATGATCCCGCTGTACTTCCAGCTGCGCGGCCTTGCACTGCTGGACACGCTCGGCGGCGCGATCCTGATCCTGACCTCCACAGGCGTCTCATTCGGAACGTTCTTCATGCGGGCGTTCTTCTCCGACCTCCCCACAGAACTGGAACAGGCAGCTAGGGTCGACGGATGCTCTGAATGGCAGATTTTCACCAGGGTCATGCTTCCCCTGGTCGGTTCGGGCGCATCGGCCCTGGGCGTCTTCACGTTCCTGCAGAACTGGAACAACTTCCTGATCCCGCTGCTCTACCTGCCGGGCGGTGAATTCCGGCCCCTGACAACGGGGCTGTACCAGTTCACCGGCGGCCGGTCCATCGACGTAGGCCCGCTGGCCGCCGGCACCCTGATCACAATCCTGCCCGTCATCGTCCTCTTCCTGGTCATGCAACGCCAGGTCGCCGCCGGCTTCATCTCCGGCGCCGTCAAAGGCTGACAACACAGGGCCCGGTCGGCCCGTTCCGTACACCAACTTTAAACAAGACGACTCGCTCAAAGCGATCGCAAGGAGATCTTCAATATGGGTTCCATGGTCAGTTTCACTTCGCCCCGGGTCGCAGAGGTAATCAGCGAACCCGACCCGCCCCTGGGAAGCCAGGAGGTGCGGCTGCGGACACTGTTCACCGGCATCTCCGCAGGTACCGAGCTGACGTCGTACCGCGGCACCAGCCCCTACCTGAGCAAGCAGTGGAACAAAGAGCACAAACTCTTCGTCGATGGCACTTCCTCACTTAGCTATCCGTTGGACGGCGTGGGCTACGAAGAGGTCGGAGAGGTGGTAGAGATTGGCGCCGACGTCACCAACGTCGCAGTGGGAGACCGCATCTGGGGCATCTGGGGCCACAGGACATCCACCGTACAGACCGAGGAATACGCTGCGGCGCGGATTTTGGACCGCGACGCCGACCCCCGGATCGGCATTTTTTCCCACATCGGGGCCGTTGCGCTGAACGTTGTCCTCGATGCAGACATCCACATCGGTGAAACCGTCGCGGTGTTCGGCCTGGGCGTTCCCGGCCAAATCGTCGCCCAGCTGGCACGACTCAACGGCGCCCGTGTCATAGCCGTCGACGGCATCGAACAGCGCCGTCAGCTGGCCAAGGACCTTGGCGCTGACGTCGTCCTGGACCCGTCAGATGGCGACACCGCCACAAAAATCCGGGAACTTACCGGAGGCCGGGGCGCGGACGTCTGTCTGGAGATTTCGGGAAACTACCGTGCGCTGCATGAGGCGATCCGCTCGGTGGCCTATAGCTCGCGCGTCTGTGCCGCGGGGTTTCTGCAGGGCGACGGCGTGGGCCTGCGCCTGGGTGAGGAATTCCATATGAACCGCGTCCAGGTTGTCTCATCCCAGATTTCAGGGCCGGCACCATCGCTGCAGCACCGCTGGGACAGGTACCGGCTGAACAGGACCGTCATCGATCTCGGAGTCTCAGGCCGGCTCAAGCTGACAGAGCTCATTTCCCACACCATACCGCTGGAAGAAGCCGCACGGGCATTCGAGATGCTGGACGGGAATCCCCGGGATGCCCTCCAGGTGGTCTTGAGCTGTGATGGGGCAGAGCCAGGGCCCGGAGCATCGTGATGCGGCCGCGGCACGCGTGCAGCGGGCATCCCGGATGCCGGAAAACAATTTCAAGCACCCAACGATTCTTGGAGAAATAAATGAATATGATCTGCGTGCAGGAACAGCACCTGCCGGGCGAGTCCATGGAGGAGAAGTGGGATATCGCGCAGGAGTGGGGCTTCGATGGCATCGAGCTGCGCGGCAAGGGGGACTTCGGATTCCGGGAGCGGCTGCCCGAACTGCGGAGGGCGGCAGCGAGGGGAATCCCCATGCCGACAGTCTGCGTCGAGATGATGCATTTCATCGGCGCGTTCGACGCCGAACAACGCCAGGACGCGATTGTGCAGATGAAATCGCTGTTGGACGTCATGGCGGAAATCGGCGGGCGGGGAGCGATGACGCCGGCCTCGTACGGGATGTTTTCGGATCGGCTTCCTCCTTTCGTCTCTCCGCGCAGCACCGAAGAGGACCGGAAGGTCCTCATTGACGGGCTGGGCCAGGTAGGAGCCCACGCCGCTACCCTGGGGGTGGAACTGTACCTGGAACCGCTGAACCGGTATGAAAATCACATGGTCCGCCGGCTGGACGACGCCGTCTCCCTGATCAAGGAGATTGGCCTCGATTCCGTGAAGGTCGCTGCAGACACCTATCACATGAACATCGAGGAAGCAGACCCTGCCGCAGCACTGCTGGCCGCCGGACCCTACATCGGACACGTCCAGGCCAGTGACTCCAACCGTCTGGAACCGGGCTCGGGCCACATCGATTGGGCACTATTCGGCTCCACGATCCGCGCCATCGGCTATGACGGGCCCATTGCCCTGGAGAGCCGGTTGTCGGGCCCGGCACAGGACGTCCTGCCGGCGAGCCCGGTCCTGCTGCGGCGGTTCCTATGAACGATGCGGTGTCCTCTGCCGCAACGGCCGTGCTGGTGCAGAACTGGAGAGGCCGCCACACGGTACCGGCGGGCGGCCTCTACCCCCACCAGTGGAGTTGGGACTCGGCCTTCATCGCCATCGGCCTGCGGCACATTTCCCCTCGCCGCGCCCAGCAGGAACTGGACTCCCTGTTCAGTGCCCAATGGGATGACGGGCGGCTCCCGCAGATCGTCTTCGACCCGGCACGGGACGATTATTCTCCCGGTGCTGCGTTTTGGCGTAGCGACCGCATTCCCGGATCCCCTGGCGTTCCCACAGCAGGGCTGGTGCAGCCGCCAAACCATGCCTGGGCCACGCTTTTGGTCCATCAGGCTGACCCCGTGGAGTCCCGCCGGCGCCGTTTCTTGGAACGAGCCTACCCGCGTCTCGTGGCCTGGCATCAGTACCTGTACACACGCCGCCGCTCGCTCGCGTCCGGTCTGGCCGCCGTGGTGCATCCGTGGGAGAGCGGGATGGACAATTCACCCTACTGGGACGCGCCTTTGGAAAACGTGGCCGGATCTTTCGGACAGGACATCCCGCGTCCGGACCTGGAGCACGCCGACGCAACGGAACGTCCTTCGAACAGGGAATACGACAAGTACCTTTACATTGCGGCGACGTACCGTGATGCCGACTGCGACGATTCGGACAAAGCTTGCCCATTTCGTGTCGAAGACCCAGCCTTCAACGCTCTCTGGGCACGATCCGAGCTTGCCTTGGCAGTCATCGCCGACGAACTGGGCTGTGTTCCCGCGTACGACCATCCCGGGCGCGCCCGGGACATCGCGGTAGCCCTCGAGTCGCTGTGGGACGCGGATCTCGGCACCTATGTTGCCCGCGACGCCATAACGTGGGACACACAGAAATACAGAACGGTATCCGGCCTCCTGCCGCTGCTGTTGCCGGGAATAGGCCACGGGGACGAGCTGGAAGCACTCTTGCGCGGCCCGCACTTCGGGCTCGGGGAGTCCCGCCTCGTCCCAAGCCACGACCTCCTCGCTCCGACGTTCGACTCATCGAGGTACTGGCGCGGACCGTCCTGGTTCAACACCGCATGGCTGCTGGTGGAAGCGCTGAATACCCGCGGAGCCACAGCAGACGCTCATGCCCTCGCAGAGTCCCTGGCCGAGATCGCCGGCAACAATGACTTCCCTGAATACGTCGACCCGCACACCGGCGAACCCCATGGAACCCGTCTCTTCAGCTGGACAGCCGCACTGTGCCTGGACCTGCAAAACCGACTTCTCGAAGGAGACTGACAGCATGACATCCACCGCAACACCGCTCCGGATCACGGTGTGGAACGAGTACGTGCACGAGACTTCGCAGCCGGAGATCGCAGCGATCTACCCCCACGGCATCCACGGGGCAATCGCCGAAGGCCTCGGGACGGTTCTCGGATCCCGGGCCGAAATCCGGACCGCCACCCTGGCAGATCCCGAGCATGGTCTGACGGATGACGTCCTGGCCAATACCGATGTCCTCCTGTGGTGGGGACACCGGGCCCACGACCAGGTATCTGACAGTGTGGTCGAAAGGGTGCAACGCCACGTCCTCGCCGGCATGGGCCTGATAGTGCTGCACTCAGGACACTTTTCCAAGATCTTCATCCGCTTGATGGGTACCACCTGCTCGCTGCAGTGGCGCAACGACGGCGACCGCGAACTGGTCTGGACGACAGCCCCCCACCACCCCATCGCCGCCGGGATTGATGTGCCTATCGTCATCGAAGGGCACGAAACCTACGGCGAATTCTTCGACATCCCAACCCCCGATGAGCTCGTTTTCATTAGTTCCTTCGAGGGAGGAGAGGTCTTCCGCTCCGGCGTCACGTTCACCCGCGGCAACGGAAAGATCTTCTACTTCAGCCCGGGCGATCAGAACTACCCCATCTACTACCGTCAGCAGATCCGGCAAGTCCTGGCCAACGCCGTCCAGTGGGCAGCACCCGCCAGGGCTCGCTCGCTGCCCTCTCCCGTGCATACCACCCGCATGGCGCAACCTGGCCGGCACATCGGTTCGGAATTCACTTCGGTACCGAACCCGGCCATCCGTCGGATGGTCGCAGGCCACGATCTCTTGGAGTGAACCGGCACCAAGCCGTGCCGACGTCGAAGGCCCGCTGCTCTGGCACTGGCGCGGAACAGACATTGGGCGAGGCAGACCCACCTCGTCGACGTCCGCCTGCACTCGATCCACCTCAACCGTCCCGATAACCATGCACTGGCAGGAATCGAACGACATGCTTCGGCCCACATCCTCCGTTAGGGACACTCCTCCAGCCCAGAATATGGTCGTCGGAATGGACGGCAAGAGGCCGCCTTGGAACGTCGCGGACGATTCCGATGCTGCTGGCGTTGCCATGTCTTCTGTGAGGCAGGGCATGGAAACAGCGGGCAGCACTCATGCGATTATCCGGCACCATGTCGAGAATCTTCTTTCAGCCTTCGCACTGGCCATATCCACCCGTGACGAGGACCTCATGGGCGAACTGATTCGGGGTGTGGACATCCGGTTTGGGCGGGACATCCACTCAAGCACGGACCCCGGTCCTGAGGGGATAATCGACCGGTTCGAAGACCGAAGACGGAGCACGGTCCAAACCGTCAGCAACATCGGGGTCAAACTCTCGGGAAGCCGCGCACACTATGTGGCCACCTTCCAGGACTGGGATCTTGAATCGGAACCCACATGCACGTCCATCGGTTCCTACGAGGGACGCCTGATCGCCGGACCACAAGTCTGGAGATGGACAGAACACGCGATCACGTGGAAGGGCAGAAGAGTTGGGTCGCGATATGGGTGACCGATCTCCGCGGAGTATGTCTGGCTCACGTCGTCGAGAAACCTCATAGCAGATGAGTGACATTTCCTGTCTTGCCTTCGCCTGCTGAGATGCGCCGGGGGTGAATACTGGCGCCTGGATGACGCCATCGAATAATAGCGGACTGCCCCCTGGCCAGCCGGCTCTTGACGAGACCCGTCGCACCGAAGCTCGAAATGAACCGACTAGAGAAAGCCCGCAAGTGACTTCCACGGATTTTATCCCCGCAGACAACCGATACGACACCATGACCTACCGCCGCGCCGGACGCAGCGGGCTGAAACTGCCTGCCCTTTCCCTCGGGCTATGGCAAAATTTCGGCCACACACGCACCTTGGAGACACAGCGGGCCATCGTGCGGCGCGCCTTCGATCTCGGCGTCACGCACTTTGACCTGGCCAACAGGTACGGCCCGCCGCACGGATCCGCAGAACGGACGTTCGGCCAGCTACTCGCGCACGACTTGAAACCCTACCGGGACGAAATTATCGTCTCCACGAAAGCCGGCCATGCCATGCACAACGGCCCCTACGGTGATGGGGGATCCCGCAAGCACATCCTGTCATCCCTGAACGCCAGCCTGAACCGCATGGGCCTGGACTACGTCGACATCTTCTACAGCCACCGGCCAGACCACGACACCCCCATTGAAGAAACGATGGGAGCACTGGCCACGGCCGTCCAGCAAGGCAAGGCCCTGTACGTGGGCATCTCGAACTACACGCCGGAACAGACCAGGGCCGCCGCCGAAGCGCTGGCCGTGCACAAGGTGCCGCTGTTGATCCACCAGCCGAGCTACTCCATGTTCAACCGCCACATCGAAGCCGGCCTGCTGGCGGTGCTGGACGAGGTGGGTGCGGGGAGCATCGTCTTCTCCCCGCTAGCGCAGGGTCTGCTCACGGATCGCTACTTCGATGGCACCATCCCGACCGGCTCCCGGGCATCCGCCGGCCATCTCTTCACCGACGGCCGGGTCGGTGAAACCTATCTCGGCCGTGCACGGGCCCTCAACGACATCGCCAGCGGCCGCGGCCAGACACTGGCCCAGCTGGCCCTGACCTGGGTCCTGCGCCACCCCCAAGTAACCTCGGCCCTGATCGGCGCAAGCTCGGTCGCCCAGCTGGAACAAAACGTCGCCGCGCTGGAAGCACCGGTCCTCTCGATTGAGGAGATCATCGCCATCGATGAGCATGCCGTCGCCGGAACGGGGCGTTGACAGTCCTGCGACGGCTAGGAAGCCGGAGCGCCCGAGCTGAATACACGAGCGCCTGCCCCAGAGCGGCCACCTCCAGCGAGCCAGCACTCGAACACTTGGCTACCTGCAACTGATGGGTTGGAGGGGATGCCTTCTGAAGATGCTCTCCAGAGACCTTCAAGCAGCCCTTCTTGGCAAGCCAGGACTTTCCCTACGCAACTGACAGTACATGCGCGCCTTTGCCGGAGCCTGGGCGGAGGCTCCGATGCCCCAGCAGGGAGTTGCTGAGTTACCTTGGGGGCACCTCACGATACCTCTCGACAAAGTCAAGGATCCGGAACTCAGACAACGACTGCTCGATCAGGACCTGCGGCACGGCTGGTCGGGTCCAGAGCTGATGGCGAGAGTGTTAACGCCAACCGAAAATAGGGCCAATAGTGCCAATTGAAAACGGGGCCACGGGGTTGTGGTTCTATTGTGCCGTACTGGCGTCGGGTTGGTGTCTTTTGATCCGGTAGCTGTTGCCTTTGAGGCTGATGACGTCGGCGTGGTGGACGATCCGGTCGATCATGGCCGAGGCGATGGTCAGGTCCCCGAAGACATCGCCCCAGCGGGCGAACGGGAGATTGGACGTCAGAATCATGGACGCGTGTTCGTAGCGGCTGGAGACAAGCTGGAAGAACAGGTTCGCCGCGTCCTGGTCAAACGGGATATAGCCTACTTCGTCGACCACCAGGAGGCTGTAGCGGCGGAGTTTGACCAGTTCCTGGGCGAGTTTCCCGCGGGAATGGGCTTCCTGGAGGCGGGCGACCCAGCCGGTGGCGGAGTCGAAGAGAACCCGGTGCCCGGCCTTGGCTGCCTTGATACCGATGCCGACCGCGAGGTGCGTTTTGCCCGTGCCGGGCGGCCCGAGCAGGACCACGTTTTTGGCCTCGGAGAGGAACACCCCGGTGCCCAGGTGAACGATGAGGTTCCGGTCCGCGGAGGGCTGATGCTCGAAGTTGAACTCCTCCAGATCCTTGTGGGCCGGGAACCTCGCGGCCTTGATCCGGGTCGCGGCTCCGGAGGCTTCGCGTTCGGAAACTTCCCGGGAGAGGACCGCGGCCAGATACTCCTCATGGGACCAGCCGGCGTCCCGGGCCTGGTCCCCGAGGCGGCGGAACCCGTCGCTGATCCGCGGTGCGCGCAGGGCCCGGGCGTAGTACTCGATCTGTGACGGCGTCCCGGTCATGACGCCACCTCCAGAAGGGTCGGCTGTTGGCCGAGATCGATGCCGAAGATCTCGTCATAGGCGGCCAGGTCCCGCACCTGCACCGCTTCCTCGGGTTCGGGGCGGTGCACCCTTTGGGTCCGGAAGTCCCGGCGCATCACCGCCGCGCGGGCAACGTGGGCCGGATCAGTCACCACCAGATGCCGGGCCCATGCCCGGACATGGGTGGCGATGATGACACCCTCATGGGTGACCCAGACGGTGTCCAGATCAGCGATGACATCAACGATCCGACCAATGAACGAAGGGTCAACGGAATAGTCGTTGGAGAACACCCGCACGTAGTAATCCCGCGGCAGCCGCACCGCGTTGCGGAACACCGCCTCCGGGGTCACCGGCGGCAGTTCCCGCATCCTTTCCCGGTCCAGGACGATCAGCTCGTCCGGGCGGCCGTGGCGGGACCGCGAGTACCGGTGATTGGCCTTGGGCAGCCAGTCCTCCAGCTGGCCGTTGAAATCCGCTGGGGAACGGAAGTCCCGGCCCGGCATGAAGCGTTGCCGGAAGAACCTGTTCATCCGCTCGACCATGCCCTTGGACTCCGGATCCCGCGGCGGAAGCAGCTTGATCTCCAACCCCAGGGACCCGGCGAACGCGGCCACCGGCTCCGTGGGCCGGCGCCTGCCGATGCCTGACTCGTTGTCCCACAACAGCCGCGACGGAACCGCCTGCGCGTCCTGCAGCAGAGTCCACATTCCGCCCAGAAGGTCCGGCGTCGTCCGCGACGGCAGCATCCGCGCCTGGATGAAACCCGAGAACGCCGAAGTCATCACCAGCACCGGGGGCGTGTCATTCTGGCCCTCACCGACGGGCAGCGGCTCGTGCGGGAACCAGAGATCGCACTGGACCTGGAAACCCGGCTCGTGGACAAGGCGGTCGGCCGGGTCCGGCGGGGCGTATTCAGGCCGGATCGCGGCGACCTTCGCCCGGAACAAAGACGCGGAACCGGACCAGCCCACCCGCTCCGCGAGCGTCGCGGCCGGCATCGTCGGCGTCTTCACCAACAACTCCCGCACCCTGGGAGCAAACGCATCAAAACTCGACACTCCGGCCGCCCGCTGATACTTCGGTGCCCGGTCCGACTCCAGCGCCCGGTCCACCGTTCCGCGGGAAACCCCCACGATCCTGCCGATCTCACGCTTCGAGTGCTTACCCGTCGAAAACAGGTGGCGTATCTCCGCCCAATCATCCAAATTGATCACCTTCCATAATGGTCGGTGGCCCTATTTTCAGTTGGCGTTCCTGGCCCTATTTTCGGTTGGCGTTAACACGAGAGTTTGGGGACTGAAATCAGACACTCCGGAATCATTCCGGCAGCCCGTGAATTCAGGGACCTGGCCCGCATGACGGGTATGACGAGAGCCAAACGGCGAAGTGCCCGGCCCGTATTCGCGGTCGGGGACGTCTCCGCAACCATTCCGAACTCACGTTCGATCTCGACGTATGACCGACTCGGCAGTGATGAGATACTGGCGGCTGCCAACGCTTCAGGGCTCAAAGCGACCAGAAGCTCAGCTGCCGCTCCGATCCGGCTCCGTCGTGCATGGGCGGAGGGCTCCGGGGGTCGGTCAGGTCCGCAGCCAGCAGGTCTCTCCACGGGCCAAGGACAGGATCCAGTGCCGGTAGATCTCGGTCAGCAGGCCGCGGATCCTCTGCGGTGGCCTGTTTGGCCAGGTCGTCATCGAAGCCGCAGAGCATGGCTGTCATGGAGGGCAGCGTGCGGTATGGTCCGGGCAGCTTCGGCGATGGCCGCTTCATCACGGGTAGAGCCACCCGACGATGACACCGCCGCTGGGGCGACCGCGACGGGGAGCGCTCCGATCGTGGCCGGCTGATCGATGACCAACAGGACAGCGATCCAATGGCCGCCGTAGAGGGGGACGACAGTGCCTTTCTGGGCGCGAATGCGCGGCCACTGCCGGCTCACCAGGGGATCCGTGATGGTGCTCGGAGCGCCTATGCAACCTGCTGCCAGTGAACGCCCGAGGAGCATCTAATGAGAGCCGTTGGCATACCCCGGCATGGCGGCGTCGAAATGTGCAGCCATGCTGCGCCGCGCAGCGGCTGCATCCCCGGAAACGATCGCCGTGACAATGGCTTCGTGATCGCGCAGCGATGCACACCGGTATTCTTCGTTCTCCTCCGGAGTGCGCCGAGTGATTTCCGTGGCGATGACGTCAACAAGACTCATCAGAATGACTTTGAGTGCACGGTTGCCGGACAATTCAGCAATCGCCAGGTGGAGCGCAAGGTCGGCTTCGACAATCGCCTCGCGTCTTTTGGCGCCCCGCAAGGTGGCGAGAGCTGGTTCGAGCGCCAATGCCCGGGAGTGCTCGCCCAGATTCAGGGCCGCGAGTGCCGCGGATTCCAATTCGAGGGCGGCACGGCATACCAGAAAGTCAGATGGCGGTATATTCTCCTGCCGGCCATGCATCGTCAGAATTTCGGCCAGAATATCCGCTCCGGGCAAGGCTACAACGGGCTCCCGTCCCTGGCGGCGTGACAACGCTCCCCGACCTGCGAGTTGTGCGACCGCTTCGCGGATAACGACGGTGCTGACGTCAAAGCGCTTTGCCAGTTCGCCGGCTGGCGGTAGAGGATCTCCTGTTGACATCTCATCGTCAACGATGATCTTCAACAGCGCCTCACTCACCTGGTCGGTGAGGGTGCGACGAGAAACAACTGACATATTGGACCTCCGATTGGCTGTTTCTAGCATATAGTAGAAGTTGCTAAGTTGCTATGTGCGCTCATGTGGATGCCTACACGGCTTTGGTCACCATATGATGCGAGGAAGGATTCGCTCCACGTTGGAATACCTTGATCACACCGAGCCTGTCGTTGGCAGCCACGAACCGGGCAGGCTTGAGGTCCTTGGGGGCCCGATCTGTCTTCATGGCGAATCTCCCACCTGGGATCCCGTGGATTCGATGCTGCATTGGGTGGATATTACAGCTGGAATCGTCCACCACTGGGGTTTGGACACTATTTATTCATCCGACGCATTCCAGACGGAGATCACGGCAATTAGTCCTCACGCCTCAGGAGGACTCATAGCGGCCACCAGGGACGGCTTCGCGCATCTGTACGAGGGCCGACTTCATCGCCTATCCGGAGTCATAGCGGACCAGCCCCGGCTGAGGATGAACGATGGCGCCTGTGATGGAGCCGGCAGGTTTTTGGCTGGGTCCATGTCTTATGGAGCAGAACCTGATGCCGGGGCGCTTTATCGGCTGGATCTCGATCAGCAAGTCGAGAAGATCATTGAGCCCGTATCCATCCCGAACGGAATCGACTGGAATGCAGACGGTACCTTGATGTACTTCACGGACTCCGCCACTGGTCTCATCAAGGGCTACGACTATGACGTCGACACGGGCATCCTCGGCAGCCAGCGAACGGTTCTCGATCTGTCAGACGCCGCAGGTGAGCCGGATGGGCTGACCGTTGATGCAGAGGGAAATCTCTGGATCGCCATGTGGGACGGCTGGGAGGTGCGTTGCTACAGCCCTGAAGGGGACCTGCTGTACCAGCTACCCGTGCCTGTCCAGCGTCCGACCAGCGTCGCCTTCGCGGGACACTCCTTGACGGAGCTGTATATTACCACTTCCCGGTACGGGCTCTCCGCCGAAGCCCTGGCTGCTCAACCGGCAGCCGGAAGGCTTCTTCGTTACCGCCCGGGCGTTGCGGGCCGTAACCCCACTCTTTGCCGGGTACAACTAACCACTTTTCCGACTACCGAGGAACTTGAACCATGCGAATAGCCGCCATTGAACTGTTTGCCCTGCGCGAGCCCCGAAACGATCAGCCACGCTCGTGGTGGAGCACGACGCCGCTGGATATCCTGCACGATCCCCGAGACTCCAGGCTTGGTCGTAGGCAGCCGGGAGCTGAACACGGCGATCCAATGACGAATATCATTGTGGCCGTCCACGCTGAGGACGGTACCTATGGTCTTGGCACTGTCGGTGTAGGCTCTCCGGTGGCGATGAGCGTGATCGCCCACCATCTCGCGGACCTGATGATTGGCGCGGATGTATTTGACCTTGAGCGAAACTGGCAGACCCTCTATCGAAACACCATTGCCCTGGGTCGCAAAGGCATCGTAATGGAAGCCATCAGTGCACTCGATATTGCCCTATGGGATATCCAGGGCAAGCTTCTGGGGCAACCGGTCTACAATCTTCTGGGCGGAAAGGTCAGGCCCCGGATGCGAGCCTACGCCAGTGAACTGTACGCCCGCCACGATCTCGAGAGCCTCCATGCGGAAGCCTCCGCGCACATCGCAAGTGGCTTCAGCGCAGTAAAGATGCGCTTTGGGTACGGACCGGCAGACGGGCGCGCCGGCATGCGGGCCAACCGGGATTTGGTCCGTACCGTGCGCGAGGCCGTCGGCGACGACGTCGACATTGCAGCAGAGGCCTACATGGGCTGGGACACCTCATACGCAATTTCGATGATCAACATGCTCGACGATATCGGACTGGCATGGGTCGAAGAACCGGTTCTCCCCGATCACCGGGAAAGCTACGCCTACATCCGCAGCCGGGTTGGCGTTCCAATTTCCGGAGGTGAACACGAGTTCACCCTTGCTGGATTCCACGACATGCTCAAGGCCGGCGCCGTCGACATTCTGCAGCCGGACGTCAACCGGATGGGAGGCATCACAGAAGCGCGCAAAGTGTGGGCGCTGGCTGAGGCATATGACATTCCGGTCATCCCGCACTCCAACCAGGCTCACAACGCCCACCTCATCATCAGCAGCTACGGCAGCCCCCTGATCGAGGTCTTTCCCGAAGACGGCATACGCTCCGGATACAACTTCTACCACCAGTTCTTCGAAGGAGAGCCGCGACCCAGCCAGGGCCACGTGGAACTGGGAGATTCACCCGGACTGGGCCTTTCGCTCGTACCCTCGGTGATTGCCGGCCATCTGGTCCAGCGCCGCCTTTTCGGTGCCACTGATGTTGACCTGCTGGCGGGGCAGTCTCCAGTACACGCTTTCGTCGCTGCGGGCGCAAAGTGATCCGGAAGGCTGCGGTAGCCACAGCTTCTCGGGTTGGACTCAGCCGCTCGGGAAAGGAAATCCATTGCGGATCGCTTTAATTGGAGCAGGCCGGGTGGCAGCCACCCACGCGGCGGTGCTGCGTCGGACGCCAGGTGTGGACGTCATTGCTGTCGCGGACCCGCGGGGCGAAGCGGCACATCAGCTGGCCGCCGAATTCGGCGCCGGCGCCTTTACTTCACTGGCCCAGGTACTGGACTCCGTCCCGGTGGATGCGGTCGACATCATGGTGCCGCACAACCTCCACCATAGCCTCGCCAAAGAAGCACTCAATGCGGGCGTCCACGTATTCATGGACAAGCCGATTGCAAGCACCGTCCCTCAGGCACGCGAGTTGTGCGACATCGCCCGCCGCAAGGATCGCGTTCTCGCAATCTGCCATAACCTTCTGTTTCATCCTGCCCTGCAGCGAACTGTTGAGGTGATAGAGACCGGAATGCTGGGCCGCGTTACCAGCGCAACTGCCTGGTCCTCAGGATGGCTTGACCTGGCTCCCTGGGATTTCCGGCTCGACAAAGACGCGACGGGCGGAGGCGCGTGGGTCGACGGCGCCCCGCACCTGGTCTACGTGCTCGAGGCGTGCCTGGGACAAATAGAGAAACTGCAGGCCATCTTGCCACAGTCATCCTCGCGCCTCGGGGCCGAAGACACCGCCGTGGGACAGGCCCTTTTCAACTCCGGCGCCGTCGCCACCATTTCCGTCGGATATTCGGATTGCCCTTCCGGCCCCGATACCGACTGGCCGGAAGGATGGCGTCTTGGCGTGAACCTGATCGGCACGGAAGGCCGTCTGGCCCTGGATTTCCTTCCCCGCGCCCAGCTCACGTGGCAGACCAAGGGACAGGCAGAGCGGCTCGAACCACTGTGGAACGTTCCCTTCGACGCCGGCTTCGAAGGCGCGTTCAGCGACTTCGCAGCGGCCGTGAAAGGAGAATCGACTCTACGAGTCCGCCCGGAAGATTCGCTACGGAATCTAGAGCTCATCAAGTCAGCAAATGACCAATGACAACGAACTCCCGGGCCTGGAATGGGTCCACTCCAGGCTACTGACACTTGGCATCGATGCTGGCCGCGGCGGACGCATAGTCTCCCTGATCGACCGGGTCACCGGACGGGAGTGGCTCGTTCAACCCAAATCGACGGGGGAGGACGTGGGCTATGGCGCGAGCTTCACACGGCGGCACATCTACGGCTGGGACGAAATGCTACCCACTATTGACGCCTGCAGCCTGGGAGGGGTCGACATCCCTGACCACGGGGAGGTGTGGGCGGTCCCCTGGTTCCGGAGGCGCCCCCGCCACGCCAACGGACTGCACCTGGCAGTGGACACTACGACCATGCAACTCACACTAAGCCGCGAAGCATGGCCACTTGGGGACACTATTGTTCTCGACTACGAGCTTCACAACCGCGGTGATCATCCACAGCCGTTCTTGTGGGCGGCGCACCCCCAGTTCCAAGTCGGCAGGCACGCCGAAGTAAGCCTTTTCACAGACCCGGTCGGATGCAACGTTGTCTCCCCCCGCGGTGCATCAGGTCCCCGCGCCTGGAGGGATGTTCTGGACGAGGCCGGGCGATTGAACAAGGGCTCGCACCTAAAGGTCTGGATGGAAGGACCGGCCCACGGTGGCGCCGTCACGGTCCAGGATGCAGGGAGCATGCTGAGAATGCAATGGCAGGGTCAGCATCTGCGGCACCTGGCCATCCTCTGGGACAACGGCGAGTTCTCCAGCCAGCGCGTGCTGGCTATCGAACCGGCGAACGCAGGACATGACGCCCTGTCAGCAGCCATCGATGCGGACGACGTGGTGACGCTGCCGGCAGGTGAGAGTCTTCGATGGAGCATCGAGTTATCCGCCTCGGGTGAACACCTATCCGGAACAGCGGGACTCCCAACCCCTACGGTCCCGGCCACCTATTGATTTCCAAACTGCACGGCAGAACCATTGACACCCATTGTTAACAACTTCTACTATAAGTAGTGAAGATGGATGGACCACTCTGCACAGCGAGGTCCCTACTTAGCACTCTCCCTAGCAACGAAGGAAAAGATGTTGCCCCCGATTCGATATATTGCCGAATGTCAGGCTTGGCTTCTCGGCAACGAAAACTTCTCCTATGCCTTCGGACTGGATCCGGCAGGAGTACATCTGAAACACCTCTACTGGGGCTCGCCCATCGATGTAGCCGACGTTGTCGCCCTGGCCTCGGATCCGCGGGACTGGTGGTCTAACGCGGCCGACACTATTGACATGCGACAGCCGGCAGCGCAGTGGCGCGGATTCGAGTCTGCTCCGAGAGCCTTCACGGAGGAGATCGTCGCGCAGGGTGGATTCCGCTTTGATGAACCGTCACTCGCGATGACAGACAGCGACGGAACCCCTGGCCTCTTGTTGACGTATTCCGGCCATGAAATCCTCGACGACTCAGGCGAAACACGTCTCACTGTAACGCTGCGCGACACACGGGCCGGCATTCGGGTCGAGCTGCACTACGCAGTACACCAGCGCTCCGCCGCCCTGGCTCGTTGGATGAGCCTGCATAACGAAGGGGAGCGCCCCGCCCACGTCGATCGCGCGGCGTCGGCAGCCTGGGCACTGCCCTCGTACCGAGACTTCAGCGTCCGAAACTTCTACGGCCATGTCCAGGGTGAATTCCAGCTCGAAGACAACCCCGTCGTCCACGGAACCCGCAGCATCGGATCACGCACCGGCACCAGCGGCCACAGGGGCACCCCCTGGACCGCGGTCCACGAGATGGCCGGCGAGGATCACGGCGAAGTCTGGTCGATTGCACTCGCCCATACAGGTTCCTGGCGTATCGCCACCCAGCTCAGCGACGAACACGGCCTACACATCGTCCCTGGAGTTGCCGACGAGGAAATGCGATGCCGCCTTGACCCCGGGGACACTCTCGAAACCCCCCGAAGCCTCGGCGTCTATTCGGAGAGAGGATTCGCGCACCTGAGCCAGCTGTGGCACCAGCATGTAACCGGAGTCATTGCGTCCGAGCGTCGCCGCCCCCTGCCGGTCATGTACAACTCCTGGTTTGCTCTGAAGTTTGACGTGGACCATGACTCGTTGCTGGAACAGGCAAGACTTGCGGCCGAATTCGGAGCCGAAGTCTTCGTCATTGATGACGGCTGGTTCCAAGGACGCGATAACGACCACGGCGGACTCGGTAACTGGATCCCCGACGAACGCGCGTTCCCGGAGGGAATGGCGGCGCTGCGTCGCGATCTGGGGGAGCTGGACATGGAACTGGGGCTCTGGGTCGAGCCTGAGATGTGCACACCAGAGAGCGAAGTCTTCCGAAACCACCCGGAATGGGTCCATGGAACGGAAGGCCGGTTCTGGCAGACTCACCGCCATCAGCACATTCTCGACCTTGGGCAGGAGGCCGTGCAGGCATGGGTGATCGACAAGGTGTCCCACGTCATCGATGACTCCGGTTGCACGTACATTGTCTGGGACATGAACCGCCCCGTGCCCCTTGGGCAAACGGTACCTGGTTCGTCTACCCGGCAGAGCCACGCAGAGGGCTTGATGGCCGTGCTCCGCGCCCTCAACAAACGATACCCCCACGTCACATGGCAGTCCTGCTCTGGAGGGGGCGGGCGCTCTGATCTCGGCATCATGTCATCGATGAGCCTGACGTGGATCAGCGACAATACAGATGCACACGACCGGGCATCCATGATCAGCTCGGCCTCCCATGTGCTGCCCGTGGGTTCACTGGTCCACTGGGTGACAGACCCGGCGGCCAAGAGTCCAAATTCGGATCTGTTGCAACAAACCCAGGCCCTCTCCACACGATTCCACACCGCCATGAACGGCGTTCTTGGCGTGAGCGCGGATCTTCGGCTCTGGAGTCCCGACGAGCTGCAGGAAGCCGCGGAACTGGTTCGCCAGTACAAAGGGATAAGGCATCTCATCGCCGACGGACTCCTGTACCGGCTCCCGGTTTCACGCGATGCCCTGGCGTGCGCGTATGTGGCCGAGGACGCCTCAGCGGCAGCAGTGATCATTGTCGCCCGACCCGCTCGCTTCGGCGAGGCCAGCGTACGTGTCCGACTCCGCGGCCTGGACCCGGACGCGCTTTACTCGGTCACCGAACAAGGGACCCGTTCAGGCCGGATCCTTATGCAGCACGGGCTCATTCTGGACGGGACCAGGAACTCATCGTGGATTATCACCCTGACAGCTCAGCACTGATCGCACCCACCGGGACGGAAATTCTTTGTCGCCAACCAGACAACGGACCTCGGCCGCGCCCGTCTAAGACGAACCCACGAACCACACCGATCACAATAGTAACCACGACAAGGATGTCAGTATGAAAAAGATCCAGATGTTGCCGATTGCGGCCTGCGCTGCGGCACTGACCCTCGCCCTCACCGCTTGTACCGGTGCAGCCCCAACGCCGAGCGGTGATGGCAAGGCCAAAGAAATCCGCTATCTGATTGCGCAGCCGGAGACGACTGAGCAATTGGAGCTGATCAAGACCGATATGAAAAACTTTGAGGAAGTGTCTGGCATCAGCGTCAAGCTGGATGTCCTTCCGAACGACAATCTTCAAACCATCCTTCAGACCCAGCTGCAATCGGGAGATGGTCCGGATGTTTTCGACTACGGGACTGGTCCGGGGTTCGCCGGCATCCTGGCGGATGCCGGCCTGCTCTATGATCTGACCGACGCGTACAAGACTCGGGACTGGAAGATCTACGATTTCGCTAAGAGCCGGGCTACGTTTAGCGGAAAAACGTTCGGTGTGCCCGCGAACGTTGAAGAAGTAGGTGTCTTCTACAACAAGGACATCTTCTCGAAACTCGGATTGTCGGAACCCCGCAATCTCGATGACTTGAAGAAATCGGCTGCAAAAATCAAGGATGCCGGGATTATTCCATTCGCTGTCAGCGATAAGGAGGGATGGCAGGGCGGGCATCTGTTGAGCATGGCGTTGTCCAGCCGGGCCGGGTCCAAGGGCATGAGCGATCTGCTTAATGGAACTACCCCATGGACGTCCCCGGATGTGGTTGCCGCGCTCGAGACCTGGAATGACCTCAATAAGAGTGCGTATCTGCCACCCTCACCGGCAGCGGTTGCTTACGACGCTGCCAACACCCTGTTCTATTCAGGGAAGGCTGCCATGAACCCGACCGGCGGTTGGCTGGTATCGGGCATCGAAAAGAACGCCAACTTTGACGCCGGCTTCATGCCTTTCCCGTCCGAGAGCGACGAAGGCATCTTCAGCGGCGGTCTCGGGTCCGGTACCTTCGTCTCCGCTAAGACAACCAAGGTCGACGCAGCGTTGAAGTTCCTTGACTACCTGCAGTCAGCAGAACGAGGCCGCTGGCAGGTGGAGAATCTGCACACCATTCCGGCGTTTCCCGTCGATACCAACGGAATCAAGGCTTCGCCGCTCTTTGCCCAGGTCATTTCAGGGACGACCGAAATTACCAAGGGAACGGGAGAATTTGGATACAACATCGATGTCCTGACCACTGAGTCCTTCAACAAGGTCATGTGGGATGGTTTCCAGGGGTTGTTGACCGGGCAGAAGTCGTCCGAGCAGGTGGCCCAGGAGCTCCAGACGGCGTTCGAGAAGTCTGCCGCAGAAAGCAAATGAGATGACTTCGACTATCTTGTCGACGACGCCGGCGGTGACCAGGCGGGCGCAGACCCGCCTGGGCATCGCCCTCATCACCCCGCTGATGATTTTGGTTCTCGTGTTCTTTGTCCTGCCTCTCGGCAGCGCGATCTACTATTCGTTTGTTGACTTCGACGGCATTAATCCGAACCCTTCCTTCGTGGGGCTGGATAACTACTCCCGGATGTTCACTGATCCCGAGGTCTGGCACGCCCTGAGCAACAATGCGATCTGGATCGTCATCGGCACCGTGGGCCCGCTGGCCATCGGCCTGATCCTGGCACTGCTTCTTTGGTCGGTCAGGCGGGGGAATATGTTCTATCGCCTGGCGTTCTTCCTGCCCTACGTGCTGCCGGGCATCGCGATCGGCATTGTCTGGGGTTGGATCTACGACCCGCTCAACGGATGGCTGAACAAGGCACTTCAGGGCATGGGTTTCGGTCATCTGGCCACGGGTTGGCTCGGAGACCCAAACACGGCACTCTACGCCGTGCTGGCGACAGCGATCTGGGCGTCGACCGGTTTCGTGCTGATTATTTTCCTGTCGGCCCTGCGGAACGTTGACACCGAGCTCGTCGATGCCTCCCGTTTGGATGGCGCAAATGCCGCCCAGCGCCTGTGGTACATCATTCTCCCGCAGATCATGCCGGTCTTCCTCATGGTTACCACGATCACCCTGGTCGGCGGCTTCAGCGTCTTCGACATCATCTTCATCATGACCGGCGGGGGCCCCGCCAACGCCACGAACGTGATGGGCACCTACGCATACAGCAGCGCCTTCAAGGTCAGCGACATCAGCTACGGGACGACCCTGGCCCTGCTCATTACGGCGCTCTCGGTTCCCTGCGCGGTGCTGTTGAACCGGCTGCAACGACGACTCTCACTGCAAGGAACAGGCGCATGAGCGACATCACAGTATCGGAGCGCGACAGGCTTCAACTGGCCGGGGCGCTGGACCGGCCGGCTCCGGCGGAGAACGACACAACCCCGCGCCGGAAGGCCGGACTGGCGGGGAAGCATGCCCTGCTGATCGTGCTGGCGCTGATTTCTTTGTTCCCCGTCATCCTGATCGTCTCCACGGCGCTGAAGACCGAAGCGGACGTGCGCGTGGACCCGTTCGCGCTGTTCTCCTCCTTCTCCATGGAGAACATCACGACGGCCTGGACGGAAGGACACTTCGGCGAGTATTTGGGCAACAGCCTGCTGCTTACCGTTCCCAGTACCCTTCTGGTCGTGGCACTGTCCACGATGGCCGGATACACCTTCGCCCGGCTGCCCTTCCGGGGACGGTCCGTGGCGTTCTACCTGGTGGTGCTGGGCCTGCTGGTCCCCTTTTTCACCTACATGATCCCGCTGTACTTCCAGCTGCGCGGCCTTGCACTGCTGGACACGCTCGGCGGCGCGATCCTGATCCTGACCTCCACAGGCGTCTCATTCGGAACGTTCTTCATGCGGGCGTTCTTCTCCGACCTCCCCACAGAACTGGAACAGGCAGCTAGGGTCGACGGATGCTCTGAATGGCAGATTTTCACCAGGGTCATGCTTCCCCTGGTCGGTTCGGGCGCATCGGCCCTGGGCGTCTTCACGTTCCTGCAGAACTGGAACAACTTCCTGATCCCGCTGCTCTACCTGCCGGGCGGTGAATTCCGGCCCCTGACAACGGGGCTGTACCAGTTCACCGGCGGCCGGTCCATCGACGTAGGCCCGCTGGCCGCCGGCACCCTGATCACAATCCTGCCCGTCATCGTCCTCTTCCTGGTCATGCAACGCCAGGTCGCCGCCGGCTTCATCTCCGGCGCCGTCAAAGGCTGACAACACCAGTCACACAACCCTGCTACGCCATTTGTCCGGAGGTCTTTTGACCGAAGTATCGCTACGAACAGAGAGACTGTGCTGAAAACACTTGACGTTTTGTGCTTGGGGGAGACGATGATTCTCGTCAGTCCTACGGAACCAACACCGCTGGTCGAAGCCGAGCTTTTTCAATTATCTGCCGGCGGTGCGGAGTCAACAGTTGCCATGTATATGGCCGAGCTCGGCTACGCCACGGCATGGGCCGGAGTACTCGGCAGTGATCCCCTCGGGGTCCGCATAGTGGAGACTCTGGAAAAACATGGGGTAGACACGACATTTGTCACGTACAGCAAGACGGCTCCGACCGGCGTCTATTTCAAGAATCCGGGAGCGGCTTCTCCAAAGGTCCACTACTACCGCAAAGGATCCGCTGCTTCCTATATGCATGCTGGTCTATTGGATTCGCTGCCGCTGGAATCAGTTCGACTGGTTCATGCCAGCGGCGTCACGGCCGGGTTGTCCTCCACCTGCCGGGTACTAATGGAGTCGTTGGCATCGCGCCTGAGAGACTCGCCGGCCTCCTTCTCTTTCGATGTGAACTACCGGCCTGGAATATGGGGGGTCGAAGAAGCCGCCCCGGTCCTGCTTTCCTTGGCCCGCGCGGCCGATTACGTCTTTGTAGGCCGCGACGAAGCGCAGATACTTTGGAACACGACTACGGCTCAGTCGGTGCTGGAACACATTCGCCCCCGTGGGACGCTCATCGTCAAGGACGGATCCGTCGGCGCAGTGGAATTTTCCTCCGCCGGGGAAGTTTTTGTCCCGTCACCCCGGATTGAAGTTGTGGAAGAAGTGGGGGCGGGTGACGCCTTTGCTGCGGGATATCTTGCCGCTCGTATGAGCGGTGGTACAGCAGAAAAAGCACTGACCAACGGCCATATGCTGGCGGCCCGCACCCTGCGGAGCACCAGCGACTTCGTGCCATGCGTAAAACCTCAGTGAACGGGCACTGCTCTGCCCACCGGAGAGATCCCAGACAATCGAACCGGCAAACAATGGCTGCAGCCGTTTGGAAGCGATTGACATCCGCTAACCAGCGTCCGTCACACTTCGCTGACCAATACAACCGCGAATTACCAAAGGATTTTCGATGACCCTTCTCAAAGCATCGTTTGATGACCTATTTGCTGGCGCCCCGGTCATGGTGATTTTACGTGGCCATAGCGTTGAGCGAACGGTTGAACTTGCTACCTCGGCATGGGACCTGGGAATCGTAGCAGTGGAAATACCTATCCAGGATGAGACGGCCGTGGAAGCGCTGAGAAGCTCGGTCGAGGCTGGCCGAGCGCGCGGAATGCTTGTGGGAGCCGGCACTGTTATCAGCCCCGAGCATGTACGCCAAGCTGCCGAAGCGGGAGCCAGTTTCACCGTGAGCCCGGGACTCGACGTCGAAATCGCGCAGCTTTCATTGGAGAACGGACTGCCCACAATGCCGGGCGTTGCCACTGCGTCTGATATTCAGCTTGCCCTGCGCCTCGGATTGACCTGGATGAAGGCTTTTCCAGCGGCCCAACTCGGTTCCTCCTGGTTCAAATCCATGAATGGTCCTTTCCCGATGGCGAAATTCGTAGCGACCGGCGGGGTGTCAACGGAAAATGCCAGGGAATTCCTGGCTGCCGGTGCCCAGGTAGTCGCCCTTAGCTCAGCAGTCTCCGACTTTGGATCGCGTCAGGAAACCGCTGAGTTTCTTCAGCAACATGCCAGGGGGCTAGGGAACCGGCGGCGAACGACGGATCGTTAGCGGCTCTTCACGGGATGGGCGAAAATGGTCTGTCGAAGTGGTTGTTCGCGCCGCAAGTAACCTCAACCGGTGCCGGCGGGGAACCCGCCGCCCCTGATGTTCCCGCCGGCGTCGGCTACTACCTGCCGGTATAACCGCCTGCGCCGCCCATCCCGCGCCTCTTTCTCTCCGATTCTGCCCGAACGGCTTCACGACCACAACGACACCGCGGGGTGTGACAGCTTCCACCCGGGACCGCCCGTGGCAGTCCCCCCGTCGTGTGCCCCATCTATCCCGAAATTTCGCCGACTTCGACGGCGTAGGTGACCGGAGCAGCATCCTCCAACGTCTCGACAACCTGGAAAAGCCCGGCGGCGGACAAGCCCCCTCGACATCAGTCCGTTCGACATGCTCACGGCCGACTGGTCCGTGCGAGCCAGCCCCAGTAAGCCACTGGGCCAGATTTTCGGCCCTCCCATGACCAGACAACGACACACGTAATCCACCGACCAGACAACAGAGAGCCACCAATGACATCCAATGACTACGTAGCTGCGGCCAGCCGCTACGACACCATGACCTACCACCGCACCGGACGCAGCGGGTTGAAGCTGCCCGCACTGTCCCTGGGACTTTGGCAAAACTTCGGAGATACCCGCGCCGTGGAAACACAGCGCGCCATAGTTCGCCGCGCCTTCGACCTTGGCGTCACCCACTTTGATCTGGCCAACAACTACGGTCCGCCACCCGGATCCGCGGAACAGAACTTCGGCCACCTCTACGCGCAGGATCTGAAACCGTACCGGGATGAAATAATTGTCTCCACGAAGGCCGGCCATGCCATGCACAACGGCCCCTACGGTGATGGGGGATCCCGGAAGTACCTGCTGTCCTCCCTGGACGCCAGCCTGAACAGGATGGGCCTGGACTACGTCGATATTTTCTATCACCACCGGCCGGACTCCGATACCCCCCTTGAAGAGTCCATGGGGGCCCTGGCCACCGCCGTCCAGCAGGGCAAGGCCCTGTACGTGGGCATTTCCAACTACACCCCGGAGCAGACCAGGGCCGCCGCCGCCGCACTGGCAGAGTACAAGGTGCCGCTGCTGATCCACCAGCCGAGGTACTCCATGTTCAACCGCCACGTTGAAGACGGGCTCCTTCCCGTCCTGGACGAGGTAGGGGCAGGTAGCATCGTCTTCTCCCCGCTGGCGCAGGGGCTGCTCACGGACCGCTATCTCGAGGGCACCGTCCCGGCCGAATCCCGCGCAGCCAGCAGCCAGTTCTTCCTCGAAGACCGGGTGGATGAGACCTACCTCTCCCGTGCCCGGGCGCTGAATGAGATCGCACGGGGCCGCGGCCAGACATTGGCCCAGCTGGCCCTGACCTGGGTTCTGCGCCACCCCCAGGTAACCTCAGCCCTGATCGGCGCAAGCTCAGTAGCCCAGCTGGAACAGAACGTCGCCGCGCTGGGCGCCCCGGAACTCTCAACCGAAGAGATCAGCGCCATCGATGAATATGCCGTAGACGGAACCGGCCGCTAGATGATTAATTCCTATTGGATTCAGTGGTCGTAGGCGATCAGGGAGCGCTTGCGGGGCGCGTCGATCCGCCAGTTGTGCCAGATTCCGGCCGCGAGGGCCAAGAGTCGGGCAGCGACGCGGGCTTTGACGCCTTCAAGGGTGCGCCCGCCGTGGTCTTCGAGGCTGAGCTGGCCTTTGAGGGTATCGAAGACTGACTCGATCCATTGCCGGATGCCGCCGAGTTTGCCGAAGCGTGGCTTCTCGTCCTTGCGGTCAGGCCTGATGAGGTGGGCGCCGAGGTCTTCGGTGATGAACCGTTCGAAGTCTTTGCCGGCGAAGCCTTTGTCGCCCAGGATGACCTGGCCGGCGCGGACGAGATGATGGTCCTTTTCCAGCAGGGCCTGGGTGACTTCGCGTTCCCCGATTTTCGGGTTCGCCAGGCCCCAGATGACCGGCATTCCTTCAGGGGTGCTGATCAGGTACAGGCGGAAGCCCCAGAAGTAGCGGGAATGAGAAGCGCAGTAGCCGTAGCCGGCATGCCCGGCGAGATCGCTGCGTTTGACGGTTTCCCGTGACATCCCGCAGGGCAGCGGGGTGGAATCGACCAGCCGGAGCACGTCATGCCAAGACGGGGTGTCTTTGGCCAAGGCCGTGATCGTCGCCGAAATCAGTGTCCCGGCCGCCCGGAGCCGTTTGTTGTAGCCCGGCTGTTGCGGGATGGACGGGAACATGCCGGTCAGGTGCGTCCGGGCGTACCGGATCCACCTGGTTTCGGAGGAGTATCCGAGCAGTTGCTGCGCCACCGCCAGGCAGAGCAGCTCCGCATCCGACAGACTGGTGTGTTTCGTCAACTTTAAGTAGGCCATTTCAGCGCTAAGAATCAGGCCACCTCGGCACGTTTCCAGGCCATTTCAGCTATTTGGTTATTTCATCAGGGCATTTTTGACCCGGTAGGACTCACCACGGAACTGCAGGAGCCGTCCGTGGTGCACCAGCCGGTCGATGACGGCCGCGGCCATGTTGTCGTCCCCGAACACCGTTCCCCAGCGGGAAAATTCGAGGTTGGTGGTGATGATGAGGCTGCGTTTTTCGTAGCCGTCGGCGATGACTTGGAACAGGAGCCTGGCTCCTTCGGTGTCGATCGGCAAATAACCCAGTTCATCAATGGCGATCAGCTGGTTTTTGGCCAGGGATGCGAGCTTTTTGTCCAGCCGGTCCTCGTCCTTGGCTCTGCGCAGCATCATGACCAGGGCGGAGGTGGTGAAGAAGCGGGCTGGGATGCCTTGTCGGCAGGCGGCTGCCACCAGGGCGGTGGCCATGTGAGTTTTGCCGGTGCCGACATCCCCGTAGAGGACCAGGTCCTGGGCCCGGGTGATGAACTCCAGGGATTCGAGGGGTTCGCGGCCGTAGTCCTCGGGGAACCTGACACTGGTGTAGTCGAATCCCGTGAGTGTTTTCATGGCCGGTAGCCTCGCGGATTTCAGCAACCGCTGGCGGCGTGATTCCTGCCGGGATTCGTGTTCGGCCAGCAGCACCCCGTGCAGGTATTCGCGCTGTTTCGGGGTGCCTTTCTCGGCCCATTCGGTCAACACGCTGCCGGTCAGTGAGGCATGTTTGCCCGCTTCGAGGATGTCTTGGACGGTGATCGGATTCATGCGACTTCTCCGGTGCTCGTGTTCAGGGTGGTGAAGGTGTCATAGACGCTTAAGTCCACGTTGGCGGCGGCCGGTTCGGTGCCGTGGGCCAGTCGGCGGGCGAGCATCCCCAGGGCTGCCATGTCCGGAGTGTCCCCGCGCCGGATCAGCGTGTCGGCGGCGGCCATCGCGACGTCGAAACCGGCGGACCCGGTCGCGGCATCGACAGCGTTGAGCAGGCGTCGACGGTCCGTGGGCGCCGCGGCATCGAGCCAGTCGCGGACCGGGTCGGTGACCAGGGCCCGCAACGGGGAATGGCTCCAGGCGCCGGGCTTGGTCACCAGCAGCGGAACCAGGGACGCGGGGTCGAAGATCGTTGTCGCCTGCCGGCCGAACACCCGGTCAAAGGACCGGATCGGCTCGGAGTGCTCATCGAGGATCTGCACCACGTCGTGGCGCAGCCCCACGGTGAGCATCCGCCCATGGAAGGATGGCCCGGCGGCGTAGGTGTTCCCGTCAATGAGCAGGTTCCCGGTCTTATCGGCCTTGCGCGATTCGTAGCGCACCGGGTCGAACCCGACCCCGGGCAACGCCAGGGACGATGCGATGTCGTGGGTGAACAGCTCGCCCAAGGGCAAACCTTTGCGGTAATGCGTGGTGGTGGCCAGCGCATCGCACCGGGCCATGAGCACCTCGTTCAAGGCCTGCAGGCTGGAGGCCGCGGGTTCGGGAACCATGAGGTTACGGCGCAGGAACCCGACCGCGTTTTCCACGTTGCCCTTTTCATGACCCGAGTACGGGGTGCAGTAGCGGGATTCGGAGCGGTAGTGAAGCTTGAACGCGCCGAACAGCTTCGTCTCCACGACCTTGGTGCCGACCCGGCGTCCGATTCCGGTGGCGTTGTCAAAGACCATGTGCCTCGGTGCGGCCCCGATGTGCTCGAAGACCTTCCGCAAACCGTGGCAGACGCATTCGGCGGTCTCGCCGCGGTATGCCTGGACGAAGCGCATGTTCGAGAACGGGAAGGTCACCACCAGGAGGTGCAGGACCTGCCGGATCCCGGCGATGATGGCCTCTGCCTGACCGAAGTCGACCTGCGCGGTCCCGGCGGGCCACACCAACTCGGTAAAACCTTCATCAGCGATCCTGTTGCGGGCCGTCCATTTCTTCACGAACCGCTGCACCGGGGAATACGTGCCGGTGAAACCATGCTCATCCACGAGCCGGTCAAAGACGCGTTTGGCCGTAGGCCGCTGCTTGCGGTTCCGGCGCTGGTCCTCGCCGAGCCACGCTTCGATAATGTGCTCGAACCCGGTGAGCACCGAGGCCCCGTGCCGGGCCAGCGGCGCCGGCGGTTCCGGGGAGTAGTTCTCCTGATCGGCGTACTTGGTCACCGAGGACCGGCTAACGCCCAGCCTGCGGGCGATCTCGCGGCCCGGGACTCCCTGGGAATCGAGTCTTCTGATATTTTCTTGTACGGACATGGGTACCGTCATCTGCTTTCCAGCCCTTCCGGCGCACACGCTTCGCAATGGCAGCGCCGTAAGGAACCTATCTGGGGGTGGCGGGCCCATGTCCCTGACACTCTGGGAAGGGCACCGGCCACCCGGTGATCTCTATCCAGGCAAGCCCCCCGAAACCATGATTTCGGGAAAAACTGGCCTGATTCTTACCGCTCTTTTGGCCTGAAACGAGCCACCAACTTGGCTCAAATTCCTGGCTGAAACGGCCTACAGATAGTCGATCACACACAACTGGGCTTGCGCCCCGGCCGCCGGTCCCGTGACACGCCAAGATCAGGCAGGACACGGTCGGTGAGAAGGACATAGAGTGTGGTCAGGAGAGTGTTTAGTTCGGGGTTCACATACCGGGTTTAACACTCTCCGCCTGACTTTAAAAGCCTCCCCACCGCCCCAAGCAATAGGAATTACTCATCTAGGAGTCTGCTGAATTGGTAGGGTCTTGCCGGTGCCCTCTGGCTCTGCTTGCTCGTGGGGTGGCGGATGCTGGCCGCGATGAGCTGTTCGCTGGCTTCCAATCAACGTCCGGGAAGGCTGTTGGGGGCCGCGCGATGATGGCCCCGTGAGGGCTTGCTGGATGTTGCGCGGGGCGGTGGCTGGTTACTGCGTGGGGTGGTGGCTGGCCGGCCGGTTCAGGCAGGGCCCAGGTCCCGTTGCTGTCCCGTAGCCCGAGGTTGAGCAGCCTGCTCAAATTCCGGCCGGCGATTCGCAGGTGCAGCCAGGCGTTGGACCGCTCGACCATGGTCCGGTGGGCCCGGTAGTCCTCCTGGAACTGGGGGTCCGCGGCGCGTTTACGGTGTCCGCGCTGCAATGTCTCGTGCTCGTCGGGTGATCTTCCGTCCCCGCGCCGCGGTCACGGAAAGCCCCTGCTCGGGGCCACCGAAGAGGGCGAACACAGCCACCGAGAAACGGCTTCTTCATATGCCAGCTCCGCAGGGTAGCAGCGAAGTGCGTCTGGGCGTTCACAGCCAATGCGAACATAACGGACTTTACTTCAGCTTACGGGCACCTCATCACCGAAGGGCCGACGGTCACGACACCCTCCGCCACCAGCACCAGTGTGGATCGGCGCACTTCCCGGCAGATCAGCACCCTGCGGAGGACGACCCCGCTCAACAAAAGGGGTCGGTCCCGGCCTGCTTCCAAAGCTACGGCCGACTGCTGCGAGGATCGGCAGCACGTGCCTTGGACGGCGGCCTTGCCTGCCGCCCGCAGCATTTTCCAGTTCCTGGAAACTTCCCCCAAAGTCATGTCGGGAATTGGAGACGAGGTGACTCCCGACCCAGTTAAACGCCTGGGAAACCAGCAGCTGACGTCCACGGATCACTGAATCGGGTCTATATCAGAAAAGGAACATCAATGAAAGTATCGGGCTCCACCCACCCGGCAACAGCAAGCTGCTGCCGAAGCACACACGAGCACAGCTGCGAGGCATCCGCAGGTTTGGACGATTCAAGCATGCAGGCGGTCGTGAGATGACGGAAACTTTCACTTCCTCGAACAAGGTCGCCACTTCTGAACAGGCACTCCCTCTTAGATCAGCTGGGCACGTCATCGTCGACACGCTCGTTGCTCACGGAGTCAAACGCGCCCACGTAGTCCCCGGCGAAAGTTTCCTCGCCGTCCTGGACGGACTGCACGCCTCCACAATCGAAACCATCGTCTGCCGCCATGAAGGCGGCGCCACGTACATGGCCGAGGCCGACGGCAAAATGAACCAGCTACCCGGCGTCGCCATGGTCACCCGCGGTCCGGGCGCCGCGAACGCACATGTCGGCCTCCACACCGCATGGCAGGACTCGACCCCGATGGTGCTCTTGGTCGGACTGATCCCTTTTGCCCATCGGGACCGGGAGGCGTTTCAGGAATTCGACATCAAAGCCTGGTTCGACACAGGAGCCAAGCGCGTCATGGTACTGGCTGGGTCGCCGACGCCCATTATTCCGAAGTCGATGACGGCGCTGAGCCGCCCATCCGCGCACAAGACGTTCCCCGGTGACAGATCGCCGTGTATCCACACGGGTGACCCGGTCCAGGATGGTGCCCGCAGGGCGGCTTCCCACGCAGCAGTGGCGGCGTCTGTGTCGATGATGTTTCGAAGTACCCCAATCGCTGTGCGTGCGTCGGCGTCTTTCGTCTTCAACGGCACACCACGTCCGGCCGGAGGTCCGTCGGTCGGATCGATTCGACGCATGGCGGAGACGAAGCCGGCCAGGTCGGATGCGAGCGATCCGGGGTCGGCTATCGCATCGACTGCAGGGTTCTCCCCTTCCAGCCACCGGCAGACCGTCCACGGCCACGGGAAGCCCTCGCCGGGATGCCCCTTGGCGAGGGGGACAGGAACCTTAACATGCAGATGCGACGCAAGCCGCGGCAACCACTCGAACTCGCGGTCGACGTTCTCGACGGCCCAGTGGATCCGAGGGAGACGCACGGTCATGTCGTCGCCAAGCCGATATATGGCGTTGTCGGTACCGGAAGACTCGACTGGTTCGACGGAAAGTCCCGCCCAGTTCGGGAACTGAGTAGCGACCAAGCTGCGGACAAGTTCCACGTCGGTGTGCACTTCGTCGTCGTGCATTTTCTGACTGGACAAGAGGCTCCCTTAATTGACCCGGAGTGTGCGGCGGCGGAACACTTTGAGTTCCCAGGGGCGCAACCGAAGCGAAGGCTCGGGTGGGTAGTTGCCCAGTACCTGCTCGGCCTGGGCCCAGGAGTCATCGTCGACGTCTATGGTCCTTTCCTTTGCGGTGAAGTTGCCGAGCACGAGCATTTCGATCCCGGGCAGGGAGCGGCGGAATGCGTAGATGTGTTCGTCCTCGGGCAGGAGCATGGTGAAATCCCCGTGGGAGATCACGCGGTTCAGGTGGCGTAGTTCGATCACGCGCCGGTAGAAGTTGAACACGGAGTCCGGGTCGTTGACCTGGGCGGCGGCGTTGATGTGGTTGGCGTTGGGGTTGACCGCGAGCCAGGGCGAGTCGGTGGTGAAGCCTGCGTGGCGGGTGGCGTCCCATTGGAGTGGTGTTCGGGCGTTGTCCCGGTTCAATGGTGCGAGGGCTGCGAGGACATCGGCGTCGGTGCGGCCCAGATGGGTGGTGGCTTCGCGGTGGTGGTTGTGGACTTCGATGTCGCGGTAGTCGCCGATCGTGCCGAAGCTCATGTTGGTCATGCCCAGTTCCTCGCCCTGGTACACATACGGGGTCCCGCGGTGCAGGTGCAGGACGCCGGCGAGCATCTTGGCGGACAGTTCGCGGTATTCGCCGTCGTCGCCGAAGCGGGAGACGGCGCGGGCCGAGTCGTGGTTGCCCCAGAAAAGGCTGTTCCAGCCCCTTTCGGCCAGGCCGTCCTGCCAGCGCCCCAGCGAGGCCTTCAGATCTTTGAGTTTCAGCGGCCTGGGTTGCCACTTGTCGCCCTCTTCCAGATCCAGCGTCATGTGCTCGAACTGGAAGACCATGTCCACTTCCTGGCGCGCCGGGTCTGTGAACAGGGCGGCGTCCTCCACGGTCACGCCCGGCATCTCGCCGACAGTGAGCAGCGGGCCCTTGCGGTGGGCGAAGACCTGCCGATGCATCTCCTGCAGGAACTCGTGCATCCGCGGACCGCCGATGTAATGGGGGCTGCCGTCGCCGTAGAGCTTGTCCTCGGCCCGGACTCCGTCGGGCAGGGCGGGGTCCTTGGAGATGAAGTTGATCACGTCCATCCGGAAGCCGTCCACGCCCCGGTCCAGCCACCAGTTCATCATCTCGTAGACCGCGGCGCGGACCTGTGGGTTTTCCCAGTTCAGGTCCGGCTGCTTTTTCGAGAACAGGTGCATGTAGTACTCGGCCGTGGGTTCGTCGTATTCCCAGGCCGGGCCGGAAAATGCCGAGCCCCAGTTGTTCGGTTCCGATCCGGGTGTCCCGGCTTCGGCGCCGTGGCGTGGGGATCGCCACCAGTACCAGTCGCGTTTGGGGTTGCCCTTGCTGGAGCGGGATTCGATGAACCAGGGGTGCTCATCCGAGGTGTGGTTGACTACCAGGTCCATGACGAGTTTCATGCCGCGGGCGTGCATGCCCTCAATCAGTTTGTCCAGGTCCTGAAGGGAGCCGAAGATCGGGTCGATGTCGCGGTAGTTGCTGATGTCGTAGCCGTTGTCATCCTGAGGGGAGGCATAAACCGGAGAAAGCCAGACCACGTCCACGCCAAGGGTGTGGAGATAGTCGAGTTTGCTGATGATGCCGCGCAGATCACCGACGCCGTCACCGTTCGAATCGGCAAAGCTGCGCGGGTAGACCTGATACACCACCGCACTCTTGAACCAGTCCTTCTCCGTGCTGATGACTGAACCGGATGAAAACTGTTCGATACTCATGTCACTGCGCCTTTCTTCGAACCGTGCGGTTTCGCAGGGCCTCTATTCACACAAGTCGGGGTGTGGTGCGCTTCATTTCCGGGACGGATGATGTCCCGAAGGTCTGATCTCGGAGCAACCCTCGTCACGGTGCCGCGGCATCATGCGATTGCCGGACCGGTAGATGTCGGCGTGATCGAACACCGTGATGCCGATCTCCAGTGCTGCGTCTATGGCGGCCTCGGCCTCATCGATCTCAGCGGGGCCATACGGTGAGGGGGACCAATCGCCTCCGAGGCCCATGGAGCCGTAGACCAGGCGGTTCGGAACGGAATTGTTTTCGAAACTCAATTGGTGCCCTTCTGGCGGTGCTGGAAGTCTGCCCAGGCGGCTGGCAGGACAGAGGTCAAGTGATCAGGCTTTCATTGACGTGGTTACGGCGAAGGCGACGGTTCCTCCGCGCCGGCCACCGGATGGACCATGACCGGATTCTCCGAGGCCGGGATAAAGGCGCTCTCGCCACGGCCCAACTGCAGGGGCACCGGAGCGGCACCAGTAGCGAGTTCAATCCGCTGCAGCTGGAATTCCTGGAACGGTGGCTGGTAGAGCTCCTGGCCAAGGTCAGAGCTGGCGGCCTCGATGCGGGGGATCCCCAGGGCAGCAAATTCGATGGTCTTAGTCAGTTCCGGAACATCGATGTACTTGGGCGTCAGCCCACCGCGCAACACATTGTCGGAGGAGGCCATGACCTCCACGCCCAGCCCGCTCAGGTAGGCGTGGACATTGCCGGCAGGCAGGTACACCGCTTCTCCCGGAGCCAGGGTCACACGGTTCAACAGCAGGGAAATCAGCACTCCGGGATCGCCCGGGTAGAAGGCACCGAGCTCCACAGCGGTGGAGAGTTCACGGACGAATGGACCGGCCGAAGCAGAGGAGCCGAGCACTTTCAGCACCTGGGCGGTGGCTTCGGAAACGTCGTCGCCGCCACAGATCAGCCGGCTGAAGGCAGCCCGCAAAGCGCCCGCCTCATCATCCCCGGTGAGATCCGTGACCACCCCACGGAGGACATCCGGCCGCGCCAGGCGCCGGGGAGCAGAAACGGCTGACGGCAGAGTATCCGATGCATGTGGTCAGTTTCGACTTCCAGTCAGACGTGACCTCCTGCGGGCGGCACATCCGGTTCTTCAATGTCATCGATGAATACACCCGCACGGCCCTGGCGATCATCCCGCGCCGGTCGTTCAAAGCCTCGGACGTGGTCGCGGTGCTGGAGAACATCATCGCCGAAACCGGTACCGCACCGGCCTACGTCCGGTGTGACAACGGGCCGGAGTTCACCGCTGATACTGGGAATACTGGACGCAAGAAAAACAATTAGCTATCGCATAGACGCTGGACTGCTAACGGGGGCCCAATCAGCAGCAGGGCCCTGCGGACGGTTTCTTAGACTGCAGCGGGCGGGTGACAAGAGCATGTCACCATGTCCTCTCTGCAAAATCGGTGTCAGACGCACTGCACAAAGCGGCAGTCAGCGTCCCTGCCATCGTGGGGCACGCTTCTCCACGAACGCCCGTGGTCCTTCCTTGGCGTCCTCGGAGCTCAACAGGGTCCGGTAGCTAGAACTATCCATGCTGTGTCGGTAGGCCTCTTCGATGCCCAGCGACATGGTCGCCTCGCTGATCTCCTTGACCGCTGCAACGGCCAGGGGCGCGCTCGAACAGATGTCACGGGCCAGCCTCATTGCCACATCGAGCAACTCGGACGAAGCCACGACACGATTCACCAAACCCCATTGATGCCCTTCAACTGCGGTCATCCGCCGACCCGTGAGCAGCATCTCGGTGGCCACAGCTGAGGGCAGTTTTCTCGGAAGGCGCAGGACACCGCCGGAGCCGGGGACCATGCCCAAGGTCACTTCGGTAAGCGCGAACTCGGCGTGCTCGGCGGCCACGATGAGATCGGCAGCCAGCGCGAGCTCAAAACCTCCGCCGAATGCGAGGCCGTTCACTGCGGCAATGACAGGTTTCCGTAACCCGAACAGTCTGGTCAGACCGGCGAAGCCCCCAGGCCCGTGGTCGGCCTCGATGGACTCTCCCGCGGCCGCGGCCTTCAGGTCCCATCCCGCCGAGAAAAACCGGTCCCCGGCCCCGGTCAGCACGGCCACTCTCAATGTGGGGTCCTCCTGCAGCCGGTTGAACGCGGCGTAGAGCTCGTGGCTGGTGGCAACGTCGATGGCGTTGGCTTTGGGACGGTCGAGGGTCACCATCAGGACACCGTCCTCGACGTCCATCCGAACGGATGAGGCGAGGGCTTCAACGTCAGACGACATTGGTGTACTCCTTGGAAGTGGACATCTCGGTTTGCAACTCGTCGGTGTGTTGTCCCAGGCGGGGTGCGGGCGAGGTGGCGTGGCTGGGTCGGCCATCGATCTTGAATGGCGTCCCAAAGACATCGACAGTGCCGGACTGGGATTGGTGTACCGTCCGGACCAGGCCGTTGGCGCGAACCTGTTCGTCGTCAAAAACGTGGTTCAGCAGGCGTACTTCCCCGGCCGGGATCGAAGCCTGATTGAATTTTTCGATCCAATGCGCGGCTGTGGCCTGTCGAAAGCGCTCGGAGAAGTTGATGGCGACTGACTCGCGAAGGTTTCGCTCCTCGTCGTTCGCCGGTAACGCCTGTGGGTTGTCGACCCAGGGGTCCTCGAGACTCAGGACGTCAAGGACTCGTCGCCTTTGAAGGGTGGTGAGGCACGCGAGCGCGATGAATCCATCCGCAGCTTCGTAGCAGCGGTAGTAGGGCTCGAGTTTCCCAGCGTCGCGGACTTCCTTGCTCACCCTGGCCAGATCATGGTGTTGAGCAATTTCGTGAGTGTCGACGTGATTTTCCGAGGGGCTGTCAATTCGGACAAGGTCCTGAACTTGGGCGAGCAGGGACGCTGCTAGCAGTGACACCTCGAAATGCTGTCCCTCGGCGCCGGAACGATTGGTGAGCCCAGCGACCACACTGATACAGGCAAGAAGGCCCGCCGTGATATCGGAGTAAGGAACACCCCCGCTTCGTCGTGGAATCTCATCGTTGGGATCTGTGTCAGCCATCAACAGCCCCGAGTAGGCCTGCGCAATCAGGTCATACCCCACCTGCCCGGATTTTGGCCCGTCGCTGCCGAAGGCAGTCACGACGGTGACAATCGCCTTCGGATTGATCCGGCGGATCGTTTCACTGTCGAGTCCGAAGTTTTTGGCGCGTTCCGGCGGCATGTTGTGGACGACGACATCGGCCGAGGTGATCAGTTTCTCCCCAAATTCGCGACCGTCGACAGACTTGAGATCGCAAACGACTGAACGTTTTCCCTGATTGAGCGCATACAGTCGAGTGCTGGCGCCATCCCCCAATGGTTCGTAGTGTCGATAGGCATCTCCGACGGGGGATTCAACCTTGATCACATCAGCGCCAAGGTTGGCCAGGAGCAGCGTGCAGAGGGGGCCAGCAACAAACTGTGAGAAGTCGATGATGCGAATCCCCGCCAGCGGGCCGGACGCATTGTCGTCGAGTGTTTGGTTATTCATCGGGGCAGGCTCATTCCTTGTTGAGCGAATCCCATTCGCTCGTAGACATAACGAGAATCGGTGTCTGCGGGAGAGCCGCTATACAGCGCTTCGCCGCTTCCTCCAATTCGATGGTTAGCTGGCGAGCCCATTCGTCAATTTCGGCCGGCACATCCAGCAGCCTCGCAGCTGTATCAGTCATGGTATTTGGCTCCAGGTTGGTTCGGGTTCTGTATCGGGTCAAGAAGGGCTCGGACCATCGCTTCGGTGCGTGAATCGGAGCAGCGGGCGTTGGGCACGGAGACCGAAAGCGCCATGGGGGCACCGCTGGGGCCCGGTCCAAGGGACACAGCGAATCCGCTGAGGCCCACTTCGTATTCGTCGGTGGACCGCGATAGGCCCGTATCGCGAATACTTTGCAGTTCGACGTTTAGGTCTTCCCACCTGCGAATGGTGCGTGCAGTTCGTCCCTCATAGGGTCCGCCGCCGATCCGATCGAGAACGACCAGATCGTCGAGCTGAGCGAGGAGGCATTTGCCGATCGCAGTGCAGTGAGCAAGTACGCGAGACCCTACGGCAGTTTGGGTCGTGAGTAATTTTGTGCTGGGGATCGCGTCCAGATACAAAGCATGTTGGCCGTCGAGGATCGCAATGTTGATGTCCTCATCGAATTCCGTGTTGAGTCTGTTCATCCACCGTCTCGCGTCGTCGGTGAGTCCGGCGGACGGACGGCCAGACAGCCGAAGTATCTGCGCTCCGAGTCGGAGCTGCCGAGTTTTCGGGTCTTGCTCCAAATAGTGATCGGTAGCCAGCGTGCGACAGAGGCGGCCGACAGTTGGCAGCGGTATGCCGAGAAGCTCGGAGATTTCTTTTTGCATGAGAACGGTTCGCTCGGCTGTGAAAAGCGAAAGGATCGCCAGCCCGCGGCGCAGCGTACGAGCCCCAGCACTGTCATGGGCTGAAATATCATTTCGCACAGCAACAGTCTCGACGAGTGAATTGGCTCTGTCAACCCTCCTGGGAGTACGACATTCGTGTTGATACCTGAGCACGGCTCCCGGCGCAACTTTGACCGGAGCGTGTTCCAGGGGTGGATCAGATTCCAAAATGGTGTTGACGCTACCTTGGAGTGCATGGCCAAGTGATTGAACCCTGTAAACGCGTTCACAGATACAAGAATGACTGCAGGTCTAATTCGCTGAAGGATCAACATCGTGCAAATAGCAGCAGCGTTGCTGCCTGGAATCAACCAGTCCTTTGAAAGCACACGGCTCGAATTCGATGAGCCGAAGATCGGAGAGGTGTTGGTTCGGTTCGCAGCCTCAGGTGTCTGCGCGATGAGGGACTTGCGAGGAGGGACGCTTCAAGTGTGCGGACCCACCAGGTTCGGGGAAGCGCTTGTGGAGTGTCAAGAGCCGGCTGGGTCGCGTTTCTCACCTCAGGCCGCGGCAGAACCGAAAGCCGCATCACCCCGTGTCCGCGAACGGGGTCAAGGCCAGACCTTGGTGCGCGCCTCAGCACTTTCCGACCGGTGCGCGAGAATTCTTCCGAAACGCAAGCAGTCACTGGCTGAAAGTGGTGGTTACCTGTTGACTGTTGTGGGTTCCATCACTTAACCTCATTGAGGCAGTGCGTGCAGGATCGGTGCCGGTGTGAATTCCGCTGCTTCGTTCATCTCGCACCAACTGTCAACTATCGAATGGAGAGGAGTAGTCGTGAGCTACTTGGATTACTGGTCGTACTTCGGCGGGAAGTTGGTCCAGCAGTTCGGCGAACACATTGTCGTTGTCTTAGTGGCAACGCTTCTGGGCAGCATCGTCGGCGTTTCTTTGGGAATCGCTGTTTACAGGCGCCCCCGCGCGAAAGCGATTGCTATCAAGATGAGCGGCGTGTTGCTTACGATTCCGTCCCTAGCTTTGTATGTGCTTTTGATCAGCATTATCGGACTTGGCTGGCCGCCGGTGTTGGTGGCTTTGACCCTTTACTCGCTACTTCCGATCGTTCAGAACACCATCGTTGGATTGAATGGCGTAGACGCTTCTGTGGTGGAAGCCGCTGCAGCGATCGGCATGAGTCGGCGACAGAGCCTGATGAAAGTGGAGTTTCCGATGGCGTGGCCCATCATCCTCACCGGGATTCGAGTCGCGGCTCTGTTGCTTGTCAGCACGGCAACAATCGGCGCGATCGTGCGAGGACCTGGACTTGGCCGCGCAATCTATGACGGGCTCAATACCCTCGGCGCACCGACAGCCCTGTACCAGGCGTTGTCGGGAATAGTGGGCGTCGCCATCGTGGGACTCATCCTCAATCTTGCATTCATCAACCTTGGCAAATTAACGACATCAAGAGGCCTCCATGACTGACCCATTTATCCACCTTGAAAATCTGACTAAGACCTTCCCCGGGTGTTCTGAGCCAGCGGTCGACAATCTGGACCTCCGGGTGCGCAAGGGCGAAATTGTCATGCTGGTCGGACCCTCAGGGTGCGGAAAGACCACGACCATGAAGATGATCAACCGTCTGGTCGAGCCAACGTCCGGTCGGATCATCATCGACGGCCAGGACGTCACTGACGTAGACCCGAACGAGTTACGACGAAGCATCGGCTATGTCATCCAACAGGGTGGGTTGTTTCCGCACCGGCGCGTCGGCGACAATGTGGCAGCCGTATTGAAATTGCTTAAGTGGCCCTCGTCGAAGATTCCAGCACGAGTGGACGAGATGCTCGATCTCGTCGGTTTGGATCCCTCGCAGTACCGTGATCGCTACCCCAAGCAACTCTCCGGTGGGCAGCGCCAACGCGTGGGTGTCGCCCGGGCGCTGGCTGCCGATCCGCCAATCATGTTGCTGGACGAACCGTTCGGCGCAGTCGATCCAATTGCCCGCGAACGACTTCAGGATGAGTTTCTACGTCTGCAGAAGGAAATCTGCAAGACGATTGTCTTCGTCACCCACGATCTCAGCGAGGCCGTCAAAATGGGGGACCGCATTGCGATTGTGCGCGACCGCTCGGCGGTGGCGCAGTTCGACACTCCGGCACAGATCCTCGCCAACCCCGCCAACGACTTCGTGCGCGACTTCCTCGGCGAGAACGCCGAACTTCGAGCCTTGTCATTGCTCGAGGTCAAAGCTGAGGCACTCACTGTTTTGCCCACGACCACGGTGCAGCCGGGCGAGGCCGAACAGGCACAAACGCATGGGGCCGCCACAGTCGTCCTTGAAGCCGGCCGTCCGGTGGGCTGGCTCCTTGTCGACGGTGCGAGCAGGCGCTTCCGGCCGGTCGATCCGCTTCGGCTGGGACCCAGCACCCGGCTCGCAGACGCCCTCGGGCAGATGATGCGCAGCGGCGCTCCGGCGGCAATTCTTGTTGGCGAGGATGGCCGCCTCGCGGGCTGCCTCGAATTCGCGGCCGTGACCCGAGCGGTTGCGAGTACATCTGGCGGCGCTCTTTTGAACCAGCGCCGACTGAGCGAGGAGTTGACCTATGACCACCGCAACTGAGCTTCCCCGGGACATTATTGCCGAGCCAGACAGCGGTACGGCAACAGGCCGCCGGGTGCCCTTGCGGCTGATCTTCACGACCCCGATCGTTCTTCTGGTCGCAATATTCGTCCTCTATCTGTGGGTGAAGACACGCGAATTCGACAGCGTAGAAGCACGCATCCTGACCGGCCCCCAACTGCTGACAGCGCTTTACCAGCACCTGTTGCTCGTCGGAGCCTCGACCATGGTGGTCCTCCTCATCGCGGTCCCGTTGGGAATTTTACTGTCCCGTCCTTCGGCCCGACGCATCGCACCACTTGCTCAGGCAATCCTGGTGGCGGCGCAGTCAGTCCCCAGTTTCGGTCTGATCGTACTTTTCGCGCTCACCCTCGGCCTCGGGGCGCAGTATGCGATTTACGCGCTCATCATCAGTGCACTGTTGCCCGTACTCAGCAACACCATTGCTGGTCTGGAACAGATCGATGCCGAACTCAAAGAAGCAGCTTCCGGTATCGGTCTGACGCGCGGACAGGTCTTGCGACAAGTCGAGCTGCCGCTGGCAGTGCCGGTGGTGTTGGCCGGACTTCGTACCGCCATCGTCTGGAATGTCGGGACCGCAACTGTGGCGGCATTCGCCGGAGCCGGAGGTCTCGGATCGATCATTCTGGTCGGACTTATTCAGAACCGCGACATCGTCACGATCGTCGGCGCAGCATTGACCGCGTTTCTGGCAATTTTCTTGGATCACATCGCCAGATTGGCGCAAGACTTCCTGACCCCGAAGGGTCTCTAAACCCACTTAGATTCCACCCAAGCTGTCACAACGAAAGGCATTTCATGAAGATTGGTAAGAACATCCGCGTCTCAGCCGTAACGGCCACTCTGGTGGTTTCGGCGATGGCGCTCACTGCCTGCGGCGGCAGCGATGGCGGTGCGACGACGGGCTCCGCGGGTTCACTCGCTTCAACTGTTGATCTCAGCGGCGTCACCATGTCGGTCGGTTCCAAGGAGTACCCAGAGCAGAAGATCCTGGGCGAAATTCTCGTTCAGACACTTGAGGCCGCCGGCGCGAAGGTGACAGACAAGACCGGCCTCGCAGGCACCAACGTGGCTCGGGCAGCTTTGGAAAGCGGCGAAATCAACGCTTACTACGAGTACACCGGTACAGCATGGCTCACCATTTTCAAGAAGACCAATCCGATCACCGATCCAAACGCACTCTTTGACGCGGTTCGCGCGGACGATGCGACGAACGATATTTCCTGGTTTGCCCCTGCGCCATTCAACAACACGTACGGCCTTGGTGCCAGCCCGGATGCGGCCAAGGGCACTGGAGTCAAGACTCTTTCGGACTACGCCGAACTGGCGCGGACCAACCCGAAAGAAGCGACTCTCTGCGCAAGTGCAGAGTTTGCGACTCGCGATGACGGCTTGCCCGGTCTAGAAAAGGCCTACGACTTCAAACAGCCGGAGGGGACGGTGTATCCGGTCGAGGTGACCGTCATCTACCAGGCGATCCAGCAGAAGAAGTGCAACTTCATGTACCTCGTCAGCACCGACTCGCGCCTCGCGAAAGAACACATCACCGTCCTCGATGACGACAAGACCTTCTTTCCGATCTACAACCCCGCAGTGAACATGACCGGCAATATCTATGACGCGAACAAAGCGAAGTACGACAAGCTCTTCGACGCCGTCGCCAAACTTCTGACCCAGGACACGATCCTGGAACTCAACGGCCAAGTCGAACTCGACGGATTGCCCGCGGACTTGGTCGTGCAGAAGTTCCTCCAGAAGCACAAGATCATCTGACCGCAACAACCCAAAACCAGGCCTTACCGGGCCACACCATCAAATGAAGGACAGAGCACATGGCACTCATGACCGGCGGCGAGGCTGTTGCGCGCAGCCTCGCCGCACACGGTACCGACGTAGTTTTCGGGATACCGGGTAATCACAATCTGCCCATCTACGAACATCTCGCGAGCAATAACATCAGACATTTTTTGTCGCGACATGAGCAGGGCTGCGGTTTTGCCGCAGATGGGTTCGCGCGGGTTTCGGGAAGGCCGGGCGTCGCTTTGGTCACGGCCGGACCCGCGGTGCTCAACACTCTTGCCGCGTTGAGCCAGTCGTATGCCGATTCGATCCCCGTGCTGATGGTTTCTCCCGGGATGCCGCTTCGACACCCCCACGGTAGTACGGGCCATCTTCACGAGGTCAAGGATCAGCAGGCAGCGGTCGACGCCGTCGTCGCGGTTAGCCATCGAGTGAGCTCCGTTGACGAGATTGGTGACGCCATCACGCAGGCCTTCGCCGACATGACCGCGGGCAGGCCCCGGCCAGTACATGTAGAAATCCCGATCGATGTCCTCGATGAGGTGGCCGACACTGAGGTCGGACTGCCGTTGGCAACATCGGTCGTCAGCGCCCCGGTAGGTCAGCTCAAACGAGCTGCCGTTGCGCTCGCTGAATGTTCTCGACCTGGAATTGTCGTGGGCGGAGGGGCACGTGCAGCCTCGGCCGAAGTACTTCGACTGGCCGAAAAACTCGGAGCCGCCGTGGTCACTACAACCAACGGCAAGGGAATAATTCCCGAAGATCACCCCTTGTCGCTCGGCGCAGGAGCCCACCTGCACACTGTTGCCGAATGGGCTCGCTCTCGAGACGTCCTCATCGCAGTGGGCACAGATTTCGGATCATCCGACCTGTGGAACGGTGGCTGGACCCTCGACGGGACGCTCGTGAGAATCGACATTGATCCGCGCCAGATCGGTGTCAACGTACGCCCTGACGTTTCCCTGGTCAGCGACGCGACGACTGCATTGCGCTCACTTCTGGATCTGCTCGGGGCTTCGAGCCATGGTGATGGCGGCAAGCGTGAATCCGCTTCCTGGGTCTCGCGGGTGCATGAAGAGGCAGCGCTTGAGGGAGCGCTTTGGGAGCACGAGATGAAAGCCATCGCAGCGGTACTGGACCGCGATGCCATCGTCGCTGGCGATTCTGCTGCCGCCTGTTACTACGGGCTGCGGGCAAACTTGCCGCTCCACACCCCCGGTGCTTTTCTTTACCCGACAGGAAGCGGAACGCTTGGGTATGGACTGCCGGCGGCCATTGGTGCGAAGGTTGCAATGCCTGAGCGCCAAGTAGTGGCCGTAATGGGAGACGGTGGCGTCATGTTCACCCTTCCTGAACTGGCGGCGGCAGCGGCTGAGGGTTTGGCCCTCCCGCTCATCGTTATCGACAACGGCGGATATGGCCAGATTCGCACGAACATGGGTCTTCGTGGCTATGAACCGCTCGGCGTCGATTTGCCCTCTCCGGACTTCGCTGCGGCGGGCAGGGCTCTCGGATGCCACGGAATCACGATCGAAAGTCCTGAGCGACTCTCCGAAGAGCTCGCCAAAGCCTTTGTGGCCGACCGTCCGACGGTCCTGCATGTCCGCGAAGGTGGTTCAGCATGAGCAGGCCGGAATGGATCCGGGACACAATCTTCGTTGGGGGTGCCTGGACCGCGCCGCGAGGCGAGATCTGCCGGGTTGAAAATCCAGCGACCGAGCAGATCATCGGCACCATCCGCACAGCCACGGCCGAAGATGCGGCCGAGGCGGTCGGAGCTGCGAAGCGTGCCTACGGACCATGGAGTTGTACCACTCCGCAGCACCGCAGTGTCGTGCTTCGGGACCTGTCAACCGCATTGCGCGAGCGGACAGACCTGCTGGTGGAAACTCTGGTCGCAGAAGTGGGGGCCCCAGCTGATATAGCGCTCTCTTCTCACCTGGGACAAGCGCTCGCGGTGCTGGATCAATACGCCGAACTTTTGCTGACATTCTCCTTCAGGGAGGACGTGCGACATACACGTGTCTTAAGAGAAGCCGCCGGTGTGGTCGCCGCGATAACGCCGTGGAACTATCCGCTCTATCAGCTGATGGCGAAGGTGGCGCCGGCCTTGGCGGCCGGGTGCCCGGTTGTCGCCAAGCCGGCCGAGCTGACCCCGCTTTCTGCCTTCATCCTCGCCGACGCCTTCGAGGAGATCGGCCTCCCGTCGGGAGTGTTCAACCTCGTTCCTGGGCCCGGTGCGGAGGTCGGCGAGTTGCTCTCGAGCCATCCTGATGTTGACGTCGTCTCCTTCACCGGATCTGTTGGAGTAGGTCGTAGGGTGGCTTCGGCTTCTGCCGCCACAGTGAAACGTGTCTGCCTCGAACTGGGTGGCAAGTCCGCCAGTGTGGTGCTGCCCGATGCGGACCTTGAACGCGCAGTGTCGGCCACCGTCGAGAACGTCATGTTCAACAGCGGACAAACCTGTGCCGCATGGACGCGTCTGTTGGTTCCTCAACAGCAACTCGAGGCAACACTCGAGATCGCCGCATCCGTCGCAAACAATCTCGTTGTCGGCGATCCCCTCGCCGCCGGTACTGACCTTGGTCCCGTGATCTCATCGGCCCAACGCGATTCTGTGCTGGCCTTCATCGAAGATGCGGTCGCCGATGGTGGCACCGTCATAGCGGGCGGTTCGCAACGCCCAGATGGACTCTCATCGGGGCACTACATCCGTCCGACTGTCATCGCAGGGCTTCCGCCTCAATCGCGGATCGCTCAGGAAGAAGTCTTTGGGCCTGTCCTCGTGGTTCTACCCTACGACGATGTCGACGACGCCATCTCCATTGCAAATGCGACGTCTTACGGGCTGGGCGGTGCGGTCTGGGGCACCGATGTGGACGAAGCATTTGCAGTTGCGCAGCGTCTTCGTACCGGTCGTGTTGACATCAACGGGGCGGATTGGAATCCCGCGGCGCCCTTTGGTGGCTACAAACAGTCCGGAAACGGACGCGAAATGGGGCGTTGGGGAATGGACGAGTTCCTTGAAGTCAAAGCCGTGCAAATTCCAGTCCTGAAGGTTGAGGAATCATGAGAACGACCGAACCACGTTGGTCGGCAACTACTGCTGATCGCCTGTTCCCCGAGTTCCCCTGGAACCGGCTTGCGCCGCTGTGGGAATTAGCTCAAAAGCATCCCGATGGCACCATCGACCTGTCCATGGGGGCACCGGTCGACCCGACCCCACGCGTCATTCGCGATGCGTTGATAGGTGCTGTTGATGCGCCCGGATACCCCTCGACAGAGGGTTCTGTCACATTGCGGGCCGCTGTGGTGAACTACCTCGCTCGACGGGGCGGCATTCGCTGCCTGACGCCGGAAATGGTGCTGCCGACCATTGGATCGAAGGAAGTGATTTCTCAGCTGCCCGCTTTCCTGGGCCTCGGTAAGGACGACGTGATCGCTATACCCGATCTCGGCTACCCCACATACGAAATCGGGGCTTTGGCCACACAATCTCAGATTGTGCGCTACCTCGATCCGTGCGAGGTTGACACCACAGGTGTCGCAATGCTTTGGCTAACCTCGCCTAGCAATCCCGAGGGACGAATACTCGGCAGCGCGGATCTTCGCCACATCCTGTCGCGCGCCCGCAGCACGGGCACGCTGGTAGTAAGCGACGAGTGCTACCTCGAGTTCGGCTGGACACAGGAACCGGTCTCGATCTTGCACCCCGACGTATGTGACGACGATTCTTCAGGAATCCTGATCTGCAGCTCCTTGTCGAAACGATCCAATCTTGCCGGCTACCGCGCGGGATTTCTCGCCGGAGACCAGGCGCTGCTCGCGAAGTTGCTCGAATATCGCAAGCATATGGGCCAAATGGTGCCCTCGCCCGTACAAGCGGCCATGATCGCCGCTTTGGATGACGACGAACATGTCGCAGAGCAGCGTGAACGGTACTTGAGCAGGCGCCTTGCCCTGCGACCCGCCCTCGAAGCGGCAGGGTTCGTCATCGACCACTCCGACGGCGGCCTCTATTTCTGGGTCCGCCGCGAAGGTGAGGACTGCTGGCAGATAGCCGAGTGGTTGGCGCACCGCGGCGTGATCGGTGTACCGGGCGAGATCTACGGAGACTCCGGACGGCAACACGTCCGACTAACAATCACGGTTGACGATCACGACGTGGCAGAGGCCGTTTCCAGGCTGAAACTCGGATGCAGCGATCAAAAGGATGACAAGCAATGACTGAACGATACGACGCAATTGTCGTCGGTCTTGGGATCATGGGTAGCGCCGCCACCTACCACCTGGCCAAGCGCGGGCAGCGTGTTCTGGGCATCGACACCTTCCCCGAAGGGCATGACCAGGGGTCTTCCCACGGCCACCACCGTCTGATCCGACGCTCACATGCGAACCCCCAGTTCAGACCACTCGTGGACCGAGCGTTCGAACTATGGCGCACGCTCGAAGACGAATCCAGCCAAAAGATTATGAGTCTTATCGGCGAAGTCTCCATGAATCACGAGGCGGCGCTCAACTCGGCCGGCTGGCTGGGCATAGGTGCGGAGGCTGAGAACCATTTAGAGCCGCTTGATGAGGATGAGTTGCGTCAGCAGTTCTCGGGTTTTCGCCTTCAACCTGGCATGACTGCAACCTATGAACGCGAAGCAGGATACGTGCTACCCGAACCAGCGATGTCAGCGCTCCTCCGAGTCGCCGAACGGAACGGCGCGGTCATCCACCGGCCAGAAGAAGTCACGCACTGGAGCGCCGACGGCGATGGCGTTCGAGTCGAAACCACACATGGCTCGTACAAGGCTGGCCGGCTGGTGATCACGGCCGGACCGTGGGCAGCCGAGCAACTTCGGGGACTTGGCCTGCCCCTGCAGGTTGTTCGAATCGTCAATGCCTACTACCGGCCCGAACGACCAGACCTTTGGACGGCTGAGAAGGGCGCACCAAACTTCACCATGAACGTCCCCGAAGGCGAATACTACGGAATGCCTTCAATTGCAGGCCAAGGACTCAAGATCGGTCGTCACGACCTTGGCGAACCCACGACAGCTCGCACAATCGGTCGCGAAGTCGGTAGCGACGAGGTTGAGCATCTGCGTCGAATACTTGATACCTACATGCCGGGAGCAAGTGGCCCCTGCGAGTTGGCTATTACCTGTATGTACACGATGACTCCCGATGAGAATTACATCGTCGAGCGTCATCCTTTCCATTCGCAAGTGGCCTACGCCTGCGGCTTCTCTGGTACCGGTTTCAAGTTCGGCCCCGTGATTGGCGAAATTCTCGCCGACTTGATCACCGACGTGCCAATGACATCTGACAGCTCGATGTTCTCCTCGGCGCGGTTTACCAAAAAAGACAACAAGCAAGGAGTCACGTAGACAATGGCGGTACTCGCAGGCAAGACCGCCGTGGTCACTGGCGGTACTCAAGCCACCATATCCAACCCGTTCTACACACCGCCCGTCGCGCTTTGGAGGACCATCTAATGGCGAAACTTTCGTTACACGGTATCGTTCCTCCGGTCGTCACGCCACTGACACACAACATGCAGGTCGACGTCGCGTCGTTGCGCCGTGTCGTGCGCCACCTTATCGACGGAGGGGTGCATGGACTTTTCATTCTCGGGTCCTCCAGCGAAGTCGAATTTCTCGACGAGACCCGACGTGCAACAGTGATTCAGACCGTTGTTGACGAAGCCGCCGGCCGCGTGCCGGTGATCGCAGGTGTCATCGATACCGCCACCGACCGATCTGTTCAGCACGCCCGGCAGGCGCGCGAGCTCGGTGCGGACGGCCTCGTATTGACTGCGCCGTTCTACACGCGCACGGCGCAGTCGGAAATCATCGATCACTTCTGTTATGTCCGCGATGCGGTCGATCTGCCATTGATCGCATACGACATTCCGTCTCGCGTGAACATCAAGCTTGAACGGGAGACCCTGCTGTCGCTCTACAAACGTAAGGCGATTGTGGGCCTCAAGGACAGCAGCGGCGACGACGCGAATATGCGCATGGTCATGCGCGATTTCGCGCAGCACCCAGACTTTGCAATCCTCACCGGATCGGAGATAACCGTTGACTATGCCCTCCTCGGCGGCGCTCATGGGGCGGTGCCCGGCCTCGCGAACGTGGATCCGGCGGGTTATGTGCGCCTGTACGATGCCGCCAAAAATGGCGACTGGGACGCGGCACGCGCGGAGCAGCAACGGCTCATCGAACTATTCGAAATCGAGTTCCAAGGCGTCCCGATCACAGGCAGCAATGCGTCCGGCATCGGAGGCTTCAAGACCGCCATGCAGATGATGGGCCTAATCTCCCATCGCCACATGAATCGTCCTAACGCCGTGCTCTCCGATGCGCAGGCGCGAAAGGTGCGCGCGATCGTCGAAAAGAGCGGATTGCCGACCGTGGTAGTGCCCCAACGGTCTCAAGTGAGCCACTTGTAGGATGATGATTTGTCGCGCCGCTGAATCGCCGTAAGCGTTCGTCGTGGCTGGCCTGGGGCAGGCTGGCAGGGTGATGCTGGTTCTCCTGACCGGGTGTGATTCTTGAATCGACCGACCTTTTTGGGTGTCTTTCCCGGGATCTGCGGCCGTATGGTTTTGCTAAGAACCTGTACGTTAATGCGGCGGGCCCGCATAGCGGGGTCCGGTTACAAGAAGCAGGGCTCCGGCTACGGCTACTCCGGGGGTCCGGGGCCTGAACGCGCTGCTGGCCGCCGTCAGCACGAAGGACACGGCGCCGGTCATTGTCGCCCAGCGGCTGCGGAAAGGGCTCCGCCGGTTCGCCCGCGGCGCGGCTGGTCGCCGACGCCCTGGCCACCCTCAAACGCGTCCGTGGCGGGGCCGCCGGCACGGTACTGCTGCGCGCGGACTCCGCGTTCTACGGGCACGCCACCGTCAATGCCGCTGCCAAAGCCGGCGCCGAGGTTTCAGTCACTGCCCGCATGGACCCGGCCATCAGGAAGGCCCACGCGGGAATCGGGGAGGTCGCGTGGACGCCGATCCAGTACACCGATGCCGTCTTCGACGAAGCCGCGGACCGTTGGATCTCCGCCGCCTAGTCGCCGAAACACCGTTCACCGCGCTCAGTTCCCGGAAAAAGGGCGAACGCGTCACCGGGCGCCTGGTTGTCCGCAGGATCCCGGACCTGAACCCTCGCGCCGGTGACGGACAGCCGACGATCTTCCAGACGTACCGGTCCCACGCGTTTTTCATCACCGGAGCCCTGGACACCGTGGCCGCCGTAAGACCCACCGCGGGCACGCGATCATCGATTATCTTGATGTCCTGGTTATGCCGATGTTCACGCAACGGTGCCGGTCAGGGCCATCCCCGGTGTGAATAGTTCGGCATAACTAAAGGCTCTCGAGGAAGGTGAGCAGTTGGCCGGTAGGGGCATAGCGTTGGTGGGATGTGCCGGGAGGTGAGAGTCGATTCAGGGCCCGTTCCTTCATCCCCAGGTCGGCGTGGAGGTATGCCTGGGTCGATTGGTGGATTCGTCCCCGAGCCAGAGCGCGATGGTGGTGATATCGATTCCGGCATCGAGCATCCGAATTGCGGTGGTGTGCCGCGGCGTGTGGGGCGTGATGTTCTTGGTGCCCAGACTCGGGCAGAGCTTCGCCGCCGTGGAGGCGGAGCCTGGCGGCGACCGCGTCGCGACTGATGGGTCGTGTGCCGCCTTGCCTGGTGAAGAGCGCACTGTCGGGCTGATTGTCACCGTTTTGCGCGACCCATAGGCGCAGGGCCGCTGCAGTGGGTCGGTCCAGAGGCGTGATGCGGTCTTTGCGCCCTTTGCCGTGGCAAAGCAGATGCGCCGGCCGGTTCAGCTGCAGGTCTTGATATGCCAACGAAACCCCGGGGTCCACAGCGAGCCCTTCGGTGGATCAGGGCTTAGACCAGGGTTAGGCGGGGACGATGTTGGTGCGACGGTCGTTGTCGGGCGGCGAGCTCGAGTATTCAGCTGCTTTCCGCTCTTGTCGGTACCCCCTGTGGAGGCCGGCGCGGCAGCCAGGTATCCGAGGACGGTGACAGCGGCGATGAGAATGAGTGGCAAGACGGAGGTGACGAGCGCGATTTCACCTCGCGGCAACGCATATGTGAGCCAGGTCAATTGGCAGAACAGGTAAAGGAGGACACCGCCGAACGACAAGCCCGGCGGACGCCCGAAGCGACGTATCTGAAGGAGCTGCACCATCCATCCGACGAAGCTCGGCAGGATCGTGATCACGCCGAAGAGTACGGGAACAGGTGCCGCCAATAGAGCAACGGCCGCGATCACGAGCGGTGCCGTCAGCTGGGCGGGAACGTTCCGGCCGTTTGCGCGCGCGATGAGAACGATCACGAATGCGGACACGGTCGCCGATACGGTGTTCGGTATGACAACCGGGATCTGCTCCGTTATGCATCCATACACCGCCCATGCCGCGTTGGCTGTCAGCAGCGCCCGCCATGGCAGAATCGAGAGTCCGGACACGTTCCTGCGTCGCAGGAGTGCAATGGCCTGTGGAAGAGCCAACACGGACGACAGCACGCACCCGATCCACCCTGACCACGTGGAAATCTCAATCCACCATGACATTAATATTCCTGTCGAAAATCTATTGTTCCTGATCCGCGGCGAGCGAAGGGATGTCATTTCGGATCACGCTTACGACGCTTGCCCTCGCCACTTCGGGAATACACACCGCGCTAATGGGCGGCTAATCCTCGGTACGCACGAGGCGAAATGTCAGCTGCCTACCGCGGTAGAACGGATGCTTGACGGTGCCAAGCTGCTCGACAAGCGCGCCACGAACCTGCTTCGAGCAGTCTTGGACCGCCTCGAAAAAGGCGTACGTCGTTCCTTCGGACAACAGCTTCGCTGGCCATCCAGCGGAAGTACCTCAAACAATTCATCAGTCAATACGTGTTAATGAAGTTTCGCACCACGGCACCTGCAGCGTGGCGACATTCCAACCGTGGGGCTTTGGAACCCCATCCGGCACCGGGTCCTTAATCCGGACCCGGCGCCAGCTAGGCAGTATTACTGGCCTGAGTAGAAGGGGTGTGTGATGAGATCGCGTTGTTTGACGAGCTCCTGCCGTTCGCCCTCGGAACGGCCGAGTATTGCTTCCCGGACCGCACGACCGGTAGCGATCCGGGAGTTCTTGCGTGCCTCGGTTTCGTCGTCGGCTTTGGGGTCTATCCACAGGGAGACTAGGACGATGGTTTCCTGATCGGGGGCAAGCAGGCTGTCGGCGACGGCGTCAAGGACACCCTGGGCGATGCCGACTTGGGCCGCGCCGAATATCAAGGTCTCCTGAAAATCCGTGTCCGGCTTGGACTTGTTTAGTATCACGGTGGGCGGATTAAGCGTCACGTACGATTTCTGGTCCGGTCCCAGGCTTGCCAGAATCGGCGTGAAGCCCGGGGCCGGGGACGTGAACGCGGTGGTTATTGAAGCCGCGGTGGGGCTTCCCCGTCGGGCAAGAAGGACATTTACGTGTATGCCGTTTGGGGCCTCCCCTCCCCATCCCTGGGCGAGCCTGCCGTCGATGTTCTCCGATGTCACTTTGTACTCCTTGGGTATCTAGATGTCTCTAACAGCTTAGGGGCGGCTGACTGCGGGCTCACGGCGTACTTTTCGGTCTGTCCCTTGGGGGCTGCCGGTTTCGGTGAGCTCTTTGCCGGCGGTTTCAGGGGCCATGAAGAAGGCCGTGACCCCTCCTATGAGGCATACCGCCGCCAGGCCAAACAGGACCACGTTCAAGCCAAAGCTTGCGAGCACGATCGGCAGAAGGAACGTTCCGGTGGCGGCCCCGACGCGGGACATTGCTGCGGCGAAGCCCATGCCGGAGGTGCGGACTGAGGTGGGGAACACTTCCAGCGGGTAGACCCCGCACAGGATGCTCATGATTCCGTAGAAAAACAGGTAGCCGAAGAAAGCTGTGACCGTTACACCGACGGACATGTCCAGCACCTTGTTCAGGGCGACCAGAACCAGGAAGACGCAGGTGGCGAACATGGGAACGATGAGGATGAGGCGGCGTCCGACCCGATCGATCAGGAGCCAGCCCACGGCGGCCCCACCAAGGCCACGCATGTCCCAATCAGTGCCCCGATAATGGGGTTTTCCAAGCCGATTACAGCCAGAACTTCAGACTGGAAGAACACGAGGGCGAAGTAGGGAATGACGATGCAGATCCAAAAGACGGAGCAGAAGATGGTGCGGCCGACGTAGTCCTTCGTGAAGAGCGTCGTCCAGCGCGTTTTTTCCGGTTCTTCCCGGGCGAAGGAGGATATCGCCAGGGACTGGGGCATCTTCGCGAGGATCGCCTGCGCTTCGGCGACGCGGCCCTTGCCCAGCAGCCAACGCGGGGATTCAGGGAGGTTGTGCCGGAGCAGGAGGATGATCAGGGAAGGGATAGCGGGACTGGCCAGAATGAAGTGCCAGGCCTGTGGGAATGCGTGCAGAACCAGGTATCCGATCAGGAAGGACACGACGTATCCGACATTCCACAGGATTTCCAGAATGCTGAGATAGTTTCCGCGGCTTCGGGCCGGCGTGAATTCGCCCAGCAGTGGCGACCCGATGGCATAGTCGCCACCGATCGCCATACCCAGCACGATGCCCAGGGCCACGATCTGCCAGGCATCGGTAACGGCCAACATCAACAGTGAGCAGACCAAGAACGTGCAGATGTCCACAAAGAACATCGGCTTCCGTCCGAAGATGTCGGTGAGGTACCCGATGACCGGCCCGCCGACGACGGTGCCGACAAGTGTCGCGGAGGAAATCAGGCCAAGATGAGCGGTGACACACCGAGGTCGCTGGTGAAAGTTCCTCCGGCGATGACCGCGGCGATGGCTGCAAAGACGTACCCGTCCAGGAACATGCCGCCTCCGGTGGCCGCCGTGAGCCGGCGCAAAAAGACGCCGGATTGACGCTGGCTTGGCTGGGCTTGGGACATGAGGTTCGTTTCAGAGCTCACAGTGCTGCTCCTTCATTCCGGGCCGACGGCACCGTCAGATCGAGGGCGAAGTATTTGGTTTCGAGGTATTCCTCGATGCCGAGGTGGCCGCCTTCACGGCCAAGCCCGGAGGCCTTGATTCCCCCGAAGGGGGCTCCGGCCTCTGAAACCAGTCCCCGGTTGATCCCGATCATGCCTGCTTCCAAGCGCTCGGCGACGGTGAACGCCCGGGCACCATCACCGGTGTAAACGAACGCTGCCAAGCCGTAGGGGGTGTCATTGGCGAGCCTGATGGCCTCCTCGTCACTTTCGACGACGGTTATGGGTGCAACCGGTCCGAAGATTTCCTCGTGATTGATTCTGGCGTCCGATGGGACATCTGCCAGCACGGTCGGCGCGTAGAAGTATCCCTCACCCTCGATCAGGGATCCGCCGCAAAGTGCACGTGCGCCCCTTTGCACTGCGTCGGCGACGAGTTCATGCACTTTGTCGCGTTGGCGGGCGTCGATAAGCGGACCGACGCCGACACCGGCGATGGTGCCTTCGCCGACTTTGAGGGCAGCTGTCCGGTCGGCGAGTTCAGCCGTGAACCGGTCGGCGACGTTTTTGTGGACGATGAACCGGTTTGCGGCCACGCATGATTGTCCGCCGTTTCGGAACTTGGCAATCATCGCCCCGTCAACGGCAGCGTCAACGTCAGCGTCGTGGAGGACGAGGAACGGTCCGTTTCCCCCGAGCTCCATGGAGGACTTCAGGACATGGTCGGCCGCCTGGCGGAGGAGCACGGATCCAACAGTGGTGGATCCGGTGAAGCTGACCTTGCGCAGCCTGGCATCATTCATGAGGGCCTTGGATTGGCCGCCGGCGTCGTTGGTGGGGATGAGATTGACCACGCCGTCCGGGACACCGACGTCGGCAAGGATCTCGACGAGGAGGGCAGCCGTCAGGGGGGTCTGCGCTGCAGGCTTGAGGATGACGGTGCATCCGGCCGCCAATGCTGCACCGATTTTCCGGGTGCCCATGGCGAGCGGAAAATTCCAGGGTGTGATGAGAAGGCTCGGCCCGACGGGGACCTTTGTTGTCACGACACGGAACGCCCCGGACGGCGAGGGGCCGTAGTCTCCGTGCACGTGGGCCGTTTGCTCGGCAAACCAGCGGAGGAATTCGGCGCCGTAATCGACTTCGGCCAGAGACTCTGCCAGCGGCCTTCCCATTTCGGCCGTGATGACAGCTGCAATCTCATGGCGCTTGGCCTGAACCGCGTAGAACGCGGCGAGCAGAATGGCCGCCCGTTCCCGCGGGCTGGTGAGGCCCCATGTCTGCTGTGCCTGGGCTGCGGCAGCGAGGGCTTCTTCGGCATCGGTTGTGTCGGCGTCTGAGACCGTGGCGATGACCTTTCCGGTGGCCGGGTCGGCCACATCGAACAACCTCCCTCCGTTTGATTGGCGCCAGGCCCCGTTGATGAAAAGGCTGGTTGGAACGGCCACGCCAGCAACGGTGTCGCGGCTGTTTGTACTTTTACTCATGAACTTCTTTCCGGTGAGTGGTCTAGGGACGGCGGCGTCCCGGGTGTTTCCTGGATCAGTGGCTGATCCGGCTTGATAGCTCGCGGGCATAGCGGGTGGCGATGCCGGCAAGGTGCCTTTGGCGTGGTTCGGGAATGATTGGCATGGGCAGGCACACGGTGATGGCGGCCAGGGCATGCCCCGTCGCATCAAGAACCGGTACAGCCACGCAGCTGAGGTTGGCCGCGGATTCCTGCGATTCACTGGCCCAGCCGCGGGCTCTTGCAGCTTTTAGCTGGGTCAGAATCACGCTTCGGTCGGTAATGGTCCACTCAGTCAATGCAGCCAGGGGTCCCTCCAAGGCGTTTTTCACCGTCTCCTCCTGGCTGAACGCCAACAAGGCTTTGCCCGTCGCCGAGGCGTGGACCGGCAGGCGGCGTCCCAGGCGTGTGGCGAGCCTGACGGACCGGCTGCTGTCGATAAAAGCTATGAAGGTGACGTCGGGCGGAGTAAGAACCGCCAGCTGCACCGTTTCGTCCAGCTCCTCTTGCATGCGCCCGATTACTGAGTAGAACAGCCCGATGATTTCGCCGTGGTTGGGAACCCGGGCATTGCCGTACCGGGCCAATGCCGGGCCGAGGATGAATCCGTCGTTGTCGCGTTGCGTGATCCCTAGCATGCCCAGCGTCCTCAACAACCGGTGCACCGTCGTTTTCGGAAGACCGGTGGCGGAGACGACCTCCGCCAGACGCATGCGGCTGCCGGAGTCGGCCAGCAAATCGATGACGGCGAAGGCCTGGACGACCGAGGGCACCGCCAGACCACCGGAACCCTCCCGGGAAACCATCTCCGCTGCCTCGCCGGCAGACAATGTTTCTGATGACACGGTCATGCTGTTCCTTTTCATTGCGCAGTTGACGCCACCTCATCACGAGGCGGTGGAAATACCCGCGAGTTCTTCGTCGAAAATGATGACACCGCGATTCAGCTTTCCTGCCCGCAGATCAGCGAAGGCAGCGTTGATTTCATCCAGTTCGTATGTCTGCGTGATCATTCGGTCCAGCGGAAGTGGTGCGGGGTTGCGTCCGGATTGCGGATGGGCATCAGAGGCGCAGACACCTGAGGCTGCGAACCGAACCAACACCTCTCCGATCTTCGGCTCATCGAATTCGAGCCGTGTGCTTCAAAGGACTGGTTGATTCCAGGCAGCAACGCTGCTGCTATTTGCACGATGTTGATCCTTCAGCGAATTAGACCTGCAGTCATTCTTGTATCTGTGAACGCGTTTACAGGGTTCAATCAGTTGGCCATGCACTCCAAGGTAGCGTCAACACCATTTTGGAATCTGATCCACCCGCGGAACAGGCTCATGGGACTGCTGAAGGTTTGGTTGACCATTTAACCTGCCCATAGCTCATGGCCCTGTTTTCAGTTGGCACTATTGGCCCCGTTTTCGGTTGGCGTTAACAGGAAGGGCCTGATTGTCGGACGTAGGCATTCTAATCGTGGCGATTGTGGCTAAGGTCAGCAGAAGAGCCGCAGCAGCGAACATCATGGGTCGACCCAGGTTCGAATAGAGCCATGTCCCAGCAACTCCGGATGCTGCAATGACGATGTACTCGCGAATATTCCAGGCGACAGCGGCATGACCCCGGAGCGATATTGGTGCTGCGTTCTGGGCTTCAGCGACGATGAGTGGCCAGATGCCGGTCAGAGACATCGACGCGAGAAACATGGCCACAACGAAATAGACGGGTGCCCCGGAGAGCGCCAAAACCGGGCAGGCGACGAGTCCGGTGATTAATGAAGCCAGCACTGTCTTCCGGCTCCCGAACGCGCGCGTTGAGAAGCGGGCGGCGATAGTGCCTGCAATCTTGCTCAGTGCGATACAGCCCATCGCCGCTCCGACCGCGAACGGGGAAAACGAGAACGTATCGAGGAGGGTGAGCGGCGCCAACAGCGACACAACCGCGAGTGCCGAGACGATGAGAAGATCCTGAACTTGAAGGGTCAGGCCGTGCGTGATGATTCTCCAGCTGATGATCGCGCGGCCAGCGGCATCGACAATCGACCACCGCTTCGGCCACCACACCAGAAAAGCAGTTGCGGAGGCGGCAACACCCAGACCAAGACTGACCCGCCCGGCGAGAAGCGATTCGGTGCCGATGGCTTCCAATACAGCAACGAACGCTCCGGTCAAGGCTGCACCGATGAACACGCCTGCCGTATACAGGGCGTACTGGGACAGGTACGCCGAATGGTTTCCGGCCGATTGAGAGTTGATTGAGAGCAGAACTTGACTGCAGACCCAGAAAATTCCTTCTCCCATACCGACCAGAATCATGCCGATAGCGAGTGCCAAAGTCGCTGTAGAGACCGTGAGGGTCACGCTTCCGATCACCAGGACGAAGATCGCACCCGACAGAGTGGCCGCAGCCGAACCCAATCGATTTCGGACGGGAGCGGTGACGAAAGCACCGAGAGCAGTGCCGAGGGGCAGCAGGGCGAGCAGAAAGCCCATGTAAGAGGATGGGGACGCTGAAGCGTTCACAAGGAGTGGCAGCCCGACGACAGCGTTGCTGGAGCAGAACCCGGCAAGCAGGGCGATGCATAGGAACTGGGTGGGAAGTTTTGTGGTCATGGCGTCACCGGGCATTCGCTCTATAGGCGTCCATGCCTCGTCCGATCATGCTCCGTCGGGCCAGGTGTAGAAACCGTTACCGGTCTTGCGTCCCAGTCGACCTTCCTTCACCATCAGGCGCAAGAGTGCCGGCGGCTCAAACCGGCCACCCAGCGTCGTAGCGAGATACTCGGCGATGCCGAGCCGAACATCCAGGCCCACAATGTCAGTCAACTTGAGTGGTCCTATCGGATGCTGGTAGCCGAGCACCATGGCGGCATCGATGTCCTCCGGCGAGGCGACGCCTTCCTCCACCATGCGGATCGCCTCTAGTCCCAGTACCAGACCGAGCCTCGAACTGGCAAAACCCGGCGAGTCTTTGACGACAATTGCGGTCTTCTTCAGACCCGCGACCCAGCCCCGAGCCAGACGAGCCAATTCCGCATCGCTGACATTGGATACGACTATCTCGACCAGGCGTGAAGATGGCACAGGGTTGAAGAAATGCATGCCGCAGAAGCGGTCGGGACGTGCCAACCCGCTCGCGAGTAGGTCGATGGAGATCGACGACGTATTACTGGCCAGCCACGCCGTTTCGCTGAGGTTTTGTTCGATCGCCTGCAGGGCCCCGGCCTTCAGTGCGAGGTCTTCCGGAACGGCTTCGATCACGAGCTCTGCCTGCGAGAACGCTGCGTAGTCAGTACCGACGGAAACACGCGCAGCAAGATCCGCCAACGATTCTGTGGTTGCACCCTTGGAAACGCTGGCGCTGAGGGATGCGAGGACGCGATCCCTGGCTGCAGCCGCGGCGGCAGCGTCACGCTCTATGACGATCACCCGTGAGCCCGCAACGCAGAACGCATGCGCGATCCCGGCGCCCATCCTTCCACCGCCGAGTACGCCAACTTCTGTCGGAACCAGAGTCGCTGTCATCGTCTACCTTCCAAAAATGCGGTCATCCGCTCAGTTTTGGCATCAGATTCGAAGAGAATGGCTTGTGCTTCGAGATCGGCGCGCGGATGGGTCTCGCTGTCGCCCGCGAGTACGGCTTTGGTCTTCTGGATCGCAAGAGGGTCGCCTTTCAGAATCTGATCGACGAGAGCATCTGAGGCCGTGCGCAGGTCCTTCGGCTCGTGAAGGCTGATTACCAGGTTCAGGCGCAGCGACTCTTCGGCGTCCAGGATTCGCCCGGCCAGCAGGACCTGCTTGGCGACCGGCTCGCCGACGAGGGCCGGCAGACGCCACAGTGCGCCACCCGCTGCGATGATTCCCAGCTTGGTCTCCGGGTTGCCGAATCGGGCGGAGTGGCTGGCTATGCGAAAGTCAGCGGCGTAGGCAAGTTCTGCCCCGCCGCCGAGCGCATGTCCATCCACCACGGCGATGACCGGCATCGGAAGCTCAGCGATGCGGGTGAATAAATTCGTATTGATGCCGGCGCGGGCATCCGACGCACCCCGTTTGAGAAGTTGGCGGATGTCGGCACCGGCAGCAAAAATCCCGCCCGCACCGGACAAGATAAGAACTCGAGGTTCGCGTTCGAGCGCGTCGCAGACCGCATGGAGTTCCTGCACCGTGTCCCGGTCGATTGCGTTGCGCGCTTCTGGCCGGTTGAGGGTAACGTGCCAGCGGTCGGCGAGCTTCTCAAGGATTATGTTGGACATCTATGCGCGCTCCACTGCAAGTGCTGCCCCTTGTCCGACACCAACACACATGGTTGCCAGACCGCGATGAGCGTCTTCGCGCTCCATCCGGCCGAGCAAGGTGATGAGGATGCGGGTTCCGGACGCCCCGAGCGGATGCCCGAGTGCAATTGCCCCGCCGTCCGCGTTGACAGTTTCGGGATCGAGACCAAGCCGGCGGATGCACGCCAGCGACTGGGTCGCGAAAGCCTCATTGAGTTCGACGGCACCAAGATCCTGCACCGTCAAGCCAAGTCGGTTGAGGAGCTTCCGGGTCGCGGGCACGGGACCGAGCCCCATGATCTCTGGCGCGACACCGGCACTTGCACCTCCCAGAACTCGCGCCCTCGGAGTGAGGCCGTAGCGCTTGACCGCTTGTTCGCTCGCGACCAGGATCGCCGCCGCGCCATCATTGAGCGAGCTGGAGTTTCCTGCGGTGACAACGCCATTGGGTCTGACGACGGAACGCAATCCTGACAGGGTTTTCAGGTTTGAGTCGGGCCGGGGTCCTTCGTCGTGCAGGATGTCGCCGTTGTTTGTCGGAACTGCGACAATCTCACCAGCGAACCGCCCGGCGTCTTGGGCCGCGAGGGCGCGCACGTGGGAGCGCATCGCAAACTCGTCGGCGTCAGCACGAGAGATCCCATCGAGATCGGCAACTTCCTCCGCGGTCTCAGGCATCGTCAGGGTCGCCTTATCGCGCTGAGCCAGGCGGGGATTAACGAAGCGCCAACCGATTGAGGTATCGCTGATCTCGCCTGGCTTAGCGAAAGCACGCTCTGGCTTCGCCTGGACCCAGGGAGCGCGGGTCATTGATTCGACGCCGCCAGCGAGAATGACGTCTGCCTCTCCTGCCTTGATTGCTTGGGCCGCGAACATCACCGATGCGAGGCCGGAAGCGCACAGTTGATTGACGGTGATTCCCGGAATTTCGTCTGGCAGCCCCGCAAGCAGCAAAGCCATGCGAGCAACGTTCCTGTTATCTTCGCCGGCCTGGTTGGCGGCGCCGAAAAGGACCGAGTCAATAGCACCCGTCGGTACACCGCTGCGGGCTACTGTTTCGGCGATAACGAGTGCGGCCAGGTCATCTGGTCGCACGGTGGAGAGCCCTCCGGCAAAGCGGCCGATTGGAGTCCTGGTACCGCCGACTAAGAAAACGTCCGTCATCGTGTCAGCTTCCTGCCGGGTCTTGGCCGTGCATAGTGAGGCCCAGCGAGCGTCCGCCGTCCACTGTGAGCACCCCGCCGGTAATGTAATCCGCTTTCTCGCTCATCAAAAAGGTGACCGCTTCCGCGATCTCTTTCGCTTCGGCGAAGCGGCCCAGCGGAATCATGTCGAGCATTCGTTCGCTCGCCCCACGGGTAGACAGGATGTTGGCAACTGCGGAGTCTGTGGCGACGAATCCCGGTGCGACGGCGTTCACACGTATGCCGTTAGGCCCCCACTCCCGCGCCACTGACTTCGTGAAAGCGAGCATGCCAGCTTTAGCCGCCGCGGAATGCGCAACGCCCGGTGCGCCCGTCCACGCATATGTCGCGATGATGTTGCAGATGGCGCCGCGCTTCTTCTCCGCCATCAACCGTCGGGCGACTGCCGTGCTGAAGTTGAACGTCCCGTAGAGCGATATCTCGACGACAGCACGAAATCCGTTGAGCGATAGATCGACCGTGGGTTTGGCGAAATTTCCGGCCGCGTTGTTGACAACGCCGTCAACCTCCGGGAGGCGATCAATCAGCGCAGCGACCGCGTCGGCGTCGCGCACATCTAGTGCTGCAGTCTCGCACGCCACTCCGAAAGAGGCGATCTCTCGGGAGGCGAGGTCGAGACGACCCTGATCGCGGGCGACCAGCACGACGTTGTGTCCAGCCCGGGCAAATGTTTTTGCAATCTCGAGCCCGATTCCGGATGACCCGCCTGTCACGATAAAGGTGCTCATGCTTCAATCAGGATCTGCTGATCAACCCAGCCGTTCACAAACGTGCTGAGCGCCTTGGTGTGGCGCGCGTATCGCTGTAGTGGAAATTCGAGGGTGTATCCGATCGCACCAAAGACGAGGTGACAGTGGGCCATCACCGCCCAGGTTCGTGAGGAGGCGTATGCGATGGCCGCGATGCCGTGCGCCCCGCTGGCGGCGGAGAGACGAAGCGCTGTGGCAGTCGTTGCGGCATCCGCTATCCGCTGCTGTACTGCCGGAACGTGCGCGAGCGTCTTTCCGAAGATCTGGCGTTCCGCCGCATGGGAGATCGCCATATCGACAGCCCCTATGGCAAGCCCTGCGAAGTATCCAACGACTGCTGCCTCCCAGGCGGCCCGTCTGAGGTCCCCGTCTTCGATGAATTCTTGGTCTGTTGTAGCCTCGACCAGATGCACGCCGAGAGAGTCCGAGAAGTTAACCGGGCTGCTGGCCGTGATGGTCTTGAGCTGATAACCGTTCTTTTCCGGAACGGCAACCGCGCTGCCCACTGCACCGTGCATTGCGAGCCCACTGACAACCGGGCTACCACCCAGCAGCCCCGTCACGTCAAATGGGGTGAGAGCGGCGCGTCCGAGTTCCAGCGCGGCGGCTCCGACGAAGGGGAGGAAGTCTGTATCGCCGACGAGATCCCCCCAACCGAGATCGTGAAGGCCGGCAGTAAGCGCGGGATCCTGGGAGTCGATATGAGCGCCGGGGCGCCACGAATCGCTAGAGTTGATCGTCCCTACGAGTTGGCGCACGGAAGAAGCGAAGGTTTCTACTTCGGTGGTCATTTTGCGTATTCCTCACGCTTGGAAAGTTCTTTTTGCAGTTCAACGTTGTGTTGCCCTAATCGCGGGGCAGGTCGCTTAGTGAGGCTGGGTATCCCATTGATCTTGAAGGGGGTCCCATAAACGTCCACGGATCCGCCACGAGCCTGTTGGTGGCGACGAACCAATCCGTTGGCCTCTACCTGCTCGTCATCGAAGAGTTGCGTCAGGAGGCGAACTTCTCCGGCGGGAACCGCCACGAGGCGGAACTGTTCGATCCAGTGGCTCGCCGATGCTTCACGGAATTGTCTTGCGAATGAGCGGGCTAGTCCGGTACGAATTTCTCGTTCTACATCATTGGCCGGCGGTGATTGTGGGTTAGCGACCCATGGATCCTCCAGGCTTAGCAGCTCCAGTACCTTCTCCCGCTGGGTTATCGTCAGACAGGCGAGGGCGAAGAAGCCGTCGCCTGCTTCGTAGCAGCGGTAGTAAGGTTCAAGTTCGGCGGAACTGCGCACGGACTCGGACACCGCGGTGAGATCGCCGACATTCGCGATTCCGTGGGAATCTACCCCTGGGCGTGGAGCCTTCTCAAGCCTGACGAAGTCCTGGATCTGCGTGAGTAGCGATGCAGAGAGCAGCGAGACTTCGAAATGCCGAGATGTTTGCGATGTCGTGTTGGTCAGGCCCGCAAGCACGCTAATGCATGCGAGAAGCCCGGACGTTATATCGGAAAAAGGAATCCCGCCACTGCGACGCGGAACTTGGTCGCCGGGATCCGCGTCCGCCATGAGCAGGCCGGAATACGCCTGTGCAATCAGGTCGTAACCGACTTGCCCTGACTTCGGGCCATGAGTGCCGAACGCGGATACTACAGCAACAACCGCGGCGCTGTTAATTCCGCGGATCGTTTCGCTGTCGAGCCCAAACAGGGCTGCGCGCTGGTGCGGCATGTTATGAACAACGACGTCTGCCGTTGCAATCAAGCTGTCCGAGAACGCCCGTCCTTCCGCTGTCTTCAAATCGCAGACGACGGATCGCTTCCCCTGATTCAGTGCGTAGAAGCGTGTGCTTTCGTTGTCGCCCAGCGGTTCGTAGTGTCGATAGGCATCCCCAACCGGAGATTCGACTTTGACGACGTCCGCACCGAGACTTGCCAACAGCATCGTGCACAGCGGCCCTGCCACGAACTGGGAATAGTCGATAACCCGAATGCCCTCCAGAGGGCGGTTGTTCCCTGATTCTGCGTTTCTCTCCCTGGATGTCATCGCGGCATACCGAGACCCTGCTGAGCGATCACCTTTCGCTGGACGTCTGATGCACCGCCAGCGATCGTCATAGACACTGAAGCTCGCTGGAAGGCGGCCAAACGACCGTCGCCCAGTGTTGATGGCCCGCGATCGACCAGTCCCTGAGCTCCCAAGACTTCAAGGCTGAGCGCTGCGGCCTTTTCCATGGCGAGCGAGACGGAGAGCTTGCACATCGAGGATTCGCGACTCACGTTCTCGCCGGCGACAATGAGCCGGGTAGCCTCGTGGCCGATTTGTCGACACGCTTCCAGCTCTCCGCGGAGTGCGAGAATCGCTTTGCGCTGCGTGGGGGATGCAAGCTCTTCGAGCCGGTCCACGACCCACATGGCGACGCCGACCTTTTCGCTCGTCACTCGTTCGAAATCGAGCGAACCCATCAAGACCTTCCAGCCGTCATTGACTTCGCCGAGAACGTTGGCCGCAGGAACCTTGACATCGGTGAGGATGACCTCTCCAAACGTCGTGCCTCCTACCGTGTGATGTACATCGACCCGCACCCCGGGGGACCGCATGTCGAGTAGCATCACCGACAGGCCCTTGTGGCGAGGAAGTTCAGGATGGGTCCGAACCGCCAGATACATCCAATCGGCCAGTTCGGCGCTGGAGGTCCAGATCTTGTGCCCGTTTACGACCCAGGAGTCGCCCTCAAGAGTTGCCCGTGTCCGAATCGATGCCAGATCGGAGCCGGCACCGGGCTCAGAAAATCCTTGGCAGAACATGACCTTGCCCGCTGCCATCTGCGGAATGAAGCTGTCTATCATCTCCAGGGTGCCGAATTCGAGAATCGCCTGCCCAATGGTCTTGACGGAAAGCAGGTACCCGCACATGGGGAGCCAGTGGTACCCGAGGCGCTCTTCGATCCGGACGACATCGACCGCATCCATCGCGCGGCCACCTAGGCCGGTAGGCCAGCCGAGTCCGATAATGCCGGCAGCGCCCATTCTTTCGTATGCGTACCGGGAGTCCGTATCAGCGGGGGAGCCATTGAACTGATTCTCTCCACGGTCATTGAGTTCTGCCGACAGTTGACGCGCCCAGTCATCAAGTTCCTTCGGCACGTCTGTGAGCCGGTGTGCTGTATCAATAATGGTCTTCGTCTCCTCGTAGTTGGGGGGCATTGGATTATTCGCGGTCCATTGGACCTCACTGCACGAAGGGGTGGAGGAGGGCATCAACGACCTTCCGAACCGTGGTCTCAGTGCATCGAATGGTTGGTATGGCGATTGACAGGGAGAGAGGGGGAGCGCCTGGCTCATTTCTCAGCGGGACGGCAAACCCACTCAGCCCGGGTTCGTACTCGTCAGTCGACCGGGAGATCGAACTCTCTCGGATCTGATCGAGGGAGGCCTTGAGCTCACTCCACGTGTGAAGCGTGTGCTCGGTGCGTATTTCGTACGGCCCGGGACCGAGGCGGTCTCGGATGATCTGATCATCAAGCTGGGAGAGGAGAGACTTGCCGATCGCGGTACTGTGTGCCGGGATGCGGGATCCAACCACCGTTTGAGTGGATAGAACCCTGGTACTCGGAATCGAGTCGAGGTATAGGGCATGGGTCCCGTCGAGTATGGCGAGGTTGACGTCCTCGTTGAACTCCTCGTTCAGCTGTCGCATCCAGCTTCGCACGAAGTCAGTCACGCCGCTCTCCGGTTTGCCGGCTAGGCGGAGGATCTGAGGCCCAAGTCGCAATTCTCGTGTGATCGGATCCTGCTTCAAGTACTGGTCCAGGACCAGGGTGTGGCAGAACCGAACCACTGTGGGGAGCGGCAGAGCGAGCAGGCGTGAGATCTCTGACTGCATCAGCACCGGTCGCTCCACGCTGAAGAGCGACAGAATCGAGAGCCCGCGTCGCAGAGTGCGCGTGCCCGTACTTTCATCAGTTGATACTTGTGTTTGCACAGTGCAAGTATCCCGCTATCCGAATTAGAAAGTCAAGGACTCGCAACGCATTGAAATGTGCAATTTATTGTCTACCTTGGGCAGTTTGCTATACGGAGAAGTGGACAACTCCTACCGCCTAAATAGAAGACTAGTAAGTATCACTAAGTGAAAGTAGCACACACGCCTTGACACCTGTGCTCCATGTCACTTACTGTTCGAAGGGCGCCTTGAAACTCTGTATGGGTTCCTTCCTATCTGATCATTGCTGGCAACGAGTCCACAGATGGACGCTCGGGCACCCCTCCCATCGAGGATCGCCGAGAGGTGAGGGACGCATCGAGTCGGGGTACGCCATGAAACTCGTCATGCTTTTCGAAAAGTTGAGTTGCCTGTCGAGAAATGGACCAAGCGCTTGATAATCGACATCCAATCGATTGACGCTTCTTGTGTGAAGGAGATGCTGATGAAAATCGTTGTTCTCATGAAGGAGGTTCCCGATACCTACGGGGACCGGAAACTCAGCCTAGAAACTGGGCTCGCCGATCGTACCGCGAGCGATACCGTTCTCGACGAGATCGGGGAACGAGCTCTCGAGGTTGCACTGTCGTACGCCGACAAGAACCCCGGCACCGAGGTGGAAGTGCTCTCGATGGCCCCGGCCGACGCAGCCGCGACGCTGCGCAAGGGCTTGGCAATGGGCGCATCCAGTGCCGTTCATGTGACCGACAAGGCTCTCTTGGGCGCGGATCTCGGCCTCACTGCCGAGGTGCTCGCCGCGGCCATCCAGCACATTGGCTATGACCTCGTGATAGCGGGAAATCAGTCGACTGACGGCTCGGGCGCTGTGCTGCCGGCAATGATCGCGGAGTGGCTCGGAGTGCCGCAGATATCCCAGCTGACCTCGGTTGAGATCGAATTGGATCTCATAACCGGCCAGCGTGCGACGGATACGGGAACGATGAAAGTTTCTGCACCCCTCCCGGCGGTGATATCGGTTACGGAGCGCATGCCCGATGCACGGTTCCCGAACTTCAAGGGAATCATGGCCGCGAAGAAGAAACCGTTCGAGACGCTGACACTGGAACAGCTCAATGTTGACCCCGATAAACCAGAGGCGGCCCGTTCGATCATTATTTCGGTTGGCGAGAAGCCCCCGCGTGGGGCCGGCGTCAAGATCAGCGATGAGGGCGATGCTGGGGCGAAGCTGGCCCAGTTCCTCATCGAGAATCAACTCGTGTGAGGAAAGAACCATGACTGATTACGCAGCCGATTCCATCCTAGTGCTGGCCGAACTGACCCCGTCAGGCGAGCTCACGAAGAGCACGGTAGCCCTGCTGGGCGCAGCAGCAGCGGTGGGAACCCCAGCCGCGCTTGTAGTGTCGCCGCCGGAAGCCGGCCCTGGAGCGGCGGAGGCGGCAAGTGCAGCAGGTGCGGCGCGTGTGCTTGTTGCGCATGCCGCCGATTTCACGACCGCGCTCACAGTTCCCACCGTCGATGCGCTCGCCGCAGCAGCCGAGCTGGTAAAGCCCGATGCGGTGCTGATCGGCAACTCGATCGAAGGGCGCGACGTTGCCGGGCGATTTGCCGCACGCACGCGTTCGAGTCTTGCCGTGGACGCAGTTGGCATATCCCGCGACGATGAGGGAATTGTGGCCGCACACTCTGTCTACGGCGGCGCATACAACGTCTCGTCTGCCGCGACGTGGGGATTCCCGGTCATCACGGTACGGCAGGGAGCAATCGATTCTCCCGCCCGGCCCCAAATCGTAGCCATTGAGACGCTCGAGGTAGCAGCCTCCGGCAAGGCCGCAGCGACGATCGTCTCCTTTGCAGAGTCGACGGAGGTGTCGAGCCGTCCCGAGCTTCGTGGTGCTTCGAAGGTCGTGTCGGGCGGGCGCGGCCTCGGCTCCACTGAGAACTTCGCGCTCGTCGAACAACTCGCCGATACGCTGGGCGCCGCCATAGGCGCATCACGTGCCGCCGTCGACGCTGGGTATATCGAGCAGTCTCACCAGGTTGGCCAGACCGGCGTATCCGTCTCGCCCCAGCTGTATGTTGCCCTCGGCATCTCCGGGGCCATTCAGCACCGCGCGGGCATGCAGACCGCAAAAACCATCGTGGCGATCAACAAGGATGCGGATGCACCAATCTTCGATATCACCGATTTTGGTGTTGTCGGCGATGTGTTCACGGTCGTTCCCGGCCTGATCGCGGCCCTCGACGCGCACAAGGCATAACCAATGGCAAAGTATGGGTCGCGCTTTCGCCGCGGGCTTCCGCGTCATGCCGGGGGACAGCCCTGGCCGCTCACAGAAGAGGCGCCTCCTGCTGAGCAAACGGCCACTTCCGATGTGGTGGACCTCGGCTCCATCGTCGACGACGCTCCGGTTCGTGAGATGGCCGAGCAGACGCCCGTATCGCCGCAGCCGTGCGCTGCGGATCGGCCGCACCTCAAGAGTTCGATCCGTCGAGGCCTACCCCGGGTACCGGGCGGAGACCCATGGCCCCTACTCTCGGATGCTCAGTCCGCCCCGCGCGAGCCCTCTGCCACTGCTGCCCCTATCCGCTCTGCTCCATCCACACGAACCGTTCGTCGCGGCCTGCCGCGAGTTGACGAAGGGGCTGCCCTATCAGCGCCGACGTCTGGACCCCTCAGCGAAGCGGGCAGTGCTAACAAAGCGCAAGCAAGCACCGGCCTCGCGACTTCGCGGGCCGCCGAAATGGGGGCACATCCAGCCATGAGGACACCGGAAGCGGGCTCGCTCGAGAACAGCAAGCCCACCGCATCCCTTGCCGCTGAGCCGGAGCCCACGCCGTCCTCGCTACCGACTGGCAGGGCCCGGACTGGCCTAGCCGATACCCCGCCCGCGGTCGCCTCGACTGCGCCGGCGGCACAACTCGGCGCAAAACCCAGCATATGGTCGTGGAAGTCGAATACCGGCATCCTCACCGGCGGGGCCGCAGCGCTCGTTCTGGCGGCGATGATTGTCCTGCTGGTGCGCTGGCTCATGACACTCGAGTTCTTGCAGAGCTTTCTCGTCGCATTCCCGGGGGAGTATCACCTGCCCGCGGGTACGCAGTCAGGATTTCCCGCCTGGGTGCAGTGGCAGCACTTCTTCAACATGTTCTTCATCGTGTTGATCATTCGAACCGGCCTGCAAGTGCGCACTGAGAAACGTCCGGCTGCATTCTGGACACCTAAATGGTCGAAGGGCGGCAAAGGTAAGATCAGCCTAGCCCTATGGCTGCACCAGTCCCTCGACGTGCTCTGGCTTGTTAACGGCGCCGTGTTCGTCGTCTTGCTGATTGCGACCGGGCACTGGGCGAGGATTGTGCCAACGAGCTGGGAAGTGTTCCCCAACGCGCTATCGGCTGTGATCCAGTACATCTCCCTGGACTGGCCGACGGAGAACGGCTGGGTTAACTACAACAGCCTCCAACAGCTGGCGTATTTCACCACCGTGTTCATCGCCGCCCCACTCGCCGCCATCACGGGAGTGCGAATGTCAGGCCTGTGGCCGAAGAAGACCACGACACTGAACAAGGCGTATCCGATCGAGTTGGCCCGCGCCGTGCATTTTCCGGTGATGCTCTACTTCGTGATCTTCATCATCTTCCACGTCGCCCTCGTCTTGGCCACGGGTGCGCTGCGCAACCTTAACCACATGTATGGCGGTACGGATGCGGTGAACTGGACCGGATTCTGGATCTTTGCTGGTTCGCTGGTGCTCGTGGTGGCCGCCTGGTTCGCGGCGAGGCCGCTCATCCTGGCTCCAATTGCAAAACTATCTGGCAAGGTCTCGTCCCGCTGAGCCCCCACGCTGGAGAGCGTGCGGGCCAGCCCTCGAACCTGGAACACCTGTTCTTGCGATCGCGGACTTGGGCTTGAAGCGCGCAACGGTGGATGGGCGGGGGCCGGCCAGGACGCGCCGCAGTTCTAGCACGTGGATGAATACCTTGCGTATCTGACGGACAGGAACTACTCGTCTAGTCTGGCCAGTCGCGAGATCAACATCCGGCAACGGGGCCACAGTTAGCTCATGATAGCGCACCACACAATCGAGATACGAGGAAGTCCGACCCATGAAAAACCCTATTGACCTCGCAATCGCAGTCACCGCGACCGACCGTGCCAGCATGGATCGCCGGCTCAATGAAGCCGTGACCATGACCAGAACACGGGCAATGCAGGAGAGCGTCAGGGCATTCTGGTCACTCGACATGACTTCGGTTCCTTCACGGTTGCCCTAAGTGATGCTGTGCCTCTACCCCGGCGGCCTGACCTACTCGGGCCACCCGCTCGCGGCGGCTGCCGCCGTGGCGACCATCAACGCGATGGAGAACGAACAGATCGTCAAGCACGCGGCAGCCCTCGGCGAGACCGTCATCGGCCCAGCCCTCCGCGGATTCGCCGAACGCCACCCCTCCGTCGGCGAAGTCCGCGGAAAAAGCGTCTTCTGGGCAATCGAACTCGTCAAGGACCGACAGACCCGCGAGCCCCTGGCCCCGTACGGCGGCTCAAGCCCGGAAATGAACCAGCTAGTGGCCGCCTGCAAGTCCCCGCGGCCTGCTCCCGTTCGCGAACTTCAAGCGCATCCACGTCGTCCCGCCGTGCAACACCGGCGCGGAAGACACCCAGAAGGGCCTGGCCATCCTGGACACCGTGTTAGACATCGCGGACGGTTTCGCCGCCTGATGAATTGGGATATTCGCGACGGACAGGGGCCGCACGTGAAGGCACCCAAGGGTGATATCGGCGTTGCCTTCGGAGATTGAAGTCAACTCCGGGGATTACGCATGGAGGTGAGCTTTCGAGATGAAATGTCCGGCGCGTTGATGACGTCGGGCCGAATTACTCACTGATCTGGCTTGCCCCGGAGGGCGTCTGCGGCCGGGAACTGTTCGGTGAGGCTCTCGGATATGAAATCAGGGTCGAGTCCGAGCTGATTAGTCCCTTGCGGCCGGCCGCCCGAAATAGCTCAAGAAGGAAGCGAACTCACATGAAGAAGAGATCCACCGTAATCCCCGTAGACCTGAGGAAGTCCCGGTCCCGGACTGGTCATCACTGCCCCGCTAGCGGTTGGTGGAGTCCCATTGGCGGGACCGGACCCGCGCGCTTTGTTGGCGAGGGCGAACTTATGCCCGCAGCGAACGGCCAGCAAATGGACTGGAAGATAATCGGCGCGGAGCAGGCTGATGGCGAACGATTCAACCTCGCCAGCCCTGTCAATAGTGCCGACGATCAGCCGGTATTGGCTTTGACTGATTGACGTAATCGCAGTTATGACCTCAAAAAATTCGACCGCCAAGCGGTTGTCACCGACGGCGGGGAAAGCCAGCCAAGAGAGTGAGGACTTATGACCATTCAAGCAGCGCCCGATCGTCTCATCGTAGCCGTTCAAACACGAATGGAATTAGACGCAGCCTTGGACAGGGCGCTGGAGCTCTTGAAGCCCGTGGCAATGACCGAACGTGTCGGCATCCTGGTAACACGGCGGCCCCAGGCCGCTACGAGGCTCGGCTGAACTGTGAGCTGCCACCGGACAGGACGCGGGAAAGCTGGGGTGACACCTCCGATGAACCAAGATAACGGCGGTATCTTCGGCGAGACGGCCGTCAGCTTGATGCTGGGCGCATGCCCCACGGCCGGCCAAGCTACCTGCTCGCTGCGGAAGGCGGCTGCAAACCTCGCAGCGGGACGAAACGGGCCGAAAGACTCCCTCACAACTTGTGAAGTCGAATCCTTCCTGTTACTTGCGCCGGGGCACCGAGTGGTTGTGATTGGTCACGAAACCGGTGAAGTTCGGCGCGCGTCGGTTGACGCCATTTTCCCGCAACAAGGGTTTGTCTGGGTCGTCACAGATTTAGGCGAGCGGAAGCTGCTCGACATTGCTCTGCACACGGTCTGGCGACCGGATGCGCGTCAAGTCTGTGGTAGCGAGCTCTAGAATCCGGCAACACCTGATTCCAAAAGCCGACAACGTATCTCGGCGAAAATGCAGCTTTGGCGTGATGACCACGGTCGTGCGTCACCTAGTACTACAGTCGCGTTTAATTTCTGTCCCGTCGGCGTTTTAATCGGATTTCTCGCCGTGGACCTGTTCATCGTTGATGGTGTGTGATGAGATCTGTGCTGTCCGGCGGCCTATTGAAACGGGCTTGCGACCTCCAAGTCGAGCCGTATCCAGCGAACCGAGACGTCGAATTAGCCGGACCTTAACGCCTCTCCCCTGCCCGGAATTGACTGGCAGCGAGACGTGTTGTTGTGGGACGAGTTGAACGCTTGAGGTTTTTCCGGGAGTTAGCTTGGGCTCTTCGGCGGGTCTTGCGCTGAGGTGATGCTCAGGAAGTGCTCGGATCTTTTGAACTGCCAGATGGAAAAAGTGAAGACCCCCGCGAAGAGTGCCGTCAGGACGGGCCAGATCCAGGAAATACCCTCGAAGCCTTGGCGGACGTTGAGCAGCAACTGCGCTGCGCACATGAGTATGTATCCAGGTGCCAGCAGAAGCTGCAGGGCAAGAGCCTGTCTGGTCTGTGCAGCGATTCCTCGAACGGCGGGTAGATGCTCAGACCTGGGAGGAACTTTCCCGAATATCTGATCATTAACGTTCTTGCGTTCAGGCTTTTCCAACCAAATCGCTGCTCCTTGTCGCTGGGGCTGCACCAGCGGGTTTACTCTTTTCCTGGCATAGACGAACCCACCTATGAAAGCTCCCAGTGACGCGGCGGAAACGCCAACACCAAGAGGTCCAATCCAATCGTCGAAGCCGATTTGAAGTGCAAGTGCAGAAACGATGAAACCCAGGCCAATCAGGAGCAAGGCTCCTATGGGGACGAAGACCAGGTAGTAAGTCCTCAATGCTCTCGCAATTCCGTGGTCGGTAATGCCTGTGGCTATTTTCTCGGCTTTCGCCCATCCAGCCTCGGCTTCCGAATCCCTTTGACTCATAGTTATCCCCCAAGTAGGCATGTCCGCAGGCCGATGATTATCCAACTGTGCGTTATCACTTGTTGACTGTCCATAACGAGGATCAGTCGCTTAGACAAAATGCTGGGTGGAATTCTCGGGTCTGGCTTGCTTGTCGGGCGGGCTAGCTTGTCGCTTGCGATGATAGGGCCGACATGTATTCCATGTAGTTTGCCGACGATGCCAGCGCATGGCGATCAATCGTGGCCGGGGCGTAGCCAAGGGCTTCCGCGATGATGGCTACCGGGGCGAGTTTGGTGAGTTCGTGCAGTGTTCCGAGCCTGGCCGCCCGGCTGCTGAAAAGGGTGCTGAGTCGCTGGGTGAGGGTCGAGGCCCGAAGGTGCCGGCCGGGGGCGCCGCCGCGGAACACCCAGTTGCTGTTGGGGTGCGCTGCTGTTTGATCATGGGTCGGGGTGGCCGCCAGTTCGCGCCAGGGCTCATCGAGCGGCGATGTGAGAGCGATCTCGACGGTTCCGAAGGTGATGGTAACGAGTTCCTCTGTCACCGTGACGTTGTCCCACGTCAGTTGGACGATGTCGGAGACCTGCTGGCCGAAGACCATGACGAGGATGGCTGCTGCGCGATCCCGGAGGTTCATGTCGGTCGTGTGGCCCAGGCTGTGCATGATTTCTGTTTGCCTGGCGGCGTCCAGCCGGGGGCTGGTGCCGCGACGGTGAGGCTGCAGCTTCAAAGAGGGGTCGATGAGGCTGGTCCTGATTGCCCAGTCGAGGAAGCGTGAGGCGATGCCTCGCGTCGTTGGGCCTTCAGCCTGCCACCGGTCCAAGTGCGCTTGGTTCACTTCCGCAAGTTCAGTGTCGTGCTCGGTGAGCCAGTTCAGCAGGTCGATGGCGACGGTGACCGATTGTTTGGCCCGGAGGAACGTGCCTTGAGTGACTTCGTCCATCTGGTTCATGCGGCGCTGGTGATGCCAGCGGATGTAACGCCGGGTGATGTCGCGATGGTTCTGGCTGGTGATCCGCTCGAGTGCCTGCTCGGCCCAATCGCTAAACCTCGCGCTGAGTTCATCGCGGCGTGGCAAAGCATTGTGTTCGACGAGGAGGCCGCGGACGTATTCGCGGGTGCGGGATGCCGGTAGTTCGTCGAGGCGGGCGTGTGTGATCACAGGCGCGGCCGCCAGTTGTTGGAGGAACGCGGTGACGTGCGGTTGCTGGATCCAGGTCAGGCCGCTGTTGGCGCGTTTCATGGATTTCAGGGCCGTGGCGACTGCCTGGAGAGCGGGGGAGGGCGGCGCTTGGTTGTCTGGTGGGCTGAGGAGCCGGTCGACAGTGGCCGAGAGAATGCATGCCCAGCACCGGTTGCCGGAGTGGAGCTCGTCTTCGTTGCCGCACCCGATGCAGTCGACGTTGAGACTGACGCCGGAGCACTTTCGGCATGCCGGCATGGTGTCGACGCGGCCAGGCAGGACGCCCTCGTGGCCGCAGGCACAAGTGCCGCGCGTTCTTTTGGCCTGCTGGTAGCAGTAGCCGCAGATTCCGCCGTCGGGCCAGCGGACCGCGATTTGATGGTGTTCGGCGCAGCGCCCGCATGGTTCGGGCCATGTTGCGGGGTCACTGGCTTTTCGTGGTCTAGGCATCTTCTTTCGGTGGCATGAGGCGGATCCGGCGTGCGATCGGCGCACCGGGCTGGATCCCCAGGTCTTCCGGCCTCTTCGGTGCATTGGCAGTCTTGGCGGCGCGCATCTGGACGTAGGGTTCGAACAGGTCGTTGGGTGTGCATTCCAGGATGTCGCAGAGGGCCGCGAAGGTCTGGGCAGGGATGCGTTCGGGTGTTCCGGTGACGAGCCGGTGGACCTGGGCGTTGGAGAGGTTGATGCCCCGGGTCTTTAGTAGGGGGAGGAGCTCGGTGGTTTTCCAGAGGTTACGTTGGGCCATCAGTTGCCGAAGGTTCCAGCGGTAGCCGATCCGTCGCTGTTCAGCCATGGCCGTTCCCCTCGTCAGTGCCGCCGTTGCGTAGCCGCTGGGCGATCATTTTTTGGATGGTCTTCTGTTTGAAGTCCGCCGACACGGAAGTATAGAGGGCTGTAGTGGAGGAGTAGCTGTGCCCGACCTGTTGCTGGATGAACAGAGGGTCGTAGCCGGCCTCGATCAGATGCGTTACGTATGAGTGCCGCAGCGTGTGCAGGGTCAGTTCCTCCGGGAGCCCGGCGTTTTTCCTCACGCGTTGAAAGGAGCGGTCGAAGTTGCGGTAAACCGTGGAGCCGGAGCGTTCAGAGGGCCACAGGCTGGCGGACCGGTCGGCGGTTGGGAAACGTTTGCGGCCGTCAGGGGAGAGCCAGTACTCCAGGAGCCCTACCACCCAGTCGAACTCGGGGACCGTCAGTACTGTCCGGCGGCGGGGCCCTGAGCCCTTGGTTCCCTTGGCCCAGCGCACCTGGAGTGCTCCGAACCGGCCGAAAGCCTCAACGTGAGGGTTGGGCCCGAAATCGACATACTCGAGCATCGCCAGCTCGCGCCGCCGCAGCCCGTAGGCATAGGCGATCTTGAAAGCCGTCGAGTCTCGCAGCGCAGGAAGCCAGCGCTTTGAACTCTTGGCGAATTCGGTGTCGACCAGGTCGTCGGCGGCATCGAAGAACGTCTGGAGTTCGGCCTTGGTGAACGCCCGGCGGCGTGCTGGCATGGCATCGTCGGTGGTGTGGCGAGGTGAATTCCACTCGAACACGACCTGCACCGGGATGTCCGCAAACACCCGTTCGCAGAAGGCTGCCCACCCGTAGCGGCCGTCAGTCAGGTAGGAGCAAAAGGCCCTGATGGCACCGGAATTGGCACGCAGCGTCGACAGCGCCAGACCTTTGTCGGAGCTGCGACGGTCGGCCAGGAACTCATCCACGTGATGCGCCGACCAGGTCCACGGATATTCGTTCGCGTGCTCCTGAAAGCGCTGAACCGTCCCGCATGAGCTCTTGATGTACGACGTCGAGAGGCCACGGGCCAGCATCTGGGCACGCCAGCCATCCAACATCGCCTCAAAGACGCGATCTTCAGCACGCAGCAACCCGACATTCGCGTTGGTCAGAAAGGCCGGAATTCGTCCGGCTTCAATATTCACGAACCAAACTCTACGCGAGAATCTCTCATCTAATGAGAGATTACGCCGCTAATCCGCATGACTACGCGCGAGCCGCAGCAACCCTCGTTTCGCATGTGCCATCCCAAAGCTAGGCCTGACCTGCGAAAACACGGCAAAGCGCACGTGGACGGGTTCTCTCATCTGTTTGAACTCGTCCTACTTTAACGCCGATAACCCACCTTATGTAAAGCTGGTTGCTTGAGGCAACTTTTTGTCACTCTGGGCGGCGCCCCACGTCCGGGCGCAGCAAAACCTAACACGGCAGGAGTATTGCCTGGATCACATTTGGTCTATGGTTGTCCGGGGCGCCACAGCGTTGTGGCACCCGACTTAGAGCGGAGAAATTTTCGTGACGACAGACAAGCTTCGCGTGCTGGTCCGGGTTGACCTCGACTGCGCCAAGGCCCAGGTTTCAGCGCAGGGCCATGTGACCTCCAAAAGCGTCCACGGCCTGTATGGCGTCATGAAGCGCGCCAACTCGCTCACCGCGGGCATGACCCTGGAGCTCGATATGACCCGGGCCCGGATCGAGCCCGACGCGTTGGAAGAACTCCGGACCTGCTCGCGGTCCCACCATCTGCCTGCCGATGTCGATCCGCTCCAGTCCGACTACACGCTGAGCATCCTCACCCCAGACGATGCTGCGCCTCTTGGAGTAATGACTGCCCAGGCGGCCTGACCCCAGCAGCAATCCCCGACGCCTGGGAAAAGGTTACCGACGAAACACCGCTTGCGCCGCCGAAACGGCCGCTCAGGCGGGCTCATCCCCCGCATTTCCGGGGATCTTTCACATGCCGAAAATGGAGAATCTCTCACGCCAATTGGGCTGCTGTCGAATGCTGCGTCCTGGCGAAGGAATCTCTCCTAGCCCTCGCACTCGATGCAGTAGGAGTGGCCGTTGCTTTCGCGTGCGAGTTGGGACCGGTGCCGGACGAGGAAACAGGAATAGCAGGTGAACTCGTCCGCGGCCTGGGGAATGACCTGAACGATGAGCTCCTCGGCGACGATCTCTCCCCCGGGTGTCAGGCCCTCATCGAGTGCATCCGCTTCGTCCAGTTCAGTGACGACGCTGCGGGCATCCGGGGCGTTCGCGGACTGCAATGCCTCCAGGGAACGGTCCTGCGATTCCTTGACGTCGGAACGGACTTCGTCGTAATCGGTTGCCACTTTAAGTGATTCTCATTTCTGAAGTTTTCTACGATGTTCTTTCTAACGAGACTGCAACGTACACCAATGCGCCGTTGTTCCCATGCCAAAGGACCGGAGGACGTCAGGGCCGCGCTATAATGCGGATCACGCCGGCGCATTCCCCGCGTCACCCCAATGCCAGAGCCATACGTCGCCGCCCAGATGGGCAACCCCCGACAGGCGACGACGGCCGATAGTTGACGTTACGTAAAGTAGAACAGTGATTATTGCATCCGATGCACGATCACACCTCCTCCGCCCATTGCCACCCGGTACCGCGTCACTTGAAGTAGGAATATGCCTGTGACCTGCGGAAACACCACGCGAATGGTCGGCGGGGCTACTCGTAGGTCCACGAAGCAGCCCTCAAAAGCTGGAGGGCATCAAGCTGGAATGGCCCTCTGATCCGCGGATTTGCGCGGATTCTGCATTAATTGCTTGATTCTTGCATCCAATGCAATGTATCAGGAGGGTTCGTGGCGGTCGATTTAGCGGGGCGGGTGCTCGACTTCGGCGCTGTGCGTTTCCTTCACCCGGAGGACCACGTGTTCACACAGATGCTCACGGGCTGGCGCAACCAGCAGCTGAGTAGGAACCTGTCGTTTGGCACGATCGAGGGCCGGGAACGGGTGGTGACGCGGTTCCAGGAGTCCACGAATGAGTATCCGTGGCAGTGGACGCCGGCCCACGTGGACGAGTTCTTCGGGGATCTGCGCAGCGTGAAGCGTGCCGCCCAGTCCACAATCCGGAGCTATCAGGCAGCGCTGAGGGCGTTCTGCGCCTATGCGGCGTCGCCTGAGTATGGCTGGGACCGGGTCTGTGAACAGTACTTCGGAACGCACCCTGCACAGGTATGTTTTGACTGGAACACCGCGGTCCATGCGCAGGCGACAGAGTCAGCTCCTGTCCGGCGCCCGTTCACCAGGCAGGAGTTGCAGGCCTTCTTTGACCGAGCCGATGACGAGGTGGACCGGATCGCGACTCTGGGCCGCAAGGGCTGGCTGCCGGCCTACCGCGACGCTGTCCTGTTCAAGGTGGCCTACTGCTGGGGGCTGCGACGCAATGAGGTCAGACACCTGCAGACTGTGGATTTTTCCAGGAACCCCCACGCGCGGGAGTTTGGCAAGTACGGGGTGCTGCAGGTCCGCTATGGCAAGGCCATGCGGGGCTCTCCCCCGAAACGCCGCAGCGTCCTGACAGTGTTTGACTGGTCGGCGGAGATCATCGCCGACTGGCTGGAACGCGGCCACCCGCACATGACCGACGGGCTGGACCTGTTCCCCTCCGAACGCGGCACTCTGGTTTCCGAGACCGCGCTGAACCGCAGGTTCAACCGCTACTGCCAAGACCTGGGCCTCTCCCCCGGCCTGGACATCCACTCGCTGCGCCGCTCCTACGTCACCCACCTGATCGAAGCCGGCATGGACCCCCTGTTCGTCCAGCACCAGGCTGGACACGAACACGCCTCGACCACGGCCCTCTATACCTCCGTCTCCAGCGACTACCGGGTCAAAACGCTGCGCCGGGCCCTGGACTCCACCGTCCGGGACGCCCTTGCCGGAATGGAAGACTGAACCTCATGAAACGAGAGATCGACTACCGGTGGCGGCTCGCCGAACTCATGGCAGCCCGCGGAATGCACAACAGCACCGACCTGGGCCCGTTGCTGAAGGAACGCGGCATCGAGCTCTCGGCCTCCCAGGTATATCGGCTGGTCACCCAGCGCCCGGAACGTGTCTCGCTGATGATGGTCGCCGCCCTCTGCGATATCTTCTCCTGCGGACCCGAGGACCTGGTCACCGTCATTGCAACAGACGCCAAGGTCCGCAAGGCCGCCTCCGACGCCAATGTCGTGGACCTGAACAAGACCATCCGGCCAAAACGTGCCCGCGTGATCCGCGATGACGGCTGAAATCACACCGCGGCTTGCCGTCCGCGGCCGGCCCCGCACGACAGGAGACTTCACCTGCGACAGATGCTCACGGACAGCCGGCAGGCACCGCGCCAGCTGGCCAGAAGGCAGGGTCTGCGGGACCTGCTTCACCGTCGCCATGCGCACTCACGGGCCCTGCCCCGACTGCCGAACGGAGCGCATGCTCCCGGGAAGGTTTGCTGCCCACAGCGACCAACCGGTCTGTGTCGATTGCGCAGGTATCACCCAGGACTACCACTGCTCCGGCTGCGGCACGGAAACCGAGCATTACCGCCAGAACATTTGCGCACGCTGCTCACTTCGGGACGACCTCACCGTCCTGTTGCGCGTCGACGAGGCCCGGGGATAGGAAACCACGGCGACGAAACTGCTTGGCGCGCTCTGCGGAGCCCAGCGCCCCGAAAGCATCCTCACGTGGCTGCGTAAAACCGGTGTCCGCGATTTGCTAGCCCGGCTTGCCACCGGCGAGATCCCCCTCAGCCATGAAGCTCTGGACAAGGAACCAAACAGCCTGCGGGTGGAACACATGCGCAGCCTGCTCACCCACCACAAGTTACTCCCGGAGAGGGACCACTACCTCGCGCTCTTTCAACGCTGGCTCACGAGCAAGCTCGCGAACGTTGACGACGTCGACATCAGACGACCCGTTGAATCCTTTGCCCGGTGGCACCACCTGCGACGCATCCGGAGCCTCTCCGCAGAGGGAAGCCCACCCGCGGTCCCGTACACAGCGCGAAGCAGGAAATCAGCGAAACCATAAAATTCCTCAACTGGCTCAAGCTCACCCACGGACGGACCGTCGCCTCGTGCGTCCAGGCCGACGTCGACGCTTGGCTGGCCGACGGCCCGACCACAAGGCACGCCATCAGAACCTTCGTCGTCTGGGCGGTCAAGAACCGGACCTGCACCAACATCACCATCGGATTCCGGCAGGCCAAGACCGTGCCACTGCTCACCCAGGGCCAGCGGCTCGGAATGCTCAAAGCCTGCCTGACCGACAACATAGACACCCTGCCTTACCGGGTCGCCGCCACTCTCCTGCTGCTCTACGCCCAGCCGGTCGTGAAGATCGCCGCGATGAGAAGCACCGACGTGATCCTCACGCCCGACGGCCTGCGCCTGTCCCTCGGCGAAGGCGACCCTGCACCAGTACCGGAGCCGTTCGCGTCACTGCTCACAGAACACCTGGCCGCACGCCCCAACTTGCGCACCGGCAGCAGTTCAGGCAGCGAATGGTTGTTCCCCGGCTACCGGCCCGGGCAACACATCCACCCAAACACGCTCATGGAGCGCCTCAGGGAAATCGGCATCAACCTCCTCGGTGCACGCAACGCATCCCTCCGCGCGCTCGTCACCGAAGTTCCGGCCCCGCTCGTCGCCGAAATGCTCGGCTACAGCTATCAAGTGACCCAGAAGCACGCAACCGCGGCCGCCGAGCCCTGGTCCCGCTATCCAAGAATCTAGGCGACGCGGATAATGACTGACACCATCGGAATCGATCGATAGCCACTCCCTAGAGATCTGGAACGGGCCTCACGGATGGCAGCCCGACTAATGGAGGCAATGGTGGCAACAAAGGAAGAACTGCAACGGAGGCTTCAACGCATCCTCCGCTGGTTCCTTCCAGTAATGGTCATCATGCTGATCTCCACCGTCCTAAGCCTCGTTGGTTCAAGTGGTCCATGACGTGAAGCCGGCCAGACGGATGACCGAGGTGGTCCGTGATCAGTTCGAGGAGACGGCGCGTGTTTGCGAGATGGCCGGTTGGCGTCACACGGTCCTCCACGAGCCGGATCGGATCCTGGCCGCCAATCTTGCCTTCCTGCGAAACGCACGGCATTCACGCTCTCATCCCGACCCTGTGATGTCCGAGCAGATCGGCAATGTCTTCTCAGGCGGACGAACCCTCGGCGAGGGCCGGGAGATGGTGAACCGGCGGTTTCCAGCATTGGCGATGCCTTTCATCAAGCACTTGATCTGGCACCGGCGGCTGTCTGTTGATCCGACCGAGCGTCTGGACTTCGACACCGTCGCTACGACAGTTCCCCAACTCGAGGAGAATCGATGCTGCGCCTGAACCTGGGCGACCTGTTGACGTGGCAGGACGAGGAATACCTCGTCGTCGCGGCCCGGCCACGGGCGGCGATGCTGCGCCGCCTTGCCGATAACGACACCGTATGGGTGGACGTAGCCTTCCTTGCCGACGAAATCAGCGTGGCTGACCGACCTGAGCCCGTTGACCACACGGAGGACCTTTCGTTGACCGCCACGGTCAGCAAGGCCGACTTGGAAACCGCCCGCTGGTGGGTCGAACAACTCAACGAAATCACGTTCGGTGTCCCGGACCCCGATGCGCCGGGCGCAGTCCCCCGTCCCGGCTACGGACCTGGCACTTCCAAACAAAGCCGCGAAGCCCGGAAGGTCAGCGAACTGTCTGCCGCCGGTTATAAGGCATCCGTGCGTAGCCTTCAGCGGAAACAGCAGCAATATGAGAGGCATGGTGTCTACGGACTCATCGACCGCCGGACCCTCACCGGGGGCAATGGGACTCCGCGGGTTGAGGACCGGATTGTTGAGGCGGTGCTCGCAGTGCTCGCGGCAACCCGGAACGACTCGACTGTCTCGGTCTCCACTCTGATCGACAAGACCTTCATCGAATCCTTCAACGCCCAGTTCAAAAGGGAACAACTCTCCGGAGAAATCATGGACACCATGGCCGAAGCCATATATTTGGCCGAGGAATGGAAAGCTATCTACAATCATGAACGGCCCCACGGATCCCTGGACGGCATGACGCCGAAACGCTACTGGGACAACTGGACCGCGAAAAACCAATTTGCCTTTGTGTCCTTGCCGGACGCCCGTTCCGGGCTGAAAATGGTGCCGTGGCCGCCTGCCGACGCCGTCTTTCTATGGTTCGTTGAGGCCGTCAATTAGCCGGGCGTTGGGGGTCACGCTGTGGGCCCTTCATTGTTTGTTGTCGAGAACGCGGATTAGATTCCGTTTTCCCTGGTGATCCCCACGGGGCGGCCGCTTCGATAATCAACAGGTCCGCGCTGTGAGGAGATGAGCAGTACCATGCTGGCTGAATCCCAGGATGAGGAACAGATCATTGCCAGGGTCGCCGCGATCGACATTGGCAAGGCCGAACTCGTCTGTTGTGTCCGGGTCCCCGCGGAAGGGAACCCGAAGAAGCGGTTACAGGAGGTGTCCACGCATTCGACGATGAGCCGTTCGCTGGCGGAGCTGGCCAACCATCTCGTCGACCTCCGTATCGAGCGGGTGGTGATGGAGGCGACCAGCGATTACTGGAAACCGTGTTCTACGTCCTCGAGGCGCACGGGCTCGAGCCGTGGCTGGTCAACGCGCGCGACGTCAGGCATCTGCCGGGACGTCCGAAGACCGACGTGCTCGATTCCATCTGGCTGTGCAAGGTCGCCGAACGGCAGATGCTGCGGCCCAGTTTCGTCCCGCCCGCCCCGATCCGCAGGCTCCGGGACCTGACCCGGTACCGGATTGATCTGGTCGGAACGCGGACGGCGGAGAAGAACCGGGTCGAGAAACTCCTTGAGGATGCGTGCATTAAGCTCTCCGTAGTTGCCTCAGACATTTTCGGGGTGTCCGGGCGGGAGATGATGGCAGCGCTGATCGACGGGGAACGGAACCCGAAAGTGCACCCGGCATCGTTCGCCGTGTTCGATCTGCTGGCCATGGCTGGGCACGGCATTCGCCGTGTTCCGCTTTCGGACCGCCGAGCGCTACTCGAGGAATTGTCGGCCGCTTGGACGGTTCCGCTAAACCTCTCCCCCGCTACGACGGATCGCGAGGTGGCCCCCGCAGCATCCGGCGATACCTTCTGCGCGCTCCCGCCAAGGCATGCATCCCGCAAGAGCGCGTGCGGACGTCTTCGGTGGACGCCAAAGCGCTCGGGGCGGGACTAGCGTCCCAAACTGGCTAGTCGCTCAAGAATTCCTTCCGCGGCTTCCAGATCCTCTCTTTGATCGCGGTCAGAGTCATCCTGGGGCAACGAGAGCGCCATTTCGTACGCGTCCGACGTAGTAGCCGAACGCATGTCAGTTGGTACTAGGCCCCGTTGCCGCAGTAGGCGTGTAGCGATAACGAGTTCACCTGCTACTACAGAGCGATAGGCGCGAACAGCTCTCTCCAGCTGAACCACTCCCTCGCTCGCAAAGCTTGCGTCCTCCTCCGTGCCCCTCGACAAAACCACAGTTGCCAGGCTGCTGGGATGGGCAGCTGTATGTATTGCCCCATAGGCGCTGCCGACAACGTATTCAATCGTCATGACGCCGGAAGCACTCTCCTCCCCGACTGCCAGGAACGGGTTTAGTAACGTGTATTCCGGCTCTGTCATCATCCGAATTCTGGACATACTCAGAGGAACAGTCTGGGCCAAAGCAATTTTGACACCGTCGAGAGCCAACGACAACGGAGCCTGGTGGAATCCAGCACTGTGCTCAACAGCGACCCCCCTGCCGTCTTCGTTATACACGAAGAGAGGATTCTCCTGAGCTGCGACAATGAGTCGCGACAGCAACTCCTCGATCTTGTCCATAGCATTAATAAGGCCTATGGTGGACGGCAAAAAAGCACGCAGCCCGTACGGGTCCTGTATGCGCGACGGACTATGATCAGCGCCAACGATGTTCCGCATTCTCTCAGCAAATCGCTGTGCTCCTTCAGCTGCGGTGCCTTTGGCCGAGGCATCGCTAAAGGGGGAAGGGTTGCCCGAAAGCCCCGTGAAGGTGAGTGCGTATGTCACAAGCTCTGCATCAACTGTCTGGCGGAGATCGTGAGCGGCAAGAACTGCACGGCCGATAGTCAGGGCGTTGCTAGAGACAAAGGGCAGTGCGCTGTCCTTTCCCCAGGCCGCCATGGGCTCGAGAGGGCCGGTGGCGGGCCGCTCACCCAGCAACGTAAGCGCTGCCCCACAAAGAGCTGAAAGGTCAGCCGAACCAACTGAGCCGAACTCGCGGATCGTGGGCAGAGAATTGGCGTTGAGCATAGAGGCAAGTGCTGGCAGGATACGGTCTTCGAGGCCCGCTCCAGGGGTGCACAGCTGCGACAGGCGCACGGCAAGCATCGCCCGGACGGCGTCTTCGGGTAGCGGACTTCCGGAATCGACAGCGCTACTTCGAAGAAGACGCATCCCGTGCGCGCTGTCCTTCTCGTCAACTACGGCAGTTTTGTTGGCGCCAAAGCCAGTCGATCGGCCGTAAGTTGGGATCCGTTCCGAAAGAGTGGCGGCTTCATGATGGGCGAATCGGATCGAATCAATGACAGCGGTTGAGATCGCGACACCGGCTCGTTCTCGCGCAATGGCGACGACTTCAGATGTTGTGGTTGACCCAGAATACACAATCAATGTGGCTCCTCTAGTAATGGATACGCCCCGGCCGTTGCCGCCGGAAACTATGCGTGCGCTCCGACGCGGCGAGCCCGAGCTTCTTGCTAGGCAACAGTCTCCACTCCGTGCACATGGACAACGTTGCTTCGTCGCACGGTAGTGATATATCGGGACGACCGCCACCACCAACTGGGACTGCACTTCGAAGCCCACCTGGAGTCGGCAAGTCGAGCACAGAAAATCGTGCGCCGTGAACCCTCGATGCAGCCTTCCCAAAGCGCGAAGTCCCCCGAAGTGGAACGTCCAACAGATGACCTCAGCCCTCGGCCCCGGCCGCCGGAGAGCTCCGGCCACCGGGCTCCTTGATGTAGAGGCCAACTGCTTGCGGGCTACCTGCCCGCGTTCGCTGCTGTCTCCTTCATGGCGATGCGGACGCCGCGTTCGTTGGCGACGTCGAGGGCGCGGTCGTAGCCGGCGTCGGCGTGGCGGATGACGCCCATGCCGGGGTCGTTGGTGAGGAGGCGTTCGAGTTTCTGCGCGGCGAGGTCGGTGCCGTCGGCGACGGAGACCTGGCCGGCGTGGATGGAGCGGCCGATGCCGACGCCGCCGCCGTGGTGGATGGAGACCCAGGTGGCGCCGGAGGCGGTGTTGAGCAGGGCGTTGAGCAGCGGCCAGTCGGCGATCGCGTCGGAGCCGTCGGCCATGGCCTCGGTCTCGCGGTACGGGGAGGCGACGGAGCCGGAGTCCAGATGGTCGCGGCCGATCACGATGGGCGCCTTGACCTTGCCTTCCTTGACGAGCTGGTTGAACAGCAGCCCGGCCTTGGCACGGTCGCCGTAGCCGAGCCAGCAGATCCGGGCCGGCAGGCCCTCGAACTCGACGCGTTCCTGGGCCGCGTCGATCCAGCGGTGCAGGTGCTTGTTCTCGGGGAAGAGTTCCTTGATGGCCTTGTCGGTGACGGCGATGTCCTCCGGGTCGCCGGAGAGCGCCACCCAGCGGAACGGGCCCAGGCCCTCGCAGAACAGCGGGCGGATGTAGGCCGGGACGAAGCCGGGAAACTCGAACGCCCGGGCGTAGCCGCCGGTGCGGGCCTCGTCGCGGATGGAGTTGCCGTAATCGAAGACCTCCGCGCCGGCGTCCTGGAATTCGACCATGGCCTGGACGTGTTTGGCCATGGACGCCTGGGCCTTTTTGGTGAAGCCCTCCGGGTCCGCGGCGGCCTCGCTGTGCCATTCGCCCACCGAGATGCCCTCGGGCAGGTAGGACAGCGGATCGTGGGCCGAGGTCTGGTCCGTGACAATGTCCACGGTGAGCTCACCGGCGTTGTGGCGGCGCAGGATCTCGGGGAAGACCTCGGCGGCGTTCCCGACGTAGCCCACGGACCAGCCGCGGCGCTCTTCCTTGGCCGCCAGGACCTTGGCGATGGCGGTGTCGAGGTCCGTTTCGACCTCGTCGAGGTAGCGTTTGCCGGCGCGGCGGCGCAGGTGGCTTTCGTCGACGTCGACGATCAGGCAGGCGCCCTCGTTCAGGGTGACGGCGAGCGGCTGGGCGCCGCCCATGCCGCCGCAGCCGCCGGTCAGGGTCAGGGTTCCGGCGAGGGTGCCGTCCTCGTCGCCGGTGAGTTTGCGGGCGATCGCGGCGAAGGTTTCGAAGGTGCCCTGCAGGATGCCCTGGGTGCCGATGTAGATCCAGGACCCGGCGGTCATCTGGCCATACATCATCAGGCCCTCGGCCTCGAGGCGGCGGAACTCGGGCCAGTTGGCCCAGTCGCCCACGAGGTTGGAGTTGGCCAGGAGCACACGAGGCGCCCATTCGTTGGTCCGGAACACACCGACGGGCTTGCCGGACTGGACCAGCAGCGTCTCGTCGCTTTCCATGGTTTCCAGGGTGCGGGTGATCGCATCGAACGCCGCCCAGGACCGGACGGCCCGGCCCGTGCCGCCGTAGACCACCAGGTCATCCGGGCGTTCGGCCACCTCGGGATCGAGGTTGTTCATCAGCATGCGCAGCGGCGCTTCGGTCTGCCAGCTCTTGGCGGTGAGCTCAGTGCCGCGGGCAGCTTTGACCGGGCGGGCACCGGTGGTGAAATCGGCTGTCATTGTGTACTCCTGTTGTCCTGCGGCGGGCCTAGGCCAGATTCTTGGACTTCAGCCAGTCCTTGGCGATCTCGCCGACGTCCTCGAACTTCGCCACACGGCCGTTCATCTCGATGAGGTCCTCAGTGGTCAGCGCCGCGGAGACCTTGTCCAGGACCTCCTTGACGGTGGTTGTGGCCTTGTTCTCGTTGATGACCGGGACGATGTTCTCGGACAGGAACAGGTTCTTGTCGTCATCGAGCACCACGAGATTGTTGGCGGTCAGGGCGGGATCAGTACTGAATAGGTTTCCAACGTGTACCTGGCCGGAAAGAAGGGCGTTCAGCGTCAGCGGTCCGCCGGCGTCAAGCGGTAGGAATTCCTTGAACTCAAGGCCGTAGACGGACTTCAGCCCTGCGACGCCGTTGAGGCGGGTCTTCCACTCCGGAGCAGCACCCAAGCCCATTTCCCCGGCCACCCGCTGCAGATCGCTGGTGGACTTGAGGTTGTACTTATCGGCTGTTTCTTTCTTCACTGCCAGGACATCCTTGTCCTCTGCTTGAGATGCCGTGAGCTGAGTCAGCCCGGACGGGATCTTGGTGCCGAGTTCTTTGGTAACCTCATCCGAAGTCACCGCCTTGGTTGTGGGGTCAAGGTACTGCAAAAGGGCTCCGCCGTATTCGGGCATGAGGTCGATGGAGCCGTCCTTGAGGGCGGGAATGGTGACCTCGCGGCTGCCGATGCTCGGCTTCTCAGTAACCTGGACACCATTGGCGTTGAGGGCCTCGGCGTAGATCTTGGCAATCAGCTGGCTTTCCGGGAAGTCCGCGGAACCGACGATGATGCTGTCGCCCGAGGCGGCGGTCTGGGTGTTGGAGCTGCTCATCGGATCCCCGCCGCAGGCGGTCAGGGCAATGGCGGCAGCAGCCGCGAGGGTGATGCCGGTCAGGTACTTTTTCATGTCAATGCTCTCTGGGGGAGGCTGGCGCAGGGCATGCAGCGGCCAGGCTGGGGCGGGTCTTCGCCGGACGGCGAAGGGGATGATGCGTGGAGTGGTGATTCAGACCGTGACGGGGATTTTCACGGGCTCGGCTGCTATAACCGATTTGATGGTGCGTCGGGTCAGTCCTGGTGAGACGACCCGGCGGGTGATGAAAGCGAGGACTTGGTCGAATACCAACGCGACCAAGGCAACAAGCACAGCGCCCGCAACCATCTGGCTGTAGTCGTTCTGGGCCTTGCCGTCGATCAGCAGGCGGCCAAGGCCACCGAGCGAAATGAAGGCAGCAATGGTCGCCGTCGAGATGATCTGCAGCAAAGCACTTCGGACGCCGGACAGCACCAGCGGGAGCGAGCAGGGGAGCTGAACATCCGTGAGGATCTTTATAGTGCGGAAACCCATGCCCTTCGCGGCGTCGACCGCGGCAGCATCCACCGCACGGACGCCGGCATAGGTGTTGGTCAAGATGGGCGGCACCGCGATCAGCACCAGCACGATCAGGCTCGGCAGGATGTAGCCCATCTTGGACGGGAAGGCGGGTGAGATCAGCAGCACGAGCAGGATCAGAAGTCCCACGCTGGGCAGGGCGCGGAGGGCGTTGGCCAGGCCGGCGATCATGAAGACGCCCTTGCCGGTGACGCCGATGTAGACGCCGAGCGGAACCGCGATCACGGCCGCGATGGCGAGGGCGATGAGCGAGTACACGAGGTGCTCAACGATCAGGTTCGGGATGCCATCGGCACCGGTCCAGTGCGCGGGGTCGAACAAGTAGTTCATGATGCCACCACCTTGGGGGTCCACGGTGTCAGCCACCGGTTGAGAAGGATAATCAGCCCGTCAAGGATCATGGCCAGGACCACGCAGAGGACGATGCCGGCGATGATCGGCGTGAAGAACCGCAGCTGGAAGCCCTGGGTGAAGAGCGAACCAAGCTGCGGGATACCCAGCAGTGCCGCCACTGACACCAGGCTCACGTTGGAGACCGCGGCAACGCGCAGGCCGGCACTGATGACCGGGATGCCCACCGGGAGCTCGACCTTCAGGAGGCTCTGGTAGCCGCGGTAGCCCATGGCTTTCGCCGCCTGGACTGTATCTTCGGGAACGGAATCCAGGGCATCGGCCACCACCCGGACCAGCAGCGCCACCGTGTAAATGGTCAGCGCGGCCACGATGTTGAGGGGGTCCAGAATCTTGGTGCCCAGGATCAACGGCAGCAGCACGAACAATGCCAGCGAAGGCACGGTGTACAGCAGGCCCGCGACACCTACCAGCAGCGGGTAGATCCTCCGGCTCCGGTGGGCCCACCAGCCAAGGGGCAGCGCGATGATCAGGCCCAGGACCAGGGGGATGACGGCCAGCAGAACATGCCAGCCGAGCAGGAACACAATATTGTCGAACTGGCGGCCGAGCCACTCGAGCTTCATCGCGCCGTCTCCAAGTGCGGTTCGGCCTCGATGGCCTTGACGATATCGGACGCAGTCACCGTGCCGATGAGCTCACCGTGCTTATTGACCACAACACCGCGGCGGCTCGGCGAGGACAGGGCCGCATCCAGAAGCTGGCGCATCGTTCCCGAAGCGGCCGCGGGGATGCCGCTGAGGTTCAAGTGCTCGCGCTTGAGCTCGCCAGTGACGAGCTCCGGCTGTGCCCAGCCAAGCGGCCTCCGTCCGCCGTCGACCACCAGCACCCAAGCGCCGGAGGCCCTCGCGTGTGCCTCCGCGGCGGAGGCTCCGAGCTGGACCACAGCTTCTTCGCCGATGGCCACAGCGCCGGCGTTATTCGTGAAACCAAGCGAACGGTAGCCCCGGTCGCGTCCCACGAAGTCCGCCACGAATTCATCCGCCGGGGAGGTCAGCAGCTCCGACGGCGTGGCCATCTGGGCGAGCTTCCCGCCGACGCGCATCACGGCCACCTGGTCCCCGAGCTTGAGGGCCTCGTCGATGTCGTGGGTAACCATGATGATGGTCTTGCCGATTTCACGCTGCAGGCGGAGGAATTCGTCCTGGAGCTGCGCACGGACCACAGGGTCCACGGCGCTGAAGGGTTCGTCCATCAGCATGAACGCCGGGTCCGATGCCAGCGCCCGGGCCACGCCCACACGCTGCTGCTGGCCGCCCGAGAGCTGCCAGGGATAACGCTTGGCGAAGCTCGCGGGCAGGCCTACACGCTCCATCAGTTCGAGCGCCTGGGTCCGGGCCTTCTGCCGGCTCTCGCCGAGGAGGACCGGCATCGTCGCGACGTTATCCACGATAGTGCGGTGCGGGAAGAGCCCGGCGTGCTGGATGACATAGCCGATCCGGCGGCGGAGCAACGCTGCGTCCATGCCGGAAGTTGGCTGGTCATCCAGGTAGATGGTGCCACTGGTGGGTTCAATCAGGCGGTTGATCATCCTGAGCGAGGTGGTCTTGCCACAGCCGGAGGGACCAACCAGGATGGTCAGCTTCCCGGTGGGTGCCTCCAGGTTCAGCCCGTCGACCGCGACAGTACCGTCGGGGTATGCCTTGGTGACATTTTCAAACTTGATCATTTCTCTTCCATACTTTCCTGGGTACTTCATGGTTTCCGGAGGGTTCCACGAGGATGTTGTTCGCTACCCCCACCAATTCATCCCCAAATTTCTGGGCCTTCACTTCGTCCAAGCGGTAGCTAGGTACGACGATGCTGAGGGCTTCTGCGGTCCGGCCACCAATCACAATGGGTGAGGCGACGGCTGTAATGTCGTCCTCCACTCCGCTTCGCACGATGGCAATGCCGCGGCCGTTCTGCCCGCGACGGTCTTTCCTGCCAGGTCAGCGACGCTGCTAATGTCGCTGTTTGCCAGGGCTGCTACTTCCGTGGTGTCCTCCGTCGCAATATTCGTGGAAGATGACCCGTTGGACGTTACTTGAATCGGGATCTCGTTTTGGTGCGCCACAAGGAGTGAGCTGTATCCGAACTGGTACTGGCCCGAGACGATTGCCGCAGCGCCCAGGGCAAGCTGGACTTCAAGCTCAAAGCGTTCCGTTTCGAAAAACCCCTCCTGAATTCCCAGATAGACGGGCGCAACATCGGTGATGGGCAGTAGGCCAACCGTTACCTTGCTCAGGCTGCCGCCTGAAGCCAACTGGGAACCAGCACCGGCGCCTGGATCGCTGGGGCTGCAACTCGTCATTGCGAGAGATCCGACGAGGGCTGCGCTGAGAACAGAGCCACCTTGGAATACACGGGCCGAAGGTGGCGGAAAATTGTGGTCATGGGATTGGTCTTCCTGGTCAGCTCCTGGAGCCGTTCCAGCAGTGCAACGTCGAATTGCGTGGTGTCTGGAGCTCGCTAGTTTGTGATGAGTTTCACTCTGGAATCTACCCCGAACTCTCAGGTCCATCAACGCGGATTCTCGTTCTGCGAGAATTCACCGATGCCCGGATGATCAGAAGCGCTGTGGCGCTGAACGGCCTTGGCAAACGCATCAGCTCCGCGAACGTCGGCCGGTACCGAGCCGCACCTTCTTACCGACTTTCCGCACAGCGCCAACAGCGCTTGCGACGTTGACGTCGCCAAATCGTGCCGCAGGACCGCAGGGGATCTGACGGGCGTGAGGGCTGGCCTCCGAACCCGACTGCGCGTGGCTGTGGTCTGTAGAGGGTGATGCTGTCCCCCCCCTGAGAAATAGGCGGCGGCTGGCAGTTATGTCTTCAACTAACCAGATAATGCTTCCGTCTTCGGTCAGCTCATCCCCGTATGCGTAAAGGAGCTGCTTCCCTTCAGACCAAACTTCGACCGGATCACCCCGACGTTAGCGTCTCCCAGTAAGCTACGGGCTTCCAGTCTGAGGGACCCTCGGTCTCCTGGCGAGAACGCTGTGATTGACGTTTCATGTCTGCTCCTCATGGCTGTCGTCAACGTTTGCTGCACCCGCGCCCAAGTTATGGCGACGCGACTCTAGAAGTCGACGTAGCCAAAGGAGTGGTCTGCGCCGACAGAGATGGGGCGCAGACCACTCCTTTGGTCGTTGATGCCTAGATGATGGCTGCCCTAAGTTCCTTAGCGGCCGCAGCTGGGTCCTGGGCACCGTAGATAGAACCGCCTGCGACTGCCACTTCGGCACCGGCGCTCTGGACGGCCTTGATCGTGCTGGCGTTCACGCCGCCCGCCACGGAGAACGGAACCCGCGCTTCTTCGCCCGCGCTCAGCAGGCCCTTCAGGTCGTAGCCCGGCTGGGACTGCTCGTCCAGACCGGCGTGGAACTCTACGAACTTGGCACCAAGTGCCCGGGCTTCCTGGGCGCGGGTGACCTTATCGGTAACACCGATGAGGTCTACGACGATGCCCTTATTGTGGGCCTGCGCTGCCTTGACTGCACCGGCAATGGTGGAATCGTCGGCGCTGCCCAGGACGGACACCAGGTCGGCGCCAGCCGTGAATGCGATGTCGGCTTCGAGCTCTCCTGCGTCCATGGTCTTCATATCAGCGAAGACGATCTTGTCCGGGTGAGCCGCCTTCACGGCGGTGATGGCCGACAGCCCGGCCGACTTGATCAAGGGGGTACCGAGTTCGATGATGTCAACGAATTCGGCAACCTTGCTGGCCAGCTCGAGGGCATCTTCAACAGTGAGGAGGTCCATGGCTACTTGGAGTTTCATATCATTTCGCTTTCTATAGATTGTTGTGCTGACATCCGTGTGGATGTTGCGAAGTCCACACGGAAGACTGTGATGGGTTGGAAGGGTCTTGGTCTCTTACTCCAGGTTCGCGTGCCGTAGCCAGAGCTGCTCGGCTGGCTCTTCCGTGGTTCCCCATAGGGTCTGAAACACAGACTCAGTGGCGAGGAACAAGGTCTGTTCGAACAAGCTGCCGGAGTACTGGCGAGAGACCGTCGAGGCGTGGTCTGTCTTCTGCGCGGCGGAAATGATAACCAGCCAGTCCGCGAGGTCGCCCAGAGGTGAGCTGGCATTGGTTGTTATCGCAGCAACCTGCGCTCCAACTTTCGCTGCTGTTTCTGCTGCCTTGACGACACTCGGAGTCGTTCCCGAGCCGGATGCCAGCACCAAGAGATCCCCCGAACGGATAGCCGGGGTCGTCGTATCACCGGCCACATGAACTGTCATGCCCAGATGCATCAGACGCATGGCAGCCATGCGCAGGACCAAGCCGCTGCGACCGGCGCCGGCCACAAAGACACGCTCGGCCGACCTAAGCTCATGCGCGAGGGTCGCCAGCTGCAGATCATCAATTGCCGCCACGGCCGCCGCTGTCTCGTCCTGGATAAGTAACAGGTTCAACCTGACGTCCCGCTCCGTTTCGCTTGGTCGCTTGCTAGTTGAGGTAGGGCTCAAAATTCGCATCCTTCGTTTGACGAATGACCACCCAAGGTCATGGGTGAGTAGTGGCTGTTATCGCGATCCGCCATCGGGTAGCGCGACAGCTTCACACTGTGTGTTGTAGCGGTCGCACCGACCCAACCCTCTGAACGGTGTCTCCGAACACGCTGTCGGGGTCGAGCCTGCGGAGTTCTTCGGCGAGGCAGTCCCGGAGGCTGCGGCGCGGCAGCGAGATGCGCTGCGCCGGCTGGCCCGGCTGGGTCAGTTCAGCCACTGAGCGACCCGGCCGGGACAGCTGGACGTCCCCGGTATCACGGCAGAGCCTGACACTGCGGATGCCCATCCCTGTAAGCCCCGCCACAACAGTGACCGGAGCCTTCAGGGACAACTTGAGCCATGCTGCCAGGAGCAGGGTGCTGGGTGAGTCCGAGGCGCCTTCGACGGCGACTGCCGTGACGGGCGAGGAATCCACCAGGTCCAGCACCGCGGCCAGCTGGATCCGCCAGTTGGTCAGGCGGGTCCAGGCGAGGTCGGTGTCCCCGGCCTTGTACGTGTTGCGGATGTTGTCCAAGGCCCGCTGCGGGTCCTCCTCGTTGGCCGAGTCGGTGATCCGGCGGTGGGCGATCCGGCCGATGGACGTCTCGCACGCGCTCTTGGGCGCACCGTGCGGCCACCAGGCCACGATCGGCGCATCGGGGAGCAGCAGCGCGGCAACCAGGGATTCGCTTTCCTCAGCCAGTTCACCGTACCCGCGGAGCACGATCACTTCGGAGGCGCCGGCGTCGCCCCCCACACGGATCTGGGCGTCGAGCCGGGTCGGTCCCTTGGCACCGGCATCGGCCAGGACAATGATCCGGCAGGGGTGTTCCCGGCTGGCTTCGTTCGCCGCTTCAATGGCCTCCTCTTCCAGCCCGGACTTGGTGACCACCACGAGCGTCAGCACCCGGCCCAGAGCGATCACGCCGCCCTGCTCGCGCAGGGCCATGATCTTCTTGGAAATGCTGGAGGTTGTTGTATCGGGAAGATCTACGATCATGGCCTTCTCCAGGTTCGTCCGTCGCGGGCCAGCAGCTCGTCAGCCGAGGCAGGGCCCCAGCTTCCGGGCGCGTAGGGCTCAGGCTGTTCGCCGAGGCCGGCCCAGTACTCTTCAAAGGGATCCAGGATCTTCCAGGACAGCTCCACTTCCGCGTGCCTCGGGAACAGCGGCGGTTCGCCCAGCAGCACGTCCAGAATGAGCCGTTCGTAGGCCTCCGGGCTGGACTCCGTGAACGAATGCCCGTAGCCGAAGTCCATGGTCACGTCGCGGACTTCCATCTGCGTGCCAGGCACCTTCGAACCGAACCGGATCGTGGCACCCTCGTCCGGCTGCACCCGGATCACCACGGCGTTCTGGCCGAAGTCGTCCTCGCCGTGATCAGGGAACAGCAGGTTGGGGGCGCGTTTGAACACCACGGCAATTTCTGTCACGCGGCGGCCCAGGCGCTTGCCGGCGCGCAGGTAGAACGGCACACCGGCCCAGCGGCGGGTGTGGATATCCACCCGGATCGCGGCGAACGTTTCCGTAGTCGAATTGGCCGGAATGCCGTCTTCTTCAAGGTAGCCCTGGACCTGTTCCCCGCCCTGCCAGCCGCCGGCGAACTGCCCGCGTGCCGAGTGGGTGGAGAGGTCCTCCGGCAGCTTGACGGCGGCGAGGACCTTTTCCTTCTCCGCGCGCAGGTCATCGGCGTTGAAGGAAATGGGTTCCTCCATGGCCGTCAGCGCCAGGAGCTGGAGCAGGTGGTTTTGGATGACGTCGCGGGCCGCGCCCACGCCGTCGTAGTAACCTGCCCGGCCGCCGGTGCCGATATCCTCGGCCATGGTGATCTGGACGTGGTCAACGTAATTGGCATTCCAGAGAGGCTCGAACAGCTGGTTGGCAAAGCGCAGGGCCAGAATGTTCTGGACCGTTTCCTTGCCAAGGTAGTGGTCGATCCGAAACACGGCATCCGGCGGAAAAACGGACTCCACGATGTCATTGAGCTGCCGGGCCGACTCAAGGTCGTGCCCGAACGGCTTCTCGATGACTACACGGCGCCACTTATCACCCCCGGTCTGCGCCAGACCGTGCTTGGACAGCTGCCGGCAAACCTGTTCGAACGCCTTCGGCGGAATCGACAGGTAAAATGCGTGGTTGCCGCGCGTTCCGCGCTGCTCATCCAGTTCATCGATCGTGTCGCCGAGCCGCGCAAAGGCGTCGTCGTCGTCGAACTCTCCCTGGACAAACCGGATGCCCTCTGACAGCTGGTTCCACACGGCCTCGTCAAACGGGGTACGGGCATAGGCCATAACGGCCGCCTTCACCTCGGCCGCGAAGTCCTCGTTGTCCCACTGCCGCCGGGCGAAGCCCACCAGAGCAAAGCTCGGCGGCAGCAGGCCACGATTGGCCAGGTCAAACACGGCAGGTATGAGCTTCTTGCGCGCAAGGTCGCCGGTCACCCCGAAGAGAACCAGCGATGACGGCCCGGCAATACGGTTCAGCCGACGGTCCCGAGGGTCCCGCAAAGGATTCCGCAGATCAGCACTACTCGTTAGAGATCTGCGATTCGGTTGGCTGCGCCCGATGTCCATGCGTTGCATCTGGGTGCAGTTCATCTCTGCCAAAGATCTTCCTCGAGTGTCTGCCCCCATGGTGCTCTATCGCTGAGGCGTACCTGAAATAGGTCTGCCGATAGCCTTGAGATCAAGATGCCTAGTTTTGGGGCATTTTGATCAGAGGCTTGCAAAACTCGGACAGCCGCGTTGAGCCTGATGTTTGCTTCGACCCGGTTCTTGGCGGATATATTCAGTAAAGTCTTGTTCGTAGACAAATCCAGTTCTTTCTCATTGCCTCAAGCGAGCCGCGACAGAAGTCAATCTATTAGCAAAGCGCAGCGCCCGTGGCAGTTTAATTACCGTGGAGCTGGAGAGTGTTGACGCGGTCGCGTTTCGCCCGAGACTGACCAAACAACCGATTGGCTCTTTGCGGTTTCGGCCTCTAATCCGTTTCCGGTAGTCCCCATTGCCTGCACTCATGCTGTTCATCCTGGACGCAAGCGCAGGGCCACGGAGATGCCAATGCCTTTGGGCTGTCTGACAAATTCTCAGGGGCACGCTGAAGATCAAACGCCATTGCATTGAGGACCTTCAAGGACACATCCTCCTTACTTCAGACACGGCTCATATGAAGCAACGAAACGATGCGCCCTTGCCCCATCAATTGAGGGGAAGGATATCGACTCAATCAACATTGACTGAGAAAATCGTGATCGTTGTTCTTCATAGACTGTGATTCTTGGTGGAATACTTCGTTGGGCGTGCACAACTTCCGACGTTTGCCGCTTCGCGGCAGACTGGCCATCCGCGAATCAATACGCGAAGGGACTTAGCTTCCGAGCAGATGCTGGGTCGTGGGACCCATCCGCACGAACCTCCGGCGATGCCGCGTACCCTAGGCAGGTATCAGTCGTACTGGGATGGACTCCCAGCCTCGAAGTGTGTTGTGCAGCAGCGGGACTGGCTCTGCTGTCAGTTCGATGCGTTTGACCTTCCTGGCAAGGGCGGTGAAAAGCACTTCCATTTCAAGTCGGCTAATTGGCTGCCCAACACACTGGTGGATCCCCATTCCAAAGGCCAAATGACCTGCAGCTTGGCGGTCCAGCCGGAATTGAGCTGCATCTGTGCCCCAGTGAGTTGTGTCTCGGTTAGCAGATCCAACAAACAATAGAACTTTGGTTGCAGCAGGCAATTCAATGCCTCGGAAAGTAGTGTCTAGAGAGGTAGTTCGGTAAAAGGACTGAAAAGGAGATTCGAATCTTAGGGCCTCATCGATGGCGAACTTCACGAGTCTGGGATCAGCGTGCAAGGCCTCCCATTGCGCAGGGTCGCTGGCCAGGGGTACCAACGTGTTTCCGATGGAGAAGATGGTCGTGTCCAGACCTGCCGAGAGCATCGCCCGCACCAGCAACGGTGCTTGTTCGGCTGATACTTCTCCGCGGTCAGCATAGTCCCAGATTTGCTGACCGAGACCACCGGGGGCAAGATTCTCGCGAGAAGTCATCTCCATGACCCACTCATGGGTTCCCGCGCCCTTCTCAAAGTACAGCTGGTGACGTTCGTTCTCCGGACCGAAGGCACTGAAGTTCATCGCTCCGTGCGGAAGAAGATTCTTCTCCCGACCTTCCCTGGGTATGCCGACGGCATCCCCAAAGACGCGGATGGGGAAGATCTCTGCTAGATCACTCACACCATCAATTTCGGTCTTGGCGAGAACAACGTCGACCAATTCCTCGGCAAATGTCTCAAAGCCGGCACGGAGGGATCGAACGCCTCGGGGGGAAATAGCACCACTCATGGCAACGCGCATTGCCGTATGGATTGGCGGATCTAGTTCAAGAATTCCTTGGGGCCGCCATGGAGGATTGTCGTGCAGGTTTTTGGGCCCGACTCCTGCACCCGAGATGAATGTTCGGTAGTCGTCGAGGATCTCGCGGCACTCATCGTAGCGACTGAATGCCAGCACTCCGTACTTCTCCAACCAAACAGCCGGTCCGGAGGACCGCATGCGTGCGAAAAGCGGATAGGGGTCTGTCAAGTTCTCGTCGGAATAGGGGTCGTCCGGAAGCGACACAACATCCGCACCGGCTAGCGTCTTATTCATAGTGAATCCTAGGTTGCTGACGATCTTTGGACACCATCAAAGTATCGACAAGCGGGACAATGGACTAACCGAATTCTCACTAGATGAGAACTGGAGTTGGTCCCGCCAAACGGAACCGGCACCATCGAAGAACGAGGCAACGAGGAGGTCATGATGGCTAACACGTCACTGGAGCGGGGGTTAACGATTCTGGCTGAAGTGGCCGGTGGCGCCGACACGACAGTAGAAGGCGTGGCCTCCCGCTTGGGAATCCCCGTCAGCTCAACGTATCGGTACTTCAAGACTCTCAAGTCTCATGGCTTCATCGTCGAGGACGGCGGAGTGTACCGACCAGGTCGGGCTTTACTGGCACTTGGCGGACAGTATTCCGTCCAGAATCATCTCGCAGAAGTCGGCACAGCCGTACTGCGAAGCATCGTGGAGAACGTCGGTGAAACGGCCGTGATGATCATACGAGTCGGGGCCAATGCGATGTGTCTTCGCTGCGCCGAAACGGACAAGGCGTTTAAGTACACGTTTGCGGTGAACGAACTGCTACCGCTCTACGCTGGCGCAGGGCAGCGCCTACTACTTGCCTGGTCACCGCCTGACGTCACAAAGAGGGTGCTAGACGGAGAACTGATTCGCTTCACCAGGAACGCTCTGGATGCGGATCAAATTAGATCCAGTCTGATTCAGATCAGGTCGACGGGTTGGGCCATGTCGCGCGGCGAACTGGACCCCGGTTCTGTTTCCGTTGCTGTTCCAGTTTTTGTGAGCGGGGAAGTCGTATGTTCCCTGAACGTCGCTGGACCGGAAGCCCGATGCGGGTCAAAGACCTGGGTGACTTCTGCCCTGAAATCCCTAAACAGCGCCGCGGAAAATCTAGCGCTGAGTCTCGAATCCTTATCTCCGACAATTAATACGCGAAAGGCACTCGATGCTGACTGAAATAACAACACCTTCGGTGACACCCGCAGCAAATGTTGCTCCGTACGACGATATTTCACGACAAACGGTTGCCTCAGTTGCGATGACACAATCTACCCAACGAGGTTCAGAAAATGCGTGAGCAAACGTTGCCGGCACCTAGGCATTTGCTGCAAGACTTCTTCTCGGTCCAAGTCCGAGAGGTCCAGCGCGAGGCAGACGGCGTTGTATCCGTGCTCCTGGGCCCGTTGGACTCGGCGACACTTCCCCGATGGAGTCCAGGCGCCCACATTGATGTGTTGCTGCCCAACGACATGTTGAGGCAATACTCACTGATTTCAGATCCTGACGATCAGGATGCGTGGCGGATTGCGGTGTTGCTCGACAGCGAAGGGCGCGGCGGCTCAAAGTACATTCACACGGCGCTGAAGGTCGGAGACAGCCTCGAGGCTAGGGGGCCACGTAATCACTTTCTCAGGGGAAGCTCCGAGGGGCCGACGCAGTTCATTGCCGGTGGCATCGGGATCACACCTTTGCTGTCCATGGTTCGAGAGGCTGCCCAGAACGGGGCGGACTGGAATCTCCTGTACCTCGGATCGGACCGCAACTCCATGCCATTTCTGTCCGAGTTGCTGAAATACGGAGATAGAGTGCGGGTTCATTCGAAGAGCGAACACGGTGCAATGAACCTGACTGCGTTCATTCAAGATCCAGGGCCTCCCAGCGTTGCATCGACATACGCCTGCGGCCCGCACCGTATGCTGACGGAACTCGGGAATTTGTTTCGAAACGATGCTCATGGCGAGTACTACAGAGAGCTCTTTGACGCCGCAGGCTCGCCCGTAGCTGGTGTCGAAGACAGCCTTCCGTTTGTTGTGGAAACTTCCGACGGCTCTGAAGTTGAAGTCGCTGCAGACGAAACCATCATCGATGCTTTGGATCGTGTCGGCATCCGAACGCTAAGCTCCTGCCGCAAGGGGACTTGCGGCACTTGTGAGACAGAGATTATTGATGGCCTTGCGGATCATCGAGACGCCGTACTGAGCGATGAAGAGCGGGCGGCGGGCGAAACGATGATGATCTGCGTATCCCGATGTGTTGGTGACAGGCTCGTACTGGACCTATAGAGGTCACAGTCCGGTCTCTCCTGAACTGCACTTGCGCCCGTCAAGTTTCTGAGACAGCTTGATTGATTTTCTTCTTACGCCGCGAGCTGGTTGACGGCGTTCTGGTATTCGGCCAGGGCACGTGCCGGGGGCAGGCCCCGGTTGTTGGCATGAGGCCGGCGTCGGTTGTACCAGGATTCGATGTACTCCATCACCGCGGTCCTGGCCGCGATGTGATTGGGGAAATCGTGGTGGTGGTACATCTCCGTTTTCAGGTGCGAGAAGAACGACTCGGCCACCGCGTTGTCCCAGCACACGCCGACCTCTCCCATGGACTGGGTGACGCTGTTCGCCGCGCACCAGGCCTGGAACCCGCCAGAGGTGTACTGCGAGCCGCGGTCGCTGTGAAAGACCGCCCCGCCGGGGTCGAGCCGGCCATGGTCACGTGCCATGGTGAGCGCGTCAATGATCAACGAGGTGCGCATATGGGAGGCCATCGACCAGCCCACAACCATCCGGGTCGCCAGATCAATCACGGTGGCCAGGTACAGCCATCCGGAGCCCGTTTGCAGGTAGGTGATGTCCCCGACCATCCTTGTTCCCGGCACGGTGGCGGTGAAGTCACGGTTCCCGTCCGCGTCCTGCATGTGGTTGCGGATGTGCCCGGTTCTGGCGGCCGGGTCAACGACCGTGGTCTTCTTCCACGCTCGCATCCGCACCGCCCGCAGGCCCTGTTTTTTCATGATCGCACCCACCGTGCCCGGGGCCACCGGGACGCCCTCATGGCCCAGGATCGTGGTGATCTGGTCCCTCCCGGCCATGCCCTTCTCGCGTCCGAACACGCGCTCCACCTCCACGGTCAGCTTGAGGTGGCGGACCTGTGTCGGGGTCGGTTCATTCGGCATCGTCCAGCGGTAGTACGAGGACCTGGGGACCTTCAGCTGCCGGCACATCCAGTCGATCTTGTAGTTGGCCTTCTCCTGCCGGATAAACGCGTAGTAGTCGTCTATCGTTGCTTCGCGGCGAAGAAGGCGCTGACTTTTCCCAGGAACTCGATTTCCCGTTTCAGCTCGGCGTTCTCGGCCTGCAGTGCCTTGTACTTCGCCCACTCCACTGGGCCAGGCTCATCGGCGGCCACGTCGGGATGCTCTTCCTTCCAGACCCGCACCCAATTCCCCAACGTCCCTTCATTGACCCCAATATCGGCCGCGACCTGAACAACAGGACGGCCAGAGGAAATCACCAACTCAATGGCCTCAGCCTTGAACTCCAGGCTGAATTTACGACGACTAGACATGAAACAGATTCTCCTAAACCCTGTCTCAAATCACCATACGGGCGCAACTGGGTCTGATGGAGACTTCGTTTATGCAGGGGTAATGTCAATCAGATTTGAGCCCACTTGGCCTTGGGATCGCAGTCTTATTGGAGACCACTAGCGCATCGCCGCGCGCCGGACGCTTTCCGGTTGACCTCTGACATGAAAATTGCGGTGACCCTTGTCCCGGTGGCTGGAGTATCTGGCGGGTCAGTGTCGTGAGGCTGGGTTATCCGGTCTGTTGAAGGGGCTCCAGGGTCACCTGGTAGCCCAAGGATTCGAGTTGGCCGATCGCGCGGGCCTTGGTCTTGGCGGGTGCCTGCCTGGTGAAGTAGTCGGCTCCGGGGTCTTGGTAGAGTTCGCCGGTGGTGAGCATGTGCCAGGCGGCGGTGAGCATGGCGTGTTCGATCGCGACGAGTGCTTTGGACGGCCCGCGCCGGGCGGTGAGGCGGGAGTATTTTGCCTACACGCCGGGCTCGGTCCGGAACATGTTGAAGGATTTAGGCCAGGTCGGTCTCTGGCTTTCTGCCGAGGGGCTGAAGATAGAGGATCTGAACGAGGAACGGATGACCGCGTTCCAATCTGCCCGGCGAAGGGTTGGCCGGAGCAGGAGCCCAGGTCCCCGCGCCATGGTTCCCCTGATGAGGTACCTGCGGGAGGCGGGCGCCGTCCCCGAACGGGCGACTTTGGTGACACCGTTGGGTGCGTTCCTGGCCTCGTACCGATCGTGGATGGTCCAGGAGCGGGGCTTGGCGCCGGCCACGGTGCTGCGTTATGAAAACACCGCCCGGCGCTTTCTTCAGGAGTCTTCTGTCGGTGGGGTGTTCGCTCCGGGGGCTCTGACCGGGGCGGATGTTAATGCGTTCCTGCTGCGGGAGTTCGCCCGGGTGTCGGCCGGGTCGGCGAAGGGCCGGGTGGCCGAGCTGCGTTCGGTCCTGCGTTTCCTTTATCTGCAGGGCCTCACCGGGTTGAGTCTGGGTGCGTCGGTTCCTGCGGTGGGTGGGTGGCGTTTCGCGACTCTCCCGTCTGCTGGGTTGTCCGCGTCGGATGTGCAGCTTTTGCTTGACAGCTTTGACCGCTAAATCCACTAAAAGGATTCAGTTTTGGTTTTGCAGACGCTCGTCGTCGATGAGCTTTATGAAGTCTGAGTATTTGAAGCCCTGAGCGCCACCCATTCGTGCGGTTGAGCGCCGGGGATCGTGCCAGAGAGCGCCAGCAGTCGCGTGGCTTGGCGCCGCTGACGCTCTCTGTCACAGGATTAGGCGCTCACGAGTGCTGCGTGTTCGCGCATGTTGTAGTTGCCGGTCTCGACCCAGATCGTGTTGTGGATGATCCGGTCCATGATCGCGTCCGCATGGACGCCGGAGCCGAGCCGCTGGTGCCAGTCCTTCTGCAAATACTGAGTGCAGAACACTGTTGAGGTCTCGCCGTAGCGGCGCTCCATCAGTTCCAGCAGCATGCCTCGCATCGGTTCCGTGGGTCGATCCAGGAGCCACTCGTCGATGACCAGCAGCGTGAATGCCGCATACTTTCGCAGGAATTTACCGGAACCGCCGGGCCTGTCTTGCGCGGCGACCCATTCTTCCTCGAGGTCTGGCATACGGACGTAATGTGCGCGGATTCGGTGCTCGCAGGCGCGTTTGGCGACCGCGCATCCCAGATACGACTTCCCCGACCCAGTGAACCCCTGCAAGACGACGTTCTGCTGCCTGCCCACGAACGAGCAGGTGCCCAGCTGGGTCAGCAGCTGCCGGTCAAGACCGCGCTCGTCGAGAAGATCGATGCGACGCAAATCCGCGTTCGGATAACGCAGTCCTGCCCGCCGGATCAAGCCGGCCACCTTGGAATGCGTAAACGACGAATAGGCGTCATCGACGACCAGCCGGACACGATCCTCGAACGGCAAGCTGATACTCAGCCTCTCGTCTTGGGTATCGATGGCCTCCAGCAACTCGCCCGCGTTCATCTCGCGCAGCTTGCGTTTGGTCTCCGCATCCAGGCGGCTCATCGAGCCCCTCCGGCGTAGTAGGCGCCGCCCCGCACGTATCCGCCATCGTCTCCCTCCGGCTCATCAGGGACGATCCCGGTTTTGTCCTGCCCGGTATCCAGGATCGGCCGCAGGTGGGCGTAGCGGGGCGATCGTATCGACCCCCGCAGCGCGAGCTGGCTGGCCGCTTCCACCCGGGCCGGGGAGAACCGGCGGGACAGGCGCAGCACCGCCAGCGCGGGGTCGTAGCCGGCCTCCTCGACCCGCACGGACTCGAAGATCTTGCTGATCACCGTCACGGTTGCCGGGCCCATCCGCAACGCCCATTCATCGATCCGGGCCCGGTCCCACGCCTGCCAGCTGCGACCCTCCGGAAGGTCCGCCTCGTTCGTCTGATGCTGGTTCGCCGTCGTCGCTGGCAGCAGCAGGTGGCTGGTGAGGCGCTCATCGCTGCGATAGATCTCCAGCATGGTCTCCGTGACACGAAGATCAACATTCGAGCCGATGTGCGCGAACGGCACGGAGTAAAAGTTCTTCGCCCAGACCACGTGGCCGTTGCGCCCAACTTTGCGCCCATAGGTCCAGGTGCTGATCTCGAACGCCACCGCCGGCAGCGGTTGCAACACCGGCTTCTCCTCGGCGGTGAACACGCTCAGCCGGGAGCCCTCCCGCTTCTGGAACGGCTGCCTGTTATAGGCATCGATCTGCTCCCGAATCCGTCTCCGCAACTGCGCCAGGCTCGTGAACACCTCTTTCCTCAACCCGGCAATCACCCAGGTGGCGACGTGCGAGACAGTGTTTTCCACGCTCGCCTTGTCCTTCGGGTGCCTCACTCGGCCCGGTAGTACCGCCGCTGAATAATGCGCCGCCATCTCCCGATACGCGTCATTGAGCACGACCTCGCCCTCGCGCGGATGAGAGATCACCCCGGTCTTGAGATTGTCGGGCACGAGCCGCGGGACCGTGCCGCCGAAGAACGCGAACATCTCCGCATGCGCGCGCAGCCACGAATCCTGCCGCATATCCAGGCACGCCTCCACGAACGCATACCTGCTGAACGGCAGACACGCGACGAACAAATACACCTTCGAGACCTCTCCCGTTGCCGGATCGACCAGCTGCATCGTCGGCCCAGACCAGTCGACCTCGATGCTGCGGCCAGCCTTGTGGCCGACCCGGGACGAGGCGCCAGTGACCATCGCGTGATCGCCATAAAGCCTGCAGAACCGGTCATAACTCATCGACGCTTGCCCCGCCCGACCGGATGCGTCGACGTACTCCTGGTGCAGCAGCTTCAACGTCACCCCAACCCTGGCCAGCTCCCGGTGCACCTGGCCCCAATCCGGCTGCATAAACACGCTCTCGCGCACCCCGCGGCCGGGAAATAGCGCCAGATAAACCTCACCATCAGACAAATCAGCAACGTCATCCCAGCCGAGCCCTGCCCGATCAGCAGCCTCGATCACCGCCTGAACGCTGTGCCGAGACATGCCCTGAGCAGACGAGATAGCCCTGCCCGATAGGCCTTGATTGCGAAACTGCAAAACCAGTTTCGCCTTGATCTTCCGTACCATTGCCGGTAATCCTTCCGCCACGTGGCCCTCACGTGGTGGAAGGAGCCTTACAGATGGCGCTCACCCACACCGACACTGGCGCTCACCCACGCCAATCGGGATTCCGACCACGGCGCTCACCCGCACCACCTCTGGACCCCCTGAAGGCCAATATTCAAGTCTTCACTGCGCCCCGCGAGTGCTGCCATCTGGTTTTCCACCTTGTATAGCTCAAGGGTGTCCTGTTTGGAACGGTTTTCGAGAGCCTTCAGAGCCTCTGCATAAGCCTGCAGCTTCAGGTATTGATCCTTCGGACTTGGACTAGCCACCATTCCCTCCTGACGATTACCTCGTAGACCGCCCATCAACTCCGCGGACACCGCATCGAGCTTGCGCTCGAGTCGCTCCACAACCCGCACCATGGCCTCATCAGCGCTACCAGTGACCGCGGCCGCGGTTTGCTTGTCAGCCCAAGCTTGAAAGGCTTCATGGACAGGATTGATGATCAAAAGCGCTTCGTCGGGCGCTGCCTTGAATTCCGCCATCTGCCGCAGCCCTGCTACTGCAGTTTTGATCTTGTCGGCGCGAATGCTGTATGTAATCGTTCTGATGTCCTTGATATCAAAAGGCATAGGCCCGACGTCGCTGGTCATGATGATCACTCTTTTTCCCGCGGCGTGGGCAAGCGCGAGCTCATACATTACGTTGGGATTGAGACCGGAAATGTCGGCGACGCAGAAATCTGCTGCCAGAAGGCGACCCATCATTGCGCTTGTGATGGCGTAAGGAGAGCCATCCTCGTCGGCCCGCATCACGTCATAGCATGGCGCAGGTAGCGCCACTCTCACGAGATCTTCCAGGAACAGGTCGGCAAGTTCGCGGACATCAGTGCCCTCCGCGCCTATGGGCGATATGACAAATACCTTCTTGGTTTGATCAACACCAATGGATCCGGCTGTCGTTGCCATCTGAAACGCTCCCCTTCGTCAATTTCAGAGAGCGGTTGCCCATCCGAAGTAGCCTGTCAGGAACAGGCTATAGCTATCCCTCCCCGGCTGGAGAGTGGGAGCCACTTGTCGTCGTCCTAGCAACAAAATCGACGGGATGGACGTCTCTCTGGCGGCAACCTCTCCCATGCCCAGACATAGCCTGGTAAGCCGCGGCTTCGCTGGCCGGCGACCTCGCAGACCAGGACGAAAAAAGAAAGAATGATGGATTTCGTCAGTTCTGGGCGGCCCGCAAATATGGCGTCTGACCATCTGAAACAACCGACAAGGGGTCCTTGCGGCTGGGGCGTCCAGCGTGCTCACTCGTCCTTCGGAAGTTCGACAAGCCCCACCCTCTACCGATGGATAAGCCTGTAGAAGTCTCCTGGTTTCTTACTTACGTCAAATCGGCGGAACAGTCCAAACTGTCGATACAGCAGAATAGTTGGTGCGTGAGTTTTCTTCTTGTCGAGAAGCTCGATCTTCCGCAGCATCACTGCGACGTCACGATCGGTTGTGGATTTCAGCTTGAAGAATGCATTGAGAGATCCAGATCGTCCGCGGCGTATTGCTCTCAAAGAAAAATCGTGAGTTGTTACCGCATCCGCCAATGCCCTGTGCAGTTGCGGCAGCAGAGAAATAACGAAAGGAAATGCGGTTCTGTCTTCGTCCGTCGTATCGTCATTTAGTGCGCCAGTGCGAGGCGACACTGTGAGGACAATTCCAGGGCGGTATGGATCAATGACCCCATTGGTCAGTCGCAATCGTTCGCGTGCCGCTAAACGCTGAAGTCTGTAAAAAGCAGCTGTGAGCGCTGCCACCATACCAGTCAGAATCTCCCAATTTTCGCGAAGCCAGTTGAGCATCTCGATGAACGCGTCGCCTGCTGTTGCGCCAAGGCCGCCTTGAAAACAGGGACGGGATACAATATGCCGCTGCTGAAAGAATTCGAGAACCAAGCCCTCTACGATCTTTTCAAGCTCAGCCTGATCGAACACCCCAGGAGTTCGAACTTCTACTGTGAAGTCGATGCCCACAAAGGATGCTCTTGGATCAGTATTGTCCTTTGGCCACATCCGTTGATCTTATACAGAAGGCGGGCCACGTCCCGTGTCCATGCTGAACGTTCCATCAGGGCCGAAGCCTAGCCCTAGACGGGCACGAGTGCCGGCATCCGTCTAGATGTCTTTAGTGTTCAACGACTTTCTTCGTTGTCAGGGCCGGGTTCGGCCCATTCCAGGGCCGTCACGAGGTGTCCTTCGTTTGGCAGTGCTCGCTGTTCAGCTGGTGGGAGTTTGTCGTAGGTGTAGGCCGCGACGGCCATCGGTGAGGTGGAGCGGCCGAGGCTGTACCGGACGCTGCGGTCGTTCTTTGTGCCGCAGATGAGGATGCCGATGGTTTCGTTGTGGTGGTCGCGCCGGAGCATGTCGTCAACCAGAGCGACGTAGAAGTTGAGTTTTCCGGCGTATTCGGGCTGAAATTTGCCAGTTTTCAGTTCGATGACAACGTAGCGAGACTGCTCAATGTTGAAGAAGAGCATATCCACATAGAAGTCGTCCCCGTCGACGTCAAAATGAACTTGGCGGCCGACGAAGGAGAACCCGGGGCCCAGCTCGCGGAGTGTCTCAGTGATCCTGCTGGTCAGGGCGTTTTCGAGATCGCGTTCGGCGATTTCGCCGGATAGGCCGAGGAATTCAAAGTTGTAGGGATCTTTGGCTACCTGCTGGGCGAGTTCGGAATCTTGCGCAGCAAGCTGCTGCGCAAAGTTGGATGGTGCAGCCCCTGTGCGTTCCAGGGTCTTGTTCATGATCATGTTGAGCAGCACGTTCCGGGACCATCCATACTCGACGGCGGCTGCCGCGTAGGAGTAGGTGGCGGCGGGATCAAGTTTTTTGTCGATGAGGACCATGATGTGTCCCCAAGGCAATTGCGCAGCAGGCTGCTGCGCAATTGGCCCCTCGGCCCAGGTTCCGGCGAATGTCGTCATGTATTGGATGTTGCGGGCTGAGAGCCCCTTCATGTCTGGGAACTCTGCGCGGAGGTCTGCGGACAGACGTTTGATGACCTGACTCCCCCACCCCTGTTTCTCCTGCTGTACACGGACGGAATTTCCGATGGACCAGTACAGCTCAACGAGCTGGGTGTTGACGGTCCGCAGCGCCTGGGTGCGGGCGGCACGGACGCGGTTCTTGAGCTCGCCGAGGAGGTCGGTGTAGCCGGCGGGGAGGGCGAGGTCACGGGCGTCAGTCATGCGTTTGATCCTATCGATCTAGCCCTGCCCAAACGGCAGTCGAGCGAGCTTGGACCGGGTGTCCAATCGCAGGCGTCTTTGTTCTGCGGGCTTGCCCGTTGGTTTCCGGGGCTGTTGTTCGGCCACTAGATAGTTGCGGCGGCCAAGGCCAGGGAGCTCTTTGGGTCGAATTCCCGGCCGCCAATAGTAGAGATGCAAGTATTCAGGTGTGTCCTACAGGCTGGGTCCGCGGCGTCCCTGTTCCGGGCCGGTAGTGGGTCCGCGGCGTGCAGCCTTACGCTTCGCTTCCTCGGCGACGTGGTCTTCCTGGGCCTTGCGGATCTGGGCCAGTTTCTCGGCAAAGTCATTCGTGGCGGCAGGCTGCTTCTGCTGTGCCGCTGCCAACCTTTCCTGCCATGACTTCTTGGCTTCCCCGCCAGCAACTTCGCCGGTGGAGCGCTCTTCCTCCCGGCGGGCGGCAATGTCCTTCAACGCCTCGTTGACGGCTTCCGGAGCATGCTCCGGCGCCGGTGCCCCCTGGCGGCCGTCCAGGTTCTCACGGACCTTCCGGGCCGTAGCAGCAACGTGTTCATCCCGTTCCTGCTCCGGCGTCAGGGTGACGTCCTGGGAACGTTCCTCCCGCAGTACGTCCACCACGCGTTCTGCCGGTGTCGGTTCGGTGGCCACCGTTGCCTGGACCTCGGCGGCATCGGCCATCAGTTTGGCGTCGTCGACCGACAGCGGTTCCTTGGACGTCTGGGCGGAGTATTTGTGCATGGCGGTGACGCGTGCTCTCAGCTCGCCACCGGTTCCCTTTTCGGTGTACTCGGCGGGCAGGACCGTCGTTTCCGTCTCCGGGATCCGGTAGGTGTCACGGAAGGTCTTGACCTCCACGGCCAGGTCCCGCCACTGCTGCTGCTTGGCGGTATCGGAGGGGACAGGCCCAAGGGCTTCGGCCCACGCCGGCGGCGCGGCGGCCAGCCGGGATCCGAGACGGTTGACCTCCTGGGCCATGACCTCGCGGCGTCCTTCGAGTTCCTTGCGCCACAGTGCCGGGGTGTCCTTGTGGGTGATGACGTCGGCCGGTGCCATCCATGCCGGCAGACCGTCCGCGGCCGTGACCGTTGCCGCGTGTTCGGGCAAGCGCCGGCGCAGCATCTGCTCAGCCTCGATCCGGCGGAGGATCTGGTCAGCTGCACGGACCCGGGGTGTGTTCTCGTCCCGGGTGTAGTTGGTGACCGCACCGCGTTCGTAGGCTTCATCCGCGCGGACGGGCTCAGGCATCAGCTCCCGCAACGCCTTCTCCTTCTGCAGGGACCCGGCAAGCCAGCGGGCCTTCGCGGCCGCGGAGGGATCGTTGATCGTGTCATCGGTGCGGAGCTGTTCCTTGGCGCGGGTGATCCGTGCCTCCAGGTCATCGTCGCCGACGTGGCCGTGGAGCCGGGACTGCCAGGGGGTTTCCTTCGTCTCGGCCAACCAGTTCCGGGCCAGGGATCGGCGGTCGGCTGCGGGGCCTGCCGAGTTCTGGCCGGCGTTGGCCTGGGCGCGCATCATCTCACCGGTTGCGCGGCGCTGGAGGCGTTCGAGTGCTTCATCACTGACGGCTTCCAGGGGACGGCGCACGGGTGCTTCGGCGCGGGTGCGCCAGTAGTCCAGTTTGTCCTCCACGCGCCAGGCCAGGACGGCCCCGGCGTCCTGGGATTCCTCTAACGGATCCCGGGCGGCGTCGGTGAGGAGGTTGGGGACGTTGAAGCCTTCGTTCTCGGCCTTGCGCAGGTGGGTGGCTATCGCGCCCCAGGCGTCCGAGCCGATGAACGGCTCTGCAGCGCCTTCGCCCAGGATTTGGCGGGCGGTGTTGGCCATCCGCAGTTCGTTGGCCTGGTCGTCAATGTCTTTGTAGACGTTGACCATGTCCGGCAGTGCCCGTGCGGCTGCGCGGGCAGCGTCGATCTGCTCGTGTGCGGTGAGGTTCCCGTCGTGGTTTCCCGCCACGGACCGCAGCACGTCGGCCAGGGTTTCGCCTTCCTGGACCACGCCGTAAAGGTGGTTCGATTCCCGTCCACGGGACGCGGCGACGTAGGCCAGGGAGCGGGAGAGGCCGGAGCCGATCAGTGCGTGGGTGGTGTCGCACGTGAGACCCTGGGTGCGGTGGATGGTGGCGGCGTAGCCGAGCATCGTGTTCTCCCGCACGTACTGTGCGGGCAGGGTGATCGTGCCGGCGTGGCCCTGGTGCTTGGCTGTCAGGGACCCGTCGGCGTGGATCTCGGTCACGGTCCAGACGTCGTTGTTCTTCACGAAGTCCTTGCCACGGTTCAGGGCCAGCCGGCGGTTGTTCTGTCGGGTGACGATGACGTCGCCGGCGCGGGCGGCGAGGCCGTCCCGCAGCGTTGCGGCCGGGCCGTCGGCCAGGGCACCGGTGCCGAGCCGGTAGGCCTGGGCGCGTGCGTTGAGTTCGGTCACTGTGGTGTTGTCGAAGGCCATCATCACCGAATGCTTACCGGCGGCGGTGTCTTTCTCCCAGGCGGTGTAGACGTGGGAGGTCATTGTTTCGGTGTCCCCGCCGACGACGCGGCGGTTCTGGCGGTAGAAGGCCCATGGGTCATCTTCGCCAACGGCGGGAGGTTCGCGCAGCGCCAGGGTGGCTGCGGCTTCGGCGTGGTTGGGGGTGCCGTCAGCGTTCCGGAAGCGGTGCAGGTCCTCCAGGTGCACAGCGCCGACGGTGTTCTTCAAGTACCGCAGTGCGCCGCCGGAACCGACAGCGGAGAGCTGGTTATCGTCCCCCAGGGCACGGACCACAGCACCGTGCTGTTCCGCGACCGTGACGACGGCGGCGAACAGCTCTGTGCCGACCATGCCGGCTTCATCGAGGAAGATCACGTCCCCGGGTGCCAGGGCCACCCTGTTGGGGTTATGGGTCTTATGGCCGAGAACAAAGGAGTCAATGGTGGTCGCGTTGGCTCCCAGTTCCTTGCCCATGACTGCTGCTGCAGCGGCAGTGGGGGCAAGGCCGATCACCTTGCCGCCGGCTACCCTCACCGTGTCAGCGGCGAGCTTCAAGGCCGTGGTCTTGCCGGCACCGGCGGGGCCGACACCGACCACCAGGAGCTTGTCACTGCACGCGAACTCACCGGCCATGCGAAGCTGCCCGGCATCGAATTCTTTGTCCTGGGTGGCCAAGGCAAGCTCAAACGCATCCCGGGTCGCGGCAGGGATAACGGTGCGCTGGGCGGCTGTCAGGAGCCGGTCTTCACTGTGCAGGACACCGGAGGAGGTGTAGAGGGTGGAGTGGACTTTCCCGTACCGGCTGGCACCGTTCCGCAGCCGCAGGGCCTCAATTTCTGAGGCCGGGTTGGTCGCGGTGATACGGAGGGAGAACTGGTCGATGGCGCGGGCCTTGACCTGTTCGATGAGGTTCTTGGGGATGGGCAGTTCACCGAACTTGGACCCCAGGCGGCGGCGCGTTTCGGCGTCGATGTGGTGCTCTCCCCACACGCCGCGGCTGCGCTCCAGGGTACGGATGACACCGGCGGCTTCGATGGCCGGGTCTACCTCATCGGCGTGGGTCACGAGCTGTTTACCTTCGCGCTCGGCGGCGTCGCGCGCGTCGTGCCGGTGCGCCTGGGCCTTGGCGATCGCGGCGGGGCCGACGACCATGCCGGGGACCTGGGAGAACTCTTCGGTCCACTCGGTCACCAGGTCAGAGAGCCTGCGGGCGGCCTTCTTCTCGGGCCTCGTGTCGAGGGTGGCCCGCTGCGCGAGGGCGATCATCGCCTTGGTGTTGGGGCCATAACCGTGGTCCTCGGTGAACTGCTGCACCAGCTTATCCAGGACCGGTTTTATATCCCCGGAGCGGGAGGAACCGGCTTCAATGGCGGCGAGGTTCACCCCGGCGATCTCGATCACGGGCCGGTCCCCGGAGACTTTGCGTTCGGTCATTCCAACGCCCAGGCGGGTGCAGACCTTCTCCATGACGGTCCGGTTGTAGTGCTCGGACGCGGCGACGTTGAACTGGTACAACAGGCGTCCGTCGAGGCTTGACCACTTCCCGTCAGCGCCCATGACCTTGTTCGAGACCACGACGTGATCGTGCAGCTGAGGGTCCCCGCTGCGGGAGTCGTAGTGCCGGAAGGTGGTGTAGACGAGTCCGCCTTCCACGTCTTCCTGGCGGACGCCGTTGCGCCCGCGCCGGGTGAACGTGGCTTCCTTTTCGAGGAAGGCCATCGTCTCTTCGATGGCTTCGTGGTGGGCGGCTTCGATCTGCTTGCGTGCGTCCGCCCCGCCGACAGCCCATAACAGGGAAACGGATTTGGCCGGCGCGAACACCAGGTCATAACCCGCGACGGTCTGGGACGCGGGCTTGGTCTGGGCGGTGATGAACCTGCCCAGTTCTTCCTTATCGGAAGGGTTGCGGCCGTTGAGCTCGCGGAAGTATTGGGCGCCTTCCTTGGTGCGGATCAGGCGCCGGTTATCCGCGTCAGGTTCCCGGTGGTTCATCCGCTGGTAGTCACCGGTCGCGGTGTTGATCCGTGCCTGGAGCTCGTTGTCCTTCTGCGTTGGCTTGCGGTACCGCTGGCCCAGGGCGACCTTCGCGGACGGGTCAGCTGCCAGCATTGCAGCGGCGTCAGGGTGCAGACCTTCACCGAACAGGGCCGCCATCTGGTCCTCAGTGACTTCGCCGGTGACGCCCAGGAGTGCGGCGCCGCCGCCGCCCCATTGGCCCGGCGGGTTGCCGTCCACGGTGTAGTAGTCCCCCAGTGCACGGTCCTTCGTGCGCAGCTCATCACCACTGGCGACTTCACGGGTGTAGTACGTATATCCGTCGCCGGCACTGAGCTTGTGCACGGTCATCATCGCCCCAGCCTACCGGCCAAGGGACCTCACTCGTCGATGATGCATGAGGTGTGACAGATTCAGCGTGTGGTTGCCTTTCGACAGGGGAGAAAATCTGAAGGCAATCGCGCTCTGTTGTGGCCATCAAGTCTTTGATGCGGTTCTGCACATGAGAATGGGCGGTGGGTAACACGCTTTTCGTTATCCACGGTGCGTTCGATTGTGTTGAACCGCCACGGATCGGGTTGTCCACAGGTGGGCAGGGCAGAGACCTGACTTCTCTCGGAGCTGTCCAGGTGTGGGGAACCCGATCCACAGCCAGCCCGAGCATCGCGAGGTCCGTTCCTGTAGGTTTGGTCACGAGTGGACAAACCGCTGACGACCAGGCCGAGCGAGAGAGAGGACCGATCCGGCGGCCACGCCGGCCATGGTCCAGTCACGGCGCTAGCCGTTAGGTCTGTCCCATGAAAACCCAAGGGGAGGGACCCACAAACATGGCAGCACCACGGAAGTCCGCACAGCAGTTGGCCGCACGCGAGAAGGCACGGGCGAAAGCTCAGGAGCTGACCGCCCGCCACGAAAAACTGATCGACCTTGCTGCCGATTTCTTCGAACAGCAGGAACAGGCCGACCAGGTACGCGCCGATGCCCAGGCAAAGGCTGACGCGATCCTGGCCAAGGCCGAGGAAGACGCCGCAGCGGCAACACGCAGCGCCGCCGGCACGGTGGCAGCGATGGTTGCTGCCGGCGAACCGAAGTCAGCCGTTGCCGCCCGCCTGGGTATCTCCGGCGCGGAACTGAAGAAGTTGCTGGACCTCGACGCGGCCGAGCGCAGCGAGGCCACGCCCGTTACTGCCGACGGTGACCAGGACGAGGAGGCGCCCGCCGCGGCGCAGGCGGCCTAAGCCCGAACCAAGACACGCAACGATGGTCCCCGGCAGCCCTGCCGGGGACCATCTGCGTCTTGGGTGCAACGTTCTAGAAGAGTGTGGGGGCGTCGGGGTCCGCCCCGGTAAGCAGGGCGCGGATGCGGTCCTCGCGGTCCCGGCCGTGGGCCCGGGCCTCATCGCGCAGCATACGGGACCGGTCAGCGAAGAGTGCGCGGGAAAGTCCGCGCCAGCGGAACATCGATCCGTTGGAGTCCCTGCCTTTGGCGAGACGGTCAGCCATGTTCTCCCGATTCGTTCCGGGACCCAGATCCGAGTCCGCGCCGGTCGTCGCCCGGACGCAGAGGCACGTCACACCGGTGCATCAGGTCCCCAAAGGAATCCAGGGAAACGCCGTGCACCAGATGGAACGCGAAGCGGTGAGGACGTACCGCCTGGGTGCGTCCATCAGCGTTCAGGGTAAAGCGGGCCGTACCCGTCATCAGAGACCGCCCCGGTGAACAGCCAGCAGTCATTCGGCCGCGGGCCCTTACTGACCTTCGCCCAGAACCGTTCTGCCGGGGCGGGACTCATCGCCTGGTCACCAGCTGCGCCAGCGCAGTTCGAGCTTGTTGGCTGCAAAGAAGAATCCTGCCATGAACAGGAATCCGGGGATGGCCTGGGCGAAGCCCTGGCCGATCCAGAAACCGAGCGCTGACAGCAGGGCGATCACGCCGGCTGCCTTGCACAGAAAAATCAGGATGCCCTGCCCGGCCAGGACCGGATGGGTGAGCGCGTAGATGATCCAGCCCACCAGGGCCACAGCTGCGAAAGCTGCCAGAAAGATCAAGATGAACATGGTCCAGGCACCTCCGCAGGAATCTCATATGGGCTCGCTGCGCTGAATCCTTCGGGTACGGCGTTTACTCCCATTAGCCGTCGTCCTGTCCCGTGGGTACTTCCACATTGCCGGCGGCGATGCGCTCCTGCGTCTCCTGATAGCAGCGTTCCAGGTAGTCCGCGAGGTCGTCTTCGCTGACGCGCCACATGCGGCGGCCGCCGAGCTGCAGGCCGCGCAGCTCCCCCGACGAGAGCAGGGCGTAGATCGTTGGCATGCCCACGTTCAGGATGTCCTTGACCTGGGACAGAGTCAGCAGGTGCGCGAACCTTGGTTTTTGCGGTTCCGGCGCTGGCATCGCTTCGATGTCCTTACTACCTTTCGGCATGCTTACTTTTCCTCGTTCCGGTGTCGGATTTCTTCGCGGGTGCGCCGGCCCGGGCGGAGTTCGCCCGCGGGTACCCCCGGCCATTTTTTGCCGCCGTTGTATTTGCGCTGCAGCCGCTTCACTTCCCGCAGCGTCGCCGCCTCGATCAGGTCGGTGATGGACGCGTACCCCTCGAGGTGGCCGGCTTCCTGGACGGCGGCCCTGACCTGGTCTGCGTCCGCTTCGGTGAAGTACGGCGAGAACGATTTGTTCTTCTTAGGCACCGGGGGCCTTCGTCTCGGGGGCGACGCGCTGCAGCAAGGCGTTGTGTACCTTCTCCAGGGTGGTGCTGCGTGCCTCGGCGCTAGCGAGCTTCTTCTCCGCCTCCGCTGCCGCCCCGGCGGCAGCGCGTTCTGCTGCGCGTGAGGCCTCCAGTTCGGCACCCAGGGCGGCCAGCTGCTGCCCCAGCGCCTGCGCCTTGGACTCCAAGGCGGTGACGCGGGCCTGAAAGTCGGCGGTCGCGGCTTCTCTCTCTGCGGCTGCCTTGTCCAGGTCCGCCACGAGCTCGGCGATTTCCAGGTCTTTGTCTTTGCGTTCCTGCGCCCAAACCGCTTCGACGGCGGTGTGCCGTTCGGCCGCCTGGGTGGAGGCCTCGGCCCAGCAGGCAGCGGCGAGCCGGCTCGCTTGTTCGAGCAGGGCCGGCGGTGTCGCGGCGACCTGTCCGCCGGCGGCGAGCTTCTCCTCCGACCATTCCTTCAGGTAGCGGGTGGCGTCCGCGTTGCTGACGCTGGCTGCGGCACGGACCGTGGAGACGGTCGGGCGGCGCTCGGCGCTGATCTGCTCGGCGGCGGCAAACACGCGGTCTTTCACACTCGACGTCATGGCGTCTTCTCCCAAAGAGTAGTAGGAGTAGTAACGATACTACTCCGACTACTACTATTCAAGCTCTAGAATGGGGGTTCAGAGTCGGGGCCGTTGCCCCAGCCGCCAGCGTTGCTGCTGGTCTGTGGCGTGGCCCAGGGGTCTTCCTGCGGGGCGGATTGACCACCCTGCCCGGCGTTGCCCTGGTTGCCGAAACCGCCGGCGCCTTGTCCGCCCTGGGCACTGCGTTGGGTTCGGTTTATCTTCGCGTTGGCGTATCGGAGGGAGGGGCCGATTTCGTCCACTTCGAGTTCGATGACTGTGCGCTTCTCGCCTTCCTTAGTCTCATAGGACCTGCTCTTGAGCCGGCCCGAGACGATGACGCGCATGCCCTTCGTCAGGGACTCGGCCACGTTCTCGGCAGCTTCGCGCCAGACAGCTGCGCGGAGAAACAGTGTCTCGCCGTCCTTCCATTCGTTGCTTTGACGGTCAAAGGTCCGGGGTGTAGAGGCGACGGTGAAGTTTGCCACCGCGGATCCCGATGTCGCAACTGTCGTGGGTTCGTTTAGTCCTGCCCTGCTAGGCGGGGCCTCAAGCCTTGAGCTGAGGCCTTTCTCGCGAAATTGCGACGTAATGAAGTTCCTTCAGGATTCCTGACGTATATAGTTGTTTCCTGACAATCTTTCATTCCTGCCGAAGTGAGGCACCTGTGGTTAAGCTGGCGGTTGTTCGCCCGGCCGCGACCAGGCGTTCCTTGTCGCCGCAGGAGTTGGACGATCTCGAGCAGGAGTTCGTGGACCAGTTCGCGCTGGCAGCGGCGGCTTCGGGCATCACGGACGACCATATCGCGCAGGAACGCTCTGTGATCTTTGCGTTCCTGCATTTCCTCGGCAACTACGTGTGGACTGCTCGGCCGGAGGACGTCGACGGGTTCCTGAACCGGGAGCGGAAAGTACGGGGACTTGCCAACAGCACCGTGCATGGCAAAGCCGGTACCCTCGCGCGCTTCTTCGATTTCCTGACGAGCCGCTACCAAGGTGAAATCCATAAGCTCACCGGTCATGTGGTGACTCAACCTGTTGACGAATTCAATCGGCCTGCGAAGGCGGACTACGGCGGCATGATCCGGGTCCCTCCCTCCGGAAACGAGGTTGAGGCGTTGTTCTCAGGCTGGCGTGAAGCGTTGCCCGATTCACGCAAGTACCTGCCAGCGGCCAGGGACTATCTCGCTGCGTCGCTGTGGCGCCGGGTTGGGCTGAGGATCAGCGAAACGGTCATGCTTGATATCCGCGATTGGCGGCCGGATCTGGGCGAGCGGGGCAAGCTGCATGTTCGTTTTGGGAAAGGCAGCAGGGGTCGCGGGCCGAAGACGAGGATGGTGTCGGCGATCAACGGCGTCGACAGTTTGCTGAACTGGTGGCTCTCCGACGTGCGTCATCAATTCGGCGACGATTGGGTGGATCCCGATGCGCCACTGTTGCCGAGCGAGCGGCGGGATGCTGAGCTCGGGCGCAACGGCCGGGCCGGGGATGACGCGCTGAGGTCCGGTTTCGCCAGGGCGGTGAACCTGTGGCTGCCGGATTGGTCCGGCCGGCTTACGCCCCATGGGATGCGCCATTTCTGTGCCTCGTCGATGTATGAGCGTGGAATGGACCTGAAGGCCATCCAGGATCTGCTCGGGCATGAATGGCTTTCTACCACCACCCGCTATATTCACGTCCACGACAATCATGTGGAAGCCGCATGGGCCGTGGCGAACGATCGCGTCGCATTGCGATGGGGAACCGGAAAGAGGTGAACGGATGCGTTGGAACCTACGTATGAAAGCTGCCGAACGAGGCGTCTGGAAATCGACCGAGCTGCGTCGACGGTTGGCCGAAGCCGGACTCGAAATCAGCGCCGGGAAGATGTCGGCCCTGTGGACCGGCGCCCCGACGTCCATCCGCCTGGACGACCTCGACGTCATCTGCCATGTCCTGGACTGCGAGCCAAACGAACTACTCATCCGGGAACCCGACGCGGTAGCTGCCCGCCGCCCTGTCAAGGAGAACACCGCCGCGGCCGGCGGCCAGGCCATCACTCCCAGACTTGGCCGGAACCGCAGCCTTCCGCCCGCGTGACCGCACCACGAACGTGCCCGAAATGCGGTCAACGTCCGGTCGCAACAGCGCGTGATGCATTCTGCCACCAGTGCCTGCCCGGCGGACCGTTCTCCCCGCCGCCATGCCGCCGGTGCGGGTCCACCGAGCTGTATTTCTCGGGCGGACTCTGCCAGCGGTGTCACCGCTTCGCACCCCATCTGATCGACAGCTGCCTCGACTGCCTCGGCTGGGGAGTCACCCGGACCAGCGGATGGATCTGCGAGGGATGCAGAGGCTGGCGCCGCCGCTTCCCGATCGTCAGCCCATGCCAATCCTGCGGTGAAACAAAAGCATTGAGCGCTGACGGCTTCTGCCGCCTCTGCTACCGCACTGCCGTAGGCGCCCGCCCCCACGGAACCGGCCCCAGCATCATGGAGATGAACCGGCACGGGCAGCAGCTGTTCTTCGTGGACCTGTTCCGACAGAAACGAAGTCCTGCTGTCCGCACAGCACCTGCGAACCCTCCATATCACCGGTATCCGGTGACCCACAGACAGCTGACCCTGATAGACCTACCCCGGGACCTCACTCGGCGCCACACACCTCTTAGTCCGCCGGACCCCGGCTTCGCCCTGGCACTTGATCACGCCGCCCGCGACCATGCCCTCGCGCATGGGTGGACCAAGACACGGCTCAACTCAACCCGGCAAGGACTCCGGGTCCTGGCCTGTAGCCAAGACACACCCGGCGCCGCAATCAAGGCCAGCCAAGTCGCCGAACTTGATCAGGGCCTCTTCAACCGCCAGCCGATTCTGGAGGTCCTTGAGGCAGCCAGCCTGCTTGAAGACGACCGGGAGCCATCAATCGTGGCGTGGTTCGCCAACCAGATCGCCGGCCTTCCAAGAACCATTGCCGATGAGGTTCAGGCATGGTTCGAAACCATGCTGCATGGAAGCAGCTCGGCCCCACGATCGCGGCCGCGGGCACATGTGACCATTCGGATCCGCGTCACTTACGCGTTGCCGGCCATAAGGGCCTGGGTCGCTGAAGGCCGTGCTTCACTTCGCGAAATCTCCCGTGACGACATCGACCGGATGCTGCCGAACCAAGGTAGCAGGCGGGCGCTGACGGGGACCGCCCTGCGGTCGCTGTTCCGCACTCTCAAAGCCAAACGGCTTGTCTTCACTAATCCCACAACCCACACCAGGACGGGTAAGCCTGAGACGCGCACCCCGCTGCCCATCGACGAAACTGCCCTCCGGGCCGCCCTCGACTCCGACAACTCGGCGCGCACGGCGTTGACTGCGCTGATCGGATACCACGCGCTGCGCAGCGAACAGGTCCGTTCCCTGCTGCTCACAGATGTCCGCGATGGCAGGATTCACCTTCCTGGCCGGACTGTGCTGCTGGCAGCATATGTCCGCCAAAGCCTCGCTGCTTGGCTGGACTATCGGAACACCCGCTGGCCGAAGAGCACGAATCCCCATTTCTTCATCAACAAACAGAGCGCAGTTCGCACGACAGAGGTCAGCCGTTTCTGGGTCAACAGCACTCTGGGCATGTCGGCCCAAGCCCTTCGCGAAGACCGGATCCTAGATGAAGCCCGAGCGACGCAGGACATCCGCAGACTCTGCGATCTATTCGGCCTCAGCGTCAAGGGCGCCGAACGGTATCTCAGCACCCACGATCACCCGTTACTAATGGACAAATAGGCGTGGGATCCGTGGAAACCCGGCGATCTGGGGAATCGACTAACTGATCAAAGTCGAAGTTGCTTTCCGAACCATATTGTCGGCCCGGGCAGCTAAGTTGATCATGACCGGCTTACCAACGAAGTTCTTGGGGGACCAAAATGACTATCTACTACTTTGACTCACGGGGCAGCTGGATCGCCTTCCGCAGCAGCGCGACCGACAAAAACTTGTTTAGTCCGAGCGCGAAATGGGTTGGTTGGCTTGCCTGGGACAACGACGATGTTTGTGGCGTCTCGACGAAGAGCTACCTTGGAACCCTCGTCGGAGACCGCTTGATAAAAAAGGTACACGCCCCGTCACGTTTTACTCCGTTCACACCCTTCACCCCATTTACCCCCTTTACGCCCTTCACTCCGTTTACGAAGCCTTCAATCGTCATGCCCGCGGGCTTCACAGATGTGTCCTGAACCGGGGTTCGGTGGGCGGAGAGAGTTGATGCGTCAAGGATCGATACATGAGCACTTAGGACAGTTCGAGACTGATCGGTCGGGCCTCAGGTCACGCTTCAATGGCCCGAATGAGAGGCGTTGGAAGTCATGTCTATCAAAGTAGACCGCTTCAACTCAGACCCGGACAGGGCCGAAATCGAAGCTTTTTTCGCAACTCACATCGACGATGCGAATAGATTCCCATTACATCTGCGGTCGACTGATCCGCTGAAGGGTTTTCCATCATTTATCCTGGCTGTCCGCGACAGCAACGGACTGGCCGGTGCCCTGCACGCGGGGGCTGCGGCCGAACAGATACAGGCGTACGTCAGTCATGGCCTGCCACCCCGGGAGGTAGATAAAGGCATTCGGGACCATGCCATGATTTACAGTCTGGCAGTACGTGAAGAAGTCCGGAGGGCCGGAATCGCCCGAGCACTAGTAAACGAACTGCTCGACCAACTGCACGGTTTTACACGGCTATACGGTGTGACAGGGCCGCGATCATCGGCTTTCTATCATGCCTGCGGTTTCACAGTGCTTCCGCCTGGCGCAGCCATCGCCCTACACATTGGAAGAGCGCAGGTAAACATTCCACTGTCCGGGAAGGACTCTTGGTTCAGTATGAACCTGTAGGGCGGAGAGAAGCGTCTCATAGAGAGGCACGGGGTTCTTGTTGGTGTACTGCACTCCACGAAAACGGGCGCCGGCAGAGTATTGCAGCTCATTGCCTCGCACGAACCGCCACATTGAGCTCACGGTGGGTACGTCCCGCTCATGGTTCCCACGGGAACAGCGAACGGGGGAATCTGGACGGCGCGAACCTAGGTCGCACTGATCTATCAGCCCCGGGTACACATCATTCCCGTACCTCTGGGGAACGTCTAGTCTTGTTCATCCGCTGGCCTGCGTAGGCACGTGTTTGTCCTGAATCTGCAACGCTGTGAATAACCTGACAGTATTGCTGATTCGGTTACCGTTTTGGTTTCTGCATGAGTATCATCAAGACATGAATCAGCGTGAGGTTTACCCGAGTGCGCCCCTGGTATCAGTATCGTTTGAGCTTCGTCATCCTCAATCAGAGACCCTGACTCCTCGGCAGAGAACACTCTTCAAAGACCTATTGAGTAACGAGCTGCCCGTGATGCGCACCCAGCAGTTCGCCTCCCAGACGATCGAGTTTGGGCCCTCAGGTCCCGTGACACAAGTTCAAACGGAGGAGTACCCAAAATACTTTGACCGCCAGACGACTATCGCCGCGTCCCTGTTGAGGGGCTCGACCATTGTGGAGACAACCCAATACCCAGGCTGGGATGACTTCAGCGAGCTCCTCTTAAAAGTTTGCAACGCGCGAAACGAAGTGTCTCCCATCGATGGAGTTGAGAGAGTCGGACTGCGATACATAGATGAGATTCGCATACCCGACACTGACGACCCAGAGTGGAGCGAATACTTGATCCCTTCGCTTCTGGGACCTCACGTCGAAAATGATCCAGACCTTCCCTTAACTCAGTGGCAGGGCGTCGCCGTTTACGGTCCCGAACAGGGCCGCTCGCTGGTTATGAGGCATGCCACAGGCGAAGGGTTTGCTGTGGACCCCAACGGAGAGCTACGAAGGAAATCTCCCGCCTACCCTGGCAAGTTCTTCATGCTTGACCTCGACAGCTTTTGGGTGCCCGAATCGGGGGTCCCCGTGTTTTCAATGTCCCTAATTAGGGAAACCGGGGAGACACTGCATGCACCTGTCCGTGAGATGTTTGAGCAGTGCATTACAGACCGTTTGAGAAATGAGGTGTTTCGAAAATGACCAGAGTCATTTCAGCTTCAAGGCAGCAGCAGACTTCCTCTGTCGACCCGGGGACAGCGACCCCTAGCGTGGCCCTGCCGCAGATTGATATCCCGACCCGTATTTCAGCTCTGAAAATCACTGAACAGGCCCGCCACCTTGTCACCAAGGTAACCACTCTGAACAACGACGTCCGAGAAACCCACGTGGGCGCCCTGACCCATGAATGGGTAATCCTAACCAGCCAACGAGCTGTGTTGGGTGCGCGCGAGCTGCTAGAACTTCTGGCCGACCAAGGATTCGCCTGGCGAGACATCGCTCGAATGATTGGGGTGAGTGTTCCTGCCATCCAAAAGTGGCGCAAAGGTGAAAAAGCCTCAGGCGAGAACCGCCACAGACTTGCCCGCCTCGTGGCCGCTCAGGATTTGATTGCCTCGCAAGGCCGGATTCAAGATATCGAGTCCTGGTTCGAGATGCCCATCGCGGAAGGAATCCCCGTCACTCCCATAGACATGTGGGCTGCCGGCGAGACATTCCTGGTCCTTGAATACGCGAGCGGGAACCTGAACCCGGACGAAGCACTGACCCGCTTAGACCCGTCGTGGCGAACCACTTACGAATCACCGTTTGAGACGTTCCGCGGGGAAGACGGTCAAATGTCCATTAGGTCGAAAGGCTGAAACTGAATGTCTGCAAAAGACCTCGAGGCGCCCGGAACTCGGGAGGCACCTGATTGGGCTTCTATGTATCGGGCACGGGGGGACGAGGTCTCTGAAGCGAGGCCGACATTCACTGGCGACATCTTCGAAAACGTTCCAGTCGGCTTCGGGGATACCGGGTCACAAATAACGGCGCTGGTACTACAACATCCGTGCGCACTGCGCACGGATGGGGTAAATCTAGCTCCTAGGCTGCTCGTAGCTGAAGTGCGCGCATCCTCCGTGATCCCCTTCGGCGAGTGGAAGGGGAGATACAAACTCATGCCTCTTCCGGAGCTGAGCAAGGAGAACGGTCACTTTGCTGCGCATCTGCAGCAACCATATTTAGTGGAAGCTGAAGCGTTGCATCGCAGTAACCGGATTGCGTGTATGTCACAGGTAGGAGTAAATCTGCTGCTCCAGCGTTGGGTGCACCACAACAGCCGAGTAATCGTTCCCACATTCGACTACCAAGTCGTCACCGCAGCCCAATTCGAAGAGGCTGATCTCATTGAAGAATGGTGCGACGATCGAGTTGCTGATTCCGCCGATATCGCCGCTGAAACAATTGGTGCCCATACTTGGCTTCGCGGAGCCTCGACCAGCCCTGGGAAACGTTGGCAGGATCTATTGGAGGATCCTCAAACCCGCGCGATAGTACGGACCGCTATGCGGAGACACATCAAGGAACTTGATACGAGGGACTCGTCAAGCATCTCGGAAGCATGATGGAGAACATCTAATTGGAGATTAGGACAAGGGGCAATCTCGATAGGTGCACGTGTCGCCGAATCAACTACGACTGTAGGCTCCGAGCATGTCAGAGTCCAACGGGCGCAAGCGCGTCCAGCCGCGAATGGCACGTGGATCCTGGCACTTAAGTTTTTTTGTGGAGTTCTGCTTAGGCTAGGCCTCGGTGCTATTCAGTCTTGAACCCGCGGATCCTTCCCGTTTTGTTTCACGGCGTCTGATTTCCTCGCGGGTTCGCCGGCCCGGTCGGGCCTGCCCGGCCGGGATGCCTGCCCATTTCCGGCCGTCATTGTACTTTCGCTGCAATCGCCGAAGTTCCCGCAGGGTGGCTGCTTCAACGAGTTCGGTGATCGAGGCGTAGCCTTCGAGGTGGCCGACAGCGTTGAGTGCGGCTCGGATCTGGTCCGCGTCCTCTTCAGTGAAGTACGGCGAGACGGACTTTGTCTTCTTGGGAAGCGGCATTCTGGGCTTTCAACTCACGACACAGGGCTAGTGCCTGCAGGGTTGGCGATCTTGCCAAACCACGGGTCATCGTCGGCGTAGCCGCCAAGGTCAGTGGCGACCTGGTCCGTGGGATGTCCGTTTTGGCTGGTGGGCGTCGGCGTGGCCGGGCGGTTGGGTGTGGCTGCCGTGTAGCGGAGAGACAACCCGATTTCGTCGACCTCGAGCTCGATCACGGTGCGCTTCTCCCCCGCTTTCGTCTCATATGTCCGGGGCTTGAGCCTCCCGGAGACGACGACCCTGGAGCCCTTGGTCAAGGAGGCAGCGACGTTCTCGGCCATCTCCCTCCACGCCGACGCGCGTATGAAGAGAGTGTCCCCGTCCTTCCACTCCTTGGACGCCGAATCGAACGTCCGGGGCGTTGAAGCGATGGTGAAGTTCGCGACCGGAGTGCCTTCGGTTTTCCCGAACTCACGGGAAACTGTCGTGAACCGCAGTTCGGGATCGTTGGTCAGGTTTCCGATGACGGTGATCGTGGTTTCTCCGGCCATGATGGTGGGTGCCTTTCGAGAGGTATTCCGGGTGTCGTCGTGGTCCTCATACTCCGTCCATTCCGGGTACGGGAGATAGTGGTCCACGAGGGGGACGTTGATGTTGCCTTCAGGGTTGGCGTCAAGGCCGAACCATTCGTCATCTCCGAATTGGTACCGGGGGCTGAGCTGGAACCGCTCCCCCTCCACGGTGCCGGACATGGCGCTCACGCAGCCTTGTAGTTCATGCCGGCCTGCACGAGCCGGTCCCGTCGAAGCCCTGACCAGTGGTCCTGGTCATCGGAGTTGTTCACCACGACCGGCGCCTGGGAGTAGCCGAGCTCTGCGGTGATGTACTCCAGGGCGGCGGGGACTTCGGTGATATCCACGGACGTGTAGGTGATGCCCTTGGCATCGAAGTAGTCCTTCGTCCGGTCGCAGTTCGGGCACTCAGGTTTGGTGTAGACCGTGTAAGCGGTGGGTGAGGAAGTCATTTTCAGTACCTGGTTTCGTATCAAGATTAGTTTCGTTCGCCTGTCTGACTTGCTGCTTCTATTCTATCAATCATTCAACTGAATGAATAGGTCTTTCACCGCCTATTCTAGGTACTTTTGGCCGTAATTCTTTGGTGTCATTGCCGCTTTCGCACCCATGGTGGGGCCGTCAACTGACAGGCGTGTAGCCGCGCCGTTCGTGGTCCTCGGAATAGAGCCGCCCTGGATGCCGGCCATGCCCGTGACCGTAGCAGCCGGCACCTGGTGACCACCGATGTTCACTGTGTCGTCCATGGCAGCTTTTCGTTTTTGAGTACCACTGCGGGTGGAGGCTGTCCATGATCGCCGGTTGCCCGTGGTGACGTGCCGGAGGTTGGTGACCTGGCGGGGGTCTTCGATGGTGAGCTGCATTCCCCTGGCAGACTGCTGCGCTGTATCCAGGGATGGCCGCCTATCTGTCGCGTTGAAACGGCGGTCTGCCGCTGGTGACCACGGGCAAATGCTGCCATCGGTTGCGGCGGACCGCCCGCGATTCTCACGGTTACGGTCCTCGTGTTCCCGTCCCGGGCGGTCTGGGTTTTTCCCAGTAGAATGTGGGGAGAAGAAAGCGCGGAGCCTAGTTACTTCGAATATCTAGGGTCCGCGCTTTTTCTATGCCCGGTGCGGGTTACTTGCCGCTGTCGATGATGATCTGTTCAACCTCGGATGCGGTGTATCCCCATGTGACGAGCTGGTTGAGGTAGTCCCGGTGGCTCTGGTGCGGTGAGCGCCATGAGTCTTTGGCGATGGTCTTTTCGTATCCTGCGCAGATGAGCGCGATCAGGGAGACCTCGGGGCGGGTGGTGGTTTTGGCGACGTGGTTCCGCAGCGGGTCCCACGCCCATGCGTTGGATTCTTCGACTTTCACGCCCAGCATGTCCGTTGCCACCTTGCCCTCGTAGCCGCTGGCGGTTTCGGGGTGGTGGGTGATGGCGTGGACGGTGAAGTACTGCCAGCCCTTGGGGGCCTTCTTCCTGGCCAACAGCGCCGCCACCCATTCACGGCGTACCGTCGTGGCTGAAAGCATGGCCTTGTTATTTTCCATCAGGGTCCGGCGTTCGGCTTTCTGCTCGTCGGTCATCGGCCCTTTCTGGGCCGTGGTGCTGCCGTCGTAGCGTTCATGCTTGGCCGTGAAGCCAAGTTCCTGCCATCCGATGATGACCGGCTTGGCGTGGTGCTCGCCCCGGTAATCGCTGGTGATCACGTAGGCGTTGGCGTCCTCGTCGGTCGCTTCCTCCCCGTCTGCCCGGCGTGCGGCCGAAACGTAGAGGTTTTCCTCGTCCTGGTAGTGACCGGCATCTTCGACGATGGTCTTTCCTGCCGCTTCCATCTCCGCGATCAGCGCGGCGAGAGCTTCGGCGCGGTCGCGGCGGTCCCGCAACTGCTGGGCCACGTGGTGGAGCATGTCCGGTTCATCCGCAATGACCGATTCCAGTTCCTCGGTCGCGACCTGATCCCCTTCAAACTCGGCCACGATTAGGGCTTCCTCGATGGTGCAGCCCTTGCCCAGGGCGGCGGTCCCGGCGTCCGTGGACTTGGCTTTCAGAGCGTCCACGACGGTCGTCTTGGTCCGCCCGGTTTTCTTGGCGATCTGTGCCGCTGAGACCCCGATCAGGGAAAGCTGGTGGTACGCGTCGGCCTCGTCCGCCTCCGTCAGCTCGGAACGCTGGATGTTCTCCACGACCTGCGTGAGGATCCGGTCAGCTTCCCCGGGGCTGTCCATCACCATGACCGGAATCAGGGGCCGGGCGGCTTCGACGGCGGCGCGGGTGCGGCGCTGTCCCATCAGGACGTGCACGGTCCCGTCGTCCTTGCGGTGGGCGATCACGGGTTCAAGCACGCCGTGTTCCTTGATGCTGGCCACGAACGAAGGAGTCAGGGCCGCGTCCTTGCGCACGTTCACGTCCACGGTCAGTGTGGCCGGGTCCAGCCATTCCAGCGTCGGGGCCGTGGCGGCGGGGTTTTCTGCGATTGCAGTCATGTGGTGGTGCTCCTTGTTTCATCGACACGGGTGAGGGGGCTGTGGAACTGTGCCAGCTGCTGCCCTTCTCCCCCCGTTGTTTTTTGGTTGCTGGCAAGCTCGCTTGCTCGGTGGCCGACGGAGCCCTGTCTACCCGCAGGGCAAGGCGCGGGAAATTCTCCGGCGGAATAAGCGACGAAGGAGCGCGTTGGGGAAGTTCCCGGGCCGCAGGCCCCGACGAAGGAGGGGCTAGACGGGGTGGAGCGGACGCCTAGAATCCGGAGGACAGCAACCAAAAAACGTCGAAGACGTAGCGAACAGGGCCTGGACCGGCGGAGCTCGGCGACGCCCGGGCCTGGACCGGAGCAGGCGGGAGCGCAGCGGACGGCCCTTCTCTTAGTTGCAGCGCAGCGGAGACCAGGGCGAGCCCTGCGAGCCTGCACTCAACAGAGCCCCGGCACTGCAGGTGCCCTGGGCGGGCAGCCGCGGCGATTTAGTCCGTTGTGGCCTCGGTCAGGTTTTCGATGGCGCGTCCTGTGTCTTCTGCCTGTCGCCTGAGGTCCTTGACGTCCTGCACGACGGGAGCATTCTCGATCTCGTTCACCAGGCGCTGCCATGTTTTCAGCGCCGTAAGCAGCTCGGGCGTGAAGCTGGACCGCGGCAAGTCCTTCAGTGCGAAGTAGTGGATGGCGGGGGCGAGATCCGGTGCACCAAGGCTCTGTGCCGCGGTGGCAGCTTTCTCGAGCTGGCCTGCCTCGTAATGGGCTTCGTAGTCGAAGTCACCGTCGGCATCCCAAAAGTTCGTTGTCATGCTGTTCCCGTTCTTCTACGGTCAAAAGGGTGGTGGTCGCCTGCGACCTGGGATCTGCTTTCCACCGTAGTAGCGGCCCCCGACGTTCCGTGGTGGGCCGCCGGCGGTAGACCGGTGGCATGCTGGGGTGCGCTACGGCGGTCCGCCGCTGGTGACCGCCCTCCCAGGGGAGCCGGTGAGCGGCGGACCGCCAGCGGTGACCAGACCGCGAAGGCCTGGCCACCACCGGGTTTAGCTGGTCAGCAGCTCCATCAGTTCGTTGACCTCTGTGACCAGGGTGGCGCTGCCTTCACGGGCGAGGCGGTGGCATCCTGCCGAGTTCGCGGAGTGGATGGACCCCGGGACCACGGCCACGTGCCGGGCGATGGTTTCGGCGTGGTGCGCGGTGTTCAGCGCACCGGAGCGGTACCGGGCCTCCACGACACACACCACACCGGACAGGGCGGCGATGATGCGGTTCCGCTGCAGGAAACGGTGCCGGGTGGGGGCCGTGACGGTGGGCATTTCCGAGACCATCAGGCCACTGGCGATGATGGACCGTCCAAGGTCGGCGTTCCCGGACGGGTAGAACCGGTCCACGCCACCGGACACCACGGCGATGGTCGGCATGGCCTCGACCGTGCTGCCTGCCAGTGCGGCGCGGTGGGCGTGGGCGTCGATGCCGTAGGCGAGGCCTGAGACTACGGTGATGCCGCGCTGGGTGAGGCCGTAGGCCAGGTCCCCGGTGGCGGCCGCGCCGTAGCTGGTGCAGTCGCGGGAGCCGGTCAGTGCCGCGCATTTATCGGCGGTGGGGAATCCTGCGGAGAGGTTCCCCCGGTACCAAAGTCCCAGCGGGGGCACTTCCAGATCGTCCAGACCTGCGGGCCAGTGCTCATCCCCGGGGATGAGGAAGCCGCCGCCAAGGGCCGCGATCTCGTCCAGGTCTTTCTGCGGGTCAAGGTCCGTGTGGCGTCCTGCGCCACGGGCCACCGCTGCCTCGAGCTCCTCGCAAGTGATGTCCCAGAACGGGACAACGGGCAGGGCACCAAGGACGATGCGGAGCGCCCAGACTGCGCCGTGCTTGCCCACCAGCGCGAGGGCTACCCGGTCGCCGGGTTCAAAGATGCGGGTCAGGGCGGCGCGGGCCATACGGTCATCGGTGATGTTCATGGTTCAGGTCCTTTGCAGAGGATGGGTGAGGGGGCTGTGGAACTGTGCCAGCTGCTGCCCTTCTCCCCCCGTTGTTTTTTGGTTGCTGGCAAGCTCGCTTGCTCGGTGGCCGACGGAGCCCTGTCTACCCGCAGGGCAAGGCGCGGGAAATTCTCCGGCGGAATAAGCGACGAAGGAGCGCGTTGGGGAAGTTCCCGGGCCGCAGGCCCCGACGAAGGAGGGGCTAGACGGGGTGGAGCGGACGCCTAGAATCCGGAGGACAGCAACCAAAAAACGTCGAAGACGTAGCGAACAGGGCCTGGACCGGCGGAGCTCGGCGACGCCCGGGCCTGGACCGGAGCAGGCGGGAGCGCAGCGGACGGCCCTTCTCTTAGTTGCAGCGCAGCGGAGACCAGGGCGAGCCCTGCGAGCCTGCACTCAACAGACGCCGGCACTGCCCGGGTGCGCCGGGACCCAGGGGCGCCTTAAGAGCGGAGAGGCCGGCACCTGGTGGGGTGCCGGCCTCTGCCGTTTTTCCTCTGCAAGGAAATCTTGGGGTGCAGCGCCATCGCTGCAGTGTCTTTAGATGGTACCGGGTTCCTGTTCCCAGGAGATGGTGACCGGGCCGGTCGGTTTGCCGGCGGTGAGCAGCAGCAGCTCGGCTACTTCTTCGGCGGGGCTGGTGTCGGGGACCGGCTGGTCGGCTTCGGTCCGAATGTATCCGGTGGCCATGATTGCGTGCTCCCCTGGTCGTGGCGGTGGTTCCACCTTTCACTGTAGTCGGGGTTTCTGCGCGTTTGCTGGTGACTGGCTGCGCCCGCGCGAGCGTGCCATGGCGGCCGGAGGAGCGCCAGCGGGGGAGGCCGCCCCGCCACCGGCAAAAGGGGGCCGGACCGGACCGGTGATCCGTTCCGGCCCCCTTATGCTCTGGCCTAGATGATCTTGCGGCGGTAGGACGTTGTGGAGTCGCGGGCTACGTCTGCGATGTATCCGCGGCCGATCAGTTCGCGGAGCAGGACGGCCAGCCGGAAGTCTTCGACGTCGGAGGCGGCGAGCTTCAGGTACCGGTCAGCTTGGGTGCCGTGGCCTTTGAGCCACTCCAGCCAGCCCATCAGGGTCAGCATGGGTGCGCGCTGTCCCGGGGGTACTGCTTTCATCAGCTCGAACGCGAGGGCTTCGGCCCGGTCCACGCGTTCCCAGTCAGGTCGGCCGTCGAACTTGCCCAGCATCACGTCCCCAAAGTTTCCGTTCTGGGTGGTGATGGTTTCGCGGAACAGGTAGTCGCGGATCATCTTGTGCTGGAACGCTCCCGCGAGCTCCCGCACGGTTTTCGTGTCGGGGGTTTCGGGGCTGTCCAGCGCTGCGGCCCATGCGGTGCAGGCGGCGGCGCGGTCTTCCTCGCTGCCTGCCGGGGCCTGAACGCTCAGCGCCCAGGTTCCCAACAGTGCCGGGTTGTAAACGTCCACGTCCTTGGCGCTGCCGTTGTAAACCAGCGTGGCGTTCGCGTTGCTGTCGCGGATCTCATCGAGTGAGTTCTGAACGTCGGCCCCGAACTCGGTCCAGTAGGTGGAGGTCACCAGCCAGACATTGCGCACGGGCATCCGGGCCGTGGCCAGCTCGTTCACCAGCGCGGCCACGTGGGCGGCGTAGGGGTAGTTATCAAGGTCCTCGTCGCTGTAGACCACGACATAGGATCCGGTGGCTTCCTCGTCGTTTGCCGCGTAGCTGGTGAGCGTTTGGGCGTAATTCATCGGCTCAATGTAGGCCGGTGCGTCAATGCGGACGGTCGCGCCGAGGGCACCGCCCCGGGCGGTGAGGATCACGAAGGACTCCGTGGGAGTCCGGCCCAGCAGGTGGGCGATGGTGGCCAGCAGGTCAGCGGGACCGGAGAGGTTGAGCTTTTCAGTCATGGTTGTTTGTCCTTTGCAGAGGATTCGGCGGGTGGGGCGGCTTAGGTGACCGGCCAGCTCCCCTGTTCCCCCCGTTGTTTTTTGGCTGCTGGCGAAGCTTGCGTAGCTGTGGCCGACGGAGGCCTGTCTACCCGCAGGGCAAGGCCCGGGAAATCTTCGGAGGAAATCAGCGACGCAGGAGCGCCGGAGAAGACTTTCCCGGGGCGCAGGACCCGGAGGAACGGAGGGGCTAGACGGGCTGGAGCGGACACGTACAATCCGAAGGACAGCAGCCAAAAAACGTCGTAGACACCAAAGGGCCAGAGACGGCGGAGCTCTGCGGAGCCGGCACTGGACCCAACAGCCGGCCGCGCAGCGGACGCCCATTATGGTGAGCCCTGGCGAGCCGTCCCTGAACCACACCCTAGAAAGCACGGCGTGGATCCCGGTGCCGTCGGCCGCCGGCGGCACTGAACCACTTCCTGGCCGGGGCGCTAACGGCGGTCCGCCGCCCATAACCAGGCACCCGGGCCGTCCACGACGGCGGACCGCCAGCGGTGACCGGACCATCTGGCCCGGCCACCGCGCTTCTTATTCTTGGCGGTCGTGCAGCGGCAACGCTCCATAGTGGCCTGCGGCTTCCCGGAAGCGTGAGTCACTGCTGAAAATGAACGTCCCGCCGAACATGTACCACGGGGCCGGTTCCCCCTCGGCCGTGACGGGTACGGCATGGACAGTGATGCCGCCGCCAAACGATTCGCGGGTGACGATCCGGACGGCGGGCCGTTCCTCGGACGCGGGGAATATCGGGTCAAGGCCGGGACCGATAACGGTCACTTCCGTGACCTGGGCGGAGATTCCCCGGTTGGAGAAGTCAATGCCCAGGCTGTCGCGGTAAATCAGGGCGATGATGCCTTTGGGTGTGGTGTCGTTGCTCATGGTGTGGCTCCTTGGAAGTGGTGGGGCGCTGCGCCCCGTGGTGTCGGGGCGCAGCAAACTCAGGGGTGGTTAGGCGAAGGCCGGGGCGTAGGGGGTCCGGTATCGACTCGGCAGCTCGGCCGCCGCCAGTGGCAGGTCTGCCGGTCCGGTGGCCTGTCCGCACTTCCACGACTCGAACGCCTCTTCGGTGATCGCGTCCCACTGCCGGGCCTGGGTCCGGTAATAGGTGGTCTTCACATCGCCCTCGCAGTAGCTGGCGACTCCGAACAATTCCCCGGTGTTGTCCGTGGCGCGGGTCGCGGCGACGATGACGTAGGGCCACTGGCCCACGTCCCAGCCGTCGCACCCCCAGACGTTCACCGGTGCCCAGCCGTGCTGACCGATCAGGTCCATCCAGTCCCAACCGTCGTTCATGTGGTAATCGCCCAGCACGACGGCGGCGGGAATGGTCTCGGCGGTGTCCGCCGTGGTGACAGCCTGTGTGGAAACTGTGCTCATGGTTGTTTGTCCTTTGCAGAGGATTCGGTGGGTGGGGCGACCAATGGTGACCGGCCAGCTCCCCTGTTCCCCCGTTGTTTTTTGGCTGCTGGCGAAGCTTGCGTAGCTGTGGCCGACGGAGGCCTGTCTACCCGCAGGGCAAGGCCCGGGAAATCTTCGGAGGAAATCAGCGACGCAGGAGCGCCGGAGGAGACTTTCCCGGGGTGCAGGACCCGGAGGAACGGAGGGGCTAGACGGGCTGGAGCGGACACGTACAATCCGAAGGACAGCAGCCAAAAAACGTCGTAGACACCAAAGGGCCAGAGACGGCGGAGCTCTGCGGAGCCGGCACTGGACCCAACAGCCGGCCGCGCAGCGGACGCCCGCTGACTGGTTGGAGCGCAGCGGAGACCCGGGCGCCCTGAAAGTTGCCAGGGTCCGCTGCTACGGTGGGGCAGTCCCGCCTGGTCCCCCCACCTGGCGGGACACTTTTATGAGAAGGAGAAACCCGGACGTGAGGCTTTTACGTTTTCTTCGCGGCCGGCAGGCGCCCTCCCCTGCTCTGACCGCTCTGACGGAGCGTCAGCCGTTGACGCCTGACCAGGCATTGGAGCTGGAGCAGGCATGGATGGAACTGCGTGCAGCTGCTGACCTGGCCGGAGTGTCCACCTTTCGGGCCTGCACGCGTGATGGCAGCTCGTGGGAGGAGGACCCCGCGGCCGTGCGCAGCATGGCCGCCACCCTGAGGGGCCTCCAAGGCCCATCGACGTAAAGGAGACTGCAGCGGGGCCGGCCATTCCCGGGGTCGGAGCGCCAGCGTAGACCCCGTTTGTCAGACCCTCCCCTCACACTGAAGCGGAGTAGTATTCGAACATACATTCGTAGCTTCCGAGTGTCGCTAGTAATTCAGTTCTAAAAGGTGTGGTAATGGACCGGGATCAGCTCAAGCGGCTCCAGGCCAGGTACGCCCGGCGTGCGCAGCCGATTGGGCTGACCGCAGAAGAACTGGATTTCGCGAATATGCCCTCCAAGACCGACGTGCACGGGATTCCGGTGCAGGCCTGGATCCGCTTCCAGGACTGCGCCGAACTCGTGGACGGATTGGCCCATTCCTGGACACCCAAAGCCGTACAGGTGTCCTGGCAGGACGGCCCGGTGCAGCGCTCGACGTGGGTGTGGGCTTCGGCAGTGACACGAAAAGCGGCGTTGAACAGAACTTTGGGAGAGAGAACGAAACGTGACGGCAGTACAAAGTGAGACAGCCCTGGCGGCCCCTGTAGACGTTCGGTTCACCCTCGATGGAACTCCCCTGGCCATCCGGCATGACGGGCACGTGTGGGCCGTAGCCACGGATCCCGTGCGCTGGTTCGAACGGGAGTCCTGGTGGGAAACCCAGCATCGGGCCCCGGCCGGCGCGGCCGTGGTGGACGTAACCGTGTGGCGGGTCCAGGTGAGGATCAACAGTGCCTCGCCGCTGCGGACCATGGAAATCCGTCGCCGGCCCATGACAGAGCAGTGGGTCCTGTCCTCCATCGATGACGCAGCCTAAGAACCGGGTCTCCTGATGAGCCACGGGCCGATCCCGCCGGCGGTGTGGGAAGAAATCCGGAACGAATTCACCCTGCCTACCCTGGACCGGGTACGGGCGAAACTATCGGCCGAGACGGCGGATCCCGAGTTGGTCATGCGCCAGCTCGTCCGGGTCTTCATTGAAGACGGAACATTTTGCCCCGGTTACCAGTTCCGTGACGACGGGCAGCTGCACCCCACGGTACTGGCGCTGTTCGCCAGGGCATTGGAACTGAAAATCGCCCACAACTACTTCGGCGCCTGGATGATCACACCGTCCATCCACTTGGGCGGGCGGCGTCCCGTGGACGCCCTGGGCGGGTCCACTCCCCCGCTGCTGCGGGCACTGGAGAGCTTCGGGCCTTAAACCCCGGAACCTGGGAGAGCCAACTAGGCTGATCCGGTGGAACTCACCGGAACAATCCAAATGGCCGACGGCAGCACCGACCACATCACGGCCCAGGGCGACACTTACGACAACGCCAAGGCCGCACTTGAGGGCGCCATCCCCGAAGGCGCCAAGCTGCTCGCCATCCGCACGGACAGCTGACCAGTATGCCCGAACACAGGACAGCGCCACACCCAGAGTGGGTGCAGATGTACCGGCAAGGCCTCACCACCACACGAATCGCCGCCGCCGCAGGTGTCGGCCAAAACACCGTCCGCTACCACGTGGCCATCGCCGCCGCCACGGAACCCTCTATCCGGGACGACCACCGCAACGCCACCCGCCCACCGCCGGTCACCCGCATCACCGCGGAAGGGCTGCGGAACCTGGACGACACCCTCGCCCTGTACAAAGCCGAAGACCGGCTTCCCTCATCGTCTTCGTCCGCCGCACGGGAACGGGCCCTGGCGACATGGCTCCTCAGACGACGCCAGGACCACGACCGGGGCACCCTCTCCCCCACCTACAGCGACGGCCTGCAGGAAATCCCCGGCTGGGAACTGAGGACCCGCACGTCCAAAGACGAATCCCGTTGGAACCAACGCCTACAAGAGCTCACCGCCTACATGGCCGTCGGGAACGACTGGCCACGCCACAAGAAGACAGACACCGAAGAAGAACGACTCCTGGGCATGTGGCTGCACATCCAACGCATGAAATACCGGCGCAGCGAACTGGACCAGGACAAAGAAACACAGCTGAACACGCTCCTTCCCGGCTGGCGGAACGGACGGACCCGCGGCCGCCCACCCGGATCCCCCAACCTCCGCCGCGGCTGATCGGCTGGAGGCCTCTGAGCTTGCCCACCCCGTATCCGCCTGTGCCTGCAGGTGCTGTCACTGACAACTGCGCCCGGCGTGCGTAGCGTGGGGCCATGGGACTCATCTACGACAATCCGACGCTGGCCGCGCTGACGCTCACGCGCATTGCAGCCGAAGAATCCGAAGGACCCACCGAGCTAACCGGACGCATGCACACCATCCTGGACGACCTCGCGCAACGCAACGGACCCGAGTACCTGGCAGAGCTGGTCATTGTCCTGGCGCGTGCCCGGTTCATCGCCCTCGATGACCTCGCCCGCACCACCGGGACCAGTACAGCCCAGTTACTGGACGAGGCTGAGGTCGAGGCACTCGAGGGCCTCGACGATGGCACCTAAGCCGCCGGTCGGGACCGGGCTCCCGGCGGGGCTTGTCCCGCCGGTGAAAGTCGCACTGGCCCGGGCCGTCACGAAGATGCCCCGGAACAGTGCCCTGCCCGGGACGCTCCTCTTTGAGCCCAAATGGGACGGCTACCGGGCGGTCGGAATCCGTGACGATATCGGGGCCTCGTTGTGGTCCCGGCAGGGGAAGGACCTGACCCGGGTCGGTTGGCGTTAACAAAAACTCACGCCAATCGAATATGAAACAATCAACCGGACCGCAATCACAGCGGCCTAAGACCCCGAGTCAACGAAAGCCGGGGCAGTCCCGATTGGCTATTTAATCGCGCTGCAATAATCGCCCCACTTCGAATTATGTGAAACACGGAGCGAGGAGCTCGGTAGCAAATCAGTCCTACACTTTGCCGTCTCCGATTGCCTTTTGGACGCCTTTGCCCAACTCGGCAGGAGTGAATGGCGAAGCAAACGACATGGACTGGAGGAAAATCTTGACCGCCTCCTTCTTATGGTCGTCGTCAGTAACGAGCCCAATCAGACGCTCGGTCCCCAGCAGTCGGGTGAAATCTGCCGGTTGAATGAAGAACTGCCGCATTTGAGCCGTGGCCTGGGTGTATGCCTTCATGTAGGTTGCACTGATATACGCACTAACAGCGTCGCTTACGACGCTTATCGCGCCGGCAGCGGCGGCTGCAACGGGATCAGTCTGTATAACCGCGGCTACGCCAAACCCCACAATCAGAAGCAGTCCTACGCCCATTGCCACCTGGCAGGCCTTGAAGCTCTGATCCGCCTGGCTCATGGCGATCTTATGGTAGCTGTTCATCTGCTCCTGCGTCAGACTCCACAGTGTTGGAAAATCGAGGGAAGAGTCCGGGCGGCTTGAAGACGAAATAGAGTCACCTGCACCGCAGCGCTCTGTTGTGAAGGCCTTGGGGCAGGAGCTTTTGGAGCGAGCCGCCACGGGAACCGTGCAAGGGGTCGTTGATGCCCTGAACACGGTCATTGCCTTGGGTATCAACGCCATAGGCTAACCGAGCCCGAGCAAATCAGCGGCTGGTCGGTGACAGCAATCCCCGGGAACAACGTCGGGAGATCAACTTCGAATACCTACGCAAAAGGGCGTCCACTGCGGCTACGTCGAAACCGGGGTCGTGAGATCCCCGTCCCCGCCGAGCGCAGTGCGAGAGGAGGCTGCGAGGAGCTCTATAGTGGACTCCATGAGCGAACTCAGTGGACACCTTTCACGGGTGCAGGAAATAATCGCCCGCACGCGGAACTTCCAGGTCAACGAAGCCTCGGATCCGAAAGAGTTCTCCAGGACTCTAGTCGAAGATGTTGGTGCGCTCTCCGAGGCTGTTAGTGAGCTCATCAAGCGATCTGAGGTCTGAACGACGGCATACCTCCCGAACGGCACCTATCTAGGGCGTCTCTAGGGCGTCCATCCCAAGTCTCGCATCTGAACGAACCACCCGCCTCTGTAGTTGCTTCTAGAAATGAGACCTCTGCGTGGCGGCATACCCGCATGACTTCACATGGACGATGGCTTCGACCTCGTCGTGGGAGTCGCAGCGGGCACTTCCGACTTGAAGGACTCTGCTGCCGAGATTTCCAGGCCCGGCAACAGAATCATCATCCAACAGCCTGACCATTCTTTCATCGTGCTCGGCCGCGGATCCAAACTCACCGCAACGGGAACAGAATTCGTCGGCATCGAAACCGCGATCAAGCTATCCGCCACCGACCTGGCACCAACGAGAATCTCAACGGCGACGAATCCCAATCCGGATTGTCGGTGACGGTCGAAAAGTGAGCCATTGTGACGTGGCGGAGTTCAGGGGTCGTAGCAACGGTTCAATGGTTCTCTCAGCGTTGAAGTCAGTCTAGCCACGTGCTCCATGGGGCTCTACCAACCCAGGATTTCGCCTGGTCTGCGATTGAGTGCAGCGGCGACTCTGGCAATCTAGTCATGGCAACTGCCGCAATTGGGTCATTATTCGGACGGGGCTAGCGATCGGTGCGGGCGCCCGCGTTGTCTCAACTGAGAGTGCTGGCGCCCGTCTCGAACGAGACGAGTTCAGTGTGGTTCACGGCTCCGTCTCCGGGTGACAGCAGAATGCTGAATGTAATTCGCGCGTAGCCGTCAGTTGCGACCCAGGCGTAGTGGTCATTGTGATCCGCCGTCAACGCATATATGTCATCTTCAATATTCCACTCGGTGCGATAGAAGTCCCCTTTTTCCATGTAACCGTCCACAGTAAGCGCCGCGTCCGCCGTTACGTTGATCAACTGCGTCCCCTCGGCAAAGGTCTCCACCACATCCCAGGTCATGGAAGCAGCATCTGGCTCGAGTAGGTAAACGCTCGGGTTCTGCACCTCGGACGGGACCCAGTCTGGGCCATAAACGTCTCCGTCCTGGGTGTGCTCTTCGAAGTCTGAACCGGTCAGCTCCGAACATTGCTCATCCAACGCGGTCAACAGGATTTCCTCAAGATTTACTGTTGGCTCCGCGGGCTCGGGCCCCGGCTCAACGCTTCTGAGTTCCCTTGCGAGTGTGAAGGCGGCCGTCAGCCCCGGCGAGTGCCTGAGCTCAGCTGCAGACTGAAGCTGCGCCGTGTCACCAAGGAGATCGGCGTGGATACCGCCCTTGTCGACGAAATCGCTTGTGTTGTTGGAGACAAAAATGACGCAATTGTCCGCTTCGGCTGCTGTCACGTATTCGAGGACCGTGGCCCAAATGAGGGCATCTCTGTAGCCCTTCCCTTCGGTCCTAAACGGTTTTCGGTTGGCCAGGTCCCATGCAAGTAGCCTCTCGTGTTCGATGGTTGGCAACGCGGCAACTTCGCCGCCGATTTCAGCGATGCGCGCCCGCAGGTAGCTCTCGTAGTCTGCGGCGATCTTGGTCGCTTCCGTGAGAGTGTCGGTGTCGACGGAAACCCTTATGCCGATCTGCTTCAACGCTCGTTCAGCCCGCTGGATACCGGGAAGAGTCTCTTTCTGCGCCCTCTCCCAGGCTGCGGCCTGATGGCGCACGGTTTCCCGGACAACAACTTCCGGAACAACCCATTGCACTACTCCAGCGCTGATCTCCTTGGCCAACAACACCCACCGCGTGTCGGCTAACGGGTAAGAATTATGCAGCTCAGTCGTATCTGTAATAACGATTATTGGGTCCGGTGTCAGCGGCGCTATCTGCATTCTCCGATCTTAGGCCCAGCGAGTGATCGCCGGCCTGTTGCGGACTAGGAAGGCGGCCGGTCCGCGAATGGCCGCCGAGGCTTGCCGGCCTATGCGCAGGGGTGGGCTTGGTCAGGGTTCCACGGCCGACCTAACGGAAATCGCACCGGGATCCGAAATTAGGCCGTGTCTTCGCTTTCTTCCTCCAACTCGATCTGGAACAGTGCCGTCCACCTCATTCTTTCTCCTACCGACTCACCAGAGATGGCAACCTCGGACTGAACGTATTCACCTTCGGCAAGCTGTTTCTCCGCCTGCTCGCGAGCTTCCCTCCAAAGGATTGCTTGATCATGGGTGTATCCCTCGGGCCGGTTAAGCGTCACTTGTTCAGATCTGGGGTAGGGGGCAACTTCGAACTGGGCTTCTGCAATGTTTGTCATGCCGGAAGGATACAGGTCAAGGTGCCAGGGCTCGCCTCTGTGTCACGGTCCAGCCACTGACCATTCGTCAGTGAGTCCGCTGTGACGGCGCAGAACCTCGGTCGGGGGAGAAGCCTTAGTTCAAGCCGTCCCGGTGACGATGGTGGTCCTGACGGCGGTGGGGTCGGCATAGCTGGCCCTGTGAATCTGTTGCCGATTCTCTGCAGGATGAGCGTGCGCCATACCTGAGTTGATAGCGCCGTCGATGCTCTGGGGCCGGTAAGCGGCGGCCGAGTTCCTAGGGGCTCGAAATCTTGATCACGGCTAGAGCCGGCGGATGTTTCGAGGCAGGGACGCCGCGTCGCTAAGTTCCGCCGCGAAATTACTGTTGAGGAACCTATAGCCGTCAGCCTTCTCGGTAAGAAAATCGATGGCGACTAGCTTTTTGCCACCCTTGGTGTTCTGCAGGTAGAAGTCGGGGACGTTCGATAGCTCGGCGGCCAATTCGCGCTTCCGGGCGCGGAAGTCTCCCTCAAACTCCATGGCCTTGGCGTTCACGATCCGGTTGGCGTCGGGCATGACCTGGTGAGTAAGCAGCACGTCATTGATCTCGCCCAGGCCGGCTTCGGCGAGGATGCCGGGGGCGATGTGACGACGTTTGTTTACCTGCTCCCGGCGGTACCTGGGCGACTCGACCAGCGCATCTACCGCGGCCCGTAGTTTGGCGTAGTGCACTTCTGTGCGTGCGTCCTCTACGGCGTCGTCCTCATTTTGCGCAGTTTGTACCGCTTCATCGATTTCCGTCAGCAACGGAGCAATCCATTCGGTCTGAGCCGTCCATTCATACACGAGTCCGCTGGCTACCCATTTGACTGTCACCGACATCAGCGAGTCATTGTGGATCTCGGCTGCCTTGAGCAGGCGTTCGGCCTTGGGCGGCAGTTCCTCGTAACCTTCGGTGCTCCCTATCCTGCTCGTCCAGAATTTTTCTGTCTCCACCGTGATAAATGGAGCGTTCGCCAGGACTGCTACTCGGAGGGCATCGCCGATTTCAGCTTCAAACGGGTCGATCTGCACATCTGTTTCCCGAACGATTTCGACCCCGGGAATGATTGCCAAGCCGGCGGCGCTGGCCTGGTTTGGAATGTTGGCGGCAATCTGAGCCAGGTCCGCGGACGTGTAGGTGAAGGTCATGATTCAGATATTAGGGGGAGAGTACGACAAGCTGCATTTCGTGTCAGAGGAATTTGAAACGATCGGCACATGAATCATGTTTCCCATCATGTTCTTCCAAGTCGCAACGACGGCCATACCCACTCTTTTGATTGCTGTGGTGATAAGGCATTAAGCGTGGGGATACTTATGCCGGAATTTTACGAGCGCCTACAAGGACGGATTAGATATCTCTATCCAGCGCTAATAGTCGCAACGGAAATGGTGGTAACCCTTAGGCGAGTTTGCGGCCCTTGGAGCCAGTGCCCAGGGGTTCGGAAACCTCTTCGAGGCTGAGATGGTGTGGGTGGCTACACACATTTGCCTGCTATGGCTAGTTTCTCTTGAGAAGTGGTGTCCGGACGGCCGCATGACGCTCACTCCAAGGATCCATTTTCCCATTAACCGTGAAGAGCCGCTTTGGTTGACTCGGGGTCTTAGGCCGCTGTGAGCGCGGTCCGGTTGATTGTTTCATATTCGCTGGGCTGAGTTTGCCCAGCCGTCTTTGCCGTCGCCGGCGGTGGATGGGTTCTCTCGATCCAGGTTGTGAGGGCCAGTCGGAGATCATTTCGGTTGAGCCAGCGCTGACGGTCAGAACGTTCTCTGCAGCAGCGAGAAGAACGATTCCATTGCGGCGTTGTCCGCGCACGCACCGGCCCTGCCCATCGAGCCCGTGAGCCCGTGGTGACGGAGCGCTTCGACGAACCGGCGGGACCGGACCTGGGACCCTGGATCCGAGTGCGCCGCTGTCCCAGCCGGCTTGCGTGCCCGTATGGCGTTCTCCAGGGCGGCGACGCACAGCGAGGAATTCTTCCGCGAATCCATCGAGTAACCGGCGGTTCTGCCGGAGTGCACGTCCTTCACCGCGCAGAGGTAGTGCTTGCCCTCTGCGGTTGAGTGTTCGGTGATGCCCGTCAGCCGCAGCTCGTCCGGTGCCGAGGCATTGAAATCCCCCTTCATATCAGGTCAAGGAGTCAACAAAAACGGGGGCAGTCCCGGGCGCGTAGTGAGTGATGTGCTGATGCGTTCGGTGCTGGTGAACCAGGAGAGTAGCTGTGGGTCGATGGAGCCGATGACGGTTCGCATGTTGACCAGTTGGGCTCGGACGTTGCTGTTGATGATGGGTTCCAGGTGGGCAACCCGGTTCCGGAGGTGGTAGACGCCCTCAACTGCCCGTTCGAGTTCACGTGGTGTTCTGCGTAGGTGTGGAAATGCTTTGCGGAGCGCTTCGTCCCAGAGTCGTTGTACGGTGTGATCTCGGCCGTGACTGACCCCGTAGCTATCGGCGTCATCGTGGCTTTGGTGCTGGGCAAACCAGTCGGGATCATGGGCACCACTTGGCTCCTCACCAAGGCCACCAGAGCTTCCCTGGACCGGTCCTTGAAGTGGATTGATGTGTTCGGGGTGTCCCTTTTGGCCGGGATCGACTTCACGGTTTCGCTCCTCGTGGCGGAGCTGAGCTTCGGGCAAAGCAGCGCCCATGATGACTACGCTAAGGTGGGGATCCTCGCCGCGTCGCTGCTGGCCGCCCTCCTGGCGGCGGCAGTGTTGGGCGCCCGGAACCGTCAGTACCGTGCCGTGGAGGCGAAAGAAGCCATCGACACCGACCGGGACGGCATCCCGGACGTTTACGAAGAAGACCGACACGGGTGACCTGATCCGGTCCACACGTGTGGAGGGTCCCCTGCCGGCTGTGCGGCAGGGGACCCTCCAAGTTAAGGTAGCCGCGGGATCAGTGGCCGGCGCCGAGTTTCCCTCCGAGGCGTTCGCGCATGAGGACGCTGGCATCGTTGAGGCCGATGATTTTCACGTCTATGCCGTGGTGGCGGTACTTCTCGGTGATCGCGTCCAGAGCCGCGATCGTGGAAGCGTCCCAGAGGTGGGAGGCGTGCATATCAATGATCACGTACTCAGGGTCCAGGGCCCAAGATGGCCCGGAACCCGGCCCAGGCGGACGAGTTCATCCAAAGGCTCAACACACAGCCCTGACGGGCGGTTACCGGGGGCTCTTCCCTGCGGGTTGTACCGGACGTAGGCTGTGGATCGGAGAGCCGGGAAGCCTGGTCGGCCCGCGGGTTAGTGTGCCCGCGGAGCGCCGTGGCGAGCCGCCTCGGTCGTTGTCGCTGGACCGAGGGAACGGAACCCACCATGACATCAGCAGCAGATCCGGTCATTGACGCCACACGGCTCGTGAAGACTTTCGGCGGGACCCGCGCTTTGGACGGCCTTGATCTGCGTGTGGCCCCGGGCGAGGTCCACGGATTCCTTGGCCCCAACGGGGCCGGCAAATCAACAACCCTGCGGGTGCTCCTCGGGCTCATCCGCCCGACCTCGGGAACGGCGCGTGTGTTCGGACTGGATCCGTGGCGGGACCCGGTCCGCGCCCACCGGGACGTCGCTTATGTTCCCGGGGACGTGAGCCTTTGGCCGAACCTGTCCGGCGGGGAAGTCATTGACCTGCTCACCGGACTGCGCGGCGGCTCCGAGGAGCGGCTGCGCGGGGAATTGATCGATGAGTTTGAGTTTGATCCGCGGCGCAAGGCCCGGACGTATTCGAAGGGCAACCGGCAGAAGGTGGCACTCATCGCGGCGTTCGCCCGCCCGGCCCGGCTCTATCTGTTCGATGAGCCCAGTGCCGGCCTGGACCCGGTGATGGATTCGGTGTTCCGCCGGCAGGTCCAGCGCGTCAGCGCTGACGGTGCCACGGTTCTGCTCTCCAGCCATATCCTCAGCGAAGTCGAGGAGCTGTGCGGCCGGGTGACGATCATCCGTTCCGGCCGGGCCGTGGAATCGGGGACCCTGGCTGAGCTGAGGCATCTGAAGCTCACCCATTTCCGCATCGAGGGGGCTGCTGCTGGCCTGCTGGCAGCCCTGCCCTGGGTGCAGGGCGTCCTGACCGACGGGGACGTTGTCGAGTTTGACGTGGACGCAGCCGACCTGGCATCTGTGTTGGAAGCGGTCGCGGCGGCCGGGATCAGCGGTCTGAGCGTTTCCCCGCCATCGTTGGAGTCCCTGTTCCTGAGCCATTACAGCGATTCCACCGGCCAGGTGCTCTGATGTCCGGCATCGTGGCCCTGGTGCTGGTCCAGGCCCGCAGGGACCGGATCATCCTGCCCGTCTGGATCCTGGGCATCGCCTTTCTGGGATTCGCCGTGGCAGGTGCGGTGGCCACGGAATTCGCGGACGAGGCCGACAGGGCTGCAATCATCAGCGTCGCGGCGCTAAGCCCGGCGTTCCTGTTCGTCCGCGGCCTGCCCGACGGGACCGGTATCGGAGCGGTGGTGTTCTTCCAGGGCTATGCCTTCACCGCAGTGCTCGCCGGACTGATGAGCACGTTTCTGGTCATCCGGCATACCCGTACCGATGAAGAGCTCGGACGCGCGGAGCTCATCGGCTCCGCGCCCATCCCGCGGGCCGCGCCACTGGCAGCAACCCTGGTCCTGGGGGCGGCCGCGAATCTGGTGCTGGCTCTGTGCGTGGCCGCCGGTTTCGCCGCCGCCGGGCTGCCCGGACCCGGGGCAGTCACGGCCGGGGCCGCCGTCGGCGCTGTCGGAGCCTTTTTCGTGGCCGCCTCCGCGGCCATAGCACAGGTCATGCCCTCAGGGCGGGCCGCCAACGGCGCGGCCGCGGCTCTGGTCGGTGCAGCATATTTCCTTCGCGGTATCGGCGATGCGTTCGGCACCCCCAGCGCCGATCTGACTCACGTCACCAGCGGATGGGTTTCGCTGCTCTCGCCCATCGCGTGGGGCCAACGCTCCCGCCCCTTCTCGGCCGCCGATCCCGTGCCGCTGCTGTTCTTGACGGCGGCGGCCGCCGCCCTGGCCGTGACCGTATTCGCGATCAGAAGCCGCCGGGATCTGGGCGCCAGCCTGCTGCCCGAACGTGCCGGCAGGGAACGTGCCGGCGCCGGGGGTGGCTCGTTCCTGGGCTTGGCTTGGCGCCAACAGCGGCCCACCCTGATCGGCTGGTGCCTTTTCGCAGCCCTGCTGGGAGGGATCGCCGGAGGGCTCGGGCCCGTGGTCTCGGACGTGATTGGCGGCAATGAATCGCTCCGGGAGCTGATCCTCCGGCTCGTCCCTGGCAGCAGGGCGGAGATCATCGATGTTTTCACCGCTGCCCTGCTGGGCATCGCCGGTGTCCTGACCGCGGCCGCCGGTATCCAGGCGGTGCTGCGCCTCCGCGCAGAGGAAGCCGAGGGCCGGGCCGAATTTCTCCTGGCCACGCCCCGCTCGCGGGCACGGTGGCTTGGCGCGAACCTGGTACTCGCCGCGGTCTCGGTGGCGGTTGTGGCCGTCATCGCTGGGACCGCGGCAACCGCCGGCCTCACCCTCTCCGGCGTGAACGGCCCGCCGGGCCTGCTGGTGGCTGCCGCCTTGGCGCACGTCCCGGCCGCCGCCGTGTTCGTCGCGGCAACGGCTGTCCTCTTCGCAGCGGTGCCCAGGTTGAGTATTCCATTGGGCTGGGGCATGTTGGCCGGTGGCCTGGTCCTGGGTCAGTTCGGTGAACTGCTGCGCCTGCCTGCCTGGCTGCAGGATCTGAGCCCGTTCCGGCACTCCGCGGCGATGCCGGTCGAGGACTTCGACCCCGCAGCTGCCCTGACCATGTCGGCTATTGCCCTCGCCGGGGCAGGGATCGCCGCCTACCTGCTCCGGCGCCGCGACCTCACCGCCTGAGGCCGACCGCTCGAACCATTGGTGCACGCAGTGTGCCCGCGCCGCAACGGACCGTCGCCGGCCACGACCAGACCCGGATCACCAGCGATGACCCCCGCCATGAGCGCCGGCGGCCTGCAGGCGCCTGCCGTGTTCATGGAGGAGTGCCCGGATTTGTGCGGCGGTGAGTTCTCCGCCGGTCATGCGGTGGCCAGGCTACGTTCGCGGATGAAGACGTTCAACGCGGCGAGTTCCGGCGGGGTCTCGTTGCGGGTGAGTTCCTTCATGGGTGTTCGGATGGTGCGGTAGGACTCTGCAGGCATCCATGCCGCGTCGAGGGGCTTGATCCGTCGCGTCCAGGATGGCGCTGGCTGGCCGAGGCGGTGTGCGGTGTAGTTGGTGATTCCGGCTAGGGCTGCTGACCAGTGCGGGTCCTTGAGGCGGGGGCTGCGCTGGAGCAGCGGTTTGCCGGCGGCGAGGGATGCGGTGGCGTAGTCGGCGAGCATTTTGATGGCGAACTCAAAATCCCGTTCGGCGATAAGCCGGGTAAACGTTGTGGCGTAGTCGCGCCGTGCAGGGTCGAAGTCGCTTCCGTGAGGGATGGGATCTGTGGCGGCCAGGGTCAGGCCGAGGGCGGCTAGGACGGCTAGGGTTTTGCCGAGTTCGGCGCGGTCGTGGCCGGCTTCGAGATCGATGAGGAACTTCCGTGACACTCCGGCCATGTCGGCAAGGGTTTGCTGGGACAGCCCGCGGGCTGTGCGCCGGGCACGGATGATGGCACCCACGGCGGCGGGGCTCTCGATCGTTGTTTCCAGTGTCATGGCACCTCTTCTACTGTTCATTATCCGGGTTCGATGAACTCATGCCTAAGACCATCGCCACCGCGACCGTGGACCGGCTCCTCCACCACGCCCACCTCTGCCAAACCAGCGGCGAGTCCGTCCGCCTCATGCAAGCCCAAAACGGGAAAGGAACCCGCCCATGAGCTAACCCCGGAACTTGGTCAGGCGCCCCGCAACCCGGCACGCCCGGGGCGCCTGACCCTGTCCAAAAATACTTGCCGCGACCGGTCACTCACCTGCCGCCAGGGGGCAAACCAAGATGCCGCCACGGGTCATTTCTAAGTTGCCGTTGACATGCTGGAGGGAAACTCGCGTAGGTCTAGCGGTCCAGACGAGCAAGCATCGATTTGTGTGTTATGTCAGATATCGACCGTTCAGAAGCAGGGACTCGGCTGGCTGCGAGAGCCGCGAGGGTTTTGTCGAGACCGCGTCGGCGCTTGCCCGGTCACCTGCCCACGCCGTAATGACCCAGAAGCCCCCGCTTTAGGCGTCAATCCTCATGGATTGCCACTTCGTGGGGACTGGAAGTCATCGCTCCCCCTTTGTTTTTCATGTCGCGAATTCGATTTGAATTCGTCTTGCTTGTTGCCCACTTGGAGGGCTAGAACTAAAGCCTGGGGATACGTTTGGGGGCATATGCGAATCCTAGGAGCAAATCATGAAATACCCCGTATCCGCCCCCAAGGCTCAAAGTCCGAGAAAGATAATTTTCGGTGTTCTTGGCGTTGTCAGCATTGTTCTCACCACTGTTCTGTCAGGCCCTGTGGCCGGCGCTCAGGCACCGCCCGTTGACGCCACTACACAGTGGGTAACCCGGCCCCCGCTCGGGCTTGCCAGGGCAGGGCATGGGGTCGCCACAGCGCGTGGGGTCGTATATGCGGTGGGAGGCCGATCGGTTGAGGGCCTGAAGTTCGACAGCGTTGAAACCCGGAAACTGGGGGGTCCAGGTAATTGGACGACCATCGCTCCCCTCCCTGTAGGGCGTGGGAATCTGTCAGTCGCCGAAGCAGGAGGGCTTGTCTACGCCATCGGAGGCGTCTACGGGGAGAACGACTTTTCTGGTGGATCCACAACAGAAGTGGACAGGTACCAGCCCGCGACAGGGAAATGGGAGGCCATGGCGCCGCTACCGCAACCACGTGACACCGCGGGAGCTGCGTCCCTAAACGGAACCCTGTACGTTGCTGGCGGTTTTATAGAGGACGCTCCCTTCACTTGGCACGTCACTGACAGTGTTCTCGCATATGACGCCGCAGCAAACGCCTGGCGCTCCGTAGCCCCAATGCCAGAACCACGTGAGGGCTTCCGTCTCGTTGCGGCTGGAAAGTATCTTTACGCCGTTGGCGGCGGGGGCGACGCCTCCTTTGCATCGCTGGCAACAGCTGAACGCTACGAGCCGGCGACTGATACCTGGACCGTCATGGCTCCAATGAACGAGTCCCGCTGGCTGCCTTGTGCGGTAAAGGTGACGGTAGGCGGCCAGGAGCTGATTGCCGTGGTCGGCGGCGCGGTCTGGGCCGAAGACGGATCCTTCGTTCAAGGCAGAGCCACGACCGAGGTCCTGGATCCCAAAACTGGCGAATGGAGTGTCATCGACGCCCTGCTGCCCTTTATGAGGGGTTCGATCGACTGTGCAGTAAAGGACAGCGCAACTGTCTTGGCCATCGGCGGGGGCACCGCGGTGAACGGTGAGTTTGTCTACATTTCAGACGTAGACGAACTGACCCTGAAACGGCGGGACGTGGACTAGGCAACTGAAGAACGACAAGGAATGGGTCAAGACCCTGCTCTCTAGCAAGATTCCGCCGAAGGGCTTGCACTTCACCGTCCTCCATACGAACGTGCCTCGAGGGGTAGATAATTCGTGCGTTTCGAGAGGACCCCAGTCCACAACCCACATGGCTGGGAACCCTTAGCGAGGGCAGATAGACCGGACCTGAATGCGCCAGTGTTCGATGTCGACGACGTTCCCGACTCCTACGGGCACGTTTCGGCGGGTTTCCCACCACGAGTCCCTGGTGAACGAGTGGACAGGTTCTTAGGTGACAGCCCAAATGCGTCCGTTGTAGCGGATGGCCAGGGGAGTGCCTCAGGCTGCGAATCTGACGTCCACGGGGGTGTTGAGGGTGGGAGCTTCGTGAGTGATGGTCATGTGCTTGATTTCTTCCTGGGTGCAGACAGCAGCCGTTAGGCCGCTTTGACGAGGGGGAGTTCGTCCCAGTGGGTGGTGTATCTGGGGGAGAGCATGTCGCGTTTCATGGTCCACTCCGGCCCGCCCCGGATTGCGCCGTGCTCGAGGCCGATGGAACCGCGGCCGTACCTTCGGGTGACGTCTTCGAGAAGGGTGTTGATGTGGCCCTCTTCGTGTGGGTTTTCGAACAGTGACAGGAGTGCCTGGTTGCCGGTGGGGCGCAGGTCGGTGACCATGATGCCTGCCCGGGCGTAGCGGACGCCTTCGACGATCCGGGGCAGGAGGGCGTGGCCGGCTTTAGTCAGGATTACCGGGTCAGCGGTGGGCATCGGTTACGGCACGCAGACTGAGGGGTAGGAGGTGTCGTTGGGGTTGAAGTGGGAGGTCCCGGCGAACGCGGTGAGGACTTTGGCCTGCAGCCCGTGTTTGGCCAGCCGGGCTGAGGCCTGCTGCCCGTACACGCTCATGACCTGCCTGATCCCCGCGGCGGTGGTGATGGGTTTGGCGAAGGAGCGGGAGAGGATCAGCTGGTCCCGGCCGATCCGTTCTTCTTCCATGGGGATGCAGGCGGTGCCCTGCAGTTCCAGGACGGTGCGCATCATCACGACCGAGAACTTGTCCCGGATCGCGACCGGGTCGGCCCGGACCAGGTCGGCGATGGTGAAGATGCCCATCACGTTCAGCCGCCCGGTCAACCGTCCGGCGATGCCCCACACTTCCTCCACGGACAGCCGGCCCAGCAAGGCCTCCCGCTCCGCTGCGGGGACGGAGTCCCAATGGCACACCCCGGCGAAGGCCTTGTTGTTCTTCGCCCACTTGTTGGCCAGCTTTGCCAGCGTTTTCGTCGGGGCGATCCCGACGCAGACCGGCACGCCGACGTGCCGCCGGACGGCCGTCTTCATGGACCGGCCCATCGCGGCCAGCTCGGCTGGGGTGCCTTTGACGCCGAGGAAGGCCTCGTCGAGCTGTAGACCTCCAGCCAGGCCGAGTACGGCCCAGCAGGGTTGATCACGTAGGCGCTGATGTCCCCGTAGAGCTCGTAGTTGCTGGACAGCGCGACCAGGCCCCATTCCTTCGCCCGCGGTGCGAGTTTGAACCAGGGATCGCCCATGCCGATGCCCAGGGCTTTGCTTCGGGGGAGCGGGTGACCGCGCACCCGTCATTGTTGGACAGCACGATCACGGGCTTGCCTTCCAGGGATGGGTCGAAGGCCCGCTCCGCGGAGGCGTAGAAGCAGTTCACGTCCACGTACCCGATCTGCGGCATGTGCCGCATAAGCGCCGGCTTAGACATCCCGCGCCGCCGAACAGGTACCACGTTCCCATTCCCGTTTATCGGAAAAGCGCGCGTTAGACATGATGTAAACACCTGGTCGCTACGCCCCAGATGGTCAGGTCCGACAGGGCGGGGACCTCAATGTCCGGGTACGCCGGGTTCTCCGCCTGCAGCACCACCCCTGTCGGGGTGATCCGCAGCCGCTTGATCGTCAGCTCCCCGTCCAGGACCGCGACGACCACGGCCCCGTCGTGCGGCTCCAGCGCCCGGTTCACGATCAGCTCATCCCCGTCACTGATCCCGGCGTCTGTCATCGACTCCCCGCACACCCGCACCACATAGGTGCTCGTGACGTCCTTGATGATTCTCTGTAGAAAGTGCCTGTTCTGCCCGGTTTGTCGTTGAGCTGCCGCCCGGTTTCTTTACGCCATTTCAAGTGTTCTTGGGATGAACTACGTTGCTACGGACCGCTTCAGAAGACGGAATACGTACACTTTGGGCTGAGGCAGGTGTTCACCGAGTCAGGCCAAGATTGCAAAGGAGAGATCCCGCTATTTGCGAAGTCAACACGTCATTTGAGCGCCCGTAAGGGGAACCCTGAACGGACAAGCTCGAGTGCACGAAAGGGATCGGTCTACGGTGCGCCTCAGTCAGACGCCAGCGGCTCTGTCCATTCATTTGCTGGCAGCCTTTCTCGCAGCAATGCGGATTGACCTGATCCAAGAATCATCTCGGTGTCGAGATGGGCTGGGTCGACTTGTCTGATGAGCTCGCGACAGCGTCCGCAGGGAGGTAAAACGCAGCGCAAGCCGTCACCGTCTCGCCAAACGGCGACGATCTTTGGCGACCTGGTACTCGCCGCTGTGAGCTGGCCAAGTCTCACCCGCACCTCAACATCCCTGGTGGCTGCACCATCGAGTTTCACGAGGCGCAGCCAGTCCCCGGATGGTGAGCCCACGCCACGTAGCTGCAGGATGCGCCGCCGATTCGGCTCCGCCTGCACTGCAGCTACGGGGCTCGGATCCCGTCCGGATCTACGACCCACCAGAGCCCCCCGTGGGTCGAGACGTTGTGGCACTTCACCTCGCCAGGCCCCTCGTGCGCGTAGAAGTAGAGCGGATGCCCGTTGTAGGTGACCTGGATCGTGCCGTCCCGCCGCTTCGTCGTCCCCAGCAGCGCTGAGTCGACCTCGCCGCTAGCGGTCGGCGCTCCGTCGGTCAGCACGGGTGGCCACGCTTCAGCGCAGTCGTCGTAACACTCCGGCCTGATGCTCTCCTCACTCTCCCAGATATAGATGGCCTGCTTTTTGGCATCGAAGAGCATCTGGCCGAAGTCGCTCGCGGCTGTGGTGATCGTGGTGCCCGGCTCTCGCGCGCTGGATGGCTGACTCGGCGGGGGTTGCGGGCTCTCCGGTGTCGTAGTGCTCGCCCTCGGAGGCGGGGTAAAGTCCGGGGCCTCGCTCGAGGTGCTGCTTGCGCAAGACGACGCGACGAGTGCGAGGACCACCGCAGCCGCCGCTCGCAGTCCGGGTCTGGACACGCTGTGCTCCTATCGGCAGGAGCGGGCGCCCCCGGCCAGGTCTTCGGGGTTGGTGATGATCAGACAGTGGGGCAGTTCGGTTCCCATCATCTCAGCCTTTGTCGAATATCGGCGGGCGGAAGGCGGCGAGTCCGGTGGCGGGGGACTGCCACCCGACTCGCGTGGGTCAGTGAGCGGCTGTGGCCGTCAGGGTGCGGGGCGACGGCGCCCGGCAAGCAGGACGGTGCCGAGCAGCAGCTTCAGGACGACGAGGCCGAAAATCGCGCCGTACAAGGGGTCGCTTCAGAAAAAGGAAAAAATCGTACGCTAAGGCCGCGTGGAGAAAAGTAACGGCTGGACCGCAGCTTGTCGATGGAAGCGGGCCAAAAGTCCGTCCGTAGGGGGAACGCTCTACGGGACGATCACTGGCAATTACCGTCATAGCGGCTCTTGGTCGGTACTCGCCCGCTCGGGATGCTCCCGTCGGTCTCGGGCTAGGGTCCTGCCGGGCCGCGCGAAATTCGGAACGGGCTTCCGCCCTTCCCGCCGTACTACCAATTGCGCCAACGGTTGAGTAGAAAGCGCGGTGAGAGAGCTGAGCGTGTTGCCTGGAACGGCAACGAACCCCAAACTCTAGGGCCACACGGCCGGTACGCGGGTTAGAGCCGCCTCTACAGTCGAGCCTTGCGACAGGGTGTTTCACCGGGTTGAGCAATCCCCGGAATCGAAGGAGTGCCAGCACCTACAGCCGACCCTTGCGGGTCTGCCAGATCGCAAGGCATATGCCGCCACTGCCCACGAGTAATGCCGTGGGTCTTGCGAGCTACTCAGTAGCCAACCGACAACCGACCGTCCGACCGACGCGGTGTCAACGCTTGCCCTTAGTCCCACAGATCCCTGTGGGGCAACAAGGCAAGCCCCTGCCCTCATCCCTCCCTCTGCGGTGTCCGGTTCTGTAGAACCGGTCCTAAGGGGCCGGCCGAATGGCCGGCCCCCACCGGAGGCTAGTCAAGGGGTGCGTGGATGATCGTCAAAACCAGACGAACGACGTTCACCAGGAAGCTGAACATCGCCCACGGAGGTTTGTTCCGTTTAGATTTCTTCATCGTGTTCCCTTCAAAAGTTCGGGAACCGCAGCCCTGCTGCTTCGTGGCGCTGATGCCTAGGGCATACCGTAGGTGGTGTATAGCAATACACACCCTGGGTGCGGTTCGGTTGGACTGTCCCAGGAACACTGAGGCCCGTTCCCGCGGGCTTCAGGCGTTTAAGACAGCTGTCAGTGATGGCTACGATCTGAACGTAAATCTTGATCCGGTATTTCCCGGATCAATCCGTCGGCGATTCCTGTTGCCGGCTTGTGAGTTTCAGATGAATGGGGCCGGCTACGGCTTGGGCCTGCCCCGGTATTAGCAATGGTCGAGATCAAGATCAGATCAAGACCTAGGGCCGTTCCTCCGGGGCTCCACGGCCACCACAGACCGCAAATACATAAAGGGCATCTTTGAAGCTGGCCGTTGAACTCAGGCTGAAAACTGCCCAGCAATACTGGTAAACCGGGCATCGATACGATGAAATGGTCTGAAAATCCGCTACAGGATGGGGGACCGCTTTGGCCAAGAAAAACGTCTGCGCAATGGACGGTGACGGCAATCCGATAACGTGCATCACAGGCAAGGATTACAAGGGCAAGGGTCGGTGCACCACGCATTATCAGCAGTGGTGGCGGAAGCAACCCGAGTGCCGTGCCGATGGGTGCAAGACCAAGCTGTTTTCCAAGGAGAGGAAGACGCGGGCCGACTACTGCAGGCCGCATGAACAGCTGGCTCTGACGACCAGATCCCAAGCCGCCCAGGATAAGACGCTGGCCAGATTCCTTTGCGCTATCGAGCCGGACTGGATCTATGGTTGCTGGATGTGGCGGGAGCGGCCAGATGATGGCTACGGGAAGTTCCACGCAGGCGGGCCCTGGTTGGCCCACCGCTTCGCTTACGTCTGGTTCTACGGCGGCCATGCCAGGGGGAAGACTTTGGATCACACATGCAACCGGCCGCTCTGCGTGCGGCCAGACCACATGCAGGTTGTTACCGGGACGGTCAACACCAAGCGCCGCGATGCGAGAGCCTTCGCTCCCGCTGGCGACATCCCGGTCAGCTCGGAGATGGACGTATGGGCCAAAGCCAATGGCTTGCCCTACGGGGACCCGGCCTGGTGGGAAGCCTTACCGGTTTCGCCGCCATCGGAGGATGCCCCGAAAGTGACGTGGGTGTAGCCCACACGTTGCAGCGGGCCTAAGGGGCCGGCCTCCTCGGTCCGTCCCCTTAGGCCCTATCAGATAGTAAAGCTCCCCCGCGCTGAACCCTGCTGGACGTACAGGACAGGCTCAACGAGCTACTGGCCGAGGGCCGGCTGTCGCTGGAGCGCGACGCCGAACAGGTGGAGGGCACGGCGAGTAGCGCCGTGGGGCGCGTTGTGCACCATCTGGACGAAGCACGCCAGATCCTGGCGTGGATCGAGACCAAGGACTAGTAGCTAAGGTCGTTACCTGCGTCCCGGTGGGCCCCGCAGACGACTTCGAACATTACTTGTATGTCACGGGCAATTGCTCTGTCTGAAATGAGTACACGTTACTCGTGTTTGCCTTGACGCAATGGGATTGGATGTTGGCACGCCGTGGATGTGCGGCCAGCCGGGCAGGCCCCGGTCGTGCGGCTGGATCAAGACGCTGTGCGACGAGCACGCAGGGATGAGGAGCCATGAAGCGAGTAGCCGCACTGTTAGCCGCGGCAGGAGCAAGTAAAATGACCCCATTCACACGCACCGGGCTGCAGGTGGCAGGCGCTTTCGGCGCACTGCTGATCACCTTCGGCATCGGTGCCGGATCTACTTCCGCTAAGACCGTCGAGGTCGAGCGGGTGGTAGAGGTCACCCCTGCCGCTTGCCAGCGGTACATTGACCTGTCCGAGCAGGTGCTCGGCTACGCCAGCGAGGGGCTGGGGTACAGCTCCGACGCGATGGAAGCAGCGGCGCGATTCAACATCTCCGGGATCGAGGCCTCCACCGCCAAGCTGGACACCCTGGCGCTGAAAGTCGAGGCGCTGTCCCCGCAAGTGATCGCCGCCAAAGCAGAATGCAGAGGCTACTGACATGGGCGGCACCGTGGAGACCATGAAGTACACAAAGCCCCTGGCTACCGTTGTGCTCATTGCTGCGGCTGCTGGACTCGGATTGTCCGCTTGCAGTAGCAACAACCCGAACGCTACGGCGCCTACCGTTACGCCTGTCGGCGGTAGTGCCAGCTCCGCTGCAGCTCCGGCTGCTGCAGAGCCGTCCAAGTCTGCCCGCGGCAACTTCATCAAGGCGATTGGTGAGCCTGCCGGGATGTTCGATTCCGAGACCAAAGAGGCGACGGTCAACTTCACCATCAACGCCATTACGGTTGACGCTGCGTGCACGGCGCAGTTCGCGCAGCCGGCCGAGAATGGCCACTTTGTGGTCCTGGACGTCACCGCCGAGACGACGCCGGCACTGGGCAACGCTACGGTCAAGTCGTTCGACGTCAGCCCGGTCAGCTTCAAGTTCATCACCGCTGCTGGCACGACGTTCAACGGCAGCTTGTGGACCGGCCCCTCATTCTTATGCCTGGATGACGCTGAGACGTTCCCGAGCGCCGGCATGGGGCCGGCTGAGAAGGTTGCTGCCAAGGTCGTTCTGGACGTCCCCGAAACCACCGGCACGCTGGTGTTCCGGGATCTGTTCGGCTCCGCCTCCTGGGAGTGGAACTTCTAATCGTTCCCTGGCTGGACTCCACCGGCTCATCTCAAGGGCGACTCGAAGCCAGTACCGTCTAAACGCGCCCTCAAGCCGTCAGAGCGCCTAGCAGTGGCCTGTTTGGCACTAAGTACCTTAGAGCCATGAGAGGCTCTAAGATCGCCGCTACGGGCCGTTCTACAGGATAGTTCCCATTTAGAGACAGGTCGATGGCGGCTTGGAATCGCGGGTCGAGGGATCGCTTCGATGACGTCATTGAACGACCGCCATTGGTTGCTTTGAAGCCTTCCAGCCAACTCCTGTGGCGTGCCAACGAATACCTGCTCAGGATCTCCTCTTCGGCCCAGGACTTCTTGAGATCGGTGTGCAAGTCATGCAACGTACCAGGTACTTCGCTTGCTACCTCCAGTTTGTAAGAGACAAGCGCGGCGATGACTACAGCAATCAGCGACACCGCCGGCGCGTAAGTAGGCAACCCCGGCAATACTTCGCTCCATGAGTCCGGCTCCAGGAACAGTATGGCCACTATGGCCCCGGCGCCCACAGAGAGAAGCACCTTGACAACGGTGGTGACGTACTGCTTGCGCTGTTTTGCGGCTTGGCCGATGCCCCGCTCTCGGAAAAGGCCAGCTCGATCACGCCGACGACCAATGTTGCAACGGCAAGAAAAAGGACAACCGCGAACAGCAAGATCGGTAGAACAAGAGCATCCTGATCCATAAATCTTCTCCTTACAAACATGCCAGCGCGGGATTCCGGCAGGTGGTGGGATTGGTAGGCGCCTTCGGCCCGTGGTTGTGCCCGCTGGTAGCCTCGGTGCGCCTTGGGACTCTACCTGCGGGCTCACGGTGCAAGTTTCACCTGTCTGAACGAATTTCGGCCGGGCTGGCGGCGGCCGCCCTCGAACGATTACTCCGTTATTGACAGAGACCGGCAGGCAGCGCAGCCAGGGCAAACCCTAAGCGAGACCGTTCAGCCGACTCAAAGTCTCTTCACTAGAGCGGGCACATAGTCGGAACGAGGTCCCAGAAGTCGCATCGGGCGTTCCCACAGGCGGCTACCACTGGTTCTGGCGTACGGCTTCGGCGTTGGAGATTACGTCTGAAAACGCTGCTTTGGCCCGTTCCGCGGCGCCGCCGAAGATCCCGTCCAGAAGCGGGGACCAGCCTTGGGGCGAGGCCTCAAAGGCAGCGCTGAGGGCTTTTTCTGGCTGGTTCCTTGAGCGCATGTACTTCCATGTGTACCGGCCGTACCCTCCACGCCACCCCCGGTATAGGTCAGGGTTTACTACTGCGGCATCGGCGGCCATTAGATCCATGAATATCTCGGCCCTGTCGAACACCTCGGCATATTCTTCCTCGTCCCCGACGTAATCCTCAAAAAGAGGCATCAGGAGTCGGAAGATATGGTCGGAAATAGGCGTGTGGCGCTTCCCAATACTTCCGCTGAGGAGTCCCTCGATCAGTTTCGTCTGCCTCGACACCGTTGTCTTCAGCGATCACGAGCGCAGACGGTATCCATTGGATCTCGCTCACAACCTGGCGGGGGCCGAACTCCATCACGACAGGGATTTTGCCGTTGGTGGTCCGTGCCTCCGGATCCGCAACGAACGCCCGGAGAGCGCCGTAGTTGTCGCGTGCTATGGCTGCCATGCTGGCTACGTGGGCGATAACAACGAGAGGGTAGCCGCGCAGAGCCAAGAGTGCGGTGTTTCCTGAGGTCCGCTGCGCGGTGGACGCCAAGTCTTGAACGAGGCGTGTCCAAATGGGTTCATGACGGCGCAAGCCGTACATCGCGCCTAGCTGAATGAGCTGGAACGCGGGCTCCAAAGCCTTGTCATACTGCTGGATCTGCTTGATGAAGTACCCAGCATGGGCAAGCTGGGAGTTGGCAACCGCAGACGGCATGGATGTGGGGAATTTCTCTGGATCGTTCAGGACACTCCGAATTGGCTTCAGGACGCCCTTGGCCAGGTCCTCCAACGAAATGTCGCCGTTGGGATCGCGCAGGAGAGCTTTGATTTCCTGTATCTTGACCGCGCGTGGGGAATCGGCCTTCCGCGACTCCGCCATACCTACCGCAATGGCAGGCTCGATTGGCTGTTCTGCCAAGTGTTCCGGTAAGACAATCCGCTTAACAACCTCCGCGAGTCGAATTGTTTGGAGGGTCTCCGACTCTCCAAACAGATCCGTGCGTTGAATCGACCCAAGCGTCCGTCCAGCCCCAAGGTTGTAGTCCGGCACAACGCACTCACTAAACCGGACCGGCAAGAGCCAATCGGTGCTGGGCGGCCGCAGACGATACTCATCAGCTGCCAGCACTAGTTCAAGGTTCTGGTAGGTCTTGGTCTTTGCGGCCGTGTGCTCGGAGAAGCACGCTATGAACACCAGACTTTCGGACTTGATCGCTGCGCGGATCTGATCTTCCCAGTTCTGCCCAGGCCAGAGATCCTTGGTATCCCGCCACACCGAAACCCCGACAGCCTCAAGCACTTCCTGGAGCCTGTCAACCCTTTCCTTGTCCTCGTGGACGTACGAAATGAATGCATGACGTTGAGATGACTTGGTTTCCCCTTGATTCACACGCTGATCTTAGGCCACAGAGATTGCTGGCTACCATTTCCCTAGGGCGCGTCTGCAGGCTGAGAAGAGTCTGAGGCACCCGATCACCCACGCAGCAGCAGGAAGGGAGCCCGCGCCGGCATAAGTACGCCCAGCGCAGCGGACATTCGGATCCGCAATAACGGCGGAGGCCGCGGATTCGCGATCCGTGGCCTCCGCCTTGTGTCTAGGGTTGTTTCGGATCTGCTGTACTGGCGGTCCAGAAATCGTTCATGGCCTTCACGGCCTCCTCTTTCGTCATGGCGGCCACGGTCTCCTCCGGGATCTTTGCCGTTCTGGTCAGCAGGATGACCAGCTCCAACGGCAACGCGTTCTGCGGCACCTCAGGTGTGCCCCGGTCAGGCAGGCTGCCATCGTTCACACATGCCCAGAATTCGTCCACTGTGACCTCTAGTTGGTCCTTGAGGATTGCACCCCAAAGCGAAGCGCCATAGGTAGTCCTGTCCACGGGCCGTGAAATTCGTGTCCGCAGGATCCGCCCGTCATGCAACGCAAGTTCATAGGTGGCGTGGTGGCGAACTTTCTGGCCCAGCGCGTTTAGCACAGGCTTCCAGTGTTCGATTTTGCAAAAGGACTCGTGGTCATCTCTGGCGGCGGGTGGGTACTTTTGGCTCACCGCGTGCTACCGGTCAGCCACTCCGCCAGCTGCTCATCAGCGGAGGCATCGATGATCTGCACCAGCGCCCAGTTTCCGTCGTGGTTCGGTGCAGTGCTCAAATGATCTTCCCAGTCTTCGGCGTAGTCTCGGAGGGCATCGATCAGGTCAAGGGTGGCCTCCTCGAGTGTGGTGCCCTCAGCTGCCAAGGGAAGGCCCGGGATAAACATTGCCCATGCCCCGTCCTCAGGCACGACCTGAACATTTGCCGGTGTAGTCCTCACCAGAAACGCACGGAGCCGGTCTGTGTTGACCACCGAAGCCGAACTTCCCCCACGCGTGACCACTGACAAGCCGCCGCGGTCGCTTGTATCAAGGATCGCTTTTAAGGACTTTCGGGCATCGGCGAAGCCAAAGGTGCGTCGCTGATGAGTTGGAGTAGTCATACATGCATCATGCATTACGTACATGATGTACGTCAAGGACAAGAAGTACATCAGAATTCGTCGACCACGTCGACTGATTGGCCTCTTAGTGTGGGGTAGGTGACAGGAGTTTTCGCCTCCCCTTCCCCTCCCGTTGGTTCGTCGCCGATAAATGGCCTCTTGTCGTGTGTAGCGGTTCGCCGCGGATGCAGTCCTAGGCCAACATTTTCAGAGGTTCGCGTGCGGAGGAGCCGGAATGCCCCCGCAGCCCCAAGGTGTGGTCATGGTTATGGACTCGGTCTTGTTGCCAGGCGCCCGGGTAGATCCCCCTGCCGCGCCGGCACGGAGCGTGTGGCATCCTGTTCGTGGCTGCCAGGAGGCTCTCGATGCGGAGCCGTGGTGGGCAGTGGGGTGTGAGTTTCTATGACAGCTCGGTCGATGGCGTCGAAGCCATTGAACCGTCCCGGGTTTGATGCCGCTATCTAATTTGAGAAAGATAGTGACTATGCCCAAGCAGTTCCCGCCCGAAGTCCGTGACCGTGCAGTGCGCATGACCATGGATCGATTGTCCGAATATCCGTCTGTTTATGCTGCCTGCAAGGCACTGGCGCCAAAGCTCGGCGTCGGCCCCGAATCGCTGCGCCGCTGGGTTGTCCAGGCCCAGGTCGATGCCGGTGAGAAGACCGGACCAAGCAGTGACGAGCTGGAAGAAATCAAACGGCTCCGGGCTGAGGTGCGGGACTTGAAAGAGTCCAACGAGATCCTCAAACAGGCCTCGATTTTCTTCGCGAGGGAGCTCGACCCTCGCCGCCGCTGATCTGTCGATTCATCGACGAAATGCGCGCTGAAGGTTATGCGGTCGAGTCGATCGGTGCCGTCCTGCGGGAGCAGGGCGTGCAGGTCGCCGCACGAACCTACCGGGCGTGGAAGAAACGCCTGCCAGCCCTGCGCACCATCGAAGACGCCCGCATCACCGACGCGCTCCGCAGTTTGAAAGTCCCCGACGCGAAGGGACGCCCCCGGCCCGAGATCATCTACGGACGGCGGAAAATGACGCAGTGGCTGCGCCATAACGGCTTCCCGGAAGCCTCCAAACACACCGTGGACCGGCTCATGCGCGAAGAGGGCATGAACGGCCTCATCAGAGGCCGCAAGACCCGCACCACCATCCCCGGCAAGGACGGCCGCCGCGCCGGCGACCTGCTGAACCGGAACTTCACCGCCCCGGCCCCGAACCAGGTCTGGGTCACTGATTTCACCTACGTCCCGGTCTACTCCGGATTCGTCTACGTCGCCCTGGTCATCGACCTGTACTCCCGGGCGATCGTCGGCTGGGAAACCTCCACCGTCAAGGACACCGCGTTCGTCGAACACTGCCTGCGGATGGCCCTGTGGCGGCGCGAACACACCGACCGCCCGGCACCGGCGGGACTGATTCACCACAGCGATGCCGGAAGCCAATACACCTCCATCCGTTACACCGACACACTGGCCCTGGAGGGCCTGCAGCCGTCCATTGGCAGCGTCGGTGATGCCTATGACAATGCAGCCGCCGAGACGGTGATGGGGCTGTTCAAGAACGACGCCGTCGCGAAGGATTCACCGTTCCGCGCCGGGGCGTTGAAGACCGAAACCGACGTGATCGAGATCGTCTTCGAGTGGGTCCACTGGTACAACAACGAACGCCTGCATTCCGCACTGGATCACCAGACGCCAGAGCAATACGAGCAGACATATTATGATCTACAAACCGGCACGTTACCCGACGCAACCGCCAACAAACAGGCGGCATGATTCCCGGGACGGTTCAGAGTGCCCGGATTTGTGCGGCGGTGAGTTCTCCGCCGGTCATGCGGTGGCCAGGCTGCGTTCGCGGATGAAGACGTTCAACGCGGCGAGTTCCGGCGGGTTGCGTGGGTGCTCCTGATTGTTGGTTGTCCGTCGTCCGGCCATCTCACGGCAGCGGCCCACGACCAGCGTGGTGCTGTCCGTGGGCCGTGCTGTTGCCGCCGGGTTAGGGCGTGGTTTTGTGGAAGGAAGCCAGCGTGTCATCCGTTTGAGCCGGCAGGGTGGCTGCCTGTTTGTTGTCTTCGTCGCCGAAGAGGTTGCTGCCCTTGGTTTCTTTCATGGTCAGCACGGCTGCCAGGCCAATCAGTCCGACGAGTACGAGGTAGAACGCGGGCATCATCTGGTTGCCTGTCTGGGCGATGAGCCAGGTCAGGACGTACGGTACGGTGCCGGCGAAGATCGCTGCGGTGATGCTGTAGGCGATGGACAGGCCGGTTTGACGTGTGCGGGTCGGGAAGAGCTCGGCCGCGGCTGCCGCGTGGACGCCGAGGATGAGTGCCAGAATAACGCCCAGACCGATGGTGCTCACCGCGCCTGCCCATGGGGTGCCGGACTGCATGATCAGGAACAGCGGGTATGACAGCACGATTAGTGAGATGGCTGCAGCGATCAGGAGCGGTTTGCGGCCGATACGGTCCGAGAGCGCCCCCATCAGGGGTACGAGGATGAGTCCTGCGACGGATGCCACGGTGGAGAGAAGCGCGGCGGTTCCCGCGTCAAAGCCCAGTACGGATTCCTGGTAGGTCAGGAGGTAGACAAGTACGACGTAGAAGGTCACGTGCATCATGATTTCCAGCCCGCTCATCTGCAACAGTTGCTTCCAGTGCCGAGTGAAAACCTCTTTCACCGGGCTCTGGGGGATGTTGTCGAGTTCTTCCAGTGATTTGAACTCCGGGGTGTCCTCGATCTTGGTACGGATGTAGAAGCCCACCACACCTAGCGGAACGGCGATGAGGAACGGTATGCGCCAGCCGCCGTTCTCTATTGTCGACGCGTCCATCGTGCTGGTCAGCACGAACACCACCAGGGAAGCCGCGAGAAAGCCCAGGAGGCTACCGAACTCAAGCCAGCTGACACCGAAACCGCGGTGCTTGCGGGGCGAATACTCCGCCAGAAACGCAGCCGCGCTGCCGAATTCTCCACCGGCGGCCAGGCCCTGCACGACGCGGGCAGCTATGAGCAGGACAGGAGCCCAGATGCCGATGGCATCGTACGTCGGCAGCAGGCCGACAACGAGAGTAGCGCCGCTCATCGACAGGATGACGATCGATAGCGTCTTTTTGCGCCCGATCCGGTCGCCAAGAGTTCCGAAGATCAGGGCGCCGAGCGGCCGGACGCCGAAGCTGATGGCAAAGACCGCGAAAACAGAAAGCAGGGCTGCCGTGCTGTCCTGTTGGGGGAAGAAGACGACGGCGATCGTCGAGGCAAGATAGGCGTAGATGGCCCACTCAAACCAGTGGACGAAGACGCCGATGGATCCGGCCGTGATGCTTGTACGCAGGCCTTTTCGGCTGATCCGCCCCTCAATATTATTGGTGTTCACTGTTACTCCTGGAGGAAACAATCCGATGCTGGGGTTGTGGGGGAGCGAGTCCGCTGTGGTGGTCCGCGTTGACCGCCATTCCGGAACTGGCTACCAGGAACCCGTGATGTGGATCACGCCCAATTGCTGGCATGTCCTATCCTTCCCCTGCGCGCCGAATCTGTCTAATAGCCATTTCATGGAAAGTGCATCTGATATTTCGATGAAGGTGTGGTCGGGGCACGGCACGCGACTATGAGCTACGTGCCAGCGCGGCCGCCGATAAGCGCCGCTGCTGCTGCCGCCAACTCTCTGTGTTTTATGCAAGGTATTGCGGCCCAAAACAGTTGGAAGACCGCCGGAAGGTGGGATCTTCCTGCTGGCAAACACTGTCACTTACGGTCGCTGGGATGGGGAAACCGGGAAGACCGTGACAGGGCACCGCCCGCGGACCTGGTTGCGCTGTTAGGGCTGTGCTGCAGCCTTCGCGGCAACAATCTGGTGCCGGACCGCCTGTGCGACTGCCCGCACCCGTGCAGTTGGGCGCTGCGACTGCAGATGGGCCAGTACCGTCCGCAGTTCGGGTACGTTGTCCTGGATCTCCACAGTTGCTATCTGTCCGCCGTCGTAGGTCAGCTTGTGTTGAGGGCGCTGGTGAAGAATGGAGTAGCCAAGGCCCCGGGCTACAAAAGTACGCACGGTCTCGTAACTGGCAGATCGGAATCTAATGTCCGGTTCCACGCCGCTCAGCCGGGCGATTGACAGCATGAGATCCCGGGTGTGGGGAAGGTCCAGCAGCACAAACGACTCATCTTTGAGTGCCGACAGCGGGACGCTGTCCGAACCGGCAAGCGCATGATGGGGTGGAATCGCCAAATAGGGCCGGGCCGTTTGCACCACGGAACCTGCGATTCCCTCCGGCAGGTCGAGGTCGTAACACAAGGCCAGATCTGCCTGGCCGTTGATCAGCGCGCTGACGCACCCTGAAATGTCCGTTTCGAGTACTTCTACTTCCAGTGCCGGGTGTTCCTCGCGCAGCCTGCTCAGGACGCCGGGAAGCAGGAACGGCGCGAGGGTGCTGAAGCATGCCATGCGGACGCGGCCCTTGACGCTTTGCTGCTCGCCGCGGGCATGGTCAAGGCTTTCCTCGACGTGGGCCAGAATGGCCTGGGTGTCGCGCAAGAACAGCTCGCCGGCAGGAGTCAGTATCAGCCCTTTGGAGCGCTGCCTGATGAAGAACTGCGTGCCGATGTGGCGCTCCAGCTGTGCGATCGCTGCCGACACGGCAGATTGCGCCACGTTCAGACGGCCAGCGGCACCTGTCATCGACAGCTGTGCGGCCGCTTCCGCAAAATAGCGCAATTGCGTGAGTGTGACGTCCATTCGATAAGAATACCCGATTCATCTGTTTTGCAGATGAATTTGTTCTAAAAGGACTGTTGGACAGATTCGGATCGCAGGCGGAAGCTGAGTTCGAGACGTTTTAGAACAGTCCATAAGAGCCAGCAGAACGGAAAGGGAGCGGCTAAGTGAAACACCAGCGAATCCGTACATTCAACACCAAGGACACCTACCCGGAGCAGAACCTGGACAACGACCTCTGCCAGGCAGTGGTGGCGAACGGGGTGGTTTATCTTCGGGGCCAGATCGGACAGGACCTGGACACGCGGGAATCCGTGGGAATCGGTGACGTCGAAGCCCAGACGGAAAAGGCCATGGCCAATATTGACATGCTCCTGAAGGAAGCCGGCAGCAGCCTCGAAGACATCGTCAAAGTCACTGTCTACATCATTGATCCGCGCTATCGCGAGAGGGTCTACCGCGTCATGGGCCGCTGGCTCAAGGGTGTCTTCCCGGTTTCGACCGGAATCGTCGTGCAGGCGCTGGCGCGGACCGAGTGGCTGGTGGAGATCGACGCTACCGCTGTGCTCTCTGAGGTCACGCCGTGACGTTTAGCATCGCCGGCACGGATGGACGCGGCCGGTTTGGCCTTGCCGTGTCTTCCTCTTCCCCCGCTGTCGCCGCACGTTGCGCCCACCTGCGGGACAGTGTGGGCGCGGTGAGCTCGCAAAACATTACCGATCCCCGACTCGGCAGCGCCCTGCTGGATCGTCTGGAGGCCGGTTTCTCCGCACAGGAGGCCTTGGACGCGGTTGTCCGCGAAGCTCCCGGGGTAGATTACCGCCAGCTGGTGGTCTTGGATTCCACGGGCGCTTCCGCTGTCTTTAGCGGCGCACACACGCTTGGCGTCGTCGGCGAGGGCCGGGGGAAGAACAGCGTGGCGGCCGGCAACATGCTGGCGAGCCCGGCTGTCGCCCAGGCACTTTGCGATGGTTTCGAAGCTGCCACCGGTGAACTCGAAGAACGGCTCCTGGCTGCGCTAAGGGCCGCTGAAGCCGCCGGCGGGGAAGTCGGTCCCGTGATGTCCGCGGGTATCTCCGTGGTCTCCGGTCACGGCTGGAGGGACACTGACCTGCGCGTGGACTGGCATGAAGACCCCATTGCGGAGCTTCAGCGGTTGCTGGAAGTGTGGCTTCCGCAGCGTCAGGATTATGTGGTTCGGGGACTCGATCCCGCGTCTTCCATTGGCTATGGGGTGCCAGGCGATGAACGCTGAACAGGCAACTGCGCTGAGTCCGGCGGTTCAGCGCGGACAACGTACACGTGTGTTGGAGGCCGTGGCCGGACAGCAAGCGGAGCTGACCCGGCTCTCCGAGACGCTCCACGCGAACCCGGAACTTGGCTGGCAGGAACACCGAGCGGCCGGGTGGACAGCTGACTATCTGGAGCGGCACGGCTTCGACGTCGAAAAAGGATATCTGGGTTTTCCTACCGCCATACGGGCGGTCTTCGGAAACGGTAGCCATCGGATCGGCGTCATGGCAGAGTACGACGCCCTGCCGGGTTTGGGGCATGCTTGCGGCCATAACATCATCACGGCCATCTCGTGTGGCACAGTGGTGGCCCTCGCGGAGTTCGCGGCCGAGCGTGACCTGACGGTGGAACTCTACGGTACCCCCGCCGAAGAAGGTGGGGGCGGGAAGATCGAACTGCTCAAGAAGGGCGCCTTCCACGGTCTTGACCTTGCCATGATGGCGCACCCCAGCCCGGTTGACTCGGCCGAGGCCCGCCCGTTCGCGGTAGCCCACAACCACGTGGAGTATCGGGGCAAATCGGCCCACGCCGCCGCGTATCCCGAACAGGGCGTCAACGCCAACGACGCCTTCATCGTCGCCCAGGTCGCTCTCGGCCTTCTCCGGCAGCAACTGCCCGCCGGCACCCGCGTGCACGGCATTCAAACCCGTGGGGGTGAGGCTCCGAACGCCATCCCGGAAAAGACAGAAGGCCGCTGGTACGTCCGTGCCGAATCACTCTCTCAGCTGAAAGGCCTGGAAGGGCGCGTCCACCGCTGCTTTGAAGCGGGAGCCTTGGCGTCCGGCTGCGAGCTGTCCGTGACGCCGGAATCGGAACCCTATTCCGAGTTCCGAACAGACTTGCGGGCGCTGGAACTGTATATCAGGCATGCAGAGTCACTTGGCCGAGACTTTGACGTGCCACCTGAGCAAGCGACCATGAACCGGGCCTCCACCGACATGGGCAACGTCTCCCAAGTGGTTCCGGCCATCCACCCCTATATCGGTCTTGGCTGCTTCCCGGCGGCCAATCATCAGCCGGAGTTTGCCGCGCACTGTGTTGGCGAAGCAGCCAACCGTGCAATCCACGACGGCGCTGCAGCCCTGGCGCTGACCGCATTGGACTTCCTGGCTAAGTAGTCAGGCGGTTTTTTCCGACTTCCCAGGAACAGGACCATGACAGAACAACCCTCGTCAACCATCACCGGCGTCCGGCAGGAGCATGACAGTCTCGGGGACCGAGAGGTCCCTGCCGACGCATACTGGGGCATCAGCACCATGCGGGCGGTGGAAAACTTCCCGGTCAGCGGACGGTCCATTGGCAGCCTGCGTTCCCTGCTGTGGGGACTGGGGGCTGTGAAGTATGCGGCAGCGCGCGCCAACGAAAGCCTCGGTCTCCTGGAGCCGGTCAGATCCGAGGCTATTCAGCGGGCTTCCCGGGAGGTGATGGACGGGCTCTTGGACGGCGAGTTCGTTGTTGACACCATCCAGGGTGGAGCGGGAACCAGTACCAACATGAATGCCAATGAGGTGATAGCAAATCGGGCCCTGGAATTGATGGGCCACGAAAAGGGTGACTACGCCGTGCTGCACCCCATTGACGACGTTAACCGGAGTCAGTCCACCAACGACGTCTACCCCACGGCCATTAAGATCGCACTGCAGCAGGAACTTACGGATCTCTGTTCCGAGCACAGCAGGCTCAGCGAGGCGTTCGAGGCAAAGGCTGTAGAGTTCGCAGGCATCATTGAGGTAGGGCGCACGCAACTCCAGGATGCGGTACCCATGTCCATGGGCCAGGAGTTCGGGGCTTTCGCCGAAACTTTGCGTGAGGACAGGAACAGGCTCCTGGAACTCCTGCCGCACCTGCGGGAATCGAACCTTGGCGCCACAGCCATCGGCACCGGCATCACCGCTCCGCCCGGATACCGGGAAGCCGTCATGATTGAACTCAATGCGGTTACGGGGCTGCAGCTCGTCTCGGCGACCAATCTGGTGGAGGCCACCGGCGACACCGGCGTCTTTATGCTCGTGTCCGGTGTCCTGAAGCGGGCGGCGGTAAAACTCTCAAAGATCTGCAACGATCTTCGTTTGCTCTCCTCAGGCCCGCAGACGGGCTTCGCGGAGATTTTCCTGCCCGCAGTACAGGCCGGGTCCTCCATCATGCCCGGGAAGGTCAATCCGGTTATCCCGGAGATGGTTAACCAGGTTGCCTTCCGCGTCGTCGGCGCTGACGCGACGGTGACCATGGGTGTGGAGGCCGGCCAGCTGCAGCTCAACGCCTTCGAACCCGTCATAGCCGACGCCCTCCTCGAGTCAATTGCCTGGCTCAAGGTCGCTTGCCGTCAACTCCGCACCCACTGCGTCGATGGCATCAGAGCGAACACTCAGGTCCTGCAGGAGCGCATGCTCGAATCGATAAGCGTCGTCACTGGCCTGGCCCCCTTGATCGGCTATGCCGCGGCGGCCGAGCTGGCCAAAGAAGCACTCGCCAGCAACCGGGGAATAGCAGACCTGGTAATTGAACGAGGACTCCTAGACAGGCAGAGCATGAAAATCGCCCTTTCTGCCAGGTCAATGGCCGGCCTCGGCGAACTAGCCGAAGTCCCTCGCCTACAGTGACAACAAACCACTTCATATGAACAAGAAAACAGGAGCCTCCGGAGCAGGCCCCGCGGCGGAACAGACCACGCCAACTCAAGCGCCGACTAAGTACTGATACCCGCGCCGAGCACGGCCCTCGATTCGATTCCCGGTCCCGGCGCGCCGGCGAGACGGCCACCGCACAGGGCCCGTCGGAACGCAACCAACTCGGATCCGAGACTAACCCGCAGGCGGAGAAAACTATCCTGTCTCTCAGCCTGGTGCTCGGTGCGCAAGTTCCTTGGACTGGCCTTCCGTTGTTGGCGGAGGTCGGTCATCAGGTGGAGCAGAGCTGGTTCAGGACCACGGGCGGCAACTAGCCGCACGTCCTGCACTGCGGCCGCCAAGCGTGGCAACTCCTCGTGCGGCGTCCGTGCTCAGCACCAAAATACGCGCCGGCTGCGCGAGTTCAAGCCACAACAGGCCTGAGCCATGCGCTGGCCCGACGAGCTTTACGTGCCGGTGAGCAGTAGCTTCAGGCAAACATTCTGCATCTACATTTTCGATTTGATTGAGCGAATTTATTCGCTATGCAGATGCAGGTCAGCACGTGAGAATGGACACAAGAGGGCCGCAGTGTCCGCTTCCAAACCACCCCAGTCGATCGTTCCCAGGAAGGGATCGGCGAATGGCACGAATCTTTGGTGTCGTGCCCGTCAAGTCACACTGTGGCATTTGCCCAAAATTAGGAGATTCACATGTCAAGCCAAGAGGTTGAGGTCCTCGTCGTAGGAGCCGGTCAGGCCGGCGTTGCGATGAGCGAGCACCTAAGCGAACGCGGCATCGCGCACGTCGTACTCGAACGCGACCGCATCGCCGAGCGTTGGCGCTCAATGCGGTGGGACTCTCTTGTTGCGAACGGGCCGGTCTGGCATGACCGCTTCCCGGGCCTGGAGTTCACCGAGCACGAGCCCGGTACTTTCGCCTCCAAGGAACAGGTCGCGGACTACTTCGTGGCCTATGCGGAGAAAATCGGCGCGCCGGTCCGCTGCGGTGTCGAGGTGAAGTCCGTGCGCCGAAACGTCGGCGAACCCGGCTTTGACGTGAAGACCTCGGACGGGGACTTCAACGCACGCTACGTCGTGGCCGCCACGGGCCCGTTCCAGAAGCCGGTCATCCCGGCCGTCGTTCCCGATGCCGCCGGTATCCTCCAGATCCACTCCAGTTCGTACCGCAACCCCGGCCAACTGCCCGAGGGCGCCGTCCTCGTTGTCGGCGCCGGATCTTCCGGAGTGCAGGTCGCAGCCGAAATCCAGCGGTCGGGTCGTCAGGTCTACCTCTCCGTGGGACCGCATGACCGCCCCCCGCGCAGTTACCGTGGACGGGACTTTTGCTGGTGGCTTGGAGTGCTCGGCATGTGGGACGCTTCGACGCCTCCTCTGGGCGCGGAGCACGTAACAATCGCGGTGAGCGGAGCGGACGGCGGCCACACCGTCGACTTTCGCGCCCTCGCCGAGGACGGCATTACGCTCGTCGGCCGGACCGAAGCATTCGACAACGGCACCATGCGCTTTGCCCAGGATCTCCGCGAAAACATTGCGAACGGCGACGCTCACTATCTGCGGCTGCTCGACGAAGCCGATGCCTACATTGAGCACAACGGCCTCGATCTCCCCGAGGAACCAGAGGCCCGCACCCTACGTCCCGACCCCGAAAGTCTCACCAACCCCCTCCGCGAACTCGACCTCGCCGGAGCCGGAGTCACCTCGATCGTCTGGGCAACCGGCTTCGTCCAGGATTTCAGCTGGCTGCAGGTCGACGCCTTCGACGAGAACGGCAGGCCGCAGCATCAACGTGGAGCTTCTTCCGAGCCCGGCGTCTACTTCCTCGGACTTCCCTGGCAATCACGCCGCGGATCAAGCTTCATCTGGGGAGTCTGGCACGACGCCAAGTATGTCGCCGACCAGATTTCAATCCAGCGGAGCTACCTCGCCCACAACGAGCAGGCCGCGCTTGTGCCCAGCGGCGCAGTCTGATGTCGACACACGCGCGCATCCGGCCCTTCAACACAAAAGACACCTACCCGGAGCAGAATCTCGACAATGATCTGTGCCAGGCCGTCGTCGCCAACAACGTCGTTTACCTTCGGGGTCAGATTGGCCAGGACCTCGAAACCAGAGAATCGGTAGGCATAGGCGACGTGGAGGCCAGGCCGAGAAGGCGATGGCGAACATCAAGCTCCTTCTCGACGAGTCGGGCAGCAGCCTCGAAGACATCGTCAAGGTTGTCATCTACCTCACAGACCCGCGGTACCGTGAACCGGTCTACTGCGTGGTCGGGAAATGGCTGAAAGGCGTGTTCCCCGTATCGACCGGCCTCGTAGTGTCAGCACTGGCACGGCCCGAATGAGTCGTTGAGATCGACGCGACTGCCGTCATCACGGATAAGTAGCGGGCCGAAAACCGCAAGGGTTAGACCCCGAAACCGCGTTGAAGCTGAGGGACCATGCCACGAAGGCATGGTCCCTCGGCCGCTTCAGCCGTCGCGGACTACCAGTAAACCATTGTCCTTTCTGAGTGGAATTTGAAACCGTGGGGCGGACGCGGACGGGGGTTGCCATGCTGGGTGCAGCAAGATGACCCAAACCATTCACGTTCCTACGGCGGACAGAACCGGAGACCATTTTCACAGCGGTCCACACAATGGACGTGGGCACACAGCGGGGCAATTCATCGGCGCTGTCCAGCGCTGACCATGCGCTGCTCCAAAACCTTTTGGGTGCACAGACCTGACTCTGTGCATGCGTCCGAATGTCCCGTTTGTTCTTTGCTGGCCCGTCTTCCGCTATTTCCGGTGATCCGGGAATGTGCAGGGAGCCCGATGTTGACGCCGCCTCAGTGTGCGTCGCAGCCTCAGAACTGCGAATGGCTCAGCCAACGGGCCAGGGCGCTGGTGGGCGCGGGAGTGAGCGACGGGGGACTCGTCACTCGAATCGGCGCCCGTCCATCGCCTGGGCCCAGCCGAGCGTCCCGGCGGGGTTTGTTCGCTTAAGATCTGGATAAACGCCGAGCCGGCAGCCCGGAGTCAGGCTGGAAATGAACTACTGGCCGAATTGGACGGCCGTGTTTCCTGGGCGAGTCGGGCTAATGCACGCTCCACCAGTTGGCGTTGCCGGGAACCGGTGATGCCATGCGGATCCAGCATGGAGGTCACATGCAGACCGATCATGACGCTCAGTAGCTCATCGGCAACGGCGTCCGGATCAACCAAAGGCGCGCATTCGCCGTCGTGCTCTGTTTCGGCGAGGAAGCCCATCACTAAGCCCCGCCAGTGCAGCAGGGCGTCCCGACCTACAGCGCGCAGGGCATCTTCGGTCTGTGCACGCTGCCAGAAGGAAACGGCAACACGGGCTTCGACGACAGTGAGGGGCTCCGCGGGAATGATCTCCAGACAGAGGCGACGCAGTGCCGAAAGCCCGCGGCGCCCATCGGTGCCGGCAGCGATCCGTTCGTTGGTGCGTTCACAGATCAGTTCGTAGGAGGCCAGGAGCAGGGCGTCCTTGTTGGGGAAATAATGTGCCAGCACACCGGGGGCTGCGTATCCGCATTCCCGGGCTATGTCCCGCATGCTGGCGTTCTCGATGCCCTGCTCCGCGATCAACCGCCACGTGGTCTCGATGATCGACCTGCGCCGTTCCTGGTGGTCTACCAATCGGGGCATGCTGCTCCTTCGTTTTCTGGGCGATGTTCATGGCCGGGACCGTGAGCACCCTACCACCGCGGGAGCGCCTGCGCGCTCCCGCGGTGTGGACCGGCGTCAGTGCCCGCAGCTACCCGCCCCATGCCCGGCGCCGCCGTCGTGGGAGGTATCCGCCGCCCGGTTCCCTGGAGCGCAGTGAGCGGCTGTCGACGACGGCACGTTCAGGGTGGGGTTCGCATCGAAGAAGCCATGCGGTTTCAGTTTGAAGCCGGTGGTGTCCACCGGCATGATCGGCCAATCCTCTGGACGCGGGAAGTGTGTCAAGCCGAAGGAATGCCACACCACCAGGTCCTGGCCGTTGATATCGCGGTCCTGTGCCACATAGGCGGGAAGCCCTGCGCCGCCCGGGTGTTGGTTGACGAAGTCACCGGCGGCGTAGAGCTCCTCCTCCGCATGCCGGGTGACCCAAAGGTGGTGCCGGGCGAACGCGGCCCGCGAGGCAATGGAGGAATCATCGGCCATCGCCAACGTGGGGTTGCCCTCCGGGTAAAGCGTGTAGCCTACCGGGTGGCCGAGCTCGTTCAGTGAATCCGGGTTGCTGATGTGCCACACACGGCCCTTGGCGCCGTCGGCATCCCGTACAGCCTCCGACTCGCGGGCCAGCAGTGTGCGTTTCTGTGTGAAGGCATTACCGTGCGGGTTTCCCGGTCCCTTGGGCACGCGCACGAGGTCCAGTTCCTCCACACGGTTCGTGGCGCCGTCGATCATCATGTCGAGCCGGGCGCTGAAGAGGTGCTGGTGGTATGGGGCGCCAAGGCCTGGGGCGATCTCCGAGGCGTAGGCGTAGTCCTTGTCCGGGAGCGCGGCGGTGAACACGATGCCCGTGGCTTTCGCTTCGAATTCGATGGTGCCGTCCAGGTAGAGGTACCAGTAGAAGCCGTAGTCGTAGTTGCCCACGGTGGTGAAGAAGGAGACCACCAGGCGGCGGTTACGGCGCACCTCATTGGAGCCCGCCCACTCATCCGTGTGCTTCCAGAGGATTCCTGCGTCTTCCTCGTGGATGCAGATGCCGTTTTCGATGGTGCGTGGATTGCCGAAGTCATCGGCCACCACGGGAGACATATACGTGATGTCGCCCAGGCAATCGCAGCCGAGCTTGAGCGAGTTCGCGTCCCGGCCCACCAGGTATTCGCCGGAGTCAAAGTAGTTTTGCCAGCTCCGGTACGGGGACGGGTCGCCATAGGGGACCACCATTTCGGAGATCGACGCGCGGTGGACCACCGGGCGCCTTCGACCGGTGTGCGAGTGGTGCAGTTGGTGGAGCACCAATCCCTCGCGGGCGTCGAAGCCTACTCGCAGATCCCAACCGGCCCAGGAGAGGTGGTTGCCTTCCAGGGTGAAGCTGGGGCCCTCGGGCTGGGTGATCTCGATCGGCTTCAGGTCCGTGCGCAGCTCGCCGTGGATCGCGGGATCGGTGTAGTTGCCGTTGATCTCCGGAACCGGCACGGGACCGTCGTCGATCAGGTGGTTGACCCGGCGGTTCTCCACATCCACAAAAGCCACCAAGCCGTCAATCGGGTGGGCCCACGGGTGGTCGCCGGGGTGGTCCTGGCGAAAGCCGAGGCCACGGAGCAGCCGCTTACCTTCCTCGTTCCCGTACTCGAAGACGCCCGCTGACAGGGGAGCGACGCGGACTTGCGCCGGGGTAAGGCCGCGGGACGCAAGTGCCGCGTTCCACTGGGGATCTTCGGCCAGAATGTCCTCAATGATCCCGAATTCCTCCAGCAGGACGGGCAGTTGGCCGTCGACTGCAGGATTGAGTTCGCGCTGATCAACGACGAGTCCGGTAGCCAGGGAAAGACGGACGTCGAGGGATCGGGACTGCGACGCGTCCCACAGCATGGCCCGGACCACACGAACGGCCCCGGTGTCATCCCCGTGGAGGGCGTTCTTCGGCGGTTCAACCAGGCCGAGGTATGCGAAACGGGTGGTGTCGGCCACGAGGCCGGCATCCGCCAGGATTCGGCGGGCCTCGTGGATCTCCTGAGCCGAGAGCTGCTCAAGCGGGTGCTGCGCCAATGCAGCAAGGGGAGTCGTCTGACGGATCATGGCACTTCCTGAAGTCGAATTTTGATGGTACAACTGTTCAACCAACGCTTTGATGTTACCCAACTCACAGGTCCGTCGTAAAGTCCCGTTCCTGGGACGCCGGGCAGCCGGGAGGATTATGTACCAGCGAACCCGCCCGCGCTCAGGGCGCCTACCAAGCGCCCCGGCCGGCATTGTCACCATTGCCTCAACGACCAGTGCCGCCGCCCACATCATCGCGGCGGCTACCGGCCCGGCCGGGGCCATGGCCTGGTGGATGGCTGCCATGGGCACGGCCTGCTTGGCCAGCGCTGCTCCGATGATGGCCGGGCGGCTCTGTGCCGGGCGCGCCGCCGGGCACCTGTTCACGATGAATGCCGCCATGATCCTGATCCACCTGGTCCTACTGACAGCACCTGGCGCCGGAGGCCACCACGGGACTGCCGCAGCCGCCGGAGTGACGGCCTTCCCTGGCCACGAGGGGGCCATGCTAACCCTCATCGCAGTCGAAGTCTTGTGCCTTATGGGCGCTTCAGCTGCCCTGCGTCTGAACCGCGGCAGGGCGTTCGGAAGAGCACGTGCCGCCCTTCGCGCCGCCGTCGAAACCTAAACCGCATTAGTCATCCCCACGAAACCCCCAACCGAGGAGCCTTCATGAACACCACTTCCACTACGCTTTCCGTCGACTGGCAGGGCCGGGCAGACGCACTGGCGATCGACGGCCGGGCATTCGTCGACGGAAGCCGCGCAACCGCACAAGGGCAAGTTTCCCGCCCCACTATCAGCCCCATTGATGGCCGTGTCCTGACAGAGTTGACCGTGTGCGGTCCGGCCGACGTGGACCGCGCTGTCGCCGCCGCACGGCGCGCCTTCCCTTCATGGTCCCGCATGGGGGCCGAAGGACGAAAGGGGCTGCTGCTGGCGCTGGCCGCGATAATGGAGCGGCATGCGGACGAGCTGGCACTCCTGGAAACGCTGGACAGCGGCAAGCCCATTCTGCAAACCACCACCGTGGATGTACCCGGCGCTATTTCCACCCTGCGGTGGTACGCGGAAGCGGCTGACAAGCAGAGCGGGGAACTGCCCGCCGTCCCTCCCGGGGCTACGGCAATGGTGACCCGCGAACCCCTGGGTGTCGTCGCCGCCATCGTGCCGTGGAACTTCCCACTCGAGATCGCCGTCTGGAAACTGGCGCCCGCCCTCGTGGCAGGAAACACCGTGGTGCTCAAACCGGCCGAGCAGACGTCCCTCAGCGTCCTGCGACTGGCCGAATTGGCCGCGGAAGCCGGGTTGCCGGCCGGCGTCCTGAACATCATCACCGGCACGGGCCGGGAGGTTGGCGCCGCACTGGCGCACCACATGGACGTCGATGCCCTGGCGTTTACGGGCTCCACGGCCGTCTCCCGTACCCTGCTTGAGGCTTCAGGGCGCAGCAATCTTAAGCGGCTCAGCCTTGAGGCGGGCGGCAAGAGTTCCAACATCGTATTCGCTGATACAGCCGACCTCGCAACGGCGGCCGCCAAGGCAGCTTTCGGGGCCTTCTATAACCAAGGCCAGGTGTGTTCTGCCAATTCCAGGATTCTTGTCCAGCGGGAAATCCATGACGAGTTTGCTGCATTGCTTGCCGACGCCGCAGCCGCCTATAGGCCGACGGACCCGCTGGCCGGCCTGGAGGGCAATGGTGCGCTGATCAGCCGCGCCCACACTGACGATGTCGAAGGCTGGATCCTGCGAGGCCGGGCCGAAGGTGAGGTACTTTTTGGCGGTCAGCGGCGGGAGATCCGCGGCTCCGACGCCTATCTGGAACCCACGCTGCTGGGAGGCCTTCAGCCAGACCATGACGTCCACCGTGAGGAAATCTTCGGACCCGTGGCCGTACTACATGCCTTCGACACCGAGGGCGAGGCCGTGTCGCTTGCGAACGCCACCGACTACGGCTTGGCGGCGTCCGTATGGACTTCGGACCTGTCGCGCGCCCACCGGATAGCGGGGGATCTGTTGGCCGGAACCGTGTCCGTCAACACGGTGGATGCCCTGAGCAACACCACCCCGTTCGGCGGCTTCAAGCAGTCGGGCTTCGGTCGCGACCTGTCCTTGCACGCTTTCGATAACTACACGGCCCTAAAGACTACGTGGATCCAGTTCGGTTGAAATCCGTATCTAGGAATTCGATGCCATTCATCGATATTCAATAGTTTACGTGATGCATTTCACTGGATAGCGTAAATCTGACAGCAGCAGCTCTGGCCAAGCAAAACGGGCTTCTCAAAGGCCCGTAGCCCAGTCTGCACACGTCCTTTTACCGTCTTGCGAACCTCTTTCATAACGATGCTCCATTCACGCTTTCGAAATTGCTGTCCTCGGCGAAACCGCGTCAGCTCACAATCGCCGGAGGCCAGGCTGTCTGGCAGCCAGAAGCATAACGACGCCCTACCCACTCATCTCAAGTAGCAGCAAACTTAAGCAGCAGCAAAGGACCGATCATGGATCAGCCAACAGCGTCAACACGCCTTGCCCAAGAGCAAAGCAAACATCTGCAGAAATCCCTCGGCCGCATGGACATCCTGTTGCTGGTGGTAGCGGCCGTCATTTCCGTGGAGGTCCTGGGCCAGGTCTCGGGCTTTGGCGGAGAAACCTTCACTTGGACCCTTATCCTGGCCGTCACGTTCTTGATCCCTTACGGACTGATTTTCGCAGAGACGGGCGGGGCGTTTACCGAAGAAGGAGGCGTGTACGTCTGGACCAAGATGGCTTTTGGGCGAGTGGTTGCCGCCATTGCGTCCCTGTTAACGTGGGTGACACAGCCTGTGTGGGTGGGCGGTGCCATGGCGTTCGTGGCGGTAGAGTCGTGGTCCGAGTATGTAGGCCACGTGGAAGCCGGCAGCGTGGGGGACTACATATTCAAGATTGTGTTCATCTGGATCACGGTGAGCTCGGCCATCGTCAGCCTGAAGCACGGCAAATGGCTACCCTCCCTCGGTGCCATCCTCAAGGTCGTGTTCCTGACCTTCTTCATTATCGTGACTCTGGTTTACGGGCTGCAGCACGGGTTCAACGGTTTGGACCTCGGATTCTTCTCTCCCACCCTGGCGGGGTTCCTCGGCGTCACTCCGCTGCTGCTGTTCTCGTTCCTTGGCTTTGAGTCCGGCAACAGCGCCGCCGGTGAGATGAAAAACCCGGCCAAAGACGTTCCGATTTCCATCGCTCGCTCCTCCATGATCGCCGCCGCGAGTTACCTCCTCCCGATCCTGGCCATCCTGCTGGTAGTGCCGTTGGACCAGATCACTGGCATCGGTGGCCTTTTCGGCGCTGTGGCCACCGTTTACGCAGTCTTCGGCCCGGCCGCTGAAGCGATGCTAGCCATTTCAGCCGTCATCTTCTGCTTCGTCCTGGTTTCCCAAGGTGCAGCCTGGATGATCATCAGCGACCGTATGCAGGCCATGGCCGCCGCAGACGGCTCGTTCTTCGGAGGGTTCTTTGGCCGCTTCCACCCCAAGCTGGGCACCCCGATCCGTGTCAACACGCTTTCAGGAGTTGTGGCCACCCTGTTCATGCTCGCGGCCATGCAGGTGAGCGGCACAAGCAGTGCGCTGTTCGGTGTTGTTCTAAGCATCGCCATCTCCACCTTCCTGCTTAGCTACCTTCTGGCAATCCCCGCCGCCGTCAAGCTGCGCAGCAAGTATCCGCACGCAGCGCGTCCCTTCAGGGTTCCCGTCTCAGACGCCGGTTTCCGCGCCTTGGGTGCAATTTGCTTCATCTGGATCCTGATCGGCTCGTGGGTGGCAGTATTCCCGGGAACGTTGGATGTTCTCTTTGGCCTGGAATACGACTTCGAAGCCATCTGGGGTGTTTCGCAATTCGCCTTTGAAGCCTTCGCGCTGGGCACCCTCGGCTGCATCCTGGCCCTGGGACTCGTGGGCTATGCCCGCGGAAAGAAGGTCCGTAACGCCGTAGCGCACAGCAGCGATGCCGCCCACGATGCAGGCGCCGACGACAACAGTGCGTTCCTTCCCCGAAACTGATCCGTCCCTGGCACATAGCAATATGCAGTTCAGGTCCCTTGAGAAAAACTCAAGGGACCTGAACTCTCAGCATTCCCGAACGGACTCGCCACAGTCAGCCCGCGTACAAATTCTCATCCCTTCCCGGCACTCCGCCGCGGGAAACGAAGGCTTCTTAACAATGACTTCTGAAACCATGTTTTCAATGACTCTCACCATCACGGATCGAGCGAGCATGGATCGACAGCTCGATGCCGCTGTAGCGTTCGCCTTGCCCAGTGCGCTGTCATCCAAGCGCCACGGGATTCTCGTGACCCGCCACAGCAAAGCAAAGTTCACAGTCGCTCTCAGTGAAGCGGTCCCCTACGGCCAAACAAAAGAGCGCGACGACTGGTGGCACTAGGCAGCTGCACGTCCTGGCTGCCTGCGGGGAAATCCACGACGCGACGGCCGACTGCCCGTATTGAGCGGGTTCGCTACGGATTGAACTATTTGAGGTGACTGCAGCGATGACGATCCTTGCAGCAGGCAAAAACGTTGATCTGCTCGAAGTCTGTCGCCCCGCCCCCGCGTTCTCGGATTAGGAGACGGAAGGAGTAATCCGATGTCGCGGGTGTCCTTGTCCGGTTCGGCGTTGCTGCCGCAGGGCAAAAAAGAGGGGTGTGGACAATGTCCACACTTTCGGCCTCGGATCGGGCCGTACATCGGTCGGAGCGGGCCGGATTCCATATGTTTCCGCGGGAGCCCAGTGTTTGCAAGGCCCGGAATGCAGTTCGAGTCCCACCTCGGGCACGTTTTCCCACGTCAGAGGCGTTTTTTACTTCTGATGTGTGTACATTTAGCTTCCACGGGTCTTCTGCGACCGGCCGCGTGACTGTGCCCGGCGCCGCGCGCGCCTATGAAATTGTGTGGGTGGCGGGCTCAGGACCCTGGCGAGCAGGCCCTCCGTTTGTTGGGATGTGGGGGCATTTGCGTCTCCTTTCCGGTTGATGTGGCGGCCGTAGTTGGTCTGTCACCTATTCATGTCCCGCGGTTGCGCTGACGACATAACCTGGATGAGATTTCTTGGGATCCTTTCGTTATTTTCGCTCCATCTTGGATTCTGGGGGAGCGGGAATGTGGCCGTTTGTCCGACCAAAGGGGCGTGGACACTGTCCACACCCTGAAAACGGGTGGCTGTTCGGCCTGCATCTCGCCCCTTCCTGCGAACTTTTCGGTTGATGCCAGTTCATGTGGCCGGGCGGTCCGGGTGACATGACCCGCGGCCAAGATTGGTGTCCATCATCTCCGTTTATGTTGGTTGTCCGGGGGCCATCTCTTTAGTCCTTTCCGCTCCTCGCCCATTTCCGATGACATCAATTCATGCGCCGCGGCGTGGTTTCTGACATGACCTGCGGGGAAACTCGAGTGCGGCCGTCTGGCGTGGCGCCGGCGAGGGAAGTAGCACGGATGGAACGGCTTGCGGGTCAGTGGCTCAAGGCGAGTGTGACCGGAGCCCACTCTTTACACGGTGTATTCGCAGTTCAGGGGCGTTTCACACCCAGCGTGTGTAGAAATTTCCGAAGACGCGGGGACATGCCATGCGTTGTCTTCACGCCACCTCACTAACCGCATCACGAAGATGGGCGGGTTCGCGCGCTTTCGCCTCGGGCCGCGGGCACATGGCATCTTCGATTTGTCCTTTGCCGCCACCGGCGTCCAGGCGTCCTGGGCTGCGTCGGTTGTTGGCATCCCCTGCCGGTCTGGGTTTTGGCGGAGTTGGCTAGGCCCACCAGTACTGGCGGTTTCGCATCGTAGCCGACCTGGTAGTTACGACAGCTCAGCGCCCTCCGCAGCTTCAAGGGCCATGTGGCTGGAGTACATGGGCGATCACAGCGTGTTTGCGTTGATGGACCGAGAGGTCCAGCGGGTTGTATGGCAGCGTCAGGTCGCAGCGTGGTCCTGTCGCTCAAGCAGTCGGGACAAGGCGTAGCCAATGACCACACCCCAGAACGCCGCATGGATGTTGAAGAGATCCAGGCCGGAGATGGTTACGACGAAAGTCACTAAAGCTCCCAGGGTGAAGTTCGTGGCAAAAGCGGTCACGAAGGCCTGTTGGAGCGCACGCAGCATGGCGATTCCCCCCAGGGCCAGAACGAAAGCTTCGGGCGTGGCCAGCATGAGGCGGGTGAGCATTGGTGCCAGCAAAGCGCACAGCAGGGATAGCAGTGCATAGACCACCGCGGCCGTGTACTGGCGGGTTTTCTGTCCGGAGGCGGTCAACAAGGCGTTGGTGGGTCCAGTGACACAGGCGGACACACCGCCGAGTGTGGCGTTGACCAGTGAGAAGACGCCCGAGCTCATCGCGAAGGCATTGATCGGAGGCTGGTGTCCTGCGGCCCGGAGCACAGCTGCGCCTTGTCCGTTCTGTACCACCAGGACCGTGAGTGCCAACGGGATCACCAGTTCCAGTTGTGCGGCCCAAGTGAGCGCGGGGGCTGTGAACACGGGCATGGCCAGGATCGGTCCGCCCTGGGACATCGCGAACCGGCCACTGAGCACGACGGCGACGACGCCTGCCGCCAAACTACCCAGTACCGGAGGGAGGCGTCGGCCCAGGGAGGGCACGGCGGTGAGAACAAGGAACGCCACCACCATGGGTGCCGCTACGGCGGGGTCGGCCCGTGTGGAGGAGACGATGTCCGTCCCGAACCGCAGGAACACGGCGGCAACCATGGCCATGACGATCGGAACGGGAATCGCGGCCATGATTGGACGCACCACCCCGGATAAACCGAGGGCGAGAATCAGCACTCCGGCGGAGAAGAACGCCCCTACCACCTCAGGAAACGACAGATGCTGCAGCGACGGCCCCAACAGCACGGTCCCTGGGATGGACCAGGCGAAGCCCAACGGCTGGCGATAGATCAGCGACATGACCAGGGTCGCCGCGCCGGCGGAGAGGAAAATAGCGAAGACCCAGGATGCGAGCTGGGCCTCTGTCAGTCCGCCGAGCGAGCCGACGGTAAGAGTGACCGCTACCGGCCCGGATGCGGAGAACGCCAGTCCGACGACCCCGTTCGAGGCGTAGTGTGGGCCGATGTCCCGCAGGATATCGCGTATGCCTGCCGGACGGAGTTTGGGCCGTTCGAAGAGTGGTTGGGCTCTGTGGACCGGGCGGGGTCGTGATCCGGTGGTCACCGACGCGGCCCTTTGGAAGCGGGGCATGATGTCTCCTGAGCGATGACGGAGGTGGGGTCCTGGTGACCACAAAGGCCGCCGCAGTGGATACGATTCCTCAGCGGATGGAGTTGGGATGTTTGGCCAGCGGTGTGACCTTAATTTTCATGAAGGGGTACATCGGGAAGCTGCTCAGGATCTGGTGCAGCTCGTCGTTGGATCCGACGTCGAACACCGAATAGTTCGCGTACTCGCCGACCACCCGCCAGATGAAGGCAAGGCGGCCGTCCTGTTGCAGGGCCTGGGAATACTCCATCTCCAACCGCTGCATGCGGGTGACGTCCTCAGCGGAGAGGTGCGCTGGGAAGTGCACGTCCATGCGGGCCAAAAACAACATCTATTCTTCTCCTTGATGGTTGGGCTAGGACAGGCGGTAGGCCGCGAGTTTGTCCTCGTCGATCTCTGCTCCGACCCCCGGCAACTCGCGCACGGAGATCGTTCCGTCGATTATCCGGAGCGGATCGGCCAGCAGGTCGTCGGCCATATCGAGGAAGTTCGACAGTTCCCCCGCCCGGCGGCTCGTGGCCTCGTGGGCGGCGCCAAAGGTTACAGTCGCAAGGGAGCCGATCTGGGTGTCGATCTGGTTGCCCATGGTCACATCCACGCCGAGCCCGGTGCACAGGCCCAATATCTCGGTGGCCTCGGTGAATCCGGAACGGGCGGTCTTGATGCAGATGGCATTGCAGCCACCGGAAAGCAGTTCCCGGGACGCGTCCCCAGCCGTGGGGACGGATTCATCGCCCACTACCGGGATTGGCGATTTATCGACCAGCCGGCGGCGGCTCAGTGCTTCCTTGGCGTCGCACGGTTCCTCGAGCATGGTCAGCCCGAGCCCCTCAGTCCTCCGCAGCACCTCAAGGGCTTCGTTCGCGGTCCATCCGCGGTTCGCGTCAAGGTATAGCTCCACGTCTTCGCCCAGTCCCTCGCGCAACACGTGGCAGGCCTCCACGTCCAGTGACAGCGGCCGACGGCCCACTTTCAGCTTGAAGGTGGTGATGCCGTATTCCTCGCCGAAGCGCAGGGCCTCTTCGAGGAGTTCCTGCGCCGGCCGGAAGCCGAGCATGTGGCTGACCCGCATTCGGTCGGTATACCCACCCAGTAGCTTGTGCACGGGAGTGCCGAGCGTCTTGCCGATCGCGTCCCACACTGCGATGTCGACGGCGCCCTTGGCTACCTGGTTGTGAATGGTCCGGCGCATCACTGCATGTATCTTCTCCCGGTCGAAAATCTCGAGACCGGTCAGTTGCGGGGCGAATGTCTTCTCGATGATCGTCCCGATGGACTCTTGTGTCTCGCCGTAGGTATAAGGACGGGGAGGGGCGTCCGCAACTCCTATGACGCCGTCGTCGGTGTAAACACGCACAAGAACGTGGTCAGCGTTTGCCACCTCGCCGCTGGCGAACTTCAAAGGGTGCGTGTACGGGATGGAGTACGGGATCATTTCGATCCGCTCGATCTTCAACGGCTCGGTTCCTTTCGATTGTGTCAGGCAGTCCACTGGTGCTGGGAAGAACGGTGCCCCAGGGCTCACCGCCCTGGGGCACCGCATTGGACGGAAATCATGAACCCGACCATGTCAACGGAGTTCCTATTTGGACTGTCCCACTTTGGCGAGGACGTAGTCATATGAGGCTTCTTCGCCGGCAGCGCCGTCTGTACGCGGTGTGCTGTTGAGCATCAGCTCCGGCTTGACGGCCGAAGCGATGTCGTCCGCATTGTGCGGGTCGCCGGGGAAGTAAAGCTGTTGGGTCACAGGCTGATAGCCGGGCGCTGAGACCTTAATGTGAATGTGGGCCGGGCGCCAGGCGTGCCAGCCCGCAGCACTGATCAGCTGCCCACAGGCTCCATCAGTGGGAATCTGGTACGGAGCCGGGCGCATGGTGTGGAGGACGAATTGTCCGTTGCTGTCGGCCTGCACATTGGCGCGGAACAGCCAGTCCGGAAGACCCGGGGCGTACTGGGAGTAGAAGCCCGCCGAGTCCGCATGCCAAATTTCCAGCTGTGCACCTTGGATCGGGTTGCCGTCGGTGTCGGTGAAACGGCCGCTGAACTGCAACGGAACGCCATCTTCGTCATCACGCATCTCAACCGTGGCAGGGGAATCCAGCACAGGCGAGTTCGGGACGTAATAGGGTCCCTCGATGGTGCCTTTCGTGCCGGGCCGGTCCTGGGAGTTGACATCCTCCACTGTGTGCTCTAGCCACACGTCGAGGAACAGCGGCCACTCGCCATCGTTGCCCACCTTGATCAGCCAGGCTTTCAGGGCGTTGTACTCCTCGTAGGTGACTTCGTGTTCGACGACGATGTCGTTAGCTGCTTTGATGAGGGCGCCGGCGAGCAAGCTCACGCGCTCCTTGGGTACTCCCGCTCCCGTGGGCTTGCCCGAAGCGGCGAAGCGCTCGGTCGCCTTCGAACCGGCCTCCACAGCGGTACCCTCGTTTTCCTGGCGGGTGTCCAACTGGTTCTCAGTCATAGTGATCTCCACACTCCTCTGTGCATTGGGAACGGGAAATGTCCCGTTCCCTGAACGCGCCGGCCGCGGGCTGTGCACCCGCAGGTTCACCGGCTTCGCGTGACGTCCATCTCATGCTAGTCAGGTGATAAGGACGAAACAAGGACTCATATTGCACGCATTATGTCGCTTGGAGTACATAAAAGAACCCTTGGTCGGTACTAGGGTTTTGCCTGATGTGAGCGCTGTCACCTTGCAGCAGACTGGGTGGGACACATTCATTCCGCCCGAGGGGTTCAGGTGTGGCCGCACAGTCGCTGCCCGCCTACCTGCACCCTCTCCAAAGAAGGAGCACACCATGACCGAGAATCTGACACGTGTCCGTGGGGTCCTGGCTGACGCCGTCGTCGACGATCGAGAGAACGGCGTTATCCGGGCGAAGCGTGAAATCTTTACGGACCAGGAAATCTTTGAATTGGAGATGAAGCACATCTTCGAGGGCAACTGGGTTTACCTTGCCCATGAATCCCAGATCCCCAACGTGGGGGACTACTTCACCACATACATTGGCCGGACTCCCGTCGTCCTGACCCGGGACAAGGAGGAAAAAATCAACTGCATCGTCAACGCCTGCTCCCACCGTGGCGCCATGCTGTGCAGACGCAAAACCGATAACAGGACCACCTTCACCTGTCCCTTCCATGGATGGACGTTCAAGAACTCCGGAGAGCTCCTTAAGGTCAAGGATTCCCGCAATGCCGGCTACCCGGAGACCTTCAACAAGGAGGGCTCGCACGACCTCACCAAGGTGGCCCGGTTCGACTCCTACCGGGGCTTCCTGTTCGGCTCATTGAAAGCTGACGTCCTCCCGCTGGAGGAGCACCTGGGCGATGCCACCAAGGTCATCGATTCGATTGTGGACCAGTCCCCGGAGGGGCTCGAGGTCCTGCGCGGATCGTCCACCTACACCTACGACGGCAACTGGAAGGTGCAGGCGGAAAACGGCGCCGACGGCTACCACGTCACCGCCGTGCACTGGAATTACGCCGCGACGACGGCCCGCCGCACCGCCGGTGATTCCGCCAACAAGACCAAGGCCATGGACGCCGGCAAGTGGGGCAAGGTTAAAGGCGGTTTCTATTCCTACGATCACGGGCACCTATTGCTGTGGCAGGAGTGGACCAACCCCCAGGACCGTCCCTTGTGGGACCGCCGCGACGAGCTCGTCGAAAAGTACGGCGAGGAGATGGCAAACTTCATGATCAACATCTCACGCAACCTCTGCCTGTACCCGAACGTGTACATCATGGATCAGTTCTCGTCACAGATCCGTCACTTCCGTCCCATTTCAGCGGACCAGACCGAGGTGACCATCTATTGCATCGCGCCAAAGGGTGAATCCCAGGAAAACCGCTCAAAGCGCATCCGCCAATATGAGGACTTCTTCAATGCAACCGGCATGGCCACGCCGGACGACCTCGAGGAGTTCCGATCCTGCAACAAGACCTACTGGGCCACATCCGCGCCGTGGAACGACATGACGCGCGGCTCCACCCACGAAATTGCGGGTCCTGACGAGCAGGCCACAGCGCTGGGCATGTCGCGGGTGATCGCCTCCGGTGTACGCACCGAAGACGAGGGACTCTACCCGATCCAGCATGGGTACTGGAAGGAAGTAATGGACAAGGCCCTCGCCGAGGCGGAATCCGTCGCCCAGGAATCCTTGCCGGTCACGGCGTAATCAAGACTTCCGAATCCTTACAGAGAGTGCTGAAACAATGGCCAACCTCATAAACCCCTTGACCGCGCTCAAGAGCGCCGACGAAATCGCGACCCTCGAGACTGTCCGCGCCTTCCTCTACCGGGAAGCCCGACTACTGGACGACCGCCACTTCGACGAGTGGCTCCAGTGCTACCACCCGGACTCCGAGTACTGGATGCCGGCGTGGGACGTCGACGACCGGCTCACGGTGGACCCCCAGAACGAGATCTCGCTCATCTATTACGACAACCGTGGCGGCATCGAGGACCGGGTATTCCGGATCAAGACGGACCGCTCCTCCGCTACATCCCTCCCTGAGCCGCGCACCGGGCACAACATCACGGACGTTGAAGTCCTGGAGCACGACGGCGGCCAGGTCAAGGTCCGCTTCAACTGGTTCACCCTGTACTTCCGGTACAACACCACCGACACGTATTTTGGCACGAGCTTCTACACCATCGACCTCTCCGGCGAGCAGCCGGTGATCCTGAAAAAGAAGGTTGTACTGAAGAACGACTACATCCACCACGTGGTGGATGTCTACATGATCTGACGGCAGCCCGCCGCCCGTACGGCGCGGCCGCAGCGGGGAGGCCAAGAGCGGCCCGCCGCCAAATCTGCTCGTAAGAGATAATCGCACTAACTTTCCGGGGGTTGCGAGGATGCGACCCCCAACCAGGAGGAAATCATGGGCCATCAGGTAGCCCTCAGTTTCGAAGATGGCGTCACCAAAGTCATCAAAGTCGGCGACTACGAGACCGTCATGGACGCGGCCTACAAGGCACGCATCAACATCCCCTCAGACTGTCGGGATGGCGCTTGCGGCACGTGCAAGGCGTTTTGCGACTCCGGCTCGTTCGACCCCGGGGACTATATCGACGACGCCATGACCGAAGAGGAGCTTGAGAAGGGCTACCTCCTTACATGCCAGGCCGTTCCGGAATCGGACCTCGCCATCCAGATCCCGGCCACTTCCGAATCCGCGAAAACCTCAGCTGCCACTTTTACTTCCACGCTGAAGGAACTCGACAAGCACTCGGAGTCCACCATCTCCTTCGCTCTGGAGATGCAGAACCGCGAAGCGCTGGCTTTCCTGCCCGGCCAGTACGTCAACATCAAGGTCCCGGGCACCGACGCGGAGCGCTCATACTCGTTCAGCAATGGCCCCGAGGGGATGGATGCGTCCTTCATGGTGCGCATCACCCCGCAAGGCGCGATGTCCGAGTACCTGCGTGATCGCGCGGCAGTAGGGGACACCATCGAGTTCACAGGCCCTTACGGCTCCTTCTTCCTTCGCGAGCCCAAGCGCCCCCTACTCCTGCTGGCAGGCGGCACCGGCCTGGCCCCGCTCCTGTCCATTCTGGAGAAGTTATCCGAGAACCCCCCGGCCACGCCGGTCCACCTGATTTATGGCGTCTCCCGTGAAGCCGACATCGTGGGACTCGATTGGCTGCACGCCTACAAAGCGAAGTTGCCGACCTTCACCTGGGATTACATTGCCTCCGAGGCGGATACCTCCGCCCCGCACACGGGATACGTCACGCAGATCATCCAGCCGTCCCACCTCAACGATGGCGACGTCGATATCTACCTTTGCGGACCGCCGCCCATGGTCAATGCCGTCTCCAAGTGGCTGGACACCGAGGGCATACAGCCAGCCAACTTCTACTTTGAACGTTTCGCTCCCAAGGAAACCACCGGCGGGGACGCCGAGACGGGCGCGCCCGCCCCCGCGGAGAAGGTGGAGATCGCAGGCGACACCATCAGCCGCGTGGAAGCCATTTCATCCATGGAGACCGGCCGGCTCGAGTTCCGTAAGGAAGACAGTTTCGCGCACCTGGACGCCCGCATGGGCCTTGAACTTGCGGTGACCGAGCTGATGTTGGGCCGCCTGAGCAAAGAGCAGTTGCACCAGTTCCGTCGTCTTGCCGAAGCGACCACCCGGGCGGTGGACGCCGGAAGGGTCCTCGACCCGGAAGAGTATGTCAGGACCAATGAAGACTTCCACGAGTACCTGTTCATGATCTCCGACAACCCCATGCTGCTGGAGTCCTACCGTCGGCTCGACGTCCACGCCCAAATGGCAGCCACTTTTGCAGAGGGCACGCATATCTTTGACCGGGTCGCCCAGGACCACCTGGATGTCGTGGGCGCGTTTGAGCGCGGCGACAAGGAGCGGGCCCGGGAAGTGATCATGGCTCACGCCCGCGATGCAAAGGGCACCATGGCCGAAGCGATCGACGCCACGGTCAAGGGCTCCTGACGGTGGCGGCGTACTCAGGACAGTTCATCACGCCCGGCCGCTTCGCCGGCAAAGTGGCAGTGGTTACCGGCGCGGCCCAGGGAATCGGGCAGAAGGTCGCGGAGAGGATCGGGGCTGAAGGAGGCTCGGTGGTCCTGGTTGACCGCGCCAACATTGTGCAGGACGTTGCCAAGGGAATCCAGGAAGCCGCCCAGGAGTCCGGCTGCGGCGGGTCAGCCAGCTCCGTGACGGCGGACCTGGAAAGCTTCGCCGAAGCAGAACAGGCAGTGAACGCCGCCTTGGCCCTCCACGGAAGGGTTGACGTGCTCGTCAATAACGTGGGAGGAACCATTTGGGCCCGCCCTTTCGAAGAATACGACGAGGAGAAGATTGAGCGGGAGATCCGCCGTTCGCTGTTCCCCACCCTGTGGTCCTGCCGCGCCGTCCTCCCGGCGATGCTCGCCCAGGAATCGGGCACCATCGTCAACGTCTCCTCAGTGGCCACCCGCGGAATGCACCGCGTCCCCTACGCAGCAGCGAAGGGCGGTGTCAACGCCCTGACCCAGTCCCTGGCCATGGAGGTTGCCGGGCACGGCATCCGCGTAGTTGCTACCGCCCCGGGCGGCACCGAAGCTCCGCCACGAAAGGTCAAGCGCGGACCGGAAGCCGGGTCAACCACCGAAAAGGCGTGGTACCAGACCATTGTGGACCAGACCGTTGAATCATCCTTTTTGAAGCGGTACGGCACACTGGACGAACAGGCTGCGCCGATCGTATTCCTGGCCTCCGACGAAGCATCCTATGTCACGGGCAGCATCCTTCCGGTGGCAGGCGGAGACCTGGGCTGAGCCTGCTGTGACTGAAACCCGCTGGCGTGGCCGCGACGCGCGGTCGAGTAAGCTTGCCAGCATGATTCCGGGCCACCACCACGGCAACCCCGAGGAGAACCTGGCGCTGCTCGGCCATGCCGAGGTCTTCGAGGAGTTACTGGAGACGCTCCGCACTGTGCGTAAAGGCAACGTACGTACGGTGGTACTCAGCGGCCCCCGGGGATCCGGGAAGACGGCGGTGCTGGACCTATTCCTGGAGCACTGCCGGGGCGTCGCGCGTGGCGTGCGGGTGCTGTCCGCCACGGGCGATGAATGGGAAGCGCAGCTCCCGCTCGCCGGCTACTCCCAGCTCATGGTCACCCCGCCGCTGCGCTCGGCAAAGGACCCCGGCAGAGGAAACGGCCGTTCCGCGGACCTGGGCGGCATACTCAACCCCGCCCAGGCCGCCAACTATGCGTCCACTCTGGGTGCACACCTCGACGGGCTTCAATTGCACGGGAGCGTGGTGGTTGCCGTTGACGACGTCCAGCATCTGGACGCAGAAACTCTCCACGTCCTCGTCTTCGTCATGCGCCGGCTGCGCAGCAAAAGAGTCCTGTTCCTGGTCACCCTGGATCCCGCTCAGGCCCGGCTGGTGCCAGCCGGCGTGCTGGCCTTCCTCACCGGTCATCAGGTTTCCCGTCTTCCACTGGATCCCCTGTCACCGCAGCGGGTCCAGGAGCTCGCACGACGGTGGTTTGGCATCGACCTGAACGCCACGGCCGCCCACGAGATCGTGCGGCATACCGGTGGATGGCCGCAGCCGGTTGTCGAACTTCTCGGCGAGCTTCCACCGGAAACCTGGCAGACATGGTTCTCGTCCCTGCCTCCGAGTTCACGCGTGCGGGCCCAAGTGCGCAGTCTCCTCGAAGCCGCGTCACCCGACCTGGTAGCTGTGGCTGAGGCCACGTCGGTACTCGGCCGCAATGCCGGTGTGGCTGAGGTTGCCCGTGTCAGCGGGGTCGAATACGTGATGGATGCCCTCGACGAGGGCCACCGGGCCGGACTGCTGGGCCTCTCAGTGGACCAGGCCAACTCGCTGGTGACATTCTTCGAAACGGGAACGACCGAGTCCGTCTACGAGCAGATTGCACCCAGCCAGCGCATGCGCCTGCACCGCAGGGCTGCGGACTCGGTGCAGAATGAGGGCGACCGCCTGGGTCACCGGGTGTCGGCCACCCCGGGACCAGACGAGGCCCTGGCCTCGGAGCTTGAAGAGTACGCCCGGCAACAGGCCCTCGTAGGTGCCTGGCACGATGTCTCGACCGCACTGTTTTCCGCGTCCCGGCTCTCGGGTGACGTCCGGGTCGGCAATGATCGCCAGCTGAGAGCAGTAGATGCCCTCGTGGGGTCCGGCAACATTGCCCAGGCCCAAATGTGGGCCGCGGCCGTCGACGCCATGGCACCCTCGCCACTGCGTTCCTCCGTTCTTGGCTACCTCTCCACTGCGTCCGGACAGAACCACAGCGCCCAAACCCAGTTGGAAATGGCCTGGCGAACAAGCAACCCGCAAAGGGACCCGACTGCCGCCGCCCAAGTGGCCCAGCGCCTGGTCCTGCACGGGGTGGCCTCCTGGGATGGCCCTGTCATCACCCGTTGGGCGGAGCGGGCCATGTCACTGACAACGGCGGGCACCCCCGCCCACATCGAATCCGAAGCCATCTATGGGCTGGGACTTTACGCCCAAGGCAGGCTGGCTGAAGCCGAGGCCTCCTATCGCCAGGCTTTCGAACACGCTTCCGAAAACGCCCAAAAGCAACGCGTGCAGATGGGAGCCGGATGGCTGGCCCTGCGGCTGGATGACGCAGAGACAGCGCTTGTAAATTTCGAAGCCGCTGCCCCGACTGAGTTCCGCGGTGGCTCGTTGCGGATCTCGCTGTGGGCAGAGGCGTGGTTGGCCCGCACCCAACTTGTGCTCGGCAACTGGGACGCGGCCGCGGCCACGGTTGCACGCGCCTCGGTGCGGCTCGAGACCTCCCGGATGCCGCTGATCCGCCCCTTGTTGTATTGGACCGCCGCCGAACTGTGGTCCATGCGTGGGGATTGGGACCGTGCACGGTACTACGTCTCCCAAGCGGCGGTGCAGCCGGGCACATACCGGGCCATGCAGGTGCCTGCCAGCCTGGCCCGGGCGCGCTTCCATGAGGCACGGGCGGACTATGAAAGCGCATTGGCTGTGCTGCAGCCACTGACGGAGATGGACCCCTGGACAGAGAACAGGGTGTCGTTTTGGCCGTGGCAGGACTCCTACGTCAACGCCCTGGTCATGACCGACCAGCTGGATACGGCCGACTCTTTCCTTACCGCCTTCGAGCAGGTGCCGCGGGAGCGGGCCGTGCCGTCAGATCTGGCACGAATGGCGTGGGCGCGGGGCCGGCTCGTTGCCGCGCAGGGGGATCCAGACATCGCCCGGGAGCATTTCGAGACGGCGCTGGGGCATCTGCGAGGGCTCAACCGGCCATATCTGCGGGCCCGGGTGAGCTTTGCCTTCGGGCAAAGCATGCGACGCGCCGGCAAAAGGCGCTTGGCGTCCTCAGTGCTGCGCGTAGCCAGGGATCTTTATGATTCGCTGGGCGCTGCCACGTATGTCGACAGATGCGATCGGGAGCTGAAGGCGACAGGCCTTGACGTCGGCAACATGCCCGATCCATCTGACGCCGTGCTCGTAGCCGTGACAGGACCGCAGGTCCAGCTCACGGCCCAGGAGCAGGCAGTGGCGGAACTCGTGGCGGCCGGGGCCACCAACAAAGAGGCTGCCCGTGCACTGTTCCTGGCCGACAAGACCGTGCAGTACCACCTGACCCGCATCTATGGAAAGTTCGGGATCCGCTCCCGCAGCGAACTGGCCGCACGTTTCCGCCCCACGGACTGAAGCGCGGGCCATCTGGCATCGAACCGGTTCCGCCCCGTATCAGGATCCTGGAGGACTGGGAGTGCGGTTGGGCAGGTCTTTGGTCGCGGTGCCCACGACATCCAGGAAGCTTTGGAGCAGTGATGACCGGTCCTCACGCCGCCACGCCACGGCCAGCTCCACCTCGGGGGCCTGTTCGATATCGCGGTAGACGACGCCCTTAAGCTGCAGGGCACGGACGCTCGCAGGAAGGATGGCAACGCCACTACCGGCAGCCACGAACGAGAGCATCGTGGACGTCTCACTGATGACTTGGGTGATGCGTGGCTGGAAACCTGCCTCGCGGCAAAGACCTGCGGTGGTCCGGTAAAGCACCGACTCCGGCGGGTAGGAGATGAATTCCTGGTCCTGGAGTTCGTGTACGGCCACCGGCCGGTCCATAGCCAGGGCGCTGAAGGACGGCAACGCCACGATGAGCGCCTCGCGCGTCACGATGCGGTAATCGATCTCCTGGGAAGCGATGGGCGGCCGCAAAAGGGCCGCATCCAAGGTGCCATCCCGCAGGCCGGCCTCCATGGCCGGGGTGAGCATCTCGCCATGCAGATTCAACGACAGCCCAGGGAGAACCTGCTTGGCAAGTCGGACGATCGGTGGCATCACACCGTAGGTTGCTGAGCCGGAGAAGCCCACGCGCAGAACACCGGATGCGCCTTGTCCGACCTGATACACGTCAGCCCGGAGTGTTCCGACCGCATTGACGATCTGCCGGCCCCGGTCCAGCAGCGCCTGTCCGGCGGCCGTGAGTTCCACCCTGCGCGTGGTGCGGTTCAGCAGGCGCACGCCCAGTTGCTCTTCCAGCTGCCGGATTTGCTGGGACAAAGGTGGCTGGGCCATATGCAGGCGTTTGGCGGCACGGCCGAAATGGCGCTCCTCCGCAACGGCAATAAAGTAGTTGAGCTGCCGGATCTCCATTGGTTGTGCCGTCCCTCCGTGTGGCGCCTCCCGTCAGGCGCCAAATCCGCATTGATTCAGAAATCAAGTATAAAGCCCACCACTCTTGTCTGCGTCAGACATAATGGCTTGGCTCGGCGTACTGGCCGGGTGCGGCGGGCCGGGTGCCCAGGCCTGGCCTGGGCACCCTCTCACTAGATCCGGGCTCATTCAAGGCAGCGGCTGGATGCGCTGGGTCAACGGCGCGCCGGGGGAGTGGCGAAGCTGACGTCCTGTTCCACGGAGTGCTCAACGATTTCCTCGGCCCTGTGCTCGGCTTCTTCCAGCTTGCGCTGACGGGGGACCAAGACCGTGACAATTGCACCCAGCAGGGCGACGCCGCCGTAGATGTAAAACGCCGTGGCTCCGCCGATTCCCGCCGCCGCCAGCCAGCCGCCGATGATTGGTCCGAGAATGCCGCCCAGGCGGCCCACGCTGGCACACCAGGCAACACCGGCTGCCCTGGCGTTGGTGGTGAAGTAGTTGGACTGGAAACCGTAAACCAGCACCTGGGTGCCGAGGGTGCCCACTCCGGCGATGGCGATGCACAGGAACAACATCGGCAAAGGGAAGCCGAAGGTCATAAGCACCAGTGAGATAGTGGCCAGTACGAAGGTGCTGGCAATGACCCGCTGGGGACCGGCCTTGTCGGCGTAGCGCGACAGCAGCAAACCTCCCGCCACCGCACCGAGGTTCAACGCCAAGGGGAAGAACAGTGCGTATGTCCGCCCGTAGCCGTATCCCTCCATAATTTTCGGCAGCCACGTGTTCAAGCCGTAGGTCAGCAGCAGGCCGGAGAAGGACATTAAGCCCAGAAGTACGGAAGCCACCGCGAATTGTTTGGAAAAGACGGCCGCGAAACCAGTCTTCTGCGGGGCTGCGCCAATCTGCCGAATGACCTGTTCTTCAATGAGCGGAACGCCGGTCCGCTGCGAAGCGGCGAGGGCCTCATCCTCGCGGCCGCGGGCCAGCAGCCATCGGGGGGACTCCGGAAGCTTGAACCAGGCGATGGGCAGGAGTAGGACGAGGGGAAGGGCGCCGATCATGAACAGTCCGCGCCATCCAATGTCATTGAGGAGCAGAATGCCCATGACGGAGGCGAATACGCCGCCAGCGGGGACACCAGAGTAGACGATCGCGTTGTAGAACTGTCGCCGGCCGGCTGGCGCGAACTCTGCCATGGTGGCGCCTGCGGTGGCGATGACAACGCCGAGACCCACCCCCGTGATGAAACGCATAGCCCCGAAGGACGCCACGGTTGTGGTCAGCGCCGTGACGAACATCCCCACCGAGAACCAGGCGATGCCCAGGAGCATGAGTCGGCGGCGGCCGAAGAAGTCGCCGACCGCCCCGCACGCCAGCGACCCGACCAGCACACCAACCAGCGCCCACGAGCCCAAGAGGCCAGCAGCGGCGGCATCGAAGGCGCCAATCTGGCTCGAGTCGGCGAGCAGTCCCGGCAGGACGGTGCCGTATACGACAAGGTCGTAGCCATCGAATAAAAGTGCGGTGCAGATGACGAAGGCCACCCAGTTTGCGGTGCGCGCCTCTTTGCGCGGGTTTTCGGCGATGACGGTGTGGAGCGTAGCCATATGCCTGTCCTCTCTGACGGAGCATGGATGGAGTGCCGTGGGGGTGAACCTGTGTCCCTTGGCTTGGTCCAGTGTCGCAGAGGTGTGACGCCCGCCATATGCGGTAAATACCCGGGGTTAGGCCGGGGTGCGATCCATACTTTTCAGATATCAATCAGAAGCGGCTAGGCGTATCTTGGAAAAAGTAGCAGCTAGCGCCGGTAAAGGAATGTGCCTACAGCGCGGATGCGTGAGTGGTGAGGGTTTCCGCTTCAGAGGATCTCCGGAACTCCGACGGCGCCATGCCAAACTCGGACTTGAAAGCCTTGGCGAGCCATTGGGCGTCATGGATGCACCATCTCGCCGCTACTTCGGCGATGGTGAGGTGGGCAGTGCGCTGAGCAGCAAGGTCACGACGGACGGCCTGCAAGCGTCGCTTCCGGATCAGCCCGGTCAGCCCTATGCCGCTTCCTATGAACAGCCGCTGAGCCGTTCGCACGGAGACATGGTGCGAGGATGCGACCTGCTTCAGGCCGAGGTTGGGGTCCTGCAGGTTTCGATCGACATAAGACTCGATTTCATGCCGGAGGAACTCAGCCATGTCCTCGGAGCCGGGCTCATAATCCTGCAGGACTACGCTGGCCAGCAGTGCTTCACCGGCCGTGGCCAAGTGGTTCCTCGCTCCCGATGCGGGCACAGTCATGGACGTGCAGGCGCTGATGAACTGCGCCAGCACCGTCCCGACCCCGGTGGTGGCCGACCAAGGGTGCGACCGTGCTTCGTCAACGGCCGCACGTGGCGCGCCCAGGGACTTTGAAGGCGCCGTCATGACCTCGCATTGCCATGCGCCTTGGAAGGTGAGCCGGTAGGGAACCGCTGTGTCGTAAAGGCCAAATTCCCCGGGTGCGACCGTCAGCTCGCGTCCGGATTGTTCGATGATGCAGCGCCCGCGACGCATCGCGCACACTTTGAGTACATCCGTCGGCGATTGGCGTACTGCGCGGGGTGATCGTACGAGTTGCTGCGGGGTGCCCGAGATTCCATATATTCCGACATGTCCGAGTTCCTTGGCTGCCAGTGCACCGGAGGCCTGCCCAGCTGAACTGCCCAGAGCCACTACCTCAAGCCCGCCGAACGTTGACTCCATGTCGTGATACCACGCGTCAGCTATCAAACCCACCGTCATGCACGGCACCTCCTTGTGTGCGGCAGGATGGCGTCAATCGACAACCTCGATGTCGCCTATGGACAACCCCGCCCGCTGTGCTCCGTGTCACAGTATAGGCATCGAACCGGACGCACGGACTGTTCGCGGCAACCATAGACGCTTGACGGCTGCAAGGCCCAACGTCGGGTCCTTGGCCCCGAAAGCCGCTGACTACCGTCTAACGAATGCCGTTCGCTGAACGTTTCAATTACCGCTTACTCCAAGTCTTACTCCTGAGGAGCCATTCCAATGAAGGTCACTGCTGCCCTCGCTACCGCACCTAAAGTTCCTTTCCAGATCGTCCAACTCTCACTGGACGAGCCCCACCCCGACGAGGTCAGGGTGAAGCTCGTCGCAACCGGCGTCTGTCACACCGACGCGATCGTCCGCGACCAGGTCTACCCCACTCCGTTGCCGGCGGTTCTCGGGCACGAGGGGGCAGGCGTAGTGGAGGCGGTCGGTTCTTTGGTGACCTCTGTCGCCGTCGGAGATTCTGTGGTTCTTTCCGCCAATTCCTGTGGAACATGCGGGCAATGCCTGACAGGACGACCCGCGTACTGCAGCGAATTCTTCGGCCGCAATTTTTCCGGTACCCGTCCCGACGGTTCGACAGCCTTGAACGATGGAAACGCCTCAGTCTCCTCGCACTTTTTCGGTCAATCGTCTTTCGCGACGCACGTGAACGTGGCTGTCCGCAGCGTCGTAAAGGTGGACGGGAACCTTCCGTTGGAGTTGCTCGGCCCCCTCGGTTGCGGCCTACAGACAGGGGCCGGTGCAGTCATCAACTCTTTGGACGTACGCCCGGGCTCCAGCATTGTTGTCTTCGGCACCGGCGCGGTTGGCTGCGCAGCCCTCATGGCTTCCGCCGCTGTTGGTGCGACAACCATTGTTGCGGTCGACATCGTTGAATCCCGGCTGGCCACAGCAAAGGAGCTGGGGGCCACCCACGTTATCAACAGCCGCTCCACGGACGTGGCAGCAGAGATAGCCCAGATCACCGGTGAGCGCGGCGTCGACTATGCCCTCGACACAACGGGCATTCCCGCCGTCCTGCGCCAGGCTGCCGACATCCTGGGAACCGGTGGAACGGTGGCCCTCGTCGGGGCCCCGGCCCCGGGAACGGAGGTGACCTTCGAAGTTGGTGCCTCGTTACTCAAGGGATGGCATTTCCGCACCATTATCGAAGGAGATTCCGTGCCCCAGGTGTTCATTCCCCAGCTCATCCGGCTTTGGCAGCAAGGAAAGTTCCCGCTGGAGAAGCTGACCAAAACGTTTGCGTTTTCGGACATCAACGAAGCCTTCGACGCTTCCGAATCCGGCGAAGCCATCAAGCCTGTCCTGATCTTCTGACCAGCCGCGGACCCAATGCAGGGGCCGCCCCGGCTCCACTTCACCCACTACAACCTCATAGGAGCACAAACCATGACAACAACCACCTTGGAAATCACGGCGACGTTTGCCGGCCTGCCCGTCACCCAGCAGTTCATCGGCGGAACGTGGCGTGAGGGCAGGTCCGAGAAGACTTTGACAGTCACCAACCCGTATGACGACTCGGTGCTGGCTTCCATCCGCCAAGCCAACAAGCAGGACCTGGACGAGGCATACAGGGCTGCCGAAGCGGCACAAAAGAAGTGGGCCGCCCAGCCTCCAGCCGCCCGCCGCCAGGTAATCCTCCGGGCAGCCCAGATCCTGGAGGAGCGTCGCGAGGAAATAGTGGATTGGCTCATCAAGGAGTCCGGCTCCACCGTGGGCAAGGCCCAGGTTGAGGTCTCCCTGGCCGCCGGGATTACCCTGGAGGCGTCCTCCTTCCCCACCCGGGTTCACGGTCGCATAGTTGAGTCCAATACGCCCGGCAAAGAGTTGCGCGTCTACCGGCGTCCCATCGGCGTCGTCGGCGTCATCAGCCCGTGGAATTTTCCGCTCCACCTCTCCGAGCGTTCAGTGGCCCCGGCCCTCGCCCTGGGCAATGCCGTGGTCATCAAACCGGCCAGTGACACACCAGTTACGGGCGGGCTGATCCTCGCGAGGGTGTTCGAGGAAGCGGGGTTGCCACCCGGAGTACTCAACGTGGTGGTGGGCGCCGGATCCGAGATCGGCGACGACTTCGTCACCCACCCGGTCCCCGGGCTGATTTCCTTCACGGGCTCGACGCCGATCGGGCAGAACGTTGGCAAACTCGCCGCCGGCGGAAAGCACCTCAAGCACGTTGCCTTGGAACTCGGCGGTAACGCGCCCCTGGTAGTCCTTTGCGGACGCCAATCTGGATGCTGCAGTGGAAGCTGCCGTGTTGGGCAAGTTCCTGCATCAGGGACAGATCTGCATGGCGGTCAACCGCATCATTGTTGAGGCCCCGCTCTACGATGAATTCGTGGAGCGGTTCACCGCCGCAGCCTCCGGAGTACCCTTCGGCGACCCTGCCTCTGCGCAGACCCTGGTGGGGCCGGTGGTTAACGACAGCCAGCTTGAAGGACTGAAAACGAAAATCGCGACGGCCAAGGCTGAGGGCGCCCGCACCGTCCTCGAAGGCGAAATCACAGGCCGGGTCGTGCCGCCGCATGTGTTCGCCGACGTCAGTCCCGACATGGAGATTGCCCGCGAGGAGATCTTTGGACCATTGGTGGGCATCCTCAAGGCGAACAACGAAGCCCACGCCCTGGAATTGGCCAACGCCACCGAATTCGGACTATCCAGTTCCGTGTTCACCCAGGACCTCGATCGCGGCGTGCAGTTCGCCCTGGGCATCAAGGCCGGCATGACGCATCTCAATGAGATGCCCGTCCATGACGAATCGCACGTGCCTTTCGGCGGCGAGGGCAACTCCGGGCTGGGCCGGTTCAACGGCGACTGGGCTATTGCCAAATTCACCACCGACCACACGGTTGGAGTAAAGCGACTCTAATACCGAGTGCCCCGCCGATGCACGGTTCAGCGTGCATCGGCGGGGCACTTCCGATTCCGTCGTGCCGCATACAGCCATCACGCACGGTATCGATCGGTACGATTTCAATATGAATCATTGGCCCGGATTGCCCGCCGGCATCCGGGCCAATGGATAAGGTGAATTTATGATCAATCCCGCACGCCTGCACTCGGACCTGTCCCGCCTGGGCCGGGAGACCGACATGTTCATGGCCACCGCAGAGTCCCTGTCCGACGACGAAATGGCCGCCCCGTCCTTGTGCACGGGTTGGACCCGGGCAGATGTCATTGCCCACATCGCCTCGAACGGCTTGGCCTTGGTCAAGCTCATCGATTGGGCAACCTCCGGCGAAGAGCAGCAAATCTATGCCTCGCGGGAGGCCCGCGCCCAAGAGATAGCCGAGCTGGCCGCCCTGCCGCGCCAGGAATTGCTGGGCAAAGTCCGCCAGTCCTCCGCCTATTTCGCCGAACAGGCCCTTCGGCTCGGCGGGGAGATCGCCGCGGAGGAAGTGCACTTGCACGGCAAGCAGATTCCTGCGACGTCCATTGTGGCGTTGCGGATCGCGGAGGTCGTGGTTCACCACCACGATCTCGACACCGCATGGACCATAAAGGAAGCGGACCCGGACTCTGTACTCAACGCCCTGGAAGCCGCCGTGCGCACGATGCGTGCCCAAGGGGCGCCGGGGATGACCCTCGTGACGGAGGAACGCGACGAGTGGGTGATCGGCGACGGCGCCCTGCGAGTAACGTCCGACAGAGAAGGATTGCTCGAATGGCTGGCCCGCGGAGTTACCGACAACGTCGACGCTGACGGCCCGCTGCCCATACTGCCGTCCTGGTAAGCCCCGTATACCGAGGGCCCATCTTCAGCTCGACAGCTACCGAGCATGGGCTGGGCCGCAGGAGTTCAATGGCTCAACACCTGGGAGGACCGATCGTGCCGGCAACTGGGCAGTCTTGACGGCGCACGCATGGGCATTGAACAGGAGTTGGAATAGGTCCGGCCTTGAGTCTTGGGAGCGAAGCGCACAAAGAGCCGGACCTAAAAAGCCACGGAGTCCATCCAGTTCGGGGTCAATGCAGTGCGGGGCTGGAGGAGTCCCTGCGGACTCGAGCACACATACAGGGCAGTGACCCGTTCTGGACAAATTCATTTTCGGTTGGGTTCAGCCGCCAGCGGAGCCCGGGTTGTGCTACTGGATCGGCGCGGACGCGAGTGTGGTCAGTGCGTTGAGCACGGGAGCAGAGACACCTGTTTGCTCGCCGAGACGAACAATTGCCCCGCCAATGTAGTCAGCCTCCGTACGGCGCCGCGCCTCCCGGTCCTGGAGCATCGAGGTCTTATGCTCACCGGCGTGCAGGTAGGCATTCTCGAGGGCTGCATCGACGCGCTCCCCAGACAGGTGGACACCTTGGGTTTTTGCCACGGCAATTGTCTCGTCGACGACGCGGGCCACGAGTTCGCGGGCCGGGGCGCTCGCTCCAATTTGGCCTACGGTTTGTCCTGTCACGGCGCGCGGGGTGTTCAGAGCGGCATTGAAGGCAAGTTTTTCCCAGATGCGTTCCTGGATGGCCTCACTGCGCTTCTGCCTGGTGGGTTCCCGGGGCGGGGCGGGGCAACAAGCAGGCTTCGCACAGAAGCCTCAGAGGGTTCGTATTGGGGCTGTGGACAATGTCCACACATTGGGCCTCGGAGCGGGTCGTAGATGGGTCAGATCGGGCCGGATTCCGAATGTTTCCGCGGGTGCCCAGTGTTTGCAAGGGCTGGAATGCAGTTCGAGTCCCACCTTGGGCACAGTGTTTCCGCAGGTCAGGGGCCTATCTGTGCCTTGACTGTGCACAAATCGGCTTTTGTAGCCCCTCGGGGGGGATGGTGGGTGCCTCTTTGCTTGGGCTGCGCGAGGGGTTCGTGTCTGTGATCCTTCATGGTGTGCCAATGACTGGGCTACATGCCTTGAGAGGGTCTTGGTGGCCTAGTTTGGTAGTCACAACACGGATTGGTGGTTGAAGCCGCGGCGGTGTTAGGCCGTGAACCGGCGAAGCGTGAAATTCCATCCGGGCTTGGGCGCTGCGTTGAACTGCCGCCGACACGGTGCCGGGTGAACCTTGGGATCGGTCCTGTGGAAGGGAGCCTCAGCGGATTCCATGGGGTTCGCCGCGATCCAATCACTATTGGGTGTCCACGTTGATTCAGTGCAGCGTTTGCGGCGCCCTCCATTTAGAACCCCGCTACGGGGCAACTGCGCCGCGGGCCAACCGGGGCGTCTAGTTCCTTGGCGATGGGAAACGAAGTCCTACATCGTTGTGTGACCACAGGTTCACCGGAACTCCGGCGTGCCTGTGTTGTGTAACTCTGGTACCGCTTCTCGACGGGCCTGGACGAAGCCGATACTCCGATCCAGATCGTGCGCTACCGGTTGTAGCGTCCCTGGTGCATGCTTGTGGACTTTCCATTCTTGGAGACACACATCTCACCGGCTTTTGCCCGACAGCGTGGGCACGATTATGCATGGCCACCCGAAAGTTCTCCTCGATTTGCGCCTGTTCCTTGAAGTAACGAACGTGCGGCGGATCCAAGACAAGATCCGAGATCATTGACGAGTAAGCCACCGTCTCTGCCTCGGGGTTATCGGCAGCAAGCGTGGCCAAGACGGTCAACTGCTTCGGCGAAAGAGGCTTACCTTCCAGAAGCCAAGTCTGTTCCTCATCTGGAAACCGGACTGCGAGCGGAGTATCAGTCGCAATGATTGTTGAGGCACGCGAGATGGCCGCTCGGAGGGCAGTAACTTCCTGGTGCATTCGTCGGAGATCGTGAAAGCTCGTAGAGAAATTGAGAATCGGCGTGCATGTGGCCATCGACTTCAAATTGAATGACAGCAACCGTTCCAGATGGCCGAGAGTCTCAACAAGACCCGGCAGTGTCTTCGGATCATGCCGAAGACCGTCGCGTCGCTGTGGCCGGCTGCCCTGGTCCTCTGTCAATGACTCATCATTTACACGCGTTCCGTCAGTCATCGAGAAACCTTTCTATTAAAATGAAATCTCGGCGGGACGCGAGATCGAACGGATCGCCCCTACGCTCAGTGGACGTAGTCCCGGTTCATGGAGCGAAGCCGTACATCGAGGCTTGACTCTTCGATGAACGCGTACTGCGTGGTTGATCAGATGCTCGCACCAGTTGTCCGTTTGGTCTACTCGCCGGATTCGGGTTCGAGGGTTGTGGCTGCGTCGAGGGCGTCGTCGACGACGATGAGGTAGTTGTCCCGGCCCGCGGCGAGGGGGATGGAGTGGTCGCCGTATTTGTTGTAGGCGAGGTTGACGGCGTCGTCGGCGTTGGTGATGTTGAGCAGGCGGAGGAGCCGGGCTATGTCGAGGGTGTCCTTGTCTCGTTCGGCGGCGATTTTCATCGCCAGGAGCGTTTCGGTGTCCGCGGCCCGGATCGTGAGTCCGTCCAGTTGTTCAAGTTGAACCCAGGTGGCGTTGTCCGGGACGAAGGCTGAGGCGTTGGAGTTCAGCCAATCAGGCGCAAGGTCGTAGTCCGCTGCCATTTCGGCCACGATGGCGTTGACAGTGGACGGGTCGGCGTAGCTGGCGTCGATGTCGGCGGTGGGGCGGTTGCCGATTCCTTGCAGGATGAGCGCGGCGCCGCCGACGAGTTTGATGTCCCCATGGACACCTTGGGCCTGGAGGCGCCTGCCGAGTTCGTGGAGGAGTGCGCGGATTTGATCGGCGGTGAGTTCTCCGCCGCTCATGCGGTGGCCAGGCTGCGTACGCGGATGAAGACGTTGAGGGCAGCGAGTTCGGCGGGTGTTTGTGACATGGTGAGTTTCTTCATGGGTTCCGCGACGTGCCGGTAGGACTCGGCCGGCATCCATGCTTCGTTGAGGGGTTTGATTCGTTTGGTCCAGGACGGTGCGGGTTGCCCGAGCTGGTGCGCGGTGTAGTTGGTGATGCCGGCCAGGGCGGCGGACCAGTGCGGGTCTTTGAGCCGGGGGCTGCGTTGGAGTAGCGGTTTTCCGGCTTTGAGGGAGGCTGTGGCGTAGTCGGCGAGCATCTTAATGGCGTACTCGAAGTCCCGAGAGCCGATCAGTTGGGTGAAGGTTTCGGCGTAGTCCCGCCTCGCGGGGTCGTAGTCGCGGCCGCGGGGCATAGGCTCGGTGGCGGTCAGTGACAGCCCGAGGGTGCGGAGGACGGCCATGGTCTTGCCGAGTTCGGCTCGTTCGTGGCCGGCCTCAAGGTCAACGAGGAACTTCCGTGAAACCCCAGTCGCCTCTGCAAGCGATTGTTGTGAAAGACCGCGTTCCTGGCGCCGGGCGCGGATGATCGCACCGGCTGCCGCGGGTGTGTCGATGCTGGTCAAGTTCGTCAAACTTCCTCCTTCACCATTTCATTATGTCACCGAATGGTGTCAGCAATGGCCTGTTGAACTTGTCCGTTAACGAACTGTTTTGCTTGATGCGTTGGTACTATCGGGCATGGAAATGAACCGGCCTCTTCCAGAAGACAGCGTCCTTCGGGCGGGTCAGTGGGCGGACGAGGCGCACGCCTCCAAACCGGATGGCGTCCGTTAAGGGCCCGAGTTGGACCCTCATCGTCACGGCCTCGGTCCTGATGTCAGTGCTGGCTTGGACTTCGTGCTGCGCCACGATGCTGGGTTGTTGAAGCGCCTTGAGGAGGCCTGAGTTCGCGGCTCGGGCCCGCTCCGGAACGGGATGCAGAAAGGAGGCATGGTGGTGGCGAAATCATTAGAGGAACTCTTGGCCAAGCGGCCTGTTGACCTCGAAGCGGTAGAGGCCCGTAAGAAGCACCTGCTCGATCAGTTCCGGGCGTACCGGCTTCGGGAGCTCCGCGAGGCCTGCGAGCTGACACAGGTCCAGCTGGCTGAGCGGCCGCACGTCAGCCGGAAAAGTGTGTCCCGGATAGAGGACGATGACATTGACCGAGCCTAGGTTGACACCTTGCGGATATACGTCGAAGCGGTCGGTGGCCCGCTTCGTGTCGAGGTTGAAACTCGGCGACGAACGGATTCAGATCGTTTGAGCGGCACCCGGTCCGCTACGCGTGCACCTCGCGGTCGCGGCCGGGGGCGGGTTCAGAAGCCGAAAAGGGGTGTGCACAATGTGCACACCGTTGCCGCCGGACTCGGCCGTACCGGTGCTGGACCGGGCCGTACTCGGTATGTTTTCGGCTTCCCAGTGTTTGCAGGGGCTGGAATGCAGTTCGAGTCCCACCTCGGGCACGCATAACCCCTCGTCAGAGGGGTTATTGCTTTAATGTGTGCACATCGACCCTCATCGTCCCTCTGACGCTGCCCGCGGACTGTGCCTGGCGCCGCGCGCGCCTATGAAATTGTGTGGTTGGCGGTCTCAGGTACCTGGCGAGTAGGCCCTCCGTTTGCTGGGATGTGGGGGCATTTGTGCCTCCTTTCCGGTTGATGTGGCGGCCAAAGTTGGTCTGTCACCTATTCATGTCCCGCGGTTGCGCTGACGACATAACCTGGATGAGAATTTCTTGAGATCCTTTCGCTATTTTCGCTCCATCGTGGAGTCTGAGGGAGCGGGAAATGTGGCAGCTTGTCCGGCCAAAGGGGCGTGGACACTGTCCACACCCTGTCCGAGGGCGGTTGCTTGACCTGCATCTTGGTCCGTTTCTAGCCCTTTTCGGTTGATACGAGTTCATGCGTCCGGACGTTCTGTGTGACATGACCTGCGGCAAAATGGGTGTTCGCAGCGTCGTTAGGCGTGTCGACTGCCCAAGTGGCCAGCTCGAAGCCCCTATCCGCTTCTGGTCCGTTACTGGTGTCACCTGTTCATGCTCCGCGCTGGAGCTTCTGGCATGACCTGCGAGGAATCCGGGCGCAGAAGCCAGGCCTGCTGCCGGCGACGAGGTGACGTTGAAGGCAATAGCACGGGATGGAATGGCAATCGAGTCAGCCCCGGCGTGACGTGTGTGGGACTGCAACCCGACTACGAGTGCATTGTTGTCACAGCTCAGGGGCGTTTCAGGCCCAGTGTGTGGACAAATTCTCGACGAGGTGTGGACACGCGGACGGTGGTTCTTCGATTCGCGTCGCAGCGTAGTTGCAAAAGTACACTTTGGCGGTGTCCATCCGATTCCAATCCGGCGCGGTGCCTGATTCACCGAACAGGAGGAGTTCCATCGGTAGGTCCAGGCCGGGCATGTCCGCGACGAGCCTGTCCCTGAGCTCGGGACTTTGTAGGTGGGCGAGCACCCCGGTGAGTTCTCCCGCCGTCGGCTCCTTCCCGTCGTCGAGAAGACTGGACCATAGTCCGCGAGCCGAGGTTGTCCGCTGGGTGGAACTCCGCGTCATGACGGACTTGAGGTGAGTTTCGACGTCGGCGATGAAATCGGGTGTAACGGTTCGGTTGGGGGAGGGTGAGGGCCAGGGCTGTCCTTGATCTGACTGCCGCGGAAGATGAGTTCGGCGTTGAGCACGCTCGACTGGACGGTGGTGATCGGCATCCCGGTCAGTGCCAGTTGCTGGGCAAGAGATTCGACGAGTGCGCCCAAAAGCGCCTTACTGTTAGCGTCGCGGACGGTTCCTGTGAAGATCGCGAAGACGGCCACCGTCGCGTCCTGATCGTTTCGGAGGTAGCCGCCCGTACCGCGACAGGGCCGCGCCGTGCACCCGGACGAAACCCAAGTTGCGCGTTTCCCCGCGGGTCGCGCAGCTGATCGACACGATGAGCGATGTTCCCGCGACCGCGATGACGCGGCTCGGGAACCCCGGTCGCGGTCAATCCCGTAGCGTGACATGACCTAGCGAGACGAACGGGCTAGGATCGCTGAGGTGGCGCAGCCTTGCGCACGCAGTATTTGAGGAGTGTAGTGATGGATCTGGGGGCCACACGCGTCGAGGTGTTCACCGACGGCAAGGTTACCGTCGGTGGTGAGCGGATTGCTCCGCCTCCAGGGATGGATCCTTATTCAGCAGCCATTGCGGTCCTTGCTGAATATGCACGCAGCTCGGGTGCACCCGCCTTAGCTCATGCCATTGACCATTCCAACGGGCAGGAGGGCAATTTCCAGGTTCTCGCTGACGGAACCGCCGAGGCCCTCGCCGACGCTCCGGCTAGTCCTACCATGGAAGGCCCCAGGATTATGGGCGGCGTTGCCGGGCAGGCCGCCGATGCCGGCACACCAGAGGCCGAGGGCCGATTCCCGGATCAGGATGTTTCACCTCTCGCGGTTCCCGCGCGGGAGGCATTTCCGCAGATGTCACAGGCTTCCATGCAAGGCCCGACGACGGCGGAGGAGCCTGAGCGGGAAGCGTCACCGTACGGAACACCCCACGTCGAGACGCAGTTCGTCAGGCCGGACCGTCCGCGGCCAACCACTGGTGTGAGGGGTGCTTTATATTCGGCCACTGGCGGGTACTTGAATCTCGGCCCCAGTGCGAAGGACCAGGATGACGCCGAGCTGGAACGAAGGATTGCCCGCCCGCTGTCGGGGAGCTTCAACACTGCCGTGCTCAGCCTCAAAGGTGGCATCGGCAAGACCTCCACCACCGTCGGGGTGGGCATGATCCTGGCCGAGTACCGCGGAGACCACCCCTGCGCCATCGACGCCAACCCGGACAGCGGGGACCTGGCCGAACGCGCGCTGGGGGAGATGCTGTACCAGAAAGTCAAACCCCGCACGGTCACGGACATCGTGAGGGACATTGATGCAATCAATTCCCTGACCGCCTTGACCGACTACATGCATCACGCCAACCGGCTGCACCTGGTGGCGGGCGAGCAGGACCCGGCCCTGTCAGATGCTTTGACAGCAGCCGAATACTCCAAGATTCATCACCTTGTCTCCCAGTACTATTCAGTGACCCTGACGGACTGCGGAACCGGGGTTTCGCACCCAGCTATGGCCGGTGTATTGCCCAGGGCTACTAACCTGGTCATCGCTTCCGGGTACGCCGTCAGCGGTGCGAAGCGGGCCCGCAACACCCTGCAGTGGCTGGCTGGACACGGTTACGAAAACCTGGCCCGCAACGCCATCGTGGTGGTCACGGACAAAGACCAGGTGTCCACCCGCGTGGACAAACGCGCCATCGAAGAACACTTGGCAGGGTATTGCCGCAAGCTGATCACAGTTCCGCATGACCGTGGCGTGGCCGACGGGGACAGGATCTCCCTCGAAAAGATTTCCGGGAACACCCGTCGGGCCTACAAGGAGATCGCCGCTGCGATCGTCGACGGCTACGTTTAGGGCAGTTCTCCGAACGCTGCTTGGCGGAGAGCCAGTCCACTGCCGCCGTCCCAGGTATGGATCAGGGGAAACGTCAGGGCCAGATGCTGGAACGGCGACAACCCCAACATGTCGACGTCCACGCCTGCCACGTCGTGCCGGCTGAAATCGATGCCTTTCAGGAGGCCCGGTCCCAGCACAGTGGCCAGCGGTACCCGGAACCCGTCGGCGCCTGAATAGACCCCGGACGCATCGGCGCCGAAATGGTACTCCAGACTGAAGTCCATAGAGTTCAGGGCTTTGGCCTGCGTCTTCGCCCTGGAACGCACACTCTCGGTGATGGGAGCCCCGGTGGTGATCAGGGCGTCGAAGGACTCCACCACACCGGCGTCCGTCCGCACCGCGACCAACAGGCCCGTGACATTGGCTCCTGAGAAAATCAGAGAGCCCCAAGGCATGTGCGACTGGAACCAACGGCTATTCACCTCAATGTCCCAAGGCCAGCTGAGAGGCTCGGTGTCGCCCGCCCTCAGGGGACGCACCTGAAACGGCTCCAGCATCTGGCCGGTATATGCCCCGATTCGAGTGCTGTTGCTGGCTGGGTGCAAGACACTTCCGCTCACGGCTACGCTGCCCGAGACCAGGGGTGCACTTTCTGCGGGCTCAACGGCCAGTGCATTCTCAAGGTTCTGGCCGTCTTCGGCGGGCCTGACCCAAGGCAGGTTCGTGGCTTTGAGAAAAGCGACCAAGCCGTAGGTTGGCTGGGCTTCCCTTCGCATGGCCACGGCGGGAGCTGCGCCCGGGGGAATGTCCGCAAGAGCATTGCCCAATGCACGGGTCTTCCAAGGCCGAACCGCGGGAGCAGGGATGATGTGCAGTGGCAGCCCCTGATTCAAGTTTCCACCACGTTCAGGATTTCGTTGCTCTGCGGATCGATGACCAGTCCGCGGGTTTCAGACACGGCGAGCATGAGGAATGTCCGGGCGGCTTCTGCGGTGTCTTTGTCTTCGGGGCAGTTCACCTCGGAGACCCAGGCGGTTCCGCCGAGCTGGTGGGCTACATCCTGCCCAAAGACCCGGAGCAGTTCGTCATTATCGATGCGGCTGGGCATGGTAATCAGAGCCAGCTGTTCCCCTCCCAACGTGAGGATGAGGTGCCCGGTATCGCCAACCGATTCCAGTCCGGCCTTGTCCTCGAGGAGGGTGCACACCCTGGCGAAGTCTCCTTGCCTGGGGTCTGTTGCGGCAACGAGGTGGAAGTCGTAACTCATGCCGAAATGTCCTTGTCCTGGTGAAGGAAGGTCTGCACGACCAGTGGTCGCCGGCCAGGACGCAGAATGCGGGCGCGGCCGGTTGGCAGATGGGCGGGGCGTTCGCCGTTTGCGATCACACCTTCTGACCTCTCCCCGGAGAAGAGAGCCACGGGACCTCCGGCTGCCCTGATGGCGCTGAGGAACGGGTCGTGAATTGCGACGGCGGCCCCGTTGATCCTGCTTGCCACAACGGCGTGGAGTCCGGCGTCTGCGCCTGCCGGAATGTGCGGGGCCAGGGCTCTTAGGGGTTGGTTGCCGGAGGCGGTGAGGATGTCGTAGTCGTCGACCAGGAGAACGATCCGGGGAATGGTGAGGGCGGGTTTGCTGCCGTCTCCCATCCGGTCCTGGAGCTGGCCTGCAACGAATTCAGCAAGGCGCGCGGCCACGAGAGCGTTCGAAGCGTATTCGCCGAGGTACTCATCCGGGATGAAGTTCCGCAGGTTCTGGCGGGGATCAAAGACTGCAAAAATCACTTCGCCGGGAGCATGAGAGCCGATCAATTGTGAGGCGATGTTTTTCAACAGGTTGGTTCTGCCGGTTTCCGGGTCCCCGAAGGCAAGGAGCCCTGGGTCTGTCCCGAAGAGATCCAGGACTTCGGTCCCCAGATCCTGCTCCCGCAGTCCCATGCCGGGTCCGGTCGTGCGGACCGTTCGCGGAGGAAGATCCGCAGCTGTGGGCAGCACCCTGACTGCGGGGGCGGAATCCGCGGTGCCGCTGGCAACAAGCTGGCACAGCCGTTCGAGTTCGGTGGCGGCGGCGTCCGGGTCGGGACGGTTCTCTAGGGAAGTGAGCGCGAAGTGTCCGATGGTTTTGTCCAGGGTGAGGGCCCGCCCTGGCCGGCCCGCGCCGAGAGTTGAAGCCAGCCGGCGGTCGATGGAGTCAGCAGGATCGGAGATATGGAGTTCAATCCGGTTGCCGATCAGGGATTGCCGCGTCATCCGGATCTCAGACCAGGTCCTGACCGTAACGACGACGTGGACCCCGAAGGTGCTGCCGCGCGTCATGATGTCGTGGACCAACTCCTCGATCTCCGGAAACTCTGACGTCAGGGCACCGAAGCCATCGATGAAAAGGAACAGGTCGGTGCAGCTTAATTCTTCGAGCCCGCCGCGGGCCCGGGCTGTCCGCATCGCCTTGACGGTGTCTATGCGGTGGGCTTCGAAAACGTCTTGTCGCGCGTTGACCAACGAATGTACTTCTTCGACGGTCCGGCGCAGGTACTCACGGTTTCCACGCCCTGCCATGCCGGCGCTGTGCGGTAGTGCGGCCAATCCGGTCAGTGAGTTGCCGAGCAGGTCGATGCCGTAAAGGTTTACGTCCTGCACCGTGTGGCTGAGGGCAAGGGCGGCGGCGATACTGCGCAGCGCTGTGCTGCGGCCGCTCTGGGGTGCGCCAATAACTGCGAGGTTGCCGCCCCTTGCGGCCAGGTCGAGGTGCCACGGTCCCTGCCACTGGCGTGAAGGGTCATCCAGGATGCCCATAGCAGGGGAAAGGTAGGCCGGTTGTTCCAGGCGCGGTCCGGCTGAAGTCAGGTTCACCGCCGCCCCTGTCTGGGACAGGGAGATTGAGAGCGGCAACGGGGGAAGCCAGACCGGCGGTGTCATCGGCTGGGTGCCGGAGGCAAACCCAACGAGCGTCGAAAGGATGGTGGGGCCCTCAGGAGACTGCCCGGATCCTGGGGAAGGAACGGGGAGTGCCGCCGTCGGCTGATCCGCGCTGCCTGGGCGGTGGAGGCCAAAAACGGCCACCGGGGCTGGCGCCTCCGCTGCCGAGGCGGTGTCCTCTTCCCCGACCGGCGGGGGCAGCGGTCCGGAAACGTACGATGCCTTGAAACGACGGAAGACCGTGGTGTCCACCTTCAGGATTCCGTGCCCTGGCGTGTTGGGGAGGTGGTAGGCGTCCGGCACATCAATGACAGTGCGGCTTTCGCTTTCTGAGTTGGTGTGCAGCGCAATCCGGTACGCAAGGTAGGTCTCCAGCCCTCGAAGCATCCCTGATTCCACTTTCTGGCTGGACAGGAGCAAATGGATTCCGATGGAGCGTCCGATGCGTCCGATCGAGAGGAGGAGGTCGATGAAATCGGAGCGCGCTGTGAGGAGTTCACCGAATTCGTCGATACAGACAAAGAGATAGGGCAGGGGAAGCCGCAGGGTGGGATCGTCCGGGGTGCGCACGCGTGCGCTGCGGTAGTCATCAATATGGGCGAAGTCACCACCGGACTTCAGCAGTTCCTGTCGGCGGACGACCTCTCCTGCCAGGCTCGCGTAAATCCTGTCAACGAGGCTGGCATCGCTGACAAGGTTGGTCACCAGGCCGGATACATGGGGGCGTCAGCGAAAGGCGCGAACGTTGCGCCGCCTTTGTAGTCCACGAGCACCATGTTCAGATCCTCGGGGGAGTGGGTGGTCAGCAGGGACAGGACCAGTGTCCGCAGCAGTTCGGATTTGCCGGATCCGGTGGCCCCCACACAGATGCCATGGGGTCCCATGCCCTGCTTCGCTGGCTCCTTCAGGTCCAGGTAGACGGGCGAGGAGTCCTCGTCCATGCCGATGGCAACGCGCAGGAAGTCCGGACCCCGCTGGGTTTCCCAGAGCTTGTGCACCTCTACGGCGGTGTATCCGTTTAGTCCTAGTGACTCTGCGTAGCTGCGTGAAGCCTTGTGCTCGCCAAACTCATGCGACAACTCCGAGAGGCGCAGCGGAGCCAGAGCACGGGCAATGGACTCAGCCTCGGCCGGATGGACTTCGTCCGCCTGGCCAACTACCGTCTGCCCGTTTGAGGTGTTCGTCAGGGTGACGCTGCCGGTATCAACGGCGAGCCGAAGATCCACACTGTCAGGCTCCTGTTTCTGGTCTGTCAGCAGGTGGATCCGGGTCACCGCCAGATCAGTGAGCGACATGTCAGCGGGCAGCCCGGGGAGCGGCAGGGCGTTCTCCCCGGGCAGGTCGGTGATGATCACGAGCCGGGGCAGCGCTTCTGCTGGCAGCCGCTGGAAATTCCGTGCCGCGCCGGCCACGGCGGCGATCCGGGCATCGAAGCTGGCCCCCAGGAGGCGGGCCATCCCATGGTGATTTGCGGATTGTCTGGGTTGGTTTGACCGGTCCAGGATATGGGGCAGCCATTTGGTCCATTCCCAGTCGGCCCGGCGATCGTCGGCGACGACTATCCCCAGTTCGACATCCTCGGGGGATTGGGAAGCAGCGATGCGGCTCAGGATGCTTCGGCAGACCGTCATCGCCGTTTCCCTGTCTCCGATGATGGAGACGTTCGAGACCCCGGCCAAGGGGAGTGTCAGGGGCATGTGTGGATTTGAGGCGAAACGGTGACTCAGCTGTTTGGCCTCGGCCAGCATGAAAGTATCGGGCCGTTCAACGGCGTCCCCGCTGTCCTGGACGGAGATGATGCGCTGGGGCACAGTGCCGGTGCCAAAACGGGTGAGGAGGAAGTCAGGGCTGGTGCGACGCCGTTCCCACAACCGGTGCGGGTCCTCAACCACTGTTTCCAGCAGCTGGCCAAGCGGCGGGTGGCTACGGTTGGCGGACATTCTCGCCAGGCGTTCTTCGGCCTCGAATTCCTTATGCCGGCGGTGAAGATAGTCCATGTAGAGGCGGCGTTTCTGACTGCGTTGCCGCGCTGACTTTCCTCGCTGGGAAAAAATCAGCGCAAGGGACGCCAGAACCGTAGCCACCATCATGATCGCCCCGATTCCTGCCAATGACGATCCCCGGAAGAGCATCATGACCGTCACAGATGTGGCAGCACCGAGCATGGGGACAAGCGCCAACATGTTCATGCCGCCCCCGCCTGAGGGCAGCTGGGGAGGCGCATCCAACACTGCAGACGATGGGGGTGATTCAGGAAGGGCGGTCCGCGCCGGGCGGTGGATGATCCTGGTGGTCATAGCTACCGCCCGTTGGCGGCGGACAGGGCAGACCCGGCGATCTCCGTCGCCGCGATACGGGTCCGCGCCCCCAGCCGGCTCAATCTGATGGGGCCGCCGGCGGCAAGGTGGCGGTCAAAGGGCAGCCCGGCTGCGTCCCCGGCAACGTTGGCTTGGCCGTTGATCCGGGTGCGCACCGTGACCACGGGAGTTTCCGGACGCACGGCGAAGAGCCCCGCCCGTACCGCGGTCGCCCTGTCTGTTCCGAAGTCCGTGTCCGGTGCGACGACGACGATTGCGTGCGCTGTCTCCAGAAGGGCAGCGGTCTGCCGGGAGCGTGGGGACGACCCTGCGTCGACGACGGTCACGGCGAGGAACCTCGAAAAAATAGAAGACAGGTCCGTCCATTCGGCGGCACCGATCGGGGTATCCGCAGCGGCGGGCACGTCTGAGCGTCCGAGGGCGTAAACCTGGTTGCCGCAGGACACCGCTCGTTCCACAAGGTCGGGCAGTGTCCGGACCGGCTCTGACCGAAGTTTCACAGCGGCTGCCGACAGGTCGGCGTCTTCGACCGCCCCCAAGTAGTGCAGAAGCCGGCCTGATTCGTCCGTGGCGTCAATGGCCATGACAGCTTCCTGCCGGATGCTGCCCAGCAGCTTGACGGAAAGGGCCGCCACCGTGGTGGTGCCCACGCCGCCAGCGACCCCCACGACTACGATCCTCCGGCCGGTGGTGATCGGGGCCTCCACGGCTGAGGAGGCCCGTACCAGGCGCTCCGACAGGCCGCCCGAGGTCAGGGCATCAGAAATCTCGAACCGAAGGCGTTCCCACCACGTGTCACCGGCCGGCTGGCGGGCCGGTTTGGCGGGACGCCGCCGGTGCAGGGGATCAGGTGCATTGTCCGGGGGAGTCGGACGGCCGTCTTCATCGACGGTCCCCGGGAGACCAAGTTGATGTGGGCGTGGTGCCATGCCGGGAAAGCCTGCAGGGGGTTCGGCGCCGACCGTCCCAGATGTCTGCTGTGTTTGCGGGGCGAGGGGGAAACCCGTCCGTGGTTGCTCAGCCAAAGGTGTGTCCTAATTGTTCGTAGGCTCCGGACAGGCCCAGGGTGAGCGGAATGGTGCCCAGGACGCACACCGTCTCAGTGCGTGTTGCCATGAGCCGCAGCCTGGCCCCGGCCTGTTCGCGGACGGTCCCTTGGGCCGCGGCCAGCACCAGCAGGCCTACCGCACCGGCGATCAGGAGGCAGGCGGGTTGGTGCAGCTGTATCGAAACGACGACGGCGATTCCCACCAGGCCGCCTGCGGCCAGCCCGTACACCCCGATGCGCTGCCAGAACAGGGGCAGGGACAGCCCTCGGAAAACGACTGCTCCCAGCAGTACGGCTGCCAAGGGTAAGGACCATTCGGCACGGTCCCAAGCCAGGCAGACAAATACAGCGGCACCCGAGGCTGCCAGCGCCGAAGCAAGGGACCACCCTGCCAGCGTACGGTGCGCCCGGTGAAAAGCGTCCAGGGTCCGCTGCCGGTTGGGCCGGACACCCTGACGCTGGTCGTCGTCGAGACCGTTCAATCCGCCCACTACCGTGGCGAGCCTGGGCGCAATGCCGAGCGTGAGAACAGCCACTATTCCGGTGACCGCGGCACCCAGCGCTGCATCCCCGCTGCCCTGCTGCACAGCAGCCCAAACTGCGCCGAGGGCCCCGAGCAGCCCGGCAGTCGCGATAAACGGGACCTGCTGGCGAGTACCGAGGCCCGCTGCGACGAGGGCCAGAATCGTAATGGCCAGTAGCAGCGGCCCAGGCGGGAAGTCTTTAGTTGTAAACGACACAGAGACTCCCACGATCCAGCCAGCGGCCAGGACTGAAAGGCCTGCCGGTACGGAACGGAATCGGCTGAGCAGGGATCCGACGAGCAACAGAATGCCAACCAGCGACACCCCAAGGATGATCCGGTCCGGCTGCTGGAGTACCGCCGCGCTCCCGCTGCCGGCCATCGTCAAACCGGCTACGGCGGCGAGGCCAGCAGCGCGCAGGGCTCCGGTCCAAAGCAGGGGGTCGCGTTCTGTGGATTCAGCCGCGAAAGACGCCACGTCATAAACCTCAGGGGAAGGCGGCACTGCTCGTTCGTCCCGGAGGTAAAGGCGAGCCCCGTCGGGCACGCCGGCAGCACGCAATGTCTGGGACGCTTCAATAACCGTTCCGACGGCCGTGGTGAGGGCAGCGGGCGATGACCGTTGCCGAATGTCTTCAGCGCCGGCAAAGATGAGTTCGCGTATTTGAGGGAGCAGGGATGCAACGGGCTCATCGGAGGGGACGCGCAGGTCCAGATGCCGGTGCTCGCCGATGACGGTGATCCGGGTAAGGGCGTTAGACACGGTGGAGGTCCGTCCACAACGTTAGTAGGGCAGTAGCGGCAGGATTGTTCCGCTCACTCAGCAAATGCTGGACGAAGCTGAACCCAACGCAGATGGCAGCTATCAAGGCCGCCAGGAGGAGGGAGTACATCAACTTCATGGTGCTGCTGGAGTAGCTTCGTTCCTGCACATTAATACCGAACAGCAGCGCATCATCCAGCTTGTGTTTTCGGACTTTCGCCGATTCCAACAGCCGGCCATCATAGTCTTCGGCCATGCGTGATCCCGGTCCCCTCCACGGCAAATATCGGCACAGACAAACCTACCCCGGACGATGACGACCATTGCAAGTCAAAGCCTCTTCACGAATTAGTTTGTGCATCGACTGGACATATAGTCGTGAGTTGAACATGCTGGTTAATGCGCGTTGTCGTCCACCGTCGGCGATGTAACCAGACAATAAGTGATTGTGGGGAATCTCGTGGCTATTTTTGACATGGGCGCAGAGACTGTCGGAAACCTTAACAGGCAAACCGACTCAGCGAACCAGGACCTTGGCGCCCTCGTGCGACGGTTCGTGGACGCAGTGTCTCCGCTGGAGGGCCGTTTCAGCGGTGCCGGCAAGTCAGCCTTCGATAACTTCAAGAACCGCTCGGATCTCGTGGCATCCGAACTGAACTCTGCGCTGGCAGGAATCGTCCAGGGCCAGAGCGGAATGAACACTGCATTCCAGCAGGGCGACCTAGCTGCCAGCGACAATGCCCGCCAGAGCGAGGGCTCAGCGAACTTCGATGGCGCCCGTTTCCAGGGCCGCGCCTAGCTGCTTCTTCGTGCTTGGGAGATGGTTTCGTCTCACCAGGAAATTGCTGCTCAAACGACTGAATGGAGTGGGAGCCGGGCTGGCTCTGCTAAATCATGACTGCTAACAGAATCGCATTCGACACCAACGTTTCCGCCCAGGTTCAGGGCGACATCCAGGCACTCGCGGCGCAGCTGGAGTCGCTGATCGGCCAGCGTCAGGCCGATGTCAGCCAGGCGATGGCTGACTTCCGCGCCGACGGCGTTGACTCCGAGTACCAGGCGGTGGAATCCCGATGGAACGCGGCCGCCAATGAAACCAAGGCCATCGTGGCGCTCGTCAAGAGCACCCTTGGCCTCAACGACGAGACGGCCTCAACGGCCATCAGCTCGGCCCGCAACGCCGTTCAGGGCATCGGCTAGGGAAATGGCATGAGCGGCAGTTGGAACATCGACGTGGCCTCCTCCGTGTCCACGATCAGGGCCACGGCAGCCCAGGCGGAGAGCGTGGAACCGGCCGTTACCGGCATGGAACAGGCCCTGCTGCTCGCTGCATCATCCATTCCCGGCGGGGTGGTGGTGGCCGCTTTGAACGACGTCGTTACCAACCGCCTGGGCCCGAACGCCAGCGCAGCTGTGGCACGAACCGGGACCATCCTTACTTCCACTGTGCAGGCCGTGAGTTTCTACGTCCAGGGAGACCTTGAGATGGCCTCAAGCGCCCAGCGCAGCGCGGCCCGGGCAGGGGTGCCGTCCTCGCTCCCCGGCGCCGGGCCCCGGCCATTGCCGCTGTAGGAGTACCTAAGAGCTTGAAGGGTTAGAGCAATATGGCTTTGTCGCCAGAGGTTTGCACACAAACAGGGTCCTCGGGACTGGACCCTTCAGGGGGTCTCCAACTGCCCGACGTCGATTCCCTCGACGCCGCGGCCGCCGACCTCACGACACATTCGGCCGCCTTCCGCAGCGGTATCGATGCCGCCTCCCGGACCTGGTCCGGACTCGGGTCCTCTTACGTCTCCGAAGAGTCCCCGACCGTTCTGGCCGCGTTCACCAAGGTCTCGCCTCTCGCGGCGAAAGTCTCCGATGACGCTCAGCTGACCTCGAAGGCACTGACGACGTTCTCTTCCACCTGCCGGGACCTGAGGCAGCGGCTTGAGGCCTGCGGCCGCAGCGTCCGGGACCTGGATACGGACATTGATGCCTTCCCGACGTCCGTTGAGAAGACAACAATGGTCAAAGACCAGCAAATCACCACCCAGGTCCAGCAGCACTGGGGTGGCGATGCAGATTTGACGGGCCGCCGCAATGCACTCGCGGCCGAACTTCAGGCCATCCATAACGACTATCTCAGTGCGCAGGATACCTGCGCCGCCGCACTTGCCGGCGTGTCCGGCGGGGAGCCCCACACGGCCGAGCGGCCCGTGTCAGTGGATCTCCGCTCGGGGTCCTGGTTTGATGAGGCGTTGTACGACGCCGGAACACTCATGGGTATTGACCATGGCGGGGAACAGACTCCTTGGGGTGAGCAGACTGTCCCCTACCGCCCGAACGGCGTGTTGGGGTTTCTTCAGGGTATGGGTGCTGGTGCGGTGGAGCTTGTCGATGGTGTCTGGTCCCTGACTGGCACTGGAAACGATGCCAAGCGGGATCAGGCGTGGGGCGGCATGAATGCCATGATGGGCAACGCAGGCACGCTGGCGTCCGTGCCTTTGACTTGGGCATTCAACCGTCAGCAGTGGGAGAAGGATAAACCCGGAATACAGCGCGCTTTGGATGATTACGGTGCCATGGGTGCGGCATTCATCCATCTGGAAAACCATGAAGGCGGCAACCAGAACATCGGTCGTGATATCGGCGGTGCGGTGTTCAACATGGGATCCCTATTTGTCGGCGGCGGAGCCCTAACTAAGACCGGGACCATGGCGGGGAAAGCAGGTCTGGCCGCGGACAGACTAAGCATCGCCACGATGGACAGCGCCCGGCTGGGCAAACTCTCCACAACGCTGAGCAGCACCGCCCAGGGCCTGTACAGCACCAGCACGGTGCTCACCAAGCCAGGATCCCTGGCCCTCAAAGTTTCCGACATACTTATGCCGGACACGACCGCCAAGGTCCTGGACGGCATGACCAAAGTGCGGGTCGGGGTTTTCACGACTCTGGACACGGTCAAGTCCACAGCGGCGGAAAATCTGACAGGGGCCAGACGCGCGGTCGGTACGGGACTTGCCGCAGCGGCGGATGGCATCCGTGCTGTGGACGATGCAGTGCCCAGAACCGATTTTGCTCTTGCCCATGGAGCGGTAACCCATGCCGGCGGTCCCAAAGCGGCTGACTGGCTGGACAATAAAGCCGCCTCGATAGGGGCGAGCAACCCGCCGGCCTTCGCTCCGCCTAAGGGCCCCACAGCAGGCGCAGCCGCGGTCACGAACGACCTGATTAGGCCCGAGCCATTCACCAAGCCCGCCCATGTCAGTGACACCGTTGTCCTCCGTCACGGCGACAGTGCGTTCCCGATCCACCGCAAGGAGAACTTCGCTGACCGGGCAGGGCTGAGACCCAACACCGAGTACATCATTGAACACCGCAGCCTGATGAAGGACGATGCCGGTGTGGTGGACAAGAACACTGTCGAGAAGTACTACACCGATGGGACGGGCACCGTGACCCGTGTGGACACCTACGCCGGGGTCAAGGGCGCGTGGTCGCCGGAACTGAACAAGCCCGTCGCCAACGTCACCTACAACGTCGTGGCCCAAGTGGACGGTGGCATGCAGAACACGTTCACACTCGTCATGGACAGCAAGGGGCATCTGGCATCGGCCAAAGGGCATATCACCTCGACTTTGGTGGGTGACATGAACCGAAACGGCTACCAGCAACTCAAAGCCGGCCGGCTTGGCGGCAAAGATTATGACGGCGGCCATGCAGCACCCTCCGCCCTCGGATTCATCGGTGAGCGGGCTGGTCTTTTTCCTCAGCACTCTTGGCAGAACCGTGGAAAGGGTGCCGAAATTGATTCTGTCCAATTTGGCCAAGTGGAGTCCGAGGTCATCGGGAATGTGAAGCGGCGTTTGGCCTCCGGAGAAAGTGTAAGTTTGAACTGGTCGATGACGACTGTCGCGAGTGCAAAGCCCGGGCTGCCAGCTACGTTCCGTCTTCGTCACGGTTTTGCCGGAGGGAAAGTGGCGACCATCCCGTTTAACAACTTGCCGAAGTCATAAGGTGGACAGATGCGACAAAGCACCACGATTCACACTGCCTTCGTATCCGAGGGTCTACTACGCCTGCAAAAGGAGGCCTTTTCCGACGGGGGACCCGGATACGGTGCGGAAGCCATCGTTAGCACCTCTTTGATTCAACAGACAATTTCCCGTCGCTATGAGGATGTTCTGCGCAATGGGCAATGGGGTTATCCCGACTTTGATGCGGAATTCTCGCACGACGCAATGGATAGTTGGCTTTTAGAGGTGCGGGCACGCTCCTATGTTCCGGGTGAAGGAACCTGGGTGACATACCGGGTGCACCTTTACCCCGAAGCGGCGGGCCGGCTTGAGGTGTTCGACGACGAAATTTTGACAAGGGGCCTCTTTGCCACGCCTGGTGAGGAAGACCTTCCATCTGACGCCGAAACACTAAAATCGGAACTCATCGCCTTTCCCCGAACCGCCGAGAACATCCCAGCCTGGATGTGGGATAAGTTCCGCACCGCAGGTTTGGCACCTCCTGTATTCAATGCGGAACTGAAGACGGTTGACTGGGACAACCGCCGTCGGCCGGTGACAGCACGAGGAACTGATTTTTCGGGGGAACCGACTATTATCGATGTATCTCTTGAGCCGGGCGTGTTCGCAAAAATCGGGAAAAAACTCTTCGGCACCTAGTTCGAGTTGCGGACTAGGCGTAGGCAAAGCCGGGACAGTCGCCAGCGGGGCCGGATCGGTCGCGGAAAAAGTCAGCATCGCAACCACGGACAGTGCCCGGTTGGGCGGGCTCTCGGCAGGGTTTGGCAGTGCAGCTCAGGGTCTGTCTAGCACCGGGGCTTTCCTCTCCAAACCCGGGTCGCTCGCCCTGAAGGTCTCCGACCCGGGTATGCCCCAAACGACCGTCAAAGTCATGGACACGCTCACAGCCATGAAGGTCAACGCCTGGTTGGCTTTAGGCAAATTGCCCGCGGCCGTGGATCACGCGGCTGCCCGTGCCTCGGACGGCTTGGTGGCTGTCTTGCGTGCCGCTGATCAAGTACTGGATCAGGTGTTCCCGACAGTTGTGTCGGCCGGTGCTGGCGGGCTCGGGCAGGGATCGCCGGGGCGGATGGCGGATTCATTGTCCGCGGCTGCTCCCACGGACCACATCCCGGCAGTCGGTCGTGCCCCGGCTGGGCACGTCCCGGGCGCAGCAACCACGACGCAAGTCGTCGCCCCTGTCGAGCACTTCCCGAAGCCGGAAACCATCAAGGAAACCGTCGTCCTTCGGCGCGGCCACGGCAATTTCCCGGTCAGCCCAAAGGATAACTTCGCGGCCCGCACCGGGCTCAAACCAGACACCGAATACGTGGTGGAACACTGGTCGAGGATGAACCAGGTGACAGGCAAGGCCGTCGACTCGGTCGAAACGTACTACACGGATGCCACCGGAAAAGTGGTCAGGGTAGACACGTACGCGGGCGTCCATGATGCCTGGTCACCTGAACTTAATAAGCCGGTGCCGAACGTCACGTACAACGTGGTGGCGAAGGTCGACGGTGGCCTGGAAAACACCTTCACGTACACCACGGACGCCGCCGGACACGCCCAAAGCGTATCGGGAAGGATCGCCTCGACTTTCGTCGGCGACATGAACCGCAACGCCTGGCAACAACTCCTCGCGGGGAAGAGGGTGGGCGGTTTGGGTTACTTGATGTCAGAAGCAGTCTGTACGTCCCCGGACGCGGAACCTATAAGACCTATCGCGTTCACCTGTTCCCTAACGCAACTGGTCGGCTTGAGGTTTTCGATGAAGAGATCCTGACCAAAGGTGGGACACCCGCCGTGCCGAAGGCATTACCCCACCGGTGTACAACTCTGAATTGAAAACCGTGGATTGGGACAACAAGCGACTCCCCGTTACTGACTCAGGCACGGACTTTTCGGCTGATCCGGTCATTATTGACGCGTCGAAAGAGCCTGGCATCTTTTCAAAGATTGGGGCCAAGCTCTTCGGGAGCTAAGCCTTGACGCTTGGCGAGAGCGTTGACCTGGAGTGGCTGATGGAGCTCGTCCCTGGCGCCAAGCCGGACCTGTCTTCCACGCCTCGAACTTGGGTAAAAGTTTGGAGATTGGTCCTGGCAAGATTCTGATTCGATAATCTTCAAACGTGGCAACTGCGGCTCTTCAAGCGGTTCAGATTCATTTTCGCTGTTTGGTCCCCTGAGCTGAACAAGCCGATCCCCAACGTCACCTACAAGGTCGTGGCCCAAATGGACAGTGGCATGCACAACACTTTTATCCTCGTCATGGACGGCACCGGACACCTCGCCTCGGCGAAAGTCCACATCACCTCAACGCTTGTTGGGGATATGAACCGAAACGGGTGGCAACAACTGAAGGCCGGGCGGCTTGGCGACAAAGGTCCCGCGGCCAGGCTCTGCGGGGCCTTCAGCCGTTAACCGCGAAGTATCAAGCCCCTTCTGCGGGTCCGGCCGGCCACGAACTCGGCAAGGTATACCCGCCATCCAGCGTGCTTCCGTCGGTGCCCGCTGAGCGTTGACCTATATGGTGCGCGCCGAATGCCCAGGACGCTCCGCAGGGTTCTGGACATTCGTCTCAGGGGTAGGGTTTGCCATAGTCGACGAAGGGGTCAACATGAGCTACAAATATCGAACCGTCCGGGTTCGCGGTACCGAGATTGTTGGAACGGTTGCGCGGAAGCACGGAGGCGGGCCCGAAATCTACGAGACGGCCAAGGACCCGAGCACATCAGTGGTACCGGTGTTCTTCGAAGCGACGGGCGAGGTCCGTTTTTTCGACAGGTCGGTGCTGGAGGACGTCGTGGCACCCGCGGGTTAGCCGCTGAAGTACACGTGCGCCATCCGCGTCGGCCTTACCGTGGTAGTAATCATGGGCGACCGTGGACTCATGGGATGTGCGAGCGCCTGTCTCGAACTTGAGAATCCGCTTGTACGGTTGTTGACCGGTAGCGGTTCGATGACTAGGTCCTCGGCATGCTCGTTTCTGTCGTGGCACAACGAGGATTTCTTATCAAGACAATGAAACTCCGTGCCCCTACGGGTCCCGGTTGGGGCACGCATCGTTCAAATTAGACCTGGACGAGCGTTGTCGATCCGCCAGAAATCGAAGCTGGCGGGCGTTGTCCGCGGCTCTTACTTCGTGATCAAGGGTGAGTACTGATGAGCTTACTTCCACGCCCGCTGCCACCCCGGGTGCAGTTTTCACCGTCCCGCTGACCAAATTGGCCCTGGTACTGGTTTGGTACCATGAGTGCATGGCTATGAATTTGCGTGTCCCCGAGGATCTGGATCGTCGTTTGGACCAGCTGGCGGCCGAGGAACACACCTCGAAGTCTGCGTTGCTGCTTCAGGGTGCGGAGCTTGTGCTGCAGCGCCACCGGCGCCGTCGCGAGATCAGCGAGGGTCTGGACTTCGTGATGAGCAATGACGCTGAGCTCCTGACGCGTCTTGAGGACGCGTGACGGAGTATCTCCAGATTGAGGACGCGTTACAGGTCGTTGACCGGTACGGGTTTCATATCCGCGATATCGGCCTCCTGGCTTCGGCTCTGGCCCGTCCGTCAACGACGGTCATGGGTGTGGAAGCATATCCGCAGTTGGCGATGAAGGCGGCGGCTCTCATGGAGTCTGTGGCGCGATTCCACGCGTTGATCGATGGCAACAAGCGAACTGCGTGGACGCTCATGGTTTTGATGCTGTGGATCAACGGGTGCCGGCATGACTTCGGCAGTGATGAGGCGTTTGATCTCGTCGTGGGAGTGGCCGCCGGCGACGTCTCGTTGGAGGACAGTGCGGGGATGATTGGCTCGCATCTTGTGAAGCGATGACCACGGAATTCAGTGGCAAGTTAGTGATGCTGGGATCACGCACCGGATTGCCGCGCCTCCAATACGACAGCCGCCGGTTCTGGTGCAGATCCGGATGGCCGCTCATTGGCTTGGTCAGGTGTGTGTCTGCCGAACGGCTCATGAAATGGGTGAAGGATGTGGCCGCGATGAAGTTCTCCGTAGGTTGGTGGGCTTCTCGGCGACGGCCGTCCCTTGTAGGCGGCGTCCCCCCACAACCTAGGACGAGGGCGAAACCGTCCTCATCCCACTCTTGCCAGCGCAAGAAAAACCGCGTCCCTCAACGGGGGAACGCGGTTGGCGTTTGGAGTGCGCAGAGGGATGGATTTCGGGTGTGGACAATGTCCACACTTTGGGTCTCGGTGCCGGCCCCCGTCTGCATCCCTGCGTCGGGGCCGCCCGGCATGGCGTTTCCACGAGCCGTGCGGATTGAGTGGGGGAGGCGGATTGCCGTGGTGAGCCGGTCGTCGTCGACTTGTGATCACGGGACTAGCCCATTTGCCGACGGGTCTGTTCTGCGCTTCTTGGCGCCGTCCAGATTAATGCTTTGACCAAGCCGCTTCGCCCTTGCCGCATCAAGAGCGCATGGGCCGCTGTGTATGCCGGTGCTGCTGTGTCAGAAGGTTCATCCAGCACTATGACCATGCGTGGTGCGTCGCCCTTTGCTGGACAAGCGTGGCCCGATCCGTGCCTTCAACATGGCCGTCGGCATGGAACTCAATTTACTCCGCGGGACGACCTTTGCGGGGTGGATCGTGATGGCGTGTAATCATTTTCCGGCGAGAACGCGCCGTATTTAGTGGGTCCTGTCTAGCGTGCGACTTCGAAGAGACCCGCGGCCCCCATGCCGCCGCCGACACACATTGAAACCACGACGAATTGTTGGTCGCGGCGCCGCGCCTCGAGCAGAGCGCTGCCCACGGCCCGCGAGCCCGTCATCCCGTACGGGTGGCCCAGGGCGATCGCGCCGCCGTTGACATTCAGCTTCTCGGGGTCGATCCCCAGGAAGTCCCGGCAGTAGACGGCCTGCGACGCGAAGGCCTCGTTCAGCTCCCACAGCCCGATGTCCTCAACGCCCAGCCCGTGGAGCTTTAGGAGCTTCGGGATGGCAGTGACCGGACCGATCCCCATTTCGTCGGGCTCGCACCCGCTGACGGCGATGCCGCAATAGTAGCCCAGCGGCTCCAGGCCCAATGACGCCGCATAGTCGCTGTTCATCAGGACGTTGGCGGAGGCTCCGTCGGAGAGCTGCGAGGCATTGCCAGCGCTCACCGTCGGATGCGCGGTGAATTCCCCGGGCTGCAGGACCGTGCGGAGCCCTGCCAGGGTAACAGCGGTGGTGCCGGCTCGCACGCCCTCGTCCCGAGACACCAGCTGCTCGAACTCCGTGACCTCGCCGGTTTCCTTGTCGGTCCGCAACGTGGTCACGCGGATAGGCGTGATCTCGTCGTCAAATAGGCCGCTCACCTGGGCGTGCGCCGCCCGCTGCTGGGACAGCGCGCTCATCCGGTCCTGCGCCTCGCGGCTGATGCCGTAGCGCTCGGCCACGAGTTCAGCCGTCCGTAACATCGACATGTAAGTGCCGGGGTGGTTGGCCTCAAGCCACGGATCCCTACTGCGGTATTTGTTGAGGTGTTCGTTCTGCACCAGCGAGATGGACTCGACTCCGCCGCCCACGGTCACCGCCATGGAGTCGACGAGAATCTGCTTGGCCGCGGTCGCGACCGCCATCAGGCCGGAGGAACATTGCCTATCGATGGTCTGCCCGGGAACCGTCACCGGCAGCCCGGCGCGCAGCGCGCCTTGGCGGGCGACGTTGAAACTTTGCGTCCCCTGTTGCGCGGCGGCACCCATGATGACGTCCTCGACCAGTGTCGGGTCGAGCCCAGTCTTGGCCAGTGCCGCAGCAATCGCGTGCCCGGCCAGCTCGGGAGCCGAAGTGTTGTTGAAGGCCCCGCGGTGCGCCTTGCCAATGGGGGTACGGGCGGTGGCAACAATGGCTGCTCTGGTCATGGGTGCTCCTCAAAATAAGCGGGTCTTTGACGTATGCGGGGCAGCCGGGAGTGGGCACCGTGCCCCGGATTCAGGCGGCCGGGGCCTGGTAGAGCCGGGAGACGACCTCGGCGACACAGCCTGGCTTCTTCGCCTCCCCGTTGAGCTCCTGTTCGACGGTGACCTGGACCGTTGAATGTGCCCAGTTGTCCCCGCGGTCAAGCGCCACCAGTTTGATCCGGCCACGTACGCGCGAGCCGACCAAGACCGGGGCCGGGTAACGGACCTTGTTCGATCCGTAATTCACGCCCATGGACAGCCCGTCGATGCGGTACGTATCGAAAAGGAAACCGGAGACCAGCGAGAGCGTCAGGTAACCATGCACGAGCGTGGTGCCAAACGGACCCGAGGCCGCACGCTCGGTGTCGACGTGGATCCACTGGTGGTCGTTGGTCACCTTGGCGAAGGCATTGATGTCTTCCTGGGTGATGGTGCGCCATTCGGTGACGCCGATTTCCTCACCCACATACTGTGCGAAGTCGTCGATGCCGTTGAAGATCCTCATGCCTTCGGGCCACCTGCCACGTACAGCACCTGGCCGGAAACGAACCCGGCGTTCTCGGAGGCGAAGAAGGACACGGCGTTGGCGATGTCCACGGGCTTTCCGGTGCGGCGTACCGGAATCGCCGCGGCTGCCTTGGCAGTGAAGTCCGCGAAGGTGATGCCCGTGCGCTCGGCCGTGGAGGCGGTCATCTCGGTTTCGATGAAGCCGGGGGCGATCGCGTTGGCGGTCACGCCGAAGGGGCCCAGTTCCAGGGCAAGGGTCTTGGTGAAGCCCTGCAGCCCGGCCTTGGCCGCCGAGTAGTTGGCCTGGCCGCGGTTGCCAAGGGCCGAGGTGCTGGAGAGGTTGACGATGCGGCCCCACTTGGCCTCGACCATGTGCTTCTGGGCGGCCCGGGCGACGAGGAAGGATCCGCGCAGGTGCACGTTCATGACCAGGTCCCAGTCGGAGACTGTCATCTTGAAGAGCATGTTGTCTCGGATGATGCCTGCGTTGTTGACCACCACGAGCGGAGGGCCCAGCTCGTCTGCGGTGCTGGCGACGGCGGCCTCGACGGCGGTCTCGTCCGAGATGTCCGCGACGATGCCAATGGCCCGGTGGCCGGCTGCGGTCAGCTCGGCGGTGAGAGCTTCAAGCCCGGCCTGGTCGAGGTCGATCGCTGCGATGTTGAATCCGTCGGACGCTAGGCGCCGGGCAATTTCGGCGCCGATGCCGCGTCCTGCTCCAGTGACCAGCGCCGTGCGTTGTTGTTCAGTCATGATGAAACCTGTTTCCTTACTCTTGGGTGAATCGATGCCTGTCCCTGGCCGCCTAGCGGTACGTGACCCAGGAGCGGGGAAGATGGCCATGGTCGTTGAATGTCACCATCGTCTTCCCGGATGAACCGGTGACGATCTTGGTGACACCGGAATTTACGGTGACCCGGTTGAGTGCGAGCCATTGCGGGAAGCCGCCGTTGACAAGCCGGGCCGCTGCCCAGGCAATGGCGCCTGAGCTCGAGACGACCACCGCGTCCCGACCCGATCCGAGCCCTTCGACTGCGTCGTCGAGGGCGGTGTCGATCCGCTGGGTGAACGCAGAGAAAGACTCCAGGTAGTCGGCGTCGTGGTTGTTGGAGGCCCAGCGGGCAGAGGCTTTCTCGAGCAGTCGCTGGAAGGCCCGCGAGTCGGTTTTGGCGCTGGGGTCTTCCTCCGGATAGGCGTTCAGCAGGTCGGATGCATTGAATTCGTCCCAGCGCGGATCGACGACGGGTGTCGTGTCCCAGCCGGCAGCCTCGATGAGTCCCTGTGTCGTCTGGCGCTGGCGTTTCATACCGCCGCTGACGATGCGGGTCGGAGTTGTACCAGCCCGCATCAAGTAAGTGCCGAGGGCTTGACTCTGGTCTTTGCCGCGTGTTGACAACCGGTCGTAGTCCTCGGTGCCGAATGATGCTTGTCCGTGCCGGACTAAATAGAGAACACTCACAGTCCCGACCGTAGCCAACGTGGCGGTCAGGAACCATCCCTTGTTGGCTATCGGGGTGCCAGCAGGATGCTTGCGCTACCAGTGGAGCGCCCGGGATCCTCGGTGTCCGCGTTGTGTTTGAAGCCCACCAGGTCAGGTAACAGCCTGCCGTAGATCCGTGGCGGTCTGCCCGCTCACGTGTACTTCTTCTTTGGGTTGATCGGGAACAGCCAGCCTGCGCAGGCCAAGCGGTGCCAGGATCATCATGACGCTTGCGGCCAGCAGGCTCACCCAACCGGCGGAATAGCCCCACTGGTCGGCCAGCAGTCCGAAAAGTACCGGACCTGCGGCGAAGCCGGCGAACAACCCCATGGAGATCCGTCCCGTCGCTGCGCCGGCCTGGGACCCGGGGACCTGGCGCATGACCACCGTGAGCAGGATGACCATGGCGGCGGTTCCGGACAAACCATAGAGCGCGGTTCCTGTCCACATTAGGACCTGTGTTCCCCATAGCGATGAACCGGCTACCAGCCCTACGGCCACGGCGCTGAAGACCGCAATCAAAGCCAGCGGCACCCCGGGGGCCCTGAACCGCTCCGTCAGCCGGCCCCAGACCAACCGTGACACCAGGCCGCTCACCCCCAGCACCACACCGCACACGGCGGCGATTTCGGGCCGCAGGTGGAGGCCCTCGAAGGCGAAGAGCGGCAGGTAAGTGGCCAAGGTCTGGTACTGGACGCCGGAGAGGAAGGCGTAGGCCACGAGCCACGCGAGTCCGACCGCCTTGACGTGGCGCGGCCGGTTCCGGGACGCGCTTGTTGGAGCGGTGCATTGGGGACGGACGTGGAGGTAGCGCAGGGCCGCCCAGAGCGACAGTACGGTGACCACGGCGCCCACCAGGAACCCTGCCTGCCAGGACACCAGCGTGGCAGCCAGCGGGTAGGCCAGGCTGGTGAACACCTGGATGAGCTGGACGCCGGTTTGTTTCACGCCCACCAGCACGCCCCGGCGGCCCGGCTCAACCCGCAAAGCCACCATGCCATTGGTCAGCGGATTGGCCAGGCCAAGGGCCGCTCCGCCTAAGACGGCACTGACCCACAGGCCGGCCATGGACTGCGACAGGGCCGCCGTGACCATGGCGCACAGCCCGAAGCCGTGGAGCAACAGGATGCCCGTGCGTTGAGAAAACCGGTCGGCGGCCCAGCCGAGCGGCGTGGACAGGAGCGCGGCGGCGGTACAAGCCACCACGGCGAAGGAGCCGAACTCCAGGCGCGTCAGGTTGAGGTCCCGTGCCAGCAAGGGACCCAGGGCGCTCACTCCCGTGGTGAGTAGCGGGCCGATCCCCGTGGCCAGGGTCAGGACCGCGCCGAGGCTCATCAGGCCCGTGGTGGCGGATCTTGCAACAGCGGTAGGCACGGTCGGATTCTCCTCAGTATGTGGCCGGACAGGCGCCCGTTTGCCGTAGCGGCTGGGGTCCCAGCGCCGAGCCACGGTGACATGGCCTGATCAGGCAGCAGTTTGAAGCTGTGCCATCACCCGTACCGAGTCACGGTCGGGGTTCACCAGGATCATGGCCAAAATCGCGCCGACGATCGCAACAATGCCGAATGTTTGGAAGGATTGTGCATATCCGACGGCGGGTGAAACCGCCTGGTCCACGATCATCCCGGTCAATGGCGGAGCGACGATGCCGCCAATGGCCATCAAGGCAAGAAACATGCCCAGTGAACCCGCCACTTGGTTCTTGGGACAGATCTGTGAAATGGCCGCGTTCATGATCGGAGCGAGGATGCAGCCGATTCCGTAGCCGAGAGAGACAACTGCCACGACGATGTTAGGCGTGCCGATGTAGGGCAGCACTGCCATCGACGCGCCGCACACAAGAAGGCCTGCCGCCGGGACGATTCCCCTCATGATCCTCGAGCTCACGCCCCGGCTCATGAATCGATCACTGAGGTACGTACTGCCGAACATTGCGAGCATTGCCGCCATGCTGGGGAAACCGAACATGGCTCCAGCCTGGAGGCGTGTGAAACCGAGTCCGACTTCGAAGTACGAGGGCAACCAGGTGAGTACAACGGTCAGCAGCGCGTACATGGGGATTACAGCTGCAAGCGCACCCAGGAAAGTCCCCGTACGGAAGATCGACATCCACGGAACAGCTGGAACTGACGTCTTGGTATTGGCCGAACCCTTGGCAATTGACATGCGGACTTCGCCATAGGGTCCCGGCCGCCAAGTGAAGTACCAGAGCACGCACCAGCCCAGGCCAACGACCAGCATGGCGACGAAGGCGGAATGCCAGCCGAATTGCACGATGAGGAAGGCCAACGCCGGTGCAACTGCGATCTTTGCCAGCGAACTTGAAGAGGCGATGAACGCTCCGGGCATGGAGCGCTTCTCCATGGGATGCCATGAATACAAAGCCGTATGGATGAGGGCGCCGGATGGACCCTCTGTCAGGCCGAGCAGGAAGCGGCTGACCAGGAGAACCACGAAACTGCCGGCGACGATCATGGGGACCATGCAGGCCGCCCAAATGACGGCCAATGCCATCAGGGACCACTTAAGAGTGGCCCACTTGTTGATGAGTCCGGCAAAGAACCCCCCGGCCGAGAACGCGAGGAAGAACACGCTGGCGGTCAGCCCGATTTGAGCTGATGTGAGCCCGAATTCCTCCTTGAGGGGTTGGGCGACAAGTCCGAGCAGGATCTTGTCGCTGTAGTTAACGGTGTACAGCAAAACCAATACTGATGTCAGGCCCCATGCTTTTGCGCGTGACTCTTGACCCGGCGGCGTCATCGTTTCTGGCATTGCTTGCCGTGTGGTGACTTTGGACATGTCATTACCCTTCTATTGTTGCGCATCTTCGCCCAACAGCACGGGACGGCTGACGGTCTTGTAATATCCGGGTATCCACTCGCCAAATGTCGAGTCCGTCATCGACGTGAATCATGACGCGTCCTCTTCCTGATGTCAGGTGGATCCAGATGAGCGTGCCATCCGGGCTGACGTCATCGACCCAGCCGGAGTCTATTTCCCGACCCTCCCGGCGCAGGTCGACGAACTCCTCACGCCACAAGTACTTCCACCGCGTCATCAGATAAGGATCGAGTCGCCTCAACGGCTGCTTGAATCGAGTTCCTTCGCGTGCGGTCTCGGCAACTGAGATGCTTCTCATGGGCCCTATCATGGATCGCGGACTGCCGCTTCCGCGGCTTGGAACAATCTGCATCAGTCTGGTTATCGGAAGGCAGGGACGCCGGTGAGTTTTTGGCCCAGGATGAGGGTGTGGATTTCGTCGGTGCCCTCGTAGGTGCGCACGGATTCCAGGTTGTTCGCGTGCCGCAGCGGCGAGTAGTCCAGCGTGATGCCATTGCCGCCGAGGATAGTGCGGGCCTCCCGGGCAATTTTGATGGCCTCGCGGCAATTGTTCAGTTTGCCGAACGAGATCTGCTCCGGCTGCAGCGTGCCCGCGTCCTTCTTGCGGCCCAGGTGCAGGGCGAGCAGGAAGCCCTTGTTGATCTCCAAGGCCATGTCCACCAGCTTTTGCTGAGTCAGTTGGTATCCGGCCAGGAGTTTGTCGAACTGCATCCGTCCCTTGGAATAGTCGAGGGCGGCCTCGAATGAGTCGCGGGCCGCGCCCATGGCGCCCCAGATGATCCCGTAGCGGGCCTCGTTCAGGCAGGAGAAAGGGCCTTTGAGTCCGACGACGTCGGGCAGCACCGCGGATTCGGGCAGGCGGACATCGGTGAGTTCGATATCGCACTGGATGGACGAGCGCATGGACAGCTTCGGTCCGATCGGGGTGGCGGTGAACCCCGGGGCCGAGGTGGGCACCACGAAGCCGCGCACGCCTTCGTCGGTCCGGGCCCAGATGATCGCGACCTGGGCCACGGAGGCCAGCCCGATCCAGCGCTTGGCGCCGTTGAGTACCCAGTCGCTGCCGTCGCGGCGGGCGAACGTCGTCATACTGCCCGGGTCCGAGCCCGCAGTGGGCTCGGTCAGGGCGAAACAGCCGATCGCCTCGCCGGCAGCCATTGCCGGCAGCCATTCCTGCTTCTGTTCCTCGGAACCGTGCTTGTAGATCGCGCTCATGGCCAGCGATCCCTGCACGGAAACAACAGTCCGCAGCCCCGAGTCCCCGGCTTCCAGCTCCGCTCCGGCCAGGCCGTAGTCCACGGCGGAACGGCCGGCACAGCCGTAGCCTGTCAAATGCATACCCAGCAGGCCCAGCTTGGCCAGTTCCGGGACGATCTCCAGTGGGAAGTGGGCCCTTTCATACCAGCCGGCGATGTTCGGCTTGACTTCGCTGTCGACGAAGGACCGCACGGAATCGCGCAGGGCACGCTCTTCTGCGGTGAGCAGGGAATCAAAATCGATCAGATCGCTGATATCAGACATTCATGGCCTTTCACGGTGATGGTCGAGTGTTCGGGGAGCGCCGGGGTGTCTTGGTGCGCATCTCCCTGATGAGGACAGGAGGCCCGTTCAGTTCCAGTCGTAGAATCCCTGGCCGGTCTTGCGTCCGAGCTCACCGGCAGCGACCTTGTCACGAAGGATCTGGGGAGGTGCGAAGCGCTCGCCCAGGGTTGACTGCAGGTATTCGGCGATGCCGAGGCGCACGTCGAGTCCAACGATGTCGGTGGTCCGGAGCGGCCCTACCGGGTGCTTGTAGCCCAGGACCATGGCGTTGTCGATGTCCTCGGCGCTGGCCACTCCCTCTTCGATCATCCGCATCGCCTCCAGTGCGATCGCGACGCCAAGTCGGGAAGAAGCGAAGCCGGGCGCGTCCTTGACTACCACGGCGGTTTTACCCAGTCCCAACACCCACTGTTTTGCTGCGGTGAGAGTCTCTTCGGCGGTCTTTTCACCCACGACCACCTCGATGAGCGTGGAGGCGGGGACAGGGTTGAAGAAATGCAGGCCCAGGAATGACTCAGGCTTGGGCAGCGCCTCGGCGAGCCTGCTGACCGAGAGGGACGACGTGTTGGTCGCCAGAAAGGCGTGCGGGGAAAGGTGTTCCGCCACGGTGCTGAGTGCTGTTGCCTTCAGCCTTGCGTCCTCGGGAACTGCCTCGACGACGAGGTCGCAGGAAGCGAAGGAGGCGTATTCGGTACTCGTTTCGAACCTCGTCAGGACTTCGCCGCGGTCGCCGGAGACGGCACCGCGGTCAAACGATGCCGCAACGGATGCGGCGACCCGCTCCCGGGCGCCACGGGCGGAGTCATCGTCGCGTTCGACGACGATGACTTTCGAGCCATTAAGGAGGAAGGCATGGGCGATGCCGGCGCCCATGCGGCCGCCGCCCAGTACGCCGATGGTGGCCGGCAGGAGCCCGGCAGGGTTGCTCGAGGATGCTTCGTTGGTGTTCGTCATTGCTGCTTCTTCCTGTCCAGGAACTGCTGCATGCGGTCGAATTTCTCTGCTGATTCGAAGAGCAGGCCCTGGGCAAGGTTGTCGATGAGTGGGTGGATTTCGCGCGGACTGTGGAACACAGCCTTCGTCACGCGAACTGCGAGGGGGTCCTGCCGGGCGATGCGGTCGGCCAGGGCATGGGCCGCATCGAGGAGATGCTCAGGGTCAACGAGTTCTGTGATCAGACCCGCGCTGAGGCATTCGTCGCCTGTCAGCGTGCGTCCGGCGAAGAGAATTTCCTTGGCCAAGGGTTCCCCGACGAGCTCGCGAAGCCGCCAGGTTGCCCCGGCAGCGGCCATGATGCCCAGCCCGGTTTCCGGGTTCCCCATGCGCAGGCCGGCGGTCCCGATCCGGAAATCGGCGGCGTAGGCGAGTTCGGCGCCCCCACCGAGGGCGTAGCCGTCCAAGGCCGCGATCACGGGCATGGGAAGCTTCGCGATCCGGTCAAACACCCCGGAGTTGATTCCCAACAGGGCGTCATCCCGACGGCGTTCGCGAAGTTGGGCGATATCCGCACCGGAGGCGAAGATGGCCTTTGCTCCGGTCGCCGGATCCGCTGGCGTGCCCGAGAGGATGAGGATTTTGGGGGTCGCCTCAAGGTGGGCGCAGACGGCGTGCAGTTCGGTCCCCATGGCGGCGTCGATGGCGTTGCGCACCTCGGGGCGGTTCAGCCGGACCGCCAAGCGGTCCTCGCGTTCCTCGACCTGCAGCGTCACGAAAGCCGAGGCATCCAAAGCCGTCCCGGCGTCGTTCACTGCCGCTGTCATCACACGCCTTCCAGCAGGAGGGCGGTGCCCTGGCCGAGGCCGACGCACATCGTCGCGAGGCCGAGCTTGCGGCCTTCCCGGGCCAGTTCACGTTCCATGCGCCCGAGCAGGGTCACCACGAGCCGGGACCCGGAGGAGCCGAGCGGGTGGCCGAGGGCGATGGCGCCGCCGTCGGAATTTACAATGTCTTCCTCCAGCTTGAGCTCCCGCATGACGGCCAGGGACTGCGAGGCGAAGGCCTCGTTGAGTTCAACGGCACCTAAATCACTGACCGAAAGTCCGGCGCGCTCCAAAACCTTGCGCGTCGCAGGAACGGGGCCGATCCCCATGATCTCCGGAGACACCCCGGCCGAGTTGCCCTGAAGGATCCGGGCCCGCGGCGTCAGGCCGTACTTCTGGACGGCGGCTTCTGAAGCCACGATGATGGCGGACGCGCCGTCGTTAAGGGTGGAGGCGTTGCCGGCGGTGACCACGGAGCCGCCCTTGACCACCGGGCGCAGTCCGGCGAGCACGTCCAGCGTGGTTCCGGCCCGGGGGCCTTCGTCGGTGTCCACAAAGGTCACGGCGCCCTTGCGGCCTGCAACGCTCACGGGCACGATTTCACCGGCAAAGCGGCCGGCCTCGATCGCGGCAAGTGCTCGTTCATGGGAGCGGACGGCAAAGGCGTCACAGTCGTCCCGGGACGTGCCGAACACCCGGGCGACTTCCTCGGCGGTCTCCGGCATGGACAACGCGGCCTTGCCGTCGCGGGAGTGCGGCCCGGACAGGAACGCGGGGTTGGTGAACCGCCAGCCGATGGAGGTGTCGAAGACCGCGCCGGGCTTGGCAAAGGCCGTGGCCGGTTTTTCCATGACCCACGGGGCACGGCTCATGGACTCAACCCCGCCGGCGACGACGATGTCCGCGGCGCCGGCTTTGACCATGTGGCTCGCCATGATGATGGCGGACAGTCCGGAGGCGCACAGGCGGTTGACGGTGATGCCCGGAACGCTGTCCGGGTAGCCGTTGAGCAGCCAGGCCATCCGGGCGACGTTGCGGTTTTCCTCGCCCGCGCCGTTGGCGTTGCCCAGGATGATCTCGTCCACGGTGGCCGGGTCAATCCCGGCGCGTTCGACGGCGGCGCGCACCGTGAGTGCCGCGAGGTCGTCCGGCCGGACGGAGGAGAGGGCGCCGCCGTAGCGGCCCACGGGTGTGCGGGCGCCGCCAATCAGAAAGGCCTCAGCCATGTCTTTACCATTCCTTTGTTCGTGTCACTGCTTGGTCTGCCGCGATCCGCGGTAACGGACCGGGGCGTTCAGTTGAAAGCGGAGATGCCGGTGATGTCGCGGCCCACGATGAGCGCCTGCATGGAGTCGGTGCCCTCATAGGTGGAGACGACTTCCATGTCGGTCATGTGGCGGATGACGTGGTTCTCCAGGAGCAGTCCGTTGCCGCCCAGCAGGTCACGTGCCTCGTTGCAGATCCACTTACCCTTCTGGGCGGTGGCCATCTTGACCATCGAGGCCTGGGCGTTGGTGAGCTGGCCCCGGTCCGCGAGTTCGGCCATACGTGTGCACAGCAGCTGCATGGTGGTCAGCTCGCTGAGCATGTTGGCCAGCCGGGATTGCACCAGCTGGTAGGAGGCGATGGGTTTGCCGAACTGGTGGCGCGTCTGGGCGTAGTCAGAGGCAATTTCGAAGACGGCCATGGCGTGTCCGACTGCCTCCCAGGCTGCACCGCCACGGGTTGCCTGGAGCACGCGGGACACGTCACGAAAGGAGTGGCATCCTTCGAGCCGGCTGCTGGCGGGGAGGCGCATCTCCTCGATGACGATGTCGGCCTGGAGGATGGCGCGTTTGCCCACCTTGCCGGTGATGACGGTGGGGGAGTACCCGGCGGGGTACCGGCCGTCGTCGTCCTTTTCAACAACGAAGGCGTTAACGTTTCCGTCCTCCGCGTTGCGGGCAAACAGGACGATGACGTCCGCCACATGCCCGTTGCCGATCCAGCGCTTGTGGCCGTTCAGGACCCAGTGGTCCCCGTCGCGCCGGGCCTGGGTCTCCAGGGCAACGGAGTCCGAGCCATGGTCGGGTTCTGTCAGCGCGAAGGCTCCCGTCTTGTTAATGCGTGCCAGGGCCGGAAGCCAGCGTTCTTTTTGCTCGTCGCTGCCGAGAATGTTCAGGGCGCCCATGCACAGATTGGAGTGGACGCCGAGGAAAGTGTTGAGGCTGCCGTCCGCCCGGGCCATCTCCCGGGCCACCATGCCGGCGGCCTTGCGGCTCATTCCCGGGCAGCCGTGGCCCTGGATCGTCGTTCCGATGATGCCCAGTTCCGCCAGCGGCGGCAGGAGTTCGGTGGGAAACTCGGCCTTCTCCCAGTAGTCGTTAATGACGGGCAAGACGCGCTGCTCGGCGAAGTAGCGCACCTTGTCCCGGATTGCGGCTTCTTCCAGGGTGAGGTCGTCGTCCAGCCGGAAGTAGTCGGAGGTTGATGTCTGACGGTCCACTGCGGTGGTCATGATTGAACTTTCCGTTCTTGAACTTGATTGAACTGCCGTGATGCTGTGGTGAGGGCTACTCCCGCGGTCGACCTATCTCGTCCACTTGGTCACGAGCTTTTGCAGGCCCGAAATGGAAACGTCAAGAACCATCGACAGCAAGCCCATTGCCAGCAGGATGGCAAAGGTCTCCGCGACCTGGAAGTTGTTGGTCACAACGACCAGTCGCTGTCCCAGGCCGGTGTAGGCACCGACCATTTCCGACACAACCGCACCGAGCACCGAGTAGACGGCGCCAAGCCGCAAACCACCAACAATGGACGGCAGTGCCGAGGGCAACTCAATCTTGAAAAAGCGCTGCTTCCGTGTCATGCCCAGCGACTTGGTCAACTGTTTTATGTCGTGGTCGATGCTCTGCAGGGCACCCATGGTGCTGGTCATCAGGACGAAGAACACGACGCTGAAGGCAACCAGGGCTTTCGGGCCGAACCCCAGGCCGAACCAGAGGATGAAGATCGGTGCCAACGCCGGACGCGGAAGGCTGTTCATCAGGGTCAGGAAAGGCCTGGCCGCGACGTGCAGAACCTCGACGCGGGCGAAGACGACGCCGGCCAGGATGCCCAGGACCGTACCGGCGATCAGACCGGCCATCGCGCCGCTGAACGTCGCGGTCACATCAACCCAGAACGTGTCATCCGCCAACTGCTTGATGAACGATGTCCCGACATCAAGGGGGGTGGATACCAGCGTCGGATCCATGATCCCCTGGCCGGTCACAAAGGCCCAGCTGAAGACGAAGGCGGCGAGCGCACCGATCCTCAGGGCCCAGACGCCCAGTTGCCGGTTGATCCGTGATCGGCGCCGTTCCGCGAGGATCGTGTTGTCGTTGTAGGCCGGCGCTGATGCGGAGGCAACCAGAGTGTCCGCCTTAGCGATCGTTTCCATGTCAAGCCTTTCCCTTGCGGTCTTCGGTGGTGCTGGACGAATCACGCATTGCGCGGTTCGCGGACGAGCTTTGCATCGAGCGGCGACGAGGTGTGCGGTCCGCCGGTGACCTGCAGGACCGTTCCGGTGATGAAGCTCGACGCGTCGGAGCACAGGTACAGGCACGCGTCGGCCACTTCCTCCGGCAAGCCCACACGCCCGAGGGCCAGGAACTCGCCGAACGTCTTCTCGGTCTCCGGTGAGGCAAAGCGGGAAGCCGGCGTCAGGGTGGCGCCGGGTTCGACGCAGTTCACGCGGACGCCGCGGTCGGCCCATTCCCACGACATTGTCTTGGTCAGGGAGGCGAGTCCCGCCTTGGCGGCTGCATACGCGCCGCGCATCGGGTGGGCGTGGTTCGCCGAACCGGACCCGACGTTGATGATGCTTCCGCCGCCCTGCATCTCGAACACCGGAAGGCAGGCGACGGCTGTGTGGAACGCGCCGCTGAGGTTGGTGCCGATTGTCGCATTCCAGGCATTGACAGAAAGGTCCTCCAAGCGCGAGGCGAAGTTGCCCCCGGCATTGTTGATCAGGATGTCGATCCGGCCGAACTGCTCGACGGCGGCCCGGACAAGGGCATCGGCGGTCTCGGGTTCCCGGATGTTTCCGGTGACCACGATCGCCTTGCGTCCGAGTTCCTGGATTTGCTCGGCCTTGGCCTGGAGGGTTTCGGCCTTGCGTCCGTGCAGGATCAAATCCGCGCCAGCTGCGGCGAACTTGTCGGCAAGCGCCGAACCAATGCCGCCGGAAGCGCCCGTTACGATGACCACCTGGCCAGTGAAATCGAAGCTGGTCTGACCCGACTTTTTGCTGCTGGTGGTGACTGTGTTCGTCATCTGACGTCCTCCTGATTGATGCGCCCGGTGGGTGCCGCTGATGCACGCACGGCGGGCTCTCATGGCGTTGGTGCGTTTGAGAAAGCCTCGTTCCAATCGGGGCCCGGGGCAATGATCGAATCGCTATCGAGGCGATAGCCATGGATCAGGCCTGTTTTTCTTGACTCTGTTGCCAAGGTGTTCAACGATTCATTGACCAGTGGGTGACGTGCACCACAGGATCTGCCTTCCGGTTTCCTTGTGTTCATTGCTGTCCAGCGTGATCATCCTTGGTGCCGGCTCAGCGATCGTCAGCCAAAGAAGACTGCCAAACGGGTCGGCCCCGCAAACAAACGACTGGAGCGACAATGCCCAATTCAACCCTCCGCTCAACCAGTGATAGAGAGATTCCTATGAATGGACTGGCTGAAACGACGGCGCAGCCCACCGCAGCCAAGGGGGTTTCTGTCGAGTTCGAGAACGTGAACCACAGCTTCCTCCACGGCAACCGGCCGGTGCGGGTGTTGGACAACTTCAACCTGCGCATCGAGCCTTCGGAGTTTGTCAGCATCGTGGGCCCGTCGGGCTGCGGCAAGACGACGGCCCTCGGGATGGTGGGCAACCTCTTGAAGCCACGCAGCGGCACGGTTCGCATTGACGGCGCCGAGGTGCGCCCCGGAAGCAATGATGCGGCCTTCCTCTTCGCCCGCGACGCGCTGCTGCCCTGGCGTCGGGTCCGCAGCAACGTCGAGCTTGGTATGGAGATCCGCGGTGTTCCCAGGGAAGAACGGCGCGAACGCGCCGAGGCCTGGCTGCGCCGGGTCCGTCTGCACGACTTTGCCGACTCCGATGTCCTCCACCTCTCACAAGGCATGCGCCAACGCGTAGCGATCGCACGGACCTTGGTGCAGAATCCCAAGGTTCTACTCATGGACGAGCCGTTCGCGGCCCTTGACGCACAGACCCGCGCGATCCAGCAGGAGGAGTTCACCCAACTCTGGGAAGCTGAGCGCCCCACGGTCATATTCGTAACCCACGACCTTGAGGAAGCCATCCTGCTCAGCGACCGCGTTATCCTGATGGCCAGCCGGCCCGGCCGCATGGTGGTCGACATGAAGATCGAGCTGGAGCGGCCGCGGCGCCAGGAGATGCGTCGGGACTCCGATCTGTTCAAATCCTATTTCCACGACATGTCCGATCGGCTTCGAAGCGAAGTCGAACTCGCCGAACAGCGCATCAGGGAGGAGAGCCAGAATGGCTGAGGCCCCGCAGAAGATTGCCGGCGCCGATGGCACCACTGTCGCCTATCGCCAGTATGGCGACGGCCCGCGGCTGATCACCTGCCTGCACTCATTGGCGTTGGACGGATCGTGGTACGCACCCTTGGCCGAGGCCCTTGGTGACGAGTATCGCCTGCTCGCACCGGACTTCCGCGGACATGGAGAAAGCGTGCGCGGAGAATCCGCCCCCACGCTGGGACTTGTTGCCCGGGACATCGCCGCCATCTGGGATGCCGAAGATATCAAGAGTTCCGTGGTGCTGGGCATCTCTCTGGGCGGCATGGTCGCCCAGGCTGTCACCGGCAGCTTCCCCGACCGCGTCGACGCACAGATCCTGATGGCGACCCGGGGCGGCTACGATGAAGCAGCCACCCGCGGAACCCTGGCACGCGCGGCCGAGGTCCGGGCCCCGAACGGGCTCGAACGGGCCGAGGAAATGACAATGCGCCGCTGGTTTGGGGACGGTTCCCGAAATACCGCGGACCCCTTGGTCCGGCAGGCTCGCGCACAGTTCCTCGGCGCCGGCGGCAACACGATCGCCGAGTATTTCGAAGCCATGACCCAGGTCGGCGACTTCCATACGGACTCACCGCCGCCAACCCTCGTCATCGGCGGCGATGACGACCAGAGCACCCCTCGTGCGGTGATCGAACAGCTTGCCGCCTCACTCGCCGGTGCCCAACTGCGCTTTGCGAAGGGCGGACATCTCGTCGCCTTCGAAAATCCATACGAGGTCGCCGCAACCGTGCGGCCCTTTCTCGACAGCCTGGATTGCTGGACCCAATAACGGCCCACCAGCACCTTGATCCATATGAACTGCTTAACGGAGACGACATGAATAAAACCCTAGATCGCGTGATGACAGAGATGAGCGAAGAAGCTCTTCGCGCGCATCTGGAATCCGCCCAGGTCCCCGCGCTCGTCATGCTGACGGCCCACGTCACCGGCGACGCCACCGTGCTGCGCGACGAATGGCGACCGAACCTCAAGACGCTTCCGCTAAGCGGCCTGGATCCGGCAACCGAGGCGGAGGCCCGGGCCCATTGTTTCGAACTGCTCGCGCCGTTCCTTCCCACCCAGAACGAATGGGCGGCGGTCCCCGACGAGTCGCTGCGGCAAAAACTTGCTACGTGGCTGATGGGCGGGGAGAACGAAGATGCCCAGGCCATGGCTGCGGTCGCGTTTACCCCCAACAACGTGGACCCGCGCAAGCCGGACTGGACGTTGGATTCGGTGGCCCCGGGCAGCGCTTTGAGCGCCGTGGTGATCGGTGCCGGGTTCTCCGGCCTGCTAGCCGGACTGAGGCTGAAGCAGGCGGGTGTTCCGTTTAGGATCATCGAGAAGAGCGTGGACGTGGGCGGCACCTGGTGGGAAAACACCTACCCCGACTGCCGCACCGACGTCCGCAGCCACATCTATACGTACTCCTTTGTGCAGCACGACTGGGAAACCCACTATGGCCGCCAGGAAAAGATCCACGGCTACCTGCACCAGTTCGCCGCCGACAACGGCCTGCTTGAGCACATGGTCTTCGGCACGGAGGTCACGGCCACCCGCTGGGACGGGGAAACCGGAACCTGGACCCTTGAAACCAAGACCGCCGCAGGCGTCGGTGGAACCATCGAATCCAACATTGTGGTCAGCGCCGTGGGCCAGCTCAACCGGCCCTCCATCCCCAACCTCCAGGGCCTGGATTCCTTCAACGGCCCGGTGGTGCACTCCGCGCAGTGGGACCACGGGATCGACTTCACCGGCAAGCGGGTGGTGGTCATCGGCACGGGTGCCAGCGCCCTGCAGTTCGCACCCGCCGTCGCGAAAGTTGCCGAGCAGGTCACCATCTTCCAGCGCAGCGCCCCTTGGCTGCGTCCCACCCCGGTGCTGCGCCAGGAGATCGAATACGGCGAACGCTGGCTGCTGAGCAACCTGAACCAGTACCGCGCCTACTACCGCTTCTCCATTTTCCTGCCCCGGCTCATCGGCAACCTGCCGGCCGCTACTGTGGACCCGGACTTCCCGCCGACCGAGGTCTCAGTCTCCGCTGCCAACGAGGCGCTTCGCCAGGAGCTGACCGCATACTTGGAGGAGCAGGCCGGGGACGACGAGGAGCTGCGCAAGCAGATCGTCCCCGACTACCCGCCGGCCGCCAAGCGGGTCATCTGCGACGACGGCACCTGGGTGAAGACGCTCAAGCGGGACAACGTCCGCTTGGTCAGTCAGGGCGTGAACCGCATCGACTCCGACGGCGTGTGGCTCGGCGACGAGCACGTCCCGGCCGACATCATCCTGCTCGGCACCGGCTTCAAGGCCTCCGACTTCCTGCTGCCCATGTCCGTGGCGGGCATCGGAGGCAAGGACCTGCACGAGACCTGGGGCATCGACGCGAGCGCCTACCTGGGCGTGACATTGCCTGGCTACCCGAACTTCTTCTGCATGTACGGGCCCAACACCAACACCGTTGTCCACGGGAACCTGGTGTTCTTCCTCGAATGCCAGGCCAACTACATGATCGATGCGGTGAAGACGCTGGCCGCCGGCGGCCACCGCGCCATGTCCCTGCGCCCTGATGTGTTTGCCGAGTACGACAAGGAAATCACCGAAGCCAGCGCCAAGCGAACCTGGGGCTGGTCCAAGACCCACAGCTGGTACATGAACGCCGAGGGCCGATCCACCATCATGTGGCCGCTGCCGGCCCGCGAATACTTCGAACGCACCAGCCATGTTCGCACCGAAGACTACAACCTCGGCTGACCCGTTCCGCCTATTTCTTCCACCATCCGAACCACAACACCGGAGGCTCAATTGCTCACCGAGACAACATTGATCACCGAGGAAACGCTTCTCGTCGCCAACCTCGAAACCCGCTACTTCGCCGGAGGCCCCGACGACGGCGTTCCCGTAGTTTTCCTTCATGACGGCGCCTGGGGCGGTGCCTCCGACGTGACATGGCGTCACGTCCTTCCGCTCGCCGCGGAGAAATTCCGCGTCATCGCCCCCGACTTCCTCGGCTACGGCGGATCGGCCAAGTCGATCCGCGTCGACGTCTCACCGTTCGCCTTCCGCATCCGCCACGTCTTCTCCCTGCTCGATTCCCTGGGCATCACCGAGCCGGTGCACCTGGTCGGAAACTCCTTCGGCGGATCGATCGGCCTCCGTGCGCTGGCCGATGAGAGCTACCGCGGACGGATCGCCTCGGTCACCACGATCAACGGCACGGGCGGTCCGTGGAAGGCTCCGGACATGACCAGGATCGGCGAGTTCGACGGCACCCGGGCCCGGCTGGAGGAGATCCTCGACATCCTCTGCGACGCTTCCGACGGCAAGGAAGCCCAGCTCGATGCCCGCTTTGGCTGGGCAACGGCGCCCGGGCACTTCACGGCCATGCGGGGACCGCACATGCCGGTACCCGAGGCATTGAAGGTTGTACGCCCGGCAGATCCCTACCCCGCACCGCTTCAGGGCATCCCAACCCCCGTCCTGCTCGTGGAGTGCACCGGGGACACGCTGCTGGAAAGCGGCTGGTCTAAGAACCTCCAGGCCGTGCTGCCCAACGCACAGGCCGAATTGTTGCCATATAAGCACTGCCCGAACATCACCCACCCCCAGGAGACCTGGAACCTGATCGCCGGGTTCCTCGAATCGACCATCGAAGGCAGCAAGTAATGGCGGAAAACGGCTCCTCTCCGGCCCTTGTCCTCAGCGGCGGATCCTCCGGCATCGGCGAGGCGTTGGCCGCGGACCTGCGGAACGATTGGGCGGTTACCTCCGTCTCCCGGTCCCTGCCCAGCAACCCCCTTGACGGGGTCAACTACGTCGCCGGCGATGTAGCCGGCGATGCCCCGCAGGCAGTGCGCGAGTCCCTGGCGGCGCAGGGCCGGACCAGCATCCATTCCCTCATCCACTGTGCGGGCGTCGGTGTGTTCGGCCCGTTCATGGACATGCCCAAGGCCGAGTGGGAGCGTGTGCTGCTGCTGAACCTGCACGGCACCCTCAACTTCATCCAGGGTGTCGCTGACCTGGTGGAGGACGGCGGCAGGATCGTGCTCTTCTCCTCTGGCACCGTGTTCAAGGCTCCCGCCGGCGCGGCGGCCTACGCGGCCTCCAAGGCCGGCATCATCGGTTTCTCCCGCAGCCTCGCCGCTGAGATGGGCGCACGGAACATCACCGTCAACGTGGTCGCCCCCGGGCTGGTCATGACCCCGTTGGCGACCAAGCTCGCCGGCGGCGAGGAAGCCAACATTAACACCCGGGCCATCAAGCGGGCCGCAGTGGTGGAGGACTTCGTGGGCCCCACCCGGTTCTTCCTCTCACCCGGTGCCTCGTTCGTGACAGGGCAGACGCTGGTTGTCGACGGCGGCTCGATCCGTCGCTGACCCGCGCAGCACCGCCGACCCGCGCAGCACCGCCGACCCGCGCAGCAATCCAGGCCGCCGGCCCACACCATTCACGGGCGTGGGGCCGGCGGTTTTGGCGTGTGATGAAAGCACTTTCCCATGCCTGCACACCATGCCCCCTTGGACATGGAAGGCACCCTCCCGGGTGGCGGACCGCCCGGCCCCGGAGTGAATGCTCTGCGCTCCTGCCTCCTTGCCTGGACGCCCAGGCACCGCGAAATCCCGGCACGGGCCCCCGTGGCCGGGGCGCGTGCCGGGATGCATGATCCAGGCGTTCATTGAATTGGACCCATGGGGGGCGGCTGCCAACAAGCCGTCCCCCCGGCGGGGCATTGGCCTGACTAGGACATGGGCGGGAAAAGCAGGGTCCCGGCCACCGCCACCACGAGGATCACCAGCGTTGCCAGTGCCGCGAGCACCAGCGATCGGCTGCCCGAGCTCATCAGTCCGCGGATGTGGACCCCGAGACCGAGCCCGAACATGGCTGCAGCAAGCAGGAAGGTCTGGGCCATCTGGGCCGCTTCGAGCAGCGGGGCAGGCACCGTCCCCGTGGTGCGCAGCAGCATCGCCGCAATGAAGCCGACGACGAACAACGGCACAAGCGGGGGTGTCTTGGCACCCTCCACGGCGTGCTTCTTCCGCATGTAGATGCTTACCCCGGCCACGATGGGGGCGAGGGTGACGACGCGGGCCAGCTTCACGGTGACGGCCACGGCCAAGGCGCTGGAGCTGACGGCTCCACCGGCGGCCACCACCTGGGCCACCTCGTGGATGGAGGCCCCGACGAGCATGCCGATGGATTCCTCGTCCATGCCAAACAGCGCGCCCACCGCGGGGGCGATCGGGATCATCAGGGTACCGAAGAGGACCACCAGCCCGACGGCCGTGGCCACCTGGTCCTGCTTGGCCTTGGTGGCACCTTCCGCGGCGGCCACGGCCGCCGCACCGCAGATGGAGAAGCCTGCGGCAATCAGCAGGCGCTGCGGCAAATCGATGCCCAGCCACTTGCCGATGAGCAGCGTGGCCCCGAACGTCACTCCGACGCAGAGCACCACCACCAGCAACACCCCCGGCCCCAGTCCCAGGATGGTGGAGAGCGAAAGCTGCAGCCCCAGCAGCACGATGCCCGTGCGCAGCAGCTTCTTGGCGGACACTGCCACCCCGGGCATCAGGATCTCGGGGACGTGCAGCGTGTTGCGCCAGATCGCGCCGAGCAGGATGGCAATCAGCAGCGGACTTGCCCCGGGCAGCAGCCTGGAGGCTGCCAAAGCGATTGCCCCGCCAATGATGCAGGCGGCGAGACCCGGAAGCAATTGGCGAAACTGCCAGGTGGAGGCCGCGGCCGGGGCGGATTCCGCAGCTTTGGGCAGGGAGACATTCCGCCGGGACTCTACTGATACATCGTCGTGTCGCATACAACGAAGTTGTCATGCGGGACGTATCGCCGGTAGACACTGCCCGACCATCACGGACATATGATGTTGATATGGATGCCGCTTCGGGACAAACTCCCGGGATAGAACACTGGATACAAATGTCTTCGCTCGCGCTGCTGGTGGGCATTGCCGACCACGGCAGTCTTAGCGCCGGCGCACGCTCCGTGGGCATGGCCCAATCGAACGCGACGCGGGCCATGAAGACCTTGGAGCGACGCCTGGGATTCCCGCTGCTTGACCGGGCAACGACCGGCTCGAAGCTCACGCAGGAGGGGGTGCTGACGGTTGAATGGGCACGCGACGCGCTCCAGAGCCTTAACACCCTGTGGACCGGGGCGCAGGCGCTGGCCGCCCCGGCGGACCGGGAATTCACGTTCGCGGCCAGCATGACGGTGGCCGAGCACCTGGCGCCGACGTGGATCGGCCGCTTGCATGAGGCCGATCCCCGAATCAAGACCAGGCTGCGGGTCATGAATTCCAGTGAGGTCATTGCCGCGGTGCAGAACCGCGACGTGGCACTCGGGTTCGTCGAGACCCCGGATGTACCCCAGTACTTGTCGTCCGCGACGGTGTGGACCGACGAACTTGTGCTCATAGCCCCTCCCGGCCACCCCTGGGCCACCCGCCCGGAACCTGTCACCCTGAAGGAGTTGGCGGCAACACACTTGTTGGAACGGGAAGCCGGATCGGGGACCAGGGCCTTCCTCGACGAGCGCGTCGGCACTGCCAGGGCAACGCCGATCGTGGAGTTCAACAGCAACTCGGCGATCTGCCAATCGGTCTCGGCCGGCATGGGACCGGCGGTGCTGAGCCGGTTGGCCGTGGAAGGATCCCTCCGCATGGGCAGCTTCATTCAGGTACCCCTGCGGGAGGGCAACCTGGTGCGGGACCTGCAGGCCATCTGGCGAGGTCCGGCCCCGGCTGAAGGACCCGCAGCAATGCTGCTGGGCATCTGCGCACAGGCGCGGTCCGGCTTCTGAGGGGCCACCCGGGAGCGGCAGGCAGGTAGGGGACCGGGCCCTGCTATGGGGCGCGGCCGGGTGCCAGAATGATTTCACGCAGGGCCGTGGGGTTCGAGTGCTTTGTGACTGGCGAATGAATCCCCCTGGAATGTGATCAGGGTAACGTGGTCCTTCCTGGCAGTTTTGAGCCGCGACAACAGAGGAGGAAAATTCCATGAGATTTTCGCAACTGCGCTACCTGGAGGCAGCACTGCGGACCGGTTCGTTCCGGCAGGCTGCCAAGGAGCTTGATATCTCGCAGCCGACGATCACCAACCAGGTGCAGCGGCTCGAAGAGGACCTGGGTGTCATTCTGGTGACCCGCGGTGCCAAGGGAGTGCGTCCAACCTATGCGGCAGAAAGGATCTTGCCGCACGTGGTGGCGGCAGTCCAAGCCGAGAGAATGCTGCGCGAGGAAGCCAGCGCCATCGGGGGCCTGAAGCTGGGTACCGTCCGGCTCGGCACGGTACCAGCAGGATCCCAGACCATTCTTCCCAGGACTGTTAAACGGCTGTTGACTGAATTCCCCAATGTGCGCTTCGAAGTGGATGAGGGTCCATCGAAGCTGGTGGTTCGCGGCGTCCTCAGCGGCCACTTCGATGTTGGTTTGGTCACCCGCCTGCCCGGTATTGACCTGACCCCGGGCGAAGATGCCTTGCTGCACCACATTGATCTCACCATCGGTCGGCTGGTCCTGGCAGTGCCTGAGGACCACTGGCTTGCGGGCAAGGACGAATTCGAGCCAGCCGACCTGGAGGGGGAGGCACTGATCTTCCCCGCAGAGTCCAGCATCCTGCGTGTGGCCTTTGAGCGAATGCTGGAGGGCATTGAGTCCCGGGTCGTCTACACAACGCCCAACGCAGAGGCAGCACAAGCCATGGTGCGGGCCGGCGTCGGAATTTGTATGGCCAACACGCTTCTCGATTCGACCATTAGCGGAAACGGCGTCGCGCTCGTACCGCTTCCCTTCGAATGGGCGCATGCCCGTACTTCCGCCATCGTCAGGAAGGACGAGGCCAGGTCCTCGGCCGTGCAGGCGTTCCTTCGCCTCCTGCGGGAAGTGGCCAAGACCTTCTAGCTGCCGTGGGGGAGCGGCGCTCCGCCGGTCCCACGGCGCCTGGCGCCTTCTACGGTGCCCCCGACTCGGCGCAGGTCCACGGGGTTCCTTGCGCCTGCCCGCCTGCGGCGTGATTCCGACCGCACTGGCAGCAGGCCACCCGGGTTGACCCCGGCATTCATGCGCCACCGTGGCCCTTTCCAGCCGCTCCAACGGCCCGAAGAAGGCTGCCCTGTCGCGGTCCGAACGGACCCATCGCGACCTTCCGATAGCGCAGGGGTATCACCCTGCCAGCGCGGGCGAGCTTCCCAGGGCCGCGCTGGCTGGCGAGACTGAAGTCACACCGGGAGTGAGAGCTTGCCTCCCGGATCCGACCTTCAGTGAGGTGCCCTAGTTGTTAGTTGAAACAGCCCAGCCGAGTAGCGACGACACCATCGTCGAGTTCATCGCACAGGCCAGGAACAGAGAATCTGCCATGTTCACCGAAGCAGAAGGAAAATCCCTGCTTTCGGCATTTGGGATCGATACGCCCCAAGGCGTCGAAATTTCAGTGGGACAGGAGCTTCCGGTCCACCTTCGCGAACCGCTGGTCGTCAAAGCGGTCTCGGCGACACTCGTGCATAAGTCCGACGCCGGTGGAGTGCGGGTTGGCGTGACCCGCGCCGAACTTGATCACGTCGCGGTACGGATGCGCGGGAACCTGGCCGATTTCGGGCACGAACTCGATGGCCTGCTTGTCGAGGAGATGGTGCCGGCCGGCCACGAAATCATCGTCGGCGCGGTCCGTGCGCCCGGACTTGGGTGGACCGTCATGGTCGGCCTTGGCGGCGTCCTCGTGGAGGTCTTCGAGGACGTGGCCTTTGGCCTCGCGCCCCTGTCGAACAACCAGATCCTGGACATGCTGCAGGAGCTGCGCGGCATGAAAGTGCTCAACGGCGCACGTGGCGGCGTGAAGGCCGACATCCCGGCGCTCGTCACGCTGATCTCCCGCCTCGCCGGCCCAGAAGGCCTGCTGGCGTCGCTTCCCGATGATGTCGTGGAAATTGACCTCAACCCCGTGATCGTTTCCGACACCCGTGCCGTGGCCGTGGATGCACGCTTCGTTGTTGGCCGTCTTGAGGCCGACGAAGGCGCAACCGCCGTTCGCAAAGATGGCCGCGCCACCGACTTCTCCCCGCTGTTCCAGCCCCGCCGCATCGCGGTCCTTGGTGCAAGCGGCAAGCGCCCGAACCTCGCCAACCGGTTCATCCGCAACATCCGCGCCGGCGGCTTCGACGGCACCATCGTCCCGGTCCACCCGGCCGCCGACGAGATCGAGGGCCTGCCCACCATCGCCTCGCTGGCCGACGTGGACGAACCCATCGACTACGCCTTCGTGGCCCTGCCCGGAGCACGCGTCGCCGAGGCACTGGGCCAGGGCGCCGGCAAGGTGCGTTTCGCCCAGGTCGTCTCCAGCGGTTTCGGCGAGGTCGAAGAAGGCAAGGAACTCGAAGCCACGCTCGTCGCAACGGTGCGCGAGGCGGGCATCCGCCTGATCGGCCCGAACTGCCTGGGCACCCACGCCTCGGCCGGGAAGCTCTCCTTCGTCCCCGAGGCCCCGCTGACCCCCGGAACCACGGCTGTGGTCTCGCAGAGCGGCGGGCTGAGTGTCGACATCCTGCGCGTCGGCGCCGCCCGGGGCATCGACTTCCACTCCGTCACCAGCATCGGAAACAGCGCCGACGTCGACGCCGCCGAACTCGTCGAGTCCTTCCTGCGCAACGACGAGGTCCAGGTCATCGGCCTGTACCTCGAGTCGCTGGCCGTGGCCCGCCAGGTCCTGGACGTGCTTGCCGCGGCCGAAACCCGCAAGCCCGTGGTGCTGCTGGCCGGCGGCCGGACCGCGGAGGGCTCGCGTGCAGCCACCAGCCACACCGGCGCCCTTGCAGGCAACCACCGCCTGTGGCCGGCCATTGCGCGCCAGGCCGGCATGACCCTCGTCGACTCGCTCGCCGATTTTGCCTCCGCGCTGCACGCCCTGTCGACACTCGATTTGAGCGTTCAGCCCAACGGACGCGAGGCAGTGCTCTTCGGAAACGGCGGCGGTGCCAGCGTGCTGGGAGCCGACGCCCTTGACCGCCAGGGCGTGGCAACCTCGCCGCTTCCCGCCCGGGTCATCGATGCCCTTGAGGCCCTCGACCTGCCCCCGGGCAACGGATTCCACAACCCCATCGACGTGCCGGCCGGCACGCTGGCCGTCAAGAGCGGCGCGGTCGCCGAGGACATCCTCAAGACTGTACTCGCCGACAGCCACCCCGCCGTGCTGATCTCCCACCTGAACGTGGGCATCATCCAGCGCAACCTCGGGGCCACCCACGGTGACGTGACGGGCAACATCATCGACTCGATCGCCAAGGCACGCGACGAGTCGCGTCCGGGAACCCACCAGATCCTGGTCCTGAAGACGGACGGCAGCGCAGGAACCGAGGAAATGGTCAAGACCTACGCACATCGCGCCCGCCAGATCGGAATCCCGGTCTTCCCGGCATTCGAAGACGCGGCCCTGGCCGCGCGGGCAGTGCTCGAACAGAGCAAGCAGATCCACCAGGCGTCGCTCGGCGCAGACGGAAGGCAGTAGAGATGACAACCGAAGCAGTCAAGACCGACGTGGTCGACATCGAGGAAGCCAAGCTCACCCGCGAGCAGGAGCACGAGAAGAAGCGTGCCGCGGCGTTGGCCATGGGCGGCACCAGGAAGCTTGAGGTCCGCGCCGCCAAGGGCGAACTGAACGCCCGCGAGCGCATCGGTCTGCTGCTGGACCCGGGAACCTTCCGCGAGAGCGGGTTGTTCGTGACCTCGGCCGTTCCGGCGGACCGCGACAAGACCCCTGCCGACGGCAAGATCACCGGTACCGGCGAGGTTGACGGCCGACGCGCGAGCGTTGTCGCCTACGACTTCACCGTCAAGGGATCATCCTCTTCCCCGATCAGCAACAAGAAGATGGCCCACTTCAAGGAACTGGTCGTCAAGACCGGCCAGCCGCTGGTCTACCTCTCCGAATCCACGGGCGTTCGAATGCCCGACGCCATGGGCGGCACCGGCATGGGCAGTGCCAGCGGCAAGACCCGCTTCCTGCGCCAGCGCGAAAGCCCGTGGGCCTCCGCGGCCTTCGGCTACTGCTTCGGTTCGGCTGCCTGGCACACCATGGCCTCCGACTTCGCGGTCTTCCGCAAGGGGGCCGTGCTCGCTGTGTCCAGCCCCAACCTGGTCGCCCGCGCCACCGGCCAGCAGGTCGACGCCCAGGAACTCGGCGGCTGGAAGATGCACGCCGAGGTCACCGGCTTCGCCGATGCCGTTGCCGACACCGACGAGGAAGCGATCGAACTGGTCCGCCGCTTCCTCTCCTACCTGCCCTCACACAACGGCGAGACTCCGCCGCTCGCGCCGATCCCCCACGGATCCGGCGAGCGTGCGGAGGAGATCAAGTCGATCGTCCCCGAGTCCCGCACCCAGACCTACGATGTGCGCAAGGTCATCGACATCATCGCCGACACCGGCTCGGTGTTCCCGATCAAGGCCCGCTACGGCAAGTCACTGGTAACCTCGCTGGCCCGCATCGGCGGCCAGTCCGTCGGCATTATCGCAAACAACTCGATGTTCAAGGGCGGCGCGCTGGACGGGGCCGCCTGCGACAAGGCGACCAGTTTCCTGGTCCTCTGCGACTCCTACAACATCCCTGTGGTCATGCTCGTCGACCAGCCGGGCTTCCTGATCGGCCTCGAGGCCGAGCGGAGCAAGGTTGCCGGCAAGATCATCAACTGGATGAACGCTCTCTCGCTGGTCACCGTGCCGAAGATTGCGGTCACCATGCGCAAGAACTACGGCCAGGCCCTGATCAACATGGGCGGCGGCGGCACCGCCGACGCCACCGCCGGCTGGTGGTCTTCCGAGGTTAGCTTCATGGATCCGACCTCCGCTGTCTCCGTGGTCTACGGCATCGACAAGGAAACCGATCCGGAGATGTACGAGTTGCGCCTCGCGGAGATGAACAAGGGCACCACCGCCTATGACGTGGCCCAGGTCTTCGGCTTCGAGCAGGTCATCGATCCGTCCGAAACGCGCGAGTTCATCCTCGGCGCCTTGAAGGACCACTACCGGGCGCGGAGCAACGGCGTGGGCGAACACCTGTTGCGCACCTGGCCGACGAGCTTCTAGGGAGAGATCACCATGAATTCATTTCCGGAAAGCCTGCTGATCGCCAACCGCGGCGAAATCGCACGACGTATCATCAAGACGGCAAACCGCCTCGGTGTCCGCACCGTCGCCGTCTACCACAAGGTCGATGCCTGCCTGCCGTACGTTTCCGAGGCCTCCGTGGCCATCGAGCTCAAGGGCGACGTGCCCGTGCAGTCCTACCTTGACCGGGGGCAGATCATCGCGATCGCCAAGGAAGCGGGCGCCACCGCCATCCACCCCGGCTACGGGTTCCTGGCCGAAAACGCAGGGTTCGCCCGCGAGGTCGCCGACGCCGGACTGACCTGGGTCGGCCCCTCGGCCGACGTCATTGACGTCATGGGCGACAAGGTCGAGTCCCGGCGCGCAGTCGCGGCTGCAGGCGTCCCGATCAGCGGCGACGCGGGTGCGGCCCTGAAGACCGGCGATGAGGCCGTCGAGGAAGCAGAACGCGTCGGCTACCCGGTCATGGTCAAGGCATCCGCCGGCGGCGGCGGCATCGGCATGGCCGTGGCCCACGACGCCGACGAGCTGCGCAAGGCCTTCGAGAACACCAAGTCGATGTCCGAGCGCAGCTTCGGCTCCGACCGCGTCTTCGTCGAGCGCTTCGTCGAGTCCGCACGCCACGTCGAGATCCAGGTCCTGGGCCTGAACGACGGCACCATCGTTGCACTGGGGGAGCGCGACTGCTCTACGCAGCGCCGCCACCAGAAGCTGATCGAGGAATCCCCGGCGCCGCACCTGGCCCCGGAAACCCGCGCACGGCTCATCGAATCGGCCATCGCGGCCGCAGGCTCGGTCGGCTACCGCAACGCGGGCACCGTCGAGTTCCTGCTCGACACCCGCACCGGCGACTTCGTCTTTCTCGAGGTGAACACCCGCATCCAGGTGGAGCACCCGATCACCGAGCTCACGCACGGCGTCGACTTGATCGAGCAGCAGCTGAGCATCGCGGCTACGGGCGCAACCACCGCCGACTTCAACCCGGTGTTCCGCGGACACGCGATCGAGCTGCGCATCTGCGCCGAGGACCCGAAGAAGTTCTTCCCGCGCCCCGGCCCGATCGACGGCTGGATCGAACCAAGCGGCGAAGGAATCCGCGTGGATTCCGGCTACGCGGCCGGCACCGAGGTCACCCCGCACTTCGACTCGCTGATCGCCAAGGTCTGCGCGTACGGGGAAACCCGGGAAGAGGCACTGGCGCGGGCCTTCAAGGCCTGCGAGGACTTCGAGATCGAAGGACTGGTCACCAACCAGCCCTTCCTCGAGGAGATCCTCTCCGATGAAGAATTCACTGATGGACGCTACGACACCGGACTGGTGGAGCGCATCCAGCAACGACTCAAAGAACAGGCCAAGCTGGCCAAAAGGAGCGCATGACAATGGCAGAGACAATTCAGGCAGACATGGGTGCAAGCGTATGGAAGATCCTCGTGGCGCCGGGGGACCGCGTGGAGGAGGATGACGTCTTCATGATTCTCGAAGCCATGAAGATGGAAATCCCGGTCACGGCGGAGGACTCGGGCACTGTCCTGGCCGTCCACGTGTCCGTGGGCGACGTGGTCGCTCCCGGGCAGCCGCTGATCAATTTCGAGGCGGAATAAGGCATGTCGATCCCCAGCACGTTGAAAGCGTGGTCGGTCACGGACCTCGGTGAACCGGTCGATGCCCTCCAACTCGTTGAACGCGCAGTGCCCGAACCGGGCGAAGGCCAGGTGGTGGTGCGCGTCCTGGCCTCCGCGGCGAACTTCCCGGATGTGCTGATGTGCCGCGGCGTCTACCAGGTCAAGCCGGAACTGCCCTTCACGCCCGGACGCGAGGTCTGCGCCGAGGTCGTCGCCACCGGTCCGGGCGTCACCCGCGCCGCCCTTGGCGACCGGGTGCTGGGCCTGACCACACTTCCGCACGGCGGATTCGCCGAGTACGCGTTGATGGACCAGGACAAGGTGCACCAGGCCCCGGCGTCGCTCGATGATGCGCAGGCTTCCTGCCTGTTCATCGGCTACCAGACCGGCTGGTTCGGGCTGCACCGGCTGGCCCGGATCCAGCCCGGCGAGACGCTGCTGGTCCATGCCGCCGCAGGCGGGGTGGGCAGTGCGGCCATCCAGCTCGGCAAGGCCGCCGGCGCCCAGGTGATCGGCGTCGTCGGCGGCGAGGCCAAGGCTGAATACGCCAGGAAGCTCGGCGCCGACCTGGTCATCGACCGCCGCACCCAGGACTTCGTCGAGCAGGTCAAGGTGTTCACCGGCGGCAAGGGCGCGGATGTCATCTACGATCCCGTCGGCGGCGAGACCTACCAGCGCTCAACCAAGTGCATCGCGTTCGAAGGCCGGATCATCGTCGTCGGATTTGCCGGCGGGGAGATTCAGTCCGCCGCGCTGAACCACGCACTTGTGAAGAACTACTCGATCATCGGCATCCACTGGGGCCTTTACAACACCAAGAACCCGGCGGCAGTCGATGAATGCCACCGGCAGCTGACCAAACTGGCGGACGCGGGCGCCATAGACCCTTTCGTCAGCGAAAGGTTCACGTTGGACGGCGTACCCGTCGCACTTCAGCGGCTCGCCGACGGAAAAACCGTTGGCAGGGTCGTTATGGAACACGCCGCGAGCAACCGGTAGCCACGTTGTTTCAATGCGGGCAATGAAGACCGCAACGGCCGTCAGGCACGAATCGACCACACAGGAGTAATAATGTTTGAGTCACAGAACGGTGGATCGCCCTTCGGGGGTCCGCGGACGTTGGACAGCGCGCTATCGCGGCGTTCGCTGTTGCAGTATTTCGGCCTCGGCGCGGCGGCGATTGGCTCGGCCTCATTGCTGACGGCCTGTGGCGGCGGCGGCAGTCCGGCTTCTGCTGGCGAGGCGCAGAAATTCGCCGTTGCCGCCTTCCCTGGCGACGCGTATTTCCTTGATGCGATTAATCTCGAGAACAACGATTACGCCAAGCACCGGCTCGAGGTCCCGAAACACCTCAGCCCACAAAGCGGCGTCCAGGCATACCAGTTGCTTGTCGCGGGCGCCGTCGATGCATACGCATCGGACACGCTGCTGCTGATGGCAACCCACGCGAACAGCTCGAAGGGCAAGCGCCCGCTGCTCGTCGGGTTCCGGACGGTCGAAACAACTTACGGGATCGTCGGCAGCAAGAACTTCAGCTGGCCCGGGCCCGAGGCGAGTTTCGAAGAGAAGATCGCATCACTGAAGGGCAAGAAAGTTGGTGTCTCGTCCGTTGGCGCGGGTGCCGACCTGCAGTTGAAGCTTGCCCTTGAGCTGGCAGGCATGAACTACAGCGACGTCACGGCCCTCGCCGTGGGCCCCACCGCGCAGGCGATTCCTAACCTGAATGCCGGGCGCATCGATGCCTACGTCACCGTCCAGTGGACTGCCACGCGCTTCGTCGCCCAAGAGACCGGCGGGAAGATCCTCATTGACTTCGCCGAAGCGAATGTGCCCGAGCTGATGCGCAACCAGGCCGTGGTCGCGATGGGCGTCCGCGAGGAAATGGTGCTGCAGCATCCGGAAGTCGTCCAGAACTGGTTGGCTGCCCAGGACGATGCCAGCAAGTGGATCATGGGGAACCGGGCGGCCGCGGCCGATCTGCTCAACACCTCCGGGCTCGGCGGAAAGGCGCCCGACATCGCTGCGGCCTACGTCGAGCACTATGCGAGCGAGGTGGCGCCCAAGCTCCAGCCGACGTTCAAGGCAACGAAGGAGACCGTGGACCGCATGGCCGAACTTGCCCTGCGCTTTGGCAGCGTCAAGGAGGGCGACATCACCTATGAGGCGCTCGTCCCGGAGTTCGCCCGGGCATGAGGGACGTGATGAAGACAGCAAACGACGGCGGCGTGGCGACGCGCCACGAATCGCCCACCGGGCTCGACCTTGACCGTCTGGTGGATTGGTTGGCCCGGGAGTGCCCCGGACTCGTTTCGGGGGAGCTTTCGGCCAGCCTGATCCAGGGCGGAAAATCGAACCTGACCTATGAGCTCACTGACGGCGTCCGCCAATGGATTGTGCGCCGCCCACCGCTGGGCACAATCATGGCCACCGCCCACGACATGCGCCGCGAGTACACCATGGCCGATGCGCTTCGAAACACGAATGTCCCGGTGGCGAGGATGTTTGCCTATTGCGGCGACAAGGACGTCCTGGGTGCCGACTTCTACATTATGGAGCGGATTGAAGGTGTGCCGTACCGGTATGCCGACGAGATCAAACCGCTCGGCGAGGCACGCACCCGGGCAATCGGGACCGAGCTGGTGCGTACCTTGGCGAAGCTGCACCGCGTGGATCCCGCCGAAGTTGGCCTGCATGACTTCGGCAGGCCCGAGGGCTTCCTCGGTCGCCAGGTGAAGCGCTGGAAGCAGCAGCTCGATGCATCCTTCACCCGCGAACTTTCCGGCGCGGACAAGCTTTACGAAATGCTCGTTGCCGCAGTGCCGTCCGAGTCTGCCTCGGGCATCGTCCATGGCGATTTTCGCCTGGACAACGTGTTGATGGGGGCCGACGACCTGCCGGCCGCAGTCATCGACTGGGAGATGGCCACGCTGGGGGACCCGCTGCTGGACTTGGCGCTGATGCTGATCTACCAGCGGCGCGCACGGATCGTGGCAGCTCGGCCGTCGACGGACCCAGCCACATACGACGTGACCATGGCGCCGGGCTACCCCTCTGAGGACGAGATCATGGCGCTGTATGAGACAGAGAGCGGCCGCTCTCTTGACGGATTCGGCTTCTACATGGGATTGGCTTGCTTCAAGCTGGCTGGCATTTCCGAAGGCGTCCGCTACAGACACATCAACCGCCAAACTGTTGGCGAGGGCTTCGAAGACAGCGGCAGCACTGTGCCTTTGCTGCTGGGACTCGGGCTCGAATCACTGAAGGAGTATAAGTAGATGGATTTCTCAACGGACGAGCGGACCGAACTCCTGAAGAAGGAGCTTGTCGACTTCATGTATGGGTATGTGTACCCGAACGAAGCCGCATACCAGGAGGAACTGGACAACCTTGAGAACCAGTACGCGTTCTCGGAATCCCCGATCCTGCAGAAATTGCGTGCCGAAGCGCGCCGCCGTGGCCTGTGGAACCTGTTCCTGCCCGGCGAAGAGGGGGCCGGGCTGACCAACGTGCAGTACGCCCCGCTTGCCGAAATCACCGGACGCAGCCGCACCCTTGCCCCGGCGGCACTGAACTGCGCAGCCCCGGACACCGGCAACATGGAGTTGCTTGCCGAGTTCGGTACCGAAGAGCAGAAGGAAAAGTGGCTCAAGCCGCTGCTCAACGGCGAAATCCGTTCCGCCTTTGCCATGACGGAACCCGCCGTCGCCTCCTCGGATGCGACAAACATTGAGACCTCCATCGTGCGTGACGGCGATGAGTACGTGATCAACGGCCGCAAATGGTTCATCACCGGTGCGATGAACCCGAACGCCAAGATCCTGATCGTCATGGGCAAGACCGACCCGACGGCCGATCGCCATCGTCAGCAGAGCCAGATCCTGGTTCCGCGCGACACCCCGGGCGTGAACATCAAGCGCGGCATGAAGATCCTCGGCTTCGAGGACACCTACAACGGCGGCCACGCCGAGATCGTGTTCGAGAACGTGCGGGTCCCAGTGACAAACCTGATCGGCGGGGAAGGCGACGGATTCGCCATCGCCCAGGCCCGTCTGGGCCCCGGCCGCATCCACCACTGCATGCGTGCCATCGGCATGGCCGAGCGTGCCATCTCCATGATGTGCGAGCGTGCCGACAGCCGTGTTGCCTTTGGCAAGCCGCTGAGCGACCAGGGAGTGATCCGTGACTGGATCGCCGAGTCCCGCGTCCGTGTCGAGCAGCTGCGCCTGATGGTCCTCAAGACCGCCTGGCTCATGGACACCGTTGGCAACAAGGGAGCCCACACCGAGATCCAGGCCATCAAGATCGCCACCCCGTCCACCGTTGAATGGATCCTCGACAAGGCGATCCAGGTCCACGGTGCCGGTGGCCTGTCGCAGGACTTCTTCCTGTCCTCCGCGTTCGCCTATGCGCGCACGCTCCGCTTCGCCGACGGCCCCGACGAGGTGCACAAGAACTCGCTGGCCCGCAACGAACTCAAGCGCCAGCGCGCCCGCCGTGAGGCCCGCGCCAACGCCTAAGCAGGATCAATGTCCCCCCCGTATCGCAACCGCGGTGCGGGGGGACATTTTTATGTCCGCACTCATTTGGACCCCTGATAGGGGAGTCCTATCACCCTGCAATCGTTGTTGCGCTTCCAACACATGTATTCCTCAAAGAGACTTGGGTCACGCCGCTTGTTCGAAGGTGCGGATCCTGGGTGGCGAATTGCCACGCAAGCAACATCACCAAGCACGAATCAACCACGCAGGAGTATGAATGTTTGAGTCACAGAATGGCGGATTGCCTCTTGGGGGTCTGCGGGCATTGAACAACGGAGTCTCGCGCCGATCGCTGTTGAGGTATGCGGGACTTGGTGCGGCTGCATTTGGTTCTGCCTCGTTGCTGGCGGCCTGCGGGGGCAAGGATGCACCCGCGGCGTTGGGTGCTACGCACAAGTTCGCCGTTGCGGCGTTCCCCGGCGATGCGTACTTCCTTGACACCATCAACCTGGAAAACAAGATCTACGCGCAGCACCAACTCGAGGTTCCCAAGCACATCACCCCGCAAAGCGGTGTCCAGGCATTCCAGCTGCTGGTTGCAGGTGCCGTCGACGGGTACGCCGCCGACACGGGGCTGTTGATGGCAACCCACGCGAACAGCTCCAAGGGCAAGCGCCCGGTGCTGGTTGGTTTCCGCAACCTGGAAACCACCTACGGGATCGTTGGCGGTCCGGATAGCCAGTGGCCGGCGGCCGATGCAAGCTTCGAGGAGAAGATGCACTCCCTGAAGGGCAAGATGATCGGTGTCACGGCAGTTGGCGCCGGTGGTGACCTGCAGCTGCGGTTGGCCCTTGAATTGGCGGGCATGAAGGCTGGCGACGTCACGGTGCTGGCCGTCGGCCCCACTGCCCAGGCGATCCCGAACATCAAGGCCAAGCGCATTGATGCCTACGTTGGGGTCCAGTGGACGGCGACGCGGTTCATTGCCAAGGAAACGGCGGGGACGATCTTGCTGGACTTCGCCGAAGCCAGTGCGCCGGAGTTGCTTCGCAACCAGGCAGTTGTCGCTATCGCCGTCCGCGAAGAGACGGCGCAGCAGCAGCCGGAAGTTGTGCAGAGCTGGCTGGCGGCGCAGGAAGCGGCCAGCAAATGGGTCGGCGAGAACACGGAAGCGGCAGCCAAGCTGCTTAACGACAACGGGCTTGGCGGCAACGCACCCGAAATCGCCACGGAGTACGTCAAGCACTATGGTGCCGATGTGCAACCCAAGCTGAGCCCGCTGTTCAAGGCAACGAAAGAAACTGTTGAAAACATGGCCGAACTCGCGCTGCGTTTTGGCAGCGTCAAGAAGGGCAATATCACTTATGAGCAGCTCGTCCCGGAATTTGCACGCGCGTAAGCGGGAAAGCAATACGCGCCGAAATCACCCTCCGGCCTGAACCTGGATAAGTTGCGGGCATGGCTCGATGGGCAGTGGACGGCATGCCCGCCGACGGCTCCAGACGAGGTCCGTGGGAACATTGCTGGCCCGCAACGAGCTCGCGGGCCAGGGCTCCCGCCGTGAGGCCCGCACCAACGCCTCAGCAGGACAAACGTCCCCGTGTACCGCACCTGCGGTACACGGGGACGTTTTTGTGTCAAATACAGCTGTGGTTCGCTGTCAAGCAGTCGCCCGCTGCTACGTGGCTATCGCCTTGATAGGTTTGTGAGATTGATTACAGCTGTGCGTTGCGCGGATGATCGTTATATGCCTACTAATGCCGCTTCGCTCACGGTCGACGCTTTGTCGGCCTCCAAGCCCGCTGCCGGTCACCCTGGGATCCAGTCCCTCCGGGTCGCGCGGAAGGATGTCATCGCCGATGGTGTCGTGCGCTTGCGACTCGAGGAGCCGCACAACGGCCGCGTCCCTGACTGGACACCCGGTTCACACATCGAACTGGTGCTCCCCACCGCCGATGCCGGAGCCCTCTCGCGCCACTACTCCCTGTGTGGCGACCGCTGGGACCCGCACGGGTATGAGGTTGCGGTCCTGAACGAACCGAACTCCAAGGGCGGCTCCCGCTACATCCATGACCGGCTCGCCGTCGGGGACATGCTCACTGTGGGAACTCCCCGCAATAACTTCCACCTGTCCCAGGCGACCCGCTACGAATTCATTGCCGGCGGCATCGGGATCACCCCGATCATGACGATGATTACCGCCGCTGAACAGCTGGGCATCGACTGGCACCTGCACTACGGCGGCCGGACGCGTGTCTCGATGGCTTTCCTCGACGTGCTCGCCCAGTACGGCGACAAGGTCACCATCTGGCCGCAGGACGAACTGGGCCACCTGAACCTCACCTTCCTGAACGAACCCCTCGACGGGGGACGGGTCTACTGCTGCGGACCGGAGCCGTTGTTGAACGCGGTGGCCGGTGCCGCAGCCGCGTGGCCGTCCTGGGCGGTGCGCTTCGAACGCTTCGTGCCGGCAACGCTGCCTGCACCGGTGCGGACCGAGCCGTTCGAACTCGAACTGGCACTGTCCAAGCGGTGCATCACCGTCGGGACCGACGAAACGGTGCTTTCGGCGTTGAGCGATGCCGGCGTCCCGGTGCTCTCCTCCTGCAACGAAGGTGTGTGCGGCACTTGTGAGGTCAGCGTCCTGCAGGGTACCCCGGAGCACCGTGACTCGCTGCTCAATGACGCGGAGCGCGCCAAGAACGACCGAATGTTTGTATGTGTCTCACGCGCGATCACCGATCGCCTCGTGCTGGATCTTTAGGAGCTACCCCATGTCGACAGTGACGAAGTGCCCCGTTAACCACGGAACCATCCCGGTCCTCGACGATGACCCGTTCTCACCGGAAATCCTGGACAACCCCCTGCCGTTCCAGGAGCGCCTGCGCGAGGCCGGCCCCGTGGTGTTTTTGTCCAAGTACAACGCGTACGCGATCGGGCGCTACGAGGACCTTTCGGCCGCCGTCGCGAACTGGCAGGAACTGACCTCCGGCTCCGGCGTGGGCCTCAACGAGCCGTGGCGTGCCCGTGGCCTGCTGCAGATGGATCCGCCGCAGCATGACGCACCACGCGAGGTGCTGCAGGCGATCATGTCCTCCCGGGTGCTGCGCTCCATGAAGGACGGCTGCATGGAAATGGCCAGCGGCATCATCGATGGACTGCTGGCAGGATCCACCCCCGGCGGGACGGTCGAGGTCGACGGGCACCGCGACATCGGCTCGAAGCTTCCGGTGAACTTCTTCCCCGAGGCTTCCGGCATCTCCGAGGAGGGCCGCGAAAACCTGGTGCCCTATGCCGACCACATCTTCAATGCACTGGGCCCCGACAACGAGCTCGTGGAACAGGGCAAGTGCAAGGCCGCCGAATACACCGAGTGGGCCACCGCCAAGTGCCAGCGCGACGCGTTGAAGCCCGAGGGCTTCGGCGCCGACATCTGGGCCGCCGCCGACCGTGGCGACATCCTGCACGAGCAAGCCCCGCTACTGACCCGCTCGCTGCTCTCGGCCGGCGTGGACACCACCGTCTACGGGATCTCCGGCATGCTCTACGCCTTTGCCTCCAACCCGGAGCAGTGGGAAGCGCTGCGCAAGAAGCCCAACTTGGCGCGTGTTGCCTTCGACGAATCGCTGCGCTGGGAATCCCCGGTCCAGCAGATCTTCCGTAAGACCTCCTGCGATGTCACCATTGGCGGCAGCGTCATCCCCGAAGGAAGCAGGCTCATGCTCTGCTTTGCAGCGGCGAACCGCGATCCGCGCCGCTGGGTAAACCCCGACAAGTTCGACCTCTCCCGCGACCCGTCCGGGCACCTGTCCTTCGGCATGGGCATCCACCAGTGCGTGGGCCAGCACGCAGCCCGCCTCCAGGCGGCGTCACTGCTGGAACAACTGGTGCCCCGGATCAAGGGCATCGAACTGGCTTCGGCGATCGAACGCCATCACAACAACACCCTTCGTGGCTGGGACTCTGTGCCCCTGCGGTTGACGCTCGCCTAAGCCGCGGTCAAGCAGGACCACCCCGGTCGGATGATCGCCGGTGCCATGCAGCGCCTGAAATCCGGCAGGGGATCAAGCTATTTGATCCTGGGGGAAGGCGGCGTCGGGAAGACCTATTTCCTGACCGGGATGATCGATCTGGCGTGCCCCTTTGGTCCCAGGCGCCCGGCCGTCTGGCGGCCTCGCCGGGCGAAACAAACTGACGGCCCAGTTCTTGTAGGGACCGGACAAAATCGTGCGATCAGTCTGAAACTACTGTCGCCCGTGAGGCATATCCACACAGCCCCAGCGCAAAGGACAATCAATGACGATTCAGGCACTTCCCGCGACCACCAACTACGCAATTCTCGACACTGCCCGCCGGCAGGTCCTCGACGACGGCATCGGACTCTCCGAGGACCAGCTTGTCGAAATCCTCCAGCTTCCGGACGAAGCCCTGCCCGCCGCCCTGCAGCTGGCCCACGAGGTACGCCTGAAACACTGCGGCGAGGACGTCGAGGTGGAGGGCATCATTTCCATCAAGACCGGCGGCTGCCCCGAGGACTGCCATTTCTGCAGCCAGTCCGGCCTCTTCGATTCCCCCGTCCGCGGCGTCTGGCTCGACATCCCGGAGCTGGTCAAGGCTGCGAAGGAAACCGCCGCCACCGGTGCCACGGAGTTCTGTATCGTGGCCGCCGTCCGCGGCCCGGACATCAAGCTGATGAACCAGATCAAGTTCGCGATCGACCGCATCAACGAGGAAGTGGACATCAACATCGCCTGTTCCCTGGGCATGCTGACCCAGCGCCAGGTGGACCAGCTCGCCGGCTGGGGCGTGCACCGCTACAACCACAACCTCGAAACCGCGCGCAGCTACTTCCCCGAAGTCGTCACCACCCACAGCTACGAGGAGCGCCTCGACACCTGCAGCATGGTCAAAGACGCCGGTATGGAACTGTGCTGCGGTGCCCTGATCGGCATGGGCGAAACCCTGGAACAACGCGCGGAACTCGCAGCCCAGCTCGCAGCCCTCGAACCCCACGAGGTCCCGCTGAACTTCCTCAACCCCCGCCCGGGTACGCCGTTGGAGAACCAGGGCATCATGGACGGCAAGGACGCCCTCCGCGCCATCGCCGCGTTCCGGCTGGCCATGCCCCGCACCGTGCTGCGCTACGCCGGCGGCCGCGAACTCACGCTCGGTGACCTCGGGACCAAGGCAGGCCTCCTCGGCGGCATCAACGCCGTCATCGTCGGCAACTACCTGACCACCCTGGGCCGCCCCGCGAACGCCGACCTCAACCTCCTGGTGGAACTCAACATGCCCATCAAGGAACTCCAGAAAACGCTATGATCCCCAACCGCTCCCTAACCTCGCAGGCTCGGCCAGGGAACCCGGCGGTCGTGGCCCCAGTTTCTTCGAACTCAACCACCGCCGACCCAGCAGGCTCAACCACGGCTGGGTTCTGCGGGCACTGCGGCGTACCGTCCGACGGCGACGCCAGGCCGACGTCGGACGTTCACCACCGCTGCGCCGAGCATCTCACGATGGAGCCGCCGCGGTACTGCGCCGCCTGCCGGCGCCGGATGAAAGTCCAGGTGACGCCGCTGGGCTGGACCGCCGAATGTTCCCGCCACGGGGTGCTTGCACCATGAGCGGTGAGACACCGCCGGGCCTGCTCCAGCGGGACCGCGCACGGTTGTGGCACCCCTACGCGCCCGCATCCCCGGACCTGCCGCTCTGGGAGGTCGAGGGGGCCGACGGCGTGCGGCTGCAGCTTCGAGGCGAAGACGGCACCCGCTATGAGGTGGCGGATGCGATGTCCTCGTGGTGGTCGGTTATCCACGGCTACCGCAACCCGGTACTGGACGACGCCGCACGGCGGCAGCTGGAGAGCTTCAGCCATGTGATGTTCGGCGGCCTCACGCACGCCCCGGCGGTGGAACTGGCCGAGCGGCTGGTGGACATGGCCCCTTCCGCGCCAGGACGGCCGGGTTTGGAGCGGGTGTTCCTTGCGGATTCGGGTTCGGTGGCCGTGGAGGTTGCGCTGAAGCTGGCGGTGCAGTTCCAGACCGCATCGGGGCACCCACAACGGCAGCGGTTACTGAGCCTCCGCGGCGGATACCACGGCGACACGTTCGCGGCGATGGGGGTCTGTGATCCCGTGGACGGCATGCACTCCGCGTTCCCGGGCCTGTTGGCCGGCAATGTGTTTGCGCCGCGTCCCCCGGCTGCGGCTTTTGCCACACCGGAAAGCATACGGGCGTGGGTTTCGGAGCTTGAAGAGACCGCTGCCGTGCATTCCGGGGAGCTGGCCGCGGTCATCGTCGAGCCGGTCCTCCAGGGCGCGGGCGGCATGCACGCGTACCCGGCCGAATGCCTGACAGTGCTGCGGCAGGTGGCGGACCGGCATGGTCTGCTGCTCATCTTTGATGAGATCGCCACCGGGTTTGGGCGGACCGGCGAGCTGTTTGCGGCCGATCATGCCGGCGTCGTGCCTGACATCATGTGTGTGGGCAAGGCCCTGACCGGCGGGTACCTGACCCTCGCCGCCATGCTCTGCACTGCAGAGATCGCGGCGACTGTGTCCCGCGGCCAGGCCGGTGCGCTGCTGCACGGCCCCACGTTTATGGGCAACCCGCTGGCGTGTGCGGTTGCCAACGCGAGTCTCGGCATCATCGGCGGCGGCGGCTGGCGGGCCGACGTCGCCCGGATCGGCGCTGGCTTAGTCTCCGGGCTCGCCCCGGCGCTGGCGCTTGCGGCTGTGCGGGATGTCCGCACCATCGGAGCGGTAGGCGTCATCGAACTGCACGACGGCGTGGACGTCACCGCCGTCACTGCCGCCGCCATCCGGCACGGTGTCTGGGTGCGGCCGTTCCGCAACCTCGTCTACACCATGCCCCCGTACATCAGCACCGCGGCGGATGTTGACCAGATCACCGCGGGCATGACGGCGGCCGTCGCCGAAGTCCATGACCGCGTCCGGGCACGGTCCCGAGGCGCGGCATGAGTAACTCGATGACACAGTGGCTCGAGCGTCAGGCCGCAGTCCGGGACCGCCGGGGCCTGGTCCGCCGCCCGTTTGCTCGCGTGGCGTGTGAACAGTTCATCGACCTGGCCAGCAACGACTATCTGGGGCTCGGGGCGGACCCGCGGGTTGCCGAGGCCGCTGCGGCGGCAGTGTCGCTGTGGGGTGCGGGTGCCACGTCCTCGCGCCTGGTGGCCGGAACCACCCGTCTGCATCTGGACCTGGAGCAGGAACTGGCCATGCTGGCCGGGATGGAATCGGCGCTGGTGTTCTCTTCCGGTTACCTGGCGAACATCGGTGTGATCACGGCGTTGGGCGGACCCGGGACCCTGATCGTCGCGGATGAACACTGTCATGCTTCGATGATTGACGGGTTCCGGCTGAGCCGTTCCCGCACCGAATTCTTCACCCACAACAGCGTGGCGGACGCCGCCCGCCTGCTTGCCGACCGGCAGGAGCCGCGCGCGCTCATCGCCGTCGAGTCCCTCTACAGCGTCCTGGGTGACGAAGCCCCTATCGCCGGGCTGCTGGCGTTGGCCGAGGAACACGACGCCGTGCTGCTCATCGACGAGGCCCACAGCCTCGGAGTCGCCGGCGCCGGGAACTTCCAGGGCCGCGGCTCGGTGGCCGGGACAGCCCTTGCCGGGCATCCGAACGTGGTCGTGACCGCGACGCTGTCCAAGGCCTTGGGCAGCCAAGGCGGAGCGGTCCTGGGATCCGCGCTGCTGCGGGAGCACCTCGTCAACCGGGCGCGGAGCTTCATCTTCGACACCGGCCTGGCGCCTGCCTCCGCCGCCGCAGCCCTCGCCGCTGTGCGGATCATCCGGGATGAGCCCTGGCGGGCCGGATCCGTCCGGAGGAACGCTGCGGCGCTGGCCGCAGGGCTCGCCCCTGCCCTTACAGGCCGCGGCGCCGCCGTCGAGCCGACAACGGGGGCCGTCCAGTCCATCACCATGCCCTCCGCCGAATCAGCCCTGGCGGCCACCCAGGCCGCGCATACCGCCGGCGTCCGGATCGGCTGTTTCCGGCCGCCGTCCGTTCCGGACGGGATTGCACGGCTGCGGCTCACTGCCCGCGCCACCCTTACTCCCAAGGAAATCGAAGACAGCTGCGCAGTGTTGCGCCGCATTTTGGAGGAACTTCCATGAACCTGCCCGGCATCATCCTGGTCACCGGTACGGACACCGGCGTCGGCAAAACCATCACGACGGCGGCCCTCGCCGCCGTCCTCCACGGAACGGGGCGCAGCGTCGCGGTGTACAAACCGTGCCAGTCAGGCGCCGCCGACGGCGATTCCGACGCCGCCGAAATTGTCCGGCTCGCCGGCGCCGTGACAACCGAAACCGGGGTCGTCCTGCAGCAGCCGCTGGCGCCCGTCGCCGCCGCCGCCGTCGACGGAACGCCCCTCCCCCCGATTACTGCGCACGCCGAGCGGATCCGCGAGCTCGCCGCGTCCCACGACCACGTCCTGGTGGAGGGCGCAGGCGGCCTCCTGGTAGAACTGGATTCCCACGGCGGCACGCTGGCGGACCTCGGATCACTCCTGGCGGCAGCAATTGTGCTGGTCACCAGGCCGGCGCTCGGGACCCTAAACCACACCGCCCTGACCCTCGAAGCGCTGCAAGCGCGGGACCTGCAGGTCTTTGGGGTCGTACTCGGAAGCTGGCCACGCAACCCTGGCTTCGTACATCACAGCAACAGGCACGTGCTCGGAACACTGCGGGTACCCTTCCTTGGCGCCCTCCCGGAGCAAGCCTCGGAGCTTTCCCCTGCGGATTTCCGTGCCGGAGCAACTGCCTGGCTGAATGGCCTGCCCGCATGAACCCGCTGCTATCGGTGATTGGATCCGCCGAGTCCCTGGTGGAAGGCTCCGGCCGCGCCCGCTGCCCGTACCTCGTGGTGCGGGAGCCGGACACGGTGCGGGACGTCCTTCACCGGCCCGACGACTTCAGCCCGGGCAATGCCCTGATCGCCGTGACCCCCTTGGAAGGGCCGGCCCTGCGCGTGCTGCAGCAAGTGGGCTTTGCACTGCCGCCCGTGCTGGCCAGCAACGACACAAGCACCCACGCCGGGATCCGCAAGGTCGTTGCAGGATTCTTCACACCGGCCACCGTCGTCGCCATGGAACCGCGGATCCGGGAACTGGCCAGGGATGCGGCACGGAACGCCTCGGCGCAACTCGACACTTCCGGCCACGTGGACCTCGTGCAGGCGGTCGCGGCGTTTCCCCCGGCAGTGGTCATGCTTGAACTCCTCGGGCTGCCCGTCCGGGATCTTGCAGACCTCAAACGGTGGGGCCTGGACTCCATGGAGCTGTTCTGGGGCTGGCCTGATGAAGACCGTCAACTCGAGCTTGCCCGCAGCGCCGCCGATTTCTACGTCTGGCTGCGGAAACTCGTGGCCGAGTGCAGGTCGGCCCCCGGACGGAACCTGTTCAAATCCCTGGCCGAGCACGGCCTGTCCACACCGGAAATATGTTCCCTGGGCTACTTCCTGCTGATCGCCGGACAGGAAACTACAACACAACTGATCAGCACCGCCCTGTTTCGTCTCCTTGAAGGGTCCGCGCCTGGAGGCTGGGAGGATGCGGCGTCGGACGCAGGCTCCAAGTCCGTGGTCAGACACGTGCTGGCGACCGAATCATCCGTCCCGACTTGGCGCCGCGTGGCAGCGCACGACACGACCCTTGGGGGCGCGCGGATTAGGGCTGGGTCTGAAATCCTCCTCGAACTGAGCGGTAACCAAGTCACCTCACCGTCCGGGCCTGAACGCCAGTCCTCGGCTCCACGGACGGCTCCGCAGGTGGATCTTCGGGGGTCCTCTGCGTCCCCGGGCCTGGTGTTTGGATCAGGCATCCACCGCTGCCTCGGTGCCAGGCTTGCAGAACTCGAGGCGGCTGTCATCATCCAGGAGACCGCCGCTGCCCTTCCCGGGATACAACTGCATGGTCCCGAACCTGAATGGATCAGGTTCCTCTCGTTCCAGGCACCCCGGACGGTGGCCGTTATCCACAGTCGTTTCTGGACGTCGAAATGCTGAGTTCTTGAGAATGCGCGAAGAAATGAATTTCTTTTCGTGGTTTTCTCTGGAAAGCCTCTGGGAAGTGCTGAAAAGTGGTGAGCAGGAAAGATTTACCGCATCGGGACAACCGGCCGGGACTGCAGCGAGGCAATACCGGCAGCGTGTGGCCTGGCTGTGGTTCGACTGATGTCCCGTTCCATGGCGCCGTAGGCGGAGTCTCGGTGCTGAGAATTACTGCACTCAAGCCGGCGCCAGATATCGCAGGGCCGCGAGACAGGACCTCTGGGACCGCGGCCCCGTAACCCCGGGATGCTCGATGGCCAACGTCCGCAGGCTCCCTGGGGATTCAACATAAGTACGGTACGCCCGGGCGGCGGATTCCCCGTCCGGGCATATTCATGATGAAAGAGAGCAACAGATGACGCGTATTGGGATCGTGGCCGAATTGGGCCGTGAGACGAGGGTGGCAGCGACTCCTGTCACCGTCAAGCAATTGTTGGGATTGGGCTACGAGGTTGTGGTCGAGAAAGGTGCGGGGGAGTCCGCGTCTTTCCGCGATGAGGCCTATGAGTCTGCTGGTGCCGTGATTGCGGGTGCTGATGAGGCGTGGGGCAGTGAGGTGGTGTTGCGGATTAATCCGCCCACCGAGGAGGAGATCGGCCGGCTGGCCGAGGGCGCGACGCTGATCGGGTCGCTAAGTCCAGGGCTGCGGCCGGAGCTGGTGGAGGCGTTGGCCGCCCGGCCGATCACGGCGTTGGCGTTGGATGCTGTGCCCCGAATTTCGCGGGCGCAGTCGATGGATGTGCTGAGTTCGATGGCGAACATTGCCGGCTACCGGGCCGTGATCGAGGCGGCGCACGAGTTCGGCCGGTTCTTCACCGGCCAGGTGACCGCTGCGGGCAAGGTCCCGCCAGCGAAGGTCCTGGTCGCCGGCGCCGGGGTTGCTGGGTTGGCGGCGATTGGTGCTGCGTCCAGTCTGGGTGCGATTGTGCGCGCGACGGACCCGCGGCCTGAGGTCGCGGACCAGGTGAAGTCGATCGGCGGGACCTACCTCAAGGTCGAGGTGGAGGAGGAGATGAAGTCCTCCGACGGGTACGCCAAGGCCACGTCAGAGGCCTACAACGCCCGTGCAGCCGAGATCTACACCGAGCAGGCGGCCGATGTGGACATCATCATCACCACCGCCCTGATCCCCGGGCGTCCGGCACCGAAGCTGCTCACAGCCGAAGACGTGGCCGGCATGAAGTCGGGCAGCGTGATCGTTGACATGGCTGCCGGGCAGGGCGGAAACGTCGAAGGCTCCGTCGCCGGGGAACGCATCGTGACGGACAACGGCGTGGTCATCCTGGGCTACACGGACCTGCCGGCACGGCTCCCGGCCCAGTCCTCCCAGCTGTACGGGACGAACCTGCTGAACCTGCTCAAGCTCCTCACCAAGGACAGGGACGGGGTCCTGCGGATCGATTTCGACGACGTGGTGCAGCGCTCGGTGACGGTGGTGCGGGACGGGGTGAAGACCTGGCCGCCGCCCCCGGTGCAGGTCTCCGCCGCACCTGCGGCCAAGACCACGACCTCGGCAGCGGAAAGCACTGCGCCGAAGAAGACGACCGGACTCAGCGCTGCCGGTAAGGCGGGGCTCTTTGCCGCCGGCATCGCGGTGCTGTTCGCGATCAACGCCGTGGCCCCCGCGCCGCTGCCCCAGCACTTCACGGTGCTGATGCTTTCGATCGTGGTCGGCTTTTACGTCATCGGGAAAGTACATCACGCCCTGCACACCCCGCTGATGTCCGTCACGAACGCGATTTCCGGGATCATCGTGGTCGGGGCGCTGCTGCAGGTCACCTCCGACAACATCGTTATGCAGGTGCTCGCCGCGGTCGCGGTCCTGCTGGCCAGCATTAACATCTTCGGCGGCTTCGCCGTCACCCGGCGGATGCTCGCGATGTTCTCCCGTGGCGGGAAGGCACGTTCATGAGCACCATCACCGAAGTAACAGCAGGAATCTTAATGAGGAGCCTTACCGTGTCTGATACCGTCTCCGGTCCGTTGACCGCAGAATCGATTGCGGGGGCGGCCTACATCGTCGCGGCCCTGCTGTTCATCCTCAGCCTCGCCGGGCTGAGCAAACACGAGAAAGCCCGGGCCGGGGTCATTTACGGCATCACCGGGATGGTCATCGCCCTGGCCGCGACGATCTGGCTGACCCTGCAGGGTGCTTGGGGCACCGGCGCGGGCCTCACCGGCCTGGTCCTGCTCATCGCCGCGGTACTCGTCGGCGGCGCCATCGGTCTCTGGCGCGCCCGGGTCGTGGAAATGACCGGTATGCCGGAGTTGATCGCGCTGCTGCACAGCTTCGTGGGCTTCGCCGCCGTGCTGGTGGGCTGGAACGGCCATCTCGAAGCCCCGGACCTGTCTCCGGATCTGACGGCCATCCATCACGCCGAGGTGTTCATCGGCGTCTTCATCGGCGCGGTCACCTTCACCGGCTCCATCGTGGCCTTCCTGAAGCTCTCGGCACGGATGAAGTCCTCACCGCTGATGCTGCCCGGCAAGAATGTCATTAACCTCGGCGCCCTCGCCGCGTTCGTCGCGCTCACGGTCTGGTACGTCAACGACTCCCAGCTGTGGCTCCTCGTCGTGGTCACTGCCCTGGCCCTCGGGCTGGGCTGGCACCTGGTCGCTTCCATCGGGGGCGGCGACATGCCCGTGGTCGTGTCCATGCTCAACAGCTACTCCGGTTGGGCCGCGGCCGCGGCGGGTTTCCTGCTGAACAATGACCTGCTGATCATCACCGGCGCCCTGGTCGGCTCCTCGGGTGCGTACCTGTCCTACATCATGTGCAAGGCCATGAACCGGTCCTTTATCTCCGTGATCGCCGGCGGCTTCGGGATCGCCGCCCCGGCGGCTGCGGATGCGGAGTATGGCGAGCACCGCGAAATCACCGCGCAGGCCACGGCGGAGATGCTGACCAACGCCTCGTCCGTTGTCATCACCCCCGGCTATGGCATGGCCGTTGCCCAGGCCCAGTACCCCGTCGCCGAGCTCGCGCACCAGCTCCGCGAACGCGGCGTGAACGTCAGGTTCGGCATCCACCCCGTCGCCGGGCGGCTGCCCGGGCACATGAACGTTCTCCTCGCCGAAGCGAAGGTCCCGTACGACATCGTCCTGGAAATGGACGAAATCAACGACGACCTCGGCGATACCTCCGTGGTCCTCGTCATCGGGGCGAACGACACCGTCAACCCCTCAGCCGCCGAAGACCCCTCCAGCCCCATCGCAGGCATGCCCGTCCTAAGGGTCTGGGAAGCCGAAAACGTCATCGTCTTCAAACGCTCCATGGCCGCCGGCTACGCCGGCGTCCAAAACCCGCTCTTCTACCGCGACAACTCCCAAATGCTCTTCGGCGACGCCAAACAACGCGTCGAAGACATCCTCAAAGCCTTCTAAGAGAAAACCTCTCCTGACGTGTCCCGTTAGCCAGGCCGCAATACTCCGCCCGGCTATCAGTGGTTTCGACACATACACCCGCCCCTGACCACCTAATGAGAGGAAGACACGATGCGCAGCCGGCGAGTTCCCTTCAACATCCCCGCACGGAAGGGTTTCAGATCCAGCTTCCTGGATCGGATCTCCTGCCCAGAAGAAGCGCCCCCACCCCGGCACGTTTTCGACATCGACGAACTGGCTGCATCACCGTGGATCGGTCTTCACCATAGGTATGAGTTCTTGCTCCACCATAGGCACGAATTGCTTGAAGAATCCGTGGAGTAGAAACCGGAGGACGCCGTAAACAAATGATTGTCATCTGAAAACGGACCGCGAACCAGGGTGATCCGCCCGTTCGGTGCGCTGCAGGCTGAAACTGGTCAATAACGAGGAGCCGACCCCCAGCCTGCAGCGCCGGGGATTCATCGTCGTGCCTCAGGCTCGTGTTGACATCAGCGTGCCGCACCGGCTGCCTGCTCTTGGAAAGGCCGGCACGACGTGCTCGATTAGGGTGGAGGGGCCCTAGCCGACTTCCCGAATGGCGCCGCGATCCCCGGTCAGGATATCTTCGTGCCCATAGCCCCGGTCACCACCATTAGAAACAAGCCAGCGACCTCAACGGGCGAATTAGAGGGCAGCTGGTAGACATGCCACGCGCTTTCCGCCAACGGGGCGACTGGCACATTCCACGCAAATGCAGCTTCTGTCCCCAATGATTAACGTCGTCGTCAAAGCGAAACCGTCGTTTAGGAGGTAACGCTAAACGCGGATTTCGACCCGCCGCCAGGGGCACGCACGACATAACCGAGGCAATCGGTCGGGGACCGAAACTGCTCATGCGTTCCACCTGGCCGCGTCTTCTGCAAATCGCTTTTGCGGCGGTCCGCTTGCTCCACGAGTTCGGTCATCCATGGTCGGTGCCCGTGGTGGAAGACCATTCCGTCGGGAAGCCCATGCACGGTGGGGACGGAATTGGTGATGTCGATGGTGATCCGGCCACCGCCATGGGTGCGTTGGTGATGTGCAGGTCGCCGAAGGACTCCGGGAGTTTGGGATCCATCCACAGGCCGCCGCGGGACACATGCGCGTCGTACCGCATCAGGCTGGTCACCAGCCGGATCGGTGCAGTCGCCGCCCAGGCCTGGGGTGAGCAGGCCGTTGGATTGGGGGACAGGCGCGGTGAGCTGCTCTCGGCTGAATCCGCAAAATAATTCCAGTAGCCTGCCTTCGGAGTAATTGGCCGCCTCCAGCAGGGCAGTGGCGATCCGTTGTGCCTCCAGTACGAAGCCGTAGCGCAGCAGACCAGCCGCAATGATCGCATTGTCGTGGGGCCAGACTGAGCCGTTGTGGTAGCTGGCGGGGTTGTAGGCGCCCATATTGCTTCCTCGTAAATGGCAGTTGCGTGCCGACACGCGCGGACGGCTCCGGCCGGACATTGTCGCCGCCGGCGACGTGGCCTTCTTCCGACCGCCCGCGGGCTTCAGCGCGTGCCGCTGTGGACGAGCGCCATCGACCGGGCGAAGGCCGCAGCCCTCGGCCTGCTCCACGGGGACGCGGCCCGAGCTGACCTTTCAGCCGTACTTCTGGACGGAAGGCTTCGGCCTGTCGCTCAAGTCGGCCGGGTTCACGCCAGTGTCCGGCCCACCCGACTACTGCGAGCCCGGCGAAGGCCTGGATTCGATGCTCCTGCGCTGGGAGGACAAGAACGGCTCCGGGACCTCGGCTGCGATCAACTACCGGATCCCCGTCCCGAAACTGCGCAAACTGGCCGACTCCGGCCCGGGTGCACTCATGCGGCCGGCGCCTGTGGGACTCTAAGACTGGACCAGCTTTACAGCGTGTCAGGCCGCTTTGCGGCGCGCATCCTTTGCTCCTTCCGCGGACGGTTGCCTCACACCACCGATAGGATTGCCGTATGTCCTCACTGCGCGAAGCCCAGAAGCAGCTGACCCGAGACATGATCGTCGAGCGGGCTCTTGAACTCTTCACAGAGTAGGGATATGCGGGCACCACCATCGACGAGATCGCAGCGGCGGCCGGCACCACGCGGGTGACTTTCTACGCGTGCTACCCCTCGCGCAGCGATCTGATGCGGGACTTCATGGCGCGCGTCAACGCCGTGCTGGAGCGCGCGGACGGCCCCGACCTGGCGTCCACCGCCGCCGACCTCGTCGACGTGGTGCGCGAGGGTGAGCGGCCGGGGATCCTGGCCTGGCTGGAGTCGCGCGCCGCCCTCTGGCCGGTCTTCCGCCCGTACCTCGACGTGCTCGACGATGCCGCCGCCGTCGACCGCGAGGTGCGGGCACTCGTCGAGGGCTACCTGCTCTGCGACGAAGGCTAGCCAAGCTCAGCCGACTTTGTGTAAGCGGCCTCGGCTCAAATCCACTTCGGGGCGGCCGGAACGGTGCGGTGTGCGCCAGCCCGGCCGGGGCCGGTGGCGGTGACGCAGGAGGTGCCGCGTCCGGCGGCCCATTGGACGACGGCGGGCAGTGGCCCGGTGATGAGCGTTGGGTTTTCCGCGCTGGTGTCGCCGAACGTCAGGTCCGTGCCGGTGGTTGTGCCGGTGGCGTTGATCCGGAGTCCGTTGTCGGTGCCGCGGGTGTGCCAGGCGCCGGTGATGTCCGTGAGCAACCGCTCCAGTACTGAGCCGGGGATGTCGGCGAACGTGGCGCCGTTGTCCAGGTCGACGGCGTGGATCCAGACTTCGCGGATGCGCATCCAGACCGTTTCGGTGGCCGGGACCACGCGGCCCTGGGCGGTGCGGACCTCGTGCTGCCAGGCAGGGGCGGGCAGGTCGCGCCATTCGACGTTCAGGTGTACTGCGGAGTGGTCAAAGAGGTGGCGCAGCGCGATCGGGGACAGCATCGCCCCGAAGTTGATTTCCTCGTTCCGGGCCTCGGGGGACGAATACATGGGTGTTTCCACGCCGGTTGCTGCCCATTCGATGAGCCGGGCAAGCGCGCGGGCGTTGTACCCCACGTGGGCCACGACGTGCCGGCGGGTCCAGCCTGCAAGGCGCGTGCCGCCGTCGAGCTCTGCATCGGTGAGCTCGTTCAGTTTCCGGGCGAAGAACGCGGTGCCGCGCCGCGCCTGCAGGAGGTCTTCCTGCAGGCGCGGGTCCGTGGTTTGGTCCGTGCGGGCGGCCATCAGGCGTCCTTGACCACGCGGTTTTTCAGCTGGCCGAGTCCTTCGATGGTGGTGAGAAGGATCTGGCCTTCCTGCAGGTAGCGTTTCGGGTCCTGGGCGTGGCCCACCCCGCCGGGGGTGCCGGTGGCGATCACATCGCCCGGGTTCAGGGTGATGATGGTGGAGATGTAGGAGACCAGGAACTCGGGGGTGAAGACCACGTCGTTGGTGGGGGTGCTCTGCTGGATGTCGCCGTCGACGGCGGAGGTCATCAGGCCGCCGGTAAACTCGTCCTTGGTGACCAGGGCGGGCCCGAACGGGGTGGATTTCTCCCAGGTTTTGCCCTGCAGCCACTGCACGGTGCGGAACTGGTAGTCCCGCATCGAGACGTCGTTGAGGACGGCGTACCCGGCGATGTGGTCCGCGGCGTCGGCCTCGGTGATGCGCCGGCCGGTTTTGCCGATGACCACGGCGAGTTCGGCTTCCCAGTCCACCGTGTCGGATTCCTGCGGCAGGGCCAGGTCATCGTTGGGGCCGATGAGGGATTCGGCGTACTTAGCGAACAGGGTGGGGTGCTCGGGAACCTCGCGGCCCATTTCCTTGATGTGGTTGCGGTAGTTGTGGCCCACGCAGATGATCTTGCCGGGGGACGGGACGACGGCGGCGAGGTCGGCGCCGTCGAGCGCGTGGGTTGCGCCGTTGGCCGCCTTCGCCGTGGCTTCCCAGGCGGGATCCTGCAGAAGGGCCCCGACGTCGGCGAAGCCGGGGATCTCGGTGAGGGTGCCGCCGTCCTGGCGGACGGCTTTGGTGACTGTTGTTCCCTCATTAGAGAGGCGGAGTGTCAGGAGTCTCATGCGTTTTTGCGTCCTTCGGTGTAGGTGCGGTTGAAGCTCAGGCGTTCAAAAATGGGGGCGTCACTGAAACGGAACAGATCAAACTGGGTGTCGGCGGTCAGGGACCATTCCTGCCAGGAGGGGACAACAAACAGGTCGCCCTTCACCAGGACCTTGTCTTCGCCGTTGAGGGTCACGGTGCCGGTGCCTTCGAAAACCTGCCAGACGCTGGAGCCGACCTCTCGGACAGCTTGTGTTGCGGCGCCGGCGCGGAGGCGGTGGAACTCGGCGCGGATGGTGGGCATCACGTCCCCGCCGGTGGTGGGGTTTGTGTAGCGGACAGCGGCGTGGCCCTGGGAGAGGGTGGCCGGGTGGCCCTCGTCCTCCAGCAGCAGCTGCTCAGCCAGGGCGGCGTCGGTGTGTTCCCACCGGTAGGCGGCGATGGGGGAGTTGGTGGTGTCCTCCAGGCCCGACAGCGGGCGCAGTCCGGGGTGGGCCCAGAGCCGTTCGGACCGGGAAATATCCGGGGTGGCTTCGTCGGTGACGCGTTCGGTGCCGAATTCGAAGAAGCCGGCGTCGGCGTAGTGCACAAACGGGATGTCGAGCCCGTCGATCCAGGCCATGGGGGCGTCGGTGTCGTTGTGGTGGCCGTGGAAGTTCCAGCCCGGGGTGAGCAGGAAGTCCCCGCGGCGCATCGCCACCGGATCCCCGTTCACCACCGTCCAGACCCCCTCGCCTTCGACCACGAAGCGGAACGCGTTCTGCGAGTGCCGGTGCTCCGGGGCCGTTTCGTGCGCGCCCAGGTACTGGATCGCGGCCCACAGCGTCGGGGTCGCGTACGGTGTCCCGGCCAGGCCGGGGTTGGCGAGGGCGATGGCCCGCCGCTCGCCGCCCCGGCCCACCGGGACCAGGTCCCCGGCACGGGCAGCCAGCGGGTACAGGTCGTTCCAGCGCCACACATGCGGCACCGCCTTCGGGGACGGGACCATCGGCATCAGGTCCCCGATCTCCGTCCACAACGGAACCAGGTTCTCCGCCTCGAAGTCCCGGTACAACTGGGCAAGCTGGGCGGCCTCCTCCGGCGTTGGCTCCGGCAACGCATGGCTGGCAGCCACGGATTCATGGGTCGTGTTCTCGGCGCTGATGGACACGTAGGCCTCCTCGATAGGTCCGAACAGTTTTTTGGCGTAGTTCGACCCTACGGATGGAGCGGTGTGATCCCCAGCATATTCTGCTGGCCAGAATCATCTGTTCGGCCTGATGTGGCCGGACTGCTGGAGGCTCAGTCCGGCTCTGCCGGGTTAGCCGCGATATCGATCTCCAGCTGCCGGCAGGTCTCCCGCAGGGCGGGGACGAGCCCGGCGTCGAACACCCTGCGGAACCGGGTCGCGGGAGTGGCGACGCTGAGCGCGCCGACTACGTGCCCGTGGCGGTTGTGCAGCGCGATGCCGAGGGCACTCACGCCATCCTCTGTGCCTTCAAAGTTGGCCGCGAAGCCGTTGCTGCGGATGGACTCAAGCTCGCGCAGGAACGCCGGGTACTCCGCGGAAGGAATCGTGTCCCCGCCAATTTCGGCATTGTTGCTGCGGAAGAGCTGTTCGATCATTGGCGGTTCCAGTTCGCCAAGCATGGCCTTGCCTCCGGAGGTTTTGTTCGCCGGCATTACCTGTCCCTGCCGGTCCCCGACGCGCAGCACGTTGTTGCCTTCCACGGTGGCGAGGAAACGCACTTTTGTGCCCACCCGGACCATGAGGTTGACCGTCTCGTTGAGTTGGGCGGAGAGTAGCTCCATGTGCGGCTGGGCGAGGGAGCGGAGCAGCCGGGTCCAGCCCAGTCCGGCAGGGCCCACGCCCATCGCCGGCCCCGGAACGTAACGCCGGTTTTCGTCCTGCACCGCGAACCCCCGGTAAACCAGCATCGCCAGGAGGCGGTGGGCCGTGGACGGGGCCACGCCCAGCTCCGCGGCAGCATCCTTGAGCCGCAGCGTCCCGCCGTCGCGCAGCAGCTGAAGGAGCTGCAGGGCGTTGTCCACTGCCTCGATGGAGTAGGTGGGCCGCTTTTGCACGGGCCTTTTCTGGGCCGAGGTCCGGGCCGGGGCCGACACCGCGGGGGAGCTGCGTTTCTTCTGCACATCAGAATTGTATTGTGGTTCACCTGCGCCGCACCCGACCCTAGTGGGATGAATCACACACTTCCTGCTGCAGCGCCGCGGCGATCTTCCTCCGGGGCCCCTGCCCCCACGTCCGCCGGCGGGCAGGCATCCCGTTTCTCCAAAGGCTCGGCCGCCGCAGTGCTCGTCTGCTGGCTGCTCGTCGTCTTCGACGGCTATGACCTGATCGTTTACGGCACCGTCCAGTCCGCCCTGATCTCGGACACCGGCTGGGGACTGAGCAAGGCCACCGCCGGAACCATCGGATCCATGGCTTTCGTCGGCATGATGATCGGCGCCATCTTCGCCGGCCGGATGGCCGACTCCTGGGGACGCCGCCGGACCGTCCTCGGCTGCGCGGTGGTCTTCTCCGCCTTCACGGTCCTTTGCGCCTTCGCTCCGAACGCGGCCATCTTCGGCATCCTGCGGCTCCTCGCCGGCATCGGGCTCGGCGGTCTGGTGCCCTCGGCAAATGCGCTCGTGGCCGAACTGGTCCCCGCCAAATGGCGGTCGCTCATCGCCACCCTAATGATGTCCGGTGTCCCGATCGGCGGGTCCATCGCCGCCCTCGTTGGCATCGGTCTGATCCCTGCTTTCGGCTGGGAAGCCATGTTCCTTGTGGCCGTGCTGGCCCTGGTGATTGTGGTGCCGCTGGGACTGAAATACCTGCCGGAGACACTGGCCCCGTCCGGCGCCGGAGATAGGCCCAGCCCTGGGAAAACCGACGGCGCCACGGGCAAGGAGCCCTCAGGCTTCAAGTCCCTGCTCCGCGCCCCCTACCTGGGCGTCAGCATTCTGTTCGCCGTCTCCACCATTGCCACGCTGTTCGCCTGGTACGGGCTGGGCACCTGGCTGCCCAACCTGATGCAGCTGGCCGGCTACAACCTGGGCTCCGCCCTGACCTTCGCCCTTGCCCTGAACCTGGGCGCTGTGGCCGGCTCGGTGCTGACAGCGTGGGCCGGGACGCGGTTCGGTCCCATGCCCACCGCCATCGCCGCAGCCGCCGTCGCGGCAGGTGCACTGGTGGTCCTGGTGACCGGACCGCCCGTCGGAGCTGTCTACTTCATGCTGGTCCTTGCCGGCGTCGGAACCCACGGCACACAGTGCCTCATCATCGCCGCGGTGGCGAGCCACTATCCCGGGCACCTGCGCGGCACCGCGCTGGGCTGGGCGCTGGGCATGGGCCGCATCGGCGCCGTCGCCGCACCGCAGGTGGGCGGCCTCCTGCTGGCCGCCGGGCTGGGCGTCAACTCCAACTTCCTCGCCTTCGCCGGAGCCGCCGCCATCGCCGCGATCCTGCTGGCCGCCGTCGGCCTCAAACTCAAGTCAAAATCCCTTCAACCATCCACAGGAGCAAGCAATGTCTGAGCACGCCACGTCCACCGATGTCCTCGTTATCGGCGGGGGGATGGCCGGGTTGGCCGGAGCCCTCGCGCTGCGTGAAAACGGCGCGAACGTCACTCTCGTGGAGCGTGCGCCCGAGTTCGGCGAGGTCGGCGCCGGGCTGCAGATGGCACCCAACGCCTCCCGCGTCCTGAAGCGCTGGGGCCTGCTGGAAAAGGCGCTGGAGATCGGTGTCCAGCCTAGGCACCTGGTCTTCCGCGATGCCGTCACCGGCGAGGAGCTCACCCGGCAGACGCTCGGCGGCGAATTCGCGGAACGTTATGGCGCCCCCTACGTGGTGATCCACCGCAGCGACTTGCACCGGGTCCTGCTCGAAGGCTGCCAGGCGGCGGGCGTCACGCTGGTCAACGACGTGATGGTCGAAAGCGTTGAAACCGTCGACGGCCGGGGCGTGGCCCACACCGCCACCGGCGTGGATTTCCACGCCGATGTTGTGATCGGGGCCGACGGGCTCAAGTCCACCCTGCGTCCGCTCGTTGCCACCGACGAGCCGGTCTCCTCGGCCTATGTGGCCTACCGCGGCACCGTGCCGATCACCGAAAATACGCCCGCGGCCGATCTGGAGGACGTCATCGTCTACCTCGGGCCGGACTGCCACCTGGTGCAGTACCCGCTGCGCAAGGGCGAACTGCTGAACACGGTGGCCGTATTCAAGTCCGCCTCCTTTGAGCGCGGCGAGGAGCAGTACGGCGGCGTGGACGAGCTCGAGGCTGCCTACAAGGATTGTGTCCCGGCCGTCCGGGACGCACTGAAGAATCTGGGCACCGGCATGCGCTGGCCCATGTACGACCGCGACCCGATCGAAAACTGGGTCGCGGGCCGGATGGTGCTGATGGGCGACGCCGCGCACCCCATGCTCCAGTACCTCGCCCAGGGCGCGTGCCAGGCGCTGGAAGACGCCGCCGCGCTTCAGGACGCCAGCAAGGGCACCGTTTTCACCGCCGACGGCGTGAACCTGGGGGCCTGGGACGACGCCATCAGGGAGTTCAATAGCGTCCGCGCCGGCCGGGCCGCGCGGGTCCAGCGCACCGCCCGTGTGTGGGGTGAATCCTGGCACGTCTCGGGGCTGGCCCGGATCCTCCGCAACCTGCTGTTCAAGAGCCGGAAGGACAACGACTTCCAGTACAGCGACTGGCTGTATGGCCAGGACGGCGACGGCGTTCCGGCCGTGAAGGCTGCTCCCGCCAGGCTGGGGGTTCAGGTTCCTTCCTGACCTGAGTCCCCGCGTCCACAGAGACCGGGAGCACAACGCCTGGTCTGTTTGTCCTCAGCCCGTGAGATGGGTGAGGAGGTGTCGCCGACGTGAAGTACTGCGGCGTCACCCGCGACGTAGGACGGGTCGCACCCGTCCGGAGTCCCGGCGCAAAGTAAGACCGCGTTCCCTCACCAGGGAGTGCGGTCCTTCTTTGGAATCCGAGAAAAGCTGAATTTGGGGGCGTGAACAATGTGCACACTTAGGCGTCCGGCTGGCTAAGCGATTGCACGAACCTTGGTCATTCTGGACTCCTGGGCGTTCGGAAAGGCAACGGAGCGTACTGCCGCGAGGACTGCGTTCTCGATCGGTGGAGGGAGTCAGTGGCTGGGCCTGGCGTTCACGGCGGCGGCCACGATGACCGTGGCCGCCGTATCCAGCCGGCTCACGATTAGTGAGGTTCGCTCGCCGCAACGACGATCTTGCCCAGCGTGTGGCCGGACTCCACGATGGCATGGGCTTTGCGAAGATTTTCGGCGTTGATCGGGTGGAACGTGTGAGTGACCGTGCTGCGAATGATCCCCGCGTCGACCATCGAGGCGACCTTGTTGAGCAGGTGGTGCTGCTCAATCATGTCCGGTGTTTGGAACAAGGAGCGCGTAAACATGAACTCCCAGTGCCACGTGAGGCTCTTGCTCTTCAGGTGTGCCACGTCGACATGACCCGGATCGTCAATGGCCACGATCTGGCCAAACGGTTTCAGGATCGCCACAAAAGCGTCCAGTTGGCCGGCAGAGTTCGTGGTGAAGATATAGTCCACGCCGTCGGGCGCAACGCGCTGAACATCCTCCCGCAGGGCGTCCCCATGCCTTACGGTCTCATGGGCTCCAAGGGAGCGGACCCACTCCTGGCTTTCTTTTCGGCTGGCGGAGGCGATGACATGCAAACCTGGAATGAGGGCTCTTACCAGCTGGATCACCATGGACCCGACGCCACCTGCACCACCAATCATGAGCAATGTCCCGGTACTTTCCGGGGACAGCCCCAGTTTGATGAACAGACCCTCCCACGCAGTGATGGACGTGAGCGGCAGTGCGGCGGCCCGTGCGAAGTCAAGGGTTTTCGGCTTACCTCCAACGAGTCGCTCATCCACCGCCTGGAATTGTGAGTTGCTTCCCCCACGATTGATGGCTCCCGCGTAATAGACATCATCACCTGCCTTGAACAATGTCACCTCGGGGCCAACGGCGCGGACAGTCCCGGCAGCGTCGTAGCCAAGCACCGTGGGAATCCCTGCAGGGTCCTTGCCTGAACGTACTTTCACATCAACAGGATTGACGGAAACGGCATTGACTTCCACGAGAAGATCCTTCGGACATACTTCAGGCAAGGGGAGCAGGACATCCTCAAGGCTGGCATCATCAGAAATCGGAAGGTTCTTCGTGTAGGCAACTGCGTTCATCGTATTGGTCATGAAACCATAGTGATCCAAGGGGAATAGTTACCGTCAAGGGCCCCGAGTTCCTTTTGGTTAGCGTGGAAGCACGTGACCACTTTTGCTGACGGGTACTCAAGTTTTCGTTCACCCAGGGGTCCGGGTACGGCCGTCGGATGGCGGCCAGGACCTTTGGCAGGTGGTTGTGCTCCGGGTAGGCAGGAAAACAGGGCACCTAGGGATGGCGAGTGCTGGTCACCACCGTGCCCGTCGTCCGATCCACCGCATAAGCGACGGCAGCACCGCCGGCGTAGGCCAACAAATCCGCGGTGCCGAACGTGGTTCCAAGGACCAGCCGAAAGGGCGGCCAGAAGTCGCCTAGTTCGGCAGGAAGACCTGTGAGCTGGAACAGTTCGATCATCACACAGGCTGTGACGGCCGCGGCTGCTATCAGTGCCTTGGACGTCGATGGAATCAGGATGGCCACGAGAATATAGATCAGGACCGCGTACAGGCCATCACCGGCAGGACCGGTCCATGCCGCATCGCTGAGCGTGCGAATGCTCAACCCGAGCACAACGCTGATCAGCCCGGCGATGCACAGCAAGACCCGTCTGACTCTTGAACGCCCCGGCTCGAGAGAAGAGCTCACTGCACCAGCCTCCATTGTCGAAGTTGCCCATTTCCCTCCCGGATGCCAGCCCACGAGAATCGTCGCGTTCAGCCTAGCTCAGGGCTCTGGTGCGGAGACGATTGCTGTATAGCCGACGGCGGCGGGCCTTCCTCCCGCATTGCTACAGTGAGCCCATGAGCATGGTCGGAGGGGAAGAAAGCCCGCCGGACGCCAAGGCAGGGGCCCTACCGAACGGCCCAGTGGGAGACGGTCCTGCTGCTGTTGCGCCCGCAACAAGGAAGGTACGGAATCCTGCTTCCCGGCCCTCTATCGCGCCGACTGTCCCGCTGCCTCAGCGGCTGCCCGCCTGGCTAGTCCGGAATCCGCTAATTGCAGGCTGGGCGTGGACGGGTTTCTGGGCGTTGCTGATCATCGCTGACGAATTCGTGGACCTCGCCGGCTGGACCTGGTACGTGTTTGTGGGGATGGCAGCGCTGCCCACACTGGCCTGCACTGTGGCCGTGCTCCATGCGACCCCGCGCAGGTACCTCAAGCCCCAGAAAGAATCGGTGCTCGCGCACTTCTTTGTCCGGTTCCTCGCGCTGACGGCTGCGTTTATGGTGTGGGGCCTCTCCGTGGTGGCCAGCGCCTCGATATCCACAACGGTGCAGGCGCTGGCCGGAAACTCCGAGCGTGCCGTGACGTCGTTGGGGTTCAACTTGCTCCTGGCGGCGGTCCCCCTGGTTGTCTCGGTGTTGTGGATGGCGCTTATTGTGCGCTGTGCGTGGTTCCTGCGCCGTCTCCGCGGCTGGCGCCAGAACCCGCAAGATTCGCGGCTGCCCAAGCGATTCCTGCGGCATTCGCCCCAACTCCGGCGCGTTGTGGTGGGGCTCGCCCACCCCGGCCTGCTTCTGGTGGCCGGGCTTGGCACGTCGGTTCTGGCACTCTTCCTGGGCGCCATGGAACTCACGCTCAACGTGATTGCCTGAGGACCGGCGGCTTCCGGCAGGAAAGAAACCTCCACGTTCACGACGACCCAGACTTCACTACCGGTCAAATCGAAGCTCTAGCGACTTTCGCCGACGCTCAGGACGGCGACTGCTGCCCGAAGGTAGGGCGCCGGGTCGGATTCCTCGCCAGCCGCCCACTGCAGCCACGCTTCGAACGTGGCGCCGATGAGTGCGGCGCACAGGTAACGCGCTGTTGCCTCGGGAACGCCGCGTTCTGTCAGGTAATGGCGGGTCGTTTCGCGTTGGGATCCCAGGGAGTCGTAGCTGCGGCTCATCAGTTCGGGGTGTTCGGCGATCAGTCGCAGGCGGCCGCGCGTTAGTGCCAGGTCGGGGAGGGCGGCCATGCCGGCGATGATTGCCTCGCGCAGCCCTGCCAGCACGTCGTCGTCGGCCGTTTCCTGGGAGCGTGGCGCCGCCAGCGCATGGTGCGATGCCTCGATCACGGGTCCGGTGCCGCCCCACACGAGGTCCGCCTTGTTGGCGAAGTGGCGATACAGGCTCTTGCGGCCGATCCCTGCCTCGCGGGCGATGTCCTCCATGGAGGTCTGTTCATAGCCGTTCTCGGCGAAGAGGCGGAGCGCCAGCGCCGCCACGGCGTCCGGGTCGATGCTTACCGGCCGGCCGGTGGGGCGGGCGGCAGTTTTCAGGGCTTCCGTTGGCATTCCACCAGTATTCACCCTTACATAATGACACAGAGTGTCATAAGGTTGGTGGCATCATCCTCAACGTCTGGAAGGACACCATGGGCAACGACACCACGTGGCAAGAGACCATCACCACGGAACGCTTTGCAGGAAAGACGGTTATCGTCACCGGCGCCGGATCGGGCATCGGCCAGGCCACGGCCCTGCGCATCGCCAGGGAAGGCGGGCGAGTCATCGCCGCAGACATCAGCAAGGAACGCCTGGACGACCTGGTGACGGAAAACGCCGGCCTGGACCTGGTCCCGGTGGCCGGCGACATCTCCACCGAGGAGACCGTGGCTGCCGTTCTCACTGCGGCCGGTGGCCAGGTCGATGCGCTGGCCAACATCGCCGGCATCATGGACAACTTCGCGCCCATCCACGAGGTGGACGACGACCTCTGGGATCGTGTCTTCCGGATCAACGTCACCGCCCTGATGCGCCTCACCCGCGCCGTGGTGCCCCTTATGCTCGACGCCGGCAGGGGTTCCGTGGTCAATATCGCCTCCGAAGCCGCCCTGCGCGGGTCCGCCGCCGGCGCCGCCTATACGGCGTCCAAACATGCCGTCGTCGGCCTGACTAAAAACTCCGCCGTCATCTACGGGCCCAAAGGCCTGCGCTTCAACGCCGTGGCGCCGGGCCCCACGAATACCGGCATCGTGGCGAACTTCGGATCACAGATGGCAGCCGAGCGGTTGGGGCCCCTGATGCAGGCCAACATCCCGGCGCCCGCTTCTGCGGCGCAGCTCGCTGCCTCGATCACGTTCCTGCTGAGCGACGACGGCACGAACCTGAACGGCGCCATTCTGGCGTCCGACGGCGGCTGGTCGGCCCTGTAGAAGACACGGCCCGGCGGCAGATCCGTAAGGATCTAGGCTCGAAGCCAGGGTGTGGTGCCGGGAGGATCCCGACACCACACCGGCCCCTTACAGTGAGTAGGGTGAGCAGCAGAATCAGCACCTACGAGGCGTGGCATCGCCTGCTTGACGGCAACGAGCGATTCGTGGCCGGAGATTCGCTGCACCCGAACCAGAACGCCTCCCGGCGCAGCGAGCTGGTGAACACCCAGAGTCCGTTCGCAGTCATCTTTGGTTGCGCGGACTCCCGTCTCGCCGCGGAGATCATCTTCGACGTCGGACTGGGCGACGTCTTCGTGGTGCGCACAGCCGGGCACGTGATCGACGACGCCGTTCTGGGTTCGCTCGAGTATGCGGTCTCGGTACTCCATGTCCCGTTGATCGTTGTTCTCGGACACGACAATTGCGGCGCCGTCACGGCCGCGAAGGACGCCGTGGAAAGCGGGGAGTTGCCCCAGGGCCACATCCGCGATCTGGTTGAACGGATCACGCCGTCGGTGCTGAAATCGCTGCGTGAGGGAAACACGGACGTCAACGACATGGTTGTGGAACACGTCAAGCAGACAGTGCACCGGCTGCTGGACAGTTCACGGGTGATTTTCGACGCGGTGGACGGTTATACAGCCGCGGTGGTCGGCGTTGGCTACCGGCTCGAAGAGGGCCGGGCCCAGCTCGTCTCCACGGCCGGCGTCCTGTAGGGGGCGGCTCCAGCTGGGCTCCAGCTGGCGTTTGTACTCGTGTCTTCAGGAACCTTCGGCAAGTTTGGTCAGTTCGCTCCGCGCGGCCGCGACGAGTTCGGCGTTCGTGTGGGCATGGCCCCAGAGCCCCCAGCCACCCTCGGGTGCCTCGGTGAGGAGGACCCACGTCCGTTCGGTGAGGCCAGGGTCGCTTGCCGCCGCGGAGACGAGTTCCGTGAGCTTGCGTACGAGGGCTAGCTGCTTGTCCCGGTCCAGCGCGCCTGCGTTCGTGAGGACCTGGACGCGGACGTAGTTACCTTCGCCATCGACGTTCGAGATGGAGGAGGCGGGCAGTTCGTGGACAAAAGCGGCGGTGTTCTTCCTGAACATGGGGATGTCGGGAACCTGCTCGACGGCCATGACTGCCTGGGCCAGGTCTCGGGCCAGGCCTTGGGTGTCGGGGAAGGTGCCTGCAGCGGCGTAAACATCGATCATGGGCATGGCGGACTCCGACGGTGAGGAGGGTGACGGCCGGACGAACTAGAACCGTCATAACCACCATGGTAGGTGCCATCCCCGGGGGCCGATCAAGGGCGAGTACTTGCCTGCCTGAGCGACTCTGTTCCAGAGCGCACGGTCGGGTTTCCTAACCGACGGCTTAGGCCTGGATTTTGCGGGTCATTCCTCGGGAAGAGCGGCGAAAGCCTTCTTGGTGTCCCGGTACCATCCCATGCCCTTGATCGGATTCTTCCAGCGACCCTTCATGGCGTCACGGGCCTCCTGATGAGCTGAGTCACCGGCGCGGACGGCTTCCTTGAGGTGCTGGTCCTGTGCGTTGATGATCTCGTCCGCTGTATTGCCCCGGAACGTGAGGTCGCAGGGGCCACCAAGTTGCTTGCAGGTCATGCTTTTCATGGCTGTTTCCTCTTTGGTTACGCATCGGATTGTGGAGACTCCATGCGGCGAACCTTCTTGACGTGCAAGTTTAACCCTTTCGGGGTGGCTTGGTGCCTGGTTCGAATGGCGCACCGAGCGTCGCGGAAAACTCCATGGCGACTTTGGCCGCGAGGACCCCTGCCTGCTCGAGGTGCCGGCCGAAGCGCTGCTTTGGTGCGCTGACGTTGAAGGCGGCGACGATCCGTTGCTTGAAGTCGTATACGGGCGCGGATACGCCGACGACGCCCAGTTCAAACTCCTCGTCCACGACGGCGTATCCGCGCCGCCGGATAAGTGCGATTTCCTCGCAGAGGTCGTCGAATGACTTGATCTTGGACGGGATGTGTCCGGCCGCCGCAGGGGTTTGACCGGATTCCAGGGCCAGTGGAGACAACTCCTGCCTTCCCGGCGGCTGGTTCACCGATGCCTCCACGGCATGGCCGTCGTACCAATCCCGCAGGGCCGGCTTGTCCCAGTCGCTGACGAGAACCCTGCCGGCGGACGTGCCCCAGGCGTCCACGCTGACACCCTCCCATCCCAGGGCGCGGTACGTGTGGTTGGACATTTCGCTCTTCAGGGTCAGAACTGTGCCGCCGCGCAGCACGCATAGGTGGGTCGTCTCGTGCGTGGCGGCGGAAACCCGCTTGAGGTAGGGCGCCGACGCGCTGACCATCCGCGCCTCCGCGGTCCTGGCCGCCAGGGCATAGAGTCCGTAACCCAGCGAGTAGAGCAGGCTTTCCGAATCCCTGTTGACCAGCCCGGCTTCAGCAAGCGTGGCCAACGTGCGGGAAACCTGGGCCTTGTCTCGGCCGGCAATTTCGGCGACCTTGCTTACGCCCAGGCCCGAAGCGGCAACAGCCTCGGGCGAACCAAGGATTTCCAGCAGTTCCAGGTCCCGCCTGAGTCCGGAGGAGTTGCGGCGCGCGGGCCGGGAGGTCGTTCCAGGAGCGCCGTTCGCGCCATTCAAAGAGTCAGTCACAGCATGACCATAACAAACACCGCGTTGACATATCAACAACCCGCATTGCGCAAAAGGGAACTGCGCATCTACGGTTGTGGCACGGCTCACGCAGATGTGGGCCATGATCCTTGACCCGACGAAGTGAAAAGGAGGATCACGTTGAACGACTCGTTCATCTCGGACTTCGGTACGTTCCTCACGAAGAGGTCGGCAGACATCGCCGAATCCGCCACCGAGCACCTTGTGGTCGTTTTGGTTTCCCTGTTGATCGCCACGGTAGTCGGTGTCGGCATCGGAGTTCTTGTCTGGGACAAGCCGATTTTCCGCTCGGTCGCCATTGCCGGAGCGGGCGTGGGCCTGACCATCCCGTCCATGGCCTTGCTGGCAATCCTTATCCCTGTCCTTGGACTCGGCTGGACGCCCACGGTGGTGGGTCTCGCGTTCTACGCACTGCTCCCCATCATCCGCAACACGGTGGTGGGGCTGCGTGAAGTACCGCCCGCCGTCTCTGAATCCGCCCTCGGCATGGGCATGGGCAGGGTCAAAACCCTCTTCCGCGTCCAGCTGCCCATGGCCTGGCCCGTTGTCCTCACCGGCGTGCGCGTCTCGGCCCAACTCTCGATGGGCATCGCCGCCATCGCGGCCTACGTGGGCGGCCCCGGCCTGGGCGAAATGATCTTCAAGGGCCTGTCCAGCCTCGGCTCCAAGAACGCCCTCAATTTCGCGATCGTCGGCACAGTCGGCGTGATCGTCCTTGCACTCCTGCTGGATGGAGCGTTTGTGCTCATCCGCCGCCTCACTACCTCAAGGGGACTTCGTGTCTGAACCAATCTCCCGTCCGGCCGCCGGCGCCCGGATCGTCCTGAACGACATCACCAAGACCTACCCGGGCCAGTCAGGCCCCGCCGTCGACTCCTTCTCCATGGACATCGCGCCCGGCGAACTCATCATGTTCGTGGGACCGTCCGGCTGCGGCAAGACCACCACCATGAAGATGATCAACCGCATCATCGAGCCCACGTCGGGGTCCATTACCATCGACGGCGAAGACATCCTGTCCCTGAACCCGAACGAACTCCGGCGCCGGATCGGCTACGTGATCCAGCAGATCGGGCTGTTCCCGCACATGACCATCGCCGAGAACATCTCCGTGGTCCCCAGGCTGCTCGGCTGGGACAGGAACAAGACCCAGGCCCGCGTCGAGGAGCTCCTCTCCGTCGTCGAACTCGACCCCAAGACGTACGCCTCCCGCTACCCCAGGCAGCTCTCGGGCGGCCAGCAGCAGCGCGTCGGCGTGGCGCGTGCCCTCGCCGCCGATCCTCCCGTCATGCTCATGGACGAGCCCTTCGGCGCCACGGACCCCATCACGCGGGAAAAACTGCAGACCGAATTCCTGCGGCTGCAGGAAAAACTGAGCAAAACCATCGTTTTTGTCACCCACGACTTCGATGAGGCGGTCCGGCTCGGAGACCGGATCGCCGTGCTGTCCGAGCGCTCCCAGATAGAGCAGTTCGACACTCCGGCGAACATCCTGGCCAACCCCGCCAACGACTACGTCTCCCAGTTCGTGGGCCACGGCGCCGCCCTCAAACGGCTCAGCCTCATCCCGGTGCACCAGGCAACTTTGGGCCCCAATGTCCCCGTCCGGGGTGCCATTGAAGTCAGCATCAACGACTCCCTCCGCGACGCCCTGGACTCCCTCGTCCTCTCCGGCGGAACTCCGGTGGCCGTGGTCAACGGGCAGGGCCGGGTGGTGGGCTCCATCGACATCGAAAAGATCTCCGCCGTCCTGGGCGCAGAGATCCTTCCGCCCGCCCTGAGCGGCGCGGGCGCCCTTGCCGGGGGAGCACGGCCATGACGGCCCAGGCCACCCGCGACCTCTCCACAGCATTCGGAACAGCGTCCAACCGCCGCGGGAAATACTTCTCCTTCAAGCGCTTCGGTACCCCGATCGTCATTGCCCTGGCCCTGCTCGGCCTGTTCCTGTGGATCTCCTCGCTCTCCCTGGACTCCATCGAACTGCGGACCCTGAACTGGCAGTACCTGCAGGACCGGACCTTCGAGCACCTGCGGCTGACGGTGGTGGCTTCGGCGATCGTGGCGGCCATCGCCATCCCTGCCGGCATCGCGCTCAGCCGGATCCACTCCAAGGCCGTTCACGCCGTCGTCTTCGGCATCGCGAATGTGGGCCAGTCCACGCCGGCCATCGGCCTGGTGATCCTGTTGGCGATCGTCTGGAAACTCGGCTTCGAGGTGGCGCTGGTGGGCCTGGTGGCCTACTCCGTCCTGCCTGTCCTGCGGAACACCCTCGTGGGCCTGGAACAGGTCGATTCAAGCCTCACCGAAGCCGCCCGGGGAATGGGCATGCGCCCGCTGCAGGTCCTTACCCGGATCGAGCTGCCGCTGGCCATCCCCGTAATAGTGGCCGGGCTGCGCACCGCCCTGGTCTTCTGCGTGGGCGTGGCCACCGTTGCCACCTTCATCAACGCCGGCGGCCTGGGCGACATGATCGTCAACGGCCTCAAGCTCCAGCGCTGGCCGGTCCTGATCACCGGCGCCGTGGTGGTCTCCTGCATCGCCCTCACCATCGACTGGCTTGCCGGCCTCGCCGAGGACCTCCTCAAGCCCAAAGGCACCTGACCCTTGCTTCCCATCACACCAAAGGACCCCATCATGAAGAAACCCGTTCTCGCCCTCCTGGCCACCGGCGTGGTCGCCGCTCTGGGCCTCACCGGCTGCGGCTCCGCCACCTCATCCACCAGCGACGGCAAAGGCAAGGAACTCGCGGGCCTCACCGGCGTCTTCGGAGCCAAGGACTTCTCCGAGCAGTTCATCCTGTCCCACATCACCAGCCAGGTGCTCAACGCCCACGGCGCCGAAACCACCACCAACACCAGCGTGGTGGGCTCCGCCAACGTCCGCACCGCCTTCGAAACCGGGCAGTTCGCCGGCTACTGGGAGTACACCGGTACGTCCTGGATCACCTACAACAAGCAGACCACCCCGCTGAAGGACAAGAAGGAGATGTTCGACGCCGTCAAGGCCGCCGACGCCAAAAAGGGCATCGCCTGGCTGGACCCCGCGCCGCTCAACAACACCTATGCCTTCGCCGTCCGGGAAGACAAAGCCAAGGAACTGAACATCAAATCCCTCTCCGACGTCGCCAAACTCCCGGCAAAGGAGCAGACATTCTGCCTGGAAAGCGAATTCTCCACCCGCGACGACGGCTGGCCGGGACTGCAGAAGGAGTACGGGCTTAGCCCGGAGGCGAAGGTCTCCATGCTGGACACCGGCGTCATCTACACCGCCACCCAGAAGGGCCAGGACTGCAACTTCGGCGAAGTCTTCGAAACGGATGGCCGTCTCGCGGCTCTCAAGCTTCAGGTGATGGAGGATGACAAGCACTTCTTCCCTATCTACCAGGGCGCCCTGACCATCAAGGCCGACATGCTGGCTAAGTACCCGGCCATCGCCGACATCATGGCCAAGGTCTCCCCGAAGCTGACCACCGAGGTCATGCAGCAGCTCAATGCCAAGGCCGACGTCGAGGGCGTCGATCCGGACGAAATCGCCAAGGAATGGCTCGAATCCGAAGGACTGATCTAACCGTGACCACCCAAACACAGACCGTTGACCAGGCCCAGGTGCTCCATCGGGACCAGACGGATGTCCAGATCGGCGAATCGTTCATCGGCGACGGCGTCAACGCGGCCCACGTCAACACCGTCCTGGGCCACCGCAACGGTCCCGCCGGCACCGCATGGGCAACAGCACTCGCCACACCCAGCGCGGGCCACGTCCCGTTCGTCGCCGTCCTCCGTCCCTCCCTCCCGGTCAAGCCGCTGACCCTCTTCGTCACCAAGGCGGCCCCGGCCAGCGACCGGCACGGCAATCTCATCTGGGGGGCCGCCCAGGCAGGCATCGCCGCCGGCGTCGCGGATGCCCTGGCCGACGGAACCGTCACCGAAGAGCAGGCCGACTCGCACGTGGTCATTGCCGCCGTCTGGGTCAACCCCGACGCCGATGACGAAGACGCCGTCTACAGCAACAACCGCGAATCCGCCCGCACCGCCCTGGCCAACGGCGCGCAGCAGTTGCCGTCCACGGCGGCCGTGATCGAAGCACGCACCTCCCCGTCCAATCCCTTCTTCACCCCGCGAGGCTGACAACAATGAAGATCACCGCCATCCGGCTGACCCGCATGGTCCTGCCCCTTGACCCGCCCTTCAACGCAGCCTGGGATCCGGTACCGCGCACCTCCTTCCCCGCCACCCTGGTGGAGGTGGAGACCGACGAAGGCATCACCGGCGTCGGCTCCGGCGACACCATGGACGGCTTCGAAGCCTACGAGCACCTGTTCATCGGCACCGACCCGCTGGCCATCCTCAACCAGGTCCGCCGGATCGAGACCATCAACTTCCACGGCGGCCGCTACTGGCCACTCGAGGCCGCACTCTGGGACATCATCGGCAAGGTAGCCGGACTGCCCGTCGCCACCCTCTTCGGCGGGGCCCGCGACCGGCTGGTGGCCTACGCCTCCTCCGGTGAACTGAAGGCCCCGGCGGCCCGCGCCGAATCGGCGCTCGCCGCCAAAGACCGCGGATTCAAGGCCATGAAGATCCGCATCTCCCGCGACCGGCTCGACGAAGGCGTGGAATCCGTCCGGGCCGCACGCGAGGCCGTCGGCAACGACTTCGACCTCATGGTGGACCTCAACCAGATGTGGCGCATGAGCGGCGACATCGAGCCCGCCCTGGAACTGGCCAAGGTCCACCGGCTCGCCGCCCAGCTGGCCGAACTCGACGTCCGCTGGCTCGAGGAACCGCTGCCGCAGGCCGACATCAAGGGTGCGCAGCGGGTCCGCGAGCAGACCGGCATCCAGGTCTCCGGCGGCGAGATGGTCCGCAGCATGGCCGAGATGATGGCCCTGATCGAAGCCGACGCCTACGACATCTACCAGCCGGACGTCGCCCTGGCCGTCGGCATGTACCGGGCCCGGCAGGTGGCCGAAACCGCCAACCTCAAGCACCGCTTCTTCACACCGCACACCTGGAGCAACGGGCTGGGCCTGCTGGCCAACCTGCACGTGGCCGCCGGCGTGGACGCGGGCCCGTACCTGGAGTTCCCGTACGATCCACCGGGATGGACCCCGGAGCGTCGCGACTTCTTCATGGAGCCGCTGGACATCGACGACGACGGTGCGCTCCGGGTGCCCGACCTCCCGGGCCTGGGCGCCGTCATCGATTACGACGCCGTCAAGAAATACTCGGTCTAGAGAGGCCTAAGGAACCTGCCATGACAGCAACAAAGAACGACTGGATCCAGCGGGCCGCCGCCCAGCGCCCGGCCACGGGACTGTACATCGACGGCGGCTTCCGGGACGCCCGCAGCGGCTGCACCTTCCCCACGGTGTCGCCGCGGGACGGTTCCGTCACCGCCCAAGTGGCGGCTGCGGGGGAGCAGGACGTGGACGACGCCGTGCAGGCTGCCCACCGCACCTTCGAATCGGGCGTGTGGTCGCGGACGGACCGCCGCCACCGGCAAGCCGTCCTCACGCGGCTCGCCGACCTCATCCTGGAAAACCTCGAGGAACTCGCGCTCCTCGAGTCCACGGACGCAGGCCACCCGATCAGCGACGCGCTCGGCGTCGACGTGCCCAGCTGCGCCCGCACGTTCCGCTGGTACGCCGAGGCCCTGGACAAGGTCTACGACGACGTCGCACCCACCCCGCGCAGTGCCTTGGCAGTCATCTCGCGGGAGCCGCTCGGCGTGATCGGCGCCGTGGTCCCGTGGAACTACCCGCTGATCATCACGGCCTGGAAGGTGGCCCCGGCCCTCGCGGCCGGCAACTCGGTGGTCCTCAAACCCTCCGAGCAGACAAGCCTCAGCGCCCTCCGCCTGGCCGAACTTGCCAGCGAGGCCGGCGTCCCGGACGGCGTCTTCAACGTCATCCCCGGCCTCGGCGAAGTGGCCGGCGCCGCCCTGGGCCGCCACCCTCTGGTGGACAAGATCACCTTCACCGGATCCCCGGAGGTGGGCCGGTACTTCCAGCGCTACGCCTCCGAATCCAACGGCAAGCAGGTGGCCCTGGAACTCGGCGGCAAGTCGCCGCAGGTAGTGCTGCACGACGTCGGCGACATCGCCGCGTGCGCGTCCGCCGTCGCCTGGGGCATCTTCTACAACGCCGGCCAGACCTGCCACGGCGGCTCCCGCCTGCTGGTGGACGAACGCGTCCACGACGAACTGCTCGAAGAGGTCATCAAGGTGGGCCGCTCGCTCCAGCTCGGCGACCCGCTGGACCCCGCCACGCAGATCGGTGCGATCATCGATGACCGGCAGCTTGAGAGCATCCTCGGCTACTACGCCGTCGCAGAAGACGAGGGCATCGTCGTCGCCAGCGGCGGCACCAGAGTCCGGCCGGCCGGCGTCGAAAACGGCTTCTACCTGGAGCCCACGGTCCTGGACCGCGTCAACAACGCCGGACGCATCGGCCAGGAGGAAATCTTCGGTCCGGTCCTGGCCGTCAGCACGTTCCGCGGCGCCGCCGAGGGCATCCGGATGGCCAACGACAGCAAATACGGGCTCGCCGCGAGCGTCTGGACGCAGGACATCACCAAGGCCCACACTGCGGCGCGCGAACTGCGCGCCGGGACCGTCTGGGTGAACACCTTCGACGTCGCGGACATCATCACACCCTTCGGCGGCTTCAAGGAATCCGGCTTCGGCAGGGACCGCTCGCTGCACGCACTGGACGCCTACTCCGCCCTCAAAACCACCTGGATCAACCTGGGCGACGCCGCCCTGGACGACGCCTGACCTCCCGGAAGCGAGACCCCACGAATGACTGCAACAACCCACACCCCCTCCGCCGCCGCGGCACCAGTGCAAGCGCCCCTGCTGCCCGGAACCGCCCGCATCGGCTTCATCGGCCTGGGCAACATGGGCTCCGGCATGACCCGGAACCTGCAGGCCGCCGGCTTCCAGCTGATCGTCAACGACGTCCGCAAGGAATCCGCCGCGGAACTCCTCGCCAACGGCGCCGAGTGGGCGGACAGCGCCGCGGCCGTCGCCGCCGGCTCCGACGTCGTCATCACGATGCTGCCCACGCCCAAGCACGTCGAGACGGTCGCCCTGGCGCCCGGCGGCATCCTGGACGGACTGCCCGACGGCGGCACCTGGGTGGACATGTCCACGTCCGTCCCCGAGGTGGCCAACCGCGTCCGCGAGGCCGGCGCCGCCCGCGGCATCCGCGTCCTGGACGCCCCCGTCAGCGGCATGTCCGTGGGCGCAGCCAACGGCATGCTGCAGATCTTCATCGGTGGCGAGGGCGCCGACGTCGAACGCCTCCGCCCCGTCTTCGAAGCCATGGGCGATCCGGAACGGATCCAGCATGTGGGCGGCCACGGTGCCGGCTACGCCGTGAAACTCATGATCAACCAGCTGTGGTTCTCCCACCTGGTGGCCACCGCAGAGGTCCTGAGCACCGGCGTCAAAGCCGGCGTGGACCTCGAAGTCCTCCGCCGGGCCCTCATCGCCAGCCCGGCCAACTCCAACTTCGTCGAAAACGACATCCTGTCCATCCTCAACCACGGCGACTACGACGAAGGCTTCGCGATCGCCCTCGCCTGCAAGGACCTGGGCCTCTCCGTGGACCTGGCCCGCTCGGTGGGCGTCCCGGTGGAACTGTCCTCCCTGGTGGAGCAGCTCTACCGCCGGGCCAAGGCCCTCTACGGCGACAAAGCCGGCGAAATGACCCCCGTGAAACTTTACGAAGACGCCATCGGCGTGCAGCTGCGGACCGCAGCCGCTACCGAGGCCACCCCGGCAAAAGGAGCCTGACATGCACACCCGGATGCAGATCCACGCGGAGCTCGCCTCAACCGAACTGACCCTGGACCCCAAACCCACCGCGTACTTTGGCCGCGGCCGGGTGGCCGAGGTGGGCGGCATCGTGGCCGCGCTGGGCGGGAAGTCGGCACTGATCGTCACGGACCCGTTCCTCGCCACCACCGACGTCGTGGCGGCCGTCCGCACCTCGCTCGAGGCCGCGGGACTCTCGGTCACAGTGTTCGACGGCGTCACCCCCAACCCCACCACGACGTGCGTGGATGCCGGTTCCGACCTGGCCGCGGAATCGGGCGTGGACGTGCTGGTGCCGGTGGGCGGCGGTTCCTCCATGGACGCCGCCAAGGGGATCTCCCTGGGCGCCGTGAACCCGGCCCGCGGGGCCGGCCTGGACTACAGCAACCACTTCGCCAACCCGGCGCTGCCCATCGTGGCGGTCCCGACGACGGCCGGCACCGGCGCCGAGGTCAACGCCTTCGGTGTGGTCACCGACGTCGAGGCCCACCGCAAGTTCTACGTGGGCCACGAATCCGCGCTGCCCAAGGCCGCGGTCCTGGATCCGGAGCTGACCCTGGGCCTGCCGCCGAAAGCCACGGCCGCCACCGGCATGGATGCCCTGACGCACGCGATCGAGTCCTACTCGTCCATCCGGCAGAACCCCTACTCCGACGGCATCGCCCTGCAGGTGGTGTCCATGGTGGCCGAGTTCCTGCCCCGCGCCGTGGCCGACGGCACCGACATCGAGGCCCGGTCCCAGCTGCTTCTGGCCTCGCACATTGCCGGCGTCGGCTTCTCCCATACCGGCCTGGGCCTGGTGCACGCGATCGCCCACCCGCTGGGCGGCCGCTTCAACATCCCGCACGGCCTGGCCCTCTGCCTGGTGATCGAGGACGTGCTGCGGCTGAACCTGCGCAACCGCCTGGACCGGACCGCACGCCTCGCCTTCGCGCTGGGCGTGGGGGACACGGCAGCCACGGTGGAGGCGAACGCGGAGGCGGCCGTCACCGCCGTCGCCGCCCTGGCCCGCGAAGTAGGCATGACCGCACGGCTGGCCGATTTCGGCGTCACGGCAGCGGACCTCGACTCGCTGGTGGAGGACACCCTGGCCGACGCGGTCATCAACAACACCCCGGTGCCGCCCACCGCCGTCGAAATCCGCACGATCCTCGAGAAAGCGCTCTAAGTGGAAAACACCCTTGCCCCCGCCCTGGCCGAAACGTCCGTGACCGACAAAGAGCGGGAGTTCCTCGCGACACTGCCGACGCAGCTTTTCATCGACGGCGAGTGGACGGACGCGTCCGACGGCGGCACCTCCGCCGTCGAGGATCCTTCCATCGGTGCCACCCTGGCTTGGATCGCCGACGCGTCACCGGCCGACGGCGACCGTGCGCTTGCCGCCGCCGCCCGCGTCCAGGATTCCTGGGCGGCGACCCCGCCGCGCGAACGCGGCGAGATCCTGCGCCGCGCATTCGAACTGGTCACCGCCCGGGCCGACGACTTCGCCCTGGCCATGACCCTGGAAATGGGCAAGCCGCTGGCCGAATCCCGCGGCGAAGTGGCCTACGGTGCCGAGTTCCTGCGCTGGTTCTCCGAGGAAGCTGTCCGCATTTCCGGTCGCTATTCCACGGCACCGGACGGCAAGTCCCGGCTGCTGGTGACCAAGCGCCCCGTGGGCCCGTGCCTGTTCATCACGCCGTGGAACTTCCCGCTGGCCATGGCCACCCGCAAGATCGCCCCGGCCATCGCGGCCGGCTGCACCATGGTGCTCAAGCCCGCCAACCTGACCCCGCTGACGGCGCTTCTGCTCACCGAAGTCTTCCGGGAAGCCGGCCTGCCTGCCGGCGTCCTGAACGTCATCCCCACCACCCGTCCTGGCGAGGTGACGGGTCCGCTGATCCGGGACAGCCGCCTCCGGAAGCTCTCCTTCACCGGGTCAACCGGCGTGGGCCGGCAGCTCATCGCCGACTCCGCCCACCAGGTGCTGCGGACCTCCATGGAACTCGGCGGCAACGCGCCCTTCTTGGTGTTCGAGGATGCAGACCTGGATGCCGCCTTGGACGGCGCCATGCTGGCCAAGCTGCGGAACATGGGCGAGGCCTGCACGGCCGCCAACCGCTTCATCGTGCACGAATCGCTGCTCGGCGAGTTCAGCCGGCGCCTCGCGGAACGGATGGCGTCCCTGAAGCTGGGCCGGGGCTCGGCGGAAGGCACCAACATCGGGCCGCTGATCGATGCCAAGAGCCGGGCGAAGGTGGACGAACTTGTCCGGGAGGCGGTCGCCGGGGGAGCCACGGCACTCACCGGCGGAGCGCCGTCGGACGGTGACGGGTACTTCTACCCGCCCACGGTCCTGAGCAACGTGCCCGCCACTGCGCGCATCCTGCACGAGGAGGTGTTCGGTCCGGTGGCTCCCATCGTGAGTTTCCGGACCGAAGCCGAGGCGATCGCCCTGGCCAACGACACGGAGTTCGGCCTGGTGGCCTACGCCTACACCCGCGACCTCAACCGCGGGCTGCGGCTCTCCGAAAAGGTGGACGTGGGGATGTTCGGCCTGAACACCGGCATTGTGTCCAACCCGGCGGCCCCGTTCGGCGGCGTCAAGCAGTCCGGCCTGGGCCGCGAAGGCGGCACTGAGGGCATCGAGGAGTACCTCGAGACCCGCTACATCGGCATCGCGGACCCTTCCTGATGCTTCGCATACTCGTCACGGGCGGCACCAGCGGGATCGGTGCCGCCCTGGTCCGCGAGTCCCTCCGCGCCGGGCACACCGTGTTCACCACAGGGCGCGACGCCGGACGGCTGGCGGAGTTCCTTCACTCCTGTTCGGGCCTCGGGACTGTCCACGGCTCTGTGGCCGACGCCGGGGACTGGGATCAGACCCGCGTCGCTGTGGCTGCCGCGGTGGAGGCCATGGGCGGCCTCGACGTGGCGGTGGCCAATGCCGGGTTCTCGGCTCCCGGCGACCTGGCGGACGGCGACCCGGAGCGCTGGCGGGACATGGTGCTCACCAACGTCTACGGCCCGGCAGCCCTGGCGAAGGCTGCGCTGCCGGAGCTCACCACCAACCGCGGTCACTTCGTCCTGATGGGCAGCACGGCCGGCCGCAAGGTGTATCCGGGCAATCTGTACACCGCCACCAAATGGGCTGTCACCGGTTACGCGGAATCGCTCCGCCAGCAGCTCGTCGGCACCGGGGTCCGCGTACTGCACATTGCCCCGGGCCACGTGGACACGCCGCTGTGGAAGGAAGCACCGGACGCCGCCATCGCCCCGGAATCCGTGGCCGGGGCGTTTCTTTGGGCTTTGTCCCAGCCCGCCGGTGTCGACGTCTCAGAAGTGGCGATCCGGGCCACGGGCCAGGCCTTTTAGCCGATCATCGGTGGGATCAGAGGCCACGCCCGGTGGGGGCCGATGCTTGCCAGGGATGTTTAGGGCAGACTGGTGGCGTGAGCGGAATCCGGTGGGTGCTGCACGTCGATCTCGACCAGTTCATCGCGGCGGTCGAAGTGCTCCGGCGGCCGGAGCTTGCGGGGAAGCCGATCATTGTCGGCGGCCGGGGCGATCCCACGGAACGAGCGGTGGTATCCACCGCTTCCTACGAAGCCAGGGCGTTCGGTGTGGGTTCCGGAATGCCCTTACGCATTGCAGCCCGGAAGGTGCCCGACGCCGTGATCCTGCCCGTCGATCAGGAGGCTTACCTCGCGGCGTCTGAAACGGTGATGGCCACGCTGCGCGCGCAACCCGGCGCCACCGTGCAGGTGCTGGGTTGGGATGAAGCCTTTATGGGCACTGAGACAGAGAATCCGGAAGCCTACGCCCGGCAAGTGCAGGCCGCTGTCCTGGAGCGAACGCGGCTTCATTGCAGCGTGGGCATCGGCGACACGCTGGTCCGAGCCAAGGTCGCCACCGGTTTCGGCAAGCCGGCCGGCGTTTTCCGTCTCACTGCCGGGAACTGGCTCGACGTTATGGGCAGCCGGCCCACCAAGGACCTGTGGGGTGTCGGAACCAAGGTGTCGGGCCGGCTGGCCAAACTCGGCATCAATACAGTGGCGGAGCTCGCCGCCTCCGACCCCCAGAACCTGGTTCCGGAGTTTGGCCCCAGGATGGGTCCTTGGTACGCGGAGCTCGGACGCGGGGATGGCGCCAGCGTTGTGGACGATACGCCGTGGGTTGCCCGCGGGCATAGCCGGGAGACCACCTTCCAGCGGGACCTGACCGAGCCCGCCCAGGTGGACGACGCCGTGAGGGAGCTGGCAGCGCGTGTCCTTGAGGATGTTGTGGCTGAAGGACGGCCCGTGGTTGGGCTGACCCTGAAGGTTCGGTACGCGCCGTTCGTGACCAAGAACCACGGGAGGAAGATTCCCGAGACCTTCGACCGGGAGGAAATCCTCGCGAGGGCTTTGGACCTCGCAGCAGGAATCGAAGCGGGCCGTCCGATTCGACTCCTCGGCCTGCGGGCCGAAATGGCCATGCCCGACGATGCCCGAAAGGGACATACGCCTACGCGAGGCGGTTGGTGAATGAGGTGAAGTGTTCCGTCTGGGTTATATTGGCCGCCGTCCTGTGGTTGTGCGGGTGCACCAGTCCAAGCGGTCCGGTCGCGGGGCATTCAGGGGATGTTGCCGGGGTGGTCCTGACCGCCCCGGTCTGTCCCGTCGAACGTGTTGGTCAGGAGTGTCCACCGCGCCCAGTATCAGGGGCCGCGGTTGTGGCCTTGGACGGGGACGCCGTCCGGGGCTCAACACAAACCGATAGCACCGGTGCCTTCCATCTGACGCTGCCTGACGGACGTTATGTGATCAGGGCGACCAACGTCGGCGGCTACGCTTCGACGGCTACCGAGCTTGTGGTCATCTCGGACAGGCCCGTTCACATCACGCTGGTTGTCGACAGCGGGATTCGCTAAGCCTGATCCGGGCAGGGCCGACAACTCTGGTGAGATCCGCGCCGTGGCGGCTGCCGCCGTCGTCCGGCATTTCCGCCGTGGCCCTGACGCCGCGGGGGAGCTTGACGTCCAGAGTATGTCCCGTGCGTGACGGTCCAGGCTGTGCTGCCCCGGGGCGTCCCGACGGGCGGCGCTCGCCGGGGTGATTCCCCTACCGGGCTGCCTAGGGGCTTTCATTCTGCCGGGCCGGCGTCCCTGATGGTCTGCGCTGATGCTGGCGGAGTGCGAGCAGCGGAAACAGGAGTACCGAGAGCATTCCTGCGCCGACCAGCGCGGATGCGATTCCGCCTGAGAGAAGCCCCGCGTCCCGGCCAATGCCTGTCACCGCCACGATAATCGGCAATCCTGTTGCACCAAACAGGATGATGGCCCGTTTGTCGGCACGGCTGGACTTTGGGGGAGCAGCGAGTAGCGACGGCAGACCTCGGATGATGAGCAGGAGGAGCAGAAACAAGGGAACCAGTGCGAGAGCGGCAGGGCTGGCGGTGAGCGCTCGCAGGTCGAAGTCAATGCCCGTGTCGATGAAGAAGACCGGCACCAGGAATCCGAACGCGATGGCGTCGATTTTCGCCTCAATGACTTTCCGGTCCGGCTCGGGCGCGCGCGCGATGGCGACCTTCCAGAGGACTCCGGCGGCGAATGCACCCAACAGCATGTCGAGTCCCAGGACCATGCTCAGCACAACGAGCACGGTGAGGATAAAGATGATGGACCGGACGGCGAACTGGCCGCTGGTGTGGAGGGTCCTGGTGACCTGGGAGTGGAGCAGAGAGTGCCGTGCGCGCGACGCGAGATAAATCGCCAGACCGGTCAGGAGGACAAACCCGAGAAGTACCGCTGTTGCCGGTCCCAACTGCCTGCCACTAAAGAACAGCGAGATCGCAATGAGGGGACCGAACTCCCCAACCGCACCCAGTGCGGTGACCGCAATACCGATCGGGGATTTCGACTCGCCGGCGTCGCGAAGGATCGGCAGCAGCGTACCCAGGGCTGTGGAGCACAAGGCGACGCCGATGATCACGGCCGCCTCCGGTGCGGGGGCCAGGAGCAGGCCAGCGCCAATGCCTGCCGCCAAGGAAATGACCCAGCCAGCAGCGGCACGGTTGGCGGGCCGGCCGCGGATGAGGGCGAAATCAATCTCGTTACCGGCAACGAAGAAGAGCATGGCCAGGCCGAAATCGGCGAGCGTATCCGTGAACTGGGCGGGTTGGATCCACCCCAACAGGCTGGGGCCGAGCATGATTCCGAGGACAATTTCGAACACCACGATCGGCACCCTGACCACCCGATCAAGGAAGCGGGCCGCAAGGGGCGCCGCGATAGCCAGCAAGGCGATCAGAACCATTGACGTCGACAAGCCATGCATCGGCGGTACCTCCGGTACCTCGGCTGCTTCGAAGGAAAAGTAATCCAAAGCTACCGCCACTGTTGGGGATGGCGCCATAACAGCCACGTCCCAAATGCTATTGGCGGTTCTTCACTGTTCCTGGGACACGATCAGGAAGTCGTACTGACGATCGCGTTGGGCGCAAGCGCTAGCCCACGGGGCACGGACGGTGGGATCATCCGGTCATCGGAGGCGATCAGGTACCAACCGGGCAAGGAACGCCAGGCAGGGCGGGTGATGGCTCCTTCGAGGGCATCGACGCCCCAAGGGACCTGCGGATGAGCTGGCGCGTCCCTGACCAGCTGAGGACGCGGTTCGGCGGGACGTCAGGTTTCCCTGTTCCGCCGGGAGAACTCACGGTGGAGTTTGTTCCTGGCGCCGTGTTCGACAAGGGTCGGGATGTAGGTCCGGATCCGGCCGGCATCCAGCGTTTCGTATTCCTCTGTGACGACCCGGACGACCACCGGCCGGGGTGCGTCGGGATAGCGTGCGGCGAGCAGGGCGGTGACTTTGGCGATGGTGTCGTGCTTCTCCGTATCTTCCATCCAACTAGTTTGATGCCGAAGACCTGTGGCGTCTATCACATTTTTGCAGAGATGGGGGAAACGCTGAAGACCCGCTCGACGCGCGCACGTCCGGTTTCCGTTACGGTGTCAGGATCCCGGGCGCCCGGGCCACTCCTTGCCGGCCCACGGGTCGTAGTCGGCGATGAGTTCCTCCTGTGGCGGACGCACCGGTTCGGGGACGTGCTGCAGGTTCACCCGCACCCGGTACCAGAGTGAGCTTGATCCGCGCATCCCATCGACGAGCACATCGGCGGGGTGCAGGGTCGGGGTGACGTCCGCATGCCGGGACTTCCACTCATCGAGTGCCGCGAGCGCCTCGGGCTTGGTCCTGGTGCGGGCCACCTCGATAAGCGGCATCAGCGAGAGCCGGCGGCCGGAGCCGTCACCGCTGCGGGGCGCCTTCTCAGCGGGGCCGAGCTCGGCCGCCAGAGCCAGCAGCCCATCGAGGGTGCCGACGGCGTCGTCGATGCCTGCGTGGGGGTCGCCCACCTCGGCGAAGCGCCCGGGCACCGTGCGGACCGTGAACTGCTCCGGCCGGATGGAGCGGACCTCATCCCAGGTGAGCGGCGTCGAGACCCGGGCATCGGGCAGGGGCCGGATCGAGTACGCGGATGCCACGGTCCGGTCCTTTGCGTTCTGGTTGAAATCGACGAACACACTCTCGCCGCGCTCCTCCTTCCACCAGCGCGCGGTAGCGAGGCCGGGAGCGCGGTTTTCGACCTCGCGGGCGAGGGTCTCGGCGGCGAGCCGCACCTCGCGGAACGACCACTGCGGCGCGATGCGCACCAGGATATGCAGCCCGCGCGATCCGCTCGTCTTCGGCCACCCCACCAGCCCGACGTCGTCGAGCACCTCCCGTACGACATACGCGACATCAACGATCTGGACCCAGTCAACGCCCGGCATCGGATCGAGGTCCACCCGGAGTTCGTCCGGGTGTTCGAGGTCCTCGGCGCGCACGGGATGCGGGTTGAGGTCCAGGCAGCCAAGATTCACCACCCACGCCAGGCCCGCGGCATCCCGGATGACGGCCTCCTCGGCTGATGTCCCGGACGCGTAGTGCAGCGTTGTTGTGTCGATGAAGTCGGGGTGGTTTTCGGGCACGCGCTTTTGGAAGAACGGTTCAGCGTCGATGCCCTTCGGGAAGCGCTTGAGCACCATCGGCCGGCCGCCGGCGCCGCGCAGCGCACCATCCGCGACGGCGAGGTAGTAGCGGACCAGGTCGAGCTTCGTCAGCCCAGGCTCGGGGAAAACCACCTTGTCAGGACTTGAGATGCGCACCTCGGTGCCGGCAATGTCGAGGATCTCGGCCGGGGTCTTCGACGGGTTCATGCCGCCACGCTAGCAACGATTGGATGCCCCAACCAGACCCGTTGAGGGAATAGCCGCCGACATTTCGCGGCCAGGGCAGCGAACGCGGCATTGAATGCCAGCGGCAGCACGATCAGCAGCACACCGGCCGCAACGGTGGTGGCCACCGGCGCGCCACTGGAGCCGAACACGACGTAGCCGCGGTCGTCGTCGACGATTACATTGGCGGTGACCGTCCAGCGAGGGCTTGACCAACTCCTCGCCGGGATCCCCGTCACCGCATAACGGCGGCGACCGCGCTGATCTCGACCAGTGCGCCGGGTACGCCCAGCGCCGCGACACGCGCTCCGGTCACCAGGGCCGGTTCGTCGGACGCGAGTTCCGATGCTATCGCTCCGTACGCCGCCGCGAGGTCCACGCCATCGACGAAGAGCACTGTCCACTGCACAACGTCGGCGAGGGTCGCGCCGGCCGCGGCGAGCGCAGTCCTCGCGTTCTCGAGGGCGCGGGCAGACTGTACGGCCACGTCGTTCTCTCCGACGAGTGAACCGTCGGCGTCGACCGCGTTCTGGCCGCCGACGTAGATGGTGGTGGCGCCGGGCGGCACGATGGCGACATGGCTGAAGGCCGGGCTCGAAACGAGCCCCTGTGGGCGGATGCGCTGTATGGATGCCATGCCTGTATGTTCTCACCGACCGATGGCCGGGGCGACCCTCGAAACATAGCGAAAGCTTCAACGGGACGGCTGCTGACCGCCTTGAAGCATTGCGCCACCGTTCATGCGCAGTTTGCACACGCCGATACCCTGGCAGATACGCTCAATCAGTCGCGCGGCCAGTGCGTATGCCGCGCCGTGAAGAATGCCGATCCATTACGCCTGGAACGAAGCGACGCGGCGGAGTGTGGGGAACCATGGCGGGAGATCAGTTCATGAAAAGCGCACCCGCCGCTCTCCGGATTCAGTATTCGGACCGGAACCTGTCGTGGTGGCCCGTCCTGCTGTTCCTTCCAGCCCGGGCCCTCCTGTCCTTCCTGGCGCAGATAACAACGGCCGGTATCCTGTGGGCCACGGGCGACATGACTCCCTGGGAATCCTCCCGTGGTTGGTGGACCGTCTACGGAACACTCACCGACGCGGGGTGCCTGGTCCTGCTGGTGCTGCTGCTCCGCCGGGAAGGACTGCGCCTCCGCGACGTGTTCGGTCTCACTCGCACCAACTTGGGCCCTCAACTGCGTGCCATTCCCGTGTACTTGCTGGCCCTGCTGCCCGCCGTCGCGGCCGCAAGCCTGGCCACCCTTCCCTTCTACGGGCCCGGAGCCCTCCCGCCCCAGGTCACGGCCATTCACCTGCCGGTGTGGGCTGCCATCTACAGCAGCACCCTGTGGCCGGTGATCTGGGCGTTCACTGAAGCCCTGGTCTACCTCGGCTTCCTGCTGCCACGCCTTCAGGCGTTCACGGGCAGTGCCTGGAAGGGGGCGGCCATCGTTGTCTGCTTCTGGAGTGCACAGCACCTGGTGATCCCCTTCATTCCCGACGGAACCTACCTCATCTCACGGTTACTTAGTGCTCTCCTGGTCACCGCAGGCCTGACACTGACATTCGTGCTGCTGCGCCGCCGGCTCCTGGCCTCCACCGCCGTCCACTGGCTCAGCGACGCCTCCACCGCGATCCTTGCCGCCTTCGTCCTCACCCGCTGACAACGAGTGGGCGGCCAAGCCCACGAAGACTGTGAAACTATGTTTCCCACCGAAGGCGTCCATGAAATATTTTTTCTCCGTTTACCTTTGTGCCTTTCGCCGTTGACCTGGCATCCGTAGCTTTCTTGGTGTGACAACAACACAGCAAGTACCGGCCACAGCCCACCGCGAGCAGTTCCTGGAAGCGGTGCGGGAAAACCTCGCGTCCTTCACCGCGGTGGAACTGAGGATCGCCAAGGCGATGCTCAACGATCCTGCCGGACTGATCAACCAGTCCATTGGCCAATTCGCGGTAGTGGCCGGTGTTTCCGCGGCGTCGGCGGTGCGCTTCTGCCGGGCCATGGGGCTCGCCGGTTTCCAGGAACTCAAGCTGACCCTGAGCCGCTCGGCGCCCACACAGGCGGTCCGGACGGCAACGGACGTCGACGCCGGGGACTCGCCGGAGTCAGCAAGCCGGAAGGTGGTGCTGGGGTCGGCGGAGGCCCTGGCCACGGCGGCCGGCAACATCGATCATTCGGTCATTGCTGCCGCGGCGGGAGTGCTCGGCGAAGCCCGCAGGGTCCTGGTGGCCGGCATCGGTACGTCCGCTCCGCTGGCCGCGGATGTGGCCTATCGGCTGGCCTTGATCGGCGTGGACGCTGTGTTCCCGGCGGACGCGCACGTCCAGCATGTCATGGCGAGCCACCTCACGGCCGGGGATGCCTGCCTGGTGGTCTCCCACACCGGTTCCACCGTGGAAACGCTTGCCGTCGCCGGTGCCGCCCGCGACGCCGGGGCCACGGTGCTGGCGGTCACCAGCTTCGCCGCAACACCCCTGACCGATATCTCCGACCATGTGGTTGTCGCCGGCAGCCAGGAAACCGCCTATCGCGTGGACGCCATGACCAGCCGCGTGGTCCACCTCGCCGTCCTCGACGCCCTCGTTGTGGTGCTGGCGCACGCCTCGCCCGGGCGGTCCGAGACCCTGGCGTCGAGCAACGAAATCCTGGCCCGCGGCCACCGAATCTAACCCTCCATCCCAACACCAACCTCATTCCCTGGAGACACCCATGCCCAAATTCATCCATGGCCTCGTGACGGACGGCGCCGGAGCGCCGTTCCCCGGTGTCGCCGTCACCAACGGCTGCGACGTCGTCATAACGGACGACGTCGGAGCGTTCAGTCTGGAGCCCGCCGGGCAGTTCATCGCCCTCACCCGCCCCACGGGCTGGACCACCGACCGCTGGTTTGCCCGGATCGACGCCGACCCGGCTGGGGAATCGGCCATCACTTTCGTGCTGGAGCCGGACGAACAGCCGCTGCCTTACCAGTTCATGCACATCACGGACACACACATCGATGCCAAGCGCGAGTCCGAATGGTCCTTCGACTACGGCCGCCTCACCCAGGCCAGCCAGCTCAAGGAGTTCCTACAGGACCTTCCGCAGCTGTCCCCGGCAAGCCGGTCGGTGATCATCACCGGAGACCTCGTTGATCACGGCAGCCCCGACGAATTCGTTGAGCTCATGGATGCTGTGGCGGACGCCCCGGTCGCGGTCAACCTCGTGCCCGGCAACCACGACCACATGCACACGGGCCTCAAGGGCCTGGTCTCGCGCAACAACTACATCATCAACGACGGCAACCCGGAGCTCTACGAAGCCATGGTGGGCCCCCGCTGGTTCTCCTACGACGTCGCGGGACTGCACGTAGTGGTGATGGACTGGCACACCCACGAGCTCGGCCTGGACCACACCGCCCAGGAGGAATGGCTCCGGAACGACCTCGCGGCAGCGGGGGAGGACACCCCGTACATCCTCTGCATGCATGACCAGCCGGGCCACTCCATCATGGACAGGCTGCCGCGCAAGCCCCTGGCCACGTTCTCCGGCCACTGGCACACCTCCCGGGTGGTGGACATCGACGGCGTCCTGCACGTCAACAGCCCTACACCGTTCTTCGCCGGTCTGGACTACTCGCCGCCGATGTTCCGGGAAGTGCTCTGGGACGGCACGGAGATCACGCTCAACTCACGCACCATGCCGGCGCGCTACCTCCACAACCCCGAGCACGCCTTCGATGTGGACAAGGCCACCTTCGCCGGTTACAACGCCAAGCCCGAACAGCCGCAGGTCCGCTGGCGGCACCAGCTGGCCGGTGCCGGGCACCGTGCAGGAGTTGCTGTTGCGGACGGCATGGTCCTGGCCGGGTCCCAGATCGAGGACAAGCCCGCGGGCAGTGTGGAGGCGCTCGACGCCGCCACCGGCAGCCTGCTGTGGCAGGCCCGCACGGCGTCAGCGGTCAAAACCACGCCCCTGAAGGTGGGTGGCACCGTGGTGGTCGCAGAGGTCAACGGTGCAGTCGCTGGACTCGACGCCGCCACGGGTGAGCGCGTGTGGACCACACCGTCCACCGACCCGTACCGGCGCTTTGCCTGGCAGTCGCCGGTAGCCTCGGAAGGGATCGTGGTCCTGGGCGACCAGAGCGACCTCCGTGCCCTCAATGCCGCCACCGGCGAGGTCCTGTGGCGCAGGACCGATCTGTCCCCGCACCACAACATCGTCACCCACTCCAGTGTGCTGATCCTCGGACGGACAGTGGTGGTTGGCTTCTGGCCGACGCCCAACGCGCCGATCGCCGTCGACCTCCACACCGGCGAATCCCTGTGGGCCGTGCCGGCCCTGAAAGATGACCCTTGGGAGACCGCGCGGAAGCTGCGTGTGACAGGCACCGCCGTCTTCGACGCCGCCGACGACAGCATTCTCCTTCCCGCCATCGCCGGCACCGTCAAGCTGGACCGCGCAAGCGGGCGTGTGCTGTGGACGGCGGACCATGAGGGCGGGTACAGCCCGTCAACACCCGTCGTCACGCCTGACGGATACGTCGTCACGGTCACCGGCCGCGGGATCCGGATGCTGGACCGGGAAACCGGTGCCCAGCTCTGGGACGTCGCCGTGGACGGAGTCGCGCCCTTCCCCATGACCGCCTACCGGAAGAAAGCCCATCCTGTCATGGCGGCACCTTTGTATGTCGTGGCAGAGGACGCCCTCCTGCTCCCCGGACTCGACGGCGTCATCCGGCGCTATCGCCTCAACGGCACCCCGGCGGATGAGTTCCGGATCGGCGTCCCACTCGCCGCCCCGCTGGTAGCTGCCGACGGCGGATACCTGACGGTCGGCGTCGACGGCGGCGTCCTGTCGCTGGACCTGCCCTCGGGCCCGCGAGCGGAAATCGGCGCCACATCATGACAACGCCCGCGATGAAAGAGCGACCCTCGCTTGAACAGCAGGCGGCCGGAGATAGTCCAGCGCCGGTCGATGGGCTGGCACCGGTCAATGGGCTGGCGCAGCGAACACCGCGCGCGCCCAGGCCCAGCCCCACGCCCTACCTGCTGCTTCTACCGGCGCTGCTGGGCATGCTGTTGTTTGTCTACGGCCCGGCGCTGTTGTCCCTGGTAGGCAGTTTCTTCATCATCCCGCTGTCCAAGGGGCCCTGGAAGTTCGCCGGGCTGAGCAACTACCAGTCCGTGCTCAGCGACCCCCTGATCCAGCAGGCCGCGTGGAACACGCTTATCTACTCGGTGGCGACGATCGTTCCGTCCATGGTGCTGGGACTGCTCCTGGCGCTCCTGATGGAGCGGCTGGGCCGCCGGGGCTGGCTGGCCAAAACTGCACTCATCCTGCCCATGACGGCCAACATGGTGGCGATGGCGGTGGTTTTCAAATGGATCTTCGCCCTGCAGGGCGGCCTGGCCAACCAGACCCTGGCCATTGTCGGGCTGGCCCCCGTCAACTGGCTCGAGGAGGCTGAAACCTCGCTGCCCACCGTGATCCTGGTGGGACTGTGGCGGGCAACATCCCTGTGCACCCTGCTGTTCATGGCCGGGCTCACCACCATTCCCGGCTCCATCCACGAGGCCACCGCGGTGGAGGGAATCCGCGGCTTAGCGAAGCTCCGCACCATCATCCTGCCCATGCTCAAGCCCACGGTCGTGTTCGTCTCGGTCCTTTCAATCACTGGTGCGGCGCAAGTGTTCGAAATCGTCCATGTGATGACCGACGGCGGACCGCTGGGCAGCTCGGAGGTGGCCATGACCGCCGCCCAGCGGGTCGGCTTCGAGTATTTCCGCGTGGGCGAAGCCTCTGCCATGTCCTTCACCCTCATCGCCATCCTCCTGACCATCGGCATCATCGGCCGAGGCCGCAGCCCCAAGGAAGAGTCATGAACCGTCTCTATAAGCCGCTCGGACTGGTTCTCGGAGCCGTTGCCGTCATCCTCGCCTTGTTCCCCTTCTACTGGATGCTCCGCACTGCCGTGGCGCCCGCCGACGGCAACGCGCTGACCGGGCTGAGCCTTATCCCGGCAGAGCTGGACCTGTCCAACTTCGCCCGGGCATGGGATCAGGCCAATCTGGGATCCGCGATGCTGAACGGCATTACGGTCACCCTGGGGATTCTCCTGCTTCAGCTTCTGACCTGCATCCCGGCGGCTTATGCCCTCGCGAGGTTCCGTTTCCGCGGAGCCGGAGTCCTGCTGGGCCTCGTGCTGGCCGGCCTCCTCGTCCCGAGCCAGGCCACCCTGATCCCCACCTTCGTGGGCCTGAACCTGCTGGGCCTCGGCGACACCAGGATCGGCCTGGCGCTGCCCTTCGTCACCAGCGCAATCGGAATCTTCATGCTCCGTCAACAGATGCTCTCCATCCCTGACGCCATCATGGAAGCCGCCCGCACCGACGGCCTCGGGCCGCTGCGGACCCTCGCCTCGGTGGTGGTCCCCATGTCCGCGCCCTCGATCGCAGCCTTCTCGATGCTGTCCATCTTCACCCACTGGAACGACTACCTCTGGCCGCTTCTCGTAGCACGCAGCCCGGAAATCATGACACCCCCGCTGACGCTTGCCATGTTCCAGAACGCAGACACAGGCTTCGACTACCCGGCACTCGCCGCCGCCGCCGCCATCGTCACCGCACCTGTCATCATCCTGTTCCTCCTCGCCCAACGGCACTTTGTCCGCGGCATGGCCGGCCCGGAAGTCGCCGGCTAGCCCCTCAAACCATTCCCTCCATCCCCATTCCTCCAACACCTCCCACAGCAGCGCCACCAACTAACCAAGGAAAAACAAATGCGCACCAAAGCAATCGCCACGGCGTCCGTTCTGACCGCCGTCGCCCTGGGCTTGTCCGCCTGCGGAACGTCCACCGAATCCGCCCCCGCCAACCAGGCTGCCGCGGCCTCGGCGATCGACAAGTGCACACCCGCCGGAACCAGTATCAAACTGGCCTTCGCGCCGCAGGGTACGCCCGCCGTCGAGCACGCCAAGAAGGTCATGGAACAGAAGTTCCCAGGGCTGAAAATCGACGCCGTGCCCGCGCAGAGCGGCAACTACTCGGACCTGACCAAGCAGATCGTGGCGGATTCCGCCGTCGGCAAGCGGCCGGACCTCATCATGACCGGCCTCGGGCAGCTGCGTTTCTGGACGGACACGTTCAACCCCGCCACGATTGACCCCGCCACGCTTCCTGACGGTTACCAGAAACAGTTCCTCTCCGCCGGCAAGGTTGGCGACAAGAGCTACCTGGCGCCGTTCCAGATTTCCACCCCCGTGATGCTGGTCAACAAGACGCTGCTGGCAGACGCCGGCATCACTGATCCGGCCAGCATCAAAACCTTCGGGCAAGTGGTCGAGGTCGCCAAGAAGGTCACGGAGAAAACCGGCAAGCCCAGCATCAACATCGCTTCCGACGACCTGCCGGACTGGTTCTCCCAGGCCCTGGTCCAGTCCTCGGGCGAAAAGTTCGTGGCCGACGACGGTTCCTTCGGCTTCAACACGGACAAGGGCAAGGAGGCCATCGGCCTGATCTCCACCCTTGCAAAGGAAAAGCTCGCCCTGAATGTCAAGATGGACGACGGCCAAGCCCAGTTCGTCGCCGGAAACCTGGCTTTCCAGATGGCCACCACGTCCCGGATCGCCCAAGTCTTGAAAAACGCCCCGAAGGACCTCGACTGGACCCCGATCGACCTTCCCGGCCTCAACGGCCCGGAGGGCGCCCTCCCCGCAGGCGGCAACGGCTGGGTGGTCATCTCCGAAGACTCCTGCAAGGCCGCGTTCTCACAGGCCATGGTCACTGAAATGCTGACCAAGGATGCCTCGCTCCTGAGCAGCGGCAAGGACTACAGCTACATCCCGGTCAACAAGCTCGCCACGGAAGAGCTCCTCAAGGGCGACAACATCGCCCCGCAGATGCGTTACGCCTGGACCTACAACAAGGCGCTGACCGTCTGGAGCGGATTCGCCGGAGCCCAGACCGCCCCCATTGTCGACACCCTCCGCACCATGCTCCAGCAGATGGGCACCGGCAAGTCCGCCGAAGATGCAGTGCCGGCAGCAGCAAAAACCATCAACGCGCTTCTCGGGAAATAGGCATGCCCTCCATCTCACTCCAAGACATCTCCAAGCGCTTCGGCAAGGTCACCGCCCTTGACGGTGTCAACCTTGAAATCCGCGACGGCGAAAGCCTGGCCATCCTGGGCCCGTCCGGCTCCGGCAAGTCCTCCCTCCTGCGCATCATCGCAGGACTGGAGGACCCCGACACCGGCCGTGTCCTGCTGGATGGCAAGGACCAGTTGGGCGTCCCCGCACACCGTCGGGACATCTCCATCGTCTTCCAGAACTTCGCGCTCTATCCCCACCTGTCCTCCTTGGGCAACATCACGCTGGGGCTGCGCCATGGCCTTGGCCTGTCCAAGAAGGAAGCCGAACAGCGGGCCCGTGAAACCGCGGCGCGCATGCGCGTGGAAGATCTACTGGACCGGCGGCCCAAGGCGATGTCCGGCGGCCAGCGCCAGCGCATAGCACTGGCCCGGGCACTTGCCCGGCACGCCGGCGTCGTCCTCCTGGACGAGCCCATGTCCGGCTTGGACGCCCAGCTGCACATCTCGCTGCGGGCGGAAATCCACCAGCTCATCAGCCAGGAAGGCGCTACGGGGGTCACCGTGACCCACGACCAGCAGGACGCCATGTCCATAGCCGACCGGATCGCCGTTATGAACCGCGGGCGCATCATCCAGCTGGGAACTCCGGACGAACTCTACGACGAGCCAGCTTCGGCGTTCGTGGCCGGGTTCATCGGGGCACCCCCGATGAACCTGCTGGCAGCCGTCCCTCACCGGCCGGGTCAGCTGGCTTCAGCGTTCGGACGCATCCAGCTCCCGGAACGAGGCCCTGCCGGGACGGATTCCGGGTTGGGTTCCGACGCGAAGGTGGGGATCCGGCCGGAGGATGTCCTGTTGGGCACTCCGGGCCGGGCCGACGCCTGGGCATCGGAAGGGACGGCGATTCTCGTGGAGCCCAACGGTCCGCTGCGGACCGTCCACGTTGATCTGGGAGATGAAGTGGTGCTGCTCTCGTGCCGCCCGGATGAACGCCCGGATCTCCACTCCAGGGTGAGCTTGTGGGCCCTCCCCGAGAAGATCCACTGGTTCAGCGGCCCGGAGGGCCTGCGGGCCGGAACGGCTGCCGGGCTGGGCCTCACGGCGGCGGCAATGGCGGGTGCCGTATGAAATTCCTGTTCGACTGGAACGGCACCATAGCCGACGACGCCGCGCGGGCATGCTTCGCCACCAATGCCGCCCTGGATGCCCTCGGGGCGCCGCGCATCGCCTCGGCCGATTTTGACCGCAAGTTCATCCTCCCGATGGACGAGATGTTTCTCCGGCTCGGTGTTTCCGGGGACGACCTTGCAACGGCGGCATCCCACTGGAACAAGGCCATGGCCTCACGGAACGCACCGATCCGCGGCGGTGCGGCCACATTCCTCCGGACCCTGCACGCCGCCGGCGAGTACTGCGCCGTCATCTCCGCGGCCGGAAAGCAGTATCTGCGCGACGAGCTGGAGTACTTCGGCCTGACGGACTGCTTCGACGAGGTCCTCACCGGCGCCACGGACAAGGTCACGGCACTGGAGGGCCTGCGGCAGGAAGGACAGGCGCTCTACTTCGGCGACACGGAATACGATATCGCCAGCGCCGTCGCCTCAGGGTGCATCGCCGTCGGGGTTCTCAGCGGATACTGCCCCGAAGACCGGCTGCGGGCTGCCGGAGCGCGGCACATCATCACGGACTACGAAGGAATGGACGGGGTCAGCGCACGTACGCTCTTCGGCAGCTACGTGACGCCATAGCTTCCTAAACGTGGCGAAGCTCCGGTCAGTCGCTAACTGACCGGAGCTTCGCCATTGAACGGCGGACGAGCGTGGACGAACCACTCATCGTCGATGCCCAAGCGGCGTCGTTCCTCCCATGTGTCCTCGTAGACCCGCCATTCGGTTAGCCCCTCGTGGGCGGCAACAGCCGTCCACAGCGCAGGTCCCTCGAGAGCGGGGAATCCCGGACACACGGTGTGGCCGACGATGGTGACTCTGTTCCCGCGGGCCAAGACGGCTTCGAAGATGTTCCGGTACCCGGGAAAGGAATCGAAGAAGCTGCGCCAGGCCTCGATGCAGACAGTCTTGCCGATGAAGGCGTTGCCGTCGGTGTCGATAAAGGAATGGTCGTTGGCCATGAGCCGCGCAAGCCCCGTCAGGTCTCGCGCGTTGATGCACTCGTTGAACCCCATGGCCAGTGCGGCGGCGTCGTCCATGCCGGAACGCTACCACCCGGCGACTGAAGGGCGGAACCGGGTGTTGGCGGTGGGTGGGGAACGCGACGTCGGTCGCGTGGGCACGCGACATGCTGCGCCCGAGCGGGTCCCCAACCGGTGAGCCAACGCGGCCCCCTTGAACGTCTGAGCGCGGCAGGGCTAGCACTGCCGGCACGGGCGCCGATCAATCGAGGAGACAGCCATGGGCGAGACGACTGCAGAGGCGGCCTCAGCGGACCTGATGGTTGACCTGATCATTTCCCTGGACGGGTATGCCTCGGCCGAGGGATGGCCAGGCTGGTGGGGTCTGGAGGGGCCGGAATACCTGGCTTGGCTCGGGCAGGAGGGGGAGAAGGACTACACCTTCCTCCTCGGGGCGAACACCTACCGGCTGATGTCCAGCATGTCGGAGGAGGCCGCGGCCGACGCCTCCAGCTTCTCCGAGGATGAAGGGGCAAGCCTGACCGGCCTTGCCGCCGTGCCCAAGGTCGTCTTCTCCTCCACCCTGCAGGAGCCCCTGACGTGGCCGAACACGGAGCTGGTCACCGGGGACGCGGTCCAGGCCGTGGCGGAGCTGAAACGGACCAGGACCGGAACCCTGAGCACCCTGGGCAGCCTCAGCCTCTGCCGGTCTCTGCTGACCGCTGGCCTCGTGGACAGGTTCCGGTTGGTCGTCTTCCCGGTGATTACAGGCAGCACCGGCAGGGAACGGATCTACGACGGCTATCCGGACATCTCGCTCGAGATGGTGAACAGCAGGACCTTCGACGGTCGGCTTCAGCTGCTCGAGTACATCCCCACCGTACTCAGCGGTCCGCCGGGTCGCGGTCCCACCTGAGCCAATCCGTGGGGTTCCCGCGTCAGTAGCTGGCGGGGGTTTCGCCGTCGGAGGGCTTAGTGAACGCGGCGGCCAGTGCCTCGGAGCCGCGGGCGAGGATGGCGACGTCGGCGCCCACCAGGACAAAGGCGGCGCCGGCCGCCAGGTAGCTGCGGGCGGTGTCCGGGTTGAAGGCGTTCACCCCGGCCGGTTTCCCGGCCGTTTTTGCGGCCGCAAGGCAGTGTTCGACGGCGGCGCGCACCTTGGGGTGTTCCTGCTGTCCCAGCACGCCCATCGAAGCCGCGAGGTCGGAGGGCCCAAGGAAGATGCCGTCCACACCGTCCACGGCCAGGATCTCTTCGACGGCCTCTACGGCCGCCGTCGATTCGATCTGCACGGTGACGCTGACGGTTTCTGACGCCCGGGCGAGGTAGTCCTGGACACGGTTCCAGCGTGAGGCCCGGGCCAGGGCGGATCCCACGCCGCGGACGCCGTGCGGCGGGTAGCGGGTGGCGGCCACCGCAGCTTCCGCCTCCTGCACCGAGTTCACCATCGGGACCAGCAGGTTCTGCACTCCCAGGTCCAGGTACTGCTTGATCAGCACGGTGTCGTTGACCGGCGGCCGGACCAAGACCTGGACCGCGTAGCCGTTGGCCGCCTGGAGCTGGGCCAGGATGGATTCGAGGCCGTTGGGGCTGTGTTCGGCGTCGACCAGGAGCCAGTCCAAGCCGGATCCGGCGCAGAGCTCGGCGATCAGCGGGCTGCCGGAGCAGACCCACATTCCCGCCAGGGGGCGGTCAGCCGCGGCGAGGGCGTCGCGGAACGTGTTCGCGTACTCAGGATTACCGGGTTCTACTCGAAGCGGCATGTGATGGCCCCCAATGGTCCGTAGTCGGCGTGGACGGTGTCGCCCTTGTACACCCAGAGCGGGCGGGTGAAGGAGCCGGCGAGGATGATGTCCCCGGCTTTCATCCCATCGCCGTGGGCAGCGATCTTGTTGGCGAGCCAGTGCACGCCGTTGGCGGGGTGGTCCAGCACGCCGGCGGCAACACCGGTTTCCTCCACGGTCTGGTTCTTGTAGAGGATGGCCGCGACCCAGCGGAGGTCCACGGCGTCGGGCTTTACGGGGTTGCCGCCGATCACCATGGCGCCCATCGCGGCGTTGTCCGCGATGGTGTCCACGATGGTTCGGCCCTCCATTTCGATCCGGGAGTCGAGGATCTCGAGAGCCGGAACCACGTAGTCGGTGGCGTCCAGGACGTCGAAGATGGTGCAGCCGGGTCCGGCCAGGTCCTTCTTCAGCACGAACGCCAGCTCCACTTCCACCCGGGGGTGGGTGTAGTGGTCCCATTCCACCGAGCAGCCGGTTTCGAGGACCATGTCATCGAAGATGGCGCCGTAGTCCGGTTCGGTGATGCCGGTGGCGGACTGCATGGCCTTGGAGGTGAGGCCGATCTTGCGGCCCACCAGCTTGCGGCCGGCGTCCTCGTTCCGCCGCCGCCACAGCTGCTGCACGGCATAGGAGTCCTCCACCGTCATCTCCGGGTAGCGGGCCGTGAGGCGGGGGACCGGGGTGCGGGTCCGGGCGGCCGCCAAGAGTTCGTCGGCAATGGCCTCAATCGTTTTCGCGTCCAGCATGGCTACAGCTGCGCCCCGAGCTTGAAGCCCGTTTTCTGTTCAACGGCGCCGGCGCCTTCTCCTTCTGTTTTGCGGGTATAGGAGAAGCCGTCGGCACCCACGGTGACCGCCATTTCGCTCTTTTCCTCACGCACGACGACGGGCTGCGGCTTACCGTCGAGGTCCAGGACCAGGGAGGCCTCGGTGTACCAGGACGGGACCACGGGGTTGCCCCACCAGTCGCGGCGCTGGTTGTCGTGCACGTCCCAGGTGACGACGGGGTTGTCGGGGTCGCCGGTGTAGTAGTCCTGGGTGTAGATCTCGATCCGGTGGCCGTCGGGGTCCAGGATGTAGAGGTAGAACGCGTTGGAGACCCCGTGCCGGCCGGGGCCGCGTTCAATCCGGTCGCTGATGCGCAGGGCGCCCATCTTGTCGCAGATCTGGATGATGTTGTGCTTTTCGTGCGTGGCGAACGCGATGTGGTGCATCCGCGGGCCGTTGCCGCCGGTCAGGGCGGTGTCGTGCACGGTCTGCTTGCGGTGCATCCAGACCGCGTACGTGACGCCGTCGGAGTCCTGGATGTCCTCGGAGACTCGGAAGCCGAGGTCCTCAAGGTATTTGCGACCGCGGGGCACGTCCGGGGTGACCTGGTTGAAGTGGTCCAGGCGGACCAGTTCGCCGGCGGAGTAGAGGTCGTAGCGCTGGGTGAGGCGCTCCACATGCTCCACGTCGTAGAAGAACTCGTAGGGGAACCCCAGCGGGTCCTCCACGCGGACGGAATCGCCCACGCCCTTGGTGAAGCCCTCCTTGCGGCGTTCGGTGCGGCAGCCCAGTTCCTGGTAATAAGCCTCGGCGGTGTCCACTTCGGCGGGGGACTTCACCCGGTAGGCAAAGGCGGCGACGGCGGCGATGGGTCCCTTGCGGAGCACCAGGTTGTGGTGGATGAACTCCTCCAGGGAGCGCAGGTAGATGTTGTTCTCGTCTTCCTCGGTCACGTGCAGGCCCAGGACGTCCACGTAGAACGCACGGGATTTGGCGAGGTCGGTCACCACGATCTCCATGTACGCGCAGCGGACGATGTCCGGAGCCGGAACTGTGGGGGTAGGAACGAAGTCGGTCATGGGATTCTCTCTTCTTTGAAAGGGGCCTTGAAGCGCTGTTAGGCGCCGAATTTGGGGGTGTGGCCGAATTTCGGAGTATGAACCGCGCCGAGGGTGATGTGGACGGCCTGCTGGTCGGTGTAGAAGTCGATGGAGCGGTAGCCGCCTTCGTGGCCCAGGCCGGAGGCTTTGACGCCGCCGAACGGGGTGCGGAGATCACGGACGTTGTGGCTGTTCAGCCACACCATCCCGGCCTCGACGTTCTGGGAGAAGTTGTGGGCGCGGGTCAGGTTCTGGGTCCAGATGTAGGCCGCGAGCCCGTAGCGGGTGTTGTTCGCCAAGGCCAGCGCCTCGTCGTCGTTCTCGAACGGGGTGATCGCGACGACGGGACCGAAGATCTCCTCCTGGAAGATCCGCGCGTCGGGGGCGACGTCGGCGAAGACGGTGGGTGCGATGTAGTTGCCCTCCGGGAGGTGGTCGGGGCGGCCGCCGCCGGCCAGGAGGCGGCCTTCGGACTTGCCGATCTCCACGTAGGAGGCCACCTTCGCATAGTGCTCAGGATGGACCAGGGCCCCCACCTCGGTCTTGGGATCGTGCGGGTCCCCGACCACGATGTTTTTGGCCCGGGCGGCGTACTTTTCGCAGAACTCGTCGTAGATGGCGCGTTCGACGAGGATGCGGGACCCGGCGGTGCAGCGTTCGCCGTTGAGGGAGAAAACCCCGAACAGGGCGGAATCGATCGCGGCGTCCAGGTCGGCGTCGGCGAACACCACGCACGGTGACTTGCCGCCGAGTTCCATGGACAAGCCCTTAAGGTTTGCTGCAGCGTTGCGGAAGATCGTCTGTCCCGTGGTGGTCTCGCCGGTGAAGGAGATCAGCGGGACGTCGGGGTGTTTGACCAGTGCATCGCCGGCCTCCTCGCCGAGGCCGTTGACGAGGTTGAACACACCGTCCGGGAGGCCGGCGTCCTTGAAGATCTGCGCCCAGAGCGAGGCTGACAGGGGCGTGAATTCGGCCGGCTTCAGGACCACGGTGTTCCCCGTGGCCAGTGAGGGGGCGAGTTTCCAGGACTCGAGCATGAAGGGCGTGTTCCAGGGGGTGATGAGGCCGGCGACGCCGATCGGCTTGCGGTTCACGTAGTTGATCTGGGCGCCGGGGACCTTCATGGCGTCGTCGAACTGGGCGACGATCAGGTCCGCGAAGAAGCGGAAGTTCTCGGCCGCGCGCAGCGCCTGGCCTTTGGCCTGGGTGATCGGCAGGCCGGTGTCGAAGGTTTCGAGTTCGGCGAGGCGGGCTTCCTGGGCCTCGACGGCGTCGGCGATCCTGTTCAGGATCCGGGCGCGTTCGCGCGGCTTCATCCTTGGCCACGGGCCGTTGGTAAAGGCTTCGCGGGCGGCGGCCACGGCGAGGTCGATGTCCTCCTTCTGGCCGGCCGCGGCGGTGGCGTAGTTCCGGTTCGACACCGGGTCCAGGACATCGAAAGTCGCTCCGTTCACGGAGTCAACGAACTTGCCGTTGATGTAGTGCTGGATGTGGGTGGGGAGGTCCTGCGGCACGTAATGGTTCGTGGTCTGTTCGGCGGTGAACGTCATTGTTGTTTCCTTACTGCGGGTGTGGCCGGTTCGGTTCAGATGTTCTTGGCCTGGGCGAGGTACGCGTCCAGGGTGGCGGAGCGGTGCCGGCGGGCGGATTTCTCAATCTCTTCCGCGCCGGCGCCGGCTTCGATGAGGCGGAGCAGCGCTTCGTGCTCGTCCACCGATTCGTGGGCACGGCCCGGAACGAAGCGGAACGTCGAGGTCCGGAGCGAGGCGAGCCGGTTCCAGCCCCGGTGGACCAGGTCCAGGATGTGCGGGTTGGGGCAGCGCTCAAAGAGGATGCTGTGGAAGTCCTGGTTCAGCGCCGTGAACCGGACCGGGTCGAAGTGCTGGAGGCTTTCCCGCATATCCTCGTTCACCGCCCGGGCGCGTGCAATGTCCGCCGGGCCAATCAGCGGCGCGGACAATGCGGTGGCGGCTCCTTCGACGATGCTCAGGGTCTGCATCGTGTAGAGGTACTCGGTCGGGTCGATCCCGGAGACCGTCGCGCCGACGTTCCGCTCGAACGTCACCAGTCCTTCGGCCTCGAGGCGCCGGATCGCTTCCCGGACCGGGACCACGCTGACGCCCAGATCCTTGGCGATGGCTGCCAGGACCAGCCGGTAGCCGGGGGAGTAGGTACCGTCCACGATCCGTGCCTTGACGGCGACGTAGGCCTGCTCTGATTTGCTGCCTGTAGCCATCAACGTCTCAGTCATTGGCTTTGCCTGCTTCCCATGCCTCGTACTTCATCCGCCAGGCGGCATTCAGCGGGTAGAGGCCGTCCACGCTGTGGCCCTGTGCCACCATTTCCGCGATAAAGGTCTCCTCACGCTCCTGGATGATGGAGTCGTCCGCGAGCTCGTCGGCGAGTGCCGGCGGGATCACCAGGATGCCGTCCGAGTCCGCGACGATGATGTCGCCGGGCTGCACGGTGGTGCCGCCGCAGGCGATGGTGATGTCCGTGTCCCACGGGATGTGCCGGCGGCCCAGGACAGCGGGGTGCGGGTTGGCGTAATAGGTGGGCATGTCCATCGCGGCCACCGCGGAAAAATCGCGGACGCCGCCGTCGGTGATGATGGCCGCGGCCCCGCGGACCTGGGCGCGCAGGGCCAGGATGTCACCGATGGTGCCAGTGCCCTTCTCTCCGCGGGCCTCCATGACCAGGATCTCGCCCTCGATGACGGAGTCGATGGCCTTCTTTTGGGCGTTGAAACCGCCGCCGTGGGTCTTGAACAGGTCCTCGCGGTTGGGCACATATCGCAGGGTCCGGGCCAGGCCCACAATCCGCTTCTCCGGCCGGGTGGAGGTCAGGCCGTCGATGCTGACGTTGTTCAGGCCCCGCTTGCGCAGCTGCGAAGAGAGCGTGGCGGTGCAGACGCTTTCCAGCTTCGCCTTCAGCTCGGGGGTCAGGATAGGCCCGACGGCGGCAGCCTCCACGGGTGCAAGGCCCGCCGCTGCGCGCGAACCGTACGCCTCCTCCCGCTGCGCGTCATCAGCCTGGGGCTGCGCACCAAAGTCAGCGAACGCCGTCGTGCCTTCCTCCACCCGGGTGACCAAGCGCCCGGTGCTCAACCCACCAGCGCTGACCTCAACCTCGACGACGTCGCCCGGGTTTGCCACGGAGGCGCCGGCCGGGGTGCCGGTCAGGATGATGTCGCCCTCCTCGAGGGTCAGCAGCTGGGACAGGTCCGCAACGAGCCGCGCGAACGGGAAGAGGAGGTCCGCGGTGGTGTCGTCCTGGACCAGATCGCCGTTGTGCCAGGAGCGGATCCGCAGTTGGGCCGGATCCACGGCATCCGCGGCGATCAGCCCCGGACCGATCGGGGTGAAGCCGTCGCCGCCCTTGGACCGGAGGTTGGAGCCCTTGTCCGCATAGCGGAGATCGTAGACGCCGAGGTCGTTGCTGGCGGTCACCCACTCGACATGGCTCCAGGCGTCCTCCACACCGACGCGTCGGGCGGGCTTGCCGATGATCAGGGCGACCTCGCCCTCAAAGCCGAGGAGTTCGCAGCCGGCCGGGCGCTCCACCACGGAAGGGGCTGCTGCCGAACCATGCGCCAGCGAGGACGGCGGCTTCAGGAAGTAGGACGGCTGCTCCGGCGTGCGGCCACGCTGGGCCGCCCGGCTGGGGTAATTGATGTGCACCGCGATGACCTTGCGGGCCGCGGCCAGGGTGTGCTCGGTGACCTGATCCAAGATTACTCCTCATCGAGTACGAAATCGTATACGAAGTAATATTGCAGATATCCCTTGCGGCGTCAATGGGTATGTTGCTCACGGGCTGAGCGCATGAGCCCCGGGGATCGCTGGACGAAGTGGTCCCGGGGCCCATGAATGGAGTTGTACCCCTCAGTGCTAGCTGAACGTCGGAGGAACAATAGCCCGGCTGTCCGCATCAATATGCTGACACGCCCGCAGGTACTGCTCGCCGATGACGGGCCTGAAGTCCGGTTCCGGTGCCGCCGTGAGCGCAACGGGCCACTCGGGACGGGTTCCCGACAGTGCCCAGGCAGCCTGTACCGCGGCGCCCCGGGCCACATACTCGCCGGGGCTTGGCACGACAACCGGCAGGTCAAACACCTGCGACGCGATCTTCTGTAGCGCCGCGTTCTGCACGGCTCCGCCGATCAACAGCAGCCGCCGTGCCGGATAGCCCAGGGCCTGCAAGGCCGCCAGGCCACCGGACAATCCGCACAGCATCCCCTCGATGGCTGCGCGGGCAAGGTTGCTGCGGGTGGCAGACGCAATGCTGAGGCCATGCAGGCTGGCTTTGGCGTGCGGCAGGTTGGGGGTGCGTTCCCCCCTTAAAATACGGCAAGAGCACTACGCCGCCTGCCCCGGGCTCAGCGTCCAGCGCCAGCCGGGAGAGCTCATCAAAACCGACATTCAGAAGCGCGGCCATGGAGCTCAGCACCCTGGCGGCGTTCAGCGTGACGGCGATGGGCAGGTAGGCGCCGCCCGCATCTGCAAAGCCGGCCACTGTTCCGCTGGGATCATGGCCCGGTTCGGAAGCGACGGCGAAGACCGTTCCGCTGGTACCCACAGAGACCACCACATCGCCGGGCCTGGCTCCTAGGCCCAGGGCTGCCGCTGCGTTATCCCCGGCGCCGGCGCCGAGCAGGATTTTCCACCCGTCCGCCGCCACCTGCGCCGTCGTCGGTACCGGAGCCTGCGCCGGGGTTGCTCACGGCAAAACAGTGTGGATGAACACGGCCGGCGGCTTCCCCCGCAGCCAGGACGCGCGGCAGGATTATCGTGGGGAACTGGGGCACACCTTTGTTCGCTCGGACGGCCAGACCTGCCATTGCGGTGCGTCCGGCTGCCTCGAAACCGAGGTGTCGCAGTCCCGGCTTTTTGACCTGGCAGGGCTCGGCGGCGGCGACACCAGCCAGCTCGAAGCGGCGCTCCGCGCGGCGGACAGCGCCGAGCTGGCCGGGGAGATCGCCCGCCAGGTGGGCTATTTGGGCATCACCCTGCGCAACGCGGTCAACACGTCCAACCCGGACGCCATAGTCCTCGACGGGTTCCTGGGCATTCTCCACGAACTGTCCCCTGACACACTGGACAGCCTGCTCCGCACCCAGGCCCTGGACGAGGCGGCGGGCCGCGCCAGGATCTACCGTGCCGCGCTGGGCTCCGATCTTATGATGATCGGGGCCGCGGAGCTGGCCTTCACCCGACTGCTCGCGGACCCGTGGGCGGGTCAACAAGAGCGACGTGGCGCGGGGCCCCGTGAACGAAACTCGCGCGTCAAACTAGGCGTGGAGACCTGCCTTGGCGGCGGGCCTGGCAGGCAGCAACAGCGTTTCTTTCAGCACGTTGCCCCGCGTGACGGCTCCAGTAGGATGTCGGTCATGGCCAAGCCTGCGCTGAAGGTCCCCGCAATCGGCGTTTCACGTGCGGTGCTGGATACCGTCTGGGACCGTTTGTTTTTCCTGGTCGGCGGGGTCTCGGCCGTGTGGCTGTCCTACCTGCTGCTACGGCTCAGCTTCGAGTGGGGCTGGGCGCAGCTCTGGTTCGCCTTCGTCTTCTGGGCCCTTCTCGCGTACCTGGTACTGCCCCGGCTGCACCGAATCCTGACCCGGCTCTACGTCCCGGACTATTTCATCGGGCGGGCCCGGACCAGCGACGGGCTGCTGGGCGACCCCGTGAACGTTGCGCTGCTCGGCTCGGAAGCCCAGATCCATGGCGTGATGCGCCGGGCCGGATGGACCATCGCCGACGACGTTACACTCGCCAGCAGCTGGCGGATCGTGGCATCCACCATCCTGCGCCGCAGCTACGACGAGGCGCCGGTGAGCCCGCTCATGCTGTTCGGGCGCCAACAGGACTTCGCCTACCAGCAGGAGGTGGACCGGAATCCAGGCAAGCGCCACCACGTCCGCTTCTGGCGCTGCTACCCCGGCTGGCTCCTTCCCGGTGGGCACGCAGTGGACTGGCTGGCCGCCGGGACCTATGACCGGAGTATCGGGTTCTCCCTGTTCACCCTGCAGATCACCCACAAGATCGACGAAGACACAGACGACGAGCGCGACCATATCGTCTCAAGCATCCTCGATGCCGACCCCACGGCAGAGGTACGGATGATCCGGGACTTCTCCACGGGCTACCACACGCGCAACGGCGGGGGCGATACGATCACCACCGACGGCGACCTCCCCATCGTGGGCCTGGGACGGGTGGAGGTGCCGTCGGATGCCGCCGGACACCCGGCCAGCGACAGCCGGAACAAGCGGCCGGGACCCACCATCGTCGGGGCACTCCTCGCCGGCGCCCGGGCCGTGGCCGCCCTCGTCGCGGTGGCGGCCGGATTCCTGTCCCCGGACGAACTGCTGCAGGGCATCACCATCCAATCCGACGGTGACTCCAGCCTGACGGCGGCCCAATCTGAGATGGTCCTGTACGCGGGTTTGGGCTTCGTGGGCCTCGTTGCCCTGGGCGAACTCCTGCTGGCCTGGTTCGTCTTCCTGGGCAGCAACCGGGCCCGCGTCACCGCCATGGCCCTGAGCACGCTGGCCATCGCCGCCCAGGCAATCGACGTGCTGAACGGCGGCTCCCTGGCGACCCTGGAGGCAAACCTGCCCGGGCTCACCCTGGACATCCTCCTGATCCTGGCCCTTTCCAGCGAAAGGGCCCGCATTTACGCGCGGCGGGACCGCAAGGAGCCCAAACGGGATTCAACGCGCCCCGGCGGCCGCGCAGCGTTCTGAACCCGCAAGGCGCCGGGCTATTCGATGACCACCACATAGAAGTGGACCCGGCCTGGGAAACTACACCCGCATCAACAGAATCGACACGGACAGGCGGGTAGCGGCCCGGACCAGCTCGTGCTGAACCAGCCGGGCACGTGGGTGCCGCTGATCGGCAGCCCGAAGAGACCCTGGGACATGTTCCAGCCAAGGTGCAGGCCAAGGGGCAGCCACACGCTGCGGGTCGCAAGGAAAGCGACAGCATAAATCACCCCGCCCGGGCCAGTACCGAAAGCGCTGATGGCAGATGCACCCTCGTTCCCCAGATGCGCGGCACCAAAGAGGACTGCGGTGGCCAGGACCGCGATCCAGCGACCCGACGCGACCCGGGACAAGAGCACCGCCAGGCCACTGAGGAGCAGCACACGGAAAAGAAATTCCTCCAACGCCGCAGCGCCCAGAAGCTTGAGCAGGACATCAGTGACGAACGATGGCCCCGTCAGCGTCCCGGGACCGAGCCGGATCACACTCAGCGCAAGCTCGGCCAGGAACATTGAACCGGAAACGACTGGAGCATCCACGGACTGAACTCTTCAGCAAAGAATGTTCCGAACCTTGAACCGGCCGCACATAACACTGGACGCCCGGGCCTGGACAGAGAATAACACCGGATAACTCCACCGGGACGAAGAGATTCCGACGGTTCTCACCAAGGCCGCCGCGTCCACGGCAGACGACTCGTGAAAATGACAGCGGCCATAGAATGTTGGACACCACCTTGTCTTCCACCGAAGGGTCCCTCACATGGGCAACACCATTGACCGACGCCAGCCACGCCTGGAAGACGTGGCAGCGCGGGCAAAGGTGTCCCACCAGACGGTCTCGCGGGTCATCAACAACCACCCCAATGTCAGCAGCGCCACCCGGGAAAAAGTGGAGGCGGCCATTGCTGAACTCGGCTACCGGCGCAACACCGCCGCCAGAAGCCTGGTCACCCGGCGTTCGCAGACCATCGGCGTGCTCGCGGCCGAAATGGGGCAGTACGGTCCTGCCAGCACTCTCCTCGGGGTCCAGCAGGCTGCCCGGGAGGCTGGCTACTTTGTGAGCATCGAAGCCATCAAGGAGGCCGGAGCGGAGGCCATCTCGGACGCCGTCAGCCATCTCACGGACCAGGGCGCGGACGGGATAATCGTCATTGTGCCCCACGACGGCACCGTCCAGGCGCTGGAGGGCCTGACCCTGGACGTACCCGTGATTCTTGTGGGTGCCCCCGGCCGGGGGCTCTTCAGCGGAGCGTTGGTGGACCAGAAGCTTGGCGCGCGCCTGGCGGTCTCGCACCTGATCGACCTGGGCCACCGCCGGATCGGCCATGTTTCCGGGCCCCAGGACTGGGTGGACGGCAGGTCCCGTGCCGAGGGGTGGGGTGAGCGGCTCCGCGAAGCCGGCCTGCCCGATGACCTTTTGATCGAAGGCGACTGGAGCGCCGGCAGCGGGTACCGGATCGGCCGGCAGCTTGCCGCTGAGCGCACGGCTACGGCCCTGTTCGTTGGCAATGACCAGATGGCCCTGGGCCTGCTGCGCGCCTTCAGCGAAGCGGGGGTCCGCGTGCCCGAGGACGTCTCCGTGGTGGGCTTCGATGACCAGCCTGAGTCGGGCTACTTCACGCCGCCGCTGACCACCGTGCGCCAGGACTTCGAGGAACTCGGCAGGCGCTGCATGGGCGTTATGCTGAGCGCCCTTGAGGGCGGCGCGGGCGCAGGCACCGTCATGGTGGAGCCGGAACTGGTTGTCCGCAGGAGTACGGCCGCTCCCGCCTGATTCTCTCCTGATCTTCCCAGCCATAACCCCGACACTTGACGTCCCAATTGTTAGCGCTCACAATTGGATCAATCCGCGCACACCGGACCAGCTATTTGGAGGACTTCATGGACGTCACAGTGGACGGCACAGACAACTACGTCATCGGCGTGGACTATGGAACGCTTTCGGGACGGGCCGTTGTGGTCCGGGTCCGTGATGGCAAGGAACTGGGCAGCGGTGTCTTCGACTATCCGCACGCCGTGGTCACGGATACCCTGCCGGCGGATGTAGCGGGCGACGGCGGCGCCCGGCTTCCCGGGGAATGGGCCCTGCAGGTGCCGAACGACTACCGCGACGTCCTCCGCCACGCCGTCCCCGCAGCGATCGCGGACGCCGGGATCAACCCGGCAGCCGTCGTCGGCATCGCCACCGACTTCACCGCCTGCACCATGGTGCCCGTCAAGGCCGACGGCACCCCGCTGAACGAACTGCCCGGCTTTGCCAGCCGCCCGCACGCCTATGTGAAGCTATGGCGGCACCACGCCGCGCAGCCGCAGGCGGACAGGATCAACGAACTCGCCGCCGAGCGAGGCGAGGCATGGCTGCCGCGCTACGGCGGGCTCATCTCGTCCGAATGGGAGTTCGCCAAGGGCCTGCAGCTGCTGGAGGAGGACCCGGAAGCCTACGCCGCCATGGATCACTGGGTGGAGGCGGCCGACTGGATCGTCTGGCAGCTTTGCGGCCAGTACGTTCGCAACGCCTGCACCGCCGGTTACAAGGGCATCTACCAGGACGGCCGGTACCCCTCCGAGGACTTCCTCGCCGCGCTGAACCCGGCGTTTAGGGACTTCGTCAGCACCAAACTCGAACACACCATCGGCCGCTTGGGCGATGCCGCCGGCTACCTCACGGCTGAAGCCGCCGGATGGACGGGATTGCCTGCGGGCATCGCCGTCGCGGTGGGCAACGTGGACGCCCATGTCACGGCCCCGGCTGCAAAGGCAGTGGAGCCGGGGCAGCTGGTGGCCATCATGGGCACGTCCACCTGCCACGTCATGAACGGCACCGAACTGCATGAGGTGCCGGGCATGTGCGGCGTGGTGGACGGCGGGATCGTGGACGGCCTGTGGGGCTACGAAGCCGGACAGTCCGGCGTCGGCGACATCTTCGGCTGGTTCACCAGCAACGGTGTCCCGCCGGAATACCACCAGGCGGCGGCTGCAGCAGGGCTGGGCATCCACGAATACCTCACCGACCTTGCCGCCCGCCAGGCCATCGGCGAGCACGGACTCATCGCCCTGGACTGGCACTCCGGCAACCGCTCGGTGCTAGTGGACCACGAACTCTCCGGCGTGGTGGTGGGCCAGACGCTCGCGACCAAGCCCGAGGACACATACCGCGCGCTGCTGGAGGCCACGGCTTTCGGCACCCGCACCATCGTGGATGCCTTCCGCGACTCCGGCGTTCCGGTGAAGGAATTCATGGTGGCCGGCGGCCTGCTGAAGAACAAGCTGCTCATGCAGATCTACGCGGACATCACGGGACTGCAGCTCTCCACCATCGGCTCAACCCAGGGCCCGGCCCTGGGCTCCGCCATCCACGCCGCCGTTGCGGCCGGAAAGTACGCCAGTATCCGCGAAGCCGCGGCGGCGATGGGCTCAGAACCCGGCGACGTCTACACGCCGATCCCGGAAAACGTTGCAGCCTACGAGGAACTGTTCCAGGAATACCGGATACTCCACGACTACTTCGGCAGGGGAGCCAATGACGTGATGCACCGGCTCAAGACCATCCAACGCAATGCCACGAAAGCACTCGTTGCTGCCGGAGCCACCGCATGAGCACCGCGACCGCAAAAACACTGGACACCATCGACCGGATCCGGCAGGAGGTCTGCACCCTGCATGCCGAGCTCATCCGCTATGAGCTGGTGGTGTGGACAGCAGGCAATGTCTCCGCGCGCGTTCCAGGCCATAACCTGATGGTCATTAAGCCGTCCGGCGTCTCCTACGATGACCTCACACCCGAGCAGATGGTGGTCACCGACCTGTATGGGGTGCCCGTGGCAGGCGACGCCGACGGTGAGTGGGGCAACCCGGGGCTGTCGCCGTCGTCGGACACCGCCGCGCACGCCTATGTCTACCGGCACATGCCCGACGTCGGGGGAGTAGTGCACACCCACTCCACCTACGCCACGGCCTGGGCGGCGCGGGGCGAAGCGATCCCGTGCGTGCTGACCATGATGGGCGACGAGTTCGGCGGCACCATCCCGGTGGGACCCTTCGCGCTGATCGGTGACGACTCGATCGGGCAGGGCATCGTGGAGACGCTGAAGGACTCCAACTCGCCCGCGGTGCTGATGCAGAACCACGGCCCGTTCACCATCGGCAAGGATGCCAGGGACGCAGTGAAGGCTGCGGTGATGTGCGAGGAAGTGGCGCGGACAGTGCACATTTCCCGGCAGCTCGGCGAGCCGCTGCCGATGGACCAGGCCAAGATCGAATCCCTCTACGCCCGCTACCAGAACGTCTACGGCCGCTAGCCGGCCCGGACCCCCGCACTTCACCGGACTTTCACAGGAGAAACCCATGAACAACGCCAACAGCACGTCCCTCGGCCACTACGAGGTCTGGTTCCTCACCGGCAGCCAGCACCTCTACGGCGAGGATGTCCTCAAGCAGGTCGCCGCCCAGTCACAGGAGATTGCCGCCGCGCTGAACGCCTCCTCCGACGTCCCGGTCAAGGTGGTCTGGAAGCCGGTCCTCACCGATTCGGACGCCATCCGCCGCACCGCGCTGGAAGCGAACTCGGACGATTCCGTGATCGGTGTGACGGCGTGGATGCACACCTTCAGCCCGGCCAAGATGTGGATCCAGGGCCTGGACCTGCTGCGCAAGCCGCTCCTGCACCTGCACACGCAGGCCAACGTGGAGCTGCCCTGGGCGGACATCGACTTCGACTTCATGAACCTCAACCAGGCAGCCCACGGCGACCGCGAGTTCGGCTACATCCAGTCCCGCCTGGGCATTCCGCGCAAGACCGTGGTGGGCCACGTGTCCAACCCGGAGGTCTCGCGGCAGGTGGGCGTGTGGCAGCGGGCTACGGCCGGTTGGGCCGCGGTCCGGACCCTGAAACTGACGCGCTTCGGTGACAACATGCGCAACGTGGCCGTCACCGAGGGGGACAAGACCGAAGCGGAACTGCGCTTCGGCGTCTCTGTGAACACGTGGTCCGTCAACGAGCTCGCCGACGCCGTGTACGGCGCCGCAGAGTCCGACGTCGACACCCTGGTTGCGGAGTACGAGCGCGTGTACGAGGTGGTCCCGGAGCTGAAGGCCGGGGGAGCGCGGCACGAGTCGCTGCGCTACAGCGCCCGAATTGAACTGGGGCTGCGCAGCATCCTTGAGTCCAACGGTTCCGCCGCGTTCACCACCTCCTTCGAAGACCTGGGCGAACTCCGCCAGCTGCCCGGCATGGCCGTCCAGCGGCTGATGGCCGACGGCTACGGCTTCGGCGCCGAAGGCGACTGGAAGACGGCCATCCTGGTCCGCGCCGCCAAGGTGATGGGCGCCGGCCTGCCCGGCGGAGCCTCTCTGATGGAGGACTACACCTACCATCTGGAGCCCGGCGCCGAGAAGATCCTGGGCGCGCACATGCTCGAAGTCTGCCCGTCGCTGACGGCCACAAAACCGCGCGTCGAGATCCACCCGCTCGGTATCGGCGGCAAGGAAGACCCGGTCCGGATGGTGTTCGACACCGATGCCGGCCCGGGTGTGGTGGTGGCGCTCTCGGACATGCGCGACCGCTTCCGGCTGGTGGCGAACGCCGTCGACGTCGTGGACCTCGACGAGCCGCTGCCCAACCTGCCGGTGGCCCGGGCGCTCTGGTCGCCCAAACCCGACTTCGCCACGTCGGCCGCCGCGTGGCTCACCGCCGGCGCTGCGCACCATACGGTACTGTCCACGCAGGTGGGGCTGGACGTTTTCGAGGACTTCGCCGAAATTGCCAAGACCGAACTCCTCACCATCGACGAAGGCACCACCATCAAGCAGTTCAAGAAGGAACTCAACTGGAACGCCGCCTACTACAGGCTGGCCGGCGGGCTGTGAACGGCGCCGAACTTGAGCTTGTTTCGGGGGACTACAGCGCCGCCGTCGTCCAGCGCGGCGGTGCCCCGAGGCGGCTGGCCTTCCAAGGCCGGGACCTGGTGGTGCCGTTCGACGCAGATGCGCCCATCCCGGACTACCGGGGGATCATCGCTGCGCCGTGGCCCAACCGGATCGCCGATGGCACCTACCGTTTTGCCGGCGTCGAGCACCAACTGCCCATCAACGAACCGGAGCGGGGCGCAGCACTGCACGGGCTCGCGTTCGACCGTTTGTGGACAGTTGAACGCAGCGGTGCCGACGCGGTGAGCCTGTCCTGTGAAATCCCCGCGGCCCCAGGGTATCCGTTCCACCTTCGGCTCCGCGTCGACTACGAGCTGGACGACGCCGGGCTGCACACCACTGTCACGGCAAGCAACGTCGGCGACGAGGCGGCCCCCTACGGTGTGTGCCCGCACCCGTATCTGCTGGCCGGACCCGCGCCGTTGGATGACTGGACCGTCCGGATCCCCGCGGAGTCTTTCCTCGAGGTCACGCCGGACCGGCTGCTGCCGGTCACGACCAGGACGGTGGCGGGCCACCAGTTCGACTTCCGGGTGCCGCGGGCAATCGGCGGCACGCAGATCGACCACGCCTTCACCGACCTTGAGTTCGACGACGGCGGCCGCGCCCAGCTGATCGCCAGAGACCCCGGCGGAACCGGGGTGGGCATGGCCTGGGACCGGACCTGCCCCTGGCTGCAGATCCATACCGCAGACAAACCCGCCCCCGCAGCGAACAGGCGGGCCTGGCGGTTGAGCCGATGACCTGTCCACCGGGCGCCTTCAACAGCGGCCAGGACCTGCTGCAGCTGGAACCGGGCAGCAGCCACCAGGCCCGCTGGAGCATCTTCGCCGCCTGATGCCGCGTGGTGGTGGCGTTGACACGCACAGAAGCGGCCGGCCCCGGCAGTTAGCCGGGGCCGGCCGCTTCAATGGACAAGCTGTCAGTGCACAATCAAGTCAGTGCACAATCAGGCCAGTGCATTCGCGGGTCAGTGCGCCAGCAGCGTCTCGAGCGGTTCTCCCGCCGCAATCCGTGCCAGCAGCTCCGGCTCGGCTGCGTCGGAGGCGAGCGCCTGCTCCAGGACAGCTGCTGCCTCCCGGGGGGACAACACAATTACGCCGTTATCGTCACCCAGCACCCAGTCGCCGGGGGCCACGTTCACACCCCCGCATGTCACGGGAACGTTGACCGCAGACCCCGTGCCGTGCAGGCGCTTGGTGGTGAGGCATGACGTGCCGCGGGCGAAGACCGGCAGGCCGGTGCTCCGCAGCTCCAGCAGGTCCGTTGCCACGCCGTCCACCACGATGCCGGCGGCGCCCTGGGCCTTGGCGGCTGCGGCCGTCACCGCGCCGACGGGGGCATGGCGGCGATCGCCGTCCATGTCCACCACCAGCACTGCGCCGGGGTACAGCTCCAGCAGCGCCCGGTTCATGGCGATCGCGTCATTGCCGACGATCCGGACGGTGACCGCAGGCCCGGCCACCTTCACGCCATCCAGCAGCGACTGGATGGCCGGGTCAACGAATCCGTCTTCGAGGAAATGCCCGATGGTGGGGTAGCTGACGGCCTCCAGGCCAGCCAGGACCTGCGTGCCTGCCAGGACCTTGCTGCTCACCGTCCCGCCTCAGCCAGGACCGCAACACATTCGATTTCCAGGGAGACTCCCCAGAGGCTGACACAGACGGACGTGCGTGCCGGCTTTGCGTCGCCGAAGAACTCCGCGTAGACGCGGTTGTACTCCTCCAGCTGCCCCGGGTCAGTGAGGTAGGTGTTGACTTTGACCACATGGGCCAGCCCGGATCCGGCGGCCTCCAGCACCGCGGTGAGGTTCCGGAGTGTCTGGCGGACCTGTTCCTCGAACGTTTCGGGCTGGTTGTCCAGTCCCGTGATGGCGGGGATCTGGCCGGCCGTGAATACGAACCCGTTGGCCACCACTGCCTGGGAGAAGGGGCCGACCGCGGCCGCCCCGCCGGGGATCTCAGCGATCCTCCGGATGGTCCCCGCAGTGGAGGCTGGCGTCACTTCGCCGCCGCCTCAACGGGGGACTCGTCGACGGCGTCGATGTTGCCGTAGCGGGTCTCCGTCAGGATCACGAGCGCCCCGAGCGAGACCAGGGAGGCTCCCATGATGTACCAGGCGATGGACGAGCTCTGGTGCGTGACGCCCAGGAGCCAGGTGGTGATGAACGGTGTCGCGGCGCTGCCCAGGAGTCCTGAGAGCATGTACGCCACGGACAGGCCGGAGTAGCGGACCTTTGAACCGAACAGCTCGGCCAGGAACGTGGCGATGGGGCCGTAGTTGGCGGCGAACGCGGTCATCATGGCCAGGTAGGCGATGAAGAGGAGCGCCACAGATTTCGTGTCCATCATCCAGAACATGGGGAAGGCCAGGGCTGCCTCGGCTGCGACGCCCGCGAAGATGATGGGTTTGCGGCCGTATTTGTCCGAGAGTCGTCCGAAGAACGGGATGAGGACGAAGCACAAGGCGCACGAGGCCAGGACCACCCACAGCATCAGGCTCTCGGAGTGGCCGAGTTCCTTCTTGCCGTAGGAGACACCGGAAGCAACCAGGAGCGTGAACGTACTGCCTGTTGAAAGGGTGGCAACGCCGCCCAGGATGACCTGCTTCCAGTACTTGGCCATCAGGGCCGCGAAGGGCAGCTTGGCTTTGGCGCCGGCATCCTTGACCGCCTGGAATGAGGGGGTCTCTTCAATGTGGAGCCGGATGTAGATGCCCACGGCCACCAGGAGCGCGGAGGCGAGGAACGGGATGCGCCAGCCCCAGCTGAGCAGTGCCTCAGTGCTGACGGTTGAGGCGACGATCAGGAACGCCACGTTGGCGATCAGTGTTCCGGCGGGCACGCCCACCTGGACCAGGGAACCGTAGAACCCGCGCTGTGAGGCAGGTGCGTGTTCCACTGTCATCAGCACGGCTCCGCCCCATTCGCCGCCCAGGGCCAGGCCCTGGATGACGCGGAGGAAGAGGAGGAGCAGCGGGGCCATGATGCCGATGCTGTTGTAGTCCGGCAGCAGGCCGATGGCAAACGTGGCGGCGCCCATGGTCAGGAGCGAGATCAGGAGCATGGACTTGCGTCCCAGCCTGTCCCCGAAGTGGCCGAAGATGATGGCACCCACCATGCGGGCGATGTAGGCCGAGGCGAACGTGCCGAATGCGAGCATGGTGCCCACCAGCGGGTCGAAGCTGGGGAAGAAGATTTTGTTGAAGACGAGCGCGGATGCTGTTCCGAAAACGAAGAGGTCGTACCACTCGACGGTGGTGCCGATCACGCTGGCGAGGGCGATTTTGCGCATTTTTGTGAGGTCCAGCCGTGCCGTAGCAGCGGCGGTGGTGGTATTTACCATGTTGGCCATCAGTTCTCCAGATGGGGTGCGGGGACGATTGTCCGGTGCAGGTAGTTACCAACTATTCTGTGTCGGCCATCACAGTTCAATGGCTAAAAATCCACCAGAAAACGCCGATAAATGTGAGTTCACACAAAACACCCCTCAGGGTATTAACGGGCCGCTACGCGCAGGCCACCACCGGTCGGGCGGCTGCGCCGGATCAGTGCGTCACACCTGGGCAGAAAGTTCGTGCCGGGTCAGGCTCAGGTACACCTTTCCGTCTTCGACCCGGTTGATGGCATCCGCAGCCGCATAGGAGTCGCTGGCCCAGAATCCGCGGGCATCGATTTTGATGTAGCCCGAATGGAACAACCGCCGGGCCATCAGCTCGGGTACTTTCGGTTCCCTGCCGAAGACAGCACTCAGCCCGAGGTTGATCAAATCCTGTTCGGAAGCCGTGGCGGCTTCTTCGAACACTTCTGCCTTAGTGTTGGGCGGAACGATGCGCTCAACGGCACCGATATCATCGCCCGACGCATCCACAACGCGCATTCCCTTGGACACGGATTCCAAGACGTCCACGATCGTCCTCCTCCACTCAACTTCATTACGGCACCGTTGCGGCCCACGGTCAAGGGGACGTGGCTTGGGCAGGCGCCGCGCATAGTGGCGCTCGCAGACGTTAGGCCCACGCCACTACCAGCCTGGCCACCTGGGCGGGAACGGCAAGGTCGATTCCGGTCAGCTCCTGGAACCGGTTAAGCCGGTTGAGGATGGTGTTCCGGTGGCAGAAGAGGACCTGGGCCGTGGTGGTGATGTTGCCTGTGGACAGGAAATGGCGCACCGTCTCCTCGAGGCGTTCGCGTTCTCCGCCGCGGCACGGTGAGAGTGCCGCGTCCAGGTCAGCCCACAGGTCCAGGCCGGCGTCCTGGAGCTGTTGTTTGGCCAGCCGGGCCCACGCCGCGGCGGCCGTCAGGGGTCCCCGGTCCGACGGGTGGAGCAGCAGGGCCAGCCGCTCGGCGGTCCGGGCGGCCGACGGGAGGCCGCGGAGCCCGGAGAAACTTTCCACATAGCCGCAGGGGATCCCGGCGATGCCGGCCGGGATAAACGGCCGCGCGGGATGCCGGCCGCCGGCCGTGGCCTTACCCAATTGCCAGAAGACATACGTGCTGCCGCCGAACTCGTGGACAAAAAGCCGCTGCGAGGACTGGGGCCCCTGGGCAAAGGCGCGGAGCTTGGTGGCTGCCTCCGCGCTAGCGGCCACAATCGAGTACCGGGCGTCGGGGTCGGTAACCAGGGCGGCGGACGCCTGGCTGATGGTGTCCGCCGAGAGCTCGGACTTGCTGAACAGCCGGGCGATGAATTCGCGCCGGATATTGGATTCCTCCTGGGCCATGCGGACCCGCTCGGCCGAATAGCTGGAGTGTGTGTGCGCGGCGAACTCGTCCACCACCCGCCACACCCGGTCCACCCGCGACGTGAGCAGCGGCGCGTCCTGCGGCTCGGAGATCTGCAGCAGGTCCTCCCACAGAATGCTGAAGTCAAGCCGGACGGCGGAGGTGAGGGCCTCGGGTGAGATTCCGGCGCGTGCCCTTTTCGCGCCCAGCTCCAACGAGAACCGCATCAGCGAGTCGTGATCGCCGTGGCGTCCGGACTGCTGCAGTTCCTTGTCGCGCAGCCCATCCACCAGGCGGTGGAACGTTTCGCGCGCGGTGTCCCGCAGTTCCGCCATGCCCACAGTGCTGCCGGCGTACTCGGGGATCTCGTGCACCCGCGCCAAAAACAGCTCTGCCAGTTCGTCGACGCGGCCGTGCAGCCGCTCCACCAGCTCGCCCCAACGGGCGCCATAATCCTGATCATTGTGCATTTCCACATTCTAGAACCAAGATCCCGTGGTGCATTGCTAGTTTTTTTGGACGAACCTACTGGAAGAATGGATTCACGCCCCAAGGTGAGCCGCATCATGCAACAAGCGGCAAGCAGGCTGGAGGCCCGCACCATCCGGTCAGTTTCTATCTGGAGTATTCATGGCAATCAACGACAGCACGGCGACGGGCGTGGACCAGCAGGTCCCGCGGATCGTGGATGAGAATGTCACCCGCAAGGTGGCCCTGGCAGCCCTGGTTGGCACAGCCCTTGAGTGGTACGACTTCTTCTTGTTCACCACCGCCGCGGCACTGGTGTTCAATGCCCAGTACTTCGTTTCCGATGACCCCTTTGTGGCCGCCATGAGCTCCTTCGCCACGCTCGCTGTAGGCTTCGTGGCACGCCCCATCGGCGGCTTCATTTTCGGCTCGCTCGGGGATAAGGTGGGCCGGAAAAAGATCCTCATGGTCACCATCGTGGGCATCGGCGTTGTGACCGGCCTGATCGGGCTCCTGCCGAACTACATGACCATCGGCGTCGCGGCTCCCATCATCCTGGTGGCGCTGCGCATCCTGCAGGGCCTGGCAGTAGGCGGCGAATGGAGCGGTGCGGTGATTATCGCCGTCGAAAACGCCCCCGTTGCCAAGCGTGCACGCTACGCGGCGCTGCCGCAGATCGGTTCCCCGATCGGCACCATCCTGTCCTCCGGCGGCTTCTTCGGCATGCTCTACCTCGTGGGCCAGACCAACTTCGACGCCTGGGGCTGGCGCATTCCGTTCGTCGCGGCCATCCCGCTGCTGGCCATCTCCATGTGGATCCGCAGCCGGCTCAGTGAATCCCCTGAATTCGAAGCCCTGATGGAAGCCGGCGAGACCGAACATGCGCCCATCCGTGGCGTCCTGAAGAACAGCTGGCGGCAGATCCTGGTGGGCATGTGCTCCGCGCTGCTGGGCATCGGCGGCTTCTACCTCATCACCAGCTTTGTGGTCTACTACGGCACCAAGGTCCTCAAGATGCCCTACGAAACCCTTTTGCTGGGCTCGCTCCTCGCCGCGGTCTTCGAGATCTTCGTCCTCATCTGGGCCGGACGCATGGGCGAGAAGTACGGGGCCAGCAAGGTAATCCTTTGGGACGGCGTGGCTTCCGCACTCGTGGCCGTCCCGGTCTTCCTGGCCATCAACACCGCGAACCCGGTGCTGGTCATCGGCGCCATGATCATCGGCGTGGCCACCCTGTCCATTCCCTACGCCGTCTCGGGCACAGCCCTAACGGCCCTGTTCGCCACCCGTGTCCGCTACACCGGCGTCGCCATCACGTCCAATAGCGCCGGCGTCATCTCCGGCTTCGTGCCGCTGATTGCCACGGCCCTCGTGGCTGCCAGTGGCAACTCATTCTGGCCAGGCGCCATCATCCTGCTGGTGGTTTCCATCATGACCGCGATGTCCGGCATCTTCCTGCCAGCCCTCAGTATCGAAGAAGAAGGTATGAAGCATTGAGTACAACAACCACTGCCGGGCACCTGATTGTCGCCCAGCTCGAACGTGCCGGCGTCCAGCGCGTTTACGGCGTCCCTGGCGAAAGCTTCCTGGATGTCCTGGACGGCCTGCACGGCTCCTCGATTGAAACCGTGGTGACCAGGCATGAAGGCGGCGCCGGGTTCATGGCACTCGCCGAGGGCCGGCTCACGGAGCTGCCCGGTGTGGCCATGGTGACGCGGGGCCCCGGTGCGGCCAACGCGTTCATCGCCATCCACACCGCCCACCAGGACGCCACCCCCATGATCCTGTTCGTGGGCCTCATCCCCGTGGCGGACCGCGGCCGCGAATCGTTCCAGGAATTCGACCTCAACGCCTGGTTCGGCAGCACCGCCAAGAAAGTGGTAACGCTCGACGACGCCGCTTCCGCCGCCCGTGTGGTGGACGACGCCATCTTCACCGCACTGAGCGGACGCCCCGGACCCGTGGTGATCGGACTCCCCGAAGACGTCCTGGTCCACGCCATTGAATCCGGGACCGTGGAACCGCGCAAGGCCTCCCGCCCGGCCCCGGCCGCCCCGGACCTGGCAGAGCTCGAAGCCCGGCTCGCCGGCGCTAGAAAGCCCCTAATCGTGGTGGGCGGCGAAGGCTGGACGCAGGAATCCGGCGAAGCGCTGGCCGGCTGGGCTGCCCGCCACGGCATCCCCGTCGTCGCGGATTTCCGCGCCTACGACGCCGTTCCGCACCGTTCCGACGCCTACGCCGGTTTCCTAGGCTACGGCCGCAGCGACGCCAATGCCGCACGGCTGGACGCGGCGGACCTGATCGTCTTCCTCGGCTGCGTCCGCGGCGACGTTCTCTCCGACGGTTACACGCGCGGCCTCGACGCCCACACCGTAGTGGTCAACGCAGACGCCGATCTCCTGGGCCACTTCGGCCGGATGGACCAGCACATCACCGCCGACGTCACGGCGTTCTCCACAGTGCTGGCCGGCTTGGAGTCCGCCGTGCGGCCGGCGGCCGGCTGGTTCGCCGACGCCCGTGCCGACTACCTCAAGTTCTCCTCCGCCCAGCCGGACGGCGGTACCGGCGTGGACCTCGGCGTCGTGATGGAAATCCTCAAGCAGGAAATGGCCGACGACGCCGTCGTGACGTTCGGCGCTGGCAACCACGCCCTGTGGCCGGCCCGCTACCTGCAGCACAACAGCGCCAACTCCCTGGCGGCGCCCCGGAACGGCGCCATGGGCATGGGCATCCCGGCAGCGGTGGCCGCCTCGCTGGCCTACCCGGGCCGGCAGGTCATTTCTGTGGCCGGTGATGGCTGCTTCATGATGAACGGCCAGGAAATCGCCACCGCCATGGGCCACGGCGCGACGTTCATCGTGCTGGTGGTGGACAACGGCATCTTCGCCACCATCCGCGAACACCAGGAAGCCCACTACCCGGGCCGCCCCTCCGGCACTCACATGACCAACCCCGACTTCGCCGCACTGGCCCGCTCCCACGGCGGCTACGGCGAGCGGATTGAAAAGGCGGAGGACTTCGCCGGTGCGTTCCGCCGCGCCGTCGAGTCCGGTCTGCCCGCCGTGCTGCACCTGCCGCAGGATCCCACCACCCGTTCCCCCAAGAGCAACTGACTGGAGCCCCACGTGATCACGCTTAAGAACATCATCAACGGCCAGGCCGTTGACGCCCCGGCCAGCCTGCCCTTCTTCGACCCGGCAACGGGACTCCAGATCGGCACCGCCCCGGACAGCGATACGGCCGCCGTCGACCTCGCCTTCCAGGCCGCGCAGCAGGCATTCAAGAGCTACAAGCGCACGACGCCGGGCGAACGCCAGGCCATGCTGCTCAAGCTCGCGGACCTCATCGAAGCCAACGTGGACCGCCTGCTGGAGGCCGAAGTGGCGTGCACCGGAAAGCCCCGTGCCGCGACCCGCGAGCTTGAGATCCTGCGGAGCGCCGACCAGCTGCGCTTCTTCGCCGGTGCCTGCCGGGTGGTATCCGGCACGGCGTCCACGGAGTACGTCGAGGGCTTCACTTCCTCCATCCGGCGGGAACCGCTGGGCGTGGTCGCACAGATCACCCCGTGGAACTACCCCTTCATGATGGCCATCTGGAAGATCGGCCCGGCCCTCGCCGCCGGCAACACCCTGGTCCTCAAACCGGCAGACACCACGCCGTGGTCCACCGTGGTGCTGGGCGAGCTGGCCCAGGAAGTGTTCCCGGCCGGCGTCGTGAACGTTGTCTGCGGCGGCCGCGACGCCGGTGCCGCCATGGTTGAGCACGAGATCCCGGAGATGGTCTCCATCACCGGATCCACCCGCGCCGGGGCACAGGTGATGTCCGCCGCGGCCAAAACGCTCAAGGACGTCCACCTCGAGCTCGGCGGCAAGGCACCCGCGATCGTCTTCGCGGACGTGGATATTGCCCGGACCGCACAGGAAATCGCGCTGAGCGCCTTCTTCAACGCCGGCCAGGACTGCACAGCAGTCACCCGCGTGCTGGTGGAACAGTCCATCCACGCCGAGTTCGCCGCCGCCCTCGGAGCCGCGGCGGCCGCACTCACCGTGGGCGGCGACGACGCGGACCTCGGCCCGCTGAACAGCGCCGCGCAGCTTGAACGGGTGGAGGGCTTTATGACCCGGCTGCCGGCCAACGCCACGGTCCTCTCCGGCGGGAAGCGCACCGGCGCCGGCTACTACTTCGAGCCCACAGTGATCGACGGCGTCTTCCAGAGCGACGAAGTGGTGTGCGACGAGATCTTCGGTCCCGTGCTCACCGTGCAGCCCTTCACCACGGAGGAACAGGCCATCGAGCTCGCCAACGGCACCAAGTACGCGCTGGCCTCCAGCGTCTGGTCCGAGAACCATGGCGTGGTCACCCGGGTGTCCATGGAACTGGATTTCGGCGCCGTCTGGATCAACTGCCACCAGGTGATCCCGGCCGAGGCACCGCACGGCGGCTTCAAGCACTCAGGTACTGGCAAGGACCTCTCCGTCTTCGGCCTGGAGGACTACACCCGCATCAAGTCCGTGACCACCTCACACCGGTAGGCCAGGAATCCGATCATGAAACTCGACCTCCTGCTGCGCAACGCGGACATCATCACCATGGACGCGGACCGTCCGCGCGCCACCGCGCTGGGTGTGTGGCAGGGACGCATCGTGGGCTTCGACGGGGACCTTGACGGGCTGGCCGCGTCCGAGGTCCGGGACCTGGACGGTGCCACGGTGACGCCGGGCTTCATCGACGCCCACTGCCACACCGCCTGGTTCGGCCTGGGCCTCGCGGAACTCGACGTGTCCGGTGCCCGGGGGCTGGACCAGCTGTATGCGCTGTTGGAGGCGGAAACAGCCGTGGATCCCGGAGCGGCCGGGTCAGCAGCGGCCGGGTCAGCAGCGGCCGGGTCCGGCGAGGGCGGTGGCTGGCTCATGGCCAACGGCTTCAGCCAGCACCACCACGGCGGGGCTTTCCCGGACATAGCGGTGCTGGACCGGATCACGGGCGGCCGTCCGCTGTTCATCCGGCACAACTCCGGGCATATGGCGGTGGTGAACAACGCCGCTTTGCGGCTGGCAGGTGCGCAATCGCCGTCGTTCCCGGATCCCGACGGCGGCGTGATAGTCCGCGACGCCGGCGGCAGGCCCACGGGCCTCCTCCAGGAAACGGCGCAGCAGCTTATCCAGGAGCTCATCCTGCCGTACTCCCTCGATGCCCTGGAAGATGCCCTGGACCGCGCCACGCGGCACTATGCGTCGGAGGGCATCACCAGTTTTACGGAAGCGGGCATCGGCGGCGGCTGGATCGGCCACAGCCCCATAGAACTCTCGGCATACCAGCGCGCGCTCGCCAACGGCAGGCTCCATGCCCGGGCGCAGGTCATGCCAGTGCTGGACATCCTCCATGGCCTGGACGGGTTCGGGACAGGTTTGGACACTGTTGGCCTGGACCTGGGCATGGCGAGCGGTTTCGGCAACGACTTCCTCGCGCTCGGCCCCGCCAAGGTGTTCCTGGACGGCTCGCTGCTGGGGGAGACCGCGGCCGTCACCGAGGACTTCTGCAGCCACGGCCAGCGCGACAACACCGGCAACCGGGGTTACTTCCAGGCCGATCCGGACCAGCTCAGGGACAGGATTGAGGCCGCCTACGCTGCGGGCTGGGCCATCGCCGCGCATGCCATCGGCGACCGGGCGGTGGACCTTGCCATCGGCATCCTGGCGGACTGCACCGCAAAATACGGGCGCCGGGCGCTGCCGAACCGGATTGAACACGCCTCCATGGTCAGGCCCGAACAGCTGGCAGCCCTGGCAGCGGCGGGCATCGCGGTGACCCCGCAGGCAAGTTTCTTCCGGGACGGCGGCGACGGCATGACGGAGTCGCTCGGCACGGCCAGGCTGGGCTGGGCCTACCGGGCGGCGACGTTCCTGGCGGCCGGCGTAACGCTGGCCGGCAGTTCGGACCGGCCCGTGGCCGACGGCAGCGTGCTCAAGGGGATGCAGGCTTTTGTGGACCGCCGGATGGCTTCCGGCGGTGTATTCGGCAACCCGGACGAACGGCTGACCCCGTTTCAGGCGCTAGCGGCCTATACCACCGGAGCCGCCGCGGCCGCGGGCACCTCCCATATCAAGGGCGCACTGACCCCCGGCAAACTGGCGGACTTCACCATCCTGTCCGGATCGCCCCTGACCACTGTCAACATTGCGGACCTCCGGGTCCTGGCCACCGCCGTCGGCGGCTCCTTCACTTACCAGGCGGATGCACCGCCCGCCGGGCCAACGCTTCAACAACCACTGACCACCACCGCTCCGATCACCACCGTTCATAGGGGAACACCATGACAACAGCACCCACCTTCACCGCCCCCGACGCCGCCTTCGTTGAAGACTTCCGCGTTATGAGCCAGTTCGGCGCCACGGAAAACGGCGGTGTGGACCGCCAGGCGGCCACCGCCGCGGACGGCGAGCAGCGCCGCTGGCTGACGGGCCTGCTGGAGGCCCGCGGATTCACCGTGAAGTTTGACCGCGCCGGCAACCAGTGGGGCCTCTTCGAGGCCGTCCCGGGAGCGCCGTTTGTAGTAGTTGGCTCGCACATGGATTCACAGCCGACGGCGGGCCGCTACGACGGTGCTTTCGGTGTCCTGGCGGCTGCGCACGCAGCGTTCCGGCTGGTGGAGAAATGGGCCGCCGGCGGCGCCGATTCCGGGAAGCCGAAGTTCAACATCGCCGTGGTGAACTGGTTCAACGAGGAAGGTTCCCGCTTCAAGCCGTCCATGATGGGCTCCTCCGTCTACACCGGGAAGCTCGCCCTTGAAACCGCCCTCAACACCACGGACACCCAGGGGATCAGTGTCCGCGAGGCGCTGGACGGGGTTGGCTGCCGGGGGGACTACGACGGCCCCACGGCCGCATACTGTGCCGAAATCCACATCGAGCAGGGCCGCAGCATGGAACGCGATGGCATCATCATCGGCCTGGTGCAGTCCAGCTGGGCGGCCAACAAGTACGAGTTTGTGGTCCACGGCGAGCAGGCCCACACGGGTTCCACCGTGATCGCGGACCGGAAGGACGCCCTCCTGGGCGCCGCCATGCTCGTGGTGGCAGCCCGCGAATTGGCCGACAAGTTCCCCGGCGTGCTGCACACCTCCGTGGGTGAGCTGACCGTGTACCCCAACTCTCCGGTGGTGGTCCCGTCCCGGGTCAACCTCCTGCTGGACCTGCGCAGCGCGGACGAGTCCGTCCTGGCCGAAGCCGATGCGCTGCTTCACGAACGCATCCCGGCGATTGAACGCGCCGCCAACATCAGCGTGGAGCGGAACCACTCACACTCGTGGCCGGTCACCCCGTACCAGACCGAAGGCGTGGAGCTCGCAGCGAAGGTGGCCGCGGACCTGGGACTGTCCAGCAAGCAGGTTATGACCCTCGCCGGGCACGATTCGATCAACATGAAGGACCTGGTCCCCACCGTCATGCTGTTCGTCCCGAGCGTGGACGGAATCTCCCATAACGAACACGAATACACCACCGACGAGGATATCGTGGCCGGTCTCGCCATGCTGACCGAAGTGGTCAATCGTCTTTGCAACGGGGTTCTGGAGGACTAGGGGAGCGGATCTCGGCGAAGGGGATGTCCTGATACCCCGGCCGCGTTGATTCGTGCTGCGCGTGGCGTCCCGGCATGGCTGGGCGAGCTGCATATTGTTCGAATGGTGGAACGAACCTGGATGGGATTTAGGAAGAAGCGGTCACCTCACGTCGTGTGGTCAGCATGGGAGGCTGCGGATGAGGCCAGAGACGCCGGCCTAGCGGCAGCGCTGGCCTCCGAGCTGCTGGAGCTGACACCGAAGTCCGATTACAGCTGGTTTCAAGCCGGTCTGCTGTCCAAGGCCGTTGGCAACTGGCCGGAAAGCTGGAGCGCAACAAACGGGCGGTGGAACTCTTCACTCAGAAAGATGCTGGACATCATCGACACCTGGAACATGACCATTGATACCCTGCCCGGCACGGTGACGGGGCGGTTCCGCGTGGAGCTTCCGGGCCGCCAGTTCATCGCCGTCAGGATCCGCGCGGTCAGCTAACCGGGGTTCCCAAAGGAACGGAACTAGACTCCCTCGGGTACGTAATTGCACTCAATGGAGAGGTAGTCCACTGTGGCTGACACAGTCCTGACCAAGACCGGAACCGAAGAACGCGGGCTCGCCAGAGTAGCCCAACGGATGGCGGCCTGGACCGAGAAATGGTTCCCGGATGCCTACATCTTTGCCCTGGCCGGTGTGGTCATCATCGCCGCCGCCGCCTTGGCGATCGGTGCTTCACCGCAGGCGATCGCCGACTCTTTCGGCAACGGCTTCTGGGATCTGACGGCGTTCACGCTGCAGATGGCCATGGTGGTCCTGACCGGTTACGTGGTGGCCACGTCGCCGCCGGTGGCGAAGCTCATCAACCGGCTGGCGCTGATTCCTGCCACGGCACGCACGGCGGTCAGTTTCGTGGCGTTGATGTCGATGTCCGTGTCCTTCCTGAACTGGGGTCTGAGCCTCATCTTCGGTGGCCTGTTGGCCCGGGCCATTGCGCGGCGCAAGGACCTCACGGTGGATTACCGTGCGCTGGGCGCGGCGGCGTTTATGGGCCTCGGAGCTGTCTGGGCGCTGGGGCTGTCCTCGTCCGCGGCCCAACTGCAGGCCACCGCTGCCTCGCTGCCGCCTGCCCTGCTGAAAATCACCGGCATCCTGGACTTCGGGACCACGATTTTCACCTGGCAGTCACTGCTCACCCTGGCCATCCTGATGGCCCTCACCACTGTGATCGCACATTTCTCCGCGCCCCAGGGCGGCGCGATCCGCACAGCTGAGGATCTCGGCGTCGACCTCGACGACGAACCCAGCGAATCGGCGCCCCGTTCACGCCCGGGCGAGTGGCTCGAATACAGCATGATCCTGCCGATCCTTGCGGGCATCCTGACCCTGGGCTGGTTGGTCTCCCAGTTCCTGACGAAGCCGTTCCTGACCGTGGTCAGCAGCCTCAACGGCTACCTGCTGGTCTTCTTGATCCTGGGCCTGGTGCTGCACGGGACACCACGGAAATTCCTGCAGGCCGTTACCAAGGCTGTTCCGGCAACCGCCGGGATCCTGGTCCAGTTCCCGCTGTACGCGGCCATGGCGGCGATCCTGACCAAAGCCACCGGCCACGGCGGGATGACCATTTCCGCGCATCTGGCAGAGTTCTTCTCGGACATCGGCGGTGGCGGCGCGTTCGCTGTGGTCATTGCGCTTTACACCGCCGTGCTGGGCCTGCTGGTCCCGTCCGGCGGCGGTAAGTGGCTTGTGGAGGCGCCCTATGTGATGCAGTCCGCGACCGATGTGCAGATGAACCTCGGCTGGACCGTGCAGATCTACAACATCGCCGAGGCCCTGCCCAACCTGATCAACCCGTTCTTTATGCTTCCGCTGCTCGCGGTGCTGCGGCTCCGGGCACGGGACCTCGTGGGCTTCACCTTCCTGCAGTTCCTGTTCCACCTGCCGGTGGTCCTGCTGCTGGTCTGGCTGCTCGGGATGACATTCCAGTTCGTGCCGCCGGTGATGCCCGCAGGGCAATAGCGGGGCCATAACCCCCAATCAGGCTGTGGAACCTAGATGGCCGTCGCCTGCAGGCGTAGTCTGTTTTCACCGGCAGCAGCCCGGTCCACCGGCCCGCGTGGATGCCCTTCCATCGGAAGGCGGTTTTCAGAAAACGAGCCCGCTAGGCCACACGGGGCTGCCCATGTTCCAGTAGGCGCTGTTTTTGGAATCCCGGCAACAGCGGTGCTCTCAGGCCGGACTCTGGCGGGACTGCGGCGGGGCGGGCTGGCGCCGAAATAACCGGAAAACGACGACGAGGGAGGACTCCCATGCGTGCTCGTTCCATCACAATGCTCATTCTCGGCATTTTGCTATCGATGCTGGGCGGTGGGCTGCTCGTCGGGGGAATTGGCGCTTCGTGGGTCAACTCGCTCCAGAACGACGGCGGCTACCTCACCTCTCCGAGGGAACGCTTTGCCGTCGATTCCACAGCCATCGTTTCCGCCAGGGCGGACAGCATGCGAGGGGACTCCTACCCCGGACCCCTGCCCTTCGACGTGGGCAGCTTCCGGATAGGGGCTGAGTCTGCCAATACAGGCAAAGACATTTTTGTCGGCATAGCGCCCCGGGCGGACGTTGACCGCTACGTCGCCGGATCCAACTACTCCGAATTGCGGGATGTGGAGTTCCGGCCGTTCAGCGCCGAGTACCGCGAGGTGCAGGGCACAACCCAACTGCCGGCCCCCGCCGACCAGGACTTCTGGGCGGCGTCCACAGCGGGCAGCGGCCAACGGACCCTGGACTGGAAAATCGAGGCCGGGGACTGGTCTGTGGTGGTTATGAACGCCGATGCCAGCGCCGGAGTGTCGGCGGATCTGCAGGCGGGTTTCCGGTCCGAGCTGTTCGGCCCGATTGCCGCCGGCCTGCTCACGGCGGGCGTCATCCTGCTGGTTCTCGGCGTGCCACTACTGATCTTTGGCGCCCAGGGGCTGGGCAGGCACACACCGTCACCCACCGCTGCGGTGCCGGCCGCGTCTCCCGGCGCCGCAACGCCGTCCGCCTACCAGGGCCCCGCCGGCCAGGCTCCAAACGTCCAGTCCCCAAGCGTCCAGCCTGCCGCCGGGCTGCCGCCGTACCCGGCGCGACTTCGCGGTGAACTCGACCCGGTGCTCTCCAGATGGATGTGGCTGGCGAAGTGGTTCCTGGCCATCCCGCACTTTTTTGTGCTGTTCTTCCTGTGGTTCGCGTTCGTGGTGGTCACCATCATTGCCGGGTTCGCCATCCTTTTTACGGGCCACTATCCACATTCCCTGTTCAACTTCAACGTGGGAGTGCTGCGTTGGGGCTGGCGGGTGGCCTTCTACACCTACGGGGCGCTTGGCACGGACAGGTATCCGCCCTTCACCCTTGCCAGGACGGACTACCCTGCTGATTTCGACGTGGATTACCCGGAACGGCTGTCCCGTGGGCTTGTGCTGGTCAAGTGGTGGCTCCTTGCCCTACCGCACTTCGTGATCATTGCTGCGCTGACCGGCACCAGCACCGTCCGTTGGACCGACCCCCAGACCCCAGGGATCAGGTACGAGACCGGGACGGGATTTTCGCTGTTCGGCTTCTTGGTCCTTGTTGCGGCGGTAATACTGCTGTTCAGCGGCCGCTACCAACGCCCGCTGTTCGACCTTCTCATGGGCTTCAACCGCTGGATCTACCGCGTCATCACCTACGCAGCCTTGATGCGCGATGAATATCCGCCCTTCCGCCTGGACCAGGGCCCATCAGAACTCCAGGCGTGGCAGCCAGGCACCGGCGAAGGCGCCAGGCTGCCTGCCTCGGCCCCGCCGGCCGGCCCGCCGCCGGATGGACCCCCGCCGCCGTCGGATCCTACAGTGCGCGATGAGGGTCCACTACCCTGATCGTTAAGCGGGGACCACCACCGGAACGGTGGATCAGCCGTAAGTGCGAACGCCCGGCTCAGCGCCGCTTACGTTTGGACCGTTGCTCCTCCCGCCGCTCGGAACTGTCACGCTCTGCGGAACGCTGCGATTTCGCTGCCACCACCACCTTCTGGTGCCACTCGCGCTGGTAGGCCCGGCGGGCGGCGGCATCGGTGCGGCGGGCCAGGGCGGCGAGTTCGCGCTGGAGTTTTCCATAGCTGAGCCAGCGGCGCCCATCGAGTGTCCCGTCCGCCAAAGCCGCCTGCACGGCGCAGCCGGGCTCCTGCTGGTGGGCGCAGTCAGCGAACCGGCAGCGGCTGGCCAGTTCCTCCACGTCCCCGAACATCTCACCAAGGCCTTCGCCGGCGTCGAACAATCCGAATCCCCGGACGCCCGGCGTGTCCATGAGAACGGCGCCGTTCGCCAGCGGCACGAGTTCCCGGGACGTGGTGGTGTGCTTGCCTTTGAAGTCACCGGACCGGACCTCACCGGTGTGCTGGACCTCGCGACCCGCCAGCGCGTTGATGAGCGTGGACTTGCCGGCGCCCGACGGGCCGAGGAGGACCAGCGTGCCGTGCGGCGGCAGGTGCTCCAGCAGCGCATCGATCCCGTCGCCGTTCTCGGCTGACGTGGTGACCACGTCCACGCCCGCCGCCTGCAGGATGACCTTCCCGACGACGTCGTCCGCTATGTCCGCAAGGTCGGCTTTGGTGATGATCACCAGCGGAACCGCGCCGGAATCCCAGGCTGCAACGAGCGTGCGCTCGAGGCGGTTGTGCGTGAGCGGCCGGTCCACCGGGACCACCACGCCCACCACCTCCATGTTCGCGGCCAGCACCTGCGCCTCCGAGGAATCTTCAAAGGCGCGCTTCCGGCTGAGCTCAGACCGGCGCGGGAGGATCCCGGTGATCTGGCGGCCGCCCGCGCGGTTGGGCCCGATCCAGACCCAGTCGCCGGTGACCGGAACGCCGGCGTCGAGCGGGTACGGCAGGTGGAGAAGTTCGCCGCCGACGGCTGTGAGCACGAGGTTGCGGTCCAGGCGCACCACCCGTCCGCGCTCGCTGTTTTGGTTCGCTGGGTGGCGGGTCCGGTGTTGGGGTTGGTGGGCGTCAAAATAATCGGCGACGGCGGGGGAGTAGCCGTACGTTGTGGGCCCTTCGGGCCCGGGGGTTGAGTCGGAGGGTGAGGGGGAGTAGCTGTCCAGGCTGGTGCCTGAGGAATTGTTCAAGGTGAGTCCTCGGGTGAGGTCTCCAGACTCCGGAATCAGCGCAGCCCTGCGGCTATGAGGCCTGTCCGTTGGTGTGTTGGGCGCTTACGCCGTGCGAATGCTGGAGACGGTGGTGATTGGATTGATGCGTGCGGGGCGCTCTGGGCGCGGGACTGTATCAGTCATCAAAACCACCTCCGTTTCTCTCCAGATGTCCGGATGCTGTCACGGACTCTCGGCTCCGAGTGTAGCTGGCCGGGGTTGGGTTGAATAGGGCAGCTTCCGTTCGTCCGGCCGCGCCGGTTCCCGTTAGCCTGTGGGGCCGGTCAGTTGGTAGTCCAGCAGGACGATACCGGACGGAAAGGAGCGGCACTCGCGGAGGGCAAGCTTTTTCCATTCGCTGATCCTGCCGAAGAAGAGCACCCCGCCGCCGAGGATGACCGGCACGACGGCGACGCCCAGTTCGTCCAGCAGGCCCAACTCGATGAATTCAGTGAGGAGCTGACCGCCGCCGAACACGCAAATGTCCTTCTCCTCAGGGATGGCGGACTTGATCCGGGCGACAAGTTCGCCCAAATCGCCGGAGTACAGGTGCGTGTTCCGTCCCACGGCCAGAGTTTCGTCGTGGGTGACAACATAAGTGGGAATCGCGGAGCCCCGGCCGCCCATTGCCGCCATTTCCCGGTACGTATTGGCACCCATGACATAGGCTCCGGTTCTGCGCTCAGTTGCCTCGAATCCGTAATCCTCATTCTTGGCCATGGCATCGTTCAGCCATGACAGGTCCCCGCTCTCTGAACGGATGTAGCCATCGAGGCTGACCGCCATGCCGCCAAAAACGGTGCCCATAAACCTGACGCTATCCAGCCCTGATTCGACGGTCAAGACCACCTTTGAGCCCGCCGAATACGCTGGCTGACGCACTTCCAGTGGCGGTTCAGCGGCCTGCACGGAAAGCATAGAGTTGGACCAGCCCCATACTCTCCAGAGCGAGGAATGCCGTTGTTTCAGAGACGTACTTCCAGGTGGTGGTCCGCTACCAGGTGAGACCCGAAGAGACCGAAACGGTCCTGGGCCTGCTGGGCGAGATGGCCGCAGCCACGCGTACGGAGGAGGCCAACATTTCCTACGAGTTCTTCCAAGGCGTGGAGGACCCCGCGCAGATCGTCATCCTGGAGCGCTACACGGATGCCGCGGGTTTTGCCGCCCACCGCGAATATGAGCACATCGAGCGGATCGGGGCTGCACAGATCATTCCGCGGCTGGAGCGCAGGACCATCCAAACGTTCGAGGTTACGGCGGACGCCTAGGTTTATCAGCCCTGGGCTGCAGCCACTACGCGCTCGCCGTTGAAGTATTCGAGGTGCCAGCCCTCGGTGGCATGGTAGTGGGCCAGGTTCAGCACCGCGTTGTCGATCCTGTGCAATGTGCGGCCGATGGCGCGGTTAAGGCTCACCCGGAGGAGTGTGCCGTGGGCGACCACAAGGACGCGGCGGGCCGGGAATTCTTCGGCCAGCGCTTCCAGTGCACCCAACCCGCGCGCGGCCGCGTCTTCCTCGCTTTCGGCGCCGCGGTAACCACCGGGTATGCGCAGGGCCTCCAGCTCGGGGCCGGCCTGCAACCCCTCTGCCGGTCCGAAGCTGCGTTCGGCGAGCGCCGGAATGTGCCGCGTAACGCTCAGCCCCAGCCCGTCGGCAATCACGCTGGCGGTTTCCGCGGCACGGCTAAGCGGCGAGGACACGATCGCATCCCACTCGTAGCCTGACAGGACGTCGACGGCGTCGCGCGCCTGGCCGCGGCCGACGTCGTTCAGCGGAATGTCGGTGGCTCCCTGGAGCCGACGCTGCGCATTCCAGTCTGTCTGGCCATGGCGGATCAGGGCGAAGGTCGTAAGGGTCATGCTGTCTATTCTGCCCTGACGGCCGGCACGGTCCGGGCGGCCGCGGGGATCAAGGCAACCTTTCTAAGCCCAAGGGTCCGGTCCGGCGTTGCGGTCGATGAAGTCCAGGACAGCCGGATGGGCGGGATCAATGAGATGCCCGCCCGGGACCAGAACCGTATGCGTAAAGGGCAACGCACCCGACAACCTTGCGTTCACGGACCGGCAGGCCTCGGGGGAGTCCTCGGCGGAGACGATCAGGGCGGGCCGGCGGATCCCGGCGAGTTGCTCCTCGTTCAGGTCCAAAGCATCGTCGCTGAGATCCAGGCCGTGGCCGTTGATTTCGGCCAGGACAGCGTGGCTCGTGCCGGCAAACATCTGTATGAGCCCGGGGGGGAAACGACTCCCATGTCGCCTCCCCAAGGGCTTCCCGGATTACAACCTCGGCGGCGAGCCCGGGCTGACCGTTCGTGCGCTTGAGCACCTGGCGGCGCAGGCGGCGGGCCCAGGCGTCCGCATCCGGAGCGATGGTGAACAAGGCCGGTTCCAGGAGGACCAGGGCTTTGACTTTGTCCGGGAAACGGCGGGCAAGTTCGACGGCGATCAGGCCGCCTGTGCTGCGGCCGATCACGATTGCCGGCCCGGCACGGCGCGCCGCCAGGACTGCCGCTGCGTCGTCGACATGATCCACCAGGTCCAAGGTCGCGAACGGCCGCTGCGGGGCACTGCGGTGGAAACCCCTGCGGTCGTAGATGATGCAGCGGCCATGCCGGGCGAGATCGGTTGCGGCGTCCGCCCACATCACAGCCGAACTGGGTGTTCCGTGCACGCCTAGTATTGGTGTCCCTTGGCCGCTCTCTTCGTAGTAGAGATCAACACCGTTGACGCTGAGGTGGGGCATGTCGTCAGCCTGGAGTTCGCGCGCCCATCGCAGGACACCACCCGGGCTCAGGGGCCCGGCCAGTGCTCTCTGTCGAATCCATAGGGGTTGGGAGCAGCTTTCCGGTCAGCCGGTGCGGCAGGGTCGTTCCGTTCGTCGTCGTGATGACGTGGCGCCGCGTGCGGGTCCGAAGCCTGCTTCAAGGGCACGCGGGGTGCGGTCTTTACGGGTGCATCTTCGGCCAAGGGGAAACCTCACAAACACAGAAGGTTGGCCCGCTGCTTGAACCGATAGAGGCATCCTAACCCCAAGGGAGCGTTCTGTCGCCCGTAAATGCTCGTAGCCCGGCAGCTGCTTCCGTGTCAGGATCAGGTATGCCACACCGCCTGATGCTGCTCGATACTGCGTCACTGTACTTTCGCGCCTTCTATGGCTTGCCGGACACGATCCGCCGTGCTGACGGAACCCCGGTGAACGCGGTTCGCGGCCTCCTGGACATGATCGCCCGCCTCACCACGGATTACGGGGCAACGCATCTGATTGCCTGCTGGGACGACGACTGGCGTCCGCAGTGGCGCGTGGACCTCATCCCGAGCTACAAATCGCACCGGGTCGCCGAACTTGTATCGGATGCCCCCGACGTCGAGGTCGTCCCGGACGCGCTCGAGGCGCAGCTTCCGATGATCCGCCGCGTGCTCGAACTCGCCGGCATCGCCATAGTGGGGGGCCGCGGAACACGAGGCCGATGACGTCGTCGGGACCTATGCCAGCCACGCGGGCCTCCCCGTGGATGTGGTCACCGGCGACCGTGATCTTTTCCAGACCGTCAACGATGACCGTCAGGTCCGGGTGATCTACACCGGGCGGGGCATGAGGAACCTCGAAGTCGTGACAGACGCCGTCGTCGTCGGGAAGTACCGCGTGCTGCCCGAACAGTATGCCGACTACGCGACCCTTCGCGGCGACGCCTCCGACGGGCTGCCAGGCGTTGCCGGCATCGGCGAGAAGACCGCCGCGTCGCTCCTGGGCGAGTACGGCACACTGGAGAACCTGCTCGCTGCAGCCGCCGACGGGGGAGGCGGGGTATCCGCGTCCGTGCGCTCAAAGCTCGCCGCGGCCGCGGAATACCTGACGGTCGCGCCAACGGTGGTGAAAATTGTGCGCAACCTCAAGCTCCCCACCCTCGAGGAGGCCGGTGCGCAGCTTCACCCCGTCGACGCGGAATCGCGCGCCGAACTGGAGCGTCTCGCCGTCGAATGGAACCTTGGAGGCTCGGTTAAACGGCTGCTCGACGCGCTTGACCGGCAGTAGCAGTGATTGCTGCATACGCCGACTGGAACGTCCGGTCCCGACGCCGCTGCCGAGCCCCGGAGGAGCTAGACCATCTGAGGGACGCCCCACTCCGGCCATGGCTCGTCGACCGGTGCCTGTTGCCAGCTCCACTCCGGCAAGGGATCTACCGGGCGCAGCTCCTTAGTCGGCTCGCCGGGCAAGATGTCATCGGGCATGGTCGGGCCCAGTTGCGGGTGTATCAGCAGGGTCATGATGTCGGGTGGCCAATCGGGTGGTTCCCAGCCCTGTTGTTCGCTGGCGTACTGACGGCCTGTCGGTGAAATCCAGCCGGGTGGCTTGTCGGTGGTCGCCCCAGTGGGTGTCCAGCCGCTGGTGTGTTTCAGCCTGTGGTGCTTGGGGCATGGCTGCCCCAGGTTAATGATGCCGGTGGTGCCGCCGTCGGCCCAGGAGAGAAGGTGGTCGGCTTCGTTGTCCAGGGACTGGTTGGTGCAGCCGGGGAACGGGCATTTGCCGTCCCGCAGGCGGAGCCATTGCCGCATGCTGACGGGGATGCGGTAGCTGGTGCGCCCGATCTCCAGCGGCGCCCCGTCGCGGGGGTCGGTAAGGACCCGGTGGAACGACGAGGAACTTTCGGCCATGAGCCGGCTGGCCATCGACGTCGGGATCGGCCCATATCCGTCGAGCATGGCGGGTTCGTCGGTGAGGCCCATCAGGGCGAACACCGGCACGGTCACGAGCACCTGCGCCGACGGTGACGGCACGTGCTCCGCAGTGCCGCCAAGGAGCCACTTGGCGGCCATGTCGGCGCGGATTTGGCTCAGGTTCCGGCGCTCATGGGGTCCTTGGAGGGCGCGGGCCGCCGTGGTGGTGCGGTCCCAGATCCCGGCCGCCTGGTCCGCGGGGAGGTACGCGCTCAGCCAGGCCATGCCGTCCCGGTCCGGGGCGAACTCCAGCCGGCGGTCCAGGGCGCTTTTGGTGTGGCGTTCTTCGATGCTGTCCGGATGGTGGCGTTCACGCCAGGTCCGGGCTTTGTGCCGGAACCTGGACGGCACGAGTTCCCCTGCGGGGCAGCCCTGTGCGGGGTTGGGTGCGTCGGGGTCCAGAAAATGGGCTTCCAACGCGGCGGCGCCGGCGGGGTCCAAGTTCGCGGTTTCGTCGACCATGGCCCGGGCGTGCTGCCACGAAATGCTCCCGTCCTGCAGGGCGGCCAGCGTCAGCGGAAGCGTGGTTGACAGTTCGTGAGCCTCGGACAGAAGCGCACCGGCGGTCCGTTCGCTGACCGTCAGGACGCACGCGACCTCGGAGACCACGGCCATGTCCTGCGCGATGAGGCCCTGTGGCAGCGCGTTCGGGGAGGCCATCGCCCGCGTAGTGTCAGCGAACCCGGCGGCGGCGTGGACCACCAGGGCAGCCGTAGCAGCTTGCAGCCGGGCAGCCTCCGCGAGGGTGTCCAGCCAGCCGTCAGACTGATGCCGCAGCGGATCCGGTTCCCCTTGACCCGCAGGATCTGCGCCAGGGATCACCAGGGCAAGCGCAGCGACAGAAGCCTTGATGGCCTCCAACGCCTCCACCGCGGTTGTCCTTGTCATACTCACATCATCTTGCGAGGCACTGACATTTTAAGGTCCCCCTAGCCAGTGACGAGAAATACTTTGGGAAAGTTTTTCGCGTGGGGCCTCAAATGTCCGTTCGCGGAGGGGGGTGGGGAGTGGCCTCAAGTGTCGGTTCGCGCAGCGTGCGGGCCTGGAACGGTGCCGCGCTCTGACTCGTTGGCTGCTCAGTCAGCCGTGAGGTAGCGGCCGTTCCTGATCCGCGACGGGCCAAAGACGACGGTCAGCGGGGCAATCGTCCGCGGCCGGTGATCCCGCGACAGGGGACGTCCGACGGCGACATGGGGCACCCAGTGCGGGTACCGGTAGCCCAGGGCCGGTGAGCTGAGGATGAAATCGTCCACATTGTCCACGAGGAGCCGGTCCAGGAGATCATGCAGGCCCTGCACCAGGGACACCTGGTAGTCGTGCACGCGACGGGGCACATCCACTTCGAGCCCGGAGATGCCGCCGCCACCCAGCACAATCAGTTGTTCCGAAGTTCCCGCAAACCCGTCCATTACGGGCAGGCCCTGCAACCAGCCCGTCGTGCGCCGGGCGGCTTCACCGGCCGAGGTGATCCCCTTGGTCCAGTCCGCGACGTCCTGGGCAAAATCCGCCAAGATGCCCATATGCAGCAGCGTCATGTGCAGCCCCTGCGGCCTTCGCAGGGCATTGACATAGCTGGCCAGCGCCTCGTAGTCGGACGGTCCCGCACCAACCGTGAGGACGGGAACCTCCACTGTGATGCGCGGAACCGGCTGCATGGGACCCCCTCACGGTGGCACGGACTCTTGGGCTCTGGCTGCCATTATCCTCCGCTGCGGCCACCTCGTCCCGGCGCCTGCTCTTGCCCTTGCGCCCGCCAGGGTGTCGAATCAGAGAACACGATTCGGCCCGGTGCATGGCAAAGACGCCAGGAGGTTCCCATGTCAGTGAAAGCCGCAAAGGACGCAGCACGGACACCGGGGCGGGGAGGGCCGGAGGTGCGCCGGGCTGATGCTCCGCACGGCATCGCGGCAACAGATCCGGAGCAGGTGCGCAACGTGGCGCTAGTGGGGCATTCGGGCGCCGGGAAGACCCTGCTGATCGAAGCAATGCTGGCCGCCCACGGCATGATTTCACGCAAAGGCTCCATCGCGGAGGGCACCACCGTCAGCGATTCCGACCCTTCGGCAGTGCGGCAGCAACGGTCGGTCACGCTGTCCCTGGTTCCGCTGCTCGTCGACGGGACCAAGGTGAACCTGCTGGATACTCCGGGATATCCGGACTTTATCGGCGAACTTCGGGCGGGGCTCCGGGCTGCGGACGCCGCCCTCTTTGTTGTCTCCGCCGTTGACGGCATCGACGCCACCACTACGGCGCTCTGGGGCGAATGCGAAAGCCTCGGGATGCCGCGGGCGGTGGTCATCACCCGCCTGGACCACCCCCGGGCAGATTACGACGGCGTCCTGGCCGCCTGCCAGCAGGCGTTCGGCGACGCGGTGCTGCCGTTGTACGTCCCGGTCGGGTCCGGCGGCGAAACCAGCGGGCTGCTGGGACTGCTGACGGGCACAGTCTCTGACTACTCCGACGGGGAGGCGGCCGCAGGTTCCCGGGACGTTGACGCCGGTGAGCGCTCGGCGTCGGAAGCCGCCCGGGGCCGGCTCATCGAAGGGATCATCGCGGAGAGCGAGGACGAGACCCTGATGGACCGCTATCTGGGTGGTGAGGACATCGATACCGATGTCCTCATCGCGGACCTGGAAACCGCCGTCGCCCGCGGTTCCTTTTTCCCGGTGGTGCCGGCCTCGGCTGTCACGGGCCTTGGCACAGCGGAACTGCTGGAAGTCCTGACCCGGGGCTTCCCGTCGCCGGTGGAGGGCGGCCTCCCAGAGGTGACTGACCTGGCGGGTGCTCCAGCGGCGGCTTTGGCCTGTGACCCGGACGGGCCGCTGGCGGCTGAGGTGGTCCGCACCACCATTGATCCGTTCCTGGGGAGGGTCTGCCTGACGCGTGTATTTTCAGGTACTTTGCGTGCTGACACTCCCGTGCACGTCGGCGGGCACGGGCTCGCGGACCGCGGCCATCAGGACCACGACACCGACGAGCGCGTCACCCACCTGTATTCTCCGCTGGGCCCCACCCTGCGTCCCGTGGCACACTGTGTTGCCGGTGACATCTGTGCGGTGGCGAAACTGGGAAGCGCCGAAACCGGGGATACCATTTCGGCGAAGGACCAGCCGCTCCTGTTGGCTACCTGGGAGATGCCGGAGCCGCTGATGCCGGTGGCCGTCGAGGCGGACTCGCGCAGTGACGAGGACGCGCTGGCCCGGAGCCTGGCGAAGGTGGCCGCCGGCGATCCCACGCTGCGTGTTGAGCGGAACGCGGAAACACACCAGCTGATCCTCTGGTGCATGGGGGAGGCCCATGCCGAGGTGGTGCTGGACAGGCTGCGCGACCAGGGCGTGAAGCTGCACACCATTGACGTAGTGACGCCACTGCGGGAAACGTTCGCCGCCCCGGCAACGGGCCACGGCCGGCACGTTAAACAGTCCGGCGGCCACGGGCAGTATGCCGTCTGCGACATCGACGTGGAGCCGCTGGACCGTGGCGGCGGGTTCGAATTCGTCGACAAAACGGTGGGCGGGGTGATCCCCGGAACGTTCATCTCCTCCGTGGAGAAAGGGGTGCGTGCGCAGATGCAGAAAGGGCTGGCTGCCGGGTTCCCCGTGGTGGACCTCCGCGTCACGCTGGTGGGCGGCAAGGCCCACAGCGTTGACTCTTCCGACGCCGCCTTCCAGGCGGCGGGGGCCCTGGCGCTCCGGGAGGCTGCCGCGGCCGGTCGTATCCAGCTACTCGAGCCGGTTTCCGCCGTCAGCATCACCGTGTCCGAGGCGCACGTGGGGGCCGTGATGAGTGACCTCTCAGCACGCCGCGGACGGCTCACCGGCACGGCCACCTCCGGTAGTGAGCTGACCGAAATCAGCGCGGAAGTCCCGGACCAGGAACTGCTGAAGTACGCTGTGGAGCTGCGGGCGCTGACTGCCGGGACCGGCCGGTTCCGGCGCCGGTACCTCCGGCATGACCCGGTGCCCAGCGGCTGATGAACGCCACGTCATGAACGCCGCCGCGCGGAAGATCCAGCGCATCTACCTCACCCTGACGCTGGGCAACACCCTTGCGGCCTCCTTCATCTGGGGCATCAATACGCTCTTTCTGTTGGATGCCGGGCTGAGCAACCTGGAAGCATTCGCGGCCAACGCCTTTTTCACGGCCGGCATGGTCCTGTTCGAAGTGCCCACCGGGGTCATCGCGGACGGTTGGGGACGCCGGGTCTCATTCCTGCTCGGCACGGTGACCCTGGCAGCCTCCACCTACCTGTACTACCTGCTCTGGCAGCTGTCCGCTCCCTTCTGGGCCTGGGCAGTGGTGTCGGTCCTTCTGGGCCTGGGCTTCACGTTCTTCTCCGGGGCCGTGGAGGCTTGGCTGGTGGATGCGTTGCGTTTCTCCGGCTACGACGGTGAGTTGGAGGCAGTGTTCGGGCGGGCATTGATGGTCTCTGGCATCGCGATGCTCGTCGGTTCGACGGCCGGCGGCGTGATTGCCCAGGCCACTGACCTCGGCGTGCCGTTCCTGTTGCGTGTTGGAGTGCTCCTGGCGATGTTCGGGGTGGCCTTTTGGCTGATGCGCGATGTGGGCTTCACTCCGGAACGTTCTCCCCATCCGCTCAAGGCGAGCCGGGACGTACTGTCCGCCTCCATCGACAGCGGCCTGAAAAACCCGCCCGTACGGTACATCATGCTCGCAGCGCCGTTCAGCGCCGGCGTCGGGATCTATGTTTTCTATGCTCTGCAGCCCTACCTGCTGGAGCTCTTCGGTGACCCGCGCGCCTACTCCGTCGCCGGCCTCGCGGCGGGCATTGTGGCCGGGGCCCAGGTGGTGGGCGGCTGGCTGGCGCCCATGGTCCGGCGCCTGGTCCGCAAACGCACCACGGTCCTGGTAGTGAGCAGCAGCGTGGGCGCCTTGATCCTGGTGGCCCTCGGCATTACGCGTGTGTTTTGGGTGGCGCTGCTGCTGCTGGTGCTGTGGGCCCTGATCTCAGCGGCGGGCACTCCGGTGCGGCAGGCCTATTTGAACGACATGATTGCTTCAAAGCAGCGGGCAACGGTGCTCAGCTTCGATTCACTCATGGGATCCAGCGGTGGAATTGTGGTGCAGCCGCTGATGGGCCGGGCAGCGGACGTATACGGCTATCCGTTGTCGCTGGCTATCAGCGGTGTGATCGAGCTGTTCGCCGTGCCGTTCCTGCTCGCGAGCCGGCGGCGGCGCTCGCCGGCCGACACTGCCACCACCGAAGCCGGCACACCGGCCTGAGGCCATGGCTTCGGGCACAAAAAAGTTGAGCCTTGAGTGTCCCAACCCGGCGGAGTATCGTGGCGAAAACCCACCCTGCGCAACACCCTGACTTGGGAGAGATCATGCCTAGTGTGCGACGTCAATTGGCTGCTGTAACGGCTGTCCTGGCCTTGAGCGTAACGGGTGGGGCGGTGACCAGTCCCGCGTTCGCTGATCCCCGGGAAATCAAGAAGGAGGCGATGGCGACCGGGTACGGCGGGGCGGTGAGCACCGTTGACCCGGAGGCGTCCGCTGCGGCGATCGAAGTCCTGCGCGACGGCGGCAATGCGGCGGATGCCGCCGTCGCCGCGGCCGCGACCCTGGGTGTGACCGAGCCGTACAGCGCCGGCGTCGGCGGAGGCGGATACTTCGTGTTCTACGACGCGAAGTCCGGCAAAGTGGGAACCATCGATGGCCGCGAAACGGCTCCGGCAACGATGCCGACCACCGCGTTCGTGAATCCGGCAACCGGCGTCCTCTATACGTTCGCCGAGCTGGTCTCGAGCGGCGTCTCCGTAGGCGTCCCCGGAACACCGGCCACATGGGAACGGGCGCTGGAGCGTTGGGGCACGCTGGACCTTGACGAGGCCCTCGAACCTGCCATCAAGGTGGCCGACCGCGGCTTCGTGGTGGACGAAACCTTCCGCCAGCAGACGCTTGACAATAAGGTCCGTTTCTCCGCTTTCACGTCGACGAGCGGCTTGTTCCTTCCCGGCGGCGACGCGCCCGCCGTCGGCAGTGTCTTCCAAAGCCCCGACCTTGCTGAGACCTACAGGCTCCTAGCGAAGAAGGGAACGGATGCCTTCTACGGTGGACAGCTCGCGACGGAGATCGCGGCAACTGTCAAGGACCCGCCGAAAGACCCCGCCTGGGTGCCTCCTGTGACTGTCCCGCCCACCAGCATTCCAGCCCTTCCGGGCTACCTGACGACGGCGGATCTCGCCGCATACCGGACGCTGGACCAGGAACCCACACACGTCGAGTACCGCGGCTATGACGTCTACGGCATGGCGCCCTCCAGCAGCGGTGGCACAACAGTCGGCGAGGCGCTGAATATCCTGGCGCCTTTCAACCTCCGTGAGATGACCGAACCGGACGGCAAGAATCCTGGCGCGTTGCACCACTACCTCGAAGCGACCGCGCTCGCCTTCGCGGACCGCGCCAAGTACCTGGGCGACCCGGCATTTGTCGACGTGCCCACCGAAGCGCTGACCAACCCGCTGTTTGGCAAGGAACGGGCGTGCGCAATCGACCCGAAGCAGGCGGCGACACCGAAGCCCGTCGCCGCCGGTGATGTTTCCGGGTTCGACGGCGTGTGCCCGGTTGCACCTGCGGCAGCCGCAGACGAGAAGGACACCGAAAACATCTCCACGACCAACCTGACTGTCGCTGACAAGTGGGGCAACGTGGTGGAATACACTCTCACCATCGAGCAGACCGGCGGGTCCGGCATCGTGGTGCCCGGCCGCGGGTTCCTGCTCAACAATGAGCTCACCGACTTCTCCTATACGTCGACCAATCCGGAGGACCCGAACCGGATCGAGCCGGGGAAGCGCCCACGGTCCTCGATGTCGCCCACCATCATCCTTAAGGACGAGAAGCCGTTCCTGGCGCTCGGTTCCCCAGGCGGATCGACCATCATCACCACGGTGCTGCAGACCATCCTGAACAGGGTGGACCTGGGTATGGGCATTTTGGACTCGCTCGCGGCCCCGCGTGCGTCCCAGCGCAACACGCCCAATGTCACGGCCGAGCAGGGCTTCATCGACCAATACGGGAAGTCGTTGGCATCATACGGTCATACCCTTGTACTAGCCGGTGACGCTTTCACGTCGGCTGCGGAGATCGGCGCCGCGACAGCCATCGAGTTTGGGCCGGGTAAGAGCATGACTGCGGTTGCCGAGCCCCTGCGGCGCGGCGGCGGTTCGGCGATGGTGGTCAATCCGTCGCCGTGAGCCTACCTGGCGCAGTGAACCGGGAGCCGCTTGGCGCGGTGGCCGGGTTACTGCCCCATCCCGGGCCGGACGGGGACAAACTCGATAGTGGTCTGCACCTTTTTCTGCGGACCACGGGAAAAACCCTTGGCGTCAAGCTGGTTCTGGGCGCGGTACACCGCCAGGGCGTCATCGTAGATCTCATTGAGCCGCCGGCCGGAGAACTCCTCCTGGGAGCCGTCGCTGAACGTGACAGTCACGGTGGCAGTGGCGGGAAAGTGCCTTTTCATGCGGATGAAACCTTCGGAGTCCTGCTGGAGGTTGATCAAGGGAAGTCCTGCTTTCATGGTCGACGACCTCCAGTCTGACGTATCCCACCGCACGTGCGCTGACGGCGGCGGGTGATTGCGGCGACAATGGACGGGTGACATCGCCAACCAACTCCGCCGCCGTCGCTGCTGGCACCCCGGGTGCCGCCACCTTTGATCTGGCGGCCATCGGCACGGGTCTGGCCTTCGCCGAATCGCTCGCCGAGTTGTCCACTGTGCTGCGCGCCGGCGGTGCGGCGGGTACGGCAGTGGTGCAGGCGCCGCCCGGCACCGGCAAAACAACGCTGGTCCCACCGCTGCTCGCCAACCTCTCCGCGCCTGCAGGAATGGCCAAGCGGGTGGTGGTCACCCAACCGCGGCGGGTCGCTGCGCGTGCCGCCGCCCGGCGACTGGCCGCCTTGGACGGCAGCCGGATCGGAGACCGCGTGGGATACACTGTCCGCGGTGAACGCCAGGCCGGTCCCGCCACCCTGGTGGAGTTTGTCACGCCGGGCATCCTGCTGCGGCGCCTGCTCGATGATCCCGGCCTGGAAAGCACGGGCGCGGTCATCCTTGACGAGGTCCACGAACGCGGCCTCGAAACCGACCTGCTGCTGGGGATGCTCACCGAAGTGCGGCAGCTCCGCGGCGACCTCACGCTGGTGGCCATGTCCGCCACACTGGACGCGCCCCGCTTCGCCGCCCTGATCGGGGGCGCAGCCGCGAATGCAGGGACCGGACAGGCAGGGACAGCGGACGACGGCGGCGGGCCGGCTCCCGTCGTCGACTGCCCCTCAGCGCTGTACCCCCTGACAGTGGAGTGGGTACCCGCCGCCGTCGCGCGGTTGGATGACCGTGGGGTCACGCGCGGATTTCTCGACCACGTGGCCGATGCAGCCGCGCAGGCCCATACCGCCGCGGTGGGGCAGGACGCGCGCACCGATGCGCTGGTCTTTGTCCCGGGAGCCTGGGAGGTCTCCTATGTGGCGGCCCGCCTCCGCGGCAGGGCTGCCCCCGGAACTGAGGTGCTGGAGCTCCACGGCCAGGTCAGCCCAGCCGAACAGGACCAGGCCGTTTCGGGGCGCCGGCCGGGTGGCCCGGCACGGATCATCGTGTCCACGGATCTGGCCGAGTCATCCCTGACCGTCCCCGGAGTGCGCCTCGTCATCGATTCCGGGCTGACCCGCGAACCCCGCCGTGATGCCAGCCGCGGTATGTCCGGGCTGGTCACGGTTTCCTGCTCCCGGGCATCAGCCGAACAGCGGGCCGGCCGGGCCGCACGGCAGGGCCCGGGCCGGGTGGTCCGGTGCTACGACCAGCGGACCTATGGCGCCGCGCCGGCGCACGTGACGCCGGAGATCGCCGTCGCGGACCTGACCGGTGCTGCGCTGGTCCTGGCCTGCTGGGGATCACCGGGCGGCGCCGGGCTGGCACTTCCGGATGCACCCCCTGCGGCAGCCATAGGCGAGGCCATCGAGGTGCTGCGCGAACTCGGAGCCGTGGCCCGCGACGGACATGCCACCGCGGTGGGGCGGACGCTGGCAAGGGTCCCGGCCGATCCACGGCTGGCCCGAGCACTGCTCGACGGCGCCGCGGCCGTAGGTCACCGCGCCGCAGCGGAAGCGGTGGCACTCGTAGCCGGGGACCAGCGGGCCCCGGGGGCCGACCTCACCCGGCTCCTGTCCGGCCTGCGCACCGGAAAGGACCCCGCTGCCAGGCGCTGGGCGGAGGACGTCCGCCGGCTGGAGGGCATTGCGCGGACTGAAGGTGCCGCCATCGGACAGTCCGCCATTGCGTCCCTGATGAGGTCCGCGCCGGTGACCGCTGCGGAGGCGGTGGGCGTCGTCGTCGCGCTGGCGTTCCCGGACCGTGTGGCCCGGCGCGTCCCGGGCGATGGCCCGGCGCGGTACCTGCTGTCGTCCGGCACGCGTGCGGGGTTGCCGGCGGGCAGTCCGCTCGCGGGGCATGAGTGGCTGGCCGTGGCGGAAGTTTCACGCGCCGCCGGCCGGGACGCAGCCGGTACCGGCGCGGTGATCCGGTCCGCCGCGCCGCTGAGCGCCGACGCCGCCGAGGCGGCCGCCGGGCACCTCCTGACCGACGCGGTGGAAGCGCAGTTCAGCCACGGCCGGGTGAAGGCCAGGCGGGAACGCCGGCTGGGTGCCATCAGCCTGTCCTCCACCCCGGTCCGCCCCTCCGCCGAGGAGGGCCGTGCCGCCGTGGCCCGTGCCCTCGCCACGGAGGGGCTGGGAATTATCGGATGGTCGACGGCGGCTGACAACTTACGCCGCCGCCTCGCCTTGCTGCGCCGCGAACTGGGTGAGCCGTGGCCCGATGTTTCGGAACAGTCACTGCTGGCACGGCTGGACTCCTGGCTGGGACCGGAGCTCGAGAAACTGGATGGCGGCGCCGCCACCAACAGCATTGACCTCACCGACCCCTTGCGGCGGCTGCTGCCCTGGCCGGAGGCGGTCCGCCTGGCGGAGCTGGCACCGGAGGCACTGAAAGTACCCAGCGGATCGATGGTGCGGATCGACTACCCCGAGGTGTCGGACATAGCGGCGTCAGGCGGTGCCGGGTCAGGCTCGGCCCCGGCCGACCAGGCAGGACCCGGGCCGGAAGCACCCGGGCAGCCACGCGCGGACGACGGCGGCCGGCCGGTTGTTGCGGTCAAGCTGCAGGAGTGCTTTGGCTGGGCTGAGACCCCGCGGCTGGTGGACGGCAGGGTTCCTGTCCTCTTCCACCTGCTGTCGCCCGCGCGGCGGCCGCTCGCCGTGACGGACGACCTGGCATCGTTCTGGTCCGGGCCGTACGCGCAGGTGCGGTCCGAGATGCGTGGCCGCTACCCCAGGCATCCCTGGCCGGAGGATCCTTGGACGGCACTGCCGACGGCCCGGACCAAAGCCCGCATGTAGCGCCGGGCCGCCGGCAGCCTTTCTTTCGCTGGTTGCACCGGGTGAGATGTCCGATACGTCGCCGAAACGTTGCGTCGACCCGCTGAAACATGGCGCAGTTAGGCTCGTTCCTACTTGGACAGCGTGGTCCAGACCACCACACGAAGGGACACAATTATGTTGCTTTTGAGTAGCCTGAACTTCCTCTTTGACGCCGGTCGCGGAGAGGGCAGCCGCCCGCACAATGGCGGGATCGGGAAGACCGATTTCCCCACGGGCCGGCTGACCTCCACCGCCTGGGAAGGCTGGTGGCACGAGGACGCCGCGTAACTGGGGCCGTTACGGCTGGGATCGGTCAGCCGCGGCTCCGCATAAACTCGGCCACTCTAGGCGCCAGCGACGCTCCGATCTCTGCAGCGTCGCGTTTCTTTCCTGCGACGGCGAAGGAGTGGTCACCGCCGTCGATCCAGTCCAGGACAACAGACGGACCGATCCGGGAGACCACACCCTCCAGCAGATCCGGCGTCGCGAAGGTGTCGCGCGTGCCCTGCAGGAACAACATGGGGAGCGTGAGTCCGTAGAGGTGCTCGTCGCGGAGCTTTTCGGGCTTGCCGGGCGGGTGGAGGGGATAGCCAAGGTAGACGAGTCCGGCAGTGTCCATTCCCTCGGCAACTGCCATGGACGCCATCCGGCCGCCGAACGATTTGCCGGCAGCCCACACCGGTCCGGTATCACCGTGCTGGGTTCCTCGCCGCATTGCTTCATGCATTGCGGCGCGCCAGGCGGCGATGGCTGCCGGCGGCCGGTCCGGGAATTTCCGGCCGGCCTCGCGGTAGGGGAAGTTGAAGCGCAAGGTGGTAACGCCGTCGTCGTTCAGTCCACGGGTGAAACCGCTCATGAACGGGTGCTCCATACCGGCGCCTGCCCCGTGCGCCAGCACCAGGGTGGCGAAGGGGCTGTCCGGGCGGGCGTAAACGCCGGAGACCTCAACGTCGCCGACGGGAAAGGTGACAGGGGATTCAGCTACGGCCATAGGTCCATGATGCCGGATCACCGGCAACCCTGGGCGCCGGGGTGCTGACGCCACGCGTGGCGCAGGGTAGGTTGTCCCCATGGCGAGCGAACAGACCACCCTCACTGTCCCGGGACCGCACGGCGATCGCGAGATGCGCGTTTCCAGCCCCAGCAGGGTGCTCTGGCCGGATCTCGGTCTGACCAAGCTGGACCTCGCACGCTACATGGTGGATGTCGGGGAGGCGTTCATTGCCGCGAACGGTGACCGTCCGGTGGCGCTGCAGAGGTACTCGGACAATGTCGAAGGGGACCAGTTCTTTTCGAAGAACCCGCCCAAAGGAACCCCTGAGTTCATCCGGTCAGTGAAGGTGGTCTTTCCGAGCGCACGCTCGCACCCCATGCTGGTCCTGGACGAACCCGCCGCGGCCGTATGGGCGGTGCAGATGAATACAGTGGTGTTCCACCCGTGGCCGTCGCATACAGCGAACACCGATAACCCGGACCAGCTGCGCATCGACCTTGACCCGCAGCCGGGCACAGATTTCGACGACGCCGTCCCGGCTGCCCTGGCGTTGAAGGAGGTGCTGGCGGAGGCCGGGCTGGACACGTTCATCAAGACATCGGGGAACCGCGGCCTGCACGTCTACGCTCCCATCGAGCCCAACCACGAATTCCTGGACGTCCGCCACGCGGTGATCGCTGCGGCCCGCGAGCTGGAGCGGCGGATGCCGGACAAGGTCACCACGGCCTGGTGGAAGGAGGAACGCGGCGTGAAGGTGTTCCTGGACTTCAACCAGGCGAACCGGGACCGGACCATCGCCGGCGCGTACAGCCCCCGCGCGCTGGCCCATGCGCCGGTCTCCTGCCCCATCAGCTGGGACGAACTGGGCAGCGCGGATCCCAAGGACTTCACCATCCTGACGGTCCCCGAGCGGCTCAGGACCGTCGGCGATCCCTGGGCAGACATGAAGGCGCATCCGGGCACCATCGACGTGCTGTTGGAGTGGTGGGAGCGGGACCTCAAGGCCGGGCTCGGCGAACTGCCGTTCCCGCCGGACTACCCGAAGATGCCCGGTGAGCCCCCGCGGGTGCAGCCGAGCCGGGCCCGCAAACCGGACTGAGTCCGTTCGAGCCGCGCTACTCGAACCGGGACGGGTCGCCGGTGCCGCGACGCACCACCTCGGCCACTCCGCTGGAATAGTCGATCACCGTGGTGGGCTCTGCCCCGCAGTCGCCGGAATCGATGACCGCGTCCACCTCGTGCTCAAGCCGTTCCTTGATTTCCCAGCCCTGGGTCAGCGGGTCTTCCTCGTCCGGGAGCAGCAGGGTGCTGGAGAGGAGGGGCTCGCCGAGTTCGGCCAGCAGCGCCTGGACCACCCGGTTGTCCGGGATGCGCACGCCCACGGTCTTTTTCTTCGGGTGCAGCAGCCGGCGGGGCACTTCCTTGGTGGCCGGCAGGATAAACGTGTAGCTTCCCGGTGTGACGGCTTTAATGGCGCGGAAGACGTCGTTGCCGATGTTCACGAACTGGCCCAGCTGGGCGAAGTCCTTGCACACCAGCGTGAAGTGGTGCTTGTCGTCGAGCTTGCGGATATTCCGGATCCGGTCCAGCGCATCCTTGTTGCCCAGCTGGGCCCCGAGGGCGTAGCAGGAGTCCGTGGGGTAGGCGATCAGCCCGCCGTCGAGCACGATCTTCACGGCCTGCGTGATCGCGCGGGGCTGGGGATCCTGGGGATGAACATCAAAGTATCTGGCCATGCTCCTGAGCCTACGACAATTGCCGCCCTGGCCAGTAGACAGGCACGGCCCAGTAGATAGGCACGGCGCCGTGCGTGCAACGCCGAGGGAGGATAGGTTCAGGGCCTATGGGTTCAGTCAGCAGGGTGAGTCCTGTGCGGGGCGAACGAAGGGTGGCAGCATGCCGGTGTGGCTTCAGGCGTTGATGTGGGGAACCGTGGCCGGTGCCGCCTTGGTGCTGGGGGCCGCCGCGTCGTGGAAATGGGCCATTCCGTCCAAACTGGTCTCCTCGATCATGTCCTTTGGGGCGGGCGTGCTGATTTCCGCACTGGCGTTCGAGCTCGTCGCTGAGGCGGTTGATGGCGGGGGCCTGTGGCCTACCGTGACCGGATTCCTGGCCGGCTCCGTGGTCTACGTGGGAGCGAACATGCTCCTCACACGGGCCGGCGCAAAACACCGCAAACGCTCAGGCAGCCAGCAACCGTCGGAGCAGGACAGCCCGGGCAGCGGCACGGCCATCGCCTTCGGCGCCCTCCTCGACGGGATCCCGGAGTCGATAGTGCTCGGCGTCGGACTCGTCACCGCGGGATCGGTCAGTCCGGCCATGCTTGCGGCTGTGTTCATTTCCAACGTTCCCGAGGGTCTTTCCGGAACTGCCGGGATGAAAAAGGCAGGACGCAGTACCGGCTACATTTTTGGGGTGTGGGGAGGCATCGCCGTCATGTGCGGGTTCGCCTCCCTGCTCGGGTATGTGGCGCTGGAGAACGCTCCGGACGCCGTCATCGCCTTCATTACCGCGATCGCGGCAGGCGGGATCCTGGCGATGCTCGCCGACACCATGATCCCAGAGGCGTTCGAAGAGCACCACAACCTCACCGGACTGACCGCATCCGTCGGGTTCCTGACGGCCTTCACAGTCCACCAGCTCGGGGGGTGAAGTCCCGCCGTCGTCAACGGTCAGCCCACGTGCACCCACGGCCGCTTGGTGACATCCGGTTCGGCCTCGCGGAGGATCTCGCGTGTCACGGGGGCGATCTCGCCTTCGCCCAGCACCAGGAACTTCAGGAGGTTCACGGCAGGATTTCCTTCGGTCCAGCGGAAGTAGACGTGCGGCATCAGCCCGGTCACATCGCGGATGTGCAGGAGCACCGAGGCGATGGTGTTGGGCACAACCGGTCCATGGACTTCCAGGACGGCGAACCCGTGCCGCACCACACCCCGGACCTCCAGGGCCGTCTCGAAGTCGGAGGAATCGTCCACAGTGACTTCCAGGAACAGGGGCCGGTAATCAGAGGGGAAATGGCTTGCTTCGGTGGATGACGCCAGTTTCTGCCGGTAAGCATCCGCCGACTGGCGAAGCGGTTCGTGGGCGATGATCCCGATCGGCCCGCTCAGATTCTCCGCCATGAACTCCAGGGCCTGGGTGTCCAGCCGGACGTGCGTGGCGTGCAGTTCGAAGGATCGCAGCACCCTCGAGAGCAGCGAGATGCTGATGATCCCCAGAATGAAGAAGCCGGCAATCCGGATGCCTTCGGGACGTTCAAAGATATTGGCGACCGTTGTGTAGACAAACAGCACCGTGATGATGCCAAAGCCGATGGTCCGCTTGCGCTGCTGAAGCCGGCGGGCCGAGAGTGTCACGGCCACTGCAGCCGAGGTCATCAGCACCAGGACGCCGGTGGCGTACGCCCCGCCCTGGGCATCGACGTCGGCCTCAAACAGCCAGGTGATCAGGAACCCGATCAGCGTGAAGACAAGCACGAGCGGCCGGACTGCCTTCGCCCACGCAGGGGCCATGCCATACCGCGGCAGGTACCGGGGGACAAGGTTCAGCAATCCGGCCATCGCGGACGCACCGGCGAACCACAGGATGGCGATGGTGCTCACGTCATACACCGTGCCGAAGCCCGGCCCGAGGTATTCGTGGGCCAGGAACGCCAGCGCCCTGCCGTTGGCTTCGCCGCCCGGCAGGAACTCAGCCTCGGGGATCAGGACAACCGTGGTGAAGCTGCTGGTCACGAGGAAGGAACTCATGACCAGGGCGGCGGTGGTCAGCATCCGCCGGGTCCCCTGGATCCGCCCGGCCGGGTTCTCCTGGGTATCGCCCGCGCCGCCGCGGACCTGCGGCATCACCGCCACGCCGGTTTCAAAGCCGGACAGCCCCAGCGCCAGCTTGGGGAAGACCAGCAGGGCGATGGCCACCGCCATCAGCGGATTCCCGTGGGAGGTGTTGAGCGTCTGCCACCAGTCACCGACGGCCACCGGATGCGCGGCTGCCTCCGCGAGCGACCTCGCGATGACCACCACGTTGAGCCCCAGGTACAGGACCACCAGCACAACGGCGACGCCGATGGCCTCCTTGAACCCGCGCAGGAAGACCGCAGCGAGCATGGCAAGCAGGACCAGCGTCACGGCCACCTCCTGTCCGTGCAGGGCGTCCGGTGCAAAGGGATTCTCGATCAGGTGTGCCGTGGCGTCCGCGGCGGACAACGTCATGGTGATCATGAAGTCGGTGGCGGCGAAACCCAGCAGCACCAGCACCAGGAGCTTGCCCCGCCACTTGGGGAGCAGCCGCTCCAGCATGGCGATGGATCCCTCGCCGCGGTGGCTCTCGCCGGCAACCCGGCGGTAGACGGGGAGAGCGCCGAACAGCGTCACGGCCACCAGGACCAGCGTTGCCAACGGGGAGATGGCACCGGCCGCGAGCGCCGCGATGGCCGGCTGGTAGCCCAGCGTGGAGAAGTAGTCCACGCCGGTCAGGCACATCACCTGCCACCAGTGGTGCTTCCTATGTTCGTCGGCGAGCCCGCCCGGCCCCTGATGGGTGCCCTTGGCATCCTCCAATCCATGCAGCAGCCAACTGCCAAGGGCCTCCTTCCGCGTCGCACGGAGTGCCGAGGGGTCGGCCGGGGGTCTGCTCATGGTGGTCATGAAAGCCTTTCAGTCTGCGGCACAGCACCGCGGGCACAGCCGAATCTAGTACTGCCCCCTCGCCTTGGAGCCGGATTCGGGCGGATCTTGACGCATCCTTAACGTCCGTATGAGCAACGCCACCAACCCCGGGAAAGGCCCGCACGGGACGTCGGGATCCGGGTGGGAGAATGGCGGCATGGCACGGGAACGGATAGTCATCGGCCTCAACGGCAGCGATGACGCAGAACTGCTCATCCGGCGCGCCGCCAGGATTCTCGAAAGGACCGACGGCGGCGAGCTGGTGGCCGTCCACGTCCGCACCACGGGGGGTACCGCGGGCGAGTCTCCCCAGGTTTTAGAGGCACAGCGGCGGCTGGTCAATGACCTGGGCGGGACCTACCACACCGTCTCCGCGACGGATCCGGCCCGGGCCCTGCTCGATTACGCCCGCAAGTCCAGTGCCACCCATATTGTCGTGGGGCAGTCCCGCCGCGGACCGCTTGCGGGTGTGCTGGCAGGCTTGTTCGCCGGCGGCACCGTTGAAGCCCGGGTGGTCCGCGGTGCGGGCGACGTCGACGTCCAGGTAGTTCCCCGCGTCCCGCCCCAGCGGAACGCACCACGCCGGCGGCCTGACCTGGGCCGCACCAGGGTTGCTATTGGCTTTGCGCTCGCAGCAGCCCTGCCCGCACTGCTGCAGCTGCTGCTCGCAGCCTTCGACCACAGCGTTGCCACCGCCGTCCTGATCCAGCTTGCCGGCGCCGTTGCGGTGGCGCTGGTGGGCGGGTTGTGGCCTGCCGTGGTCGGCGCCCTGTGGAGCAGCGTGCTGGTGAACTACTTTTCCACGCCGCCGCTGGGGGACCTGGCGATCAGTGATCCCCAGGACCTCCTGTCACTGGCCGTCTTTGTGGGGGTGTCAGTGGCGGTCGCCGGGGTGGTGGACGGGTCTGCCCGCCGGTCCAAGGAGGCTGCCCGCGCGCAGGCGGAGGCGGCCACGCTGGGCGACCTCGCCCTGGGCGCCTCCCGTTCGGAAGACACTCTGGACGGGATCCTGGCGGAGGCCCTGGACGTTTTTGGTGCCACCGGCGCCGGTGTGTACAGCAGCCGGGAGGGCACAGCGCAAGGTTCCAGTCCGACGTCGGGACTCGCCGGAGTCCGCGGCGCGGACGGCAGGATCTGGTCGCTCGTGGCCGGCGCGGGGGATACCGCCGGGTGGGAGCATGGCGTCACCGGACCGCCGGGCAGCACCGCGGAACCGGTCGACGACGACACCCGGCTGGTGCTGTTCGGCCGGGAGGCGCCGGCAGTGGAAAGCCGGTTGCTGGGTGCGTTTGCGGTCCACGTGAAAGCCCAGCTGGAACGCCGCCAGCTGGCCGTCAGCCGGCGCGAGGTGCTGCGGCTGGCCGAAGGGAACTCCATGCGCACGGCGATCCTGCGGGCGGTGTCCCACGACCTGCGGACCCCCCTGGCGGGGATCAAGCTCGCCGCCGGTGGCTTGCTGCAGCGGACCGTCACCTATACGCCCGCGGAAGAACGGGAGCTGCTGGAAACCATTGACGAATGCACGGACCGGCTGGACCAGCTGGTGGGAAACCTCTTGGACATGTCAAGGATCACCGCCGATTCCGTCCGGCCGCTGCTGGGACCCGTGCGGTGGAGCGAGGTTGTTGCGCCGGCCCTGCGCGGGCTCCCGGACGGTACAGTCCGGGTGGAGCTGCCCGCCAACATGCCCACCGTCGAGGCTGATCCGGTGCTGCTGGACCGCGTGATCGCGAACATTGTGGAAAACGCCGTCAAGTACGCGCCGGGTTCGGGGATCACCATCACCGGCGCTTCCGACGGCATGGGTGCAGCCACGCTGGATGGCTATCCGTCCGGCGAACTGCGGATCATCGATCACGGCGCCGGTGTGCCCGCCGGGAAGGTGCTTGAGATGTTCCAGCCGTTCCAGCGGCTCCACGACCGGCCCCAGGCCACCGGAGTGGGACTGGGCCTGGCCGTCGCCGACGGGTTCGTCAGGGCCATGGGCGGGACGCTGACTGCACAGGAAACTCCCGGCGGCGGGCTGACCATGGTGATCAGGCTGGCCCTTTCCACCGGCTCGCCGGGCGCGCGCCACGCGGCCGGCCAGCCGCGTCAGGAGGCCACATGAATTCGGACCAGGCTGGTTCTTCCGGCACGCAGGGCGGCCGCCGGACCAGTGTGCTGGTTGTCGACGACGATCCCCACCTGCTGAAGGCACTCCGGATCACGCTCCAGGCCCACGGTTACGCCGTGGAGTCAGCGGCCGACGGCGGCACAGCCTTGCGTGCCGCTTCCCACCGTCCGCCGGACGTAATGATCCTGGACCTCGGACTGCCGGACCTGGACGGAGCGGAAGTCCTGCGGGAACTCCGTCGATGGAGCAGCCTGCCCGTACTCGTGCTGTCCGCACGCCACGGCTCATCGGACAAAGTCGACGCCCTGGATGCCGGTGCGGATGACTACATCACCAAGCCCTTCGGACTCGACGAGCTGTTGGCCCGCCTGCGGGCCCTCCTGCGCCGCGTTCCGGATCCGGCGTCGGCACCCACGGTGGCCGCATCCTCCTTCACCGTGGACTTGGCCCAGCGGCAGGTCACGAGGGACGGGGACGTTGTCCGGCTGACGCCGACCGAATGGAACATCCTGGAACTGCTGGTCCGGAACCCTGCCCGGCTGGTGACCCAGCAGCAGCTGCTGCTGGACGTCTGGGGACCGGCCTACCAGACGGAAGCCAACTACCTGCGCGTGTACATGGCCCAGTTGCGGCGGAAGCTGGAGGCCGATCCCGGGAAACCCCGCCACCTCCTCACGGAACCTGGTGTGGGATACCGCTTTATGCCCTGAAAACTGCGGGGCATCAGGCTCCGTGAACCCTATGAACGCGGCGGGAAGTGCGGCAGGATGTTGACTGTTCCGATTCCGTTTCAGTTCTGTACTTCAAGGAGAACCGGCCATGCCAACGACGCTCAACCCCTACCTTGGCTTTCGCGAGAACGCCCGCGAGGCGATGACCTTCTACCAGTCCGTCTTCGGCGGCGACCTGGCCCTCAGCACGTTCGGGGAGTTCCACGCCAGCGAAGATCCGGCGGAAGCCGACAAAATCATGCACGGCATGCTGACGGCCAGCAACGGCCTGGTCCTGATGGGGGCGGACACGCCGAACGGCATGGACCTCGCGACCGGCAGCTCCATTTCGGTTTCGCTCAGCGGCGACGACGAAGCTGAACTGCGCGGCTATTGGGAGAAGCTGTCCGCCGACGGCGGCACGGTCACCGTTCCCCTGGAACCGGCGCCCTGGGGCGACATCTTCGGCATGTGCACCGACAAGTTCGGCACCGCCTGGCTGGTCAACGTCAACAACCCCCAGGCCGCTCCCGCGTCATAGGCTCCCACGTCCAACCAGGACAGAGAACGACGGACCAAAGGCGTTCTCTGCCTGGGAGACACCGCTTATCCGCGAGTCCTTGAGGAGGGGCTGCACGCAATGCAACCATTGATGCGTGCAGCCCCTCAATCATTTAAGGGCCGTTCCGGGCCTGCCGGCCTGACCGGGAGCGGCAGTGCGGAACGTCACCCTGTACCTGGACGTCGACGGCGTCGTTTGCCCGTTCGGAGCAACGGGCACGACGCCATGGGGTTCCGGCTGGATACTTGCGAACGCCGGCGTGCTCGAAGTGGCGTATGCGGGCCAGCTGGTTGACGGGCTGAACCGGCTTTCCCGGTTGCCTGGAGTCCGGTGCGTGTGGCTCACCAGCTGGGAGGAGATGGCCGCGGACTACTTATGCCCTGCCATCGGACTTGCCGGCGGCCACTGGCCCTGCCTGACAGCGGATGGTGCCGGAACGGGGGAGGGCTGGTGGAAGCTTGCCGCCCTCCAGGAGGACCTGGCGGCCAACGCCCCGGATGGCATCGTGTGGATTGACGATCAGCTCCGCTATGAACAGGTAGCACTGGCGTGGGCCGGATTCCTGGGCCGACGCATCCTCACGGTGTCGCCCGATCCGCGCCGGGGAATCTCTCCCGGCGAACTAGCCGCCGTCGGTGGGTTTGTCACGGAGCAGCTGTTTTTGACCTGATGCCATGGACGCGTACGATCGATAGGGTTTCACGCCGGTTCTGTTAACTCCACAGGTCATTTCACATGAACTGCAGGTGAATAATGCGTTGCAGGGCACGGCGGGTAGTGGAACTGCTGAACGTCGACTCTGCAGATTGGGCAACAGGTGGATATCACCTTTATGGTGGCGCTGGTCATCGGACTGGCATTATTTTTCGACTTCACAAACGGATTCCATGACACCGCGAATGCGATGGCTACGCCCATCGCCACCGGTGCCATTAAACCGAAGACCGCTGTGACGCTCGCCGCAATCCTGAACCTGGTCGGTGCCTTCCTGTCGACGGAAGTGGCCAAAACAGTCTCCGGCGGCATCATCCGGGAAGGCTCCGACGGTGTCCAGATCACGCCGGACATTATTTTCGCCGGCCTTATGGGCGCCATCCTCTGGAACATGATCACCTGGCTCAAGGGACTGCCGTCGAGCTCATCCCACGCACTCTTCGGCGGGCTGATCGGCGCGGCCATCGCCGGCATCGGGTTCAATTCCGTGAACCTGGAAACCCTGCTCCAGAAGGTCATCCTGCCCGCCATCTTCGCGCCGCTCATTGCCGGCCTGGTGGCGTACCTCTGCACTCGGCTCGCGTATGCCCTGACGTCGCGGCACGATCCGGAAACCGGCGGCAAGCTGACGCAGAAGCGGGGCGGGTTCCGCACCGGCCAGATCTTCACGTCCAGCCTGGTGGCGCTGGCCCACGGCACCAACGACGCCCAGAAGACCATGGGCATCATCACCCTGGTGCTGATTTCCGCCGGCACCCAGGCCCCGGGTTCGGGCCCGCAGTTCTGGGTCATCACGGCATGCGCCCTGGCCATCGCCGTCGGCACCTACGCAGGTGGCTGGCGCATCATCCGGACCATGGGTTCCGGGCTCACCGAGGTCAAGCCTGCCCAGGGATTCGCGGCCGAGACCAGTACCGCCTCTGCCATCCTTGCGTCTTCCCACCTGGGCTTCGCCCTGTCCACTACCCAGGTGGCGTCAGGGTCCGTCATCGGGTCCGGCATGGGCCGTAAGGGCACCACGGTGCGGTGGAACATGGTGGGCAAGATCGCCCTGGGCTGGCTGTTTACACTTCCCGCCGCCGGCGTTGTGGGCGCGCTGACCGCGCTGCTCGTGAAGACCGGCGTGGTGGGTGTGGTGATTGCCGCCGTCGCCGGCACCGCCGCGGTGCTGTTTATGTTCGCCTACTCCCGGAAGTCCGCGGTGGGCCACCACAATGCCGTGGAAGTCGAAGAAGCGGGCCAGGCCGTCCGCTTTGCCAAGAAGAAAGCCTTCGCCCGGGCCCGTGCCAAGGCGAACCAGCACGAGGATGTTCAGCGATGAAGTGGTTGGAACTCTTGACAGTGGCAGGTGCCACCCTGGTGTCCGCGGTGACCGTTGTGGTCCTGTATTCATTGGGCGTGCGGCTGACGGCCATCGCCGGTGACGCCCGGCAGGCCTCACCCCGCACCACGCGCTACTTCGCCTACACCTGCTTTGGCCTCTGCGGCGTTGCTGTGCTGTTCGGGCTTTACCTGATCATTCCGTACTTCAGCAAATAGGCCTTCAGCGCGTCAACGCCGCAGGGCTAATCTGGTTCCATGTCAAGGATCCAGTATTTTGTCGCGGCCTCCATTGACGGGTTCATCGCCACCACCAAGGATGACCTCGCCTGGCTTCTCGAGTTCGATGGCTTCGAGGGCGGCAAGGAAAGCTACGAAACCTTCATGGCCGGCATCGGCTGCATCGTGATGGGCGGCGAGACGTACGCCTGGCTGATGGAGCACGAACCCGGCAACTGGCCGTACCCTTCCACACCCTGTTATGTGTTTACCCGGCACGAGCACGTTGCCCCGGCCGGCACGGACATCACGTTCGTCCGCGGACCCGTCCAGGAGTTCATCCAGGACTTCAAGGACCATGCCGGCGGCATGAACGTCTGGGTGGTGGGCGGCGGCAACCTCGCTGCGCAGTTCGCCAACGCAGGACTGCTGGATGACCTCATCCTTTCTGTCATCCCCGTGGTCTTGGGAGACGGCAAACGGCTGCTGCCATTGGAGGGCCCGACGGCGCCACTTGAGTTGACGGCGTCCCGCACCTTGGGCCGCGGCATAGTGGAGCTCCGCTACACCTTCACGTCCCCGGTTACGGCACGCTAGGGAGCTGAACGGACGGAGGCGCTTAGGCCTCCGCGGGCTCGTTGTCCCGCAGCATGTTGGTGAGGCGTGCGGTGGAGAGGCGGCGGCCTTGTTCGTCGGTCATCACGATTTCATGCGTTGTCAGTGTCCGGCCCAGGTGGATCGCGGTGCAGGTACCTGTCACGGTGCCCGCAGCGATTGCACGGTGGTGGGTGGCGCTCACTTCGATGCCCAGGGCATGCCTGCCGGCGCCGGCGTGCATCCCGGCGGCGAAGGACCCCAGGGTTTCGGCCAGCACCACATGGGCGCCGCCGTGGAGGATGCCCGCCACCTGGGTGTTCCCTTCCACCGGCATGGTGGCCACCGTTCGTTCCGGGCTCATCTCCAGGAAGTGGATCCCCATCTTCACCACCAGGGCGCCGATGCCCAGGCGGCCGAGCCAGTCGTGGAGGTGCGCCGGGATGCCTGCTGTGACCAATTCCTCAGTGAAGGGCCCGGGCGTGAAATTGTCCATCATGGGAACTAGGCTGGCACCTGTGAGTGAAACTACCAAACCGGCCCCCTTCCCGTCCGAGACCGCAGTACTTGACGCTGATGCTGCCCTGCAGGACATCAACGTCCTGCCGGCCGGAGGCCAGGTTTCCGCCACGGAAGCCCCGGTGCCTCCCATCACCGGCCAGCCGCGGCTCCTGGTGCTGGATGGCCACTCGATGGCGTTCCGCGCGTTCTTCGCTTTGCCGGCGGACAAGTTCTCCACCGCCAACGGACAGCACACCAACGCCATCCACGGTTTCACGTCCATGCTCATCAACCTGATCAAGGAACAGAAGCCCACCCACATTTGTGTCGCCTTCGACGTCTCGGATGACACCACTCACCGGAAAGCCGAGTACAGCGAGTACAAGGGCGGACGCAACGAAACGCCCCGTGAGATGAGCGGCCAGATCGACCTCATCGACAAGGTCATGGGCGCTTGGGGCATCAAAACCATCAAACTGCCCGGCTATGAGGCAGATGACATCCTGGCCACCCTCGCCGCCATGGGGGAAAAGGCCGGTTTCGAGGTGCTGCTCGTCTCGGGCGACCGTGACGCCTTCCAGCTGATCACGGACAACGTTTTTGTGCTGTACCCGCGAAAGGGCGTCAGCGACATTCCCCGGATGGACGCGGCAGCCATCCAGGAAAAGTATTTTGTGACGCCCGCGCAGTATTCGGACCTTGCCGCTTTGGTGGGGGAGACCGCGGACAACCTCCCGGGCGTTCCGGGCGTCGGCCCTAAAACCGCGGCCAAGTGGATCAACCTTTACGGCGGTCTTGAGGGCGTCCTCGAGCACCTGGATGCGATCGGCGGCAAGGTGGGCGATGCCCTCCGGGAAAACGTGGAGGACGTCAAACGCAACCGACGCCTGAACAGGCTCCACACGGATCTCGAACTCCCACTCACCCTGGACGATCTCGCGGAACCGCGGCCGGACGAAGCCGCGCTGGAGGCGTTGTTCGACGAACTTGAATTCAAGACCATCCGTACCCGGCTCTTTGCCCTGTACGGCAGTGAAGACGTGGAATCTGCGGAGCGCGAAACCATCGCCGCGCCCGACTTCGTGACTCCCGCAGGGGCCGCCGAGCTGGGTGCCTTCCTGGCGGCCGGCGCTGGCAAGACGTCCGCGGTCGCCGTCGACCTGGTGCCCGGGCGGATCGGCGAGGACGCCGCCGCACTGGCCATTGTCCGTGACGATGCCGCCGTCTATATCGACCTCGCCGCGCAGGACGCCGCAGCCGAAAACGTCCTGGCGGACTGGCTGCGTGATGAAAGCTCGTCAAAGGTCATGCACGGCTACAAGGCTGCGCTCAAGGCCCTGTCCAGCCGCGGCCTGGGACTGGAAGGCGTGGTGGATGACTCCTCAATTTCCGGATACCTCATCCAGCCGGACCGCCGCACGTATGAACTCGCCGAGTTGGCCCAGCACCACCTCAACGTCAGTGTTCCGTCTGAGACCTCCAAGGCGGGCCAGCTGGAGCTGGCGTTCGACGGCGACGACGCCGCCGCTGCCGGCGCGCTGGTCCAGGTGGCGGCCGTGGTCCAGGCCCTGAGCCGGCACTTCGCATCAGAACTCACCGAACGCAAGGCTGGGGACCTGCTGACCACCCTGGAGCTGCCCGTCAGCCGGGTGCTGGCCGACATGGAAACCGCGGGCATCGCCATCGACCTGCCGCGCATGGACGACCAGATCGCCGATCTGGCCAAAGTGATCGACAACGCGCAGGAACTTGCCTTCGCCGCGATCGGCCACGAGGTTAATCTCGGATCGCCCAAGCAGCTGCAGACCGTGCTCTTTGACGAACTCGAATTGCCGAAAACGAAGAAGATCAAGTCCGGCTACACCACCGATGCCGCGTCGCTGAAGAACCTGCTGGAAAAGACCGGCCACGAATTCCTGGTCCAGCTGATGGCGCACCGGGAGTCGTCGAAGCTGCGCCAGATGCTGGAGTCGCTCAAGAAGTCCGTGACCGAAGACGGCCGGATCCACACCACCTACGCGCAGAACGTGGCAGCGACGGGCCGGATCTCCTCCAACAATCCCAACCTGCAGAACATCCCCATCCGCAGCGAGGAAGGCCGTCGCGTCCGCGGCATCTTTGTGGTCAGCGACGGCTACGAGTGCCTGCTGTCCGCGGACTACTCACAGATCGAAATGCGGATCATGGCGCACCTTTCGGGCGACGCAGGCCTGATCCAGGCCTACCAGGACGGCGAAGACCTCCACCGGTTTGTGGGCTCGAACATCTTCCACGTGCCCACCGAGGAAGTCACCAGTGCCATGCGCTCCAAGGTCAAGGCGATGTCCTACGGCCTCGCCTATGGCCTGACTTCGTTTGGCCTGTCCAAGCAGCTGGAAATTTCCGTGGACGAGGCCCGCACGCTGATGAAGGACTACTTTGACCGGTTCGGCGCTGTCCGCGACTACCTTCGCGGTGTGGTGGACCAGGCCCGGGTGGACGGCTATACGGCCACCATCGAGGGGCGTCGCCGCTACCTGCCGGACCTCACCAGCACGGACCGGCAGCTGCGCGAAAACGCGGAGCGCATCGCCCTGAACTCACCCATCCAGGGATCGGCCGCTGACATCATCAAACGCGCCATGCTGGGCGTGCACGCTGAACTGGCGGCCCAGGGCCTGAAGTCGCGCATGCTCCTGCAGGTCCACGACGAACTGGTCCTTGAAGTCGCAGCCGGCGAGCGTGTTGCGGTGGAGAAGCTCGTCACCGAGCAGATGGGCTCCGCCGCGGACCTCAGCGTCCCGCTGGATGTCCAGATCGGTGTGGGCCCCAGCTGGTACGACGCCGGCCACTAGGCTGCTGGGAACGGGCCGGGAACGGGCTGCTGGGAACGAATGGGCGGGGGCGCGATGGACAAGTACGACGTCAAGAAACAGTTCAAGGATCTGTACGCGCCCCGGGCCCGGGACTTCGAGACGGTCACCGTCCCTCCACTGAGCTACCTGATGCTGGACGGGCACGGTAACCCGGGGACGGCCCCCGCCTATGCCGCCGCCCTCGAAGCCCTGTATTCGGTGTCCTACGCCCTCAAGTTCGCCAGCAAGCACGCGGGCCGGGACTACGTCGTCGGGCCGTTGGAGGGCCTGTGGACAGCAGACGATCCTGACGCCTTCACCAGGGGTGAGAAGGACAGCTGGAAGTGGACCATGATGATCCATCAGCCGGGCTGGATCGGCGCATCCGAGGTGCAGGACGGTATCGCGAAGGCTGCGGCGAAGAACGTTCCGGGGCTGGACCTGCTCCGCCTTGAGACCCTCGATGAAGGCCTCTCGCTGCAGATCCTGCACATCGGCAGCTACGACGACGAGGCCCCCACGCTGCACCGCCTGCACAGTGAATACATGCCGTCCAAGGGCTTCGGATTTGCCGGCCTGCACCACGAGATCTACCTCACCGACGCCCGCCGGGTGGCACCGGAAAGGCTCAAAACCATCCTCCGCCAACCCGTGCGGCGGCTCTGAGCCATTTCCCGCCGGCCCTGCGGAACTTCCTGCCTGTGAGCGTGTTGCTGCTGGCCAGGCCCCGGATTCATTGGTTAGGCTCGGCGGTGTGGCTGAACTGAGTGATGACTATGAAATCCGGCGCTTCCCAGCGGCATCCCAGGGCGAGGCGGGTTATCCCGACGCCGAATCATGGGTGAAGGCGGTCGCCTTTGGCTTCCACGAATCCACGCGGACACCGGAGCATGTTGCCAAATCCTTGGAGACCTACGCAGCTGACCGAAGGATCTTCACCGGCGCCTACCAGACCCGGGAAGTCGCGCCTGGGTCGCTCCCCGCGGACGTACCCGTGGCAACCTTCGGCACCCTGCGCAAAACACTCAACATCGGCTTCGGCCGGCTGCTGGAAACCCAACTGGTCACAGCCGTGACGGTCCGGACCTCGCATCGGCGGCGCGGCCTGCTGCGCCGGATGATGTCCGAGGACCTGGCCCTGGCGAGGGACGATGGCCTGGCAATGGCCGCCCTGACAGCGTCCGAGGGCTCCATCTATGGACGCTTTGGCTACGGCGTGGCCAGCTTCGAACGGTCCGTGAAAGTGGACACCACCGCCCGGTTCCGGCTTAATCACCACGCCGTCGGTACCGTGGACGTCGCGGACCCCCGTGTGCTGCTGGACCTGGCGCCGGTCATCTTCGACCGCGTGCACCGCCTGACGCCGGGATCGATCGGCCGCCAGGACTGGTACCGCCAGCTGGCTTCAGGGTCCTTGGGCCGCGAGGGCAAGGAAGATCCTGCCGTCAAGGTGGCACTGCACTACGGGCCCGACGGCGCCGTGGACGGCTACGTCTCCTACAAATTCCTCGGCTGGGACACCGAGCCCTACACCATGCAGGTTGTGGACCTCGTGGCGGCCACGAACGAGGCGTACCTGGAGCTGTGGCAGTTCCTGGCCGCCATCGACCTGGTGGAACGCGTCACGTGGGAGGAAGCGCCGCTGGATGACCCGCTCACCTGGGCACTGTCCGATCCCCGCTGCATCGACTCCTCAGACAGCCGGGACATGCTCTGGCTCCGCATCCTGGACGTGGCCCAGGCGCTGGAAGCCCGGCATTACCCGGTGGACGGAAAGCTGGTGCTCGAGGTGCAGGACCCGCTCGGCCTCACGGCGGGAACGTTTGGCGTGGACGTCAGTAGCGGCGAGGCCGCCGTCGTACGCCTGGACGTGCCAACCGAGCCTGACCTGACGCTGGATGTCTCCGCATTGTCATCAATTTATCTGGGCGCAGTCTGTCCGGTTACGCTGACTTCGGCTGGGCGAATCCGTGAACACAAGCAGGGCGCGTCGCTCCGGGCACGGGGGATGTTCGCGGTTGAGCGGGCCACCCACTGCCTGACCCACTTCTAGGGCCCCTGCCTCGTTCAAGGACAATCCATGGGGGATTTTGGTGTGCCCGGGCCGACGGGCCGACGGGCTATTTTGCTCGGTCTGGCGTCCGGCGTTCTTGCTGCCGTGGCATCGTGTTCGTCGGCGGACACGGTCGGGCTCGAGTCCGCGCCTCTTTCGGATGAACGCGGGGACCTCGCGGTACTTGCCCCGCCCGTGCCAAACGGGCCAGAAGCGTCGGCGGTACCGTCGCAGGTCCCGGCCGCGACGGCAGCCGCAGTCCTGCCGCCGTCAAAAGCCCAGCTGGTGACGGAATTCGACGGCCGCCGGCCGGCCGAGTGGGGTCTGGCGGTGACCGGAGTGGTCACCAGGTCGCCAGGCAGTCATACGGCGCTCACCTTCGATGCCTGCGGCGGCCCCGGCGGATCCGGCGTCGACAAGGAACTGCTCGCCACGCTCCGGCGGCTGAACATCCCGGCCACCCTTTTTGTGAATGCCCGGTGGATCCATGCAAACCGGCAGGTCGCTGCCGAGCTGGGGCAGGACCGCTCTTTGAACTGGCGAACCATGGTTGGCACCACCGGCCGTTGTCCGTCATCGGACGATCCGCCTACGGCATCCCCGGCACCACAAGCCTGGCCGACGCATATGACGAACTGACGGGGTGCCAGGACCTGCTGCGGGAAATAGCAGGCCGACAGCCGCGGTTCTTCCGCCCCGGCACGGCATATCTCGACGAGGTGGCCGCCGCGATGTCCCGGCGTCTGGGCATGTTGCCGGTCAACTTCAGCATCAACGCCGACGCCGGCGCCACGCTGGCGCCATCAGCGGTTGCCTCTGCCTTGGCCACAGCACGTCCTGGCGATATCGTCATAGCGCATTTCAATAAGCCCGGCGGCGGCACAGCCGCCGGCTTCCGGCAGGCCCTGCCACAACTGCAGGGCGGCGGAACCACGTTCGCCCGACTAGGCGATGTGTTGCCATGCGCTTTGACCCTCGTTGGCCGCTGCGACTAGAATAAGTGGGCGCGTACTACGTGCGCGTTTCTAGAATCCACAAATCAGGAAGACCCGGAAGATCCCTGCGATCGCCCGAAGACCTGCGCCTGCGTTCCATAACGCGGGCGCGGCGGTTTGCCTGACCGACTAACTATCCACAACGGAGCCCCTACTACATGACCATCACCTCCACCGAGAAGCCCGGTACCCCCGTAGTCGCCATTAACGACATCGGTACCGCTGAGGACTTCCTCGCAGCAGTCGACGCCACCATCAAGTACTTCAACGACGGCGACCTCGTCGAAGGTACCGTCGTCAAGGTCGACCGCGATGAAGTTCTGCTCGACATCGGTTACAAGACCGAAGGTGTCATCCCCTCCCGCGAGCTGTCCATCAAGCACGACGTTGATCCCGGAGACGTTGTCTCCGTTGGCGATCTCGTCGAAGCCCTGGTGCTCACCAAGGAAGACAAAGAAGGCCGCCTGATCCTCTCCAAGAAGCGGGCTCAGTACGAGCGCGCCTGGGGCGACATCGAGAAGGTCAAGGAAGAAGACGGTGTTGTCACCGGTACCGTCATCGAGGTTGTCAAGGGTGGTCTTATCCTCGACATCGGTCTGCGCGGCTTCCTGCCCGCATCCCTCGTCGAGATGCGCCGTGTGCGCGACCTCGCTCCGTACATCGGTCAGAAGATCGAAGCCAAAATCATCGAGCTGGACAAGAACCGCAACAACGTTGTGCTGTCCCGCCGTGCCTGGCTCGAGCAGACCCAGTCCGAGGTTCGCTCCACGTTCCTCAACAAGCTGGAAAAGGGCCAGGTCCGTCCCGGCGTCGTTTCCTCCATCGTCAACTTCGGTGCATTCGTGGACCTGGGCGGCGTTGACGGCCTCGTTCACGTTTCGGAGCTGTCCTGGAAGCACATCGACCACCCGTCCGAGGTTGTCGAAGTTGGCCAGGAAGTCACTGTCGAGGTTCTCGAAGTCGACCTGGACCGCGAGCGTGTTTCCCTGTCGCTCAAGGCTACGCAGGAAGATCCGTGGCAGACCTTCGCCCGCACCCACGCCCTCGGGCAGGTTGTTCCGGGTAAGGTCACCAAGCTCGTTCCGTTCGGTGCGTTCGTACGCGTCGAAGACGGCATCGAAGGCCTCGTGCACATCTCCGAACTGGCAGTCCGCCACGTGGAGCTGGCTGAGCAGGTTGTCTCCGTTGGTGACGAGCTGTTCGTCAAGGTCATCGACATCGACCTTGAGCGCCGCCGCATCTCCCTCTCGCTCAAGCAGGCTAACGAGGGCGTTGACGCCGAGTCCACCGAATTCGATCCGGCTCTCTACGGCATGTCCGCTGAGTACGACGAAGAGGGCAACTACAAGTACCCGGAGGGCTTCGACCCGGAGTCCAACGAGTGGCTTGAAGGCTACGAGAACCAGCGCGCCGTTTGGGAGCAGCAGTACGCTGACGCCCAGACCCGCTGGGAAGCACACAAGAAGCAGGTTGCCCAGCACGCTGCCGACGACGCTGCAGCTGCAACGTCCGGTGACAGCGATTCAGGCACCACCAGCTACTCCTCGGAGCCTGCTGCTGAGTCCAACGCCGGTGCAGGCACGCTTGCATCCGACGAGGCTCTTGCCGCTCTGCGCGAGAAGCTGACCGGCAACTAATTGCCACCGGCCCGGGGCTTCCCGGGCCAACACAGCGGGCCCCTGCGAAAGCAGGGGCCCGCTGTGCTTAACCGAAAACCTGTGTTAACCGGCCATCTGACCAGCACTTAATGCTTCCAAACGTGCACTTCGGAGTGTCTACTGCGGGTTAGTTGAGAGTACGACGACGGCACTCACCGCGCCGCCGTCGTCGTGCGTCAGGACCGCGCCAGCGGCGATGAGGAGCCGCTGCGCGCCGATGTTGGCTGCCGTGGTTTTGGCCACGACGCGGTGCAGTCCGGCGCGGCGGGCTTCCGCCAGTACCAGCCGCAACGCGGCGCCGCCGACACCGTGGCCGCGGTAGCTCCGGCCCAGCCAGATGCCGGTCTCCGCTGTTTCGTGTTGCGCCGTTTCCGCGTCCGTCAGCTTGAGCCTGATCGCGCCGGCCGGGCTGCCGTCGCAGAGCACTGCCCAGCTCTTTTCCGTGGCCGGTCCCTCCAGTCCCGCGGCTGCAGACCGGTGGTAGGCGAGGAACCAGTCGATGCGTTCGGCATTCCAGCCCGTCCCGTTGCCCAGCGGCGGTGTGACGTCATCCGCGGACGCATCCAGCTGTGCCAGCTGAAGCAGCCGCTCCAGCATGGGGTCGTCGACGTCTGCCAGACGGACTTCAGGGGAGCGGGGCATCGAGCCACTCCGTTCCGGCCGCCGTGAGCACGGTTCTCCCGGCGGTGAGCGACAACACGCGTTCGGTGGCCGCAGAGATTTCCGCGGCATCGTCAGGCACGGCCAGGCGCAGGATCGTGTCCTGCGCTCCGTAGCTGGTTTCCGCCATCACAAACCCCGCCGCCCGAAGATCGTTCTCCAGCCGTCCCGCAGCGGCGTGCGGCACCGACGCTGAGCAGATCCGCAGCCGGCTGCGGCGGACCAGTGGGGCCCGTTCCAGGGCCGCGGAAACCGACTCTGAATACGCCCGCACCAGCCCACCCGCCCCTAGCAGGATGCCGCCGAAGTAGCGGACGACGACGGCGCTGACGTCGCTGATGTCCGTCATACCCGGCGCCGTTTCCCTTTTGATGATGGCCTCCAGCATGGGGATTCCGGCCGTGCCGGAGGGCTCGCCGTCGTCATTGGAGCGCTGGATGTCCCGGTCCGGCCCCAGGACGAATGCCGAGCAGTGGTGGCGGGCATCGTGGAACTCGCGGCGCAGGCCGGCCACCAGGTCCCGCGCGGTGTCCTCGTTGTCGGCGCGGCGCAGCACGGTAATGAATCTGGAGCGTTTAATCTCGATCTCGTGCCGGAACTCCGGCCCCAACGCGAGCGTGGTGTACGCGGTGGCCCTGCTGTCTGCGGCGTCAGTGCTCTGTGTATCCGCTGTTTGTGCCACGTCTTCAGTTTAGGGTGGTGGGATGCTGAAGATCGGTTTGACGGGCGGCATCGCCTCAGGGAAGTCAGTGGTCGCCACACGCCTTGCCGAGCTCGGTGCGGTGCTGGTGGACGCGGATGCGCTTGCCCGGGACGTGGTGGAGCCGGGAACGCCCGGGCTGGCCAGCGTGGTGGAAGCCTTTGGAGCGGAAATGCTCGACGGCGGCGGCCGGCTGGATCGGGCCAGGCTGGGTTCTGTGGTCTTTGGCAGTCCTTCGCAGCTGGCCGTCCTGAACGGCATTGTGCACCCGCTGGTCCGGAAGGCAGCGGCCGGCATCATCGCCGCAGCCCCGGCCAGCGCCATTGTGGTCCAGGACATTCCACTGCTCGTGGAGACGGGCCAGGGGAGCGGCTTCCATCTTGTCCTTGTGGTGGACGCGCCCGATGACGTCAGGATCGCCCGGATGCTCGAACACCGCGGCATGACGTTTGAGGACGCGCGGTCACGCATGGCTGCCCAGGCCTCGCGCGAGGCGCGGCTGGCCGCTGCCGACGTCCTGCTGGACAACTCCGGATCGCTGGCGGACGTGACGGCGCAGGTGGACCGGCTCTGGGCCGAACGACTGGTGCCGTTCGCGCGCAATCTCCGGCGCAGCGTCAGGGCGGTCAGGGCAGGCATGGCAGTTTTGTCGGTGCCGCAGCAGGATTGGGCGGTCCAGGGTGCACGGCTTGGCGCCCGAATCCAGGCCGCAGCATCGGACGACATCCTGGCTGTGGACCATATCGGCTCCACAGCCGTGCCTGGCCTGGCAGCCAAGGACGTCATCGACCTCCAGGTCACGGTGTCGGATCTCAACGCCGCGGACCGGATTGCGCCGCTGCTGGCGGCCGCTGGTTTCCCGGCCGTGCCGGGGGTGGCCTATGACACACCGAAACCGACGGATCCGGACCCTGCGCAGTGGCAGAAACGCTTCCACGCCAACGCGGACCCCGGCCGCCCCGCCAACGTGCACGTACGGGCGGCCGGATCGTCCGGCTGGCGCTACGCGCTGATCTTCCGCGACTGGCTCAGGGACGACCCGGAAGCCGCCGCCTTGTATGAGGACCATAAACGCGCGCTGACCGAACAGTTTGCCGGCAGTAAAGGTACCCACGCCTACGCGGAGGCAAAGGAACCGTGGTTCACGGACGTCGCCTGGCCGCGGATGGACGGCTGGGCCGCGCGCACAGGGTGGCAGCCGCCGTCGTACCTCCCCTGACCTCCCTGCCCCGGGGGGGGCGGGTTGTTCGCCGGCAACTGATCCGGCCGTCACTGTCGGTCCCCGGTTGTAGATTAGATGCATGAGCCTTGCCCAGGAGATCAACCGCGTTGTCGCTCCGTTTGAAGTCATCAGCGAGTTCCAGCCGGCGGGTGACCAGCCTGCTGCCATCACCGAACTGACGGAGCGGATCAGGAACGGCGAAAAGGACGTTGTGCTGCTGGGTGCCACCGGTACCGGCAAAAGCGCCACCACGGCCTGGCTGATCGAACAGGTCCAGCGGCCCACGTTGGTTATGGTGCAGAACAAGACCCTCGCGGCCCAGCTCGCCAACGAATTCCGTGAACTGCTGCCCAACAACGCGGTGGAGTACTTCGTTTCCTATTACGACTACTACCAGCCTGAGGCGTACGTAGCGCAGACGGACACCTTCATTGAGAAGGACTCCTCCATCAACGAGGAAGTGGAACGGCTCCGGCACTCCGCCACCAACGCCCTGCTGACCCGCCGCGACGTCATTGTGGTCGCCACCGTGTCCTGCATCTACGGCCTGGGCACACCCGAAGAGTACATTGCCGGCATGGTCACGCTCCGCAAGGGGGCACAGATGAACCGGGATGACCTCCTCCGGAAGTTCGTCGCCATGCAGTACGCGCGCAACGACATGGACTTCCACCGCGGCACATTCCGGGTCCGCGGCGACACCGTGGAAATCATCCCGATGTACGAGGAACTCGCCATCCGCATCGAATTCTTCGGAGACGAGATTGAGAACATCCACACTCTCCATCCGCTGACTGGCGAACTGATCCGGGACGAAGAGGAAATGTACGTCTTCCCGGCCTCGCACTATGTGGCCGGGCCCGAGCGGATGGCCCGGGCCATCAAGCGGATCGAGGACGAACTCGCCGAACGCCTGGCCGTCCTGGAAGGCCAGAACAAGTTGGTGGAAGCCCAGCGGCTCCGGATGCGCACCACCTACGACCTCGAAATGATGCAGCAGATGGGCTTCTGCAACGGCATCGAAAACTACTCGTCGCACATCGACGGCCGTGCCCGCGGGACCGCTCCGCACTGCCTCATCGACTACTTCCCGGACGACTTCCTGCTGGTGATCGACGAATCCCATGTCACCGTGCCGCAGATCGGCGCCATGTACGAGGGCGACATGTCCCGCAAGCGGAACCTCGTGGACTTCGGCTTCCGCCTGCCGTCGGCCATGGACAACCGACCGCTGAAATGGGACGAATTCCTCCAACGCGTGGGCCAGACGGTCTACCTGTCGGCCACTCCCGGCAAGTACGAACTCGGCAAGGCTGACGGCTTTGTGCAGCAGATCATCCGGCCCACCGGACTGATCGACCCCGAGGTGGTGGTCAAGCCCACCAAGGGCCAGATCGATGACCTCCTCGGCGAGATCAAGACCCGCACGGCAAAGAACGAACGCGTCCTGGTCACCACGCTGACCAAGCGGATGGCGGAGGACCTCACCGACTACCTGCTGGGCCACGGCATCAAGGTCGAATACCTGCACTCGGACGTGGACACCCTTCGACGCGTTGAACTGCTCCGGGAACTCCGGATGGGTGTCTTCGACGTCCTGGTGGGCATCAACCTGCTCCGCGAAGGCCTGGACCTGCCCGAGGTCTCGCTCGTGAGCATCCTGGACGCGGACAAGGAAGGCTTCCTGCGCTCGGCGACTTCGCTGATCCAGACCATCGGCCGTGCTGCCCGCAACGTGTCCGGCGAGGTCCACATGTACGCGGACCGCATCACCGACTCCATGGCCAAGGCTATCGACGAGACCAACCGGCGCCGCGCCATCCAGGTTGCCTACAACACGGAACGGGGCATCGATCCGCAGCCGCTGCGGAAGAAGATCGCCGACATTACCGACCAGCTGGCCAAGGAAGACGCGGACACCCAGGAGCTGCTCAATAACAACCGGCTGGCCAAGGGCGCCAAACGTGGCAAGTCCGCGGCAAAGGGCGCAGCACAGCTCCGCAAGGACGGCCTCGCCGCGGCACCGGCCGAAGACCTCGTGGGCCTCATCGAACAACTGACCGAACAGATGCACGGCGCTGCCGCCGAACTCCAGTTCGAGGTGGCCGCGCGGATCCGGGACGAGGTCAGTGACCTTAAGAAGGAGCTCCGCCAGATGCAGGCGGCCGGCCATGCCTAGCCCACCCCGGGCGCCGAAAGGGAAGTGGCAGTCGGGGCATGTTTCCGCATGTCGGGACGCCTACTGTACAGTTAACGTCACGTAGGGGAGTATCCCGAGCGCTACGATCGTCAACACGCCAGGCACAGTTGCCTGGCCGGGCGTAGCGGGCCGCCATTTCAGCACCAAGTGCATAGGCTGGCCGGAGAGACTTACACCATTTCTCTGTACCCTGCGAAAGGCTAACCTGTGCCCGAATTACCCGTGTGGTTCGAGGTCGGCTCACTTGTCGTCCTTGGCCTGATCCTCCTCATTGACCTTCTGCTGGTCGTCCGACGCCCCCACGAGCCTTCCATGAAGGAAGCCGGCCTGTGGGTTGCGTTCTACGTCTCCCTGGCCCTGCTGTTCGCCGGGGCCATGTTCTTCTTTACCGGCGCCGAATTCGGCGGCCAGTTTGTGGCCGGCTGGGTCACTGAATACAGCCTCAGCATCGACAACCTGTTTGTCTTCATCATCATCATGGCCCGCTTCTCCGTGCCCCGTAAGTACCAGCAGGAAGTCCTGATGGTGGGCATCATCATCGCCCTGATCCTGCGCGGCATCTTCATCCTCCTCGGCGCCATCGTGATCGAGCAGTTCAGCTGGGTGTTCTACATCTTTGGCGCGTTCCTGCTCTGGACCGCCTGGAAGCAGGCCCAGGACGAAGGCGAGGACGAAGAGGACAAGGAAAACCCGCTCATCGCCCGGATCCGCAAGGTCATCCCCATGTCGGAGAAGTTCGACGGCGGCAAGCTGCGCACCACGGTGGACGGCAAGAAGGTCTTCACCCCCATGCTGATCGTGTTCATCACCATCGGCCTGACCGACCTCCTTTTCGCCGTCGACTCGATTCCGGCGATCTTCGGCCTGACGCAGAGCCCGTTCATCGTCTTCACCGCCAACCTGTTCGCCCTGATGGGCCTGCGCCAGCTGTACTTCCTGCTGGGTGGCCTGATGAACCGCCTGATCTACCTGAAGCACGCGCTGTCCTTCATCCTGGCGTTCATCGGAGTGAAGCTGGTGCTCCACGCCATGCACGTGAACGAACTGCCGTTCATCAACGGCGGCAACCACATCGAGTGGGCCCCGGAGATTCCGACATTCGTCTCCCTGGCCGTCATCGTGGGCACCATCATCGTTGCCGTGATTGCCAGCCTCCTGAGCTCCAAGGCAAAGACGGCCCACCTGGACCCCCGCCTTGAGGAAGACGCCAAGAAGAGCCTCAGCGAAGCCGAGTAGGCTGTCTCCGCGTTTCGTTGACGCACACTGCATTTTCACTGATCCCGGCCGCACTGCGGCCGGGATCAGTGGCTTAATCTGCCCCCTGTAGGACGTGGCCGCCCAGGACTATGCTCGGACCATGGCCCGCACGCTGATCACGGAAAGAGGAGTGCGCCAGGTGCAACGGCGCACCGTGGTGCTGCTGAGCGCGGCCCAGGTTTTCGGTGGCATCGGCACCGGAGCCACGGTTTCGATTGGTTCCATCCTGGCCGTGGAACTTTCCGGTTCCAGCGTGTGGGCGGGTGCCGTGGCCACGGTTATGACATTGGGGGCCGCGCTGACAGCACTGCCTCTTGCCTCGCTGGCGGACCGGCGGGGCCGTCGGGCCGGGCAGGTCACGGGGCTTTCCGCCGCCCTGGCCGGCACAGTTCTGATAGTGCTGTCGGTGGTGTCCGGCTTGTTCGTCCTTCTGGTGCTGGGGGCGGTGGGCATCGGGGTGGGTACCGCGGCCAGCCTGCAGGCACGCTTCGCCGCCGTCGACCTTGCGGACGCTGAACACCGCGGCAGGGCGCTTTCCGCCGTGGTGTGGGCTGTGACGGTCGGCGCCGTGGCCGGACCCAACCTGATCCAGCCCGGCACCGTGGTGGGCCTGGCACTCGGCCTGCCTCCCGTCGCCGGACCGTTCGTGATCTCCGCAGCCGGACTCCTGCTGGCCATTGTGCTGCTTTTCGCTGGTCTCAGGCCGGACCCGCTCCTGCTCGCGCGGGAAATCGCCGCCTGGGATCTTGCCACTCAGGATCTTGCCACTCAGGATCTTGCCACTCAGGAACCCGCCGCGCTGGATCTCGACGCCCAGCCAGATGGCGGGAAGATGCAGGGCACGCCACCACGTACGGCAAATCAGCAAGGCGCCACCGCGCGCAACGCAGCCGGGGGATCGCTCGTCCGCGGGCTGCGGGCAATCCGCCAGTCCAGGGCTTCCTGGCTGGCGCTTGCCGCCGTCGTCGGAGCGCACGCCGTGATGGTGGGCGTGATGTCCATGACCCCGCTGCATTTGCAGGAACTCGTAGCCGGGCCTGGTGCCTCCCATGCCGGCCACGCCGCCTCCGGCGATGTCCTGGTGATCATCGGCTTCACCATCTCCCTGCATATCGCAGGCATGTTCGCGTTGTCGCCGGTTATGGGCTGGCTGACGGACAAGGCAGGCAGGACTGAGACCATCATGATCGGCTTCGCCACGCTGATCGCTGCCGTCGCCGTCGCAGGATTTGGCCAGACGTCCACCGTCGCGGTGGCCGTGGGACTTGTGCTGCTGGGCATGGGCTGGTCTGCGGCCACCATTTCCGGGTCCACGCTGCTGGCGGAGAGCGTCCCGCAGGAGTCCCGCGTGGTGGTCCAGGGGGTGTCGGACATGCTGATGGGCGCTGCAGGTGCGGTGGGCGGGGCCACTTCCGGACTGATCCTCAGCTGGGCCGGCTACCTGGGGCTCAATATGGCAGGCGGACTGGTGGGGGCTGCTGTACTGAGCGCCGCCGTCGTTGCCCTGATGGCGCGCCGCCGCAGCCCGGCGGCCGGCTCAGCTGCCGGCTGAGCCGGCAACCGAGCGCACCATACCCAGCAGCCGCCCGAAAATAGCCTCGCCGTCGTCCGCTATGCCGTCATGGTGGAAGTCGGCCGTCTCCCATACCCGGAGTCCGCGCACAGCAGCCGCCGTGTCCATTGACAGGCTGCGGTCCACGTAAATGTCGTCCTGGTAGACCGCGGCGGCAACCGGCACGCTGTTCGCGGCCAACTGTGCGGGGTCATACAGCGGCTTCCAGTCCGTTTTGGCGGCCAGCAGATGGGCCACCTGCCGCAGCGGCACCAAGGCGGGATCCTGTTCGAAATACCACGGGTACACCATCTCGCCGGTCAGCAGCAGCGCCTCCGCATCCGGATGGAATGCCGGATTTTCCTGCAGCACACGCCAGGCAGCCCAGTCGGTCGCCTGTCCCTGCCCGTAGATGGACTCATGCAGCAGGGCATAGAGCGGGTTCGCCAGGCGGGACACGATGCCCTGGACCTGCTCCAGGAAGGCATCGGAGAGGTTCCCCTGTGGTGTCTCGGTGAAGGCGTCTTCCAGCAGGTAGTGCAGGCCGTCCACCCGCGTGTTTCCGCCCAGGAAGGAGCCCACCATCTGGAACCGTTCAACCGTGAGCCGGCCGCCGTCGGGAAGGAACTCTTCGGCCTGCCGGAGGTGCGATGCGATCGCGTTCACTGTCCGGCGGTCCTCCGGATACCAGCTGAAGTACTCGGTGTTGCGGGCTGCAACGCGCGCGAACGTGGCGCGGTAGACGTCGTCGGCATGGCCGGCGAGCGGCGCAAGCCCGCCCGTGATGAGAGCCTCCTTCAGCCCGTCCGGGGCAAAAGACAGGTAAGTCAGCGCGCAGAATCCGCCGTAGCTTTGGCCGTAGATGCTCCAGGGGCCGGAGCCGAGCGCCGCGCGGATGAGCTCCGCGTCGGCCACGATGGAATCCGCACGGAAATGCTCAAGGTACGCGGCCTGCGCTTCGGCCGTTCCGCGCGCGGCCAGCGTGTTCCGGTCAAGGGGGGTCGACAGCCCGGTGCCGCGCTGGTCCAGCATCAGGATCCGGAAGTCCCGGGCAGCCGCCTTGCTCCAGCCGCCCAGCGAAGCCAGCCGGTTGCCGCGGCCGCCCGGCCCGCCCTGGAGGAACACCAGCCAGGGAAGCTCTTCGGCTTCAGCCTGGGTGTGGGCCGACGAGACGTACTCACGGGCGAAGACGGTGATAGCCTCGGCGTCGTCGCCGCTCCCTGGAGCGAAGTGGTCCAAGGGAACGGTGAAGTAGTGCTCGGCGGTGCGCATGCCACGGAATTCGTGCCTGGCCTTCACAAAATGCGGGACAGGGGTCCGCGTTTGCGTCGTTTGCGAGGTAGCGTCCTGCTCAGCCACGGATGGACGCTGCCGTTCTGGTGCCAAAGCTCTCCAGCGCGTCGCCGGTCAGCCGGAACGTGGACCAGCCATCCAGGGGGCGGGCGCCGAGGCTGCGGTAGAAGTTGATGGACGGTTCGTTCCAGTCCAGGACGCTCCACTCAACCCGGGCGTAGCCCCTCTCGACGGCGGTGGCGGCCAGGTGCTGCAGGAGCGCCTTGCCGTGGCCCTCGCCGCGGGCGTGCGGGCTGACGTAGAGGTCTTCCAGGTAGATGCCGTGGACGCCTTCCCAGGTGGAGTAGTTCAGGAACCAGAGCGCGAAACCCCGGACCTCGCCTGCGCTGTTCTCAGCCATCGTGGCAAACACGCGCGGGTTCTCGCCGAACAGGACCTCAGCCAGCATTTCCGGTGTGTTGCGGACCGCGTCCGGTTCCTTTTCGTAAATGGCCAGTTCGTTGATCATCTGCAGAATGGCGGGGACGTCTTGCCGGGTGGCGGGGCGGATTACACTCATGGTCCGAGTTTACTAGCGGGGCCGTGATCCCTACTGCCAGGCTCCCTATTGCCAGCGAAGCTGCGATGTTCCGTAGCGGACGGGTCCGTTGCTGTATTCCAGCGGCACGCCGTCCGACATGATGGGCGGCCCAACATATCGCAGGCGACCGTAGGGGCTGTCCATCACGCGGAGGTCCGGGTCAGGCAGGGAACCGCCGTGACCGGCCACTGCGGGCAGCCGGAACAATTCTTCAGCGGTGCGGGCCAGGGAAAGCCGGGCAGCGCCGCCACGTCCGCTTCGGAGCCGTTCGGCCAGCAGGGCAATTGCTGCCGCCGCCAGGCCATAACCGGTGGCATGATCCAGTGCCTGCACTGGAAGCGCCCCCGGCTGCCACCCGTCATCAGTCGTGCGGCCATACAGTTCGGCAATGCCGCAAGCGGCCTGTACCAGGCTGTCAAAACCGCGCCGTCGGTTCCAAGGGCCGCCGCTGCCCCAGGCACTCAGAGTGACTATGACGAGGTCTGGCCGGGCAAGCAACAGCGCTTCGGGCGCCAGCCCAAAAGGGTCCAGCCCGCCGTCGCGGTAGCCCGTGACCACCACGTCGGCAGACCCAATGAGAAGCCTGACCGCTTCCATGGCGGAAGGATCCCGGAGGTCCGCCTCGGCGCTGCGCTTGTCAAAGCCCGAGTCAATGAACACATCGCTCAACTCCGGAAGCTGGGGCGGGTCGATGCGCAGAACGTCTGCGCCCAGGGCGCCCAGGAGGCGTGTGGCAGTGGGCCCCGCAATGACGCGCGTCAGGTCCAGCACCTTGAGCCCGGCCAGGGGGTGGCGTGGAACTGCCGATGGAACCCACCGGGAGAGCTGCGGACTTTCACTGGCTGACGGCGGCGGACGCGAGATTCTGATCCATGGACCGGAGCTGGCCGTCCCATACATGGGGGTCGCGATCCACTCGTCCCGTGTGCGCACGGCAGCAGCGACGCCGTTGTTTGCCGTGATGGCTTCCTCGGCGGCCACGGACGTCATTCCTAACAGGGCGTGTTCCACGTCCTGTGGTGTGCTCACGGAGAGGGACGACGTCAGCCGGGCTGCGTGGTGGGGGTAGTTGGCGTGCAGGCGGATCCAGCCGTCCGACGTGCGCCGAAAGCCGGACATCGGAGCGAACCCTTCGGGTTTCCCGCCCGCGATCCGCAGGTGTCCCAGCGAATCGAACGCCGCCGCGGTGGCTCCGGATGCCATTGAGTACCTGCCCGGAACGCCAACAAGCGCGTTCAACGACGTCGCTGCTGCCTGGACCGCCCCCAAAGCCAGTCCCTCGACGTCCAGCGGGCCCTTCCACCACTGCCGTGGACCGTTGGAAGGTGCCACGGGCTGGGCCTTCAGGGCTTCCACAACCCGAAGGCTGCCGGTCAGGTCGGGGACGGAGTCCATTCGGTCAGAGCCTAGAGCCGGTTGACGTCGGTGACACGGACCACTGCCGTTCCGGTTTCATCGGAGGCCGCCAGGTCCACTTCCGCGGAGATGCCCCAGTCATGGTTGCTCGCCGGATCGTCGAAAATCTGCCGGACCTTCCAAAGGCCTGGCTCTTCGGTGATCATGAGCAGTCCGGGACCGCGGGCATCCGGGCCGGTGCCAATGTCGTTGTGTTCGTCGAAGTAGTCGTCCAGGACGTCTTCCCAGCGGTTGGCATCCCAGCCCGCGCCGCCGTCGAGCTCGCCCAGGGCTGCGGCGTTTTCGTCCGCGAACAGTTCCACGCGGCGGAACATCTCGTTGCGGACCATCACGCGGAAGGCACGGATGTTGGACGTCAGCGACGGCGGCGGGGGAGGGGGAGCGTCGTGCGGGGTGGGCATCGCGCCGGACGTCAGCTCCTCCCATTCGTCCAGGAGGCTGGAGTCCACTTGCCGCACCAGCTCGCCAAGCCAGGCGATGAGGTCTTCAAGGTCTTCCCGAAGCATGTCCTGCGGTACGGTCTGGCGCAGCGCCTTGAAGCAGTCGGCGAGGTAGCGCAGCACAATGCCCTCTGAGCGGGCCAGCCCGTAGAACTGGACAAATTCGCCGAAGTTCATGGCCCGCTCGTACATGTCGCGGACCACGGACTTGGGCGCCAGTTCAAAGTCGCCCACCCATGGCGCGGCCTTGCGGTAGACCTCGAAGGCTTCGCCCAGGAGTTCGGCGAGCGGCTGCGGATAGGTGACTTCCTCCAGCATGGCCATGCGCTGGTCGTACTCGATGCCGTCAGCCTTCATCGCGGCAATCGCTTCCCCGCGGGCCTTCTTCTGCTGCGCGGAGAGGATCTGGCGGGGCTTTTCGAGGGTCGCCTCGATCACGGACACCACGTCCAGGGCGTACGACGGCGAATCCGGGTCAAGGAGCTCCAGGGCCGCCAGCGCAAACGGCGAGAGTGGCTGGTTAAGGGCAAAGTTGGCCTGCAGATGGACGGTGAGCCGTACGGTCCTGCCGTCATGGCCATGCTCTTCTGCCGGGATGCGCTCCACCACTTCAGCGGCGAGGAGTTCACGGTAGATCCCCAGGGCTTTTTTCATCAGCCGCAGCTGTGACGACCGGGTCTCGTGGTTTTCGGTCAGCAGCCGGCGGGCCGCGGTAAACGGGTCGCCGGGCCGTTCCATCAGGTTCATCAGCATCGAATGCGTCACGCTGAAGCTGGACGTCAAAGGGTCGGGCACGGATTCCACGAGGCGCTTGAAGGTGGGTTCCCCCCAGGAGACGAAGCCCTCCGGCGGCTTCTTCTTGACCACCTGGCGGAGCTTCTTCTGGTCGTCACCGAACTTGGCGGTGGCCTTGGCCATCGCCTTCACGTTTTCGATGACGTGCTCGGGTGCCTGGACCACCACCGTCCCCGCGGTGTCATACCCGGCGCGGCCGGCCCTTCCGGCAATCTGGTGGAACTCCCGGGAGTTAAGCGGGCGGGTGCGGACGCCGTCGTACTTGCTCAGTGCGGTGAGCAACACGGTGCGGATGGGCACGTTGATCCCCACGCCCAGTGTGTCCGTACCGCAGATCACCTTGAGCAGGCCCGCCTGGGCGAGCTGCTCCACGAGCCTGCGGTATTTCGGCAGCATGCCGGCGTGATGTACGCCGATACCGTGCCGGACCAGCCGGTTGAGCGTCTTGCCGAAACCTGCGGCGAAACGGAAATTCGCGATCAGCTCCGCGATTTTGTCCTTCTCCTCGCGGGTGCACACGTTGATGCTCATCAGTGTCTGGGCCCGGTCAATGGCCTCGATCTGGCTGAAGTGCACCACATAGGCGGGCACCTGGCGCGTAGAGAGGAGTTCCTCGAGTGTTTCGTGGACCGGCGTCTGGTGGTAGTAGTAATGCAGCGGAATGGGGCGCTCGGCGGAACTGACGGTGGTGGTGGGGCGGCCTGTAAGTTCGGTGATGCCGGCCTCGAACCGGCTGACATCACCCAGGGTTGCGGACATCAGAAGGAACTGGGCCTGGGGGAGCTCCAGCAGCGGGACCTGCCAGGCCCAACCACGCTGGGGGTCGGAGTAGAAATGGAATTCGTCCATGATGACCGCACCGAGTTCCGCGTCGGCCCCTTCGCGGAGGGCGATGTTCGCGAGAATTTCTGCCGTGCAGCAGATGATCGGTGCGTTCTGGTTGACGCCGGAGTCACCCGTGATCATGCCGACGTTTTCTGCACCGAAGATGTCGCACAGGGCAAAAAACTTCTCCGAGACCAGCGCTTTAATGGGGGCGGTGTAGTAACTGCGCTGGCCCCGCGCCATGGCCTGGAAGTGCGCCGCGATGGCCACCAGCGATTTGCCGGAGCCCGTCGGGGTGGCGAGGATGACGTTGGCTCCGGTGGCGAACTCCATGATGGCCTCGTCCTGGGCAGCGTACAGTTCCAGGCCCCGGCTTTCGGTCCACTCAAGGAATTGGGTGTACAGGGCGTCCGGGTCGATGCCTGCGCCGGAGGGGTCTGAGGCGGGCAGGACAGGCAGCTGGTCAACGAGTTTCATTGATTTCCAGCTTAGTGCCCAGCCGGTGCCGGATATCCGGGCGGGCCCGGGTTAGGCTCGCGGTACTGCCAGACAGCACCCGGCGATGGAGGTAACTGTGAAGTGGGACCCCGTAAAGTACGTCCAGTTCGGCGATTACCGTGACCGGCCGTTTTTCGACCTGACGGGGCGGATCCAGGCCGACCGGCCACAGCACGTTGTGGACCTGGGATGTGGTCCGGGAAACCTCACGGCCACCCTTGCCCGGAGATGGCCGGAAGCGCAAGTGGTGGGGCTCGATTCGTCCAGGGAGATGCTGGACAAGGCCGCCGCGCACGCAGCCAGGCATGCGGGCCTCAGCTTCGGGCTGGCGGATATCGCAGCCTGGACGCCCCCGGCTGAAACCAACGTGGTGGTCACCAATGCCGCGCTTCAGTGGGTGCCGGGGCATCAGGAGATGCTGGCGGGCTGGCTGGCGGCGCTCAAGCCCGGTGCCTGGTTCGCCATGCAAGTGCCGGGGAACTTTAATGCCGCGTCCCATGCCCTGATGCGGGAACTCGCAGGTTCGGCACGCTGGTCGCCCCAGCTCGACGGCGTACTTCGCGGTGGAGAGTCCGTGGGGGAGCCCGCAGACTACCTCAGCATCATGCTGGACGCGGGCTGCACGGCAGACGCCTGGGAAACCACCTACCAGCAGGTCCTCACTGGGACGGATCCGGTGCTGGACTGGGTGCGGGGCACGGCGTTGCGCCCGGTCGCGGCGGCTCTTTCGGCCGAGGACGGGCACGCCTTTGAAGCGGAGTACGCTGCAGCCCTGCGGGCCGCATACCCGGCAACGGCACATGGCACGGTGTTTCCGTTCCGGCGTATCTTTGCCGTGGCGCAAAAACAGCCAGGCGCATAAACTCCATTCGTTTGAGGTTCTCTGGTCGGTAATGCCTTATGACTGAGAAGAGAATGTGATGCTGGTTACAATGACGACAGCGGCTTCTGGGGATGGCAAATGGCCGGACCCTCATCGGCCTCCCAAATCCCTCCTGGAGGTGCGATGCTTTTCGGCTTGATGACCCGGCTGCTGGCTGGCCACAAGGGCGCCGTGACCGCGATCGTTGCTCTCCAGCTTGTCCAGACCGCAGGCAACCTGCTGCTGCCCACCATCAACGCAGCCATCATCGACGACGGCATCGTTGCGGGGAACACGCCGGAAATCTTCCGCCTGGGCACTGTCATGGTCCTGATAGCTGCGGTCCAGGCGTCGGCAGCCATCGCCGCGGGCTACTTCGGGGCAGTGGTTGCCATGAAGCTCGGGCACCAGCTGCGCGGCGAGGTCTTCGCCAGGATCCAGTCGCTTTCTTCCCAGGAAATGGCAGCCTTCGGCACGCAAAGCCTCGTTACCAGGGCCACGAACGACACCCAGCAGATCCAGTCGTTCGCCGTCCTGGTCTTCACCATGCTGGTGGCGGCCCCCGTGATGGCGGCCGGGGGCGTCTTACTGGCGTGGCAGCAGGACATGGTGCTTTCAAGCGTCGTGATGGTCATCATGCCAATACTTCTGCTCATCATGTATCTCATCGTCCGGCGCCTCGTTCCCCTGTACCGGCAGGGGCAGGAGCTCCTGGACCGAACGGGGGAGCTCTTTCGTGAGCAGATCATCGGCGCGAATGTGATCCGCGCCTTCGTCAGGCAGGGACACGAAACACGCCGGTTTGCGAAGACCAACAGCAGCCTCACGGGAAACAACCTTCAGTCGTCGCTGCTCGTGGCCGGCATGCTGCCGCTGATCATGATTGTGGTCAACCTGTCGTCGGTGGCCGTGGTGTGGTTCGGTGGTCACCGGGTTTACGACGGCGGGATGAAGATTGGTGCCCTCACGGCCTTTATCGCCTACATCCTGCAGATTCTCCTGGCAATCATGATGGCCATGTACGTGTTCATGACGGCTCCGCGGGCCGCTGCCTGCGCAGAACGGCTGGGTGCCGTGCTCGACGCAAAACCGTCAGTCCAGGACCACAAGGCGTCCCAAGAGACCCGCCATGGGAGCGCCCTGGAGGGCGGCAGCGTCACTTTCAGGAACGTCAGCTTCTCCTACCCCGGCGCCGAAAATCCGGTACTGGAAGACATCAGCTTCACAGCCCGGCCAGGAACCACTGTTGCCATCGTCGGCTCAACAGGGAGCGGCAAGTCGACACTCCTGAGCCTGGTGCCCCGGTTCCTGGACGCCACGGCCGGAACCATCAGCATCGGCGGCCGGAACATCTGCTCGATGCCCCTGGGCCTCCTTCGCCGGACCATGGCGGTGGTGCCGCAACTGTCGCACCTCTTCTCCGGAACCATCGCCGACAACCTGCGCGTCGCAGCTCCGGAGGCAACCGAGGGCCAGCTTTGGGAAGCCATGGAGACAGCCCAGGCCGCCGGCTTCGTCCGTGCGCTGCCGCGGGGGATGGACACGGAGGTCGGGCAAGGCGGAACGAACCTCTCCGGCGGCCAGCGGCAGCGTCTCTGCATAGCGCGGGCCCTCCTGCGGCGGGTCCCCGTCTATCTCTTTGACGACAGCTTTTCTGCGCTGGACTTCGCCACCGAGGCCCGGGTCCGGGATGCCCTGGAGATTGCCCTAGAGGGTGCAGTGGTCATTGTCGTGGCGGAACGGATCTCCACCGCTGCCGGGGCCGGCCAGATCCTGGTGCTCGACGACGGCCGGCTGGTTGCCCAGGGAACACACCGGCAGCTGCTCGAGACGTCTGCCACCTACCGGGAAATCGCCGAGTCCCAACTGGCGCTGGACGACGCGCCATGACCGCTTCGCCCGGCGCCGGGGCGTCCGAAGGATTCTGGCCCACAGCGCGCCGGGTCCTCGCGTTGCTGCGCCCGTCCAGGGGGCGGATGCTGGGTGCAGTTGCGGCCACCTGCGCTTTTGTTGCCCTCAACGTCGCGGCGCCGCACTACCTCGGTGATGCCACCGATGTGGTGGTGGATGGGGTCTACAGCGGAGCGCTCGACGGCCAGCGCCTGGGACTCTTGCTGGCCGCCGTTGCCGCGATGTACATCGGCGCTTCGCTGTTCAACTGGATCCAGGGAGTGCTGACGGCCGGCGCGGTTCACGGCCTGATGTATCGCCTCCGGGCATCGGTTCAAGACAAGCTGCACCGGCTTCCTTCCACGTACTTCCAAGAGCAGTCCAGGGGTGATGTCCTGAGCCGCGTCACCAATGACATCGACAATATTTCGCAAGCTCTCAGCCAGGTCCTCACGCAGCTGATCATGTCTGTCCTTATGCTGTGCGGTGCCTTGGCCATGATGCTGTGGATCTCGCCGCTCCTGGCCCTGATCGCGCTTGTTTCGGTGCCCTTGTCCACCTTTATCACCGTTATGGTGGCCCGGAAGTCCCAAGCGCATTTTGCCCGCCAGTGGTCCGAAACGGGTGAGTTGAACGCGCACGTGGAGGAGTTTGTCACCGGGCACGAGGTTATTAAGGCCTTCGGGTACCAGGACCAGGCAGCGGCGGTCTTCAAGGCAAGCAACGACCGCCTGGCCCGGGCATCCGCACGGGCCCAGTATTCATCCGGCATTGTCCAGCCGTTGATGGTCCTTATTGCCAACATCAACTACATCGCGGTGGCGGTGGTGGGGGCCCTCCAGGTCACCACGGGGGCCATGACCATCGGCGGGATCCAGGCGTTCATCCAGTTCAGCCGGCTTTTCACCCAGCCTGTGGGCCAGATCGGCGGCATGCTCAACGTCATCCAGTCCTGCGTGGCTTCGGCGCGCCGTGTGTTCGACCTGCTCGACGCCGCGGAGATACCTGCCGAGCCCGAACGTGACGGTCACAAACCCGGTCAGGAAGGGCGGATTGTGTTCAGTGATGTCACCTTCGGCTATGCCCGGGCTGACCCTGTGGTCCGTGGACTGTCGTTCACGGTGGAACCGGGCCGGACGGTCGCGATTGTCGGGCACACGGGCGCCGGCAAGACCACCGTTGTCAACCTGCTCATGCGGTTCTATGAGGTCGACGCCGGCAGGATCACCATCGGGGGTACCGACATTGCTGACATTCCGCGGGACGTCCTGCGCAATGGATTCGGTGTGGTGCTGCAGGATGCCTGGCTGTTTTCCGGCACCATCAGGGAGAACATCGAATACGGCCGGCCAGGAGCCACGGCTGCGGAGATCACCGCGGCAGCCGAGGCGAGCCACGTGGACCACCTCATCAGGTCGTTGCCCGCCGGCTACGACACGATGCTGGGCAACGGGGGAGAGCCGCTCAGCCAGGGGCAGCGCCAGCTGATCGCCATCGCCCGGGCGCAGCTGGCGGACCGCACTGTGCTGGTCCTGGATGAGGCCACCAGTTCAGTGGATTCCCGGACCGAGGTCCTGATCCGCCAGGCCATGCAGAGGTTGCGCCGTGGAAAAACAAGCTTTGTGATCGCCCACCGTTTGTCCACGGTCCGGGACGCTGATCTAATTCTGGTCATGGACCACGGACGCATTGCAGAGCAGGGAACCCATCGAAGCCTCCTGGCGGCCAACGGCCGCTATGCACGGCTCTACAACGCCCAGTTCGCCGGACGCCCGGGCCGCGCCGGCACGTTGGAGGCCGGACGATGACAACAGCTGGTCCGTTTCCCGGAACCTGGAAGCCCAACCAATCCAGCACGGTGGCACTCTTTGAGCAGCTGCGCCTGCATGTGATCCGCCTCGCGGACAGCGGGGCCCTTCCGCCGGGAACCAAGCTGCCGGCGGTACGGACCCTGGCGGGGCTGCTCGACGTCGCGCCCCACACTGTGGCCAGGGCGTACAAGGAGCTGGAGGCAGCCGGTGTCGTGGCCACGAAGGGCAGGAACGGCACTGTGGTGTGCGCGCGTGATGAGCGGGCGGATGCGCTCTCCCTGGCCGCCAACTCTTATGCGTCAGTGGCCAAGGCCCAAGGTGCCACCTTTGCGGAAGCAGTCCAGCTGCTGGCAGCAGCCTACGACGCCGACTAGCCGGACCCCGCATGGATATTCGAAGAAGTTTTCGATTAGCATTAGTGGGTGCCTAAAGCCGTAGCTGAAGAAACAGCAGTCGAATCCGTCCCCGTCGCCGTTCCCCAGGCCCCAGCCACGCCTGCCCGGCCAGACCTCTCCCGCCTTGTGGTCAAAGGGGCGCGCGAGCATAACCTGCGCAACGTGGACTTGGATCTGCCCCGCGATGCCATGATCGTTTTCACCGGGCTGTCCGGTTCCGGGAAGTCGTCCCTGGCGTTCGACACAATCTTCGCCGAGGGCCAGCGGCGCTACGTTGAGTCCCTGTCGGCGTATGCCCGCCAGTTCCTCGGCCAGGTGGACAAGCCGGACGTCGATTTCATCGAGGGGCTCTCCCCGGCGGTATCGATTGACCAGAAGTCCACTAGCAAGAACCCCCGGTCCACGGTTGGCACCATCACCGAAATTTATGACTACATGCGATTGCTGTGGGCACGCGTGGGACGGCCGCATTGCCCGGTCTGTGGCGAGGTTGTGGCCCGTCAGACTCCGCAGCAGATCGTGGACCAGTTGCTTGAGCTTGACGAAGGCACGCGATTCCAAGTCCTGGCGCCGGTGGTGCGGGGGCGCAAGGGCGAGTTCGTGGACCTCTTCAAGGAGCTGACCGCCAAGGGCTATTCGCGTGCCCGGGTGGACGGTGAGCTGATCCAGCTGAGCGAGCCGCCCAAACTCGGCAAGCAGTTCAAGCACACCATTGAGGTGGTGGTGGACCGCCTGGTGGTAAAGGAAGGCATCAGCCAGCGCCTCACGGACTCCGTTGAAACGGCGCTTGGCCTGGCCGAAGGCCGGGTGCTGGCCGAGTTCGTCGATCTGGACGCAGACGCGCCGGGACGGCTGCGGGCATTTTCCGAGAACCTCGCCTGCCCTAACGAACATCCCCTGGCCATCGATGAAATCGAGCCGCGGTCCTTCTCCTTCAACAACCCATTCGGCGCCTGTTCCGCGTGCAGCGGCATCGGTACACGGCTCGAGGTTGACGAAGAACTGATCATTCCGAATCCTGAGCTGTCTTTGTCCGAGGGCGCCATCGCGCCATGGTCACTCGGCACCGCAACAACCGAGTATTGGAACCGCCTGCTCGAAGGGCTGTCCAAGGAGCTTGGCTTCTCCATGGACACACCTTGGGAAAAGCTGGGCAACGACGTCCGCCAGACCGTCCTGCACGGCAAGGACCACAAGGTGGTTGTCCAGTACAAGAACCGCTTCGGACGCGAACGTAAATACAGTACCGGCTTCGAAGGTGCCATCCAGTACGTCCACCGCAAGCACGGTGAGACGGACTCCGAGTGGGCGCGCGACCGCTACGAAGAGTACATGCGGCAGATCGCGTGCCCCGCGTGCAATGGTGCCCGGCTCAACCCCGCCTCGCTGTCCGTCCTGATCAACGGCAAGTCTATCGCCGAGGTGGCCGCCATGCCCATGCGCGTGTGCGCGGACTTCCTGAACAACCTGGTCCTCACCGGCCGCGAGGCCCAGATCGCCCACCAGGTGCTCAAGGAAATACAGGCCCGGCTGACCTTCCTGCTCGACGTAGGGCTGGAATACCTGAATCTCGAGCGCCCCTCCGCCACCTTGTCCGGTGGCGAAGCGCAGCGGATCCGGCTCGCCACCCAGATCGGTTCCGGCCTCGTGGGCGTCCTGTACGTCCTGGACGAGCCCTCCATCGGCCTCCACCAGCGCGACAACCGCCGGCTTATTGAGACCCTGACCCGGCTCCGGGACATGGGAAACACCCTCATCGTTGTCGAGCACGATGAGGACACCATCCAGGTGGCGGACTGGATCGTGGACATCGGGCCCGGCGCAGGCGAGCACGGCGGCCAGGTAGTGCACTCGGGGTCCTACCAGGATCTCCTGGCCAACACCAACTCACTGACCGGCGATTACCTGTCCGGCCGCAAGAAGATCGACATCCCCAAGAAGCGGCGCAAATACGACAAAAAGCGTGAGCTGAGGGTCGTCGGTGCGCGTGAAAACAACCTGGTCAACGTTGATGCGGCCTTCCCCCTGGGCCTGTTCACCGCCGTGACCGGCGTCAGCGGCTCCGGCAAATCCACCCTGGTCAACGAGATCCTTTACAAGGTGCTGGCCAACAAGCTCAACGGCGCCAAACAGGTGGCCGGACGCCACAAGAGCATCATGGGCCTGGAGCACCTGGACAAGGTGGTGCACGTGGACCAGAGCCCTATCGGTCGCACCCCACGCTCCAACCCGGCCACGTACACCGGCGTCTTTGACAACATCCGCAAGCTCTTCGCCGAGACCACCGAGGCCAAGGTCCGTGGCTACCTGCCAGGCCGGTTCTCCTTCAACGTCAAGGGCGGGCGCTGCGAAGCCTGCGCAGGTGACGGCACGCTGAAGATTGAAATGAACTTCCTGCCGGACGTCTACGTGCCCTGCGAGGTGTGCCACGGCGCACGGTACAACCGCGAAACCCTCGAAGTGCACTACAAGGGCAAGACCATCGCGGATGTGCTCAACATGCCCATCGAAGAAGGTGCGGAGTTCTTCGCGGCCTTCTCCCCGATCGCCCGGCACCTGAACACCCTCGTGGACGTGGGCCTCGGCTACGTACGGCTGGGACAGCCGGCAACCACCCTCTCCGGCGGCGAGGCCCAGCGTGTCAAGCTCGCCGCGGAACTGCAGAAGCGCTCCAACGGACGTAGTGTGTATGTTCTCGACGAGCCCACCACGGGCCTGCACTTCGAGGACATCCGCAAGCTCCTGATGGTCCTTCAAAGTCTGGTGGACAAGGGCAACACGGTGATCACCATCGAACACAACCTGGACGTCATCAAGAGCGCCGACTGGATCGTGGATCTTGGCCCGGACGGCGGTTCGGGCGGCGGCCAGATCGTGGCCACCGGCACGCCCGAGCAGGTATCGAAATCCACCAAGGGCCACACGGCATCCTTCCTCGCGGAAATACTGGGCTAAGCGGTTGGCGTCCGATGACGTATGCCGTGTCGGGCATGCGAGTTTCAGGCATGCTCGGTGTCGTGAGAAACTAAGCCGGTGACTCAAACAACAGTGCCCGTGATCTTTGACCTGGACGGCACTCTTGTCGATCCGGCCGGCGGAATATCCGGCGGAATCGCAGCAGCCCTTGCCGCCGCAGGTCTGCCGGTTCCCGGCCAGGACGTCCTGAACTCGATGATCGGCCCCAAACTCAGCGACGCACTCCAGAGCGTCTGCAAGGTTCCGGCCGACAAGCTTGACGAGGTCATCCGGACGTACCGGCAGTACTACCTGGCCACTGGGATAGCCCAGAGCCGGCTGTACCCCGGGATCAAGGAAGCGCTGGAGACCTTCGCTGCCGAAGGCAGGCCAGTGGCCGTCGCCACGCAGAAGCCCGAAGGGCTGGCCCAGATCGTGCTGCGCCACCACGGCATCGCCAACCTGTTCCAGTCCATCAGGGGTTCGGCAGACAACGAATCGTCGACGGTCGGTCCGCTGGGTAAGGCGGAGATCATCTCCGCGGCCCTGACCGACCTGTCCACCCAGCACGCCGTGATGGTGGGTGACCGCGCCCAGGACGTGGCCGGAGCCATCGCGAACGGGCTTGACTGCATCGGCGTGGGCTGGGGATTCGCTCCCGATGGCGAACTTGAGGAAGCCGGAGCCGTCACCGTGGTGGACACCACCGCGGGCATGGTCGCCGCCATCGGGCGCCTCGAAGCCATCCACGCTGCCGCGATGAGTGAGGTGCGCAACGATGGCGCTGTTTGAGGCGGTCCGCTGGACATTTCGCGGGCTCGTCGCGGGCTCCTGCCGGCCCACCGTCGTCGGCCTTGAAAACGTCCCGAAAGAGGGGCCCTTCATTGTGGCCCCGAACCATCTTTCCTTCTTTGACAGCGTCATTGTCCAGGCGCTGATGCCGCGGCCCGTGGCCTTCTTCGCCAAAGCCGAGTACTTCACCACCGGTGGCGTCAAGGGCAGGGTCATGAAGTCCTTTTTTGAGTCCGTGGGTTCCATCCCGGTGGAGCGCGGCGAGCAGGCAGCAAGCGTCCAGGCGCTCAAAACCCTCCTGGACATCCTGGAGGCCGGCAAGGGCATCGGCATCTACCCTGAAGGCACACGGTCGCGGGACGGTATTCTCTACCGCGGCCGCACCGGCGTGGGCTGGCTTGCACTGGCAACCGGGGCTCCCGTGATCCCGGTCGGACTGATCGGGACGGAGAACCTGCAGCCGGCCGGTGAGAAGGGCTTCAAGCCGCATCACTTCACCATGAAGGTGGGGGAACCCTTGTATTTCGACAAGACCGGCCCGGATCATTCGCTGCCGGCGCGGCGGCAGGTAACGGACCGCATCATGGATGCGATCGCCGAACTCAGCGGCCAGGAACGCTCCACCAGCTACAACCAGGGCAAGGCCGCGGACTAGGCGTTAGTAGAATGAAGTAGTGGCAGATCCAGCAAGTTACAGGCCCCAGACGGGTGAAATTCCCACCAACCCCGGGGTGTACCGGTTCCGCGATCCCCACGGCCGGGTCATCTACGTCGGCAAAGCCAAAAGCCTTCGCTCCCGCCTGAACTCCTACTTCGCGAATCCGGCGGGCCTGCTGCCCAAAACCCACGCAATGGTTCACACGGCCAGCAGTGTCGAGTGGACAGTGGTGGGCAGCGAGCTGGAGTCGCTGCAGCTTGAATACACCTGGATCAAGGAATACAAGCCACGTTTCAACGTGGTCTTCCGCGACGACAAAACGTATCCGTACCTGGCCCTCACCATGAGCGAGAAGCTCCCCAGGGTCCAGGTCATGCGGGGGGACCGCCGCAAGGGCACCCGATACTTCGGCCCGTACACGGCTGGCGCGATCCGGGAAACCATGGACACTTTGCTGCGGGTTTTCCCCGTCCGCAGCTGCAGCGCCGGCGTCCTCAAACGGGCCCAGGCGAGCGGCCGGCCGTGCCTGCTGGGCTACATCGATAAATGCTCGGCCCCCTGCGTTGGCCGGGTGACCCCGGAAGAACACCGGGCCCTGGCGGAGGACTTCTGCGCGTTTATGGGCGGCGAGGCCAAGCGTTTCATCACCAAACTCGAAAAGCAGATGGCCGACGCCGTCGGCACCCTCGACTACGAGCGTGCGGCGAGGCTCCGTGATGACATCGCCGCCCTTCGGAAGGTCTTTGAGCGGAACGCCGTAGTGCTCGCCGACGATACCGACGCCGATGTCTTCGCACTCCACGAGGACGAGTTGGAGGCTGCCGTCCAGGTGTTCCACGTCCGGGGTGGCCGGATCCGTGGCCAGCGCGGCTGGGTGGTGGAAAAAGTGGAGGACGCCACCACCCCGGATCTGGTGGAACACCTGCTGCAGCAGGTCTACGGCGACGACGGCGACAGCCATGGCAGGCTGCCCCGCGAAGTCCTGGTGCCCGTCGAACCCAGCAACGCCGCCGAGCTGACGGAATGGCTCGGCGGGTTGCGCGGAGCCAAGGTGGATGTCAGGGTGCCGCAGCGCGGCGACAAGGCTGCGCTGATGTCCACCGTCCGTGAAAACGCCGAGCACGCGCTCAAACTGCATAAGACCCGCCGCGCCGGGGACCTCACCGTGCGCTCCCAGGCACTGCAGGAGCTGCAGGAAGCCCTGGACCTGCCCGTGGCGCTCCTGCGGATCGAATGCTTCGACGTCTCGCACGTCCAGGGCACCAACGTCGTGGCGTCCATGGTGGTTGTCGAGGACGGGCTGCCCAAGAAGTCCGAATACCGGAAATTCTCCGTCACCGGGGCCGCCGCCGCAGACGACACCGCCGCCATGCACGACGTCCTGACCCGGCGCTTCCGGCATTACCTGCAGGACCAGTCCGCGCAGGCAGAGGCCTCCGCCCTGCCCGGGCACCAGGCCGCCTTGGAAGCAGCCGCCAATGCCGCGGTCCTGGACACCACTACGGCCGCCCCGCGGGCAAAATTCGCCTACCCGCCCAACCTGGTGGTGGTCGACGGCGGCAAGCCCCAGGTGAACGCCGCGGCCCGGGCCCTGGCGGACCTTGGCATTGAGGATGTCTACGTCGTGGGCCTGGCCAAACGCCTTGAGGAAGTCTGGCTGCCGGACAGCGACTTCCCCGTGATCCTGCCCAGGACGTCCCAGGGACTCTATCTGCTGCAGCGGATCCGTGACGAAGCCCACCGCTTCGCCATCACCTTCCACCGACAGAAGCGCGGCAAGGCCATGACCGTCTCGGCGCTGGACGGAGTGCCGGGCCTTGGCGAGTCCAAACGCAAGGCCCTGCTCACCCACTTCGGATCCGTCAAAGGCGTGAAAGCCGCCACCGCGGCCGAGCTCACGGCGGCCAAGGGCATCGGACCATCCCTTGCCAACGCCATCGTGGCCCACTTCAGCAGCGACGACACGGCCGGCGATGCGCTTCCGGCCGTGAATATGGCCACCGGCGAAATCATTGAAACCTAGGTAGGGTAAGGAACGCAGGTTTCCGCCATTGCGGGCGCCTGTCTTCATCTGTACAGAAACGGGGCGGAACGAATGGCAGACTCTACGGCGGAATCCGGGACGGAGCAGGACGGGCTGACGCCGGTCAAGCCCCCCGAAGCGGAACTGCTGGTGGTCACCGGTATGTCAGGGGCGGGACGCAGCACCGCCGCAGACGCACTTGAGGACCATGGCTGGTATGTTGTGGAAAACCTGCCGCCGCAGATGCTCGGCACCCTGGCCGAGATTGTCTCCCACGCTCCGCAGTCCATTCCGCGGCTGGCCGTGGTGATGGATGTCCGCAGCAAAGGCCTCTTTGTCGACGTCCGTGCGGCCCTGGGGGCCCTCGCCGCCAGTGGTGTCAAGTTCCGGGTCCTTTTCCTCGACGCCAAAGACGACGTCCTGGTCCGCCGGTTCGAGCAGGGCCGCAGGCCCCATCCGCTCCAGGAAGGCGGCCGCATCCTCGACGGCATTGCAGCCGAACGGGAGGTGCTCAAGGAACTGCGCGACAGCTCCGACGTCGTACTGGACACCTCGACCTACAACGTCCACGCCCTGGCCACCGCCATCACGGAACTCTTCAGCGAGACCGGCCCGGTGGCACTGCGGCTCAACGTCATGAGCTTTGGCTTCAAGTACGGCCTGCCGGTGGATTCCAACTACGTTGCTGACGTCCGGTTCATCCCGAATCCGCACTGGGTCCCGCAGCTGCGCCCGCATACCGGCCTGGACAAGGACGTCAGCGATTACGTCCTCGAGGCGGAAGGTGTAAAGAACTTCGTGGACCGTTATGTCCTGGCGCTTGAGCCCGTCCTGGACGGCTACCGGCGCGAAAACAAGCATTACGCCACCATCGCCGTCGGCTGTACCGGCGGCAAGCACCGGTCCGTGGCCGTCGCCGTCGAGCTTTCCAAGAAACTGGCACAGTATCCGCGCGTGACCGTGACCACCACCCATCGGGATCTGGGCCGCGAGTAATGGGGATGTTCACCGGGCCTCTCCCGCTCGTACCGGTTTCCAGCGGAACGGCAGCCGGCCAGCAGGACAAGGGCCCCAACGTCGTGGCGCTCGGCGGCGGGCACGGCCTGTCCGCTTCGCTCTCGGCGCTGCGGCTGCTGACCTCCGAGCTGACCGCCATTGTCACTGTGGCGGACGACGGCGGGTCTTCAGGGCGTCTGCGTGACGAGTACGGCGTCCTGCCGCCCGGAGACCTGCGCATGGCACTCTCCGCCTTGTGCGACGACACGGACTGGGGACGCACCTGGCGCGACGTGATGCAGCACCGTTTCCGGCCCGGCCAGGGTACCGGTGGATCGCTGGACGAGCATGCGATGGGCAACCTGCTCATCGTCACCCTTTGGGAACTGCTGGGCGACACCGTGGCCGGCCTGAAGTGGGCCGGCGCCCTGCTCGGTGCCCGTGGACAGGTCCTGCCCATGTCCACCGTTCCGCTGACCATTGAAGGTGACATCCGCGTCACTGCACCTGACGGCACGTTCGCGCGCCAGAGAATCCGCGGGCAGGCGCGGTGCGCCGTGGCCGGCTCGCTGGAACACGTCCGGCTCCTGCCCGAACAGGCGCCGGCCTGCGTTGAAGCCCTGACAGCCATCGAACTGGCTGACTGGGTCATCCTGGGGCCGGGGTCCTGGTACACGTCCGTGCTGCCGCACCTGCTGCTCCCGGAAATGCGTGACGCCCTGAGTGCCACAGCCGCAAAACGCTGCCTCACCATGAACCTGGCCACGGACACCAAGGAGACCACGGGCATGTCGGCGGCGGACCACCTGCACGCACTGCGCCGGTATGCGCCGGACTTCAGCGTCGACGTTGTCCTGGCGGATCCCGCGTCGGTGCCGGACCGGCAGGAGTTCGAGAAAGCCGCCGGGATGATCGGCGCCGAGGTTGTCTTGGGTAAAGTGGGGGCGTCGGGCCGCCGACCCGTCCATGACCCCCTGCGTCTGGCAGCGGCGTACCACGACATTTTTGGGAACAGTTAGGAAGGTGCCATGGCACTGACATCATCGGTCAAGGAAGAACTGTCCCGTCTGGACATCAAGAAATCCTCAGTCCGCAAGGCAGAGGTCTCGGCAATGCTGCGCTTCGCCGGCGGCCTGCACATCATCTCGGGCAGGATCGTGATCGAAGCCGAGGTTGACCTCGCAGCGACGGCGCGCAGGCTCCGGGCCGCCATCGCCGAGGTTTACGGCCACCAGAGCGAGATCATCGTTGTCTCCGGCGGGGGACTGCGCCGCGGCAGCCGGTACGTCGTGCGGGTGGTCCGCGACGGCGAGTCCCTGGCCCGGCAGACAGGCCTCCTGGACGGCCGCGGCCGGCCGGTGCGGGGGCTTCCCTCGGCAGTGGTCAACGGCTCGGCTGCTGACGCCGAGGCCGTGTGGCGTGGAGCGTTCCTGGCCCACGGGTCCCTCACCGAACCGGGACGTTCGTCATCGCTGGAGGTCACCTGCCCGGGCCCCGAGTCCGCGCTTGCCCTCGTTGGTGCCGCCCGCCGTCTTGGCATCCAGGCCAAAGCCCGCGAAGTCAGGGGAGTGGACCGGGTAGTGATCCGCGACGGCGACACCATCGCCGCCCTGCTCATCCGCATGGGCGCCCACGATGCCCTGATGGTCTGGGAAGAGCGCCGGATGCGCAAGGAAGTCAGGGCCACGGCCAACCGGCTGGCCAACTTTGACGACGCCAACCTGCGGCGCTCCGCCCAGGCGGCCGTGGCCGCCGGAGCCAGGGTGGACCGGGCACTGGAGATCCTGGGCGACGACGTCCCGGACCACCTCAAATACGCCGGCGAACTCCGGGTGGCCCACAAGCAGGCGAGCCTTGACGAGCTGGGGCGCCTGGCAGATCCGGTAATGACCAAGGACGCCATCGCCGGCCGCATCCGCCGGCTCCTGGCCATGGCGGATAAGCGGGCCATCGATTTGGGGATTCCTGGCACTGATGCCAATGTGACGCCTGAGATGCTGGACGAGTAGCGGCGCCCCTAGAATCAGAGCGTTCACCCTGATCTTCCGGATGCCAGTCATCCGGATGCACAATCCGAGAGTTACAACCCGGACAGACCGTCCACGACATTGGAGGATTTTGTGACCGAGTACGTACTGCCAGAACTCAGCTACGACTACGCGGCGCTTGAGCCGCACATTTCGGCGCGCATCATGGAGCTGCACCACAGCAAGCACCACGCTGCCTACGTTGCAGGTGCCAACAACGCCCTTGCCCAGCTGGCAGAGGCGCGCGACAAAGGCGATTTCGCCAACATCAACCGCCTTTCCAAGGACCTCGCGTTCCACACCGGCGGCCACATCAACCACTCGGTGTTCTGGAACAACCTCTCACCGGACGGCGGCGACAAGCCTGAGGGCGAGCTGGCAGCTGCCATCGACGACGCCTTCGGTTCCTTCGACGCCTTCCGCGCACAGTTCTCCGCGGCCGCCCTTGGCCTGCAGGGATCGGGCTGGGGCTTCCTGGCCTACGAGCCGATCGGTGGCAACCTGGTCATCGAGCAGCTCTACGACCAGCAGGGCAACGTGGCTCTCGGCACCACCCCGCTGCTGATGCTGGACATGTGGGAGCACGCCTTCTACCTGGACTACGTCAACGTCAAGGCTGACTACGTCAAGGCCTTCTGGAACATCGTCAACTGGGCCGACGTCGCCAAGCGCTTCAATGCTGCACGCACCAACGCCACGGGCCTCATCACCCTGCGGTAGTGACCCGCGGTACATAAGCGTGTAACAAACTTCACATTTCGGCGTGATTTCGGCCGGAATGGGGAAGGTCCGCCCCCGCACTTGCGGGGGCGGACCTACTTAAACGTAAGATGGATCACGGAAGGCGGTCTGCCTTCAGCAATGTGGCTGGTCGCCCTCCGATCTGTTAATCATCTCTGCCCAATGGCGTGCGGGATCTGTTAGTTGGCTTCAATGCCCGCTCAACTAGTTTGTGCTTAATCAAGCACCAAGGAGACTGAACAAGTGACGACCCGTATTGGTATCAACGGCTTCGGCCGCATCGGCCGCAACTACTTCCGCGCGGCCCTCGCACAGGGCGCGGACCTGGAGATCGTTGCAGTCAACGACCTCACCAGCCCTGAGGCACTGGCCCACCTGCTTAAGTACGACTCCGTCGGCGGCCGCCTGAAGGAAACCGTTGAGGTCAAGGACGGCAACATTGTTGTCGACGGCAACGTCATCAAGGTTCTCGCCGAACGCGATCCCGCCAACCTGCCCTGGGGCGAGCTGGGCGTTGACATCGTCATCGAGTCCACCGGCTTCTTCACCAAGGCCGCTGCCGCGCAGAAGCACATCGACGCAGGCGCCAAGAAGGTCCTGATATCCGCACCTGCCTCCGACGAGGACATCACCATCGTGATGGGCGTCAACGAGGGCCTGTACGACAACGCGGCGCACAACATCATTTCCAACGCGTCCTGCACCACCAACTGCCTGGGCCCGCTGGCCAAGGTCCTCAACGACACCTTCGGCATCGAGCGTGGCCTGATGACCACCATCCACGCGTACACGGCCGACCAGAACCTGCAGGACGGCCCGCACAACGACCTCCGCCGTGCCCGTGCCGCCGCCATCAACATGGTCCCCACCTCCACGGGTGCGGCCAAGGCGATCGGCCTGGTCCTGCCCGAGCTCAAGGGCAAGCTGGACGGCTTCGCCATCCGCGTGCCCGTCCCCACCGGCTCGGCCACCGACCTCACCGTCACGGTCTCCCGCGAGACCACCGTTGAAGAAGTCAACGCAGCACTGAAGAAGGCTTCGGAGTCCGACGAGTTCCAGGGCATCCTGACCTACACGGACGCACCGATCGTGTCCTCGGACATCGTCGGGGACCCGGCGTCGTCGATCTTCGACTCCGGCCTGACCAAGGTCATCGGCAACCAGGTCAAGGTTGTTTCCTGGTATGACAACGAATGGGGCTACTCCAACCGCCTCGTGGACCTCACGGAGCTCGTCGCAGCCAAGCTGGGCTAGGGTTAGACACATGACATTCCACACCCTCAACGAACTGATCGCTGAAGGTGTCCGCGGGCGGTACATTCTTGTCAGAAGTGACCTGAATGTGCCGCTCGACGGCTCTACAGTGACTGACGACGGCCGCATCAAGGCCTCTCTGCCAGTACTGGGAAAGCTCACGGACGCCGGTGCCCGCGTGCTGGTAACAGCCCACCTCGGACGCCCCAAGGGCGCTCCGGAGGAAAAATACTCCCTCCGGCCTGCCGTAGCGCGGCTCGCCGAACTTGCCGCCTTCAAGGTCTCGCTCGCGCAGGACACCGTGGGCAGCTCCGCTAAGGAACTCGCCGCCTCGCTTCAGGACGGCGAAGTCCTCGTCCTGGAGAACGTGCGCTTCGACGCCCGGGAGACCAGCAAGGACGACGCCGAACGCGGCACCTTCGCGGACGAACTGGTGGCCCTGACCGGGGCCAACGGCGCCTACGTCGACGACGCCTTTGGTGCCGTGCACCGCAAGCACGCCAGTGTCTACGACGTCGCCACCCGGCTCCCGTCCTACCAGGGCGACCTTGTGCACACCGAGGTGGAGGTCCTGCGGAAGCTGACGGCTGACACGCAGCGGCCCTACGTGGTGGTGCTCGGCGGCTCCAAGGTCTCCGACAAGCTGGCGGTTATCGACAACCTCATCGGCAAGGCCGACACCATCCTGGTGGGCGGCGGCATGCTCTTCACGTTCCTGGCAGCAGAGGGCCACAGCGTGGCCGGCAGCCTCCTGGAAGAAGACCAGATCCCGGTTGTCCAGGACTACCTGAAACGGGCTGCCGGTGCAGGCACCGAATTCATTGTGCCCACCGACGTTGTGGTGGCCGATAAGTTCGCGGCCGACGCTGACTACGAGACTGTCCCCGCGGACGGCATCGAGGGCAGCAGCTTCGGCGCCCAGGGCATCGGCCTGGACATTGGACCGGACTCTGCAGCCGCTTTCGCGGACCGCATCAAGGGCGCCAAAACGGTGTTCTGGAACGGGCCCATGGGCGTCTTTGAGTTCGAAGCATTCTCCGGCGGAACCCGCGCCGTGGCCCAGGCCCTGACTGAGGTCGACGCGTTCACCGTGGTCGGCGGCGGCGACTCCGCTGCCGCCGTGCGGACGCTCGGTTTCGCTGACGACCAGTTCGGGCACATTTCCACCGGCGGCGGCGCCAGCCTGGAATATCTCGAAGGCAAGGAACTCCCGGGACTCAGCGTCCTGGACCGTTAGGAACCTGGACTGCCAAGTCCTCCGGCCGGCAGGGTGCCCGCGGGCACCCTGCCGGCCGCATACATATCAAGTACTTTTGGAGAACACGTGACTACGTCAACGAACGGCGCTTTTGACCGCACGCCTCTCATTGCGGGCAACTGGAAGATGAACATGGACCATGTCCAGGGCATCACCCTCCTGCAGAAACTGGCCTGGACCCTGTCCGACGCCAAGCACGACTACAGCCGGGTTGAGGTGGCCGTCTTCCCGCCATTCACCGACCTCCGCGGCGTGCAGACCCTCGTCCAGGGCGATGAACTGGACATAGCCTACGGCGGCCAGGACCTCTCCCAGTTCGACTCGGGCGCCTACACGGGCGACACCTCCGGCCAGTTCCTGAACAAGCTGGGCTGCCGCTACGTCCTGGTGGGGCACAGTGAACGCCGCACCATCCACCAGGAATCCGACGAAGTGCTCAACGCCAAGGTCAAGGCAGCGTTCAAGCACAGTGTCACTCCGGTCCTTTGCGTGGGGGAAGGCCTGGAAATCCGCCAGGCCGGCACGCATGTCGAGCACACGCTGACACAGCTCCGGGCGAACGTCGCGGGTTTGACGGCCGAGCAGGCGGCAGAGCTTGTGGTGGCCTACGAGCCCGTTTGGGCCATCGGCACCGGTGAAGTGGCCGGACCGGAGGACGCCCAGGAAATGTGCGCCGCCATCCGCGCGGAACTGGCCACGCTCTTCGGCGATGACGTTGCTGCGAAGATCCGGCTGCTCTACGGCGGCTCGGTCAAGGCCAATAATGTCGCCGCGATCCTGAAGGAACGCGACGTCGACGGCGTGTTGGTCGGCGGGGCAAGCCTCGATCCCGCGGAGTTTGCTAATATTGTCAGGTTCGAGAGTCACCTTGTGACGAACTAGTCCGTCACTAGGCCCAGGCTCCCGCAATTCCAATCTTCTGAAAGGCCGTCGTGGACGTTCTTCATGTCATTCTGCAGATTCTCCTGGGTATCACCAGCCTTCTGCTGACCCTGCTTATCCTCCTCCACAAGGGACGGGGTGGCGGGCTGTCGGACATGTTCGGCGGCGGTATGAGTTCCGGCCTCAGCTCCTCCGGCGTGGCCGAGCGGAACCTGAACAGGTTCACGGTGATTCTGGGTGTTACCTGGGGCGTTGTGATCATCGCCCTTGGCCTGGTCATGCGCTTCAGTGGCGCAGGGGATTCATAGCTCCTGCAACTGATCGTCGCCCGGCACTGCCGCGATGGGGATCTCCGAACTAAACTGTGGCTGTTGGCTTCCAACAGCCACAGTTTCGTTTAAACAGCGTCGTTTAAGCAGCCAGGAGACCCGATGGTACATAGTGCGTCTGCGTTCCGCGGCACCCGGGTGGGTGTCACGGAAGGAGCCGGTCCCAAGAACCAGTCAGAAGCGGCCTCGGGCGAGAGGGTGCCCCGGATCCGGGTTTCCTTTTGGTGCGCCAAGGGGCATGAGACCCAGCTTGTTTTCCTGCGGTTGCCGGATGAGCAGCTTCCCACGGTCTGGGACTGCCGGCGCTGCGGGGCTCCGGCATCACGGGACGGCAAGGAAGCCGACCTGCCGGACCCGCTGGACGAAGGCTTCAAGAGCCACCTTGAATACGTTAAAGAACGGCGCTCCGACCAGGACGCCGAAGCTGTCCTGGCCGGAGCGCTGGAAAAGCTACGCGCCGGCGGCGTCCTTCCGGACGAGCTGCTGCGGGACGCGTGACGCTGCGTTTTCGTCGATAAGCCACAGCGTGCGGGATGTTCCCCGCGGGCCGGCCGCCGGTACCTGTACCGGGTTGGCGCCCGCCAGGGCCAGGCCCACTGCGCCGGCCTTGTCCTCGCCGGCCACCACCATCCAGACCTCGGCAGCAGTGTTGATGGCGGGAAGCGTGAGCGAGATGCGCTGTGGCGGCGGCTTGGGGGAATTGCGGACGCCAACTACCGTCAGCTCCTTCTCCCGGATTCCGCCCTGCTCCGGGAAGAGCGAGGCCACGTGGGCGTCCGGGCCAACGCCCAGCAGGACAACGTCCAGCCGCGGCAGTACTCCCGGTTCGTCCGGACGGTCGTCGGACATGTCGGCAGCGTGTTCGGCCTGGGCTGCTTCCCGGAGCCTGCGCGCGTAGTCCTCGGCGGCTTCTTCGGGCGTGTCGAAGTCATCCGAGGAGGCAGGCTGGTTGATCCTTGCGGGATCAACCGGAATGCTCGACAGGAGTGCAGCAAACGCCTGCCTGGTGTTCCGGTCGGGATGGTCCGCGGCAACAAAGCGCTCGTCACCCCACCAAAAGTTCACCCTGGACCAGTCGACGGCCGGCGCTGCCGGAGAATCGGCAACAGCCTTCAGCGTTCCGATGCCTACTGTGCCGCCGGTCAGCACCACCGTGGCCTCACCGTGCTTGTCCTGCACATCCACCAGCTTGGTGATCAGGCGGGCCGCAATGGCGGCCATCAGGACGGACGAATCAGGATGGATGCTAACTCTTGGCTCAACGCTCACTGGGTCGGACGCTCCTTAGATTGGTACGTGGCAGTCCAATAGTAATCACTTCGCCGAACACTTCGTCGGGGTCGAGGCGGCGGAGCTCTTCGGCGAGGCAGTCCTTGAGGCTGCGGCGCGGCAGGGAGATGCGCTGGGCGGGCTGTCCGGGCTGGGTGAGTTCAGCGACGGAGAGCCCGGGGCGGAAGAGCTGCACGTCACCGGTGTGGCGGGTCAGCCGGACCCGGCGGATACCGGTCCCGGCGGGGTCCGCGACGATCGTCACGGGCGCGTCCAGGGCCAGCGTCAGCCACGCCGCGAGCAGGATGGTGGACGGGGAGTCGGAGGCGCCTTCCACGGCCACTGCGGTCACGGGCGAGGAGTCAACCTGGTCCAGGACCGCCGCGAGCTGGATCCGCCAGTTGGTCAGCCGGGTCCAGGCGAGGTCGGTGTCCCCGGCCTTGTAGGTGGCCCGGATGTTCTCCAGCGCCGCCTGGGGATCGGTTTCGTTCGCGGAGTCCGTGATCCGGCGGTGCGCGATCCGGCCCACCGAGGTTTCGCAGGCGTTCTCCGGCGCTCCGTGCGGCCACCAGGCCACGATCGGGGCGTCGGGCAGGAGCAGGGCCGCTACCAGGGATTCGCTTTCGTGGGCGAGCTCGCCGTAGCCGCGGAGCACGATGACCTCGGACGCGCCGGCGTCACCGCCCACCCGGATCTGCGCGTCGAGCCGGTTCGGGGCCTGGGCCCCGGCGTCGGCGAGGACGATGATCCGGCAGGGGTGTTCCCGGCTGGCCTCGTTCGCGGCCTCGATCGCTTCTTCCTCAAGCCCTGAGCGGGTGACGACCACGAGGGTCAGGACCCGGCCGAGTGCGATCACGCCGCCCTGCTCACGCAGGGAGGTGATCTTCTTGGAGATCTTCGAGGTGGTGGTGTCCGGCAAATCTACAATCATGGCCTTCTCCAGGTTCGTCCGTCGCGGGCCAGTAATTCATCGGCCGAGGCAGGGCCCCAGCTGCCCGGGGCATAGGGCTCCGGCTGCTCAGCCAACCCGGCCCAGTAGTCTTCAAAGGGATCCAGGATCTTCCAGGACAGCTCCACCTCGGCGTGCCGCGGGAACAGCGGCGGCTCGCCCAGGAGCACATCAAGGATGAGCCGTTCGTACGCTTCGGGGCTTGACTCGGTGAAGGAGTGCCCGTAGCCGAAGTCCATGGTCACGTCGCGGACTTCCATCTGCGTGCCCGGGACCTTGGACCCGAACCGGATCGTGGCGCCCTCATCGGGCTGGACCCGGATCACCACGGCGTTCTGGCCGAAGTCATCCTCACCGTGGTCACGGAACAGCAGGTTCGGGGCGCGTTTGAACACCACCGCAATCTCGGTCACGCGCCGGCCCAGGCGCTTGCCCGCACGCAGGTAGAACGGCACACCGGACCAGCGGCGGGTGTGGATATCCACCCGGATCGCAGCGAACGTCTCGGTCTTCGAATCAGCCGGGATACCCTCTTCCTCCAGGTAGCCCTGGACCTGTTCCCCGCCCTGCCAGCCGCCGGCGAACTGCCCCCGCGCTGAATGGGTAGAGAGGTCGTCCGGGAGCTTTACCGCGGCCAGGACCTTTTCCTTCTCTGCGCGCAGGTCATCGGCGTTGAAAGAAATAGGCTCCTCCATCGCTGTCAGGGCCAGCAACTGCAGGAGGTGGTTCTGGATGACATCGCGGGCCGCGCCCACACCGTCGTAATACCCGGCGCGCCCGCCCGTGCCGATGTCCTCGGCCATGGTGATCTGGACGTGGTCCACGTAGTTCGCGTTCCACAACGGTTCGAACAGCTGGTTCGCGAAACGCAGCGCCAGGATGTTCTGCACCGTTTCCTTACCCAGATAGTGGTCGATCCGGAACACCGCATCCGGCGGGAACACCGACTCCACAATGTCGTTCAGCTGCCGGGCCGACTCAAGGTCATGCCCGAACGGCTTCTCAATCACTACCCGCCGCCACTTATCCCCGTCGGCTTGCGCGAGGCCGTGCTTGGACAGCTGACGGCAAACCTGCTCGAAGGCCTTCGGCGGGATAGAGAGGTAGAACGCGTGATTCCCGCGCGTTCCGCGCTGCTCATCGAGCTCATCGATGACCTCACCGAGCCGCTCGAAGGCGTCATCGTCGTCGAACTCGCCCTGGACAAAGCGGATACCCTCAGCGAGTTGGTTCCACACCGCCTCATCAAACGGCGTCCGTGAGTACGCCTTCACCGAAGCCTTCACCTCGGCGGCGAACTCCGCATCAGTCCAGGGACGGCGGCCGAAACCCACCAGCGCGAAACTCGGCGGCAGCAGCCCCCGGTTCGCGAGGTCATACACGGCCGGCATGAGCTTCTTGCGGGCAAGGTCGCCGGTCACTCCGAAGAGCACCAACGAGGACGGACCGGCAATCCGGTTCAGGCGGCGGTCACGGGGATCCCGGAGCGGATTACGCCCTGATCGTCCGGAACGCGTCGCGGAATTCCTGCCGTTTTCAGTTTCTGGCATGTTTGCTGTTGAGCCTTAGTTTTCGGTGACGGAAGCTGACCGGGCTGCGAGTGCTGCAATGATCTCCTGCAGCTGTGCAACTCCGGCGGCGCGGTCGGTCAGGTGCAGTCGCAGGACGGGGCGGCCATGGCCGGCCAGGACCTGGGCGTCGCCCGCGGCCTGGGCGGAAATCAGTTCCCCGAACGTGAACGGACGGTCCGGGATGGCCAGGTCTTCCGCAGGAGCGGCCGTGACCTGGAGAAAGACTCCAATGGCGGGTCCGCCCTTGTGGAAACTGTCCGGTGGAGTGCAGGAACCGCGGGCCCCAGCCGAACGTGACGGGACGGCCGCTGACGCCGGCAAGCGGGTCGCGGATGCCTTCCAGCTCTGCGAAGGCCAGCCGGTCAAAGTAGGCATGGACGCTGAGGTAGCTGTCGTCGTCGAGCGTTCCAAGGAGGGCGCCGACGGCTTCCTCCGCGGTGGCTGCCCCACGGAGCCAGTCACCGCCGCGGACCTCAATGGCGCCGTCCACGAAGGCGGCAGGGGTCGGTTTGGGCTGGGCATCCAGCAGGCCGCGGGCGGCAACCTTGGCTGCCTCCACGTCCGGCTGGTCATACGGGTTGATGCCCAGGAGGCGTCCGGCCACGGCAGTGGCGAACTCCCACACCATCATCTGGGTGGCCAGACCGCCCGCGATGGCTACCTCGTTGTCACCGAGTTCGACGTCGGCATCCGCGGCTACCAGCCGCACCACCAGGACGTCTGCGGCGCCGGAGGTGACCTCCGGCGACGTGGGTCCGGCAACCACCGGCAGGACGCCGGTACCGAGCTTGCCGGTGGATTCGGCGATGAGCTGTTCGGCCCAGTCCGCGAAGCCCACAATGCCTGAGCCGTCCTCGGCGATGACAATCTTGTTGCGCAGCGGGTTGGTTCCGCCCAGGGCTGTTCCGAGGGCCAGACCGATGTTCTCGGCGGCGTCCTCGTTCAGGATCTCGGCGGCTTCCTCGGCCTCATCCAGGAAGGCCTGGATATCCACACCGGCCAGGCCCGACGGGACCAGCCCGAATGCGGTGAGGGCCGAGTAGCGGCCGCCCACGTTCGGATCGGCGTTGAAGACGGCGCGGTAGCCGGCCTCACGCGATGCCTTATCCAGCGGGGAACCGGGATCGGTGACAATGATGATCCGGCTCTTCGCATCGATGCCGGCCTCGGTGAAGGCGTGCTCGAAGATCCGGCGCTGGGAGTCGGTCTCCAGGGTTGAACCGGACTTGGACGAAACCACAATCGCGGTTTCGGCCAGCCGGTCTGCGAGGGCAGCACGGACCTGGTCGGGGTCGGTGCTGTCCAGCACTGTCAGCTCGACGCCAGCGGTGCCGGCGATGACCTCGGGAGCCAGCGAAGATCCGCCCATGCCGCAAAGCACGATGCGGGTCACGCCGTCAGCCTTGAGGGCATCACGGAGCTCGAGGATGCCGGCCACGAGGGCCTGTGAGACGGTGGCCGCCTCCACCCAACCGAGGCGGACAGCGGACTCGGCCTCGGCGTCGGGACCCCACAGGGTGTGGTCCTTGGCGAAGATCCGGGTGGCGATGCGGTCCGCCACGAGGGCGGGCAGGTGCTGCTCGAGTGCCTGCTGCGCGGCACCGGTGGCGTCGTAGCTGAGAGTGCTCATAGTGGGTTAGGAGGCCTTCCGTGCAACGGCAAGGGCACCTTCGACGTCGCCCAGGAGTTCCTTCCAGCTGGCCACGAACTTGTCCAGGCCTTCGGATTCGAGGAGGGCGACAACCTCGTTGTAGGAGATACCCAGTGCGTCCAGTGCGTCCAGCGTGGCGTTGGCCTCGGTGTACGTGCCGGAGACGGTGTCGCCGGTGACGACGCCGTGGTCGAACGTGGCATCCAGGGTCTTCTCCGGCATGGTGTTCACGACGCCGGGGGCGGCCAGTTCGGTCACGTACAGGGTGTCCGGGTAAGCCGGGTCCTTGACGCCGGTGGAGGCCCACAGCGGACGCTGGGGGAGCGCGCCGGCTTCAGCCAGCAGTGCCCAGCGTTCGGTGGCGAAGAGCTCCTCGTAGACCTGGTACGCCAGGCGTGCGTTGGCCACGCCTGCCTTGCCCTTGAGTGCCTTGGCCTCGTCGGTGCCGATGGCGTCAAGGCGCTTGTCGATCTCGGAGTCCACGCGGGACACGAAGAACGACGCAACCGAGTGGATCTTGGACAGGTCGTGGCCGTTGTCCTTGGCCTGCTCCAGGCCGGACTGGAAGGCATTGATGACGGCGCGGTAGCGCTCGAGCGAGAAGATCAGGGTCACGTTGACGCTGATGCCCTCGGCCAGCGTCGCGGTGATCGCTTCGAGGCCTTCAAGGGTTGCCGGGATCTTGATGTGGACGTTGTCCTTGTTGACCTTCTTGTAAAGGTGCTTGGCTTCGGCAATGGTGCCGGCCGTGTCCCAGGCAAGGCGCGGGTCAACTTCGATGGACACGCGGCCGTCAACACCGTTGGTGGCTGCTGCCACCGGTGCGAAGAGGTCGCAGGCGTCGGCGACGTCGGTGGTGGTGATTTCGAAGATGGTCTCCTCGACGCTGGCGCCGGCTGCTGCCTGCGCCGCGATGATGGCGTCGTAGTCCGTGCCGGCCGTGATGGCGGCGTGGAAGATGGACGGGTTGGTGGTCACACCAACAACGTTCTTCTCTTCGATCAGCTTCTGCAGCGTGCCGGTCTCAAGGCGGCTGCGGGAAAGGTCATCGAGCCAGATGGATACTCCGGCGTCGGAGAGCTGCTGTGTAGGGGTAGTCATGGTGATATCTCCTAAAATCTGGTTCAGGCCTGCAGGCCAGCGAGGGAGTCCTTGGCAGCGGCGGCGACAGCCGCCGCGGTGATGCCGAACTCCTGGAAAAGGCGCTTGTAGTCGGCGGAAGCGCCATAGTGCTCGAGCGAGATGGAACGTCCGGCGTCGCCGACGAATTCCCTCCAGCCCAGGGCCAGCCCGGCCTCGACGGAGACCCGGGCCTTGACGGCAGCGGGGAGCACGGACTCGCGGTAAGCGGCGTCCTGCTTGTTGAACCACTCCACGCACGGCATGGAGACAACGCGGGCAGCGATGCCTTCGGCCTGGAGGGCTTCGCGGGCCTGGACGGCCAGCTGGACCTCGGAGCCGGTACCGATGAGGATCACGTCGGCGGGCACGGTGGCGCCGTCCTTGGATGCTTCAGCCAGGACGTAGCCGCCCTTGGCCACACCCGAAACGGAACCGAACGTGTCGCCGTCGGCTGCGTTTTCACCACGGGCGTAGGTGGGGATGTTCTGGCGGGTCAGGACAATGCCGGCCGGGTTCTCGTGGTTCTCAAGCATGGTCTTCCATGCCACCGCGACCTCGTTGGCGTCGCCGGGGCGGACCACGTCCAGGCCCACGATGGCGCGCAGGGAAGCGAGCTGTTCCACCGGCTGGTGGGTGGGGCCGTCTTCACCCAGGCCGATGGAGTCGTGCGTCCAGACATACAGGGACGGAACACCCATCAGGGCGCCGAGCCGGATGGCGGGCCGCTGGTAGTCGCTGAAGATCAGGAACGTGCCGGAGAACGCGCGGGTCCGGCCGTGCAGGGCGATGCCGTTCACGATCGATGCGGCGGCGTGCTCGCGGATGCCGAAGTGCAGGACCCGGCCGTAGGGGTTGCCGGACCAGGTGTCGGTCTGCTTGGAGGCGGGCACGAACGACGGCGAGCCTTCGATGGTGGTGTTGTTGGACTCGGCGAGGTCGGCGGAGCCGCCCCAGAGTTCCGGCATGACCGGTCCGAGTGCGTTCAGGACCTTGCCGGAAGCGGCGCGGGTGGAGACGTCCTTGCCGGCCGGGAAGACCGGAAGCGCGGCATCCAGGCCGTCGGGCAGTTCGCGGGCCTCGATGCGCTGCAGGAGTGCGGAGCCTTCGGGGTTGGCGGCCTGCCAGGCGTTGAAGGACTCTTCCCATTCCTTCTTGGCAGCGGCGCCGCGGTCCACGACGGAGCGGGCGTGGGCCAGGACTTCCTGGTCAACGTCGAAGGACTTGGCGGGGTCGAAGCCCAGCACGGACTTCAGGCCTGCGACTTCCTCTGCACCCAGTGCGGAACCGTGGATCTTGCCTGTGTTCTGCTTCTTGGGCGCCGGGTAGCCGATGATCGTGCGCAGCGAAATGATGGAGGGCTTGGACGTCTCGGCCTTGGCGGCGAGCAGTGCGGAGTAAAGCTCCTGCACGTCCTCTTTGTATTCGCCGGTCTTGGTCCAGTCGACGCGCTGGGTGTGCCAGCCGTAGGCTTCGTAGCGCTTGACGACATCCTCGGTGAAGGAGATGTCGGTGTCGTCCTCGATGGAGATGTGGTTCTCATCGTAGACAACTACAAGGTTGCCCAGTTCCTGGTGGCCGGCCAGCGAGGACGCCTCGGACGTCACGCCTTCCTGCAGGTCCCCGTCGGAGGCAATAACCCAGATGGTGTGGTCGAAGGGGCTTTCGCCGGCCGCAGCATCGGCGTCGAACAGGCCGCGCATCCGGCGCTGGGAGTAGGCGAACCCGACCGACGAGGCCAGGCCCTGGCCCAGCGGCCCGGTGGTGATCTCCACACCGGCGGTGTGCTTGTACTCCGGGTGGCCCGGCGTCAGGGAATCCCAGGTCCGGAGTGCCTCAAGGTCCTTCAGTTCCAGGCCGTAGCCCGACAGGAACAGCTGGATGTAAAGGGTCAGCGACGTGTGGCCGGGAGACAGAATGAACCGGTCGCGTCCCAGCCAGTCCGGGTTGCGCGGGTCGTGGCGCATCAGCTTCTGGAAGAGAAGGTAGGCGGCGGGCGCCAGGCTCATGGCGGTGCCCGGGTGGCCATTACCGACCTTCTCGACGGCATCCGCAGCCAGAACGCGGATGGTGTCCACCGCGCGCTGGTCCAAGCTGGTCCATGACAGTTCTTGCTCTTCCAAATGTGGCACGAAAACCGGGCCCCTCTCTGTGCTGATGGTGGGCGGTACACGGGATCCGTTCCGGGGCACGCTATGGTGCCCGCTGCGGTGTGTACCAGCCGTTCACCATCGAAACGTTGATCTATCATTCAGCAGGGCTACGGGAACGCGTTATCCAACGCTTTTCTGCCGCTTGCTGATCTGGTGACAGCTTAGCTCGATTCCACTCTGCGGTCAGTGCAAATCTCACCTTTTGGACGCAATTTCCCCTTATGTGAATCGCCATTTCGTGAGGTTGAGTTAATCTGCTCGAATCACCCTGCGCGCAATCATCAGGGCCTAATCAGGGGGCATCTGTTACAAATGCGCACGGTATGATATTTGGAGGCCGACGCCGGTAGCCGGGCCCTTTAGGGGCGGCGGCAGACCCGGGGCGTTGCCGGGACCTCTTCTGATGACCATTGGCGGGCTGCCCGGCGAACGGCCGCAAGACACAGCTGCACCGCCAGACAGAACTGCCAACCAGAACGGGTGACTGCCACCGTGAGCACAACAGATACGCCGCTTAATGCTTCCCGCACCAGAGGGGGAGCCGGGTTCGCCCGTAAGGCCAAGGCGTATTTCGCCCTCACTAAGCCGCGTGTCATTGAGTTGCTTCTGGTCAGCACCCTGCCCACCATGATCTACGCCGAGCGCGGCTTCCCGCCGATCGGTCTGATCCTGGCCACGCTGGTCGGCGGCGCGTTTGCTGCCGGCAGTGCCGGTGCCTTCAACTGCTACCTTGACCGCGACATCGACAAACTGATGCACCGGACCGAGAACCGTCCGCTCGTCACCGGCGAGGTGACCCCGCGCGAGGCGCTGGTGTTCTCCTGGCTGCTCGGGGCAGCAGCCATTGTTATTCTCTGGTTCGGCGCCAACCCGCTGGCCGCGTGGCTCGGATTAGCCGCAATTTTCTTCTATGTAGTCATCTACACCATCATCCTCAAGCGCCGCACCGCACAGAACATTGTCTGGGGTGGAGCCGCGGGCTGCTTCCCGGTGCTGATCGCCTGGGCCGCCGTGACCAACACCGTCGAATGGCCGGCCGTCATCCTGTTCATGGTCATCTTCCTCTGGACGCCGCCGCACTACTGGCCGCTTTCGATGCGTTACGGCGAGGACTACCGCAACGCCAACGTGCCCATGCTGGGCGCCATTGCCGGCGCCAAGGTGGTATCCGTCCAGGTGGTCCTCTACGCCTGGGCCATGGTGGCCTGCACGCTGCTGCTGGTCCCCGCCGGTGGCGCGGGCTGGGTCTACACGGCCACCGCAGTGTTGGCGGGTGCATGGTTCCTTTACGAGTCGCACTCCCTCTACAACCGGGCGCAGCGCGAAGACATCTCGGACAAGCGCGCCATGAAGGTCTTCCACGGCTCCATCAGTTACCTGACGCTGCTGTTCATCGCATTGGCCGTGGATCCGTTCGTCGGATCAGCAATCATCGGTTAACAGCACCCACCAACGCTCTCTCACTAAATGTGGGTTTTCTACCGACCCTCTATCAGTACCTGCAGCTTTCTTAGCGACCCTCTCTCACCAACGGTGAAGGAGGGTCGCTTCTTTGTCTCCAGGAGGTAAGGGAAGATCCTGCGAAACACCGCAGGCAGTGAGAGAGGGTCTGCCGATTCCCTGCATTAAGTGAGAGAGCGTCCTTAAGTGCGGGGTGCCACGGTCCGATGGGAACCGTGGCACTCCGTCGGGGAAAAAAGTGGTGGAGGCTAAGAGACCGGGCTCGAGCGGGCGAGGTCGGCGGAGTTTGTTGCCGCGCTCATCAGCAGCGCCGCCCCCAGCATGTGGGCGCCCACCAGCAACGCGGGGATGCCGTTGTAGTACTGGGTGAAGCCGATGACGGCCTGCAGCAGGGTCACGGCAAGCAGCAACAGGACGGACGTGCGGAACGGGCCCTGGATCCGGCGGATAATGACCAGCACCAGTGCGAACAGTGTGCCGGCCGTGATTACGTACGCAGGAACCGCATGGATGTGGGAGAACAGGTCCCAGTCCAGGCCGTTGCGGGGCGCGTCGGCGTCACCGGCGTGGGGACCGGAGCCGGTCACCACTACGCCGAGCATTACGGCGAGGGCGGAGAAAAGCCCGACGGCGGCAGCCACCGGACGCATAACGCCCGGCAAGGCGGGGAGCTGGACGCCGGCATGGCGGCCCGTCCTGCCGTAGGCCCGGTTGACGAGCAGCGTGGCAATCACCACGAGGGCCATGGAAACGAGGAAGTGCAGGCCCACCACCCACGGATTGAGGTTGGTCAGAACGGTGATGCCACCGATCACCGCCTGTGCCGGGATGCTGGCCAGCAGGCCCAGCGCCAGCAGGAAGAGGTCCCGGCGTTCCTTGCGAAGGTTCCACAAGTACACCAGCATGGCCAGCGCAACCGCTGCAAGCGCGAACGTCAGCAGCCGGTTGCCGAACTCGATGAAGCCGTGGATTCCCATTTCGGCAGTGTTGACCAAAGAGGTCTCGGTGCAGCGCGGCCAGGTGGGGCAGCCGAGGCCGGATGCGGTCAGCCGCACCGCGCCGCCAGTCACCACCAGCAGCGTCTGGCCAACCAGGGAGGCCACCGCGAGGCGGCGGACGCTGGCGTCCACGGTTCGGGGCAGCCTCGCGATAAGGCGGCCGGCGATCTGGGGGAGGCGTGAAGCCGTGCTCACGGATATCTCAATTCCACTTGAACCAACGGATGGCTGCTGCTCCGGCAAGAACCGTCCAGAGCAGCAGGATAAGCGCGGCGCCGCCGTTCAACGAGCCGTGCAGGAAAGCTTCGCGCATAGCCTCGCCGAGTGCGCCGGAGGGCAGGTAGTGGACCGCTCCCTGCGCCAGCGCGGGCAGCCGTTCCGCGGGGATGACTATCCCTCCGAGGGCGCCCAGCAGGATCCACAGCAGATTGGTGATGGCGAGGGTTGCCTCGGGCCGGACTGTGCCTGCCACCAGGAGACCCAGCGCGGTGAACGCCACGGCGCCCAGGGCCAGCAGTGACAGTCCGGGGAGCCAGCCGGAGGCAGGCGGCTGCCAGCCCAACGGAATCGCCACCAGCGTCACCACTGCCACCTGGAGGCAAAGCACCGCCAGGACCGCCAGTACCTTACCCGCGATGAGGCCTTCGCGGCCCAGGGGTGTGGTGGACAGGAACCGGAGAACACCGTAGCGCCGGTCGAAGCCGGTGGCGATGCCCTGCCCGGTGAAGGCCGTGGACATGGCGCACAATGCCAGGATGCCGGGGACGGCCACATTGATGCGGCTGGCTCCGAAACCGTCCAGGAAAGGAGTGACGGTGAGCCCCACCAGCGCCAGAAGCGGCAGGACGACGGCAAGGATCAGCTGCTCGCCGTTCCGGAGCATCGTCAGTGATTCGTACTTACCCTGCAGCAGGATGCGGCGCAGCAGCGTGGCCGGTGCCCCTTGGGCGGGGGTGCCTGCGGGAGCCGTCATCGGATGTCCTTTCCCGAGATGTCCAGGAAGACATCTTCCAGGCTTCGTGCCGCCAGGCTCATGGAACCGGGCATCACGCTGTGGGCTGCCCACCAGGCGGTCAACGACGCGAGATCGTGGGGTGTCAGGGCACCCGAGGCCACGTAGCTTCCGGCCCGTGTTTCAGAGACGGCGATGGCATCGGGCAGCACGCCGGTGAAATCCAGCCCCGGGGGAGCCTCGAACACCAGGGTGCGGACATGGTCCGTGCCGGCCTCCACAGCCGGGTCCCGCTGCAGCAGCTGGGAAACTGTTCCCTCGGCGACGTTCCTGCCGGCGTCGATGATGTACACGTAGTCCGCCAGCCGCTGGGCGTCGTCCATCAGGTGTGTTGTCAGGATGATGCCCATCCCGGCCGCCCGCAGTTCCGAGATCAGCTCGAAGACCAGTTGCCGGGACTGGGGATCCAGGCCGGCGCTGGGCTCGTCCAGGAAAAGGACTTCCGGATTGCCGATCAGTGCTGCGGCGAGGGCCAGACGCTGCTTCTGCCCACCGGAGAGCCTGCGCACGCTGGTCCTGGCGAAAGTATCAATGCCGAGCCGTTCCACCAGTTCGTCAACTGAGCGGGGCCGCGCGTACATTCCGGCGATGTGCCGCAGCAGCGGGATGGGACGGGCCGACGGCGGGAGGCCGCCGTCCTGAAGCATCACGCCTACGCGGGACCGCAGGTCAGCGCCCGAACGGCCCGGATCCCGGCCGAGCAGCGAGATGCTGCCGCCGCTGCGCTTTTGCAGGCCCTGGGCGCATTCGATGGTGGTGGTCTTTCCGGCTCCGTTGGCGCCCAGGAGGGCCGTGACCTGGCCGCGTTCGGCCATAAGGGATACGCCGTTGACCACCCGGAGCATTTTTCCGTCCAGGCTAGCCAGCGGACCAACATCCTTAATTAACCCGCTGATGGACAGAACCGGGGATTCGGGGGATCGCACCCCAGCATTCTACGCGATGTAGTACTGGCGGCCCGGCAGGGGACCCCGGCTGCAAGGTCAGCCTGACCTTACTAGTACGGGGGAGTAAATTACGACATGATTGTGTTGTGTATTCCATGACCAATGCTGCTGCTGTGCCGTTTGCCGGGCACCGGGCGCCGCGTACCGCCGCTGACAGCGGCCACGTGGCCGCTGTGCCGGTGGCGGACTCGGACGAGCGTACACGGGACCGGGTCCTTGGGGCCGTGCTTGAGCACGGCCCCATCAGCGCGGCGGAACTCGGCGACATGCTCGGTTTCACACCCGCCGCGGTCCGGAGGCATCTTGATCACCTGGCCCGCAGTGGGGTTATTGAGGTCAAGCGCGTGGCCAAGGCCGGCGCCGGCGCGGGGCGTCCCGCCCGCCGCTACGTCCTGAGCTCGCAGGGCCAGTCCACGCTTGGCAACGACTACCTCGACATCGCTACCCTAGCGCTCAAGCAGCTCCAGGCGGTGGCGGGCGACGACGCCGTCCGCGCGTTCGCCGTCGAACGTTTTGCCGACATGGAACGCCGGTACGCACCCGAGGTCGAACAGGCCGGACCGGACATCACCGCCAGGGCGCAGGCACTGTCCACAGCGCTGAGCCGGGATGGCTTCGTAGCGTCGGCCGCCTCGATCGAGGCCAAGGCCCCGCTGCCGGCAGCACTGTCCAGCGTCCAGCTGTGCCAGGGGCATTGCCCCATCCAGCAGCTCGCCGCCCAGTTCCCTGTCTTCTGCGACGTGGAGACCGAAGTGTTCTCCCGTCTCGTCGGCGTTGATGTGCGCCGCCTGTCCACGCTGGCGCGCGGCGGACACGTCTGCACCACCCACATACCCACAGGCCGGCTGGCTGCAGGGGGACACCAGGTCCCGCAGGCAGCCCCCGCCAGCCTGGATGAAGTAACCAACCATCAGCAAGAAAGGCCGTGATGACGGACCAACTATCAGAGAAAGCGGTAGCCGAAGACACTGTGATCTCGGAGATTCTGGAAAAGAATCCCGAGCTCCACGGCATCGGCACGTACGAGTACGGCTGGTCCGACAAGAACGACGCCGGCGCCAACGCCCGCCGCGGTATCAATGAAGAAGTCGTCCGCGACATCTCGGCCAAGAAGAGCGAGCCCCAATGGATGCTCGATCTCCGGCTCAAGGGCCTGAAGTACTTCGACCGCAAGCCCATGCCCACCTGGGGTGCAGACCTCTCCGGCATCGACTTCGACAACATCAAGTATTTCGTGCGGTCCACCGAGAAGCAGGCCACCAGCTGGGAGGACCTGCCCGATGACATTAAGAACACGTACGACAAGCTCGGCATCCCCGAGGCCGAAAAGCAGCGCCTGGTTTCCGGCGTCGCCGCCCAGTACGAGTCCGAGGTTGTCTACCACCAGCTGCGTGAGGACCTTGAAAAGCAGGGCGTCATCTTCCTGGACACCGACACCGCGCTGCGCGAACACCCGGAGATCTTCCAGGAGTACTTCGGCACCATCATTCCCGTGGGCGACAACAAGTTCGCGTCGCTGAACACGGCCGTCTGGTCCGGCGGTTCCTTTGTGTACGTCCCCAAGGGCGTCCACGTGGACATTCCGCTGCAGGCATACTTCCGCATCAACACGGAAAACATGGGCCAGTTCGAGCGCACCCTGATCATCGCCGACGAGGACTCCTACGTCCACTACATCGAAGGCTGCACCGCGCCGATCTACACCTCGGACTCGCTGCACTCCGCCGTGGTGGAAATCATCGTCAAGAAGGGCGCCCGCGTCCGTTACACCACCATCCAGAACTGGTCCACCAACGTGTACAACCTGGTGACCAAGCGTGCCATCTGCGAAGAAGGCGCCACCATGGAATGGGTTGACGGCAACATCGGCTCCAAGGTGACCATGAAGTACCCGGCCGTCTACCTGGTAGGCGAGCACGCCAAGGGCGAGACCCTGTCCATCGCCTTCGCCGGCGCCGGCCAGCACCAGGACACCGGCTCGAAGATGGTGCACATCGCGCCGAACACCAAGAGCTCCATTATTTCCAAGTCCGTGGCCCGCGGCGGCGGGCGTGCTGCCTACCGCGGCCTGGTCCAGGTCCGTGAAGGTGCCAAGCACTCGGCGAACACCGTCCGTTGCGACGCGCTGCTGGTGGATACCATCAGCCGTTCGGACACCTACCCGTACATCGACATCCGTGAGGATGACGTGGTGATGGGCCATGAAGCAACTGTTTCCCGGGTCAGCGAAGAGCAGCTCTTCTACCTGATGTCCCGCGGTATGCGCGAAGACGAGGCCATGGCGATGATCGTCCGTGGCTTCATCGAGCCCATCGCCCGCGAACTCCCGATGGAGTACGCACTTGAGCTGAACCGCCTGATTGAACTGCAGATGGAAGGGTCCGTCGGATAACGATGACTGAAATCACTACTGAAAAGGCCCGCATCGGCGCGCCCTCGGCCCAGCCGTTTATTAACGGTTTCACGGAAGAGGGCGAAAGCCTGTCTCCGATCAACTCGAACGCTTCCAAGGCCCCGCTGGCCGGCGAAGCCGTCAAGCGCCACTCGCACGGCGGCGGCGTTGGCATTCCGGACAGCTCACGCGCCGGCCGGCTGACCTCGTACAACCTGGCGGACTTCAAGCCGCTCACCGGGCTTGAGGAAGACTGGCGCTTCACCCCGCTCAAGCGCCTGCGCGGCCTGCACAGCGAGGTCCTGGTGGGAGCGGCTCCCACCGTCACCGTCAGCGGCCCGGAGCAGGTCACGGTTGAGACCGTGGCACGCGGCGATAAGCGCATCGGTTCCGCCGGCATCCCGGAGGACCGCGTGTCCGCCAACGCCTGGGAGAACTTCAGCGAAGCCACCGTCCTCACCATCCCGGCCGAGTTTGAAGCCGACACCGAGGTCACCGTCGTGATCGAAGGCACGTCCACGGAGGCAGCCGCCCAGCACCTGGTGATCGTGGCGGAGAGGTTCTCCAAGGCCATTGTGGTCCTGAACCACCAAGGCTCGGCAGTGGTGTCCGAAAACATCGAAATCGTTGTTGAAGATGGCGCCAACCTCACGGTTGTCTCGCTCCAGGAATGGAACGACGACGCCGTCCATGCCTCCTCCCAGCAGGCAAAGATCGGCCGCGACGCCAAGTTCAAGCACGTCGTGGTCAGCCTCGGCGGGGACCTGGTCCGCGTCACGCCGTCGACCCGTTTCACCGCCCCCGGCGGCGAAGCGGAAATGTTCGGCCTGTACTTCGCCGACGCCGGCCAGCACCTGGAGCAGCGGCTCTTTGTTGACCACGCGGTGGCGAACTGCACCTCCAACGTGCTCTATAAGGGCGCGTTGCAGGGCCGCAACGCCCACGCTGTGTGGGTGGGCGACGTCCTGATCCGCAAGGAAGCCGAAGGCACCGACAGCTACGAGGCAAACCGTAACCTGCTGCTCACGGACGGCGCCCGCGCCGACTCCGTGCCGAACCTCGAGATCGAAACCGGCCTGATCAAGGGAGCCGGCCACGCCAGCGCCACCGGCCGGCTGGACGACGAGCACCTGTTCTACCTCATGGCCCGCGGCATCCCCGAGGATGTTGCCCGCCGCCTGGTGGTCCGTGGCTTCCTGCACGAGATCATCCAGCAGATCAAGGTACCGGCCCTCGAAGAGCGGCTCACTGAGGCTGTTGAGCGCGAACTCGCCGTGACGAACAACTAGACGGCGCGGAAAACAGATGACTGACCAGCCAAAGGGCGAATTTGTCTGCAAGACGGATGAAATCCAGCTCAAGCAGGCGCTCCGGATCCTGATCGATGATTACCCTGTAGCCATCGTGAAGGACTCCATGGGAGACATCCACGCCATCGGGGACACCTGCTCGCACGCGGACATCTCACTGTCCGAGGGCGAAGTGGAGGGCTGCATGATCGAATGCTGGGGCCACGGCTCCCAGTTCGACCTGCGCAGCGGTGAGCCGCTCCAGCTCCCCGCCTACGATCCCGTCCCGGTGTTCGCCGTCGAGATCGTCGGCGACGAGGTCTATGTGGACTTCACGAACGTGCTCAACGGTGCGGAAGCCCCGAACTTCAGCTAGCAGCATCCCCGGCGTCAGCCGGACACAAGCAACAGAACCAAACTTCCAGATACAGACCGCACCACCGCCGGAGGGCGCGGTGCAGAGGAGAACAAGACCTATGTCTACTCTTGAGATCAAGGACCTGCACGTCAGCATTGACACGGAGCAGGGCACCAAGGAGATCCTGAAGGGCGTCAGCCTGACCATCAAGACCGGTCAGACCCACGCCATCATGGGCCCCAACGGTTCGGGCAAGTCCACCCTGGCCTCCACCATTGCCGGGCACCCGCGCTACAAGGTCACCAGCGGAACCATCACGCTCGACGGCGAAGACGTCCTCGCGATGACCGTTGACCAGCGGGCCCGCGCCGGCGTTTTCCTGGCCATGCAGTACCCCGTGGAGGTCCCCGGTGTCAGCATGACCAACTTCCTGCGCACCGCCAAAACCGCCATCGACGGCGAAGCACCCAAGCTGCGGACCTGGACCAAGGACGTCAAGGCGGCCATGGCCCAGCTGCGCATCGACGCAGACTTCGCCGAGCGCAACGTCAACGAAGGCTTCTCCGGCGGCGAGAAGAAGCGCGTCGAGATCCTCCAGCTGGAACTCTTCAAGCCGAAGTTCGCCATCCTTGACGAGACCGACTCGGGCCTGGACGTTGACGCCCTGAAGGTTGTCTCCGAAGGCGTCAACCGTGCACACGAAGCGGGCAACATGGGCACGCTGCTCATCACGCACTACACCCGCATCCTGCGCTACATCAAGCCTGACTTCGTCCACGTCTTCGTCGACGGCCAGGTTGTCGAAGAGGGCGGCCCGGAGCTGGCTGACCGCCTCGAAGACGAAGGCTACGACCGTTACGCCACGGGCGCCGGCGCAGCCACCATCGCTGCTGCCGCACAGGCCTAGATAGGACTTGCCATGACCGAAATCAATGCGGCCCGCACGGGCCTCGAAGATGTCGAAGAGGCACTCAAGGACGTCATCGACCCGGAACTCGGTGTGAACATCGTGGACCTCGGGCTGCTGTACGGCCTGAAGTACTCCGACGACGACGGCGCGCTGCTGATCGACATGACGCTCACCACGGCCGCCTGCCCGCTCACCGATGTCATCGAGGAACAGGTAGGCAAGTCCCTTGACGGCGTCGTTGACGACTGGCGCCTGAACTGGGTGTGGATGCCGCCTTGGGGTCCGGAGCGGATCACCGATGACGGCAAGGACCAGATGCGGGCCCTCGGCTTCAACATCTGAGTTAGCACCGCTTAAAGTACGACGACGGCCGGTTACCTCCCCAGCGGAGGTAGCCGGCCGTCGTCGTCCCCACCGGCCCAATTTAAAGGGATGGCGCCGAGAATGTGTCGCACTGGTTGATGTCGCCGGTCTGGTAGCCGGTGTAGAACCATTTCTGCCGCTGTTCGCTGGATCCGTGCGTCCAGGCCTCGGGCGAGACCTGTCCGGTGGCGGCTTCCTGGATCCGGTCATCGCCCACCGCTGACGCTGCCGACAGGGCATCGTTCAGGTCCTGCTGGGTGATCGGTTCCAGGAACGGCTGGCCGTCGGGTCCGGGCTGGGTTGAGGCGTGCTTTACCCAGAGGCCGGCATAGCAGTCGGCCTGGAGTTCCACGCGGACGGCGCCCGACTCGGGCCCCTGCGGGTCCTGCTGCGCCCGGTCGATGTACCCCAGCACGTTCTGGATGTGGTGGCCGAATTCGTGCGCCACCACGTACTCCTGCGCCAGGGGACCTCCCGAGGATCCGAAGCGGTCCACGAGATCCTGGAAGAACCCGGGATCGAAGTAGGCGGTGCTGTCAGCCGGGCAGTAGAAGGGGCCCACCGCGCTGGAAGCCGTCCCGCACGCGCTGTTGACGGCCTGCTCGAAGATCACCGTCTCCGGCTGCGGGTACTGCACGTTGTATTGCTGGAGATACGCCGGCCAGAACGCGTTCAGGCTGTTCACCGTGCCGGTGATCCGGCAGTCCAGCCGCGCGTCGGCGTCGGCCCCTGTGGTGCAGGCCGGCGCCGTGCCCTGGTTCTGATCAGCCGTGCCCGCCCCACCGGTCAGGCCTTCGAGCAAGGCGGGGTTGACGCCGAGGAGAACGGCTATCAGCAGGACGATTCCGCCACCGATGCCGCCGCCGACTTTGGCCCCACGGCCCATGCCACGCCGGTCCTGGACCTGGGAAGGGTCCAGCTGCACGTTGTCATTGAAGCTCATGAAGTCACAATAGCCCTTAGCGGAACCACCGAAGCGGAGTCCGGCCGGTAAAGTTGGGACGATGCCTTTTCTCGATAGAATCCAGCGCTGGGCCGAAGAACGCCCCCATGACACCGCCGTCGTGGTGGCGGGCCGGCGCCTGCGCTGGGCTGAGCTCCGGGACGCCGCCGCAGCCGCCCTTCCGGAGACAGCTGCCGTCACCGTGCTTGCGGAGGCCAACTCCGTCAACTTCGCCGCAAGGTTCGCCGCAGCCGTTGCCGGCCGGCGGCAATGCGCTGTCCTGGACCCGACCTGGCCTGAGTCCCTGCACCAGGAGATCGTTCAACGGCTGGCAGAGTCGGCCAAGCCCGGCACGGTTTCCGCAGCGGATGCCTTGGCGGACGGGCCGCCGGACTCGACGTTCCTGATCGGACTCACCTCCGGCACCACGTCAGTGCCCAAGGCGTTTACCCGGTCCAGGCAGTCTTGGCGGCAGTCCTTTGACGCGTCCGTTTCGTTCTTCGGCCTCGCCCAGGACGACGTCACGCTCGCGCCCGGGCCCCTGTCCGCCAGCCTAAACCTCTACGCCCTGGCTGAGTGCCTCTACGCCGGCTCTGAATTCCAGACGCTGGAGAGTTTCGACGTCGGTGATGTCCACGCCGCCATCACGCACGACGGCGTGACCCGGCTCATCCTCGTGCCCACCATGCTGCGGCTGCTCAGTGAGCGCGGCCTGACCGGCGGCGTGGATGCCTCCGGCATCCGTACCATCATCTGCGCCGGCTCGAAGCTGGACGCACGCACCCTCGAAGCGGCACGGCGCTGGGCGCCGAACGCCACCATCTTCGAGTACTACGGCGCGTCCGAACTGAGCTTTGTCTCCGGTGTGGGGCTGGCGGCGGGGGAGCTCCTGGACGCCGGGGGAACAGGCATCGGACACCCGTTCCCGGGCGTGGACGTCAGAATCCTGGACGATGAAGGTTCCGAACTGCAGGACGGCGAAGCCGGCAATATCTGTGTCCGCAGCGGCATGATCAGCAACGGCTACCTGTGGGGTGACGACGGCCAGGCGCTGCGCTCCTTCAACGGCTGGTTCACGGTGGGGGACCAGGGCTACCTCGCCGACGGCGAACTGCACATCCTGGGCCGGCGGGCCGACATGATCCTGACCTCGGGAAAGAACGTCTATCCACACGAAGTGGAACTCGCCCTGGCGGCCGTGCCGGGCGTGGCTGCTGCGGTGGCCGCCGGAATACCCGATGATCTCCGCGGCCAGCGGGTGGTCGCCGGCGTCGTTCCGTCCCACGGCGGAGTCACGGCCACGCAGCTGAAGGCCGGACTCGAAAACATCCTGCCGCGGGACAAGCGGCCCCACCAGTACTTCGCGCTCTCCGAACTTCCCATCACGGACCGTGGCAAGGTCAGCCGGAACATCCTGCTCGACTGGATCGGCTCCCATGACCCCAGGGCGCGACACCTTGACCGCTGACCTGCAGCCCCATGGCATGCCGCCCGGCGACGTGCTGCCGCCGGACCGGCAGCCCGTGATCATCGCGGCGCGCCGGACCGCGGTCCGGCGCGCCAACGGTGCGCTGAAGGAACTGCGTGCGCACCAGCTTCTCGCACCGGTCCTGGTCAACCTGCTGGCAGACACCCACCTGTCGGCCGAAGAAGTCACGGATGTGGTGATCGGCAACGCCGTGGGCGGCGGCGGCAACGTGGCCCGCCTGGCCCTGCTTGAGGCGGGCCTTCCGGTCGGTGTGCCGGGACTGACCGTTGACCGCCAGTGCGGGTCAGGCCTGGATGCCATCGTTCTGGCCGCCCGGCTGGTTGCCGCCGGCGGTAACCCCGTCTATCTCGCCGGGGGAGTCGAGAGCATCAGCACGGCTCCGCTGCGGGCCAACCGGAACGACGACGGCGAGCCTGACTTTTTTGCCCGGGCCCAGTTTGTGCCGCACAGCTTCGGCGACCCGGACATGGGGGTCGCGGCCGAGAACGTAGCGGCCCGGTTCACGGTCAGCCGGGAGCGGCAGGATGCCTCGGCGCTGCGCAGCCACCAGCGGGCGCTGGCCGCGGCTAAAGCAGGCTTCTTTGCCGGCGAGATCACCACCTTGGAGACGTCCGCTGGACCCATCAGTGCCGACGACGGCCCCCGCCCCGGCCTGTCCGCCGCGGTTCTCAAGCGGTTCCCGCCCGCCTTTGTGCCAGGGGGAACTGTCACCGCCGGGAACTCATGCTTCGACGCGGACGCCGCGTCCGCCGTCGTCGTTACTTCATTGCAGCGGGCACGGGAACTGGGAGCCACAGACGGGCTCCTGGTGCTGGCCACGGACACCGCCGGTGTGGACCCCGGGCTGCTGGGGATCGGCGCAGCGGTTGCCGCGGAGCGGCTCCTGCAGGCGAGGGGGCTGTCGGCTGCCAGCGTGGACCTGGTGGAATTCAACGAAGCCTTCGCGTCCCAGACCCTGGCCTGCCTGGACCAGCTGGGCATTGATCCGGACCGGGTCAACCTCGACGGCGGGGCGCTGGCATTGGGCCACGCCTACGGGGCGTCCGGTGCGGTGCTGGTGACCCGGCTTCTCGCGCAGGCCCGGCGTGCCGGCAATCCTGGATCGTTGGCGCTGGCGCTCATCAGTATTGCCGGCGGCATGGGCACGGCCGCGCTGCTGCGTTATGAGTTGCTGGCCGGCGACCACAAGGCTCACTAAGCAGCAAAAAATAGCCAGCAGCCCGTCAGTCCTCCGCGTCGCCCAGCCCGCGGGCAGCCAGCGCTTCGCCGGTCTGGCGGGCGAAGGCCACGGTGGTGATAAAAACGGGCAGCACCAGGGCACGCGGGTTGCGCTCAAGCCCGCGGGCCCGGGCGGAATCGCTGACGTCTGCAAAAGCGCCGGCGATATACGGGATGCTGCGGAGCATGATGGCAATGGTCAGCGCAAAACGTTCAGGGTCCGCGCCAAAGCGGCGGAACGGCGTGGCCAGTGACACCACGCCGTCCAGGATCCGCTGCATGGGAGTGGTGGCCGTCAGCAGGGACGCCGCCACCACGCAGACCATGATGTTCAGGACAATCCGGGCGGCTGTGGGTCCGCCCAGCTGCCACCACTGGAACAGGCCGATGACCACCAGCACCACGGCAACAGGACGGACAGCACTTACGAGCCGCCGGGCTCCGGCGCCGGCCAGGAGAAACAGCACGCCGAGGGCGGCCAGCACAGCGGCGGAGACCAGCCAGTCGACCACCAGGAAGGACACCAGGCCGCAGCCCACCACCAGCAGGAATTTCAGTGCCAGCGGCGTCCGGTGGATGACTGAATTCCCCGGGACGTAGTTGGCCAGCAGGAAGCCGTGCCCTCTCACGGCGCGGCCAGCCCGTTGGCGACCAGCGCCCGGTACGCGTCGACTGCCGCCGCCGCGCCGCCGTCGAACATCACGCGCCCTGCCTCCACCACCAGCACGCGGTCCATTTCCAGGGCAAGGTCGAGGTCGTGCGTGGACATCACGATCTGCTGGTCGAGGCCGGACAGGGTGCGGCGCAGGAGTTCACGGTTCCGGAGGTCCAGGAGCGTGGACGGTTCATCCAGCACCAGGACAGCGGGGTTCACGGCCAGCACAGCGGCGAGGGCCATCAGCTGGCGTTCACCGCCGGAGAGTTCGTAGATGCTTTGGTCCGCGAGCGGCAGCAGGCCGAGGCGCTCCAGGGCCGCTTCGGCCAGCCGGCGCCGCTCCGCCCTGTTGCGGACCGGGCGGCGCAGCGAAAGCTCCACGTCCTCGCGCCCTGTGGGCATCACCAGCTGCGACAAGGGATCCGTGAAGACGAACCCCACTTGCCTGCGGACCGCCCGCACCGCACGGACGGTGTCGGCGCCGTCCACCGACACTGCGCCGGAACTTGGCTGCACGAGGCCGTTGATCATTCGCAGCAGCGTGGACTTGCCGGACCCGTTGGCCCCGATCACGCCGATGCGCTGCTCGGTCAGCTCAAGCGTGACGTCCTGGAGCAGGGACTTGGGTTCCGGGCGGTTGTCAACGGCGACGGCCACGGATGCCTGCCGGAATGAAATGGTTGCCATGGCGGGACTAGTTGTTGATCCGCTTCACCCGGCGGACCAGGACGTCGGGAAATGCCCGGTGCAGAGCCACGGCGATCACCGCGGCGAGGATGTTCTTAATCACGTCGCCGGGGTAGAAGATCAGGTCTGCGAGGAAGGCTTCACCCAGTGACGCTTTGGTGTTCAGGGCGATTCCGGCCACTCCGAGCGTGTGCACGACGGCGATGCTGGTGATCATCGCCGACGCGAAGAACCACAGCGTCCGGGCACGTGTTGTCCGCCGGATCACTACTGTGGCGAGCCAGCCTACAACGGCTGCAGCGATGGGGAAAGCAATGATGTAGCCGGCCGACGGTCCGGCCAGGATGCCCAGGCCGCTGCGGCCCTGGCTGAAGATCGGCAGGCCGGCCAGGCCCAGGAGGGTGTACAGGCCGACGGCGGCGAAACCCCGGCCCGGGCCCAGCATCAGTCCGGTGAGCATCACCGCTAGGGTCTGGAAAGTGATGGGGATGCCGAACACGTTCGCCGCGATGCCGGGCACCATGGCGGAGCCGGCAACGAGCGCCGCGAAGACGGCGATCAGGCCCAGGTCGGTAGCGTTCCAGCGGTTCCGGAAGCGGGAAGCGGTGCCGGTGCCGGCGGCGTCAGTCTGGCTCATGGGTGTTCCTGTCGTGGTTGTACAAGCGAAGCATGGGGGTGATCCTGACGTTACCGGCCGCCGTCGGACGCCGTTTTGTAGGGGACCTACTAAGCGGGAAGCCCGGGACTGACGGCAGGGCACAAACGGTGAGTCAACGCACGACGGCGGTGCTGCGGTTATGGGGTCAAGCTGGGGCCGGTAGACTTGGAAAGGCCGTTCTGTCGGCCATTCTGCTTGCTGCTTCCAGACATCACCCGTTGAGCTGCGGCGTTTCCCTGTTGTGAAAGGCCTTACCTGCTGTGATTACTGTCCAGGATCTTGAACTGCGCGCCGGCGCCCGGCTCCTCATGGACCAGGTGAGCTTCCGCATCGACAAGGGCGACAAGATCGGCCTCGTCGGCCGTAACGGCGCAGGCAAGACGACCCTGACCCGGGTGCTCGCGGGCGAAGGCCAGCCTGCCGGCGGCAAGGTTACACGCAGCGGCGAGATCGGCTACCTGCCGCAGGATCCCCGGACCCCGGACATGGAACAGCTGGCCCGCGACCGCATCCTCTCCGCCCGCGGCCTGGACATCGCCGTCAACAAGCTCAAGCAGACGCATGAGGACATGGCCAGCGAGGACACCGAGATCCAGCGCAAGGCGATGAACCGCTATGACCGGCTGGAATCCGAGTTCCTGGCCGCCGGCGGATACGCGGCCGAGGCCGAGGCCGCCGCGATCTGCTCCAACCTGGCCCTCCCGGACCGGCTGCTGAACCAGCCGCTCAAGACCCTGTCCGGCGGCCAGCGCCGTCGTGTGGAACTCGCCCGGATCCTGTACTCGGACGCCGAAACGATGCTCCTCGATGAGCCCACCAACCACCTCGACGCGGATTCCATCACCTGGCTCCGCGAGTTCCTGAAGAACCACCAGGGTGGCCTGATCGTGATCAGCCACGACACCGAGCTGCTCGAAGCCACCGTCAACAAGGTGTTCCTGCTGGATCCGAACCGCGCCAAGGTCGACTTCTACAACATGAACTGGAAGCGCTACCTGCTCCAGCGCGAAACGGATGAGCGCGCCCGCAAGCGAGAGCGCGCCAACGCGGAGAAGAAGGCCCAGGTCCTCATCGACCAGGCCAACAAAATGCGTGCCAAGGCCACCAAGGCCGTCGCAGCGCAGAACATGGCCAAGCGTGCCGAACGTCTCCTGGGCGGCCTCGAAGCCGTCCGCGCGACCGACCGCGTGGCAGCCCTGCGCTTCCCGGATCCGTCACCCTGCGGCAAGACCCCGCTAACCGCGGACGGACTCAGCAAGTCCTACGGCTCGCTGGAGATCTTCACCGACGTGGACCTGGCCATCGACCGCGGCTCCAAGGTGGTCATCCTGGGCCTCAACGGCGCCGGCAAGACCACGCTCCTGCGGATGCTTGCCGGCGTCGACAAGCCGGACACCGGCGAGGTCGTGGCGGGCCACGGCCTGAAGGTGGGCTACTACGCCCAGGAGCACGAGACGCTCGACGTGGACCGCACCGTCCTGCAGAACATGCGCTCCTCCGCCCCGGACATGAACGACGCGGAGGTCCGCAACATCCTGGGCTCGTTCCTGTTCTCCGGAGACGACGTCGACAAGCCCGCCGGTGTGCTCTCCGGAGGCGAGAAGACCCGGCTGGCCCTGGCCACCATCGTGGCCTCAAGCGCGAACGTGCTGCTCCTTGACGAGCCCACCAACAACCTCGACCCGGCCAGCCGCGCCGAAATCCTCGGGGCCCTGAGTAACTACACCGGCGCCGTCGTCCTCGTGAGCCACGATGAAGGTGCCGTCGAAGCGCTGAACCCCGAGCGCGTCGTGCTGCTGCCTGACGGCATCGAGGACCACTGGAACGAAGACTACCTGGACCTGATTACGCTGGCTTAGCCCCTGCTGCCGTTCGGTGCCCCGCGGCACCTTCGCTGCGCGACGTCGGTGATTTCCCGCGTGCTGGCTCGTTCCTCGCCTCTGACGCACGCTACATAAATCACCCACGCCGCTCCGCCCGTGGGCTTGCCACCTTGGGCGAGCTAGAGCTAGCGGACCGTTAGTTCTTCGGCGGCTGTGATCCGCAGCAGGTCTTCGTACGTGATGCTGAACATTGAGTTGTGGTCTCCTGCTCCGGCCCAGAGGAGTTTGTGGGCTTTGAGGGAGTTGTCCAGGAGTGTCCTGATCTTTTCGGGGTGGCCTATCGGGGCTACTCCGCCTACTTCCTGGCCTGTGTGGTGCAGGACGAACGTGGCGGTCGCCCGGCGGATCTTTCCTGTTCCCAGCTGCGCCGCCACGAGCGCCGTGTCTACCTTGGCGGCACCGCTGGCCAGGATCAGGAGCGGGGCGCCGTCGACGTCGAAGATCAGGCTGTTCGTAATGGCCGCAACGTCGCAGCCGAGAGCCTCAGCCGCGGCAGCCGCCGTCGGTACCTTGGTGTCAAAGATCCGCACTGTGTCCTGCGCACCGGCAGACGTCAGGGCGCTCTTCACATTCGCCACGGGGGCGGCCACTTCCACACTGTGCATGCGTCAGTAGCCCTGGGCGTCGAGGAGGGCATCTTCCTCTTCCTCGGCGGTCGCCTTCTTACGCTTGCGGGCAACAGGCGGACGACGGCGGGCTGCCGCAGCCGCTGAGTGCACCGGGCTGCCTGAATCGCGCGACCCATCCTCATCCTCAAGCTCGTCCGCGGCGTCAATCGCGGCATTCCTGGCCTGCTGCCGTGCGGCGTACCCGAAGCCCACGAACATCAGTACCCCAAACGCGAACCACTGCAACGAATAGGACAGGTGCGTGCCTTCTTCGGTGGCCGGCTTCGGGAACGGGAACGGCATGTCAGCGGGGGCGGGAGATTCAGACGCCAACTGCCCGTAGGCGCCGGTGAGTACGGGATAGCCCAGTTGGTCCGCGTAAGTGGGGAGATCGATGGATGCAAGCTGGCCGTCGGGGGCGCCGCGGTCTAACTGCGGCTCGCCGTGCTTGAGGCGGACGACGGCGGTCACGGGTCCGGCGGGAGGCGCCGGGATGGAATCGGGACTGCCCGGGTTCTTGTTGCCGATGGGCAGCCAGCCGCGGTCAATCACCACGGTTTCGCCGGTCTCCAGCGTGAACGGGACAACCACCTCATACCCGGGCTGCCCGTTCAGTGGACGGTTGCGGACAATGCGCTGACCGTCGGGATCGTAGGTGCCCTGGAGTTGCACCTGGGTCCATTCCTTCGACGGGTCCAGCGCGGCAAACTCGTCCTTTGCCTCGTCGAAGGAGATCGGTGTGGCGGAATAGTTGGTGACCACGCGGTTGATCTCCGCGAGGGTCTCTGCGCGGCGGTCCATCTGCCAACGGCCAAGGAAGACGCAGGCAGCGGCAAAGATGGCGGCAAGCAGGAGGTATCCCAGCCACTTGCTGGAAAAGAGGAAGCGGTACATTCAGCCGTCCTGCCCTACCGGCGCCCGGCCGGTGTCCTGCCCCGAATCCAGGACCAGGGTTTTCTTCCAGAGCCCGCGGGTCTGGAGGTAATCTTCCAGCCAGTCACGGTGGTCATCGCAGGCAAGCCAGGTCTTGCGGCGTTCCGGCGTATGGATTTTGGGGTTGTTCCAGAGCAATTGCCAGGAAGCTTCCGAGCGGCAGGCCTTGCGGGAGCACATGGCCGCCATAGCCGGCGGCGGACCAGCAGTCCCTGCAGCCAGGTCAAAAATGTTCATGAGGCGCGCCGTTCCTGTCCTTGCGTGGGTTCGTCGTCGTCATCAATGAGCTCGCCCTGGATGACCGCGGACGTGGAGTCGTCCTGTTCCGGCGGCCAATACGGGCTTTCCAGCTCCGCAAGCGGGGCCGAGTCGAGCAGCGAGTCGCTGTGGACCTCCGCCTGGTCGCTGCCATTCGCGATCACCACCGCGATCCACGGGAGGAAGACAGCACCGGCCACCATCACGAGCTTGAACCAGCCGTCCACCACAAAGATCAGGATGAGGCAGACCATGCGGATTCCCATGGCCACCGCGTACTTGATCATGCGCTGGCGCATGTCCTCCGAGTGGGCGGCCGCCGCGTCCGTAATGCTGTGGACCCCGGAATCCCCAGCAAACCTTTCGGGGTCTCCGGGCACGTACTGTCCGGCATGGTTTTCAAGGGTCACGGCTGATTGATCACGCTCCAAAGGCTTGCCTCAATTCTCTCACCATCGGCAGTGGCGCCCAAACGCGGGCTAAGATCGGAGGCAGCAAAATCACACCCCGTCCTACCCGCGGCTGCACATGCCGCAGAATCCCGGAGCGTTTAATGTCTGAAGCAGCTACAGCGGCCCGCAGTGTCCTGATCACCGGTGGAAACCGCGGCATCGGCCTGGCCATCGCGCAGGCTTTTGTAGCCAATGGCGACAAGGTGGCCGTGACTTACCGGAGCCCGTCGGAGCTGCCGGCCGGGATTCTGGGCGTGAAGGCCGATGTGACTGACGAGGCCTCTGTGGATGCTGCCTTCACCGAGGTGGAAGCTGCCCACGGTCCCGTTGAAGTCCTGGTGGCAAACGCGGGAATCACCAAGGACACACTCCTGATGCGCATGAGTGAAGATGACTTCACGTCCGTGATCGACACCAACCTCACCGGCGCTTTCCGTGTCATCAAACGCGCCTCGAAGGGCATGATCCGGATGCGCAAGGGCCGCGTGGTCCTCATTTCCTCGGTTTCCGGCCTTTATGGCGCGCCGGGACAGATCAACTACTCGGCCTCCAAGGCCGGTCTGGTGGGCATTGCCCGGTCCCTGACCCGAGAACTCGGTTCACGCGGGATCACAGCAAACGTTGTGGCTCCCGGATTCATCAACACGGACATGACGGCAGAACTGCCCGAAGCCACGCAGAAGGGCTACCTTTCCAGCATTCCTGCCGGACGGTTTGCAGAGGCAACGGAAGTGGCGAACGTGGTCCGTTGGATCTCCAGCGACGAGGCGGCCTACATTTCAGGCGCCGTCATTCCCGTTGACGGCGGCCTTGGCATGGGCCACTGAAACTAGCGTGACCGGGCTTGTTTGTGGGCATCATACAAGCGATTGTGGCGCGAGCGCTGGCATGATGGACTTCAGACCTCAAGCGATTTAGACGTTTCAAACAAAGGAGCCCATATGGGACTGCTGGACAACAAAACCGCCATTGTGACCGGATCCTCACGGGGAATCGGCGCAGAAGTGGCCAAGAACCTCGCTGCCGAGGGCGCCGCCGTCGTAGTTAATTACCGTCAGAAGGCGCCGCGCGCCAACAAGGTGGTGGCAGGAATTGAAGCTGCCGGCGGCCGCGCCACCGCAGTGGGTGCGGACCTGACCACGCAGGAAGGCGTGCAGGCCCTGGCCAGCGCTGCCATGGAGAACTTCGGTTCGCTGGACGTCCTGGTGCTCAACGCTTCCGGCGGCATGGAGTCCGGCATGGCAGACGACTACGCCCTGAAGCTGAACCGCGATGCCCAGGTCAACATGCTCAACGCCGCCGTGCCCCTGATGAAGGAAGGCTCCCGTGTGGTCTTCGTGACCAGCCACCAGGCCCACTTCATCAACTCCGTGCCCACCATGCCCGAATACGAGCCTGTGGCCCGCAGCAAGCGTGCCGGCGAGGACGCCCTGCGTGAGCTCCTCCCGAACCTGGCTGAGAAGGGCATCTCGCTGGTGGTTGTGTCCGGTGACATGATCGAAGGCACTGTCACGGCCACGCTGCTGGACCGCTCTAACCCGGGCGCCATCGAAGCCCGCCGCGCCGAGGCCGGAAAGCTTTACTCCGTGGAGGAGTTCGCTGAAGTTGTGGCCAGCATGGCTACGGCCGACGTCGAATCCGGCCACACGGAATACGCCGGCGGCTCCGACTACTTCGGCAAGAGCGCCGAGTAGCCGTCCCGAACATCCCGCAAGGGCCGTATTTGCCCGCGCCAAAACCCCCATCACCACGACGAGCTCCGGGCAGTACTCCTGCCCGGAGCTTTTGTCTGTCGCGAAGCCCAGCCAGTCTGTCTGTCTGTCTGTCTGGGGCATTGTCGAGGGCGTTGTCTATGGGGGCAACGCCGCCTAGGGTTTGATTCATGGCACAGCAACCAGAGGTGACAGGCCGTAGCTATCCGGCAGGTGTTCCGTGTTGGGTGGACACCGAGCAGCCCGACGTGGAGGCCGCCATGCACTTCTACGGCGGAATCTTCGGGTGGGAATTCGAGGACACCGCCCCGTCCGGCGGCACCGGCAGGTGCGTCATAGCCACCCTTGACGGCCAGGATGCCGGCGCCATCACGGGCCCCGGAACCGGTGCCGCCACGTGGAACACCTACGTCTCCGTCGACGAAGCAGATGCTGCCGCGCGCCACCTGCTCTCCGTCGGCGCAAAACTGAAATCGGCCCCCGCCGATGCGGGCTCAGGAGGCGTGCAGGCCGTGCTGGCGGATCCCGAAGGCGCCGAGTTCCGCATCTGGCAGGCCCGCGGGCGGCTCGGTGCCCAGGCCGTCAACCTTCCCGGCGGATGGAACTTCAGTGACCTCCACACCACAGACACCGACGCAGCAGTCGCCTTTTACACGAAGGCCTTCGGCTGGCAGTTCGACAACCTCGACTTCGGAATCATGGTCCGCCGCCCCGGATACGGTGATCACCTTGAGGCCACCGTGGACCCCAACATCCGCGTCCGCCAGTCGGGCGACCTCGTGCCCCGCGGCTTCGAGGACGCTGTTGCCTGGCTTGCCTCCGCGGCGCCGGGTGAGCGTCCGCAGTGGCACGTGACGTTTACTGTCGCGGACCGGGACCGTACGGCCGAGGATGCGGAGCGCCTCGGCGCCGTCATCCTGGGGCAGGACGATACCGAGTGGACACGCACCGTCCTGATCCGGGATCCCGGCGGAGCCGTATTCACCGCGAGCCAGTACACGCCGCCGACGGGCTGAGCGGACCATGTTGGTGGACCCGGCCGGCGGGACGGAGCCTGCGGCTCAGACGCCGGCGATGTGGCGCACGGCGTCGAGGTACGGCATGTTGATCGCAGAGTCCGCAACTGCCCGGACCGCAGGTTTGGCATTGAACGCCACTCCCATCCCGGCGGCCCCGAGCATGTCCAGGTCGTTGGCGCCGTCGCCCACGGCAATGGTGTGTTCCATCGCGATGCCTTCAGCGGCCGCCCACTCGCGCAGGTACTTTTCCTTCGCCGCACGGTCGATGACGGCACCGAGCACCTTGCCGGTCAGGGCGCCGTCCACAATCTCAAGTTCGTTCGCCAGCCAGTAGTCCAGGCCCAGGTCCTCAGCGATGGGCCCCAGGATCTGGTTGAACCCGCCGGACACCACCGCCACCACGTGGCCTGCAGCCTTGAACGCCGCAACCAGCTCAGCGGCACCTTCGCTCAGCTTCACTTCCGCCCGGACGGAATCGATGACGGCGGCCGGCAGCCCTGCGAGCACGGCCACCCGCGCGTGGAGGCTCTGCGCGAAGTCCAGTTCACCGCGCATCGCCGCTTCGGTGACTGCCGCCACCTCTTCCCGCTTGCCCGCATAGGCCGCCAGGAGCTCGATGACTTCCTGCTGGATCAGCGTCGAATCAACGTCCATGATCAACAGCTTCCGCGGAGCAGCACGAAGGCCAGCGGGAACGATGGCGGTGTCCAGGCCATCCTGCGCCGCCTCGGCCACCGCCCGGCGGAGGGCCGAAATGCCGGCGTCCGTGCCATCCGCGACGGCGACCTCGGCAGTGTGGACCTCAAACCGGCTGTCCCCGCCCCTTGATTCGGACTGGAGCGTGGCGCCACTGCCCGTCAGGGCGGAGCGCAGCTTGTCGAGCCCGGAGGCAGTCAGTTTTGGGCCATAGCTGACCGCAGTCACGTTCGAAGTCATGGCTGCAATCTTAGCCAGCGGGGGAGAGCCGCCCGAATTGATTGCGCCAGGTTGGTGCGATCCCTGCGTGCCGGCCAGCAGACGGAACAACCACCGTCGCCGTGAGAAGCGTCGCTGTGCACGTACCAGTTATCAGTCCGTCCCTGTTTTGTCCTAGTGTCTACTCCTATGAGTGATGTTCTTGAATTGGCCGCCGTCAGCGTTGTCCGTGGGGCTAAAACGCTTCTGAACAAGGTGGACTGGCAGGTCAAGGAGGGCGAGCGCTGGGTCATCCTTGGACCCAACGGCGCCGGCAAGACCACACTCTTGCAGATTGCTGCCGCCCGCCTTCACCCCACCAGCGGCATGGCCGGCATCCTTGAGGAAATCCTCGGCTCCGTGGACGTTTTTGAACTCCGTCCGCGCATCGGGCTGTCCTCCGCCGCGTTGGCCAACCAGATCCCCGAGGACGAGACCGTCCTGAACGTTGTGGTCACGGCCGCCTACGGCGTAACGGGCCGGTGGCGTGAAGGCTACGAGCGCGCTGACGAACGCCGCGCTTTCCGGCTGCTCAATGACTGGGGCATGGGGCCCCTGCTCAACCGGAAGTTCGCGTCCCTGTCCGAAGGGGAGCGCAAACGGGCCCAGATCGCCCGCGCCCTCATGACGGATCCCGAACTCCTCCTCCTGGACGAGCCGGGCGCCGGCCTGGACCTGGGTGGACGCGAGGAATTGGTGCACCGCCTCAGCGAGCTGGCCCGCGACGAATCCGCGCCGGCCATCGTCCTGGTCACCCACCACCTTGAAGAAGTCCCGCCCGGGTTCACCCATGCCATGCTGCTCCGGGACGCGAACGTGGTTGCGTCCGGTCCCATTGCCGAGGTGCTGACGGCTGAGAACCTGAGCCAGACGTTCGGCCTTGAGCTTGACGTAAATGCCAGCGCGGGCAGGTACACCGCCGCCGCACGCCGCTAGCGCGGTCCTGTCCCCGTGGAGCTTCTCAGCAGCATCCTTGTGTTTTTTGCCGGCCTGTGGGCCGGCACCATCAACGCCGTTGTAGGTTCCGGCACCCTGGTCACCTTTCCTGTCCTGATCGCCCTCGGCATAGCGCCGGTAACGGCCTCCATCAGTAATGCCATGGGGCTGGTGGCAGGCAATGCCGCCGGCGCGTGGGGATACCGGAAGGAACTCAAAGGCCGGGGCCAGCAACTGCTCAGGCTGCTTCCCGCCTCCCTGCTGGGCGGCATCAGCGGCGCGTGGCTGCTGCTGCACCTGCCGGAAATAGTATTCCACTACGCGGCTCCGGCCCTGATTGTCCTTGCCCTGCTGATGGTGGTCTTCCAGCCCCGGCTTCAGCAGTGGGTGCGGACCAGGGAGGAAAACCCCGAGCACGCACTGAAGGACAAGAACCACGGCGTGCTGTTGATCGTTCTTGTGTATCTGGCCGGCGTCTACGGTGGCTACTTCGTGGCAGCCCAAGGCATCCTGCTGGTGGGCATCCTGGGCGTGTTCATGACGGGAACCATCCAGAACGCCAATGCCATGAAGAACATCCTGGTCCTGGGCGTGAATGTCGTGGCGGCGGCCTCCTACCTGTTGTTCGCGTTCGGCCGCATCAACTGGGCTGTGGTGGCCCTTATCGCGGTCAGTTCCCTGATCGGCGGCGTCATCGGTTCCAAAGTGGGGCGCCGACTTTCCCCGCCGGTCCTTCGCGGCGTGATCTTTGCCCTCGGCCTGGTGGCTCTCGGCTTTATGATCGCCAACCTGATGAAATAATCAGCCGGTGACAATCCACTACCTCGAATCGGCCGGGGATCCCCGCGTCTCCGACTACACGCAGCTGACGGACGTCCACCTGCGGAAGCTCCGTGAACCGGCTGAGGGAATGTACATCGCCGAATCCTCACGGGTCCTGCGCCGGGCGTTGGCGGCCGGCCACCGGCCAAGGTCGTTCTTCCTGGCGGAGAAATGGCTGGCTGACCTGCAGGATGTCCTCAGTGCCCATCCGGACGTTCCCGCTTTTATTGGCAGCGCCGCCCTGCTCGAAGAGATCACCGGGTTCCACCTCCACCGCGGCGCCATGGCGGCCATGCAACGGCCGGAACCGGTGCCCCTCCACGAGCTGCTGGCCGGCGCGCGCCGGGTCGCTGTCCTGGAGGACATCGTGGACCACACCAATGTGGGCGCCATCTTCCGGTCGGCCGCGGCCCTGGACATCGATGCCGTCCTGATTTCACCGCGCTGCGGCGATCCGCTCTACCGCCGCAGCGTCCGGGTCAGCATGGGAACGGTCTTCCAGGTGCCCTGGGCGCGGCTGGAGTCCTGGCCGCAGGACCTGTCGCTGCTCAAGGAAGCCGGCTTCACCGTGGCCGCGCTGGAACTCACCAGGGACGCCGTGGACGTGGACTCACTTGCCGCGCGCAATCCTGACCGGCTGGCCCTGGTGCTCGGCACCGAAGGCGCCGGCATGAGCGCCGAGACGCTCGCCGCCGTCGACCTCGCCGTGAAGATCCCCATGCGCGCCGGCGTGGACTCCCTCAACGTGGCCGCCGCCTCCGCCGTGGCGTTCTGGGAACTCCGGCCCCGCGGTTCGCAGGGTCCGCGTTGATCAGCTATTATTAACAGCTGGCTGTCCTGCGCTTTCTGCCATGCGGCAGTGAAGCAGGCACCAGCCATCCCATTCATACCTGGCAGCTGGCAAAATCCAGTTGTGCGAACAAAGGCCCCATTATGAAGTCTGATATCCACCCGAAGTACGAAGCTGTTGTTTTCAACGACCTGGCTTCCGGCGTCAAGTTCCTGACCAAGTCCACCGTGTCTTCCAAGAAGACCATCGAGTGGGAAGACGGAAACACCTACCCGGTCATTGACGTCGAAATCTCCTCCGAGTCCCACCCGTTCTACACGGGCAAGCAGCGCATCATGGACTCTGCAGGCCGCGTCGAGCGCTTCAACGCTCGCTTCAAGGGCTTCGGCGGCGCGAAGTAATTCACCCCCCAAGGTTCTTTGGAAAGCCCGCACCGGCAACGGTGCGGGCTTTTTGCGTCCGGGGATTTGCCGTTTCGGGGAGCCCCTATCGTGGGGCAGGATGGACGTCATGACTGCCTCCCCGTTTGCCGCTGAAGACCGCCCCCGCAGCCACCATGGTGAGTACAAAGTCCCCGGCGGCAAACTTGTGGTGGTGGATTTCGACGTTGTGGACGGTGCCCTCGCCGACGTCTCCCTCAGCGGCGACTTTTTCCTCGAACCCGACGAGGCGCTGCCCGCCATCAACCGGGCGCTGACAGGACTTCCGGAAAGCACGACGGCGGCGGAGCTGTCCGCCGCCGTCACCGCTTCGCTGCCTCCCGGCGCTGTCCTGTTCGGCTTTTCGGCCGACGCCGTGGCCGTCACCGTTCGCCGCGCGCTGGCGAAGGCAACGGCCTGGACTGACCACCACTGGAACATCATCGCTCCCACCGTGCTGCCCACGCATATCAACGTCGCCCTGGATGAGGTGCTGACCGAAGAGGTGGGCGCCGGCCGTCGCAACCCCACCCTGCGGTTCTGGGACTGGGAAGAACCGTCCGTGGTGATCGGCAGTTTCCAGTCCTTCAGGAACGAGCTGGATCCCGACGGCGTCGCCCGGCACGGCATCACCGTGGTCCGCCGGATCAGCGGTGGCGGAGCCATGTTCATGGAGGCCGGCAACTGCATCACGTACTCCCTGTACCTGCCGCAGACGCTCGTGGACGGGATCAGCTTCGCGGACTCCTACACATTCCTCGACGCCTGGGTGATGGCCGCCCTCGAGAAAATCGGGGTGACCGCGTTTTACGTGCCCCTGAACGACATCGCCACGGATCAGGGCAAGATCGGCGGCGCCGCCCAGAAACGCCTCGCCAACGGGGGCATGCTGCACCACGTCACCATGAGCTACGACATCGACGCCGACAAGATGGTCGAGGTGCTGCGCATCGGCAAGGAGAAGCTCTCGGACAAGGGGACGCGCAGCGCCAAGAAGCGGGTTGATCCGCTGCGCCGGCAGACCGGACTGGCCCGCACGGAGATCATCGCCGCCATGATGGAAGTGTTCAGCGAACGGTACGCCGCCAGCCCGTCCGAACTTACTGCCGCAGAGCTCAGTGCCGCCCGGGACCGGGTGACCACCAAGTTCGGCGCAGAGGATTGGCTGCACCGGGTCCCGTAAGAGCCCTTCCGGTGATTTACAGAGCCTGTGCGGTGAGCGCCCTCAGAAGGTGGCTCCGCTGCTCCACAATGATCCGGCGCAGCGCCCGCGGCGCGTCAGAGTTGGCCGTCAGCCAGGCATTCGTCCGGAGCACCACGGCGTGCTCCGCAGGCAAGGTCCCCGCCGGCAGATCCTGCGCCAGGGGATAGAGCCCCCGGACTATCCGGCTTGCGATTTCAATGCTCCGGTTGTCCCAGACACCGCGGAGGCACTCGAAGTACGGCTCCACATAGGGTTCCATGAGGGCAGCGGGAGCGGTCGTAAATCCAACGATGGTGGCGCTAAGAAGCTGGTTGGACAGCTTCGTCCCCTCCACGCCAGAGTGCCAGGCGGCGGCCTTCACATCACGCTCCGGACGTGCGGCGAGGGCTGTGGCGTGGCCCGCCCGGCCCGAGGCGGTGGTGTCGCGTTCGAGTTCTGCGTCCAGCTCTTCGGGGGTGGCCTGCCCGTTGGCCGCCAGGGCATGCCAGAGGCTCCAGCGCAGCTCGGCGTCCACGGCCAGGCCGTCCACCACCGCAGTGCCGTCCAGAAGGCCCCTGAGCCGGGGGAGGAGGGCAGCGTCATGACGGCTGACGGCGGCGAGCGTCCGCGCCCAGGCCAGCTGGTGGTCCGAGCCCGGCGCTGCCTTACCCAGCTGGGCGTCGGCCGCCGCCAGGAAGGCGCCGCGCACCGCGTCGCGTTGGGCCAAGGGGGTGTAGCGTTCGACGGCGGTGGCGGCGTTCTCGAGGATGTTCAGCAGCACGCCGACTCCCGTTTCGGACGGACCGAACGACGTCACGGCCTCCACGTAGCGGGAGGCCGGGCTTTCCCCGTCGCGGGCGGAGTTCCACAGCGCGGTCCAGCAGAGGGCGCGGGCCATCGGATCGGCGAGGCGGTCCAGGGATGCCAAAACTGTTTCCTCGGACACCGGGTCCAGCCGGACTTTTGCGTAGGTCAGGTCATCATCGTTGACGAGCAGGAGGGCGGGCCGCGGCTGCCCAGCCAACTCCGGGACCTCTGTCCGCGCGCCGGCAACGTCCGTTTCGATGCTCCCGGTGCGGACCAGGGCGCCGTCGGCGTCGAAGTTGTACGAGCCCACGCGCAGCCGGTGCGGCCGCAGTTCCTCCCGCCCGGTAACGGGGTCCACTGCAGCCTGGACGATCGTTACGGCGCCGAGGACGCCGTCGTGCGTGTCCGTCTCCAGCGACAGTGTGGAGATGCCGGAGGTCTGCAGCCAGGCGGCCGCCCAGCCGGCAAGGTCGCGGCCGGAAGCAGCGCTGAGGGCCTTCAGCAGGTCCGCCAGTGTGGTGTTTCCGTAGGCGTGATCGCGGAAGTACTGCCGTGAGCCGGCGATGAAAGCATCGAATCCGACGTACGCCACCAACTGCTTCAGTACGGACGCACCCTTGGCGTAGGTGATGCCGTCAAAATTCTGTTTGGCGGCCTCAAGGTCAGGGATGTCGGCCACGATCGGGTGGGTGGTGGGCAGCTGGTCCTGGACGTAGGCCCACGCCTTGCGCTTGTTGGCGAAGTTCACCCAGGCTGTCTCCCAGTCCGTGGCACGGTCCACGCCGAGGGTACCCATGTAGTCCGCAAAGGACTCCTTCAGCCACAGGTCGTCCCACCACTGCATCGTGACCAGGTCGCCGAACCACATGTGCGCCATCTCGTGCATCAGCGTGTTCGCCCGGGCCTGGTACTGCGCGTCGGTGGCGCGGGACGTGAACACGTAGCCTTCGGTGAACGTGACCAGCCCCGGGTTCTCCATCGCGCCCAGGTTGTATTCGGGCACAAAGGCCTGATCGTATTTCCCCCACGGGTAGGGAAAATCGAAAAGCCGGTTGAAGAACTCCAGCCCGTTCTTGGTCAGGCGGAAGAGCTCCGCGGCATCGAACGATTCCGCCATGGATGCACGGCAGTACAGCGCCAGGGGCACCTCCAGCGGTGTGCCGTCGTCGAGCGTGGCGCTCCAGTGGTCCTCGGCTTTGAAGTAGGGCCCGGCCAGGACTGTGGTGATGTAGGTGGACATGGGGAGTGTCGTGGCGAAGTCCCAGCGGCTGGTGGCCGGATCGCTGGTCAGCTGCGTCCGGGCCGCTTCCACACCGTTTGAGGCCACCTCCCAGCCGGACGGTGCCATCACGTGGAATGTGTACTCGGCCTTGAGGTCGGGCTGTTCAAAGTTCGCGAACACGCGCCGGGCGTCGGCGGGTTCGTACTGCGTGTAGAGGTAGCACTGGCCGTCGGCGGGATCCACAAAGCGGTGCATGCCCTCGCCGGACCGGCTGTACAGGGCCGTGCCGGTGACGGTGACCTGGTTTTCTGCCTGCAGGTTCTCCAGGCGGATCCGGGAACCGTCCACAACGTCGGCCACGGGCAGCGCTTTGCCGTTGAGGAACACACTGTGGACCTCACCGGCGATGAAATCCAGGAAGGTGAACGCCACCTGCCCCTGCCCCGGCACGGCGGCCGAGAAGTGGATGACGCTGCGGCTGATGTAGCCCGCCACGTCCGGGTCCGCTGCCTGCCGCACATCCAGGGAGACGTCGTAACTGTGGGTGCTGATCAGGGCTGACCGTTGAGCGGCTTCATCGCGCTGCAGATTCTCATGTGACACTCAGCTATCTAATCACGGGACCCGGGCGTGCCGGTCACCATCCGGCTGCCGGCCTAGGCCGTCATCAGCAGGGCCGCTGCCAGGCCCAGCAGCGCGATCAGCAGCCAGGCCGCCAGAGCCGCGAGCAGCGCCCGCGCTCCGGTGTGCAGGAGCGTGCGGATCCGCACGGCCGACCCGAGCCCGAAGAGCGCCGCTCCCAGGAGAATGTCCTGCAGCCCCGCACCGGCGTCGAGCCAGCCGTCCGAGAGCCAGTCCGTGGACCGAAGCGCCACCATTGCCACAAACCCCACCACGAAAAGGGGCACCAGCGGCGGCAGCGCATGTTGTCCTGACGTGCTCATGCGGTGGTGCACGCCCGCCACGGCCACCACCGGTGCCAGGAGCAGCACTCGGGTGAGCTTAACGACGACGGCGATGCCCAGTGCTGCGGTGCCGGCGGTCTGCGCCGTGGCCACCACCTGGCCGACGTCGTGGACCGAGGCACCCGTCCAGGCGCCGAAAGCGAGGGGGCTCAACTGCAGGGGATGCATCAGCAGCGGCAGGATGCCGATCGCCAGCGTGCCGCACAGTGTCACCAGCGCCACCGGCAGGACAGTATCCGCATGCCGGATCCGTCGCACGGCCGCCATGGCACCAATGGCGGACGCCCCGCAGATCGAAAAGCCGGTTGCCACCAGCAGCGCGGTCTCACGCGGCAGCCGGAACAGCCGCACCAGCAGGTACGTGCCGCCGAAACTCAGGAGCACCACGCCGGCGATGAGGACCATGGCCAGCCAGCCCAGGCCCAGAATGTCCATGATGCTCACTTTGAGGCCCAGCAGGACAATGCCGCCCCGCATCAGGTGCTTGCCCGCGAAGTCCAGGCCCGGGCGCGCCCTGCCAGCGATCCAGACGGCCGTCCCGGGCAGGTTTGCGGCGAGCAGGCCCAGCGCAACGGCACTGGTCATGGCCGGCAATGCCGGCACCACGGCATGTACGGCGAAGGCAACGGCCAGGGCGGGGGCGGCTGTCAGGAGGCCCGGCAGGAGCCTGCCGGAACGTATCGCCCCACCGCGAAGGCGGGCCCGCAGTCCGCTGCGGCGGCCCCTGTTCCCGCCGGCTCCGGAGCTCCCGGGATTACTTGTCTCTGGCACTCACTAACCTTGCCGGATAAGACACGGATTCAACGAACCGCAGATGCCCGGCGGCAACACGCCACAATGGATGGCGGTAATGATTTCGAAACAAAAAGATGGTTGGCTAAAGGACATGTCAGACCTATTCCAGGATTACTCCGAGGCCGCCGGGCGCACGGGCGCCTACGACGAGATGTTCACTCCCGGCCAGGAAGCACGCGAGTCGTACGGCCAGGTGGCCGATGCCCTTAGCAAGCTCTCCCTCGCCGACGTCAGTGCCCGGGCTGACTCCATGGCACGGACCTTCCTGGACCGCGGTGTCACCTTTGACTTCGCAGGGGAGGAGCGGCCGTTTCCGCTCGACATCGTCCCCCGCGTTATCCCCGCCGACGAGTGGACCGTGCTGGAAAAAGGCGTGGCGCAGCGCGTCCGGGCCCTGGAAGCCTTCCTCAACGACGTCTACGACAAAATGAACGTGGTGGCCGACGGCGTCATCCCGCGCCAGCTCGTCACCACCAGCGCCCACTTCCACCGCCAGGTTCACGGCTTCGAGCCGGCCGGCGGAGTCCGTGTGCACATCTCCGGCATCGATGTGGTGCGCGACGCAGCGGGCACCTTCCGCGTCCTGGAAGACAATGTGCGCGTCCCGTCCGGCGTCAGCTACGTGCTGGAAAACCGGCGGGCCATGGCCAAGGGCCTGCCCGAAGCATTCGGCCAACAGCTCATCCGGCCGGTCGAAGAGTACCCCCGCCGGCTGCTGTCCGCCCTGCGCAAAACCGCGCCCGCCGGCGTCGACGATCCCACGGTAGTGGTGCTGACCCCCGGCGTCTTTAACAGCGCCTACTTTGAACACACCCTGCTGGCCGGCCTGATGGGCGTGGAGCTTGTCGAAGGCCGCGACCTCATCTGCCGCGGCAACCGCGTCTACATGCGCACCACGGCCGGTGAGCAGCGCGTGGACGTGATCTACAAACGCATCGACGACGAGTTCCTGGACCCCCTGCAGTTCCGCTCGGATTCCATGCTCGGCTGCCCGGGACTGGTCAACGCCGCCAGGGCCGGCGGCGTGACCATCGCCAACGCCGTGGGCAACGGCGTGGCCGACGACAAACTTGTCTACAGCTACGTTCCGGACCTCATCCGCTATTACCTCAACGAGGAGCCCGTCATCGCGAACGTGGACACGTTCCGGCTGGAGGAGAAGGAATCCCGGGAGTATGTCCTGGACAACCTCGCTGAGCTCGTGGTGAAGCCCGTGGACGGCTCCGGCGGCAAAGGCCTGGTCATCGGGCCGGACGCCTCCAACGACGAACTCGAGGCCCTGCGCAAGCGGGTCATCGCTGACCCGCGCGGCTGGATCGCCCAGCCGGTCCTGCAGCTTTCCACCGTGCCCACCCTTGGCGGGGACAAATTCGGCCCCCGGCACGTGGACCTGCGCCCGTTTGCCGTCAACGACGGCGACGACGTCTGGGTGCTTCCCGGCGGACTCACCAGGGTGGCGCTCAAGGAAGGCTCCCTCATTGTGAACTCCAGCCAGGGCGGCGGCTCCAAGGACACCTGGGTGCTGGCAGACTCACCCCAGGTGCCGGTGGAAACTGTTCCGCGGCCCACCATTTCCATCCGCGAGCGGGTCTCCGTCTGGCCAGTGGAAAGCAACTGGCGCGACCGCCAGTCGGAGCAGCAGCAGTGAGCCGGGCCATCGAACCGGCACAATTGTTCACGGGGTCATCCCCACAGATTTCGGACGCGCAGGAGGTCACCGCGAATGCTTAGCCGCATTGCTGAGTCCCTATTTTGGATCGGACGCTACGTGGAGCGGGCCGACGGCACCGCCCGCATCCTGGACGTGCACCTGGAACGCCTGAACCACCTCCCCATGGACGAACGCCGCAGGGTGGCCCAGGAACTGCTCGCAGTGATGGGCGCCCGGCCGCAGAGCGAAGACTTCGGCCTGCCCGAACTCCTCCATGCCCTGGCGTACGACAAAACCAGCGCAACCTCCATCGCCGGGTCGCTGGGAGCCGCGCGCGAGAATGCCCGCCGTGCCCGCGAGACCGTGTCCTCGGGCCTCTGGGAAAGCCTCAACACCACTTACTACGGGCTAAGCCAGCACCGCAAGGACGTGGTGGGGACGTACCGCTTCTGCAACTGGACGCTGGAACGGACGGCCATGGTCAGCGGCCTGGCCGACACCACGGTGAGCCATGACGAAAGCTGGCTGTTCCTGGTATTGGGCCGGTCCCTGGAGCGCGCGGACATGACGGCGCGGATGCTTTCCACCCGGGATGTCCTTTCTGCGGGTATGTCCTGGGTCAACATGCTGCGGTGCGCGGGGGCCTATGAGTCGTTCCTCCGGACGCGCCGGGCCGCGTTCGGGGACCAGCACGCCGCCGAGTTCCTCCTGCTTGACCGACTGTTCCCGCGGTCCATCGTCTACGCCCTGCGCGACGCTGATGAGTGCCTCGCCAAGCTGGACCCTTCGGCGCAGCGCGTGGGCTTCATCAACGACGCCCGCCGGATCGTGGGCCAGGCCCGTACGTTCCTCGAGTTCCACCGGACGGACGATCTGATGTCCGAACTGCCCGAACACATGGAACGCGTGCAGAAGGCCGTCTCGCAGGCCTCGGACGCCATTTCCCGTAAATACTTTAATCAGGCAGACGAACTGGCCTGGGTGGGAGAAGTTTCATGACCCGGCTGAGCATCATCCACACCACGGCCTACAAGTACAACAAGCGCGTCACGCTCTCCTACAACGAAGCCCGCATGACACCGCTGACCGACCCCCAGCAGGTGGTCCTTGAATCCGTGCTCAAGGTCTCGCCGACGCAGGCGGCCGTGAGCAACTACCGGGACTACTGGGGCACTCGGGTCACCGCCTTCGACATGCAGATGCCGCACGACCACCTTGAGGTCGTTTCCAACATCACTGTCGAAGTGCACCGGGCGGAAAAAATTCCCGCCGACGCAGACATCGCCGGCTGGGACGTCCTGGCGTCTGCGGAGTCGCTGAACACGTTCAGCGACTGGCTGCCGCAGTCCCAACTGAGCGGTCCCGGTGCCGAGGTGCTGGGCATCATTCCAGGCGTCGTGGAGGGCAAGAACCCGCACGAGGCCGCCATGGCCATCTTCGAATGGATGCGCGGCGAGATGACGTACATGTCCGGTTCCACCGCCGTCACCACCAACGCCGAGGAAGCGTGGGGGCAGCGGCAGGGCGTCTGCCAGGACCTCGCGCACCTTGCCATCGGCGCGCTGCGCAGCTGCGGCATTCCCGCGCGCTACGTGTCCGGTTACCTGCACCCGCGGTCGACGGCGGGCATCGGCGAGACAGTCGCCGGCCAGTCACATGCCTGGCTGGAGTTCTGGGACGGCGAATGGCGCAGCTGGGATCCGACGAACCACAAGCCGGCAGGGGATTACCACGTCACCGTGGCCAGGGGACGGGACTACCGGGATGTTCCGCCGCTGAAGGGCATCCTGTCCGGCGGTGGCGGATCCGCGCTCAGCGTGAGCGTGGAAATCACCCGCCTCGCTTAGGCAGTGGGGGGGCGTTTCCTCGTCCTGCCCAGGGTCCAGCCCGGGACTACTCCGGGGCTGCCTTGGCCGCTCCGCTGAGCTGGGTCCACCAGGTCATGGGTGCGGTGACTTTGAACCGACGCCCGGTCACTGTTCCCGGGCTCACCCGGACAAATGTGTCTTTCTTCCCGGCCTGCCATGGGAAGAGGTACAGGGCTGCGGAGTCCAGGATGCCTTCGGTTCCTGTGATGGCCTTTGCCGGTCCCTTGACCACCACGCTCCAGGCCAGGCCACTGACGGCATCCACGCCGTCGGCCTCCATCGCCACAGCGGCACCTCCCGAGGCGGCGGCCAGCTTGGTTCCAGCGCCGGTGCGGAACACTAATGTTCCGCCGTCCACCGTGTAGTTGATAGGGAAGATATCCGGCTGGCCGTCCACCAGGACTGCCAGCCTGCCTACCGAAACCGTCCGCAACAGGGCCCAGCATTCGTGGTGTTCCAGGTTCTGCACCTGGGACGTTGACTCGCCGGAGTTGGACTCTCGGGAGGTTGACTCGTTGGACGCTGGGTCACTGGACATTGGTTCACCGGACATTGGCTCGCTGCTCATGCCGCCGAGCCTACGCCCAACGCCCCGGAGAGGACAGCGTCCGTCCTACCAGGGGCTGGGCTTGTAGTCCTTGAGGAAGACCCCGTACTGGTCCTCGCCGTTTTCGCCCATCACGATCGGATCGTAAACGCGGGCGGCGCCGTCAACCAGGTCCAGGGGCGCGTGGAAGCCCTCTTCCATCAGCCGGACCTTGGTGAAGTGCGGGCGTTCGTCGGTGATCCAGCCGGTGTCCACCGCCGTCATCAGGATCCCGTCAGCGTCCAGCATTTCCTGGGCGCTGGTCCGCGTCATCATGTTCAGGGCCGCCTTGGCCATGTTGGTGTGCGGATGCCCGGGGCCCTTGTAGGCGCGGGAGAACTGGCCTTCCATGGCGGAGACGTTGACGATGTACTTCCGGTGCGCCGTGGAGCGCTTCATGGCGTCCCGGAGCCTGCTAACCAGCAGGAACGGGGCCGTGACGTTGCAGAGCTGGACTTCCAGCATTTCCAGGGGGTCAACCTCGTCCACCACCTGGGTCCAGCTGTTGATGTCAGCCAGGTCCGGGACGAGCCCGCCGGCGTCGATCGCTGTTCCGGAGGCGATCCGCTCCAGCGAGGCCGAGCCGGTGGAGAGCGCCAGCGAAGTGATGGCGTCGCCGGCCAACACCGGGTGATCCGTGACACTGCTCGCCAGGGCGAGGGGGTGTTTGTCGTGGGCGTGGCCGAAGGTCACCAGCTCCGGTCCGCCGTTGGCGGGCTCCAGCGCGGCGGGCAACGGCTCGTCCTCGGCGTCCACCAGGGGCTTGTAGGCGTTGCCGGATCGGCGCACCGTTTGGGCGGCGTTGTTGATGATGATGTCCAGGGGGCCCGCTGCGTTGAGCGAATCCGTCAGGGCCATCACCTGTGACGGGTCGCGCAGGTCGATGCCCACGATCCGGAGCCGGTGCAGCCACTCGCTGCTGTCTTCCATTGCCGCAAAACGGCGTGCGGCATCTTTGGGGAACCTGGTGGTGATGGTGGTGTGCGCGCCATCCCGGAGCAGGCGCAGCGCGATGTACATGCCGATTTTGGCCCGCCCACCGGTGAGCAGCGCACGCCGGCCTGTCAGGTCGGTGCGGGCATCCCGCTTGCTGTGGCTGAAGGCGGCGCATTCCGGGCAGAGCTGATGATAAAAAGCGTCCACCTGCGTGTAGTGCTTCTTGCAGATATAGCAGGGGCGGGAACGGATCAGGTGCCCGGCCACCTTGCCCGTCGCCGAGGTCTCCAGCTTGTTGCCGCGGGTCTCGTCATCGATCCGGTCCGGTGCTGCCGTTGCCGTCTGGGCGATGACGGCCCGGTCGGCTTCGGAGATCAGGTCCCGCTTGGTGACGCGGCGGTGACGCTTCACGGCCTTGAACATCTTCCCGGTGGCACGGCGCACCGAGACATAGTCGGGGTGTTCCTCGTCGTAGACGTGGATGGTGTTCAAAACCTTGAGGCAGGCCTGGATTTCCTCAGGCGTCAGATCGGGGGAGCTCATTGTACCGATTTTACAGCCTGGCGAAGATCCAGCCTGACCGTGCCGCGGGGTTCGCAGTCCGGCCAGGCCTGGCTGTCCTTCGTTTAGGCGCGGCGGCCGCCCGGGGCGGCCTGGGCTACTGTTTCCGCGTGGACCGCAGCGGCCTGTTCGACTGATTCGCGGAGTTCGGGGTAGTTGGCTGTGGCCGCCTTGACGGCATCCGGTACCTGGTGGAGGTTCTTAGCGGCGAGCGCACGTTCCGCGTCCCCGGGCTCGGGCACCTGCTGGCCTTTGGCTAGCACGGTGATGCCGGAGTCGGTCACCTTGAAACCGCGGGCGCGGTCCAGGTCATGGTCCAGGCCGATCGCGGCGCCGGCCGGAACCTTCACGTTTTTGTCCAGGATGGCCCGGTTGACCACGGCACCTTCGCCGATGTTCACCTTGTCCATCAGGACCGAGTCGATGACCCTGCTGCCGTTCCCCACAAAGACGTCGTTGGACAGGACGGAGCCCTCCACGACGCCGCCGGAGATGACCACGCCGCTGGACACGATGGAGTCCAGGGCGGTGCCCACGGTGTCGTTTTGCCCGCGGACGAACTTGGCGGGCGGGGAGATGCTCTGGCGTGTGTAGATGGGCCATTCAGAGTTGTAGAGGTTGAACACAGGCAACGGCGAGATGAGGTCAATGTGGGCGTCGTAGAACGAATCGATGGTGCCGACGTCGCGCCAGTAGGTCCGGTCGCGTTCCGTGGAGCCGGGGATGTCGTTGAGGGTGAAGTCGTAGACTCCGGCCTCACCCTGGCTGACGAAGTAGGGGATGATGTCCCCGCCCATGTCGTGCTTGGTGTCGAGCCGTTCGGCGTCCACGTGAAGGGCATCCACCAGCGCGTCGGCGTCGAAAACGTAGTTGCCCATGGAAGCCAGGAACTGGGTGGGATCAGCGGCCAGGCCAGGAGTTGTGGCGGGCTTTTCCACAAATGCAGCGATCTTCTGCGGGTCCTCCTGGTCCACCTCGATCACACCGAACTGGTTGGCCATGCTCAACGGCTGGCGCACGGCGGCTACCGTGGCCTTGGCACCGCTCTGCACATGCTGCTCCACCATCTGGGCGAAGTCCATGCGGTACACGTGGTCCGCACCAACAACGACGACGATATCGGGATTGGCGTCATGGATCAGGTTCAGTGACTGGTAGATGGCGTTGGCGCTGCCGAGGAACCAGCTCTTGCCGACGCGCTGCTGCGCCGGCACGGACGCCACATAATTGCCCAGCTGCGTGGACATCCGCCAGGTCTCGGAAATGTGGCGGTCAAGGCTGTGGGACTTGTACTGGGTCAGGACCACGATCTGCAGGTAGCGTGAATTCACCAGGTTGGACAGCGCAAAGTCGATCAGCCTGTAACTGCCGGCAAAAGGCACTGCAGGTTTCGCCCGGTCTGCCGTCAGTGGCATTAGCCTGTTTCCCTCGCCGCCCGCGAGGACAATGGCCAGGACTCTTTTATTCAACGGCATGGTAGTAGCTCCTGTACGCCTTCGTAACCCCAAACAGTCCGGCATGCCCGGACTCCTTCACACTAGAACAGATAGTGCGGAACGACTACCTTGGGTAACGTGCGAATAGACATTGTGACTAAAGAGTTCCCGCCCGAGATCTACGGAGGCGCCGGAGTCCACGTGGCCGAATTGAGCAGGGTGCTTAGTAAGCACGTTGACCTGCAGGTTCGTGCCTTCGGGGCACCCCGCGACGCCGATTACCACGGTGCCGGGGTGACCTCCTATTCCGTTCCCGAAGACCTGGGCTCGGCCAACGCCGCCGTCCAGACGCTCGGGGTGGACCTGCGGATCGTGCCGGACGTGGCAGGTGCCGATCTGGTCCATTCGCACACCTGGTATGCGAACATGGCCGGCCACCTCGCGTCCCTGCTCCACGGCATCCCGCACGTATTGAGTGCCCACAGCCTGGAGCCCCTGAGGCCGTGGAAGGCCGAGCAGCTTGGCGGCGGTTACGCGTTGTCCTCCTGGGTCGAGAAAACTGCCTACGAGGCGGCGGCAGCGATTATCGCCGTTTCGGAAGGCATGCGCCAGGACATCCTGCGCAGCTACCCTGACGTTGACCCTGCCAAAGTCAGGGTGGTCCACAACGGCATCGACGTCGAACTGTGGCAGCGCGACGAAAACCAGGACGCCGTCCGCGCCCTGGGCATTGATCCGGATAAGCCGAGCGTGGTGTTTGTCGGCCGCAACACGCGCCAGAAGGGCGTGCCTTACCTCCTGCGTGCCGCCGCGAAGCTTCCGGCCGATGTGCAGCTCGTGCTGTGCCTTGGGGCGGCGGATACCCCCGAGCTCGCCGCAGAAACTGCACGCCTGATCGAGGAGCTGCAGAGCCAGCGGACCGGCGTCGTCCTGATCGAACGGATGCTGCCCCGGAACGAACTCATCCAGGTCCTAAGCCACGCCACAGCGTTCGCCTGCCCGTCCATCTATGAACCGCTGGGCATCGTCAACCTCGAGGCGATGGCCTGCGGTGCTGCCGTGGTGGCCAGCGCTACGGGCGGCATTCCCGAGGTGGTCCAGCATGGCGAGACGGGTCTGTTGGTGGACCTGGAGCAGGTCACCGACGGTACCGGCACGCCGCTTGATCCGGAGAAGTTCGTGACGGAATTTGCCGCCGCTCTGACCGAGGTGGTGTCTGATCCCGAACGGGCACGTGCCATGGGCCAGGCCGGCCGCCGCCGTGCGGAGGAGCACTTCTCCTGGGACTCCATCACCGAGACCACCCTCGAGGTCTACCGCTCCGTGCTTGCCTGACGGACGGCAGGAACAGCAGCACTGGTGACCAAACAGCGCACGACGGCGCCGCCCCCCACCGAGGGGACCGGCGCCGTCGTTCGTACATAACGCCTGAATCCAACGCGGGGTCACAAAGTGCCCATTCCGGGGCGTCGGAGGGGCTTGAAATGACCTCGCGTTGCTTTATCGGGAGGTAGCCGTGCGCGCCAGCAGCACCTTTTCATCGACGGGTGCGTTGCCGCTGGCCCGCTGTGCCCTGACGTACGCGCGGGCCTCGTCCTGGCGGGTTCTCTCGGCGCCCGTGGCGATCGCTGCGCGCACGTGGTCATCCCCGTACCCGAAGGCGTCTACGAGGTCCAGGGCGTGGGGCCTGATCTTGACCAGGAGGCGGTTGATGTAATCGCCCACGGTGCGTGCCCGCTGCATGGAGAGCCGGCCGTTCATCAGGTACCAGGACAGGTTCTTTTCGATCAGTGAAAGGCCGAACAGGTCGCGCAGCCAGGTCAGGACCCGCTTGGTGCCGGGGTCCGTGACGTCTTCCAGGGCCGCCGTGAACGCCTCCCATTGCAGAAGCTCCGCGTGGGCCTGCGCAGCATCGATCAGCTCGTTCTGGTGCTGGTTGAAGAGGGCCGCCCCCTTTTCGACGGGCAGCTTGTTGGCGCCCTTCAGGGCCGCCCCGACGTCGGCCACCATGGTCTGGACCCGGTCCGTCAGGAGGGCGCGCTGGCCTTCCTCGTCCCGGAGCGCAATGGCCGCCTTCTGGACCGATCCGGTATCGGCGACGAACTGTGCCACCTGCCGCAGGCCGGTGCGATGGATCGCCACGCCCGTTGCCTGGGCCACCACGTAGCGGGCCAGGACCCCGAAATCGACGTTCCTGAACTCCTTGGCGTAGTCGGCCAGGAGGCGCTTGGCCACCAGCTGGAGCAGGACCGTATTGTCGCCCTCGAACGTGACGTAGACATCCAGGTCAGCGCGCAGGGAAGCGAAGCGGTTTTCGATCAGGAAGCCAGCGCCGCCGCACGCCTCGCGGCATTCCTGCAGGGTGTCAAGGGCATGCCAGGTGCTCAGCGGCTTCAGGGCCGCGGCGAGGGTCTCCAGGTCCTGGCGGTCCTCGTCAGTATCGTGGGCGCCGGAAAAGACGTCGTCGAATTTCTGCAGGAGCTGCTCGTGCGCGAAGCCCGCTGCATACGTCGTGGCCAGCCGGGTAAACAGGCGCCGCTGGTGGCGCTGGTAGTCCAGGAGCACTTCCTCGTCCGTGTGGGACGACGCGTTAAACTGGCGCCGTTCGGTGGCGTAGCGGATGGCTGCCGTCAGGGCAATCTTCGACGCCGCCACGGCCGCGCCGTCCAATGACACGCGGCCCTGGACGAGGGTTCCCAGCATGGTGAAAAAGCGGCGGCCGGGGCTGGCGATGGACGACGTGTAGGTCCCGTCCGGGGCCACATCGCCGTAGCGGTTCAGCAGGTTCGTGCGGGGGATTCGGACGTTGTCGAAATGCAGCCGGCCGTTGTCGATCCCGTTGAGGCCGCCCTTGACTCCGTCGTCCTCCCCACCGATACCGGGCATGAACTCCTTGGTCTGGGGGTCCCGGAGGTCAACGTAGAAGGCATGCACGCCATGGTTAACGCCCTGGGTCACGAGCTGGGCGAAGACAACGGCGCCGAGTCCGTCAATGGCAGCGTTGCCGATGTAGTCCTTCCACGCAGCCCGGAACGGTGTGTGGACCACAAATTCCTGGGTTTCGGCGTCGTACGTCGCGGTGGTGGCGATGCTGGCCACATCCGAACCGTGGCCGGTCTCCGTCATTGCGAAGCAGCCGGGGATCTCCAGGCTCATGATGCCTGGCAGCCAGTTGGTGTGGTGCTGCTGCGTGCCCAGGTGCATCACGGCCGAGCCGAAGAGGCCCCACTGGACACCAGCCTTGATCTGCAGGGACGGGTCGGCGGTGACCAGTTCCTCGAACGCCGCGATGTTGCCGCCGTGGTCATCGGAACCACCCAGTGCCGACGGGAAGGCCCGGTGCACGGCGCTGTTGTCCACGAGGTACTTCAACTGGCCGAAGGTTCGCGTCCGGTGTTCGGTGTGCGTCAGTCCTTCAATTTTGTGCAGTGCAGCGTCACTGGCCAGCGCGCGGGATTGGCGACGGGAGTCCGCCCATTTGCCCAGGAGTTGCTCGCCGAGGGCGGCAACGTCGACGGCGGGCTGCACAGCCGAGCCGTAGTTGGCGCTGGGGCTGGTGACCGCTGGGCCCGCAGCGGCTGTGTTCGCTACGGCGGCATTAGCCACGGCTGTATTCGTTACGGCGGCGTCCGGGCCGGTGGGGCGGTCCACTACTTCGGTCATGTCAATGTCCTTCGTTGGTTCTGACAGGAGGGTGTGAGGTTCTTGGGGCGGAATCATGCCGCGCTGGCGGGGCTAAGCTCGGGGGCGATCCCCACGCATAACCAGGCCGTGATCTGGCGGGCCATGGCTTCCTGGTCCGGCTTCGCCGCCGAAGCCGGCGTGCTGAGCCATTGCTCACCGGCATTTCGGACCAGGCCGATGGCCGCCGTGGGCCAGTAGCCGATCACCGCTTCTTTGCCTTCTCCGAGGTGGGTCCGCATTGGCACGGCGATCATCTCTGCGATGGAATCGAAGAAGTGGCCAAGGGCTCCCGAAATGGCCGCCGATCCCTGGTGGCTGTCCGCATCCACCGGCGCATAGCGGGTGACGAAACTGTAGACATTGGGGCTGGTTTCCGCCATCTGGAGATAGGCAGAAATCATGGCCAGCAGCCCTTCCCGAGGAGTCTGGGCACCCTGCGCCGCTTCGCGGATCTTGCGCTGCATCTGGCTCAGGACCACTTCCCCGACGGCGTGCTGAAGTCCTGCCTTATCGCCGAAATAGCGGTAGAAGACCGACTTTGAGGTGCCGGCGGCCGCTGCAATCTCCTCCATGGAGGCATCGCTGCCCAGCGCGTGGACCGCGCGGCGTGCGGACTTGATGAGCTCCCGGCGTCGTTCCTCCCGGTGGGTCTGCCAGCGGGCCGAACGGCCGTCGGCAATTGCGCCGGCAGCCGGCGTCGGGACTTCTGCGTGGAGGTTGTTCACGATACTCAGCGTATCAGGTACGCTGGGTATCGGTAACCGTCGCAGATCAGAGGAGTCACCCATGTCCGTCAATGGACAGTCCGGCACCGGACCCCACGAATTCGCCAGCCCCACGACTTCCGGCGCGGCGCGTCCAGTTCGGCGGGCCGTAATTGTGGGTGGTAACCGGATCCCGTTTGCCCGGTCCGGCGGGGCCTACACGAAGTCATCCAACCAGGACATGCTCACTGCCGCACTGGACGGTCTTATCGCCAGGTTTGGCCTCCAGGATGAGCGGATTGGCGAGGTTGCGGCGGGGGCCGTACTCAAGCACTCCCGCGACTTCAACCTCACCCGCGAGGCAGTCCTGGGTTCGGCGTTGTCGGCGGAAACCCCCGCCTACGACCTGCAGCAGGCGTGCGCCACCGGCCTCGAAACGGTTCTGGGCCTGGCCAACAAGATCAAACTGGGCCAGATCGATTCCGCCATCGCCGGTGGTGTCGACTCGGCGTCGGATGCCCCCATTGCTGTCAGTGAAGGCCTCCGCGAGATACTCCTGGACCTCAACCGCGCCAAGACACTGCCCCAGCGCCTGCAGGTACTCAGCCGCCTGCGGCCCAGGGACCTGGCCCCCGATGCTCCGAGTACGGGGGAGCCACGCACCGGCCTGTCCATGGGCGAGCACCAGGCGCTGACCACCGCGCAATGGAACATTTCGCGCGAGGCCCAGGATGAGCTGGCTTTCAACAGCCACCGCAACCTTTCCGCCGCGTATGACGCAGGCTTCTTCGATGATCTCCTGACGCCATACCGAGGCCTCGCCAAGGACTCCAACCTGAGGGCGGACACCACATTGGAGAAGCTGGCTACACTCAAGCCCGTCTTCGGGAAGAGCCTGGGCGCCGAGGCCACCATGACGGCGGGAAACTCCACACCGTTGACCGATGGGGCCTCCACGGTCCTGCTCGCATCCGAAGAGTGGGCTGATGCCCATGACCTGCCGAAGCTCGCCACCGTCGTGGATGGTGAAGCCGCCGCCGTGGACTTCGTCCACGGAAAGGACGGACTGCTTATGGCTCCCGCGTTTGCGGTCCCCAGGCTGCTGGCCCGCAACGGACTGACGCTGGATGACTTCGACTTCTTTGAGATCCACGAAGCCTTCGCCGGGACTGTCCTGAGCACCCTGGCCGCGTGGGAAGATGATGAGTTCGGCCGGACCCGGCTGGGACTTGAGGGTGCCTTCGGCAGCATCGACCGCACCAAGCTGAACGTCAACGGCTCCTCCCTGGCCGCGGGCCACCCGTTCGCAGCCACCGGCGGACGCATCGTGGCCTCGCTGGCCAAGATGCTGCAGGCCAAAGGTACCGTCGAGGGAAGGCCTGCGCGCGGACTTATTTCCATCTGCGCCGCCGGCGGCCAGGGCGTCGTCGCAATACTCGAAGCACTCTAGGGGCACCGGATGACGGATAAATACACCACGCTCGTCAACCAGGGCGTGGGCAAGAACATCGCCAAACGGCTGGGCCTGCCCCAGCCCGCCGTGCTGCGCCGCTTCAAGCCGGGCCAGCCCCTGGTCCCCGGCCCCGTCCTCGTCCAGGGCAACACCGCCGGTGCCGACGAACTGGCCGCCAAGCTGCTCTCCTGGGACCTGGACGTCCGGCGCCACGCGGTGCCCCGCGAAAAACTTGGTGCGATCATTCTGGTCTTGGATGAGCTGACCCGGCCCGAGGATCTTGAAAAGCCTGTGCTGTCCGCCGCGGCCTCACTGCGTGATCTCGGCCCCAGCGCCCGCGTCATCACCATCTCCCGGCCGGCCGCCGAAACCGCGTCCCCTGCACAGTCGGCTGCCCGGCAAGGCGTGGATGGCTTCCTGCGGTCGCTTGCCAAGGAACTCCGGGCCGGCGCAACGGCGAACGGCATCGTCCTGGCAGAAGGTGTCCAGAGCATCAGCCCCAGCGCTCTGGCAGCTCTGCGGTTCTTTCTGTCCGGCCGGTCGGCTTTCGTGGATGGCCAGTTCCTGACTGTCTCAACCGAGCAGGGCCACCTGCCCCCGGACTTCGAGAAGCCGCTCGCCGGCAAGGTTGCTGTGGTCACCGGCGCCGCCCGCGGCATCGGGGCAGCTATTGCCCGTACCCTCCACCGGGACGGGGCCACCCTGGTCCTCGTAGACATCCCGGCAGCCGGGGACCATTTGGCCGCCGTCGCCAACGAAGTCCGCGGCACGGCGCTTCAACTGGATATCAGCAGCGCAGATGCCGGCCAGCGGATCATCGACCACGCCGTGCAGCGTCACGGCCGTCTGGACATCGTCATCCACAACGCAGGAATTACCCGGGACAAGCTGCTCGCCAATATGGACCACGGCCGCTGGACCTCCGTCCTGAACATCAACATCGCCGCCCAGCTCAGAATCAACGAAGCGCTCCTTGCGTCCGAACACTTCCGTAATTCACCACGGATTGTCTCGTTGGCATCCACCAGCGGCATAGCGGGCAACCGCGGGCAGACCAACTACGCGGCGTCCAAGGGCGGTGTGATGGGTATGGTGCGCGCTTCTGCGCCCCTTCTGGCGGTGAACGGCGGGACCATTAACGCGGTGGCGCCCGGATTCATCGAAACAGACATGACAGCACGGATCCCATTTGCCGTCCGCGAAGTGGGACGGCGGCTGAACTCGCTGCAGCAAGGTGGCCAACCGTCCGACGTAGCGGAGGCCATTGCCTTCCTGGCGAGCGACGCCGCCGGGGGCATCAACGGCGACGTGCTGCGGATCTGCGGACAGAACCTGGTGGGGGCATGAGTACTGTCCAGCCGGTCATCCTCGGGGAGATGCCGTCCCTGTCCAAGCTCTACGTTAATGCCGCCGCGCAGACCGCGCGGCGGCGCGTCTTGGGCACGCACAACGGATCCAACCTTCCGGTCACTGGCCACGAAGTGCGCGGGGTAAGGGCCGACGTCGGCAACCTCACCGCCTACCAGCACCTCATCGGGCTGACTGCCAGGGACACCCTGCCGGCCGGATACCTCCACGCACTGGCATTCCCGCTGGCCATGAGTGTGATGAACCGCGACGATTTCCCGCTGCCACTCCTGGGCATGGTCCACCTCAGCAACCATGTGGAGCAGAGGTCGCCGGTGCTCTTCACGGAATCCCTGGACATCCAGGCCAGGGTTGAGAACCTCCGGGGCCACCGGTCCGGCACGCAACTTGACGTTGTGGCAGAGATCCGTGGCGCGGATACGCCGGACATCAAGTGGACCGGGCGCTCCTCCTACCTGGCCAAGGGTGTGTTCCTCCCCGGCATCGACAAGCCAACACCCCACAACGGCCAGGCCGATTTCACGCCTCCGGACCCCACCGCGATTTGGCATTTGGGGGTCGACACGGGAAGGGCGTATGCCGCCGTTTCAGGAGACTTCAACCCCATCCACCTGAGCGTGCTTTCTGCCAAGGCCCTGGGCATGCGCCGCTCCATCGCACACGGGATGTACCTTGCCTCGAGGGCCCTCGCGGATGTCGGGCCGGCCAAGGGCGAAACGTTCACGTGGGACGTCACGTTCGAGGCTCCAGTGTTCCTTCCTGCCCGCGTTGCCTTGGCTATCACCGCCCTGGATATCACCACGGCACAGACGCCTGGCGAAGGCTGGCAACGGGCCGGATTTGTGGCGTGGAACCCCCGCTCCGGCCGCCGCCACTTCAGCGGCTCCGTGGCACCGCTCTAGGACGCCGGCCGCACAGCCCTGACGATACGGTGCAGGCTCAGAAGGATGGACTCGGACGCTGTCACCGCCGAATCCTCCTGGGCCCGCTCCGCAACCGATGCCATGCCGGCCTCTACCGCCGACTTTGCGGCAGCGAACAGCCGCCGCTGGTCTGCTTCATCCTCCCCGTCGAACGAGGCCAGGAGTTCGCCGGTGGCGGTCATGGCCGCGGCCAGGGGCGCACTGTCGTCGAAAGGCACCGTGTAAGGTGCGTCGTCTGTCCAGATGACATCGGACAGGACTTCTGTCATGTCCTGGATGTGGAACGTCACCCGCTCCAGGTCACGAAGGTTGCGGTAGTCGAGATCCACATCGCGGGGATGGAGCCGCCGGCGCGGATTGGCGCGCCGGCTCGCATCAGCCTCCTGCACGAGATGGCGGACCGTGCTGGCTGCTTCGGCCAGCTCGGTCGACCGGCGGGACCAGTCCTCATGCTCGGGAGGCCACTTTTCAGTCAGGGCCGTTCCCATGTCAGTCAGTTGCCGCTCGAGGGCCAGCCGGAGTTTCCCCAGGCTGGTGGCCGCCGCGTTGAAGTGCAGGGGCGGAAAGACCAGGAAGTTGACGGCAATGCCCACGGCGACGCCGACGCCCATCTGGATGAGGTAGCCGAAGGAAAAGTCGTCCCGGTTGCTTCCCCCCACCAGCAGGACCAGCAGCGCCGCCGTCGGAATCCAGTCGCTGCCCGAGCCGATGCGGGGGAGACCGCCGAGCAGCACGCCGAGTCCCATAACGACCGCAACAGACAGCGGTGACGGATCACCGACACTGACCAGCGCAAAGGCGAGCCCAATACCCAGGGCGAGTCCGACGAGCGCCTGGAGACCCTGCCGGAAGGATCCGGCCACGTTGTGGTACATCGACACCAGGGCGCCGAGCGGCGCGTAGTACGGGTACTCGGCAGCGGATCCCGGCATCAGGGGAGCAATGGCGAAAGCGAGGCCGGCGGCCAGCGCTGCCTTCGCCGCCAGCTGCAGGCGCTGTACTGTGAATGCCGACGAGAGACCGGCCACCGAATTCCTCAGGAGGCGGGTTCCAGCGGAGGGCCGGCCCTGCGGCTGCGTTTGAGTGTCACCCATCAGCCCCACACTAGGTGCAGCCGCTTGCTACGACAAGCAGACTGTTACGACAAGGCCGACGCGGCCCGCCGGACCTCCGCAGCCAGCCGATGAGCTTTGCCCTGGGTGCGTCCGTCCTCCGCCCGCTGCGGGATGTATCCGAAGCCGAGCCCGTATGCGGGATCGGCAAACCCCAGGGCAGCGTTCGCACCCTCGTGGCCGAAGGCACGGTGGCTGCCGAAATTCCGCGACACGTGTGGCTTCATAAAGACCACGGCAAAGGCGTTGTCCAGTCCGGACAGGCGGTCCAGGCCCCACACCTGCTCCTGGGACATGGCGCTGACGGTCTCAGGGGTCAACAAGGGGTCCCGGCCGTCCACACCGGTGATGGCCGCGGCGTAGAGCCTGGCCAGGCCCTCCGCCGAACCCACACCGCCGGCGGCACTCATCCCCGCGGCGCGGACGGCCCGTTGATTGGGAAGTTCCATGATTGTGCTGACTGCCGCGTTGCTGTTGAGCCCATCCAGGCTCAGTGGATCCAGCCATGGTTGAAGGGGATCGACGTCGTAGAGGACGTTACGGTAGCGCGGTTCCAGCTCTTCGGGCAGTCCCAGGAAGAAGTCGATGCCGTAGGCCGTGCGGATGCGCTGGTCATAGAGGCTCTGCAGGCTGGTTCCCGTGACCCGCCGGCAGAGTTCCTCCATAATGATTCCGATGGTGAGGGCGTGGTATCCGAAGCAACTGCCGGGACGCCATGCGGGGCTCGCCGCTGCCAACCTTCCCGCGGCCAGGGAGGTGGTGAATTCGTCCAGGGCGATGCCTCCCTCGACTCCGATCAGGCCGGCCTGATGGGACAGGGCTTCACGCACCAGCAAGCGGTCCTTGCCATGGCAACCAAACTCGGGCCAGTAGTGCGCCACTGTCCGGTCAAGGTCCAGCAGCCCGTCCTGGACGAGCAGCGAAATCACCAGCGCCGCCACGCCCTTGGAAACTGAATACGCCCCCGTGACGGAATCGGCGGTGATGTGGGGCCCGCCGGACAGGTCCACGATCTTCACGCCGTCCCGGTAGGCCGCCAGTTGGGCGCTGTACTGCGGATCCGCGGCGAGAAGGGCCTCAAACAGGTCCAGAACGCCTTCATAACCGGGTGCTGCAAAGCCAAAGGATTTCTGCATGGGGCTAGCCTAACCGGTTAGAAAGCGCTTTCCTGATCCTAAGCCGCTCCATGGCCGGGGGAAACTTCTTCCGCGGGGCGCACCGGCCCCGGGGGAGTGCCGTCACCGAACGGCCGGCCGGCCAATGATTCCCTGCCATGGGGCTCCAGCCAGCCCGCCGGATCAGGACCCTGCGGCACTATCAGGGTGGGATTGATGTCCTCATGGACGATGTAATAGTGCTGCTTGATCTGGATAAAATCGATCGTGTCTCCGAAACCGGGAGTCTGGAAAAGATCCCGCGCGTAGCCCCACAGGGCCGGCAGTTCGGTCAGCTTCTGCCGGTTGCACTTGAAATGCCCGTGGTAAACGGCATCGAACCTGGCCAAGGTGGTGAACAGGCGGACATCCGCTTCCGTGATGGTGTCACCCACGAGGTACCGCTGTCCGGTGAGGCGTTCCTCGAGCCAGTCGAGCGCGGTCCACAGCCTGGTGTAGGCCGAGTCGTAGGCCTCCTGGGAGCCCGCAAAGCCGCAGCGGTAGACGCCGTTGTTGACTTCGGTGAAGACGCGCTTGTTGACGGAGTCAATTTCGGCGCGGAGGTGTTCCGGGTAAAGGTCAGGCGCTCCGCTCCGGTGGAAACGGGTCCATTCGGTGGCAAAGTCCAGGGTGATCTGAGGGAAGTTGTTGGTGACCACCGCGCCGCTGGCAATATCAACGATCGCTGGCACCGTGATGCCGCGCGGGTAATCCGGGAAGCGCCGGAAATAGGCGCTCTGGATGCGCTCGATGCCGAGCACAGGGTCCACCCCGCCCGGATCGAGGTCAAAAGTCCACGACCGGGCATCGTGGGTAGGGCCGGGCTGGCCAAGGGAGATGGAGTCCTCCAGGCCGAGGAGGCTCCGCACGATCACGGCCCGGTTCGCCCACGGGCATGCCCGCGCCGCAATCAGCCGGTACCGGCCAGCTTCCACTGGCCACCCCGGCTCGCCGTTGACGCCGGGGCGGCCGTCGTGGGTGATCCGGTCCTCAACGTAATTCGTGTCCCGGTTGAACTCGGCACCGCCGGTCACATATGCGCCCAGGGTGCTGTGTTCGGTGCTGGTGTCCGTGCTGTCGGCAGCGGTGGCATTCGTGGCCTGCGGCCCGCTCGGAGATTCCTGGCTCATGCGGACCAGCCTAGGCTCCGGCGGTCAGGATTGCTGAGATGGGCTGCCAGGCGACCAGCCAGGAGCCGGCAATAACGGCGACAAAGAGCGCGATCCAGATGCCTGAGGGTATGGACGTTGCGCGGTACAGCAGGTAGGCGTCGGAACTGGCCAGCCTGTCACGGCGCCGCAGGTGCACGTTGGTGAGCTTCGCGAGATCCCGGACGGCGGCCACAAGCAGCGCCACGCCAAGCACGACTGCAACATGGCCGGTGAAGCTGCTGGGCACAACGAGGACCAGCACCCCGCCGCCTGCGACGGCAAGGCCTGTGATTAGCAGCCCCGCGAAGTTCCTGATGAACACGAGCGAAACCAGGAGGATAAGGGTGCCTGTGGCCAAGGCGGCCGGGCCCCAGCCGGCAAAACCGGAGGTGACAAGGGCAGCGCCGGTCAGGGCTGGTACAGGATAGCCCCAGAATCCGGACCAGACGGCGGCGGCCTTGCCCCGGCTGTAACTGGTAGTTGTGCCTGAGTGGTCCAACCGGAGCCGGATCCCGCTCAGTCTTTGGCCGCTCATGACGGCGGCGAAAGCATGGCCGAGTTCGTGCGTGGCGGTGGCCAGGAGCCCAAAGTACTTCCAGGTGGCACGAGGGATGGACAAAGCAGTTGCCAGCGCCAGCACCACAGCCAGTTCGGCCACCGTGATTTGGGGGATGGCGGCACGGCTGAAGGCTTCGACGATCCGTTGCCACAATTGCTCGGGAATCAAGGTCGTTTCCCGCCGGGCCGGGAGTAGTGATTGTCAGCCATAGCCCTCTACGGTACTAGAGGGATGGTTCACCACTGTCCTGCCGCCCTGCCGCCTTGGGGCGCTCAACGAATCGAGGAATGCCGTGACCACTTTGAAGGAACGCCTGCACGCTGATGTTGTGGTGCACATGAAGGAGCGGAACAAGACCGCCCTGACAACGGTGCGCAATGTCCTGGGCGAGATCGAAACACGGGAGAAGTCGGGAAAGACGCCCATTGTCCTGGACGACGCCCAGGTGACCTCGTTGTTGCAGAAAGAGGCTGCAAAGCGACGTGACACCGCAAGGATCTATCTGGAAGCCGGAGAATCCGAGCGGGCCGCGGCCGAGATCGCCGAGGCCGAGATAATCGAGGCATATTTGCCTCAGCCGCTGACAGCCGGGGAAGTCGAGGCGATCGTTGACGAGACAATCGCCGGGCTGAGGAGCGAAGGCGTGGAGCCTGGTATGCGTCAGCTGGGCGCCGTGATGAAGCCTGTCACGGCAAAAGTCGCCGGACGCTTCGACGGCAAGGCGGTCAGCGAGATCGTCCGCAGCCGTCTCGCCTGAGCCGTCGGCTCGATCCTCCAAACAGGAAAGGCACGCCTACTAAACGTGGGCGTGCCTTAACTTCCTGTTGGCGGAACTCGGCCGCCACGGAAGAATATCCGGGTTTCTTGAATCAGCCTTCGCAGTCAGTGCAGTAGCTGTGTCCGTCTTTCTGCCGCGCAATCTGGGAGCGGTGCCGGACCAGGAAGCAGGAGTAGCACGTGAACTCGTCCTCAGCCTGCGGGATAACCTGCACGACCAGTTCCTCGGCAACGAATTCGCCGCCCGGAACGCCGGCGCCATCCAGCCCGTCGGCCTCATCGAGCTCGAGGACGACGCTACGGGCGTCCGGAGCATTGGCGGACTGCAGTGCCTCGAGTGAGTTGTCCTGCGACTCCTTGACGTCGGAGCGAAGTTCGTCGTAATCGGTTGCCACTTAGGTGTATCTCTTTTCTTTGGTTCGTCTGTCGCGTATGCAACGTACAGCATCCGGCGGGTATTCCCCAATAGCTTGGCAAGAAAATTTCTCTGTGGAGCCTATATTTCCGTGCAGACAACAGCCGGGATCGGCGTCGGGTGACATTGGGCACTATGGTGTCCAGGAATGAAAGTCAGCGCACGGCCGCCGTCAGGCAAGGCCTAGGTGGGTTCCTTGGCCAAGGCTTTAGTCTGAGGCGGGGTAAGCCGCCCAAGGCGCTTGTCGAGCGTCACGCGCAGCCTGGCGGCAGCCACCTGAACCCGGTGCGCGGCACGGGTGACCTTCCCGTCCCGCGCAGAGGCGGCATTCGGGCGCGCTTGGACGTCCTTGTGTTCAGGGGATCCTGCGCTCACGGTCCAGTCGTCCCCTCCAGCCACGTTCTCCCACGCCGCGTCGAACAGTTCAAGCTCCTCGGCACGGGCCAGCTCACTGCGCGCCAGGACGTTCAAGGTCGCAAGCCCCAGGGCCTTCGTTCCTTCATCCTGATCCAGGGCGCGGTCCAGGGCCCACTGGGTGCGTCGCCACCATTCCGCTCGGCTGTCCGCCTCTGTCTTTTGCCGGAGCGCCTGCTCGTCGGCTTCTCGTTTCTGGTCCAGCGCTGTCTTATCGGCCGAAGTTCGCTGGGCCAGCGTGCGCGAGTTGATGTAGAAGGCCAAGAGTGCCGCAATCAGGACAGCCAACGGTCCAAGCCCGGCAAGGATCACCCACCAGTCGGCCGGCCCGGAATGGACAACGACTTCAAGCGGGCCAGGCGGCGGGGTTGGATTCACGGCTCCAGCTTAGGCCGTCGACGGAGGCCTGAAGCATTTGACCGCAGCCACGACGGCGTCGATCTGCACGCGCGCTCCGAGTGGAAGTCCGGCCACGTGGAGGGTTGTACGCGCAGGGAATGGCTTGGGAAAGTGACGGGCATAGGCAGCATTGATGATATGGAAGTCGTCGTAGTCGGTCAGGTAAATGGTGGTGCGCAGGACGTGGGCCAGAGAAAGATGCACATCAGTCAGCAGCGTCTCCAGGTTGCTGAGCATGGACTCGCACTGCTCTTCAATCCCCGGGCCGACAAGTCTACCGTCGTCGGGGCTCTGGCCAATGATCCCGGCTGTGTAGGCGGTGTCTCCGTGGCGTACGAGATGCGAAAACGGGGCAGGCGACGGATGAAGGTTAGGGCTGAAGTGATGGGCAGACATGATCTCCTCAGCGTTCGGGACAGCCCATAGGGGCTCAGGGTCTTTTGACGTCTGGCTTGTTTGCCGATCCGCTATCGGTTCGAGTTCCTGGAACAGCGTCACTTGAAGGCCTGCCGGCGCTGCAAGCCGGGAGTTCATGGACTGCCAGGGAGTTATCCGCGGAGTCGCGATCAGTTCTGCTCCTGCGTTCACAAGGTCTGCCGTTACGGCCGCCGTGTCCTCCACTTCGAAGGCTACCCGGAGTCTGGCGCTGGGCTGCCCGTCCGATTCCACGCTGTCGATGAGGTTCACCTGGGCGGGGTTGGACAGCTCAAGCGTCGCCCGCCCGGCACCAAGTATTGTCACGCGCGCGTCCCCCTCTCCTTCATAGGCCTCTTGCTCGGGGAGTCCCAGGACATCACGGTAGAACGTGAGTGCCGCCTCGTAGTCCTCGGCTTCGACAACGAGGCGGAGCTGGCGGACGGGTGCCTTGGCGTCTTCCGTAGTCATGTTTGTACCGTAGTGCGTTGCTTCCCCCGGAAGCGGGTCTCGCGTGCGTGGAAACAGAAAAAAAACCCCTGAAATCCGTGGATTTCAGGGGTTTTCCCGTTTGTGCGCGGAGGGGGACTTGAACCCCCACCCCCTTTCGAGGACTAGCACCTCAAGCTAGCGCGTCTGCCATTCCGCCACCCGCGCAGGTGGTAATTCGGAGGTCGTTTCCGCCTTTCAGCGTTTCGCTTTTCTCCGAAGCAGCGAGAAAGACTCTAACACGAACTTTCCGGAAACATCCAATCGGGGCTGATGGGTAGGCTGAGGGCACACGAGAACGCAGGTTGTTTGCAGCCTTCCCACTGCCCAAGGAGTTTCTATGTCTGACATCCGTGCCGAGGATGAAGTTGTCCGGATCTGCCAGGAACTTATCCGGATAGATACCTCGAACTACGGTGACGGCTCGGGGCCGGGGGAGCGGTTGGCCGCGGAATACACGGCCGGGCTGATTGAAGAAGTGGGCCTCGCAGCCGAGATCTTCGAGTCGGCGCCCGGCCGCGCAAGTGTTGTGACCCGGATGGCCGGTGAGGATCCGTCCGCCAGCGCGTTGGTGGTGCACGGGCACCTCGATGTAGTGCCTGCCCTGCGTGAACAGTGGTCGGTGGATCCCTTTGGTGCGGAGCTCAAAGACGGACTCATCTGGGGCCGCGGAGCCGTGGACATGAAGGACATGGACGCCATGATCCTTGCTGTGATGCGGGATTTGGCCAGATCCGGGCGCAAGCCCAAGCGCGACATTATCTTTGCCTTCTTCGCCGACGAGGAGGCCGGCGGTGAGTACGGGGCCCGCTACGCAGTCGACAAGCGGCCCGAACTCTTCGAAGGCGCAACCGAGGCCATCTCGGAGGTAGGCGGCTTCTCGTCAACCATCGGCGGGCAGCGCACCTACCTCCTGCAGACGGCCGAGAAGGGCATCTCCTGGCTCCGGCTGGTGGCGCACGGTCGGGCTGGCCACGGCTCCCAGATCAATACGGACAACGCCGTCACCCGGCTAGCTGCGGCGGTAACCCGGATCGGCGAATACAAGTGGCCGATTGAGCTGACGCCCACCACGCGGCAGTTCCTGGACGGCGTGACCGAACTCACGGGTGTGGAATTCGATCCGGACAATCCGGACCGCCTGCTCGACCAGCTCGGCACCGTGGCACGCTTTGTGGGGGCAACCCTGCAGAACACCACCAATCCCACGCTGCTCAAGGGCGGCTACAAGCACAACGTCATCCCCGAATCGGCTGAGGCCCTGGTGGACTGCCGGACGCTCCCGGGCCAGCAGGACCACGTGCTGGAGGTCGTGCGGGAGCTTGCCGGTTCCGGTGTCGAGGTCAGCTACGTGCACAGCGACGTCTCGCTTGAGGTCCCGTTCGCCGGAAACCTGGTGGATTCCATGATCGACGCCCTGCACACCGAGGATCCGGGGGCGAAAGTGCTTCCCTATACGCTCTCCGGCGGCACGGACAACAAGTCGTTGAGCCGGCTGGGTATCACCGGCTACGGCTTCGCTCCCCTCCAGCTGCCCGACGATCTCGATTTCACCGGGATGTTCCACGGCGTGGACGAGCGGGTTCCGGTGGATTCGCTGAAGTTCGGCGCCCGGGTGCTCAACACGCTCCTTACCAATTACTGAGCCGGCCCGGACATGACTCCCGAGGAAGTCCTGCCGGAGCCGCTGCTCGAGGCCATCCGCGGCCGGGCTGCGGGCTATGACCGGGACAACACCTTCTTCTTTGAAGACCTTGAGGAGCTGACCGCCGCAGGCTACCTCACGCTCTTTGTGCCGGCGTCCGACGGCGGCCTGGGGCTTGGGCTGGAGGCGGCAGCGCAGTGCCAGCGGCGGCTGGCAACGGCGGCCCCGGCCACCGCCTTGGCCATCAACATGCATTTGGTCTGGACCGGCGTCGCCCACGTCCTGGCCGCACGGGGGGACTATTCCCTTGGCTTCGTCCTGCAGGAGGCCGCCCACGGCGAGATCTTCGCCTTCGGCAATTCCGAAGCCGGCAACGATTCGGTACTTTTTGATTCAAAAACGGCAGCCGTTCCCCTGCCGGGCGGAGCGTACAGCTTCACGGGTACCAAGATCTTCACGAGTCTTTCGCCCGCCTGGACCCGGCTGGGAATCTTCGGCAAGGACGCCCAGGCCAGGGAAGGCGAAGGGGAGTTGGTGCACGGGTTCATCACCCGGGAGGCCGCGGGCTACGCCATCCTGGATGACTGGAACACCCTGGGCATGCGGGCCAGCCAGTCAAACACCACCGTTCTGGATGGCGCCGAGGTCCCGCCGGAGAGGATCGTCCGCAAACTACCGGTGGGACCCAACGCCGATCCGCTGATTTTCGCCATCTTCGCGTGCTTCGAGACACTGCTGGCTGCCGTGTACACCGGCATTGGCGAACGTGCCCTGAACCTGGGTGTTGAGGCCGTCAAGCGCCGCACGTCCTTCAAGAATGCCCGCCGCAGCTATGCGCAGGATCCGGATATCCGCTGGAAGATCGCGGAGGCCGCCATGGCCATGGATAACCTCTACCCCCAGCTGCTGACCGTCAGCCGCGATGTGGATGCGCTCGTTGAGCACGGGCCGCAATGGTTTCCCAAGCTTGTGGGGCTGAAGGTCAATGCGACTGAAACGGCCCGCCGCGTTGTGGATCTGGCCATCAGGGTGAGTGGCGGCTCCAGCTACTTTCGTGGGTCGGAGCTTGAACGCCTGTACCGGGACGTGCTGGCGGGGATGTTCCACCCATCAGATGATGAGTCGGCGCACAACACCGTGGCGAACGCGTGGCTGGGTCCGTTGGAGGACTGAACAGGCCACCGGCCCATTAATCCCTATGCGGTCCGCTGGCCGGACAATTCCTATACGGTCCGCTGGACCTGCATCACCCGGCGGCGGAGCCAGAAGCGCCTGCCGCCGCCCAAATACAGCTTGCTGCGTTCCAGCTCCCACTTGCCGTACTCGGAATGCTCCACGAGCCGGCGTCTGGCGTCATGCAGCGAATCATCAGGGCTGACCGTCAGAACGAGGTACTCGTACTGCCTCAAAATGTCCCGTTCCCGCTGGACCGAGCTGGTGAGAAAATGTTCCTTCATTGCTCTCCATTTTCGTCCTTTTCCGGCTAACGTGAAGTCATGAGCATCGATCCGCGTGTCGCGCTTCAGTCCTTGACAACCGCATTGGAAGAACACCTTATAGCAGCATCCAACCGGCGTGGCGATGGCGATCCCGCGGTGGAGGCGGCTTTTTTTGCGGTCTCGGATGCGTTCGAGGTTTATGAAGACGCACTCTACGAGGCTTACAACGAAGTTACACCCCTTCAGGTCTTCGATGATGAAGAAGACGAGGACGATGAAGCCCGCGTCGACGACGACGAGGACCTGGAAATTCTCGAGGACTGAGGACTCCACGCCACCATCGCGGGCAATGCCCTAACTCTGCGGCCCTGAACGGTGTATCCGCCGGGCACGGAAACTCAGCCGGGCAGGGAAACGTCCTCGAGCGCGCGGGCAATTTCGGGCGGCAGCCTCGTCAGTTGGGCGGCCATGATTTCTTTCGCCTGCACGGGAGTCCTGGGCCCGACGATGGCCGTGGCCACGCCATGCTGGGACAACAGCCAGCTCAGCGAGACATCCAGCGGTGTCCGGCCCAGGCCCTTGGCCGCCATGGCCACGGCTTCCACCACGCTGGACGGCTGCGCCTCCAGGTACGGCTCTACGTAGGGTGCGGAGTCTGTTCTTGCCGCCCGGGAATCGGCGGGAATGGCGCCGCGGTACTTGCCGGTCAGGACGCCGCGTCCCAGCGGAGCCCAGGCCATCAGCCCCAGGCCGGCATCTTCGACGGCGGGAACCAGTTCCGCTTCCGCCTTTCGCTGCAGGAGTGAATATTCAGCCTGCGCGGCTACGAGCGGAAATCCGGCCACCGCCGCGGCCTTGGCGCTTTGCCACCCGTTGAAGTTGGAGATGCCCGCATAGCGGGCGCGGCCGCTCCGGAGCGCGAATTCAAGTGCGGACAGGGTCTCGTCCAGCGGGACGTTGCCGTCCCATGCCTGGGCAAACCAGATATCCACGTAGTCAGTCCCCAGCCTTGCCAGGCTGGCGTCCAGTCCGGTGAGCATCGCGTTGCGCGACGTGTCCACCGTGCGGCGGCCGTCCGACGTCGACATCCCCGCCTTGGTGGAAATGCAGACTTCGGTGCGGGAGACGACGTCACCCAGGAGAGAGCCGATCATCGCCTCGGCGCGGCCGTCGGCGTAAGACGCCGCGGTATCTATGAGTTTTCCGCCACCATCGATAAATGTCCGCAATATCTCCGAGGCGTCCTGTTCGTCGGTATCGCCGGACCAGGACATGGTGCCGAGGGAAAGGGCGGAGACTCGCAATCCACTGTTGCCGACGTAACGCTGCTGCATAGGTGCAAGCTTACGGGGAATCAACAGGGTCCATGACGTAGGGTCTTAGCGTGAACTGGTTTGAGGCGGCCCTTCTGGGCCTAGTGCAGGGACTGACCGAATTTCTACCGATTTCATCGAGCGCGCACCTGCGGATTGTGGGGCAGTTCCTGCCCAACGCATCCGATCCCGGAGCCGCGTTTACCGCAATCACGCAGCTTGGTACCGAAACAGCCGTGGTGATCTACTTCTGGCGCGACATCGTGCGGATCGTCAAGGCGTGGGCGGGATCGCTGACCGGAAAAGTCTCCCGGCAGGACCCGGATGCCCGCATGGGCTGGCTGGTGATCCTGGGCAGCCTCCCCATCATCGTGCTGGGTCTGCTGTTCCAGGACCAGATCGAGTCGGTGCTGAGGAGCCTGTGGCTCGTAGCCACCATGCTGATCGTCTTCGGGCTCTTTCTGGCCGTGGCCGACGCGATCGGAAAGCAGGACCGGGACCTCACCCAGCTCACCTACAAACACGGCATTTTTTACGGCTTCGCCCAGGCCCTGGCTCTTATTCCCGGTGTGTCGCGATCCGGCGGCACTATCACCGCAGGTCTCCTAATGGGCTACACACGCGAAGCCGCCGCGCGGTATTCGTTCCTCCTGGCTATCCCGGCGGTGTTCGGCAGCGGCCTTTACCAGCTGTACAAAGTGGTCTCCAAGGAAGGCATTACCGGCCCCTACGGCCTTCCGGAGACGGCGCTGGCCACCGTCATCGCCTTGGTAGTGGGCTACGTGATCATCGGCTGGTTCCTCAAGTTCATTTCCACCCGAAGCTACCGGCTCTTCGTCTGGTACCGGATCTTCCTGGGCCTGGCCCTGTATCTTTTGCTCGGTTTCAATGTCATCAGCGCCTAGCCGTAGGCTTAGGCTGTGAAATCCTGGACCTCCCGCCCTGTCCCTGCGCTGCCCGGCGCCATGCCTGCCATCCGGCTGTTCGACACCGCAAAGGGGAGCGAGGTCACGCTCCCGGCCGGGGGAGAGCAATCCATGTACGTCTGCGGAATCACTCCCTACGACGCAACCCACATGGGCCATGCGGCCAGCTACGTGGCCTTCGATCTGCTGAACAGGGCCTGGCGTGACGCCGGCCAGCAGGTTTCCTACGTCCAGAACGTCACCGACGTCGACGACCCCCTGCTGGAGCGCGCGACTGCCACCGGTGTGGACTGGCGGGACCTGGCCGCGAGCCAGATTGAACTCTTCCAGACCGACATGGAGGCCCTGAACGTCCTCTCGCCGGACCACTACGTGGGTGCGGTTGAATCAGTCGACATCATTGTTCCGGCCATCGAACGGCTGGTCCGGCTGGGGCTGGCCTACCGCGTCCCTGGTACGGCAGGGGAGCCCGACGGCGACGTCTACTACGACGTCGAAGCTGCCGGCAAGCAGTCGGTCACCCCGGATGCCTGGACCCTTGGCTCGATCTCCCGCCTTGGTGAAGCCGAAATGCTGGAACTGTTCGCCGAACGCGGCGGCGACCCGGGCCGGGCCGGCAAACGGCAGGCCCTGGACCCCCTGCTCTGGCGGGTTGCCCGTGACGGCGAGCCCAGCTGGCCGGGCGGCGAGTTGGGCCAGGGCCGGCCTGGCTGGCACATCGAATGCACGGTCATCGCCCAGCGTTACCTGCCGGCTCCCTTCACCGTCCAGGGCGGCGGCTCTGACCTCATCTTCCCGCACCACGAGATGGGCGCCGGTCACGCCTATTCGCTCGCCGAAGTGCCGCTGGCCCGCCATTATGCCCACGCCGGCATGGTGGGCCTGGACGGCGAAAAGATGAGCAAGTCCAAGGGCAACCTGGTCCTGGTGTCCAAACTTCGGGCCGAGGGAGAAGATCCGGCAGCCATCCGCCTGGCCATCCTGGCCCACCATTACCGTTCAGACTGGTCCTGGACCGCTGACGGCTTTGAGGCTGCGAAGGACCGGCTGGCGGCGTGGCGCAGCGCTGTCGCCACCTCGCCGGAAGGATCCGCCCCCGGCCTGATCGCAGAAATGCGGTCCGCACTTGCATCTGACCTGAACGCACCGGCCGCCCTGGAAGCTGTTGACCGCTGGGCTGCCTCGGCGGACTCCGCCGCGGCAGCGGGCAGCCAGCACGATCAGGCCCTGGTCAGGGACGCCCTGGACGCCTTGCTCGGCGTCGTACTTTAGGGCTTGTCCCGGCCCCGACGCTTGAGATAGCGCTCAAACTCCCGCGCGATGGATTCACCGCTCGCCTCCGGAAGATCGGCCGTATCTTTTGCCTCTTCCAGCTGGCGGACGTACGCGGCGATCTCCGGATCCTCGGTAGCCAACTCATCGACGCCGCGCTCCCACGCAGCTGCCTCTTCCGCCAGTTCGTGCGTGTCCAGCGGGACCTGGATCAATTCCTCGACCCGGTGCAGGAGAGCCAGCTGCGCCTTGGGTGACGGGGCCTGGGCCACGTAATGCGGGACGGCTGCCCAGAGGGAAACAGTCGGAAGGCCCGCCAGGAGGGACACTTCGGACAGTACTCCGACTATGCCGACGGGACCTTCATACTGGGATGCTTCAAGGTTGAGGCGTTCCCGCAACACAGCGTCGTCAGAGGAGGTGCTGACCGGAATCGGCCTGCTGTGCGGAACGTCTGCCAGAAGGGCCCCCACCAGGACCACGTAGTCCACCTTCAGCGCTTCAGCGTGGACTAGCAGTTCCGCCGTATAGGCCCGCCACTTGTAGGACGGCTCAATGCCTTGGACGAAAATGACGTCCACGTTCGAATCCGGCGCACTGGCCTTGTAAATCCGTGTGGATGGCCACTTGATCTTGCGTTCCCCCGAGGCGTTCCTGCGGACCGTAGGACGCGTGAACTGGAAATCGTAGTATTCGTCGGCGTCAATGGACGCGACCTTCTTGCCGCCCCAAACCCTGTTCAGGTAGCGCAAGGAATCACTGGCGGCTTCGCCGGCATCGTTCCAGCCTTCAAATGCGGCCAGCATCACAGTAATGCGCTCCCCGTCCGCCACTGGCAGCAGGAACTGCTCCGGTTCAGGTGCGGCACCCGGTTCCGCGGTGTCTCCGTCGAAGCTATTCATCTCATCACCCTACGTCCAAGAACCGGCGCGATGCATTGAATGAAGAGCCAAAAAGTGCGCCGGGGCGCGTGCGGGCCCGAAGGCAATGCTGATATTCGCCGAGGGCGTATCCACCGGCTGGCGCTCAGGTGCGCCCCGTAGACTGGGACCATGCGATCCCTACCCTCCGTTTCCCCGCTCAGAGCCGTTCTTTGGGACATGGACGGCACCATTGTGGACACTGAACGCTACTGGATTGCCGCCGAGCATGCCCTCGTTGAAGCGCATGGCGGCACTTGGTCGCACGGGCAGGCCATGCAGCTCGTGGGTCAGTCGCTGACGTATTCGGCCGGAATCCTGCAGGCGGCCGGCGTCCGGCTGGAGCGGCGGGAGATCATCGACACCCTGACCGCTGAGGTCATCAGGAGCGTCCGGCACTCTGTTCCCTGGCGTCCCGGAGCGCGGGAACTGCTGGATGACCTGCACCGCACCGGAGTACGATGCGCGCTGGTGACCATGTCGGAGGAGCCGCTGGCCCGCGAAATTGTGGAAAGTCTGCCCAAGCCTTACTTCGAATTCCTGGTCACGGGGGACACCGTCACCCAGGGCAAGCCGCACCCGGAAGCATACTTGAAGGCAGTGGAGCTGCTTCAGGAAGCGGACCCGGACCTGACCGTGGATCACTGCGTCGCCCTGGAGGACTCCGCGCCGGGAGTGGCTGCTGCTGTGGCCTCGGGCGTCGCCACCGTCGCCATTCCGCACATTGTCCCGATCCCCGACGATCCCAGGCACACCATCTGGGAATCCTTGGCCGGCCGCACCGTTTCCGAGCTGGAGGCCATCGCCGCGGGCAGCCTGGCCGCAACGGCGGCTGGATCTGCAGTGCTCGCGACGGGGACCCCGTCATGAGCTCCCAGCCCGCCCCCGCCCGCCGCGAAGGAATACCGCTCGGCCGGATCGCCGGAATCCCGGTCATTCTGGCCTACTCGTGGTTTGTGATCGCCGCCTTTACCGTCATTGTCTACGGGCCCCTGCTGTTGGAGCAGAATCCGGCACTGGGCATCTCCGCCTACTACATGGCGTTCGCGTACGCCCTGCTGCTTCTGATCTCCGTCCTGGTCCACGAACTGGCGCACGCCCTCACGGCCAAGATCTACGGCTGGCCCACGCAGAAGATCGTGCTGAATCTCTGGGGCGGCCACACCCAGTTTGAGAATTTCACGGCGACGCCGGCGCGCTCGGTCATCGTGGCCTTGGCAGGGCCGGCAGCCAACCTGGTCCTCGCCGGCGGTGCCTGGGTGGTCCTTTCCACCACCAGCATGGGCACCGTGGCCGAGATCCTCACGAACATCTTTATGTGGGCCAACTTCGTCATCGGCATCTTCAACGTCCTGCCCGGACTCCCGCTGGACGGCGGCAGGATCGTTGAGTCGGCCGTCTGGAAAGCAACCGGGAGCCAGGCCAAAGGCACCGTCGCCGCCGGCTGGGCCGGCCGCGTCATCGTGGTGGCCCTGGGCTTCTGGTTCATTTCACGGCCGCTGCTGGCCGGTGAGACACCCGATTTCAGCCTCCTGATGATCACCGTCCTCGTCGGCGGCTTCCTCTGGATGGGTGCGAGCGCCGCAATCCAGCAGGGCACCCTGCGCGGAAGGATGCATCTGGTCAGCGCCGCTGCCCTGGCCGCTCCCGCCGTCGGAATTCCAGCCACCGCGGTGGTGGCGGACATCCGCAGGCTGTCACCGGACGGCTCACGCGCCGTTGTGGTCTGCGGGCCGGATGGACGCCCGCAGGGTGTTGTGGATCCCGGTGCCCTCGCCGCGGTTCCTGACTACGCCGCCGGCACCACGCCTGCCACGGCAGTGTCCTATGCCCTCGCGGCGGGAGCTTACGTACCTGAGTCGTCCCAGGGGCAGGAACTGATCCAGTACCTTTCCCAGCTGGACGGTCACGAATATGCCGTGGTGGACCATCACGGAGCCGTCACCGGCCTTCTGGCGCAGAACGTGGTGGTGGCCGCCATCACCGGCAAGGCTGACCCGTCAAATAGGCATCCGCAGGGTCAAAGCCGGTAGAGTTACGTGCCGGCCGTGCATTGCCGCCGCGTGGCCGCCCGGAGGCCTGCGCCACACCCGGCGGACCTATTTCGATGCGTGGCCCCACAGTTTTACAGGAGCGAGGAAAATCCATGAGCAGCGAAACTGCCGCCGAAGCCGCAGCACCAACCACCGGTGTTGCCGCCAATGGCACCCAGCCGGTGGGAGCTGCCCGCCGCCGCGGGCCTTTCCGTGAAGGCGAACGGGTCCAGCTGACCGACGAGCGCGGCCGTATGAACACGATCTCTCTCGAAAGCGGCGGCGCCTTCCACACGCACCGCGGCTTCCTGAACCACGACGAGATCATCGGAAAAGCAGATGGCTCAGTCGTCGTGAACAACGTCGGCCAGCAGTACCAGACGCTGCGCCCCCTCCTCTCGGACTTTGTCCTCTCCATGCCGCGTGGCGCCGCAGTGGTCTACCCGAAGGACGCCGGCCAGATCGTCACCATGGCCGATATCTTCCCCGGCGCCAGGGTTGTTGAAGCCGGCGTTGGCTCCGGAGCGCTGTCCATCTCGCTGCTCCGGGCCGTTGGCGACAACGGCTACCTCCACTCCTTCGAGCGCCGTGAGGAATTTGCGGACATCGCCCGCGGGAATGTGGAAACCATCTTTGGCGGCCCGCACCCGGCGTGGAAGATCTCCCTTGGCGACTTCCAGGAGGAAGTAGTCCGCAGCGAGGAACCCGGATCCGTGGACCGTGTCGTGCTGGACATGCTGGCACCCTGGGAGTGCCTTGATGCCGTCGCCACTGTCCTCGCACCCGGCGGCGTCTGGATCAACTACGTTGCCACGGTCACCCAGCTCTCCCGGACCGCGGAGGCCATCAGGGCCGATGGCCGCTTCACCGAACCCGACGCCTGGGAGTCCATGGTCCGCGGGTGGCACCTTGAGGGCCTGGCTGTCCGTCCGGACCACCGCATGGTGGCCCACACCGGCTTCCTGCTGGTCACCCGCCGGCTTGCCGACGGCGTCACCGGTATCTCCGTCAAGCGCCGCCCCTCCAAGACCGGCTTCAACGAAGAAGACGTCAACGCCTGGACACCCGGTGCCGTCGGCGAACGCCTCGTCTCCGATAAGAAGCTCCGTCGGGCCGCGCGCGATGCCATTGCCGGCACCAACGTCAAGGACGAACCGGAGATCACGAACTAGTCCACATTTCGGGAGTCTCCAGCAGTACCTGCCAACTTGGGGCTAAGGTCTTAAGAAGAAGAGCAGGAAGGGGCTGATGCATCATGGAGACGCCGAATCAGGACTCCGGACGTACACCGGCGGAGCAGTCGGCCGCCAACGAACTGACGGCTGCGGAGCGGCAGGCCAATGTCCTCCGCGACAAGCTCAGGCACATTGACCGCCAGCTTGCGGCCGCCACGCAGAACAACGCGAAGCTGGTCAGCATGCTGGAAGCGGCCAAGGCCGAGATTCTGCGTCTGAAAAATGCCCTGGACCAGGAGGGCCAGCCCCCGTACAGCTTCGGCACCGTCCTGCAGCTCAATCCCAGGCGGCTGCCGTCAGCGGGCAACAGCGGCCAGGCTGCCACCGAGGAATCGGTGGACATTTTCAACGCCGGCCGGAAGATGCGGGTGGGCATCAGCCCCCTGGTCAACATCAGCCAGCTGGCGGTCGGCCAGGAGGTCCTCCTCAACGAGGCACTGCTGGTTGTTGCCGGCCTCGGCTATGAACGCGCCGGTGAACTCGCCACCCTCAAGGAAATGCTTGGAACGGACCGCGCACTGGTGGTGGGGCGGGCGGATGAGGAGCGTGTCATCAGGCTCTCCGGAGCCCTGCTCACCGAAAAGCTCAGGGTGGGGGACGCACTGTCCATCGACTCGCGCACCGGTTACGCCCTCGAAAAAGTGCCGCGCTCCGAAGTGGAGAACCTGGTCCTCGAAGAAGTCCCCGACATCACGTACGAGGACATCGGCGGCCTTGGTCCGCAGATCGAGCAGATCCGGGACGCAGTGGAACTGCCGTTCCTGCACCCGGACCTCTACCGCGAGCATGGGCTGAAAGCCCCGAAGGGCATTCTGTTGTACGGTCCGCCAGGGTGCGGCAAGACCCTGATTGCGAAGGCTGTTGCCAACTCCCTCGCCGCCCGCGCCGCGGAGCGCTCCGGCAATGTGGACCTGAAGAGCTATTTCCTCAACATCAAGGGTCCGGAGCTTCTGGACAAGTACGTGGGCGAGACAGAGCGCCACATCCGCCTGATTTTCTCCCGGGCCCGGGAGAAGGCCTCTGACGGCAGCCCCGTAGTGGTTTTCTTTGACGAAATGGATTCGCTGTTCCGGACGCGTGGAACCGGGATCTCCTCCGATGTCGAGACCACCATCGTTCCGCAGCTGCTGAGTGAGATCGACGGCGTGGAGCGGCTGGACAATGTCATTGTTATCGGTGCATCCAACCGCGAGGACATGATCGACCCCGCAATCCTCCGCCCCGGCCGCCTGGACGTGAAAGTCAAAATCCAGCGCCCCGACGCGGAGGCCGCGGCCGATATCTTCAACAAATACATCACCACGGACCTGCCGTTCCACGAGTCCGACCTCGCCGAACACAACGGCGACGTCCAGTTGACAGTGGACGCCATGGTCCAGCGGACGGTTGAAGCCATGTACTCCACGGAGAAGTCCAACGAGTACCTGGAAGTCACCTACGCCAACGGCGATACGGAAATGCTCTATTTCAAGGACTTCAATTCAGGCGCCGTAGTCCAGAACGTTGTGGACCGGGCCAAGAAGTACGCGATCAAGGATCTCCTGACCCTCCACCAGAAAGGTCTCCGAATCGAGCACCTGCTGCGTGCCGTGGTGGATGAATTCCGCGAGCACGAGGACATGCCCAACACCACCAACCCGGACGACTGGGCCCGGATCTCAGGTAAGAAGGGCGAGCGGATCACTTACATCCGCACCATCGTGCAGGGTAAGGCAGGCCAGGAGCCCGGCAAGTCCATCGAAACGATGCCGAACACGGGACAGTACCTGTGACGGCAGCCCCGGAACGCGCCGGCGGGGGAGCGCTCCCGGCCGGCGGGGCCATGCGCGTCATGGGGGCGGAAACGGAATACGGCATCCACGCCCCGTCCGCTCCCGGAGCCAACGCCACTATGATGTCCGCCCGCGTTGTCCAGGCTTATGCCCAGGTGACGCGGCAAAGGGCAGCGGGAGGGGCAGAGACCCGCTGGGACTACACCGACGAGGAGCCCCTCCACGACGCCCGTGGCTGGACCCTGGAAAGGGCCTCGGCCCACCCCAGCCAGCTGACAGACCAGCCGCCGGTACTCGACGCCGAAGCGGTGGCGCTTGCCTACGGCCGCGAGGAACTGGAACTGGACGGTGAGGACGAGTCCGGCAGCCTCCTGATGAACATGGTCCTAGGCAACGGAGCGCGCCTGTACGTTGATCATGCCCACCCGGAGTACTCCAGTGCCGAGGTGACCAACCCCCGCGATGCGGTGATCTGGGATGCAGCCGGGGACCTCGTCGCGCTGGCGGCCGTCCGCCGCCTGGCCGCGGATCCCGAACTGCCCCCGGTCAACCTGTACAAAAACAATACGGACAACAAATCCGTGTCCTACGGCTCCCACGAGAACTACCTCATGCCACGCTCGGTACCCTTCGGGGACATCGTGCGGGGGCTAACGCCGTTCTTCGTCACGCGGCAGATCATCTGCGGCGCCGGGAGGGTGGGCCTGGGGCAGGACAGCTCCACGCCCGGGTACCAGATCAGCCAGCGCGCAGACTTCTTCGAGGCGGAGGTGGGCCTGGAAACCACCATCCGGCGTCCCATCATCAACACCCGGGATGAGCCGCACGCCACCGCCGACAAATACCGGCGCCTGCATGTGATCATCGGTGACGCCAACCTGAGCCAATCCTCGAACTACCTCAAGTTCGGCACCACTGCCATGGTCCTGAGCCTGATCGAGGCCGGGCTGGCGCCCAAGGTTGAGGTGCACGAACCCGTCGCAGCCCTCCAGGCCGTCAGCCACGATACGTCGCTGACAGCCAAACTCAGGCTGCTGGACGGGCGCCGTGTAACGGCCCTGGACCTGCAATGGATATACCACGAGGCGGCGGCCAAGCTGGCCCAGGACACCGGCGTTGCAGATGCCGTGGACGGGGACGGCCATACGCATGGCGTGCTGGAACGCTGGGCTGCCACGCTGACCCAGCTCGATTCCGACAGGAACGCGGCGGCCAGCTCCGTGGAATGGCTGGCCAAACTCTCCCTTCTCGAGGGATACCGGAACCGCGACAACCTTGCCTGGGGTGACGCGAGGCTCGGCCTTGTGGACCTCCAGTGGGCAGACATCAGGCCGGAGAAGGGACTGTATTACCGGTTCCTGGCACGGAACCGCATGCAGCGGATCGTCGACGACGGTGCCATCGCCGCAGCGATGACCGAACCGCCGTCGGACACGCGTGCCTTCTTCCGCGGACGCTGCATCAGCAGCTTCGGCAAGGACGTCGTGGGGGCCAGCTGGGACTCGGTCATCTTCGATGTACCGGGCTACGGCCGGCTTCAGCGCGTGCCGACCCGGGAGCCCCTGCGCGGCACCAAGGCCCTCACGGGAGGGCTCTTTGCCCGCCACCGGACGGCAGGTCCGTTCCTCGCCGAGCTTTTGGGGCATAACACCGCTCCGCCTGCGGCGTAAACCGCGCCGTCGGGCGGACAGCGTGGCAATATTGGCGTATCAGCAGATCCGTCCGGATCCGAGGATTTTTTAGAGGAGAGATCACCATGGCAGGCCAGGAGCAGCAGAAGCCACAATCACACGACAGCCAGGTCGAGGACGAGATCCCGGAGGCGCCTCCGGCAGCCCCGGAAGCCCAGGCATCGGCTGCCACCCAGGGCGTCGACGACCTCCTGGACGAAATCGACGGCGTACTGGAGTCCAACGCCGAGGAGTTCGTCCGCGCCTTCGTCCAAAAGGGCGGCCAGTAACCCGGATCCGGATGGGTGGCGGAAGCCGCGTCCGGCCGGAATCTGTACCGTCGTTGAAGGACCACGTACAAGGAGTGCATCAGTGCAGGAAACAACCGCCAATCAGGTAGCCGGCAACGCGACATCCTCATTCACCGAGCATCTGCAGCGCGACCGGCCGGACCTGCTTCCGTACAACCGTGCCATGCCTGCTGCAGCGGCGGCGACAGCTCCCCTGCAGGTGCCCCATGCCACCACGATCGTGGCGATGAGTTATGGCGGCGGCGTCCTGATGGCTGGTGACCGGCGGGCCACCATGGGCAACGTTATTGCCAGCCGGCACATCGAAAAGGTGTTTCCGGCCGACAGGTATTCGGTGCTGGGAATCGCCGGCACGGCAGGCATCGCGATTGACCTGACGCGGCTCTTCCAGGTGGAGCTGGAGCACTACGAAAAGATCGAGGGCACGCTGCTGAGCCTCGACGGCAAAGCCAACCGGCTGGGGGCCATGATCCGCGGGAACCTGCCGATGGCCCTGCAGGGACTCGCCGTCGTGCCGCTGTTCGCCGGCTTCGACACAACTGCCGGCGTGGGCCGGCTCTTCTCCTACGACGTCACCGGCGGCAGGTACGAGGAACGCGAGCACCACACGGTCGGCTCCGGTTCCGTTTTTGCCCGTGGCGCGCTGAAGAAGCTCTGGCGGCCCAACTTGGCCGAAGCCGAGGCAGTCTCCGTGGCGGTCGAGTCCCTTTACGACGCGGCCGACGACGACTCCGCCACAGGTGGGCCGGATCCCGTCCGTCAATTGTGGCCCGTGGTGTACACCGTGAACAGGGATGGCGCCCGGCGGATCCCCGAATCCGAGCTCGCCGCTGTGTCCGGCAGGATTATCGAAGCCAGGTCCGCCGAACGGCGGGAGGCCTAAGATGACGCAGCAGTTCTATGTCTCGCCTGAACAACTGATGAAGGACCGTGCGGACTTCGCACGGAAGGGCATCGCCCGCGGCAGGTCCGTGGTGGTCATCAGCTGCCAGGACGGAATTGCCCTGGTCGCTGAGAACCCCTCACCCTCACTGCATAAAATCGGCGAGATCTACGACAAAATCGCGTTTGCCGCCGTCGGCAAGTACAACGAATTCGAAAGCCTGCGCCAGGCCGGGGTGCGGTACGCCGATGTCCGTGGTTACTCCTACGACCGCGAGGACGTCACCGCACGCGGGCTCGCAAGTGTCTACGCGCAAAGCCTCGGTGCCGTTTTCACCGCAGAACAGAAACCCTTCGAAGTGGAACTGGCCGTCGCCGAGGTTGGCCCCACGCCGGAACTGGACCACCTCTACCGGCTCACCTTCGACGGGTCCATCGCCGACGAGCACGGCTTCATCGTGATGGGCGGCCAGGCGGAGCGTGTCTCGGCGGTCATCGCCGAGGGCTGGCGACCGTCGCTGCGTTTCGCAGGCGCTGTACGCCTGGCTACCCGCGGCCTGGCCAGCGGCCCAGACCCGGCCGCTGAACAGGGCGAAGCGGGAGGAACCCTTCCGGCCAAGGCCGTGGAGGTTGCCGTGCTGGACAGGCAGTCGGAGACCTCCCGGGGTTTCCGCAGGGCCTTCCGGCGGCTCAACGATTCTGATATCACGGCGCTGCTTGCTGAGGAGGACTGAGATGGACAAGAGAATCTTCGGTATCGAGACCGAGTTCGGAATCTCGTATTCGAGCCCCGATTCGAGGCCGTTGGCCCCGGAAGAAGTGGCCCGGTACCTGTTCCGCAAGGTGGTCAGCTGGGGACGGTCATCCAACGTGTTCCTGACCAACGGCTCCCGGTTGTACCTCGACGTCGGCTCACACCCTGAGTACGCCACGGCCGAATGTGATGACCTGGCCCAGCTCATTGCGCACGACCGCGCGGGTGAGCTGATTCTGGACGATCTCGTGGACGAGGCACAGGCAAGGCTGGCCGCGGAAGGATTCAACGGCACGGTCTACCTGTTCAAAAACAACACCGATTCGGCCGGCAACTCCTACGGCAGCCATGAAAACTACCTCATCCCGCGCCGCGGCGAATTCTCCCGGCTCGCGGAGATCCTGATTCCCTTCCTGGTGACCCGCCAGCTGATCGCCGGCGCAGGGAAAATCCTGAAGACTCCGCACGGGGCCACGTACGCGTTTTCCCAGCGGGCAGACCACATCTGGGAGGGCGTCTCCTCCGCCACCACCCGGTCGCGGCCCATCATCAACACCCGCGATGAACCGCACGCCGACGCCGAATTCTTCCGCCGGCTCCATGTCATTGTGGGCGACTCCAACATGTCCGAAACCACAGCCCTGCTCAAGGTTGGCACCGTGGACCTCATCCTGCGCATGATTGAGGCGGGAGTGATCATGCGCGACATGAGGATGGAAAACCCCATCCGCAGCATCCGCGAGATTTCCCACGACCTCAGTGGAAGGGCGCTGGTCCGTCTGGCCAACGGCCGCCAGCTCACGGCCCTGGAGATCCAGCAGGAGTACCTCACCAAGGTCACGGCCTTTGTTCAGGAGCAAGGGGCCCACAATCCCCACGTACCGTTCATCCTTGATCTTTGGCAACGGACCCTGAACGCCATCGAGAGCGGTGACACCAGCACCATCGACACGGAAATCGACTGGGCCATCAAGAAAAAACTGATGGACAACTACCGGCAGCGGCACGGCCTGGGCCTGGACGCGCCCAGGATTGCCCAGCTCGATCTTACGTACCATGACATTTCGCGGAGCCGCGGGCTGTACTACATCCTGCAGTCCCGGGGTGCGGTTCGGCGGGTTGTGGACGATACCGTGATCAAAGACGCCGTGGACGTGCCGCCGCAATCCACGCGGGCCAAGCTGAGGGGCGATTTCGTCCGGCGCGCCCAGGAACTGGGCAGGGATTACACGGTTGATTGGGTGCACCTGAAGCTGAACGACCGCGCGCACCAGACCATCCTGTGCAAGGATCCTTTCCGAAGCGTCGATGAGAGGGTGGATGCCCTGCTGGGCTCTATGGGCTGACGTTCAGGTTCACGGGCTATCCTTGATGGGGCCGTTCCTTGGCCTTGCAGCGGTGCCGGGCGCCTGATTCCGGTTCCGCGTCCACCCTGCCCCGACGAAAGTTCTCTTACGTGCGCCGACTCCTAGCAATCCTGATCCCCGGCCTGCTGCTGCTTACCGCTTGTGGCGGTTCGCCCGCAGCACCGGAACCCACCAGCCAGTCTGCCGGTGACACTGCCAAGTTCGACTCCCTGAAACTGACGGACAACGGGGACAAGAAGGCTCCCGGTGTCGAGTTCTCCAAGCCCCTCGAAGTCACCGAACCCACCATCAAGGTGGTCGCCGAAGGTGACGGTGACCGGGTCAAAGAGAACCAGATCGCAAACATCTCCATCCTCGCGCTCAGCGGTGCGGACGGTTCCACGCTGGAGGACACTTTCCCCGGCGAGCCCGAACCCCTGCAGCTGAACGAGGAACTGAAGACCGGAAGCCCGCTTATCTACAGCGCGTTTGTTGGCTCCAAGGTCGGCTCGAGCCTTGCCCTGGCCATCCCGGGCCAGGCCGCAACCGCTGAAGGCGCCCCCGCCCAGCCAACGCAGCTTCTCCTGATCAAGGTGCTCTCCACCAAGGACGCACCGCAGACCGTCGCTCCGCTCGCAAAGCCCGAAGGCGAGACTGTCACCCCGCCCGCCGGCCTGCCGACCGTGAAGGACAACGACCAGGGCGTGCCGGAGATCTCCGTTGACGGAATCGCCGCGCCCACAGCACTCGTGGCCCAGGACCTGATCAAGGGCACCGGCGCGGAGGTAAAGGAAACCGACACGTTGACCGTCAACTATGTTGGCGTGAACCTCGTGGGCGGCACTAAATTTGATTCAAGCTTTGACCGCGGCGAGCCGGCCAGCTTCCCGTTGACCGGCGTTATTCCGGGCTGGACCCAGGGACTGGCGGGAAAGACGGTGGGCTCCAGGGTCCTTCTGGTGGTCCCCAAGGACCTCGCGTATGGTGATGCCGGCCAGGGCGAAGCCAAGGGTGACCTTGTCTTCGTTGTGGACATCCTCGGCGTCAAGTAAACAGCAACACATCACCCACCCAAATTATCAAAGGAGCAACCATGTCATTTGGTCAGCGCGATTTCGACCGCCAGAAGCCGGAAATTGACTTCCCGCAAGGCGATGTCCCCACCGAATTGGTTATCACCGACCTCATCGAGGGGGACGGTGCTGAGGCCAAAAAGGGCGACACTGTCTCCACCCACTACGTCGGTGTGGCCTGGTCCACCGGCGAAGAGTTCGACGCTTCCTGGGGCCGCGGCGCCCCGTTGGACTTCCGTGTGGGCGTGGGCCAGGTCATCCAGGGCTGGGACCAGGGCTTGCTGGGCATGAAGGTGGGCGGCCGCCGTCGCCTGGAGATTCCTTCCGAACTGGCGTACGGCTCCCGCGGGGCCGGCGGAGCCATTGGCCCCAACGAAGCGCTGATCTTCGTGGTGGACCTCGTGGGCGTCCGCTGACCGAAGCATCGTAACGCCGGAAGGCGCGGTAACAATCAGGGTTTTGTTTTCCTGTTGGTTGCCGCGCTTTCTGCTTTCCGCGGAGGAGTTTAGTAACGTAGCCAGCGTGTCCGTCTCCCGTAGTGAACGCCTGCTGAACCTCCTGATAGCCCTGCTGAACACCAAATACGGCCTGCGCCGGGCCGAGTTGCGGGCGAAGGTCTACCATGACACGTCCGGCAACGACGTGGCCTTCGGCAGGATGTTTGAGCGGGACAAGAATGACCTCCGGCAGTTCGGCTTCGATGTGGAGACCGTCACGGATCTCGGCTGGAGCGAAGATGATCCGGCCACCACCCGCTACCGCATCGGCAAGGAATCGAACCGCCTGCCTGATGTCCAGCTCAGCCCGGGGGAGTGGACCGTCCTCCTCCTGGCGTCCCAGTTGTGGGAGCGTGCCGCCCTGGGAACCGCCGCTGCCAGCGCCCTCCGCAAGCTCCAGGCCTCCGGCGCCGTGTCCGACGTCGAACTTCCGGTTGGTGTCCAGCCGCGGATCCGGCCGGCGGGCCAGGCCTTTGATGATGTGGTGGCTGCCATGCACGCCCAGCACCCCGTCAGCTTTCCCTACCTGGCAGGCACCACCGGCAAGGAAGAGCAACGGACGGTGGAGCCGTGGGGCCTCGGCAGCCGCTTCGGCCAGTGGTATCTGACCGGCTACGACCGCTCGCGCAAGGAACCGCGCCACTTCCGGCTCTCCCGGTTCACGGGCCCCGTCACGGTGCTGGAGAAGGAAACCTACCCGGCGCCGCCGAACTTCAATGTCCGCGCAGAACTGTCCCGGCTTCCGGAGCTCCCGCTCCGGACCGCCGTCGTGGACGTCCGGGAGGGGCGCCTCCTTGGCCTGCGCCGGCGCGCCACGCCGGTTGCCGACGGGAGTGCGGGAACGCCCGACGCCGGCTACGAACGGCTGCAGGTCAACTTCAGGGACGCTGAGGTGCTGGCCGAGGAGTTCGCATCCTATGGCCCGGACGCTGTGGCACATGCTCCCGACGAGCTGGTGGCAGCCGTGCGGCACCGGCTGCGCAACGCGGCCGCCTTCTGCGCCGCTCCCAGCCCTGCCTATCTGTTTGCGGACGCACCGCGGGGCCGCGCCGTCCGCAAACGCACCTCTGAGGACCAGCTCAAGCGCATGCTGCAGCTGGTGCCGTTCCTGGTCCACAACCAGGGCCTGCACATCCAGGACGTCGCAGCCCGCTTCGGTGTCACGCCCGCGGAGCTGGAAAACGACCTGCGGATCCTCATCTGCTCCGGACTTCCCGAGGGATACCCAGACGACCTCCTGGACATCCATTGGGAGGAAGGCCACGTTTACATCACCCAGGACCTGGATCTCAAGAGGCCGGTCCGGTTCACTGTGGACGAGGCCTGCGCGCTGCTGACCGGGCTCGAGACGCTCAATGGGCTTCCCGAACTTGCCGAAGGAGGTGCCCTGGAGTCGGTGACCCTCAAACTGATGGCAGCGGCCGGCGAAGAGGGGCTGCGGGCCGGTTCGCTTGCCGGTCCGGAGGTGGGACCCTCGGATTCGGCCGTCCTTGACGTTGTCCGTGGTGCAATCCAGGAGCGGTTGCAGCTGCGGCTCGTGTACTTCTCCGCCCAGCGCGACCAGGTCTCCGAACGGGACGTGGATCCGCTCCGCCTGTATTCCCTGGACAACACCTGGTACTTCGAGGCCTACTGCCATTCAGCCCAGGGGCTGCGGAACTTCAGGCTGGACCGGGTGCAGGAGGTCCACACGAACGGAAATCCCGCCTCCACGCACGTCCGGGCCGGGGAAAGCTTTCCGGCCAAGCTGTTCACGCCCAACGACGACGACACCACGGTCCTCGTACAGCTCACCAGGCAGGGCGCCGGCTTGGCGGACGATTATTACGCCGAACGTGTGGCGCCCCTTCCCGACGGCGGCCTCGTGGCCGAGATCCGGTTCGGCAGCACTGCCTGGCTTCCCATGTTCGTGGCCCAGCACGGCGGGGCCGCCCGGATCCTCGAACCTGCCGAGCTGGGGGCGGCAGCGCTGGACTGGATCGAGGCGGCCCTGGCCCGGTACGGCGGCTAGACTCTTCAGCATGCCTTGGTGGTCCTGGATCCTGATCTGGATTGCGCTTATTGCGCTCTCCCTGCTCTTTTATGTCCTCCTGGGCATCCGGCTGTACCGCCAGTTCATGGCGGTAATGAAGGACCTGGGCGCCGCCGGAGCCAAAGTGGCACACCTGGCGCCGGCAGCGGCCACCGTCGATGACGGCTCCCAGCCGCCAGGGTCGGCTCAGCCCGGTGCGGCTGTTTTTGCCTCACCGGCCCGGATGCGTCATGATTACGACGCATCCAAGTCATCCCGCCGGGAGGGCCGCCGCCAGAGGCGCGTCCAGCGTAAGCACGACCGGGGCCAGCCCCAGTCGCTTCGCGATCTCAATCTCAGTTAGACGTAGGATGTTGTTAGAGGAAAGGATTTCCCGTGGGAAGACTCTTTGATGGCCCGTGGCCAATTGTCATTATCATCGTCGTTGCGCTGCTGCTTTTCGCCGCGCCCAAACTCCCTGCCATGGCCCGCAGCCTTGGCCAGTCCATGCGGATCATCAAGTCCGAGGTCAAGGAAATGAAGAACGACGGCAAGACCGACTCCACCGACACGGCTTCCGGCCCGGTGGAAGGCAAGGTCGTTAACCACCCGCCGGCGAAGCCCGGTGAGCCGACCGACGGCACTGACGTTCCGCCGTCGACCCGCGCCTAACCCGAAGTGGCACTGACGCGGGGCCGTAAGTCCAACCCTGAGGGGCGGATGGCTCTTTGGGACCACCTCAAAGAGCTGAAGAACCGGCTGATCAAGTCGGCGATCGCCGTACTGGTTGCCGGCGTGGGTGGCTGGTTCCTTTACGATCCAGTCGTGGCCAGCCTGTCGGACCCGCTGATTTCCATTGCCCGGGATACTGGGCGCACCGCGGTCCTGAACTTCGCGACCATCGCGGATCCTTTTGCGTTCAAGATCCAGATTGCCATCCAGATAGGGCTGGTTATCTCCAGCCCTGTCTGGATCTATCAGGTGTGGGCTTTTATCACCCCGGGTCTGACCAAGAAGGAACGCGGCTACACGCTCGGCTTCATGGCGGCCGCTGTGCCGCTGTTCCTGGCCGGTGTGTTTGTAGCCTGGCTCGTGTTCCCCACCGTGGTAAGGGCGCTGCTGCAGTTCACACCAGCCACCGGCGCCAACAACATCTCGGCCACCGACTACCTGACGTTTGCCACCCAGATGTTGCTGATCCTTGGGATCTCGTTCCTGGTCCCCGTGATCCTGGTCGGCATCAACATGGCCGGTGTGGTCAGGGGCCGGACCATCCTCAAAGCCTGGCGGATCATCGTCTTCCTGGTCTTTGTCCTGGCGGCACTGGCTGCACCAGGCACGGACGCGCTGTCCATGTTCCTGCTTGCTGCGCCGCTGCTGATCCTGTTCTTCGCGGCGATCGGGCTGTGTATCTTCAACGACAAGCGCCGCGACAAGCGCGTGGCGAAACAGGCTGCTGAGACGGACGCGACAGCCGACATCGCGACGCCCGGCAACGAACTGAAGAACCTGTAGCGTGTGGCGCACTAGGCTTGAGGCATGTCCTCTATTTCCGGGCCACTCTCGCCCTCTGAAAGCTACCGGGCCAGCGCGGAACGCACGGCCGAAGCGGGCACCTACCTCGGCGGGTTTGTCCGCACCCTTGATTTTGAACTTGACGAATTCCAGCGCCTCGCCTGCCGGTCCCTCCAGGAGGGCAAGGGAGTGCTGGTGGCTGCCCCCACTGGTGCCGGTAAAACCATCGTGGGCGAATTTGCCATCTATCTCGCGTTGGAACGAAACCTCAAGGCCTTCTACACGACCCCGATCAAGGCTCTGAGCAACCAAAAATTCACGGAACTCTCCGAAAAGTACGGGGTGGAAAACGTCGGTCTCCTGACCGGCGACACCAGCATCAACGGCGACGCCCCCGTGGTGGTCATGACCACGGAAGTCCTCCGGAACATGCTCTACGCGGACTCGGACACCCTGGATGACCTCGGTTTTGTGGTCATGGACGAAGTCCACTACCTCGCGGACCGCTTCCGTGGCGCCGTCTGGGAGGAAGTCATCATCCACCTCCCCAGCGAAGTCCAGGTGGCTTCCCTCAGCGCCACCGTTTCCAACGCGGAAGAATTCGGTGCGTGGCTGGACACGGTGCGCGGGGACACCGACATCATTGTCTCCGAGCACCGGCCGGTTCCCCTGTGGCAGCACGTTATGGTGGGCCGGGACATCGTGGACCTGTTCGCCGGGGAAACCACCTTCGACGAAATCGCCCCGCCTGCTGACGCGGAGACCGGAGCTCCACTGCCGGTCCGGGAACGGCTCCCGGCAGCCACCAATGCCGCCGAGGGCCAGGGTTTCGAAGTCAATCCGGACCTGCTCAGGATGGCCCGCACCGAAGGCCAGCAAAGTTTCGCCGGACGGTTCGGCCACGGCGGACGAAGTCAGCGCCGCCAGCACCGGCAACGGACAGAGGACCGCCCAAGGCAGGGAGCCCAGCCCGGCGCTGTCCGGAAGGCCAGCCGGCCCCAAGTAATTGCCAGCCTGGACCGGCAGGACCTGTTGCCCGCCATCACGTTTATTTTCTCGCGGGCAGGCTGCGACGCCGCCGTTGCCCAATGTGTCTCGTCCGGACTCTGGCTGACCACCGAGAAGGAGCAGCAGATCATCGCCCAGCGCGTCGACGAGGCCGGGCAGGACATTCCGTCCGATGACTTGGATGTCTTGGGCTTCTGGACGTGGCGGGACGGACTGCTGCGTGGCTTCGCGGCACACCACGCCGGCATGCTTCCTACCTTCAAGGAAGTCGTGGAGAAACTTTTCGTCGAGGGCCTGGTCAAGGCCGTGTTCGCCACGGAAACGCTGGCCCTGGGCGTTAACATGCCGGCCCGCTCCGTGGTCCTGGAAAAGCTCGACAAGTTCAACGGAGAAGCCCATGTGGACATCACCGCGGGGGAGTACACCCAGCTGACCGGCCGCGCGGGCCGCCGTGGCATCGACGTCGAAGGCCACGCCGTTGTCCTCTGGCAGCCGGGCACGGACCCTACAGCCGTTGCCGGCCTCGCCTCGCGCCGTACGTATCCACTGAACTCGAGCTTCCGGCCGACGTACAACATGAGCATCAACCTGCTGGCGCAGTTTGGCCGCGCGCGTGCGCGGGAAATCCTTGAATCCTCCTTCGCGCAGTTCCAGGCTGACCGGTCCGTCGTCGGACTTGCCAAGCAGGTACGCAGCCGCGAAGAATCCCTCGCCGGATACGCGAAGTCCATGACCTGCCACCTCGGAGACTTCACCGAGTATGCCCGGTTGCGCCGTGAACTGTCCGACGCCGAAAACGTCACCTCGCGCAGCAAGTCCCGGGCTCACAAGTCCCTGAATGAAGACTCCCTGGCACGGCTGATGCCCGGCGACGTGGTGGACGTCCCGGGAGGGCGGGCGCCCGGGCCGGCCATTGTGCTGAGCTCGGACCACAGCGGCAGGGAGCCGCGGCCGGCCATCCTGACGCTCGACAACCAGCTCAGGCGGATCGGCACCGAGGACCTTGAGGGCCCCATCGCACCCCTGACCCGGATCCGGATCCCGAAGTCGTTCAATGCGAAGGTCCCCAAGTCCCGGCGTGACCTCGCATCGTCGGCCCGGAACGCACTCCGGGAGAACCGCCCGCCGTCACCGGGCCGCAGCACTGATTTTGGCCTGGGGTCCGTTTTGCCCCATCAGGAGAAACGCATCACGGAGCTTCGCCAGGCGCTCCGGGCCCACCCCTGCCACGGCTGCAGCGAGCGTGAAGACCACGCCCGTTGGTCTGAGCGTTGGTGGAAGCTGCGCCGGGAGACGGATGCCCTGGTCCGGCAGATCCAGGGCCGGACCAACACCATTGCCAAGACCTTCGATCGCGTCTGCGATGTCCTTTCCGCCTACGGCTACCTGGAAGCAGGAGCTGACGGGCGCCTGGCCATCAGCCCGGACGGCCAGCGGCTCCGCCGGATCTACGGCGAGAAGGACCTGCTGATTTCGCAAGCACTGCGGCTGGGCGCACTCAACGACCTGGACGCCGTCGAAGTAGCAGCCCTGGCCAGCGTCCTGGTCTACCAGGCCAAACGCGAGGACAGGGGCCTCCGCCCCCGGATGCCCAGCGTCTCGCTTGAATCGTCCGTGGATGTGGTGATCCGGGAATGGTCGGCCCTGGAGGACGTGGAAGAAGCCAACAAGCTTCCGCTGACTGCCGAACCGGAGCTGGGTCTTGTCTGGCCGATGTACAAATGGGCCAAGGGACGGCACCTCCAGGAAGTGCTCAACGGCACGGACCTGGCGGCAGGCGACTTCGTCCGCTGGGTCAAACAGGTCATCGACCTCCTGGACCAGCTCGCCAAGATTCCCGGCCTGGATCCGCGCGTCTCCAGGCTTTGCGCAGAAGCAATATCACTCATCCGCCGCGGCGTCGTGGCCTACTCTTCCGTACTTTGATGTCCCGGCTCTGATGCACGAACAGCCTGCCTTCTTCCCCCTAGCCCCAGGAGCTTCGCCCGCATGACCACTGAACGTTCCACCACGCCCGCGCCGCACGAGCGGAAGGTGGTCCTGTACCGCAACGGCTCGGTCTACACAGCAGCAGACCCCTTTGCCACCGCCATGCTGGTTGACGGCGACACCGTGGCCTGGGTCGGCTCCGATCAGGCGGCATCCTCCATCGCCGACAGTTCCATGGAGATCATCGACCTCCATGGCGCCCTCGTAGCGCCGGGGTTTGTTGACTCCCACGTCCACCTCACGGAAACCGGCATCGCACTGGGTTCCCTCCAGCTGGGCGGGATCCGTTCCGCCCGGCAATTACTCGATGCCGTGGCCGCAGCCAAAGGCGACGGCCCCCTGCTGGGTCATGGCTGGGATGAATCCACGTGGGAGGACCCGGCCCTGCCGGCGGCCGAGGAGCTTGAGCAGGCCGCCGGTGGCAGGCCGGTGTTCCTCGCCAGGGTCGATGCGCATTCGGCGTTGATCTCTTCCTCCTTGGCTGCGGCCGCCGGGCTTGGCGGACTGGACGGCTACAGCGCGGGTTCACAAGTGAAGCGCGCCGCCCATACAGCGGCCCGCAAGGAAGCACGGCGGCTCCCGGAGGCCAGCCTCCTGGCCTACCAGCGGCGCGCCCTGACCGAAGCGGCCGAAAACGGTTATGTGGCACTGGCGGAGATGGCCGCGCCGCATATAGGCGGAGTTTCCGACCTTCGCCTTGCCGCCGCGTGGAACACGGCGGCCGGAGAGGCCATGCCGGAAATCCTGCCGTACTGGGGCGAACTGGCCACCTCCGAGGAGCAGGCCCGCGCGCTGCTGGACGAACTGGGCGTATCCGTGCGCGGCCTGGCAGGCGACCTGAACATTGACGGTTCCCTCGGCTCCAGGACAGCGGCGCTGAGGGCCGGCTACAGCGACGCGGCGGGGGAGCGGGGCAGCCTCTACCTCTCGGCAGAGCAGGCCGGCGCCCACCTGGCGGCCTGCTCGCTGCTGGGCATCCAGGGCGGCTTCCACGTCATCGGCGACGCGGGACTTGATGCCGCACTGGAGGCACTGGAACTCGCTGCCGCCGAAGTGGGCGAACAACGGATCCGAGCCGCCGGCCACCGCTTCGAACATGTGGAAGTCGCAGACCCCAAATCAGTGCAACAGCTGGCCCGCTACTCCGTCACCGTCAGCGCCCAGCCACGGTTCGACGCTGACTGGGGGAACGAAGGCGGCATGTATGAGCAGCGCCTGGGGAGCCGGAGCCGCTCCATGAATCCGTTTGCCTCGTTCTATGCTGCCGGTGTTCCTATCTGCTTCGGCAGCGACAGCCCGGTGACACCACTGCGCCCGTGGTCCAGCGTGCGTGCCTGCCTGGAACACCACAACCACGCTGAACGGATCTCGGCCCGCGCAGCGTTCCTCGGCCACACCCGTGCGGGGTGGCGGGCAGCAAAGCACCACAACCCGATGGCCGGGCAACTGGTTCCCGGCGCACCAGCCAGTTTCGCTGTTTGGGATGCTGAAGAGCTCATGGTCCAGGTGGCGGACGGCCGCGTCCAGTCCTGGAGCACGGATCCGCGTGCCCGCACGCCCCTTCTCCCGGCACTTGATACCGGCGTGGACCCGGTGTGCCTGCAGACCGTGAAGGACGGCGTGGAGCTGCATTCGAGTCCGGCACTGCGCTCCTGACCGGACACACCGGCCAACGCCCCCATAAAGCGCCCTATAATAGGTAGTTGCGCCTGACCGCCAGCTATTCCGCTACGGTTCAGCCGCTCCGACCGCTCCCGTCCAGGAAGGCCCTTTGTGCGCGTCCTCACCATCATTCCTACTTACAACGAGCTGGAATCGCTGCCCAAGACTCTTCAACGCCTCCGCGCAGCCGTACCGGCCTCGGACGTACTGGTGGTGGACGACAACAGCCCGGACGGCACCGGTCAGCTTGCGGACGGCTTTGCCGCCGAGGATGCACAGGTCCACGTCCTGCACCGCAAAGGCAAGGCAGGCCTGGGAGCCGCCTACATTGCCGGGTTCAAATGGGGACTCGAGGCAGGCTACGACGTCCTGGTGGAAATGGATGCGGACGGCTCACACCAGCCCGAACAGCTTCCCCAGCTGCTGGAAGCCGTTGAACAGGGCGCGGACCTTGCCATGGGATCCCGCTGGGTTCCCGGTGGCAGCGTGGTCAACTGGCCGCTGTACCGGCAGGCGATTTCGCGCACCGGCAGCACGTACGCCCGGCTGATGCTGGGCCTGAAGATCAAGGACGTCACCGGCGGCTACCGCGCCTTCCGGCGGACCACGCTGGAAAAACTGAACCTCGACCTTGTCGATTCAGTGGGCTACGGCTTCCAGGTTGACTTGGCGTGGCGTGTAGCCAAGCTGGGCCTCAGGATCGAGGAACGCCCCATTACGTTCGTGGAGCGCGAGCTCGGAGCGTCAAAGATGAGCGGCAACATTGTTGTTGAGGCCATGATCAACGTCACCAGGTGGGGCCTGCAAGCACGCTGGAACAAGCTCACAGGCAAGAAGGATCCGGCGCAGGGCTGACCTGCAACGCCGTTAGGACAAAGATAAGGGCCGGGCCGGCAACGTGATCACGTTGCCGGCCCGGCCCTTTCTTAATCGTTCAGATCGCGTCAATCGATGACGCTATGACCTCGGTGGGAGGCCGTGACCGCCGCTGTGGTCAGGCGCTGCGCCGTTCGCCACGGCGCTCGCGCAGGATGGTCAGCCGGTCCTCGAGGATCTGCTCCAGCTCCGGAAGGGAACGGCGCTCCAGGAGCATGTCCCAGTGCGTACGGACAGCCTTTTCGTTGCTGGTGTCCGGACGTTCGCCATCAACGAGGAGCGCTTCCTTGCCGGTCTTGGAAACCCACACAGGAGGAATTTCAGCCTCTGAAGAGAACGTCACGAAGACCTGCTCGCCGTCCTCGCACCGGTATTCGACGCGCTGGCGCGGAGCCGGCTCAACGCCGGACTCGGTCTCCATGCTCTGCGCGCCAAGGCGCATACCCCGCAGGCTGCGATCGCTCATGTTTTCTCCCTCTGGTCGGTTCGCGGAGCAGGACTCCACGCAAGCCGGAACGGCATAACCGCCCCGGACTACTGTGTGCACTGTGCTGCATCATAAGATTCAACGCATTGCGAAGCTTTCTTGTTCCAGCGGATCTGGTCCGACCGGACAAATACCCAATTATACCGGTGTGGGGCCTAGCCGCAAAACGGGAGGGGACCCGCGACCAAGCGCGCATCCCCTCCCGCCCCGCATGAGGCTAATCCGTGTCAGGACCCAGGCTGTTTAGCGGGTTCCTCGTCGAAAAGCCCGCCGCCGCCCGCGGTCGGACCAGGATTGGTACCCCCGAGCGCCTGGCCGATGCCCTTGAGTGCCTCGCCAATTTCGCTGGGAACGATCCACAGCTTGTTTGATGATCCCTCTGCGATTTTCGGAAGCGTCTGAAGGTACTGGTAGGCCAGGAGCTTCTGGTCGGGGTTGCCCTTGTGGATGGCGTCAAAGACCTTCTGGATGGCCTGTGCCTCACCGTCTGCGCGGAGGATGGCCGCCTTGGCGTCGCCCTCAGCCGCAAGAATCGATGCTTGCCGTTGGCCCTCGGCGGTGAGGATGGCGGACTGCTTGGTGCCTTCGGCCGTGAGGATCGCAGCGCGGCGGTCTCGCTCGGCCCGCATCTGCTTCTCCATCGAGTCCTGGATCGAGTGGGGCGGGTCAATGGCCTTGAGCTCCACGCGCGAGACCCGGATGCCCCAGCGGCCGGTTGCCTCGTCCAAGACACCGCGCAGCTGGCCGTTGATCTGGTCGCGGGATGTGAGCGCCTCTTCCAGGTTCAGGCCGCCCACAACGTTACGCAGGGTGGTAGTGGTGAGCTGCTCCACGGCCTGGATGTAGTTGGCAATCTCATAGGTGGCGGCACGCGGATCAGTGACCTGGAAGTACACCACAGTGTCGATGGACACCACCAGGTTGTCTTCGGTGATGACCGGCTGCGGCGGAAAGGACACCACCTGCTCCCTCAGGTCCAGGAGCGGCAGGAGCCGGTCCACAAACGGGATCAGGATGGTGAGCCCCGGGTTAAGGGTCCGCTGGTACTTGCCGAGCCGTTCAACGACGCCGGCCCTCGCCTGCGGGATAATCCGCACCGAGCGGACCAAGACAATGATCACGAACACGATCAGGACCACCAGCACAATGGCCAGGGCGGCTCCTCCTGCGTTGTCCATACGACTCCTATTCCCCAATTGTTAGGCTGTACTTAGGACTGAGTGGCCTGCTCCGGCTGGGCGGAAACCACAGCCGTGGCCCCGTCGATGGCGGAGACCACGGCCTTCTGGCCGGCAGGCAGGACGCCACCGGAGGACCGGGCGCTCCAGACATCGCCCCCGATCTTGACGAGGCCGCCGGTGGAGCTGACTGCTTCCATCACCAGGGCCTGCTCGCCGATGAGCCGGTCAATGTTGGTGCGTTGGTCGGCGGGTCCCTTTTTCAGATGGCTTAGTGCCACCGGGCGGACAAAGGCGATCATCAGCAGGGAGACGACGCAGAACACCACAATCTGCAGCCACAGGTCAGCGCCGGCAAAATCTGCGACGAGCGCGGCAAGTGTTCCGCCGCCGAGCATGATGAAGAACAAGTCAAGGGTGATCATTTCGATCACTGCGAACGCGAGGAAGGCGGTGAGCCACAGGGCCCACCAGTTTTCGCCGAGCCATTCAAACATTCCGTCCCCCTTGACCATTCGGTAGCTGTTTATTTATCCTAGTCCGCCGGAAAGCAGGACGGCAGGTTGCGTGAAGGGCAGCGGTTGAACGTGGCCAAGTCGTTACGGTGCGGACCGTGCCGGACGGAAGACCGTGATCCGGAATCGTGCCTCCACCTGGGTCGACACCCCGCCGTTCCCGATTTTGGCCGCAATGGCCGCGCGGTCCAGGTGGTGCCCGGCCGGACCCATGAAGGCCAGGTCAGCCAGCTCGCTGGGCGTTAGCATCATCAGGATATCCAGGTCCCGGGTGGACTCGGCGGCGAAGTGCGGCGAGAGGGATTCTGCCAGCCGCGCGTCCTTGTCGTCCTCAATGGACAGCATCCCTGCCTGGGCGGCAACAGCAGCCAGGTGTCCGGCGCGCGGCGTCACCACCACCAGCCTTCCGCCGGGGCGGAGGACCCGGGCGAATTCGGCGGCGTTGCGGGGGGCGAAGATCACCGTGATGGCATCGACGGCGGCGTCGGCCACCGGAAGCGGCCGCCAGACATCGCAGGCAAGGCTGATGGCCCCGGGGTTGAGGCGCGCGGCGCGGCGGAGCGCGAACTTGGAGATGTCGAGCGCGACGGCGGCGCAGCTGGCGGTGCGCCGCTGCACCTCATCCAGCACCACCCTGAGATAGTGGCCGGTCCCAGTACCCGAGTCGAGGACTGTGAATGGTTCGCCCGGGGTTATCCCGGACACGACGGCGGCCGCGACGGCGTCTGCCAGGGGGCGGTAATGTCCGCCGTCGAGGAAAGCGAACCGGGCCGCCACCATCTCTGCGGTGTCGGCTTCAAAGACTGTCCCCTTGCCCACCAGCAGGTTGAAGTAGCCCTGCTTCGCCGCGTCGAAGCCGTGCCCGGACCCGCAGACCAAGGCCTTGCGGGCCGCGTCACCCGGCCCGCCCCGGACATTCAGTGCGGCGCCGCACACGGGGCAGCGCAGCGGAGGGCGGGGGCTTGATGGCATACGGACTATCTTAGGGCGGGGAGCGGGCCGCCGCGGAGCCCGCGCGAGTGTTCCGGCCGCATGTTCGCTTGGGGGAAAGCCGCACGTTAGGCTCACGTGGGTGAAGCCAGAACACCTCCCGCTGCTCAATTCCGTCTCCGCACCGGCGGTTCACCCGGACGGCAGCCGTGCTGTTGTGTCGGTGACCAGGCCGGATTTCACTGCTGATTCCTACGTGGGCCAGCTGTGGAACATCCCGTTGAACCAGGAGCAGTTGCCGCGGCGAATAACCAGGGGCTTCCGGGACACCGGCCCTGCATTCTCTCCTGATGGACTGGTCCTCGCCTTCCTCCGGACAGGCGGACCATCATCGAAAGCGCAGCTCGTCGTGGTGGAGGCCGGCGGCGGTGAACCCCAGGTCATTACCGACAGGCTGCTCGGAGTGGAGTCCTTCGCCTGGTCTCCCGATTCGCACCGCATTGTCTTCAGCTCCCGCGAGCCCGAGGCCGGACGGTACGGCCGCAGCGAAGCCATCACCGCGGAGGCGGAGGCCCCACGGCTGATCTCCTCCTACCAGTACAGGCTGAACAGCGTTGGCTACACGCGCGACAAGCCGCAGCAGCTGTTCATCGTGGACGTCCCGGAACTCGGCGGCGAACCGCTGGCACCGCCTGCGGCTCCGTCGCTGCCGGAAGCCCGGCAGCTGACATCGCTCGCCACGGAGGCCAGCTCCGGAGTTTTCAGTGCAGACGGATCAGCCGTCTACTTTGTGGCAGCACCGCCGGAGAACGATGACGACTTGGCCACCTTGATCTACAGGGTGCCGGTCACCGGCGGCGACCCCCTCCCGGTGGATCAGGGAGTAGCCGCACCTCAAACCGTATCGGAGGTCCGGCAGTCCCGGGACGGCAGATGGCTGTTCTACATTGCCCGGGACCTGGGCGGCTCCGGCCGGGACTTCGTGGCACGTAACGCCGTGCTGTACTGCGTTACGGCCGACGGCGGCGTGCCGGTTGCGCTGACCGACCCTGAGCTGATGGACGTTGCCGGTCCGGGTGCCCGGATTGAGCTCCGCGGCCCGGACCACGCCCTGGTCCTGAACAACGCGCAAGGCTCGGTTGAGCTCCTCGAGCTGGGGGCGACGGGCGGGCATGCCCTGCTGGTGCACGGTGACAAGGTGGTGACGGGGGCTGCCTGGGCGGGTGGTTCGCTGCTCGTCGTATTCGGCGATCCGTCCACCCACGGGGACGTCGGAGTGCTCGACGACGGGCAGCTGCGGCTGCTGACAGACTTTTCGGCCGTTCTGCGGACACAGACGGACATTTTGGTTCCACAGGAGCTGACGTTTGAGGCACCCGATGGCTATCCCGTCCATGGCTGGCTCGTCAGGCCTGCGGGTAAGGGTCCGCACCCGGTCCTGTTGAACATCCATGGCGGGCCGTTTGCCCAGTTCACCGTTGCCCTGTTCGATGAAGCCCAGGTGTACGCGGCTGCGGGCTATGCCGTGCTGATGTGCAATCCGCGCGGCTCTGCCGGCTACGGCCGGGAACACGGGCTGGCCATCAAGGGCCGCTTTGGCACCGACGACATGGAGGATATCCTCGCGTTCCTGGACGGGGCGCTGGCCAAATTTCCGGCGCTGGACGCGGGCCGGCTGGGCATCATGGGCGGCTCGTACGGCGGATACCTGACCGCCTGGACCATCGCGCACCACCACAGGTTCCAGGGTGCCATTGTGGAGCGTGGATTCCTGGACCCCGTCAGTTTCGAGGGCTCGGCCGACATTGGCTGGTACTTCGGCAGGGAATATCTCGGCAGCTCAACGGTGGGGGTCGCCGCGCAAAGCCCGTTCGAGCACGTGGGCAACGTGCAGACCCCGACGCTGGTCATCCACAGCGAAAACGACCTCAGGTGTCCGCTGGAGCAGGGCCAGCGGTATTTCACGGCCCTGAAGCGGCGGGGTGTGGAAGCCCAGCTGCTGGTGTTCCCGGGCGAGGACCATGAACTTTCCCGGTCAGGCAGGCCGCAGCACCGGCGTCAGAGATTCGAGCACATCCTGCGCTGGTGGGCTCGGTTCCTCCCGACCGACGCAAATCCGGCAGACGCACCGCCGGAGTGACGAGGAGGCGTGCTGGGGTGCAGGCGCGTCAGGGGTTCTCGGGCAGGAAGCCCAGGGCCGCACGCGCCTTTCCGATCCCCGGCTCGGCCCAGTTGGCGGCGTACTCGACGTTCGAGCTCAAGGACCTCAACTCGGCGCGGTCAACGTAGAGGGTGCCATGGAGGTGATCGGTTTCGTGCTGCACAATTCTCGCCTGCCAGCCCTCGAATTCCCGTTCCGACGCCAGGCCTCCGGGGGTCTCGAACCGGAGCAGCACCCGTTCTGGCCGTACTACCACTGCCTGCAGGCCGGTCAGGGAGAGGCACCCCTCGAAGAACGCTGCGCTTTCCGTTCCGACGGCCGTGTAGTGCGGGTTGATGATGGTGAGGAACTCCAACGGGCTACGGTGCCGCAGGGCAGCGGCCTCGGGGTCGACGTCGTACTGGTCCTCAAGGACTGCCAGCTGCAGCGGGATTCCGAGTTGCGGGGCGGCCAGCCCCACACCAGGGGCTTCGTACATCACTTCGCGCATGAGGGCAATCAACCGGTCCAGCTCGCCGGCGCTGATCTGGCCGTCGAAGGGCGCGGCCTGCTGGCGGAGTACGGGATTCCCGGCCTGGACGATGGGCGGCAGCGATCCCGCAGACAGGATTTCCTGCACCCGTTCCCTCAGGTGCGCAGGAGTGAATGAAGTGGGCGGTGATACAGCGGTCATGCGGAAAGCCTAGCGGCGGAAGCCGCAGGGCGTCGGCCGCGTCGGCTAATGTCGATGCCATGGCTGAACTGATGGCGTCCGAACCCAACGCACTGGAACTTGTCCTGGACTTTATCCGGACCCTGGAAGCCGGCGGTGACGGCGGGGCCATCGGCCGTTTCCTCGCTGCGGACTTCGTGCTGGTCGAGGCGCCGCATCTGCTCGCGGCTGAAGGCTCCACGCGGACGCGGGACCAGGCGATGGCTGGCCTCGATCAAAGCGGCGAAGTAGTGGCGGACCAGAAGTTCGGGATCCGCCGCACTACCTGCGAAGGCGGTCGGGTTGTGGTGGAGGCCGACTGGTCGGCGCGGACGCTGATGGACCTGCGGTACTGGGATGCCGGGGAAACCATCCGCGCCCGGACGTCGTCGGTCTTTGAAGTCCGGGACGGCCTGATCATCAGCCAGGACAGTTACGACTGCTACTTCGTGAATTCCTGACCCGCGCGGGGGTTACTGCATGGTGAACCGGCGGGCCACCAGCCTGTTGGCCGCCGGAATGCCGGACACCGCGCTGACTGCGTGGTTCCTCAACGCCAGGAAAGGTGGCGACAGCGGGCGCCCCAGCGTCATATTCACTTCGGACTGCCATCGCGCCACCGAGGCGGCCTTGCGACGCCGGGCTGAATAGGCGTGCAGGCGTTGGCCAACCGGATTCCCCGCCAGGGCATCACAGATGATCGGTGCGAGTTCCGCCGCGTCCAGCCAGCCAAGGTTCATGCCCTGACCGCCGATGGGGCTTATTTCATGGGCAGCATCACCGATCAGGACGGCCCGCCCCGAGACTGATCGGCACGCCACCGTGGAGCATGGGCTGAAGCTACTGAGCATGGTGTTGGTGACCGGGTCCGGCCGGATCCCTGTGCGGTGGTGGACCATCCGCGCCAGTTCGACGGCGTCCGGGACCGGTTCGGGCCGGGGAATCCTCACTACCCAGCGGCGGAGACCGCCCGGCAGCGGAAAGGATTCCACTATCCCTTCGGCTTCGAGGTACAGGACGGCTTCGTTCAGGTTTTCGCCGGTACCTTCGAAATCACCCATCACGTAATGGTCGGGATACGTTCGAGACGTGGCCGGGATGCCCAGCAGGTTGCGCATCAGGGACCGCGAGCCGTCGGCGGCGACCAAGAGCCGTGAGGTGATCCGGGTGCCCGCACCGCCTGTCTTGGTGGTGGCAGCTCGGACGGTGACCAGTCCGCCGTCGTCCGCTATTTCCGTCACCCTGGCGCCCCTGACGAGCGCCGCACCGTCGAGTTCGTGTACGCGCCGCTCCAGCAGTGATTCCGTTGTGACCTGGGGGAGTGACAGCACAAACGGGAAGCGCTCCGAGACCGATGCGAAAGACATTGACCCTACGGTCTTCTGGCCGCTGACTGCGATGCCGCCGCGGATCCGCACGCCGGCGTCAACCATGGCGCTGGCCACCGCTGCCCTGTCCAGCGCCGCGAGTGCGGGGGGATGGATGCCGATGGCCCGCGAGTGGTGTTCCCGGTGGAGCCGCTGTTCAAGGACCTGGACCGCGACGCCTTCCTGAAGCAGCAGGGCGGCGAGATACAGACCCACGGGTCCGCCGCCGACGATCACCACGTCAGCCATCGGGATGGTCCGGACCGTGCATGAGGACCTGATGGAAAGGGGAGTGGCGCGCCACTTGCCAGCCAGGGGGAGCGGCGGCGGTGAGTTCTGCCGGGGTGTAGCTGCGCCTGATCGAGGTCAGGCCGTCCGCACGGATGAACGAGCCGCGGAAGGGGAGGGCCGCCAGGGAGAAAAGTGCGTAGGCTGCGATGTTCCGGCGGAGATCGTTGTGCAAGGAAATCCGGCGCGCCAGGGCTTGCGAATCTGCCAGGAGCTGAGCCAGGTCCGCTGGTTGGAGGTGGTGGATGACGTGGTTCGATATGACGACGTCGAACCGGCGGCCTTCGCGGACCAGGTCGGCACTGTCCGCCTGGCGGAACCGGACTGCGACGTGGTGCGGGCGGCGTGACGAGTAGCTGTATGCCCTGGCGTCCGGGTCAATGCCGGTGACCTCGAGCAGCAGCTTGTCCCGGGCGGACCAGAGGGCGAGCTGGCGTGCCAGGTCCCCGCCGCCGCATCCTATGTCGAGGAGCGTGGTTTCAGTGTCGTGGGAGAGCAGGGGGCGAAGCTCGCGGCGGTACAGCTGCCGCCAGCCGGAGAACAGCCGGTTCACCAGTTCGAATTGCCGGTACGTGAGCTCCAGTTTGGTGGGATCACAGTCCGGCAGGTCCATCATTTCCACTGCGTCCGCAGCCCTTTGCCGCATCAGGGACACAGGTCAGACCAGCGACGAGGCCGCCTCCGGCTGCACCGCCGGCTTCCCGGTGGCTGCCTGGCGGAGTTTCGTGAAGAGCCCGGTCTCCACCGTGAGTCCGGGGCCGAACGCCATGGAGCAGATGCGTTCCTCACCCTCCACCGGCGGCTGCTCCAGGATGTGCCTGAGGACAAACAGCACGGTGGCGCTGCTCATGTTGCCGTAGTCCCGCAACGTATCCCGTGCCGGAACGAGTTGCTCGTCGGTGAGTTCAAGGCGCGTCTGGACCTTGTCCAGGATGCTCCGGCCGCCGGGATGGATGGCCCAATGGCGGATGTCCCGGTAGGGGAGTCCACGCAACGAGGGATCCCGGGCCAGAAGGGGCGCGAGGGCGCCGATGATGTGGTCGTCGATGATGTGGGGGACGTAGTTGCCCAGCACCATTTCGAAGCCGTGGTCGCCGATGTTCCAGGCCATGGATTCCTCGCCGACCGGCGTAAGGACGGTTTCGAAGTGGTCCAGTTGCATCAGCGCAGGTGCGTCCGGATCATTCCGGGCCGTAATGATGGCTGCCGCCGCGCCGTCGGCGAACAGCGCCGAACCCATGATGGTGTCGGGATCGTTCGAGGTCCGCACGTGCAGGGAGCACAGCTCGGCACAGACCACCAGGACAACGGCCTGCGGATCTGCTTCGCAGAACGACTTGGCGGCCCGCAGCGCCGGAAAGGCGGCATAGCACCCCATGAATCCGAGGTGATAACGCTGGACGGCCGGGTCCAGCCCCAATGCGCGGACGATCTTGTAGTCAGGACCGGGATTGAAGAATCCTGTGCAGGAGACGGTAATGACGTGGGTTATGTCAAGCAAAGACAGATCCGGGCAGGCGTCGACGGCAGCCCGGGCGGACTCGATGAAAAGTTTGGTTACCTCCCGGGCGAAGATCTCGTTGCGCACCTTGGTGGTGGGGTTCAGGAGCAGGCCCGTAGATGGATCAAAGAACTGCGGATCGTCCGAACGGAACGCCATGGTCATTTCTTCGACGGCGGTATGGCGCGTATCGATGGCGGCTGAATCGAAGCAAGTACTCACCAGCCGCGAGCCCAGCCTGGTCAGGCCCGGCTGAGCTGCAAAAACGTCCCGGGCTTCGGTCTGAACCAGCACGGTGGGCGGAACAGCAGTTTCGAGTGAACGCACATAGACCGTCATTGGTTCATTCTTGGCGAGCACAGGGGATTAGACAATGGCCGGGCTGGCCGGGGAGCCGTTTCCTGTGCCGCCGGCCTGTGTTCCGGACACAAAAGCGGGGCCGGCGAATTGTCCGCCAGCTTGAAGGGCTGGTGCTGGATACGGCCTGCGGAAAACGCAAAGGCGTTGCCATCTGGGGAATTACCACACGCAAGAGCAAGTCGGGCGATATTTTCGGCGTGTGCGCCGACCGGTGACCCAAACGTTGCCTTGCTCGGCGCGGATCAGGCCAATCCCTGGCATGTCGTTCCATGAGGCATAAATCATAGGTTTGGCCACAGGGCGACCAGCCGGACCAGACGTGCGGCAACATCTAACGGAAGCCCCGGTGTCGCCCGCTAAACGTCGGCTTAATGCAGGCCACTCTCCACTCTCCGATGACGCCGATAATCTACATTATGTAAAGTTGAACAGTGATTATTGCATCCGATGCACGATCACACCTCCTCCGCCCATTGCCACCCGGTACCGCGTCACTTGAAGTAGAAATATGCCTGTGACCTGCGGAAACACCGCGCGAATGGTCGGCGGGGCTACTCGTAGGTCCACCAAGCAGCCCTCAAAAGCTGGAGTGCATCAAGCTGGAATGGGCCCTCTGATCCGCGGATTTGCGCGGATTCTGCATTAATTGCATGATTCTTGCATCCAATGCAATGTATCAGGAGGGTTCGTGGCGGTCGATTTAGCGGGGCGGGTGCTCGACTTCGGCGCTGTGCGTTTCCTTCACCCGGAGGACCACGTGTTCACACAGATGCTCACGGGCTGGCGCAACCAGCAGCTGAGTAGGAACCTGTCGTTTGGCACGATCGAGGGCCGGGAACGGCTGGTGACGCGGTTCCAGGAGTCCACGAACGAGTATCCGTGGCAGTGGACGCCGGCCCACGTGGACGAGTTCTTCGGGGATCTGCGCAGCGTGAAGCGTGCCGCCCAGTCCACAATCCGGAGCTACCAGGCAGCGCTGAGGGCGTTCTGCGCCTATGCGGCGTCGCCTGAGTATGGCTGGGACCGGGTCTGTGAACAGTACTTCGGAACGCACCCTGCACAGGTATGTTTTGACTGGAACACCGCGGTCCATGCGCAGGCGACAGAGTCAGCTCCTGTCCGGCGCCCGTTCACCAGGCAGGAGTTGCAGGCCTTCTTTGACCGAGCCGATGACGAGGTGGACCGGATCGCGACTCTGGGCCGCAAAGGCTGGCTGCCGGCCTACCGCGACGCTGTCCTGTTCAAGGTGGCCTACTGCTGGGGGCTGCGACGCAATGAGGTCAGACACCTGCAGACTGTGGATTTTTCCAGGAACCCCCACGCGCGGGAGTTTGGCAAGTACGGGGTGCTGCAGGTCCGCTATGGCAAGGCCATGCGGGGCTCTCCCCCGAAACGCCGCAGCGTCCTGACAGTGTTTGACTGGTCGGCGGAGATCATCGCCGACTGGCTGGAACGCGGCCACCCGCACATGACCGACGGGCTGGACCTGTTCCCCTCCGAACGCGGCACCCTGGTTTCCGAGACCGCGCTGAACCGCAGGTTCAACCGCTACTGCCAAGACCTGGGCCTCTCCCCCGGCCTGGACATCCACTCGCTGCGCCGCTCCTACGTCACCCACCTGATCGAAGCCGGCATGGACCCCCTGTTCGTCCAGCACCAGGCTGGACACGAACACGCCTCGACCACGGCCCTCTATACCTCCGTCTCCAGCGACTACCGGATCAAAACGCTGCGCCGGGCCCTGGACTCCACCGTCCGGGACGCCCTTGCCGGAATGGAAGACTGAACCTCATGAAACGAGAGATCGACTACCGGTGGCGGCTCGCCGAACTCATGGCAGCCCGCGGAATGCACAACAGCACCGACCTGGGCCCGTTGCTGAAGGAACGCGGCATCGAGCTCTCGGCCTCCCAGGTATATCGGCTGGTCACCCAGCGCCCGGAACGTGTCTCGCTGATGATGGTCGCTGCTCTCTGCGATATCTTCTCCTGCGGACCCGAGGACCTGGTCACCGTCATTGCAACAGACGCCAAGGTCCGCAAGGTCGCCTCCGACGCCAACGTCGTGGACCTGAACAAGACCATCCGGCCAAAACGTGCCCGCGTGATCCGCGATGACGGCTGAAATCACACCGCGGCTTGTCGTCCGCGGCCGGCCCCGCACGACAGGAGACTTCACCTGCGACAGATGCTCACGGACAGCCGGCAGGCACCGCGCCAGCTGGCCAGAAGGCAGGATCTGCGGGACCTGCTTCACCGTCGCCATGCGCACTCACGGGCCCTGCCCCGGCTGCCGAACGGAGCGCATGCTCCCGGGAAGGTCTGCTGCCCACAGCGACCAACCGGTCTGTGTCGATTGCGCAGGTATCACCCAGGACTACCACTGCTCCGGCTGCGGCACGGAAACCGAGCATTACCGCCAGAACATTTGCGCACGCTGCTCACTTCGGGACGACCTCACCGTCCTGTTGCGCGTCGACGAGGCCCGGGGATCGGAAACCACGGCGACGAAACTGCTTGGCGCGCTCTGCGGAGCCCAGCGCCCCGAAAGCATCCTCACGTGGCTGCGTAAAACCGGTGTCCGCGATTTGCTAGCCCGGCTTGCCACCGGCGAGATCGCCCTCAGCCATGAAGCTCTGGACAAGGAACCAAACAGCCTGCGGGTGGAACACATGCGCAGCCTGCTCACCCACCACAAGTTACTCCCGGAGAGGGACCACTACCTCGCGCTCTTTCAACGCTGGCTCACGAGCAAGCTCGCGAACGTTGACGACGTCGACATCAGACGACCCGTTGAATCCTTTGCCCGGTGGCACCACCTGCGACGCATCCGGAGCCTCTCCGCAGAGGGGAAGCCCACCCGCGGTCCCGTACACAGCGCGAAGCAGGAAATCAGCGAAACCATAAAATTCCTCAACTGGCTCAAGCTCACCCACGGACGGACCGTCGCCTCGTGCGTCCAGGCCGACGTCGACGCTTGGCTGGCCGACGGCCCGACCACAAGGCACGCCATCAGAACCTTCTTCGTCTGGGCGGTCACGAACCGGACCTGCACCAACATCACCATCGGATTCCGGCAGGCCAAGACCGTGCCACTGCTCACCCAGGGCCAGCGCCTCGGAATGCTCAAAGCCTGCCTGACCGACAACATAGACACCCTGCCTTACCGGGTCGCCGCCACTCTCCTGCTGCTCTACGCCCAGCCGGTCGTGAAGATCGCCGCGATGAGAAGCACCGACGTGATCCTCACGCCCGACGGCCTGCGCCTGTCCCTCGGCGAAGGCGACCCTGCACCAGTACCGGAGCCGTTCGCGTCACTGCTCACAGAACACCTGGCCGCACGCCCCAACTTGCGCACCGGCAGCAGTTCAGGCAGCGAATGGTTGTTCCCCGGCTACCGGCCCGGGCAACACATCCACCCAAACACGCTCATGGAGCGCCTCAGGGAAATCGGCATCAACCTCCTCGGTGCACGCAACGCATCCCTCCGCGCGCTCGTCACCGAAGTTCCGGCCCCGCTCGTCGCCGAAATGCTCGGCTACAGCTATCAAGTGACCCAGAAGCACGCAACCGCGGCCGCCGAGCCCTGGTCCCGCTATCCAAGAATCTAGGCGACGCGGATAATGACTGACACCATCGGAATCGATCGATAGCCACTCCCTAGAGATCTGGGACGGGCCTCACGGATGGCAGCCCGACTAACGGATGGCAGCCCGACTAATGGAGGCAATGGTGGCAACAAAGGAAGAACTGCAACGGAGGCTTCAACGCATCCTCCGCTGGTTCCTTCCAGTAATGGTCATCATGCTGATCTCCACCGTCCTAAGCCTCGTTGGTGTCGATTCGGAGCCATGGCTCTGGACTCGGACCATTCTCTTCGGCATCGCCGTCCTCGTAATGGGCGTCCAAATAACCAGATTCTCGCTATGGCAGAGGGACGAGTACTGGCGAGAACGAGGAAGAGATCCTAAGCATCCGGAGCGGTTTCCGTCGACCGACGCTGAATAGTTCCAAAGTGAATATGCACGGTTACCAGTAGACTCAATGGCCATCGCGCCCCGCGGCCGTGCTGTTCGGCTTTCAGAACAGCGATGCCACCCAGCCTCGGCCTTCTATCCATGAATAATTGTCACGTGGACAACAATTTATCGCGCATCCAAAATGCCGTGGCGCATGCGCCCTCTATCAGCGGCATCAAGATAGTCGGAATCGACGGGCCCTCGGGCTCTGGCAAGAGCACCCTCGCGGGCAAATTGGCTTTCTTGCTGAAAGCACCGGTCATTCAAATCGATGACTTCGTTTCCTGGAACGACTTTTCCGGGTGGTGGCCCAGACTCGAGGCCCAGGTTCTTGACCCGCTACTGCGCAGGCAGCCTGCCGTCTACCAGCAACGGGACTGGGAGAGCGACGAATTCGGGGTCTTCCTGAATGGAACAGTCGGCGCCGGCAAGACGACGGTAGCTGGTTGTATCGGGAGGATCTTGCGACAGAAAGCCGTTGCCCACGCCATCATCGATCTGGATTCGATACGCCAGGCCTGGCCAGCACCACCGAGCGATAGATTCAACCATGAGCTCGAGATGGTCAATCTCGCATCGCTGGTCGAAAATTATGCTGACGCCGGCGTCGAGGCATTCGTACTTGCTGGCGTCATTGAGGATGCCACCGAAATTCCGCGCTATCGAAAGGCGTTGGGAGGCAGGCCACTTAAAGTCTGTCGGATTACCGCCGATGAATCGGTCCTCCGGACCCGCCTGAACGCCCGCCACCAGAATGACCCGGACGGGCTTCTCTGGCACTTGAACCGGGCTATCGAGCTAGAGAACATCCTAGTGAAACAGTCACTGGATGACTTCATGGTGGATTCTTCGGACAAATCAGCAGACGTGGTCGCACGGGAAGTCTTGGAGCTGGCCGCCCGTCAGGAGAGAAGCGGGTTCAGTCACTTGCCGCATTTACCTGCGTAAAAAAGCGTCCGTCCAGGGTTCCCCAACGGCACGATTGCAGTGGCCCCATCCGGACCACGCCCCCGAATGCACAATCCGGGGATGTTGACTGAACGGGATTCGGCCTAGCCCTCGTCGTTGTGATAATCGAAGGTGACCGTTGCCGGTGGGGGTCCCTCCAGCATTTCCTGCGTCAATCCGTGAACGTCCATGATGCGTTCCCGGAACCACACGTCGTAGGGATCGTCCGACTGCGCGAGCCCTTGGAAGGCCTTGGCGAGATCCTTGGCCTCTTGAAAGAGGCAGACGAAGTCCCCCTCCGGCGTCTGCATTAGCGAAGCCACTTCCCGAACCACTCCCATGCGCTTTCGGGACCGGTCGTGCTCTGCCCACCTTGGCCCCTTGGCTTCATCGTCGAACGCCTTCCAGGCCTCCAGTTTGCCGGGCAGAATCGGGGCGAACCAAGTAATGCACTCCATGACAGTTTCCCTTTCGTATGATCGATTACGGGCCCGATCCTAATCCTTTCCGGGGTAGCGGTACATAGCAGCTTTGGTGCACTGTCCACGCCGGCAAATAGTGCCGTCACGCGCATTCAGGGATCTCGACCTAGCAACGAGCCCTTTTGTAGAGCGCCCGGCGCCCGGTGGTGGCGGACCGGGAACCGCGGTGTTTCCGCCACTCCGATTCCCCCTGCTTTCTACGTCAGGCCCCGGGGCCGGGATGATGCACGACGGCAAAATGTGCTTCAGGCTACGGCAACGACCCCGTTGCCGGGGAGGCCCGGACTGCCCAGAGCTTCCTAACCGTCATAAGCCGTCTGAAGTGCGGCGATATCAAGCTTCTGCATCCCGAGCATGGCCTGCATTGCCCGCTGGGCACCCTCCGGATCCGGACCGCCAATCAGCGAGCCCAGGACCGACGGCACGATCTGCCAGGAGACGCCGAAACGGTCCTTCAACCACCCGCACTGGCTCTCCGCCCCACCGTCGGTCAGCGCCGACCAGTAGCGGTCCACTTCCTCCTGGTCAGTGCAGTCGACCACAAAGGAGACGGCTTCCGTGAAGTTGGCTGCCGCTCCCCCGTTCAGAGCGAGGAATTTTCGCCCCGCGATCTCAAAGTCCACGGCGATGGCTTGCCCAACCTGACCGGGACCGCCCTCGCCGAACCGCGAGACGTCCAGAATCCTGGAGTCGCCGAAGACTGACACATAGAACTCGGCGGCCTCTTCGGCCTGGTTCTCGAACCACAGGCATGTGGAAATCTTCTGCATGGTTGCTCCTTTCCGGCTAGAGCCTAGTCCGGGGCCGCATCCGGCACAACGGCCGGTGGATGCCGGCTGACCAGCCCCACCGTGTTCCCTTCCGAGTCACGGATGAAGGCCATCCACTCATCGGTTCCTGCCGGACCCAGGGTGGCGTCGCCATGGTGGAAGATCACCTGCGGCAGCGCAACTACCTCCACTCCCCTGCCCTGCAGGACGCTGATGCTGGTCCGGACGTCCTCCACCTCCAGATAGAGGACCGACGACGGTGCGCCGCGCTCCAGCAAGAGCCGGATGCCGTCCAGATCGAAAAACAGCAGCCCCGGCGGGTCGTATACCGCCGCTGGCTGCACCCCGAGCAGTTGTGAATAGAACTCTGCGGCCCGCTGGAGGTCTTGTGCCTGCTGGGCCACCTGGATCAGGCGCACTGTGCCTCCCGCTTGATAAGCACCGATGTTGTCCCACCCATCTTCCGTAATCCCCCGTAGCCGGGCAAACATCAGGACCAGGCCGCTGCCGTCGCCGGGTTAGGCTCGAAGCCATGACCTGGACCCAGCACCAATCCTTAACCGGCGGCAGGCGCGCCATCACGGTGGCGGCACTGTCCGACGTCGTCCTCATCCTCGTTTTCGCGGCCATCGGCAGGGATGCCCACCAGCGCGGCGACGTCGTCACCGGAGTGTTCCTCACCGCATGGCCGTTCCTGGCCGGGGCCGCCATCGCCTGGTTGGCGGGGCGGGCCTGGCAGCGTCCGCTGTCCATGGCAACCGGCGTCGTGATCTGGCTTGGCGCCGTTGCCGGCGGCATGATTCTAAGGGCCGTGACGGGACAGAGTGTGGTGGTGGCCTTCGTGGTTGTAGCGCTCTTGAGCCTGGGGCTGTTCCTGGTGGGCTACCGCGCACTTCTTGCGCTGGTACGCAGGCTTAGAAAGAGGTAATGTCGCCGCCGGCCACGCGTCCGGTCCACGCCTGTTGGACACGGCGCATGTAATAGGCTGGCATCACCACAGAGTCTTGCCGGGCACAGCTACGGCCAACAGATCCGGAAGGATTGAACAGTGATCACCGCATTCGTTCTGATCAAGACCGACGCCGCGCGCATCCCGGAAACCGCCGAGGAAATTTCCGCGATCCCAGGCATCAGCGAGGTCTATTCCGTCACAGGCGAATGGGACCTCATCGCCGTTGCCCGCGTCGCCCGGCACGAGGACCTGGCCGACGTCATTGCCGACAAGCTGTCAAAGGTGCCCGCGGTGGTTCACACCACCACACACATTGCCTTCCGTGCCTACTCGCAACACGATCTCGACGCGGCATTCTCTCTCGGCTTCGAACAGTAGGAACACTTCCCTGGAAACGACGCGGGCCCGGCTGTAAAGCCGGGCCCGCATCCTTTCCTGTACCTATATCAAGGCCGCGTCAGGGAAACCCACTTATCGAGGACCGCAGCGGCAGCACCGCTATCAATCGACTCTGCGGCCCGGGCAAGCGCCGAACGCATGCGGACCAGGAACGGGCCGTCGGACAACTCATCAAAAGCCACCAGCCCGGCGGCCGCATTAAGCAGCACCGCGTCCCGCGCTGCACCGCTCTTACCGGCCAGGACATCACGGACGACGGCGGCGTTCGCCTCTGCGTCCCCGCCACGGAGTTCCTCCACCGTCGCAGGACGGATGCCCAGCTCGGCCGGCTCAAAATTCAGCTCAGAGACAGCGCCGTCGCGGATTTCCCAAACGGTGGAGGGGCCCGTAGTAGTCAGCTCGTCCAGCCCGTCATTGCCACGGAAAACCAGCCCGCGGCTGCCCCGCTTCGCCAGGACGCCTGCAACCAGCGGAGCCATACGGGCATTCGCCACTCCCACCGCCGAGGCTTGCACCCGGGCAGGATTGGTCAGCGGGCCCAGGAAATTAAATGCGGTGGGGATGGCGAGCTCCCGGCGGGGCACGGCAGTGTGACGGAAAGACGGATGGAACACCTGCGCGAAGCAGAAAGTGATTCCAGCCTCCCCCGCGTTGCGTGCCACCTGGGCCACCGGGAGGTCGAGCCTGACCCCCAACGCCTCCAGCACATCAGCCGATCCGGAGGACGAAGACGCTGCACGGTTACCGTGCTTGACGACCTTCGCTCCGGCGCCCGCAGCAACAAGGGCGGACATGGTGGAAATGTTGACGGTATTGAGCTGGTCACCGCCCGTACCCACGATGTCCAGCTTCTGACCAGGAATATCGATGGGTGTTGCATGGCGCAGCATCGCGTCCACCAGGCCCGAGATTTCGTCCACGGTTTCGCCCTTGGCGCTGAGGGCAACCAGGAATCCGGCGATCTGCGCGGGGGTGGCCTCCCCGGACATGATTCTGTCCATAGCCCACGCGGTATTGTCCGCAGTGAGGTCAGTACCGTTGATAAGAGCCGAGATGAGCCGGGGCCAGGTGTTGCTGTCCGCCGGCGCGGTTGCCTGAGAAGTCACCTTCTGATGCTATCGAGCCACCCCGGACCTGACCAATGTGAACGTCGCCGGGAACTTTTCACGGTGATTTCGCGTCTTTGTAGAAAAAGTCCCCCGAAAAGGCGGTTCGCGTTGGGAACTACGGACTTTTATAGACATAATGTCTATGTGACATCTGCGACCCATGCCCCCAGTACCCCGGCGCACCCCACGCTGAACCGCCCCAATATGGTTTCTGTCGGAACCGTAGTCTGGCTGTCCAGTGAGTTGATGTTCTTCGCCGGTCTCTTCGCCATGTACTTCACGCTGCGCTCCACGAGCGGACAGATGTGGGCGGAAGAGACAGCCAAGCTCAACTTCCCCTTTGCGCTCGTCAACACGATCGTCCTCGTGGCCAGTTCCTTTACTTGCCAGATGGGCGTCTTCGCCGCCGAACGGCTGCAGCCCCGCAAAACAGGCGGCCCGTTCCAGTTCTCCCGCTGGGGCATGAACGAATGGTTCACGCTGACCTTCATCATGGGTGCGTTCTTCGTTGCCGGCCAGGCAACTGAATACGCAATGCTTGTTTCAGAGCACGTTTCGCTCTCATCCAACGCCTACGGCTCAGCGTTCTACATGACCACCGGCTTCCACGGCCTGCACGTTATCGGCGGCCTCATAGCTTTCCTCTTCATCATCGGGCGCTCGTTCGCAGCAAAGAAGTTCGGCCACTTCGAAGCAACCTCCGCGATCGTCACGTCTTACTACTGGCACTTTGTGGACGTTGTCTGGATCGGCCTCTTCCTGGTCATCTACGTACTGAAGTAGTCAAGCTTTGATTCCTTTTCTACAAGAGGCAGAATTTCAAGAAGCGGCTCACGGAGCCGGCGCACGATCGAATAAAGGAACCACCACGTGAAGGCTCTCTCGCAAAAGCGGCGTCACCCACTCGCAGTAATCGCGCTGCTACTGATGGGACTCCTCGTCACTGGTGGGCTGTACGCCGTTGCCACCACCGTCAACGAGGCCAAGGCATCCACCACCAGCTTCAGCGCCAATGACACCGCCGAGGGCGAAAAGCTCTTTGAAGCTAACTGCGCCACCTGCCACGGCATGGGCGCGAGCGGCAGCCAGGATGGCCCCTCGCTGGTTGGCGTCGGTGCCGCGTCCGTTGATTTCCAGGTCGGTACCGGCCGGATGCCCATGCAGATGAACGGCCCCCAGGCGTACAAGAAGCCCGCTCAGTTCAACGATGCCCAGACCCACCAGCTTTCAGCCTACGTAGCTTCCCTGGGAGCCGGCCCGGCGATTCCTGAAGAACACCTGCTTGATGAGCAGGGCGACGCCGCCAAGGGTGGTGAGCTCTTCCGCGTGAACTGCGCGATGTGCCACAACGCAGCAGCAGCCGGCGGTGCACTCACCCGTGGCAAGTTCGCTCCCGCCCTTGCCGATGTCTCCGGCAAGCACATCTACGAAGCGATGGTCACCGGACCGCAGAACATGCCCGTCTTCAGTGACACAAATGTCACCCCTGAGGGCAAGCGCGACATCGTCACCTTCCTGAAGCAGATCGAGGCCAACGGCTCCCCCGGTGGCGCTGACCTCGGCGCCCTCGGTCCCGTCTCTGAAGGCCTCTTCGTCTGGATTGCAGGCCTGGGTGTCATCATCGCCTTCACCATCTGGCTTACTTCCCGGACGTCTTAGGCGCAACGGGAATCTTAAGAACTTCTGCTGCCCAGTCAGCAGTTTGAAATTGAAAACTAACCCGGCAGACGCCGGGACGAGAGAAGGATGAGGCGAATTATGGGCAACCATAGTGACGGCAGTCCGAACCACTCGGGCACCGTAGCTACGGCTGGTCAGAATGAGGTGGAGAAGTTCCAGGATCCTGGAATTCCCCCGCACCGTTTGCGCCTGGCCGACACGGACCCGAAGGCCGCAAAGCGTGCAGAACGGCAGGTCGCCGTACTTTTCGGCGCGTCAGTTGTCGGCACCCTGATCTTCCTGGTGGCGTACTTCGCCATCGACTTGGGCGATGGCACAAGCATCGCCACCATACGGCTGCAGAACGCCCTGCTGGGCCTTGGCACCGCGTTTGCGATGCTCGGCATCGGCACCGGTATTGTGCACTGGGCCAAGGCCCTGATGCCGGACCATGAAGTCTCCGAAGAACGCCATCCCATCCGCACCGAAGAAGACCGCCTGGCGGCAGTCCGGATCGTGGATGACATCGTGGAGGAGACCGGCATCAAGCGCCGCCCGCTCATCCGCAACACCCTGCTCGGTGCTATGGCCCTGGCCCCGCTTCCCGCAATTGCGGTTTTCGGTGACCTCGGCCCCCGCCCCGACCGGGCGCTGGCCCACACCATGTGGGCACCGCAGGAAGGCAAGCTCAAGCGCCTCACCCGCGACCCCGACGGCACACCCATCAAGGCCTCTGACGTCACCATCGGGTCGGCTTTCCATGTTATTCCTGAGGGCCTGAACGAACTGCATGAAGGCAAGCTCAACGAAAAGGCCAAGGCAGTTGTACTGCTGATGCGCCTGGATCCCGCCTCGCTGAACCCCTCGGCGGGCCGCGAAGACTGGAGCTACAACGGTATCGTTGCTTACTCCAAGATCTGCACCCACGTCGGTTGCCCCGTTGCTCTGTACGAGCAGCAGACGCACCACCTGCTGTGCCCGTGCCACCAGTCCACTTTTGACCTCACGAACGAGTGCAAAGTGATCTTTGGCCCCGCCAGCCGGCCCCTCCCCCAGCTGCCGATTGCAGTGGACGCCGAGGGCTACCTGGTCGCAACCAGCGACTTCAATGAACCTGTAGGACCGAGTTACTGGGAGCGTGATGAGCATGAGCGCAGCATCAAGAGCTGAAGCCCCCGCCTTCGTCGCCAAGACTAAAGCCGGACGCATCACTGATTTTGTTGACGCGCGAGTTGGCGGATCAGGGATCCTGCGCGAATTCGGACGCAAGGTCTTCCCTGACCACTGGTCGTTTATGTTTGGCGAAGTAGCCCTCTACTCCTTCGTCATCCTCTTGCTTTCGGGCACCTTCCTGACCTTCTTTTTCGATCCGTCCATGGCGGAAACGCACTACGACGGGTCTTACCTGCCGTTGAAGAACGTCGAAATGTCCGTGGCGTACAGCACCTCGCTGGATATTTCCTTCGACGTCCGCGGTGGCCTGTTCATGCGCCAGGTGCACCACTGGGCTGCACTGCTTTTCGTAGCGTCGATCGCCGTCCACATGCTGCGCGTCTTCTTCACGGGCGCCTTCCGCAAACCGCGTGAAATGAACTGGGTTGTTGGCAGCGTCCTGCTGATCCTCGCCATGGCAGCCGGGTTCACTGGCTACTCACTCCCCGATGACCTGCTCTCCGGCAACGGCCTCCGGATCATCGACGGCGTTATCAAGTCCATCCCCGTGGTTGGAACCTACACTTCCTTCTTCCTCTTCGGCGGCGAGTTCCCGGGGACGGCTGTTATTGGCCGCCTTTACATGCTGCACATCCTGCTCGTACCCGCGCTCATCCTGTTGATGATCGTCCTGCACCTGTTCATGGTGGTTGTGCACAAGCACACCCAGTACCCCGGCCCGGGCCGCAACGACGGCAACGTTGTTGGCTACCCGCTCGGACCTGTGTACGCAGCCAAGGCCGGCGGCTTCTTCTTCATCGTCTTCGGTGTAATTGCCCTGATGGCTGGCTTCTTCACGATCAACCCGATCTGGAACTACGGCCCGTACGATCCCTCGCCGGTTTCTGCGGGCACCCAGCCTGACTGGTACATCGGGTTCGTTGACGGTGCACTGAGGCTTATGCCCGGTGTCATCGGTGATTTCCAGTTCGAGTACGTTGTCTTCGGCTACGTGCTGACGCTGAACGTCCTGTTGCCGGCCCTGGTGCCCGCAGGCATACTGTTCACGGTGATGTTCATGTACCCGTGGATCGAAAGCTGGATCACCAAGGACACCCGCGAACACCATGTCCTGGACCGTCCGCGGAACGCCCCCACGCGCACCGCCATCGGCGTTGCCGGCTTCGTCTGGTACTGCGTGATGTGGGCAGCCGCTGGTTCGGACCTCATCGCCACACACTTCCACGTGTCCTTGAATGATGTGACGTACTGGCTCCGCGCCCTGTTCTTCATCGGACCGGTCATCGCGTTTATGGTGGCCAAGCGGGTCGCCCTTGCCCTCCAGCGCAAGGACCGCGAAATCGCACTCCATGGCCGGGAGACCGGACGTATCGTCCGCCTGCCGCATGGCGAATTCATCGAGGTGCACGCGCCGCTGGATGAGTACAAGCGCTACAAGCTCGTCGGATTCGAGTCCCCCTCACCGCTGCCTGCGGTCCCCAACGACCACGGCATTGTGACGCGCAAGGAAAAGCAGCGTGCTTTCCTGTCAAAGTGGTTCTTCGAGGACCGTGTTGCGCCGGCGACGCCGGCAGAGCTGGAGGCCGCACACGGCCACCATGCCCACCCGGCAGTTGAGGCCGGCGAGGAAAGCAAGAGCCTCAGCCACTAACTCACAGCAGTTATGCTCCAACGGTAAAGGCCCGGTCCGCTTGGACCGGGCCTTTACCGTTGCTGGCTGCCGCCGCTGTCGTCAGCTGGCGGCCCGCTGTCAGTGGTTGCGGTAGCCCAGCGATTGGTTCCGGGCCGGCCTCGCACCTGGCCGCTGGAGGGGTACCCATAGCTTGTAGCGGTCGGCCCGGTAGTACGAAACTGAGTAGTCCACCATCGCCCGGGCAACAAAGGCGTGCCTCTGAATCTTGAGCAAGGGGGCACCGACGTCGACGTTGAGCAGGCGCGCCGTAGAGGGGGAAGCGGCCGTCGCCTCGATCATGTCCTCCCCCCACTCCATCACGAGGCCGAACTGCTCACTCAGAACGTTGTAGAGCGATGTTGGGGGGCTCGCCGTCCAAAAGACCCGGGACGCGCTGCGCCGGGATGAAGTTCTCGTCCACGCTCATCGGCTCACCGTCCGCCAGCAGCAGCCGACGGAACCGCACCAGCGGCGTCCCCTCCTCCACCTGCAGTTCGCGGGCCAGGAAGGCGCTGGCGCCGATCTGTTCAAAGCTCAGGACCTTGGCGGCCGGAACCATGCCGCGGCGTTGCATCTCTTCGCTGTACGAGGTGAGTTTCACCTGAAGATCCAGTTTGGGCTTCCGCACGAACGTGCCGAGGCCGACAACCCGCTCGAGGACTTCCTCGCCGACCAGGGCATCGATTGCCTGCCGGACAGTCATCCGGGCCAGCCCGAACCGCTGGGCAAGATCCCGTTCCGAGGGCAGGGCAGATCCGGGCGGACAGGAATCGCTGATGTAGGCCCGGAGGATCTCCCTGAGCTGGATATAGATGGCTGTCCCGCTGCTGCGGTCAATCTCGCCGGCAACGGCGCCGGCATCAGCAGCCACGGAGGTACGTCCTTGCTTCAGTTTTCACTATCCAAGCTTAAGGCAAGCAGCACCGCTGGACTAGACCAGTTCCGGCAACCGACCGGTCCCACTCCCCCGTTTCGTCGGGTGGCCATCCAGCCGGATATATTGGACAGGAAATTCAGCGATGACGGTGTGGGGTCCGTCAGGAGATCGGAGACCCTTTGCCAGTGCATAAGGCCGTTGTGTCAGCGTCAGTCGGCTTGCATGCCCGTCCCGCCGCAATGTTCGTCAGGGCAGTGACCGAAACCGGACTTCCTGTCACCATCCGCAAGGCCGGCATCCAGAGTGTCGACGCCCGCTCCCTCCTGGAAGTCATGATTGCCGACTTCCCCTTCGGCTGCGAAGTAGAGCTTTCAGTCCCCGAAGGCGCCCTCAGCGGCGCTGTCAGTCACCGCGACGCCGAGGCGGCCCTGCGGATGCTGGCGGAGCTCCTGGAGTCACAGGGCCCCAGCTAGCCCCTCCCAGGGGCCTATATACCCCGTGACTTCCCGCGCCAAATCGACGCGCCAACCGAATTGACAAGAACGACGTCGGGCCCCACCAGAAGGTGGGGCCCGACGTCGTAATTCATAAAATGTCTGCTGAAGCTCAGCGGCTCCTAGTGGGCGTGGTCCCCACGGCTGTACTCGAAGACCCAGCCGACGAGGGCTACGACTGCGAGGCCGGCTGCGATGAACAGGATCCACCAACCCACTGCCAGGCCCAGGAATCCACCCGCGCAGGCGAGGCCCAGGACCAGCGGCCACCAGCTCCAGGGGCTGAAGTGCCCCTGTTCGCCGGCGCCCTCGTGGATCTCGGCGTCATTGCGGTCCTCGGGACGCATTCCGACGCGCTTGCCGGTAAAGCCAAGGTATCCGCCGATCATTCCGGAGAGTCCGCCCACCAGGAGGATCCCGAGGGTTCCGACCCACTCATGCCAGTTGGTCAGGAAACCGTAGACCAGGGAAACCGGTACGAAGAAGAAGACTCCGGCTCCAAATATCCATGATTCGATTTTCACTTGGCGGTGTCCTTCTGGTCGGCGTTACCGAGCACCGCTGCTGCGGCTGCAGGCGATTCAACGGTATGTACCTGCGAGAGCTCCGGGTGGTGGAGATCCAAGGCGGGACGCTCCGAACGGATCCGGGGCAACGAGGTGAAGTTGTGGCGCGGCGGCGGGCAAGAGGTAGCCCACTCAAGCGACGCTCCGAAGCCCCAGGGATCGTCCACCTCAACGCGCTCAGAGCTGCGCCAGGTGATGTAGACGTTCCAGAAGAAGGGAATCAGGGACGCACCAAGCACAAACGAGGAGATGGTGGAGAACTGGTTCATCCAGGTGAAGTTGTCCTCCACCAGGTAGTCCGCGTAACGGCGGGGCATGCCTTCAACGCCCAGCCAGTGCTGGATCAGGAACGTGCCGTGGAAGCCCAGGAACAGCAGCCAGAAGTGGATCTTTCCGAGGCGTTCATTCAGCATCTTGCCGGTCCACTTGGGCCACCAGAAGTAGAAGCCTGCGAACATCGCAAACACCACGGTGCCGAACACCACGTAGTGGAAGTGCGCCACCACAAAGTAGGAGTCAGAAACGTGGAAGTCCAACGGCGGCGAAGCCAGGATGATGCCGGTCAGGCCACCGAAGAGGAACGTGATGAGGAAGCCGATGCTCCACAGCATGGGAGTCTCGAAGGTAATGGACCCCCGCCACATGGTGCCGATCCAGTTGAAGAACTTCACGCCGGTCGGGACCGCGATGAGCATGGTCATGAAGGCGAAGAACGGCAGCAGCACCGAACCGGTCACGTACATGTGGTGCGCCCACACGGTCACTGACAGGGCCGCAATGGCGATGGTGGCGTACACGAGGCCCTTGTAGCCGAAGATCGGTTTGCGGCTGAAGACCGGGAAGATCTCGGACACAATGCCGAAGAACGGCAGCGCAATGATGTACACCTCGGGGTGGCCGAAGAACCAGAACAGGTGCTGCCACAGGACCGCGCCGCCGTTCTCCGGATCGAAGATGTGGGCACCGAAACGGCGATCCGCGCCGAGCGCGAACAGTGCCGCAGCCAGCGGCGGGAAGGCCATCAGCACGAGGATGGACGTCACCAGGGCGTTCCAGGTGAAGATGGGCATCCGCCACATGGTCATGCCCGGAGCACGCATGCAGATGATGGTGGTGATGAAGTTGACCGCGCCCAGGATGGTGCCGAAGCCGGACAGCGCCAGGCCGAAGACCCACAGGTCACCACCGATGCCAGGGCTGAACGTCGTGTTGGACAGCGGCGCGTAAGCGAACCAGCCGAACGACGCCGCACCCTGCGGGGTGATGAAACCGGACACCGCGATGGTGGAGCCAAAGAGGAAGAACCAGAAGGCCAGTGCGTTCAGCCGCGGGAACGCGACGTCGGGGGCACCGATCTGCAGGGGCATGATGACGTTGGTGAAGCCGGCGAACAGCGGCGTCGCGAACATCAGAAGCATGACGGTGCCGTGCATCGTGAACAGCTGGTTGTACTGCTCTTTGGTCTGCAGGATCTGCATGCCCGGTTCGAACAGTTCAGCCCGGATGAGCAGAGCCATGACGCCGCCGAGGCAGAAGAACACAAACGACGCGATCAGGTACATGTACCCGATGGTCTTGTGGTCGGTGGAGGTGATCCAGTTGACGACGATGCGTCCCTTGGACTTAGGAACTACGGGAGCCTCAAGGGTTCCGGCAGGTGCGGTCTGGGTATAAGTAGCCACGTCGCTCCCCTTACTTAATTTCGTTCAGGTTCGGGTTGCGGTCATACTCTTCGCCGAGGAGTCCCGTGTTGCCATCTGCCTTGAGCTTGTCCATGTGAGCCTGGAATTCGGTCTCAGAGACAACCTTGACGCGGAACAGCATTTCAGAGTGGTACTCGCCGCAGAGCTCGGCGCACTTGCCGTCGTAGGTTCCCTCTTTAGTGGGCGTGAACCTGATGTAGTTGGTCTTGCCGGGGATCATGTCGCGCTTCTGCAGGAAGGCGGGAACCCAGAAAGAGTGGATGACATCGCGGGAGTTCAGTTCGAGGTCAACGGACTTTCCAACCGGCAGGTAGAGCGTCGGCAGCGCTTCCTTGTCGATGGTGTTGCCCGTAAGGTGTGCCTGGACTCCAGCTTCGTGGACATCCTCGGTTACGACCTCGCCGGACTTGTAGTTGAAGTCCCAGGCCCACTGCTTGCCGCGTACGTCAACAACGACGTCGGCCGGCTTGGAGCGGTCATCGATGGCCTGCTGGTCGCGGTCGGTGAAGTAGAAGAACACCAGGACCATGAACAGCGGGATGGTCAGGTAAAAGACCTCCAGCGGGAGATTAAAGCTGGTCTGCCGCGGGAAACCCGTGGTGCCCTTGCGGCGGCGGTAGGCGACAAGGCACCAAACGATCAAACCCCACGTGATGATGCCCACAACAAGGGCTGCAATCCATGAGTTGACCCAGAGGTCCATGATCCGGTCAGTGTGATTGGTGGTGCCACGCTCGGTGGGCAGCCACCCCTTCTCTACCTCTGGCGAACATCCAGTCAAAACCAACGCGCCGGCAACTGCCAAGCCTGAGATCGTAGTGATCGTTTTGCGTCGGCTGCCGGTTCGGTTCTGCGAACTCACAGACGGCCCTTCCTACTTGTTGCTGTTGCCCGGCCACCCAAGGGGCCGTCCGGGCACACTAAAAGTTTTACTACTCGGTGTAGAGCTTACCGCTCTGCCGGGCGTTTCGCCCACATGTCGGCGCCGTGCCTCCGTGCCGTTTTTGGCAGACGGAAAGCAGGCGCCGGCATCGGGCGAAAGAACCGGGTCAGTGGAAGGAATCACCACAGGCGCAGGAGCCACCGGCATTGGGGTTGTCGATGGTGAAGCCCTGCTTGGAGATGGTGTCCTCGAAATCGATGCTGGCACCGCTGAGGTACGGCACGCTCATCTTGTCCACCACAACTTCGACGCCGTCGTAGTCACGGACGGCGTCTCCGTCAAGGAGTCGCTCGTCGAAGTACAGCTGGTAGATGAGGCCGGAGCAGCCGCCGGGCTGGACGGCAACGCGGAGGCGGAGATCGGTCCGGCCTTCCTGCTCCAGGAGGCTGCGCACCTTGCCTGCTGCGACGTCGGTCAGTTTGACCTCATGTGCGGCCAGTTCATCGCTGGCAGCGCTGGTGGTCTCGGTGATGTTCTCGTTGGTTGCGGTGCTCATTTGGCCTACCTTAGGACGGTCCTGGCGGCCCCGCGTCAGCGGTGCCTGCCCCTACGGATACGGTACGGGCTATAGCTACATGCTACTTCGGTCAGCCCTGTAGCTCTAACTCCTGACGTAACCAAGCCTGTCCGCTGATTGTTCCCAACGGTGGAGGAATGCCGACATCAGAGGGACACGGGATTCAGGCCACGCCTTCTGCGTTAAGCCGGGCGAGCAGCAGCGCCTCGGCGACCACGGCGTTCTTGAAATCACCAATGTGAAGGGACTCGTTGGCACTGTGGGCACGGGAATCGGGATCCTCAACACCGGTCACGAGGATCTGGACGTCCGGATAGACGTCCATCAGGTCCGCAATAAACGGAATCGACCCGCCGATCCCCATCTCCACCGCCGGAACACCCCAGGCCTCCCCCAGCGCCCACATGGCGAACGTCGCCGCCTTGGAGGATGTATCAGCGAGGAACGACTTTCCGCTTTCCCCGGGAGTGAACACCACCTTTGCCCCAAAGGGCGCATTGGCCTGGACGTGGCGTTCAACGGCTTCCATCGCTGCCGCCGGATCCTGGCCGGGCGCCAGGCGCAGGCTGAACTTGGCACGCGCCCGCGGCAGGAGCGTGTTCGAGGCCACGTCCACGGCGGGCGCATCGAAGCCGATGATGGACAGCGCGGGCTTAGTCCACAGCCGTGCGGCGATGCTTCCGGTGCCGGCGAGCCGGACGCCGTCGAGAACGGAGGAATCAGCACGGTACTCCGCTTCGGTGAGCTCCACGCCGACGTTGTCATTCGATACGAGGCCTTCGATGGCCACGTTGCCGTCAGCGTCGTGGAGGGTGGCAATCAAACGGGACAGCAGGGTTGGCGCGTCCAGCACGGGTCCGCCGAACATGCCCGAGTGGACAGCATGCTCCAGCACCTGGACTTCAATGGTTCCGTCCACAAGGCCACGCAGGCTGGTGGTCAGGGCGGGTATGCCCACCTTCCAGTTGCTGGAGTCGGCCACCACGATCACATCGGCCCGCAGCAGTTCCCGGTGCGTTTCCAGGAAGGAACGGAAGGTAGGAGAACCGGCTTCCTCCTCACCTTCGAAGAAGAACGTCACGCCAAGGCCGAATTCCGTGCCCAGAACATCGGTCGCTGCGGCATAGGCCGCCACATGGGCCATGATCCCGGCCTTGTCGTCAGCAGCGCCACGGCCGTACAGCCTGCCGACGCGTTCGACGGCGGCGAAAGGCTCTGTTTCCCACAGCGCCGGGTCTCCGGGCGGCTGGACGTCGTGGTGGGCGTACAGCAGGATGGTCGGCTTCCCTTCCGCCGCCTGTCGGCGTGCGACGACGGCAGGGCCGCCGGGGGTGCCGTCGTCCTTGTTACTGCGCAGGACCTGGACATCCTCCACGCCGGCGGTGCGCATTAGTTCCGCTACGGCCTGCGCGCTGGCTTCCAAGGGCGCGGGATCGAAACTCGGCCAGGCGATGCCCGGAATGGCCACAAGTTCCTTGAGCCGGTCGAGGGTTGAGTCGAAGGAACCTGCAACGGACAGCCTGAGTCCGTCCGCGTCAATGGCCGGGGCAGGGTGTCCGGGGCCGGGGGTGTTGGCGTCGGACGGACTGGCTGCTGGAGTGGGAGTCATGGCGAACACAATACCCGCGCCGAATCTCCTTGGGCCGCAAGGTATTCTGTTCACGTGTTCGGACGTAAAAAGGAAGCGCCAACGGCGCAGCAATCAATAGACCAGCAGGCCGCTGAAGCGGCAGCCCGGCAGGATGCCGCGTTGGGCAAGGGTGCGCCCACGCCCAAGCGCAAAGCCCAGGAGGCTGCCCGCAAACGGCCCCTGGTGCCGGAGGACCGCAAGGCGTCCAAGGCCGCTGAGCGCCAGGCCATCCAGGACCAGCGCACAAAAATGCGCCAGGCGCTCGATACAGGTGATGAGAAATTCCTGCCTCTGCGCGACAAGGGTCCGCAGAAGCGTTATGCCCGCGACTACGTGGACGCGCGCTTCAGCCTGGGCGAATACCTGATGTTCGGCGCCCTGGTATTTGTCATCATTTCCCTCATTGTTCCGGCTTCCAGCGAACAGATGGTTTATGTCCTGGGCGGTTTTTGGGTGATGTTCCTGGCCGTGTTTGTGGATGTGTTCATTCTGTCCAGGCAGCTCCGCAAGAAGCTGACCGAGAAGTTCGGCGGGGTTGAGCGTGGCACGGTTTGGTACGGCTCGATGCGGTCCCTGCAGTTCCGCAAGCTGCGCCTGCCCAAGCCGCTCGTGAAGCGCGGCCAATACCCGTCCTGATGTGCAGGCCGGGTCAGACCCGGCAGCGCTCCTCCCTTAACAACAAAAACCCCGGTAGTCCAACCACCGGGGTTTTGTTGTCTGAGTCAACGGTTGCGTCGCGCTTTCGCCAGGTCGCGGTTGATCCGCGCCGCCCAGAACGGCCCCTCGTACAGGAACGCCGTGTAGCCCTGGACCAGCGTGGCCCCGGCATCCAGACGGTCCTGGACGTCCTTCGCCGTCTCGACGCCGCCGACGGCCACCAGCGTGATCGCGCCCCCGGTGGCCTCCTTGAGCCGGCGAAGGACTTCCAAGGAACGCTGCTTCAGCGGTGCCCCGGACAGGCCCCCGGCGCCGCATTCGACCACTTTCGCAGCCGGCGACGCCAGCCCCTCACGCCCGATCGTGGTGTTGGTGGCGATAATGCCATCCAGCTTAAGATCCAGGGCCAGCTTGGCGACGTCGTCGATGTCCTCATCGCTGAGGTCCGGTGCGATCTTGACCAGCAGCGGGACGTGCCGCCCTGCCGCTTTGTCCGCCTCGTCCCCCACCGCGGTCAGCAGCGGGCGGAGTGTCTGGACATCCTGGAGAAGGCGCAGCCCGGGCGTGTTGGGTGAGCTGACATTGACCACCAGGTAGTCCGCGGCCGGCGCCAGGCTCCGGGCGCTGATCAGGTAATCGGCCACGGCGTCGTCGAGTTCCACCACCTTGCTCTTGCCGATGTTAACCCCAATCACGGGCCGCACGTTAGGGTGCCTGCGCTGCAGGGCGGCGCGTGCCGCTTTGAGGCGCGGTTCGACGGCGGCCGCGCCATCGTTGTTGAACCCCATCCGGTTAATGACAGCCCGGTCCTCGATCAGCCTGAAAAGGCGCGGCTTCTCGTTGCCCGGCTGCGCCTGCCCGGTGATGGTCCCTACTTCGACATGGCCAAAGCCAAGTTCGGTGAGGGCCTCGACGCCGAATCCCTCCTTGTCGAAGCCGGCTGCGAGGCCGAACGGCGATGGGAAGGTCAGCCCGAAGGCAGAAGTCTGCAGGGAGGCCGCGGGTGCCGTGAACCGGTGCAGCAGCCGTCCTGCGCCGGAAGTATGGGCGAGCTTGATTCCCTTGAATCCGATCTTGTGGGCGCGTTCCGCGTCCATCCACGAAAAGGCCAGCCTGAAGAATGTCGGATATACGCGCATGGCTCTAGTTTTCCGTCTCGGACGGTCCAGACCAAACCGGGTCGCCATACATGCGGCTCCGGCTAGCATAAAGCCATGACGTGGCAGCCAGATATCCTCGGCGCTGGCTTCGAAGCCCGCACCTTCGAGGCAGGGGGCGAAGACGGCGTCCAGCGCACCGCCACGCTGGTGCGCTTCCGTCCGGCGAAGGAACCGGCAGCCACCCGCCGGCGCCGAACAGTGCTGTTCCTCCATGGTTGGAGCGACTACTTCTTCAATGTGGACCTGGCGCAGTTTTGGACACACAGCGGCTACGAGTTCTACGCCCTCGACATGCACAACCACGGCCGCAGCCTGCGCCCGGAAACGCCGGGCGGCTACGTGGCGAACCTGGCGGACTATGACGCCGAGATCGAAGCGGCCATCGCCATCATCCGGGCCGACACGCACACGCCGGAACTGGAAGCCAAGGCCTCCCTCACGCTGATGGGCCACTCCACCGGCGGCCTGGTGGCCGCCCTCTGGGTCAGCAACCACCCAGGAGCGGCCTCCCAGCTGGTGTTAAACAGTCCCTGGCTGGAGATGCACGGCAGCTCGCTGGTCCGCCGTGCTGCGTCCACGATGGTGGGACCCGTGGCGCGGTTCCGGCCGGAGGCTGTCCTGCGGCTGCCCGAGCGGGGGTTCTATTGGCGGACCATCAGCAGTTCAGCCGACGGCGAGTGGCCGCTTGACGACAGGTTCCGTCCGCCCATGGCATTTCCGCTCCGCGCGGGTTGGCTCAGCGCCGTCCTGGCCGGCCACACCAAGGTGGCCCGTGGCCTGGACATCGACATACCCATCCTGGTGCTGCTGTCCCGGGGAAGCGCCACCGGGCCGTTCTGGTCCGAGGAAATGCGGCGCACCGACGCGGTACTGGACGTCAACATCATCGCCCTCCGCGCCCTGACGCTGGGGCGCAGCGTCACGGTGGAACGGATCGACGGCGCGCTCCACGACGTCTTCCTCTCCCCTGCGAAAGTGCGGGCAGACGCCTACGCGCGGCTCGCCCGCTGGCTCCGGGGTTACGGTACGGCCGAACCCGGTGCGGCGTCGACGGCGCCGCCGTAGCGCCGGTCCCGCTGGGCGTAGATTTCGACGGCGTCCCACAGGGTCCGCCGGTCGACGTCGGGCCACAGCGTGTCCATAAAGACGAACTCGGCATACGCGGACTGCCAGAGCAGGAAATTGGAGAGCCGCTGCTCCCCGGAGCTCCGCAGGAACAGGTCCACGTCCGGCAGGTCCGGTTCGTCCAGGTACTTCTGGATGGTTTTCTCGGTGATGGCCCCGGGTTTGAGCCGGCCTGCGGCAACCTCGGCGGCGATAGCCGATACGGCGTCCGTGATTTCCGCCCGGCCGCCGTAATTAACACACATGTTCAACGTGCACGTGCTGTTGCCCGCGGTAAATTCCTCGGCCTCTTCCAGTTCGCGGATCACCGAGCCCCACAGCCTGGGACGCCGGCCCGACCACCGCACGCGGACACCCCAGTCGTCCAGCTGGTTCCGCTGCCTTCGTAGCACGTCCTTGTTAAAACCCATCAGGAAGCGGACCTCTTCGGGTGACCGGCGCCAGTTTTCGGTGGAAAACGCATAGACGCTCACGTATTCGATGCCTAGTTCGATAGCGCCCGCCATCACGTCCAGCAGGGCGGGCTCGCCGGCTTTGTGTCCCTCGATCCGCGGCAGGCCCCGCTGGTTGGCCCAACGGCCGTTGCCGTCCATCACAATGGCAACATGGCGGGGGATGAATTCTGCGGGGATCGCCGGGGCAACCGCGCCGGACGGGTGCGGATACGGTGCCACCACAGGGGTGGTCCGGTGCCGCGAAGGGCTCTTCTTTTTTCCCAAGGCCACTGTCAGCCACGCTCCACATGTTTGAGGGATTTCAGGACACGTTCAAGGTGCCATTGCAGGTATACGGCCACCAGCCCCGCAGCTTCCCGTCGGTGCGGCACGTCCGAGCCATCCGCCGTCGTCCAGTCCCCGGTCAGCAGGGCACCCAGGAGCACGACCGTCTCCGCGGCCGGCGCAGGCGAACCGGGTGGCCTGCAGTCCGCGCAGACCATACCGCCGAGCGGAGCCGAAAAGGCCGTATGCGGGCCGGGCCGGCCGCAGCGGGCGCAGTCGGTAAAACTCGGAGCCCAGCCGCCGGTGGAAAGGGCCCGCAGGAGATACGAATCCAGGATCAGTCCCGGCGCGTGCTCGGCCCGGGACAGCGAGGCCAGCGCCCCCACCAGCAGGTTGTACTGGGCGGTGCCGGCTTCGCCGTCGACGTCGGTCAGTTTTTCCGCAGTTTCGGTCATGGCAGCGGCAACGGTATACCGGCCATAATCTGCGGCGATGTTGCTGCCGTAGGCGCCCTTGGCAACAGCCTGCGTGACGATGTCCAGTGTCTTTCCGGAGACCAGCTGCAGGTCGGCAACCATAAACGGCTCCAGCCGCGCCCCAAACTTGCTGCTGGTCCGCCGCACACCCTTGGCGACGGCGCGGATCTGGCCGTGGTGCTTGGTCAGCAGCGTGATGATGCGGTCAGCCTCGCCCAGCTTGTGGGTGCGGAGCACCACGGCGTCATCCCGGTAGGACCGGGCAGCAAAGGATTGTTGGACCACGGTTAATCTTCGCACTGAGTTCCGGAAAGCCGGCAATGCCGGTGCGTTGCGCGCCGGGAATCCCGGCGCGCAACGTGTTCCGAATCAGGCCCGGGAATCCCGGATGGCACGGTTGACCGCGGAAATGACGGCCTTGAGCGAGGACATGCTGGTGTTGGCATCGATACCGACGCCCCACAGGACCCGCTCCCCCACGGCACACTCGACGTAAGCTGCGGCCATGGCGCTGCCGCCTTCCGACAGGGCATGCTCGCTGTAGTCCAGGACCCGGACATCGACGCCATCCTCGCGCAGGATGCTCAACAGCGCGGCGATGGGCCCGTTTCCGGTGCCCGTGCGACGGGCCTGGACACCGTCAACGGTGAGCGAGGCGTGCAGGGTCATCCCGCCGTCGTCATCGGTTTCGGTGCTGACAGAACCGAGTGAGTAACGGCCCCACTGGCCCTCCGCCTCGCTGGAGGGCAGGTACTCGTCCTGGAAGTGCTGCCACAACTGGGCGCCGCTGACTTCGCCGCCCACGGTATCGGTCTTCTTCTGGATCACGCCGGAGAATTCCATCTGGGCACGGCGCGGCAGGTCCAGGCTGTGTTCGTTCTTGAGCAGGTACGCCACGCCACCCTTGCCGGACTGCGAGTTGACGCGGATGACGGCCTCGTAGCTGCGGCCCAGGTCCTTGGGGTCAACGGGCAGGTACGGGACCTGCCAGGTGAAGTCCGCAACGTCCTTGCCGGCGGCGGCAGCATCCTTCTCGAGCGCTTCGAAGCCCTTCTTGATGGCGTCCTGGTGTGAGCCGGAGAAAGCGGTGAAGACGAGGTCGCCGCCGTAGGGGGAACGCTCGGCGACAGGGAGCTGGTTGCAGTACTCCACGGTGCGCCGGATCTCGTCGATGTCGGAGAAGTCGATCATGGGATCGATGCCCTGGACGAACATGTTCAGGCCCAGGGTGACGAGGTCCACGTTTCCGGTTCGCTCGCCGTTGCCGAACAGGCAGCCCTCAATCCGGTCCGCGCCGGCCAGGTACCCCAGTTCGGCGGCGGCCACGCCGGTACCCCGGTCATTATGCGGGTGCAGGGACAGGATGATGCCTTCACGCGGGTGCAGGTTCCGGCTCATCCACTCAATGGAATCGGCGTACACGTTCGGGGTGGCCATTTCCACGGTGGCAGGGAGGTTGATGATGACCTGGCTGTCGGCGGATGCCTCGAAAACGTCGGCGATGGCGTTGCAGACGCGGACGGCATAGTCCAGTTCAGTTCCGGTGAACGACTCCGGCGAGTATTCATAGGTGACGTGCGTGTCAACGAGGGTTTCCTCGTACTTCTTGCACAGTCTGGCGCCCTGGAGCGCGATGTCGAGGATGCCGTCCTGGTCCTGGTTGAACACCACACGGCGCTGCAGGACGGACGTTGAGTTGTACAGGTGGACAATCGCCTGCTTGGCGCCGACCAGGGACTCGTACGTCCGCTCGATCAGGTGCTCGCGGGCCTGGGTGAGGACCTGGATGGTGACATCGTCCGGAATGTGGTTACCGACGATGAGCTGGCGGACGAAGTCGAAATCGGTCTGCGAGGCAGAAGGGAAGCCGACTTCAATTTCCTTATAACCCATGCGGACCAGCAGATCGAACATCTTCATCTTGCGGGCAGGGCTCATCGGGTCGATCAGCGCCTGGTTGCCGTCACGCAGGTCCACGGCGCACCAGCGCGGGGCTTTGGTGATGACCTTGTCCGGCCACGTGCGGTCAGGCAGCTCAACGGTGATCTGATCCTGGAACGGACGGTAGCGGTGGGCTGGCATTCCGGAGGACTTCTGTGCGTTTCGCATTAGTATCGGGGCCTTTTCTGTGGTTCTTATCTGAAAGGTGGCCGGGCAACACAAACTCCGCGACGAGGGTGGGCCTTGCGCTAAATCGCGTCTGAGGCCTCGCCGCGGCAGCTAAGAAGAAGGAGCTCTGCGCGCACCATTTGAGGGTAGCACGCGTGCGTAAGATGAGAGAGCACCACCGTCCTTATCGTCCAACATGCAGACGCCGCGCCGGTGCCAGCGCCGGCCGCGGCACGTCACACGAAGGAGCATCTGTGCCCATCTCGGGGATCGACCTGTCCAACATTGACCACACCGTCAGGCCGCAGGATGACCTGTACCAGCACGTGAACGGGTCCTGGCTCAAGGCCACGGAAATTCCGGATGACCGGCCACTCGAGGGAACTTTCACCGCGCTGCGCGACGGAGCGGAGATCGCGGTCCGGGACATCATCGAGGAAGCAGCCGCCAAGGGTGAAGCCGCCAGCGGGATAGAACGAAAAGTGGGCGAGCTCTACAACAGCTTCATGGACGAAGCCACGGTGGAGGCCAAAGGCATGGAGCCCATCCGCGGGCGGCTTGGAGAGGTATTTGCCACCACCACGGTTGCTGATCTCGTGGCCCTGGCCGGGCGGCTGTTCCGGTCAGACGTGTCCGGGCTCTTCTACATCTACCCGGCTCCGGACGCTGGCAACCCGGACCGCATCCTGCTCTACACCGGCCAGGGCGGCCTGGGACTGCCGGACGAGTCCTACTACCGGGAAGAGAAGTTCGCCCCCATGGTCAAGGCCTATGGCGAGCATGCCAGGACCATGTTCACTCTGGCCGGAGTGGCAGATCCGGAGCCTGCGGCCGCGCGCGTCGTTGCGCTCGAAACCAGCCTGGCTTCCCACCACTGGGACAACGTCACCCTGCGCGACCCGCAGAAGACCTACAACCTCAAGTCCGCTGAGGAAGCGGCCACCCTGTTCCCGCTCCTTAACACCTGGTTCGAAGCTGCCGGGATCGACGCCGACAAGCGCAATGAGATCGTCGTAAGCACTCCGGACTTCTTCAGCGGGGCCGCCGGTCTGCTGGAGTCCGAACCGCTCTCCGTGTGGCAGGAGTGGCTGGCCCTGCGGGTCGTCAACGGCGCCGCGCCGTACCTGTCCTCCGAGTTCGTGGATGCCAATTTTGCCTTCTACGGAACAACGCTCAGCGGCACGCCCCGGAACAAGGACCGCTGGAAGCGCGCCGTCGCCGTCGTCGAAGCTGCACTCGGTGAGGCGGTTGGGCAGATTTACGTCTCGAAGCACTTCCCCGAAACCCACAAGGCCCGCATGCAGACCCTGGTGGCCAACCTGATCGAGGCCTACCGGCAGTCCATCACCGGTCTTGCCTGGATGGGTGAGGAGACAAAGGCCGAGGCGCTGCGGAAACTGGAGGCCTTCCGCCCCAAGATCGGCTACCCCGACAAGTGGATCGATTACTCCGCGGTGGAAATCGACCCGCTGGACCTTTTGGGGAATGTCGAGCGGGCCCACAATGCCGACGTCGACCGCCACCTGGATGAGGTGGGCAAACCGGTGGACCTTAACAAGTGGCTCATGACACCGCAGACGGTCAACGCGTACTATCACCCGATGCTCAACGAGATCGTCTTCCCGGCCGCTATCCTGCAGCCACCGTTCTTCACAGCCGACGCCGACGACGCCGTTAACTACGGTGGCATTGGAGCGGTGATCGGCCACGAGATCGGCCACGGTTTTGATGACCAGGGGTCGCAGTTCGACGGCGGCGGCGCGCTGCGGAACTGGTGGACCGACGAGGACCGGACGGCTTTTGAGAAGCTCACAGCCAAGCTGGTGGCACAGTACGACGAGTTGTCCCCGTATGCGGCGCCGGGGCACAACGTCAACGGCAAGCTGACGCTCGGGGAGAACATCGGCGACCTTGGTGGCCTGACCATCGCCTACAAGGCTTACCTGCTCAGCCTTGACGGCAAGGAACCGGAAGTGCTGGACGGACTGACGGGGCAGCAGCGGTTCTTCGCGTCCTGGGCAGCCGGCTGGCGGCAGGTGATCCGGTCGGAAGAGGCCATCAGGAGGCTCGCCACGGATCCCCACTCCCCCAACGAGTTCAGGACCAACGCCATCGCCAAGAACCTGGACGCCTTCCACCAGGCCTTTGGCGTGACCGACCAGGATGGCATGTGGATGCCGCAGGACGCTCGCGTCAGCATCTGGTAATCACCCTCCAGGGACACACAAAAGGCGGGGCCGTCTGGCCCCGCCTCTCGTGTGTCGACTGCGGTGCTGTCTTCTGTGGTACGGCCGTCAGTCCTGGACGATCAGCACAGGGTTGGCCTGCTGGCACACGGTATCGCCGGCTGTCTGGTTGACGATGTCCTCGGGCAGGGCGCCACCAGCACCGGCTCCGTAGGTTGCCCCGGTGGTGAAGTCAGTTCCAAGGTAGACCTGGACTCCGGCGACGCGGGGTGCCAGCTGGACCTGCGCGGCCGGGATCCCCAGCAGCGCAGCCACGTCAGCTGCGACGTCGGCGAATTCCGTACCGTAGTAGACGACGCTCTGCGCCACCGCCGTGGCTTCAAACGGCCCGGATTGGGTGAAGCCGCCGGTGATCAACGCCTGCACGATTTCCTGGGCGCGTCCCGGGACGCCGCTGCCGTTGGCCACGGTGACTGGTTGCAGGCCCTTGTCATACGGCGGCACCGCAGGGGCTGTTTCTGTTGGGGTGGCTGTTGTTTCCGTGGGCGCCGGGGACGGCGTGGTGGGTGCTGTCGGATCCGTGAGGTCCACGTCCTCGCGGAGGGCCGCAAAGAGCTGGGACCCTGCGGGCTCGGCAATCTGCAGGCGGTTGATGTCCGTGACTGCCGGCGTCGTGGGCACGGCCACAAACGCCACCTTGCTGATATCGATGTCCTTGAGCCGGCTACCGATACTCACGAGCGACGGCACGGAGGCCAGCCCCTCATCCACCGTGAGGTTCTTGGTCACAACATCGGCAATGGTCAGCATCTTAGAGGGGTCGGACAGTGTGCCGTCGTCCTTGATCTTGCGCGTGAGGGAGGACAGGAATCCCTGCTGTGCCCTGATCCGGCCCAGGTCGCCGCCGTCGGCAAAGGCATGACGGGTCCGCAGGAAGGCAAGGGCCATTTCGCCCTTGACGGCGGACGTACCCTTCGGCAGCCGCAGCCGGGAGTCAGGATCATAGACCGCGTCACTGATGCACACGTCAACGCCGCCCACCGTGTTGGAGAGTTCCTTCACGGCGGTGAAGTCCGCCATCATGAAGTGATCGATCTCCAGTCCAGTCAGTTTGTTGACCGTGTCCACGGCGCAGCCGATGCCGGCTTCATTCATGGCCTCGTTGATCATGACACCGCTGCGGGCAGGAAACGTCCGTTTGGTCTTCTGGTCGGTGCACTCCGGAATATCGACCAGCAAGTCCCGGGGGAAGCTGATGACGCTGACGCGCTTGTTGTCGGCCGATACGTCCATCAGCATCATGACGTCGGACTTGCCGTAACCTGTCGAGTCGTCCACAGCGCCGTACTCCGCGTTTGCGCCGTCCCTGGTATCCGAGCCCAGGATCAGGATCTGCATCCGCTCCGATTTGTCGGCCGATGGGTTCGCCACGCCACCGGCGTTCAGCGGGGCCGTGGTGATGTTCGACTGGAACCGCAAATACCAGTAGCCTGCGAAGCCTAGACCGCCGACCACCAGGATGGTGACCACCGCAGTGGTCACCTTCAGCCAGGCCGGCATCCGGCTCCTGGATCCGAGATGCCGGGCAACGCCGACGGCGGTAGCATCAGCGTGGCGGGACACCGGACCGGTCCCGGCTGACGCGTCAGCTCCGTACTCGCGATTGTCGCGGCCTCGCCCCATGTGTGGTGTACCTTCCTCGAAAAATTGAATCCGGCCTATTTTAGTTGCCCAGTCTGGGAACTTCCCGACGACCGGCCGGGTAAAGCAAAAAGTCAGCGTCAGAAGCCGAGCTTGACCAACTGCTTCGGGTCGCGCTGCCAGTCCTTGGCTACCTTCACATGCAGGTCAAGGTAGATGCGGGCACCGAGCAGCGCCTCGATCCCCTTGCGCGCATTGGTGCCGACTTCGCGGAGCCGTGCACCGCCCTTGCCGATGATGATGGCCTTCTGGGACGAACGTTCCACATAGAGATTAACCCGGACGTCGAGGAAAGGCCTGTCTTCGGGCCGGCCCTCACGCGGCACAATCTCATCGACGACGACGGCCAGGGAGTGGGGCAGTTCGTCGCGGACGCCTTCGAGGGCAGCTTCCCGGATGAGCTCGGCGATCATCACGGCTTCGGGTTCGTCCGTCAGGTGACCGTCCGGATAAAGGGGCGGCGACGCCGGCATGTGGCTGATCAGGACGTCTGCGAGGGTGTCCACCTGGAAGCCGTCGGTGGCGGAGACCGGGACGATGTCCTTCCAGCCGTCCTCGCCGATGACATCCCGGCCCAGTGCTGCGACGGCGAGCAACTGCTCGGTGAGCGCCTGCCGGTCCACGGTGTCCGCCTTGGTGACGATCGCGATGACCGGCTTGTTGCCGATGGCGGCGAGCTGGGCGGCGATGTACTTGTCGCCCGGGCCGATCTTCTCGTTGGCGGGCAGGCAGAAGCCGATCGCGTCGACCTCGGCGAGAGTGTCGGCGACGAGTTCGTTCAGCCGCTTTCCCAGCAGGGTCCGGGGGCGGTGCAGGCCCGGGGTATCCACCAGGATCAGCTGGGCGTCATCGCGGTGCACGATCCCCCGGATGGTGTGGCGCGTGGTCTGCGGCTTGGCGGAGGTGATCGCCACCTTCTGGCCCACCAGTGCGTTCGTCAGGGTTGATTTTCCCGCGTTAGGCCGCCCCACGAGGACCGCAAAGCCTGCCCTGTAGCCGCCGAAGTCGTTGGCGGCCGAATCCGGGTTGGCCGGACGATTACTTTTCTTGCTCACGTGGAACTCCCTGCTGGGTTGCTTTCGCCTCGTCGAGGAGGTCTTCAAGGTCAGTGTCTGCTTTTGGTACTGCTGAGGCAATGATGTGGCTGACGCGGTTGCGGCGGCCCTCGAGCCGTTCGGCGAGCAGCGAGATGCCGCCCACCTCCACGCGGCTGCCCACAATGGGAACGCGGCCCAGGGCCTTGGCCAGCAGCCCTCCCACAGTGTCAACCTCGTCGTCGTCGAGCTCTATGTCGAACAGTTCTCCGAGGTCGTCGATGCTCATCCGGGCGCTCACCCGGTAGGAACCGCCGCCCAGGGCCACGGCCTCGGCGCTTTCGGTGTCATACTCGTCCACGATTTCGCCGACAATTTCCTCGATGAGGTCCTCCAGGGTGACAAGGCCGGCCGTGCCACCGTATTCGTCGATCACGATGGCAACGTGTGTTGACTCCTTCTGCAGTTCCCGCAGCAGATCGCTCACCGGCTTGGACTCCGGGACGTACCGGACCTCCCGGGCCAGAGCTTCGACCGGGGGCTGTTCGTCGTCGGGTCCGAGCTCATGGAGTGTCGCCGCAACGTCCTTGAGGTACACGATTCCGAGGATCTGGTCGGTGTTGTCGCGGATCACCGGGATCCGTGAATAGCCCGACCGCAGGAACATTGACATGGCCCGCCTGAGGCTGGAGCCGGCGTCGATGCTGAGGATATCCGTCCGGGGCACCATCACGGCGCGCACCAGGGTGTCGCCGAAGTCAAAGACTGATTGGATCATTTCAGCTTCGGTGTCTTCGATCATGTCCGATTCGGATGCGCGGTCCACAAGTTCGCGGAATTCCTGTTCGCTGAAGAACGCGTCATCACCCGCCGGAGCGCCGGGAGCGGCGGCACTGCCCAGCGCCACGAGCCACCCCGGGATGGGTCCGAGGACCCACGTCAGGGACCTGATCAACGGTGCTGTGGAGCGGACGACGGCGGCCGAATGGAGCCTGCCGAGCTGCCGCGGGGAAACGCCGACGATGACGAAGCCGAGCAGGGCCATGATCCCGGTGGCGGCCAGCCCGGCCAGCCAGACGTTGTCCAGCAGGCTGTGGAGCAGGACGGCCACCGCTACGGCTGAAGCCATCTCGAACCAGACCCGCCAGAACCGCAAGGCCCGGATGTGCGCCACCGGCTGGGCCAGGATGCGCTTCATGGCGTTTCCGCGGCTTTTCAGCAGGGCGTCTTCGGCGTCATGCCGGGAAAGGAACGTGAACGCGGCCTCGGCTGCGGTCAAGAGTGCTGCGGTACCGAGGAACGCCAGGGCCATGCCGACAAGGAGCAGGGGCGTCACTGCGTGGTCTCGGCAGGTGCTTCTTTGCCGGTGAAGCCGGAAAGCAGCTGGCGCTGGAGGCCGAACATTTCTTCCTTTTCCTCTGGCTCTGCGTGGTCATAGCCGAGCAGGTGGAGGATCCCGTGAGTGGTCAGCAGCAGCATCTCATCCTGCAGGGAGTGCCCGGCGGTGACGGCCTGCACCTGTGCCACCTGGGGGCAGACGGCGATGTCACCGAGCATCCCTTGGGGAGTGGGCCGGTCCGGCGTGCCGGGGGTCAGCTCGTCCATGGGGACCGAGAGCACGTCGGTGGATCCCGGCTCGTCCATAAGCTCGATGTGGAGCTTTTCCATGGCGGGTTCATCCACCAGGAGAATAGAGAGTTCAGCCTGCGGGTGGATGTACAGCTGCTCAAAAACGTACCGGGACAGCGCCACGAGCTCCGCTTCATCAACCTGGATGCCGGATTCGTTGTTTACTTCAATGCTCACGCGCTTTCCCCCCGCTTTTCCCGGCTTACCGAGTGTTTTACTTTGTTCCGCTGGACATCATCCCAGAGACTGTAGGCACGCACGATGTCGCCCACAAGCCGGTGGCGGACCACGTCCGTGTCGTCCAGGAGGGTGAAGTTTACGTCCTCGATCCCCTGCAGGATCTCCTCCACGATCCGCAGCCCCGAGCGGGTGCCGAACGGCAGGTCCACCTGGGTGACGTCTCCTGTGACCACCATTTTGGACCCGAAACCCAAACGCGTGAGGAACATCTTCATCTGTTCAGGTGTGGTGTTCTGCGCTTCGTCCAGGATGATGAAGGCGTCGTTGAGCGTGCGCCCACGCATGTAAGCCAGCGGCGCCACTTCGATGGTCCCGGCGGCCATCAGGCGCGGGATGGACTCGGGGTCCATCATGTCGTGCAGCGCGTCGTACAGCGGGCGCAGATAGGGATCGATCTTGTCGCTCAGGGTGCCCGGCAGGAACCCGAGCCGCTCGCCGGCCTCGACTGCGGGCCGCGTCAGGATAATACGGCTGACTTCTTTCTGCTGCAGCGCCTGGACGGCCTTGGCCATCGCGAGGTACGTCTTACCCGTGCCTGCAGGGCCAATCCCGAAGATCACCGTGTTCGCATCAATCGCGTCCACGTAGTTCTTCTGGTTCAACGTCTTGGGCCGGATGGTCCTCCCGCGGCTGGAGAGGATGTCATGGGTGAGGACGTCCACAGGGTTCTGCAATGACTGGCTGCGGAGCAACGCGACGAGCTGGTGCAACACCGCGGGGCTGATGACTGTGCCACGGGCCACGAGGCCGCGCACTTCATGCAGCAGCCGCATGATGCGGGGAACTTCGGTGGCAGGGCCGCTGATGGACAGTTCGTTTCCGCGGACGTGGAAGTTAACGGACGGGAACTGCTCTTCGATGTAACGCAGGGCCTCGTCATGGCTGCCGAGCGATTGGACCATCTGATCGGAGTTGTCAAAGAGAACCACCTCCGTCCGGACACCGGGAAGTGAATGGGGGAATTCTCCGGCGGCGCGGTCAGTATTGAGCCGGCGCTTTCCGTTCGCTGATTCAGTCATGGTGCTGGCCCGCAGGCCCGTGGTCCCCTCCAGTTCGAAAATTAAGTGCGCCAGCTGCTGCGTGGGGGCTGTTGCCGAGCATGCAGGAGCCAGCGGAGTCCTTCCATCTTACGCCAGGAGGCACCTCCCGGCAGCGTCAGGCGGTCTCCGGCGAGGGTGCCCGTCACCGGCTTACTGCGGGACGGTTGGCGTCATTAGGTATCAACTTCATATCGGGCTCATATCGTTCCCGTTGCAGTTGGGCCGGCGGCCCGGATTCGGTCCTTTTGGCGGAGCTGGCTATGCGATGCTGGAAATCACAGCCGTCCGGGGACCGGCTCACGGGGCCCAGGCCTCGCCATTTCACAGCCGGAAAGGACAGGCCACGAGTGCCGGAAACAGCGACACCCCTCAGTGCCAGGCGCGTCGCGCCACGTTTTCGTCCGCAACGACTCCTGGGCCTGCTGCCAGCATTCCTCCTTCTCACCGGTTGTATCGCGGACCCCAGCCCTGAGCCCAACCTGATTGCAAACTCCAGCGCTGCCGCCACCGGCTCCCCCGGGGCACCTTCCACCAGCGCGCCCCTGGAAACTACACAGTCCTCGAATAAGGCACCGGTCTACTGGATTGGCCGAAGCAACAGCAACGTGTTCCTATACCGGGAGTTCCGGGACGTGCCGGAGCAGGAGAATCCAGTGACCCGCGCCCTGCGGGCCATGATGTCCGAGAAGCCGCTGGACCCGGATTTCTTCACGCCCTGGCAGGATCCCGAGAAACTCGCCTCGTCCATCTCCGGCAAGAACGTCATTACCGTCGACGTCTCGGAGGATGCCTTTAACAGCAACCTCGACGTCGACATGGCCGGCCGCGCCATTCAGCAGCTGGTCTTTACCGCTACAGCAGCGGCCGCGAGTTCCGGCCTGATCGATTCCGGCCAGCAGATCCAGGTCAGGATCCTGGTGGATAGCCACACCGATTACGTTGCCTTCGACCACGTCCAGCTTGGCGACCCCATGTCCCGAGCTGCCGGAATGGTGGCGCCCGTGTGGATCATCGATCCGCAGGAAGGGACTGACCTGGCCGGCGGAAGCGTCAAGATCACCGGCCGCAGCACCGTTCCGGGCGGTAAGCTCCGCTGGCAGATCCTGCGGGCCGAAGCGAACGGGAACAAGACGCCCTACCTGACCGGGGAGACCACTGCAGCTGCCGAAGCCGCCCAGACCGGAGTCTTTACGCTTGCCCTTAGCCTGTCCTCGGGGAACTACGAGCTCCGCGTTTCGCAAGTGGATGCGGCCGGCACCAGCCAGGAGCTGAACGTGGACACGCGGAACTTCAACGTCCGGTAACAGCCCGCGTAGCAGTCGGCCTCAGGATACCGGTGCTGTCCAGCGTCCCAGTACATCACTCGCCAGAACAACCGCTGCCGGTCCGGCTGTGGATGACCTCAGGACGTGGTGTCCCAAGAGCGCCGTCACGGCGCCGGCGTCGCAAAGCCGGGTGACTTCGCGGGGACTGATTCCGCCCTCCGGACCAACGATGAGCAGAATTTCCAGGGGTCTGGCGTCAGCTTGGGTGCCCTGCCATGATTCCAGGACAGACCGGAGCGGCCGGACCGCGTCTTCGTGCAGGATTACGGCCAGATCCGCTGCCGCCACGGCCGCCGCAAGGCCTGGCGTTTCGACGGCGGCGCGCACCTCGGGGATCCAGGCGCGGCGTGCCTGCTTGGCGGCGGCAGTGACCACGGACTGCCATTTTGCGTGGGCCTTGGCCGCGCGCTCACCCTTCCAGCGGACAATTGATCGCTCGGACTGCCAGGGAACTACGGCATCAATCCCGAGTTCGGTTGCCGTTTCCACGGCCAGTTCATCGCGGTCCCCCTTGGCCAGGGCCTGCACCAGCACGAGCCGGATGTCGGGCCGGCCCTCCACAACGAGGGCGGAGCATTCCACGGTGAGCTCCGCGGGCGACGCCGAGACAACAGTTCCCGTCAGCCGCCTTCCGGCGCCGTCGGCGATGTCCACTGCCTCTCCGGGAGATAGCCGTTTTACAGTCACGGCGTGGCGTGCCTCCGGCCCTTGAAGGACGAAACGGGCACCGGGCACCAGATCGTCCAGCGACCCGGCACCGCTGAAGAAAACGGGATTGCTCACCGCTACAGGTTACCGAACCGGTCCCGCAGCTTGGCAAAGACGCCACCGCTGGCAGCCAGTTTGCCTTCCGTGAACTGCTCGCCCCGCAGCTTCGCCAGCTGCCGCAGGAGATCCTCCTGCGCGGCATCCAGCTTGGCCGGCGTGTCCACCTGCAGATGGACCATCAGGTCCCCGCGGCCGTAACCGCGCAGGTGCGTCACGCCGAGTCCACGGAGCGTGATGATCTCCCCTGACTGCGTCCCTGCCTTGACGTCGATTTCCTGCAGCCCGTCAAAGGTTTCCAGTGACAGCTCGGTGCCCAGGGCGGCGGCAGTCATCGGGATGTGCAGCGTTGCGTGCAGGTCGTCACCGTCGCGTGCGTAGGTGGCGTCGTTGTTGACCCGGAGTTCCACGTACAGGTCCCCGGACGGTCCGCCGGCCGGGCCTGCTTCGCCCTGCCCGGAGAGCTGGATCCGGGTGCCCGTGGCAACACCGGCCGGCACCTTGATGGTGAGCGACCGCCGGCTGCGGATGCGGCCTTGGCCGCTGCATTCGTTGCAGGGGTCCTTGATGACCGTCCCGAAGCCTTCGCAACTGCCACACGGGGCCGCCGTCATGACCTGGCCCAGGATGGAGCGAACCGCGCGCTGGACCTGGCCGCTGCCGCCGCAGATATCGCAGCGCACAGGGTGGCTGCCTTCGCGGCAGCATGACCCGTTGCAGGTGGGGCAGGTGACGGCTGTGTCCACTTCGAGTTTCCGGTTGACGCCGAACACGGCATCGCGGAGTTCGATCCGTACACTGATCAGCGCGTCCTGGCCGCGGCGGACCCGGGAAGCGGGGCCGGAGGTGCCGCCTGCCCCGAAGAACGTGTCGAAAATGTCCTGGAACGCGAAGCCCTGGCCGGAGTATCCGCCGCCGCCGAACCCGTTGTCGGTGCCGTTCTCGTTGCCGGTGGTGTCATAGATCCGGCGCTTCTGCGGGTCCGAAAGTACCTCGTAGGCATGGGTCACGGCCTTGAAGCGGTCCGATGCATCGTCCCCGGGGTTCACGTCCGGGTGAAGAGTGCGGGCCAGCTTGCGGTAGGCCTTCTTGATCTCTTCCCCGGTGGCTTCCGGCGAGACTCCGAGGACGTCGTAGTGGCTGCTCAAAGTTCGTATCTCTTCCTTGTTGTACTGCCGGCAGCCGGGCTGCCGGCACTGCTCTTCGTGCCTGGACCGAGGTGCTGTTACGGACCCAGAATTCTTGAAAGGTAACGGGCTACTGCCCTGACGGCGGCCATGGTGGTGGGATAGTCCATCCGGGTGGGTCCGAGCACACCGATCTTGGCAGTGCTGTCTGGTCCGTAGCCCGTGGCCACCACGGAGGCTTCCGCGAGTCCGTCGTACGGGTTTTCACGCCCGATGCTGACTGCCACGCCCCTCGGATCCTGCGCCATGTCGCTCAGGAGGCGCAGCAGGACAACCTGCTCCTCAAGCGCTTCCAGGACCGGTCCGATACTGAGCGGAAAATCCACATTGGAGCGGGCGAGGTTCGCCGTTCCGGCCATGACCATGCGTTCCTCGCGGCTGCTGTGGGCGAGCGTTTCCAGCCCGTGGGCCAAGGCCTGGGCCGCCGCGCGCTGGCCCGGGCTGACGGACGAAACGACTCCCGGCAGCGAGGGGGTCAGCCGGCTCAGCGAGATGCCCGCGAGTGATCCGAGGAAGTGTGTCCGCAACGCGGCGATGGCGTCGTCGCCGAGGTCCTGGCCGACGTCGATCACGCGCTGTTCGACCTTGCCGGTGGTGGCGATGAGGACCACCAGGACCTGCCGGGGCGCGAGCAGGACGAATTCGATGTGGCGGATGGTGGCGCGGCTCAGATGCGGATACTGCACCACGGCGACCTGGTTGGTCAGCTGCGACAGCATCCTGACGGTCCTGTCCAGGACATCGTCCAGATCGTCTGCGCCCTCCAGCAGCGATTGGATTGCACGCCGTTCCGCATGGGAAAGCGGCTTTACCGCTGAAATCTGGTCCACAAACAGCCGATAGCCTTTGTCTGTGGGGATCCGTCCGGCGCTGGTGTGCGGGGCCGTGATCAGGCCGTCGTCTTCCAGGGCCGCCATGTCGTTGCGGATGGTGGCACTGGACACGCCGAGGTGGTGGCGTTCCACGAGCGCTTTTGAACCTACTGGCTCGCGGGAGTGCACATAGTCCTCCACGATGGCGCGCAGTACTTCGAGTTTGCGCGGCTCGCTCATACTCCACCTCCATCCGTGGTCACTACAGGGTTAGCACTCGACATGCCTAAGTGCTAACAGTCTAATATGAGTCACCCCGTTGTTAGCATTGGTACCGCTCCGGGCGAAATTCCGGGCCAGGATCTAGCGGCAAGGCGGAATCAATCCATGCAGTACCAGAACTGGGGTCCGCAGGAGATCACCGCGCCCGTGCGAAGCGAACTCCCTGAGGTCCCCGTGGAACGTGGCATGGTGCTCGAAGACGCCCAGTCAGGCTGGGTGGGGGCGGTGACCCGGGTGGAGAAGTCCGGTGGCATGCATGTGGTGGCCCTTGAAGACCGGCGCGGCAAGTCCCGGTCCTTCCGGCTGGGCTTCGGGTTCCTCCTGGAGGGGCAGCCCATCCGGCTCGTTCCGCCGGCGCCCAGGCAGGCCGCCCCCATCGTCGCCGGCCGTACCGCGTCCGGCTCAGTCCGCGTGGTTGGCCAGCGTGCCCAGGTGGCCAAGGCGAGCAGAATCTGGGTGGAGGGTAAACACGACGCCGAACTCGTGGAAAAAGTCTGGGGTGACGATCTCCGCGTGGAAGGCATCGTCGTCGAGCCTTTGCATGGCATTGATGACCTGGCGGGGGCGGTGGCCGCTTTCGGTCCCGGTCCGGGCCGCCGGCTGGGAGTCCTGGTGGACCACCTGGTGCCGGACTCGAAGGAGTCGCGCATCGCGGCTGCCGTGATGGCCTCCCCCGGCGCGGCCGGGAATGTCCTGATCGTCGGGCACCCTTACGTTGACGTGTGGCAGGCCATCCGGCCCGCTGTGCTGGGCATCGAACAGTGGCCGGTAGTGCCCCGCGGGCAGGACTGGAAGACCGGAATCCTGGCGGCGTTCGGCTGGCCGCACTCCACCAAGGAAGACATCGGGCTTGGCTGGCAAAAGCTGCTGGGCGCTGTCCGCAGCTACGCGGACCTGGAAGCATCACTGCTCGGGAGAGTGGAGGAAGTCATCGACTTCCTGACGGTGCCCTGACACCGGATCCGGCTCCTGGCGGCAGCATTTGGTGGCTGAACCAGTATTCTTGGTACTGCGGAGGCTGCAGTTGCTTCAGTCCGGCATTCTCCAACCCAGCACCATTGCACTTTCGAAGGAAGAAAACCGTGGCACAAAACGCACGCGAGCACCGGGACGACCACGGCGGCCAGGGCCGTTCCGAGTACCAGGGCGTGCCGGCGAATGCGCTGCCCCTGACGGCCAGCGAAGACCGCCAGTGGGCCACACTGGCACACTTCGGCGGGATCCTCGGCTGTGTTCCGTCACTGCTGATCTACCTGATTTTCCGTGAGCGCGGGCCGTTTACCGCCCAGGAATCGAAGGAAGCGCTGAACTTCAGCCTGCCGCCCACCATTGCGGCGCTGGTGGCCAATCTCCTGGTGTTCATTCCGGTGGTGGGAAATGTCTTCGCCGTCATCGCCACCCTGATCTGGATTGCCCTGACGTGCTTCTCCGTGGCCGCAGGCATCCATTGCAACAAGGGCCAGCCCCACCGTTACCAGTACAACCTGCGCTGGATCAAGTAGTCCCCACCCGCGCCCTAACCTCGCAAGTCCACACCGGCTCCCTGCACTCGCAAGCTCGTGCCGGGGCCCTCGCCGGAGCGGCTCCACGGCCAGGGAACCCGGCGGGCGTGGGCCCAGCACCCGCGGTTCAGTCCGGCAGGATCCTGCGGACCACGGCGTCGGCCAGCAGGCGGCCCTTCAGGGTCAGTACCAGCGTGCCGTTGAAGGCAGCCGGCGGCTCCACCAAGCCGTCGGCAATGAGCCCGGCCACGGCGTGACGGCCGTGGTCGCCCAGCGTTGACGTGGCCAGCCCCGACACGAGCCGGGCCTCAAGCATCACGCGCTCCACGTCGCGGGTTTCGGCGTCGAGGGTTTCCCGCCCGGCGGCCGGTGACAGGCCCTGAGCGAGCCGTCCGGCGTAGGCCGTGGGGTGCTTGACGTTCCACCACCGCACCCCGCCAACGTGTGAATGTGCACCAGGCCCGATGCCCCACCAGTCGTCCCCGCGCCAGTACGCGAGGTTGTGCCGGCATGCCTGCTCCGGCGTCCTGGACCAGTTGCTGACCTCATACCAGCTGAGGCCGGCAGCGCCGATCAGCTGGTCGGCGAGTTCGTATTTATCGGCGTGGTCGTCGTCGTCGATTCCCGGGACTTCACCACGGCGGATCTGGGCGGCCAGCTTGGTGCCGTCTTCCACGATCAACGCGTAGGCACTGATGTGGTCAGGCTGGTAGGAGAGGGCCGTCTCCAGGGAGAACCGCCAGTCCTCCAGGGACTCCCCCGGTGTCCCGTAGATCAGGTCCAGGCTCACGGCCAGTCCGGCATCGCGCGCCCACTGCACCACCTGCGGCACGCGGCTGGGCGTGTGCGTGCGGTCCAGGACCTTCAGGACATGGGGAACGGCAGACTGCATGCCAAAGGAAACCCGGGTGAAGCCGGCATCGGCCAGGACCTGAAGGGATGCCGGGGTGACCGAGTCCGGGTTTGCTTCGGTGGTCACTTCGGCGCCGGGTTCCAGGCCCCAGTGCCCGACGGCGGCCGTCAGGATCCGCGCGAGGTCTTCCGCAGGGAGCAGCGTGGGAGTGCCGCCGCCGAAGAAGACTGTGCTCAGCGGCCGGTCCGAGAGACCCGAGTTCCGCAGGACAGCGGCGGCAAAGTCGACTTCGGACACGGCCGTGGAGGCGTAGGCGTCCTGTGACGCTCCGCCGCCCAGCTCGGTGGCCGTGTAGGTGTTGAAGTCGCAGTATCCGCAACGAACAGCGCAGAACGGGATGTGCACGTACAGCCCGAAGGCCCGGTCCGCCGAACCGGCCACTGCCTGGGCGGGCAGCAGACCGTCCGACGGCGCGGGGTCGCCGAGCGGAAGAATGCTAGGCATTGCAGGGGCCTCCGGTGTTGCCGGCCACTGTCATCACTACTTCTTGGCCTTGTCCTTGGACTCGTCGGTGGTCAGCGCAGCGATGAAGGCTTCCTGGGGGACCTCAACGCGGCCCACCATCTTCATGCGCTTTTTGCCTTCCTTCTGCTTCTCCAGCAGCTTGCGCTTACGGGAAATGTCGCCGCCGTAGCACTTGGCCAGAACGTCCTTGCGGATGGCGCGGATGCTTTCCCGGGCGATGATCCTGGAGCCGATGGCAGCCTGGATGGGCACTTCGAACTGCTGGCGGGGAATGAGCTCGCGCAGTTTGCCGGTCATCATTACACCGTAGGCATAGGCCTTCTCGCGGTGCGTGATGGCGGAGAAGGCATCCACCTGTTCGCCCTGGAGCATGATGTCCACCTTGACCAGGTCGGCCACCTGCTCGCCGTCGGCCTTCCAGTCCAGCGAACCGTAGCCCCGGGTCTTGGATTTGAGGATGTCAAAGAAATCGAACACGATCTCAGCGAGTGGCAGCCGGTAGCGGATTTCGACCCTGTCCTCGGACAGGTAGTCCATGCCGCCAATAACGCCGCGGCGGCTCTGGCAAAGCTCCATGATGGCGCCCACGAACTCATTCGGCGCCAGGATGGTGGCAGCCACCATGGGCTCGCGGACCTCTGCGATCTTGCCGGAAGGGTATTCGCTGGGGTTGGTCACATGGACCACCTTCTTGTCCTCCAGCGTCACCTCGTACTCCACGTTAGGGGCGGTGGAGATCAGGTCGAGATTGTATTCGCGTTCGAGCCGCTCCCTGGTGATTTCCAGGTGGAGCAGGCCGAGGAAGCCGACGCGGAAGCCGAAGCCGAGCGCGGCCGACGTTTCGGGCTCGTACACCAGTGCGGCGTCGTTGAGCATCAGCTTTTCCAGCGCATCGCGGAGCACCGGGTAGTCCGTGCCGTCCAGCGGGTACAGGCCGGAGAAGACCATCGGCTTGGCATCGGCATAGCCGGGAAGGGAGGCCGTGGCAGGCTTGGCAAGGTTGGTGACGGTGTCGCCGACCTTGGACAGGCGGACGTCCTTCACACCGGTGATGAGGTAGCCCACTTCGCCAACCCCGAGACCCTTGGAGGGGGTGGGCTCCGGGGAGCTCACGCCGATCTCGAGGAGTTCGTGGGTGGCCCGGGTGGACATCATCTGGATGCGTTCACGAGGGTGGAGCATGCCGTCAACCACACGGACGTACGTAACCACACCGCGGTACGTGTCGTAGACCGAGTCAAAGATCATGGCGCGCGCGGGGGCGTTCGGGTCCCCCACGGGGGCCGGCAGATCGCGGACGATCTTGTCCAGCAGGACCTCGACGCCCATGCCGGTCTTGCCGGAGACGCGGAGCACGTCGTCGGGGTCGCCGCCGATCAGGCTGGCCAGTTCGGCCGCGTACTTCTCAGGCTGGGCTGCCGGCAGGTCGATCTTGTTCAGTACCGGGATGATGGTGAGGTTGTTTTCCATCGCCAGGTACAGGTTCGCGAGGGTCTGGGCCTCAATGCCCTGCGCCGCGTCAACGAGCAGTACTGCGCCTTCGCAGGCGGCCAGCGAACGGGAAACTTCGTAGGTGAAGTCCACGTGGCCGGGGGTGTCGATCATGTTCAGCGCGTAGCTGGTCCCGTCGAGTTCCCAGGGCATGCGGACCGCCTGGGACTTAATGGTGATACCGCGTTCGCGCTCAATGTCCATGCGATCCAGGTACTGGGCCTTCATATCGCGGGACTTAACCACCCCGGTGAACTGCAGCATGCGGTCAGCCAGGGTGGATTTACCGTGGTCAATGTGCGCGATGATGCAGAAGTTCCGAATGATGGCCGGATCAGTCGCGGCGGGCACCGGGGCGGTGCGGGCCATGGGAGACACGCAGGGTCCTTACTGTTGACATTCGTGCGACCCCGCCAGGACGCACCGAAGGCACCCTGCGGCTGGACCGCACATTTGGAACCTCCAGTCTCCCACGTCCGGGCGCATCGTATTGCATTCAGGTCAAACCCGGCACGGTGGCCCGGCGATAGTCTTGGCCCATGCCTATCAACCTCCGCTCCTTGGCCAACGCTGTCCGGAACTCCGTTAGGGTCCTGCAGAAGTTCCGTACCGGGGTAACCCGATCTGCCGGACCGCACACGCCTGCACCGGCGCGCCAGGCGGCGCCGGGCCCGCACGGCGTCTATCCTGGCGACTTTGCCGGCGCGGCGTCGATCCGGTACGCCCCGCAGCCCGACGGCAGTCCCGACCCCGGCGAGATTGTGTGGACCTGGGTGCCGTATGAGGAGGACCACACCCGGGGCAAAGACCGTCCGGTTCTGCTGGTGGGCAAGAGCGGACAGCACCTGCTGGGGGTAATGCTCACCAGCAGGGACCATGGCCATGCCGGCAACGGATCCGGAGAGTACGTGGACATCGGAACTGGCAGTTGGGACCGCCAGCAGCGGCCCAGCGAGGCGAACCTTAGACGGATCCTGCAGATCAGCCCGGACGCCATCCGGCGAGAAGGTGCAGTTCTGGACCGGAAACGCTTCGATCTGGTGGCTGCAGGCATACGGCGCCGACACGGCTGGAAATAGCCCGCCAAATGGCCAGCTTCCGGGGGGTCTGCTATTCTGTATAGCTGTGTGTCCGTGCAGGTCGACGGCCACTGATGGTTGGCCGCCATAGGTATCCCCACGCCGCTCAGTCAATGGCCAATCTGAAAGCCCTCTAGACCATTTCCGCATTAAAAAGAGAGTTCACACGTGGCTAATATCAAGTCCCAGAAGAAGCGCATCCTTACCAACGAGAAGGCTCGCCTGCGCAACAACGCAGTCAAGTCGGAGCTGAAGACGGCCATCCGCGCCGTCAACACCGCCGTTGAGTCCACCGACAAGGATGCAGCTGCCGCTGCCCTGCTTGTTGCCGGCCGCAAGCTGGACAAGGCTGTCAGCAAGGGTGTTCTGCACAAGAACAACGCAGCAAACCGCAAGTCGGCCATCTCCAAGAAGGTCAACGCGCTGTAAGGTTTCCAGTTCACCTGAACTGATGATTGTGGCCGGCACCCGATGGGTGCCGGCCACACATCTTTAAGCCGCCAGCGTCTCCGCGCCAGAGCCGCCTACCGCAGGCCCGATCAGCTGACGTCAGTGCCCTCGCACAGAGGTTGCGATGACGGTCACCGCATGTTCAACGGCATAGACGGGATCGCGCGAAAGGCCCTTGACCTGGGCATCGGCCTCGGCGGTGGCCTGGATGGAGCGGACCAGGCCCTCCGGGGTCCAGCGGCGCACATCGCGCTGGGCCTGCTCCACGAGCCAGGGCTGCATGCCCAGTTCCCGGGCGATCTGCGCCGGGGATCCCTGGGCGCCGGCAACTTTGGCCACCGTCCGCAGCTTGGCGGCCAGCGCCGCAACCAGCGGAACCGGATCAGCCCCGGTGGCCAGCGCGTGGCGAAGGGTGGACAGCGCCACTGGACCGTTTCCGGCCATGGCAGCGTCCGCGACCTTGAAGGCCGTGGCCTCAATCCGGCCACCGTAGTATCGGTCCACCAACTCCGGGGTCACTGCTCCAGTGGCATCCGCGATCAGCTGGCTGCACGCCGCCGCGAGCTCCGAAAGGTTAGCGCCGACGGCATTAACCAGCGTCTGCACGGCGTCCGTGCTGATCTTGCGTCCGGCGGCCCTGAATTCCGTTGCCACGAAAGTGGCCTTATCCGCATCCTTCTTCAGGGGCTGGCAGTCAACTACCGGCCAACCGCCGGCCTTGACGGCATCGAGGAGCTTCTTGCCACGGACTCCCCCGGCGTGGCGCAGGACGAGCACCGCATCCGGCTCCGGGCGGGCCAGATAGGTCAGTGCGTCGGCCAGGAAGGCATCGTTCATGCCTTCAACGCCTTCGACTTCGATCAGTTTGCGCTCGCCGAAGAGTGAGGGGCTGACTTGCATGGCGAGGGTCCCGGCTTCGTACGTGCCGGCCATGAGGCGGCTGACTTCCACGTCGGGAAACGCCGTCCGCACCTGGGCGCGGACATGGTCCATGGCACGGATGCCGAGGTATTCCTCCGGTCCGCCCACCAGGACGATTTCGGCAGGCGTCACGTCCCGCCAGGTGGCCGTGTTGGACGCCGGAGTCCTGGTACGTGTGGTCTGGGCTGCGGCCATGGTGGATTCCTCCCGGAAATTCTGGTGCAGTGTCTAAGCCTGCCACGGTGGGCCGCCGCCACCAAGCCGGGGCCACACCGGCCGGGCCCGCGCCGGTGCGGCCAGCACCGAGCCAACGTGGTCCCCAGGTGCCGTTCCAAGAGGTCCAACACCGATTCCGTCCGGGCGTGCAGTGCCAGGACCCACGGCAACACCTGACGCGGCCGGATGGTCAGCCACACACCGGCGAAGGTCAGCAGGGAGAGCAGCACCATGGTCAGGAGTCCGAACGGGCCCTCGGGCCAGGGCAGCGCAGCCCCGGGCAATCCTGCCGTGATCCGTGCGGTTCCTGCCACTCCGGCACTGAAAGTGCCTGCCACGGCGATCAGGACGGTGGCCGGCCACGGCGCGGCAACCACCAGCGGGACGGCAGCCGTTCCCAGCAATGTCACCGGTGCTACCAGCGGGGCTGCCATCAGGTTTGCAAGCAGCGAGTACGTGGAAAACTGGGGCTGCAGGAGCACAACCACCGGGCCGCACAGCAACTGCGCGGAGAGCGGGACGGCCCAGGCGGCGGCTGCCCAGCGTGGAATCACTGCCGGTGTCCAGTCAATCATCCGCCGGCCCAGAACGATGATGCCCAGGGTCGCGAGTACCGACAAGAGGAACCCAAAGCTGGTACCGAGGCCGGGGTCGGTCAGGAGCAGGCCCATCACCGCGAGGCAGAGGAAACTGAGTCCGCGGCCCGTCCGGCCGCCTGCCAGCGATGCCACGGCGATTGAACCCATCAGCGCGGCGCGCAGGACGCTGGCGTCCGGGCCCACGAGCACCACAAACATTGCCAGGCCGGTCAGCGCCAGTCCTGCCGCGGGCAGCCGGGGCAGGCGGAGGCTGCGTGCCGCGATCAGCAGCGCACCGAGGACCAGGCTGCAGTTGGCTCCGCTGACCGCGGTCAGGTGGGTCATGCCCACCGTTTTCATCGCCGCATTGAGCCCTTCGTCCAGGGCGCTGGTATCTCCGGTGACCATGCCCGGGAGGAGACCGGCCGGATCGGCGGCAAGGAAGGACGCAGCGGAGACATACCGAACGCGCAGGTCCTTCGCGACCAGCTGCCAGCCCGGGGCGTAGGCATCACCGACTCCGGCGCTGCTGCCGGTCCCGGAGCCGGCACGGGGTGGCAGCGAGGCTGACAGGACAGCGGTTTCCTGCTGGCCTGCGTCCGGTGCCTTCAGCTTGCCGGCGGTCCGGACCACCTGGCCGGGCACCAGGTCTCCCCAGCCCTTGCCGCCCATGACCACCACCGGGGCACGGGTGCGGATGACCCGGCTGCTGACGGTGACCTGCTCCGTCTGCGCCGTTACCGACCACCGTTGGGGCGGCCCCGAAGTTCCCGGAACCGTCATAGCCCGCGGGGATCCGGTGACTTCCAGGATGGCCACCACCGAGTTGCCGGCGGCTACAGCTTCGGCAAGCGGCCCGTCGTGGCGTTGCGACGAGGAGACGGCCGAATGGGCAGCGGCGGTCGCGGCCAACAGCAAGGCAACCGCAGTGGTTATATGAAAGCTCCGCCGGCCTGCCACCAGCGCCCGGCCGCGCGAGGCCCGGATCAACAGGCACGCGGCCATCAGGACCAAGCCGCAACAGAGCCCCACCAGAGCCACAGGGCTAAGCCAGACGCCGGCGACGGCGGCACTCCAGACGAGGATGGCGGGCAGTGCCAGCCTGACGTCGGTGCGCCGGCGCGGCGCGTCCATTGGTGCACTCGATGGCTCCTGGCCCCGGAGTTTCGTCCCGACGCGTTCACCCAGCCTGCGGACCTTCAGCCCCGCGGCCTGAACCCCGGCGGGCGTAGTCATGGCGGGCGCATCCACGGGTGCCGGGAGGGCTGCGGGAGCTCCCTGGCCCTGCACGGCTGAGTCAACAAAGCGGCTCCACGGGCTGCGCCTGGCCATCTCAGACGCCTACCAGGGGAAGGAGTGTCTCGAGCATCTTTGGACCCACGCCGTCCACGGCGTCGAGCTCCTCGATCGATGTAAACGGGCCGTGTTCCTTGCGCCAGTCCACGATCCGCTGCGCCAGCACGGGCCCAACCTTCGGCAGGGCGTCCAGTTCTTCGACGCCTGCTGTGTTGAGGTTGACCTTTCCTCCTTGTGACGCGGTCCCACCGCCGCCAGTCTCCTCCCCCGGTCCCCCGGGTGGGCCGGACGAACCGGCGGGGTTTTCTTCGCCGGCCTGGGGAACGTAGAGCTTCTGACCGTCCGCCAGCACGGCAGCAAGGTTGAGGCGGTTCAGGTCTGCTGTGGGCGTGCCTCCGCCTGCCGCGGTGACTGCTTCGTGAACCCGGCTGCCAGCTGGCAGCTGAACAATCCCCGGCACAGCGATGGCCCCGGCCACATGGATAATGACCGTGCCGGCCGGTGGACTTTCCGCGGGCAGTACAGGTGGCCCGGCCCCGTGGGGCTCCTGGCTTTGGGTTTCTTCCCCCGCGCTCAAGCCGCCCTGGGCAGAGATGTCAATCAGTGGCATGACTTCGGGCTGACCGGCGGCAACCTGTGACCAGAACCAGGCGCCGCCCAGCACCGCGACTGCGGCGATGAGCAGGGCGACCCGCGGGCCCACCCGCCATCTCAGCGCCGGTCCTGTCCTGCCTGTAGCGGCAGCGGACTCATCAGCAGCCCCCGAAACGGCGTCGTCACCGGACAGGTGAGTACCGCCGTCGTACTCAAAGACTTTTTCACCGTCGGTCAGCAGAAGCCCCGCGCCGACTCCCAGCGTGGACCGCAGCCGGTCCCGGGCATGCCGGGCCCCCTGGCGTACTGCTCCAGCGTCCCGGCGTGACATGCTCCCAACGCTAGGGATACAACGCCGCCGGTGACAGGCCGGGCCTGCCCTATGTGGAAACCGCTATGCGGAAACTGCGGGGAGCTCCTGCTCATGGGCAGCCACCGCCCGTTTGGAAGATTCAGGAGGCCGGTGACGGGCTGGGCATGGAGCCGCTAGGATTCGCTTAGCTTAGATGCCCCTATGAGTCAGAAGGCAGGACCAATGCAGCTTGACGAGGTCATCGACCAGTTTCATCAAGCGGTAAATCAGTTTGCTAAAGGCAATCCGGAACCCGCCAAGGCCATTTTCTCCCACAGCCGAGATGTGTCCCTTGCTAATCCCTGGGGCCCTCCGGTGGTTGGCTGGGAGCGAGTATCAGAGGCCCTCGACTCAGCGGCGGGGCGATTCAAAAATGGACGCGTCACGGCTTTTGATGCCCTCACCAAGCACGTCACTACCGATCTCGCCTGCTTCCTGGACATAGAACACTGGCAGGCCAAGGTGGGAGGAGCCGACAAAATATCGGCATTTGAGCTACGGGTTACGAGCATCTATCGCCTCGAAGGCGACACCTGGGCACTCGTGCACCGGCATGCAGACCCGATCACCACACCGCAGCCCCCCGACGCCGTCTTACGAAAATGATGCCCGGGAACCACACGATCCGAACGCACCCTGGCAGGAAAGCATCCCACCAATCTCAGGCCCGGCAGCGCGTAGGTGGAAACCCTATGTGGAAACCACGGGGAGCTCCGGCTCCGAGTTCCGCGCAGGCGGGCCGCTCTCCCCCACGATCACCGCGAGCACACCAAGTCCCGCGTGGGCTGCCAGGACGGCGGGCAAAGAGCTGATCTGGGCCGGCGGACAGCTTGGCAGGTCCGCGGACAGCCTGGCTGCCAAAGCTTCTGCCTCAGCCGGATTCCCGAAGTGGTGGACGGCGAGGCGGGCCTGGCCGCGAGGGCGCGACGCGGCGTCCGCTGCGGCCAGCTCCTCGAGCCGGGCAACAGCTTTTGCAGCCGATCTGACCTTTTCCAGCGGCACGATCTTTCCGTCGTCGACGGCAAGGATAGGTTTGATGGCGAACATGGTCCCCAGCAGCGACGCGGCCGCGCCGATCCGCCCGCCCCGGCGGAGCTGTTCCAGGCTGGGCACGTAGAAATAGACCTTGGTTCGCGCGAACTGCTCCGCCGCCGCGGCGGCTACTGCTGTGGCATCACGCCCTTCGGCGGCTGCTGCCACCGCGGCCTGCACACCCATGCCCAGGGCCATGCCCACAGTGCCGGAGTCGAGGATTACCACGGGGATGGTCACGCGGCTGGCCGCCAGCCGGGCCGCATCCGCGGTCCCGGACAAGCCACCGGAAATGTGGATGGAGACCACGCTTTCGTAACCCAGGCGTTCGGCGGCCAGGAAGACCTGTTCAAACTGTCCGGGTGACGGACGGGACGTCTTGACCGACGTTCCACTGGCGAGTGCCAGTGCAATGGTTTCGGTGATCTCGTCTTCGCCCTCACCGTAGATTTCCGCGCCCACCATAACAGGCATCGGGATGACGGTCAGGCGTCCGTCACCTGCACGGGCATGCACCCAGTCGGCCGGCAGAGCTGAGGCAGAATCGGTCACCACCGCGCTACGGACGACGACGGCAGGCGCCGCAGGGGCTGCGGTCAGTGGCGTGCCCTGGCGCGCCGCGGGTCGGAGGGCAGCCAAACGCTCCCGGAGCCAGAGCCACGCAGCGGCGTCACGGTCGGGCAAGGGTGCCTCCTGGTTTAGGGCCGGCCGCCGGTTGGGCCCGGCGGCCGGTGCCCCGGACTAGGCCGGGACGATGTTGACCAGTTTAGGCGCTCGCACGATCACCGTGCGGATGCCGCGGCCGTCGAGCGCGCGCTGGACGTTTTCGCTGGCCAGCGCCAGTTCCCGCAGTTCGTCCTCGCCGATCCCCGGCGAGACTTCGAGGCGGTCACGGACCTTGCCCTGGACCTGGACTACCGCGGTGACAGTGTCCTGGACCAGCAGTTCTTCGTCGTGCACCGGCCAGCCGGCGTTCGCTACGGACGCCGGGTGACCCAGCACGTTCCACATGTCTTCCGCGGTGTAGGGCGCGAAGAGGCTCAGGATGACGGCAACGGCTTCCGCCGCTTCACGGACGGCGGGATCGGCCCCGCCGGCGCCGGCAGCCGCATCTATGGTCTTGCGAGTCGCGTTGACCAGCTCCATCAGCTTGGCCACCACCACGTTGAACTTGTTGGTGTCCAGCAGTGCGGCGGCGTCAGCGATGGTGCGGTGCGTGACGGAGCGCAGTGCACGGTCACCGGCGGTCACATCGGCGCCAGGCTCGCTGGTGACGTCCTGGGCCAGGCGCCAGGCGCGGGCCAGGAACTTTGCGGAGCCCGACGGCGATACGTCCGCCCAGTCGACGTCGTCCTCCGGCGGGGAGGCGAAGATCATGGTCAGGCGCACAGCGTCCACGCCGAACTTGTCCAGCTGCTCGCTGAGGTCAACGCCGTTGCCCAGCGACTTGCTCATGGCCTTACCCCCGTTGAGGACCTGGCCCTGGTTCAGGAGCGCACTGAACGGTTCGTCAGCTTCGATCATGCCGAGGTCGTGAATGACCTTGGTAAAGAAGCGGGCGTACAGCAGGTGCAGGATGGCGTGCTCGACGCCGCCCACATACTGGCCCACGGGCATCCACTCGTTGATCTTCGCCGGATCGAACGGGCCTTCGGTGTACTGCGGTGAGACGAACCGCAGGAAGTACCAGGACGAATCCACAAACGTGTCCATGGTGTCGGTATCGCGCTTGGCCGGCCCGTGGCAGTTGGGGCACTCAACGTTGACCCATGCCTCGGCGGCGGCCAGCGGTGAGGTGCCCTTCGGGGACAGGTCCTCGCCGCGCAGGTCCGCCGGCAGCCGGACGGGCAGCTGCTCGTCCGGGACGGGAACCTCGCCACAGGCAGGGCAGTGGATGATGGGGATGGGCGTGCCCCAGAAGCGCTGGCGGCTCAGCAGCCAGTCGCGCAGGCGGAAGTTGACGAACTTCTCTCCGGTGCCCTGCTTTTCCAGGATCCCGATAGCGGCCGGGATGGCCTCCGCCTTCGGCAGACCATCGAGGACGCCCGAGTTGATGAGTGTGCCTTCGCCCGCGGTGGCCTTGCCGGAAACGGTGGGGTCCTCTTCACCGGTATCCAGCACGGCGCGGACTGGCAGGTCGAACGTCTTGGCGAAGTCGAGGTCGCGCTGATCGTGCGCCGGGACGGCCATGATGGCCCCGGTGCCGTAGTCCGCCAGGACGTAGTCAGCGGCCCAGACCGGCAGTTTTTCGCCGTTCAGCGGGTTGACGGCGTAGCGGCCGGTGAAGACACCGGTCTTTTCGCGTTCGGTGGACTGTCGTTCGATTTCGGTCAGCGCCTTGACCTGTTCGCGGTAGGCGTCCAGGGCCGCGGCGTGCTCTTCGGTGACGACTTCGACGGCGATCGGCGCGTCGGCGGCCACAACAAAGAACGTGGCACCGTACAGGGTGTCCGGGCGGGTGGTGAAGACGGTGACGTCCTTGGCGGGCTTGCCGCCGTCGGCTTCGATCACAAAGTTGACGTGGGCACCTTCGGAGCGGCCGATCCAGTTCTTCTGCATCGCCAGCACGCGCTCGGGCCAGTGGCCGCGCAGCTCGTCCATGTCATCGAGCAGGCGGTCAGCGTACTCGGTGATCTTGAAGTACCACTGGTTCAGGGACTTCTTGGTAACGGGCGTTCCGCAGCGTTCGCAGGCACCGTTGACCACCTGTTCGTTGGCCAGGACGGTCTGGTCCTTGGGGCACCAGTTGACCGGGGAATCCTTGCGGTACGCGAGGCCCTTCTCGTAGAAGCGCTTGAACAGCCACTGGGTCCAGCGGTAGTACTCGGGGTCCGAGGTGTGGACGCGCCGGGACCAGTCCGCGGAGATCGCGTAACGCTTGAACGACGCCGCCTGGGTGTCGATGTTGGCGTAGGTCCACTCGCTCGGGTGGGCATTGCGCTTGATGGCGGCGTTTTCCGCCGGCAGGCCGAAGGAGTCCCAGCCGATCGGGTGCAGGACGTCGAAGCCCTTTTGCCGCAGGTACCGGGCCACAACATCGCCCATGGCAAAAGCCTCGGCGTGGCCCATGTGCAGGTCACCCGAGGGGTACGGGAACATGTCCAGCACGTAGCGGCGTTCGCGGGAACCATCATCCACAGGTGTGAAAACCTTAAGGTCTTCCCACACCTGCGGCCACTTGGCCTCCATCGCCGCGAAGCTGTAGGCACCCTCTTCGGGTGTTTCCGCCGCCACTGCTGCTGTTCCGGTCTCTGTCTCCGGCTGAACGCTCACTGCTGCCCTCTTCTGTTCTGTTGTGGCATCGGTGCTGCCACAACGGTCTGATCCCCTCTGCTGCCGGCCCGGAAACATGCCCGGACACACAAAAGCCCCTCTCCATGGAGGGGCAGCCGCACGGCAATCCGGTTGTTTCCGGACACCGGGCGGCTAGCTAAGCAGAAGGATCGCACGCATAGGACTACTTTAGCCTACCCACTGCAGGTGGGCAGGCCCAGGCTAAGGGAACGCGCCAGTCCGGGCCGGGCCATGGGCAAGTGCGGGTGGTCGAGTGCCCCGAGGATTTCTCCAGTTCCAGACCGGCGAGATCCTCGTGGTCAGTGCCGGCACCGTCGAAGTGGACAGTGCCGACGGGCCCATTAGGTAGCCCCGGTCTCTTCGCCAAAGAGAACCCTGTACCAGGGTGGCTCAAGGGGGGTAGATTCCACCCTTGCCAAAGCGGCGCAATCGGGCCACAGTATTGTCAAGTCTGTGGGGAAACTAGACGGTCTCAGGTCGAGGAGCCTGACATGTATTCTTGGCGTCAATGTCCAGCACAACGATGTGATGGGCTGAAAATTCCGTCCATCACCCCTGCGAAGAACTAGCGAGGGACTGACCATGTTTGGCTGGGTTACCCGGTTCAGCATGCAGTTCCGAATCTTGGTCCTCGCCCTCGCTGCGGGCCTTATAACTTTTGGCGTCGTGAACGTTCCACATATGGCCGTGGACACCATGCCTGAGTTCGCCCCCGCACAGGTAGAGATCCAAACTGAGGCCCTAGGGCTCTCCGCTGTTGAAGTTGAACAGCTCATCACCGCACCGATGGAGGCAGACCTCCTCAACGGGGTCGCCTGGCTGGACGAGATCCGCTCGAAATCCGTCCCGGGGCTGTCGTCCATCGAACTGGTCTTCGAGCCCGGCACGGACCTCCTGCGCGCACGCCAGTTGGTCGCGGAAAGAATGACGCAGGCGCACGCGCTGCCAAACGTCTCATCGCCGCCGCTGATCATGCAGCCCATGTCATCCACCAGCCGCGTTCTGATGGTCAGGATGAACTCCAAGGAGCTCTCCGGCATTGAGATGTCGGTCCTGGCCAGATGGAAAATCAAGCCGCGGCTGATCGGTATCCCGGGCGTGGCGAACGTGTCCATCTGGGGCCAGCGCGAACAGCAGCTGCAGGTTGAGGTCACTCCGACGCAGCTCCGCGACAAAGGCATTACCCTTGAGCAGCTAATTAAGACCACGGGCAACGCCGTCTGGGTTTCGCCGTTGAGCTTCCTCGAGGCTTCGACGCCCGGGACCGGCGGTTTCGTGGAGTCGCCCAACCAGCGCCTTGGCATCCAGCACGTCCTTCCCATCCGCACGCCGGCCGACCTGGCCAAGGTCAGCGTGGAGGACACGGACCCGCAGTTGCTCCTGGGCGACATTGCCCAGGTCAAGGAAGACCACCAGCCGCTGATCGGTGACGCCGTTGGGGCGGACGCCGGCCTGATGCTGGTGATCGAGAAGTTCCCCGGCATCAGCGCCCTGGAGGTCACCCGTAGTGTTGAGGCGGCCCTTAAGGACATGGAGCCGGGCCTCACGGGCGTCCAGATCGATACTTCTGTCTTCAGGCCTGCGACCGGTGTTCAGGACTCCGTCAACAGCCTCGGCCTGGCGCTCCTGATCAGCCTGCTGATTGCGGTAGCCCTGTTTTGGCTGCTGTTCCGGTCCTGGCGGGTCGCCGTGATCGCACTCGTGGCCATCTCCACTACCGTCACGACAGCGGCGGTGGTGCTGTTCGCCCAAAACGCAACACTTAACATCACCGTCCTGATGGGAATTCTGCTCGGCACGTCCGTGATCGTGGGCGACATCGTGGAAGACGTCCAGGCCCACCGACGACAGCGCGCCGTCAGCGAGGCGACGGACGCCGAGGCTACCCCGAGGTCGCGCAGCAGCTACATCGTCCGCGGGGTCCGCACACCGCTGTTCCACGCATCGCTGATGATGGTGGTTGTCCTCGTTCCGACCCTCTTCGTGACCGGAGTAGGCGGCTCGTTTCTTTCGCCGCTTTTCTGGTCGTTGGCGCTGACGCTGACAGCCGCCCTGATCGTAGGCTTGTCCGTCACACCGGTACTGGCGTATTTCCTCCTTCCGTCCAAACCCGCGACCGACCGGGAACTTCCCGCCGTCGGACGGGGGAAGGCGTACTACGACCGCGCACTGGGCGGGGTCAACTCCCGGAAGCCACTGGCGATTGTGGCCATCGTGGTCGTGGGGATCCTTGGCGTCGCCGCCGGCTCGCAACTGGCAGGAAACCGGCCGCTCGTTCCCACCATGCCCGACCGGACCCTGTTGGTGCAGTGGGACACCATGGCCGGGACGTCCAATGACGAAGTCCGGCGGATCGCTGCCCTGGCCTCCGATGAACTCAGGGCCCTCCCGGGGGTTTCGGGCGTCGGCGGTCACGTGGGACGCGCCATCTCGGCGGATCAGGTGGTTGGCAACAGCTCTGCTGAGCTGTGGGTGTCGATCGCACGGGACGCGAACTTCAGCGAAACGGAGCGGGCGGTGCGGGACGTGGTCCAGGGCTACCCGGGCATCGCGCACAACGTGCTGAACTACTCGCAACAGACCGTCGGCGACATGCGCTCCAGCCTGGAGCCGGGATTCGCGGTCCGCGTCTACGGAACGGAAATGCCGGTGCTCCGTGAAAAGGCAGAAGAGGTCCGCCAGGCCCTCCAGAAGATTGACGGTGTGAACAACCCGACGATCGACGCTGCTGCCATGACCGCGATCGTAGAGGTCCAGGTCAATCTCGAGGCTGCCCAAAAGTTCGGCATCAAGCCCGGTGACGCGAGGCGCGCCGCTGCGACGCTGATGCAGGGCATCGTCGTCGGGAACCTCTTTGAGGAGCAGAAGGTGTTCGAAGTGGTTGTCCGCGGCGCGGTTGGCGTCCGGGATGACCTGACCAGCATCCGTGAGCTGCTCCTTGACGCTCCTAATGGCGGCCACGTCCAACTGGGCCAGGTCGCCGACGTTCGCATGGTCCCCAGCGAAGTTGTTATCCAGCACGATGCCACCTCGCGGCGGATCGACGTCGTGGCTGACGTCAGCGGACGCCCGCTGGCAGATATCCAGCGGGACATCGAAGCGGCTGTCAAGCAGATCCAGTTCCCGCTCGAACACCACGCCGAGATCCCCACGAAATACAGCCAGATGCAGGCCGCAGACACCCTGGTTCATGGACTCGGAATCGCGGCCATCCTGGCTGTGCTGCTTCTGCTTCAGACTGCAGTGCGGAGCTGGAAGCTTGCCCTCGCCGTCTTCCTGGCACTGCCGGCGGCGCTGGCGGGAGCAGCGGTCGCCGCATGGATCGGGGCGGAGTCCCTGTCCTGGCTGTCGCTGACGGCGTTTGCGGCCGTGGTGGCCATCGCTGCACGTAATGCGGCGCTCCTGTCCGCGCGTGTTGACGAACTCTGGCGGGAGTCCGGACAGATGTCACGCACTGACCTGGTCATGACGGCGGCCCGGGAACGGATATCGCCGATCCTGAAATCCGCCCTCATTACGTTCCTCGTGCTGATACCGCCCGCCTTCCTCGGCGGCGCGGTAGGCCAGACCCTGATCGTGCCCATGCTGCTGATCATAGCCGGCGGGCTCGTGACCACAACGCTCGTGGGGCTCTTTGTGCTCCCGCTGCTCACACTCTGGTTCGGTCCCCGCACCGAGCCGGAAGAGTGGTCAGAGGTCTACGAATCGGAAGTTCCAGTCACCCCTGTTATGCCGGAAAAGGTGGAAGTATCATGACCAGCAAAAGGACCCTGCGGCGCCTGCCAGTGGCGGCCGCTGCCTGCGCAGCACTGCTGTTTTCACTGCCCGCCTGTGCTCAACCCTCAGCCATGGCAGAAACCGCATCTGAAGCGGCTGCCAAGGTGGAAAAGAATGCCACCACCGGCATAGCACGCATCACGCTGAGCCAGCGGGCCATTGAACGGCTGGAGCTGCTCACTGATACGGTCAAGCCGGGTCCGGGGGGCGCAGGCGTCCTGTTCCCCTACGCAGCGCTGCTGTACGACGCGCAGGGGAAGACCTGGGTCTACATCAACGCCGAGCCACGGGTGTACGAGCGCCAGTCCGTCACGGTGACCAAAATCGAAGCGGGCGCGGTCACAGCCAGTGTCGGCCCAGCTGCTGGAACGCCTGTGGTGACAGTAGCCGCGGCTGAGTTGTTCGGCGCAGAGTTCGTTACGGGCAAATGACATGCGCCGGATAGTCGCGGCAAGCCTAAGGTTCAGATCGATCATCATTGCGATGGCGGCGGCGCTGATGATGGTGGGCGGCGCCCAGCTCAGCAGTGCCTCGGTGGACGTGTTCCCTGAATTCGCGCCGCCGAAAGTGGAGGTCCAGACAGCCTGCCTGGGACTTACCGCCGCTGAGGTGGAAGAACTTGTTTCGGTTCCCATGGAAGAAGCCTTCAACGGCATCGACGGCCTCCACCACATGCGGTCCAAGTCGGTACCGCAGCTGTCCTCGATTGTGATGGAATTCGAGAACGGCACGGATCTGCTCACCGCCCGACAGCTGGTGTCCGAGCGGATGGCGACGGTCATTCCGACGCTGCCCACCTGGGCGGCGCCGCCGGTCATGCTGCAGCCCCTGTCCTCCACCAGCCGGGTCATGAAGATCGGGCTGTCCTCGGACACCCGGTCCCTGATCGAGATGTCAATGATCTCCTACTGGAACATCAGGGCCCATCTGCTCCGCGTTCCCGGCGTGGCAAACGTGGCAATCTGGGGCGAACGTCTCCAGATGCTTCAGGTCCAGGCTGACCCGGCCAAGCTGGCCGCAAACAAGGTCAGCCTGGAAACCGTCATGAGCACCACCGCCAATGCCCTCGACGCCGGCCTGCTCCAGTATTCCTCCGGTGCCGTGATCGGCACCGGAGGTTCCCTGAACACACCCAGCCAGACAATTGGGATCAGGCACGTCCAGCCCATCACCACACCTGCGGACCTCGCGAAGGTGGCACTGGAGGATCGTGAGGGACAGCCCCCGCTCCAGCTGGGCGACGTGGCCAATGTGGTGGAGGACCACCAGCAGCTGATCGGTGACGCCGTCATTAACGGCGGACCGGGTCTGATGCTGATCGTGGAAAAACTGCCTTGGGGCAACACCCTCGAAGTGACAAAGGGGGTGGAAGAGGCCATGAAACAACTCGAGCCCGGCCTGACCGGAATCGCTGTGGACACGGCCATCTTCCGACCGGCAACCTTCATTGAGGAATCCCTCGACAACCTGGGCGTAGCCCTGCTGCTCGGATGTCTGCTGGTCATCCTGGTGTTGAGTGTCTTCCTCTTCCAGTGGCGGACGGCATTGGTCAGCGTTCTGGCCATCCCGTTGTCGCTGGTGGCGGCGGCCCTCGTGTTGTATTGGACCGGCGGCACGATCAATACCATGGTGCTTGCGGGGTTGGTGATTGCCGTCGGAGTGGTGGTGGACGATGCCATCATCGACGTCGAGAATATTGTCAGACGGCTCCGGCACCACCGGGCCAGTGGCGCCACCGGAAGCACCGCCAGGGTAGTGGTCAACGCATCGCTTGAGGTCCGCGGTCCTATTGTGTACGCCACGCTGATTATCGTCGCCGCCACGGTTCCGATCTTCTTCCTGGACGGGCTGACCGGGGCGTTCTTCCGTCCGCTGGCCACGTCCTACACCCTCGCGGTGGTCGCATCCATGCTCGTGGCGCTGACGGTCACGCCGGCAATGGCGTACATCGTCCTGCGAAATGCCAAGCTGGAGGACCGGGATCCGCCCGTGGTCAGGGTCCTGAAGCGTTGGTATGCCAACGCGCTCCGGCCCATTGTCCGCCGTCCTGTCCCCGGCTACCTGACCCTGGCAGCCGTGGGCGTCATCGGCATCGTAGCGGCGCCGCTGCTGGGCCAATCGTTGCTCCCGTCCTTCAAGGAGCGTGATTTCCTGATGCACTGGCTCACGCAGCCCGGCACGTCCAACGCCGAGGAAGTCCGCGTCAGCCAGCTGGCCTGCAAGGAACTCATGACCATCCCCGGAGTGAACAACTGCGGGTCCCACACCGGACAGGCATTCAACGCCGATGAGGTGGTGGGCGTCTACTTCGGTGAGAACTGGATCAGCGTCGACCCCGGGGTCGACTATGACCAAACCCTGGCAGCAGTGGCGGCGGTCGTGGACGGGTATCCCGGAATCCAACGGGACGTGCAGACGTATCTCAAGGAACGCATTCGCGAGGTACTCACCGGAACCGGTTACGCCGTCGTCGTCCGTGTGTACGGGGACGACCTTGCGACGCTGCGCCAGGAGGCTGACAAGATCAAAACCATTCTGGGCGGCATTGACGGAGCCATCGGCGCGAAGGTTGCCCTCCAGGCCAACATTCCGCAGATCGATGTGGAAGTGAACATGGACGCGGCGAACCGCTACGGGCTGAAGCCGGGCGATGTGCGGCGTGCCGCGGCGACCTTCGTTGCCGGTGAAGAGGTAGGCGACATTTACCGGGACGGGAAGGCCTACGACGTCCAGGTGTGGAGCCCGCCGGAGGCCCGGACGAGTGTCACGAACATTGAGAACCTTCCCCTCGATACGCCGAGCGGAGTCAAGATCCGGATGGCTGATGTCGCCACGATTTCGGTCAAGCCCACGCCCAACGTCATTGAGCGTTCGGAGGGATCCAGGCGCATCGATGTCAGTGCCAACGTTAAGGAAGGTGATCTGGCGAAGGTCGTGGAGAAGCTCAAGACCGATATGGAATCTGTTCAGTTCCCGGTCGGCTACAGCGCGGTTGTCCTCGGCGAATACGCCGAACGGCAGGCCGCAGCCCAACGGCTGCTGCTCTACTCCATTGGCGCGGTCATCGTCGTCTTCCTTCTCCTGCAGGCTGCCTTCAAGAGTTGGCGGCTGGCCACCCTGGCCATCCTGACCCTGCCGGTGGCGCTCGTGGGCGGGGTTATCGCCGCCCACCTCAGCGGCGGAATCCTGTCCCTCGGTTCGCTGGTGGGCTTCCTGACGCTCATGGGGATCGCGGCACGAAATGGCATCCTGCTCATCAACCACTGCCAGCACCTGGAGCAGTTTGAGGGGATGCCCTTCGGACCTGCGCTGGTGCTTCGGGGGGCTGCAGAGCGCTTGTCGCCGATCCTCATGACCACGCTGGCCACGGCTTTGGCTCTGGTACCGCTGGTGGTGATGGGGAACATCCCCGGCCACGAGATCGAGCATCCCATGGCAGTGGTGATCCTGGGCGGCCTCGTCACATCGACGCTGGTCAACCTGTTCATCGTCCCATCGCTGTACCTGCGATTCGCCAAAGGTGGCCGCGCCCACCGGCATCGGGCACATGAGCTCGAACCCGCGCCTTCGGTTTAGCTGGATCCGCCACGAGTAAGAAAGGAAGGCGAAATGGCTCTCCGGGCACGCCGGTTCACAGCATACGGGTCCGCATTACTGCTGGCCTTCGGATCGCTGACAGTGATGTCGGCAGGGACGGCGGCTGCCGCACCGCCGTCCCCGGAACTCTGCGGGCCCGGGTCCGCGATCAACTTTGACCGTTCGGATTTCCAGGCTTCCCCGCGGATCGATAACAAGTGGTTCCCGCTCAAGCCCGGCATGCAGTACACGACGACGGGGACCGTGACCTCCGCCGAAGGGACCAGCACACGCACCGTCGTGCATACAGTCACCGGGCTGACCAAGGTAATTGACGGCGTCAAGACCCGTGTCCTGTGGGACCGCGATTACTCGGACGGCGAACTGGTGGAATCCGAACTGGCCTTCTTTGCGCAGACTGGAAAGGGAACGGTCTGGCTATTCGGCGAATATCCGGAGGAATACGAAAACGGCGAGTTCGTTGGTGCGCCCAGCACTTTCATCAGCGGGCTTGCCAGGGCCCATGCCGGCATCGCCATGCAGGCCAGGCCCCGGACCGGCACGCCGGACTATGTCCAGGCCCATGCACCCAAGGTTGACTTCCTTGACTGCGGGACAGTGTTCAAGAAAAACCAGCACGTCTGCGTCCCGACTGGCTGCTACGACGATGTACTGGTGATCGATGAATACAACCCGCTGGAACCACCTGAGGCAGGCCACCAGCGGAAGTTCTACTCAGCCGGAACAGGGCTGGTGAAAGTCACCGCCGTCGGCGGTCCCGACCAGGAATTCATGGACCTGGTGAAAGTGAAGAAGCTGGGCGCCGCGCAGTTCGCGGCCGTCAACACCCAAGCGTTGGAACTGGATGGGCGGGCATACTCGGTCAGCAGAAGTGTCTATGCGAAGACACCGCCGGCTGAACTCGACGGACCCTGACCCGCACAAGACCAGGGAGGGCGGCACTCCTCGGGCCACCCTCCCTGCTCGTTGCTGTCCGGAGACCGGTTCGGAGTGCTAGCGCACGTCCTCGTCGACCCAATCCATGGACTTCGTCACGGCCTTCCTCCACAGGCGCAGCTGCCGGTCCTGCTCGGCCTGGTCCAGTTTCGGTTCCCACCTCTTGTCCTCGGACCAGTTGGACGAGAGTTCGCCGAGGTCCTTCCAGAAGCCGACGGCGAGGCCGGCTGCGTAGGCGGCGCCCAGTGCGGTGGTTTCCACTACCTTCGGCCGGATCACCGGAACGCCCAGGATGTCCGCCTGGAACTGCATCAGCGCGTCGTTGGCAACCATGCCGCCGTCGACCTTCAGTTCAGTGAGCGGAACGCCGGAATCCGCGTTGACCGCGTCCAGCACCTCGCGGGTCTGGAAGGCTGTGGCCTCCAGCGCCGCCCGGGCGATGTGGTTCTTGTTGACGAACCGGGTCAGGCCCACGATGGCGCCGCGGGCATCCGAACGCCAGTACGGGGCGAAGAGCCCCGAGAAGGCCGGAACAATATAGACGCCGCCGTTGTCCTCAACGGCCGCCGCCAGCGTTTCCACCTCCGGCGCGCTGCTGATCATGCCCAAATTGTCCCGGAGCCACTGAATCAGGGAACCGGTGACCGCAATGGAGCCTTCCAGCGCATAGTGCGTTGGGGCATCGCCGAGCTTGTACCCGACCGTGGTGAGCAGGCCGTTCTTCGAGTGAACAATCTCCTCGCCGGTATTGAAGATCAGGAAGCAGCCGGTGCCGTACGTGTTTTTGGCTTCACCGGCCTCGAACGCCGCCTGCCCGAACGTGGCGGCCTGCTGGTCACCCAGGATGCCTGACACGGGAACTTCGCGCAGCAGCTGGGAGGTGTGCACGGTGCCGTAGACCTCGGAGGAGGACTTGATGGCCGGCATCATGCTCAGTGGCACGCCGAAGATGCCCAGGATTTCCTCGTCCCAGGTCAGCGTGTCGAGGTCCATGAAAAGCGTTCGGGAGGCGTTGGTGACGTCGGTGACGTGCACACCGCCGTCCACGCCGCCGGTCAGGTTCCAGAGGACCCAGGCGTCGGTGTTGCCGAAGATCAGGTCACCGGCTTCCGCTTTGGCCCGCGCGCCGTCAACGTTGTCCAGGATCCACTTGATCTTTGTCCCTGAGAAATACGTTGCCAGCGGCAGCCCCACCTTCTGCTTGAACCGCTCCGGGCCGCCGTCCTTGGACAGCTCATCCACGATGTCCTGGGTCCGTGTGTCCTGCCAGACAATCGCGTTATAGACGGCCTCGCCGGTGGTCTTGTCCCAGACGACGGCGGTTTCGCGCTGATTGGTGATTCCGACGGCGGCGATATCGTGCCGGGTCAGGTTCGCCTTGGAGAGGGCGGAAGCAATCACCTCGCGGGTGTTGTTCCAGATCTCGGCAGGGTTGTGCTCTACCCAGCCCGCCTGCGGGAAGATCTGCTCGTGCTCCATCTGGCCCGAGGAAACGATGTTGCCGCTGTGGTCAAAGATGATGGCGCGGGAGCTGGTGGTGCCCTGGTCAATGGCGATGACGTATTGGTTCATGGTGACGTCCTTGTCTGTATTTTTGTGTGAGTTTGAAATGGTGACTAGCCGGCGATGGCAGGCATGATCGCGGGAACCCAGAAGGCCACCAGGCCGGCAAGGCTACCGCCGACCAACGGCCCTACGACGGGGATCCAGGAGTAGGCCCAGTCACTGGAACCCTTGCCCTTGATGGGCAGGATTGCGTGGGCGATGCGGGGCCCGAGGTCGCGGGCCGGATTAATGGCATAACCCGTGGGTCCACCCAGGGATACGCCGATGCCCACCACGAGCAGTGCCACCGCCAGCGGCCCAAGGCCCGAGGGCGTCCCGCCGAACGTCAGGATGACGAATACCAGGACAAACGTGCCGATGATCTCCGTGAGCAGGTTCCAGGGCGTGGAGCGGATGGCCGGACCGGTGGAAAACGTCGCCAGCTTGTTGGCTTCCACGGGTTCGGCATCGAAGTGCTGCTTGTATGCGACCCAGCAAAGGACAGCACCCAGGAAAGCGCCGAGCAGTTCACCGCCAAAGTAGGTGAAAGTTGAGGCCACATCTACCGGGACGCCGGGGGCATACTCCTTGCTCTGCTTGGCGAGTAGGCCCAGCGTGACAGCGGGATTGAGGTGGGCGCCGGATTTGGCGGCAACAAAAACACCCGCGAAGACGGCGATCCCCCACCCCCAGGTCACCATCAGGAACCCGCCGCTGTTGCCCTTTGTGCCCTTCAGGGCAACGTTGGCCACGACGCCGCAACCCAGCAGGGTGAGCATCGCCGTTCCGAAGACTTCGGAAAGAAAAACAATTCCAAGAGACATCATTGACTCCTCTATTTTCTATTGTGCGGTCCTTCGCGGGTTGAAGGACCGTTGAACCGGAGCGCTTTGACGCCCCGGCTGCAGCCTGGCCTGCCTAGGCCACCAGGCTGTGGATCTGCACGCCGTGGAAGCGCTCCAGCACCTCCCGTGCGCGTTGGATCTCGTCAGCCTTGGCGGCCGCGCCCCAGCCGAGCGGTGCGGAAAGGACTTCGGCCACCTCGACGAGGAGTTCACCGGTCACCAGGCCCCGGAAGGCAAGCGAGGTTCGCCGGACCAGGACATCGATGAGGTGCCCGATCTGCTCATTCCGGGCCATGAACTCCAGCTCACGGACGCTGAGTTCACGGGTGGAACGGAGCAGCCTGTCCGGGCCGGCATCAAGGTAGCGGATCACGTCGTCTGCCCTTGTGCCGTAGCGCGTCAGCAGGGCGGCGGAGCGGTCCGCGTCCCGGCCGGTGCCCATGTGTGCCTTGATCCATTTCTGGATCCCGGCATCGTCCTCGGGGAAGCCGGCCCCGCCTCCGATGGCGAGCTTCGCCGTCGAGACCTTCCGTTCCATCCCCAGCTCGGCGAGGACATCATTTGCCATGTGCTCGGCCAGAGCCCGGAAAGTGGTCCACTTACCGCCCACCAGGCTGAGTACGACGGCGGTTCCTGCGCCGGGTGCCCCGGCAGCCGGGGTGCGCCGTTCAATCCGGTAGTCGCGCGAGACAAACCCCGGCTGGGTGGCGTCGTGGCGTGGCAGCGGGCGGACGCCGGAGAACGTGTAGACGATCTGGTCACGCTGCACGGTGATGTCCGGGAAGACGTGGCCGATCAGGTTGAAGAAGTACTCGATCTCCTCCTCCGTGCACACTGCCTCCTGCGTCATGTCGGCAAGGACATCAGTGGTTCCCACCAGGACCCGGTCGCCCATGGGATAGATGAGGACGATCCGGCCGTCCGTGTGCTCAAAGAAGATCTCCCGGCCTTTGCAGGCCTCGAGCAGGACCGGGTGGTCCAGAACTATGTGCGATCCCTTAGTGCCGCCCATGAAGGCCGACGCCGCCCCCATGGCTTCGTTGGTCAGGTCCACCCAGGCGCCGGTGGTGTTGACAATGACGTCCGCGGTGAAATCAAACAGCTCGCCAGTCAGTTCGTCGCGGAGCTGGACCGTGGTGCCGGACTCTGTTGTGCCGGACTGCGTGGCAGCCCCGCCGAGCGAATGGAGTTCAAGGTAGTTGCTCGCCCGTGCTGTTGAGCTTTCCGGTCCGCCGCTGGCTTGCCCGGCTTTCTCGCCGTCCTGGAGCACATCGAGCGTAAGGCGCTCGGGGTTGTGGACCGAGGCGTCGAAGTAGGTGGCTGCGTATTTGATGCCCGGGTGCAGCTGCGGCAGTTCGGCGAGGGCACGCTTGCGTCCGCGGAACTGGTGGCGCGGCACGGAGCCGCCGTCCCGGGAGAACGAGTCGTACATGCTCAGCCCCAGTTTGATCAGGAAGGCGCCGCGCTCCTTGGGCTTGCCCTGCTGTTTGTGCGTGAGGAACCGCAACGGTGCGGACAGGACGCCTGAAAAGGTGCTGAAGATCGGGATGGTGGTCTGGAGTGGCTTCACGTAGTGCGGTGCGATCCGCAGGAGGCGGTTGCGTTCCACCACGGATTCGCGGACGAGGCGGAATTCCCCGTTTTCCAGGTATCGGATGCCGCCGTGAATCATATGGGAGGACGCACCGCTGGCACCCTGGCAGTAATCGCCACGCTCTACCAGGGCAACGTCCACTCCCTGCAGGGCGAGGTCACGGAAAGTTCCCACGCCGTTGATGCCTCCGCCGATGATCAATACCTTGGCATTCGGACGGTTCCGAAGTCCCTGCACCGATGCCCGCGGCACGGGGCTGTGGGCGGGCGTGGCTCCGCTGTGGCCGAATGAATCTTTGAGTCCCAACACTGCTCCCTGGGTTATTGGCGTGCCGGCATCCGCCGGACGCACCGTCGTTCTTCAACTATTGTTTGGAGTAATGGAAAATGGAGTCAAGCACTATGCACAAACGTGCAGAATGGAGTCAGAATGACGCCTTCCCGGCACTCAGATGCGCTGCGGGCTGCACAGATGTATTACCTCCAGGACCTGACGATGGACGCGATCGCCCGGGAATTGCGGACATCCCGGTCCACTGTTTCGAGGCTTCTGTCGGCGGCCAGGGACACTGGACTGGTCCAGATCCAGATCCGCAACCCGCTTGATACGGGCCCCGAACTCGAAAGCATGATCCGGCGCGAGTACAACGTGGACGTGCACGTTGTCCCGGTACTGGAGTCCTTGAACGAGGCGGAAACCCTGGACCGCGTGGCCATTCAGGCAGCCCGAACCATCGGCCCTTTGGTGGACTCCAATGCGATTATCGGTGTCGCGTGGGGTTCAACGATCAGTGCGGTCAGCAGGCACCTCACGCGCAAGATCACGCACGATACGGTTGTGGTCCAGTTGAACGGCGCCGGCAACATGCACACCACCGGTATCACCTACGCGAGTGACATCATGCGCCGCTTCGGAGGTGCCTACGGCGCACGCGTGGAGCAGTTCCCTGTTCCCGCGTTTTTTGACCATGCGGCTACCAAAACCGCCATGTGGAATGAGCGCAGTGTGCAGCGCATCCTGGACCTGCAGGCCCGGATGAGCATCGCGATCTTCGGCGTTGGGTCCGTGCACGCCGATTACCCGAGCCACGTCTATGCGGGTGGATACCTGGACGAGAGCGATCTCAAGATGCTGGCCCATTCAGATGTGGTGGGTGACGTGGCCACGGTCTTTTTCCGGCGTGACGGATCCTCTGACGGCATCGTCCTGAACGAACGCTCCACGGGTCCGGCGCTCGCCCAGCTGCGCCAGGTCCGGCGGCGGATCTGCGTGATTTCCGGGGCATCCAAGATCAACGGCCTGCGGGGCGCCCTCTCCGCCGGCCTTGCCACTGACCTGATCGTGGATGAAGCCACCGCGCGCCGCCTGGTGGGCTTTGGCGGTGTCGCCTGGCCCAATGGGTAAAGTCAATGCTATGAAAACCTCACCCCGGCTCAGCCTCAACAACGGTGTGCTGATCGACCAGTTGGGATTCGGGCTGTACAAAGTTCCGGCAGCGGAAGCATCCGGCCTGGTGGCCACGGCCCTCGGCACCGGATATCGCCACTTTGACACGGCAGCGATGTACGGCAACGAAACCGGCGTGGCGCGGGGGCTCGGCCCCGCCATGGATTCCGAAGGCAGAAGCGGCGGCTCCGGCGAATCCTCGCCCGGCCTGCGGCGCGAGGACGTATTTATCACCACGAAGGTCTGGAACGATGACCAGGGGTACGACTCAACCCTCCGTGCCTTCGATACCTCCATGGTCAACCTCGGCCTGGACTACGTGGACATGTACCTGATCCACTGGCCCTGCGCCAAGCGGGATCTGTTCACCGACACCTACCGCGCCCTCGAAACGTTGTACCGCGAAGGCAAAGTCCGCGCCATCGGTGTCTGCAACTTCCAGCCCGCGCACCTGGACCGGCTGCTCGAGAGCGCCGAAGTGGTGCCCGCCGTGAACCAGATTGAACTGCACCCGTGGCTCCAGCAGGCGGAGCTGAGGGACAAGCACCACGCCCTGGGCATCCGGACGGAAGCCTGGAGCCCCCTGGCGCGCGGACACGTTCTGTTGGATCCCGTGGTCCTGGCCCTGGCCGCCGAACACGGCAGGACAGCAGCCCAGATCATTCTTCGGTGGCACATCCAGCTGGGGAACATCGCCATTCCGAAGGCAAGCTCCGAATCCCGGATCCGGGAAAACCTGGACGTCTTCGGCTTTGAACTTTCAGACCGCGACATGGCAGCCCTTGCCGAGCTTGACCGCGGTCAGCGCACCGGGTCCCACCCCGACAACGTCAACTAGGACCGAGGGTCATGAAAACCGCCGATCAACAGCCATCCCCTGCGCCCTCCTTCTTCAGCGCCGGGCTGGCCGCCCGCACCCGGGCCGCCGACATCGTGATTAACGGCGGCACCGTGGCGTACTGGACTTACGAACCGATCCAGGCCACACCGGACACCCGCACCATCCTGGTCATTCATGGTTTCCGCGGCGATCACCACGGCCTGCTCCGGGTTGCAGACCAGTTGCCGGAAATGCGCATCATCATGCCGGACCTGCCGGGGTTCGGCAGCTCCGCCGCGTTTGTGTCCGGGAAACATTCGGTGGAGCAGTACGGCACTTTTGTCACCGACTTTATGGCGGCGCTCGGCCTCGGCCCGGACACCGTGCTGTTAGGGCACTCCTTCGGCTCGATCGTCGCCGCCCATTTTGTCGCCACCAACCCGGGTACCGTCACACCGCTGATCCTGATCAACCCCATCGCCGCGCCTGCCCTGGAAGGCCCCAAGGGCATCATGACCAAGCTGGCCGTCCTCTACTACCGGCTGGCGGCCCGGCTCCCCCGCCGGCTGGGACTGGCACTGCTGCGCAGTCCGCTGATTGTCAGGGTCATGAGCGAGGCCATGGCCAAGACGGCCGACACAGACCTGCGACGCTTCATCCACGGCCAGCACCATGCCTACTTCAGCGCTTTCGCGAACCGGGAAAGCCTCCTCGAATCGTTCACGGCCTCGGTCAGCGGCCATGTGGCCGAGGTTGCCGGGAAGCTGAGCCTGCCGGTGCTCCTGGTCGCCGGCGAAAAAGACGAGATTGCCACCCTGCCGGACCAGCACCGTCTCGCCGCGCTCCTCCCCGACGGCGTCCTCAAAGTCATTCCCGGCGTCGGCCACCTGATCCACTACGAAACGCCCGGCCCCGCCGCCGGCTTCATCCGCAGCTTCCTTAAGGACCACCCCGCGTGAAGATTGTCATCGATGCACGATTCACCCGGACCGATCATCACGACGGCATCAGCCGTTACGGGGCCAGCCTCATCGCCGCCACGGCAAAGGTGGCCGAGGTTTCCATGCTTATCAGCGACACGCGCCAACTGGCGCTGCTCCCGGATGTTCCGTACACATTGATCAACAGTCCGCTGTCCCCGCTGGAGCTGTTCGTGGCCCGCAGGATCAACCCGCTCGGCGCCGATGTTGTGGTGTGCCCCATGCAGACCATGGGCAGCTGGGGGCGCAAGTACGGCCTGGTCCTGACCCTGCACGACCTCATCTACTACGAGCACCCCGCTCCCCCGGGATTCCTGCCGGCACCCGTCCGCGTGCTCTGGCGGCTCTACCACAAGGCGTTCTGGCCGCAGCGCGTCCTCCTCAACCGGGCGGACACCGTGGCCACCATCAGCCGGACCACAGAAGCGCTCATGGCCAAGTACCGGCTCACCAAAAGGCCCGTGCGGATCATCAGCAACGCTCCGCAGCCCGCCCAGGAACCGCGTGATCCCGCCGCCGGGGCGGACCATTCGCTGGTGTACATGGGCTCGTTCATGCCCTACAAAAACGTTGAAACAATGGTGGCCGGCATGTCCGAGCTGCCGGATTTCACCCTGCACCTGCTGAGCAGGATCACCGCCGAGCGCCGGGCCGAGCTGGAGATCATGGTGCCGCCGGGTGCCACGGTGGTCTTCCACAACGGTGTCACCGATGACGAATATGCCGTCCTGCTCATGCGGGCCACCGCACTGGTGAGCCTCTCCCGCGCCGAAGGTTACGGTCTTCCGCTGGTGGAGGCCATGGCCCTCGGCACGCCGGTCATCGCCAGCGACATCCCGATTTTCCGCGAGGTGGGCGGCGACGCGGCAACCTACGTAGATCCCGCATCCCCGGCAGAGTTCGCCGCGGCCGTGCAGAAACTGCGGGACGACGCCCACTGGCAACAGGTGTCCCGCCGTTCCGTGGCACGTGCGCAGGAGTTCAGCTGGGACGAATCCGCGCAGCAGCTGGTGGACGTGGCCCACGACATCATGGCGCGGCGCAGCCGCTGACTGATGCCGCCAAAAGGAAGCCGCTAGAGGACGTCCACGCCGTCCAGCCTGACCTGGACCGGTTCCGTGGTCCTCTTGGCGGCGGCCGCAGCCTTTGTTGCACGTAACACCCGGGTGACAGTGGCTGCCTGCCCGTACGCGAAGAACAGCAGGGTCCGGGCGTCTTCCACGGCCCCCTGGGCACCCCCGGCTCCCCCGGCGGCCGCTGGACCGGTGAGGACCAGCGGAGCCGGTCCTGCGGTCCGCAGCGTCACGCCGGCGGCGGCCAGCTCCTTCTCCACGGTCCCGGAAAAATGTACGACGGCGGCCCGGGGGCCGGTGACCGAGGCAATCCTGACCGCCGGCGGCAGCTGGAGTTCCATCCGGAGTTCCAGCTCGCGCCTGGCGTACCCGGCCGGGTCCCACCGCAGCAACGCGCCAACAGCAACACTTTCCGTCGCGGTGATGACCACCAGTCCGCCGTCGGACGCCGGGCGCACCAAAGCCGCGGCGTTGAACCAGCGGCGCACCGTGTCTTCCCCGGCGCGAAGGTTCTCCCGGCGGAGCAGGGAGTCACCGTCCAGGAGCAGCGCCGCTGCGTAACCGCCCTCCGCCACGGGCTCGGCCCCGACGGTGGCCACCACCAAGGCCTTGGCGCTGCCAACGCCGGCCTTGATGTTGCCGCCCGAGGACGTAATGACGGTTTTTTCCGGGAAATGCCCTGCCCAGCTCTTCGGCTGTGCGCAGGACGCCGGTGGCGCCCTTACGGAGCTTGTGCCCCGCGCAATGGGCACACTGCCACTCCGGCGCCGGCGTGGAACACCAGCGGCATTGCGGGATCGCAGAGCTGCCGCTGGCTCCGGCCAGGGCAAGGGGACCTTGGCAGGCCTGGCACCGGGCAGGTTCGCGGCACGTCTCACAGACGAGCGACGGCGCGTAGCCGGCGCGTGCCACCTGCACCAGGACGGGCCCACGTTCCAGCCCGTCCTTGGCAGCCCGCCACGCGGCACCGGGAAGCCGCGCAACCAGGGCCAGGGGGTCGCGTTCCTGCTCGAAGCTGTCCGCCGTGTTCAGTACCCGGGGCACGGTCTGTCGTGCGAACGCCCGATCGGCCTCAACGGGCATGGCCCAGCCGGCCTCCACCAGCCGCTGGAGTTCCGTGCTCCTGGAATGACCGGCCATGAGGCAGGCTGTGCCTTCCTGGTCCGCGCGCAGCAGCAGCACGTCGCGGGCATGGGCGTACGGGGCACGCTGTTCGATGTGGAGGTCATCGCCGTCGTCCCAGCAGGCAACAAGGCCCAGATCCCGGACCGGGGCAAACGCTGCCGAGCGCGTGCCGATGGCTACGCGCGCGGACCCGGCAAGGAGGCGCAGGAAGTTCCGGTAGCGGGGGGTGGGGCCGTCGTCGGATGTCAGGCGGGCGATATCGTCGGCGGGCAGCACAGCCAGGAGCGCCTTTTCCAGCTGGTCCAGGTCCCGGTAGTCCGGCACCACCACTACGGCGCCGCGGCCGGAGGCACGGACTGCTGCCACGGCCGTTGCCATCAGGTGCGGCCAAGCTGCCGGGCCGAATCCCTGGAGCGGGTTGAAGACCGCCCGTGGAGATCCGCCGTCCCTCAGGTGGCGGACAAATGCCGGGCCGTTGCGGTACCCGGTCCAGTCTGCGTCAGTCCCGGCAGGGACGTCCGGGCCGGTCAAGGCCCCGGCGTCGGCGAGCGGATCCGGTGCCGCAGGCTCTGCTTCGGGGGGCGGGAGGAAGTCCTTCTCGAGCCTCGCCATGCGCGGAGGCACCGCGACGCGAAGGACGTCACTGACGGTCCCCGCATACCGGGCCGCGACTGCGGACACCAGATCCCGGACAGCCGGAGTCAGGACGACGACGGGAGAGACCACCTTCTGCAGGGGCACCAGGGTGTGGCCGGCGTCGGATTCTTCAGTCCGTTCAATGATGAACCCGGACAGGTCCTGGCCGTTGAAGCTGACCTTTACCCGGACGCCGGCCTGTGCGGCCCCGTCCAGTTCGGCCGGCACGCTGTAGTCGAAAGGCCGGTCCAGATGCGGCAGCGGCGTCTCCACGAGGACCCTGGCCACCGGAAGGTGCGCGGCCAGCGGGGGCCCGGACGGCCTGGCCTTCGCCGGGAAGCCCTGCAGCAGCGACAACTGGACGGCGCCGGGAGGGACAGACTCATCAGAGGCCATGGCGGACTGGCCTACGCGTTGAAGAAGGCCTTCAGGTCCTCCACCCGGTCCAGGCGCTCCCAGGTGAAGTCGGGATCGTCACGGCCAAAGTGTCCGTGCGCGGCGGTCTTCGCGTAGATGGGACGCTTGAGGTCCAGGGCATCGATGATGGCACGCGGGCGGAGGTCGAAGATCTCCGCGATGGCGGCGCTGATCCTGGCCGGGTCTACCGTCTCGGTGCCGAAAGTCTCGACGTACGTGCCCACGGGGCGGGCCTGGCCGATGGCGTAGGCAATCTGGATCTCGGCGCGCTTTGCCAGTCCGGCGGCCACGACGTTCTTGGCAACCCAGCGCATGGCGTAGGCAGCGGAACGGTCCACCTTGGAGGGGTCCTTGCCCGAGAAGGCGCCGCCGCCGTGGCGGGCCATGCCGCCGTAGGTGTCCACAATGATCTTGCGTCCGGTCAGGCCGGCGTCACCGACGGGCCCGCCGATGACAAACTCACCGGCCGGGTTCAGGATGTTGGCAGCCCGGGAAATGTCCAGGTTGGCTGCAGCCAGGACGGGCTTAATGACAAAGGCGGCGAGGTCCGCGCGCAGCCGGTCCAGGCTGGTGCCTGCGGCGTGCTGGCTGGAGATGACGACGGTTTCGACGGAAACCGGGACGTCCTTGTCGTAGCCGATGGTGACCTGGGTCTTGCCGTCGGGGCGGAGGTAGGACAGTTCCCCGGACTTGCGTACCTCGGTGAGGCGTTCGGACAGGCGGTGCGCGATCCAGATCGGCACCGGCATGTAGGACGGGGTTTCGTCGCTCGCGTACCCGAACATCAGGCCCTGGTCGCCGGCGCCCTGGAGGTCGTAGTCGTCCTCCTGGCGGCCTTCGCGGGCTTCGAGGGAGTTGAAGACACCCCCGGCGATGTCGTTGGACTGCTGTCCGATGGAGACGGACACGCCGCAGCGGGCACCGTCAAAACCGTTGGCCGAGGAGTCGTAGCCGATGCCGAGGATGGTTTCGCGGACGATCTGCGGGATTTCGACGTAGGCGTCGGTAGTGACCTCACCGGCAACGTGGACCAGGCCGGTGGTGGCCATGGTCTCCACGGCGACGCGGGACTCGGGGTCCGCGGCGAGCAGTGCATCCAGGATGGCGTCACTGATCTGGTCGCAGATCTTGTCCGGGTGGCCTTCAGTGACCGACTCGGACGTGAAGAGCCGGAGTGCGGAGGGCGTGGCCCCGTGGGTGTGGGGAATGTGCAGCGGTAAAGTCACTCAACTACCTTACTGGTTGGGAATCGGACGTCCGGCGGCGTGTGTCCCCGTGCTAAGGAAACGGTGCGTGGCTTTCGGTCAGGCGCGTGGCGAAACGTGGTTCAGCTCATAGCCGACCCGCGTGATGACGGCGGCCGAAACCTCTGTTTTGGTTCCGGCGGCCAGTTGTGGTTCGGCGCCGGAGCGGGCAAGGATGACTACCGAGTTGCTGTCCTGGCCAAAAACCTTGTCCGATCCCACATGATTGACCACCAGGAGGTCGCAGCCCTTGCGCTTGAGCTTTGCCTCCGCGTAGGTCAAGACGTCGCCCTGGCCGTCACCGGTCTCTGCTGCGAAGCCCACAATCAGCTGGCTGCGGCGGCTGGCCTCGTTTTCGGGAGCGTGGTCCCGGACCTCGACCAGTTCCTGGAGGATGTCCGGGTTCCGGACCAGGGAAATGACGGGGTCCGCGGTGTCATCACGTTTTTTGATTTTGGTCCCGGAGATCTCCGCGGGGCGGAAGTCCGCCACGGCCGCAGCCATGATCACGACGTCGGAATCCGCCGCGGCTGCCAGCATGGCCTCGCGCAACTCCAAGGCGGTCTCAACGGTCACCACGTCGACCCCGGCCGGCGCCGGGACCTCCATATGGGCGGCGACCAGGCGGACCGTGGCACCCGCGTTGCGGGCGGCGACGGCCAGCGCCACACCCTGCTTACCGGAGGACCGGTTGCCCAGGAAACGGACGGGGTCCAGCGGTTCCCGCGTTCCGCCTGCGCTGACTGTGACGGTCCGCCCGGCTAGCGGAAGCTGGTAATCGGACTGGCCCTGGGCGAGTGCCATGGCGGCGTCGAAAATGGCTTCGGGCTCAGGCAGGCGGCCCGGACCGGAGTCGGTGCCGGTGAGCCGGCCGCTGGCCGGTTCCAGGACGGCCACTCCCCTGCTCCGCAGCGTTTCAACGTTGGCGCGGGTGGCGGCGTGCTGCCACATCTCCGTGTGCATGGCGGGGGCAAAGAGTACCGGGCCGCTGGCCATGAGCAGCGTGTTGGTGAGGAGGTCGTTGGCTTGTCCGGTGGCCGCGCGCGCCAGCAGATCGGCCGTCGCGGGCGCCACCACGATGAGGTCGGCCTCATGGCCGAGCCTGACGTGGTTGACCTGGTGCACGTCGTCGAAGACGCTGTTGCTGACCGGGTTCCCGGAGAGGGCCTCCCACGTGGCGACACCCACAAAGCGGGTGGCTGCCTCAGTGGGAATCACCGTGACATTGTGGCCGGCTTCAGTAAAAAGCCGGAGGAGCGATGCGACCTTGTAGGCCGCAATCCCTCCCCCGACTCCGAGGACTATGCGCACGTGACCTCCGTCAACAGGGCAGTCTGAACTTACTCTGCGGGTTCGATCGGCGTGGAAACGAGCTTGCCTTCGTTGATTTCGCGCAGGGCGATGGACAGCGACTTCTCGTTCAGCTTGGTGTCGACCAGGGGGCCGACGTACTCGAACAGGCCCTCGTGCAGCTGGGCGTAGTAAGCGTTGATCTGACGTGCACGCTTGGCACCGAAGATCACCAGGCCGTACTTGGAATCAGCTGCCTGAAGCAGTGAGTCGATCGGCGGGTTGATGATGCCTTCAAGGTTCGTGGACACGAATTCTCCAAATTCTAACGGGCTGGCTGGTACCGGCTACTTGTGCGGGTGCGGGGTCAGCCCCATGAGTGAAACAAGCTCGTCCGCTGCCCGGCGAACGTCATCATTGATGACGGTGTGGTTAAACTCCGGTTCAGCGGCAAGTTCCAGTTTAGCTGTTTCCAGCCGTTGCTGCTGCTCCTGCTCGGTTTCCGTGCCGCGACCCACCAGGCGGCGGACCATTTCGTCCCAGCTGGGCGGTGCCAGGAACACAAACTGGGCGTCCGGAACGGCCTGCTTGACCTGGCGTGCACCCTGCAGATCGATCTCCAGCAGGACGGACCTGCCGGCGGCGATGGCCTCGTCCACGGAACTCCGCAGCGTGCCGTAGGTGTTCTGGCCGTGGACTACGGCCCATTCGAGGAACTCGCCGGCTGCAACGAGCGACTCGAACTCTTCCCTGGACTTGAAGAAGTAGTGGACGCCGTCCTGCTCACCGGGCCGCGGAGCGCGGGTGGTGGCCGATACGGAAAGCCAGACTTCGGGGTAGTTATCCCGGATGTAGGTGGACACGGTGCCTTTGCCAACAGCCGTCGGACCAGCGAGGACTGTCAGTCCCGGTTTCTTGCTCACGTATTCCTTTGCGGCGGAGTTTGGGTTCGGGCGCCCCTGGGAACGCCCTATTTCTCGTCTATAAAATCTACCAGCGCCTGGCGCTGGTGAATGCCCAGTCCGCGGAGCCGGCGGGACGCCGCTATGCCCAACTGCTCCATAATGGCTGCAGCCCTGACTTTTCCGATGCCCGGCAGGGCCTCCAACAGCTCCACCACCCGCATCCGGGCGAGGGCGTCATCCGCGGCGGCGGCACCGATAAGATCCGCTGCCGACGTCTTGCCGTTTTTGAGGCGCTCTTTGGCGGCCGCCCTGGCGGCCCGCGCGGCGGCCGCCTTGTTCAGGGCCGCCGCGCGTTCCGAAGGAGATAAGGGTCGCAGGCTCATGGAGGACACCCCCGGATTCATCGGCTGAGTCCAAGGCGACCGCCATTGGACTTGTCCTGAAACCTACCCCTTGGTGGGCGGCGAATCAATGGATGCCAGCATTGAGGGCGCCTATTTGCCGCGGAGCCCCTCAAGCGTGCGCAACGCAGCATCACGGAGACCCTGGGTCCCTGGACCGGCAGCCAGGATATCCCGGCTGGACGTCCCCAGGACCTGCGGGTACGCGGCACCGAAGGTCCGGCGCAGGTCTGCCGGTGTGGCCCCCTGGGCGCCCAGCCCGGGAGCCAGGATGGGCCCGCGGACCGCCGGCAGGTCCAGGTGCAGGTCAGTCAACGCTGACCCCACGGTGGCGCCGACGACGAGTCCAACGGACCCCAGGCTGCCGGCATAACGGCTGTTCTCTGCCGCTGCCGCCTCGACGATCCGCCGGGCCACGGAGTCGGCTCCGCCCACATGCTGAACGGAAGCCCCCTCCGGGTTGGAGGTCAACGCCAGGACAAATACGCCCCGGCCGTAGTCCGCTGCCAGGTCAAGGGCCGGGCGGAGCGACTCAAACCCCAGGTACGGGCTGAGGGTCACGGAGTCGGCTGCCAGGGACGAGCCGTCCCGCAGCCAGGCGTCCGCGTAGGCAGCCATCGTGGAGCCGATGTCCCCCCGCTTGGCGTCAGCAATGGTGAGCACCTGGCCATCGGCGGCGGCCAGCACTTCCTCCAGGACTGCCATCCCGGCCGAACCGTGGCGCTCGTAGAGCGCCACCTGCGGCTTCACCGCGGCAGCGAGCGAACCGACAGCCTCCAGGACCGTCAGCGAAAACCGCCTCAGCCCTGCGGCGTCGTCGGCCAGTCCCCAGTCCTTCAGGAGAGCCGGGTGCGGGTCAATGCCCACGCACAGCGGCCCGCGGGCCGCCATGGCCGCCCCGAGCCGGGAGCCGAAGGACTCCCGCGCGGGGCTTGATGGTGTGGAGGCGGCCTCAGGCATTCTGCGAAACCGCAGACTCGGCCGCCGCGTTCTCCGCAGCTGCCTTCTGGGACGCCACCAGGGCGGCGGCGTGCTCCTGCAGGCTGGTCACTGACCACTCGTAGGTGCGCATCGCCTCGATGGCCTGCACCGCCGCGTTGAACTCGGCCACCGTGGTGATGCAGGGGATGCCGATGGAGGTCGCGGCGGCGCGAAGGGCGTAACCGTCGCTGCGGGCTTCGCCGCCGGAGGGCGTGTTGAAGACCATGTCGATCTCGCCGGCGATAACGAGGTCTGCGATAGTGCCCTCACCTTCGGCACTGCTGCCCTCGGCGACCTTGCGGACCGTGCTGGCCTGGATGCCGTTGCGGCGCAGGACGTCGGCGGTGCCGCCGGTGGAGACGATCTCGAAGCCGAGGTCCGAGAGGCGCTTGACGGCCATGATGACCGCCCGCTTGTCCCGGTTGGCCACGGAGACAAAGATCTTGCCTTCGGTGGGCAGGGCGTTGTTGGCGGCTGCCTGGCTCTTGGCGAAGGCGGTGTCGAAGTGCTTGTCGATGCCCATGACTTCGCCGGTGGACCGCATTTCCGGGCCGAGCAGCGAGTCCACAACTTTGCCTTCCGGGGTGCGGAAGCGGCTGAACGGAAGGACGGCTTCCTTGACCGAGACCGGGGCGTCGAGCGGCAGGGTGGAGCCGTCACCGGTTTCCGGCAGCATCTTGTAGGCGGTCCGGAGCTGGTGGATGGTGACACCCGTGCCTATCAGCGCGGCAGCCTTCGCCATCTGGACGCCGGTCGCCTTGGAGACGAACGGCACAGTGCGGGAGGCCCGCGGGTTCGCTTCGAGCACGTAGAGAACGTCCGAGGCCAGCGCGAACTGGATGTTGATCAGGCCGCGGACGCCCACGCCCTCGGCGATGGCGCGGGTTGCCGTACGGACACGCTCGATCACGTTGTTGCCCAGGGTGATGGGAGGCAGGACACACGCGGAGTCGCCGGAGTGGATGCCGGCCTCCTCGATGTGTTCCATGATGCCGCCCAGGTACATGTCGGTGCCGTCGAAGAGCGCGTCGACGTCGATTTCGACGGCGTCCTCCAGGAACCGGTCGATCAGCACCGGGTGGTCCGGGGTGATTTCCGTGGCGTTGGCGATGTACCGGGAGAGGTTCGGCTCGTCGTAGACGATTTCCATGCCGCGGCCGCCGAGCACGTAGGACGGGCGGACCAGGACGGGGTAGCCGATCTCGTCGGCGATCTTCTTGGCGTCGTCGAAGGACACCGCCGTGCCGTTCTTCGGGGCGATCAGCCCGGCGTTGTCGAGCACGCGGGAGAATTCGCCGCGGTGCTCGGCGAGGTCGATCGCTTCCGGGGACGTGCCCAGGATGGGGACGCCGGCGTCGGCCAGCTGCTGCGCCAGCTTCAGCGGCGTCTGGCCGCCGAGCTGCACAAAGACACCCATCACGCCGCCGGTGCGTTCCTCGGCGGCGATGACCTCGAGGACGTCCTCCAGGGTCAGCGGCTCAAAGTAGAGGCGGGTGGAGACGTCGTAGTCGGTAGAGACCGTCTCCGGGTTGCAGTTGACCATCACGGTTTCGTAGCCGGCCTTGCGCAGCGCCATGGAGGCGTGGACGCAGGAGTAGTCGAACTCGATGCCCTGGCCGATGCGGTTGGGGCCGGAGCCGAGGATCAGGATGGAGGGCTTGGAGTGCAGCGCAATCTCGTCCTCCTCGTCGTAGGACGAGTAGTGGTACGGGGTGTAGGCGGCGAACTCGGCGGCGCAGGTATCCACGGTCTTGTAGACCGGACGGATCCCGAGGGCCTGCCGGACACCGCGGACCACGGCTTCGGAGTTGTGCGTGAGGGACCCGATCTGCTCGTCCGAGAAGCCGTGGCGCTTGGCGCGCTTGAGCATCTCCACGGTCAGGGCTCCGGCCTGGCGGATCTCGTGGGAGATCCCGTTGAGCAGCTGGAGCTGGTCCAGGTACCAGGGGTCGATCTTGGTGGCTTCGAACAGCTGTTCCACGGTGGCGCCGCCGAGCAGGGCGCGCTGGACCTGGTGCAGGCGTTCCGTGGTGGGCCGCTTGGACTTCTCGATCAGCTCCGCGACTTCCCATTCGGGGACGGAGCTGAAGTCCAGCTGCGAGCCCTTCTGTTCCAGGGAGCGCAGGGCCTTCTGCAGCGCTTCGGTGAAGTTGCGGCCCATGGCCATCGCTTCGCCCACGGACTTCATGGTGGTGGTGAGGGTGTCATCCGCAGCCGGGAACTTCTCGAAGGCGAAGCGCGGAACCTTGACCACCACGTAGTCCAGGGTGGGTTCGAAGGACGCCGGGGTCTTCTGCGTGATGTCGTTCGGGATCTCGTCCAGGGTGTAGCCGAGGGAGAGCTTGGTGGCGATCTTGGCGATGGCGAAGCCGGTGGCCTTGGATGCCAGGGCGGAGGAACGGGACACGCGCGGGTTCATTTCAATAACCACTACCCGGCCGGTGTCCGGCTCAATGGCGAACTGAATGTTGCAGCCGCCGGTGTCCACGCCCACCTCACGGATGACGGCGATGGAGATATCGCGCAGACGCTGGTATTCGCGGTCCGTCAGGGTCAGCGCCGGTGCCACGGTGATGGAGTCGCCGGTGTGCACGCCCACGGGGTCGAAGTTTTCGATGGAGCAGACCACCACGACATTGTCGTTTTTGTCGCGCATCATCTCAAGCTCGTATTCCTTCCAGCCGAGGATGCTCTCTTCGAGCAGCACCTCGGTGGTGGGGCTGTACTGCAGGCCCTGGCCCACGATGCGGCGCAGGTCGTTTTCGTTGTAGGCCAGGCCGGAGCCGAGGCCGCCCATGGTGAACGAGGGGCGGACCACCATCGGGTAGCCCAGGTCCTCGGCCGCGGCCAAAGCCTCGTCAATGGTGTGGATGATGTGGCTGCGGGCCGATTCGGCGCCGCAGCGTTCCACCACGCCCTTGAACTTTTCACGGTCCTCGCCAAGCTCGATGGCCGCGATGTTCGCGCCGATGAGCTCCACGTTGTACTTGGCCAGCACGCCGTTTTTGTCCAGCGCGATGGCCGTGTTCAGCGCGGTCTGGCCGCCCAGGGTGGGCAGGATGGCGTCCGGGCGCTCCTTGGCGATGATCTTCTCCACCACCTCGGGAGTGATGGGCTCGATGTAGGTGGCATCGGCGAACTCGGGGTCCGTCATGATGGTGGCCGGGTTCGAGTTCACCAGGATGACCCGCAGGCCCTCCTCCTTGAGGACACGCAGGGCCTGGGTGCCGGAGTAGTCGAACTCCGCGGCCTGGCCGATCACGATCGGGCCGGAACCGATGACCAGGACGCTCTTAAGGTCAGTTCTCTTGGGCATTACTTCTTGTCCTCAGTCTTGGAATCGGTGGTGTTCTCTGAGCCGGTTTTGGTGACGGCCATCAGGTCGATGAAACGGTCAAACAGGTAGGCGGCGTCGTGCGGGCCGGCTGCGGCTTCCGGGTGGTACTGCACCGAGAAGGCCGGGATGTCCAGGCACGCGAGGCCTTCGACGACGTCGTCGTTGAGGCTGATGTGGCTAACCTCAACGCGGCCGTAGCGCTCCTCGGGAGCCTGCGTGGCGCCGTCGAGCGGTGCGTCCACGGCGAAGCCGTGGTTCTGGGAGGTGATCTCCACTTTGCCGGTGCGGCGGTCCAGGACGGGCTGGTTGATGCCGCGGTGGCCGTAGGGGAGCTTGTAGGTGCCGAAGCCCAGGGCTCGTCCCAGGATCTGGTTGCCGAAGCAGATGCCGAAGTACGGCAGCTTCTCGTCCAGGACGGACCGGAGCAGCTTGACCTGGGCGTCTGCCGTGGCGGGGTCGCCCGGGCCGTTGGACATAAAGAAGCCGTCCGGGTTGACGGCCTTGACGTCCTCGAGGGTGGAGGTTGCCGGCAGGACATGGACGCGGACGCCGCGCTCGGCGAAGCGGATGGGCGTCATGGCCTTGATGCCGAGGTCGATCGCGGCAATGCTGAAGCGCGCCTCGCCGTCCCAGCCGTGGTCCTGGGGGTCCACCACATAGGCTTCGCTGACGCTGACTTCCTCGGCCAGACGGGCACCTTCCATCGGGGCGCTGGCCAGGACCGCGTCAACGAGTTCCTTGTCCGTGGCCTTGGCGGCCGCACCCGAGAAGATGCCGGCGCGCATGGTCTTGTGCTCACGCAGGTGGCGGGTGATGGCACGGGTGTCCACGCCCTGGATGCCGACAATCCCCTGCCCGATGAGCTCCTCGTCCAGGGAGCGTTCGGAGCGCCAGTTGGAGGGGCGGCGGGCGGCGTCGCGGACGATGTAGCCGGCCACCCAGATGCGGCGGGACTCGGCGTCCTCGCTGTTCACACCGGTGTTGCCGATGTGCGGCGCCGTCTGCACCACCAGCTGGCGGGCGTAGGAGGGGTCGGTGATGGTTTCCTGGTAGCCGGTCATGCCGGTGGCGAACACCGCTTCGCCCAGGGCCGTGCCCTGCGCGCCGTAGCTGGTGCCGCGGAACATGCGGCCGTCCTCCAGGACCAGCACCGCCGGTGTGGGAACTGTGGTGGAAAGGGCTGCTGGTGCCGCAGTCTCTGCTTTTGCTGTCGCTGTTTCTGTCACTACTGCTTCTGACACTTCGTTGGAGTCTGTCACTGTCTTACTTTCCACTCTGGGGATCCTGGGAATGTTCCTGGGGGGCGGCGGCGATCAATTGCTGAAGGGAGTCATAGAGGGCGTCCTTGTCGGCGGCCCGGCGGGTCCGGAAGCCCGTGTCGAGTTCGTGGGTCCCGAGGTCCCAGGTGAGGACCAGGAGCCCGTCCTTTTCCACGAACTTTCCGGCCATGCCGCTTTCCTGCCGGACGGCGGTCAGGCTGCCGGCCGGGATGTAGAGCGCCGGCGCACCGGTTCTGTCGAAGAGGACGCCATGCGGGTACACGCTGAGGACCGCATTGGTCCGGATGCCAAGCCGGTGTACCGCGATCCGGTCCAGCCAGTCTCCGGCGGTGGTGGACGCAACGTACTGGCCGTCGGCCCCGACGAGCGGCACGCCGGGCGCCTCTGGCACGTCGGGCAACCGGCCGACGTCGGCCTGCCGCCTGAGGCGGTTGCGCCAGCCTGCCCAGATCATCAGCAGGACGACGGCGATGACCGCGGCCGTGATGAGGCCGGTAAGGAGTTTGGTGTCCATCAGGAGGCGCCTGCCGCAGCCGGTTCGCGGTACGGCGTGTTGAGCTGGCCGTCCAGGACGGTGGGGTGGCCCTTGTAGAAGGTGGCCACCACCTTGCCCGGCAGCTCCAGGCCGGCGAACGGGGAGTTGCGGCCCATGGTTGCCATCTTGGCAGGGTCAACGGTCCAGCGGGCTGCGGGATCCACAAGGATGATGTTGGCGGGTTCGCCGGCGTCCAGGGGACGGCCCTGGTCCGTCACCCGGCCGATCTGCGCCGCGGCCGTGGAGGTCACCCTGGCAAAATCGGCCCAGGTCATGAGGCCGGTCTCGATCATGGTGTGCTGCACTACGGACAGAGCGGTTTCCAGCCCGGTCATGCCCATCGCGGCCTGCGCCCACTCGCATTCCTTGTGCTCGCTCGGGTGCGGGGCATGGTCGGTGCCCACCACGTCGATGGTCCCGTCAGCCAGGCCGGCGCGCAGCGCCTGCACGTCAGCATCGGTCCGCAGCGGCGGGTTGACCTTGTAGACGGGGTTGTAGCTGCGGACCAGGTCGTCGGTGAGCAGGAGGTGGTGCGGGGTGACCTCGGCGGTGACGTTGATGCCGCGTTCCTTGGCCCAGCGGATGATCTCCACGGAGCCGGCAGTGGAGACGTGGCAGACGTGCAGGCGGGAGTCAACGTGCTGCGCCAGCAGGACGTCACGGGCGATGATGCTCTCCTCGGCGACTGCCGGCCAGCCGGTGAGTCCGAGGACGGCGGAGACGGCGCCCTCGTTCATCTGGGCCCCGGCGGTAAGGCGGGGTTCCTGCGCGTGCTGGGCCACCACGCCGTCGAACGCTTTGACGTACTCCAGGGCGCGGCGCATCAGCACGGGATCGTGGACGCAGAGGCCGTCGTCGGAGAACATGCGGACCTGGGCACGGGAATCTGCCATGGCACCGAGTTCGGCGAGCTGCTCGCCGGCCAGGCCGACGGTCACGGCGCCGACGGGACGGACGTCCACCCAGCCGGCCGCGCGGCCCAGGCTGTGGACCTGTTCCACCACACCGGCCGTGTCCGCCACCGGGTTGCTGTTGGCCATGGCGTGGACCGCGGTGAAGCCGCCCAGTGCGGCGGCGCGGGTGCCGGTCTCGACGGTTTCGGCATCTTCGCGGCCGGGCTCGCGCAGGTGTGTGTGCACGTCCACCATGCCGGGCAGTGCCACCAGGCCGGCGGCTTCGATGACGGTGGCGCCGTCCGCGTCTTTGTGGGTGGCAGCGGCTGCGCCCCGGGCGGAGATGACGCCGTCACTGATGAGCAGGTCCTCGGCCCCGGCGCCCAGGATCGATGCACCGCGGATCAGGTAGGTTCCGTTGTTCTCTGCCATCAGTTGCTCTCCTTGGTGGAATGGGCGGCGTTTGAACGCGCTGCATTGGTGTGGGCTATGTTGGCGCGGGCTGTGTTGGTGGCCGCGCCCGCGGAGGCGGTTGGTTCGCGGGTATCCCCGGAGAGCAGCAGATAGAGGGTGGCCATCCGGACGGAGACGCCGTTGCGCACCTGTGCAAGCACGGTGGAACGGGGCGAGTCGGCGGCGGCGGAAGAAATCTCCAGGCCACGGTTCATGGGTCCGGGATGCATGATGATGGTGTCCTTCAGTCCCAGGCTATCCAGGGCCCGGAGCCGGTTGTCATCAAAGCCCCAGCGGCGCGAGTATTCGCGCGTGGAGGGGAAGAACGAGGCGTTCATCCGCTCACCCTGCACGCGCAGCATCATCACTGCGTCCACACCCTGCGCCAGGGTGTCATCCATGTCGTAGCTGACCTTGCACGGCCAGTGTTCGACGCCGATGGGCAGCAGGGTGGGTGGCGCCACGAGGGTGACTTCGGCGCCGAGCGTGCGGAGCAGCCAGACGTTGGAGCGGGCAACGCGGGAGTGCAGGACGTCCCCGGCGATGGCTACGCGCATGCCTTTGAGGTCTGCCCCGATGGACGAGGAGCCCGCCAGCTTTGACCAGTGCCGGCGCATGGTGAAGGAGTCCAGGAGGGCCTGCGTGGGGTGTTCGTGGGTGCCGTCGCCGGCGTTGATGACGGCGGCGTCGATCCAGTCCGTCGCGGCGAGCCGGTGCGGCGCGCCCGAGGCCCAGTGCCGGATCACGACGGCGTCCGCGCCCATGGCTGCAAGCGTCTGGGCTGTGTCCTTGAGGGATTCGCCCTTGGAGACGGAGGAGCCCTTCGCGGCGAAGTTGATGACGTCGGCGGACAGCCTCTTGGCGGCCGCTTCGAAGGAGATCCGCGTGCGGGTTGAGTCCTCGAAGAAGAGGTTCACCACGGTGCGGCCGCGGAGGGCCGGGAGCTTCTTGACTTCGCGGTCCCCGACGGCAGCCATTTCCTCGGCGGTGTCGAGGATGCGGATGGCGTTGGCCAGGCTGAGGTCTTCAGTGGAGAGGAGGTGTTTCACGCGCCGCCCTCGATAACCACTTCGTTGACAACGGAGCCGTCGGCGGCGGTGTCGGTTTCCTCAAGGCGGACCCGGACCTTCTCGGCGGACGAGGTGGGCAGGTTCTTGCCCACGTGGTCCGCCCTGATGGGCAGCTCACGGTGGCCGCGGTCGATCAGCACAGCCAGCCGGACGATCCGGGGACGGCCGAGGTCGATGATGGCGTCAAGGGCGGCACGGATGGTGCGGCCGGAGTACAGGACATCATCGATGAGCACCACAACCTTGTTATCGATTCCCGTGCGCGGGAGCTGTGTGGGGTACGGCGGCCTGGTGGGCTGGTGGGAAAGATCATCGCGGAACATGGTGACGTCCAGCTGCCCGACAATGGCCGTGGCGTCCACGGTGGGGTCCGCAGCCGCAATCTTGTGTGCGAGGCGGACGGCCAGCGGGTAGCCGCGGCGCGGAATGCCCAGCAGGACCAGGTCCTTGGACCCTTTGTTGGCCTCAAGGATCTCGTGGGCGATTCGAGTGAGTGCACGGTCAATGTCCGCCTGGTTGAGGACAACCCTGGCTGGAACCGGTGCGTTTGTGACAGAAGTCAAACTCTCGTCTCCCCTTTCCCCGCCTCTCGGGACGGAATTAAAAAAGGATCATTTGCGTTTCAAAATTACCACATCGGCAGGGGCATCATAGGCTTCCAGTATGTCCATGCACCCTCATCAGCCGGGTTCCGGCCAGGCCGGTGGGCCGGCCGGCCCACCGGATCCTTTCCCCACACAGGCGAACCCCAGCTGGATGGGCCGGGTTGAACCTGAGTACTACCGGCCCGCACCCGGATCCAACGCGGCCCAGCTGCCGCCGCTGGGGCCTCCACAGGCAACCCTGGCTGGCCGGCGGCCCGCAGGCCTCCTGGCACTCACGGTGGGCGGCGCCGCCCTTGTCTTCCTGAGCCTGTTCCTGGTGGTGCCGTTCCTAGTAGCCAACACCGGCGTGGGCGGGTTCCTGGCGGGGTTTGTGCTGTCACTGATCCCGCTGTCCGCGGTGCTCCTTGCGGTCTATCTGATCGACCGGTGGGAACCGGAACCCAAGCGGCTCCTGGTCTTCGCGTTCACCTGGGGAGCTGCGGTGTCCATCGCGGTCACGCTGCTCATCCAGCCGTTCTTTGCCCTGACCTTCCAGTTCAGCGAGGTGGCTGACTTCCAGACGTTTATGGCCACCGTCCAGGCGCCCGTGGTGGAGGAGTTCGCCAAGTCCCTGGGCCTGCTGCTGATCCTGCTGCTGGCGCGCAAACACTTCGACGGTCCGGTGGACGGCATAGTCTTCGCCTTCACCATCGCCGGCGGCTTCGCGTTCACCGAAAACATCCTCTACTTTGGACGGGCCATCGCCGAATCCGCCAACCCGGGAACGGATCTGGCCCAGATCTTCCTCCTCCGCGGCGTGATGTCACCCTTCGCCCATGCCATCTTCACGGGAACCACCGGCCTCATCATGGGTTTCGCCGCCCGCCGCTGGCACTCCGGAGCCTCGGTGCTGGCCTTTCTCATCGGACTGATCCCGGCGATGCTGCTGCATAACCGGTGGAACAGCATGGGCGCGGGGTTCCTGGCGGAATACATCCTGATCCAGGTGCCCATCTTTGTGCTGGCCGTTGTGGGCATCATCCTCCTCCGCGTCGCTGAAAACCGGCTCACCCGCCAACGGCTGATGGAATACTCCGCGGCTGGCTGGTTCAGCCCCGCCGAGGTGGAACTGCTGGCCACCCCGCGCGGCCGGCGGACCGCCCTGCAGTGGGCGGCCGGCTACCAACGCCGCCCGCAGATGAAGGCGTTCCTCCACGCTGCCACCCAGCTCGCCTTCATCCGGCAGCGCATCCTCAGCGGCCGCGACGTCCGGCTTCACCAGATGGAGGAGCAGCAGCAGCTGCAGCTGATTCTGTCCCTGCGCGCCGCCGTCGCGGGCTGACGTGGGCGCTGTTCGGTTCCTCCGGCTAGGTTCCCCGGAGAGCCTCCTGCAAAGCCGTCATTGACAGTGCCTCATCAAGGACTTTGCCGAAGTTCGCCGCATCGTGGGCGAACCGGCCCAGGAAGAGCCCGGAGACGCCGTCGAGCGCGGGCAGCAGCCCTGGCTTGGCCGACCCGCCATAGATAACTGGCGGGTCCCCCAACGCGTCGCCTGCCCCGTGCGAATGGGCGGCCAGCAGCGTCCGCAGTGAACGCACGACGGCGGCGACGTAGCCTGCGTCGGCGGGCTCCGTTGCTCCAATGGCCCAGACCGGTTCGTAGGCGATCATGAGCCGGGATGCCAAGTCCCAATCACCGCCGACCGCCTCGTCTATCTGCTGATGGACAAATGCCGCCGCTCCGCTGGCTCCGGTCCCGCTTTTTTCATTGCGTGTTTCCTCGCCCACGCACAGCAGCGGGGTGATGCCGGCGTCGTCGGCTGCCCTGACTTTCCGGGCGATCATGGTGTTGTCCTCGCCGAAGTGCCGCCGCCGTTCGGCATGGCCGATCTCCACGAGGCTTACCCCAAGCTCGGCCAGAAGCGACGGCGACACCTCACCTGTCCACGGTCCGTCCGCCCAGCCGCAGTTCTGGGCCCCCAGCAGAAGCGGTGATCCTGAGATGACGCCACCGGCGGCCGGAAGGACCGGGAAGGAAGGGATCACAAACGGGACCACCCGCCCGGCCGCAAGGGCCGGACGGGAGTCCACTTCATGCTGTATGCGGGCGAGCCAGTCCAGGCAGTCCCGGTATCCCATGTACATCTTGGTGCTGACGCCGATGTAGAGGATCTCCGGGGTGCCGCTCTGGTCAGCGCTGCTGCATTCAGTCATGGCCGGTCACTTGTTGTCGAGCAGATCGTCGGCCTTGTTGCGGAACCTCTTGGTGGCGTACATCATGATCGCCGCCACGAACGGAAGGACACCCAGGGCGTACACGCCCATGGTGCCGGTGTCCGATGCGGTGACCTGATTGACCGTGGTCCGCAGGATGGGGGCCACGAAACCGCCCAGGTTACCCAGCGAGTTGATCAGGCCGATGCCCGCAGCGGCCGCCGTTCCGGTGAGGAACGCCGTCGGGTAGGACCACGCGATGGGACCGATCGAGAGGAAGCTGCACACCGCCAAGGTGATGAAGATGATGCCCAGCGCCGGCAGGTGATTGGAGCCCGCCCAGGCGGAGCCGAAGATGCACAGGCCGGTGGAGATGAACAGGCCCGTGCCCCAAACGCGGCGGCGGACGATGGTGTTTGCCGCCTTGCCGATGAAGTAGCACGCGAAGATGCCGAAGAACCATGGGATGGCCGCTAGCAGGCCCACTTCGATGCCCACCTTCTGCCCGGTGAGCTGTGCCACCTGCTGCGGCAGATAGAACGTCACGCCGTAGACGGCGATCTGGAGGCAGAAGTAGATGGCGGTGAAGTACCAGACCTTGCGGTTCTTCATGGCGGCGACGACACCGCGGGGGCCGTCCTTTTCCTTGACCCCGTCCTCGAGGGCCATAACGTCCAGCAGCGCCTTCTTCTCGTCCTTGTCCAGGAATTTCGCGTCCTGCGGGGTATTGATGAGGAAGAAGTACGCCGCAATACCGGCGAGTACCGCCAGCATGCCTTCAACGAAGAACATGACCTGCCAGCCGGCAACGCCGGGAACCTGGTCGCCGATGTTGATGAGCCACCCCGACAGCGGGGCCCCCATCATCTGGGAGAACGGCTGGGCCAGGTAGAAGATGGCGAACATCTTGACGCGGACCTTGTTGGGGAACCAGGCCGCCAGGAACATGATGACGCCCGGGAACAGGCCGGCCTCGGTCACACCGAGCAGGAAGCGCAGGATGATGAAGGACGTCTCGCCCTGGACGAAAGCGAAGCAGGCGGAGACGATGCCCCACGTGATGGCGATGCGGGCCAGCCACATCTTGGCACCGAACTTGGTCAGCAGCAGGTTGGAAGGGATCTCGAACAAGGCGTAGCCGATGAAGAAGATGCCCGCGCCCAGGGCATACGCGCCGGCGGTGATGCCCCTGTCCACTTCCAGTGCTGCCTCGGCGAAGCCCACGTTGGTGCGGTCCAGGAATGCCACGACGTACAGGATGACGAGCATGGGCATCAGCCGGAAGGAGGCTTTGGAGATCGCAGATTTGAGGACCGGTGAATCCAGCAACTCCTTGGTGGCGTTTGTTCCAGTGGTGACAGTCATTCAAACTCCTCGTTGAGTAAGCAGGTGAGCAAATCAGTGGAAGGTGGAGCGATTAAAGCGAGAAGGCGATGAGTATTGCGCCGACCAGGCAGGCGAACACGCCCACGGCCAGGTAGATTCTGCGTTCCTTGGTCCAGGAGCCCATGGTGGTCCTTCCTAGTGCATGTAGAGTCCGCCATCCACGTTCAGCGTCTGGCCGGAGATGTATCCGGCGTCCTCGCTGATGAGGAAGGCGATGGCTGCTGCGATGTCGCGTGTGGAACCGACGCGGTTGACCACGAGGTCCTTGGTGAGTTCGTCTTTGCGTTCCTGGCTGAGGGTGCCGCCCATGATGTCCGTGTCGACGGGGCCGGGGGAAATGGCGTTCACCGTGATGTCGTACTCCCCCAGCTCGCGGGCGGTGGCGCGGGTCAGGCCGATGACCCCAGCCTTGGCCGCGGAGTACGGCGTTTTGGAGAAGGTGCCGCCGCCGCGTTGGGCGGACACTGAAGAGATGTTCACGATGCGTCCGATCCGGTTCTTCGCCATGGATTCAGCGACGCGGCGGGTGGCGTAATGGACACCGTTGAGGTTGATGCTCATAACGCGGTCCCATTCAGCGGCGTCCAGTTCAAGATACGGAACAGGTGAGCTGACGCCGGCCACGTTGGCCAGTGCGACGACCTGCGGCAGCTCTGCTTCGATCGAGTCGATGGCTGCGCGGACGGATGCTTCGTCGCCGATGTTGGCGCCGACGCCGTGGGCCTTCACGCCGTACTGCGCGGCGATTTCCTTGGCGGTGGCCTGGGACTGGGCGTCATCCAGGTCGATGATGCCGATGTTCCAGCCCTGGGCGGCAAGGTACCCGGCCGTGGCGCGGCCGATACCGCGTTCGGAGACGGCGCCGGTGATGATGGCGGTGCGTTCAGCGGGGAAAGTGGCCATGGAAATGCTCCTTAGTTGATGGGGGCCGGGCCGAGCTCGTCGATGAGCTTCTGCATGGCCACGTAGGCCCTGTTGCGGTAGGCGATGAGTTCCGGGGTGCGTTCGGCCGGGACGTTGAGGAAGCCGGCGCCGGTCTTGGTGCCGAGTTTGCCTGCTTCCACCAGGTCACTCAGGATCCTGGGCGTGGCGAAGCGTTCCGGGAACTCGGTCTGCAGTGACTTGTAGCAGAAGTTGTAGACGTCCAGGCCGGCCATGTCTGCGATGGCGAACGGACCGAAGAACGGCAGGCGGAAGCCGAAGGTGGTGCGGACCAGGGTGTCCACGTCCTCGGCGGTGGCGATTCCCTGCTCCACGAGCTGCGCGGCCTCGTGGAAGAGGGCGTACTGCAGGCGGTTCAGGACGAATCCGGTGACGTCCTTGACCACCGCGGTCTGCTTGTTGGCGGCATGGACCAGGTCCCGGACGGCACCGATGGTGGCGGCCGAAGTGCCGGCATGCGGGATGATTTCCACACCAGGGATGAACGGGGACGGGTTGGAGAAGTGCACGCCCAGGAACCGCTCCGGGTTGGCGACCGGCTCGGACAGCTCCGCGATGGAGATGGTTGACGTGTTGGAACCGATGACGGCGTCCGGCCGGGCGGCGGCGCTGATCCGCGCCAGCGTCTGGTGCTTGATGGCGATGACTTCGGGCACGGCTTCTTCGATGAAGTCGGCATCCGCCACGGCTTCCTCGATGTCCTTGGCCGCCCACAGATTCTGCTTGAGGATGGCCGTTGAACCCTCGGGGAACAGGCCGTCGGCGACGAACTGGTCCGATTCGGCCAGCAGCCGCTCATAGTTGTCCTGCGCCACCGCGGCGGAGACATCGGCCAGGGCAACCCGGGCTCCGCCCAGTGCCAGGACCTGGGCAATACCGCCACCCATGTATCCCGATCCGACGACGGCGATCTTGCGTGCGCTGTTGGGTGTTGTGGTCATGATCAGACTGCCTTCGTGTATTCGGGCTCATAGGAGCAGATGGCGTCGACCTTGTCGGCGGACGCTGAACTTTCATCAAAGCGGTACTCGAGCCACTCGCCCACGAGCTTCTTGGCGAGCTCCAGGCCGATGACCCGCTGGCCCAGCGTGAGGACCTGGGCGTTGTTGCTAAGGACGGAGCGCTCCACGGAATAGCTGTCGTGGGCCGTCACTGCACGGATTCCGGGTACCTTGTTGGCCGCGATGGCCACGCCCAGTCCCGTTCCGCAGATGAGGAGCGCGCGGTCCGCCTCGCCGTCCGCCACCTTGCGGGCGGCATTGACCGCGACGTGCGGGTAGGCGGTGGCATCGTTGGCCCCAACCCCGATGTCCAGCACGGAGGCAACGCGGCTGTCTGCCGTGAGCAGCGCCTTCAGTGCTTCCTTGTACTCGACGCCGGCCTCATCGTTGCCGATGACGATGCGCCAACCTGCGTGGGTGTTCATGTTGTTGCTCCTTTTTCGGCCGCGTAAGCCAGTTCAGAATGGACCAGCCCTGGCTCCGTGAAGTTTGGCTCCGCCAGGCCAGAGTGGATGTATGCGGCAATCCGTTCGGCGATCAGTCCAAAGGAGACCGCGCCGGGGTCAGGGTGCCCGAGGCTCTTTTCGGCCAGCGGACGGGCGCGGCCCTTGAGCGGGCGCAGTTCCGCCGTTTTCGCAGCCGCCGCCCTGGCAGCGGAGGCGGCAACGGTGAGGGCCTGGGCCAGTGTGGAGCCGCCGTCGAACTCCCCGAGGAACGCCTCCCGGAAAGGCAGGAGCGCGTCCACCATGGTCTTGTCGCCCGGCTCGGCCTTGCCGAGTTCAGTAATGGCGCCCACGAATGCGGTCACGGCGGCAATCGCGTCCTCATTGGTGTAGGTTTCCCGGCTGCCCAGGGCAAGTCCGGACGCGATGACCGCAGATCCCCACAGTGCGCCTGAGGTGCCGCCGGCCCGTTCGCTCCAGGCTTCGCCGGCTGCTTCAAGCACGCGTCCCACCGATGCGCCGGACGCTGCGGCCTGTGCCGCGGCGTCGGCTGCTGCCTCCACGCCGCGGCGCATGCCGATGCCGTGGTCGCCGTCGCCGGCTATGGCGTCCAGGTTGCCCAGTTCCTCTTCGTGTTCGACGACGACGTCCCGCACTTGGGCGAGCACGGCGGCTGCCAGCCGGCCCAGGTCCGCTGCTGCCGCCGTCGTTTCTTCCACGTCGCCGGCCACGGCGTCTTCCGGTCCGGTCAGCTGGCGGCGGGCACGCGGAGCCAGGTTGCCCTTGCGGTAGGCCGGTGAGTCTGCTGGCGCGGCCCAGTAGTGTTCGAGTTCCTCATCCAGCCAGAGCAGCGTGAGGGATAGCCCGGACATGTCCAGGCTCGTGACCAACTCGCCGCATTCCGGTTCCACCACGGTCAGTCCGGCGTTGACGAGGAGTTTCTCGATCTTGCCGAACAAAAGGAAAAGTTCGTCGTACTTGACGGTACCGAGGCCGTTGACGATGGCCACCACGCGGCTTCCGCGGTGATCCAGGGTGTCCGCGAGGAGGCGCGAGACCAGCAGTTCGGCGAGTTCGGACGCCGTCGGCATGGGATGTTCCGAGATGCCCGGTTCCCCGTGGATGCCCAGGCCCAGGGACATCTGGCCTTCGGGCACGTGGAAGAGCGGTTCGGCGGCGCCGGGCAGGGTGCAGCCGTCGAAGGCCACGCCCAGGGAACGAGTGCGGTCATTGGCCTTGATGGCGAGCCGTTCCACCTCGTCCAGGCTCAGGCCCGCTTCGGCGGCGGCGCCGGCAATCTTGAACACCGTGAGGTCGCCGGCGATGCCGCGGCGCTTGCCGATCTGGTCCAGTGGTGCACTGGCGATGTCGTCCGTGACGGTGACCGTGCGGGTCTCGATGCCTTCGGCGTTCAGGCGCAGCTGCGCCTGGCCGAAGTGCAGGACGTCGCCCGCGTAGTTGCCGTAGCTCAGCAGCACTCCCCCGCCGGCATTTGCCTCCTTGGCCACGCGGTAAATCTGCCCTGCGGCCGGTGAAGCGAACATGTTGCCGCAGGCGGAGGCTGTTGCCAGCCCCGGACCGACCAGGCCGGCGAAGGCCGGGTAGTGGCCGGAGCCGCCGCCGACGACGAGTGCGACCTGGCCGGCGGGCACCTCAGTCGAGCGGACCACACCGCCGTCCACGCGGGCAACGTATGCGCGGTTGGCAGCCACGAAGCCGTCAAGCGCCTCATCCGCGAAATCAGCGGGATTGTCAAAGATCTGCGTCATGGCTCTTCCTAGACTCCTGCCAGTTCCGCGGCGGGCTGTTGCCGCCCCTGTGACACCTGGCTCTGGCCCAGGGCGTAGCCGTCCCGCTTCGGCAGCACATGGCGGCGGAGGTATTCCTGGTTGCGTGCCGTAACGCTCAGGCCGTCCCCGCCGTAGTGCTCGGCGCAGATGATGCCCTGGTAGCCGGCGGCGAGTGCAACCTTGAAGGCTTCGCGGTAGTTGATGAGGCCGCTCTCCATCGGGGCGGGCATGGTGATGTAGCTGTCCCGCGCCACGTCCTCGTCCCGGATGTAGTTCTTCATGTGCCAGTAGTTCGAGTACGGCATGGTCTTGGCTACCATTTCGCGCCAGTCCTCGATGGGCCGGTGCAGCCGGATCAGGTTGCCGAGGTCCGGGTTGAGCCCAACATTGGCCAGGCCGATGTCCTGCACCAGCTGTACCGAGGAGTCCGCCGTGCCGAGGTAGGTATCCTCGTACATCTCCAGGGAGAGCAGGACGCCGGCGTCTGCTGCGTGCTTGCCCAGCTCACGGATGCGGGAGACTGCCTTGCCCCACACTTCCTTGTCCCCCACCGGGTCCTTGTAGCCCTCAACGGTCCAGAACCACAGCTGCTTCTGCTGCTCCGGGGTAATGGCCTGGTGCAGTCCGAAGGAGACTACTTCGCAGCCGAGCTCGGCGGCTGCGTCGATGGTCCGGTGGCTGTAGGCGAGGTTTTCGGCCCAGTCCGTCTCGTGGATCACGCTGCGGCGGATGGCGGAAATGACCGGGATCCCGATGCCCACATTCTCTGCGGTCTGCTTGAACTCGGCGAGCCGCTCTTTGCTCAGATCGCCGGGACGGACCCAGCTGTCGGTCAGGTCAGCGTTGGCGAAGCCGGCTTCCTTGACCTCGGTCAGGACTTCCGCCCAACTGGACGGGTCGGCGTCGTTGATCTGCGTGCCCTTGGCGTCTGTTCCCGGAAACTGCAGCAGTGCTGCGGTGATGGGCCAATTCTCAGCTGTGTAAGCCACGATGCTTCACTCCTTCACAATCCTCTTTCCTATAGGATCTACTATCAAAAAAGAGTTGTCAAGATCACATCACTGAGCGGCCCCACCCGGGCCGGGTTTAGCTTTCCGCGGCGTCGGCAATGGCCCGGGAACGGACCTTGCGGATGTGGTCCGCCATGGCTGCGGCTGCTTTGTCGGGATCGCCGGTAGTCACGGCAGCCAGGACTGCCTCGTGTTCCGCGATGGCGTAATCGGCATCCGTAATGCCAACGCCACCAAAGAGCCGGAACCGTTGGACCTGTCCCCCGAGGGCTGAGTAGGCGGCCTCCATAAACTGGTTCCCGGTTTGCCGCGCAATCAGCTGGTGGAACCGCTCGTCCGCCTCGAGGTAGTCCTTGAACTCGGCAAACGAAGGTCCCCGAGGTGCGGATTTCAGGTCCTCGACGGCCTTCCCGAGCTCGGCCAGGCCATGCTGGTTGATGCGTTCACAGGCCAGCCGGGCGTTGACGGGCTCGATTGCCAACCGCGCCTCCATCAGCTCCGCAAAATCCTCCTGCGTAAAAACGGGAGCCACGCGGTAGCCTTTCAGCGCCACCCTCCGGACCATTCCGGTGTGCTCAAGCCGTGCAAGGGCCTCGCGGACCGGAGTGGGAGAAACGTCCAGCTCGCGGGCCGTCCCGTCAATGCTGACGACGGCGCCGGGCGCCAGCCGGCCATCCATAAGGGAGGCCAGGAGCTCCGCGTAAACGTGGTCCGCCAGCACCTCGCGGCTGACCGCGCGGCCGGTCCTGCGGGGGCCGGTCCGGTCATCTGTACTGCTGCCGGCGCGGGGGCCTGTGGACGCGTTTTGCATAGTCAGATCCTATAGGAAGCGCCGGTCAGCGATCGTTTCCTGGGACGCAAAGAGCCCCGGCCAGGTGGACCTGGCCGGGGCTCTTCACGACGCCGTGCGCGGGCTCTTGGCCCGCGCCGTAACAGCTCAGGCCAAGAGGGAGGGCTTCAGCTGCTGCAGCCGGCCGAGGAGGCCGTTAATGAACGACGGCGATTCATCCGTTGAGAGCGTCTTGGACAGTGCCACTGCCTCACTGACCGCGACGCCGTCGGGAACGTCGTCGTTGTACAGCAGTTCCCAGGTGCCGATCCGCAGGATGATGCGGTCCACCGAAGGCATGCGTTCCAGGGTCCAGCCCTGGGAATAGGTCTCGAGGAACTCGTCGATGGCGGTCTGCTGGGAGACCACGCCCTCCACGATTTCCAAGGTGTACGGGTTCACGATCTGGTCGGTCAGTTCGCGCCGGGACCTGAGTACATCGAAGGCGGAAACCGAGCGCTGCTCAGCTTCGAAGAGGACATCCAGTGCCCTGTTACGGGCCTTACCGCGTGCGCTCACTACTCGCTGACCCGGCCGAGGTAGCTGCCGTCGCGAGTATCGACCTTGACCTTGGTGTTGTTCTCGACGAACAACGGAACCTGGATCTCGTAGCCGGTTTCCAGGGTTGCGGGCTTGGTGCCGGCTGAGGAGCGGTCGCCCTGCAGGCCAGGCTCGGTGTAGGTGATCTCGAGGACAACGCTGGGCGGAAGTTCGATGTAGAGCGGGTTGCCTTCGTGGATGGCGATGTTCACCATCTGGTTCTCCAGCATGAAGTTGGTGGCGTCGCCAACAGTGGCACCGGAGACGGTGAGCTGGTCGAAGTCCGAGGTGTCCATAAACACGAAGTCGGCACCGTCCTGGTACAGGTACTGGTAGTCCCGACGGTCAACCGTGGCGGTCTCGATCTTAAGGCCGGCGTTGAACGTCTTGTCTACAACTTTGCCAGACATCACGTTCCGCATCTTGGTCCGCACAAACGCGCCACCTTTGCCGGGCTTGACGTGCTGGAATTCAATGATGTTCCAGAGCTGGCCCTCGAGCTTCAGGACCGTTCCGTTCTTGATGTCGTTAGTGGTTGCCACTGGTATCCTCTGGTTTCTATCTGTCTGGTCAGTTGTCAGACGTTCTATGCCGGCCAGGCAAGCCGAACGGCCCGCCAGCGCGTGTTTATCAAAAATCCAAGAACCATTCTACCGGTAAAACCAGGGCGGCTTGCGTCCGGGCCTCCCGGCCACCCACCCCAGAACGTGACAGGCCTGTCAGCAGGCAAGATCCAGGACGTCGCGGGCCCGCTGAAGCGCCACGGTGGACGAGTAGATCTGTGCGGCATCAGCCGATTGTGCGACCCGAAGATCCAGCGCACGGGCAAAGGCTTCCACCGCGGCGGACGTGTGTCCGGCGGCGTATTGGGTCTTGCCCAGGTGTTGCAGGACCAGGGCTTCACGGTCAGTGCCTTGGAACTCCGCGAGCAGCTGCCGGAAAAGGTCAAGGGCACGGTCCGTACGGTGGGAGACGCGCAGCACCTCGGCCTCGAACGTGCGGAGCCGGAAGGACTCAGGGTCCTTGAAGCGGGCCTCTGCAAGCAGTTCGGCCGCCTCCGCAGCATGCCCCTCCACGATCAGGACGAAGATCTGGTCTGACGGGTCCGTGGACGCCGCCAGGGCCGCGCGGCAGGCGTCCTCGTTGATGATCTCCGGCAGCAGGGAGACCGGGTTGATCCGGATTCCGGGGAAGCCAGCCTCGGGCCAGTCGCTGGTGCCCGCCACGTTGCCCTGCATCAGGAGGCGATTTCCTGGTAGGCCGCGAAGAGCAGGGACGTGTCCGGGACATCCAGGATGCCCGGCTTGGCGATGCCGTCCAGGACCACAAAGCGCAGGAGGTCCCCGCGTGATTTCTTGTCGCGCCGCATGCCGTCCAGCAGCCCCTGCCAGCGGTCCCGCCGGTATGTGACCGGGAGGCCCAGTGTTTCCAGGATGCTGCGGTGGCGGTCGGCGTCCACGTCGCTGAGCCGGCCAACGCTGCGGGCAAGTTCAGCGGCGAACATCATGCCCACCGACACTGCCGCGCCGTGCCGCCAGGAGTACCGCTCCACCAGTTCAATGGCGTGCCCCAGGGTGTGGCCGTAGTTCAGGATTTCGCGGAGCCCGGATTCCTTGAGGTCTTCCGAAACCACTTTGGCCTTGACCGCGATGGCGCGTTCGATGAGTTCGCGCAGGGCGTCCGATCCGGGGTCGGTGGCCGCCGCCGGGTCCCTTTCCACCAGGTCAAGGATGGCCGGATCTGCGATGAAGCCGCACTTGATGACTTCAGCCATGCCGGAAATGATTTCATTCCTGGGCAACGTGTTCAGGGTGTCCAGGTCCACCAGCACGCCGGCCGGGGGGTGGAAGGAGCCCACCAGGTTCTTGCCCTCAGCCGTGTTGATGCCGGTCTTTCCACCCACGGAAGCATCCACCATGCCCAGCAGGCTGGTGGGCATGTGGATGACCTTCACGCCGCGGAGCCAGGTAGCCGCCACAAAACCGGCCAGGTCGGTGACGGCGCCGCCGCCCACTGCCACTATGGCGTCGGAGCGCGTGAAATCGTTCTGGCCCAGGACCTGCCAACAGAACGCGGCGACCTGGATATGCTTGCCTTCTTCGGCGTCCGGGATTTCCGCGGTCAGCGAGGTGAAACCCGCTGCAGCCAGCTCGTCGCGGACAGTGTCACCGGTGAGCCGCAACGCACGGGGATGGATGACCAGCACACGCCGGACCCGCTCCCCCAGCAACGCCGGAAGGTTCCCCAGCAGACCGCGGCCAACTACGACGTCGTAATTCTGCCCAGCGGATTCGCCGGTGACCTTGATGACTGTTGAATCAACGCTCAATTTTCAACTTCCTGTTTGGCGGCCGCGTAATCACGCAGCGCAACTTCGAGCCGGTGTCCCAGCTCGCTGACCGAGCCATGGCGGACATCCACCACGAGGTCGGCCAGCCGTTCGTAAACGGGTTTCCTGGTAACAAAGAGGGCGGACCATCGGGCCATGGCATCGCCGGCAAGCAGCGGCCGGCCCGAGTTCCGGGCGATGCGGACGGCCACGGTTTCCTCATCGCATTCGAGGTACACCACAGTGCAGCGGCCCAGGAGCTGCTGTGTGCCGGAATCCAGCACGGCGCCGCCACCCAAGGAAATCACGCTGGCCGCGCCTTCTGCATGCTCCACCGCGCTGGCAACGGTCCGGGCCTCGATCTCCCGGAACGCGTGCTCGCCTCGGCCGGCAAAAATGGAGGCGATGCTGCCATGGGCGTCCACGATCAGATTATCCGTATCGACGAAGGGCACGTCCAGCAGCTTGGCCAGCTCGTGGCCGATCGCGGACTTTCCCACTGCCATGGGTCCGATGAGGACAATGGGCCGGTTGCCAGGCACACCGGCCTTACGGCTCCCGGGCACTAGTGGCCGATCGAGTCCAGGGATGCCGGAATGTTGTCCAGGTAACCCTTGATGTTGCGGGCGGTCTCCGCCACGGAGTCACCGCCGAACTTTTCGGTGACGGCTTCCGCCAGAACCAGCGCGACCATCGCCTCGGCCACCACGCCGGCAGCCGGCACGGCACAGACGTCGGAGCGCTGGTGGTGCGCCTTGGCAGGCTCCCCCGTGCTGACGTCAACCGTGCGCAGGGCGCGGGGCACCGTGGCGATGGGCTTCATGGCCGCCCGCACGCGCAGGACGTCGCCGATGCTCATGCCGCCTTCAATGCCGCCGGCCCGGTTGCTGGTCCGGATGATCTTGCCGTCCGCGTCCTTGACGATCTCGTCGTGGGCCGCCGATCCGCGGCGCGCAGCTGTCAGGAAACCGTCGCCCACTTCGACGCCCTTGATGGCCTGGATGCCCATGAGGGCGGCGGCGAGCCGCGAATCAAGCCGGCGGTCCCAGTGGACGTAGCTTCCCAGTCCCGGCGGCAGTCCGTACGCGAGGACCTCCACCACACCGCCCAGGGTTTCGCCTTCCTTGTGGGCGGCGTCAACCTCTGCCACCATGGCATCGGAGGTCTCGCGGTCAAAGCAGCGCAAAGGATCGGCGTCGAGCGCAATCACGTTGGCCGGAACGGGCAGCGGACGGCCCTCGGGCACGGTCACGCTGGCGATGGAGACGGTATGGCTGACCAGTTCGATGCCGAGCGCCTTGAGGAACTGGGACGCCACGGTGCCCATGGCAACCCGCGTGGCGGTCTCCCGGGCGCTGGCGCGTTCCAGGACGGGGCGGGCCTCGGTGAACCCGTACTTTTGCATCCCGGTGAAGTCTGCGTGGCCCGGACGGGGCCGGGTCAGCGGTGCGTTGCGGGCCTGGTCGGCCAGGATTTCCGGATCCACCGGATCGGCAGCCATGATCTGCTCCCACTTGGGCCATTCGGTGTTGGCGACCTGGACGGCCACCGGACCGCCCTGGGTCAGCCCGTGGCGGACGCCGCCGAGAATGGTCACGACGTCCTGCTCGAACTTCATCCGGGCGCCCCGGCCGTAGCCAAGGCGGCGGCGTGCCAATGAATCGGCGATCTGCCCGCTGGTGAGTTCAACACCGGCGGGGACGCCTTCAATAATTCCCATCAGGGCCGGACCATGGGATTCACCGGCAGTCAACCAACGCAACATAATTTCCATCCTGCCACGTATGGCGGTCAGAACGCCCGTCGGGGAAGGCCGACTGAGTCGCACATCACATCTATGACAGACGCATTAACGTCGTCACCGCGGCCGGTGAACAGGCGTACCTGTTCCACCGCCTGGTACAACAACATTTCGAGTCCGGGCACCACAGCACCGCCGCCGGACTGCCACGCCGACGCAATCTGGCTGGGCCACGGATCATAGGCCACGTCCAGGAGGACACCGGGTGTTCCGGTTCCCAACGCGGCGATCTCCGCTGCCAGCCCGTCCGCTGCGCGCGGCGGGAGCGTGGAAATTACGACGTCGGCACTTGCGGTCGGAACGGCGGCTTCGGTCAGCGGCCGGACGACTATGGAAAGGCCTACTCCGGCCGCGGCGGCGCGTGCTTCGTCGGCCCGTGAGGTATCCCGGACGAACACCTGGGCGTGCTGCGTGCCCAGATCCTTCAGCGCGGCCACTGCGGCTGCGGCTGTACCGCCTCCGCCCAGCACCACGGCGGCGGGGCTGGCCGCTACTCCGGCGTTAAGGACAGCGTTGACGATGCCGGCGACGTCGGTGTTGTAGCCGATGCGCCTCACGGAGCCGAGGTCTTCCTCGAAGGCGACGGTGTTGACCACGCCCAGTGTCCGTGCCACGCCGCGGACTTCGTCCACTTCGGCAAACATGCCTGATTTCAGGGGCATGGTGACTGAGAGTCCACGCCAGCCCTGCTGCGTCCTGACCTGTTCCATAAAGGCGGGCAGAGCCTGCTCGGTCAGGTCCAGGGCCGTGTAGCCGATGTCCATCCCGAGTTTGCCGTACGCCGCCAGGTGCAGGGCCGGGGACTTGGAATGGCTGATCGGATGGCCCAGGACGGCGGCCCGGAGACTCATGTACAGCGGCCCACGTTGGCCTGGCACCAGGTGTTGTACTGGTCGACGTAGACGTTGTGTTCGTCGAGCGTCTTGGAGAACCTTGTCTCTTTCGTGTCCAGGTTGATGGTTACCCAGTACAGGTAGTCGTTGGTTTTGGGCTTCGCCGCCGCGTCGATGGCGGTTTTGCCCGGGGAACCGATGGGGCCCGGCGGCAGGCCGGGGTTGGCGTAGGTGTTGTAGAGGTTGGACTTGTCCTGGCGCTCTTCATCGGTGAAGTTGAAGCTCTTGGTGCCCAGCCCGTACGTCACGGCCGAATCCACCTGCAGGTAGCCGGAGGTCTGGTCATTCGGCTTGAGGCGGTTGTAGATGGCCCCGGCAACGTCGCCGTACTCAGCCTGTCCGCCTTCGGCCTGGACAATGCTCGCCACGATCACAGCTTCATACTGCTTCGCCGGATCGGTGATGCCCTGTGCCACAAGTTCGTCCGTGGTTACCTTCACCAGCGACTGGAGGATCTCCTTCGCCGGTGTGCCGAGCGGGAAGCGGTACTCCCCCGGAGCGAGGAAACCCTCAAGGTTTTTGGCGTTGGCTGGGAGCCCAAACTGTGCGGGAGCGTTGCTGAGCTCCTTCAGTTGCTGCAGCGACACACCGGAGCCCTCGGAGATGGCCTGCAGCGACTCGCCGACCCTGAGACCGGCACTCAAGGCGAAGTAGATGACCTTGCTCTTGTCGGTGCCGAGCAGGACGCTGACGGCGTCGGAATTCTTCATTTCCATCTTGAACGTGTAGTCCCCCGGCGACAGCGTTCCGCCGGACGAAGCAAAGGCCTGCAGGAAAGTGTCAGCGTTGGCCACAACTTTCCCGCTTTCCAGTTTGGTGGCCACGGAGCGGGTACCTTCACCGGGCTGGACCGAAACTATGACTTCGCCCGTGCCGGGGCCGGGGTAGTCGGCCGCCTTATCGTTTCCCAGCAGGGGCTTCAGGAACTGCGCGCCCACGGCGATCGCTGCCACGAAGACCACAAGAGTCAGGAACAGCGCCAGGAGTCGGCGCCGGCGCCGCACCTTCTTGGAGGGCTTTGCCACTACGGAACCCGTGGCTGCGCCGGCGAACAGGCTGGAGTCAGCATGGTGATCATCTGGAAAGTGGTCATCGACATGGTGATCATCAAGGTGGCCTGCATCGTGGTGTTCTTCGTCCGGATACTGGTGTCCGGCGTCATGTAGCGCTTCGTCAGGGTGGAGGTGCCCGGCGTCGTGCGCTTCATAAAAGTGCTGGTCGTCGGGGTGGTATTCCTGAACCTGGGCTTCGTCCGGCTGGTGGTCTGCGGCCGGACCGGCGTCCTGGATGGAAGGCGGCGTTTCCGGGGCTGTGGGGACAGCTGGCTGAGGCTCCGGATCCGGTTCAGGCGCCTGAACCGGTTCGGCCGCCTGGACCGGAACGGGGGCAGGCGCAGGAGCGGGGGCAGGCGCCGGAACGGGTGCAGCTTCGGGAACAGGAGCCGTGGCAGGTGCGGGCGCATCCTGCCCCGTTTCGTAGGCCTGCTCGGGAACCACATCGCTGCTTCCCGTGTGCTTCTCCAGGGCGCGGAGCTCTTTTCGGGTCAGCGGCCTGGCGCCATCGTTGCTCGTGGCGCCTGAGGCGTCGTCGTTATTGGACGGGCTCACTGTAGCCTTCCGTGTTCTGAGATCGGGTCATGCCTTCCGGGGCCGCGTGCTCGGGCTGGACTGCCGAACCTGCTCCGGATGGCCGAGTACGGGGCGGCGCGGTCACGCGGCTGCCAACGTCCGTTCCCCTGGCTTTTTGCATGTCGATGGCGTGCTGGAGGATGCCTGCCGCCGCGACCTGATCCACCACTTTACGGTGGTTCCGGCTGCTCATGCCAGCTTCGTGCAGGTTACGGTGCGCCGTAACACTGCTCAGGCGCTCGTCGACCAGGTTGACCGGAACATCCATTCCCCGGGCAACGAACTCCGCGACCAGCAGTTCGGCGTAGTCGGTGGCCATCCTGGCAGAGGCGTGTTCCTCGCCCTTCATGGTGCGTGGCAGCCCCACGAAGACCTGGACGGCGCCCAGTTCCCCAGCGAGGGACGCGATGACACGCACGTCGGAATTCTTCTTGACGTTGCGGTCCAGGGTCTTGTGCGGAGTGGCCAGGATTTCGTCCCGGTCGCAGAGGGCCACGCCCACGCGGACGGTGCCGACGTCTACCCCCAGTTTGATGCCCTGGGGGTAGACGGCGGCGCCAGCGGATTCTGTCACGGGTTCCCTAGCGCCGGGAGATGGCGTCCACAACGGCGGCCAGCGCCGGTGTGACCATGGCGGCGTCCGTGCCGCCACCTTGGGCGACGTCGTCCTTGCCGCCGCCGCCGCCGCCGAGGATTCCGGCCGCGAGCCGGACCAGGGCCCCGGCCTTCACGCCGGCTTCCCGGGCTGCCTCGTTGGTGGCCACCAGGATCATGGGCCGGTCATTGCTGACACCGGCCACTGCCACGGTGGATGCTGCCGAACCGAGGCGGTTGCGCAGGTCGAGGGCAAGGTTGCGGATGTCGTCAGCGCCGCCGATCTGGCCGGCGTCGTGTGCGATGACCTGGACGCCGGCTGCGTCCCGGGCTGTGCCCACGAGGTTTCCGGCCGCCGCGGCGATCTGTTCCTTGCGCAGGCGGTCGAGTTCCTTCTCCGTGGCCTTGAGCTTGTTCAGCGTGCTGGCGATTCTGTCGGCGAGCTGACCGGAAGGCACTTTGAGCATCTCGGTCAGTTCAGTCACCAGGGCGCGCTCGGCGGCCAGGTGACGGAAAGCATCCATGCCCACGAACGCCTCCACACGGCGGTTTCCTGAACCGACTGACTGCTCGCCGAGCAGCGACAGGCTGCCGATCAAGGACGTGTTGGCTACGTGCGTGCCGCCGCAGAGTTCCCGGGACCACGCGCCGTCGATCTCCACAACACGGACTTCGCTGCCGTAGTTTTCGCCGAAGAGCGCCATGGCGCCCAGCGCCTTGGCCTCTGCCAGGCCCATGACCTTCGTGTCCACGCGGAAGTTGTTGCGGATGGCGAGGTTGGAGACTTCCTCGATTTCCGAACGCGTGGCGGTGCTGAGGCCTTCGCCCCAGGCGAAGTCGAAGCGCAGGTAGCCGGCCTTGTTGTAGGAACCGCGCTGGGTGGCTTCGGGGCCGAGGACCTGGTGCAGTGCGGCATGGACGATGTGCGTGCCGGTGTGGGCCTGCTCGGCGGCGTGGCGCCGCTCGCGGTCCACGGCTGCGCGGACCAGTGAGTCGGAGCCGATCTCGCCTTCCCGGACGATTGCCTTGTGCACGCTCAGTCCCTTGATGGGGCGTTGGACGTCCAGGACCTCGACGACGAATCCGTCACCGGTGATGAGGCCGGTGTCAGCCGACTGGCCGCCTGCCTCAGCGTAGAACGGGGTCTCCGCCAGGACGAGTTCAATCTCGTCGCCGGTGGCGGCGTGCCCCACGTTCTGTCCGCGGCTGAGGATGCCCCGGACCCGGGACTCGCCATCCAGGTCGGTGTATCCGGTGAAGACAGTCTCGCCCTGGGCCAGCAGCTCCTGGAAGGCGCTGAGATCGGCGTGGCCGCCCTTCTTGCCCTTGGCGTCCGCCTGGGCACGCTGGCGCTGTTCGAGCATCAGGCGGCGGAATTCCGGCTCGTCGACCTTGAGTCCGGCTTCTTCCGCCATCTCCAGGGTGAGGTCGATCGGGAAGCCGTAGGTGTCGTGCAGGGCGAAGGCATCTGCACCGGACAGCGACGTGCCGGCGGCCTTGGACTCCGTGACGGCGTCTTCGAGGCGGGCGGTACCTGAAGCGATGGTGCGCAGGAAGGCCCGCTCTTCGGCGTAGGCGATCCGGCTGATGCGGTCAAAGTCCGTCGCGACGACGGGGTAGACGCCCTTCATGGCATCGCGTGAGGCGGGGAGCAGGTCCGGCAGGCAGGCCTTTTCGACGCCGAGCAGGCGCATGGAACGCACGGCGCGGCGGATCAGGCGGCGCAGGACGTAGCCGCGGCCCTCGTTGGACGGGGTTACGCCGTCGGCGATCAGCATAAGGGCTGAGCGGATGTGGTCACCGACAACGCGCATGCGGACGTCGTCCGTGTGGTGCGGATCCTCAGGTGTTTCGGCCGACGTGTACTCCCGGCCCGACAGCTCGGCAGCCCTGTCGATTACAGGCCGGACCTGGTCGGTCTCGTACATGTTCTCGACGCCCTGCAGGATCATCGCGAGGCGCTCCATGCCGAGGCCGGTATCGATGTTCTTTTTGGGCAGCTCGCCGACGACGTCGAAGTCGTCCTTGGAGCGGACGTTGTCGATCTGGTACTGCATAAACACCAGGTTCCAGATTTCAACGTAGCGGTTTTCGTCGGCGATGGGACCGCCCTCGACGCCGTAGGCAGGGCCCCGGTCGTAGTAGATCTCCGAGCAGGGCCCTGCCGGGCCCGGCTGGCCGGTGTGCCAGTAGTTGTCGGCCTTGCCCATGCGCTGGATGCGCTCGGACGGGACGCCGGTGTTCGTCAGCCACAGCTCCTTGGCTTCGTCGTCCTCTTCGTAGACCGTCACCCACAGCAGTTCCGGCGGCAGGCCGTAGCCGCCGTCGTCCACGCTCTTGGTGAGCAGCTCCCAGGCGTACTTGATGGCGTCTTCCTTGAAGTAATCACCGAAGGAGAAGTTGCCGCACATCTGGAAGAAGGTGCCGTGGCGGGCGGTCTTGCCCACCTCCTCGATATCACCGGTGCGGATGCATTTCTGAACGCTGGTGGCCCGGGCGAAAGGGGCCTCTTCGCGGGCAGTCAGGTAAGGGATGAACGGGACCATGCCGGCCACGGTGAACAGGAGGGAGGGGTCGCTGGAGACCAGCGAGGCGGAGGGAACCGCGGTGTGTCCTTTGCTAACAAAAAAGTCCACCCAGCGCTTTGTGATCTCCTGCGACTTCATGAGCTGATTACATACCCTTCTCGGTTCACGCGTTATGCCACGCATGACTTATTGATTCAGACGGCAGTGCCGGCAAGCGGCGGCTGCTGGTTTAATTCTCGCGCGTTTTTCCCGCGCTCAGCGGCGGGCTACGTCCTGGGAATCGACCCCGAGGGCGGCCCGCAGATCGGTCTCGCGCTCATGCATTCCGGCACGCACGGCATCGGCGAAGTCGTATACGCCGTCGGCCAGCCGGCCCACCGCGCGGTTCAGGCCCTCGGGCCCCAGGTTGGACTGGGCTTCGCTGATCTTGCGGAAAGCAATGACACCGATGGCCACGCCGATTCCCATCCAGACAAATCGTTTCATTTCAGTTCTCCGGTGGCTTAGCGGCTGCGGCGGCCGGGTGCGGGCTTCTTGCGGTTGGCCAGCGCTGAGCGCACGCCGTAGCTGAAGGCCGCCACCTTGATCAGCGGTGAGCCGACTGTCGCTGCAACGAGTGATGACAGTGCGGAAAGGTTTGCCGACGCATCCGAAACGTTGGAGGCGATGCCATCCACTTTCTTCAACTGCTGGTTGGTGGTGGTCACAGTCGCGGTGACTTCGTCCAGCAGGGGCGTGGCGCCATCGCTGAGGGAGCGGATGGAGGTCCGAATTTCCTCCAGCACACTGCCGAGCTTCAGGATGGGCACGGCGAGCAGCAGCACCAGGAGCGCGAACACCCCGGCTGCGATCAGGCCGGCAATATCGCCACCAGACATAGACGTTCATCTCCTTGAAACTGACGTGGATCTTTTACCTCCGCGCACGCTGCCTTGATGCGTTCCGCAGATGTCCCCCAAGTACCTTACATACAAAGAAGCCCGTGGCGCTTGCCACGGGCTTCTTTGGATACGCTGCTGGGATTTAGCGTGCGTAGAATTCGACGACGAGCTGCTCTTCGCAGGTTACGGGAACCTCGGAGCGCTTCGGGCGACGGACCAGGCGGGCTTGCAGGGCGTCAAGCTTGACGTCCAGGTAGGCCGGAACCTGGGGCAGGACGTCGCGGTGTGCGCCGGCTGCTGCAACCTGGAGCGGAACCATGGTTTCACTGCGGGTGTGGACGTGGACAAGCTGGCCTTCGCTGACGCGGAAGGACGGGCGGTCAACGCGGATGCCGTCAACCATGATGTGGCGGTGCACAACGAGCTGGCGGGCCTGGGCGATGGTGCGGGCGAAGCCGGCACGCAGCACGAGGGCGTCGAGACGCATTTCGAGCAGTTCGATCAGGTTTTCACCGGTCAGGCCCTTGGTGCGGCGGGCTTCTTCGAAGGCGCGGGTCATCTGGGCTTCGCGGATGCCGTACTGGGCGCGCAGACGCTGCTTTTCGCGCAGACGTACGGCGTAGTCGGAGTCCTGCTTCTTGCGGGCACGGCCATGCTCACCGGGGCCGTACGGGCGGCGCTCCATGTACTTGGCGGCCTTGGGGGTCAGAGCAATGCCGAGTGCACGCGAGAGGCGTGCTGTACGGCGAGCACGAGTGTTGTTAGCCACTTGTGTCCTTCCAATATCTGCGGTGTGTCAGTGTTACTGGCCTCCATAATGGAGAGCATCGGCCAACCGCTGCCTTTTGCTACTGGGCACAGGGCTACCCCAACGAAACAGCAGAAATACTGAAGGATGGGGAGATTGCGTCCGCGCCTTGCCAGACAACGAACAATCTTAGCAGGATTCGGCTGCATTCCCACACTCCGCCGGCTCCGGCCGCCGCTCCCCCGGTCACTCCCGTGGCGTCACTCCCGTCGCGTCACTGGCCGGGGCCCACTCCACCGACGACGCCGGTCAGTTGCCGCGGATGATCTTGCGCAGGCGTTCGAGGCGCACGGCGATGTCCCGTTCCGCGCCGTTGGCGGTGGGCTCGTAGTAGTCCCGACCCACCAGGTCATCCGGCGGGTACTGCTGGCTGGCTACCGAATGGGGGGCATCGTGGGCGTACTTGTAGCCGAGCCCGTGGCCCAGCTGCTTGGAGCCGGGGTAGTGCGCATCACGCAGGTGCGCCGGGATCCCGTTGCCCAAGCCGGCACGGACATCCGCGACGGCCTTGTTGATTCCCATGTACGCGGCATTGGATTTCGGCGCGGTGGCCAGATGCACCACGGCCTCGGCCAGGACGATCCGCCCCTCGGGCATGCCGATCAGCTGGACTGCCTGGGCGGCGGCGACCGCCGTCTGCAGCGCTGTGGGGTCCGCCATTCCCACGTCTTCCGCCGCGGAAATCACGATGCGCCGGGCAATGAACCTCGGGTCCTCCCCTGCCTCCAGCATTCTGGCCAGGTAGTGCAGTGCGGCGTCGACGTCGGAGCCTCGGACCGATTTGATGAAGGCGCTGGCGACGTCGTAGTGCTGGTCCCCGGCGCGGTCGTAGCGCACGGCGGCCACGTCGAGGGCGCGTTCGGTGTGCTTGAGTTCCACGGTGACCAGAGAGTCGGCAGCGGCGTCGTCCGCATCGCCGAAGGCCACGCCCGCTGCGGCTTCAAGGGCCGTCAGGGCGCGCCGGGCGTCGCCGCCCGCGAGCCGGACGAGGTGCGCCAGGGCCTCAGCGGTGAGCTCCACTTTTCCGTTCAGGCCGCGTTCGTCCGCCACGGCGCGCTGCAGGAGCCCTTCAATGTCCGCCTCCGTCAGCGGTTTCAGGGTGAGCAGGAGGGAGCGGGACAGCAGTGGCGAGACCACCGAGAAGGACGGGTTTTCCGTGGTTGCTGCTACGAGCACCACCCAGCGGTTTTCGACGCCGGGCAGCAGGGCATCCTGCTGGGCCTTGTTGAAGCGGTGGATCTCGTCAAGGAAAAGCACAGTGGTGGTCTTGTACAGGTCCCGCGCTGTCAGGGCTTCGTCCATAACCCGCCGGACGTCCTTGACGCCCGCGGTGATGGCGGACAGCTCCACGAACTTCCGCCCCTTGCCCTTGGCGATCACATGCGCCAGCGTGGTTTTTCCGGTCCCGGGCGGTCCCCAGAGGATCAGCGAGCTTGGGCCTGCGGGACCCAGGGCGTCGGTGCCGGCCGCCAGCTGCCGCAACGGTGATCCCTGCCCCAGCAGGTGCTGCTGGCCCACCACGTCATCCAGGGTGCGTGGCCGCATCCGCACGGCCAACGGACTGCGGGGCGCGGCGGTACGGCCGGACGACGACGGTTCGTCAGTGTCGTCGTCGTCATTGCCATGCCCTTGGGCGAAGAGATCATCCACATAGATAGGCTACTCATTAGTTCACTGCCCCACTTCCGTTCCTCCATTTCCGCCCGCCACCTAAGGGATCCCGCCATGAGCGCACGCAGTACCCCCGGCGTCGGCCGGCCGGGGTCCGTCAGGACCGCGTTTGTGCCCGGCGGACGCCTGGCCGGCTGGGCGGAACGCTTCGGTGCCTCGCACGGCGGCTTCCGGATCAGCGATGACGACGACGGCGTGCGGCTGCTGGCGGCCGACGGCACCACTGCGCTGCTTCAGGCTCCGTGGGCACCTGACGGACGGCCCGGACGCGGCGCTGATCCCCTGCAGCGCCTGGCCTCCGTCGCCGGCCAGCCCCGGACGGCTGGCCTGGTGCTTGTGCGGCGCGGCGGCTATGCGGTGGGTGTGGCCCGGGAAGGCATCCTGCTCGCGTCCAAGGCGGGGTCCCGCTACGTGCAGTCCCGCACCGCGGCCGGCGGCCAGTCCCAGCAGCGGTTCGCACGGCGCCGGGCCAACCAGGCTGATGAGCTGGTGGAGAAAGTGGCAGCCCACGCAGCCGCGGTCTTCGGTGGCCAACCGATCGAGTACCTGGCGCCCGGCGGGGACCGGACCCTTGCGGGGCTCGTCATGGACCAACCTGCCATGAAGCTGTATGCCTCAGTCCCCCGGCTGGACTTCCTGGATGTGCCTGATCCCAATGGCTCGGTGCTGCGGAAGGCCGCCGCGGATGTCTGCGCTGTCCGGATACAGGTCGCTGACGCACGGCCATAGTTATCCACAACCGGCCGTCGGTGACAAGCGCGGCCCGGCCAACAATCCGGATCTCCGGGCCCCTTAGCAGCCGGTCAAGTGCCGCTTGGGCCGTTCCTGCCGGTAGAGGTAGCGGCAGGCTTCCTGGAATCCTGCCTGGGCGTAGAGCTGCCGGGCCCCGGAGTTCGCTGCGGTGACCAGCAGCCAGTAGCCGGCCAGGTTGCGGGCGGCGCCTTCCTGCAGGAGGGCCTGCATGATCCGCAGGGCATGGCCGCGCCGCCGGGCGTCCGTTCGGGTGGCCATGCAGTAAAGCCCGCCCCAACTACTTGCCGATTCCCTGGTGGGAGGGAGAGCGAGCCGTCCGACGGCGGCGGGGACGCCGTCGTCGGACCTCACCAGGGCATAGAGCGACAGGCAGCCTGCAAGGATGCTGCGTGCGGTCTCGCGCTCGGCCGGGACGCCGCGGCCATCCACGCTCCACCACAGCTCAAGCCACTCATCGCTGGGGACGGTGGAAATCTCGACGACGGGTTGGGCCGCCGCAGTTTGAAGCACAGCAGGTTGGTCCATACTCTGCGGGTCCGCCACCTGCGCGCCGCTGCTCCGGCACATCACCAGCGTTTCGGATTTGGCGGGTGAAGCCTTCCCCGTCGAGGATGGCATTCAGTCCGGTGGAGCGGGGATCATCGAAGACCTGGAAAATCAGCGGCAGGCGCCGGCCGCGGTACCAGAGCCGCGCCGCACGCAAAGCCTCGTGCTGCCGGTGCATATCGCCCTCCGGCTCCCGCGGCCAGACGGAGTTGGCGCGCTGGGTCACGCCGGAGGCTGCGCGAAGCACCCAGCCGTCGGATTCCTCGCGGTCCGGGGCCGGCCAGGCGGCATCCATCAGCGCCTCAAGCCCAGGCAGGGCCAGGGCTGGTGCAGGACGTGAAACTGTCATGGCGTACCACTCTTCCAATGCGAAAGGCCCCCCGGTTTCCCGGGGAGCCCCTCGACTGCGGTGTTCAAATTACTCGGCCTTTTTGGGCTCTTCCGTTTTCGTTTGGGGCCTGAAGTCCACGCCGGCTTCCTTGCGCTGCTGCGCCGTGATCGGCGCGGGAGCCTGTGTCAGGGGGTCGTAACCGTTGCCCGTCTTCGGGAAGGCAATGACGTCGCGGATGGACTCAACGCCCGCCAGCAATGCCACCACACGGTCCCAGCCGAACGCGATGCCGCCGTGCGGAGGAGCGCCGAACTTGAAGCCTTCCAGCAGGAAGCCGAACTTGGTCTGGGCGTCTGCCTTGTCCAGCCCCATCAGTTCAAATACGCGTTCCTGGACGTCACGCTCGTGGATACGGATGGAGCCGCCGCCGATTTCATTGCCGTTGCAGACAATGTCGTAGGCGTAGGACAGGGCCGATTCCGGGTCCTTGTCGAACGTGTCCATGAACTCGGGCTTGGGCGAGGTGAAGGCGTGGTGGACGGCCGTCCACTTTCCGGCGCCAACAGCCACATCACCGGACGCCACCGCTGCGGCGGCCGGTTCGAACATGGGTGCGTCAACCACCCAGCAGAACGCCCAGGCGCTGGGGTCGATCAGGCCGGTGCGGTGGCCGATCTCCACGCGGGCAGCACCCAGGAGGGCGCGTGCCGCTGACTTCTCACCTGCGGCGAAGAAGATGCAGTCGCCCGGCTTGGCGCCCACGGCGTCGGCGAGGCCTGCACGCTCGGCCTCATTCAGGTTCTTGGCAACAGGGCCAGCCAGTTCGCCGTCTTCCTTGAAGAGGACGTAGGCCAGGCCCTTGTGGCCTCGCTGCTTGGCGAATTCCTGCCAGCCGTCCAGGGTGCGTCGCGGCTGGGAAGCGCCGCCGGGCATCACCACGGCGCCGACATACGGAGCCTTGAAGACGCCGAAGCCGGTGTCCTTGAAGAATTCGGTGAGCTCAGTCAGTTCCACGCCGAAGCGGAGATCGGGCTTGTCCGAGCCATAGCGCGCCATAGCGTCGGCGTACGTGATGCGCTGGATGGGCGTCGGGATCTCGACGTCGATCAGCTTCCACAGCGCCTTGACGATGTTTTCGCCCAGGGCAATGATGTCGTCCTGGTCCACGAAGCTGGCTTCGATGTCCAGCTGGGTGAATTCGGGCTGGCGGTCGGCGCGGAAGTCCTCGTCGCGGTAGCAGCGCGCGATCTGGTAGTACTTCTCGAAGCCGCCCACCTGCAGGAGCTGCTTGAAAAGCTGCGGGGACTGCGGCAGTGCGTACCAGGAACCCGGCGCCAGGCGGGCGGGGACCACGAAGTCGCGGGCGCCTTCCGGCGTCGAACGCGTCAGCGTGGGGGTCTCGATCTCGACAAAACCGTCCTGGTGGAGCAGTTCACGGGCAATCCGGTTGGCTTCGGAGCGCAGCCGGAGGTTACGGGCGGGGCCGGGGCGGCGCAGGTCGAGGTAGCGGTGCTTCAGGCGGGCTTCCTCACCGACCTCCACGTGCTCGTCGATCTGGAACGGCAGCGGATCGGAAGTGTTGAGGATAACAACCTTGTCCGCCATGACCTCAATGGCGCCGGTGGCCAGGGCGGGGTTCTCGTTGCCCTCCGGGCGCTTGGAGACGGTGCCGGTGATTTGCAGGACGTACTCGTTGCGCAGGCCGTGGAAGACCTCTTCCTCACGGACCACAACCTGGGCCACGCCGGACGCATCGCGCAGATCCACGAATGCAACACCACCGTGATCACGACGGCGGCCCACCCAGCCAGCCAGGGTTACGGTTTGTCCAATGTGCTCGGAGCGAAGGGATCCGAGGTCATGTGTGCGCAGCACAGCACGCCTTTCTGAAGACGACAGCAGGAAAACAAAAGATAAAACTGCATAGGATCGTTCCGGGAACAATCCCGTCTGAGTTTACCCGCTGGAAAGGCCCGCCTCCCCCATGCCCGAACACCAGCAGCTTCAACGCAGGCTGGGCGTGTTTGACGCCACGTCCATCGGCCTGGGCTCCATGCTCGGGGCCGGCGTTTTTGTGGTCTTCGCCCCCGCCGCGGGTCTGGCCGGAAATTTCCTGGTCCTGTCGGTCCTGATCGCGGGTGCCGTGGCCTACTGCAACGCGGTGGCCTCCGCGGAACTGGCTGCACGGTATCCGGCCAGCGGCGGAACGTACGTGTACGGCCGGAAGCGCCTGGGGGAATGGCCCGGTTTCCTGGCCGGCTGGGGATTTGTCAGCGGCAAGACGGCCTCCTGCGCCGCCATGGCGCTGACGTTCGGCCACTACGTGTCACCGGGCTACGCGGTGCCGGTTGCCATCGCTGCGGTGGTGGCGCTGACCGCTGTGAACCTGTTTGGCATTACCCGCACAGCACTCCTGACCAGGATCCTGCTATGTGTTGTCCTGGCCACCCTGGTGTTTGTTGCCGTTGCCGCGATCGTGGGGCCGCATCCAGCCGGCGGAACGTCCCTCGGGACGTCCGGCTCTGGCGGGGCCGGCGGAATCGAAGGAGTGCTGCCGGCCGCCGGCCTGATGTTCTTCGCCTTCGCAGGCTACGCGCGCATCGCCACCCTCGGAGAGGAAGTCAAGGACCCGGCCAGGACCATTCCGCGTGCCATCCTGGCGGCCCTCGCCGGCGCCTTCGTCATCTACCTGGCGTTGGCGCTGCTGCTCCAAAACCACTTGACCGAAGGCAAGCTGGCCGCCGCCACGGCCCCGCTGCTGGACGCTGTAGTGAATTCGCAGTTCGCCGCCGGTGCGCCGGTTGTCCAGGCCGGCGCGGCAGCGGCGTGCCTGGGCGCGTTGCTTGCGCTCATCACCGGAGTGGGCCGCACAACGTTGGCTATGGCGCGCGAACGCGATCTGCCGGCGCCCCTGGCCCGCGTGGGCGGCAAGCACACGGTGCCGTTCGTGGCAGAACTGGCGGTGGCCGCCGTCGTGATCTTCCTGATCCTGACCACTGACGTGATGACGGTGGTGGGGTTCTCCAGCTTCGGTGTGCTCATCTACTACGCGGTGACGAACGCCGCGGCGTACACCCTGGAGGAGCACCCGGCCCACGGCCCCCGGTGGCTCAATGTGGCCGGCTTCATCAGTTGCCTGCTGCTGGCTTTCACGCTGCCGCCCGCTTCAGTGCTGGGGATGGCCGCAGTCCTGGCCACCGGAGCGGCCGGCCGGTTCGTGGTGCTTCGGTTCCGCCGCTAGCTGCCGCCAGAGGCGCAAGCCGCGCCGTCGTGGGGCACTTTGGTGCACGAAACCAGAGAAAGAGACCCAGAATGCGGCGAGTCCGTGTCGAAGTGCCCCGTTTCGGCGCAGCTCGGCTCCCTCGCCGTCGGTGTCAGGCCGGCTGGGCTGCCGCCGCTGGCACCTGGACTGTTGTGACCTGGACGTTGAGGTCTTCCGACGGCGGCGTCCAGGTTGCGGGATCGGCGTCGGCCTGCTCGCCGGACCGGATGTCCTTGACCTGGTGCTTGCCGTCGTCGTCGGTGAACCAGACGAAGGGGATGCCGCGGCGGTCCGCGAATTTGATCTGCTTGCCGAACTTCTCGGCCTTGGCGGCCACTTCGGTGGCGATGCCCCGGCTGCGGAGCTGGGAGGCAACGTCCTGCGCGGCACCCCAACTCTCGTCAGTGGTGAGCGCCACCAGCACGGCGGTGGGCACCGAACGGGAAGCCTTGGCCAGGTCCTGGCTCAGGATGCGCGACACCAGCCTGGTCACGCCGATGGAGAGGCCGACGCCGGGAAACTTGCGGTTGCCCTTGCTCGCCAAGGCGTCGTAGCGGCCGCCGGAGCAGATGGAACCGAGCTGTTCGTGGCCCACCAGGACCGTCTCCACCACCGTGCCGGTGTAGTAATCCAGGCCGCGGGCGATGCTGAGATCGGCAACAACCTTGCCCGGCGCGCGCTGCACGGCGGCTTCGATCACCTGTTCCAGTTCATTGAGGCCCTCCTCGAGGAGGTCGTTCGTCACGCCGAGTGCGCGGACCTGGGCCACAAACGAGGTGTCCTCGGTACGGATTCCTGCCAGGTTCAGCGCTGCCTGCGCCTGGTCATCAGTAGCACCCAGTTCGGTCTTGAGCAGATCTGCGACCTTGGCTGCGCCGATCTTTTCCAGCTTGTCGATGCTGCGGAGCACGCCGGCGGTGTCATCCAGGCCGATGCCGCGGTAGAAGCCTTCGGCAAGCTTGCGGTTGTTGATCCGAAGGCGGAAGTCCGGAATCGGCAGTGCGCTCAAGGCTTCGGCAATGACCAGGGCAATCTCCACGTCATAGCGGAACGGCAGCTCGCCGTCACCCACCACATCGATGTCTGCCTGGGTGAATTCACGGGCCCGGCCTTCCTGCGGGCGTTCCCCGCGCCAGACTTTCTGGATCTGGTAGCGCCGGAACGGGAACGCGAGGTACCCGGCGTTCTCGACGACGTACCGCGCAAAAGGCACCGTGAGGTCGAAGTGCAGCGCGAGGGCATGGGGGTCCGCTTTGCCGGCCTTGCCCGCCTCGGAGGTGTCGGCGTCGTCGTCCTGAAGGCGGCTGAGGCCGTACACCTCCTTATCAATCTCACCCTTGCGCAGGAGCTGGGCCACGGTTTCCACGGCACGGGTCTCGATGGACGCGAAGCCGTGCAGCTCAAAAACCTTGCGAAGGGTGTCCAGCACGTGCAGCTCCACCAGCCGCTCCTCGGGAAGCCACTCGGGGAATCCGGACAGGGAGGCGGTGCGTGCCATGGTGGAAGTTCTCCTCTTGATGAAGGGTGCCTGGGACTTTGCCCGGCATTCCGCCCGAAACGGGCGGGGAACGGCGGCAGTCCGGCAACTCATGCATAAACTATGTGCGGCAGTCAGTTTATGCGTCATCCGCCGGCATCTCTAATACGGCGGCCGGCACCGCAACGCTGCCGGCAGACAACCGCCTCCGGATTCAGTTCCTACCGGACGCGGCCCGATACAAGGAGGACCATTGGCGGCCAGTTCACGCAGCGCCCGCGAAGCCAAACGGCGCATCCAGCAGATGGAGGCAAAGCGCGAGCTGCGGCGGGACCAGGAGAAACGCCGCAAGCGCGACAACCTCATCGCCGCCTGCGCCGGAACCGCCGCCGTCCTGCTCGCCGTCGTGCTTCAGTTCACTGCCTTTGCCGGCAATCCCACTGAACAGGAATTCGCCGCCGCGGAGGCTGGCCTGACCAGCCCAACCGACTCCCCCACGCCTTCCGCGCCCGCCACGAACGGCGCGAACATCCCGGCCCCGGACACTGCCGCCGGGAAGGTGTTCACCGGTGAACTGGCACTGAACGGGAACGTGCTCGGCGTCGAAATCGACGGTACCAAGGCACCCCAGGCTGCCGCGGTCTTCAAAGCACTGACGGACGAGGGCTTCTACAACGGCAGCGCGTGCCACCGGCTGACCACGGGCGAAACCTTCGGACTCCTGCAGTGCGGTGGCGCCACCGCTACTGCCGACCCCGAGTACACCTGGGGTCCCCTCGAAAACACGCCAGTAGACAACATCTACCCTGCGGGCACGATTGCCATCGCCCGGTCCGGCGACAACGCCTACGGTAACGGCAAGCAGTTCTTTGTGGTCTACAAAGACACGGTGATTCCCGCCGACTCGGCCGGGGGCTATACGGTGGTGGGCAAGGTGACTTCTGGAATGGAAGCAGTCAATGCCATTGCCGCCGCGGGAATCCAGCCCGGCTCCAGCGCATCAGACGGCGCACCTGTGCAACCAGTCACGATAGACTCGGTTTCTCTGAAGTAGGAAGCCAGGCCCTTACGGCCGCGGTGCAGTACGTGAGTATTTCCCTCCAAGCGAAAGACTTTTAGCGGTGACAGACAGTCAGAAATCCGACGAAACAGCAGCAGACCTGACCGAGGTAACGGCCCCCGTGGCTGACCAGGCAGACGCTGTCCAGGCGACCGCCGAACAGGCCACGGTTGACGAAACCGCGGCCGAAGCGGACGTGGATCCAGAGGGCGTGGCCGTCCAGGCCGAAGATGCCGAGGCCCCGGTGGCCCTGGCGGAACGTGCCGAGGTCCCGGCCGCACCGGTTGAAGAGAGTGCGGCCGGTGACGAGAGCGCGGCTGACGAAGCCCCGGCTCCGGCACCGGTGCCTGTTCCGGCAGCTCGACCCGCCCCGTCACCGGCAGCCTTCGCCGCCCGGCCCAAGCCGGCGGCAGCCGCACCTGTGGCAGCACCAGCTCCGGTCGCCTCCGCGACCTCGCTGGCGGAAGCCGCAAAGTGGGGCCGTGTCGAGGGTGACGGCCACGTATTCCTGACGATCGACGGCGACGAGCACCCGGTGGGCCAGTACCCCGGCGTCAGCAATGACGAAGCCCTTGCCTACTTCGCGAGGAAGCATGACGACATTGTTGCGCAGGTCCTGCTCCTGGAGCAGCGCATCAGCTCCAGGGCGCCCAGCACCGATATGCAGAAGACCGTCACGCACCTGCGCGAGCAGCTGGCGGAGCGGAACATGGTGGGAGACCTCCGTTCCACAGAAGCACGGCTCGACGCTGTTTCCGTGCAGATCGCAGAACTCGAAAAGGCAGAGAAGGCAGAACACGACGCCGTTCGCTCCGCCGAGCTCGCGGCCCGCGAGGCCATCGTGGCCGAAGCCGAAGAGATCTCGGGGCAGGATCCCGCACAGATCCAATGGAAGACCTCCAGCGCCCGGATGAACGATCTTTTTGAAAGCTGGAAGACAGCCCAGAAGGGCGGCATCCGGCTTGGCCGCAGCAACGAGGACGCCTTGTGGAAGCGGTTCCGTGCCGCCCGCACCGTCTTCGACCGTCACCGCCGCGCCTACTTCTCCCAGCTGGACAGCACCAACTCGGCCGCAAAATCGGCCAAGGAGAAGCTCATCACCGAAGCCGAGGCCCTGTCCTCGTCCACCGACTGGGGCTTTGCCGCCGGCGAATACCGCCGGCTCATGGATGAATGGAAGGCCTCACCGCGCGCCAGCCGCAAGGACGACGACGCCCTCTGGGCCCGTTTCCGTGCCGCCCAGGATGTGTTCTTCACGCACCGGCAGGCAGCCAACGAGGAGATCGACCAGGAATACGCTGCCAACCTCACGGTGAAGGAATCGCTCCTCGTCGAGGCGAACACCATCCTGCCGGTCAAGGACCTGGCCGCGGCCAAGAAGGCGCTCCAGTCTGTCCGGGACCGCTGGGAAGAAGCCGGCAAGGTGCCCCGCGCCGACATGGGCCGCATCGAAGCCGGCCTCCGCAAGGTGGAGGACGCTGTCCGCAACGCCGAAGAGGAAAACTGGCAGCGCTCCAACCCCGAGACGAAGGCCCGTACCAACAGCGCCCTGTCGCAGCTGGAAGCAGCCATTTCCGGCCTGCAGGACGATCTCGCCAAGGCCGAAAAAGCCGGCGACCAGCGCAAGATCAAGGGGGCCCGCGAAGCCCTCGAGGCGAGGCAGGCATGGTTGGACCAGATCCAGCGCTCGGCCAGCGAGCTTTCCTAGTCAGTAGTTTGTAGGACGCCTTTCGTCAGGCGCCTGTCGCAGGACGCATGGGCCCGGTCCCGGTTATCCACATAACCGGGGCCGGGCCTGTGCGCGTTAAGGGAAGACGCGGCAGGATGGGGGGATGGCCACCTCCCCACCACCCCAATACCCGGACCTGTATTCGCCGGGCAAGCCTTTCGCGTGGCCCGAACTCCAGTCGCTGGCAGCGGACGGTGTCCTGGCGCAGTTCCACCAGCGCGGCTTCACGTTGCCGGATGCTCCCGCGTCACCCCAGGTGCGGGCCAGAACGGTGGCCAACGCGGTTCCGGCGGCCGTCAGGCAACGCGTGGTGGCCGGGCGGATGACGGCGGCCTGGATCTACGGCTGTGCGGCTGAACCGGACCGGTTGGCCTTGCTTGTGGATGCGAAGCGGCGGATTTCGAGCCTCCGCAACACAAGGGGCTGCACGCTCCATGAAGTCCGGCTTGGGCCGTTCGACGTTGTCAGCATGGGCGGGCTGATGGTGTCGAGTCCACTGCGCACCGCCGTCGACATCGCCCTGCATGTCGACGCCCACCGGGCCTTGCCGGCGCTAGCGGGGTTGCTGGCCCGCCCGGAGCGGGACGTGCGGCTGCGCCTGCTGATCCTGGCCATTGAGGCCAGCCCGCGGGTCCCCCACAAACGGGCTGCACTGGAAAAACTGGCCCTGCTAGCTCCGGCGCTTGTTACCGGTGGTCCGGTAGACGTCGAACACGCCGTCGATGCGCCGCACGGCACTGAGAACGTGGCTGAGGTACTTGGGGTCGCCCATCTCGAAGGCGAACCTGGAGATGGCCACCCTGTCGGTGGAGGTGTTCACGCTTGCCGCCAGAATGTTGACGTGGTTCTCGGACAGGACACGCGTGACGTCGGAGAGCAGGGACTTCCGGTCCAGCGCCTCAACCTGGATCTCCACCAGGAAAACACTTGACTGGGTGGGTGCCCAGTCCACCTCGACAATCCTGTCGGGTTGGTCCCGGAGATCCGAAATGTTGGTGCAGTCCGTGCGGTGCACCGAAACCCCGGAGCCGCGGGTGACAAAACCGAGAATCGGATCCGGCGGAACGGGCGTGCAACAGCGCGCGAGCTTCACCCAGACATCGCCAACGCCGCGCACCACCACGCCGGAATCGGAGAACTTGGTTTTGGCCACCTGCGTGGGGATGCTGACTTCAGTGATGTCGTCGTCAGTGCTCTCGTTGCCGCCCAGGCTTTCAACGAGTTTCTCCATGACCGACTGCGCTGACGTATGACCGTCGCCCACGCCGGCGTAGAGGCCCGAGATGTCAAGGTACTTGAACTCTGCGGCTACCGCCGCGAGGGCCTCGTGCGTCATCAGGCGCTGCAGGGGCAGGTTCTGTTTGCGCATCGCCCGGGTCAGGAGTTCCTTGCCACGGTCGATTGCCTCTTCGCGGCGTTCCTTGCTGAACCACTGGCGGATCTTGTTCCGCGCACGCGCGCTCTTGACGAAATGCTGCCAGTCCTGGCTGGGGCCGGCGCCTTCCGCCTTCGAGGTGAAGATCTCCACCCAGTCGCCGTGGTTCAGCTCGCTGTTGAGCGGGACCAGCTTGCCGTTGACCCGTGCGCCGATGGTGCGGTGCCCCACCTCGGTGTGGACGGCGTACGCAAAATCCACCGGAGTCGATCCGGCGGGCAGTGCCATGACCTCACCCTTGGGGGTAAAGACAAAGACTTCGCGGGCGTTGATCTCAAACCGCAGCGAGTCCAGGAATTCTCCGGGATCGGACGTTTCCTGCTGCCAGTCCACCAGGGACCTCAGCCAGCCCATGTCACCGTCGCGGGGGCTGCCCGGCCCGACAGCCGTACGGCTGGGCTGATCCTTGTACTTCCAGTGGGCGGCGACACCGTACTCAGCACGGCGGTGCATTTCGTGGGTCCTGATCTGGATCTCCACGGGCTTGCCACCGGGTCCGATCACCGTGGTGTGCAGCGACTGGTACATATTGAACTTGGGCATGGCGATGTAGTCTTTGAACCGCCCCGGCAGCGGGTTCCAGCGCGAATGCATGGTGCCTAGGGCGGCGTAACAGTCCCGGACCGAATCGACGAGTACACGGACGCCCATGAGGTCGTTGATGTCGTCGAAATCCTTGTCCCGGACGATCATCTTCTGGTAGATCGAGTAATAGTGCTTCGGCCTGCCGGTAATGGTGGCCTTGATCCGGGCAGTACGGAGATCCTCAGTGATCTGGTCCCGGATGACGCCGAGGCTTTTCTCCCGTTCCGGGGTGCGGTCGCCCACCATGCGGACGATTTCCTCATAGACTTTTGGATACAGGGCCGCGAAGGACAGGTCCTCCAACTCCCATTTGATGGTGTTCATGCCCAGGCGGTGGGCCAGGGGCGCGAATATTTCCAGGGTTTCGCGGGCTTTTCGGGCCGATGACTCCGCGGAGACAAACCGCCAGGTCCGGGCGTTGTGGAGCCTGTCCGCGAGCTTGATCATCAGGACCCGGATGTCCTTGGCCATGGCCACAACCATCTTGCGGACGGTCTCTGACTGCGCGGCTTCACCAAAGCTGACTTTGTCCAGCTTGGTGACGCCGTCTACCAGCATGGCAACCTCTGGACCGAAGTCCCTTTTGAGGTCCGCCAGTGTGTAAGGGGTATCCTCGACCGTGTCGTGCAGCAGTGCCGCGGCGAGTGTGGTTCCGCTGAGGCCCAGCTCAGCGAGGATGGTTGCTACGGCCACGGGGTGGGTGATGTAGGGATCACCGCTCTTGCGCTTCTGCCCACGGTGGCTCTGCTCAGCCACCTCGAAGGCGCGCTGGATGAGATCAAAATCTTCTTTTGGGTTGTTCGCACGGACGGTACGCAGCAGCGGCTCAAGAATGGGCGAATAGGTTGCCGTGCCGCGGCCGGTCAGCCGGGCCAGGCGGGAGCGGGTTCGTTCGCGGCGTCCGGGAAATGTAGGGCGGGCGCCCGATTTGTCCACGGGAACAACTGGCGCCGGGCGTGCGGAAGCGGTCAGTCCGGTCTGAACCCCGTGTCCCGGACTGTTATCCCCGCCTGCCGTTGGCACCGACGCCGAACGTTCTTCCAATGAAGCACCCCTCACGACTGTTTAATTACCCCAGTCTATTCCCCCGCCAGTTCACTTATGTAACCGGCGCCTAAATGCGAAACGGACCGGGCGACGTCGGTATTCCGACACCGCCCGGCCCGCTTTGATGCAAAAGGTCAGGCCTCTGCGGGCTCAGCCGATTCTTCGGTCCGGGCGTTGTTGGCGGACCTGCGGTGTTCGACGCGTTTCGCCTGCTTCACAAGGTCAGGTTCTTTCTGGCGCAGCCAGGCATACATCGGGGCAGCGATGAATATGGTGGCCGCCGTACCGATCAGAATTCCGACGAACAGTGCCAGCGACAGGTCGCGCAGCGTGCCTGCCCCCAGGAGGCCGGCCCCGATGAACAGGATGGCACCGACCGGGAGGATGGCCACCATCATGGTGTTGATGGAACGCACCAGGGTCTGGTTGACGGCGAGGTTGACTTCCTCACCGAAAGTACGGCGCGTGGACGCATCGAGATCCGCGGTGTTCTCACGGATCTTGTCGAAGACCACCACCGTGTCATAGAGGGAGTAGCTGAGCACCGTCAGGAACCCAATGATGGCTGAGGGCGTCACCTCGAAGTCACTGAGGGCATACACGCCGGCGGTGATCATCATCGTCACCAGCATTCCAGCCATTGCAGACAGTGACATCTTCCAGGTCCGGAAGTACAGCGCCATCAGCACCGCGGCCAGGGCCACGAAGACGATCAGGCCAATCAGGGCCTGCTTGGTGACATCCGCGCCCCAGGTGGGTCCAATAAAGGTTGACGTCACCTCGTTGTTAGTGACGCCGTAGGCCGAGGTGAGGCCTTCCTTGATCCGGAGGGTCTCGTCATCCGTGAGCTTGTCCGTCTGGATCCGCATGGTGGTACCGGCGACATTGGCCACACGCGGAACGCTGCCGGCCACAACGTCTTCGACAACCTTTTCACCAAGGGCCGAGTCGGTGCTTTGCACGTTGGACACGGTGAACTCCGAACCGCCGCGGAATTCGATGCCAAGGTTGAAGCCACCCTTGGCAACCGGAATGAGGATGGACAGCGCCACTGCCACCGCGGCGATGATGAACCACAGTTTCTTGGCACCGACGAAGTTGTAGGAGCGCTTCCCGGTGTAGAGCTCGTTGCCGAAATTGGCGAAGCTGCTGGACATTACTTGTTCTCCTTGGCTGCGCTCTTGGAGGAGCCGGTGAGCTGCTCCTGCTTTTCCGCGAGGCGGCGTTCTGCGATGGTCATGCGTCGTTCAGCCTCGGCCGCCGCGCCGGTGTTCTTGGCGCGGACCACGGACGGCTTGGCCTCCGGCGTTCGCAGGCGCCCTGCACCACGGTAGAGCGGCACAACGCCCAGCCGCTTGGGGTCCAGGCCGGAGAGCGGGTGGCCCTCCCCGAAGAACTTGGTGCGCGCCAGGAGCCGCAGCGTCGGGTGCGTGAACATAAAGACCACTATGAGGTCGGCAATGGCTGTCAGACCCAGCGTGAAAGCGAACCCGCGGACGTTGCCGACGGCCACAAAGTAAAGCACCAACGCGGCCAGCAGGTTCACGGCCTTGGAGGCCAGGACAGTGCGCTTGGCCCGCTTCCAGCCGTTCTCCACCGCGGAGACCAATCCACGGCCTTCGCGGAGTTCATCGCGAATGCGTTCAAAGTAGACGATGAACGAGTCAGCGGTCTGGCCGATGGCGACGATGAGGCCGGCCACGCCGGCCAGGGAAAGCCGGTAGTTTTCGGTCCAGCCCAGGAGTGCGATGGCCAGATAAGTCAGGGCGCCGGCCACCACCAGCGATGCAATGGTCACCAGGCCCAAGGCCCGGTACTGGAAGAGTGAGTAGACCACCACCAGGAGCAAACCGATGATGCCTGCAAGGAGGCCCATGCGGAGCTGTTCGCCACCCAAGGTGGCGGAGATCTGCTGGTCGCTCTGGATCTCGAAGCTGATGGGCAGTGCACCAAAGCGAAGCTGGTCGGAAAGGACCTTGGCGGTCTGTTCGGTGAAGCCGCCGGTGATCTGCGGACGTCCGTCTGTGATGACCGCCAAGGAGCGCGGCGCGGAAATGACCTGGTCGTCGAGAACGATGGCGAACTGAGCCTTGGGGTCGTTGCCGGTCTCGCCGCCGGCTGCCACGTAGAACTGGTTCAGGCGTTCGGTGACCGACTTGAACTTGGCGGTGCCTTCGTCGTCGAACTGGATGTTGACGGCCCAGTCGTTGGTCACAGCGCCCTGCGCACCCTGCTGCAGCTGGAAGGAGGACGTGACAATGTTGCCGCCCTTGACCTCCACCGGACCCAGGATGTACTTGATGGCCGGCGTGGTCTCCGTTGCCGGTTCACAGGTAACCAGGGGTTTTGTCGGATCGGAGGCCTCCGGGCTCTCCGGCGCAGGATTGTTGCAGTCCATGGTTTCGAACTGCCGGTAGATGTCCGCGGTGATCCAGTTGATATCGCTGCCGTTGGCGGGCTCCGCCGTGGGCTTCGGAAGCTGGTCTTCGGGGGTGAGGGATTCCGTGGGAACGGGCGCGCCGTCGCCGTTCAGCAATACGGGACGGAAGTTCATGTCCGCGGAGGCCTGGATCAGGTCGCGGGTTTCCTTCGTGGGTGTACCCGGAAGGCTGACCACTACGTTGCGGCCGGACTGCGTGCTGATTTCCGCTTCGGCAACACCTGAACCATCCACACGTTGGCGGATGATGGCTACGGCCTGGTTGAGCTGCTCTTCATTGATGTCCGAACCGCCCTCAACCTTGGGCGCCAGGATCATCTGGGTGCCACCCTCGAGGTCCAGTGCCAGCTTGGGTGCCCAGCTTGCCTGTCCGGCGAGGTTGCCGCCGGCCAGGACGGCGGTCAGCACGGCGAGGACTACGCCGAGCCACACCAGTACCCTCAGGCCTGAGTTGTTAGGGCCAGTTCGTGCCATTGTCGATCTTTCTCTTATTTACGGAGGAACCACCGGCGGGAGCTATCTGTCCCACCGGCGGTTGTCCCCAGCCGTAGAGGTGTTGTAACGCGGGCTGCCGTACGGCGCGGACTAGTTGTCCTTCTTGCCTTCGTCGTTGAGGCGCTTCAGGGTCTCGTCCGGGGTTTCGGCGGATGCTGCCGGGGTGCCTGCTTCTTCAGTGGTGAGTGAGGAGGCGTCATCCGGGACGGCCGGAGTCTCGGCTTCGACGGGCGGCTCCACGATCTTGGTCACTGACTGGCGGTGGACGGTGGCCAGGTTCCCGGGGGAGAGTTCCAGGACAACCTTGTTCTCGGCGTCGTCCATGGAGACAATCCGACCAAAGAGTCCGAAGCTCGTCATAACCTCAACACCGGGCTCGAACTGGGACTGCAGCGTTGCCTGCTGCTCCTTGGTCTTCTTGTTGCGGCGGAACATCATGAAGATAAAGATTCCGAGCATTGCGAACAAGACGATGTTCATTGGATCCACAGGGAAGATTCCGTTCTGTACTGGCGTATCGGGTGTTTGGCAGCGTCCGCGTCGTTCCCCGTTGCAGAGAATCCTGCCTGGCAGGCAGCGGCTCCTCGGAGCCGTCGCGGGAACACAGACCCGAACGTGCCGGGTGTCATACCAGTCTAAAGGGAAAAGCTGGGAGGACAGTGCTATTGACCGTTCGGTGCCCATTCGGCCGCGGACTCGGCGCTGTCCGGGTCCGGTTCGAACAGATCAAGCGGCTCCTGCCCGAAAACTCCGGCCGGTACGGCGAAGCCCAGGTGGGTCCAGGCCGGAGCCATGGCGATGCGTCCCCTGGGCGTCCGGCCCAGCAGGCCTTCGCGCACCAGGAACGGTTCCGCCACCGTTTCCACGGTCTCGGTCTCCTCCCCCACCGCAATGGCCAGGGTGGAAAGTCCCACGGGTCCCCCGCCGAACTTCGTAATGAGGGCCTCCAGGACTGCCCGGTCCAGCCGGTCCAGGCCTCGCTTGTCCACTTCATACATGTCCAGGGCAGCGGAAGCGGCGCGGGCATCAATCTGCTCAATCCCATGCACGAGTGCCCAGTCCCGGACCCGGCGGAGCAGGCGGTTGGCAATACGCGGCGTACCGCGGGACCGGCCGGCAATTTCGCTGAATCCCGCGGAGTTGACCTTGAGGTCCAGCAGGCCGGCGGAGCGCCTGAGCACCAGTTCCAGCTCGGCCACGCTGTAGAACTCCAGATGCCCGGTGAACCCGAACCTGTCCCGGAGCGGTCCTGGCAGCAGACCGGCGCGCGTGGTGGCACCCACCAGGGTGAAGGGCGGGAGTTCCAACGGAATGGCGGTGGCCCCGGCGCCCTTGCCCACCACAATGTCCACCCGGAAATCTTCCATGGCCATGTAGAGCATTTCCTCTGCCGGCCTGGACATCCGGTGGATCTCGTCCAGGAACAGGACCTCCCCTTCGGAAAGGGAGGAAAGGATGGCGGCGAGGTCGCCGGCGTGCTGGATGGCCGGACCGCTGCTGATCCGCAGTGGCGCGTTCATTTCAGCGGCCACGATCATGGCCAGGGTCGTTTTGCCGAGGCCTGGAGGGCCGGAAAACAGTACGTGGTCCGCGCTGCGTCCCCGCATCCGGGAGGCCTGCAGGACCAGGGAGAGTTGCCGGCGTACCCGGTGCTGGCCCACGAAGTCATCCAGGTTCTTCGGCCGGAGGGCGGCTTCGATCACCCGTTCCTCGGGTTCCTCCCCCGCCGCCACCACCGAAGGCTCAGCCACGGCTGCCTACGCGGTTACCGGCCCGCGCACCATCCTGGCCCAGCCAGCGCAGCGTGGTCCGCAGGATCTCGGCCACATTGCCACGGAATTCCACCTCGGGATCGTCTGCAAGGGCCTTCTCGATGCTGGCACCGGCATCCTTTTCCGACCACCCGAGGCTGGTCATGGCCGCCACCACCTGGGGCTTCCAGGCCGCTTCGGCCGGAGTGGACACGCCGGCGGCACCTGCCGTTCCGTGGGGCACCAGCTTGCCGGCCAGTTCCAGCACAATCCGGCCGGCCACCTTGGGGCCGATGCCGGGCACCGTGGTGAACGTCTTGCTGTCACTCGTGTGCGCGGCAACCCTGATCGCTTCAGGCTCGTGCACGGCGAGCACCGCCAGCGCGAGCCGCGGACCTACGCCGCTGACGCTGAGCAGGACATCGAAGACCTCGCGTTCGTCGTCGGTGGCAAAACCGAACAGGGTGAGGGAATCCTCGCGCACGATCAGCGACGTGAAGAGCTTGCCTTCCTCGCCGGTTCGGAGGCGGCTGAGGGTCTGCGGCGTGGCGTTGACGCTCATGCCCGCCCCGTTGAGGTCGATCACGGCGGCGGAAAGGCCAACGTGCGCTACGGTTCCGCGAAGGAAACTGATCAAAGCCGGGCTCCTGGTGTACTGCCGGGCTCTTGGGGGTAGGACCGGCTATCCGAACATATCTACGAATACCCTAGCAAGCGCCCCGGACATTCAGCGTGCGCGGCGCGCTTTCGCCTCGGCATCGGCCCACGCGCGCTGGGCCGGCGTCAGCGACAGGCTGCCGGGGCCGGTGGTGGCCACCGCGGCTCCGCTGCCGGCTCGCCAGGCATGCGTGATGGCAAGGGCCAGGGCATCTGCAGCGTCCGCCGGCCGCGGCGGCGCGTCCAGCCTGAGGATTTTTGTGACGAGTTTGGTCACGGCTTCCTTGTTGGAGGTACCGCTGCCGGTCACCGCTGCTTTCACTTCCGACGGCGTATGCAGAGCCACCGGGATCCCGCGCCGGGCGGCGGCGGCAATCACCACACCGGAGGCCTGCGCCACGCCCATCACCGTACTGACGTTGAGCTGGGAAAAAACGCGTTCGACGGCGAGCACCTGGGGTTCATAGCGGTCCAGCCACTCGTCGATGGCCAAGGCAATAACCAGCAGGCGCTGGTCCAGGGTCTCCTCGGGAGAGGTACCCACCACTCCGACTGCCACCATTGTGGCGCGCCTGTTCCGCTCGACGTCGACCACGCCGATGCCGCACCGGGTGAGGCCCGGGTCAACGCCTAATACGCGAAGGGTCACCCTGGGACATCCGCCTTAGGCCACAAAGCGGAAAGTCACTCAGCTTCCAGGGCGGCCTGGACTTCGTCGCTGAGGTCGGCGTTGCTGTAAACGTTCTGGACGTCGTCGAGCTCTTCCAGGGCGTCCACGAGCTTCATGAACTTCTTGGCGGCATCGAGGTCCAGCGGCACCTGCATGGACGGCACAAACTCGGCCTCGTCGGTCTCGTACTCGATTCCGGCTTCCTTGAGGGCATCGCGGATGGCCTGGAGGTCGGTCGGTTCGGAGTGGATCTCGAAGCTTTCCCCGTTGTCCTTGACTTCCTCGGCTCCGGCGTCGAGGACGGCCATCAGGACGTCGTCCTCGCTCAGGCCGTTCTTCGGCAGCGAGACAACGCCCTTGCGGCTGAACAGGTAGCTGACCGAACCGGGATCGGCGATGGTGCCGCCGTTGCGGGAGATGGCCAGGCGGACCTCGGAGGCGGCGCGGTTCTTGTTGTCCGTGAGGCACTCGATCAGCAGCGCCGAACCCTGCGGTCCGCGGCATTCGTACATAATCTCGGTGTAGTCAACCACTTCGCCGGTGAGGCCGGCACCACGCTTGATGGCACGGTCGATGTTGTCGGCCGGAACGGAGGTCTTCTTGGCCTTGGTGACGGCGAGTTCCAGGCCCGGGTTGCCGGCGAGGTCCGGTCCGCCCATACGCGCGGCGACTTCGATGTTCTTGATCAGTTTGGCGAACGATTTTGCACGCCGGCTATCGAGGATGGCCTTCTTGTGCTTGGTAGTCGCCCATTTGGAGTGTCCTGACATGCTTTACGCGTCTCCTCTGATCATGCGGATAAAAAGTTCATGTACGCGTTTCTCCCCAGTCACTTCCGGGTGGAAGGAGGTGGCCAGCAGGTGGCCGGAACGCACTGCAACAATTCTAGCTGTCCCCGGCAGAGTCGCCGCGTGGGACGCGTGCTCAGGGTCTGCGGGCTCCACCTGGGCCAGTATCTCCACGCCGTCGCCGACGCGTTCCACCCAGGGGCCGCGGATGAACACGGCGTGTACTGGAGCCACACCGGATTCCGTGGCGCTGAAGTCCAGGCCCTTGAAATCCAGGTCCGTTTCGAACGACTCGCGCTGCCGGCCGAAGGCGTTGCGACGCACCGTGATGTCCAGGCCACCGAAGGTCTGCTGCGGGTGGCCGGCCAGGTCTGTGGCGGGATCGGCGATCTCGTCGGCGAGGAGGATCATGCCGGCACATGAACCGTAGACCGGCAGTCCGTCGCGGATCCGGTCCTTCAACGGTCCGGCCATCTCAAAGGCGCGGGCCAGCTTGTCGATGGCCGTGGATTCTCCGCCGGGAATGATGAGGCCGTCCAGGCCGTCCAGTTCGGAGGGGCGGCGGATTCCGACGCCGGCGGCACCCGCGGCTTCCACGGCCCGGAGGTGTTCGCGGAAGTCGCCCTGAAGCGCCAGGACGCCGATCCGGAGGCCCGAGCCCACGCGTGCAGAAGCAGCCGAAAGGGGGTTTGTCATCCAATCAGCATAATGTGCGCTGGTCCCGGGGCGGCGCCGGAAGCGCTTCCGGGAAGGGTTCTATGCCGTTGCTGGGATATATTACAGAGCATGCTTTACATCAGTGTTCCGCTCGGCAAGCTGGTCCGCCGGGTGTCCCGGCTCAGGGGCGGAGGGTCCGCGCTGCCCGGGCTGGTGGTCGAAAAAATCGATCCCGGCTTTATGCAGCGGACGCTCTCCACGCTCCCCCACGGCGTCGCCGTGGTGAGCGGAACCAACGGCAAAACCACCACCACCAAGATGGTGGTGGAACTCCTGGAAAGCCAGGGCCTGAAGGTCTTCACCAACCGCACCGGCAGCAATTTCACCCGCGGCGTGGCGGCCGCCCTGCTGGGCGAAGTGGACTGGCGCGGCAGGCTCAGGGCCGACGTCGCCGTGCTGGAGCTCGACGAAGCCCACGCCACGCATTTTGTGAACCGTGTTCCGCCGCGGTACAGCCTCCTGCTCAACGTCCTGCGTGACCAATTGGACCGGTTCGGGGAGATCGACAAAACGGCCCAGCTGCTGCAGCACATCGCCGACAAAACCACGGGAACAGTGGTCCTCAATCGGGAGGATCCGCGGGTGGCCCGCATCGCGGAAACCCTCACCGGCCAGGACGTCCAGTACTTCGGCCTGGACGATTCGCTCCTTAGCACCTTCCCCAACGACGACGACATGCGGGCAGCGCCCGGCAGCCCCGCCCCCGCAGCGCTCCCCCACAAGCCAGCGGCCGACGTCGTGCTCCGCAAAGTGGGGCCCGACACCGCCGATTTTGAGTACGACGGCGCCACGGTCACCACCGCGATGAAGCTCCGCGGCGTCTACAACATCTTTAACGCGGCTGCGGCGCTGACCCTGGCCCGCAGCATCTGTGGCGGCGGTGCCGCCACAGCCGACCACGCCACCCTGCTCACCGCGCTGTCCCAGGTGGAGCCGGCGTTCGGCCGCGGCGAAAGCCTCACGGTGGACGGCCAGCCCCTGGACCTTGTCCTGGTGAAGAACCCCAGCGGTTTCCGGCTGGGACTGAAGTCCTTCCCCGCGGGCGGTTACGCCACCATGATCGCCATCAACGACAATTACGCCGACGGCCGGGACATGTCCTGGCTCTGGGACGTGGAATTCGATTCGCTCCGCGACGGTGGCGTGGACCAGCTGACAGGTTCCCGCGCCTACGACATGGCGCTGCGGCTGCAGTATGACGACGTCCGGATTGGCGGGGTCCAGCCGGAGATCGCCCCCGCACTCGCCGCGTTCATCCGGGACGCCACGGGCAAACCGAAGCGGATCTTCTGCACCTACACAGCCATGCTGGCCATCCGCCGCGAGCTGTCCAAAATCACCACAGTGGAGGTGGTCTCATGACCGCTGAATCAACCGGCAGCGGGCCGGACGGCGTCGAACAGAATTCCAAGGGAACCATCCGGGTCCTGCAGCTCTACCCGCGGGACATGAATATCTACGGCGACTGGGGCAACGCCCTGGTGCTCAAGCAGCGGATCAGCTGGCACGGCTACACCCCGGAGCTGCTGGAGTACAACGTCGGTGACGAATTTCCCGCCGATGTTGACCTGATTGTCGGGGGCGGCGGCCAGGACAGCGGACAGCTGGTCATCAAGGACGACCTCCAGTCGCAGGCCGGCGTCCTCACGAAGCTGGCCGAGGACGGCGCACCCATGCTGGTGATCTGCGGGCTGTACCAGCTGTTCGGGCGCTTCTTCAAGACCCGGTTAGGCTCGGTCATACCGGGCATCGGTGTCCTGGACGTGGAGACACACGGCACGGACGAGCGCCTGATCGGCAACGTCCGGGTGGCCACCGAAGAGTTCGGCGAGGTGCTGGGATACGAGAACCACAGCGGGCAGACCACGCTGGGTGCGGGCGTCCGGCCGTTGGGGACCACCTCGAAAGGTACCGGCAACAACAGCAGCGACGGTCACGAGGGCGCACGCTACAAGAATGTGGTGGCCAGCTACCTGCACGGTTCGCTGCTGCCCAAGAACCCTGCCATCGCCGACTTCCTCATCAGGACCGCCGCCGAGCGTAAATACGGCACCTTCACGGCCGGCGCACCGGACGACCGCTACGCGGTGCTGGCCCGGGAGCACGCAACGCGCCGTCCGCGCTGAGTAGCGCTGCGCGGACGATTTCCCCGTCGAACTGTCTCAGGGATCCTTGGTGATCAGCAGTTCGTGCGCGCCGGCAGCAGCCGCGCCCATCGAGTCCACCACCGTGGCGGTCCTCACACTGGTAGCGGCGTCGGCCTCGGGAGTTGCACAGACGCCCTGCGGTGCGTCGGTTGCCACCGAGCACCAGCGGTACGGATCGCGGACAATCACCGAGGGGGCCCAGGCCAGGTCCGACGCCGTCCACTTGCCGGCTGCGTCCTGGCTGAACTGTGCCCGCACGAGCAGGCCCTCGTTGTTCACTACGTACCAGGGCGACAGTTCGGTGACTCCGTTGCCCAGGCCGTAGACGATCCAGGTTCCCTTGTAGTTTTCGATGGGCAGCACCGAGTGGGTGTGGTGGCCGTAGATCATGGTGAACTGGCCGCTGTCCACCAGGGCGTGGGCCACCTCCTGCTGCTGGGCGTTGGCTTCACTGGCATACTCGTCGCCGGCGTGCATGGCACCGAGCACGATGTCCGCGCCGAGCGCCCGTGCCTTCACGGCCTTGGCGATCATGGTGGGCGCGTCCAGCATGTCCACCTGCCAGTCGTATTCAGGGTATTGGCCGTTGAGCCCGTAGGTTCCCTGGATGATGGCAATCTTGGCGGCGGTGGTCTGCAGGATCAGGATTCCCTGCGACTCCGTCTGGGTGCGGTAGGAACCGGTGTGCTTCAGCCCCGCCGCATCCAGGGCGTCCAGGGTACGCAGTACTCCGTCCGTGCTTCGGTCGATCGTGTGGTTGCTCGCGGTGGTGCAGGCCTGGTACCCCACCGCCTTAGCGGCTGTGATGATCTGCGGCGGGACGTTGAATGACGGGTACGCGGAGAACGGGCCATCGGGCCCGGCCACGGGCGTTTCCTGGTGGCAGATAGCGAGGTCGCTGGCGTGGATGTACTTTCGTTGGCCTTCGAGGAGCGGGGTGAAGTCCAGCCCTGGTTTGCCTGCTGCGGAGGCATCGTCGCGGGCTTGTTGCCAGAGCTGGGTGTGGACCAGCATGTCGCCGGTCACGACGACGGACGTGCACCGCAGCGTGGGGCAGGCCGGCCCCGCGCCGGGGGTGGGAGTGGGCGTCGGGGTGGGGGTCGCCGTCGGGCTTGGCTGCCTTGTCCCGCCGCCGGTACTCGAAGCTGCACCGGAGGACGGAACAGTCTGTTCGGCGACCAGGCCGCATCCTGCCAGCAACGCCGAGGCCAGGACGCCGGCGGACACCGCAGCAGCGGAACGAACAGCAACAGCGCGCACCGAAGCAGCGCCCAACCTTTTCCCCATAGGCGTCATTGTAGGTCTGGCCGCCGCGCAAATTCGGCAAAGCCGCGCGTTGAGAAGCATGCGCCAGTATGAAAGGTTAGCGTGATGACGAATCCCCTCCTCAGCGCCAGCGCCCTGCCCTATGGGCTGCCGCCTTTTGCCCGGATCAAACCATCCGATTACGCCGATGCCATCGACGCTGGCCTGGCGGAACATCTCCTGGAAATCCAGGCGATCGTGGACAACCCGGCGCCGGCGGACTTCGCGAACACGGCCCTGGCCATGGAGAAGTCCGGCCAACTGCTCCAGCGGGCGGCCGACTCCTTCTTTACCCTTGCCTCAGCCGACGCCTCAGAAGAAATCCGTGACCTGGAAACCGAACTCTCACCCCGCATTTCGGCGCATCAGGACGAGATCTACCTCAATCGGGCACTGTTCGACAGGTTCGCGGCGATTGACACCTCCGGGCATGACGGTGAGTCCGTCCGGCTCGTGGAGGAGTACGTGAAGGAGTTCCGCCAGTCCGGGATCCAGCTCGAAAAGCCGGGCCAGGAACGGCTGAAGGAAATCAACGCGGAGCTGTCCAGTCTGGGCACGGAGTTTGGACAGCGGGTCAAGGAAGCCATGAAATCGGCTGCCTTGCTGCTGGACACAGCAGCCGAACTGGCCGGCTTGCCGGCAGATGATGTCGCCAGCGCCGCTGAGGCGGCCCGCGCCGTTGGCCACGACGGAAAATTCCTGCTGACGCTGATCCAGCCCAGCAACCAACCTGCCCTGGCTGCCCTCGAAAACCGGGACGTCCGCCGTCGGCTGTTTGAAGCTTCCATCGGCCGGGGCAGTGACGGCGGCAGCCTGGACGTCCTGGAACTGGCCAGGTCGACGGCACGCCTGCGCGCTGAAAAGGCAGCCCTTCTGGGTTTCGCCAACTATGCCGAACTCGTGGTGGACCGCCAGACAGCCCGCGACTTTGACGCGGTCCAGTCCATGCTGACCAGGCTGGCCCCGGCGGCTGTGCGCAATGCCGACGCCGAGGCTGCGGCCCTGACCGAGGCGGCAGGGCATCCGCTGGAGGCCTGGGACTGGGCGTTTTACTCAGCCAAGGTGCGGCGGGAAAAGTACTCCGTGGACGAGCAGGCACTCCGCCCCTATTTCGAGCTGGAACGCGTCCTCCGGGACGGCGTCTTCTTTGCCGCCACATCCCTCTACGGCATCACGTTCCACGAACGCAAGGACCTCGCAGGCTACCACCCGGACGTCCGCGTCTGGGAAGTCCGGGACCAGGACGGCAGCGGACTGGGATTGTTCCTGGGAGACTACTACACCCGCGAATCCAAGAGGGGCGGCGCCTGGATGAACTCGCTGGTGGACCAGTCGGGCCTGCTGGGCACCCGGCCCGTGGTGATCAACAACCTCAACATCTCCAAGCCGCCGGCAGGCGAGCCCACTCTCCTGACGCTGGACGAGCTGCGCACCACTTTCCACGAGTTCGGACACGCACTCCACGGCTTGTTGTCGAACGTGACGTATCCGCGGTTCGCCGGGACTGCTGTCCCCCGTGACTTTGTGGAATACCCGTCGCAGGTCAACGAGATGTGGATCCTGTGGCCGGAGGTGCTTGCCAGTTATGCCCGGCACCACGCCACCGGCGAACCGCTTCCGCAGCAGGTGGTGGACAAGCTGAACGACTCACGGCTCTGGGGCGAAGGCTTCGGGACCACGGAATACCTCGGTGCTGCGCTGCTGGACCTGGCCTGGCATGTGCTGGACGAAACCGAAATCCCCGACGACGTCCTGGCGTTTGAGGCGAAGTCCCTCGCGGCCGCGGGCGTGGCTCATGCCCTGATCCCGCCGCGTTACCGCACCGGCTATTTCCAGCACATCTTCGCGGGGGCTGGCTATGCGGCCGGCTATTACTCGTACATCTGGAGTGAGGTGCTGGATGCCGAAACCGTGGACTGGTTCACCGAGAACGGCGGCATAACGCGCACCAACGGCGAACGCTTCCGCCAGGAGCTGCTCTCCCGCGGCAACAGCAGGGACCCGCTGGAATCCTTCCGCGCGCTCCGCGGCCGCGACGCCCGGCTGGAACCCCTGCTGAAACGCCGCGGCCTCGACTGACCCTCTCCCTTAAAAGAACGACGGCGGGTGGCCGCCTTCGAAAAGGTGGCCACCCGCCGTCGTGCAGAAGGTGCGCAAGGCGAGGGGCGGTGTTATCCGGCAGCGCGCGTAAAAGGGGCCCCGCGCCGCGAGCAGCTACTCAGCTGCCAACATCGCGCGGGGAATAGCGCGCCGAGGATGACGCCGTCCGGCGCCCCACAGCGCCGCCAGGCGCCCCAATAAAGCGAGTTACCAGCCGCGCTCGGAGAGGCGGTGCGGCTGCGGGATCTCGTCGACGTTGATGCCCACCATGGCTTCGCCGAGGCCGCGGGAGGCCTTGGCGATGACGTCGGGGTCATCGAAGAACGTGGTGGCCTTGACCACGGCAGCGGCGCGCTGGGCCGGGTTGCCGGACTTGAAGATGCCGGAACCGACGAACACGCCGTCGGCGCCGAGCTGCATCATCATCGCAGCGTCGGCCGGGGTGGCGATGCCGCCCGCGGTGAACAGCACCACGGGGAGCTTGCCGGCGGCGGCAACTTCCTTGACCAGTTCGTACGGGGCCTGCAGTTCCTTGGCCGCGACGTAGAGCTCGTCCTTGGGCAGGGCGGCAAGCTTGGCGATCTCGGCGCGGATCTGGCGCATGTGTCCGGTGGCGTTGGAGACGTCGCCGGTGCCGGCCTCACCCTTGGAACGGATCATGGCCGCGCCTTCGTTGATGCGGCGCAGCGCCTCACCAAGGTTCGTGGCGCCACAGACGAAGGGAACCTTGAAGTTCCACTTGTCGATGTGGTGGACGTAGTCGGCCGGGGTCAGGACCTCGGACTCGTCAATGTAGTCCACGCCCAACGACTGCAGGACCTGGGCCTCCACGAAGTGGCCGATCCGGGCCTTGGCCATGACCGGGACGGACACGGCTGCGATGATCTTGTCGATCATGTCCGGGTCCGACATGCGGGACACGCCGCCCTGGGCACGGATATCAGCCGGAACGCGTTCCAGCGCCATCACTGCAACGGCACCGGCGTCTTCGGCGATGCGGGCCTGTTCAACGTTGACGACGTCCATGATGACGCCGCCCTTGAGCATCTCAGCCATGCCGCGCTTGACGCGGTTGCTGCCCGTGACGCTGTTCGCGGACGAACCGGCTTCGCTGCTTACATCAGGTGTAGACACAAAAACCCCTATGGGTAGATAGATGATCTTCGCCGGGCGTGAGGGCGGCAAGAAACCGAAAGTACACGCACCGGGTTGCCGGATCCATTGACCGGGCAGTCACAATACTAGTCCCACGGCAGGCGGCGGGCTTAATCAGGCTTAATCCGAGGCGGCGGACTCCGCAAAGGCCTGGCGATGGACGGTGGCTACGCGCTGGATGATCGTGATGAGGCTGGCCAGGGCCAGGAGTCCAAGCGTCACCAGAAGAACCACCGGGGGCAATCCCAGGCCGGTAAATCCGGTGACCACCAGCACCGAAACCAGTCTCTCGGCGCGCTCCGCGATGCCCACATTCGCCGTGAAGCCAAGGGATTCGGCCTTGGACCGCGCATACGAGACCACCATGCCCAAAACGAGGCACAGCATGGCGGCGACGGCGATGGCGTATTCGTCGCCCCCGGTGAAGAACCAGATGGCCACACCCGCGAACAGTGCGCCGTCGGCGATCCTGTCCAGGGTGGAGTCCAGGAAGTTTCCCCAGCGGCCGCCGGTGTCCCGTAGCCGGGCCATAATGCCGTCAAGCACGTCCGAGAAAATGAACGCGGTAATGAACAGGGTCCCCCACCAGAGCTGGCCGAGGGGGTAGAAGACCAACGCACCCACCACCACGCCGGCGGTTCCGATGACCGTCACAGCATCAGGGGAAACCCCGATTTTCAGGAGCCAGCGCGCAAGCGGAGTGAAAAGCGCGGTGAAAAACCCGCGCGCATGCCTATTCAGCATCCGTCTCCCCGGGCCAGGCCTCTGCAACCTGCTGGCGGACTTCATCCAGGGTCTGCGTGATGGCCTTGGTCTGGGCAATGATGGGGAAGAAGTTGCCGTCCCCGCCCCAGCGCGGCACGATGTGCTGGTGCAGGTGCGCGGCGATTCCTGCCCCGCCCACTACGCCCTGGTTCATGCCGAGGTTGAACCCGCCCGGGTTCGCCACCTTGCGCAGGACCCGCATGGCCGTCTGGGTAATCTCCGCAAATTCCGCAGTCTCCTCCGCCGTCAGGTCCGTGTAGTCCGGGACATGCCGGTACGGGCAGACCAGGAGGTGCCCCGGATTGTAGGGAAACAGGTTGAGGACCACGTAACAGGTCTTCCCCCGGTAGACGATCAAGGCTTCCTCGTCAGTCCGGCTCGGACCCACGCAGAAGGGACAGTCGTTCTCGTTCTTGAACTGGTGCTGACCGCCCTTAATGTAGGCCATCCGGTGCGGAGTCCACAGGCGCTGGAAAGCATCCGGCACGCCCGCGAGCTCAAAGTCATCTGTCACGCCGGCATCCCCTGGATAGCCTGCGCCTGTGTTCTCCTGCACCGTGTTCTTATCCGTTTCCGCTAGCTGGTCCGGTTACGGACGGCTTCCGTGATCCGCTTGACGGCCTCGGCCACCGGGACGCCGTTGTCCTGGCTGCCGTCTCGGAAACGGAAGGACACCGCGCCGGCCTCAGCGTCGTCGCCGCCGGCGATCAGGACAAACGGGATCTTGTCCTTGCTGGCGGTGCGGATCTTCTTGGGGAACCTGTCCGAGGACGTATCCACCTCGGCACGGATGCCCGCCGCCTTGAGCTGGTCAACGACGTCGAACATGTACTCGTTGAACGTTTCGGCGACCGGGATGCCCACCACCTGCACGGGGGAAAGCCACGCGGGGAACGCGCCGGCGTAGTGCTCGGTGAGCACACCCATGAACCGCTCGATGGAACCGAAGAGCGCACGGTGGATCATCACAGGACGCTGGCGTGTGCCGTCGGCTGCCTGGAATTCCAGCTCGAAGCGTTCCGGGAGGTTGAAGTCCAGCTGGATGGTGGACATCTGCCAGGTTCGCCCGAGTGCATCCTTGGTCTGGACGGAGATCTTCGGGCCGTAGAAGGCCGCCCCGCCCGGATCCGCGACGAGTTCCAGGCCGGATTCCTCAGCCACTTCGGCGAGTGTCCGGGTGGCTTCTTCCCAGGCTGCGTCTTCGCCGACGTACTTCTCCGGGTCCTTGGTGGACAGCTCCAGGTAGAAGTCGTTCAGGCCGTAGTCCTTCAGCAGGTCGAGCACGAACTTCAGGGTCTTGGTGAGTTCGTCCTTCATCTGCTCGCGGGTGCAGTAGATGTGGGCGTCGTCCTGTGTCATGCCGCGGACCCGGGTCAGGCCGTGTACCACGCCGGACTTTTCGTACCGGTACACCGAACCGAATTCGAAGAGACGCAGGGGCAGTTCGCGGTAGGACCGTCCACGCGAGCGGAAGATCAGGTTGTGCATGGGGCAGTTCATCGGCTTCAGGTAGTAGTCCTGGCCGGGCTTGCGCACGGTGCCGTCCTCGTTGAGTTCCGCGTCCACGTGCATGGCCGGGAACATGCCCTCCTTGTACCAGTCCAGGTGGCCCGAGACTTCGTAGAGGTGGCCCTTGGTGATGTGGGGCGTGTAGACGAACTCGTAGCCAGCATCGACGTGGCGCTGGCGGGAGTAGTCCTCCATCTCCTTGCGGATGATGCCGCCCTTGGGGTGGAACACCGGCAGGCCGGAGCCCAGCTCGTCGGGGAAGGAGAACAGGTCAAGTTCGACGCCGAGCTTGCGGTGGTCGCGCCGCTCAGCCTCGGCGATGCGCTCCTGGTAGGCCTTGAGCGCGTCCTTGGTGGGCCAGGCGGTGCCGTAGATGCGCTGCAGCTGCTGGTTCTTCTGGTTGCCCAGCCAGTACGCGGAGGAGGACCGGGTCAGGGCGAAGGCGTTGGAGATGAGCTTGGTGTTGGGCAGGTGCGGGCCGCGGCAGAGGTCGCACCAGACCGTGGTGCCCTCTTTGCGCTCGACATTGTTGTAGATGGTGATGTCGCCGGCGCCGACCTCGACGTTGACGCCCTCGCCGGCTTCGGCGGCGTTGTTCTTCTTGCCCAGGAGTTCGAGCTTGTAGGGCTCGTTCTTCATGGCCTCGCGGGCCTCGTCCTCGCTGACCACGCGGCGGACGAACTTCTGGTTCTGGTTGACGATCTTGAGCATCATCTTCTCGAGGGTCTTGAGGTCCTCGGGGGTGAACGGTTCTGCGACGTCGAAGTCGAAGTAGAAGCCGTCGGTGATGTACGGGCCGATGCCCAGCTTGGCGTCCGGACGCAGCTGCTGCACGGCCTGGGCCATGACGTGGGCGGTGGAGTGGCGGAGGACGTCCAGGCCGTCCGGGGAATCGATGGTGACGCCCTCGATCTCGGCGCCCTCGGGCAGCTCCTGGTCCAGGTCCTTCAGCTCGCCGTTGACGCGGGCAACAACAACATCGCGGCGCTCAAAGAAGAGTTCCGCACCGGTTGTCCCGGTAGTCACCTTGGTCTCTTCGCCATCGACGATGAGGGTGATCTGCTGGGCATCTGACACGGGTGTCTCCTATTCAAAGTTTTAGGCTTCATAGCTTGCGGCGTACGGGGACCACAGCCAGCCATCGTCAATGCTATCGGTTTCCCGGGAGGCCGACCAACGGGACCCGCGGCCGCTCAGCCGCCCATTCCGGTAATCGCCAGGCTTCGGCTGATCCCGTCCAAAGGATGCGGCACATCGGTGTTCTCCACCCGATCCGCCGCGAACGGCAGGGATTCCACCCTACTCAGGTCCCAGGCCATACTGGCGCTCAGGCTGATTCCCCGGGGACCTGTCCGCCGGGTGGTGCCCCGGATCAGCAGCAGCCTGGTGCCGAACAGCAGCAGCCCCGCCTGTTCCTGGGCTTCATGGAAGAACACGGAATCGACGCAGCCGGTGCCGTCGTCGATGCTGATGAACACCACCCGCCGGCCGCCGCGCATGGGCGGCGTCTGGGTGGCGATGCGCACCCCGGCCACCAGCACCTCGGTGCCGTTGCGCAGGCTCAACAGTTTGTCTGCAGTGGTGACCCCCAGCCGGTCCAGCATGGGCCGGTGGCTGTCCATCAGGTGCCCGCTGACATCTATGGCCATCAGGTCCAGTTCTGACCGGACGTTTTCCACCAGGGTGGGCGCGGGAAGCCCGGGCTTGACGTTCCGCAGCTCCACGTCCCCCAGCGGCAGGGACAGCTGCCCGTCCATGATGTCGATGCCCTTCCGGGTACCGCCCGCGGCCTGGAGCTGTTGCAGGTGCTGGACGAGGTCCGCGCGGTTGGCGGCGCCTCCCGATTCACGGTGCAGGGAGTCAAAGGCACCCAGCTGGGCGAGCCTTTTGATGCTTGGCTTGCTCAGCCTGGACCGGGCACGGAGGTCAGCCAGGGAGTCGTAGGGCTGGCCGGCGACAATCCGCTTGAGCTCGGTCCCGGACAGGCCATAGATGCCGTTAAGGCTCAGCCTGATCGCCAGCTTGCCGGCGTCCTGCCCGTCCGTCACCCGTTCCACCCGGTACTCGGCCTGGCTGCGGTTGATGTCCAGCGGCAGGATGGGGATGCCCAGCCTGCGGGCCTCGGCAACCAGCAGCCGTTTGGGGTACATGCCGGGATCGTGTTCCCACAGCCCGGCCAGGAAAGCCTCGGGGTGGTGGGTCTTGAGCCACGCGGACTGGTAGGTGGGAACGGCAAATGCCGCACCGTGCGCCTTGCAGAAGCCGAAGCTGCCAAAGGCTTTCAGGGTCCCCCAGACCTTGTCCACTACTTCCGGGGTGTACCCCTTGATCCGGGCCTCCTTTCGGAAGAACTCTTCCACTTTCAGCTCGTGGACCTCGTTGCCGAGCGCCCGGCGGAACTCATCCGCGCGCGCCAGGCCGCAGCCGGTCATCACGTGGAAGGTTTTCAGGATCTGCTCATGGAAAACAGTGACCCCATGCGTTTCCTGCAGCACGGGTTTCAGGTCGGGGTGCGGGTAGACCTCCGGTGCGAAGCCGTGCCGGTGCTCCAGGAAAGGCCGCACCATGTCCGATTTCATGGGGCCTGGCCGGAACAGCGAAATGTCGATGATGAGGTCATTGAACTCACGCGGCGCCAGCTTGCCGATCAGCTCCCGCTGGCCGGGCGACTCGATCTGGAAGCAGCCCAGGGTGTGGGTGCTGCGGATCAGTTCGTAGGTTGGTTCATCATCCAGCGGCACGGCGTTGAGGTCGATGTGGCCGTTCTCGGCGATGTAGTCCGGCCCGGTCCCGTCAGGACCTGCAGGGTGGGCCCCTGCCGCCACCACTTCCGCTTTGGAAGGATGGATCCGGATGACTTCCCGGACGGCAAACGCCATCGCGCTCTGCATCCTGACCCCCAGGACATCAAGCTTGAGCATGCCCATGGGATCCATGTCGTGTTTATCGAACTGGCTCATGGGCAGCCCCAGTCCGCTGGGCTGCACCGGGGTCCGGTCAAGCAGCGTGGCATCGCCCAGGATCACCCCGCAAGGGTGCATGGAAATATGGCGGGGCAGCCGGTCCAGCCGTTCCGTAAGGTCCACCAGCAGGTCAAGCTGCTGGTTTTCGGCGAAGTCCCGTTGTTCCACCCGGCCGGCGAACTCCCGCAACTCAGGTTTCTCAACCAGGGCCTCACGGAATTTCCGGGCCGAAAAACGCCACAGCTGCTTGGCGATCTCACCGACGTCGTCATCGTCCATCCCCAGGGCCATCCCGGCGTCGCGGACGGCACCGCGGGCGCGGTACCCGTTCTGCATGCTCATCAGCGTGACGCGCTCGGAACCGAAGCGGTCAAAGATCCGCCGGTACACGTTGTGCCGTTCGGCGCTTTCGACATCGATGTCGATATCCGGCAACGTGGCCCGGTCCCGGGACAGGAAGCGTTCGAAGATCAGGTCGTGTTGCAGGGGGTCCACCTGGCTGACATCAATCAGGTAGTTGACCAGGCTGGAGGCCCCGGAACCGCGGGCGGCTGCCCTTACCCCCATGTCCATGATCATCCGGGAGACCTCCGCGACCGTGAGGAAATAAGAGGAAAACCCGAGGTTCCTGATGATTCCCAGCTCGTGCTCCAGCCGCGAGCGCATGTCCTTGTGGGCTGAGCCTGATATTCCGGGGAAACGCCTGCTGATCCCGGCCTCACAGCGCTGCACCAGTTCAACGTGCGGGTCCTGGCTGATGCCAATGACCGATGCCTCGGGGACCACCGGCTGCTTCCAGCCCATGTCAGTCACCGGGTCAATCCGGCAGAAGTCGGCGAGCGCCTCGGTCTGTGCCATCAGCTGTTTGAGGTCCGCTGCGCCATACCCTGCGGCGCGGATGATTTCCTTGCCGAGCTGAAGCATCTGCGCTGATGATTTGAGCCAGGCCTGCCCGTTGGGCTGGAGCAGCGGTTCGGCCGCGAGTTCGGGGAGGGACTTCAGCGTCCGGGCGGAGTCGAGTACGTCAGCTGTGGCGGCCCCGTCCTCCGCGCAGTAGCGGACCGCGTTGGTGAGCACGGCCGGTACGTGGTGTTCTTCCGCGAGTTTGAGCATACGTACTGCGTGGGCGGTGCTCAGGGGCGCTCCGGGGGCAGTGAGCTGGGAAACGACTTCCGCCACCAGGGTTCTGGGGGGCATGGCGTCCAGCCAGCTTTTGAAAAGGGTGCGCGGACGGAGGTAGCGCCGGCCGCTCATGGCCCGTCCGACGTCGGAATCCGGGCCGATCAGGACCGTCAGGACCGGTTTCAGGGTTTTGGGGTCGAGCGTGCGGGAGGCGAGTTCGGCGCGGGTGACCGCCACGGGCACCGCTCCCCCGGCTTTGCCGGAGGTGCGGGCATGGGCATCGGACACCAGCCGGCACAGTGCGCGGTAGCCCGCCCCGTTGTTGTGGCCGCGGGCGAGCACCACTACCCTGCCGGCGAGCTGGGTGCGGTGGTCGCCGTCGTCGTCGAAAACCGCAAGGTCCACCCCCACGATGGGGTCGATGCCGGCTTCCATGCAGGCTTTGAGGTGTTTGATGGTGCCGTAGAGGCCGTCCCGGTCCGTGCACGCGAGCGCGGTTGCGCCGTCTGCGGCGGCAACCTGGGCCAGTTCGTCGGGCCAGGCAACGCCATAGTGTGCGCTGAAGGCCGTGGAAACGTGAAGGTGGGAGAAGCTCATGCTGTTTGCGGCCGGAGGGCGTCGTGGATCCGCAGGAGCCTCCAGCGGCCGCTGCCGGCATGCCTGCTCAGGTCCAGGGTGAGCGGCTCCCCTGCATCCCGGGGGCCGGCACTCCGCGGGTCCGCCTGCACTTGGACGCGCCAGATTTCGTGGTCCACCAGCCCCGGCCCGCTGCCGAGCGGCGCACGGCGTTCCTCGGCCCACCACTGCCGGCGTTCATACCACCGGACGGGCTCGGCGCACACCGTGTAGTGCCGTCCGGCCCACTGGAGGTTCAGCGGCTGGCCGGCGGGGGTGCAGACGACGTCCACGGACTCGCTGAACATACCCATGGGCGCCTCCCGGAACTGAACGGAGCTGATGCAAAATGCTGATGCAAAAGCAAGGTATTCGAATACATGTTCGAATACCTTGAGTCTACGACGACGCTCCGACAAAACCTAGACAGGGGTGGACGGACGGGCAGCAGGGAGGCAGGATTGTGGCATGAGCACCAATGACGCACTCCTCAAGCACGTAAGCATCAAGGCCCAGGACGAAAAGCTCGTGGCAACCTTTGATATCGACGGCAACATACCGGGGGCAGGTGCGTACGTAGTGGGACTGGTGGCGGCGAGCCCTGATTACTCATCGCAAAGACGTTTGGGCATTGAGTTCATGAACGGGGAGGCCATTGCCTTCTACTCGTTCAGCCATGACCAGAGCGCCGAGGAAAACTATGACCTTGGCGGCGTGACGCACTCGGGCAGCACCATCACCGGCAACTTCCCCGTCGCGGCCGTCCATGGCCTGGGCAAGGGCCACATCATGTCGGCCTTCAGCGAGGCTGACGGCCGGGAGTTCCAGTCGGGCGTCGCCGTCGACGAAGCGCTCTAGGTCGACGAAACGCTCTAAGTCGACGAAACGCTCTAGGGAACACCGCGGCAGGTGCTGCCGGAACCGTGTCCGGACAGCACCTGCGCAGCGTCAGCTGCTTTCTCTGTGGACCTTCATTTCGAGTTTGATGAACCCCGAGATCATGGCCCGGTAAGTTGATTCCACAATGTCCGGATCAATGTCCTTCTTTTTCGCGGCGGCCCGGACATGCTCGATCACCCGTTCCACCCGGCCGGGGGCGCGGACTTCAGCGTCGTCCCCCTTCAGGGTTCCGGCGATCCGGATCAGGCGTTCACGCCGCGCAATGAGGGTGACAATCTGCTCGTCAACTTCGTCTACCGCAATCCGAACGGCAGCGAGCTGTTCTTTGTCGGCCAAAGCGTCCCTATCGTTTCCTTGAATTGTTGCCATCTTCTGACAGTATCGAAGCATGCAGCCCAGAGTCGACTTCATCTCACTAGGCGTTCGCAGTGTTGACGCCTCCCGCCGGTTCTACGCGGAGGGCCTCGGCTGGCCTGTCCACCGCGAGTTTCCCGGTGATGTGGTGTTCATCCAGGTCAACCACGGCCTCATCCTTTCCCTGTGGGACGCCGCGCAGATGCACGCCGAGGCGGGGGTAGGTGTCCCCGGCCCGGTCCCCTGCATCACGCTCAGCCACAACCTGCCCAGCACCGAGGCGGTGGACCGGGTCATGGCGGAAGCGGCATCGGCCGGGGCCACTATCGTCGCCGCGCCGGTCACCCAGCCCTGGGGCGGGTACAGCGGCTATTTCGCCGATCCGGACGGCTTCCGCTGGGAAGTTGCCTACAACCCCACGTGGACAGTGGACGACGCCGGCAAGGTCACCGTTTAGGGGCATGCCGCCCCGGGTGCCGGTTTAGAACAAGGCTTCCACCGGCCGGATCAGTTCCGGGGAGTTGTTGCGTACGTTGCCCACCTCGGTGCCGACCGAATCCACATGCCAGTCGGCCGCGACTTCCTTCACGTGGGCCCGGACCAGGTCCACGAGGAAGGCGGCGTCATCGATCTGCGGATCAAGCCACGACGCCATGGTTGCGCGGTCCATGGGCAGCGGCACCCGGTCATGCAACTCCGTGAGCTTGCCGAACACCGTGGACTCGGTACCCGGGGGCGGGGTGTCTGCGGTCAGGATGGAGGTGGACAGCATCCAGCGGCCGGGATCGCCCTCGGCCTTGGACGGATCCTTCCACCACTCGTACAGGCCCGCGAACACCAGCCCGCTGCTTTTCCCTGGGTGGACGTAGTAGGGCTGCTTGGCCTTCCCTGTCCCCTGCTTCCATTCGTAATACCCGTCGGCCGGCACAGCGCAGCGCCGTGACTTCACAGCCTTGCGGAAGGCGGGCTTCTCCAGCACAGTCTCGCTCCGGGCGTTGATCATCTTGGGGCCGATACCCGGATCCTTGGCCCAGGACGGAACCAGGCCCCAGCGGGCCACATGCAACTGGCGCACAGTGTTGTCCTCGATCAGCCGTTCCAGGACGATGGGCACGCCGTCCGTGGGCGCCACATTCCATGACGGGGGAAGGTGCACTTCCTCTTCCAGCTGGGCATCAAATTCTGCCAGCAGGTCACCCACGGCCCGGGCCATCACATAGCGTCCACACATGGCTCCAGCATGCCATCAGCGTTATGTACTGTCATCCGGCACCGCATCCGCCGGGCCAGCGCGGGGAATAGCCCGCCCCGGGTTACCGTTGACGGGAACGAAACCCCTCAACGATTATCAGGAGAACTCCGTGGACTTTACCCCCGAGAACGGCACCATCACCATGTTTTCCACCACCTGGTGCGGCTACTGCAACCGGCTCAAGAAGCAGCTGGACGCGCAGGGCATCGGCTACACGGAAATCAACATCGAAGAGGTGGAGGGCACAGCCGACCTCGTGGAGAAGCTCAACGGCGGCAACCGCACCGTCCCCACCGTGCTCTTCCCGGACGGCACCGCCGCCACCAACCCCTCCGCTGCCGAGGTAAAGAGCCGCCTCGCAGCCTGACCACGGCAGCTCATGTGGTAGACAGAACGGGACCAACATCCGTGTTGGTCCCGTTCTGTCTATCTGCATTGAGGGAGCCTTTCGTGGTCCATAAAGTCAAAGGTGTCGTAGCCCGCTCCAAAGGGGCCCCGGTCACTCTGGAGACCATCCTGGTCCCGGAACCGGGCCCGGGCGAGGCCCTGGTGGACATCATCACCAGCGGCGTCTGCCACACCGACCTGCACTACAAACTGGGCGGCATCAGCGATGACTTCCCGTTCCTCCTGGGCCACGAGGCCACCGGAGTGGTCAGCGCCGTGGGCCCCGACGTCACGGACGTCGCCCCGGGCGACCGCGTGGTGCTCAACTGGCGGGCCGTCTGCGGCAACTGCCGCGCGTGCAACCGCGGCCAGGCACAGTACTGCTTCAACACCCACAACGCCACCCAGAAGATGACGCTTGAGGACGGCACCGAACTGTCCGCCGCCCTGGGCATCGGCGCGTTCATCGAAAAGACCCTCGTGGCCGCCGGCCAGTGCACCAAGGTGGATCCCGACGCCGATGCTGCCGCCATCGGCCTGCTCGGCTGCGGCGTCATGGCCGGACTGGGCGCCGCCATCAACACCGGCGGCGTCAAGCGCGGCGATACGGTCGCCGTCATCGGCTGCGGCGGTGTGGGAGTGGCCGCCATCGCCGGCGCCGCGCTCGCCGGCGCAACCACCATCATCGCCGTCGACATCGACGCGAAAAAGCTGGACCGGGCCAAGGGCCTCGGCGCCACCCACACCGTGGACTCCTCCGCCACGGACCCGGTGGAGAAAATCCGGGAACTCACCGGCGGCTTCGGCGCTGACGTGGTGATTGACGCCGTCGGACGCCCCGAAACCTACAAGCAGGCGTTCTACGCCCGCGACCTCGCCGGCACCGTGGTGCTGGTGGGCGTCCCGACGCCGGAGATGACCCTGGAACTGCCACTGCTGGACGTCTTCGGCCGCGGCGGCTCGCTGAAGTCCTCCTGGTACGGTGACTGCCTGCCGTCCCGGGACTTCCCCATGCTGATCAGCCTCTACAAGCAGGGCAAGCTGGACCTGGATGCGTTCGTGACCGAGCGGATCACCATCGACCAGGTGGAGGAAGCGTTTGAGAAGATGCACTCCGGTTCCGTGCTGCGCTCGGTGGTGGAACTGTGAGCCTCCGGATCGAGCGGCTCGTCACGTCCGGGACATTCTCGCTCGACGGCGGCACCTGGGATGTGGACAACAACGTCTGGATCGTGGGCAACGATGAGGAATGCGTGGTGATCGACCCCGCGCACGACGCCAAGGCCGTTGCCGGCGCCGTCGGTGGCCGGAAGCTCAAGGCGATCCTGCTGACCCACGGCCACGACGACCACATCCGTTCAGTAGGTGACTTCTGGGACCTCGTCCAGGCCCCGATCCACCTCCACCGGGACGACTGGATGCTGTGGCACAGCGTCTTCCCTGACGTGGAACCCGATGTCGCCATCAAGCACGGCGACGTCATTGAGGTGGCGGGGGCCAGCCTGACGGCCCTGCACACGCCCGGGCACTCGCCCGGCTCGGTGTCCTTCCACCTGGCTGACGGGCCCGACGGCGAGGGCTCGCTCTTCAGCGGGGACACCCTGTTCCAGGGCGGCCCCGGCGCCACGGGCAGGTCTTACAGCGATTTCCCCACCATCATCGAGTCGATCCGGACGTGGCTGCTCCCGCTCCCGGCCGAAACGGTGGTCCGGACCGGCCACGGCGACAGCACCACCATCGGAGCCGAAGCCCCGCACCTGGACGAATGGATCGCCCGGGGCCACTAAGAGCCCCGGCCGGCCCGGCAAGCGCGGGCTACGCCTCCCGAGTATCCAAACCTGCATAGCTGCTGAAGTCGGCATGCTGGAGGGAGGCGTGGCCCGCGTACGCGGCAATAACGGCGTCTTCAACATCCTGGACCGTGAGGCCGGGCACCAGATCGTTGGCCGCGCCGGCGGTGGCCGGGTCCCAATCCAGGCCCAGGGCTGCATAGCTGTCCATCAGGACGCTGCGGATGGGGGCGGAATTTTCCACCACGATCACGGAACTGAACAGCCACCCGCCGCTCACCACGCGCTGCGCTGTGCCCACAAGTTTGATCCGGTGCGCCGGGTCGGCCGGGTGGGTGCCGTGAACGCTGAACTCCCCGGGGCAGTACTCCCCCGGAATTTCGCCAACCGCTGCCTGCACACCGACGTCCCGCAGGGACTGCGCCAGGAGCTCACCAAAGAAGCTGAACCGGCCCTTGGAACCGGCAATGGCGTCCGCATGGGGCATGACGTGGTCCACCACCAGCGTGCCCTCGTGGTAGGCGGCGGCGCGTCCGCCGGCCTTCCGCACCAGGGGTTCAAATCCGTGCTCGCGGCAGGCCCGGGCGGCCGCGTCGAAGCCGGGCAGGCGGGTATCCCGCTGGCCGAAGGCAACAGTGGGCGCGGGCCGGTACAGCCGCAGCGTGGGGCCGATCCTGCCGGTCTTCGCCTGGGTCAGCAGTTCGAGGCCGAATTCCAGGTCACGTGCGGCGCCGAGGGAATGATCCTGCCGCACCACAGTGAGCGTCCGGAGTCCCGCTTCGGCGTCCTGCATATTGCTAAGCTCCCTTATGGTCATATTGCAATTCCTTGTCGTCGCGGCTGCGTTCGCGGTCATCGACGCCGTCTGGCTCAAGCTCATGAACCCGTTCTACCGCAGCCACATCGGTGACCTGCTCGCAGACAAGCCACACTTAGGTTACGCCGTGGCTTTCTATGTCATGTACATAGCGGGGATTGTCTTCTTTGCGCTGCGGCCGGCGCTCGACGGCGGCAGCTGGCTGACCGCCGTCGGCTATGGGGCCGCCCTGGGCGCCTTTGCGTATGCGACGTACGACCTCACGAATGCCGCCACGCTCAAGACATGGCCGCTGCAGCTTATTGTCGTGGACATCCTGTGGGGTGCCGCCCTGACGGGCCTGTCCACCCTGGCTGGGTGGCTGGTGTTCCGCTCCACCTGACATCCAGCGGAGTATTACTGCACCGTCCCCCATCGGGTGGCTAAACTCAGGAACTGGGCCCACCCGCTACTCCTCAGAAGAGGTAATCCACTGATACGCGTCATTAGCTACAACCTCCGCAAGCACCAGGCCAGTGGGGAACTGGTTGATCTTGCCCAGAATTTCGGCGTCGATGCCCTGTGCCTCCAGGAGTGTGACACCTCGGACCTGCCTGACTCGCTGGGTCCGCTGCAGCTCGCCGACTCCACCAAGGGCAACCGCCTGGGGCTGGCCATCTACTACCGGCCCGACCGGTTCACTGCCCACGGCACCAAGACCTTCGCACTCAAGAAGTCCCTGCACGACATGGTCCTGGCGCCCGCCCATGAGCGCCTTATCGGCACGCGCGTGCGGGACAACGAGACCGATCACGAACTGGTTATCGCCTCGTTCCACGCCGCTCCGCTGACCGCCACCAACTCGCTGCGGCGCAACCAGATCCACGCGGCCCACGCGGAACTCCTGGGTATGGGCACCGGCCTCATGACTCTGATGGTGGGTGACTTCAACTACCCCTTCTTCACCAAGAACCTCAACGAACACATGAAGAACACCGGCTACGAACTCTCCCTCAGTGACCGCAGGACCTACACCCGCTACAAAGTATTCAAGGGCCACTTCGACTTTGCCACGTCCCTGGGACTGAACATCGAGAATGTAGAAACCCTGCCCCGTGGCGCCTCCGACCACCTGCCGATCCTGGTGACCGCCGAATATGGCCAGGATTCGACGCCGTTCCAGGAGCCCCCCGCGTCCTGATTTCACCAATTTGGAGGCCCGAGTGCGGCACGACTGGATCAACAAGGCGCTACCGGGCGTTGGTGTTGCGCGTGGCTACAAACGGTCGTGGCTGAAGTCGGACCTGGTGGCCGGGGCGGCCTTGAGCGCAGCCCTGGTGCCGGCAGGGATGGCGTACGCCGAGGCCAGCGGGCTTCCTGCGGTGAACGGGCTGTACGCCTCCGTGGTGCCCATGATCTTCTATGCCGTGTTCGGGCCATCCCGGGTTGTCATTGTGGGGCCCGATTCAGCGTTGGCACCCATGATCGCGGCCGCCATCCTTCCGCTGGCCGGGCGGGATCCGGAGCAGGCGGTGGCCATGGCCGGAGTGCTGGCCATCCTGATCGGCGTCTTCCTGATAGCCGGCCGGATCTTCAAGCTGGGGTTTGTGACGGGATTGCTATCCCGGCCTATCCGCGTCGGATACCTGAACGGCATCGCATTGGCCGTCACGGTAAGCCAGCTTCCGCGGTTGCTGGGGATCGATGTCTCCGCCGATGGCGTCCTTAACCGCCTGACAGCCGTGGCCGGGGCGGTCTTCAGCGGCGGTATCAATCCCGTCGCCCTGGCTGTGGGTGCGGGCAGCGTGGCCGTCATTGTCGCCGGCCGCTTTCTTCCGTGGAAGGTGCCGAGCGTCCTGTTCGCGGTGGCCGGCTCCATCGCCGCAGTGGCCGTACTGGGCCTGGCCGGACAGCTGCCCATAGTGGGCGCCCTGCCGCAGGGACTCCCGGCCCCTGCGCTGGGCGGAATTGGCATGGACGACGTCCTGGCATTAGTGGGCCCTGCAGCAGGCATCGCGCTGATCGCTTTTGCGGACACCTCCACCTTGTCCAAGAGCCTCGCCGCGCGCCGCGGCGTGAGGGTCAACGGCAACGAGGAAATGGGGGCCCTGGGCATCGCCAACGTGGCAACGGGGGTGCTGGGCGGCTTTCCGGTGTGCGGAAGTTCCTCCCGCACCCCGATTGTGCTCGACGCCGGTGCGAAGACGCAGCTCAGCGGGGTGGTGGCAGCCTTGCTCGTGGTCGTTTTTATGGTCGTCGCACCGGGGCTGACTGCTTTCCTTCCCACCGCCACGCTCGCGGCCGTGGTGATCGTGGCGGCGTCTTCGCTGGTTGACGTCAAGACGCTGGTGCGCCTCGTCAGGATGAGCCGGATGGAGGCCCTCCTCCTGGTGGTTACGTTCCTGGGCGTCGCCTTTGTGGGGGTCCTGCCGGGCATTGCCGTGGCCATTGGCCTGTCCCTGCTGGCCTTTGTCCAGCGCGCCTGGGATCCGTACCGCACCGAGCTGGCGAGCCTGGCGGACGTTCCGGGCTTCCATGACCTTGACCGGCATCCCGAAGGCCGGCGGGTGGAGGGGCTGGTGATTGCCCGTTTCGATGCGCCGCTGTTCTTTGCCAACGGGGACGTTTTCGCCGAGCACATCCACGGCCTGGTGGACGCCGCACCCTGGCCGGTGAAATGGGTCATCGTGGCAGCCGAGCCGATCACCGGCCTGGATACCACGGCGCTGGATGAGCTCATCCAGCTCGACGACGAGCTGGCGAAGGACGGCATCAGCATGGTCTTCGCGGAAATGAAGGGACCGATCAAGGACCGCCTGATCCGGTTCGGGGCCAGCGCACGGTTCACAGCCGACCATTTCTTCCCCACCCTGGACAACGCGGTGCACAGCTACAAAAGCGTGACCGGCGCCGACTAGTCACAAAGGTCAGGTTGTCACAAAAGGTCGGGTAGTCACAGCGGTCCGGTAGTCACTGGCAAGGCCGTCAGGTCCGGCGAAGCGTCAGGATCTGTTCGGCGCGGCCGAACGGGCCCTGAAGATCGTGCAGGACGGTGGACGTGAGGCCAATCCCGTCGGTTCCGAAGGTGACGGCGTTGTCCAAGCCAAGCCATTCGCCCTCGGGCCTGCGGTACATGTGGATCTGCAGGTCCAGGTTGGGGAAGGCATAGCTGTCCTTGCCCGGCGGGACCCTGGCTGCGATCCCGTTGGCTGTGTCAACGAGGCCCATCAGGCGGGCCAGGTCGCCGCTGTCGGCTTTATCCGTCAGGGGGTGCTGCGTGCGGAGCCAGACGATGCCGGCGCCGGGCCGGTGGCCCTCGGCCACGCGCATCTCCAGGGACCGGATGTAGCCGCCTGGCCAGATGGCAGGGCCGTCGAGCGGTTTGCATTCATCCGGTGCCGGGATGGCGGTGTCCTCGACCGCGGCAACCGCGGCCGTGTCGCCGGTGATCATCCGCCATGCGGTGGCGCGGATGGCCACCCGCCCGTTGGCTACCAGTTCTGCCTGCAGGAGCTCGATGGTCCGGCCGGGGCGGAGTGTGGTGGTTTCGATGTGGAACCCGCCACCCGGGATCAGGCCCAGGATCTCGTAGCTCAGCCGGGCCATACGCATGTCGGCGCGGGGCTCGTGGCGCTCCAGGCTGTCCGCCATCAGGCCGGAAGCCGGCGCCATGTGCTGTTCGTGCTCGTTCCAGGCCCCCTGGGCGTGGATGGTGGAGCGGAAGCGCCCGCCGCCGAGCGACTGGTAGTAGTAGTCACCGTCGGCCAGTTCCGGGAGTGCAGCAGTCAACATTGACCCTTTCGCTTGTTCGTGTGCGGCTCAGCCCACCCTATCCGCATTGCCCGCCTCCGCCTGCTCGGCAGCGCTCCCCCTCGGCTGGCGCCGCCGTCGTACCAGCAGCCACGCGATAAGTCCGGCGGCCGCGACGGCCAGCACGGCAATTCCCCACGGGGACCCGGCAGCCAGCGCCAGCCACGCCTCCACGGCCGCGAGCCCGATGGTGGCATAGATCAAGGCCCAGAGGATGGAACCGGCGACGGCGGCGGGAAGGTAGCGCCGCAGCGGCATCTTCGCAGCACCGGCGGCGAGGTTGACGGCCGTCTGCAGGCCGATGGTCAGGAACGAAAGAGTTACGGCGAACGGTCCCCACCGGCGAACGAGCGCCTTCGCCTGGCCGGCGCGCTGGCCGTTCCAGGACGACGCGAACCGCGTGTGTTCCATCCCGGCTGCCGCTCCCCGGCCGATCCAGTAGGTCGCATTCACGCGCAGCATAACAATGGCAAACAGGCTGGCCGCCGCCACGCCGAAGGGCAGATCCAGGAACTGGTCCATGGGTCAGGCCGCGGGCTGCGGTCGGGCCCCGACGGCGGACTGCAGGTCCGCGAAGATGTGGCCGTTGAGCCGGAAGGCGTGGGCGGCGTGCGCGAGCACCTGCTCGGCCCGGTCCTTGTCCAGCGCCAGGGCGTCCAGCCGGAGCCGGTAGCCGTCCTTGTACTGCTTCATTTTCCCGATACCGGGAAAGAGGTAAAAGTTCAGGCCGTCGTCCGGGATCCCGTAGTGCCGCTGGACCAGGCGGTGGATAATCTGCCCGCCCGACAGGTCCCCGAGCAGCCGGACGTAGTGGTTGGCGAGCATAAACTCGGCACTGTGGTGTTCGCGGATCCGGGTGGCGTAGGCCGTGGTGGCCGGGACGGTGACAATCCGGCCGTCCGCCAGCCGGTCCTGCCAGCCGGCACCGTAATGGAACGCCATGTCCGCCTCGAGGGCAGGCATGCGTTCCAGGGCGGGGTCCAGGCACCCTGCCAGCAGCGGATCAGAACCGTACTCGGACCGCGCCACCGATTCCATGGCACCGTACACCGTGTAGAGCTGGGCAGTGAGGGCAGCGACGGCGGCCGCGTCCAGCCTGCCCTCGAGCAGGTCGCCCATGAACGGGGACGACTCAGCCTCTTCGTGGGCCGCACTGGTGGACTGTTTGAGCAACACGGAGAGCGGGCCGGTCATGTTCTTCCTCACGCGCAGCAGGGGGTCGGAACACCATTATGGCGCACCGCACTTAGGCAACCCTAATCTCGCCCTTCCAGCATGCGCGATCGCAGGTCCGGCCAAGATTTTGCGAAACCGGGATGGAGCTCCTTTGCGTCCACCTCGTCCAACCGAACCCACTGGAGTTCGAGACTTTCCGGATCGCTGATCACGGGCTCAAAAGGCGCGGTCACCAGCACCACAACGGTGGTGTAGGACCAGTAGCCGAAGTCCAGCACAGACGTGAAGAGGACGCTCACGTCCGCGGCCGGTACCGCGGCTTCCTCGTGCGCCTCGCGGAGGGCCCCGGTGACTGCGTCCTCGCCCTGGTGCAATGCTCCGCCGGGCAGTCCCCAGGTACCACCGTTATGGCTCCACAGCGCGCGGTGCTGCAGGAGAACGCCCTTGCCGGGGTCATAAGCCAGCACGCCGGCGGCACCGAACCTGCCCCAGAACTTGCCGCGGCCGCCCTCGACCCAGGCGTCACCGGGATCCTGCGGACCGGTCCGGACCGGCGGAATCGTGAGGTTCGCGTCAGGGGACGTGGCAGCCAAGGAGTGATCCATTCCTCCAGTCTGACAGGTGCCCGGTGGCCCGGACGCGCAGCCGCCCGCGGCTCGTCAGCCGGCTTGTCCCCCGTGACCGCGGTCGACGGCGAAATCACTGCCGGGGTACATCACGGTTTCGTGTCCGTCGTCAAAGCGGACCAGGTAGGGCGGATGACCTTCCTGACCACGGACTTCCACGATTACCCCGTGCCGGTCCGAAGATCCGACGGTCTTCCCCCGGACAATGATCCTGTCGCCCTGCGCTGCCTCCATGGCAATCACCTCCAAGCCCCAGAGTACGACTCAAGGGGACCAGGGAACAGGGGTCAGCCGTGTCCCTGGTCGCGGTTCCCGGAAATGCGCTGCAGGTCAGGTCCCTGAGACGCGACGAGCCGGGCAGCATGGCGCAGCGCGTCGTCGGGGTCCTGGCGCCAGCGGGTGATAACGACGTCGGCGCGCTGGCGCCCGCTTTCGCCCAGTCCCTGCAGCAACGGAACCACAACGTCGGCAATCAGGGGGTCCACCAGCTCACCGGTCTGCGCGGTTCTGATGAAGCCCTCCAGCCGGGTCAGGTCAGAGTGGCGAAGGAGGGCAACCTTGGACTGCAGCAGCACCACGGCGGCGAGCCGCCTCTCATAGACCGGCCGCCTGCCAGGACCGGGCCGGCCCCAGAGGAGGGATGCCAAAGCGGTCACTTCATCGTGGCCAAGGTCCTTGAACTTCCTGCTGGCGTCGCGGACGGTGCCGCGTACGGCTCCTACGGACGATCCGTAGGAGCCTAGGACACCGCCCACCCGGGACTCCACGTCCTCCGCCCGGTACCAGGCGCCCTCATTCTGCAGGGTGGCGTCGATGAAGCCGGCAGCGTCCTGCACGCGCCCGCTCACTGCACCCTCCCGCTCACGGCACTGGAAGTCACGGCACTGGAGTTCACGACATCTGGGTTCATGGCGCCGCTACCGTCCCTGCCGGCCGGCCGCGGCGTGGAGGATGCAGAACGGCGTCGACGGGCGGGCTTCGAGCCGTCCCTCCGCGATGGGGTCCCCGCACACGGCGCACGTGCCGTACGTGCCCGCTGCAATCCGCGCCAGGGCCGCATCCACCTGGTCAAGTCCCGCGCTGCTCTGTTTCAGGAGCGCCGAGGCCTGCGATAGCTCGAACGCAATGGTGGAACCCTCGGGGTCGTGCTCGTCATCCACGTTGGAATCCTGGCGGGCGGCGTTGGCCGACGAAATGTCCTCACGGAGGGCGGGGAGGAGCGCGAGTTTCCGGGTGCGCTCTTCTTCCAGCAGAACCCGGAACCGTTCAAAATCGGGCATGGGAAAAGCCTAGTGGTTTGGCTGCCGTCCCCCCGCAGGTCAGTACCAGTTGTTGGCCACGGAATGGTTCCACGCGCCGCACGGTGACCCGTAGCGGTCAGCGATATACGACAGGCCCCAATTGACCTGGGTCCGGTAGCTCGTGAGCCAGTCGCTGCCAGCGCTGGCATACTTGCTGGCCGGCAGCGACTGGGCGATGCCGTATGCGCCCGAGTACGGGTTGGTGGCGGTGGTCAGCCAGTTCGACTCCTTGGTCCACAGCGACGCCAGGCACGGAAACTGATCCTGGCCCCAGCCGTAGGCGCCCAGCTGCCCGGCTGCGTAGTTCTTGGCGCCCGCGGGGTCGTTCACAGCGCCTCCCGGAACGGAAGGCACGACGACGACGGGCGGCGGGACCGGCGTCGGGCTCGGGACTGGAGGCGGGGCGGGCACTCCCGGTACAGCAGGTGGGGCCGGCGCCGGTTTCTGTGCAGCGGCAAGGGCCGCCGCCTTGGCTGCCGCCTCCGCCTGTTGGCGCGCCTGTTCCTGCGCCGCGGCCCGCTTGGCGGCCTGCGCCGTTTCATACGCGGCCAACGCCACCTGGCCCTGCCGGAACTCCCCCTCCACCGCAGCCGTGGTGCCCTTGAGGGAGGCCAGCTGCGCGGTCAGTTCCTGGCCGTGCTCCTGCTGCTCCGCGATCTGCCGGGACATGGCCTGCTGGGCGGATTGGGCGGCGTCGAGCTTGGTTCTGGCTTCGCTGGACAGGCGCTCGCGTTCGGCCCTGGCCGCCTGCTCCTGATCGGCCAGGGCACGCGAAATGCGTTCGGCGCCTGCGGATTTGTTGACCAGGGCCGCAGTCTTATCGCTGACGATCTGGACGATATTCAGGCCTTGAATGCTGTTGTTCTGTACGGCGTCGAGGGCAACGAAGAAACCCATGTTGGTTCCACCAGTCTTGTACGACTGGGCCGCCAGGGCGCCGATTTCCTTCTTGTACTGTCCCAGTTCGGCCGCGGCGCGTGCCGTCTGGGCCGTGAGTGCGTCCACCGTGGAAGTGGCGGCCTGAAGTGCCGCTTCGGCCTTGGCATACTCCGCGGCGGACGTTACGGCCGCATTGCCCAGCGTCTCTGCTTCAGCCTGAAGTCCGCCCAGCAGCCCATTGATCCTGGCGACTTCTGCCGCTTTGCCAGCCTCGCTTTTCTTGGCGTTCTGCACGTCCTGCCACGAGGGATACCCGCCGGGCGGCGCGTCGTCTGCGGCATGCGAGGGAAGCAGCGCAGCCGACCCCACCAGGGCGACCGCCAGCAGGCCGGCGAGGGCGGGCAGCCGCATTTTTTGAACAATCCGGGACATAGTTGGTGAGCTTACCGGGCATATACGGATTACGGGGCCTGACCTGCAACATCGTTACCGAGGAGGGAGGGAATCCGAGATGAAGCACGGGTGGATTTCACGCCTACATTCCGTTACCGGAATGTGACATTGTCGATAACCGGAAGTTATGGTCAAACGGTGGCCCGGCTCAAGCCGGGACATTCCCGCCAGTATGCCGAGCCCTGCCGCTGACCGGGATCCAGTCGCTTTCCAGCTGGCAGGGACGGGGGAACCACGTTTCCACGGCTTTTCGAAGCCTTGGGGTTAAGTCGGTATCGCTCCGTCCCGTGCGGCGGCGCTACCGGCCGGGTATCTCCGACCCGAACCCGACAGCTCACCCCGCAGGCATGGGAGAGGCGATCAACCGTGTCCAAGAATTCCGCTGCCGCACGCCATCGTGCGGTTCCTGCCCGCTCCACCGTCCTTATTGGCCTGTCTACTGCGGCCACAACACACCCCCTGACGTTTGGCCGGCCGGCCCTGGTGGCTATTGCTGCATCCGGCCTGCTGTTCAGCATTGGCGTCCCGGCTCAGGCCGGCGTCCACGGCCCGGACAACTCCGGGACTGCCAACACCCAGGTCCAAACCAGTGCGGCGGCAGCGGCTCCGGCCGCTGTTCCTCCGGCTTCCGCTGCAGCAGCCCCCGCCGCGGCCACCGTCCACACAGTCGTTTCGGGTGACACGCTGGGCCAGATTTCCGCCACCAACGGCGTCCCGCTCAACGACGTCCTTGCTGCCAATGGACTCTCGCTGACCAGCATCATCTACCCCGGCGACCAGATCCGGATCCCCGGTGCCGGCTACACCGCACCGGCTCCCGCGGCGAAGGCCGCGGCGGCGCCGGCCTCTCCCACCAACACCGGCATCCGGCTGGCGGCAACGTCCGCACCGGCGGCCCAGGCACCGGCCGGCTCGCTCGGCGGGGCCATCCTGGCTTCCGCCAACTCCCAGCTCGGCATACAGCAGGACTGCACCGCCATGGTGGAGAAGGCGCTGCGCTCGGTGGGTAAGAGCGTGGGCGACCTGGCTCCCGGCCAGTTCTTCCAGTACGGCGCGGTGGTGGGCACACCTGCCGCGGGGGATCTGGTCATCACGGCCGGCCATGTGGGCGTCTACGCCGGCAACGGCCAGGTTGTCAGTGGCGGGGTGGACGGTTTCAAAACCGAAGTGCACTCCATCAGCTGGCTCGCCGGAGCGTCCTTCGTCCGCGTAGCGTGATCCGACCATGCCCGACGGCCGCGGGCGGCACCCAGCCCCGCGCCGCCGTCGTCCATCCCTGGTGTTCGCTCAGGTCCCGCAGAAGGTCCGGTAGCTCCCGAAGTCCTCAGGGGCGGGGCCGGCGTAGCGTTCCAGCCCGGGGCGCTGCGTGTACGGATCGGCCAGGACGTCCACCAACCGGTTGAAGGGGTCCAGGTCGCCCGCAATAGCAGCATCCAGAGCCTCTTCAACCAGGTGGTTCCTGGGGATGTAGACGGGGTTGGCCCGGTCCATCAGGTCCGTGTCCGGCGCCAGGGCAAGCCACCGTGCGGCCCAGGCGTCGTAGGCGCCCGGGTCCGCAAACATGGACCGCGCAGTTTCCGGGGTTCCGCGGGCCGCCGAGCCGAGGCTCCGGAAGAAGGAGGTGTAATCCACCTTGCCTTCCTGGAGCAGCGCCAACACGCCGTCCACCAGGGGCGACGCGACGTCGTCGTGCGTGTCCGGGCGCAGCCCAAGCTTGGACTTCATGCCGGCTGACCAGGCAGCACTGTACAGCGTGCGGAAGGCGCCGAGGGATTCCACCGCGAGCGCCACGGCCTGGTCCTGGTCTTCATGGAGCAGGGGCAGGAGTGCCTCGGCAAGCCGGGTGAGATTCCATTCGGCGATGACCGGCTGGTTGGCGTAGGCGTAGCGTCCGTCCGCGTCGATGGAGCTGTAGACCGCGCCGGGGTTGAAGGCGTCCATAAACGCGCAGGGACCGTAGTCGATGGTCTCGCCGGAGATGGCCATGTTGTCGGTGTTCATCACGCCGTGGACGAAGCCCACCAGCATCCATTGCGCCACCAGGGACGCCTGCGCGGCTATGACCGCCTCGAAGAACGCGAGATAGGGCTTGCCGGCGAGCGCCGCGTCCGGGTAATGGCGGCTGATGGCATGATCGGCCAGACGGCGCAGAAGGTCCGTCTCGCCGTTGACGCGGGCGAACTGGAAGCTGCCGACGCGCAGGTGGCTGCTCGCCACCCGGGTGAGCACGGCACCGGGCAGCATGGTTTCGCGGCGGACGGGCCGGCCGGTGGCCACCACGGCGAGGGACCTCGTGGTGGGGATGCCCATGGCATGCATGGCTTCGCTGACGATGTACTCGCGCAGCATGGGACCGACGACGGCGAGACCGTCACCTGCGCGGGCGAACGGTGTCCGGCCGGAGCCCTTGAGGTGGATGTCCCGAAGCTGCCCGTGGATGTCCGTGACCTCACCCAGCAGGAGGGCCCGCCCGTCGCCGAGCAGGGGTGAGTAGCCGCCGAACTGGTGCCCGGCATAGGCCTGGGCCACCGGCGTGGCACCTTCAGGAATCTGGTTGCCGATCAGCAGCCGCGTCCCCTCGGGCGTCCGCAGCGAGGACGGGTCCAAGCCCAGCTCGGTGGCCAACGGCTCGTTCAGGACCAGCAGGTGCGGGTCAGGTGCTTCTTCCGCCTGCCAGGGAACCGCCAGCTCCTCGAGTTCGCGCGCGAAACGCCCGTCGAACGTGAGTGTCCATGGGATTGCAGTGCTCATGGTTCAAGCCTACCCGCGCCGGAGGCGGCGTCGACGGCGTAAAATTTTGGGTACCGGTTCATCACTGCTCAGGGCAGTGACGGTCATGGGAAGGTCGCGGTCCTTATGGTCAAAAATCCGTTCGGGCATCATCAGCGCGAGGACGTAAAGGCTGCTGACGCAGCTAAGCGAACCCACCGGACCTGGCTGCGGCGGGAGGATGCGGGTTTTGAGCACGGGCGGAGCAGCCTGTTCCTCGTGGCTCATGATCTTCCCCAGCCTCCCACTGTGACCTGCATCCAGGGACATGAGGTCCGGGACGGGGAAACCACGTGCGACCACGGGCATCCAATCGGGTGACGGCAGCGGCCCCGGGCCGCTCAGTATTGCCGGCCCCGGGCCGCTCAGTATTGCCTCAGACGTGCTGTCCGAACCAGGCGAGGGTGTCGTTCCAGGCAGCTGTGGCCTGGGTTTCGTTGTAGCGCTCGCCGGTGTCGTTGTGGAAGGCATGGTCCACGCCGGGGTAAACGGTGAGCTGATGCGTCACTGTGGTGGCGTCCAAGGCATCGCGGAGGGCCGGCATCGCGCCGGTGATCCGCTGGTCACGTTCTGCATAGACCCCGAACGCCGCCGCCTTGATGGCCGGCACCTTGTTCAGGTCCGGCGCCGGCCCATAGAACGCGGCGGTGGCCTTCAGCCCGGCCAGCTCGGTTGCCGCCTGCCAGGTGATGCCGCCGCCGAAACAGTACCCGTTCATGGCGATGCGTCCGGAGTCCACGAAGTCCTGTCCCTGGAGGTAGTCAAAGGCAGCGACTAAGTCAGCAACGTGGCGTTGGGCGCCGGCGCTGGTCAGTGCACCTGACACGGCGTCGGAGTCGAGGCTGGCCGTGCCTCCCTCCCTGCTCAGCAGGTCAAGGGCCAACGCGGCATACCCGGCCTTGGCAAAGCGGCGGGCAACGTCCTGGATGTGCGGGGTCAGGCCGCGGTTCTCGTGGCAGACCAGCACCGCCGGGCCTGCTGCACCCGATTCGGGCCGGGCGAGGTAACCGCTGATTTCGGTGTCGCCGGCAGTGAACCGGACGGTCGCCGTCGTAAGCCCCGCGGCGCCTTCCGGGACGGAGAGCGGGCTCTTGGCCCCCGGAACAGCCCCGGCAGAAGCTGTGCCGGTTCCCGCCGTCGTCGCTGAAGGGGTGGGCATGGGGTCGGTGCTGCGTGGGACTTCCTCGGGGGTGCATCCGACAAGCAGCATCGCGCCCGATGCCGCCGCCATGCTCCCCATGATGAACGCGACCCTGCGCGTGAAGGTGCGGTGCGTCATTTCACCGGCACGGTAGTCGTCGAAGAATTCCTCGATCAGGTACCGTTCAAACTTTCCAAGCTGGAGCATGGATGGCCTCCTCGAGTGAGGCTCATATCCTTCTCCGATGCGGGCCGTCCTGCAAGGGGCCCATGCCCCCTGGTCAGAACTGTTCGGCCGGGACGCTGAACCCAAGGTCCAGAAGTCCACGGCCCGCCTGTTCCAGGATCGGGTCCATGGTCAGCGAGGCGTGGTTGAGCAGCACGTTGACATCGCGCTGGATCCGCTGCAGGGGGTGCGTCAAGCGGTGCACGCTGCCGCCGGAGCCCGTCAGGATGAGGCGGACAGCCTCGGCGGACGCCACGCCGCTGAGACCAAGCGAAAGCCGGTACTGCGCCCGCTCCTCATCGGTGAAAGCGACAGGCCGGCGGTCGTACGAGGCGGCCACTACGCTCACCGCTTCCTGCCAGTGCAGCCGCGCGGTGGCCACGTGCCCGTAGGCCTGGGAGAACCGGGCCTGCGCGAGCGGCGAATCGGCCTGCCGCGCCTGCGTTGTCTGTTTGACCTTGCGCACCGTCATCAGGTCCTGGAACACCTCCAAGGCGTGCTCGGCGGCCCCCAAAGCAGCGGCCGGGGCAACCATGTTCAGGAATGTGGCCATGGGGATGTGGATGTTCGGATCCGGGTGGATGCGGCTGCCCGGGTTGTCCGCGGCTGCCAGGCGGTTCCACTCGAGGACGCGGTGCGCCGGGACAAAGAGGTTTTCCGCGCGGAGATCGTTGCTACCGGTCCCCCGCAGGCCTGCCGTGTGCCAGACATCCAGGAGTTCAAGATCGGACACCGGGACCAGGCACTGCACGCGGACATCGCCATGCTGTACGGCAAGAAGCGCCCACTCGGAGTGCATCACTCCGGAGGCGAAGCTCCAGCGGCCAGAGATGGCGAACCCGCCGGGAACCTCTTCCGCTTTACCGGGAGGGGCGCCGGTCGCGGCAGCCAAGGGGGCCGGCCCGTTGGCGAAGACCTCGTCCTGGGCTTCCTGCGGCCACCGTGCCAGCATCCACACATGCTCTACCAGGTGCCCGACGGCCCAGGCCGTGGAGACACATCCCTGGGCGAGGCGGCGGACCACTTCCACATAGGTTTCGAGGCCCATGCCGAAGCCGCCCACAGCTTTCGGCGCGAGCATCTGGAACACCCCCGCTGCCTTCAGCTCAGCCATGGTGGCTTCCGGGATGCGGCGGATCTCTTCGGTTTCCGCCGCCCGCTCCCGCAGCCGGGGAACGAGGGCATCCACCCTGGCCAGCAGCTCGTCATGGGAAGGAATGATCTCCGCGGGCACCGCGGGCAGAATCTCGGCCGGCAGCTCGATGGTGTGTGCCGTGTGGCTGCGCTTCGCGGCCAGGTAGCGGTGATTGGCCGCCGAGAGGTGGACACCGGTGGGGACCTGCTCCGAGACGACCACGCCGAGGGCCGTCAGCTGCCCCACTTTGTCCGGGTTGTTGGTGAGGAGGCGGATCCGGCCCGCGCCGAGCGCGCCGAGCATCTGGGCGGCGGCGCTGTAGTCCCGCTCGTCCTCGCCGCGTCCCAGGGCCACGTTGGCTTCGTAGGTATCCAGTCCCGTGTCCTGCAGGGCGTAGGCGTCCAGCTTTGAGTACAGGCCGATGCCGCGCCCTTCCTGGCGGAGGTACAGCAGGAAACCCCCGACGGCGGCAATCTCCTCGACTGCCTCGCGCAGCTGGGGTCCGCAGTCGCAACGCTCGCTGCCGAACACGTCCCCCGTAAGGCACTCACTGTGTAGCCGGACCAGCGGCGCTTTACCTTCCGGACCCTGGTCCAGGAGCGTCTGCTCCCATTCGCCGAGGGCAAGCAGCAGGTGCTCCTTACCGTCGGCCAGTCCATGGAACGTCATGATCTCGGCTGTGGCCGTGAAGCCGTCAGGGAAGCGCAGCGGGACGGTGACTTGGCTGCGGACGGCGGCCGGGTGTTCGAATGGCCGCGCGACGGTCTCGGTCATAACGGTCATCTGAGCTCCTCAGGAAGTCGGTTCAGTCCGGGAAGTACTTGAATGTTTAAGTAAATGTATCGTTCATTAGTTCACGATGCAAGTGATTTGACGGGTCACAAAACTTCATTCATGAAGTAACTGACCTAGACTTGCCCCATGGAAGATGCCAAGGAGCCCCGCTGGCTGAGCAGCGACGAACACGACGTCTGGCTGACTCTGGTGGGCGTGATGATGAAGCTGCCCGCCGCCCTGGACGCCCAGCTGCAGCAGGACGCCGGCCTGAGCCACTTCGAGTACATGGTCCTGGCCGGCCTGTCCGAGGCCCCGGCCCGTACACGCCGGATGAGCGACCTGGCCAGCTTCACCGAGTCGGGGCTCCCACGCCTGTCCCAGGTGGTGGGCCGTCTCGAGAAGCGGGGTTGGGTGCATCGCTCCACGGACGCTTCTGACAGGCGCATCACGCTTGCCACCCTGACCGACGAGGGGTGGGAGAAGGTCGCCCAGATAGCTCCGGGCCACGTGGAGGCCGTCCGCAGCCTCGTGTTCGATCCCCTCACTAAGGCGCAGTCGCGCCAGCTGGGCAGCATCGGCAAGCGCATCATGAGCGCCATTGACCCGCAGGACCGCTGCCTGCGCGAAAGCGCCCCACTCTGAGACGAGCAGGGCGCTTCCGGACGGCTAAGCGCGGCTACGCGCGGCTAAGCGCGGCTAAGCGCGGCTAAGCGTATACGGTCTTTTCAACCATCCACTACATCAGCCTGATCTGTAAGCGTCCCGACGGTGAGCAATCGCGACCACCTCGATCAAAAGGATGTCGTCAATGATCCGGTAGATAACTCTGTATTCGCCGCGTCTGGCTGAATAGAGGGGATACAGAGGCTCATGTAGCTGCTTGCCCAGCCGGCGAGGATTCTCGCAGAGCGCACCCGTGATGAACTCGAATGCTGCCGCTGCCACCTTTTCCGGCAGGTCATGTGTCAGTGCGCGCCGTGCAGATCTGGAAAACCGGACGTCATACCCGGTGCTCATTCTTTTCCGGCTGCAGGCCGCATGGCAGCCTTAACCTGCTCGGCGTCAAACGTGTCGCCACGTTCGAGATCATGGAGGCCTTGGCCGATCTCTTTCACAAGCTCCGCGTCAGAGAGAATGGCCAGCGTCTCCAACATCGCATCGTAGTCATCGGCGCCCAGCAGCACAGCCGCCCGCAGTCCGTTGCGAGTAATCTCGAACCGCTCGTGCGTCTTGGACGCCTGTTCCACAAGGCGCGAGAAATTTGATCTTGCTTCTGCCACCGGAAGGGTTGTCATGTACATAATTCTAGCGCACACGAACGCGGTACTACCTGGTCGCTGGAGGCTACACAGCCCGTCTTACGGCAGGGGCATGACTAGCCTGTAGTCATGCCGGGGCGTCGTTTGTCACCGTTCCGGATGCCGGGCTGCCGTCGTCCTCGTAGTGGGTGGCATTGGCGAGATCGCGGCCGGCGATGTATCCGAAAGTCAGGGCCGGGCCGAGATTGATTCCTCCGGCCGGGTAGTGGCCACCCATGACTGAGGCCTGGTCGTTGCCCGCGACGTAGAGGCCGCCGATGGGCTGGCCGGCCTTGTCCAGGACCCGTGCACGGGAATCTGCCGCAAGGCCCGCAAACGTGCCGAAGGATCCGGGGACGATTTTGACGGCGTAGTACGGACCCTTTTCAAGGGGCCGCAGCGATGGGTTCGGGGTGTTCGTCAGGTCCCCTCCGTAGCGGTTGAATTCACTGGCGCCGCGGTCAAACTCCGGGTCTATTCCCCTGCGGGCGTTTTCGTTGAACTCGGCGACGGTCGCGGCGAGGGCCTGGGTATCGATGCTGCACGCTGCGGCGAGTTCCTCAAGGGTGTTGCCCTTCTTGAGGTAGCCGGAGCGCAAGTAAGGAAACAGCGGCATCGGCAGCGGCTTGGCCATGCCCAACGGGAACTTGCGCACGAATGCGGCGTCGGCGATCTGCCAGGCCTCAACGAGCTCGCCCTCGGGGGTGGCTTTGATCAGGCCTTCGACGTAGTCGTAGTAGCCATTGGCTTCGTTGACGAAGCGCTTGCCGTCCCGGCGGACACCGATGCTGCCGGGTTTGGCACGGTCCATGATGTGCGGGAATGTGCCGGTGCGTCCGTTCCGGTACGGGACCAGGGAGACCGGGCACCAGGCGGCCGGGGACTCCACATCCGTGTCGAAGCGGGCGCCCACCTCCTGGGCCATGGTGATGCCGTCGCCGGTGGTTTCCTTCGGTGCGAGCGTCCAATGCTCACGCCCTGTGGGGGTCTTGGGGAACAGCGCCTTGCGGCGGCCGACGTCGTTGGGGAAACCGCCGGCGGCCAGGACGACGCCGCGGGAGGCGTTGATCTGCACGTCACCGTCCGGGGAACTTACGACGGCGCCGGTCACCTTGCCGGACTCGTCGGTGAGCAGGTGCTTGGCGGGGGTGGAGACGCGGATATCCACCCCCAGGTCATCGGCTGATTTGAGCAGCCGGCCGGTGAGCGCCGTCCCGTTGACCAGCTGCATGTTGCGGCGGTGCGTGATGAGGTCCAGGAGGTGGAGTCCCACGCGCCAGCCTGCGTGGAATATGCCTTGGATGTTGCCCTGGGAGGCGGAGAGGAACTTAGTGAGGTCCGGACCTGCCATGATGCCCATGCCCAGGAACGAGGTCTCGTAGAGCTGGTGGCGCATCTTGGCGCGGAGCTCGGGCTTGATCCGGCGCGCGTTGAACGGTTTGGGGCCCACTGAACGGTTCCCGGTACCCGCGCCCGGTGTGCTGCCGTAGATGTCTTTGATCTTGGCTCCGGGCACGAACTGCAGGCTGGTCTTTTCCTGGAAGAAGCTCACCATGTGCGGGACGGCTTCCAGGAAGGCGTCCACCCGGTCTTCCTGGTAGTGCCTGCCGAGGCGGTGACGCAGGTAGGTGCGGAAAAGCTCGCGGTCCTCGTTCACTCCCGCTGATTTTGCCAGCGGGTTTCCGGGGGTCCACGCCCACCCGCCGGACCACGACGTGGCACCGCCGCACACCTCGGCCTTTTCAACGACCACAACTTTCAGTCCGTGGTAGGCGGCGGTCACGGCGGCGGAGAGACCGCCGGCGCCGGAACCCACCACCAGGACGTCGCAGTCCACGCTCGGGCGTACGGATGAAGTATGTAAGGGTGCAGTCATTATCAGTGCTTTCTCAGTGGAAATAGGTGTCGGAATCCAGGCGAGGCGGCGCACCGGTTTCGAGTGCGTTAATCGCATCGAGTTGCGCCTGTGTCAGGGCAAAGCTGAAGACGTCCAGGTTTTCGCGTTGACGTTGCTGGTCCGCGGACTTGGGTATGGCCACACGGCCCTGCTGGACATGCCAGCGCAGCACGATCTGGGCCGGTGTTTTGCCCAGCTCCCTGGCGGGGCCGCTCACTGCCGGGTGTCCCAAGAAGCTGCCACTGCGGCCCAACGGGCTGTAGGCCGCCGTCAGGATCCCGTTCTCGCGGTGGTAGCCCAGCTGACCGGGCTGGCCGTGCTCGGGATCAACCTGGACCTGGTTCAGCGGGACGTCCAGGCCCGTGTCCTGGACAAGACGCAGGTGGGCAGGCTTGAAGTTTGACACACCCCAGGCCCGGATGGAGCCGTCGTCAACAAGTTCCTGAAGTCCTTCGCAGGCTTCAACGAAGCGACCCTGGGCGGGGTTGGGCCAATGGACCAGGAAGAGGTCCAGATAGTCAGTACCGAGCCGCTTCACGGCTTCACCGAAGGCATCGCGGACTCCGCGCTGGCTGTGCCACCCGGTGTTGAACTTGGTGGTGAGGAACAGCTGCCCGCGCTCGATCCCGCTGCGGCGGATCCCCTTCCCCACAGCGGCCTCGTTGGCGTAGTTCTCGGCCGTGTCGATATGCCGGTAGCCGCTGGCGATGGCCGAGGACACCGCCGCGGCCGCGTCTTCGCCTGTCAGAGGCCAGGTTCCCAAGCCGATGAACGGGATGCGCACACCAGGCGTCACTTCCGCCGTCGTGATCTCTTCCGCAATGCCGCTCATTTCGCCACCGCAGTGTGAAGGGTTCCTGGTTTCCGAAGCGTGCCGGCCTCCGCCAGCACAGCGTCCAGGCCGGATTTGAGCCGGCGCGCCCACCCGAGCTCGCCGAGTTCAGCCACTCGCCGGTCCGACGGCGTCTCCACACTTACCGGGAGACCGTCTGGAAGGGCTGCCACCACCTCCGCAAGCCCGAACTCGCCCTCGCCGGGGACCTCCCGTTCCGAGCGGGATTCGATGACGAGCGTTTCGCGGCTGGTTGGCCGTTCCGCCGGGCCGTCGCACAGCTGGAGCAGCGGCACAAGGTCTGCGTTGGCTCGCAGTTCTTCCCGCTGGCGAACAGGCCCGGCACCGTTGTAGCGGTTGAAATGCAGGGTGTCCACGACGATGTGGCAGCCGGCCTGGCGGGCGATGTCAGCTGCCTTTGCGATCGAAGCAACGGGCTGATAGGAGATCGCTTCGAGGGCGGGGGTGATTCCGAACTCGCGGCCGTCCTCAGACATCCGGGCCAGGGTGTGGACCAGCCGGGCGGCGTCCGGATCGGCTCCTGCCACAGTGAGGGAGCTGGCCTCCAAAGCCTGGCCGGCTTCCATCATCCGCAGCCAGGCCTCCCGCTGGTCGCTGCCGTCAAGCAGCAGGAATTCGATGTCCCGCACGGTCACGCCGGTGTCCCTCATCCGGACCAGGGTCTCCCGCAGCATCGGCGAACCTGGCTGAAGATCGTAGGGCCGTTCAGCGGGCGTCACCGGGCGGACACGGACGCCGATGAAGTCAAAGCCGGCTTCTGCCGCGATGCCCACGAGGTCCGGCGGGGCGGTGTTGAGCAGGGACAGCTGGGCCAGGCCCAGCGGCCGGCGGGCGTTGCGGGTCATAATGGTGCTCCGTTCAGGCTCAGTTCGTTGGTGTCGGCGGACACGGTCGCCAGCAGGGCGGCGATCCGCTGTGCTGCGTCGTAGCCGCTCTTTACGGCATTGGATGCGATGGCCGGCGTCTGGTCCACCACGGTGCCGGCAAGCGTCACCGGCACTCCGCCCGAGCGGCTCAGTTCCGCATCGCGGTCCGGTGCCGGAACAGAGCCATCCAGCGGCACCACGGAGCGCGAGACCAAGAGCGGTCCGGGTGCGTCAAGCCATTCGCCGGCCAGCGGAAGGCCTGGACCGCTGATCCGGACGCGGGCGCCGTCGTACTGCTCGATAGCGGAGCCCAGCCGGATCCGCACGCGGGGGTTGGCCTCAAGCCGGGGTACAGCCAGGATCTTGGCCCTGCGGCCGGATTCGGGGGCGATGACCTCCTGCGGGCCGACCAGCAGGACAGCCGTTCCGCGGTCCGCCAGGGTGTCAGCGACGCTCATGGCGACCGAATCGGCGCCCCAAATGGTCACGGATTCCGGCAGGTCTGCGTTGGTAGCCGCAACACCGTCGAGGACCTCCGGATGCGCAGCGAGCCAGTCGCGTACATCCAGGACGTTCGGTGACTCGTCGCCGGGGAACCCTGCAGCCGGGCGGAAACCGCCGGTGGCGAGCACGACGGCGTCTGCAGCGGTTTCGCGGACCAGCTCGCCGAGGTTGGTGGTGTCCACCGTTGTGTTCAGCCGGACGTCGATTCCGAGCCGGGCATTCTCCTCCGCCGACCATTCGGCGAAGCGGTGGAAGTCAGGGGTGGACTTCATCCGCTCCGCGAAGGCGAACTGACCGCCGGGGCGGGCGCCGCCGTCGAACACGGTCACCTGCGCCCCTGCTTCGGCAAGCTCGCGGGCGGCGGTGAGGCCGGCAGGCCCGGCGCCCACCACCACCACGCGGGCACCATCACGGACGGCGGGCGTGGGGACGGGGACACGGGAGCGCCCCACCGCCGGGTTGACGGTGCAGGTGACCTGGCCGATTCCCAGGTTGTCGATGCAGACGTTGCAGGCGATGCACGGGCGGTAGCGCTCGCCGTGCAGGACGCCGCCCACGAAAGCCGGGTCGGCGTGGATGGCGCGGGCCAGGCTGACGAAGTCGCAGGTTCCTTCGCTGAGGACCTCTTCAATGATGGCCGGGGAGTTCAGCCGGCCGGCCATGCCTATGGGAAGGCCGAACTGCCGGTAGGCCTGGGCGTAGCCGGCGAGGATGCCCGGCTTCCATTCGCCGGACTGCACGATCCACTCGCCGGCTTCGTAGCTGCCGGCGGAGAGGTCCAGGAAATCCAGGTGCTCCAAGCGGGCTTTGGCGATGATGGCCACCTGCTGTTCGGCGGAGATGCCGTCTTCAGGGCCCTCCACCACGGAGACGCGCATGCCCACAATGGTGTCCGGGACTGCGGCCCTTACGGCGTCGATAACCAGGTTCATGAAATGTTCCGGCGCAGCGAACTCGTCCGTGCGGTGGTTAGAAATGGGCGACATGAACTGGTGGATCAGGTAGCCGTGGGCGCCGTGGACATTGATGACGTCGAAGCCGGCGTCCACGGCCCGCCGGGCTGCCTGGGCGTAGGCTTCCACGAGCTCATGACACTCGTCGATGGTGAGTTCCCGGGGGACCTCTCCGCCGGCCACCGCACACGGCACCGGTGACGGCGCCAGGTTCTTGAAACCGGAGACGGCTGTTTGGGCGGTGCGCCCGCCATGGTTGAGTTCGACGGCGGCGAGCGCGCCTTCTGCGTGCAGGGCGTCGGTGAGTTTCCGCAGGCCCGGGATCATGGCATCGCTGTGCAGGCCCAGCTGGTGCGCGCGGCCCTTACCGTCGGCTCGGACATAGGTGGCCTCGGTGGTGACCATCCCGAGTCCGGCCTTGGCACGGGTGACGAGATAGTCAATGTACTGCTCGGTGATACGGCCATCCGTGGTGCCATAGTTGCGTTCCATGGGCGCGGAGGCGAGGCGGTTCCGGAGGGTCTTGGGGGTGCGGCCGTTCCGGCCCAGTGTGATTGGGCGGGCCGCGTAGGGTGTGTTCTGTTTCATGACGGTTCCTTAGCCCGCAACCTGTGCGAGGGGCAGTGTTCCTTCAGGCAGCCGGGCGAAACGGACCGGAATGCCCGTCCGGGACGATTCGTAGATGGCCAGCAGGATCCGCAGGGCCTTGGTGGCGTCCTGGCCCGTGATGGCTGGTACACCGCCGTCCCGGACTTGCTGGACAAAATCGCGGACCTGGGCGGTGTGGTGCGGGATGAGCTGGCCGTTGATGGTGGCCAGGTCCACGTTCGGCTGGAGTCCCTCGGGGTGGGCTGCCTCGGTGGTGATCGACCCGTCCACGGCCCACAGATCCACGCGTCCGTCGCTGCCTTCGGGGAACTCCGTGAGGGAGGCCGAGGCGCCGGTCTCCCCGGTGACGCGGAGCTGTACGCCGAGGCTTGGGGACACCGCCGTCGAGGCTTCCAGGGTGGCCATGGCGCCGGAGGCGAAGGTGATGACGGCTGTCGCTGAATCTTCCACTTCGATGTGCCGGCCATGCTTGTAGGTGTTGATTTTGCCGTAGACCTCGGCCACATCTCCCATGAACCACTGCAGCAGGTCGATGTAGTGGATGGCCTGGGTCATCAGTACCCCGCCGCCGTCGCTGGCCCACGTGCCGCGCCAGGCGTCCCGGGAGTAGTACTCGGGTTCGCGGTGCAGCATCACCGAACACTGGCCCATGATGGGTCGACCCAATGTCCCGTCGTCGATCGCCGCACGGATGCGCTGGGCGGCCGGCCAGAACCTGCGTTGGAAGAGAACGCCGAGCTTCACGGCCGCCTCGCCGCAGGCCTTCACCATGCGCTCCGCTGACGCCAGGTCGATCGAGATCGGTTTCTCACAGAGGACGTGGACACCGGCTGCTGCGGCCTGCAGCACCACGTCTTCGTGGGTGGGGTGCGGCGTGCAGACCGAGACAATGTCCAGGTCCAGGTCCAGGAGTTCCTGGACTGTCGTCACGGCGGCCGGGATCCCCCATGCCGCAGCGGTGGCACGGGCGCGGTCCGGGTCGATGTCGCAGACGCCCACGATTTCGAGGTCATCCAGTGCGTGGAATGCCTCCAGATGGTTGCGGGAGATCGCCCCGCATCCTGCGATTCCAACGCGGGGGGTACGGGTGGTGACGGATGATGAGGTGGTCATCGTAGAGGGCCATCTTTCTGATGCTGGTGGGAAGCAGTGGTGCGGGCTAGTAGGTGGCCCGGCCACCGGAAAGGTCGAAAACGAAGCCTGTTGTGTAGGAGGCGGCCGGCGAAATGATGAATTCGATGAGCGAGGCTGCTTCGGCGGGTGTCCCGAACCTGCCCATCGGGATCCTGGTGGCCTGCGCCGCCTGTTGTTCTGCCGGAACTTCGGCAAATAGCGGTGTCATCACGTTGCCCGGGGCGAGGGCGTTGACCGTGACGCCGGAGAGTGCGAACTCCTTGGCGAGTGACTTGACCAGGCCCAGAATGCCGGCCTTGCTGGCTGAGTACGCGGGCATGTTGACCACGCCTTCCTTACCCGCCGTCGACGAAATGTGGAGCAGGCGCCCGTAGCCCGCTTCGGCCATCCTCGGCAGAACGGCCTGGGAGACGATGAATGCCCCCGTCAGGTTGATCCTCATGATGCGTTCGAAATCTTCGACCGAGAGGGCAAGGGCCGAGGCCACCGGTCCAAGGATGCCCGCACAATTCACCACCGCGTCCAGCCCGCCCATTTCCTGCGCCGCTGCGGAAACGGCTGCAGCAACGGACACTGGGTCTGTGACGTCCATGGCGATTGATGACGTGCCCGGTTCCCCGGGCCAGCTGGCTGACGGCAGGTCCGCTCCGACGACGGCGGCGCCGGATGCCCTCAGGCGTTCCGCCGTCGCCCGCCCGATTCCGCTGGCTGCCCCGACAACGAGGCAGCGGGACTCGGCGACGGTGCCGGGTGATGTCTTTGGATTCATGGTTCTCCTCAACGGACGGCTTGCCCGGCTGCTTGGCGGAACGTGGTGAGCATGCGGTCGGCATCGGCGGAGATGCCGGTGAAGAGCTCGAATGCTGCGGCTGCCTGCCCCACCACCATTCGTCCACCGTCAAGTACGGCGCAGCCCCGTTCACGTGCGGCCGTGATCAGCCCGGTTTCGAGCGGCCGGTAGATCACGTCCGCCACCCAAAGCCTTGGGTGGATCAGGGCGGGATCCAGTGGAAGGCCGGGGTGGCCGGTCATGCCGACTGGCGTGGTGTTCACCAATCCATCGGCTTCCCCGATGCTCCCGGCGACAGAGTCTGTCCGTGTCGCCGACACCTCGCTGTCCGGAAAGTGTGGGGCCAGCCTGGCCGCGAGGCTTTCGGCGCGGGACGGTTCGATGTCTGCGATGACCAGGTGCTGGGCTCCGGCGCTGAGGAGCCCGAAGGCTACTGCCGCTCCGGCTCCTCCCGCACCGATCTGCACCACCGAGTTGGTCGCGGCGGACGGGAGTCCGGCCCGGAGGCCGCCGATGAAACCGGTGTGATCGGTGTTATGACCCACTGCTTTGCCGTCGCGGAACGTGATGGTGTTCACCGCGCCGAGGATGCGGGCATCCGGGGAGAGCTCGTCCAGTCCGTCCTGCACCAGTTGCTTGCTCGGGTGTGTGACGTTGAGACCGTCATATCCGAGGTCACCTGCATTCCGGACGAGTGCTGCGGACCTGTCGGCATGCTGGCCCAGGACGTCGAGGTCGATGACGCGGTAGGTGTAGGCCAAGCCCAGTCTGTCAGCCTCCGCTTCGTGGAGGCCTGGGGTGACTGAGCCGCCGATGCCCGCGCCGAGCAATCCGACAACGAACCGGTGACTCGTATCGCCCTCACGCGGCTGAAACGCCCACGTGTCCGCCAGGGTTTGCTGGCTCACGCCCGTGCCTTATCTGCAGTGGCAGGTGCAGTGCCATCTGACGGGACGGACGACGGCGCGTGGTGCCGTGGGTCGGATTTCTTCAGTCCCAGAAGGGCCGTCGGAGTCTTGAACGTCTCGGGTGCCATGAGCGCTGCGATCGCGGACACGGCGCAAGCCAGGGCCGCAAACGTTGCCACGGGAACCCAGTTGGCCTTGTCGCCACCGATCAGCAGCTCAGAAATCACCGGGGCGAATCCGGCCAGAAGCAGGCCGAACATGAGGCTGATGGCCATACCCGAGTAGCGGACCTTTACGGGGAATTGCTCCGGGAAGTAGGCGGGGTAGATGGAGTTTGAACCGGTGTAGGCAACACCGATCAGCAGAATCCCGGTGAAGAAGATCAGGGGAACGTCCGCGGCTGACAGGGCCGAGAAAAACACGTAGATCATCCCCATCTGAAGCACCAGGGCGGAGACGAAGACGGGTTTGCGGCCGATCCGGTCCGAAAGGATGCCCGCCAGCGGCCCCATGGCCACTGCGGCCAGGTTGGCTACCGCGATGACGGTCAGCATCAGTCCTTTTTCCACGCCGATGACGGAGGTGGCGTAGGAGAGCGCGAAGACGTTGATGATGGTGTTGATGATGGTGAACAGCGACATCGCTGTGACACGGATGACGGTGACCCAGTGGTGCCGGAACAGGGTGACAATCGGAATCTTGACCACTTCATCGTGCTCTTTGACTTCCGCGAACACCGGGGGCTCTTCGAGGAGCCGACGGAGCACAAAGGCGACGACGGTCACTACTGCGCTGGCAAGGAAGGGGATGCGCCAGCCCCAGGCAAGAAGCTGATCCTCGGGCATGGACGCCACAGGAATGAAGACGAGGGTGGACAGCACGATGCCGAACATGATGCCGCTCATGGTCCAGCTCGTGTAGAACGCACGCTTCCGGTCGGGTGCGTGCTCAAGGGTGAGGGAGCTTGAACCGGGCGATTCGCCGCCGGCTGACAGTCCCTGAAGAAGCCGAAGAAGGACAATAAGGATCGGCGCTGCCATTCCGACCTGGCTGTAGGTGGGCAGGCAGCCGATGAGGAAGGTTGACGTGCCCATCAGCAGGAGGGTGAGCAGTAGTACCTTCTTGCGGCCGAATTTGTCGCCGAGGTGGCCGCAGATCACGGCCCCGAGCGGACGGGCGATGTATGCGACGCCGACAGTTGCGAATGACAACAGCATCGCCGAAGGGCCAGGGGCGAAGAACAGCTTTCCGAAGATCAGCGCCGCCGCTGAGCCGAAGATGAAGAAGTCGTAGTACTCAAGTGCGCTGCCCACGAACCCCGAGACTGCTGCGATCTTCGCATTGTTTTTCGGGCGTTTTGGCGCCGATGTCGACACTGACATGGTGTTCCTCTCGTGTGACCGGGACCGTCGCGAGGCACCTTGCGCGGGCCATGCTGCGAAACGGTTCGCCGCGATGCGCGGCTTCTCCATCCAGTGTGGCTCTCATCACTTTGTTAGTCCACGACTAAAATGATCTATCACTATGCTGTTATTGGACTATATTGCGCTCATCTGTTGATAGCGGGAAAGATCTCTTCCACGACGGCGAGCACGGCCGCCAGCACGGCGGAGTCATTCTCGGAGGACCAGGCGATGGCGTGATTCATGTAGTGCTGCGGCTCATCCAGGGCCACGTACGTCGCGCCAGAGGGAATGATGCCCGCAATTCCGCTGCTCATCAGCGTGACGCCAACACCGGCGGCCACAAAGGTCAGAACCATGTATGGATCCGACATCTCCTGGACAATGCGGGGGCGGAATCCCGCTGCCATGCAGGATGCGAGCATCACTTCAGTCATCGAGGACGATCCGTCCGTTGGCGGCGAGATGAAGTCGTCACCCGCCAATGCCTGCAGGGGTATCGACTTCTCCTGCGCCAGCGGATGATCCAACGGGAGTACCGCCCCGATTTCCTCGCTGGCAACCAGCCGCGTCATGACCGTGGGCACCGGGGATTCGGGAAGGCCGACGAAAGCAAGGTCAAGCGTTCCGTTTGCGACGCTTGCCAACCCATCGGCTGTCCGCACCCTGCTGGTGAGGTCCAGCTTGATGTCGGGGTGCCGCCGCCGCACAGCGCGGGTGAGGGGCGGGAGAGTCAAATGGTTCACCGCACCGGAGAAGCCGATTCTGATGTTGCCCCGGATACCGGCAACCTCTGCCTGGGCGGCTTCGCGGGCCAGCCGCATCTCCTGGAGCACGCGGTACGCCCGCGGAAGGAGGGCGTACCCCGCCGGCGTAAGCGCCACGCTTCTGGTGTTGCGCTCAAAAAGCCGCGTCCCGAGGTCAGTCTCGAGCTTCCGGATCGTCTGGCTCAGCGGGGATTGTGACGTGTGCAGACGCAGCGCTGCGCGGCCAAAGTGGAGTTCTTCCGCAACCGCAACGAATGCTTCAAGCCATCGGATCTCAGTCATGTACTCAGAATGTACACTCTGATGTCCGAAACGTACGAGGCACCAGGGCAGGACGTCCTGACTTGGATTAGGACCAGTGCCGCCGTTTGGGAAAAGCGATCCGATCCAGGTCATTTGCCGCTACCACGGCCGCCTCGCCGGCACGGGCCCTGGCCTGGTGGGCGAGCGCCGTAACGTCGTCGCCGTACCGTGACGAGAAGTGTGTGAGGACAAGCGTTCCGACGGCGGCGCTGGCCGCCAACTCCCCCGCCTGCCCCGCAGTGAGGTGACGGTACTCCTTGGCGAGATCGGCGTCGTCGTCGCTGAAGGTGGACTCAGCCACGAGGAGATCGACGCCGTCGGCCAGTTCCTCGGCACCGGCACACAGTGCCGTGTCCATAACAAAGGCGAAGCGCTGGCCGGGACGGGGAACGCTTACGTCCTCCAGCCGTACGCCTGCCAGGCTTCCGTCGCGGTGCAGGCGCCCGACGGCCGGACCCGAAATGCCGGCCGCCGCCAGCCTTCCCGAAAGGAGACTGCGCCCATCGGGTTCAGTCAGCCTGTAGCCATAGGTCTCTATGCGGTGGCGCAGCGGCCGGACCTCAAGGCCGGGTGAGATCGTTCCCGCGCCACCATGCGGGTGAAGCTTCAGGTCAATCCCCGGCGTGCTGATGGCTACGAGCGCGCGGACCACATCCTCACCCGAGGCGGGATAGTGCAGATGGACCGGATGACTCACGCCGTCCAGAGCCATGCGCGACAGCACGCCGGGTAGCCCGAAGCAGTGGTCACCGTGCATGTGGGTGAGGCAAATGCGCGTAATCTGCGTGGCCGACACGCCGGCACGGATCATCTGCCGCTGGGTCCCTTCGCCGGGATCGAAAAGCAGGCCCTCGCCGTCCCAACGCAACAAGTACCCGTTCTGGTTGCGGGTCCGCGTCGGGACTTGGGAGGCTGTGCCGAGGACGACAACTTCACGCATGAGAGCAATCCTCGCAGGTCCGGCGGCTTGGGTGGGTGGGTCTGTACCCTTGAGGCGTGGGACATTCAGCGGTCATCATCGGTGCGGGCATCAGCGGCCTGAGCACAGCACGGGCCCTGAAGCGTCACGGCTGGTCAGTGACAGTTCTGGAGCAGGCCGCGGCCCTGCCGACGTCGGGCACCATGCTGGGCATGTGGCCGGCCGCCATGAAGGCCCTCGATGGTATTGGTGTTGACGCCTCGCGCCGCGCTGTCGGCTGGGCGCATATTGCTGCTGGCGCAGGAACCCGACTGTGGACGCCGGCGGGGCGGACATTGCTGACCGCTCCCGGGGGCGCCGACGTGAACCTGGTCTCCCGGCCTGCGTTGCTCGCCGCTCTTGCCCGGGACATCGACGTAAGCTTCAACACGCAGGTCATCGAGGCCGAACAGCTGGACGATGCGGAGCTGGTGGTCGGTGCAGACGGCACGTTCAGCCGCACCCGGCAGCGGATGTTCGGTGACCGGTTCCCCGCCCGTTCCCTTGGAGCCGTCGCCTGGCGGGGCACCGTCAAGGGCGCTGTGGCCGAATACGGCGAGACCTGGGCCCCCGGGGCACTGTTCGGCATCACGCCAGCAGGCCCTGATGCGACCAACTGGTATGCATGCATCCGCGCCGATCGGACGTTTGACGGACCGCACCTGCCCCACATAGTGAACCATTTCGGCACCTGGCACGGCGGGGTGCGGGAGCTGATCGGCAGGATCGAAAAGACTGCAGTCCTGCATCACGGACTCTTCGAGACGCCAAAGTTGCATTCGTTTGTCACCGGGAACACTGCGCTTGTGGGCGACGCCGCCCACGCAATGGCGCCCTTCCTTGGACGCGGGGCCTGCGAGGCCATCGTTGATGGGGCCACGCTGGGGCGGGCCGTGGCACAGGCCTCCTCTGTCGAGGCGGGTCTTGCCGTGTTCGACAAGGAGCGACGGGCGCGGACTCAGCGGCTCGTACCGGCCTCGCGCCTGATGGGCCAATTCGCCATGATGGATACCGGCTCAGGAATCCGCAACGCCGCAGTTGGTACCGTCGGGCGACTGGTGAAGCCCAGGCCACGGCGGGATCCCACGCTCCCCCGTCACTAGGGGGCGTCAGTTACGCGGGCGCATCAGCGGCAGATTCAGCACGGCATGCGTGGGCTGGCCTGCCGTCGGGCGGGCCGTTTCGGCGAGCCTGAAGAGAGCTGTGGGGCGGCCGGCGTCGCCCGCGGTCATCCGCCAGATCTTCATCGGGCACGCCTCGCACCAGTCGGCCCGGTATCAGCTCACCGCCCCGGACGGCCAGACCGAACGGCAGTCCTCGTCCGGGGTGATCGTCTCCGCAGGCACAGGCACAGGCGCCAAGGCGGGTGCGCATCGATTGCCCTCGAATGCTGAGGCCGCGCCTTGCCGGCACCGGCTGACCCCAGCTCGCCTGGTTTGTCCGGGAGGCCTGGCCCTCCTCGATCACCGGAGTCTCCTTGACCGAGGGTGGGCTGGAGGCGGGCGAAACGCTCCGGTTCACGGTGGCATCCGACCAGCTGATGGTCTTCGGTGACGGCATGGACCAGACCGGCTGACCGCATCCTGGGGCCAGGAAATCACGGTGAGGTTGGGCGAAAGGCCGCTGCGGCTGGTGGTGTAAGTCCCCCGGACTGTTCTGGTCCAGGCGGTGATGTTTGCTCTCGACCACGGCGAAGGAAAGGCGTGACCGATGTTCGCAGCCGGCCACCCCGGGAGGGTTTCATCAGGGAGCCCAGCTCCGAAAGCGGGCGGGGCTCTTCCACGAGCGAATCCCAGTCATGTGTGTTCCGGGTCTCGTCGAGGAAGTCCATGGCTTGTTGAAGGTGTATAGGTTCGTAGTTGTGCACGCCGGTCACGGTGAGGAGGGACCGGACCATGCGTTCTGGGTCCATCGCGACCGCTGGTCCGGGAGAAACCGAGCCTGCGAGCACCAACCGGCCGCCGGTATCGAGCGCGGCGAGCGCTGAAGCAACAGCGGATTGTGCGCCGGAGAGTTCCACGGCGACGTCGTATGCGCCGCTGCCAAGGTACTCACCCGTAGTCGTGGTCCGGGTGGCGCCGAACTTGCGGGCAAGCTCCAGGCGTTCGGGATTCAGATCGCGGACCTCAACCGATGCCGCGCCGCGGGAGCTGGCCACAGCGCAGGCGACGATCCCCAGCATCCCGGCGCCGCTGACCAGTACGCGCCGGCCTTTGGGAGTACCGGCCGCCTCGAGGACGGCTATGACCGTGGCTGTCGCACAGGCGGAAGGTGCCGCGGCCAGATCGGAAATTCCGTCCGGAACCGATACCAGAGTGATGCCGCGAGGCAGGTGGATGTGCGAAGCGTAGCCACCGGACAGGCCCCAGGCACCGTCCAGCGGTTCGTGGCCTGTCTTGAGCAGGGTGCGGCATTTCGCCGTCATCCCCGAGGCGCAGCGGTCGCATTCGCCGCAGGCAACGGTCACGCTCCAGACCACCCGGTCTCCCAGCGTGAGTTCCCTGCCGCGGTGGTCACGGACGCCGCCCGGTCCGGTGGCGACGATGGTGCCCACCGCTTCATGCCCGAGGATCCCGGGGAAGGGCCCGGGCCGTCGGCCGGAGACTGTGTGCATGTCCGAACCACAGACAGTCGCCAAGTCGATTCTGGCCAGTGCCTCGCTGGGGGCGAGTTCCGGTGCCGGCAGGTCCTGTGGCTCGAAGTCCTGTCCGCCGGTCCAGACCTGGGCGGAGACGGTCAGCGGACGTGTGTGCGTATCCATGCGGAAAGCCTTTCGATCGCGAAGACGATGACGAAAATGATCAGGATGATCGTTCCGGCCACGTCGAAGTTCAGGCGCGGATGGACTCCATCAGAAGGAAGCCGATTCCGCCGGCGCCGACGATGCCCAGCACCGTGGAGGTACGGATGTTGACGTCCAGCATGTACATCCAGTGACCAACCAGCTGCGGCAGGGACTGTGGAATGACGGCTGAGAACAACTGGTCCCACCAGCCGCCGCCCACGGACCGGACGGCCTCGATGGGACCGGAGGGGATCTCCTCAATGGAGTCCGCCACGAGCTTGCCGAGAAAGCCGATGGTGCCGACAGCGAGCGCCAGGGCACCGGCCATGGGTCCGAGCCCGATCGCCGCGACGAAGATGACTGCCAGGATCAGTTCCGGGATGGCGCGGACCACCAGCACCACCGCACGGGCCGCCCAGTACACCGGACGGGAGGGCGAGATGTTGCCGGCCGCGAGGATTCCCACGGGCACAGCCAGGATGGCGCCCAGCACCGTGGCCACCAGCCCGATGGCCAGCGTTTCCACCACCGCGGTGAACAGCACCGCCTCCACTCCATCGATCGACGGCGGGAGCAGGCGTCCGAAGACGGCGATGAGTTCGCCGCCGGATGCGATGGGCGCCAGCGGGTTGATGCGCAGGTGGACGAATGACCAGACGATCGCCCCGACAGTTGCCGCGCCCGTGGCCGTGCGGATGATCCGGTCGCGCGTCCACGGCGGCCGCACGGAGGACGACGCCGGTATGGCCCGGGGTGCCGGGCCGCTGCCCGAGGCGGGGTCCAACAAGGTCCGGCGCAGGCCGATTGCCACAACCTCCATGGCCGCGATGATCACCAGGATGATCAGCACGATCCCCATCGCGCTCTCGTACATCAGTCCGCGCAGGGCGTCCTGGAGCGCAAAGCCGATGCCGCCGGCGCCGACGAAGCCGAGCACCACGGAGGTGCGCAGGTTGATGTCCACGCGGTAGATGAAAGTGCCGATCCACGCGGGGATGACCTGCGGCAGGACACCGGTGACCAGCTCGCTCAGGCGGGCTGCTCCCGTGGCACGCACGGCCTCGCGGGGGCCTTCGTCGATCTGTTCGATGGCGTCCGCGAAGAGCTTGGCCATCATGCCGACCGAGTGCAGGGCCAGCGCCAGGACACCGGGCAAGACGCCGATGCCGAGGGCCCGGACAAAGAGGACAGCAAAGACCAGGTCCGGCACGGCGCGGCACATGGTGATGATCATGCGCGCCGCCCGCTGTACCAGCGGGTGGGGGCTGGTGTTGGCGGCTGCCAGGAACGCCAGCGGGATGGACAGCACGGTTGCCAGAACGGTACCGAGCAGAGCCATCATGAGCGTTTCGAGGAGGAGCTCGCCAATTCGCGGGGGATCGCTAACCTCTGGCGGAAGCATGCGTGCGATCAGGTTGGCCACGTCTTCGAAGCCGCCGCCGAGGGCGCGCAGGTCGAACTCGATGTGGTTGGCGCTGATGGCGGTCAGCGGGATGATCGTGGCAAACAGGATCCACAGGGTGAGTTTCTCGCGGGAGAAGGGGGGACAGAGCGACGGCGATGGACTCACCGCGGGCGGGTACGGCTCGAGCCTGGCGCGGGTGGCGGTCTTGTTCACTGCTCCGGTCCGTCCGTGCTCAATTCCGGGTCGATCTGCTTGTAGATGTTCAGAACCTGTTCGCGGTCCAGCTGGGAGGCGGCCTGGTCCATGACCTTTTCGCCATTGCGCAGGCCGATGATGCGGTGGGCCCAGTTCAGGGCTAGGTCCACCTGGTGCAGTGTGCACACGACGGTAATCCGGTTCTCCAAGCACACCTGGAAGAGCAGGTCCATAACGTTGGCCGCGTTCTCCGGGTCCAGCGACGCGACCGGTTCGTCGGCGAGGATGAGTTCAGGTTTTTGCATCAGCGCGCGGGCGATAGCCACGCGTTGCTGTTGGCCGCCGGAAAGCGAATCCGCACGCTGGAAGGCCAGCTCGCCCAGGCCGACGCGTTCGAGGTGGGTCAGCGCCTCGCGGCGCTGGGCCTTGGTGTAGCTCAGGACGCCGTAGCGCGGTCCGCGGATCCTGCCGGTGGCGCCGATCAGCACGTTTTCCAGGCAGCTCAGCCGGCCTACGAGGTTGAAGTGCTGGAAGATGAAGCCGACGCGGGAGCGCAGGGCACGAAGGCGGCGGTTGTGTGACTCGTGGACCGGTTCGTCCAGCACCGTGGCTTCGCCGCTGGTGATGGAGTGCAGGCCGTTCAGGCAGCGCAGGAGGGTGGACTTTCCGGATCCGGAGAGCCCCAGCAGCACTGTCAGTTCGCCCTTGGCGACTTCAAGGTCAACGCCCTTGAGAGCTTGGGAGGCACCGAAGCTTTTTCGCAGGTTCTTGGTGCGGATGGAGATTTCGCGTTCAGGTACGGCTATTGCCGCCCGGGCTGGACGGGCGTCAGTCACTATTCGCACTTTTCGGACTTCGTGGCCGCGCAGACATTGCGGATGCCGTCGTAGTCGGCGTCAGCGGCCGGGACAACGCCCCAGGCGTGTTCGCCGGTGATCAGGCACTCGGCGCCGGTGCAGTAGCCTTTGGACTCGAAGTAGTCGGCGTTGGCCTTCTCGGTGAAGAGGGCTGTCAGCTTCGTGGTGGTTTCCTCGCCGAGACTGTTGCGGGCGGCGAAGACGGAGCCCGGAATCATGTCGGAAGTCCACACGGACTTCAGCTCGCCGGCCTGGAGTTCGCCCTTGCCCGGCAGGGTTTTCTCCACCATGGACTGCATGGCGAAGCCCACTTCGCAGTCGCCGTTCTTTACGGAGAGTGCGGACGCATCGTGGCTGCCGGCGTAGATGGGCTTGAGTGCTGCGCTGATGTCCGATTCCTTGCCGCTGGTGGCAACACCGGCCTTGATGAGGCCTGAAGACGGGTAGAGGAATCCGGACGTGGAGCCCGGGTCAACGAAGCATGTGTCCTTGCCTGCGAAGTCCTCGATGCTGTCCACCGAGGTGTTGTTGCCCTGGGTGATGCCCAGGGAGTAGTAGCCGGCGGGCTGGCCCTTCTTGGCTGCCAGGGCACCCAGCGGCTTGATGTCGGCCTGGTTGGTGGTGGCGATGACGTAGGAGAACGGGCCGAGGAAGGCGATGTCCACGCGATCCGCGATCATGCCTTCAACGATGCCGGCATAGTCGCTTGCCTGCTGAAGCTTGACCTTGGAGCCGGTTTCCTCTTCCAGCATCTTGATCAGTGGCTCGTAGCTGCTGGAGAGGTCGCTGGAGTTTTCGTTGGGGATGACGCCGACAACGAGCTCGGAAGGGAACCCGCCGGCATTTACTTCCGGCGCGGCAGGGGCGCAAGCGGAGAGGAGGGCGATGCTGGCGAGGGCGGCAGCGGCAGCAAGGGATATGCGCTTCATGATAGGGAACCTGTTCTGGTGAGGGTGTGGGGTGGCGCGAAGGAGGGGCGGGCTGGCCGGAGGGGGCGGCCCACCCGGTCTTGATCGGCTGCTGGCGTCTTAACCGAGGAGGGCAGGCAGTTCCGTGACGGACTCCAGGATGTGGGTGTGAGGCATGACGGCGAGTTCCTCCCGGCTGTGGGCACCGGTCAGCACGCCCGCCACCACGGAGGCACCGGAACGGGTTCCAGCCAGGAGGTCGCTGGTGGTGTCGCCGGCAGCGGCGACTTCGCGGACATCCTCAATGCCGTGGCGGATCATGGCGGTAAGGATCATGTCCGGGGCCGGGCGGCCGCGTCCGGCGTCCGCAGGAGAGAGCGCGTCATCCACGAGTTCCTCCCAGCCCAGGGCGCCAATCAGGCTGTCCCGGGTCTCAGGCGAGAAGCCGGTGGTCAAGACGACCTTGATGCCCTTGGCCTTGAGTTCCTTGATGGTTTCCACGGCACCGGGCACGGCAGTGACGCCCACGGAGGCGATGCTGCGTCCGTAGGCTTCTTCGAACCTGCGGTTGGCCTCCGCGGCGGCTGCGGCGTCCCCGCCGAAGATTTCGGTGAAGACCTCGATCTTGCTCTGGCCCATGGTCTCGATGGCGTATTGGACTGCCTTGCGGTTCTGCTCGGAGCCGGGGACCAGACCCATTTCGGCAACGGCCGTTTCGAAGGCTTCCTGCACTACGCCGCCGTCCAGCACGGTGGTTCCGGCCATGTCGAGGCACACAAGTTTGATCATCATTTGCTCCTGGGGTTCGTCCTGCGATGTGCAGCTGTATCCAGCATGCAGGCGCAAATCGATATTTGTCTAGACAGATTAGGGTCGTTTGCCAAACGTTCATATAGCGTTTCAACCGCGGTTTCATAAGGGATTGCTGTCACATTCGGCTATCATTGAGGGATGCAAGATGAACCCACCTATCTCAAGTTGTCTCAACAGATACTTGAGACGTATTCCGAACTGCCCCCGCACCAGCCGCTCCCCTCCGAACACATTCTGGGGGCAGCCTTCGGTGTCAACCGGCAGACCATCCGGGCGGCGCTGGACGAGCTGGAGCGTCGCTGGCTGATCCGCCGCGTCAAGGGCAGTGGCACGTTCCGCACGCAGCGCTACGAGTACCGGATCGGCACCGACATTGCTCCCTCCTTCACGCAGACAGTCCGTGCGGCCGGCGGGGACCCGCGCACCCATAACAGCAAGCCTGTAACCCGCCCGGCAACGGCGCAGGAACGGGAAATCCTGAGCCTGCCTGCCAATGCACAGGTGACGGTGCTGGACCGTGTCCGCTTCATCGACGGCGCCCCCGTGAGTACGGCAACCTCGGCGTTGCCTTCCGCCCGCGTGCCCCGGCTGGCAGCCACACTCCAGGACGACAGCTCACTGGACCAGGTGCTCCGCCGGCACTACGGCTACATCCCCGTTCGGCAATGGAGCCAAAGCCGGCTCTCCTCCCCTCCGGCCGAAGTGGCCGAAGCGCTGGGTCTGCGCGGGCGCCCCCCGCAGATCCTGCTGCGCGGACTCGTGTCCTGCGCCGAAACAGGGGAAAAGCTGGAATACGTGGAAAGCTACCTGCGTCCGGACGTTTTCGACGTAGTGACAGAAGTGGGAAAGTGGTAGCACGGTACAGCTTGGGACATGTCCGGGCGGTGACTCCGGAGGGCATCCTGGAGGACCAGCTGATCAGCATCGCCGACGGCGTCATCCAGGAGGTGCGCCAACACCCTGCCGGCGTCACGGCGGATATCGACGGCCGCGGACGGCTGTGCCTGCCGGGCCTGGTGGACCTGCATAGCGATGCGCTGGCACGGGAATACCGGCCCCGGCCGGGCGCTTCCCTACCCGTTGAACTGGCCATCCAGTCGGCCGAAGGAAATCTCCTCGCTGCCGGGGTGACCACGGCGTTCCATGCGGTGTCATTTCAACTGAAGTCCGCCGTCGGGATTCCCATTGGTTCCCCCCGCGCGCCGGAAGTCCATACCGCTGTGACCCGCTACCCGGAACCGCGGATGGACCACCGTGTGCTTCACCGCCTGGATGTGCGCAGCCGCGGTGGCGTGGACATGTTCCGCGAACAGCTCAACGGGGAGCAGACCCCGCTTGTCTCCTACGAGGACCACACCCCTGGGCAGGGGCAATACCGCGACCGCACAGTGATGGAACGCTGGCTGCAGGATGCCCAGCACATGGACCAGCGGCGTGCAGCGGAGCATGTTGACCAGCTGATCGCCTCACGGGACGAGGAACTTCCCTTCCGCGAGGAAATTCTCGCCTGGCTTGGCGGGCTCGCTGCGGCGAAGTCCATCCGGCTCATGGGCCACGACGCCGTCACCCCGGCAGAGATCGACGAACTGGCCGCCCGGAACGCGTCCATAGCGGAATTTCCCACCACCATCGAGGCCGCCCTGCACGCAAAGCAGCTTGGCATTGACACGGTTGCCGGGGCACCGAATGTGCTGCTGGGCGGATCCCACTCCGGGAACGTCTCGGCACTGGATCTGGCACGCGCTGGCTGCCTGAATATCCTGGCCTCGGACTACCTGCCGTCCAGCTTGCTGGCAGCGGCCTTTGAAATTGCCAGGTTAGGGCACGCGTCCCTGCCCGCTGCCATCCGCATGATCAGCGCCAACCCGGCTGCCGCCGTCGGCCTCGATGACCGCGGAGTTCTGGAGGCTGGCAGGCGGGCTGACCTGGTGGTTTGCACCGACGCACATTCCGGCCCGCGTGTGGTTCGGACCTTCACAGCGTTGGAGAACCCATAGCGTCCAGCCAGTGGTTTTGGGAATGCCGAGGCCCGGGTCCAGGACCGTCAGGCTGCCGGCGAGCCTCGACGGGACCGTCTGACCGCGGCTCAGATGCTTGTTGCGCTGGCCATATCCACGAGTCTGGTCAATCCGCTGCACATGTGCTGTGCTGTTGACGAGGTGAGAAACAGCGCTGGAAGCCCCCTCGGTCTCCACGGCAACCACATCGGCACGACAAGGAAGGGCGTCAGGAGGCGAGGCGATGGCATCCATGGACGGAACCGTGGCACTGGTGACAGGCGCGGCTGGCGGCTTGGGAGGCGCTGTGGCATCCGGCCTTGCACGCGAGGGTGCCTTTGTGGTCGTGGTGGGGCGATCAACAACCCGGGCGAGCGAGGCGATGGCGGGCATCCGCCGGCACGTTCCGGGCGCCAAACTTGAGCCACTGGTCTGTGACCTCTCCGACCAGTCCTCGATCCATGCGGCGGCGGCCGACTTCCTGTCTCGCCACGACCGGCTCGACGTGCTGGTCAACACAGCAGGTGTGTTCCGCAAGGAGCGGGACGTGACCGTCGATGGGCTCGAACTGACCTTCGCCACGAATGTGATGGCGTACTTCCTGCTGACCAACCTGCTGCTGGAGGCGCTCACGCACCGCGCAGCCGCACCACCCAGCAATTCCCGCATCGTCAACATCGCGTCGCGGTATGGCAATGCCAGGCTGAACTTCGACGACCTCCAGACGGCAGGCGGCAAGTACAGCTACCTTCGCTCGACACCGCCCACAATGCTGGCCCGGGTTCTGCTCACGCAGGAGTTCGCTGAGCGCCTGCGCGGTTCAGGCGTGGCCGCCAATGCCGCCCATCCGGGACTGGTCAAGAACACGACGCTGCTGCAGGACGTCGGGGGCCCATTCCGCTGGATCACGAACACGTTCGGAGCACCGGCAGAAAAGGCGGCAGATACACCGCTCTGGCTCGCCACATCACGCGAAACAGCGGGAGTCTCCGGAAAGCTATGGGCCAAGCGCAAGGAACTCCCGACGCCCGGAATGGGAGCGGACCCCGAAGCCCGGAAGCGCTTGTGGGACGCATGCGCGCACCTGGCCGGGATGGGGGCCATGTGAAAGATGCAGACCTGCGGGCCAGGCTGACGGAGTTGTACCTGCCACCCGTCACCGATTTCGTCCTGGTGGACGTGCCAGAGATGCGATTCGTTATGGTCGACGGGCGAGGCGGGCCAGACAGTCCTGCGTTCGCAGACGCCATCAAGTGGTTGTATGCAGTCATCGACCCCATGAAGCCTTTCGCCAGAAAACAAATGGGCAAGCACTTCGTGGAACCACCGCTGGAAGGCCTTTGGTGGGCGGACGATATCCAGGACTTCATCCACTGAAACCGAGACAAACTGAACTGGCGGATGATGATCGTCTTTGAACCGGGCTGGCTGACGGCGGCGATGTTTGAGGATGCCGTGGATAAGGCGAAAGCAAGCATGGGTGAACCGCCGGCCAGCCTGCGGATCGAAAGCTTTCACGAAGGCCTGTGCGCCCAGATCATGCACGTGGGGCCGAACAGCGGGGAGGTGCCGACCCTTGCCAGGCTGCACAGTAAGTTCCTGCCCGCCCATGACCTGGTTCCAAACGGGAACCACCACGAGATCTACCTGGACGACCCCAAGCGAGTGGCTCCGGGGAAGCTAAGGACGGTGCTGCGCCAGCCAGTACGTCCATCGGGATAGGTTGCGGCAAGCTCAACAACCAACATCCCTACGGCCGAGATGACTTTGTTTGGCCTTCGGCTTGCGGAGCGGCTTCAGAAGCCGTGGACCAGCCATTGTGCTGTGCGGACCAGCTCGGCATCGGAACCCTCCGCACGGAGGCCACCGATGACCGAACGCGTCACAGCCGCGCCCTCAAAGAGACTAACCACGGTGCTGGCCACTGCGTTGCGCTGTAGTTCCCCGACTTCGGGCCTGGCGCGCCCCACAAGATCAGCTACATGCTCGGCGTACTGGGCATAAAAGGCCCTGACCACCGCGGCAATCTGCTCGTCTGCCGCGGCAATGGCCCAGACCTCAACGTGCATACCGACTCCGGCCGGATCCGAGTGTTCAGCCAGGAGCGCGGTAAACAACCGCTCCGAGTGCTGCCGCGTCAGCAGCTCGCCTGCGCCCGGACCGTCTCCGACGCCGATCCCGGACATTTCCTTGAGCCGTTGAAGTGAGCGCTTGAGCGAGCGATCAAGAACGGCCCGGATCAGGTCTGCCCTGGTCGGAAAATAGTGCTGCAGGTGACCGACCCGGACCCCCGCCGCGGCCGCAAAATCCCTCATTGCGGAGCCGGCGTTGCCTTTGGCGACCAGTACTTCCTCAGCGGCATCAAGGATCGTGGTCTGTCTGAGGGCGCCCTTGGTTCCGGTCATGACCGCAATATTGTCACACCGTGCAGCTCCAGTTCGGCGAGCATTTCGGCCAGGCGGGGAGTGCTCTCCGGGAAGCTGACGCCAGGCCGTGAGTCCTGATGCAGGACATTGCGCAGCCCGAGGAACCCACCGAGCGCGGTGAGGTGGGCTTGACCGAGCGGGTCCGAAATCAGGGCGGTTCGGGTACCTTTCCGTCCCTGAACATCAACGCGGACATGAGCGATGCCGCCCTTGCCCGGCGAGTACAGGAGTGAGCGCCTGACGGACGTCCAACGCCTTCCTCGGCCCCAGCGGAAGAGCCCCACCGCCTTAGCCGCCAAGAGGGCCGACGTCGATGCGTTGGAGCTGAAGCCGATGCGGGTGGCGGCGGTCCCGGCGCCGAGGGTCATGGGGAAGGTGAACTGTTCGGGAGTGTCCAGCCGTGCAACTTTCGTACGGTGTCCGGCAATATCCACCGAGCGGGTGTCGCTCAACGGGCTGACGATCACTGGCCTGCCATCTTTCCGGACCTCGAAGTCGTGCCCCAGCCGGTCCATAAAGTCCACGGAGTCCGCCCCGGCCCGGTCATTGGTGTCGTAGCGGATGGCAACATCGACCTGTTGTGCACCGTCCGCATCTTCCGCCAACGTTGCTGCAACGAGGCTGATCACGCCGCCCATCCATCCGGAGGACAGCAGTACCGGCGCAGTCGGGCCGAGCAGCGTTGCCTGCGTGGCAGCCTTGGTGAGGCGGCTCGTCCAGCGGGTGATGTCCACATAGGGGATTCCTGCGCTGACGGCGGCCCGCAGAACCCGGTCATCGGGATCGTTGACAACGCTGATGACGGCCCGCGCCGGGGCGGCGAAAGGCGCAGGGTCGTCGAGGTCCCACTTCCGCACAGCCACGTTGTGCTCTTCGGCAAGAGCGGCTCCGCCGTCGGGATTTCTACCAGTCAGGACAAGGGGCCACAGAGGCGCGGCGAGCCCGGTAAGGGCTGTTCCAACAGTGCCGTATCCACCCACGATCAGGACGGGACCGCCAGGTTGATGTTCAAGAAAGTCGTTCATAGAGAAAAAGTCTAGGTCATATGACCTAAAAAGCTAACACTTAGAAACCTCATCACACGGGGGCAGCCTCAATACAAGAAGATCGGCAGCCAGTCGCGGTTGTGCGCGTGCACGAGTGCGAGGAACAGCACAAAGTCGAAGACCAAGTGCACCGTCACAACATAGGTGAACGACTTGGTCAGCTTGAAGGTGTACCCCTGCAGCAGCGCAAACGGGAACGTAAGGAGCGGTCCCCAGGCCATGTAGCCGATCTCCCAGAGAAAGGACGAGAAGACCACTGCCTGCAGGATGTTGGCGAGCCAGTCCGGGAAGTACCGCCGCAGCAGGGTGAATGTGGTGCAGATGAAGAACAGCTCGTCCCAAATTCCAACCGCGTTGACGCCGAGAAACAGGCGCCAGAAGATGGCGGGGTCGGAGGCGTCCGGCCAGTTCTGATACACCCCGGTGCGGATCAGGTAGACCGGCAGGATGAGGTAGCCGAGGGCCACAACAGCAATCAGGTACAGCTTTGCGCTCAACGGCCATTTGCGGCCCGTGTTCACCGGAAACTTGATGATCCTCTCGCGGTAGGCGAAACGAGACACCAGCCACGGCACCAGCACGGCCAACGCGAGGGCACCACCCATGAGCGTCATGTGCGGGATGCTCAAATCAGCGTTCAGCGGAACCAGGCTGATGATCACCATTCCCGCCGCAATCAGCGCAAGGTGCCGTAGGAATTCGCGGTCGATGACTGCGGCCGTGACGAGGCTCAACGCAAGCACGCCGTAGCCCATGAGGTCATACTCGACGCCGAATAGCAGCACTCCGGACACCGAGAGCAGGACCGCTGGCACCAGTTTCCAGGTGAGCGCGGTACGGGGTGGTTCGGTCAAGATCGAAGTCACCCTACCAGCATGTCAGCGACGGCGACGTCTGGGAAAGATGGCCGCGGCGGTCAACGCCTGGGTGAGGCCCCCAGGGCACTGTTACCCCTGCCCACCCGCGGTTTTCCGGAGTACGATGTGGGCGTCGGCAGGATTCCTGCGACTCCTTGCCGCAAGGCCGGCTCTCCATCTGAAGAGCCGGCAACCAGCGCGAAAGGGAGACAAAATGACTACCGCGTCACACCCTGCCCAACACCACATGATGGGGTTGACACTTCACAACACCGCCATCGGTATCGGTGCAGTTTTCCTGCTGGTTGGAGTCCTCGGATTCATCCCGGGAATCACCACCAATTACGGCGCCATGACCTTCGCGGGACATGAGTCCGGGGCCATGCTCCTCGGCGTCTTCCAAGTGTCAGTGCTGCACAACATCGTGCATCTGCTGTTCGGTGTGGCTGGGATCGTTATGGCCCGGACAAACCCGATGGCCCGCTGGTACCTGCTCGGCGGCGGCATCGTGTACCTGGTCCTGTGGATCTACGGCCTGGTCATCGACATGAACGCGGCGGCCAACTTCGTCCCGTTCAACACTGCTGACAACTGGCTGCACCTGGTTCTGGGCCTCGGCATGATCGGCTTGGGCCTCTGGCTGGGCAGGGATGCCATGGAGAAGACGAAGGGAAGCACCTCATAACTCCACGGTGTGTGGGAAACCGACGACGGCGGCCGTCCCCCTGGGTACACAATCCTCGGGACGGTCGCCGTCAGTCCCTCGGCGTCGGCTGCTGCTGACGCAGCCTTAACACAGCCGAGAAGTACCGGGTGATCCTGAGGTGACGCAGTGAATGACTCATCGAACAGTGGACGGCCGGAAGGTGAACCCCGCTCCCTCTGGGTCGCTACCGCAGGAACCACCGATTATCCGGTCCTGCGGGGGGATCTGGAGGTGGACGTCGCGGTCATCGGGGCCGGCATCGCCGGGCTGACCGCAGCGTTGGCGCTCAAACGCACCGGCCGGACCGTCGCGATCATCGAGACCGCCCGCGTCGGAACCGGCGTCACCGGCCACACCACCGGCAAGGTCACCTCCCTTCACCGCCTTGCCTACACGGAACTTGCGCGCCGACACAGCAACGACACCGCGCGTGTCTACGGGGAAGCCAACCAGGCCGCAGTCGAACACGTCGCGCAACTCGTGGCCGCCGAAGCCATCGACTGCGACTTCCGCCGCGTCGCCAACTACACCTACGCCGAATCCGACGACGCGCTCGGCCGCGTGCGCGCCGAAGCCAGCCTTGCCGCCAGCCTCGGCCTGCCCGCCGCTTTCACCACCGACGTGCCGCTGCCCTTCCCGGTCAAGGGTGCGGTCCGATTCGACGGGCAGGCGCAAATCCATGCCGTGAAATACCTCCGGGGTCTCGCTCGCGCGGTCAACGGTGAGGGCAGCTTCGTCTATGAGCAGACCCGGGCGCAGCAGGTCCACGATGGTTCCCCGGCCGTCGTCGATACCGAACACGGCACCGTCCGGGCCCGCGGCATCATCGTCGCTACGAATGTGCCGTGGGGCGGCCAGGGCCTGTTCTACCTGCGGTCGCATCCGCACCGCTCCTACCTCGTCGCCGGATGCGTGGACACGCCACCCCTGGACGCCACGTTCATCAGCGCCGACGAACCGATGCGATCCATTCTGACCACCAGCGTCAACGGCACAAGCTACGTGCTCACCGGCGGCGAGGGCCACCGCGTGTCCGAGTCCGGCGACACAGCCGCGCGTTACCGCAGACTCGCCACCTTCGCCCACGACCGCCTCGGTGTGGACAAGATCGACTACCGTTGGTCAACACAGGACGGCATCCCGCTCGACGGGCTGCCCTACGCCGGACTCATGTCCCCCGCCGCCAAACACGTGTACGTGATCACCGGCCTGCGCAAATGGGGCCTGTCCAATGGAACCGCTGCCGCCCTCATTCTTGCCGACACCCTCAGCGGCCGGGAAAACCCCTGGGCCTCGGTGTTCAACAGCAACCGGTTCACCCCGGCAGCCAGCGCGAAACGGTTCGCGGAGGAAAACTTCAAAACCGTATCAGCTGTCGTGGCCAGCAAACTCCGCGGCCGGCCCGGCCACACGGAACTGTCGCCAGGTCAGGGGAACGTCATGACCGTCAACGGCGAGAGCACCGCCGTCTACAAAGACGCAGACGGGCAGGTCCACGCCGTCTCCGCCACGTGCACCCATCTGGGCTGCACCGTCGGCTTCAACGCCGCCGACGCCACCTGGGACTGCCCGTGCCACGGCTCCCGATTCTCCACCGACGGCACCGTCATCCAAGGACCCGCCGCCAAGAGCCTCCCACCCGCGCAGATGCCCTGATCCCCCGCTAGTTGCCGGACCGGCGTTTGGGGGCGGTACGCACCAGGCCCACAGCGGCCAAAAGCGCTCCGGCTCCCTCAGCCACGGCGCTGAGGGACTTCTCAAAAAACCACACCGGCTCATACATGGCAGGGAAGGGTCCGAAGGCCGGGATATCCACATACCGGTACAACACCACGGCCACGAATGCGCTCAGGGCCACCACAAGGGCCAGGGCAAAGGAGGCTCTGCTTCCTCGGAACAGAACCCACAGCGCCGACAGCACCGCCGCGGCCGATTCGAGATAGAACAAGTTTCCTTGTCCGATTCCGCCAGGCGAAGCCGCCTGGTAGCCGGGGGCCAGATAAATATGTACCCCGGCATCGATGAACAATGCCAGTGCCGTCAGTACCCTGAGTGTCATGTTCATTTAACTATCAGCGTCCCGCGCATATTGGGGTGATAGGTGCAGTAGTAGGGGTAGGAGCCGGGTGCCGATGGCGCCGTGAACGTGGCCGTCCCGCCGCTTCCGCGGACATCCACGTCAAATGCCTGGCCCTGGTCCGCGGTGACGGTATGGCCCGCTGAATCCATGTTGGTGACCGTGACAATTGTGCCCGGCGCAACGGTCAGCGGTGCGCCGTACTCGAAGTCCTTGATGGTGATAACAGGCGCTCCAGGGGTGACCGCTCCCGTCGTCGCTGTCCCCGGCCCGGGGGACGCCGCGGGACTTCCGGTGCCGGAGCCGCAACCGCCCAAAAGGAGCGCCGCCATCAGCAGCACTGTGGCCTTGGCCTGAAACGCTCTCACGGTGACCGTCCTCGACTCCGGAAACCAGGGCCGGCCAGGCCCTGCCTGTCCCTATTATTGTGCGCGCATCAGACGGAAATGGCGCCTGCGGTTCGGTGAAGGGGGCCGACGGCGGTGAATGTCAGTGCCCGCAGATAGGTTCAGGGGAAATGACAGCCACGAAAGGTACCGCTCCACATGTCGATGCCAGCATCGTTGAAACAGCACCCACGGCGTCCAGCATGCCGGATTGGTACCCGGACTTGCTGGCGTCCGTCACGGGCAAAGTCAGGGCTGGCCGTTCCAAGGCGATCGCCGCTGCGAACCAGGAAATGCTGCGCAGTTATCTGGCGATCGGGCCGGACATTCTGGAACGCCAAAGTCTCGAAGGCTGGGGCGCCCGAATCGTCGACCGGCTCTCAATTGATCTCAAGCGGCAGTTTCCCGAAGCAACCGGATTCTCGCCGCGAAACCTGAAGTACATGCGGGCCTTCGCTGAAACATGGCCTACCGAGGCAATTGTGCAAGCGCCGCTTGCACAATTGCCCTGGTACCACCACCTCGCGCTGATCCATAAGCTCAACGACCCCGAAACACGGCTCTGGTACGCAGCTGCCGCCGTCGAGAATGGCTGGTCTCGTGACGTACTGGCACACCATATCGAGTCGAAACTCCACGAACGCTCCGGCAAGGCGATCACCAACTTCAAAGCGACGTTGCCGCCGGCGGACTCGGATCTTGCCCAGCAATCATTCAAGGACCCCTACGTCTTCGACTTCGTGTCCATGACAGGCAGGCGGAATGAGCGTGAACTCGGCCACGGGTTTGCCTTTGTCGCCCGGCAAGTCCGGTTGACTATCGGCGCCGATGAGTTTTTCGCCGATCTGCTCTTCTATAACTTCAAGCTGCGTTGCTTCGTCGTGGTCGAGTTGAAAGCCACCGCCTTCAAGCCGGAGTATCTGGGTTATGCGCAGCGGAACGTTATGCCGAGGTCTTCGTTCGTGCTGGCGTGTTGACAGCAGTCGCTGAAGGGGTTCTTGGCATAACGCCCCGCTGTGGTGGGGGTCAGCGTCCGAGGTTGGTCAGCCAGGTGAGCATGTCCTTGTCTTGGTGCCACAGGGGCATGGCATCGGGCGGGGTGAGGTTGGTGAAGGCGCTCTGGAGTGCCCGTCGCTTCATCTCGCCGTCAATTCGGGCGTAGATCTCGGTGGTCTTCAGATCGGCGTGGCCGAGGATGTCTCGGATGTAGACGAGGTTGACTCCGGCTTGAAGCAAATGCCTCGCTTTGCTGTGCCTGAGGGTGTGTGGCGAAATCGTGTCCGGCAATGCCACGGGGTTGGCTAACCTCGCGGCGGCCACATGCTTATCGAGGATGTAGGCGATGCCGCTTCGGGTCATTTTCTTTCCGCCGCGGTTGGGGAACAGGTGCGGGGACCTGCTGGCGGGCCCGGTGAGACCAGCGCCGTCGGCGTAACGCTGAACTAGTGCGACTGTCGGAAGCATCAGCGGCACGATCCTGGTCTTACCGCCTTTGCCGGTGAGTTTGACCGTGGCGGGAGGATCGGTCCGCAGGTCACCGAGGGTCAGGTCGGCGATCTCCTGGACCCTGGCGCCGGTGTCGTAGATCAACGCCAGCAGCGCGAGGTCGCGTCGCCCGGCGGGTCTGGTGGTATCGGGCTGGTCGAGGATCAGCCGGATCCCGTCGAGCGAGAGGTGGCGGGGTGGGGCGGTGGTGGTCTTCTTCTTTGGTATCGCCAGGACACGCTGGTACTGCCCGATCCGCTCGACGTCCCGGGCTTGCAGGTAGCGGCAGAATGACCGGATTGCGGCCAGCCGCTGGTTGCGGGTCGTTGCGCCGCAGCCCCGCTCGGCCTCCAGCCAGGCCAGGAATCGTTCCACGAGGTCTTTCGTCAACAGGTCACACGTCATGCGCTCGGGGGTGATGTCCTCGCGGGTCTTGCAGTACCTGAGGAGCAAGGTGAATGTGTCTCGGTAGGACATGATTGTGTTCGTCGCTGCGCCCACCGCGCCGGGCAGGAACCGGGCAAGGAACTCGCTGAGGAAGTGCTGGAAGTTGTGCGTGGTCATTCGGGCTCGCCTCCTGGGATCACGCCCGAGGCGATGGCGCTCACGGCGGCGGTGATTTCGGGGAACATGTCCGGGATCAGGCGGACGTACTGTCCGGTTGCTGTGACCGAGGCGTGGCCGAGGTAGGTGGCCAGGCTCGGCAGTGCCCAGTAGACATCGGCGCCCTGTGCGCAGGACGCACACCGTGTCGCCCTGTGCGCAGGACGCACACCATGTTGTAGATCGTCGGCAGCTCGTAGACCGCCAAGCTCTCGACGAACCCGTGAACATGAACCGGCTCCAGCCCGGAAATGTCCTCCAGGCCAGCGTGGTCCAAGAACGCCGCCAACCTCTCTAGGTAGGTGCTCGAGTTACGGATGTGCGCCGACGACATGCCCTTCGCCGCCATGTTGGCCACATACGCCTGGAACGGGGCGGCGGCTGCGCCGCTGAACACGAAGTTCCGTCCAGGCTTGCGGAGCGTCAGGACGCCGGTCCGCTTGAAGTCGCTCAACAGGTAAATCGCCTTCATCCACCGATAGGAGGTCGCATCGCTCAGCGGGTGCGAGCGGATGTGGAGCACGTCCTCCAAGAAGTCCATGCCGTGCTTAACGCTGAAGGCACCCACAGGCATCGCTCCCGAGTGCCCGCACAGCTTGTCCCAAACGATGCGGTATTGCTTGATGACGGATGGCTTATAGTTCCGCCGCTCCATCTCAGCGATGATCGCCCCCACGAGATCGGCCACCGTGACAATCTGGTTCTCCATTGCAGCCCTCCAACCTTGAGTTGTGGCGCTTATGCGCCACCCTTCAAGGTTGGATCGTTATGCCAAGCCTTCACCACCAGGACCGCCGCCCCAGGACCAACGATCGCGTCGCCGCAGGCATACCTGGCTTGTCGGTGAGTCTCGGGGCGTTTGTCGCCGACTTTCAGGATCATCCCGATTTCGGAAAGATTGATGTTTTCAAGACCACACCGTTGTCAGCAAGTTCGAACGTTGCAGTTGTCGCACCCTCACCGGGCATTTCATCGTTCGGGGCAAACGTACATCGCACTCATGCGGATGCGCTTGCTCGAATGTCATTTTCCGAAGGCGAGTACACGAATGTCCGAAGTCCTGCTCACCGAGTGTTTTTGTCAACAGTGGTCAGCACGGAATTTCAGGAGACCTCAGCACAATCCGCCGGTCCGTACCGATAATCCTTGATTTCCTGCCGGTAGGGAGAGGATCGTTGGACGTGGCCCGGTACGTGAGGTCGCGGCGTCGCCCGTAATTAAGTCCGCTGCACGAGTAGGGACTGGCTTGGAACCGGAATCAACACCGATCAGTGGGCACGGTTTGCTGACCATGCCGGATGCGGTCTGGGAACTGGCACGCCGGCGGGCTGAAGTCATCGCGCCGTTGGCGGGGTTGAGCATCATCGGTAAACAGGCGGTCGACGAAGCTTCCCGGGAGCTGGGTATCTCCAGGCGGCATGTGTATCTGCTCATCAAACGCTACCGTGAGGGCAGCGGTGTGGTGACGGATGTTGCCCCCGGACACTCCAGCGGAGGCCAGGGCAAAGGCCGGTTGCCTGAACGCGTCGAGGCCGTGATTGACGAGCTGGTCCGTAAGCACTACCTGACGCGGCAAAAGCTTTCCCGGGCGGCGTTCTATCGCGAGGTCGTTCAGGCGTGCCGGACCCGGGAGCTTCCTGTGCCGGCGCTGAATACTGTCACTCGCAGGATCGTCCGGCTGCATCCGGTGGAGGTCAGGCGCAGCCGCGAGGGCAGGGACGCCATCCGGCCCTTGCAGTCGGCCGGCGGGAACGTGCCGGCCATCGTGGCGCCGTTGGACCAGGTGCAGATTGACCACACCGTGATTGATCTGATCGTCGTCGATGACCGGGACCGGCAGCCCATCGGCAGGCCCTACCTGACGGTTGCCATCGATGTTTACAGCCGGTGCCTTCTGGGAATGGTCGTGACCCTGGAGGCGCCGTCGTCGGTGTCGGTGGGCTTGTGCATCGCGCATATGGCCTGCGACAAGCGGCCCTGGCTGGAAACACTGGGCGTGGACGCGGCCTGGCCGATGAGCGGCAAACCCAGGGCATTGTTCCTGGACAACGCCGCGGAATTTAAGAGCGAAGCGTTGCGCCGCGGCTGCGAACAGCACGGCATCAGACTCAAATACCGGCCGCCGGGCCGCCCGCACTACGGCGGCATCGTGGAGCGCATTATCGGCACGGCCATGCAGCGGGTCCATGAACTGCCGGGCACGACCTTCTCCAACCCCGGCCAGCGCGGCGGGTACGATGCCGACAAAATGTCCGCCCTGACCTTGATAGAGCTGGAACGCTGGCTGACATTGGCAGTGGCCGGCTACCACGGCAGCATCCACGGATCCCTGAACCAGACACCGGCCGGGCGCTGGCATGAAGGGGTGGGAGAGTTCGGAGCGCAGCCTGTCGTTGCGCACCCCGCGGCGTTTCTCGTCGATTTCCTGCCGGTCATCCGGCGCAGAATCACCCGGACCGGTTTTGTCATCGACCATGTCCATTACTTCGCGAACGTGCTCAAGCCGTGGATTGCGCGGCGGGACCGGGAGGAAAAATTCATCATCCGGCGGGACCCGCGGGACATCAGCAGGGTCTGGGTGCTGGAACCGGAGGGAACGGCCTATGTGGAAGTGCCGTACCGCACGGTTTCCCATCCGGCGGTGACGTTGTGGGAACACCGGCAGGCGCTGGCGCGGCTGCGCCAGCAGGGACACGACCAGGTCAACGAGGAAGCACTGTTCCGCATGATCGATCAGATGCGCGAGATCACCGCCACGGCGCAACGGGCAACACGCAGATCACGCCGGGATCTGCAGCGGCGGCGCCACCTCCCTGCCTCCGGGACCGTGAAGGCCCCGGAGGCGCCACCGGATGAGATGCTCCCGCCCACGAATGACACCGCAGCAGCCCGTCCTTTTGACGAGGTCGAGCAGTGGTGAGCATCGATGACTACCCGCCGCCGGATCTGTCCCACCTCCAGCCCTGGGCCCAGGCCATGGCCCGCCTGCCGGCGGAGGAACGGATCCGGCACATCCGGGCTGACCGCTGGATCGGGTACCCCCGGGCGGTCCAGACCCTCACCCGGCTCGAAACACTCTATGACTGGCCCGGCAAACAGCGCATGCCCAACCTCCTGCTGATCGGACCGACGAACAACGGCAAGTCGATGATCATCGAACGGTTCCGCCGCCAGCACCCGCCACACTCCGCCGCGGACCAGGAACACATCCCCGTGCTGTGCGTCCAGATGCCCTCCGACCCTTCCATCCCGCGGTTCTACACGGCCGTGCTCGCCGCGCTCGGTGCGCCGACGGGACCGCGCCGGCGCGTAGCCGACCTGGAACAGCTCACCCTCGGCCTGCTGCGCCGCGTCGGTGTGCGGATTCTGGTGATTGACGAACTGCATAATGTGCTGGCCGGCCGGGCCGATGTCCGGCGCGAATTCCTGAACCTGCTGCGTTTCCTGGGAAACGAGCTGCGTATCCCGCTGGTGGGGGTCGGCACCCGCGAGGCCTATCTGGCCATCCGCTCCGATGACCAGCTCGAAAACCGGTTTGAGCCCATGACGCTGCCCTTGTGGGAGGCCAATGCAGACCTCTCGTCCCTGCTGGCCAGCTTCTCGTCCTCCTTCCCGTTGCGCATGCACTCGACTCTGGCGGCCGAGGACATGGCCCGCTACCTTCTCACCCGCAGCGAGGGAACCATCGGGGAGCTCGCATCGCTCCTGACGGAAGCGGCAGTTGCGGCGGTGGACAGCGGCGAGGAATCCATCAACCACCGGACGCTGACCCTGGCCGAATACGACGGTCCCAGTGTCCGGCGCCGGAAATTCGAACGCGAACTGCGGTGAGACCGCCGGAACGCTGGCCCCTGCACCCGGCACCTGCAGAGACGGAATCGCTGTCCTCCTGGCTGCGGCGGATCGCCGCCAGCTATGGCATGTATTCCTTCGAGCTGCTCGAGCACGGACTCGGCCACCGGGAACTCCCTGACCCTGAGCTGGATCTGGACCCGCCGACGCACCTGCTGGAAGAGCTCGCTAGGCGCAGCGGCCTTGACCAACCCCGCGTGGGCGCCATGACCATGACCGGATGGGTGCCATGGCTCTTCGACAGTCTCGTCCCTGCCCCCGGCGCCTACGAAACGTATGTGCACCAGTTCTCGGTGCTCCTGCCGCCGAAGCGGCGCAAAATCTACGCTCCGCGGAAGTGGCTGCCCTGGCTGCCGGGAACCGGGGTGCGGCGGGGATGCCCGGAGTGTCTGGAATCCAGTCCGGCGGTGCTGCTCTTCTGGCAGTTGCCGGTCATGGCCAGCTGCCCGGTACACGGGCGACGGCTCGAAACCTATGAAGGACATCCGGCCGACTACATTCTGTGGACAACACCCACCAACGATCAGCGGGTGCTTCCGGAGCCGCTGTCCCTCATGGACCGGCGCACCTGGCAGGCGATAACGACAGGATCCGTCGATCTGCCCCGGCATCCGGTTCATGCCGGCATCTGGTTCCGGCTGCTGCGGACCCTCCTGGACGAACTCACCACCGCCCAGGGTGGTTACGGGCGGCAATTGGACGACGTGCGTCGTGTCTGGGAACACTGCGGTCACCCGTTCCGGGCAGGCCTGTATACGTGGCAACCGTTCGAAACCCTCCACTGGACCGCCCAGCAACAGCTGCTCGAAGCAGCAGCCGTCGCGATGGAACTGATCGAAGCCGGCTCACTGACTGCTTTGGGCACCTCCGCCCACCTACTCCTGCCCGAACCCGCCTCCAATGTCGGCGACGGAACCCGGCCCGCCGCACCGACAGCAACGGCCGGTGATCAAAAGGAGCCGACTCTGGATGAGCTGTGGGACCGGGTAGTCGCAGCATTTGACGCCGCCGTAGAAGCTGCCAGAGAAGACCCGGAGACCGCCAAAAAACTCTACGACTTCGCGCTATATGGACTCGGCAATCGAGGGTCGGGCAACGGAATCCGGGAAGCCTTCACCGAGCTCAAGATCCCCCTCGATTTTCTGTCACATTCGGATAATGGCGACCCCTTTGCATGACTTAGTATAAGTAACGGGTTAAGTGACAGTTTTCAGGATCGTCCAGATTTCGGATCTGGGTGTCACTTAAACGAACGTATAAATGACAAAGGGGAACTGGCTGTGCTGGTCGGATATATGCGCGTCTCAAAAGCCGACGGATCCCAAGCCACAGACCTGCAGCGCGATGCCCTCTCGGCCGCCGGCATCGGCACCGACTCTCTCTACGATGAACGGGCCTCCGGAAAGAACGATGACCGGCCGCAATTGGCCGCCTGCCTCAAAGCCCTGCGCCATGGCGACACCTTGGTCGTCTGGAAGCTGGACCGGCTCGGCCGGGACCTGCGCCACCTGGTCAACATCGTCCACGACCTGACCGAACGCGGCATTGGGCTGAAAGTCCTTACCGGCCAGGGCGCCGCCATCGACACCACCACCGCCTCCGGCAAACTCGTCTTCGGAATCTTCGCAGCCCTCGCCGAATTCGAACGCGAACTCATCTCTGAACGGACCATGGCAGGCCTTGCCTCCGCCCGGGCCCGCGGCCGGAACGGCGGACGTCCTTACAAAATGACGGCCACCAAGGTCCGTCTTGCCATGGCCTCTATGGGTAAACCGGAAACCAAGATCGGAGACCTCTGCACCGAACTCGGCATCACACGCCAAACCCTCTACCGACACGTCTCACCAACCGGGGAACCGCGCCCCGACGGGCAAAAGCTGTTGTCACGCCAGCTCAACAAGAACTAACGCGAACGGACCCTTCTGCGGCTCAAGGAATCGCTCCGGCCCAGAGAAAGCGACATGGCTGCCTCGGTCAGACGTGGTCAGTCACCAAACGGTCCCTTCACTGCCGGTGTGAACAGGTAGACCTCAGCGCTTTCCCCCTGGCAGTACAGAACACAATCGTGCCGGATAGAGCGACAAGAGTCCTAGTCTCCACCGTTTCCGTCGTAGGTGTAGGTGGACGCGCCGACCGGGGGTGTGGCGCAGGCTGCGGCGCCTGAACCGGTCCAGCAAAGCTGGTCAGCAGCGTTGTAGGCGGAACGGATGGTTGCTGTCCCGGTCTTCGCTGCAGTGCGCCGGTTGCCGTTCGCATCGTAGGTCCAGGCTTCTGTTTCATCCCCGCTGACGGCTGAAGTGAGCCGTTTCATGGCATCGTAGCCGTAGGTGGTGACGGTCCCGGCCTCGGTGGTCACGGTCTTGCGCAGGGAACCGTCCCGGGCAGTCGTGGGATGAGTGGTGTAAGTGTAGGCGCGTTTGGCCAGGACGGCCGCGGACGTATTGACCGCGGTGATCGAGGTGATCCTGCCGGCCTTGTCGTAAACGGTCGTGTTCATGACCCCGTTCGGGTACGTGGTGCCAGTCCGGCGGTTGTTGTCGTCGGAGGTGAAACCGGTGCACTTGGTGGCGTTAGGAAAGCTCGGGGTAGCGGGGCAGGATCCGCCCGGTTCGGCCAGCGCGGTCAGCCGGTTGGCGGCGTCGTAGCGGTAGTTCACAACCGAAAGGAAGCATGTCTGACGGCTTGGGGCTGAAGCGTTCAAGGATAGCCATGCCCTCAAAACGAAGATGGAGGAAGCGGGCAGGAAAGATGGAACCGACAAACCGGCAGTGAAACGGTACGCATGGGCCGTAAAGATATTCGGGTGACCATTTCATTTGTCGGTTATTCCCGTTTTTGTCGGATCCAATATATCCCCTGGCCAATAAAGCCCAAGCCAAAGACTATGAAGCAGACGCCAAAGAACCAATCTGAACGCGAGATCGAAAGGACCGCGTTGATCAGAAACACAATCGCAATGGCGAAGAAGGCGATTGCGAAAATCCTCCGGCTTGATGGCCCCGGTATGACACCCATATTGCTCGTTTCTCTCAGGAGTAAAGGTCTAGTTGCAAGTCCTGTTGGCATTCACCCCGGTTATGATGATCCCGAGAAACGAACTCGCGAAGAAAAACGTGGGGGCGAGCAGGATTCCGCCTGTGGCAATGGTCGCCAGAATTGCGCCCGCGCCGAGAATGAACCCGAGTCCTGCTCCTGCAACGGCAAATGCTGCGAATCCACAATCAGCATGGGACAGTCCTGTGACGTCGGTGTTGTTGCAGGGGTTGGCGCCTGCGTAGAGGTAGCGGTTGGCTTCTTGTCCGGAGGGGTCGGGTTGGGTGAAGCGGCCGCGGGCGGGGTGGTAGTAGCGGGCGCCGAATTTGATGCGGTTGCTGGTGGTGTCGTTGTAGCCGCCGGCGTAGGTCCAGGGGTTGGTGGCTGCTTTGGTTCCGGTCGTACTGGTGGCTTGTCCCCAGGAGTCGTAGCCATAGGTGGCGGCTTTGGCTTGGGCGCTGTCGGTGAGCAGGATGACGGAGCCGAGGGCATCAGTCGTGTAGTAGTAGCTGGCACCGGAACTGTCGCGCATGCTGATTAGGTTACCGTCGGGGTCTCGGATAAACGAGGTTGCCCCGCCGGTCCTGGTTAGTTGCGTAATGCCCAGGGAGCCGTTGAGGAACGAGGTTGAGCCTGCGGTGAGGCGTTCATCGTTGCGTGTTCCGGCGTAGGTGTAGTTCGTCACGGTGGTGCCGTTCGTGCCGGAGGTGAATTGGTCGAACTCGTTGTACGTCAGGTTTGCGGCGGAGCCACCATCGGTGAAGTTGCCGTTCGCATCATATGCATAATTGGTGGCCCCGGCAGGCGGAGCCGAGCAGTTCCCGGAGGTGCTGGCGTACCAGCAGAGCTGGTCCGCGGCGTTGTACGCGGAATGGACGGTGGCGGTCCCGGACTTGGCGTCGGTGAGACGGTTGCCGTTGAGGTCGTACGTCCAGGATTCGGTGACCGCGCCGGTAACGGCGGATGTCAGACGCCTCACGGCGTCATAGCCGTAGGTCGTCACCTCGCCGGTCTCGGTCGTCATGGTCTTCCGCAGGGCGCCGTCCCGGACCGGGGCGGTGCCCCAGGTGGTGTGCGTGTAGGCGCGCTTGGCCAGGACGGCTGCGGCGGTGTTGGTCGCGGTGATGGAGGTGATTCTTCCGGAGTTGTCGTAGACCGTGGTGTTTTTCACGCCGTTCGGGTACATGGTCCCGGTGCGACGGTTGTTGTCGTCGTAGGTGAAGCCGGTGCATTTGGTGCTGTTCGGGAAGGCCGGGGTCGCGGGGCAGGAGCCGCCGGGTTCGGCCAGGGCGGTCAGCCGGTCGGCGTTGTCGTAGCGGTAGCCCACGGTGCCGGTCGGGTCGGTGAAGCTGGTGACGTTGGAGGCCGGATCGTAGGTCAGGGACGTGCTCACCCCGCCGATGGTCTTGGACGTCGGCCGGTTCTGCACGTCATAGGAGTGCGTGGTGGTGCCGGAGCCGTCAACAATTGTTTTGAGGTTGCCGTTGGCGTCATAGGTGTAGGTCATGCAGGTCGCCGGGACACAGGTCGCGCCGAAACGGGTCTGCAGCATCCGGTCGTTACCGTCGTATGAGTAGATGGCGATCTGGTTCTTCCCGTCCGTGCTGGTCGCGACCCGGCCCGCGGCATCGAACGTCCTGGTCGTGGCCCCGAGCGGGGCCGGGGGTGTGATGGTGGCCGGGTTCCGGGCCGCGTCGTAGGTGATGGAGGTTGTGTTTCCGTTCCCGTCGATGGTTTTGCAGAGCTGGCCGCGCCCCGCCCCGCAGGTGGTTCCTGCCGCGTCGCCCTGGTACCGGTTCACCTTCGTCCCTGCCCCGGCCGCCCCACCCGGAGTGACGGTCTGGTAGGGCCAGCCCAGCACGGTGTCGTAGGTGTAGGTGGTGACCTGGCCTTCACTGTCGGTAGAGGAGACGGGCTGGTATTCCAGCCAGTGCTCACCGGCGGTGGGGGCGGGGTAGGTGTAGGAGACCTGCTTGCCGGTCCCGCCCGTCGCCCCCGCAGGTGTGGTGATGTTATTCATGGTGTTGTTCGGGTTATAAGTCGCGGTGGACAGGTTGCCCAGATCATCCAGTCGGCTTAGTCGGTTGTCGTGGGCGTCGTAAATGTCTGTGGTGACGTTGCCCAGCGGGTCGGTGATCGAGGTGATCTGGCGGGCGCCGTTGTACTTGTAGGTTGCCACGCGCCCGGCAGTGTCCGTCAGCGTGGAGGTGGTCGCATCAACGCCGGCGAGGTTGTGGGTGGTGGAAAGGGACGGGTCCTGGACCCGGTCGGCCTGTTCGGCGACTTGGCCGCCGGTGGTTTCCCACCGCTCGGTCCAGCCCGTGGGCGGGTTGGTGGTGGGGTTGGAGCTGTCAAACCCGAGGCCGCCGATCAGCAGGCCGCCGTCGCTGGCGGTGGTGATGCTGCCGACGGTGATGCTGGTCGCCGCGTAAGTGTCGTCCACCGCTGTTGCGACGGTGCTGTCCAGCGGTGTGGAGGTGTTCACCCCGGTGTAGGCGGTGATCCCGCCGCCCCACTTCACGGACTTGCTCATCGTCCAGGTGTAGTTGGCCGGGTCAGAGGCGCCGACCACCCGGTAGTACGCAAAGACGCGGGCGCCGGTATCGTTCGAGCTGTTGATGCCCAAGGCGTCCACGATCGCGGTCCAGCCTGTCGGCACGGCGACGGTGGGGTTCCTGTCAGCGGTGAAGGAGGCGACCAACACATCCCCCGCCACCCGTCCTGCCGGTGCGGGAATGGAGACCGTGGTGGTGGCAGTATCGGTGGACGCGGTGCTGAAGCTCCGCGGGTTGATCCCCGGTGATGCTGCGGGTTTGAGTGCAGTCCGCCAGGCACCGGCGGCTTTGGCTGAGGTGCCTGCCCAGTTCCAGGTGGCGGTCCCGGTAGGTCCTGCGGTGGCTGAGGCGTAGATAATCTTGGCGGCTTTGCCGTTGGCGTCGTAGGAGAATTCGTTCCGCGTTCCCATGCCGTCACGGACGAGGGTGAGCTTGCCGTTGGTGTATCCCAGCCCGGTGGTGGTCCCGGTGGCGTCCGTGACCGACGCCATCCGCCCGTCGCTGCCATAGTCGATCGAGATGACCCGGTTAAGGGTCTGGTCGGTGATCTTGCTGGCCTGGCCGGTGTTATCAGCATCGTTGTACTCGAACAACACCTGACGACCTGTGAAGGTGGTGATCGTCGATAACCGCCCGTCTGCGTCGTAGTCGTAGACCGTCGCGCCATTGTTGGAGTGGGTACTGGCATAGCCGAGCCTGAAAACACCGCCGCCTATCTGGTCGTAGAAATTCATGTCGCCGGTATCGTTGAAACGCAGCCCCGCCTGCCAGGCACTGAGCCCGATGATCGTGGCGTTCAAACCAGGCGGCATCGTCCAACCACCGCCCGTCTTCGGCACAAACTTATAGGTACCGCCGTCAGATGCCGTGTAGGTCACCGAGTTATCCGTCCCCACCACGAGAGCGCTTTCGGATGTTCCTACCGACAAAGTGGGCCGATCATCGTTAATGCTGTTGTACCGCCAGGACACATCAATGTCCGGGTGCGCGTCCGCGCCCTCCAAGTGCAGCAGCTTGCCTGTGACCAGGATGTTTCCCGTCGTTGGGTTCCACTCCTGCCTGATGGTGTCGGTCAGTTTGTGGCTGACCATCCCGGCCGCGGACCGGGAACCGGACAGGACGCCATTCGGGCCCGTGGCAGGAGCCAGGCCGTCATCAACCAGCGGCAGGCTCAGCGCGACGCCGAGATTTGCCGGAGCAGCAGATGCCGGCTCCAGAGTCGTGGGGGCGAGGGTGAACGCCGCGTCGCCTGGTGGTCGGGTCGCTGTTGGGGTTTGTGATGCGTCGGCCGGGACAGCAAACCCGGTCAAAACCACGGCGGAGAGAACGAGACCGGACAGAAGAGACCGTGCTGCAGCCATGCTGCGCCCCCAATATTTGTGCTCCCCAGTGAGCCGCTTCGCGCCCCCCAGTGAGCACAGGATGATCATCAGCCCATCTGGAATGCTTAGGCAAGCGATTGGAGTAAATGATTTTCCAAACCAGCAGCAAATGTCGGCGCCTACCCTGCCCTTATACGTTCGGTATGACAAGCCAAGGAGCGTCGAACGCCCGGGCGCGAAGAGTCCGAGACACGGCAAGACCTGCCGAAACAATCCCCGGAAACAAGCGCTGATAGTTGCGGTCCGGCCGCACTGCTGCGCGGCTTCATGCCGCAACTCAATGGTGCCCAACAGGGCGCCCTGTGAAGTGCTCTACAGTTTTGTCAACAAGGGGACCGGACGGCGCCGGGGCCGGAAAACCCATCCGGATGCGCCGATCGCCGTTCCTCCCAATCAGCCCTCTGATACAGAGCCTTGGCACCGGGTGAAGATGCACCAGAGACCACGATATTCATCGTCAGAAAGGCTGGCCAGCCCGCGACCAAAGCCCTGACGGCAGCGTTTCAACCACTCTTCGCTGTAATTCCAGCCCAGACACGTGGGTTCAGTTGAGACTGCGACTTACCGCTAATGTGGGCTCAATTCAGATTGACATTCTCAGCGGGTGCAGACGACTTCTGATATTCCGTGCAGACGACTTCTGAAACTGACAACACGGCGGCGGACTTCCGCGGTACGGTGATCGACCGGCTTACGGGCGCAGCCTTTACCGAAGACTCAGTCCGAGGCAGCATCGGAAACATCGCCCCTATCTACCTGAGAATAGGTGGATAGCCTTTTCATCGATGGGGGAACCTTGGTAGTGCCAGCAGACGTTTTTCAAGACATACAAAACAAATACTCGGCGTACCCATACGATGACCGGTACGCCCGCTACTACCAAGATCAAAGGGAGGCGCTTCGCCCCGCCTTTGCCTACTTCCACGACAAGCTCAACACGCTTCTAGGTCACATGAACCACAAACGGGAGCGGGGAGGGCACTACAACGCTGATCAGAGCAGGGACCTTCTTGAAGTCATTCGTGATCTGGGACAGCTAAGGACGAACCTCAAGAGGGTCGATGTTGAGGTCAGTCTGAGCAAGACCTATGAAGATGCGCTCGAACGCTGCCGTACCTTTTTATCCCCCAGCGGGGGAAGCCCCATGCCCCCGGATTTCGAAGAGATACCCATCGAGGACTACGAGGCCATCCTTACTATTGCGGCAGACATCGTCCGCATCGAGAAGGCCGGCAAAGAGTATCCGCTGAGGCCCCTTGGGGAGGGTTCCTACGCGATTGTCTATAAGTACAAGGATCTTGAATACAAGATGCCCGTCGCCGTAAAGGTCGCCAAGAAGAGTCTCGCGGAGAAAGAGCTGGATAGGTTCAAGGCTGAGTATGACGTTCTGGCCGAACTCAGCTCCCCTTACGTGTTGGCTGTCTACGGATACAACGAAACCAGAATCAGCTATGCCATGGAGTTTTGCGACTACACCCTCGGAAAATACATCTCCATGAATAACGGCAACCCGAAGTTCGACTTCAGCAAGCGGCAACGTATCGCACAGCAGTTCCTGTTCGGCATCAGTTACCTTGCATACAAGAACGTCCTTCACAGGGACCTGAGCTATACGAACGTGCTCGTCAAGACCTACGACGCCGGAGTAGTTCAGGTGAAACTGTCAGATTTTGGTCTACACAAAACTCAAAGTTCCTTGCTCACCCGCACAGGGACCGAGATGAAAGGGACCATCCTTGACCCAACTCTCACGAGCTTTAAGGACTACACCCTCAGCAACGAGATTTATTCGGTGGGATTCATCCTCTCCTTCATCTTCACCGGAAAGGAGGCCCCACACGTGGCAGGTGCCAAACTAGGGGCGATTGTCCGGAAATGCACAGACCTGACCGTTGAAAATCGCTACACCGGAATCCAAGAAATAATCGATGCGGTGGCCGCGCTGGACAGGGACAGCTTCCTGGCATGAGCTGGCCTCAGGCGCCTCTCGGCCCCTAAACCGACCACGCTCTCCCCTTGCCCTGAGACTGGCCAAAAGAGACCGACGGGCCATGGTGTGAGCGTCCGCAAGAGGCGAGGAGACACCCTCGACAGGTGCTGCTGAAGGGGAGAGAGCGGCGGCCGGGGTTTCGTGCGTCCGGAACCCCTACCGTCATCCGGCACGATCACCACAAATAGGATTGGCTCACGTCGTAGCCCAGACCCTCGAGGTAGGTGTTGAGTTGCTGTTGAGCATCGGCACGGTTCCGGAAGCCGGCGAAACTGAATCCGCTCATGTCGGCATCCTCGGGAACCCGAAAAATCATGACGGTGCCGAAGGCTGGGACGCTGATGTGGGCCATGCCGGGAGTCCTACCTGTTCGGGTTGTAGCTGCTTGACCCATTGTAATCTGTGCCCTTTACAAAAGGGTTTGCTGTGGACAGCTCCGCTCGATGTCGTCGTTTTCGCGCTGCTTCGCGTCCTGGCTGCGTCCCGCAAGCCGATCCCCTTGGGGCTGCACCATGCGCCAAATAGCGCAGTGAAAACGCCGCCATTTACCGCTGAAATTCACAGAGCGATCGACTCCGGGATTCTCGATTCGATGTCCTCTCGGAATCCTTCGTATATCGAGAACGATATGCTCTGCCTGTCCGTGAACTGAAAAGTGAGTCGGTCACCTCCACGACGCCGGGCGAGACGGGGGCCAGTCCAGCCGGCACTGGTTCGCTGACCTTTGGAAGGACCCTATTGGGACGCGCGGTGGTTTAGCCGCTGTCGACGGCGCGCCCGCCTGGGCGATGACTGCTTTGCGAGCAGCGCGCCCAGGCGGGCCGCGATCTCGGCCCGGAAGGCCACCATCGCCCTGTCCGTGTTGCCCGGCTCCTCGAGCAGCGCCCCGAGGTCGACCGCGGCCAGCGGGGCGACGTCGGGGTGGCGGCTGTCGACTGCGGCCTGGTAGGCCGTGATCGCCCCGTCAAGGTCGCCCTGCTCCTCGAGGAGCATCCCCAGGAGGCCCGCAGCCAGCGGGGCTCGTTCGGGATGGCCGCTGTCGACTGCGGTCTGGTAGGCGGTGATTGCCCGGTTCGGGTTGCCCTGCGCCTCGAGCAGCATCCCCATGCGGACTGCAGCCCGCGGAGCGTAATCGGGGTGGCGGCTGTCGACTGCGGTCTGGTAGGCGGTGATTGCCCGGTCCGGGTTGCCCTGCGCCGCGAGCAGCCTCCCCAGACGGACTGCAGCCCACGGGGCGTGTTCGGGGTGGCCGCTTTCGATGGCGGTCTGGTAGGCGGTGATTGCCCGGTTCGGGTTGCCCTGCTCCTCGAGTAGCATCCCCAGGCGGACTGCAGCCCCCGAGGTGACCACGGTGTGGTAGCTGTCGAGGGCGGCCTGGTAGGCGGTGATCGCCCCGTCCGGGTTGCCCTGCTCCTCGAGTAGCATCCCTAGTCCGAGCGCAGCCACTGGGGCGACTCCGGGGTGGCCTCTGTCGATGCCGGCCCGATAGGCGGCGTTGGCGACGTCGTTAACACCGGACTGAGCGGCGGTGTAAGCCAGTATCGCGATTGTCGCGGGGGCTTCAGCAGTCGTGGCGTGGTCGAGTGCAGCGTTCCATATGAAGGGAGGGATCTCTTGTAAGGGGTGAGCGACCAGGTAGTTCTCTGCCTGCAGCCGACCCTCAGTGCGGGTGACGAGCATGGTCGCAGTGTCGGGTATGGGTGCCAGTACCCACTTGAGTGCTTTCTTGAAGTCTTTGTGTCGTCCCTCGGGGTCCCTGTTGTTCACGACCAAGGCGTCCTTCTTGGACAAGTAGCTGGGCCACAGTTCCTCGGCGAGTCGCTCGGGGATGCCCTCGGTGAGCCCGGTGCGGGCCCAGTCAATGATGGTGAACGCCACCGCCTTCCGGCTGAACGGGTCGGCGTGGGCGAGACGGTTTTGGAGTTCTTCGGCCGCGCCGAGGACCTCCCCCAGGGAAAGGCCGGCGGCGACCTTGTTCCGAATCACCGGCTCGACGCCGGCCAGTGCTTGCTGGTCCTGTTCGGACCATTCACCGGGCAGCGCGAACCGCTCGACGAGGGTGTTGTCATCGACCACCGCCCAGGCCGGTCGCAGCTCCGGGCGGTCCAGGAAACCGCTGAGCAACTCGGACCGCAGGGTGGCCACGACCACAAGCCCGGGACGGGTCTCGCAGTAGCGCAGCACACCAGCATCCAGGCCCGTAAGAAATGTGTTGAGGTCATCGAGCCACAGCACTGCACCTTCTGGTGGGGCCAGATCAACGACGTCACGTAGATCAGCTCCGGAGGTGGGAATCAACAGTGCACGGTTGGACAGGACGGGGTGGCTTCTCACGGCTTGCGCGCCGGTACGGGACTTACCGCTCATGGCATCACCAACGAGCAGCAGCATCCGCGGGTCGGTGCCGTCAACGCGGCGGTCCAAAGCAGCGGCCAGGTCCTCGTCGAGATCCCGGTGAACGAAGGGGTAGTAGGGGTCGCCGTGGGTGTCGACGTCAGTGCGAGCCCTCCGGGCGCCGAAGAGGCTCAGCTGCGGAACCTGCCCGACCCTGTAGGGGCGTCCGGCCCCGTCCCCCACTGCCAGTAACCGTCTCACCCTCGGCGCGTTAACTGCTTCAAGTACCGAGGGTGCATCAACCATGGCCAAGGCCGCGGCGAAGCCAGCGTCGCGGTCAGGGTCCGGCAGGGGGCGGACGTAGAGCCGCCGGTGTTGGCGGTCGTCATCGGCCTTGAGGACCACACCAACAAGCCGGCCGGTGGCCCGGTCGCGGACCACGGCCCCCGACATCCCCTCCCACAGCGCGTGGTCCTCGGGCACGCTGCCATCGACGTCCAACGGCATAAGCCCGGATATTGCGCCCCCGGCCGGCCGCAACACCCCGGGCACCTGCTCCGGGTGCGGGAAGTGTTCTTCGATGGTGGCGTCCGGGTAGCCGACGGCCTCAACGTCCAGCGGGGCCGTGCCCGGCTCGGCCAGGCGCGGACCGGTACCCGCACCCACGGCGGCTGTCCAGGCATTCATTTGTTGCTGGTCCACGGCCAGCAACGCCAGATCGCGGTCCTTGTCCTGCCACACCACGGTGCAGCCGAACCCCTCCGCCCCCGGCCTCGGGTCAGGCACCGCCAGGCAAAAGTCCACCGTGTGGTCAAGGTATGGAGCGACCACGTGCCGCGCCGTGAGCACGCCCCGGGTACCTACTGCCCACCCGGCCCCTCGTTCCCCCGCCCGGACCTTCACCAGCCGGGGCTCGATCAGTCTGGCTCCCTCACCCTCGTCGTCGGCCATGTTCGAGGTCGCTGTCTCAGCGGTCGGGTGGGGGCTCGATGTCGCGCGCCCCCCGCGGGGAACCATCTGGGTCCGTGGACTCAGACGATTCCGCCGGAACATCGCCGGTGCCTGTCACCCCTGCCCGGCGCGGCGGCGGTTCGGTGTCCAGGGCCGAGACATCGAACTTCCCGCCCGGAGAGCGGGTGTCCCGGGGCGTCAATACGACATGAACCGTTGTGGTGGATCCCCGTGAGCTCTCGCGGGAGAACTCACCCGAGCCGCCCACTCCCCATACCTTCAGATCCAGCCCGCCGCCGACACCCGTGGTCCGGGCGACCTCGACCGCCACATCCAGCTCGACCGAACCGACATCGAACCGCAGCGGATGATCGACATCGACTCCATGGACCCATTCCAGTTCACGCCGCACCAGCCAAATCAACTGCCCCAAAGTCGGCTGTTCCTCAGCCATCAACACCACCCGATCCCCGTCATGGCCCAAAAGCCGGCAAATTGCCCGCAACAGACAGTATCCTCCGGCGCATCCGCACAATCCAGAGCGGAGGACAGAGCGACGCTAGGCATCCGCGTCCGACACGGGCTCCTCCTCCGGGAGGCAACGGCAAACCGCCGAAGTGGTCACACCAGACCAATGCCCTGGTTTCTTGAGCCAACAGCAGAAGCAGATATTCCTTCGTTTGATGCCCCGTCGAGAAAGTGCCGCTCAAGGTTCGGCTAACGGGCACCCGAGGCGACACTTAGCGCCGCGAAAATGCCGCCATTTATCGCTGCGATTCACAATCGACGTGTGTTCAGGACCTGCTGTGGCATCGATTCTCGATTCAGACCGTTCTCGAAATCCTTCGTTTTTGAGAATTCGTCATCCGGTTTGTGCATAGGTCCTGCTCTCCGTTTGCTTGGCCACCATGCTGTGGAGCACGATGTGGACATGGACATCATCATGGAGGGCGCTGCAGACGAACTGAAGTTCCGTCTTGAAGGAGTAGGGGTGCCGAGGGCAATTGCCTTCTCGATCAGCCAAGTGGCTTACGTCGAGCCAAAAGCCCTCCCTCATTGGGTGCCCCATCCGATAGTCGGAGAAAAAGAAGTGAGATGGCTTGTTCGTAAGTTCGAGCCCGAGCTTCAGCGTGTGACAGGCTCTCAGGCTAAATCGGCCCAAGTAATGCTTCTCTGCGTGAAGATCTTCGGCCCGATCGGAGGTGAGGTTGTATTCGCATCGGGGTACCCCGGCGCGCCCACGTCCGCACGCGGCCACCAAGCGCATCCGTCAAGCCTGAATGGGGGACAGCCTCTGCATGAGTCCGAAAGGCCCCTAATGAATAACCCATCGGCAGGTTGGTACAAGGACACTGACAACCCATCACAACAGAGATGGTGGGACGGCAAAACTTGGACTCAGCACACCCAAGCGATCGGCGGCCTTAGCAACACCATCGACGCTGCTGCCGGAACGAGCGGCACGGTCGGACCATCGAACCCAGCAGCAACGACTGGATTCAGTCTTGGCATCGCCGCCTTCTTCCTATTTAACACACCCATCTTTGGACTGCTTCTGTCGCTTGCTGCGGCGGTGGTCTCGGGGATCGGCCTGTCGAAGCAGTCATCCGCCATGGCAAAGAAATTTCGGGTGTTCGGGATTGTCGGCCTGATCCTTGGCATTGTTTATACGCTGATGGCACTCCTTGCTCTAAGCGGCGCCCTTTAGGAGGGTCAAAAAGCTGCGGGGTTGCTTCCACCACCGAGTTAGGCGAAAATGACCCCGCCCACGACCAGGGGCGCCAATGTGACCAGCAATTACCCCTCAGGGTAGGGAGAATACGAGACCCTGAACGGGCGCACGTTCGTGCAGCGAAATTCTGAAAGTGACAGCAAAGGCTCGGCTTACGCGTAGAAGTGCTGCCACGTTGGCATTGAGTGCAGAGGACTTCGGATATTCCGTGCAGGCGTCTTCTGAAAATGACATCGAAGTCGGTTGCACGGTGAACGACCGGCTTACGGGCGGGTCGAACTAGCCAATCTCGGTTGATGAGACGGGTGTCAATTTCGGTCTGCAACTCGATACATGATGGCCGTGCTTCGTGAGCGACTAAAGCGCCATTAGATGGGCTGCCGCCGACTCTCTCGGACCTAAAGAAACAGGTAGTGCCACCCAACAGACAGGTACCGACTACTGGTGACCGTAGTTTTGCCTGGTCTATAAACTCCGGATTGAGCCGTTATTTCGGCCAACCCGTTATGGGGGTGCCTGCCGGCACCGGTTGGTCTCGGCGCCGCGCCGCGCCGAGACGATTTCCGTCCGTCAATGAAGGCAGGTCATCTTCCCCAACGGCGCACGAACGCGACACTACATGTTAACGCCAACCGAAAATAGGGCCATTAGTGCCAATTGAAAACGGGGCCACGGGGTTGTGGTTCTATTGTGCCGTACTGGCGGCGGGTTGGTGTTTCTTGAGCCGGTAGCTGTTGCCTTTGAGGCTGATGACCTCGGCGTGGTGGACGATCCGGTCGATCATGGCCGAGGCGATGGTCAGGTCTCCGAAGACGTCGCCCCAGCGGGCGAACGGGAGGTTCGACGTCAGAATCATGGACGCGTGTTCGTAGCGGCTCGAGACGAGCTGGAAGAACAGGTTCGCCGCGTCCTGATCGAACGGGATATAGCCGACTTCGTCGACCACCAGGAGACTGTAGCGGCGGAGTTTGACCAGTTCCTGGGCGAGTTTCCCGCGGGAGTGCGCCTCCTGGAGCCGGGCGACCCAGCCAGTGGCGGAGTCGAAGAGAACCCGGTGCCCGGCCTTGGCTGCCTTGATGCCAATGCCGACCGCGAGATGGGTTTTGCCGGTGCCGGGTGGCCCGAGGAGGACCACGTTTTTGGCCTCGGAGAGGAACACCCCGGTGCCCAGATGCGCGATGAGGTTCCGGTCCGCGGAGGGCTGGTGATCGAAGTTGAACTCCTTGAGGTCCTTGTGGGCCGGGAACCTCGCGGCCTTGATCCGCGTCGCCGCTCCCGAAGCTTCACGTTCGGAGACTTCCCGGGAGAGGACAGCGGCCAGGTACTCCTCATGGGACCAGCCGGCGTCCCTGGCCTGGTCCCCGAGCCGGCGGAACCCATCACTGATCCGCGGTGCGCGCAGGGCCCGGGCGTAGTACTCGATCTGTGACGGAGTCCCGGTCATGAGGCCACCTCCAGAAGGGGCGCCGGCTGCTGGCCGAGGTCGATGCCGAAGATCTCGTCGTAGGCGGCCAGATCCCGCACCTCCACGACTTCCTCGGGTTCGGGGCGGTGGACTCTTTGGGTCCGGAAGTCCCGGCGCATCACCGCCGCGCGGGCCACATGGACCGGATCGGTCACTACAAGATGCCGGGCCCACGCCCGGACGTGCGTGGCAATGATGACACCCTCGTGCGTGACCCACACGGTGTCCAGATCAGCGACGATATCCACGATCCGCCCAATGAATGAAGGGTCCACGGAATAGTCGTTGGAGAACACCCGCACGTAGTAATCCCGCGGCAGGCGCACCGCGTTCCGGAACACCGCCTCCGGGCTCACCGGCGGCAGCTCCCGCATCCTCTCCCGGTCCAGGACGATCAGCTCGTCCGGGCGGCCGTGGCGGGACCGCGAATACCGGTGATTGGCCTTGGGCAGCCAGTCCTCCAGCTGGCCGTTGAAGTCCGCCGGGGAGCGAAAGTCCCGGCCCGGCATGAAGCGTTGCCGGAAGAACCTGTTCATCCGCTCGACCATGCCCTTGGACTCCGGATCCCGCGGCGGAAGCAGCTTGATCTCCAACCCCAGGGAGCCTGCGAACGCGGCCACCGGCTCCGTCGGTTTGCGCCTGCCAATGCCGGACTCGTTGTCCCACAACAGCCGCGACGGAACCGCCTGCGCGTCCTGCAGCAGCGTCCACATTCCGCCCAAAAGATCCGGCGTCGTCCGCGACGGCAGCATCCGTGCCTGGATGAATCCCGAGAACGCCGAGGTCATCACCAGCACCGGCGGCGTGTCGGACTGGCCCGCACCGACCGGCAGCGGCTCGTGCGGGAACCAAAGATCGCACTGGACCTGGAACCCCGGCTCGTGGACCAAACGGTCGGCCGGGTCCGGCGGGGCGTATTCCGGCCGGATCGCGGCGACCTTCGCCCGGAACAACGACGCGGAACCGGACCAGCCCACCCGCTCCGCCAGCGTCGCGGCCGGCATCGTCGGCGTCTTCACCAAAAGCTCCCGCACCCTGGGAGCAAACGCATCAAAACTCGATACCCCGGATGCCCGCTGATACTTCGGTGCCCGGTCCGACTCCAGCGCCCGGTCCACCGTTCCGCGGGAAACCCCCACGATCCTGCCGATCTCACGCTTCGAGTGCTTGCCTGTCGAAAACAGGTGGCGTATCTCCGCCCAATCATCCAAATTGATCACCTTCCATAATGGTCGGTGGCCCTATTTTCAGTTGGCGTTCCTGGCCCTATTTTCGGCTGGCGTTAACACTACAGACTTCGCTTTCCACATGCAGGAGGACTTGATGCGGTTCTTAACAGGATTGTCCCGGCGGTACCAGGGGCGGCGTTCCGCCCCGGACATGAAACAACTGGGAGCCGGCACACGCCGGTTCCGCCGGGGTAGACCCGCTTCCCTCGGGTTCCGGCGGCGTGCGGCCATCATCAGCACGATCCTGACGGCGCTCATGCTGGTCGGCAATATCCCGGCAACCGCCGCGGCCACGGTGACCTCCACGATCCCGGTCGGGACGCAACCGTACGGTGTTGCGTTCACCGCGGACGGGTCGACAGCCTACGTCACCAACGCCGGCTCCTCCACGATGTCGGTCGTCGATGTGGCGTCGGGCACGGTGACCTCCACGATCGACGTCGGGGCTACCCCACGGGGTGTTGCGTTCACCCCGGACGGGTCGACAGCCTACGTCATCAACTCCGATTCCGACTCGGTGTCGGTCATCGATGTGGCGTCGGGCACGGTGACCCCCACTGAGCTTGGCAACCCTGCCTACTTTTCGACGCCGTACGGTGTTGCGTTCACCCCGGACGGGTCGACGGCGTACGTGACCAACTTCGGCGGTTCCAACACGGTGTCGGTCATCGATGTGGCGTCGAGCACGGTGACCTCCCAGATCCCGGTCGGGCCGCATCCGTTTGGTGTTGCGTTCACCCCGGACGGGTCGACCGCCTACGTCACCATCCCCGATTCCGACACGGTGTCGGTCGTCGATGTGGCGTCGAGCACGGTGACCTCCACGATCCCGGTCGGGCCGCATCCGTTTGGTGTTACGTTCACCCCGGACGGGTCGACAGCCTACGTCACCAACGCCAATTCCGACACGGTGTCGGTCATCGATGTGGCGTCGGGCACGGTGACCTCCACGATCCCGGTCGGGACGGCTCCGTACGGTGTTGCGGTCACCCCGGACGGGTCGACAGCCTACGTCACCAACTCCGGTTCCGACACGGTGTCGGTCATCGATGTGGCGTCGGGCACGGTGACCTCCACGATCCCGGTCGGGCCGGAACCGGTCGGTGTTGCGTTCACCCCGGACGGGTCGACAGCCTACGTCACCAATTACGGTTCCGACACGGTGTCGGTCATCACGGTGAACCCGGTACCCCCGGTGTTCACTGCGGACACACCCCCGACCAAAGCGACCACGCGTGCCGCCTACAGCTACACGTTCACCGCCACGGGTGACCCGGCCCCCACGTTCTACGTGTCCTCCGGTGCACTGCCCGCAGGGCTGAGCCTGGACTCCAGCACGGGGGTCCTTTCCGGGACCCCGACCAAGGCCGGCAAGGCAACGTTTACGGTGACCGCCACCAACGGCATCAGCCCCGACGCAGTCACCCCACGCATCACGATCACCGTGACCAAGGGCAAGGGCCGCTGAGCATGACGATGTCTGGTTTGACGAATCGTTCATGCATGTCTGAGGGGACGCTGATGATGGGGAGCTCAACTCCACTCGGTTCGCCGTCCGGTGAAGGATCCCTTATCGTGCGTCCCGCTCGAACTTGTATGGGTTCAACAGCGATCTTTGCTGACACCTTGTGATGTTGGCTCTCGCCGGCATTCGACGCTAGAACCGCTGCACAGGCGCTCCTGAAAGTCGGCGACAAACGCTCCTGAAACTCACCACCACAGCGGGGCGTTATGCCAAGAACCCCTTCAGCGACTGCTGTCAACACCCCAGCACGAACGAAGACCTCGGCATAACGTTCCGCTGCGCATAACCGGCGTTATGGCCAGCTGCGCATAACCTCGGTCAGATCAACATGTACATGTCCGCTGTTGACGACCTCCTGAGTCATGCTGACGACGAGCCGACCATCGGACTGCTGCTGTGCAAAACGAAGAACAACGTCGTGGCCGAGTACTCTCTGCGGGGCTTCTCGAAACCGATCGGCATCGCCGAATGGGAATCCGCCGTTGTGGCGTCCTTGCCAGAGGAATTCGCCGCCACGCTGCCCAGCATCAGCGAAATCGAAGCCGAGCTTTCGCAAGACTTTTCACCAGGAGATCCGGTGAATTAGCCGGAATCATCATGAAAGGCTCCATGTCAGCCCGGTGTGAGGACGCAGAACTCGTTGCCCTCCGGGTCGGCGAGGCACACCCATGGCACATCGCCCTGGCCGACGTCGGCGTCAGTGGCGCCCAGCGCCCGCAGCCTGGCCACTTCTGCCGCCTGATCATCACCTGGGTACGGCATCAGGTCGAGATGGGCACGGTTCCACACGGTCTCCTCGTTAGTCGTGCGAAGTAGTTCCAGATACGGCCCGACGCCCTTGGCCGAACGCAGCCTCGCATGATCGTCGTTCACCTCGTGCACGGTCCAGTCCGTGGCCTCGCCCCAGAACCGGGCCAGGGCCCGCGGATCCGCGCAGTTGACCACCACCGTGGCGATCGGCCCGGTGTCCCGGTAGATCGGTCGCGGCTCCAGTACACAGAACACATTGCCTTCCGGGTCGGCCAGGACTGTCCACGGCACATCACCCTGGCCCACGTCGGCGGGCGTCGCGCCGAGTTCCAACAGGCGCGCGACCAGCTCCGCGTGATGGGCCGCATTGGTGGTGGCCAGATCGAGGTGCGCGCGGTACCTCACCGTCTCGGGGTCCGGGACGGTGACGACATCGATGCAGACGGCGGCGGGGTCCGGCCATGCGAAGTCCACAGGTTCAACATTCGTCACACCGGGTCCCTCGCTGGAAACACCCCAGCCGAGCGCCTCCGCCCAAAACCGGCCCAGCGTTGAGTCATCCCGAGCCTTGAAATTCACCTGAACAAGTCGCAGCGCCATACCGCCCGACCCTATACCCAGGTATTACCCGATAAGGGAGGCACGCCCTAGATCGGTCGCTATCGCGGAGTCTTTACTCCAAGGCGTCGTCGAGTCAACAATGGCTCTTACTACGGCCTCCGCCGGCTTGGCAGGGCGCCGCCCATCCGACTGCCGCCCCACCGGGCTGCCGTACACAGGAGCGCTGACATGAACGATCCGACATCCATATCCCAGACAACCTCGGCGGTATCTGATCGCGCTGCACGGCTGGCGTCGATCCCCTCCTTTCAGCGGGTTAACGCCTATATCCGGGAGTACAGTGCCCGCGGGCACAGGCAGGTGCCGGGCTGCGACTTCACCCTCGGCAATCCGCACCAGATGCCGGCCGACCGCTACGTGAATACGCTGCGGGACGCGCTGGCTCCTCAGAATGATCAGTGGTTCGCCTACCAGACCAACGGCGAGGCCGGCCGGGAAGCAGCCGCTCAATCCCTTCACAGGCTTCTGAATGTGCCCTTCCGGACGGAGGATATTTACCTCACCACCGGCGGCTTCGCCGCCATTGCCCTTGCGCTGAAGACCGTCGCCGATCCCGGCGACGAGATCATTTACAGCCTGCCGCCCTGGTTCCTATACGAGCCGCTGATCCTTGAAGCCGGGCTCGTACCGGTGAAGGTGAAAATCAACACAACCACGTTCGACCTGGACCTCGACGCGATCGAGGCCGCCATCACGGAACGCACCCGGGTATTGATCGTCAACTCGCCCAACAATCCCACCGGGCGGATTTATCCCCCCGAATTGCTGGCCCGGCTGGCCGAATTGATGGAGGCGGCCTCGGCGAGGATTGGACGGCGGATTTACCTCATCTCGGACGAAGCCTACAACCGGATCGTTTTCGACGGCTTGCGATTCCACAGCCCTGTGGAGTTCTACCCGCACACGCTCCTGGCCTACTCCTACGGCAAGACCCATCTCTCCCCGGGCGAGCGCGTCGGCTACCTGGCGTTGCCGCCCACCATGCCGCAGCGGGATGAGATGGAGCCGGCGATCACCGGCCTGCAGGTGGCGATGGGCTGGGTGTATCCGAACGCCCTGCTGCAGCACGCGCTTCCCGAACTGGAGAGGTTCACCATCGACGTCGGCCAGTTGCAGCGGCGCCGGGACCGTCTCGTCGATGTGCTCGGCGGCATGGGGTACCTCGTCCGGCGGCCGGAGGGCACGTTCTACCTGTATGTCACGTCCCCCATTTCGGACGACGAGGCGTTCGCCACCTCACTTGCCCGCCGGGATGTCTTCGTGTTGCCGGGCGTGCTGTTCGAGACGCCTGGCTTCTTCCGGATCTCCCTGACAGCCAACGAGGACATGATCGAACGCAGCTTGCCGGCATTCGAAGCGGCGATGAAGGAAAGCCGCCCGTGATTCATGCTGAGGGAGTCCTGCCGGCTGTAGTCGACAGGACTCCCTCCGCGTCCCGCTGAAGTTCCGGTTACCCCGGGATCTGGATCCGCGCCGATTCCTGCATCAGCGGGTCGGAGATCATCACGGTCGCCGCCCCGGGCGCCATGTCGAACGCGATATACCCTCGGGACTTGTCGCCCGGCAGGACGTCACCGGAACCAAGCTGGTTATCGGCAAACATGCTGAGGTCAGCCTTGCGGCCGCTTTCATCCTTGGCTGAGAAGTAGAAGGGATTCGAGCTCGTCTTCCCCGCCTCGGTCTCCCACAGTACGTCCAGGAGCCGGTACGTTCCGTTCTGCGGCGGCGACGCAAACGCAGTCGTGGTCACCGTGTCCGTCCGCACGGCGGAGACGATCGTCAGCGCGCCCGATCCCGTAGCCGATCAGGACCATCGAGGCGAGGACGAGCAGGACCCACGCGATGTTCCCGGCCCACCGACTGCCAGCTTCAGACATGGCCTTCACCCCCTACCCTGAGCTTAGAGCGGACCGTAGCCGAAATTGCCGGATGGGTCCCGCGAGGGGTCCTTCCACGGCCGTCCGCAGTCCAGGGTCCGCGCCGAGCCGATGGTTCCTCTCCTTTGGGATTTTTCGTTCAGGAAGCCCTTCTGGACACCTACTTTTGACGGAGTTTAAGCCACTGCAGTTTGGGCGGGCCGTGCCCTCATCCACTCCGGCTCGTTACGAAGACTGAAAGCCAGGAGTATCCACGCTGCACCGAACAGAGCCGATGCTGCTGCCCCGAATGCGAGAGGGAGGAGGGCTAAGGCGAACATCAGCGGGCGAAGTAGCAGGGTGAACACACCGGAGACCCCAAGCAGAATCAACGCCGCACCCAGCAGTCCCTGTCGCCCGCGCGATACCCTTCCATCCAAGACAGTGATCAACCCGCCAAGAAGCATTGCGAGGCCCAGCAGAGGAGTGCCCAGAGCCAACCCAAGGGTCTTCAGCGGATCGAACAGGATCACCTGCCCTACCAAGGCCACCACTCCAAACAGCGAAGCCAGCACCCCAAGAAGTAGGGCAGCGCGTTTCATTCTGTTGCGCCTCGTGGACACAGTGCGAAGGAACGACATGGAAGCCCAGAGTGTCAGCAACAGGGCCAGAACCCCTGGCAGATTGTAGACCCAATATAGGTCGTTGCTCAGGATTGGGGAATAGCCGAGGTCTTCCCGCCACACAACGTCGGGGCCCTGCGGGGTCATGAAACGGAAATATCCGTAGACGATCCAGAGGACTCCCCCACCGACCATGACCCAAAGGACTACGGGTCCGCGGCCCAGTAGCCTGCTTACGCTATTTCCAGTAGGAGCATTCACTGCCGGCCTCCTGCATTGGATTACTTGAACTTGGGGCGAGTGGCCGGGGCTGACCTGCGTGCCCGTGAGGTTCAGCGGGATGTGGCTCTCTGGGTTCGCTTTGACAGGGAGACGTGGTCTGACAGTATCCAGAGCCACGCCCCGGCGGTCACCACTCCTATAACCAGGCCTCCCAAGAGACCAGTGACGACGCGCTCGGTTCGCCACTAAGCCCCAGAAACAAGGACACGGCTGAGCCACAGCCCGGCGGACCACGACAAGGCGGATGCTGCCAGCCAGGTGAGACCGTACCGTGCAGGCCAGCGAACCGCCCACCACTGCAGGCCCCCAATGACCAGTCCTCCCAAATTGAACATCACGGGCAGTGCGACGCTGTCGGGAAACGTGTCTCCTACGCCGTGGATGAGCCACAGCGCCAAAATACTTACTGCCGCCCAACGCCACGAGTTCGGGATGATCTTTCGCATCAGATACCTCTGACTTATACCCACCAGACTGCCGGTCCCGAGCCCATTGACAACGGCCCCGGCGATCCCTGCCCAGTTAAACGCTTCCCCATTGTTGGGCGGAAACGAGCCTGGAAAGTGGAAGATGAAGCCGGAAATGCCGTAGGCAACCATCGTGATCAGGAACCACGAAGCTGCATAAAGCCATGCTTTCCGAGCCGATACCGCTTCCACCTCGCGCCTCCTGCTGGCCGGTCCCGCAACCATTGTCGGCGTTGCCCGGAACTTGGCGCAAGGCTGTGCGGCTGACCCCTTCAGTGTCGCTAGGGGGGCAAACCGTAACGCCTGCCGCATCCTCAGCGCCCGTCCCAGAGCGGCCGTACGGCCGCTGAGCTCTGTCCGCACTCTTCTCACAGTTGCTACTCGATGGCCCACCTTTTCGCCACAGCTCCCCTAGTCTGTATCCAGTGGACGCAGCGGCCGTCCTGACGGGGACGTAGGGAGGAATGTCATCAGCCAGGAACAGATAGCCAACAAGTTTGAGGCAGCATGGAGCCGGCCGCTAAGTTGGGCGAGGAGACGATCTTTGCCCAACCGCCAGCCAAACTCCGGCCTCACACTTGCGGGCTTACACACAGGCCCCGTGCGCCAACAGATCTAGTCGACTTGTCATGATCAAGTTGGTTGACTATCTCCAGTAGCTGGCGGCTCCGCGAGTAGTACGGGGCCGCCAACCGGGCTGTGTCTTCACCATGCCAATCAACTTGTCACTTGGGCCATATTAATTGGCGCTCGCCAACTAACCTGTCACTTGTGCCAAGTATCTTGGCAACTCACACAACTACGATGAAAGTGGCCATCTAAGTTGGGAAATGGCCAAGTACCGTGGAACCTCACAGTCGGGGTCTCACAAGTGGTCCTAGAAGTCCCAGTCGTCATCCTCAGTGTTGACAGCCTTGCCGATGACATACGACGAACCGGACCCCGAGAAGAAGTCGTGGTTCTCGTCGGCGTTCGGGGACAGGGCCGAGAGGATGGCCGGGTTCACGTCGGTGACGGAAGCCGGGAACATGGCCTCGTAGCCCAGGTTCATCAGTGCTTTGTTGGCGTTGTAGTGCAGGAACTTCTTGACGTCCTCGGCCAGGCCAACGGAGTCATAGAGGTCGTGCGTGTACTGGACTTCGTTTTCGTACAGCTCGAAGAGCAGTTCGAACGTGTAGTCCTTGATCTCCTGCTTGCGCTCCTCGGACAGGCCCTCAAGGCCCTTCTGGAACTTGTAGCCGATGTAGTAGCCATGGACGGCTTCGTCGCGGATGATCAGGCGGATCAGGTCAGCCGTATTCGTCAGCTTGGCCCGTGAGGACCAGTACATGGGCAGGTAGAAGCCCGAGTAGAACAGGAAGGACTCCAGCAGCGTGGAGGCCACCTTGCGCTTCAGGGGATCGTCGCCCTGGTAGTAGTCCATGACGATCTGGGCCTTCTTCTGAAGGTTCACGTTCTCGGTGGACCAGCGGAATGCCTCGTCGATCTCCTTGGTGGAGGCCAGCGTGGAGAAGATCGAGGAGTAGCTCTTGGCGTGAACGGACTCCATGAACGCAATGTTCGTGTAGACGGCTTCCTCGTGCGGGGTGATCGCGTCCGGAATCAACGACACGGCGCCGACGGTGCCCTGGATGGTGTCCAGCAGCGTCAGGCCGGTGAATACGCGCATGGTGAGCTGCTGCTCGTCCGGGGTCAGTGTGGCCCACGACTGGACGTCGTTGGACAGCGGGATCTTCTCGGGCAGCCAGAAGTTGTTGACCAGGCGGTTCCAGACGTCTACGTCCTTATCGTCCTGGATGCGGTTCCAGTTGATCGCTTCGACGTGGCTAAGCAGCTTGACCTTCTCGGTCATGTCATCCCCTAAAAGTTGGGTTGTTCTTTGAAGTTAAGCGTACGACGGCGGGCGGGCGCCCGCCGTCGTACTGTCAAGATTTAGTTGAAGCTACAACTAAAGCATGCAAGAAACGCAGTTGTCCACCTCGGTTCCCTCCAGCGCGAGCTGGCGGAGACGGATGTAGTAGATGGTCTTGATGCCCTTCTTCCAGGCGTAGATCTGGGCCCGGTTGATGTCGCGCGTAGTGGCCGTGTCCTTGAAGAACAGCGTCAGGGACAGGCCCTGGTCCACGTGCTGGGTGGCGGCGGCATAGGTGTCGATGACCTTCTCGTAGCCGAGCTCGTACGCGTCCTGGTAGTACTCCAGGTTGTCGTTCGTCAGGTACGGCGCCGGGTAGTACACGCGGCCGAGCTTGCCTTCCTTGCGGATCTCGATCTTGGACGCCACCGGGTGGATCGAGGAGGTGGAGTTGTTGATGTAGGAGATCGAGCCTGTCGGCGGGACGGCCTGCAGGTTCTGGTTGTAGATGCCGTGCTCCATAACGGAGGCCTTCAGCTCGCGCCAGTCATCCTGGGTGGGGATGTGGATGTTCTTGAACAGCTCCGCGACCTTCTCGGTCTGCGGCACCCACTCCTGCTCCGTGTACTTGTCGAAGAACTCGCCCGAGGCGTACTTGGACTTCTCGAAACCGCCGAAGGTCTGTCCCGTCTGGATGGACAGCAGGTTGGAGGCGCGGACCGCGTGGTACACCACCGAGTAGAAGTAGATGTTGGTGAAGTCCAGGCCCTCTTCGGAACCGTAGTGGACCCGCTCGCGGGCCAGGTAGCCGTGCAGGTTCATCTGGCCCAGGCCGATGGCGTGGGACTGGTCGTTGCCGCGGGCGATGGACGGCACCGAGGTGATGTTGGACATGTCCGAGACCGCCGAGAGGGACCGGATGGCCGTCTCGATGGTCAGGCCGAAGTCCGGGCTGTCCATGGCCTTGGCGATGTTCAGCGAGCCCAGGTTGCAGGAGATGTCCTTGCCGGTCTGGTCGTAGGACAGGTCATCATGGTACGTGGTGGGCTGGGAAACCTGGAGGATCTCCGAGCACAGGTTGGACATGATGATCTTGCCGTCGATCGGGTTTTCCCGGTTCACGGTGTCCTCGAACATGATGTACGGGTAGCCGGATTCGAACTGGATCTCGGCGAGGGTCTGGAAGAACTCGCGCGCCTTGATCTTGGTCTTCTTGATCCGGGAATCGTCCACCATCTCGTAGTACTTCTCGGTGACCGAGACGTCGGAGAACGGCATGCCGTAGACGCGCTCGACGTCGTACGGGGAGAACAGGTACATGTCCTCGTCCTTCTTGGCCAGCTCGAACGTGATGTCCGGGATGACAACGCCCAGCGAGAGGGTCTTGATGCGGATCTTCTCATCCGCGTTCTCGCGCTTGGTGTCCAGGAAGCGGTAGATGTCCGGGTGGTGCGCGTGCAGGTACACCGCACCGGCACCCTGGCGGGCACCGAGCTGGTTGGCGTAGGAGAAGCTGTCCTCGAGGAGCTTCATCACGGGGATGACGCCGGAGGACTGGTTCTCGATCTGCTTGATCGGGGCGCCCACTTCGCGGATGTTGGTCAGCGCGAACGCCACACCGCCGCCGCGCTTGGACAGCTGCAGCGCCGAGTTGATGGACCGGCCGATCGATTCCATGTTGTCTTCGATGCGGAGCAGGAAGCAGGAGACCAGCTCGCCGCGCTGCTTCTTGCCGGCGTTCAGGAACGTGGGCGTGGCCGGCTGGAAGCGGCCTTCGATGATCTCGTCCACCATCTGCAGGGCGAGCTTCTCGTCGCCACGGGCCAGGTGCAGGGCCACCATGCAGACGCGGTCCTCGTAGCGTTCCAGGAATCGATTGCCGTCGAACGTCTTCAGCGTGTAGGACGTGTAGAACTTGAACGCGCCCAGGAAGGTCTCGAAGCGGAACTTCTTCTTGTACGCGCGGTTGTAGAGCTCGCGGATGAAGTTCATCGTGTACTGGTCGAGGGTTTCGCGCTCGTAGTACTGGTTCTTCACCAGGTAGTCGAGCTTCTCTTCCAGGTCATGGAAAAAGACGGTGTTGTTGTTCACGTGCTGCAGGAAGTACTGGTGTGCAGCCTCGCGGTCGGCCTCGAACTGGATCTCGCCGTTCGGACCGTACAGGTTCAGCATGGCGTTGAGCTCGTGATAGCCCAGGCCCTTATAGGCGGCCGGCATCTCGGGCTTTTCGACGGCGGCGCCTGCGCGGGTGCCCTGGCCTTCGGCCCTGGTTACTTCTGTGTCTGCGACAGTCGTGTCCAAAACGTGTCCAATCCATTGTGTACGCGGGCCACGTCTTCTGGCGTGCCCATTAGTTCAAATCTGTAAAGCCGGGGGACGTTGCACTTGGCGGCAATAATGTCCGCGGCCATGCAGTAGTTGTCCCCGAAGTTTGTGTTGCCTGCACCGATAACCCCACGGATCAGTTGCCTGTTCTGCGGGTCGTTCAGAAAGCGGATCACCTGCTTGGGCACGGAGCCCTCTCCCCCGGTGCCCCCGTACGTCGGCACAACCAGGACGTAAGGCCGGGTGGCGAGAAGGGGTGCATCCTTTGCATGGAGCGGGATCCGTGCCAGCTCACATCCGAGCTTCGCGACAAAGCGGCTGGTGTTCTCGGAGGTGGAGGAAAAGTAGATGAGCTGGCTCTGTGTGGTGACAGGCGCCAACGGGGCCACCTGGGCCCTGGCTACTGCCAGTGCTGACACGGGAGTCACCTCATGTGTGCGGATTGAAAGTTGCCGGCTGGCGAAAGTGTAGGGCCTTAGGCCACGGAGGAAACGGCAGACAGTGCCAGTTCCTCGATCTTGTCCGGGCGGAAGCCTGACCAGTGGTCCTGGTCCGTGACTACAACAGGTGCCTGCATGTAGCCCAGCGCCTTCAGGCGCTCAAGGGCCTCGGCGTCCTGGGAGATGTCAACGCTCTGGTAAGTGATGCCCTTTTTGTCCAGCGCACGGTAGGTTGCGTTGCACTGTACACACGCAGGTTTGGTGTAAACCGTAACGGTCATTGTCCCTGTCCCCTTTATCGAAATCTTCGCTCGTCTTTGTCCTGCCCAAGCTGTACGTCGATACTACATGTAGTGCAGACGGCTCTTCGGAACCCCAAGATGATGTATTACAAGTATGTCATTTAATGCACTTTTAATCCACAGGCAAGCGCCCTCAAAATGTCCGGAATCCCGCCGTTTTTGCGGACGAAATCCACACCCTGTGGAGTACTTAGCCACAATTAACCCCCCGCGTGTCGCGTGTTGGACGGCGTGTCGCGCCTAGTGGGCGGACCACTATATCTAGTGCCGGGCACGCAAAAGGGGCCCTGAAGATGCCTTCAGGACCCCTGCGACGTGATGAACCTAACCAGCTACAGCTGGGCCTCCCGGCGGTCCAGGACAATCTGCTGCACGTCCAGGTAGCCGGACTGGAAACCCGCCCGTGAATAGCACAGGTAGAACAGCCACATCCGCTGGAAAACGGCGTCGAACCCCAGCCCGCCCACCTCCTGCGAGCGCGCGATGAACTGTTCCTCCCAGAGGCGGAGGGTCGCGGCATAGTGATCGCCCAGGCCCATCCGCTCCCGCACACGGAGTGTGGTGTGCTGCTGGGTCACACTTTCGATGGCCCGCACGGACGGCAGGAAGCCACCGGGGAAGATGTACTTGTGCACCCAGGTGTACGCGTTGCGCGTGGCCAGCATGCGGCCGTGCGGCATGGTGATGGCCTGGATGGCCACCTTCCCGCCCGGGGCCAGCACGCGGTCGATGGTCTGGAAGTAGATGGGCCAGTACTCATAGCCAACCGCCTCGACCATTTCCACTGACACAACGGCATCGAACTCGCCTTCCACGGCGCGGTAGTCCTGCAGCGCCACGGTCACCTGGTCTGCGTAACCGGCGGCTGCAATCCGTTCCTGCGCCAGCGCCCGCTGCTCACTGGAGAGCGTCACGCTGTAGACAGTGGCACCGCGGGCTGCTGCCCGGAGGGCCAGCTCACCCCAGCCGGTGCCGATCTCCAGCAGCCGCGTGCCGGATCCGACGCCGGCCTTGTCCAGCAGCCTGTCGATCTTGGCTTGCTGGGCTTCCGCCAAGGCGTCCCACGGGACCGACTCCAGCGCACCATCGCTCAGCGGGAAGAGCGCCGAGGAGTAGCTCATGGTGGTGTCCAGGAAGTTGGAGAAGAGCTCGTTGGAGAGGTCGTAGTGCCGCGAGATGTTGCTGCGCGTGTTGTGCTCTTCGTTGCGTTCCTGCCGCGGCGTCCGCGGCAGGTACAGGGTCCGCAGCCTCTGCAGCGGTGCGGGGATCAGCGTGTCCACGGACGCGGCGAAGACCTCCAGCACCCCGGCGAGGTCTGATGCTTCCCAGTCCCCCGCCATAAAGGACTCGCCCAGCCCGATCAGGCCGTTGTCACCGATCCGCACTTCGAACGCTGCAGGCCTGAGCATGGTCATCACCGGTGCGTCCGGGCCACCGGTGCCCAGCACCGAACCGTCCGGGTAGGCAACGCGCAGGGGCAGCCGGCGTACGGCGGCCTTGAACAACAGGCCGGCGGCCTTGCCCGCCACGAGCGCTTTAGTGCCCGACGGCGCGTGGGCAACACCGGGCCACACTTCCGGATCGATGGTGGCCGGCGACGCCGGTACCCCGGCAGCGGTCCGTTCCGTCACCGGGTGCCGTACGGCTGACTTCGCGGCGGAGACCTCCGCAGTCGCGGCTGTTCCGTTTTCATCGGTCATGGTCATTGGACTGCCTCCTGTGGGGGGTGATGTGGTTTTTTGATGACTGGAAGGCGTCGCGCCCAGAGTTTGATGCCCTGGACCCGGATCAGCGCCGATACCAGCAGCGGCGCGGCCGGGACGGCAACGGCCGCTGCCAGGATGTTCCTGACGGTGGCCGGGCGCCGGTCCCCGTCCATGGTCGCGGCGAACGGCCGCTGCCCTTCCCGCTCCAGGACGATGGAGACGGACAGCCGCTGCTCCGGGGCGGGCAGCTTCATCCGGTACTGCCCGTCAACGTCATTGAACGGTGAAACGTAGAAGGCCTTGGGCACGCTGGCCCGTCCGGAAGGATCCGTTTCCAGGAGATAACAGTGGCGTTCGCCGTAGGTGTTGTGGACCTCGGCGATGACACACTGCAGCTCCCCGGACGTCCGGTAGCACCAGAAGAGGGTGAGCGGGTTGAAGACGTGGCCGAAAACCCGGGCGCTGGTCAGCATCCGGATGGCCCCGCCGTCGGGCTCTATCCCCCGGGTCCGCAGGAACCGTTCCACGTTGCTGCGGATGGCGGCGTCGGGATCACCCAGGTGGTCGGCGGCTCGGAAGACAGCCAGCGGCCGCATGAGCCGGGGCAGAACCGGGAGCCGGTCCACGTCCACAAACCAGCTGTAGCTCCGGTAGGTGAACGCATTCTTAAGCGGCGTCTGGCGCACGTGGGAAATGGACGTGCGGTAGATGGCTGCGGTTGAGCTCATGCGCCCTCCGAGGCAGAGAGCAGTTCGGGCTCGGGTGCCTGAGTAGCGGGCGTATCCCAAGTTCGTCCCAGGCTCGCGGCGGCACGGACACCGGCCAGGGCGCCGTCCTCGTGGAACCCCCAGCCCAGGTAGGCGCCGGCGTAGGCGATGCGGTCGTCACTCAGGGCCGCAATGCGCTGCTGTGCCCGCAAAGATTCGGGGGTGTACTGGGGGTGTTCGTAGACCAAATGGTCCAGCACCCGGTCCTCCGCGATGAGCTCGGACTCCCCCAGGCTCACCAGGTACGGCAGGCCATCGGCAGGCTCCAGGCGCTGCAGCCGGGTGAGGTCGTAGCTGACCAGGACCATGTCCGGGCGGGCTTCGCAGTCCGGGAGACGGTAGTTCCAGGACGCCCTGGCATTGTCCGCGGCGGGCAGGACGGCCGGGTCCCGGTGGAAAACGGTGTGGTTGACGGAGTACGGCATCTGCCCCAGGGCTTCCTTTTCGGCCGGCGTGGCGTCCGCGAGGAAGCCCAGGGCCTGGGCCGGGTGCGTGGCAATGACCACGGCCTCGAAATCCTCCACTCCGCGATCGGTGTCCACTTCCACGCCGAGGGCGTGGCGCCGGATAGCGGTGACCGGACTGCTAAGCCTGATGTCCGGGAGCGTGGCGGCCAACTTCTCCACGTACTGCCCCGAACCGCCGGTGACCGTCCGCCACTGCGGCGAACCCTTGACGCCCAGCATGCCGTGGTGGCCCAGGAACGTGAAAAGGTAGCGCGCCGGATAGGACAGTGCCGTGGTGGGATCGCACGACCACACCGCGCTGACCACCGGCGTCATGAAATGGGAGATGAAGTACTTGCTGAAGCGTTCCTTTGCCAGGAAGTCACCGAGGGTCAGCTCCGCGCCGCCCGCACCAGGGCCGGCGTCGGACGCTGGAGCTGACTCAATCAGAGCGCGGGCCCTGCGGTAGAAGCGCATGACCTCCAGCAGCATCAGCAGGTAGCGTCCGCGCAGCAGGCTGGACGGGCGGGCGATGATGCCACGACCGCCCCCGCGGGCCCCGGCGTACTCCAGGCCGCAGCCATCACAGCGGACGGACATGCTCATTTCGGAGTCCTGCGTCTCCACGCCCAGCTCGGCGAACAGCCGCAGCAGGGTGGGGTAGGTCCGCTCGTTGTGGACGATGAAGCCGGTGTCGATGCCGAGGACGGATCCATCCGGCTGCGCGACATTGTGGGTGTGGGCGTGGCCGCCCAGCCTGCTGTCCGTCTCGAAAAGGGTGACGTTGTCGTGCCGGTTCAGGACATACGCGGCCGTCAGGCCGGCCACTCCGCTGCCCACGACCGCGATGCGCCGTCCCTGCGGCTTGAAGGTCGAGTTCCCTGCCAAAGACACTGTTCTGCTCCCCTGCTCGGACTGCATGTGCGCTTGCTCGGTGCAAACTCTCTAGGGGCAGTTCGACGCCGTGGGGCCGGTGGATGACTGAGTTTGCCGTAAATCTTTGTGCCAGAATGAAGCGGGCGTTCCATCCCCGGCACACCGCAGTGCCAAGGCGGCCCTGACCGAAGGACAGCGTTGGTAAATCCCGTACATCTGAAGACCCTCCTGGAAGTTACCCGGCTGGGCTCGTTCGCTGCGGCAGCGGCACGCCTGGGCTACACGGCGTCGGCGGTTTCGCAACAGATGTCCGCCCTGGAACGCGAGACCGGCGTGGTCCTGTTCCAGCGTTCGGCCCGCAGCGTGGTCCCCACGGAAGCGGCAGAAGTGATGACCCGGCACGCCGCGAAGGTGCTGACGGACATCGAAGCCCTGATGGCGGCAGCCTCGAAGACGCACAGCAGCACCAGCCAGGAGCTCCGGCTGGGAATCTTCCCCAGCCTGGCAACCTACGTGCTTCCGCGCATCCTGAAGAATCCGGCGTGGAAGGACCTGGCCATCGACCTCAAAGTATCGGTGGCCGAACCGGCCCAGACCATCCAGGGACTGCGCACCGGCGGAGAGCTGGACGTGGCGCTCGTTTTCCAGGTGGGCCAGTCCGGGCTCGCCTGGCCGCACACCATTAACCGGCAGTGGATCGGCGATGACAACTTCCGGGTAGTGCTCCCCGCGGGCTGGGGGTTCCGCACGGACGCCAAGGTGGCCGCTGACCATCTGTCCGAGCTGCCCTGGATCATGCACCACCCCGGGAGCCCCGACGCCGTGGTGATCGAACGGCTCTTTGCCAGCTGCAACCTGCATCCGCGCGTGGTGGCCCACAGTGACGACTTCCATGCCAGCCTCGAAATGGCGGCCGCCGGACTGGGCGCGGCGCTGGTGCCCGAGCTCGCATTGCGGAACCGGCCGGCCGGCGTCGTAGTGCTGGACGTTCCCGAGATCAGGCTGGCCCGGAACGTGTTTGCCCTGCTCATCAACGAGAAGAAGACCGCCCGGGTGCAGCTGTTTGTGGACCTGCTCGCCGAGACGATGGCTGCTGCGGGGTCCTCAGGCAATTAGCCCGGAATGCTGGAAAGCGCGGCACTTGGGGTCTATGTTGAAGGTATGAACAGGGTAGCGAGCCAGCACTTTGGAGAAATCGAGCTCAACCACGGCAGGGATCACAACATCGCCGCCAAACATGAGCTGGGTGGCCAGGTACTGGAACTTGACCTGAACATCAACGCACACGACCACTTTGACGAAGCGGCCATGCACAAGGTGGACTACCGGTTGCGGTTCCTCCCCGAGCTGGTGGACGAGGTGCGGCAGATGATCGCCGAGGAGCTGGAGCAGGAAGGCACCAGCCCCCAGGAATACCTCCACTTCCACTGCAGCGCCCTCAAGGACGAGCACCTGCAGAAAGTCTTCGGCGTGGAGGAACGCAGCCAGCTCACCAACGACGTCTTCCTCAAAGCCCTCAAGCTCGGCCACGTGGGCATTTTCCCCGGCCAGCCCGAGCGCTACTTCGTCATGGACTTCACCCTGGGCTCACACTTCACGGACGAGGTCCTGGTGGTAGCCGCCGACGAAGACGGCGTGGTGGACGACGAAATCCTCTGGGAGTCCTGAACCCTTAACGCACGACGGCGGCCGGTCACCTTTCGGTGACCGGCCGCCGCTGTTTGCTCGCTTCTCAAGGTCCGGTGCGCTGAGCTCACCGGACCTTGAGCCTCTGCGAGCTCTCTTATGGTTACTTCGCGGACTCCAGCAGGCCGGCGCGGACCGTCTTGGTGGCCTTGACCAGGTTGCGCAGGGACTCTTCGGTCTCGGCGTAGCCGCGGGTCTTCAGGCCGCAGTCCGGGTTGACCCAGAGCTGGCGGGATGGGACGTGCTTGACGGCGGTGGCCAGGAGTTCAGTGACCTCCGCTTCGCCCGGAACACGCGGCGAGTGGATGTCGTAGACGCCCGGACCAACGCCGCGGCCGAAGCCGTGGGACTCGAGGTCGTGGACAACCTCCATGCGGGACCGTGCCGCTTCGATGGAGGTGACGTCTGCGTCGAGGCCGTCAATGGCGTCGATGATCACGCCGAACTCCGAGTAGCAGAGGTGGGTGTGGATCTGCGTGGCGTCGGCCGCACCGGCGGTGGCCAGGCGGAAGGAATCCACTGACCACTTCAGGTAGGTGGCGTGGTCGGCCTTGCGCAGCGGCAGGAGTTCGCGCAGTGCGGGCTCGTCCACCTGGATGACCTTGATGCCGGCAGCCTCGAGGTCCGCGATTTCGTCGCGGAGGGCCAGGCCAACCTGGTTGGCGGTCTCGCCCAGCGGCTGGTCGTCGCGGACGAAGGACCAGGCCAGGATGGTGACCGGACCGGTGAGCATGCCCTTCATGGGCTTGCTGGTCAGCGACTGGGCGTACTCGGCCCAGGCCACCGTGATGGGGGCGCTGCGGGTGACGTCGCCCCAGAGGATGGACGGGCGCGTGCAGCGTGAGCCGTAGGACTGGACCCAGCCGTGGACCGTGACGTCGAAGCCTTCGAGGTTCTCGGCGAAGTACTGGACCATGTCGTTGCGCTCAGGCTCGCCGTGCACCAGCACGTCGTAGCCGAGCTCTTCCTGCAGCTCAACAACGCGCTTGATCTCGTCCTTCATGAGCTGCTCGTACTGCTCGTTGGTGAGGGCGCCCTTGTTGTTGCGGGCACGCGCCGAGCGGATCTCGGACGTCTGCGGGAAGGAGCCGATGGTGGTGGTGGGCAGCGGCGGGAGGTGCAGTGCCTCTTCCTGGGCGGCTTCGCGGACCGTGTAGGCGGAGCGGCTGAAGTCCGCTGCGGTCAGGGCCTCGGTGCGGGCCCGGACGTCGTTGCGGCGGACGCCTTCGGCGATGGCGCGGGCTGCGATGATGGCGGATGCCTCGTCGATGGCTGCCTTGGCTGAGGCCGGGTCGGCCAGGTAGGACGCGAGCGTCTTGACCTCCACGGCCTTCTGGTCGGCGAACGCGAGCCAGCTGCGCAGCTCCTCGGAGAGCTGGCCTTCTTCGGTGACGTCGTGCGGGACGTGCTGGGTGGAGGTGGAGGTGCTGACGGCGATCCGGCCGGCGGCAGCCTTCAGTTCGTCCAGCTTGGCGGCGGCGACGGCGAGGTCGTTGCGCCAGATGTTGTGGCCGTCCACAACGCCGGCAACCAGGGTCTTGTTGCCCAGGCCGGCCAGGGCCGCTGCGGACGGGACCGCGCCCTTGAAGGCGTCGATGTGCAGGGCGTCGATGTTGGTGGCGGCAAGTGTGCCCAGCTGGCCATCGAGGGCGCCGTACGGGGTGGAGACAAGGATCTGCGGGCGCTTGGCCGCACCGGAGAGGACTTCGTAAGCGCGGGCAACGGCTGCTTCGATTTCGGCGGCCGGGGTGTCCTGGTCAACAACCAGGGCGGGCTCGTCCAGCTGGATCCAGCTGGCGCCTGCGGCGGCGAGCTTCTCGAGCAGCTGCACGTAGACCGGCAGGACGTCTTCGAGGCGGGACAGCGGAGCGAAGCCTGCGGGGGCTTCATCCGAAGCCTTGGAGAGCAGCAGGTAAGTGACCGGGCCAACGATGTACGGGCGGGTCTCGATGCCGTTGGCCAGGGCGAACTCGAATTCCTCAACGATGCGGTTGGAGGCGAGGGTGAACTCGGTCTCCGGACCAATCTCCGGAACGAGGTAGTGGTAGTTCGTGTCGAACCACTTGGTCATTTCCAGCGGCTGCTGGTCCTTGGTGCCACGGGCCAGGGTGAAGTAGCCGTCGATGTCGAGCTGGCCTTCGGCGTTGAGGAGCTTGCCGAAGCGGGCCGGGACAGCGCCGAGGTGGGCGGTGGCGTCCAGGACCTGGTCGTAGTAGGAGAACGTGCCCGGAACAGCGGCGGCTTCGGTGAGGCCCAGTTCCTGCAGGCGCTTGGCGATGGTCAGCTGGATGCCCTTGGCGGCGGTGTCCAGGGCAGCAGCGTCGATCTTGCCGGCCCAGTAGGCTTCGATGGCCTTCTTGAGCTCGCGGCGGCGGCCGATGCGCGGGTAGCCGAGGAGTGACGCGGCCGGGAACGGAGTGACAGGGGTGTTCTGTTCAGTCATGGGAGATTCCTTGAGTGTTAGTGGAAACTGTGAATGGTCTGGCGGATGTTGGAAGGTCAGCTGGCGAGCTGGCGCCGGAGGGTGGCGCTGCGGCGGCCCACTGAACGGGACTGGCGCGGAAGTGCCAGTTTGTCCAGCACCTCCAGCGCGCTCTGGTGTTCGTTGAAGGTGTAGATGTGGATGCCCGGCGCTCCGGCCTCGAGGGCCGCGTTGGCCAGGTCCACCGTGGCCCGGACCCCGATCCGAAGTCGTTCGGAATCAGTGTCCGCGGCGGCGAGCCGAGCCAGGAGTTCCGGTGCCGGTTCAACGCCGGTCAGTTCGCCGAGCCGTGTGACCCGGCGCAGGCTGGTGAGCGGCATAACGCCCGGGATGATGGGGATGGTGACCCCGGCCCGGCGTGCGCGGCTGATGAGGTTCGCGTACTGCTCGGTGTGGAAGAAGACCTGGGTGATGGCAAAGTCGGCGCCGGAGCGCTGCTTGGCGAGCAGCACCTCGACGTCGTGGGCTTCACTGGGTGATTCCGGGTGCCGGGTGGGGTACGCGGCGACGCCCACGGCGATCTTGCCTGCACACAGCAGGGCCGACCGCCGCTGTTCAACCCGCCGGATGAGCTCGATCAGGTCCTGCGCATACCGCAGTGACCCTGCGGCGAGCGGTGCACCGTCCTTGGGCTGGTCGCCCCGGAGGGCCAGGATGCCGCGGACCCCGGTGTCCAGGAGGTCGCCGATGATCTCCGCCAGTTCCTCCGGCGTGCTGCCCACGCAGGTGAGGTGGGCGAGGGGCCGGAGCGTGGATTCCAGGAGGAGCCGGTTGATGAGTTCGACGGCGGTGTCCCGGTTCGAGCCACTGGCACCGTACGTGACGGAGACGTAGTCCGGCTCGGTGGTTTCCAGTTCCCGGATGGTGGTCCAGAGCGACTCGGCCGCGGCCGGCGAGCGGGGCGGGAAGAGTTCGTACGAAAGCGCCACGGGGGCAGTCTCGGTGAGGTTCGGATGCGTTTCAATAAGGCTTGGCGGTGACATTTGCGTCCTTGGCTTTGGGCCATTGCCGGCTACCGGTCAGCAAATGTGACGGTGAAGCCGGGAATGAATTTGAGTTTGGGAACACGAAAAACTCCACAGGGACGCAGCCGCGACTGTTACGCCTGTAATGAAGTTGTCCGTGAGCAAATGTCAGGCCCACATGGGGGCACCCACACCCTCCACAATCGGAGGATCGCTGACACGTTACCTCGGTAACTTGTATAGAACTCTAGGAGCCCGCGGGGCACCCTTCAAGTCCGCCGCCGAATTAAGACGCAGCTTTACGGCGTGTTTCGCATTCGTGCAGAATTTTCTTCGCCATATTGGTCAACGGATTCATCGGGGCATACTGCAGACCCGCCGCTGCCTTGGCCTGTTACCAGGGCCGGTCAACACCCGGCCCGAAGCCATCGTCCCGGAGGTACTCGTCCCGCTCCTGCCCGGAATTCCGCTGGCTTTGGGCTTCCCTGGCGCTGTCCCTGAGCTGCTCAAGCTGGCTCTGCCGGCCCGGATCCGCCGGAAGTTCGCCCTGCCCAGGCTCTTCCGGCGGTTGCGGGGTGGTGTTGTCCGCAGCCGCTGCATCGGCCTTTTGCTGCAGCCGCTCCGCTGCCTGTTTCAGTTGCTCCCCCGCGCCGGATTCGGCGCCAGCATCAGCGCCGGCATCCGCTCCGGAGGCAAAGCAGCCCTCCGGAGCAGCCTCCACTACCGCAACGCCTTCGGCGAACAGCCGGGCCGCCGCCGTCGGATCTGCTGTTTTGGCCGCGGCGTCACCGAGGCGTTCGATGGTGAGGGCCAGGTTGACCCGGACGACGCACTCGTCGGTCGTGCCCGCCAGGGACAGTGCTTCCTCGAAGCGTTGGCGGGCGGCAGCGAAGTCCCCGGCGAGGAACAGGCCGTCCCCCTCGGCGAACGGCGCCTTGTGCGGTTCGATGAGATTGGCGGTCCGCAGTCCGGCGGCAGCATCCGCCACGCCGCCGGGGTCCCCGGCCGCGAAGGACCGGGCGGCAGTGTCGGCGAGAATGCCCACGCTGAGCATCTTCGCGGACAGGCACAGGACCAGGAGCGCGGGCAGCGCCGACCACCACAACAGCCGACGGCGGCGCTCCCGCCGGTCCCGCGAGGTAACCGGCGGTGCCGGTTCCTGGCGTGCCGGTTCCTGGCGTGCCGGTTACTGGCGTGCCGGTTCCTGGCGTGCCGGCGCGAGCGTTGGCCGCATCATGTTCGAACTCCTGCTCCGGGTCGGAGCTGCCGCAATTGGCGCAACACCAGGAATGTCTCGCGGAGGGCCAGCAGGAACGCTCCGGCGGCAAGGAGCCAGTAGAGCTCCGTCCGCCCGGCGACGCTTCCATCCGCCGGTGCCCGTTGGAAGTCCCCGGGATCAGCGGCCTGCATCATCGGCGCCACCGGGTCTCCGGCCGAACGGTGGACATACGGCACCCCCAGCTGACCGGCAATCCCTTGCAGGCGGCCTTCGTCGATGACCGATAAAGCATCCTTGCCGGTTCCGGATGACCGGTCCTGGATGTAGCCGGCGCCGGCGTCCTGCCCCGAACCCTGCCCCGTGTTTTCCTTCATCCGGCCGCCGGCCGCGGTGCCGTAGCCGAGCACCGCGCCGCCGTCCACCAGGCCGCCGTCGAGCCTGATCGCCGCCGGTGCCTTGGCGCTGGTCTGTTCACCGTCGCCCAGGTAGTAGACCAAGCGCGGCCGTTTTGGATGGCTGTCCCGCGCGGCGCGCAGCCGCTCCGCCAGCAACGTTCCGGCAGCGGTGACGCTGCTGCCCTTCGAAAATGCCGTGACCTGCGGCTGCAGGACGGACACGCTGGTGTCCAGGGCGGTGGCGTCGGTGGTGAGGGGCATCCGGACAATGGCGTTGCTGTCGAACGTCAGGAGCGAAAAGCGGGCCCCGGCCAGTTCACCCGCGATGGCCATGATGTCCTGCCGCACCCCGTCCAGCCGGGGCGAGCCGTCGCCGTAGTCTTCGGCCACGATGCTGCTGCTGGTGTCCACTACGAAGAAAACGTTGACATCCGCCGCCGCGGCTTCGGAGCCTCCGCCGGGAACACCCGGCCGGAGCGCCGCGGCCAGGAGCAGCAGCACGAGGGCGCTCCTGAACAGCCAGTCGCGGAGTGTACCGGCGGAGCGTGCCCGCGATGCCTGGACGAGACGCCAGACCAGAAACAGCACGGCGGCGGCGACGAGCGGGACCATAACCCACCAGGGCAGGATCGGTTGCAGTGTCATGGCCGGAGCCTCCACGAGGCGCCCGCCAGTACCAGGCCGGACAGGAGCGCCAGCGTGAGGGGCAGCTCGGGCCGGTCCGAGACCACGGCCCGGGGTGCACCCTTCATGGCCGTGGCTTCGGTCTCCTGCACGGACCGGACGATGTCCGCCACGGCCTCCGGGCTGTCCAGTTGGTGGTACGCCCCACCGCTGGCTTCGGCCGCTGTGCGCAACCTGGCTCCGGGCTGGCCGGGGCCGGGTCCGTAGTCAAAGTCGCCGGGGTTCAGGGCGTAAATGCGCACATCGCGCTCCTTGGCCAGGGCGGCCGCCTGTTCCAGGGTGAAGATGGGATCGCCGGACAGGTAGTTGTCCGTTGCCAGGACGATGGACCGCGAGCGCCGCTGACCGGCGTCTGAGTTGCCGGTGTCACTCGTGCCGGTCTCCGCTCTGCGGGCATCCGCGGCGCCGGTGTCCGGGAACCCGCTGACGCAGGATGCCAGGCCGTCGCCGATCAGCGACGATCCGCGGCCGTTCCAGGTGCCGTCCAGGAATCCCGCACTGCCGGGACTTCCCTCGAACGCGTCTTGGGCCAGCTGGAGTTGTTCCTGGACATACGCGTAGTCGTCGGTGAGTGGGAAGACCTGGACGGCGCTGCTGTCGAAGACGGTGAGGCCGATCCGTTCGCCGTCGAACTCCTTCGCCAGTTCGGCAAACACCTGCACCACAGCCGCGTCGGCGCTGCTCATGGAGCCCGACGTGTCCAGGCACAGCATGATGTCCCGGTTGCGTTGCTCCGGCTGGATGGTGGTCAGTTCCACCGGACGGGCCGCCGCGGCCACGGCAGATACCAGCAGGGTTGTGGCCGCGACGGCGGCTACGGCCAGCCATCGGCGGTGCCGGCGGAGGGCCGCCTGGTATTCGGGCAGCGCGGTAAGGCGGTCCGCATTGGCCACCGGCCGCCGTCGAACGTTTGCGTGGCGGTCCGGGCGGAAGGCGCGCCATCCTGCCAGGGCCGCGAGGACCAGCGCCGGAGGGATCAGCCACCAGAACATCAGATCCATTGCCGCACCGCCTGGCGGGCAGTCGCGGCCGATTGCGGGACCGGCGGCAGCGGTTCCAGGCCGAACTCGCCCGGGTAGATCTTGCGGACGGCCTCGGCCACTGGGGGCAGCGGGTGCCCGTGCAGCTCCGCAAGGGTCATCCTGGGGGCGTCGATGCCGGTGACGTCGCGGGCGAACCGGCGGACCAGGAGGCTCAGTTCCTGGTGCGACTCCCGTGCGGTCAGCAGCCCGGCGGCGGCGTCTGCCGTGACGGCGTCGATCCTTTGCAGGTAGGCCTCCTTGAGGCGTGCAAGGTCCGACGGCGGACTGAACCGGGGCGCCTGCTCCGTCACCTTCGGTTTGCGCGTGCTCAGGAAAACGAACGCGTACCAGCCCAGGACCGCTGCCAGTAGGGCGAGTCCGGTCCACAGCCACGCCTGGCTGTACTGGAGGGGTCCGTAGATGCCCGGGTCAGCCTGCACGCCGGTGCCTTTCCAGGAGGGCGAAGAGCTCCGTCATGACCGCACTGCTGCCGGTCACGTGGCCTTGGGTAATGCCAGCGCGGCGGAGCATGGCGTGCCGGGCCGCGTCCCGATCCTCTGTTGCCTTGGCATAGGCCGCCGCGACTGCCGGGGATGCTGCCAGGTGTGCTGGCAGCATCGACGAGTCTGCCACGCTGAAGGCGTCCTGGCCGGTGTTTCCTTCCCCGGCCAAGTCAGCGTCCCGGATGGTGAGCCAAAGGACCTCATGCTGGGCACGGAGCCGGCGGAGCAGCTGTTCGGTGTCGGGGCCGTCGGCACGTTCGTCGGACACCACAAACAGCAGGAACCGGCCCTTGACGTTGCGGGCCACGTATTCCAGCTGGTCCTCGACCCTGCTCGGGCCTGAGTCCAGGGAGGTGGATGAGTCAACCTCCCGCAGGAGCCGTTCCAGATGCGGCTCACCGGCTTTGGCGGGAATGGAGAGTGTCCCGTTGCGGTCGCCGCAGACCAGGCCCACTACGTCGCCGTGCCGGTGCGCCAGGTAGCCCACCACGCCGAGTGCCATCACTGCGATGTCCTTTTTGGTTTCGCCGTCGCGGGACTCTGCAGCCATTCCCCGGCCTGTATCGGCAATCAGCAGGACGGTCTGGCGCCGTACGGCGACTTACCGTTTAATGAGCGGCGATCCGAACCGGGCGGAAGCCTTCCAGTCGATGTCGCGGACATCGTCCCCGGGGATATAAGCGCGCAGGTCATCAAAGTCGAGGCTGCGGCCGCGGAAGACGGAACCGTATTCGCCGTCGAGCATGCCGCGGGCTTTCCGGTGGGCGAAGATGGCCATCTTCGCCTTCACGCGCTGCAGGAGACTGGTCACCGCTGCCTCAGGGAGTCTGGACGGAGGCCACGACCGCGTCGATGATCGTCTCCACCGGCACCTGCTCGGCAACGGCGTCGAACCCCAGGATGAGGCGGTGCCGGAGCACACGGTGGGCGAGGGACTTCACGTCCTCCGGGATCACGTGGTCCCTGCCGTTGAGAAGGGCCACTGCCCGGGCGGCCTGGCTGAAGGCAATGCTGGCGCGCGGGCTGGCGCCGAACTCGATGAAGCCGGCGAGCCGCCGGTCGATGTACTGCCCGGCGTTCCGGGTGACAAACACCAGGCCCACGATGTAGTTGATGACGGCCGGGTCGATATAGATGCGCTTCACCAGCTCCTGCACGCCGACGACGGCGTCCAGCGAGGCGGCGGCCGCAGGCTTCTGCGCCTCAGTGAAGACCCCGGCGTCGATCCGCCGGATGATCTCCGTTTCCTCGGCCGGCGTGGGGTAGTCCAGCACGTCCTTGAGCATAAAGCGGTCCATCTGCGCCTCCGGCAGCTGGTACGTGCCTTCCTGCTCGATCGGGTTCTGGGTGGCCAGCACCATAAACGGGGACGGCAGCCGGTATTCCTCTCCCCCGATGGAGGTCTGCCGCTCCTGCATGGCCTCCAGCATGGCGCTCTGGGTCTTGGCGCTGGAGCGGTTGATCTCATCAAGCAGGACGATGTTGGCGTGCACCGGCCCCAGCTGCGTGATGAAGGTGCCCTTGGCGGCGTCGTAGATCTGCGTGCCCACGATGTCGCTGGGCAGCAGGTCCGGTGTGCACTGGATCCGGCGGAACTCTGCGCTCACTGCTTCGGCCACGGTCTGGGCGGCGGTGGTCTTCGCCAGCCCCGGAACGCTTTCGAGCAGGATGTGCCCACCGGTCATCAGGCCCACCAGCAGGGATTCACGCAGCCGCGCCTGGCCCACTACCTTGGCATCGAAACTGCGGGAAATGTTCGCCACCACCTGCTGTGCACGGGCCAGTTCCGCCGGTTCGATTCGTGCGGGCGCACTGGTCTGAAGCAATGGATTTCCCCCTGATGGCTGGTGGTCTACGGATGTTAGCCCGGGTGTGCTGCCGTGCGGCTGCACTCCGTCCGCCATCCTATCCAAGACACCTCCCGGTCCGGCCGCAATGGGGACCCCTCCCCATCGCGGCTCTGCAGGTCTATCCTTTTGCCATGAGTGAGCTTCCAGCCAGTTACAAAGAGTTTCTCGCCGACAAGAGCGAGCGGTTCATCCTTGCAGTCAAGCCTGTCCTGCAGCAGTCCGCTGCCGACAAATCCCATGGTGTCCGGGTTACCTACAACGCGGGTCCCACCGGCCACCAGGCCCACCTCGATGACAGCATCCCCTTCGGCGTGGTGGTCGAGGACATCGACTGAGGTTCCGGCCGGCTTCGGGTCAGGAGGATTGCGGCTTACTTGACCTCCGGTACCCCCGGTACGGGAGCCCGCGGATGAGCGCGGCCACCGCTAACGGGAACGCCACGGCTGCTGCGAGGTGCCGGATAAGGCTGGTGGGCGCCATCAGCGCAGCACCGCCAACCAGGATGGCGGGTGCCGCCACACAGGCAGTAACCCAGTATGGGTGGCCTCGGACGGCCGACCAGACAGCGGCCGCGAGCGATGCTGCCGATCCCGCCAGGATATACAGGCTGCCGACCCTCAGGTCCTCAACAAGCCTAGGATTTGGCGTGAAGCCGAAAAACATGGCACGCCACAGCCCGATGCACATAAGGATGATGGACGCCACGATGAGCAGCGCCCAGAGCACCGTTCCGGGCCATCCGTGCCGCTTTGCCGCTGTTAGTTCTTGACTCATTGAAGCCCCTTCAATTTTGTTAGCCCTTGACCGCACCCGAGAGCGCGAAGGAGCTGCCGGCGCCCCTGGCCACGATGACATAGAGAGCCAGCACCGGGACTGAATACAGGATGGAGAAGGCGGCCAGCTGGCCGTACGCCACTGCGCCGTGCTGTCCGAAGAAGCTGAAGATCGACACCGCCGCCGGCTGCCGGGCTTCGGACAGGAGCAGGACGAAGGGGACGAAGAAGTTCCCCCAGGCCTGGATGAACACAAAAATGAACACCACGCCCAGCCCCTGCCGCATCAGGGGCAGGACGATGGTCCGCAGCGCCGTTAATCCTGACGCACCGTCCACCCAGGCCGCTTCCTCCAACGACACCGGAACGCCGTCCATGAAGTTTTTGGTCATCCAGATGGCCATGGGCAATGTGGTGGTGGCCATAAAAAAGATTGTGGCGGGCATCGAATCCAGCAGTTGAAGCTGCACAAACAACCCGTACACCGGCACCATGATGGCCGTGATGGGAAGGCAGGTTCCAAACAGGACGGTGTACATAAACGGCTTGTTGAACCTGGACTGGTAGCGGGACAGCGGGTAGGCGGCGAGGACTGCTGCCACGAGGTTCACGGCGGCCGTGCCGGCGGACAGCACCATGCTGTTCCAAAGCGGCTGGAACAGCAGCCCCGGTGTCATGATGGCGGCAAAGTTATCCAGGGAAACCCTGCCCGGAAGCCTTGCCTCGTGTCCGGCGGAGGCATCAAGGGACGCAAACACGAGCCAGAGCAGCGGCAGGACAAAGCAGGCGCCGATCAGGATCAGGGACACATCCGCCGGCATCCGGGCACGCTGCCGGGCACGGGAAACCGCGCCCGTCCCGGACCGCAGCTGCCCCCCGGTGGAGGTCCCCGCCGTCGTCGTCATGGTTTGCTCCCCCGCAGGAGCCGGACGTAGGCGGCGCCGAACACCACGCCAATGAGGATCAGCACCGACGCCACGGCCGTGCCGTAGCCGATGTCGCCGAACTTGAAGGCCTCCACGTACGCCAGCACGGGCAGCGTAGTGCTGGCGTTGGCGGGACCGCCCGCCGTCATCACCCAGATGAGCGTGAACACCGCCAGCGTCTGCAAGGTGATGAGCATGAGGTTGGTGGCGATACTGCCGCGGATCATGGGGATGGTGATGAAGGCCAGCCGCTGCCAGCCGCCGGCACCGTCCATCAGTGCGGCCTCCGTGACCTCACCGGGGATGTCATTAAGCGCGGCGCGGTAGACGAGCATGGAGAACGCCGTGCCACGCCAGATGTTGGCAAGCAGGATGGCGACCATCGGGAACGAGTACAGCCAGTCGGCCTGCCCGACCCCCAGCCCGCCCAGCAGCTGGTTCAGGGTCCCGTCCCGGCTGAAATAGGCGTAGGCGGCGAAGGCGGCCACGATCTCGGGGAGCACCCACGCAGCCACCACCGCAGTACCGACGACGGCGGCCACCGTCCGGCGGGCCCGCCGCATCAGCACCGCGAGGGTGAGCCCCAGCAGGTTCTGGCCCAGGATGGCAGAGCCGCCCACGAACAGGACAGTCAGGCCCAGCGAGAGCGGCAGCATGGGGTCCGACAGGAGCCTGGCGTAGTTGTCGAACCCGATCCAGCCGGGACTGCGGGCATTGCGGCCGGTCAGGGCTGCATTGGTGAATGACGCGTGGAAGGCCCACAGCACGGGACCGGCCAAAAACACGAGCAGGAGAACCACTGCCGGGAGCACGGGGAGCAGCCGTGCCTGGCGCCGGAGTCCGGAGTGACGCCGCCGGTGGCCGGACCGGTCACGCCTGAGGGAAACCGCCACAGGTTACTGGGCGACGGTCTTGGCCTCACCCACGATGCCCTTCACCGCCGTGTCATAGTCGGCGGCCGCCTGCTCCGGGGATTTCGCCCCGGTGATCACAGCTTCCGTGGCCTCCTGGACGGCCGCGGAGATCCGGGGGTAGTCGGCAGTGGCTGGCCGGTAATGCGTGACGGCCACAAGCTCGGACACGTCCTTCACAAACGGGTTGGCCGCCTGGTAGCCGGCGTCGGCGGCGACATCCTTCCGCACGGCGATCTGGGAGCTGGCGATGTTGAAGGCCAGGGAGTTCTTCTGGTTCAGGGCCGTGGCGAGGAACTCAAACGCGAGGTCTGGGTTTTTGGTCTCCGCCCCTACCGCCAGGGTCCAGCCGCCGGACATGCTGACGCCGCCGGGTGCCTGGCCGTTCTGGGTGGGGAACGCTGTGACGCCCATGTCCTGCCCGTACTCGGCCCATTCGTAACTGCCGCCCTTCTGCCAGAAGGACGGCGTATAGGAACCCTCAACAGTGGCTCCCATCTTGCCCTGCGGCAGCCATTCGCCGAAGACCTTCTTCCACACATTCGCGTCAAGGGCCTCCGCCGGGGAGACGGCCAGTTTTTCGTCGTAGAGGGTCTTGAGGAACGCCAACGAGTCGGTGAACCCCGGGGCACCGACTACCCACTTCTTGGCGTCGGCATCGTAGAGTTCGGAATCCGTTCCGTAGAGCAGTTCGTAGAAGCTCTGCATTACGGTGCCTTCGCCGGTGGCCTTGCCGGCGTACATGTTGAACGGCACCACAGAGGCGTCACTGGCCTTGATTTTCCGGGCGGTGTCCAGGATGTCCTGCCAGGTGCGGGGCTCCCACGGGACGCTGACGCCCGCGGCGGCGAGCACCTTCTTGTTGTACCAGATAGCTCGGGTGTCGGTGCCCAGCGGGACCGCGTATGTGCCGCCGTCGTCCCCCAGGCCGGCGGCCTTGGCGCCATCATCGAAGGTATCCCAGTCCTTCCACCCCTCGAGGTGGCTGTCAAGCTTCAGGAGGTACCCGGCGTCGACGTCGGAACGCACCTTGAAGGTGTCCTCATAGAAGATGTCCGGGGCGGTGGAGGGCGAACGGAGGGCGAGGGCAAGCTTGGTGCCGTAGTCGTCGTCGTTCGCCTGGATGGGCTCCAGGGCAACCGTGACGCCCTGGTTGGCGGCCTCAAACTCCTGCTTGGCCGACTGGAAGAGCGTGTCCAGGGCAGTGAAGGAATCGGTCTTTTGATAGACCACTTTCAGCGTTTTGGTCTCCGCTTCGGGGGCGGCGGGGGAACACGCCGTCAGCACGAAGCCCGCTGCAGCGATGAGTGAGGTGATTTTGAGGGCCCGGCGCATTGGTGCTCCATTCAGTCAATGGCTGCCGTCCCCTGTACCTGCGGGCCCCAGCCGCGGCGATATCCACATGCTAGACGGGGCTCCGGCCAGTGGCAAGGAGACCCCGTTCAGACGTCCGGTTCATACTTCCAGGAGAAGCCGCTGCGCCCGGGGCGCCAGTGTATGCTCCAGGACCAGGCAGGCAGCTCCAACGGCGCCGACGTCCTCACCGACTCCGGTGCCGACAACCTCGATGGTGTGGATCAGGCGGGCCGCACTGTTGGCGTCCACCAGCGCCGGGATCTTCTCCAGGTAGCGGTCAGCGATCCGGCTCCAGAAGGGCCCGCCGAACACAACCCGCTCCACATCCAGCGTGTTGGCGACCACGGAGACGGCCCGGGCCACCAGCACGGCTGACTTGTCGATGATCGCGAGGGCCTTGGCGTCGCCGGCATCGGCAAGGTCGCACAGCTGGGAGAAGCTCTGCTGCACTTCGGCTCCGCTGGTGTGCTTGCCGGAGCCGTCCAGGATGCCGGCGGCAACGGCCTCCGCCACGAGCACCTGCGGGATGGCTGAGGACTTCACGCAGCCGCGCAGTCCGCAGTCGCAGGCCGGGCCATCGGGGTCCACCACGATGTGGCCGATCTCGCCGGCGTTTCCTGACGTTCCACGGACCACCTCATCGTTGAGGACGATGCCGCAGCCGATACCGGTACCCATGTACATAAAGATGAAACTGCCCGAGCCGCTGGGCCCGCCGGCCCAGGTCTCGGCGACGGCGGCGCTGGTGACGTCCTTATCCACCAGGACGGAATAGCCGGTGGCTTTGGCCAGGGCGTCCCGAAGTTCCACGCGGTCCCAGCCCGGCAGCAGCGGCGGGTCCACCACGGTGCCGTTGTCCAGGTCGATGGGCCCCGGAGCGGCCAGGCCCAGGCCGGCGATCCGGCTGGTGTCCACGCCGGACTCGGCAACGAGCTGCTCGATCTCGGTGGCCATGGTGGACATAACGGCGGCAGGATCATTCCCGCCGGGTGTCTTAATCCGTGAATGCTGTACAACGGCGCCCACAAGATCGAGGACCACGAACGTGGTGACGGCGGGGTCCAGGTGGACGCCGATGGCATACATGCCGCCCGGGTTGAGGCGAAGCATGGTGCGCGGTTTGCCGGGGCCGCTGCCTTCTTTGCCGGCTTCGACGATCAGGTGCTGGTCCAGCAGGCGGCGGGAGATGTTGGAGATGGTCTGCGGCGAGAGCCCCACAATCTGGGCGAGCTCCACGCGGCTGAGCCCCCCGGATGACCGGCGGATGGCATCCAGGATGACCGTGAGGTTGAAGTCCCCCATGCGCGGAAGATTAGTCCCGCGCCGTGGCGCCGAGGACTGGCGAATTTCTGGCACGGTCTCCCCTAGGTTTTCGGCCGCGTATTCATGATGTCTGAATGGTACGTTACCTCCTGATCAACGCCCAGAGCCGGAGGTGGGGCCGCGCCGCGGCCGGAGGCGCCACCATGCCGTGCAGGCACGCCTATGGCCGCCGGGTGCTGACCGCCACCGTGAACTTTGGATTGCCGCCCCGAACAGTGGTGGGACCCACCAGCCGCTCCAGCGCCGGGAGGTACTGCAGGTGCCGGTTGAACACCGTCCACAGCTCACCGCCCGGCGCCAGGACCCTGGCTGCCGCCTCGAACAGTTTGATGCCCGCTCCGGCATGCACACTGGCGCCCAGGTGGAAGGGCGGATTCAGCAGGACCAGGTCGGCGCTTCCGTCCGGGAGGGTGCTCATGGCGTCATCCTGGAGGGCGGTAATCCGTTCCTCGAGGCCGTTGGCCTGAGCCGTAGCCCGGGCGGACGCGACGGCGGCGGCGGACCGGTCCGTGGCCGTGACCCTTGAGGCCGGGTTCTGGCGGGCGTACATGGCGGCGAGGATGCCGGTGCCACAGCCCAGATCGATGGCGTGCCCGGCTTCAGGCATCTCCGGCAGGAAGGTCAGGAGGAACCTGGTCCCGATGTCCAGTTTCGCCCCAGCAAAGACGGCACCGTGCGCAGCAACGTCCAGGTCCAGCTCGGCAAGGCGTTCGACGGCGGGACTCCACTCGTGCGTCTCAGTTTGCCGGGCGCCGCTGGCCAGGATGATCCGGGACTTCTGCCGCGCCAGCTGCGGCTGGACCGTCTCGAAGTGGCGTTCCAGGACCGCGTTCATTCCCAGGGACATGTGTTTGATCCGCCCGCCGGCGAGCAGCACCACCTCAGGGGCGGCATAACGCGCCACGGCGGCTGCGATTTCCTCAAGCTCCGCCAGCGTCCGCGGCAGTTGAAGCAGCACCAGCTCCGCGCCGGACAGCAGTTCCTCCCCCAGCGGCAATTGTTCGAACCCAGTGGCGTCAATGGCTCCGGGATCCGCCGCTGCAAGCCCCATAGCCGCAGCGTTGTTCCGCAGGGCGCGCTCCCCCGTGATGAGATCCTCATGCACACGGACCCGGCGGACCCCCATAGTGCCAAGCGCACCGAGCGTGAGAGCACCGTAGCGGTCGCCGATCACTGCCAGCCGGGTACCCGGTTCCGTGCGCACTGCGGCGGCTTCGAGCAGCAGCCGGTCCGTGGCGTCCCAGGCCTGGAGGTTCGGGGCTTCGACATCCGGGTGGCGCCGGAGCGTGCCGAAGATGTCCTCAAGGTTGTTCTGTGCCACTGGTTCCTGCCGTCTGTTCATGTACTGGTTGTTGATGCGGTTGATGCAAGCGCGGGCAGTTTGAGGATGGCGGTGACGGCCGCCCGGCCCGCCCTGTTGGCGCCGATGGTGGACGACGACGGCCCATACCCGACCAGATGGACGCGCGGCTCGATTGCCACCTGGGTCCCTTCCATGGCGATGCCGCCACCGGGTCCCCGGAGATGCAGCGGCGCCAGGTGTTCGAGCTCGGCACGGAATCCGGTGGCCCACAGAATGACGTCGGCACGGAGCAGGCTCCCGTCGGCGAGCCGGACGCCGTCGGGCTCTATGGCGGTGAACATGGGGCGACGGTCCAGCGCACCCCGTTGTGCTGCAGCCCTCAGCGCCGGGGTCCAGATGAGGCCGGTCACGGCCACCACGCTTTGCGGCGGGAGGCCCTGCCGCACGCGCTCCTCCACGAGGGCGACGGCGTTGTGGCCGGCCTGGGCGTCGAACGCGGCGTCACGCCAGTCCGGTTCCCGCCGGGTGAACCAGCTCGTGCTGGTCACCTGCGAGACCTCGTCCAACAGCCCGACGGCGGAAATTCCGCCTCCCACGACGATGACGTGCAGGCCGCGGAAATCCTCGGCGGAGACGTAATCGGCAACGTGCAGTTGCCGGCCCCGGAACGTGGCCCGGCCCGGGTAGATGGGCCAGAACGGCCGGGTCCACGTACCGGTTGCGTTGATGACCGCCTTCGCTGACCAGCCGCCGCCGTCGGTGCTGATCCGCAGGCGCCCCGCCGGATCGGCGTCTTCCCTGGCCACCGAGGTGACCTTGACCGGGCGCAGGACCTCAATCCCGAGGTCCCGCTCGTAGCCGGCGAAGTACCGGCTCAGGAACTCCGAGCTGGGTTCCGTGGGATCCACGTCAGGCTTCGCGATGCCGGGAAGGTCACTGATGCCGTTGACCGTGGCCATGACCAGGCTCTTCCAGCGGTGGCGCCAGGCGCCGCCCGGACCTTCCTCCGCGTCGAGGACCCTGTAGTCCAGCGCCCGGCGCTGCAGGTGGTAGGCGGCGGAGAGTCCCGCCTGGCCCGCGCCGATGACCACAACGTCGGTGGTTCCGTAGTCCATGCCCCTGACCGGTTCCGGCTAGACCTTTTTCACCACGGAGGATTTGAGCTGCATCGGCCCCACGCCGTCCACCTTGCAGTCGATGTCGTGATCGCCCACACCGTCCATGAGCCTGATCCCGCGGACTTTGGTGCCTACCTTGATGACACCGGAGCTGCCCTTGATTTTCAGGTCCTTGATCACAGTGACCGTGTCACCGTCGGCGAGGATGTTGCCCACTGCATCCTTGATGACCCTCGGCCCGGCCTCTGCCGTCGCCTCCGCCGCCTGGGCGGACCACTCGTGGCCGCATTCCGGGCAGACCAGGAGCGCACCCATCTCGTAGGTGTAGGCGCTGGAGCATTCGGGGCACGGTGGCAACGTCTCATTCACTCCCCCATGATAATCGCGCCGCTGCGCTGACAGGCGCGCGCCGGCGTCGTACTGTTGGGCCTAGGCGGACGAAAGGCGAGGACCATGAGAACAGAAAAAGGGGCAGCGTCGCTGCTGGCGAACGCACTGGGCATCGTCCTGGGGACGACGGAGATACCGCTGAGGCTGCGGGCGTGGGACGGGTCCGAGGCGGGGCCGCCCGACGCCCCGGTCCTCGAATTCAGGTCACGCCGCGCCCTGCGCCGGATCCTGTGGTCGCCGGGGCAGCTCGGGCTCAGCCGCGCCTACGTCGCCGGGGACATCGTCGCCCCCGGCGACATCTTTGCAGCCTTCACGGCGCTCAGCTCGGTGGGCAAGTTTTCCGAGCCCGGCCCCTTCCGGCCCCTGACTCCGCGTGAACTGGCCACGCTGGTCAGCACGGCGGTCCGGCTGGGCGCGCTGGGCCCCAACCCGGCTCCGCCGCCGGAGGAGGCCAAGGTCACGCGGAAGGGCCGGCTCCACACCCGGCAGCGCGACGCCGCGGCCATCTCGCACCATTACGACGTCGGCAACGACTTTTACGCCCTCGTGCTGGGACCCTCAATGGTTTACTCGTGCGCTGTGTGGGCGGATGGACCCGGCGGCGGCGGCACCCTTGCCAGCCGCGGTCTTCCGGCCGGACTGGATGACGCGCAGAAGGCCAAGCTGGATCTCGTCTGCCGGAAGCTTGGACTGAAGCCCGGGATGAGGGTACTGGACGTGGGGTGCGGCTGGGGCAGCTTCGCGTTGCACGCGGCGCAGCATTACGGCGTCTCGGTGGTGGGCGTGACACTCTCCACCGAACAGGCCGTGCTGGCGCGCAAACGTGCTGCCGACGCCGGGTTGACCGAAAACATCGACATCCGGGTCCAGGATTACCGGGATATCGCCGACGGGCCGTTCGACGCCATCAGCTCCATCGGCATGTCCGAACACGTGGGCCGGGAACAGACACCCCACTATGTCGATGTGCTGCACGGCCTGCTTCGTCCCGGCGGCCGGCTGCTAAACCACGCCATCTCCTGGAATGCCGGCCTCATCAAGCCCGACCCGGATTCGTTCATTCCGCGCTATGTCTTTCCGGACGGCCAGATGATCAGCCTGGGCGAGATGGTCAGCGCGCTGGAGACCGGCGGGTTCGAAGTGTTGGACGTGGAGGCCTTGCGCCAGCACTATGCCCTGACCTTGCGGGCGTGGGTGCGCAGGCTCGAAGAGAACTGGGACGAAGCCGTTCGGCTCACCAGCCTGGGCCGGGCGCGGGTGTGGCGGCTCTACATGGCCTCAAGTGCCCTGGGCTTTGAAACCGGGATCACGGGCGTCAACCAGATCCTCGTCCAGCGTGCCGGCGGGGACGGGCCGCCGCTGCGCCGGACTGACTGGGTCTAGGCGCTCACTACTCGGCGCCCACTTCTCCGGGCTCCCTGCTTGGGAGACAAAAAATGAGCCACCCGACCGGGTGGCTCATTTTTTTGCGGACCTGCGTCCTGTTTGGTGGAGCTGAGGGGACTCGAACCCCTGACCCCCTGCATGCCATGCAGGTGCGCTACCAGCTGCGCCACAGCCCCAAACTTATGCTCCTCCGCGGTTCAGACCGCCCGAAGCAACCTGATCAGCTTAATAGAAAACTGCGCGCGGCGCCAATCGGGAGGATCATTTTCCTGCAACTTCCTGCAACAAAAAAATCCGCCGGAATCTTTCGATTCCGGCGGATTATCCGGTGGAGCTGAGGGGACTCGAACCCCTGACCCCCTGCATGCCATGCAGGTGCGCTACCAGCTGCGCCACAGCCCCGGACCTTCGTTACTCCGCGGTCTCCCCGGAGCAACTCAAATATCTTAGACCAGCTTTTCCGAAAATTCCAAATCGGGCATATTCGGGCCGGCAAGGCCTGCTATTCGGAGTCGGAGGCCGCCGTTGCCTTGGCTGAAGTGTCCTCGCCCAGCTGCAGGTCAACCACCGGGCAGTCCTTCCACAGGCGCTCCAGGGCATAGAAAACGCGGTCCTCTTCATGCTGGACGTGGATGACGATGTCCGAGTAATCCAGCAGTACCCAGCGCCCGCCGGAGCGGCCTTCGCGGCGTACCGGACGGAGGTCCTGCTTGGAAAGTTCTTCTTCGATGCCGTCAACGATGGCGTTGACCTGGCGCTCGCTCGGCGCGGATGCGATGAGGAAGACGTCTGCCAGTGCCAGCCGTTCGCTGACGTCGAGCGCCACAATGTCGTGGGCAATCTTGTCCGCGGCTGCCTTGGCGGCTTGGCGGGCAATGGCGATGGATGAATCTGTTGCAGTCATGGGACTCCTTGTAGTTTTCTAAAGCTTCGTAAAAGGGCGTTGCCTGGTCAGCTGGAGATGCCGCTGACGATGAGGATAACGCCGGAAATAAGGGCCACAATCCCAAAAGCCAGGACGAGGACCTGCATAACCCTGAGCCGCTTCGCACGGGCCAGGCCGGCCGTTGCCGCATCCAGCGGCTCCAGCCCGTGTGCTGACCGTGCCGGGATGCGCGGCAGGTCATCGAACAGATCGTCCGGCTCCCCCATTGGTGTATCGGCCACGTGGGGCTGGACGGGGACGACGCGCTTCGGTGCCGCGGCGGCCCTGGCAGCAGCTTCCGCACGGGCGATCACCCGGGAACGGCCCGAAGCGGCCGCCTGCGCAGAACCTGCGGCCGGCTCTTTGGACGTAGTGGACGGCCGGCGGCCCTTGCCGCCAGGCCGGACCTTAGGTCCGGAATGGGTCGCCAACGGCACGTAGGAGGTCGCCGGGGGTTTCATCACAGGACGGTCGACGCCGGGTACCTGCACGAATTCCAGCGGCGTGACCATGGCCAGGTTGTCGGCGGTGGCCGGGCCCGTCTGGGGAACGGATTGGGTGGCCGCGGCCTGCGGATTGGAACCCTGCGTGGGTACTGATACTGGCTGTGCAGGGGCGGCCTGCTCGGCCAGCTTCCGCTTGGCCATCGCCCGGCGGTTCAGCACCGCCGCGCGTTCGGCCAAGGCGATCTGTTCCGCAAGGATGTCCGGATCCACTGCTTCGGGGTCCAGCGAGGCGATGTGTTCCATCTTGGCCAGCTGGTTCTTGGCCTGCTCGGCAATAAGCGTGCGGGCTGCGAGTGCCTGCTCCACGCTCATGCCAGCCGGAACACCTGCACCGTTCGCCGGCGCGGCGGGCCCGGCCATATCGGCGGATACAGCAGTGTCTTGACCTGGCTTCGCTTGACCCGGCCCGGATTGGCTCGGCGCGGATTGGCTTGGCAAAGGCTGCCCCATGGGAGCGGGAATGATGGGATTGGCCGACGTGACGGCCTGTTCCTTCAGTTGCTGGAGCCGCAACTGCCTGCGCGTGGGAGGGCCTCCTGCGGAAAGCTGGCCCTCTTTCTCCTCGAGTTCCTTGATGGCACGCAGCGCCGCGCGGTCGCGGGCCCGGATCTGCGAGGACCGCTGCGCTTGGGACTGCTCAGGGACGGAATCCACCGCGGCGTCAGCCGCGCGCCGTTGTTTTGAGGCAGGCGAAACCTGGCCCGGGCCGTTGGACCCGGGAGCCGGGTTCTCATCTCTGGCCTGCCGCATTTCTCGGCGGCTGCGGACGGGGGGCTTTTCCTGACTCATTGAGGACTCATTCAGTACTGGCTGGCTCGTCTGTTTCGGTAGTTCGGACGTCCTCGGGATCTGATCCCTCGGCGTACAGACCATATTTGGCGATGTATTGGACCACTCCGTCCGGCACGAGGTACCAGACGGGGTTGTTCCCGGCTACACGGACACGGCAGTCCGTGGACGAGATGGCCATGGCCGGCACCTCAAGGAGGCTGACGTCCTTGCGGCCCATGCCATCAAGCACATGTCCCGGCCGTGTCACACCGACAAAATGGGCCAGTGACCACAGCTCGTCGATGTCCTTCCAGGACAGAATCTGCGCCAGTGCATCCGCACCGGTAATGAAGAACAGATCCGCATCCGGACGTTGGGTCCGGAGATCCCGCAAGGTATCAATGGTATACGTGCGACCGGGCCGGTCGATATCCACCCTGCTGACAGTGAAGCGGGGGTTCGATGCCGTGGCGATCACCGTCATGAGGTAGCGGTGCTCAGGCTCACTGACCTGCTTGTGCGACTTTTGCCACGGCTGCCCGGTGGGGACAAAGACCACTTCATCCAGGCCGAACTTGGCGGCCACTTCGCTGGCTGCAACAAGGTGGCCGTGGTGGATGGGATCAAACGTCCCGCCCATCACGCCCAGCCGCAGCCGCCTTTGCGCACCGTCACGGTGCAGAACACGGGAAATTTCAGTGGCCTTGGCCGTGGTCGTGCTTGTTGGGGTGCTGGCGGTGCGGATCGGCGTGCTCATCCGTTACGGTGTGCCGGTTGCCCAGGTTCGAGTAGGAGAGCGTAACGAACATCATCACCAGCAGGATGGCGAAAATGGATACGCCGAACACCCACGGCTCAGCCCAGATCGGAGCGGGTGCGTGTTCTCCGCCTTCGGCAACGGTCATGGCGATCTGCTGGAGCAGCATTTTCTCCCCTAAGGTTCAAGGATGTGGCAGCGGATTGTCCCGCCGTTCCGGACTTCTGTCTATATTACCGCGTTGCTACCCGCGGACCTGGCCCTCGCCCTGCACGATCCACTTAGTGGTGGTGAGCTCAGTCAGTCCCATAGGGCCGCGGGCGTGCAGCTTCTGCGTGGAGATGCCAACCTCGGCACCGAGGCCCAACTCGCCGCCGTCGGTAAACCGCGTGGACGCGTTGACGATGACCGCAGCAGAGTCAACCTCGGCGATGAACCGCTCCGCGTTGGCCAGGTCGTTGGTGAGGATCGCTTCGGTGTGGCCCGTGGACCAGGTCCGGATGTGCTTGACGGCGTCATCCAGGCTGTCCACCATTGCGACGGCGAGGTCCAGGTCCATGTACTCGGTTCCCCAATCCTCATCCGTTGCCGGCACGGACTCAACAGATGAAGGCAGCGCCGCACGGATGCGCTCGTCGGCGTGGAGGGTGACCCCGGCGCCGCGCAGCGCGGCGGCGACGGCGGGCAGCACGGTGGACCGCGAATGGACCAGCAGCGTCTCCACGGTGTTGCAGACACTGGGCCGCTGGGTCTTGGCGTTCAGCAGGATCTCCACCGCCATGTCCTCGCTGGCGGATTCGTCGATGAAGATATGCACGTTGCCCTCGCCGGTCTCGATGACCGGCACGGCGGCGTTCAACACCACGGACTGGATCAGGTCCCGGCCCCCGCGCGGAATCAGGACATCAACCCGGCCGCGCGCCCGCATCAGCGCATTCGCGCCTTCCCGTCCGTACTGGTCCACTGTCTGCACGGCATCGGCGGGAAGTCCCACGCCGTCCAGTGCTTCGCGGAGAACGTGGACCAAGGCGTCGTTGGTGGCTGCAGCGGCGGTGCCGCCGCGGAGGATAACGGCGTTGCCGCTCTTGAGCGCGAGACCGGCGATGTCAACGGTGACGTTGGGCCGAGCCTCGTAAATGGCTGCGACGACACCCATGGGCACGTTGATTTGACGCAGGCGGAGACCGTTGGGCAGCGTCTGGCCGCGGACCACGTTGCCCACCGGGTCGGGCAGGTTGGCCAGGTTTTCCAGGGCGTCAACGAGCCCGGTAATGCGGGCGTCAGTAAGCGTCAGCCGGTCCAGCATGGCCGCCGAGGTGCCGTTGGCCTTGCCGGCGGCAACATCCTTGGCGTTGGCGGCAAGGATCTGGTCCTTCCGCGCCAGCAGGGCAGCTCCGATGGCGCGCAGGCCACGGTCCTTCAAGGCCCTGTTGGCACTTGCCATCCGGCGGGCCGCGTGCTTGGAACGGTCGGCGACGGCATGGACCGCCGCTTCGACGTCCTCGGCGGACAACGGAACGGCAGCTGATGCAGGCGCTTCCGGGGCAGCGGGAACAGCAGTGGTATCCTCGGAAATCGCAGCAGTGTTGTGAATCAGTGCCTCAGTCATGATCCAAGTTTAGGCGAGCCGCAGGCTCAGACCAGCACCAGGTCGTCAACGTGAACAACTTCACGGTCATATCCGCGGCCCAGCGCCTTGCCCAGCTCCTTGGTGGACCGTCCCAGCATCTGGGGCAGTTCCGCGGCGGAATAGTTGACGAGGCCGCGGGCAATGACGGTGCCGTCGGCACTGACGATTTCGACGGCGTCGCCCGCCTCAAAATCGCCGTCCACCGCGGAGATGCCGGCCGGAAGCAGCGAAGTGCGGCGGTGGCGCACTGCCTTGACGGCGCCGTCGTCGAGAATCAGCCTGCCATGCACGGAGGCAAGGTGCTCAAGCCAGAGCAGCCGGACCGGCTTGCGGGCGCCATTGACCTTGAACCAGGTGCCAACGTCCTCGCCGGCCAGGGCGGCGGCGGCGTTGGCGGTGGACGTGACCAGGGCATGGATCCCTGAACCGGCCGCGATGGTGGCGGCTTCCACTTTGGTGGTCATGCCGCCGGTTCCGACGCCGGCTTTGCCTGCCTTGCCGATGGTGACGCCGTCGAGGTCGTGCGGACCTTCCACGAGCGGAATCCGCTTGGCACCGTGCGACGGCGGACCGTCATAGAGGGAGTCGACGTCGGAGAGGAGCACCAGCGCGTCGGCGCGGACCAGGTGGGCCACCAGGGCCGCAAGGCGGTCGTTGTCACCGAAACGGATCTCGTGCGTCGCAACGGTGTCGTTTTCGTTGACCACCGGTACCACGCCAAGGTTGAGGAGCCGGTCCAGGGCACGGAAGGCGTTGGTGTGCTGGCTCCGGCGCATCAGGTCATCGGCGGTGAGCAGCACCTGGCTGACGGTTACGCCGTGGGCGCCGAACGCCTGGGTGTAACGGGCCATGAGCAGTCCCTGGCCCACGCTGGCCGCGGCCTGCTGCGTAGCCAGGTCACGCGGCCGCTTGGCGAGACCCAGCGGTGCCAGGCCGGCCGCGATCGCACCGGAAGACACCAGGATGATCTCGGTCCCGGAGTTCCGCTTGGCTGCCAGCGCATCGGCGAGGGCGGTCAGCGATTCTTCCGAGATGCCGCCCTTGATGCTGGTCAGCGACGATGAGCCGACCTTAACAACAATCCTGCGGGCATCCGAGAGCACACTACGGTCCGCGGCGCGCTTCCGCGGGACCGCGGAGACGGAGCTACTGGTCATCTTCTGCGCCCAGTCCACTCTCCTTGACCGGCTTGGCAGCGCGGCGGCCGCTGACCGATTCGGTCCAGATCCCGGCCTTGCGCTCGGCTTCGAGCTCGGCGCGGGCGGCGGCCTTGGCATCCTTGCGTTCCTGCTGCTCGTCACGCTTCTGGCCACGGGTGGGGCGGTCGCCGACGTCCGCGAAACGGATATCCGTGCCGCGCGGTGATGCGAGCATTTCGGCTCCGGCGCTCATGGTGGGCTCCCAGTCGAAGACAACGCCGTCATCTTCGCCGATCACGACTGCGTCGCCCGGCTTGGCGCCTTGCTTGAACAGTTCGTTTTCGACGCCGAGCTTGGCCAGGCGGTCGGCGAGGTAGCCGATGGCTTCCTCGTTGGTGAAGTCGGTCTGCTTGACCCAGCGGAGAGGCTTGTCGCCCAGTACGCGGAAGAGCGGTTCGAGGTTCTTTTCCTCGCGGCGGATCTTGAAGCCGGCTTCGTTGACGGCGCGGGGACGCAGGATGGGCGGCTGGACCTTGGGTGGGGCGGCCGCGAGGGCGGCACGGGCGGCCTGGACGATTTCCGCCATGGCGAAGCCCAGCTGGCGGAGACCCTCGTGGCTGGTGGCCGAGATCTCGAAGACCCGGTAGCCGCGTGACTCCAGTTCGGGGCGGACGAATCCAGCCATGTCCTTGCCGTCCGGGAGATCCACCTTGTTCAGGGCGACCAGGCGCGGACGGTGGTTCAGCGGAACCACTTCGCCGTCGGCACCCGCGAAGCTCATGTCTACGGAGTACTTTTCCAGTTCGGCCTCGATGATGGCCAGGTCTGCCAGCGGGTCGCGGTCCGATTCCAGCGTGCCGCAGTCGAGCACGTGTACCAGTGCGGCGCAACGCTCCACATGGCGCAGGAAGTGGTGGCCAAGGCCCTTGCCTTCGCTGGCGCCCTCGATGAGGCCCGGAACGTCTGCAATGGTGAAGCGGACATCGCCGGACTGGACAACACCCAGGTTCGGGATCAGCGTGGTGAAGGGGTAGTCGGCGATCTTGGGCCGCGCGGCGGACATGGCCGCGATCAGGCTGGATTTGCCGGCAGAGGGGAAACCAACAAGCGCAATGTCGGCGATGGACTTCAGTTCCAGCACAACGTCACGGGCGTCACCCTCGATGCCCAGCAGGGCGAAGCCCGGGGCACGGCGCTTCTGCGAGGACAGCGAAGCGTTACCCAGGCCGCCCTGGCCGCCGGCGGCCGCCACGTATTCTGCGCCTTCGCCGACCAGGTCTGCCAGGACGGTGCCGTCCTTGGCTTTGACCACGGTGCCGTCGGGCACGGGCAGGACGAGGGTCTCGCCATTCTTGCCGCCGCGCCAGTCGCCCATGCCGGACCCGCCGTTGGTGGCGTGGCGGTGCGGGGAGTGGTGGTAGTCGAGCAAGGTAGTGGTCTGGTGGTCAACGCGCAGGATGACGTTGCCGCCGTCGCCGCCGTTACCGCCGTCGGGCCCGCCCAGTGGGATGAACTTCTCCCGGTGGACGGAGACACAGCCGTGGCCGCCGGTACCGCCGGATACGTGCAGTACTACCCGGTCTACAAAGCTCGCCACGTGGATCTCCTCAGTGCTGTTTCCTGGACGCCCACGGGCGCCAAGACGATTGTAATGCGGTTAAAAGAATAGTGGAGCGGACCAAATGGCCCGCTCCACCGTTTCAGAACTATTTGTTACTCTGCAGCTGCAGCAGCAACGATGTTGACTACGCGGCGACCGCGGCGGGTGCCGAACTGGACGGCTCCCGGGGCCAGGGCGAACAGTGTGTCGTCGCCGCCACGGCCAACGCCGGCGCCCGGGTGGAAGTGGGTGCCACGCTGGCGGACGATGATCTCGCCTGCGGAAACTACCTGACCACCGAAGCGCTTGACGCCGAGGTACTGGGCGTTGGAGTCACGACCGTTGCGAGTGGAACTCGCGCCTTTTTTATGTGCCATTTGAAATGCCTGCCTTTAAATTCTGGGGAATCTGCTGAAGAACCTGAACAGTAACGAAGAGTTACTTGATACCCGTGATCTTGACCTTGGTCAATTCCTGACGGTGACCCTGGCGCTTCTTGTAACCGGTCTTGTTCTTGAACTTCTGGATGACGATCTTCGGACCACGGAGGTCTTCGAGGATCTCAGCCGTAACCGTTACCTTGGCCAGGTCCGCAGCAGCAGAGGTGACTTTGTCACCGTCTACCAGGAGCAGTGCGGGCAACTCAAAGGTGCTGCCGGCTCCACCGGGGACGCGGTTCAGGGTAACGAAGTCTCCAACGGAAACCTTCTCTTGGCGGCCGCCTGCGCGGACAATCGCGTACACCACTTGGGAACTCACTTCTCTCGACGTTTATTACTAAATTTGCGTGCTGAACCCGATTCCATATTTGGCTGGGTTCTCGCTGTGCCTCAACGCCGTGGGGTCGTAACCCAAGTGTTGGCGTAAGCACCGAAGATCTAGAATACGCTAATTTTGCCTTCGGCCGCAAATGAGGCTGGTTACGGTCGGTTGTCTGTGATAGGACCCACAAGCAGGTACTGCACTGACAATCCAAAACCGTGCCTGACTATCGTACAGGCCGAACGGGCCGCAGCCTGTCAGGAATGAATTCGCGGCGCGTCGAAGAATTCCACTTCGAACCGGCACGACTGCCTGAAAGCCACCAGCATCGCCGCCCGTTCATCCGCGGAAGCACTCCGGCCGGCGTCGTCAGCGAAGGCGATGGCGTCACGTGTGGCCTGGGCGAAATCCTCGTCAGCATAGGCCCGCAGCCAGTCGGCATAAGGATGTGCTGCCGGTGCACCCGCAGCCAGGAACTCCGAGTGGAGGGTCTGTCCCACTTCGGCATACAACCAGAAGCACGGCAGCACCGCCGCAACGAGGACCGCGTAGCTGCCGGAAGCCGAGGCCGCCAGCAGGTGGTCCACGTAGGACTTGGTGACAGGTCCCAGGACGGAGTCCACTGTCCTGGTGCTTAGCCACGTGCGGTGCAGTTCGGACTCGACCTCAAGGCACTGCTGGGCCGACTTTGCCCAGAACAGCTGGGCGGCTTCCGTGGGCGCCAGCGCACTGGCCCGGGCGAGGACCCGCGAATAGCCGTTGAGGTAGATGGCGTCCTGGGCGAGGTAATAGGCGAACTGTTCCTCAGCCAATGTGCCGGCCGCCAGGTCTCGGATGAAATCCAGTCCGTAGATGGCTGCAAGATCCGGCTCCGACGCCCGGCGCAGCGTCTCTGCGAATTCACCGGCTGCCGGAACCTGTTGCATGTGGTGGAAGTGGTTGATGGGGCCGTTGCCCCCGCCCACCTCAAGTTGGTCAGCGGCCTGCAGCGCGCCCACCAGCCAGGGCTTCACCTGCCGCAGTGCGGCTTCCCAGTCCCCCAGCCGGGCCTGAGCTGTGGCCATGGCCGACGACAGCGAGCAGCCGGTGCCGTGGCTGTTGCGCGTGGGGATCCTGTCCCCGCTCACTTCCACCACCTCCTGGGCGAGCAGCCCGGCAGCGTTGACCAGGGCATCCGGGCACGCGCCGCCGTCGAGATGGCCGCCCTTGACCAGGACGGTGGCACCGGTCGCGGCGGACAACCGCTGCCCCTGCCCGAGCGCGTCGTGCCAATCCCTCGCCTGCGGCTCCCCCACCAGGATGGCAAGTTCGGCCAGGTTGGGGGTAATCAGGTCCGCGAGCGGGAGCAGCTCCCTCAGGGCCGCCTCGGCAGACTCCTGCAGCAGCCGGTCGCCGCTCGTGGCCACCATCACCGGATCAAGAACGACGACGGCGGGACGCACCTTGTCCAGCCAGTCACGGACCACACCTATCACGGCAGCGTCGCCCAGCATGCCGATCTTGACCGCGTCGATGGTGATGTCATCGCTGATGGCATCGAGCTGCTGGCCCAGGAAGGACGCAGGCGGGACGTGAACCGCCTGGACCCCCTGGGTGTTTTGGACCGTCAGCGCGGTGATGGCCGCCATGCCGTAGCCGCCAAGGGCTGCAATGCTTTTGAGGTCGGCCTGGACGCCCGCGCCCCCTGAAGGGTCCGATCCGGCAATGGACAGCACCCGCGGAACGTCACGCAGCACCCGGACCGCAGAAGATCGGCCTGGTGCGGGCCGGACCCCAGCCCGGGTTGCCGGGGTTTCCGGCAGAGCCGCCGCGGGTGTTGCAGGAGGAAGGACAGAAGTTGAAGCCAAAGGAGACATCCCTTCGCCGGTGCTAACCGGACAGGTTCAACGGGTGTGGATCTCAGCCGGCTCTCTGCGCGGCACCCCGTGTCAGTCACCAGCCTAGCGTTCCTCGCGACTTAACGCCGGACGCCCGGACGCAGCCTGTGATTCACAGGCACGTCCGGGCGCCGTTGTATTGGCTTGCCCTACTGCTTGGTCAGAGCTCCGAGGCCGGAACTCCTACGCCCAGGATGATGGGCGCGTTGGCGGCAACCGGTTTGTCGGCCACAGGAGCCTTGACGGGCTCCGGCGACTTGGCGGCGTGGGTGTGTCCGGCGGCAGCCGCCGGAGCGGCTTCGTGATGCTCTACGGACGTGGCATTGGCTGCGCCCTGGGCACGGCTGGCACTCCGGTTCCGCCGGGGACGGCGGGCGCGGGGCTCCTCGGTGTGGTCGGAGTAATCCTTCTCCGCCGCGGCTGGCTGCTGCTGGCGGGCAGGTTCGGCCGCCCGGCTTTCAGTTGCCTGGACTGCCGGCGGCGTGCTTTCCGCTACAGGAGCCGGCTCACCAAGGTGGGCAAAGGCCTCCGCGAGGCGGTCAAGTGTCAGGGCAGGTGCGTGCGGCTGGTCATCGTGGTGCGCAACGAACGGAAGCACCACCTGCTCGCCGCCGAATGTCAGCACCGCGGCCGGGCGGCCGTTGGAGTCCGTTTCGGACTGCCCAACCGGAGCCGGCACCGGAGCCGCAGGCTGCCGGCCCGCGGCAGCTGATGCATGAGCCACCTCGTCGTCATGCAGATGCGCAGCGTGGGCTGCGGCCGCAATGTTCGCAAGCGCTGCCCGCGTGGCCTCCGCCTTCGCATGGCGCTCGGCATCGCTGGCTTCCGGGTGGACCGTGTGGATCTGCACCGGAGCTGCCGGTGCCGTTTCCAGCGGCTGGCCGCCCCGTCCGCGGCGGCGCTTCCGGTCAGTGCGGCCACCCGGCTGGCTGTCCGGGCGCTGGCTGTCAGTCCGCACGCTGTCAGTGCGCTGTGCTTCCGGGCGGCTGTCAACCCGCTGCACGTGATGCTCCGCGGCTACCGTGTTGGCGCGGCGGTGTTCCACGGGGTCGTCGTGGGTGACAATTCCGCGGCCCGCACAGGTTTCACACTGCTCGCCGAAGACCTCCAGGAGCCCGGTGCCCATGCGCTTACGCGTCATCTGCACGAGGCCCAGCGAGGTCACTTCGGCCACCTGGTGTTTGGTCCGGTCGCGGCCCAGGCATTCCACCATGCGACGCAGGACAAGGTCGCGGTTGGATTCGAGGACCATATCGATGAAGTCGATGACGATGATGCCGCCGATGTCGCGGAGCCGGAGCTGCCGGACCACTTCTTCAGCTGCCTCGAGGTTGTTCTTAGTGACGGTTTCCTCGAGGTTGCCGCCGCTGCCGGTGAACTTGCCGGTATTGACGTCCACCACGGTCATGGCCTCGGTGCGGTCAATGACCAGCGAGCCGCCCGAAGGCAGGAAGACCTTGCGTTCCAGGGCCTTGTGGATCTGCTCATCGATCCGCCACGCAGCGAAGATGTCCTGGTCCTTGGTCCACTTTTCCAGGCGGCCCACGAGGTCCGGTGCCACGTAGGTGACGTAGGCCTCGATGGTGTCCCAGGCCTCTTCACCGGAGACGATCAGCTTGGAGAAGTCCTCGTTGAAGACATCACGGACCACCTTGATGGTGAGGTCAGGTTCGCCGTAGAGCAGCTCCGGCGCGAGGATCTTGGTGGACGTGGACTGGCTTTCGATGCCCTCCCACTGCGCGCGCAGCCGGTTGATGTCGTGCGTGAGCTCCTCTTCCGAGGCGCCTTCGGCAGCGGTGCGGACGATGACGCCGGCGTGCTCCGGGAGGCGGTCCTTGAGGATGCGCTTGAGGCGGTTGCGCTCGACGTCGGGCAGTTTGCGGGAGATTCCGGTCATGGAGCCGCCGGGCACATAGACCAGGTAGCGGCCGGGCAGCGAGATCTGGCTGGTCAGGCGTGCACCCTTGTGGCCCACAGGATCCTTGGTGACCTGGACCAGGACGGTGTCGCCGGACTTGAGCGCGTTTTCGATCCGGCGCTGCTTGCCTTCGAGGTTAACGGCTTCCCAGTTCACTTCACCGGCGTACAGGACGGCGTTGCGGCCGCGTCCGATGTCAACAAACGCCGCTTCCATGGACGGCAGGACGTTCTGCACCTTGCCAAGGTAGACGTTGCCGATCAGGGAGTCCTGCTGGGTCTTGGAGACAAAATGCTCGGCCAGGACGCCGTCTTCGAGGACGCCGATCTGGATTCTGTCGTCGCGCTGACGGACGATCATCTGCCGGTCAACTGATTCGCGGCGGGCCAGGAACTCGGCCTCGGTGATGACGGTGCGGCGGCGGCCGGTGTCGCGGGATTCGCGGCGGCGCTGCTTCTTGGCTTCGAGGCGGGTGGAACCCTTGACAGACGTGACGCGGTTGTTGACCGGCGCTTCGGTCGCGGCGCGCGGCGCGCGGACACGGGTCACCGTGTTGGGCGGGTCGTCGCCTTCTCCTCCGGTCAGTTCCAGATCCTGGTCGCCACGGCGGCGGCGACGACGACGGCGGGACGTCACGCCCTCATCGGCCTGCCCGGCGGATTCCTCATCAGTTTCTTCGGCTGCGCCTTCGTCGCCTTCGTTATCACCGTCAGCATCGCTTTCGCCTGTGCGGCTGCGTCCACGGCGACCACGGCTGCGGCGCCTGCGGCGGCCGCTGGCGTCGTCCGCTTCGCCGTCTTCGGCGTCGTCCTCTTCCGGCTCTTCAACCACGGCAGCAACCGGCGCGGGGCGGACCACGGTGCTGAGGTCGGGGGCCTGGAAAAGCACCGATGTGGTGGACGCCGGCTCAAGGAACAGTGAACTGAACGGGCTGGCAGTCTCAGCAGCAGCGGCCGGAGCTTCAGCCGGGGCGGCGGCAGCGGTAACGGGCGCGGCCGTGGTGGCTGCCGGCGCCGCGGGCTCAACCGCGGCGGCTTCCTCAGCTTCAGGGGCCGGCGTTGCCGCTGCTTCAGGAGCTGCCTGCTCCTCGGGTGCTGTTGGTTCAGCGGCCGCGGGGGCGACGTCGGGAGCGGAAGTCTTGCGCGTGGCCACACGGCGGCGGCGGACGGGCTTGGTCTCGGCTGCGGCCTCAGGCGCTGCGGCTTCGGCGGCGGGCTCGACGGCGGCAGCCTCGGGAGCTACGGCGGTCTCGGTAACTACGGCGGCTGGTGCTTCCAGAACCTCGGCAGCGAAGGCCGGCAACGGTTCGGCAGTGGCCACGGCCTTACGTGCGCGGGTCCGTCGGACCGGCGTCTTGGGTTCCGGAGCGGTATCCGTCGTAGGCTCAGCTTCGGCGGCGTCATTCACCGGTACGGCTTCTGCGGCCTTCGGCACTGCCTTCCGACGTGTCCGGGTGGCCTTCTTGGGCGCTTCCACCGCTTCGGCTGCAGCTTCATCATTAACGGCTGGTGTTTGTTCGTTTTCCATATGTGGCAACACTCCTGCCCCTGACGTACCGCCACATCCGGCACCCATTGGGGCACATATTGTCAAAACCCGCAGGCGTTGACAGAAGTCAAGTGGATACTCCCAGGTTCGCACCGGCAGAGGGGTGCGGCAGCCCGTGGGAGCCGTCGGCTGTGTCCTGAAACCCGTTGTTCTACACGCCACAACCAGGTGCCGACCAATGGAATTGCGGGAAGCCGGATCAGAGAATCCGAAGCCTGCCCTGCTCATCATTGGCGGTCTTGAAACAAGCCACCGGACCGGAGTCCGAATGTGGGTCGGCCTCCAGCCATGTTCATTCTCTCACACCCGGGCTGAAAGACGGCGGAACCAAGGCCAGCGGATCGGCACGTGCGGGCGATTACTGAATGCTGCTTCCAGTCACCGGCGTTACAATCGGGGCAAGGAGCACCCGAAGCAAAGGACGCCACACACCATGCCCAGCATTTCCTCCCACGGCACCGACACGCCGGCTGCCTCCCCGCCGGCAGAGCGGCTGCCCGCTACATCCGGGACTATGCCGCCGATGGCGCGCAACCGGCCTTTTGGCTGGCTGCTCGTCATCACCGGAGTCATTGGCTGGCTGGCCTCGGGAACACTGGTCCTGGAAAAGCTCGCCGTCCTCGAGGATCCGAATCACGTAACGGCCTGCGACGTTAATCCGTGGATCTCCTGCGGCCAGGTCATGCAGACGTGGCAGAGCTCGGCGTTCGGGTTCCCCAACATGTTTATTGGCATCGTGGCGTTCGCCGTCATCATCACAGTGGGCATGGCCCTGCTCTCCGGCGCCACGTTCGCCCGCTGGTACTGGGCAGGGCTCCAGGCCGGCGTGACGCTGGGCTTCGCGTTTGTGGTGTGGCTCTGGTCCCAGGCACTCTACGACATCCATGTCCTCTGCCCGTTCTGCATGATTGTCTGGGCCGCGATGATCCCGCTCTTCGTCTGGGTGACCATCCGCAACGTCGTCCACGGCGTCATCCCCGTCCCCGCAGGTTCTGCACGTGTACTGGGCGAATCGGGCTGGATCATCACGGCGCTGCTGTACGTGGCGGTCATCGCCACCATCTTCTTCGCTTTCATCCAGGTGTTTGCCGGAACCTCGGGCTTCTAACGCGAGCCCCGCACAAAACGCACAGAAGGCGCGAACGGACAAGCGCGAACGGACACTTGAGGCCCCGGTTTCCCGGGGCCTCAAGTGTCCGTTCGCGCTGTGGACTCAAGTGTCCGTTCGCCCAGTTCGCGGGTGGACGTTAGTCCTGGAACCAGATCTTGATTTCGCGCTCGGCCGAGTCCACTGAGTCGGAGCCGTGGACCAGGTTCTGCTGGACCTTCAGGCCCCAGTCGCGGCCGAAATCGCCACGGATGGTGCCGGGAGCCGCAGTGGTGGGATCCGTAGTGCCGGCCAGGGACCGGAAGCCTTCAATGACGCGGTGGCCTTCGAAGATCGCGGCCACCATCGGTCCGCTGAGCATGAATTCAACGAGGGGCTCGTAGAACGGCTTGCCCAAGTGTTCTTCGTAGTGCTGCTCCAGCAGTTCCCGGCTGGCGTCAACCTTCTTCAGTTCGGCGAGGGTGTAGCCTTTGGCCTCAATACGGCCCAGGATGGCGCCGCTGAGGTTGCGGGCAACGCCGTCGGGCTTGATCAGTACCAGGGTGCGCTCAATGGTCATAGCTGCTCCAATGCGTAATGGGTGGTTTCGGGACAATTCTACGAGGCTTCCGGGGTGTCCCCGTGCGACGCGTTCCACTCGGACTGTTCGCGTTCGCGCTTTGCAGCTTCTGAATCGATCCGGATGCCGGTGCGGATTCCATACCACCAGGCCAGGCCGAACAGCGCGCCAACCAGGAACATCATGGGCTCGAGTGTGCCCGTCAGGATCAGCACAATCTGCAGGATCCAGCCCAGTCCCACGCCCCAGGGCTTGGACAGCACCGCGCAGGCCAGGATCATCACTACGCTCAGTGCGATGCCGATGCCCAGGATCAGCGCCGGCGGAAACTCGCCGCGCCTGAGTCCAAAGACGGCCAGCGTTGCGAAAAAGACCACAAACGCCTCAAGCAGCAGGACGGTGGAGGCAAACATCACCTTGGTGGACCGGCGCTTCTTGGGCATTCCCGGGCGCCATTCACGCTGCGCTTTGGTCAGCTTCGCCACGGCTAGGCCTCCGTCTTTCCGAGCAGGATCCGGGCTTCCGCCACCAGGGTGATGGACCCTGTCACCAGCACGCCGCCGGAGAGGTCGTCGCTGGCTTCGGCGCGTTCCACGGCCCATTCGAGGGCGTCGTCGAGCTTCTCGGCAATGTGGATGTTGTCTTCGCCGAAGCCCATTTCCACCGCCAGTTCAGCCAGTTCGGCCGCGGGTACCGCCCGCGGCGAGTTGGACTGGGTGAAGCAGTATTCCTGGGCGATCTCGCCCAGGGATTCCTTGAGCTGGCGCAGGATCTCTTCTGCGTCCTTCTCCTTCAGGACGCCCACTACCGGCACCAGCCGGGTGAAGCTGAAGGCCTCCTGGATGGCCTCGGCCGAGACCCTGATGCCGTCCGGGTTGTGGGCCGCGTCAACAATGATGGTGGGCGCCGTGCGGACAACCTCAAGGCGGCCCGGGGACGTGACGGATGCGAAGGCCTCCTGGAGCACCTCGGCGTCAAGTTCCTTCTCGCCGCCGAAGAAGGCCTCGAGGGCTGCCACTGCCACGGCTGCGTTCTGGGCCTGGTGAGCGCCGTGCAGCGGCAGCAGCAGTTCCGGGTACCGGCCGGCGATGCCCTGGATGCTCACCACCTGGCCGCCCACGGCAACCGTCCGGGATTCGACGCCGAACTCCACGCCTTCAAACCGGAACGGGACTCCCACGTCCTTGGCTTTCTCGAGCAGCACCTGCGCGGCATCAACGGGCTGCGAGGCACTGATGAGGTAACCACCGGGCTTGATGATGCCGGCCTTCTCGTACGCAATCTCCTCGGTGGTATCGCCCAGCAGGTCGGTGTGGTCCAGGGAAATGGGGGTGACCACGGAAACCAGGCCGTCGCCCACGTTGGTGGCATCGGTGATGCCGCCCAGGCCCACCTCGATCACGGCCACGTTGACCGGCTGGTCCGCGAAGATCGCGAAGCCCAGGATGGTCAGGCACTCGAAGTACGTGAGCCGGGGCTCCCCCGCAGCGGTAAGTTCGTCGTCGACGATCTGCAGGTACGGGCGGATCTCGTCCCAGATCCGGACAAACGTTTCGTCAGAGACAGGGTGGCCGTCGATGCTGATCCGCTCGGTGACCTTGGACAGGTGCGGGCTGGTGTAGCGGCCGGTACTCAGGCCGTGCGCGCGCAGCCCGGCCTCGATCATCCGGGCCGTGGAGGTCTTCCCGTTGGTGCCCGTCACATGGATGATCGGGAACGCCTTGTTGGGCTCCCCCAACACATCCATGGCCCGGAACAGCGGCGCAAGACGCGGCTCCATCTTGTTTTCCGGCGCACGCCCCAGCAGCTCGGCGTAGACACTTTCCACGGAGAATTCGTCAGTCATGGCTCAAGCCTCTACTTTTTCGACGCGGATACCGTAGTTCGAACCATCGCCGTTGGCGAACTCATGGTCCTCGACCAAGACGACATCCCTGAATCTTAACGCGACAGACAGCGTCTCCCGCTTGATCATTTCAGCGTGTGCCTTCGCAGCCTCAAGCTCCTGTCCCGAAAGTCCGGCAATAACACTGCTCACCCGATCGGATACATGGAATGCATTGTCCTTTCGAACCGCTTGAATAGACCTGATCATGTCCCTAGCCAGCCCTTCAGCAGCAAGTTCGGGCGTGACCTCGGTGTTGAGCACCACAAAGCCGCCGCCCGGCAGGACAGCTACCGAAGCCGATCCGCCGTCGGATTCTGCCACCACGGTCTCCAGGGTGTACTCCTGGGTTTCCAGCTCCAGGCCTCCGGCGATGACCACTCCGGCGTCGGAAACCGACCAGTCGCCGGACTTGGCGCCCTTGATGGCCTGCTGGACGTTCTTGCCCAGGCGCGGTCCCGCGGCGCGTGCGTTGACCACGAGCTTCTGCTCGATGCCGAACTCCTCCGGGGAGGCGCTCTCGGCGTCCAGCAGGCGCACGGAGCGCAGGTTCAGTTCATCGGCGACGACGGCGGCGAAGCCTCCCAGCGCATCCGCGCCGGGTGCCACCACGGTCAGTTCCTGCAGCGGCAGCCGCACGCGGAGGTTGGCGGCCTTGCGCAGCGAGGATCCGGTGGAGCAGATCTGCTGCACGCGGTCCATCGCTTCCACCAGCGACGCGTCGGCCGGGAACAGTTCCGCGTCCGGCCAGTCGGCCAGGTGCACGGAGCGTCCGCCGGTGAGGCCGCGCCAGATCTCCTCGGAGACCAGCGGAAGCAGCGACGCGGCCACGCGGGACACGGTCTCCAGCGCGGTGTACAGCGCGTCGAACGCGTCAGCGCTCTCGTCAAAGAAGCGCTGGCGGCTGCGGCGGACGTACCAGTTGGTGAGCATGTCCAGGTAGCTGCGCAGTTCATCGCACGCCCCGGAGATGTCGTAGCTGTCCAGCTGCGCGGTCATGTTGCGGACCAGGTCACCGGTGTTCGCCAGCAGGTACTGGTCCAGGGTGTCGGCGTACCCGTCGTAGCGGAGCTTCGCGTCGTAACCGGAACCGCCGCCCGCGGCGTTCGTGTACAGCGTGAAGAAGCTGTACACGTTCCACAGGGGCAGGATGACCTGGCGGACGCCGTCGCGGATTCCCTGTTCGGTGACCACCAGGTTGCCGCCGCGCAGGATGGGGCTGGACATCAGGAACCAGCGCATGGCGTCGGAGCCGTCACGGTCCAGGACCTCGGAGACGTCCGGGTAGTTTCGCAGGCTCTTGGACATCTTCTGCCCGTCCGAGCCCAGCACAATGCCGTGGCTGATCACGTTCCGGAAGGCCGGACGGTCAAACAGCGCCGTGGACAGGATGTGCAGCATGTAGAACCAGCCACGGGTCTGCCCGATGTACTCCACGATGAAGTCCGCCGGGTTGTGCGTGTCGAACCAGGCCTCGTTCTGGAACGGGTAATGCACCTGGCCGTACGGCATGGAGCCGGAGTCGAACCAGACGTCCAGGACGTCCTCGACGCGCCGCATCACGGACTGGCCCTCTTCGGGGGTCCGGGGATCGTCAGGGTTGGGGCGGGTCAGTTCGTCGATGAACGGGCGGTGCAGGTCCACCTGGCCGGCCTTGTTCAGCGGCAGGCGGCCGAAATCGGCCTCGATCTCGGCCAGGGAGCCGTAGACGTCGGTGCGCGGGAATTCCGGGTCGCTGGACTGCCACACCGGGATGGGGCTGCCCCAGTAGCGGTTGCGGCTGATGGACCAGTCGCGGGCGTTGGCCAGCCACTTGCCGAACTGGCCGTCCTTGACGTTGCCGGGGATCCAGTTGATGTCCTGGTTCAGTTCGGACATGCGGTCCTTGAACTTGGTGACCTCCACGTACCAGGAGGACACGGCGCGGTAGATCAGGGGGTTGCGGCAGCGCCAGCAGTGCGGGTAGCTGTGCTCGTAGCTGGCCTGGCGGACCAGGCGGCCCTGGGCGCGCAGCACCTGGGTGATGGGCTTGTTGGCCTCGAAGACCTGAAGGCCCACGATGTCGTGCAGGTCGCCGTGGCTGAACAGCGGCAGGAACTTGGCACCTTCGTCCACGGACAGGACCACCGGGATGCCGGCTTCTTCACAGACCTTCTGGTCGTCTTCACCATAGGCGGGCGCCTGATGGACGATGCCGGTGCCGTCGGTGGTGGTGACGTAGTCGGCCACGAGGAAGCGCCAGGCGTTCTGCGTCCCGTACTTTTCGTCGTCGCGGAAGTCGTTCCACAGCGGCTGGTAGGCCAGGCCCTCCAGGTCGGCGCCGGTGTGGGTTGACGTCACGGCAGCCTCGGCGGAGTCCGCATCCTCGTAGCCCAGGTCCTTGGCGTACGCGGCCAGCAGGTCCGCGGCCAGGAGGAAACTGCCGGTGACTGGCGCGTCCGGCGAAGCGGCCTTGACGCCGTTGGGTCCGGCGGGGAGCACGGCGTAGGTGATGGAAGGCCCGACGGCGAGCGCCAGGTTGGTGGGCAGCGTCCAGGGCGTGGTGGTCCAGGCGAGCGCCTGGACGCCGGCGAGCTGCTTCGACAGCGCCGACTCCCCTGCCGTGATGGGGAACGTCACCGTGACAGTCTGGTCCTGGCGGTTCTTGTAGACGTCGTCGTCCATGCGGAGCTCATGGTTGGACAGCGGCGTCTCGTCCTTCCAGCAGTAGGGCAGCACACGGTAGCCGTTGTACGTCAGGCCTTTTTCGTGCAGCTGCTTGAACGCCCACAGGACCGATTCCATGTATTCGACGTTGAGCGTCTTGTAATCGTTGTCGAAGTCCACCCAGCGGGCCTGGCGGGTGACGTAGCTCTTCCACTCATCGGCGTACTTCATCACGGAGGCACGGCAGGCGTCGTTGAACTTATCGATGCCCATGGCCTCGATCTGGGTCTTGTCCGTCATGCCCAGCTGTTTCATGGCTTCCAGTTCAGCCGGCAGTCCGTGGGTGTCCCAGCCGAAGCGGCGTTCAACGCGGCGGCCGCGCTGTGTCTGGTAGCGGCCCACGAGGTCCTTGGCGTACCCGGTCAGGAGGTGGCCGTAGTGCGGCAGGCCGTTGGCGAAGGGAGGGCCGTCGTAGAAGACGAATTCGTTGCTGCCGGGCTGCCCGCCGGGGGCGTCGGCGCTTCGCTGGTCGATGCTGGCCTGGAAAGTGCCGTCCTGGTCCCAGTACTTCAGGATGCGCTCTTCGATCTCCGGGAACTTCACGGAGGCGGAGACACCGGCGGCAGCGCCGCTCGAAACTGCGGCCGAAGGGGAGGCTGAGGCTTTGGGGTAATACGTCATTCTCGACATCCTGGGTTGAGCTGGTGAACCACTCAGCCGTTGCCGGATGGTTCCGTTCAGGATGCGAGGACGGCTCGTGTGCTGTCCTGGGACTGCACGCTTACCGCGGTACCACCTCACTTACCGGCACTCCACCATGCTCCGGGGGAAGCTTGTTGGTGCGCCGGCCGCTCATTACTGCTGTGACGGGCTTACCCGTCCGGTTCTACCGGCCCTGGCGCGTGCTGATCCTTGCGCCGGGGCGTTCTTCCGGAAGCTCACCGGTGATGGCCGGGTCAAAGCTGATACGACGATGTTACCGGAGAAGTCACTGCGTTTCACTGCACACTGCCTTGAAGTACAGCGCGGTCCGCCGGGCAGCGAAACGCAGTGACGGCGGCTGGGCGCCCGGGCCGGTACTAGAAGCCGCGCGGCAGTTTCATCCCGGCAGCAGCCATGACATCGCGGAGCCGGTCCGGGTAGTCGGTGATGATCCCGTCAACGCCGGTGTCGATCAGCGCCCGCATGGTGGGCTGGTCATCGACGGTCCACGGGATGACCTGCATCCCGGCAGCGTGCGCACGCTCCACCATGTCCGCGGTGACGTAGGGGACGTAGCCCGGATCCGTCACTTTGCCGTTCTGCGGGGTGCCGTGCACGGGAGAGACGGCGTCGAAGCCGAGGGAGGACGCTGCAGCGATGAGGTCGCCGCCAAAGTCGTCGGCGTCAATCCCGCCAAGCCACGGCGAGCTGCCCGGCTGCCCGGCCTGGAGGAAGTCCTTGTTGGTCAGGGCCACGGTGCGGATCTGCGGGTCGCGCTGCTGGACGAGGCGCAGGGAGCCCCAGTCGAAGCTCTGGATAGAGACGCGGCTCTGCATCTGGGCGGCGTTGATTTCCCGGAGGGCGACGTCGATGAACTGCTCGCGCGGGGCGGTTTCCGCCGGAGCGCCGGCTTCGACTTTCGTTTCAATGTTGAACTTCACCTGGCTGGCGCGGTGTGCGTCGGCGAGCTCAAAAACCTCGGCCAGAGTTGGCATCTTGGCGCCGGGAGACACCGTCTGGCCCGGGAACTGCGGCTGGGTGAGCGAACCGCAGTCCAGGCTTCGGACCTGTTCGAAGGTCAGGTCCTTGACGTACTTGCCCACGTAGGGGAACTGCGGATCGTTTGGCGTGACCGGCGCGGTATCGAGGCACTTCTTGTTGCTGATCTTGCGATCGTGCGTGATGACTTCGCGGCCGTCCTTGGTGATCTGGAGGTCAAGTTCCAGGGTGGACACGCCGGTCTCGAGGCCTTTGGCGAAAGACGCCAGGGTGGATTCGACGGTCAGGCCGAGTCCGCCGCGGTGGGCCTGTAGATCAAAATGGTTGTCCGTGCCGTTGGGGTTCGTGTCAGCGGCTTGGGCCTGGACCGAAGTAGTGAGGAGCAGGGCTGCGCTGAGTACGGCAGCGCCAAGCTTCATCGGGGTGCGCATAGGAAGGAATCTCCACTCTGGTGGTGTGCAGTTTGCGCCTGCTACAGTGCCGTCCTGCGGCCAACGCCAGGCCACAGCGGGCTGGCCGGAGTGCGGCTGGACGGTAAACGTTGGGCTTCATCGCAAAGCCGATCCAATCAACGGGCGACGCCAGGGCGGCGACTCCATAGACTCGTGCCATGACAGTCTCCCGGGCGATTTGTTCCGGTCCCTGATGGGCCATCGTGCACACCACGGCTGGCTGTGGTCTGCTGGCCTGGTTGCGGCACCTGTTGTGGTGGTGTCCTGGTTCCGCGCCGTCCAGGCGCCGTGGCCGCCGCTTGTGGTGCAGGTCGTGGCCTTTACACCGTGGCTGGCATTCCTCGCCGCGGCCGCGGTGTTGCTGGCACTGCCCAGCCGGCGTGCCTGGGCTATCCTGCCGGCGGCAATCCTGCTGATCGCACAGCTTATCTGGCTGTTCCCGCCGGAAGTGTTCCTGGCACGGCAGGGAGGGTACCCCCAGGTCCGTGGGCCGGATGCTCCAGCCGCGGCGAAGCTGACAGTCATGAACCTCAATGCCCGGCTCGGAGGTGCTGATAGCGCCGCCATCGTCCGGCTGGTCCAGGACCACCATGTTGACCTGCTGACCGTCCAGGAGCACAGCCTGGAGTTGGAGAAGCGGCTGGCGCGTGCAGACTTGGGCAGCGTGCTTCCCCACCGTGTGTCCCATCCCCGGAACGGAGCGGCCGGCAGCGCCGTCTACTCGTCTTTCCGGCTCAAGGAGATGGGACTGGTCCCTGACACAGCGTTCAGTATGCCGGTTGTCCGGCTTGAGACCAGTGACTCGGGCGCCGGCCTGACGGTCATCAATGTGCACACGCACGCGCCCGTGGACATTGCCGTTCATCAATGGCGAAGTGACCTTACAGCTGTGGCCCGGGCAAACAGCGGAGCCGGTCCGACGCTTCTGGCGGGCGATTTCAACGCGACATATGACCACTGGGAATTCCGCGCGATGCTGGAGGGGGCCGGCGGCAGCCGGAAACTGGTGGATGTTGCAACCGCGTTGGGCAGCCGGCTCATCCCCACCTGGCCGATGCGGGATTACAGCCTTCCCGGCGTGACGCTGGACCATTTGGTGACCAGCCCGGACATTTCAAGTTCGGGTTACTCGGTCCACCCGGTCAGCGGCACCGACCACGCTGCAGTGATCGCCACCCTGGAGATCCAGCTTCCCTAACGCTTGCGGATCAGCTTGTGGGTGGCCGCCTGCGCAACGGGCCGGATCACGATCTGGTCCAGGTTGACATGGTGCGGCGCGCTGACGGCGTAGCGCACTACGTCGGCGACGTCGGCTGCGGTCAGGGGCTTCTCCACGCCCTCGTAAACCTTCTCCGCGGCGTCCTGGTCACCAAAGCGGTTGAGCGCGAACTCTTCGGTGCGGACAAGGCCCGGGGCTACCTCGATGACGCGGATGTTGTGCTCCGCCTCTTCCAGCCGGAGGGCACCGGTCAGCGCGTGCTGGGCAGACTTGGCGGCGTTGTAGCCGCCGCCGCCCTCGTAGGCCACCAGTCCGGCGGTCGACGTCAGGTTCAGGACTGTTCCTTCGCCGTTGGCGCGGAGCATCGGCAGGAACGCCCGGGTGAGCTTCACTGTGCCGAGGACGTTGACCCGGAACATCCATTCCCAGTCCTCGGTGTTGGCCTCGCCCACCAGGTCAGCACCCCGGGCCCCGCCGGCGATGTTGATGAGCGTCCCCACGCCGCCGGCTTCGGTGACGCGGGCAAGGAGCCTGGCGACGTCGTCGTCCTCGGTGATGTCAGCGGGAATTCCGACGGCGCCTGTTTCGGCTTCCAGCGCGGCCAGCCGTTCGGCGCGGCGTGCCACAGCGAATACCGTCCAGCCTTCTTCCCGCAATGCCCGCACGGTCGCCTCGCCGATGCCGGTGCTGGCGCCGGTTACTACTGCTGCCTTGTTCAGTGAATCTTCAGTCATGGCACCACCCTAACGGCCCCGTCCGGTAGCAAGCTTGGGCCGATGTCGCCGGATGAAGTCCCGGCCATGAAACAATTGCCAGATGGCTGAAGACACTCAGGGTACAGACACGCCCTCCACCGCCCCTATCAACGTTCCGGACAAGCCCGCCCTTGAGGGGCTCGAAGCTGCCCTCACGCAGCGCTGGCTTGCCGAAGGGACCTACAAGTTCAACCCGGACACCACCCGGGAGCAGGTCTACTCGATCGACACTCCCCCACCCACCGCGTCCGGCTCCCTGCACGTGGGGCACATGTTCTCCTTCACGCAGACGGACGTGCTGGCCCGCTACCAGCGCATGATCGGCAAGAACGTTTTCTACCCGATGGGTTGGGATGACAACGGCCTGCCTACCGAGCGCCGCGTGCAGAACTACTACGGCGTGCGCTGCGATCCGGCCATCCCGTACGACGCCGGCTACCGTGCTCCGGCCGAGCCCGCCAAGAACCAGCGCGACTTCGACGTCGTCTCGCGCCGGAACTTCATCGAGCTGTGTGAAGAACTTGCCGTGGAGGACGAGAAGGTCTTCGAAAGCCTGTTCCAGCAGCTCGGACTTTCCGTGGACTGGCAGCTGACGTACCGGACCATCGACGACGCCTCCCGCGAAGTCTCCCAGCGCGCCTTCCTGGCCAACCTGGCAGCCGGCGACGCGTACATGGCGGAGGCACCAACCCTGTGGGACATCACCTTCCGCACGGCCGTGGCCCAGGCGGAACTCGAAGACCGCGAAGTTGCCGGCGCCTACTACCGCTACCCGTTCTTCACCGAAGACGGCGAAAAGATCTACGTCGAGACCACCCGTCCCGAACTGCTGGCAGCCTGCGCCGCCCTCGTTGCAAACCCCGACGACGAGCGGTACCAGCCGCTGTTCGGCAAGATGGTCACGTCCCCGGTCTTCGGTGTTGAGGTTGAGGTCAAGGCCCACCCGCTGGCCAAGGCGGACAAGGGCTCCGGCATCGCCATGGTGTGCACGTTCGGTGACCTCACCGACGTCACCTGGTGGCGGGAACTCCAGCTGCCCACCCGTGCCATCGTTGGCCGGGACGGCCGCATCGTCGGCGAAACCCCGGAATGGATCACCACCGATGCAGGGCGCACCGCGTACGAAGCCATTGCCGGCAAGACCGTCTTCAGCGCCAAGGAAGCAGTGGTGGAGCTCCTGGCCGCCGAAGATCTGATCGACGGCGAACCGAAGAAGATCATGCACCCGGTGAACTTCTACGAAAAGGGCGACAAGCCCCTCGAGGTTGTCACCTCACGCCAGTGGTACTACCGCAACGGCGGCCGCGACGAAGAGCGCCGCGCCCGCCTGATCGCGCGCGGCCACGAGATCGACTTCCACCCGGCCTTTATGCGGTCCCGCTTCGAGAACTGGATCTCCGGGCTGAACGGCGACTGGCTCGTGTCCCGCCAGCGCTTCTTCGGTGTGCCCATCCCCGTCTGGTACCCGCTGGACGCCGAGGGCAACCCGCGGTACGACGCCCCGATCGTGCCCCTGGACGAGCAGCTGCCGGTTGACCCCGCGGCCGATGCCGCACCGGGTTACGACGAAGCCCAGCGCGGCGTTCCCGGTGGCTTCGCCGGCGACGCCGACATCCTGGATACGTGGGCCACGTCCTCCCTGACGCCGCAGATTGTGGGCGGCTGGAGCCGGGACGAGGACCTCTTCGCCAAGGTCTTCCCGTTTGACCTGCGCCCCCAGGGCCACGACATCATCCGCACCTGGCTGTTCTCCTCGGTAGTCCAGGCTGATGCGCTGCAGCACGCCGCGCCGTGGAAGCATGCCGCCATCTCCGGCTGGATCCTGGACCCGGACCGGAAGAAGATGTCCAAGTCCAAGGGCAACGTGGTGGTTCCCACCGACGTGCTGGACGAATTCGGCTCCGACGCCGTCCGCTACTGGGCCACGTCCGCCAAGCTCGGCGCGGATACGGCGTACGAGATCGCGCAGATGAAGATCGGCCGCCGCCTGGCCATCAAGCTGCTGAACGCCTCAAAGTTCGTCCTGAACCTGGGTGCGACGGAGAATTCCGTGGTCTCCACCGATCTCTCGGTCCTGACCAACCCGTTGGATCGGGCGGTGCTGGCCCAGCTGGCCGAGGTGGTGCGCCAGTCCACCAAGGCGTTCGAGAACTACGACTACGCCCGGGCCCTGCAGATCACCGAGAGCTTCTTCTGGCAGTTCACGGACGATTATGTGGAGCTCATCAAGGACCGCGCCTACGGTGCCGCAGGCGACGCCGAGCAGGCCTCCGTGCTGGCAGCACTCGCCACCAGCCTGGACACGCTGCTGCGCCTGTTCGCCCCGTTCCTGCCCTTCGCCACCGAAGAGGTCTGGGGCTGGTGGCGGAACGGCTCCGTACACCGTGCACAGTGGCCCACCGCGGTGGACGTGGACGGCGACACCACCCTGCTTGCCACCGTTGGCACGGCCCTGAGCGGTGTCCGCAAGGCAAAGTCCGAGGCCAAGGTCAAGCAGCGCACCGAGGTCCTCTCCGCCACCATCACGGCGTCGGAATCCCTGACCACGCAACTGAAGGCCGGACTTGGCGACCTGAAGGCAGCCTCGAACGCCCGCGAACTGACCCTTGTGGCAGGCGACGGCGAACTGACCGTCAGCGACGTTGTGCTGGCCGCTCCGGAGGAACAGCCCAAGGCCTGACCGGATTTAGGCCTGTTTTTGGGCGGCAGCCCTGTTTTTGGGCAAAGGGGAAGCCCCATCAGCGTTTTGCCGTTGGTGGGGCTTCGACTTTTCGGCCATCCTGGTGACGTCTTTGATGGTCTGGCAGGATCCTTGGATCTTCAGGTCTTCCTACCTCGTCACTGGTAGCTTGTATCTGACTTTGCCGATGGCTGCGTCGGATACATATCACTGAATCTTTGGTTCCTGCGTCCCGCTTCTTTCGAAGTGGGTAAGAACCATTGTTGTCCCGACGGTTTGGATGCGCAAGAGCCCCGGACAAACTACATCAGAGTAGTTCGTCCGGGGCCCTTTGCTGTCTGCGTCAGTTGAATTCCGGGCGTTCGCTGCGGCTGCGCTTGATCTCGAAGAAATGCGGGTAGGAGGCAAGCGTGACGGTGGCATCCCACAGCTTGCCTGCCTGTTCGCCGCTCGGGATGCGGGTCAGCACGGGGCCGAAGAAAGCAGTTCCGTTGAAGGCCACAACCGGCGTGCCGACGTCCTGGCCCACCAGCGAGATGCCCTCCTCATGGCTGGCCCTCAGCTGGGTGTCGAAGGCGTCCGTGGCGGCAACGTCTGCCAGACCGGCCGGGAGTCCGCACTCCGCCAGTGCCTTGCTGATGACGACGCCGAAGTCCTTCTCCCCGCCCTGATGAATCAGTGTGCCCATGGCGTCGTAGAGCGGCTTCACCACGTGGTCGCCGTGCTGCTCCTGGGCCGCGATGATGACCCGGACCGGGCCCCATGCCTTGTCCATGAGCTCCCGATAGCCGGCGTCGAGTTCGCGCCCCTCGTTGAGGACGCCCAGGCTCATCACATGCCACACGGTCTCGATATCGCGGACGGCCTCAACCTCGCCGATCCAACGCGACGTGATCCAGGCGAACGGGCAGAGTGGATCAAACCAGAAGTCGGCCTGGTTGATGGTTGTTTCAGTCATGCGTGAGTCCTCTGTTCCTGGGCATGCGGGGATGGAAGGCGGAAGTGTCAGGCGGGGTGGCGGACGTGTCAGGCGGACTTGCGTCGCTTGGTCACGTGCGGAATGAGGGTTGGCTCGGCCTTGCTGAGGACAACGTCGGCGGTAATGACCACGCTGGCCACGTCTTCGCGGCTGGGGAGGTCGAACATGACCGGGAGCAGCACTTCCTCCATGATGGCGCGCAGGCCACGGGCACCGGTGCCACGCTCCAGGGCCTGGTCGGCGATGGCATTGAGGGCGTCGTCATCGAAGACGAGTTCCACGCCGTCGATCTGGAACATCTTCTGGTACTGCTTGACCAGCGCGTTCTTCGGCGTGGAGAGGATCTGGATGAGGGCGTCCCGGTCCAGGCTGGAGACCGTGGTGATCACGGGAAGGCGGCCGATGAATTCCGGGATCAGACCGAACTTCAGGAGGTCCTCGGGCATCACTTCACCGTAGGAGTCCACCTTGTTGCTGGCATCGTTGAGTGGGGCGCCGAAGCCAATGCCTTTGCGTCCGGAACGCGAACCGATGATCTCTTCCAGCCCGGCAAAGGCGCCCGCCACGATAAACAGCACGTTGGTGGTGTCGATCTGGATGAATTCCTGGTGGGGGTGCTTGCGTCCGCCCTGGGGCGGAACGGAGGCTACGGTTCCTTCGAGGATCTTCAGGAGGGCCTGCTGCACGCCCTCACCGGAGACGTCCCGGGTGATGGAGGGGTTCTCGCTCTTGCGCGAAATCTTGTCGATTTCGTCAATGTAGATGATGCCCTGTTCGGCCTTTTTGACGTCGTAATCGGCCGACTGGATGAGCTTGAGGAGGATGTTCTCCACGTCCTCACCCACATAGCCGGCTTCGGTGAGTGCCGTGGCGTCGGCAACAGCAAACGGAACATTCAACCGCCGCGCCAGGGTCTGGGCAAGGTAGGTTTTGCCGCAGCCGGTGGGACCGATCAGGAGGATGTTGGACTTGGCGATTTCGACGTCGTCGTGGTGGCCGCCCTCGGCGAGGCTGCCGCTCTTGGGGGCGTGGCCGGCCTGGATCCGCTTGTAGTGGTTGTAGACGGCGACGGCGAGGGAACGCTTGGCAGGTTCCTGGCCGATGACGTATTCCTGCAGGAAGTCGAAGATCTCGCGGGGCTTGGGCAGCTCGAAGCTTCCCAGATCGGCGACTTCCGCGAGCTCTTCCTCAATGATCTCATTGCAGAGCTCAATGCATTCGTCGCAGATATAGACACCAGGCCCGGCAATGAGCTTGCGCACCTGCTTCTGGCTCTTTCCGCAGAAAGAACACTTCAGCAGATCCGTGCTCTCGCCAATCCGAGCCATATGTGAACCCCTTAAGTATCTTGCTGCCAGGCAGCTGTGCACCGTTGCTGGAATCATGGCGGGCCTGGGAGGACCGGCCGTGACATCTTCCACTCTAGGTCACAATTGCGTCCAAGGGTGGAAAGCGAAGGCCGGTGCGGCCCAAATTACTGGACCGCACCGGCCGTCGAAGAGGCTGGCTACCTGGTGATTGCCTGCGGCTTCATCTTGCGGGAATCAAGCACCTGGTCAATGAGGCCGTAATCCAGGGCCTCGGCGGCGGTCAGGATCTTGTCACGCTCAATGTCGTTGTTGACCTGCTCCGGGGTGCGGCCCGAGTGGTGAGCCAGCGTGTCCTCAAGCCATGCGCGCATCCGCATAACTTCCGCGGCCTGGATCTCCAGGTCCGAGGCCTGTCCACCCTGGCCGCCGGAGAGGGCTGGCTGGTGGATCAGGACACGGGCGTTGGGCAGGGCCAGGCGCTTGCCCGGGGTGCCGGCAGCGAGGATCACGGCGGCGGCGCTGGCGGCCTGGCCGAGGCAGACGGTCTGGATCTCCGGCCGGATGTACGTCATGGTGTCGTAGATCGCGGTCATGGCCGTGAAGGAACCGCCCGGGGAGTTGATGTAGAGAGTGATGTCGCGGTCCGGGTCGGTGGACTCGAGCACCAGCAGCTGGGCCATGACGTCATCAGCGGAGGCGTCATCGATCTGGACGCCGAGGAAGATGATGCGGTCCTCGAACAGCTTCGTGTAGGGGTCCTGGCGCTTGAAGCCGTAAGGCGTGCGCTCTTCGAACTGGGGAAGGACGTAGCGGCTGGTCGGAAGATTACCGGCAGTCGATCCGAAGTTGTAAGTCATTTTGTTGCTCCTGATCTAAGTGTTCTAAGTGCCGGGTTACTTCTCGGAGGCTGACTCGCCGGAGGTGGCGTTGGCGGTTCCGCCGCCGCCTGAGACGGAACCGGCGTGGGCCGCGATCTTGTCGAAGAAGCCGTATTCGAGGGCTTCAGGCGCGGTGAACCACTTGTCACGGTCGTTGTCCTTGAGGATGGTATCCACGGACTGGCCGGTCTGATCCGCGGTCAGTTCGGCCATGACCTTCTTCATATGCAGGATCAGCTCGGCCTGGATCTTAATGTCCGAGGCCGTGCCGCCGATGCCGCCGGAGGGCTGGTGCATCAGGACCCGGGCGTTGGGGGTGGCGTAGCGCTTGCCCTTGGTGCCTGAGGAGAGCAGGAACTGGCCCATGGAGGCTGCCAGGCCGGTGGCGACTGTGACGACGTCGTTCGGGATGAACTGCATGGTGTCATAGATGGCCATGCCCGCGGTCACGGAGCCGCCGGGAGAGTTGATGTAAAGGTAGATGTCCTTTTCCGGGTTTTCGGCGGACAGGAGCAGCAGCTGCGAGCAGATGGCGTTGGCGTTGTCGTCACGCACCTCGGAGCCCAGCCAGATGATGCGCTCCTTCAGGAGGCGGTTGTAGATGTAGTTGTCCTGGCTGGCCGGATCTACAGTCGCCATCCGGGGGGCCTCTGCGTGCTGTGACATGTGTACTTACCTCTCGCTGGTGACGGTGACATCACTGAACTTCACTACTTGGACACTAACCGGTTTGGTGGCCGATTTGTTCGCGGGAATCGCGCTGTTCGCTGACGGCGCACGATCCCTACGACTGCCCGTTAACCGAGGCAGCCCCCGGACCAATAGGTCCGGGGGCTGCCTTCAGTCGCACTGCCAGGTGCGTGCTAGAACTTCACGGCTGCCGGGTCGTCACTCGGGGTGGCCTCGGTCTCGGCGTTGGTGTCTTCAGCAGCCTCAGCCTCAACGGCGGGAGCCTCTTCTTCGCCGCCGGGGCGGACGAAGTCGCTGAGGTCAACGGTCTTGCCGTCGGTGTCGGTCACGGTGGCCTGGCCCAGAACAACAGCCAGTGCCTTCCGGCGGCGGACCTCGGAAACCATCATGGGAACCTGGCCGCTCTGATCGATGATCTGGGCGAACTGGTTCGGGTCCATGCCGTACTGGCTGGCGGCGCTGACGATGTAGTCGATCAGCTCAGCCTGGCTGACGTTGACTTCTTCCTTTTCGGCAATGGCGTCAAGGATGACTTCGTTCTGGAAGGCGCGGGCGGTGTTGGCCTTGACCTCTTCGCGGTGCTCCTCGGTGTCGTGTTCGCCTTCACCGTGGCCGTTGCCCTCCTTGAAGTGGGCGTCGACCTGCTCTTCAACCACGGAGTCCGGAACCGGAACCGCAATGAGCTCAACGAGCTTGTCCAGGACCTTGTCGCGGGCCTCAACGCCCTGCTCAACAACCTTGGAGTCGGCGGCCTGCTTGGCCAGGTCCTCGCGGAGTTCGGCAAGAGTGTCGAACTCGGAGGCCAGCTGGGCGAAGTCGTCGTCGGCCTCGGGAAGCTCGCGCTCCTTGACGGCCTTGACAACAACCTTCACCTGGGCGGACTCACCGGCGTGGTCACCGCCCACCAGGGTGGTTTCGAAGATGGCGTCCTCGTCAACGCTGAGGCCGGTCACGGCCTCGTCCAGGCCCTCGAGCATGGTTTCGGTGCCCACCTGGTATGACAGGCCGGACGCGGAATCAACGTCGGCGCCGTCAATGGTGGCGGTGATGTCGATGGTCAGGAAGTCGCCATCGGCGGCCGGGCGGTCCACGGACTTCAGCGTGCCGAAGCGGCCGCGCAGTTCGTCCAGGGCCTTGTCAACGTCTTCGTCGGAGGATTCCGCTGCGGCTACCTCGACCTTGATGCCGGCGTAGTCCGGGAGTTCGATCTCCGGACGGATGTCGACCTCGGCGTGGAACTTCAGTTCCCCGTCCGTGGAGGTGGGGTCCGGAACTTCGGTGATCTCAACCTCGGGACGGCTCAGGGGGCGGATGCCGGATTCCTGGACTGCAGCCTGGTACCAGCCATTGAGGCCTTCGTTGATGGCCGTCTCCAGGACGTAGCCGCGGCCAACGCGCTGGTCGATCAGCTTGGACGGGACCTTGCCCTTACGGAAGCCAGGGACCTGGATCTGCGAAGCAACAGTCTTGTATGCCTCGTCGATGCTGGGCTTCAATTCCTCAAAAGGGACCTCAACATTGAGCTTGACCCGCGTGGGGGTGAGGTTCTCGACAGCGCTCTTCACGGTCTAAGTACTCCTGGGTTTGTGGGATGGGTTTCTGCAAACGCATTTTTCTGCCCGGGCCGCTTGCACGGCCCGAGCCGCAGAGTCGGGGTGACAGGATTTGAACCTGCGACTTCCTGCTCCCAAAGCAGGTGCTCTAGCCAAGCTGAGCTACACCCCGTAAGTGCACAGGCAAGTCTACGTTCATCCAGGCGTTCTTTGCACATTTGACACGTGGGGCATGAATTAGGTTTAGTTGTATCCGGCTTCAACAGCCAGCCCGAAGAAACGCAGAGCAGCCCGACGCAACAGCTGAGCTGTATTTTTCCGGGGACGTAGCTTAGTGGTAAAGCCTCAGTCTTCCAAACTGATGATGCGGGTTCGATTCCCGTCGTCCCCTCCACATAAAGCAGGGCCCCTCGCTGAGGGGCCCTGCTTTTTTGTTTGGCTGACTTGGAAGCTAGCTGACTTTGTTGGCTACTGCTGGCAGCCGGGGCACCAGTACAGCTTGCGGCCCACCATTTCAGTGATGGCCACCGGCACGGCACAGACCCGGCAGGGCTGCCCTTCGCGCTTGTACACAAAGTGGGCGTCGTCGCCCGTGGGCAGGAGCGCCCCCGGCTTCCGGTAATCCGGCTCCCAATACACCGGCGGTGTGGTGATGATCCGCCCGTCGCGGACGCCGTCGGCCATTACTGCGGCTGTGTCGTCCCACAACAGGCCGGCGGCGCTGCTGGAGAGTCCGGTACCCGGCAGCCATGGATCCAGCCGCTGCCGGAACAGCACTTCGGCCCGGTAGACATTCCCGACGCCGGCAATCACCTTCTGGTCCATCAGCAGCGCCGCGATGGACGTCTTGCGGGACAAAAGGCCCGTCACAAAGCGGGTCCTGTCCGCGTGATGGTTGTGCAGCGGATCCGGCCCCAGCCGGGCCAGGACGGCCCGGGCTTCTGCCTCGGTGATGGCCGCGCAGGTGGTGGCACCGCGGAGGTCCGCCCAGCCATGCTTGCTGACCAGCCGGACACGCACGGCGCCGCGGGGCTCGGGAGGTCCCGCGTACTCAACCAACCCGGCGTCGTCGGTAATTTCGGGGTCCTCGAAAACCTCGCGCTCCCCGATCTTCCGCGGGGCACCGATGCTGGAGGCCCCGCTGAAGGTCGCGTCGCCGCCGAAGTCCCAGGCCCCGTAGAGCCCCAGGTGGACGTGCAGCACCACGGCGTGGTCAAAATGCAGGAAGAGATGCTTGCCGTGGGCCCGTGAATCCGTCAGGACCTGGCCGTCCAGCAGGGCTGCGCCGGCAACGAACCGGCCCTGCGGGCTGCTCACGGACAGCGATTCCCCGGTAAAGACGTCCCCGAACTGTTGCGCCAGGCGGCGGACTGAATGCCCTTCGGGCACTACTCGATGACCTCGCCGGTGGTTTCGTAAGCCGCGATCTTGCCGATGCGGCGGACGTGCCTTTCGTCGTTGCTGAAGGGCTCAGCCAGGAACGCCTCGATCAGTTCAGTTGCTTCCTCGACAGTGTGCTGGCGGCCGCCCACGGCCACCACGTTGGCGTCGTTGTGTTCGCGTGCCAAAGTTGCGGTGGAGTGGTTCCAGGCGAGGGCTGCGCGGACCCCCTTGACCTTGTTGGCGGCGATCTGCTCACCGTTGCCCGAGCCGCCCAGGACGATGCCCAGGGCGTGGATTCCTGCCTGCTGGTCAGCGACGACGGCGAGCGCTGCGTTGATGCAGAAGGACGGGTAGTCGTCCAGGGCGTCGTATTCCTTGGGGCCGTGGTCCACCACGTCGTAGCCCTTGGCCGTGAGGTGGCTGACCAGGTGGGCGCTGAGTTCCATGCCTGCGTGGTCGGTGGCGATGTGTACCCGCGGGAAGGCAGGGGAAGAAGTCACAGCAGTATCCGTTCGTTTCGGCGCCGGGGCCAGCAGTGCTGGATCGGGCCAGGGTCAGATCTTCAGGGACAAGGTTACTAGGACTCAGACTCCGGCGCGTGTTCGCCGGACGTGCCACCGTGCGCCCTGGCAGCCACCCGTGTCAGGACTTCCGCCAGGCGGGCCGCGGATGCCGGGCTGCCGCCGCTGACCGCAAGGTTGCGCCCATCTGTTTGATGAACGACGACGGCGGGGCCGCTGCTGACCAGCATCGCGGCGGTGCCGCTGTGGTTGCGGTAGCCCCACCCGCCGTAGTCGGCGGCGCGGACGTCCGCGGCACTTGCGGTGGAGATCGCGGCCGCCGGCACATCCATGACCGGCAGCACGCCGGCCACCAGGACACGCAGGCCGCGGCGGTCGGCCTTGACGCGGGCGCAGAGGAAAGCAGCGGCCACCACGGCGAGGGCAGCCACCAGGGCCCCGAGCCAGGGCAGCGCCACAGCGATCAGCGCGGCCGGGAACAGGCTGGCCACCGCGATCATCACAAAGACGGAGCTGCGGGCGTGCACCCACATCCGGAACGTGTCCCCCGCAAGCTCCGGGTCAAGCTCGCGGGCGAGGGCCTGCTCCAGGGCCCGGTCATCGTCAAGCGACCACTGCCGGTCGGCCTTGAACACGAAGCCCATGATGACACCCAGCGACAATGCCGCCCCGCTGCCTAAGGCGAGGACCGTGAGATCCACCCGGGACTCCCGGGCGTCCGCGAGGCCGGCCTGCCCCACCAGCCCGGCCGCCAGGACGCTGGTGATGAACAGGCTCAGGAACAGTCCCGTCCCCATCATCATCCGGCGCATCACAGCGGGCCGGGACAGCGGTGCCGCCTGGAACATCACCAGCCAGCCTGAGGCGATGATAAGCAGCGCGCCGCCGCCCGCATAGGCCCCGAACGGGGCAAAGGAGGCGCCGCCGTCGGCCGTCCAGCTGATGGCTACGGGGTCCGGAAGATCGGGACGCAGCAAGAAGGCGCAGAACACAAAAGCCGCCGCCAGGACCACGGGGAAGCCGACGGCGAAGCGCAGTGCCTTGGTATCCACCGAATCCCGGAACTTTCCCATGCATTAACGCTACTCCCGCCGGAGGCCGTGACAGAATGACTTCACTGTGCCGGTGCAGGCCACCGCCCGCCGGCAACCGCAACCCCTTCTGGAGGCCCCACTTGCCAGGTATGAACCTGACTCGCGCCGAAGCCCGCGAGCGTGCCGCACTCATCAACGTTGACTCCTACGATGTCATCCTCGACCTGACCAGGGGCGGGAAGGTCTTCGGGACCACCACCACCGTGAAGTTCACGGCAGTGCCGGGTTCCACCACTTTCATCGACGCCGTAACCCACGCCGTGCACAGCATTACGCTCAACGGGCACGCCCTGGACCCTGCGGCAGTGTCCGACGGTATCCGGATCCAGTTGCCGGACCTGGCCGCGGCCAACGAGCTCACGGTGGTGGCCGACGCGCCGTACATGAACACCGGCGAAGGCCTGCACCGCTTTGTCGATCCGGTGGACCACGAGGTGTACCTGTACACGCAGTTCGAGGTTCCCGATTCGCGCCGGATGTTCGCGGTGTTTGAGCAGCCCGACCTCAAGGGCACCTTCAGGTTCACGGTCACGGCGCCGTCGCACTGGGATGTCATCTCCAACTCCCCCACCCCCGCCCCGGTGGAAGCCACACCAGGGGACGACGGCGGCGCCCGCTCGGTCTGGACGTTCGCCGCCACACCGCGCCTGTCTTCCTACGTCACCGCCCTGATCGCCGGCCCGTACCAGTCGGTCCGCAGCGAAGTGGCCAGTTCCGACGGCCGCGTGATCCCGCTGGGAGTTTTTGCCCGGAAGTCCCTGATGCAGTATCTCGACGCGGACAACATCTTTGACCTGACCCGCCAGGGCTTCGAATTCTTCGAGGCGCAGTTCGGCTTCCCGTACCCGTTCGAGAAGTACGACCAGCTTTTTGTGCCCGAGTTCAACGCGGGCGCCATGGAGAATGCCGGCGCGGTGACCATCCTGGAAGGCTACGTTTTCCGGAGCAAGGTGACCGGGGCCCAGATCGAGCGCCGGGCTATCACCGTGCTGCACGAACTCGCGCACATGTGGTTCGGCGACCTGGTGACGATGCGCTGGTGGAACGACCTCTGGCTCAACGAATCCTTCGCCGAATACATGTCGCACCTCGCGGCCGTGGAAAACACGTCCTTCACCAGCGCGTGGACCACTTTTGCCTCGGTGGAGAAGTCCTGGGCCTACCGCCAGGACCAGCTGCCCACCACTCACCCGATTTTCGCCGACATCAACGACCTCCAGGATGTGGAGGTCAACTTTGACGGCATCACCTACGCCAAGGGCGCCTCAGTCCTGCGCCAGCTGGTGGCCTGGGTGGGACCGGAACAGTTCATGGCCGGGGTCCGGGAGTATTTCGCGAAGCACGCCTGGCAGAACACCGAGCTGAGCGACCTCATGGTGGAGCTGGAGAAGGCCAGCGGCCGCGACCTGGACCAGTGGGGCCGCCTCTGGCTGGAGACCGCCGGCGTCAATACGCTCAAGCCGGAGCTCTCCGTGGACGGCTCCGGGACGCTGACGTCCTTCACCATCGTGCAGTCAGCCGTCGAGGAGTGGCCCACTATCCGTCCGCACCGGCTCGCCGTCGGGTTCTACAACCTGAACAGCGCAGGCAAGCTGGAGCGCGTGCACCGCGAGGAGCTCGACGTCGACGGTGAGCGCACCGAGGTGCCGGAGCTGGCGGGCCTGGCGCAGCCTGACCTGATCCTGGTCAACGACGACGACCTCGCCTACGCCAAGGTCCGGCTGGACGAGAAGTCCCTCGCCACGGCAACGGCGCACCTGAAGGACTTCAGCGAGAGCCTGCCGCGCACCCTGGTGTGGAACTCCGCCTGGGACGCTGCCCGCGATGGCGAGTCCCCGGCGCGCCGGTACGTGGAGCTGATCCTGGCCAACGTGGCCGCGGAATCGGATTCGTCGGTGATCCTGGTCCAGCTGCGCCAGCTGGCCACCACGCTGAACTTCTATGTGGCCGAGGAGCACCGCGAGGCCACAACGGTCACCGCCGTGGACACGCTGTGGGACCTGGCCAGTGCAGCCCTTGGCGGGTCCGACGCGCAGCTGCAGTTTGTGAAGTCGTTTGCCCTGCTGGCCGGCAGCCCGGGCCAGCAGGACACCGTCGCCGGACTCCTGGATGGCACGGCGACCTTGGATGGGCTGGCCGTGGACCAGGACCTCCGCTGGGAGCTGCTGGCATCCCTGGTGGCCGGTGGCAGGCGGGGCCAGGCACAGATCGACGCCGAACTGGAGCGCGACAACACCGCGAGCGGACAGAACGCCGCGGCGCTGGCCACGGCGGCCATCCCCACCGCCGAAGCCAAGGCCGCCGCGTGGGACTCGGTCGTGGTCACGGGAGAACTCTCCAATGCGCTCCAGGGCTCAGCGGTCTCAGGCTTTATGCGGGTGCTGGACCGTTCGCTGCTCGAGCCGTACGCGGAAAAGTACTTCGAGGCTGTTCCCGGGATCGTGGCGGACCGCACGCACGCACTCGCCCAGCAGATCGTCGTCGGGCTTTATCCGGCGCTGCTGACCACGCAGGCAACGGTTGACCGGACGGATGCTTTCCTCGCCGGTCTTCCGGCCGACAGCAGCGCCCTGCGCCGCATGATGCTGGAAAACCGGGACGGCGTGGCCCGGGCGTTGCGGGCACGCGCGGCCGACGTACTGCCGGGCGAAGCCTAGGCCGGCGCCGTGGGCCTGGGCGAGCACCACTATTCCCTGACCGTGCAGTGGACCGGCAACCTGGGCGACGGCACGTCGTCGTACCGGGGCTACTCACGGGACCACGACATCCGGATCCCCGGGCTGCCGGTCCTGCCCGGTTCCGCCGATCCGACGTTCCATGGGGACCGTGACCGCTACAACCCGGAGCAGCTGCTCCTGGCGGCGCTGGCGCAGTGCCACATGCTGTCGTTCCTGCATGTGGCGGTGAAGCACGGTGTGGTGGTGACCGACTATCAGGACGACGCCACCGGTGTTATGCGGCTGAACCGCGACGGCAGCGGACAGTTCGAGTCCGTCACGCTGAACCCGCGGGTGACCGTGGTGGACGCGGCCCATGTGGATCTGGCGGAACAGCTTCACCGCGAAGCCAACGCGGTCTGTTTCATCGCCCGGAGCGTCAACTTCCCCGTGCATCATTCACCCGTGACCGAGGTGGCCTGAGACCCAACTGGGTAGCTCGGCCGGACTCAGCGGCTTCGAACAAGCTCGTCTGCCAGCCGTGTTTCGGTGGCGGGTGTGAGCCCTGCCTTGCGGGGGCGGTCCAGGCCGCGGCGGCGTTCGTCCTCCAGGGTGGCCGCCAGGGTTTCCCGCCAGGGCCTTATTGCGAGCCCGGCGGCCCTGGCGGCGTGGTTGCTGCGGTTGCAGAACCCTTCGTGGCCGGGCGGCAGCCACAGCGGGAAGGAGTCCGGTCCGGCCCAATAGTCGATCCCGGACTCCAGGAGCCAATCCTCGGGAGCCTTGAGGACCTCGCCTTGGTACCCGGCCACCGTTGTGGCCGCCTCGATGTACTCGCCAAAGGGCACGTGGTCCCCCACAGCGTTCAGCGGCCCTGTCACCCCGCGCTCGACAGCATCGAGGACCCAGGCCGCGAGGTCCCGGACATCAATGACCTGCGTGGCGTGGCCGGCGATGGCCGGGACCACGGCCGGGGCGTTGTCCCTTGCAAACCTTGCGGGCCAGTAGCCGTACCGGTCCGTTCCGTCGCCGGGGCCCCCGATCAGGCCGGCGCGGCAGAGGTGCGCCCTGTCGCCCACGGCTTCCAGGGTGGCCTGTTCAATCGCTGACTTGGATTCCCCATAGTTCTCGGGAGTGGATTCCGTGCCGGCCGGCAAGGGGGCCAGGAGTGCGGCGTCCTCGGACGCTCCCGGCGTCGAAGGGTCTGCGTAGACGGAGCAGCTGGACACAAATGTCCAGTGGGCAGCCCTGTGGGCCAGGGCGGCCAGCGCCCCGTTGGCCAGGTCAGGATCGCGGGCCACGTCAATGACCGCATCCCACTCCCCTGCCACTTGTGCGTAGCTGTTCGCGCCGAGTGAACGGTCCGCTTTTACCCACCGGACACCGGCTGGCGGTTCCGTCGCGGATCCGCGAGCCAGGCACGTGACTGTGTGACCTGCGGAAACGGCTTGCCCGGCGATTTCAGATGAGAGAAAGGCGGTTCCGCCCAGAATGAGGATGCGCATGGGGCCACGCTACGACGCTAGGGTTGAAAGAGAATAGAGCCTTATGCCACGGGCGAACCTGTGCATGGGCCGACGTCATCCCCCGGCCGCCGCCGGTGATCCCCCCAAGGAGTTTTGCCTCTATGTTCAGCACGATGTCGATTACACCCCCGCCCCTCACCTCGCAGCCCGACGGTGTCAGCATCACGGGCATCGCAATTAGCCTTGGCGTCGGAATCGCTGTGTGGCTGGTGGCGACGTTCGTGATATCGCGGATCACCAAGCGCGTGGCTGCGGGTACCAATTTCTTCAAGAAACCGCACTTCAAGTGGGTTGCCCCCGCCCTGCGTGCCCTGGATCATGAGCGCCGAGTGCAGCGGGCGGAGACCATCGGTTCCCTGCTCAACAGCATCGTGGGAGTTCTGGTGGCCGTAATCACTACCATGTATGTGCTGCAGAACCTGAACATCAACATCGCTCCGCTGCTGACCAGCGTGGGAATCCTGGGTATCGCCATTGGTTTTGGCGCCCAGCAGCTGATCCGTGACTTCCTCGCCGGCATCTTCATCACGATTGAGGACCAGTACGGCATCGGCGACGTCATCGAAACCAGCGAAGTAGTGGGTGTGGTCGAGTCCATGGGGCTGCGCATCACCCGGGTCCGCTCGGAGGACGGCGCCATCTGGTACCTCCGTAATGGCGAGATCCTTCGCGTCGGCAACCGTTCGCAGGGCAAGTACGTGCCGGTGCCGGACGTGCCGGTCGCCGCGCAGGACACTGCCCTGAGTGCGCCCGCCACCGAGGCCAAAAAGACCGAGCAAAAGGCCGGAGAATAGAGACATGACCATACCCGCCGAGCCGCAGCAGCCACGCCAGCTTATGCAGAACGATCCCTTTAGCCAGCCCGGCTACACAGACAACTTCTACGACGCCGTGGGCGGACACGAGACGTTCGTCAAGCTGATCGATGTCTTTTACGACGGCGTCGCCACGGACCCGCTGTTGCGCCCGATGTACCCGGAGGAGGACCTCGAACCGGCCAAGCGGCGGTTCCTGATGTTCCTGGAGCAGTACTGGGGCGGCCCCACCACGTACGGCGAAGAACGCGGCCACCCGCGCCTGCGGATGCGCCACATACCGTTCCGGGTCACGCCGGAGGCCAAGGACCGCTGGCTGTCCCACATGCGGACCGCTGTCGATGCCCTGGAACTGCCACCCTTGTACGAGGGAACGCTCTGGGACTACATGGAACGCGCCGCGCTGTCCATGGTGAACAGCCCGTCGGAGGCCTGACGCGGCCTTCGGGCTTAGCGTATGGGCGCGTACGACGGCGGCTGGCCGGGTTTTAGAGGCCGCTGCCGGTGCGTGCCAGGACGTGACCGCGTGGACCACTGAGGCGGAACCAACGGCCCGCCCGGTACAGCTTCTGGTCCGCGTCTGCGAGGAATCCCAGGGTGAGGGCCGCGAAGGCGGCTCCTGCCGGAAGGCCGGAGTCATCAAGGGCCCGGCCCCACACAGCGGCGCGTGCGTTGTTGACGATCAGCGCCCCCGGCTGGGCGGGCATAATGCCCGCCACTTCGGTGATGCCGGCTTCGGCCGCGCGCCGGAGTTCGGCATCCGGCAACGCACCCACCAGTTCCCAGCCGGTGCGCGGTGCGCCGACGCCTGTCCACGATTCGGTGACGGTGGACGGCGGAACCGGCAGCTCGACGTCGTCCTCCCCTGCCCTGGCAAGCCGGTCAAGGACGGCTGAGAGCGACACCGTCACGTCAATCGCGGAAGGTTCCGCCAGCGCCATGGTCCGCAGGCCCAGGATGGTGGGGGTGGATTCGCCCAGCAGGCGGGGCCGCAGAATGCACACGTAGGCCGCGAGAACGGAACCTGCGGCCTGAAGCCGGATGGCGCCGTCGTCGACCGTCTTGGCACGGGTGGTGAATGTGCGCAGATCGGCGAGATCACGCGGATCGGCGAACCGGAAGGACTTCGTAAGTAGGTCAGACACATTAAGAACACTACCGGCTGAAGCTTGGTTGAGCAGCGGCGGGGCGACGTCTAGAGTCAATCCATGACTGAAGCCGAAACCGGACTGCTGGCGCCACCCAGCGGCGACCCCACCGAAACGCTCATCCATCTCCTTGACCTTGGTGAGCTTGAGGGCGCCCGGACGGATGAGGACATCTTCCTCGGCCCATCGCAGCAGCAGCCCCGGCAGCGTGTGTTCGGCGGCCAGGTGCTGGCCCAGTCGCTGGTCGCGTCCATGAAGACGGTGGACCCGGAACGGTTTGTCCATTCCATGCATGGCTATTTCCTCCGGCCCGGCGACGCCAACAAGCCCATCACGTTCGGTGTCCAGCGCCTGCGTGACGGCAGGTCCTTCTCGGCCCGGCGAGTTCACGCGTATCAGGAAGGCGTGCCCATCCTTTCGATGATCGCGTCCTTCCAGGACCTGGACGAAGGCCTCGACCACGAATCCAAGATGCCCGCCGGCATTCCCGATCCTGAGTCGCTGCCCAGCACGGCCGACCTGCTGGGCAAGTTCGACCACCCCATCGCCCAGCATTGGGCTTACGAGCGGCCCTTTGACATCAGGCACGTCGACCCGCCACTCTACGTTTCGGCCAAAGGCAAGAAGGAGGCCCGGAACGCCGTCTGGATGAAGACGTTCGGGCCCATGCCCGATGACTCAAACCTGCACCGGGCTGCCCTGGCCTACGCCAGCGACTACACGCTGCTGGAATCCATCCTGCGCCGCCACGGGCTGAGCTGGATCACGCCCGGCATGAGTGTCGCCAGCCTCGACCACGCCATGTGGTGGCACCGTCCCGCCCGGGTGGACGAATGGCTGCTCTACGTCCAGGAATCCCCCAGCGCCCAGGGAGCCCGCGGCCTCGCCACGGGCAAAATCTTCAACCGGGCCGGGCAGCACGTTGCCTCGGTGGCACAGGAGGGCATGGTCCGGGTTCCCACCGACCTGAAAAACAAAGTAGTTGGCGCGTTCCAGTCCAAAGTCCTGGAGCACCAGATCCGCAAGGCCGGGCGGAACTGAGGCTGAGCGGGCTGACTAAGCCCGGCTGGCAGAGCGGGCTGACTGGCTTCCGGCAGGCAGCAGAAAGGCCGGCACCCTGACGGGGTGCCGGCCTTCTTTGCGCTCAGTCGCGGGTGAGGCGGCGGTGCGTCACGCGGTGCGGCTTGGCCGCATCGGGTCCGAGCCGCTCTACCTTGTTCTCCTCGTAGGATTCGAAGTTGCCCTCGAACCAGTACCACTTGGCGGGGTTTTCCTCGTCGCCTTCGTAGGCCAGGATGTGTGTGGCCACCCGGTCCAGGAACCAGCGGTCGTGCGATACGACCACGGCGCAGCCGGGGAACTCCAGCAGCGCGTTTTCAAGGCTGCTGAGCGTTTCGACGTCGAGGTCGTTAGTGGGTTCGTCAAGGAGCAGTAGGTTGCCGCCCTGTTTGAGCGTCAGTGCAAGGTTGAGGCGGTTGCGCTCACCACCGGAGAGCACCCCGGCCTTCTTCTGCTGGTCCGGACCCTTGAAGCCGAAAGCGGCAACGTAGGCGCGGGACGGCATTTCGACCTGGCCCACCTGGATGTAATCGAGGCCGTCCGAAACAACTTCCCACAGGGTCTTGTTCGGGTCGATGCCGCCGCGGCTCTGGTCCGCGTAGGAGATCTTGACCGAATCGCCGATCTTCAGCTCGCCGCCGTCGAGCGGCTCCAGGCCGATGATGGTTTTGAACAGCGTGGACTTGCCCACGCCGTTGGGGCCGATGACACCGACGATGCCGTTGCGGGGAAGCGTGAAGGACAGGCCGTCGATCAGGGTGCGGTCGTCGAAGCCCTTCTGCAGGTTCCTGGCTTCCAGGACCAGCCCGCCCAGGCGCGGGCCCGGCGGGATCTGGATCTCTTCGAAGTCAAGCTTGCGCGTGCGGTCAGCCTCGGCAGCCATCTCCTCGTAGCGGGCCAGACGGGCCTTGGATTTCGTCTGGCGGCCCTTGGCGTTGGAGCGTACCCACTCAAGTTCCTCGGTGAGGCGCTTGGCCTGCTTGGCGTCCTTTTTGCCCTGGACTTCCAGGCGGGCCCGCTTCTTCTCCAGGTACGTGGAGTAGTTGCCTTCGTAGGGGTACAGGTGGCCGCGGTCAACCTCGGCGATCCATTCCGCCACGTGGTCAAGGAAGTACCGGTCGTGGGTGACGGCAAGGACTGCGCCGGCATAGCTGGAGAGGTGCTGTTCCAGCCACAGCACGCTCTCGGCGTCCAGGTGGTTGGTGGGCTCGTCCAGGAGCAGGAGGTCAGGCTTCTGCAGCAGGAGCTTGCAGAGGGCCACGCGGCGGCGCTCACCGCCGGAGAGCAGTGTCACGTCGGCGTCCGCGGGCGGGCAGCGGAGGGCGTCCATGGCCTGCTCGAGCTGGGAGTCGAGATCCCAGGCCTCAGCGGCGTCAATGGCCTCCTGCAGCTGACCCATTTCTTCGAGCAGGACGTCGAAGTCAGCGTCGGGGCTGGCCATTTCCTCGGAGATCTCGTTGAAGCGCTGGATCTTGCCGTAGATCTCGCCAACGCCTTCCTGGACGTTGCCCAGGACAGTCTTTTCCTCGTTCAGTGGCGGTTCCTGCAACAGGATCCCCACGGTGTAGCCGGGGCTCAGCCGGGCCTCACCGTTGGACGGGATGTCCAGTCCGGCCATGATCTTCAGGATGGTGGACTTACCGGCACCGTTCGGGCCTACGACACCGATTTTGGCGCCCGGGAAGAACGACATGCTTACGTTGTCAAGAATGAGTTTTTCGCCAACTGCCTTGCGGGCATTGGTCATTGTGTAGATAAATTCCGCCATGGTTCCAAATCTAGTGGGTTGGCGGGCTTAACTCACATTCGAGGCGTCAGGCAGCCGCTCCCACGAAACACTTGCCGCTGGCCAGGACCGGCAGAACGATAACGGTGACGTTGCCATCGCGGACCTGTCCCACCACGCAGTCGGTGCCCTGCAACACAGCGGCCTCAATGGCATCAGCTTCCAGCCCGGTAGGAGTCCGGCTCGCCGACACTTCGAGCGCCGGCGGGGAAATCCCGGCGCCGGTCAGGGCATCTGTCACCTGGGCTGTGGCTGGCTTTGGCGTCCCCGCCGCCAGCTTCCCCAGCGCATCCGTCACAGTCTGTTTCATCGCCACGATGTCCGGATCCTCTGCCGGGGACGTGGCGGCCGGCTGGGTGGAGCCCGTCGTGGCCAGTTCCGTCGGAGCGGCCACTTCCGAGGGGGTGGCCATTTCGCCGGGGGTGGCAGCGGCCTGTCCCGCTCCCGTTGGGGAGCCGCCGGTGCAGGCTGCAAGCGCAAGAACCATCAGGAGGCTTCCTGCGAGCGCAGCGGGCGCCCGTCCCGCACGGAGCCCAAACCGCCGGGAACGGGTGGTCCGGCTGGTGATTGGGGTTGCCTGCCGTTTGTCCGTCGCGCGATTCATGCCGCCATTCTTCCACGCGGCCAAGCCTGGGACGGAACGGTCCCGGCGCGGGCGGACTGCCGGCCCCGGGCCCGCCCGCGTCCCGTGCGGTATCCAGCGCCAGCACTTTCAGACGGTGGCTCCGGCGAGCTCGCCTGTTTCAGCGTCCACCGGAATGCGGTTGCCGTCTGCATCCTCGTGGAAGACTCCCAACGCTGCAGCGTCGTCGTCCGTGTGCTCCCCTTCTTCCGGGTCTCCGCCGTCCTCGTCAGGATCAGCGGGGCCGACGCCGCTGCCCTCCGCTGATGCCTCCTGCCCTGCCGCGCTGTTGTCTGAGACGAGGTGCAGTCCGGTGTCGCTGGTACGGATGTAGTTGGCCGAACCACGCTTGAGGTCGTGACCCACGGAATCCGCATCGATTTCGGCCGAATGGTAGACCCGGCCGTCTTTCTCCCAGCTGCGCAGCTTGAGCCGGCCAACGACGATGACGCACTGGCCCTTCTTGATGCTGCAGGCCATGTTCCCGGCAAGCTGACGGTAGCCCTGGACGTTGAACCAGTTGGTGTGGCTATCCACCCAGGTACTGGTGGCCCGGTCAAAACGCCGCGCCGTTGAACCGAGGCGGAACGAGGCGGTGCCAACGCCGCCCGGAGTTGTGGAGGTCTTGATATCCGTGGCAACGAAGCCCCGGAATGTTTGGTAGTCAGTCATCATCTTGTCCTGTCTCGAAAGGTAGCGCCTTAGCGGCAGAACCAGCTTCGCGCGGACGGCACCGGGCCGCGAGGGCCAACTTCGCGTATGTGCACAACCCTGCCTGAAACCGCGTTGTTGAGGACAAGACTCGGCAGCGGGCGGAGCTGACGCGGCCGCACGTCGGGGCAATGTAGACTTTTTATGCGCCGGATTTCTGGTCGTGGCGCCACGTGCCCCAGTAGCTCAGGGGATAGAGCAGCGGCCTTCTAATCCGCCGGTCGGGGGTTCGATTCCCTCCTGGGGCACCACCAAAAGAGGCTCTGACCTGCGGAAACGCAAGTTCAGAGCCTCTTCTGTTTTGTCCGGGCGAAGGCATATCCACCACTTACCCACCGCTTTGACTCAAGAGCCGCTACCGAACGCCTGCAGCAGGGCCGTCATGTCCGGCGCCTCGTGGGTCTTCTGCACATAGTGCCGGCTGGTGATTTGTTCGCTCGAGTGGCCAAGCTGGGCAGAAGCCGAGGCCATGCCCTCCGCATTGGCCAAGAGCGTGCCCACGGACTTGCGGAACGTGTGCGGCGTGACCCACTGAAAGCCGATATCGTCCCGTGCGGAGCGCCATTGCTTCCGGAAGTTCCCAGGATCCCTCAGCGTGCCTGTGGAGGACGGGAAGACCACGTCCCACGGGTTGGACACCAGCTGCTGCACCTGGCGGCGGAGGAGCATATCCACAGCAAAGGGAGGCAGGTAGTACCGCTGCCGTGAATTCGTCGACTTGGGATGCTCCTGAATGGTCATCCCCTGGCCCTGCACATAGATGACTGTGCCGGTGACCGTCAGCGTGGGACGCACGGACTTTAGGTCTACGTCCTTCCAACGGAGCGCCAGCGCTTCGCCGATGCGGGCTCCGGTAGCGAGCATCACATCGACGACGTCCAGCAGGTCGTTGGGACGCTTCCGGCCGCGGGCTGAGGAGTCAAGCTGCCATTGGCGAAGACCGGCCCGGAGCGCGGCCGCCTCATCCACAGTGAGGGCCCTGACTTCCTTGCGGTTAGTGGGGACCTTGGCGACGTCGCGCAGCGGGTTGGCGCCTACGGCACCGTGACGGGCAGCTAGGCCCAGCATGGCGGACAGGACCGTCTTGGCCAGCTTTGCCGTGGCGTTCCCGTGCTTGGCCGTCGTCGCCTTCAGGAACCTGTCCAAGCGGGAGACGGTGGCTTCCCGGATAGTCAGTCCCCCAACCCCGGGGCAGACGTAGGAGTCCAGGACCTCGCGGTATCTGCGCTGGGTGTTGATGGCCCTGTCCTGGTCCATGAACTCAAGCCACCAAATCTCAGCTAGACGGTTCAATCGGCTGTCCGGGGTTATGTCGTCCCCCGCCGGCATAGCGCGGTCTCTGAGCGCGGCGATAAGGGCCTGTTCAGCCTTAGACCCCCGGTCATTCTTCGAGACGGAGACGGCCCGGGCCTCAACCTTGCGTGTAACGCCATCAAAGTCCCGGAAACGTGCCATCGCCCGCCACACGCCGGGCGTTACCTCGTCCCTGCTGATCTTCCCCCAAGTGCCGATCTGCAGCGGCGGCCTAGGCATCCTTGTCGTTCCAATCCGTAGTGAGGACGTCCTTATCGCCAAACCACTTATCAAAATCAAATGGCTCTTCAAGCCCGCGCCGCAGCTCGTTCATTAGAAGATCGAGCACGGTACGGTCGCGCTCAAAAACCGTTGCCGCAGCCTTATACGCGCGTTCGAGTTCTTGCACTGCCGGATGCTCCCACAGATCGCCGGGAAGTTCCTTGTGCAGCACTGGCGGGCGGTGAGGTCTCGCAGCTTTCTGAAAGTCCAATTGCTCCCGGGCCGTTGCGGCAGTCAGAGGAAGTTCTCCATCTGCCCACGTCCAGACGTCATCCATGGGCGCCGCCAGATCCTTGGTTATCTGGATATCCACGGGCCCCAGGAAACGCTCGGAACCGAAGAGTAGGACGTTGGGCGTGACTCCGAGAACTACAGCAAGGGCCACCAAATCCGCGGCGTCCAAGCGTCGGGCCTCGTTCTCGATCCGGCTAAGCGCCGGTACGCCGATTGGCCGTCCAATATCGGCCAGGCGCCTACTCACGTCTGCGAGCTCAAGGCCCCGTGCCGTACGTATCCGGTGGACATTTTTAGCCGCTCGCCGGCCAGCCGGACCGAGCTCAATAGGTGCGTTTGCCATGATCGCAACTGTATTTCATTTTTTGTTTGACGTCCATCGTCACTGTGTGTAAAGCTTGGTCCATCGCCAACTTGCGATTATCAAAAGCGACTTGCAGAAACGGCAACTGGAGGAAAAATGAGAAGTGAAGTCCTTGAGGGGGTCAGGCCCGTGGATACACACGCCACTGCTCGGCACTTGAGCGTTCGCGAATTAGCCGAGCGGGAAGCGGTCCCCGTGGCAACTGTCTACGCGTGGCGGGCTTCCAATAAGGGCCCCCGAGCGATGCGCATCGGGAAATTCCTTCGCTACAGGCTGGACGATGTCCTGGCTTGGGAAGAAACGCAGTTGGACCCGCAGAAGGCCACAGCGTGATCACCCGGGCGGAACTGGACGCCGCGTTGGCAGTCGCATGGGATCGAGGTTACTGGCGCGGCACCAGCCACGAGGGCCCCTTGAACGGCGCCATCGTCGCGGCCCGGAACCCGTATCTGCAAACGTCCGATGCCGAGGCTGCAGAGTGAGCAGCTGCGGTTGCGAGTGGCTCGGAGATTGCGCCTGCGAAATCCGGGAAATACCGGTAACCACACCGGCGAAGGCGGCAAAGATCCGCCTCAAGAACATGGAAGGCAGCGGCGCTCCCGTCAAAGAATCCGCCACTGCCTCAGAACCCACCAACAACAAGGAGTAGGTCCATGCAGCATCGTATCAAAGCCCCCACCACAGTCGCAGAGCTCGGAGACTTGGCCGAATGGCTGGGCATGGACATTGTGGAGGTCTGGGACCTGCTCGACGACGCACTTGGCGAGAAGTGGTGGAAACACGGCTTAGGGGAAGTTACCTTCACCTTCAGCAGCGCCGTTGCCGCGCCGCCACAGGCGCCCACGCCACCCTCCGGCTACGTCCGGTCCAAGAAGGGCTCTGAGCGCTGGATCGGGGACGACATAGTGAAGGGGCCCTGGATCGTCACGCCGGTATGGAATGCGGCCACCAATACCCACACCATCGAGTTGTGGATGGCGAACCATAAGCGGCCGCGGTACGCGCAGCTGAGCCCTGCCGACGCATACGATCTCGCAGCGGACCTAATTGCCGCCGCCAAAACAGCGCAGACGGCCGGGGGCACCAACTAGTGCGCCGCGGGATACAGCTGACGGTCCGGGCAGTGTTCTGGACGCTGGTGACCTGCCTCCTGTACCTGGCCTATGCCCTGCCCACCAGCCTCGCCAAGCTCATATTCGGCTCGCCGGTCTGAGCCACGGAAACCACGAACGGAACCGCCTAAATGGGAGCCACGAACGTCGCCAAGGTCTTCGCCAATTGGAGGCACCTCAGCCACCGGGAGGCGCGCGCCCTGTTGTTTATGGCGAACATGGCTCTGGACGCCGACAAGCCGCCTGTGTACTTCGGTGGCTGGCAGGCCGTGGCATCCGCCCTGGGGCTCGACTGCGAAGGCAGACGGAAGAGCGCCGAAGAGGTCTATCGGAAGACTCTTGCCTCGCTGGGAACCGCCGGCGCTGTGGTTTCGAGTGGTCAAGCGAAGCTGGGAGTCAGGGCCGAATACGCCTTGGCACTGGATCCGGCGATGACTTTTGAGCCTGCGGGAACCGGCCGAAATATCAAGTGGATTCCTTTGCCTAGGACCGGGCGCCCCAACGAAACGTTGCCCCAGGTGCCCCAACAGAACGTTGCCCCACTACCCAACGAAACGTTGGGGCACGTGCCCCAACAAAACGTTGGCACCAGCCCCAACAAAACGTTGCCCCCTAGGAAAACTGAGGAACCACAGGGAGGAGTACTTGAGGAAAAACGGGGAGGAACACAAATCGCCAAAGCTTCGAGTCTCACCAACGCGCGAGCGAGCGAATTACACGAATTGGATGAAAGGCCTTCGATAGAGGATGAACGGTCCCGTCAACTAGCGGCCATGGAGCAGCGAGTCGCCGAATACGCAAAGAGCCAGGAACGGAAAGCCTCATGACCGCGAAGCTCTCCCGCCAGGACCTTCTAGACCTCTGCGAAATCTTCAAGGCCAAAGCCCTCGAAGAGCACGAGCTGTTCCGCAAATGGCGGGACCGGGCCATCGAAGCCGAAAGCCGCCTCGCAATCTACGAACCCGGTGAGAACTCCACCGCACCGACAGAAGAGAAAACACCATGAGGAATGCCAGGGGCGAAACGGTCAATGTACCAACGCACACCATCATCGAAACCATCCGCCGAGCCAAAATCACACACGCAATCGCGGTCAAGAACACCACCACAGGCCAGCCGGCCGGCGCCGCACTGTTCTCTCACGCACACCTCCGCATCGTCCTGGACCCAGACGAAGTGCAAGCCGTGACGGACATACTCACCATCGCCGAAATGGAAGCCATGTTCACCAACCAAGACAACCCCGAGGAGAACCAGTAAATGGGAAAGCAAGCACACGACCTGGGCAGGCAAAAGCGCCGATACCGGGCCCAACCCCAACAACAAGTCGCCGACGGAACCAGCCTCGCCAGGGACCTAGTCCGGCGGGGCCTAGCAACCCCGAACATCATGGACGCCCAAGGCGGGGCAGACCACCAGCGCCGGCCCCACAACACCAACCGCGGAAAGTAGACAGGCGCCATGGAGAAAGCTTTCAAGACCCGCCCCGACAAGTACGCCGACAACGTCGCCCGAGCATCGATGCTCCGCGCCGGGCCCGGACTCCTCGTCAGCCCGGACGGCAACACCGAACCCGCCGTAGTCCTGTTCAGCGGCAACGGATTCCAATATGCCCTGGACAACACACAGGCCTACCAGCTGGCCGACTCCATCGCCAGCATCCTCCAAACCAACCGCCAGCTCTAAGTAAGGAAAACGAATGACTTACATTCCCTCAGCTCCCCGATTCCACAGCCCGTCAGCACCGCTCCGCGCCGCGCTGTCAGCCCTCCCCGGCTACGACGAGCACGTGGCCGCCGTCGAAGCACTCAAAGCCCCGCACGCCGCGGCCGTCCGCGAACAGACGTTCGCAAAGACCGCCCTCGACAACATCGCTGGGGACCTGGCGGACGCCCTGCTAGGCACCCCAGACGACGCGCCGGCCGCCATCGAAGCCAGCACCACCCAAGCCACAGCAGCGGCAGACGCCGCCCGCACCACCGCCACAGCAGTCGAACTGATTGAAGCTACAGAGAAACAGCTCGGCATAGACCTCGACGACATCATCCGGAGCGGATACGACCGGATCCTCAAGCACCTGAACGGGATACTCCAGGACGACTACGCCAAGTCCCGGAAGCTCGGACTACGCGGCATCCACGACGCAGAGCAGGCCATCGAAGCGGGCAAGGCGGACGCGTGGTCAGCGATGCTCGAAATCCGCGCCAACATCTTCCACGTCCGGGCAGCACAGTCCAGCATCGTCGGACGGCTCGGCTCCCACGAAACAGTCCAGCGCATCAACACCTTCGGCCTGCTAGCCAACTACGCCGAGCTCTGGCCCGGATGGTTCGAAAGCCAGGCCGGTGCACGCTGGGGCCGCGAAGACATCACCCCGCCGTGGCCCACCATCCGCGGAGACATCGACCCCGCCGAACTCCACGCCTGGATCCTCGATACCCCAGACGCCGAACCATGGGTACCGACCTCCGCCGAACTCACAGCAGCAGTCAAGGCAGCAGAGCAGGCAGCCCGAGAAGACCTCGCCAAGCAGGACGCATAGCCATGGCGGACGACACCCAAGACCAGACCATCAGCGCATGGGACAAGGGCAAGGCGGAGGCAGCCAAGCGGTTCGGCAAAGACAAGCCAGCAGCTGACGCACCAGCAACCGGAGCAGCCGCCGGCATAGCCGAAGCCCGCCGCAGGTTCGGACAGACAGCCGAGCAGGCGTAACCCAGTGGCTAACAGCACAGGTCGGGTCCATCACAGGGCCCGGCCTGTGCACGCCATCCACCCACCGCACAGGGGGGTGGGGAGGGGGGGCTTTGGCACCCTCCCGTCAACCACCGCCGGTGAGGTCTCTAGATGATGCGCCAACCGCTCAACCTCAATTGAACGACGAAAGGAGGCCCGTGAATGGGTACTCAGAGGAACACGACGAAGCCGAACTCCAGGGCCTACCGGCCACAAGCGGCGGCCATCCGGGCGGCTCTTGTGGAGCTGCCCGCGGAGGGCTGTTTAGAGGACGTCCCGGACCTTCCAAGGTCCCGGGAGTGGACGGACATCGAAGAAGAGCGCTGGACGGAGCTCTGGGAATCCCCACAGGCCACCCAGTGGGACGACTCCTACCGGGGAACCGTTGCGCTCCTGGTTCAGTACGAATCCCGCCTCCTCACCGGCGATGGCGGATCCGCATGGGTCGCGCAAGAATGCCGATACGCGGCGGAGGCGCTGGGCCTCACTCCTAAGGCCATGGCGTCGCTGGGGTGGAGGATCGCCGATGGCAAGTAGCAGACGGGCGGCCAGGGCCTCCCGGCACGTCCCAGAGCAGCCGTCAGCGGAGACCGTTACCCGCCGCCGACGTACCGCTCACGACTCCTTGGGTTTCCAAGGCATCATCACGTGGGAGAACGGCGTACCCGTGAGGGTGTGGAACATGCACGGCGCTGCCATCGAAGGCCCCAAGGCGCAGGAATTTGTCCACGCTTTGAGCCTCCCCCCAATCCGCCAAACCGTCACAGAAACAGAGCCCCCGTGGTGAGGCCCGGACAGATAAATAGCAGTTCCCGAGAAGCCTGCACATGGCGGGCTTTTTTGTACCCAAAATCAGACAGAAAGTTGGTATTCCCATGGCTGAACGCTCCGTAGTTGTCCGGATCCGGGCCGAGCTCGGTGATTTCCGCAAGAACATGCAGGAAGCCTCGAAGGTCACCCAGGAGGTTGGGAAGACCGCAACGGAGACGGCTGCCAAGTCCTCAACGGCGCTGGGCCAGATGGTGCAGTCCGCCCAGCGGCACGAGGAAGCCTGGTCGAAGTCCGGCGGAGCCCTCCTCGGGTTCGGCGCTGCCGTCGCGATCGGCGTCGGCATGGCGATAAAGTCCTATGCCGAGTTCGACAAGGCCATGTCAGAGGTCAAAGCCGCGACACACGCCTCGGCTGGCGACTTGGAACTGCTGCGGGGCGCAGCGATCAATGCCGGCGCCGATACGGCATACTCGGCCCGTGAAGCTGCTGAAGCGATCACGGAGCTTTCCAAGGCTGGCGTGACCACGAAGGACATCCTGTCCGGTGGGCTTGACGGCGCCCTGTCGTTGGCCGCTGCTGGTTCGCTTGAGGTCGCTGACGCGGCGGAGCTGGCTGCCACGGCCATGGTCCAGTTCAAGCTCTCCGGTGACCAGATCCCGCACCTTGCGGACCTCCTCGCCGCTGGCGCCGGTAAAGCCCAAGGCTCCGTGCAAGACCTCGGCGCAGCCCTAAACCAGAGCGGCCTTATCGCCGCCTCCACGGGGCTGTCGATCGAGGAAACCACAGGCGGGCTCGCCGCCTTCGCATCAGCTGGGCTACTCGGGTCGGACGCCGGAACCAGCTTCAAGACCATGCTGCAGTCGCTTACGCCCAACTCGAAGGAAGCAGAAAAGGAGATGGCCAGGCTGGGGATCTCCGCTTATGACCAGCAGGGCAAGTTCATCGGCCTGTCGAAGTTCGCCGGTGTCCTACAGGACTCCATGCGTGGTGTGTCCGACGAGTCACGCAACGCGTCGATGAAAATCATCTTCGGCTCAGACGCTGTTCGCGCCGCCAACGTCCTGTACGAACAGGGCGCAAAAGGCATCGCTGATTGGACTGCCAAGGTCAACGATTCTGGCTACGCAGCCGCCACAGCTGCTATTAAGCAGGACAACCTTGCCGGGGACATCGAGAAGCTTGGCGGATCCCTCGATTCGGTGTTCCTCAAGTCAGGATCCGGAGCTAATGAAGTCCTCCGTTCACTGGCGCAGAGCGCCGAGCGCGTGATCGACGTTGTTGGCGGCATCCCTGGCCCGCTGCTGCAGACCGGGCTTGGCTTGGCTGCCGTGACTGGTGGCGCTGCACTGGTTGGTGGGGCTTTCCTCACGACCTTCCCCAAGATCCTCGAAACCAAACGGGCGTTCTCGGAGCTGGCTGAGTCCTCACCTAAGCTCGCTGGCGGGCTTGGAAAGGTAGCGAAAGCGGCCGGCATCGCGGCCGCGGCCGTCGTCGGTCTGCAGATTGTCGGGGGCATCGGCAAGACCATGTTCGGTCAGGCAGCCAAATCAACAGAGGACTATGCTCAGGCTCTCCTGACCATCGGGCAGGGGACAGAGGACCTTGACGCAGTTTTTAGGGACGGAGGGCTCGGCACCCAGATCAACGGCGTTGGTGACGCCCTGGCCCGCATGTCCCAAAAGGATGTGTTCGATGACCTCAGCATCTCCATTGGAGACTTCTTCAACTCTGGCTCCAAGCTGAACACCATGCGTGACAACATTCAGGGCCTCGATTCCACCCTGTCATCGATCAGCAAGAACGGCGGAGCGGGGAAGGCCGGCGACGCTTTCGCCAAGATCGCCGCAGAGGCAGACAACTCCGCAAAGGCCCAGGGCCGCATGGGCATGTCCACTGCGGACGTCTTGAAGCTCATGCCTCAGTACACGGATGCCCTCAAGGGTCAGGCAACCGCGCTTGGGGTCAAGCTGGAGCAGCACGAGCTTGAAGAGATGGCCCTGGGCAAGATCCCGGCACGATTGGCAGCCGTGCAGGCATCCAGTGAGGGGCAGGCTAAGGCAGCCGAGTACCAAGCCAAAATGACGGAAGAGGCGACCAAGAAGCTCGACGACATGGGCATCGGCGCAGAGGGCGCCGTGCTCTCCCTCTCGAAGCTGTTGGATGCGATGTTCAAGACCGGGCTTGTCACCCTGTCCGCACGGGACGCGGAGGCCGCGTATCAGGAGACGCTGGATGGGCTGAAGGTCAAAATCGATGAGGTCAAGGCCTCGCAGTCCGCCGGCAACGCGGTGCTCGATGCCGCCACTGGCTCGTTTGATTTGACGTCAGCGGCTGGCCGTGGCGCAAACGACGTGTTCGGGGAACTGGCGCAGAAAGCCATTGCCACCACCCAGGCAATGGCCAACAACAACGCGACGCAGGACGAACTGGGCGTGAAACTCGGCCAGACCTACACCTCGCTGTACGACACAGCGCGGGCGTTCGGTGCTTCGGAAACCAAGGCTGACGACCTTGCCCGTTCGGCGCTGTCGATCCCGAAAGACGTGCCAATTGCTGTGGCGATCCAGAACTACGCGGACACCATGGCGAAGGCGCAGGGCATCAAGACCGCCATTGATGGGATCAGGGGCAAGGAAGTCGACGTGGTCGTCAACCACATCAACCGGCAGGCTGATGGAGGTGGCTATGCGGATGACCCGTCTATGACGGCTCTTGCCCCAGGCAGCCTCAACCGCCGTGATGGTGGGCTGATCAACTTCGCCAAGGGTGGCCAGTACAAGGGCTACGCCATGGCGGGTTACGTCCGAGGTCCCGGCACCGGGACTTCAGATGAGATCAACGCCCGGCTGTCCAACGGTGAGTACGTCATCCGCGCCTCGAAGGTCGCCCAGTACGGAGTCAAAACCTTTGACGCCTACAACAACGGGTATGCGGCCCCGTCGAAGTCCCTCACGGGCGGGTACGGGCAGGCCCAGTCGTTTAGCGGATACAACGGCCAGGACTCGGCACTGGCCGTTGCAGCACCCGTGCACATGGGCGACACCTACGTGCAGAACCCCTTCACGGGGCAATACTTGCTGGCCCAGGTTGATCACAGAGCCTCGGAGGTCCTGGCCAAGGCTGACAGTATGTCTCAGCACATGCGGAAGGGCCGCCGCTAAGCCCAAACGAGAGCCCCCGCCAGGATCATTCCCGGCGGGGGCTCTTTGCGTTTGCGCGGCTTAGTGTTTGGCGGCCGGTGATGCTTCGGAGACCGTATCGGCTGAGACGGTCAACGCCACGGAAATGCGCTTTAGGTAGCCCACGCAGATGATGAGCAATCCGAGGATCCCGCCGCCGCCCAGGATGTAGCCATTTGTTGCGCCGTTGACCGAGCCCATAATGAAGAGCAGCACGCTCAGGAAGCAGAAGATAATGCCTGTTCCGATAAGAGTGTCGCCCGGAAGTTTTGCGCTTTTCCCCAATTTTATCCCCATACGCTGATCTAACCACGGAAATCGGCAAAAGCGGTAGGGCGACCCAGAATGTCGAACCGACCTAGTCGACCGGCCGGAAGTTGTCCAGCGTGGCTTTCATGGGGTTGGACATGGGGCATTCTTTGTTGCTGCAGCGGGAGGGTACTCGCTGCTTAGCGGCCGGGAGGCGGCGGCCGACTTTCAGTCCCCTCGGCTGCACGAACTTCACTTCAGCGACGGATCCGCATTCCTTGCACTGCTCCAGCATGTGGAGGCCACCTGTCTATTTGGTCTGGCCGAGTTGCCAGTTGTCCGGAGCCTAGCAAGGGGCACTGACAGTATCGTCCGGAGGCATCTCATGGCATGCTTTGATGAACGTCGCCATTTCGGAGGCGAATTACAAAGTTGGGGGAAATACCGTGGATCTTTCCGGGGCAATACATAACCGCAATCTTGTTGCATTTCACTACGATGGGCACCCGCGTGTGGTTATGCCGGCGGCATTTGGGCTCCATGCCACGACTGGCAATGAAATCTTGCGCGGCTATCAAGTCGACGGCACAAGTAATTCGCGTCCCGTTCCGTTTTGGCATCTCTTCCTGACCGAGAAGATGTCCGATCTGAAGATTTTGGATGGCCAGTTTAGCGAAAATCCACCGGATTACAGCCGAGATGACGAGCACATCGACCCGATTCACGCCCAGCTGTAAGAAAAGCCCCGGACCTATGTCAGGTGCCGGGGCAGCTGCTGACCGATATGCCTAGGCCAACAGTAGGTTCTTATTCCTCAACCGATTCGATCAGATCCAGGAACTCAGCGCGGAAGGTTCGGACCTCGCCCGTTTTGTCGTCGCAGATGTCGATGAGCTGTATGTTGAGCTCGCGCCCGATGGTCGCGAGACGGCCAACATTTCGGCTGCCGTTACTGCTGCTGACGCCGGTTCCGGTGTCGCCGGTTGCTTTGACTTTGTAGCGCTGGATCCTACGTTCAGGTGTAGTGAAAATCTGGACGTTTGGCATGGTCTTCCCCAATGGCTCAGTGGACGTGAACTCTCTCAGTCTGCCTTACGCGTCCGCGGGCCGGAGGCCAGGTACGCGTGGCGTATCGTCTACTGCATGAAAGTTCCTCCCATGCTGACGGTCGCGGAGCTAGCTGCGCGCTTGAACGTGTCCCCTGACACGGTCCGTCGCATGTGCAACTCTGGCCAGTGGCCGCACAGCAGGATCGGCCGGCTCTATCGCTTCACCGAAGAGCACTACCAAGCCATCATTGCCACGCCGGAGTCGCCGGAGATGATGCCACGGTCTCAGAGAGACAACATAGCTCGGCTCCTTCGAATGATCAGTTAGGCGGATGCCAGGTCAGGCGCCGGCGTACTTGGCGCCGAGCCCCGCCAACGCCTTCCCTGCTTCGATCGCCTGGGACGGCGTGAGCCCGCCCTTCGAGTAGTCTCCGATGGCTGGCTGGATCTCTAACTCGATACCGTCCTCGAAGGTGAACGTGGCTTCGATCATCCAGCCGTCGCCGGTCTCGGTTGGCCCTTGGAAGTGGGTGGGCGGGAGGTCTGGCATCACATCCAGCATCACATCGGGGACCGGGACGAAGCCGGCGGGAACGGTGGGGTGGGTGGCGGTGCTTTTCATGGTGAGGCCGTCCTGCTTGGAGATTGTTAACGGCCGCGAGTCTAACGGATCACCCACCGCTTACCCACCGGAAACAACCAATAATGACGAGAAACACCAGTCATGCCACCCCGCCATATGGGGCGGTTTCCCCCGGAATCTAGCGGATAACAAGCATGGATGAACAAGGACGAAAAGCAGCAACCCCTAATCCGCCGGTCGGGGGTTCGATTCCCTCCTGGGGCACAAGTTGTTGAGCCAGCACCTCCGTTACGGATGGGCCGGTCAGCAAAAAACACCCCGGTCAGCAGACCGGGGTGTTTTTCGTTTGTGTGACCATGCCGCCTCTCAGGTGTATGGCAGGACGAGTTCCGCGTAGCGCGCCTTGACGGTCTCCATGACAGCATCTCCGTCGGCGTCCCAGATCTCCTGGTTGAAGATTTCAACCTCGATGTCCCCGGTGTACCCGGCGTCCCTGACCCAGGTGCTGATGGTGGCGAAGTCGATCACGCCGTCGCCCATAAAACCCCGGGACAGCAGCGGATCGGCCGCTATGGGCATGTTGAAGTCACACACCTGGTAGGATGCGATGCGCCCTTCCCTGCCGGCACGTTCAATCTGGGCCTTCAGGTCCGGGTCCCACCAGACGTGGAAGGTGTCGACGGCGACGCCCACCGCGTGCGCATTAAACGGGGCTGCAAGATCCAAGGCCTGGCCCAGGGTCGAGATGACGGCACGGTCCGCTGCGTACATGGGGTGCAGGGGTTCGAGCACCAGCCGGATGCCGTTCTCGGTGGCGAACCGGACAAGATCGGCGAGGCGGTCGGCAACGCGCTGGCGGGCTGCCACCACATCCTTCTCCCCCGGCGCCAGGCCGCCGACCACCAGGAAGAGTTCCCTGGTGTCCAGCGCAGCGGCTTCGAGGACGGCCGCGCGGTTGTCCGCCAGGGCGGCGGCCTGGCCCTCGGCGTCGGCCGCTGTCAGGAAGCCGCCGCGGCACAGGGAGGAGACCCGGAGGCCCGCGTCCTTGATCAGCTTCGCGGCCTTGTCCAGCCCCGCTTCTTCAACCCTGTCGCGCCACGGGGCGATCGCGGGGATTCCGGCGCGGACACAGCCATCAACAACTTCGGCAAGCGTCAGCTTCTTGGTGGTGGCGCTGTTCAGGGAAAGCCGTGAAAAAGGGGACGGTTCTGAATTGGATGTCATACTCCCACTCCGTTGATGCGCAGGTAGTCGGACATCCGGAACGCGGCGAGCGCCGGGTCCTTCAGCAGCCCTGCCTGGTCGGCAAGTTCGAAGGTCTTGGCCAGGTGGCAGACGGAGCGGCCCGAATGCAGGCCGCCCACCATCTGGAACCCGGGCTGCTTGCCGTTAAGCCAGGACATAAAGGCGATCCCGGTCTTGTAGTAGAACGTGGGGGCGCTGAAGATGTGCTTGCCCAGCTCGCGCGTGGAATCCAGGATGGCGCGCGCCTCCTCAGCCTTGCCGGCGTCGTAGTTCTGCAGCGCAACCGAAGCCGCCGGGTAGATCGCAGCGAAGATGCCCAGCAGCGCGTCCGAGTGGTGGCTGCCGTCGCCGTCGATCAGTTCCGGGTAGTTGAAGTCGTCGCCGGTGTAGAGGCGGACGCCTTCCGGAAGGGCGGCGCGCAGGGCAACCTCATGCGCAGCGTCCAGCAGGGACACCTTCACGCCGTCCACCTTGTCCGCGTGCTCGCGGATCAGCGACAGGAACGTCTCTGTCGCGGCAGCGACGTCGTCCGAACCCCAGTATCCGGCCAGCGCGGGATCGAACATGGTCCCGAGCCAGTGCAGGATGACGGGCTGGTCCACTTCCTGCAGCAGCGTCGAATAGACGTGCAGGTAGTCGTCCGGGCCGTTGGCCACGCGGGCCAGCGCTCGGGAAGCCATCAGGATGATCTTGGGTCCGGCTTCACTGACGACGGCGATCTGCTCGCGGTAGGCGTCCAGGACGGCGGCAAGACCTGCCGTGCCGGTGGGCAGTGTGGCGAGCTCCAGCTGGTCGGTGCCGGCACCGCACGAGACCAGGTCGCGGACGGTCTTGCCGGCGGTAGCGGGGCCACCGGCGGTGACCACCGAAGCGGCCTCCACACCGGTGCGCTTGATGAGCTGCTGGGTTGCGGCCCAGTCCAGGCCCATGCCGCGCTGGGCGGTGTCCATGGCATCCGCAACACCCAGGCCGTAGGACCAGAGTTCGTGCCGGTACGCCAGGGTGGCGTCCCAGTCGAGGCTGGCCGGGGCACCTGGCGTGTTGTCCGCCAGGACCTCGGGAATGACGTGCGCGGCCGCGTACGCGCGGCGCGACGTGAGCGGGGCGGTGGGGCGTGCCCACGACACGCCGCCCTGGAGGCGGTACTCGCGGGTGCCGCCGTCGTGGGTGGGAAGGATCAGGGAAGTCATCAGAGCGTGATCTCCGGGATGTCGATGGTGCGGCGTTCGTCGTTGGACTGCAGGCCAAGCTCGGCGAGCTGGACGCCGCGGGCGGCGGACAGCAGGCCGAAGCGGTGCTCGCGGCCGGCCACCACGTCGCGCAGGAACTCTTCCCACTGCAGCTTGAAGCCGTTGTCCAGCTCGGCGTTGGCGGGAACTTCCTGCCACTGGCTGCGGAAGGATTCCGTGACGGGCAGGTCCGGGTTCCAGACGGGCTTGGGGGTGTGGGCACGCTGCTGGGCTACGCACTTGTTCAGGCCGGCAACGGCGGAACCATGCGTGCCGTCGATCTGGAATTCCACAAGCTCGTCGCGGTAGACGCGGACAGCCCAGGAGGAGTTGATCTGGCCGATGACCGGCTCGCCTGCCGGCGTTTCGAGTTCGAAGATGCCGTAGGAGGCGTCGTCGGCGGTGGCCCTGTACTCCTTGCCTGCCTCGTCCCAGCGGGCCGGGACGTGGGTGGCGGTCTTGGCGTTGACGCTCTTGACCTTGCCGATGATGCCTTCCAGGACGTAGTTCCAGTGGCAGAACATGTCCGTGGTCATGCCGCCGCCGTCTTCCTTGCGGTAGTTCCAGGACGGTCGTTGCGCTGCCTGGACGTCGCCTTCGAAGACCCAGTAGCCGAATTCGCCGCGGATGGAGAGGATGCGGCCGAAGAAGCCTTCGTCCACCAGACGGCGGAGCTTGACCAGGCCGGGGAGGTACAGCTTGTCGTGCACAACGCCGGCGGTGACGCCGGCTTCCTTGCCGATGCGGGCCAGCTCGATGGCTTCTTCCAGGGATTCCGCCGTGGGCTTCTCGGTGAAGATGTGCTTGCCAGCCAGCATGGCCTTCTTCAGCGTGGCGGCGCGGAGGCTCGTCATGGACGCATCAAAGATGATGTCCACCGAAGGATCATTGATCACGGAATCCAGGTCCGTGGTCCATTCGGCCACCTTGTGCAGTTCTGCCAGCTCGCGGATCTTGGCTTCATTGCGGCCGACCAGGATCGGCTCCACCTGGACCTTGGTACCGTCCTCCAGCGTGAAGCCCCCGGCGTCGCGGATGGGAAGGATGGAACGCAGCAGGTGCTGGCGGTAGCCCATCCGGCCGGTGATGCCGTTCATGGCGATACGGATCGTCTTTGTTTCGAAGCCCATGTGTCCTCCACGGTGAGTGAGCAGTGTTACTCAAGCTGAATTGGGAAAGCGCATTCCCACTGCGTCCATCATGCACCGCTCCCCTTCGGGTTGGCAAGCGCTTTCCCAAAGTATCCTCAAACTGCCATACTGAAAGCGGCGCTAACGGCGCTGAACGTCTGTATGAACGGGAGAAGTTGTGGCTGCAAGTACCCTCACCGAGGTGGCCCGGCTGGCGGGCGTGTCGCCGGCCACCGCCTCCCGCGTGCTGAACGGCTCCGCCCGGATACCCGGCAAGGATATTGCGGACCGGGTGCGCCAGGCTGCCGAATCCCTCGGCTACATTCCCAACGCCCAGGCGCAGGGGCTGGCCAAGTCCAGCTCCGGGCTGATCGGGCTGATCGTGCATGACATTGCCGATCCGTACTTCGCAGCCATTGCCCGCGGCGTCCAGGATGCCGCGAGGGAACAGCACAAGATGGTGCTGCTGGCCACCACTGAAGGCGCTCCGGACAGTGAGAAGGAAGCCGTGGCTGCCTTCGCCGCACGCCGCGCCGATTCCATCGTGATCGCAGGATCACGGACCTCCCGCACCGAGGACCGGGAAGGCAACACCGAACTCGCTGCGGAACTGGACCGCTACTGCCGCAACGGCGGCCACGTGGGCGTGATCGGCCACGGTATTGTGGGCGCCGCGGCAGCCGACGGCTACCACGTGGTGAGTGTGCCCAATGAGGAGCTCGCCGCGCAGCTCGCAGCTGAGCTGGCCGCGTCGCGGGAAGAAGACTTCGTGATCGTCGGCGGCCCGGAAGGGCTGTTCACCTCCGACGACCGGATCCGTGGGTTCCAGCGCGGCCTTGCCAGCGCCGGCCTGCCTGCCGCGGACGTCATCCGCACGGACTTCACCCGTGCGGGCGGCTTCGAGGCCGGCCTCGCCCTGGCTGCACGGATCACAGCGTCCCAACCCGGGACCGAGACAAAACGGCTCTGCATCTTTGCCGTCAACGACGTTATGGCCATCGGGGCCGCCGCCGCACTGCTCTCCCAGGGACTGCGGATCCCGCGCGACGCCGCCGTTGCCGGTTTCGACGATATTGAGACTCTGCGCGATTTCCGGCCGGCCCTCTCCACGGTGCACCTTCCCCTGGAGGAGATCGGACGGCAGGCCGCCAGCAGCGCAGCCGGCCCGTCCGCCGACGATGCCGGATCGCCCCCGATATCCGGCCAGGTCATACTCCGGCGCAGCACCGAGGTGGCACACCCGAGCAGCGCCGAGTCGGTGGCCTGACCAGCATGACGGACGGGCCCGCAACCGGCCTGACGACGGCCGCGGCGGAGTGGAACGGGGTCGAGCGGCTGTTCGGCCGACCCGGTGAGCCGTCCCGCTGCTGGTGCCGGTTCTTTGCCCTCACGGGTCCGGAGTACTCGGCGCTGGATCCGGCCGCCCGCAAGGCACAGTTGAAGGAAAAGTTCGACGGCGGCTCCCCCGCCCCCGGCGTCCTCGCCTTCGTCGACGGTCAGCCCGTGGGCTGGTGCGCCGTGGAGCCACGGACCTGTTATCCACGTGTGCTTCGCTCCCGCGTGCTTCGGCAAGCGGAGGAATCAGCGCCGCCCGATTCCGAAACAGCACCACCGGATGCGGCCGACAGCGTGTGGTCAGTGACCTGCTTCGTGGTCGCCGCCGGCCACCGCCGGAGCGGTGTGGCAGCCGCGCTGCTGCGCGCCGCCGTCGAGCATGCCCGGCTCAATGGTGCCGACGTTGTGGAAGGCTACCCGGTGGACCGCGAGCAGCGGCCCAAAGCGGGACCCGCAGACTTTTACCACGGCACGCTGAACCTCTTCCTGCGCGCCGGGTTCACCGTGGCCAGCAGCGGCGTCCCAGGGCGGGCCGTGGTGCGCCTGAGCCTCACAGGACCTAAGGGAGCGTAAGGATCAGCGGGCCATCGGCAGTGATGGCCACTGTGTGTTCGCTGTGGGCGGCCCGGCGGCCGTTGGCGGAACGCAGCGTCCATCCGTCGTCGTCCTGATAGTAGTCGTCCTTGCGGCCCAGGATCAGCATGGGCTCGATGGCCATGACCAGCCCGTCGGTGAGCTTGATCCCGCGCCCCGGCCTGCCGTCGTTGGGCACCGGCGGTTCGGCGTGCATGGTGCGGCCGATCCCGTGGCCGCCGTGGTCAGCCAGCAGACCGTAGCCCGCCCGCCGCGCGGCGCCGCCGATCGCGTAGGCAAGATCGCCCATTTTGTTGCCGATCCGGGCTGCCTCGATCCCGCGGGATAAGGCGGCATCCGTGGCATCAATGAGGGCCTGGTCCACAGGATCGGGTGTTCCCACAATGAAACTGACGGCCGCATCGCCGCACCAGCCCTCCAGGAATGCCCCGCAATCCACGCTGAGCAGGTCACCGTCCTGGAGTTTGTAGTCGTCGGGGATTCCGTGGACCACGGCGTCGTTCACACTTGTGCAGATCACGCCAGGAAACGGAACTGCGGCCCAGCGCGGGTGGTAGTCCAGGAAGGCCGGTGTGGCTCCCGCCGTGGCAATCGTCTCGGCGGCCAGCGCATCGAGGTCACGCAGGGTGACACCCACTCCGGCGGCCTCACGCACCGCCGCCAGCGTATTGGCCACCACCCGGCCGGCTTCGCGCATGAGGGCAATCTGCTCGGGAGTCTTGATCATGGACATGCAGGGAACCTCCGACGTCGGGTGGCACGGTTCACGGGAACGTGCAGTTTGTCTGGTCCCACTCTAGAGCCGTCCCGCTGAGGATGGACCGGCCGACATCCAGGCCGCCGGCACCTCGCTAAAGTTGCACCATGGACCGAATGCCGCCGAATGACGAATCGCTGGACACGGACGCACCGGTCACGGAGACTCCGAACCGCGAGTTGTTGGATGCCGTGCGCGCGGCGCTGCGGGAGCGGACGGACCCGGTGCGGGCCACTGGCGCGCAGGCGTATATGAAGTCCACTCTGCCGTCACTGGGCGTCAGAGTCCCGGAAGTCAGGCGGCTGGCGCTGGCCGCTGCTTCCGTCCATCCCGTTACGTCGGCGGGCCAGTTGCGGGCCACGGTGCTGGAACTCTGGCGCGGCTCCACTGTACGCGAGGAACGCTATGCGGCCATTGACCTGACAAGCCTCCGGTTGGTGGCCCGTGACCAGCTGATGCTCCCTGTCTATGAGGAGATCATCCGCACCGGCGCGTGGTGGGATTTCGTGGATGGGGTGTCGCATCGTATCGGCGGGCTTCTTCAGGCCCACCGGCCCATGATGACCGAACTCCTGCTGGCCTGGAGCACGGACCAGGACTTCTGGATCCGGCGGTCGGCCATCACCTCGCAGTTGAAGGCCAAGGCCAGCACGGACCAGGACCTGCTGCGGGCTGTCATTGAGCCGAATCTGGCGGACCCGGAGTTTTTCATCCGGAAGGCCATTGGCTGGGCGCTTCGTGAATACGCCAAAACGGACCCGGAGTGGGTACACGATTTCGTGGTGGAAAAGGGCACGCGGTTGAGTCCGCTGTCCCGGAAGGAAGCCTTGCGGCATCTGGAACAGGGCACGACGGCGGGAATCACCGGCGCCGGATAACCGCGCCTGCGGAGACTAGATAACGGGGCGTTCGGTCACCGGTTCGGCCGGCTTCCGGAAAAGCCTTTTGGTGTCCGGATCCATGAAGATCAGGTACATGGCAAAAAGCAGGCCGGTAATCGCCGCCGCGAAGCGGGCCAGGACCAGGGCAAGTCCGAGGTCCTCGGTCTGGAGGTAGGGAAATACCTCCAGCTGGTCAGAAATGGCGTAGATCATGAAGAACGACACGATGAAATACAGGGCCTTGACCTGCCAGTCATTGCGGATGCCTGTCACCGCGAACAGCGGGATGAGCCACACCACGTACCAGGCCTGGATCATCGGCGCCAGCACCACGATGGCCGCAAAGCCCAAGGTGAGGCGGCGGATCAGCCGCTCATGCTCACCCCTGAAGATCTGGAAGGCGACGATGCCTACGGCAAGTAGTTTGCCGGCGTCGAACACCCAGTCGGCGAGCGTCCACCCGTCGAGGCCGAAGGCGTTCGACACGGAAGCGACCATCAGCCCCACCAAGCCCACCGGCGCGTACCAAATGAAGAGGCTGCCAGGGGCGGACAGCCCATTGATCCAGCCGAAGCCGAACCCGTTGACGAGGCTCAGGCCGTACAGAATGGCCAGGCTCAGCCCTCCGGTCAGTCCCCAGAACAGGAATTTCCGCGGCCAGCCGGCGTTCTTGCCTGCCCAGATCAGGCCGATGAACGGCAGGAAAACGATGGTGATGGGCTTGACGGCGATGGAAAGGGTCACGAGGACTATGCCCAGCACCACGCGCCTGGTGGCCGCGTAGTACAGCCCGGCAAGGGCCAACCCGATCATGAGGGCATCGTTGTGGACGCTGGCGATGAAGTTGGTGAGGAACAGGGGGTTGGCCGCGGTGAGCCACAAGGCGCGGTGCGGATTGACGCCGTGAAGCTCGGCCAGCTTGGGCACGTAGATGACACAGAGGACCACACCAAACAGCGCCACGAGCCTGAAAAGCATCACGCTGGCCTCGGGCTGGACGTTGGTGGACCAGACCACAAACTGCTCGATCCACAGAAACAGCTGGCCGTACGGCACGGGAGCTTCAGTCCACTGTTTGTCGGCGCCAAGCTGGAAATAGTTGGACAACGCCGAAATGCCGTTCTCGTAGGGGTTGAACCCCTCCACCATCAGCCTGCCCTGACCAATGTAGGCGTACACGTCGCGGCTGAAGAGCGGGACGGTGAACATCAACGGCAGGCCCCATGCTGCGATGGCCTGCAGCGTTGCCTTTCGCGCCGCCGGCCCCCATACGCGGACCCGCTGGCCGAGCCTCAGCCAGGAGCGGACCAGGAGCATGCCGCCTACCGCAACCAGCACGATGGCCAGGGCAACGCCGATGGCCTCCGTCCGCATCCAGATAAAGATCGGTACGCGGCGGAGTTCGGAAACGGGGGCCAGCCAGCCGACGCCGAGGGATCCGAACACCATCAGGACCGAGCCGACAAGACCGGCAAGGATGGGGGACCTGGCGTTATCCACTTCTGCCGCAGCGGGCTCGGGGATCACGCTGGCCGCCATCTCCCCCGTTGCAGGCACAGGCGCCGTCATCTCAGGATCGTCCAATCTCTTTACACTCGGCGCTTCAGTCCCGCGGGCGGCGGTGGCCGCCCGGGCCGCGCAGACACTGCACAGCGGCAAAATCCTCGCCCCATGTACCCGAAATCCTAGCATCGGACGGTTGCGCCGGAGCTAAACGGTAGGCTGGTCCGGTGCCTATATCTAACGAACGCATCGTCTGGATCGACTGCGAAATGACCGGCCTGGACATCAAGAACGACGCCCTGATCGAGGTGGCGGCGCTGGTGACGGACTCAGAGCTCAACATTCTCGGCGACGGTGTGGACGTGGTGATCAAGCCCGAGGACGCTGCCCTCGCCCAGATGAACGACTTCGTGAGGGACATGCACACCCGGTCCGGGCTGCTCAAGGAACTGCCGCACGGCAAGACCATGGCCGAGGCCGAAGCCGCCGTGATGGAATACATCGAAAAGTGGGTGCCGGACCCGCGCAAGGCACCGCTGGGCGGCAACTCCGTGGGGACCGACCGCGTCTTCCTGTCCCGCGACATGCCGGCCGTTGTGGAGCACCTGCATTACCGCGTGATCGACGTGAGCACCATTAAGGAACTTTCCCGCCGCTGGTTCGCCCGGGCTTACTTCCAGTCCCCCGCCAAGAAGGGCGGCCACCGCGCCCTGGGTGACATCCAGGATTCCATCGACGAGCTCCGCTACTACCGCGAGGCGGTTTTCGTTCCGGCTCCGGGGCCTGACAGCGCCACGGCCCGCGAAGTCGCCCAGCGCATCACTGCCTCGCCGGGCACAGCAGGTATTCCGAAAGAGTAATCTGCGCCACGTTTGGCGGAAATTTTCGCAAAAACCCCAAAAGTGGCGCAAGCACCCTCAAACAGCAGGTAAGCTATTTGAGTTGCCTTTCCAGAGCACCGGACCACCGGGAAATCTGTGGGGCACATGGTGGGCTTAGCTCAGTTGGCAGAGCGCCTGGTTGTGGTCCAGGAGGTCGCGGGTTCAACCCCCGTAGCTCACCCTCATAGGGCGGCAGTAAAAGCCGTCCATTTGGAGGCCGTACCGGATATCCGGTACGGCCTCCATTTTTTTGCATAACCGCCGGCGCCACGCCGCACGCACGAAGGGCCGCCTGACATGACAGTTCTGCCAATCACCGTCTGGGGTGAACCGGTGCTGCACCGCCGCGCCGCCGAGGTGGAGGTTTTCGACGACGAACTGCGCACGCTGATCGCGGACATGTTTGAAACCAACGAGGCTGCCAACGGCGTGGGCCTGGCGGCGCCGCAGGTTGGTGTGGGCAAAAGAATCTTTGTGTACAAGTACGCCAATGACGACGGCGCTCCGCCCATCGGGGTCCTGGTAAACCCGGTACTGACCCTGTCCAAGATCTCTGGCGCGCTGCCGGACCCCGAGGAAGAGGAAGAGGGCTGCCTCTCCTTCCCCGGCGGCGCATACCCGCTCAAGCGTGCGGAGTGGGCGCGGGTGGAAGGATTTGACGGCCATGGGCAGCCGGTGGAGTTCGAAGCGACCGGCTGGTTCGCCCGGGTGATCCAGCACGAATACGACCACCTCGACGGAAAGCTCTACGTCAACCGGCTGATGGACCGCTATGCACGGAAGGCCATGAAACTGGCCAAGAAGAGCGGCTGGGGTGTGCCCGGCCTGACGTGGATGCCCGGCGTGGATCCGGACCCGTTCGGCCACTGAGCCGACGCATTACCTCGCCGTAATGGTTGGCTGCTCCGGGCAGGAGTCCAGGACGCGCTTCATCGCATCCTTCTCCGGCTGCGTGACGCACAGTCCATAGGATGCCTTCACCGAGATCTGGCGGGCCACGTAATGGCAGCGGATGTTCTTGTTCTTCGGCAGCCAGGTGGCGGCGTCGCTTGCGCTCTTCTGCTGATTTGCAGGACCGTCTGCGGCGATGAGGTTTATCGGATCGTTGGCCAGGCTCTGGCGCTGCTGCGGGGTCAGCCCCTGAGCGCCTTTCTGCCACGCGTCACTGAGCGCCACGACGTGATCGATCTGGATTTCCTTGCTGCTTTCCGGGCCACGCCGGAACTCCATGCGTTTGCCCGTGTACGGCTCATGGATGGACCCTGACACTACCTTGCATTTGGAACCCTCCGTGAAACCCACAGCGGTGAGGTCCCGGCGGAGGATGTCATTGCGGGTGTCGCAGCCGTTCCGGTCCACGTCCAGCCAGGCCTGGCCGAAGGCCTCCCGCTGGTAATTGTCCGTGGGAGCCCGTCCCTTGACGGAAAGCCGCTCGAGGGCGGTCAGGGCACTCCCCTGCGGTACAGCGTGCACCGGGATCACGGGCTTCATCCAGGTCCCGTCGAAAACAGGCGCCTCGCGGGGCCCGGCGATTGCCGGTTCTGCCGCAGCGAACTGGCCCGCGGTGAAAAACCACCCCGCGGAGCCCACTGCAGACAGGGCCAGCACCGCCACCAGAGCCCAGGCCTGTCTCGAGCGGCGGCGGGCACGGCGGTAGGCACGCCAGCTGACGGTCATGGGCAACCGGCTCTTCCGGAAATGTAATGCACCAGAAGAGCCTAGGCCACCCCACTGACACCCATGCGGTTATCCACAATGGGGAGGACGAGTGGCCCGGGTGATCCGCCTACTGCTATGGCCGGCTACTGCTCCCGGGCTACGCGGCGCAGGTCTTCTTCGGCAACCTTGAGGAGCCCTTCGAGCTGGCGCACGCGGTGGTCGCCGACGTCGCCGGAAGCCCGGGACGCGCGGGCCTGCTCCAGGAGCCTGATGGCTTCTTTGTGGTTGGCCTTGGCGACGTCGAGGGCGTGTTCAAGGGTGGTCTCGTGGAGAGTCTCGTTATCCATGCCACCAGTGTGGTCCCGATTCCCGGCTGATTCCAGCGAATCAGCCGGGAATATCGGGCAGCCAACCCGCAAACGGCCTAGACGGCGATTGCGGCCAAGGCAGCAGCGGCTTCCTTGGCGGGGAAGGACGGCGGGTTGACGCCGGCCATCTCTTCCATGACCCGGACTACCTGGCAGCTGTAGCCGAACTCGTTGTCGTACCAGACGTAGAGGATGACATTCTTGTCATTGGAGATCGTGGCGAGACCGTCCACGATGCCGGCACGGCGTGAGCCGACGAAGTCCGTGGAAACAACCTCCGGCGAATCGATGTAGTCGATCTGCTTGCGCAGGTCCGAATGCAAGGACATCTGGCGCAGGTAATCGTTCACCTCATCCTTGGTGGTTCCGTTTTCCAGGCTCAGGTTCAGGATCGCCAGCGAAACGTCCGGCGTGGGGACCCGGATGGAACTGCCCGTGAGCTTGCCCAGCAGTTCGGGCAGGGCCTTCGCCACAGCGGTGGCCGCTCCGGTTTCCGTGATGACCATGTTCAGCGCGGCGGAGCGGCCCCGGCGGTCGCCCTTGTGGAAGTTATCGATCAGGTTCTGGTCGTTAGTGAAGGAGTGGACCGTCTCCACGTGGCCGTGGACCACACCGAACTTGTCGTTGATGGCCTTCAAGACCGGGGTGATGGCGTTCGTGGTGCAGGACGCTGCGGACACGATCTGGTCCGTATCCTCGATGCTGCCGTGGTTGATGCCGTGCACGATGTTCTTCAACGCGCCTTTGCCCGGTGCGGTGAGGAGAACACGGGCAACACCCTTGCTCTGCAGGTGCTGGGACAGGCCCTCAGCGTCGCGCCAGCGGCCGGTGTTGTCCACAACGAGCGCATCCTTGATGCCGTAGGCGGTGTAGTCGATCGTGGCGGGGTTCTCCGAGTAGATGACCTGGACCTGGACACCGTTCGCGGTGATGGTGTTGGCGTCTTCGTCCACACGGATGGTTCCCTCGAAGGAGCCGTGGACGGAGTCGCGGCGCAGCAGGCTGGCGCGCTTGGTGAGGTCCTTGTCCGAGCCGCGGCGCACCACGATGGCGCGCAGGCGCAGGCCGTGGCCGCCGCCTGCCTTTTCGATGAGGAGGCGCGCCAGGAGGCGGCCGATCCGGCCAAAGCCGTACAGCACAACGTCGGTGCTGGTGCGGTCATCGCCGCCGCGCTTGCCCACTACCTCGGCAAGCTCGGTGCGGAGGAACTCTTCCAGGGTGGCGCCGTCGCCTTCTGCCTTGAACTTCTCTGCCAGGCGGGCGACGTCGATGGCCGCCGCACCAAGTTCCAGCTGAGCCAGGATGTTCAGCAGCGGTGCGGTCTCTTCGAGCAGGAGCTCGGTGTTGCTCATGCGGCGGGCGAAACGGTGCGCCTTGAGGATGTTCATGGTGGACTTGTTGATCAGGCTGCGGCCGTGAATGCTGGTCACCACGTTGTTTTCGCGGTACAGCCGGCCAATCACCGGAATCATGGCCTCGGCGAGAGCCTCCCGGCCCATCCACGTATCAAGACAAGAATCTGACGTCTGGCTCACAGAACTACCTTCCTCGGTTCAGCCGCATACGTCGTCGTACGCGGTTGGCGGCCACCTGATGTTGTCCAGGGGCTCTGGCACCGGCAGGATGCGGTCCATCCCGGGTGCCGTGGAGAAGCGTAAAGAAAAGCCACCGGCTGCGAACGCAGACCCGGCGGCAGAACTTCTACGTTCGCTCTCTATTCTAGGCTGGAGCAACACCGCGGACCGCCGCAACCGGCGTGAAATCACTCACATGCGGGGCAGGTCCGTGCCCGGCGGGTGGTGTTGGATGGGTTGACCGATACGCCGGGTTCTGTGCTCCCGTGCCGTTACCAGCGCGGGAGTAGCGGCCATCCATCTACGGACGCCGTTGCCGACGCCCTCCAGCGGCCTACCCGGACACTCGGGCGGGCAGCCCTCAAACGTGTCCTGTCTGGCCTTGCTCCGGGTGGGGTTTACCTAGCCTTCCCGGTCACCCGGGAAGCTGGTGGTCTCTTACACCACCGTTTCACCCTTACCTGCTGAGCCTCCGTTGCCGGAAGACGCAGGCGGTCTGTTCTCTGTGGCACTGGCCTGCGGGTTACCCCGAGTGGGCGTTACCCACCACCCTGCCCTGCGGAGCCCGGACGTTCCTCGAGCCACTTGCGTGACGCGCGGCCGCCTGGTCAACCCATCCGCAGCCAGTCTACCGCCGGAAGGGGGCACCGCCGTCGCCGGTAGGATCGTACGGTGCTGATTCTGCTTCCCCCCTCCGAAGGCAAAACCCCCGCAGTCCGCGGGTCCGCCGTCGACTGGCCGTCACTGAGCTTTCCGGAACTCAACACCTACCGGGCCAAGGTCCTGGAGGCGCTGGGGACGGTGAGTGCGCATGAGGATGCCCTCGCGCTGCTGGGCGTCGGCGCATCGCTGCAGGACGACGTCGAACGCAACACCCGGCTCCACGCCGAACCGGCGGCACCTGCGCACCAGATCTATTCTGGCGTTCTGTACGACGCACTCGGCTACAGAACGCTGACCCCGGCGCAGCGCCGGAAGGCCGATGTTTCGGTGCTGGTGATCTCGGCCCTGTGGGGTGCCATCCGCTTCGCCGACAGTGTGCCCGCCTACCGGCTGTCGATGGGAACGGCACTGCCCGACGTCGGCCGCCTCGCCTCGTTCTGGAAGCCGCAGATTTCGGAAGCCCTCGCGGAGTCCGTGTCCGGGCACCTGCTCGTGGACTGTCGCTCCAGCACGTATGCCGTGGCATGGGCACCGCCGCCGGATCAGACGGTGGCTGTCAACGTATTCACCGAGGTCAACGGTGTACGCAAGGTGGTCAGCCACTTCGCCAAGCACACTCGCGGCGAGCTGGCACGGCACCTGCTTGCCCGCCGCGGCAACGCCCCGCAGACCCCGGTACAGCTGCTGAAGGCCACACGCGAGAAATGGGACGCGGAGTTGGTTGACGGTTCAGCGCGGAAACCGCACGCCCTGAACATCATCCTTCCCAACTAGGTAGCAGCAGATGTCGTTATGGGCGCCCGTAACGACATCTGCTGCGACCTACTTGGACTGCTAGGCAGTTGGGGCGGGCGTGTTCCACTCGGCGGAGCGCACCAGGATGGCACCCGAATCCGGGCAGAACACAATGTCGTCTTCGGCGGCGGCCTTGATCTCGGCGAGGTCTCCGGGGCTCAGCTTCATTCCGGAGGCCTCGGAGGTTCCGTGGAACAACCGGGCGGCGCCCACTCCCCGCTTGGCCAGCGTCTTTTCGTAGACAGCCAGCATGCCGGCGTCGAGTCCCTCTGCGAATTCGGCACGCTTGCCGCGGACAACGGTCGCTTCAGCAGCCACTTCGGCCAGGGCTGCATCGAGTTCGGCGCGGATGCCGCCGAACGAACCCTGGACGTTGTCCACGATGAGCTGCTGGGCAGCCTGACGCTCGCGCAGCGAATCGAGGCGTTCCAGGACTTCCAGCTCCACGTCTTCAAGGTCGGAGCGGCGCTTGTTGAGGGAGGCAATGTCCTTTTGCAGGGCCACGAGGTCCTTTGACAGCCCCGTTCCGCTGTTGAGCCGGGTTTCGTCCCGTTCGATGCGGGAGGCGACCTGTTCGACGTCGGCCTCGGCGCGCTTCAGCTCGGCTTCGGCGTCATGGACGGCCATCTTGGCGGAGCCGAGTTCACCGTTGGCGACGGACAGGGCAGATTGCAGGTCCTCGATCCGGGGATCGGTTTCCAGGGCGCGGCGGCGGTTGGACAGGGACCTGAGTTTTGCGTCCAGCCCCTGCAGTTCGAGCAACTTCAACTGTTCCGCCGGTGCTGCCTTGGCCACTATTTACCTCCGCTAAATCCAATCCGGCCGAAGCCGGGCACCGTATCGGCGCTGTATAGACTCTAGACGATATGAAGTGAAGGGTGCAGGTTCCGCCCGTCCGGGGTCGGCCATTATCGCCGGGCGGCCCCGCAGCGCCGGCTTGAGTGTAGGTCGCGTCGTCTGTGGGGGTGGGTGGCGCTGCGGGGCCTGATTCCCGGCGGTCATGTTCTGCGTCCCGGACGGGCAGGGAGAGAGTGGGATTCAAGGCTGGTGGGGGCCGGGGCCTTCTGTTTCACAGGGGTCCGTGGGTTGCCATTGACAAGCTCCCTTGGCCTGACGGCTCCGCGGGGGTGCAATGGTAGTGCCACATGTGAAGTTTGGGAGGTCCCGGCTTATGTTTGAGCATACTTTCATCGGGCTGGATGTTCACGCGGTCAACGTTGTGGGCCATGCACTGAACCCGGCCACCGGGGAAATCAGCAACCACACGATGCCCGCTGACCCTGCCATGGTGCTGGAGTGGGTCCGCCGGTTCGCCCCGCCCGTCAAGGTCGTCTACGAATCGGGACCGACCGGGTTCGTCCTGGCCCGGTACCTGCGCGCGGCGGGCATCAACTGCGTGATTGCGGCGTCCTCGAAACTGCTTCGCGCACCGGGTGATCGGGTCAAGACCGACCGGCGGGATGCCCGGGTGTTGACTGAGATGCTCGCGGTCGGCTCGGTCACCGAGGTGCGGATCCCGGCCCCGGAGGAAGAAGCGCTCCGGGACCTGTCCCGGTTGCGTTCGGGCACGGCCAAGGACCTGGCGCACGCCCGCCAGCACGTGAACGCGATCCTGCTGCGCCACGGCATCCGCTACCCCAAGGACACCAGATGGACGAAGGAACACAGCCTCTGGCTGCACCGTCAACACTTTGAGGAACCGGCGCTGCAGTTCACCTACGAGGCCGATGTCGAGCAGGCCGAACTCCTCGCCGGGCACCTGAAACGCATCGACAAACAGGTGGCCACCACGGCCGCTGCATGCCGCTACGGCCCAGTGATCAACGCATTGATGTGCCTGCGTGGCATCAAGGTCACGACCGCGTTCGGGTTGGCCGTGGAGATCGGGGACTGGACCCGCTTCACCGGTTCGTCTATAGGCTCCTACCTCGGGCTCGTGCCCAGTGAGGAGTCCTCGGGCCAGTCCCGGCACCAGGGCCCGATCACGAAGGCCGGGAACACCTATGCCCGCAAGCTCCTCATCGAGGCCGCCTGGCAGCACCGGCGCCCGTACACCCGGCCTGGCGAACGGCTGATCCGCCAGCTCGATCTCGTCGCCCCGGCAACCCGGATCCGCGCCCTCGAAGGAAACCACCGGCTCCACCGCAAGTGGGAACACTTCGATGAACGGCACAAAATGCCGGTCAAGGCCAACACCGCGATCGCCCGCGAACTCGCGGGCTGGTGCTGGTCACTGGCCGCCCCGCTTCAACAGGGAGAACGCATGAACGCGGCCTGAAGACGTGCCCCCGGAACGTGGTGAGATGCCGCGGCAGCACACGGAACTAACTCGAGATCGCGCTATGAGCAGACGGGTTCAAACCGTCGCCGCTCGATTCTAGACACCGATAAGCTCCAGCCGAACAAATCGTCATGCGGTAACCAACCCGCGAATGTCAGCCTGACACTGCAGTCGAGAAAGACTCGCCAGCACCCAGACCACGACCTGCCGGCACACGATGAGCGGCCCCCGGAACCAAAAGCCTGGAGCCGCTCACCTCTGCCCCTTGACAACCGGACCTACATATCAGCGCCTGGCGTGCTCCCCTGCCTCGCTACGTCCCCACCGGCTCCCAAACCTCGCTGCGCTCGGTGTGGGCCCGGCGACGGACTTCGCACGCCAGGCTTAGCCAGGAGTCAGAATGAAGTCCCACGGATCGCTGTTGGTGGTGCTTACCTGGATCTCGACGTCGTGGCCCTGATCGGCGAGCACATTGCCCAGTGCCGACGCCGCGGCAGGCAGCCAGAGCCATTCGCTGGCGAAGTGCGAAACGTCAATCAGGTACGGCCGGCCGTTCACTGCCGCTTCGCGGGCTTCGGACGCCGGATGGTGCCGGAGGTCGGCGGTGACATAGACGTCGGCATTGTTGGCCCGCACCTCGTTGAACAGGGAATCCCCCGCCCCGCCGCACACGGCTATGCGCCGCACCAGCCCATCCTTATCCCCGGACACGCGGACTCCCCCGGCCACCGACGGCAGGATGCCGAACACCCTGGCTGCGAAATCGCCCAGGCTCATCACGTCCGCCAGATCACCCACGCGTCCGATGCCTTCCTCGGGCAGGCCGTTCGCGGCAACGGTCAGCGGGACGACGCCCTCCAGTCCCAGCGCATCAGCCAGGACGTCGGAAACGCCCCCGACGGCGGAATCACCGTTGGTGTGGACGGTCAGGAGCGCGGTGCCAGACTCGATGAGACGGTGGATGGCCTGCCCCTTGGCGGTGGTGGCGGCCACGGACGTGACGCCTTTGAGGAGCAGCGGGTGGTGGGTGATCAGGAGCTCGGCACCCCATTCCACGGCTTCCTCGATCACCGTGAGCGTGGGATCAACGGCGAACATCACCCTGGTCACGGGCGCTGACGGGTGGCCGGCCACGAGCCCTACTTCGTCCCAGTTTTCGGCCAGCGACTCGGGCCAGAGTTCCTCGACCGCCAGCAGAACCTGGCCCAGCGTGGGAGCAGCCGGACCATCCGCTGCAGCGTCCTCCCCGGTAAGGGTGCCGTCGTCGTGCTTGTCCGCATCTGTAACGCCGGTGTCTGCAGATTCCATAGTCTCAGTTTTACCCCATCGGGCCGTTTGCCCGGCATCTTTCAAAGTCTCGTAGGGTGGTCAGGGAATCATCCGGCGCGCTCAACCATTGAAGAGGTCATGAAAACTTTTGTTCTTGGCGGGGGCTGCTTCTGGTGCCTTGATGCTGTCTACCAGAAAACCAAGGGAGTCTCCTCGGTGATTTCCGGCTACACGGGTGGCCATGACCCCCGGCCTGACTACTACTCCGTCTGCGGCGGGACCACGGGCCATGCTGAGGTCGTGGCGGTCACTTTCGACGAGTCCGTCATCCCGCCCGAGGTCATCCTGGACATGTTCTTCGCGCTGCACGATCCCACCACGCTCAACCGCCAGGGCTACGACGTGGGCACGCAGTACCGCTCGTCCATGTTCTATGAGAACACCGAGGAGAAGATTCTCTTCGAGGAAGCCATCGAACGGAACCAGGCCCTGTGGTCGCACCCGATTGTGACCGAGGTCAGCCGGCTGCCACGGTTCCATGTGGCGGAAGACGTCCACCAGGACTATTACGCCAAGTATCCCGAGCAGGGCTACTGCCAGGTGATCATCAATCCGAAGCTCGCGAAGGCCAGGAAATATTACTCTGCATGGCTTAATGCTTAGCAGCGGCCGCTCAGCCATCGTTAGGCTGACCTCAGCATTCACTCTTGAGAGATAGGCATATCTACATGGCACGGATCTATGACGATGTAACGCAGCTGGTCGGCGGCACTCCGCTGGTCCGCCTGAACCGGCTCACCGAGGGCCTGGGCGCCACTGTGGCGGTCAAGCTGGAGTTCTACAACCCGGCCAACAGCGTCAAGGACCGCATCGGCGTAGCCATCGTTGACGCCGCCGAGAAGTCCGGCGCCCTCAAGCCCGGCGGCACCATTGTTGAAGGCACCTCCGGCAACACCGGCATCGCCCTGGCCATGGTGGGCGCTGCCCGCGGCTACAAGGTCATCCTGACCATGCCCGAGACCATGTCCACCGAACGCCGCGTTATGCTGCGGGCGTTCGGTGCCGAGATTGTGCTGACCCCGGGTTCCGAGGGCATGCGCGGCGCCGTGGAAAAGGCCCAGGAAATCGTTGCCAACACGGAGAACTCCATCTGGGCCCAGCAGTTCGCCAACGAGGCCAACCCTGAGATCCACCGCACCACCACCGCCGAGGAAATCTGGTCCGACACCGACGGCAAGGTGGACATCTTCGTCGCCGGCATCGGCACCGGCGGCACCGTCACCGGCGTCGGCCAGGTCCTGAAGGAACGCAATCCTGACGTCCAGATTGTGGCCATCGAGCCGAAGGACTCCGCCATCCTGAACGGCGGCGCTCCCGGGCCGCACAAGATCCAGGGCATCGGTGCGAACTTCATCCCGGAAATCCTGGACACCAACGTCTACGACGAAGTCCTGGACGCCACCCTGGAGGATTCCGTCCGCGTCGCCCGTGAACTCGGCGTCAAGGAAGGCATCCTCGGCGGCATCTCCTCCGGCGCCATCGTCTGGGGTGCCCTGGAACTGGCCAAGCGTCCGGAGAACGCCGGCAAGCTGATCGTGGCGGTTGTCTGCGACTTCGGTGAGCGTTACATCTCCACCGTGCTCTATGACGACATCCGCGGCTGATCAGTCCGTTGTCGCCCCGTTTCCTGTAGAAAGAACTTTGTGGGCTTTTTCGCAAGACTGAAGGAAGACCTCGACGCCGCCCGGTCACACGACCCGGCGGCTCGAGGTTCTTTTGAGAATTTTTTCGCCTATTCTGGGCTGCACGCCATCTGGATCCACCGGCTGACGCACCGCATGTGGCAGACCCCGGGGCTGCGGTTCCCGGCGCGACTGGTGTCGCAGCTGGGCCGCTTCCTGACCGGAATCGAGATCCATCCCGGCGCCACGATCGGCCGGCGCTTCTTTATCGACCACGGCATGGGTGTGGTCATCGGCGAGACCGCCGAAATCGGCGAAGACGTGATGATCTACCACGGTGTCACGTTGGGCGGCCGCTCCCTGGCCAAGGTCAAGCGCCACCCCACCATTGAGGACCGGGTCACCATCGGTGCCGGGGCCAAGATCCTGGGACCCATCACCATCGGCCGGGACAGCGCCGTGGGCGCCAACGCCGTGGTGGTCAAGGACGCGCCGCCGGAATCGATTGTCACCGGGGTGCCTGCCAAGTGGCGCCACCGCGATGCCCAGCGCGAAACCAAGCCCGCAGTGGATCCAGCCGAGTACGACATCGAATACCGGATCTGACCCTTCGCTGCAGCCTCTACCCGGCAACACGCTTCAGGACTGCCATGACCACCGCGTCATAGAGCCGGTCCGGCAGGACGCGCCGCAGGCCCAGAATGGCTGCCGCTCCCCTGCCCACCGGATACCGGGTCCGGGGACGCGCGGCCGTGGCCGCGTGCAGTACAGCCGCAGCAATCACCGCCGGCTGCGTTGACGTTTCCGGCCTGTCCGTGGACGCCAGGACATCCGCCATGTGCTTTGCCTGGGCAGCGTACGGCCCCTCGCCGCTGCTGGCCAGCAGCCCGTCAGCGGAAATCCGGCCCCATTCGCTGAGCGTACTTGCCGGTTCAATGATGGCGACGTCGATGCCGTGCGGCTTGAGTTCCAGCCGCAGTGCATCGCTCATGCCCTCCACGGCGAACTTCGTGGCGTGGTACCAGGCACCAAGGGGTTCGTAGAATTTTCCGCCGATGGACGAGATGTTGATGATCCTGCCCCGGCCCGCACTCCGCATGGCCGGCAGGACCAGCTGGGTCATTCTGGCAAGGCCAAAGACGTTCACTTCGAATTGGCGCCGGCCTTCGGCCAGATCCACGTCTTCCAGCGCCCCATAGGAGCCGTAGCCGGCGTTGTTGACCAGAACGTCTATCCGCCCGCGCTCTTCCAGGACACGGCCGACGGCGGCACGCATCGAATCGTCGTCCGTCACGTCCAGTGCCAGGACCTGGACGCCAAGCGCTTTCAGCGGCTCCATCCTGTCCACGCGGCGGGCGCCGGCGTAGACGATGAAGCCATGGCTGCTGAGCTTCTTCGCCGCCTCGAAGCCGATACCCGTGGAGGCTCCCGTAACAAATGCGACTGGCTTGGGCATTCTGACTCCTTGGATGGACGGACACCGCGGCTGCTGCGGGAAACGCCAACGGCCGGCAGCTCCCAGAATATCCGGGAAGTGCCGGCCGCAGGGCTTGCAGCTTGATGCAATCAGAGCATGGGGATCAGTGCGTGTCCACTGCTTCGATTTCGGACTTGTCCTCGCCCCACAGGGTGTGGAACGTGCCCTCGGCGTCAACACGGCCGTAGGTGTGCGCGCCGAAGAGGTCACGCTGGCCCTGGATCACTGCGGCCGGCAGACGCTTGCGGCGCAGGCCGTCGTAGTAGGCCAGCGACGAGGAGAAGACCGGCACGGGGATGCCGAGCTGGACGGCGGTGGAGACCACGCGGCGCCATGCGGGCAGGACCTCGGCGATGGCCTTCGTGAACGCCGGGGCGAACAGCAGGTTGGCCGGCTTGTCCTCGGCGGCGTAGGCGTTGGTGATTTCCTTGAGCAGCTCGGCACGGATGATGCAGCCGCCGCGCCACAGCGAAGCAATCTCGTCCAGCTTGAGGTCCCAGCCGTATTCCTTGGCTGCCGAGGTCAGCATGTCCAGGCCCTGGGCGTAGGAAACCAGCTTGGACGCGTACAGCGCCTGGCGGACGTCCTCAACAAAGGTGTCCGGAACGTCGACGGCGATTTCCTCACCGGCGAGCAATTCCTGGGCGATCTTGCGCTGTTCGGACTGCGATGACAGGGCGCGGGCGAAGACCGACTCGGCGATGCCCGATGTCGGGGAACCAAGCTCCAGCGCGGAGATGACCGTCCAGCGGCCGGTGCCCTTCTGGCCTGCTGCATCCACCACAACATCGACGAACGGCTTGCCGGTGCGGGTGTCAACGTGGCCCAGGACCTCGGCGGAGATTTCGATCAGGAAGGAGGCGAGCTCGCCCTTGTTCCATTCTTCGAAGATCTTGGCCTGGTCTGCGGGTTCGATGCCGGCGCCGGAGCGGAGGAGGTCGAAGGCTTCGCCGATGACCTGCATGTCGGCGTATTCAATGCCGTTGTGGACCATCTTGACGAAGTGGCCGGCCCCGTCGGTGCCGATCCAGGCGCAGCAGGGCTTGCCGTCGACGTGCGCAGAGATCTTTTCGAGCAGCGGGCCGAGGGCGTCGTAGGACTCCTTGGAACCACCGGGCATGATGGACGGGCCGTTCAGGGCACCTTCCTCACCGCCGGAGACGCCGATGCCGACGAAGTGCAGGTCCTTCTTCGCCAGCGCGGCTTCGCGGCGGCGGGTGTCCTCGTAGTGGGAGTTTCCGGCGTCGATGATGATGTCGCCGGCTTCCAGCAGGGGTTCAAGCTGCTCGATGACCGAGTCAACCGGCTTGCCGGCCTTGACCATGATCAGGACGCGGCGGGGCTTCTCCAGCGAGTCAACAAGTTCCTGCAGCGTCTCGGTACGGACGAAGTCGCCGTCCGTGCCGTGCTTTTCGAGCAGCGCGTCGGTCTTTTCGACGGACCTGTTGTGCAGGGCAACGGTGAAGCCGTTGCGGGCCAGGTTGCGGGCCAGGTTGGCGCCCATCACCGCAAGGCCGGTGACACCGATGTGTGCAGACATCAAAACTCCAATTTCGTTGTGCAATGGATGTGCAGATGGCTCCGCGTTCGCTGCGAAGCACGCTGTCACGAACCGATGGATCCTAATAAAGCATATATATTCAATCGGCTTGAGGGAAGCGGTGCCCACTTTGTGGAACGGGGCCAGTCAATCCCAGTTTAGGCTTGAGTCCATGTCGACCAGCCTGCACCACCGTGCCATCGAGAACCTTGGCACGCGGATCATCACGGGCGAGCTGCCCACCGGACACATCATGCTGGCCGAGCACCTTGAGGAAGAACTGCAGGTTTCGCGTTCCGTGGTCCGCGAGGCCGTGCGGGTCCTCCAGTCCCTGGGCCTCGTGGAAACCACGAAGCGGGTGGGGATCCGGGTGCTGCCGCCGAGCCGCTGGAACCCCTTCGATTCCCAGGTCATCCGCTGGCGGCTGTCCAGCGACGCCCGCGGCGCCCAGCTGCGGTCACTGATCGAACTGCGTTCCGCCGTCGAGCCCGCAGCTGCCGAGCTGGCCGCGAACAATGCCCCGGCGCAGCTCCGGCGTGAGCTGGTGGACATTGCCCATGCCCTGCGCGACGCCGGCCACTCCGGGGACGCGCAGAAGTTCCTGGAGCTGGACATCGCGTTTCACTCCGTCCTCCTCTCCGGATCGGGGAACGAAATGTTCGCCAACCTGATGGGGCAGGTGGCGGAGACGCTGACGGGGCGCACGGTCCACGGACTGATGCCGGACCACCCCCATGAGGGGGCGCTGCAGTGGCACGTCGATCTCGCCGAAGCGGTTGCCGCCGGGGACGCCGCCACCGCCCGGGCCGCTTCTGAACAGATCATGCGCCGCACGACCTCTCGGCTGTCCGGAACGTGGACGGACCAGCCCAGGGTGTTCATCCCGGTCCGCCGGGCTTAAGCGCGAAAGGATCCTTCTATGGTTGTCAAGCGTGGCCGGGGTCTGGGTTTGCGGCGTTGAGTATTCGGTAGATCCGTCGGGCGAGATAGCGTTTCAGGCACCGGCGGATCTCCTTTTTTGTTCGTCCTTCGGCTTGGCGTTTCTGGACGTAGTCGATGGTGGCGGGCTCGAAGGTCATCCGGCTCAGGGCGATGATGTGCAGGGCCTTGTTCAGGGTTCTGTCGCCCGCCGCGGTTGAGTCTGTGCCGGACGGTGTTCCCTGACGAGGCGTGGATAGGGCTGGCTCCGGCCAGGGACGCGAAGGCGGCCTCGGAATGGACGCGTCCCCGGTGGGACCAGACGCTCAGGCAGATGGCGGCCGTGACGGGACCGATCCCGGTCTCCTTGAGGAGGGGTGCGGCTTCGCTGATTTCGACCAGTCCGGTGATTTGGTCGTTGTTGGTTTTGATGTCCGCGTCGAGTTCGGTGATGTGTTTGGCCAGCCGGACTGCTTCGGCGCGGGCAACGGACTGAGCCAGCGGTTCTTCCCGGGCCCGCCAGCGGGAGGCTTCGGTGATCTGGGTTCCGGTCAAGGGTTTGCGCGCATCCAGGCCAAGGTCGTTGACCCGGAGCAGGGCGGTCAACGCGTTCACGCCCCGGGTACGGTCGGTGGTCATGGATTCCCGTGCGGTGACCAGGATCCGCAGGGCAGCTCGGACTCCTTCGTTCAGCCGTGGCTGGCGCAGTTGCTGCTCATCCAGGGGCAGGACGGCTGCGGCGATCCGGTGCGCGTCGAGCGGATCTGATTTGCCGACCCCGTGATGGGCTCGGGCATCCATGCGCGCGGCTTCGGCGACCGTGTAGCCGGCGGCGTCGACGGAACCGGCCAGCAGAGCGCCGTAGGAAGCAGCACCCTCGATCACCCACAAGGTCGCCAGATCAGCGCCGGTGCGGCGCGCGACCCAGGCGATTGCGCGGGTAATGCCGGCCCCGGTGGTGGGGAAGTCCCGGGTGGCGGTCAGCTCACCGGTGTTGCCGGTGATGATGGCGTAGACATGGTTCTTGGCGTGCGTATCGACGCCGACGACAAAAGGGCGGGAATGAGCAACGATAGTCATAGCGGTTCTGGCACCTTCCTCTATTCGCGGATATGGTCAGGGCCGTACACGGCCGGTACCAGTCCGGGTAGAGGTCACTTCGGAACAACACTGTGACGAGCCACGCCCCCAAAGAGGCGGACAACCTTCTGATCAAGTTACCGAGGTGGGCCGGGTGGTACCGGCCGCCAACCCCGCGGATGGACAGATCCATTCAAAGACACCCCTTGCAGGGCCAAACACTTAATGAGTCACATCCCACGGGGCTGAACGGCCAATACCCACTCTGCCAGCCAGTCCCAGACCAGCCACCACAATCCTCACAGACACTTAAGCCCCCTTGAGCGAGGACTCAAGCGTCCGTTCGCGGCCAAACACTCAGCTATTCCGGTTGGAAGTTGAGGAGGACTTTTCCTGATGCGGCGGAGTTTTTGGCGGTTTCGAAGGCTTCGAGTCCTTGGTTGAGGGGGTATTCGTGGGTGATGACGGGGCCGATGTGCAGGGTGCCGTCGGCGAGGGCGGTGATGACGTCGTCGATCTCGTTGTTGAAGCGGAAGGATCCGCGCAGGTCCAGTTCCCGGGTGATGGCCAAAGCGATCAGGACCGGCTGGGGTCCGGTGGGCAGCAGCCCGACCATGACCACGGTCCCGCCCCGCCCCGCGCCCTGAATGGCTGAGGCCAGGCCGTGGTGGCTGCCGGAGGACTCGATGACGACGTCGGCCTGCACGGCGGCGATCGCGTCCGTGTCCCCGGCCTGCAGGGTGCGATCCGCTCCGACGGCGGCGGCGATCTCCAACGGTTTGGCATGGACGTCGACGGCGGTGATCCGGGCCGCGCCGGCACGTTTAAGGACCGCGACGGCCAGCGCACCGATCGGCCCGGACCCGATCACCAGCACACTCTTGCCCGCCACATCCCCGGCCCGTCCGACGGCGTGCCAGGCCACGGCGCCCGGCTCGATCAGCGCCGCGGTCCGCAGATCCACGCCCGCCGGGAGCGCCCGCAGCATCCTCGCGGGCAGGTTCACGTACCGGGCGAACGCGCCGTCGGTATGCGGGAACCGCGCCGCACTGCCCAGATAGGTGCAGCCCGGGGACAGGTTGGGCCGGTCCGCCGGCCACCGCACCTCCCCCGCACCCGGGCCCGGGGTGGCCGGGTGGACCGCGACCGGGGTGCCCGCGGCCGGGCCGGTCCCGTCCGCCGCGGCCCGGACCACGGTCCCGGAAATCTCATGCCCCAGCACCATCGGCGCCTTCAGGACGGATTCGCCCGCCGCCCCGTGCAGCCAGTAATGCAGGTCCGACCCGCAGATCCCGCCGTAGGAAACCTCGACCACAGCCTCGTCCGCGGACGGTGCCGCCAGCGGGACCTCCTCGATCCGCAGATCCCCGGCCGCATGCGCCACCACCGCCGCACCCGACACCGGCAGAACTGTTGCTTCGGTCCCCTGAGCCACTGCTGAAGTGCCCATCAGACCACCACCGTCATTCCGCCGTCGATAAAGATCGTCTGCCCGTTGACAAAATCCGAACCGTCCGAGGCCAGCCACACCGCCGGGCCGGCCAGGTCCTGGACCGTGCCCCACCGGTGCGCCGGGGTCCGGCCCAGGATCCAGGCATTGAACTGCTCATCATCGACCAGATTCTGCGTCATCTCGGTATGGATGTAGCCGGGGGCGATCCCGTTGATCTGCAACCCGGACCCCGCCCACTCCGCCGTCATCGCCCGGGTCAGGTTCCGCAGCCCGCCCTTCGCCGCCACATACGGGGCAATCGTGGGCCGGGCCAGGTCCGTCTGCACCGAACAGATGTTGATGATCTTGCCCCTGCCCCGCGGGATCATGTGACGGGCCGCCTCACGCCCCACCAGGAACGCGCTCGTCAGATCCGTCCTGATCACCCGCTCCCAGTCCGCGACATCGAGCTCCAGCATCGGCACCCGGTGCTGGATCCCGGCGTTGTTCACCAGGATCTGCAGCGGCCCCACGTGCTCCTCCACCCACGAAATACCGCGGGCAGCCTCGGCATCACTCGTCACATCAAACGCGACACTATGGACCCGCCCGGGCGCGAAGTCCGCGGCCATCGCCGTCTCCGCCGCCTTCAACCGCTCCGCGTTGATTCCGTTCAGCACCACCGTCGCCCCGGCCACGGCCAACGCCCGCGCCAACGCGTTACCAATCCCCCGGCTCGAACCCGTCACCAGGGCAACCCGCCCCGTCAAATCAAAAAGTCCACTCATGGTGCAGCTGTCCCTTTCGTTGCGGCATCCGCAGGTTCCGAGCTAGTGGTGTTGTCACTCATGTTCGAAATGGCCTGGCGGACCACGGCAAGGTCCTGATCGCCAAGGCCCTGGCGCTTCAGTTCGGCGTAAAGCTCGACGCCGGCCGTCGCCATCGGCACGGCAGCGCCGGCGGCCAGGGCTGATTCGAGCACAAAGGACAGGTCCTTATGCATAAACTTCGCCGGGCCCGTTGGTGTGTAGTCCTTCCGGACCAGACGCGGTCCCACATTCTCCAGCACCCGGCTGCCCGCAAGGCCGCCGGCCAGGACGTCGAACAGCGCCGCCGGATCCATCCCGGAGCGCTCGGCGAGCTCGGCCGCTTCGGCGAGCGCCGCCGTCGTGGTTCCCACAATCAGCTGGTTGCAGGCCTTGGCGAGCGATCCTGCGCCCAGGGGGCCCATGTGCCTGACGGTGGTTCCCATCGCGCTGAAGAAGGGCCCGAGCCGCAGGAAGTCTTCGGCGGCACCGCCGGCCATGATGGCCAGGGTGCCGTCGGTGGCGCCCTTGGTTCCGCCGCTGACCGGGGCGTCCACCACGGTGGCGCGGCCGTGGCTTGCCTCGTGGACCCGTCGCCCGAAGGCCTTGACCTTCGCCGGTGAGACGGAGCTTGCGACCACCACGGCAGTGCCGGACTGCGGCGGATTCGCATCCCAGCTCGCCAGCAGCCCCGCCGAGGCCTCCTCGATGAAGGACAGGTCCGGGAGCATAAAGGCGATGACGGGAAGGTCCCGCAGGGATGTAACGTCGGGCGCGGAGTGGCCACCCTGCGCCACGAACTCCTGGAGGGGACCTTCGGATCTGTTCCAGGCGGTGACCGCCCAGCCGGCACGGACCAGATTCGCTGCCATGGGCAGCCCCATCAGCCCCAGGCCTACAAAGCCCGCTGTTCTGTCTTCCATATCTAGGCCTCGACTCACATCGTTGTGTGGTTAATGAAGGGAAATCTGTCCAATATCCTAGCCGCTATTCAGTATGATGAACACTATGACGACTCTAACCACCGTCGCGATCGCCGTCCCGCTCGAAGCAGAGCTGGTGGACCGCATCCGCGCCGTAGACCCCTCCGTAACCGTCCTCTATGAGCCGGACCTGCTTCCGCCCGAGCGTTTTCCGGCCGACCACTCCGGGGATCCGGACTTCAAACGCACTCCCGCGCAGGAGGAGGAGTACTGGGCCATGCTCAACAAGGCGCAGGTTCTGTACGGCCTGCCCAATGAGAGCCCCACGGGCCTGGCCCGCATCGCGCGCGAAAATCCGCGGCTCCAGTGGGTCCACGCCATGGCAGCCGGCGCCGGCGGTGCCGTCAAGGCTTCCGGGCTGGACCAGGAAACCCTCCTCAAATTCAAGGTGACCACCTCCGCCGGCGTCCACGCCCTGCCGCTGGCAGAATTCGCTGCCCTGGGAATCCTCAACGGCTTCAAGCGCAGCGCCGAGCTTGCCCAAAACCAGGCCGCCAAGGTGTGGCCCGAGCTTCGGACCCCCACCCGTCTGGTCAGCGGTTCCACGCTGGTGGTGACCGGCCTGGGCGAAATCGGTCTGGAGACCGCCCGGATCGCCCGCGCCCTGGGTATGACGGTCAGCGGCACCAAGCGGAATGTTGAGCCGATCGAAGGAATCGAGCAGGTTGCCGGCAACGACGGACTGACCGGGCTACTCGCCTCGGCGGACGCCGTCGTCAATACGCTGCCCGGCACGCCGTACACGGAGAAGCTGTTCAACCGTGCAGTGTTTGCCGCCATGAAGCCGGGAACAGTGTTTGTGAACGTGGGCCGCGGCACCGTGGTGGACGAGGACGCCCTGCTGGAGGCCCTGGACAAGGGCCAGGTCTCCTACGCCTGCCTTGATGTCTTTGCCGTGGAACCGCTCCCCCAGGACAGCCCGCTGTGGAACCACCCCAGGGTCATGGTGTCGCCGCATACCTCGGCGCTCAGTGCCGCGGAGAACCGCCTGATCGCGGAGCGCTTCAGCAGCAACCTGCGCACGTTCCTCGACGGCGGCGACCTCCCCCACCTCGTGGACCCGGTCCACTTCTACTAAGGAGCAGCCCTGGGCTCGCACCTCAGTGCCCCTGCCGCGGATCCTGGAAACAGGAATCCGCAGCAGGGGCTCTTTTGTGTCCGGCAGTTGTGTCCGCGTGCCGTCAGCGGCAAATCAGTTACGCATTCTTGCTGGGCGGCGCCCAAATAACGAGCGGCACGGAAATAGGCGGCCTCCCGATCAAGGGGAGGCCGCCAATTGCGCGGGTGGAGTGCCTAGCGTGCGTCCTCCACCAGGAGCAAGTCCCGGCCGTTGGTTTCCGGGGTGAAGAAGGTGGTGCCGAAGGAGATCAGCGCCAGGACCAGGGAGTAGATGGCGGGAACCAGCCAGGAATGGCCTGTCGCAGCCAGGATGGCAACACCGATCATGGGTGCGAATCCGCCGGCCAGGACGGCAGAGAGTTCACGGCTCAGCGCCACGCCGGTGAAGCGGTGCTGGGAGCCGAAGAGTTCCGGCAGCATGGCGCACTGCGGCCCGAGCATGGACTGCACGCCGAGTGAAATGCCCACCACCATGACCACCCAGACGAGGGTGACGTTGCCGAGCGTGACCAGGTAGAAGGCCGGCAGGGCGATGACGGCCTGGAAGAGGGCGCCGTAGCGGTATACAGGAACGCGTCCGAAGCGGTCGGAAAGGGCGCCGAAGGTGACCACCATGACTGCTGCGAATCCAGCGGCAATGAGGAGGCCGGTGGGGCCGATGAACTTGTCGCCGGCGAAGATCCCGGCGGGCATGCTGATGAAGGACACCAGGAGGGCGGAGTAAATGGAGGAGTTTCCGTTTTCACCCATCCGCAGACCGATGCCGATGAGCACGTTTTTCTTCGAGTGCTTCCAGATCTCCACGACGGGGTTCTTGGCCACGGCTTTGTGCTTTTCCAGTTCCTGGAACACCGGCGTTTCCTTGAGCCGGAGCCGGATGAAGACCGCGATGACAATCAGGATGACGCTCGCCAGGAACGGAACGCGCCACAGCCAGCCCTGCAGCACTTCCTTGTCGGCCAGTGCCATCAGGGCGAAGGTGCCCGCGCCGAGCAGGGTGCCCAGCTGGATGCCGACGAACGGCAGCGCGGCGAAGAATCCACGACGGCGGCGCGGGGCCACTTCTGAGATCAGGGTGGTGGCGCCTGCCTGCTCGGCGCCGGCGCCCAGGCCCTGAAGGATCCGAAGGGCCACCAGGAGCACTGCGCCGACCATTCCCGCCTGTTCAAAGGTGGGCAGGAGCCCGATGGCGAAGCTGGCCATGCCCATCAGGCCGATGGTCAGGATCAGGACCATCTTCCGGCCGAACCGGTCACCGATGTAGCCGAAGACGATGCCGCCGAACGGGCGGGCTGCGAAGCCCACACCATATGTGGCGAACGACGCGATCACGGCGCCGCTTTCCCCCAGCGGTGAGAAGAAGAGCGGCCCAAAGATCAAGGCCGAGGCGAGGCCGTAGATATAGAAGTCGTAGTACTCCAGTGCGGAGCCTACTGAGCTGGCAAGAGTTGCCCTTCGCAGCTGCTCCGGATCGACGGCGGCGCCGTCCATGTCAGTCTGCGGTGATTTAGTACGAGTTGTCACAAGAACTCCCTCAAAAACACTCCAGGCCCCCGTTGGCCTGGTGGGATAGCGAGGACACGCCGTGGTGTCGATCACTATATTGAACAGAGTACAGCAAGTTGAACACGCAGCAAGAGGTTGACGGATATTTTGTTCACAACCGGGGTGACGAACGTTAAATAGGGCCGCCAGAGCGGGGGCACTCAGCCCATAGGGTTGCCCAGGGACCGCGCCAGCTCGTTCAGTTCCTTGACCATCTGGGAACCCTGCTCCGCGGAGTATGTGGCCTTAAGTGCCGTGACTGACAAACCAAGGCTCGGGCCGTGGGCACCGCGCGTAGGCACGGCCACAGCCAGGCAGACCACTCCAGTAGTGGATTCCTCATCTTCGAACGCATAGCCCTGTTCACGGATGGTTGTGAGCTGTGCCTTCAATTCGGCCCCGGTGCGGAGGGACTTCGGGGTCAGCACCGGAAGTTGGGCGTCATCGGAAAACATTGCGTCGACGTCGTGGTCATGAAGGCGGGCAATCAGGGCCTTGCCCACGGCACACAGGGACACCGGCATCTTGTCGCCGATGTTGGAGGTCAGGCGGACCGCCGGATGACCCTCATAGCGGGCCAAATAGATCACGTTGGTTCCGTCCAGCATGGCTATGCGTACCGTCTCCCCGGAAAGGGTCGGCGCCTGCTCGCAGAACCGGTAGAACTCCTGTACTTCGTCGAGCCGGCTGAGATAGGCGGCGCCGAGTTCCACGAGCTTGCGGCCCAGCGTGAATTCGGCGCCCTGGCGGCTGATCAGCCGGGCTTCTTCCAACGCCAGCAACAGGTTGGAGGTGGACGACTTGGGGATCCCCAGCTCGCGGGCCAGGTCGCTCAGTGTCAGCCGCCCCGTCGCCGAGGCTGACAAGGCGTCCATGACGGCGGCGGCACGCGTGACCGCCGGCGCCGGCGATGTGCTCCCCAAACCCTCGGAGGAGCGGGAGGTGCGGGAATCGGCCATGATTCTCCTTCGATCGGCACGCCGGGGCGCTTCGCGTAGATGCGTTCAATCTGCTGAACAGTAACCATCATAATGGCTTAGCGGCGATTCAGGGCCCGGGCCAAGGCGCTGTCCACCGCGCCACGCACCCTGGTTCGCGTGGCATTTGTTTGTTTCAGGAAGTTCACGGTATATTCATTTCAGACCCTCCACCGCGGCATCCCCCAATAGTCGCGGTGGAGGGTTTTCCAATGCCTGAATGTTGCCGTGGCCTGGGCTGCCGGGTTCAGGCGACGTCCACCACGGATTCCCTCAGCCTCCAGTCGCCACCAAGGCCGTCGCGCTCCAGCACCATGGTGGTCAACGCGGACCGGGGATTGCGGCCCAGCCGCACCTGGACCTGCAAGACCTCAACGTCCACGCGGCCCAGACCTTTGGGCATACGCCGCTGCGCCTCCCACCAGCTCACACGCTCAAACCATCTCACTGCGTCGGCACCGACGGCCCATTCCCTGCCGTTGCTGACCACGGCCGTCGGGCTGCCGTCCTTGGCCGTCTTGACCACCACATATTCCATAGCGGGAACACTAGGGACAGCCACCGACAATATGGCGCCCTAGCGGTATTGAGCCAGCGGGGCCATCTCGGGGCAACAAAAACCCCGTTGTTCCCGGCCACTCGGGCCAGGAACAACGGGGTTTGGTGGTGGGTCCTACCGGGATCGAACCGATGACATCCACGGTGTAAACGTGGCGCTCTACCAGCTGAGCTAAAGACCCAAACTGCCGGTTTTTCGCACCTCAGCGCGTCAACCAACGAACATAAACTCTACCTGACGGGCGGGACGAAAAGCCAATCGACACGGTCGGCCCCGAACGGTCAAAGATCGGGGAGTTCGGCGGCGAGCCAGGTCAGTGCCTCGCTGACGCCGGCGTCGAGCTTGATGGTGGCGTACTGGTCGCCCCGGGTACCGCCCCTGTTGATGATCACCACAGGCTTGCCGTCCTTCGCCGCGTGACGGACGAACCGCAGTCCGCTCATCACGGTCAGCGATGAACCGGCAACAAGCAATGCCTCTGCACTGTCCACCATCGCGTAGGCGGCTTCTGCGCGTTCTTTGGGCACGTTCTCGCCGAAGTAGACAAAGTCGGGCTTGAGCATTCCGCCGCAGGCGGGGCAGGCAGCGACCACAAAACTGCTGATCAGAGCAATGTCCTCAACAGTGGCGTCGGCGTCGGGCGCCATTTCCACGAGGCCGGAAGTTGTGGCGCGCGCCAGGAAGCCGGGATTGAGTTCTTCGAGCACCTCCGACAGCAGGCGGCGGGTGTAGGTGCGATTGCAATCGAGGCAGGCCACCCGGTCATAACGGCCGTGGAGGTCAATGACATTCCGGCTGCCGGCGTCTTCATGCAGCCGGTCGACGTTCTGCGTGATCAACCCGGTGAGCAGGCCCCGCCGCTCAAGTTCTGCGGCCGCCGTGTGCCCAGGGTTTGGATCTGCGTGCCGCAAGTGGGACCAGCCGATATGGTTCCGCGCCCAATAGCGCTGGCGGTTGGCGCCGTCGCGCACAAACTCCTGGTACGTCATGGGCGAACGTGGCACGGCGTCCGGCCCCCGGTAATCCGGTATGCCCGAATCGGTGCTCAGCCCTGCGCCGGTCAGTAACGCCAGCCGCTTGCCGGACAAAAGCTCCCGGACGCGTTCAAGCCCCTGAAGGTCCGCACTGGACAGCGCGGCAGGGTCAGCGGCCGGCAGGCTGGCGAAGCCCGTCAGGCCGATGCCGTGCCGCTGCTGGTCCATGCGGCCTCAGGCCTGTTCCAGACCTGCCAGAGCATCCTGGTACTCGGCGAGCTCGCGGGCCTGCCCGCGCGGATTCACCACGACATAGCGGATTGTTCCTGCTGCATCGATGATGAACGTCCCGCGCCCAGCCATGCCGCTCTCCGGGTCGAAGACTCCATAGGCGGAAGCGACAGCGCCGTGCGGCCAGAAGTCGGCCAGAAGGTCAAAGCCGTAGCTTTCCTTCTCGGCATAAGCCCGCAGGCTGAACTTGCTGTCCACGGACACGGCCAGGACGGTGGCCCTGGCATCCTCGAACGCGGCCAGGTTGTCCCGGATTTCGCAGAGCTCGCCGGTACAGACACCCGAAAACGCAAACGGATAAAACACCAGCACAACGTTCTGCCCGCGGAAGGTGGATAACCGGACAGGTTCTCCGAACTGGTTTACCAGCTCAAAGTCCGGGGCAAGCTCCCCCACCGCCGGAACAGTCTGCCCGGCTACAGCAAGAGCTGCCGTCACTTGTTCTTCCTGCTGACCAGGCGGGTGGCACTCCAGTCCTTTGACACACCTGCCGAGGTGGTGAGGTGCAGGCCCGCAGTGGGCGCCGCTTCCTGGATTTCCGCCGGCGACACGTACCCGGTGCGCCCGGACTTTGGCGTCAACACCCAGACAACCCCGGTTTCACTCAGGGTGGTCAGGGAATCCATGAGGCTATCGACCAGATCCCCGTCGCCCTCCCGCCACCAAAAAATGACGGCGTCAACAACGTCGTGATCGTCCTCGTCCAGGAGCTCGGACCCTGTCAGGTCCTCAATATCATCACGTAAGTCGAAATCGACGTCGTCGTCGTAACCGAACTCCTGAATCAGATCCCCGTTTTTGAAACCCAATTTTTCCGCCACATTTACCGAAGTGGCGGCGTCGGCCTCGCTCACGTGTTCCTCCAATGCCTAATACATGCAATGCGCATAGTGATTTCCATTACTCCCAGCCAACACCCTTTGTGCCTGCGCTTCAAGCTGCCACCACCGCGATCCGCCATATTCTGCGTCACATCCGGCACCGTCAGCCTGCGTTGCAGCGGCTTTCGTCACACAACCAGTATGACGGCGAAATACAACAGGGGCGCCACAGACGCGGCTACGCATCGCGTTGGAGTCACAGCTAGAGTGACTGGTGACAACTATGCCTGCGGGGCGACCGCCTGGAACTCAATGGCAGACATAGGCGTGATAGGACCCTGCCCGGCGCACATGACCGGGCTGTTGTAACCGATACGTCGCACACGTCGCATTCATGCCGGACAGTCACCCTGCCCGGCATGTGGGCGCCGATGCATGCGCGCAAAGAGAGGTTGGACGTGGCTGCAGGAGAAGATACCTCCCATATCCTCAGCGGGTTGACAAACCAGCTGCCTGATCGTGATCCGGAAGAGACCGCCGAATGGGTTGAGTCCCTGGATGCGCTGATCAGGGAACAGGGCACGGAACGTGCCCAATACATCATGCGGAGCCTGCTGCAGCGCGCCGGCGCGCAGAGCGTCGGCGTGCCGATGGTGACCACCACGGACTACGTGAACACCATCCCGGTGGACCAGGAAGCTCCGTTCCCCGGCAACGAGGAATTCGAGCGCCGGTACCGGGCGTACATGCGCTGGAACGCCGCCATCATGGTGCACCGGTCCCAGCGGCCGAACATCGGCGTGGGCGGGCACATCTCCACCTACGCCGGCGCCGCCACCCTGTACGAGGTCGGCTTCAACCACTTCTTCCGCGGCAAGGACCACCCCGGCGGCGGTGACCAGGTCTTCTTCCAGGGCCACGCCTCCCCCGGCATGTACGCCCGCGCGTTCATGGAAGGCCGGCTCGCCGAGGAGGACCTGGACGGATTCCGGCAGGAAAAGTCCAAGGAAGGCCACGCGCTCTCCTCCTACCCGCACCCGCGCCTGATGCCGGACTTCTGGGAGTTCCCTACGGTCTCGATGGGCATCGGTCCCATGAACGCGATCTACCAGGCCCAGTCCAACCGGTACCTGCACAACCGCGGCCTCAAGGACACCTCGGACCAGCAGGTCTGGGCGTTCCTGGGCGACGGCGAAATGGACGAGCCCGAGTCCCGCGGCCTGCTCCAGCTCGCCGCGAATGAGAACCTGGACAACCTGAACTTTGTGATCAACTGCAACCTCCAGCGCCTGGACGGCCCCGTCCGCGGCAACGGCAAGATCATGCAGGAACTCGAAGCGTTCTTCCGTGGTGCGGGCTGGAACGTCATCAAGGTCGTCTGGGGCCGGGAGTGGGATGACCTGCTCACCAAGGACTCCGACGGCTCGCTCGTGAAGATCATGAACGAGACCCTGGACGGTGACTACCAGACCTACAAGGCAGAGTCCGGCGGGTTCGTCCGCGAGCACTTCTTCGGCAAGACCCCGCAGACCAAGGACATGGTCGCGGACCTCTCCGATGACGAGATCTGGAACCTCAAGCGCGGCGGCCACGACTACCGCAAGGTCTACGCCGCGTATAAGGCAGCCACCGAGTTCAAGGGCAAGCCCACGGTGATCCTGGCCAAAACGGTCAAGGGCTACGGACTGGGACCCCACTTCGAGGGCCGCAACGCGACCCACCAGATGAAAAAGCTCACCCTCGATGACCTGAAGAAGTTCCGCGACCACCTGCGGATCCCGGTCACCGACGAGCAGCTGGAGAAGGACCCGTACCAGCCCCCGTACTTCCACCCGGGCACAGATGCGCCGGAGATCCAGTACATGATGGAACGCCGCGCCCAGCTGGGCGGTTCTGTTCCTGAGCGCCGCTCCAAGCACCAGGAGATCGCCCTCCCGGAGGCAAAAACGTACGAGGTCGCCAAACGCGGTTCCGGCAAGCAGCAGGCAGCCACCACCATGGCGTTTGTCCGGCTCCTCAAGGACCTCATGCGGGACAAGAACTTCGGCAAGCACATCGCGCCGATCATCCCCGATGAGGCCCGCACGTTCGGCATGGATGCGTTCTTCCCCACGGCGAAGATCTACAACCCCAAGGGCCAGAACTACCTGTCCGTGGACCGGGACCTGGTCCTGGCGTACAAGGAATCGGCCCAGGGCCAGCTGATCCACCCCGGCATCAATGAGGCCGGAGCGGTCGCGGCGTTCACGGCCGCCGGCACGGCCTACGCCACCCACGGCGTACCGCTGATCCCGGTGTATGTGTTCTACTCCATGTTCGGTTTCCAGCGCACAGGCGACGCCTTCTGGGCCGCCGGGGACCAGATGGCCCGCGGGTTCATCATCGGCGCCACCGCCGGGCGGACCACGCTGACCGGCGAAGGCCTGCAGCACGCCGACGGCCACTCCCCGCTGCTGGCCTCCACGAACCCGGCAGTGGTCACGTACGACCCCGCCTACGGGTACGAGATGGGCCACATCATCCGGGACGGCATCGAGCGTATGTACGGGCCGGATTCGGCTGACCGGAACCTGATGTACTACATCACGGTCTACAACGAGCCCATCACGCAGCCCGCAGAACCCGAAGAGCTCGATGTGGAAGGTGTCCTCAAGGGCATCTACCTCCTGGCTCCGGCGAAGATCGACGGTCCCCGGACCCAGATCCTGGCCTCCGGCGTGTCGGTTCCCTGGGCCATCGAAGCCCAGCGGCTGCTCGCCGAGGACTGGGGCGTCTCCGCCGACGTCTGGTCCGTCACGTCCTGGAACGAACTGCGCCGCGACGGCATGGCCGCCGAGGAAGAGGCGTTCCTGAACCCGGGCAAGCCCGCCCGTGTTCCGTTTGTGACCCAGCAGCTTGCCGGTGCCACAGGACCCGTGGTTGCGGTCTCGGACTACATGAAGGCCGTCCCGGACCAGATCCGCCAGTTTGTGCCGAACGAGTTCGCCACGCTGGGTGCGGATGGCTTCGGCTTCTCCGACACCCGCGCAGCTGCCCGCCGCTTCTTCAAGAACGACATCCACTCCATCGTGGTCCGTTCCCTGGAACTGCTGGCGCGCCGCGGCGAAGTTGATGCCCAGGCCCCGGCCCAGGCAATCGAGAAGTACAAGCTGCACAACGTCAACGCCGGTTCCACCGGCAACGCGGGCGGCGAGTCCTGATGACCTCCCGCTGACCTGCTGTCAGCGGAAATGAACGATGACGGCGACCCTCACCGAAAAGGCGAGGGTCGCCGTCGTCGTCCCCCTGCCTTTCTGGACAGGAGGCAGCCTGTGATCCAGGTCCAACAACGTTGTAGCCTTTGCACAAATGGAGCTTGCCGGGCAGGCACCGTATGCTCGTAGGATGCCAGAGCCAACCACCCCGCCCGTGAAGCGCAAGCCGTCCTCGCGCAGCATGACACCGGAGAAATCCGAAACCCTGAAAAAGCTCCGGGCAAGCGTGGGCCAGCTCTCCACCACCACCCTTCGCCAGCTGGAAAAGTCGCTGCCGTGGTATTCGCGGCTCAGCTCCGACGAACGCTCGGCCCTGGGCATGGTGGCGCAAAACGGCATCGCGGCGTTTGTCACCTGGTATGAGCGGCCCAGCTCACCGTCGTGGATCCTCACCGACGTTTTTGGGACGGCCCCCACCGAGCTGACGCGCTCCATCAGCCTCCAGAAGGCGCTCCAGCTCATCCGCATCGTGGTGGAAGTGGTGGAAGACCAGGTGCCGGTCATCGCCCCGGAAGCTGACCAGCCCTCCCTCCGCGAGGCGGTGCTGCGGTACTCACGGGAAGTGGCCTTCGCGGCGGCAGACGTCTACGCGCGGGCGGCCGAGTCCCGCGGTTCCTGGGATACGCGGCTGGAAGCGCTGATCGTGGACGCCATCCTCCGTGGCGAAAACACGGACGCGCTGCGGTCCCGGATCGCCGCGCTGGGTTGGAAGGCACAGGAGAGGTTCACCGTGATGGTGGGCAATTCGCCGTCTGAACCCAGTGCCAGCTACGTCAGCGAACTGCGCCGACTGGCAGGCCGCTACGCCGAGGATGCGTTGGTGGGCATCCAGGGCGACCGGCTGATCCTGATCCTTGGCGGCGTCCAGGACCGCGAGACCGCATACCTGAAACTCAGCGAAATGTTCGCCCCCGGCCCGGTGGTCTACGGTCCGGAAGCCGGCTCCCTCCTGGAGGCCAGCGGCTCAGCGCAGTCTGCCTTTGCCGGCCTGACCGCGGCAAGGGCGTGGCCCGCCGCTCCCCGGCCCGTGGCCGCCGATGACCTGTTGCCGGAACGCGTCATCTCCGGTGACGAAGCGGCGCGCCGCTCCCTGGTGAAGAATATCTACCGTCCGCTGGTCGCCGCCTCCAACGGGCTGGTGGAGACCTTGGGCACCTACCTGGAGTTGGGCCATTCCCTAGAGGCGACTGCCCGCGAATTGTTTGTCCACGCCAACACCGTCAGGTACCGGCTCAAGCGCGTCTGCGACGTCACGGGCTGGGATCCGCTGCTCCCCCGGGAGGCGTTTGTGCTGCAGGCGGCGTTGGTTGTCGGGCGGCTGTCGGCGCCGCCAAAAGCCCCGGCGGAGCGTCATCCGGCGCGGAATCAGCCGTGAGTCGTTGTAGACTTCCTACAACCTGACCCCTTGAGCTTGGTGCAGTGAAACACCGCTGGATGACCCCGTAATTTGGAAAGCTGGATACGTGCTTGCAATAGTCTGCCCTGGACAGGGCTCACAGACCCCGGGTTTTCTGGCCCCTTGGCTGGAACTGCCTTCGGTAGCAGGCCATCTGGCCTCCCTCAGTGAGATCGCAGGCATCGACCTGACAGCCCACGGGACCACCTCTGACGAGGACACCATCAAGGACACCGCCGTTGCGCAGCCCCTGATTGTTGCCGCCGGGCTGGTGGCCGCAAAGTCGCTGTTCGACGTCGAACTCGGCACGCTTCCCGTGATCCTTGCCGGCCACTCCGTCGGTGAAATCACCGCCTCGGCCCTCGCCGGCGTGCTCACCGAGCAGGAAGCCATGACGTTCGTCCGTGAACGCGCCAACAGTATGGCCGCCGCCGCTGCCGTGACCCCCACCGGCATGAGTGCCGTGGTGGGCGGGGACCCTGCAGAGGTCCTGGCCGCCATCGTGGCTACCGGCGCGACACCGGCCAATGTCAATGGAGCGGGCCAGACCGTGGCAGCCGGAACCTTCGAACAGCTCAAGGCCCTGGCGGACAACCCGCCGGCGAAGGCGCGGGTCATCCCGCTGAAAGTGGCCGGGGCGTTCCACACCTCACACATGTCCCCTGCCGTGAGCGCCCTCGAGTCGCTCAAGCCGGGCCTCAAGCCGCAAAAGCCGCAGGTGCCCCTGCTGTCCAACTTTGACGGCCGGGAAGTGACCGACGGCGGCGCCGCCGTCGAGAGCCTCATCGCGCAGGTCTCCCGGCCGGTCCGCTGGGACCTCTGCATGGAAACCCTTGTGCAGCGCGGCGTCACCGGTGTCATTGAGCTGGCCCCGGCCGGCACCCTGGCCGGGCTCGCCAAGCGCGGCATGCCCGGCGTCAAGACCGTTGCAGTCAAAACCCCGGACGACCTCACGGCCGCACTGGCACTCTTCGCAGAACTGGAGGGAAATGCATGAGCGTTCCCACGCTGAAACAGGTTCCCGTAAACGAATACAGCCGCATCATCGGCCTCGGGGCATTCCGGCCTGACGTCATCGTCACCAACGACGATGTCTGCCAGTGGATTGATTCCTCGGACGAGTGGATCCGCCAGCGGACCGGCATCGTGACCCGGCACCGGGCCGCTGCCGACGTCAGCGTCATCGATATGGCCGAGGGCGCTGCCCGGGAGGCCCTGCAGCAGGCAGGCATCGAAGCCTCCCAGCTTGGTGCCGTCATCGTTTCCACCGTCACCCACCCGTACGCCACGCCGTCGGCTGCCGCCGCCCTGGCTGACCGCATCGGTGCGACGCCGGCTCCGGCCTTCGATATTTCGGCCGCCTGCGCCGGGTACTGCTACGGCATCGCCCAGGGTGATGCCTTGGTCCGCTCCGGCACGGCCACCTACGTGCTGGTGGTCGGTGCGGAGAAGCTCTCCGACGTCATCGACAACCGGGAACGTACCATTTCCTTCCTGCTGGGCGACGGCGCGGGCGCTGTTGTCATCGGGCCCTCGGACACCCCCGGCATCGGACCCTCGGTGTGGGGTTCGGACGGCAGTAAGTGGGACGCCATCGGCATGACGCGTTCCATCCTGGATGTCCGCGACCTCAGCATGGCCGCCCGCCAGTCCGACGAGCCCGGCGACTTTGCCCTGCTCGAAGAAGCGCAGGAGCTCTACCCCACACTCCGCCAGGACGGGCAGACCGTCTTCCGCTGGGCGGTCTGGGAAATGGCCAAGATGGCACAGCAGGCTTTGGAGGCCGCGGGCGTCAAGGCTGAAGACCTCGTTGCGTTCATCCCGCACCAGGCCAACATGCGGATCATCGACGAGATGGTCAAGAAACTGAATCTTCCTGAATCCGTCACCGTGGCCCGGGACATCGCTGATGCCGGAAACACCTCGGCGGCCTCCATCCCCCTTGCCACCCACCGCCTGCTCAAGGAAAACCCTGAGCTCAGCGGCGGCCTCGCACTCCAGATCGGCTTCGGCGCCGGGCTGGTCTTCGGTGCCCAGGTAATCGTCCTTCCTTAGGAACGCCCCATACAGGCCGCATCCGCGGACTGCACCGTTTCCGGCACCCCCTGCCGGCAATAACAAGAAAAGGAGCCATCAATGGCTAGCAACGAAGAGATCCTGGCCGGCTTGGCTGAAATCGTCAACGAAGAAACCGGCCTTGCCCCCGAGGCTGTGGAACTGGACAAGTCCTTCACCGAGGACCTGGACATCGACTCCATCTCCATGATGACCATCGTGGTCAACGCCGAAGAGAAGTTCGGCGTGCGTATCCCGGACGAAGAGGTCAAGAACCTCAAGACCGTGGGCGACGCCGTCAGCTTCATCGCAGGCGCACAGGCCTAGCCAAGGCTTCAGCCCCTTAAGGCTGACTGGACTGCCGGTCCGTGCCCAGGCCGGACCGGCAGTCCACCACATTTTTTCGGCAGCCAGCTGCCCCACACGCGGGACCCCGCCGGACAACCGGATACGGCCTGCCCACCGACAGAGAGTGATCCAATGACACGCAAAGTAGTCATTACCGGTCTGGGTGCCACCACGCCCATCGGCGGCGACGTACCCACCATGTGGAACAATGCGCTGAAGGGGGTCTCCGGTGCCCGCACGCTGGAAGACGAATGGGTCGCCAAGTACGAACTGCCTGTCCACTTCGCTGCCCGCTGCTCCACTCCGGCCCTGGAGGTCCTGAGCCGCGTTGAGGCCAAGCGGATGGACCCGTCCACCCAGTTCGGCGTCATCGCTTCGCGTGAAGCCTGGGCCGATTCCGGCATCACCGAGATTGACCCCGACCGCCTTGCGGTCGCCTTCGCCACCGGCATCGGCGGCGTCTGGACTCTGTTGGACGCGTGGGACACGCTGAAGGAAAAGGGTCCGCGCCGCGTCCTGCCCATGACGGTGCCCATGCTGATGCCCAACGGCGTCGCAGCAGCCGTCAGCCTTGACCTTGGCGCCCGTGCTGGCGCCCATACCCCCGTTTCGGCCTGCGCGTCGGGCACCGAGGCCCTTCACCTGGGCCTGGAGCTGATCCGCTCCGGCAAGGCCGACGTGGTGATGTGCGGCGGCGCCGAGGCGGCCATTCACCCCATGCCCCTGGCCGCGTTCTCGTCCATGCAGGCACTTTCCCGCCGCAACGATGACCCCCAGGGCGCCTCACGCCCGTACGATCTGGGCCGCGACGGCTTTGTGATGGGCGAAGGCGCCGGTGCGCTGGTGCTTGAGGCTGAGGAGCATGCCATTGCCCGCGGCGCCCGCATCTACGCCGAACTGGCCGGCACCTCAGTGACGGCCGACGCTTACCACATCACCGCCCCGGACCCGCAGGGCCTGGGTGCCACCCGCGCGCTGAAGGCAGCCATGTTCGACGGCCGGATCCAGGCCGAAGACGTTGTCCACGTCAACGCGCACGCCACCTCCACTCCCGTAGGTGACAAGCCCGAGTACACGGCGCTCCGCGCATCGCTGGGGAACCACATCGACAACGTTGCAGTGTCCGCCACCAAATCGCAAATGGGCCACCTTCTGGGCGCGTCCGGTGCCGTGGAGGCAGTACTCACCGTCCTGGCCGTGTACCACCGCAAGGCCCCGGTCACCATCAACCTCGAGAACCAGGACCCGGAGATCCCGCTCGACGTCGTCACGTCGGCGAGGAATCTGCCGGCAGGCGACATCGTGGCGCTGAGCAACTCGTTCGGCTTCGGCGGCCACAACGCCGTGATCGCTGTCCGCAGCATCTAGCAGCAGCGCGGGAACAGCAAGTACCGCAGACGAAGCAGAGGCCCCGCCATGTGGCGGGGCCTCTGCTTTTGCTATGGAGCGCCGCCTTCCGATCCGGCACGGCTTCTGCCGGGACAGCGGACAGGAAGTACGACGTCGTGATGTCCGACGGCGGTCAGCCCACCTGGTGCAGCCAGCGGACCGGTGCGCCCTCGGCTGCGTGGCGGAACGGCTCTAGTTCCTCGTCCCACGCCTCACCCAAGGCCAGGGAAAGCTCGTGGTACACGGCGGAGGGATCGCCGGCACCCGATTCGTAGGCGTAACGGATGCGGTCCTCTGAGACCATGATGTTGCCGTGGACGTCCGTTGTGGCGTGGAAGATTCCCAGTTCGGGGGTATGCGACCAGCGGCCGCCGTCAACTCCCTGGCTCGGCTCTTCAGTGACCTCGTAGCGAAGATGGGCCCAGCCGCGAAGTGAGGATGCCAGCAGCGATCCGGTGCCCGGGGTTCCTGTCCAGGAGAGCTCGGCGCGGAACATTCCGGGCGCGGCAGGCTGAGGGGTCCACTCTAGATCCGTCCGCTTATCCACGACGGATCCAATGGCCCACTCCACGTGCGGGCACAGTGCTGTAGGGGCTGAGTGAACAAACAGCACACCGCGGGTCATTGCAACAGACATTCCATCCTCCATAGCTGTAGGTACGTCTTCCCCAACGACCTCTGCCTGGATGAAACTGCCCGTTGCTGTGTGTTCCAGCGGCGGTGTTCCCTGACTGCTTATTAAGCTGTGTCCGGACTCACGGTAACGCACGAAGCGAAAGAGCTTCAAGCGAAACTTGAAAGTTGCCGGACGTGACTCTTATTGTGCCGTACGCCGCGTAATTACGCCAGTGCGATTCACCACCGGTGGCAGGGTCCGTGATTTGCCCGGCATGGGCGGGAATCCATGGCCCTCACGCCCGGGGATGGGCCTGCTGGTAGCTGCTGCGGAGCCGCTCAACCGACACATGCGTGTAGATCTGCGTGGTGGCGAGGCTGCTGTGGCCCAGGATTTCCTGGACCGCCCGGAGATCCGCGCCGCCATCGAGTAGGTGCGTTGCCGCACTATGCCTCAGTGCGTGCGGCCCGGTTGCCGATGTGTCCCCCAAAGCTTCGAAGAGCGCGTTCACCACAGTCCTGACCTGGCGCTGGTCAACGCGGTTTCCCCTGGCACCCAGGAAAAGAGCCGGTCCGCTGTGACCCGTCGCCAGGAGCGGCCTGGCCCTTCGGAGCCAGTCGTCGACGGCTACAGCGGCCGGGACGCCGTAGGGAACAGTCCGTTCCTTGTTGCCCTTGCCGACCACCCGAAGAGTCCGGCGGTCCGGGTTGAGATCGTCCACATCCAAGGCGGCCAATTCGCCCACCCGCAGCCCGGTGGCGTACAGGAGCTCGACCATGGCCCTGTTGCGCACCGGAACCGGTGAACCATCGGCTGCGGCTTCCGCCAGGCTGTTTAGCAGCCTGTTGAGTTGTTGGGACTGCAGCACCCCCGGCAGTGACTTTTCCGCTTTGGGAGCCCTGAGCCGCAAGGCAGGGTCCGTCTCGATGAGCTCCTCCCGCATGGCCCACGTGGTGAAGGAACGTGCTGTAGCCGATCTCCGGGCCAGAGTGGCCCGGGATATCCCGGCCTGGCTCTGCGCCCCCAGCCAGCGTCGGAGGGTGCCCAGCTCCAGTTCCGGCAGATCCGTGACGCCCTCGGAGGTGGCGTATTCCAGGAGGCTTCGAAGATCGGACAGGTATGCCCGAAGCGTATGCCCGGACCGGGCCCGCTCGGCCGTCAGGTATCTGCCGAAGTCTGCAAGTGCCTGCTCAAATGCCCGGGACAGTTCCTGATTCTGCACTGTTCCACTGTCCCAGAACTCCGCGGGAATCCCGTGCCGGACACAGGCAACTACGCTAATTCCTTGGCCCGTTTCCAGCCGCCCCTTTCTGAAGCTGCGAGCCCCAGCAGGCCCAGCCTGCCCAACCCGGCCCGCACGGAGTCCGCACTGAGGCCGGCAACTGCGCAGAGCTTGTCCACGGACGTGGTGGACCGCAGCGGCAGGGCGTCCAGAAGGATCAGATCCTCCAAGGTCAGTCCGTCATGGTCGGCCGCATGCGCTGTCCCGGGCGCCGCAAGCCCCACGCCGCTTGGGGATGCCAGTTCGGCGATCTCCGCGGCGTCAGTCACGCAGACAGCCCCGCCATCCCGGAGCAGCCGGTGGCAGCCGGCGGAGTTGGCGCTGTGCACGGACCCCGGCACAGCGCCCACCGCGCGGCCAAGCGTCTCCGCGTGGTGGGCCGTGTTCAGCGCACCGGACCGCCAGCGTGCTTCCACCACCACCGTCACAGCGGCCAAGGCCGCGATCAGCCTGTTCCGCTGGAGAAAGCGGTAGCGGGTGGGCGCCGACCCCGGCGGCACCTCGGCCAGCACCGCTCCCTGGTTGCAGACCGCCCTCAGGAGATCCTCGTTGCCGGACGGGTAGAACCGGTCCACACCACCAGCCATCACCGCGATGGTAGGCACCGCCGCTGATCCCCCTGCCAGTGCTGCCCGGTGCGCGTGGGCGTCGATGCCGTACGCGCCCCCGGAAACCACGGTGAAGCCCCGCTGAGCCAGGGAGTAGGCGAGGTCCCCGGTCACCGAGGCGCCGTAGCTGGTGCTGTCGCGGGACCCCACCAGCGCCACGCTCCGGGCCGGACCGGGAAGCTCCTGTTCCAGGCCCCGCCACCAAAGACAGATGGGCTCCTGCATCCCAAGGTCCCCGAGCTGGGCAGGCCACAGATCATCCGACGGGATAATCAGCCGGCCGCCAAGGCGTGCCATGGTGGCCAGGTCACGCTCGGGCGCCAGATCCGGAATGCGGGGAGCCCAGCGTTTGAGGGAGGCAGCCATCCCCGCCCAGCTGGTTCCGGCGCCGTTGTCCGCCAGCAGTCCGGTGATCTCCCGCTCCAGTGCCGGGCCGGCGTCCGCCTGGCCCGTGGCGATTTTCAAGGCGTCGGGTGCGCCGGCGGCCTGTACTAGGGCCAGTCCGGCCGCGTCCTGCGGTTCCATGAGCCGCGACAGGGCGGCCCGGGCGATCCGTTCGTTGTCCATGTGGTTTTCTTCCTTCACGCAGCTGCCGAGGCAGCCTGCCGGAGGCCAAGGGCCTGGCCGATGTCGTTGGTGTCGGGCATGTCGCGGTGCGACAGGTCCGCCAGGGTCCAGGCCAGCCGGAGAACCCGGTCATAGCCCCTGGCGGTCAGCACGCCCCGCTCCAGTGAGTGGTCCAGGATCCGCGTGGCGCCGGCCGGCAGCCGCAGGGCGCCGCGCAGAATCCGGCCGGGCACCTGCGAGTTCGTTTCCATTCCCAGCGGCCGCAGCCGTTCGGCCTGGCACCGGCGTGCGTCGCCTACCCTCCGTGCCACGGCGGCTGTGTCTTCTTCGGCGCCCGCCTGGCCGAAGTCTGCCAGTGACACGCGCTCCACCTGCAGCTGGATATCCACCCGGTCCAGCAGCGGACCGGACATCCTGGCCACGTAGCGGCGCCGCATCATGGGCGTGCACGTGCAGTCAAGGCCTTTTCCCGAAGCCTTGCCGCAGGGACAGGGATTGGCGGCAAGGACCAGCTGGAACCGGGCAGGGTAGGCTGCTGTTCCTGCCGAGCGGTGAATGACCAGCTCCCCGCTCTCCAGGGGCTGGCGGAGGGCGTCCAGGACGCGCCGTTCGTATTCCGGGGCCTCGTCCAGGAACAGGACACCGCGGTGCGCCCGCGACGCCGCACCCGGGCGCGGCAACCCCGATCCCCCGCCGATAATGGCGGCGGCTGTGGCCGAATGATGCGGGTTTTCGAACGGCGGCCGCCGCACAAGCTGAACGGCGGATGAGGGAAGGCCGCAGAGGGAATGGATGGCAGTGACTTCCATGGCCTCATTGTCGGCAAGGTCCGGCAGGAGACCGGGAAGTCTTTCGGCCAGCATGGTCTTGCCCGCACCCGGAGGTCCGGTCAGGAGCAGGTGGTGGGCCCCGGCAGCGGCCACCTCGAGTGCACGTCTCGCTTCGCCCTGGCCGGAGACGTCGGCCATGTCAGGAACAGCCTGGGCCCCCGGTTCGGAGTCCCCGTGACCGGCCTCGTCCTCCGGCTCGAAGTCCAGTGCGAGCTCTTGCGGGTCTGCACCGAAATCGAGCGCCAGCCGCGCCAGCGTGCGGTACCCCTTGACGTTGGCTCCGGGGACCAGCGATGCTTCGCCGAGGTTGGCGTGCGCGACCACCACGTCCGGATAGCCGGCCTGCACCGACGCCATCACTGCCGGCAGGATGCCGCGCACCGGCCGTAGCCGGCCATCCAACCCGAGTTCGGCGATGAAGACGGTCCGGCCGGTGGGCTTGATGTCATTTGCGGCCCTCAGGACGGCCATGGTCACGGCAAGGTCGAAGCCGGAACCGCGTTTGGGCAGCGACGCAGGGATGAGGTTGGCCGTGATCTTCCGCCGGCTCAGCGGGATTCCGGAATTTTTGGCCGCGGAACGTATGCGTTCCTTGGCCTCGTTGAGGGCGGCGTCCGGGAGGCCAAGGATCACGAATGCCGGCAGGGTCTGGCCAATGTCGGCTTCTACCTCGACGATGTACCCGTTCAATCCCACCAGCGCCACGGAGTAGGCCCGGCCCAGCGCCATCTACCCCACCCCCTTGAGGTGTTCCACCAGGGGTTCGCCGCCGCCGTCGTCCACCACGGCAATGACGTCCACGCGCCGTAGCGGCATCCGCAGCTCCCGGTCCCGACACCATGCCGAACCAAGCCGATGCAGCCGGGCGAGTTTGTCCGGCCCTACAGCTTCGAACGGGTGCCCGTAGTCCAGCGAACGGCGGGTTTTCACCTCTGCGATGACCAGGGCGTCGCCGTCCAGGGCCACAATGTCTATTTCACCTTCGGTGCAGCGCCAGTTGCGTTCCACCACCAGCATGCCGAGCGATTCAAGATAGCCGGCCGCGAGTTCCTCGCCGCGCCGGCCCAACAGGTCTTTGGATTTCATTTCTACCTCCGCAACCAGCCTGCCGTGGCAGGACAGCGGAGGACAGCCAGCTATTCGCGTATGTGGGCAACCCGGGAAACCCGCCCCATACAGCGGGGCTGTGGAGGAGCAGTGGGCCGGCGTCAGTTGCCGAGGTCAGCGTCCTTCGGCAGGGCGAGTTCCTCGTTGCGGGGCAGTTCTTCGACGTTGACATCCTTGAACGTCAGGACACGGACTGTCTTCACGAACCGTGCCGAACGGTACACATCCCACACCCAGGCATCCTGGAGCGTCAGATCGAAGTAGACCTCGCCGTCGGCGCTTCGGGCCTGCAGGTCAACGTGGTTTGCGAGGTAAAAGCGGCGTTCGGTCTCGACAACGTAACTGAAGAGCCCGACAACATCGCGGTATTCACGGTAGAGCTGCAGCTCCATGTCGGTTTCATAGTTTTCAAGATCCTCTGCACTCATGCTTCCATCTTGCACCATCCAGGGCGCCGCAGTCGCAGCGGTGCGCGCCGCATGAGCCCCACACCAGTACGGCAGGCACTGGAGCGGCACGGAATCAGAGTTCACCGCCCAGGAGGTTCCAACTTACCCGGTGGTGCGGTGTGGCTCCCACGGCGCGGAGCGCGTCCCGGTGAATTGCAGTGGCGTAGCCCTTGTTGACGTCCCAGCCAAACTCGGGGTATTCACTGTGCAGGCCGCGCATCTGCTCGTCGCGTTCCACTTTCGCAATCACGCTGGCTGCGGCCACGCTCAGGCACTGCATGTCCGCCTTGATCTTGGTGTGGACCGGGGCAAGGCACGCGAAATCCACGGGTGGCTCGTCAAACAGGGAAGGCTGCCCGGCGGGCGAGAGCCAGTTGTGGCTGCCATCGAGCAGCACCACATCCGGGCTGATGCCGGCCGCAAGGATGTCCTGCCAGGCGCGCGTACCGGCCAGCCGCAGCGCAGCAATGATGCCCAAAGCGTCGATCTCCCGGGCGGAAGCGTGCCCGACGGCGGACGCAACACTCCAGCGCCTGACCAGCGGTTCCAGCCGTTCCCGTTCGGCGGGGCTGAGGAGCTTGCTGTCCCGCACACCGGACAGGGGCTTCTGGGTATGGAGGTCTACGACGGCGATCCCGACGCTCACCGGTCCTGCCAGCGCCCCGCGGCCGACTTCGTCCACGCCGGCCAGGTAACGGGCGCCCTGCGCTTTGAACGTCCGCTCATGCCGGAGCGTCGGTGCTTTGGAGCGGACCCCGTCCGTCTGGCGGGCTGGAGCCTTGGACCCGGTGGCCGGTATCACTGCGGACACCCCTAGCCTCCCGCAGGCACGTTCCGGAAGACGGCCGGATAATTGTCAAGGACAGTGATCCGGTTCAGCGGCCATGCGATGACGGCGGCTTTGCCCTCTACGTCCACGAGGTCGACGAATCCGCCATTGGATTCCAGGTGCGAGCGCGAATCCGCGGAGTGATTCCGGTTATCGCCCATGACCCAGACCTTTCCTTCCGGAACAACGACGTCGAATGCACGGATCTGCGGTTCCTCAGCCCCGTTGACATAGGTTTCATCCATAGGAGATCCGTTGATGGTCAGTTTACCGCCGTCGTCGCAGCAGATCACTTTGTCACCGGGAAGCCCGATGACACGTTTGACGAGGTGCTGCTCGGAGTTGTCCGGCAGCAGTCCCACAAATGTCAGGCCGTCCTGGACCCAGGTGAAAGGTCCATTCGGTTCCTCCGGTGCGGTGCTCAGCCAGCCCTTGGTGTCACGGAAGACCACAACGTCGCCGCGTGAGAGGGAAAACGGCTCCGGAACCAGCAGGTTCACGAAGATGCGGTCGTTGACGTCCAGGGTGCTGACCATGGACTCGGACGGAATATAGAACGCGCGGAACAGGAACGTCTTGATCAGGAAGGACAGCACCACGGCGATCACCACTACCGTGGCAACCTCCTTCAGCCAGACAAAGAGCTGGCTGGGGGCGGCGGGCTCGGAAGTCGGTGCCGCGGATCGCCTACCGGACTGTGGCGCCGACGGGCTGCCATCCGCCACGCCGTCGGATGTGCCGTCGCCGGAAATCGCATTGGCGGACATACCGTCGGTGTCGGCACCGTGGGCGCCGTCGCGAGGCGGCTCAGGTGTCCGGGGATTGTTCTCGGGCATTTACTGTCCGTCCTCTGTTGTTGATCCTGCCGCTGGCGGCCGTAGTACTGCAGCAAATCTATCAAGTGGCCAAACGATCTGGACCGGCCTGCCGATGACACGGTCCATTGGCACCATGCCTCCGCCGGGCGCACCGAGCAGGCTGCGCGAATCAGCGGACGCCGAGCGGTGGTCACCGAGCAGCCAAAGTCTTCCGTCGGGCACCACGGCGCTGAAGACTTGCACGCTTGGGCTGTCTCCGTCGAACAGATACGGCTCGTTGAGTGCCCGGCCGTTGACGGTGATCTTTCCGTCGGCATCGCAGCAAACCACGGTGTCCCCCGGCATGCCGATGACACGTTTGACGTACGTGGTGTCACTGCCGGCCAGGCCTAGCCACTGCCCGGCCACTGCCAGGGAATCCACAAGGAGGCCCTTCCCACTGTGCAGGGGAGCAAAGGAACCCCTGCCGTCGAAGATCACAATGTCGCCCCGACGGATGGGTTCGGCATGGAAGTCTGTCCTGGAGACCAGGATGCGGTCCCCGTTCGCAAGGACCGGCTCCATGGATTCGGACGGTATGTAATAGACATCCAGCCACAGGGAACGGACCAGCCCGCTGATAGCCACGGCCAGGAGAACTGCCAGGGACGCAAAACGCCAGCCCATTCTTCTGGGCTGGCGTTTTGTCTGGTCCATGATCCGTATTCCTGGGGCGCTGTTGCGAAGGGCTCCGGCGCTGGCCTGGTGCGGCTGGGGCCTGCTTTGTAGGTCCCTGGGGACTTACTTCTTGGGCTGGAAGTCGCGCTTTTCCTTGATCTTCGCAGCCTTGCCGCGCAGGTCGCGCATGTAGTACAGCTTCGCGCGGCGCACGTCACCCTTGGAGACAACTTCGATCTTGTCAATGATCGGGGAGTGCACCGGGAAGGTACGCTCCACACCGACGCCGAAGGAGACCTTGCGGATGGTGAAGGTTTCGCGAAGACCGTCGCCGTGGCGGCCCAGGACGAAGCCCTGGAATACCTGGACACGGGAGTTCTTGCCTTCGATGATGTTCACGTGAACCTTGAGGGTGTCACCCGCGCGGAAGACAGGAACATCGGTGCGCAGCGAGGCTGCATCTACGGAATCGAGAATATGCATAATTGCACTCCTGGTGAACGCCACAGGTCATTCACTTTGGGTCACGGCGGGCAAGCCCGGAAGTACCGGAAATTACCGCCGAAAATTAAGTGGGGCCGGTTCCTTCACTGATTGAAGGTCCCGGGGTGTCCAGCTGTTGGTTGCGCTCCCCCTGTGGCAGGTGCGGACCCAGCAGACACAAAGACTAATTTTGCCACACTCGCGGGCCTACAGCCAATCGCCTTGGACCACAGACGCGCCGGTTCAGGTTGAGGCGTCGGTTCCGGTGTCCGTGCTGGTATCGGCCTGCCGTCGCGCCAGGAGGTGACCGTCGACGACGTCGTACCCGAGGTCGGCGAAAGCCGTCCGGTCGGCACGTGGCAGCTTCCCGGCGTCGAACGCTTCCAGCAGGTCCGGACGGCGTTCCGCCGTCCGCCGGTACTGCTCGTGGCGGCGCCACTGCGCGATCTTCCCGTGGTTGCCGCTCAGCAGCACTGCCGGGACATCCCGGTCCCGCCAGCTGGCGGGCTTGGTATACACGGGGTATTCCAGCAGCCCGTCCGAATGCGACTCCTCCACCAGGGAATCAGGGTTGCCCACAACGCCCGGCAGCAGCCTGCCGATGGCTTCGACCATGGCCAAAACGGCCACTTCGCCGCCGTTCAGCACATAGTCACCAAGGCTCATGGGGCGCACCGTGAAGTGCTCTTCCGCCCACTCGATGACACGCTCATCGATGCCCTCATAGCGGCCGCAGGCAAATACCAGCCGGTCCTCTTCTGCGAGCTCATGGGCCAGGGCCTGGTTGAAGCGCTCCCCTGCCGGCGACGGGACAATCAAAACCGGCTTGGCGGGCTCGGCCGCCGTGGCCCCGGCGCCCCCTGCGGCTTCACCGGCTCCGGCGACAGCAGCAGCTGCGGCAACGGCAGCCAACGCCTGCGCCCAAGGCTCAGGCTTCATCACCATGCCGGCGCCGCCGCCGTACGGGGTGTCGTCCACTGAGCGGTGCTTGTCGGTGGTGAAATCACGCAGGTCATGGACGCGCAGGTCCAAAAGGCCGTCCTGGCGGGCCTTGCCTATGAGCGAGAGCTCCAGGGGCGCCAGGTACTCCGGGAAGATACTGACGACGTCGATTCTCATCTACGCGTTTTCCTCCGCTTCACCGGGGCCGGCTTCGCCGTCGTTGACCTCAAAGAGACCCTCCGGTGGCGTCAGCAGAACGAAACCCTCGGCCACATTGACCTCCGGAACGATCTGCTCCACAAACGGGACAAGGATTTCCTTGCCGTCCGGCGTTTCAACCACGAGCAGGTCCTGGACGGGCAAGGTGTGCAGGGCGGCGATCTTGCCGACCACCTGCGACCCGACGCGCGCCTCGAGCCCTACCAGTTCGTGTTCGTACCAGCCTTCGTCGTCGTCCTCGTCCAGCTCTTCGGTTTCGATGAAAAGCTTGGCGCCGCGCAGGGTCTCTGCCTGGTTGCGGGTCTCGATTCCTTCGAATGCGAGCAGCAGGATGTCCTTGTTCCAGCGCGCACCCTCAACAATGAGCGGGCCAGCCGATGCAGGCTCCACCACAAACTCGGTACCGGGAACAAACCGGTCCCCCGGAGCGTCGGTCAGCACCTGGACCGTCACTTCGCCGCGGATTCCATGCGGTTTGCCGATTCGTGCCACCTGAAGCTGCATCTGTTCCTCTGTTTCGGTTGTGGATTCTCCACGGTCTTGTGGTGAAAGCACTCCGGCCCCTCCACCGTTGCTGGTGGAAGGGCCGGAGCAAAAAACTGATGTTGCCGAGCGCTTAGCGGCGGCGGTCGGTGTCGACGACGTCGACCCTGACCGGCTCGCCGTCTGCCAGTGCCGCCACAACGGTGCGCAATGCCCGTGCGGTGCGACCCTGGCGGCCGATCACCCGTCCCAGGTCATCCTGATGAACACGAACCTCGAGGGTGTCCCCGCGGCGGTTGTTCTTCGAGCTGACCTTGACATCTTCCGGCGAATCAACGATTCCCCGGACGAGGTGTTCGAGCGCTTCTGCCAGCAATCTACTCAGCCTCGGTGGTCTCTGCCTCGGCCGGGGCCTCGGCTGCGTCAGACTGCTTCGACTTCTTGGTGATGGCTTCCGGGATGATCACGGAACCCTTTTCCGGGGCAACAAAGGCAGCCTTCGGAGCTTTGGTCTTCAGGGTGCCTTCCTGGCCCGGCAGGCCCTTGAACTTCTGCCAGTCACCGGTGATCTTCAGGATCGCGGCAACCTGCTCGGACGGCTGTGCGCCGACGCCGAGCCAGTACTGGGCACGGTCCGTGTCCACCTCGATGTATGAGGGCTCTTCGGTGGGGTGGTACTTGCCGATCTCTTCGATGGCACGGCCGTCACGCTTGGAGCGTGCGTCCATGACGACGATGCGGTAGTACGGTGCGCGCATCTTGCCAAAGCGCTTAAGGCGAATCTTTACGGCCACTTTTGTGGTCACTCCTGTTTCAGAAAAGGGGTGAACCGACGTTCTGCACCCGTGGGGCGGGCCATACTTGAGGGTTCGAAGGACAGGATCCGGACGCGGAGAGAGGGGCCACGCAGATCGAGTACCTGTTTATTGTGCCAGATCAGCGTCCGGATTTCGACTTGACACGTCGGGATGGGGCAGCCGGGCGGACCCGGCGGGCCACGGCCGGCCTACGACGACCAGACATACACGCCGGTGCGTGCGGCGTCATCGACGGAGTTGGCAAGCTCAGCGAACTGCTGGACATACGTCCGGGCCTCGGCTGCGCCGAACGGCATGTCATCCTGGGCGGCCCACTTTTCAGCGACGTCGTCCAGGACATTGCCTTCGCCTTCAGTCTCGTAGCTGAGCAGGTCGGCGAGCGCACGCACCATGGCACGCGGGACCCCGAGGAGGGAATCACTGGCCACGTCAACCATGGCCAGTTCGTAGTCCGCGCCACCGGCGTGCACCGCAACGCCGGCAAGATCGCCAAGCTGCTCGATTTCGAAATCGCTGATTCCGGGAATCCGCAGGGCCTGGCCCGCCGGGGAGCCGCCTGCATCCAGGACGTCCGCCCGCTTCAGCGCGGCATCGTGAGTGGAAACAAAAATTTCAGTGAAGCCCATGGGAACAGCCCTCATTCCGTCGACGGTGCGGCCTGGAAGGGCAGCAGCAAGTGCCGCCCCGGCCGTTCAGAATCAGCCTAGTACAAGGCAGGCCGCACATTTGGCATCCGCACTCAGCGGACGGCGACACGGATATTGTTGCGCCACGGGTCCTCGAAGCGAAGCTCGGCGCCCGTGTGGTGCGAGGCCACACCGGCGACCTTCAGGCGGTCGGCGAGCGCTCCGACGTCATCCCCGGAAGGGACCTCGATGAGCACTTCACCGAGGCCCAGGGTGTCCTTGCGGGGACCGGCTCCGCGGCTGTTCCAGACGTTCATGGCCATGTGGTGGTGATACCGGCCCGCAGAGACAAACAGCGCCTGCCCGTGCCAGCCGGCGGTCTTTTCGAAGCCCAGCGTGCCCACGTAGAAATCGTGCGCTGACTGGACGTCGCCCACCTGGAGGTGGACGTGGCCCACTCCGGCTTCGCTGGCCCGCTGGCCGGCCACGGATTCCTGGGTCAGGTGCTGCTCGAGGAAGCGCTGCGGCGGCAGTGCCAGGCTGTCCATCACTACATCCTTCCCGTTCCAGGACCAGTTTTCGCGGGGCCTGTCCCAGTACAGTTCGATGCCGTTGCCTTCGGGGTCATTGAAGTAGAAGGCCTCGCTGACGAGGTGGTCGGCGCTGCCTGTGAAGGACCGGGGTTCGTACTGGGCGGCGGTGGCTACCGTGGCGGCCAGCGAAGCCTGGTCGTCAAACAGCAGTGCGGTGTGGAACAGCCCGGCCTCTCCCCTGCCAGGCAGATTCAAGGACGGGGCGGCCGCGAGATGGACCAGCGGGCGTTGAAGGCGGCCAAGATAGACGCCGCCGTCCTGTTCCGCGACGACCTCAAGGCCGAGCGCACGCTGGTAGTAGCCGGTCATCAGCTTCATGTCGCCCACCTTCAGCATCACGGTGCCCATGGAGAGGTCGGCGGGAAGGAGATCCCGGCTGGTGGCTTCTGCAGTCATTTGAACACTCCCGGTCCGTTGGCCTTCGGATGGAAGGCGGCTATGGCTCCAATTTACTTGAAGCTTCAATTTGATTCAAGTGGCGGAGCAGACAGATTGCGACCGCTTTCCCGTGATTGCTGTCACCAATCCACCCTCGGCCTGTGGTAGCTTCGACTTGACCACACGGGAGCCCTTGCAGGGGCTGAGATCGGGCTGACGCAGCCTGCGACCGTTGAACCTGTCCGGGTAATGCCGGCGAAGGAAGTGAGTATTCATTGAATACACAAGAAACACAGCTGATCCCTGCCCAAAATGCCGACGTGGATCAAACGCTCCAGCCTGAAACCCAGTCACTGAAGTCCCACTCGCTGGCGTTTATCCACGATGAGGCCACCGGGATCCGGGTTCCCGTGACCGAGATCGCCCTCGAACCGTCGCCAAACGGCGAGGCGAACGGGCCTTTCCGGACCTACCGCACGGCGGGACCGGGCAGCGATCCGGTGGTGGGCCTCAACCCGTTCCGCTCAGAGTGGATCGCCGCCCGCGGAGACACCGAGCCCTACAGCGGCCGGGAGCGGAACCTGCTCGACGACGGCAAGTCGGCCGTGCGCCGCGGCGCAGCCTCTGCGGAGTGGAAGGGCGCCCAGCCGGTGCCCCGCCGCGCCGTCGGCGGCCGGACCGTCACCCAGATGCACTACGCGCGGCAGGGCGTCATCACCCCCGAGATGCAGTTCATCGCCCTCCGTGAAAATTGCGACGTGGAACTGGTCCGCAACGAGGTGGCGGCCGGCCGGGCCATCATCCCCAACAACATCAACCACCCGGAATCCGAACCCATGATCATCGGCAAGGCCTTCCTGGTGAAGATCAATGCCAACATCGGCAACTCGGCCGTGACCAGCTCCATCGCCGAGGAAGTGGACAAACTCCAGTGGGCCACGCAGTGGGGAGCTGACACGGTGATGGACCTGTCCACCGGCGATGACATCCACACCACCCGGGAATGGCTCATCCGCAACTCTCCCGTGCCCATCGGTACGGTGCCCATCTACCAGGCGCTGGAGAAGGTCAACGGCGAGGCCAACGCCCTGACGTGGGAGATCTACCGGGACACGGTCATTGAGCAGTGCGAGCAGGGCGTGGACTACATGACCATCCACGCCGGCGTGCTGCTGCGTTACGTGCCGCTGACGGCCAACCGCGTCACCGGCATCGTCTCCCGGGGCGGCGCGATCATGGCCGGCTGGTGCCTGGCCCACCACCAGGAGAACTTCCTGTACACGCACTTCGACGAGTTGTGCCGGATCTTCGCCAAGTACGACGTCGCGTTCTCCCTGGGCGACGGACTGCGCCCGGGAGCGACGGCGGACGCCAACGACGCCGCCCAGTTCGCCGAGCTGGACACCCTGGCCGAACTGACCCAGCGGGCGTGGGAATTCGATGTGCAGGTCATGGTGGAAGGTCCCGGGCACGTCCCGTTCCATCTGGTGCGGGAGAATGTGGAACGCCAGCAGGAGCTCTGCAAGGGCGCCCCGTTCTACACCCTGGGGCCGCTGGTTACTGATATTGCCCCGGGCTATGACCACATCACGTCCGCCATCGGCGCCACGGAAATCGCCCGGTACGGCACGGCAATGCTTTGCTACGTCACGCCCAAGGAACACCTAGGCCTCCCGAACAAGGACGACGTGAAGACCGGTGTGATCACGTACAAGATCGCCGCCCACGCAGCAGACCTTGCCAAAGGCCACCCCGGCGCCCATGAACGGGATGATGCCCTGTCCAAGGCCAGGTTCGAGTTCCGCTGGCGCGACCAGTTCGCGCTGTCCCTGGACCCGGTCACGGCGGAGGCCTTCCATGACGAGACGCTGCCCGCCGAACCGGCCAAAACCGCCCACTTCTGCTCCATGTGCGGCCCGAAGTTCTGCTCCATGAAGATCAGCCAGGACATCAGGGACGAATACGGTTCCGCCGATTCGCAGGCGGCCATCGCCGAGGCCTACAGCGGGATGCGCGAAAAGAGTGCGGAGTTCCTGGCCGCCGGCGGCAAGGTCTACCTCCCCGAGCTTCGGACCCCGGCCGGGAGCTGACGGCTCAGGAAGCCTGAACCGAGCGTGACCTGCCGACGTCGGCGATGAAGGACCGGATGGCACGGTCACCTTCGGCAGAGTCCTGGGGCCGGTGTCCTCCCGCAGCGATGCGGTGCAGGGCACCGGTTTCCTGCAGATATCCGGCGATCTCCTCGTAGAGCGGTTCCCACCCACCCGTCAGGACCAGCGTGGGGACGCCCGGAACAATATGCAGCGGGGCCTCCCAGGACGGCGCCTGCAACCGGAGCCGGCGCGCCGACCGCTTTTCCTCCGGCGTGGCGGGCTCCTGCAGGTCCGCCGCGAACATTCGCCGCACGAACTCCCGCTGGAAGTCTTCATCGCTGAGCTGGTGCCGGACGTCGAACAGCGGTTGCATCAGGGCGCGGTGTGCGGCCGTGGCCGGCAGTTCGGCGGTCAGGGACAAACACGCCGGTTCTACCAGCGTGAGGGAAAACACCAGATCGGGGCGTTCGACGGCAGCCATCATGGCCGCAATCGCGCCCTCGGCGTGGGCAACAACATGGCCCCCGGCGGCCCCGCGACCGTCATCGGCAAGTGAGCGCAGGATGATGGCGGTATCTTCGGAGAACGAGGACTCCACGGGTTCAGCGACGGGATCAAAGCCGTGCCGCCGCAGGAACAGGGCGTCGTACGTCAGGGCCATTCCGTGCTGGCGGGGCCACGCCGCGGCACCGAACGGTCCGGCGCCGTGCACGAACACTACCCGCTGTTTGAACATGACCCAACCCTATTCCACGGCACCGACATCCCAATTGGGCAGCAGCCAGTGTCGTTATGAGTGCCCACAACGACGCCTGCTGCTACCCAGTCGGGAGCGGTGGTTACTTGCCGAGGAACTTGTCGAATCCCTTGGGCAGGTTCAGCTGCGACGGGTCGAAGTCGCCGCCCTGCTGGCCGAACGCTGCCCCCGTGGGGAGCGCCTTCGCTGCCCCGGCCCGCCGGGCCTCGGCGTCCTTCAGCTCCTGGGCAGCCTTGGCAGGGTTGCCTGAGCGGGCCTTCTTCTTCGGGGCGTTCTTGCCGCCCTTCCGCGCACCGCCGGGGCCGCCCATGCCAGGCATCCCGGGCATTCCGGGCATGCCGCCGCCCTGGGCCATCTTCTTCATCATCTTCTGGGCCTGGCCGAAGCGCTCCAGCAGGCCATTGACCTCGGAGACATGCACGCCGGAACCCCGGGCAATGCGTGCCCGGCGGGAGCCGTTGATGATCTTCGGGGCGACGCGTTCGTGCGGCGTCATGGAACGCACGATCGCTTCGACACGGTCGATCTCGCGCTCGTCAAAGTTCTCCAGCTGCTCGCGGATGTTCTGCGCGCCGGGCATCATCATGAGCATCTTCTTCATGGAGCCCATGTTGCGGATCTGCTGCATCTGGGAGAGGAAGTCATCCAGGGTGAAGTCTTCCTGGTCGGCGAATTTCTTCGCCATCCGGGCGGCTTCGTCCTTGTCCCAGTTCTTTTCGGCCTGCTCAATCAGGGTGAGGACGTCACCCATGTCCAGGATGCGGGAGGCCATGCGGTCCGGGTGGAACAGCTCAAAGTCATCCACGCCTTCGCCGGTGGAGGCGAACATAACCGGCTTGCCGGTGACCGACGCAACCGAGAGTGCGGCACCGCCGCGTGCGTCGCCGTCGAGCTTTGACAGCACGATTCCGGTGAAGTTCACACCCTCGTCAAACGCCACAGCCGTGTTCACGGCGTCCTGCCCGATCATGGCGTCGATCACGAACAGCACTTCATTGGGGACGATGGCGCGGCGGATCTCGCTCGCCTGCTCCATCATCTCGGCGTCAACACCGAGGCGCCCGGCGGTGTCAACAATCACGACGTCGTGCAGCTTCTGGCGCGCTTCCTCAACGCCGGCGCGGGCGACGGCGACCGGGTCACCGGCCGGGTGCTCCAGTTCCGAAGTGGCTCCGGGGTGCGGCGCGAAAACGGGCACGCCGGCGCGGTTGCCGACAACCTGGAGCTGGGTGACGGCATTGGGCCGTTGGAGATCACATGCCACCAGCAGGGGGCTGTGGCCTTGGGCCTTGAGCCATTTGGCGAGCTTGCCCGCCAGGGTGGTCTTACCGGCACCCTGGAGGCCGGCCAGCATGATGATGGTGGGACCGGTCTTGGCCAGGCGGATCCGGCGGGTCTCGCCACCGAGAATCTCAACGAGTTCCTCATTGACGATCTTGACGATCTGCTGGCTGGGGTTCAGCGCCCCCGATACCTCTGCCCCGAGGGCACGCTCGCGGACGCGGGCCGTAAACTCACGCACCACGGGCACGGCGACATCGGCATCCAGGAGGGCGCGGCGGATCTCCCGGACTGTGGCATCGACGTCGGCCTCAGTGAGGCGGCCCTTGCCACGGAGATTCTTGAAGGTTGCTGTCAACCGGTCAGAGAGTGAATTGAACACGCGCCGCGCACTTCTTTCAGTGGATTTACAGGGGGGACTCGACTATCTAGGGTACCAAGCCGGGCTTGCCGGATGGCATGCTGGCAGGGTGACCAGCCAAACAAGTGTAAAAACCCTGCTCATTCTGGGTGCCTCAGGCGATCTGACCGGCCGCCTCCTGCTCCCGGGACTGGCCCGGCTGGTGGCGAGCGGCCGCGCCGATGGCCTGGCCCTGGTGGGCGCCGGCTCCGATGCCTGGACGCCGGACCAGTGGCGGGCCAGGGTCCACGAGGCCTTTGCCCCCGCCGCGGAGGCCGCCGACACGGCTGGAAAAAAGGCCCTCACCGCCATGGCTAAGGCCACGGCTTACCACCAGCTTGATGTTACGGCGGACGGAGCCCTCGCGGCACTGTTGGCCGGACTGGAAGGCCCCACCGCGATCTATTTTGCGTTGCCTCCCCGTGTCAGCCAGCTGGCCTGCGAGTCGCTGCACAGTGACCAGGTTCCGGCCGGAACGCGGCTGGTCATGGAGAAGCCCTTCGGCTCGAGTGAAACCTCGGCCCGTTCCCTCAATCACACACTCGCCGCGCTGGTGCCGGAGGACCACATTCACCGGGTGGACCACTTCCTGGGCAAGGCGACGGTGCTCAACATCCTGGGCCTGCGCTTTGCGAACAATTTCCTGGAACCCGTCTGGAACCGCGAGCATGTGGAGAAGGTCGAGATCATCTTCGACGAGGACCTGGCACTGGAGGGAAGGGCGCGGTATTACGACAACGCCGGCGCCCTGCGTGACATGATCCAGAGCCACCTGCTGCAGATCATGGCCCTGATGGCCATTGAGCCGCCGGCCACCATCGGGGAGCGGGACCTCCGGGACGCCATCGCCGCCGTGCTCCGCGCCAGCAGCATCAGCGCGCCGTATGCGAACTCCACCCGCCGGGCCATCTATACGGCGGGTTCGATTGCCGGCCGGAGCGTCCCGGACTATGCGCAGGAAGAAGGGGTGGACGCAGCCCGCGGGACAGAGACCCTGGCGGAAGTCCGGGTGGACATCGACAACTGGCGCTGGAAGGGGGTCCCGTTCATCCTGCGGTCGGGCAAGGCCCTCGGGGTGAAACGCAAGGAAGCCGTGGTCACGTTCCGCCCTGTCCCGCATCTGCCGGCAGGATTCACCGGCGTGGACTCCCCCAACCAGCTGCGGATCGGGTTCGGACCGGATACCCTGGCGTTCGACGTCGACGTCAACGGCCCCGGCAGCATCTTCAGCCTGAGCCGGACAACGCTGAATGCGGAGCTCAGCGCTTCTGAGCTGCTGCCCTATGGCGAAGTGCTGGAGGGCGTCCTGAGCGGCGATCCGTTACTCTCGGTGCGCGGCGACACGGCGGAGGACTGCTGGCGGATTCTTGAGCCCGTGCTGAAGGCCTGGCAGCGGGGCACGGTGCCGCTGGAAAAGTACGACGCCGGTTCGGCCGGACCCGCCGGATGGCCGGGTTCCGCGCCGGCTGGCTAAGTGCTGGCTGGCTGAGCGGCGGCTCTGTAGGCCCCAACAAACAGAGCGGGCAGGGAGCCTTTTGAGGTTCCCTGCCCGCTCTGTCGTGTGGAACAGTCTGCTTTGCCGATCAATCAGCTTCCGGAACTGCTAGATGGCGGCGACGCCGCGTTCTCCCGTGCGGACCCTGACTGCTTCGAAGACGTCCACGGTCCAGACCTTGCCATCGCCCGCGCGGCCCGTGTTGGAGCTGGCGATGATGACGTCGAGGATGTCATCTGCCTGTTCGTCCGTGGCGAGGACTTCAACCCGGATCTTGGGCAGGAGGTCCACGTTGTATTCAGCCCCGCGGTAGACCTCTGTGTAACCTCGCTGGCGGCCGTAGCCGCTGGCCGCGCTGACCGTCAGCCCCTGGACGCCGTAGGACTCCAGGCCTTCCCGGATGGCTTCGAGCTTCTCCGGGCGGACGATAGCTGTGATCAGTTTCATGCTTCCACGCTTTCCTTGCCCGCTGCCGGTTCGGTCTTCTTGGCGCCGACTGCTCCGCCGTCAGTGGCCGTTCCCTTGCCCGTGATCAGTTCGTGGAGCGGCTGGAAGCTCCCGCCGTGGCCGCCCACTCCGAACTCGTACGCCGTCTCGGCGTGGAGGCTGAGGTCAACACCAACAACTTCCTGCTCCTGCGAGACGCGGAAGCCCATGGTCTTGTGGATGGCGTAGGCGATGATCGCCGTGAGGATTGCCGAGTACGCGATGGCGATGCCTGCCGCTGCGAGCTGGGCCCAAAGCTGGGCCGGACCGCCGCCGTAGAAGAGGCCGCCGCCCACACCGTCGGTGGGGAGTGCGATGAAGCCCAGGGCAACCGTTCCGATGACGCCGGAGACCAGGTGCACGCCCACAACATCCAGGGAGTCATCGAAGCCCCAGCGGAACTTGAGACCGACGGCCAGGGCCGAGGCGACACCGGCGATGACGCCGAGTCCCAGAGCGCCCACCGGGCTGACGTTGGCACAGGCCGGGGTGATGGCGACCAGGCCGGCAACCACACCGGAGGCAGCACCAAGTGAGGTGGGGTGGCCATCGCGGATGCGTTCGGTGACAAGCCAGCCGAGCATTGCCGCGGCCGGGGCTGCGAGGGTGTTGACCCAGATCAGGCCGCCCTGCTCAGCAGTGGTGGCCGCGCCGCCGTTGAAGCCGAACCAGCCGAACCACAGGATGGCTGCACCGAGCATCACAAACGGGATGTTGTGTGGGCGGTGGTTGGGGTCCTTGCCGAAGCCGCGGCGGTTGCCGATGATCAGGACCAGGACGAGGGCTGCCACACCGGCGTTGATGTGGACCACGGTGCCGCCGGCGAAGTCGATGGCCGGGCCGAGGGCCTGGCCAATGGCGCCTTCAGGGCCGAAGAGGCCGCCGCCCCAGACCATGTAGGCCAGGGGGCAGTAAACGAGGGTGACCCAGACGGGGACGAAGAGGGCCCAGGCGCCGAACTTGGCGCGGTCAGCGATCGCGCCGCTGATGAGGGCGACGGTGATGATGGCGAAGGTGGCGGCGTAGCCGACCTTGATGAGCCCGTCCGGTGTGGTGATGCCTTCAAGGCCGAAGGTGGCGAACGGGTTCCCGACGATTTGCAGGAAGCCCTCGCCGGAGCTCATCGAAGCGCCCCAGAGGACCCAGACCACGCCGACCATGCCGATGGAGATGAAGCTCATCATCATCATGTTCAGTGCAGCTTTGGCGCGCGTCATGCCGCCGTAGAAAAATGCCAGACCTGGTGTCATGAACAGCACGAGTGCTGCTGCCACCATGAGCCATACGTGACCTGCGGTAAGTTCCATGGTGCACGTCCTCCCTATGATCGATGCTGCGGAATGCTCCGCCTTACTAACGCCTTTTGCGTCCTGCATCGAGTCTGTCGCTGCAGTGTTTCGCCCGCAGAGGATTTACATTGCCGGCTTGTTACAACAACCTCCCGGAAGTAAATGGTGCATATCTGGCTTGTTACGGTTATGTTTCACCACTGCCGCCGGCCACTCGGCTGCCTACTTCGCAAGGAACCCGCCCATGACGGCACCATCACGCGTGAGCCGCGCCACAACGCGGATCTTGTCCGTTATCCGCCCGCAGAGGCCCACGCTTCCGCGCGACATCAAGGTGATGCTCGCTGCGGCGTTCCTGATTGCCCTCGGTTTTGGGCTGGTGGCACCGGTCTTGCCCCAGTTCGCCACCACTTTCGATGTCGGGGCCACAGCCGCCGCCGTGATCGTCAGCATCTTCGCCTTTATGCGGCTGGTGTTCGCGCCGGCAGGCGGGGCCCTGATTGGCCGATGGGGTGAGCGGCCCGTATATGTGGCGGGGCTGCTGATTGTGGCGGTATCAACGGCGGCGTGCGCTTTTGCCCAGGACTATTGGCAGCTGCTGGTCTTCCGGGGGCTCGGCGGCGTCGGCTCGGTGATGTTCACGGTGGCCTCCATGGCCCTTGTGGTGCGGCTGGCGCCGCCGGAAAGCCGGGGCAGGGTATCCGGCGCTTACGCGTCCGCGTTCCTGATCGGCAGCGTCCTGGGCCCGGTGATAGGCGGGCTGCTCGCCGGATTCGGCTTGCGGGTGCCGTTCCTTTGCTACGCCGCCGCGCTGATCCTTGCTGCCGCGGTGGTGCAGACCCAACTCAGCCACGCGCCGTCCGCGGACCGGTCCACAGTGGGCCGCGCCCCGGACATGCGCTTCGCCGAGGCCTGGGGAGTTGGTGTGTACCGCTCGGCGTTGCTGTCCAGCTTCGCCAACGGCTGGGCCACATTCGGTGTGCGGATGGCCACCGTCCCGCTGTTTGCCGTTGCTGCGCTGGGTGCCGGTCCCGAGGCCGCCGGTCTTGCGCTGGCCGTCTTCGCCGCGGGCAATGCCGCCGCACTGACGTTCTCCGGCCGGCTGGCGGACAGCCTGGGCAGGCGGCCGTTGATGGTCGTGGGGCTCCTGGTCGCCGGGCTCGCCACGGCCGCCATCGGCTTCACGTCCCACCTGGGCTGGTTCCTCGCCGCATCGGTTGTGGCCGGGGTGGGGTCCGGCCTGCTGGGACCTGCCCAGCAGGCCGCAGTCGCGGATGTCATTGGCAATGAGCGGTCCGGCGGGCGGGTCCTGGCGGCCTACCAGATGACCTCGGACGTCGGGGCCATTGCCGGACCGGTGCTGGTGGGCGTCCTGGCGGACCGGCTGGGCTACGGCTGGGCATTCGGCGTCACCGGCGGTGTGCTGGTGCTCGCGGCGGCCTGCTGGTCCGTGACGCACGAGCCGCTGAAACGCATCGAGGGGTGAGGTCCCGCTGCCAAAGCCTGCGCTTAGCGGCGGGAACTCACCCCTCGATGGTGTCGACCCGGTGTAGACCCGGTGTAGACCCGGTCCCTAGTTCAGCAGGGCGTCGACAAAGCTCTCAACTTCGAACGGAGCCAGGTCATCGGCGCCTTCGCCAAGACCGATCAGCTTGACCGGCACGCCGAGTGATTTCTGGATAGCCACCACGATGCCACCCTTGGCGGTCCCGTCCAGCTTGGTCAGGACGATGCCGGTGATGTTCACTACCTCGGAGAAAACGCGGGCCTGGTTCATGCCGTTCTGGCCGGTGGTGGCGTCCAGCACCAGCAGAACCTCATCCACCTCGGCCAGCTTCTCGATGACGCGCTTGACCTTGCCGAGTTCGTCCATGAGGCCGGTCTTGTTCTGCAGGCGGCCCGCCGTGTCAATCATGACAACGTCGACTTCCTGCTCAATGCCCGCCTTGACCGCCTCATAGGCGACGGACGCCGGGTCCGCGCCGTCGACGTCGGACTTCACGGTGGGAACACCCACACGCTGGCCCCACGTGGCCAACTGCTCCGCGGCTGCCGCGCGGAACGTGTCCGCCGCGCCCAGCAGGACGTCCTTGTCCTCGGCAACGAGCACGCGGGCGAGCTTGCCCACGGTGGTGGTCTTGCCCACGCCGTTGACGCCTACCACCAGCACGACGGCCGGCTTGTCCGCGTGCCGGTCGGTGCGCAGGGCGCGGTCCATCGTGGGATCCACGAGCTTGATCAGTTCCTCGCGGAGCAGTGCCTTGACCTGCTCAGGGGTCCTGGTGCCGAGCACTTTCACGCGCTCCCGCAGGGCGTCGACCAGCTGCATGGTGGGTTCAGTGCCGAGGTCGGCCAGCAGGAGGGTCTCCTCCACTTCGTCCCAGACGTGTTCATCGATCTTGTCGCTGGACAGCAACGCGAGCAGGCTCTTGCCGAGGATGTTGTTCGACCGGACCAGGCGCTCACGGAGGCGGGTCAGGCGGCCGACGACGGGAAGGGGCGTCTCAACCTGGATGGTTTCCAGGCCCGCGACGTCATCAGGTACATCGGTGACTTCGAGGTCTTCGAGGTCGACGCCGGCGGGAGCGTTCCGCTCGGCCGGAACCACCGCCGAGTCCTCGATCAGCGTTCCCGCGCCTTGCGAGGTGGCGGGATCGTTGGCGTCGCGCGTCCCGGGGTACTGGGTGATGTTCTTCCGCGTCTTCAACAGGACCGGGATCAGCCCGCCAATAACCGCCAGGGCAGCAACAATGGACAGAATAATGGGGAGGATGTCATTCACTCCCCTAGCTTCTCACAAACGCGGCAGGCGTTAGGGGCTGCCACCTGCGCGGACGCTAGACGTCGGCGCCCAGCCGCTGGCTGATGACGGTGGATACGCCGTCCCCGCGCATGGTGACGCCGTACAGCGCATCAGCCACTTCCATGGTCCGTTTTTGGTGGGTGATCACGATCAGCTGGCTGGATTCCCGGAGCTCTTCGAAGATGGTGATGAGCCGGCCGAGGTTGGTGTCGTCAAGGGCCGCTTCAACCTCGTCCATCACATAGAACGGCGAGGGGCGGGCTTTGAAGATAGCAACCAAAAGGGCGACGGCGGTCAGCGACCGTTCGCCTCCTGACAACAGTGAGAGGCGCTTGATTTTCTTGCCGGCAGGTCGCGCTTCGACTTCGATTCCGGTGGAGAGCATGTCCGAAGGGTCCGTCAGGACCAGCCGGCCTTCGCCGCCGGGAAAGAGGCGCTCAAACACGTGGACGAACTGGTCCCGGGTGTCCTCAAAGGCCTCGGTAAAGACCCTCTGGACGCGGTCATCCACTTCCTTGATGATGTCCAGCAGGTCCTTACGGCTGGACTTCAGGTCCTCCAACTGGGTGCTGAGGAACTGGTGGCGTTCCTCCAGGGCCGCAAACTCCTCCAGCGCCAGCGGGTTGACCTTGCCCAGGGCTGACAGGTCCCTCTCGGCTTTCCGGAGCCGCTTCTCCTGCTCCTCGCGGACAAAGGGCTTGCCTTCGGGGACCGGTGTGCCGTCGTCGTCCACGGGTGTCCGCAGTGCCGCCCATTTGTCCCCACTTTCCTCCGCGGGGACGGGCACGGGAACGTCGGGGCCGAAGTCCGCCACCAGCACGTCGGGGGTGATCCCGAGTTCCTCGATGGAACGTGTTTCCAGGGCTTCAATCCGTGCCCGCTGCTGGGCGCGGGCCAGTTCGTCCCGGTGAACCGAGTCGGTCAGCTCTGCCAGTTCGCGGGCCAGCGCATCATTGGTTGTCCGGGTCGCCAGCAGCGCACGGTCCCGCTCCTCCCGGTTCTCTTCGGCGAGGTCACGTTCATGCCGGGCCAGCTCAACAGAAACATCGATGAACCGGATTGCCAGCTCCACCGCAGCGGAGACGGCGGCCGCCCGTCGGGCCTGGATCCGACGGCGGCGCGCCCGTTCGGCTGCCTCTTCACGCGCCCGTCGTTCGGTGGCCGCTGCCCGCTCCAGCGAGAGAGCCCGGTTGCGGGTGGCGGTCAGCTGCTCTTCGGTGCTGCGCAGCGCGAGCCTCGCGTCCATCTCCGCAGCCCTGGCCAGAGATGCAGCCAATGCGAGCGCATCGCGCTGTTCGGTGGAGGGTTCCTCTTCGGCCGGCACCTCCTGCGCCGCAGCCAGCCGCGCCGCAACGGCGGCGAGCGCCTGTTCCTCGGTAACAACATTGGCCTCGGCCCTGGCCAGCGAAGTGGCCAGCCTGTCGCTTTCGCCGACGGCGCTGCGCAGGATGGAGTTCAGGTGGCCGAGCTTTTCGGCCACGGCCGCGAGCCGGGCGTCAGAATCGTGCAGGCGGCCCAGGGCAGCTTCTGCCCTCGTCCGGGCCGCGGCGCGCCGGACCTCGGCGCCGGCCAGGGCGAACCTGTTCCGTTCCAGATCCGCGGTGACACCGGCCAGCCGCGCCTCAGCGTCGTCCACGGCGGCCTGCACCTCCAGCAAGGACGGCGCCTTCGCCGAGCCTCCGGTCACTGTGAGGGCGGTAAACACGTCCCCGGCCCGGGTCACGGCTGTCAGGTCCGGGCGTTCGGCAACCAGCAGCCCCGCACCATCCAGGTCTTCAACAACTGCCACCCCGGTCAGGAGCGCGGCCACGGCGGGTGCGGTCACGCCCCCGCCGGATGCCAGGTCCACAGCCCAGCGTGCGCCTGCCGGCAAGGGTCCGCCCGTGCCGGAGTTTGCGTCCCGCATGGGCACAGCAGACGCCAGCAGCAGGGAAGCACGCCCCGCATCGTCGTCCTTCAGAAGTTGCACCACGACGGCGGCCACGGCTGGATCCCGGACCACTATCGCTTCGGAGGCGTCGCCCAGTGCCGCGGCAATAGCCGTCTCATAACCCGGCTGAATGGTGAGGCCCGAGGCAAGCGTGCCCACAACGCCATCCAGCCCGGAGTTGAGGGCGTGCGCCGCGCCGTCTTTTCGGTTAAGGCCGAGTTGCAGTGCGTCCCGTCGGGCCACGAGGGCGTCACGTTGGCGGACAGCTTCTCCCCCTGCGGAGGTCAGATCGGCAATGTCCTGGACGACGGCGTCGAGCTCTGCGCTGGCGTCCTCGTAGTCGGCGTCGAGGCTTTCCTCCCCCTCTTCGACCCCCGCCACCTGGGTTTCCAGGGCGGTGAACTCCGATTGGGCGCGGCGGCGGCGTTCCTGTCCGGCGGCGAGTGATTCCCGCAACCTGCCCAGTTCGGCCTGCGCTGATTCAACCCGCGATCTTGCCGCACCAACGGCTCCGGCAAGTTTCGCCAGGCCCTCGCGCCGGTCCGCTGCGGCCCGCAGGACGGCAGTGAGCCTTTTTTCCTCGGCAGACGCCTCAAGTTCGGCCCCGGTCTTCGCAGCCGTCGCTGAGTCCAGCGCGCTGCGCCGGTCCAGGATGTGGCGCTCCAGCTCCGTCAGCTCGTCCCGGACCCGGACGGCCTGCCGTTCCAGCTGTTCAGGATCCCTGCCCGAGTACGGTTCAGCGTCAACGGCGCCCAGCAGCCGTCCGCGTTCCTGGGCCAGTGAGCCCAGCGAACGGAGCCGTTCCCTGGAAGCGGAGAGCCGGTACCAGGTATCCCGCGCGGCGTTGAGCTTTGGCGTGGCCTCGGCGGCGAGCTGTTCCACAGCTGCCAGCTGGCGGCGCCCCTCCTCCAGCTGCTGCTCCACTACGGCACGGCGGGCCTTCAGCGCCGTTTCGTCAGCCACGTCCTGCTCGAGTGAACTCTGCTGCTGGACGAGGTCGTCGGCCAACAGCCGTGCGCGTGCGTCCCGGACATCGAACTGGACCCGCTGGGCGCGGCGCGCCACATCAGCCTGCTTGCCGAGTGGTGTGAGCTGGCGCCTGATCTCCCCTGTCAGGTCGCTCAGCCGTTGCAGGTTCGCCTGCATGGCCTCAAGCTTGCGGACCGTTTTTTCCTTGCGGCGGCGGTGCTTGAGGATCCCGGCCGCTTCCTCGATGAAGCCGCGGCGGTCCTCCGGAGTGGCGTGCAGGACCTTGTCCAGCTGCCCCTGGCCCACGATGACATGCATTTCGCGGCCCATACCGGAATCCGAGAGCAGTTCCTGGATGTCGAGCAGGCGGCAGCTGGCGCCGTTAATGGCGTATTCAGAGCCCCCGGTGCGAAAGAGGGTCCGCGAGATGGTGACCTCGCTGTATTCGATGGGCAGCGCCCCGTCAGCGTTGTCGATGGTCAGGGACACATGGGCCCGGCCCAGCGGCGGCCGCCCGGAAGTCCCGGCAAAAATGACGTCCTCCATTTTGCCGCCGCGGAGCGTTTTGGCCCCCTGCTCCCCCATCACCCAGGAGAGGGCGTCCACCACGTTGGACTTGCCGGAACCGTTCGGCCCCACCACTGCCGTGACTCCGGGCTCAAAATCGAAGGTCGTGGCCGACGCAAACGACTTGAACCCACGGACGGTAAGGCTTTTGAGGTGCAAGGTGTTTCTGGTCTCCTGAATGGCTGAAGCGGCTGCTTTGCTGCCCCAAATCTACTGCGTCCCTGCGGGTTTCCACGGATTTCCGGGTGTCTGTCCCTGCACCGGGCAGCGCCCGAACATGGCCGGCAGGGCGACGGCGGCCTACCACCGGCCGTTGCGCGGGCGCGGCTGACAGACCGGGCAGGTGTAGGACGATCGGTTCATGAACAGCTCGCGGCGGAGTATGGAGTTAATCCCGACGGCGGCGCAACGGCTGCAGGGTTTCCCTTCCCGCCCGTAGGCGTTCAGGGAGCGGTCGAAGTAACCAGAGGCCCCGTTGACGTTGACGTACAGCGAATCAAAGCTGGTACCGCCGGCGGCAAGTGCGTCCAGCATGACTTCGCGCGCGCTGGTGATGAGCCGTTCCGCGTCGCCGCGTCGCAGCGTATCGGTGGGCCTGGCGTAATGCAGTTTTGCCCGCCACAGGGACTCGTCGGCATAGATGTTGCCAATGCCCGATACGAGGCCCTGGTCCAACAGGGCGCGTTTGAGGCCCGTCTTGCGCTTCCGCAGCCGGCTGTAAAAAAGGTCAAAGGAAAACGCCGGGTCCAGGGGATCCCGGGCGATGTGGGAGGCTTCCTCGGCGATGAACGCAACGGGAGATTCCGCCTGGCCACCCGGGCCGCCGTCGTCCGTGGGAACCATGCCGGTGACGAACAATCCGCCGAAAATCCGCTGGTCCACAAACCGGAGCTGTTCAGGCATACCGGCCACGGGACTCAGGCGCAGCCTGACCTTGAGGTGTTTCTCGTCGGGCACGTCCGCGTCCTGCATCAGGAGCTGGCCGCTCATCCCGAGGTGGGCCATCAGTGCGACGGTCGGTGTGCCAGTGGCGCCGGGTGTCTCACTCAGCGGCATCCAGAGGAATTTTCCGCGGCGCACCACGTCCACAACCGTGGCACCCTGGAGGTTGCCCCTGAAATCCTCGGTGCCCAGGGTATGGCGGCGGAGGGAGCGAGGGTCCAGTACGTCCACGGATGTGATGGTCCGGCCGCGTACCCAACTCACGAGTCCGCGGCGGACTACTTCGACTTCAGGCAGTTCGGGCACGGCTCAGCCTAGACGCTGCGGGAGGACTCTGGTGATGCGTCCTCCGCTGCTGCGGCAGCCGCGGCTCCCGCTGTTGGGGAGAGTTGACGCCAGGCGTCCGCGGCAGCTTCCTGCTCCGCTTCCTTCTTGGAATGGCCTGATCCGTTGCCGTACGGTTTGCCACCGATGTTCAGGACAGCTGTGAAAGTACGGGCGTGGTCCGGCCCGGCCCCCTCAACGGCGTAGTAGATAGTGCCCATCTGCCGGCTGGCTGCCAGTTCCTGGATGCTGGTCTTCCAGTCCGTGCCGGCGCCGAGTGCGCCCGCATCCTTAAGGAGCGGCCCAATCAGGCGCATGACCAGCTGGCGGGCAGTCTCAATGTCGTTGGACACGTACGTGGCACCAATGAGTGCCTCCATGGTGTCCGCCAGGATGGAGGCCTTGTTCTTGCCCTCGGTGAGCTTTTCGCCCTGCCCCAGGTAGATATAGTCCCCGATGCCCAGGCTGCGGCCGATGCCGGCGAGGGCGCGCGTGCTGACAACCGCAGAGCGGCGTTTGGCGAGGTCGCCTTCGGGCAGTGTGGGGTTGTCCCGGTACAGGGCATCGGTCACGGAGAAGCCCAGGATGGAGTCGCCCAGGAATTCGAGCCGCTCGTTGGTGGGGATGCCGCCGTTTTCGTAGGCGTAAGAACGGTGTGTGAGAGCAAGACGAAGCGTCCCGGCGTCAATGGAGACACCGAGACGCTTCAGAAGCTCTTCAGTTGAAGACATCATGTCAGCCCAAGCGGCCGATTAGACGTCTGCTACCTTGCGGCCCTTGTACTCAAGGAACAGCGCGGTGCCAGCCGAGTCGGTAACGACCTTTGCCTGGTGCGGCAGGCTGTAGGTAACCTGGCCGTTTTCGACAGTCTTCACCAAGTGGGGGGCAGTTGCCTTCCACTGGGAGCGGCGGGAGCGGGTATTCGAGCGAGACATTTTCCGCTTCGGGACAGCCACGGCTAACTCATTTCTCTCTAGACAAACACGTACAAATCAGTTTTGCCGGTCAGGCTTAGCCAAGTCGGCTAGGGCGGCCCAGCGAGGATCTACGATCTCGTGGTGATGCCCCGGCTCGTCTTCCAGGCGGACTCCACATTCGGAGCAAAGGCCCTGGCAGTCTTCCCGGCACACCGGCTGGAACGGCAGCATGGTTACAACTGCGTCCCGCAACACCGGCTCAAGATCGATAACATCGCGCTCGACTCGATATTGCTCTTCTTCGTCTTCTTCGTCCGACAGCACAACGCCCTCGTAGAAGAAAAGTTCTTGCACATTGACCTCAAGGTCATACGCAAGGGGATCCAGGCATCTGCCGCATTCGCCTTTTACTTCGGCGACTGCGGTTCCTGATACCAGGATTCCTTCGTGTACGGCCTCAAGCCTCAGATCCAGCTCGATGTCCGAGCCTTCCTGAACGCCAATGAGTGCCACACCAAGATCACTTGGTGCGGGTACATGTTCCTTCAGTGTCCGCATGCTGCCCGGGCTGCGCCCGAGATCCTTGACGTCGAACGCCAAGGGCGAACTAGCATCTCGTTTAATGAGAACTCCTGTTGAACATATGACCGACGTACCATCTTAGCCTGAAGAACCGCAGGGACTCAAACCAGGCCTGCGAACCACAAGGCAGCGGACGTCGAAGTACCGGACTAGCCTACCCTCTTGGCGGCTGATCGGGCGCAGACCCGCCCGCGAGCAACCTTTTATGTACCGACCGGGGCACATAGTCGGACACGCTGCCACCCAGACTGGCCACCTCTTTGATCAGGGTGGATGACAAATGCAGGTAGTGCGCCTCCGCCGGCAGGAACACCGTTTCCACGCCGCTGAGCTGGCGGTTCATCGTGGCCATCGGTAGTTCGTAGTCGAAGTCTGAGGATGAGCGGAGACCTTTGACGATCGCGGAGACACCGCGCTGGCGGCAGTACTCGGCCAGGAGACCGTCGCCCACCGGTTCCACCACAATGCCTTTGAGGGATGCCAGGGTTTCGCGCGCCATATCCAGACGGTCCCCCAGGCTGAACATGTACTTCTTCGCATAGTTGGTCGAAACCGCCACGATCACCTCATCGAAGAGGCCGGCGGCACGGGCGATGACCTCGAGATGGCCGTTGTGAATGGGGTCAAAGGATCCGGGGCAGACAGCGCGTCTCATGCACCGAACCTACCGCATGGGACGGCCGGGATACCATGACTGGATGCATCCACCACGGGACCTTTCCATGCCCAGCGTGCCTGCCCCGTGGCAGCGCACCGCCTCAGGCGCCAATCTGCTGGGACCTGCCGGCCAACTGGGCGTCACCATCTTCGAGGAGATGACCACGCTGGCGGCGCAGACCGGCGCCATCAACCTCGGGCAGGGCTTTCCCGACGAGGACGGACCGCGGGAAATCAAGGCGGCAGCGATGGCCGCCATCGAGGCCGGGGCCAACCAGTACGCGCCCGGCAAGGGCATCCTGGAACTGCGTGAGGCCGTGGCTGCCCACCAGGAGCGGTTCTACGGGCTGGCCCCGGACCCGCACACAGAGGTCATCATCACTACCGGCGCCACAGAGGGGATCGCCGCAACGTTGCTGGCGTTCGTCGGCCCTGGCGATGAGGTGCTGACGTTCGAACCGTTTTATGACTCGTACGGCGCCGTCATCGGCCTGTCAGGCGCCACCCACGTCACCGCCCCGCTGCTGGCCCCCGACTTTTACCCGGACATGACGGCCATGGAGGCGGCCTTCACCGACCGCACGAGGGTGGTGCTGTTGAACAACCCGCACAATCCCACCGGCGCCGTCTTCCCCCGCCATGTTCTGCAGCGCGTCGTTGAGCTTGCCGCAAAGCATGACTGCCTCATCATCACCGACGAGGTGTACGAGCACCTCACCTTCGGCGCCAGGCACATTCCTGTCGCCACCCTGCCGGGTGCAGCGGAGCGGACGATCACCATCTCGTCCGCCGGAAAGACCTTCTCCTTCACTGGCTGGAAGATCGGTTGGCTGACCGGCCCGGACCATCTGGTGGCGGCTGTCCGGACGGTGAAGCAGTTCCTGACTTACAGCTCCGGGACACCGTTCCAGGCGGCCATTGCCGCCGGCCTGGCACTGCCGGATGAGTTTTACCAGGGCGTTGCGGCAACTCTCCAGAAAAAACGGGACATCCTCAGCGAAGGCCTTCGCGCCGCAGGATTCGACGTTTACACGCCGCAGGGAACCTATTTCGTCAACGTGGACACCGCACCCCTCGGCATTGGCGACTCCGTGGACCTGGCCCGCAGGCTGCCCGGGCTGGTGGGAGTGGCCGCGATCCCCGTCCCCGTCTTCTGCCACCCGGAGGGCGCGGAACGGACACGGAGCCTGCTCAGATTCGCGTTCTGCAAGAAAGTGGAGCTCCTCGAGGAAGCCGCCGCCAGGCTGGCGACCCTCAGCGGAAAGCTCTGATGGCGGAGCCCGGCGGCACACGTTCCACGCGGTTCCTGCGGACCACGGGACAGCACGCGTCCATCGAGCCCGATGCTTTCACCGACGGCGGCTACGTCCTGAGCATCGGCGGGGCCGAGCAGTCCCATGTTAACCTGGCGCATCCTGAGGAGATCTTCTACGAGTACCTGCGACGGATCGGCCACATTGTGGACCTCGCGGCTCCCGAAGGCCGGCCAATCACTGCGCTCCATCTTGGGGCCGGAGCCCTGACCCTTGCGCGCTACATCCAGGCGACGAGGCCCGGATCCGTCCAGTATGCGGTGGAGCTGGAACGCGAGCTCCTCGACTTTGTCCTGCAGCAACTCCCCCTGCCTGACGGTACCGAGCTGCACACTGTCATCGGCGATGCCCGCGACGCCCTGGCGGACCTGGACGCGGAACTTCTGTTCGACGTCGTGATCCTGGACATCTTTTCGGGTCCGGAAGCCCCGGCCCACATCGCCTCTGAGGAGTTCTACCAGGAGGCCCGTGCACGCCTTGCACCGGAAGGCTTGCTGATCGTCAACGTGGGCGATGAACCCGGCCTGACCCTGGTACGAAGCCAGGCCGCCGCCATGCGCCGCGCCATGACCGACGTGGCGGCCTTCGCCGAAACCGGGATGTTCGCGGGCCGCTACCCCGGCAACATCATCCTCGCCGGAACGCAAACGCCCTGGCCCGAAGCCTGGACAGCCGAATTGACGTCACGCGGCCCCCACCCCGCGGAGGTTCTCGCCGGCGTGGACCTGGATAAGCTGGCCGGCTGAGCCGCAGACTCCCCGCGTCCCAGGCGTCCCGGGCCAGGCCCTAAACCTGCTTCGCCGACTGCTCCTCAATAAAGACGTCCGGCGCGATGGCGTCCGGCACAAATGGCTCGGCGAACCAAAGCCGCGTTTCGCCGTACTTCTTCTCGGCAAACCGTTCCAGGCCGGCGGGCCAGAACGGCTCCGGTGAACGCGAGGACCGCTCCACCACTACCACGGCCGCCGGAGCCAGATGATCGGCGAGTTTGCCCAGCACCGCCGACAGGGCAGGGTCATCCAGCGGATAGGGCGGGTCCAGGAACACCAGGTCCCAGCTGGCCGTCTCCGCCGTGCGCTCCAGGAAGGACTCCACCTTGGACCGGTGGACCGTCACTGCCTTGCGGCCCAGCACGCCGTTGATCAGGTCCGCGTTGCGTTGGCACACGGAACTGGCCTTGGCATCGAATTCCACGAGGTCGACGGCCTCAGCGCCCCGGCTGCCGCTCTCCACGCCCAACGATCCGGACCCTGCGTACAGGTCCAGGACCCGGGCACCGGCAATGATCCCGAAGGCGTCGAGCCGGGAGAACAGTGCTTCCTTCACGCGGTCGGTAGTGGGCCTGGTCAGGGAGCCGGGGACGCTGACCAGGGGGGTCCCGCCTGCGGCGCCCGCGATGATGCGGCTCATGGCCGCCTCCTATCCGCGCTCAAGGAACGCCTCCTTCTCGGGGTTCAAGTACTCGTCAATGGCCTCCGCCAACCGCGGATGCCGCGCCAGGGCCGGATCCGAGCCCACAATTTCCTGGGCGTCCTGGCGCGCCTGCGCAATGATGTCCTCGTGTTCCAGCACGCGCAGCAGTTTCAGGGTGGAGCGGCCGCCGGACTGCGACGCGCCCAGGATGTCGCCCTCGCGGCGCAGCTTCAAATCCTCCTGCGACAGCTCGAAGCCGTCCGTGGTTGCCGCCACGGCATCGAGCCGGCGCCGGCTCGGGTGCCCGCGTTCGAGGTTGGTGACCAGCAGGCACGTACCGGGAAGCCCGCCACGGCCCACCCGGCCGCGCAGCTGGTGCAGCTGGGAAATGCCGAAGCGGTCGGCGTCGAGGATCACCATCAAGGTGGCGTTATGGACGTCGACGCCGACTTCGATAACGGTGGTGGAGACCAGGAGCTTGGTCCGGTTGGCGGTGAAGTCGGCCATCGCGGCGGACTTCACTGCGGTGTCCAAACGGCCGTGCATCGGCCCAAGGGGCACACCGGCCAGGGCCGGCACCTGCTGGAGATGTTCGACGACGGCCGTCACCGACGCGAGCTCCCGCCCACCGCCGTCGCCCGCCAGGTCAGCCGCGGAAGGTTCCGCTTCCCCCGGGCTGAAGTCGCCGTCGTCGTCCGTTCCGATCCTGGGGCACACCACGTACACCTGGTGCCCGGCGTCGATCTCCTCACGGGAACGGGACCAGATGCGGTCTGCCCAGCCGGGGTTCTCGGCGAGGCCCACCACATGCGTGGAAATCGGCGCCCGGCCGGCCGGGAGCTCGTCCAGGACGGACGTTTCGAGGTCGCCGAAGACCGTCATGGCCACCGTCCGCGGAATGGGCGTGGCCGTCATGACCAGCAGGTGCGGCGGTTTGTTGGCCTTTGACCTGAGGACGTCCCGCTGCTCCACACCGAACCGGTGCTGTTCGTCCACCACGATCAGGCCAAGGTCGTAGAACGCGACGTTGTCGCTGAGCAGCGCGTGCGTGCCGATCACAATCCCGGCGGCGCCGGATGCGGCGTCCAGCATGGCCCGTTTCCGGGCGCCGGTGGGCATGGAGCCGGTGAGGAGGGTGACCTGCACCGCCCCTTCGGCGAGGCTGCCCAGCAGCCCGTCCGCGGACAGCATCGGATCGCGGGACAGGGAGCCCAGGGTCCGCCGGATGGATTCGAAGTGCTGGGCGGCGAGGACCTCGGTGGGCGCCAGGAGGGCCGCCTGCCCGCCGGCATCCACTACCTGCAGCATGGCCCGCAGCGCGACGATGGTTTTGCCCGAGCCCACCTCACCCTGCAGCAGCCGGTTCATGGGGCTGTCCTGCGCCAGCTCCGTGGCCAGCGTTTTTCCGACGGCGGCCTGGCCGCCGGTGAGCGTGAAGGGCAGCTGCCTGTCGAACGCCGCCAGCAGCCCGTCCGTGGCCGGGCGCCGCGCCGTGGCTTCCTCGGCCGCAAGCTGGGCACGGCGCCGCGCCAAGGCCGCCTGCAGGACCAGGGCCTCCTGGTAGCGCAATCGCTCCTGGGCCTTCATCCAGTCAGCCTGCGATTCCGGCCTATGGATGAGCCGGTAGGCCTCGGCCACGGGAAGGAATTTCTCCCTGCGGGCCACCGCCTCCGGCAGCGGATCCGGCAGGGCATCCAGATCCACGGTTTCCAGGAGCGTGGAGATGACTTTCTGAATCGACCAGCTGGTGAGCTTTGCGGTGGCCGGATACACAGGGATCGGCATGGCGGCGAGCTTTTCGGGGTCCATGGCCGGCATGTCCGGGTCCTCGTCGAGGAGGTGGAAGTCCGGGTTGGTCAAGCCCAGGGACGCTCCGTAGCGCGTCACCTTGCCGGAGAACATCACGCGCCGGCCCGGCAGGAGCTGCGCCTGTGCCCGGTGTCCGCTAAAAAAGGTGATCTTGAGCGTGCCGTGCCCGCTGCCGGGGCCTACCGCGGAAAGGCGCGGACGGCCGTGGGAGGCGGCGTCGTCGGTGATCACAACGTCGGTGATGGAACCACGGCGCGTATGCATCTTGCGCGTGCTGTTGGAGAGCACGCGCGCAAAAAGCGTGACCTCTTCATCCAGCGGCAACTCGCTGATGGGCGTCAGTTCACCGCGGTTCAGGTAGCGGCGCGGGAAGTAGTTCAGGAGGCCGCCGACTGTGGCGATGCCCAGGTGCTTCTCAATGGCCGACGCTGACCGCTTTCCGATCAGGCGTTCCAGGCCCAGGTCCAGTTCAGCGCTCATGCCCACTGGAGTTCACCGGAGCTGGTTCGGGTTCGCGGGCCAGGGCGAGTTCGCTGACCGAAATGTCGCTGGGCTCGCCGAGGGAACGGATCAGGGCGACCGCGGGTGCGGCGTCGGGGACGTGGACATGGACGCGCCACCGGTAGCTGCCCTCAGCATCGGCCATACTGTCCACCTGGCTCATGATGACGGACTCGCCGACCTCGTCGAGCCGCTGGCGCAGCGTGGCCGCGCTGAGCGGCGAAAGGCTGATGGTGCACATGACCTCAACGCCGTCGTCAGCCGGCATATCAGCGTGGATGTGGGGGTCCTGGACGTCAAAGCCGTGCAGCCCATCGAGGAGTTCGCCCTGCAGCTCCTCGCCAAGAACGGCGGAGCGAAGGCAGTCAAGGATGAGCAGCATACCAACGCCCCCGGCATCGACCACATGCGCGGCTTCAAGGGCGGCAAGCTGGCTCTCGGTGCTGATAACTGCTCTCAGCGCGCCGTTGACGGCAGCATCGAGGGCTTTGCCGAGTGCCTGGTTGCTGTCGTCGCCGTTGTGCCCCGCGTCCACTGCCGCGGCGGCCCGGGCCGCGGCTTCCATCACCGAAAGCATGGTGCCTGGCACGGGGTCGCTCAACGCGGACCAGGCCCGGATCTGGGCACGGTTCAGCGCGGCGGCCAGAAGGGTTGACGTCAGGCGGGTGTGACCGGCCAGGGGTTCAGCCGCGGCGCAGAGAAAGACTGAGAAGAGGGTTCCGGAATTGCCGCGGGCCTGCTCCATCGCGGCCCTTCCGGCACGCGCCAGCACCGCTCCGACATCCGCCTGGCCGGCGTCAGCCGGGACTGCCGCGCCTTGGACCGCCGGGCCGCTGTGCAGGGCACGGGCGGCCGCCCGAACGGTGAGGTAAAGGTTGGTGCCGGTGTCACCGTCCGCCACGGGGAAGATGTTGATGGCATTGAGGCGGTCGCTGTGGTTGGCAATGGCGGTTTCAGCCTTGTCCAACCACCGCTTCATCGCTTGCGCGTTGGCGGCAACCTTAGTCTGCAAAGTGATCCCATCCCCCGGTGCCAACGGCGTGGCCCGCAATTGTGACGCCCGGAAGTGTGGCGCTTCCCAAGGCTTGTACTGAGCCTATCGCAGTGAATCCGGCAGGCAGCTGAACGCCGGCCGGGAATGTGGCCAGCAGCCCGTGGTCCTCTCCCCCGCCCAGCACCCAGGCCATGGGGTCAGCGCTGAGAAGGTCCGACGCCGGACGCAGGGCTTGCGCGAGAGGCTTCAACGCCGCGGGGTCAAGGTCAAGGACGACGCCGCTGGCGGCGGCGAGGCGGCCGCCGTCGCGCACCAGGCCGTCCGATATATCCAGCATGGCAGTGGCTCCGACTGACCTAGCCAGCGGCCCCGCGGACAGTGGCGGCCGTGGCCTGCACTGCACTTCCACGAGCGCCCATTGCGCGGGCGCCAGGGATTGCACAGCAACCTCTGCTTCCAGGAGCGCAAGCCCGGCCGCGGCCCGGCCCACCGTACCGGCCAGGGCCACAACGTCTCCGGCACGGGCCCCCGACCGCAGAACCGCGTTGCCGCCAGCCAACGAGCCCAGCACGGCGACCGTCACGGAGATTTCCCTGCCGCGGCCCAAATCGCCCCCCGCCACCGAACAGTCTGTTGCCCCGAGTTCCCGGATTCCCGCAGTCAGGCCGTCGGCCAGGTCCGCCACCCAGCTGACAGGGGTGTCGGGGGGCAGCGTCAGGCTCACCACCAGCGACGTGGCCACGCCGCCCATGGCGTTGATGTCGCTGAGGTTTTGGGCCGCCGCCTTCCAGCCGACGTCGAAGCCCGTGGTGCGGTACCCGTTGGGCCATTGGAGCCGGAAGTCCTGGTCCTGCACCTGGGTATCGATGCTGATTACTGTCCTGCCATCCGGAGCGGCGATAATGGCGGCGTCGTCGCCCGGGCCAAGCAGGGTTGCCGAACCGTGCGTTCCGGCCATTTCCAACCGCGGAAAGATCCGGGCCAGGAGTTCGGCTTCGGACAGCGCGGCGACAATCAGCGTTTCTTCAGTCAACGGAATTTCAGGCACGCCCCTACGCTACAGCGCGGCACCGACATTGCTGGTCCGCCCCTTGTTATGGAGGTCCCCGCGACGGGCTTCCGGTCCTTCCTGCGTCCCGCTCCATTCGGCGTCGACGCTAGGCTGGATGGATGCACAATCCCCGTTTTCCCTTGCCTGTCCGCGTGTCCGGAATCCTGCTGACCGCGGCCCTCACTGCAGCCGCTTTGTCCGCCTGTGCCCCGACTGTGGATGTCACCGCCGCAGGCGACGCGGCGAACCCGGCCTGCGCCCCGATGATGGTGGCCCTCCCGGACGCCATCGGCGATGCTGCCCGGCGGAAAACCAACAGCCAGGCCACCGCCGCCTGGGGGGACCCGTCTCAGGTGATCCTGCGCTGCGGCGTCAACGTTCCAGGCCCGACGACGGACCGGTGCGTGAGTGTCAACGGCATCGACTGGGTTATCAAGGAGGGCGATCCGGTGTGGACGCTGACTACCTTCGGCCGCGAACCCGCCACGGAAATCCTGATGGATCCGGAGAAGATCAGCTCCGCAACTGTCCTGGCGGATCTTTCCGCCTCAGCCGGAAAGATCCCGGCCAGCCGGAACTGCGTGGGTCAGGAAGACCTGCAGAACCTGCCCACCAGTAAATAGGTCTCGACAGGCTCAACCACCGGGCCGCCGCGTCAGCGGAGGCCGGTCTTCCGGTTCAAGGCCAGATGGATCAGCTCATCAATCAGGTCCGCGTAATTCAGGCCTGATGCTGCCCACATCTGCGGGTACATGCTCTTGGGCGTAAACCCGGGCATGGTGTTGATCTCGTTGATGATCAATTCGCCGTCGGGCGTATAGAAGAAGTCCACGCGGCTCAGGCCTTCCGCACCCACAGCGTCGAAGGCAGCTGCCGCGAGTTCCCGGACCCGCACGATGGCTTCCTCGGGAATGTCGGCGGGGCAGCTCAGCGCGGCGGCGTCGTCCTCAACATACTTCGCGTTGAAGTCGTAGAATTCGTGCGTTCCGGCGGCGACGGAAATTTCGCCCGGCATGGACGTCCGGGGGGAATCGGTCCCGCGTCCTTCCAAGACCGCACACTCAATCTCACGCCCTACGATGCCAGCCTCGATGACCAGTTTGAGGTCGTGGCGCCGGGCTTCCTCGACGGCGGCGTCGAGTCCCTCGAGCGAGTCCACTTTGGAGATCCCCATGGACGAACCCGCCCGCGCCGGCTTGACGAACACGGGAAAGCCGAGCTGGTCCACCTGCTTGCGGACGGCCTCCGCGTCCTTGACCCACTGACGGTCCGTGACGGCAATGTAGGGCCCCACGTGCAGCCCGGCGGCCTCGAACACAACCTTCATGTAGTGCTTGTCCATGCCCACAGCCGACGCAAGCACGCCGGCGCCGACGTAGCGCGTGTCGGACAGTTCCAGGAGCCCCTGGATGGTGCCGTCCTCGCCAAAGGGACCGTGGAGAAGGGGAAACACAACGTCCACCGTCCCGAGTTCCTGCGGTACCTGGTTCGGTGAGGCGACGATCAGCTGGTGCTCGCCGCCGATCTCGGCCAGTGTCACCGTTTCCGACGACGGCGGGACCTCCGGCAGCGACGACGCGGACAGCGACCACTGGGCTGTATCCCCGGCAGCCAGCACCCACTGCCCCGACTTGGCGATGCCGATGGGGATGACATCGTACTTGTCTTTGTTGATGGCGCCCAGAACGCCGGCGGCGGTCACGCAGCTCACGGCATGTTCGCTGGACCGGCCACCAAAAAGGACCGCGACGCGGGGTTTGGCCCGGGGGGCGGAGTCCGCTGCGGTCAGGTTATCGTCGGACATCGTCAGTAATCGCCTTCGGGTTTCAGGTCCCGGGCCAGCAGCAGCGGCCCCAGTTGGTCAACGGACAGTTTGCCGGCCAGGACGGCTACGACGGCGGCAGTGATGGGCATTTCGACGCCCAGTTTCCCCGCAAGTTCATGCACAGCCTGGCCGGATTTGATGCCTTCGGCTGTTTGTGTCATCTGCTGCGCCAACTGCTCAAGGGTAAGTCCCTGGCCCAGCATCCGGCCGGCCGTATGGTTTCGCGACAGAGGCGAGGAACACGTCGCCACCAGATCCCCCAGGCCCGCCAGCCCGGCCATGGTCCGCGCCTCGCCACCGAGGGCAAGGGCAAGCCTGGATGTTTCGGCCAAGCCCCGGGTGATCACGGAGGCCTTGGTGTTGTCCCCCATCTGTTTACCTTCACAGATGCCCACGGCCAGCGCTATGACGTTCTTGACGATGCCGCCAATTTCCACACCGACGACATCCGCCGTGGTGTACGGACGGAAGTACGGTGCGGTGCAGCTCCTCGCGATCCAGCCCGCGGTGGCCGCATCGGAACAGGCCACCACAGAAGCAGTCGGTTCCTCCCGGGCGATCTCCATGGCCAGGTTGGGACCGGAAACCACGGCAATGCGGTCCGCGGGAATCCCCAGTTCGTCGCTGATCACCTCACTCATCCGGGAGTCCGTGCCGAGCTCCAGGCCCTTCATCAGGGACACCACCACGGCGTCAGCGGCGATCAGCGGCTTCCATTCACGGAGCTGGAGTCGCAGTGACTGTGCAGGAACGGCCAGGACCACCAGGTCCGCGCCCGCCAGCACCTCGCTGACGTCTGTGGACGCTGTGATGCTGGGCGGCAGCTCTGTGTCCTTCAGGTACTGGACGTTCCGGTGCGTGCTGTTGATCTGCTCCACCACTTCGCTGCGCCGGCCCCAGATCCGGATGCTCCGCTGTTCCCCTGCTGCCCGAGCCGCATCGGCGAGGATCTTGGCGAATGTGGTACCCCAGGAACCGGCGCCCACGACGGCGACAGACCGGGCGGAACCCTGACGGCTTCCGTCAGCCATCAGATGGCATCCGCAGCGTCGTCAGGATTTTCCCGCACAACGAAGCGACCGTGCGTGGCTTGATTGTGTTTGGAAGGGTCCCAGCGTTCAGCGGGCGGCTCCTCCCCGCGGATGTCGGCCAGCAAACCGGTCACGGCATCCATGATCTTCTCGGTTGCCGCGGTCAGCGTTGCTTTGTCCAGTGGCCGGCCCATGAACTGGCTGAGGTCAACGGGCTTGCCCACCATCACCCTGGACGTCCTGCGCGGGAAAAGGTGGAACCGCTTCGCATAACGCGGGAACACCTCATGGGCGCCCCAGTGCGCGATCGGTACCACGGGAATGCCGCCTTCCAGGGCAAGGCGGGCAGCGCCGGTGTGGCCCTTCATCGGCCACAGCGCGGGATCGCGGGTGAGTGTGCCTTCGGGGTAGATGATGATGGCCCCGCCGTCCGCCACAATCTCCTGGGCGAGCTGCAGCGAGCGGTTCGCTCCCGCCGTCGAGCGTTCCACCGGGATCTGCCGGGTGGCCCGCAGGACCGCGCCCAGGACCGGAACCTTGAACAGCCCGGCCTTCGCCAGGAAGTGCGGGGCGCGCTTCTGGTTGTAGAGAATGTGCCCCACGATCAGCGGATCGATTTCCGTGCAATGGTTAGGCGCGGCAATAAACCCGCCGGCGGGGAGGTTCTCGAGGCCTTCCCACTTCTTGTTCATCATTGCGTTCAGCACCGTGCGCACTATGGCCGCGACCACAACGAATGTGGCCTGGCTCTTGGCCGTTTCCTTCACGTACCCACCGTTACTTTGTCGAGGTGATGTCGAAGTCGGCGCCGAGGCCGGACAGCTTTTCGGTGAAACGTTCGTAGCCGCGGTTGATGATGTCGATCCCGGTCACGCGCGACGTGCCCGAAGCGGCCAGCGCCGCGATCAGGTGGCTGAAGCCGCCACGCAGGTCCGGTACGTCGATGTCGGCGCCCTTGAGCTGGGTGGGACCGGAGATGACGGCGGAGTGGAGGAAGTTGCGCTGGCCGAAGCGGCACGGCACGCTGCCCAGGCACTCGCGGTGCACCTGGATGCTCGCGCCCATCCGGATGAGCGCGTCGGTGAAGCCGAACCTGTTTTCATAGACGGTCTCGTGGACGATCGACACGCCTTCGGCCTGGGTCAGTGCCACCACCAGCGGCTGCTGCCAGTCGGTCATAAAGCCGGGGTGCACATCCGTTTCCAGGACCAGCGGGTTGAGCTTGCCGCCCCGGTGGTAGAAGCGGATGCCGTCCTCGCCGATGTCCATGCCGCCGCCTACCTTCCGGTAGGTGTTCAGGAACGTCATCATGTCCCGCTGCGAGGCGCCTTCGACGAAGATGTCACCGCGGGTCACCAGTGCTGCCGAAGCCCACGACGCCGATTCGTTGCGGTCCGAGAGGGCACGGTGGTTGTAGCCGCCCAGGTCCCGGACGCCTTCAATGCGGATGGTCCGGTCGGTCTGGACGCTGATGATGGCGCCCATCTTCTGCAGCACTGCTATGAGGTCGATGATCTCGGGTTCCGTGGCAGCGCCGGAAAGCTCCGTGATCCCTTCGGCGCGGGTAGCGCTGAGCAGCACCTGCTCCGTGGCACCCACCGAGGGGTACGGCAGGTTGATCTTGGCGCCATGCAGGCCCTTGGGCGCAGAGATGTGAATGCCGCCCGGGCGCTTTTCCACCACGGCGCCGAACTGGCGGAGTACGTTCAGGTGGTAGTCGATGGGCCGGTCACCGATCTTGCAGCCGCCAAGGTCCGGAATGAAGGCCTCACCGATCGCATGGATCAGGGGTCCGCAGAGCAGGATGGGGATCCGCGAATCACCGGCGTGGGCATCGATCGCCGTGCTCGGGGCGGTTTTGGCCGCCTTCGGATCCAGGGTGAGGTCACCGCTGACGGGATCCTTGACCACCGTCACTCCGTGCAGCTGCAGGAGCGAGGTGACAACCTCGACGTCCTTGATCTCCGGAACGTTCCGCAACACCGACGGCTCGTTGCCCAGTAATGCTGCCACCATGGCCTTGGGAACAAGGTTTTTGGCCCCCCGGACGCTGACGCGGCCTGTAAGCGGGACTCCGCCGCGGATTGTCAGAACACTACTCATATACCGGTTTCCTTACGATTACTCGCCCCAAAATCCTTGCAAAGGCTCCAGCTAAGCATAGGAGGTTGCGTTACCGAACCGAAATACGGGCGCCGAAAGCCTCCGGCGCGGCGCCGTTCAGGCGGCTCCGTCCGGGGCGGGAAATTCCGCGCTCGCGCTCAGGAAAGGCGGGCCGGAAGCGTTGTGGGCATAAAGGCCGGACGGGTGGCCTCGAAGGCAGTGATGTCCTCTTCGTGCTGGAGTGTCAGGCCAATGTCGTCCAGGCCCTCCAGGAGGCGCCAGCGCGTGTAATCGTCGATTTCAAAGGGTGCCACGATGGTGCCGCAGATGACAGTTTTGGAGACGAGATCAACGGTGACTTCGGTGCCGGGAGCGTTCTCGAGCTCTTTCCAGATCAGCTCTATGTCGTCCTGGGCGAGCTCAGCGGCCAGCAGACCCTGCTTGCCGGAGTTGCCGCGGAAAATATCAGCGAAACGTGAAGACAGGACGGTCTTGAAACCATAGTCCTTCAGCGCCCAGACGGCGTGTTCACGGGACGAACCGGTGCCGAAATCCGGGCCCGCCACCAGGACGGAGCCGGCGTTGAACGGCGCCTGGTTCAGGATGAAGGCCGGGTCCTTGCGCCAGGCGGAGAACAGTGCGTCCTCGAAGCCGGTTCGGGTGATCCGCTTGAGGTAGACCGCGGGGATGATCTGGTCCGTGTCAACGTTGCTCTGGCGCAGCGGCACGCCGATGCCGGTGTGGGTGGTGAACTTTTCCATGGCGGCCTCCTAGGCTGCGTCGGTGCGGATGGCGGCGGATTCGGGAGCCGGATCGAGGTCCGACGGCGAACTCAGGGTGCCACGGATGGCCGTGGCCGCTGCCACCACCGGCGATACCAGGTGGGTGCGGCCGCCCTTGCCCTGACGGCCTTCGAAGTTTCGGTTGGACGTCGAGGCGCAACGCTCCCCCACCTCCAGCTGGTCCGGGTTCATGCCCAGGCACATCGAGCAGCCGGCGAAGCGCCACTCGGCGCCGAAGTCCTTGAAGACCTTGTCCAGCCCTTCGGCCTCTGCTTCCAGCCGCACGCGGGCCGAACCGGGCACCACCAGCATCCGGATGTTGGGGTCCTTCCGGCGCCCGCGGATGATGTCCGCAGCGGCCCGGAGGTCCTCCATGCGCGAGTTGGTGCAGGAGCCCAGGAAGACCGTGTCCACTCGGATGTCTTTCATGGGCGTACCGGCGGTCAGTCCCATGTACTGCAGGGCGCGTTCGGCGGCAGCCTTGGCGTTTTCGTCGCCGAAGTCCTCCGGGGACGGGACCCTGGCGGAAAGCGAAACACCCTGCCCTGGGTTTGTGCCCCAGGTGACGAACGGCTCCAGCGTGTCGGCGTCCAGGGCCACCTCGACGTCGAACGTGGCGTCGTCGTCGGTCCTCAGCGTGTTCCAGTACTCGACGGCGGCATCCCATTCGGCGCCCTGTGGGGCGTGCGGGCGGCCATTCATGTAGTCGTAGGTGATCTGGTCCGGGGCCACCAGGCCGGCGCGGGCGCCGGCTTCGATGGACATGTTGCAGATGGTCATGCGGGCTTCCATGGACAGCGCGCGGATGGCGGAACCGCGGTATTCCAGGACGTAGCCCTGGCCTCCGCCGGTGCCGATCTTGGCAATCACGGCCAGGATGATGTCCTTGGCGGTAACGCCCGGGCGCAGCGTGCCTTCGACGTTGATGGCCATGGTTTTGAACGGCTTCAGGGACAGCGTCTGGGTGGCCATGACGTGCTCCACTTCGGACGTACCGATGCCCATGGCCAGGGCACCGAACGCGCCATGGGTGGACGTGTGGGAGTCACCGCAGACAACGGTCATGCCAGGCTGTGTGAGGCCAAGCTGCGGGCCAACCACGTGCACAATGCCCTGTTCCGCGTCGCCGAGCGAGTGCAGGCGGACGCCGAACTCTGCGCAGTTGTTGCGCAGCGTCTGGATCTGCGTGCGGCTGGTGAGATCGGCAATGGGCTTGTCGATGTCCAGCGTGGGAGTGTTGTGGTCCTCCGTGGCGATGGTGAGGTCCGGCCGGCGCAGCTTGCGGCCCGCCAGGCGCAGGCCCTCGAAGGCCTGCGGAGAGGTCACCTCATGGACAAGGTGAAGGTCAATGAAGAGGAGGTCGGGCTGGCCATTGGCTCCTTCGCCCTCGCCTTTGCGCACCACATGTGCGTCCCAGACTTTCTCGGCCAGTGTCTTTGCCACGGCCATCTCCCTTCACTGCTGTTTGGCTGTTTGGTTCCACTGAACCAGCAGGGCTGCATTTTGTGCCAGCCCAAAGATTTGCATCTCAGATAATGAGACGGCAATATCATTACATGGACAATTCTAGTGGAGTCGGTGTCATTGATAAAGCGGCCCATGTGCTTGATGCATTGGAGGCCGGCCCCACCACGCTGGCACAGCTGGTGGCCGCCACGGGCCTGGCCCGGCCCACCGTGCACAGGCTCGCCCTGGCCCTGATCCATCACCGGCTTGTAAGCCGCGACATCCAGGGCCGGTTTGTCCTCGGCAGCCGCCTGGTGGAGCTGGCCTCCGCCGCCGGCGAGGACCGTCTCATCGCTTCCGCCGGGCCGGTCCTGATGCAGCTGCGCGACGCCACCGGCGAAAGCTCCCAGATCTTCCGCCGCCAGGGCGAATGGCGTATTTGTGTCGCCTCCGCAGAACGCCCCATCGGCCTGCGCGACACCATCCCCGTCGGCACCAAGCTTTCCATGAAGGCCGGCTCCGCCGCCCAGGTGCTGCTGGCCTGGGAAGACCACGACCGGCTTCTCGAGGGCCTGCAGGCCGCCCGTTTCACGCCCACCGTGCTGGCAGGCGTACGACGGCGGGGCTGGGGACAGAGCCTCGGCGAACGCGAGCCCGGGGTCGCCTCAGTCTCGGCACCGGTCCGGGGACCGTCCGGACGCGTGATCGCCGCGGTCTCGATCTCCGGCCCCATCGAGCGGCTCACCCGCCAGCCGGGCCGCCTCCACGCCGAGGTGGTCTGCAACGCCGCGCGGATACTCACTGAGGCCCTGCGCAAGGGCAACGACTGAAGGCTCGCCCCCGTCCAGGCCTGGCTGCCCCCGGCTAGGCTGTCGGCATGAACAGGTACGCAGTCTTCCTCCGCGGGATAAATGTCGGCGGGATCAACATCAAGATGGCGGACCTCAAGACTGCGCTTGCAGCGCAGGGGTTCGCGGACGTCAAGACACTGCTGGCCAGCGGCAATGTGGTGCTTGCCAGCGCCGAGGATCCTGCCGCGGTCAAGCAGACGTTTGAAAAGTGCCTGCGTGACGCCTTCGGCTACGACGCCTGGGTGGTTGTCCTCACGGCACGGCGGGTCTCCGAACTCGTGGCGGCCTGCCCGTATCCGGCGGACGACAAGGCAACGCACACCTACATCACGCTGGCATCGGACACCGCCATGCTCGATGAGCTTGAAGCCGCCAGCGCAGCCTTTGAAGGTACCCAGCAGAAACGCCTCGGCCCGGAGGCATTGGCCTGGCTGGCTCCGGCCGGCGGGACACTGGACAGCCCGTTCAGCAAGATTTCGTCCAAGGCCAGGTTCAAGGCAACCACTACCACCCGGAACCTGCGGACGCTGATCAAGGTCAGGGACGCCGCACCCGCACTGGCGTAACTACCTTAGTTTCCGCCCGCAACCTTCAGTGCGGCGTTGAAGGACGCGAGCCTGCTGACCTCAATTTCAACCGGCTCCACCACGAAGTCCCGGGCAACCTCGCCCACCGCTGCCCGCAGCCGTTTCCTGGCCCGGGCTGCGCGCGCCCTCGCGGCTCCTGACCCAATGAATTTTCCAGTCAGCGCCAGGAAAATCCCCAGCACCACGCCGCCGCCAATCAACAGCGTCGGCACCGGCCAGCCCTCCACCTTGGGAACCTCGGGGACGGGCAGCTGGAGATATCCGAGCCCTGCCAGCCCACCCAGCCAGCCCAGGCCGCCCAGGACTGTCAGCAGCGCGAGCCACTGGACCACGTTAAACATGCCCCACCACCAGGACTTCCGGGACGCCATCAGGTCCGTGCCTGCGATGGCCTGGTCCAAGGCATCCGGCAACGCCTCCCGCCCTTCCCGGGCAGCACCCCTGATCGCGGCACGCCACGGTCCGGGTGCGCCCGCACTCGCCGCGTCCGCAAACTCACGGACGGCAGCATCCGTCCGGGCGCGTTCCGGGGCGCCAGCGGCCGGGAGCGAGGTCCGGTTAAGTTGGGACGGTGAAGAACTTCTCAGATTGAGCCGGCGGAGCGGATCCGGCCGGAACCGCACCAGCCACCGCGTCACCGGCCAGCCCGTGCGGCGCGTCGACTCGATGCGGTAGGACCGGGCGACTGCGTCCACCACCACGGGCATGTTGGCGGCCGTTGCCAGCTCATCGGTAAGGCGGGTTTTCGACGCCGGCCTGACACCGGCGGCTTCCCCGGCACCGGCGGCTTCCCGGAGCTGCCCGGAGGCCCGCGAAACATCCGCGGCAAGCCGCTGCGAAAGTGCCTGGCGCTGCACCACAACACCGCGGATCGCGCCCCGGACCTTGTCCACGCCGGTGCCCTTCAGGGCGGATGCGCCCAGGACCTGCACTTTGCCCAGCCCGTCGCGGGCAAGGATCCCTTTCAAGGACTCCAGCACAGGCTGCACGTCCCGTTCGGGCAAGCGGTCCACCTGGTTGAGGACCACCAGGGTCACGGCGCCATGGGCGGACAGGGGCGCCAGGAAATCGTTGTGGACCGCCGCATCGGCGTACTTTTGCGGATCCAGGACCCAGACCAGGACATCAACCAGGCCGACCATGCGCTCCACGATCTCGCGGTTCGCGGCCCTGGTGGAATCGAAGTCCGGCAGGTCCAGCAGGATCAGCCCCGTGCCCTCGTCCGCGAAGCCTGCCACTGGCTCCGCATGGTGGCGGTTGCCCACCTCGAGCCAGTCCAGCAACGGCTCACTGCCGTCCGCTCCCCAGACACCAGCCAAAGGTTCCGATGTTGTGGGCCGGCGGGCGGCCGCCGTCGCGATTTCAGCGCCGCTGACCGCGTTGAAGAGTGACGATTTTCCGCTGCCGGTGGCACCGAAGAACCCAACAACGGTGTGATCAGCCGACAGTGACCGCCGGGAGCTCGCGCGTTCGAGGAGCTTGTACACCTCCTCGAGTGCAGCATCCGGCAAGACGCCTTCGGCGAGTTCGCGGGCATCATTGAGGGCTTCGAGCCTGCGGTCCAGCTGCGACGCTTCGCGGGCTACGCTGTGGCGGCTCATGCGTTGTCCGTCAGTCGGGCCAGGGCAGCGGCGTGGTCGGTCAGGATCCGGCCGGTGTCCGCGCCGCCCTCCGGCAGGCGTTGGAGGAATTTCTGCTGCTCTGCCTGCAGCAGCCGCTGGCAACGGGCATGGAGGTCATCCCGCGCAGTCTGCGCCAGCCGGCGGACCGCGTCTTCGCCGAACACTGCCTCGAGCAGTTTCTGGCCGACGACGGCGGTCCCGCCCGCCACGCCGATCTCCAGCCCGGTGAGGCCGGCGGTCATGGAAAACACCACGATCATCAGGGCTGCACCCAGCCCGTTAATCCCGAAGGAAAGCCATCTGGCCTGCGTCCGCTTGCCCTGCCCTTCCGTGCGGATCAGTTCCATCAGGCCGGCCTGCCAGGCCCGGATCTCCGCAGCGGCCACCTCGGCGAAACCTTGGCTGGTGCCGGACAGATCGTCTGTGCCCAGGAGCTCGCGGCCGGCCGGGTCCGAGCGCCAGCGCTGGTCAGTTTCTTCGCCGGCGTTGGCGGACTCGTCCAGGATGACGGCCTGCAGCCCTGTTTCGATGGCGGCCTCAACCCGGACGGCCGGCGTTGGCTCGCCCCGGAAGAACGCTCCCACGCGGTCCCGCAGCCGTCCGATGTTCTGTTCCAGCGCCCGGAAGAACTCCCCGGTTCCGACGAAGTCCTGCCAGCGCGCCAGGACTTCCCCGCGAAGGAGGGCGCCGTCTTTTGTTGCATCCAGGATCCGGGTTCCGGCATCGCGATAGGCAGCCTCAGCGTCTGACCGGAGCGTGGCTGCGGCACGCTCCTGCCCCTGGACCGCGTGCGCCACGGCGCGGACCCGCCCGGCCAGCGCCTTCACCGTCCCGTTGAGGGTCCGGCGGGCAATGTCGGACCGTCCCGCGGCGTCGGCTGCCAGTTCCTGCAGCCAGCGCCGCAGCGGCTCCACGACACTCGATGGCAGCATGCCAAGACTGTCCAGGTCAGCCTCCGGCACAATGAACAGTCCGGCTTCGCCGAGGCCTTCCTTCTGCAGCATGGCGCGGAGATCGGCGCTGACTTCGGCTTCCGCCTCTGCCGGTACACGATCCAGGACCACGGCCACCAAGATGTCCCGCGAGGACGCGTCCAGGAGCAGCTTCCACGGGACCGCGTCTGCATAACGGTTGGCGGTGGTCACAAAAACCCAAAGGTCTGCTGCGGCCAGCAATTGACCGGCGAGCCTGCGGTTGTCGTCGGATATGGAGTCGACGTCGGGGGCGTCCAGCAGCGCGATCCCCTGCGGGACGGCCTGGTCCGCCACCAGCACCAGGGAGGAAATGGCCTCCGCGTCCGGCGTTGCGCCGGCCCGGCTGGCCGGGACAGGTTCCGTGGAGACGGTGCCCCGGATCCGGTTGAGCGTGGGCAGCACACGGTGGCCTTCGAACCAGCCGGCATCGGCCGGGTGGTGCAGCAGAATGGGTTGCCGGGTGGTGGGCCTGATGGCGCCGGAGCGGGTGACCGGGTGCCCTACCAGGGCGTTGACCAGTGTTGACTTGCCGGCACCTGTGGAACCCCCGACGACGGCAAGCAGCGGTGCGTCCAGGCTCCGGTACCGCGGCAGGATGTAATCGTCCAACTGGGAGACGGCGTTCCGCGTGTCCTGGCGTGCCTGTTCCACGTCCGCAAGGGCAAGCGGCAACGACACCGCGGAGAGATCCTGACGCACCGCCTCAAGCAAGGCCACGGCTGGCTCCGACGCCGCGTCGGGCCGGCCCGGCTGCGTTCTCGGTGCGCGCTTAGGCGGCGGAGGCTGCGTGGGACGAGGCCCGTCTGAGGAGGTCACAGGATCATCATGCCAGCTGTGCCGGCTTTTCCACCGGGCCCCGGTTTTGTCCTATAACCCGCAGCGCAGCCTCCACAACGAAAAAACGGCCCCGGGCTGATGCCCGGGGCCGTTCGTTGGTGACCCCAGCGGGATTCGAACCCGCGTTACCGCCGTGAGAGGGCAGCGTACTAGGCCGCTATACGATGGGGCCGCGTACTTCCAGGAAGTTTTCACTTCCAACCGGCGCCAGGCCGGTTTTGCTAAGTGAGTATTTCATACACTCAGCGCGCGTTTCAAATCGGCGAACCGATCTGAAACCACTGATTTGCCGCGGTTAGCCTGCGACCAAACAGAGCTGGGATACCAGGACTCGAACCTAGAATGACGGTACCAGAAACCGTAGTGTTGCCAATTACACCATATCCCAATGATACTTTCGGGCCGGAGTTTCGGGCTTCAAGCCGCGCTCCGTGCGCCTCAGCACGAGAAATTACTTTACCCGAGACTTTGGGCTGGCACAAATCGGCGCCGAAGTCCCGAGCTCCGGACCCCTTGCCAGATCACCCGGAATAAGTTTACTCTCGGTAAGTTACCCGAGAGTAACCACCCTCTGCCTTCGCTGCAGGCGCTTCGGAATTTTGGTTTTGCGTCCGGACTGCCGCCCCTGGTTCAGGTGGGTGGCCGGCAGCTTTCACTGCCGGCAAACCGTCGAGAGGACCCTCCGTGACACAAAGTCGTGCCGCCGCGCCCACCAAGACCCGAACCCGGGCACAGCAGCTCTCCATCGCCGCCCTGGCCCTGATGCTTATTGCGTTGCTTGGGTTTTACACCCTCGTCACCGGAAAGATCACTGACGGATCGGCCAAACTCCTGGACGGGGCGGGGCAGGCTTCGGCCGGCGCTGAAAAGCTCAGGGACGGCGCCGGTCAGCTGGCGGCCGGCGCGGGCATGGCGGACACCGGGGCCGGCAAGCTCTCTTCCGGCGCCGACAAAGTCTTCCTGGGTGTCAGCGAGAAGCTGGCCCCGGGCGCTGAAAAACTGCAGACCGGTGCAGACAAGCTCGCTGAGGGCGCGGTCAAGATCGAAACTGACGTCAACAACAAGCTCGCGCCGGGTGTCTACAAAGTGGACGATGGCGCCCGGAAGCTCGCGGCCGGCGCCACCCAGCTCGCCGCGGCACTGACGCCTACGGCCGCCGGAAACGCCGAGAACAACCTGGCGGACGGCGCGACTGCGCTGAATGCGGGTGCGGGCCGCCTGTCCTCCGGAACCGGCGAGCTGGCCGCCGGAACGGCCCAGCTGAAAGGCTACCGGGGAGCGAACAACTCACCCGAGGCAGGCACCGGCACGGCGGCCTTGGCACAGGCCCTTGAGCTGCTGGAAGCGGCAGCGTCGGACCCGATTCAGGGGCTGGTTCCACTGGCCGTTGTCAAGGACAAGATCGCCAAGATCACCGCTGGAGCCCACAAGCTCGACGCCGGGGCGCAGCAACTGCAGGCCGGTGCCGGGAAACTCAATGAAGGAGCGGCACAGCTGCACACGGGAACAGGGCGCCTCACCGCTGGCTTCGCCACGCTGGGTGAAAGGCTCAACAGCCGTGATCCCAACAACCCCGGCGTTGTGCTGGGTACCGAACTGCTGGCCGCCGGAACGTCCCAGATCCGCACCGGCATGGATGGCGTGCCTGGCAATGCCGACCGCCCGGGCCTGGTCAAAGCCGTCGCCAAGATCACCGAGGGCAGCTCACGCCTGGCGGACGGCACGATGGCGTTGAATGCCGGGATCAAGGGCGATCCGGCCGATCCCTCAAACCCCGGCCTGCTCCACGGCTCCCAGGCACTGGCTGCGGGCGCTTCGGAGCTGGCCACCGGCAACACCAAGCTGGCCTCGGGATCGACAGAGCTGGCCACCGGTGCCGAGAAACTTGCTGATGGCAATGCCCGGATTGCGGATGGCACGGACACCCTGTACACCAGCGCAGCAGCCATCTCGCCCACCAGCATGGTGGGGACGTCGGATACCGCCGTTGCCCTCTGCCTGGTTGCTGTGCTGGTGCTCGGATCAGCGAGCATCTACCTGGTGCTGTGGAACAGGCGAAGGCTGCAGTCTGCGGAGTAAGCGGCCGGTCAGCCCAGCAGCTGTGACAGCGAGGTGATCTTGTGACCGGTGAAATCCGGGGCAGGCTCCCCCACCCTGTTGAGCCACACGCCTATCAGGCCCGCCGCCGTCGAACCGTCTGCGTCCAGCATTCTGTTGTCCCCAACGTAGAGCGTCTCCTCCGGGGCAGTCCCCAGCAGGCGGACACCTTCGAGGTAGATGGCCGGCTCGGGCTTGGCAACGCCTACCGTGTCTGTGCCAACGAGGCGGCGGACGCGTTCCAGGCCGGCGCCGTCGAGCTTGGCCCGCTGGTAGTCGTGCACGTTGTTACTGACGGCACCGTAGGGGATGCCGGCAGCGTCCAGCAGGTCCAGAAGCGGCAGCACGTCCTCAAAGGCACGCACATACGTGGGCTGCAGCCGGCCGTAGGCCGAGAGCCACCCGTGCGCTTCTTCGCCGTCGGCAAGTTCCACTCCGAAGTGCCCCAGGGCGGCGCGTCCCCGCAGCAGGCGCTGGTCGTTGAAGGTCAGCTCCCCTGCCAGGTACCGGTCGTAGTAGTGCGTGGTCTCGTGCGTGAAGATCCTGCCGAAACGCTCCCACCCGGTCTGGTCCAGACCGGGCAGGAGGTGCTCGCTGACCTCACGCAGGGCGGTGGTCATGGCGTATTCGAGGTCCACCAGGGTGTCGTCGATGTCGAAGAGGACGCCCCGGATGGACCCGAAACGTGTGCTCAGGACTCCGTCAGCCGTGGTGCCGGTGGTAGGCATCAGCCGCGGAAGGTGCGGAGCCGGCTCAGGGACGAGCCCTTGCCCAGGATCACCATGGATTCGAAGAGCGGCGGCGAGATCCGGCGCCCGGAGATGGCCGTGCGGACAGGACCGAAGGCCAGCCGCGGCTTCAGCCCGAGGTCCTCCACGAGTGCCTGCTTCAGGGCCGTCTGGATTTCCTCCGGGTTCCAGTCCTGAATGGGCTCAAGGGCCGCCAGTGCGGCGTCAAGTACTTCGGTCAGGTTGGCGGGCAGGCCCTTGCGGGCGTCGTCTGCGACGTCGATCGCGTCGTCGGCCTTGAAGAGGAAGGCGAGCATTTCGGGGGCCTCCCCCAGCAGGGTGATCCGCTCCTGGACGAGGGGTGCGGCCTCGGTGAGGATCTCTTCCTCCCGGTCCGTGAGGATCTCTCCTACCAGGTCCGCGGCCCGGAGGTACGGCACCAGGCGCGCGCGGAAATCGGCGGCCTCAAGCAGCCGGACGTGCGTGCCGTTGATGGCCTCTGCCTTCTTCAGGTCAAACCGTGCCGGGTTGGCCAGCACATCGTGGATATCGAAGTGCTCCACCAACTGCTTGACGGTGAAAATGTCTTCGTCGGCGCTCAGGGACCAGCCCAGAAGGGACAGGTAGTTCAGCAGGCCCTCGGGGATGAAGCCGCGTTCGCGGTGCAGGAACAGGCTGGATTCGGGATCCCGCTTGGAGAGCTTCTTGTTGCCCTGGCCCATGACGTAGGGCAGGTGGCCGAACTCCGGCATGTACTCGGCCACGCCAATGGCGTAGAGGGCACGGTACAGGGCGATCTGGCGGGGCGTGGAGCTGAGCAAGTCTTCGCCGCGCAGCACGTGGGTGATTCCCATCAGGGCATCGTCCACTGGGTTTACCAGCGTGTACAGCGGCGCGCCGTTGGCGCGGACCACCGCGAAGTCCGGCACGGAACCGGCCTTGAACGTGATCTCGCCGCGGACCAGGTCCTTGAACGTGAGGTCCTCGTCCGGCATCCGCAGGCGCAGCACGGCCTGGCGGCCTTCTGCCTTGTACTGGGCCAGCTGTTCCTCGGTGATGTGCCGGTCAAACCCGTCATAGCCCAGCTTGGGGTCGCGGGACGCCGCACGGTGGCGGGCTTCGATTTCAGCCGGTGTGGAGTAGGACTCGTAAATGTGGCCGCCGGCCTTCAGCCGCGCGATGACGTCCTGGTAGATGTCGCTGCGCTGGGACTGCCGGTACGGCTCGTGCGGGCCGCCCATTTCGACGCCTTCGTCCCAGGTGATGCCCAGCCACTTGAGCGCGTCAAGCAGCTGGTGGTAGCTTTCCTCGCTGTCCCGCGCCGAGTCCGTGTCCTCGATGCGGAAGACCAGGGTTCCCTTGGTGTGCCGGGCGTAGGCCCAGTTGAACAGCGCCGTGCGGATCAGGCCGACGTGCGGGGTGCCCGTGGGTGACGGGCAGAACCGCACCCGGACCGGGGTTTCGGCAGTGACGGACGGGATGGCGGCAGGGTTCAGCGCGGAGGCAGTAGTCATAGTGGTTCCAACTTTACCCGTCAGCGGCGGACCACCGGGTTGGACAGGCGGCCGATGCCCTCGATCTCAACGTCGTAGCGGTCCCCCGCGGTGACGAGGTCGACGCCGGCGGGCGTGCCTGTCATGATGACGTCCCCGGGCAGCAGGGTGAAGGCCTGGGACACGATGGAAACGATTTCGCGGACGCCGCGGATCATCTGGCTGGTGCTGCCGTCCTGGCGCAGTTCGCCGTTGAGCCAGCCCTTGATGGCCAGGTCTTCGGTGTCCAGCTCGGTCTCGATCCAGGGTCCGAGGGGTGCAGACGTGTCGAAGCCCTTGGCCCGGGCCCACTGCAGGTCCGTTTTTTGGACGTCGCGGGCGGTGAGGTCGTTGCCGCAGGTGTAGCCGAAGATGACGTCGTCGACGCGGTCTTCGGGGACGTCCTTGCAGATCCGGCCGATGACCACGCACAGCTCGGCCTCGAACGAAACTTCGTCGGAGAACTCCGGCAGCACGATGGGGTCACCCGGGCCGATGACCGAGGTGTTCGGCTTCAGGAATAGCAGCGGCTGCTGCGGGACTTCGTTGCCCAGCTCGGCGGCGTGCTCGGCGAAGTTGCGGCCCACACCGATCACTTTGCTGCGGGGAATGATCGGCGCCAGGAGCCGGACGTCTTCGAGCTTGTGCTTGACGTGGGTACGCTCCACCCCGTTGAAGAAGGGGTCGCCGTTAATGACAGTGATTTCCTCACTGCCGGGCTCGCCTTCAACAACGCCGTAGAGGGGATCAGAATCGACTACAAACCTGGCAATACGCATGGTTGCTAGCCTACCGTCTTGAGCCGGCGCCCCTGCCTTTGCGTCACGTGGTGTGGTCAGGCGCCGGAGAGCCCACGGAGGTAGTCGAGCTGCGCGGCCACCGACATTTCGGCTGCCCGCCGGACGGAAGGGTCGACGTCGGCGTACACGGCGTCTACCACGTCAACCACTGTCGCGTCCCGGCCAACCCGGACGAGTGCCGCGCGGATCTGCGCCAGCCTCTCGTGCCGGTGGTCGCGGTAGGCGCGGGTGATGGCCTCCAGGGAGGGCAGCACCGGACCGTGCGCCGGCAGGACCGTGGCGGGGCCAAGGGCTTCGAGCCTGTCGAGGGACTCGAGGTAGTCCCCCAGCATTCCGTCCGGGTAGTCCAACATGGTGGTGCCGCGCCCCAGGATGGTGTCGCCGGTCAGCACGGAACCGTGCGGGCCGTCGTCGGGAAGGTGCAAGCAGATGGAATCCGAGGTGTGGCCCGGCGTGGCCAGGACCTGGAGCGTCACTCCTGCCGCCCGGATGGTTTCGCCGTCCTGCAGCGGCTCGCCGCCGTGGCAGTGCCGGGGATCGGCCGCACGGACCGGGGCTCCGGTGAGCTCATGGAGCCGCAGGGAGCCCGCAGTGTGGTCGGCGTGCCGGTGGGTGACCAGGATGAGTTCCACGGGGCCTGCGTCCGCGAGCCGGCGGAGGTGGCCGTCGTCCGCGGGGCCCGGATCCACCACCACGGATGCGCTGGCCCCGGGGGCGGAGATAACGTACGAATTGGTGCCGTCCAGGCTCATGGGCCCCGGGTTGGGCGCCAGGATGAAGGCCGTCAGTGGGCTGCAGGTATGGAGAGAGCCGCTCGAGGTGGAGTTCACTGCACCATCTTCGCATCCGACCTGCACGGAATAACCGTACCCCCGGGACGGGTTGTGGCTGGTGAACCCACCGCCCAGAGAGAGCAGCCTGGCACCATGAGCACTTCACCCACCATCTCGTTGTCCGAACTGTTGTCCGGCGCCGACGCCGCGGGCCACGACCACGGATTGACGGAGAAGAACAGCGGCCTGCAGCACATCCACAACCACGCGACGGGCACCATTGTCTGGTTCCCCACATGGCAGAAGTTCCGTGAGACCACCGATTGGCGCGAGGCGGTGGACGGTGTCGCCGAGGATTTCCGGTCACATATCGAAGACGTCGACGAATGGGCGGCCACGTTCCTGGCTGAAGATCTGGCCATACTCCTGGAGCGCGCTGCTGCCTCCGGCGACGCAAACGTTTTTGTCCAGGACAATCTCACGCACCACCTGACCCGGACCTGGGCTATTGCCGACGCCGTTGCCGAGGCAACAGGGAAGGACCTGCCCACTGGCGGCACCAAACAGACCATCTTTGCTGACTACCCCTACGACGTTTACGCCCAGGACGGCGGTGCCTTCGCCACCGCACTCTGGAACGACGTCATCGATGCCCGCCGCAACCGGGCGCTGGCCGACGAAGCGGCGCGGAAGGCGCTGAAGCCGGTCTCGCGCAAGGCCCTCAAGAACGCTGCCCGGAAGGCCGCCCGCCGCTGAGGGTGCGGCTTCCTTTCTACGGAAGACGAAGTTAACGGACGACGGCGGCTGCCCGGCACTGTGTCGAACTGCCCACAGTGCCGGCCAACCGCCGTCGTTTGTTTCTTACGTGCGTTGCTGCCTAGGCCAGTCGGGTCAGCCAGCCGTGGGTATCCGCCACGGTTCCGGTCTGGATGCCGAGGAGCTGTTCGCGGATGGCCATGGTGGTCTCCCCCGCCTTCGCGTCCTCGGAGCCGATGAATTCGGTGGTGTCCTTGAGGACACCGATCGGGGTGATCACCGCTGCGGTGCCGCAGGCGAAGACCTCGGCGATCTCACCGGAGGCCACGCCGTCGCGCCATTCGTCCAGGGTGATCTTGCGCTCCGTCACTTCACGGCCCATGTCCTTGGCCACCTGGATGACGGACATTCTGGTGATGCCTTCCAGGATGGTTCCACTCAGCGCGGGCGTCACCAGCGAGCCGTCCTTCATCACGAAGAACACGTTCATGCCGCCGAGTTCCTCTACGGCATTGTCATTGAAGTGGTCCAGGAACAGCACCTGCTTGCAGCCGTTGGCTTCGGCTTCCTGCTGGGCGATCAGGGAGGCGGCGTAGTTGCCGCCGCACTTGGCCGCACCGGTGCCGCCGCGGCCTGCGCGGGCGTACTCGCGGGAGATCCAGATGGACACGGGCTTGAGCTCGCCGCCGAAGTAGTTGCCGGCGGGCGATGCGATCACCCGGAAGGACACCTCCCGCGCTGCCCGGACACCCAGGAACGCCTCGGTGGCGATCATGAACGGGCGCAGGTACAGGGCCTCGCCGTCACCGGCGGGAACCCATTCCTTGTCCGCCTGCACCAGTTCCCGGATGGCGCCGAGGAAGTATTCCTCGGGCAGTTCCGGGAGTGCGAGGCGTCGGGCCGACTTGTTCAGGCGGGCCGCGTTGGCCTCCGGACGGAAGGTCCAGATTGAGCCGTCAGCGTGGCGGTATGCCTTAAGGCCTTCGAAGATCTCCTGGCCGTAGTGCAGCACCGCGGCAGACGGGTCCAGGGAGATGGGTCCGTAGGCCTCAACGCGCGCGTTGTGCCAGCCACCCTCGCCTTGCTCGTCGACGCTGTAGTCGACGACGGCGGTGTGGTCGGTGAAGTAGTTGCCAAATCCCGGGTTGGCCAGGATGGCTGCACGCTCTTCAGCTGGCTTCGGGGTTGCCGAGAGCTGCTGGTTAAATTCGACGCCATGGGCGGTCTGAGTCATGGTTCCTCCACGATCGGCTGCCTTCTGAATGTGGTTCAGCACTGAACCGCAGGGCAGCATTTGGTGATTCGAAACTAGCTTACGCCGGTTAACCGAGTCTCAAGAGCATGGTTTAGAGCGCTGCGGCGATGGCGTCCCCGACGGCGCTGGTACTGCGGGCGCCGCCGTCGCGGGTTTCGACGTCGGCGATCACCGCAGCTTCGATCCTGCGGGCCGCGGCGGTGTAGCCGAGGTGGTCCAGCAGGAGCACCGCCGACAGGATGGCCGCGGTGGGATCTGCCTTCTGCTGTCCGGCGATGTCCGGGGCCGAACCGTGGACCGGTTCAAACATGGACGGGGCGGTGCGGTCCATGTTGATGTTGCCCGACGCCGCCAGCCCGATGCCGCCGGTGATGGCTGCAGCGAGGTCAGTGAGGATGTCGCCGAAGAGGTTGTCGGTGACAATGACATCGAAGCGTGAGGGGTCGGTGACCATAAAGATGGTGGCCGCATCAACGTGCAGGTAATCGTGGGTGACCTCGGGGAATTCCCGGGCCACTGCCTCGACGGTGCGCTTCCACAGGTGGCCGGCGTAGACGAGAACGTTGTGCTTGTGCACCAGGGTCACATGCTTGCGTTCCCGGGCGCTGGCGCGGCGGAAGGCATCGCGGACAACGCGCTCCACGCCATATGCCGTGTTCAGTGAGACCTCGGTGGCCACCTCGTGGGGTGTGCCGGTGCGAAGCGAGCCGCCGTTGCCCACATATGGGCCCTCGGTTCCCTCACGGACGACGATAAAATCGATGGTGCCGGGATTGGCCAGCGGGCTCCCCACTGTTCCGTACAGCCGCGACGGCCGCAGGTTGACGTAGTGGTCCAGGCTGAAGCGGAGCTTGAGCAGCATTTCCCGCTCGATGATGCCGGACGGAATCCGGGTGTCGCCGGGGGCGGCACCGACAGCACCGAAGAGGATCGCGTCCCGTGTACGCAGGTCGGCGAGGACCTCATCCGGAAGGGTCTCGCCGGTGGCCAGCCAGTGCTCGGCACCGAGCCGGTAGTGGGTCTGCTCGAGGACAACGCCTTCAGCGGCGACAGCCTTCTCGAGGACCTTCAGTGCCTCGGCAATGACCTCTGGGCCAATGCCGTCACCGGGAATGACAGCGAGATTGATCGTGGATGCGCTCATGCTCCAAGAATATTTAGATCATCCGCATGCCGGACAATCAGTCTCATTTACTGAGACGGAGGCGTGGGTCCTCCGGTGAGGCCACCACCACCACGTTGGTGCCCCAGGCATCACCCGTATAGCAGGAAATCAGGACCAGCCTGTTGGGTGCCACCTGCCAGATGGGGCTGTCTTTGAGCCCGGATTTTTCGTAGGTAGTCACTGAATCCACCAGGTAGGCCACTTCGCCCGTGGCTGTGGCCACGGTCAGCCTGTCACCTGCCGCCGTGTGGGTACTCAGCCGGTTGAACGGCGCATCCCGGTCCGTCCAGCTGTGCCCGGCGATGTACGTGGTGTTGACCGAGCCCGCGCCGGGGGCGCCGTAGGGCGACAGCCAGTAGCCGTCCATGGTGGGGGGGCGGCACGATGGTCTGGGTGGCCTGGTCCTCGCCGGTGGGTTCGAGCGGATGGACCACCACATCGATGTCTGCGGCCGGGTACACCAGCCGCCGCGGCGGCGACGCTGCCGGACCGGCCGGGACCGGGTCTCCGGTGTCAGTGGAGGGTGTGGGGGTGGACGGCGCTGGGACCTGGGTGGTCGGCTGCACAGCAACCCCGGTCACGGTCGGCGACGGTCCCGGCCCGGCCAGGAAGGGCAGAAATGCGAACGCCAGGTAGGCCAGCACGCCGCAAAGCACCACGAAGACGATGCTTTTGGTGGTAAAGAGCCTTCGATCGCTGTCCATGGTTACCCCGCTTGTGAGTCGGATTTGCCTGGTTTGCCGGCAGGCGCCGTGCCCTTGCGGCCACGGCGCCTGCCGGTGATTCAAACAGCGCCCCTGCGGGCGCCAGCAGCCGGCGTTATTCCTTCCGGGGCCGGGATACGGTACCGCTGGCTGCCAGGGTCCTGCGGGCAGCCACTCCCGCTGCAGCGAGCAACATCACGACGATGCCAGCGGCCCAGGGGGCGATGGCAACGTCAGTCGAACCTGCCATTGCAGTCTGGACATTGAAGCCAGGGTTGTTGGCAGCTACGGCACCTTGACCACCCGCCGGCGCACCCACAACAGCACCTCTGGGAGTTTCGCCCGGCGTCACCGGAGTAACAGCAGGCGGGACCACCGGAGGAACAACAGGCGGCACTACTGGCGGCACGGTCGTGGGAACGCAGTTGTTGTAGTAAGTAGCCTGCCCCTGAGCCGTCCAGTTCTGGCCTGCAGGCAGCACGTTGCCGTTGTTCGGCGGGATGATGTCTTCAGTGTGCTGGTGGTTGGCGTTGGCGTGGCCGTTGAGCCCCTGCAGGGCGATCGTATTCGACTCGTACGGGTTCTTGTCCGAGCCGGTGGCGTGGCAGATGGTGATCTTGTGATCGCCGTTGCCGTTACCATTGCCGTTACCCTCGCCTGGTGCGGCGCAGCCTGCATTCCAGATACTGGCCTTGTCAAGGTTCTGGCCGCCGGGAAGAACTTTCCCGTCGTTGGCCGGAATGATGTCCTCATGGTGCTGGTGGCCCATGTGGGCGTTGAGCGCATTGAGGCTGATGGTCTCCGGCCTGTAGGGATTGCTTTCCGAGCCGGTGGCGTGGCAAATGGTGATCTTTTTCTCGTCCTCAGAAGGCGACGCGGTGGCCGGCGCAGTGGCACCCAATAGCGCAAGACCCGCGACACCAAAAGCGGCAAGGATCCGTTTCATTTCCGTCTCCATCCATTGTCTGGTCCAAACTGATCAGACAGGTGGAAGAACGGCGCCATCCCCGACGCGGAGGGCTAAAGGCAAACGGACAGCATCGGGGCGACGGTTCTCCCAGATGCGAATCATCAGTTTGCTAACCAGATAAGGCTAGACAGGCGGACACCATGATGTCTCCAGTACTCAGTACCCGCCTTACAAGGCGGGCCCTACTGACGGGCCCCGGAACCGTACTCAGTCCGCGTACCGGCAAGTAGCCAGCAGGGACATACCTAGGCTTCGGCCGGTTCCTCATACTTGGGGAAGACGGGCGCCGGAGCCGGCAGCGGAGTTCCGGCGACAATAGGTGTGGTGAGCGCGGAGAAGTGGCGGGATCCGCCGTCGGGCTGTCCCAGAGTGTCCAACAGCGCGGCCGTGGCGGTGGGCATCACTGGCTGGGCCAGGATAGCCACGATGCGCAGCACTTCCAGCGTCACGTACAGCACGGTGTTCATGCGTTCGACGTCAGTCTTCCGCAGTACCCAGGGAGCCTGCTCGGCAAAGTAGGCGTTGGTGTCCCCCAGGACGCCCCAGATGGCCTCGAGTGCGCGGCTGAATTCCTGCTTTTCGAAGGCGGCCCGGGCGGTCTCAAGGAGCCCGTTGGCCTGTGCCAGGATCGCGGTGTCTTCCGCCGTGAAGGCACCCGGAACCGGGACCCGGCCCTCACAGTTCTTGGCCACCATGGACAGCGAACGCTGCGCCAGGTTGCCGAAGTTGTTGGCCAGGTCCGAGTTCATGCGGCCCACGATGGCCTCATGGTTGTAGCTGCCGTCGGCGCCGAACGGGACCTCTCGGAGGAAGAAGAACCGTACCTGGTCCAGCCCGTACTGCGCCACGAAGTCTGCCGGTGCCACCACGTTTCCGAGCGACTTGGACATCTTCACACCGTTGTTGTGCAGGAAGCCGTGGATCATGACGCGCTTGGGCAGCTCAATGCCGGCGCTCATCAGGAACGCCGGCCAGTAGATGGCGTGGAACCGTGAGATGTCCTTGCCGATCACATGCACATCGGCGGGCCAGAACTTCCTGAACGATTCCGATTCGACGTCCGGGTAGCCGACGCCGGTCAGGTAGTTGGTGAGCGCGTCCACCCAGACGTACATCACGTGCTTGTCGTTGCCGGGGACGGGGACACCCCAGTCGAACGTGGTGCGGCTGATCGACAGGTCTTCGAGGCCGCGCTTGACGAAGCTGATGACCTCGTTGAAGCGGGACTGCGGTGCCCCGAACTCCGGCTGGGCCTCGTACAGCGCCAGCAGGCGGTCCTGGTAGGAGGACAGCCGGAAGAAGTAGCTCTCCTCAGCCGTCCACGTCACCTCGGTGTCCGTCTCCTTGGAGTACCGCACGCCGTCGTCCTTGACCAGGGTGTCGTCCTCCACGTAGAAGGCCTCGTCCCGGACGGAGTACCAGCCCTCGTACTTGGACAGGTAGATATCGCCGTTGGCTTCCATCTTCTTCCAGATGGCCTGCGACGCTGCATAGTGGTCAGCGTCCGTGGTCCGGATGAAGCGGTCGTAGGTGATCCCCAGCGCGGCGTGGGCAGACTTGTAAATTTCCGCGTTGCGGTCCACCAGCTCCTTGGGCGTGAGGCCTTCCTTCTCGGCCGCCTGCGCAATCTTCATGCCGTGCTCATCCGTGCCCGTCAGGAACATCACGTCAAAGCCGTCCAGCCGCTTGAAGCGCGCCATGGCGTCGGTGGCGATGTACTCGTAGGCATGCCCGATGTGCGGAACACCGTTCGGGTAGGTGATGGCCGTGGTGATGTAGAACGGGGTTTTGGCTGTTGCGCTCACGTGCGGACGTTACCTTTGGTGCGGAGGGGCAGGGCTAGATCAGTTCAGTCAGCGTATCGCTCAGGCGGACCAGTTCGTGGTCGTGTGAAGCGACCAGTACTGCGATGCCGTCCGAGGTGGTGTCCTTGAGGATGCTGATGATGCGGTTTGCGGAGGCCCTGTCCAGGCTGGCCGTGGGCTCATCAACCACCAGGACGCGCGTACCCAGGATCAGGGCGCGGGCGATCGCCACACGCTGGCGTTCACCACCGGACAGCTGGGCCGGACGGTGCCGCATCCGGCGGCCCAGGCCCACCAGGTCCAGGAGGTCCTTGGCCATGTCGCGGCGCTGGTCCACCTCGCCGTCGGGCACGGCCGGCAGGAGGACGTTCTCGAGGGCGCTCATGCCGTCGATCAGGGCGCCGCCCTGGTCAACGTAACCGATCAGGGCCCGACGGCGGTCGGCGATTTCGTCGTCGCCCATGCTTTCGAGGGAATCACCTTCCCAGAAGACACGGCCCGACGTCGGCAGGGTCAGTCCCGCACCCACTGTCAGGATGCTGGTCTTGCCGGATCCGCTTCGGCCGGCGACGCAGTGCATCTCGCCGGCGTGCAGCGTGAGGTCGAAGTTCTCCACAACACTGACGGCTTCGGCACCGCTCTTACCGCCGCCATAGCGGATGGTGATGTCGCTCAGTTCCAGCGGGGTCCCGTGGTCCGCGGCCTTGACGATGGTGTTGGCACGGGTCTGCAGGGGCGACTCAGCCGAGCCGGACCTCCGGCTCCGGTAAACGTTCGTCTCGTTTGTCATTGGACCACTTTCGTTGCAATCGGTATCCAGCAAAGTACAGCCACGAGGCCGGCGACGCCGGCCCATAGCGCGGCATACGGGGCAAGGAGGAGCCCGATGCCCAGCGCGCCAAGGACGCCCAGCGGCAGGGCCACCGTGCCTACCAGCGCGTTTTCGAAAAGACGGACCTGGCGGAGCATGTCCGGGTTCCAGCCCATGGCCTCAAGGATGCCCAGGTACTGGCGTTTGGCGTTCAGCTCAAACCGGCCGGTGACCAGGGTCAGGACCAGCCCCACTGCGACGCCGGCGAGTGCCAGGAGCATGCTGGGCATGGCCACGCTTGCTGCGGCCAGGCCGCTGAGGGCGCTCGCTCCGGCAGCACGGGGGATGTCGATGAGCAGGGCAACCAGCCCGCCCACCGCGGCTCCGAAAACGCCGACTGCGACGGCCAGGGACAGGGTGTTGAACTTGTTTGTGCTGAGCTGCCGGTTGGCAAAGGTCAGCGGGGAGTCCACCGGGATCAGCCGCTCGTCGTGCTGCGGTTCCTGGTCCACCTCATCACGGTGGCGCAGCTGTTGGGCGGCGAAGAAGGCCGCTGCCGCATACAGGACCAGGACGGAGGCTGAGACGATGGCTGTGGTCACGCTCCAGCTGACCAGGCTCAGGACGATCCCGGCTACCGCGAGCAGCGCGGCGCCGACACCGAATTCCTCAAGCACCCAGTTCCTGATGCGCACTTGGGTCCAGCCCATGGCGCGGAGGGTCCCGGCTTCACGTTTGCGTTTGCGGATGTAGCTGACGGTGGAGGCGCCGGTCAACAGCGCGGCTCCGCACAGCGTCAGGAAGAGCAGTGTCACGTTGGTCCCGGTGAGGGAGCCGGAGACTGCGTCCGCTGCATTCTGCCGGACCCAGGACTGCTGGACAGTGCCCAGCGCTGATTCCTTGCCGGCGTCGTCCTTGGAGTATCCGGGGACAAAGATGCTGGCGTCCTCACGGGCGGAACCGGCCACGACAGTGGCTTCCAGGCCCATTTCGCGGATCTCGCTGGCGAGCTTTTCGACGTCGGGCTGGGCTTCCTTCCAGCTGCCGGGGGCCTTGGCACGGACACGTACGGCATCGATCACGGCGGCGTTGTCCTTGTAGCCGCGGGCGGCGGCCAGACCGTAGAAGTCGGTGATGGCACCGGCCGACTGGCTTGCCAGTCCGGTGGCACTGAGCGAGGGCTTGAGTTCGGTATCGGTGACCGTCTTGCCGTCGGCGTCCTTCGTGAGGGTGAGCGGGGTGGGGTCGTAGCCGCCCAGCGGGAGGCGGTTGACGTCACCGGCGGCCTTCTCGACAGCCGCGGCATCGAAGGTGCCGTAGACCATGGCGAGCGGAGCCGCGAGCTTCTCTCCCGTGGCCAGGTCTTCGCGGTAGGAACGCTCGTCCACGGGCTCACGCTGGGTCTGGTCCACCGGGGCGCCGTTGGCACCCTTCTCCGGCAGCCGGTTGACGGTGACCCAGTCCCCGGGAACGGCGGTCTTCTGGACCGCACCATTGGCCGCGGCTTCGCCGTCGGTGTACTTCGGCGCGGCAGCGAAGTCGGTGCTCCACGTAGCCGGGGTGTAGAGGCCCTGGTTGAAGTTGCCGGCGCTGCCGAGGAGACCGGAGTGGTCGGTGGAACCGGGCCAGGACAGAGCGAACGGGTCCTTGGAAACAAACGGCAGGTAGTCCTTACCGAGGGAACGCGTGGCGGTGCCGACGTCCTTGACAACCTTGCCCGCGGCGTCGATCTCCTCGATCTTCACGTTGTACTTAAGGTCCAGGGACGTGCCGGAACGGACAACCAGGGGAATGGCCTGCGAGTCCGCGGTCAGCTGTCCGCTGCGCTTCGCCTGCTGGTACTGGGTCATCAGCGGTGCCCAGTACTTGAGCTTGACGCCGAGGAAGTCGGGGCCCTCTTTGAGTTCTTCCTGGCTGATGCCGTTGGTGAAGAGGCTTTCGAAGTGCCGGCCGATGGCACCCGCGTTCCGCGCGTCAGCGGGCGGTGCCTTCTCCAGGGGGGCGAGGAAGTCGCCGGCTGTGCCGAGCAGTGCGCGCTCGGAGACGGGGTCGACAGCGACCACGGACTCGGTCACTTCGGGAGACAGCGGCAGTGACACCGAAAGATTGAACAGGTTGTGTTCGGAGCCGCCAGCTGGAGCGGGGAATTTGATGCCCGTCTCGCCTGCGGGAGGGGCAATCCGGATGCTGGTGCCGCCGGCCGTCTGCTCTTCGATCAGGCGGGCCTTGCCCAGGCTGCCCTCGGCGGAGGACTTGAACAGGGTCTGTTCGGAGACACCGTCGGAGCTGACGGCACTGGCGGTCAGGCGGTACTTCTTGGCGGTGTCGCCGAGCACGGACTCAGCAGCGGGCCATTTGCTGGGGTCCGTTGCGCCGGCGGCCTGGTCTGTAGTGGCTGTGCCTGCCAGCCCCGAGTTGTAGCCAAGATAGTCCATGGCGTCGAGCCGTGGCGCTTCCAGGTTCTGCGTCACGCGGGACACGAGGCTGATGGGGGCCGCCACGGACGTTCCGGAAAGCTTCCGGATGCTCTCGAGCTGGTCAAAGCCGATGCCGCCGCCGCCGTTGGCGATCTCCGGCTGCATCAGCGCCCCGGAGCCTGCCTTGGCCTGGACCAGGACGTCGTAGAGACCCCGCGAGTTCTCATCTACCGTTCGGTTGAGTGCGGCCTGCGACTGGCCTTGGACGAGGACCGACAAGCACATGGCTGCGATCAAGATGGCCGCGGTCAGCAGCAGCACTTTGCTTCTGATGAACCTCTGGACGGCGTTCATTGGGCTCCCTGAAACCTGGATTGCGTGCGCACACCGGGATCCGCAGGCGGCGGATATATAGGATTTCCTGCCTGGTGTGCAAAAAGTATTGGCCGGTCTGCCGGCGTGGTCCTGAAACAGGACCTAGCCATTGTAAGCAGACCGGCCAATCATACGTGGCCGACGATAAGGTTCGGTCACGCGTAGTTGATGGCGGTGCGGTTCTTAGTCCTCGAGGTCCACTTCGCGGACCATTTCGGCGCCGATGCCTGCCTTGATGGCGTCTAGCACCTGCTGCGGAACGGAACTGTCGATGGTCAGCAGTGCCAGAACCTGGCCGCCTTCCGCCTGCCGTGCCACCTGCATGCCGGCAATGTTGATGTTGTTCATACCCAGGATGTGTCCGATGGTTCCGATCACACCCGGCCGGTCGGCGTAGGCCACCACCACAAGGTGCTCGCTGATGGGGATCTCAACGTCGTAGCCGTTGACGCCGACGAGCTTCTGGATCTGCTTCGGACCCGTGAGCGTACCTGCCACGGAGATCTGGCTGCCGTCGCTCAAAGCACCCCGGATGGTGAGGACGTTGCGGTAGTCCTCCGCTTCCGCCGTCGTGATGAGGCGGACGTTGATGCCGCGCTGTTCGGCGATAACCGGGGCGTTGACGTAGGAGACCTGTTCGGTCACCACATCGGCGAAGATGCCCTTGAGCGCGGCCAGTTCCAGGACCTTGACGTCCAGCGCCGCGATCTCGCCGGCCACCTCGACGTCGATCTGGGTCAGGGAGGCGTGGGTCAGCGCGGTGAAGATCCGGCCCAGCTTTTCGATCAGCGGGATGCCCGGACGGACATCGGAGGCGATCACGCCGCCGGCCACGTTCACGGCATCCGGTACAAGTTCGCCGGCCAGCGCCAAACGCACGGACTTGGCAACCGAGACGCCTGCCTTCTCCTGGGCTTCATCGGTGGATGCGCCCAGGTGCGGGGTGACCACCACGTTGTCCAGGGCGAAGAACGGAAGGTCCGTGCTGGGTTCCTTGACGAAGACGTCCACGGCTGCGCCGGCGATCTGGCGGTCCTGCAGGGCTGCGTAGAGAGCCTCTTCGTCCACGAGGCCGCCACGGGCCACGTTAACCACGTAGGCGGTGGACTTCATCTTGGTGAACGCGTCAGCGCCGAGCATGCCGACGGTTTCCGGCGTCTTGGGCATGTGGATGGTAACGAAGTCCGACTGGCTCAGGAGTTCATCGAGGGTGACGAGCTTGACGCCGAGCTGCGCGGCGCGGGCCGAGGTGATGTACGGATCGTACGCGAGGATTTCGGTGTCGAAGCCCTGGAGGCGGGCAGCAACGAGGGCGCCGATGCGGCCCAGGCCGATGATGCCGATCTTCTTCTCGAATAGTTCGATGCCGGTGTACTTGGAGCGCTTCCATTCACCGTTTTTCAGGGCGGAGCTGGCCTGCGGGATGTGGCGTGCGAGGCTCAGGATGTGGCCCACCGTCAGTTCTGCTGCCGAAATGATGTTCGACGTCGGGGCGTTGACCACCATCACGCCGGCCTGTGTGGCGGCTTTAATGTCAACGTTGTCCAGGCCAACGCCGGCGCGGGCGATGACCTTGAGGTTCTTCGCGGCGGCAATGGCTTCGGCGTCCAGGTGGGTGGCGGAGCGGACCAGGATGGCGTCCACGTCCGCGATGGCGGCGAGCAGCTGGGACCGGTCGGAGCCGTCAGTCTGGCGGATCTCGAAGTCCGGGCCGAGGGCCTCGATGGTGGCGGGCGAAAGTTCTTCGGCGAGCAGTACTACGGGTTTTGACACGAGTGATCCTCTGCGTTGCAGTCCTTGGGATGGAACAAGTCTAGGCGGACGGAAAGGCCGGGCTCACATTGTTAAGTGAACCCGGCCTCATGATGGCACCCCGGGGGGGCACCGGCACAGCAGACTTAGCGGGCTGCGGAGCCCTCTACGTAGTCCTCGTCCGTCTGCTGCCAGGCGAACAGGGAGCGCAACTCGCGGCCAACGGCCTCGATCGGGTGCTGCTCAGCCTTGGCACGCAGGGCCTTGAACTCTTCGCCGCCGTTGTCCTGGTCGTCGATGAAGCGCTTGGCGAACGCGCCGCTCTGGATGTCGGCGAGGACAGCCTGCATGTTTTCCTTCACCTCGGGGGTGATGACGCGCGGGCCGGAGACGTAGTCGCCGTACTCTGCGGTGTCGGAAACGCTCCAGCGCTGCTTGGCGATGCCGCCTTCCCACATGAGGTCAACGATGAGCTTGAGCTCGTGAAGGACCTCGAAGTAGGCGATCTGCGGCTGGTAGCCGGCTTCGGTCAGGGTTTCGAAGCCGTACTGGACCAGCTGGGACACGCCGCCGCAGAGGACGGACTGCTCACCGAAGAGGTCGGTTTCGGTCTCTTCGGTGAAGGTGGTCTTGATGACGCCGGCGCGGGTGCCGCCGATGGCCTTGGCGTAGGACTTGGCCAGGTCCCAGGCTGCGCCGGTGGCGTCCTGCTCCACGGCGATGATGTCAGGGATGCCTCGGCCGGCTTCGAATTCGCGGCGCACGGTGTGTCCCGGAGCCTTCGGGGCGATCAGGATGACGTCAACGCCCTCCGGTGCCTCGATGTAGCCGAAGCGGATGTTGAAGCCGTGGGCGAAAGCCAGGGCCTTGCCCGGGGTCAGCTTGTCCTTGATGGAGTCGTTGTAGATCGAGCGCTGGTACTGGTCCGGTGCCAGGATCATGATGACGTCGGCCCATTCGGCGGCGTCGGCAACGGTCAGGGCCTTGAAGCCGGCTTCTTCGGCCTTGGCGATCGACTTCGAGCCTTCCTTGAGGGCGATGACAACCTCGACGCCGGAGTCGCGCAGGTTCAGCGCGTGGGCGTGGCCCTGGGAGCCATAGCCAACAATGGCAACCTTGCGACCCTGGATGATCGACAGGTCGGCGTCGTCGTCGTAGAACATTTCAGTCACTTGGGTAACTCCTCTTGAGTGATTCACTGGGTAATTAGTCTGGGGTGTTGCGGTACTGCACGGGCATTGCGCCGCAGGCGGGGCCGTGCCCCGCCTTTAGCTAAGCGCTGCGCAAAGCCCTGTCACTCATGGAGCGGGATCCCCGTCCAACGGCCAGGGTGCCGGACTGCACAATTTCGCGGATGCCGAAGGGCTCAAGCACTGAGAGCAGCGCCGTGAGCTTTTCGGGGTGGCCTGTTGCTTCAATGACCACGGAGTCTGTGGAGACGTCAACCACTGAAGCACGGAACAGGTCTGCAGCCTGGGTCACCTGCAGACGAGTCGCGGCATCCGCACGTACCTTGACCAGGATGTGGTCTCGCTGCACGGAAGATTCGGAGGTGAGCTCAACAATCTTGATCACGTTGATCAGCTTATTGAGCTGCTTGGTGACCTGTTCAATCAGGTCACCGTCGGCGTCGACGACGACGGTCATCCGGGACATGCCCGGAACTTCCGTCGGGCCCACGGCCAGGGAGTTGATGTTAAAGGCGCGTCGGGCGAACAGGCTCGCGACGCGGGTCAGTACACCGGGCTTGTCTTCAACCAGAACGGACAATGTGTGGCGGGTCATGTTCAGTCCTCCTCTTCCCATTCCGGGGTCATGTTGCGGGCAACCTGGATCTGGTCGTTGCTCACGCCGGCGGGCACCATCGGCCACACCATGGAGTCGGGGCTCACCACGAAGTCGATGACCACAGGGCGGTCATTGATTTCGAGGGCCTTCTGGATGGTGGCATCAATGTCCTCGTCCCGCTCGCAGCGGAAGGAGGCGCAGCCGTAGGCCTCCCCCAGCTTGACGAAGTCCGGGATCCGGACGGTCTCGTGGCCGGTGTTGAGGTCCGTGTTGGAGTAGCGGCCCTCGTAGAACAGGGTCTGCCACTGGCGGACCATGCCCAGCGAGGAGTTGTTGATGATGGCAACCTTGATGGGGATCTTGTTGATGGCGCAGGTGGCCAGTTCCTGGTTGGTCATCTGGAAGCAGCCGTCGCCGTCGATGGCCCAGACCACACGGTCTGGCTCCCCCACCTTGGCGCCCATGGCAGCCGGTACGGCATAGCCCATGGTGCCGGCGCCGCCGGAGTTCAGCCAGGCGTGCGGGCGCTCGTACTTGATGAACTGCGCAGCCCACATCTGGTGCTGGCCAACGCCGGCAACGTAGATGCCTTCGGGGCCGGTCAGTGCGCCGATGCGTTCGATGACGCGCTGCGGGGCGCTGAGCCCGTCCTCCGGCTCCGTCCAGCCCAGCGGGTAGGTGTCCTTGAGGTTGTTAAGGAACGCCCACCAGGTGGTGAGGTCCGGCGTGCCGGCGGCTTCGAACTGCGAGCGGACAGCCTCGGTGAGCTCGGGGATGATTTCCTTGACGGATCCCACGATCGGCACGTCGGCGGTACGGTTCTTGGAGATTTCGGCGGGGTCAATATCCGCGTGGATCACCTTGGCGTTCGGCGCGAAGGTCTTCAGGATGCCGGTCACCCGGTCATCGAAGCGTGCGCCGAGCGTGATGAGCAGGTCGGACTGCTGCAGCGCGGTCACGGCGGAAACGGTGCCGTGCATGCCCGGCATGCCCACGTGCTGCGGGTGGGAATCGGGGAACACGCCCCGTGCCATCAGGGTGGTGACAACCGGGGCGCCGGTCAGTTCCGCCAGTTCGCGGAGTTCCGCGGCAGCATGCGCCTTCACCACACCGCCGCCCACGTAGAGCACCGGCTTGGTGGCCGATGCGATCAGCTTGGCTGCTTCGCGGACCTGCTTGTTGTGGCCGCGCGTCACCGGGCGGTAACCGGGGAGGTCGATCTTCGGCGGCCAGGAGAAGGTCATCTGACCCTGCTGGGCGTCTTTGGCGATGTCCACGAGGACCGGTCCCGGACGTCCGGACGAGGCCAGGTGGAAGGCCTCCGCCATAACGTGCGGGATGTCGTTGGGGTTGGTCACCAGGAACGAATGCTTGGTGATCGGCATGGTGATGCCAACAATGTCGGCCTCCTGGAACGCATCGGTGCCGATCACACCGCTGGATACCTGGCCGGTAATGGCCACCATCGGCACGGAATCCATGTGGGCATCCATGATGGCGGTAACGAGGTTGGTGGCACCGGGTCCCGAGGTGGCGATACAGACGCCCACCCGGCCGGTAACCATGGCATAGCCTTGCGCGGCGTGGCCGGCTCCCTGTTCGTGACGGACCAGTACGTGATTCATTCTGGAGGCCATCAAGGGGTCATAGGTAGGCAGGATCGCGCCACCAGGCAAACCAAAAATATCGTCGACGCCGAGTTCTTCGAGCGATCGGACAATAGCTTGCGAGCCGGTCATCACCGTTGGGGGTACAACGTTGTTCGGCCCAAGGACAGGAGAGACAGCGGCAAGATCAGCGACGACGGCGGCCTGGTCAGCCGTACGGTCGGCGCGTTCCGGAGCCTTGGGGGCTCCAGCGGACTTAGTAGCCATCAGCGAGGGGCTGATCGGCGATCCTTTGCTCATCGGACTCTTCCTTGTGGATCATCTGTGTACTCGGAAATGCGGAAATAAAAAAACCCCTCAGCCTGGCGGCTTTTCGAGGGGTTGCGCGTGACGGTTCGTTACCAGTCGGGCTAGTGAGCCACGCGCTTGGTAAGGACGACGGCTGCATCTGCAGCGGCGCAGCTGGTAACGAATGCGATCATGCGTTCAGTTTTCCCTCTGTGTGAGATACATGTCAACGAGGACTGTGCGCATCTCACAGTGTGGACACCATTGTCCACTGGTTGGCCACGTTCCCCAACTGGGTCGCAGTAACTGTAGTTATGAGCGCTCATAACGACAGTTGCTGCTACCCAGTTGGGCTCAACCAGCGGCCGGAGGTTGAGCAACGAAACCGTGCTACCCGCAGTATGCGCCCGTGGAGGCGCTGTGGACCAGCTTGGCGTACTTGGCGAGGACACCCTTGGTGAACTTGGCTGGGAGGGGCTCCCAGCCGATCTTGCGGGATTCGAGCTCGGCCTCACCAACCAGCAGGTCGAAGCTGCGGGCCGCGATGTCCACGCGGATCCGGTCCCCGTCCTTGACGAAGGCGATGGGGCCGCCGTCGACAGCTTCCGGTGCCACGTGGCCTATGCAGAGGCCTGTGGTTCCGCCGGAGAAACGGCCGTCAGTGAGGAGCAGGACGTCCTTGCCGAGCCCCGCGCCCTTGATGGCGCCCGTGATGGCGAGCATCTCGCGCATGCCGGGGCCTCCCTTGGGGCCTTCGTAGCGGATGACTACAACGTCGCCGGCCTTGATCAGGCCCTCATCCAGGGCGGCCAGGGCACCCTGCTCGCGCTCGAAGACGCGGGCAGTGCCCTCGAAGACGTCGGCGTCGAAGCCGGCACTCTTCACCACAGCACCCTCGGGCGCCATCGTGCCGTGCAGGATGGTGATGCCGCCGGTCTTGTGGATCGGGTTGTCCATGGCACGGAGGATCTTGCCGTCGAGGTCCGGCGGGTTGATCGCAGCGAGGTTCTCGGCCACGGTCTTGCCTGTGACGGTGAGGCAGTCGCCGTGCAGCAGGCCGGCGTCGAGCAGTGCGCGCATGATGACCGGCACGCCGCCGATCTTGTCAACGTCCGTCATGACGTAGCGGCCGAAGGGCTTGAGGTCACCCAGGTGCGGGATCTTGTCGCCGATGCGGTTGAAGTCCTCCAGGTTCAGCTCGACTTCAGCTTCGCGGGCGATGGCCAGGAGGTGCAGGACGGCGTTGGTGGAACCGCCGAATGCCATGGTGACGGCGATGGCGTTTTCGAACGCCTTCTTGGTCATGATGTCCCGGGCGGTGATGCCAAGGCGGAGCAGGTTGACCACTGCCTCGCCGGACTTGCGGGCAAATTCATCACGACGGCGGTCTGCCGAGGGCGGGGCGGCGGAGCCGGGGAGGGACATGCCCAGGGCTTCGCCGATGCAGGCCATGGTGTTGGCGGTGTACATCCCACCGCAGGCGCCTTCGCCGGGGCAGATGGCCTTTTCAATACGGGTCAGGTCTTCGAGGCTCATCTTGCCCGCGGCGCATGCACCGACGGCTTCGAAGGCGTCAATCAGGGTGACTTCCTTTTCGGAGCCGTCCTCAAGCTTGACCCAGCCCGGCATGATGGATCCGGCGTACAGGAACACACTGGCCAGGTCCAGGCGGGCGGCAGCCATGAGCATGCCCGGCAGGGACTTGTCACAGCCGGCGAGCAGGACGGACCCGTCGATGCGCTCGGCCTGCATGACGGTTTCCACGGAGTCGGCAATGACCTCACGGGAAACGAGCGAGAAGTGCATGCCTTCGTGGCCCATAGAGATGCCGTCGGAGACGGAGATGGTGCCGAACTGCATGGGGAAACCGCCACCTGCGTGGACACCTTCCTTGGCGCCCTGGGCCAGCCTGTTCAGGGAGAGGTTGCAGGGAGTGATTTCATTCCAGGAACTCGCAACGCCGATCTGGGGCTTCGCGAAGTCGTCGTCGCCCATGCCGACTGCGCGGAACATACCGCGCGCGGGGGCGGCATGGATCCCGTCAGTGACGACCCGGCTGCGGGGTTTGATGTCGATCTTGTTCTCGGTTGCTGTTTGGGTGTCCTCACTCATGGGTCAAAGTCTATGACTCCGATCGGGACGCCAACGACCCGAACAGCCCGTTTGGCCCATTTTCAGGAATATTTCGATCAAATGGTGGACTCCCGTCTCAAATTTTGAGACTGGCCCTTACCGGTCCGCCGGAACCTAGACAGTCCCGTTCGCGCCGACGTACCGTCAGGGAACGGCAACCATGCCATCCGGACTGAAGGGCCCTGCTATGGATTTTGTCTTCTGGATTATCCTCATCGTGCTGATCGTAGGCGTTGTGTGGTGGCTACTGAACCGCAGCAACTCCTCGAGCACCAGCGACGCCACGCCGATCCGGGCGGACGGCGGCCTCGCCGGAGGAAGCGCAGCCGCCTCGGCCGAAGCCGCGGGCACGGCGGGCATCCCCAGCGCTGCGGGCTTCGGCGCCTCTGAGCCGCCACCACCGACGACGGCGGACGAGGCGCCCGAGCGGTCCAGCACGGCAGAACCCCAGGAAGCCGTCGCCGGGCACAAAGCCGGCGGTGAAGAAATCAGCGTTGAAAAAGACGCCAGCGTCGGGCAGAACGTCGTCGCTGAACCCGACGTTGCCGGTTCCACTGCTACTGCTGGTGCCACAGATACCGCTGGTGCCACAGACACTTCTGGTGCCGAAGATGCCGCTGCAGCTGATGCACCGGAACGCCCGTCCGCCGAAGAACTGTCATCCCCCGAGTCGGCTGGCTCTGCGGAACCCGGTCGACCTGAGCAGCCGGCTGGGCAAGAGGAGCTTGCTCGCCCGGAGTCGATAGCAGCCCAGGAACCTGGCAGCAAGGAGAGTGTGAGCCGGCAGGCAGACGAAGCCGAGTGGGAAACCCAGTGGTCAGAGGCAAGCGCACCAGCCCAACCCGCCGCCAGCCACCGGCCGGCAGGCGACGCGTCCACCGTAATTGCCGACACCCCAACGTCCGTAGCACCACCGGCCCAGGGCGCCGGATTTGTGCATCACCCGGAATACACGGAGCCCCATGCACCCACGCTGCCCGGCGCAGAAACGGCCGCTGCGGAAGCTGAATCTGAAGCCGCTGGTATGCAACCCGAAGTGGCCGCCGATTCAGCCCCGCCCACGGCAAGCGCGGCTCCCGTGCAAGCTGCGGGATCCATGGATGCCGCGGTAGCCACAGAGGCTGCAGTAGCCACAGAGGCTGCTGAAGCCCGGATCATGGAGCCGGCAGCCGTGGCGGACTACGAAGCTGCACCGGAACCGACCGGGCATCTGGCCGCGGACCAGCCCTACGGCGCCGGTTCGGCGTCGCCCGGCCCGGACGGCAGCGGCCCTGCGGATTTCGACGTCAAGGCCGACGCCGGAGCGATGGTCTATTACGAGGAGGGGCATCCGGACTATGAGCAGACGAAAGCCGACGTCTGGTTTGAGTCGGCGGCCCATGCGGAAGCTGCCGGCTTCCGGGCTCCCCGGCGGACCCGTATCTGACCGGACGCAAGCATCCTTTCGGGCCTCCGCGGCGGCCAAGCCCACCGCGGGCGCCTTCGTAGTGTGCCTGGCCGTTCTGCTGTCGGGCTGCACGGGGGACGCCACCGATGCCCCCACCGGCAGCATCACAGGAACCGGGACCAGCACAGGAAACGGGATCGGGACCGGCCCGGGTAACGCCACGCCGCCGGAGGTCGTGGCGCGGCTCGATCTCCAGCTCGACATTCCCTGGGCCGCGGTATTCCTGCCGAACGGGACCGCCATCATCTCCGAGCGAGACTCAGCTCAGCTGAAGGCTGTCCGTGATGGCAAGGCGGCCACCATCGGCCAGGTCCCCGGCGTTGCTCCTGGCGGTGAGGGAGGCTTGCTGGGATTAGCCCTCTCCCCCGGCTTTCCGTCCGACAACTACCTTTACCTGTACTTCACCTCGGCACAGGACAACCGCATCGCCCGGCTGAAGCTGATGGAACAGCCTGACGGATCCCTAGACCTTGGCGACCCCGAGATGGTCTTTTCCGGAATCCCGAAGGCATCAACCCACAATGGCGGCCGGATCCGCTTCGGCCCGGACGGGTTCCTGTACGTGGGCACAGGCGACTCCCAGCGCCGCGAACAGCCACAGGACCGCAACGCTCTGGGCGGGAAGATCCTGCGGCTGACTCCGGAGGGTGACCCCGCACCTGGCAACCCTTTCGGCAATGCCGTGTACAGCCTGGGGCACCGAAACGTCCAAGGACTGGCGTGGGACAGTGCCGGCCGGCTCTGGTCCAGCGAGTTCGGCCCGGACGTCAACGACGAGCTCAACCTCATCGAGCCGGGAGCCAACTACGGCTGGCCCGCAGTAACCGGCGCACCGCACCGGGAGGGGTACCGCGACGCGAAGGTGGTTTGGCCTTCGACGGCGGACTCCTCACCCAGCGGCCTGGAAATTGCCGGGTCGACGGCCTACCTCGGCGCCCTGCGCGGCCAACGCCTCTGGACGGTGTCCTTGTCCGGCGAGGAGGCAAGCGCTCCTGTGGCCTATTTCACACGCGAATACGGCAGGATCCGGGACGTCATCCGGACTCCCGACGGCGGCTTCTGGCTGCTCACCAACAACAAAAACCCTGATTTTGTGCTAGTTCTGGCCCCTCACGGCTGAACCTGGGGAGCATCGGGGCCTCGATTTCACATGGGTCGGAAGTTCGTGTAGAGTTTCATGTCGTTGCGGAGATCAACCGGGAAAGAAAAAGCCCGGAAGGTCACCACATAAGAGATGCACCTCTAGCTCAATTGGCAGAGCAATTGACTCTTAATCAATGGGTTCCGGGTTCAAGTCCCGGGGGGTGCACCAAAGAAACCCCGTCTTCATGGCCACAAGCCGTGAAGACGGGGTTTCCTTTTTGCCCCTCGATCGCTGTGGGGTATCTACGGGCTATTTATTCCCTGCTGCTCCGGGGAAAGCGCTGGGACACGTCGACATCACAGCCGACTGCCGCGAGACTCCGAATCCAACCACCTTTCAGTTCCGTGAAAGAGCTGGAAGAATCTATGGAACACTAGCGTGCGGAATGTGGCGGTACGTCCCTCATGGTGCCCGAACCCGCGGGACCGGAACCGAGGAATTAGCCATTGCTTCGAGACCCGCTGTCAGTCTGCATTCCGCCAGACACGGGACGGAAATCCCACGTATAAGAGCCATCAGCCTTGAGGCTCATCCGTAGGTGACCCCAGGTGTCGCTAAACTTCCGCTGCACATAAGAGGGGCTGCTGGTAAACGCCCGGAGGCCGATTCCACCAGTGGACACCTGAAATTGCTGCATCCCGTCCGCAACGCACTGGTCCTCGTTGTTTATCGGGCAGGTCCGCTCATAATTGTGCTGTGAGCCGGACAGCAACACACGAACGCGGTTCGCCCAGAACACGTCAATCCACGGCTTCGCCTTAAGGAAGCGGGTATGGCTCGATGTGTTGCTGGTGAAATACGGATCATGGTAGATAACCGCCAGATGCTTTCCAGCGGCCTTCGCCGCTTTCAGGTTGGCATCCATCTCCGAGGTCATCGCTTGCGCCCGCGTAGCGTTATAACGCCATGTGGCCGTAGGCGCTACAAGAATGTGCCAGTTACCCTTGTCGAACGAATACCAATCAAGAGCGTCTTGGAACCGTACAACATCGGAGCTGGTCGCGCTCTTCACCGTGGAAACGCACTGCCCATCCATGTACCGGTCAACGTCGTCATTCTCGCCGGGTTCAACATCATGATTCGGGCCAGCGGTCCAGTACGTCTTGGCCTTAGCCGGACCCCATAACTGGTTGTAAGCCTCGAGCGCGGTACAGGTGCCGTTGTCATACTGGAAATCGCCCAGCGCAAAGAAGTTGTCCAGCGAACCGTCGTTGAGACCGGCGATGATACTAGCCGCGTTCTTACCACTGTGCGACGTGGCCGACGTGTTACCCGCAGGGTTTATATCCCCGGTGGCGGCGAACTCAAACGACTCACCGGATTGCGGCAGAGTTAGAGTAGTATCGGCTGCCGCATAGACGCGAACCCAATCCACTCGCATCTCGCCAGCGCCGTTCGCAGTGCTGTCTGGGAACCAGTCCAGTTGTAGTGTCTGGTGCATCGAGCCGGGAGGCTGGTGCGCGGAGTTGTTGTCCTCAAACCACTTCACCCCATCGATGTAGCCGACCATCCCATTCGGAGACCAGTCAACCGCGTAGTTGTGGAACTCACCAACGTCCAGAGCCTTGGACGCCGACGTCAATGAGTTCGAACATCCATAGTGGTGGAAGAACTTGATGACGTTCCAGTCACCCATCGTCTCCGCGTAGTTAACTTCGCCGTCACACGGCCAATTCCCACTATCCGGCCACAGGATCGACACCATGTGGTACTCATTGTCACCCGATCCTGCCGCGCGGACCTCCCACCGGCCGTACGTCTGCCGCGCAAACTTCGCGCTCATTCCAGCGGTCGTGCCGTCCGGTGTTCCAGTCATGACCATTTTGGAACCGTCTACCGTGACCTGCTGGGGACTCCGAATGCCATTCCCCGCGTGCCCGGCACTGTTGTACACGGACCACTTCGCGGCGTCCGGTGCGCCGGTGTAATTGAACTCGTCGCCAGCGGTCGGCGTGCCCCAGTTCAGATCTGTCGCGGCCGAGCCTGTCGTTGGCGTAGTAGGCGTCGGCGTGGCTGATGCTGATGTGGCGGCCGGCGCCGCCTCCGTTACTGCCGGTTGAGTTGAAGGGCCCGAGCAGCCGGCCAGGAAGATTGCCGCCACCCCAAGGGCGACCAAGTGTTTCCGCATACGTCAGATGATAAGGGCATCGCGCGGCGAGACCAATGGCTAGATGCCGCTGATGATGTTGAAGAGTTCATCAAGGAACTCCGCCGCGTCAGCGGTTTCCAGGACAAGGTCCTGGAAACGGGAGACGATCCAGCCCTCAGCCGCTGCAGGTCCTTGTGAAGCCACCATCGATGCACCTCCTGAAAGTGCGCCCTGAACCGCTGCAAAATCACGCGGCCAAGACGCCCACTTCTTGACTTTCCCGTCTCAGGTACAACCAAAAAAGGCACCACCACTGCGGAATTTGCAGTAATGGTGCCCGTCAGATTTACCGGATTCCCGGGATTGCTAGCTGAGCGGGGCACCGTCCACCAGGGCGCGGGTTGACGGCGAGGCGAACTGGCTGGCCAGCTCCCTGACCACAGCCTGGAGCTCCTGCCGCAGGGCGTCAGGGTCAATAGTTGCCGCGGCAAGCACCGAGCGTTCCATCTCAACGGCTGCGGCTGCGGCTTCCCGTCCGCTGTCCGTGAGGGACACCACCTGGCTGCGGCGGTCCGAGGTGCTGCGGACGCGGGCAATGTGGCCGTGGGACTCCAACCGGCTCAGGGTTTTACCCATGGTCTGGGCCTGAACGCGCACATATTGGGCGAGTTGGGCCTGTGTCATCGGCCCCTGTGCTGAGAGGACTTCGATAGCGATCACGCCGGCGTGCGTCAGTCCGATGGCGCTTAGCTTTTCGTTCCAGGAGTGTTCTACGAGGCGTGCCGCAGTGGACAATAGGCGCCCAGTGGGCCAGCGATCCATGTCAGGCATACCAGCAAGTATAGCTAAGGCTGGTTAGCACCGGTCGTGGATGCTTACTAAACTGGTGTGTTCCGCCTGCAACGAGGAGATTAACAGTGGCTGACAGACTCTTGACCGGCGACGTGGCGCCCGGCTTCACCCTGAAGGATTCGTCGGGTAAAGACGTCAACCTGGCTTCCGGCCACAGCGGCAGCACCATCGTGTATTTCTACCCAGCCGCCGCCACCCCCGGCTGCACGAAACAGGCCTGCGATTTCCGCGACAGCCTGGCATCCTTCACGTCGGCCGGTTATCGGGTCCTGGGCGTCTCCCCCGATTCCGTGAACAAACTTGCTGCCTTTGCCGCCAACGAGGAGCTGAGCTTTCCGCTGCTTTCAGACGAGGACCATGCCGTGGCCGAGGCCTATGGCGCCTGGGGCGAAAAGAAAAACTACGGGCGGACCTATGAAGGACTCATCCGCAGCACTGTGGTGATCGATCCCGAGGGCAAGGTGGCGCTGGCCCAATACAACGTCCGGGCCACCGGCCACGTGGCAAAACTGCGGCGCGACCTCAAACTCGACGAATAACGCATCATGCAACGCCTGGGGAGGCGCCGGCCCCTGACGGCGGGATCCGGCTGACCGGAACCCCGCCTGCCCGAGGCTACAATGGAAACTGGCATCCGCCGTCGTACGTTTTTCCGTTGGCCATCCGGCCACCGTCGAAGACTGCGGCAGCAACTGCCAAGCGCGAGTGGTGAAATTGGCAGACACGCAGGATTTAGGTTCCTGTGCCTTCGGGCGTGGGGGTTCAAGTCCCCCCTTGCGCACACTGAGACAGAGATCCCGGGCCCACAGGCCCCGGGATCTCTGTCATTTAACTGTCATTCGGCTGCGGCGGACTGCCGCGTTTCCCACCGGTTTTCGCTAATTTCAAAAACTCTTGACGATCCACCCATCCGTTTCCGTGCACCGGCCGAATACCCATTGAGACACCAGCCAAGGGCAGGTGCCCAACAGTCGGAAAAGGCCACGCGGCAGGCAGAAAGTCTGCAGCAGGGAAGAAATCGGCACAAACAAGGAGAACCGAAATGCAGTCATTCAAGCGCACATCCCTCACCGTCGCAGGCGTTGCAGCTGCAGCCCTGTTGAGCCTCACCGCTTGCGGTGGAACCGCGACAACAACCCCGAGCTCCTCGGCTCCGGCCGCCGCACCGTCAGCAACGAAGATGGCCCCGTCACCGTCCGCCAGTGCCAAAGCCATGGATCCGGCCGCAAACCTCGTTGGCGCAGGCTGCGCCGGCTACGCAGAGAAGGTCCCCACCGGGGCAGGCTCGGTTGCCGGCATGGCACTTGACCCGGTAGCGGTCGCGGCATCCAACAACCCCATCCTGACCACCCTCACGGCAGCTGTCTCCGGCAAGCTGAACCCGAAGGTTGACCTGGTTGACACCCTTAACGGTGGCGAGTTCACGGTCTTCGCTCCGGTGGATGACGCCTTCGCCAAGATCGATGCCGCCACCATCGAAACGCTCAAGACGGACGATGCCCTGCTGAGCAAGATCCTGACCTACCACGTGGTCCCCGGCCAGATCACCCCGGACAAGATCGCCGGCACACACGCCACGGTCCAGGGCGGATCGGTCACCGTGACCGGCAGCAAGGACGCCCTCATGGTTGATGGCGCCAGCGTGATCTGCGGCGGCGTCCAGACCAAGAACGCCACCGTTTACCTGATCGACTCGGTGCTGATGCCCAAGTAGTCCGGCTTTCAAGCCCAGAGGCCTGTTCCGCACCCGGAACAGGCCTCTGGCGTGTGTCCAGGGAGCACCGGGGTGTGTCAACTAGACTGTGTCCTTGGCCCGCAGTCCGCGGCGCCGGCCAGAAGCAGCCAGAGGTGATAGACGAGTGCCCAGCAGTACTTCGCGGCGAACGGTCATCAAGACCGGCGCCGTTTTTATGGCGTTAGGCCTGACCTCCTGTACCGGCAACCCACCGCCTTCGCCCTCGGCAACGTCTCCTTCGACGGCGCCCGCCGGCGCTGAACCCACCGAAACGTTCACGTTCGGCACGGCGTCCCAGCCCCTCGGCCTGGACCCCGCGCTCTCGAGCGATGTGGAAAGCTACCGGATCACCCGGCAGATCCTCGAAGGCCTGGTGGGTGTGGACCAGACCACGGGCAAGCCCACGCCGCTGCTGGCAACGGAATGGTCCGAGGAAAACGAAGGCCGCTCGTACACGTTCAGACTCCGCAGCGGCGTCTCGTTCCAGGACGGCACGCCCTTCAACGCCGACGCCGTATGTGCCAACTTCAACCGCTGGTTCGCCTTCTCGTCGGAACTGCGGCGGCAGGCGCCGGGAAGCTCGTTCAAGAGCGTGTTCAAGGCACATTCCGACGACGCTGTGCTCTCCATTTTCAAGAGCTGCACGGCCCTTTCCGCTGACACTGTCCGGATCGACCTGACCCAGCGCTTCACCGCGTTCCTCCAGGCGCTCACCCTGCCGGCGTTCGCCATCGCATCCCCGGCCGCCCTGACAGCGGGCACGGCGGATGTCCTGGATCAGACCCGGGGCGGAAACCCGGTCTCCCGGTTCGCTACCAACCCCGTCGGCACAGGACCGTTCAGCCTGGACGCCTGGGACGAGGCAAGTGTCCGGCTCATCAGCCACAAAAACTACTGGGGTGACCGCGGGCAGATCTCCACCATTAATTTCGTCACGTACGACCACCCCCAGACGCGGCTTCAGGCCCTCCTGGACGGCAAGATCGACGGCTACGACGCCGTCACGGTGGGCAACTTCGATCAGCTGGTCAAGCGGGGCATGCAGATCGTCCAGCGTGATCCTTTCTCGGTGATGTACCTGGGCATCAACCAGGAAATTCCGGTCCTGCAGAACGAAAAAGTGCGGCAGGCCATTGAGCTGGCCATCGATAAGGAAACCCTGATCCGCAAGTTCTTCATCGACAACACCGCCAAGGCCTCACAGTTCGTTCCTCCGAAGATCAGCGGTTTCAATAACGACGCTCCCGCGCTGGGCCACGATCCTGTCAAGGCCAAGGCCTATCTGACCGAGGCCGGCTACACCGGGGAAGAGCTCAGGTTCTACTATCCGCTTAACGCCACGCGCCCGTATCTGCCCACGCCGGAGAAAATCTACGCCGAAATCAGCAGGCAACTGACCGCCGTCGGCTTCAACATCAAACCCGTCCCGGTGGACTGGTCCGAAGGCTATCTCCAGAAAGTGCAGTCACCCGGAGACCACGGGCTCCACCTGCTCGGCTGGAATGGCGCGTATGCCGATGCCGATAACTTTGTGGGCCCGCTGTTCGGCGAAAAGAACGGCGAATTCGGCTACCAGGACCCGCAGGTCTTCTCCAAGATCAACCGTGCCCGCGGCCTCCCTGCCGGCAAGGAACGCGACGAGCAGTACCACACCATCAACGCCCAGATCGCGGCCACTGTGCCGGCGGTTCCCATCGCCTTCCCCATCTCGGCACTCGCACTCTCGGACCGCGTCAGCAGCTACCCGGCGTCCCCGGTACTGAGTGAAGTTTTCACAAAGGTACAGCTAAAGCCTTGACGGCCCGGCCCAATTTCAGTATGCGGGCCGCCCGGGGATATTCTTTGACAGCCAGAGCCGCTGCTATCGGAGACTGATTGTGACCTTCATATCCAAGACCCAACATGCCGACGTCGTACTGATTGGCGGCGGCATCATGAGCGCCACGCTCGGGGCATTCATCAAGCAGCTTGAACCGAACTGGACTATCTCCCTGTTCGAACGTCTGGACCAGCCCGGGCTGGAAAGCTCCGACCCCTGGAACAATGCAGGAACGGGCCATGCCGCCCTGTGCGAGCTGAACTACTCCCCCGCAGCCAAAGACGGCTCGGTGAACCCGGCCAAGGCCCTGCTCATCAACGAACAGTTCCAGCTGTCCCGCCAGTTCTGGTCCCATCTTGTGGAGGAATCCCTGATCGGCTCGCCGAAGGGCTTCATCAACACCGTTCCGCACATGAGCTTTGTCATCGGCGAGGACAACACCAAATTCCTCAAGACCCGCTACGAAGCGCTCAAGCCCCACACGCTGTTCCGCAGCATGGAGTACGCCGAGGACCACGCTCAGATCGCCAAATGGGCGCCGCTGATCGTCAGAGGCCGCGACGCCAAGCAGCGCATCGCCGCCACGCGGGCCACCGAGGGGACTGACGTCGACTTCGGGGCACTGACCCGTGAGCTCACCACCTACCTCGGGAACAACGGCGTCGAAATCAACTACGGCCATGACGTCAGCGGCATCTCCAAGGCGTCCGACGGCGGCTGGGACCTTTCGATCAAGCACCCGGCTTCCGGGGAACACGGCAAGATCCACGCCAAGTTTGTGTTTGTAGGCGCCGGCGGCGGCGCCCTGCATCTCCTCCAGGCCTCCGGCATCCCGGAGAGCAAGGGCTTCGGCGGCTTCCCCGTGTCCGGCCAGTTCTTCCGCTGCACCGACGAGAAACTCGCCGCCCAGCACAGCGCCAAGGTCTATGGCCAGGCTTCGGTGGGCGCGCCGCCCATGTCAGTCCCGCACCTTGACACCCGGTATGTCGACGGGAAGCGTTCGCTCCTGTTCGGCCCCTATGCCGGCTTCTCCACCAATTTCCTGAAAAACGGCTCGTACCTTGACCTGCCGCTGTCCATCCGTCCCAGCAACATCATCCCGATGCTGGCAGTCGCCAAGGACAACATGGACCTCACCGCGTACCTCGTCAAGGAAGTTGCCAAGCGCCACGGGGACAAGGTGGAAGCGCTGCGCGAGTACTACCCCGAAGCCAAGGACGGCGATTGGGAGTTGATCACCGCCGGCCAGCGTGTGCAGATCATCAAAAAGGACCCGAAGCGCGGCGGCGTGCTGCAGTTCGGCACGGAAGTCATCGCCGGACGCGACGGCACCATCGGAGCGCTTTTGGGTGCGTCGCCCGGCGCTTCCACAGCGGTGCCCATCATGATTGAGCTGCTGCAAAAGTCCTTCCCCAAGGACTTCAAGGGCTGGCAGGGCAAGCTCAAAGACATGATGCCGGGCTACGGCGTGAAGCTGGATGAGAATCCGGATCTGGCTGCCGAGCTCGAGACGGCAACGGCCAAGGCATTGCAGCTGGAGAGCATCTCCGCCAACCACTGACGCCCGGCATTCCGGCCGGCAGGCCCGGCTGGACGGTCCGGACCGCAGGAGTCCGTCAACCCCACAGGAGAGACACGCGATGTTCCGGCTGGCACAACTTTCATTGGCAAACCGGGCGCTGATCGCGCTGATCACCGTCTTCGCGACGGTGTTCGGCGTGATCACCATGTCATCGCTGAAACAGGAACTCATCCCCTCCATTGAGTTCCCGCAGATCACGGTCCTCTCCGCCATGCCCGGCGCGTCGCCCGAGGTGGTGGACAAGCAGGTCAGCGCACCGCTGGAAACCGCCCTGAACGGCGTCGAAGGCCTGGAGTCCACCTCCTCGACGTCACGCAACGGCGTCTCGCAGATCTCCATGGTGTTCACCTACGGGACAAACCTCGACCGCGCCCGGAACCAGATCGACCGGGCCATCTCCAACGCCAAGCGCTCCCTGCCGGAGGACGTGCAGCCGCAGGCCATCGCGGGCAGCATCAGCGACTTCCCCATCGTGTTCCTGGCAGTGTCCTCGGACAAGCCCCTCAGCGAACTGAACGCCGACCTGGCACGCCTCTCCGTTCCCCGGCTCCAGAAGATCGACGGCGTCCGGGGAGCCGACGTGACCGGCGGCGCCACCCAGCACATCGAGATCCTCCCCCGGCCCGAGGCGATGGCCGCCACGGGCACCACGATCGAGTCCATCCGGAACGCCCTCTCCAACAACGGCGCGCTGATCCCGGCCGGGACCATCCAGGAGCAGGGCAAGACGCTATCCCTCCAGATCGGCAGCCCGGTGGATTCCCTGGATGCCATCAAGGCGCTACCCGTGGGCGGAGCCAAGGATGCCGCGACGATCGGCACGGTGACCGACGTTAGCCTGCGGGATGACGAACGGACCTCCATCACGCGGACCAACGGCCAGGAAACGCTGGCGGTGTCCGTGACCAAGAAGCCCGAGGGCGACACCGTGGGAATCTCCCACGCCGTGAACGACTCGTTGGCGGCCCTTGAGGCTGAGCTGGGGTCCAACGCAAAGTTCACCGCCGTGTTCGACCAGGCCCCGTTCATCGAGAAGTCCATCAAGGACCTCACCACCGAGGGCCTGCTCGGGCTGGGCTTCGCTGTCGCCGTCATCCTTGTTTTCCTGATGTCAGCCCGCTCCACCCTTGTTACCGCGGTCTCGATTCCGCTGTCGCTGCTGATCACGTTCATTGGCCTGTCCGCGACAGGCTATTCACTGAACATCCTGACCCTGGGCGCGCTGACCATTGCGATCGGCCGGGTGGTGGACGACTCGATTGTGGTGATCGAAAACATCAAACGCCACCTCAGCTACGGGGAGGAGAAAGTCCCCGCGATCCTCACCGCAATCCGGGAGGTTGCCGGCGCAATCACCGCCTCCACCTTGACCACCGTGGCGGTCTTCCTGCCCATTGCCTTCGTGGGCGAGCTCGCCGGCGAACTCTTCCGGCCCTTCGCCCTGACAGTCACCATGGCGCTGCTGGCGTCCCTGGTGGTATCGCTGACCATCGTTCCGGTCCTGGCCTACTGGTTCCTCAAGAGCCCTGCCGGTTCCGCCGCCGGTTCGGCCGCTGCAGGTTCGCCCGCTGCCCGCGAAGCTGCCGCCCGTGCCACTGCCGCCGCCCGTACCCAGGCACAGGAAGCCGAACAGAAAAGCCGGCTGCAACGTGCCTACCTGCCCGTCCTCAGCAAGACCCAGAAGCACCCGGTGCTGACCCTGGTCGCCGCCGTTCTGGTGCTCGGCGCCACGGCCGCCATGACGCCGCTGCTTTCGACCAACCTACTGGGCGATTCCGGCCAGAACAGCATGACTGTCCGCCAGGTGATGCCCGCGGGGACAAGCCTGGCCGACACCAGCGCAGCCGCCATCAAGGTCGAGGACGTCCTGCGGGGCATCGAGGGTGTCAAGAATGTCCAGCTCACCTCCGGAAACGCGCAGGCAGGTTTTGCCGCCCTGACGTCTTCCGGAGCCGCCAACTCCACGTTCACGGTGGTGACGGATGAAAAGGCCAAGCAGGCAAAGCTCCAGGAAACCGTCCGGACCGAAGTGGGCAAGGTAGCCGGTTCCGGGAAAATTACCGTCGGCACGCAGGGGGGTGGCTTCGGGACATCCTCCACGGTGGACATCACCATCAAGGCGGCAACGTCCGAGGACCTCCGGACGGCCAGTGACGCCATGGTTCAGGCCATGACCGGCGTGCCGGAGACCAGCGAGGTGACAACCAACCTCGCGGCCAGCCAGCCGGTAGTCCAGGTCAAGGTTGACCGGGCCAAGACCGCGGCAGGCGGGCTCAACGAGGAACAGGTAGCCGGCGTCCTGGCTGCCACCGTCAGCCCCATCCCCGCCGGTACGGTCCGGATCGACACCAACGATTTTCCGGTCCAGATCGGCAAGGGCACCCGGTTCACCAGCATCGACGCGGTGCGCAACATCGCACTCCCTGCATCCGGCGCCCCTGTCACCCTGGGCAGCATTGCGTCCGTGGAACAGGTGGACGTGCCGGTCTCCATTACCGCCAGCAACGGCCAGCGGACCGCCAAAGTGTCAGTCACGCCGTCGGGCTCCAACCTTGGTGCGGTGAACGCGGAGGTGCAGAAGCGCCTCACGGAGGTCAGCCTCCCCGCTGGCGTCACCGCGGAACTCGGCGGCGCCACCACCCAGCAGGCCGAGTCCTTCCAGCAGCTGGGCCTGGCGCTCCTCGCGGCGATCGCGATTGTCTACGTCATTATGGTGGCCACGTTCAAGTCGCTGATCCAGCCCCTGATCCTGCTGGTATCCGTCCCGTTCGCCGCGACAGGCGCCGTCGCGCTGCTGCTGGCCACGGGTGTTCCGCTGGGCCTGCCGTCCCTGATCGGCATGCTGATGCTGGTGGGGATTGTGGTGACCAACGCCATTGTGCTCATCGACCTCATCAACCAGTACAGGCAGCCACGGGACGGCCGCGGCGGGATGAGCGTGGCGGACGCAATCACCCATGGCGCCAGGCAGCGGCTCCGCCCCATCCTGATGACCGCGCTGGCCACCGTTTTCGCCCTGACACCCATGGCGCTTGGCCTGACCGGGGGCGGTGGCTTCATTTCGCAGCCGCTGGCCGTGGTGGTGATCGGCGGCCTGGTTTCTTCCACGGCGCTGACCCTGGTGCTGGTTCCCGTGCTGTACCGGCTCGTGGAGGGGCGGCGGGAAACAAAAGCGCTGCTCCATGCCATGCAGCAGCGCCCGGAGTTTGCGGAAGCGGACGACGTCGATGCCGAGTTCCGCGACTGGACCACCGGTATGGTGCCCCGCGTCAGCGGCCGCCGCGCCGCTCCGGGCGACCCCCAGTAAGCCTGGAATATTCTCGCCGGGGAGGCGTTATATCCGTCGATACATGCAAATGCATGAAAATCGGGTATAGTTGGACCCAAGTCCAGAGAGTCCAGGAAACGGAAGGCACACCATGCAGATCGGCGTATTCAGCGTCAGTGACATCACCACTGACCCCACCACCGGCCGGACGCCCACGGAGAACGAACGCATCAAGGCGGCCGTGGCAATCGCCAAAAAGGTCGAGGAAATCGGCATGGATGTCTACGCCCTCGGCGAGCACCACAACCGCCCGTTCTTCTCCTCATCCCCCACCACCACGCTCGCGTACATTGCGGCGCAGACCGAGCGGATCACCCTCTCCACGGCCACCACGCTGATCACCACCAACGATCCGGTCAAGATCGCCGAAGACTTCGCCATGCTGCAGCACCTGGCCGACGGCCGCGTGGATCTGGTCCTGGGCCGCGGCAACACCGCTCCGGTGTACCCGTGGTTCGGCAAGAACATCCAGGACGGCGTGGAACTGGCCATCGAGAACTACAGCCTGCTGCGCCGGCTGTGGGACGAGGACACGGTGAACTGGTCCGGCAAGTTCCGCACGCCGCTGCAGAACTTCACCTCCACCCCGCGGCCGCTCGACGGCGTGGCCCCCTTTGTGTGGCACGGCTCCATCCGTACGCCGCAGATCGCCGAAGTGGCCGCCTACTACGGCGATGGCTTCTTCGCGAACAACATCTTCTGGCCGAAGGAGCACTACCAGCAGTTGATCGGCATGTACCGTGAGCGCTACGAGCACTACGGCCACGGCAAGGCGGACCAGGCCATTGTGGGCCTCGGCGGCCAGTTCTTCATGCGCAAGAACTCCCAGGATGCCGTGAAGGAATTCCGGCCCTACTTCGACAACGCGCCCGTCTACGGCCACGGCCCGTCGCTGGAGGACTTCACCTCCCAGACACCGCTCACCGTGGGCAGCCCGCAGGAAGTCATCGAAAAGACCCTGACATTCCGCGAGTACTTCGGCGACTACCAGCGCCAGCTGTTCCTGATCGACCACGCAGGCCTGCCCCTGAAGACGGTGCTGGAGCAGCTTGACCTGTTCGGCGAGGAAGTCCTCCCGGTCCTCCGCAAGGAATACGCTGCCCTCAAGCCCGCCCACGTGCCGGATCCGCCCACGCATGCCGGCCGCGTTGCCGCCCTGATGGCTTCACCGGCGCCCGAGACTGCCCCTTCGGAGGCGTGATGGCTGCCGACGGAAACGAATCACCCATCCGCCTGGCGGCGGAAACCTGGGAATCCCTGTTCCGGGCGCAGGTTGCGGTCATGCGCAGGCTGCAGGCCGGTCCTGCCTTCCGAAAGGTGGCCATCAACGAGTACGACGTGCTGTTCACGCTGTCCCGGTGTCCGTCCGGCTGGCTCCGGCTCAATGAACTCAATGACCATGTACTGCTGAGCCAGTCGAGCCTCAGCAGGCTGGTTGAGAGGCTGGAAAAGCGCGGGCTTGTGGTCCGAATGGCAGCCCCCGACGACGGACGCGGCGTGCTACTGAAGCTCACCGAGGAGGGGTCTGCCCTGCAGAAGGAGATCGGCCGGGAGCACGTGCGGGACATCTCCATCCTGGTGGGGCCGGCCCTGACGGCTTCCGAGCAGAGGGAACTCCAGCGACTAACCGAGAAACTCCGGCATTCCGTGGGAGCGCGGCCGGCAAAGTAACTGCCTGGGAAATATCTGGCCGGGAAGTAACGGCCCGCCAGTAACAGAGCCGTGCGGGAATCTCAGCCCAGCATGACCAGCTTGGCCGGATCTTCCGGCGGCAACTGGCCGTTGACGACAGCGCTGACGCGCAGCTCGTTCAGTGTCAGGCGCCCGCCCACGGTGGACAGGAACGCGGTGTCGGACGAGTCCCGGCCGGCGGTGATCCGCAGCATCGACTCCCGCGGGGCCAGCCCCGTGGGGTCGATGACGTGCCAGGCGCCATTGACATGGGCCTCAGCTACCGCGTGAAAATCCATGGGGCTCAGCCCCGGTGCGTACACGGCGGTGAGCCGGGCGGGGACGTCCTTGGAACGCAGCAGGGCGATGGCCAGGTGCGCGAAGTCCCGGCACACTCCCCTGCGGTGCAGGAGGGTTTCCACGGCGCCGTCAGTTCCCCTGGAGGAACCGCTGATGTACCGCAATTCCCCGAAGACCCAACTCCGCACGGCCTGGAGCAGCTCGGCACCGTGCAGGCCGCCGAATTCGGCATAGGCCGTGGGCAGGAGCCGGTCCGACTCCGCGTAGCGGCTTGGCCGCACGTACCGGATGAGCTCAGCCAGGGTGGCTTCTTCCGGGACGGCCTGCCCGGCCACCGTCGCTGAGTACTCGACGGTGACCTCGGCGGGTTCAGTGAGCTCCATGTAGTGCAGGCGGCCGCCATGATGGTCCGCGAGTTCCTGCAACGGAACCGGCTGACCGTCGGCCGTGACAGTCAGGGATTCATCAAACGAGGTATAGCCGGGATTCTTGGCTACAGCGATGGCCAGGGCTGCCTTCGTGTCGGCGATGGTCCTGAAAACCATACGTGCTGAAACGGTGCGTTCCATGTATCTCCGGGGTGTGAGGTAGTGGTAGAACTTCCCGCGCTGGCCCGGGGTTGAGGGGCAAGGGGCAGGACTAGTTTTTGATCTCCAGAGACATTAGCATCCGTTGGACGTTCGCGAATTCCGAGCTCTCGTCCACGTACTTTGCGGCCTGGCCCAGGGTGTCAAACGCCTTCGCCGGGGCCACCTTCTCATCCGGGGCGAAGGCCCTCAGGACTCCGAGGTCACCGAACGAGTAGTCCCCTTTTCCGGCCGGGCCACGGACCACATTCCGCAGTTCGCAGGCCTGGCCGTCAGCCCCGCCCACAATGTTGGTGATGCCGTAGGAGCCGAAGTAGCGGTAGCCCTGGATGACGCGGAACACCACGTGCGGGGCGATGGTGCCTTCCCCCGTCAGGCCGGGAAGCTCCACCGGCACGCTGCTGATCACAACATAAGGTTTCCGGGCAGTCTCGGGGCACTCGGACGACGACGGCGGCAGTCCCGTCCGCAGAGCAGCCACCACCGTGCCGTCCTGCTTTTTCACCTCGATCTTCAGGGCACGCGGCAAGGTCCCGTCCTCGGGCGTGACGGACTGGGCGATCCATTCCTCCGGCAGGTCGAAACTGACGGTCTTCGCCGGATCGGTAAAGGTCTTCCACGCAGCCGCCGTGGCCGCCGCTGAGGGTGATGCGGACCCCGAGGCACCTGCCGTGGCAGAAGGATCCGGCGACGCGGTGGCACCGGCGGTGGTGCCGGTACTGGCACCGGGGCTGGCCGAGGCGTCCGGCTGAGCTGTCCATGTGGACTCGCCGCCGCCGGGCGCGCTGCACCCGGCAGCCAGTACTCCGGCCATCAGCAGCGTTGCAGTCCGGACTCCCCACATTGTCGCCTTCTGTGTCATGCAGCCAGCCTAGCGGCGGACGACGGCGGCCACGGGCGGGAGGCTCGTGTCGCCGTCGGACATTCCCCACACGCAAGGGACTAGGCTGGTGCACATGGCGGATGAGCAGTACGGTGCGGACCTTGAGAGCCTGGCAGACATCTCTGCCATCGACATTGCGGACTGGCGGCTGCGGACGTTTGCCCTGTACGACACGGTACGGAAGGTTGCCGCTGAAGATCCGGCGGAGGCCCATTCCCTGTGGCGGCATGAACGCGACCGGATGTTCGCAACGCATCCGGCCTCGGCCCTCAGCGCTAGGGACAAATCGCAGTTCTCCGGCCTGAAGACGGCCGATTACGATCCCATCTACCGCTTCTATGTGCCGCTGACCCTTGAGGGAGCCGGCCGGGAAATGACCGTGGAAACCGCCACCGACGGCATGGTCCGGTTTGTCCGGCTGGGCACGTTCGATCTTCCCGAACTGGGCCAGCTCGGTGTGTGGAAGCTGCACGGCTACGGCGGCGGGATCTTCGTTCCGTTCCGGGACGCCACGGCTGGCCAGCCCGGCGGAACATATGGCGCCGGCCGGTACCTCCTGGACACCATCAAGGGCGCGTTCCATGGGGTCCATGGCTCGGGGGCGGGCGCGGAGTTTGTCCTGGACTTCAACTTTGCCTACAACCCGTCCTGCGCGTACAACGAGGCTTGGGCCTGCCCGCTGCCCGGCCCGTCCAACCGCCTGGCCGTGGAGATCCCGGTGGGCGAGCTGTACTGAGCCTGCCGGAGCCGGCCACCGGCCGCCGGAGGACGTAGGATGTCATCATGACTGCCAGCGCTCCCCGCCGCCTTGCCCGTGTCCGCCCCCTGTCCCCGGCTGTTGCCGACGAACATTTCTTCGTGGCCAACGACGCCCCCGACTTCGGCTCCGACGCCGGCCGGTCCTGGACAGTTGTCGATTCCCCCTTCGAGGCGTCCCGCGCAAACGCCAACCACCGGGCCCGGCCCGGCTGGGAAACCGGCACTGTAGTGGACCAGGACTCGTTCACGTTCCTGGCGCCGTCGGTCCCCCTCAACGTCTTCGGCATGGCGCACAACACCGGCCAGGCCGGCCGGGACCTCCCGCCGCAGGCTTTTCACAAGGCGGCATCGAGCGTCATCGGCCCCGGCGACGCTATTGAGCTGAGCTCAGCAGTGGGCCACGTGGACCCGGAAGCCGAGCTGACCGTCGTCGTCGGGCGCACCGTCCGTGGCCTGACGCTGAAGACTGCCCGCAGCGCCATCCTTGGATTCACCATCGGCAACGATGTCTCGGCGCGCGATCTGCAGAAGTCGGACGAGCTGTGGATCAGCGCCAAGAGCCAGGATACCTTCACCCCCGTGGGCCCCTGGATCGTGACGGATCTCGACGACTCGGACCGGTCCATCAGCATCGTCCACAACGGCGCCGAGCTGAAGGCCGCCAGCAGCACCGAGCTCGGCTGGAAGGTGGACGAAATTCTCGTCTACCTGACGTCCTTCATGACCCTGCACGCCGGCGACCTGGTCCTGACCGGCTTCCCGGCGGAGTGTGCCCGAATCCAGCCCGGGGACACCGTGGTGTGCCGCGTGGAGGGCATCGGCGAACTCAGCAACCCGGTCAAGGCTGCCTCCTGGGAGGAAACCCCCGCCTGATATGTCAGGCTTGACCCATGGAGACCCCTGCTGCGCCCGCTGCCCAGCTGACGCAGCAGCCCACGCGCGGTGCGCCGGCCACCAAGCATTACCGCGGAATCTTCAGGTTTCCGCTGGTGCGGCAGCTCCTCCGCTTCACGGGCGTCGGCATCATCTGCACCGCCACGTCCCTGGCGCTCTATGCGTTGCTGCGCCCATGGCTGGGACCGCAGCTGGCCAACGCGGCCGCCCTCGTGCTGACGTCCTTGATGAACACGGCACTGAACCGCAGGCTGACGTTCAAGATCTCCGGGCAGCGCCGGATGGCCCGCGACCACCTCAACGGCGTGATCGTCATCGCCGTGGCGCTGGTCATTACCGGCGGCAGCCTGGGCGTGCTGCATTGGCTCCACCCGGACGCCACCGTGTCCGAGGAGCTGTGGACCACCACCCTGTCAGGCTTCGTGGCCACCGCCGTGCGGTTCACGATGCTGCGGCACTGGATCTTCCGCCGCGCCCGCCACATCTAGCTGCCAAGTGGCTCGCATTTAACGTCGTCATTCGCGATTTTGACGACGTTAACTGCGAGCCACTTGGGTTGCGGACCGCTAGCTGCGGCCGAGGGTCCAGACATTCCCGACGGCGGTGCCCACGGCCGCCGCCGCCTGCTCCAGTTCCTCGGATGTCACGGTTGAGGTGAAGCTGAACCGCACAGCTGTCTGCGCGACCTCGGCGTCGTAGCCCAGCGCCGTCAGCACCGGCGACGGCGCATCCGAGCCGGCGGCGCATGCCGAACCACTCGAGCACACCACACCCTGCCGCTCCAGCTCCAACAGCACGGATTCGCCGCTGGTACCAGGGAAACAGAACGACGCTACTGACGGCAGCCGTTCCGTGCGGTGTCCGGTGAGCAGGGCACCGGGGACCGTGTCCAGGACGGCGGCGATGAAGTCTTCGCGGAGCCCTGCCACACTGGCGGCCCGTTCCGGCCGTTCGGCGTGGGCAAGCGTCAGCGCGGTGGCCAGCGCCACGGCGCCGGCAACATTTTCGGTCCCGGACCGGCGGCCGCGTTCCTGCCCGCCGCCGTGCACCAGGGGCTCCACGCGGGTCCGGCCGCGGACGTACAGCACGCCGCAGCCTTTGGGTGCGCCGAGCTTGTGGCCGGAAATGCTCAGGGCATCCACGCCCAGCGCCTTGACATCCAGGGGCAGCCAGCCGGCGGCCTGGACGGCGTCGGTATGGAACGGGATGCCCCTCGCGGTGGCCACTGCAGCCAGTTCCGCAACCGGCTGGATGGTGCCTACTTCGTTGTTCGCGTACATAATGCTGACGACAGCGGTCTCGGGCCGGAGCACGGCGGCGAGCGCCGCGGGCACCACCCGGCCGGCGCTGTCCACGGGAACCACATCAACGGCGAAGCCGTGGAACCGCTCCAGGTACCGGGCGGATTCTTCCACGGCGGGATGTTCGACGGCGCTGATCACCACGCGGTTCACCGACGGATCCGCAGCCTGCCGGGCCAGGGCGATGCCCTTCACGGCAAGGTTGTCCGCCTCCGTACCCCCCGAGGTGAAGGTGACCTCACCCGGCCGGCAGCCGAGCACCTTGGCCACGGCGGCGCGGGCGCCTGCGAGCGCCAACGCAGCGGCCTCGCCCAGCGTGTGATGGCTGGAGGGGTTGCCGAACTCGCCGCTCAGGTAGGGCCACATGGCCTCGAGGACTTCGCGGCGGACGGGCGTGGTGGCGGCGGCGTCGAGGAAGATCATGGCCGAATCAGCCGGCCCTCAGTTCGACGTCCAGGCCCAGGTCCAGGGCAGCCACGCTGTGCGTAAGGCCACCGATGGAGATGACGTCCACGCCCGCGGCGGCGATGTCCGCCACGGTGGCGAGGTTGACGTTGCCACTGGCTTCCACAATGGCCCGCCCGGCCACCTGCCGCACGCCGGCCCGGAGCTCATCGATGGTGAAGTTGTCCAGCATGATGGTGTCAACGCCGGCGGCGAGGACAGGCTCGATCTGCTCGGCGCTGTCCACCTCCACCTCGAAGTGCGTGGTGTGCCCCAGCTGGGCCTTGGCCGCGACAAGCAGGGCGGTGAGCTTGGCGGGGTCGCCGCCGGTCATGACGGCCAGGTGGTTGTCCTTGGCCAGCACGGCGTCGGACAGGCTGTAGCGGTGGTTGGCTCCCCCGCCGCAGCGCACCGCGTAGCGCTCCAGCACCCGCAGGCCGGGGGTGGTCTTGCGGGTATCGGTGATGCGCGCTTTGGTACCTTCGACAAGCTCCACGAATTCCGCGGTCTTGGTGGCGATGGCGCTCATGCGCTGGACCAGGTTCAGCGCGACCCGTTCGGCCAGAAGCACGGAGCGGGCGCTGCCCCTCACCCGCGCGAGATGAGTGCCGGCGTCGAACGCTTCACCGTCTGCAAGCAACAACTTCACGTCCGTCTCCGGATCAATGAGCTTCATGGCGTCGCGGAAGACGGTTCCGCCGCTGAACACGCCGGGCCCGCGGGCGTTGAGCACGGCGGTGGCCCGGGCCTCCGCCGGGATCAGCAGCTGGGAGGTGATGTCACCGCTGGGCGCGTCCTCGGCGAAGGCCCGCTCCAGGATGTCCCGGACGGGTGTTGCGGGGAGGGTCAGGCTAGTCATTAACGAGGCTCGCTTTCCGGCTCATGGTGTAACGCTTGTCAAAATGTTCGACGGCGGCATCCGCGGGCACGCTGTCGCTGCGGTAATGCGCCCCCAAGGATTCCCGCCGCTCCCGCGCGGCGTGCACCAGCAGCTGCGCAGCCAACAAAAGATTGGCATCCTCATGCTCCCGAGGATCGAGGGAATCAGGAACATTGATGGGAAAAACATCGGCCCCCCAAGCCCCAAGCACAGCCCCTGCCTCCCGCAGCAATCCGCCATCCCGCAAAACCCCAGCGTTAGCAGTCATCACCCGCCGAAGAGCAACCCGAGAAAACGGCTCCGCCTCAGCAAAGGATGTTTCCATGGGCCCAGCCGACGGAACCATTTCAAACTGCCAGGAAATGGACGCTGACGCGTCGTTAAGCATCACCGGCAGTTCCGGAGGTCCCGATAGCGCCGTTGTTGCGTGAGCGGCCGGACCGGCCGCCGAGCTTGCGAGGCGATCGCCGGTGCGAGGCGAGAGCGCAGGCGCCGAGGGATCTGTGGAACTGCCGGCCAGGAACGCAGCAACAGCCCGCCGCCCAAAGACAAGGCCCTCAAGAAGGGAGTTACTGGCAAGCCGATTAGCCCCTTGAACGCCGGTGCAAGCAACCTCACCGGCGGCAAGCAACCCAGGCACCGAGGTCCGCCCGTAGAGGTCGGTATGGACCCCGCCCATCCAGTAGTGCGCGGCCGGTGCCACGGGGACGAGTTCCCGGGTCCAGTCGACGCCGGCTTCGCGGGTGCGTTGGGTGATGGTGGGGAACCGCTTGGCCAGATAGCCCATGCCGTGCCGGGCCTCGACCACCATGGCGTCGAGGTACACGTGCCCGTTGGGATCCCCGAGGGTGGCCAGGTGCAGGGCGATACTGCGGGAGACGACGTCGCGCGGGGCAAGTTCTGCGTCGGGGTGGTAGGAGGGCATAAAGCGTTCGCCGTGGGCGTCCAGCAGGATGGCGCCTTCGCCGCGGACGGCTTCGGAAATCAGGAGCGGTTCAGTGCCGTTGCCGGCGGCCTCGAGGGCATCGGCAGGCAGCACCATGCAGGTGGGGTGGAACTGGAAGAACTCGAGGTCCGCCACGGCGGCTCCGGCCCGCCAGGCGAGCGCCAGCCCGTCGGCAGTTGCCACGGCAGGGTTGGTGGTCTGGGCGAACAGCTGGCCCGCTCCCCCGGTGGCCAGGAGCACGGCATCGCCGTGGACGCCGAGTTCCCGCCCGTCGTGGAGGAAATTCACACCCGCCACGCGGCCTTCGCTCTGTGACAGGGACGTGACCTGGGCGTGCCCGATGACCTGGATCCGGCCAGCGGCCTGCGCATCCAGGACAGTCCTGATGAGCGCCCTGGCCACGCCGGCACCGGTTGCGTCGCCGCCGGCGTGCAGGATCCGCGGCGCGGAATGGGCGGCTTCGAGCCCGAGCGAGGGGTCGCCGTCGTCGTCCAGGTCGAAACGCACGCCGAAGCGTTCCAAGCCGGCGATATCCAGCCGGGCCTCCGTGCAGAGGACGCGGACGGCCTCCTCGTCGCAGTGCCCGGCCCCGGCCTTCAGTGTGTCTGCGATGTGCGCGGCCACAGTGTCCCCGGGCGCGGGCTCGTCGAGGACGGCGGAGATGCCGCCTTGGGCGTAGTACGTGTTGCTGTCCGCGAGCGCGCCCTTGGTCAGCAGCACCACCTCGGCGCCGGCATCGGCGGCAAGCAACGCGGCGTACAGTCCCGCGATGCCGCTCCCGACGACGATCAGCCGCCGGGGTGCCGGACCACCGGCTGGGCTCTCTGCGCTCATGTGGGGCTCGTTTCGGTTTCCGGGGTTACAGGAGGTGGACTACAGCGGAGGGGCTACAGCGGACGCGAAGCGAGCATACGCTCGAGCGCGGTCTTGGCGTTGTCCTGGACGGAATCGTCCACGCTGATGCGGTTGACGATGCGGCCTTCGACGAGTTCCTCCAGGACCCAGGCGAGGTAGCCGGGGTGGATGCGGTACATCGTGGAGCAGGGGCAGATCACCGGGTCCAGGCAGAAGATGGTGTGCTGGGGGTACTCGGCCGCGAGCCGGTTCACCATGTTGACTTCCGTGCCGATCGCGAACGTGGTCGGTTCGGTGGCGGCTGCGATGGCCTTCTTGATGAAGTCGGTGGAGCCGGCGGAATCGGCGGCGTCCACCACCTCCATGGGGCACTCGGGGTGCACAATCACGTTGACGCCGGGGAACTCGGCGCGGGCCTTTTCGATCTGCCCGACGTTGAAGCGCTTGTGGACCGAGCAGAAGCCGTGCCAGAGGATCACGCGGGAATCGAGCAGGGCCTGTTCGTCGTTGCCGCCCAGTTCCTTGCGCGGGTTCCACATGGGCATCTGCTCCAGCGGCACACCCATGGCTTTGGCGGTGTTGCGGCCCAGGTGCTGGTCGGGGAAGAAGAGGACCCGCTGGCCCCGTTCGAAGGCCCATTCCAGGACCACTTTGGCGTTGGAGGAGGTGCAGACGATGCCGCCGTTCCGGCCGCAGAAAGCCTTCAGGGCGGCGGAGGAATTCATGTAGGTGACAGGAATGACCGGAACCCGCCCCTCGGCGTCGGCCTCGGTACCGAAAATCTCTTCGAGCTGTTCCCAGCACTCCTCCACGGAGTCGGTGTCCGCCATGTCCGCCATGGAGCAGCCGGCAGCGAGGTTGGGCAGGATGACGGCCTGTTCCGGGGTGGAGAGGATGTCCGCGGTCTCGGCCATGAAGTGCACGCCGCAGAAGATGATGGCCTCAGCGTCGGGCCGGGTGAGGGCGGCGTTGGCCAGCTGGAAGGAGTCGCCCACAAAGTCGGCGTACTGGATGACTTCGTCGCGCTGGTAGAAGTGGCCCAGGATCACTGCCCGGTCCCCGAGCTTTTTCTTGGCCGCGCGGATACGGACATCGAGCTCGGCATCGCTGGCGAGCTTGTATTCCTCCGGAAGCTGGCCCTGGCGCGGCGTGGCGGCCGGGGCAACGTCCGCGCTGGAGGCGCCGGGTCCGTAGGCAGGGGCACCCGCGAGGGCTTCGGCAAGGTCGTATTCCCACGGGCCCTTGGCGAGCGCCGGGCTGCAGGTGGCCGCTGTTTTGCCTGCTGCCGCGCTTCGGGCCGCGCTTTCGGCTTGTTCGCGCGTGATCAGCTGGATGGCTGTGTTGACGCTGCTCATGGTGTGCTCCTGTTATCGGGGTCAAGGCCGGGACGGCCGGTGAAGCGGTAAAGACGTGGCGGGCGGTGCTTGCCGCCCTGGAGGTATTCGCCGGTTTCTTCGATCTCCGGCGTGGATTTGAGCTGGCGGCGGAAGTTGGCCGGGTCCAGCCGGGTGTCCAGGACGGCTTCATAAACTTCCCGGACCTGGGCGAGCGTGAAGTACTCCCCCAGGAAGTGGTAGGCCACCGAGCCGTAGGCCAGCTTGTTCCGCAGGCGCCGGAGCGCGTACTCAACAATGGCGTTGTGGTCAAAGGCCAGGTCCCCCACCTTGTCTGCCCTGAACCACTTCACGTTCTCCGATTCGTCGGCCAGGGCGGCCTCGGTGGGCTGGACCAGCGCCCAGTAAACGATCGACACCACGCGCTGGGTGGGTGAGCGGTGCAGCCCGCCGAACGCGTAGAGCTGCTCCAGGTAGCTGGGCGTGAGTCCGGTGGTTTCCCGGAGGTTCCGGGACGCGGCGTCCTGCAGGGATTCAACATGCGTCAGCGGTCCGCCGGGAAGGGCCCAAAGGTCCTTGTACGGCTCACGGATCCTGCGGACCAGGGGAAGCCAGAGGGTGGGCCGGCCCGAGGACTCGCTGGGCCGCAGGGCGAAGATGACGGTGGAGATCGCGAGCGAGGGTGCAGCGCTGGCCCGTTCGGAGACGTTCGCTGAGCTGCTGTACACGGTCACTCACCCGCTCCCTGCTCCTGTGCTTCATTGCCATCAATTAGTTATAGTCATTTTGACTAGAACTGATTCTACGGCCACCTTCCTCTGATTCAAAATGTTTCGCCGCTCCGCGCGACTGGACGAAGGCTCCTTGGGCGGGTCCCCGGAGACCTTACTCCGGCGGCCTGGCGGCCGCGGCTTCGAGCAGGTTCAGCGTCCTGCCCTGGAAATGGGTGTTGAGGACAATCACGGACGACGCGCGGAGCACGGTTCTGGTGGCGATCATCGCATCCAGAACACGCTGCAGGTCCGGATTGGACCGCGCGGCGATCCTCGCCATAAGGTCCGAACTGCCCGAAACGGTGTGGACCTCGATCAGTTCCGGGATCGCGGCCAGCGCCTCGGCAACCGCACCGTGGCCCAGGTCCTGGTTGATGGTCAGTGAGCAGAAGGCCACCACCGGGAAGCCGAATCTTGCCGGGTCAGGCCGGGGCACCCACGAGCTGATTACGCCGGCCTCCGCCATCCTGTCCAGCCGCGATTGGACGGTGGCGCGGGCGACGCCCAGGACCCTCGAGGCCTCCAGCACCGAGCCCCGCGGAGTGTCAGTAAAGAATCGGACAATTTTGGCATCCAGGGTATCCACGTTCATACAATCTCCTTCATGCACCGCCATGGGGTAAGCAAGTTGCTAGCCAATAGTCGTCCTAGTGACTCAAAGTGCCACCATCGTTCCACAACCGTTGCCCGCGGGCAGCGACTTAGGCGGTAAATTCAAGTGGTCCCCGCGGGGGCACCAACCCCAACCCCAAGAAGGTTCTCAGGCATGACATCGAAGTCCACGGCAGTGCGGCCGGAATCCCACCTCGGCCACACCATGAAACCCCGGCAGCTCACCATGATGGGACTGGGCAGCGCCATCGGCGCCGGCCTGTTCCTGGGTTCGGGGGCCGGAATCCAGGCCGCGGGGCCCGCCGTGCTGATCTCGTACCTGGTCGCCGGGACGCTCATCATCCTGGTGATGTGGGCGCTGGGCGAGATGGCCGCTGCGAATCCCACCAGCGGCGCGTTCTCCGTCTACGCCGAGCGGGCGCTCGGAAAAACCGCCGGCGCTGCGGTGGGCTGGCTGTGGTGGCTCCAGCTGGTGGTGGTCATCGCCGCGGAAGCCCTGGGCGCAGCGGGCCTGCTGTTCTCCGTCTGGCCGGTTATCCCCGTCTGGGCCCTGGCACTCATCTTTATGGTTGTGTTTACGGCCATCAACCTCACGGGCGTCAAGAACTTCGGCGAGTTCGAATTCTGGTTCGCCATCCTGAAGGTTGCCGCCATTGTGGCGTTCCTGGCCGTGGGGGCGGCCCTGCTGCTGGGCCTCCTGCCCGACGTAGCTTCGCCTGGACTCGCTAACATCACCACTGATTTTGCCCCCGCCGGGCTTGGCGGAATCGCCACGGCATTGTTCGTGGTGATCTTTGCCTTCGGCGGAACCGAGATCGTGGCCGTGGCCGCCGCGGAAACGGAGGACCCGGAGCACAGTGTGGGCAAGGCGATCCGGACGGTGTTGTGGCGCATCCTGGTCTTCTACATCGGGTCGGTTTTTGTCATCGCGGCCGTCCTGCCGGTCTCCTCCGAAGGACTCGCCTCGCCATTTGCCGGCGTGCTCGACGCGGCCCGGATCCCGGGCGCCGGCACGGCGATCACCCTCGTTGCCGTCGTCGCGCTTCTCTCGGCACTGAACGCCAACCTCTACGGCGCGTCCCGCATGGTGTACTCGCTCGCCGAACGCGGCGAGGCTCCCGGGTTCCTGGCCAGGCTCAGCGGCGCCAGCGTGCCGATGATCGCCGTAGGCGTGTCGGTGGCGTTCGGTTTCTTCGCCACGGTTCTGGAGCTGCTGTTCCCGGACCGGATCCTGCCGGCCTTGTTCCAGCTGGTCGGATCCACGTGCCTGGTGGTCTGGGGCACGGCCCTTGTTTCGCAGCTGATCCTCCGGCGCCGGGCGGACCGGGAAGGTGCCGAACTTCCGCTGCGGATGAAGGGTTTCCCGGGCCTGACTATCTTCGGATTGGTCCTCCTGGGCCTGATCTTCGCCGTCGGCTTCAGCGCGGATAGCAGCCGCGGACAGCTGCTGAGCACGTTCGTTCTGGTCGCCTGTCTCGCGGCGGCGTGCTGGCTCGGCGCCCGGCTGACCACGCGCGATCGCCAGCCAATGTAGTTGGCAGCAGATGTCGTCATGAGCCCTCAAATCCGCTGTTGAACTGCCCAGTCCGCAGGCAGGTAAAGTGGTCCGTATCTTCGGTGGGGCAGGCGACAGGATCAATGTCGGCGAACCCCTGATCGTGTTCGAGGTGCCGGACAACACCGCCGGAATCGTGGGCACGGTCCCGAAGGACGAGGCACCGACGCGCCGGGTCCGCCTGAGCGCCGTACTTGATGAGGACTGACACCATGAGCGGCAGGCACACCGGCGAGATGCATTCCCACACCGTTGAGGGCACGGACCCCCAACTTTTTGTGGAGGTGCACGACCCCCAGAACGACGCCGGACTGCGCCCTGTGCTGCTGCTGCACGGCTTCTCCTCTTCCAGCAAGCTCAACTGGCATGACACCGGCTGGGTGGCGGCCCTGCTGGCGGCTGGCCGCCGCGTCATCACCGTGGACCTGCCAGGACACGGCCGCAGCGGCGCCCCCGAAGACATGGACTCCTACTCCCCCAGCCGGATCCGCGCAGATCTGCTGCAGATAGCGTTCGACGCCGGCGTGCGGCCATTGCACGACGGTGACCCCACTAGCGGGATGGACGTTGTGGGCTATTCGCTGGGCGCCCGGCTCGCCTGGGAATTCGGCGCCACCCAGCCCGAGATCGTCCACCGCCTGGTCCTGGGCGGACCGAACATCGCCGATCCGCTGGCAGCCTTTGACCTCATCGCCGCCCAGAACTACCTCGCAGACGGAACCCCCATCGCGGACGGGTCAACGGCCGGCCTGCTCAAGATGGCCATGCTCCTGCCGAGCAACAACATCTTCGCGCTGCTGTCCCTTGTGGATGCCATCAAGGCCGAGCCCTTCGATCCTGCCGAAGCCGTTCCCCACATGCCGATGCTTCTTGTGGCCGGCGACCAGGATGAACGTGCGGCCACCATGCCGCAGCTTGCCGAACTCGGAATCCGGGCAGGGTCCATGGCTGAACAGCTGACGTTGCCCGGGCGAAACCACACCAACGCCATCACCAGCCGCGCGTTCAAACAGGGCGCCATCGCTTTCCTAGGGGTCTGACCACTGCCGCCTACGTACTGGCGCCTGCCCGGCCCGTGCAGGGTGCGGCATCGCGCACATCAATTGGCATCGACACCTTTGCAAGCTCCGCCCCGATTGACGCGGGCCTGGACGCAGCCATCGATGCCATCAACGGCGCCAAACAGCCAGTACCAGGTGGGTGTTGCGCTGATGGCTACCGACGGCGGGGACGTGCACCAGTACGGAGTGGAGTAACCGTTCGAGGCAGCGAGCACGGCCAAGATCCTGACCGCCGCGGCCTATTACCACCTCGTGGAGGAGGGTTCAGCGTCCCTCGATGATCGGCTGGGCGCGTTCTCTTCGGAGTTCCAGGTGAATACGCTTTCGACCGCCCGAGATGGCCCATATCCTGGCGGAACTGTTCGAGGGCCGGCTCCTGGACCAGGAGCATACGGAGCAGCTCCTGTCCTACATGCAGGACACCAACTACGAAAACCTCATTCCGGCCGCAGTTCCGGACGGGGTCACCGTCTTCCACAAATACGGGCTGCTCGATAACGAACTCCACGACGCCGCCGTCCTCTCGATGTCCTCCGGCAGCTACGTGCTGGTGGTTTTAACGAAGGGTGCCGACCTGAGCGACATCCCTGAACGGACTGTGGTGATCCAGGAAATCACCAAGGCTGTTACCGCCGCCCTCCCGTAACTGAGCAGCAGTGGGAGGAAGTATCCCCGGTTCCCGGCGCGGCAGCAGAAGGTAGGCTGGAAGCGTGGCGGAGACAGCCGGAGAGGGAACAATGAGCACGCGTTTTGAAGACCGCACCGATGCCGGTGAACGGCTGGCGGCGGTGCTCACGCAGTTCCGGGAACGCCCCGACACCATCGTCCTGGGGCTGGCCCGCGGCGGCATCCCTGTGGCCGCCGCGGCTGCCAAGGCCCTGTACCTGCCACTCGGCGCCGTTCTGGTCCGGAAACTCGGCATCCCCGGCCACGACGAAACAGCGTTCGGTGCGCTGGCCTGGTCGCGAGGCCGGATAGTGCGCCTGCTCAACCGTCCCTTGATCACCCGCATTCTGGACCACGGCGTCCGCCAGGAGTGGCTGGACGAAGTGGAGAAACGCGAGAGGGCCGAGCTGCTCCGCCGGGCCGCGACTTACCCGGGGATCAGCAACGACCTCACCGGTCAAACAGTTCTACTGCTCGACGACGGCCTGGCCACCGGAGCCACCATGCGCGCTGCCGCCGAGGCAGCCCGTTCCGGTGGTGCGGCACGGGTCGTCGCCGCAGCGCCGGTGGGTTCGGTGGAAGCCTACACGGCCGTGTCGCGGGTGTGCGACGCCGTGCTGTGCCTGCATCTGCCGGGCAAGTTCCGCGCCGTTGGCAGCTTCTACCGGCACTTCGAACAATTGGCCGATGAGGACGCCATCAGCCTGCTGAACCAGTAGGCCCGACGGCAACACCGGGCCCGGAAAGCCAAACGGCGGGTCCAGGCCAGATGGCCCGAACCCGCCGTTCTACGATGCGTACAACTTTAGTGGTGGCTGCTGACGCCGAGCGGGTTGCCCTTCGTCTCCTTGGCAAGCACAACCCCGACAGCCGAAATCACGCACAGGATCATGATGTAGATGCCGATGGATCCGGTCCATTTGGTGCTCTGCAGCAGCGTCTCGGCAATGGTTGCGGCGAAGGCACCACCCAGGATCGCACCGAACGCGTACCCGATGGAGATGCCCGAGTAGCGGACATTGGCCGGGAACATCTCGGCGTACATCGCCGACATGGGGCCGTATGAGAGACCGAGTCCGATGGTCAGGACGAAGAGCGCCACGCCGTAGAGCCAGATATTCCTGGTGTCGATCAGGGCAAACATCGGGATCATCCAGACGAAGATGATCGCATACCCGATCAGGAACGTCTTGACCCGGCCGATCCGGTCTGAGAGCCAGCCGCCGGCGAGCGTGAAGATCAGCCAGCCGAAGGAGGCGAGGGTGGTGGCGAGCAGGATTTCCGGGACCGGCATCTTCAGCGTCCTGGTGGCGTAGGAGATGAAGAAAGCGATCAACAGGTAGCCAGCGGCATTGTTGGCGATGAAGATCATGGTCGAGTAGAGGACTGGCCTCTTGTGGCTACGAATGAGCTCGCTGAGCGGCGCCCTGCTTTCGGCCTTTCGGGCCGCCATCTCCTGGAAGACTGGGCTCTCGGCCACGGCCCGCCGGATCAGGTATCCCACCACAATCAGCACGATGGACAGCAGGAACGGAACGCGCCAGCCCCACGAAGCAAAGTCTTCCTTGGACATGTTCGAGTTGAGTATGAAGAGCAGGCCGGTGGCCAGGATCATGCCGACCGGGACGCCGATCTGCGGGTACGCGCCGAACACGCCGCGCCGGCTCTTGGGGGCGTGCTCCACTGCCATCAGGGCAGCGCCGCCCCATTCACCGCCGGCGGAGAAGCCCTGGGCAATGCGGAGGATGATCAGCAAGATGGGGGCCCAGACGCCGATCTGCGCGTAGGTCGGCAGCATGCCGATCAGAGAGGTGGCTGCGCCCATCATCAGGAGGGTGAAGACCAACATGGCCTTGCGTCCGAGCCGGTCACCGAGGTGGCCGGCAACCACTGCACCCAGCGGGCGGAACAGGAAGCTGATGCCGATCAGCGCGAAGGACAGGATCTGGGCCAGGCCCGGATTGGATTCGTTCAGCGGAGCCAGGAACAGCGGGGACAGCAGGGTACCCGTCAGTTGGGCGAAGATGAAGAAGTCGTACCACTCGATGGTGGTGCCGACCAGCGTTGCTGCGAGGACCTTGCGTTCCTCGTGCTTGCTGCTCGGGCCCGCCTCGGAATCGACGCGTGAAGTTTCGGTCATTGGAACTCCGTGGCTTGGGGCAGCCTGGTTGGGGATAACGGCTGCCGACGGTGGATTTAGGCCGTCCGATTTACTGATCGAACGGTCAGTTAGTATGACGTTACGCGAAGATGTGATGAAACGCACTATTTTTTCTTGATTCTCCGCACGGATCAGTTCCATAGTTGACGCGAGTCAGTTCCATAGTTGAACTTCCTTTTCGGAATCAGCACAGAGCTTTTCGAAATCCGCACACAGTCCTGGTGAGGGAAGCACCGTCACGGCACCCGGGCAGCGCCCGTGCAGCCGCCTAGGATGGGACCATGACGCCCACCGCAGTCCCCGCCGGAGCAGCTCAGGCTTCGCCGTCCCAGACCCTGTCGCGCGGAATCCGTGCGCTGGAAATCCTGGCGGCCGCGGAGACTCCCTTGACCATTGCGGAACTTGCCGACGCCATGGGGGTTCACCGTTCCGTGGCCTACCGGATCCTGCGGACCCTGGAGGATCACTCCTTGCTGGTGCGCGATGACGCGGGCAGAGTCCAGCCGGGGCCCGGGCTGGCTGTCCTGGCGCGGGGGGTTGCCCGCAACCTGCAGACGGCGGCGCTGCCGGAACTGACGCAACTCGCGAACTCCCTGACCATGAGTGCCTTTGTGGCCGTCTGGGACCGCGATGACTGTGTCACGCTGGTCACCGTGGACCCGCGGCATACCGGGGCCGCCATCGTCCAGCACCCCGGCTCCCGGCATCCCATAAGCGCGGGTGCCCCCGGCATTGCGATCCAGTCCGCCTATTCAGCACCTGAGTGGCATGCGGCAGCCCCGGGAATCCCCTACCGGCCCGAGGCGGGAACCGCGCGGCAGCTGGGCTATGCCGCCAGCCACGATGAAGTCATCGCCGGGGTCTCCTCCGTGGCAGTTCCGGTCAGGGTCCCTGCCGGCCGGCCAGCCGCGCTGGCCGTCGTCTATATCCGGGCAGCCCAGAATCCGGACGAAATCGCCGCTGCGCTGATGGCGGGCGCCGCGCGCATTCAGGCCCAGCTGGGCTGACCATTGCACACGCCGTCTGGCCATGACCAGCACCCGGCGTCGATCAGTGGCGTTTGCGGAGAATGACGGCGGCCGCGGCACCAAGCACCAGCAGGCCGCCGGCGGCAATCACAGGCACAATGAAGGCGGCGTGGTAGCCGTGGGCCTGCGCCAGCTGGCCACCAACGGCGGCCCCCAGTGCGGTACCCGCCACGATCCCGCTTGCCAGAGCTGTCATCACAGTGCCCAGCCTTTCCACCGGCGCCACCAGGCCTCCGATCGCGAAGACTGTGACCATCACGGGGCCCACGGGCAATCCCAGGACCAGAAGCACCGCAATCATGCCGCCCAACGATCCGGGCACCAGCAGCAGCAACGCGAGCACCGTCATGAGTGCCGAGCTGACCAGCCACCGGGCGGCGGGAGCGAAGCGCTGGGGCCAGTACGCCACGGACAGGGCTGCGGCGGCCGAACTCAGTCCCATGACCGCATACAGCAGTCCGGCGATTTCCGAGGTGGCGAAACTGGCGGAGAAGGAGCTCAAAGCAGTCTGGGCGGACCCGAAGAAAGTGCCCATGGCCACCATCGCCAGGACGGGCAGTGCGACGACAGCAGGAATCCTCGCAGCCTTGCGCGAAGCTGCCGAGCCCCGGTTCAGGGGAACCGCCTTGTGCGTGGAGTGCACGGCAAAGGCGGGCACTAGCGTGATGGTAATGGCTGCGGCCAAGGCCAACGGCAGCCAAGGGGCCACCAGGCTGGCCAGGATACCCACCAGAGCCGGTCCCAGCACGAACGTCAGCTCATCAGCCGTGCCTTCGTACGACAGGGCCGTGTCCAGATCCCTGCCGCCCTTCGCTCCCTTGCCCCGCGAGGTGAGCGCCATCCAGCGCACCCTGGCCAGCGGCCCTACCTGCGGACAGCTGGCCCCAGCAAGGAATGCGGCGGCGATCAGGGCCACGGGAAAAGACCCGGCTTCGGGCGCAGCCCAAGCCGTCCCGATCAGGGCCAGGACAGCCAAAGTGTTGAGCACCGCCGCCACCAGAAGTACGGGCCGCTGCCCCCTGCGGTCTGCGAGGGCCCCAAAAACCGGGGCGCCGAGGGCCGAGCCGATCCCCACAGCACCGGCCGCAGTGCCACCCAGCGCGTAGGAGCCCGTCACGGACGTAACAAGGGTCAGGGCACCGACGGTAAGCATGGCCAATGGCAGCCGGGCGAACAGGCCCAGGGGGATAAAGCTGCGGCCTGCGAGGTGCGGGAGCCTGGCGAACCGCCCGGTGGGCGGAGCCGGCGCAGCGGAGGCAGGCGCACTGTCAGAAGAAAGCGGCGCTTCCAGGGAAGCGGGCAGGGAGGACATTGTTGAAGAGTTCAAGGTTCCGGGCTCGTTCAGTAATGCGCATCGTCCCTCCTCCCGATGCGCGCAACCCGGTAACTATCCAATTATAGAGGCCGGCTGGGGCCAGTCCAGCCCGGCATGACCGCCGTCACACCAGCGCTTCGGCGGCGTCGGAAATGCGGAGGGTGGAACCGTTCCGGCCCTTGAGGACCTGGAGCTGGGTTCCGATACGCTGTTTCATTTCCCCCACATGACTGACGAGACCCACAACGCGCCCGCCGTCGCGAAGGCCTTCGAGGGCATCCATCACCTGTTCCAGGGATTGTTCGTCCAGGCTGCCGAAACCCTCGTCCACAAAGAGCGTCTCGATCTGTATGCCGCCGGATTCCTGCTGCACAACGTCTGCCAACCCCAGGGCGAGTGAGAGGGACGCCATAAAGGACTCGCCGCCGGACAGTGTGGAAGTATCCCGGCGGTGCCCGGTCCACTGGTCCACGACTTCAAGGCCCAACCCGGATTTCGCGCCCCGCGCGGCCTTGGCGTCTGAATGCTGGAGCAGGTAGCGGCCATCGCTCATGGCCACCAGGCGTTCGGAAGCCGCCAACGCCACCTGTTCAAGCCGTGCCGCGAGGACGTAGCTGTTCAGGCTCATGCGGTACGTGTTGTCTCCTCGGCCTGCGGCGGTATCAGCCAGGGCTGTCAGCAGCTGGGCGCGTTCCCGCGGAACCCGCCCGGAACCGGCAAGCCGTTCGTAGTCCTTGCGGACAGCGGCCAGCGATTCCGCACAGCGCACGGCCATGCCGGCGGCGAGATCGGCGGCGCGTGCCTCCTCCCCGGCCTGCTCCGCGGCGGTTTGCAGCTCGGCAATGAGGGCTTCGTCCACCGCGGGATGGGCTGCGGCTTCCATCCGTGCCAGCAGCAGATCCTCGGATGCGAACAGCTCGGCAATCCGCGCCTGTTCGTCGTGGCCGGCCCGGACGTCAGCCAGCAGGGCGTCGGCGTCGGTGTCCGACAGCAGCTGCGCCCGGGCCTCAAGGTCAGAACTGAAACCAGCCTCAGGCAACGCCAGGTCAAGCTGGATCCGCGCTTCCTCGGCCCTGGCCCTGGCCCTGCTGAGCAAGGCCTGGGCCTCCATGGCCTTCTCCAGTGTGGCAGCAGCGTCCTGCAGCGACCGCAGCCGGTGTGTGAGGCTGCGGTGGCCGCCACGCAGGGCGGAGAGCGCCTCGTCAAGCGACGCCAGCTGGTCCACCAGTCCCGACAATTCAACGGTGGCCTGCGCGAGTTCGGATGCTGCTCTGTGCCTGGCGGAATCCGCTGCGGTCAATCTGGCTTCGGCTGCCTCCAGCTGCTGCCGGAGGTCAGCGAGGTTCTTCACCGCCAGCTGAGACTCTCCGGCGGCGGTGCGGGCAGTCTCGAACGCTGCAATTGCATCCTCTTCGGGGGTGTCCCCGCCCTGGCCTTCAAGAACAGCCACCAACTGGTTCGCGTCGCCCAACTCACGGGCCCGCGCCGCCAGGTCTTTCTCCGCAGACTCATGGTCGTGCTGGGCGGCTTCCTCGGCCTGGCTGAGGCCCAGCGCTGACGCAGCAGCCTCCGCGGGAGCCGGGTGGTCCGCACTGCCGCAAACCGGGCAGGCTTCCCCCTCGGCCAGCTGGGCGGCGAGTTCGGCGGCGGCGTTGGCGAGTCTTTCCTCGCGCAGGTCCAGCCAGCGGAGTTTCTTCTCGAGCTGGATCTCCCGGGACCCCGAGTGGCGCCCGGTGGCGAGCCCCTGCGCCGCGCGGGCGGCCGCGTAGCGCCGAACGACGTCAACTAGTTCCTCTGCCGCAGCGGCTTCCTTGGCGCGCAGGATGGCGGCTGAGGCCAGTTCCGCCAGGGGCTCGAGGCCCGCCGTCAGGGTTTCCTGCTCCGAGCGGAGGGCCTGCAGCGAAACGCCCAGGTCAATGTCCTTTTGGGTGAGTTCCTGCTGCTTCGTGCTGAGTGCGGCACGCCTGGCAACGAGTGAATGGAGGCGTTCTTCGTCCGGCAATCTTGCTTCCACAACGGCCAACAAGGACCGGAGCCGGCTCAGCTCACCAGCGACGTCATTGGCCCCTGCGGCGGAGAGCCCGCCATCGGAGGGGTCCGCATCCAAGGCGCCAAGGTCCAGCTGGTCCAGTTCGGGGTCTTCATCCGCGGCCATCCGCAGCAGTGTGATGGCGGATTCCATGGCTCCGGCTGCGTGCCGGACCTGGGTCTGGCTGGACTGAACCGCCTGCAGCTGGCCCGTGAGCACCTCGGCGCGGCGGTGCTGTGCGAGCCGGGCGGCATGGACCTCCAGTGACGGCTGGGTTGCCTCTGCGGCCGCCTTCCGGGCCTCGGCGGCTGCCAGTTTGCGGTGCCGTTCCCGCCGCGCGGACTCGCCCTCCAGCAGGCCGGAGGTGTGCCTGCTGACAGTTGCTGCGGCCTCCGCCGCGACAGCCAGTTCCGCTGCGCGGCGGGCCACTGATTCCTGCAGCCATTCGATCCGGGCAGACGATTCTTCCTGGGCAGGAGCTCCGGAATCGTCAATGGCCAGCGCGGCGGCTTCGGCTTCGGCCCGCGCCGCCAGCAGCTCAAGCTCCGCGTTCAGCCGGGCAACATCGTTCCGCGCGGCCTGCGCCTGCGCCGCCAATTCCTGTTCCAGGGCCTCAAACCGCTGGGTGCCGAAAAGCTTCTGCAGCAGTTCCAGGCGATCGGCTGCCTTGGACCGGAGGAAGGCGGCAAAATCGCCCTGTGGCAGCATCACCACGCGCGTGAACTGTTCCCGGTCCATTCCCAGCAGGGCGGTGATTTCAGCGCCGGCTTCGTCATTGCGTCCGGATCTCTCCGTCCACGTCCCGCTGATGCGTTCCCGGAGGAGCGTTTTGGCCTGCTGTGTGGTGAAGCCGTTCTTCCCCCGGGCACTGGGTTTATCCCAGGCCGGCGACCTGGTGACTTCGAAGTGCCGGCCCTGGGCGGAAAACTCGCAGGTTACTGCCGGTTCGAGCGACGGCTCAGCATGGTCGCTGCGCAGGCGCTTACCCTCCTGGCGCGCCCCGGGCACGGATCCGTACAGCGCAAAGCAGACGGCGTCCAGCACGCTGGTCTTCCCTGCCCCCGTAGGCCCGTTAAGGAGGAAGAGTCCGTGGGCGCTCAACCTGTCGAAGTCGATTTCCTCGGTACTCGCAAAGGGCCCGAAGGCGGAGATGGCAAGACGGTGGATCCTCATAGCGATGCCTCCGTCAGGCGTACGTTATCCAGCGCCGCGGCGATGGCCGACCGCTCGGCGTCGTCCGCGTCCCGCCCCCGCACATGATCGAGGAATCCGCAGCAGAGCGAGAGATCATCCTGGGCTTCGGCGAGCCGGCTGCTGTAGCTCTTGGACGCCTTGACGGCGCCGCCCTGCGGATCAAAGCCGAGGACCAGCGTGTCCGGAAACCGGGCCCGCAGCCGCTCCATGGCCTGCGCGGGCCGCTGCTCATCCGTCAGGGTGATCTGGCAGTACGCACCTTCGGCCCAGGAATGTTCCGCGGACTCCAGGAGCTCCGAGATATCGCCGCGGAGCACGGCCAGCTTCCGCGGGGCTTCCCACGACAGTTCCGATACGCCGGTCACGCCGTCCGGGCCGACGTCGATCAGCCAGCTTCCCTTGGTGTGCTTGGCTTCAGAGAACGAGTAGGCCAAGGGCGAACCCGAGTACCTGACCTGCGGCGACAGGGTCTGGCGGCCGTGCAGGTGCCCCAGCGCGGTATAGCTGAATCCGTCGAAGAGGTCCAGGGGCACCGCTCCGACTCCCCCGATGCTGAGGTCCCGCTCGCTGTCGGAGCTGATCCCTCCGCTGGCGAACGTGTGGGCCAGGACCACTGAATGGACGGTTCCCGCAGCGCTGCGCTCGGCGAGGTCTGCCCGGATGCGGTCAGTGGCGGCGCGGGTGACTTCGAAGTGGCTGGCTGCTTCCGCACCGAGTTGTTCGGCGACGAGGCGCGGTTCCAGCCAGGGGATTCCATAGATGGCCAGGACGGCGCCGGGCGTCCGGCCGTCACCCGTCTCAAGGGGCAGGACGACGGGCTGGTCCAGGTCCGCCAGCCGGGTCCGCAAGTGGACGCCGCCACGTTCCAGCAGCCGGGAGGCGAAGCCCAGCCGGATGGCGGAGTCGTGGTTGCCGGATGTCAGCACCACCGTGGCGCCAGCCGCCGTGAGCCGCACCAGGGCATCGTCCAACAGCCCCACGACGTCGACGCCGGGCAGGGCGCGGTCGTAGACATCGCCGGCGATCAGGACAACGTCGACCGCATTTCCGGTGACAGCGCTGACGAGCTGATCAACAAATGACCGCTGGGCGTCCAGCATCCCGACGCCGTGGAAGGACCTGCCCAAGTGCCAGTCCGATGTGTGCAATAACCGCATATTCTTACGCTAGCGGCTGCCACCGACAGTTTAGGAAACTGCCGCAACAGGCCGTTGCCCAGTCAGGCCAGCTAACCGCGCTTTCCGTCGAAGAATTCCTGGGCCTCGTCGCGGTTGTCCGGCTCGTCCGCGGCGGCATGAGCCGGTGCGGGCTCGGCCGGAGCGGCTGCCTTGGCGGGCACCTCAGCGGAGTCGTCGGCGACGTCGGCATCCTCGTCGTCGAAATCCACAACATCCTCGGCGGCACTGCCGTCATCTACTGACCCGTCAGCGGCTGATCCAGCGGCCGAAGCAGTATCCGCAGCAACCGGCTCGGCGAACCCACGGAAGACCAGCCCGGCGATGGCGGCGCCCGCCAAGGGAGCAACCCAGAAGAGCCACAGCTGCTCAAGGGACCAGCTGGAGCTGAAGACGGCCGACGCCGTGGCGCGGGCGGGGTTGAACGGCGCATTGCCCACGGACAGGCCCAGCTGCAGCAGGACCGCGAAGGCGAGGCCCACGGCTACGGCAGCTGCCGTTTTGTTGATGTTGTTGCGTGCGGTGGTGCCCAGGAAGACTGCAACCAGGATGGCGGCTCCGAGCACTTCCAGCAGGAGCACGCCGGCGAGGGGCGCCTGGATGATGGAATGTTCGCCGAATCCGGCAGTCACGGTGTCGAACGCCGTGCGGCTGTCCTGGATGCCCGGCAGTGTGCGCAGGATACCGAAGAGTGCGAGGGCGCCGAGAAGCCCGCCCACCAGCTGCGCGCCGATGTACGCGGCGGCGTCACCGAGCCGGATCCGGCCGGCGACGGCGTGGCCAACGGTCACCGCCGGGTTGAAGTGTCCGCCGGAAACGTAGCCGAAGGCCAGCATCGCCGCGGTTACCGCGAGGCCTGCTGCGAGCGCGGCCGGCAGCGGGCTGGACTGCGGGATGGAGAACAGCGGCACGCCCAGGCCTGCCACCACGATGAAGAGGCTGCCAAAGGCTTCGGCAGACAGCCTGGACACCAGCCCGTGCCGGATTTCGGCACCGCTGCCGGCAGTCAGCCCGGGGGCGGGATCACGGTGGACGGGCACAGGCGTGGTCATGGTGGGGCAATCCTTATCGTTGGGGTTTGGTGCCTTTGCATTCTGCCAAGGGATTCTGGGCTTTGGCTGAGTCCGAGCTTAGTGGACGGACGGCGTGGCGCCCCGGCGCGTTCCACCTTCGCCCCACGGTAAATTTACTGTCATGAGCATTGAACCGGGCGCCGTTGCCGCGCCCCCGCTGAAGTCCCGCATCCACGGCTGCCTCCTGGGCGGCGCCCTGGGCGACTCGCTGGGCTACGCGGTGGCGTTCGACCCGATGGAGGCCATCCGCCGACGCTTCGGCCCCGCGGGCCTGACAGACCTGGCAGCGCTCGACGGCGGCAGCCACTTTTCGGACGACACGCAGCTGACGCTGTACACCGTGGACGGACTGGTGGAGGTGCTCGAATGGGCCAATGACGGCGTGGGCGCCGATACGAACGCCTGCGTGTGGCTGGCCTATCTCCGCTGGCTGGACACCCAGGGTGAATCTGTACCGCCGCAGGCCCCGGCACAGCCGCCACGGTGGATCGACGGGAACGAGGTGCTGAGGCACCGCCGAGCCCCGGAAGAAACGTGCATCAGCGGCCTGGCCACCGGCGAAATGGGGACGGTCTACCGGCCGGTGAACCCGGAGTTGAATGGCCGTGGAACGGTGATGCGGTCGGCCCCGTTCGGCCTGATTCCCTACATAGCGTCCGACGCCGTCTATAAGTTGAGTGCCGACGCCGCCTCCCTGACGCACGGCCATCCGTCCGCACGGCAAAGTGCCGGCAGCTTCAGCCTGCTGATCCACCGCCTGGTGGCCGGTGACACCCTGGCGGACGCCGCTGCGGCGGTCCTGGAGGAGGTGCGTGGCCTGAAGGATGTGGCGGCGGAACTTCCCGAGCGGCTTGAAGCAGCCATCCGCTGTGCGGGAACAGGCGTCCTGTCGCCGGAGGACCTGGTTCGGCAGCTGGGCGAGGGCTGGGTCGCGGAGGAGGCGTTCGCCGTCGGGCTTTACGCTGTCCTGGCCACAGCGCCGGATGCGGACTCCACCCTGTCGCCGCAAGACCATTTCCGGGCAGCCGTGGCGCTGGCCGTCAACCACAGCGGCGCCAGCGATTCCACGGGATCCATCGCCGGAAACATCCTTGGCGCCTACTACGGCGAAGTGTGCCTGCCCCCGGAATGGCTCGACGCCCTCGAAGGGCCGGACGTCATCCGCGGCATGGCCGATCTGCTGGTGGGCGTTACAACCGCTTGAGCGCGACGTTGTTGCAGGCCTCGCAGATGTCCTCCGGGATCAGGCCCCGGCGCTGCAGCACTCCGAAGATAACGCAGCCCAGGCAGAATCCGGCGAAGGCCTCCAGCGAGGCTGCAGCGATGAGTACCGCGAGCGCAATCCAGGCTGCAGGGGCGGCCCCGGCAAGGAACAGGATCAGCGCCGTCGTGGACACCGCCGCTCCCATGCCCTGGGCAAAACGCTTGGGCGGTCCGGGAACCAGGCGAACGCGGCCCAGTCGGGGTGCCAGGACCTTGACGGAGAGCAGGGCCAGCGGCGAAATCCGTGGGCCGAAGAGCACACGCAGCCAGAAGCCCGCGGCGATCAGCACGAGTCCCCAAACGGACCCGCTCAGCAGTGTGGCGCCCGCGAGGAGCACCACCAGGCCGGCGGTGATCCGGGCCGCGTATTCATTGACGGGGTTGGGAAAGGCGAACACGGCGGACCAGTTGATTCCGGTTGTTTGGCCGTCCGTTAGTTTGCTCATCCTGCAAGGCTAGGAGCCGGGCACGCCGCAGGGAAGATTTGTTGCGCCGGATGAACACCGGACGGCTCAGCCACCCACCATCTGCAGGAACTCGCCTTCGGAGAGTACTTCGATGGGCTGGCCGCGGTCGTGGAGCTCCAGGACGCGCCGGGCCTTGCCGGTCAGCCTACCGGACCGCAGGTCCGCGGCAACAAAGCCGTCACCCACCACCAGCACCGTGGTGCGGGCCGTCACCCGGCTTTCCGGCCGGGCACCCAGCTCGGCCGAACGCACCTTCGCTTCCGGCCGGGCCATGGAGAGCTCGCCGGTGAAGACAACGGTCTGGCCGTACAGCGGGTGGGAGGGTTCGGCGTCGGCATTGGGGACGGGATTGTCGCCCTCCTCCGGCCACCCGGACTGGAACGGGCGCACCAGCGCGGCGCTGCCTCCGCCAGCGGCACCGGCAAGGGCGGTAAGGCTGGCTTTGGACAGGACATCGTGCGCAGGGTCAAACGCCTCCTGATGCGGCAGGACCAGGCCCAGCGACAGGTAGAGCTCGGCAATGCTGTTGGCGTTGTTCCGCGCAGCGATGTCGATCAGGATGCCGGCGCAGGCGCGGGCGTCTTCTGCGGCGTCGTGGTGGTTGACCAGCGGCACGCCGGCTTCCTCCGCGGCGAACGGCAAGGAATTGGAGACCAGGGAGTAGCAGCGCCGGGCCAGCATCACGGTGCAGACGTAGTCGTAGGCGGGGCCGGGCAGGCCGGAGACCTCAAGCCCTGACCGGATCACTCCCAGGTCAAAGGCCGCGTTGTGCGCCGCCAGGATGTCGTCCCCGATGAAGGCGCCAATTTCCGGGAACAGTTCACCGAAGCGGGGACGGCCCGCGACGTCCGTGGCTTTGATGCCGTGGACCCTGACGTTGTGGTACTCGAAGTGGTCGTGGTTGACCGGAGGCCGCATCAGCCACGACGCCTCATCCACCACGCGCCCGCCGCGCACTTTTGTCAGGCCAACCGCGCACGGTGAACCCCGGAAGCCATTGGCCGTCTCGAAGTCGATCGCCGTAAAGTCCAAACCCACGGCCCATACTTTACCGCCGGACAGGCCCGTTCCCGTGTCACCAGGGCGGCCCTGTCGCGGATATCACGCGTCCGACGCCGGTGGCGGGTTAGGGAATCGCCCGCCGCAGCGTGAGGTAGGAGCCGCCGGCAAGCACCACACACAGGGCGGCAGCCCAGGCGCCCATGGTCAGCGGTGTCTGCTGGACGAACCAGGAGCCGATGCTCCCCCACCACTGGTTCAGCGTCGCCAGCGCCACAATGCCAAGCAACAGCACGGCCGAGCCGATCAGGGAGATCAGCATCCCGATGGTCCCCCAGCGTTTGTAGATCGTGGCGAACCAGAAGCCGATGATGAACATGAACATCATGATGGTGAAGTAGAACACCGCCGTGCCGTACCAGGGCCCGTCCGCGACCCAGGGGAGGGCGAAGAAGAATCCATTGACGCCCCAGCCGCTGGTGGCCCGTTCAACGATGCCGCCCAGGAGGTAGATGGCCGTCATGGCCACGGCCAGCACGGAAAACAGGCCCAGGGTGCCCAGGTAAAAGGCCCGGCGGCTCACGCTCAGCGCCTGCGAAAACGGGAAAGCCAGCGTCATGCTCTGGATGCCCAGCACCATAAAGTACCAAAGCGGAGCCTGGCTGCCGCCGCCGAACTTGGGCTCGTCCACCGGGATCAGGGCGAATATGGCGATCGAGAGGAGAAAGGCCGCCGCGAGTATGACCAGCGGGTTCCCCAGATATGTCCATTTGGTGACGAGTTGCATCCGCGCCACCGCCATTGCCTTGCTCATCGTGCTGCCTCCAATGCATCGCGTTCCGGTCCGTCACCTGGCGCCTGGCGCCGGGTGTGGTTGTCCACGGTCTTCCTGATAACGAGCTGCTGGAGGGACACGGGAACCACTTCCAGTCCCACCCTGGCGGCTTCCGCCAGCTGCACGGGGCTGAGGGCTTCGTCAACAGTGACCGACGCCAGCGAGGCCATGGTCTCGCGGTGCAGGACCTTCCTGCCCGCGAGGAACGCGTCCACCTTGCCTGCCGGGCCCACCAGCGTCGTCGCGGACCCCCTCAGCGCATCCGCCTCGGCATCGATAAGGATCCTTCCCGCGTCAATCACAATGACGTGGTCCAGGAGGTTTGCCACTTCGTCAATGAGGTGGGAGGACAGGATGATCGTGCGCGGATAGTGCGTGAAGTCGGCCAGGAGCCGGTCGTAGAACAGTTGCCGGGCAACCGCATCAAGCCCGAGGTAGGGTTCGTCAAAGAACGTCAGCTCCGCCCGTGACGCCAGGCCGATGATCACGCCCACGGCGGACAGCTGCCCCCGGGAGAGCTTCTTGATCCGCCGCTTGACCGGGAGTCCGAAGTCACTGATGAGCCGTTCTGCAAACGCCTGGTCCCAGTTGGGGAACAGCAGCCGCGCGGCTTTGAAGGCATGGAACGGCGTGAAGTCATCGGGGTATTTCTGCGATTCGCGGATAAAGCAGACCCGGGACAGGACCCTGTCATTTTCGTACGCCGGCTCGCCGAAGACCAGCGCCTCCCCCGAGGTGGCGAACGCCTGCGCCGTCAAGACGGACATCAGGGTGGTCTTGCCGGCACCGTTACGTCCCAGCAGGCCGTAAATCCGGCCCCCTGAAAGACTGATGCTCACGTCGTCGAGTGCCAGGACATCCCGGTACCGTTTTGTGAGATTCCTTGCTTCAACCACTGTTTCGTTCATAATGCCGCGCTCCTTTCCTGGTTGCCGTCCGCTGCCGTCGCGGCCTCTGCGCCGCGTGTGATCATGCGGCTGAGCTCGTCCGGTGGAATGCCCAGCTTGCGTGCCTCCGCTGCGAGCGGCCGCACGTACTGCTCAAAGAATTCCTGGGTCCGCCGCGCCACCAAAGCCGCCCGGGCACCCGTGCAGACAAACATGCCGATCCCCCGCCTTTTGTAGAGGATTCCCTCCTCCACCAGGAGGTTCACACCCTTTGCTGCCGTGGCCGGGTTGATCCGATGGAACGCCGCGAACTCGTTGGTGGACGGGACCTGGGATTCCTCCGGGAGGTTGCCGTCCACGATGTCGTTTTCTATCAGTGCGGCAATCTGCAGGAAGATCGGCCTGCTGTCGTCTATCACTGGCGCCGCCTTGATCCTCATCCACGAGGCCGGAAAACCTCACTGGTTAGTTACTTGTGTAACTAACCATACAACCAGGATGCCCGGGTGCGTCAAGTACCCTGAGGAGGTGAACTTTCTTGCGATCAGCGACCTTGCCGCGCCCATGCTGGGTGGTGCAGGACCGGTCCAGCCGCAGCTGGCCTCCTTCCTGCCCGACTGGCTGAACCCCCAGATTTTCCTGGCCGATCCCGCACTTGCGCCCTGGGTGGTGCTGCTGGTCTGCGGAATTGTCTTCGCCGAGACCGGCCTGCTGGTGGGATTCTTCCTTCCCGGCGATTCGATGCTGTTCACGGCAGGGCTGTTGGTGGCAACGGACACCATCCAGTTCAATGTCTGGCTCCTGGCGCTCCTGATCACCATTTCCGCCATCATCGGCAACCAGACCGGCTACCTGATCGGCTCCAAGGCCGGTCCCGCCATATTCAACAAGCCGAACTCCCGCCTCTTCAAGCGCGAAAACGTGGAGAACGCACACGCCTTCTTCGAAAAGCACGGCGGCAAGGCGCTGATCCTCGCCCGCTTCGTGCCGATCATCCGGACCTTCGTGCCCGTGATCGTTGGCGTGGCCCAGATGAACAAAAAGAAGTTCTTCCTGTTCAACGTGATCGGGGCGGTCCTGTGGGGCAGCGGCGTCACGCTGTTGGGCTACCTGCTCGGTGACAGGGTCCCGTGGGTCCGGGAGAACCTGGACATCATCTTCATCGTCATCGTGCTGGTCTCCGTGATTCCGATCGGCATCGAAGTACTCCGCGGAATTTCCGCCAAGCGCCAGGCGGCTAAGTTCGGCACCGACCCCGTTGACGAATTCATTGAGGAGCACGAACCCGAAGCCGAACGGAAGACGCACCGGGACTAGTACCTTGAAGCGCCGCCGGCCGGCGCTGGCACCAAAGACAAAGCTAAGGGAGCCCCACCATAGTGGGGCTCCCTTAGCTGTTAGAGGGCGTTTCGGGTGTGTGCCCTACTGCCGCGCGAGTGCCTCGACAATGGCCGGCAGGAGTGCCCGGAAGGCCTTCGCACGGTGGCTGATCGCGTTCTTTTCCGCCGCTGACAATTCAGCGCAGCTGCGGTCCTCGCCGGCCGGCTGCAGCACGGGGTCGTAGCCGAAGCCGCCGTTGCCGCGGGGTTCGCGCAGGAGGGTCCCCTCAAGCTGGCCGTACTCCACCACTTCGCGGCTCCCGGCGCCCGGTCCCGGGACAGCCAGGGCCGCAGCGCAGACAAACGCGGCTCCACGGTGCCCGTCGGGGACATCGGAGAGCTGGTCCAGCAGAAGCTTCAGGTTGGCGGCGTCGTCACCGTGGCGGCCGGACCAGCGCGCGGAGAAGATTCCGGGCGCCCCGCCCAGCACGTCCACGGCCAGCCCCGAATCGTCGGCGATGGCCACCAGCCCAGTGGCCTCCGCAACGGCGCGCGCCTTCAACAGCGAGTTTTCGGCGAACGTCACGCCGGTTTCGACGACGTCTGGCGCACCCACCGCCGCGGCGTCCACCACTTGCGTGTCGACGTCGAGCCCGGGGACCTGTCCGCGCAGCAGCTCCCGGAGCTCCCTGAGCTTGCCCTTGTTGTGCGTGGCCAGGACGAGGCGCGGTACGGGCGCGCCGTCAGGTTCAGCGTTCGGGGTCACAGCGTCCTGGTTCACAGTGCGTCGGCGAGGGTTTCGCGCTGGATCGCCGCCAGGGCGGTGGTGCCCAGGAGGGCCAGGTCCAGCAGCTGGTTCAGCTCGTCCCGGTCGAAGGGAGCACCCTCTGCGGTGCCCTGGACTTCCACGAACTTCCCGGATCCGGTGACCACCACGTTCATGTCGGTTTCGGCGCGGACGTCCTCAACGTAGGGCAGGTCCAGCATGGGCACGCCGTCGATGATGCCCACCGAAACCGCCGCGATCGTGTCGATCAGGGGCTGGGCGTTCTTGGCGATCAGCTTGTTGTCGCGGGCGAAGCGGATGGCGTCCGCCAGTGCCACGTAGGCGCCGGTGATGGCCGCGGTGCGCGTTCCGCCGTCGGCCTGGAGGACGTCGCAGTCCAGGACGATCGTGTTTTCGCCCAGGGCCTTGGTGTCAATGATGGAACGCAGCGAGCGTCCGATCAGCCGGGAAATCTCGTGGGTCCGCCCGCCGATTTTCCCCTTGACAGATTCGCGGTCGGAACGGGTGTTGGTGGCCCGGGGAAGCATGGCGTACTCCGCCGTGACCCAGCCGCGGCCTTCGCCCTTGAGCCAGCGCGGCACGCCCGCCGTCAGGGACGCCGTGCACAGGACCCTGGTGTTGCCGAACTCGATGAGGGCCGATCCCTCGGCCTGCTTGGACCATCCGCGGGTGATACTGATGGGGCGGAGCTGGTCGGGGGCGCGGCCATCGGCACGCACTACGGGCACTGCAGTTGCTTCAGAAGTCATGCCTTTAGCTTATCGACTCGCCGTGGGACGTCCTGCCACGGACAGCCCTTCCCCCCGTCCGGTGCAGCATGTCATCGTTGCAGCATGCAGACGGTGTACGAGGCTGCCGGCAGTGCCGACTTTTTCCTGAGGCTGGCCAACGCCTGGCATGCAAGGGTAATGGCCGACGAGGTAGTCAGCCACGCGTTCAGCCACGGATTCCATCCGCAGCACAGCCACCGGCTCGCAGCCTATTGGACGGAGGCGTTGGGTGGCCCGCCCGTGTATTCAGACTCGTATGGTGACGAGACATCAGTGATTCGGCTGCACAGCGGCAACGGCCCGCACGAGGACATGGACCGCAGGGCGGTCGCCTGCTTCGACCAGACGCTGGCCGACGTCGGGCTCGCTGATGACGATCCGGTGCGCAAGGTGCTGCACAATTACTTCACCTGGGCGGCCACCACCACGATGTCCCGTTACCAGCGCTCTGCAGAGGACGTGCCGGACTGGCTCCGCATCCCGCACTGGTCCTGGGACGGCCCGGTCGGTGAAACAGGTTCCGGCGGTGCAGACAGCAGGCCGTCGGCCAAGGGGCCCTAGACGGTGTAGTGCACACCGGCCACGGCAACGGCCACGTCGCCGCCGAACACGGGGCGCGCTTCGGCCATAACAGTGGTGGGCGATGTCCAGACGGGGATGTGCGTGAGCAACAGCCGGCGTGCGCCCGCGCTCTCCGCGGCCTCGCCGGCACGCTTTCCGGTCAGGTGGACATCCTTGATGTCGTCGTCGCGGCCTTCCTCAAAGGCGGCCTCGCACAGGAACAGGTCAGCGTTCTTTGCCGCTTCCTCCAGCCCGGCGCAGGAATCGGTGTCCCCGGAATACGTCAGGATCCGGCTGACCGCGTTGCCCTGCTTGTCCGGTTCGGTCACTTCCACCCGCAGGGCGTAGGCCTCCTTTACGGGATGGTTCACCGCGAACGGCGTCACCGTGAACGGCCCCACCGTGACGGATTCCCTTTCGGTCCAGTTGGTGAAGTCGAATTCCTCGTGCATCCCCGGATCGAGCTCCAGGCCGTAGGCGGTGGCCATCCGGTCCGCCGTCGCGGCGGGGCCCCACACCGGAATCCTGCCGCGTCCCCAGCCGCCGGGCTTCCAGCGGACGGCCACGTGCAGGCCGCACAAGTCCATGCAGTGGTCCGGGTGCAGGTGGGTCAGGAAGATCGCGTCGATGTCCTCAAGGTCCGTGTATCGCTGGATGGCGCCAAGGGCTCCGCTGCCAAGGTCCATCACGATCTTCCACGTCCGCTCGCCGTCGCTGGCGGTCAGGAGGTAGCAGGACGCCGGGGAGCTCGGGCCGGGAAACGAGCCGGTGCAGCCGACGATGGTGAGCTTCACAGGGCAGGTCCTCCGGCCCGGTGGGCGCCCACAAAGTTCGAAATCCGAGGTCCCGACGACGACTGCCGGGCGCTGGCGGTCTGCGCAGCCGCGATCATCTCGGGGGTGATCCGTGCCAGGCTGCCGGTGGGGTATTGGGCCGCCACATGGTCCACATGCCGGACGGACAGGACCTCCGGCCCCAGGAAACGGCGGGCCAGCGTTTCGAACTGGCCGGCGTCACCGGTGGCGATGAAGTGGTGTTCCGGCGGTGTTACCGCAGTGCGCTGAAGGTCGTGGGTGGCGAGGGCCCGGTACACGTCCTTCGCCGTTTCCTCCGCGCTGGACACGAGCGTCACGGCGTCGCCCATCACGAACGAGATGACGCCGGTCAGCAGCGGATAGTGCGTGCAGCCCAGCACCACGGTGTCCACGCCTGCCGCCTTCAGCGGCGCCAGGTACTCCTCGGCAATAGCCAGCAAGGCGGGTCCGGTGGTGATCCCGGCCTCCACGTAGCTCACGAACTCGGGGCAGGCCACAGACGTGATCGCCAGGTCCGGCGCGGCGGCGAACGTGTCTTCGTACGCCCGTGAACCAACGGTGGCGGAGGTTCCGATGACGCCGATACGCCCGCTGCGGGTGGCAGCGACAGCCCGCCGGACGGCCGGCTGGATCACCTCGATGACGGGGATGCCGTATTTCGCCGTGTACCGCTCGCGGGCGTCCCTCAAGACAGCGGCCGACGCCGAGTTGCAGGCAATGGTCAGCAGCTTGACGCCGGAGTCCACCAGTTCGTCCATCACGCCCAGGGCGTTGGCGCGGACTTCGGCAATGGGCAAGGGCCCGTAGGGGCCGTTGGCGGTATCCCCTACATAGAGGATGGACTCGTTGGGGAGCTGGTCGATGATGGACCGCGCCACGGTCAGTCCGCCGACACCGGAATCAAAGATGCCGATGGGGCGGGACCCCACCTGGGCGGTGGTGCTGCTGGCTGCGGAGTCCGATGCGGCTGCGCCTGACGGATCCATGCTCGAGGCTGTAGTCATGATTATTCGAGGATAGGTCTTCCCCGGGGCCGCAGCCATCACATTGTGGCGCCCGACTCATGTCAAATTTGTCACATTGGCGGTCGAATCCCGGAACAGGACAGCAGTTCAGGCCCGTGAGTCCAGGGACTGGAGCATCGCCTGAACCAGTGATTCCTGCAGCCACGTGGTGAAGTTGTACACCAGGGCGAGGTAACTTTCCACGTCCTCGGCCTGGGACCAGTCCTGCATCAGGTGCACGTGTTCGGCGTCCTCTTCATCCCGGATATCCAGGCGTTCCGCCAGCACCAGGCGCACATCGTTCAGGGCCATGGACCAGAACCTTGCCCCTTCGGCGGTGAGGACCACTTCGTCCCTGTCCAGGTCCAGGGCGGCGGCGCGCAGCGCGCCGATCTTGGTTTCCCGCAGCGAGCGCTCGGTGAGCTGGCGGAACTCCAGGGACGCGCCGTCGTCGTTCTTCGTCACGTTGGGCAGCAACCGCTTAACGGCACGGTCCGTCGGTTCCTGGACGTCCATGTCCAGTCCGATCAGGGCGGCCAGCGGATCCTGGCTGGTGTGTTCGGCCGGCTGGAGCATGGAGATGACGTCATCGATCAGGCTGCGGAGCAGTTCCCGTTCGGCGGGTTCCAGGAACCCGGTGATGCCCTTGAGCCCGTATTTGAATGCCTTAGCCACGTTTCCCCTTGCCCTGCCCGGACCCGCCGGATTTTCCTGAGTTTTTGGAGCTTCCACCGTTTCCGCCGGTGGCCCTCTCCACGGTGGCCCAGAGTCCGAAGCCGTGCATGGCCACGGCATGCCGCTCAACCTGTTCCTTGCTGCCGTGGGCCACAATGGACCGGCCCTTTTTGTGGACTTCCATCATCAGCTTGTTGGCTTTGGACTCGGAGTAGCCGAAGTAGCTTTGGAAGACATAGCTGACGTAACTCATCAGGTTGACGGGATCGTTCCAGATCACCAGGTTCCAAGGGATGTCCGGGGCGGTCAGGGAGTCCGTGGACGCCTCTGTCCCGGTCCGGGTGCCCTCCTGTGTATCAGGGCCGAGCGCAACGCTTAAGGTCATCTGTCCATTCTATGGGGAGCATGGGCCCACGCCGGATGGGCCCACAGCGGCGAGGGCCCCGCGGCGAAGCGAAGCGAGACGTGGGAGCCGGTGGGGAGGGCCCCGCGGCGAAGCGAAGCGAGACGGGGGAGCCGGTGGGGACTAGAGTGAATTTTGTGAGTACCTCCGCCAGCTGGGACCATCCCCGCACGTCCTTTTACACAGACCACTACGAGCTGACCATGCTGCAGGCGTCCCTGCACTCGGGCGCCGCACACCGCAGGTCGGTCTTCGAGGCTTTTGCCCGGCGCCTGCCGGACGGCCGGCGGTACGGGATTGTGGCGGGAACGGGCCGCCTGCTGGAGGGCATCGCCGACTTCCGGTTCGGCGAAGCCGAGCTGGACTTCCTGGGACGGACCGGCGTGGTCAACCGGGACACCCTGGACTACCTGGCGAACTACCGCTTTTCCGGTGACATCTGGGGCTACCCGGAGGGCGAGGCGTACTTCCCCAATTCCCCCATCCTGATTGTCGAATCAACGTTTGCCGAAGCCTGCATGCTGGAGACCTACCTGCTCTCTGTCCTGAACCATGACAGTGCCATCGCTTCCGCCGCCTCCCGCATGATCACCGCTGCCGGCAACCGGCCCTGCATTGAAATGGGATCCCGGCGGACCCACGAGGAATCGGCAGTCGCGGCAGCCCGCGCCGCCGTCATTGCCGGGTTCGACAGCACCTCCAACCTCGAGGCCGGCTTCCGGTACGGCATCAAAACGGTAGGGACCGCCGCGCACTCCTTCACGCTCCTCCACGACACCGAGCGGGAAGCCTTTGAGGCGCAGATCGCCTCCCTCGGACCCGGCACCTCGCTGCTCGTGGACACGTACGACGTCGAAGCAGCGGTGCGTGCCGCCGTCGAGTTGGCGGGGCCCAGGCTGGGGGGCGTCCGGCTCGACTCCGGCGACCTCGTGGCCCAGGCCCAATGGGTCCGGCGCCTCCTGGACGAGCTCGGCAACGTGAACACCAACATCGTGGTCACCTCGGACCTGGACGAGTTCGCCATCGCCGCGCTGCAGTCCGCCCCGGTGGATTCCTACGGTGTGGGCACCTCGCTGGTCACCGGTTCCGGTGCACCCACCGCGAGCATGGTCTACAAGCTCGTCAGCCGCACCGACGATGCCGGCAATTTCGTCTCCGTGGCAAAAACCGCCAAGAACAAAACCAGCATGGGCGGCCGGAAGTACGCGCTGCGCAAGCTCAACGAGCGGGGGGTGGCCACCCAGGAAATTGTGGGCATCGGCCACCGCCCCGAAGACGACGACAACGACCGGCCGCTGCTTCAGCAGTTTATGAAGAACGGCGAGCTGCTGCCGGGCTGGACCGGACACGAGGGTGTGGTCCGCGCCCGCCAACGGCACGCGGACACCATGGCCGAACTGCCCGGCGTCGTCAACCGCCTGCAGCGCGGCGAGCCTGCCATCCCCACCATCTACGAGGAGAACTGATGTCCCGCGCCCTGATCATCGTTGACGTCCAGAACGACTTCTGCGAGGGCGGCTCCCTTGCCGTGGCCGGCGGTGCCGGTGTTGCCGGAGCCATCAGCGAGTACGTGGACGCCCATCACAACGAGTTCGACCACATAGTTGCCACCCAGGACTGGCACATTGATCCCGGCGCGCATTTTTCCGACACGCCCGATCACAAGGACAGCTGGCCGCGGCACTGCGTGGCCGGCACCCGCGGCGCAGAACTCCATCCGGACCTGGACAGCGAATATATCCAGGCCTACTTCCAGAAGGGCCAGTTCGCCGCGGCGTACTCCGGCTTTGAGGGCCTGCTGGCACCTGAGGATGCCGTCCCCACCGGGGAACGCCAGCCGGGCGCCATGCCCGCTGACGCGGATGCCTACGCACCCGCGGACAACGCCATCGGACTGGACGACTGGCTGCAAAGCCACGACGTGGAGGACGTTGTAGTGGTGGGGATCGCCACCGACTTCTGCGTGATGGCCACCTCGCTGGACGCGGTCCAGGCCGGCTACTCCGTCACGGTCATCCGCTCACTCACCGCCGGCATTGCCGAGGACCTGGAGGATGCCGTCGCCGAAATGGAGCTGGGCGGCGTCGAAGTCGCGTAAGTACTACTTCCGGCCGATGAACCAGTCCTGGAGCTTCCGCAGCCTGGACTGAAGCTGTTCCTCGTTCGCCTGGGCCACCGGAGGGCCGCCACAGACGGTCCGCAGCTTCGTGTGCACCACGCCGTGCGGGGTTCCGGTCCGCGCCGACCAGGCCGCCACGTTCTTGGCCAGTTCGTTGCGCAGGTCCATCAGCATCCGGTGGTCCGGCATGGCCGGCGCCGCGGCGGCCGGCTCGGCTGCCGGTGCGCGCCGGTTCTTGCGGTTGAGCTGTTCGTGCTGGCGCTGCCGCAGCAGCGTCCCCACCTGCTCGGCATCCAGCAGTCCGGGGATGCCCAGGAAATCCAGTTCGTCCTCCGAGCCCACTTCTCCCCCGGTGCCGAACTCGCCGCCGTCGAACAATACCCGGTCGAAGGACGCCTGCGAGTCGAGGGCCTCGAACTTGCCCTTGGTAAGGCTGTCGGACGCCTTGTCCTCCCGGTTGGCCTCTTCCATCAGCGAGTCCTCGGGATTGAACAGGCCGTCGCTGTCCTCTTTCTCGGGGCGGTCCAGCGCGTGGTCGCGTTCGGCCTCCATCGAGTTGGCCAGGGCCATCAGTGTCGGCACAGACGGCAGGAAGACCGAGGCCGTTTCGCCGCGTTTCCGGGCGCGCACAAAGCGGCCCACGGCCTGGGCGAAGAACAGCGGCGTGGAGGTGGACGTCGCATAGACGCCGACGGAGAGCCGGGGCACGTCCACGCCTTCTGACACCATCCGGACGGCCACCATCCACCGCTTCTCGCTGACAGTGAATTCCTCGATCTTGCTGGAGGCCTTGGCGTCGTCGGAAAGGATCACGGTGGGCGATTCGCCGGTGATCCTTTTCAGCTGCCCGGCATAGGCCCTGGCATCCTCGTGGTCCGTGGCGATGACCAGCCCGCCGGCGTCCGGAACGGTGCGGCGCACTTCGCTGAGGCGTTTGTCCGCCCCCGCCAGGACAGCGGGAATCCATTCCCCGGCCGGGTTCAGCGCCGTCCGCCACGCCTGCGACGTGATGTCCTTGGTGACCGCGGACTCGCCCAGTGAGGCCGCCATTTCCTCGCCGGCACTGGTGCGCCACCGCATCTGGCCCGAGTAGGCCATGAACATGACAGGGCGCACCACGTGGTCACGCAGGGCATTGCCGTAGCCGTAGGTGTAGTCCGCTTTCGAGCGCCGGATGCCGTCCTTGTCCTGCGCGTATTCAACAAACGGGATGGGCGAGGTGTCGGAGCGGAACGGCGTACCGGTCAGGGAGAGCCGCCGTGCCGCAGGGTCAAACGCTTCGCGGAGGCCGTCGCCCCAGGACAGGGCTTCGCCGCCGTGGTGGATCTCGTCAAGGATCACCAGGGTGCGGGCGGCCTCGGTCTTGGCGCGGTGCAGCATGGGTTTGCTGGCCACCTGCGCGTACGTGACAGCCACGCCGACGAAACCGCGGCCGTGCTGGCCATCGGAGTTCTTGAAGTTGGGGTCGATGGCGATGCCCACCTTGGCAGCGGCATCGGCCCACTGCCGTTTCAGGTGGTCCGTGGGCGCCACGATGGTGACCCGGTTGACCGCCCCGGATTCGATGAGCATGGAGGCCACGCGCAACGCGAACGTGGTCTTGCCGGCGCCGGGAGTTGCTACGGCCAGGAAGTCGCGGGGGTCGGTCCTGAAGTAGAGGTCAAGGGCCTGCTGCTGCCAGGCACGGAGTTTTTGGGCGGTTCCCCAGGCTGCGCGTTCCGGATAGGCCGGTGGCAGGGTGGGGCCGCCAAAGAGCGTCTCCGTCACTACTTGTTGTTGCCCGAGTCCCCTCCGGGACCCTTGCCGCCGTCGTTGCCCGGGCGGAGGCCATCATAAACCTCTTTGCACATGGGGCACACCGGGAACTTCTGCGGATCCCGGCCCGGCGTCCACACTTTGCCGCAGAGGGCAATGACAGGATCACCCGTCAGCGCGGATTCCATGATTTTTTCCTTGCGCACGTAGTGCGAGAAGCGCTCCCGGTCACCGGGCTCCACTTCCTGGCGCAGCTCTTCGCGCTCGATGGTCGCCGTGGACGTTCCAGCCCCGGAAAGCTCGCGCATCGGGTCGTTTTCGAGAGGGTCCGTCATGCTAGTCATGCCATCCATCTTAGCGTCCCGGGACGGAGGACGTTCGACGGCGGGAGGACCGTTTTGCACTCACCGCACCCGCCGCCGTCGTCCGTTCCGCGCAACGCCGGTACCCGCCCGCCCATGGTGTGTGGCCGGAATTACAGCTCCTGCCAGGCAGGCTTGTGATCGTACGTGTGCCGGTAGAAGTCGGCGAGCTTCAGCGACGATGCCGCGGCCTGATCCACCAGGATGGTGGCGTGCGGGTGGAACTGGAGGACCGAGGCCGGGCAGATGGCGGCGACGGGCCCCTCCACAAAGTCGCGGACGGCCGGTGCCTTCTGTGCCCCGGTGGCGATGAGGACAACGTGCCGGGCCTCGAGGATGGTGCCCAGCCCCTGGGTCACCACATGGTGCGGCACCTCTGCCAGGCTGCCAAAGAATCTGGCGTTGTCCCGGCGCGTCTGCTCGATCAGCGTCTTGATGCGGGTCCGGGAGGCGAGCGAGGAACCGGGCTCGTTGAAGCCGATGTGGCCATCCGTACCCACGCCCAGGAGCTGCAGGTCCACTCCGCCCGCTGCCCGCATGGCCTCCTCGTAGGCGGAACAGGCCGCGGGCAGGTCCGCGGCCGCCCCGTCAGGCGTATGGACGTTGCCTTCGGCGATGTTGACCCGGCTGGTGAATTCCCGCCGGATGACTTCCCTGTAGGACTCCGGATGCCCGTGGTCCAGCCCCACGTATTCGTCCAGGGCAAAGGCATGGGCACTGCTGAAGTCCAGCCCGTCACGCTGGTGCCGCGCCGCCAGCTCGTCGTAAACCGGCAGCGGCGATGACCCTGTGGCGAGGCCCAGGACGGCGGTGGGCTTGCGCCGGAGCAGGGCTTCGATCGCATCGGCGACGAGCTGTCCGATCTGCTTGCTGCCCTGGAGGATGACAACTTCCATGTCCGGCCGCCTTTCTGGTGCTTTACGTCTGGTGCTTTACGGAGTCAGCGGTTGACGGTCAGTTGGGCCAGCAGCTCGGGTCCGCGGGCGTCAAGCCACTTTCCACCCAGCCGAATTCCCGCACCAAACAGCGCCAGTCCCAGCATCAGGCCGACGGCCAGGTTGGCCCACCCGAACATGGCATTGCCCGTGACCAGCTGCGCGATGAGCAGGCTCACCTCGGGCAGGACCAGCAGGCTCAGGACGCCCATGCCGGCAAACTGCACCACCAGGGTCTGCCCTACGTTGCCCGGGGGTTTCTTGAACGGGCTGTCCCCGGGCAACGGGACGGCCACCGTGTAGCGTGCCGACACCACGGACGACAAGCCAAGCCCGGTGAAGAGGATGCCCAGGCTCAAGCCCAACTGGCCGGGCAGTTCCGACCAGCTGCCGGTAAAGAAGTACTGGCCCACTGCAAAGATCAGCACCACGGGCAGGGCAAAAGCCAGGCAGGCCAACGCCCTGCCCAGCCGGTCGTCCACACCGCGGACGCCCGTGGCCACATGCAGCGCGAATGCCGTGTTGTCATAGGAGACGTCCGCTGAGATGGACCAGGCCAGCAGGAAGGCAGCCAGCGGTGCAGCCACCGCCAGTACCCCGTAGTCACCGGACTGGCTGCCCTGGAACACCAGCAGGATGGGGAGCAGCGGGACCACCACCAGGGAACCGGAATAGCGGGGATCGCGCAGCCAGTAGGTCAGCGCGCGCGCTGTTACTGCACCGGCCGGTGTGGCCGGCAGCAGGTCGAACAGCCCCAGTTTGCCACCCTTGCGGCTCCCGCTGCCGGCGTAGGGCGGGTTGACCAGGGCCCGTTCAAGGAGCAGTTTCCAGCACCAGGACAGGACTGCGAGGGTTGCAGCGGCGATCACGAGTTTCAGTGCGGCCGCTCCCGGGCGGCCAACCGCAACATCACCACCGAGGGACCACGCGGCACCAAGTGGTGTCCAGGACAACGTGGCAGCCAGCTCCGGCAGGAAACCCGTCGAGGCGCTGATGCCCCTGCCCACGCCAGCGACAATCGGGCCCATCAGGACCAGCGGGACCATGAAGGCGATGGCGCTGACATCCTTGAACCGGCGCGACGACGCCAGGCTGGCGGTGGCGGTGGTGACCACTTTGGACAGGACAATACATGTCAGAACGCCGACGGCGGCGCCCACCAGTGCGGCAACCGCGGGAAGGGGGCCACGGGCCCAGGTCCACACGGTGGCGAGCGCTGCGAGCGCGGTGGCCAGGCCGGGGATGCCGATCAGCCCGCCGAGGGCCAGTCCCGTGAGCAGTTGGCGCATGGGGATGGCGGAGGTGGTGAAGCGGGCAGGGTCCAGGGTCAGGTCCGCGGCGGACGCGACCACCGGAATGAGGCCCCAGCCGAGGAGGGCCGCTGAACCACCAAGCACCACAACCGTCTGGGCCAGTTCGGGGTCTCCAGTGCGCAGCAGGATCAGTGCCGCGACCACTATGCCCACCAGCCCCAGGGCATAGAGGCCGCCGAACGCCAGGCCGACGAGCTGCCAGGGGCTGCGGCGAAGGCCGTTCCGCAGCAGGGTCAGTTTGAGCCTTAGGAGGTGCGCAACCATTCCAGGCCTTCCGTGTGGTTGCGTCCGCCCACCAGCTGGACAAACCTTTCTTCCAGCGTTGCGCCGGCGCGGACTTCGTCCACGGTCCCGGTGGCGAGGAGCCTGCCGGCCGCCACCACGGCGACGTGGTCGCACATACGCTGGACCATGTCCATAACGTGGCTCGAGACGATCACCGTCCCGCCGGAGGCTACATAGCTGTCCAGGATGGACCGGATGTTGGCCGCCGAGACGGGGTCCACGGACTCGAAGGGTTCATCGAGCACCAGCAGCCGCGGGGCGTGGATCAGGGCCGAGGCGAGGGCGATCTTTTTGGTCATGCCGGCGGAATAGTCCACCACGAGGGTCCCGGCGTCCTGATTCAGGTCCAGGGCGGATAACAGCTCCCCCACGCGCGAGGCCACCACGTCTTTGTCCATGCCACGCAGCAGCCCCGCGTACGTGACCAGCTGTTCGCCGGTGAGCCGGTCAAAGAGGCGGACACCGTCAGGGAGGATGCCCAGCAGCTTCTTGGCCTCCAGCGGCCGGGCCCAGACGTCCACCCCGTGGACAACGGCTGTCCCGAAGTCGGGCCGCAGCAGGCCGGTGGCCATCGACAACGTGGTGGTCTTGCCGGCGCCGTTGGGCCCCACGACGCCAAAGAATGAGCCTGCCGGGACGTCGAGGCTGATGCCGTCCACGGCGATTTTTCCGCCGAAACGCTTGGCGAGGCCGCGGATGGACAAGGCAGGAGCGGGCCCGGCGTGCACCACCGGATCGGAGTGGGGATCAGGATGCGCAGCAGTCATGATGCCAGCCTAGACCCAGGGCCCTGCCGAAGGGGTCCTCCCGCGGGAGTAGTGCCAAAGGCGTAGGGAACCCTAGAACGAATGCCGCGGCATGGCCCGTTCGTACTGCGGTGCCCAGGGGAGGTCATGCCCCAGTTCAAACGCCGCACGGAGCCACCAGTGCGGATCCCGGAGCGCGGCCCGGGCAATAAACACGCCGTCGGCCTGCCCGGTGGCCACGGCATGCTCGGCCTGGCCTGCGGAAGTCAGCAGGCCCACGGTGCCTGTGGGGACACCGGCTTCCCGGCGGATGCGTGCGGAGAAGTCCGTCTGGTAGCCCGGACCCGGCCTGATGTCCTGATGGGCCACGGCCCCGCCGCTGGAGACGTCGATGAGGTCCACTCCGTGCTCCGCCGCCTGGGCGGCCAGCCGGACCGAAGCCTGGACATCGACGCCGCCCGGCGCCCAGTCGGTGGCTGAAATCCGCAGCAGCAGGGGCATGGCTTCGGGGATGACGTTGCGGACGGCATCAACGACGGCGAGCATCAGCCGGTTCCGTCCGGCCTCATCCCCGCCCCAGGAATCGGTCCGGGTATTGATCAGCGGGCTTTGGAACTGGTGCAGGAGGTAGCCGTGCGCGCCATGGATCTCCACGGTGTCGAAGCCGGCGTCCACGGCACGTGCTGCAGCGGCCGCGAAATCGGAAATGACGTCCTGGATCTGAGCCTCGGTCATCGCGGCGGGTTCGGCAAAGCCGTCGAAGGCAAGCCGTGACGGCCCCACCGTGGGCCAGCCGCCGTCGGACTCCGGGACGCTGCCCCGCTGCCCGGCGAACGGCCAGTAGGCAGACGCTTTCCGGCCGGCGTGGGCAAGCTGGGCGCCGATCTTCGCTTCCGCGGCACCGTGCCGGTGCACAAAGGACGTGATCCGCTGCCAGGCCTCGGCCTGTTCGTCGTTGTACAGCCCGGCATCGCGGGGACTGATCCTGCCGGCCGCGTTCACGGCGGCCGCCTCGGTGAGGATCAACGCGGCGCCGCCCGCGGCGAAGGAGCCCAGATGCATCAGGTGCCAGTCGTTCGGAACCCCCGGGGCGCCGTCGGGACCGCAGCTGTACTGGCACATGGGTGATACCCAGCCGCGGTGCGTGAGCTCCAGGGAGCGGAGCTTGAGCGGCTGGAACAGGGCCGGCACTAGAACAGGACCCTGGCGAGTCCTTGGCGTGCCTTGGCAACACGGGGGTCGGACGTGCCCACCACGTCAAAGAGCTCCAGGAGGCGTACGCGGGCAGTCTCCCGTTCCGGGCCGAAGTTCCGGCCGATGAAGCTCACCACGCGGTTCAGCGCGTCCTCCACGTGGCCGCCGGACACGTCCAGGTCCGCCACGCCCAGCTGGGCGGCCAGATTGTCAGGTTCGTTGGCGGCGAGGGTACGCAGGGCTTCCGACTCCTCGGCGGAAAGCGGTTGGAGCCGGGCCATCAGCTCCACCTGGGCCAGGCCTGCCTTGGCCTCGGCGTCGGCGGGCATTTCCAGCAGGGCCTGCCGGTAGGCCACGGCGGCGGCCTCATAGTCGCCCGTTTCAATGGCGTCGAACGCGGCCTGGTGCAGCGGCGGAAGAGGTGCTGGTTCAGTCTCCATGGGCGCACTGCCCCCGCCGAGGCTGCCCGTAACCCCATTGGCCGCCGCGACTTTCAGCAGTTCATCCAGGAGGGGACGGATCTGGGATTCCTCGGCGCCGCCCTGGAAGAGCGGTACGGGCTGGCCTTTGAGGACGGCGACGGCCGTGGGGACGGCCTGGACCTGGAAGGCCTGTGCCAGCTGCGGGAAGGCTTCGATGTCCGCCGCCCCCAAGACCAGGCGGCCGCCGTAGCTGTTGATGACCCGCTCCAGCGAGTCGAGCATCGCGGCGGATTCCGGCGAGTACGCGGCCCATAGCGCGAAGACCACCGGAACCTGGGCGGAAAGCTCCACGAGTTCCTGGAAATTGCCTTCGGTGACAGTGACCCGCAGCGGTGCCGCGCCGTCGTCGGGCGTTAACGCACCGGCTTCTGCGCTGGCACCCGCATCCCCGGAAACAGGCGGATTGCCGGGAGCCGCAGGCGGCGCCTGGCGCTGTTTCAGGGATGAAAGGTCGACGGCGCCACGCAGGTTAAGCAGGCTGGCAGCGGCGGGAGGGACTGGGCGGGAAGCTGGCGAACTCATGCTTTCCACTCTAGCCACTCCGGCCGCTGCCGGGGGTACTGCATCCGGGACTGGACCCTGCGGGCCTATTTGAAGCTTGCGCCTACCAGCCCGCGCGTTGCGGCCACCAGCTTGATGGGATCCGTAGAACCTGCCGGCGGAACGTAGACCGCCATTGATTCAGCAAAGTCCAGGACCATGCCGGTGGTGGTTTCCTTGCCGCCGGCGAGCGCGGCGGCGTCGTCGCCGATGGTGAGCTTGTCACCGGAGGCCTTGGGCGTGCCATCAAAGCCGAAGTTGATCCGGCCCAGCACCAGCGCCCCGCCATCGGCCGTCCGGAACACCACAGTGCTTTCCGGTACCACTTTGTGGGTGAAGGAGAAGTTGCCGTTTTCGCCGGACTTGACTACCTCGGCCTGGTAGGAGAGCGTGTCGGCGATGTACGGCGAGGATGCGCCCTCCACGAGCTTGTCCTTGAAGCTCGACTCTGAATTCGTCAGGCGGTCGGCCAGCCCGGCCAGGGCTTCTTCGCCGCTGTACAGCAGGCCGGATTTGTCGTTGGCGGCCAGCGTGTCGGTGCCGTTCCGGCCGATGGCGGGGAACGTGGTTCCCGGCTGCAGCGGGGTGGTTTCGGTCAGCTTGTAGTTCTCCCGCGGGGAGGGCTGGACCAGGGTGAGCAGCTGCGGGACGACGTTGCCGTCACCCTGCGTAACGGCGAGGACTGAACGCGGCCAGGTGCGGTCGCTGGTGACCACCGTGGTGAGGAGCTTTGTGGAACGGACGGGCATCCGGGCTTCATAAGTTCCCACCTGGGAACGGATCTTGTAGTTCTGCGAACGGACCTCAAGCTCCGTCCCGGCTACGCGCTCTGCGAGCTTGGCTGCGTCCTTTGCGGCGTCACCGGCGTCGGCGGTGCTGGAGACCTGCTCCAGGATCCTGCGGAACTGGGCGTCCAGGAGGACCGGCGCGGCCGCCTGGGCGGCCTCCGGCGATGCTGATTCGGGAGCCGGCGCGGGCGTGGTGGCAGCGTTCGCAGCAACACCCGTTCCGGCCACAACAAGGGCGGTCACTGCGGCGGTGACCATGCCGCCGGACACCATGCCGAGCCGTGAGGCGGACCTTGCCTCGGCCTTGGCCCGGGCGCGCCGGGCGAACAGGCTTCCCGTGCCGTTGCCTTCGCCGTCCCGCTTGCGTGCGGACAGGACCACCAGGGCAATGCCGGCGAGGATCAGCAGGCCGCCAATCACCATCAGCGGGATGGCCCACGGGGTGGAGGTGTCATTCGGGAACGTCATGGAGATCGACGACGGTGCGGGCTTGGTGCCATCGGACGCCAGCAGCAGCGACCATTCGCCGTCAGCGGGCGGCGTCCATGAGTACTCCAGCTCGCCGCTCGCGTTCTCAGTGGATACCCAGAGGTCGGATCCTGACGGGTTCGGCGCCGTGGCGTCGCCGTCGGCGTGCTCAACCTGCAGGGATTTGTTGTCCTCGGAAACCCCTGTGATGGTGTTGTGGGCCGTCGGGCCCACCCAGGCGTCCACGTCGTCAGGCCGGCCGGCCGCGAGCATGAAGTTGCCGTCGCCTTCGATCTTGATCTTCACCGTTCCGCCCTGCGCGGTGCGCAGGTTCTGGTCGATGACGGTCAGTGGCGCCTCCGCGGCATCTGCCGGGGCGGAAGCCGTAAAGGTCTCGGAGGGAGCCCAGATTGTCTTCTGGCCAATACCGGCCAGAAGTGTCAGGAGGCCGAGCAGCACGAGTGCAACTGCAGTCTTGAAGCGCAAAGGAAACACCTATCATTCGCGGGGGTTTACTTTCAATAGTAACCGTTTTGTTACCAGAACCCCCGTTTGGGCGCCAGCGGAGTCCGGAATCGGCGGCGCCCGGGCGGCCCGGCGGGCGCCCTCGCTCCTGTTGGCAAGGCTGCTGATAGTGTTTGCGATGATCATCACACCGGCCCGCAAATGCGGCGCCACGCACGGAACAGGCCCCAGAATCCAGTGACTGACAAGACGGAAGAGTCCTCCACGGGACACGAAAATCAACCGGCCGCTGGCGCTTTGGAATCCTCGCCGGACACGCCTGCGACGGCGAAGCGACGGGGCTCCGCAGCTTCGGCCCTTGGCCAGCTTGTTCGGCGCCTGCGCCAGCCGCTGCCGGGCGCCCAGCCCAGGCTCCGGTTTGAGATCCCGCCGGAATACAACCACACGGAAGAACCTGCCGCCACCGAAGACGACGGGGCTGGCGGTGCCGGCGGGACAGCCGCGCAGTTTGGCCGTCCGGGGCCCCGGATGTCGATGCAACATCCCCTTTACATGGGCTTCATGGGCACCGTAGGGGTCGGCCTTGCACTGCTGGTCTACTGGATCGGCTCCAACACCACCCAGTTGCTGCTATGGATTGTTGCTGCCCTGTTCATTGCCCTTGGCCTGGAACCCGTGGTGGGCTGGCTGGAGAACCGCCGCATTCCCCGCCCGGTCGGCATTCTTCTGGCCGTCCTTGTCCTGGTAGTGGCTGTGGGAGGGTTCTTCGCCACCCTCATTCCCACCATCGTGGAACAGGTCACCCAAATTGTGGTGCAGGCACCCACCTGGGTACGGGACTTCATCGACTCTGAGTTCTTCCGCAACCTTGATAACGAGTTCGGGGTCCGCGACCGCATCAACGAGGAACTCGACAAGTTCGTCAATGATCCGGCGGCGATGGGCGGGATCTTCGGCGGGGTGGTGGGCTTCGGTTCCACCCTGGCCAACGGTCTCTTCGGCACATTGATCGTCCTGGTCCTGAGCCTCTACTTCCTGGCCGCCCTCCCGGCCATGAAGAAGTGGGGCTACCGGCTGGCCCCGCGGTCCCGCCGGGCCCGGGTGGAAGCCCTCTCCGAGGAGATCACCCGTTCCGTCGGCAACTACGTGATCGGGCAGGCCTGCGTGGCATTGCTCAATGCCACGTTTGCTTTCATCGTGATGTCCATTGTGGGTGTCCCGTTCGCCCTCTTGCTGGCCTTCGTGGTGGCCCTGCTGGCTTTCATCCCCTTGGTGGGCGGCATGATCGCCGGCATCGTGGTCCTGCTGATCGCCTTGACCGTCGGCTGGCAGACCGCCGCCGTCTACGGCATCTGCTACTTTGCCTACCTCCAGTTCGAGGCCTACTTCATCTCGCCGCGCATTATGCAGAAGGCCGTGGCCGTGCCCGGCGCCGTGGCCGTGATCTCCGTGATTGCCGGCGGCAGCCTGCTGGGAGTCCTGGGGGCGCTCATCGCCATCCCCACGGCGGCCGCCATCCTGCTTCTGGTCAAGGAGATCTACATCGTCCGCCAGGACAAGCACTAGCGTTCAGGCACTAGGCGGCCGAGGTAGCCACCGGGCCGTTCCACACCTGCGGCAGGCCTTCGGGTCCGGAGCCCGCTTCCGTCACGTCGTCGACGATTTCATTGAGCACGCGGGAAGCGTATTTCTCCCCCACCCAAAGGTGCTTGGCGCCGTCGACGCCTACCACCCGGGCCTGTGGCACCAGGCTGAAGCGTTCAGCGGCGGCCGCGGGCTGGAGGTAGTCGTCATGCTCCGGCACAAGCACGGTGAGCGGCTTGGCGGAGTCCGCCCAGAGGCGCAGGTGGGCGTCCGTTGCGCGGTGCAGCGGCGGTGACAGCAGGACAGCACCTTCAACCTGGCTCGCCACCGGCTCAACGGCACCGTACATCAGCGCCAGCTCGGTGCCGAAGGACCAGCCCACCAGCCAGCGGTTGGGCAGCTGGCGTTCGACGGCGAAACGCACCGCCGCCTCAACGTCCTGCCGCTCGCCGATGCCCTCCTCGAAGGAACCTGCGCTGGTTCCCCGCGGCGACTCCGTCCCGCGCGTGTTGAAGCGAAGCACGGCCACGCCGGCCAGCGCCGGAAGCCGGTAGGACGCCTTGCGGTACACGTGCGAGTCCATAAAACCGCCGTGCGTCGGAAGCGGATGCAGGGTGATCAGCGTCGCGGTGATCTGGCCGGACTCGGGCAGCGCCAGTTCCCCCACCAGCGTGTGGCCATCCTCCGTGCGGAGCTCGATGTTCTCCCGCCGGGCCGGCAACACTGTTGAGGCGCGGATGGGTGCGGGCCCTGTTGGCTGGCTGAATTCGTACGACGCCGGATCAAAAGTCATGCCTGCCAGCTTAGCGACTCCCGCCGTCCGCCAGGCGCAGTGCGCTGGCTCTAACGCGGCTTCTCCGGGGCGGAGCCGTTCGCCCGGGCTATTCGGCATCAGCGGTAACGGTACGTCCGGGACAGCCAGCAGTTGGTGTGCCAGTGGCGGCGCTCAGCCAGGCCTGCGGCCGCACCGAAGATGTGATCGTCCTTCCAGACCACCAGATGGGCGACGCCGGGGACCACAACGGTGGAACAGCCGGGGCAGATGTAGGTCTTTTCCGCGTTCCTGGCGGTCATGGTCCTGACCATCCACTCGCCGTCGGGAGCGCTTTCCCGGCGGGCGATTCCAGCCCGCGCCCGCTCCAAATCCAACTCCGGAACGTCGCCGTTGCCCTTCTTGCCTACCGGCTTTCCGCCAGCAATGCCCGGCTTTCCGGAGGCAGGGCGACGGGGACGGTTGGAACGCGGCATGCCTCCATTCTGCCCCAGCCCCGGTAGTGTGTACGGCGTGCGACTTGTCATAGCCCGATGTTCAGTTGATTATGTTGGCCGGCTCAAAGCCCATCTCCCCCTTGCCACCAGGCTCCTGCTGGTCAAGGCCGACGGCTCGGTGCTGGTTCATTCCGACGGCGGCTCCTACAAGCCGCTGAACTGGATGAGCCCGCCTGCCACCCTGCGGGTGTCCTCGCCGGAGGACATTGACCTGGAGCTTGGCGTCACGGAACAGTGGACCGTCCAGTCCGCCAAGACCGATGACCGCCTTATCATCAACATCCACGAGCAGCTGCACGAGTCCTCCCACGACCTCGGGGTGGACCCCGGTCTGATCAAGGACGGCGTCGAAGCCGACCTCCAGCGCCTGCTTGCCGATCAGATCGAGACGCTGGGCTCAGGTTTTTCGCTCATTCGGCGCGAGTACTTCACCGCCATCGGCCCGGTGGACATCCTGGCCCGTGACGCGAGCGGGGCCACCGTGGCCATCGAGCTGAAGCGGCGGGGCGACATTGACGGCGTGGAGCAGCTCACGCGCTACCTTGAACTACTCAACCGCGATCCGCTGCTGGCCCCGGTCCGTGGCATCTTCGCTGCCCAGCAGATCAAGCCGCAGGCCAAGGTGCTGGCCAACGACCGCGGCATCGACTGCATCACGCTGGACTACGACGCCATGCGCGGGGTGGACGACAGCGACTCCCGGCTTTTCTGAGGCCCGCCATCCGCTTTTATGACGCCGAGTTCCGCCTTTCTGACGCCGGATATCCGCACCGGTGACGCCTTCGGCCCCCTGACAAGGGGATTCATCCTTTTTATACGCAAAATTTGCCGTATTGGCCGTTCAGACCGTTGACCTGACGGAATCGGCGTGAAATTCTTAGACCAGTCTTTGTGTAGGTGTTTTTCATGCTCGCAAGACATGTTGCGAGCGCGAAGCTCCTGCAGCGCAGGTTCCCAGGAACGGCATTGAAGGATTCTTCTCGCGGAGTGACCGAGTCCGGCACGAGGTGTGCCGGACTTAGACAAGTTCCATAATGAGGAGAAATAAATGGCACAGGGAACCGTCAAGTGGTTCAACGCTGAAAAGGGCTTCGGCTTCATCACCCCGGATGACTCCGATGGCGATGTCTTCGTTCACTACTCGGAAATCCAGACCGGTGGCTTCAAGACCCTCGACGAGAACCAGCGCGTTCAGTTCGAAATCGGTCAGGGTGCCAAGGGCCCCCAGGCTACCGGCGTAACGCTGGTCTAGTCCCCCGCCCGGCGGCCGCCGTCTGCGTGGCCTCCAGCGAAGAAAAGATCCCCGGCATCCGTGCCGGGGATCTTTTCTTTGTCCGCAATGTCTTTGACCACCGTGACTTTCCAGTCGCAAATCGCTCGGGCCACTGTGGGGATCAGTTTCCCTGGCCCACCAGGCCCCGGACCAGCCGTGCCCCCTGCCGCAGCGAAAGGCCGGGCAAATAGGCCCGGGTGAGCGCCCGTCCGATCGCCGGCAACTGCAGCGGATCCTGGTAATACAGGTAAAGGGTTCGGTACTCGGGTTTGAAGCGTGATTTGAAGGCCGCCAGGGACCGGAATCCGTAGACCGGTTCGAGGGCGTGGCCCACCACATCGAGGATGCGGACGAGGTTCTCTGCCGGCACCGGCTTCCCCGGCGTTTCGTCGCCGGGCCGGCTGGCGAGCGGGGACCCGGAGAGCGAGATTACCTCCACGGATTCGCGCAATTCCAGGACCGCCGAAGCAATGAGGAACTCCATCACCCCGGGGAATCCGTCAGCACCCCGGCGCATAACGTCCAGCGTGCGGCTGACCAGTGTCCCGCCGTCGTAAACGGGCAACCAGCTTGTTACCCCGTGCACGTGGCCGTCGCCGTCCACCGCCAGGCAGCAAAGCACTTCGTCGTCCATCAGCTCATCCATGCCGCCCAGCGTGAATCCCATTTCCGGAACTGATTTTCCTGCCGCCCATTCCTCCGACACTTCGCTGAGCCGGGCACGCAGGGCGGACGGCAGCCCGTGGTACGTACCCCAGACGGCTTTGACTCCCATCTTGGCGGCGCGGTTGCGTGCAGTCCTGACGTTCTGCCATTCCTTGCCCGTGAATTCAAGTTGCCGGACGGACAGCCGGGTCTCCTGCGCTACCGACACGCGCTGGAAGCCCCGGTCCTGCAGCAGGGGCCACAGCGTGTCATCACACGAGTAGAACGCCGGGATGAGCGCGCGGTTGCCGCAGTAGGAAAGAAACCCTTCGGCAGTCCGCTGACGGGAGTCTGCCGCACCGAAGGGACCGGCCAGCGTCAGGGCGACACTGCCGTGCAGCTGGTAGGCGACGGCGCCGCGTGCATCCGGGCTGAACCAGTACCGGTTGGGCTCCCAGAGGGCCATCCACGACAGTGAATCGCCGCCCTCGTGCAACAGCTTCCGGGCCGCGGCCCTTTCGTCGTGGCCCGAATCGCTGCCATGGTGCCGGCCCAGGAGCACGGACCAGACGCCGGCTAAGGCAACAAGCCAGAAGACCGGTCCGGAATAGCCAAAAATCAGGGACTCGAGGCCGTTCCGTTCAGCAAAAACCCGGTGGTAGAGATTCGGAAGTGGAACCGGCAGATACTGCCGGGACAGTTCAGCCAGCAAGCCCAGCAGGCCGCCGTCGCGCGCCATTCCCCCAGCGGCAAACCAGGACAGGGCGTAGCTCCCGGCGAGGAGGAGCCAGACGCCACCCACCACCGCCAAGAGCCGACGACGGGCGGCAGGGATCGTCTCGACGCGGAACTGGCGGCGGTTACCCCAGAGCAGGACCGCCAGCAGCAGCGGGACGATCACCAAAGGCAGGATGTGGGCAAAACCGGAACCCATGGCGGCCGTGTGAGGCCGCGCCGGATAGTGCGGGATCAGCGCGAACAGGGCCAGGTAGACGGCGGCCATCGCCGTGACCGCCAACTGAAGGGCCAACGTGATGCGCAGTGCCATGCGGCGGCCGCGGCGCATTCCGTCAGCACAGATGAGGAGCAGAACCACCGGTACCACTGCCAGGGCGAGGCCAAAGGGTCCGGCGAAGCCCGTCCGCCCCATCTCCAGGCAGGATGCCTCGACTGTTGCTCCGCAGTTTGCTTCGAGCTGGCCCAGCGTGGGCATGGGATTCAGCACCACGTCCCGGAGCAGCGCCAGCGGGCCGGTGGGCGTCCGGGCAACGGCGGTAAGGATGGGGCCCACGGCGAACACGGCCACCGTCAGGGCCAGCAAGTTCCTGGTTTCCCTCCCGCTTGAGCGGGGCGGATGAAGCTGGCCGTGGTCGCTCTGGTTCCACCAGCTGGCCGCGAGACCCACCGCTGCACCAACCAGGCCGATGACGGTCTCGGCATGCCCCACGTACAGGACCAGCAGGAGTGACACCGAGAGCAGCGCCGTGCGCAACCGCCGCCGCCACAGGACAGGGATCCTGCCGCTCGCGGCCAGCGAAGCCGCAAGGACAGCAGCGTAGGGCCCGATCAGGCTGTAGTCCGCCATCAGTCCCAGCCAACCGTCTCCCGCATACCTCGCCAACTGGGTCAGGAGCAGGAAGACTGTGACAGCAGCAAACTGGCCACCGAGGAAAAACGCTGCCGCCTGAAGGGACCCGAGGTTCTTCTCGGCCAGGCCCAGCAGCAGCAGGATCATCAGGGACGCCACCAGATAGGCCAGGGGGTTGGTGGCAAAGAACAGTGACGTCACCAGGGACCACCAGTTGCCGGCCTTCAGGCCCGGGGCGCTGACGCCTGCGAGCGATAGCAGCTCCTCCGGCGGCCCGCTGAGGAAGCTGCCGGTTGCCGCCCCGACCAACAGGAAAATCCCGAGGATACTGAGGGTCAGTGGCACGGACCGCAGGTAGCCCCACATTCTTCGGACAGCCGGAAGCAGGACTGTTGACCAGAGCAGGGCCGGCGCACGGGATTCGCCAGCTTCCCTCATTTCGCCCACCCCCACTGTGCGGACAGCAGCTCAAGCCCATTGTCCATGCCGGGAGTCAGCACGTCCCACGAATGGCCGGTGTGAGCCACCACGTCCGAGCCCACAGTGAAACCTGCCCCGCGGGCCGCCGCCTCAAGGATCCGCAGATTTGCCACGAACTCCGGATCTGTGGCCCCGGCCGCGAAATACGCCACGCTGCCAGGATATTTGCGCTCCTTCAACAGCGTCAGCGGTATCTGGGCATCAAAGGCAGCGGTGTCGCCGTGGAAGGCCGCATCAACCGTTTTCTGGCGTTCCTTGGCCAGCGCAGGCTCGCTCTCGCTGGAAAAGGCGAGAACACCCGTGTACAGCTCCGGGTGGCGGGTGGCCATCTGAACAGCGCAGGTGGCACCAAAACTGAAACCGCCGATGGCCCATTGCCGGTGGTCGGAGTCCACGTCCAACGTTCCCGAGATCCATGCCGGCACGTCCACTGCGAGGTAAGTGTCTGCCTGGGCGATGGCGCTGTCCATGCAGAGATTGTTCGCTGACTGGTTGCCGTTGGGATCAACCACCACAACAACAGGCGCCACTCCCCCATGCCGGGCGGCGAAACTGTCCATGCGTGCCGGAAGCGACCCGCCGGTCAACCAGTCGGCAGGGCCGCCGGGCTGGCCGGGCACCAGAACCAGGACCGGAAGGCTGGGACGGTTCGAAGCAAAGTAGGCCGGTGGCAGGTAGATGTACGAGTCGCGTGTCTGGAGGCCCGAGGACGTTCCCGGGATGGATGCGGTGCGAACAACGCCGTCGGCAGGGATCTCATTGGCGGGTTTCCATCCGTCCAGGGGCGTGGCAGGGCTGTCCGGCCGGCGCATCAGCTCCTGTTCCAGGGCCGGGATGCGGATCAGCGCCGTTCCAGTCAGGTCCGCAACTGTCCGGTTGAGGCCGAAATACGCGTTGATCTGCACAGCGGCCAGGAGCACCACGGCCAGGAGGGCGAGCACATCCAGCGCTCGGCGACGCCACGACGCCGTGGGGAGCCGGAGCAACACCAGCAGGAGGGCGGCCACGGCCGCAAACACCCAGGCCAAGACGTCGAACGGCAGTTCTTCTGGAAAGGTTGAGGCCCAGTAGATGAGGACCCAATGGACCAGGAGCACCACGACGGCGGCGGCGGCCGATGCGGCGGCAACGCTGAGCAACCAGCGGCCGCGGCCAAGGGCGCGCGGGGGCCAGACCAGGGACAGCGCGGCGGCGGCACCAAGAACCCAGGCGGCCCAGTACACCGGTCCGTCGGTCAACCGGATATCAGCAATCCAGTCCACGTGGCTAGCGCCAGGTACCCACGCCGATGACCGGCCCGGCTTCCAGCCAGGAGGACAGTCCCGTGTAGGCATCGAATTTCATGGCCAGCCGCAGATCCCGGCCTTCGTACCGCAGCTCGACAATCACGACGTCGGGCTGGACCTTAACGGCCTCGGCCTCGGTGGGCTTGCGGCGGCCCAGCAGCTCCAGGGAGCTGCGCTTGAACTTATGTTTGGGACGCACGCTCAGGGACAGCAGGCGGAACCATTCAAGGTCGTTGTCCTGGTAACGACAAACCCCCATCTGCCAGCTGTTTCCAGCAACGCAAATGGAGGCGTCCACTGTGCCAAGGGCGCGCCGCAGATTGAAGCGGCGCACCCCCGAAAGGCACAGTGCGAAAATCAGCAATCCGAAAACGATTGCCAAGGAGATGAACGTAAGAGTCGGAGCGTCCATCAAGGTCGTGCTAGCGGATCCCAGCAGTAGCCGCGTCACCCAGTTGGGCGTTGTCAGCAACAATCACCACGCGGTTGTTGTCGACGGAGAAGAATCCGCCGTCAACAGCCACGGCAATACGGTTCCCGGAAACCGGCTCGATGGCCAGTTCACCTTCGGCCAGGATCGCCAGCAGGGGCGAGTGGCCGGGCAGGATTCCGATCTCACCATCGCTGGTGCGGGCCTTGACCATCTTGGCCGCTCCGGACCACACGAAGTGATCCGCTGCGACAATCTCAACCTCAAGCTCAGCCATATTACTTGGTCTGTTCCTGGATCTTGGCCCACTGGCGCTCAACATCGTCCAGGCCGCCGACGTTGAAGAACGCCTGCTCTGCAACGTGGTCAAGTTCGCCGTCGCAGATAGCGGTGAAGCCTTCAACCGTGTCCTTGATGGTCACGGTGGAGCCCTCGACGCCGGTGAACTGCTTGGCGGTGTAGGTGTTCTGGGAGAGGAACTGCTGGATACGGCGTGCACGCGACACGACGATCTTGTCCTCTTCCGATAGTTCGTCAACACCGAGGATGGCGATGATGTCCTGGAGTTCCTTGTTCTTCTGCAGGATCTGCTTCACACGGACAGCCGTGTTGTAGTGGTCCTGACCGATGTACTGCGGGTCCAGGATGCGGGACGTCGACGTCAGCGGGTCAACGGCCGGGTACAGACCACGGGAAGCAATTTCACGGGAAAGTTCCGTGGTTGCGTCGAGGTGTGCGAAGGTCGTGGCCGGGGCCGGGTCGGTGTAGTCATCTGCGGGAACGTAGATGGCCTGCATCGAGGTGATCGAGTGGCCCTTGGTGGACGTGATGCGCTCCTGGAGGAGACCCATCTCGTCAGCCAGGTTGGGCTGGTAGCCCACGGCCGACGGCATGCGGCCGAGGAGGGTGGAAACCTCGGAGCCTGCCTGGGTGAAGCGGAAGATGTTGTCGATGAAGAGCAGCACGTCCTGGTTCTGCACATCGCGGAAGTACTCCGCCATGGTCAGGGCGGACAGTGCAACGCGCAGACGCGTTCCCGGCGGCTCATCCATCTGGCCGAATACAAGGGCGGTGTCCTTGAGGACGCCTGCCTCTTCCATTTCAACCCAGAGGTCGTTACCTTCACGGGTACGCTCGCCAACACCGGCGAATACCGAGGTACCACCGAAGTTACGGGCCACACGGGTGATCATTTCCTGGATCAGAACCGTCTTGCCCACGCCGGCGCCGCCGAAGAGGCCGATCTTTCCACCCTTGATGTACGGGGTGAGAAGGTCAATGACCTTGATGCCGGTTTCCAGCATCTCGGTGGAGCCTTCGAGCGTTGCGAAGGCCGGGGCCTTGCGGTGGATCGGCCAGTAGTCCGCAGCCTGGATCTCGGACTCGTCAACATCCAGCGGCTTGCCGAGGACGTTGAAGATGTGGCCCTTGACGCCGTCGCCGACGGGTACGGTGATCGGAGAACCGGTGTCCACTACGTTGGTGCCGCGGACGAGTCCGTCGGTAGCCTGCAGGGCGATGGCGCGGATGAGGTTGTCGCCCAGGTGCAGGGCAACCTCGAACGTGATGGTCTTGGTCTCACCGTTGAGGGTAATCTCCGTGGTGAGGGCGTTGTAAATCGAGGGGATTGCGTCAGCCGGGAATTCGACGTCGACAACCGGGCCAATAACACGTGCAATACGGCCGGTGGCACCGGACGTTGCGGCTACGTGTTCGGTAGCAGTGGCAGTCATCTCTCTCACTTCACTCAGTAGATGGCGTGGGGGTTTAAGTTTGTTCTTTGGTGCAGGTACAGCTGGACCGGACCGTGCAGGCTAGGACGCGTTCAAGGCGTCGGCACCGGCAACAATTTCGGAAAGCTCCTGCGTAATTTCAGCCTGACGGGCAGTGTTGCGCAGACGCGTGTACTTCTTGATGAGGTCCGTGGCATTGTCACCGGCGGACTTCATCGCCCGCTGGCGGGCTGCGAGCTCGGAAGCTGCTGCCTGCAACATGGCGGCGAAAATGCGTGACTCGATGTAGCGCGGGAGCAGGGCATCAAGAACCTGCTCCGCTTCCGGCTCGAATTCGTAGAGCGGCAGGAGGTCCGACTCGGACGCCGCCTGCTCTTCGACAACTTCAAGCGGAAGAAGACGGATAACCGTCGGCTCCTGCGTCACCATGGACTTGAAGCGGGTGTAAACGACATGGATCTCGTCCACGCCGCCCTCTTCGTAGTCTGCAGCGAAGGCTTCGAGCAATGCCGCGCCGACCTCACGTGCAGTTCCAAACTCCGGCGCGTCAGTGTTGCCGGTCCACACGCGCTCGTAAGAAAGGTTGCGGAAGTCGAAGTACGCCTGGGCCTTGCGGCCCATCACGTACGTCTTGACTTCTTTGCCCTCCTCGTGGAGCAGCTCGGTGAGACCGACCGCCTGCTTAAGCACGGTCGCCGAGTAGGATCCTGCAAGGCCGCGGTCTGCACTGATAACCAGGACAGCTGCCCGGCGGATTTGCGTCGGCTCGGTGACCAGCGGGTGGTCGATTTCGCTCTGGCTTGCGACAGCAGAAACGGCACGCGTAATCGCGTTTGCGTAAGGCAGTGAAGCCGCTACGCGTGCGCGGGCCTTGCCAATGCGCGAGGTAGCGATCAGTTCCATCGCCTTGAAGATCTTGCGCATCGACGTGGTCGAGCTGATCTTCTGGCGGTAGACCCGAATCTGGGCTCCCATACTTTTCCTTTCCTAAGATCCCGGTGGCCGGGACTGCCGGAACCTCGGGGTTCCGACAGTCCCTGCCAGCGAAACTAGCGCTTCTGCTTGACGATCTTTTCCTGGTCTACATCGGCTTCCGAGATAGCTTCGTGCTCCTCGTGGCCGGCGCCTACCAGGCGGTTGTCACCTTCACCGAAGAAGCCCTTTTTGAAGGCCACAATCGCGGTCTTCAGTGCAGCAGCGGTGTCATCGTCCATAACGTTGGTCTGCGCCAGCGTGGTCAGGATGGAGGACTTGTGCTTGAGGTGCTCCAGGAATTCGGTCTCGAAGCGGTTGATGTCCTCAACGGGAACCTCGTCGAGGTGGCCGTTGGTACCGGCCCAGATGGACACAACCTGGTTCTCGATCGGGAACGGTGAGTACTGGCCCTGCTTCAGCAGTTCCATCAGGCGGGCGCCGCGGGTCAGCTGCTGGCGCGATGCGGCATCGAGGTCCGATGCGAACATGGCGAAAGCCTGCATGTCGCGGTACTGGGCCAATTCCAGCTTCAAAGTACCGGAGACCTTCTTCATGGACTTGACCTGCGCAGCACCACCCACGCGGGACACAGAGACACCCACGTCGACGGCCGGACGCTGGTTGGCGTTGAAGAGGTCCGACTGCAGGAAGATCTGGCCATCGGTAATGGAGATCACGTTGGTCGGGATGTAGGCAGAGACGTCGTTTGCCTTGGTTTCGATGAGCGGCAGGCCGGTCATCGAGCCGGCACCGAGCTCGTCGGAGAGCTTGGCACAACGCTCCAGCAGGCGGGAGTGCAAGTAGAAGACGTCGCCCGGGTAGGCTTCGCGTCCCGGCGGGCGGCGCAGCAGCAGTGAAACTGCACGGTAGGCCTCGGCCTGCTTGGAGAGGTCATCGAACACGATGAGGACGTGCTTGCCGCCGTACATCCAGTGCTGGCCGATGGCCGAACCGGCGTACGGTGCCAAGTACTTGAAGCCTGCGGGGTCAGACGCGGGGGAAGCCACAATGGTGGTGTATTCCAGTGCGCCGTTGTCCTCGAGGGTCTGACGGACAGCCGCGATGGTGGATGCCTTCTGACCGATTGCCACGTAGATGCAACGCACCTGCTTGGTCACATCGCCGGAAGCCCAGTTGGCCTTCTGGTTGATGATGGTGTCGATGGCGATAGCCGACTTGCCGGTCTGGCGGTCACCGATGATCAGCTGACGCTGACCGCGGCCGATCGGGATCATGGCGTCGATAGCCTTCAGACCGGTCTGCATCGGTTCGTGGACCGACTTACGCTGGGTCACGCCGGGCGCCTGGAGTTCCAGTGCACGGGTTTCGGTGGTCTTGATTTCGCCGAGGTCGTCGATGGGCTGGCCCAAGGGGTCAACCACGCGGCCGAGGAAGGCGTCGCCTACCGGTACGGACAGAACCTGACCCGTGCGGTGGACTTCCTGGCCCTCTTCGATTCCGGTGAAGTCACCGAGTACGATGACACCGATCTCGCGGACGTCAAGGTTCTGGGCCAGGCCCAGGGTGCCGTCTTCGAAGCGAAGCAGCTCGTTCGCCATGACCGAGGGAAGGCCCTCAACACGGGCGATGCCGTCACCTGCGGTTGTTACACGGCCAACCTCTACGCGCTCAGCGTTTCCGGGTTCGTAGGACGCCGCGAACTCGTTCAACGCAATACGGACGTCGTCGGCGTTGATGGTCAATTCGGCCATCTGCAGTCCCTGCTCTCCTGTTTTCGTGATCATCGTTGCTCACGATGACCGGGGTTTCGTTTCGTTAAGTTGTGCTTGTCCGGCTATCCGGCCAGTTGGCGGTGAAGCTGTCCCAGACGGGTGATAACCGAAGCGTCGAGCACTTCGTCACCCACCTGGACACGGATTCCGCCGATCAGTTCAGGATCAACGGTGAGGTTGATCTTGAGCTCGCGACCGTACAGGGAATTAAGCCCTGCCTGGAGGCGAGCGAACTGCGTCTCCGTCAAGGGACGGGTGACGCTGACCGTTGCAATCCAGCGCTGCTGCCGTTTGGCTGCCAGCTCGGCGAACCGGGCTACGAGCCGCGTCGCCTTGATGCCGCGGGGCTGGGAAACTGCCTGCGCGATGAGGACTTTTGCTTCCTCGCCTGCGCCGGGATGCAGCTTCTGCGCCAACGCGGTCTTCGCTGCAGCACTGGCCTGCGGCTCCGACAGAGCACGTTGTACCTCGTGGTTGGAGGCAACGGCCTGGTTGAAGGAGAACAAATCGTTCTCCAGCTCTTCCAGCCCAGAGATTCCGGAGGCAGAAACGGCCGACTTGTTTTCAGCAACGGCGATAACCACCGTTGCGGCAAGCGTCTCGAGTGCATCGCCGATATCTCGGGCCGATGCCCAGCGTGAACTGGCCAGTCCGCCCGCGATGTCCGCAGCCTCAGCGGAGACTTTTCCGCCAACAAGCTGCCTGACAAGCGCCGACTTTTCGTCACCGGTGCGGGACGGGTCAGTCAGGGCGCGGCGCAAGCCAGCCGAGCTGTCCACCGTTCCCAGGATTCCGAAGAGTTCCTTAGCCAACTGCAGCGAGGCCAACGGAAGCTTTGCTTCCAGTTGGGTCAGCGCCGTGGTCAGCGATTCGCTCGATACACCTGACATTACTTAGCTGCACCTGCGTTCTGGTTCTCCAGATCTGCCAGGAAGCGGTCAACAACACGGGCGGAACGCTCGTCATCGTTGAGTGCTTCGCCAACGATGCGGCCTGCCAGCGTGGTGGCCAGCGTGCCTACCTCGGAGCGCAGGGACACAACTGCGGCCTGGCGCTCCGATTCGATCTGCACGTGTGCCTGTGCCGTGATGCGGGCAGACTCAGCGGCAGCCTTTTCCTTCAGATCTGCAAGGATCTGGGCGCCTTCAGCACGGGCTTCCTCGCGGATGCGGTTAGCTTCCGCGCGGGCGTCCGTAAGCTGCTGCTTGTATTCTTCGAGGGCGGCTGATGCTTCTGCCTGGGCCTTTTCAGCCTTGGCAATGCCGCCTTCGATTGCCTCAGCGCGCTCTGCAAACGTCTTCTCGAACATCGGGACAACGAACTTGACCACGATGAACATGAGGACAGCAAAGCCGGCGAGGACAACGCCCATTTCCCAGACGTTGGGTACCAGTGGGTTAGTCTCGCCCGCAGTGGCGGCTGAGATGATCACCTGGTTCATAATTCACCCGTCCTTATCTACTCGGTTCTGGATGTTCGCTTGGTTCTGAGGACTAGCTCAGGACGAAGGCGAAGACCAGGCCGAGGATGGCGAGGGCTTCAGTCAGCGCGAGGCCGAGGAACGCGATCGGCTGCAGGACGCGCTGGGCTTCCGGCTGACGTGCTACGCCGTTGATGTAAGCAGCGAACACGAGACCAACACCGATACCACCGCCGATTGCGGACAGTCCGTAGCCGATGAGGTTGAGGGAGCCGTTGATGGTGCCTTCCATTTTTCTTCCTTTCAAGATGCCACCCATGTGGCAGGTTGTTTGGGTTGCTTCATCCCCGTGAGGGGAAGTTTTGTGGGTGCCTAGTGGCTGTCCGCGTGCAGGGCGCCTTCGATGTAAATGGCGGTCAGCAGCGTGAAGACGTAGGCCTGCAGGGCCATGATCAGTGCTTCCAGCATGTACATGGCAACTGCGCCGGCGATGACCAGAAGGGACGTTCCCTTGAGCAGGATGTTCTCCTGCATCACGAGGTACTCAATGCCGGAACCGGCGATCATGACGATCAGGTGTCCTGCCAGCATGGTGGCGAAAAGACGGAGGCTGTGTGTGACCGGCCGGACCAGGAAGTTCGAGATGATCTCGATCGGGATCACAATCGGGAGAATGTACACCGGGACGCCGGACGGTACGGTGGCCAGCTTGAAGTACCTCAGGCCGTTCTTCTTGATGCCGATGGCAATCCAGGTGACGTACACAATGCCCGCGAGGACATAGGCGCCACCGACGTGCGAGAAGCTCGGGAGCTGGATCACGGGAATGGCGCCGTAGATGTTGTTCACCAGAATGAAGAAGAAAAGGCTGAACAACAGCGGGACATACTTCATGAAGTCTTTGCCGCCGATAATGTCTTTTGCAATGCCGTTTCGGACAAAGCCATAAGCCATTTCACCAGCGAACTGGAGCTTGCCGGGAACAAGCTGCTGCTTCCGCGCAGCTAGCAGAAAGAATGTGGCGATAATGACGACCGACAGGATTACGAGCAGCATCTGCTTGGAGAATCCGTCAGCCACCCCCCACGGCAGGATTGCCGGCAGGTGCATTTCTTCAATTCCAGGAGGATTAAACTCTCCTGAATCTTGGGCCGGGAGCGCAAGCGCGATCAACGCGTTTCCTCTCTGCAGTGTCCATCATTGGGCGTTGGTCGAGGACCCGCGGAATTGTGCTCCGCGGCTCCCCCTGTGAAATTATTTGGCATTTGTGTTTCCGTCCGCGGACGGGCCGCTGTCTGCGCTGCTCTTACCGGCCGTGGTTCTGGAACTGGTAAGGCCATGCATGTGGGAAAGATAGAAACCTCCGAGAGCTCCAAGCAGAGCGCCTGCGAGCACGATCCAGCGGGTTCCCCACAGATAATCCAGACCCCACCCTATCAAACTCCAGACGATGATTCCGCCAATAATGTAGCTAAAGACGGCCATTCCGGCGTTGTATCCGCCGTCATTGTTTTCGGCCGACACCCCCGGCGTGGGCGCGGCGTTCTTGGGCACGGAGGAACTGTTTTTCGCTGTTCGTTTCCGATCAGGCATCGTTCGGCTCCTTGGGCTCGGGGTCGTTGTAAATCTGCAGGCGCGCCTTGCTGAAGCCATAGACTTCGGCAGCCTGCCAGAAGACAACAGTGGCAACGGCGCCAATCAGGAACCATCGGTCGTGCAGCCAGGCAGGTGCTCCGATCACAAACAGGACAACCGCGAAACCCACGACCTTGACAACGTAGGTGGCCGCGAACATTCCGATGGCACCGGAGGGGTTGTTGCGCCCCATGAAGTGGCCTACGAGAAGACTGATGGCGAAGAAGAGCATCACCAGGAGGCCGCCCAAAGTACTGGACAGGACGCCGCTGGGGCCGTTCAGGATCACAGCCGGGATGCCCGCCAGAATCAGGGCGCCTGCACCGGCAGCTGAACTGAGTGCGAGGAGGCGAAGCCACAGCGAGCGCGTGGGACCGGAAACACCAACGGGTCCGCTGCCGGACGAACGTCCGGGTTCGGCGTTGGAGGTCATGAGATCCCAATCGTCGGCGCCCTGGGGCTGGGTGGAGGGGCAGCTTGGGCTGCCCCTAAATTCTACACGAGATAGAAATAAATCCGAACGCCGTTACGCCGGCGACTGGTCACTGTGGCGGCGCAGGTAAGGCCAGGCCGTAATCAGGCCCATGACCAGCGTGGCGAAGATGTCGGCGGCCAAGACAACTTGCCAGGGGAAGACTGCAAAGGACAATCCCCCGAAGGACAGGATGGCGGTCCAGAGGTACATCAGGATCACGGCCGTCCGGTGCGAGTAACCAATATCCAGCAGCTTGTGGTGGAGGTGGCCGCGGTCTGCGGACCATGGCGAACGTCCCCGCGCTGTCCGGCGGACGACGGCGAGGCCCAGGTCAAGCAGTGGCAGGAACAGCACGGCGAAGGGCAGCAGTATCGGTATGACTGTGGAGATACCGTTGGCGCGGTCGTACAGCCCTGACGTGATCTGGCCGGTGGAGACGATGCCGGCGGCTGCCATCAGCAGGCCGATCAGCATGGCGCCGGAATCGCCCATAAAGATCTTGGACGGGAACCAGTTGTGCGGCAGGAAGCCGATGCAACTGCCAACGACGATGGCGGTGAGCAGGGTGGCCAGGTCCGAATAGTCCAACAGGACGGCGTTCCGGTGCACCCAGTACGCCGTGAAGAAGAAGGCAGTTCCGCCGATGATGGCCACGCCGGCGGCCAGCCCGTCGAGGCCGTCAATGAAGTTGAAGGCGTTCATGGTGGTGACGATGAGCCCGGCCGTCAGCACGACGCGGAGCAGTTCATTCTCCAGGTAGATCGGTTCCGGAACCCACGGGACTATGGTCATCCGGACGCCCCAGATGGCCACCACCAGGGCTGCGGCGCTCTGGCCGATTAGCTTCACCCACCATCGGATGTCCAGGAGGTCATCCGCGATCCCCACGAGCACGATCAGTGCCGCGCCCGCCAGGACGCCCCATGGCGAGAAGTTGTTCCGGTAGATGTCCTTGACGAAGAAGGACTGGCTGGCGACGAGGAGGGCCACCAGCACGCCGAGGAAGATGGCCACACCTCCCAGCCGGGACACCGGCGTCGTATGCATGTCACGGCTGCGGATGGGGGCGTGGAGTTCAAGCCGGTGCCCGATGACCCGGGCACCCCAGGTGGCTCCGTAGGACACGACGGCAGCCGTCAGCCCCATAAGCAGGTACATAATCATGTGACGGGTCCCCCTGCACGCCGCACATCGCGGAGCGGATAGATTCCGCTGAGGACCTGCTCGTTGCTCCGGGGCGCCTTCATTCCATGCAGCAGCCCGCGCAGGAGTCCCTTGATGAGGAGTCCCTTGTTCGGCGAGCCGGCAATGGTCCGGGTCCAGTTGCGGGCGGAGGCGCCCGAGTACAGCACCTTCTCCCGTGGTGTGAGCGCCTCGGAACGTGTGTAGACCCAAACTTTGTTCCGCACTTCGTAGTAGAAGCGTGCACCGGGATCGGCGCCGGCATCCCCGAAGGACTTCGTGTGGTGATTTGCCACGGAATTTTCAACGGAGATGGCATTCCGGCCCCGGGAGATCCGAGCGGTGTACTCCAGATCGTCATTCCAGATGAAGTAGTCGGCGATAGGAAGGCCATGCTGGCGTATCTGCCCGGCTTCGATCAGGATCGAGACGAAGGAGGCGGTCCTAATCTGGACTCCCCCGGCCCGCCCGGCGATCCCGCGGTCGTCCTCGCTGGCACCCAGCCGTGGACGCATCCGGTTCATCGGATGCTCCCGCCCGTCGGTCCAGACCACCCGGCTGGCAACAAAGCTGGGCTCCCCGCCGGATTCAGCAGCGTAGGCCTGTGAAGCTGAAAGGGCTTCTTCGAGCGTCCGGAGCTGCGGTTCCGTGTCGTCGTCCATGATCCAGACATAGTCGGCTGCATGGTCCAGGACCGCGCGCTCCATGCCCACCACAAACCCGCCCGCCCCGCCGAGGTTCTGCGGGAGCCTGATGGTGTCAGTGGGAACAGGTCCGGTGTATGCGGCCAGGAAACCCTGGGTGCCGTCCGTGGATGCGTTGTCCACGATGACGATCGTGGAAGGCAGAACTGTTCCGGAGGTGATGCCCCGGAGGGTGGTCTCGAGGAGGTCCCGCCGGTTGTACGTGACAACCACGGCGACGACGTTCTTTGTCATTTGCTTGCCTCTGTATCCGTGGATCGAAATTTGCGGCTTGCCAGGACAGCGGCCAGCTTCCAGGGCTCAATGAACACGCGTCCGAAGACCCTCCGGGGTGAGTGAATGAGACGCCACAGCGATTCAAAGCCCAGCCGGCCCAACCACCGCGGGGCGAGCCGCTGGTGGCCGGAAACCTGGTCCACTGCGCCGCCCACCGCACCATACACCGCGTCGGGGAGGTCGTCGCGGCGCTGCCACAGGAAGGTTTCCTGCAAGGGCATGCCCAATCCTACGAGGACGAGGTTCGGCCGGAACGCCCAAAGTTCATCCACAACGGCGCGTTCCCGCTCCGGGCCCCAGTTCTCCCCGGCGAGCCCCAGGACCTTCGCTTGGGGCAACTGCATCGCCAGCCGGCGGCAGGCTTCCGCATTGCTGAGGCTGTTGGTCCCCACCACGGCCAGCCGGTCAAGGCCGGTCACGGACGCCAGATGCTTGATCCAGTCCGTGGAACCGACGCGGAAGCTGGAATCGGCCACCGCGGCTGTTTCTTGCCGCTTCCAGAGCGCATATACCGGTGCGCCGTCCATCAGCACAACGTCTGCGGAGTCGTACAGCGCCCTGAAGCCGGGAAGCGTGTGATAGAGGTAGCAGCTGTGCAGGTTATGGCCCACAACAGTGCGTCGGCCCCCCTTGGCAATGAGATCGCTGAGGACTTCTGCCATGCGGTGTTCGGGCAGCGCAGTGACCTCAACGTCCAGGAGTCTTAGGCGGTCGCGGCCAACGATCATGCCTCCGGATCCTTCTTGGCGGGCGCTGAGGGCTCCCGTGTTGCGGATGCGTCTTCGTGGGCCGCTGCGGCTTCTTCAGTCGCTGCGGCGTCCTCGGTCACGGCTTCTTCCATCGCTGCCGCTTCCTCGGGTTCAGGCACTTCATCAGGTTCAGATTCTTCCTCGGGCTCAGCCATCGGGATCTCGCCCAGGCCCAGGACGCCCGGAACGTGCTCCCGGAGTTGCTCCAGGGACACAGCGCCCGTACGCACGACGCGCAGGAGGTGACCGGTGGCATCCACGATCGTGGAGGGCACGGCGTCGGTTCCTTCCACCGGCCGGAAACCGCCTTCGAGGTAGACCTCCACGGATTCCGCCAGCTGGGCACGTGCCTCCGCGGCGGTCTGTGCCGGCGGCTGGCCGGTCCGGTTGGCGGAGGATACGGCCAGCGGACCGGTCAGCGTCAGGAGTTCCTGGGCCACCTCGTCGGCGGGCATACGCAGGGCCACCGTTCCCTGGGTCTCGCCCAGGTCCCAGTCCAGTGACGGCTGGGCGTGCAGGATCAGGGTCAGTCCCCCCGGCCAGAACGCCTCGGCGAGCTTGCGGGCATCAGCGGAAACATCTGTGGCCAGGCCGTCCAGCGCGTTGATCCGGGGAATCAGTACCGGCGGCGGCATGGTGCGGCTGCGACCTTTGGAGGCCAACAGCATGGTGACGGCCTGCGGCGAAAAGGCGTCGGCGGCAATTCCGTAGACCGTGTCCGTGGGGAACACCACGCACTTCTTTTCGCTGATGGCACGCTGGGCATGCTCCAGGCCAAGGGCGCGCTGGTCCTCGGACGTGCAGTTGTAGGTTGTTGTCACTGGCCTATTCTTTCATCACTCGTGGTGCGGACCGGCAAGGACGGCGCTGGTGGCGCGTTCCTTGCCGTTGAGGTCCAGATGCGTGGTGATATCCCGCCAGGCACCCGTCCGCTGCATCATGCCGGCGATCCAGCCGGCCTGGACTTCCGCGTGTTCCATCACGAAGTAGCCGCCGGGAACCAGCAGCCGGGCAGCCGAGGCGGCCGCCGCCGTCGGAAGTTCCATGCCGTCCGCTCCCCCGCCGTACAGGGCTTCGGGAGGGTCGTGCAGGGAAACTTCTGGTTCATTCGGGATGGCTTCGGCGGGAATGTAGGGCGGGTTGGAGATTACGACGTCGAAGGTTCCGTTAAGTTCCGGCAGCGCGTCGCGGAGGTCCCCCAGTACCAGCTTGACGCCCAGGGGCGCCAGGTTCCGGGCCGCCCACGCGTGCGCGAACGGACTGTATTCCACGGCGTGGACTTCGGCGCCGGGCACCTCATGGGCGATGGAGCCGGCGATCGCGCCGGACCCCGTGCCCAGGTCCACAATCCGCGGGTGCGCCATCCCCTTGACGTGGTCGATGACCAGTTGCACCACGGACTCTGTTTCCGGCCGTGGGATAAAAACCCCCGGCCCGACGGCGAGCTCCAGATACCTGAAGTGCGCCACTCCGGTGATGTGCTGCAGCGGGATCCGTTGGGCCCGTTCAGCGACAAGTTCGGCATAGCCAACAGGTGCTGGAGTGTCCCCCAGCATCATCGCCCGGAGCCTGCCGAGCCCCACGCCGAGCAGGTGGTCCGCCAGGAGTTCCGCGTCGACGCGGGGGCTGGGGACCCCGGCGTCCCGGAGGATCACCGTGGCCTCGCTGACGGCAGCCGCGAGGGACTGCTCCGACCCGAGTGTCATGGGTGCCGGCGGCTAGTCGCCGATGGCGTCCAGGCGTGCCTGTTCGTCCATCTCGATGGCGGACTGGATGACCGGTTCCAGGTCCCCGTTCATGACCTGGTCCAGGTTGTACGCCTTGTAGCCGGTGCGGTGGTCCGCAATCCGGTTTTCCGGGTAGTTGTACGTGCGGATGCGTTCCGAACGGTCCATGGTGCGGATCTGGGATTTACGCTGGGCCGAGTTCTCGGCGTCGATGATTTCCTGCTGGTGCGCCAGGATGCGGGCGCGGAGCACGCGCATGCCTGCTTCGCGGTTCTGCAGCTGGGATTTCTCGTTCTGCATGGCCACCACGATGCCGGTGGGAAGGTGCGTGATACGGACAGCGGAGTCCGTGGTGTTCACGGACTGGCCACCGGGACCCGAGGAGCGGTAGACGTCGATCTTGAGGTCGTTTTGGTTGATGTCCAGCTCTTCTGGCTCGTCAACTTCGGGGAGGACCAGGACGCCGGCGGCGGAGGTGTGGATGCGGCCCTGGGATTCGGTGACGGGCACACGCTGCACGCGGTGGACGCCGCCTTCGAACTTGAGCCGTGCGTAGACGCCCTCGGCAGGATCGTTCGAGTTGCCTTTGACGGCCATCTGGACGTCTTTGTAGCCACCAAGATCGGATTCGTTGGCCGAGATGAGTTCAGTCTTCCAGCCGCGGGATTCCGCGTACCGGGTGTACATCCGCAGGAGGTCGCCGGCGAAGAGCGCTGCTTCGTCGCCGCCTTCGCCGCCCTTGACCTCAAGGATCACGTTGCGGGCGTCGTCGGGGTCCCGCGGGATGAGGAGCCTGCGCAGCTTTGCGGAAGCCTGCTCCAGCGCTTCCTCCAGCACGGGAACCTCGGCAGCAAACTCAGGGTCCTCCGAGGCCATTTCCTTCGCAGCGGCGAGGTCGTCCTCCAGGGCATGCCACTTGTTGTATGCCTCCACGATGCCATTGAGCTGCGCAGAACGCCGCCCCAGCTTCCGGGCCAGCCGCTGGTCTGCATAAACGGCAGGATCACCAAGCTGCGCCTGTATAGCATCATGCTCATCAAGCAGGCCCTGTACGGACTCAAACATTTCAAAACCTCTTTCGACTCTTACAAGTCTAGTTTCACGGGACTTAACGACGAACCGCCCAAAACATGCCGACCATCAGGCCGGCATGTTTTGAGCGGTGAGCGCAGCTACTTGTCGTTATCCGACTTCGCGCCAAGCGTTGTCTTCTGGACCTGCATGAGGAACTCGACGTTGCTCTGGGTCTCCCGGATCTTGTTGGTCAGCAGCTCAAGGCTCTGCTGCGTTTCGAGTCCGGAAAGGACGCGGCGCAGCTTCCACATGATCTTGACTTCCTCGGGGGAAAGCAGGTTCTCTTCGCGGCGGGTACCGGACGCGTTGACGTCCACGGCCGGGAAGATACGCTTGTCCGCCAGCTGGCGGGACAGGCGGAGCTCCATGTTGCCGGTGCCCTTGAACTCTTCGAAGATGACCTCGTCCATCTTGGAACCGGTCTCCACGAGCGCGGTTGCCAGGATGGTCAGCGAGCCACCGTTTTCGATGTTGCGGGCTGCACCGAAGAAGCGCTTCGGCGGGTACAGCGCGGCAGAGTCGACACCACCGGACAGGATACGGCCGGAGGCCGGTGCTGCCAGGTTGTAGGCGCGGCCCAGGCGGGTCATGGAGTCCAGGAGGACCACCACGTCCATGCCCATTTCCACGAGGCGCTTGGCGCGTTCGATGGAGAGCTCGGCCACCGTTGTGTGGTCATCCGCGGGACGGTCGAAGGTGGAGGCAATGACCTCACCCTTGACGGTGCGCTGCATGTCCGTCACTTCTTCGGGGCGTTCGTCAACAAGCACCATCATGAGGTGGACCTCAGGATTGTTGGTGGTGATGGCGTTGGCGATGGACTGCAGGATGAGCGTCTTGCCGGCCTTCGGCGGGGAGACGATCAGGCCGCGCTGGCCCTTGCCGATCGGGGCAACCAGGTCGATGACGCGGGGGCCGATCTTCTTGGGATCCGTCTCAAGGCGCAGGCGCTCGGACGGGTACAGCGGAACCAGCTTGGCGAACTCGACGCGGTCCTTGAGCTCTTCCGGCGTCTTTCCGTTGACGGAGGTGACGCGGACCAGGGCGTTGAACTTCTGGCGTGCGGTCTGCTGGCTGCGGTCTTCGCCTTCACGCGGTGCACGGATGGCACCGACGCAGGCGTCGCCCTTGCGCAGGTTGTACTTCTTGACCTGGGCCAGGGAGACGTAAACGTCGTTCGGGCCCGGCAGGTAACCGGAGGTGCGGATGAACGCGTAGTTCTCCAGCACGTCCAGGATGCCGGCGACGGGCAGCAGGACGTCATCCTCGGTGACCTCGACGTCGTCGACGTCCGGTCCCTGGGTGCGTCCCCGACGGCGGTCGTTGCGGTCGCGGAAGCGGTCGTTACGGGAGTTGTCCCGGCTGTCCTGGCCGCCACCGGAGCGGTCGCTCCGGTCATTGCGGTCGTTCCGGTCGCGGCGGTTGCGGCGGTTGCGGCGGCTGCCGCCGTCAGTGTCGTCGCCATCGCGGGCGTTGTCGCGGCTGTCATCGCGACGGGCGCCGTCACGCTGGCCGGCGTCACGCTGGCCAGCGTCACGGCTGCCTGCGTTGTCGCGCCCACCATCGGTGGTCTCGCGGGCAGTGGTGTCACGGGCGGTGGTGTCACGGGCCGTGGTCTCGCGGGCCGTGGTCTCGCGGGCGCCACGGGTGCGGCCGCTCTCGCGGCGGTCAGCACGCTGGCCGTCGCCGGATTCGGCGCCCTGGGTTTCCGTGCGCTGGGAATCAGCACGCTGGGTTTCGGTGCGGTCAGCCTGGCGCTGTTCAGCGGCGGGCTGCTCGGCCGGAGCCTCAGTGGCTTCTGCCTGCGTTGACGTGGCGGCCGCATCGCCGCGGCGCCTGTTCCGGGTGCGCGGCTGGCGGCGTTCGCCCTCAGCTGCTGCGCCGGCCTCAACGGGCGCTGACGCCGGAGCCTCAACGGGTGCGGCGGCCGGAGCTTCAGTGGCCGTTGCCGCGGCGGGGGCCGCAACTACTCCGTCACTGACAGCGCGGCGGCTGCGTCCACGGCCACGGGCACGGGTCCCCTCAGCGGCCGGGGCCTCCGAGGTTTCGCTGGCGGCAGCCACCGGTGCGGCAGCGGCCGGGGCTACGTGGTTTTCGGTCGCCTTCTCGGCAGCCTTGGCCGGGGCCTTGCTGGCTGACGTGCCTGCGCGATGGGCGGAAATGGCGGTCACCAGATCCCCCTTACGCATGCGGGATCCACCGGAAATCCCCAGCTGGCTGGCAAGTGCCTGCAGCTGGGCGAGCTTGAGGCCGGCGAGGCCACTGCTCTTGGCGGGTGCGGCCGTTGACGATCCGGCAGCAGAAGTTGATGGTTCCACAGCTGAAGACAGCTCAGTGGTTTCGGTCACGAAGGATCCTTCCCCCTCGACGGCGTCCAGACTGGGAGCTGGACGCGATGATTTGATCTGGGCTGCAGTTCAGATCTGCAGCCGCATTTTCGGTCTTGCCGGTTGGATTTCGGCCAGCAGGGCCGGATACTGATTCACCTCACGCACCGATTAATGGCGGGGCGCTGGGCTGACGATTCAGGGGCAGACAATTCAGCTGCAGATTCCTGCGACAGACCAAGCAGGCGGCACCGGAAAATATTGCGCAGTAGGAGATCACTAACAACTGAATGCAGCTGCCGATCAGATAGGCGGAATTACCGCCGGTGCAAGTCCACCTTAGCACCTTCGACGTCCACTGCCAGCTTTAGCACGCGCCAGCCGATGCCCGGCGTGTTCGCCTCTGTAAAGGACTCAATAAACCCAAGGACCTCGGCGGCATCGGCTTCACCATCGGCGAGAACCAGGACCGTAGGCCCGGCACCCGAAACCACGGCCGCGTGGCCCGCGTTGCGCAGTGCCCTGATGAGGGCCGCGCTGGGCCTCATCGCCTCGGCCCGGTAGCTCTGGTGCAGGTAATCCTCGGTGCCGGCGTGCAGAAACTCGGGCTTCTGGGTCAGCGCATGGATCAGCAGCGCAGCCCGTCCGGAGTTCATGGCCGCGGCATGGTGGCCCACAGACGCCGGCAGCAGGGCGCGCGCGGCCTCGGTGGACAATTCAAAATCGGGGACGGCAACGATGGGAATCACGGAACCGGCCACGGTAGCGCACGTGCTGCTGTACCGGTCACTGTCCTGCCATGACAGCGCCAGTCCGCCGAAAATCGCGGGCGCGACGTTGTCCGGATGGCCTTCCATCTCGCTGGTCAACTGCAGGATCCAGTCCCGCCCGCGACGCGCCGCTTCGGGCAGCATGGCATTGGCGGCCGAGACGGCCGCCACAACTGCCGACGCCGATGATCCCAGGCCCCGGCCATGGGGGTTGACGTTCGTCGCCGTGATCCTGAGGCCCCCGTGCCGGTAACCAAGCCGGGCAAAGGCAGCCTCCATCGCCCTGACCACCAGGTGGCTGGCGTCCTGCGGCAGCGTGTCCGCCCCCTCGCCGCTGAGCTCGAAGATGAGCTCAGCGGATTCGAGGCTTTCCACCGTCAGGGTGTCGTGCAGTGCCAGGGCGAGGCCCAGGCTGTCGTAACCCGGTCCGAGGTTGGCGCTGGTGGCCGGGACCCTGACAGTGACGCGCTGGCCTGCTTCGATGACGGGCAGGTCAACGGCGGTGGGCGAGGTGGTTTCCAAGGCTACTTTTCTTCCAGTCCCAGTTCAGCTGCGACCGTCACGACGTCGTTCGAGACCTTGACCGGCTGCACTTCACTGCCGTCCTCGGTCCGGAGGGCCCACTGGGGGTCCTTGAGGCCGTGGCCGGTCACGGTGATGACGATGGTCTTGCCGGTCGGAACTTCACCGGCGGCGTGCTTCTTGAGCAAGCCAGCCACACCGGCGGCGGAGCCGGGCTCCACAAAAACGCCTTCGCGGGCGGACAGCCAGCGGTGGGCATCCAGGATCTGTTCGTCAGTCACGGCGTCGATGAATCCGCCGGACTCGTCACGGGCCGCGATGGCACCGTCCCAGGACGCCGGGTTGCCGATCCGGATGGCAGTGGCGATGGTGTCCGGCTCCGTGATGGGATGCCCCGCCACGAACGGTGCCGCGCCGGCGGCCTGGAAGCCCCACATCTGGGGGGTCTTGGTGGACACAGCGGGCAAGGTTCCGGCCGTGTCGGATTCGAACGGGGCCGAGTACTCCTTGTAGCCCTTCCAGTACGCCGTGATGTTGCCGGCGTTGCCTACGGGCAGGACGTGGATGTCCGGAGCATCGCCGAGCGAATCAACAATCTCAAACGCGCCCGTCTTCTGGCCCTGGATGCGGGCCGGGTTCACGGAGTTGACCAGGAACACCGGGTAGGACTCCCCCAGCTTCCGTGCAATGTCCAGGCAGTTATCGAAGTTGCCGTCTACCTGGAGCAGCGTGGCGCCGTGCGCGATGGCCTGGCTCAGCTTGCCCATGGAGATCTTGCCTTCGGGGACCAGCACGGCGCATTTCAGTCCCGCTGCGGTGGCGTAGGCCGCGGCGGAGGCTGAAGTGTTGCCGGTTGACGCGCACACCACGGCCTTGGCGCCGGACGCGACGGCGGCGGTCATGGCCATGGTCATACCACGGTCCTTGAACGAACCGGTGGGGTTCATCCCCTCGACCTTCAGGTACACCGTGGAACCGGTGAGCTCGGAGAGCTTCTGCGCGTGGACCAGCGGAGTGCCGCCTTCGCCCAGCGTGATGACCCTGGTGGATTCCGTTACGGGCAGCCGGTCAGCGTATTCGCGGATAACGCCGCGCCATTGGTGAGCCACTTAGACTCCTTCTACCCGCAGAACGGATGTCACTGAATTGATGACGTCCAGGCCCTTGACGGCCTCGACGGTTGCTGCGAGGGCAGCCTCTGATGCGCGGTGGGTAACGATCCGCAGTTCGGCAGACTCCACGTTGGACTCTGCGTCCCGGTGGATGGTCTGCCGCATGATTTCGATGGACACACCGTGCTCCGCAAAGAGCTGGGCGATCCTGGCCAGAACGCCGGGCTGGTCAGCGACGTCCAGGCCGATGTAGTAGCTGGTGATGGCTGAGTCGATGGGCAGGGCCGGGACGTGGCCGGTGGTGGTCTCCGTGCGGCCGGGTCCGCCCAGCACAATGCGGCGGGCGGCTGAGACAAGGTCACCCAGCACGGCGGACGCCGTCGGAGTTCCGCCGGCACCCTGGCCGTAGAACATCAGCTCGCCGGCGTTTTCCGCCTCGATGAAGACTGCGTTGAACGCGCCGCGGACGGCGGCCAGCGGGTGCTCGCGAGGCAGCAGCGTGGGGTGCACCCGCACGGAAACGCCTTCGCCGCCGTCGGCATCCGTGAGCTTTTCGGCGATGGCCAGCAGTTTGATGACAAATCCGGCGTCCTTGGCAGCGGCGATGTCCGCCGCGCTGACGGACGTGATGCCTTCACAGTGGACGTTCTCCAGGGCGAAGCGGGTGTGGAAGGACAGCGACGCGAGAATGGCGGCCTTGGAGGCGGCGTCGTGGCCTTCGACGTCGGCGGTGGGGTCAGCTTCGGCGTAGCCAAGGCGCTGGGCCTCGGCGAGGGCGTCAGCGAACTGCGCGCCGGTGGAGTCCATCTGGTCCAGGATGAAGTTGGTGGTGCCGTTGACGATGCCCAGCACGCGGGTGATGCGGTCTCCGGCCAGGCTGTCCCGGATGGGGCGCAGGATGGGGATGGCACCGGCGACGGCGGCCTCGTAGGACAGCTGCACGCCGGCCTTGTCGGCCTCTTCGTAGAGGGTGGGGCCGTCCTGGGCGAGCAGGGCCTTGTTGCCGGTGACAACACAGGCGCCATTGCGCAGCGCGGAGAGGATCAGCGTACGGGCAGGCTCGATCCCACCCATAAGCTCGATCACCAGGTCGGCGTCCTTGACCAGGGTGTCGGCGTCGGTGGTGAAGAGGTCCTGCGGCAGGTCCACATCCCGCTTGGCATTGACGTTGCGCACCGCGATGCCGCTGAGCTGCAGGCGGGCCCCGGTACGGGCGGCAAGGGCGTCGGCGTCCTCAATGAGAATCCGCGCAACCTGGGCCCCAACGTTGCCACAGCCCAGCAGGGCCACTTTCAGGGTTCGCAATTCAGTCATTCGGCACTCCCATGTCGCGGTTAAGCAGATCTTCTTCGGTTTCCCCGCGGACAATCAGCCGGGCAGATCCGCCGCGCACCGCGACAACGCCCGGCCGGGCCAGATAGTTGTAGTTGCTTGACAGGGCCCAGCAGTAGGCGCCGGTCCCCGGTACAGCAAGCAGATCACCGGCTGCCACGTCCTCGGGCAGATATACATCTCTAACAACTATGTCGCCGCTCTCGCAATGTTTGCCCACCACGCGGGACAGCTGCGGGGACGCCGCGGACGTGCGGGAGGCCAGAATCGCCGAATAATCCGCGTCGTAGAGCACCGGGCGGGCGTTATCGCTCATGCCGCCGTCCACTGACACATAGCGGCGCGGATGCGTAACGTTCTCCTTGGCCTCTGAATCCCCCGGCGCGTCGACGCGGACAGTTTTCAGGGTACCCACCTCGTACAACGTGAAGGTGGTGCTGCCCACGATCGCGCGTCCGGGTTCGATCGAAATCCGGGGGGCGGTGATGCCCAGCTCAGCACACGTGGAACGCACGACGGCGGCCATCGCCTGCGCGACGTCAGCTGCGGGGCGCGGGGTGTCCACCGGGGTATAGGCAATGCCGTAGCCGCCGCCGAGGTCCAGCTCGGGCATCACGATGGAGTACTTTTCCTGCATGGCGGCGTGGAAGCGCAGGAGCTTCTGCGCGGCGAGTTCAAAGCCGTCCGGCTCGAAGATCTGCGAGCCGATGTGGCAGTGGAGGCCCAGCAGTTCGATGCTGGCGTATTCCGTGGCCGCAGCCACGGCCTCCTCCGCTGCTGACAGTCCGGCCTGCTCGGTGGTATCCCCGGCCATGGAGAGGCCGAACTTCTGGTCCTCGTGGGCGGTGGCGATGAACTCGTGGGTGTGCGCGTGGACGCCGGGAGTCAGGCGCAGCATAACGTTGGCAATTTCGCCGCGGTCCGAGGCGATTTTGGCAACGCGGTCCAGCTCATCGAGGCTGTCCACCACGATTCTTCCCAGCTTCATATCCAACGCGCGGTTGATCTCGGCGTCGGATTTGTTGTTGCCGTGCAGGCCCAGGTTTTCGCCCTTGATGCCGGCCCGGGCCGCCACCGCGAGCTCGCCGCCGGAACACGTGTCCAGCCGGAGTCCTTCGTCTGCCACCCAGGCGGCTACGGCGGTGCACAGGAAGGACTTGCCCGCGTAGTAGACGTCCACTCCCCCGCAGATGTCGGCAAACGCGGCATCAAAGGCGTCCTTGAAGGAACGTGCGCGGGCCCGGAAGTCTGTCTCGCTCATCACAAAGAGCGGCGTGCCGAACTGCGCCTTGAGTTCGCTGACGGCGATGCCATCGATGGCGAGCTCACCGGCGTCGTTCTTCCGCACATCCTGCGCCCACATGGGTTCGTGGAGCGCATTCAGGTCCGAGGGAACGGCGAGCCACTCGGGTGCCAGCGGGGATGGGCTGTTGGTGTCGTGTGCTGAGTCCAGTGCTGAAATTTCCTGTGCCGACATCAGTTTCACATCCGTTCCGGCGCGGATACGCCCAGCAGGTCCAGGCCGTTGGCCAGCACCTGGCTGGTGGCGTCGTTCAGCCACAGGCGCGTGCGGTTAACGTCGGTCACCGGTTCGTCACCCATGGGTGCGATGCGGCAGGCGTCGTACCAGCGGTGGTAGGCGCCGGCGATGACCTCAAGATGGCGGGCCACGCGGTGCGGCTCACGCAGTTCCGCGGCCTTGGCCACGATGGACGGGTAGCTGCCAAGGTAGGAGAGCAATTCGTTTTCTGTGGCATGGTCCAGCAGGGAGGCCTCGAACGCGCTGCGGTCCACGCCTGCAGCCACGGCGTTGCGGGCCGCGCCGCGGGTACGCGCATGGGCGTACTGGACGTAGAAGACCGGGTTCTCGTTGCTGTGCTTCTTCAGCAGGTCGGGATCCAGGGTGAGCGGGGAATCCGCCGGGAAGCGGGCCAGGGAGTACCGCACGGCGTCCTTGCCCAGCCAGTCGATAAGGTCCTTGAGCTCGATGATGTTGCCGGCACGCTTGGACAGCTTGGCGCCGTTAACAGACACCAACTGGCCGATCAGCACCTCGATGTTCACCTCGGGATCATCGCCTGCACAGGCCGCAATGGCCTTGAGGCGGTTGATGTAACCATGGTGGTCCGCGCCCAGGAGGTAGATCTTTTCGGTAAAGCCGCGGTCCTTCTTGGAGAGGTAGTACGCGGCGTCCGCGGCAAAGTAGGTGGGTTCGCCGTTCGCGCGGATCATCACGCGGTCCTTGTCGTCCCCGAAGTCGGTGGTGCGCAACCAGACCGCACCGCCGTCGTCGAACACGTGGCCCTGCTCGCGAAGGCGGGCGACGGCACTTTCGATGTGGCCGGCGTCGTGCAGTTCCTGTTCTGAGAAGTAGACGTCAAACGCAACGCCAAAATCGGCAAGGGTGTCCTTGATGTCCTTCATCTGGGCCTTGTAGGCGGCGGCGCGGATGACAGGAAGTGCGGCGACCTCGGTGAGTTCCCGGATGTCGGGGTGCTGGGTGAGGACGTCGTGGCCGAGGTCGGCGATGTACTGGCCCGGGTAGCCGCCGTCCGGCACCGGAAGTCCATGCAGCCGTGAGTAAACAGAGTTCGCGAACACGTTCATCTGCGAACCGGCGTCGTTGATGTAGTACTCGGCGGTGACCTCCGCGCCCGAAGCACGGAGCACACGTGCGATGGCATCGCCCAAGGCTGCCCAGCGGGTGTGGCCGATGTGCAGCGGACCGGTGGGGTTCGCCGACACAAATTCCATGTTCACCACGTGGCCGGCGAGCGTGGTCGTGGTGCCGTAGTCACGTCCGGCTTCCACGATGGCCTTCGCCAGGGCACCCGCAGCGGCGGCGTCCACGGTGATGTTCAGGAAGCCGGGGCCGGCGATATCCACGGCTGCGACGCCGTTGATGGACTTCAGCCGGGCGCTCAGGATGGTGGCGAATTCGCGCGGGTTGGTGCCGGCCTGCTTGGACAGCTGGAGGGCTATGCTGGTGGCCCAATCGCCGTGCTCCCGGTTCTTCGGTCGCTCCACGCGCACCTCATCAGGGACAGCTGATGCGGAAAGCGCGATTTCGCCAGCGGCGACGGCGTCTTTCAGGCAGGCGGATATGGCGAGGGAGAGTTCTTCGGGAGTCACCCCTCTAGCCTACCGGGGGCCGCCACTGGGACGAATTTGGGGGTCGTGCGTGACTGGTTCCGAACTACTTTTCTCACAGCGGACGCAATGCTGATTCACAGGGTGAACCATTACGCTGAATCCGACGTTGAGTACAGCGTAAGCACCCAGCCCACGAAACGAGCCCCATCATGAGACCGTCAGTCCGCAAGAGTGTTTTCGTCGGCATCGCCGGCCTGTCCCTCGCTGGAACGGTGGCCGGCTGCGCGCCCTCGGCCACGCCCGCGGCGCCCGCTGCGACTTCCGACAGCACGTCCGGCGCCACCACGGCCCCTTCCGGCACGGCATCATCGCCGGCCAGCAGCGCCTCCCTCTACCAGGACGGCACCTACAGCGCTGACGGCACCTATGTTTCCCCCAACGGGACCGAAACCGTGGGGGTTGAGCTGACGCTCGCCGCGGGCACGGTCACGGCCGTGAACATCACCCAGCACCCCTCGAACCCCAACACCCGGAAATTCCAGGGCGAATTCGCGGGCGGGATCGCAGCGCAGGTTGTGGGTAAGAGCATCGACGAACTCAACGTCTCCAAGGTGGCAGGATCCTCGCTCACCAGCGGCGGCTTCAACCAGGCCCTGGACAAGATCAAGGCCGAGGCCCAGTAGGCCGTGCCGGACCCGGAGGACTTTCGCTTCGACGGGATCGGAACCCGTTGGGAAATCTCCACCCCCCGTCCGCTTGACGCCAGCGTCCGTGCCCGGCTGCTCGCCTTGGTGGAGCGGTACGACGGCGGCTGGTCCCGGTTTAGGTCCGATTCGACCGTCGGTGCCATGGCCCGCCAGCCCGGGCGGTATGAGCTGCCGCCGGAAGCGGCGGACCTTGGCCGGCTGTACCGCACGCTGTATGAGGTCACCGGCGGTGCAATGACGCCGCTGATCGGCGGCAGCCTGGAGCGCCTCGGGTACGACGCCGCCTATTCCCTGCGGCCGGCAGGGAACGCGCTTCCGGCACCCCGCTGGGAGGACGTCCTGACGTGGGACGGCAACGTGCTGACCACCACCGCTCCCCTGGTCCTGGACATCGGTGCCGCCGGTAAGGGGCAGCTGGTGGACCTTCTCGCTATTGAGCTCCGCTCCTGCGGCGTGGACTCCTTCGTGATTGATGCCAGCGGCGACCTGCTGCACCGCGGGCCTGATCCGGTCTCCGTGGCGTTGGAGCACCCGTACGATCCGGCGAGGGCCATCGGGACCGTGCCGCTGGCAGGCGGCGCATTGTGCGCGTCAGCCTCAAACAGACGGGCGTGGGGCGACGGCCTGCACCATGTGCTCGATGGCACAACAGGGCTGCCCGTCAGCACGGCGGTCGCCACGTGGACCATGGCAGAAAGCACCATGGTTGCCGATGCTCTGGCCACCGCCCTGTTCTTTGTCCCCGGCAAAGAGCTGGAACGGAGCTTCGACTTTTCCTGGCTGACGGTTTTTTCTGATGGAGCTGCTGCCTACTCGGCCGGATTTGAAGGGACACTGTTCTCATGAGCCCCGTTGACGCCCCCAAGGCAACTGCCGTTTTCACTGCCGGCCGGCTTGACACCCTATTGGGCAAGTACACGATGTACCGGCTGATCCTGCTGGTTCTGGCAGCCCTTGCCGCGTACAGCCTCCTGCTCAATGCCCTTGGCTGGCTCACGTTCGGCATCCCGCAGATGCTCGTCCACTTGGTGCTGTGCCTTGGCCTGACCTACGTGTCCAACCGCGGGCTGGCTGTGCTTTTCCACGTCCGCCCGCATTCCGAGTCGTCGCTGATCACCGGCCTGCTGCTGTATTTCCTCTTCTGGCCCTCCTTTATGCCCCTGGATATGGCGGGGGTGGCCCTGGCCTGCGTGCTGGCCTCCGCCTCGAAATACGCGCTGGCCTGGCGTGGCCGGCACATCTTCAACCCCGCCGCCGCCGGGGCGTTTGTCACCGGGCTGACGGGGCTGAACATCGCAACGTGGTGGGCCGCCACACCTGCCATGCTCTGGCTGCTGGTCCCTGGCGTCCTCCTGGTGCTCTACCGGACGCGTAAGTTGCTCATGGCGGCCGTCTTCCTTGTGGTTGCCACATCAATTGTGAGCGCTGAGCTGCTGCAGGCTGGGCTTACCCTGGGCAGCGCACTCTGGCAGGCCCTAGCGCAGCGGCCGCTGCTGTTCTTCGTCGGCTTTATGCTGACGGAGCCACTCACCCTCGCGCCGCGCCGCTGGCAGCAGCTCGCGCTCGCCGCACTGGTTGGTGTGGTGTTCTCGGTGCCGTACAACTTCGGCTTTATCGCCAACTCGCCGGAGCTGGCCCTCCTGGTCGGCAACCTGCTGGCGTTTCTCGTGGGCCAGCGTGGCGGGCTCAGGCTCCGGTTCGCTGGCTCCCGCCCCCTGACGCCCAGCACCACAGAGTTCGCCTTTGAACCGTCCCGGCCCGTCCGGTTTGTGCCGGGGCAGTACATGGAACTGGATCTGCCGCACGCCAAGTCTGACGGCAAAGGCCGACGCCGGGTGTTCAGTTTGACCAGCGCCCCCGGTTCGGAGACGGTGAAGTTTGGCGTCCGGACGGCGGAGCCCCTGTCCGCGGCGAAGAAAGTCCTGCTTGACCTGAAGCCTGGTGATGAGGTGGCCGCCACGTCCGTGGGCGGAGATTTTGTCCTGCCCCGCGATCCCCGGGCCCCCGTCCTTCTGATCGCCGCGGGCATCGGCATCACGCCCTATCTTGCGCATCTGGCTTCCGGCGCCGCGCAGGACCGGGACGTCATTCTCCTGCTGCTGGCGCGCAATTCTGCGGAAATTGCCTACACGGCCGAGCTGCAGGCGTCCGGGGCGCGCATCCTGGCACGCCTCGCAGACGGTTCCGTCCCGCCGTCGTTCATCACCGACACCGGGACGCTGGAATCCGGGGGCGCTGCAGCCGGCGCCCGGCTGGACGGAGATTCCCTGAAGGCCCTCGTTCCCGACATTGCCGGCCGCGCTGTCTACATCTCCGGGTCCCCTGCGAGCGTCGCTTCGTTGCGCCGCGCAGCCCATAAGGCCGGCGCGCGCCGGGTGCACGTGGACTCTTTTTCGGGCTACTGAACAGGGCCGTTTTTCCTTGCAGGCACCTTCCTGCTAAGCTCTAGGACGTCCCGCTGGCAACGGCAGGATCCCTGAATTGCCCTCGTAGCTCAGGGGATAGAGCGTCTGCCTCCGGAGCAGAAGGTCGTTGGTTCGATTCCAATCGAGGGCACATATGAAACCCCCGCCGCTTGCAAAAGCGGCGGGGTTTTTCTGCGTTCCTCCCCCACAGGCGCGCGCGGACACTTAAGCGCCACCGAACAAGCTCGAGTGGACATTTGAGGCCCTACCGAGCTTGCACCTGCGGACACCGCCGCTGTGAAAGCGACGCGGCTGTCGCACGCCGACCTTCAGACTCCGCCGCTGAGGCCGATGCTTCGCCACGCAGCCCAGCTAAGGCGGCGTGGTACTCGATGCACTTGTCGTCTGCGGCGCTGGCCAGTGTGGTGCTTCCCAGTCGGGGTGTTCGCTTTGGTAGTGGCGGCCGGTGGGTGATATCCAGCCCGGGGGCTCGTTCTTGGTAGCTGCGGTGGGTTTCCAGGCTGTGGTGTGTCTCAGTCTGTGGTGTTTGTGGCAGGGCTGGCCGAGATTGCTGATGCCGGTGGATCCTCCGTGGGCCCAGGCGAGGAGGTGGTCGGCTGCGTTGTCGAGGGAGTGGTTGCTGCAGCCGGGGAACGGGCATTTCCCGTCGCGCAGCCGTAGCCATTGGCGTTGGGCTTTCGTGAGCCGGTAGCTGGTCCGCCCGATCTCCAGCGGTGCACCGTCCCGGGGGTCGACCAGAACCCGGTGGAACGACTCGGCGCCGTCAGCGACCAGCTGGCGGGCCATGGACGGCGGGATCGGCCCGTACCCATCCAACATGGCCGATTCATCCGTGACACCCAGCAGCGACATCACAGGGACCATGATCAACACCTGCGCCCGCGGCGAGGGACCACCGCCAGCAAGACCGCTGCGCATTTCCCCGCTCCCATCACCGGTTCCGCCGAGCAACCAGGCGACGATGGTGTCAGCGCGGAGCTGGGTGAGGGTCCGGCCCTCATCCGGTCCTTGGAGGGCGCGGGCTGCGCTGGTGGTGCGGTCCCAGATCCCGGCAGCCTGATCGGCAGGGAGGTAGGCGGAGAGCCAGGCCATCCCGTCCCGGTCCGGGGCATACTCCACCCGCCGATCCGCGGCACTGCGTGCGTGGCGTTTTTCGATACTCACCGGGTGATGCCGCTCCCGCCAGGTCCGGGCTTTGTGCCGGAACCGGCCGGGGATGAGCTCACCGGCCGGGCCACGTGCCGGATTCTCGGCGGCGGGGTCCAGGAAATGCGCTTCGAGGGCTTGGGCGCCGGCAGGGTCAAGGTTCACGGTTTCGTCCACCATGATCCGGGCGTGCTGCCAGGAAATCTGCCCGGCCTGCAGCGCCGAGAACGTCAGCGGCAAGGCCGTGGACAGCGCGTGGGCTTCGGCGAGCAGGGCACCGGCACTGCGTTCACTCACCGTCAGGGCGCAAGCGACCTCAGCGACCACAGCCATCTCCTGACCGGTGTGGTCCTGCGGCGACTCGGCCGGCCCGGCCAGGGCCTCGGCAGCGGCGCTGTAGCCGGCGGCCAGCCAGACCTTCAGGGCGGCACTTTTCGCCTCCAACCGTGAGATCTCCGCCAGCCCGTCCAAGAAACCACCCGCCACCCGGCGCAACGGATCAGCCTCCCAGGATCCGGAAGATTCGGCAGCTTCACCGATCACAACAGCCAGCTCAGCGAAAGACACCGCAAGTGCCTCCGCCGTCGCCACAGCCGCTCTGCTATCCATACTCAAAGCATCCCAGCAGGGTCTGACAATAACGGCGAGGCTGAACGGCTATGTGGATAACTCCGCTCGCGTCCTTGTTGAAGTGTCGGCGGAGCCGGGATGGGGCATAAATGTCCCCTCGCGCACTGGGCCTCGACTGTCCGTTGGCGCTGGATTGAGTGCGCCTTCATCAGATTGTCGGCACCCCCTCGTAGGCTGATTCAACGAACTCGAGGGGGTAGGCCATGCACGTTCCAGCTACATTCTGTTCCATCATTCCGCCTTACATACTGCGGCGGTTGGCCCGCCTGGACGAGCCTCGGTTTTCTGCCGCCGCGCGGGCCGCCAAGGAAGCACTAAGCCACGTCCGGTCAGTCCAGTCAGCCCGCACCCAGCCGGCTCCGGCCGCTCCCCCTGCACTGCGCGACGTCCGTCCGGGCCCGCCCAACAGGAGCATCTACGATGCCGGCGGATCCGAGAACCTGCCCGGAAAGCTCGTACGCAAGGAAAGCGAACCGGCGTCCGGCGATCAGTCCGCTGATGAGGCGTACGACGGCCTTGGGCACACCCATCGCCTGTTCGCCGACATCTTCGGCCGTAACTCCATCGACGGCGAAGGCCTGCCGCTCGATGCCACGGTGCACTTTGGCAAGCTCTACGACAATGCGTTCTGGGACGGCCGCCAGATGGTCTTCGGCGACGGCGACGGCGAAGTCTTCGAACGATTTACGCGGTCGTTGAGCGTCATCGGGCACGAACTCACGCACGGCGTCACGCAGTACTCGGCGGGGCTGGCTTACCGCAACCAGGCAGGTGCCATCAACGAATCCATGTCCGACGTTTTCGGCGCGCTCGTGGAGCAGTACCTGAACAGCCAGTCCGTAACCGACGCCAGCTGGCTGATCGGCGAAGGACTTTTCACGCCCCAGGTTCAGGGTTCGGCTCTCCGATCCCTGAAGGCCCCGGGCACAGCGTACGACGACGACGTGCTGGGTAAGGACCCCCAGCCGGATTCGATGGACTCGTACGTGCGGACCAGCGCGGACAACGGCGGCGTCCACATCAACTCCGGGATCCCCAACAGGGCCTTCTACCTCACGGCGGAGACCCTGGGCGGCAATGCCTGGGAGGCGCCGGGACGGATCTGGTACGACGCACTGACGGGTGGCTCGCTGCCTGCCACCGCCACCTTCCGCGTCTTCGCGAGGTCGACGGCGGCATCCGCCGTCGACCTGTACGGCACCGATTCGCCGGAGCATGACGCCGTGCGGCAGGCGTGGGAAACTGTGAAGGTCAAGCTTTAGTTGAACGCCTGCCCGCCGCGAGCCGGCGGCCAGGCTGCAGGAAAGCCCAGGACCAGGCCATGAAGATCAGTGTGGAGCGCAGCGGCGGCATTGCAGCCCTGACCCGCGTATGGACAGTGCATGCCCAGACCGCGAGCGCCAAAAGCCAGTGGCAACCCATTGTGGAAGCATGCCCTTGGGACGCTGTACCCAAGACCGTCCGGGCCGCAGCCGCGGAGGTGCAGGACAACCAGCCGGACCGATTTATCTATTCGATCCGGGCCGGCCAGCGGCGGGCGGCGCTGCCGGAGCAGGCTGTCACAGGACCCTGGCGTGTGCTGGTGGACACCACCCGGGCGGCAGCCGAGGACAACCCCGACCGGCGGGGTCCTGTGCAGGCTTAGCTGCGTCTCCAGTCAGCCTGCTGTTACCAGTTGCCCCCGGAACGCCCGGCGGTAGGACTGCGGGCTGGTGTCCAGCACCTTGGCAAAGTGATGCCGGAGCAGGACGGGGTGGCCAAAGCCGGATTCCCGGGCAATTTCGTCGATGTTCAGGTCAGTGGATTCCAACAGCTCCTGCGCCCGGAGGACCCGCTGCGAGTTCAGCCAGGCAGCGGGTGTGGCCCCGGTTTCGGACCGGAAGCGGCGGGCGAAGGTCCTGGCTGACATGTGGACGCGGGACGCCAACTCCACGACCGTGTGCTCCTGCTCCAGGTTCTGCACCATCCAGCGCAGCAACTCTTCCATCGGTGCCGATCCACAGGCAGGCACGGGCCGGTCGATGAACTGAGCCTGGCCGCCGTCGCGGTGCGGCGGCACCACCATGTCCCGGGCAATGGCGGCTGCCACATTGGCGCCCAGCTCAACGCGCACCAGATGGAGGCAGGCATCAATTCCTGCCGCTGTTCCGGCGCTGGTGATCAGGTTGCCGTCCTGCACATAGAGCACGTTTTCATCGACCTGCACTTCCGGGTACCGGTTTGCGAGTTCGTGGGAATAGTGCCAGTGCGTGGTGCAACGCCGCCCGTTCAGCAGTCCGGCGCGGGCCAGGGCAAAGGCTCCGGAACAGATGGACATCACCCAGGCTCCACGGGCGTGCGCGGCGCGCAATGCCTCCAGCACGGATTCCGGAACGTCGTCGTCGCGTCCGAAGGGGGTCATGATCACGAGGTCCGCGTCCGCCGTTGCCTCCAATCCCAGCGAAACATTCAGGGAGAGTCCCGACTTCATCCGGACGTTACCCGGTTCGGGTGTGCAGACCCGGAAGTCGAAAGCGGGGACGTTGCTGCTGCGTCCTGATCTGTCGATGCCAAAAACCTCGCAGGCGGTGGCGAACTCGAAGACAGAGAAGTTGGGAACTACGATGACTGCCACTGATTTGAGCATGCTTCCATTATGGCAGAAATTAGAGCTTTTTGGGCATTTCTGCCACTGTTTCTTCACCGCGCATGGGAGCAGCATTGAGTCATGGAAATCTTCGGAATCGCCCTAGTGGTCCTGCTCCTCGTTGTTCTCGCCGCCACCGTCTCAGCGCTCCTGCGTGATGGCCGCGGCCACACCCCGCCCATCACCTCCGACCAGCCCTGGTCCGCACTGGACCTGCCCAGCGTCAACTACACCCTGCGCATTTTCTAACCAGAAAGCATGCCTCAACCCGCCATTACCAACCCACCAACACACAAAAAGGACCCGGCTCATAAAGAGCCGGGTCCCTTTTCATGTCTGGTCTCGGGTTGCCAGCAGCAAGCACGGGAATCACGCCCCGCCCCAGTAGACTGGCTGCAGCCATGACATTTCATATCTCCTACCCTGCTGAGCTGCCCGTTTCCGAGCGCCGCGAGGACCTGAAGGCTGCCATTGCAGCGAACCAGGTGACCATCATCGCCGGCGAGACCGGCTCCGGCAAGACCACCCAGATCCCCAAAATGTGCCTCGAGCTGGGCCTGGGCGACAACGGCCTGATCGGGCACACCCAGCCGCGGCGGCTCGCAGCCCGCACCGTCGCTGAGCGCATCGCCGAGGAACTCGGTGTGGAGATCGGCCAGGAAGTCGGCTTCCAGGTGCGGTTCACGGGCGAAGTCAGCCGCGCCACCAAGGTCAAGCTCATGACCGACGGCATCCTGCTCGCCGAGATCCAGCGGGACAAGCTGCTGCGCAAATACAACGCCATCATCATTGATGAAGCGCACGAGCGCAGCCTCAATATCGACTTCATCCTGGGCTACCTCAAGCGCATCCTGCCGCAGCGGCCGGACCTGAAAATCATCATCACCTCGGCCACGATCGATCCGGAGCGGTTCGCCAAACACTTCGGGTCCGACGACGAGCCCTCCCCCATCATCGAGGTGTCCGGGCGCACGTTCCCGGTGGAGATCCGGTACAGGCCGCTGTCCCAGCCAGCCGGCGGACCCGCCGATGGCGAAGATGCAGACGCCTCCGACGACGAACTCGAAGAGGACCGCGATCCGCTCGACGCAGTCTGCGACGCCGTGGACGAACTCGCCACCGAGGCCCCCGGCGACATCCTGGTCTTTTTCTCCGGCGAGCGCGAAATCCGCGACGCAGCAGAGGCACTCAACGCCAGGATCCAGTCCAACCGGCGCCTGGCTGGCACCGAGGTGCTCCCCCTGTTCGCCCGCCTGAGCCTGCAGGAACAGCACAAGGTGTTCCACCCCGGCAAGAACCGCCGGATTGTGCTGGCCACCAACGTGGCCGAAACGTCCCTGACGGTCCCCGGCATCAAGTACGTCATCGACACCGGCACGGCCCGCATCTCCCGCTACTCGCACCGCACCAAGGTCCAGCGGCTGCCCATCGAGCGTGTGTCGCAGGCTTCGGCGAACCAGCGCTCCGGCCGGTGCGGCCGCGTGTCGGACGGCATCGCCATCCGGCTCTATTCAGAAGAGGACTTCGAGTCCCGGCCGCTGTTCACGGATCCGGAAATCCTGCGCACCAACCTGGCGGCAGTCATCCTGCAGATGACCGCCATGGGTGTGGCCCGCGGGCCCAAGGACGTGGAGAACTTCCCGTTTGTCGAGCCGCCGGACTCGCGGGCAATCAACGACGGCGTGACGCTCCTGCGCGAGCTCGGCGCCTTGAATGCCGTTAGACCAGGTGACGCCAAGAGCGGCGGGCTGACCGCCGTCGGACAGCAGCTTGCCCAGCTGCCGGTGGATCCCCGCCTCGGCAGGATGATTGTGGAGGCCGGCAAGCGCGGCTGCGTCCGCGAGGTAATGATCCTGGCCGCGGCACTGACCATCCAGGACCCGCGCGAACGTCCAACGGACAAGCAGCAGCTCGCCGCCGAGAAGCATGCCCGCTTCCGTGACGAAAACTCTGACTTCACTGGCTTCCTGAACCTGTGGAACTACCTGCAGGAGAAACAGCAGGAACTCTCGTCCACCCAGTTCCGCCGCCTGTGCCGGACCGAGTTCATCAACTACCTTCGGGTCAGGGAATGGCAGGATCTCTTCGCCCAGCTCCGCCAGATGGCCCGCCCGCTCGGGATCAGCCTGGACAACAAGCGCCTGGCCGATCCCGTGGGCAACCACGAGGGCATCCACGTGAGCCTGCTGTCGGGCCTCCTCAGCCACATCGGCATCCTGGACGAGCGCAAGCGCGAATACGCCGGTGCCCGCGGCAGCCGCTTCGCAATCTTCCCCGGCTCGTCGCTCTTCAAGAAGTCCCCCACGTTTGTGATGGCTGCCGAACTCGTGGAGACCAGCCGCCTCTGGGCCAGGGTCGCAGCCAAATTCGATCCCGTCTGGGCAGAACAGGTGGCGCCGGACCTCGTTAAGCGCAGCTACAGCGAGCCGCACTGGTCCACCAAAATGGGCGCAGTCATGGCCTACGAGAAGGTCACCCTGTACGGCGTGCCCATCATCCCGCAGCGCCGCGTCAACTACAGCCGAGTGGATCCTGTGCTGGCCCGCGAGCTGTTCATCCGGCACGCCCTGGTGGAAGGCGACTGGAAAACGCACCATAAGTTCTTCCACCGCAACCGCGCCCTCCTCCTTGAAGTGGAGGAGCTCGAGGCCAGGATGCGCCGCCGCGACCTGCTGGTGGACGACGAAACGCTGTTTGAGTTCTACGACGCCAGGATCGGCCGCGATGTTGTGTCCGAACGGCACTTCGACAAATGGTGGAAGGAGGCCCGGCAGCAGAGCCCGGACCTTCTGGACTACGACAAGTCGCTGCTGCTCAACAACGACGCCGATGGCCTGGACGAAGCCGCCTATCCGAAGACGCTGCTGCACAAGGGCTTCGAGCTGCCGCTCAGCTACGAGTTCCACCCGGTGGCGCCCGGATCTCCCCCCAACCCGTCCGACGGCGTCACAGCCGAAGTCCCGGTGCTCTTCCTGAACCAGCTCGATGATGCCGCCTTCCGCTGGCTGATCCCCGGCCAGCGCGCGGAACTCGTGGCTGCCCTGATCAAGTCACTCCCCAAGCAGGTCCGCAAGAACTTTGTCCCCGCCCCGGATGTGGCCCGGCAAGCCGTTGCTGCCCTGGAATCGGACTTCGATCCGGCGAATGATGAGCTGGAAGCTTCACTGGAGCTGGCCCTGCGCCGGATCCGCGGCCACGTCATCCCGCCCGGTTCCTGGAACTGGGACGCTGTGCCGTCCCACCTGCGGGTGAGCTTCAAGGTTGTCGATACCCAGGGCAAGGCGCTGGATGAGGGCAAGGACCTCGCAGCCCTGCAGGAGCGGCTGGCCCCGGCAACACGCCGCGCCATTGCGGAATCCCTGGGGGCGACACCCGGAACCACCGCGCCGCAGTCTCGGGGAAATTCGAAGTCACCCGGAAAGTCCGGCGGGAACGTACCCGCGTCATCGGCGGGCGGCAATTCAGCGGGCAGCGGCACAGGCTTCCAGGAACAGACCGGCCTGACCGAGTGGGCCTTCGGCACGGTCCAGCGGCAGGTCAGCAACACCGTCAACGGCCACATGGTCACCGGCTATCCAGCTTTGGTGGATGAAGGAACATCCGTGGCGCTGCGCGTCTTCCAGACCTCGTCGGAGCAGCTCGAGGCCATGCGCGGCGGTGTGATCCGGCTCCTCGCCCTGAGGGTGCCGGCACCGGACCGCTACGTCCTGGAGCACCTCAACAACACCGAAAAGTTGACGTTCAGCCAGAATCCGCACGGTTCAGTGTCGGCCCTCATTGCCGATTGTGCCCTGGCCGCCGTGGACAAACTGACCCCGGCGGAACTCCCGTGGGACCGCGCGTCCTTCGACGCCCTCTACGAGCAGGTCCGGGCGGAACTCATCGATACCGTCTTCAGTGTGACGGCCGTGGTGGAGCGCGTCCTGGCCAGCACCCGGCGGATTGAGAAACAGCTGAAGGGCACCACCAGCCTGGCGCTCATCAGCGCCCTGAACGATGTCAGGAGTCAGCTCGAGCAGCTCGTGTTCCCGGGATTTGTGGCCCGCACCGGCTACAAGCAGCTGAGCCAGCTCCCGCGCTACCTTGCCGCCATCGAGAAACGCCTCGAAAAGCTCCCTGGCAACGTCCAGCGGGATGGGCTGAGCATGGCCGCGGTCCAGCGGCTGGAAGACGATTACGACGACGCCGTGTCGGCCCTGCTGCCCGGGCGCCGGGCGGGTGCCGAACTGATCCAGGTCCGCTGGATGATCGAAGAGCTGCGGGTGAGCCTCTTCGCCGTCGAACTCGGAACGGCCTATTCCGTCTCCGAAAAGCGGATCCGGGCTGTCCTGAACAAGGCGCTCGCGCCGGCCTAGGCCCGCCAGCAAAGTCCTGGACGGGCCAAACCGGCGCGAGCGTCAGGCTCAGCTGGCGGGAACGAACTCCGCGTAGCCGGCGGCCCGAAGCCCGGCGCGCAGCTTTTCGGCGTTCGCGTCCAGCACCGCGGGATCCGGGTTCTGGTTGGCCGAGGCGAAATCGAAATCAGCCATGGTCCTGGACGGCCACACGTGGACGTGCAGGTGGTTGATCTCGTACCCGGCCACAATCAGCCCCGCCCGCTCGGCGGGGAAGACGTCCAGCTGCACCGCACCGATCCGGCGGGCCACTTCCATCACCTTCGCGAGGGTTTCCGGGGACGCATCCGTCCAGCGGTCCACCTCCTCGGTGGGGACCACCAGGGTGTGCCCGTCGGCCAGGGGACCCGTGGTCAGGAAGGCCGCAACGTCAGCTTCCCGCCAGACGAAGCGTCCGGGGATCTCGCCATTGATGATTTTGGTGAACAGGGTGCTCATGCGTCTGCCTTCTCGGCCGGAGCCTGCAGGGTGCTGGCGTCCAGCACAAACCGGTACTTCACGTCGCCTGCCACCATGCGGTCGTAGGCCTCATTCAGCTGGTCTGCGCGCACCAGTTCGATATCCGCCACTACTCCATGCTCCGCGCAGAAGTCGAGCATCTCCTGAGTTTCGGCGATGCCGCCGATCAGCGAGCCAGCGTACGCGATCCGCCGCCGGATAAGGGCCCCCGGATTCACCGGCGGCATGGCGTCGGATGGCAGGCCCAGCTGGAACAGGGCACCGTCCACGCGCAGGGTGCGGAAGAACGGGTTCAGGTCGTGCGGAGCGGCCACGGTGTCGATGATGAGGTCGATGGTGCGGTCCGCGGCGGCCATGGCATCCTTGTCCCGGGACAGGATCACGTCGTCCGCTCCGAGTTCCAGTGCGGCCGGCACCTTGGCTTCGGAGGTGGTGAAGACCACCACCCGCGCCCCCATGGCCTTGGCGAGCTTCACGGCCATGTGTCCGAGCCCGCCGAGCCCCACCACGCCCACCACGTCGCCTTCCTCCACGTCGAAGTGCCGCAAGGGAGAGAACGTGGTGACGCCTGCGCAGAGCAAGGGGGCGACGGCGGCCGGGTCCAGGTTGCCGGGCACTCGGACCACGTAGCGCCGGTCCACCACCACGGCGGACGAGTAACCGCCCTGGGTGATGGCATCGCCGTTGCGCGGATCCTTGGCGCCGTACGTCCCGATCAGCCCGTTTTCGCAGTACTGTTCCAGGCCGTCCAGGCAGCTCTCGCATTCGCGGCAGGAATCAACCATGCATCCGACGCCCACGCGGTCCCCCGGGATGAAGTCAGTCACGGCCGAGCCGACGCGGCTGACGGTTCCGACGATCTCGTGGCCAGGGACCAGGGGATATTTCTGGCTGCCCCATTCGCCTCGCGTGGCGTGCACGTCCGAGTGGCAGAGGCCGCAGAATTCGATGGCGATCTCGACGTCATCTTCTTTGGGGGCACGCCGGGCCAGCGTCAGGGGTGCCAGGCCGCTGTCGGCGGAAGCCGCGCCATAGGCGGCTGCCAGCACGCCGGTGCGGGGAACGGTGTCCAGGTCCGCAGCAGGATGAGCAGCAACAGCATCGTCGTTCGGCAATACGGGGCGGGCAAGGGGCGGCGGTACGGGGCGTCCTGGGGTCATCCTTCGACGCTACCCCCGCGGGCCGCCGCATGGCCATTCGGCTGGCTGCCCGTCGCCACCGGCAGGGCCGGATTGTTCGACCATTCCGAGAAGGATCCAGGATAGAGGGCGGCCCGGAATCCGGCGATTTCAAGGGCGGCCACCTCATGGGCGGCGGTCACGCCCGAGCCGCAGTACACGGCCACCGGGACGTCGCCACGGACGCCGAGGTCCTCGAACCGGCGCCGCAGCAGGTCCACCGGCAGGAAATGCCCGGCCCCGTCCATGTTCTCCGTTGTGGGTGCGCTCCGGGCGCCCGGAATGTGGCCGGCGCGGGGATCGACGGGTTCAAATTCGCCCCGGTATCTTTCGCCGGCCCGGGCGTCCAGGAGGACGCCGGTTGCCGGCCAGTCCGCCGCTCCGGCCGCGTCGATGCTGGGCATCCTGCCTCCGGCAGGGGAAACGTCAAAGGAAACACGCCCGACGGCGGCGTCCACGGGTCCGGTGTCCAGCGGCAGTCCGGCGTCCCGCCAGGCGGCCAGTCCGCCGTCGAGCAGGTACACGTCCTGTAGCCCGGCGTTGCGGAGCATCCACCAGAGCCGGGCGGCAGCCATGTTGCCGCTGTTGTCATAGGCCACCACAACGTCGCCGTTGTTGATCCCCCAGCACCTGGCAGTTTCCTGGAATTCCGCGTCGGTGGGCAGCGGGTGCCTGCCGCGGGCTGGGGTGGCCGGCGTCGCCAACTCGGTGGCGAGGTCCACAAAAACTGCCCCCGGGAGGTGCCCCTCAAGGTAGTGTTCCCGGCCGTGCGGGTCCCCCAGCGCCCAGCGGACGTCCAGCACCACGGTTCGCTGGCCGGCGTCGAAACGCGCCGCCAAAGCCGGGACAGCCATCAGTGGACCCATCGTTCTCCTTGCAATTGTGGGGTGTGCAGTCGCTGATCCAACTCTAGCTGCGGCAGAACGGCTGGCGGGGAGCGCCACCGGTAAGCTGATCCGGTGAAGAACGCGAGCGCGGACCGGGCCTGGGCTGACGAGGCCATCAGAAAAGTCAATGCAGAAAACAACCGGTCCGCCGATACCCATCTCTACTCGGTGCCGCTCCCGGAGCACTGGGGCGTCCAGCTTTACCTCAAGGACGAATCCACGCACCGTTCGGGGAGCCTCAAGCACCGGCTGGCCCGCTCGCTGTTCCTCTTCGGCCTGGTCAACGGCTGGATCCGCGAAGGTACCACCATCGTGGAGGCGTCCAGCGGCAGCACCGCTGTTTCGGAGGCATATTTCGCGCAGCTCCTGGGCCTGCCGTTCGTAGCGGTCATGACCCGCACGACGAGCCCGGAGAAGATCGCGCTGATCGAACAGTTCGGCGGCTCGTGCCTGTTGGTTGACCACGCCTCAGAGGTTTATGCTGCGGCGGCGGACGTCGCCGCCACGTCCAACGGCCACTACATGGACCAGTTCACCTACGCGGAGCGGGCCACGGACTGGCGTGGCAACAACAACATCGCGGAGTCCATCTTCGGGCAGCTGGCGCTGGAGGAACACCCCGTCCCCCGCTGGATCGTGGTCGGTGCCGGGACCGGAGGCACGAGTGCGACCATTGGCCGCTACCTGCGCTACCGCGGCCACGACACGCGCCTTGCGGTTGTAGACCCGGAGAATTCCGCGTTTTACCCCGGCTGGCTGAGCGGTGCGGGTGAGGCCAGCACCGGCCTGCCGTCCCGGATCGAAGGCATCGGCCGGCCGCGGATGGAACCGAGCTTTGTGCCCGCCGTCATCGACCACATGATCCAGGTTCCCGATGCCGCCTCCATCGCAGCCATGCGGCACCTGCGCACGGTCGCCGACCTGCATGCCGGACCGTCCACGGGCACCAACCTGTGGGGTGTCTGGCAGCTTGTGGCGGAAATGGTGGCCAAGGGACAGCGCGGCAGCATTGTGTCGTTGATGTGCGACGGCGGCGACCGCTATGCGGGCAACTACTACAATCCCGCGTGGCTGTCAGGGCAGGGCCTGGACCCCGAGCCGTATGAGGAAGTCATCCGCCGGTTTTTCGAGACCGGCGTCTGGAACGCGTAGCCGGTCAGACCTCCACTGACTCCCGCGGGGCAAGGCGGGTGTACTCGGTGCCGTATTTCCGGCCCAGCCGGGCAACATGGGATTCTGCGACCTTCAGGCCCGTTTCGTTGAGCAGCCCGTCGTGGATCTGGAACGCACGCGGGGCCCGGACGGCAATGACAAAATCCACCACCTCGCTGACCTTGCTCCACGGCGCGTGGAGCGGAACCAGCAGTGTCTGCACGCTGAGACCGTCCGGGATGATGAACGAGTCCCCCGGGTGGTAGACGTTGCCGTCCACCAGGTAGCCGATGTTGGCCACGATGGGAACCTGCGGGTGGATCAGTGCGTGCTGTCCGCCGAAGCTGCGCACGTTGAAGCCGGCCGCGTCAAAACTGGAACCGGGTTCAACGGTGTGGATCCGCACTGCGGCCTGCGGCGCCTCCTCCCGCAGATGGGCGGCCACTCCGGCCGGCGCGAAGACCGCCAGGACGTCAGAGCGGCGCAGTGCGTTGACCATGGCCGGCACATCCACATGGTCGGCGTGCTCGTGCGTGATGAGCACGGCCTGCGCCCCGGCCAGGGCTTCGGCCGTCTCGGAGAATGTTCCCGGATCCAGCACCAGCACCCCGCCGTCCTTCTCAAGCCGGACGCACGCGTGGGTGTATTTTGTCAGCTTCATAGCGCCAGCCTAGGGTCCGGCCCCAAGCCTGTCCAAGGGGCGTCCGGCTGTTCAGCCGCGGCTGGTAATCTTGATGATTGCCACCGTCCCTCAGGGAAGCGAGTACCTTCATGCCGTTCGGCACCAAAGCTGACGCCACGCCGTCGACCGCTGCATCCGGCGCAGGCACCGCCAGTGTGCCTGGCAAGGAGCAGCGCGTCACCAAGCAGCGTGTGGCAGTCAGCGCTGCCCTGGACGAGCTGGATGACTTCGTCAGCACGCAGGAGCTGTACCGCATCCTGCAGAACAAGGGCGTCTCAGTTTCCCTGGCAACGGCGTACCGGATCCTGCAGTCCCTCGCCGACGACGGCCTCGTGGACGTGCTGCGTAACGGTGAGGGCGAAGCCGTTTACCGGCGCTGTGCCGTGACCGGGCACCATCACCATCTGCTGTGCCGCAACTGCGGGAAGGCCGTGGAAGTCGAGGCCCCGGCGGTGGAAACCTGGGCCGCCAGGATCGCCACCGAACACGGCTATACCGAGGTGGCGCACACCGTGGAGATCTTCGGCCTGTGCCCGGAGTGCACAGCCCTTAGGGCCGCCGGCAAGCTCTGACGGCCTGCGCCGCCGCAACCGGAAGCATCCGGCGTGTGCCCGTTTCAGCGGGCGTGCACCAGCCGGCCGTTGATGCCCTTCTTGGCCCGGACACTGCCGACGACGCGGCACACCACGTAGATCAGGAATGACAGCGTGGTGACGTAGGGGCTGATGGGGATCCGGCCGCCCAGGGCCAGCAGGATTCCGCCCACCGTGGCCGTGACGGCGAAAACAACGCTGAGCGCCACGACGGCCACGGGAGCGGACGTCACGCGGAGCGCCGCGGCTGCCGGAGTGATCAGCAATGCGAGCACCAGGAGCGCCCCCACCACCTGGATGGATAGCGCTACGCTGACTCCCAGCAGGACCATGAAGATCAGCGCGAGCGTCCGTACGGGCACCCCGCGGGCTTCGGCCAGTTCGGGATCAACGCTGGCAAAGTTCAGCGGGCGCCAGATGGCTGCCAGGGCTGCAATGACCAGCACAGCGGCGCCGGCAAGGACCTGGAGCTGGACGGTGTCCACGGACACGATCTGCCCCGTGAGCAGGCCGAATTTGTTGGCGGCCCGGCCTTCGTAGAGCGACAGGAACAGGATTCCGAGCCCCAGGCCGAAGGGCATGATCACCCCGATGATGGAGTTTTTATCCCGGGCCCGGACGCCCATCAGGCCCAGGAGCAGCGCCGCCGCCACCGAGCCGATGAGCGAGCCAAACACGATGTCCGAGCCGATCAGGAGCGCAAACGCCGCCCCGGCGAAGGAGAGCTCCGAGATGCCGTGGACGGCGAACGCCAGGTCCCGTTTCATCACGAAGGTGCCCACCAGCCCGCCCAGCAGGCCCAACACGGCCCCGGCCCAGATGGAGTTCTGGACCAGCACCAGCAGCTCGCCGTAGTTCTCGAAGCTGAAAATCGCTCCGATGATGCTGTCCGCATCCATCAGGCCACCTCCCCCACCGTGGCGTGGACATCGGCGTGATGGTGCGTGGTCGCGTCGGGCAGGCCGATGACGACGATGCGCCCGTTCGCGTGGATGACTTCCACGTGGCTGCCATAGAGCTCTGACAGGACCTCGGTGGTCATGACCTCTTCCGGGGTCCCCACGCGGAACCGCCCGCCGACCAGGTACAGCACACGGTCAACGTAGTCGATGATGGGGTTGATTTCATGGGTGACAAAAACCACCGCGCTGTTCTGGGCGTGGCACTGCTTGTTGATCAGGGCGCTGACGGCCTGCTGATGGTGCAGGTCCAGGGACAGCAACGGTTCGTCACAGAGGAGGACCTTGGGGTCCGTGGCCAGCGCCTGGGCCACCCGGAGGCGCTGCTGCTCACCGCCGGAGAGCTGGCCCACGGGGACTTTGGCGTAGTCACTGGCGCCCACCAGTTCCAGGAGCTCATCGATCCTGCGGTTTGTCCGGGACTTGCCCAGCCGCAGCCCCCAGCGGTGGCCGTCCACGCCGAGCCCCACCAGGTCCCGGGCACGCATGGGGGTGTCCGGAGCGAAGGATTTCTGCTGCGGAATGTAGCCGATCAGGTTGCTGCCCCGCTCCACGGGACGGTCGCCAAGCGTGGCCTGGCCGGACTGCAGTTCCTGCAGGCCCAGGAGAACTTTGAGGAAACTGGTCTTTCCGCTGCCGTTGGGGCCCAGGACGGCGAAAAACTCACCGGGCCTGATGTCCAGGTCGAGATCCTCCCAGAGCAAGCGTTTGCCGAACTGCAGGGACGCCCCGCGGAGGCTGACCACCGGTTTCAACTATTTTTCTCCAAAACTTTGCTGACGTTGTCAACATTGTCCGTCATCCACTGCAGGTACGTCTTGCCTTCGGGCAGGGTTTCGCTGAAGTCAATGACGGGAACGCCGGCTGCTTCGGCTGCCTTTTTCAGCGCCTGTGTCTGGGGTCCCTCTGTCTGCGCGTTGTAGGCCAGGAACCTGATGTCCTTGGATCCCGCCAGGTCCGTGGCTGCCTTCAGCACCGCGGGCGGGACGTCCGAGCCTTCCTCGATCGCGGCGGTGTAGTCGGCCGGAGTCTTGTTCTCCAGCCCGGCTGCCTCGAGCAAGTACAGCGGGACAGGTTCCGTCACGGCCACGGCTGCGCCTGTTCCGTTGGCCTTCAGTGCGGCGAGCTTGACGGCCAGGCCGTCCACCCCGGCTTTGAAGGTTGCGGCATTGGAAGTGAACAGGGCGGCTGATCCCGGTTCGAGTTCACCCAGTTTTGCCGCCAGTGAATCAGCGAGCTTACCCATGGCATCCAGGCTGTACCAGGCGTGCTCGTTGAACTCACCGTGCTCGTGGTGGTGGCCGTCAGCTGACTCGCTCGCCGCCGACGACGACGAATCGGCGTGGCCTTCCTCCGGAGCCAGGCCAGCCACTTCGACGGCCGTGACGATATTGCTGTGCGGGATGTTGCTGTCGTCGGCCATCTTGTGGAGGAAGGCGTCGTAGCCGCCGCCGTTCTCGATCACCAATTCCGCTTTGGACACCAGCAGCCGGTCCTGCGCGGTGGCCTCGTACGAATGCGGGTCCTGGCTGGTCTTGGTGATGAGGGAGGTGACGTTGACTTTGTCCCCGCCGATGATCGCGGCGATGTCCCCGTACACGTTGGTGGACGCCACCACCTCGACGACGCCGGCGGATGACTCCGGGCCGGACGTCGCCGACGGTGCACCGCCTCCGGGGCCGCAGGCGGTGAGCAGCAGGCTCACGCCGGCGAGGGCTGCGAGGGACGTTCGGATGGCGGCGGGGTGGCGCACGGAAACCTCAGTTCAGTACAGGGATGGACTTTTGCGTCTCCAAAAAGCTTACCCCCAAATGTGAATGATTCCTATTTAGGATAGCCGGGCCGGTCGCTAGCGGACCCGGGCGCGCTCAGTCACCGTTCGGCTCGCCCAGCCTCCTGATGCCGGTGGCCTGCGTGGCGTCCCGGATCTCTCCCACCAGCTGCTCGATCACGTCTTCCAGGAAGAGGACGCCATGGGTCTGCCCGTCCGTGCCGATCACGCGGGCCAGGTGTGAGCCCGTGCGCTGCATGACGGACATGGCCGTTTCAACCTCGTCGTCCAGCGCAAGGTTGGCCAGCGAACGGATCCTGCTTTCGGCGATGGGGTGCTGGTAGTCCGACTCAGGAATGGACAGCACATCCTTCACGTGGAGGTATCCGGACAGCATGCCGTCATCGTCCAGCATCGGGAACCTCGAAAAACCGGTCCTGCTGACGGCTTTTTCAAACTCCACCGGTGTGGTGGCCGCCTTCAGCATGACCAGGTTGTCCAGCGGAACCATGATGTCCGACGCCGTGTATTCGGAAAATTCCAGGGCGCCGGTGATCAGGCCCGCGTCATCATCCACCAGCCCGTGACGGGTGGATTCCTGCACGATCGACTGGACTTCTTCGAGGGTAAAGGACGAGTTCACCTCATCCTTGGGCTCAATCCGCAGCAGCTTGAGGATGTGGTTGGCGGACCAGTTCAGCGCGACGATGGCCGGGTTGACCAGCTTCGCAACAAACATCAGCGGCGGCGCCAGCAGCAAGGCAGCCTTGTCCGCCACCGATACGGAGATGTTCTTCGGCACCATCTCGCCGAACGTCACGTGGAGGAAGGTCACCACCATCAGGGCAATCGCGAACGCCGCGACGTCGGCAACTTCCACCGGCAGCCCGACAGCTTCCAGGGGAGCCGCCATCAGGTGGTGGATGGCCGGTTCGGCCACCTGCAGGATCAGCAGCGAGCACACGGTGATACCCAACTGCGCACAGGCCAGCATCAATGAGACATTTTCCATGGCGCGCAACGTGGTCTGTGCCCGTTTGGAACCGGCCTCGGCCAGGGGTTCGATCTGGCTGCGCCTGGCCGACATCACGGCGAACTCGGCGCCGACAAAAAACGCGTTACCCAGCAGGAGGACAACCAGCCAGGCAATTCCGGCCCAGTCACTCATCGTTCCCTCTCGTCTTCCGGAGCAGGCTCCGCTGCAGGCGCCGCCGGATGGAAGGAGATCCGCTCGATCCTTCGGCCGTCCATCCTGGTCACGCTCAGCGTGCCTCCGCCTACGTCGACGGTGTCCCCCACTGCGGCGATCCGGCCCAGTTCACTCATGACGTACCCGCCCACGGTTTCGTAGGCGGCTTCGTCCGGAACAGTCAGCCCCGGGATCTGTTCGGAAAGCTCGTCGGGGCGCAGCAACCCGGGGAAGTACCAGTCCCCGGAGGCGCTCTGGAGCAGTCCCGGGCGTACCTTGTCGTGCTCGTCGGACACTTCACCGACGATTTCCTCCACCAGGTCCTCAAGGGTGGCGATGCCTGCGGTTCCGCCGTATTCATCCAGGACAATCGCGAGCTGGAGGTTTCCCTCGCGCAGCTCGGCCAGGAGGGCATCGAGGTGGATGGTCTCCGGCACGCGGAGGACATCGGTCATGATGGCTCCGGCCTCCAGGTTGGCCCGCCGGTCCCACGGCACGGCAACGGCCTTCTTGACGTGGACCAGGCCCTTGATGTCGTCGGAGGACTCCCCGATGACGGGGAAGCGGGAGTACCCGGTGCGCCGGGCGGCGTCCAGGATTTCCGAGACAGGCTGGTCGGCGTCGATGGTTTCCATCCGGATCCGGGGCGTCATAACGTCGGCGGCCGTCCGGGCCGAGAAGTTCAGGGTGCGGGCCACAAAGTTGGCCGTCCCTGCGTCGAGCGTTCCCATGGCGGCGGAGCGCCGCACCAGGGAGGCGAGCTCGGCCGGCGTCCGGGCACCGGAAATCTCCTCCTTGGCCTCCAGGCCAAAGACGTTCAGTACCTTGTTGGAAAAGCCGTTGAGCACCACGATGGCGGGCTTGAAGATGGCGGTAAACACCAGCTGCGGCCGCGCCAGCGCCTTGCCCACTTGGAAGGACAGCGCAATGGCCATGTTCTTGGGCACCAGTTCGCCAAGCAGCATGGACAACAGCGTGGCCAGCGCCATGGCGATGACCAGGGAAACGGACGCGGCAGCCACTTCGGGAATTCCGACGGCGGCCAACGGGCCCTCGAGGAGGCGTCCTACCGACGGTTCCATCACGTAACCGGTCAGAAGGGTGGTCAGGGTGATGCCGAGCTGACAGCTGGAAAGCTGGGTTGAGAGGGATTTCAGGCACTTGAGCAGGGGGACGGCACCCGTGTCACCGTTATCGATGGCACGTTGGACCGTGGCCTGGTCAAGGGCAATCAGGGAAAATTCGACGGCGACGAAAAAGCCGGTGCCGGCGATCAGCAGGAGGCCTGCCGCGAGGAGCAACCACTCCATTCAGCATCCCGCCCGAAAGTCGGGAGAAATTGTGTGAAGCCGGGGGAAACGGACCGGCGGAGGATGATCGGCCGAAGCCGACGCTGTTTCCATAGGGGCTCCGCCGGGGTGGGCTGACGGAGAATGATGGGCGCGTGTTCGGGGTTTGCCGGCTCTGCGGGTGGACTGCGCGGTGCTGTACGTCGTGCTCCGCTGACAGCCCCCAGGCCGGCACCTAGATTTACTGTCCATAAGAATGTCAGTCTACAGGAGCAGATTGCGGCTTTCGGATGGCCGCACTGAGGTCACGGCGCACCCGCTCCGGGACGGTTTCCGGACGCCACAATCCGTGATCTCCGCGTCATTGCCATGATTTGGGTCACCGTTATTGGCAGTTAACACAGAATGCTCATTAGACTGGCAACGGTCCGGGTTCAGGACGCAGAGACTGGTTCGAATGTTGTGCTGCGGCACCGTGGCGGCCAGAGAGAAATCAAACTCATGGAAGAGGCGTATTTCAAGTGCCAGAGCAGCCTAGCCACCGTCTACCAGAGGAATTTGGCGGAAATGAGTGGCTCGTTGACGAACTGTACGAGCAGTATCAGAAAGACAAGAACACGGTGGATACCAAATGGTGGCCCCTTTTCGAGTCCTTCGATTCAGGCAGCGGTTCTTCTTCCAACGGAAGCACGGCGGTAGCCGTGGCCCACCCAGCAACCCGCGAAATGCCGGCTGTACCGCCGGCACCTCCGGCTTCTGCAACTGCTGCACCGGCAACGTCGCCGGCCGCACAGCCCGCAGCGCCGGCCACCGCCCCCGCGGCGGCAAAGAAAGCTCCCGCTACGGTCGCCCGCGATGGCGCGAAGAAGACCGAGCCCGGAACCGGCGCCCAGCCGATTCCCGCCCAGCTTCCCAAGAACGTCAAGGCACCCACGGCTCCGGAAGAGGACGTGGTCTCCGTTCTTCGCGGCCCGGCCAAGGCCATCGCCACCAACATGGTCACCAGCCTTGAGGTCCCCACGGCCACCAGCGTCCGGGCCATTCCGGCCAAGCTGCTGATCGATAACCGTGTGGTCATCAACTCCAACCTGGCCCGTGCACGCGGCGGCAAGGTTTCCTTCACGCACCTCATCGGCTACGCCGTGATCCGGGCACTCGCCCAGTTCCCCTCGATGAACGTCTACTACGACGAAATCGACGGCAAGCCCAGCGCTATCCAGCCGGCCCACGTCAACTTCGGCATCGCCATTGACATGCCCAAGCCGGACGGCACCCGCCTGCTTATGGTGCCCAACATCAAGAAGGCGGAGACCCTCAACTTCTCCGAGTTCTGGCACACCTATGAAGACCTGATCAAGCGTGCCCGTGCCGGCAAGCTGACCGCTGATGACCACTCCGGCACCACGGTGTCCCTGACCAACCCAGGCGGCATCGGCACCGTTCACTCCGTGCCGCGTCTGTCCAAGGGACAGGCTGCCATCATCGGAGTCGGCGCGCTGGACTACCCGGCCGAGTTCCAGGGCGCCAGCGAAAAGATCATTGCGCAGAACGCCATCAGCAAAGTCCTCACGCTGACATCCACCTATGACCACCGCGTCATCCAGGGAGCCGGCAGCGGCGAGTTCCTGAAGCTTGTGCACCAGCTGCTGCTCGGTGCCCAGAACTTCTACGACGAAATCTTCGAGTCCCTGCGCATCCCGTACGAGCCCGTGCGCTGGAGCCCGGACCTGCAGGTGGACCCGGCCGACGAGATCAACAAGGTTGCCCGGATCCAGCAGCTGATCCACTCCTACCGTGTGCGCGGCCACCTGATGGCAGACACCGATCCCCTGGAGTACGTCCAGCGCAAGCACCCGGACCTTGACGTCCTCACCTATGGGCTGACCCTGTGGGACCTGGACCGCGAGTGGCCCACCGGCGGTTTCGGCGGCGCGCCCATGCTCAAGTTCCGCGACATCCTCGGTGTCCTCCGTGACGCCTACTGCCGCACCACAGGCATCGAATACATGCACATCCAGGAGCCGGAGGAACGCAAATGGTTCCAGGACCAGCTGGAGCACCCGTACTCGAAGCCGAGCCGCGAAGAGCAGCTGCGCATCGTGTCCCGGCTCAACGCGGCAGAGGCGTTTGAAACCTTCCTGCAGACCAAGTTCGTCGGCCAGAAGCGCTTCTCCCTGGAAGGCGGCGAATCCCTGATTCCGCTGCTCGACGCCATCATTTCCGATGCCGCCGACGACGGACTGGACGAGGTTGCAATCGGCATGGCCCACCGTGGCCGCCTGAACGTCCTCACCAACATCGCCGGCAAGACCTACGCCCAGGTGTTCCGCGAATTCGAAGGCACCCAGGATCCCCGCTCCGTGCAGGGCTCCGGCGACGTGAAGTACCACCTCGGTACCGAAGGCACGTTCACCTCGGAAAACGGCAACGAGACCAAGGTCTACCTCGCCGCCAACCCGTCCCACCTCGAGGCTGTCGACTCGGTGCTGGAAGGCATCGTCCGCGCCAAGCAGGACCGCCTGGACCAGGGCGAGGCCTTCCCGGTCCTGCCCCTGATGGTCCACGGCGACGCTGCGTTTGCGGGCCAGGGCGTGGTTGCCGAGACGCTGAACCTGTCCCAGCTCCGCGGCTACCGGACCGGCGGCACCATCCACGTGGTGGTCAACAACCAGGTGGGCTTCACCACTGCTCCATCGTCGTCGCGTTCATCCACGTACTCCACGGATGTCGCCAAGATGATCCAGGCACCGGTGTTCCACGTGAACGGTGACGATCCCGAGGCAGTGGTGCGCATTGCCCAGCTCGCCTACGAGTTCCGCCAGCGGTTCCACAAGGACGTTGTGATCGACATGGTGTGCTACCGCCGCCGTGGCCACAACGAGGGTGACGACCCCTCGATGACCCAGCCCATGATGTACAACCTGATCGAAGCCAAGCGCTCCGTCCGCAAGCTGTACACCGAGGCACTCATCGGCCGTGGCGACATCACCGAGGAAGAGGCCGAGCAGCTGCTCCGCGACTACCAGGAACGGCTGGAGCGGGTCTTCGCCGAAACGCACGCGGCCCAGACCTCGCCCATCCCGATCATCACCGCGGACTCCGCCGCCGTCTCCGACATTGAGCGTCCCATCGCCCAGCAGGCTGACTTCGGCACCAACGCCCCGGCGTCCACTGCCATTTCTCCGGAGACCCTGGCACACATCGGCAAGGCCCACGTCCAGATCCCCGAGGGCTTCACCGTCCACGCCAAGCTCAAGCAGCTCCTCGAAAAGCGCGAGCAGATGTCCCGCGAAGGCGGCATCGACTGGGGCTTTGGCGAGATCGCGGCCTTCGGTTCGCTGATCATGGAAGGCGTTCCCGTCCGGCTTGCCGGCCAGGATTCGCGCCGCGGCACGTTTGTGCAGCGCCACGCGGTGTTCCACGACCGCGCCAACGGCGGCGAGTGGCTGCCCCTGGGCCACCTCTCGGATGACCAGGCGAAGCTGTGGATCTACGACTCCCTGCTGTCCGAATACGCGGCCATGGGCTTCGAATACGGCTACTCGGTGGAACGCCCGGATGCCCTGGTGCTGTGGGAAGCGCAGTTCGGTGACTTCGTCAATGGTGCGCAGACCATCATCGATGAGTTCATCTCCTCGGCCGAGCAGAAGTGGGGCCAGCGCTCCTCCCTGGTCCTGATGCTGCCGCACGGCTACGAAGGCCAGGGCCCGGACCACTCGTCGGCACGCATCGAACGCTTCATGCTGATGTGCGCCGAAGAGAACATGATCGTCGCCAACCCCACCACGGCGGCATCACACTTCCACCTGCTGCGCCGCCAGGCGTACAGCCGGCCGCGCAAGCCGCTGATCATCTTCACGCCGAAGCAGCTGCTGCGGCTCAAGGCAGCCGCGTCGTCCGTCGAGGACTTCACCACGGGCTCCTTCCGCCCCGTCATAGGTGACCACGAGCAGCTGGCGGCAGACGCCGTCGAACGCGTACTGCTGGTCTCCGGCCGCCTGTACTACGATCTCCTGTCCACCCGGCAGAAGACCGGTGACAAGACCACCGCGATTGTCCGCGTGGAGCAGCTCTACCCGCTGCCGCACGAAGAAATCGCAGCGGAACTGGCCAAGTACCCGAACGCGGAGGTTGTCTGGGCACAGGACGAGCCCGCCAACCAGGGACCGTGGCCGTTTATGGGCCTGAACCTCCCGGAGGCGCTGGACCGGCGCGTCCGCCTGGTGTCGCGTCCCGCATCGGCCTCCACGGCGGCCGGCTCCATGAAGCGACACGCAGCTGAGCAGGATTCACTGCTGAAGCAGGCATTTGCACGGAAGTAGTCCCAGTGGCTGCCCGGCCGGACGTCGAAATACCAGACTCCGGCCGGGCAGTTCTGTTTAATGAAGATGGATCATAGCCACGCCGATTGGCCTGAATCGGCACGGACGTAAAGAGGGACTTGTGGAAGACAGGAAGCTACGGATCGCAGCTGTTGGAGATGAACTGCTGGCCGGACTGGGCGATCCCAGGGCCCTCGGCTGGCTGGGCCGCGTGTTGGCCCGCACTCCGCAGGACGGCATGGTCATGGAAGCGTATGCCCTCCCCTGTCCCCAGGAAGGAACGGAGGGGCTGGCTGCCCGCTGGCAGGAGGAGGCCGGGCGGCGGTTCGGCGACCAGCACGAGAACCGCCTGGTGATTGGCCTCTCGGGCCGGGACATCGAGTTCGGCCTGTCGACCGCCCGCAGCCGCCTGAACCTGGCCAACATCCTGGATACCGCCACGCAGAACCGGATCGAGGTGTTTGTGGTGGGCCCGCCGCCCACGCTGGACCCGGTACAGAACCGCCGGCTCGCCGATCTGAACACAGCCTTCGCTGACGTCACCACCAGGCGCAAGCACCTCTATGTGGACACGTTCTCCCCCCTGCTGAACCACGAACAGTGGCGCCAGGACCTTGCGGCCAACACCGGCACGCCCGGGCAGGCGGGCTATGGCCTGATGGCCTGGCTGGTCCTCCACCGTGGCTGGTTCCAGTGGCTGGGCATGGACGCCCCCGAGTAAGCATCCCCAACCCTTCCAGTCGCGATATATCTTGACTGCTCCCGGTGGCCCGTTATATCTTGGACTATTAGTCACGATATATCGCGGTTTTGGAGGATTTCATGACAGAGGACAGCTGGACCGTCACAGGTCCGCAAACCATCGACGTTGACCACGTCAGGTCTCTGAAGCTGGGCATGGTCCGCGGCCGGTTCGACGTCGTCACCCATGCCGACGCCGTTGCCCGTGTGGAGATCAACGACGTCCAGGGCGATCCCGTGTCGGTGACACTGACAGACGGCCGGCTTGAGGTCCGCCATCAGCTGCACGGCCCGCAGGGCTGGTTCAAGAACCTGATGGGCACGGTCAACCACAACAGCAACAACTCAGCGGTGATCAGTATTGCCCTGCCGGCCGGCGTCGACGTGGAGGCCGGTACGGTCAGCGGCGATGGCCTTGTGTCCGGCATCAGCGGGCACACGCGGCTCAATACCGTCTCGGGTTCTGTGATGGCGGACGGCACGTCCGGGGAACTTCACGTCAACACCGTCAGCGGCGAGGTCATCGCGCGAAACCACGACGGCGTCCTGACCGCCAAGAGTGTCTCCGGCGAGGTCACCGCATCCGGCCGGTTCAGCAACATCCGGGCTCACACGGTCAGCGGCGACATGAGTTTTGACCTGCTCGGCTTTACCCACGACTTCGGTGCCAATTCAGTCTCCGGCGACCTCACCATCAGGCTGCCCCATGACGTCGGGGTGGACATCGTGGCGAAGTCTGCCAGCGGCGTTGTGGTGATTGATGACCAGCAGTACTCGCAGCCCGGCGGCAAGGTGGAAACCATTGCCGGACCGGACGGGAAGCTGATGCTTGTCCGGACCAACTCGGTGTCCGGCAAAACGTCCATCTTCCATGGCCAGCCGGCCCGCAGTGACGACGCAAGTAGCCCGGAAGCGGGGCACTGATGCCTCCGGTGTTTGCCCACGGTGCGCTCCGGCTGTACCTGCTCGCACTGCTGGAGTCAGGGCCTAAACATGGCTATGAACTGATCAAAGCCCTCAGCGAGCGATTTGGCGGCACGTACTCCCCCAGTGCGGGAACCATATATCCGCGGCTGGGGAAGCTGGAGGAAGAAGGGCTCGTCGCCACCGAGCCTGTTGGCCGCCGCACCAACTACCGCATCACCGCGGCGGGGCTTGCCGAACTCAATAAGCGCCGGGAGGAACTCGCCGGCGTCGAGAACGACATTTCCGCTTCCGTCCGCCGGCTGGCGGACAACCTGCGGGCGGATATCCGCGCCAACATGCGCGGGTTGCGGGCAGACCTGGCAGCCACCGCAGAGGCGGCCCGTTCCACTGCGCGGGCCGCCGATTTCCGGAAAGCCGGCCGCCAGTCTTCGGAAGGGTTCCGGGAGCTGAAGGAAGCGGAGATGCTGCTGCAGGCGTTCCGGGACGATCTTCGTGTGGAACTGCGGCTGCAGGCCACCCGGCAACCGCTCAGCGCCGTCACGCTGGAAACTGTCAGGACCGTGCTGGACCAGGCGCGCATCTCCATCCGCAACTCGCTGCCCGGCTGAGGCGCCGGGCTTGGCCACCGGCTCAGCCGCCAGACTGAGCCGGTGGTTCGGCGTTGCCCCCGGTCACAGCCCGTTTCGGTTTCGCGGCGTGTCCCATGGTGTGGGAGACTTGAGGGCAGCTCTTTTGAGTACCAACATTTAAGGAGGCCAGCTATGAGCAAGCGTGCACGTAAACGTCGTGACCGTAAGCGTGGCGGCGCGAACCACGGGAAGCGCCCCAACGCCTAAGCTAAAGCTTGGAAAACGGTTTAAGCGAAGGACCCCGGAAGCCACACGGCTTCCGGGGTCCTTCGTCTTTGCACCGATCTTTCACGCCTGCGGTACTGCTGACAGGCATCGACGCAGCCAGGCGTCCACGCGGTCAGGTGTCCCTTCAAACGGCTACCGCTTGTGTCAGGCGTCCACCGGGCGGATCGCGTGGATCCGGTCCAGGATGGCGTTCTTCAGGTTCTCCGGAGCGGCCTCGGTGCACGAGCGCTTCACCATGGTGCGGATCACACACTCCAGGTCGTACTCCTCCGTGCACTCAGGGCACTCATCAAGGTGGGTCTTGATTTCCGTGATGTCCTCGCGGGTCAACGCCCCGTCGAGGTATTCGTAGATGCGTTGCATCCGGGCGTCATCGCAGTCGCCCAATCCCTGGCAGTCGCTCATTTCCTGTTCTCCTGTTTTGTGGTCGCGGCCGTGTCCTGTGATTCGACGGCGCCTTTGAATCCTCGTTCGACGGCATAGTCCGCCAGCATGTCCCGCAACATTTTCCGGCCGCGGTGCAACCGGGACATCACTGTCCCGATCGGCGTGTTCATGATGTCCGAGATCTCCTTGTACGCGAAGCCTTCGACATCGGCGAAGTACACCGCCAGCCGGAACTCCTCGGGAATGGCCTGCAGCGCCCGCTTGACGTCCGAGTCCGGCAGGTGGTCCAGCGCCTCAGCCTCGGCCGAGCGCAGGCCGCGGGACGTGTGCGACTCCGCCCTGGCCAGCTGCCAGTCCTCGATGGTGTCCGAGTTCGACTGCAGCGGTTCGCGCTGCCGCTTGCGGTAGAGGTTGATGTACGTGTTGGTCAGGATCCGGTAGAGCCAGGCCTTGAGGTTGGTGCCGGGCTTGTACTGGTGGAACGCTGAGAACGCCTTGGTGTAGGCCTCCTGGACCAGGTCTTCCGCATCCGCGGGGTTCCTGGCCATCCGCATGGCGGCCGAGTAGAGCTGGTCCACGTACTGCATGGCATCACGCTCAAAACGGACCCGGCGTTCTTCCGCTGATTCGGTGGCCACATCCACGGGCTGCTCGGCGGGCGCAGGCTCAGTGGGCACAGGGACATCCCCTGCAGGCTGCGCGTCTGCCGGCCGCGAGTCACTCCCTGCCGGCGCATCGCTGCTGGCATTGGCTTCGCTGCTTGTTTTGGCTTCGCGTTCGGAGGCCTCATACATGGCCTCGAGGGCCGGATCCAGGGTGCTCATTGCGTTCAAGTCTACTGTGACGGCCTTGGCGCGCGGCGATCCGTACTCCGGAGGATCGGATTCCAGAGTCTGCAGTGCTACGGGTCCGGCGGGCTCCGTCCCGTCCTTCAGTAACCTCAAGGGCAACTCCAGTCTGTGTCAGGCCATAGTGTTCCAGGCAAATACCTGCCGGGGAATCCATGATGAGTCAATTCGTCCGGTGTTCGGCGGACCCGCAAACCATAACCGCTGGCGGCAGGCAAATATTCCCCAAAAGTGCAAGACTAGAACGGACTCCGCCGCATCCGGTGCGGTTCGTCCAGCCAGGAGGAAACCCATGTCCTTTGTCCGTACTCTCGCCCGCCCCATGCTGGCTTCCAGTTTCGTAGTCGCCGGACTGGACAAGCTGAAGAACGCCGATGACACCGCCACCCAGCTCTCGCCGCTCCTGCAGAAGGCAGCCGCGTCGCTGCCGTTCCAGGCCGACGAAAAGATGCTGGCACGGGTGATCGGCGGAACGCAGGTGGGTGCCGGCGTGCTGTTCGGCCTGGGCAAGTTCAGCCGCCTCTCGGCAACACTGCTGACCGTCATCTCGCTCCTGAACACCTTTGTGGAATGGCGCAGCGCAGACATCAGCACCAAGGAAGGCCGAGAAGCCCGCCGGAACCAGCTGCTCAAGAACATTTCCCTCAGCGGCGGCGCCCTGCTGGCCTCGGTGGACACCGCCGGCAAGCCGGGCCTGGCCTGGCGTGCCGAGCACCTCGCCGCGGACGCCCGGAAGAGCGCCGCCGGCGCCCGCAAGACCACCGGCCAAAAGTTTCACAAGGCAGACAAGGCCGTGCGCCGCGCCGTCGAACACGCAACGGGGGCGTAAGGACGGATGACCGGTTCCACCCCGCCCGCTGCCACCGGCTCACACAGCTCCATCGGCACCGTTCCGCACTGGCCGGCCCCCTTCGCCAGTAGGCCCATCAACGCCACCGTCACGGTGCCGGGTTCAAAATCCCTGACCAACCGGTTCCTGGTGCTGGCTGCGCTGGCTGACGGGCCGTCCCGTCTCCGCGCCCCCCTGCATTCCCGGGACTCTGCGTTGATGATCGACGCCCTCCGCCAGTTGGGAGCCACCATCACGGAGGTGCCCGGCGACGGCGCGTTCGGGCCGGACCTTGAGGTCATGCCCCTGAGCCAGGAGGCGCCGTCGTCAAGGACGCACATTGACTGCGGCCTCGCCGGCACAGTGATGCGTTTTGTTCCGCCGCTTGCGGCGTTGCGCAACGGCGTGAGCGTGTTCGACGGCGACCCCCACGCCCGGAAGCGTCCCATGGGCACCATCATCGAGGCCCTGAAGGCCCTCGGGGTGGCCCTGACCGCGGACGACGGCGGGACCCCCTCGTCGCTGCCGTTCACTGTTGCAGGCACCGGGGAAGTCCGGGGCGGCCACCTGGTGATCGATGCCAGTGCGTCGTCACAGTTCGTCTCGGCCCTCCTGCTGGTCGGCGCCAGGTTTACCGACGGGCTCCACCTTGAACATGTGGGCAAACCGGTGCCGAGCCTGGACCACATCAACATGACCGTTGCCGTACTCCGCGGCGTCGGTGTATCAGTTGACGATTCCATGCCCAACCACTGGGTAGTGGCACCGGGCCCCATCCGCGCCTTTGACCAGCGCATTGAGCAGGACCTCTCCAACGCCGGCCCGTTCCTGGCCGCCGCGCTGGCCTCCGGCGGCACCGTCCGGATCCCGGACTGGCCCGCCGGCACCACCCAGGTGGGAGACCTCTGGCGCAGCATCCTGGCGGACATGGGCGCGGACGTCAGCCTGGCTGACGGCGTCCTGACCGTCACGGGCGGGCCAGAGATCAAGGGTGCGGATTTTGACGAAACCAGCGAACTCGCCCCTACCGTGGCGGCCCTCTGCGCCCTGGCCAGCGGACCTTCACGGCTGACCGGCATCGCGCACCTTCGCGGCCACGAGACGGACCGGTTGGCCGCGCTGGTCACCGAAATCAACCGCCTCGGCGGCGACGCGGAGGAGACCAGCGACGGCCTGGTGATCCGCCCGGCAAAGCTGCACGCCGGCGTCGTCCACAGCTACGCGGACCACAGGATGGCCACCGCCGGTGCCATCCTCGGCCTCGCGGTGCCGGGCATCGAAGTCCAGGACATCGCTACCACTGCCAAGACCATGCCGGAATTCCCGCAGATGTGGGCCGACATGCTGGCCCAGGGCGCTGCTGCCGACAAGCGCACGGAAGGTCCCACTGGTGGCACGCAGCACTGATTCCTGGGACGAGTCCGACGTCCGGATCCGGCCCAGCAAAAAGGGCTCCCGGCCGCGCACGAAGGACCGCCCCAGCCACGACGACGCCGTCACGGGCCGCATCATCACAGTGGACCGCGGCCGCTACACCGCCGTCGTCGGCGAAGACTCGGGCGACGAGCGGATCATCATCGCAGCCAGGGCCCGCGAACTCCGCCGCTCCCCCGTGGTTGCCGGCGACTTCGTCTCCCTCGTTGGAGATGTCTCCGGCGAACCCGACACGCTGGCCCGCCTGGTCCGGATCCAGGACCGCAGGACCCTGCTGCGCCGCAGCGCCGATGACACTGATCCGATAGAGCGTGCGGTGGTGGCCAACGCAGATCAGCTGGTAGTCGTGGTGGCCGCCGCAAACCCGGAGCCGCGCACAGGCTTCATCGACCGCGCCCTCGTGGCCGCTTACGACGCCGGCATTGAGCCGCTGCTGCTCGTCACCAAGGCGGACGTCAAGGATCCGGCGGAACTGCTGTCCAACTACGAGCACCTGGACTTCCCGGTGATCATCAGCCGCACGTCGGACTCCGAAGCCTCAGGTATCGATGCCCGCTCCGACGACGGCCTCTCTGCCCGCTTGGACAGTGACGCAGTTTCGCAGCTCCGCGCGTACCTTGAGGGCAAGGTCTCGGTGATGCTGGGTCATTCCGGCGTGGGCAAGTCCACTATGGTCAATGCGCTAACCGGGGCCGAACGGGCCACCGGTGGTGTGAACGCGGTGACCGGCCGCGGCCGCCACACGTCATCGTCGGCCCTTGCCCTGAAGCTGACCGGAGCTCCCGCCGGAAGCTGGATCATCGACACCCCTGGCATCCGTTCGTTCGGCCTGGCCCATGTGGACCCTGACCGGATCCTGCGGTCCTTCCCCGACCTGGAGCCGGGTACGGATGCCTGCGAGCGTGGCTGCAAGCACAACACCGCGGCCGTCAACTGCGGGGTGGATGCCTGGGTGTCCGCCGGCAACGCGGGCCCCACCGGCCCGGCCCGGCTCGCGTCCCTGCGGCGGCTGCTGGGCACGGATCCCCGCCTGGTGGGCCAGGAAACCAAGGAACTGGGCAGCATCGGCTAGACGGGACGCCGATGTCCCCAACACTGCGGCCCTGAGACGGTAGTTTGGAACCATGATCCAACCCGCTTCGAGCTACAACGATGACTTGCGCCTTGCCCATGTGCTGGCAGATTCCGTGGATGACCAGACCATGAGCCGCTTCAAGGCACTGGACCTCCGCATCGAGACCAAGCCGGACCTGACGCCGGTAACGGACGCGGACAAGTCCGCGGAGGAAGCCATCCGCGGCCAGTTGTCCCGCTCGCGTCCGCGCGACGCCGTGCTGGGCGAGGAATTCGGCAGTTCGGGCCATGGCTCCCGCCGCTGGATCATTGATCCCATCGACGGCACGAAGAACTTTGTCCGCGGCGTCCCGGTTTGGGCCACCCTGATCGCCCTCGTGGACGAAGGCGAACCCGTGGTGGGAGTGGTCAGCGCGCCCGCGCTGGGCAAACGCTGGTGGGCCGCCAAGGGTTCCGGCGCGTACATGGGCAAGTCCCTTGCCGCCGCAACGCGGCTCCGCGTCTCGGACGTCTCCAAACTTTCGGATGCCTCCCTGTCCTACTCCAGCCTGGGCGGCTGGAAGGAACGCGGCAACCTGGATGAGTTCCTGGGCCTGACCGAGGACGTGTGGCGCACGCGCGCCTACGGCGATTTCTGGTCCTACTGCATGGTGGCCGAAGGTTCCGTGGACATCGCCTGCGAGCCCGAACTGAACCTGTACGATATGGCTGCCTTGGTGCCCATCGTGGTGGAAGCCGGCGGCCGCTTCACCTCCTTGGAGGGACAGGACGGGCCGTTCGGCGGCAACGCCCTGGCCACGAACTCCATTCTGCACTCAGAGGTGCTCAAGCGTCTGAACCCGAATCTGGACGATCTCCTCTAGGCACTTTCTTCGAATTATCGACGGCGGACGCCTCCTCAAGGGGGCGTCCGCCGTCGTATCTTCGACAAATGAGACTGTTCCTCAAACGCGCGTAACAAAGTCCTTAACATTGGGCCGGGCTTCCTTTCTGCAGCGGCGGATGTTCTACGCTTCTTAACAGGTCACGAGTGCCAGCGCTAAACCCCGGTTTGCTGGCCGGCAACCCTCCATTCGCGGTGGGGTGCCCCGGGTGACGACCAGGCCGGTCCGGAATGGACACGGCAAGCGCGGGTTCCCGTTACCGGGAGTCCTTTTAGAGTGAGGTCTCCGTGACAACTGCCACCGTCTCCCCCAACACTGTTTCTCCCGACAGCGCCGCCCCCGCCAAGGCCGCTGCGCTGTTCAACGATGCCGCCGCCATTGCCGGCCGCCCCCTCTCTGCCGTCACTGGCGCGGAAATCCAGGCACCGCTGATCCAGGGCGGCCACATCCGGTACGCAAACCTGGACTACGGCGCATCCGCTCCCGCCCTCTCCGTGGTGTCGGCCTACCTCAACGAGATCCTGCCGTTCTACGCCAGCGTCCATCGCGGCGCCGGCTACGCATCGCAGATCAGCACGTCCGTCTATGAGAACGCCCGGGACATCGTGCGCGACTTTGTGGGCGGACGCCCGGACGACTCCGTCATCTTCACCCGGAACACGACCGACTCGCTGAACCTGCTGGCGGGTTGCCTGCCGGCGACGGACGGGCGGCCCAATGGCGATGTCCTCTACCTGGACATCGAACACCACGCCAACCTCCTGCCGTGGCAGGGAGTCCCGCACCGCAGCGTCGTCGCCGCGGACACCATCGTGGGCACCCTCGAGGTCCTCCGCGCCGAACTTGAGCAGGGCAACGTCAGCCTCCTCGCGGTCACGGGCGCCTCCAACGTCACCGGCGAGATCCTCCCGATCAAGGCCCTGGCCGCCCTCGCCCATGAGTACGGCGCGCGGATCGTGGTGGACGCCGCGCAGCTGGCGCCGCACCGGCGCATCAATATCAGCACCGACGACGTCGACTACCTCGCCTTCTCCGGGCACAAGCTCTACGCGCCCTTCGGCTCCGGGGTCCTGGTGGGCCGCACCGACTGGCTCGACGCCGGTACTCCCCACCTGGCCGGCGGCGGCGCCGTACGCGAGGCCAGGCTCGACGGCGTCAGCTGGGCCACCGGTCCGGCCCGGCACGAGGGCGGCTCCCCCAACGTCCTCGGCGCGGCCACACTGGCCCGCGCCGCCCAGGTCATCGCGTCCCTGGACCACGACCGCTGGCACGCCCACGAGGCGGCCATCCGGTCATTCCTGGTGGAAGGGCTCGGGAAGATCGACGGCGTCACCGTGCACCAGATCTTCTCGGACACGGACGCTGAAACGGGCACCATCGGCGTGGTGAACTTCTCCGTGGCAGGGTACGACGCCGGGCTTGTGGCCGCGTACCTGTCGGCCGAGCATGGCGTTGGCCTCCGGGACGGCCGCTTCTGCGCGCACCCGCTGCTCAAGCGCCTCGGCCTTCCCTCCGGTTCCCTGCGGGCCAGCTTCGGTGTGGGCTCACGGCTGGAGGATGCCCAGCGGCTCCTTGCCGGCCTGGAGCAACTCCGCCGGACCGGCCTGGGCTGGGACTACGTGGTGGACGCGGGCCGCTGGGTTCCGGCCAACGACACCCGCACGTACCCTCACTGGGCTCCCAACACGCCGGGCACCGCCGGCGCGGCTCCGTGCCTTGACGACTGACTGACGCTTTCCTCCCTTGGTTCCTGACCTGGCTGCCATCTGACTGCCGTCTGACCCAGCGGCTGCGGCCCATGCGGTAAATTCGAAGGATACCGATGGGCACAGTTGAAGGAGGCCGCACGTGGCACGGGGTGGCCCCAGGCTTGAGCACGGACGCCGTCTGGAACTCGGACGGAGTTTCCAGGATGGCGGCGAACATTACCAGCGCGTACGCCCTGGCTACCCTGCCGACTCAGCGGACTGGCTGATCCCTGCCGGGGCCGCGGACGCCGTGGACGTGGGCGCCGGAACCGGCAAGTTCACCGCCCTGCTGCTGGAACGCAGCCTGGCGGTTTCCGCCGTGGACCCGTCGCCGGACATGCTCGAACAGCTGCGGAGCCACTACGCGGCGGCGGACGCGACGCAGGGGACGGCAGAGGCGACGGGACTCGCTGACTCCTCGTTCGACGTCGTAAGCGTGGCGCAGGCCTGGCACTGGTGCGATCCGCTGCCGGCGAGCACCGAACTGGCGCGGATCCTGCGGCCCGGCGGAACGCTGGGGCTGATCTGGAACCAGCTGGACACGTCCGTTCCGTGGGTGCACCGGTTGTCCCGCATCATGCACGCGGGCGACGTCTACAAGCCCGGGTTCCGCCCGGTGGTGGGGCCGGAGTTTGAAGGCCTCGAGAGCCACGTGACGCGGTGGGAGGACAGCCTCAGCACGGCGGACATCATGGAACTGACGAAGTCCCGCAGCTACTACCTGCGCGCCGGCGAAGCCACCCGAAGCAAGGTCCTGGCCAACCTGGACTGGTATCTGCACGAGCACTTGGGGCACGCCGTGGGAGAGGACATCAGACTGCCGTACCTGACGCTGACGTGGCGGGCCACGAAGGCGTGAGGGGCGCGGACCACCGGGTAGGCTAGGAGACGTGAAGACCAGCGCGCCCTCCTCCTCGATCGAGGACTACGTCAAGGTCATCTACGGCTTCACGGAGTGGCAGGACAAACCCATCACGTCCTCCCAGCTCGCGCAGCGCCTGGGGGTGGCCAACTCATCGGTCTCGGAGATGGTCCGCAAGCTCAAGGACCAGGGCCTGGTGGACCACAAGCCGTACAGCGCCATCACCCTCACGGACTCCGGGGTCCGGCTGGCGTTGTCCATGGTGCGCCGGCACCGGCTCATTGAGACCTACCTGGTGCAGGAGCTCGGCTACAGCTGGGACGAAGTCCACGACGAAGCCGAACTGCTGGAGCACGCGGTGTCGGACACGTTTATTGAGCGCATGGCGGCAAAACTGGGCAACCCGCAACGCGACCCGCACGGTGACCCGATCCCCGCCGCGGACGGCACGGTGCTGCTGCCCGAGGCCCATCTGCTCGGCGAACTCGATCCCGGGCACACCGGCCGGATCACCCGCATCAGCGACGAGAACCCTGATTTGCTGCGGTATCTTTCCGCCGAGGAAATTGACCTCGACGACGAGGTGGAGGTAGTGGGGCGTAAGCCGTTTGGCGGAGCGCTGGTGGTGCGGATCAGCAACGCGGGCAGGAAGCGGGACTACGATCTCGCGGATGAAGTCACCGCCGCGCTCTGGGTCCACAGCGACCACCCCCACACCGGCTGCACCCTCAGCGACAGCTGAATGACCAACGCCCGCGTGCCGCACTGGCGGGCCTGGCTGGCAGTGGCGGCAGGCGGCCTGGCCGGAACGGAACTACGGTACGGGCTCGGACTCGCCTTTCCGGAAACCGCTGGGGCAATGCCCTGGACCACCCTGGGAATCAATGTGGCCGGAAGCTTTGTGCTGGCCGCCCTCACCACGGTGTGGATGGCGCGGCCGCAGACGGCATTCTGGCTGCGCGCCGGCCTGGGGCCAGGATTCCTGGGCTCGTTCACCACGTTCTCTGCAGTAGTCTTCTCGATTGACCAGCTGGCCAGGGCCGGCGAACATCCCGCGTGGATCGCCTACCTGGGGCTCTCCCTGCTGCTGGGCCTGGGCGCCGCGGCCGGTGGCTGGCGGGCCGGGCGGCTGCTCACCGACCGGCTGCAGGGTGACCGGGCGGGGACAGCGCCGTGACGGGCGCGGTCCTGGTGGGAGTGTTCGGCATGGCGGGCGCCCTGCTGCGCTTCGCCATCGACAGCTGGTTCGCCCACCGCGAGGGGCTCCGCACGGCCGTCAGCCCGAGCGGTAGGCCGCGGCACTGGCCGTGGGCCACGCTCACCGTCAACGTCAGCGGGTGCCTGATCATCGGACTGTCCATCGGCATGACCGGACGGCTCGGCCTTGCCCCCGAGTGGCAGACGGCTGTCGCCACCGGCCTGGCGGGCGGTCTCACCACGTTCAGCTCCTGGACCACCGCCACGGCGCGGCTCCTGAGCGAGTCGCGGTTCGGTGCCGCCGCCCTGAACATCGGCGCCAACCTGACCGCCGGATTTGCCGCGGCGGCTGTGGGCATCGCACTGGCGTCGTAAGGGACTCATTCAGGTTTGTCCCGGTCCCGTATCGTTGACTCTGATGATTAGCAGACGCGACGCGGCAATTGCCCTTGATGTACCGATGGAAATGGCCCAACGCCATGGCATCCCGAAACGACTGACCGAGGCGGAGCTGGGCGAAATCCTGGACAACCCACCGGCATGGCTGATCCAGTCGCGGGCCAACCGGACCGGCAAGCGTCCGGTCTGGGTGCACCTGGAATGTGCCGTCTGCGGCTACGAGGAAGCGGCCCGGCCCAAAAAATGGTGGCCGGAATTCACGTATGTGGTGTGCGAGCACCATGCCCCGGACGAGGTGCCGCCGCTGCGGCCGGGCCTCATCAGGAGCGAGTTCGACGGCGTCGGGACCCGTTTCGTGGGCATCGCGGACGTTGCAGTTCCGGACTGATTCGGGGCATTACATTCGGGGCTGAACAGGCGTATTTTACGAAGTGGGACGCAGCCTGTCCCCCGTTGTAAGGAGCACGCCATGCCGGACAAGTCACCACACCAGCAGCTGCACAAGAAGCCGGTCAAAACCATCAAGGAAAAACGCGCGGAGAAGAAGGCCAAGAGCCCGATTGAAGGCCCTCAGGACCCAGTAGCGCACCTGAAGAAGCGCCGGTAGCGGTTTACCCGTTCCCGGCCATCTCTTCGGGCACTGCCACAATGTCCACTTCCTGGCCGTCCCTCAGCACTCGAATCAGCAGCGGCTGGCCGATCGCATCGGCGAACAGTAGCTTCTGCAGGCTTTCGGCGTTGCTGACGGGGCGGCTTCCGGCTGTCAGGATGACGTCACCCGCACGCAGGCCCCCGCGATCTGCAGGCGAACCGGCCAGGACCTCCACCACGCGCAGCCCGTCCCGTTGTCCCGTCCTGATCACCGCGCTGGCATTGAGCCGGAAGGGTGTGCTGACAACACCGAGATAAGCCCGCCTGACGCGGCCGTCCTTCAACAGCGCCGAGATGATGCGCCGCGTGGTGGTGTTGATGGGCACGGCCAGGCCCAGCCCCGCTCCGGCCACGGCGGTGTTAATTCCCACGATGCGGCCGTGGGTATCGGCCAGGGCTCCGCCGGAACTGCCGGCATTGAGTGCTGCGTCGGTCTGGATGACGTCCTCGATCACGCGCCGGTTGCCGCTGGACCACACCGGAATGGCACGGCCCAGGCCGCTGACCACACCCGCTGTAACTGATCCGGCCAAGCCCAGCGGATTTCCCACCGCGATGACCAGCTGGCCCACCCGCAACGTCTCGGCATCGCCGAACTGCGCCGGGGCCACTTTCGGCGCCCTGCCGTGGACCACCGCAAGGTCGGACAAAGGATCCGCCCCCACCAGTTCAAGATCGGTCCGGCTCCCGTCAGCAAAGGCGGCATGGCCTTGATGGGTGCCGGCCACCACGTGCGAATTGGTGAGCAGGTAGCCGTCTTCAGTGAAGAGCACCGCGGAGCCTGCGCCCATGCGGAACCGGCCGTTACGGCGGTTGCCGGTCATTTCAATGGCCGCAACATGCGGGGTCACCGTCTCAGCCACGCGCATGACGGTCTCCGAATACGAGTCCAGCCGACCGTCGTCGGCCGCTGCATTGGGTTCCTGCGCCTGTTCCATGGCACACCTCCTGGCTGGCGTTGCTGCCTCCGGCTTCCAGACCTGCTGCTGCGCCGGAGCTTACTGGGGACAACCACGCGGTGGCGCCCGGTAGTCCCGGAACGGCTACGCCGTGGGTGAACAGGGCACTCAACACGGCGCTTAAATGCCAGAAGACCCGGACGCGGGGTCCGGGCCTTCTGGCAATGTCTTGCGACATTCAAAATGTGGAGATGGGGGGAATTGAACCCCCGTCCGATGTTGTGTTAACAGGGCTTCTCCGGGCGCAGTTTGCGTCGGACTTTCTCGGCCCCAGCCCTCCTGCAAACAGGTGGCTGATCCGGGCCCAGTCATCTAAGAGTCCCGTTTGCCCCGATGACGGAGGCAAGCAGCAGTGGCTATCTAAATGACGCCAGGATCCGGGGCAATAGCAACCTCGGGCTGACGGACTGTCTTACTGCTTAGGCAGCGAGAGCGAAGTCAGTGCGGTTTGATTTGGCACTTATTGGTTTGCAGACAGCGTTTACGAGATAATTCTGCATCCTCGGCCCGCTTCACCTGTCGCGACTAACATCGTCGAAACCGATCATCCCCGTATTTTGTTTTCAAACCGGCCGGGCTGTGCACGCACAAATCCCTGCCGGACTACCTATCATAACGCATGCCCGGCGGAAATCATTCCTACCTGCGGTTGCGTTCCCGGACCTCGCGAAGGGCTTCGCGGTTATCCTGCTGCTCGCGCAGGGTCTGGCGCTTGTCGTACTCCCGCTTACCGCGTGCGACGCCGATCTCGACCTTGGCCCGGCCATCGAGGAAGTACAGCTGCAGCGGCACCACTGTGAAGCCGGACTCCCGGATCTTCACGGAGATTTTGTTGAGCTCCTCACGGTGCAGCAACAGCTTCCGACGGCGGCGTGCGGAGTGGTTGGTCCAGCTCCCCTGGTTGTACTCGGGGATATGGATGCCCTCCATCCACAGCTCGTCGTTGTAGAACGTGCAGAAGCCGTCCACCATGGAGGCGTGGCCTTCGCGCAGGGACTTGACCTCGGTCCCCATCAGGGCGATGCCGGCCTCGTACGTATCCAGCACGTGGTAGTCATGCCGAGCCTTGCGGTTGGTGGCCACAACTTTACGGCCACTTTCTTTGGGCACGGTGGAACTCCTCAGTTCGTGGATCCTGGTTGGCTCCGGCCGTTCCGGCGCGGAGTCATACCAGTGTACGGCAGGCGCGGACCGGCGTTACAGCAGGCGCATCGGGTCAACGGCAGCCCCGTTGAGCCAGGTTTCAAAGTGCGCATGGCATCCGGTGGAGTTGCCGGTGTTGCCCGAGTAGGCGATGAGCTGCCCTTGGGAAACCTGCTGGCCATTGGAGACCACGACGCTGCTGTTGTGGTAGACGATCGTGGTCAGGGAGTTGCCCTGCACCACACCGTGGGACAGCTTTACCCGCCAGCCGCCGCCATCGGCGGAACTCCAGCCTGAGGAGAACACCTCGCCGGCCGCCGCAGCGTAGACGGGGGTGCCGCAGGCGGCGCCGAAGTCAATGCCGGTGTGGACATACCCGCCCTGCCCGTAGAAATCGATGGTTCCCGGCGGAGTTGACCGCCAGCCGAAGCCGGAGGTGATCGGAACGTCACCGGAGAACGGGTGCCGCAGGCCAAAGGCCGACGGCGATCCGGTCACGGGGGCGTACGGCTGCTCGGCCTGGCCCTGCGCCCGTGCCGCGGCAGCGGCCGCCTCCGCTAGCCGGCGCTGTTCGGCCTCCCAAGCCTCGCGGAGCCGGCGGTCACGTTCGGCGATTTCGTTGGCAACGGAGTTCTGGCTCGCTGCAACCGCCGCCATTTGGGACTGGATGCCTGGTTTCGCTGCCTGGAGTTCGGCATCAAGTCGCACGGTGTCGGCGATCAGCTGGTCAACCTGGGCCTTCTTGGCAGCCGCCTCGTCACGGGCAGCCTTTTCCCGTTCCAAGGCGGCGTCTGCCTTGGCTTTGAGGTCCCTGATTTCTGCCTCAACGGCTTCGAGCCGGGCCTGCGAGTTCACATTTGTGGCGCTTTGCTGGGACAGCTTGTCCATGGCGGCGTTCTGGCTGCGCATGGCCTGGTCCGCGAGGTCCATGGTGTCGGTCAGGCTGCCGCCGTTGTTTGCCCCGAAGAAGAGGGTCAGGTTCGACGGCACTCCTCCGGACTTGTAGGCCTGGGTGGCGATCTGGCCGATCAGCTTCTTGGTCTCCGCGATCTTCTGCTTGTCAGCCTCAAGCTGCTGGGTGATTTTGGCCTTGTTCTGCTGTGCAAGATCAACCCGCGCCGTCAGGGCTTCGACTTCCTTGACCGCACTGGCCACGCGCCCCTGGGCCTCCAGCAGTGCCTGCTGGGCGCCGGGCAGCTGGCCCTGATAGATCACCAGGTCGCCGGCGGCCTTCGCGATGCGTGAGTCAACGAATTCCAGGGACTGCTGAACCCGGGCCGCCTCAGCTTCAAGGGCGGCACGCTTGTCATCGAGCTCATCGGCGTGCGCCACCGGGGCTGACGCACCCATGCTGGCGGCGAGGAGCAGGGCCAGGACGCCGCTGATCAGGCCGGCGCGGCGGCCTGCAGTTCGTCGGCGTTCGGCCCGGTGCCGGGGCGCAGTTCGGTGCAATTCGTTCATAAGGATTCCTTGTTCGGTTTCCACAGCCTAAACCTTCAGATATCTGCGTAAGGTCAAGAGAGACGAAATTCCTGCCAAAGATCCGCCAAGGATCAGCAAGGCTGGCGCAAGAATCAGCGTCTGGCCCGGCGAGATAAACGCCGTGTCCGGATACTGCTTGGACAAGTACTCGCCCAGGAAGAAGTGCGCCACCGCCCACAGCGTGCCGGATGCCAGGGCGGCGCCGATCACCGCTGCAATCACCCCTTCAAGGATGAACGGCAGCTGGATGACGAGCTTGGACGCGCCCACCAGGCGCATGATCCCGGTTTCGCGGCGGCGGCTGAAGGCCGAGAGCCGGATGGTGGTGGCGATCAGGAGAATGGCACAGATAATCATCACGCCGGCGATGCTGACCGCAACCAGTGAGGCGGCATTCATGGCCGAGAAGAGCCGCTCCAGGAGCTGGCGCTGGTCAATGACCGTTTCGACGCCCGGCTGCGAGGAGAACGTCTCGCTGATGATCTGGTATTTTTCCGGATCCTTCATGTTGATGCGGAACGATGAAGGGAGCTGGTCCGGCGTGACGGAATCCACGATCGGAGAATTCGAGAACTGGTCCTTGAAGTGCTTGTAGGCCTCTTCCTTGGACTCGAACTGGAAATCGTTGACGTATTGCGCCACGGCGGGTGATTCGAGCAGAGTCTGCAGGTTGTCCTGCTGCTCCGGCGTGACCGGCCCGGTGGCGCAACCGGCCGCCGTCGAACCGTCACTGCAGAGGAAGATGGCAACCTGGACTTTGTCGTACCAGTAGCCCTTCATCTGGTTGATCTGGAGCTGCAGCATGCCTGCGGCACCCACGAATGTCAGTGAGACAAAGGTGACCAGGATGACCGAGACCACCATGGAAACGTTGCGGCGCAAGCCGCTGCCGATTTCGCCGAGGACAAAGGCGAGCCTCATCGCTGCTCCTCCCCTGCGCCCGGATTGCGTTCCCCTGATGCGGGCGGCAGGGATTCGTCCCGGCCGCTGGCGTCCCTGAGCCGGCGGGACTGGCCCACCACGGGGATCATGGAGGTGTACAAAGCTTTGGCCTCGTCGCGGATGACGATGCCATTCCTGAGCTCTACAACGCGCTTGCGCATCTCGTTGACAATGTCGTCGTCGTGCGTGGCCATGACCACCGTGGTGCCGTTCTGGTTGATCTTGTCCAGCACGCCCATGATGCCCATGGAGGTGGTGGGGTCCAGGTTGCCGGTGGGTTCATCGGCGAGGAGGATGCCGGGGCGGTTGACTACCGCACGGGCGATGGCCACACGCTGCTGCTCGCCGCCGGAAAGCTCATGCGGAAGGCGGTTTTCCTTGCCTTCCAGGCCCACGGTCTTCAGGACTTCGGGGACGGTGTCGCGGATGACGCTGCGGCTCTTGCCGATGACCTGCATCGCGAAGGCTACGTTGGCGAACACGCTCTTCTGCGGAAGGAGCCGGAAGTCCTGGAAGACCACGCCGATGCCGCGGCGGAGCCTGGGCACGCGCCAGCTGGAGATCTTGGCGACGTTTTGCCCGGCGACGTACACGGCGCCCGAGGAGGCCCGGTCTTCCTTCAGCACCAGCCGCAGGAAGGTGGACTTTCCGGATCCGGAAGCGCCGACGAGGAAGGCAAATTCACCACGGTCAATCTCAAGGCTGACATCGTCCAGCGCAGGCCGGGCCGTATGGTCGTAGACCTTGGTGACATTTTCGAATCGGATCATGGCCCTAATTACCCTGCAGGGCACGGCTGATACAGCCCAGATCTGCAGCCGGCGCACGGGCATTCGTTTGGGGGAAGTAGAGCTCCGGCTCCTCGACTATACGCAGGCTTTTGGCCTGTTTTCGGGGGCTTCGGGGGTGTGTCGCGCGATCAGGCCTACCGGGTAGGCACTGCAGCTACGACTTCTCGGCGTTCCGGTTGTCGGTGCGCCAGCGGATCCCGGCGTCGATGAAGTCGTCAATTTCGCCGTCGAACACGGCGGAGGTGTTGCCTACCTCGTGTTCGGTCCTGAGGTCCTTGACCATCTGGTAAGGGTTCAGGACGTATGAGCGCATCTGATCGCCCCAGGATGCCTTGACATCGCCGGCGAACGCCTTCTTTTCGGCGTCCTCCTGCTCCTTCTTCAGGAGAAGGAGCCGGGACTGCAAAACGCGCAGGGCTGCTGCCCGGTTCTGGAGCTGCGACTTTTCGTTCTGCATCGACACCACGGTGCCGGTGGGGATGTGGGTCAGCCGGACGGCGGAGTCGGTGGTGTTAACCGACTGCCCGCCGGGACCGGAGGACCTGAACACGTCCACGCGGATCTCGTTGTCCGGTATGTCGATGGAGTCCGTTGACTCGATGAGCGGAATGACCTCGACGGCGGCGAAGGACGTCTGGCGGCGGCCCTGGTTGTCAAACGGGCTGATCCGCACCAGACGGTGGGTTCCGGCTTCGACGCTGAGCGTGCCGAACGCATACGGTGCCTTGACTTCGAACGTTGCGGACTTCAATCCCGCCTCTTCGGCGTAGGAAGTGTCCATGACGGTGGTGGGGTACCCGTGGCGTTCGGCCCAGCGAAGGTACATACGCATGAGCATTTCGGCGAAGTCTGCGGCGTCAACGCCGCCGGCCCCGGCCCTGATGGACACCACGGCTTCACGTTCGTCGTATTCTCCGGAAAGCAGCGTCACTACTTCGAGTTCCTTCAGGGATTTCCTGATGGACTCCAGCTCGGTTGCAGCTTCGCCCATGGAATCGGCGTCATCCTCGTCCTGGCCAAGCTCCACCAGCACTTCAAGGTCATCGATCCGCGATACCAGCCTGTTCAGCCGCTCCAGCTCTGACTGGCGGTGCGACAGGCGGGAGGTGATCTTCTGCGCCGCGGCGGGGTCATCCCACAGGTCCGGCTCGCCGGCGCGTTCGCTCAGTTCGGCGATGTCTTCCTTCAGAGCCTCAACATCGCTGACTCGCTCGATGGAGGTGTAGGTGGCGCGAAGAGCGCGGATTTCTGCGGAAAAATCAATATTGGCCATGGTTGTTTAAGCCTACGCCATCCGGCCGGAGTGCCGGACTTCTCCTGACTTCTCCGCTTCCGGTCAGCGCGTGAGCCGGGAACGGGCCGTGGAGGCCGCTTCAATCCTGATGCCATCAGGCACCAGGAAGTTCACCATCGGCGGGTGGACAACAGCGCTGAGAACCACGACGGCGGTGGACCCGTCAGGGCTGCCGGTCGCCGCTGAAACGGCTAACCCGTCGAACCGGGCCGACGACGGGCTCCGCGCGATAAAGTCGGCCGCAACGCTGCGGACGCGTCCAGGGCCCAGTACGGCTGAGGGGCTCCCGCTCTCTCCCCCGACCTCGCCCAAGGTGTAGCTGTCGGCGGCGGCCAGCGAGGCTCCGTCGGCCAGGGACAACAGCCGCTTGTGTTCGAGGTAGACGCTGGAGATGCCGATGACTACTGTGACCACCAGGAGGGCCAGCGCGACGTAGCCGATGATCATGACGATCATCTGGCCGCCCTCACCGGGATCGCTCTGCGTGGCTTCGGGGATCGCTTTGTGCGTCACCTTTGGGTCACCGGAACCTGCCCACCAGTTGGGTGGACGAGGCTTCCACTTCGCTGGCCTTGAGCCTGAAGTCCTCGTTGAACGGCACGAAGGGCAGCGGCACAGTGAGGTTGACCGTGACGGTGATGGCCGTGCCCGCAGCCTGGCAGTCGGCAGGGTCGCAGCGGGTGGATACGCGTGCCTGCTCGGCATCGTGGCCGAAGTCCGCGAGGGCGATGAGAGCTGCCTGTTCGGCAGCAGCCTGGGCAGACACTGCATCCGGTTGGGCGACGAACACCTTCGCGGCCTGGTCGGCGGCGCCGACCACGGCGAAGGACCCACCCTGGATCTGGCCCACGGTGATGATGAAGTAGACCAACGGGACCATCAGGAGCAGCGCGAGGAAGGTGAATTCGACCACTGCACTCCCCTCGTCCCTGTGGCCGTTGCGGAGCGCCTCGCTGAATCGCTTCTTGAGGCGGGCCCTGATATCCAGTCGGGCCCGGAAAGCGTTAGGGCTGGATGGCCGCATGGCCTTTCACCTCCAGCAGGTCCCGGGGGCCGATCAGCCCGATGACGGGCATGGGAGCCTTGATGGTCACTTCGAGGGTCCGCAGGCCCTGGAACATCACTTCGGCAGTTGTGATGTCCTGCGCGAACTCAGCGTTCAGGGAAGTCTCGATGAGCGTCGCCGCCCGTTCCTGGGCATCTGACGCTCCCCGGTCTGCGAGGGTTCCATAACGTGCCCCTGAGGCTGCCGCGTCGATCAGTGTGTTGCGGACGTGCAGGACCAGGGTCAGCTGGATTATCGCCAGAAAAAACATGGTGAGCAGGCCGCCCACGAGGACGAAGTCCACGACGGCAGAACCGCGTTCATCCGTGCGCCAGCCCGGCTCAGCGCCGATCCGGGACCGGCACGGTTCCCGGTTGGGCATGCATTGGCTGGCGCCCAGCATGACTTACTTTCCGACCTTGTCCATGGCCTGGTTGAACATCGTTTCGAGGGCTGGGCCGGCGAGAGCCAGCAACGCCGCCACCAAGACTGCGGACATTAGGGTGATCATCACCCAACCGGGGACGTCGCCACGTTCCGGGTGGTCTTGGGCCGGCACGTCGGGATCTGTCGCTGCGTACCTCCGGCCTGACACAGTTTCACTGGTCCGTGCCCACAGGCCAGCCAGCAAAGCGAGGAGCAGCAGGCTGCCCGAGATTCCCATGTTTTTCATTTCGGTCCCATTCGTTGTGTAAATGACGCGGTGGAAGTCATGTGGCGGTTAGTGGATATGACGGCTTGGCGATGCTCATGGCTAAAGTCCAAGGCTGATGGCCGCGATGCCGGGGAACACTGCGAAAACCACTGTTAAGGGCAGGACACCAAAGACCAAAGGAACCATCATGGCAATTTCCTTCTTGCCCGCCGACTCCATGAGGTCCCGTTTTGCGGTGTCCCGGACGTCCTGGGCCTGAGCCCTCAGCACATCTGCCAAGGGTGTGCCCCGCTCGACCGCGACGATGATTCCGTCGACAAATCTGACGAGCGGCCCCAGATCTGTCCGCGAGGAAAACTCCTGGAGCGCTTCCACCAGCGGTTTTCCTGCTCTGGTCTCAGCAAGAATCTTGGAAAACTCCTTGGCCAGCTCCCCACTGGCACTGCGACAGACGCGGTCCAGGGCACCCGTGGCACTTTCACCGGCCCCCACAGCCAGGGCCATGAGCTCGGCAAGGCTGGGAAACTCCGCCATCATCCGGGATTCCCGCCTGCTGATCTGGACGCCCAACCAGAAGTCACGGAAGAGAAAGCCGCCGAGCGCGCTTCCGAGGACGGCCACAACCGCGAGGAATGGACTGAACCGGCCGGCTACCGCGCCCAGCACCACGGCGGCCACGGCGGCGGCGAATCCAGCGGCGGCCCAGAGGAGCTGTTCAGCCCTGAAATCTATGGGTGATTTGTTGATGCTGGCTTGGGCGAGCCTGCGGGTCAGCGCCTTTGACCCGAGGTTCAGCTTCCCCAAGGCTGCGAGTCCGTCGTGGAGCAGGGGACGCACGATCCGTTCCAACGGTCCGAATGGCGTGGCGTTCTGTCCGCTGGCCCGCAGCAACCGCGATTCAAGGTTTTGCGATTTCAGCTGCGGATCGATGCGCTCGACGAATGTGAGCGGCCGCATAAAGGGCAACCGAACGAAGATCAGCCAAAGGCCCGTACCGAGGACTATGCCGCACACAATCGCAGTCGCCGAGATCCCGTTCATCGCAGCACCCGTTCGTCCTGCGGAAGGGCGCCGATGCGGAGCATGATGGAGTAGCAGACCAGCGACACCACGAGCCCGCCGAGGAGGACGCCGGCTCCCATGGGCGTGTTGTAAGCGTTCACGGCTTCAGGCCTGGTGGCCAGGAGGAGCATAACGATCCAGGGGGCGGCAACCGCGAGCCTGGCGGCGTTGACAGTCCAGGACTGCCGGGCCTCGAGCTCGCTGCGTGTCCGCGCATTTTCCCGGAGAAATTCCGCAAGGGTGCCCAACAGCTTCCCCAGGTCCGAACCGCCCACTTCACGGGTCAGCCTGAGTGCCTCGACGATCCGGTCCGCCACCGGGTCCGCCAGCCGGTCCTTGAGTTTATTAAGAGAGGCATCGAACTGCCCGCCCGCGCGGTAGTCGGCTCCGAAGTCCCGGAAAACATGCCGAAGCTCCTCGGGGCCTTTCTCCCCCAGCTGGATCAGGGCCTCCGGCAGTGAAAGCCCGGCGCGGATGGCCGAGCGCAGGTGGTCCACCACGTCCGGCCAGAGCTGGCGTAGGACGGCAGTTCTCCTGGTCGCCCGCCACCGGACAATGCTGACGGGCAGCCAGGCGCCGAAAAGTCCGAAGCAGACGGATATAGGCCATGACCGGCTGACCACATAGAGGATGAGAGCCACAAATATGCCCAATCCCAAGCATGAGGCCACGAGGCCCGTCCCGGTGACCTTTTCGATTCCGGCGGAGGCCAGCAGGTCCTCGAGGCGGCTGGCCCGCGGGCGGCGCTTCAGCGCTGCCGGCTTTTCCCAGAACGACCACCAGATCAGGAAGAGCCCGGCGCCCGCAAGCACCCCTACCAGAGGCGCCATCAGCGCGGGTCCAGCAGCGCCGCGACGTCGTACCCTGCCCGGGAAAACTTCTCCGCCGCGGGCATGGAGTTGGCCCGCGGCTGCAGCTGGCCATCCTCCATGGCGAAAACCATGGAGGATTCGATGACGCCGTTTTCCACGCGCCGGCCGAGGGAAAGGATCTCGGTTACCTGGCGGCGGCCGTTGGCGTGCCGGCTGCAGTGGACGACGAGGTCGATGCAGGACGCCACCGTGGGGACGACGAAGGCAGACGAGATATTTTCACCGGCGAGTAGCGGAAGGGTACAGATCTTGGTCACAGCGTCGTGAGCTGAGTTTGCATGGACGGTGCACATCCCCGGAAGTCCACTATTTAAGGCGATCAGCATGTCCAGGCTTTCCGCTTCCCGTACCTCTCCCACCACTAGTCTGTCCGGGCGCATCCGGAGGGCTTCCTTTACAAGCCTGCGCAGTGGGATCTCGCCTTCGCCTTCGAGGTTAGGCTGCCTGCATTGGAGTCCGACGACGTCCCGGAGCGGGAACTGGAGTTCGAAGATTTCCTCGACCGTAATGACGCGCTCACGGCTGCCGATGCTCGCGGCCAGGCAGTTGAGCATGGTGGTCTTGCCCGCTTGGGTTGAGCCCGACACGAGGATGTTCAGTCCGCTGGACACCGCGGCACAGAGGAATCGGGCGGACTGAGGTGTCAGGGTTCCAAGCTCGACCAGGTGCTCCAGGCGGCTGGCCTTCACCACGAACTTGCGAATATTCACGGCCCAGTGCCTGCGGGTGACATCTGGAATAACTACGTGGAGTCTCGAACCATCAGGCAAGGCTGCGTCCACGAAGGGCGATGACATGTCCAGGCGGCGGCCGGAACTCTTCAACATGCGTTCCACGAGATCGCGAACCTGCTGGTCCGTGAGGCTGAGTGAGGTCAGTTCCGACTCGCCGTTCCTGGCGACGTAGATTTCGTTGGGCGCGTTGATCCAGACTTCCTCGATGGTCGGATCGTCCAGCAGCGGCTGAAGGACACCGAAGCCGGCCACCGCGTCAAAGACAAACCTGCGTGCGGCCTCCAGCGGACCAATCGGAGGGAGCGGCCCCATCAGGGCCCGTTCGTCGTAGTCGCTGACAGCCGCCTCTACGAGACGACGGACCTCGCCCGCCTGCCGCAGTGGATCAAGACCCCGACGGCGGATCAGCTCGCGGACTTCGTCTTCCACGATTCGCACAGCGTCCATGTAGTTCCCCAATACAACTGCCGCCCCCGGCGGAGGCAGTTCAACTGGGTACAGCCTAGGGACGCTACACCACGGCGCCAAGTCATATGAGGCGGGCTGTGGATAACAGTGACGGAATGCCATTTCTGGTCGGTCATCTTCCACGGAGGCGTTCGGCAAGACCTGAACGCAGTGTCCCGCCCACTAGAATGATTCGTGGTGCTTATCCGTCTGACGCCTGCCGAGTGAAACGCTAGAGGTTGTAACGTCCAGGCTAGCCTCAACTGGGCGCGGCGGAAGAGCCACCTCTCCAGCCCTTAGTACACCGAGGGCAGGCCAAGACATCAAAGGCTTGACCGCTAGCACAAAGCAATGCACGTGCGGGCACTGCCTCCTGTATTCAACCCCCGGAGTATAAGTGCATCAGTCCCAAGTGATCGCCTCACGGCGCCAATCACGCAGAGTCACGTCCAAAGGGCCCTCCGCCAGTCGACGCAGAATTTTCGGAGCGACTGCCGGGTTGCTTGTTCTGGCGGGCTTTATGTGGTTAGGACATCATGGGCTGCTGGACGGTTGGGGACTATTGGCGTTCACAGCACTGCTCGTGATTGCCGTTCCAACTTCAAGGGCTTTGTCATGGCGCATAGTCATCGCTGGTGCTTTCTTTTTCGGTGCAGTTCCTCTGCTTTGGTGGGTTCAACGTCCCGATGCCCTGTACAGCTGGGGCCATGTCTTGGTCGGTGTACTTCTGTCCGGGCTCGTGGTGCGAGTAGTCTCATCTGTCAATCGGAGGGCAGCAGTGATGTCGCTGGTGCCTTCAGCCAGTCGGGCCGACTATTTCATACTGATCGCGGCGATTATGGCCTCCGCGGCGCTAGCGCCCTATCTTTTCGTTTTCACCGGCGAACAGGCCTTGGGAGTACTGCTAACGAGTTGGGACAACTCTTCACATTTCGATATGTACTACATGCTCCGGAACCATGGAACGGTAATCCCCGTAGCCAGCCCTCCAGCCGCCGGCCACGTGTGGAGCTTCATTGAATATCCAGAGGGATTCCATGGCGCCCTTTCCACTATGGCGGAACTCGTGGTGGGACGTGATCCAGGGACTTTGGCGCAGGAGTTAGTGGCCTATAGCCGACTGAGCTCGTTGGTGGCCGTGGCTTCAGCCGTCGTAGTGACCGCAGGAATAACATCGCTCCCTTGGATACAGCGACGCCCGCTGGTGAGTGCACCGTTCATCGTTCTAGTCATTACGGCATGGTCGTTCGGCACGGCTTCCCACGCGACGTTCTCGGCGTTTCAGAACTTCCTGCTAGGCGTGGCGTTGTTGGGCTGTCTAATGTTCATAGCGGCGTTTGCGGACTCTTTGTCCAAGCCGGTAGTTTTCGCCGCTGCCGCTGCCGCAGTGGTGGGAATAGCAAATACCTGGTCCTTGCTACTATTGCTCGCATTGCCTGCAGTAATTCTTGCGATTTTCCCTTTCATCCGTTCGCGCTGGCAAACGACGCGGACGTGCTGGTTGGCAAATCTGGGGACAACCCTGGCGGCACTTGTGGGTCTTTTTCTCGTAGCCCAGCAGATATCCCGCATCGGGACAGGGGACGTTGTGACCGCTCTGGGAAAGATTCAGAGTTCAACGCACGGGGTAGAAATCGCGACCCTCCTCGTTGCGTTAGCATCCTCAATGCTTCTGGTGCACGGAAGTTTCCAGCAGTTTGTTAGTGGGCGAGGAGAACGCCACGCAGCAGCAAGGATGATCTTAGTTCCGACGCTGGGACTCGTTGCCGTTATTTTCTTGGGCTTCTATCAAATTAGCACCACGGGAAGAGTCACCTACTATTCGCTCAAGCTTGCTTTGGCCGTTGAACTGCTCTTGCCCATCGTGGCCTGCATCACAGTAACTGCTCTCGTCGACCGTTGGCTAACCCGTCACAAGTACGTCCACCCACGGGGACTCGCCGTCATGTCGGTCCTGACAGCGCTGGCAGCCACTCAGGTCTTCGGGCTCACCGTACCTGACACCAGACCTTTGGGGATGGATCCGCTGGCACCGTACCAGCAGGGAATGTCAGCAATTGCGGCCCAAGCCAACGCAAACGGTCACGCCGCCGCCGAACTATTGCACGCCGCCGAGTCCTTCAGGCCTGATCAGGGAGATACAGTCTTTATCACAAACTCCGACCAGATGGATCCTCTCTTGGCAGGGACATGGTATCTGTCATTGACTGGAACCCATACAGACAATACGAACAGGCTCGTCGGCGAACTGAGGCCGCTGTATAACGGCTACACCGGGAACCTGGTGCGTACTGTCGAGAACATCCTGGACGCAGATTCGGGAGTGTCGATCGTCCTAGACAGTAATCTGCGTGAATTCTTGGAATCGAATACGATGCCAGAGCCCTTGCTCTCGCGGGTGATCAGCCACAACTAGTGGTCTGTCTCAGTTTTGTTTGATGGTTTCGAGGGCGACGCGGCCGCGGGCTACTTTTTTGAGGATTGAGTCTGCGGTCGCGGTCCAGACCAGGGGTTTGGGTTCCGTGTTGTGGGCGGCGAGGTATTCCTCGATCTTGTTGATCAGGTCCGGGACGGAATGGAATGCCCCGCGGCGCAGGGCCTTCTCTGTCAGTTCCCGGAACCAGCGCTCGACCAGGTTCAGCCACGAAGACGAGGTCGGGGTGAAGTGCAGCTGGAACCGGGGATTTTTCGCCAGCCACGCCTTTACGTCCGGGTGCCTGTGGGTGGCGTAACTGTCCAGGATCAGGTGGACATCCAGGCCCTGCGGGACTTCCTTATTGATGGTCTTCAGGAACACCAGGAATTCTTCGTGGCGGTGCTTGGGCAGGCACGAGCCGATGACTTTCCCTGTCGCCACGTCCAGGGCCGCGAACAAGGTGGTGGTGCCGTTGCGTTTGTAGTCGTGGGTCATCGTTTCCGCCCGACCCTTCGTCATCGCCAGGGTCGGCTGGGTGCGGTCCAAAGCCTGGATGGACGACTTCTCATCTGATGTGAAGTCATCGGTTATGTGAAGTTTGTCGGTGTTTGGGGTGGTGAGCGGCTTGACGGGCGCCGACTTCTTGGCATAACAGGTGGATTCAGATCGCTTGGCGGAGCCAGGCCAGCAGATCCCGCCGGGCGGTCTGGTCGTAGTTGCTTGTTCCGAGTACCTTCGCGGCGGCTGCTTCGATGGCTTGGCGTTTCATTTCCGGGCTGGCTTTGGCGTAGATCTCGGTGGTGATGACGGAGGCGTGGCCGAGTATGTCGCGGATGTAGATCAGATTGACGCCGTTTTCCAGTAGATGCATGGCCTTCGAATGGCGCAGGACATGGGGCGAAACGGTCGTGGGGACGAGTTCGGGACGGTCGGCGTGCGCGGCCTGGGCGCTTTTGGCGAGTATGTAAGCGGCGCCGGCGCGTCCCAGCCGTTGATTGGCTCTGTTGGCAAACACCGGACCGGAGGGGTCTTGAGGCAGTGTGCCGACGTGCTGGGCAAGGATCACGGCGGCCTGTTGTGTCAGTGGAACGACCCTGGTTTTGCGGCCCTTTCCGGTGAGAGTCGCGCTGGCGGGTTTGTCGAGATGAAGATCGGCATATGACAGATCGCAGGCTTCCTGGACTCTGGCCGCGGTGTCGTAAAGGGTCGTCAGCAGCGCCAGGTCGCGCGGTCCGCGACGTTTGGCGTGCTCCAGCAGCAGCCCGATCGCTTCCAGGGGCAGGTAGTCTATGGCGGGCTCGGGAGCTTGGGCGGCTTTGAGGCTGAAGACTTGTTGGGCCTGTGCGATTTGCTCGGGGGCTTCGGTTTGAACGTATCGGAAGAACGATTTCAACGCCGCCAGGCGCTGGTTGGCGGTGGCGGAGGAGCAGCCCCTGTCGGTGCGCAGCCAATCGAGGAAGGCCGCCACGTTCGGCGTGGTGAAGTCTGTGAAGGAGACCCTGTCCGGCGGGATCGCCAACCGGTCTTCCATGAACCGCAGGAACAGCGTGAACGCGTCCCGATAGGCGGAGATGGTGTTCCTGGAACAGTCCCGGGTGACGGGCAGGTGGACGGTGAGGAACCGGGCCAGCATGTCGGCGAAAGGGCGGGCGGCAGCCATCTCACACCTCCTCGTTGGGGAATACGCCCGCGTAGGCGCCTTCCATGACCTGATCGATGCTGCCCCAGGCTGACGGGTCGAGGCGCAGGTAATACTCCGCTGAGACGATGTCGGCGTGTCCCATATAGGTCGCCAGCAAAGGCAGTGCCGCGTAAACGTCCACCCCGGAGGCCTGCATCTTCCCCAGGCAGGCCACCGCATACGAATGCCTCAGGTCATGAGAACGCGGAGCACGACCCGAGGCGGTAGTGACGTCCGCTTGGAGCATCAACCCCTGAATGTGCGCGGTGACCGAGCCCGGGTTGTAGCGCCCGCCTCGTGGGGAGGGGAAGAACCACGCCCCCCGATCTTCGGGGATAAGGCCGACAGCAACCACGTAGCGGCGGGCGTATGCCGCCAAAGACTCGGACATCGGCACCAACCTGGTCCGGTTGTGCTTCGCTTTGTGGACGGTGATGACGGCATCGGCCAGGTCCACGTCGCCGATCCGCAGAGACAGCGTCTCGCCGATCCGCAGCCCGCAGCACCACAGCAAGCGGACAACCATCGCGTAGACCGGCTGGGTTTGCGGTCCGCACCGCGATGCGGGACGAGCGTCGGCGCAGGCGATGATCCGGGCCATCTCGTCAGCCGTAATGATCCGGGGAATGAACGCGCTGGATTGGCGCGGCCGCACTCGGTCCGGCAGCACCCATGCCTCGATTCCCTTCCACCGGAGGAACAAGGCGAACTGACGGACGATACCGCGCCGGCCCGCGATCGACCCAGTGGACTCTCCATCGCCCGGCCGGACGAAGACCTCGACCGCGTCCCTGGTCAGCACCCGCTCGTCTCCGTCTTGCCCGGCGAGGAATCTCGACAGGCGCCTGACGAGGTAGAGGCGGCTTTTCGGATAGACGTAGCCCAGGTTCCTCTTGTACTCGACGAACTCGCTGAACAACTCTGGGAACGCCCCGTCGGGAATGATCTCAACGGCCATTGGGCACCTCCAACGCCAACGGGCGAAGGTCGGCGACGTTGACCCTGAGATATCTGCGAGTGGTGTTCGCATTGGCATGGCCCAGCACAGCGCCGATCACCGGATAAGGTGTCCCAGCCTCGAGCATCCCGACCGCGACAGAATGCCGCAATGAGTGCAGGCCGCGGTGCCTGCCAGCTGTCTCGACCCCAGCACGGTCGAAGCACCCGGCAACCACCTGGTGAAAGTGGTTGCCCGCCGTGGGCGGTTGGTGCGGGGCTCTTTGGCGCACCAGCAGGTGCGGATCCTCGACCTGCCGGCGCTCGTTCTTCCAGTAGTCGATGATCGCCAGCGCGCATTCCTCCGGAAGTGGCAGGTCGAGCCGCTGGCCGCTCTTATGCTGGATCAAGGACAGCCGCCGGTTCGCCCAGTCGATCTGGTCGAACCGCAGTCCCTTGATGTCTCCCGATCGCATCCCCAGCAGCGAGGCGAGCAGCATCACCACCCTGTCCCGCAGCGGTGACTCGGACGCGCTCCCGGCCTCCGCCAAGGCCCCGGCGACCTCGCCCCGCCGGTAGACCGAAGGCAGGACCGCGTCCTTGTCGGTGACGATCACCGGGAACATGGAGCCCAGGGCAGGATCGGCGCCGTGCTGTCGCACCGCGAACCGCAGATACTCGCGCAGGAAATACAGCTGGCCCGCGCGACTGAAGGCGGCCATCGGCGCCAGCGAGCGGACGTAGGCGGACACGTCCAGGACGCTGAGCGCCGCCACCTCCGGCACCCCCAAATCCGCCAGGAACGCCAAGAACCGGCGCAGCATCCCGGTCTTGCCGCGGATGGTCGCCTCGGCCAGCCCGCATCCCGCCAACTGCGCGGCATACACCTCGAACTCCGCCGTGAACACCTCGGGCACCGGGATCTTCCCACGCCCGGCCCGCAACGCAAACCGGCCCGTCTCTGCCACATCGAACAAGCAGCCCACCGCCCGGCGGCAGAACACCTGCCACTGCTCAACGCCATCCGCGCCGGCAGCCACGCAGAACCGAGCAGCGGCCTCCCGATCCGGATGTCGAATCCCGCTTTCGGCGCAGTACTCCCCGAACTGATTCCACACCCGCTGGTAGCTGGCGCGAGAGCCAGGCGAGTAGCCGGCCTGCACCATGAACGCGGCCGCTTGGGCCGTCAACTCGCTAACGTCAGACATCAACGATCAACCTCCTTGATTGAATACCATGACCAATCAAGGAGACCTCGGTTATGCGAAGAAGTCGGCGCCCGTCAAGCCGCTCACCACCTCAAACACCGACAAACTTCACATAACCGATGACTTCACATCAGACGAGTTATGCGAAGCTTCGCATAACTCATCCATGCACAGCACGATCGCCTTCTCCGGCGGGTTCAGATTCAGACCGACAACATCAATGAGTTTTTCCTCGAAACGCGGATCGTTCGAGAGCTTGAAGGTATCCACCCGATGCGGCTTCAAGCCCCGGGCCGCCCAGATCCGCTGCACCTGCGCCGGGGACACGCCGACCCTCGCCGCCATCGTCCGCACCGACCAGTGCGTCTGCCCGTCGGGCCGGGAATTCAGCGTTAGATCAACGATCTCATCGATCGTGGACTGCGGAATGACCGGCTTGCGGCCACGCCCGGCACGCACCTCGCCCAAATGGGACAGGCCCTCTGCCCCGAACCGGGCCCGCCACGACCTCACCGTCCCCGGGCTCGTCCCCGCGACCTTCGCGATCGATTCATTAGCCAACCCCTCCGCGGCCATCAACAAAACCTGCGCCCGCTGCACCTCACGATGCGACGCCGTCTGCGATTTCGACAGCGCCTCCAGCAGAGCACGCTGGGAATCAGAAACCACCAATGCACGAGCTATATTCGCCATGACACGAGCTTAACACTCAAAGCATCAACTATTTTGGAGACACACCACTGGGCAGTGTCTTCACGGACTGTGCGTGGAGTCCGAGGTGTGGGAGTCGGTGGCGCATACAACGGTGCTGAGCAAATCAGAAGTCCAACATTGAACTCGCGGGCGAGTGCAAACGGGCGACGTGTCTCTGCTTCAGCAAATCATGAGATGGGTCTGTCTATTGCTGGTAGCCCATCGGGTTTGCGTCTTGCCAGCGCCAATGGTCCTGACACATCTGTCGGAGATCGCGGCGCGCCGACCAGCCCAAGTCGGCCAAGGCAGCCGATGGGTCCGCATAGCTGACGGCTGAGTCTCCGGGCCGACGGTCCGCAAACTCGTATGGAATAGTCCGGCTTGCCGCCGCTCCGAAGGCCTCGATAACCTCCAGCACTGATGATCCCCGGCCGGTACCGAGGTTCCAGCGGAAAACCCCCGTCTTTTCAGCCAGGTAGTCGAGTGCGGCGAGGTGCCCGGTAGCAAGGTCCATCACATGAATGTAGTCGCGCACGCCTGTTCCGTCCGGCGTCGGGTAATCGTTCCCAAACACCTTCACTTTGTCCCGGCGGCCTATGGCAACCTGCGCCACGAATGGAAGCAAGTTGTTGGGTATGCCTTGGGGATCTTCGCCGATTAGGCCCGACTCGTGTGCCCCAACAGGATTAAAATAGCGAAGCAGCGCGATGCTCCATCGCGGATCGGCAGCCCCGAGATCCGAAAGTATGTCTTCAATCTGCTCTTTAGTGCGGCCGTAGGGATTTGTGGCATTGAGCGGGGATTTCTCGACTAGCGGGACCTCTTCAGAGTCACCATAGACGGTTGCGGACGAGCTGAAGACCAGACGACGAACTCCGAAGGCTTCCATGCTGTGCAACAAGTTAAGGGTGCCTACTACGTTGTTCTGGTAGTACATAAGCGGCTTGGCAACTGATTCCCCGACCGCTTTCAGCCCTGCGAAGTGAATGACTGAGTCAAAGCCACCTTCTGCAAGGACACGGTTTATGGCACTTACATCAAGCAAATCGAGTTCGCGGAAATCGACGCGCTTCCCGGTGATCCGCTCGACCCTGCTCAGCGACTCAGGGCTCGAATTCATCAGATTATCGACCACTACGACCTCGTGGCCCTCCCCAAGGAGACAGAGCGTTGTGTGCGATCCGATGTAGCCGGCACCGCCGGTGACCAATATCTTCATAGAATCCAGTCTAGGGGGCGTTGCATACGGCCACACGCGGGTCCAATGTGGACTAAGAGTGGCGAAACCCGCGAACAAAGGAAGCGACCGGCGGCCGAAGGCCAGGCCCCGAACGCTCGTCCGCAATCCTCGGACCGTGCCCGACGTTAGGATATTCAGCATGACAAACCCCGAGCCAGGCCTTTCCCCCGATCCTCAGCCTGCGCGCACCGACGCTTTGAATGTGGGGGTCTCCATGCTCACGCTCGTCCCCGGAGGGATGGGCGGCAGTGAGACTTATGCCCGTGAGTTGACACGCCAGCTCGGCGCTTCGAGCACTGTCAACGCGACGTGCTACGTCAATGAATCTGCGCGAGGATTCTGCGACAAGACGGACGAGGTGGTGGTTCCGGGGCTAAACGGTGGTGCGTCAACCCTCTCGCGACTGGCTACCTTGGCGAGAGGGATAGTGAATCGGAAGACTATTTTGCGCATGATGCGCCCGATGGATGTATTCCACGTGCCGTTCACGGTTCCCCTGCCTAGGCCACCGAGGGGAACGCCCTTCGTTCAGACGCTGCTGGATGTCCAGCATCTCGACCTCCCGGAGCTCTTCGGAACACTCGACAAGCTTTATCGCAAGGTCTTCTATGAGAAAGCGGCGCGCGAAGCCGACGCAATTGTGACGATCAGTGACTTCGCGAAGGAAAGCATCGTCAACCACTTGGGGATCGCGGCCGAGAAGATCTTCACCGCCCATCTCGGCGTCAACGCCGAAGAATTTACCCCGAATTTCGGCCCCCGCAAAAATTTCATTATGTATCCGGCGAGGGGGTGGAAGCACAAGAATCACACCAACCTCTTCGAAGCCATGAAGCTTCTTGAAACCTCGAACCCTGAGCTGCGACTCGTCCTCACGGGTGGAGCGCTGGACACGCTTTCGGATATTCCCGAGAACGTGGAAGTTCGCGGTCTGGTCCCGTTGGCGGAGCTCAGGGAGCTCTACCGAGACGCTGCATGCATGGTCTTCCCGAGCCTCTATGAGGGCTTCGGGCTTCCCCCACTGGAGGCCATGGCGTCCGGCTGTCCAGTGGCGAGTTCGACGGCGGGTTCGTTGCCTGAGATAGTCGGTGACGCCGCCGTGCTGTTTGATCCGGAAGACCCGACGGCCATTGCGTCTGCAATCCGGACCGCAATCGCCAGGAGCGAAGAGCTCCAGGAACTCGGACTGGCTCAAGTCCGCAAATTCACCTGGGAGCACTGCGCCAAAGTCCACGAGCAGGCATACCGCTACGCGCTCGATCAAAGATCGGGAGCCAAGACTTCTGCCTGAGTCATCCGTCGATGACGCCCCAATGATCAATCCTCCAGCCATATATAGTGGCTTTAGCCCAGCAAACAGAACCAAAGGACCTTTTCCCATGCCCCGTGCGCTAATCACCGGAATCACTGGCCAGGATGGCCTTTACCTCGCCGAGCTTCTTGTCTCGAAGGGCTACGAAGTTTTCGGCCTCATCCGAGGACAGAACAACCCGAAGCATGACCTGGTCCGTCAGACTGTGCCCGGCGTCAAGCTGCTCACCGGCGACCTCACCGATGTCTCCTCGCTAGTGCGAGTGCTCGGCGTTGCCCAGCCGGACGAGGTCTACAACCTCGGGGCAATTTCCTTCGTGGCTTACTCCTGGGAGAACGCGTCACTGACCACTGACGTCACCGGCAAGGGCGTCCTGAATATGCTCGAGGCAACCCGCCTGTATGCCGGGGACGACATCTCCAGGGTGCGCTTCTACCAGGCGTCCTCGTCCGAGATGTTCGGAAAGGTTCAGCAGGTGCCCCAGACCGAGGAAACCCTCCTTTGGCCCCGTTCCCCCTACGGCGTAGCCAAGGTCTTCGGCCACTACATGACAATCAACTACCGCGAGTCCTACGGCATGCACGCATCAAGCGGCATCCTCTTCAACCACGAGTCACCACGCCGAGGTCCGGAATTTGTCACCCGCAAGGTTTCCATGGCGGTCGCACGGATCAAGCTCGGACTCCAGGACGAAATCGTCCTTGGCAACCTGGACGCCAAGCGCGACTGGGGCTTCGCAGGGGACTACGTGGAAGCCATGTGGCTGATGCTGCAGCAGCCCGAAGCTGACGACTACGTCATCTCTACCGGTGCAACGCACTCCATCGAAGAACTCCTCCAGGCTGCCTTTGACGCCGCGGGCCTGGACAACTGGCGGAAGTATGTCCGGCAGGACCCCAAGTTCATGCGCCCCGCCGAAGTCGATCTGCTGATCGGTGACGCGTCCAAGGCCCAGGAAAAGCTCGGTTGGAAGCCGAAGGTCTCCTTCAACGAACTCGTCAAGATGATGGTTGAGAACGACATTGCCGAGCAGTCTGCCTTGATGCGGTGAACCCGCTCAGCGAGGCGGGGCCTGCTCCCGTCGGCACCGCCTTCCTTACCGGGGTAACGGGCCAGGACGGGTCCTACCTGGCCGAATCCCTGCTCTCCCGCGGCTGGGAAGTCCATGGCCTCGTCCGCCATGCGCTGCAGCCGGGAGCGCATGAGGGGGAAACAACCGTGGACGGGGTGGAGTACCACCTCGGCGATCTTTCCCGCCCGGACGATGTGGGCTCCATTCTCGAATCGGTCAAACCTGACCTGGTCTTCAACCTCGGCGGCATCAGTTCGGTGTACCAGTCGTGGCAGCACCCCTACGACACGGCGCTGATCTCAGGTGCCTCGGTCGTCTCAATGCTGGAAACCATCTGGCAGCTACAGCAGGCCACCGGCAAAGAAATCCGCTTTCTCCAGGCTTCGAGTGCCGAGCTGTTCGGTGAGGCGGAGTCGGCGCCGCAGAGCGAGTCCACCCCAATCAGGCCCATCTCCCCCTACGGCGCCGCGAAGGCGCTGGCGCATCACGCCGTCAGCGTCTACCGGAGCCGCGGGATGTTTGCTTCCTCTGCGATTCTCTACAACCACGAGTCGGTGCGGCGGCCGGCAAAATTTGTCACGCGCAAGATCACGTCGGGAGCCGCTGCCATCGCGGCGGGCAAGCTGGACAAGCTTTCGCTGGGAAACCTGAACGCTATCCGGGACTGGGGCTGGGCTCCGGACTTCGTCGACGCCATGGACAGGATTATCCACGCTGCCGAGCCCGACGACTTTGTGGTCGCAACCGGCGTCTCGCACTCCGTCCAGGACTTCGTGGAGGCGGCCTTCAAAGCTGTCGGCATTGACGACTGGCCCGCGGTGGTGGACGTTGACGAATCCTTGGCTCGTCCTTCCGACGCGACAGAGATGAGGGGCGACATCTCCAAGATTTCGTCCCGGCTGGGTTGGCGTCCGTCCGTGGATTTCGATGCCCTGGTTACGGCTATGGTTCGGCACGACCAAGCACTTCTCGCAGACAAATAGGCTCCCACTAAGCTCACATTGGTAACAACTAGCACTCTGGTTACACCCGTAACATTGGTGCTACATTGGCCGGGTCATGAAGATGATCTGGAAACGGCTCAGCTGTCCCCACCGTCCGAAATGACAAACCACTAGGTTTCTAATTTCGCGATGCGTGGGGATCTGCGCGTTGCCGGCCGGAGCAGAACATGAGTCTCAGCAAAGTCACAAGCGCCCGTGCGGGCGCAACCACCTCCTTCGGCGGACGGGTACTGGCCGCGGCCCTTCTGACCTCAGCCCTGGTGTGCAGTTCCTTCGTGCCGGCCTTGCCGGCATCTGCCGACGAACAAGTCCTGCCGGCGCCGTCGTCGACTCCGGTTCAAACGACTGGCGCCATACCGGCGCCCGGCTCCCCTGCGGCGCCGACTACGGCCACTGCGACGGAAAGTCCGACGGCGCCCGCACCGGCCACGTCGTCGGGCGAAGCAACAGCGCCCAGCCCGGCTCCGAACGCCACCGAGTCCGTTCCGCCGGGATCAACAGTTGACGCAAAGATGCTGGCCCAACTCAAAGCCGCACAGGGGGCCCATGGCGCGCACATGGGCCAAGGGCTGCAGCAAAAGCTCGGGATCAGGGCAGCCACCGAATCAGCCGGGGCTTCGACACAGGCCACATACATGCCGCCCGGCATCCAGGGGCTCGACGTCAGTAGCCACCAGGGAGCGGTGAATTGGCAGGAACAGCGAAACATGGGCGGGCTGTTCGCCTACGTGAAAGCGTCAGAAGCCCTCAGTTATCTGAATCCCTACTTTTCCAGTCAGTACAACGGCTCCCGCAGCGTCGGCATGATCCGGGGCGCTTACCACTTCGCGATCCCTAATGTTTCTTCCGGCGCCGCGCAGGCGAATTACTTCGCGTCCAACGGCGGTGCCTGGAGCGGCGACGGAGGCACCCTCCCTCCCCTGCTGGATATCGAATACAACCCATACCCAGAACTGGGCAACACCTGCTACAACATGTCCCAGAGCCAGATGGTCCAATGGATCGCAGACTTCTCCAACACGATGTACACACGGACAGGACGCTATCCCGCGATCTACACCACCACCGACTGGTGGACACAGTGCACGGGTAACAGCCCGGCGTTCCGAAACCAGCCGCTCCACATCGCGTCATACCGAACCGTCTCACCGGGCGTGCTGCCGGCCGGTTGGACCAAATACGACATCTGGCAGTACAGCAGCCGGGGACCTTTCGTGGGCGACTCGAACGTGTTCAATGGAAGCTACGCCGAACTCCAGGCGCTCGCAACAGGCTTCGACCCTGTCCTCAACAAGTACAACTCTTTGGGCGGCGCTTCCAGCCGGCTGGGGGCCCAGACGCTCCCACTGTACTGCGGCTTGCCATCCGGTGGATGCTACAGGCAGTATGCTGGCGGCCAGATTATCTGGCACTCCAACACCGGCGCCAAGGCCGTATACTTCAGCTCCATCGGCGGTACATGGCGCGAGTGGGGCGGCGTCGGCGGCCGCCTCGGATACCCTACGTCTGACGAAGCCTGCTCTGCCTCCGCCTGCTCACAGGATTTCCAAGGCGGCAGCATCTACTGGTCCACGTCCACCCCCGCAGTGGCCGTATTTAGTGGCGGTATTGGCGCTAGGTGGAGCGTGATGGGCGGAACGTCCGGCGTCCTCGGCTATCCAACGGGCAGTGAGACGTGTTCGACTACTGCATGCAGTCAGATGTTCCAAGGAGGCGAGATTCTTTGGACTGCAGCATCTGGCCCCTGGGCAGTGGTCCCCGGAAAGGTGGCAAACGCATGGGAAGCCTTGGGCGCCGAAAACGGTAGACTCGCCTATCCCATGGAAAACCAAACGTGTACAAGTTCTCAGTGCACGCAAGGATTCCAGGGCGGCATCATGGTATGGACCTTGGACACAAATGCCTTCCCTGTATGGCGGACACTCATCGGCGCCAAGTGGCAGTCCCAAGGATCATTATCAGGACGGCTCGGCGCGCCACTTGCCGCCGAATCATGCCAAGGCTTGACCTGTAGGCAGTCATTCGCGGGAGGCGAAATCTTCTGGACGCCGGAGTCCGGAGCATGGGTCATCACGAACGGCGAGATATATGAGAAATGGAAAATTCTTCAGGCAGACAATGGACGCTTCGGCACTCCGGCTGGCGATACCCAGTTCTGTGGGAGTGTGGAATGCTTCCAGGACTTCGCGGGGGGCCGGATCCTCAACGATCCAGCGACGACGGCTTCGGCGTTCGGAGTAATCAAGGGAACCGGAATTGGGTCGCTTTGGTACGGTATGGGTGGCCAAGACACCCGACTCAGCTATCCTTCCTCGGACGAAACATGCGCCGGAAATACATGCAAGCAGGGCTTTCGAGGTGGAACGATCTACTGGACGGCGGACTCGGGACAGTGGGCCGTTTACAACGGCGCTATCGGCGGCCTCTGGCGCACGCTCGGAGCCGAGAATGCTCGCTTGGGCTTCCCCGTTAGCAACGAGACCTGCCTCGTCAGCACCTGCCGCCAGAGTTTCGCGGGAGGCGACATCCTGTGGTCCCCCACAACCGGTACTGCAGCGGTGTTCTCCGGTGGCATCGGATCCTTGTGGCGCTCACTCGGGTCCGAATCGGGCCGGCTCGGTTTCCCTACGACGACGGAAACTTGTGCCGCAACCTCATGCACGCAGTCGTTCGCAGGCGGCGAGATTCTGTGGGCATCCGGCGTGGGCATGGGAGCTGTCTACAACAGCGGCATTGGCGGCGTATGGCGGAGCAACGGGGCCCAGCAAGGCTTCTTCGGATTCCCCACCAGCACCGAAACCTGCGCCGGGGATGGTTGCGTACAGTACTTCAGGGGTGGTTCGATAAAGTGGAGTGCGGCGGCGGGCTACACAATTACCCGCTACTGAGTTCCCGCTCCACGGCACCAGACTATGGGCCCCGTGCGGCTACACCGACGGAACAGCAGTGCGGCGAGACAGTGCCACTGTGTGGATGGCAACGCCCAGCAACGGGCCTATTAGCAGGGACGCAACGGCCCGGAAGTCCGCCTCCAGCGGCAGCAGGAGGACCAGCAACGTAAGGGCGCCTGCGCTCACCCAGCCGACAGAAGATACTCGGTGCCGGTTAAGGGCTACACACATACCGCCGGTGAGGGTGAGCAGCGCCAGCACTGCGGCGGCAGCGGTCAGCCCAGCCAGGATCCACGGCGCTACGTGGTAGTCCGGGCCGAACAGCAGGACCATTAGCCGGGGCCCCAGGAAGTACGCCGCCACGGCGCCCACAAGCGCGACGCCGGTAATTGCGAGGGCGATCGGCCGGAGTGCCGTAAGGCCGCGGTCGCGGTGCCGGACGAAATGGGCGATGGCGACGCTCTGGAAGGTTCCCAGCGGAACCATCAGCGGTGCCCTGGTCAGGAGTATGGCAAGCAGCAGAGGAGCCGACGCGAGGTACACGTCAGCCGGTGTCGTGATCCGATACAAGATCGGGAATCCGACAACGAGTGACGCGCTGGCGGCCGTCGAGATGCTGGCGTGGCCCACTTTCCGTGCAAAGTCGCTGACGGGAACGGCCAACGGCATCCTGAACGCGGACCGCAGCTCGGGGCTGAAGACGGCTACCAGCCCCCAGGCGAGGGCGCCGGCAGCTGCCGCTGCTGCCAGCCCGGCAGTGGAACCCGCCAGCAAACCGACGATGAGGACAAGGACCAGCCGGAACGAGGACTCGGAAGCGACGAGGGCTGAGAAATTGCCCCAGAGGTGCCGGCCGCTGAGGACGCCCGCCAACGCGGCGTGGACGGAGAAGGCCACGCAGGCACCGGCGAGGACGAAAACCAGCACCACCCAGTGGGGGCCCAGCACTGCGCGGCCCCATAGCAGTGACGTCATCACCAATACGAGGGCGACCCCGGCGGCAATGCCGAAGACCACTGCGAACAGAGGCACCGTTCGGGGCTGCTCCGTGCCGCCGCGGGGCTTGCCGGCAGGGTCCGTGCCCAACGCGGTCACGTACCTAATGATCTCCGTTTGAAGGCCGCCGAGAATACCGAACAACAGGAAGAGCGCTGACCAAAAAGCCAGGAACTCGGCGTTATCTGCCTTGTTCAGTACCCGCGGCACAAACCAGATGACCAGGTACCCGGCTGCAGCAGAAGCAATCGACGCCAATCCCACAGAAGCCGCCTGGCGTGCAGCAATAGTCGACTTCCCCGGCGCCCTGCCTTCAGTGTGCGTCATCCGTTAAGAACCGGGGCTGCGGGGGTCAATGGCCGGATAACTTGGGAGGTCATGGCAACATATTAGTGTCGGATACGGACGGGCACTCAATTGAAGCCGCCGCCCCGGCACCCGTGAACGAGCTCAGTTGAGCTACGACAACCCGTGGAAGTTGGAAAATGCCGCTCGATATTTTTGTACCGTACTGGGGCGATCCTTCGCTGCTCAAGGAAACAGTCGCGAGCGTCTTTGCACAAACCAACGGGGACTGGATACTCACGGTCATCGACGATTGCTACCCCGACCCCTCCGTGAAGGAGTACTTCGCGACGATCGATGATGAACGGGTCTCCTACCAGCGGAACGAATCCAACAAGGGCATCACGGAGAACTACCGCACATGTGTTTCCGAGGCCACGCAGGACCTCATGGTGATCCTCGGCTGCGACGATGTGCTCCTGCCGAACTACGTGGACGTCGTCCTGCAGGCCCACCGCGATTTTCCGGACGCTTCCGTGATCCAGCCCGGCGTCCAGGTCATTGATGAAACCGGGCGGATTGTCAGGTCCCTTGCCGATTCCGTTAAGCGGAAGTTCGTCGGACCCAAAACCAACGCCACAACCGTTCTGGCCGGGGAATCCCTCGCCGTCAGTCTCTTGGGCGGCAACTGGCTGTACTGGCCTTCCCTCGCCTTCCGGACGGATGCAATCCGCAAGGTCAGCTTCCGCGACGGCCTCCCCATCGTCCAGGATCTGGCGCTGGTCATGGACATCGTCCTGCAGGGCGGATCGCTGGTTCACGTCCCCACGCTGGCGTTCTCCTACCGCCGCCACTCCGCAAGTGCCTCGGCTGCGACGCTGACCGACGGAACGCGTTTCGCAGGGGACCGGGAGTACGCCCGCATTGCCGAGGACCTTTGCCGGGCGAAGGGCTGGAAGAAGGCCGCGATGGCAGCCCGTGTGCGCTGGACATCGCGCCTGCACGCCATCACCCTCATGCCGGGAGCCCTGCTCTCCCGCAATCCGAAAGCGGTCAAAGCAGCATTCGGGCACGCGTTCGGTCACTGAGCCGCGCCAGTCCTATGAGAAACTGGACCTTGCAGATGTCCGCCCCAGAAAGGCCTCACTAGTGACCCCCTCAACGTCATCAACAACGTCCACTGCCAAACGGGGTACTGTCCTCGTGACGGGAGGCGCCGGGTTTATCGGATGCGCCATTTCCCCGGCCCTGGTGGCGGGGTTCGACCGAGTGGTAGCTGTGGACAGCCTGCACCCGCAGATCCACGCCAGCCAGTCTCGGCCGGAGGAACTCGATCCCGCCGTCGAGCTGATAGTTCGTGACATCACTGAGGCTCAGACCTGGGACGAGGTGCTCGCTGGTGTCACGCCCGACGTCGTGATTCACCTTGCCGCCGAGACCGGAACCGGACAGTCGCTGGAGGAATCCACACGACATGCTATCGCCAACGTGGTGGGCACCACGCAGATGCTGGATGGCCTGAACCGCAGCGGTAAGCTGCCGCGCCGCATCGTCCTGACGAGCAGCCGCGCTGTATATGGAGAAGGTGCCTGGAAGTCGGACGCAGACGGAGCCCTGTTCTATCCCGGCCAGCGATCAAACGAAATCCTGTCACGCTCACAGTGGGATTTCCCCACGGCCCAGCCCGTGGCGATGTCTGCTTCGGTCGTTGCCCCGGCTCCGGTCAGCGTGTACGGCTCCACGAAGCTCGCCCAGGAGAACATCCTGGAGTCGTGGGCCAAGTCGTACGGGGTCGAAGCCGCCGTGCTGCGCCTCCAGAACGTTTACGGTCCAGGCCAGTCCCTTATCAACCCGTACACCGGGATCATGTCCCTCTTCTGCCGGATGGCAAAAGCCGGCAAGTCCATCCCGCTTTACGAGGACGGCGAGGTGCGCCGCGACTTCGTGCTGATCGACGACGTCGCCGCAGCTGTGGTTGCAGCCGCTGTCGCTGACGAGGCACATGATGGTGCCCTCGATATCGGCTCGGGTGAATTCCAGACCATCCGCACGGCCGCTGAGATCATCAGCCGCCACTACGGCGCACCGGAGCCGCACGTCACGGGCCAGTTCCGCCAGGGCGACGTCCGGCATGCGTGGGCTGATGTGGAGCCGGCCAAGGCCGCGCTGCCGTGGGAACCCCGCTACGACCTGGAGGCCGGCATTGCACGTCTGGCTGAATGGATCGACGGGCGCCTACCAGCAGAGGCTGAGCTTTAGCCGTAGAGCCCCACCCCCAAGGACCTTGCTTCTAGAATTACAAGGGTCTTTGGGGGTGTCACTCTTCAGCTTCACTTCTTGACCAAATGGTCCCCGATGGGGGCGGACCTGTTGTCGGAGTCCAAGGACCTCGGCTCTTGCCAAGCCTCCCGAGACACCTGCCCCCGGTAACCGTCGCCAAATGAGTCGTTGCGGAGTGTCCACGGCAGCGCGGAGGCTTTCAAAGTCGAGCAGCAAGAGTAAGCCCTGTATCCGGACGCCGAACTTGACACTCCTGACCACAAGACATCCTGCGCATGTACAATGTCCTCCCGGATTTCGTGTGCCACGGGACTGTCGGCGGGGACTGCCCGTTACCTTTTTCGAAGCCCCAGTTCTGTTGCAGGATGAGGGGTCTGCTGGCCTGCTGGCCCCGGCATGATTGACGACCCCAGTCGTTCATGACCCGGGGCGTTGTCACCGGGGTCCGGTAGTGGCCCGAGAGGCGGCTAATGGAGGCGGGACAGTTTAGGATCGTCGCGTGTAACGTGGATGCCGGGGTCTGACACCGCGGACAGTCCAGCAGAAGTATCAGCTGCTATGACTGGGAGGTACAGGTGATCGGAAATCACGAAATCACTGATCTCTGCATCGGCCTGGACGTTGGCAAAGCGAGCACGACGCCGTGCCGTGGACCGGGCAGAGAAGAAGCTTTCAACAAATGCCTTGCCCAACGTCGAGCTCAGGCTGCGCGAGATCTTTGACTCTTTGAATAAGCACGGCACCATCCTGCTCGTGGTTGACCAGCCAGCCACCATCGGTACACCCCCCGTCGCGGTCGCCTAAGCTGCCGGTGTCACGTCGGATACCTGCCCGGTCTGGCGATGCGCCGAATCGCGGACCTGCACCCTTGCGAAGCGAAAATCGATGTCCAGGACGCGTCCATCATCGCCGAACGCGCCGGGCCATGCCGCACACGCTGCGATCCATCCACATCGCTGACGAACAACTCGCTGAACCGACCGTGCTCTGCGGCTTCGACAACGACCTGGCCAAACACGTCACTGCGACGTCGAACCGGACCCGAGGCCTACTGACCCAGATCCACCCGGCACTGGAGCGGGTCCTTGGCCCGCGCCTGGACCATCCGGCTGTGCTGGATCTGCTGCCGTGTGTGTGACCTGGCCGATCCCCGAATCCCTCCTGCAAGCCGGCCGGCGTCGGATCGGGAACCGGCTGACAAAGCTCGCGCCCAAGGATAGGTGAACGCCTTTGACGGCGAGATCATCGTCGCTCTGGACCAGCAAACAGTGACCGTGGTCGGAACCAACGCTATGCCCATCGTGCCAACCCAGCTCGCCCGGATGCCCGCGGACATCCGCGAATCGCGGGACACGATGGTTGGACCATTAGGACATCTACACGCTCGTTCCTTACCGGCTGCGTACCCCAACGCCTGTATTCGGGCACAAGTCGCTGATCGATGCACTCCCTAACGCTCGATTGCCTGCACCCACTGGGTCTAAGAGAATTTAATCATCTAGTCAAGCCTCAGGAAAAGACGCAAAAATGGCGCCAGGTGAGTCGAAGCCGGCTCGCTAATGTGATTCACGTCAGCGTACGTTCCAACGGATCCGATGAATGCCGGGCACTTACCTTCTACGCAGAACAAGCCCGATATCGGAACGAACAGTGCCTTTTCTCCGGCAGATGCCGTCGCCGACCGCAGGACTTCTGTTTGGCGCGAATAGTCGGCGGAAAGGGTGGTGATGCAATCCGAAGGCTTACTGAAGCGGGTAATGCACTGGCTAGGCTCGACGCGCGCTGAGGGCGGCGCCTCAAGCATTACGTATTTGGACGTGTGGTGAACCATGAAGTTCGCGGTGTCGGCCACCTCTCGGTGCCACTCCGCGTCAGCTTCCGTGCCGGTCTTTTTGTTCGCCAGCTGAGCATCATTTCGCAAAAATGACGAGACGACCATCGTCGGCGTTTTGCTGCTGATCTCGTCCTGAACCCAGTTCTTGAAGCGTTTGCACTCCTCTGTGGACCCATCCACGCCGGCCGTGTTGACGATGGTAGGCGTGCAACCCCCAACTGTATAGACGTAGACGACCCAATCCTCGCGCTGCAGCGCAGCTCGGATGCCTGGCACGAAGCTCATAGTGGTGGAGTCGCCGTAAATAACCATCGAGTTCTTGGCCATAGCGTTGCCGTAGACACAGCTCTTTGCATTCTCTATTACATCGTCCAAGCGTCGCTGTGGGACGATTGTTCCGCCAAGGCACCCGTCCTTGATCCACTCCGAAGGCTTGGCGTTAGCGCCATCCGGTCCCATTTCTGCAGCATTGGGGCGAAGCTCCGGCCACGCATCGGCGCGAAGCGCCGTCTGGAGCGATTCGTGCCTGTCGTCGACACTTTCGTCGCGGTCCCCACCTGACGCTGAGGCCGCGTTCGAGAGGGTCTTGGCGGGGCTGAGTACCGCAAAAGCGACTGCTGGCGGAACTATCACAAAGCAGCTCAGCAGCGCGAGGACTAGCAAAGAATTTCGGCGGCCTTGCGGCTGGCGGAAATCACCCCACCGGGTGGGACTCGATACTGCTTTGGAGAGTTTGATCCGACGTAGAGGGTCCTCTACGTACTTGAAGGACAGCGCCGCAAGGACGCAGAAGATCACGATGGACAACAGCAGGTGCCGTTTCGAGCCGGCAGGCAGTATGACCCCCAGGAGCACAATGACGGGGAAGTGCCACAAGTACAGCGAATACGAGATCTTCCCCAGATATTGTGATACCGGGTTGGTCAGGACCCATGCAGTGCGGTTATGCCTATCCGGTGCCTGCTCCCCCGCGACAAGTATCAGCATCGTCGAAACGACAGGAAGAGTTGCGTATGGAGCCGGAAAGGGTGTCCCGGGGCCGATCACGAAAAGGGAGATTCCGATGCCAGCGAGGCCGGCGTACAGCAAAACGGCTCGTAACCATTGAGTGAGGTTCCTGAAGTATGCGGCCCCAGCAGCCAGGGCCGCTCCGACCGCCAGTTCCCAGGCCCGCGCGAATGTCGAGAAGTACGCCACTGTCGGGTGGCTCGCAGTCTCGTACATGCCAAATGCGAAGGAAAGGACGGCGACGAGAACGATCGCGGCCAACAGTAGGAGCCGCTTTCCCCGTGCGTTCATTCCGAGTCTTAGTGCCAGACCAAGAGCTGCCATGAGCACCCACGGCCAGAAAACGTAGAACTGCTCTTCCACAGCCAACGACCAGAAGTGCTGAAGCGGGGAGACGGATGCACCAGCTTGCATGTAATCCGTGCCCAGTAGCGCGAAGCGCCAGTTCGCAGAAAACAGCAGCGCCCAGAACGCATCTGCCGCGATGGCAGCGGCCTGTCCCGAATAAAACAGAACATATGACGCGGTAACTGTCATGGAGAGAACTACAGCTGCGGCTGGCAGTATCCGTTTGGCGCGTCGTATATAGAAGCCCCGGAAATCAACCTTGCCCTTGCTCTGCACCTCCCGAATCAAAATGCCAGAAATCAAATACCCGGAGATGACGAAGAAGATATCCACACCAATGAACCCGCCCGTGGGCCAATGGATCAAGTGATCCATAATCACCACGCCGACTGCGATAGCCCGCAGGCCCTCGATGTCCAGTCTCCGGCCTTTAGCGGTGGCCTTCTTTGAGGGAGGAGCAGCCTGCGTGGTTTGCGTTGGAAAGACGACACTGGCGATGCCGCTCATGCGGCGTGCCCCCGAGGCGCAGCCAATGTCCAGCCAAGACCAAAGTTAGTCTCGCGGCAACGCCAAGATAATGTCAGTCGGATTGCCGTATTCATTGTGAGGCCAAATCTTTTCATCAAAAGTTCCAATAATCGTCGCCAAGGGCTTTGCGTTTCCAGGGAGCTTCGCCCATTTGCCTCCATGACGAAGGCAAGCTGGAGGAATCAACGCAGTCCCTTGGGTGCTAGCTCAGCTGCCCGGGTTTCTCGGCTTCATCGATCGCGATGCGCCGCGAGAGCTTCGTGAGGGCGTTTTCAGCGTGGCGGAAGCGCTGGTAGGTCGTAGCCATGAAAACGAACAGGGAAACTACCGCGCCGTAGAGCACCAGGTCGGTTCCTCGTCCGATGCCAAGGAAGCCAGCGACCCGGGTGAGGGCTTCGGGAAAGAACACCGACAGCGCCGCGACGACTGCGAAGGACATCAGCAGGATGCGGCGTACGGCCAGGTGCCGGGCGTTGGAACCGCCGCGCATCAGGGCGAGCGAGACCACCATGACGGCGGAGACGAGGACAATTTGGACAATGATTAGCAATCCGACACCTTGGCTTGTTGAAGAACTGGGGGCTATTTGAAGAACAGTTCGGCCACGATATTGACCGAGTTCAGCAGGGACTGTCCCTTGGATTTGGAATAGTCCGTGTATATGATCTCTACGGGGTGCTCAGCATATTTCGGTTTGAGCTTGGCCAGCTGGTTCACCAACTCGGAGGCATGTGCCATCCGGTTCTGGGTCAGGTGGATGTTGGAGGCGACCCGGGGGTTGAAGGCGCGCAGCCCGTTGTGTGCGTCGGTCAGATTCATACCGGTGGCCAGCCTGGACTGAATGGCCGCCGTCTTGAGAACGAGCCGTTTCGCGGGCGAGAGCTTTGTACGGTCGTCCAGAAAGCGCGAGCCGAGGATGATTTCTGCCTCCCCCGATTTCACCCGCGCCGCCATGGCCATGGCGTCGTCAACCCGGTGCTGGCCGTCCGCGTCAAACGTTACGATGCACTCCAGTTCCGGATCCTGCAGGGCGAACTCGATGCCGGTCTGCAGGGCGGCACCCTGGCCCAGGTTGATGGGGTGCTGAACAACAACTGCGCCGGCCGCCCGCGCCTTCTCCTGTGATCCATCCGTGCTGCCGTCATCAACGCAAACGACGTAGGGGAACTGCTTCCGCAGCCCATCGATGACCGAACCTACGACAGTAGCCTCGTTGTACATGGGGATTACGATCCAGGTGCGACTCACAGATCAATTGTTGCATATGGCACGACTCCGGCTTGTTAGCGGCACCGGAGCCCGATGCCGCCGCGAAGGCCTTGAGTCCGGCAATTCATGCCCGGTCCAGTCCGCGCCGGCCCCTTTGGCTAGCTCAAGTAGTCCTTCAGCCTACTGGCGACACTGGCCGGATGGAAGCCTGTGGACTGAATTTTCGCCAGGTCCAGCACACTGTTCAGCGGCCGCGGCGCTGCGTCCTTGCCTTTGAAGTATTCTTCGGTGCTGACGCCGGTGACGGCGGTCCGGGTGTGCCCTGAGAGCTCGTATACGTCGGCGGCGATGTCCGCCCATGACTGCGGTTCGCCGTCGTTGCTCAGGTTATAGGTGCCGTAGGCGGCGCCGGACGCCAACAGGTGCTGGATCCCCGCCGCGATATCCTCGGTGAAGCTGAGCCGGCCGATCTGGTCGTTGACCACGGAAGGTTCGATGCCGCGGCCGGCGAGGGACGCCATGGTGCGGACGAAGTTGTTGCCTTCGCCGATGACCCAGCTGGTCCGCGCGATGTAGTGGCGGGGAACGACGCTGACGACTGCGTCGCCAGCTGCTTTGGTCTGACCGTAGACACCCAGCGGGGTGAACGGTTCAGCCTCGTCGTGGCCCTCGCGGACGCCGTCGAAGACGTAGTCCGAGGAAACGTGCACCAGGGTGAAGTCATGTTCGACGGCGGCCCGGGCCAGCCGCGCCACAGCGCTGACGTTGACGGCCCATGCAGCAGTGCGGCCCTCCGCGGTTTCCGCGGTGTCGACGGCGGTGTAGGCGGCGGCGTTGATGACCGTCGAGTAGTTCCTCCAGTTCCGCTCCGCGAAGGCAGCTTCACTGGACAGATCGAACCCGGCCCGCCCGGCGAACTCGACACTCGCGTCGCCGTCGTACAGTTCCCGCAGCGCCTTGCCCAGCTGTCCGTCGGCACCGACCACAAGGATCTTCTTCGCCGGCATCGGCACGACGTCCGCGAGGCGCGGGTGCGCCTTGTCCTTATCGGACAGCTCAGCGTCCGCCAGCGGGACCGGCCAGACGATGGCGGCGGTCTCGTCCGCGAGGTTCAGAAACGTGTACTGGCCCTGCGCATCCGCGGACCAGTGATCGTTGACCAGATACGTGTAGGCCGTGTTGTCCTCCAGCGTCTGGAAGGCATTGCCCACACCCCGGGGAACGAAAATGGCCCGGCTCGGGTCCAGTTCGGCAGTGAAGACGGCACCGAACGACGGTCCTTCGCGCAGGTCCACCCAGGCACCGAAGATCCTGCCCGTGGCGACCGAGATGAACTTATCCCACGGTTCAGCGTGGATGCCGCGGGTCGTGCCGGCCTTTTCGTTGAACGAAATGTTGTTCTGCACCGGCTTGAAATCAGGCAGCCCGATCCCCAGCATCTTTTCCCGCTGCCAGTTTTCCTTGAACCAGCCACGGTTATCACCATGGACCGGCAAATCGTAGAGGACAACGCCGGGGATCGGCGTTTCGTGCACGGTCAGCTTCTTGGAGAACTCGATCGACATTGCTCTACTGGCCCTGTTCCTTGTATTTGGCTTCGGTCTGGGCTTTCTGCGGCCGCCACCAGTTTTCGTTGTCGCGGTACCAGGCGATGGTGTCCTCGATGCCGGCGTCGAAGTTGGCGAACTTCGGTTCCCACCCGAGCTCGTCGCGGAGCTTGGTGGAGTCGATGGCGTAGCGCAGGTCATGGCCGGGCCGGTCCACGACGTGGTCGTAGGCGTCCGGGGACTCTCCCATGTGCTTGAGGATGAGCTCGACGACGTCCTTGTTGTTCTTCTCGCCGTCGGCGCCGATCAGGTAGGTTTCCCCGATCCGGCCCTTGGCGATGATCGCCAACACGGCCGAGGAGTGGTCGTTCGCGTGGATCCAGTCCCGCACGTTCTCCCCCTTGCCGTAGAGCTTGGGGCGGATCCCGTCGATCACGTTGGTGATCTGGCGCGGGATGAACTTCTCCACGTGCTGGTACGGGCCGTAGTTGTTCGAACAGTTGCTGATGGTGGCCTGCAGACCGAAGGAACGCACCCAGGCACGCACCAGCAGGTCCGAGCCGGCCTTCGTTGAGGAGTACGGGCTGGAGGGGTTGTACGGGGTGTCCTCGGTAAACCGCTCCGGGTCATCGAGTTCCAGGTCCCCATAGACCTCGTCGGTGGAGATGTGGTGGAACCGCCTGCTGTGCTTCCGGGCCGCCTCGATCAGCGTGTACGTCCCGATGATGTTCGTGTCCAGGAACGGGCGCGGGTCATGCAGCGAATTGTCATTGTGCGACTCGGCCGCGTAATGAACCACCACATCGGCGTCAGCCACCAGACCGTCAACCAGCCCGGCATCGCAGATGTCCCCCTGGACAAAACGGAAACGGCCATTGGGAAGCCCTCCCAAAGACTGTACGTTGCCGGCATACGTCAGCTTGTCCAACACCGTCACACGGTCATCAGTGTTCTCCAGAACATAGTGGACGAAATTGGAACCGATGAAGCCGGCACCACCGGTGACGAGAAGATTCTGCATTCAGCCAGCTTAGCGCGCGCCTGCAGCCGGGACTTTCAGCGACGGGCCCTCCGCAACAGGTCTGGTTTGCTGGCCGTGCCAATGCACGCAATGATAGAGCGCATGCGTGGAATCATCTTGGCTGGCGGCACAGGCTCGCGGCTGCACCCGATCACTCTTGGCTCAAGCAAGCAACTGGTGCCTGTCTACGACAAGCCCATGATCTACTACCCGCTCTCCACCCTCATCCTGGCCGGCATCCGGGACATCCTGATTATCACCACGCCCCACGACGCCGAACAATTCCAGCGCCTGCTCGGCGATGGTTGGCAATTTGGCGTCAATATTACCTACAAGCAGCAGCCGAGTCCTGACGGACTCGCGCAAGCATTCGTTCTCGGCGAAGAGCACATCGGCAATGAGCCGGTGGCCCTGGTACTGGGCGACAACATCTTCTACGGCCAAGGGATGGGAACCCAGCTTCGCCGCTTCAAGGATATCGAGGGCGGTGCTGTATTCGGGTACTGGGTCTCGGATCCGACAGCCTACGGTGTCGTGGAGTTCGACGGCAGGGGACAAGCGATCTCCCTCGAAGAGAAGCCGGAAAAGCCACGCAGTCACTACGCCGTTCCCGGACTGTATTTCTATGACAACGAAGTCATTGCCATCGCCAAGGACCTCAAGCCTTCCCCCCGCGGCGAACTCGAGATCACGGACGTCAACCGCACTTATCTGGAACGCGGCCAGCTGAAGGTTGAAATCCTTCCCCGCGGCACGGCGTGGCTGGACACCGGCACGTTTGACTCGCTCAACGATGCCTCCAACTTCATTCGTACCGTGGAGCACCGCCAAGGCCTCAAAATCGGAGCACCCGAAGAAATCGCGTGGCGGCTCGGATTCCTTAGCGATGAGGACCTCCGCGAACGCGCCGAACCCCTGGTGAAGAGCGGCTACGGAGCTTACCTGCTGGAACTTCTCCGCAGCGCAGACAGCTAAGAACAGGTATAGCCCTTCATGTCCTGGTGGAACGCCCTGCCCGCATTTGCCGTTGCTCTCCTCATCACTTTCGGCCCCGGCGGAGTGCTTGCCTACTTCATGGGAGCCCGGCGGCTGCCGCTTCTGTGCCTTGCGCCCCTGCTCACTGTCGGCATCATCGGAGTAGCGGGAATCGCTGCCGGCGCTGTGGGCCTCCGATGGAACCTCCTCCCACTGCTGCTGACCACGGCGGGTGCCTCCACCGCCGCGTGGTCCCTGCGACGCTTTGTGCTTAAGGCCAAGGTTGCAGCCCAGGAACCGACACCTTTCCGCGCCTGGGCGGGAGCCGCCACCGGCATGGCCTTTGGCGCATTCCTAACCGCACGGCGACTCGCAGAGGTCATTGGCACCCCGGAGAACTTCGCTCAGCGTTTTGACAATGTGTTCCACCTCAATGCCATCCGCTACATTCTCGAAACCGGCAACGCATCCTCACTGACACTCGGAGGCATGGCGGGAGGCGAAGGCGGCGGCGCGATCTACCCCTCCGCGTGGCACTCCACAGCGGCCCTGGTCGCTCAGCTTTCCGCCTCTGACGTGGTTGTTGCTGAAAACGTCTTCAACATCATCATTGGCGCGGTGGTCTGGCCGGCCGCGCTGATCTTCCTGGTGCACCAGATCGTCGGGCCACGGCCCGTGGCCCTGGCCCTCACGGGCGTCTTCGCCGCAGGGTTCACGGCATTCCCGATCTCCATCATGGACTTCGGCCCGCTGTACCCAAACATCCTGTCCTACGCCCTGCTGCCGGCGGCCTTGGCACTCGTCATTGGACTGTGCCGGGTTGGGTTCGACAAACGTGAAGACCCGAACACGTTGTGGATGGCCCTGGCCGTGGCCGTCCCCGCGCTGGCGCTGTCACAGACGAACGGGCTCCTGTCCCTGGTCGCGTTCTCGCTCCCCCTCGGCCTGTGGGTCGCTGGCCGCGAGCTGTTGGGACTTCGTGATCGCAAGTTCCGTCCGGTGCAGCCGCTGATCATCATCGGGGCAACCGGTGCGGGACTGCTGGTGTTTGCCCTGGTCTGGCGGGTTTTACGGCCGCTCGTTGAATACGACGGGTGGGCGCCGTTCACGAGCCAGACCGGCGCGGTGGGCGAAGTCATTTTGAATGCACCCATCGGGCGTCCAGTCGCATGGGCCGTGTCCATCCTGACCCTCATCGGCCTGCAGCGCGTACTGCGGAACTCCCGGGACCTCTGGATCGTCCTGTGCTGGCTTATGCCGGTGATCCTTTACATCACCACCGCGTCCGCCCCCAAGGGCATTTGGCGGATGACGCTGACAGGGGGCTGGTACCAGGACAGTTATCGGCTGGCAGCGCTTCTGCCCATTTTCACCGTCGTCTTGGCGTCGATTGGAAGCCTGTTCCTGTGGGACGCATTCAAGGTGCCTGTGGTTCATATGTTGGGCCGCGTTGCACGATCGGTCAAGATCCACCCTCGCGTAGCGGCGCAGGCCACGGCCGCATTCGTGTTCATCATGGCGATTGGCCTGTCGACCCAATGGGGAACCATGGGGGGAATCACGCAAGAGGCCAAGAAGGCATACGTCATGGACGCTCAGGCACCCATTGTAGATAGTGAAGAGCTGGCCTTGATCCAGCGCTTGCCCACCAACGTGCCTGAGGACGTGGTTATTGCCGTGAACCCGTGGAACGGCGGCTCTTTGGCGTACGCCTTGTCAGGACGAAAAGTTACTACTTACCACATGTTTTCCGCTAACGACGACGAGTTGCGTCTGATCGATCAGGAGATCGGAAGCGCCTCCGCCGGTTCCGACGCATGCCGGATCGCTTCGGAACGGAAAATTGAGTTTATTTTGGACTTCGGTTCGAGGTACCTAGCCAATTCGGCTGCTGCCACCGGATTCCCCGGACTTGTCGACGTGTCATCGCCGACCACCACGGTCGTTGACAGCGAAGGCCACGCCCGGCTCCTCAAGGTAACCTCCTGCCCTAGCTGATGTTGGCCCTTGCGGCGTCAACGTCGCCGACGGGCGTCGTCGTGGCGGGACCTGGGATCGGTTGGAGAGCCAGCAACCAAAGTGTTAACCTTGGCCGATGACTGAGAATATCTACCTCGTCGCTTCGGGCGGAAATCCGAACTACGGCGACGAGCTGATCGTGGCTTCGTGGCTACGATTCTTGGCCCGTGTACGTCCCAAGTCTCGCGTCTGGTTGGACTGTCCCAATCCTGGCACGGCAAGTGCACTATTCGACGGTATTCACCCGGATTTTCATGCGACGAACACACTTTGGCGCTACTGCTTCGAGGCACCTGACCAGTCGGCGCACGGGGTCTGGGACCACGTCGACCATCTAGTTACACATGGCGGTACTCCGATGTATGACGTGGCGGTCACGGAGCTGGGTCAGGCTCAGTCAGTCCATCTACTCGGTGGCGGCTACATCAACGGAGTCTGGCCGGACCATGTGGGCCTCGTGTCCGGGATGGGCGCCGCTGCGAGGCTGATCGGATGCCGTCTGCTGGGCTCCGGGCTGGGGTTGATGCCCCCACCCGACAACGGCAAGCAGCTCAAGGAAACGTTCTCTTCGTTCGACAAAGTCAGCGTACGAGATTCTGCCAGCGCCGCAGCATTCGGCATTGAGATTGGCCTCGACGACGTGTTCCTGGGCCTGCCGTTCGAACTGACGCGGCTTCACTCCCCGATCGTTACCGAGCGGGCCAAAGATGTAATGCTCTGCATCCAAAGCGATATGACGCGCGACGAGACGTTCACACGGCTGCGGGACAAGCTTCATGTAGTGGTGGAGTCAGCACTTGCGAAGGGCCTGTCCGTCGGCTACGTCGAGGCGATTCCTGGCTCCGACCGAAGGATGTTTGACGCCCTTGAGGGCTTGATTCCCGAGGAAAACTTTGTTCCGTTCGTTCATGTCTGGAGGGACGGTTTGCCGGCCCGCCCTGGTCAGTCCTGGTACACCTCACGATTCCACCCGCACATGGTTGCCGCTGCGGCCGGCGCAAGTGGGGTTGCCATCGGCATCCTCGATGACTACTACGACATCAAACATCGGTCACTGCTGAATCTCGGCACAGGGTGGACATATGTGTCGGCCAACGACGGTTCCGCTCTTCCGGAACCCAGCACTGATCCAACATTCCCATCGAAGGCCCTGCGGCTAGCCGCCAAAAAACGGGCCGAGGCCTTTTCTTTTTACCCGTCTCTATAGACTTCCCAAACAACAATTAGAGCGCTAACTGCCCTAGCCACGGAGCGGTCCAGCTACAAAGACGCCTTTTGAGCCATGCGTCGTTCGCCCGATCCGGAAGTAGCCGGGGTCCGCGGCCGCGAACGAGCACACGAGTCCGCAGTCTGTGAATTTGTGCATGCTGGCGCTGCCCGACTCGTGTGTCCTCTAATCGGCGGGAGACTGAGTACGGACCATTTTCCCAGCTATCAGAGATAACGGACGCTGGCTGGGGACGTAAAGTACATACGGCTCGGTAAGACGTTGGAAGGGCAAGAACGTGGCCCGACCTTATTTCAGCCGCAAGTCGTCTGAAACAAAACGGACGCCGCGCTGGTACTCCGATTTCCCTAACCAATACGAATCTGCAAAGAATCCGTCGACTGCTCCATCAATTCAGGTCGCAGTCGCCTTGGGGGCTCCTTCATTTGCGTGCTTCGCAGGAAGCGCCACTTAGCGGACGGTACGAGCGAATTTCGGCTGCGGATTGAACTTGACGCCTTCAAGGATCTTGCCCGCGACAGCCAACTGGAGCCTACGGCCGACGCCACCCTTGACCATCCAGCCATAGGTGGTCAGTACAAACTTCAGCCATTCGAGCTTGTTGTCATGGTGCCAGCGGTATGAGGACTCGTTTCGAGCGCCATAGAAGAACTTCCAGGCATTTCCCGGATTCAGGTCTCCAAAGTTCACTCCACGGTTATCCGGCATATCGTGCGTAACGACACTGTCCAGAATCTGGACCCCAGGACCGTCAGCACTGATCCTCAAGGTGTACTCCATGTCATCGAACCAGATGAAGTACTCAACTAGAGGGAGACCAAACCTCGCGATAGTGCGCCTGGGAATCAGGACGGACACGAATGAGCAGTTGGTGACCAAGACCGTGTTCTGATCCCTGGCAATGAGCCTAGCCCAGTCCCAGGTGGTGCCCGGGTTGTTCATTTCGCAGATTGAGCCGTCAGTGTAGCGGACGAGCGAGCAACTGTATGGAACGGCTCTGTCCAGTTCCTTTTCGGCGGCCTCATGTCCGCTGAACAGCCGCTCAAGAGCCGATTCCTCGGTGTAGCAGTCGTCATCCATAATCCACACCCAATCAGCACCGCGCTCAAAGGCCCTTTCCATCCCAGCTGAGAACCCGCCGGCTCCGCCCGTGTTCGTCTCAAGCCGAAGTATCTCGACGCGGGGGTCGTCGGCATACACAGACAGCAGTTCCGGGGTGGAGTCGGTGCTGGCATTGTCGACGACAATGAGCCTGTCGACTGGGCGGCTCTGAGCGAGGATCGAATCGAGAACCCGCCCGAGCTTGTCGACCCTGTTGTAAGTGACAACAACGGCTGCAGTTTCTTCGGTCATTCTTTCCATCCTTCGTAAAGTGCTTTGGTCCAGGCGCGCGCATCGGGTAGTTCTTTGAGCGCTGTGATCTTTTCACCCTGCTCAGCGATGATTTCTTGGCGCAGCTCCTCGGACGCCATGATCTCCTTGGTCAACTTCACAGCCGCGCTGACGAAGGCGAACGGCTGGCGTGGCACGAGCGCTTTGCCGGACACCAAGGAAGCCTGGGAACCGACGTCCGTGGAAAGCACCGCGACGTTGCGCTCCGTGGCCTCGAAGGTGGTCAATGTCAGGCCTTCGTTGTCCGACGAGATCACCAGAAGGTCTGCTTCGGCCAGCGTGTCGTCCACAGAACGCGGGGGACGGCGCAGTTCAATGCAATCGGCCAGGCCGTAATGGCGCACCAGCCGGTTGGTCTCGTCGGAGAGGATCCCGTCTCCGTGGAGGACAAATTGAACGTCGCGGTCTGCCGCGCGGCGGAGCGCGGCCGCATAACGGAGGAATAGGTATGGGCGCTTCTGCTGGCTGAGCCGCCCCACGAAGGCGATAGTGAACGGGCGATGAGTCTCAGGAGCCGCGGAGACTGCTGGGCGTCCGCTGTTCAGACCATAGAGAGGTGCCAGGGCCACGCGGTCCTTTGGCACGTCCCGTTGGAGGGTTAGGTAGTCCCTAAGCTGCGGTGAAATGACATGGTGCAGGTCGATGGTGTTCGAAAGCTTGACGGCCACCTCCGCGAATCCTCCGGTCCGCCATTCAATTATGTGGAGGGAGTCCACTATCTGAATCGACGGGTCCATGGCCTTGAACCACGCCAGTCTGTGATACAGCCAGCCGTTGTGGTGCACGTGGATCCCACGGATAGAAAATTCCGATAGCAGAGTCAGCATTAGGTCAGCGTCCGCAGTTTCGGGAAGCGGGGTGCTAAGGGGCAAGACCAGGGCGCCATCAAGTTCAGCACGGTCAATCCACGGATGGGATGAGTCACGGTCCGTCACGACAATTGGCAGGAATCCAGCTTCCTTGGCCAAGGCAATGGTTTCAAACGCCCACTTCTCGGCCCCGCCCATTTCCAGCCAGTGCAGTCCAAATAGGATTGCAGGCTGACGGTTTCGTGAAGAGGGGTTTACAGATGACGGGATTGACTGAGGCGGCGCCATTCGGGTAGGCCGACGTTTAGGCGTGACGTGTTTCTCGTATACGTCGGTGAGCCCCTGACGTAGGACGTCGAAGGCGATCGGAGCGCCAAAACGCGCTTTGCTGAAGATTCTGCCTTTCAGGCCCGATCGGTCGTAGAACGGAGTTCCGCCTTCCGCACCTTTCCCACCCAAGTCAATAACCAGGGGCACCAGGGCAGTGTTGCCTTCCGGTCCTCCGCCGACAGTGCTCCGTATGTCAACAGTGCACATAACCACTCGGTTAGCCTCCCACACAAGGCTGTGGCAGGCTTTCCCTGTCAGTTTTGGAATTTCTTCCTCCGGCCCGCGCAAAACGACAACCTTGAATTCGCGGCCAGGTTGGACCAGAGAGTGGTAATTGAGGGCGCCGACAAGCAGGCCGAGCTCCCGGCCTGAGAGGCGGCTTTCGCCGCCGGCGAGGCCCGAACCGCCGTCATCGACTACTTCAAAGAGCTTGTGGGCATTATTCATGAAGGTTCCCCGCTGCAATCACGTTCATTTGCTTATTTCCGTTCAACTTTCCCGCAGAACGCGGACCGCATCTTCGATTGGGCCATCAGCAATCTTGATGCCCTGGCGGAGTACCACCCCGCGGTCACAGACCTTGCTCACCATATCCAGATCGTGGCTGACTACCACCAAAGTGGTGCCCGAATCCCGAAGCTCCTGTATCCGCGCCAGGCACTTCTTCTGGAAAGGCTCATCGCCGACCGAAAGTATCTCATCAATCAGGAAGACGTCGGGCTTGGTGTGGACCGCGACTGAGAAAGCCAGACGGAGAAACATCCCAGACGAATAGAACTTAACTTCAGTGTCGATGAACTTTCCGATTTCGGAGAACTCGACGATCTCATCGAATCTATCGGCCGTTTCCTGTTCCGACATTCCCAGGATCACCCCGTTGAGGTAGACGTTCTCACGTCCGGTAAGATCTGGGTGGAAACCGGCGCCGACTTCGATGAGGCCTGCAACTTTTCCCCGTGTTCGGATGCTGCCCGTATCGGAACTCATTACACCTGAAATGAGTTTCAGTAACGTCGATTTGCCTGACCCGTTGAACCCGAGCAAGGCCACTGACTCACCGGAGTCCACCTTGATGTCGACTCCGTCCAACGCCATGAATGTTGACGATAGGTCGCCCCGGCGCCCTTTGAACAGCCAGACGACTGTTTCCTTCAGGGAACGGGTGTGCCGGAGGTTAAACCGCTTGGAAACGTTCTCAACGACAATAGCTTCTGCCATCACAGCTCCTGTGCAAATCTGCCTTCGAGGCGTCGGAACACAGACTGTCCCAAGGCCAGTATTAACAAGGAAATAATCAAGCCCACGGGCAGCCAGATGGACAGGAGATTATCCGGCAAACGGGCACCCTCCGGTGCCATCCTCACGGCGGCTGTTGGTGACCAGAAAGCAGCATGGAAGATCTCCACCGCAATAGTCATCGGATTCAGCTGATAAAAGAAATAAAACGTTTCCCCGAGCGTATCGCGCACTAAGTACCAGGCGTAGAGGACCGGAGAAAACCATGTGGCCATCATCAGCATGAGATCAACGATGTTCTCAGAGTCACGGAACATCACGTTTGCCGCAGCAAACAGGAGGCCGAGGCCAAGCGACAGAATGGTCACCATCACAAAAGCCCCCACGGCTCCGATCAGCTGCGCCACGCTGGGCGTCCAGCCGAAGAAGAAGCATGCGCCCAGCAAGATCAGGAATTGTGGGAGAAAATGCACGATGGCGACCCACACTGACGCAACCGGAAACAGCTCGCGAGGAAGGTAGATTTTTTTCACCAGGGCGCCGTTGGCTACTACAGAACGCGTGGCCTGCCCGAATGCTTCAGAGAAGAAGTTCACTAAGATGATTCCCGAGAACATGTATATGACGAAGTTCGGCTGTTTATTGAGCCCGAGAAAAACACCTAGCGCGAAATAGAAGACCACGAATTGCACTGCGGGGCGGACGTAGGACCAAAGCAGGCCCAGAACGGAGCTCCGGTATCTGACCTTGAGTTCTTTACGGACGATCAGGCGGAGCAAACCCCTGCGGCGAATGACGTCAAGGAGCCCGCCGCCGTTGTCGGGGGCGGCAAGCAACTCACCGCTCATGCGTCCACGCCTCCGCTTTCGATCATGGCCCCGCCTTCGAAATGCGGACGAATCTGGTTGTCGAACATGGTCAGGGCCGAGCCGATGGCCATGTGCATGTCGAGGTACTTGTACGTGCCGAGCCGTCCGCCGAAGAGAACGTTCTTTTCGGCTGCAGCCAGGTCCCGGTACTTCTGCAGGCGTTCCCTGTCCGTGGGCGTGTTGATCGGGTAGTAGGGCTCGTCGCCCTTCTCCGCAGCCCTGGAGAATTCGCGCATGATAACGGTCTTTTCCGTCTGGTAGTCGCGTTCAGGGTGGAAGTGGCGCGGCTCGATAATGCGGGTGTAATCCACATCGGCGTCGTTGTAGTTGACCACCGAAGTTCCCTGGAAATCAGCAACGTCGAGAACTTCTTCTTCGAAGTCGATGGTGCGCCACGAAAGGTCGCCCTCGGCGAAGTCGAAGTACCGGTCAACAGGGCCTGTGTAGATCACGGGGATGTTGCCTACGACGTTTTCCTTGCTGTACTCGTGCGACTCGTCGAAGAAGTCCGTGTTCAGTCGTACTTCGATGTTCGGGTGTTCCGCCATCTTTTCGATCCAGGCCGTGTACCCGTTGGTGGGCAGGCCCTCGTACTTGTCGTTGAAGTACCGGTTGTCGTAGTTGTAGCGCACCGGGAGCCTAGAGATGATACCGGCCGGCAGGTCCTTGGGATCAGTCTGCCACTGCTTGCCGGTGTAGTGCTTGATGAAAGCTTCGTAGAGCGGCCGCCCGATGAGCTGGATGCCCTTGTCGTTCAGGTTCTGCGGATCAGTTCCAGCGAGCTCGCCAGCCTGTTCCTGGATCAGGGCCTGGGCCTGGGCCGGCGTCAGGTTGGCGCGGAAGAACTGGTTGATCGTGGCCAGGTTGATGGGCAGGGAATAGACCTCGCCCTTGTGTACGCCGTAGACCTTGTGGACGTAATTCGTGAACGTGGTAAACCGGTTCACGTACTCCCACACGCGCTCGTTCGAGGTGTGGAACAGGTGTGCGCCATAACGGTGCACTTCGATCCCCGTCTGCTCTTCTTTTTCGCTGTACGCGTTTCCACCAATGTGGTGGCGGCGGTCGAGGACGACCACCTTCAAGCCGAGCTCAGTGGCGGCCTGTTCTGCGATTGTCAGGCCGAAAAAGCCCGACCCTACGATGACGAGGTCAGCGGTCACAAAATCTCCTGGTTCGAAAGCGGGCAGCGCAATGTTGCGCATTGTCTGCTGCACCAGCCTACCCGAGACCCCATCGTGACCTACTAATCCAGTGAGGCAGGACTCGCCCCAGCCGCCACCAAATGGCCGCTAATCCGCCACTTCCCGGAGCCCGCCGTCGTGCTCCTCGTAGCGGCTCCCGGTGTGCGGGCACACCCACCATCCATTGTCCCCACGCAGCGGAAGTCCCGCTTGACCCACCCAGCCAATGCGTTTGGCTGGGACACCCGCCACCAGAGCGAAGTCGGGCACATCGCGCGTCACCACTGCGCCGGCGGCTACCGTGGCCCAGGCACCGATGGTCACCGGCGCAATGCATACGGCGCGGGCTCCGATCGCGGCCCCTTCTTTGATAGTGACGCCAACCTTGTCCCAGTCGTCCTCGGTCTTGAGCGTCCCGTCGGCGTTGATGGCCCGTGGAAACACGTCCTTCGTCAGCACCACCGCCGGCCCAATGAACACACACTCCCCAAGCACCGCAGGCCCGTAGACCCGTAGACCCGTAGACCCGTAGACCCGAGCATAGCTCTGCAGCTTGCAGTTGTTTCCCAGATGTACGCCGGGACCGATGTAGGCGCCGCGGCCGATGATGCAGTTCTCCCCTAGCCTGGCGCCCTCGCGGACCTGTGCAAGGTGCGAGATCCTGGACTCGTTTCCTGTCTCGGAGCTGGCTGAAACGTCTGCGCTTGCTTCCACTGAACTTACGGGAACCGTTCCTTCTGGTGGAGGGCTCCAACATTGCGTGCGGCGTAGTGCCACTGACCCTAACCGGGGCCCGCGGCCTACGGACACGATCCGGTGGCGAAGTCCGCTGCCTTTATCCACATACGGCCCTCACCCCCGCGACACGCTCCAGCCTGACGACTAGCTTGAAGGGAGCAGCCGACCGTTAGGACTCTCACATCATGCCGCTGCACTGCACGCTCGTTCGGAGCCCGGGCGCAGCTCAACAGGAACCACCCGTGGAGCTGACCATTGAGGGTCCGCACGGGGCTGCCGGTGCGGAACTGCAGGCCGCGCTGGCGGCAAATTTCGGGACCGGAATTGTCTCTGTCGGCAGCCAGAACGTTGCTGAGCTCAGGCTCGGACGTCCTCCGCTTGTCAACGGAGCCACGCTCGTCGACGGGGCGGACCTCACAGCGCGCAGGTTCCGGCCGCGCACCTCCGAGCCTCCGGCGTCACTGGCATTGGCCGTCCACAGCGGTTCCGGCGCGGGGACGGTTGTGCCGCTGCGGCGGGGCACGTACACAATCGGCCGTAGCAATGCCGACATTCTCATCCCAGACGCCGACGTTTCGCGGGCCCACGCACACCTGGTGGTCACCGAGACAGCCATCACGATTGTTGATCTGGACAGCGCCAACGGCACCGATGTGGACGGCGAGCGCGTGCGGAATGCCGTGATTTCGACGGGCTCCACCATTCGTTGTGGCAACTCCACCATGTCGTTGGTGTTCCTTGAGCGTTCGGGTGACGGCCTGGCGGACGCGGGCATGGATGTCCACGAGCCGTTGGTTATCAGCCGGCGCGACGATCCCATGAACCGCGCCGCACTGCTTCTGACGGCTGTGCTGCCGGTGGTCATTGGTGTGGGGCTTGCCGTCGTAACCGGAATGTGGATGTTCCTGGCTTTCACGGCCGTCTCGGCGATCTCCATCCTGGTGCCGGTGATCGGCGGGCGCCGGCAACGCCGCGAACTCGCTGCCGCGGTCAGGGCCGCGGTCACCCAGGACCAGGAACGACGACGGCGGGCCGCGCCGCCGCTCTCGGACCTGACCATCGGGGATCCAACAGGGAGGGACCGTGCCGGGCCGCGCACCAACGAGGGCATCTGGCTGCGGCTGGGCCAGGCAATCCAGCCGGCCAACCTCCGGTTCGAGCCCAGGGATCCGGGACGCGCTGTCCCTTCAGCCGGCATGCTGCCACTAACGTTGAGTCCGGCCAGACCCCTCACCACCATCCGCGGGCCACGCGCCGCCGTCGACGGGCTGGTGCGCTCACTCCTGATGCAGATTGCCGGTTATCCGCTGGGCCGGAATACCCGGGTGGTCGTCCATGGCAAGGCGAAGCAGCTCCCCCTGGCCGCACGGTATCTGGACGGCGTCACCCTTTCCAGTAACTCGAGTACCCTCGGGACCCTGCTTAAGCGAGGCTTCGGACCTGCCCATGGACACGGCCTGCTCCTTCTTATGGACGGCACGGAGTCCTCGGCCAGGATCACGGCAACGGCCTTGGAACACGGGTGGCAGGTCATCCATGCCCCCGAAGGCGGGTCCGCGCTGACGAATGCTGACGTAGAACTCGGTGAACGCTCGTCTGTGTTCAATGACGGCATCCGATTCGCTCCTGATCTGGCGCCCGTTGACGTCTTCAACAGGTTTTGCCGTCGACTGGCGCGGGAGGCAGACCAGCCAGTTGGTGCGGGACGGTCCATCCCCACGTCCTGCCGGCTTGTAGAGCTGCTCTCCCACTCCACGCCCGAAACATCCAGGCGGTGGTCAGCAAACAACAGCTTGCCCGGGCTTGCCGTTCCCATCGGGCGCGGTCTTGAGGGTGTCCGGACACTCGATCTCCAAAACGACGGACCCCACCTGCTGGTCGCCGGGACCACTGGCTCAGGAAAATCCGAACTCCTGCGCAGCATCACGGTTGCTCTCGCCCTCAGCTACGCGCCGGACCGCATCAACTTCCTCTTTGTGGATTTCAAGGGCGGCTCCGGACTCGGACCCCTGACCGGGCTCCCGCACTGTGTGGGTATGCTCACCGACCTGAGCAGCCATGAGCTCCAACGCGCCCTGCAGTCCCTCCGCGCCGAGATCAAATTCCGGGAACAGAGCCTTGCGATAGTTCAGGCACCGGACCTGACGTCATTCCGGGCAACGTCGGCGGGCCGCGCGTCGCCGCTCCCCCATCTTGTAATTGTCATAGATGAATTCCGGATGCTGGTGGAGGATGCTCCCGAATCGCTCCGGGAATTGATGAGGATCGCCGCCATCGGCCGTTCCTTGGGTATCCACCTGATCATGGCCACACAACGGCCCCAGGGCGCGCTGACGGCCGACATCCGCGCCAACGTCACCACCAGCATCGCGTTGCGCGTCCAGTCGGAGATGGAATCCGTGGACATCATCAATTCGAAAGCCGCGGCCGGGATCGGCGTCGATACTCCGGGCCGGGCTTACCTGGCCCGCGGAACGGAGGTTCCGCTGGAGTTCCAGGCCGGATCCCTGACAGCCGGAGCCATCCGATCCGAACCCGCCGGAATCTCGGTATGGTTGGCCTCCGAGTACATCGATGCCCCTGCAGTGCTGGGGGGTTCCGGATCCGCCAGGCACGAACCGACGCCTGCCGAGGCAACCGCCCCGTTAATAGCTTCCATGTCCGCGTTGTGGGAGACCATGAACCGTCCGGCCATCCGGAAGCCGATTGCTGCACCGCTCCCCTGTCTCCTCCCCGAACCTGCAGGCTCGTCCACCCCCGGGACCGCAGAAGGCGACGCTGACGACGACGATGGCGCCAGTGACAGGACCAAGGCCGACGCCGGTGCCACCAATTGGTCCGTGACGCTCGGCCTGATGGACCTGCCTGCCGAACAGAGAACCGCACCCTTGATCTGGGAACCTGCCGGCCACGGACACCTGGCCCTTATTGGCGGACCGGAATCAGGAGTGCCCGAGGCCATCCGGCTGGCAGTCCTCGGCTTGGCATCCCACGCCCGCGAATCCCACTTGTATGTGCTGGACCCGGACAGGTCGTTCGTGGGGTTGGCTTCCCACTGCAGGGTGGGCGCCACGGCAGGACTGCACGAGCTTCGCCGTGCCGTACGCATCCTGGAGCGTCTGGCACGGGAGCAGTCACTCCGGCTGGGACGTCCCGCCGGTGACGACGACATGCCGCTCGTGCTCGTGATCGCTGGCTGGGGATCCTGGCTCTCGGCCTTACGTGCCGGGCCGTTGGCGTGGGCCGAAGACGTTCTCCATGACCTTGTCCGGGATGGAAACCGGGCCGGTATCACGGTGATCATCTCGGGACACCGGGAACTGGTCACTTCCAGGTTCTTCCCAGCCATTCCCAACCGGGTGTACTTCCCGACCGGATCCAGCGAGGACAGCCGGATTGCCTGGCCGAAACTGCCTCCGACAGCGCCCGCGGTGGGAAGGGGCGTCGCTGTGGGCGCGCTGTCGGGTGGAAGAACTACAGTCTGCCAGTTCTACACGGCTGCCGGCGCTGAGGCCGCAGATCCGGGGGTAGCCCAAGCGCCGGAGCCCTCCCCGCGGCGTCGACCATTCCGAGTGGAGCCCCTGCCGGCCGTGGTTCCGGCGGCCCGGATCCTGAACCGGGCGGCCCCTCAGATCCAAGCTGAACCGAAAGGCAGGATCCCGCCGGGGCAGCGCGTCCTCCGCATCGGCGTAGGCGGCGACGAACTTGAACCGATATCCGTCCGGGCTCCCGCGGGTGGAGTGCTGGCCGTGCTGGGCGGCCCTTCGTCTGGCAAGTCGTCTTTTCTCCGGCTCCTGCCAAACGTCAACCCTGAAGCAGGACCGTGGCTTATGCCGGAGCAGGACACCGAACCGGGTGCCTATTGGTCCGGGATCCTGCGCCAAGCCACCACGGGCGGCCTGGAACGGAACTCGGTGGCATTGGTTGACGATGCGGACCTGCTGCTGCAGGACGTCACCCGTGACCTTGCCGACCTCAACACGCTAGGAATCACGGTGGTTATGACCGTGGGATACAGTCCGATACTCGCCCAGCGGGTTCCACTGGCGCTCCAGGCACGCAACTTGGGCTGCGGCATCCTGATCGCGCCCCGGACCTTTATGGACGGAGACCTCTTAGGGGTCCGCTTCGAGGCGGAACCCAACCCGCCACCGGGACGGAGCGTTCTCATCCAGAACGGCCGCGCCACCGCCGTCCAGCTGGGCTGGGTACCGCCGGATCAGTTGAAGGACGGATTGGCCGCCTAAAGTGCCGGTGGTGCCTAGAACGCCGGAGGCGGATCGCCTGTCCGGGATGCGTAGCTGATGACGCGTTTGTCGAACAGGAGCACTATGGCCGCAAGCGCCGGCACCACCATGGCGATCCCCGCCCAAATGACGCCGCCGGTAAGGGTCGGGACGCCGATAGTAAGGACAAACAGCTGGGCGACCAGCGCCGCTGCCCTCGTCCACCGGCGCCCTCGGAAGAGGAAGTGCCCCACCGAATAGAGCCAGGCCGAGAAAGCGAGCAAGAGGACCAGAGTAAATACGGCTCCCCAAAAAGACAGGACCGGTGCACCGGCCAGGAGTTCGTAGCCGTACCAGGCGCCGGCAACCAATAGCGCGGTGGCCTCGGCGGCAACAACAAGGGCTATCGCCACAATGCCGCGCGGGCGCGTGGATGGCGACGGATCTGCAGGGTTCGTGGGGGGTCTTGACACACTGGCACCCTACCGGAGATAGTCGGACAGTGGCGGGGGTCGGCAATGCCCGTGTGATGTATCGCTCAGCTATCCGGGGATTTCAAGCTGTATTACCCCTTGTTTACACAGCGTTAACATGACAGGCTTGACTGAGATGACCAAGGGGGCCCCTCAGGGCCCTTTTCCTTTGTAGCTACTAGTGAATTATTTCACAAAGAGCTCTTCCCAGAATTGGAGCAACTGATCAGCATGGATTGGCGTAACCGCGCGGCGTGCCTCGACAAGGACCCGGAACTGTTTTTCCCCGTAGGAAACACAGGGCCTGCCCTCCTCCAGATTGAGGAAGCCAAAAGCGTTTGCCGCCGCTGCCCCGTCGTTGACACGTGCCTCCAGTGGGCTCTCGAGTCCGGCCAGGACGCCGGCGTCTGGGGCGGCATGAGCGAAGACGAACGCCGCGCCCTTAAGCGCCGCGCCGCACGCGCCCGCCGCGCCTCCTAGGCTCGGTCCTTAAGGCCCTAGCACCAACAGCCTCACACAACGATGGCCGCAACCCTTCCGGGTTGCGGCCATCGGCTGTTAAGTCACGTGCAAGGTCCCCGGGCTACCTGGCCGCCAGGCTGAGGCGGATCTGGACAGCCGTCCCGCCGCCGTCGCGCGGGTGCCACGCGATGGTGCCGCCCAGCTCACTGGTAACCAGCGTGCGGACAATCTGCAGCCCCAGCCCTTCGACGTGCGGAGTCTCCGGCAGCCCCACACCGTCGTCGGCAATGGTGACGGTCAGCAGTTCCTCGCCGTCTTCCTCTTCGGAACGGTCCGCGATGAGCCACACGGTGCCGGTCCGTCCTTCGAGCCCGTGCTCGACGGCGTTGGTCACCAGTTCATTGATGACCAGTGCCAGCGGGGTGGCGAAGTCGCTGGGCAGTTCCCCAAACAGTCCCGACCGCTCGGTCTTGACTTGCTGCGATGGCGAGGCGACCTCTGCGGAAAGCCTGAACTGGCGGCCGATCAGCTCGTCGAAGTCAACGCTCTGCGCCAATCCCTGTGAAAGAGTCTCGTGGACCAGCGCGATGGTGGCCACGCGCCGCATCGCCTGTTCCAGGCCCTGCTTGGCCTCGTCGCTGACCATCCGGCGGGACTGCATACGCAGCAGGGCTGCAACGGTCTGCAGGTTGTTTTTCACCCTGTGATGGATCTCGCGGATGGTCGCATCCTTGGTAACGAGTTCCATCTCCCGGCGCCGCAGTTCGGACACGTCCCGGCACAGCACCAGCGCACCAAAGCGCTGCTGCTCATCCCGCAGCGGGATGGCCCGCAGCGACAGGCTCACACCACGGGATTCAATCTCACTACGCCACGGCATCCGCCCCGTCACCACCAGCGGCAGCGTTTCGTCAACCAGCCGCCGGTCCTTCAGCAGGCCGGCGGTCACCTCCGCCAGGGAACGGCCTTCCAGCGACTCGCCGTCGCCCAGCCGCCGGAAAGCCGATACCCCGTTGGGGCTTGCGTACTGCACAATTCCCTCGGCATCGAGCCTGATCAGGCCGTCCCCCACACGAGGCGCGCCGCGGCGCGAACCGGTGGGCGAGGCAAAATCAGGCCACAGCCCCAGCGTTCCCATCCGGAGGAGATCGTAGGCGCACTGCCGGTACGTCAGCTCCAGGCGGGACGGCATCCGGGAACTGGACAGGTCCATGTGGGTGGTCACCACAGCCAGGGTCCGGCCGTTGCGCACCATCGGCACAGCCTCCACACGCAACGCCATGTCAGTGCTCCAGTTGGTCTCGCTGGACCGCTCGATGGCACGGCTGCTCCAGGCCTTGTCCACCAGCGGCTGCAGGTCCTGCCGGATGGGCTCGCCCACAAAGTCGCCGTGGAACACGGTGTGCGTGGTGGACGGCCTGACGTGCGCCAGCGCCACATAGCCGTGATCCGGGTGCGGGAACCACAACGCCAAGTCGGCGAACGCCAGGTCAGCGACCATCTGCCAGTCGCCCACCAGGAGGTGCAGCCATTCGGCATCGCCCGGCCCGAAATCAGCGTGTTCCCTGATGGGGTCCGTAAAGATTGCCACTGCACCTCCAGTTACGACGCCGGGATTCCTAGCGTCGGACGATTGACCTCAAGAGCCTCAATGCTACCGACAGTGAGGCCATGTCGTCGGCCTCGAGCGAGTTGACCTCGTCAAACATGCTCTTTGCCCTGCCCAGCTGCTCGGCATTCTGGCGTTCCCAGTCCTTCAGCCTGTCCTCCGCGGAGTCTCCGGACGCCGTCGACTCGAGTACCGCCGTCGTCATGTCCGAGACGGTGGAATAGAGGTCATCCCGGAGTGCGGCCCTGGCCAGTGCCTGCCACCTGTCCTGGCGCGGCAGGCTGCTGATCCGTTCCAGCAGCGAGTCAGCGTGGAAGCGGTTGAACACTGTGTAGTAAACGGCCGCAATCTCCTCCACCGGCTCCTTACGGGCATGCACGATCGTGGCGATGTCCAGCAGGACAAAGCTCTCGAAGAGCTCCGCCCACCGGAAGGCAAGCCGCTCCGGGAGTTCCCACGCACGCGCGGTCTCCAGCCAGTCCGCAACGCGGTCACGGTCATCACCACGCAGGTAGTCCAGGAGCCGGGCCCGCATCGGGTCCAGGAGCGGCTTGAACTCGGCCACGGTGTCCGCGATGGGCCGGGACGTGCCGCCCTGCGCCAGCAGCCACCGGACAGCGCGGTCCAGCAGACGCCGGATATCCAGGTGGACGGTGCTCCAGTGCTCTGTGGGGAACGACGCCGGCAGGCTGTTCAGCTCCCCCACCATGGTGTTGAGGTCGAAAATCTCGCGGAGCGCCACAAATGCCTTGGCCACAGCCACTTCCGTGGCCGAGGTTTCCTCCATGGTCCGGAAGGCGAACGTGATGCCGCCCAGGTTGATCATGTCGTTGGCCACCACCGTGGCAATGATCTCGCGCCGCAGCGGATGGGTGTCCAGCTCGGCGTCGAACCGTTCGCGCAGCTGCTGCGGGAAGTACGCGCGCAGCGTCCCGCGGAACCACGGATCGTCGGCGAGGTCGCTGTCACGCAGCGCCGAGGCCAGCTCGATCTTCGCGTAGGCAGCCAGCACGGACAGCTCCGGCGACGTCAGCCCCTGGCCCTGGCCCAAACGCTCGCGCAGGGTTTCGGTGCTGGGCAGCGCTTCAAGGTCACGCTTCAGGTCAGCCGACTTTTCCAGCCAGTCCATGAGTCGCTCATAGCTGGGGCTCCACTCGGCCACCCGCATCCGGTCGTTCAGGAGCAGGATGTTCTGGTCCACGTTGTCCTCGAGGACCAGCCGCCCCACCTCGTCCGTCATCGAGGCGAGGAAGCCGGCCCGTTCCTCCGGGGTCAGCTTGTCCGCAGCCACCATCCGGTCTACAAAGATCTTGATGTTCACTTCATGGTCGGAGCAGTCGACGCCGGCCGAGTTATCGATCGCGTCGGTGTTCAGGATGACCCCTTGCAGGGCGGCTTCGATGCGGCCGCGCTGCGTCATGCCCAGGTTTCCGCCTTCGCCAACCACCTTGACCCGCAGGTCCTTGCCGTCCACGCGAATGCTGTCGTTGGCCTTGTCACCCACGGAGGCGTTGGACTCAGTGCTGGCCTTGACGTACGTTCCGATCCCGCCGTTATAGAGCAGGTCTGCGGGGGCGAGCAGGATAGCGCGGAGGAGCTCCGGCGGACTGAGTTCGGTGGTCGCCTCGGGCAGGCCCAGGGCCGCCCGGACCTGCCGCGAGACCGGAATGGACTTGGCCTGGCGGGCGTACACGCCGCCGCCTTCGCTGATGAGGGATTTGTCGTAGTCGTCCCACGAGGACCGCGGCAGTTCGAACAGCCTCCGGCGTTCCACGAACGACGATTCCGTTTCCGGTGCGGGGTCAAGGAAGATGTGCCGGTGGTCGAACGCTGCCAGCAGCCGGATATGCCGGGACAGGAGCATGCCGTTGCCAAACACATCGCCTGACATGTCGCCCACGCCCACAACGCTGAACGGCTGGGTCTGGGTATCGACGTCGAGCTCGCTGAAGTGACGTTTGACCGACTCCCAGGCGCCACGTGCCGTGATGCCCATGGCCTTGTGGTCGTAACCCACGGAACCTCCGGAGGCGAACGCATCACCGAGCCAGAACCCGTATTCTGCGGCCAGCCCGTTGGCGATGTCCGAGAACGTGGCCGTCCCCTTGTCCGCCGCCACCACAAGGTAGGAATCGTCGTCGTCGTGCCTCACAACGTCCGACGGCGGCACTACAGTTTCGCCTTCAGCTCCGGTGACGAGGTTGTCAGTGAGGTCCAGCAGGCCCCGGATGAACGTCTTGTAGCTTTCAACACCCTCCGCCATCCAGGCGGCACGGTCCGCGGCGGGATCGGGCAGCCGCTTGGCGAAGAAGCCGCCCTTGGCCCCGGTGGGAACGATGACCGCGTTCTTGACGGTCTGCGCCTTCACCAGGCCAAGGATCTCCGTCCGGAAATCCTCGCGCCGGTCAGACCAGCGCAGGCCGCCGCGGGCCACCTTGCCGAAGCGAAGGTGGACGCCCTCAACCCGCGGGGAGTACACCCAGATTTCGAACATCGGCCGCGGGAAAGGCAGGCCCTCAATCCGGGCAGGATCGAGCTTGAAGCTCAGGTGCGTCTTGTACTGGAAGTAGTTGGTGCGGAGGGTCGCCTCGATCAGGTTCGCCAAAGTCCGCAGCACACGGTCGGCGTCGAGCGTTGCCACCTCTTCAATGGCGGCTGACAGCTCGCCGCGGACTTTCTCCTGCGCCGCAAGGCGCTCAGTCCCGCTCAGGGCGGGATCGAACCGGGCCGCGAAAAGAGCCGTCAGGGCCTTGGTGACATCGGGATTGGCGAGCAGCGTGTCCGCCATGAAGCCCACCGAGTTGGTATTTCCCATCTGCCGCATGTACCGGGCATAGGCCCGCAGGACCGTGATCTGACGCCATTGCATCCCCTCACGCAGCACCAGCCGGTCAAAACTGTCCGACTCAACGGCGCCGGATAAGGCGGCACCGAACGAGTCAGCCAGCAGCTGTCCCGTGGCCAGCGGATCAATGCCGGCAGGGTATTTCAGCCCGAGGTCATAGAGGAAGAAGTCCCGCTGGTCGGCCGTCTCGATCTCAAAGGGCCGCTCATCCAGCACCTCGAGTCCCAGATTGTGGAAGAACGGCAGGATCTGGCTCAGGCTCTTGGGCTCCAGCATGTACAGCTTGACGCGGGCATCCTCCTCCAGGACTTCACCGGCGCCCTTGGGCAAGTACACATGGACGCCCGGCCGTTCCTGCCTGGCACCGGCCGTGCGCTCGGCTTCAGCCCCATATTTCTCGAACCGGGCGATGTCCTCCAGCGCGTCTTCGACCTCGTAATCCACCCGGTAGCCGGCCGGAAAAGCCTCCGACCAGATCGCGGCAAGCTCCTTCGCCTGCTCATCGGCGCCGCGTTCCCGCAGGACTTCAGCGATGCCCTCACTCCACGAACGGGCTGCCCGGACCAGCCGCGCTTCAAGCTCATCGGCGTTGAAGTGGCTGACCTCGCTGCCCTTGGGCAGGCGGATCCGGAAGAACAGGCGGGCGAGGGCCGATTCGGTCATCCGCGCTTCGTAGTCGATGGACTCGGCCTTGAACGTGGTCCGTAATTCTTCCTCGATGCGGAGCCGGACATTGGTGGTGTACCGGTCACGCGGAAGGTAGACCACCGCGGACATAAAACGGCCGTAAATGTCCGGCCGGAGGAACAGCCGGGTCCGCCGCCGCTCCTGCAATTTCTGGATGCCGGTGGCGGTGGCCGCCAGGTCCTCGGTCTCGATCTGGAACAGCTCGTCGCGCGGGTACGTCTCCAGGATCCCCAAAAGGTCCTTGCCGGAGTGTGAGTCCGGCGGGAAGCCGGCATTGGCGAGCACGGCGTCCACTTTTTCGCGCACGACGGGGATGTTCCGGACGGATCCGGCGTAGGCACTGGTTGCGAACAGGCCGATGAAGCGGCGCTCGCCGTTGACGTTGCCGGCCGCGTCGAAACTCTTTACGCCGATGTAGTCAAGGTACGCGGGGCGGTGGACGGTGGACCGTGAGTTTGCCTTGGTGATCACCAGCGCCCGCTTTTCGCGGGCCTTTTTTCGGCCGGCGTCGGTGAGGTGCTGCATATGCGGCGCGCCCGGCTTCGCCCGGAGCAGTCCGAGGCCGCTGTCCTCACGCAGTTCCAGTACATCTTCACCGTCGACGGTAACGAGGTCGTACTCACGGTATCCAAGGAAAGTGAAGTTGCCGTCGTCGAGCCAGCGCAGAAGATCCTGCGCCTGCCGCAGTTCGGCAATCTGGGCCGGGTGGGACACCTGGTCCAGGCTCGCGGCAATCTGTTGGGCCTTGTTGCGCATCTTGGGCCAGTCTTCGACGGCGGCGCGCACGTCTCCGAGGATGCGGTCCAGCCCGTCCAGCAACACCGCCTTGGCCTCGTCGGAGACGCGGTTGATTTCCACGGCGATCCACGACTCCATGTGGGAGGCGTTTTCGCCCTGCGCGATGAGGTGCGACAGCATGGGCATCGCCGCCGTATCACCGCTGGACAGACCGATGTGGGAGGGGACGCGGTCAACTTTAACCAGCTGCCCCGTTTCCCGGTTCCGGGTCACCACGAACAGCGGATGAAGCACAAGCCCGATGGCGGCGTTCTGGCGCACAAGCTCGGCGTTGACCGAGTCGACGAGGAAAGGCATATCGTCCGTGACGACATAGACGACGCTGCTGTCCGCCTCGTTAACGATGGAAACCTGCGCCTGGCCCGGCTGCCGGTTCGCGGCCACACCCCGGTGGGTTTCCGCCCGGCTGGCCAGCGCCTCCGGGGAATAGGTCCGGGCATCCTCTTCAGCCAGATGCTGGTAGTAGTCCGCGAGGAATCCCTCCCGGTCACCAATGGCCAAGGCTTGATCCTCCACGCTGGATCCAGACGACATCAACAAACGCCTCCATCACAAGTTTGATGCTGCACCGTCGCAGCTCCTACGGCGAGCCTAGCCCTTTCGGCGACGCCTCGGTGTGGAAGAAAATACAGAGGATCGCGAAGATCGCTGTACAGGTGCACAAACCAGTTCAGCGATCGCCTGCCTGAGCTTGGAATCCGGCGCCGTTTCGAGCAGCAGCGAGCCGCCGAGCAGCGCCGCATCAGCTGCGGGGCTGTCCGCCGGCAGGAAGACCTCGATCTGCGACGACGGACCATACCGTTCCCACGCATCCTTCAGCTGGCGTTCCGGGGACCTCCCCACCGCCGCCGCCCGGACCTTGTTCATCACCACAACAGGCGACACCTGCGGGACTGCCATCTCAAGCTCCGCGAGTCCGCGGACCAGCCGGGGAACCCCCACCGGATCGGCGGCCCCCACGGCATAGACGGTGTCCGCCAGTTCCAGGGTCCGCAGGGTCGCGGCATTCCGGCGCGGAGCCATCGTGTCGAAGCTGAGTTCCTCATCCGCCTCCAGGCAGAAGCCGGTGTCCACAACCACGATGTCGGCAATCTCCTTCGCGCGCTCCAGCACCAGCGACAGGGCTGCTGCCCGTAGTTCGGTCCACCTGTCCGCCCGGGTGATCCCGGTCAGGACTCGGAAAGTTCCAAGTTTGGTGGTGACGGGTGTGGCCACCTTCAGCAGCGCATCGGCGTCGAGCAGTCCCTGGTCCGCAAGCCGGCAGGCCTGCGCGATCCCCGCAGATTCATCCAGCAGGCCCAGGACTGCGGCGATGCTGGCCCCGTAACTGTCGGCGTCGACGAGGAGCACGGATTTCCCATCCGCAGCCAGTTCCCCTGCGATGTTGGCCGCGACGAAGGTCCGGCCAGGTGAACCGGCGGGACCCCACACGGCAATGATCTTGCCCTCCCCGGAGGCCGGCGGCACGTCCGCCTGGTCTGCGGGACGCTGACGCAACGCAGCGCTGGTGTCCCCCAGCCCGCTCCCGAACGTTGCATCCCTGGCGGTGCCTGTCAGCTGGGCAACGGCCTCGGCAATCCTGCCGGCCAGGGCGGCGGACTCTACGCCGGTCAGTGCGGAGGCCACACCGATCCCGCGCAGCCTGGCAGCCTCGTCGGCGTCATCCGTGAGGGCGATGATCGCCACGCCCACGGCACCGAGCCGATCAACGAGCGAAGCAGTCAGGCCCTCGCAGCCGTCGGCCACAACCGCGGCCCGTGCCAGGCCGCTCTGGCAGGCCGCCAGCAGTTCCGTCAGTTCGGTGCAGCGACGGACCACCGTGACCGGACCGTGGAGCCGCTCCAACCCGCCCACCACGTCCTCGCGGGCCTGGCCCACGGTGACCACGGGGATGCTCATGAGGCCCCGCCCGGGTTCCATACCACTGAAATCTTGGCCTTGTTCGCCTGCGCGCCGAGGATGGCCGGCATCTGGCCGTCGGCAACCAGCACCATCAGCACCGTATTGCGGGAGGACCCCAAGGCCGTGGAGCCGGCGGTCACCTGTGCAATTTCTGCGCCGGGCAGCAGGAGCTTCGGCTCACTGAAGCCGTTGCGGGCATCCGGCAAGGCAACCCAGACGTCCACCCGGGTCCCGGCAACCGCCTGCGGCGGCAGTGCTTCCTCAATGGTCACGGCTACTGGCTTGCGGTCCAACGAATCCACAGTGGCCAGACTTTCCTTGGGCACCAATTGGTTCTTGCCGATTCTTTGGACTGCGACCAACCCGTCGGGGAGCCCTGCTTCAACGGTGACGTAATGCTGTTCAGTCTCACCCAGGCGGACCTTGGCCCGGACCACATTGTCCGCGGTCAGCTTCTCACCCACCGCAATGGAGTCCCGGGCGGCGTAAATCTCGGTGGTCTGATCAGCGCTGCCAACCAGCGAGATCACTCCCACCACCGATGCCAGGACCAGCAGCACGCCAACCAGCAGCCGGGGATCCTTCCACGACGGCGGTTTCAGCCTGGCACCTGTAGTAACAGCATCGTGGCTCATGCTCTTCTCCCCCTAGCTCCGGTCCAGGCGGCTGGCTGCGTCCCGGACACCTCATTGTTACGGCATGGGCCCCGGAACAAAAGTCAAAACACCAAACAACATCAAACTGTGGATAACCGCACCAGATGACGCCTTCAATGGCAAAATGGAGCTATGCCCAGATTCCTGACTCTCGCCGATGTTGCTGAACAGCTGCAAATCAACTCGCCGGCGGCCTATGCCTTGGTCCGTAGCGGAGAACTGAAGGCCATCCAGGTGGGTGGCCGCGGGCAGTGGCGCGTCGAGGAAAAGATGCTGGAGCAATACATCGAAGAGCGTTACGCCGAGGCCAGCCGCATGATCCAGGAAGCCAAAGCCAAGCAAGGCTGATCCGGTCCGCGGCTATAGTTCCCCGGCACTCCGTGACCGCAGGGCACCCAGCGCCTCAAACGGAATCGTGGCTACCTGCCGGACCTGTGATGCCCGCCGGGACTCCCCGGGGCTGACAAGCGCCAGGTCCAAAAAGTCAGTGCCCACTCGGTCGATGACTCCGGCCAGCCCGGTATCCCTTTCCGGCGCGTGGCGCAGAGTGACTGCAAGTTCGGCCCGGTCCCGCGCCAGGCCCCGCAGCGCATGCGCCAATCCGATCCGGCGCCGCACCTGCGAAGTCTCGGCCACGGAGCCGCGGCCAAGGCCCGCATAGCGTGCCACGGCGCCGTACGGGACCAGGACCTGGTGACGCAACTCGTTCAGGACCAGCGCATCGGCGCCGGCATGGCTCAGGGTTCCTTCGAAGGCGCGCCCACACGCCAGATACACGGCCACGTGGCTGTTCAGGGAACCCCGCAAGCGGTCAGCCAGAGCGACGGAGGCTGTTTCCGCTCTTGCCCGCTCAGAGATCTCGGCATCGACGGCCAGCCGCTCGCCCTCGGCGAACTGTGCCTCCATATCACTAAACAGAGCATCCCAACGCATGGGGCCAAGCGTAGGGTGCGGGTTTGTTCGCGGTCAATTCACCAACGACTTCACTCCAGTCTCTGGACAAATCCAGCACAGCTGCGTCAAACTGAACCTAGATTCATCAAACGGCATCAAACAGCATCAAACATGAGATAGGAACATCATGACGGCAGCTACAGCACGTGGGCTCCGCGCAGACGCCGTCATGGCGGCGTCCATCCTCCTGTTGGGATTCTTACTCTGCGTTGCCGGCGGGGACATGGTGGGTCGATGGCAACTGTCCACAGCACGCCGGCAAGGCCCGGACCTCGATGACCTACTTGGTGCCGTGGCTGTCGCCGCTGGGCTGGCCATCGTGGCGTGGTGGATCTTCTCGATGGTTTTGGCGTCAGCGGCTGCCGTCCTGGGCAGGTGCGGCAGGCGGCGGGCCGCCGACAGGGCCGGCAAATGCTGCCCGGCATTTATGCGCCGGCTCGCTGTGGCCGCACTGTCGGTGCAACTGCTGTCGGCACCGCTGGCTCACGCGGCCGTCCCACCGGCCGGACCCGCCTGGGTACCAACGCAGGAAGTGGCGCTCCAGGACGTACCTGTCCACGGGGCAGCCATCCAGGCCCAGTGGTCTCCCACAAGCGGCCACCGGCAGCTCAGGGAACCGGAGGGCAAAAACCCCGCAGACACCGGACAGACCACCGAAACTCCTGCGGCGGCGGTCCGGCCAGACTGGCGTCCCAGCCCGCCGGTCCCGGACCCCGGCCTGCTGGCCGCCCAGCCCGTCCGGGCGGAACAGGGCCCACCGGAGCCATTGAGTGAGGTCACGGTACTGGCGGGCGACACACTCTGGGACATCGCCTCCCGCCACTTGGGCCCGGCGGCTTCGGATGTGGATGTCGCCTTGCACTGGCCCCGCTGGTACGAGGCCAACAAATCCCGGATCGGCGAAAGCCCGCATGTCCTGCTGCCCGGGCAGATTTTGAAAGCACCTTCCACGGCCTAACCGACGTTCCGATATTCATCAGCTCACGATCAAGGGGAATCACATGTACGCAGTTACGCCAATCCGCTCCGCCACGGTCAACCCGGGCGGCACGGCAGCCGTCCGCCAGGTTCCTCCGCGCACCACGACCGCGCCGGTCGTGCCGCTGCGTGCGGCAGACGAAGCCTCCGAAATCCTGGCGATCACACGCAATACCGTGCAGGCGGCCATGGAAGTCCTCGCCGGCATCCGACCGATCCACCAGCTCGCCCGCCGCCTGGATCCGCGCTGCCTCGCCGTGCTGCAGCACCGTGCGGCCTTGATCCGCCGCGAACAGTCGCGTTCTGCCTCGCCGTCCCTGGCCCGGCTGCACAAGAACTCCATCGTGCGTTCAGTCCGCGCCTGCGAGGTCGCCCCGGGCATCTATGAGGCAAGCGCCGTGGTGGTTGATGACATCCGGGCACGGGCTGTAGCGGTCCGGCTTGAGCGGAGCAAGCAGGTCTGGCGCGTGACCGAGTTTATGATCGGCTGAGCCGCTTGCCTACGAATGCAGAAGTGCCCGGAGCTGAGGCCCCGGGCACTTCCAGTGTCGAACTATTGCAGTGCCGATCTATGGCTGATCAGCCTCGATCCCTGCTGTCAGCGGCGCTTTTTCCTGGCCGGACGCTTGGTGGCGTCCTGCGCTGCAGCCTTTGCGGGATTTCCGGACCGTGAAGAGACACGACCTTCCACCCGCGTCTGGGATGCGCCGTCTTCGCCGGGAGCTGTGTACTGCAGCTGGGCCGGCTTCTCCGGCGCCTCCAGGCCGGCAGCGTGGATCTGCGGCTCAACGTGCTCGGTGTGGCCACCTGCTGCGTCGGGCACCACCACATCCTGGGCCGGAGTCACCTCAACTTCAAGGTTGAACAGGAAACCGACACTTTCCTCGCGGATGGCCTCCATCATGCTCTGGAACATAACGAAGCCCTCGCGCTGGTATTCCACCAGCGGGTCACGCTGTGCCATGGCGCGCAGTCCGATGCCTTCCTTGAGGTAGTCCATCTCATAGAGGTGTTCCTGCCACTTGCGCCCGATGACCGACAGCACCACACGGCGTTCCAGCTCGCGCATGCTCTCGGCACCGATGGTCTCTTCCCGGGTCTGGTAGACCACGCGGGCGTCGGAGAGCAGCTCCTCCTTGAGGAATTCAACGGTGAGCTTGGACTTGCCACCGGCTTCCTCGATGATCTCGTCCGCTGTGACGCTGACGGGGTAGAGCGTCTTGAGGTTGGTCCACAGCTGGGTGTAGTCCCAGTCGTCGCCGTTGCCTTCGGCCGTGGCGGAATCGATCAGGGCAGTGATGGTGTCCTCAACGAAGAACTGGACCTTTTCGTGCAGGTCGTCACCTTCGAGGATCCGGCGGCGGTCACCGTAGATGGCTTCGCGCTGGCGGTTCAGGACGTCGTCGTACTTGAGGACGTTCTTGCGCTGCTCGGCGTTGCGGCCTTCAACCTGGCCCTGCGCAGACGCGATGGCCCGGGAAACCAGTTTCGATTCCAACGCCACATCATCAGGGACGGAACTGTTCATCAGCCGTTCGGCCGCACCGGAATTGAAAAGCCGCATCAGGTCATCGGTCAGGGAGAGGTAGAAGCGTGATTCGCCGGGGTCGCCCTGGCGGCCGGAACGGCCACGGAGCTGGTTGTCGATGCGGCGGGACTCGTGCCGCTCAGTTCCCAGGACATACAGCCCGCCGAGGCTCAGCACTTCCTCGTGTTCGTCCTTCACGGACTGCTTGGCCGCCTCCAGGGCAGCCGGCCAGGCGGCCTCGTACTCTTCGGAATTCTCTTCCGGGTCCAGCCCGCGCTTGGCAAGGTCGGCCACCGCGGTGAATTCGGCGTTGCCGCCCAGCATGATGTCAGTGCCTCGGCCTGCCATGTTGGTGGCCACCGTGACAGCAGCCTTGCGTCCGGCCTGCGCAACGATGGCCGCCTCACGGGCGTGGTTCTTGGCGTTCAGGACTTCGTGCCGGATGCCCTCCTTGGCGAGCAGCCCGGAGAGGTATTCGCTCTTTTCGACACTCGTGGTGCCCACAAGGATCGGCTGGCCCTCTTCGTGACGCTCGGCAATGTCCTTCACGACGGCGTCGAACTTCACCTTTTCATTCTTGAACACGAGGTCCGACTGGTCGAGCCGCGTCATGTCCCGGTTGGTGGGGATGGCCACCACGCCGAGCTTGTATGTGCCCATGAACTCGGCGGCCTCAGTCTCGGCCGTGCCGGTCATGCCTGCCAGCTTGGAGTACATCCGGAAGTAGTTCTGGAGCGTCACCGTGGCCAGCGTCTGGTTTTCGGCCTTGATTTCCACGGCTTCCTTGGCCTCGATGGCCTGGTGCATGCCCTCGTTGTAGCGGCGCCCGGCCAGGATGCGGCCGGTGTGTTCGTCAACGATCAGCACTTCGCCGTCGAGGATGACGTAGTCCTTGTCCCGCTTGAACAGTTCCTTGGCCTTGATGGCGTTGTTCAGGAACCCGATGAGCGGCGTGTTCGCGGATTCGTAGAGGTTCTGGATGCCCAGGTAGTCCTCCACTTTTTCGATGCCGCTTTCGAGGACGCCAACGGTGCGCTTCTTCTCGTCCGCCTCGTAGTCCTCGCCGGCCTTGAGGCGCTGCACCACCTTGGCAAATTCGCTGTACCACCGGTTGGTGTCGCCCTGGGCAGGGCCGGAAATAATCAGCGGCGTGCGGGCTTCGTCGATGAGGATGGAGTCGACCTCATCAACAATGGCGAAGTTGTGGCCACGCTGGACCAGTTCTGACTGGTCCCACGCCATGTTGTCGCGCAGGTAGTCAAAGCCGAATTCGTTGTTGGTGCCGTAGGTGATGTCCGCGGCGTACTGCTGCCGGCGTACCGCGGGATCCTGGTTGGACAGGATGCAACCGCTGGTCAGACCGAGGAAACGGTAGACCCGGCCCATAAGGTCTGACTGGTATTCGGCAAGGTAGTCGTTCACCGTGATGACGTGGACGCCATTGCCGGTGAGGGCATTAAGGAAGGCGGGCGCGGTGGCCACGAGGGTCTTGCCTTCGCCGGTCTTCATTTCGGCGATATTGCCGAGGTGGAGCGCGGCGCCACCCATGAGCTGGACGTCAAAGTGACGCATGCCCAGGGTGCGGGACGAGGCCTCACGCACGGCGGCGAATGCCTCCGGGAGGAGATCGTCGAGGTGCTCGCCGTCCCGGTGTCGGGCGCGGAGGTGGTCGGTTTCCTCCCGGAGCTCAGCATCCGTGAAGGTTTTGAACGAGTCTTCGAGCGCATTGATGGAGTCGGCATAGTTCCGCAGTTGCCGCAGGGTTTTTTTGTCACCCGTGCGGAGAAGTTTTTCGATAAGTGATGCCACGTGAAGATACTCCCAGTCTTATGCTGCCGAATTCTGGCGTTTTTAGTCTACGGGAGAGACACAGGCCACGCGGCCGGTGTTCCCTGAGAGCGGAGCGGACCGGCGCGGTGACGCAGTGCGGCGCCGAGGGACTCCGCCAGGTCCCCGATCGGGCTGACCACAATGTCTTCCAGCTCCAGCCATTCGGCCATCAGTTCCAGCTCGGCGGCGAGCTCGACGGCGGTCCCTGGCGGTGCGTCCGGCTCACCGTAGGCGGACCTGACCAACAGATTTCCTGCCGCACGGTCCGCTTTAAGGTCCACTCGCGCCACGATGGTGTCACCCAGGAGGAAGGGCAGGACGTAGTACCCGAAGCGTCGCAGGTGCGCGGGCGTGTAAATCTCGATCCGGAAATGGAACCCGAAGAGCTCCTCAAGCCGGCGCCGATCGAAGACCAGGGAATCAAAGGGACTGAGCAAGGCCCGCCCTGCCGCCCGCCGCGGCATTGTGGCGTCGGCATGGAGGAATACCTTCCGGTCCCAGCCGGCGACAGCCACCTGCTCCAGCCTCCCTATGCTGACCAGATGGTCCACAGAGGCGGCGGCCGCCTTGACCGGTGTACGGAAGTAGTCCGCGAAGCACTTCACGGTTCCGATGCCATGGGCTTGTGCGGCCGCGTCGATGAGCCGATGCATGGCCTCAACAGGGTCCGGGGTGGGCTCGAGGGCCAGCCGGCGCGGCAGCACCCTTGCCGTCAGGGTGTACTTTCGCTCGAACTGTTCGGTTCTGGACGCCGCGGAAATGGTGCCCGCCTCGAACAGGTCTTCGAGCACGCGTTTGACGGCGTTCCAGTTCCATCCCCAGTTGTCGTCCCGCCGGTCCTCCACGTGCCCGATGCTCACCGTCAGTTCCGCCGCCGTCATGGGCCGCCCTGCGGCGAGGGCGTCGAGGATCTTTCCTGCCACCGCGTCGCGCAGTTCCGGGTCGAGGGCGGACGCACCCACCCACGTGCGTTTCTGCCACAACCGGAGGTCCAGGAAGTGCTCGGGCCGGATGAAGCTGGCCTCGTGGGCCCAATACTCCATCATCCGCCTGGGAGGCGAGCTGGCCATCCGCTGAAGGATGGTGCGGTCGTAGTTGCCGAGCCTTGAAAAGAAGGGCAGAAAGTGACTGCGGGACAACACGTTGACGGAATCGATCTGGACAAGCTGGATCCGGGCAAAGGTCCGGCCCACCGTCCGTGAGGTCACGGGGCCGGCGGGCCGTCCTTTGTCGAGTCCCTGAGCTGCCAGGGCGATCCGCCGGGCCTGGTTAAGGCTCAGCGTCGCTGGCACATCAGTCCTTTCATTGAGGGGTGTAAACCGCCCTAGACTTTTGCAGCCTCGTCATCGGAACGGTAGGCGAGGATTTTTTCTTCGACGGCCGTCTCCCCCGGTTCGCATTCGTGGTCCAGGGTGATCACTCCGTACGTCCAGCCACGGCGCCGATAGACCACCGAGGGCGTGTTGGTGGCCTTGTCCACAAACAGGTAGAAATCGTGGCCCACGAGCTCCATGTTGTCCACAGCATCGTCAAGGGTGAGGGAGGCCGCAGGGAAAACTTTGCGCCGGATCAGCACCGGGGAGTCCCCAGCCGGAATGTCGTTCTCGACGTCGTAGGGCGATCGTTCAACAGGTGCTGCCTGGGGTTCGCTGCGATGGCTCGCCTCGACATAAAGGGGCTCACTGGTACTCGCGGGTTCCAGTGATGCGGTGGCCTCACGTACTGCCTTGGGGGTGTGGCGCCCGTGGTGGACCTTCTTGCGGTCCTTGGCGCGGCGGAGACGTTCCAGCAGCTTGGTGTAGGCGAGATCGAACGCAGCGAATTTGTCTGCGGCGCTGGCTTCGGCACGGATTACGGGTCCCCGGCCCAGAACCGTCACTTCAACGGTGAGCTGGTCGCCGGTCTGGCGCGCATTCGTTTCCTTGGAAACCTTCGCGTCAACCCGCTGGACCTTGTCGCCAAGTGACTCGATCTTCGAGATCTTCTCACCGGCGTATTCGCGGAAGCGGTCTGAGACCGTCAGATTTCGTCCGCTAATCATAAACTCCATGGTGCCCTCCAAATGACTTCGGTGACACGACGGCGGCACATCCCACGGGCCGATCTGCTTGACAGTCGAGCCCCTTTCCGAGCCGCCATCGAAAGGTACAACTTGTTCTTGGTACCCACAACCGACGTTAGTTCATAGCCACCTGTTATTCATCCTTTCTTCGTTTATTTTTTTCTAAGACGGGCAGCGTTCCGCCAGCTCCCGGGGCGGGCTATTCGCCGCCAGCTGAATCCGGCGGGCGTGTCGCGGCAAGGACCACCGCCCCCACCACCACGGCACCGCTGACGTGCAGCGCGCGGGCGGCTTCCGCGAGTGTGGCCCCCGTGGTGAGGACGTCGTCGACAATGATGCAGCGGCGTCCGGCCACCCGCGCGCGCTGGCGTTTCGGGACCTTCATGGACCCCTTGACCCGGCTCGCCCTGGCTCCGCGGCCGAGTCCCTTTTGGCCTCCAGGCAGCCGCTCCAGTGCGGCGCGGCGCCGGGATTTCCGGATCACGTCCACCACCGGTGTACCGCGGATGGTGGTCCCCCGACGCAACTCTGCGAGCAGGAGGTGGACCGGACTGAACCCTCTTTTGATGAAGCCGGCCGTACTGCTGGGCACCGGAACCAGGCAGACGCCGTCGACGCCGGCCACGGACGCGGCAATGCCCTGCCCCAGTCCGCGAGCCAGGACTGACGTGAGCTGGTGCTGGCCATGGCTCTTGAACGAAAGCACGGCCTGCGCCAGCTCCTCGCGGTACACCCCGGCCGCCACCACGGGAAGGATTAGGCCGCCGTCGACGTTCATCAGGGCCGGCGCCTGCTCCTCTGCCCGGAACGGGTGCCTGGTCAACAGGCGGACGTGGCGTTCGCACATGACGCACAGGGCCAGGTCCTCCGCACCGCAGCAGACGCAGTCCACAGGGACGGCAAGTGCCAGCAGCTCCGCGGCGGCCACGCCCATCTGGTCGGCGGCCCGCAGCCAGCAGCGGCGGTGGCCGCCGCGATGCTTGGCGGACTGCAGCGGAGGCGGCAGGAGGTCCGGATCCAGGCTCGCCGCATTTCTGGCGGGACTTCCCCCGGAGCGGCCCCCACCGCGGCCCCCGGACCGGCGCGAATGCGCGTGGCGGGCAGGAGGACGTCCGGGCTGAATTTCGGTCACACCCCATGGTGGCTTGCGTATCGCAGCCCCGGAACCGCTGGTCCGCGCTATGTGGAAAGCTACCCGGGGAATGAGGGGTCGATGGGGCCCTTCAGCTGGGGCGACCAGCCGTTGCCGAGCCGCTGGAAGATGCCCTCAGCCGACTGGCCGTAAATTTCCTCCAGCCCGTTGCCGGCGCTGAGCCACACAAGGCCGGGCCACGGCGCCAACTGCTGGGGTTGTCCGGAGGTGAGGGACAGCAGCTCCGGCGTGACGTTCGAGCCTGCCGAGGCTTTCATCACGGCGACCGTGGTGTCGTTCACCCAGACGCCCTGGTCCGGGTCACCGGAAGCCACCAGCGTGATCGGGGCAGTCAGTTCCCGGGGCGTCCCGTCGGCATTCCGGATGATCCCGGCAATCTGCACCTTCGTCTTGCCGTTCTGTTCCGAAATGACCAGCGCGCGGACGCCCTCGCGGGAGACCCTCAGCTCCTTGACGGTTCTTCCGGCCAACCACGACGGCGTTAGCGTAACGGTGGGAACGGCGGCACCTTCGGCAACTCCGATGGGCCGGTAGGCCACCACCTCCGTACCGCCGGTAGCTCCCGGCCCTGCGGCCCACACCCAGTCATGAATACTGAAGGACGGGTGCGTAATGGTGCTGCGCGTTGTCAGCGCACGGGCGGGCTGTCCCGGCACCATGCTGTAGAGCGTCGTCCGGCTTTCGTTGAGGAAGGCAACGGTCTGGGACACCGGGGATTCCGACGGGTAGCGGGGCCCGAGCGATGAAACTGGCTGCATATCCGGCAGCGGGGACACCCTGTTGTTTTCGTAGCGCACCAGCTCATTGCCGCTGACGGCGATCTCGCGGACCGGCACGTTTTTGTCCCGCACCGGGGGCAACACCGAACCGTTGTCTTCGACGCGGACCAGGTCCTGGTTGGCATGCAACTCCACATTAACGACGTCGGGCTGGCTGCGGAACGTGAGCGAAAGCTGCGTCTGCATCCGGAGCCTGTCCTCCGTGGACGCCTCCGTGAGTTCCTTGGCGGTGAGGTCCACCTGCGCGGCGCCGGACACCACCGGAACTGATTCGCGGGCGAGTTTGATGCCGGACGGGAAGGCGCTCACCACCGCGCCGCGAAGGTACGGCGCGGGGCCCGCCAGCAGGGCACTGGTCATGGCTTTGACGGTCTTGTTCTTGATGAACCAGCGGACGTCAGGCACGGCATAGCTGAAGCTGGGATCGTAGAAGTAGATAGGGTAGGCGCCGTAGATGACCTTGAAGGTTTCCTCCGGGATCGCTGTTCCGTCCGGGATGGCTGAGATCCGCCATTCGCCGTCCACCTGGGTGAGAGTGGCCGGAATGTTCTCGATGGTGCCTTCGGGCATCTGGGTGGCGATGCCGTCAACATCCACGCTGTACGCAACGTCCAGCTGGTAGTTGTAGACATTGTCGACGCCGGTGCCCACCACTTTCGCCTCGCGGTACACCAGCGCGCGCTGGTCGGGTTTCCAGGATACTGACGCTGCCTGCGTCAGGTATTCGCGGGCCACCGCGTAGTCCCCCTCGTATCCGGTACCGGCACGGTAGAAGTAATCAATGATGTTTTCCGGAGTGGCGCCGGGCTGGGGAGCGGCCGGGAGGAACACCGGTGCGTTGACGTTGCCGGCGCTGCCTTCCGCGCTCTTCCCCACCGGCCCGGCCGTGGGAATGCGCGCGCAGGAGGCCAGCACCAGGGCAACGACGAACAGCACAGCGCTCCTCTTCAGCATCGCCCGCACTTTTCGTCCCGTCATGAAGACTCCTTCGGTGTTGCGCCCGTCCCGGCAGGGGTGCGCCCGGCGCCCTGGCCACGCCCGCCGCCAACAGGGACATCAGGCGCCCCAGCGGGGCCGGGCCCCAGGACCAGCACGTTTTTCGAATATGGGACGTCGGGGAGGATGATGTCCTCCGGCTCAAGCTGCACAGGTGAGCGGTCGATCTCCGCACCCTGGCGCAACGGAATGGTCAGCCGGAAGTTGGCCCCTCTACCCTTGTTTCCCCATGCCTGCAGCCAGCCGTTATGGAGTTTGGTGTCTTCCATCGCGATGGACAGGCCCAGTCCGCTGCCTCCGGTGGTGCGGGCCCTCGCCGGATCCGCACGCCAGAACCGGTCAAAGACCCGGGCGGCCTCGGCCGGGGTCATGCCGATCCCCTGATCCCGGACTGCAACTCCCACCGCTGACTGGTTGGCTGAGACAGTCACGGTGACCGGCCTGCCTTCGCCATGCTCCACTGCATTCAGGATGAGGTTCCGCAGGATCCTGTCGATCCTCCTGGCGTCCATCTCCGCGACAATTCCCACGGCGGGAGCCCGGAGGATGATCTCCGAGCCGTATTCGGCCGCGACGGGCGCTGCCCCGTCAATGACATGGGCGATCACCTGCAGGATGTCCTCGGGCTCGGCGTCAAGCATGGCCACGCCGGCGTCGAAGCGGGAGATCTCGAGCAGGTCCGCCAGCAGGGACTGGAACCGCTCCACCTGGTTGTACAGGAGTTCCGCGGAGCGCTTGTTGATGGGGTCGAAGTCGTGGCGGGCGTCGTACAACACTTCCGCGGCCATCCGGACGGTGGTCAGGGGCGTGCGGAGCTCGTGGGAGACGTCCGAGACAAACCGCTGCTGCATCTGGGACAACATGGCCAGCTGGGTGATCTGCTCCTGGAGGCTGGCGGCCATGTGGTTGAACGATGCCCCGAGGCGGGCAACCTCGTCTTCGCCTTTGACCACCATCCGCTCCTGCAATTGGCCGGCAGCGAGCTTCTCCGACACCAGGGCAGCGTGGCTGACCGGGCTGACAACATTGCGGGTGACGTACCAGGCGATGGCCCCGATCATCAGCACCAGCACCGCGCCGCCGGCCAGGAGGACGCCCTGGATTTCGTCGAGCGTCTGCTGGGCGGTGTTGACGTCATAGATCAGGTAGAGCTCGTACACGGTCCCGTTGAAGGTCACCAGGTTGCCCACGGCGATGCCCGGCCTGTCCTCGGTACCTACTGGAATCACGGTGGAGGCCCAGTACTGGTCCTTGCCTGAATCCTGTACGGCCGTACGGAGGTCAGGCGGGATGACGCTGACGGTCAGCTGGTCCGAGGCCCGCGACTCCACCCAGCGGTTCCGAGGCTTGGTCTGTTCGGGCTTGGCTTCGAAAACGTAGCGGCGCTGGATGACGGAGCCGCGGCCCTCCACTGCGTTCAAAGTGTCGTAGACCAGGGTGATGACGCTGGACTGGTCGGTGACCTGGGCGCCGTCGAACGTCTCCTGGACCTGCTTGACGTAGTAACGGGTCTCGGATTCGGCCTGGGTGAGGCGCTCCTGGAACAGGTTGTTGGCGATCTGGTTGGACAGGTAGGCGCCCACGGCGCCAAAGGATGTCACGGCCAACAGCAGCGTGGTGAGGACTGTCCGGAACTGCAGGGACCGGCGCCAGCGTCGACGCATGGCCCGCCCGGCAAAACGGACGGCAGGGAAGAAACGGGTCACGCCGAGACGGACAAGGCGGCCCACCCGCAGCCCAACGATTACTCCACGGCGCCGCCAGATCCGTGCCCGGAATGGCAGCGTTGCCAGCTCCGACGGCAGCGCATCCGTGTGCTCCGGGCCCTTGGCTGCGGGAAGGTCCGGGGCGCGGTGCGCTTCTGGTCCTGAGGGCTCAGGAACCTGCTTTGTAGCCGACACCACGAACCGTCAATACAACTTCGGGAGCTTCCGGATCCCGTTCAATTTTTGACCGGAGGCGCTGGACGTGGACGTTGACCAGCCGGGTGTCCGCCGCGTGGCGGTAGCCCCAGACCTGCTCCAGCAGCAGCTCGCGGGTGAACACCTGCCATGGCTTCCGCGCCAGGGCTACGAGGAGGTCAAACTCCAGGGGCGTGAGGGAAATCCGCTCATCGGCACGCTTGACGGTGTGGCCAGCCACGTCGATGGTGATGTCAGCGATCCGCAGCGTTTCAGGCGCCTTCTGGTCCCCGGGCCGCAGGCGGGCACGCACGCGTGCCACGAGTTCGGCGGGTTTGAACGGCTTGGGCACGTAGTCGTCTGCGCCGGACTCAAGGCCGCGGACGACGTCGGACGTATCCGACTTGGCCGTGAGCATAACGATGGGCACGTCCGATTCGGAGCGGATCTGCCGGCAGACCTCGATGCCGTCCACGCCGGGCAGCATCAGGTCAAGCAGCACGAGGTCAGGCTTCGATGAACGGAAAATATCCAGCGCCTGGCTGCCATCGGCGCAAAAAACCGGCTCAAAGCCGTCATTGCGCAGAACAATCCCAATCATTTCGGCCAGCGCTTCGTCATCGTCAACTACCAGAATGCGTGCCTTCATAGTTATATATTCCCTTATTGAACAGGGTTTGTCCTGTTGAACGGCCTTACGGCATGGCGCCACGCTATGACGCCCGACGCCGGAACTATAGGCTGGCAACACGCGGACAGTCCCGCACGGGGGAAGGAACAGGGTGCCACACCAGGATCCGAACATGCAGCAGCCGCATCCTGCCGGCGAGGCTGGGAAGGGCCAGCCGTCAGGGAACCAGCCTCCATGGGGGCCGCAGCCCGGGCCGGCACAGCAGCCCTGGGGCGGCCAGCCGGTGTGGGGACCTCCCCCGGGTGGCCCGCCGGCTTGGGGCACGCCGCCGCACAACCCCTACGGCGGTCCGCCGCCCCACCAGCAGCCGCGTTATGTTGCCCCGCCCAAACCCGGCATCGTTCCCCTGCGGCCGCTGATGTTCGGCGAGATCCTGGACGGCTCCTTCCAGGCGATCAGGCGCAACGCCAAAGCCATGCTGGGCGCCGCGCTGCTGGCGCACACCCTCGCCGCAGTGCTCACGGCAGTTCTCAGTTCATTTTCCGCCACGTCCGCGGCGTCACTTGAAGCCTGGGCGGCGGGCCTGACGGAGCAGGACATGGTCCCGCTGGTGGTGACCTTCGCGTCCGGGATCCTGCTCGTCTCGGTGCTCACCGTTTTTCTGTCGGCGGTGCTTCAGGGCGCCATGGTGGTTCCGGTCGCCAGATCCGTCCTCAACCGCCCCACCGGCTTCAGGCAGATGTGGTCCCTGGCGCGGTCCCGCGCTGGTGCCCTGATCCGCCTTGCGGCCCTGCTGGTGGGCTGCGGGCTCCTCGTTGCGCTGCTGTTTGTGTCGCTGGCAGTGCTGCTGGTCAGCACCGTGGGCGGACTTGGCGCCCTGATCCTCATGCCGCTGGGGCTGGTGTGCTTTGTGCTGTACGTATGGATCTACATCAAGCTCCTGGTGGCGCCGGCCGCCGTTGTGGTGGAGGAACTCGGGGCGATGGCCGGCATCCGGCGCTCCTGGGAACTGACACGCAGCAATTGGTGGCGGCTGCTGGGCATCACGCTCGTGGTGGGCATCATGGTGGGAGTCATCGCCCAGGTCGTCATGATTCCCGTCACACTGCTCACCGGCTTTTACACCGGCGTGGTCTCACCCCACGGCGGTGCCGAACAGGCCATGACGGCGGCCGTGGTGGCGGGCGTTGCCACCGCGGTCGTTACCGCAGTGGTCGCCGCAGCGGGCTTTGCCTTCCAGACCTCCGTGATGGCGCTGCTCTACCTCGACCTCAGGATGCGCCGGGACGGACTGGACATCGCCCTGCTCCGGCTGCTGGAATCCGGAGCAGATCCCGACGGCGTCCCGGGCCGAGGGGTCCCGGTCTACCGGGCGGGACCCGGCCAATATCCGCGGCCGCCCTACGGGGCAGCGCCAGGCGGGGCATGGCCGGATGGCCGCTGAACCACCAGTCCTGCCTGGCCGCGACGAGGCCCGCCGCTGGGCAGAAGAAGAACTTGCCAAGCCGGAATACCGTGACGCGGCCCCGGGCTGGCTGGACACTGTGTGGGCCGACATCCTGGACTGGCTGCGGTCCCTGGACGGCGGCGCCGGCCCGGACACCACCGTGGCGGCGCTGTGGATCGGTGTGGCCATCGCCGTGCTGATCGGCGCCGCGGTCGTCCTGGCCCGCCCGCGCCTCAACGCGAAGGCCAAGCGTGCCGGAGACGTATTCGACGCCGGCACAACAGTCAGTGCCGAGGCCTACCGTGGGCGCGCGGCGGCCGCTGCCGCAGCCGGCAACTGGAGTGCCGCCGTCGTGGACTGTTTCCGTGCGCTGGTGCGCACGGCCGAGGACAGAACGCTTTTCGACGCGCGGCCGGGCCGGACCGCGGACGAGGTGGCGCACGAACTGACCACACCGTTTCCGTCAGAGGCCAGCCGCCTGACGGAAGCTGCGCGGACTTTCGACGGGATCCGCTACGGAAATGAGCCCGCAGGCCAGGCTGACTTTGCCGCGGTGCGCGACCTGGACATTGCCCTGCAGTCCCTCACGCCGGCGAGCGCCGCCCTGCCCGCTGAACGTTACGAACCGGCGGTTCCGCGATGACGCAGGGTCCCACGATGCAGAAACCTTCGCCGGATCCTCTGACGCCCAAACTTCCGACGTCGGGTGCGCCGGAGGCGCAGCCGGGTTCCGCCCCGGCACTCCGATCCGGTTCCGGGTCCGGTGCCGGTGCCGTGTCCGGTGCCCGTGCCTGGCTCCGGCGGCACCGCGGCGGGGCAGCGATCGGCGCGGCGGCCGCCGTCGGACTGGCGGTGGTTATTTCCACCCAGCTCGCGCCAAAGGGCGATTCCCTGCCCTTATCCGTGCATAACGCCGGGCCGGGCGGCGCCAGGGCGGTCAGCGAGATACTGGGCCGCCACGGTGTCGAGGTCCAGGATGTTGAATCCTTTGACTCGGCCACGGCAGCACTCGCGGACCGGCCGGGTGCCACCCTCCTCCTGTACGACCGGAGCGGATTCCTGGACCAATCCCGGCTGGACGAGCTGACCGCAAGTGCGGGACGCGTAGTGCTGGTGACGCCGCGGCTCGGCACGCTGAAGGCCCTCGATACCGGCATCAGCCAGGCCGGTGTGGTGCCGGAGTCAACGGCGCTCCTGGAACCGGGCTGCGATCTCACCGATCCCGCGGCGGCAGGTGCTGTCTCCGGAACCGGCGGATTCCTGTACGACGGCGGCACGGTGTGCTTCAGCCCGCCGGGAAGCACCGCCGGGCTGCTTGCCCGCACGGATGACGGCGGCCTGACCGTCCTGGGCAGCACCGCCCTCCTCAACAACGGCGGGCTTGCCGGCCACGGCCATGCCGCACTGGCCCTGCGGACGCTGGGCGGCTCAGAGGTCGTTGTCTGGTACCTGCCCGGACTGGGCGACGCGGCCGCTGCGGAGTCAACGCAGACACTTGATGACCTCGCCCCTGGCTGGGTGGCGTTCCTGGGGCCCTGGCTGGTCTTTGTGGCCGTGCTGGCCATTGTGTGGCGCGGGCGCCGCCTCGGCCCGCTCGTGTTTGAACCACTCCCCGTGGTGGTCAAGGCCGTGGAAACCGCCGAAGGCCGCGCGCGTCTTTATCAGGATTCCCACGCACTGGACCGGGCACGGGACAACCTTCGGGCCGGCACGCTGGTTCGTCTGGCGCAAGCCCTTCGGGCCGGATCCCAGGCCACTGCCGACGACGTGGTGCAGGCAGTGGCCCGGCACCTGGGCCGGCCGGTCAGTGATATCAGCGGCCTGATCCAGGAACGCCCCGGTACCGCAACCAGGCTGGTGCATTGGTCACAGGAACTGGACAAACTAGAGAACGAGGTCAGGACCCGATGAACGAACCGTACGGCGCCCCGCAGATCATGGATTCCTCCCCGCGGACGCTGGATCCCGCCCGGCAGGCGCTCCTGGATGTCCGCCACGAGGTTGCCAAAGCCGTGGTGGGCCAGGATGCCACCGTCACGGGACTCCTTATCGCGCTGCTTTCCCAGGGGCATGTGCTCCTCGAAGGCGTGCCCGGTGTGGCCAAGACACTCCTTGTCCGTGCCCTGTCCGCCGCGCTGAGCCTGGACACCAAACGCGTACAGTTCACCCCTGACCTGATGCCCGGCGACATCACCGGTTCCCTGGTCTATGACTCGCACACCTCGGAATTCAGTTTCCGCGAGGGGCCGGTCTTCACCAACATCCTGCTGGCCGACGAAATCAACCGGACGCCGCCGAAGACGCAGGCCTCCCTGTTGGAGGCCATGGAAGAGCGGCAGGTCTCGGTGGACGGGGTGTCCAGGCTGCTGCCGGCGAACTTCCTGGTGGCGGCAACCCAGAACCCCGTGGAGTATGAGGGAACCTATCCCCTGCCCGAAGCCCAGTTGGACCGGTTCCTGCTCAAGCTCACCATGCCGCTGCCCGGCCGGACTGACGAGGTGGAAGTGATCCGGCGGCACGCGGCCGGCTTCAATCCCCGGGATCTTGCTGCGGCCGGTGTCCGGGCGGTGGCCGGCGCCGAGGACCTCGAACGGGCGCGGCAGGCTGTGGCCACCGTTGCCGTCGAACGGGAAATCATCGGCTACATCGTGGACCTCGTGCGCGCCACCCGGCAGGCGCCGTCGTTCCAGCTGGGCGTTTCGCCGCGCGGCGCGACTGCATTGCTTAATACGTCCCGCGCCTGGGCCTGGCTGTCCGGCCGCAGCTTCGTCACCCCTGACGACGTCAAGGCTTTGGCGCTGCCGTGCCTGCGCCACCGGGTGGCCCTGCAGCCGGATGCCCAGATGGACGGGGTCCGCGTGGACGATGTCCTGGGCAGCATCCTGGCGTCCGTCCCGGTCCCCCGCTGATCCGCTTGCACATGGCACTCTCCGGACGGTTCGTGTTGCTGGCACTGCTGGGCCTGGTGCCGGTGCTGCTGTTTCCTGGCGGGGGAACGGTCCTGGGCGTGGTCGTGGCACTCGCTGCTCTCCTGGGCCTGGACCTTGGCCTGGCCGCTTCCCCGCGGGCCATCATCGTCACGCGCGCCGAGCCCGGCAACGTGACGCTGCACGGCACGGCCGCTTCGGTCCTCACGCTGCGCAACAGTGGCCGGCGGCGACTGCGGGCCACCGTCCGGGACGCGTGGCAGCCGTCTGCCGGGGCCGTGAATCCGGTCCAGGACCTGGACATTCCCGCCCTGGAAAGCCGCCGGATGACCGTCCGGTTACAGCCGGTCCGCCGTGGCGACGTGGGCGCCCGGCACGTCACTGTGCGCTCCCATGGACCCCTTCGGCTCGCGGCACGCCAGCGCACCTTTGACTGTGCCGGCCTCCTGCGGGTCCTTCCGCCGTTCCATTCCCGCAGGCACCTCCCTTCGAAGCTCAGGAAACTCCGCGAACTCGACGGCAAGGCCGCCGTGCAGATCCGGGGTGCCGGCACCGAATTCGACTCGCTGCGTGACTACGTCCGCGGGGACGACGTCCGGTCCATCGACTGGCGCGCAACCGCCCGCCGGTCCGCCGTCGTCGTCCGCACCTGGCGTCCGGAACGCGACCGGCGCGTGGTGATCATGCTGGATACCTCCCGCACGTCAGCGGCGAGGATCGAGGACGAACCACGGCTGGATACCGGCATCGAAGCGGCGCTCCTGTTGGCGGTCCTGGCCGAGCGTGGCGGTGACCGGGTGGACTTCCTGGCCTACGACCGACGTCCGCGGGCAAGGGCCGGTTCCGCCACCACCGGCAATCTCCTGGGGCAGCTGGTGCAAGCGATGGCGCCCCTCGAGGCGGAATTGATTGAGCTTGACTGGTCCAGCCTCCCGGGACAGATCCGGGCGGTCTCCGCCCACCGGTCCCTGGTGGTGCTGCTGACCTCGTTGGACGGCGGGGCCCCGGAGGAAGGGCTCATTCCCGTGGCCGCGCAGCTCGCGCAGCAGCACGTTGTGGTGGTGGCCGCCGTCCGTGATCCCATGCTGGGGCGGATGCTGCGGGAGCGTGAGAACGCCGCCGGCGTGTTCCGGGCGGCAGCGGCCGAACGCGTACTGCTGGAACGGGCGGCGGTCAGCGCCGAACTCCGGCACCATGGGGTTGAAGTGGTGGATGCGGAGCCACACCAGCTGCCGCCGCAGCTTGCCGACATGTACATCCGGCTCAAGGCGGCCGGTAGATTGTGAGTCGCCGCAGCGCCGCTGACGGCACCGTCCAGGAGGTCACCATGAACGTCCCTATTTACCGGCAGGCCCTGGGCGAGGACTTCCACCGGCTGCAGCCTGAGCTGCAGGAGTACTTTTCCCTGGCGCCCGGCTCGGGGCACTACGGCGTCGGGGAGGGCGTGTTCGACGTTGTGGGCTGCCGGCAGGCGTGGCTGCGGCCGCTGCTCAAGCTGACCTCCGGGGAGGACGCGTTTTTCCCGGATTACGGGGAAGGCATCCCCTTCCGGATTGAAAACCATGCCCACCAGGATCCGTTCGGCCGCTCCAGCCTGACAGCCCGGCGGGAAATCCGTTTCCCCGGGCACATGCGGATATTCCAGGACACCACCAGCCTCGTGGATTCCGAGGGCGGCCCGCGGCTGGTGGACTACCTGGGACGTTTCCGGCGTATGGTGACCGACCTCAAGCTCAGTGTGACGAACGATGGTAGGCTGCGCGGCGTTTCCGAAGCGTCGCGGCTGTTCCTGGGCCCCCTCCGCCTGCCGCTGCCGGCCACCGTGGATGCCAGGGCTTACGCCGAGCAGTGGTGGGACGGCGCCGCAGGCGAGCACGGACAGCACCGGATCCAGGTCAAGGTCATCCAGCCGCAGATCGGGCTGGTCCTGGTCTACGCGGGCGGTTTTGACTACCGCCTGCGTCCCTATATCGGCGGCAGTTCGGCGCAGAGTTTCCTGCCCCGCTACGCCCAGCCGGACCGTTGGGAAAACCGGACGTAGGAGTCTTGCCCTTAGGTCCGCTCAGCGGTGGGCCGATCAGCCGTGTGCGCGCTGGTTCAGGCCGTCGGCCACCTGGGTGAGCCGGCCCAGCACCGCTGTGGCGGTGACCGGGGTGTGGCCGGCAAGTCCCGCCGAGGGGGTGACCCGGATACTGCCCAGGGACGACGCCGGCAGCCCCAGCTCGTGCCATGGCCGCCAGACGGACTCCACAACGTCGGCCACCCTGGGCAGCGTGCCACGGCTAACGTCCAGGGCGCCGGCCCAGATCCGCTTGCCGGCCTCCACTGCCGTGGCCAACTGCTCCCACTGCCGTGTGGTCAGGGCCCTCAGAGGAACGGCCACGCCGTCGGCGCCGGCGGCAATGATCCGGTCGATCGGGGCCTCAATTTCAGGCACCGAGACAACGATTTCGGCGGCGCCAGCCGCACGGAGCGCCTCGATCACCACCTGCCAGGACTCGGTGACCTCCTGGCCACCCACCGCCCGCAGCGTGCGGTAGCCGCTCGACGTCGGAATGGTGCCGGCCAGTACGGCGGCGATATCAGGCTCGTCGATCTGGACCACCAGCCTCGCGCCCGGAACCGCACTGGAAATCCGGGACAGGTAGCCGCCAACCCCTGCGGCCAGCGAGTCGGCAACGTCCCGGCGTGCGCCGTAATCGATCAGCGCCCGTTCGCCGTTGTGCAGGTGCAGTCCGGCGGCAAGACTCAGCGGTCCCAGCAGCTGGACCTTGAGTTCGGGGGCGCGGGTGTCCTCGGCGCCGGCAACGTCAGCCAGGACGTTGATGTCGGTGGACAGGGCCGACGCGGCCCGGCGGAAATCCTTGCCGGGACGGTCCACCAGCCGCCAGCCATACGGCTGGACATCCACGGCCATTTCAACCAGGAGTGCGGCCGTCCGCCCCAGGGCGTCGGAACCGACTCCACGGTCCGGAAGCTCTGCCAGGAACGGCAGGTGCGGGCTTCCAAGCTCGCCGCGGATAATGCGGGCAGCCTCCGCGGGGTCCTCCCCCGGCCAGGGCCCAAGCCCGGTGGCTGTTACTTCCACTCTGCAGCGGCCTGGTGGTCCTCGGCGATGGCTTCATGATGGCGGATGACCTCGCCGATGATGAAATTGAGGAACTTCTCCGCAAACGCGGGATCGAGGTGTGCATCCTCCGCCAGCCGCCGGAGACGGGCGATCTGGGCGGATTCCCGACCTGGATCCCCCGCCGGGAGCCGGTGCGCGGCCTTGAGGAAGCCCACTTTCTGGGTGGCCTTGAACCGTTCGGCCAGGAGGTACACCAGGGTCGCATCGATGTTGTCGATGCTGGAGCGGATGGACAGCAGTTCCGCCATCACCGAGTTGTCCACGTGGCCTGCCAGCGAACTCGCGGCGGCATCGTAGGTGTCGGTGTCGGGAACATCGTGGTTTTGCTGCGTCATGGTCCAAGTCTATGGGGGCGCCCGCGGAAATTCTTCCGGTGTTAAGCGGCGGACGGACACCCCGCCGGGTGGGGCGGGATGTCCGTCTGGTGGCGCCGCGGCTGTGGGGTCGCCGGTGGTGCCTAGTGGGCCAGCAGCGCCCGGTGCGCTTCCCGGCGTCGTGCCTGTTCGTCCGGATCAGGGACCGGCAGCGAGGCAATCAGCCGTTTGGTGTAGTCGTGCTGCGGCGCGCCCATCACCTGGCTGCCGATGCCCTGCTCCACTAGCTTGCCCTTGTACAGGACGCCCACCCACTGGGACAGGATGTCCACCACCGCGAGGTCGTGGCTTATGAACAGTGCCGCGAACCCGAACTCGGCCTGGATTTCCTTGAAGAGTTCCAGGACCTTCGCCTGCACCGAAACGTCCAGGGCCGACGTCGGCTCGTCAGCGATCAGCAACCGCGGGTTCAGGATCAGTGCCCGCGCCAGCGACGCCCGCTGGCGCTGCCCGCCGGACAGCTCGTGCGGGTACCGCTGGGCGTACGACGCCGGCAGCTGCACTGATTCAAGCAGCTCAGCAACGCGTTTGCGCGCCTGCGCCGGGCTCGGGTTGGTGTGAATGATCATGGGCTCCGCTACGCAGTCGCCGATGGTCAACTGGGGGTTGAAGGACGCAGCCGGATCCTGGAACACAAAGCCAATATCCTTCCGGAGGGGCTTGAACGTCCGCTCCTTGAGGTTCAGCATCTCGTAGCCGAGTACCTTCAGGCTGCCGCCCGTGGTCCGGTTCAGGCCCGCGATGGCCCGGCCGATGGTGGTTTTCCCTGATCCGGATTCGCCTACCAGTCCAAAGACTTCGCCCTGGGACACGGTGAAGCTGACCCCGTCCACGGCCTTGAAGGCCGGAGTTCCCAGCCTGCCGGGGTACTCGATGGTCAGGTTGGTTGCCTCCACCAGCACCGGCGAACCCTGGTGGGCGCGTTCCCGCAGGCCCTCCGACGCCGAGTTCCGGCCCAGGTGGGGCACGGCGGCCAGCAGCTTCTTGGTGTAATCCTGCTTGGGTTCAGCAAAAAGCACGCGCACCGGCGCCTCCTCCACCACATCACCCTGGTACATCACCACTACGCGGTCCGCGAGATCGGCCACCACGCCCATGTTGTGGGTGATCAGCACGATCGAGGTGCCGTACTTGTCCCGGAGGTCCCGGAGCAGCTCCAGGATTTCGGCCTGGACCGTGACATCCAGGGCTGTGGTGGGTTCATCGGCGACAATCAGTCCCGGGTTCAGGGCCAGCGCGGCCGCGATCACCACGCGCTGCTTCTGGCCGCCGGAGAACTGATGAGGGTAGTAGTTGACCCGATGCTCCGGATCCGGGATCCCCACTTTGCGCAGCGCCTCAATGGCGCGGGCTTTGGCGTCCTTGGCCGAAACCCGTTTCCCGCCGGCACCGCCGGCGTGGGCACGGATGCCCTCGGCAATCTGCCAGCCCACGGTGAACACCGGGTTCAGTGCCGTGGAGGGCTCCTGGAACACCATGGCCACATCGCGGCCACGGATCTGTCTCAGCTTGGAGGCGCTGACGCTGATCACGTTGTTCCCGTTGATCAGGACAGCCCCGCCGCTGGTGGCTGTCTCCGGCAGCAGCCCAAGGATGGTTTTCGCGGTCACGGTCTTGCCCGAGCCGGATTCGCCTACGATGGCCAGGACTTCGCCGGAGCGGACGTCCAGGCTCACATCCTTCACGGCGTAGACGTCTCCGCCGTCGGTCGCGAAAGTGACTTTGAGGTGGTCGATCTCCAGTACGGGCTGGTCTGCCGGCCTGGACTGGTCAGATGCCGAATCAATATTGATGGTCACAGTCCTCTCACATCCGCTGCGATGGCGGCGTTGGCGGCCGCGGTTGATGGTCCCGGCGCGCCCTTGGCACCGGCAGCCTTGCGTCCGCGCAGGCGCGGATCGTTCAGGTCGTTGATGCTTTCACCCACGAGGGTCAGGCCAACCACCGTCAGCACGATGGCGAGGCCGGGGAACACACCGGTCCACCAAATGCCTGAGGAGGCGTCGGACATCGCCTTGTTCAGGTCAAAGCCCCATTCAGCGGCGGAGCTTGGCTCGATACCGAAACCGAGGAAGCCCAGCCCTGCCAGGGTGAGGATGGCTTCGGAGGCGTTGAGCGTAAAGATCAGCGGCAGGGTCCGGGTCGCGTTGGAAAAGATGTGCCTGCTGATAATCCTGGCGCTTGAGGCGCCAACAACCTGGGCTGATTCCACAAACGGTTCAGCCTTGAGCCGGATGGTTTCAGCACGGATCACCCGGAAGTACTGCGGCACAAACACTGCCGTGATGGCAAACCCGCAGGCGAGGATTCCGCCCCAGAAGCCAGACTGTCCCTTATTGATGGCAATCGACATCACGATAGCCACAAGGAGTGTCGGGAAGGCGTAAATCGCGTCAGCAATCACCACCAGCACTCGGTCCAGCCAGCCGCCGAAGTAGCCGCTCACCAGTCCGAGGAACACTCCCAGGAATATGGACATCAGCACGGCAGCAACAATCACCGCCATGGCTGTCTGCGATCCCCAGATCATCCGGGACAGCACATCGTATCCGCCCACGGTTGTTCCCATCAGATGCTTGCCACCGGGTTCGGCCTGCGCCGGGAAGGAACCGGCGTCATCGGAAATCTGGGAATACCCGTAGGGCGCCAGCACCGGCGCAAATATCGCGGCCACCACAAAAACAGCGCAAAGGACGACGCCGATGAGCAGCATGGTCCGTTGCAGGCCAACGCTTTGGCGGATGTGGGACGAGACCGGAAGCCGGTCCAGCAAGGACTTCTTTTTCGGTTCCAAAACTGTGGTGCCCATCAGTACCTCACTCGCGGGTCAATCAGGGCAGCGGCAATATCCACCACGAAATTGGTGATCGCCACAATGACGGCCAGCAGCATCACGATGCCCTGGACAGCCACAAAGTCACGCGCGGTAAGGTACTGCGCCAACTGATAGCCCAGGCCCTTCCACTCGAAGGTGGTTTCGGTCAGCACCGCACCGCCGAGCAGCAGGGCAATCTGCAAACCCATGACCGTAATGATGGGGATCAGCGCAGGCTTGTAGGCATGCTTGGTCACCAGGCGGTATTCACTGACACCTCGGGACCGGCCTGCCTCAACATAGTCCCTGCCCAGCGTGCCGATCACGTTGGTGCGGACCAGACGGAGGAAGACGCCCGCGGTCAATAGGCCCAGCGCGACGGCCGGCAGGACTGCGTGGTGGACGATGTCGCCAAAGGCTGCCAGATTGCCGCTGCGAAGGGCGTCCAGCCAGTAGACGCCAGTGGGCGCTGCCAGCCGGCCCATCGCCAGTTCCGTTGTGGTGGATGCACGGCCAGCCACGGGGAACCAACCCAGTCCTACAGAAAATGTCAGCTTCAGCAGCAGGCCGGCAAAGAAGACTGGGGTGGCATAGCAAAGGATGGCGAACATGCGCAGGACAGCGTCCGGAACCTTGTCGCGTTTGTGGGCGGCGAACATACCCAGCGGTATTCCCACGAGCAACGCCACTATCACGGCGTTGATGCTCAGTTCCAGCGTGGCCGCACCAAACTTGACGAGCATCTCAACAACGGGGCGGCCATCCGAGATGGTCCGGCCGAAGTTTCCAGTGGCGATGTGGCCAAGGTACTCGATGTACTGGATGAAGAGGTTCCGGTCGTAGCCGGCCTGGTGCACCAGGGCGTCGATTTGTTCTTGCGGAAGGCGGCCGCCCTGGGCCGCCGTAATGGGATCGCCGGTGATCCGCATTAAGAAGAAAACAAGGGTGACGAGGATGAAGATCGTCGGGAAGATCAGCAGGAAGCGAATCAGGATATACCTCCCGAGGCCACCTCCCGCGGATTTGGATATGGGGGCCGCCACCGTTGGCGGCGGCGCATCTATCAAAGTGGCCATGCTGAACCTGCTTGGTCTGGAAATCGAAAATGTGGAGCTAACGCGTAGGAGGCAGGACCGGCCGGCCCCACCCCCTACGCATGTATTTAGCTGTTACTTGGAAACGGTGCCGAGCCGGAACTTGAACGACGCATCAAGAGTCGAGTCCACGCCCTTCACCTTGGTCCCCGAAACGGCAACCTGGGCGCCCTGCAGCAACGGCAGGGTGGAGATGTCCTTGGCCAGAAGGTTCTGGACCTCCTGGATCGTCTTCTCGCGCTCTGCCTTGTCAGCCGTGACGAGCTGCTTGGCGATCAGCGATTCGACCTCAGGGTTGGAGTAGTGGTTGTTCATGAAGCCACCGCCCACGAAGAAGGGTGTCAGGTAGTTGTCTGCATCGCTGAAGTCCGGGAACCAGCCCAGCTGGAAGACGGGGTAGCTGTCTTTCTTCGACGCCGAGTTGTACGTGACCCACTCGGTGGACTGAAGGTCCACAGTGAACAGCCCGCTCTTCTCCAACTGGTCCTTGACCATGGCGTATTCGTCACCGGATGACTTGCCGTAGTGGTCCGGGTTGTACTGCAGTTTGATGGTCACGGGACCGGAGATGCCGGCGTCGGACATGACCTTCTTGGCCTTGTCCAGGCTGGGTTTGCCGGAGCCATCCCCATAGGCCTGCTTGAACGATTCGTTGGCGCCCACGAAACCGGACGGGACGTTGGACCACATGGGCAGGTACGTGCCCTTGTAGACCTGATCCGAGATGGCCTGGCGGTCAATGAGGTCAGCAACCGCCTGACGGACGGCAAGCGCCTTCTTCGGGTCCGCTTCCGGGGCCTTGGCTCCGTACGGCATGGTGTCGTAGTTGAAGACGATGTACCGCATCTCGCCGCCGGGTCCGAGATGGACCGTGACGTTGGAGTCCTTCTTGAGGTCATCGATGTCCGTGGCGCTCAGGATGCGGCCGGCAACGTCGATCTGCCCGCCCTTGACCTCCAACTTCATGTTGGTCTGGTCGGTGTAGTACTTGATGGTGGCCCCTGCGTTGGCGGGCTTGCCAAGCACTCCCTTGTAGTCCGGCCAAGCCTTCAGGCTGACCAACGTGTTCTTGTTGTAGGAGTCGATGATGTACTGGCCGTGGAAGGCATTGGCCTTGACAATTTCCTCGTCGCTGAGGAGCTTGTCTGCCGGGAAGACTTCATCGTCAACGATCGGGGCGGCCGGGCTGGTCAGAATCTGCGGGAACGTCTGGTCGTTGGCATTCTTCAGTGTGAAAACCACGGTGCTGGCATCAGGTGTGGCGATGGAATCGATGTTGGACAACAACGAAGCCGGCCCGTTGGGATCGTTGATGGCAGTCTGGCGATCAAAGGAGAACTTGACGTCTTTGGAATCCAGCACGTGCCCGTTGGCCCATTTGAGGTCACTCTTGAGTTTGACGGTGAATTCGGAGGGCTTCGTGAACGACGACGATTCGGCCAGGTCCGGCACGGGATCGGCGCCACCGGGTTTGGAGTTCAACAAGAACGAGTAAATCTGGTTCATCACCATGAACGAACCGTTGTCGTACGAGCCCGCGGGATCCAGTGCGGTGACTTTGTCTGTGGTGCCGTACGCAATGACGCTGCTGGCATTCTCCGATGCTGTGCTGCCACCGCCGCCGCCACCCGAGGGGCCCGTGCAGGCCGTCAATGCGAAGGCGGAAACGCCTGCGAGCGCGATTGCGCTGCGCAAGGCTTTAGTGCTCTTGGTCATCTGTGAACTTTCTGTTCGATGAGTACGCGCTCGCCGCCCGCAAATGGGTGTCTTGGCTTGAGCGGGCAGCGCGCTGTCCTGATGCCTAGATTCAACCAGACGCCGGACTCATCAACCGGCTTTTTTGTGAGTTGAGACACAAAATTTACCTGACCGGGGGTAAATTTGCTCCGCCTCAGAGCTCCGCGCGCTGCAACGACCGGGCAGCGTCGATGGTGGCCTGGCCCAGGACGCGGCTGCCCTGGTAGAGGACCACTGTCTGGCCGGGTGCCACACCGCGCAGCGGATCGGTCAACGTGACCAGCAGCTGGGGTGCACCATCGCCGGGCAGCATTCGCGCAGTTGCCGGCACGGGGTCCCCGTGGGCGCGGACCTGGGCATAGCAGTCAAACTCGGCGCCCGTTTCGATTTCCGCGATGGGCAGGCCGGCCCACGAGACCTTGATGCCGCGGATCTCGTCAATGGCCAGCAGCGCCTGGGGCCCCACCACTACCTTGTTTTCCTTGGGCCGGATCTCCAGGACGAACCTGGGCTTGCCGTCCGCTGCGGGTGTGCCGAGCTTCAGGCCGCGGCGCTGTCCCACGGTGAACGCGTTGGCTCCCGGGTGCTCGCCCACCTTCGTGCCGGTCTCGTCCACAATGTCACCGGTGGTCATGTCGATCTTTTCGGCGAGCCATCCCGCGGTGTCGCCGTCGGGAATGAAGCAGATGTCGTGGCTGTCGGGCTTGTTGGCCACCGACAGTCCACGGCGCTCGGCCTCGGCCCGCACCTCAGCCTTGGAGGGCGTGTCAGCCAGCGGGAACATGGAGTGCTTGAGCTGCTCGTGGGTCAGGACACCCAGGACGTAGCTCTGATCCTTGGCCCAGTCCGCGGCCCGGTGAAGTTCGGGGTTGCCATCGGCGTCCTTGGTGACCTTGGCGTAATGCCCGGTGCAGACGGCGTCAAAGCCCAGGGCTATGGCCTTTTCCAGCAGGGCGGCGAACTTGATCCGCTCGTTGCAGCGCATGCAGGGGTTGGGCGTCCGCCCGGCAGCATACTCATCGATGAAGTCCTGGACCACGTCTTCCTTGAAGCGCTCCGAGAAATCCCAGACATAGTAAGGAATGCCCAGCACATCGCAAGCCCGCCACGCATCGCGCGAGTCCTCGATGGTGCAGCAGCCGCGGCTGCCCGTCCGCAGGGTGCCGGGCATCCTGGACAGCGCAAGGTGAACGCCGACGACGTCGTGCCCGGCTTCAACGGCACGTGCTGCGGCAACGGCGGAGTCGACTCCACCGCTCATGGCTGCTAGAACTCGCATGCTGGCTTTCTTTAGGGTTCGGGGGATGCCGGCAGCGGGCGGCTGCCATTAAAACCGGCGGCCGCAGGAATAGCACAATGCCTGCCGCACCATTCTATCGCCACGCCGAATCCTCCCCAAAAGACGCTTGACCCAGCGGGCCTTCCCTTCTAAAGTCAGACTTAACGGTTTTAGACTTCGAGCACGCACCAGCGGGAATCGGGCGGACATGGCTGAGGACATTGCTACTGCGGGGGACATTGTGATTGCCGGCGGCGGCCTGGCCGGTGCCACCGCGGCAAAGACCCTGCGGGCGGAAGGGTTCAAAGGCCGGGTGGCCATCATCGGCGCCGAGCGCCATCCTCCCTACCTGCGGCCGCCGCTGTCCAAGGAGTATCTGCTGGGCAAGGCCGCCGAGGACACCGTCCCGGTGGTGCCGCCGGGCTGGTACGCGGAGAACGACGTCGACCTCCGCCTGGGTGCCCGCGTTACGGGCATCCGGCCGGACGCCAGGACGGTGGAGCTGGACGACGGAAGCACGCTGGCATACAGTTCCCTGCTGCTCGCCACCGGTGCGGCGCCCCGCACCCTGCGCCTACCGGGAAGCGACCTTGCCGGCGTCTCCACGTTCCGCACCCTGGACGACAGCCGTCGGTTGCGCAGCAGTCTGGCGGCGGGCGGCAGGAACGTGGTGATGATCGGCTCCGGCTGGATTGGCATGGAACTTGCTGCGGCTGCCGCCACATACGGCAACAAGGTCACGCTCCTCGGCCTGGAAGAGATCCCCCTGGCCGGGGCCATCGGGCCTCACCTCGGCCGGTTCTTCCGCAGACTCCACGAAGCCAACGGCGTGAGCTTCCGGCTTCCTGCCTCCGCTCGGGAAATCACCGGCGACGGCGGGGCTGTCACCGGTGTGATCACCGATTCCGGAGAAGTGGTCCCTGCGGACATCGTGGTCATCGCGGTCGGCGTGGTTCCCGAGACCGGACTCGCGCAGGCGGCCGGCCTGGCCCTGGACAACGGGATCCTTACGGACGCGTCCCTGCGGACCAGCGCGCCCGGCATTTTTGCCGCCGGCGACGTCGCCAACGCCTTGCACCCCTTCACCGGCCAGCACCACCGCAGCGAGCACTGGTCCAATGCCCTGAACGGCGGAAAGGTGGCCGCCAGGGCCATGCTCGGCCAGGATGCAGTCCTGAGCACTATCCCCTACTTCTACACCGATCAGTACGACGTCAGTATGGAGTACTCGGGCTTCCCGGCCCTGGCGGCGGGCGCTGAGCCGGTGATCCGGGGGTCACTGGAGGCCAAGGAGTTTATCGCGTTCTGGCAGCAGGATTCCAGGGTGGTGGCCGGGATGAGCGTCAACTGGCCGCGGAAGCCACAGCCCGGCGCGCAGAAGACCATCAAGGCCCTCATCTCGGCCAGGACCCGAGTCACAGCGGAGCGCCTGGCCGACAACTCCGTTGGGCTCGATCAGCTACTGCCGGAGGACGCCTGACGCGCTACCGTTCCCGCAGTCTGGATCGAGGATTCGTGCCCGGCCATCCCTGCCTGGCGGGCGCGTTGATACGCGCCGGGGAGGGCTGCCAGCAAGGCATCCACGTCCGCGTCGCTTGAGGCATGTCCCAGCGTGAAGCGCTGCGCGCCGCGGGCTGTCGCCTCGTCCAGTCCCATGGCCAGCAGCACGTGGGATGGGCGCGGGACACCGGCCGTACAGGCCGATCCCGTGGAGGATTCCACTCCCGCCAGGTCCAGCAGGAACAGCAGCGAATCACCTTCGCAGCCGGGGAACGTGAAATGCGCGTTGCCGGGCAGCCGCCCCTCCCCCGCGGCTCCTCGGAGCACGGCTTCGGGCACCCGCTCAAGGACGCCGTCGATGAGCCTGTCCCGCAGGGCCGCGATCCTCGCGGACTCGGCCGCAAGCCGTGCGGTGGAGGCTTCGGCAGCCGCCGCGAACGCGGCGATGGATGCCGTGTCCAGCGTCCCGGAACGCACGTCGCGTTCCTGGCCACCGCCGTGCTGCACCGGGGTCAGCTTGACGGCCCGCCCCAACAGGAGCGCGCCGACTCCCACCGGTCCGCCGATCTTGTGCCCGGATACGGACATCGCGTCCAGCCCGGAGGCCTTGAAATTCACCGGCAGCGAGCCGAACGCCTGCACTGCATCCGAATGGACCGGAACCCCAACGGCGTGTGCCAGGTCCACGATCCTGTGTACCGGCTGGATGGTGCCCACTTCGTTGTTGGCCCACATGACCGTCACGAGCGCTATGCTCTCGGGATCCCGGGCCAGCTCCGCGGCGAGGACATCAAGGTCCACCACGCCCTCGCCGTCCACCGGAAGCCAGGTGGCAATGGCGCCCTCGTGCCGCTCCAGCCATTCCACGGTGTCCTGCACGGCATGATGCTCGACGGCGGAGCAGAGTATACGGCGCCGGGCCGGGTCTTCGCCGGAACGGGCCCAGTACAGGCCCTTCACGGCAAGGTTGTCCGACTCCGTGCCCCCGGACGTAAAGATGACCTCGGAGGGATGGGCGCCGGCCGCCGTCGCGATGGCTTCCCTCGCGTCCTCCACGGAGCGGCGGGCACGGCGGCCCGAGCCGTGCAGTGACGAAGGATTGCCGGTGCGGGCAAGTTCCCGCGTCAGGGCTGCCAGCGCCTCGGCAGAAAGTGGCGTGGTGGCTGCATGATCGAGGTAGACGGGCACGCCTCAATTCTAGCGGCGCCCAGGGCGGCACACCCGCGGCCCCGGCCCATCAGGTGTCAGGGCGGGGTGATCCTGGCGCAGCACTGGCCAGGCTCGCTGTTCGGCGCTATACGTTCCTCCGGCTCCCCGCACGCCGCAGCCGCGCCCTGCAGAAAAGATCCGTTCATGGCGCAGACCACTTCCGGGTGCCCGTCCGAGAGCCGATGGAACGGGCAGTTCACCAGCACAAAGCCGCCGGCGCCGTCAGGCCGGGGCTCGTAGCCCTCCCCCGCCATGAAGTCCGCCAGGCTTGCGGCGCCGGCGGCCAGCGCCTGGCCCTTGCTGTACGACGCGGCCAGCAAGGAATTGCCCACGGCTCCGCCGGTCGCTGTGGAGTGCTCGATCGCTGCGACCAGCAGCTCAGCGGCGAGGTCATAGTTGCGGTCCGGCACGGAAGCGCCGACTTCACTCGCTGATTGCCGGTACATCTTCGCCGGCCGCCCGGAGCCGGGACCTGACTTCCCGGCGGCCTTGTGGAATTCCACCGCCAGGAGTCCGTCCTGGACCAGCCTGTCAAGGTGGAAGGACGCCGTGCTTCTTGGCAGGCCGAGGGCCAGCGCAGCCTCATCGCGCCCGACTGCAGCCTCGGAAGCGGCAACCAGTTCAAAAAGCTGCCGGCGCTTGTCGTCGCCCAAGGAAGCCACGGCCGCCATGCGGCGGCCCCACGGAAGTCTGCGCACCCTGTACCCCTACTCTAAAAACAACATCCATTGCTTAATGGTGCTAATCTTTCTAAAATAATCATACATACTTTTAGAAGGAGTCCACCATGACAACCAACGCGAAAATCACCGCAGGCAGTCGTCTACAGGCTATGGCACCGGACAGGCAGGCCTTCTTCCTGCTGCGCACTGTGTTCACCGTCGCACCGATTCTCTTCGGGCTGGACAAGTTCACCAACATCCTGATCGACTGGACCATCTACCTCGCGCCGGTTGCCACCTCCGTGGTGCCGGTGTCGGCGCAGACCTTTATGTACATCGTCGGCGTCGTGGAGATCACCGCCGGTATTGCAGTGGCCGTCCGGCCCCGGTTCGGTTCCCTGCTGGTCGCCGTCTGGCTGCTGGGGATCATCATCAACCTGCTGGTCCTGGGCAGCTTCTACGACGTTGCCTTGCGGGACTTCGGCCTGCTCGTGGGCGCACTGGCCCTGAACCGCCTTTCCCCCGCCGGGTCCTGGCGCCGGCATGGTAAGTAACCGGCACCGCTAGTTCGACGGCGGAACCACACGGAGGCGTTCTGCGACGTCGGCCCGGGCGGCTGCCAGTGTGGCATCGTCCGGGCAGGCCACCGAAATGTAGACCGACGATGCCGCGGTGCCGAACACCCGGGCCATAACGGCGGTGGCCCTGACGCCCGCTTGGCCGGGTTTCTCCAGCGCCAGCACTTCGGCCGACGGCCCCGGCTTGCCGGCCTCCCCGCCCCACCGCAGCGTCGCTGTCTTCAGATAGCCGGGCAGGATGGTCGGGTCCAGGTACGTGAAGAGGCCAACAGTCGACTCCTTGTCGTCCTGAAGCGCCAGCGGGGCCTGGTTGGTGCGGACCTTGGCCGCCACCAGACAGCCATCGGCCTTCACGAATTGACTCTCGCCGGCCACGTTCTCCTTGACCTGCTGCCAGCCGGGTGCATCCTTGAGTCCGTCCGAGATCCCCACGGGGAACCCGGCGGCCAGGGAACCGCCCGCGGAGAACGGCATGTCCTTTTCTGCCACCGCTTCTGCGTCGTGGCCAGGGGTAATAGTGGGCGTGGCCAGGGTGGTAACGATTGGCTCCACTTTCGGGGCGGCCGGATCGGGCACATCAACACTGCAGCCCCCCCGTGTGCTCACGCCAAGCAGCGCCCCCGCCACGAGTACAGCCGCCTGTGCCTTCACGTCCACCCCAATAAGTTCGCCCCGGACGGCCAGCCTGCCGTCCTCCTGAAAGAGTCTAGACGCCGGGCCGCGGGAACCACTGGGGCGTGCGCAGACGTTGTGTGGGCAGGCCGTAAACTGGGGCCCACCGGGCTGCATGCCGTGGACTGGCCAGCGAAGAAAAGGATGAGTGCTTGACCGAGAGCAGCAACTCCTACTACGAGGTGCTCCGCGTCGCCGTGACGGCCACCGACAAGGAGATCAAGGTGGCCTACCGCCGGGCCGCGCGAAAGGCCCATCCTGACCATGGCGGGGACGCCGCCGCTTTCCGGCAGGTGACGGCAGCATACGAAACCCTGATAGACCCGAAGCGCCGGAAGGCCTACGACCGCTCGTATGCCGCAGGAACATCCCGCAACACCGACGAATCCGCCGCGGGGCCGCACTTTGATGCGCCAGCGGCGGGCAGCCATGCCTCGGCCACCGTGCACCGGACCACAACGCCCCGGAACACCGCGGGTGACCCGCCCCTGTACGTCCCGCCCTACGATGCTGCGGCCTTCGAGGCGTCCGGCACTGTGCCGCTCATCCCGTTCGCCCAGGCCAGCCAGCAGGTCCACGGGATGCCGCGCAAACGGGGTATTTTTGGCGCCGAGGCCCGAATCCAGCGCGAACTGCGCACGGTGCAGCTCATCACCCGCCAGGTTCTGCCCGCGATTCCTGCGGCCCGGCTGGTCAACGGCCTGCAGTCCCCGGCCGATAACAGCCACATCGACCACGCACTACTGTCCGGCTACCGGCTGGCGCTGATCGGGTCCATGCTGCTGCCAAAGGGCGCCTACGCCTGGGACGGGCAAACCCTGAGGCACGGCGGACGTTCCATCGCGCCGCCGCAACTGGCCCACGTTGTCCGGGCCATGCAGGACATCTTCCCGGAACTGAACGTCACCGGCTGGACAGTCATCCACAGCGCCGACGGCAACCTCCACGAACCCGTCATCGACCGCCACCGGCGAACAGCCGGCACGTCCGAAACCATCCAGGTGGTGAACGCGGCAGGCCTTGTCCGCGGACTCAAACACTTCCTCTCCTCCGGCCCCACGCCCAACACCGTCAATGTGTCCGTGCTGGCCAGGCTGCTTCGCGGCATGCACTGAACTGTTGCATGCGTTGGGTACCATGCACTGAACCGTTGACCCGGATTGGTTGACTAGGATTGGACGGTGTTCCGAATCCTCTTCCACGCCCCCGAAATCCCCGGCAACACCGGCAGCGCGATCAGGCTGGCGGCCATAACCGGCGCCGAACTGCACCTGGTGGAACCCCTTGGCTTTGATTTCTCCGATGCCAAGCTCCGGCGCGCCGGACTGGACTACCACGACCTCGCCGTCGTCACCGTCCACAAAAGCATCGAGGATGCCTGGCGCGTACTGCAGCCGGACCGCGTGTACGCGTTCACCTCGGACGGCACCACCAGCTACGCGGACATTACCTACCGTCCCGGGGATGTGCTGATGTTCGGCCAGGAATCGGTAGGCCTGCCGGAACACCTCAAAAGCGATCCGCATGTCACGGCCACCGTGCGGCTTCCCATGCTGCCGTCCCTCCGTTCGCTGAACCTGGCCAACGCAGCGTCCATTGCTGTCTACGAGGCCTGGCGCCAGCAGGGATTTTCCGGCGCCCAGATTTGAGCGCCCGCGGCCCATCCGGACGGCTGCCTGCACCGAATCACTCCTGACAGCAATTCCAGGGCGAGGAAGGAGCGGCAGGTGACACGGCTAGCGACCAGGCGGGCGGCGCCGTCGGCTCTCCCCTTTCCCCGGGGCAGCACCGGCCGCGATGCTCGGGTTTCACCGCCGGGCGACTTATGCTGGGTAGTGATGGAAACTCCCAACGCGCCAAACTCCGAGGCCCCGGCCGCAGTCACTGACTCACCGGCGGATCTCAGCAAGCGCTTGGCCGGGCTGCTCGCCCGCATAGCCGGCGGCGACCAAGCCGCGTTTGCCGCGTTCTACCAATTGACATCGCGCAGGGTGTTCGGCATGGCGCGGCGAGTGCTCATCGATCCCGAACTCAGCGAAGACGCCACGCAGGAGGTTTTCCTCCAGGTCTGGCAGAACGCCGCGAAGTTCAACCCGGAAGCAGGCAGTCCGCTGTCGTGGCTGATGACCATTTCACACCGCCGGGCCGTGGACAAGGTCCGTTCCTCGCAGTCGGCCACCGACCGAGAGGCCAAATACGGCGCCAGCAGCCAGGACGTGGACCACGACTCCGTCTCCGCCGAGGTGGACAGCAGGCTCGAAGCCGAGGCGGTGGTCCGGTGCCTGGAAACACTGACCGAAACACAACAGGAATCCGTGCGGCTGGCCTACTACGGCGGCCTCACCTACCGCGAAGTCGCGGAAAAGCTAAACGCAGCAGTACCCACCATCAAGTCCCGCATCCGCGACGGACTGATCCGCTTGAAGACCTGTCTGGGGGTGAGTTGAGATGACAGAAATGAATAGTCAGGGAGGCACCCGCCGTCCAGGCTCGTTCGGAACTGAGATCGCCGCCGACCTGGAATGCGGGCGGGCCGTGGATCTCGCCGAGCTCTATGCCCTGGACGCGATCAGCGATGCCGAACGCGCCGCCATAGACCGCTACATCTCCGCCGCGCCCGACGCCGAGCGCAGCGCCTTCTTTGAGCGTGTCCGCCAGGCAAGGGAGACTCTCGCGGCGTCCTTTACGGCTGAGGCGGAACCTCCCGCGGATCTTTTCGCACGAATCGTGTCGCAGTTGCCGTCGCTCGCGCAGCTGCCGGCCGATTCGCCCACCGAAGTCATTGCTGCGCCTGCCGCGGCAGCCACGCCGTCCGCACAGGCGCCGGCAGAAGCCATGGATGAGCTCGCCGCTGCCAGGGTCCGCAGGGAAGAACGACGCCGGCCCGCCGGCGCCCGCCGCTGGCTCACCGCGGTCGCAGCCGCCGCCGTAATCGCCCTCGGTGGCGTGGGCGTGGGTGCCTACATCACGGACCAGAACGACCCCCTGAACCAGGTCGTCCGGGCCGGCGACGTCCGCGAAGCCTCCGTACCCGTCTCCGCCGGCGGAACTGCCACCGTGCTGATTTCGTCGTCGCGGGATGCCGTGGTGGTCAAGATGAACGGTGTACCCGCGCCGCCGGCCGGCAAGGTTTACCAGATGTGGCTGATCCCGAAGGACGGCTCGGCACCGGTATCCCAGGGCCTGATGGACGAGGCAGCCCTGTCAAAGCCTGCCGTGGTGAAGGGCATAGCATCCGCTGCAGCGCTCGGCATCACCGTGGAGCCCGTGGGCGGTTCGGCTACGCCGACGTTCCCCACCGTGGCTGCCGCACCGCTGGGCGCCTGAGCCCCCGGTTCCTGTCCCATACCCGAGTTTTTGTCCAGATAACGTGGTTCAAACCGCGTTTAGGGCACGTTATCTGGACAAAAAACTCATGGGGAAATCCGCGGCCGCGGACGTCCTAGAATCCGGCGATGGTCCCCGGGCCGTTGACGGCGACCACGTGGAAGGCTTCGGCGCTGCGGCCCTCAGCAAAGCCCGCACGCCGCGCGTTCAGGTGCATGCCGTTCCGCACCGCTGCTTCCATGGCCGCAACGTCGGGATGCTGGCTCACGTGCACGTGGATCGCGTCGAGCTTGGCGTCCACATGGTCGGTGACATCCACAAAGTGGTTCTCCCGCTCGTCCGGTCCGGCATAGAGCCACAGCCACGGCAGCTTGTAGGCCACGAGGCCTGCCGCGGCCAGCTCCGGATAAGCGAACGGGTTTTCGACCGCAGGGTATACAGCCCGGGTCACGGCCTCCCCCACGGCAAGGTGGTCCGGGTGGCTCTTCTGGAGGCGGTTCCAGTTCCGTTCCGGATGCATGGCGAGCACGACGTCGGGACGGACTTCCCGGATCAGCTTCACCACACCTTTCATCACCTCGTGCGTCGGTTCCAGGTAGCCGTCGCGCTCATGGAGGTAGTGGATGTCGGTCACGCCCACGAGTTCGGCTGCCCGGCGCTGCTCGGCCGCCCTGAGGGCGATGATCTCGGCCCGCTGCGCCGGGTCGAAGCCGCCCGCGTCGCCGTCGGTCATGATGCAGTAGCTGACGTGGATTCCCGCGGCCGTCCAAGCGGCGATGGTGCCGGCCGCACCGAAGTCGATGTCGTCCGGATGGGCGGCGAAACAGAGCACCCGCCCAATCCGGTGGATGTCCGGGTTGAACGGGCTCTGTGCCGGGGCAGCGGAGTGCGCCAAGGTCAGCCTTTTCGCTTCTTGATTTCTTCGGTGGCCTGCGGAAGGACGTCGAAGAGGTCCCCGATAATGCCAAAATCGGCGATTTCGAAAATCGGCGACTCGGCGTCTTTGTTCACGGCCACGATGACCTTCGCTGTCTGCATCCCGGCTTTCTGCTGGATGGCACCGGAAATGCCGGCCGAGATGTAGAGCTGGGGCGACACGGTCTTGCCGGTCTGGCCCACCTGGGCGTCGTGGCTGATCCAGCCGGCGTCCGTGGCTGCACGGGAGGCCCCGACGGCGGCACCGAGGGCGTCCGCAAGCTGCTCCAGGGGGCCGAAGTCGCCGTCCACTCCGCGTCCGCCCGCCACCACGATGCGGGCGTCCGACAGATCCGGGCGGCCGCTGGCGGCCTTCTGCTCGCGGGCGGTGACGCGGGCCGCCGTGGCCGTACCGTCGGCCGGAACTTCGACGGTGGACGTCTCCGGGGCGGAAGCCACGGATGCCGGCTCCGGCATGACGTTGTTGGCCTTCACCGTCAGCACGGAAATCGCCGTGGTGGCCCTGGCTGAGGTGGTGTAGGACCCCGCGAGGACCGACTTGTGGGCTGTACCGTCGGCGTCGACCGCCACAACGTCGGTGATGACGCCGGCGTTCAGCCGGATGCCGAGCCGTGCCGCGATCTCTTTGCCTTCGGGCGAGTTGTCCAGGAGGACCGTGCCGGCACCGGCGGCACCCGCGGCGGCCGCGAGATAGGCTGCCTTCGCCGAGACCAGATAGTCATCCAGGTCCTGGGCGGAGGGCCGGAAAACGGCGGTGACGCCGTATTCGGCGAGCGTGGCCGAAACATCCTGATGCAGATCGCCGTTCACGGCAACAGCGGTCTCTCCGAGGGAACGTCCCAGGGTGAGCAGTTCGAGGGTGCTCTTCTTCAGGGCATCGCCGGGGTTGTCAATGAATACGAGTACGTTTGCCATGTCTGTGATCCCTCTTAGAGCAGCTTCTGGGCGGCCAGGAAGTCGACGAGCTTGATGCCGGCGTCGCCTTCGTCGGTGATGATGGTTCCGGCGGTGCGCGGCGGGCGTTCCACGGCAGCGGTCACCGTGGTCCAGGATCCGGCGTGGCCCACGTGCGCGGGATCGACTCCGATGTCGGCCAGGGACAGGGTGGTGATGCTCTTGCGCTTGGCCGCGATGATGCCCTTGAAGTTGGGGTAGCGCGGCTCGTTGATCTGGTCCGTCACAGAGACCACCGCGGGAAGCGTTGCTTCGACGGTCTCCGAGTAGGTGTCGGCGTCGCGGCGCGCGGTGAGCCGGCCACCGTCGACCGTCAGCGAGGACGCGAAGGTGACCTGCGGCAGACCGAGGCGCTCGGCCAGCTGGGCCGGGACCAGGGACGTTTCTCCGTCGGTGGACGCCATGCCCGTGAGGACAAGGTCCACCGGCGCGCCGGTGCCAATATGGCGGATGGCGGCCGCGAGCGCGAGCGACGTGGCGGCGGCGTCTGAGCCGGCCAGTGCACTGTCCGTGAGGTGCACACCTTCGGTGGCGCCCATCTGGAGCGACTTCTTCACCGCGTTCACGGCACCGGACGCGCCCATGCTCAGCGCAATGACCTGGTTGCCGGCCTTGGCCCCACCGCGGGCCTCAGCCAGCTGCAAAGCCGCCTCCAGCGCGTATTCGTCCAGCTCGGAAAGGATGCTTTCGTCACGGTCCGTGGTGTAGCCCTCGCCAGTGAGGTGTCGGTCGAACTGTGCGTCCGGTACATGCTTGACCAGGACGATGATCTTCAATGTCTCTTCCACTGTTTTTACAGCAGCCTTCCATGCTTGTGGACAGCCAGCCGGATGGGGTCATGGCCTCGGAACGCCCGGGGTACGGGTAGATCCTAGCTAACCATATAGCCGCCCACCGTTGCCGTCCCGTTAACGCCTGTGTCACGGCGCTGCCCGGGCGCGCGGCGAACACGTACGACGACGACGGCGATCACCTTTGGTGACCTCCGCCGTCGTCGTTGATTGTTTGCCGTGCGCTCTGCTGTTCAGGCCTACTGGTCCGCCGCGGTGCCGAGCGTGACGTCCAGCGTCTGCTCCTGGCCGTTGCGCAGGACGGTGAGCTTGACGGTGGAGCCGCCGGCCTGCTCACGGACGGCCGCTGTGAGCTGGTTAGGCTCGCTGATGACCAGGTCGTTGAACTTGATCACCACATCGCCCACCTTGATTCCGGCCTTTGCGGCAGCTGAATTCGGCTCGACCGTTGCCACGTCGGCACCTACGGAGAAGCCCGAGGACGAACTGCTGGACGACTTTTCCTTGACGCTGACGCCCAACTGGCCGTGGGAGGCCTTGCCGGTATCAATGATCTCCTGTGCCACCCGTTTTGCGTGGTTGATGGGGATGCTGAAGCCCACTCCGATATTTCCGCCGGTGGTCGAAGAATCGGAGCCGGCGGACGCGATGGCGACGTTGACGCCGATGATCTCGCCCTTGCTGTTGACCAGCGCTCCGCCGGAGTTGCCGGGGTTGATGGCGGCATCAGTCTGGATCACGTTGATGGAGATGGAACCCTGGTTGGCGGTGCTTTGGCCTTGGCCACCGTTTGGCGGGGCGAACTGGAAGCCCTGATCGCCGCCCTGCGAAGTGTCGCCTTCCTTCGGTGCCGCCGAGGACGCCACACTGATGGTCCGGTTCAGGGTTGAGACGATGCCGTCAGTGACTGTTCCGGTCAGGCCAAGCGGGGAGCCGATGGCGATGGCCGTGTCGCCGACGTTGAGCTTGCCCGAGTCACCGAGCGTGGCTGCAGTCAGCCCGGACGCGTTGTCCACCTTGATGACCGCAAGGTCAGAAAGGGGGTCAGTGCCCACCAGTGTGGCTTTGAGGACCTTGCCCGCGCTGGTCCGGACCTCCAGGGCTGCGTTGGCGCTCTGGCCATCGAGCGTCACCACGTGGGTGTTGGTCAGGATGTGCCCTTCGTTGTCCATAACGATGCCGGAGCCCGTGCCGCCCGAACTGCCGCTCGTGGCACTGATGGTCACCACGCTGGGCGACGCCTTGAGCGCCGCCGCCGTGATGGCGTTGACGTCGTCCTTGTTGTTGACAATCACGGTCTCAGACTGGCTGCCGCTGCTCGCGGCCGACGGCGAGCCATTGTTGAAGAGGTTGCCCGAACCGACCGTGGCCACGCCACCACCCACGAGGCCGGCGGCGAGGATGCTTGCCACCAGGGTCCCGACGCCGAAGGACGGTTTGCGGCGCGGAGCGTCGGCCGGGTTCGGGGCAGCGTTGTACTGGCCTGCATAACCCGGAACAGCGGAATGCGCTCCGTGCTGGCCGTATTGCTGGCCGCTGGGCTGGGCGGCGCCGTACGGACCGGAGGTCTGCTGGCTCAGTCCTTGCTGGCCCGGTGTCTGCTGGCCGTAGAACGGCTCGCGGGGAGGATAACCCGGACGGGGTGCACCAGGCAGCGGCTGCGTGGGGTTCCCGGGGGCCCCGGAGCGGTCCAGCTGCTCGGTCGGATTAGCCTGACCGACAGCGTCGCTGCGGACCTCCGCAGGCTTCTGGTCGGGATTCCGGTTCTCGTCCGGATCCCGGTTCTCAGGCGCTGCACCCTGGGTTGGGTTTTCAGTCATTGGACTTCCTTTCATCCTCGTCTGCATTAACTATGTACCGTCTGGCTGGAACTGGGGCGAACGTTCGCTGGGAGGTTCCTGAGAGACTGAAAATCCCTGCACACCAGCGCTTTCGAGCGTTTCGCTGGTGGCATATTCGTCCGTGTGGACGCACCATAAGGTGCACCATAGAATCAAGAGGAATTGCCACAGCGACCTGCGGCTTTACATCACGCGTGGGGGCGCTGCTGCATTCTGAGACGTTGATTCGTCCCGAATCGGTGTCAGGCGTGCTGAAGGGTTGCACAATGCGGTCAAAGTTCAAACGTATCCTCGCCGTGATCGGCCTGACCGGGCTGCTCGCGGTTCCTGCCGGCGCGGCTTGGGCTGAGGATCCGGTGCCGATCCCGTCCGGAACGAACGTTGTGGACAAAGCCAACGTTCTCGGCGGCCGCAGCGGCGAAGTCCAGGAAGCCATCCAGAAGCTCCTGAAGGACCACAAGTACAACCTCTATGTGGTGACTGTGGACACGTTCACCAACCCAACCGTTCCAGCTGACTGGGCCGCGGCCGTTGCGACGAACAAGGGCATGGGCAGGTCCGACGCCGTCCTGGCGATAGCCAAGGATGACGGCAAATTCAGCTTCGTCCTGAACTCTGCCAGCCCCATCAAGTCCAAACAGGGAGCCATCAGCCAGAACGCCGTCACGGCCAACCTGGCTGGCGGCAAGAAGGACTTCGCCCAGGCTGCCATTGACACCGCTGGAGCCATCGGCGATGCAGCAGGCGGCGGCAGCGGCAATGTCCCCTCGGGTGATGGCGCCGGAGCAGCCATCCTCGTTGGCACGGGCTTAGTTGCCGCCGGCGGGGCTGGCGCCTACCTGTACTTCCGCAACCGGCGCAAGAAGGCCGCCCTGTCGTCCAGCGCCAGCTACGGACCCCAGGGTGCCGAGCTCGATCCGCTGGCTTCACTAAGCATCGAGGAACTCCGGCGCAAGAGCGGCTCGCTGATCATCGAGGCCGACGACGCCATCAAGTCCAGCGAACAGGAACTCGGATTCGCGGAAGCCCAGTACGGCGATGCCGCGGTGGGGAACTTCACGAAGGCCCTGGCCGAAGCCAAAGCCCACATGACCGAATCCTTCAAGCTCCAGCAGCAGCTTGACGACCACATCCCGGACACGGAAGAACAGCAGCGCAGTTGGCTCGGCGAAATCATCCGCCGCTCAGAGGCGGCGCTCGGCTCGCTCCAGGAGCAAAAGGCCGACTTCGACTCGCTCCGCGAACTCGAGAAGAACGCCCCGCAGGCACTGGCCGCCATCAGTGCCGGAGCGCACGACGCGGATGCCAAGATTGCCAGCGCCGAACAGTCACTGACGGCATTGCGCGCCAAGTACGCGGACAGCGCACTGGTCCAGGTCGCTGACAACATCACCCAGGCCAAGGAACGCCTGGCCTTTGTGCAGAATGCCACGGCCACCGCCCAGGAGAAGCTCAGCGAAGGCGAGGGAAGCCTTGCAGCAGTCGCCGTGCGGGCATCTGAAGAAAGCCTGCACCAGACCAACGTTCTGCTGGACGCCATCGCCAAGGTGTCCACAAGCCTGGACGAAGCCCGCAACGGCCTGGAGGCGGCCGTCGTCGAAACCTCCCAGGACCTCGCGCAGGCGAAAGCCATGATCCAGTCCGGCGAACACCCAGAACTCGCCGGCCCGGTAGCCGGCGTTGAGGCCGCCCTGGGCCAGGTCAAAGCCGAAATCCAGGGCGGGAAAATCGATCCCATCGCCACCCTGCAGCGCGTTGAAACAGCACATCAGGCCCTGGACCAGTCCCTCACCGGCATCCGGAACCAGCAGGACCAGGCCCGCCGCGCCCAGGCGTCGCTGCAGCAGACCATCATGTCGGCGCAGGCGCAGATCAGTGCCACGTCGGACTACATCACCGCCCGCCGCGGCGGCGTAGGCACCGAGGCCCGTACACGGCTCGCCGAGTCCCAGCGCAACCTCGACTACGCACTGTCCATCTCGCGCAACGATCCCGTCACCGCGCTGACTTACGCCCAGCAGGCCCACGCCCTCGCGGCCCAGGCAGCGCAACTCGCCCAGGCTGACGTCGACAACTTTGGTGGCTACGCCAACCAAGGCTTCGGCGGCGGTGGCATGTTCGGCGGGCGCGGCGGAGGCGGCGGCGGCCTCGGGGGCGCCATCCTTGGCGGTATCCTCATCAACTCCATCCTCAACGGCGGCAGCGGCGGAGGCTGGGGCGGAGGCCACAGCGACGGCGGCGGCGGCTGGGGCGGTGACTCCGGCGGAGGGGACTTCGGCGGCGGAGATTTCGGCGGCGGAGACTCGGGAAGTTTCTGATCCGACAAAAGGCTAGACGCCGACAGGAACCAACCTGCCGGCGAAAAGAAGCGGTACAACAACTGTTCACTGATCTCAGTGGCCACCATTGAGCAGGACGAAAGGTAACACCATGGTTAAGCAGTCCATTTTCGGCCGGATCGCACAGCTGGCAAAGGCAAACATCAACACTTTGCTGGACAACGCTGAGGATCCGCAGAAGATGCTGGACCAGATGGTCCGGGACTACACCAACAACATTGCGGAGGCTGAGTCCGCCGTAGCCCAGACCATCGGCAACCTGCGTATGCTCCAGGATGACTACCGCGAGGACATCAAGAATGCCCAGGACTGGGGCAACAAGGCCCTTGCCGCATCTCGCAAGGCTGACGAATACCGCAGCGCCGGCGACAGCGTAGACGCCGAGAAGTTCGACAACCTCGCGAAGGTAGCGCTGCAGCGCCAGATGTCCGCGGAAAGCGAAGCCAAGGGTGCTGAGCCGAGCATCGCCTCGCAGACCGAGGTAGTGGACAAGCTCAAGTCGGGCCTGGACCAGATGAAGGGCAAGCTCAACGAGCTCACTAGCAAGCGCAACGAGCTGGTTGCGCGCTCCAAGACGGCCGCGGCACAGTCGCAGGTGCACGACGCCATCAAGAGCATCGACTTCATGGATCCCACCAGCGAAGTTGGCCGCTTCGAAGAGAAAATCCGCCGCGAAGAGGCCAAGGTCCGCGGCCAGCAGGAGCTTGCCGCGTCGAGCCTGGACGCCCAGTTCAACCAGCTGGAAGACCTCGGCGAGCAGGTGGAAATCGAAGCACGCCTGGCAGCCCTGAAGTCCGGCGGGGCCAAGCCGGCCATCGGCGCTTCCGGCGCGAGGTCCGAGTCCACAGTCGACGAAGCCGACTTCGACAAGCTGTAGCCAGCCGGATCCGCCGCTGAGCGGGCCAGCAGTGGCCGGGGTTCATCACGAACCCCGGCCACTGCTATGCCCGGACAGAAACCTGCAAACGGCAGTGCAACCCGTAGTGCAAACGTCCGTGCGGCCGCTGTCGCGGATGTGTAGCGTGGAGGACATGGTCTCCCCCGTTGCGTCCTCCATTGTCTGGCTCCGTGATGACCTTCGACTGGACGATAACCCCGCTCTGTCCCACGCGGTCGAACTCGGCCTGCCGCTCACCGTGGTCTACATTCTCGACGAGGAATCCCCCGGAATCCGTCCCCTGGGAGGCGCGGCCCGCTGGTGGCTGCACCACTCGCTGACATCGTTGGCGGGGGCGCTTGCTGAGGCCGGTTCCGCACTCATCCTCAGGCGTGGACCTGCCAGCCGTGTGATCCGGGACCTGGCTGCGGAGACCGGCGCAAAGCACGTGCTGTGGAACCGCCGCTACGGCGGTCCCGAGCGGTCCCTGGACGCGGACATCAAGGCCTGGGCGGCGGAGAACGGCATCGAAGCCGCCAGCTTCCAGGCCAACCTGCTGTTCGAGCCGTGGACCATCACCACCGGCAGCGGCGGACCCTACAAGGTGTTCACGCCCTACTGGCGGGCCTGCACAGCGTCCGGCGAGCCACGCCGCCCGCTGGATGCCCCGGCCGCTCTGCCCTCCCCTGCCGCTGCCGGGTCGAAGAACCCGGCTGGCAGCGACACACTGGCGGAGTGGTCACTGCTGCCCGTGTTGCCGGACTGGAGCGGCGGACTGGCTGAGACCTGGGAGCCCGGGGAGGCCGGGGCGCACAGCAGGCTTGAGGACTTCCTGGACGGGCCCGCACAGGAGTACGGCACCGGGCGCGACGTACCCGGAGTGGAAGGCACGTCCAGGCTGTCCCCCCACCTCCGTTTTGGTGAAATCAGCCCGTTCCGCGTCTGGCATGAGCTCCGCCGCCGCTTCCCCCGGGAGGCGACGCCCGACGTCGGGATCTTCCGGTCCGAGCTGGGCTGGCGGGAGTTCTGCTGGCAGCTGCTTTACGCCAATCCCCAGCTGGCTACCCGAAACTATCGGCCGGACTTCGACCGGTTCGAATGGCAGCAACCCACCGCGGCGGAACTGGGCGCCTGGCAGCAGGGCCGGACCGGCTACCCGCTGGTGGACGCGGGGATGCGGCAGCTGTGGCAGACGGGCTGGATGCATAACCGGGTCCGGATGGCCGCGGCGTCCTTCCTCGTCAAAAACCTCCTGGCCGACTGGCGCCTGGGCGAGGCGTGGTTCTGGGACACCCTGGTGGATGCCGATGCTGCCAGCAACCCCGCTAACTGGCAATGGGTGGCGGGCTCAGGCGCCGACGCGTCCCCGTACTTCAGGATCTTCAACCCGGTGACGCAGAGCAAGAAGTTCGACGCCGAGGGCCGGTACCTTCGCGAGTTCATTCCGGAGCTGGCGTGGATGGACCGCAGGGCCATCCACGAACCGTGGACGCAGCCCGATGTCCAGGGCTACCCCGCCCCCGTGGTGGGACTGCCCGAGTCCAGGGAGCGTGCGCTGGCCACCTACCAGAAGCTTCGGGAGGACCAGCAAGGCCAGGACGACGTCACCGGCCCGGAAATCAGCGGCTGACTTTGCCCATCAGGGAGGCGATGGGGCGAAGGAAGAGGGGACGGGCCAGGAACCAGGCTGCCACCATGGCGGCAACCGAGGCGACGAAGACCCAGAAGCCGAACCAGCCGGCGTCGTCGCTCCCGCCGTACATGTGGTTCAGGTTCCGCAGCGCACCGGTGGCGAGGACCAGGAAGACATGCACCACGATGAACGCCACGAAATAGATCATTACCGGGAAGTGGATGGCCCGCGCGAGCTCAATGGGGTAGGCCTTGTTCAGGGCCGTGGCCTTCTTGGGCCAGGCGGAGGACGTCCGGATGCCGGAGATGAAGGCAAGTGGTGCGGCAATGAAGACGGTGGCGAAGTACGTCAGTAGCTGGAGCGCGTTGTAGTTGACCCAGCCGTTGTCGGTGGGCCAGTTCAACGAGGCGTACTGCAGCGCTGCGGAGAGGGCATTGGGGATGACGTCCCAGCTGGTGGGCACGATCCGCATCCATTGGCCGCTGGCGAAGAGCAGGATGGCGAACACCAGGCCGTTGAGGACCCAGAGCGCGTCCAGCGTCAGGTGCAGCCAGAGCTCCAAGGTGATCTTGGTGGGCGCGTTCTTGGTCTTGATCAGCCCATTGTTGTTGCGGGTCCAGTGGCCGCTGGGCCGCGTGGTGGTCCGCACCTGCCAGCCGGTCCTGATGATGAGCAGCAGGAAGAAGCCGTTCAGGAAGTGCTGCCAGGCCAGCCAGGCCGGGAATCCCACGGGCGCGCCCTCAGGCAGTTCCGAATGGCCCGGATAGTCAGCCAGGAACGAGGCGACAGCTGGATGGCCGGTCATCCACTTGGCCAGCAGCACCACGAGCACCAGCGCTACAAGAACGGCAGGAACACCCCAGTAGAGTCGGGACCGCTTGCCCGTCGCGGAGCCGGGCTTCTTCGTGGGTGTGGACATCGAACAACATTCCTCTCGAGAATGACTGACCAGGTGCTCAAATGGCTTTGCGAACGAGAATACTAGGAACCGGGAGTAATCGGGCAAAAGAAGACCCCGGCCGGCGTAATGCCGGTCGGGGTCTTCTACATGGTTGCGGGGACAGGATTTGAACCTGTGACCTCTGGGTTATGAGCCCAGCGAGCTACCGAACTGCTCCACCCCGCGTCGCAAGATCAACACTACCGTACTTTGGAGTAGGTAAAAACCAATCGCGATTGAGGGTCGCCACAACCCCGGACTCCCGGCTTAGGGCAGGTGCGCTTAAACCAAAAAGTCCGGATTCTGTTTCCAGAATCCGGACTTTTCGCCAGTTGCGGGGACAGGATTTGAACCTGTGACCTCTGGGTTATGAGCCCAGCGAGCTACCGAACTGCTCCACCCCGCGTCGCAAGATCAACTCTACCGTTCGGTGAACGGGAGGCCAAATCCTGATGGCGTGATGTGCGTCTCGCTGGGTCAAACCCCTTTAGTTGCTGGCCGCCGGCGAGGGCGTCGCCGTCGGTGTGGCTTCCGGCGACGGCGTCGCCCCGGGCGACGGAGTCGCTTCAGGGGCCGGCGCCGGGATCTTGCCCTCGGCGTCAATAGCCTTCTGCAGGGCCGCCGCGAGCTTCTTCTGCTCTTCCCCGTAGGCTGCAAAGTCGCCAGCCGCCAGGGCTGCCTGGCCCGCCTTGATGGCGGCGTTGGCCTCATCCAGCGCGGCCTTCAGGTCTGCCTGGGCACCTGCACTCACCGGCGGTGTTGTGCCAGGAGCAGGCGGGGTCTGGCCGGTGTTGCCGGAGTCGCCCGCGGCAGCGCCGGAGTCGCCGCCGAAGAGTTGCTTCAGGGCTCCGTCGAGGGTCGGCGCAAAGCCGACCTTGTCGCCGAAGGCCACCAGCACACGCTGCAGTGTGGGGTAGGACGTCTCACCGGTCGACTTGAGGTAAACCGGCTGGACATACAGAATGCCGCCGCCCACAGGCAGTGTCAGCAGGTTGCCGTTGAGCACTTCGGAGGCACCCTGCCGCAGAAGGTTCAAAGCCTGGGACACCGTGGGATCTGAGTTGAACTTGTTCTGGGCCTGGCCTGGCCCGGGAACCTGTGTTTCCGGCGGAATCTGCAGCAGCCTCAGCTTGCCGTAGCTTTCAGCTTTGACGCCCTTCTCGTTTCCGGCGTCAGAGTCGGCGGCCAGGAAGCCATAGAGGACGTTCCGGGCAGTGCCGTTGACGATCTGCGGGATGAAGGATGAGGTGAGCTGGAAGGCCGGCTTTTCCTGGTCAGGCATCTGCAGTGACATATAGAACGGCGGCTGCTTGATCCCTTCAGTGTCTACGGTGGGATCGTTCGGCACGCTCCATACTTCGTCACTCTTGTAGAAGCTCACTGGTTCCGTGACGTGGTAGCGGCCCAGGAGCTCCCGCTGCACCTTGAACAGGTCTTCCGGGTAACGGACGTGGCTCATAACATCGCCGGACATCTCCGAGTACGGCTTCACTGAGGTGGGGAAAACTTTCTGCCAGGCCTTCAGGACGGGGTCCTGATCGTCCCATGCATAGAGGGTCACCGAGCCGTCATAGGCGTCGACCGTGGCCTTGACCGAGTTCCTGATGTAGTTCACCGAGCTGTTCGGCAGGGCAACCGTCCGGCCTGAAGTGGTCTGGGAGTCCGCGGTGGCAGCCGAGAGCTGCTCCTGCTGCGAGTACGGGTAGTACTGGCTAGTGGTGTACCCGTCCACGATCCACTTGACGCGGCCGTCAACAACGGCCGGATAGGAGTTGCCGTCAACGGTGAGGTACGGGGCAACCTTCTCCACGCGGTCACGCGGACTGCGGTCGTACAGGATCTGGGATTCGGCGTTAACTCCGTCGGAGAGGAGGAGGTCCGAGGACTGGAACTTGATGGAGTACAGGACCTTGTTGAAGAAGCTGCCCACGTTGGGCCCGCCGTTGCCGGTAAAGGTGTACTGGGTTTCCCCGTCCCCTTCCTTGCCGGAAGGCCTGTCCTGTTCGCGGTGAGGTGATCCCGAAGGCGCCCCGACAATGGAGTACTCCGGGGAGTCTTCGCCGAAGTAGATCCGCGGCTCGTAGGTGGAGTCATCGCCAAGTACACCGGTGGACGGGATACCCGACTGGAGGAACTCCGGCTTGCCGTCGACGGTGAACTTGTTTCCCTTGGCCGCCACCACGCCGTAGCCGTGGGTGTAGACGACGTGCTGGTTGAGCCAGCCCTGCTGGTTGGTGGCAACGTTCGCCGGGTTCAGCTCGCGCACGGCGATGACCGTGTCCTGGATCTTGCCGTCAACCTCGTAGCGGTCGACGTTCAGTGCCTCCGGGAACTGGTAGTACGGGCGGTACTGCTCCAGCTGGGAGAACGCATCGGAGATCAGGTTGGGGTCCAGGAGCCTGATGTTGGCCGTGGTCTGGGCGTCCGGGGCCAGCGCCCCGGTGCTGGCAGTGTTCGTCGCGTCATAGCGGTCCACCTGAATCTGGTCCAGGCCGTAGGCCGCCCGAGTCATCTCGATGTTGCGCTGGATAAAGTCCTTCTCCAACGTCTGCTCGGAAGGCCGCACCTGGAACTGCTGGATAACCCAGGGGTACACGCCTCCGGCCAGGATCGAGGTGATGATCAGCATGGCCGTGCCGATGACCGGCAGGCGCCAGCGGCCAATCACCGCCGCAACGATAAAGAGGATGGCCACGAGCCCCGCCGCCACGGCGAGGATCGCCTTGGTGGGGATCACGGCGTTCACGTCCGTATACAGCGCACCGGCCCAGCGCCCGCCGTTGCCCTGCAGGGCGGCGTAGCGGTCCAGCCAGAAGTTTGCGCCGAGCAGGATCAGGAAGGCTGCGCCGGTTACCGCGAGGTGGATCTGTGCCGCGCGGCTGGTGAACACGCCGCGTTCCATCAGCCGGATGCTGCCGTAGAGGTAGTGCGTGAGGATTCCGGCGATGCCGGCCACCACAACCACGCTGATCAGGAAGCCTGTGACGAATCCCAGGAACGGAAGAGTCATGAGGTAGAAGCTGATGTCCAGGCCGAACTCAGGATCGCTCTGGCCGAACGGTTCCTGGTTGAAGAACAACAGCACTTTCTGCCATTGGCTGGCCGCGGCGCTGCCCGCGAACAGCCCGAACAGGATGGGCAGGCCCACCATAACGACGCGGCGGACCGGTTCAAGCTGGGCCTGGTAGCGGTTCAGGTTGTCGCGCATCTCGGAGTCCGGCGCGTACACGGGCCGTGCGTGGTAGGCAACCCGGATGGCAAAAAAGACGGCCACAAACATAAGCGCGAAGCCGGCGAGGAAGATCCCGATCCGCGAGAGGTTTTCTGTCACAAACACTTCGAAGTAGCCGAGCTGCCGGTACCAGAGGACGTCAGTCCACACATTGGCGAAGAAGATGAAGCCCACCACTGCGATGGCAACAACAATCAGCGTGGGCGTTAGGGCACCGCGTCGCGAGGGGGGTCTTCCGGGCGGGATGGGGCTGGTAGGACGGGACAAACTCGGTACCTCATAGCTGGTCGTCAGGTTTACATGAGAAGCGTGCGTGCGGTTGACGTCCGGCACCGGTCAAGCGTGTGGCAACGTCCGTCATATCTGCCACGAGTGGCGGTAAAGCTTAGTTCCTGGCCTCAGTCTAGTTGCTGGCGCAGACCGGCAAAGCGCCCGTGTCCTGCCCGGATCCGGCGAGTTCGACGGCGTGACGCGCCTCTGCGATGTTCTCCACTTTGAGCACCTGAAGTCCCTCCGGCACATGGCCCACAACTTCGTCGCAGTTTTCTGCCGGGGCGAGGAATACGGTGGCTCCCCCGGCACGCGCGCCCAGCATCTTCTGCCGGATGCCGCCGATGGGACCTACGGTGCCGTCGGGGGTGATGGTCCCCGTTCCGGCGACATGTTTGCCGCCAGTCAGGTCCCCCGGCGTCACGGTGTCGATGATGCCCAGCGAAAACATCAACCCGGCACTGGGTCCGCCAACCTTGTCCAGTGAAATCTTCACGTCGAACGGAAACGTGAACAGGTACTTGAGCATGACTCCGAGAATGTAGCGGCCTGCACCGTTGTTCATGGGGGTGATGGTCTGAGTGACGGATTCCCCTGCGCGCTGCACCACCAGGGTGGCCGGCGCTCCCTGGCCTGCGGCCAGTTCCTCCTGCACTACGGCGAGCGATGTGATGGGTTTGCCGTTGATCGATTCGAAGATGTCGCCGTTTTCAACCTTGCCGGCGGACGGCGAACCATCGGGCAGCCCCGCGGCCTGGAGCTGCTGGCCGAAGGGAATGTTGAGCTCCTTGAGTGCTGATGCCACCGCATTCTCCTGCGACGACGTCATGGCCACGGAGCTCTGCTCGTCAGCCTCCTCCTTTGTGGTGCCGCTGGGGTAAAGCATCTCCACCGGATGAACGGACTTGGACCTGTCCAGCCAGGCGGTGAAGGCACCCAGGACGCTCACCGGGCCGTTGGGACCGCCGTCGACATAAACGGTGGTCAGGTCCAGATTTCCCTTGGCGGGATAGGTTTCGCGGCCCGTCACGCTGATGACAGGGCTGCCCTGGCTCTGGCCGAGGGTGTTGAAGGTTGGTCCGGGCGATTCCACAACATAAGGCACCGGTACGGTGACGGCCGCGATCCCCAGTCCCAGCGCCAGGACGCCGGAAAGCATCATCACGGACACCCGCCGGTCCCCGGGCGGGGAGCTGCGGGGGTCATTCTGCCCTGTTGGCGGGGGGCCGACTATACCCTTTCCGGGCGCTGCGGCACTCGCTGTGGTGCCGGCGTCGAGCTCTGGAGCGTGGTCCTCATGCGGATGATCGCCGCGGGTTGTAGTCACTGAATCAACACTACGCGGTGCCGCCCCCGGCCAGCTCTTTGCCTACAGCGAACGTGACGCCTGTCCGGCAGACAGCCGCCCCTGCCCGGGGTACCGTGAAGTGAACAGTCACACCGACGATCGGCGGGATCATGACCTCCAACCCACTCAATCCGTCCAACGGCGACGATACGCCGAAGGATCCGTTGACCGAGATGCTGCAGAACCTGATGGGCGGCAAGGGCATGGAAAACTTCGACCCCGCCGAACTCGCAAAGGCAGCCGGCCTGCCGAACGACCCCAATCTCCTGGCCCAGATGTTCTCCCAGGTGCAGGCCATGATGAGCGCCCCTTCCGAAGGGCCCGTCAACTGGCAGCTCGCGCACGAGAACGCCCGCCGGGTCGCTGCCAGCAGCGCCGACCCGTCCGTCACGTCCCTGCAGACCCGCGAAGTCGACGAGGCACTGCGGCTGGCCGAATTGTGGCTCGATCCCGTGACCGAGCTTCCTGCCACCGGCCTGATCGGCCGTGCGTGGTCGCGTGCCGAGTGGGTGGAAGCCACACTTGGAACATGGAAGCGGCTGACGGAGCCCGTAGCCAACAGCATCGCCAACGCGCTCTCCAGCGCCATGACCGAACAGATGCCCGAAGAGATGAAGTCCATGATGGGCGGTGCTTCGTCCATGCTGCAGAACATGGGCGGCGCGATCTTTGGGATGCAGCTGGGGCAGGCGATCGGTGCCCTGTCCGCCGAGGTAGTCAGCTCCACTGACATCGGTGTTCCCCTGGCCGACCTGGAAATGGCCCTCCTGCCGGCCAACGTGACCAAGTTCGGGGAAGGCCTGGGCCTACCGGAGAACGACATCCGGCTGTTCCTGGCCGTCCGCGAAGCAGCCCATGCGCGGCTGTTTGTCCAGGTTCCCTGGCTGCGCGGCCACTTGCTCGGCGCCATCGAGGCCTACGCCCGCGGCATCCATATCGACACTTCCAGGATTGAAGAGCTGGCCCGCGACCTGGACCCCAGCAACCCTGAAGGCATCCAGGAAGCGCTGTCCCAAGGTGTCTTCATGCCGCAGCGGACCCCTGCTCAGGAGCAGGCGCTTGAAAAACTTGAGACGGCCCTGGCCCTCGTTGAAGGCTGGGTGGACGAGCTCACCGCTTCGGCCACAGAGAAACTGCTGCCCTCCGCCGGTGCGCTCCGGGAAACAGTCCGGCGACGCCGTGCCACAGGCGGTCCGGCGGAACACGCTTTCTCTTCCCTGGTGGGACTCGAACTGCGCCCCCGCCGCCTGCGCGAGGCTGCCACGCTGTGGGCCACGCTGAAGGACGAACGGGGCATTGCCGGACGCGATGCCATCTGGCAGCACCCGGACCTTCTCCCCACCGCCGAGGACCTCGATGACCCGCAGGGGTTCAGTGGCCGCCGCCAGCTGGCCGAGGCCAGCGACAGCGAAGTGGACGACGCCCTGCAGAAGCTGCTGAGCGGCGGCTTCGACAACGCGCCGCAGGATGATTCCGAAGGCCGTGACGACGGCGACCAGCCCGCCGGCGACGGTGAGCAGCCCAAGGGTTAGCTAGACCGAGGGGTGGACGACCCCGCTAGTCGGCGTCGGCGGGCTCTGAATCATTGCTTCCCGCGGTCAGGCCCCGGGAGGTGGCGAACGAGACGCCTTCCAGGAAAGCCTTGGCCCGCATCGTGTCGGGGTAAGCCTCCAACAGCTTCCAGAACGCGGCGTTGTGCCCGGCCACCAGCAGGTGCGCGAGCTCATGCAGGAGGACATAGTCGATGACCCACTGCGGCATGGGCCGGAGCTTGTCGGAGAGCCGGATGGATCCTTCCGACGGCGTTGCGGAGCCCCAGCGCGAGTTCTGGTTGCTGACCCAACGGACCGACGTCGGGACTGCCCTGCCGCCGAAGTACCGGGCCGAAAGGGCTGCGGCGTGGGTGGCCAGGGCAGTATCAGTGGCCGGCTGTTTGCTTCCTTTGCGGGAGCGCCGCTCCCCCTGGCGGTGCAGCTTCTCCAGCATGCGGTGCACCCATTCCGACTCCTGCGCGGCGGTGAACCGGGCCGGAATGGCCACCACTGCCGTCCCGTTCTCCCAGAAGGCAGCCACGGTCCTGGTCCGGCGGGCCGACCGCCGCACCTCAACCGGTGATCCGTCCGCCGTGGTGACGGGAAGGGTGTCCTGTCCTGCCGGCCGGCGGGTCACAGGGTGGTGCTTTCGACGAGCACCCGCAGCACGTCTTCGCCGTAGCGTTCCAGTTTGGACGGACCCACGCCGGCCAGTGCCGCGAGTTCCTCCAAGGTGGACGGTTTGGCCTCTGCGATGGCCGTCAGCGTGGCATCCGTGAAAACCACAAATGCCGGCACCTCGGCCGCCAGTGCTATTTTCTTCCGCCATTGCCGAAGGGCATCGAATGTCTGCTCTTCGTAGCTGGGCGGACAGTCGTTGCAGCGGCCCACCTTGCGTTCGGCGCCGCTGGCCAGCATGCTCCCGCAGACCCTGCAGGTGGCCGGGGCCGCCGATTTCCGGCGTGGCGCCGGCCCTTTTCCGCGTGCGCTGGAGCTGGCCACCGAGTTGGGCCGGAGCCCGTCGAGGAAGCGTGAGGGTTTCCGGTTGGCCCGGCCGCCCGGTGTCCGTGCCGTGGACCAGGACAGGGACAGGTGCTCGCGGGCGCGGGTGATGCCCACGTAGAGCAGCCGGCGCTCCTCATCCACGGATTCGGGTGTGTCCGCGAAGGAAATGGGCATCAGGCCTTCGCACAGGCCCACCAGGAACACGGCGTCCCATTCGAGGCCCTTCGCGGCGTGCAGCGATGCAAGCGTTACGCCCTGGACAGTGGGAGCGTGCTGCGCCAGCGACCGTTCCTGGAGTTCATTTACAAAGTCACTGAGACTGAACTGCTCGCCGCGGACGTGGACGAGCTCGTCCGCGAGCGCCACCAGCGCTGCCAGGGACTCCCAGCGTTCGCGCAGCGCGCCGCCGTTGTGGGGCGGGGCGTCCGTGTAGCCGAGCGAGGCCACGATATCGCGGACCAGCTGGCCGAGCGGTTCCGGCGTCGCGGTTTCTGCGACGGCCCTGGTTGCCGCGCGCAGCTGGAGGATGGCGTCGCGCACTTCCTTGCGGGCGAAGAAGCGCTCACCACCGCGCAGCTGGTAACTGATGCCGGCGGCCGCAAGCGCCTGTTCGTAGGCCTGGGACTGCCCGTTGGTGCGGAAAAGGACAGCCACCTGGCTGGCGGGAGTGCCGGCGTCGAGCAGTTCCTGGATCTTGATGGCGACCGTGGCAGCTTCGGCTTCATCGTCGGAGCACTCGGTGAACTGTGGGACAGGCCCCGCCGGCCGCTGCGCCACCAGCTGCAGCGGAGCTGCCCAGGCAGCATCGGCCACCGGCCCGCCGCCACGCCGTGCGGCCAGGAGATCGTTGGCCAGCTTGACCACCTGCGGCGTGGAACGGTAATCCCGGATCAGTTTCACCACATTGGCCTCAGGGTACTGGGCCTTGAATCCCAGCAGGTGTTTGGGCGAAGCGCCGGTAAACGAGTAGATCGTCTGGCTCGCATCGCCCACAACGCACAGCTCGTCCCGCCCGCCCAGCCACAGCTCGAGGAGGCGCTGCTGCAGCGGCGAAACGTCCTGGTACTCATCCACCACAAAATGCCGGTACTGCTCACGAACGGTGGCCGCGACTTTCTGGTCCTCCTGCAGAATCCCCACCGTGATCAGGAGTACGTCCTCAAAATCAATGACGTTGCGGTCCGTCTTGACATCCTCATAGGACTGGAAGACCCGGGCGACGGCGGTGAGGTCGAACCCGCCGGGCGTTCCCCTGCCCTGCGCGTTCTCCAGGTAGTTGGCCGGGGTCAGCATGGAGACTTTGGCCCACTCAATTTCGGAGGCGAGGTCCCGGATGGACGCGCGGTCAGTGCTGAGCCGCAGGCGGCGGGAGGCTTCGGCGATCATCTGGGCCTTGTGGTCCAGCAGGTTGGGCAGCGTGCCGCCGACCGCCTGCGGCCAGAAAAACTGCAGCTGCCGCAAGGCGGCGGCGTGGAAGGTGCGCGCCTGGACATTGCCCACGCCGAGATCCCGCAGCCTGCTGCGCATTTCCGCGGCGGCCCGGGCCGTGAACGTCACAGCGAGGAGCCGCTGGGGACTGTACACCCCTGAGTGCACGCCATACGCAATCCGGTGCGTAATGGCCCTGGTCTTGCCGGTGCCGGCACCGGCAAGGACGCACAGCGGCCCGTTCAGCGTGCTGGCGACCTCGCGCTGTTCAGCGTCAAGTCCCCCAAGGATTCGTTCCTCAAGGGACTCTGCACTGTCAAAATTCTCTGTGGTCACTTCTGCTGCTCTGTTGTCGCGACTGCCACGTACTGGCGTCTGGCCAATGGTGATGCCTGTTCCGGGTGTCAGGTGTCCGTGCTGTCCATGATCCGGCCGCCATACCAGTGCTCAATCAGCGAGCGTGCAATGGACAGCCGGCTGGAGATGGTGATTTCGCCGGTGAGCACGGCGTCCTGGAGTTCCTCCCGGCTGAACCAGCGCGCACGGGTTACCTCCACGCCGTCGGGCTTTGCCACGGCGTCTTCGGTGATGGCGGTAAATCCAAGCATAAGGGAGGCCGGGAACGGCCATGACTGCGAGCCCAAGTACTGGCAGCCCGTGACCCGGACGCCCACTTCCTCGTGGATTTCCCTGACGACGGCCTGTTCCAGGGATTCGCCTGGTTCGACGAATCCAGCCAGCGTGGAGTAATTCTTCGCGTCAACCGGCCCGCCGCCACCGAGCAGCAGCCGTCCGTCCGGCCCCACCACCGTGACGATAATGGCCGGATCCGTCCGGGGGTAGTGTTCCGAGCTGTCCTGGGGGCAGCGGCGGACCCAGCCGCCGGCCTCCACGGCAGTTCGGGCCCCGCAACGGGGACAATGCGTATGGCCGCCGTGCCAGTTGGCGATGGCGCTGGCTTCGACGAACAACGCCGTATCAGTGGGGTTCAGGACGGCGGCGATGTCGCGGAAGCCGGCCCACTGCGCGTCGGCCGGGATTCCGGCGGTGCCGGGCTCGGCAGGTTCGGGAAGGACGACAAGGACCACTTCGGTCCCGGCGGCGAGGTCCGAGCCGTTCAGCGCGGCGCCAAGATAGATGACCTGTTCCGGGGCTGAGCCACGGTCCCGCAGATCAACCAGCAACTGGGCGGCCGCGGGCAGTAGAAGCTCGCTACCCCGCACCAGGGCCTGCCTCCCGGCAAGGACCACTGCCCGCGTGTGCTCGCTGTCCAGCAACTCCTCAACCATGCCCGGCCGGACACGGTCAGCGGAGCCGCGGTCCACGGCAGCCGGGAGGACCGGCAGTACGGTATCGAACAGGTGGTTGGCCGGCAGCTGGACTGCCTGCGGCTGGTAGGCCGGTATAGCGGACTCCGCATGACTCATGTGTCCACCGTACTGACTCGGACTGACAATTTACATTCGGCAGGGACATTCGGCCGGGACATGTGATGTGGCCCTCCGGGTGGGCTGAGGGAGCCGACTTTTGCAGCATATCTGGAGACTCGCCGCCGCACATCGTTGTCTTGGACGCCACTCAATCTACCGTGGAACGGTGAGAAGAAAACCGATCGAACTGGCAGCCGTAGCAACAGCGGCAGTCCCCGGGCTGACCCCAACCGCCGTTAGCTCCGCTGCGGACGATCCCGCGGATTTTGACTCCGCGTTGCTGCTGGATTCGGAAGACAAACAGTGGCGGGTCAGGTCGCCGCGGCATGCGGAAGCAAGCGCCAGGCTCGAGACGGAGTTCCTCGTCCTCCGGGCATTCGTTCCGGCCATCCGGGCCGAGCTGCCCTTCCTGATGCCCACGGTGGCCGGCAGCGTCCGGCTTGGTAATCTCAGCACCTTTGTGTACTCCCACCTGGCCGGGAGCACACAAAGCGTGGAAGAACTCACCGCGGGTCCGGCCGCGCTCGCCCGGGAAATCGGGACAGCGCTGGCGGCCATCCATGATCTTCCGCACTCCCTGGTCAGCAATGCCGACCTGCCCAGCTACACACCCAACGAATTCCGCCAGCGCCGGCTCAACGAGCTCGACCAGGCGGCCACAACCGGAAAAATCCCGGCGTCGCTGCTGCTCCGCTGGGAACATGCCCTTGAAGACGTCTCACTGTGGCGGTTCAACCCGTGCGTTGTCCACGGGGACCTCCATGAGGACAACCTGCTCGTGGAAAGCGGCCGCGTCACGGCCGTTACGGGCTGGACGGACCTGCGGATCGGGGATCCCGCCGACGACTTCGCTTGGCTGGTTGCCTCGAACGAACAGGATTTCGTGGACGCCGTTCTTGCCAGCTACACCGGGAGCCGCCGCGACTCCCCGGACCAGCACCTGCTCCGGCGAGCTGCCCTGTCTGCCGAGTTTGCGTTGGCGCAATACCTGGTCAAGGGCATCGCTGCCGGCGACGCGGTGATGGTTGCCGAAGCCGAAGGCATGCTGGAAACCCTCGCGGCCGACGTCGAAGAGCACGGCGGCCAGGCCATCAGTGTCGAGCCGCTGCCAGCTCCGGCTGCCTCGGCCGACGACGCCGCCCGGTCCCCGGCAGCCCAGTCCCACGCGGTGAGTGTGGCCGCCGCTCCGGCGGTGACCGTCGTCCCCGTGCCGGTCCCGTCGGTGGAGCCTGTTCCGGTGCCCGCGGTGGAAGTCAGCCCTATCCCGGCCGAACCCATCAGCTCCGACGAAGCACCGGCGGACGAAGACTCTGCCGGCCAGGATCCGGCCAACGAAGCACCGGCCGACGAACCGTCCGTACGCCGGTCCGCCGAGGACACGTCCACCGCGGCCATCAGCATCGTCGAAGTCAGGAAGCACTGACCTCAGGAAGCACTGACCTCAAGGGCGGCGGCCACAATCTGTTCGAGCTCCTCAGCGGAGCCCAGATTGTGCGGCCGCACCACCTGGTTGTCCGCAACGTAGAAGAAAGCGGCCCTGACGTCCTCCACGGCCACACCCTTGAGCCGGGCCCAGGCCAGCCGGTACGCGGCAAGCTGCACCGACTTGGCCCTCAGCTGGGCGGCAGAGGGCCGGCGTCCGGTTTTCCAGTCCACGAGGTCCCACCGCCCGTCCGCGTCCTGGAAGACGGCGTCGATGCGTCCGCGGACCACCACGTCGCCCACCCTCGTTTCCACCGGCACTTCGACAAATGCCGGTGACCTGTCGGCCCATTCCGAGGCTTTGAAGATGGCCACCATGGTGTCGAGGTCGTAGGCGGCGTCGATGTGATCGTCGGAGCCGGGGGCCTCGCCGATATCCAGCATCCCGGCCGCGCCGAAGTACTCTTCAACCCAGGCGTGGAAGGCTGTCCCCTTTCTCGCCGACATGCCGGGCTCACGCGGTACAGGCCTTCGCAGCCTGCCCACTACCCCTGCCGGGTCCTCGCCGAGGTCCACCAGCGTGGACGCAGAGATGTGGCCTGGCAGGTGGACGTCCTGCCCGGAGGCGCGCCTGGACCGCCGTTCCAGCAGCAAGGCAGCTTCCCTGGCCCAGCCCGCCGCAGTGCCCCGGAGCCTTGGCCGGGATTCATTGTCGGATGCAGGGTCAAGGAAGGGCCCGGAGTCCTCGGAAATCAATGGCTCCAGGGCAGCCCGGACGCGTGCCGCGGCGCCCTCCATGGCCAGCCGCCTGCCGGGAACAACCCGCAGGCGCTCCCCGGTCCGCGCATCCACGGGACCTTCGAGGGGGTCATAGGGCCATCCGGCCACCTCCGTTTCCGTGGTCAACGGGCTCTTATCCGGCAGGGATAATTCCTCCACTGACGCCGGATGGACCACGGCGGGAGAGATTTCCGCGGCGTCCGCCGGGGCCGTGTCAGGGCCGGACCCGGACCCGGGGCCGGACCCGACAAGCTGCTCCAGTTCAGCGAGGAACGGTGACATCTCGGCACGCCCTGCCCTGGAGCCCACCCATGCTGCGCTGGAGACCCAGAGGACGTGCTTTGCCCTGGTGTAGGCCACGTAGGCAAGCCGGCGTTCCTCACCCTCACCGTGGACCTGGACCGCTGATTTGAAGTCCTTTTCGGCGTCCAGCCAGCCCTTCTGGTCCGGCTGGTCGGTATCCCATTGGGGCAGATCCGAACGGTCCCCGCGCAGCGGCCACGGCAGTGCGGCCGCGCCGCTGCTCCAACGGGAATCCTTGTTGCTGGGGAAGGCGCCGGCGTTGAGGCCCGGAACAAAGACGACGTCCCATTCCAGGCCCTTTGACGCATGGACGGTCAGCAGTTGCACAGCCTCGCGATTGATATCCGACGGCGGAGCTTCGAGTCCGTTTTCCTCGGCCGCGGCAGCTTCCAGCCAGGCAAGGAAGGCGAGGATGTCCACCCGGTGCGAGGTCCGGAGGAAGCCGGCCGCCGCGTCCTGGAAGGCGTCCAGGTTTCGGCGGGCCTGGTGGATACTGGTCCCCGGGCGTGCTGCCACTTCGATGTCGAGCAACATGGCGCGTTCCACTTCGCCGAGCAGAGTGGTGAGGTCGTCCCCGAGGTAGCCGCGCAGCTGCCTGAGCTCCGTCGAAAGCCTGCCGAGGCGGTCGCGGGCCACTTCGGTCAGGGACCGACCGTTAGAAGAGGTCCAGTCTTCGCGTGGCAGCCAGTCCAGCGCCTCGACCAGGCTGGCGCCGTCAGTCAGGTCGCTTTCGATGACGGCCTCGTCGGACGCGTCAGCGGGCCCGTCCTCCGGCGTGGCCGCGCCGGCCGGGCGGCCGCGACGGCGTGCGAGGTGGCTGGACCAGTCGCGGAAGGCCATCAGGTCTGCCGGTCCGATCCGCCAGCGGGCGCCGGCCAGGAGGCGCATCAGGGAGTCCGAGCGTCCGGGATCGGCAAGCACCCGGAGCGTGGCCACCAGATCAACGATTTCGGGAGTGTCGAGCAGCCCGCCGAGCCCCACGATTTCGTAGGCAATCCCCCGCGCCTCGAACTCCCGCCGGATGGTTTCCATCTGGGCGCGCCGCCGGCACAGGACAGCCAGTGCTGGCGGCACGGGTGTGCCGTCGGCCTCACGTTCAAAGTCCGTGACCCGGTACTTCATGACGTCCGCGGCAAGGGCGGCGGCTTCGTCGAGGTCTGTGCCGAAGCGGCCCAGTACCACCCGTCCGTCCACCGCGAAGGGACTGGGCTGCAGGGGCGGCACATTCGCCGCCGCGGTAGCCGTGCCCGCGGGCATTGCACCTGCCGCGGCGGCGCCCACAGCGGCGCTGCCGGCAGGGGCCTTCTGCGCCTCGGCGCGCCCTAAGGCCTCTGACATGATGTTGGCGGCGGACAGGATGGCCCGGCCGTTGCGCCACGCCGTCGTCAGGTAAGACGTAGGGGCCAGCGTGAAGCGGCCCGGCCCGTCGTCCCCGTCCACACGGACAGGGAATTCACGGACAAAGTGGAAGAGCTGGCCTGCCGAAGCACCCCGGAAGCCGTATATCGACTGGTTGGGGTCCCCCACGGCGGTGACCGCGTGGCCCTCGCCGAAAAGCCGCGAAAACAGGACCAGCTGGGCATACGACGTGTCCTGGAACTCGTCGAGGAGCACCACTTTGTAGCGCTGGCGTTCCATGTCCGCAGCAAGGGGGATTTCCCTGGCCACACGGGCCGCGAGTGCCACCAGGTCGCCGAAGTCCAATGCCCCCCGTGACTTCTTGGCGGCGGCGTAGCGGCCCACCATGTCGGCCACGCTTGCCCTGGTGCGCAGCATCGCGGCCAGCTCACCGGCTGCCTGGGGGGCGTTCTTGTTCGCCCCGGCCACGTAGGGACGTTCTTCAAACTCAGACAGCCGCGCCAGAAGCCAGGCCTCGACGTCGGCCGGTTCCTGCAGGTGCTCTGCGCACTCCCCCGCGAGCTGGATGACTGCCTTGACCAGTGTGGACTTGGCTGCCTTGAAGTGGCTGTACTCGCCGTCGAACGCTTCCACTACTTCGCTGGCGAGCTGCCAGGCCTGGGCTCCGCCGAGCAGCACAACGTCGCGTTCCACGCCCAGCCTCAGCCCGTAGTCAGAAACGATGCCGCTGGCAAATGAGTGGTAAGTGGACACCTTGGGCTCCAGGGCGTCGCTGCTGAGCAGCCCCTCGGGGAACACTTCGTGCCGTGTGTCCTGGGCAGCGACCCGCTGCAATGCGGCCAGCTTGGCCCGGATCCGGGTGGCCAGCTCGCCGGCCGCCTTCCTGGTGAACGTAACGCCCAGGACTTCCTCTGGCCTGACCCAGCCGTTGGCAACGAGCCAGACGACGCGGTCGGCCATGGTGGCGGTCTTGCCGGAACCCGCCCCCGCGATCACCAGCCGGGGAGCCAGGGGTGAGGAAATGATGGCCGACTGTTCGGGGGTAGGCGTGTTCTTTTCACCCAGCAGCCTGGACAGCTCCTCTGGGCTAAACAGGGGCTCTGGAACCTGGGGCTGGCTCATTCGGTGACCTGCTTTCCGCGGACACAGAGCGGACAGACCTCGGGGAGCCTGCAGCCGTGCCCCCCGTGGCTGCTTTTTGCCGGGTCGTGCCGGGCTTCGAAGCTGCTGCCGGACATGACGGCGGCCGCACCGGTGACCATGTCCAGGGCCCAGTTATCCTGGGCCTCCAAGGGTTCCTGTTGCTGGACGCCGGGACTTTTGGTAGTTGTTCCGAGCTGCGCCAGTACTGCGCCGCCCGGTACGGTTGCACCGTCCTGTACCTCCGTGAAACCGCCAGCCAGGACCGCCGCTTGGTAGGCCCCCAGCTGGGGATGGCGGGACAGCTCGGTCTTGCCAGGCTGCCTTTTGCCCGTCTTGAGGTCCACAATGACCAGCCTTCCTTCGGGGTCGATCTCCAGCCGGTCAACCTGGCCGCGGAGCACGGCGGCCCGCGCATCGCCGCGCTGGCCATCGCCCGAGTCCGTCGCCGCCGGCGGAACGTCGGGCAGCCGGACCTCAAAGTCCTGCTCGACGCCCAGCAGGCTCCGGCCCTCGCTCCGCATCACCAGGACATACTGCGCGAGCTTGCGCACCATCGTTTCGGCACGCTGGAAGTCGAGTTTGCCCTCCCAGTTGTCCTTCATCCCCAGGGTTGGCCACCGGCGGATGAGTTCGGCGACGTACTCGCCTCCGGAGGCCTCCGGCAGGTCCTGCGCGATGGCGTGCACCAGGGTGCCCAGGCTCCGGGCGAAGTCGGTGGCGGCCTCTCCGCCAGCCGCCTGCACAAACCAGTCGAGCGGTGATTTCTGCACGGATTCCACCTTCGACGGCGAGACGTAAACCGTCCCTCCGGGCGGGACAACCGGCTCCGATGTCGTCAAAGGAGGCAGGCCCCACCAGCTGTCCGGATGCGCTCCCGCGACCGCCGGTTCCGCAGCGGCAAGTCCGGCCAGGACCCTGGCGGCCTCGGCGGCTTCGGGCTCATACTTTCCATTCAGCTGCGCGTATTGCCGCAGCTCGGCCACCAGGGCACGCAGCGTCATGGGCCGTTCCACCGGCGTGAACCCCCTGCCCTCGGCGCCCGGCTCTAGCGGCGCCACATAGTCGAGGAAGGACGACGGCTGGTCGTCCTCGGACGAAACAGCGGTGCAGATCAGCATCTCGCAGGCCCTGGAAACGGCCGTGGAGAAGCTTCGGAGTTCGTCGTAGCGGATCTCCCGCAGCCGGCTCAGCGGGTCCAGCTGTAATGCATAGCTGACCCCATGCTCGACGGCGTCAGCGTACAGGCTGCTGCCCAGCAGCTCACCGCGGAGCCTGGTATTGGGCCAGACGCCTTCCTGCAGCCCCGCCACAATGACCACCGGCCACTGCCGCCCGGCAGCACTGGCCGGGGTCATCAGCTCGACGGCGTCGTCCACCTGGGCCCGCGCGGCCAGGGTATCCATCGGCAGCTCCTGGTTCAGGAGGTACTCAAGGAACTGCTCCGGCCCGGCGCCCGGCATCTGGTCCACGTAGCGCTCGGCTGTATGGAAGAGCGCCATCATGGCATCAAGATCCCGGTCGGCTCGGGCTCCGTGGGAACCGCCGGTGAGGGCAGATTCGGTCCAGGCGTTGGCCAGTCCGGTGGAATGCCACAGGGCCCAGAGAACGGTCTCGGCATTGGCGCCGGGCTCGCCGGCGGCGCTCCGCCCTGCCTGGATCATGCGGGCGGTCCGGCGCGCTGAACGGCCTTCCAGGCCCAGCGTCGCCAGGGCGCCGGGTTCCAATAATGCCTCAACCAGCAGGGCGTCGCTGGTCCGTCCGCCGCCGCCCAGCAGCTCCTCCCGCCTCAGCGACTGGCGGAGCCGGCGCAATTCAATGGACGTGGCACCCCCGATGCGCGATGTCAGCAGCGCAACGGCGGCTTCCGGAGTCAACAACTCGGGATCCAGGGCTATGGCGTAGGCGTCCAACAGCGGACGCACGGCCACCTCATCGCGGACCGCGGACTCGGCCACCGGAACACGGACCGGGATCCCCTGGCCCGTGAGGTAGCGCTGCAGCTCACTGAGTTGGCCGCCGTTACGTACAATCACGGCGATCTCGGCCAGGTCGCGGCCATGGTTGACGTGCTGGTCCAGGATGCGCTGGGCAACATACCGGAGTTCGTGGACCGGGGACGGTACCAGGTGTGCTTCCACCGTGCCGGCGGACTGCGGTTGGGGTTCGACGACGGCGGTGGGCCCGTGCCCGGTTCCGGCCCGGGGTTCGGGCTGCTCAAGCCGCCTTGCCAGCTGGCCGCCCGCACGCTGCGATATTCTGCCCGCGACGCCGAGCCAGGCCTCGGCAATGGCGGGGGGCGTGCCGATGGGTGTGCCACAGCGGCCGCTCGATGACGCCGGCTTTCGCAGAAAGCAGGCGCGGCAGCTCCGCAACGAGGTCGGGTCTGGCCCCGCGGAAGCCCTGCACAACGGTGTCCGCGGAGTAGGCGACATAGCAGTCCTTGCCGGCGGCGATATCGGCGAGCAGTTCGAACACGGCAGGGTTCGCCTCCTGCACATCGTCCACCAACACGAGCTGGAGGCGATCCCGTTCCGCGGCCAGGAAGTCAGGCGCGTCCTGGAAGATCTGCCGGGCCGTGGTGATGATGCCGGCGGGGTCGAAGGCCTCCGGCATGCGCAGGTCCAGGACGTCCCGGTACTCGGCGTACAGCGCCGCGGCGGCGATCCAGTCGGGCCGGCCGCACTGGTGGCCCAGCTCCTCCAGGTCACCGGCGGTCCGGCCGGATTCGATGATCCGGTCGAAGAGTTGGCGTACCTCGTGGCGGAAGCCCCGCGTCTCAAGTGCCGCTTCCAGGTCCGCAGGCCATGGAAGTTCCAGGCCTGGCATCCGGTGGCCCTCCAGGAGTTCGCGGATGATGAGGTCCTGTTCCGGGCCTGACAGGAGCCGTGGCGCGCGCGGAAGCGTAAGGATTCCTTCCGCTTTCGCCCGCCGGATCAGGTCAAACGCATAGGCTGCCCAAGTCCGGGCCGGCGTGGTGCTCAGGCTCCTGTCCAGCCGTGCGGTGAAGCGGTCGCGGAGTGAGTCGGCGGCGAGGCGTCCGGGCGCCAGGATGAGGATCCGTTCCGGGTCCACGCCGTCCTGCAGGGCCCGACGGACGGCAGCTTCGATCAGGACCGTTGATTTTCCGGTTCCGGGTGCCCCGGGAACCAGGACGGGCCCGGAGCCGTGAGGCACGTCGACGGCCCCGCGCTGGTCCGCAGACAACGCCGGCACGTCGGCGTGCAGCTGCCGCGGCGGGAGAAGCCGGAGGCCCGTTCCGCCGGATCGTCCGGCCGCGGACGCGGGCCTCGCTGACGTGCGTGCGGACTCGGCGGTATCAACATCGGGGATTGTTACGGTCACACAGACATTTCATCATCAGCCACCGACAATCTATGCAGCCGCCGCTCCAGCTGCTCCGCAATGGCGTCAATCCGGTCGAAGTCATCCTCGCCCGGTGCCCAGCGTGCTGCCATCAGGTCCACCCGCCATTTGCCTTCGCCGGTGCGCAGGAAGGCATCGTGGTTGCCGAGCAGCGGCGTCCCCTCCTGCAGGTAGTGGCGGAGCGCTTCGGCCTCATGGCCTTCCGGACCCTGGCCGTTCGCCTTCAGGATGCGCCACCACGCGACCTGGCTGCCGTAGTGGCTCATGGCGTGGCCCACCTGCCGCGGACCGCCGGACCCCAGCAGCTCAGCCACATCACCGTAGGCCAGTGCGGTGCCGGGTGGAACCAGCTCGACCAGCGCGAGCACCGCCTCAATGTACTCAGTCCGCATACCTCAAGGTTACCGGCAGTGGCGCTGCGCGATCCTGTCGGTGCTGGCCGGTAGCGTTGAGGCATGACCACCTGGAACACCCTTCCCCGCGCAGCCTTCGATCTCGAAACCACCGGACGGAATTCGCGTGCCGCGCGCATCGTCACGGCGTCGGTCACCGTGGTGGACCACCAGGGGGACGTGATCACCGAACACGAATGGCTGGCCGATCCCGGCGTCGAAATCCCTACCGAGGCCAGCGATATCCACGGCATCACCACGGAGCATGCCCGGCGTGAGGGACGGCCGGCCCATGAAGTCACCGGGGAGCTCGCAACTGTCCTGCAGGACCTGTTCGACGCCAGGATTCCGGTCATTGCCTTCAACGCCAGCTACGACTTCACCGTCCTGGCCGCTGAGTCCGCCCGTTACGGCGTCAGGCAGTTGAGCCGGTTCCCCGTCCTGGACCCGTTCATCATGAACAAACAGGTGGACCGCTACCGCAAGGGTAAGCGCACACTGACAGCCCTGTGTGAGGAATACGGCATCACGCTGGACAACGCCCATACGTCGGCCGCGGATGCTTTGGCCACGCTCCGGATGCTGGATGCCATGGCCATCAAGTTCCCCAAGCTCAAGATGCCGGCCAGCCAGCTTCACGAACTGCAAAAGGACTGGGCTGTCAGCCAAGCGGCGGACTTCCAGAACTACCTGCGCAAGACCAAGCCCGCCGCCGTGATCGAAGGCGAATGGCCCGTCCTACCTCCGGAAGACGCCAGCGGCGACTTCTAGTTGAGAGCTAACTCACATTTAGCCCGGAACCGCTGACTGCGGCTGCCGGAACCCGCGGATTCGGCCGTGCGGGCAGCATTCATTCATCAGATGTTCAGGAAGAGTCAACTTCAGCCACTAATTCGGCATGGTCGCATTGAAGCAAGGTCTTATTCGTCCGAAGGCGCTGAAAGCCGGAAATGAGATGATTAAGTTCAGCGGTAATCCCGCCCCGGCCGGCCGGCATTTGGGAGCAAGGCGCCAGGCGCCTGACGCGCAGCCTTCGGCCCGGTTGATCTTATGACTCTGATGAAAGTGACTTTCTCATGAAGACCAAAGCCATGAAGTGGCTGACCAGCGTTCCGGTCGCGGTTGCGCTGGCTGTCTCGCTGGCCGCCTGCGGTAGCGGAACCGCCCAGCCGAGCGGCACGCCCACCGATGCCCTCGCCGGCAGTGACCAGCAGACGCTGGACAAGTACACCACCGCCGACGTCACGCCGTTGGACCAGATCGACAAGACCAAGCTGGGCCTCAACACCGAAGGCAAGCTTGAAGTTGGCACGCTCTCCGACGCCCCGCCGAATATCTTCATCGACCCCGCCGGCAAGTTCACCGGCTACGACAACGAGCTGCTGCGCGCCGTTGCCGGCAAGCTTGGCCTCGAGGTTGAGTTCGTGGCCACCGATTTCTCGGCGCTGCTCTCCCAGGTACAGACCAAGCAGTTCGATGTGGGATCGTCCTCGATTTCCACCACTGACGCCCGCCGCGCCAACGTGGGCTTCACCAACGGCTACGACTTCGGCTTTATGGCTGTCGTTGCCAAGACGGACAGCGACGTCAAGGGTTTCGCAGACCTGGATGCCAATGTCCGCATCGGCGTCGTCCAGGGCACGGTCCAGGACGATTACGTCACCAACACCCTGAAGCTCGAGCCGGTCCGTTTCCCGGACTACGCCACCGTGTATGCCAACGTGCGTAACGGCCAGATCGACGCCTGGGTAGCCCCCTCGCAGCAGGCCACCGGCCAGGTTAAGGAAGGCGACGGAACTATCATCGCCGAATCCGTGGTCAACACCCAGAACTTCACCGCCTACGCCGTGAACAAGGACAACAAGGCCCTGATCGACGCTTTGAACTCCGGCCTGGACGCTGTTATTGCGGACGGTACCTGGTCCAAGCTGACCAAGGAATGGTACCCGGACCGCGAGACCCCCGCCGACTGGAAGCCGGGAAGCAAAGCTGCTCCGGCTCCCCAGAGCTGATCTGGGCCTAACCGCTTATGGATCTCCTGGACCAGCTGGGTGAAACGTTCCTCAACTGGGAGGAAATGGCGAAAGTCGTTCCTTCCCTTCTCACGGTGGGCTTGCCCAACACCCTGATCCTGGCCTTGGCATCGGGCATCCTCGGCTCCTTGCTGGGGCTGCTGCTCGCGCTCATGGGCATTTCCCGGAATCCCGTGGCCCGCTGGGCAGCCCGGATCTACACCGACCTGTTCCGCGGCCTGCCCGCCATCCTGGTCATCCTGGTGATCGGCATTGGGCTCAGCCCCATTGCCCGGGAACTCACCGGAAACCGGAACCCCTATCCGCTCGGGATCCTGGCGCTGACCCTGATCGCCGGCGCCTACATCGGTGAGATCTTCCGCTCCGGTATCCAGAGCGTGGAGAAAGGCCAGCTGGAGGCCTCGCGTGCCCTTGGCTTCAGCTATGGCAAGTCCATGCGCCTGGTGGTGGTGCCGCAGGGCATCCGCCGCGTGCTGCCTGCCCTGGTGAACCAGTTCATCTCGCTGCTGAAGGATTCCTCCCTGGTGTTTGTGCTGGGCCTGGCTGCCTCCGACCGCGAGATTTTCCGGATCGGTAACGATGCCATGGCCAACACGGGGAACCTTTCGCCGCTGGTGGCCGCCGGCGTTCTGTATCTGATCCTGACCGTGCCACTGACACACTTCGTGAACTTCATCGACAACCGGCTCCGTACGGGCCGGCCGGAGAAGAAGGAACCGGACGAGTTGGCGGCACCTATCGGCAAGGGGGCACAGGCATGACGGAATTTACTTCCGGTACCCTGACCGGCAAGAACCTGCACCTTTCGTTCGGGCATAACCATGTGCTTCGCGGCATCGACCTCCACGTGGAGAAGGGCACCACGGCTTCGGTCATTGGTCCGTCCGGCTCCGGAAAGTCGACGCTCCTGCGGGTCATGAACAGGCTGATCGAACCGGACCAGGGCGACATCCTGCTGGATGGCCGGTCGGTCCTGAAGGACAACCCGGACGAGCTGCGCCAGCGGATCGGCATGGTCTTCCAGCAGTTCAACCTGTTCCCGCACAAAACCGTGCTGGACAACGTCTCGCTCGCGCTGCGCAAGCTCCGGAAGCTGTCCAAGGACCAGGCGCACGCCGAAGCCCTGGAACAGCTGGACCTGGTGGGCCTCAAGCACAAAGCTGATGCCCGCCCGGCCAACCTCTCCGGCGGCCAGCAGCAGCGTGTCGCAATCGCCCGTGCGTTGGCCATGAAGCCTGAGGTGATGTTCTTTGACGAGGCCACCTCCGCCCTTGACCCGGAGCTCGTGAAGGGCGTCCTGGCGCTGATGGCCGACCTCGCCAAGGGCGGCATGACCATGGTGGTGGTGACTCACGAAATGGGCTTCTCCCGCAACGTCTCAGACACCGTCACGTTTATGGACGCCGGCGTGGTGGTCGAATCGGGTCCGCCCGAGCAGATCTTCACGGCGCCCGCAACGGACCGCCTGAAGGGCTTCCTTTCGGACGTGCTGTAGACGCACCAGCAGGAAATCCCCGTCTCCCGAAATTTGTCCGGGTGGCGGGGATTTTCTGTTGGATCCACCGCTGAGTTGGCATTTCGCGGCAGTCCCAGGCGGGCAGACTACCGCGAAGTGCCATCTCGCGCGGGTTAATTGCCGACGGCGGCGCTAGGCTTTCGCGGCAGCTGCAGCCTTCGCGGCGGCCGGGAGGGCGTCAAAGATCCGGTTCATCGCGGCGTCGTCGTGGGCGGCCGAGAGGAACCAGGCCTCGAAGACCGACGGCGGCAGGTAAACGCCGGATTCCAGCATGGAGTGGAAGAACGGCGCGTACCGGAAGGTTTCCTGGGCCTGGGCGTCAGCGTAGTTGTGGACGCCGTTGGCGGAGGTGCCGAAGGCCACGGAGAAGAGGTTTCCGGCGAACTGGATCGAGTGGTCCACGCCGGCGCTGTCCAGTGCGGCGGACAGCGCAGAGGAAAGCTCCAGCGAGCGGGCGTCCAAAAACGAGTAGACGTCGCGGGTGGCGTGCGTCAGGGTGGCTACGCCGGCTGCCATGGCCACGGGGTTCCCGGAGAGTGTTCCTGCCTGGTACACCGGGCCGAGGGGCGCGAGGTAGTCCATAACGTCGGCACGCCCGCCGAGGGCCGCCGTCGGCATTCCGCCGCCGATGACCTTTCCGAAGGTGAGCAGGTCAGGGGTCCACGGGTCCGTAGCGTCAGCAGCGCCGCCGGTGAGCCCCCAGTACCCGGAGTAGCCGGTGCGGAAGCCGGTGAGCACTTCGTCCACGATCAGCAGGGCCCCGTGCTCGCGGGTGATGCGGGACAGCCCCAGGTTGAAGCCCTCCCCAGGTGTCACCACGCCCATGTTGGCGGGGGCGGCTTCGGTGATGACGGCCGCGATGTTCGGCCCGTGCGCAGCAAAGGCGGCTTCGACGGCGGCGAGGTCGTTATAGGGGAGGACCAGCGTTTCGGCGGCAGTGGCTTCGGTGACGCCGGCCGAGCCGGGGAGGGCCAGGGTTGCAACACCCGATCCTGCAGCAGCCAGCAGGCCGTCCAGGTGGCCGTGGTAGCAGCCCGCGAACTTGATGATGAGGTTCCGGCCGGTGAAGCCTCGGGCCAGCCGAACTGCCGTCATGGTGGCCTCGGTGCCGGTGGAGACCATACGCACGCGTTCGGCGGCGGGCACGCGCTCCTGGACGATGGCTGCCAGATTGGCTTCGTCCGGGGTGGACGCGCCGAAGGAGAGGCCGCGGTCAACAGCCGCGTGTACCGCCTCCAGGACGGCCGGGTGGGCGTGTCCCAGCAGCGCCGGGCCCCAGGAGCAGACCAGGTCCACGTATTCTTTGCCGTCGGCATCGGTCAGGTAGGGGCCCTTGGCCGACACCATAAACCGCGGGGTTCCGCCCACCGAGCCGAAGGCGCGGACGGGTGAGTTGACGCCACCGGGCATCAGGGTCTGGGCACGGGCGAAGAGGTCTTCGGAACGAGTCATGCCCCTATTCTTCCATCCCGTGCGGTGGCATCCGGCGCCACGCCATGGTGCGGGCGCCGGATACAGTAGCTGCCGGATCAAGTGGCCGCCTGACTCAGCGGTCCGCGAGCATGTCCGCAAGCTTGTCTGCAACGAGCGGCGCCACCTTGGAACCGAACAGTTCGATGGAGCGCATCATCTGCTCGTGGGGCAGCGTGCCGCTGCTGTACTTCATCTCGAAGCGGTCCGCACCGAGGGTGCCCTTGAGCCGGGCGATCTTTTTCGCCACGGTCTCCGGGGAACCAACGAACAGGGCGCCGTCCTCGTCAGCCGCGGCTTCGTATTCGCCGCGCCCGGCCGGTCCCCAGCCGCGTTCCGCGCCGATCTTGTTCCGCGTGGCGAGCCAGTGCGGGTAGTACTCCTCGAGGGCCTGCTCGTCAGTCTCGGCCACATAGCCGGGAGAGTGCACTGAGAGGGCCTGCGGTTCCTTGCCGGCTTCGGCAAGCGTGCGCCGGTACAGATCGGCGTAGGGACGGAAGCGCTCGGGTTCGCCGCCGATGATCGCCAGGACCATGGGGTACCCGTAGGTGGCCGTGCGGACCACGGACTGGGGCGAACCGCCCACGCCGATCCAGGTGGGAAGCAGGCGCCCCTCCACGTGCGGGTACACCATCTGGCCCCGCAGCGACGCCCGGGTGCGGCCGTCCCAGTTCACCGGGTTCTGGGACCGCGCGCGGTCATAGATGTCCAGCTTCTCCTCGAACAGGGCGTCGTAGTCGCCCAGGTCGTAACCAAAGAGCGGGAAGGACTCGGTAAACGAACCCCGGCCCAGGATCACCTCGGCGCGACCGTTGGAGATGGCGTCGAGCGTGGCGAAGCGCTGGAAGACGCGGATGGGATCATCCGAACTCAGGACGGTGACCGCACTGCCGAGCCGGATGTTTTCCGTGGCCGTGGCGATGGCGGCCAGCACCACGTCCGGCGCGCTGACGGCGAAGTCCCTGCGGTGGTGCTCCCCAACGCCGAAGGAGTGAAGTCCGACGGCGTCGGCCACCCTGGCCTGTTCCACCACCTGGCGCAGAACCTCGGCGTGGTGCTTGGGTGCGCCGTCGGCAGCCAGGTCAACGTCGCCGAAGGTGCTGACGCCCAGCAGGATGGTGTCAGCGGGGACGGGGGCGGTGGGGTTGCCCGGGGTTGACGGAGTGGTTACGGAAGGCTCGCTATTTTCATGCATACGCATACAAACCAAGGACTGCCCGGAAACATTCCCGGCCCATCAGGATTCCTGGAGCCAGGAGTCCCGCCGGTCAGGAGTCCTTGAGCCAGCCTGCTACCTCGGAGGCCCAGTAGGTCAGCACGGTGTTGGCGCCGGCCCGCTTGATGCCGAGGATGGATTCCGTAATGGCACCCCGCCGGTCGATCCAGCCGTTGGCGGCGGCGGCCTCGATCATCGCGTATTCGCCGGAGATCTGGTAGGCCGAGACGGGCACGGGACTCATGGCGGCGACGTCGGCCAGGATATCCAGGTAGCTCATGGCCGGCTTCACCATCACCATGTCCGCACCTTCCTCAAGATCCAGCTCCACCTCAAGGAGGGCTTCGCGGCGGTTGGCGGCGTCCATCTGGTACGTGCGGCGGTCGCCCTTGAGCTGCGAATCCACGGCTTCCCGGAAGGGACCGTAGAAGGCGGAGGCGTACTTGGCAGCGTAGGCCAGGATGACGGTGTTTTTGTGGCCGGATTCCTCAAGGGCCTGGCGGATCACGGCGATCTGGCCGTCCATCATGCCGGAGGGCCCCAGCACATGGGCGCCGGCGTCGGCCTGGGCCACGGCCATCTGGCCGTAGATCTCCAGCGTGGCGTCGTTGTCCACATAGCCGTCGGCGTCGAGGACGCCGCAGTGGCCGTGGTCGGTGAATTCGTCCAGGCAGACGTCGCCCATGATGACCAGGTCATCGCCCACCTCGGCGCGGACGTCGCGGATGGCTTTATTGAGCACACCGTCCGGGTCCAGGGAGGCGGTGCCGCGGGCATCGCGCACGGCGGGAACGCCGAACAGCATGATGCCGCCGACACCCAGTTCCACGGCTTCCGCGGCGGCGCGCTTGAGCGAATCCGTAGTGTGCTGCATAACCCCGGGCATGGAGGTGATGGGCGATGGTTCGCTGAGGCCTTCGCGGATGAACGCGGGCAGGATCAGGTCGGCAGGCGCCAGGCGGTATTCGGCTGTGAGCCGGCGCATGGCGGGCGTGGTGCGGAGGCGGCGCGGGCGGTGGTTCGGAAAGCTCATCGGGTGTTCCCTTCGTTGGCAAATACGGTGCCCAGCGCGGCCACAATGCCGTCCGGGGTGGGGACTTGGGCGGTGGCGGCCACCGGGATGCCAAGGGCGGCGGCTTCTGCCGCCGTCGGGCGTCCGATGGCGATGAAACGGCAGCGGCCCAGCGGCAGGAGGGTCGCTGCAATGCGCCGCGCGGCGCTTGGCGAGGCGGCCACGACGGCGTCGAGCGTCCCGGCGTCGAGCTCCCTGCGGGTCTGCGACTGGCTGAGCTCCCGGGGAGCGACAGCGTGGGAGATTCCGACGGCGGACGGCAGTTCCGCCTCCAGGCGGAGTTCTTGCCGGGCCGGGTAGTCCACGGTGTGGTAGGCCACAACTGCGGTGACGTCGGCGCCCTTGGCTGCCAGGCCATCGCGCAATGCAGGGGCCGCGAAGTCGGCCTGTGGCAACAGCACGCGCGCCGGCGCGGCGGTCCACAGTTCCACGAGCCCTTCGGCGGATTGGATATCCACCGGGGCCAGCGCCACAGGAATGCCCACGGCTTCCAGGATCCGCCGCGAAGAGGGCCCGATCGTGGCCACCCGCGTTCCCGCCGGCAGCAGTGCCGCCGCCGTGGTGCCGCGCTCAACCGCTTTTTCCACGAGCACACGCACCGTGGTGATGCTGCTGACCACCAGCCAGTCGAAGCCCCCGGCCACCAGATCATCCAGCGCGGCATCGAGGGCCGGCTGGTCCGCGGCCCGTTCAAAGTCGATGAGCGGCAGGAGCAGCGGTTCGGCCCCCAGGCCGCCGAGCAGTGCGGCCAGCGGCCCGGCACGGTCGGCGCTCCGGGTGATCAGGACGCGCCGGCCGCCCAGAGCGCCCGCCAGGTCATCAGGAGGCGGCAAGGTCCGCGATCTCCGCGGCGCCGGCAGCCAGCAGGAGCTCGGCCACCTCGATGCCGAGCAGCGTGGCACCAACCTCGGTGAGACCGTCGGTTGCCTTCTTTTCGCGCACAGTCTTGGTGCCGTCCACGGCGCACACCGCCGCCTCGAGGTACAGCATGCTGCCCTTGCGGTACGCGAAGGCACCCACGGGGGCGGCGCAGCCGGCCTCGAGGCGGGCCAGCACGGCACGCTCGGCGGTCACGGCGAGGCGGGTGTCCTCATCGTTGAGCGCCGCCAGGGCCTGCGCCAGAACACCCTGCGAACCCTGGGTGGAACCTGCCTTGCGCGGGGCGTCAGCCGTCCGGCATTCGATGGCCAGCGAACCCTGTCCGGGCGCCGGTAGCATCACGTCCATCTCGAAAAATTCGCTGACGGCGTCCAGGCGGCCGATGCGTTCCAGGCCTGCCGCGGCCAGTACGACGGCGTCCAGGTCACCCGGTGCGCCGGCGGCGTTTCCGGGCAGGCCGGGCACGCGGCCCAGGCGGGTATCCACATTGCCGCGGATGTCCTGGACGTCCAGGTCAGGACGGGCGGCACGCAGCTGGGCAGCGCGGCGCGGCGAGCCGGTGCCCACCTTGGCGCCGTGCGGCAGATCAGCCAGTTTGAGGCCGTCGCGGGCGCACAGGACATCCCGCACGTCCGCACGCTTGGGCGTTGCGGCGATGGTGAGGCCCGGCGCGGCGCCCGTGGGAAGGTCCTTGAGCGAGTGCACGGCGACATCACAGGTGTCCTGCAGCAGGGCATCGCGCAGGGCGGCGACAAACACCCCGGTGCCGCCCATCTGGGACAGGGACCCTGTCTTGACGTCGCCCTCGGTGGTGATGTGCACCAGCTCCACGGGGAAGCCTCCGACGGCGGCCAGCTGGTCCGCCGTCTGCTGGGTCTGGGTCAGGGCGAGTTTGCTGGCCCTGGTTCCGATCCGTACGGTCACGGGGTTCCTTCTCTCCCGGGAGCGCCCGCAGATGCGGCCGGGTATGCGTCGTGTCCGGTGCCGACGGTGGTGTCGGCTCCGGCGATGGTGGGCTTTTCGCCGCGGAAGTTCGCGCAGCATCCCGGCCGGCAGACGTCGTACCAGGGGCCCAGGCCGGTCACGGCGGGCCGGTCGCTGATGTTGTTGGCGAGCGTCCGTTCGGAGATGAGGTCCACCAGGCCGTTCACAAACTTCCGGTGGTTGCCGGGGGTGGGTACCCGCGACGCAGCCAGGCCGAGGTTGCGGCAGGTTTCCAGGGCTTCCGTATCCAGGTCCCAGACAACTTCCATGTGGTCGCTGACGAAGCCCAGCGGGACGATGACGATGCCTTTGATGCCCTGGTCCGCCAGACCGGCGATGGCGTCGTTGATGTCCGGTTCCAGCCAGGGCACGTGCGGCGCGCCCGAGCGGGATTGGTAGACGAGGGACCAGGGTGCGGTCAGCCCTGACTCGGCCTTAACGCGTCTGATTACTGCGGCGCCGGTGGCCAGGTGCTGGGCCACGTAGGCGGAACCTTCGTCGAACTCGCGCGGTTCGTCCGCGGACCGTCCGGCGGCCTCGGCATCCCGGGTGGGGATGGAGTGGGTGGCAAAAAGGATGTGCACGGGGGGCGTCCGGCGTTCCGGCCGCAGTGAGCTGCGCCCGCACGTCCGCCAGCCCGGCTGCGGTGCCTTCAATGAAGGGCTCCACAAAGCCGGGGTGGTCGAAGTACTGGCGGACCTTGTCCACCTCAAGCCGGCCGTACAGTCCTGTTTCCGTCAGGGCGATGCCGATGTCCTCGCGGTACTGGCGGCAGCTGGAGTAACAGGAGTAGGCACTCGTGGTGACCATCAGCAGTTTGCGGTGGCCGGCGTCGTACGCGTCCTGCAGCGTCTGCGGAATGTAGGGGTCCCAGTTGCGGTTGCCCCACAGCACGGGAAGCTCAATGCCGCGGGCGCTGAGTTCCGCTTCCAGGGCTGCCTTGAGCTCGCGGTTCTGTTGGTTGATGGGGCTGATGCCGCCGTTGGCCCGGTAGTGGTGGGAAACCTCTTCGAGCCGCTCGTCCGGGATGCCGCGGCCGCGAGTGACATTGCGCAGGAACGGGATGACGTCGTCCTGGCCCTCGGGCCCGCCAAAGGAGGCCAGCAGGACGCCGTCATAGTCTTTGGGCGCCATCCGGCCGGCTTCGGTGACCGGGTTGATTCCGGTGAGCACGGCGCCCGCCGCGGGCTCGGACTGGGTCATGCGAGGACCTCAGCGACCTCGGCTGCGGTGATGCGGCGGCCGGTGTAGAACGGGATTTCCTCCCGTACGTGGTTGCGTGCTTCGGTTGCGCGGAGGTGGCGCATGAGGTCCACGAGGTCCACCAGTTCAGGGGCTTCCAGTCCCAGGATCCATTCCCAGTCGCCCAGGGCGAAGGAGGATACCGTGTTGGAGATGACCTGCGGGAACTCCCGGCCCAGCATGCCGTGATCGCGCAGCATCTTGCCGCGTTCGTCCTCGGGCAGGATGTACCACTCATAGGAGCGCACGAACGGGTAGACGCAGAGCCATTCGGCCGGGGCCACACCGCGTGAGTAAGCGGGGGTGTGGTTCTTGGCGAACTCGGCTTCCCGGTGCACGCCCATGGCGGACCAGACAATCTCGGTTCCGGCGAAAAGCGTGCTGCGGCGGATGTCGCGGATGGCCTGCTGCAGCGCTTCGGGCTTCGGGCCGTGGAGCCACACCATGACGTCGGCGTCGGCGCGCATCGCCGAGACGTCGTAGCTGCCGCGGTGCGTCACGCCCGCCTCGGCCAGGCGGACCAACAGGGCATCGAAATCGGCGGCAGCGTCAGCGCTGCGCACCAGGTCCTCGGACCGCTTGAAAACAGTCCAGAGAGTGAAGAACTGCTCGGCTGATTCTTCGGTTTTAGTGACAGATTCGGCAGAAGTGTGGCTCATGGTTACCAGTTTGCCCCTTCCCTACCGCCAAGTCGAAACCAGCGACTTCTACAAGACGTAGAAGTGCTCAATGTCACACGTTCGGCGCAGCATGGGTTGTGAGCCTGATCCGGCACCGAGGTCAGATCTGGCGGATCCGGGCAAAAAGGAGGCCAGCGGCTCCGGCGGACCCCACCAGTCCCACACCCAGCCAGACCTTCGCGGGTTCGGCCGCCGCGGCTGCTGCCGTGGCGGACGCCATGTTGTCCCGGCTGGCAGGCGCGTTTCCGTGGCGCCCCGGTCCCGAAACAGGCGTGGCGTTGGTGCCGTGGGTGTCCGTGGGCTGGTCCGCAGCACGATCGGCTTCCTGGCCGGCTTCCTGCGTCGCGTCGGCGGGGGCACCGGGCTGGCCGTTCGGCTGCGTGCCTGCCGCTGAACCTGCGGCATCCGGGGACGTGCTGAGCGGCGCCGGAGCGCTCGACGGCGGGACGGCACCTTGGGGAGCCGTGCCCTGCGGAGTGGTGCCCTGCGGAGTGGTGCCCTGCGGCGCTGGGCTGGCAGATGTCGACGGAGCGGACGACGTCGGCGCAGTTGATGTGGGGGCCGTGGACGTGGGGGCCGTGGACGTGGGGGCCGGAGACGGTGTGACCGTCGGAGTGGAAGATCCTGAGGGGGCGGGAGTCGGTTCGGGTGAGGCTTTGGTCTGTCCGCCGGAACCGCCCAGGAGGCCATTCAGCAGGCCGCTGACCCCGGCGAGGTCCCCGTCGGCCGCAACCGCGGCGGACTCTGTGGGTTCGGCGCTGCCGTCAGCCGCCTGGGATGCCGGAACGCCGGCGGACAGGACCAGTACCGCTCCGACGGCAGCCGCTGCAGCGCCACGCCGGAGTCCCCCATGGATACTGGTCCGGGAACGGGAAGATTCGGACCTGTAAATAACCATAGTTATCGACCCTAGCCACATGAGGGGGTGGATTGAAAACCGGAAACTACACCCCGGAGTGGTCCTTTCAAGGCCCATATTCCACTGAACAGGAGCGATGGTCAGCTGAGCAGGCTGCGAATTTCTTTTCGGGTATCGGCCACCACGGCGGCGAGTCCGTTGCCGGCCACCCATCCGCCCACAATGCCGAGGCCAGCCTCTGCCGCGCAGAGCTTCCTGACCTCGGCCACCCGGGCTTTGTGTCCCACGGCCGCGAACGGCAGGGCCCCTTGCCACCTGACAACATCCCAACCGACTACGTCCGTCCCCCGCACCGGGACGTCCAGCAGCGCCGAAGCGTCACGCAGGGCAGCAGCCAGTAATTCCGCGTCGAGGGCAGGGGCGGAGCCGTCGGTTTCTGGGGTCGCGGGTTTCGCGGCTTCCAGGCGGCCGTAGGAGAGCCGCAGCACGTGGGTCCCGGGACCTGCCGCAGCGGCCAGCCAATCCCACTTCGCGGTGGCATGCGTGAGGGCTTTTGCCTGGATACCCGGAGTCTGGGGGGCCACCAGGATCCCGGTGCCCCGCGGCCTGCGGTCCAGTTCGGGCAGGTCCACCACCACGGTGACGAGCCGGACATCCGGACCACTTTCGGGGCTGCTGCCGGCGAGGGCGGGGACGGCCGCCTGAAGCAGCCCCACTGCGGCCGGGCCGGGCAGCGCCACCACCAGCAGGCCGCCGTCGTACGCTGCGTCACCGGCGGTGACGCGCCACCCGTCCGGCGTCCGTTCGACGGCGTCCGCGGCTGTTCCACTCACCAGGGTGACACCGCGGCCGCGGAGATCGCTGAGGAGGGCCGAAACCAGGGTGTGCATCCCGCCGTCGAGGCCGGCGACGGCGGAACCCGCCTTCGCGACGGACGGCTGGGTGGAGCCGCGCCGCTGGGCGGCCACCGCGGCTGCGAGGGAACCGTGCTCTCGGATTCCGGCCCGGAGGCCGGGGGCCACCATGTCCACGTCCAGGAGTCCGGGGTCCGCGGAGTGCACGCCGCCAACCACCGGGGCCACGAGGCGCTCCAACACGCGGCGGCCCATCCGGGCCCGCACCAGCGCCGCGACGCTGGTGACGTCCGCCGACGCGCCGATCGACGCTGGCATGTACTTGTCCAGCGACGCCCGCAGCGAACCCGCAAATCCGAGGGACCGCCTGACCTCCGGGTCCCAGGGGTTGGCGGGAATGCCCAGGACTCCGGTCTTGGGCAGTTCGCGCGGGCCGTCCGGAAGCTGCACCCAGGCGCCGCCCGGGCGGGGCGCCACAATCTTGCCGCCGAGTCCCAGTTCAGCAGCAAGTTCCGCCACGGCGGTCGAGCGTGTGGCGAAGGACTCTGCTCCGCTGTCCAGCGTGAGGCCGGCCACCACGTGGCTGCCCACGCAGCCGCCCCAGGATGCTGTTGCTTCCAGGACGGTGACGGTGCGTCCGGCAGCTGCCAGCTCGCGGGCGGCCAGCAGGCCGGAGATGCCGCCGCCCAGGACGACGGCGGTCTGGGCCGGTCTCACGGAACTGCCCACGGTCCTACTCCGGGGAAATGGAGTGGATGAGTTCTACAACGCGGGTCAGGACCGTGGGGTCGGTTTCCGGCGGCACCCCGTGTCCAAGGTTGAGCACGTGGCCGGGCGCAGAAGCGCCGGCCGCAATGACCGCACGGACATGGGCTTCCAGCACATCCCACGGCGCGGACAGCAGCGCGGGGTCGATGTTGCCCTGCAGGGGCACCGTTCCGCCCAGGCGCCGGTTGGCCTCATCCAGCGGAAGGCGGTAATCCACTCCCACAACGTCCACGCCGACGTCGCGCATGGCAACAAGCAGTTCGGAGGTTCCGGTACCAAAGTGGATCAGCGGCGCGCCGCTGTGGCGGACATGGTCCAGCGCACGGGCCGAGGCCGGTGCCACGAACTTGGTGTAGTCGGCCAGGCCCAGCGACCCTGCCCAGGAATCAAACAGCTGCCCGGCGGAGGCGCCGGCTTCCAGCTGGGCGCGGAGGAACATCCCCGAGGCGTCGGCGGCCCAGTTGGCCAGCGCCGTCCAGGTTTCCGGGTCCGCGTGCATCATGGTGCGCGGGCCCAGGTGGTCACGGGAGGGTTTGCCCTCCACCATGTAGGCGGCGAGGGTGAACGGGGCACCGGCAAAGCCGATCAGCGGGGTTTTGCCCAGCTCGGCCACGGTCAGCCGCACGGCTTCGCGGATCGGTTCCAACGCTTCCCAGGTCAGCTGGGGCAGGGCAGCCACGTCTGCAGCCGTGCGCACCGGTTTGTCCAGCACGGGGCCCACGCCCGGCACAATGTCCACGCCGACGCCGGCGAGCTTGAGCGGAATAACGATGTCGGAGAAGAAAATGGCAGCGTCCACGTCATGGCGCCGGACGGGCTGCAGCGTGATTTCGGCCGCGAGCTCGGGCCGCAGGCAGGAATCCAGCATGGCCACGCCTTCGCGCACCTTCAGGTATTCCGGCAGGGAGCGCCCGGCCTGCCGCATGAACCACACGGGCCGCCGCGACGGCTTGCCGCCGCGGTAGGCGGTGATGAGCGGCGAATCTGCGGTTCGGCCGTCCATCAGCGGATGGCCGGCAGCGAGAGCCCTGTCGTCAGACGGGACACTGGGCACGGCATTGGACACGGCGGAGCTGGAAGTCATGCCTTTGATTGTGCCCAAAATCGGCCCTAAAAGATAACGACAGCCTGTCACCTGGAGCCGTCCTGGACGCGCCGTGGCAGGAATCACGGCCCGCTGCCGGCCGTTGCCGTTTGGCGGGTTGTTCTACCGGGCCACGAAAAAGCTATGATTGATCCGCTGTGGTTCTTTTTTCATTGGTGGCTACACACGCCGACATCGACCTTGAAACCGTTGCTCAACTGAGCAACGGTGCTTCCGGGATCGCCACATCCGCACTCTCCGGATCGCCGGCAGTGACGGGTGCGATTGTGCTTGCCACCTGCAACCGGTACGAAATCTACGGTGAAGCGCCGCACGCTGACGATGTTGAGGCTGCCCGTGCGGCCCTCGTTTCCGAGATCAGCGGCCTTAGCGGCCTCAACGAACAGCTCGTGTCCCGCTCCTTCAGCACACGCACCGGCCCCGAAGTCAGCCAGCACCTTTTCGCCGTCAGCGCCGGGCTGGACTCCGCCGTCGTGGGTGAACGTGAAATTGCCGGCCAGGTCCGCCGCGCACTCATCACCGCCCAGCACGAGGGCACGGCCAGCTCCGGCCTGGTCCGCCTCTTTCAGGCCGCCTCCAAGACAGCCAAGGATGTCGGAGCACAGACCGCCCTCGGTTCCCGGGGCCTGTCCATCGTTTCAGTGGCACTGGATCTGGCCACCGATCTCTCCGAAAGCCCCGACTGGTCAGCGAAGAAGGTAGTGGTGTTCGGCACCGGCGCCTACGCCGGCGCCACCATGGCTCTGCTCCGCGAACGGGGCTGCACCGACATCTCCGTGTTCTCCTCGTCGGGACGCGCCGAAGCGTTTGTCGCCACGCGCGGCGGAACAGCGCTGGACAGCGAATCCCTGCCGGTAGCCGTAGCTGCGGCCGACGTTATGATCGGCTGCAGCGGCTCCGACACCCGGGTCGAGGCCGGCGAACTTGCCGAGATCCGCGCGGACTCTCCCCAGCCGCTGATCGCGATCGACCTCGCCCTCACCCATGACTTTGACCCCGAAGTCGGCCAGCTCGACGGCGTTGAGCTGCTCACGCTGGAATCCGTGCGTTTGGCGGCACCCCAGGAACAGGCCGAGTCCCTCACCCAGGCCAGCGGCATTGTGTCCGGCGCGGCCCAGGCCTTCGAACAGGAACGGGAAGCCCGCTCGGTGGATTCCGCCATCGTGGCGCTCCGCCGACACACCATGAACGTCCTGGATGCGGAAATGGAACGCGTCCGTGCCCGCCACGGCTGCACCGCCGCCGCCGAGGAAGTGGAGTTCGCCCTCCGCCGGATGGTCAAGCAGCTGCTGCATGTGCCCACTGTCCGTGCCCGTGAGCTCGCCGCCAACGGCCAGCAGGACGACTACGTGTCGGCGCTCGAAACCCTCTACGGCATCACCGTGGAACAGCCGGCCACCGCAGCGCAGGCGGAGTGCCCCGTGGACCACCGGGGCCTCGAAACCGCCTGACCCCCCCCAGCGACGCTCTCTCACTTTTGGCTCGAATTGCCTCGGCAAAGTCAAGTAGTCGGAGCAACGCGGGGGTTTATGCCGCGTGTAGCAGCTGGTTCAGCCGGTTGGCTGGGGTCTCGAGGTTAAGGGTGGGCCGGGGCCGGCGGTTGAGTTTCGCGGCGACCCGGCGGAGGTCCTCCGGGGTGTGAACGGAGAGGTCAGAGCCTTTCTCGAACCAGAACCGCAGGAGCCGGTTGGTGTTCTCGTTGGTCCCGCGCTGCCAGGGTGAGTGCGGGTCGCAGAAGTAGAGCGTGGTCTCGAGTGCGGTCTGGATTTGGGCGTATTCGGCCAGTTCCGTGCCGCGGTCCCAGGTGATCGACCGTCGCAGGTGATCCGGGAGCTGGCCCATCTCCCGGATCATCGCGGCGGCGACAGTCTCAGCGGTGTGGTCCCCGGCGAGGTGGAGGAGGATCGTGAACCTGGTCGAGCGTTCCACGAGTGTTCCGATCGCGGTCCCGTCGCAGCCGATGATGAGGTCACCTTCCCAATGCCCCGGCACTGCCCGGTCCTGGACCTCGGCCGGGCGCGCACTGATCTTGAACGCCTCCTTGTAAGGGCTGTTCTTGTGCCGGTCCGCGGCGTGGGGAACGCGCTGCTTCCGCTTCAGGCTGAGCTTCTCGGCCAGATCTGCCCGCAGACTTCCGCGGGATTGAACATACAGCGCCTGGTAGATCGTCTCGTGGCTCACCTGCATAGTGTGATCACCGGCGAAGTAAAACGCCAACATCGCCGAGATCAGTTTCGGACTCCACCCGTCATCCATCCACACGCCGATCAGCCGGCACAGATCCTCGTCCTCGACCAGCTTCAACGCCTTGGGCCGGCGCCTGGCCTGATGCGCCCTCGTATGGGCGACCGAGGCGTAATACACCCCGTCCGCGCTGGCGTTCCGGTTCACCTCCCGCCAGACCACCGACTTGTCCCGACCAATCGCCTCACCAATGTCGGCATAGCTGAGTCCCTTCCGCCGACCCATCTGGATCATCCCCCGATCAGCCAAGTTCAACGCCCGGCCACCCGGACCGTCCGCCGTCGGTGCCGGATCCGAAAGACCCCCAACAGCGCCCATGTTCACAGTCATCATGTGGCCAGACTGGGCCCACCAGTTCCTCCCAGCCCCATGCGTGACTCCGACACGCCGCGCGGCAGCGACAATCGACATCCCGCCACACACCATGTCAACGAACTCGGTGCGGGTATTCGGAGGAAATGATCTGGCCATGAAAACGCTCCATCAATCAGAGCGTTGCTACGACCGTATGACTCTGCCCTCAACGCTCTCTCACTTCTTTCAAGAGACTGAGGGAGCGTCGTTGAATTAGGGGCGAAAAGTGAGAGAGCGTCGTTGCAGGGCGACAGGGTCAGTAGACCGGCTTCTGCGGCTCGACGTCGCGCACCCAGGCCAGGATTCCACCGTCGAGGTGGCTGACCCGCTGGTAGCCTGCCTTCCGCGCAGCCTCCAGCACGTTGGCTGACCGCGTGCCCGCCTTGCAGTGGAACACAATGTCCTTGTCCTGCGGAAGTTCCGCCCAGGCCTCCCCGGCGAGGATCCTGCCCTGCGGGATCAGCACCGAGCCGTCGATGCTCACGATGTCGTGTTCGCCGGTTTCCCTGACGTCCACCAGCTCGAAGTCCTTCAAGCCTGCCTTCCGGGACGCCAGCATGGTGGCCAGCTGGGTTGCCGTCACTGTGTGCTCCGTGTCGGCGGAGGCGGCGGGGGTGATGCCGCAGAAAGCTTCGTAGTCGGTCAGTTCCGTAATGGGCTCGGCCGCCGGGTCCTTGGACACTCGGATCTCGCGCCAGCTGCCGCCCAGCGCATCAAACAGTGCCACCCTGCCCAAGAGTGAACGTCCGACGCCGGTGATCAGCTTCACTGCCTCGGTCACCATGAGTGAACCCACAGCAGCACAGAGCATGCCGAAGACGCCGCCCTCGCCGCAGGAGGGCACGGATCCGGCGGGCGGCGCCTCGGGATAAAGGTCCCGGTAGGTGGGTCCGTGCTTTTCCCAGAACACGCTGACCTGACCGTCGAAGCGGAAGATCGATCCCCACACATAGGGCTTGCCGAGGATGGCGGCGGCATCGTTGACCAGGTAGCGGGTGGCGAAGTTGTCCGCCCCGTCAAGGATCAGATCGTAGTCCGCGAACAGCTCCAGTGCGTTGGAGGCATCCAGCCTGACGTTGTGCAGCCGGACCTCCACAAGCGGGTTCAGGGCCGCGATGGCGTCCCGCGCGGATTCGATCTTGGGCCGTCCTACGTCGGCGACGCCGTGGATCACCTGGCGTTGCAGGTTGCTGAGGTCAACGGCGTCGTCGTCGATGATTCCCAGGGTCCCCACGCCCGCTGCCGCCAAGTAGAGCAGGGCGGGCGAGCCCAGTCCCCCGGCGCCGATAACAAGTACCCTGGCGTTCTTCAGCCGCCGCTGCCCCACCGCTCCGATTTCGGGAATGATGAGGTGCCGCGAGTAGCGTTCCACCTCGGCCGGCGTCAGTTCACCGGCGGGCTCCACGAGCGGGTTAAGCGAGACAGAGGAATCATTTGCGGTCAAAGTCGAAGCCATACTTCAATGTATGCCCCGAGATACCGCCCGGTCATATTACCGCGCAGTATTGTGTAGGTAACGGCAAGGGAAAGTAGGGCAACTGTGGTCCATGAAGCACGGGCTGACCGGGCGTCCGGCGGCGAACCGGCCGCACCTCAACGCACTGCAGGCCAGCGGTCCGCCCGGCTTCCCCGGGACGAGCGCCGGGCGCAGCTCCTCGCTGCGGCGCAGGAGGTTTTTGTCGCCAACGGCTACCATGGCGCCGCCATGGATGAAATCGCCGAAACGGCCCATGTCAGCAAACCGGTGTTGTACCAGCACTTCCCGTCCAAACGCGAGCTGTATCTTGCCCTGCTGGACAGCCACCTCGCGTCGCTGACGGACCTGATGCTCGGTGCGTTGAGCTCCACCACCGACAATGACGAACGTGTCCAGGCCGTGATGCGTGCTTATTTCCGCTTCATCGCCAGCGATGACCAGGCCCACCGCCTGGTCTTCGAATCGGACCTCATCAACGATCCCGACGTCAGTTCACGCCTCGAGACCTTCAACAAAACCTTCGCGGACGCCGTTGCCCGCGTGATTGCCGAGGACACCAAGCTGCCCCACCTGGAGGCGCAGCTTCTGGGCCGCGGCCTAGCCGGAATGGCCCAGGTCAGCGCGCGTTACTGGCTGGAAACGGACGGGAACCTGGACCTCGATGTGGCCAGCGACCTCATTTACCGTTTAGCTTGGCGCGGAATCTCTCGATTCCCCAAAGAGTCCTAGACTACAAATAAGAGAACCCAAGAAAACTTTGATTGGCTGGGAGGCCCCCTTTTGGAAATTAAGATCGGCATTCAGAACATTGGCCGCGAAATCGTATTGGAATCGGCTCAGGATGCTGACGCTGTAGCCACGGTCGTTGAAGAAGCCATCACCAAGGGCACAGAACTCCGCCTCACGGACGACAAGGGACGCATCATCATCGTTCCCGGCAACGCCCTGGGTTACGTGGAAATCGGCGCCGAAGAGGCCCGCAAGGTCGGTTTCGGCCAGTTCTAGCACGTCCGCGGCCAGCCGCCTTGGCGGTTGGCCGCTGCTTTCCGAGGAGATTCCATGCTTTCGCTGACCATCGTTGTCCTGGTCACAGCAGCCGCAGGCTTTGTTGTCTGGGCGAATGACAAGCGCCATACGCGGTACGGCACAGGGTTGCCCGCAGGGGTTGCCGTGGTGGTGGGCGCGGTCAGCTGGATCATTTTCATCGCGGCAGGTTTTGGCTACCAGCCGGGCCTGACGTGGATTCCGTGGGTCCTGCCCATGGCGCTCGGCACCGTCGCTGCCATCGGGACGGTCATCTACCTGGGCCGGACGCGCGAAAGCCACGATACGCGGCGGCTGACGCAGGCGCTCAAGCTTTAGGCCGCGCCCTTTTTCCTTAAGAACCCGTGACCACCACCCCAGCAGGGTGCGTGGTCACGGTCCTTTAACCCGGCGGCTTAACCCACCGGCTGGGCTGTGGCGCCGAGCCGAACGGCAGCAGCACTCACGGCCGCGGCAGCAGCGGCATCCCGCTCAGTGACCTCGCCGCCGGCGTCGTGGGACGTGTAGCGCAGATGCACCCTGTTGTAGCGCCAGTCAAGGTCCGGGTGGTGGTTCTGTTCTTCCGCCAGGCGTCCGACGGCGGCAATCAGCTCCAGAGCGGCGGCCGCCGTCGGCGTCTTATAGACAGCGACGAGCCCGCCCAGCCGGTACTGCCAGTTGGGCAGCGCGGCCAGGACGGCGTCGATCCGCTCCCGCGTGAGTATGTCTTCCTTGCCGGCCACAGCGGCCTCCTAGGCTCGTCCGGTGAGCCCGCCCCGGCGTTTGGCCGAGGGCGCCAGGCGTGGAGAAAGCGGCCTAGAGAAACTCTGCCCGGCCTTCCATGGCCGATGACGCCAGGGCGTGCTCGCGGCGCGGAATCCTGCCGGCCGCTTTCGCCAGCCTACCGGCGATGACGGCGTGTTTGAAGGCCTCCCCCATGAGTGCCGGATTCTGCGCACGCGTGACCGCGGTGGCCAGCAGCACGGCATCACAGCCAAGCTCCATGGCCAGGGCGGCATCGGATGCCGTGCCGATGCCGGCGTCCAGCACCACGGGCACCGAGGCGCGGGAGACGATCAGTTCGATGTTGTGTGGATTCAGAATTCCCAGGCCGGTGCCGATGGGCGCCCCGAGCGGCATGACCGCGGTGGCACCCAGGTTTTCCAGCCGCAGGGCCAGGACCGGGTCATCGTTGGTGTACGCGAACACTTTGAAGCCCCGGTTTACAAGCTGTTCCGTGGCGTCCACGAGCTCCACGGCGTCCGGCAGCAGGGTTTGTTCGTCGGCGATGACTTCCAGCTTGAGCCAGTCGGTTTCCAGCGCTTGGCGGGCGAGTTCCGCCGTCATGACCGCGTCCCGGGCGGTGAAGCAGCCGGCGGTGTTGGGCAGGATCCGGATCCCGTGGTCCACCAGGAGCTGGAAAAGGGACCCCGATTCAGCCGGCGAATAGCGGCGCATGGCCACCGTGGTCAGCTCGGTTCCGGACGCCAGCAGGGCGGCGCCCAGCCCGTCGAGGCTGGGGGCGCCACCGGTGCCCATGATGAGGCGGGAGCCGAGCTCGACGCCGTCGATGACCAGCCTGTCTGCGCCCTCGGGACGGTTATGTGTGCTGATGTTGCTGGTTACTGTCATGGTGTCAGCCTCCCTGGACTGCTGTGACCAGTTCGACGTCGTCACCTTCGGCGAGCGCCGTGACGAACCACTGGCTGCGGGGTACTACTTCGGAGTTATGGGCGACGGCGACGCCGAGTTTCTGCCCGTCTGTTGCCTGGCCGTTGGCCGCGAGGGGACGGCCAGTGATCTGGCTGATGAGGGTGGTGATGGAGGCGTCGTCCGCCACGGAATGGCGCGAGCCGTTGAGGGTGATGTTCATGCTGATTCCTTCTGTGGGTCGAGGTCCTTCGTGCTGCTGATGTCCTTGTCTGGGGACTGTGTGCCGGCTACGTGGTGCTTTCCTGAAAAGCGGGCCGGGCTGAGGGCCCCCCATCGCGGGTCCGTCCGGCCGTCCAGCAGGTCCCGGCAGATGGCCGCCGCCGCCGGAGCCAGCAGCACTCCGTGTCGGAAGAATCCGGTGGCAACCATCAGCCCGGCAATGTTCGCCGTGTTCCCCCTCCGTGGCGTTAGCGCGGAAACCGGTACGCGGCCGAGGAGAGGCGCATTGTCCGGGGTCGCCGGTCTTGCCCGTGCCGTGCATTCCAGGAGTTCAAGCTCCGAGACGGCCGGCACCAGGACCTGGGCGTCACGCAGCAACTGGTAGACGCCGCCCGCCGAGACAGCGGCTTCGCCCGACCCGGCGAGCGCGTCTTCTCGCTGCGTAGCCCCGATCACCACCGTGCCGTCCCGCCGGGGAACGATATAGACCGGCACACCATGGACCATTCCGCGGACAGTGGAGGTGAGGAGCGGGCGCAGGTGCCGCGGAACAGCCAGCCGCAGGATGTCACCGTAGACGGGCCGCAGGGGCAAATGCAGTCCACCCGGCAGGCCCTCCAGCGACGCCGCCTGCAATCCGTTGGCCACGATGGTCTCCTTGGCCTGGACAGTTCCGCCGTGGGCGAGCCTCACGCCGATGACGCGGCCGCCCTCCCAGAGCAGGGCAGCGGCACGTTGGTCAACGGCGAATCCCGCGCGGGCACCTGCCACGGCTGTTCCTGCTCCCGGTTCGTGGATGGCCAGGACTTCCTGGAGGCACGCCACGAGTTTCCGTGGATCCACCTGGTGGTCGGCGGGGATGTCCAGGGCGCAGGATATGGCCGGGCTGAGCAGGGATTCCCTGGTCCTGGCCTCACGGACAGTCAGGGGTTCCACCACCAGGCCGCTGGCCTGCTGCACGGCCCGGAGGTCCATCAGTGCCCGGCGGTCCGCAGCGTCCGCGCCGATGGCCAGGGTCGGCGTCGTCAGATATCCGGTATCGCCAGCCCCGGCCAGGGCGAGGTCCGCCGCAAAGGCAGGCCACAGGCCGGAGGATGCCAGCATCAGCTCAAGGAGGTCTTCCTCCTGGTAGTGCAGTTCGCTCACAGGGGCCAGCATGCCGGCGGCTGCCCAGCTGGCGCCGTTGCCGGGAGCATCATCGATCAGCACGACCGAACGGCCGGACCGCCGGACTTCCCAGGCTATGGCGTGGCCGATGACTCCGCCGCCGATGACGGCCACGTCGGCGTGCAGGGCGGTGGCCTGGCTGGCTCGTGCGGACTCAGGTGGGCTGCTTATTGCGGGGGGCATATGTTCCTTCCCTACGCCGGTACTAGCCGGATCAGGTCAAGCGGTCGGCTCTGACGCCCTCTCAGCCCGGCCGCTTTGTGACGGCTGCAACGGGCTCCCGCAGTACCCGCCCAGTTTAGGGGACTTAGGCTGGTTTCCATGAACGCGCAATCCTTCGCCGCTGCAGGCACGCCCTCTGTCCCCTCCGCCGCTCCCGAGTCCTTGACCGGAACAGACCCTGCCGGCGGCATAAACACCGGCCTCCCGCACAGCGCCAGGCTGTACCTGTGCACCGACGCGCGCCGGGACCGCGGGGACTTTGGCGAGTTTGTGGACGCGGCGTTTGCCGGCGGCGTGGACATCATCCAGCTCCGGGACAAGGCGATCGAGGCGGCGGAGGAGCTGGAGCTGCTGGCCGTGCTTCAGGCCGCGGCCGAACGCCACGGAAAGCTGTGGGCAGTCAATGACCGTGCCGATATCGCGCTGCTGTCCGGCGCCCCCGTCTTCCACATCGGGCAGAAAGATCTGCCTGTCGCTTCCGCCCGCACGCTGCTCGGGGCACCAGCCGCGATCGGCCTTTCCACGCACACCGCCGAGCAGATCGAAGGCGCCATCCGGCTGTCCGGTGGGCTGACTGACCAAGGCGGCCTGGACTACTTCTGCGTAGGACCGGTCTGGGCCACTCCGACGAAACCGGGCCGGGCCGCCGTCGGCCTTGACCTGGTGCGGTACGCGGCCGAAGCCGTCCGCGCTGCCGGTGGCACCCAGGCCACGCTGCCCTGGTTTGCCATCGGAGGCATCGATCTCGGCAACGTGGAGCAGGTGGTGGAGGCCGGCGCCGGCAGGATTGTTGTGGTGCGTGCCATCACCGAAGCCCCGGACCCCGCAGCGGCGGCCGCGGCACTCCTGGCGACCCTGGACGCCGGCGCATCCTGACGATCCCCCGCGTGGCGGGCGGCGGGCGTGCACGATCCGTGGAAATCGAGCTAACCTGATTTTCGTGTCACATCATAGGTTGGCCCCCAATGTCCACGAGCAGACGAACGACCTCGCGGCGGCGCTGAGCGCCCTGCGGACCGAGCTGGAACTGCCGGGGCCCTACCCGGCGGAGGCGGTCCGGGACGCGGAAGCGGCAGTGGCCGCACACGAGTTGCCGGGTGCTGACCTGACGGAAGTGGCCTTCCTCACTATCGATCCGGCGTCGTCCACTGACCTGGATCAGGCGCTGTTCATCGAGCGTGCGGGCAATGGCTACCGGGTGCTGTACGCCATCGCTGATGTGCCGTCCTTTGTCCGCCCCGGCGGCGGACTGGACGCAGAGACCCGGCGCCGCGGCCAGACGTTCTACGCCCCTGACGGCCGTATCCCGCTGCACCCGGAAGTCATCAGCGAAGGGGCAGGCAGCCTTCTCGCCGGCCAGCTGTGTTCCGCCTACGTGTGGGAGTTCGGGCTGAACGACACCGCACAGGTCTCCACGGTGAGCGTCCGGAGGGCCACCATCCGCAGCCGGGCCAAGCTGAGCTACAAGGGAGTCCAGGCCGAACTCGACGCCGGAACGGCCGGTCCTGTCCTGCAGCTCCTGAAGGAAGTGGGCCTCAAGCGCGTTGAACTGGAGCGGCAGCGTGGCGGCGCCAGCCTGAACATGCCTGAACAGGAAATCGTGCAACTGCCCGACGGCGGCTACCGGATTGCCGCCGCGCCGCAGCTGCCGGTGGAGGACTGGAACGCCCAGATCTCCCTGATGACGGGGATGGCGGCGGCAGACCTGATGCTGGCGGGAAAAGTGGGCATCCTTCGCACCATGCCCGCCCCCGACGAGCGCTCCCTGCGTCACTTCCGCCTCCAGACCGAGGCCTTGGGCAAGCCATGGGACGGCAAGATCAGCTACGGCGAATACCTCCGCAGCCTTGATCCGACCGCGCCCCGGCAACTGGCCATCCTGCACTCCGCCGGCATGCTGTTCCGCGGCGCCAGCTACACGGCGTTTGACGGCACAGTCCCGGAAGCCGCCATCCAGGCCGCCATCGGCGCTGCCTATGCCCACACCACGGCACCGCTCCGGCGTCTGATCGACCGCTTTGTCCTGGTGATCTGCGAAGCCCTGAGCAACGGCAACCAGGTACCGGACTGGGCGCGGGAAGCCCTACCGTCCCTGCCGGAGATCATGGCCGGATCCGACCAGCTGGCATCGCGGATGGAACGCATGGCGCTGGACACCGTGGAGGCCGCGCTCCTGGTCAACCATGTGGGACAGGAGTTTGATGCGATCGTGATTTCCGGCTCCAAGCCGCAGAAGGACAACGGCAACGGGAAAAACGGCAACGGCAGGAATGGCAACGGCACCAAGAACGGCGCTGCGAAAAACGGAGCCGCAAAAAATGGAAACGGCCCCTCGGGGATCATCCAGATCGCCGAACCCGCCGTGACGGCCCGGTGCGGCGGCGACCTGGAATCCGGCACCAAGGTGCGGGTCCGCCTGATCTCTTCCGATATCGCCGCCCGCAAGGTCCACTTCGAGCTGCTGGCCTAGAGGTTTTGCGCGCCGCCTGATCGGCCCAAAGCCGGGATTCAGGGTCCGTGCGGCTAGACTGAAGAAGTAGATATGGATGCCCGGTCGTTGATTTCCTTGATTTTGAATTCAACAAGCCCGCCCCTACGCGATCTTGAGATGCACCCGTTGGTCACCAGTGCCAGCATTTTGATAGCCCGCGATCGGCTTCCACTGGATTTGCTTGCGCGCTTCGAGCGTGCTCCGGAACGGCCACGTTGGCCGGCCCGTTGAGCAGGCAGCGCCAATGCCCAAATGAATAAGGAAACTCCCCTGTGAGTGAATTGCATACCCACCAGATCCTGACTGACGACTCCGGCATCGAGACGATCGAACCCGAAGAAACCATCATCTCGGACGAGAAGCCGCACGAGATCGAGGAGAAATCCTTCGCTGACTACAACGTCCGCGCCGATATCGTGGAGTCCCTCGCCGACGCCGGGATCACCCACCCCTTCCCTATCCAGGCCATGACCCTGCCGGTGGCGCTTTCGGGCCACGACATCATCGGGCAGGCCAAGACCGGCACCGGCAAGACCCTCGGTTTCGGCATTCCCGCCCTGCAGCGCGTGGTGGGTCCGGATGACGCCGGCTATGACAAGCTCGCCGTTCCGGGTGCACCTCAGGCCCTGGTCATCGTGCCCACGCGCGAGCTGGCCGTCCAGGTGGCCAATGATCTCCAGAACGCTTCCCGCAAGCGGAACGCCCGTATCACCACCATCTACGGCGGCCGTGCCTACGAGCCCCAGGTGGAGGCCCTGCAGAACGGCGTCGAGGTAGTTGTCGGTACTCCCGGCCGCCTCATCGACCTTTACAAGCAGAAGCACCTGGTCCTGAAGAACGTCAAGATGGTCATCCTTGACGAGGCCGACGAAATGCTGGACCTCGGCTTCCTGCCGGACGTGGAAACCCTCATCGCCGGTACCCCTGCAGTCCGCCAGACCCTGCTGTTCTCTGCCACCATGCCCGGCCCGGTCATCGCCATGGCCCGCCGCTACATGACCCAGCCCACCCACATCCGGGCCGCTGATCCGGACGACGAGGGCCTCACCAAGCGCGACATCCGCCAGCTCATCTACCGTGCCCACAGCATGGACAAGATCGAGGTTGTTGCCCGCATCCTGCAGGCACGCGGCCGCGGCCGGACCATCATCTTCACCAAAACCAAGCGCACCGCCGCGAAGGTTGCCGAGGAGCTCGTGGACCGTGGCTTCGCCGCCGCCGCCATCCACGGTGACCTGGGCCAGGGCGCCCGCGAGCAGGCGCTCCGTGCCTTCCGCAACAACAAGGTGGACGTCCTGGTGGCCACTGACGTCGCCGCCCGCGGCATCGACGTCGACGACGTCACGCACGTCATCAACTACCAGTGCGTTGAAGACGAAAAGATCTACCTGCACCGCGTGGGCCGCACCGGCCGCGCGGGCAACAAGGGCACAGCAGTGACCTTCGTCGACTGGGACGACATGCCGCGCTGGGGCCTGATCAACAAAGCCCTGGGGCTCAGCGTCCCGGAGCCCGTGGAAACGTACTCCTCCTCGCCGCACCTGTACGAAGAGCTGGACATCCCGGAAGGCACCAAGGGCCGCCTGCCCCGCAACAAGCGCGTGCTGGCCGGCGTCGACGCCGAGGTCCTCGAGGACCTGGGCGAGACCGGCAAAAAGAACACCCGTCCCAGCGGTGGCCGTGACAGCGGGCGCGACAGCAACCGCGACGGCGGCCGCTCCGGTGCTCGCGACAGCAGCAGCCGCCGCACCAGCGAGCCCGGCGGACGCTCCGGTGACCGCCGTCGTCGTACCTCTGATGCGGCGACCGCCGGCACCAGCCCGGCCCCCGAACCGGCTGCTGCGGCTCCGGCCGAAGGCGAAGTGGACCCCCGTGCCCGCCGCAGCCGGACCCGCACCCGCCGCCGCAACGGCGAAGTGGTGGCCGGTGCCGACAACGGCCCGCAGCAGCGCAGCACCGAGGCATAACAGCCTCGATGACTGACACCCGCTGGGCGCCGGACGGCAGCAACCTGGTGGTTCACGCGGACAACGCGGAGTTCCTCCCCTCGCTGCCGGACGGCGCCTTCACCTTGATATACGTTGACCCGCCGTTCAACACCGGCAGGGTCCAGAAGCGCCAGGAAACGCGGATGGTGCTGAACACCGACGGTGACGGCGACCGCGTGGGCTTCAAGGGGCGTTCCTACGACACCATCAAGGGCGCCCTGCACCGGTACGACGACGCCTTCAGTGACTACTGGTCATTCCTGGAACCCCGGCTCGTGGAGGCCTGGCGGCTGCTGGCTGACGACGGCACGCTGTACCTCCACCTGGATTACCGGGAGGTCCATTACGCCAAGGTGATGCTTGACGCGATCTTCGGCCGGGAATGCTTCCTCAACGAGATCATCTGGGCCTACGACTACGGTGCCCGCGCCAAGTACCGCTGGCCCACCAAACACGACAACATCCTCGTGTACGTCAAGAACCCGGCGAAATACCACTTCGACAACGCCGAGGTGGACCGCGAGCCGTACATGGCGCCTGGCCTGGTGACACCGGCGAAGCGGGAGCTCGGGAAGCTGCCCACCGACGTCTGGTGGCACACCATAGTCTCCCCCACAGGCAAGGAAAAAACCGGCTACCCCACGCAGAAGCCCGAGGGCCTCATCCGCCGTGTGGTGTCGGCGTCAAGCCGGCCCGGTGACTGGTGCCTGGACTTCTTCGCCGGTTCCGGGACCCTGGGCGCCGTGGCGGCCAAACTGGACCGGAAGTTCGTGTGTGTGGACCAGAACCAGCCGGCCATTGACGTGATGGCCAAGCGGTTGGGGGCCAAGGCAACCTTTACGTCGTTCCCGCCCGTCTGATCAGGGGCGGACGACGGCAGTTCCCGTGCCGAGTTCCTCAATCCGCGCCAGCACATCCGCGGTGGTCAGGTTTTCTCCCAGCAGGTTCGGTTTGCCCGCTCCGTGGTAATCCGAAGAGCCGGTGATCAGCAGCCCATGCTTGGCTGCAAGACCCCTGAGGAATTCCCGTCCCTCCTCGGGGTTGTCGCGGTGGTCGATCTCCAGGCCGGCCAGGCCGGCGTCGATCATGTCGCGGTAGGTGCGCTCCCCCACGATCCGGCCCCGGCCGGACGCCACGGGATGCGCAAACACGGGAACACCACCAGCGGCACGGACCAGTTCGACGGCGGTGGCGGGGTCGGGTGCGTAGTGCTGGACAAAGTAGCGCGAATGGGACGTCAGGATGGACGTGAACGCCTCCGAGCGGTCTGCCACCACACCGGCCGCCACCAAGGCATCAGCGATGTGCGGCCGGCCCAGGGTAGCCCCGGGAGCCACATGGTGGATGACGTCGTCCCACGTCAGCGGGTAGTCTTCGGCGAGCAGGGTCACCATGCGTTCGGCCCGCGTGAGGCGCGCGTCCTTGGCCTTGGTGATCTCTTCAAGCAGCCCAGGGTGGGCAGGATCGTGCAGGTAACTCAGCAGATGCACACTGATGCCTTGCGCGGTCCGGCAGGAGACCTCCATGCCGGGGACCAGGGCCACCCCGTTTTCCAGCGCCGCGAGGGACGCTTCGGCCCAGCCGTCCGTGGAGTCGTGATCGGTTAGTGCCACCACGTCCAGGCCCGCCCGGGCAGCCGAAGCCATCACATCGGCGGGGGTTTCGGTGCCGTCCGAAACGTTCGAGTGGGCATGCAGGTCAATCCTCACTTGCCCAGCCTAGTTGACCGCGTCCGCGCCGGTATTGGCCCTAGTCTCGGTGCTGGTGAGACGATGGTGCCGTGAACGATGCCGAAAATACCCTGACCTCTGCCTCCCAGCCCCTCGACGAGCGCGTCAACAACCGCTCTCAGCGGCCCAGTTCCGCCGCCTTCAAGGCCTTTATGGCCAGCAATTGGGCGCCTTCCGAGCAACAACTTCCGGCGCTCGACCCCGTGGCCCACTACGCCGCGGCCCGGCGCAAGGCCATCTCGGAGAAGTTCAAAGGCGAACGCCTGGTCATCCCCGCCGGTCCGCTGAAAGTCCGCTCCAACGACTGCGACTACCGGTTCCGTCCGCATTCCGGCTTCGCGCATCTCACCGGCCTGGGCCTGGACCACGAGCCGGACGCCGTGCTCATTCTGGAACCCGCCGGCGAAGGAAAGGGCGACGGCGGCAGTCACCACCGTGCCACGCTGTACTTCCGTCCGCTGGCCGGCCGGGATACCGAACAGTTCTACGCTGACTCCCGTTCCGGCGAGTTCTGGATCGGTGCACGGCCCACCCTGGCCGAGTTCGAAGCGCGCCTGGGCCTGGCCACCGCCCACATCGATGGACTTGAATCCGCGATCACCAAGAACGTGGGTGCCCCGGAGATCGGCGGCATCTCCATCCGGCTGGTGCGCAAGGTGGACGAGAACATCGACGCCCTGGTGGATACTGCCCGGTACAACACTGCCAAGGACCCGGACAACCTGGACCTTGCTGTCCTGGATGCACTGGATGAAAAGCTTTCCGAAGCGCTGTCTGAACTCCGCCTCCTGAAGGATGAGTGGGAAATCGAACAGATGATGACTGCGGTGGCTGCGACTGTCGAGGGCTTCGTGGAGGTAGTCAAGGCCCTGCCCCGCGCCCTGACCCATGCCCGCGGGGAGCGCGTGGTGGAAGGTGCGTTCTTTGCGCGTGCCCGCGAGGTAGGCAACGAACTGGGCTACGACACTATCGCCGCCGCCGGCAACAACGCCACAGTCCTGCACTGGACGCGGAACACCGGCAGGATCAACGCCGGCGAACTGCTGCTGCTGGACGCCGGCGTTGAAGCGGACTCGCTCTACACCGCCGACGTCACCCGGACCCTGCCAGCCAACGGCACCTTCACCGCAGTCCAGCGCAAGGTCTACGAGGCAGTCCTGGATGCTGCCGACGCCGGATTCGCCGCTGCCCAGCCGGGTGCCAAGTTCCGGGACATCCACACCGCGGCCACCACCGTACTGGCGGAGCGTCTCGCCGAGTGGGGGCTGCTCCCGGTGAGTGTCGAGGAAGCCGTCAGCACGGAAGGCCAGCAGCACCGCCGCTGGATGCCGCACGGCACCAGTCACCACCTTGGCCTGGATGTCCACGACTGCGCCCAGGCAAAGCGCGAACTGTACCTCGACGGCATCCTGACGGAGGGCATGGTCTTCACAATCGAACCCGGCCTGTACTTCAAGAACGAGGACCTGGCCATCCCGGCGGAGTACCGCGGGATTGGCGTGCGGATCGAGGACGACATCCTCATGACGGCCGATGGTCCGGTGAACCTCAGCGCCGCACTGCCCCGCAAGGCCGACGACGTCCAGTCCTGGATGGCAGGCATCTACCAGGAGCTGGACGGTGGTTTGGCAAGCGGAGACTTCCGCTAGAGGTCTTTGCGTCCAGCGCATCTCGGCAGCGATGCGCTGGACGACCCTACCCCTTGGTGAAACTCTCATAACAGTTCTTGGCAATCGCTTGCCAAAAGTTGGCATTGATGAATACGCTAGCCGCAGAGAAAGAAAATCGTAGACTGAGTTTTAGTCTCGGGTCTCTGCCGCAATGTATGTCTTCAAAGGAGAAGTCTCATGGGTATGTCCAAACCGCGTCGCCTCGGCACCATCGCCGCAGCGGCCATTTCCGTCCTGATGCTTGCCGCGTGCGGCGGCTCGGGCGGCACAGGCGGTACCACCTCCGGCGCTTCTGGCGGCAAGGTGGACGGCACCGGAAAAACACTTAACGTCCTGATGAGCGTCACTGCGCAGTACCCGCAGGAACAACAGGCCTGGTTCAAGGAAATGAGCGCCAAGTTCAAGGCGGAAACCGGAGCCGACATCCAGTGGGAAACGTTCGCCAGCGCCAACGACGAGATGACCCGGATCCAGACGTCAGTCGTGTCGGGCCAGGGCCCGGACGTTTACGGACTCGGCACGACGTTCACGCCCACGGCCTACTCCACCGGGGCGTTCGTGAAACTGGGCGACAACGAATGGAACCAGCTCGGCGGCAAAGACAAGTTTGTTCCCGCAGCCCTGGGCATCTCCGGGCCGGATGAGGGCAACCAGATCGGTATCCCGTTCGTCAGCCGGCCGTTCGTGATGGCCTACAACACCGAGCTGCTTGCAGCTGGCGGCATCGAAAAGCCTGCCACCACCTGGGATGAATTCACCGAGCACGCCAAGAAGCTCACCACGGGCGACCAGTACGGTGTTGCCGTGGCTTATAAGGACAACTTCGACCCCTGGAAGTACATCTGGGGCATGTCCATCCAGGCCGGCAACCCCATCATTGACGGCAGCAAGGTCCGTCTCGATGACCCCATCACCAAGAAGGCCTACGAGACCTACTTCGGTTGGGTGACCAAGGACAAGGTGGTTGATCCATCCTCCGTTGGTTGGGCCAACCCGCAGGCCCTGGCAGCCTTCGCAGCCGGCAAGGCAGCGTACTTCCCCATGACGTCGCCTCTGTCCATCCCCGCCCTGGATGCCTCGGCCGTCAAGGGCAAGTACAAGTACGCCCTGATGCCCACCGTTCCTCCGGGCGAGACCTCCAACCCTTCCGGCGCTAAGCCTGCCACCAGCATCCTCTCCGGTGACAACCTCGTGGTGGCTGACTACTCAAAGCAGAAAGACCTCGCCTTCGCGTTCGTCAAGATGATCACCGAGAAGGACGTCCAGCTCAACTACTTCAAGGTCTTCGGCCAGCTTCCCGCGAACCAGGCAGCCGCGACGGAACTTGCAAGCAACGAAGTGATTGCTCCGGCCCTTGAGTCGGGTGCCAAATCCGTTGCGACGCCGTTCAGCGGTGCCTGGGGCGATGTCCAACTGTCACTGACCAACGTGGTTGTCCAGTCCATTCCGGATCTTTCCTCCGGTGCAGTCAGCGAATCCAACCTGTCCCAGCGGCTCAAGGACGAACAGACCAAATCGCAGACCGCACTGGACCGGGCCAAGAAGTAAGACCGAGCCACCAACTGCGGAAGGTTACGGAAAATGGCTAGCAGCGTTACCGAGCCCCGGCCATCGGACAGCAGTCCGATGGCCGGGGAGGCCGCCGGACCCGGCGAAACCACACCCCCTGGGAAGCAACGAAAAGGGCTCAGCGAGAGGAACCGGCCTCTTTGGCTCCTGATTCCCGGCGGGCTGCTGATGACGATCGTCATCCTTATCCCCCTGGCCATGGGCATCTGGATGTCCCTGATTGATCTGGATCAGTACACCCTTCGCCAATGGGTCAGTGCCGAATTCATCGGCATCCAGAATTACATTGAAGCGGCGGTCAGCAGCGACTTGCTTCGCTCCATCTGGCTTTCTGTTTCCTTCGCGGTGATTTCCACGGTGGTGACCATCCCGCTGGGCGTGGCCGCCGCCGTCGTCACCCAGAACGCCTACCGCGGCCGTGCCGTGGTGCGCTCCATCTTCCTGATCCCCTACGTGCTGCCGTCGTTTGTAGTAGCCAGCGTCTGGCGGACCATGTTGCAGCCGGATGGAATCGTGAATGTGACACTGACCAACATGGGAATGGACGGCGGCTTGTGGCTTAACGGCCCGAACGCCTACTGGACCCTGGTGTGGGTGGAAATCTGGGCGGCCTGGCCGTTCATCTACCTGCTGGCACTGTCCGGCCTGCAGGCAGTGGACCACGAGGTCCACGAGGCATCGGCCCTGGACGGGGCCCTGTGGTGGAACAAACTGCGGTACGTGATCTTCCCTTACCTGAAGGGACCGGTTTCGCTCGCCTTCCTGCTTGCCACGTTGAACCACATCAACAACTTCACACTCCCGTATGTTCTCTTCGGCGCGCCGGCGCCATCCGATGTGAATGTGCTGCCGATCCTGGTTTACGTCACCAGCTTCCAGAGCTTCCGGTTTGGCCTCAGCGCCGCGATGGCGGTCGTTTCGCTCGTACTGATTGCCATTCCTCTCTTCATCTACCTGCGCGCGGTCCGGCTTGACGTGCACGAAGGAGGAAAGAAATGACCATCGACGCAGCAAATCCGATCGATCAGCAGCAGAAACAGCCCATCCGGCGTGATGCCGCCCTGGAGGTCACCCGCCTCCTGCCCCGGCCTCTGCTGGCCACGCTCACTGTCCTGCTCTGCGCCCTGGTGCTGGTTCCCATCCTGTATATCTTCCTAGCCTCGCTGAACACGGATGTGGGCGTCGCCAGCGGCGAGTTCTGGCCGAGCAGCTTCTCGCTGGAGAGCTACACCAAGATCTGGGACTCCGTGGGGCTGGCGAAAGCAATCGGCAACAGCCTGATCGTTTCCGGTGCCACGGCCATTGTCTCCGCGATCATGGCCATTGGCACGGCGTACGTGCTGGTGCGGTTTGAGTTCGTCGGCCGCCTGACGGTGCTGCGCGGGCTGCTGGGTCTCCAGTCCATCCCGGGAACCCTCATGCTGCTGCCTGTGTTTGTGCTCTTCTCCTCCGCAGGCACTTATTTGGGTGTGACCGTCATCGGCACGCTCTGGGGCCTGTTTATCGCCTACCTGACGTTCGCCTTGCCGTTTTCAACCTGGGTGATGGTCACGTACATCCGGGGGCTGCCGCGGGAACTGGAGGAGGCGGCGCGCATCGATGGTGCCTCCAACGTCGGGATCCTGTTCAGGATCATCATTCCGCTCAGCTGGCCCGGGATCATCGTTTCCGCAATCTTCGCTTTCCTGCTGGGCTGGAATGACGTGCTTTTCGCGTCGGTGTTCACGCGCCCGGACACGCATACGGCCGCAGTTGCGCTGCAGGTGTTCGGTTCCGCCGTTGAGGGTGGTGCGATTCCCGTGTATTCGCAGCTGATGGCGGCCTCGCTGGTCTGTGCCGCCCCTGTGGTGGTGCTCTACTTCATGTTCCAGCGGTACCTGGTGGGCGGCCTGACCGCCGGCGGCGTCAAGTAAAACAGCTTCGAACAACAAACAACTCCGCCCGATACAGCAGTTGCTGTTCCGGGCGGAGTTGTTTTTTTATTGCGGGCCCTGTTCCTCGGGCCGTGGGTCAATCTGGCCTCCGGCGGCGCCGCTTAGGGTGTGGATTCGCCGGAGTCCTTGGCGGAGTCAGGCTGGGTCTGCGTCCGGGACCGATCTGCCGCGGGCTGTTCTGAGCCCGACTGTTCCGTGCCGGGCTGTTCCGTGCCGGGCTCGCCTGCGGTGGCCTGGTCCGTGACGCGGACGCCGTACTGCGGCCGGCCGTCAGGGAGGTCCGGGTAGCGGACGGCGGCAGCGGGAGCCTTCGCCGGCTGGGCCGCTGCCTCCGGCTGCGTGACCTGGTCCGGGCCGGCGACCTGGCCCGCACCTTGGGCTGTCCCTTGGCCCGAAGTTCCGGCACCCTGCTGTCCGTAGGGGTCATTCCAACTGGCAGGGCGTGCGGGTGCCGGACCAGGCTGATTGCCCGGCTTGCCCGGCTGGCCCGGCTCGCCGCGGTGCTGACCCTGCTGGCCCGGCTGGCCGTACTGCTGGTTCTGGTAGCCCTGGGGATTGTATGGGCCGGCTGCTGCGTCCGAGCGGGTCATGGGCAGTTGCTGGAGCAGCCGGCGCGCATCATGGGCAGCTTCCACCGACACCACAACGTCGTAGCTGGTGGCCACTACCTGGCTGGTGGAGGTGAAATCCCGCTTTCCGCGCTGCATGGCATACGTGACGATGCCGAACAGCATAAAGAAGGCAGCCCCCATCAGCACAGACGCCAGGATGGAGAAGTAGCCGGGCGATGGTGCGAAGAAGGAAAGCATGACGCCAACGAAGAGGCCGAACCACATACCGCTGAGCGCCCCGGAGAGAGCCACCCGAGGGTAGCTGAGGCGGCCGGTCACCCGCTCAACCATCTTCAGTTCGTTGCCCACGATGGAAACCATCTGGACCGGGAACTGCTGGTCGGCGAGGTAGTCCACCGCCTTCTGGGCGTCCAAGTAAGAGGTGTACGAGCCTACGGTGTCACCGGTGGGCACCGTGCGGGCGTCGTCGGGCCCACTGGGGCCACCGGCCTTGGGAGCACCAAAAATGTTTGACATACATCCATTCTTGCCCATCAGCATGTATGCCGCCTGTAAATTCAGCTAAAAGAGAGCAGACTCGGTAGCCTGTAGACGTGAGTACAAATCTTTCGCGCGTCTTCGTGGCCCGCCTGCTGGGTCTTGACGTCTTCGACCCCTTGGGCGACCGCCTGGGCAGGTTGCGCGATGTAGTGGTGCTCTCGCGTGGCAGCCGCGGCGCCCCGCACGTGGTGGGCATCGTCGTCGAAGTTCCCGGTAAAAAGCGCGTCTTTGTGCCGATGACACGCATTACCTCCATCGACCAGACACAGATCATCTGCACGGGTCTGGTCAACCTCCGGCGCTTTGAGCAGCGCGGCGCGGAGACGCTGGTGGTCGCGGAAATGTTCGACCGCCGCGTGACGCTCCGTGACGGCAGCGGCGACGCCACCATCGAGGACATCGCCATGGACCAGCACCGGTCCCGCGACTGGTTCGTGAGCAAGCTGTTCGTCCGCCGGGGCCACTCCCTGTCCCCGCTCAGCCGGCTGCGCCGGAACGAGACCATGATCATCGACTGGGCCGACGCCCTCCAAGGTGCCCGCACCGAACCCCAGGCAGCCACCCAGTTCGTGGCCAACCACGAGGACCTCAAACCCGCTGACTTCGCCGAGGCGCTGCAGGAAATGAGCGACAAACGCCGCTTCGAAGTGGCCAGCGAACTCCAGGATGAACGCCTGGCCGACGTGCTGCAGGAAATGCCCGAAGACGACCAGGTGGAAATCCTCTCCGCCCTCGACGTCGAACGCGCGGCGGACGTCCTGGAGGAAATGGACCCCGACGACGCCGCAGACCTCCTCGCCGAGCTTCCTTCTGCACAGGCGGAGGAGCTTCTCCGCCTCATGGAACCCGAAGGCGCCGAGGACGTCAGGCGGCTCCTCGAATACGACGAGGACACGGCCGGTGGCCTGATGACGCCTGTTCCGGTGATCCTCCCCCCGGAGGCAACTGTCGCCGAGGCACTGGCCCACGTCCGCCGTGAGGAACTCTCCCCCGCCCTCGCCTCGTCCATCTTCATCACCCGGCCCCCATTGGAAACCCCCACGGGACGGTTCCTGGGCGTTGTGCACATCCAGCAACTGCTCCGCTATCCGCCGCCGGAACCTCTGGGCAACCTCGTGGACAAGAGCCTTGAGCCGGTCTCCGACCAGGCCCACATCAGCGAGGTGGCGCGCACGCTCGCCACCTACAACCTGAACTGTCTTCCCGTGGTGAATGACGCAGGCCGGCTCGTAGGGGCGGTGACTGTTGATGACGTTTTGGATCATCTGTTGCCGGATGACTGGCGCGCCTATGATGGCGAAGCCCCGATAAGAAAACTGGGAGGCCGCATTGGCTGACACCGGCGCCCCCAAGAATCCCAGCAAGAAGGCGGCGGCCAAGGGCGGACTCGACACACCCCTGAGTGGCCGCCAGCGCATCCTGCCGAAGTTCTCACCCGACCCGGATGCATTCGGCCATGCGACGGAAGGCTTCGCCCGGTTTATGGGCACGCCGCAGTTCCTGGTCTACATGACGGTCTTCGTCGTCATCTGGCTGGTCTGGAACACGTGGGCACCGGCGGAGTGGCAGTTCGATTCGCGCCTCCTGGGCTACACCCTCCTGACACTGATGCTTTCGCTGCAGGCCTCCTACGCGGCCCCGCTGCTGCTGCTGGCCCAGAACCGGCAGGACGACCGCGACCGGGTCTCCCTCCAGCAGGATCGCCAACAGGCGGCACGCAACCTGGCCGACACCGAGTACCTCACCCGGGAGCTGGCGTCGCTGAGGATCGCGCTGCGCGAGGTTGCCACCCGCGACTACGTCCGGGCCGAACTACGGACACTCCTGGAGGACATGCTGGAAGCGCAGGAGGAACTGCGGACCCACGACCCCGCGGGATCCGGCAGCCACGAGTCCCCGCGTGAGAAGGTCAAGGAAAAGCTGAAGGAAAAGCGCGACAAACAGCGGAACCCCCGCACGCAGCAGATTCCCAAGGTCAAACCCAGCCATGCCGCCGCCAACGACACTGTCGCCAAGGACGCCGTCACCAAGGGCACTGCCGCTACCGACCCCGCAATCCAGGACCCGGCCGTCCCCAAGCACATCCCCACCACCGAAAGCTGAGCCCCGCCCGCATGAGCGCCTCCCTGGAGCAGGCAGTCCACGCTGCGCTGGCCACCGTGATCGATCCTGAGCTCCGCCGTCCCATCACGGAACTGGGCATGGTGGAGTCCGTGGATGTCGCTGCGGACGGCCGGGTCAGGTTGGCTGTCCTGCTGACCATCGCGGGCTGCCCCCTGCGCGGGACCATTACCGCAGACTCCGAGAAGGCGTTGTCCGCAGTTCCGGGCGTGACCGCCGTCGAGGTTGAACTGAAAGTGATGAACCAGGCCCAGCGGGACGCCCTGAAGGAACAGCTCCGCGGCGCCTCCGGGCAGCGCGGGATTCCGTTCAACGAGCCGGGGTCCCTGACCAAGGTGTTCGCGGTGGCAAGCGGAAAGGGTGGGGTGGGCAAGTCATCGCTGACCGTCAACCTTGCCTGCGCCCTGGCCGCGCAAGGCCTGCGTGTGGGCATTGTTGACGCCGACGTCCATGGCTTCTCGGTTCCGGCCCTGATGGGCATCACGCAGGCGCCCACCCGGGTGGACGACATGATCCTGCCGCCGGTGGCGTACGGCGTAAAAGTGATTTCCATCGGTATGTTCGTCGCCGGAAACCAGCCGGTTGCCTGGCGTGGGCCGATGCTCCACCGGGCCCTGGAACAGTTCCTGACGGACGTCTACTTCGGCGACCTCGACGCCCTGTTCCTCGACCTACCGCCCGGCACCGGTGACATCGCGATTTCGGTGGCCCAGTTGCTGCCGAAGGCTGAGATCCTGGTGGTCACCACACCCCAGGCCGCAGCTGCCGACGTCGCCGAGCGCGCCGGTGCCATCGCCACCCAGACAGGTCAGACGGTGGCCGGCGTCATCGAGAACATGTCATACCTGGAAATGCCCGACGGCGGGAGGATGGAGCTGTTCGGAAGCGGCGGTGGGGCGGTCCTCGCCGAAAGGCTCACAACGACGGTGGGCACCGATGTGCCGCTCCTGGGACAGATTCCGCTGGACATCCTGTTGCGGGAAGGCGGCGACGCCGGCGCGCCCATCGTGCTTGGCCGGCCAGAGACTCCGGCGGCCATTGCACTCACCGAAATTGCCGGAAAACTTGCTGCCAGGCCCAGGGGCCTGACGGGGATGAAACTGGGCCTGCAGCCGCGTTAACGCAGCGGTTGCCGACCAGAGGCAGCGGGGGCCTAGGTGGCTTCGGTATCGAACGGCGCGGGTTCGCCCGGAGGCAGCGACTGGACTACACGTTCCGGACGGGAGGGAGCCGCCCCGCCTGTGGCAGCCGCCCCTGCACCGGCAACGGCAGCCACGGCTGCCGGAGCGCCGGCACTGACGGGTTTGGCGTCGTCGTCCAGGAGTGCTTCCTTGATGATGCGCCGCGGATCGTACTGGCGGGGATCGTACTTCTTCCAGTCGACATCGTCGATGTCGATGCCCACTTCTTCCTTGATCTGCTCCCGGGCACCGGAGGCCATCCGGCGGACTTCCTTCACGAGATTCGCAAGTTTCTGGGTGTATTCGGGCAGGCGCTGGGGACCGATCACCAGGATGCCGATGATCAGCAGGAGGAAGAACTCCGGGCCGTTGATTCCAAACACTTTAGGAAGATTACCCTCTCCGGAGCCCCACTGACGATTCCTGCCCGCCAGCGTCGCAAAGTGCCTGCATCACGGAGCCAGCATCTCCCCGAGTTTGCGGATTCCCCGCTCCAACCGGGCGCCTGGAGAGTCGTCCGCTGCGGTCACCGGGGACTCGCCAGGCGCGGTGCTGGCACCCGCGTTGATTCCTTCTAAGGCGAGGACGCTGAGCCGCTGCAGCACTGGAACGGCGTCATCGGCCTGCTCCGCCGGGAGGTCTGACTCGACAGTGAAAGTTCCTGCAGTGGTCTCCACGGTGGCCGTCCAGGGCGCCAAGCTGCTGACCAGCAGCTTCCCCTCGTTCTCACCAGAGTTCTGTTCGGAGTTCTGCTCGGCGTCCTGACCCGACTGCTGCCGGGCGTCCACGGGATGCTGTTCCACGATGGTGGCATAGTGTTGCCCATCAGTCAGGTGCATTTCCACCGCTGGCCGCCCGTTCAGCGTTATGGCATTGGCGCTCCGGATGTGGAAGCCAAGTTGCTCCAGTTCCGGACAGACCCAGCCTTCAGAGCGTAGGGCCAACAACTGCGGAGCACTGATCTCCCTGCCGTCGGCCGGTAGCTGGGCCGTATGCTGCAACAGGCTTCCGTTGATGGCCGATTGGGCGACGGGCAGGCTGTCCCCCGCCAGCGCAAACGCGCTGACGGCAAGAATTCCAGCGGCTGCTGCTGTCCCGCCGGCGGCAAGTGCCACGGCTCGCGCGGCCCGGTACGGGCTCGGGGCTGACTCGGCCGCGGCCGCGAGCAGCTGCGTCCTGACCAGCAGCCGGGCCGTCAGGTCCTCGCTGGCAGGCGGCACAGCCGCGTCACGGAGCCGCTCGATGTACTGGCGTTCACGCTTCAGCGCCGCTGCACATTCTGCGCAGGTCCGCACGTGGTCGGCGCCGCGGTGATGCCGGCGGCCGAAGGGGTTCTGGGGCGTCATGGTGCCGATCAGAGGATACTGGCGATGCGCGGCAGCGAAAGCTTTGGCGTGCGTCCTTGCTGTGGCCTGGGATCGCGGTGGGCCAGCTTTTCGCGCAGCATGGTCCGGCCCCGGTGGATACGGGAACGGACGGTACCCAGTTTGACGCCGAGTGCAGCGGCCACTTCGTCGTAGGACAGGCCTTCCAGGTCGCAAAGCACGACGGCGGCGCGGAAGTCCGGGGGCAGCTCCTCCAAGGCAGCCTGCACATCAAGGTCCAGGTTGTTGTGTTCGAAGCTCTGTTCCGGTCCGGGTTCACGCCCGGGGATCCGGGACTCGGCGTCTTCGGCCAGCGCGTCAAACCGGATGCGGGTTTTCCGGCGCGCCTGGTCCAGGAACAGGTTGGTGGTGATGCGGTGCAGCCAGCCATCCAGTGTCCCTGGCTTGAAATTCTCCAGTGACCGGAAGACGCGGACGAACACCTCCTGGGTGAGGTCCTCGGCGTCGAACTTGTTCCCCGTCAGGCGGTACGCCAGCCGGTAGACCTTGGCGGAGTGGTTGGCCACCACTTCCTCCCAAGTGGGCCTGACCCATTCAGCGGCGGAATCTTGCGTCGCAGGGACAGGCGCCATACCTGATGCTGACATCGTCCACTCCCATCGTGGATTGCTATCGCCCGGATACTGTTGACATCTCTTGTTCGGCGCCGATCACCTCACGGATGACCGGATATCCATCATTTCAAAGTTGGCTGGGAATTTCCTGACCGGGGCGGTTCTTCAGCCAGAGGCACAACGATTCCCTTCCGCGGCTGGCACCCCCGCACACAGTAGGCTGTACTAAACACTCCCCTGCCGCCCAGAAAGCGAATCACATGAGCGCCGACAAATCCACGAGCTGGTCCTATGCAGAAGATCTGCCCGCAGAGGATGAGGTTATGCTTCGTGCCAGGGAGCGCTCTTTCGAACTGGGCGTGACGCCCATCGGCGCAGGTGTTGGTGCGGTCCTGACGGTGTTGGCTGCGGGCTCGAAGGCCCAGACCGCCGTCGAAATCGGCACAGGCGCAGGCGTCTCGGGGGTATGCATCCTGCGGGGGCTCGGACCGCAGGCCGTGCTGACCACCATCGACGTGGACGTCGAACACCTGAAGGCGGCACGTGAAGCTTTTTCGGAGGCCGGCAGTCCGGCCAACCGCACCCGTACCATTTCCGGCCGCGCCGGTGACGTCCTCCCGCGCCTGACCGACTCCGCTTATGACCTGGTGTTTGTTGATGCCGACAAGCCCGGCCTGCCCGGCTACGTGGAACAGGCCGTCCGGCTCCTGAAGGCCGGCGGGCTGCTCATCATTAATGACGCACTGGACAAGGACCGCGTGGCCAACCCGGCTGTCCGGGAGTCCAACACTGTGGTGCTCCGCCAGGTGGGCAAGGCAATCCGCGACGACGACCGCCTGGCGTCCGCGATGCTTCCCACTGGCGACGGCCTGCTGGTCGCGGTTAAGAAGTAGATCCACAGCAAATAAGCCAAGGTCCGCAGCCGGTTGGCTGCGGACCTTGGCCCTGCGGGATTATTCGGCAACGCCGACCTGGATTATGCCGACCTGGATGATTCAGTCACGCCGACGAGGCATTCCTTAAGGTTGGCCGCCTCCGCAGCGTTCAGTTCCACCACAAGCCGTCCGCCGCCTTCGAGCGGTACGCGCATGATCAGGCTACGGCCCTCTTTGGTGACTTCCATAGGGCCGTCGCCGGTGCGTGGTTTCATAGCCGCCATGAGGAATTTCCCCTCCATTTAGTCCCAGGACATATCAGCCCGGATGGGCTGTGTCCGCATGGTCAAATCAAGCCGCTATGGCGGCCCGTACTGATGCCGCCATGGCTGAACATTTCTGAATGCTTTTTGTCCCTGCTTACTTACTATTATCCCGTAATGACCCGCACGTAGCTAATCGATGGACATTTACGGCCGCGTCGGATTCCCCAATCCGCCGGCCAGGCGCCGCCTGCGATCACGGTGGATAATCGCCGCCGCCCGGAAGCTGCGCCCATGCCCACAGCCAGACGATCCACACGATTTGGAGCAGGACAAACATTGTCAGGACCGTGCCGCGGTATGCCTTCGACCGGGACAAGAGCGCGGCAGCCAGGGCCAGCGGGAACAGCGGGAGCAGCATCCGGAAAGTACTGGTCTGGGGGTGGAGAAACACCAGGAGGTAGCCCATGTAGCAGGCGCACCACAAGCGCAGCTCCACACCAAGGCGGACCACCGGCGGGGAGAACAGCAGGAACGCAAAGAGGCCCGCAAAGACGAATGGCGCCACGATCCCCAGGACGGGGCCAAAGAGGTCGACGCCGGCGTCGAACCAGGGCTTGAAGGGCACCAGGTCATGGCCGCGCCACACTGTTTCGGTTTTGGTATACGCCTCAATATCTCCGGTGGCGGCCCAGGCCGCTGCCGGCCACAGCAGTGCCGAGGCACCGCACACCACGGTAAGGCCCGCCAGGGACGCCAGCTCCCCGAGGCTGTGGGTGCCCGGCCGCTCCCCGCGCCCCCGTTCGACCAGTCGCCAGAGGAAGAGAAGCCCCACCATGGCGGCAAAGGGAACGCCCACGGGTCGGGAGAGGCACAGCAGCAGGACCACCGGCATGGCAACGAAATAGTGACGCCTGATGACGAGCAGCAGGGCGGTGGCCAGCAGGAAAACGGTAAGGGGCTCCGCGTACGGGACCTGGAGAATGGCGGACACCGGAAAGGTCGCGAAGAATGCCACGCCCCAAAGCGCCGCGGTGTGCGAAGCCTTGTGCCTGAACAGGCAGTACAAAACCAGCGCCGCACCCAACCCCGCCAGCATGGCGACGACCGTCAGCGCCACGGCAGGGCTGATTCCGGTCAGGCCTGCGAGCGCACGGCCCAGGGCCGGGAAGAGCGGATAGAAGGCCCACGCATTTTCCTGCACGTTGCCGGCGGCATCCGTTGGAAGCGGTGAGGGATAACCGTCGGTGATGATCCGGCCGTACCATCGCGCATCCCAGATATTGATGAAGTTCCAGTAGTCGGGGCCGGCCGGAAACCACGGGTTGGGTCCTTGGTGCAGGGCTGCTGCCATAAAGATGCAGGCGCTGACCAGCCGGGCAGTGGCGTAGAGGGCGGCAACCTGTAGCCACCAGGGCCAGCGTTGGACCGCCCACCTGGCGCGGGCGCCGAATGCGGTGATCAACGCCGTCGGGCCCGTCCGGTCCCCCGTGTCAGTGCTCAAGCGCCGGCCTCCGGGTGCGCCGCCCGTTCCGATTCCAGCAGCCGTGCCCGGAGCCTGCCCATTTCTTCGTCTTTGGCCGCGATCTGGTCCCGCAGTTCGTCGAGGACCTGGTCCACCTGGTCCATCCGGTACCCACGCAGGCCGAGGGAGAAGCGGACGCGGTCGACGTCGGCAGGTGCAGCGTCCGCGGGCAGCAGCACCGGCGGAAGGTTGGCGGGCGGCTGCCCGAACCCCTGGTAGAGAATCGGATTCTCCGGGACCTCGGAGCCTGTGGCCGGTTCACTGCCCCGGCGGCGGCTGCGCAGAATGCCGCGGCGGCCACCGGCGCCTGCCCACAGGGTGGCGGCGATCAGCACGATGGCGAGGTAGACCAGGAAAAAACTCACAGCACCCATCGTGCCAGATATGGGCCGGCTGCCTATTCGGGCCGTTGCTCGCCGTTGGTGGAAACCGGGGGCGTCCAGTGCAACACCAGTTGCACCGCTTCGGCGGGATCGTCCACCACCTGGATCAGGTCCAGGTCCTTTGCGGAGACCATTCCCTCGGCCACGAGGGTGCCCTTGATCCATTCGATCATCGGCCCCCAGAAGTCGACGCCGAGGAGCACGATCGGGAAGGAGGTCACCTTCCGGGTCTGGACCAGGACCATGGCTTCGAAGAGTTCATCCAGCGTTCCCAACCCGCCGGGAAGAACGATGAAGCCCTGGGCATACTTGACGAACATGGTCTTCCGGGCGAAGAAGTAGCGGAAGTTAATGCCGAGGTCCACCCACTGGTTCAGGCCCTGCTCGAAGGGCAATTCAATGCCAAGGCCGACGGAGACGCCGTTGCCTTCCACGGTCCCGCGGTTGGCGGCCTCCATGGAACCCGGACCGCCGCCGGTGATGACGGCCACGCCCGCGGCTGCCAGCTTTCGGCCTACTTCCATGCCCATTTCGTAGTACGGGCTGCCGGGCTTGGTGCGCGCCGAGCCGAAAACACTGACGGCGGGCCCCAGATCGGCAAGCGCCCCGAACCCCTCGACGAACTCGCTCTGGATCCGGAGGACACGCCAGGGATCTGAATGGACGAACTGTCCTGCGCCTTTGGTATCAAGCAAATGCTGGTCGGACATTTCCACAGCCGCCTGCTTGCGACGGAGTTCAAGGGGCCCCTTACGGCGCGGCTGGGAAGTTTTGGCCGGATCTGCGTTGATGCTCATCCCCCAAGGCTAATGCCAAGGGCAGCGTGCCTGTGGCAGGTATCTCTTGAATCACGATCCGCGCGAACTTGGCGTGATTCACCTCATAACCAGCCAATGTTCGCTAGATTCTTCTTTATGACTACTCATGTGCCCGGCGATGCGCTCGTCTCCCTGAATGGTGTGAATAAGCATTACGGTCAGTTGCACGTTTTGAAGGACATCAATCTCCACGTCCGTAAGGGCGAAGTGGTGGTGGTCATTGGCCCGTCAGGCTCAGGAAAGTCCACGTTGTGCCGTGCCATCAACCGTCTGGAAACCATCGAAGGCGGCACCATCAGCATTGATGGAAAGGTGTTGCCGGAGGAGGGGAAGGAGCTGGCCCAGCTCCGCGCCGACGTCGGGATGGTCTTTCAGTCCTTCAACCTCTTCGCGCACAAGACCATCCTTGAGAACGTGACCCTTGGTCCCATCAAAGTCAAAGGCGTTGCCAAGGCCCAGGCCGACAAGGAAGCCATGGCATTGCTGGAGCGCGTGGGCGTGGGGCACCAGGCCCCCAAACTCCCGGCGCAGCTCTCCGGCGGCCAGCAGCAACGCGTGGCCATCGCCCGCGCCCTGGCGATGAAACCAAAGGTCATGCTCTTTGATGAGCCCACCTCTGCGCTGGACCCCGAGATGATCAACGAGGTCCTTGACGTCATGATCCAGCTGGCCAAGGAAGGCATGACCATGGTTGTGGTCACACACGAAATGGGCTTCGCCCGGAAAGCCGCCGACCGTGTGGTTTTCATGGCGGATGGCCAGATTGTGGAGGATGCCACGCCGGAAGAATTCTTCACCAAACCGAAGAGTGACCGCGCGAAGGACTTCCTGTCCAAGCTGCTCACCCACTGATTTTCCATCAACGAACACACCCTCCAGTTCGCACCCAGGCCGTGACCCACGGCCCACCAATGAAAGGAATGTCATGAAGGCATTTATGACCCGCCGGAAGTCGTTCTTCGTGGCGGCTACTGCTGCCCTGGCGTTGTCCCTGAGCGCATGCGGCGGCACCACCCCCGGCACCACCAGCGATCCCACTGTTGCCGACAAGCCGACTTTTGCCGCCGGCACCACCATGGCCAAGTTGTCCGCCGCAGGCACCATCAAGATCGGCACAAAGTACGACCAGCCGCTCTTCGGACAGGTGGGGCTGGACGGCAAGCCGGTGGGCTTCGACGTCGAGATGGGCAAGCTGATCGCAGCCAAGCTCGGCATCGCTGCGGACAAGATTGAATGGTCAGAGACTGTCTCGGCCAACCGCGAACCCTTCATCGAGCAGGGCAAGGTGGATATTGTCATCGCCACCTACACGATCAATGACAAGCGCAAGCAGGTTGTCAGCTTCGCGGGCCCGTACTACGAGGCCGGCCAGGCGCTGATGGTGAACAAGGACAACACGTCCATCACCAAGCCTGAGGACGTCGCAGGCAAGAAGGTCTGCTCCGTCACCGGTTCCACCCCGGCCGCCACGATCGTGGAGAAGTACGGAGCTATCCTGGCTCCGGCCCAGACGTACTCCGCCTGCCTTGAGCCGCTGCGCAACAAGCAGGTCGAAGCGATCACCACGGACAACGTGATCCTGGCCGGCTTTGTGGACAAGGAACCGGATGCCTTCAAGCTGGCGTCGGATCAAACCTTCACCAAAGAGCCGTACGGCATTGGCCTGAAGAAGGACGACACCGAGTTCCGCAACTGGATCAATGACCAGCTTGAGGCGTTTGGCAAGGACGGGTCCTACAAGAAGGCCTGGGAAGCAACTGCAGGTTCGGTCATCAAGACCGCCCCTGAACTTCCCGCCGTCAACCGCTACTAGGCAGCCACGGCGGCTTCCGGGGAATTCGTTGAACGTGTTCCCCGGAAGCCGCCAGCCTGCTTTTTGACCCCCTACGCCCAGAGCCGAAGGATCCTATGGAAGTCATCATTGAAAACCTCCCCCTTTATTGGGAAGGCCTTCTCCGCACTCTTTTCCTGTCCGTCGTCTCCGGGATCATCGCCCTTATCCTCGGGACACTCCTGGCGGCAGCCCGCGTTTCCCCCGTTGCAGCACTCCGGGGATTCAGCACCGTCTACGTGGAAATTCTCCGGAACACCCCACTGACCATTGCTTTCTTCTTCGCGGCGATCGTCCTGCCCCGCCTCGGCGTGACATTCCAGCAGTTCGAGGTCGCAGCGATCATCGCCCTCAGCGCCTATACAGCGGCTTTCATCGCTGAAGCCGTCCGCTCAGGCGTTAACAGCGTCCCGCTCGGCCAGGCTGAGGCCGCGCGCAGCATCGGCATGAACTTCGGCCAGGTCCTGAATCTCATCATCCTGCCGCAGGCGCTTCGGACCGTGATCCCGCCGCTGATCAACATCCTGATTGCCCTCGTCAAGAACTCCTCCGTCGCCGGCGCGTTCTTTGTCCTGGAACTGTTCGGCTACGGCCGCCAAATGGCCAATGCCAACGGTGACCAGGTCATGGCAGTACTGCTCGGCGTAGCGTTCTTCTATCTGCTCCTCACCATTCCGCTGGGCATCCTTGCCAGCACGGTGGAACGAAAGGTGGCGATTGCCCGATGACTTCAGTCCTCTACGACGTTCCCGGCCCCAAAGCGCGCCGGGTCTCGCTGATCGGTTCCGTGGTTGGAACCGTGCTGATCCTGGGACTTCTGGCATGGATCGGCATGACTCTTGCCCAGCAGGGCATTTTTGAAGGTCGCCGCTGGGCGATCTTCACCCGGGGCGACGTCTGGACGCTGCTCGCCAATGGCCTCGGCGCAACGCTCACCGCAGCCGCCCTCGCCGCAGTGATCGCGTTTCCCCTCGGCCTGATGTTCTGCCTGCTGCGCATCTCACTCGTCGCCTGGATCCGGATTCCCGCCCGCGTGGTCCTAGAGTTCCTGCGCGGCATGCCGGTTGTGCTGATGATGCTCTTCGTCCTGCTGGTGTTCGGGACGAGTTCCTTCGTCGCAGTAGTGGCCGGGCTCGTCCTCTACAACACCGCTATCTTCGCGGAGATCATCCGGGCCGGCATCCAATCACTGCCGAAGGGACAGCGGGAGGCGGGCCTGACCATCGGCCTGACCAGCTTCCAGTCCCGGATGCTCATCGAACTGCCGCAGGCTGTCCGCCGTATGATGCCGTCGCTGGTTGCCCAACTCGTGGTGCTCCTGAAGGACACCTCCCTGGGCTACATCGTGGCGTACGGTGAACTTCTGCGCGCAGTGCAGGTCATGGCGGACTTCCTCGGGAACGCGTTCCTGTTCCCGATCTTCTTTGTGGCTGCTGCTATCTACATTGTGATCAACATCTGCGTTTCCCGGCTCGCAATCTGGATCGAGCGCCGCGGTTCCACAAAGACGGCAGGCGGAGTTGCCAAAGCGCCAACCGCAGTGGTCGCACCGGAATTACCGGATGTACGCGAATCCAAGTAGCCACATCCACCCCACACGCAGAAGGGTCCGCAGCCAGCACGCTGCGGACCCTTCTGCTTCCCGGCTTACTCCGCGAGCCAACTCCGAAGCGCCCGCAGGCACTCCCGGATGGCGTCGGCGTCGACGTGCTCGTTGTCCTTGTGGGCCAGCAGCGGATCGCCGGGGCCGAAGTTCACTGCCGGGATCCCCAGTTCGCTGAAACGCGCGACGTCGGTCCAGCCGTATTTCGGTTTCGGCTCGGCTCCGACGGCGGCCACGAAGGACGCGGCGGCCGGGTGGTTCAGTCCCGGGCGCGCACCAGCGGCGGCGTCCGTGCGGACCACAGCGAAGCCCGCCAACAGTTCCCGGACGTGCGCCTCCGCCTGGTCCGGCGTCTTGTCGGGGGCGAAGCGGTAGTTGATTTCGACGACGCAGCGGTCCGGGATAACGTTGCCGGCCGTGCCGCCATTAATCTTCACGGCGTTGAGGCTCTCGCGGTAGTCGAGGCCGTCCACGTTGATGGTCTGCGGTTCGTAGGCTGCCAGCCGGGCCAGGATGGGTGCCGCTGCGTGGATGGCGTTGCTGCCCATCCACGCACGGGCAGAGTGTGCTGCCTCGCCCACCGTCGTGGCCTCAAAACGGCTGGTGCCGTTGCAGCCACCCTCGACGGTGCCATGGGTCGGCTCCAGGAGGATGGCAAAATCGCCGCCCAGGAGGCTGCCGTGGTTGCGGACCAGGCGGCCCAGACCACTCTTGACCGCTTCCACTTCCTCGTGGTCGTAGAACACGAAGGTGACGTCCCGCTGCGGCGCCGCGCCGCCGTCGAACATTGTGGCCGCCAGCGCGAGCTGCACGGCGACGCCGCCTTGCATGTCCGTGGCCCCCCGTCCGTAGAGCACGCCCTCCCCCGGGATGCCTGAATCCCAGCTGGACGGGACGGTACCGCGCGCGCCTTCAGTAACCGGAAGCGGCACTGTGTCCAGGTGTCCGGCGAGGATGACGCGTTCCGCCCTGCCGAGTTCCGTGCGAGCGATGATGGCGTCACCGTCGCGGACCACCTGGAGTTCCGGGATGGCCCGCAGCGCCACTTCGACAGCGTCCGCCAGTTCCGTCTCATTCCCGGAGACACTGTTGATGTCCATCAGGGCGGCGGTCAGCACGGAGACGTCCTGGCGGAGGTCCAAAGGCACGGTGATCGATTCAGGGGCGGTTTCGGCAGTCACGTTGCCAGTCTAGTTCGAACCCGGTGCCCGCCTCTCGGTACACTGGGGCCATGACTGAGACCGCTACCTCCGCCGCGCCCAAAGACCAGAACGCAATTTCCGAAGCCCGCTCCGCCTACGGCTTCGGGTTGGCAACCATCGCCAGTGCCACGGGCGGGGAAAGTGCCGAAGCCACCGTCCTGGACGTCTGGTTCCCGGCGCCCGCCCTGGGCATCGCGGCCGATAACCTGCGTGCCGTGGAGAATGCGGACGAAACCCTGGTCCAGCTCGCCGAGAGCGGCACCGACGCTGACCGCGGGACCGAGCAGAAGGTGGTCTTCGTCCAGATCAACCTTGACGAAGCTCCGGCTGACACCGCAGACGCGTACCTCCGGCTGCACCTGCTCTCCCACCGGCTGGTCCGGCCCAACACGATCAACCTGGACGGCATCTTCGGCAAGCTGCCCAACGTGGTGTGGACCAACTTCGGCCCCGCCGCGGTGGAAGGCTTCGAACTGACCCGCGCGAAACTTCGCCGCCGTGGTGCCGTCACCGTCTACGGCGTGGACAAGTTCCCGCGCATGGTGGACTACGTGGTGCCCGCCGGCGTCCGGATCGCCGACGCCGACCGCGTCCGTCTCGGTGCCCACCTGGCCGAAGGCACCACCGTGATGCACGAAGGCTTTGTGAACTTCAACGCCGGCACCCTGGGCGCCTCCATGGTGGAAGGCCGTATCTCGGCCGGCGTCGTCGCCGGCGACGGCAGCGACGTGGGAGGCGGCGCGTCGATCATGGGCACCCTCTCCGGGGGCGGCAAGGAAAAAATCGTCATCGGTGAGCGTGTCCTGCTGGGCGCCAACTCCGGCGTCGGCATCAGCGTCGGCGATGACTCCGTGGTGGAGGCAGGCCTCTACGTCACCGCCGGAACCCGTGTGCTCGTTCCCGGGCCCAAGGACGAGAATGGCGAGGACACCGCCAAGATCGTGAAGGCAGCCGAGCTGTCCGGCGTCCCCAACCTCCTGTTCCGGCGCAACTCCACCACAGGCGCCGTCGAGGCGCTGCCGCGCAAGGGCCAGACGGTGGAACTCAACGACGCCCTCCACGCCAACTGACCCGTCGGTGGCACGTGGACGCAGTTTCGTTCGCCCCACCGTGCTGCTGCTTACCCTGGCGCTGGCGGGCGCCGGCATCTACACAGCGGTCTCCTTCCTGCAGCGCTCCGAAACCCTGGTCTCGGAGCGCTGCACGGCCGACGTCGGGACCCAGAGCGCAGAGCTTGCAACGGACCAGGCGGTTAATGCCTCACTGATTACAGCGGTGGCGGTGCAGCGCGGGCTGCCTCCCCGGGCAGCCAGCATCGCCCTTGCCACCGCCATGCAGGAATCCAAGCTGCGCAACATCGCCCATGGCGACCAGGCCGGCCCTGACTCCCGCGGACTCTTCCAGCAACGTCCCTCGCAGGGGTGGGGAACCGAGGCCCAGGTGATGGACCCCTACTACGCTGCCAATGCTTTCTACGATGCCCTGGTCAAGGTTCCCGGCTACGAGTCCCTGGAAATCACCGACGCCGCCCAGCGTGTCCAGCGCTCGGCCTACCCCCTCGCCTACGCCCAACACGAAGATATGGGCCGGTCCTTTGCGTCCGGCCTGACCGGCCAAGCGCCCGCCTCCGTGCTGTGCACTTTGCGCGCCCCGCAGGAACCGGGCATCCCCGCCGCCGTCGAGTCCGAGCTAGCCCTGGCGTACGGGCCGCTCGCCATCACCACGGAGAATGATTCGCTCGTGGTGGCAGCTGACGGCACCCAGGCCTGGTCCGTGGCGCAGTGGGCAGTTGCCAACGCCAAGGGCCTGGCGGTGACGCGCGTGGATGTAGCAGGCCGGAGCTGGGACCGTGAGGATCAGGGCGGCTGGCAGGAATCCGACGCGCCCGCCGGACAGGTCCGCATTACAGTGGCACCGGCCGGCACCGGCAGCTGACGGCCTTAGTGCTGATGCGCGCCTGCTGACGGCCCGGATGCTGACCGCGCCGCCTCAGACCAGGATGTCCACCACGGGCTGGACGTAGCTGCGGAAGAGCTCCGGCGCGGACATGAGGTTATGGCTCATGATGATCTTGTCCGGCTCCACATACCACGCCCGCTGTTCGTTCAGCGGCAGTTCGATGATGGTCAGGGTGAAATCCCGTGACCCCCGGCCCACCTCCAGCAGGCGGTCATCCACCATGTCGCCCAACAGCTGGTCCGAACCGCTGGCCACCCGTTCTGCTTCCAGCCGGACGTACTCACTGCGGCGCTCCCGTGCCCAGGTCAGGGCGGACCCGAAATGCGCCTGCAGGACGCGCTGGAGGGCGGGGGAATTTCCGAATTCCCCAAAATCCGGCGGGGACAGCTCCGGTGACGTCTGGGGGTGTGCCTTCAGCAGCTGCTCCCACCAGGCTTCCCATTCGGTTTTGAGCGCACTCTGCCCGCCGACGTCGGAGGTGAGATGCGAGTGGTCGGCATGGCGGATCTTCGGCGCGGCATGCGACAACGCGGGGTGGCCGGCGCCGTCGAGTCCTGCCGCATCACGGACAAAGAGCGCGATCATCAGAGGCCCGGACGTATCCGTAGTAATCTGCCAGCCGGAACCACCTGTGTGATGCATCCCTACTCCTCCTGTGGCCTGCCTTTACCGGCCTGACCAGCCGGTTCCGCTCCCCCGGCTCCCAGTCTATTCCCGATGCCACCGGACGGTAATGTCAGGCGGCCAGGCTCTTCAGGTGCCGGTCCAGGACGTCATGGCACATCTGTGCCGTCATCCAGGCGGGCTGCAGGAGGGCGTGCATGCACAGCCCGTCCAGCGTAGCCAGCAGCCTCTCCGCCTCGACCGCCAGCGACTGCTGCCCGTCGCCGTCGTCCGGTACCAGGGCGGTGATGACCTGCCCGACGACGGCGGCCACCTCGCGGTGGCTCCGATCGGCCTCGGCCGCGAGGAAGGGACGGATCCTGGCCGCGTTCTTGAAGGCCATCCACACACAGGCGTCCACGGCCCGTTCCTCGTCGAGCGGCAGAAATTCACCCAGCAGGGTTAAAACCGTCTCACGGTGCGGGCCGGTCCCGGGTTCGTTGGCGGCCATCGCCGGCAATGCCGCCGCGAGCCGGCCTGTGATGCGGTCCACAACGGCGGCAAAGGAATGGCTGAGCAGTTCTTCACTGCCGGCGAAGTAGTGCCGGACGGAGCCTACGGCGAGGCCTGCTTCGTCCGCCACCTCCCGCAGTGACGCCCGCTCGAGGCCGTCGACGGCGATGATCCTGAAGACCGCTTCAACGATTTCTGCACGCCGGGCTTCGGCATCAACAATTTTGGGCACTCCTATTATTTAGCACACCCGTGCTTAAATCCACGCATCCGCGGAATTGGGATAGCGTGGGGGCATGAAAATTCTGGTCACAGGTGGCACCGGGTACATCGGTTCGCACACAGTCTTGTCCCTGCAGGAAGCCGGCCACGATGTGGTGGTGATCGATAACCTGGTGAACTCCAGCGAGGAGTCACTGCGCCGGGTAGCCGAACTGAGCGGCAAGACTGCCGAATTCCACAACGTGGACCTGGTGGACGAAGCCGCAGTGGAAGGCGTCTTTGCCGCCCACACGATCGACGCCGTGATCCACTTTGCCGGGCTCAAAGCCGTGGGCGAGTCGGTCCGCGAACCGCTCAAGTACTACTACAACAACCTTGTGGGCACGCTGAACCTGATCCGGGTGATGGACCGCCACGACGTCCGCTCCATCGTCTTCAGCTCCTCCGCCACGGTGTACGGCGAGCACAATCCCATCCCCTACGTGGAAAAGATGGAGATCGGCGCCAACAACCCCTACGGCCGCACCAAGGAACAGATCGAGGACATCCTCGCCGACCTGGGCGCCGCTGACACCCGCTGGCACATTGCCCTGCTGCGCTACTTCAACCCGGTGGGCGCGCACCCGTCAGGCCGCATCGGCGAGGACCCGCAGGGCATCCCCAACAACCTGGTGCCCTTCATCGCCCAGGTGGCCGTGGGACGCCGCGACAAGCTCATGGTGTTCGGCGGGGACTACGACACCCCTGACGGCACCTGCCTGCGGGACTACATCCACGTCGTCGATCTCGCCGAAGGCCACGTGGCAGCCCTCAACCACGTGGCGGACCGCTCAGGCGTCTACCGCTGGAACCTGGGCTCCGGAAAGGGCTCCTCCGTGCTGGAGGTCCTGCGGTCCTTCGAGAAGGCCGTGGGCCAGCCCATCCCCTACGAGATCACCGGACGCCGCGCGGGCGACCTCCCGGCCTTCTGGGCCGACGCCACCTCCGCCCTGGCCGACCTGAGCTGGTCCACCACCAAGTCCGTGGACCAGATGTGCGAGGACCACTGGCGCTGGCAGAAGAACAACCCCCTGGGTTACGACTCCTGATCGGTCCGGTGGTTGGGCTGGTCGAAACCTGGATCTCGACAAGCTCGATCACCGGCAGCACAACAAAGCGGCCGGTCACCTTCGTGGAGAAGGTGACCGGCGGCCGCCGTCGTTATTTAGTCAGGGCCGGCTCAGCGGACCGGGTAGTCGCGCTCGGGCTCGCCGATGTACAGCTGGCGCGGGCGGCCGATCTTGGTGTTCGGGTCGCTGATCATTTCACGCCACTGGGCGATCCAGCCCGGCAGGCGGCCGATCGCGAACAGCACGGTGAACATCTTCTCCGGGAAGCCCATGGCCTTGTAAATCAGGCCGGTGTAGAAGTCCACGTTCGGGTAGAGCTTGCGCTGGATGAAGTAGTCATCGTTCAGGGCTTTCTCTTCCAGGCGCATGGCGATCTCGAGCAGTTCGTCGTTGCCGCCGAGCTTGCTGAGGATCTCGTGGGCCGTGGCCTTGACGATCTTGGCGCGCGGATCGTAGTTCTTGTAGACGCGGTGTCCGAAACCCATGAGGCGGACGCCGTCTTCCTTGTTCTTGACCTTCTCCATGTAGTCCTCGGGCTTGGTGCCGTCGGCCTGGATCTGGCGGAGCATCTTCAGCACGGCTTCGTTGGCGCCGCCGTGGGCCGGGCCGAAGAGGGCGTTGATGCCGGCTGACACCGAGGCGAAGAGGTTGGCGTTGGAGGAGCCCACCAGGCGCACGGTGGAGGTGGAACAGTTCTGCTCGTGGTCGGCGTGCAGGATCAGGAGGAGATCCAGCGCCTTGGCGATGACGGGGTCAACTTCGTACTGTTCGGCCGGAAGGCCGAAGCTCAGGCGCATGAAGTTCTCCACGAGGTTGTGGGAGTTGTCCGGGTACAGCATCGGCTGGCCAATGGACTTCTTGTGCGCGTAGGCGGCGATGACCGGCATCTTGGCCATCAGGCGGATGGTGGAGACCTCCACCTGCTCGGCGTTGAACGGGTCCAGGGAGTCCTGGTAGAAGGTGGACAGCGCCGAAACAGCCGAGGACAGCACGGGCATCGGGTGCGCGTCGCGCGGGAAGCCGCTGAAGAAGCCCTTGAGCTCTTCGTGCAGGAGGGTGTGGCGGCGGATCTTCTGGTCGAACTCTTCCAGCTCCGTGGGGGTCGGCAGGTTGCCGTAGATCAGCAGGTAGGACACCTCGAGGAAACTGGAGTGCTGTGCCAGCTGCTCGATGGGGTACCCGCGGTAACGCAGGATGCCGGCGTCACCGTCGATGTAGGTGATAGCGGACGTGGTTGCTGCGGTGTTCATGAAGCCGGGGTCAAAGGTGACTGCGCCCGTCTGCTTGAGCAGCTTGGAAACGTCGTAGCCTTCGTTTCCTTCAACAACCTGGATGCGCGGGAGCTTGAGCTCGCCTCCTGCATGGTGCAGGGTTGCGCTGTTGGTCTCAGTCATGGAGTCCCCTTCATGAGGCGCGTGGGCCTCTGTCGAAAGCTTGATCCAACATCCGGTGAGCCGTGGCAGTGACCCTGTTCATCCAGGAATCCAACACCCGGGCTGCCTTCTTGTAGAAAGCCACCATTGATAGTCACTTAAAAAGTACCGCCCGATTGCGGGTGTCACTAATCGGAGGCGTGCGAAACCCCCGTAAAATGCCGCCTTTGTGGTGCGAGTCACATGATTGTTACGGCGTCGTGGCCAGTCTGGCCACTGCGGCGTCAATCCGTTCATCCGTGCCCGTTAATGCGACACGCACAAACCGGTTGCCGGCTTCGCCGTAAAAGACGCCTGGCCCCACCACGATGCCCCGCTCAGCAAGCCGGGCCACGGTGTCCCAGGTGCCCTCTCCGGCGGTGGACCAAAGGTACAGTCCGGCGTCGGAATCCTTGATCTCCAGCCCGAAGCCCTGCAAAGCCGGCACCAGGCGCTCCCGGCGTCCGCGGTAGAGGTCCTTCTGGGCCTGGACGTGGGTGTCCTCGCCCAACGCAACCCGCATGGCTTCCTGCACGGGGTAGGGGACGATCATGCCGGCATGCTTGCGGCTGTTGACGAGGTTGGCCATGATGGCCGGGTCACCGGCCACAAACGCTGCGCGGTAACCTGCCACGTTGGACTGCTTGCTCAGCGAGTACACCGCCAGAAGGCCCTCGTGGGACCCGCCGGAAACGCGCGGATCCAGGATGCTGGGCACGGGCTCGCCGCCGCGCTGTGCGTCCCACGCGCCCCACCCGAGTTCGGCGTAGCACTCGTCCGAGGCCACTACGGCGCCCAGTTCGCGGGCCTGGGCCACAAGCGCTTTGAGGGACTCAACATCCCTGACGCTTCCTGTGGGGTTGCCCGGGGAGTTTACCCAGATCAGCCGCACGCGTGCGCGGGTGGCATTGTCCAACTCGTCGAGGTGGTCGGTAGCGACGGAGGTGACGCCGGCGAAAGTAGCCCCGATGTCATAGGTGGGGTAGGCAACTTTGGGGCGGACGACGACGTCGCCCGGTTTCAGCCCGAGCAGGAGCGGCAGCCACGCCACCAGCTCCTTGGAGCCGACGGTGGGCATGATGTTCTTAGGGTCCAGGCCGGGGACGCCGCGGCGCCGCTCGAACCACGCCGCAATGGCTTCCCGCAACGGAACGGTGCCGTGGACCGTGGGGTATCCCGGGGCGTCCGCGGCGGCCCTGAGGGCATCCTGGATCAAAGCGGGAGTGGGGTCGACAGGCGTGCCGATCGACAGGTTCACGGCCCCGCCAGCGTGCTCGGAGGCTTTGGCCAGGTACGGCGCCATGGCCTCCCACGGGTAGTCGGGCAGGCTCAGGCCAAAGCTGTTCACGGCTGCGGTCAACGCGGTGCCCGGCTCAGTGGTCTTGGTTCTGCAGCGGCAGGGCGGCGATCATCGGGTGATCCTTGCCCGTGTTGCCCACCTTGGCGGCGCCACCCGGCGAGCCCAGGTCATCGAAGAATTCGACGTTGGCCTTGTAGTAGTCGGCCCACTCCTCGGGGGTGTCATCCTCGTAGTAGATGGCCTCCACCGGGCACACCGGCTCGCAGGCACCACAGTCGACACACTCATCGGGGTGGATGTACAAGGAACGCTCACCCTCATAGATGCAGTCAACGGGGCATTCCTCGATACATGCCTTGTCCTTGACATCTACACACGGCTGCGCGATTACGTACGTCACGTCCCTTGCCTCTCCACGATATTTCCCGGCAGTGGCCGGCACTTGAATCCGGCACCGGCCGGACTATTGACTTCTGAGCCTATTATCTCCCAGCCCGTCCACGCGAACCTAGCCGGCCGCCTTAGTATGAACTGGTGAGTCCCGCCCAGCCTACGCCCCGAGAATTTCTGGCCACCGCCGCGCCCGGAACGCGGGTTGTAGTGCGTTACCGGATCGACGGCGGCCTGACGGACGCCCTGGGGCACCTGGTGGCCACTGACGACGGCGGCTGCACCGTCCGTACGCGGAAGGCCGACGTCGTGATTCCCCTGGACCTCGTGGTGGCTGCCAAGGAAGTGCCGCCGGCGCCCGAGCGGCGCCCAGCCCGCGTCCGCAACTGACGGTTTTCCTGACACAAAGAAACTGCCGGCACGACGGCGGTGTTCCCGCCTGCCGTACCGGCAGCTTCAGTGACCTGCTATTGAGGACTAGGCCTTGGCGCGTGCCCGGGTGGACTTGGCGCGTTCGCTGGCGTCCAGGATGAGCTTCCGGATACGGATGGACTCCGGGGTCACCTCGACGCACTCGTCTTCGCGGGCGAATTCCAAGGATTCTTCCAGAGTCAGGTTGCGCGGCGGCGTCATGTTCTCGAAGGTGTCCGAGGACGCTGCACGCATGTTGGTGAGCTGCTTTTCCCTGGTGATGTTCACGTCCATGTCATCGGCGCGTGAGTTCTCGCCAACGATCATGCCTTCGTAGACCTCGGAGGTGGGCTGCACGAAGAATGACATGCGTTCCTGGAGCTTGATCATCGCGAACGGGGTGACCACGCCAGAGCGGTCAGCCACGATCGAACCGTTGGTGCGGTACTCGATGGGGCCGGCCCACGGCTCGTAGCCCTCGGCGATGGAGGCTGCGATGCCGGCGCCGCGGGTGTCCGTGAGGAACTTGGTGCGGAACCCGATCAGGCCGCGGGCCGGAACGATGAACTCCATGCGGCACCAGCCGGTGCCGTGGTTGGCCATGTTGGTCATGCGGCCCTTGCGGGCAGCCATCAGCTGGGTGACGGCACCGAGGTACTCTTCCGGCACGTCGATGGTCATGTGCTCCATCGGCTCGTGGATCTTGCCGTCGACGGTCTTGGTGACAACCTGCGGCTTGCCGACAGTCAGTTCGAAGCCTTCACGTCGCATCTGCTCAACCAGGATGGCCAGCGCCAGCTCGCCACGGCCCTGGACTTCCCAGGCGTCGGGACGCTCGGTGGGGAGAACCTTGATGGAGACGTTACCGATCAGTTCCTTGTCCAGGCGGTCCTTGACCTGGCGGGCCGTGACCTTGGCGCCCTTGACCCGGCCGGCCAGCGGCGAGGTGTTGATGCCGATGGTCATGGAGATGGCGGGATCGTCAACGGTGATCAGCGGGAGCGGCTGCGGGTTGTCGACGTCGGTCAGGGTCTCACCAATGGTGATTTCCTCGATACCGGCAACGGCGACGATTTCGCCCGGACCTGCAGACTCGGTGGGAACACGGTCCAGTGCCTTGGTGGCCAGCAGTTCGGTGATCTTGACGTTCTTGAGCTCTCCGTTGGCGCGGGCCCAGGCAACGGTCTGGCCCTTGCGCAGGGTGCCGTTGTAGATGCGCAGCAACGCGAGGCGGCCCAGGAACGGGGAGGCGTCCAGGTTGGTGACGTGGGCCTGGAGGACACCGTTCGGGTTGTACGTCGGGGCCGGGATGTGCTCGATGATGGTCTTGAACAGCGGCTCAAGGTCTTCGTTGTCCGGAGCGGAGCCGTCGGCGGGCTGGTCCAGGGAGGCGCGGCCCACCCTCGCTGCTGCGTAGACAACCGGAACTTCAAGGATCTTGTCCAGGTCCAGGTCCGGAACTTCGTCGGCGAGGTCCGAGGCGAGGCCCAGGAGGAGGTCCATGGACTCGTGGACAACTTCCTCGATGCGGGCGTCGGGGCGGTCCGTCTTGTTGACGAGGAGGATAACCGGCAGGTGCGCGGCCAGGGCCTTGCGCAGCACAAAGCGGGTCTGGGGCAGCGGGCCCTCGGAAGCGTCCACGAGGAGTACAACGCCGTCCACCATGGACAGGCCGCGCTCTACTTCGCCGCCGAAGTCGGCGTGGCCGGGGGTGTCGATGACGTTGATGGTGATGGTTTCACCGTTGGAGGACGGTCCGTTGTAGGCCACGGTGGTGTTCTTGGCCAGGATGGTGATGCCCTTTTCGCGTTCCAGGTCACCGGAATCCATGACGCGGTCTTCGAGGTGGTTGTGTTCGGCAAAGGAGTTGGTCTGCTTGAGCATGGCGTCGACCAGAGTGGTCTTGCCGTGGTCAACGTGGGCCACGATCGCGACGTTGCGGAGGTCACTGCGCGATGCAGTGGCTACCGCGGTGTTGGTGGTGGTTTCAGACATGCGTGATTGCTCGATTCAGTGGTGAAGTCAGCTGTTGTTTCGCGACATTTCCAACCGGAACGCACGACGGATTAGCCCAATAACACAGGGCTCCTTCCCTCATTCTAAACGCTGAGCCTATTGTTGGCCTAAAAATCTCGGATCGGCCCAGTCCGGCCGGTGGATAATTCCGGCGCGCCGCGGCCCAAAGAGTGACCAAGCTCACTGGATTTTTGTGACTTGATGCACCATCATGGCTGTGATAACCACAGCAAGCCCGGAGAATCCCTGATGCGAAAAGCCTCGGCTCTGACCCGCTTTGTCGCCTCTGGAATCGCGGTAGCCGCGCTCCTGGGCGGCTGCGGACAGACCCCAGCAGCCACACCGGACTCCGGCGCGCCATCCCCGGCGCAGGCGGCCGCGGCCGGCGCTTACCAGGCCCGCGGTGGCGATCCGCTCGGCCTGCCTGCCGGTTCTGTGTACCGCAACCCGGCCAGCGGGCGTGACGAGGTGGTGGTGCCGGACATGCGGCACACTGCCCTCCTGATCGGCGATTCCCAATCCGAACCTACTGACGGGTGGCCACGCCTTGGCCTTGCCGCCGTTGGTTACAAGGTCCACTTCTGCGGGCTCGGAGGAACGGGATTCGTGGCATCAAACGGCAAGACGGGCAACTACATCGACGCCTTGCAGCGCGGCGACTGGAAGCTGCCGTACGGGACGCCCGCGCTGATCGTCATCCAGGGCGGCGGCAACGATGCCTCGCACGGCGCTACCGATGCCCAGATCGTGGCCAACGCCGACCGGCTGATCGGCGCACTCCGGGAACGCTACCCAGGCGCCAGGATGGCCATGATCGGCACCCTGGCCCGCGGCGCCAACTACGGTGGCGGGCGGAGGACGCAGGTAGACGCGCTGCTGGGCACGGTGTCCGCCAGGAACGGCATACCCTTTGTGGGCGTGGGCGACTGGCTGTCGAAGTACAACCTCGCGAAGAACCTGGCAGATGCCGTCCACATGGACGCCGCAGGCCGCAGGTCATTGGGCGGGCTGCTTGGATCCAGGCTCAGGCAGCTGGGGCTCGAAGGCCCACCGCTGGACGGAACAGCCCCGGTGGCAGCCACCCCAGCGGACTGAACAGACTTTTTAGCGGGCGGAACTCGCCCTGGGCGCGCTGAACAGGCCGTTAAAGGCAACAGAGCCGTTAAAAGGAATGGAGCCGGCGCCCTGAAGGCGCCGGCTCCATCCTCAGCCCGGGATACCGCGGTCTGATCAGGCCACTTCGGGCGGAAGCATCAGCTTCGCACCGGGAATGGCATTGAGCAGTGCTTTGGTGTACTCCTGCTGAGGGGACTCGAAGACATCGTCCGTGGAACCGGTCTCCACCAGCTTGCCCTTTTCCATCACACAGACGTGGTCGGCAATCTGCCGCACCACAGCCAGGTCATGGGTGATGAAGAGGTACGTCAGCCCGAGGTTGGCCTGCAGGTCCGCGAGCAGGTTCAGCACCTGCGCCTGGACCAGCACATCCAGGGCTGACACTGCTTCGTCACAGATGATCACTTCCGGATCCAGTGCCAGAGCACGGGCAATGGCAACGCGCTGGCGCTGGCCGCCGGAGAGCTCGTTCGGGAACCGCTGCATGCTTGATTGCGGCAGCGCCACATGGTCGAGCAGCTGGCGGACCTTCTTCTCCCGGCTCGCTTTGTCGCCGATCTTGTGGACGCGCAACGGCTCTTCGATGGTGCGGAAGATGTTGTACATCGGGTCCAGGGAACCGTACGGATCCTGGAAAATGGGCTGCACCCGCCGCCTGAACTTGAAAAGTTCAGGCGCCTTCAGCAACGACGTGTCGACGCCGTCGAAAAGGATCTTCCCATCGGTAGGCTTTTCGAGCTGAAGCACCATTTTTGCCACGGTGGACTTGCCCGAGCCGGACTCCCCCACGATAGCGGTGGTGGTACCCCTTTTGACGTCGAAGCTCACCCCGTCAACGGCCGCGAAGTCCGTCGTTTTTCCTAGCCCCTGGCGGAGCTTGTAGACCTTGCGCAGGTCCTGGATCTGCAGGACGTTGTCCGCGGCAGATGCCTCCGCAGCAGGAGCCAGCAGGTCTGACGGTTCGAGACCCTGCTCCTTGGCGACCTGGATCCTTCGGCTCGCCAGTGACGGCGCAGACTCAACCAGCCGCTTGGTATACGGATGCTGCGGGTTCTGGAGCAAAGCCAGCGAAGGACCTGCCTCCACCACCTGGCCCCGGTACATCACCACAACTTTGTCCGCCCGTTCTGCGGCCAGCCCCAGGTCATGGGTGATCAGCAGGACTGCTGTGCCCAGGTCCGTGGTCATGGAGTCCAGATGATCCAGGATCTGCCGCTGGACGGTGACGTCCAGTGCCGACGTCGGCTCATCCGCGATCAGGAGGCGCGGCTGGCAGGACAGCCCGATGGCAATGAGGGCGCGCTGGCGCATACCCCCGGAGAACTCATGCGGATACTGCTTGGCGCGCCGGTGGGCATCCGGCAGTCCCGCCTCGGACAGCACTTGGGCGATATCATCCGGTCCACTGGGCCGGCCGTTGGCGCGAAGGGTTTCCTTGACCTGGTAGCCGATTTTCCAGACCGGGTTCAGGTTGGACATCGGGTCCTGCGGGACCATGCCGATCGTATTGCCCCGCAGTTCGATCATCCGCTGCTCCGTGGCGTGGGCAATGTCCTCGCCGTCGAGCAGGATCTGCCCGGCGGAAACGCGGCCGTTGTTGGGCAGCAGGCCGATGGCAGCGAGTGCCGTCGTCGACTTGCCCGAGCCCGACTCCCCCACGATAGCCACTGTTTCGCCCGGCATGATGGTCAGGTGCGCGTTGCGGACGGCCTGGACTTCACCGCTGCCGGTGGTGAACGTGATGGCCAGGTCTCGGATTTCCAGCAGCGGTTTCACTCCCGCATGCCCGGCCTCATCGATGTGGATTTCTGGAGTGGTCATCTCTTTCTCTCTCATCGCTGGCGGCTCTTCGGATCGAGGGCGTCACGTACCGCGTCGCCGAGCATGATAAAGCTCAGAACGGTAATGGACAGCGCCGCCGCCGGATAGAGCATGATTTCCGGCCTGGTTCGAATGGAAGCCTGTGCACCCGCGATGTCGTTGCCCCAGGACATGATGCTCTGCGGCAGGCCGATGCCCAGGAAGGACAGGGTGGCTTCCGCGACGATGAAGACGCCCAGTTCCAGGGTGGCCAGGACGATAATCGGGGCCAGGGCGTTAGGGAGGACGTGGCGGACCAGCGCGCCAAACTTTGAAACGCCCAATGAGCGGGCGGCCGTCACAAAGTCGGCATTGCGCACTTCAATGACCGCGCCGCGCGTGATGCGTGCCATCTGCGGCCAAGCCAGCAGCGAAATGACAAACACAACACTCCAAACGCCCTTGTTTTCACGGAAAAAGGGCAACTGGGTGATCACCAGTGCACCAAGAATCAGGGGCAGGGCAAAGAAGATGTCGCCGAGGCGGGCAAGCACCGCATCGATCCAACCGCCGTAGTAGCCGGCAAGGGCTCCAACGGTCACACCGATAACCAGGACGCAGAGCACGGAGAGCAGGCCCACTGAAAGCGAAGCCTGGGTTCCGTGGACGACGCGGGAATAGATGTCGCAGCCCTGGAAGGTGAACCCGAAGGGATGCCCGTCCGTGGGGCCGCCTTCCGAGTTGGCCAGTACGCAGCCGTCGTTCGGAGCGACGGACGAAAAAAGGCCCGGGAACAGCGCCACCACGGCAAGTGCCAGGATGAGAAGCGCCGAAATAATGAACAGCGGACGACGGCGGAGCTTGCGCCAGGCATCGGCCCACAGGCTCAGCGGAGCTTGGTCTGTCCTGACGGTGTCGGTTGCCAGCAACGGAGTTTCGTCGATGGGCGCCACAAAGTGGCTGTTATTACTGGTCATAACGGATCCTCGGGTCAAGCCAGGCATACAGGAGATCAACGAGCAGGTTGGCCACCACGAAGACCAGCACCAGGACGCTGACGATGGAGACGATCGTGGGGCCTTCGCTGCGCAATACGGCCTGGTAGAGCTTGTTGCCGACGCCGGGGACGTTGAAGATGCCCTCGGTCACGATGGCACCGCCCATCAGACCGCCAAGGTTTGCGCCCAGGTACGTCACCACCGGGATCAACGAGTTGCGCAGGATGTGTGCGATGACCACGCGCGGCCGCGACAGGCCTTTGGCGGTGGCAGTTCGAACGTAGTCGGCGTTCATGTTTTCACTGACAGAGGCGCGGGTCAGGCGAAGAACATAGGCGAACGACACCAGGCCGAGGACCACTGCAGGAAGCAGCAGGCTGCCCCAGTCGGCGTTGGCGCCGACCGTGGGTTTCGCCCACCCGAGTTGTACGCCAAAGACGAGTTGAAAAACAAAACCCAGAACAAATGTGGGGACCGCGATGACGACCAGCGAGACCACCAGGATGGTGGAGTCAAACCAGCCGCCGCGGCGGAGGCCGGCGAAGACGCCGAAGGCAACGCCGAAGATTGCCTGGATGGCCAGTGCTTCAACGGCGAGCATTGCCGTCACGGGGAAGACCCGTGCCAGGCTGGCCGCGATGGGCTGGCCGGTGAAGTCGTTGCCGAGGTTGAACGTGAAGAGGTTCTGCAGGAAGAGCCAGTACTGGACCCAGAAAGGTTCGTCCAGGTGGTACTGGCTGCGCAGGGTATCGATGACCGCTTGCGGGGGCTGACGGTCTCCGAAGAGCGCCGCAATGGGATCGCCGGGAAGGGCGAAGACCATGTAGTAAACCAAAAGCGTGGTGCCTATGAAGACGGGGATCACTTGGAGGAGTCGTCTCAGAATAAAGCGGACCACCGGATCACCAGCCTTCCGGATGCGAAGAGAGGTGTTTCATTTGTGCCTTCCTGCCGTGCAGGACAATGGGGGCCCGGCGTTGTGCCGGACCCCCATTCGCCTGGCGGCAAGTTAGATCCTGGAGACTACTTGGCCGTGATGTTGTAGTAGAGGATTCCGCCATTCCAGCCGGTTTCGGCCTTCACAACGTTTTCGCTCCATACGATCGGCTTTGCCTGGTCCCAGAGCGGCAGTCCGGGCAGGTCCTCGAAGAGGATCTCCTGGGCCTGGTTGAACTTGTCGTTCGCCGCATCGGTGGTCTTGGCGGCAAGTCCTTCTTGGAGCAGTTTGTCGAACTCGGGGTTCGAGTACTTCTCGTAGTTGGAGGATGCGCCCGTTGCCCAGACCGGTCCGAGGAAGTTGTAGAGCGACGGGTAGTCGCCCTGCCAGCCGGCGCGGCTCAGGCCCGGGAGGGACTGGGACTTGCGCAGGTTCAGTACTTCAGCGAACTTGGCGAAGGGCTGGATTTCGGCCTGGATGCCGAGGTTGTTCTTGAAGCCGTTGGCTACGGCGTCGATCCATTCCTTGTTGCCACCATCGGTGTTGGAGGCAATCTGCAGGGGCTTGGAGGCGTCGTACGGCTGGATCTTGTCAGCCTGGGCCCACAGGTCCTTGGCCTTGGCAGCGTCGAACTTGAGGACCTCACTGCCCTTGAGGTCTGCCTTGAAGCCGTCGATGACCGGCGGGGCGAAGGCCTTGGCCGGGGTGCGGGTTCCGTTGAAGACTACCTTGGCGATCTCTTCGCGGTTGATGGCGTAGGACAGAGCCTGGCGGCGCAGCTTGCCGGCTTCACCCTGGAAGTTCGGGTTGTAACCCGGGATGTTCAGGGTGGAGTCGGTGGCCACGGCCTTGGTGGCGTTGCGGTCCTGGAAGTCCGTGACGTAGGTCTTCAGTGCGTTGGACGGCAGTACATCGGTGACGTCCAGGTTGTTGCCCTGAAGATCCGTGTATGCGGGGCCCGGATCGGTGTAGAACTTGAAGGTCACGCCGCCGTTCTTCGACTCGCGGGGACCGCTGTAGTCGGCGTTCTTGACGAGGGAGATCGACTGGTCGTGTACCCAGGATCCGGTCTTTTCGAACTTGTACGGACCGTTGCCTACGGGGTTTTCGCCGAAGGTCTTCGGATCCGCCAACGCTGCGGACGGCAGCGGGAAGAATGCCGAGTAGCCAAGGCGGAGCGACCAGTCAGCTTCCGGCTGCGCCAGCTTCACCGTAAGCGTCGAATCGTCTTTGGCCGTCAGCCCTGACATCGTTTCGGCGGTGGGCGCCGGCGTGGTGGTCGTCTTGCCATCAGCCGCTTTTTCGGTGGTCACGGCCGAGACATCTGCATAGCCATCGATGGACTCGAAGAAGAATCCGTTGTTCTGCAGGTTCTTGGAGTTCGCGGCGAAGTTCCAGGAATCAACGAACGTCTTGGCGGTGATCGCTTCGCCGTTCGTGAACTTCTGGCCCTGCTTGATCTTGATCGTCCAGTTCTGGGCGTCAGGCGACTCAATGGACTCTGCAAGCGAGTTGACCGGCTTGCCGTCGGCGTCGTAGCTGCGAAGGCCTTCGAACAGCAGCTCGACAACGCGACCGCCGTAAACTTCGTTCGTATTTGCCGGCAGCAAGGGGTTCTGTGGTTCGTTGCTGTACGCGGTGATCACCTTGTTGGGATCGCCGGCCGACTGGCTGGCACCATCATTGCTGCCGCCTCCGGCGCCGCAGCCGGTCAGGGCAAGGGCAGCGATCGCCACCATGCCGAGTGCTTTGGAAGTGCGCGTGAAACGCATTCCGCCTCCTATGAGTTGTGGGAGATATTCAGGGGAAATCTTTTGCTCCCCGGCAGGCCGGTCACAGGTTCTCACTGTGACGTGGCCTACATATACGAGTAGCCTAACCGCACAAAGTCCAAATACTGGTACTCCGTTGTCAAACCGTAACCAGTTAACCGCCAATAACTAGCCGGTGCCTGGAAGTTGCGCAAGTCACATGCTACTCGTTGGTAGGGGATGCTGCGAATCGAGGACGGGGGCGGGCTCCCACAACGGCGGCAAGCCCCCGGGAGGGCCTATTTCAGGCGCCACTCCCACACATTCCACCAGACGCCCAACGGGCCTGAGCTGGGCTTGATACCCGTCACGCGGCTGCTGAAAGCCACGGTTCCAGTGGTCTGGTACAGCGGCAGGCCGTAGGCGCTGTCCCACACGCGTTTGTCGATGTCAGCCAACAGTTCGTCCTGCTTTGCAAGGTCCGTAGTGCCGGACAGTTGCTCCATGGCTTTGTCCGCGTCGCCGTCGGAGAATCGGCTGAAGTTGCTGCCGCCACCGGTTTTGAAGATCTGCGGGACGCGGCTGACGCCGACCCCGGGTCCGATGGAGCCGAGGATGGCGGCGTCGTAGCTGCCGCCGCCGAGCGCTTTCGCCCAGTCCGAGCTGCCGAGGCCCGCGTCTTCGACGGTGAATCCGGCGAGGCGGGCGGAGTCGCGGATCAGGGAAAAGGCCCGCACACGGTTGGGGTTGTCCTTGTTGTACAGGATGCGGACCCTCGGAGCAGCATCCCGCAATTGCGACTTCGCGCCTTGGATGTCCACGTCGGAGTATTCGGCCGAACCGTTGTTCTTCACGGTGTCCGGATACTTCGGATGGGGTGGCAGGAAGACGTGTGAGTCCAGGGGTTTCGCGTCGGCGACGAATCCGCCCACCACGTCATCCACGATCTCCTGCCGCGGAACAGTCTTCAGGAACGCCTCCCGGACATCCTTGCTGGCGAACGGTCCCGAAAAGTTGAGATCGAGGTGGTCGTAGCCGGACTGGCTGAAGCGCTGGACCGTGTTGCCCTGCTCCACCAGTCCGTCGAAGAGGCTTTCGGTACCGGCAGAGGGTTGCGGGGCGATGATGTCGGCCTGGCCGTTCCTGAGCGCGGCAATGGCGGTTGAGGCGGCACCGGTGAACCGCACGGTGATGTCATCGAGGTAGGGCTCCGGTCCCCAGACATAGTCCCTGTTCCTGACCAGCCGGATCGAGGCGTCCGGAACGATGTCCCGGACGATGTAGGGGCCGCTGGAAAGGTACATGGCCGGGTCATCAGGAAGCGTTTTGGTGTCGAAGCCTGAGTTCCAGAAGTCGCTGACCCGCTTCAGCGGGGCGTTGACCGCTGGCTGTTCGGTGTCGCCGCGGGGCGAGTCCCTGATCAGATCAACAAGATCGCCTTCGTCATTGAGGCCGCTTTTGGCGGCGACAACATGGGCGGGGAGCCCGACGTCGAACGCTACTTCCCAATCAGCGTACGGCGCGGCGTATTCCAAGGTGATGGAACGCCCGTCACTGCCGATCTCCGGGAGTGTGGTGGCCGCCAGGCCGCTCTTGTCAGCTGCGGCCGAAAAGTAGGTAGTGCCGGTCCCCGACTGGGGTTCAGCGTCGTCGAAGTAGCCCGAGCCGGCGGCCCAGGACAGGAGGAGGTCGCCGGCGTCGATGGCTTCACCGTCGGACCATTTCACACCCTCATTGACGGTGTACTTCACCTTCAGCGGCTTGTCGGAGATTTTCTCGATCCGGCCGAATTTCTCGTTCCGGACTACCTGTTCGGTGTCATCCACGTAGTAGAACCCGGAGTGGGTGATGTGGCCGATCTTGGTGTTGATGTCCGTGTTTCCGTCGGCGCTGAACGGGTTGAAGGACGTGAAGGCGTTCACCTCGGCCACGGTGGCGCTGCCGCCGCGGGTCGTCTCACCGACCACCACCGGCGGCGCACCCCCGGAAGCGGAGCACCCCGAGGTAACCAGCGCCGCAACGATGGCCCCGGTGATGACCTGAATCAGACGCCTCAGGGGCATGCCGTCTCCTTTGCCTGTCCGGAATCAGACGTTGAATGTCCGTGTTTTCCTTGAATTCTAGCGGTTCAGGGCGTCGGCCAATGTCGGCCTATCATGAGCATCAGCCGCACACCGATCCTTGAAGGAAACCTATGCCCGACTCCTCGCGACCGTTACGCAAGCTTGGATTCCTCACGATTGGCCTGTTCGATTCGGCGGATCCGGCCGCGGGTCACGAATCGACGTTGCAGGTTTTCGAACTTGGCGAACGGCTTGGATTCGACAGCGCCTGGCTGCGCGTCATCCGATCATGTAGACCATGCCGCGTCCCTCGGCAGCGAGGTTCGCCGTAAAGGTTCGCGCCTGCCGAAGGTAGCTAACGACATAGTCGAACTCACCCTCAAAGTCCCGATTGAAGCAATGCGATTCCCGCAGCCGCAACTCCACGTCCTCGTCGGAGACATCTACCAGGTCCCTTGCGACAGCCAAAACCTCCAGTGGGGTCAGTGTCCGCACCCAAGGCTCCCAACCCATATCGTTCATGACCACTGCGCCCTCGAACATCCGATAGGCACCACGGGCGATCAGGCCTGGTTCCGCTGGTGCAGTGAGGCACTGCAAATGCCGCCATGCTTTGTCGAGGTACAGCATGTCCCGCTTAGGCACCGCTTGCTCGAACGTCGGGGTGCTGATCGTGGCGCCATGTTCGAATCCCCATGCATCGGCGAGCGGATCATCGGAGAGAAAGCTGAGAGGATCGGCAAGCGCTTGATCGGTCAGGTTGCCGTCGAATGCGTACGCGTAGTATCTGATTCCCATTCGCCAAGCATCGCCGGACTACGGGCTGCATGTAACCGCCACATTCGGGTATGTGGATAACCATGTGGTTCCTTGGCAGCAAAGGCCGGCTCTCTCCTGGTGGCATGTTTTATGGCCACCAAAACGACTAACGCGATCGGCAGCACTATGTACCAGTACCCCACCGTCAGTGCCAACACGAGAATCGCGCCCAGGCTGTGCCAAGGCGCGATTCTCGTAGATGGGGCTAGACGTTGAAGCGGAACTCCACTACATCGCCGTCAGCCATCACGTACTCTTTGCCTTCAATGCGTACCTTGCCACGGGACTTGGCTTCCGCCATGGAACCGGCCTCGATGAGGTCATGGAAGGAAACCACTTCAGCCTTGATGAAGCCACGCTGGAAGTCGCTGTGGATGACGCCTGCTGCCTGCGGCGCGGTGTCGCCCCGGTGGATGGTCCAGGCGCGTGTTTCCTTCGGACCGGCCGTGAGGTAGGTCTGGAGGCCCAGGGTGTGGAAGCCGACGCGTGCCAGCTGGTCGAGGCCGGACTCGTCCTGTCCGTTCATTTCCAGCATTTCGCGCGCTTCTTCCTCGTCCAGCTCCACGAGGTCGGATTCGAGCTTCGCGTCCAGGAAGATGGCGTCCGCCGGGGCCACCATGGCCCGCAGTTCGTCCTGCTTCTCCGGGCTGCCCAGGATGCCTTCGTCGGAGTTGAAGACGTAGATGAACGGCTTCGCGGTCAGGAGGCTGAGCTCCTTGAGGTGCTCCATCTCCAGCTTGTCGCTCTTGATCGAGGAGAAGACGGTGTCCCCGCGTTCCAGGACCGCCTGCGCAGCCTTGATGGCTGCCAGTTCGGCGGCTTCCCGCTTCTTGATCTTGACTTCTTTTTCGATCCGGGGAATGGCATTTTCGATGGTCTGAAGGTCAGCCAGGATCAGCTCGGTATTGATGGTTTCCATGTCCGAGCGGGGATCCACTTTGCCGTCGACGTGGATGACGTCGGGATCATCAAACACCCGGACGACCTGGGCGATGGCCTCGGCCTCACGGATGTTGGCAAGGAACTTGTTGCCCAGGCCTTCGCCCTCCGAGGCACCCTTCACGATGCCGGCGATGTCCACGAAGGACACCGGAGCGGGCAGCAGGCGCTGCGAGCCAAAGATGTCAGCGAGCTGCTGGAGCCGGGGATCCGGCAAGTTCACGACGCCGACATTGGGTTCGATGGTAGCGAACGGATAGTTCGCAGCCAGCACCTGGTTCCGGGTCAGTGCGTTGAAAAGAGTTGATTTGCCGACGTTGGGCAGTCCGACGATGCCAATAGTAAGAGCCACGAGCATTGATTCTACCGGTTGCCGGACACATGGGCCCCAGGCGGTCCCCCGCAGTGTCGGCACATGGTGGAACGCCTGGCCGAATATGTCGGTTCCGTAAATTGTCACAGGGGCATGCCACAGTGAGGATATGGATGCTTTAGCCCTGATTCTTGCCCTGTTGATGCTGCTGGTGGGAGCCGTCGCCGGCGCCGCCGCCACCTACTTTTCCCTCCGCCGGCACAGTCGTGCCCTGGAGGACGACTTCGACGCCGTCTCGTCGCGGCTTTCCGAGGTCAGCGCCCAGTTCGCCGCCGCGGACGCGGAGCGCCGCCTGCTCTCGATGCAGAACCGGGAACTCGGCGAGTCCCGCAACCAGGACGGGAGCGTCCTCCGGGCACTCGCCCCCGTGGCGGAAAAGCTGACCGCGGTGCAGCAGCAGGTGGCACTGCTGGAACGCGACCGCCTGGAGCAGTACGGCCAGCTGGCGCAACAACTTCAGGAAGCCAGGCTTTCCGATGCCCAGCTGATCCGGTCCACGCACGCCCTCGAGTCAGCGTTGCGCTCCAACAGTGCTCGTGGACAGTGGGGCGAAGTTCAACTGCGCCGCGTGGTTGAGGCATCGGGCATGCTCAAGCATGTGGATTTCCTGGAGCAGGTCCACAGCGCCGGGGCCGATTCAGCGGTCCGTCCCGACCTCGTGGTCCAGCTGCCGGGCCAGAAGCAGCTGGTGGTGGACGCCAAGGTGCCGTTGTCCTCCTACCTGGAGGCCCAGGAGCTGGGTGCGCGTCAGGAAACGGGTACAACCGGGAATCCCGGCGGCCAGCAATCCCTGCTGGCCGCCCACGCCAAGGCGCTGCGGGCCCACGTGGACTCGCTCAGCAACAAGAAGTACTGGGACATCCCCGGGAACTCCCCCGAGCTGGTGATCTGCTTCCTGCCGGCAGAATCCATCCTGGCCGCCGCCCTGACCGCCGATGCGACGCTGTTGGACCACGCGCTTTCCAGGAATGTGGTTCTTGCCTCGCCGAGTACGCTGCTCGCAGTGCTCAAATCGGTGGCTTTCACGTGGCGCCAGGACGTGCTGACGGACAGTGCGCGGGAACTGTTCGACCTCGCCCGCCAGCTGTACGAACGCATGGGAACGCTCGGCGAAAACGTGGGCAAGCTGGGTTCGTCCCTGAAGTCCTCGGTGGACCGGTACAACGCCCTGATCGGCACCCTGGAAGCGCGGATCCTGCCTACCGCACGGAAGCTCAATGCCATGGATGAATCCGGGCTGCTCACTCCGCCGGCACTCGATGTCACGCCGCGTTCGCTGGCGGCCCCGGAGTTTCAGCAGGACGAAGCGGCCGCCTGACGTTGCCTGAGACTGGTCAGTCGCGGGAGCGGCGGCCGCCGAGCGCCCGGCTGACGTCTCCGGCTTCCTTCAGGGTTGCGCGGAGTTCCTTAGGCAACGAGAAAAGCAGGTCTTCTTCGGCCGTGACAACTTCTTCCACGGAGCCATAGCCGTAGTCGGCCAGCAGTCGCAGGACGTCCGTGACGAGGATCTCCGGCACAGAAGCCCCTGATGTGACTCCGACTGTTGCCACGCCTTCAAACCACGCCTCGTCCACTTCGTTGGCGAAGTCCACACGGTAGGAGGCCTTGGCACCGTACTCCAGCGCGACTTCCACCAGGCGGACCGAGTTCGAGGAGTTGGCCGATCCCACGACAATGACAAGGTCAGCCTGGGGGGAGATCTTCTTGATGGCCACCTGACGGTTGGTGGTGGCGTAGCAGATGTCGTCGCTGGGCGGATCCTGCAGGGTGGGGAACCGATCCTTCAGCAGGCGGACCGTTTCCATGGTCTCGTCCACGCTGAGGGTGGTCTGGGACAGCCAGATGACCTTTTCCGGATCCCTGACGGTTACCTTGTCCACTTCATGGGGACCGTTAATGATCTGGATGTGTTCCGGCGCTTCGCCGGCGGTGCCCTCAACTTCTTCGTGACCGTCGTGGCCGATCAGCAGGATGTCGAAGTCGTCCTTGGCGAACCTCACGGCTTCCTTATGAACCTTTGTCACCAACGGGCAGGTGGCGTCAATGGTGCGCAGCCCGCGGTCTTCGGCTGACTGGACGACGGCCGGGGATACCCCGTGGGCGGAAAAGATCACCAGGGCGCCCTCTGGGACCTCGTCCGTCTCGTCGACGAAGATGGCCCCCTGGGCCTCCAGCGAGCTCACCACGTGGACGTTGTGCACGATCTGCTTCCGGACGTAAACCGGCGGACCGTAGTGTTCCAAGGCCTTCTCGACGGCGATCACGGCTCGGTCCACACCGGCGCAATAGCCGCGGGGCGCAGCCAGGAGCACCTTTTTGGGACCGGTCACCGGAGCCGCGGCGGCTACCTCCTCGGGCGAGCGCCGCCTGCGCGGGACAGTTGGCATCGAGAGGGACACAGCTGAGGAAGTCATCCCTCCATGCTACCGGGTGGGGGCCCGCCGCCCCGGCGAAGCGATCCGGATCACAACGGCGGCAGCGACCAGCACAGCGCCGGTTATCGCGGCACCACCGATCCAGGATTGGAAGCTGTTGGAAGCGGCCGCCACAAACGCATCCTTGAACATGTCCGCAAGCCCGTTGCCGCTCGCCGTCGCCGCCACGGCATCCTTGGCAAGCTGTGAGCCGGCGGACCACAGGCCAGCCAGCGCCAGCGCCGCAAGTCCCACAGCGAACACGACCGACCAGCGGCGGCGGGCGGAAACCAGAGCCAGCGCAAAGGCGATTCCCGCTCCAATGGCAAGGGAGTACCCGAGCGGCGCGTAGGCGGACACCCTCTCGACCATTTGGCGTTGCCCAGGCTCTCCAACGTTGACCAGCGTCTGCTCCGGCGCAGTCAGCGGGAGCCCGGTGGTACGCGCGAGCTCCTCCGTCGCCAGCGCCACCAGGGGTGCCACGTCCAAGGTGAGCGACGACGGGGAGTCAGGTTCGGCAGGAACTGACGCGGGTGCGGCGAAGCTAAGCCGGTGGCTCTTCCGCAGCGTCTCCTCCCAGGCCGCCGGGTAGCCGGGCAAGGCTGTGAGGGAACCGGCAGCCGCCTCAAGCACCGGCGTGACCAGACCTGCCAGGGCGTCCGGGATGGCCCCTGTATCGATGGTGCCCACAGCGGCCGCGGCGAGCCGCTGCTGGAATTCTGTGTCCTGCCCCAGGGGAGCGGCCAGGGCCACAAAGCCATCCTCCTGAACCACGTTACGGTCAAGCCAGATGGCTGGTACGGCCAGGGCGGACAGCAAAACGCCCACGACGACGGCGATGGCTGAAACGAAGGTGCGCAAAACGGGTCCTCACGGGTTGGCGGCAGCACAGCCATCATAGGGCTGGTGTCTGGACAAAGAATGTCAGTCTCGGGTGATACAGCTTATGGATAAGGTTGAATGGCAACCGCCAGCTCACCGGCGGCCGCCATCCAAGCACGAACCGCTACCAGCCGAACAAAGGACCACCATGCCGCCACCCACAGTTTCCCGGGGCGGCGGACATGTCTGAACAGGCTGCGCTGCCGGGCACAGCTGCCACCACGTTGCCTGCCACGGCCGCCGAGACCAGCCCGGACAATCCATGGCCGCTGCAGTTGCTGTCCCAGAAACTCAAGGCCCATATCGATCGCACCCCGTCCGCATGGGTCGAAGGCCAGGTCATCGAAATGAACCGCCGCGGGGGTAACGCGTACCTCACCCTCCGGGACGTGGACGCCGAAGTTTCCCTGCCGGCGTCGGTCTGGACCAAGGTTCTGGACCGGCAGAACATGCCCCTGGAGCGTGGCTCCCGCGTGGTGGCCTTGCTCAAGCCGGAGTTCTGGCTGAAGACCGGGCGGCTCAACATGCAGGTTCGGGACATCAGGCCTGTAGGGCTTGGCGACCTGCTGGCGCGGATCGAACGGTTGCGCCAGGCCCTCTCCGCCGAGGGGCTGTTTGCCGATTCACGGAAGAAACCACTGCCGCTGCTCCCGCACCGTATCGGCCTGATTACCGGACGGGACTCCGACGCCAAAAAAGACGTCGTCCAAAACGCGGCACTGCGCTGGCCCGCAGTTGAATTCGAGATCCGGGAAGTGGCGGTCCAGGGCAACACCGCGGTCTCGCAAATAATCCGCGCCCTGCAGGAACTGGACAGCCGCCCCGACGTGGACGTCATTGTCATCGCCCGGGGCGGCGGAGCCTTGGAGGACCTGCTGCCTTTCAACAGCGAGGAACTGATCCGTGCTGTCGCGGCCACGGCCACCCCGGTGGTCAGCGCCATCGGACATGAGGCGGACCGTCCCCTTCTCGACGACGTGGCGGACCTGCGCGCGTCGACGCCCACTGATGCGGCCAAGCGGATCGTGCCTGACGTTGCCGAGGAACTGGCGGGCGTGCGCCAGGCACGGGAGCACCTGCGCAGGAGCATCGGCAGGCTCGTGGACAGGGAATCGGACCGGTTGTCCGCACTCCATTCCCGGCCTGTTCTGGCCACCCCGGAAGCCATGGTCACCGGACGAGCGGAGGAAATCGAACGCCTCCTGCGGAGATCATCGGCCGCTGTCAGTTCAACGGTGGTACGGGCAGCTGACCAGCTGGTTCACCTGCAGGCCCAGGTCCGTGCCCTGTCACCGCAAAAGACGCTGGACCGCGGCTATGCCGTGGTCGAACTGGCCAACGGCCGGCCGGCCCGCGCCACTGAAGCTGCCGGCCACGCTGTGGTCCGAGACCCGTCGGAGGCGCCGCCGGGAACTGCGTTGTCCGTACGCGTGGCCCATGGCCTGTTCGGCGCCACTTCCACTGGGGAACTTCAACAAGGAGAAGCACATGCCCGAAACAAAGCCTGACCCGGAAATCCAAGCACTGAGCTATGAGGAAGCCCGCGAACAACTGGTGCAGGTGGTGGGGAAGCTTGAGGCGGGCGGCGCCAGCCTCGAGGAATCCCTGGCACTTTGGGAACGCGGCGAAGCCCTGGCAAAGCGCTGCGAAGAGTGGCTGGAGGGCGCCCGCAAGCGGCTCGCTGCCGCCCGCGACCAGCCGCTCTGACCAGTCACTGACCAGTCACTGACCAAAGGCTCCCATGTAAGTAGCAGCACATGTCGTATTGAATGCTCAAAGCGACATTGACTGCTACCCAGTTGGTGAACAGAGGCGCAGACCGGCCCCGCCGGGCGGCAGCCTAGGACCTTTCGACGAGCTCGCGTTCCACACCGAGGTCGAACTCCGCCTTTGGCCATTCCAGCTTCATGTCAGACAGAGCGCCCAGCACCAACTGCTGCACCGCAATCCTGGCGTACCATTTTTTGTTGGCCGGAACCACATGCCAGGGTGCCGCGTCCGTGTTGGTCTCGTCGAAGGCAGCCTGGTAGGCGCCCATGTAGTCGCCCCAGAACGCCCGTTCCTTGAGGTCACTGCTGCTGTATTTCCAGTGCTTGGCGGGGTTGTCCAACCTGGCCAGCAGCCGTGCCTTCTGTTCATCTCTGCTGATGTTGAGCATCACTTTGATGATTTTGGTTCCGGCATCGGTCTGGCGCGCCTCGAACTCGTTGATGGCCCGGTAGCGGCGCTCGAGTTCGTCGGGCGTCGCCCAGTTGTGGACTCTGTGGATCAGGACGTCCTCATAGTGGGAGCGGTCGAAGATCCCCACCATGCCCGCTCCGGGCACCACCTTCTCGATCCGCCAGAGGAAGTCATAGGACTTCTCCTCCTCGGTGGGTGCCTTGAAAGCCTTGAACTGGACGCCCTGCGGATCCATGGTGGCCATGACATGGTTGACGATTCCGCCCTTGCCCGCGGTGTCCATGGCCTGCAGGATCAGCAGAAGCCGTTTTCTCCCGCCAAAGCGCGACTCCGCGAAGAGCCTCTCCTGCAGCCGAGCCAGTTTCCCGTCGAGGTCCGCCAACAGGGCCTGGCCGTCGGCCTTGTTGCCGCTGTAGCCGGGGGTGGAATCCGGGTCGACATCCACCAGGGCGAAGCCATCCCCTACCTTCAGCGTTTGGGACGGGTGCTGCTTGAACTCAACCAAGCCGGCCATGGCATTCCTTTGTCCGCAGTTACCGCGCCGAAAGGCGCGTCACCACAGGCTAGTTCCCCTGGTACCGGCTAAGGAAGTCCCCCATGCGTCCGATCGCTTCTTCAATGTCCTTGACGTTCGGCAGCGTGACCATGCGGAAGTGGTCGGGCCGGACCCAGTTGAACGCCCGGCCGTGGGACACCAGGATCTTCTGCTCCTTCAGCAGGTCCAGGACAAACTTCTCGTCATCCCGGATATGGAAGACCTCCGGATCCAGGCGCGGGAACAGGTACAGCGCGCCACGGGCCTGCTGCGTGCTCACACCAGGGATGGCGTTGAGCATGTCGTAGGCCTTGTTCCGCTGTTCCAGCAGCCTGCCGCCGGGGAGGATGAGGTCGTTGATGCTCTGGTAGCCGCCGAGCGCGGTCTGGATGGCGTGCTGGGCGGGCACGTTGGCACAGAGGCGCATGTTGGCCAGGAGGCTGATGCCCTCCAGATAATCGGAGGCATCCTTCTTGGGGCCGGAGATGGCCATCCAGCCTGCACGGTAGCCGCAGACGCGGTAGGCCTTGGACAGCCCACTGAACGTGAGGCAAAGGACGTCGTCGCCCGTCAGCGCGGCCATATTGATGTGCACGGCGTCCTCGTACAGGATCTTTTCGTAGATTTCATCGGCGAAAAGGATCAGGCCGTGCTTCTCGGCCAGCGCAACGATCTTCTTCAGCGTCTCTTCCGGATAGACCGCGCCCGTGGGGTTGTTGGGGTTGATCACCACGATGCCCTTGGTGCGCGGCGTGATCTTGGCTTCAAGATCCTCAAGGTCCGGCTGCCACCCTGATTCCTCATCGCAGAGGTAGTGCACGGGCTTCCCGCTCGCCAGGGCAACGGAAGCGGTCCACAGCGGGTAGTCAGGTGTGGGGATCAGCACCTCGTCGCCGTCGTTGAGGAGCGCCATGAGGGACATGGTGATCAGTTCGCTAACGCCGTTGCCCAGGTAGATATCGTCCACATGGATGTTCTGGATGCCGCGGGTCTGGTAGTACTGGGAAACCGCGGTCCGGGCCGAGAAGATGCCCCGGGAGTCGCTGTAACCCTGGGCATGGGGCAGATGGCGGATCATGTCCACCAGGATCGCGTCCGGGGCTTCAAATCCAAACGGCGCAGGGTTTCCGATGTTCAGTTTGAGGATCCGGTGACCCTCCGCCTCCATCTGCTGGGCGGCCTGAAGAATCGGTCCACGGATGTCGTAAAGGACGTTGTGAAGCTTGGTGGACTGCTTGAATTCTGCCATCCATCAAATATGCCATATGACGGATGTTCTTCCGTTGAGACCTCAGACACAGACGTGTAGAGAGCGGACGACGGCGGCTGCCGACCCGTGTGGGTCCGGCAGCCGCCGTCGTGATTGCGTTGTGGAGTCAGGTGTTACTTGACGATGCCCTTGTCCTTGAGCCAGGTGGCGGCGGCGTCTTTGGCATTTTGCTTCTGGCTGCCGCTGACTGCGCGATTGAGGTTGACCAGGTCATCAGTGGTCAGGATCTTCGATACGGCGTTCAGCGCGTCCTTGGCCTTGTCGGTCATCTTTGCCTTGTTGTAGAGCGGCAGGACCTGCTGGGCCTTGAAGTTGTTCTTGGGATCCTCCAGCACCACCAGGTCGTTGTCCGCGATGGACGGTGTGGTGGTGTAGATGTCAGCCACCTGGACGTCGTCGGTCAGCAGTGCCTGCAGGGTCAGGTTGCCGCCGCCGTCGCTGAAGGGCTTCAGTGACTTGAGTTCGCAGCCGTAGTTTGCTTTGAGTCCGGGCAGGCCATAGGCACGGGTTTCGAACGTGGCCGGCGCCGCCATGGTCAGGTCCTTGCAGACCTTGGCGAGGTCCTCAATGGACTTCAGCTGGTACTTCTCCTGGGTGGCCTTGGTGACCACCATGGCGTCCTTGGACTCGGCCTTGGATGCTTCCAGGACTGCCAGTCCTTCGGGGAGCTTCCCCGGCAGGGCCTTGTAGATGTCGTCGGCCGAGACCTCGGCAGCTTCAGGATCCACGTGCGAGAGCAGGTTGCCGGAATAATCCGGGACAAGGTCAACCGAGCCGTCCTGGACCGCTTTGAAGTAGATTTCGCGGGCACCGATGTTCGGCTTGGTGGTTGCGGTGACCCCTGCCGCAGTCAGCGCGCCGGCATAGATCTCAGCGACGATCTGGCTCTCCGGGAAGTCAGCCGAGCCGACCACCAAGGAGCCGCCGCCGGCGCTTCCGGCGCTGGTGCTGGGGGTCTTCAACGGATCACTTCCGCCGCAGGCCGTCAGCGCGACGGCCAGGCCGACGCCGGCAGCCATGCCAGCCAGTCCCCGGCGGGTAAGGGTTGTCCTGGTGTTGTCTTTCATGGGGTACCTCCTTGAAGAGCAGCTGGCGCAGGCGCGGCAGCTGGGAGATCAGCGGCGGCCTTTTGGCCACCGTGCAGATCGGTTTTGAGGCCGGGCGAAAGAAGGGCTCTTTGCACCGCGGCCAGGATGAGGTCAACAGCGATGGCCAGGCCTGCAATCAGCAAGGAGCCGGCAAGCATCCGCGGGAAGTCCTGCAGCGCCAGGCCATCAAATAGGTAGCGGCCCAGACCGCCCAAAGGCAGGTACGCAACCACGGAAACCGTGGCGATGACCTGCAGCACGGCGGTTCGGACGCCGCCGAACATAACCTGCAGTCCGTTGGGCAGCTCAACCTTGAACAGGATCTGAAGTTCGGTCATACCCATGGCCCGGGCCGCATCCACCACGGACCTGTCCACACTCGAAATACCCGCGTACGTACCGGCAAGGAGCGGCGGCACGGTCAGGATGACCAGTGCCCACACCGGCGGCATCAGGCTGCTGCCCGCCAGGAGGGCGAAGAGGACCAGCAGGCCCAGTGTGGGCAGAGCCCGCAGCGCACCTGCCACCGCGACGGCCACCACGCGCCCTCGGCCCGTGTGCCCGATGTAGAGCCCTGCCGGAACAGCGATGGCAGCGGCAATGACGAGGACCAGCCCGCTGTACTGGAGGTGCTCCAGGAGCCGGACGGGGATGCCGGAACTGCCGGTCCAGTGCAGGGGATCGGCAATCCAGGCGAGGGTGTCTGTAAAGACGTTGCTCATCAGCCGGCTCCCGCATGGACCTGGTATTCGGACATGAACCCTGCCCCCGGCTCGTTTTCAGTCTTTGCTGAGGCGCCCGAGGCGCGGGTCCACGGCGTCAGCAGCCTTTCCAGGACGACCAGTACAGCATCCATCAACAGCGCGAGCACCAGGATGGCGATGATTCCCACCACCACTTCCGTAACGAAGTTCCGTTGCAGTCCGTCCGTAAACAGCATGCCCAGGTTCCCCACCCCCAGGAGTGCCGCGACGCTCACCAGGGAGATGTTGCTGACGGAGACCACCCGCAGCCCGGCGAACATCACCGGAAGGGAGAGCGGCAAGTCGATCTGGACAAAGCGGAGCCATGGCTTGTACCCCATGGCGATCGCAGCCTGCCGGAGATCCTCCTCCACGGAGTCAAAGGCATCCAGGGCGGCCCGGACCAGCAGCGCCACCGCATAGATGGTCAGGGCCACAATGACGTTGAGGGGGTCCAGGATCCGGGTTCCGAGAATCGAGGGCAGGATGATGAACAGCGCCAGCGACGGGACGGTGTACAGCAATGAACTGGCGGTCACCACCACCGACCGAAGCGCCGGGTGGGTCCGCGCCAACTGCGCCAGCGGAATGGAAATAACCAGCCCCAGGACCATCGGGATGAGGGCCAGGACCAGGTGCTGGCCTGCCAGTCCCATGACCATGCCGCTGTTTGCCAGGAACCACTCCATCAGAGCGCAGCCTGCCGTTCCTGGCGGGCTTCCTCAATGACACCGAGGACTTCCTGTGCCCTGACGGTCCCCAGGACCTTGCCGTCGCCGTCCACCACCACACCTTGGCCGGACGGGGACGAAAGGGCCGAGTCCAGCGCCCGCCGAAGCGTCTCGCCGGGGCGGAAGAGTGACCCGCCGGGAATGAGCTCTGAGTCCGTCCCCGGCCTCGCCCAGCCCAAGGGGCGCAGGTCCGGATCCACCACGAGCTGCCAGTCGGTCACCGCAGCGGGATCGCCGGCGAACTGGCCGGCACTCATCACGAGCGTGGGCACCGGGTGGATGGTCACGGCGTCGGACGTGGTGAACCCGAGGTGGCGGAAGCCACGGTCCCGCCCCACGAAGGACGCCACAAAATCATTGGCCGGTGCCCTGAGGATTTCCTCAGGGGTGGCGTACTGGGCCAGCCGGCCGCCTACGGCGAAAACGGCCACCTTGTCGCCGAGAATGGTTGCCTCGTCGATATCGTGGGTGACGAAAACGATGGTTTTTGCGAGGTCCTTCTGCAGCCTCAGGAGTTCCTGCTGCAGTTCGTCACGCACCACGGGGTCAACGGCGCTGAACGGTTCGTCCATCAGCAGGACTGGCGGATCGGCGGCGAGCGCCCGGGCCACACCGACGCGCTGCTGCTGGCCGCCCGAGAGCTGGGAGGGGTACCGTTTCCCGAGCGCGGAAGCCAGCCCGACGACGTCGAGCAGTTCCATGGCGCGCTTGCGAGCCTCAGCCTTGGAAACGCCGTTGAGCCGGGGCACGGTGGCGATGTTGTCCAGCACGGAACGGTGCGGCATCAGACCGGAGGACTGCATGACGTAGCCCATGGACCGTCTCAGCTCCGCCGCAGGAACCGAGGTCACGTCCCGCCCGTCCACGGTGATCACGCCGGAGGTCGGTTCCACCATGCGGTTGATCATCCGCAGCGAGGTGGTCTTGCCGCAGCCGGACGGCCCTACAAAAACGGTGATGGAGCCCCTGTCGATGGACATGGTGAGCTGGTCCACAGCGGGCTGTCCGCCCTGATACTGCTTGGTGACGCTCTGGAACTCGATCATGGCTTGGTCCATTCCCGGACTTACCTGTTCTGTTGGACGGCATCGGACAGTTTTGGGTCATAAGCTCACTGATATTTACGGTAACGCAATCCGTTCACAGCGTAACCGGATCCGGAGGCAATCCGGGCAAGAGAATCCCTACTGTAACCATTCGTTGAACAGCCGCCCGCGGATGGGTCCTTCGATCACAAGGTGCCCGTGCTGCGCTTACGCCCGGCTCTGCCGGCGCCTAGAGTTGGACTGTGACCAACTTGGAAGTGGCTCCGCAACAGGAACTTTGTCCGCCCGCAGGCCCTGAGGGGACGTCCGGCCCGTGCCTGCAGCTCTGGCCTGAACGGGAGGTTCCGCTGGGCGGCGTGCGGGCCATGAACGTCCGGCGCACACTCCCGCAGCGCGGCCTGCCCACTATCGGCGCCTGGTGCTTCCTGGACAGTTTCGGCCCGGACCGCATCGCCATGTCCGTACTCCCCCACCCGCACACGGGGCTGCAGACGGTCACCTGGCCGCTTGCGGGGAACATCCGGCACCGGGACAGCGTGGGCAGCGATGTTGTGGTCCGGCCAGGTGAGCTGAACATCATGACCGCCGGGCACGGGGTGTCCCACTCCGAGTTCGCCGTCCTGCCAGATTCCGATGCGGGTCCCGACGCCGGCGCGCCGCTGCCCGTGCAGCGCGGCCTGCAGCTCTGGGTAGCATTGCCGGACTCGGAACGCCGCCGCGAGCCCGCGTTCGAGCAGCACCGGGAACTGCCCTCCGTGACCGGGCAAGGTTTCACTGCGACGGTGATGGTGGGCGAATTCGCCGGGGCGGTGTCACCGGCCACGATGTACTCCCCCATCGTCGGAGCAGACATCTCCTGCGACGGCCGGGCCGTCCTGCCGCTGAACGCTCACTTTGAGCATGCCGTCCTGGTGCTCGACGGCGGGCTGACGCTGGACGGGCAGGAGGTCCCGCCCGGGCCGCTGGGCTACCTGGGCGCGGGACGTACGACGCTGGAGTTCCAGGCCCGGCCCGGCACACGGTTCCTCCTGATCGGCGGGGAGCCGTTCCAGGAGGAACTGCTGATGTGGTGGAACTTCGTGGGCCGCACGCACGACGAAGTGGAGCAGGCCCGTGCGGACTGGGAAGCCCAGGCCGCACTGCCTGACGCTGCTGCCCGCGGAGCCCGCTACGGGCTGGTTGAAGGGCACGGCCCGGATGCGGGCGCCGAAGCCGGACGCATCCCCGCCCCCATCATGCCGGCCGTCAGGCTGACACCCCGGAAGCGGTCAGTGGGCCCCTGACGCTTCCGAGACCAGCTTCAGGACGCCAAACACAGGGTCTTGGTCCAGGACACGGACATCGGAGACGCCGGCGGCGGCCAGGTGGCTCCGGAAAGAGTCCTGCAGCGGAATCACGTTCATGCCCAGTCCGCTGCCGAGAATTACCGGGCCGTCAATTCCAAGCTTCCGCAGGGCCTGCGCAGCCAGGCCGGCAAGATCCTTGCCGGCCTGGTCCAGCAGCTCCTGGCTGACCGTGTGGCCCGCCGCTGCCGCGTCCACCACCAGGCGTGCCTGCTGGGCCCAGTACCGGCGGCCGGTGTCCGGGGAATGGAAGAGCGCAATCAGCCTGTTGGGGTGGTCCACTCCGCACGCGGCAATCAGCGCAGCAGTCAGCTCGTCCGCCGGGAGTCCCTGGTTCATCCTGCTCAGGCTGTGCCGGACCGCCTCACGGCCGAGCCAGTAGCCGCTGCCTTCATCCCCAAGCAGGTAGCCCCAGCCGCCGGCCCGGGCCTCGTCGCCAGCGGCATTCCGTCCCCAGGCCGCAGAGCCGGTTCCCGCGATCACGGCCACACCGCTACTGGCGCCGCCCGCGGCCAGCAGCAGCCGTGAATCGTGGACCACAGTGACTTTGGCTCCCGGAACATGGGGTTCGATCAGCGCTGCAAGGGCTGCGGCGTCGTCGTCGGTGTCAATGCCACCGGCCCCGGCATACACCTGGGCCACCTGGCCGCCGCCGATCCGGGAGAAGAGATCCGCGAGGTTCAGTGCAGCCTGCTCGCGGCTGACGTTCTGGACGTTGGAACTGCCGGCGGACTCGTCGGCCACGGCAACCCCGTCCTCAAACCTGACGCCGCGGGTTTTCGTGCCGCCGATGTCCAGGCCGATGATGACCCCCGCGAGGGGACCCGGGGCGGCCGGGGACGCGGCGCCGCCCAGCGGGTGGTGTCCGGAAGTTGTGGTCTGGGGGTGTTCGCTGTCAGTCACGTCCCCCAGCCTACTGAAACGATGGCGGCGAATCGCTGCCACGCCGCGGGACGCCGTCGTGTCCCAACACCGCGCCGCCTATCCCCTGCCTGAACGGGCGGCCACGAGGCCCGCCAGCAATAGCGGGCCCTCCTGCAGGACCATCTCCCGGAAGAAGCGGACAGGATCGGGCTCGGCGTCGGGGCCGGGTTTCCGGCTGCGCCAGCCCAGCCCGATTTCGCGGAACGCCAGGCCCGACTCCAGGGCAAGTTCAACCCAGCCCAGGTTGCCGGTTTCCGGGCTGATGTGGCGCCCCGGGGCATTGCCGCCGGGCGGCAGGATGCTGACGCCAAGTCCCGCGGCGACCAACCCGCGGGCGGTGTGGGTGTCCTGGCTTTCGAAGGCGATCCGCGGCCGGAAGCCTGCCTCGCGGAACAAGGCATCCGTCAGTGACCGCATGCCGTACCCCGGCTCCAGCGCGACGAAGGGGTCCCGGCGGATGTCCTGGATCCTGACGGTGTCCCGTCCGGCCAGCGGGTGCCCGTGGTGAACCACCAACCGGAGGGGCTCACGGTAGAGCGACGCCGACAAGATGGTGCTGCTTGCCGCCGGAACTGGGGCTGTCAGTGCCAGGTCCGCCTGGCCGGAGGCGAGTTCCGCCAGGCAGGTGTCCCGCGCCCCCTGGCTGAGGATGAAGCCGGCCTCCGGGTGGCGGCTGCGGAAGGCACTGATGAGCAGGGGCAAGGTGGCCTCCCCGAACGTGTGCTGAAAGGACAGCGACACCTTCCCCCGCACCACGTCCGACTCGTGCCGGACCAGGTCCAGTCCGGCCTGGAATTCGGTCAGGGCCGACTCGATGTACGGCAGCAGCGTCCGGGCGGCCGCTGTGAGGCGGATGCCCCGCCCGTCCCGGATCAGCAATTCTGTTCCGACGACGGCGCTGGCCCGGGACAGCGCCCGGCTCACCGTTGACTGGGGTACTCCCAGGAGCTCAGCCGTTTCGGTGACGTGCTGGGTCCGGCCCAGTTCAGCCAGGATGGGGAGCAGCGGCAGGAGCTTCACCAGCTGTTTGTGGTCCGTGTGCATGGGCTCCGCCCTTCAAACGTTGCATTCTTGATATCAATCGTAGCCAAAAGATGCATTGGAAGCATATATTTGAGCGGCCTACCCTTGAGCTATGCCACAGAATGCCGCAGCCCCCGGAACCTTCAGTCCAGCGCAGGATCACTGGGCGGGACATCCCAAAGGCTCCGCTGCCTACAACAAGATTCTGGCCGGCCTGGCCTTCGCAGGCGTGGCAACGTTCGCCCAGCTCTACTCCACCCAGGCGGTCTTGCCGCTCCTGGCGGCAGACCTGAAGGTCACTGCGGCAGAGGCCGCGTTGACCATTTCGCTGGCCACCGTGGGCCTGGCCATCACCGTCATTCCGTGGTCCTTCCTCGCGGACAGGATCGGCAGGGTCAAGGCCATGGCTTGGGGCATCTCCGCCGCCACTATCCTGGGCTTGCTGGTACCGCTCGCCCCCACTTTCGGCGCCCTGCTTGCCTTGCGGCTGCTGGAAGGCATGGCGCTGGGCGGGATCCCGGCCATCGCCATCGCCTACCTGAACGAGGAAGTGAACAGGGCGCATGCGGCCATGGCCGCAGGCAGCTACGTTGCCGGAACAACGCTGGGCGGGCTGGCCGGCCGGCTCGTGGCAGGCCCGGCAGGTGAGCTGTGGGGCTGGCGCACAGCCGCACTGGCCGTTTCCCTCCTGGCAACAGTGGCCGCGGTACTCTTCCTGGTTCTGGTACCGCAGGCGAAGGGATTCACCGCCGCCAAAGCCGCCGGGCTGCGCGGTGCCATGGCGACGCTCGGCGGCCATGTGCACAATCCCCGCCTACTGGCGCTCTACATCCAGGCCTTCCTGATGATGGGCGGGTTTGTGGCCGTCTACAACTACCTCGGCTTCCGGCTGTCCGCTGAGCCGTTCACGCTGCCTGCCACCCTGATCAGCCTGATCTTCCTGGCGTACCTTTCCGGAACGTTCTCTTCCCGCTGGGCCGGCGGGTTGACGGCCAGGTTTGGCCGCAGGAATGTGCTGCTAGCCGGCATTGTCCTGATGGTGGCCGGGCTGGCGCTGACGCTTACGCAGCTGCTCGCCCTGATCCTTGCCGGCCTGGTGATCTTCACCGGCGGCTTCTTCGCCGCCCACAGCATCGGCGCAGGCTGGACCGCAAGCATCGCCACCACCGGCCGCGCCCAGGCATCCTCGCTCTACAACCTGGCGTATTACCTGGGCTCGAGCGTCATCGGCTGGGCGGGCGGACTGGTCTTCCAGTCCCTGGGCTGGACGGCGCTTGCCGTGGCAATCATGGCCCTGGCGTGCATCACGGCGGTGACAGTCGCCGTCGTACATCCCCGGGGGAACGACGAAACCGCACGGGCCGCCACACAAGGGCAGGCGGAAGCCGCGCGGCCGTAGAACTATCCGCCATTAAATGGCACGTGTGTCTGGCGATTGTTCGGCAGGGAAGGTTGCGTTCCGGGGTGATCAACAGGAATCCGGCGTCTAGGATGAACTGACGGACATTCAAGGAGATTCCATGAGCAGCAACCCAAAAAGCATCCGGCCGGCCAGCCACTTTGAGCCGCTGGATGCCATTGATGAACGGCTTCTGGCCGCCTTGGTGGACGATGCACGGATCTCCAACAAGCAGTTGGCAGAACTTGTGGGCATTGCACCGTCCACCGCGCTCATGCGGACCCGCGCTTTGTCCGAACGTGGCATTGTCCAAGGATTTGAGGCGAAGCTCAGCCTCTCGGCCATCGGCAGGTCCGTCCAGGCGCTTGTGGCAGTCCGGTTGCGGGCCCACGACAGAGACCAGATCGACCGCTTTACAGCCCGTGTTCCGCACCTGCCCGCGGTCCTCTCCACTTTCCACACGTCAGGCTCCGTGGATTACCTGCTGCACATCGCCGTTGCCAGCACCGAGGACCTGCGGGACTGGGTCCTGGACAATCTCGCCACCGACCCCGTGGTGGGCCACACCGAGACCACCCTCGTCTTTGAGCACATCCAGGGGAACCACGGCCCGCTGCCGGACTAGGCTGTCCGCCGCTGCAGGGCCGTCCGAAGCGTGACGGCGGACAGCGCCAGTGCGGCGGCGCTGCACAGCACCACGAAGCCCGCGACCGCCGTCGGCAGCCCGAACACCGCGGTGGCCCAGCCCAGCCCGATGACCGGCACGGCGCTGCCCAGGTACGTGATGACATAAACGGTGCTGATGACCTGGGCGTGCTGTGACGATTCCACCTTGGCGGCCACATCATTAAAAACCGTCCGGAAGGCGACCCCCTGGCCCAGCCCCGCGCAGACGCTGGCGGCGGCGAGCAGCAGCGGACTGCTCCAGGCGGCCGCGGCAGCCAGGAGCAGCACCGAGGCGCCCAGGACCGCCAGGCCCGCGGGCACCACAAAGCGGCCCCGCACGGACAGCACCTGGCTCAGCGCGGAGGCGGCGAGCGTCATCCCGGCCAGGGCGCCGATCAACGGCCGTGAATCGGTCTGAAGGATCGGGGCGAAGTAGGCCGGTGCCAGCGACAGGCAAAATCCAAAGACGGAGAAGCTGAGGAAGCCGACGGCGGCCGCAAGCCAGAAAGCGCCCCTCGCCTCGGTGGATACCGAAGGCCGGCGGGGAGCCAGGACCAGGACGGGCCGCCGGCCGACCGGAGGCTTGATGGCCGGCCGGGCCTGAAGCAGGTACAGCGGCACGAGCATTGCCGCCAGGACGAGCGAGTGAACATAGTACGGGGCCGTGGTGGGCCCGGGCAGCAGCGACAGCAGGCCGCCGATGACGGGACCGGCTGCCACGCCTCCCGCCGTCGCCAGCAGGGTGAAACGGGTGGCCCACTCCGGCCGGGTCGGGAGCAGTTCCCGCAGTGCGGCGGCGCTGGCACCCGTGGCCAGGGCAACGGCCACACCCTGAAGGGCCCGTCCGGCAGAGAGCGCCACCAGGTTTTCGGCCTGCGAGAAGACCCAGCTGCCCGCCAGTCCGGCGAGTACAGCCAGGATGAGCGCCGCCCGCCGGCCGATGTGGTCCGACCAGTGCCCGGCCAGCATCAGCGTTGCCACCAGGGCCAGGACATAGCTGGCAAAGGCCGCCGTGACGCCAAGTGCCGAGAGGCCAAGGTTTGCCTGGAGCAGCGTATACAGGGGCGTGGCCAGGTTCGCACCGACCAACAAGGTGAAGATGACGGCGCCGGCCATCACCAGCCGTGCGGTGGTGGATGCATCCCAGCCCTGGCGCCCGGCGGTGGCCGGACGCATGCGGAGTTCATTGAAGACTGTCATTGGCGCTGCCTTGGCGTCGACCGGGGAGGGAGGTCCTTGTGGGAGGCCGCCCCGGGGGAAATTGATACCTAAAGAATGCTTCATTGCTGACTGATTCGACGTTTGTTAGTGGAATACTTGATCAAAATCCGCAAATTCCGGTATGTCCAATAACTGAAAGTGACAGTTTGCCTACCCTTGACCCCACTGACCTGAAGATCCTGCTCGAACTCATCCACGATCCCCGCATCCAGATCGGCGAGTTGGCCGAGGCGCTGGGGATTGCGCGCAACACAGCGCAGTCGCGGGTCCGGCGCCTGCTCCGGGCCGGGGTGCTGCACGACGGCGGCCGCGAGATCGACCTCGAGGCCGTGGGGTACGACGTCGTCGCCTTCGTCACGATCGAAGTGACACACCGGGAGCTGGACGGAGTCGTGGGCGCCCTCCGGCTGCTCCCCCAGGTCCTGGAAGTCCATGAGATCTCGGGGCGAGGTGACGTGTGGTGCCGTGTGGTGGCCACCGATACGCACAACCTGCAGTCCGCCCTCCGCCAGATCCTCCGCATCAAGGGCGTCATCCGGACCGAAACTGTCCTGGCTCTCCACACCCATATTCCTTACCGGACCGAACCCCTGATCAGGCGCCTCGCACAGGCCGTGCCCGGTACCCCAACACGGCCCAAGCAATTGACCGGGCGCGGCGGCGGGCCCGCCGAAGGCAGTTAGGATTCGAGCATGGATTGGCTTTCGCATATTTCACAGATCAACTGGTTCGCCGTGGCGCTGGCCTTCATTTCGAGCATGGCCATCGGCTTCGTCTGGTACCTGCCGGCCGTGCTGGGTAAGCGGTGGATGGCCGCCATCGGAAAGACTGAAGAGGACCTCAAGAACATCAGCGGCGGCGCGGGAATCTGGGTTCCCATGATGTTCACCGCTGCCCTGACCGCCGTCCTGCTGGCCGTCCTGATCAGCAAACTGGGCCTGGACAACGCCGCGGCGGGCGGCGGGTTCGCCCTGGTGCTCGCGCTGGTGTTCCGCGCCGGCGGGCACGTCATCCATAACGGCTTCGCCGGCCGGCCGACGACGGTCACCCTGATCGATTCCGGACACGATCTGCTCGCCATGACGGTGGCCGGTGCGATCATCGGGGCAATGTCCTGACGTGACCATCATCGACAATGCCGTCTACGTGGACGGCGTACGCAGCGCGGAACCCGAGAGCCTGGAACAGACTTTCGAAACCCTCGCCGAGCACGGGGGCATGGCCTGGATCGGGTTGTACCGGCCCACGGCGGCGGAAATGACGGCCGTTGCCACCGAATTCGGGCTGCACGCCCTGGCGGTGGAGGACGCCATCTCGGCGCACCAGCGGCCCAAGCTTGAACGCTACGAGGACAACCTCTTTACGGTGCTCCGCCCGGCGCGGTACCTGGACGCCACCGAGACCGTGGAGTTCGGCGAGCTGCACATCTTCACCGGCCGGAATTTTGTGGTCACCATCCGCCACGCCGAAATGGCCGGCGTTGCCCGGGTCAGGCGGCGCCTGGAAGGCCGACCCGACCTGCTCCGGCACGGCCCGGAAGCCGTTCTCTACGCGCTGCTGGACCTGGTGGTGGACGACTACGCACCGGTAGTGGCCGGGCTGGAAAACGACATTGACGAGATCGAGGACCAGCTCTTCAGCGGGGACAGCACCGTCTCCCGCCGCATCTATGAACTGGCCCGCGAAGTCATCCAGTTCCAGCGCGCCATCCATCCCCTGCCGGACATGATGCAGCAGCTCAAGCGTGGCTTTGAAAAGTACGGCGTGGACTCTGAACTGCAGCACAGCCTGCGGGACGTGGAGGACCATGTGGAGCGGGTCATCTCGCGCGCCGATTCATTCCGTGATCTGTTGCAGAACGCCCTCACGCTGGACGGAACGCTGACCGCCAACCGGCAGAATGAGGCCAGCGCCAAACAGAACGAACAGGTGAAGAAGATCTCCTCCTGGGCGGCGATCTTCTTTGCACCGTCCTTCGTAGCAGGGGTCTACGGAATGAACTTCGACCACATGCCCGAACTCCACTGGGTCATTGGCTACCCGATGGCTATCGCGCTGATGGCGGGCACCGCAGGCCTGATGTACGCCATTTTCAAGAGGAAAGGCTGGCTGTAGGCCCGCGGCCGCGGGCCCCCGGGCTCCGCCGGGCCTCAGGCGACGTGGAGTTCCACACTCCCGTGACCTGAGTCTGCAGCGCTGAATACCAGCCGGCGGTTGGCAATCTTGTCGGTGAAGAAGCGGTCGTGGCTGACCACCACCACTGCTCCCGGGAAATGCAGCAGGGCACGCTCCATAACCTGGGTGCTGGAGAGGTCCAGGTGGTTGGTGGGCTCATCCAGCAGCAGCACCGAAGCACCCGAGAGCAGGCATTGGGCCATGGCCACGCGGGCACGCTGGCCGCCTGAGAGGTTGCCGATCTTCTGCTTCAGATCAGCTTCGGAGAACTGGAACATGGCAAGGAACCTGTTCACCGACTTCTTCGTCGCAGTCAGGGCCAGGCTGTCAGGCATCGCGTTGACCGCATGGGTGACCGTGTCGTCGTCGTCCAGTTCCTCCAGCACCTGGTTGTAGGAGACCATTCCGGCGCCCTTGGCCCAGGCCACGCTGCCAGAATCGGCCGGCTCTTCGCCGGTGAGCGCCCTGAGCAACGTGGTCTTGCCGCTGCCGTTGGATCCGACGACGGCGATGCGGTTACCGCGCCCGATCTCGAAACTGAGGCCGCTGAACAGCGTCCGGCCGCCGTAGGCCTTGCTCAGGGACTCCACCCGGCACAGGACATCCTTGACGTACAGGCCGCCGTATATCTCCGTGATGATCTGGTCCACGGGCCGGGGCGCCCGGGACTTCTTGATCCTGGCCAGCTGGTTTGCCAGTCCCTTGCCTGCCGCCTTGGCCGCTTCCCGCCGGTCGGAGATGCCTTCGGCCTCGAAGGCCAGCAGCTCGGACTCGTGAACGAACTGGCTCTCCAGGCTCTTGAGCTTGAACTGCTTCGCCACCACGTATTCGGCGAAGTTGCCCGGGTATTCGTGGAGGTGGAAGTTCTCCACTTCGATGATCCGGGTGACAACGGAGTCCAGGAACTTCCGGTCGTGCGAGACGATGATCGCAGCGCCTTTGAAGGTCCGGAACCAGCCTTCCAGCCATTCGACGCCGGCCACGTCAAGGTAGTTGGTGGGTTCATCAAGCAGGAGGACATCCGGGGCTTCCAGCAGGATCTTTGCCAGCGCTGCCCGGTTCCGCCAGCCGCCGGAGAGTTCATCGATGGCGCAGGTGCGGTGGTGGTCGCTGAAGCCGAGGGTGGTGAGCACTTTGTCGATGCTGCGCTGGTAGTCCCAGCCATCCAGCCTGTCCATCGCCTCAAAGAGTTCGGACTGGCGGTGGATCAGTTCATCCAGCCGTGCTGCGTCCGAGGAGTCGGCGGCGATGGCCGCGTCGATGCCTGCGAGCTCGGCTTCGATCTCCTTCACATGGGCGAACAGCCCGTCCAGGACCTCCGCGATGGTGGATTCGCCGTTCAGCTCCGAGAACTGGGAGAAGTAGGCGGCCTTGGTTCCGAGCTCGACGGCGACGGTCCCGGAATCAGGAGCCACCTGGCCCTGGATCAGCTTCAGGATGGTGGACTTGCCCGAACCGTTCTTGCCGATCAGGCCGACCCTGTCCCCGGCTTCAAGCTTGAAAAAGGCTTCGCGGAGAACCTGGGTTTTGTCAAAGCTCACGTTGACGTCGTTCAGCCGGATCAAACTCATTGATGGTGTCCAATCCAGTGCTAGCTAGCTGCGGGCCTGCGAAACACAGTTCTGGCCAGACAGATGATGTGTGGAGCTAAGGAGATTCGAACTCCTGACCTCTTCGATGCGAACGAAGCGCTCTACCAACTGAGCTATAGCCCCGGAACAGTCTGGGTCCCTGGGAAGGAACGGCGGTACCGGTGACCTTAGGCTACAAATTTTCGTCCCGCATTGCGAATTGACACTCCGCGCCCGGACTGATGGGCGGTTGGGTCTGCTTCGGGCGAACCCGGTGAGGTATCAGGCGCGGCGGCGCTGCAGGACGTCGTCGAGGTTGCTCAGGGCGCTCTGCGCCTTGGTGAGGGGTTTGGCGGCGGGCGCGCCGGGCGCGGCTGCGGGAACGCCCTGCTTCAGGGACGGCTTACCGACGGCTTTGGGCGCCTCGGGAAGGTCAAGCGGCTGGGGCGCCGGACGCTCGGCCTTGGCAGCCTCAACGTACACCGGCCTTGGCACGTCCACCGGTTCCCAGGTTGTGACGGCCGGCGCCAGCGAAGCGGCGGCGGCGCTGGCATCTCCGGCGGCTACCGCAACAGCCAGTGCGGCTTCCCGGAGCTCCATCGCGGTAAGGGGCTTAGGCTTCGGCTTGGGCTGGTGGGCCTCTGCATCAAAGAGCCGGCTTTCCAGCCGGGCTGCCGGACGCGCCGCGGTGTCCGTGGCGATAGATCCCTGACGCCGCACGGGGGCACTCATCGCTGAGCGGAACGCGGCGTTCACCTTTGCTTTGCGGTCCCGAACTGCCAGGGAGCGGAGCAGGGCCACAGACGCAACCGTAACTGCAAGGCCGGTGACCGGCAGCAGGGCGCTTCCGATTCCGAACGGCAGGAGAACACCCGAAACAAACGCGGTCAGCAACGCCAGGACACCAACGAGGGCGATCCCTGTCCTGCCATAGCGGATCCGGAACGTACCGCGCGTCGTCGCATTGCGGGACGTTTCCGTGGCGGTTTCGGGGCTCTTCCTGATCTCCATGGCTTTCTCCTGCTGGGCGGCGATGTTCAATACCGTCCCGGCTCTCGGGTCCGATGATTCAATGGCTGGCACTTCCGAAAGGAAGTCGCCAGCGGCCTGGGCCTGGTGCCGGCGGTTCCGCAGAACGTAGGGCGCAACCCATACGATCCAGAGCACAACGGCAACCACAAGGATCACTGAGCTGCTTAGGGGGAAGTCCACAATCAAAACCGTATGAGCATTAGGGCAGCCGCCCCCGCATTAGCCACGGTGTGTCGCCGGCAACGTGGCAATTCATTGGATTTATGACCTTGGGAGTACCCATGGCCGGTTCAGGTCCGGCGGGTCAGGACCGGGACGCGAGCCACGGGGCGAGCAGCCCCTCCGGGACCTCGTCAGCGGTCAGCGCGAAGGACCGGTGGTCCGCCCACTCCCCGTTGATGTGAAGGAAGCGTGGACGGTAGCCTTCGTCGCGGAATCCCAGCTTCTCAACCACGCGCAGGCTGGGGCCATTCTCGGGCCGGATGTTGATTTCCATCCGGTGCAGGCCCAGGGCTTGGAAACAATGGTCAGTGGCCATGGCCACCGCCGTGGGTGCGATGCCGTGACCCGCGCGCGACTGGTCAACCCAGTACCCCAGTGTCGCCATCATGGCCGAACCCCACACAATCGAGGACACAGTCAGCTGGCCAACGATGACCGGGGCGGCCAACCTGGGTGTGCGCTCAGTGATCAGGAACGGCAGGGCCGTCCCCTGGGCGGCCTGGATCTTCAAGGACCGCACCATCTGCCGGTAATCAGGCAGCGCACCTCCGGGTGCCGGGTTGGATGCTTCCCAGGGCGCCAGCCACTCGCTGTTGCGCCCCCGGACGTGGGTCCATTCCTTCTTGTCCCGGTACCGGATGGGGCGCAGGAGCAGGTCGCCGCATTCGAGTGTTACGGGCCAGATGGGTCCGGGGCGCACGGCAGCTATTTAGCGAGGCTGGCCGTGAAGCCCGGCAGCCACTCCCGCAGGCCGGGGCCGAGGTCGTCGCTGTCAATGGCGAGCTGCACGCAGGCCTTGAGGTAGCTGAGCTTGTCACCGGTGTCGTAGCGGCGGCCGCGGAAGACCACGCCGTAAACTCCGTAGCCGTCACCTTCGCCGGCTGCCAGTTCCTGCAGGGCGTCGGTCAGCTGGATTTCCCCGCCCCTGCCGGGGCCGGTGTGCTCGAGTACATCAAAAACTGCGGGGTGGAGGACGTAGCGGCCGATGACGGCCAGGTTTGAGGGCGCCTCGTCCACGCTGGGCTTTTCGACGAGCTTGTTGATCCTGACGTAGTCTTCACCGGCGATCTCCTGCACGTCGGCACATCCGTAGGCACTGATCTGGGAGGGTTCCACCTCAATGAGGGCCACCACCGATCCGCCGGTCTTGGACTGGACTTCGATCATGGTGCTGAGGAGTTCGTCCCGGGCATCGATCAGGTCATCGCCGAGGAGCACGGCAAACGGTTCGTTGCCGACGTGCTGCTTTGCACGCAGTACTGCGTGGCCCAGGCCGTTGGGGTCACCCTGGCGGACGTAGTGGATGTCACCGAGGTTGCTGGCTGCCTGGATAGACTCAAGCTTCGCCAGATCGCCCTTGGCTTCCAGGGTGTCCTCCAACGAAGGAACCCTGTCGAAGTGGTCCTCCAGGGCACGCTTGTTGCGTCCCGTGATCATCAGGATGTCGTTAAGGCCAACATTGACAGCCTCTTCAACCACGTACTGGATGGCCGGCTTGTCCACAACCGGGAGCATTTCCTTGGGCATGGCTTTTGTGGCCGGCAGGAACCTGGTGCCGAGTCCGGCAGCGGGAATAACGGCCTTGCGTACTGTCTGCTGAGTGGTAGTCACTGGACTAATCTAACGGAGGGGCTGACCATTCAGTAATTATTGGTGGCTCCTGAGCCGGCGCGGCGCAGACGCTGCAACGGCCACCCTAACGGCAGAGAAGGAGCGGCATGTCCCAAGGAAGCAGCGAAGCCAAGGCGGACATCCGCGCACAGCATCGTGCGCGCCGCGCCGCGACGGAACCCACGCAACGGGACGCGGCGGGCGCCGCTTTGGCCGTCCACGGCGTTGCTTGGGCTGAACAGCTCACCGGTGGGACGCCGTCGACCTTTTGTGCCTACCTGGGCGTGGCCCCAGAGCCGCCTACGCTGCCCCTGATCAGCGAACTCCAGCGCCGCGGCCACACCATCCTGCTCCCTGTCTGTGAACCCGGCCGCAGGCTGAGCTGGACGTACTGGACCCCCGGCGTCGAGTTTGTCCGCAGCCGCTATGCACCGGTGCTGGAACCTGCTGGACCTCGCCTTGACCTCGGCATCATGGCGTCCGTTGCTGCCCTCTTCATCCCCGCCACGGCCGTGGACAGGGACGGCAACCGCATCGGCCAGGGCGGCGGCTACTACGACGTTCTGCTGGGGTCCCTCGCCGGGGACGGCCTTGAGATCCCGTTTGCTGCCGTCGTCTTCGAATCCGAGCTGCTTCCGGCCGGAAGCATTCCCGCCGAAGACTTCGACCGGAGGGTTCCGGCCGCGCTCACACCCTCAGGTTTGATCCGGCTGCCGGACCCGGCCTGAGGGAGGGCTACTTTCCGAGGGTGATAGAATTGGCACTCAGGCCCTGCGACTGCTAATGGACGGTTTCCGCTCAACGCAGTACAGGACCTCTCGTTTGCCCCCGAGGAGGATCACCAGTGCCCACTTATGCTTACGCCTGCAAGGATTGCGGCCACGCCTTCGACGTTTTCCAGTCGTTTACCGACAGCACCCTGACTGCATGCCCGGAGTGCCAGGGCGCCTTGCGCAAGAAGTTCAACAGCGTGGGTGTGGTCTTCAAGGGCTCCGGTTTCTACCGGACCGACTCCCGGGATGCCAAGGGAAGCACCGTTTCGGCTGCCCCTGCCGCGGCCGCACCGGCGCCGGCCCCTGCCACCGCCGCTGCCGCCAGCTGACTTCCGGTCTAAAAAGACGTACGACGCCGGCGGCACCGTTGTCCACATAGGCACCTTCGCTTCTGTCGGACGTGGTTGCCGGTACGTAGCGTGGTCCGTATGCCCGCTACCCTCTTTCGTTCCAGCCGCGGATCCGCCCCGCCGGGACGCCCGGCCCGCCGCCCGCTCCCGTCAGCACGCACCCAGGGCGCGCCCGGCCACAGGCTGTTGTCCTGGCTGGGCCGGAACCGGCGCCTCGCAATAGCGCTCCTGCTCTGCCTTGCTGCCGGGATCACGGTCCATCAGCTCACTCCCCCGCCCGCCGATACGGTCTCGGTGTTGGCGGCGGCGCGGGATCTCCCCGCAGGCACGGCCCTGACAGCCACGGACCTGACGGCAGTCAAGATCCCGCCGGGGATGCTCACTTCCGGGTCGATGTCCGACACCAGTGACGCTGCGGGAAAGCAACTGGCAGCCCCATTGCGGACGGGCCAACTGGTGACGGACTCCCTGCTGCTGGGTCCCGGCCTCCTGACCGGAACGCCACCGGGGTCCGCAGCCGTGCCCTTGAGGATGGCCGATCCCTCCTCCATCCAGCTGGTATCGCCCGGGCAACTGGTCAACGTGGTCCTGACCGGGGCGAACGGCTACGACCAGCAATCCCCCTCAGAAGTGCTGGCTTCATCCGTTCCCGTCCTGTGGACGTCAGGACAAGGCGGCAAGACTGGTCAGTGGTTGGGCACCGGCGAAACCGACGGGCTGATCGTCGTGGCAGCAGCCCCGGAGCAGGCTGCCCGGCTGGCGGGGGCCTCCACACAGGGCAAGCTGTTCTTCGTCCTGGTGGGTCCCCAGGGCGGTGCCGGGTGACGCCGCTGCAGCCAGGAGGTCAGCCCCAGTGCGGCGGCTTGTTTTCCTTCAGCCATGCGTCGTGATCGTTGTCAGGGCCATCGCCCCAGCGCTTCGGGTCATCCTCCGCAGCCTTGTTGGGCAGGATGCCCGTGGCCCCAGGCAGCTGGCGCTCCGGCACAGCCGCGTTCCCGTTTCGTGCGGCGTCCGCCTGGTCGTTACCGTGCGTATCTGCCTGATCGGCGTTCCGTGGGGTCACAACAACCGCCTCCTCACTGGCCAGGCGTCCGGCCTGGTCGTCGTTCCTGTCGTTTCCTTCGCTCGCAAGCGCGAGCGGGTCCATGTCCTCGTCAAAGAACCCACCCGAGGCCGTGCCGCGTCCGGGCGGCAGGACATTCTCAAGGCCCAGGTAACCCGCGATCCGGTCCGCACAGGCGGACGGGTCCGTGAAGACTTCGATGGTCCACAGCGGCAGGTACCGCCAGCCCATCCGTTCCAGCAACTGCGGACGGAGCCGGCTCCGCTCACGGACACTCATGGTGCGGTACTGCTCCGTGCCATCCGATTCGATGGCCACCGGCCGCGGAATCTCGGCGTCGTCCTGACCCATGGTGCTGAGCGGGTCTGCTGCGGCCACCACGTCAATCACGCCGTCGTACTGGTGCCAGACGCGGGCACCGCGGGCACGCAGCCGGTCACCAAGATCGGCGACGAGGGGATCGGCCCCAAGCGCCTGCTCACTGGCGGCGGCACGCGAGGCCGGAGTTCCGAGATCAGTCTTTCCCGCAATCTCACGGTTCAGGAGCTCATAGAAGTCCACCGCGCCGTAGGACAGCCGCGTGTGATCGAGGTCTTCGGGCTGGAAACACGTCAGCACGTGGAGCGAACGGCGGGCACGGGTCATGGCCAAAGCGAATTTTTCCCGCCCGCCCTCAGCGGACAGTGGTCCGAAGTTGTGCAGTGCCCGGCCGTGCGGAGTACGGCCGAAACCGGGCGAGAAGATCACGTGGTCACGGACCAGGCCCTGCGCCCGCTCAAGGTCAACCACCCGGAACGACTCGGACCCGGCGCTGAAGTAGCTGGCCAGCCCCGGGTGGTTCGGCAGCTGAAGACGGATGGACTCACCGATCCGGGCAGCATGGCGCAGGCTGGCGGTGACCACTGCCAGCGACGTGCGCGGCCGTGTCCGGGCGTGCTCAAAGACCAGCTGCACCACCCGGTTAACCTCGGCCACTACGGATTCGACGCCTTCGTGGTCGGCACTGGGCAATCCGGTGCCGTCGGGAAGGTACTCCACCAGGAGCGCCCTATCCAGGCCCGTGGCGGACTGTCCCTCGGGGAGCCTGCGGAGGGCGCCGTCGTACGAGTTCTTGCTCAGCTGCAGGACCAGGTCCTCGTCAACCGCGCGGTAGACAAAATTCATCCGCCAGACAGGCAGGATGGCAGACAGCGCCGAAAACGCGCTTTCGACGCGTTGGTGGGCCGCTTCACCGGCGGCCAGCCGCTCAACACCCACGGTGAACGTCCGGGGGCTGGCAATCTTGGCATCACCGAAAGCGATGACCTGCCTGGCGCGTGCGATGGCGGGCAGGACGGCCTGCAGCGACGTCGCTTCGGCGTCCAGGATGACCACGGCGTCGAAGCGCTGTTCGGCCGGCAGGAGCCCGGTCATGAGGTAAGGGCTGACTGACCAGACCGGCACCAGCATGGGGACCAGCTCGGCGGCCTGGGCCGTCAGCGCGGCGAGGGTAACCCGGCCGTCCTTGAGCAGGCTCCTGAGGAGTTGGGCCTGGCGCGGGTGTTCCGCAAGCGCGGCCCGCCACCGTTCGGACAGGTCCCAGCGCAGGCGCGCCGCGCCGCTGGCAATATGGGCGTTGTCCGCGAGCCGGTATTCGGCCTCAAGCTGCCGGAGTGCGTCTCCGTCAGACATGGCCAGGTAATCGTCGCCGCTGATCATCGCTTCCAGCGCGGACTGCCACCAGGCCAGCTCAAGCTCGGCTGCGACGGACTCTGCGGGAACCTCCCGCTCCGCAAGATCTGCGAGGAGCTCCCCCAGGCCGTGCTCGCGCATGTTTTCCACAAGCAGCGTGCGCTCGGGCAGCGTTTTCAGCGTGTGGGTGTCGGCCACGAGCCGCTCCAGCCGCTCCATGAGTTCCTCATAGGGGGCCGTGGCCAGCGAACCGCCGGCCTGCGTGTGCCGGAGGGCTTCCCCCAGCTGGGTCAGCTCCCGGTCCAGGGACCGGTACATCACGTTCATTTCGGCAAGGCCCGAGGGGACGGCCGGATGGCGCTGCGAGGTGGCGTAGCCGGACCAGAGGGCACGCTGGTCCTGCACCAGCACCAGCGAGCTGTGGAGATCGGTGATGTGGACGCCCGGACGGACGTACTCCTTCGCGACGCGGCGCAGGCGGGAACGCTGCATTGAGGCCATGTCGACATTCCGCTCCCGGCGCCAGGCGGAGGACGCCGTGGCGGAGATGAGGTCGTTGACCGGCCTGTCGAAGATGTCCGGTGTGAACTTGTCGAGGCTTTCGCGGACAGCCATGAGGAGTTCGAGCTGCTCTCCCCACTCCGAGAAGGACGTGCCAAGCCGGATTTCGGCATGTTCGGCCACGCTGTTCATCCGGTCGCGCAGGACAGGAAGGTTCCTGGCCACTGACCGGGCGAGTTCCTGGGCCTCCTCGGTCTCCTTGCGGGTGAGCAGCCGGGCGCCGTGCCACGGGCTGGTAGTGGAGGCGCGGCTGAAGCTGCCAAGCTCCGCAGCGCGGCGAAGCCTCCCGGCGAGCTCGTTGCGGTCGCGGATGCTGTCCAGCACACTGCGCTTGAGCCGCACGGTGGTGGCGGGGGCGGGGTGGATGGAGGTCAGCTCGGCCAGTGATTGCATGGCCTGATACGGCGAGCAGCCCCAGCGCTGGCGCACGTTATGCAGGGACGCTACGTGGTCCATCAGGGCGTGCCGGTGCTCGGTGAGGGTCCGGTGGAGGTTCCCCAGCTGCGGTTCGAGTGACTTCTCGTTCCGTACGATGGCCCGCACGAGCTGGGCCTTGAGCTGCTGGGGTGTGGCTGTGCCGGAGAGCTGGAACAGGATGGATTCAAGTCCAAGCGATTCCAGTTGTGCCGATACTTCATTCAGGCTGGCCCGGCGGTCACCCACCACCAGGACTGACCGCCCAGCGTCCACCAGTGCACCGATGGTGTTGATGGCCGTCTGGGTCTGTCCCGTGCCCGGCGGGCTGCTAACCACCAGCGAGTCTCCTGCGCGGGCGGCATCAATGACGTACTGCTGGTCCGGATCGGCGTCGAGGAGGAGGAGTTCGTCGTCCGGGTGGCGCGCGTCCACGCTCGGGAAGCGGGAGGGGTCCGGCGCAGGTACATCAATGACTTCACCGCTGGCCGCCTTGGCCAGGGCGGCGACCAGCGGGTTGCCCTCATTGATCCAGGGATCGTCCAGGTTGCCGGAGAGGTCCGCAAAAGTGGACACCAGCAAATTGTGCTGGGCCTCGGCGCCATGGATGGGCCGGATGAGGGTTGCGAGCTTATCCAGGACAGGTTGGGGATCGAAGCGTGCGGTGCTGTACGCGAGGCGAGTCACGGCGTTGACGTCAAAAACAATGCCATGGATGGTCTTCAGGTGCCGGACCAGGGCCGGGTTGATGTTGGCCTGCTCGGTGAGCTGCAGTTCGTAGTCGTCCTCACCCGGGCGGACCGTGAGCGAGATTGCGGTGAGCATCACCGGCGCGGAAACCCGCTGGGGTTTGCCGCCAACAGCGGAGGTCCACACAACGGTGCCTGCGGAAAGGTAACCGGCATCTATGCCACGGTCATTACCGAGTTCGAAGATTTTCGAGCGGATGTTCCGCGATGCCCGGGCCGCGACGACGTACTGCTGGTGGTCGCGGATGAGTGTGGACAACCGTGTGCGGCGGCCGGCCATGAGCTGGGCCAGACCGGACGGGTGCGCATGGGTCAGGTCAATGGACCCTTCGGGGGTCTTGGTGAAACGCAGCATGGTGTCTGCCCCGGTGACGGGTTTAAGCCCGGACAGCCATTTTCCGAGCTCCTCAGAACCCTCCGCGTGGCCTTGACCAACTGACACTACTGCCTTCTTTTCTGCGTTTGCACGTGACGCCCTGGACCATACCGGCATACTTTCGAGCGTAGCCGCAAAGGAGCCGGGATGAGAGACCGCAACACTGGATCAGGCCAAATTGCGGCGGATTTCAACGGATGACAGCAATGGCCGGCCTCCGCTGACGGAGACCGGCCACTCACACTGTTATTCCCACTCGATGGTTCCCGGCGGCTTGCTGGTCACGTCCAGCACCACGCGGTTGACGCCTTCCACCTCGTTAGTGATCCGGTTCGAAATCCGGGCCAGGAGATCGTACGGCAGGCGGGACCAGTCCGCCGTCATGGCGTCCTCCGACGAAACGGGGCGGAGCACAATCGGGTGGCCGTAAGTGCGGCCGTCACCCATGACGCCCACACTGCGGACGTCGGCCAGCAGGACCACAGGCATCTGCCACACCTCGTTGTCCAGCCCGGCCGCGGTCAGCTCGGCACGCGCGATGGCGTCCGCCTTGCGGAGCAGGTTCAGTCGCTCCTGGGTGATGTCGCCGACGATGCGGATTCCCAGGCCGGGGCCGGGGAACGGCTGGCGGCCGACGATTTCCTGCGGCAGGCCCAGCTGGGCGCCCACGGCACGGACCTCGTCCTTGAACAGTGCCCGGAGCGGTTCCACCAGTTCGAACTGCAGGTCCTCGGGAAGGCCGCCGACATTGTGATGGCTTTTGATGTTCGCAGCACCTTCGCCGCCGCCGGATTCGACGACGTCCGGGTACAGCGTGCCCTGGACCAGGAACTTGATCTTCTCGCCATGGGCCGCGGCCTCGGCGATGATGGCCAGCTCAGCCTCTTCAAACGCGCGGATGAACTCGCGGCCGATGATCTTGCGCTTGGTTTCCGGATCGCTGACGCCGGCCAGGGCGGACAGGAAGCGCTCCTGCTCGTTGGCTACATACAGCTTGACGCCGGTGGCGGCCACGAAGTCGCGTTCCACCTGCTCGGCTTCGCCTTCGCGCAGCAGGCCGTGGTCCACAAAAACACAGGTCAGCTGGTCGCCGACGGCCCGCTGGACGAGCGCCGCTGCAACGGCGGAGTCAACGCCGCCGGAGAGCCCGCAGATAACGCGGGCGTCGCCGATCTGCTTACGGATCCGGTCCACTTGCTCCTCGAGGATGTTCCCCGTGGTCCAGTTGGGCTCCAGCTTGGCGCCCTTGAACAGGAAGTTTTCCAGCACCTGCTGGCCATAGGCCGAGTGCTTGACCTCGGGGTGCCACTGCACGCCGTAGAGGGCCTTCTCTTCGTTGGCGAAGGCAGCCACTTCAGCGCCGGCCGTCGTCGCCAGCACTTCGAAGCCTTCGGGTGCCTCATGCACGGAGTCGCCGTGGCTCATCCAGGTGTTCTGGTCCTGCGGCATCCCTTCGAGGACGGAGCGGCCCTCGCCGAGGATGGTGGTCTGGGTGGAGCCGTACTCGCGCAGGCCGGTCTTGTCGACCTTGCCGCCCAGGGCGTTGGCCATGGCCTGGAAGCCGTAGCAGATGCCGAAGACCGGGATTCCGGCCTCAAAGAGGTCGGCGCCGACGGAGGGTGCCCCGTCCGCGTAAACGCTGGAGGGGCCACCGGAAAGGATGATGGCGGCGGGGTCCTTGGCCAGGAGCTGCTCGGTGGTGAAGGTATGCGGAACCACTTCCGAATACACATTCGCTTCCCGGACGCGGCGGGCAATCAGCTGCGCGTACTGGGCACCGTAGTCAACAACCAGCACCGGCTTCTGGGAAGTCTGGGATGCAGTGGGAGTAGTCACCGTACTAGCCTACTTTGCAGCGTCGCTCCCCCGCACATTCAGGACCGTGGGTGTGACGCAGTGAACGTCCGACGGCGGGACTCCCCCACCGCTGCAGTGTTCAGTACCGCTGTGCGGCCTGCGGGTTCGCGGCCAGTTCGGCTTCCACCTCGGCGTGGAACTTCTTCTCCACTATGAAGGACAGGAACGGCACCACGCCGCCCAGTGCAAGGAGGATCAGCTTCATGAAAGGCCACCGCATCAGCGCCCACAGGCGGAAGTTGGAGATCAGGTACACCACGTACATCCAGCCGTGCACGATCAGCACGGCGACGGAAAGGTTAACCCCGCCCTCCACACCCTTGGGCTCGGCGTCGGCAAAGCCGAAACCGAACGGCTGCCCGGTCACGGCGTTTGTCCCGCCCGCGAACAGGTACTGGCCAAAAGCGTAGCGTGCAATGAGTTCGGCGCAGAGCAGCAGCAGCATGCCGCCGGTCATGTATGCCAGCACCTTGTAGAACTTCAGGGCGGAACGGATCTGCCGCTCGGTACCGCCGAAGCGGCGCTTCTTGCCCTTGCCCTGCGCAGAATCCTGCTGGACGGCCGGTTTCGGTTCGATCATGGCTTTACCTTTTGTTGGAGCTGTTCAGAAGTTGCCGGGGTGGGCAGTGCGGGCGGAGCATCCTGGTCGTCGTCGTGTTCCTCTTCGAGGTCCCGCCGGTAGTCGTCCTTGACCAGCCGCCACCAGATAAACAGGGCGAAGCCGGCGAAAACCACCCATTCGAGCGAGTAGAACAGATTGAGCCAGTTGACCTGCTGCGCGGGCGGCTGGGGGCCGATTTCCAGGGGTTTCAGGGCACCATCAACCGCCGCGGCGGACAGGTCGGACCCGGCCGCCAGTTCGGAAGCTGCGGCCACGAATCCCGGGTACATGCTGACGTCCCAGTAGTTGATGAGTTCAGCAACAGACACGGCGGAGGCGCGTCCGGGATCCGGTGCGGTGGACGGCAGCGGCGATTCTGACGGCAGCAGCCGTCCGGTCAGGTTCACCACGCCCGACGGCGGTGCGCCGGCGTCGTCGGGATCCGCCACCCAGCCGCGGGCTACCGGAATCCACGTCTGGGGGGACGCTGCGGTACCGGTGAGCGTGGGCGCCCCGGAGACGGCGAAGGCGGAAACCACCCAGTAGCCGTTCTCGCCATTCTTCAGGCGCCCCGGCACCAGGACCTGTTTGGCGGGGTCGTAGGTTCCGTCGGCGGAGACCATCTGGTCTGACACTGAACCGGGGAAGAAGACCCCGGGCTCAAGGGTTTCCGTGAGTGCCCTGACGTCTTCGGTGGCGGGATTCACCGCAGCTTCGGGCTGCGTGGACCGCCCGAACTGCCACTGGCTGAGCAGGACAAACACCCCGGAGACCACGATCGCGAAGACCAGGCCTGCGATCCATCGGGGCTTAAGGGCTGTTTTCCACACGTGTTAACCGTACTTCGTTCTTCTGTAGAACAACTAAACGACCAGGTACGTCCCGGCCTTGGAGTGGCCAGCAGGGTCCCTACGCGGCGACGGAGTCGACCCGAAAGGGCCTGCCCCACTCAGTGGTCGAAGAACACCAGGCTGGAGTTGATGAGCTCGGCGATGACTTCGGCATCGTAGGCCCGCCGCAGCGACTCCCGGAAGGACTCCTTGGACAGGGAGCGGGCCAGGGTGGCCAGGACTTCCAGGTGATCGGAAAACGAGCTTGCAGGGGTGGCGATCAGCAGGATGACGGTGGCCGGACCGTCGGCGGCACCGAAGTCCAGTGAGTGGCCGTACTTGGTGATTCCCACGGCGATGGAGGTCCGCGAGACGAATTCGCTGCGGGCGTGCGGGAGGCCGATCCCGCCCGGCAGGCCGGTGGCGAGCTGGTGTTCGCGGGCGTTGACGTGTTCCAGGAACCGCGGCAGGTCAGTGACCCGCCCGGAGGCGAAGAGGCGTTCCGCGAGTTGCGCCGCGGCGTCCGACTTGTCCGTTGCCTCCAACTCCAGAATCACCAATTCGGAGGTGGTGAGATCGGCATCGTACCGGTCAAGTGGTTCCGCCAAGGCGTGTCCCTTCGGTCAGGAGAATTGCTGGTGTGCGGTGCCGCCTCAGCGCAAAGGGACGATGTCCTCCACGCCCAGCCGTGCGGCGTCGGCGGATTCGTCATCCGGCTGCTGCTGGCTCAGCCGTTCAGCTTCAACGCGTGCTATGTAGTGCTTTATTTCGCTTTCGCGCTGTGCATCGCTCCAGCCAAGGACTTCGCCCATAAGTTTAGCGACAACCGGCACCGCCGACACGCCACGGTCCCAGGCTTCGATGGAGATGCGCGTCCGCCGGGTCAGGACGTCATGGACATGCCGGGCGCCCTCGTGGGTTGCGGCGTAGACGGCTTCGGCCTGCAGGTAGTCGTCAGCACCGGGCAACGGCTCCGCCAATTCAGGATTCCGGGCGATGATGTCCAGCACCTCCGGAGTCATGGACCCGTAACGGTTGAGCAGGTGCTCTACCCGGGCCACGTGCACGCCGGACTCTTCAGCGGTCCGGCTCCGGCGGTTCCAGGCCGCCTTGAAGCCACTGGCGCCCAGCAGCGGAATGGTTTCGGTGCAGCTCGCCGGGACCCGCTCATCCATGGTGCGGGTGGCCTCGTCCACGGCGTCCTTGGCCATAACCCGGTAGGTGGTCCATTTGCCGCCTGCCACCACCACCAGGCCCGGTACGGGGTGGGCCACGATGTGTTCACGGGACAGTTTCGCCGTGGAATCGTTCTCCCCTGCCAGGAGCGGGCGCAGTCCGGCGTAGACGCCTTCAACGTCCTCCCTGGTCAGCGGGCGTTTCAGGACCCGGTTGACGTGCTCGAGGATGTAGTCGATGTCCTTGCTGGAGGCCGCCGGGTGGGCCTTGTCGAGGTTCCAGTCGGTGTCCGTGGTGCCGATGATCCAGTGCCGGCCCCACGGAATAACGAACAGCACGGACTTTTCGGTGCGGAGAATCAGCCCCACCGTGGACTGGAACCGGTCGCGGGGCACTACGAGGTGGATGCCCTTGGACGCCCGGACCTTCAGCTGCCCGCGGTCGGTGACCATGGCCTGGGTTTCATCGGTCCACACCCCGGTGGCGTTGATGACCTGTTTGGCTTTGATGTTGAATTGCGAACCGTCTTCGTGGTTGACCACTTTGGCACCCACCACGCGTTCACCTTCACGCAGGAAATCCACCACCGCCATCTGGTTCACCGCATGCGCGCCGTAGTGCACTCCCGTGCGGACGAGGTTTGCCACGTACTTGGCGTCATCCACCTGGCCGTCGTAATAGCGGATGGAGCCCACAAAGGCGTCTTTTTTCAGGCTGGGGGCGGCCCTGAGGGTGCCCCGCCTGGTGAGGTGTTTGTGGAACGGAACGCCGCGGCTGTGCCCGCCGGTAATGGACATGGCGTCGTAGAGGGCGATCCCGGCGCCCACATAGGGCCGCTCCAGAAACGGTTTGGTCAGCGGATACAGGAACGGCACAGGCCGGGCCAAGTGCGGGGCCAGGACCGAAAGAATCAGGCCACGTTCGTGCAGCGCTTCCTTAACAAGCCCAAAATCCAGCATCTCCAGGTAGCGCAGGCCGCCGTGGATCAGCTTGGATGACCGTGACGACGTGCCGGCCGCCCAGTCGCTGGCCTCCACGATCCCCACACTGAGGCCGCGGGTCACGGCATCCAGCGCCGCGCCGGCGCCTACGATGCCGCCGCCGACGATCAGGATGTCCAGTTCGTTGCCGGGTTCCGAGGTGGCCCTGAGCCTGGCAATCGATGCTTCCCTGGCCGCCGGACCAAGGACCCCGCCTTCGTTTGGAACAGTGTTCACTGAACGCCTCCCTTGCCGCTGCTGCCGGTAGTAAAACCACACTACTTCCTTGCCGCACAGTTGGGCAGGGCGGGTTCAGCGGGAGGCATCCCGTCAGGGGCCGCCGGCCCCTGTCAGTAAGAGACTGTCAGTTGCCCGTGTACGGAGAAACTACGACGTCGACGCGCTGGAATTCCTTCAGGTCCGAGTAGCCGGTGGTCGCCATCGAACGGCGGAGTGCGCCGATCAGGTTGGATGTGCCGTTGGTGTGGTGGCCGGGCCCGAAGAGCACCTCTTCGAGCGGTCCGACGGTGCCGACGTTGGCGCGGTCTCCGCGGGGCAGTTCGAGGTGGTGGGCCTCCTGGCCCCAGTGCCAGCCCTTGCCGGGTGCCTCTTCGGCCCGGGCGAGTGCGCTGCCCAGCATCACGGCGTCGGCGCCCATGGCAATTGCCTTGACGATGTCACCCGAGGTGCCCATGCCGCCGTCGGCGATTACATGGACGTACCGTCCGCCGGATTCATCCATGTAGTCACGGCGGGCGGCCGCGACGTCGGAGATGGCGGAGGCCATGGGCGAGTGGATGCCTAGGGCGCGCCGCGTGGTGGCCGTGGCGCCGCCGCCGAAGCCGACCAGGACGCCGGCCGCACCAGTGCGCATCAGGTGCAGTGCGGGCGTGTAGCCTGCCGCGCCGCCCACAATCACGGGGACGTCCAGTTCGTAGATGAACTGCTTGAGGTTCAGTGGTTCGTGGTCTTTCGAGACGTGCTCGGCTGACACAGTGGTCCCGCGGATCACAAAGATGTCGACGCCGGCAGCCACCACGGTCTTGTAGTGCTCCTGGGTGCGTTGCGGGGTCAGTGAGCCGGCCACCGTCACGCCGGCGGCACGGATCTCCGCCAGGCGGGATGTGATCAGTTCCGGCTGGATGGGAGCGCGGTAGAGCTCCTGCATACGGCCGGTCACGGCGGGGCTGTTGACCTCATCCTGGAGGGCGCCGATCTCGTCAAGGATGGGCTGCGGGTCCTCGTAGCGGGTCCAGAGGCCCTCAAGGTCCAGCACGCCGAGCCCGCCCAGCCGGCCCAAGGCGATGGCCGTCTCCGGGGACATGGCCGAATCCATTGGGGCTGCAATCACGGGCATGTCGAACTTGTAGGCATCGATCTGCCAGGAGACCGACACGTCCTTGGGGTCGCGGGTACGACGGTTAGGGACAATCGCAATGTCATCCAGGGAGTAGGCACGACGCCCACGCTTGCCACGGCCAATCTCGATCTCGTAAGTCACGTGACCACTTTACTTGACCACGCGGGATGCGGTGGGGCGCCTCCTCTTGGGTTCATCCTGAAACTGATAGTCCACACTTTATTGACATGTTTTGTCAACCATTTACAAGTTTTGAAAATACCTTTATGTTTACTCTCGGTTACCACCTGATCCACCACGTGACCACCCTCACTCCCCTTCATACGGGCCACACCTGTGCCCGTTCCGAGAAAGAAGCCCCTATGGGACGTTCATCAATCAGGCGCCACCGCATCGTGGCCCTGTCGCTCGCCGCAGCAGTCGGCACCCTGGCCTTCGCCAGTTCGCCGGTCTTCGCCACCCCCGAAGACGGTGACGGCACTGCGGTGCACGACGTGGCCGCCGGAGAGGCCTACACGAAGTTCATCGTCGAATTCAAGGAGACCACCGCGAACGCCACCCCGAACGGCCGCGCCAACGCCTGGGGCAAAGCAGCCAGGTCACAGGGCGTGAAGGTGCAGGAACTACGCACCCTGGCCACCGGCGGAACGCTGATCGAGGCGGACAGGGCTCTGTCCGGGCAGGCTGCCGAAGACTTCATGGCCGAGATTGCGGCGTCCGGATCGGTCGACTACGTGGAACCTGACGCCCGCATGACGGTGGCTCTCACGCCCAACGACCCACGCTATGGCGAGCAGTGGGATTTCACTGGCACCAACGGCATGCGGGTTCCGGGGGCTTGGGACGTTGCGACCGGCACCGGCGTGACGGTGGCCGTGATCGACACCGGAATCACGGCCCATCCGGACCTCGACGCGAATGTGATGCCGGGCTACGACTTCGTCTCCGACGCCACCGCAGCGCGTGACGGCAACGGACGCGACGCGAATGCGCAGGACCAGGGCGACTGGTACGCCGCCGGCGAGTGCGGCCAGGCGACGGCCGGCAACAGCTCCTGGCACGGCACGCACGTCGCCGGTACCGTTGCAGCCGTGACCGGCAATGCCACCGGTGTGGCGGGCGTCGCACCCAACGCCAAAGTGGTGCCGGTGCGCGTCCTGGCCAAATGCGGCGGGTCACTGTCCGACATTGCCGATGCGATTATCTGGTCAGCCGGCGGGGCCGTTCCGGGCATCCCGGCCAACGCCAATCCCGCCACGGTCATCAACATGAGCCTGGGCGGGTCCGGTGCCTGCGGCAGCACGTACCAGGCAGCCATCAACTCCGCAGTTTCGCGGGGGGCCACCGTGGTGGTGGCGGCCGGCAACAGCAACCAGGATGCTTCCGGATTCCGCCCGGCCAACTGCAGCAGCGTTGTGAGCGTGGCCGCCAGCAACCCGAGCGGCAGCCTCTCTTACTACTCCAACTTCGGCTCCACGGTTGACCTGACCGCACCCGGCGGCGACGTCCGTGTAGCGGGCGGCGGAATCCTCTCCACCATCAACACCGGTACCTCCACACCGGGCTCCGCCGGCTACGCCAGCTACCAGGGAACGTCCATGGCAGCTCCGCACGTGGCCGGGCTGGCCGCACTCATGAAGTCCAAATCGTCCACGCTTACCCCGGCCCAGGTGGAGTCCACGCTCAAGCAGGGAACCCGGGCAATGCCGGGCGGCTGCACCACGGGCTGCGGCACAGGACTCTCGGACGCCACCAAGACCATGGGCCTGCTGGGCGGGGCCACTCCCCCGCCGTCCGGCAACCTGCTGCTGAACCCGGGCTTCGAATCGGGCGCAGCCTCCTGGACCTCTGACCACGCCGACACGTTCGAGACCGGAACGAATGCCAGGACCGGTTCCGGCTTCGCCGGCCTCAACGGCTGGGGCCAGACAACGTCCTACATGCTCGACCAGGCGTTTGCAGTCCCGTCCACGGTGGCCACCGCGTCGCTGTCCTTCTACCTGAAAGTGCAGTCGGACGAGACCACATCCAGCGCGGCCTATGACACCCTGAAGGTTCAGGCGGTCAGCAACGGTGTGACCACCACGCTGGCCACTTACTCCAATCTCAATGAGTCCGCCGGCTATCTGCAGAAGCAGCTGGACCTCTCCGCCTACAAGGGCAAGAGCGTGACGCTGCGCTTCCTGGGTGTTGAGGACTCGTCGCTGGGGACGTACTTCTACCTCGACGACACAGCGGTGACCACCTCTTAACCTCGGGGCCGCACGAATCCGGGACCGCCGGCCACGCTTTGCAGCGCGGCCGGCGGTTCCTGCGTGGAGTGGGTCACACTACGCCCTGCCGTCGTCAGACGCCCTCGGACTCCTCCACCGTCAGCTGGGATTCGAACATCCTGAAGTAGCGGCCCCGCAGCGCCACCAGTTCCTTATGGGTGCCCTGTTCCACAATCCGCCCGTCCTCGAGCATGTAGACAATGTCGGCCTTCTCAATGGTGGCAAGCCGGTGGCTGATGGCAATGATGGTGCTGCTGCGGTCCGCGAAAAGCCGGGTGAAGATCCGGTGTTCGGCCAGTGCGTCGATAGCGGACGTCGGCTCGTCCATGACCATGAAGGCGGCGTTGCGGTAGAAATTCCGGGCCATCGCGAGCCGCTGCCACTGGCCGCCGGAGAGCCCGCTCCCCTTCCGGCCGCGCGGATCTTCCATCCAGTTGCTGACGTAGTTGTCCAGGCCGTTGGGCAGCTTGTTGATGAACTCCAACGCTTCGGCGTCGCTGGCTGCCTGGCGGATCCGTTCGTCGTCACGGGGCGGGTCCACGTCGCCAAAGCGGATGTTGTCGGCAGCGGTGGCGAATTCGTACTTCAGGAATTCCTGGCTCAGGACGGCCAGGTGGCGGTGCCAGGACTTAACGTCGACGGCGGCGAGGTCGACGCCGTCGAGCATTACCTGCCCGGAATCCGGGCGGTAGAGGCCGGCGAGGATCCGGATCAGTGTGGACTTCCCCGCCCCGTTCTCACCTACGACGGCGATGTGCTGGCCTTCGCGGATGGTCATGCTGATGCCGCGGATCACCTCGGTGTCGCCGCCCGTGTAGGTGAAGCGGATGTCCCGCAGTTCCACTGTTTTGGGTGCCTGGAGCAGCGGCGGTGAATGGTCCGAATGCACCGGCATTGCCATGAACAGCTCGTAGTCCTTGAGGTTGGCGAGATCCTCGTCGATCGAGCTGAGGGAGGACACCAGGCTGTTGGCTGTGGACAGTGCGCGGCTGACGATCTGCTGGACATAGAGGAACTGGCCAACGGGCTGGGCGCGGGCGATGATCTGGCCCACCACCCAGATCAGGGAGATCACCTCGGCGCCGTACTGCAGGGCGTCGGCGGCGAGCTGCTTGGGGATGTAGCGCTTCTGGAAGTCCAGGCGGCGCCGCTCATCAGCATCGCGCAGCCTGGAACGGAAGTCCATCAGGTAGCCCACGATCCCGTAGAGCCGCATTTCGGCGATGTGCTGGGGGCGGAGCAGGTTGGTTTCGATCATCCGGCGTTGCCGGCGGGAGTCCACCTGGGTGTTCCAGTGGGCGATCTGTTCGCGCGAGAGCTTGAACTGCAGGTAGACGCTGGGCACAATCGCCACCAGGACAATCACGGCGATCCACCAGCTGACCAGCATCAGGGCCCCCACGGCCAGGATCACGGAGACCAACTGGGTGAAGATGGCCGCGATCCTGTCCAGCACGCGGGCATAGGAATCGGAAAACCGTTTGGCCCGGTCGTAGAGGTCCACGGTTTGCTTATCGTCATAGCGCCAGAACTCCAGCGCCAGGAAGCGCTCGTACATCTGGTCGCCCACGATGGCGCCCACCTTGAAGCTCATAAGCTGCTGGATATAGCGGTCCACGCTGCTGAAGCCGCCCCAGAAGAGCCCCAGGGCAGCCGTGATGATGACGTACACAATGGCCTGTTGGCCTGCTGCGGAATCACCGGAGTAAGCGGCCGCCAGCGCCGTGGTGGTCAGCGCTGCGAAGTACGTGGTCACCAAAGGCAGCGTCGCCGAAATGAGCGAACCGACTACTTTCATTACGACGGCGGCTGGCGAGGCCCGGAAGCTGACCCGCAGCACCTGCGCCACGGCCCGGGCGTAGGGCCTCAGGGCCAACCGCCGCTGAGGGTCCTTTTTTGGGTTCAGTTCGGCGGGATGGCGTGGTTGGGACATGGCTTCAGCCTAGTTCCGCCCGGAGGTCGAGCCTGTCGAGATCGGGGTCAGCGCGAACCGTAGTTCGGGGCCTCAACGGTCATCTGGATGTCGTGCGGGTGCGATTCCTTGAGGCCGGCCGGGGTGATGCGGACGAACCTGCCGCGGACCTTGAGCTCCGGGATAGTGGGCGCACCGGTGTAGAACATGGTCTGGCGGAGGCCGCCCACCAGCTGGTACGCCACCGAGGCGAGCGGGCCGCGGTAGGCGACGCGGCCTTCGATGCCCTCGGGGATGAGCTTGTCATCACCGGAGACATCCGCCTGGAAGTAACGGTCCTTTGAGTAGGAGGTGTTCTTGCCGCGGGACTGCATGGCGCCCAGCGAGCCCATGCCGCGGTAGCTCTTGAACTGCTTGCCGTTCACGAAGATGAGCTCGCCCGGGGACTCGTCGCAACCGGCGAGGAGGGAACCCAGCATGACGGTGTCGGCGCCGGCAACCAGCGCCTTGCCGATGTCGCCCGAGTACTGCAGGCCGCCGTCGGCGATCAACGGAACGCCGGCCGGGATGGCGGCCTTGGCGGACTCGTAAATGGCGGTGATCTGCGGGACGCCCACGCCGGCCACCACGCGCGTGGTGCAGATGGAGCCGGGGCCCACGCCCACCTTGATGCCGTCGGCACCGGCGTCGATCAAGGCCTGGGCACCTTCGCGGGTGGCAGCCTGGCCGCCGATGATGTCCACGTGCGCTGCTACGGGATCGGACTTCAGGCGGCGGATCATGTCCAGCACACCCTGGGAGTGGCCGTTGGCCGTGTCAACGAACAGGGCGTCGACTCCGGCGTCGACCAGTGCCATGGCGCGTTCCCAGCCGTCACCGAAGAAGCCGATGGCGGCACCGACGCGGAGCCGGCCCTCATCGTCCTTGGTGGCCAGCGGGTATTGCTCGGCCTTGGTGAAGTCCTTGGTGGTGATGAGGCCCTTGAGCCGGCCCTGCTCGTCAACGAGCGGAAGCTTTTCGATCTTGTTCGTGGCCAGCTTGTGGGAGGCTTCCTCACGGCTGATGCCTACGTGCCCGGTGATCAGCGGCATCTTGGTCATCACGTCGCTGACCAGCCGCAGCGGGAAGTCGGCTTCTGGCACAAAGCGGGTGTCGCGGTTGGTGACAATACCGAGGAGCCGCATGCCCTCGTCCACCACGGGGAGGCCGGATACCCGGTACTGCGAGCAGATCTCATCCAGTTCCGCCAGCGTGGCCTCGGGGCCGATGGTCAGCGGGTTGGTGATCATCCCGGATTCGCTGCGCTTCACGCGGTCCACCTGGTCGGCCTGGTCCTGGATGGACAGGTTGCGGTGGATGACGCCCAGGCCGCCCTGGCGTGCCATGGCAATCGCCATCCGGGATTCGGTGACCGTGTCCATGGCGGCGGACAGCAGCGGTGTGTGAACGGTGATCCGCTTGGAAATCCGCGAAGACGTGTCAGCCTCAGACGGGATGACGTCCGTGTGGCCCGGGAGGAGCAGGACGTCGTCGTAGGTCAGGCCGATGAAGCCGAAAGGATTGTGCTCGGGCTGGGTCATGAGTGCGCCTCTTACCTTGGTTACGGGTTCACGGGTAGGGGTTGCAGCTAATGACCAGCCCGTCATTACGGGACTGGTCCGTGCAGGGCCTTAGTACATTCGGGTGCCTCATGCGCGGTCACCGCGCAGAAAGCTTTGAGTAAATATTAGAACCTCCACGCCGATCCCCCTATTCCGGGAGCACATTGTGAGCAACGGCACCCAATAACCGGAAGCCGCGTGTCAGTTCCAGCCCGTCGCCGCCAGCAGCCGCTCCTCAAACATGGGAATCATGCTTTCCACATACGTCCGGCTCAGGTGGTTGTCGTCCTTGTACACGTAGACGTTGCCTACCACGGCCGGGCAGATGCCGCCGGCGCAGATGAAGTCGCTCAGGTCCATCAGGTGCAGCCCGTCCACCTTCCGGCGGTAACTCTCCAGCGGTGACGGCTCCACCAGGGATTCGTTCAGCGGCGGGTTGCACGCCGGGGCGTCCGCCCTGTGGCGCTGGACGCACTCGGGCATGTTGATGGTGAAGCGCGGGTTGTCCCGGATGCCGACGATCTCGATGCCGGCATCCGCGATGGGCTGGATGCCTTCGAGGTAGGCCGGCACGTCGGTCTCGAACGGGGCTTCCTCATGGGTCAGAGTGGCCACGGTGAAGACGGCATCCGGCCGGTGCTCCAGCACGTACGCTGCGCTGGCCCGGTTGTAGGCGTTGCATTCGGCAGTCCGGGTCTCGGATTCGGCCCCGAAACGGCAGGCCGGCATCAGCAGGGTGACCAGCTCCCAGCCGCGGGCTTCCGCGATGGGTGCCAAGGCGGCCAGATACTGCTGGGCATGGGAATCGCCCAGCACAACGATCCGTTTGGTGGGTTCGCCTTCGGGGAGCGCCTGCCGGCAGCCTTCAAGGACAGGGTCCCCGGTGGCATTCGCTCCTGTACAGGCCTGGTGGATTCCGGCCCAGTCGTTGTCCAGGGCGGTGGGACCAGGAATGATCCTGCCCTCCGGTGCCGGTGCTCCGGCGTTACCCGGGGTCAGCAGGGCCGCTCCCGGCGCCAGCTCGCGGGGCTGGGCGGCGGTGGCGGCTTCCTCCGCGGTGAGGCTCGTCTGCAAGACCGCCACGGGTCCGGCCAGCAGGGCGCAGCAGGCAACCACGACGACGGCGGTGCGCCAGGTGCGCACCTGCGGCCAGCGCCATTCCCGGAGGGGTTTTTCCACAAAGCGGGTGGTGAGGACGGCCAGGACCACCGACGCGGCGATGATCGCGGCGCCCTGGATGAGGGTGGGTGCCTCAACGCCGGTAGCGGCCAGCGCCAGCACCAGGACGGGCCAGTGCCACAAATAGAGGGCGTAGGAGTTGTCCCCCAGGGAAACCAGCGGCTTCCAGCCCAGGAGGCGGTCCACACCAAACCGGCTCCCGCTCTGCCCGGCCACAATGATCGCCGCGGCAGCCAGCGTGGGCCACAGTGCCAGGAATCCGGGGAACGCCCGGTCCACGGTCAGGAGCAGACCACAGGAGACCATGGCCGCCAGGCCGGCCCAGCCGAGTACCACACGCAGGAGTTTCCCGGGCTTCAGGTGCGGCAGGGCAAGGGCCAGCAGCGAGCCCAGCGCGAACTCCCAGAGCCGCGTCCGGGTGTCGAAGTAGGCGTAGGCCTGGTTTGTGGCCGTCTGGTCAATCGAGAACGCGAGCGAGGCAACGAGGATGCCGGCGAACGCGGCTGCCACCACGGCGCGGTAGCTGGCGTTGAACCGGTGCCGGAGGAGCCGCCACACAACAGCGGAAGCGGCGAAGACGAGAGGCCACAGGATAAAGACCTGTCCTTGGATGGACAGGGACCAGAAGTGCTGCAGGGGGCTCGCCCCGGCATGCTGCTGGGCGTAGTAATCCACGGCGGTATCCGCCAGCAGCCAGTTCTGCCGGTACAGCAGCGCCGCCCAGGCCTGGTCCAGGATGACGGGCCAGCGGCCTTGCGGGAGGACCAGCCAGGTGCCTGCCAAGACCCCGAGGATCACCACGACGGCGGCCGGCAGCAGCCGCTTGAAGAGGTGCAGCCAGTGCCGGAGGAGATTGAGGGAGGTGCCGGCCTCCACCTTCCGGACGAAGGACAGCGTCAGCAGGAAGGCCGAGATCAGGAGGAAGATATCCACCCCGCCGGACACCCGGCCAAGCCACACATGGTAGGTCACCACCATCAGGACGGCGAGCGCGCGGAGGCCTTGGACTTCGGGACGGAAGGTCGGTTTCCGGGCAGGCTTCCGCTCGCCGGTCTTTGCGTCCAGCGCAGTGCGCGGAGCAGCCTCGGCTGGTGCACTGGACACAGAGGGCCTCTCCAAGCGGGTAAGCAAAGCATCAAGCCTACGGAGCCGCACGGCCGATGGCCAATCAACGGCCGCCTTCGAGCCCCGTCGGAGCGCGCCACAAACTATGCTGTCCACAGGCCGGCGAAGGGATACCAAGTGATTGTCCAGCTGCGGATTTGTGTGCCCAGTGAACTGTCGGCAGTGACGCTGGACGCTTGCAAGGAGCACACGGGAACCGCCGAGGTAGCGCTCTTTACGGGAGCATCCGTTTCGCCGCGGGGCGATGTCATCGACGTCCAGGTTGCCCGGGAAGCGGTGGAGGAACTGCTTGAGAAACTCCACGTCCTGAAGGCGCAGGAGGTGGGATCCATTGCCATCTCCATGCCGGAACTCGTCCTGTCCCGGCGCGCGGACAAAGCGGAGGCGTCTGCCCCCGGAGACGGCGCAGACGCCTTGATCTGGGACGAGGTCACCCGCCAGACGGGCGAGGACTCCCGGCTCACGTGGAGCTACCTTGCCTTCCTGATACTGGCCACGCAGCTCGCCGCCATCGGCATCGTGACGAATTCCACCATTGCCATCGTGGGGGCAATGGCCGTGGGGCCGGAGTTCGGCCCCCTGGCGGCGCTGGCAGTGGCCTTGGCCCGGCGCCAGTGGGCCCTCGGCCGGAGTGCTGCCCTGGCGCTTGGCGTGGGGTTCCCGGTGGCCATGCTGCTGGCGGCCTTGACCACGTGGGTCTCCGCGGCACTGGGCCTCTTCGCGGACAACACACTGGACACAGGGTCTGCGGTGGAGTTCATTTACCATCCGGGACCCTATTCTCTGATCGTGGCCGTTCTGGCCGGCACGGCGGGCATGCTGTCCGTCATCAGCCGGCGGTCGGCGGCACTCATCGGTGTCTTCATCTCCGTGACCACAGTTCCCGCTGCCGGGTTTGTGGCCGTGGCACTCGTGCTGGGCGAGTTCGAGAAAGCAATGGGGTCGGCCCTGCAGCTGGCGCTCAACTTGATGGGCATCGTGGCGGCGGCAGTTCTGGTGCTGGTCTTCTACCGGCTGGTTTCCCGGCGCTTGCCCGAAGCCGCCGCCCGGCGCCTCAGATGGCAGCTGACGCGGCCTCGCGGGTGACCGGAACCGGGATCCTGCCGGCCAGGTACCGGGCATCACGGCTGGCACCCGGAAGGGTTGCCGACGCCGCCGCGTACATGAATTCCTGGCCCAGGAAGAACAGTCCAGGGGTATCAAGTGCCACGCCGCGCCGCTGCCTGGGCAGCGCCCCGCCGTCGAGCATTACCGGATCCATCCAGCCGAAGTCATCCCGGAACCCGGTGCACCAGATCACGTTTGAAACTTCCAGCCGGGTCCCGTCCGCGAGGACCGGCAGCCCGTTCTCCACCCCGGCGATCCGCGGCACAAGCCGTACGCCTGCGGCGGCCAGGTCCTTGGACTTCGTCCTGATCAGAGGCGCCGCGTGCGCTTTGAAGGACGGTGCCGCTTTGCGGCCGATCGGGTTGCTGAGAGTAAGGACGCGGAGTCCTACAAACCGCACCACCGGCAGGAAGTACCGGGCCGCCGTGCGTCCGTGCTTGACCGGAATCTCACCGCCGGGCTTGCCGGCCACGATGGTGGGATGCGTCCGGGACACTTCAAGGCCAATCTCCGCTCCCGAGTTCCCCAGCCCTACTACCAGGACGGGGCCTTCCTGCAATTGCCCCAGGTTGCGGTATTCACTGGAATGGAACTGGACGACGGCGGCGTTCAGTTCCGCCGCGAAGTCCGGTGTCTTCGGCGCTTGGCTGCAGCCGGTGGCCACCACCACGTTGTGCGCCTCCCAGCGCCGGCCGTTGGAAGCGGCGACGAACCGGTTCCCGTCCCGCCACAGGTGTTCGATCCGCACACCGTTGAGGACGGGCAGGTCGAACCTTGCGGCGTAGCCCTCAAGGTATCCGGCAACGTCATCCTTGCTGGGGAAGGACAGCGGGTCCGCCGGGAACGGCATTCCCGGCAGTCCGTCGTATTTTGCGGGCGTAAAGACCCGCAGCGAATCCCACCGCTGGCGCCAGGCGTCGCCGGTTCTTGGATGTGCGTCCAGGATGAGGAACGTCCGGTTTTGCTCTTTCAGGTAGTGGCCTAGGGCTATGCCTGCCTGCCCGCCACCGATGATCAGGGTGTCCAGCGTGCCGGTCACGCCGTTGTTGGTCATGACTGCTCTCCTTTGATATCCGAAGGGATGGTGATGGCTGAACCTTCCGTGGGCTGGCTACCCGGACCACCCTGGCCGCCGTCCCGGTACCGGAGCCACCATGCAAGCATCAGCGCGGATGCCAGGAGGTAGGCCAGGTGCAGGGCCCAGATGGGTCCGGCCGGGAGGTTGAAGACGTAGACGGAGTGGACGGCGTTGGCAACATTGGTCAGCAACAGGTTCCCGAGGCTGTAGGAAGCCAGGTCCTTGGTGCGGGCCGCCTTGACCAGCATCGGCAGCATTCCGGCGGCGAACAGCACCGTCGAAAGTATGCCGGCAAGGACTGGAAGGTTCATGCTTTGAGGCTATGGCCGCGCAGCTGCTGGCCGCGTCGGCCGAATCATGCAACTTCAGTCACGGCGCGGCTGGGTATTTCTATGTAGTCAGAGCGGTCCTATGTGGGCCGTCAGCCTGCGAGCCCGTGTTCATAGGCATAGCTGGTGGCGGCTGCCCGTGACGACAGGCCCAGTTTCAGGAAAATGTTGCTGATGTGCCGGGCCACGGTCTTTTCGCTCAGGTAGAGCTCGCCGGCGATGGCCCGGTTGCCCTTTCCGGTTGCCACCAGCTGAAGGACTTCAAGCTCGCGGCGGGTGAGGAGGCTCGCCGTGCCTGGCGTGGCCCCGCTGTCCAACATGCCTTCGTGCAGCAGCGATGCCGCCCAGGTTGCCGCCGGCGCCGCGCCCAGGTCCAGGAGCGCAGCGTGGGCTGCCTCCAGGTACATCAGTGCGGAGGCCTCGTCGCCAAGTGCGCGGCAGGCACTGCCAGCCAGCGCCTGGCAGCGCGCCGCTTCGTACGGAACACCGAGCTCCTGCCACAGCCTCCACGCCTCCCGGAGCGGTTTCAGGGCAGCGGAGGGGTCGCCGCCGGCCAGGCGGACCGCGCCGTCCGCCTGGCCGGCAACGGCCCGGATCATGGGCATAGGGCATTCGCGGGCCAAGGCTTCCAGATCCTCAACACCTCGCCGCGCGGCTTCAACGTCGGAGGCGGCCAACTCGACCTCCACGAGTGCAGGCAGCATGTTCCGGCGTGTAGCGAGGTCTGCCGCGCCAGCTGCCCTCCGGATCATCGCTTGTGCCTGCTGCACATTTCCCCGAGCCAGCCAGAGCAGCGCGAGGCCAGGTTGTGGCTCATAGCCGGAGCGGGCGGCCTGCCGATAGGAAGCTTCGGCGTCGTCCAGTCTTCCACTCAACCGTTCCACCTCCCCCTGCTGGTAATAGCCTCCATAAAGCGCCTGGGCGTCACCCCTTATGGCAAGTCCCTGGGCAGCCGCAGCCGCCATCAGCGCCTCGGCCCAGGCCCCGTGGAGCATAAAGAGTTCGGCGCGGTGTGACTGGCACTGGCCGCTGAACGACACCATGTCAGGGCGGGCACTGCACCAGCGGTCCAGAACAGCCGTCCATTCCAGGGCCCTCTCCAGATCGAAGGCCAGGTGGCAGTTGCCGATGACCGCGCAGTAGATAATCCCGGACGGAATCGGGGAGAGTTCACCTGCCGTGACGGCCACCATGACCTCGTCGAACATTTTGAGTCCCTTGTCAGGGTGACCAAGCATCAGGGTGGCCTGCCCTGTGCCGAGGAGGCCCAGCGCGGACAGGTCTTTGTCGTGGAACAGCTGGCCGAATTCGGCAACGCGGGAGAAAGCCTGCAAGGCGCCCGCCGGATCACCGCCGTAAAGTTTGCCCAGGCCCTCCGGGAGGAGCAGGAGGCCCTGCACAGCGCTCGGCTCGGCCAGTTCATCCACGAGCCGCTGGCCGCGGGCAAACCACCCTCCGGCCCGAGCCTGCTCCCCGAGGAACATCAGTTGCATGCCCATCCAGGCCGCGCACCGTGCGGCACCCTCGACGTCGCCCATCACCAGGTACTCCTCGTGGGCACGGGTGAGGGACTCCAGCCCTGTGGTGCTTTCACCTGTCAGCATCTCGGCCGTCGCCAGCCGTTCGAGGTCGGCGGCCGGCAACCCGCCGCGCCTATCGGCTTCACGGAACGTCTGGTAGGCCTCGGTCCAGCGATGTTCCTGGAAGGCTGACCTGCCCTGGTCAATGCCTGTTTCAGCTGACATCTGGTCCCTTCCGGATACCAACCGCCCAACCTGTTGGTCCGCCGCACGCTGGGCGCCGCGGCACTTAAGCGCCACGGTACGCCCGGCGGAGAAGCGGCACAAGCTAGAGACGCAGCAGCGCGCGCAGCGTCTGAATCGTGTCGGCCGCCGCCGCCGTCTTGTCGTCGCGGTAGCGCTTGACGCGTGCGAACCGCAGCGCGATTCCGCCCGGATAGCGCGGGGAACGCTGCACGCCGTCGATCGCGATCTCCACAACGGTGACGGGCTCGACCCAGACGGTGCCCGCCGTTCTCCGCACCTCCAGCTCCTGGAACCTCTCGGTCTGCCAGCGCAGCAGCACATCGGTGATGCCTTTGAAAGTCTTGCCCACCATCACGTAGCCGCCGGGTTCGCCGAACTCGCCGGCCGGGTCGAGGGCTCCCAGGTGCAGGTTCGACAGGAACCCGGTCCGCCGTCCTGACCCCCACTCGCAGGCAAGAACCACCAGGTCGTAAGTGAGTACCGGCTTCACCTTGATCCAGTTGGAACCACGCCTGCCGGCCGCGTAGGCCGATCCCACCGCCTTCACCACCACGCCCTCATGGCCCGCGGCGAGCGCATCGCGCGACACTCTCTCGGCAACGGCCGCATCTGCCGTGATCTCCCCCGGGATCCGGTGTTCGGGCGCGATGCGCTCCAGCACGCCGAGGCGCGTCAACAATGGTTCGTCGAGCAGGTCGCGACCGTCGATGTGCAGCACGTCGAAGAACCACGGATGCAGCACCGTGGCACGCACCGCATCCGCCCCGAACCGCGACATGGTCTCCTGGAACGGTCGCGGGCCGCCGTCCTCGTCGAGGGCTAGGGTCTCGCCGTCGAGGATCACATCGCGTACCGGCAGCCCTCGCACCACCTCCACCACCTCGGGCAGCCGGTGGGTCACCTCGGCCAGGGTGCGGGTGTAGATGCGCACATCGTCGCCGACGCGATGCACCTGGATGCGCGCACCGTCCAGCTTGTATTCCACGGACGCCTCCCCCGTGACCTCCAGCGCCGCGGTAGCGCTGGCCGCGGTTGCGGCGAGCATGGGCTGCACGGGACGGCCGACGACGAGGCCGACGGCGTCGAGCTCGGCCGCCGTTCCCGTGATCGCAAGCAGGGCGGTCCCGCCGAGATCGCCGGAGAGCATCGACGCGCGGCGTACGGCTTCGGCGGGCCGATCGGCGGCGCGGGCAACGGCATCCGTCAGCACCCCCTCGAGCGCGCCGGTACGCAGTTCACCGAGCAGCACGCCGGCGATGAAGGCCTGCTCGCGCTCGGTGGCTGCCGCCGTGAGCAACCGGAGGGTCGCGGCGCGCTCCGCGGCTGATCCAGCGCCTGCGGTGACGAGCAGCCGATCCAGCGCAGCGTCGAGGTCGGCCACGGTCAGGCTGGGTTCGGCGGCCGGCTCCCCCATGGCTGCTCCCATACCGCGCCAGCCAATCCCAACACGGCCCTGTCGCGGCCTGGCGATGAGCAAGCCGACCGCGGCCGCGATGTCCACGGGCTCGAGCCGGCGCAGCAGATCGGCCAGAGCGTCGACCTTCGCGAGTCGGGAGCGGGTCGACGCGACGGCATCCGTGGTTTTCACGAGCTCGTCCAGCAGCATGGCATCAGTCTGCCACGCCCGCCGACGCCGGACAGTGAAGAACGCTGGACAGCACCGGGACGCCGTTCCAGAATGGACGCGTGGGCATCATCGTGGCGAACCTGTTCATCACTCTTGACGGCGTCTACCAGGCGCCCGGCGGTAGCAAGGAGGACACCGAGGGCAGCTTTGCCTTCGGTGGCTGGCAGATGCCGGTGTCCGATGACGAAGCCGACGCGGCCATTGGCGCCGAGATCGCCCTCATCGACGCCCTGCTTCTGGGCCGGAAGACCTACGACATCTTCGCGTCGTACTGGCCGCACCAGTCTGACGACATCGGCGGGACACTCAACCGGGTGCCCAAGTTCGTTGTCTCCAGCACCCTGACCGATCCAAGCTGGGCGGGCACCACGGTGCTGTCGGATGCCGCCGCCGCGGGACGGCTCCGCGAGGAGTACAACCAGGTGCACATGTTCGGCAGCGGCGTCCTCATCCGTTCACTGCTGGCGGCAGACGTGATCGACCGCCTCCACCTCTGGCTCTATCCGATCACCCTCGGGCAGGGCAAGCGCCTCTTCGACGACGGGACTATCCCCGCCTCGTTCCGTCTCGCCGAGCCGGCGCGCACCTTCCCGAAGGGGGCGGTGTCGCTGGTCTACGAGCGTGCCGGCAACGTTGAAACACAGGACATGCCGGGCGCATAGCGCGGGAAAGCTCACCGCGAATGATTTGTGGCACAAAAAACCGGCCCAGCCGAAGCTGGACCGGTTCTTTGTGCAGAGACTTGATGCAGAGGCCTGGGCCCACGCCGTCAGGGTTCCCTGACCGCGCGAAGCGCGGTGAGGGAGACGGGTGGGTGGGCCCACACCGGCGAGGGACCCAGGTCGAGCGAAGCGAGACTTGGGAGCCGGTGGGGACTAGTGGCTGTGGCCTGCGTGCTCGTCTTCGTTGGCGGGCTTCTCCACCACGAGGGTCTCGGTGGTGAGAACCAGCGCTGCGATGGATGCCGCGTTGCGCAGGGCTGCACGGGTGACCTTGACCGGGTCGATGACACCGGCGGCGATCAGGTCCTCGTACTCGCCCGTCTTGGCGTTGAAGCCGTTGTTGGTTTCGAGCTCGGCAACCTTGGCGGTGACAACGTAGCCGTCGAAACCGGCGTTCTGGGCGATCCAGCGAAGCGGCTGGACCAGCGCGCGGCGGACGATGCCCACAGCAGCGGCGGCGTCGCCTTCGAGTGCCTTGACTGCAGGGTCCTCGTCGAGGGCCTTCAGTGCGTGGATCAGTGCGGAACCGCCACCGGCCACGATGCCTTCTTCGAGGGCGGCGCGGGTGGAGGACACTGCATCTTCGATGCGGTGCTTCTTTTCCTTCAGCTCAACTTCGGTGGCTGCGCCGACCTTGATTACACCGATGCCGCCGGCCAGCTTGGCCAGGCGCTCCTGGAGCTTTTCCTTGTCCCAGTCGGAGTCGGTGCGGGTCAGCTCGGCGCGCAGCTGGGAAACCCGGGCTGCGACGTCTTCTGCGGAACCGGCGCCGTCAACGATGGTGGTGTTGTCCTTGGTGACCGTGATGCGGCGGGCGGTACCCAGCACCTCAAGGCCAACCGAATCCAGGCTGAGGCCCAGTTCCGCGGAGATGACCTGCGCACCGGTGAGGGTGGCGATGTCCTGCAGCATGGCCTTGCGGCGGTCGCCGAAGCCCGGAGCCTTGACGGCAACAACGTTCAGCGTGCCGCGGATGCGGTTGACGATCAGCGTGGACAGGGCCTCGCCCTCAACGTCTTCGGCAATGATGAAGAGCGGCTTGGAGCTCGCCAGCGCCTTCTCCAGCAGGGGCAGGAAGTCCTGCACGGAGGAGATCTTGCCCTGGTTGATCAGGATAAGGGCGTCTTCGAGGACGGCTTCCTGGCGTTCGGAGTCGGTCACGAAGTACGGGGACAGGTAGCCCTTGTCGAACTGCATGCCTTCGGTGAGGACCAGCTCGGTCTGCGTGGTGGAGGACTCCTCGATGGTGATCACACCATCCTTGCCGACCTTGCCGAATGCCTCGGCGAGGAGCTCGCCGATTTCGTCGCTCTGGGCCGAGATTGCTGCCACGCTGGCAACCTGCGTGCCTTCAACCGGGCGTGCGTTCTCGAGCAGGCGGGCTGCAATGGCTTCTACGGAGACCTCGATGCCACGCTTGATCTGGCCCGGAGCGGCGCCCGCCGCAACGTTGCGGAGGCCTTCCTTGACCAGGGCCTGGGCGAGCACGGTGGCCGTGGTGGTGCCGTCGCCGGCAACATCGTTGGTCTTCGTGGCTACTTCCTTGGCCAGCTGCGCGCCAAGGTTTTCATACGGGTCATCAAGCTCAATTTCGCGGGCGATCGTGACGCCGTCATTGGTGATGGTGGGTGCCCCCCACTTTTTGTCGAGGACAACGTTGCGGCCGCGGGGGCCGAGCGTCACCTTGACAGTGTTGGCGAGCTTATCGATGCCGGCTTCAAGCGACCGGCGTGCAGCGTCGTTAAACGCAAGCTGCTTTGCCATGGTTTTGTCCTTTCAAAGACAGAACCCCGTGCTGTTGTTCAGTCAGGGACGGAACAGCAGCACGGGGATCCAAAGAGTTACTTTACGACGATCGCCAGAACGTCGCGGGCGGAAAGCACGAGGTACTCGGTGCCACCGGTCTTGACTTCAGTTCCGCCGTACTTGGAGTAGATAACAACGTCGCCAACGGCAACATCGATCGGAACGCGGTTGCCGTTGTCGTCAAAGCGGCCGGGGCCTACTGCAACAACTTCGCCTTCCTGCGGCTTCTCCTGTGCGGAGTCCGGGATAACCAGGCCGGAAGCCGTGGTCTGCTCGGCTTCGAGCGGGCGGACAACAATACGATCCTCAAGAGGCTTAATAGAGACCGACACTCGGACCTCTCCTTCTACGTCAGCAAATTCATGGACAGTTGAGCTGCTTCGCCGTGGCTGGCAAACCGTCGTCGCGGTGCCGGCAGCAGCCTGGCTGGCAGCTCTTCATGTGTTAGCACCCTCCTAGGGAGAGTGCTAATGATGACTCTATGTATTGGTTAGCACTCGGTCAAGGCGAGTGCCAGAATTATGTCGCCGGCGAACAGCTGTTACCGGCCGGTGAGGTCCTCGAGATCGACGTCCTCGTCGCCGTCGTCCCCTTCCTCAACGGTGCCCCGCCGCAGGTACAGCACCACGGCGCCGCCCACGGCAGCCAGCAGCGAGACCACCAGCAGGATGATGCCGCCTATGCGCGCCCCGGCGTAGAGGCTGCGGATCTCCTGTGCCTCGTCCGTGGCGTCCTGGATGTTCTTGCCGCCCACGGAATAGACGGTGGCGTTGAACGTGTCCAAGAAGAGGATGATTACCAGCAACGCGACGCAGACCACGGCCACTGCGGATCCTGCAATCAGTGCGGGACGGGCAAACTTCACCAGGTCCGGCTTTCTTGCTTGGGGTAGTCCGGACGGCTGGGTCCCTGCGCTGTCTTCCATGCCTTCAACCCTAGCGGGAACTGGCCGCCGGGCTACCTCCACTAGGCTTGAACCCATGGCTCAAGCACCGCAGGACCAGATCGCCCCACTGCTCACGAGCGAAGGCTGGGAGCTCCTGGCGTCCCTGGGCCCGTACCGCGAGGACAAGTCCTTTGAGCTCAACGCGGCTCTCCGCAAGGCCGGGCACTCCCCCGCACTGGTCTCCGCCGTCCTCACCCAGTCCCGGCTGCGCACTAAAGCCGAGCTGAAGTTCGGCGAGTTCGCCCGGAGCATGCTCTTCACGCAGGCCGGGCTGGAACAGGCCACGCGCCTCACCGTGGCCGCCCGGCATGCCGAGCGCTTTGCGCAAGCCGGCGTCCGCCACGTGGCCGACCTCGGCTGCGGCCTTGCGGCGGATTCCCTGGCCCTGGCATCGATGGACATCACGGTCACGGCCGTGGAAATGGACGAAACCACGGCCGCCTGCGCCACGGTCAACCTCATCCCCTTCCCCAACGCCACCGTAGTGCATTCGGACGCAACTACCGTCCCGTTGGACGGGGTCGACGGCGTCTGGCTGGATCCCGCACGACGGGTCACCTCCACCTCGGGTACCAAGCGGATCTGGGATCCTGAGGCGTTTTCGCCGCCGCTGTCCTTTGTCGAATCGCTCGCCGCCACCGGGCGCGCCGTTGGCGTCAAAATGGGCCCCGGCATGCCGCACGAGTCGGTTCCCGCCGGCTGCGAGGCGCAGTGGGTATCGGTGGGCGGCGACGTCACCGAGGTGGCCCTGTGGTTCAACTCCGTGCGCCGGCCGGGAATCCGCCGCGCGGCGCTGCTGCTCGGCCCGCAGGGTGCCGCCGAGCTGACCAGCGCTGAAGATTTCGACGGCGGTCCCGCCGCGCCGGTGGGTCCGGCAGAGGGCTACCTGTATGAGCCCGATGGCGCGGTGATCCGCGCCGGACTGGTGGCGGACGTCGCGCTTCAACTGGGCGGGCACCTGCTGGACGAGCACATCGCCTACATCTGCGCTCCGGAGCTGGTGGACACGCCGTTCGCCCGCGCCTACAAGGTCCTGGAAGTGATGCCGTACAACGTCAAGGCGCTCAAGGCCTGGGTGAAGGAGAACGGCATCACGGTGCTGGACATCAAAAAGCGCGGGACCTCGGTAACTCCGGAGGAACTGCGCAAGCAGCTGTTCGCCGGAAGCAAGGTGGCCGGAAAGAATGCCGGACAAAAAACAGCCACCCTGGTCCTGACCCGCATTGGGGAGGACCGGGTGGCCATCTCGGTGGAACCGGTCTAAGACCTGTCCTGCCGGTGCGTCCTACTGGGCGCGCATAAAGTCCTCGGCGGCCCGGACCTGCTCATCGGTGGGCCGGACACCGGTGTAGAGCACAAACTGCTCGAGCGCCTGGATGGTGGCCACTTCCGCGCCCGTGATCGCCTGTTTCCCGGCGCCGCGGGCCGCCTTGATCAGCGGCGTCTCCGCAGGCAGCGCCACGACGTCGAAGACCACCTTGGCTGCGGCGATCGCAGCTTCCGGGAAGGACAGTGAGTCCACTTCAGGGCCGCCTGCCATGCCGATGGGGGTGACGTTGATGATCAGGTCCGCCGTCCCGCCGTCGAGCGTTGCCCGCCACTGGAACCCGTACTGCTCTGCGAGCGCCCGGCCGGTGTCTTCGTTCCGGGCGATGACGGTGACATCCGTGAAGCCGGCGTCCCGCAGGGCCGCGACGGTGGCCTTGGCCATGCCGCCGGCACCCTGGACCAGCACCGAGTAGTCCGTGGGCACGGCGTTGCTTGCGAGGAGCTGCTCGATGGCGGTGTAGTCCGTGTTGTAGGCCTTCAGATGCCCGTCGGTGTTCACGATCGTGTTGACCGAATCGATGGCTTTGGCGGACGGATCCAGTTCATCCACGAGGGCCATCACGTCCTCCTTGTACGGCATGGACACCGCACAGCCGCGGATCCCCAGGCCCCTGACGCCGGCGATCGCCTGGGCCAGGTCGGTGGGGGCGAAGGCCTTGTAGATCCAGTTCAGGTCCAGCTGGTCATAGAGGTGGTTGTGGAACCGGGTCCCGTTGTTGCTGGGCCGGGCCGACAGCGAAATACACAGGGTCATGTCTTTATTCAGAATGGGCACCTGTCCATTAAAGCGCCGTTGACCGATTCGGCGATGTGTTGCGTGCCAAGTTACGGGCAGCCCGTCCCGGCTGGATGGCTTCCGACGGCGGCGGGCAGCTTCCCCGGGGCAGTCGCCTTCCCTGCCAGCACGGCAACGAGGGCGTCAAAAGCGCCAGGCGTGCGGCCGTACAGCGCAATCTTCACCGCGGCAGTGGAATCCTGCAGCGGCCATGGCGCATCCAGGGCTACGGCAATGTCGCCCCCAACCGGCCGCCCGGCGTAACCGATGAGGCTGACCAGCGGGCCAGCCCCGGTGCCGAGCCCGGCCTTCGCTGCGGCACCCTCAAACCGCGCCCGGTCCTGCGCTGATCCGCCGGCAATCCGGATGCTTCCCTCGACGATTGGCGGGCCGCAGTGTCCGGACAGCACCGTGACGGCGGCCGCGGAGACCCGCGCCGAGATGTCGGCACCGCTGCCGGGGGCTGCGCTGGCGGGGGCCGAACCGGCAGGCGGCGACGTGGTGCGGCCGCGCCAGGTCAACATGGTGGCCACCCGGGTTGCTGCTTCGTCCAGGCGGGCCGTCGGCAGTGTTCCGGCCGCGACAGCGCTCACGATGGCTGCGTGGGCCTGCCCCACGTCCGTGGGCATCAGGAGCAGGTCCGCGCCCGCGGCGAGCGCTGCCGTTGCTGCGGAGCCGCCCGGGTATTGCTGCTGGACTGCGCCCATGTTGAGGGCATCGGTCACAGCCACACCCTTGAAGCCCATGCCGCGCAGCGCAGCATAGGTGGGGCCGGACAACGACGCCGGGACGCCGGGTTCCAAGGCCGGTACGGCGATGTGCCCGGTCATGACCATGGGCATACCGGCGGCGATGGCCGCCCGGAACGGCTTCCAGTCCCGGGCCTCGAGTTCCGCGATGCCCGCGGGCTGCACCGGGAGGTCCTGGTGCGAGTCAACGGTGACGGAGCCGTGGCCGGGGAAATGCTTGACGGCGGGCAGCACGCCGGCCTCCTGCATGCCCTGGGAAAACGCCACCGCCAGGGCTCCCGCTGCGTCCGGGTTGCCGGACATTGACCGGGCACCGATGGTGGGATCTGCCGGGCCGATAGTCACGTCCGCATCGGGGGCGAAGTCCACGGTGAAGCCCAGCGACGCGATCTCCGCGGCCAGAGCGCGGCCAGCGTCCTTGGCGAGTGGCGCATTGCCGGCGGCCCCGTAGCTCAGGGCCGTTGGCCATTCGGTCAGGGGCGCACCCAGCCGCGCCACAATCCCGCCCTCCTGGTCCACGCCGATGAGCCCGGGCCAGGGCCTGCCGTCGGCCGTGGCGGCCTGGGCCAGCCGGGCGTTGACAGCAGTCATGGCAGCCGGATCCGCCTGACCGCGCGCGTCGAGCGGAATGTTGTCGCCCATGATGATTGACCCGGCCAGATGGAGGCGCTCAATGGTGCCGGCCTGGGCTTCGGCGTCCGTGCCGGCGTACACGGGCATCAGCACCTGACCGGCCTTCTCCTCGACCGACATCGCCGCCACGGCGGCCGCGGCGACATCCTGGTCCCGCTGCTCGGGGCCCCAGCCCAGCGGCAGCAGCCCGGGGTCGGGTGAGGGAGAAGCGGACGGAGGTGCCGTCGTCGGCCGCTCTGATTCCGGGGTTGAGGCCGGCGCAGGGCCGGAGGTCGCCGGGGCGGTGGCGGGAACCGCCGTGCAGGCAGTCAGGGCGGCCACGGCAGCGGCCGCAATGAGGAGGGTGGTTTTGTGAACACTGTCACGGGTCCAAAGGAACAAGGCCATCAAGACGATGCTACCCCTGCATTAGACTTGAATGCGGCGCGTGCCCAGGGATATCTGAACAGTTAGGGGAACGCATGAAGATTGATTTCGCTTCATCGAAGCAATCAACTCTTGGTGTGGAATGGGAGCTGGCCCTGGTGGACGGCCAGACCGGCGAACTGGCATCAGTGGCCAACGAAGTACTCAGCGGCGTGGTTGCCAAGCACCCCGAACTCAACGAAGACGACGAACACCCGCACATCAAGCAGGAACTCCTGCTCAACACCGTGGAGCTGGTCACCGGCATCTGCGAGACTGCCGCCGAAGCCAAGGAAGACCTCAACCGGTCCCTGGCCGCGGTGCGCGAAATCACCGACCCCATGGGCGTGGAGGTTTTCTGCGCCGGCAGCCACCCGTTCAGCCCGCCGCAGCTGCAACCCGTGACGGACAAGGCCCGGTATGCCAAGCTGATCGACCGCACCCAGTGGTGGGGCCGGCAGATGGTCATCTACGGCGTGCACGTCCACGTGGGCCTGGACCGGCGCGAAAAGGCACTCCCCGTGCTGGACGGCCTGGTCAACTACTTCCCGCATTTCCAGGCACTCTCCGCGTCGAGTCCGTTCTGGGGCGGCGAGGACACCGGCTACGCATCGCACCGCGCCCTGATGTTCCAGCAGCTGCCGACGGCGGGCCTGCCCTTCCAGTTCCCGTCCTGGGACGAATACGAGTCCTACGTCCAGGACATGTTCACCACCGGTGTGATCGACACCCTCTCCGAGATCCGCTGGGACATCCGGCCCGTTCCCAACCTCGGCACCATCGAAATGCGCATCTGCGACGGCCTGGCCACCCTGGAAGAGGTGGGCGCCATTGCCGCGCTCACGCAGTGCCTGGTGGACGAATTCTCCACCACCCTGGACAACGGCGGCACCATCCCCACCATGCCGCCGTGGCACATCCAGGAGAACAAGTGGCGTGCCGCCCGCTACGGCATGGAGGCCATCATCATCCTCGACGCGGCCGGCAACGAACGGCTGGTCACCGACCACCTCCTGGAGACCCTGAACCGGCTTGAGCCGGTGGCAGCGAAGCTCGGCTGCCCCGACGAACTGGCCGACGTCGAGAAGATCATCCGCCGCGGCGCCGGGTACCAGCGGCAGCGCCGCGTCGCTGCAGAGCACGGCGGCGACCTGCAGGCCGTGGTGCTGGACCTGGTCAAGCAGATGCGGAACGGCCCGACGGGCTAACCCTTCCCCGTTGCTCTATCAGTTGTGGTCCCTAAACCGGCGGTTTGGGGACCACAACTGATAGAGCAAGTTGGGTTTTCGGCAGTCGGGTCAGGCGGGGAGTGAAACCTCGGTGACGGGCATCGAGGAGTCCGGGGCGAAGCGGATGCCGCTGGGCCCGATCCCGGCCATCACCAGCTGCGCACCGAGTGCCGCCACCATGGCGCCGTTGTCTGTACACAGCTCCAGCGGCGGCACGTGGAGTCTGATTCCGGCGGACGCACAACGCTGGCCGGTGAGTTCGCGCAGCCTGGAGTTGGCCGCCACGCCCCCGCCCAACAGCACATCTTTTATGCCATGCTCGCGGCAGGCCAGAACGGCCTTGGACGTGATCACATCCACCACTGCTTCCTGGAAAGCTGCGGCGATGTCGGCCACCGGCACGTCCTCGCCGCGGGCCTCGAACTGCTCGACACACCGCGCCACCGCCGTCTTCAGGCCGCTGAAGGACCAGTCGTAGCGGTGTTTTCCCGGTTCCTCGGCGGTGCCCATGTACTTGGGCTGGCTGAGGCCGCGCGGGAAACGGATGGCTTTGGCGTTGCCGGTGCGGGCCAGCCTGTCGATGGCCGGGCCGCCCGGGTAGCCGAGGCCCAGGATGCGGGCCACCTTGTCGTAGGCCTCGCCGGCGGCGTCGTCGATGGTGGAGCCGAGGAGCTGGACGTCGCTGGTGATGCTGTTGATCTTCAGGATTTCGGTATGCCCACCGGAGACCAGCAGGGCGCCCAGATTCTCCGGGAGACGGCCGTCGGGGCCGAGCCCTGCCGCGAGGCTGGCGGGCCGGCCGGCCCCGCTGCCGGCGGCAGCACCGCCGTCGGGGTTTCCGTCCAGCAGCCCGACGCCGACATGCGCCACCAGGTGGTTGATGGCATACAGCGGCTTGCCGGTGGCCACGGCCAGGGCCTTCGCGGCGCAGACCCCCACCATCAGGGCGCCTGCGAGCCCCGGTCCGGAAGTGACGGCAAGGGCGTCCACATCCTCAAGGGTCACGTCGGCGTCGGCGAGGGCCTGGCGCAGGGTGGGCACAAAGGCGTCAAGGTGTGCGCGGGAGGCGATCTCGGGGATCACGCCGCCGAAGCGGACGTGCTCGTCCATCGAGGAGGACACCGTGTTGGTGAGCAGCGTGGTGCCGCGTACGATGCCGACGCCGGTTTCGTCGCAGGAGGATTCGATGCCCAGCACCAGGGGCTGCGAGCGGTTCATGGCTGGCCTGCTTCTGTTGTGTGGTCCTGGGCTGGTGCGTGACCTGGTGCGGCGTCGGCTGGTGCGCCTTCGGGGGCCAGCTGCAGCCGCATGATGAGGGCGTCAACGCCGTCGCGGTAATACCCGCGGCGGACGTGGATCTGTTCAAAGCCGAACCGCACGTACAGCTGCTGCGCCCGGGGGTTGTCCGCACGGACCTCCAGGAGGACGTCCGCGGCTCCTCGGAGCCGGGCTTCCGTGATCAGCCGGGTCAGGAGCGTTGAGCCGATACCCCGGCCTTCGAATTCAGGCACGACGGCGATGGTCTGGACATCCGCGATGGGCTCGATGCACATCAGGCCGGCGTAGCCCACTATCTCCCCGCTGCTTTCCGCCACCAGGTAACGGCGCGTTTCCGGCTGGGACAGTTCGGACAGGAACATGTGCAGCGGCCAGGCGTCCGCCGGGAACAGCCGCTGTTCGAGGGCATCCACCGCGGGCACGTCCTCCAGGGTCATGTCCCGGAAGACCACTCCATCAGCGCTCGCCGGCATGCTCACAGGGCCCGCTTCCGCGGGCCGGGGACCTGGGCGTCGGATTCCCGGAGGTACAGGGGCGTGGAGTCGAGCAGCTTCCCGCCGGCTGCCAGCCGGGCCAAGGCGAACTGTCCAAGGTACAGGGCGTCGGGCTGTTCGTTGCTGAAACCAGGGTCCGCGCGGAGCACATCACTGTAGAGTCCGGCGCCGGCGCCGTAGGCCGGGAGGTCCGGCAGGTCGGCCGCGAAGCTGACGTGCGGGCCGTCCTCGAGCTGCGGCAACTGGCCGTCGGCGAGGCTGTACCGCGCCCAGTAGACCTCTTTGCGCCGGGCATCCGTGACCACCAGGAATTCGGCCGCGGCATCGGTGGACTCAGCCACTTCCAGTGCCACGGCGTCCAGGCTCATCAGCCCGTACAGCGGTTTGTCCCAGACGAAGGCGAGCGTCCGGGCGGTTGCGATCCCCGAGCGCAGACCGGTGAACGGGCCGGGGCCCACGCCTGTCACGATCGCGTCAATGTCCTGGCCGGTGACGCCCGCAGAGACCAGCAGGTCCTCGATGCCGGGCGCAAGCACTTCGGCGTGGCTGCGCGTGTCCTCGGTGGAGAAGCTGGCCACCACGCCTTCGAGGGCGTCGTCCGAGACCAGCGCAGCACTGGCCACGGCGGAGGTGTCGATGGCAAGAATAAGCATCACGGTGTCCCTTCGAAGGCGCCGCCGAGGACAGGTTTCATGCTCCAGCGGGGACCAAACCCGCGCAGCACGATAGTGCGGGGTTCGTCGAGGTCCTCGGTGTCAAAGTCGAGGATTTCGGTGTGGCCGGGCATTGGTTCCGCGGCCCCTATGGCGTCCAGCCCGATCGCCCGGTGCAGGTCCACTTCCAGCCGGCTCTCGCTCAGGTGCTCCACCCGGCCGCGCCCCCACTCCACGACGGTCACGGACGAGTCCAGCGTGTTTTCCAGGTCAATATCGTCAATTTCCGACGCCGACCCCAGCCGGTACGCGTCCACGTGCACGAGGTCCGGGCCACCGGGCCGCGGGCCGTCGGGCAGGTTGGGATGGATGCGGACCAGGACAAACGTGGGAGAAATAATTCCTGCGCGCACGCCCAGGCCTTCGCCGAGCCCCTGCGTGAAGGTGGTCTTCCCGGCACCCAGCTCGCCGGTCAGCACCAACAGATCCCCGGCCTGCAGCTCCGCCCCTAAAGCGGCACCGAGCGCGTGCGTCTCATCCGCCGTCGTGACTCTCAGCGTCTGTTCCCAGGTGGGCCGCTCCGCCACCCCCGGCACGCTCACGGTGTCGCCTGCCCGGCGTCGTGAGCGTCGCCGTCAGTGCGGCTGTCGGAAGGCTCGACGGCGGGACTGTCGTTAATGTACCGGCGGGGCACCCGCGGGCTGATCCGGGTCACGATCTCGTAGTTGTTCGTGCCGGCGGCGACCGCCCATTCATCCGCGGTGGGCCCGCCGTCGTCCCCGTTCCCGAACAGCACCGCCTCGGCGCCGAAGAGCTCCGCACCCGCGGGGCCGATGTTGCCGAGGTCGATGACCATCTGGTCCATGGCGATCCGGCCCACCACGGGGTAGGTCCGGCCGGCCACCCGGACGGGACCGCCGGTTGCAATGCGGGGCACACCGTCGGCGTAGCCCAGCGGGATCAGCGCCAGGGTGCTGGGGCCGCTGGTGCGGTAGCGCAGGCCGTAGGAGACGCCCTGCCCGTCGGGGACCTGCTTGCACTGGGACACCAGCGTCCGCAGCGTCATCGCGGGGCGGAGGCCCAGTTCGGCGGACGTCTGGCCTTCAAAGGGCGACAGGCCGTAGATGCCAAGGCCCACGCGGACCATGTCAAAGTGAGTATCGGGGCGGGACAGCGTGGCGGGGGTGTTGGCCAGGTGGCGGACTTCGGGGTCCACACCGGCGTCCTCGGCCACAGCCAGCACCTCGCGAAAGGCCGCCAATTGTTCATCGGTTTCCGGCCGTTGGGGTTCATCTGCCACGGACAGGTGGGAGAAGATGCCCACCACGCGCAGGAGGCCCTGGTCCTGGTACTCCATGGCTTCGCCCAGCAGCTGGTCCCAGGCATCGAGCGCTACGCCGTTCCGGCCCAGGCCCGTGTCCACTTTCAGGTGGATCCGGGCGGGACGTTCCTGGTCCCGCGCGGCGGCCACAATCCGGTCCAGTTCCCAGCCGGAGCAGCCGATGTCGACGCCGGCAGCCACCGCTGCGGCGAAGTTGCTTTCCGCCGTGTGCAGCCAGGCCAGCAGGGGGGCGTCGATGCCCGCGGCCCGCAGTGCCAGCGCCTCGGAGATGTGCGCTACGCCCAGCCAGGATGCGCCGGCTTCGAGGGCGGCCCGGGCCACCGGAACCGCGCCGTGTCCGTAGGCGTCGGCCTTCACCACGGCCATGACCTTCGCGGGTGAGGCCGCGTCCGCCAGCCGCCGCACGTTGTGGCGGATGGCGTCCAGGTCAATGACGGCGGACCGCTCGTACTGAGGATCAGGTCCTGAGGCCGCGCGGAAGTCACCGGTTGTTACGGGATAAGTCACCCTAGTGATTCTAGTGCGGGGGCTCGGGGCGGGATAATCGCGCCGCGTTCCGGGCGCACTGTTCCGGGCGCCACGGTGTCAGGCGTCGGACAGGTGCGCGATGGTGGCGGTGGCCCGGCGCTGCGCTGCCAGCGGGACGTCGCTGACAATGTCTTCCAGGAAACCGAAGCGGCGAAGCCACTGGCTGCTCTGGCGTTCCGGCCGGGAGTTGGCCCGCTTCCACCAGTCGGCGATGTCTCCCCAGCCAGGCGCCGCCAGCGATCCGCCCACCTCCTGCACGGCCAGGGAGGCGCAGAGGTTGGCAAAGCGGAGCCGGTTGCCCAGCGGCCAGCCGGCCAGGCTGCCCACGATGAAGGCCGCGTCGAAGCAATCGCCGGCCCCGGTGGGATCGTAGGCGGCCACCGGCAGCGACGGCACCCACTCTTCCTCTCCGGTTTCCGAGTCCACGGCCATGGCACCCTGCGCGCCGAGCGTCACCACGGCCACGGGCACGCGGTCCGCCAGCGCGTACAGCGCGGACCACGGATTGTCCTTCCCCGTGAACGCCATGGCCTCACGCTGGTTGGGCAGGAAAGCATGGAAATACTGCAGGTTCTCCAGCCGCACCGGAGCCCACTCCCCGCTGGGATCCCAGCCCACGTCCCCGAACAGCTTGACCCCCGCCTGGTGCGCGGCCACCGCCCACGGCTCGATCTCAGCGTCCAATGCGGCAATGCCGGCGAGCGCCTGCGGCGGCGAACCGATCAGTTCCGACGACGTCACGGGGGCCGGGTGGCCATGCGTCACCAGCGAACGGTCGTTCTGGACGCTGAGTGAGACGGTAACCGGGGAATGCCACCCAGGGATGCGGCGCGACAGGCTCAGGTCCACGTGTTCCTGCCCGGCCAGGATTTTCCAGTTGTAGTCGCCGTAGCCGTCGTCGCCGAAGGCGGCTGCGAGTCCCGTGCGCAGTCCCAGCCTCGCCGCCGCAATGGCCTGGTTCGCGACGCCGCCGGGGCAGCTGCCCATGCCTTCGCTCCAGATTTCCGTGCCCGGCTCGGGCGCGTGCGGCAATCCGGTGAAGATGATGTCTTGGAAAACCGTGCCTGCCAGCAGCAGGTCGAACCCGCCGTCGGACGGTGCGCGGACGGTTGAGAGCGGATCGAAGCGGCGGTCCGGGATGGCGTCCATGTCCGGCAGACTACGCCCTGCCGCGGCCGCACGGTAGGGGCGCGCCCGGCGGCCCCCTAGACTGCTGACTATGCGGCTTATGATTGCCGGCGGCGGCGGATTCCGCGTGCCGGTTGTGTACCGGGCTCTGGCGTCCCGCGCGTTTGCGGGGCTGGTCAGCGAACTGGTGCTGTTCGACGTCGACCCCGCCCGCCTCAGCGCCATCAGCGCGGTACTGCGCGCCATGCCCGAATCCGACGGCGGTGCTTCCGCCGGCGCCAACGCTCGTGCCCAGCCACCCACCGTGCGCACCACCACCTCCCTGCCGGAGGCCCTGGCGGGTACAGACCTGGTGTTCGCGGCGATCCGCCCGGGCGGCACGGCCGGCCGGATCAACGACGAACGCGTGGCCCAGGACCTTGGCCTGCTCGGCCAGGAAACCACCGGCGCGGGCGGCATCTCCTACGCCCTGCGAACCATCCCCGAGATGCTGCACCTTGCCCGGCAGATGCAGGAACACTGCCCGGACGCCTGGCTGATCAACTTCACCAACCCGGCCGGCATGGTCACCGAAGCCCTGCTGCCGGTCCTTGGCCGGAGGGTCATCGGGATCTGCGATTCCGCGGGCGGGCTGGTGCAGCGGGCGGCCCGCGCCGCCGGCCTGGCGCTGCCGGACGGAAGGCTCGACGGCGTGGGCTACTACGGGCTGAACCACCTGGGCTGGCTCTACCGGCTGGAGTCCGGCGGCCAGGATCTGCTGCCCGCACTGCTGTCGGACCCCGGCGCCCTCGGTACCTTCGAGGAAGGCCGGCTCTTCCCGCAGCCGTTCCTCAAGGAACTCGGCGCCCTGCCCAACGAATACCTCTATTACTACTACCAGCGGGACGGCGCCGCCGCGGCCATGCGCGCCATGGCCCAGACCCGCGGCGAGTCCATCCACCACCAGCAGGCCGAGCTGTACCCGCGGCTCGCCTCAGCCGGAACGGACGCCTACGCGTTGTGGGACGCCGCCCGCCGCTCGCGGGAGGAAGGCTACCTCGCCGAGGCCCGGACCCACGGCGAGCAGCGCGACGAGGCCGACCTTGCCGGCGGGGGCTACGAACGCGTCGCCCTGGCCGTGATGCGCGCGCTGGCAGGGGCCGGGGACGCCCAGCTCATCCTCAACACGCCCAACACTCTTCCGTCCGATCCTGGCGGGGTGACCGCCCACGGCAGCACCTCCGCGGAACCGGCCATTCCGGGACTGCCGGCGGACGCCGTCGTCGAGGTCCCCTGCACGGTAACGCCCGACGGCGCGGTGCCGCTTCCGCAGTCAGCTCCGGGAGCGGAGCAACTCACCCTCCTCCGGCGCGTCAAGGACGTTGAGCGGCTCACCGTCCGGGCAGCGACGCACGGCGACCGGGCGGCCGCCGTCGACGCTTTTGGCCGGCATCCCCTGGTGGACTCCCCTGCCCTCGGTGCCAAGCTGCTGGCCGGCTACGAGCGCGAGTTCCCTTCGCTGCTGGGGCTTTGGCGCGGCTAGAGCTTCCGGTACATCACGTGCAGGCCCACATATCCCAGCGTCGGGTGCTTGAACGCCTCAGGAATGGTGGCGAGGATTTCGAAGCCCATCCCCTGCCAGACGGCCACCGCGCGGACATTGATTTCCACGACGGCGTTGAACTGCATGGCCCGGAAGCCCGCGTCCCGGGCCGCCTCCAGGGAGTAGGCGCACAAAGCCCGTGCCACGCCTTTGCCGCCGTGGCCGCTGTGGACCATGTAGCCGGCGTTGGCCACGTGGCTGCCCGCGCCGCCCTGGTTGGGATGCAGCTCGCCGGTGCCGATCACGCCGCCGTCGGCCGTCACGGCCACAAACGCCTGGCCGGGGGCATCCTTGAACCAGCGGGCCCGGGCGTCGTCCTCCGTGGTGTCCCGGTCCCAGGTGAACGTCTCGCCCGACCGGATGACTGGCTCCAGCACCTCCCACATGCCTGGCCAGTCGGCGTCCGTGGCGGGGCGGATCGAATATTCTGCGGAACTGGGCGGGGATGTGGCTGCATACACACGCGCCACGTTAGCAGCCAGCCACGTGCCGGGAGGCCGCCCGGGAGCGGCTGGAGTAGTGTTTTACCGAGTGGGCAACAGCGGGGCCCACGCCGCGCCAGCGGTGGGAAGGAGAAGCCATGACATTGATCCGCAGGGTCGCGTTACTCTCCCTCCACACCTCCCCGATGGAGCAGCCAGGCTCCGGCGACGCCGGCGGCATGAACGTCTACATCCGGGAACTGGCCTCCGCGCTCGCCGAGACCGGCGTAGAGGTGGAGATCTTCACGCGCTCCACGTCAGCCAAGCAGGCTGCCGTCGAACATCCGGATCCCGGTGTGTGCGTCCACAACGTGCTGGCCGGGCCGCCGCGGAAGATCCCCAAGGAAGAACTGCCGGGGCTGCTGCACCATATGGTGGCCGAGATCGAGCAGATCCGCCAGCGCCAGCCGCACGGCCGCTACGACGTCATCCATTCGCACTATTGGGTGTCCGGGATCGCCGGCCTGGAGCTCTCGGAGCTCTGGGGTGTGCCGCTGGTCCACACCATGCACACCATGGCAAAAGTCAAAAACCTCCTGCTGGAGTCAGGCGAACAGCCAGAGCCGCGGCGGCGCGAAGAGGGCGAGCACCGGATCGTCGACGGCGCCGCCCGCCTGATCGCCAACACCACCGCCGAAGCCGAAGAGCTGGTGTCCCACTACGATGCCGATTACGACCGGATCGACGTCGCACCGCCGGGCGTGGACCTCAGCACCTTCACTCCCGCCTTCCGCGCGCGTTCCCGGGCCGAACGGGGAGTTCCGCCGGAGACATTCCACCTGGTCTTCGCCGGCCGCATCCAGCGGCTGAAGGGCCCACAGGTACTGCTCAAGGCCGCCGCATTGCTGCGGGCCCGGCGGCCCGAGATCGCCATGCGGCTCACCATTTTGGGTGCCCTCAGCGGGAACAAGGATTTCAACCTCCGGCACCTGATCGCTGAGTCCGGAATGGACGACGTCGTCACGCACCTTCCCCCGGTCAGCGCGTCTGACCTGGCCTCCTGGTTCCGGGCGGCCGACGTTGTTGTGATGCCTTCCTACAGCGAATCGTTCGGGCTGGTGGCCATCGAAGCGCAGGCCTGCGGAACCCCCGTGGTGGGCACCCGGGTGGGCGGGCTGTCCCGCGCCATCTGCCACGGCCGGACCGGGCTGCTGGTGGACGGGCACCATGCCAAGGACTGGGCGGACGCGCTCGAGGCTATGTACGACGACCCGGACACCCGCGCCGACATGGGGCGGGCGGCGGCCATCCGGGCGGAGAACCTGGGGTGGAACCGCACTGCCGCCATCACGCTGGAAACGTACCACGCCGCCGTCGAACAGCAGCTGGCCAGCCGGCTGATCCCGGCGGTGCCGGCACCCTGACTCGGGCAGCCGCCGTCGGCCTTTAGTACCCCGCCTCCAACCAAAGGACAAGGATGTCTGAACGGAATACCCTCAGCGACCTCGAGATCGCACGGCAGGCCACCATGAGGCCCATCGAGGAGATTGCGGCTGCCGCGGGCATCAACGCCGCCGCCCTGGAACTCTACGGGCGGTACAAGGCGAAGGTTGATCCCTCCCTCCTGACGGCGCCGGAGCCTGCAGGGAAAGTGGTGCTGGTCTCGGCGATGTCGCCGACGCCCGCTGGGGAGGGAAAGTCGACCACCACGGTGGGGCTCGCCGATTCACTGGCCCGGGCCGGGCACAAGGTGATGATCGCGCTGCGTGAACCGTCGCTGGGCCCCATCCTGGGGATGAAGGGCGGGGCTACCGGCGGCGGCTACTCCCAGGTGCTGCCGATGGACGAGATCAACCTGCACTTCACCGGTGATTTCCATGCCGTGACGTCTGCGAACAATGCCCTGATGGCGCTCGTGGACAACCACATCTATCAGGGCAACGAGCTGAACATCGACCCCCGGCGGATGACGTTCAAACGGGTCCTGGACATGAATGACAGGTCGCTCCGCGAGGTGATCATTGGCCTGGGCGGGCCCACCCAAGGCGTCCCCCGGCAAGACGGCTTCGACATCACGGTGGCCTCGGAGATCATGGCGGTTTTCTGCCTGGCCACCAGCCTGGCTGACCTCCGCGAGCGCCTGGGCAGGATCACGTTCGGCTACACGTACTCGCGGGATCCGGTCACCGTGGCGGACCTCGGCGTCCAGGGTGCCCTGACCCTGCTCCTGAAGGAAGCCATCAAGCCCAACCTGGTGCAGACCATCGCCGGCACTCCCGCGCTGGTCCATGGCGGGCCGTTCGCCAACATCGCGCACGGCTGCAATTCGCTGATCGCCACCCAGACGGCCCGGCGGCTCGCGGACATCGTGGTCACCGAGGCCGGCTTCGGCGCCGACCTCGGCGCCGAAAAGTACATGGACATCAAGGCACGGATCGCGGACGTGGCGCCGTCGGCCGTGGTGGTCGTGGCCACCGTCCGTGCGCTCAAGATGCACGGCGGCGTGCCCAAGGACAGGCTGACGGAACCCGACCTCGAGGCGCTGCAGGCCGGCGTCGCGAATCTCCGGCGGCACCTACACAACGTGGAGAAGTTCGGGGTGGCGCCGGTCGTGGCCATCAACAGGTTTTCGTCCGACACCGAGGAGGAATTGGACTGGCTGCTGGAATGGTGCGCGGCGGAGGCGGTCCAGGCCGCCGTGGCGGACGTCTGGGGCCGGGGCGGCGGCGGAGACGGCGGAGACGAGCTGGCCGCGAAGGTTGCGTCCGCGGTTGCTGCGCCGAACAGCTTCCACCATCTGTATCCCTTGGACCTGCCTGTGGAGGAGAAGATCCGGACCATAGCGCAGGAGATCTACGGCGCCGACGGTGTGGACTTCTCCGTCCCCGCCCTGAAGCGCCTGGCCGAGATCGAAAAGAACGGCTGGTCCGGGCTTCCCGTCTGCATGGCCAAGACCCAGTACTCGTTTACGGATGATGCCTCCCGGCTGGGGGCTCCCAAAGGCTTCACCGTGCACGTCCGCGACCTTATCCCCAAGACCGGGGCGGGCTTCATCGTGGCCCTGACCGGCGCCGTCATGACGATGCCGGGCCTCCCGGCCGCCCCCGCCGCAATGCGCATGGACGTGGACGACGCCGGCAATCCGGTGGGCCTCTCCTGACACACGTTGCTCTATCACTTTGAGGTCCTATTCCGGGGGCAAAGCGACCAAGAGTGATAGAGCAACTGTCCCTGTGGATAACTTCTGCGCGCGAGATTGGCTTCGGGTAACAATGGCACATGCGCGCATCCTCGCCACTGCCGGATCATCTCACGTCCGTTCCGTTCACTGTCCATGAGGCGCGAGCTGCCAACCTGAGCAGCGGCAGACTTCGTTCCTCCGACCTCGCCTCAGCCGGACGGTTGCTGTATCTGCCCACGGGCTGGGACTTTGAGATCCGAGGACTTGCCAGGGCACTCTCAGCTGCCACACCGGGCGCCTGGATCTCTCATCTGACGGCCGCCGTCGTGCTCGGGCTCTGGCTTCCTAGCTGGTTCCGCGACTGCCGGGAACTCCATTTGAGCAAGCCCAGGAACCTGCCGCCTGTGCGGCGCGAGGGCGTAGTCGGCCACACTGTCCTGGCCTTTGATGGGGAGGTCATGGTGCTGGACGGGATGCGGATCTCCACCCCGGCCCGGACTTGGCTTGACCTTGCCAGCCTCATACCGCTGGAGGATCTGGTGGCTGTTGGTGACCAGCTGATCCGTCAGCCCCGGCCCGGCCTCGAAGCCCGGCTGGCGCCGTGGTCAACGCTTCCCGAGCTGCACGAAATGCTGAAGCGGCACCCGAAGCTCAAAGGTATCGTGAAGGCTAGGGAGGCCGCCGAGCTCATCCGTTCCGGAGCCGATTCCGCGCCTGAGACGTTCCTACGCCTCGCCTTGACTTCCGCAGGCCTGCCGGAGCCGGAACTGCAACTGCGGATTGTGGAGTCTGACCCCTACTCGCCGGCGGCAGACCTGGGCTACCGCGCCCAGCGGATCGCCATACAGTACGACGGCGGCCATCACCTGACCCGCGAGCAGCAGTCGCGCGACAATCGCCGCGACGAACTCTTCAATGCCGCCGGCTGGAGGTACTTCAAATTCAACGGAGACGATTTGGCTCACGACTTCCGCCGTGCCGTCAATCAGGTCCGGCTTGCGCTCCAGTCCTCTTAAATGCCTGTTGCCCTATCAGTTGTAGTCGCCAAACCATAGATTTGAGGACTACAACTGATAGAGCAACTAGGGGTGGAGCTTGGTTAGCGCTCGAGGTCGCCGCGGATGAAGGCCTCTACCTTTTCACGGGCGAGGTCGTCGTTGAACTGCTCCGGCGGGGACTTCATGAAGTAGCTCGAGGCCGAGAGCAGCGGGCCGCCGATGCCGCGGTCCAGGCCGATCTTGGCGGCGCGAATGGCGTCGATGATCACGCCGGCGGAGTTCGGTGAGTCCCAGACTTCGAGCTTGTATTCGAGCGACACGGGGGCATCACCGAAGTTGCGGCCCTCGAGGCGGACGAAGGCCCATTTGCGGTCGTCGAGCCACTGGACGTAGTCGGACGGGCCGATGTGGACGTTGCGCGGCGCAATGTCGGCTTCAACGTTGGAGGTCACGGCCTGGGTCTTGGAGATCTTCTTGGACTCGAGGCGGTCGCGCTCCAGCATGTTCTTGAAGTCCATGTTGCCGCCGACGTTCAGCTGGTAGGTGCGGTCCAGCGTGACGCCGCGGTCTTCGAAGAGCTTGGCCATAACGCGGTGCGTGATGGTGGCACCGATCTGGCTCTTGATGTCGTCGCCCACGATCGGCACGCCGGCGGCGGTGAACTTGTCGGCCCATTCCTTGGTGCCGGCGATGAATACGGGGAGGGCGTTGACGAACGCCACGCCGGCGTCGATGGCAGCCTGCGCGTAGAAGTGCGCTGCATCCTCGGAACCAACCGGGAGGTAGCAGACCATAACGTCGGCCTTGGATTCGCGGAGCGCGGCGACGATGTCAACGGGCTCTTCGGGTGACTGTTCGATGGTCTCGAGGTAGTACTTGCCGAGGCCGTCCAGGGTGTGGCCGCGCTGGACGGTCACGCCGGTGGGGGGCACGTCGGCGATCTTGATGGTGTTGTTCTCGCTGGCCAGGATGGCGTCGGCGAGGTCCACGCCCACCTTCTTGCCGTCAACATCAAAAGCGGCAACAAACTGGACGTCGTTGACGTGGTACTTGCCGAACTCCACGTGCATCAGACCCGGGATCGTGGCCTGGGGATCGGCGTCACGGTAATACTGCACGCCCTGGACGAGCGAGGCGGCGCAGTTACCCACACCAACGATGGCAACACGAATCGGATTTGCAGACACGGAACTCCTTTGAAGACAACTTCAGCCGCCAGGACGGTCAGTACCGGAAAAGTACGACGGCGGCACGCTGGCAGTGCGCCATTCGGCGCCTTTTCATCTTACCCAACCAAGCGGGGGCCGGGATTGTTCCCGGCCCCCGTCAGTTGAAGCGTTACGTTGTTACTTCTGCTTCCACAGGTTGATGTCCGACTCGACGGCGAACTCGTCGATGGCATTGACCTCGTCTGCGGTGAAGTCCAGGTTGTTAATGGCGGACAGGGTGTCTTCCAGCTGCCGGACGCTGGAAGCGCCAACGAGTGCGGATGTCACGGCGGAGCCCTTGCCCTGCTCGCGGAGGATCCAGGCGATCGCCATTTGCGCGAGGGTCTGGCCCCGGCCCTCGGCGATCCGGTTGAGCCCGCGGACGCGGTCCAGGTTCTCGTCCGTGATCATGGCTTCGTCGAGTGACTTGTGCTGCGCTGCCCGGGAATCCGCGGGCACGCCGTTGAGGTAGCGGCCTGTGAGCATTCCCTGGGCCAGCGGCGAGAAGGCGATGCAGCCGGCGCCCACCTGCTCCAGGGCCTCGTACAGGTTGGGGCTGCCGTTCTCGGTCCAGCGGTTCAGCATGGAGTAGCTCGGCTGGTGGATCAGCAGCGGCGTACCGAGTTCCTTCAGGATCCGCGCGGCCTCGAGGGTCTGCTCCGGGGTGTAGGACGAGATGCCCGCGTACAGCGCCTTGCCCGAGCGGACGGCCTGGTCCAGCGCGCCCATGGTCTCTTCCATCGGCGTTTCCGGATCCGGACGGTGGCTGTAGAAGATATCCACGTAATCCAGGCCCATGCGCTCCAGGGACTGGTCCAGGCTGGCCAGCAGGTACTTGCGGGAGCCAAAGTTGCCGTACGGGCCCGGCCACATGTCGTAGCCGGCCTTGCTGGAGATGATGAGTTCGTCGCGGTACGGCTTGAAGTCGTCCTTGAAGTGGCGGCCGAAGTTCGTTTCGGCGGCGCCGTAGGGCGGACCGTAGTTGTTTGCGAGGTCGAAGTGGGTGACGCCCAGATCGAAGGCGCGGCGCAGGATGGCGCGCTGCACTTCGAAGGGCTTGTCGTCGCCGAAGTTGTGCCACAGTCCCAGGGAAATGGCCGGCAGTTTCAGTCCGCTGCGTCCGACGCGGCGGTAGGGCATGGATTCATAGCGGTCTTCCGCGGCTGAATAAGTCATACATACCATCCTGCCATCTGTGACGCGCGCTACAGACCGCAAGGCCCCGGGTTACGTGTTCGGAGCCGGCGGTGCCGGCAGATCAGGTGGAAATCAACGCGTTCCTGGCCGTGGTGTACGCAGCCGTCGACAGGTAATTCCCGTGAGTCGCAACTTCCTCCATGTAACCGCCGGGCTCAAACTCCTCGGCGATGCAGTCCCGCTGCCCCGGGCCGGTGCAGAAGGAATCGATGGGAAAACCCAGATAGTCGGTGCGGCGCCAGATATTGATCCAGTGATTTCGTGGCGGGCCGGGTTCTGCATTACCCCAATCCCCGTTGAGCAGGGACGCCAATGTGTATTTTCCATGCTCAGTCACGTGCATTTGGTTGGCCAGGACGAAATCCCGTGAAACCTGCGTGATCCACGGATCTGCCCAACGTAAGGCGGGACCTGCCGACGGCGCTGTGCTGACAACGGCTGGTCCCAGCAATTCGGGAAAGAACCGCCCGAAGTAGGACCGGAGCTGGACCCCGTACGTGAGCAGGCGGATCCTCGTGAAGTCCGTTTCCGGCGACGTCGCCTTCAGATGAAACAAAGCAGCGATGGCCAGGACGGCACCCAGGCTATGTGCCGAAACCACAATCTGGGCGTTTTTCCGGTTTGCCGGCTGTAACCATGCGGCCATCCTGTCGCTGAGTTCCGGTACCACCCGTTCGCCATAGCAAGGGGGTGCAAAGGGATGCGCTGCCCGGGGAAGGAAACAGATGATGTCCCAAATGAGCGATAGCGGCCGGTCCTTGGAGGACGCGGCGTTTCCGATGGCGAGACCCAGCACCAAGACAGCACCTGCCACGACTCCCCAGCCGGCGAGATTCAGGTTCACGAATACGGCAACGTCATTAAGCCACGCCTGCATTGCGGAATCGTTGGGCGTGCGGCCTCGCGCCGCGCTGGCGGCCAGGCTGACTGTCACTGCCAACCACACCAGGAGGACCACAATCCAGACGGCAGGCTCACCGCGCTGCGCCAAGGAGGACCAGCGCTGCCTGTCTGCCACCCTTTGTAGGCGCGGCTCAAGCGATTCCGGCATCTTGCGGGGCCTGAACTCCCCCGGCTCGCCGGGAGGCATCCCGACGCCGGAATCATAGGCGCTCGGGTACGCAATGATGCGGCGCTTGAACAGATGCACCACGGCCCAAAAGGCGACCACCGCCACAGCAACCACGATGGCCACCAGCAGGACACCCGCAAACATCCGGTACGCCGTGGGCACAGTGATTTCTCCCAGCGCGGTGCTCTCGGTGACAGATCGCCATACCGGATTTGGCGCGAGGACCTGACCCACAGTTCGCGGACTCCGCAGAAATTCGGCGACGCCCACCACAAGGCTCCCGCTAAGGAACGAGGCAAACATGACCGCCAGGAGCATGAATACCCCGGGCCCAAAACCGAACCAACCTTCGTGCTCGAAAACGGCAATGCTGCGCCGGCGCATTCTGAGGAGGTCCACGGCCAGCACCAGCCCCGCCACAACTGGAACTAGAAGAATGAGGTCGTTTCCGGGGATGAGCGACCAGGCCAGCAAGGCTGCGGTGGAAATCGAGATCAGTACGAACGCCCTGCTCGCCCGCACCCCTGAGCGCGTCACAGCAGCCGACAAACTCAGGATGGTCAGCAGCGCGAGGAGTACTAGAGGCGCCACGCGGGTGCCGGCGAAGGCTCGGGTGACGGTGTCGTCCGGCGTTGCGAAGCAGGCGATGCCGAGTGTTGCAGCCAGATGCAGCACCACAGCCACCATTACTAAGCCCGCGGCTTGCTTGCGCTTGAGCGCCGTTTCGACCGGTGCACGGACTTCCGATGACCACGCCACGACCAAAACGACCACCATGAGCAGCAAAAGACCGCCTGCCACGAGGAGCGCCATTTCCAGCGCACGTTCACCAGTGCGGCTCAGGGTTTCAGAAATACAGCCGGGGTTGAACCACTGGCCTGCACCGGTGCATTCGGGTGACCGCACAGCGGCGACGGAGTCTGCGTTTATCAGTAGCGCTACGAACGAAAAGCACGCCGCGATGTGAACCACTCCTGTGGACGAGGAAACGAACCTTCGATCCCAGAATCCGGAAGCGGCAAGAATGGGCGGCTTGACGGCGCCAGCTACAGTTTCCTCCGAGCCGCGAGCTTCGGCACGCAGCGTAGGCCGTCGGTATTTGGCGTTGGACAAAAGGGAAATTGCGAACAGGAGACCCATACCCAGCAACGGCGCTGACGCCATAACTGTAAGTCGCTGCCCTCGAGTCATGTTCCGAAGCATGTCAGCAGGACCAGGAAGTTGGTTGCAGACCGACATGCCCGGCACATCCTCGAAGCGGCGGAAGCATTGCACCGCCAGCAGGTCGAAGGCCACCGTGCACAGCGCCGCGGTGTAGAACACACTCAGAAGCAAGGCAAACAGTCGCACCGTTCCCGCTCCGTTGCCTGCCGCGAGTTGGCTGCCTCCCTTTGGCCCGTCCTTTTGTAGTCGGCGCGCCCAGTAGGCCGCATTAGCCAGACCGAAGGGCAGCAGCAAAAACCAGGCCAGATTGCTTGCAACAGCTCCGATCTTGCCAAAAGTACTGGCGACCGGCGCCGTCCGTGCCAGCTTTCCCCAGCTGTAGGCTTCCACATAGGTTGGCCCCTCAGAGGGAGACTTTGTCGTAAAGAAACCGCCGAGTTCGTCGCCCTGAACCCTGGTAGCGTCGGCGACTTCGCAACGGAGGAGCTCGTGGGGCGGGGTGTTGCGGATGCCATGGATCCGCAATTCAAGCATGGGCGGAACCTTCGACGCGCTATCCGCTGGGTCACCCATGACGGCCTCCATCGCCCGCACACCACCGAGCCGCCCATCACGGCTGGTCAGTACGCGAATAGTATGCCCGGGTAACTCCAGTGTCTACGCTAACTCGAGGTTACTTCTGCCCCAGTAGTCAGAACGGCCCCACTGTGTGCCGGAAGCAGCAACGCATCCGCGTCCAGCGAAGAGTCCTGGTCCGTCGAAAGCAGCACCGTGCCCCGCACACCGTCCAGCCGCACCGGCACTGCCGAGAAGTTCAGCAGCACCTCCATGGACCCGCGCCGGAAGCGCAACCAGCCGGCGTCGTCGTCGAACGTCACGTCCGTTTCCGCGAACCCCAGGCCGGCCAGTTCGGGGTAAGCGCGCCGCAGCGCGGTCAACGAGCGGTGGAGCGAGAGGAGGCGCGCGTGGTGACCGTCAGCAGCCTCCGCCCAGTTGAGTTTGGAGCGCCGGAACGTTTCGGGATCCTGCGGATCGGGGACGACGGCGGGATCCCACCCCATGCGCTCGAACTCGCGGATCCTGCCCTCCGCCGTCGCCTTGCCCAGCTCCGGCTCGGGGTGCGAAGTGAAAAACTGCCAGGGCGTGGAGGCACCGAATTCCTCGCCCATAAACAGCATGGGCGTAAACGGCGAGGTCAGCGTCAGCACCGCGGCCACAGCCAGCGGACCGTACGGCAGGGACTGGGACAGCCTGTCCCCGATGGCCCGGTTGCCGATCTGGTCGTGGTTCTGGCTGCACACCACCAGGGCAGCGGGGTGGACCAGCGAGCTGTTGATGGGCCGGCCGTGATGGCGTCCGCGGAAGCTGGAGTAGCTGCCGTCGTGCAGAAAACCGTCCTTGAGGACCTTGGCCAGGACGCCCAGCGACGCGAAGTCGCCGTAATACCCAGCGGTCTCGCCGCTGACGTTGACGTGCACCGCGTGGTGGAAGTCGTCGCTCCACTGCCCGGCGAGGCCGTAGCCGTTGGCGTCGCGGGGGTAGATCAGCCGCGGATTGTTGAGATCCGATTCGGCGATGAGGGTCTTGGGAAGCCCGGTCTCCGCCGAAATGACATCGCCCAGCGCGCCGAACTCTTCCAGGAGGTGCACGGCCCGCTCGTCGCGCAGCGCGTGGACGGCATCCAGGCGCAGGCCGTCCACGTGATAGTCGCGAAGCCACAGCGCGGCGTTGTCCAGGATGTATTCACGCACGACGTCGGACCCCGGGCCGTCGAGGTTGACCGAATCGCCCCACGTGTTGGCGTCGCCCTGCTTGAGGTACGGGCCGAATCTGGACAGGTAGTTGCCGCTGGGTCCCAGGTGGTTGTAAACCACGTCCTGGATGACGCCCAGCCCGGCAGCGTGGGCGGCGTCCACAAAACGCTGGTAGGCCGCAGGACCGCCGTAGCCTTCGTGGACCGCGAACCACTGGACGCCGTCGTAGCCCCAGTTGTGGGTGCCGTTGAACCCGTTGACCGGGAGCAGCTCCACAAAATCGATGCCGAGGTCCGCGAGGTAGCCTAGTTTGTCCGCGGCAGCATCGAGTGTTCCCGCGGGCGTGAAGGTTCCCACGTGGAGTTCGTAGATGACCGAGCCGCGCAGTTCCTTCCCCTGCCAGCCGGCGTCCTGCCAGGCGTAGGAGGCGGGATCGTAGGTGCGGGACAGCGCGTGGACGCCGTCCGGGAGGCGGCGGGACCGGGGGTCCGGCAGCGGGTGGGCGTCGCCGTCGAGCAGGTAGCCGTAATCCACATCTGCGTCAGCCGGCGCTTCCGGCGCGGACCACCAGCCATCTGCGCCGGGGACTCCCGCCCCCTGCTTCATGGGGTATTGGTGCCCGTTGGCGAGCAGCGAGACGGCCGAGGCGTCCGGGGCCCAGACATCGAACCGGCCGGAACCGTGGTGCGTCAGGCTCATGCGTTGTCTCCGATCACGGGCGCGAGAAGCGCCACAGGGTATTGCTGGAGGATGCCGGCCACCGGCACCGGGCCGGGGCCGTGCGTCCGTCCCGTGAGTTCGTCCCGCATGGCGGTGGAAAGTTCGACGGCGGTATCCCGCCACCCGCCGGCGCGTTCCAGTCCGACGGGAAGCCGCGTCGCCAGGGTCAACGCACCGGGCGCGCCGCCAGTTCTGCTGCTGTCCGCCCCGCGGTCGAAGGCCACCAGGTGGTCCGCCGCAGCGTGGGAAGCCAGAACGGGCCGGTAGCCCTCGAAGAGTTCGGGCCGATCCCGGCGGAGGCGCAGCGCCCGGGAGGTCAGCAGCAGTTTCGCGGCCTCGTCCCGGAAGTCCGCCGGACTTGTGCCGGCATCCAGTGCGGCAAGGGCGGTTTCGCGGCGCTTGAAGTCAACTGCCCGCCTATTGTCCGGGTCGGCCAGCGAGCGGTCCCGGAATTCGGTGCCCTGGTAGACGTCTGGCACTCCCGGCATGGTCAGCTGGAGCAGCTTCAGGGACAGCGAGTTGGAAGCGGCAAAGGCATCCGTCCTGGCGACGAAGTCCTCGATCGCCGTAGTGACCCGGGCGTCGTCGAACACTGCGTCCACCGCTGCCTTAACCCGTGCTTCGAACTTTTCGTCCGGATCCGTCCAGGTGGTGGAATTGGCTGCTTCCCGGGCAGCCTTCTCGGCATAGGCATGCAGCCGTTCCCGCGACGCCGGCCACGCACCGATGACCGCCTGCCACAGCATGTTCTCGAACGGGCCGTCGGGCACCGGGGCGAGCCCGCGAAGGGTGTCAAGGGTTGCGGCCCACTCGTCCGGCAGCTCAGCGATCACGGAGATCCGTGCCCGGGTGTCCTCGCTGCGTTTGGTGTCGTGGGTGGTCAACGTGGTCATGGACAGCGGCAGGGACGCCTGGCGCTCGGCCATTCGCCGGTGGAATTCGTCCGGGGCGAGCGAGAAGTGGGACGGGTCTGCTCCCACTTCGGTCAGTGTCCCCAGCCGGGTGTAGCGGTAGAAGGCCGTGTCCTCCACGCCCTTTGCCATCACCATGCCGGACGTCTGCTGGAAACGTCGGCCCAGTTCAGTCTCAGGCTTGAGCAGCAGTGGCAACAGCACGTCCAGCACCTCAGCCAAGTCAGGGCGCTGGCGGGCCGCTGCCGCGCAGGCCTCGCGCAGCACGTCCTCACCCGTGGGCAGGTACGTGCGGTACACGGGGAAGGCCGCGATGACCTGGGCCAGGGCATCGGCCGCGACGTCCTCGGACAGACTCGCGGAAGCGGGAACCAGCCGGGCCAGCCGCAGGATCTCGGACCGCAGCATGCCGTCTGCCACGGCACGCTTTGTCCCCAGGATCATGGCCGTATAGTCCGCAGGTTCGCCGGAGCGCAGCTGTGCATCCAACGCGTCCAGCGCAGCCTCGCCGGCCGGGTCCACCAGCAGGCGGTCCAGGTCGGCCAGGGCGTCGTAGCCGGTGGTGCCTTCGCAGGCGAATTCCGCCGGCAGCTCCTCCCCCGGCTCCAGGATCTTCTCCACCAGGACGTAGGCTCCGCCGCTGAGGTCCTTGAGCCAGCGAAGATACCCGGCCGGATCCGCCAGGCCGTCCGGGTGGTCCACACGCAGCCCGTCAACCAGGCCGTCGTCGAACCAGCGCTTCACCTCGGCATGGGCCTGGCCGAAGACCCAGGGGTCCTCCACCCGGATGCCCGCCAGGGTGTTGACCGCGAAGAACCGCCGGTAGTTCAGCTCGCTGTCCGCCCGGCGCCAGGAGACCAGTTCGTAGTGCTGCCGGTCGTGCACAGCTCGCGGAGAGTCGCCGTCGGCGTATGAACCTGCCGCCAGCGGAAAACGGTGGCCGTAATAGTGGAGTTCGCCATCTGCAACCGCCAGCACGTCAAGGTCGTCATCACTGCCCAGGACGGGGATCCGGATCCGGCCGGCACCAAAGTCCCAGTCGACGTCGAACGCTTCCGCGTAAGGTGAGCCGCGCCCTTCCTGCAGCAGCGACCACCACCACGGGTTCTGCGCCGGCGAGGCGACGCCCACATGGTTGGGGACGATGTCCACCAGCACGCCCATGCCGTGCTCCCGGGCGGCCCTCGAAAGGGAAAGCAGGCCTTCCGGGCCGCCCCGCTCCGGGTCCACCGACGACGGATCCGTCACGTCATAGCCGTGATCGGACCCGCGCTCCGCCGTCAGGATCGGAGACAAATAGACCCAATCAACACCCAATGACTTCAGGTACGGAACGGTGGCGGCGGCATCAAAGAGCGTGAAACTGCTGCGGATCTGGAGCCGGTAGGTGGATGCCGGAGCCTTCACTTTGCGGCGGCCTTCCGGGCCCCGACTTTCGTGGTCTTCCCGGGTTCGGCCACCATGGGTGAACTCAAGGACTCGGTCTCGCTGGTGGCGGTCTGCGACAGCGCGGCGAGCGACGCGGCCACGGAATGGTCCGGTTCAACATCGGGAACGGTGTGGGCACGGAGGACCACCAGCGACTTTGCGTCCACCGGCAGAGCGTCACCGGCCCTGACGGGTTCGGTGTCCGCATTGTGGCCGGCGGTGTCGATGATGATGTCCCAGGCCGGCGCGTACTCGTCGGCCGGCAGGGTGAACTTGACCATGTCATCGTGGGCGTTGAAGTACAGCAGGAAGTTCACGTCCGTGATCCGGCGGCCTCGGGCATCCTGGCCCCGGATGCCGTCGCCGTTGAGGAACACACCCACCGAGCGACCGAAGCCGCTGTCCCAGTCCTCCGGCTGCATGGTGCTAGCATCCACGTCGAGCCATACGATGTCCGGCAGGCGTTCGCCTTCGCCTCTGCGTACGGGACGGCCGTCGAAGAACCTGCTCCGGCGGAACGTGGGGTGCTTGGCGCGCAGCGCGTTGACGGCGGCGGTGAATTCGACGAGGGGCTGGTCGATGTTCTCCCAGTTGACCCAGGTCAGTTCCGAATCCTGGCAGTAGCCGTTGTTGTTGCCCTGCTGGGTGCGTCCCATTTCGTCACCGTGCAGCAGCATGGGCACACCCTGGGACAGGAGCAGCGAGGCGATGAAGTTCCGCTGCTGGCGGGCGCGCAGCCCGAGGACGGCGGGATCGTCGGTGGGACCTTCAGCCCCGCAGTTCCAGGACCGGTTGTGGGATTCGCCGTCGTTGTTGTCCTCACCGTTGGCGTCGTTGTGCTTCTCGTTGTAGGACACCAGGTCAGCAAGCGTGAAGCCGTCATGGGCGGTGACAAAGTTAATGGAGGCCACGGGCCGGCGGCCCGAGTGCTCGTACAGGTCGGCGGAGCCGGTGAGGCGGGACGCGAATTCGCCCAGTGTGGCCGGTTCGCCACGCCAGAAGTCCCGGACCGTGTCGCGGTACTGGCCGTTCCACTCCGTCCACTGCGGCGGGAAGTTGCCCACCTGGTAGCCGCCGGGACCCACGTCCCAGGGCTCGGCGATGAGCTTGACCTGGGACACCACCGGATCCTGCTGGATGAGCTCGAAGAAGGTGGAGAGCTTGTCCACGTCGTAGAACTCGCGCGCCAGGGTGGAGGCGAGGTCGAAGCGGAAGCCGTCCACGTGCATTTCGGTGACCCAGTACCGCAAGGAATCCATGAGCAGCTGCAGCGAGTGCGGCTGGCGGACATTGAGCGAGTTGCCCGTGCCCGTGTAGTCCATGTAGTGCTTCTCGTCGCCCTCCATCAACCGGTAGTAGGAGGCGTTGTCGATGCCCTTGAAGGACAGCGTGGGGCCCAGGTGGTTACCTTCGGCCGTGTGGTTGTACACCACGTCAAGGATCACTTCGATGCCTGCGCGGTGCAGCGTGCGGACCATGGCTTTGAAGTCCTGGACTTGCTGCCCGGTGTCGCCGGTGGAACTGTAGGTGTTCTGCGGCGCGAAGAAGCCGATGGTGTTGTAGCCCCAGTAGTTGCTCAGGCCCTTGTCCTGCAGGGTTCCCTCATTGACGAACTGGTGCACCGGCATCAGCTCGATCGCGGTGATGCCCAGTTTCTGGAGGTGCGCGATGACGGACGGGTGTGCCACGCCGGCGTAGGTGCCGCGCTGCTCCTCGGGGATCTCCGGGTGGAGCTGGGTCAGGCCCTTGACGTGGGCCTCGTAAATGACCGACTTGTGGTACGGAATGCGCAGGTTGTGGTCGCCGTCCCAGTCGAAGAACGGGTTGATCACCACGCCCATCATCATGTGTGGCGCCGAATCCTCATTATTGATGGAGTCGGGCTCGCCCAGGTTGTAGGAGAAGAGCGCCGGGTCCCAGTCCATCTGCCCGTGCACGGCCTTGGCGTAGGGGTCCAGGAGCAGTTTGTTGGGGTTGAAGCGGTTGCCGGAGTCCGGGTCGTAGGGCCCGTGGACGCGGTAGCCGTATTTCTGGCCCGGCTGGACCTGCGGGATGTAGCCGTGCCAGACGTAGCCGTCCACCTCGTCGAGCCTGAACCTGGTTTCCACGCCGTCGTCATCGAAGAGGCACAGCTCGATCTTTTCGGCGCGTTCGCTGAACAAAGCGAAGTTCGTGCCGGTCCCGTCAAAAGTGGCGCCAAGCGGATATGCCGTTCCGGGCCAGATTTCCATGCGTGCTCCTCATCGTTGTTCGACAGCGGGTGCGTGGACACAAAACCGCCCCTGCCGGTACAAAACCTATGCCTACGGTAGCGGGTGGGTGTGACTATTACGTTTCCGGCCCGCCTGCTTACTAAGCAGGCTGACTTTATACCAAACGTCTGGTACGGCGTCCGCAATCCGGCCGGCCGTCAGCGGTCCGCCGCCGGAGGCGGCCGCTCCCGCGAGGCCGTGGAGGCTGGCCCCGAGGGCGGCAATAGCTGCCCAGCGCTCGTCGGGATCGATGCCCGCATCACGGAAGCGTCCGACGTCGGACCCCAGTTGGGCGAGCAGCGCACCGATGATGCCGGCCAGGACGTCGCCGCTTCCGGCGGTGGCGAGCCACGCCGTGCCGTCCGCCTGGCTGTAGAAATCCTGGAAGGGCGACGCGACCAGGGTGGTGGCACCCTTCAGCAGCACAGTGGCCTCGGTGAGCACGGCGGCATGCCGGGCCGCGCCAAGGGTGGAGGATTCGACGGCGGTACGGTCCGGGGTGGGATCAAAGTCCGGGCTGTCCGGGGAAGACGCCAGCCGCTGGAGTAGCGATGCCAATTCGCCGGCGTGCGGTGTGAGCACCACCTGCGGCGCCAGGATCGAGGGCAGGGCGGGAAGCGCTCCGGCGTCGGCGATCACTGGCAGACCGGATTCCACGGCGTCACGGGCGCGCTGGAGCTGTTCGGTATCGCCGGGTCCCATGCCCGAACCCACCAGCCACGCCTGGACGTGCGTCTCCGCGACAGAGCCCGTGCTGCACACCACCTCCGGGCACGACTGCCGCACCAGGTCGGCCACCTCGGGCGGGCCCAGGTAGCGGACCATCCCCGCGCCGGCGGCCAACGCACCCCGGCAGGCCAGCACGGCGGCGCCCGGATAATCGGCGGATCCGGCCACGACGCCCAGGACGCCGCGGGAATACTTGTGCGAGCGCCTTCCGGGCTGCGGCAGGAGCCGGGCCAGGTCCACCGGTTCAAACCTGCGCAGCGCCGGCCAGGGCAGTTCGTCTTCGATGCCGATGGGCACCACGTGGATGTGGCCGGCGTGATCGGCGCCCGGGTCCGCCAGCAACCCCACCTTGGCGGCGGCGAAGGTGACGGTCAGGTCCGCGGACAGGACCGGCACATGGGCTTCCCCGGTGTCGGCGTCGACGCCGCTGGGAATATCGCAGGCCACCACAATCCCCGCATCCGCAGACGACAGCCGCAAATCCGAAAGGCCGCGCACCAGGCCGGCGGCCGCGCCTCTAAGGCCGCCGCGGGCGCCCGTCCCCAGGATCGCGTCAATTACGACGTCGACACCCGCCACGTGTGCGGCCAATTGGCTGGCGTTGGATTCGGTGAGGAGGTGTACGCGCCCCCCGGCGCGCTCAAAGGCAGCCAGCGCCTCGGCGTGGGCCGTTCCGGCGGTGAGTACCGCCGTCGTACGCATTCCCCTGGCCGCCAGGAGTGACGCGGCGAAGAGGCCGTCTCCCCCGTTGTTGCCTTTGCCCGCCAGGACGGCCACGCTGGCGCCGTAATGCCGCTGGCCGCGTGACTTCAGCTCGTGGACCACCGCGTTGGCGAGCCCGTAGGAGGCCCGCCCCATCAGAACATCGCCCATCCCGGCAGCCAGGAACGGCTGTTCTGCTGCCCTGATCTGGGTTCCGGTATAGGCACTGATCATGGTGTCAGGTCCGTCGTTGGGCTGAGCAGTAAGTGGTTCAGCCTTCGGCCAGTACCGTGGAGGTGGCAATGCCGCCGTCGTGGCTCATGGAGACGTGCCAGCGTTTGACGCCCTTGGACTCGGCCACCGCCAGCACAGTTCCTTTGACCTGGATGGTGGGTCCGTGCTGGTCCAGGCCGATCCAGCAGTCTTGCCAGTTCATGCCGGCCGGCGCGCCGAGGACCTTGGCCACGGCCTCCTTGGCGGCGAACCTCGCGGCCAAGGAGCGGGTGTTCAACTCACGTTCCGCGGGCACGAACAGCCGGTCCCGGAGCCCCGGAGTGCGCTCAAGCTGGCGGCCGAACCGCTCGATGTCTACAACGTCTACGCCAATGCCAACAATCATGGCGCTATTCTACGGGGACACTCCGCGCCTGCCGCGCACAGCGCGCTGCGCGGCAGACAACAAAAGCCCCGAGCCTAAGGCTCGGGGCTTCCATTTCGCTGGGTACTGACCGGCTCTTGGCCGGCCGGCCTGCGGTTACTCTACGGTGACGCTCTTGGCGAGGTTGCGGGGCTGGTCCACGTCGTAGCCCTTGGCCGAGGCGAGGGCCAGGGCGAAGATCTGCAGCGGGACCGTGCTGAGCAGCGGGGCCAGCAGCACGGGGGTCTCCGGGATGTAGAAGACGTGCTCGGCGTAGGCCTTGACTGCCTCGTCGCCTTCTTCGGCGATCACAATGGTCTTGGCGCCGCGCGCCCGGACTTCCTGGATGTTGGAGACAACCTTGGCGTGCAGCGAGTCGCGTCCGCGCGGGGACGGGACCACCACAAACACCGGCTGGCCCTCCTCGATCAGCGCGATGGGGCCGTGCTTCAGCTCACCGGCGGCGAAGCCCTCGGCGTGGATGTACGCGAGTTCCTTGAGCTTCAGCGCACCTTCCATGGCCACCGGGAAGCCGACGTGGCGGCCCAGGAACAGCACGGACTTCGCGTCGGCCATGGACTCGCCGAGTTCCTTGATCTGCGCCTCGTTGTCCAGGATCCGCTGGATCTTGGCCGGGATCTTGTTCAGGTCCGCCAGGATGTCCTTGATCTCGCCCTGGAACTTGTTCCCGCGCAGCTGCGCCAGGTACAGGCCCAGCAGATACGCCGCCGTGATCTGCGCCAGGAACGCCTTGGTGGAAGCCACGGCGATTTCCGGGCCGGCGTGTGTGTAGAGCACGGCGTCGGATTCACGCGGGATGGTGGAGCCGTTGGTGTTGCAGATCGAGACCGTCTTGGCGCCCTGTTCCTTGGCGTAACGGACAGCCATCAGCGTGTCCATCGTCTCCCCGGACTGGGAGATCGAAACGATCAGGGTGTTCTCGTCCACGATCGGGTCCCGGTACCGGAACTCGTGGGAGAGCTCCACCTCGGTGGCAATCCGGCACCAGTGCTCGATGGCGTACTTGGCCACCTGCCCGGCATACGCCGACGTCCCGCAGGCCAGCACAATGATCTTGTCGACGTTCTTCAGCAGCTGCGGGTCAATACGGAGCTCATCCAGGGTCAGCCTGCCGTTGACGTCCGAGCGGCCCAGCAGGGTCTGCAGCACCGCGTCGGGCTGGTCATGGATTTCCTTCTCCATGAAGGACGGGAAACCGCCCTTTTCCGCCGATTCCGGATCCCAGTCAACGTGGTATTCCTTGCCCTCGGCCGGGGCGCCATAGAAATCGGTGATCTCCACCGTGTCAGCGGTGATGGTGACAATCTGGTCCTGGCCCAGCTCCACCGCACGGCGGGTGTAATCGATGAAGCCGGACACGTCCGAGCCCAGGAAGTTCTCGCCATCGCCCAGGCCCACCACCAGGGGTGAGTTGCGGCGGGCGGCAACCACGACGTCGGGCTGGTCCGCGTGGACCGCCAGCAGCGTGAACGCACCCTCAAGGCGCTGGCAGGCGTACTGCATCGCCAGCGTCAGGCCGCCGTCGGACGCCACACCACCGAGCTTGTTGCGGAAGATATCGCCCAGCAGCACGGCCGCGACCTCGGTGTCCGTCTCGGACTCGAACGCGTAGCCCTTGGCCACCAGCTCCAGCTTCAGCTCGGCGAAGTTCTCGATGATGCCGTTGTGGATCAGGGCCAGCTTGCCGCCGTCGGACAGGTGCGGGTGCGCGTTCTGGTCCGTGGGGCCGCCGTGCGTGGCCCAGCGGGTGTGGCCGATGCCGGTGAACGTCTCCGGCAGCGGGTGGGCCTCCAGCTCGGCGAGGAGGTTGCTCAGCTTGCCGGACTTCTTCCGGGACTCGATGGACCCCTCGGAGACCACCGCGACACCTGCAGAGTCGTAACCCCGGTACTCCAGACGGCGCAATCCCTCAAGGACTACATCCAACGCACTGTGACCGGCATTCACACGGCCAGCAGAATGGCCCACATATCCAACGATTCCACACATGGGCTCCAGCTTATCGGCAGCCGGGTTGAGATCTAAACTTAGGGTGCTCCATTTCGCTCTCAGCCGCGCGAGGGGCAGAATCTCTAAAGTGACTTTGCAACGCAATGAAGCGAACGGTGAGGGTGTCTCCCCGTTCGTTGAGCTGGACCGCCAGACCTGGTCCCGGCTCGCCGCCCAGATGGAGCAGCCCCTTAACGAAGAGGACATTGTCCGTCTGCGTGGCCTCGGCGATCCCCTGGACATGAAGGAGATCCGCGAGGTCTACCTGCCCCTGTCGCGGCTCCTGCACCTTTATGTGGAGGCCGCGGGCCAGCTTCATTCGGCCACCACCACCTTCCTGGGTGAGCAGACCCAGCGCACCCCGTTTGTCATTGGCGTGGCCGGCTCGGTGGCCGTGGGCAAGTCCACAATCGCCCGCGTGCTCCGGGAGATGCTGCGGCGCTGGCCCGGCACCCCCAATGTTGAGCTGATCACCACCGACGGCTTCCTCTATCCCCTGGCTGAGCTCAAGCGCCGCCAACTGCTGGAACGCAAAGGTTTCCCCGAGTCCTACGACCGCCGCGCGCTGCTGCGCTTTGTGAGCGAGATCAAGGGCGGCGCGGAGGAAGTCCGGGCGCCCTGGTACTCCCACGTCACGTACGACATCGTTCCGGACAAGGAAGTGGTGGTCCGCCGCCCGGACGTGCTGATCGTGGAGGGCCTGAACGTGCTGGCCCCCGCCCGCCCGCGCCATGACGGCAAGCAGGGCCTGGCCCTGAGCGACTTCTTCGATTTCTCCATCTATGTGGACGCCAAGACCTCCTACATCGAGGAGTGGTACGTGGAGCGGTTCCGCAAGCTCCAGAGCACCGCGTTCGCGCAGCCGGAGTCCTACTTCCACCGCTATGCGACGCTTTCCGACGAGGAAGCCGAGCGCACCGCCCGGGACATCTGGAAGCGCATCAATGAGCCCAACCTGGAGGAAAACGTCCTCCCCACCCGTGGCCGCGCCCAGCTGGTTCTGTCCAAGGACGCGGACCACTCCATCCGCCGCATGCTCCTGCGGAAGGTTTAACACACGTGTGCCATGACTGCGTGGCAGGCGGCCCCTCGGGGGCCAGCCGCCGCTCCTTCACCCGCTTCCTCGCCGCCGGAGCCGGGCTGACGGTCCTGGCAGCGTGCACGCCGGAGGCACCCGCCGCGGTGACGCCGTCGTCCTCCTCCCCTGCACCTGGGGTGACTTCCGCATCCCCCACGGCCGTCGCGGTCCCTTCAGTGGAAAGCACGACGGCGGCAGCTGAGCCGCCGCCGCAGGCTCCCGTACCGCCGTCGGCAGCGCTGCCCCGTCAGTTCTCGCTGACGGATCCGGGCAGCCCGTGGCTGGTGGTCAACAAACACCGTCCGCTGGCGCCGGCGGACTACGTTCCGGCGGATCTGGTCCAGCCCAACGTCACGCTGGCCGTTTCGGGCGAGGCGGCCCTGCTGAACAGCACGACGGCGGCGGCCGCGGACGCGATGTTCGCCGCGGCCGCGCAGGACGGAGTCGTCATGACGCTCGCCAGCGGTTACCGCTCCTACGGCACGCAGGTGACCACGTACAACGGCTATGTGGCAGCGCGCGGACAGGCCGATGCCGACACCGCAAGCGCCCGCCCCGGATACTCGGAACACCAGACCGGCTGGTCCTTCGACATCGGCGACAGCGGCGGGGCGTGCGCGTTCCAGCCGTGCTTCGCCGATCAGCCGGCGGCGGTATGGGCGAAGGCGAACGGCCACCGCTTCGGTTTTGTGGTGCGGTATCCGTGGATGTTCCACCCGATCACCGGCTACTACTACGAGCCGTGGCACCTGCGGTACATCGGCGTGGAAGCCGCCACCGATATGGCGACCCGGGGCATCAGCACCGTGGAGGAGTACTTCGGTGTGGACGCGGCGCCGGGATATCCCTAAACGTAAGCTACGCATACTTAGTTCCCGACACGCCCGCAGGAATTTACAGATCCGTCATGTGCGGCTCAGGTTGGTGAGCTAGCTTGGTTTGTATGTTGACAGGATTCAAGAATTTCATCATGAAGGGCAATGTCGTAGACCTTGCCGTCGCCGTCGTGATGGGTGCCGCTTTTGGCGCCGTCGTGACCTCAATCGTCGAAGGCCTGCTCACACCGCTGATCGGCCGCCTGTTCAGTGCCAAGGGCATTGCAGAAATGCAGTGGGAGGGATTCATGTATGGATCCGTTATTTCCTCAATCATTTCGTTCGTATTGGTGGCCGCTGCCATCTACTTCGTGGTTATCATGCCGATGAACCACATGATCGAACTCCGCAACCGCAAACTGGGCATCAACCCCGAAGTCAAGGAAGAGGCTGCAGAGGATCCGCAGATCGCCCTGCTGACCGAAATCCGGGACTCGCTGCAGCAGCGCACCCCGTAACCTCACCGCAGACACGTGTGGCCCGCTTCCTGACGGAGGCGGGCCACATTTGGTTGTGTTGTGGATCAGTCGGTGACCAGCTCGAGCGCGAGCTCGGTGCGGACAACCTGGGCCAGGCGTTCAGCGATGGAGTGGGCTGTTGCCTCATCCCCTGCTTCCACCATGACCCGCACTACGGGTTCGGTGCCTGAGGGGCGGAGCAGGACACGTCCGTTATCGCCCAGCTCGGCTTCGGCCAGGACCACGGCCTGCGCCAGCGCGTCGGAACTACCCACGCGCGTGCGGTCAACGCCCTTGACGTTGATGAGTACCTGCGGGAGCTTGGTCATCACAGTGGCGAGCTGTTTGAGCGGCCGGCCCGTCAGGGCGACCTGCGCGGCAATCTGGAGCCCGGTGAGGACGCCGTCGCCTGTGGTGGCGTAGTCAGCGAAGATCACGTGGCCGGACTGCTCGCCGCCGAGGTTGTATCCGCCGTCGCGCATCTCCTCAAGGACGTAGCGGTCCCCGACACCTGTTTCGCGGATCGTGATGCCTGCTTGGCGCAGTGCGATCTTGAGGCCGAGGTTGCTCATCACGGTGGCCACCAGGACGTCGTCGATGAGCTTGCCTGAGGCTTTGAGGGCGACGGCCAGGATCGCCATGATCTGGTCGCCGTCCACTTCGGTGCCTTCGTGGTCCACAGCGAGGCACCGGTCGGCGTCGCCGTCGTGGGCGATGCCGAGGTCGGCCCCGTGCTTCAGCACCGCGGCTTTGAGCGGACCGAGATGGGTGGAGCCCACTCCGTCGTTGATGTTGTGGCCGTCCGGCTCGGCGCCGATCACGATTACGTCGGCGCCGGCGTCTTTGAAGACCTGGGGTGAACAGCCGCTGGCGGCGCCGTGGGCGCAGTCCAGGACTACCTTCAGCCCGTCCAGGCGGTGCGGGAGGGTGCCCAGGAGGTGCACGATGTAGCGGTCCTCGGCATCGGAGAAGCGCTGGATCCTGCCAACATCGCTGCCGACGGGCCGCTGCGGCTCCTTACCCATCTGCTCCTCGATGGCGTTCTCCACGTCATCAGGAAGCTTCTGGCCGCCGCGCGCGAAGAACTTGATGCCGTTATCAGGGGCCGGATTATGCGAGGCCGAAATCATGACGCCGAAATCGGCGTCGAGGTCTGCCACGAGGTAGGCCGCGGCCGGCGTCGGGAGAACACCGGCGTCGTAGACATCGATACCGGAACTGGACAGCCCTGCCTCTACGGCGGCAGCGATGAATTCCCCGCTGGCGCGGGGGTCACGCGCCACCACGGCGCGGGGCCGGGTGCCGCTGGTATTGCGGTCATGACCAAGCACGACGGCGGCCGCCTGGGCCAGGTTCATCGCCAGCTCGGCAGTCAACAGGCCGTTAGCCAGGCCCCGGACACCATCTGTTCCAAATAATCTAGACATCGTGGACAAGTCTAGAGGATGGATGCTTGGCGGCCGGCGTTGGTTCTATCGTCACGCTTGGCAGCGAGGCCACTACTATGCGGTCGTGCGCTTCACTTCTAAGTGTCACAGCCAACAAATCTATACAGGACAGCCACGCCTTGCTGGTCAATCTTGACGAACGCTGGTGAACTATCTGCTCCGTCCAAGCCTGGGAAGTCATTGACTTCCTTGCGTTCCGGATCAATGTAGCGGCCGCCGAAATCGAGGAGGAATCGAACGTTCTCACGCTTTGCTGCCGCGCAAACCTCGGATTCGGGACGGGCCTGGTTCAATTTCTCCGATGTCAGCAGCCGGTCTTCGTTGGATCCCGTAGACGCATGCGCGAACAGAACACGGCGATCCGCAATTGCATAGGCCGTGGAACTCCCATTCCACGGGTTATTGGCCATAACAGCGTCCGCCGGCACATGGTCTCTCAGCCGCTTCAACAATTCGAGTTCATCTGGGCTCAACAGCGGCGAGGCATCAGTCAGAGCGTACGTATTCTCTCGACCGGGCGTCGTTTGCGAATTTGTGGGCCAGATGATGATGGATGCGGCCAAAGCTGCGACGCCAGCTGAAACTATCCACTGAATCCGGCGCTGGGAGATATTTTCGAGTATCCAGGCACCTGCCGCGCCGGCAAGAACTGCCCAGAACATGGGCAGGAGCGCAGCTAGGCGAGGCGGATCACCATACCACGCGCCGATTACGATTTGCCTGACAATTGGATCTGGAACCGCTGCGGACACGACGTAGAGCACAACCGCACCGGCGTAGGACGCCAGAAACCACCATTCAGTACGTCTCCGGACCAGCACCACCGTTCCGAGCAGCGTCAATGCGGCGAGCCCCCATTGGACGGTGCCATGCGTTGGTGCGTTTAACAGGACGCTCCCGGCGGCGGCCGGCAGTGAGTCGAATGGGTCCCAGGTGGTGGTCCAAGGACGCACCACAGCCCAGACGACTAGACCGGAACTGAATGCGCTGATCCAGAGTGCTGTCCACTTCAAGTAACCGAAGAGATCCGACTGCCGTTGCTTGAGGGTTCGGAAGGACCGCCCCGCAGCCATGGCCGCAAAAATCGAAGACAGGCCAACAAGAGCCACTAGACCTGACATATGCGTGAGTACAAGGCCTGGTATCCCTGCGCCCAGCGTCGTTGCGGCCAATGGCCAGGGCATGGGGCTAATCTTTCCAAACCTCAATGCTGACGCCAGAACTGCGACGAGCGGCGGCAACAAGGTCACCGCCAGCATGTAGGGAAAGAGCGGACCGAAATCGCTCTTCTGGCTCTGCATGACAGTGAACGGGAAGGCGAAGAATCCGGCGCTAGCAACGGCCGCACAGAGCAGCCCAACAATCTTCGGCCCGACCACCAAGTGGACCAACAGTAGTACGCCAAGCGGCCAGGCAACGGCCACGATCGCAAGATTAAGGGCATTGGCGGCCTCAATTATGGGCAAGCCCGTCGCCTCAGTAGTCAATGCCGCCAGCGCGTGCCAGATCTGCGGATACAGTCCGGACGATTCACCCATCAAAGAACGCACGGCGAACGGCGACCCGTCTCCGTCATTGACGATCTCTCGTACCAGATTGAGGTGAAACGGCGTATCAATCCCCTGGTTGATGTTGCCCGGATGCTCGACGATTTGGACGTAGCGCCAGGACAGTAGGGACACCGCCGCCAGAACAGCGAGCCAGTACCCTGTGCCTGGCTTGTGCTCGACCGCGGACCATGAAAAATTGGCCGGCCAGCGCTTCCTAGCGAAGCGGACCGCCACCAGAACAACCCCGCCAACCATCACTGTGACAACAGCGAAGCTCACCACGTTCCAATGTATCCGCAACCACCAGAAGGTGAGCGTGGAAACTGCCACAAGTGACGTCGTCATCAGGGGTGCAAGTGAAATCACCCAAACGTGCCGAAGTCCTAGCGTCCAGCCCAAGAGGAGCCCGGGAATCATGAGTATGGCAATTGCCCCAAAGAGACCCGGCAGGGCCGCAAACCATTCCATCAAGGATTACCCAAGTATTTCATCAATAATTCCCCAAGTTTCCACTCACCGCTAGCAAGTCACCCACGCGTGCCTATAGCATACACAGCATGAAACCTTGCCATGGGGGCCTGGCGCTTGAAATTGTTGTACCGGTTTTCAACGAGGAAACTGTACTCGAAAAGAGCATCACTACGCTCGCGAACTATCTGACACTTGAAATGCCATCGTCATGGCAAATCACAATTGCTGACAACGCCAGCACGGACAATACGCCGAGTATTGCCACTCGCTTGGCCGAAGAATTGCCTAACGTCACTTACCGGCGTTTGAACGCAAAGGGACGCGGCCATGCGCTTCGCGACGCTTGGAGCGCATCCAACGCCGAGGTCCTAGCGTATTTGGATGTTGACCTCTCAACAGATCTTGCGGCCCTCCCCCCCCTGGTCGCGCCTCTGCTATCCGGCCATTCCGATATCTCCATCGGGACAAGACTCGGTCAAAACTCCCGCGTCAGCCGCGGTCCGAAGCGCGAGTTCATCTCCCGCTCGTACAACTTTCTACTGAAACGCACAATGCAGGTGCGGTTCTCCGACGCGCAGTGTGGATTCAAGGCCATCCGCGCAGATGTTGCCAGAAGATTACTTCCTCACGTGGAGGACAACGGCTGGTTCTTTGATACTGAACTCCTGATTATCGCGGAACGATCGGGCCTTCGGATTCATGAGATCCCAGTGGACTGGGTAGATGACCCCGACAGCCGAGTGGACATCCGGCAGACTGCGATCGATGATGTCCGCGGACTCGTACGCGTCGCGGGATCGTTGGTAAGGGGCTCGATTCCCGTTCAAGCAATCTACGCCGAGCTCGGGAGACGTCCTATTGTCCCGCAGTCACGGCCCAGCTTCTTTGGCCAGGTTGTTCGCTTCGGCATGGTTGGAGCCATATCCACTATGGCGTTTGCCCTTCTGTTCATGCTGTTACAAGGGCCTTTCGGAGCGCAGGAGGCCAACTTCTTGGCTCTCCTTCTCACAGCTGTTGGCAACACAGCAGCCAACCGCCGCTTCACGTTCGGCATTAACGGGCCAGAAAAACTGTTCACGCAGCAGTTCCAGGGTCTGGTTGTGTTCGCGCTAGCTTGGTCAATCACGTCGTCGTCGCTAATGGCCCTCCATGTCATCTCGCCGGATGCTTCAGCGACCATGGAGCTCGTGACCCTCACTGGCGCCAACGTACTCGCGACGCTCATGCGCTTCGTACTGCTTCGTATCTGGGTATTCCGTGTTCGTAGCTCGGAGGGCACCTCCAAAGTTGCTGCTGCTGGCGTCCAACCGGCCCCAGTCGCTTGAATGCTTCTACCGAGGGTCCGGTTGGATCCCCCAGTCAAGTGTCCGGGGAGCTAATCTCTGCGTCGAACTCTGCCCTTGAACGTCCTCGATTTCCTGCGCAATGGACAAAGCTGTCATGGCAGCGTGGTGCGCTGTTGGCACTGCTGACGCTAACGGGCTTGCTGTATGTGTGGGGCCTGGATCATAACGGCTGGGCGAACTCGTACTATTCTGCGGCAGCCATGGCAGGTTCACAGGACTGGACAGCTTTCTTTTTCGCGTCGTCTGACCCAGGCAACGCAATAAGCGTCGATAAGCCTCCGCTCAGCCTTTGGGTGATGTCCGCGTCGGTGTGGGCCTTTGGTCTAAGTCCTTGGAGCATTCTGGTTCCGCAGGCCGTCATGGGTGTCGCCAGCGTCTATTTGCTGTACCGAATGGTTCGAACTCATGTCAGCGCTGCCGCTGGGCTCCTGGCAGCTACATTTTTCGCTGTGACCCCCGTAGCAACGGTGATGTTCCGGTACAACAACCCGGATGCGCTCCTCACATTGTTGATGATCGGAGTAGCGTCTGCGGCGCTGGAATCGATCCGCCGTAGCAGCCCCACGTGGCTCGTCATGGCCGGAGCACTCACCGGGGCAGCGTTGATGACCAAGCAACTTCAAGTAGCACTAGTGCTGCCCGCTGTGGCAGTGGCGTACCTGATCTTCGCCACTGCGCCCATCATATGGCGCACGCTTCACCTTTTGGGCGCCCTTCTCACGGCGGCCGTTACGGGGGGCTGGTGGTTCCTGCTGGTACAGCTGACACCCGCTTCCAGCCGTCCGTTCGTTGGAGGGTCACGCCTAAACAGTGCCGTGGAACTGACGCTTGGATATAACGGCTTGGATCGACTTAGCGGAGAAGACGCAAGCCGCACCATGTCCCCCAGCGCGGCGGCCAATTTGGCGGAGAAACTGGACCCGGGATTCCAGCGATTCCTTCAGCCGCAGTTCTCTGGACAATTCGGGTGGTTTCTGCCGCTGGCTATCGCTGGCCTGTGCATTGCCGTCTGGCAGGTGCGACGACGCAGCGGCAGCACGGCTTACCGAGCATTCCTTGTACTCTGCGGAGTCTGGTTGTTGTGCTCTGCCACCGTTCTGGCCTTCATGTCCGGCATCGTCCATCCGTACTACGCTCTCACGGCAATTCCCCCGTTGTGCGGTCTCGCTGCCGTTGGTCTGATGCACTTGTACCGCCTCCGTCACCGCCGGAATACGCGGATCGCGCTAGCCGCCTCTTTCCTCGGAACCATGATCCTCGGCTTCGTTTCCGCCAGTCGATCAACCGCGGATTTCCCGGGAGGCCCTGAATTCGTCCTGGTCCTGTGGTCAATTACTATCGCGCTGCAGCTTCTCCTTCCGCCCACGCCTACCCTTCGGACCATCTCCGCGGGCCTCCTCGCAGTCACGCTCATGGCGGGACCTGTACTGTGGTCCGTAAACACAGTTCTAAGCCCGCACGCGGGCGCCGGAGTCGTTTCTGGCCCAAGTATTCTGGGTATCCGAACCGACCATCCAGATCGCCAGCAACTCGGATCGGATGTGCCAGCAAGCTTCGTGGCGGTGATGTTCGGTGACCTGCCCGAAGAGGGTGTCGTTTCCCGGCTCTATGCCGCACCCACCAGCACAGAGTGGTCGGCCGCAATGGTGGGATCAGAGACTGCAGCGAACTACCAACTCGAGAGCAGGCGATCGGTGCTGCCCATTGGTGGCTTTGACGGCACGGATCCCTTCCCCACACTGGAACAGTTTCAGATTATGGTGGACGGCGGACAGGTTGGCGCATTAGTCATCCAGGAACTTCCTCCTTTGACGCTGGAGGGCCGAGGCGAGTCCGCGAGAATCGTCAGTTGGGTCAGAGCTCGCTATCCTGCGGAGCAAATCGGCGGCGCCCAGTACTACAATCTGCTTCCATAGCGAGCGCTAAAATGACCAAGTAGGGTCGGGGTTCGCGGCCATTCTTCTGCGCGCGCGTCGTGATCCGGGGTCCGGGACTGTGTCTCGAAAGCTGTTGTATTCCAAGACAGCAGTGGCGATCATTAACGGTCGACCGTATGTGTGTCGGGCACGCCAGCTTGCGGAACGTCGCCTGACCAAGCTGCACATTGCCGCACCCGCTGCGTTATGTGCTGGCGCCGTCGGAGTTGGATCCGCGGACTTTGTTCCCAGTGACACCGAATCTCCTGAATCAATACGCACGCGAGGGTCCAGAGAGCACTTAGGTGGTCCTCACGTTGTAGGTGCTGTAGTTGTCCGGTTCGGCCGTGAATTTGCCGCCTTCTGGGACAGAGAACGCATAAGAGTCCCACCTGTTAAAGCCAACTGAAAATAGGGCCATCGACCATTATGGAAGGTGATCAATTTGGATGATTGGGCGGAGATACGCCACCTGTTCTCGACAGGCAAGCACTCGAAGCGTGAGATCGGCAGGATCGTGGGAGTTTCCCGCGGAACGGTGGACCGCGCGCTGGAGTCGGACCGGGCGCCGAAGTATCCGCGGGCAGCCGGGGTATCGAGTTTTGATGCGTTTGCTCCCAGGGTGCGGGAGCTGTTGTTGAAGACGCCGACGATGCCGGCCGCGACGCTCGCGGAGCGGGTGGGCTGGTCCGGTTCCGCGTCGCTGTTCCGGGCCAAGGTCGCCGTGATCCGGCCCGAATACGCCCCGCCTGACCCGGCCGAACGTCTGGTCCACGAGCCGGGGTTCCAGGTCCAGTGCGATCTCTGGTTCCCGCACGAGCCGCTGCCCGTCGGTGAGGGCCAGACCGACACGCCGCCGGTGCTGGTGATGACCTCGGCGTTCTCGGGATTCATCCAGGCACGGATGCTGCCGTCGCGGACGACGCCGGACCTTCTGTGCGGAATGTGGACTCTGCTACAGGACGCGCAGGCGGTTCCGTCCCGGCTGCTGTGGGACAACGAGTCCGGCATCGGCAGGCGCCGGCCCACGGAGCCCGTGGCCGCGTTCGCCGGGTCCCTGGGATTGGAGATCAAGCTGCTTCCGCCGCGGGATCCGGAGTCCAAGGGCATGGTCGAGCGGATGAACAGGTTCTTCCGGCAACGCTTCATGCCGGGCCGGGACTTCCGCTCACCCGCGGATTTCAAGGGCCAGCTGGAGGGAGGACTGGCTTCCCAAGGCCAACCACCGGTACTCCCGGTCCCGCCACGGCCGCCCGGACGAGCTGATCATCCTGGACCGGGAAAGGATGCGGGAGCTGCCCCCGATTCGTGAACTGCGGGACCTGACCCGGGCCAGGACCATCATCAACCGGGAACGGACCCGGGAGATCCAGCGGCTGGAAAAGCTTCTCGAGGACGCCTGCATCAAGCTCTCCTCGGTAGCCTCGGACATCACCGGGCTCTCCGGACGGCTGATGCTCCAGGGACTCATCGAAGGCCAGCACGACCCGGGGGTCTTGGCGGAGCTGGCCCACGGGCGGATGCGGTCAAAGATCCCCGAACTCACTAACGCGCTCACCGGCCGGTTCAGCAGCCACCACCGCTACATGACGGAGCTGTATCTGCACCGGATCGATGCCCACACCGCCGACATCGACGCCCTGAGCGCAAGGATCGAGGAGGCGATCGCGCCCTTTCGCCTCGCCCGGGAACTCCTGATCAGCATCCCGGGATTCAGCACCACCCTCGCGGAGATTTTCATCGCCGAAACCGGAGCCGACATGACCGTGTTCCCCACCGCGGGACACCTGGCCTCCTGGGCCGGCACCTCCCCGGGATCCAACGAATCCGCCGGACGGGTCAAGTCCACCAAAACACGCCCCGGCAACCGATACCTCAAAGGAGCCCTCGGCATCGCAGCCCTCTCGGCAGCAAGCTCGAAGAACACGTACTTCTCCGCAAAATACGGGCGCCTCGCCGCCCGGCGCGGACCGATGAAGGCACTCGTCGCGGTCGAACACGCCATGCTCACCGCGGCCTGGCACATGCTCACCACCGGCGAACTCTACAGCGACCCCGGAGCCGACTACTTCACGCGGCAGACACCCGCCAAGACCAAGGCCCGCGCGATCGGACAGCTCGAATCCCTGGGCTACCAGGTCACCCTCGAACCCCTCCAACAGACCGGATAACTCAGCCTCGTGACGGTGACCCGCCAATTCCCCTAGTCAGGAAGACACGTCACCGCTATTTTCATGTCAGTGTCGCTTAGTTACGACTTCTTTCCGGCGACGAGCGCGATCTGTAACCGCCCTCCCGACCAATCCAGAGAGCCGGTGACTCGGGTGCTCCACAAGGCGAAAGAAGACTTCAGCTGCCAAAAGCGAGAGCGGCACTGCGAACAGCGCAACTTCGAGCGGGTTGGATGAGCGCAGTGCGAAGGTTACGGACAGCACGATAGGTTCATGAACCAGGTAGAGGCTGAAGGACCGTATTCCAAGCCAGTGGATCAGGGAATTGTTCCCCAATGCGATTGTTGGCTGCCATGCGATGAAGGCAAAGATCAGCAGTGCGCCGCCGATGGTGGCCACGGCAATGGACACCGGTAGCTGCGGGAACAGCCAACGTGAACACAGTAAAACTATTGATGCCACAAGCAGACCCGCCCAGCCCCAGCGTCCGAACTTCCGGCCCCACCGCTGCAGTACGTCCCGCCGAGCGGCAACCATGGCCCCAACGCCGAACATGGAAAGGTACACCGGAAGGGCGATGTTCATCAGGTTTCCTGCCGCGATAAGCAAAAGGAGTCCCGTAACGCCGAGAAGCCACAGGCGCCGGAAACGTAAGGCTGCGACCACATAAAGCGGCAAGAGCAAGGAGAAAAGCATCTCCCACTGGAGTGACCAGAGCGGCGAGTTGAGAGGACCGGCGCCCCGAAGCAATATGGCGTCGCCGAGCACATTCGGCGCCGCGTCATGCAGGTTCACCCAGGAACTGAATGCCGGGTCAGCCACCCGCGGAAACGCCCCGGCCATCAGCAGCGCGAAAATCAGCGAAAACCAGACCGGCATATAGATCCTGACGATGCGCTTCGGATAGTAGGCGAGCCAGTTTGGTCGAGAGGCTCGGACGAAGGGAAGAGTCAGAACGAAGCCCGACAGGATAAAGAAAACGTAGACCGCTTCCTTGCCGGCCCAGATGAGATGCAGCGGTGTAAAGGTTGTCCACCAAACCCACGATTCGAACGGCCCCACCCCGTTGCTGGCCACCGCGTCCACGAGCTGAGGCGATACCAGGAAGCAGTGGTGTACGACCACGACAAAGGCAGCAAGACCCCTCAACCCATCGAGTGACGTGTAGCGGGAGGTTGTGCGAATGCCATTGGAGTCCTCCATGCCCAAACAATAGGGGCAACGCACAGCAGCGCACCCGAGTAGTCAATACCTGTTTGTGGACCATATGTTTTCTCGCGGGCAACGGCCCTTCTACACATGCGCTCGACCGAATGTTCTGTGCCTGGCAAGAATCCATAACCCGCAAAGACCCAATCCTGCTCATTGAACTCAGGCACCAGCGCTATGTCGCCTAGAAGGGTCGAATAGCTCCTGGATCGGTGACGAGCGCCTCGCTCCCACTTGCCAGGACGCCCCCACTACCTACCCCTCAGCCCGGCCAATCGTGTGGCCTACTTGGTTTTCTGAGGCGGTACCTGTCTTTGCCAAAAAGCCTCGCCACCCGTCTTAAGCCACCCCTACTATTCGATGCATGACACCTAGCTATGGGGGCTTGGCGCTCGAAATTGTGGTACCGGTTTTCAATGAGGAAGCGGTACTCGAACACAGCATCATAAGGCTCGCCGAATACCTAACGCTCGAAATGCCTTCGACGTGGAAAATCACCATTGCGGACAATGCAAGCACTGACAAGACTCCAGTCATTGCAGCTCGGCTCAGCGAGCATTTGCCCAACGTGGAGTACCGCCGGCTGGAAGTCAAGGGACGAGGGTACGCCCTCCGGGATGCTTGGGGAGCTTCAGAGGCGAAAGTCGTTGCCTACCTGGATGTTGACCTGTCCACTGACCTCGCTGCGCTGCCACCATTGGTGGCACCGCTGTTGTCCGGGCACTCTGATATTTCCATTGGCACACGACTCGGGCAAGGCTCCCGCGTCAGCCGCGGTCCGAAGCGGGAATTCATTTCCCGTTCCTACAATTTCCTGCTTCGCCGGACCATGCAGGTCCGCTTTTCCGATGCGCAGTGCGGATTCAAGGCAATTCGCACTGATGTGGCGAGACGACTGCTTCCGCATGTTGAAGATAAAGGCTGGTTCTTTGATACCGAACTGCTGATTATTGCCGAGCGTTCCGGGCTGCGCATCCACGAAATTCCAGTCGATTGGGTGGATGACCCCGACAGCCGCGTGGACATCAAGCAGACAGCCCTGGACGACATCCGCGGCGTGGTCCGGGTGGCGTGTTCGCTGGTCAAGGGATCGATTCCCGTTCAGGCTATCTATGCCGAGCTTGGGCGGCGCCCGATCGTCCCGCCAGGCCGGCCAAGCTTCTTTGGCCAGGTCATCCGTTTCGGCCTGGTGGGAACCGTTTCAACCCTCGCTTTCGCACTGCTCTACCTGGTTCTCCAGGGCCCGTTCGGGGCGCAGCAGGCGAATTTCCTGGCGCTCCTGCTGACGGCCGTCGGTAACACCGCGGCCAACCGCAGGTTCACCTTTGGCATCAGCGGCCCGGAGAAACTGTTTACCCAGCAATTTCAAGGCTTGATTGTCTTCGTGCTGGCCTGGGCCATTACGTCGTCGTCGCTGTTGGTCCTTCATTCCGTAAACCAGGATGCTGCGCCCAGCATGGAACTTCTTATCCTGACTGCAGCCAACATCTTCGCAACGTTGATGCGGTTCGCACTTCTCCGGATCTGGGTCTTCAGGGTCCGCCTCAGTGACGAACGGTCCGCGGCCGTTGAGCTGCTGCCTATGAGGGAATCGGCACGCTGAGGACCCACGCGGCACTGGACTTCTCGTTGGCGTCAAGTACTGCTTGGTGCCGATCCATCCCCTCAGTGGGAACGGCCGGCGCTCGCAGCATTGAGCAGGAGTCAACGCCGTCCCGAGCATTCTCGGCATACGCAGTGACCATCCTAATCAGGATCAGCTGTCCGAGGACCTCCCCCGCGAGCTTTGTCGCGGTGATGTTCGGGGATATCCCGCGGCCTGGCATTGTGCAGCGTGCTAAGGAGACCGCGGAACCCGTAACCTGGGCAGCAGCAGCCATAGGCTCGGAAACGGCGGCCAACCTCCAGTTGGATAGCGGACGCGCCATTCTGCCTGTCGGTGGCTTCGATGGCACATTCCTATCCCGCGGGTCGAAGACTTCCCGGGGTGGGTGAAAGACGGCCTCGTAGGCGCCATTGTACTCAAGAACTTGCCTCCTCTGACCTTGGAAGGTCGAGGGAAAAATCAGCAAGGACAGTCGAATGGGTCAGGAGCCACTATGTGGTTGACGTGATAGAAGGCACTGAACTTTTTATGACCCGCTGAAAAGGCAAGACAGAAGCCCGCCCCGCCAATGGCGGGACGGGCTTCCATGCAAGCGGGTTTAGCGCTTGGAGTACTGCTGAGCCTTACGGGCCTTCTTGAGACCGGCCTTCTTACGCTCAATGACGCGTGCGTCACGGCGCAGGTAACCGGCCTTCTTCAGGGTGGCGCGGTTGTTCTCGGTGTCGATCTCGTTCAGTGAACGGGCGATGCCGAGGCGCAGGGCACCGGCCTGGCCGGAGATGCCGCCACCGTGGATGCGGGCGATGACATCGTAGGCGCCGTCAAGATCGAGGATCTTGAAGGGCTCGTTGACGTCCTGCTGGTGCAGCTTGTTCGGGAAGTAGTTGTCCAGCGCGCGGCCGTTGATGGTCCACTTGCCGGTGCCGGGCACGATGCGCACGCGGGCTACAGCTTCCTTGCGACGGCCAACTGCGGCGCCGGCAACGGTCAGTGCCGGGCGTTCCTTCTTCGGCGCTTCTGCTTCCGCAGGACCGCTCTCCGAGGTGTAGCTGGTCGGGTTTTCCTCAGCCACAACGGCCTCGGTGGTCTCTTCGTTCTGAGCCACGATTCTCCTTGTATAGATAAGTTGTTTGGTGGCCAGGACTACTGGGCGACCTGGGAAATTTCGAACGTCTTGGGCTGCTGGGCGGCATGCGGGTGCTCTGCACCGCGGTACACCTTCAGCTTGCCCAGCTGCTGTGCAGCGAGGGAGTTCTTGGGGAGCATGCCCTTGATGGCCTTCTCAACGGCGCGGACCGGGTTTGACTCCAGGAGTTCCGCGTAGTTGACGGAGGTCAGGCCGCCCGGGTAACCGGAGTGGCGGTATGCGCGCTTCTGCTCCAGCTTGGCGCCGGTCAGGGCTACCTTCTCAGCGTTGATGATGATGACGAAGTCGCCCATGTCCATGTGGGACGCAAAGGTGGCCTTGTGCTTGCCGCGCAGCAGGATTGCGGTCTGGCTCGCGAGACGACCAAGGACAACGTCTGTGGCGTCAATTACGTGCCACTGGCGGTTGATATCGCCGGGCTTCGGGGTGTACGTACGCACGGTTTTTGCCTCGTTCTTGTTCTGGCGTTCTTGTTTAGGTGTCACTCAAGCGTGTGCACCTACTATCTATGCGCTACCGGAACAGAGGTGAGGGCTCTATGTAACCAGTGATCCTGAAGTCCCGAATGTGCTCGTTGAGTAGTTATCCTGCAACCGGATTCTCAAGCGGGCACGCATCATCGAGAAAGGACACGCACAACGACTACCAATGTTAGCTTGAACCAGGCCTCAGGGTCAAAATGGGGTAGTCGGCCGCTCACCCTTCAATCCGCCGGCACGACGCAGGCAGGGGATGCAGTGACTTCTTGGGGCGACGCCGGCTCTTCCGGGCTGCTGTTCGTGGCCACAATCGGACTCTTGGGAATCATTCTCTCAGCCCTGACTGAGTTGCTCATCGCCAAGCATCTCCCCCGCGTCGGTCCGCTGCCTGCCATCGGCGCGAGGATTACGACGGCGGCGATCACCGCTGCCCTCTGTGCTGCGTTCGCATTCCGGTTCGGCGCCGGTCCAATTCTTCCGGCATTCATGCTTTTGGCCATACTTGGTGTCCAGCTCGCGAGAATCGATATTTCCTTGCATCTGTTGCCGAATCCCCTGGTTCTTTCGCTAATGCTGGCCGGCCTCTTTTTGTTCCTTGTGCCGATATTTTCGGGGTCGCAGTGGGCCAGCCTCCTCCGCGCATTGGCGGGCACCGCAATTCTGTTCTTCATATACCTGATTCTTGCCTTAATTTCGCCAGGCGCCATCGGAATGGGCGACGTCAAGCTGGCCGCGCCGCTCGGGCTCTACTTGGCGTACTTAGGTTGGAGCCAACTGCTCTACGGCGGCCTGCTGGGGTTTGTAATAAACGGCATTGTCACCCTGCTTGTAGTACGCACGAACCGTATTGAACGGGCCTCAGAAGTAGCTCACGGGCCCTCTATGCTCGCCGCAGCCGCTGGCGTGGCGCTCTTCATGCTCTAGTCCAAGATCGCTCCCAGGCGTCACTCCCCCCTGTTCGCTGGAGTCAATCCAAGTAGTGCTCGCTTCGTTGAATCAATTTATCTGAGTACTCACGCAATGGTTTCGAGTATGCCTTGAAAACGCGCTCAAGAAAGTCGAGTACTGCTACGCATTGTTGCTCCGGAACGCCGGTGCCAATCTTTCCTTAGCGAAGTCCAGCCGCTAAGAATCATGGGGGCAGCTGGAAATTCGTTGAAAAAAATATCCCAATCAATTTCATCGAATTAAGGAATCCGAAATGACTTCTCTTATGGTCTCAATGACTGCTTTCATTGCCGGCGTCAAGAACCGTCTCACGTCAGAAAAAGGCGCAACCATGGTTGAGTACGGCATCATGGTCGCCTTTATCGCCGTCGTCGTGATGGCTGCGGTCATCGTTCTCGGCCCGCAGATCGCCGGCCTCTTCACCCGGGTGTCAAATTCTCTCTAGGCTCCTACGCCGGCGGTGGGCGAGCACCGAATCGTTGGCTCGTCCAACCGCCGGCCCAAAATCCGTCAATAATTCAGACTTCCTGCATCCAAAGGAACAAGACATGAACGCTTTCATCGCCACCATCAGTTCCGTTTTTCATACCGCCAAGGTCCGGCTCAACTCGGACGAAAAGGGCGCCACCATGGTTGAGTACGGCATCATGGTCGCCTTTATCGCCGTCCTGGTCATGGCCGCCGTCATCATCCTGGGTCCGCAGATCGCCGGCCTCTTCACTTCAGTTTCCAACGCAATCTAGCGCTGCAGCGGCTCTGGTGGTGGCCGCTTACGTCACCACCAGAGCCCACAAACTAGGAATCGACATCAATCGGACATGCTGGGGAGATCGTTATGAAATCACGTAGGAAGGAACGAGGCGCTGTAGCAGTCGAGATGGCAATTGTCCTTCCACTGCTGCTGCTGATCCTCTTAGGAATCATAGAGTTCGGCCGGGCCTACAACGTTCAGGTCTCCCTTACCCAAGCCGCCCGCGAAGGCGCGAGGTATGCAGCCATTCACTACAACGACGCAAGCCTGGACGTCGAGGCTGCGGCACTCGGAGGGGCGCCGGCCCTTGCAGGCCTGGGGGTAACAGTGGCAGATAACGCAAGCGGCTGCCCCTCAAGTTCCGACGTCGAGGTAACGACGCGAGTGACCTTGCCGTCGCTCACCGGCTTTCTTGATGCCGGTTTCTTCGGCGCACCGCGCATCTTTCCATTGTCCATGACAGGAGTAGGGGTGATGAGATGCGGCGGCTGACCCGGCGATCTCGCAGTTCTTCAAGCAAGGTTCAAGAATCCCAAAAGGGCGCGGCATCCATCATGGTCGCCGTCCTTGTGGTGGCGCTCTTGGGCTGTGCGGCCCTGGCAGTGGATGTCGGGGCCATGTACTCGGAAAAGGCGCAGCTGCAAAACGGTGCCGACTTTTCTGCCCTAGCGGTCGCCCAGGACTGTGCGAACGGAGACTGCGGCGACTTCATGGCAACAGGGAACGAGTTGGCCAACGGCAACGCCAACGATAGTTCCAGCGGAATCGCAGCCATAACCTTCCCGGACGCCAACACGGTCCGCGTCGAAACGAACGCCCGTGAGGCTGGCTCCGGGGATGATCACTTCTCACTCTTCTTTGCCCGGGTTATGGGAATCGACACTGCGGAGATCACCGCCGCCGCTGAAGCTTCCTGGGGCCCACCGAGCATTGGTTCCACGTTGCCATGGACCGTCAGTGAGTGCGTCTTTAGAAAGCAGCTCTCCGCGAGCCAGATCGCAGAATTGGACTCCACTGGCGATTTCACCGGAGATCCCAGCGCAACCCACATTCTGCTGCGGTATGACACCAACGCACCCACCGTTCCAGGTTGCGCCGCACAAAACGGATACCGGCCTGGTGGCTTCGGATGGTTGAACGTTTCCCACGGCTGTTCGGCGGACATTGACCTTAATTCCGACGTTAACGGTCAACCCGGAAACCACTTTCCTACGGAACACGAGTGCGACGCGGTTCTGGCCACCATCATGGATCGGCCTGCGTTGATCCCACTCTTCGACTCGAATTCCGGCAACGGCAACAACACTGTCTACTCCCTAATCGGCTTCGCAGCTTTTCAAGTAACGGGCTACAAGTTTGGCGGCCCGTCAGTCACTCACGTCGATCCCGCCGCCCCGAGCTGCACAGGTAACTGCCGAGGACTTCAGGGCTTTTTTGCCCGCTTCGTTTCGCTTGGGGAGTACTCCCTGTCGCAGGGCGGTGGTCCCAACTACGGAGGCACCGTGGTGGCACTTACGGAATAACGGAACGTAGTTTCTCTCACCGATCACATCTATGAAGGAGTTACTGAAGTGAAATCACGCCTACTGGGAGGCTTAGCTGCATTGCTGTTGGCAGTAGTTGGCGCCATTCTCCTCTTTGTTTACGTACAAGGCGCGGCCGCCCGCGCCCAAGAAGGGCTTGAACCTGTAAACGTCCTCGTCGTTACTGAACGCGTTCCTCTTGGAACGAAAATCTCGGACCTCGCGGGAAAAGTCAAGACCGAGGCCCTGCCGAAATCGGCGGTGCCGGAAGGCGCTCTCGTCACGTTGGATGGCCAGGACGGTAAGGTCACCTCCGCTGGGCTTGAGCCAGGCGAGCAATTGCTGGCGGCGCGCCTCGTCGATCCCCGCGAGTTGGTCCCTGGGACCGTACCCGTACCGGACGGATTGGAAGAAGTGACCCTCCTGCTGTCGCCCGAACGCCTCCTTGGTGGCCGGCTGGAAGCAGGAGACACGGTCACTGTCTATTCATCGTTCGATAGCGGAGACCAGCCTTCCACAGGAATTCTTTTCCACGACGTCCTGATCACCGCTGTGCAAAAGGCCCCGTCCCAAACGAAAAACAGCTCAGGCTCGGGTTCTTCCGAACCCGCAGTTGAGATGCCCACTGGATCCGCCTTCATCACCTTCGCCAGAAGCGACGCCGAGGCCTCCAAACTCATCTACAGTGCCGAATTTGGACAGCTCTGGCTCGCCAAGCAGACCGACACCACCGCGAAGACCGATCCTCCCCTCACCACCTTCGGAGGGCTGTACTGATGAGCCGTTTTGTGGCCATCACAGCCGTCCGCGATTTCGAGGGACGTGTCCGCCAGGCCATCACAGGGGCGCTCCACGGCGAGCTGCAGACCCTTTCTCCCGAAGTGTTGGCAGGCGGCCCTGACGATGTCTTCAAGCAACTCAACGGGGCCCCCCCGGAGGTACTCATTCTGGGCCCGGGGGTAAGCCCTGACGATGCCCTGAAGCTGGCAACCGTCTTCGACCTTCAGTATCCCGAGATCAGCCTGCTACTCGTCGCAGAACCCAACCCCGAGCTCGTACTTAAGGCGATGCACTCGGGAATCCGAGACGTTGTCACCTCGGAGATCGGCGTAAACGAGCTTCGAGTCCTCCTGGAAAGGGCCTGTCTTGCATCTGCCAGCCGGCGCCGTGGAATGGGTCCGGCGGCTGAAGGAGGCCATGATCGAGGAAGGGTCATCGCAGTGATGTCGCCAAAAGGCGGCGTCGGCAAGACCACCATCGCGACGAATCTGGCGATCGGTCTGGGCAAAGTCGCTCCCATGAGCGTGGTCATAGTCGATTTGGACCTGCAGTTCGGTGATGTAGCGTCGGGCCTGCTCCTTGAGCCCGAACACTCGATCACGGAGGCGGTTCACGGGGCAGCGTCACAGGACTCCATGGTCTTGAAGGCGTTCCTGACCGTCCACCCTGCCGGGATCTATGCATTGTGCGGACCGAGGACGCCAGCGGAATCGGACTACATCACGGCAGACCACGTCAGCCGGCTCTTAAATCAGCTTGCCAGCGAGTTCAAGTACGTAGTGGTTGACACGGCCCCGGGACTCGGCGAGCACTGCCTGGCCACTCTTGAACTGGCGACGGACGGGGTCTGGGTCTGCGGGATGGACGTGCCCAGTATCCGCGGCCTCCATAAGTGCTTTTCAGTCCTTAGAGAACTTCAGCTACTCCCCCAGGGCCGGCACACCGTCCTGAATTTTGCCGACCGCAAGAGTGGAATAACTGTGCAGGATGTTGAAGCAACAATTGGCGTGCCAATTGATGCAGTGATTCCCCGCTCCCGGTCGCTTCCGTTCTCAACCAATCGCGGCGTACCAATACTCCAGGGCTACTCCAGGGATTCAGCCTCCAAGGGCCTCAGGAAACTGGTCGATCGGTTTGATCCGGCCTGGGTTTCTTCCACGCATAACAAACTGCACCGACGGGTGGTTGTCTCGTGAAACTGTCAGATCGCCTTTCCAAGATAAGCAACATCAACGTTGAGGTGTCCACGCCGTCCGGACCCGAAACAGAGCCACCCGTAGCTGCTCCAGTCCCGTCCTTGCTCCCGGCACCATCGTCGCCATCCCCCGTTCAGGGACTGCTCTCGACGTCGGCGTCCTCAAATGGGGGCCATTCCACGCCTGCAGTAGATGCCCTCGCCGGACTCAAGCAACGGGCCGCACAAGCGCTGTTTGAGCGCATGGGCACGCGCTTTGGTGATGCGACGTCATCCGAGGATGGACTTCGCGCCAAAGCGGTAGAAGAACTTTCAGCAGTCATCGACCAGGAACAGGTTCCGTTGTCTCCTGAAGAGCGGCGGCGGCTGATCCGCGAGATTGCGGACGAGGTAATGGGCTACGGCCCCCTGCAGCGTCTGCTTGAAGATCCGTCCGTCACCGAAATCATGGTCAACCGATTCGACCAGATCTACGTCGAACGTCAAGGGCACCTCACATTGACTGGCTCGCGGTTCAGTTCCGATGACCACCTCAGGACAGTCATCGAACGGATAGTGTCCAAAGTGGGACGCCGAATCGATGAAAGTTCGCCTTTGGTCGACGCCAGGTTGGAAGACGGCTCCCGCGTCAACGCCATCATTCCGCCGCTTGCGGTCAATGGGCCTTCGCTGACCATCCGCAAGTTTAGCCATGTGCCGTTGACTGTGCAGAATCTCATCGACTGGGGCTCTGTGACTCCGGAAATGGCTGAACTACTGAGCGCCTGCGTTCGGGCGCGCTTGAACATCATCGTTTCTGGTGGCACGGGCACAGGCAAGACGACCTTGCTGAATGTCCTGTCATCGTTTATCCCGGAAGAGGACCGCATCGTCACCATTGAAGATGCGGTCGAGCTTCAGCTACAACAGGAACACGTCGTCCGGTTGGAAAGCCGCCCGCCGAACATCGAGGGCAAGGGCGCAGTCGCAATTCGCGACCTCGTCCGCAACTCTCTTCGCATGCGTCCGGACCGGATCATCGTCGGTGAAGTTCGTGGCGGTGAGTCCCTGGACATGCTCCAGGCTATGAACACCGGTCACGATGGCTCATTATCAACCGTCCACGCCAATTCTCCCCGGGATGCGATCGCTCGCTTGGAGACCTTGGTGCTGATGGCGGGAATGGACCTGCCACTGCGCGCCATTCGGGAACAAGTGTCATCCGCCGTGGACCTGATTGTTCAAGTCACCCGCCTGCGGGATGGGTCCAGGCGCGTCACTCACGTGACCGAGGTCCAGGGGATGGAAGGCGAAATCGTCACGTTGCAAGATGCCTTCCTCTTCGACTATTCCGCTGGAATGGACGCACAAGGGCGCTTCCTCGGGAAACCAGTTCCCACCGGCATACGCCCACGATTCTTGGATCGATTCTCTGAACTTGGGATTGGTGTCTCTCCTGCGGTGTTCGGCGCTGCAGTGGCGCCTACAGGGAGGCGATAGCGGTGGATACGCCCGTCGTTTTCGTCGTGGCGGTTGCGCTTTGCCTCATCGCCCTGGTTCTAGTGATCTTCGTCGTATTCAAGCCTCGGTACGGATCAATCCCCGCGGATCGCAGGCGCCCCAGTACGGAGCCAGATCAGTCCGCAGTGTCAAAGATGTCCCAGTCAGCCGTTAGCGCAGTTGAAGGTGTCATCGGAGATTCAGGAGGGCCGTACAACCGGGAAGTACTCTACAACGCGGGCGTGAAGATGGCGCCCGCTGACTTCACCGTGGCCGTTGCCGTTGCTTCGATACTCGTGGCCGCATTCGGAGCCTTGATAACACATCCCGTTCTCGGCGTCTTGCTCGGCGTCGCGACGCCATTCCTGGTGAAAGTCGGACTCACTGTCTGCCGGGACAAACGACGGGCTAAATTTGAGACTCAGCTCACCGACACCATCCAAATGCTCATTGGTGGTTTGCGTGTTGGACACAGCGTCCTGCGCTCCGTCGAGGCCGCTGCCCAAGAGGCAGACGCACCTACCTCCGAGGAATTCCTACGTATCGTGAACGAAACCAGGATCGGCAAGGACGCACGTCAGGCATTCGATGATGTAGCCGACCGCATGGACAGCGAAGATTTCCGGTGGATCGCGCAGGCGATCCAGATCAACCGCGAAGTCGGCGGGGATCTGGCAGAAATACTCGAGCAAGTTGCGGGAACCATACGGGAACGAACCGAGATCAAGGGCCAGATTCGTTCCTTGAGCGCAGAAGGAAAGATGTCCGCTTATGTCCTGATGGCCATGCCAGTTGGGGTGGCCGTCATACTCGCCTTCATCAACCCCGGATACCTGAACGTATTCGTTGAGCATCCTATCGGCCTGGTGATGCTTGTGGGGGGCCTGCTGATGTTCGCGGTTGGCGGCTTCTGGATGAGCCGCGTCGTCAAGATCAAGTTCTAGGGGGACCAAATGACACCGATAGCCTGGCTGCTTATTTCACTCGTCGTATTGCCTTCGTCTTATCTCATATGGGCGCTCGTCAGTTCGGACCGGAAAGCAATACTTGCCGTTCAAGGCAACCTGTCACAGGGTTTTACCCAGGAAGGCAGCGTGTCCGCGCGGCGCGCCCCGGTTCTGTTGGATCTTTCGAAAAGACTGACGCCGGCGGGCTACGAGGCCAAGCTCGACCGCTGGCTGTCCCTGGCAGGGCGACCTACCTCCATGCCGCTGGACAGGCTGGTTATTGCAAAACCATTACTAGCGCTGACGGGAGCAGCCTTCGGACTGCTCTTGTACTCCAAAGCCCCCACGCCGCAGAACATCGGTTTAGGGCTCTTCCTGGCGGCGTTCTTCTACTTCGTGCCGGACTTACTGATCTACAACAAAGGCATCAAGCGCCAAAAGGATATTGAGCAGGAGCTTCCTAACACCCTCGACCAGATGCTCATTTCGGTAGAGGCCGGGCTGGGCTTCGAAGCTGCCATGGCAAGGGCAGGCGGCTATGGGGGTGGGGCACTGGCGCAGGAACTCATGCGCACCCTGCAGGACATCCAGGTAGGACGCCCGCGCCAGGAGTCTTACGAGGCGATGGCGGCTCGTTCTTCCGTTCAGGATCTTCGTAGCTTCGTGAGAGCGGTGGTGCAGGCGGACAAGTACGGGATCGGCATAGCCAGAGTTCTGCGGACACAAGCCAAGCAAGCGAGAGTTAAGCGCCGTCAGCGCGCTGAAGAGAAGGCGATGAAATTGCCAGTCAAGGTGCTCTTTCCGCTCCTCCTCTGCATCTTCCCGGTCCTGTTCATCGTGCTCTTGGGACCGGCAGCGATAAAGATCATCGAAGCCTTCAGCTAAGACGCTCCGCGCCTTCCGGCGCCCAAATACCGGACCCCCTTGGAACCCAGAACCGAGGGGGTCCGTTTCGTGCGCCCGGGGAACCACGCATCCCTAGCTTCCCCAGAGCAAGAGCGAAGGAAAAGCGCAGGAGATGCGCAGCGAAGACAGGGTTTACGCAGGATGTTCCAAGATCCGATCAACGTTATATCAAGGGTTGTTAGCTTCGTACTAGAGCTGGTGCAGGGCCAGCCATCCGACTCGCTCAGGAGTACGAAATGCTTTCTCTTATCGCCACGCTTCAGACCCTCGGTTTCAACATTAAGAACCGCCTTAACAACGAGAAGGGCGCAACAGCCGTTGAATACGGCATCATGGTTGGCCTCATCGCCGTCGTGATCATCGTCGCTGTCAGCCTTTTGGGCACAAAACTGGATGGCCTCTTCGACCAGGTCAACACCGCCATCTAAGCCGCCAGTTCCCGGGAACAAATTGGGACTTCGGACCTGGCGACGTAACCACGCTCAAATAGTTGTGCGGCGCAGCGCAAAACTGCGCCGCACAACCTGTTTCCAAGCCCCGAAAACCGTGCAGCTCACTGGCATAGAAGAGAGGGATGCAGCGGATGCGTGAACCATCAGAGCGCGGGGCGGCCGCCGTCGAGTTCGCGATCCTGTTGCCTGTTCTCCTCATGCTGGTGTTGGGAACCATCGAATTCGGCCGAGCCTACAACGCACAGATCACCCTCACGAACGCCGCCCGCGACGGCGTCCGCGTCATGGCCATCGCCAACGACCCCGCCGGTGCGAAGACCGCAGCCAAGAACGCCGCAGCGTCCGTCAGCACAGCGATTCCGACATCCGACGTCACGCTCAGCACCACCGCATGCAGCACCGGCGCTCAGGTGACATTGACCATCAAGTACAACTTGTCCACCATCACCGGCATCGCCGGCCCGTTTCCGATGACAGGAAAAGGAGTCATGCTGTGCGGCGGCTGACCGGGGATATGCAAGCCACGGAGCGCGGCGCCATCACCGTTATCGTGGCTCTCCTCATGGTGGTCCTCCTTGGATCGGTGGCGATCGCCGTCGACGTCGGGGTGATCCACTCCGAACGCGCTCAGCTTCAGAGCGGCGCGGACGCCGCCGCCATCGGCATGGCTCAGAAGTGCGCTCGGGATGCCAGCGATCCGCTATGTTCGACGACGTCGACGCTCGCAACCAGCCTCGCGAACCTGAACGCCCTGGACAGCGTCAGCAAGGTCTACTCCATCGCCCTGGACAAAACAGCCCGAACACTGACCGTCCAGACATCGGCCAAGGAAACCGGCGGCACCGACAACTCGGTGTCCCTGTTCTTCGCAGACATCCTCGGGGTCCCCACCAAGGAGGTCGGAGCCCGGGCTTCTGCGGTTTGGGGCAGCCCCCAGGCTGGACGGACCGCCTTTCCCCTCGCCTTCTCGGTCTGCCAAGTCAAGGACCACGTGGGTGGCGCGCTGCAACTCCTCCAGGAACACGGCAACAACGCCAACGCCGACTGCAACTACGGACCATCGGGCGCCGCGGTGGCGGGCGGCTTCGGCTGGCTGACTCCCGATACCGGAAAATGCGGCGGCACCATCGACCTTGCCCTCAGTGAAGCCGGCAGCGACACCGGCAACAACGCGCCCGGTCACTGTGTCGCGGAGCTCAACCATTGGGCCAGTGAAATCACGGCAGGCAGGGAAGTCATCGTCCTGCTCCCCGTTTTCAACAAGGTAGTTGGGTCCGGCGCAGGTGCCGTCTACAGCCTGGTCTCTTTTGCCGCCTTTAAAGTGACCGGCTGGAAGTTCAGCGGAAACAAGGATCTCCCCTACGAGTTCCGCAGCGAGAAATCGACGGCTACCGGCGTCACCGCCGCCACCGAGTGCAAAGGCGACTGCCGCGGAATCATCGGCAGCTTCATAAAGTACGTCTCTCTCGCCGACGGCTATTCCCTCGGGCCAGTCGACGAATACGGCGCCACCATCGTCCGCATGACCCTCTAATCCATCCGCACCCGCCAATCCCAAACCAGGAGTACAAAGTGAAGTCTCGCCTGCTGGCAGGAACGGCTGCGATTGCGTTGGCGATTGTGGGCGCCCTTCTCATCATCTTCTACGCCCAGGGCGCCGACCAGCGAGCCATGGCCACCACCAAACCGGTGGATGTCCTGGTGGTCAAGACAGCCATTCCCGCCGGCACCCCCGTCAACGAGATGGCCGCGTCCCTGGTCATTGAGAAGGTTCCCGCGGCCGGAGTCGCCGACTCCGCGCTCAGCAGTCTGGACACCAAGGCCGGCACGGTCAGCGCCGTGGCCCTCGTCCCTGGCGAGCAGCTCCTCGCCGAACGACTCGTCGCCCCCGAAGCGGTCAAGTCCGAGGGTTCCGTGAAAGTACCGTCCGGCTTCCAGGAGGTCTCCTTCGAAGTGGAGCCAAAAAGGGTGGTGGGCGGACGGATCGACGTCGGCGACCACGTGGGTTTCTTCCTCTCGTTCGACAACGGAGCCTTCAAAGCCAAACCCGAAGACGCGACCAGCCAGTTGACTGTTCGCAAGGTCCTGGTGACCGCTGTCCAGCGCGCACCGCAGACCACCCCCGCCGAAAAGCCGGCGGAAGGCGAACCCAACCCCCAGGACACCACCCTCCCGGAGGGCTCGCTCATGCTCACCGTCGCGGTCAACGACGTCGACGCCGGGAAGATCGTTTTCGCCTCCGAGTTCGGCCGCATCTGGCTCACCAAGGAACCCCTCGACGCCCAGGACAACGGACCCCGCATCGAGCGCAAGGAAGTGGTGTACAAATGAGCCGCTTCGTCCTCCTCTCCCCCAACACCGATTTCGACCACAAACTCCGCCAGGCCGTGGCGAACGGGCTCCGCGGCTCGGTCCAGACCATCGCCTCGGACATCCTTCCCGCCGGCCCACAGGAGCTCTTCGCCCTCCTCAACCAGGAACAGCCCGAGGTCCTCATCATCGGGCCGGACGTCTCCCCGGACGAGGCCCTGCGCTTCGCAAAGGTCTTCGACGTCCAGCTGCCCGGCCTCAGCATTGTGCTGGTCAGCGACGCCGATCCCGCCGTCCTCCTGCACGCCATGCGGGCCGGGATCCGGGACATCCTGAGCCCCGGAGCGGATGCCGCCGAGATCCGCGTCCTCCTGGAGCGTGCGTGCCAATCCTTCGCTACTCGGAACCGGACCTTCGACGCGCCGCAGGCGGAAAACGGTGGCAAGGGACTCGTCGTCGGCATCTTCTCGCCCAAGGGCGGCGTCGGCAAGACCACCCTCGCCACCAACATCGCCATCGGCCTGGGCCAGATCGCCCCCATGAGCGTGGTCATCGTGGACCTGGACCTCCAGTTCGGCGACGTCGCCTCCGGCCTCTACCTCAATCCCGAGCACACCGTCACCGACGCGGTCAGCCCTGCCGCGGCCCAGGACTCCTTGGTCCTCAAGGCGTTCCTGACCGTCCACCCGGCCGGGATCTACGCCCTGTGCGCGCCGGCGACACCGGTGGACGCGGACCACATCACGCCCGAGCAGATCACACATCTGTTGGACCAACTGGCACGGGAATTCCAGTACGTGGTCCTGGACACCGCGCCCGGCCTCCCCGAGATCGGCATCGCGGCCCTGGAACAGTGCACCGATGTGGTGTGGGTCAGCGCCATGGACATCCCCAGCCTCCGCGGCCTGAGGTCCGGGCTGGAAGTCCTCCGCCAGCTCGAGATAGCGCCCGAGTCCCGGCACGTGGTCCTGAATATGGCCGACGCCAAATCCGGCCTGACGGTCCAGGACGTGGAGTCCACCATCGGCGCACCCGTGGATGTCAGTATTCCCCGTTCCCGCGCCGTGGCCCTGTCCACCAACCGGGGTATCCCCGTCCTCCAGGAATCCAAGAAGGATCCCGCCGTCAAAAGCCTCAAACAGCTGGTTGAGCGTTTCAACCCCGTCTGGCGGACCCAGGCCCAACGCAAGCTGCACCGAAGGGTGGTCATCTAGTGAAACTCTCCGAACGGATCCAAACTGTCCAGGACAGGAACCAGGCCGCCCACCCGGCGGTCGCCCTGCACCCTGCCGGTGCAAGTACGACGGCGGGACGCACCACTGTGCCCCAACGCACCGCGAGTGCAGCGCGAGTTGCGGAAACCGCCGGAACACAACCTCCCGCCGTCGTACATTCGCATGCCGGTTCACCGGACCTGGCTCTCCAGGCACCCAAGGCGCAGCCGGTGGATGTCTTTGCCGCGATGAAACTCCGTGCCGCGAGCGCCCTCTTTGAACGCATGGGCGCACGGTTCAACGACGCCACAGTGACCGAGCAGGAGCTGCGGAGCACCGCGAAGGAAGAACTCACCCTGATCATCGACGCGGAACAGGTACCCCTGTCCGCGGAGGAGCGCATCCGGCTGGTCCGCGACGTCGCCGACGACGTCCTGGGTTACGGCCCGCTGCAGCGGTTGCTGGACGATCCGGCCGTCACGGAAATCATGGTCAACCGGATGGACCAGATCTACGTGGAGCGCAAGGGCAAGCTCACCCTGACCGAATCGCGCTTCAGCTCCGAAGAACACCTGCGCAAGGTGATTGAGCGCATCGTGTCCAAGGTCGGGCGCCGGATCGATGAGTCCTCGCCACTGGTGGATGCCCGGCTCGAAGACGGTTCCCGCGTCAACGCCGTCATCCCGCCCCTGTCCGTGGGCGGATCATCCCTGACCATCCGAAAGTTCAGCAAAGTCCCCCTGACAGTCCGCAACCTGATCGACTTCGGCACGCTGACCCCGGAGATGGCCGAACTGCTGGACGCCTGCGTGAAGGCCAAGCTGAACATCATCGTCTCCGGCGGCACCGGCACCGGCAAGACCACGCTGCTCAACGTGCTGTCCTCCTTCCTTCCGGCAGACGAACGGATCGTCACCATCGAGGACGCCGTGGAGCTGCAGATCCAGCAGCAGCACGTGGTCCGGCTGGAAAGCCGTCCTCCGAACACTGAAGGCAAAGGCGAGGTGACCATCCGCGAACTCCTCCGGAACTCGTTGCGTATGCGCCCCGACCGCATTGTGGTGGGCGAGGTCCGAGGCGGCGAATCCTTGGACATGCTGCAGGCCATGAACACCGGCCACGACGGTTCCCTTTCCACCGTGCACTCCAACTCGCCGCGTGACGCCGTTGCCCGCCTGGAAACCCTGGTGCTGATGGCCGGCATGGACCTGCCGCTGCGTGCCATCCGGGAACAGATCGCGTCCGCCGTAAACTTGATCGTCCAGATTTCACGGCTGCGGGACGGGACGCGCCGTATCACCCATGTCACCGAAGTCCAGGGCATGGAAGGGGACATTGTGACCCTGCAGGACGCGTTCGTTTTCGATTACTCCGCCGGGATGGACGCCCATGGCCGGTTTCTTGGCAAACCCGTGGCCACCGGCATCAGGCCACGCTTCATCGACCGATTTGAAGACCTCGGCATCCACGTGTCCCCTGCGGTCTTTGCCGGCTCTCTCTCCCCGGTTATGAAATGACAGCTCTTTACATTGGGGTCGCCGTCCTGCTCGTGGCTGTCAGCCTCCTCGGCATCGCAGTACTGGCCCCCGGGGCCCCCGAGGTGCCGATGGACCGCCGTCGTCCGTTCGAATCAAGCCCGCCCACCACGTTGACGCGCTTCGCAGCGTCCGCTGTGACCTCCTTCGAACGGATGCTGGGAGGACGCAACGTCCAGCTCTTCTCGCGTGCCCAGCTGGAAAACGCCGGTCTCCGGCTGAGCCAGTCCGAATTCTTCATCCTGGTGGCGGCCGGCATGTGTGTGGGGTTCCTGGTTGGCATTGTCACCGTGGGGCCGCTCGTGGGGCTCCTGCTGGCAATCCTTTCTCCTTTCGTGGGGAACATGGTCCTGGGGTACCTAGCCGGGAAACGGCGGGCCAAGTTTGATACCCAGCTCGTCGATACGCTTCAGCTCCTCTCGGGAGGTTTGCGCGCCGGCCACAGCATTCTTCGTGCGATCGATGCTGCCGCGGCGGAATCCCAGAAGCCCACGTCGGAGGAGATGCGCCGTGTGATCACCGAGACGAGCCTGGGCCGCGACCTCCTGGCAGCACTCAATGACACGGCACTCCGGATGAAGAACGAGGACTTCGTCTGGGTTTCTCAGGCCATCCAGATCAACCGCGAAGTGGGCGGAAACCTCGCTGAGGTGCTGGACCAGGTGAACGAAACCATCCGCGAGCGCAGCGAGATCAAGGGCCAGATCAAGGCGTTGGCCGCGGAAGGCAAGTTCTCCGCCTACATTCTTATTGCCATGCCGTTCGGAATTGTGGCCATGCTGCTTTCGGTCAGCCCGAACTATATGAATTCAATGTTCAGCCATCCTCTGGGGTGGGCCATGATCGGCGCGTCGTTTGTCCTGATGACCATCGGGTCGTTGTGGATGCGCAAGATCATCGACCTGAAGTTCTGAGGACATGATGAACCCCCTGATTCTCCTTTCCGTGGTCCTGGTCTGCGTTCCCGTGGCTGGCTTGACTTGGGCCCTTTTGACCGCAGATCAGAAAGGTCGCGTGGCTACCGCGGAGCTATTGAGCCGAGGCGCGGCCCTGTCCGGAGTTGTGGGGCCGCCCAGGACCAGCTTGCTCGAATCCATCGGACGCCGTCTGACCCCGCCAGCGTATGTGGCGTTCCTGGACAGACTGCTTTCGCTCGCTGGCAGGCCGCTCTCCATGCCCTTGGGAAAAGTCCTGGGCTCGAAGCTGGCCATCGGCCTGGCGGGTGCCTCGCTTGGGATCTACCTGAGCGCCGTCGGCAGTACGCCCATGATGAAACTCGCAGGCATCTTCCTGCTGTTCCTCGGCTATTTCATCCCAGACCTAATGCTCTATAGCAAAGGCACGGAGCGCCAGAAGGCCATGCAGCTGGAACTGGCCAACACCCTGGACCAGATGCTGATCTCAGTGGAGGCCGGCCTTGGCTTCGAAGGGGCGATGGCCCGCGCCGGCGAAAACGGCAAGGGCCCGCTGTCCGACGAACTGGTCCGCACCCTGCAGGACATGCAGGTGGGCCGCAGCCGCCGCGAGTCATATCAGGCCCTGGCCGAGCGGACCAGCATCCCGGAACTGCGGAGCTTCGTCCAGGCGGTGGTCCAGGCCGACACCTACGGCATCGCCATCGGCCGGGTCCTGCGGATCCAGGCCAAGGTCATGCGGGTGAAACGCCGCCAGCGGGCCGAAGAAAAGGCCATGAAACTTCCCGTCATGATCCTTTTTCCGCTGCTGTTCTTTATCTTTCCCGTGCTGTTCATCGCCATTCTGGGTCCAGCTGTTGTCAACACGGTGATCAGTTTCAGCGGCCAATGACGGCGGATACTCAAAGTCAAGGATCACTCAAGGTTTCCACAGGATAGACCGAAAACGGACTCGGAAGTAACTACAGGAAGTAGCCTTGAAGCATGGATAGTCCACCACTCACCTCCAGCAGCGGGGGTGTCCCTGCCGAATTGTCAACGGCGGGGACTGCTGCGGGCGTGGGCGCTGGCGTGCAGCAGGCCGGCAATGACGCCGTGCGCTGGGTCGAACCGGACATCCTGGCGGAGCTGGAAGCAGAGCTGGACGGCCCCGAACTTGCCCTTGGATTCGCCCGCGACTACGCGTCTTTGTGGGACCAGCGTTTCAGCCGGCTGGCGGCAGCGGTCCACACCGAGGATCGCCCCATTGCCTTGGACACTGTCATCAGCCTGCGGATCGCATCAGCCATGGTGGGCGGGATCCGTTTGTCAGTCCTGGCTCAAGCACTGGAGGATGCCATCCGGCGCAGCGACTTCGTCCAAGGCCAGGCACTGCTGGCAACCCTGGCCGAGCACGGAATGCGTACAGTCTCAGAGCTCCAAGCGAACTACATCCTGAAAAACGACTAGCCCTTCAGTGACCAGCCCCCGGCCAGCCGTTCAGGTCAGTCCTGTTCGGTGCGAGCCGGTAGCCCACTCCCCGCACGGTCTGAAGCCAGCGCGGTGACAGCGGATCCTCCCGCAGCTTGCGGCGCAGGTTCCCGACGTGGACTTCCACGGCCCGCTCGTCAGCCTCACTGATATAGGCATCCGGCTCATAAAGGTCACCGCGGACTGCTCGCACCAGATCGGACCGCGTACACACCGCACCCTCGCAGCTGAGCAAAGTATGCAGGAGGTCGAACTCGCTGCGCGTGAGCCCGAGGTTGACCTCACCAATCACCACCGTGCGGGTCCGGTAATTCAGAATGAGCCCGTTGTGCTGGAGAACTCCCGCGTGGGTGAAGGTTGCCGGCGCGGCCGGTGGTGAAGCCCATGCAGCCGCCTCGGGTGGACTGGTGACCTCATGGCGGGGCCTGCGCATCATTGCCGCCACCCTGGCCCGGAGTTCACGCGGCCGAAAGGGCTTGGCAATGTAGTCGTCCGCCCCGGCGTTCAGGGCCGAGAGCAGATCCGGCTCCTCGGTCCGGCCGGTCAGCATCACAACGTAGGCATCACTGAAATTCCTGATCCGCCGCAGGACCTCAAACCCGTCGATGTCCGGAAGGCCGATGTCCAGCGTGACCACCTGGGCCTTGTTATGTCGCACCACCTCAACGCCCTCCCGCCCTTCGGCGGCGGTATGGACCTCAAAGCCTGCCTGGCGCAACACTCCTTCGAGGAGGTTCCGCACATCGGCGTCGTCTTCAATTACTACTGCAACCCCAAGATCTTCCATATCAGTCCCCGTTGCCAGGTGGAAGAGGCCCCCATCAGCCCAGCGCCAATCCCTCATCCACTCCAACTCTCTATACGGTACAAGTATGAACGGCGGATAACACGCCTTCTAGAGATTAGTTTTGGAAAGTCAATTACCATGACAACACATGCATATCCGGATTCTGAAGATAGACCGCGTCAGCCTTCAGATATTCGGCTGCATCAATTCATTGGGGACGGAATGGGGGCCGTCACGAAAGTTGGAGATCCCCTATGGCTATGCGTCCCTCGCCCCGGGGTGTGGCACTCTATTTCAGGAAGCTCGGCCCCCGCACCCAGGTGGCCCTGTGCCAGCTTCCGCTGTCGCTCATTGTCGTCGTCCTCGGCGTGATGACACCCTTCACCTGGCCATCCCTGCTGGTCAGTCCGCTTTACATGGCAGCAATCGCCCTTCATCTCATTCTTTTCGTGGCCTGTTTCCTCACTCCCTGGGAGCGCCTGCCCCATAGCTCGTACTTGGTAATTCCGGTTCTTGACCTGCTCGCGATCGCGCTGCTGCGCATCGGTGCCGCGCCCCTTCTCCCGGGCCTGGCAATTCTGGTCGTATTTCCGGTCATTTAGCTGGCCGCTTCCGGGATCATGGTCCGCACAAGCCTCGTTCTGAGCGGTCTGGGACCGCTCCTGATCGTGCTCCCCACAACGGCCGGAAAATTCCCCAACCTCACGGCGTCGGACATTACCGCACTCATTCTTTTCCGGCTTGTCATGCTGGCTGTTTCGCTCGCAATCCGATTCGCCAGCGTCAACATGCGCGTCCCGCAGCGAGAGCTGCAGGCCATGGGCCAGGAACTGCGGGAGCTGCTCGCCGCGAGCCGGGAACGCGAGGAACTCCTGATGACCATCCTCGACGCCACCGACGTCGGCATTGTTGCCGGCGATTCGAACGGTGACCAGCTGCTGGCCAACAACATGATGCGGCGTTGGCAACAGACCGCCGCACCGGCCGGCGTCGCGCCTGCCGACCACAGCGAACAGCGGGTCTTCGCCCAGGACAAAGTGACTCCCCTGCCACCGGACAAACGTCCCCTTCGGCGGGCCATCGAGGGAGAATCGTTCGCCGACTATCTCGTCTGGATCGGTGATGTCCCGCAGCAGCGTGCGGTGTCCACCGCCGCCAGGCCGATAACGGACGACGGCGGCCGCCTCACCGGAGCGGTGGTCGTCTACAGCGAGGTGACGGGGCTCGTTGAAGCCATGGCCGCGAACGAGGAACTGGTTTCGAACGTCTCCCACGAATTCCGGTCGCCGCTGAATTCCATCCTGGGCAACATCGACCTGGTGCTCGAGGACAGCGACGGGCTCTCCACCCTCACGGTCCAGCGGCTGGACGTGGTGCAGCGCAGCTCCGAACGGCTGCTTGCCCTGGTCTCGGGCCTGACGCTTGAGGCGTCCGCCCGAAACGTACCGACATTTCCGGCCTGGTGGAGACCACCATCGGCTCAGCCCAGGCACACGCAGAACGGTCAGCCGTAGCCCTGGTGGCCGATGTGCCCTCACCGCTCTGGGCCTACGCCGACCCGCTGCGGATCGGCCAGGCACTGGACAACCTCGTGTCGAACGCCATCAAGTACTCCCTCGACGGCGGCACTGTGACCATCAGCGCAGCCGGCACCGAGGACTGGGTCAAGCTTGTTGTCCGGGACACCGGGATGGGCTTGGCACCGGAGGATGCGGCCAAGGTTTTCAGCCGGTTCTTCCGCGCCGAGTCGGCCCGGGACGCGGCCATTCCCGGCGCCGGGCTGGGCCTTTCCATCACCAAGACCATCCTGGAACGCCACGGCGGTGCCATCGCGTGCGCCAGTGCCCTGGGTGGCGGCAGCACATTCACCATGACCCTGCCCGTCGAAACCGGTGGTCGAGCCTGGCCTCGGTGATTGAGCCTGTCGAAATCCCGGTGGTCAAGCCTGGCCTCGGTGATTGAGCCTGTCGAAAATCCCGGTGGTTGAGCCCGTCGAAAGCCCCGCCCCGGTGATTAAGCCCGTCGAAACCGAGCAGTTTTCCACATAGGTATTCTCCGGCCCGCGCCGGCTCAGAATGCGGTGCAGAATCGCTACATGCCATTCGCGTACATGCTCCGATGCTCAGACAGCTCCTACTATGTGGGCAGCACGGTGAATATGGAAATGCGCTTCGCGCAACATCAATCGGGTGAAGGTGCCGCCTACACGCGCCGACGTAGGCCTGTGGAGCTCGTTTGGATTGAAGAGTTCAGCCGTGTTGATCAGGCTTTTGCGCGGGAGAGGCAGGTTCAGGGTTGGAGCCGTGCCAAAAGGGAAGCCCTTGTAAGCGGGCGATACAGCGACTTGCCGGGACTATCGGCCGCTCCGGGAAAGCGAACGATTCCGTAGGATTTCGACAGGCTCAATCACCGGGCTCGGTTTCGACGGGCTCAATCACCGGGGCGGGGGTTTCGGCAGGCTCAACCACCGAGCTACTTGCGGACTGCCCTCGTCAGCTCCGCGCGGGCCAGCATCTCGTCGTCTGACGGGTACGCCACTTCTTCAAGGACCAGCGGGTGCGGGGCAGCCAGGACGGACTTGGCGTCGCGCTTCTTCGCCAGCAGGCGATCATGCAGCCACCCCGGCTCCTCGATGCCCTCCCCCACGAACAAGGCCGAGCCAACCAGGGAGCGCACCATGTTGTGGCAGAAGGCGTCGGCCTGAACGGTGGCCACAATAACGCCGTCCTCCCCGCGGTGGAACTCGAACCGCTGCAGCTCACGGACGGTGGTGGCACCCTCCCGCGGCTTGCAGTAGGACAGGAAGTTCTGCAGACCCAGCAGCTGCCCGGCTCCGGCGTTCAGCAGGTCCACGTCCAGGGGGCTTTGGTGCCAGAGCGTGAAGTACCGTTCGAGTGGATCCCAAAGGGCAGGACCGTCAGCGATGCGGTAGCTGTACCGCCGCCAGAGAGCCGAGAACCTGGCATCGAACCCCACGGGTGCCAAGGAAACCAGGTGAACTTCGATGGACCCGGTCAGGTCGCCCAGCCCCCGGCTGAGGGCGCCACGGATCCGCCGCAAAAGCGCGACGGCGGGATCCAGTTCGTGCCCGCGCGGCAGCTTCAGCCACTCGGCCTCGGTCAGGTCCAGGTGGACCACCTGGCCGCGGGCGTGCACGCCGGCGTCGGTACGTCCCGCCACGGTCACCCGGATGGGTCGGCGGATCAACAGCGCCAGCGCCTCTTCCAGGATGCCCTGGACAGTGCGCAAGCCCGGCTGCACGGCCCACCCGTTGAACGGGCCGCCGTCGTACGATAAATCAAGCCGGACACGCAAAAACCCGCCGCCCCCCAAAACGGGGGCAGCGGGTTTTTGGTCGTTCATAGACATAAGTCTACTGGAGCGTCAGAGACTGATTACTCAGCTTCGACGGCCTGCGCAGCTTCGCCACCGGCAGGCACGAAGCCTGCGGCTGCGGCGGACTCTGCAGAGTCGAACCAGACTTCAGCAGTCGTGGCGTCGTACCAGCGTGAGCCGGGAACGTGGTACTTCATGGAGTCCTCGTTGCCCTTGACCTCGAAGCCCTCAGGGGCGACGTTGTCAGCCGTAGCAGGCTTGGAGCCGGCGTACTTGGCTTCAGCAGCTTCGGTCTCGGCAGCTTCAACCGGAGCTTCTTCAGCAACCGGAGCAGCCTTGGCGGCAGCCTGGGTAGCCTCGGCCACAACGGCCTGCTTGGCGGAAACCGGCTCGAGAACCAGTTCGATGACAGCCATGGGAGCGTTGTCGCCCTTGCGGTTGCCGATCTTGGTGATGCGGGTGTAGCCGCCGTCGCGGTTCTCCACTGCCTGTGCAATGTCGGTGAACAGCTCGTGGACGATGCCCTTGTTGCTGATCAGGCCGAGTACACGGCGGCGGGAAGCCAGGTCGCCACGCTTGGCGAAAGTCACCAGACGCTCGGCGTACGGCTTCAGTCGCTTGGCCTTGGTCACCGTGGTGGTGATCCGCTTGTGCTCGAACAGTGCGGCGGACAGGTTCGCGAGCATAAGACGCTCGTGAGCCGCTCCGCCTCCGAGGCGCGGACCCTTAGCGGGGGTAGGCATAATAGTTTCTCCTCATATGGAAGCCAGTGGGCTGCGCACACCGTGGTGCATCCAGCCAGCCGGCCAAGATCTGTTTGTTAGAGTTCGTCGTCGCCGAAGGCGGCGTCGTCCTCTTCAATTGCTGCGGCGCGTGCTGCGAGGTCAAAACCGGGAGGCGAGTCCTTGAGGGACAGGCCCAGTTCAACCAGCTTTGCCTTGACCTCGTCAATGGACTTCGCACCGAAGTTACGGATGTCCATGAGGTCAGCCTCGGAGCGTGCAACGAGTTCACCCACGGTGTGGATGCCCTCACGCTTGAGGCAGTTGTAGGAACGGACGGTGAGGTCCAGATCCTCGATCGGCAGTGCCATGTCTGCTGCCAGGGCAGCATCCGTCGGCGACGGGCCAATCTCGATACCTTCAGCTGCGGTGTTCAGCTCGCGGGCCAGACCGAAGAGTTCCACCAGGGTGGTACCTGCGGAAGCAACAGCATCGCGCGGGGCGATGGCCTGCTTGGTCTCGACGTCGACAATAAGCTTGTCGAAGTCGGTGCGCTGCTCAACACGGGTTGCTTCCACGCGGAAAGTAACCTTCAGGACCGGCGAGTAGATCGAGTCGACCGGGATACGGCCGATCTCGGAGTCGCCGGACTTGTTCTGAGCTGCCGAAACGTAGCCGCGGCCGCGCTCGATGGTCAGTTCGAGTTCGAACTTGCCCTTCGAGTTCAGCGTGGCAATGTGCAGATCCGGGTTGTGGAATTCGACGCCGGCCGGCGGAGCGATGTCCGCGGCGGTGACGACTCCGGGGCCCTGCTTGCGCAGGTAAGCCACAACCGGCTCGTCGTGCTCGGAGGAAACCGACAGGCTCTTGATGTTCAGGATGATCTCAGTGACATCTTCCTTGACACCCGGAACCGTGGTGAACTCGTGCAGTACGCCATCGATCCGGATGCTGGTTACAGCGGCACCGGGGATGGAGGAGAGCAGGGTACGGCGGAGTGAGTTTCCGAGGGTGTAGCCGAAGCCGGGTTCCAGCGGTTCAATGATGAAACGCGAGCGGTTATCGGAGACTACCTCTTCGGAGAGGGTGGGGCGCTGTGCAATGAGCACTTAGGTTTCCTTTCGGCGAGCATCCGCTATATGACGCAACACAGGTGGTGGAAATTCGGTCTGAAGACTTAACGCGGCTGGGCTTGCCCGGACCATTGACGGTCCGGGCAAGCTCAAGCTGCTGGAAAAGCCTTAGACGCGGCGGCGCTTCGGCGGACGGCAGCCGTTGTGCGCTGCGGGGGTGACGTCCTGGATGGAGCCAACCTCCAGGCCAGCGGCCTGCAGCGAGCGGATTGCGGTCTCGCGTCCTGAACCCGGTCCCTTGACGAAAACGTCAACCTTGCGCATGCCGTGCTCCTGCGCACGCTTGGCAGCAGCTTCGGCAGCCATCTGGGCTGCGAACGGGGTGGACTTGCGTGAGCCCTTGAAGCCAACCTCACCTGAGGAAGCCCAAGAGATAACAGCGCCGTTCGGGTCCGTGATGGACACGATGGTGTTGTTAAAAGTGCTCTTGATGTGCGCCTGGCCCAGCGCGATATTCTTTTTGTCCTTCTTACGCGGCTTGCGAACCGCGCCACGAGTCTTCGGGGGCATTTTTTCTCCTACAGAAAGTTATTGGGGGAAGACGAGTCAATCCCGAGGGATTTAACGAGCCTTCTTCTTGCCTGCAACGGTGCGCTTCGGACCCTTACGGGTACGTGCGTTCGTCTTCGTACGCTGTCCGCGCACTGGCAGGCCCTTGCGGTGGCGAATACCTTCGTAGCTGCCGATTTCAACCTTGCGGCGGATATCAGCTGCTACTTCGCGGCGAAGGTCACCCTCAACCTTGTAGTTGCCTTCAATGTAGTCACGAAGCTCTACCAGCTGGGCATCGGTGAGGTCCTTAACGCGGACGTCAGCGCTGATGCCAGTGGCAGCCAGGGTTTCGTGTGCACGGGTCTTGCCCACGCCGTAGATGTAAGTAAGCGCAATTTCCAACCGCTTTTCGCGGGGAATGTCTACGCCAGCGAGACGAGCCATAGAGGCAGTGCTCCTTGAATAAACCGGAGGTCGTAGGCAGTACACCCGCACGTTCTGTGCGGCCCCAGCCTCCGACCGGGGGTTAGCTGTCCGGGCTCATACGTCCCAGTTCAGCTTGTGCTGCCTTTTATTTACTTGCGTGGGTTAGCAACCCAGGATTTCCCTCAAGAGGGAAATTAGCCCTGGCGCTGCTTGTGGCGCGGGTTCTCGCAGATCACCATGACCCGGCCATTACGGCGGATCACTTTGCACTTTTCGCAGATCTGCTTGACGCTCGGCTTGACCTTCATGGCATTCCTTTGCGTGTGGCAGTTGGTCAACTGGAGCAGCCGTCAGCTCATGCTGAGGCCGCCCAGAATTTACTTGTAGCGGTAGACGATACGACCCCGAGTGAGGTCATAAGGGCTCAGTTCCACCACTACCCGGTCCTCAGGGAGAATCCTGATGTAGTGCTGGCGCATCTTGCCTGAGATGTGCGCGAGTACGATGTGCTTGTTGGTCAGCTCAACGCGAAACATCGCGTTAGGCAGCGCCTCAGTCACAACGCCTTCGATCTCAATGACCCCGTCCTTCTTGGCCATACCCTCCGCTAACTGTTGTTGCCGCAGCCCTGCCGGATTGCACCGGACATGACCACGAACGTTTTTGTTGGATCGGTTATCGCCTCCGGCCCCAAACAGGGCACAGCTGGGCAGACAACCAACAAACCACTTTACTGTAAGTGGGTAGAAAGTCCAAACTAAATATGAAAGTACACACCCTACCCGGAAATTGGACTTCCCGAAATCCCATCCAGGATCGCCAAACGTACGACGTCGGCTGCCGCACTCTGCAGGGTAATGAGACTCACCTGCCGGGCAGTTTCAGTACTCCGGTCCAGTGCCACGTCACCGGTGGCAAGGCAGAACACAGTATCCCCGTCAGCCAACGTGTGAGAAGGGTTCAGCGCCCGAGCCAAGCCAGCATGCGCAGCAGAAGCAGTCCGATAGCACTCGGCGGGGTCCAGCACGGCGTTCGTCGCCACAACAACGAGTGTCGTGTTGAGTCCTTGTGGTTCCGGCGCCGCCGGCGCTGCAACCCTCGGCGTGCTCGCTCGTTCCTCGCTTAGACGCACGCTGCCGGGTCCCAGCCCCGTCTGCTCGGGCCCAGTCTCAGCGGCCGCGTCTCCCACGGCAAATGGCAGACCCAAGGCGTTCACGATGGCCAGCGCGCCGACAATGACTCCGCTGTCCAGCGTGACCGAAGCCGTACCCACCCCACCTTTGAACTGTCCGCGTCCGATTATTGCTCCGGTGCCGGCGCCCACAGTGCCGCGTCCGACGTCGTGCCCGTTCGTTTCGGCAGCAGCGGCAACGGTGGCCGCGTAGCCCATGTCCGCCGTCGGGCGCGCTGAGAAGTCGCCTCCCCGGCCGAGGTCGAAGATCGCGGCGGCGGGAACGATCGGCACCACTCCCCCGGTGACGGCGAAGCCCCGGCCGTTCTCTTCGCACCAGCGCTGTGCACCGTGGGCCGAGACGAGCCCGTAGGCGCTGCCGCCGGTGAGGACCACCGCGTCCACCGTGGACACCAGCGTGGTGGGGTCCAGCGCGTCAGTCTCATGCGTGCCCGGGCCACCGCCACGGACGTCCACCGACCCGACAGTGCCCCGCGGCGGCAGCACCACGGTGACTCCCGTCAGCCAGCCGTCGCCGGTCTTCTGCTCATGGCCAACCCTGATCCCAGGCACATCCGTGATTGCTCCCATGGCTCCATTCTGCCCTGCGTTCACCGGCAGACTGTGGGCTCCATCACCGGGGAAACGAAACGTTCCGTGAACGGGCTTCGAAGCCTGGGACAACAATTCGCTGGGCGGCCGCATCTGGTCCGGTCCGGCATCGACTATGTGATGGAGTGATCTCAAATCCGTTCCACAGCCCTGCCATCACAGGCCTCCCGATTGAGATCCATGACACCACAGCTCACCGCCAAGCCGGGCAGTTCCCCGGCGCAGTCGGCCACCGGCAGGGCAAAAGACCAGGCCGGCGCCCTGCTCCGGAAGCGCAATCGCTGGTCGCGCCGGAAACGCCAGGACTTTTTCGTCTTCCTCGCGCTGGCCCTGCCGAACCTGCTGCTCATCGCGGTCTTCACCTACGTCCCGCTGTTCAACAACCTCTACTACTCCACGCTGAACTGGACGCTCGGCTCGGCGTCCGCCACCGTCGTCGGGCTGGATAACTACGTCACGTTCTTCACCAGCGCGGACGCCGGCCGCGTCCTTGGCACCACTGCCGTATTCACTGCCGCAACCGTGGGCGGCTCCATGGTGCTGGGCCTGCTGGTGGCGCTGGCCCTGAACTCGAAGGTCCGCGGCACCACCTTTGCCCGGTCTGCCGTCTTCGCACCGTATGTACTGTCCGGGGTTGGCGTTGGCCTGGTGTGGCTGTTCATCTTTGATCCCGGCTACGGCGTGCTCGCGTGGATCCTGCGGGGCCTCGGGCAGCAGAGCCCGCAGTGGATCAACGATCCGGAGCTCTCCCTGGTGATGGTCATCATCGTGTACGTGTGGAAGAACCTGGGCTACTGCGCGGTGGTGTTCCTGGCCGGGCTGCAGTCCCTGCCGCAGGACGTGATGGAGGCGGCGTCGCTGGACGGTGCCAGCGGTTTCCGGCGCTTCGTCAGCATGTCGCTGCCGCTGCTCTCCCCCACCACGTTCTTCCTGCTGATCACCACCATGCTCAGCTCGCTCCAGGCCTTCGACCTCATCCGGATCATGACGCCCCTGGGCAGCGGCACCAGCACCCTCATCTACGAGGCGTACCTCCAAGCCTTCGGCGCCTACAACCGCGCCGGCTATTCCGCCGCCATCTCGGTGGTCCTGTTTGTCATTCTGCTGGTCATTACAGTGCTGCAGCTGCGGTTCGTCGAAAAGAAGGTGCACTACTCGTGAACGCTCCCGCCGTCGTCCTTCCGGACCCTTCAACGTCCGACGCCGTCCCTCGCCGCGAGCGGCCGTTCTCCCGTGCCAACCTGGCCAGGACCGTCGCTGCCGGGTATGCGCCGCTGGCCGTCGCCGTCCTGGTGGTCTTCCTGCCGCTGCTGTGGATGGTGCTGAGCTCGTTCAAACAGCCCGGCGAAATCGTCACCCTGGATCTGCAGGTGCTCCCGGCAGCCCTGGACCCGGAGAACTATCGGGTGGCCATGACCACGGTCCCGTTCGGTCAGTTCTTCCTGAACAGCACCATCGTTACCGTGGTGGGCGGCGGCATCAAAGTGATCCTTGCCCTGCTGACCGCGTATGCCCTGGTGTTTGTGCGCTTTCCGTTCAAGAACCTGATCTTCGTCCTGATCCTCGTGGCCCTGATGGTTCCCGCGCAGGTGTCCATCCTGCCGAACTACATCCTGATCGCCGGAATGGGCGGGAAGAACACCCTGTGGGGCATCATCCTGCCTGGCCTGGGCACTGCCTTCGGCACGTTCCTGCTGCGCCAGCACTTCCTCACCCTGCCCGGGTCCATCCTGGAATCGGCAGAGATCGACGGCGCCGGCCACTGGCGGCGGCTGTGGCAGATCGTGGTGCCGGTGTCCGTTCCCTCGATCGCCACGGTTGCCCTGGTCACCGTGGTCAGCGAATGGAACGAGTACATCTGGCCGCTGATCATCACGGACAAACCCGAAAGCATGACCCTTCCAGTCGGCCTGACCCTGCTGCAGAACTCCGAGAGCAACGGCGCAGGCTGGGGAATCATGATGGCCGGCGCCGTCCTCGTGATCGTCCCCATCCTGGTCATCTTCGCCATGCTCCAGCGCTACATCGTCGCGGGCCTGACCCAGGGCAGCGTGACGGGCTAGCCTCCGGCGAGCACCGCCGTCGGGCCTTACCGGCGGGCACTGCTGGCGGGCATCCAAACCATCCATCCACCGCATCCAGCACCACCGAGGCACACAACGAAAGGCAGCACCATGTCCTTTACCCTTGATCGACGGTTCTTCCTCACCCTGGCCGGCGCCGGGGCAGGCGCCGCAGCTCTCTCCGCCTGCGGCGGCCCGTCAACAACACCCGGAGCCGCGGCGACAACCGCTGCCAGCATCGACTTCAGCAGCGTCAAGCCGGCCGCCTCCATCGACTTCTGGTCCAACCACCCGGGCAAGTCACAGGACGTGGAAAAGAGCATCATCGAGAAGTTCCACGCCAGGTACCCGGACATCAAGGTGAACCTGGTGACGGCCGGCGCCAACTACGAGGAAATCGCCCAGAAGTTCCAGACCGCCCAGGCCGCCAAGTCAGGCCTGCCGTCCCTGGTGGTCCTCTCCGACGTCTGGTGGTTCCGCTACTACCTGAACGAGAGCATCATCCCGCTCGACTCCCTGGTCAAGCAGCTGGACGTCAAGCTGGACGACTTCCGCACCTCACTGGTGGACGACTATAAGTACGACGGCAAGCAGTGGGCACTCCCCTACGGCCGGTCCACACCCCTGTTCTACTACAACAAGGACCACTTCGCCGCAGCCGGCCTGCCGGACCGCGCCCCCGCCACCTGGCAGGAATTCGCCGGCTGGGCCCCCAAGCTCAAGGCAGCTTCCGGCGCACAGTACGCGTTTATGCACCCCGCCCTGGCCGGGTACGCAGGCTGGACCCTGCAGAACAACCTGTGGGGCGAAGGCGGCGGCTGGTCCAAGGAATGGGACATCACCTGTGATTCAGCCGAGTCCGTGGCGGCACTGCAGGCGGCCCAGGATTCCGTGTACAAGGACGCTTGGGCCGGCGTTTCCTCCAAGGAATCCGCCGACGACTTTGCCGCCGGCCTCGCCTCGGCCACGTTGTCTTCGACGGGGTCACTGATCGGCATCCTGAAGTCCGCCAAGTTCAACGTGGGCGTCGGCTTCATGCCGGGCGGCTCAAAGGTCACCACAGGGGTGTGCCCCACCGGCGGCGCCGGCCTGGGCATCCCCAGCGGTGTCACCAAGGAAGAGCAGCTGGCAGCAGCGATGTTCCTGCAGTTCATGACCGAGCCGGAGAACACTGCAGCGTTCTCGGCCGCGACCGGCTACATGCCCACACGCACGTCCGCCGACATGACCGCCGTGCTCGCCAAGACGCCGCAGATCAAGATCGCCATGGACCAGCTGGCCGTGACCAAGGTCCAGGACAACGCCCGTGCGTTCCTCCCCGGCGCCGACCAGGAGATGGCCAAAGCTGCCGCCAAGATCCTGACGCAGGAGGCCGACGTGAAGTCCACCATGACCGAGCTGAAGGCCACGCTCGAGGGAATCTACACCAAGGACGTCAAGCCCAAGCTCAAGGCCTGACCCTCCCACCCGGATTTCGACAGGCTCAATCACCGGTCCGTCTGGTGGTTGAGCGTGTCGAAACCTACGGGATCGGGACGGGTACGACGCCGAGCGGCACCAGCTGCTCCGCTCCGCCGTCGGGGGCTGAGAGTACCCAGATCCCCTTTTCGTGGACGGCAACCGAGTGCTCCCATTGGCAGGAGCGCTTGCCGTCGGTGGTCACCACTGTCCAGTCATCCTCCAGCACGGCGGTGTCGATGCTGCCGCGGACCAGCATGGGCTCGATCGCCAGGCACAGTCCGGGCTTGATCTTGGGACCGCGGTGGCTGGTGCGGTAGTTCAGGACATCCGGGGCCATGTGCATCTCGGAGCCGATACCGTGGCCCACGTAGTCCTCCAGGATGCCCAGCGGCTTGCCCGGCACGGACGAGACGTAGTCGTCGATGGCTGCGCCGACGTCGCCCACATGGCTTCCCGTGGCCAAGGCGGCGATGCCGCGCCACATGGCTGCCTGGGTGACGTCGGAAAGCCGCTGGTCCTCGGGGTCGGCCTGGCCCACGATGACGGTCCGTGCAGAATCGGAATGCCAGCCGTCAACAATCGCGCCGCCGTCGATCGAGATGATGTCGCCGTCCTTGAGGACCTTGCCGCCGGGGATGCCGTGCACCACTTCCTCGTTCACGGAGGTGCAGATGGTGGCGGGAAAGCCGTGGTAGCCGAGGAAGTTCGACTTGGCACCGGCCTCGTTCAGCACTGCGGCGAAGACGTCGTCCAGCTGCTTGGTGGTAACGCCTGGAGCGGCTGCGGCCACCGCTGCGTCCAGCGCACGGTTCAGCACCAGCCCGGCGTCGCGCATGATGCGCATCTGGGCGTTGGTCTTGTATTCGATACGGGGCTGGCCGAAGGCCATGGTGTGTCCTCTCAATGGCTGAGGCTCCTCCCGGATGCCGGGAGGAGCCTCGGAAAAGCATGTTGCGGGGCTTAGGCGGCCTGGGCTGCCTTGATGGCCTGCATCACGCGGTCGGTGACCTCGTCGATGCCGCCGATGCCGTCAACCTGGGTCAGGATGCCGCGTTCGGCGTACTTGGCCACAACGGCCTCGGTCTGCTCGTGGTAGAGGTCAAGGCGGTGGCGGATCACGGCTTCGTTGTCGTCGCTCCGGCCGGTTTCCTTGGCACGGCCCAACAGGCGCGAGACGAGTTCCTCGTCGTCGGCCGTGAGCTGCAGGACGACGTCGAGCTTTTCTTCGCTGTTCGCGAGGATCCCGTCCAGGTAGTCCACCTGCGCGGTGGTGCGCGGGTAGCCATCCAGGAGGAAGCCGTTTTCGACGTCGGACTCGCTGAGGCGGTCGCGGACCATCTTGTTGGTGACGCTGTCCGGAACGAAGTCCCCTGCGTCCATGTACTTCTTGGCCTCGATGCCAAGAGGAGTTTCGCCCTTCACGTTGGCGCGGAAGATATCACCGGTGGAAATCGCCACGACGCCGAGGCGCTCGGAAATACGTTCCGCTTGCGTTCCTTTTCCGGAACCGGGGGGTCCAATAATCAACATTTTCGTCATCGCAAAAGCCCTTCGTAGTGACGTTGCTGTAGCTGCGCATCTATTTGCTTGACGGTTTCAAGGCCAACGCCCACCATGATCAGGATCGAGGTGCCACCGAACGGGAAGTTCTGGTTCGCGTTGATCAGTACCAGTGCCACCAGCGGAATCAGTGCCACGAAGCCCAAGTACAGGGCGCCGGGCAGCGTGATCCTGGAGAGCACGTACTGCAGGTAGTCCGCGGTCGGTTTTCCGGCACGGATACCCGGGATGAAACCGCCGTACTTCTTCATGTTGTCCGAGACCTCTTCAGGGTTGAAGGTGATCGCGACGTAGAAGTAGGTGAAGAACACGATCATGGCGAAGTACAGCGCCATGTAGATCGGGTGGTCTCCTCGGGTGAGGTTGTTGTTGATCCACTCAACCCACGGCGCAAGCGCCTCGCCCGCTTTGGGCTGGTTGAACTGTGAGATCAGTCCCGGCAGGTAGAGCATGGACGATGCGAAGATCACGGGGATCACGCCAGCCATGTTCACCTTGATGGGGATGTAAGTGCTGGTGCCACCGACGGTCCGGCGTCCGATCATCCGCTTGGCATACTGCACCGGGACACGGCGCTGGGACTGCTCCACGAAGACCACGAGGGCAACCGTCACTAGCCCGATGACCAGGACCATAAAGAACGTGCCCGGGCCCTGTGAGCTCCAAATGGCGCCCAGGGACGTGGGGAAGGTCGCCGCGATGGACGTGAAGATGAGCAGCGACATGCCGTTGCCCACACCCTTTTCGGTGACGAGTTCGCCCATCCACATGATGAGCCCGGTGCCGGCGGTCAGCGTGATGATCAGCAGGATCGTGGTGATGATGCTGTCGTCAGGAATGATCGGCAGGGCACAGCCCGGAAGCAACTGGCCTGAACGTGCCAGCGACACCAGCGTCGTGGCATTCAGCAGGCCCAGGGCAATGGTGAGGTACCGCGTGTACTGGGTGAGTTTGGACTGCCCGGAGGCGCCCTCCTCGTACAGCTCCTGGAACCGGGGAATGACCACCCGGAGCAGCTGCACAATGATGCTGGCCGTGATGTACGGCATGATGCCCAGCGCGAAGATGGACACCTGAAGCAAGGCACCGCCGCTGAACAGGTTGACGAGCTGATAGAGCCCGCCAGCGGTCTGACCGTTCTGCAAGCATTGCTGGACATTCTGGTAGTTCACACCAGGCGAGGGGATGAATGCACCCAAGCGGAAGATTGTGATGATTGCCAGCGTGAACAACAACTTGCGTCGCAGATCAGGCGTGCGAAAGGCCCGGCCAAATGCGCTAAGCAAGCGTCCTCCTGTGGTGTTTATGAGCGTGGTGTGATGGGGGACAATAATCCCAACAACCGAGTCTAACGGGTGGATCGGCCATGCGAATAATCCGCAAACCCGCGTTTGCGGCGAACGGGCGGAAATACTCGGCAGGCGGATGCGAAAAAACTCCCGGTGTGCAGGGCCCTGGGGGCCCTGCACACCGGGAGTTCACAACGGGCGTCCGCCCACCGTCTACTAGAGAGCGGTGGTGCTTCCGCCTGCTGCTGCAATCTTTTCTGCGGCGCTGGCCGAGAATGCGTGGACGGTGACGTCAACCTTGACGGTGATGTCGCCGGTGCCAAGCACCTTGACGGGCTGGTTCTTGCGAACAGCACCCTTTTCGACCAGGTTCTCCACGGTGACTGCGCCACCTTCGGGGAACAGCTCGTTGAGCTTGTCCAGGTTTACAACCTGGAACTCAACCCGGAACGGGTTCTTGAAGCCGCGCAGCTTCGGCAGGCGCATGTGCAGCGGCAGCTGGCCGCCGGCAAAGCCAGCCTTGATCTGGTAGCGGGCCTTTGTACCCTTGGTACCGCGACCAGCGGTCTTACCCTTGGAACCTTCACCACGACCAACGCGGGTCTTGGCGGTCTTGGCACCCGGGGCGGGACGCAGGTGGTGAACCTTCAGTGCGTTCTGCTTCTCAGCAGCGGCGCCCTGAGCCTTTTCGGCGGTGTTCTTCTCTGCCATTTACTTCGCCTCCTCTACCTTTACCAGGTGCGGAACCGTGTTGAGCATTCCAACAGTCACGGCGTCGGCGGTGCGGACAACGGTGTGTCCGATCCGCTTCAGGCCGAGGGACCGAAGGGTGTCGCGCTGGTTCTGCTTGCCGCCAATGGCGGACTTGATCTGAGTGATCTCCAACTGAAGGTCGGAGGGAATCAGGTTCTTAGCCATGGCTTAGACACCCGCCTTCTGGTTCAGGATTGCCTTCACCATTGCCGGCGGAGCAACCTCGTCCAGCGGCAGGCCGCGGCGTGCTGCCACTGCTGCCGGCTCTTCGAGCTGCTTCAGCGCAGCAACAGTCGCGTGAACGATGTTGATGGCGTTGGAGGAACCCAGCGACTTGGAGAGGATGTCGTGGATGCCCACGCACTCCAAGATGGCGCGGACCGGACCACCGGCAATAACACCGGTACCGGCGGAAGCCGGACGCAGCATTACGACGCCGGCAGCGGCCTCACCCTGAACGCGGTGCGGGATGGTGTTGCCAATGCGGGGAACGCGGAAGAAGGACTTCTTAGCCTCTTCAACGCCCTTCGCGATTGCGGCAGGAACTTCCTTAGCCTTGCCGTAGCCCACGCCGACCATGCCGTTACCGTCACCAACGACGACCAGAGCGGTGAAGCTGAAGCGACGACCACCCTTGACCACCTTGGAAACGCGGTTGATGGTGACAACGCGTTCAATGAACTGGCTCTTCTCGGCTTCGCGGCCGCCGTCACGGCCACCACGGCCACCACGGCCGCCATCGCGACCGCCCTGGCCCTTGTCGCCACGCTCGCCACGACGAGCGCCACCACGGCGGTCATCAGCAGCAGCTGCGGGCGCAGTGGTCTCAGTGGCCGGAGCAGCTACGGCTTCAGTAGCCTTCTGATCTGCAGACACAGTGTCCTTTTCCTTGTTTGCTTCCGTCACAGTGACAGCCCACCTTCACGTGCGCCGTCAGCGACAGCAGCAATTCGGCCGTGGTACTTGTTACCACCGCGGTCGAAGACAACTGCTTCGATACCGGCAGCCTTAGCACGCTCGGCGACGAGCTCGCCAACGCGCTTGGCCTTGGCGGTCTTGTCACCTTCGAATGCACGAAGATCGGCTTCCAGCGTGGAGGCGCTTGCTACGGTCAGGCCCTTGGTGTCATCGACAACCTGGACGAATACGTGGCGTGCGGAGCGGTTGACGACCAGACGAGGACGTACAGCCGTGCCGGAGATGCGCTTGCGGATACGAAGCTGGCGGCGGCTGCGCGAAGCAGACTTGCTCTTGTTCGTACGCTTCTTGTTAATTGAGATGGCCATGGTTACTTACCAGCCTTTCCGACCTTGCGGCGGATGACTTCGCCTGCGTAGCGAATGCCCTTGCCCTTGTAGGGGTCCGGCTTCCGCAGCTTGCGAATGTTGGCAGCAACCTCGCCGACCTGCTGCTTGTTGATACCTGAAACAGAGAGCTTGGTCGGGGTCTCAACTGCAAAGGTGATGCCGTCCGGTGCGGTGACATTTACCGGGTGGCTGTAGCCGAGAGCGAACTCAAGGTCAGATCCCTTGGCCTGAACGCGGTAACCAGTACCAACGATTTCAAGCTTCTTCTCGTAGCCCTTGGTAACGCCCTCGATCATGTTGGAGATCAGGGTGCGGGTCAGGCCGTGGAGTGAACGGGAGGCGCGCTCGTCGTTCGGGCGGGCGACAGTCAGGGTCTCTGCTTCCAGGGAAACCTCGATCGGGCTGGCCACAGTGTGGTTCAGCTCGCCTTTGGCACCCTTGACGCTGACGACAGAGCCGTCAACCTTGACCTCAACGCCGGCAGGAACGGTGATGGGGAGACGTCCAATACGTGACATTATTCTCTTCCTTTCCCGTTACCAGACGTAGGCGAGGACTTCGCCGCCCACGCCCTTCTTGCCGGCTTGCTTATCAGTCAAGAGGCCGGAAGAGGTGGACAGGATTGCGACACCCAGGCCACCGAGCACGTGCGGGAGGTTGGTGGACTTTGCGTAAACACGCAGGCCCGGCTTGGAAATACGGCGAACGCCAGCGATTGAACGCTCGCGGTTCGGTCCGAACTTAAGGTCGAGGGTCAGCTTCTTGCCAACCTCTGCGTCTTCTTCTTTCCAGGAGGCGATGTAACCTTCAGCCTTCAGGATGTCGGCAACGCGTGCCTTGAGCTTGCTGTACGGCATGGACACGGAATCGTGGTACGCCGAGTTTGCATTGCGCAGACGCGTAAGCATGTCTGCGACCGGATCAGTCATTGTCATTTGGGCTCTTGCCCTTCCTCATAACGGTTTCCTCGCTGCTGCATGAAAGCATCAGCGAAGGACCTGTTACGTAGTTAGATTAGTCTTCGGCCTTGAACGGGAAACCAAGCGCCTTGAGCAGCGCGCGGCCTTCGTCATCGGTCTTGGCGGTGGTTACAACCGTGATGTCCATGCCGCGTACGCGGTCAATGGAATCCTGGTCGATTTCGTGGAACATAACCTGCTCGGTCAGACCGAAGGTGTAGTTGCCGTTGCCGTCGAACTGCTTGCCACTGAGGCCGCGGAAGTCGCGGATACGGGGCAGAGCCAGCGTGACCAGACGATCCAGGAATTCCCACATGCGGTCTCCACGCAGAGTTGCGTGTGCGCCGATGGGCATGCCTTCGCGCAGCTTGAACTGTGCGATCGACTTGCGGGCCTTGGTTACCTGCGGCTTCTGGCCGGTGATCAGGGTCAGATCGCGGACAGCGCCGTCGATCAGCTTGGAGTCCTTAGCGGCATCTCCAACACCCATGTTCACAACGACCTTCACCAGGCGGGGAACCTGGTTAACGTTGCTGTACTTGAATTCCTCAACGAGCGTGCTCTTGATGGAATCGGCGTACTTGGTCTTCAGACGAGGAACGATCTTCGCTGCCGGAGTCTCGAGAGTCTCAGTCATTAGATGTCCTTCCCGGAGCTCTTGGCCACGCGGACACGCACGTCGCGCTTCACGCCATTGCGCTCCACGGTCTCGGTGCGGAAACCAACGCGGGTGGGCTTCTTGGTGGACGGGTCAACCAGAGCCACGTTGGAGATGTGGACCGAAGCTTCTACGACCTCGATGCCACCAGTCTTGGTGCCGCGCTGCGACTGACCGGCCTTCGTGTGCTTGGTTACGCGGTTAATGCCTTCGACCAACACGCGGTTGGTCTCCGGGAATACGCGCAGAACCTTGCCCTGCTTGCCTTTGTCGCCGCCGCGCTCAGCCTTGGCGCCAGTGATGACCTGAACGAGGTCACCCTTTTTGATCTTAGCCATGGACTAGAGCACCTCCGGAGCCAGAGAAACGATCTTCATGAACTTCTTGTCACGAAGTTCACGACCAACCGGCCCGAAGATACGGGTACCGCGGGGGTCACCGTCAGCCTTCAGGATCACAGCTGCGTTCTCGTCAAACTTGATATAGGAACCATCCGCACGGCGGCGTTCCTTCTTGGTACGGACGATGACTGCCTTAACAACATCGCCCTTCTTTACGTTGCCGCCCGGAATTGCATCCTTGACGGTAGCGACGATGACGTCGCCAATGCCTGCGTAGCGACGGCCAGATCCACCGAGAACGCGAATGGTAAGGATTTCCTTAGCACCCGTGTTGTCGGCGACCTTGAGTCGCGACTCCTGCTGAATCACTATTTACTCCTTGCGTCGCGCCGGTTCTCAGACCGAAAATCTTCCTACGGAATGAGCCTTGCGGAACGGTTGATCGGGGTGTCTCTTGACCTGCCTGGATTTTGCCAGACCAGGCCTAAACGCCCGTGCCAAAAACATTTGCTTCCCAAGCGGATCCGGACAGGTCCGAAACACGAGGGGGCACTATGCCGTGGCACGATTGTTTACGAGGTTGATGACGGCGCACAGAGGGCGCCATACAAACTCAATATCCTAGCACAGTTGGGGCCATCTCCCATATCACACGGCGGCAGCCACAGCACAACCGCTGCCCTCCAGAGCCGGCAACGCACGACGGCGTCACGCCCGGCACGCTGTAGGCCCACCGGCGGTGCCACTCCCCCGGAAATCCGGCGTTCCGCCGTCGGCCGTCCCCCAAAAACCTGCTCCGCGTGACACACCCAGCGAGCCCACCCACCGGGAAATGCGGAAAACCCCCGCTCCCAAAAGGGAACGGGGGTTTCCAGTGCAGTACCTGCAAGCAGGCTGCGGGGTGTTACTTGGCCTTTTCGAGGATCTCGACCAGACGCCACCGCTTGGTAGCGGACAGCGGGCGGGTCTCGGCGAGGAGAACGAGGTCGCCGATGCCGGCGCTGTTCTCTTCGTCGTGAGCCTTGATCTTCGTGTTGCGGCGGATGACTTTGCCGTACAAAGCGTGCTTTACGCGGTCTTCTACCTGGACAACGATGGTCTTTTCCATCTTGTCCGAGACTACGTAGCCACGCTTCGTCTTACGGTCACCGCGTTCGCCAGCCGTAGCTGCTGCGGAAACAGTTTCCGTCACGTTCTCGTCCTTTTCACTCACTTGGCATCCTCCTCGGCCTCAACCGTTTCAGCCGTTTCGGCCTTCTTGGTTGCAGCCTTCTTGGACTTCTTCTCTTCCTTGGCTTCCACAACCGGTGCGGCAACCTCGGCACGAATGCCCAGCTCGCGCTCACGGAGAACGGTGTAGATGCGTGCGATGTCCTTCTTTACCGCGCGCAGACGACCGTGGTTCTCCAGCTGACCGGTGGCGGACTGGAAACGCAGGTTGAACAGCTCTTCCTTAGCCTTCCGGAGTTCTTCAACGAGGCGCTCGTTGTCGAACGTGTCCAGCTGTGCGGATGCAAGTTCCTTGGATCCTACTGCCATTTCTATTCACCACCTTCGCGACGCAAAATGCGTGCCTTCAACGGGAGCTTGTGGATTGCCAGGCGCAGGGCCTCGCGAGCTACCGATTCCTCGACGCCGGAGATCTCAAAGAGAACCCGGCCCGGCTTGACGTTTGAGACCCACCATTCCGGTGAACCCTTACCGGAACCCATGCGGGTTTCGGCAGGCTTCTTGGTGATCGGACGGTCCGGATAGATGTTGATCCAGACCTTGCCGCCACGCTTGATGTGGCGGGTCATCGCGATACGGGCAGACTCGATCTGACGGTTGGTGACGTATGCCGGGCTCAGAGCCTGGATACCCCACTCACCGAAGGAGACCTTGGTGCCGCCCGTAGCAGCGCCGGAACGACCCGGGTGGTGCTGCTTACGGTGCTTGACTCGACGTGGGATAAGCATTTAAGCCTGTCCTCCTTCTACTGCAGCAGGTGCAGCCTCAACTGCCGGAGCCTCGGCAGCCGGAGCTGCCTCTGCTGCCGGACGGTCGGTACGACGGCGGCGGTCACCACGGTCCGCGCCGCCGGCGCCACCCGGGCGGCCCGGACGGTCGCTGGGACCGCGGCCACGGGACGGAGCAGCAGCTGCCTGCTGAGCCAGTTCCTTGGCGGTGACGTCACCCTTGTAGATCCAGACCTTCACGCCGATGCGGCCGAAGGTGGTCTTGGCCTCGTAGAAGCCGTAGTCGATGTTCGCGCGGAGGGTGTGCAGGGGCACACGGCCTTCGCGGTAGAACTCCGAGCGGGACATTTCTGCGCCACCCAGTCGACCGGAGCAGGCGATACGGATGCCCTTGGCACCTGCACGCTGGGCGGACTGCATGGCCTTCTTCATCGCACGGCGGAAAGCCACGCGGGAAGTCAGCTGCTCAGCAACGCCCTGGGCAACAAGCTGTGCTTCCATCTCGGGGTTCTTGACCTCAAGTATGTTCAGCTGGACCTGCTTGCCCGTCAGCTTCTCAAGCTCGCCGCGGATGCGGTCTGCTTCAGCGCCGCGGCGGCCGATAACGATACCGGGACGTGCCGTGTGGATATCCACGCGGACACGGTCACGGGTGCGCTCGATCTCAACCTTGGCGATACCGGCGCGCTCCATGCCGACTGACATGAGCTGGCGGATACGGATGTCTTCGCGAACGAAGTCCTTGTACCGCTGTCCGGGCTTGGTGCTGTCAGCGAACCAGTGCGATACGTGATCGGTGGTGATGCCGAGTCGGAACCCGTGCGGGTTAACTTTCTGTCCCACTTAGCGAGCCTCCTCTTTCTCAGGTGTAGCGACTACCACAGTGATGTGGCTGGTGCGCTTCTTGATCTGAAATGCACGACCCTGAGCACGCGGCTGGAACCGCTTCATGGTCGGGCCTTCATCAACGAACATTTCGCTGATGATGAGGTCGCTTTCGTCAAACGAAACACCGTCGCGGTCCGCGAGGGACCGGGCGTTTGCGATTGCCGACTGTACTACCTTGAATACCGGCTCCGAAGCTGCCTGGGGGGCAAACTTCAGAATTGCCAGAGCCTCATTCGCTTGCTTACCACGAACAAGGTTGACGACGCGCCGGGCCTTCATAGGCGTTACGCGGATGTGACGCGCAATTGCCTTGGCTTCCATTGCTTTCCTTCTCTCGTCTTTGACGTAAGTGCAGGCGCCTAGCGGCGCTTGCCCTTACGGTCGTCCTTGACATGGCCGCGGAATGTCCGCGTGGGAGCGAATTCGCCGAGCTTGTGCCCGACCATCGACTCAGTGACAAACACCGGAATGTGCTTGCGTCCGTCGTGTACGGCGATCGTGTGCCCAAGCATGTTGGGGATGATCATCGAACGGCGGGACCAGGTCTTGATGACGTTCTTGGTGCCCTTTTCGTTTTCCCTGTCCACCTTTACAAAGAGGTGCTGGTCAACGAAAGGACCTTTTTTCAGGCTGCGTGGCATGTGTCCAGGCTCCTATCGCTTGTTCTTGCCAGTACGACGGCGACGAACAATAAGCTTGTCGCTCTCTTTGTTGGGACGCCGGGTGCGGCCTTCCCGCTTACCGTTCGGGTTGACGGGGTGACGTCCACCGGACGTCTTACCCTCGCCACCACCGTGCGGGTGGTCAACCGGGTTCATCGCGACACCACGGACGGTCGGGCGAACGCCCTTCCAGCGCATGCGGCCGGCCTTACCCCAGTTGATGTTCGACTGCTCGGCGTTGCCGACCTCGCCGACGGTTGCGCGGCAGCGCACGTCAACGTTGCGGATTTCGCCGGAAGGCAGACGCAGCTGGGCGAAGCGGCCTTCCTTGGCTACAAGCTGGATCGATGCGCCGGCGGAGCGGCCCATCTTGGCGCCGCCACCCGGACGCAGTTCAACTGCGTGGATTACGGTACCAACCGGGATGTTGAGCAGCGGCAGGTTGTTACCGGGCTTGATGTCAGCACCGGAACCTGCCTCAACGACGTCACCCTGGGAGAGCTTGTTCGGGGCGATGATGTAACGCTTGGTGCCATCAACGTAGTGCAGGAGGGCGATGCGAGCCGTACGGTTCGGATCGTACTCGATTTCGGCAACGCGGGCGTTGACGCCGTCTTTGTCGTGGCGACGGAAGTCGATCAGACGGTACTGGCGCTTGTGGCCACCACCCTTGTGACGGGTCGTGATCTTACCGGAGTTGTTACGGCCGCCCTTTTTGGGCAGCGGACGTACCAACGACTTTTCCGGCGTCGACCGCGTGATTTCGGTGAAGTCCGCTACGCTCGAGCCACGACGGCCCGGGGTAGTCGGCTTGTATTTACGGATTCCCATAATTTATTTCCTCGTTAAAGTGGTCTCCGCTACGAGAGCGGACCGCCGAAGATGTCGATGGTGCCTTCTTTGAGGCTCACAATTGCACGCTTGGTGTTCTTGCGGGTACCCCATCCGAATTTGGTGCGCTTGCGCTTACCGGCACGGTTGATGGTGTTGATCGATTCGACCTTGACGGAGAAAATCTTCTCCACGGCCAGCTTGATCTCGGTCTTGTTCGAGCGGGGGTCCACCAGGAAGGTGTACTTGCCCTCATCGATCAGGCCGTAGCTTTTTTCCGAAACGACGGGTGCAAGCACGACGTCGCGCGGGTCTTTGATGGTGGCTGCACTCACTTGGCATCCTCCTCGTTCTTTGCTACTGCCCGGTCAGCAACGAATGCTTCGTAGGCAGCCTTGGTGAAGACAACGTCGTCAGAGACGAGTACGTCGTAGGTGTTCAGCTGGTCTGCGTACAGAACGTGAACACCGGCGAGGTTGCGCACGGAAAGTGCTGCAACATCGTTGGCGCGCTCGATGACAACCAGCAGGTTCTTGCGCTCGGAAACTCCGCGCAGCGTTGCCAGTGCGTTCTTGACGGACGGCTTGGTGCCCTCCACCAGTTCAGCAACAACGTGGATGCGTCCGTTGCGTGCCCGGTCAGAGAGTGCGCCGCGCAGTGCAGCAGCAATCATCTTCTTGGGGGTGCGCTGGCTGTAGTCACGCGGTGTGGGACCGTGGACTACGCCACCACCGGTCATGTGAGGAGCACGGATTGAACCCTGACGGGCGCGGCCGGTGCCCTTCTGCTTGAACGGCTTGCGACCTGCACCGGAAACCTCGGCGCGGGTCTTGGTTTTGTGGGTACCCTGGCGAGCAGCAGCGAGCTGGGCTACGACGACCTGGTGCAGCAGCGGCACGTTGGTCTGAACGTCGAAGATCTCTGCAGGCAGGTCAACCTTGACAGTGCTAGTCATTGAACTAGGCTCCCTTCACGGCGGTGCGTACGAGTACGACCTGGCCGCGGGCGCCGGGAACGGCACCCTTGATGAGGAGCAGCGACTTCTCGACGTCAACTGCGTGAACCGTGAGGTTCAGCGTGGTGTGACGAACGGCGCCCATGCGGCCGGCCATTTTCATGCCCTTGAAGACGCGGCTCGGGGTGGATGCGCCACCGATTGAACCGGGCTTACGGTGGTTCTTGTGAGCACCGTGTGAGGCGGGAGCACCGTGGAAGCCGTGACGCTTCATAACACCGGCGAAGCCCTTACCCTTGGTGGTGCCAATAACGTCGATCTTCTGGCCGGCTTCGAAGAGCTCAACTGAAAGCTCCTGGCCCAGCTCGTAAGTGTCAGCATCTGCAGTGCGCAGTTCGACGACGTGGCGGCGAGGCGTGACGCCTGCCTTTTCAAAGTGACCAGCCAGCGGCTTGGTGACCTTGCGGGGATCGATCTGGCCGTAGCCGATCTGAACAGCTACGTAGCCATCAGTGTCTGCGTTGCGCAGCTGCGTGATGACGTTCGAATCTGCCTGGACCACAGTGACGGGGATGAGCTTGTTGTTCTCGTCCCAGACCTGGGTCATGCCGAGCTTCGTGCCCAGCAGGCCCTTTACGTTACGGGTTGCGGTCATAGTCTCTCAGCACCTCCCTACAGCTTGATTTCGATGTTCACGTCGGCCGGCAGGTCGAGACGCATAAGCGAATCAACAGCCTTCGGCGTGGGATCGATGATGTCGATAAGACGCTTGTGCGTGCGCATTTCAAAGTGCTCGCGGCTGTCCTTGTACTTGTGCGGAGAGCGGATAACACAGTAAATGTTCTTCTCCGTCGGCAGCGGCACGGGGCCAACTACCGTGGCGCCTGCGCGCGTGACCGTCTCAACGATCTTCCGTGCTGAAACGTCAATGACCTCGTGGTCATATGACTTCAGCCGGATGCGGATTTTTTGTCCCGCCATGTCGCCTGACTCTCTTTCAGTTAGTGCTGCTCCCGGTGAGGGCTGCTCTGTTCACTTTCGTGTTGCATGTGGCTGCCGAAGCATTTGAAGTCTGAACTACCACCCGCCGCACAAGCTGAATCCGGATGAATCCGGGTTCCTCAACCTGCCGACGTAACCGACCCCCGCGGTCGGGCGTGTCGCGCTTAGCACGCATACAAATCCGCAGTTCCATGGGGAGTGGGTTATGTTTGGGCTTCCACTTGGACCCTGACACCCGGCATTATCCGGATCGGGACACGAAGAAGCGCTTGAACAACTCATCTAGTATGCCGGATATTATGCCCAGAAGCGAATCTGCAGGCTGACGCCTCCCCGTCCGGCCCAGTGCGCATTCGGGCCCTGCGCGACCTGGGGTCATTGCCTTCGGCAACATCCGAATGGATGATGGGGGAATGACCGTCGAAAATGACGTTTCCGTCCAGGATCTGGCCGACCAACTGCCCAGCTCGTTCACACTCGGTGTTGCCGCGGCCGCCTTCCAGATCGAAGGCTCGCTCGCCGCTGACGGACGGGGTCCCTCCGGCTGGGACGCCTTCGCGGAGAAACCCGGCGCCATCATCGATGGACACTCCCCAGCAGTGGCCTGCGACCACTACAACCGCTCGCCCGAAGATGTGGCTCTAATGCGGGACCTCGGCGTGGATTCCTACCGCTTTTCCATCTCCTGGCCGCGGATCCAGCCGGACGGCCGCGGCGCGTTCAACAAACAGGGACTGGACTTCTACGACCGCCTGATCGACCAGCTGCTCGAAGCAGGCATCTCCCCCATGGCCACCCTCTACCACTGGGATACGCCACTGCCCTTGGAGCACCGTGGCGGCTGGATGAACAGGGCCACCGCCGAACGCTTTGCTGAGTACGCAGGCGAGGCCGGCCGGCGTTTCGGTGATCGCGTAGACCAGTGGGTAACCCTCAACGAACCAGCCTCGGTAGTCCTCAACGGCTATGCGCTGGGCGTCCATGCCCCCGGACGGGACCTACTCTTTGATGCCTTTCCTGCTGTCCACAATCAGCTGCTTGCCCATGGCATGGCCGTCCAGGCGCTGCGCGCAGCAGGCGTCCGCGGCGGAATCGGAGTGACCAACCTCCACTCCCCCGTCCGGCCGGCCACGCGAAAAATCACGGACAAATACATCGCGCTGGTTTTCGACCTGATGCTCAACCGCATCTATGCCGATCCGGTCCTCCTGGGCCGATACCCCCGTCCGCCGCTCATCGCCAAGCCCTGGTTCCGGTCGTTCGGCAGAATCCCCGACGCCGACCTCCGCACCATCCACCAGCCCCTGGACTTCTACGGCGTGAACTATTACTACCCCACGAAGGTGGCGGCCGGACGGGGTCCGGCCGAAAGCCCCACCGGTCCTGCCGAGGCGATGGTGCGGGTGCCGTTCCATCAGGAGCCGTTCCCCGAATACGGCACCACGGGTTTCGGCTGGCCGGTAGCACCGGAGCACCTTGGCATCCTGCTGCGCGAACTAAAGGACCGCTATAAAGGGGACCTGCCCCCGCTGTACATCACCGAAAGCGGCGCCAGCTTCCCGGAGCCCGACCATGTGAGCGGCCCCATCCAGGACCTGGGGCGGATCAATTACATCGCGGACCACCTGCGGCACGCGCTGGAGGCGACGGCACCGGGCGGAATCGCCCACGACGTGGACCTCCGCGGCTACTACGTCTGGACGCTGATGGACAACTTTGAATGGGCAGCGGGGTACTCACAGCGGTTCGGCCTGGTGCACGTGGATTTCGACACCCTGGAGCGCACACCCAAGGAATCGTTCTACTGGTACCGGGCGCTCAGTCAGGCCCGGAAATCACTGGCGGGCGAAGGCCAGCCCGGCTGAACACCGGCGAACACTCCTGCCGGCCGAGGCCCAGTGGCCTTGCTACTTGTCCTTGTTTGCCCGGTTGATGCGTTTGGCGCGGTCAATCTCGGTGCGGAAATGCTTCTTGGCCCAGAAAACTCCGGCGACCACGGCGACCACGATGATCAGAAAAATCAGCCATTCCATGATGTACTCCTCTCGCTGTCTGCAACAGTATCAGTGCCGGCGTGACGGTTCCCTGCCGTCGCGGGACTGCGGGCTGGACTCAGGACCCGGGGACACCTCTGGTCCTGCCTCCGGCGCCTGACCGGCCGTTCCACGGTTCAGCCGCCAGACGGCAAAGACGATCAGCCCCACAGCGATGAACGCCAACAGCAGGAACGTGTACTGCCGCATGGCCCACAGAATGCAGACGGCCACCCCTGCCGCGCCCCACCAGACGAAGAGCCGTTCCCCCAGTCCAAGGCCGGCCATGAGCAGCAGGGCGAGGAGCACCAGGACCCATAGCTGCTGCCCAGCGTTCGCGCCGAGCACTATGCCCAGGCCGCTCAGCGAGAGCAACGCAGAGGCCGCGCCCACCAGGAACCGGCCGGCAGCTTGGTTGCCGGCGAAGTAGCGCAAGCCACCGAGGACAGCGGCCAGGACCACGTACCACTGGACAACCCAGAAGGGACTGGGAAGGTCGGTCAGTAGCCGGCCTGTGCGACCTTCAGGCGCGTCCAGTTCGAAGATGGCAGCACGCTGGATGGCTACGGTCAGGAGCAACGCACCCACTTCGAGGGCGATCCGTCGCGCCCTTGCGGGCGCCTCCCTGTAGGACACCCCAACTGCGGCGGCCAGCACGGCGGCCGCCGTCCAGGACGTTGCATCGTGCCGGATTCCGACGAAGACCACCAGCACGAGGCCGAGGAACGCCGCACCGGCAAGCGACCAACGACGCACCGGCTCGGCCTGCAACGTGCCGCTGCGCATGAGCCGCACGGCATAAAGGGCGGCCGAAGCCACGCCCGCGCCGGTCAGCCATGGCAGGAATCCGTCCCAGACGCCGGGGACATCCTGATACGCCTCCGCCGCCAAGGCCACGGACCCGCCGAGCGCGGCCACGGCTGCCGGCGGATACAGGACCGGCAGCTCGTCGATATGCGACGCGGTAAAGCACACGGCTGACAGGACCAGGACCGCCGCTCCCGTCACCCAGTCGGCCGCCAACGCCGAGATCAGCAGCCCAACACCGGCAAACGAGCCGGCGGTAACCAGCCAGAGCCAGTGCTCGACGTCCGCGTTGCCAGCGGTCTGTCGGTGAGCATTCTGCTCGTGCCCGTTCTGAGTGAGCCCGTTCTGCCGGCCCGCGTTCTGCCGGTGCCGCAGGATGCCGGCAGCGGTTGCGAGCAGCGCACCACCCAGCAGAGTCACGGCAGTGCCGGTGTGGCTCAGGACCGCGGTCACAAGGAACGTCCCGCCGAACGTGAACAGCGGGCCCAGGGCGAGCACGCCGAACAGCGCAGCAAACACAGCGAAGTAGCGGGCTCCGTTGGCACTGAAGAGTATCCTGGCCACCAAAGCAGAGACCAGCAGCAACAGTAGTTCCAGCAACACCACCCAGCGGCCGCCGTCGGCGTCCTGCGCCAGCAGCCCGACGCCGCCCGGCCTCGTCACGTAGACCAGCGGCAGCAATGCTTGCCCGGCCAGGGTGATCCAGACTGCAGCCTGCTGGAAGGGGATGTCAGCCAGCCGTGAGCGCAACACCCAGCGGACGGCATGCTGGGCTGCGAGCACCAGGGCAAAGGTCACCGAAACCACAGTGGGCGACGCGGTGATGTCGTAGCTGAGGACCACCGCGAGGCCTGCCGTCAGCACGCGGGCCGCCACAAAGTACCAGCCTTTCCTGGCCCGCTGTCGCTCGGCCACCACCATCAGCGTGGAGTAGACCGCGAAGATACCCAGGATCAGTTCCACCCGAAGTAGGTCGCCATCGCTGAAGACCAGCAGCACAACAAATGCAAACGGGGCCAACCAGACTGCACCCGCCACTCTGCGAAGGAAGTACCCCGAGGCCGCCGCGCCTAGGGCCACGAGTCCTGCAGCGGTTTCCTGCCAGTCTGCGGAACCTGACTGCAAGAGGCTGGCAATGCCGGCCAACTGGAGAAGGAGCACTGCGCCCGCGTCAGCAAGTATCCCGCGGGGAGCACGACGGCGCCCCGCAGCAACCAGCGGAAAGCACAGCTGGAGTGCCAGCACGGTCACCAGGAGCGTTGCCGGGTGGACCACTTCGTCCGCGATGACCACCGGGCCGCCGTCCCGCTGCAGCTGGTGAAAAGCTGTCAGGACAAGTACGGTGGCTGCCGCCCTGGCGAACCACCAGTAGGCCCAGCGGTGTTGGCGCAGGGGCAGACGAACCCCAGTGATGAGCAGATATGCCACCACCAACAACAACGCCGCGTTCCCGGCGCCTTGTGAAACGGCTTGGAACGCGACCGTCGCGGCGACCACGGACATACCCAGCGGCAAGGCCTCCCACACCGTTGCAACCCAGTCCGGTTCCGAAGCCGGCCGTGGAACCACCAGGGCTCCGATGACAAAAGCTGCAGCAAGCTGGATGGTCACGCAGACGGCTGTCAGGCCGTGGTCCGGCGAGGTCTCAATGAACGGCATCCCGACCAGAACCAGTGCACCCCCGGCACCGAAGACGCCCAAGGTTGCCTCGGGCGCCAACGTCCGCACGCCCGCTCGTTCCAGGAGCGCTGTCAGGAGTTGCTGGCACACGAGTGCCAGCAACAGCGCGAACACGGACGCCTCGGCCCGCCCGGGGCTGTCATCCATCACGGCCGCGACAGTTACGGGGACCGCACAGGTGAGTCCCAACCGGGACCCCAGAACCAACCGGCCGCGGAAATCACCTGCCGCGAAAACCCCACGGATCGCCCAGAAGCCGGCCGCGGCGAGCAGCATTCCGGCGAGCGGCCACGCGCCCATCGAAGGCGAAACTGTGCCGGCCAAGACCAGTGCGGCCACTGGCGCCCATTCGGCCCGGCCGGCCCCCTTGGGTGCCAGCACCATGCCCGTGGCCAACGATAATGCCACCGGCACCCAGAGCGGCACCGTGGTACCCGCTGCGACAGAACCGTAGCCGTCCATAGCGCGGAAGAAGCCGACAGCGGTCGCCTGAACGCTGAACGCCGTGGTGGCAGCGAGTTGCAGAGCAAACGTCGCCCGGGCATCAACCTGCCAGCGTTCTCCAGCGGCGTTTGGGCTGTTGCCGGCGGTGGACGAGCCTGCCTGCTGCTGGGGAAACCAGCCCGTCAGCCTGGCCGACAGGAACGCCAGCCCCGCTGCCTGGGCGGCGAACAGTACGCCGGCGGCGAGCAGGGCATTGTTCCCCCGGCCGGTCAGGTGCCAGATCTCGACGGCGGCAGCTACAGTCAGGGCCGCCCGTGCCGCATAGAAGTTGATCAGCCGGAACCGCCCCGGAACAGCGGCCATAAGGGCAAAATAGACTCCGCACATCCCGATGACCAGCGCGTACTCAGCTTTGTCCAAGTGCAACGGAACGCAGGTCGCGGCGACGGCAACGGCCGGAACCACCAAAGGGTGCAGGACCATCAGCGGCCTGACATACACCGGCGGCAGCCAACGCGGCCGGGCAAGGGCAACGCCAGTTAGCAGCACGGCGACGGCTATGAGCGCAGCGAAATACCAGACGAGCGCGCCACCCAGGATGGAAACGCCCGAGAACGCTGTGGAAGTCACAAACGTGAAGGAAAGGTACACGAGAACCCTGCTCTCCAGCCGGACCGCCGCCGCAGCATAAGCCGCGGTACCGATCAGCGACGTGATCAGCCAGGCAGACGGGCCGTGATGCAATGCGAAGTTGTACAGTGCCAGCCCGGTCACAGGAACCAGGGCAAGCCCGGTGCCGGTGAACGCCACGGCAGCAGGGTTCAGCCGCGGGACCCGGGCGTGCAGTACAAATCCAGCGCCATAGAAAAGCGCCGTGACTGCGCAGACGCCGGCAAAGCGCAACATGGGCGGAAGGCTGGTGCCGATGAAGAGTGCTGCGGCAGCCACCAGCAGCAGGCTGGCCACGTACAGCGTGATGTTGATGTTCTGCCGGTCCCGCTTTTCACGGCGGGCCTGGCGCTCAGCCGGTGTCTCCGGATATGTCTGGAACGAGGCGGCCGGAGACTGCGGCGGAATCCTCGGTGGCACCGACGTGGTGGGCGACGGCGGCGATAAGGGCGCCGAAGGCGACGCCGGCACCAGGGAGATGCTGACGTCGGCGGGCACTGGCGTGGCCGGCGTGGGCACACTGCTGGCTGCCGCCGTCGTACGCTGCCCCAGGGGCGGGCCCTCCCCCAGCCGTGAGTCGGCGTCAGCAGAACTTGGCGATTGTGTGGCCCCCGGACTCGGCTGCCCTGAAGCCTGGAGCTTGGCCACGGCGTCAAGCCACCCCTGAAGGTGACCGGCGCGGTACCCCGCTTCATATGATTCGTCCCTCACGGCGGTCCCTTTCCAAAGGGCAGGCTTGCCTGCACAATTACTCCATTGATTGGATTAATTGTAGCAAAGAACAGCCCCGCTGCACTAGCAGCGGGGCTGTTCCAAACTTTGCCTCAGGCCGTCAGACGGCCATCAGCTCCGTAATCAACAAGTAAATTACTTGATGATCTTGGTAACGCGTCCTGAACCAACGGTGCGGCCGCCTTCGCGGATAGCGAAGCCGAGGCCCTCTTCCATGGCGATGGGCTGGATGAGCGCAACCGTCATCTCAGTGTTGTCGCCAGGCATAACCATTTCCGTGCCTTCCGGCAGGGTGATAACGCCGGTTACGTCCGTGGTGCGGAAGTAGAACTGCGGGCGGTAGTTCGAGTAGAACGGGTTGTGGCGTCCGCCTTCATCCTTGGAGAGGATGTAGACGTTGGCCTCGAAGTCGGTGTGCGGGGTGATGGAACCCGGCTTGACGACAACCTGGCCACGCTCTACGTCATCGCGCTTCAGACCGCGGAGCAGGAGGCCACAGTTCTCGCCGGCCCATGCTTCGTCGAGCTGCTTGTGGAACATCTCGATACCGGTAACCGTGGTCTTCTGGACCGGGCGGATGCCGACGATCTCGACCTCGGAGTTGATGGCGAGGGTTCCACGCTCGGCGCGGCCCGTTACAACGGTGCCACGGCCGGTGATCGTGAAGACATCTTCGATCGGCATCAGGAACGGCTTGTCACGGTCACGTACGGGGTCCGGAACGGACTCGTCAACGGCTGCCATGAGGTCCTCGACGGACTTGACCCAGATGGGGTCGCCTTCGAGTGCCTTCAGACCGGAAACGCGAACAACGGGAGCTTCGTCGCCATCGAAGCCCTGAGCCGAAAGCAGCTCACGAACTTCCATTTCAACGAGGTCCAGCAGCTCTTCGTCATCAACCATGTCGGACTTGTTCAGCGCAACCAGCAGGTAGGGAACGCCAACCTGGCGGGCAAGCAGAACGTGCTCGCGGGTCTGAGCCATCGGGCCGTCAGTGGCGGCAACCACGAGGATTGCACCGTCCATCTGTGCAGCACCGGTGATCATGTTCTTGATGTAGTCAGCGTGACCCGGAGCGTCTACGTGTGCGTAGTGGCGCTTCTCGGTCTGGTACTCAACGTGGGAAATGTTGATCGTGATACCACGCTGGCGCTCTTCCGGAGCAGAGTCAATCGACGCGAAGTCGCGCTGCTCGTTGAGAGTCGGGTACTTGTCGTACAGCACCTTGGAAATGGCGGCAGTCAGCGTCGTCTTACCGTGGTCAACGTGACCAATGGTGCCGATGTTGACGTGCGGCTTAGTCCGCTCGAACTTTGCCTTTGCCACAGGTTCCTCCTAGAACGTTTTCAAATGACTTACCCTTCAACCGCGCTTATCGCGGCAGAAACTCAGGCAAGTCTACTTGGGGGGCTTTGGATTGGTGAAATTGCAGATTCAGGAACTAATACTAGTCCCTCGAGCCTGTTCGTGCAGATGGCCGGGGCCCGGCATGACCGGACCCGGCCACCTGCACCAGGTGAGCTTCCGTCAACCGGAAACGCACCCGAGTTTTGCTGCGAAAGTCGGAAGACTACTCGCCGCGGTTCTTCTGGATGATCTCGTCGGCAAATGCCTTCGGGACCTCGGCGTAGCTGTGGAACGTCATGGAGTACACAGCGCGGCCCTGGGTCTTCGAACGCAGGTCACCGATGTAGCCGAACATGCCGGACAGCGGGACGTGCGCACGGATGACCTTGACACCCTGTGCATCTTCCATGGACTGCATCTGGCCACGGCGGGAGTTGAGGTCACCGATTACTTCACCCATGTATTCCTCAGGGGTGCGGACCTCTACATCCATCAGCGGTTCGAGCAGGATGGGGTTCGCCTTGCGTGCGGCTTCCTTGAAAGCCATACGGCCGGCGATCTTGAACGCCATTTCCGAAGAGTCAACATCGTGGTACGCGCCGTCAATCAGCGTCGCCTTGATGCCAACAACCGGGTAACCGGCCAGGACGCCGTCATTCAATGCATCCTGGATACCGGCGTCAACCGACGGGATGTATTCGCGCGGAATACGGCCGCCGGTGACCTTGTTCTCGAACTCGTACAGCTCGCCCTCGGAAGTGTCCAGCGGCCCAATGGCAATCTGGATCTTTGCGAACTGACCCGAACCACCGGTCTGCTTCTTGTGCGTGTAGTCGTGACGCGCAACAACATTCTTGATGGTTTCGCGGTAAGCGACCTGCGGCTTGCCGACGTTGGCCTCGACCTTGAATTCGCGGCGCATGCGGTCCACCAGGATATCCAGGTGGAGCTCGCCCATGCCGGCGATGATGGTCTGTCCGGTGTCCTCGTTGAGGGAGACCTGGAAGGTCGGGTCCTCAGCGGAGAGCTTCTGGATAGCCAGTGAGAGCTTCTCCTGGTCACCCTTCGTGTTCGGTTCGATGGCAACCGAGATCACGGGCTCCGGGAAGCTCATGGACTCGAGGACGATCTGGTTGCTGGAGTCACACAGGGTGTCACCCGTGGTGGTGTCCTTCAGCCCGATCGCTGCGTAGATGTGGCCGGCGGTAGCGCCCTCAACGGGCATTTCCTTGTTGGCGTGCATCTGGAACAGCTTGCCGATGCGCTCCTTCTTGCCCTTGGTGGAGTTGACCACCTGAGCACCCGCTTCGACGTGACCGGAGTACACGCGGATGAAGGTGAGCTGGCCGAAGAAGGGGTGCGCGGCAATCTTGAACGCCAGAGCCGAGAACGGCTCCTCGGAGGAAGGCGCGCGCGTGAGTTCCTTCTCTTCGTCGCGAGGATCGTGACCGATCATCGGCGGGACGTCGAGCGGGTTGGGCAGGTAGTCAACGACGGCGTCAAGCATCGGCTGAACGCCGCGGTTCTTGAACGCGGAGCCACAGAAGACCGGGTAGAGCTCAGAGTTGATCGTCATCTTGCGGATGCCGGCCTTGAGCTCCTCGACGGTGAGTTCTTCACCCTCGAGGTACTTCTCCATGAGCTCTTCGGTAGCGTCAGCAACCGTCTCAACGAGGGCAGCCCGGTATTCCTTGGCCTTCTCCAGCAGATCCGCGGGGATCTCCTGGACCTCGTACTTGGCACCCATGGTGACGTCACCCTTGGAGTCGCCCGGCCAGACCAGCGCGCGCATTTCCAGGATGTCGACGACGCCGACGAAGTCGTTCTCGGCACCGATCGGCAGCTGCATAACAAGCGGCTTGGCACCGAGGCGGCTGATGATGGTGTCTACCGTGTAGTAGAAGTCAGCGCCGAGCTTGTCCATCTTGTTGACGAAGCAGATACGCGGAACGTTGTACTTGTCAGCCTGGCGCCAAACGGTCTCAGACTGGGGCTCGACACCTTCTTTACCATCGAACACGGCAACGGCGCCGTCGAGGACGCGCAGTGAGCGCTCAACCTCGACGGTGAAGTCAACGTGGCCGGGGGTGTCAATGATGTTGATCTGGTTGTTGTCCCAGAAGCAGGTCACGGCGGCAGACGTGATGGTGATGCCGCGTTCCTTTTCCTGTTCCATCCAGTCAGTCGTCGAAGCGCCGTCGTGCGTTTCGCCGATCTTGTGGTTCACACCTGTGTAGAACAGAATGCGCTCGGTGGTGGTGGTCTTGCCAGCATCGATGTGGGCCATGATGCCGATGTTGCGGACCTTACTAAGGTCTGTAAGCACGTCCTGTGCCACGGTGTCTCCCTTTCGGATGGACTACGCGTTCGCCGCCGGCTCAGTCGAGCCGGCGGCGTCCGGGAAGTATTACCAGCGGTAGTGTGCGAAGGCCTTGTTGGACTCGGCCATCTTGTGGGTGTCTTCGCGACGCTTGACAGCGGCACCGAGACCGTTGGAGGCATCCAGGATTTCGTTCTGGAGGCGCTCGGTCATGGTCTTTTCACGGCGGGCCTTGGAGTAGCCAACCAGCCAACGCAGGGCGAGGGCGGTGGAGCGGCCCGGCTTGACCTCAACCGGAACCTGGTAGGTAGCGCCACCAACGCGGCGTGAGCGGACCTCAAGGGAAGGCTTGACGTTCTCCATGGCCTTCTTGAGGGCTGCTACGGGGTCGCCGCCGGACTTGGCGCGGGCGCCCTCGAGGGCACCGTAAACGATGCGCTCTGCGGTGGACTTCTTACCGTCAACCAGCACCTTGTTGATCAGCTGGGTAACCAGCGGGGAGCCGTAAACGGGATCTAGTACGAGCGGCCGCTTGGGGGCCGGACCCTTGCGAGGCATATTACTTCTTCTCCATCTTTGCGCCGTAACGGCTGCGTGCCTGCTTACGGTTCTTCACACCCTGGGTATCGAGGGCGCCACGGACGATCTTGTAGCGAACGCCGGGGAGGTCCTTCACGCGACCGCCGCGAACGAGCACAATGGAGTGCTCCTGCAGGTTGTGGCCTACACCGGGGATGTAAGCGGTAACTTCAACGCCACCGTTGAGGCGCACACGTGCAACCTTACGAAGAGCCGAGTTCGGCTTCTTGGGGGTGGTGGTGTAAACGCGGGTGCAAACACCGCGGCGCATCGGGCTGCCGTTAAGCGCGGGAGCCTTGGTCTTTTTGACCTTAGGCGTGCGGCCCTTGCGGACCAGCTGGTTAATCGTAGGCACTCTCGTGTTCTCCGTTGGTTTGATCTCTACCTTCACGCTCAGGCGCCAGCCTGAACACAATGGTTTTGGCGTTGCTCCTTGCAGAGGCCTGTCGGTAACTTGCGTAGGCGTGCAAAAGCGTGGCATTCGTTGCGCACCTTACCCGCAACCCGGAAACAAGCTCCACCCAGCATCATGAGAACAAAACCAAAATGATGCTGCGGCGGCCTTCATCCACTGCCACACAGAACAATTACACAAAGTTTAGCACGGCTGGACCCGGGCCCTTAATCGGGGGTAGACGAAAGGCCCCGCCTCCACAGAGTGGAAGCGGGGCCTTTCAGTGCAATCGACTAGCGGAAATCGTTGCCGAGATCGTAGTCATCCAGCGGGATGGCGTGGAACTCAGGAGCTCCGTCGCCGCCCAGGGAGTCGTACGAGAAGTCACTGAATGCGCTGGGGCCGGTGAACAGGTTGGCCTTCGCTTCCTCAGTGGGCTCCACGGTGACCTCGGTGTAGCGCGGGAGACCCGTGCCTGCCGGGATCAGCTTACCGATGATGACGTTCTCCTTGAGGCCGAGCAGCGGGTCGCTCTTGCCTTCCATGGCCGCCTGCGTCAGGACGCGGGTGGTCTCCTGGAAGGAAGCTGCCGACAGCCAGGACTCGGTGGCCAGGGACGCCTTCGTGATGCCCATGAGTTCAGGACGTCCGGAAGCCGGAGTCTTGCCCTCGGACACAACGCGGCGGTTGGCCTCCTCGAAGCGGCTGCGCTCGGCGAGCTCGCCGGGGAGCAGATCCGATTCGCCGGACTCGATGACCGTGACGCGGCGCAGCATCTGGCGAACGATAACCTCGACGTGCTTGTCGTGGATACCGATGCCCTGGCTGCGGTACACGCCCTGGACCTCGTCCACCAGGAACTTCTGCGCGGCACGGGGACCCATGATGCGCAAAACCTGCTTGGGATCCACCGGACCGTTGATGAGCTTCTGGCCCACTGTGACGTGCTCGCCATCCTCAATGAGGAGGCGTGAACGGCGCAGTACCGGGTAGGCGATCTCTTCAGAGCCGTCATCCGGAGTGATGACCAGGCGCATCTGACGCTCGGACTCTTCGATGGCGATGCGGCCGGCTGCTTCAGCAATCGGTGCGACACCCTTCGGAGTACGGGCTTCGAAGAGCTCCTGGATACGGGGCAGACCCTGGGTGATGTCGTCGCCACCGCTGGCGGAAACAGCACCACCGGTGTGGAACGTACGCATGGTCAGCTGGGTACCGGGCTCACCGATGGACTGTGCGGCGATGATGCCGACGGCCTCGCCGATGTCCACGGTCTTGCCGGTGGCCAGTGAACGGCCGTAGCACAGGGCGCAGGTGCCGACGCTGGACTCACAGGTGAGTACGGAGCGGACCTTGACCTCAGTGATGCCGGCTGCGAACAGCTCAGCGATAACGACGTCGCCGCAGTCGGTGCCGCCGGCCGCAAGGACATTGCCCTTGGAGTCCACAACATCAACAGCGAGCGTACGGGCGTAGGCGCTGTTCTCGACGTTCTCGTCCAGGACCAGCTCGCCGTTGGCGTCCGGCACGGCGATTGCCGTGACCAGGCCGCGCTCGGTGCCGCAGTCCTCTTCGCGGACGATGACGTCCTGCGACACGTCCACCAGACGACGGGTCAGGTAACCCGAGTTGGCGGTACGCAGCGCGGTGTCAGCCAGACCCTTACGGGCACCGTGCGTGGCGATGAAGTATTCCAGCACCGACAGGCCCTCGCGGTACGAGGACTTGATGGGACGCGGGATGATTTCACCCTTAGGGTTGGCCACCAGGCCACGGATACCCGCGATCTGACGGACCTGCATCCAGTTACCACGTGCACCGGAGGACACCATGCGGTTGATGGTGTTCATCGGCGACAGGTTGTCACGCATAACCTGGGCGATCTCGTTGGTTGCCTTGTTCCAGATCTCGATCAGTTCCTGGCGACGCTCGTCGTCGTCGATCAGGCCCTTGTCGTACTGGCCCTGGATCTTGGCAGCCATGGTTTCGTAGCCGGCGAGGATCCGCGGCTTGTCCTTGGGTACCTCGATGTCCGAGATGGCGACGGTAACGCCCGAGCGGGTGGCCCAGTAGAAACCGGCGTCCTTCAGGTTGTCCAGCGTTGCCGCCGTGACCACCTTCGGGTAGCGCTCGGCGAGATCGTTGACGATCGTGGACAGTTCGCCCTTGTCCGCAACGTTCTCAACCCACGGGTAATCCGCCGGCAGCGTCTGGTTGAAGATGACCTGCCCCAGGGAGGTCTGGACGATTACCGGCTGGCCGGCTTCCCAGCCTTCCGGAGCTTCCCAGCCGGCGTACGGAACGAAGCCTTCGAGACGGATCCGGACCTGCGAGTTCAGGTGCAGCTCGCGGAGGTCGTAGGCCATGATGGCTTCGGCAACCGAGGAGAAGACGCGGCCTTCGCCAGCTGAACCGACACGCTTGGTGGTCAGGTGGTAAAGACCGATGATCATATCCTGCGAAGGCAGGGTGACCGGACGGCCGTCGGACGGCTTCAGGATGTTGTTCGAGGACAGCATCAGGATGCGCGCCTCAGCCTGGGCCTCGGGGCTCAGCGGCAGGTGGACTGCCATCTGGTCGCCGTCGAAGTCAGCGTTGAAGGCGCCACAAACCAGCGGGTGGAGCTGGATTGCCTTACCTTCAACAAGCTGCGGTTCGAACGCCTGGATGCCAAGGCGGTGCAGGGTAGGTGCACGGTTGAGCAGCACCGGGTGTTCGGTGATGATCTCTTCCAGCACGTCCCAGACCTGCGGACGGTAACGCTCAACCATGCGCTTGGCCGACTTGATGTTCTGTGCGTGGTTGAGGTCAACCAGGCGCTTCATCACGAACGGCTTGAAGAGCTCCAGTGCCATCTGCTTGGGCAGACCACACTGGTGCAGCTTCAGCTGCGGGCCGACGACGATGACCGAACGGCCGGAGTAGTCAACGCGCTTGCCGAGGAGGTTCTGGCGGAAACGGCCCTGCTTGCCCTTGAGCATGTCGCTCAGGGACTTCAGCGGACGGTTGCCAGGACCGGTGACCGGACGGCCGCGACGGCCGTTGTCGAAGAGGCTGTCAACAGCTTCCTGAAGCATGCGCTTCTCGTTGTTGACGATGATCTCCGGGGCACCGAGGTCAAGCAGGCGCTTGAGGCGGTTGTTGCGGTTGATCACACGACGGTAGAGGTCGTTGAGGTCGGAGGTCGCGAAGCGGCCACCGTCCAGCTGGACCATCGGGCGCAGTTCCGGCGGGATCACCGGGACAGCGTCCAGCACCATGCCGAGCGGGCTGTTGTTGGTGGTCAGGAACGCGTTGACCACCTTCAGGCGCTTCAGGGCGCGGGTCTTACGCTGGCCCTTGCCGTTGGCAATGATGTCGCGCAGCAGGTCAGACTCGGCCTGCATGTCGAAGTTCTCAAGACGCTTCTTGATCGCTTCGGCACCCATGGAGCCTTCGAAGTACATGCCGTAGCGGTCGCGCAGCTCGCGGTAGAGGCCTTCGTCGCCTTCGAGGTCTGCGACCTTCAGGTTCTTGAAACGGTCCCAGACCTGCTCGAGGCGCTCGATCTCGGCGTCGGCACGCTTACGCACGTTGGCCATCTGACGGTCCGCGGAGTCGCGGGCCTTCTTCTTGTCGGCAGCCTTGGCACCTTCACCTTCGAGGCGCGCGATCTCGTTTTCGAGGTCACGGGCGATCGTGGCGATGTCGGAGTCGCGGTTGTCGATCAGCTGCTTCTTCTCGATGTCGTGCTCAACCTGCAGGTTGGGCAGTTCCTCGTGGCGGCTGTCGGCGTCGACGCTGGTGATCATGTAGGCAGCGAAGTAGATGACCTTTTCGAGGTCCTTCGGTGCCAGGTCAAGGAGGTAGCCCAGGCGGGACGGAACACCCTTGAAGTACCAGATGTGCGTGACCGGGGCGGCGAGCTCGATGTGGCCCATGCGCTCACGGCGGACCTTCGCACGGGTGACTTCAACGCCACACCGCTCGCAAATGATGCCCTTGAAGCGCACACGCTTGTACTTACCGCAGTAGCATTCCCAGTCACGGGAAGGGCCGAAGATCTTCTCGCAGAAGAGGCCGTCCTTCTCGGGCTTGAGCGTGCGGTAGTTGATGGTTTCCGGCTTCTTAACCTCGCCGTAAGACCAGCCACGGATGTCATCCGCGGTGGCGAGGCCGATCTGCATGAGGCCGAAGGAGGATTCGCTGGACATATGGTCCCTGTTCTCTCTTGTTCTCTAAATTCTGAAGTCTTGAGGGCACCTGGGTCTCGACAAGCTCGACCACCGGTTGCCCCGGTTACGGGAAGAGGGAGGTGACTTACGACGGCGGGTGCGAACCCGCCGTCGTAAGTCCCCTGCTAAACCTCTTCTACGGAACTGGGCTCTGCACGAGACAGATCGATGCCCAGTTCTTCCGCAGCCGTGAAGACTGCGTCATCAGAGTCACGCATTTCAATTGTGGTTCCGTCCGTGGAGAGTACTTCCACGTTCAGGCACAGCGACTGCATTTCCTTGATCAAGACCTTGAAGGACTCAGGAACGCCCGGCTCGGGGATGTTCTCGCCCTTGACGATTGCTTCGTAGACCTTGACACGACCGTGGATATCATCCGACTTGATGGTGAGGAGTTCCTGGAGCGTGTACGCGGCGCCATAAGCTTCCAGCGCCCACACTTCCATCTCACCGAAGCGCTGGCCACCGAACTGTGCCTTACCACCCAGCGGCTGCTGCGTGATCATGGAGTACGGGCCAGTGGAACGGGCGTGGATCTTGTCGTCCACCAGGTGGTGGAGCTTCAGGATGTACATGTAGCCGACCGAGATCGGATCCGGGAACGGCTCGCCGGAGCGGCCGTCGAAGAGGCGGGTCTTGCCTGAGGAGTTGATCAGGCGGTCGCCGTCGCGGGTGACGTTGGTGGAGTCGAGCAGACCCGTGATTTCCTCTTCACGGGCGCCGTCGAACACCGGCGTTGCAACAGTGGTCTGGCCACTCTCGCGCGGCAGGTTCGGCAGCTGCTTCATCCACTCGGGCTCGCCTTCGATCTTCCAACCGGTCTTGGCAACCCAGCCGAGGTGCGTTTCCAGCACCTGGCCGACGTTCATACGGCCCGGAACACCCAGCGGGTTCAGGACGATATCAACGGGGGTACCGTCGGCAAGGAAGGGCATGTCCTCGATCGGGAGGATCTTGGAGATAACACCCTTGTTGCCGTGACGGCCGGCGAGCTTGTCGCCGTCGGTGATCTTGCGCTTGGCGGCCACGTAGACACGCACCAGCTGGTTCACGCCCGGGGGCAGTTCGTCGTCGTTGTCGCGGTCAAAGACTCGGACGCCGATGACGGTGCCGGACTCGCCGTGCGGAACCTTCAAAGAGGTGTCGCGCACTTCGCGGGACTTCTCACCGAAGATGGCGCGCAGCAGGCGCTCTTCCGGGGTCAGCTCGGTTTCACCCTTCGGGGTGACCTTTCCGACCAGGATGTCGCCGGCTTCAACTTCGGCACCGATGTGGATGATGCCGCGCTCGTCCAGGCCTGCCAGGACTTCCTCGGACACGTTGGGGATGTCACGGGTGATTTCCTCGGCACCAAGCTTGGTGTCGCGGGCATCGATCTCGTGCTCCTCGATGTGGATGGAGGAAAGGACGTCCTCGGCAACAATGCGCTGCGAGAGGATGATGGCGTCCTCGAAGTTGTGGCCTTCCCATGACATGAATGCCACGAGCAGGTTCTTACCGAGGGCGAGTTCGCCCTGGTCCGTTGCCGGACCGTCGGCGATGATGCCGCCGACCTCGAGGCGCTGGCCTTCGTTCACCAGGACACGGTTGTTGTAGCAGTTGCCCTGGTTGGAGCGTGCGAACTTGTTGATGCGGTAGTTAGTTTCCGTACCGTCGTCGTTGAGCATGATGACGAGCTCAGCGGAGACCTCGGTAACCACACCGGCCTTCTTCGCAATGGTGACATCACCGGCGTCGACGGCTGCGGCGCGCTCCATGCCGGTACCCACGAACGGGGCCTCGGAACGGACCAGCGGCACGGCCTGGCGCTGCATGTTGGCACCCATGAGTGCGCGGTTAGCATCGTCATGCTCGAGGAACGGGATCAGGGCCGTAGCCACGGACACCATCTGGCGCGGGGAAACGTCCATGAACTCGACCTCGCCGGCGGGAACGAGCACAGGCTCGCCTCCACCACCACGGGCGCGGACCAGGACGGTCTCTTCGGCGAACTTCTTGTTCTCATCCAGCGGAGCGTTGGCCTGTGCGATCAGGACCTCTGCCTCGTCGTCGGCCGTGAGGTACTGGACTTCATCGGAGACAACGCCTTCAGCGACGAGACGGTAAGGAGTCTCGATGAAGCCGAACGGGTTGATGCGGCCGTAGGATGCCAGCGAACCGATCAGACCAATGTTCGGGCCTTCAGGGGTTTCGATGGGGCACATACGTCCGTAGTGGGACGGGTGAACGTCTCGAACTTCCATGCCTGCGCGGTCACGGGACAGACCACCCGGGCCAAGCGCGGACAGACGGCGCTTGTGGGTCAGACCCGACAGCGGGTTGTTCTGGTCCATGAACTGCGACAGCTGGGAAGTTCCGAAGAACTCCTTGATGGCTGCAACGACAGGGCGGATGTTGATCAGTGTCTGCGGCGTGATGGCCTCGACGTCCTGGGTGGTCATCCGCTCGCGGACAACGCGCTCCATACGGGACAGGCCGGTGCGGACCTGGTTCTCGATGAGCTCGCCGACGGCGCGGATACGACGGTTGCCGAAGTGGTCGATGTCATCGATCTCAACGCGCAGCTCGTGGTCCTGGCCGTCGCGCTTGCCCGTGAGGGTCTTCTCGCCGGCGTGCAGGGCAACCAGGAACTTGATCATGGCCACGATGTCTTCAACGTGCAGGACCGAAGCTTCCTTGTCGCCAAGGGAGCGGTCGATGCCAAGCTTGCGGTTGATCTTGTATCGGCCAACCTTGGCCAGATCGTAGCGCTTGGAGTTGAAGTACAGGTTGTCCAGGAGGGACTGGGCAGCCTCGACTGTGGGCGGCTCGCCCGGTCGCAGCTTCCGGTAGATGTCCAGCAACGCGTCTTCGCGGGTCTCGGTGGCGTCCTTCTCCAGCGTTGCGCGCATGGAGTCGTACTGGCCGAACTCTTCGAGGATCTGGCCTTCGGTCCAGCCGAGGGCCTTCAGCAGAACGGTGACGGACTGCTTGCGCTTGCGGTCGAGGCGAACGCCGACCTGGTCGCGCTTGTCGATCTCGAGTTCAAACCATGCACCGCGGGACGGGATGATCTTGGCAGTGAAGATGTCCTTGTCACTGGTCTTGTCGGCGGTGCGCTCAAAGTAGGCGCCCGGTGAACGGACCAGCTGGGAGACGACCACACGCTCGGTGCCGTTGACGACGAAGGTGCCCTTCTCCGTCATGAGGGGGAAGTCGCCCATGAACACGGTCTGCTGCTTGATTTCGCCCGTGTTGTTGTTCATGAACTCGGCCTTGACGTACAGCGGCGCCGAGTACGTTGCGTCCCGGTCCTTGCACTCGGCCATGGTGTACTTCGGGTCAGCGAACTCCGGATCGGAGAAGCTCAGGGACATGGTGCCCTGGAAGTCCTCGATCGGGGAGATCTCTTCAAAGATGTCCGACAGTCCGGACGAGGTGGCGACGCTGAGATCGTTTTCTTCGACGGCCTTCGCTACGCGCGCCTGCCAGCGTTCGTTTCCGACCAGCCAGTCGAAGCTGTCCGTCTGCAGGGCAAGGAGATTCGGAACGTCCAGCGGTTCGTGAATCTTTGCGAATGAGAGCCGGCGAGTGGCACCATCAGTGCTGTCGGCGGTGTTAGCGGTTTCGTTATTAGAGGTGCTCGAGGCGACCAAGAGGGATCCTTCCACAGACCTTCAGGCGTTTTCAGATCTCCCCCGCTGTGCACCCTGCGGAATGACTCCGCAGTGCTACCATCCGGTTCCGCTATATGACCCGGGCCGGGGCTTTCCATACAATGACGTTGTTGACGGCACGTTGATGGTCAGCTGCCAGGCAAAGCCCACCGCTATATGAAGGCTGAAGGTAAACAGGGAAGACGCAAATATCTACGATACGGCAAAACCAATTACGTGTCTACCCCACAACCGGACTTATTGCAAGCACTGATTTTTTGATGCCGGAAGCGGCATCAGAGCCGGAGCGTAACGTCCTCAGCCGTGCAGGCCTGGGCGTTTGCGAAGACAGCATCACGCACGCCATCCTTGGAAGCCTGCTCCGGCTCGCCGCCCTTTTTCGCGGCCGCGGAGTGGTCAAGCGCGAGAACGCTGAGCGAAGTAAACAGTCCCTCCAGGTTCCCCGACACCGTGTCCTTGGCGTCCTGCGCGGCAAAGTAGATGTCCTCGTAGGCGTTGGAATCGTCCTGGATGGCCTTGTAGTCGGCGTAGAGCGAGTTGAACGTCTCGCAGGCTCCCTTAACACCTCCGGCCTGGGGCGCTGCTGACGGACTGGAAGAGCGCGACGGCGACGCGGTGGACGGTGCGGACGTGGACGCAGTGGGGGCCGCTGTGGATGAAGTGCTGTCCGGCGCAGGAGTGGCAACGCTGCAGGCGGTGAGTCCGGCGAGGCTGGCCATGGCTGCTGCGGCGAGGATTTTCTTCAAGATGCTGCTGCTCCCTGTTTAGCGTTGCTCTGTTGCTTTCGTCTTCGCCGTCCACCCTACGCACCACCGCGACCTCGCACACAACCGGCGGATGGGTAGTTCTCCCCTGGTGGCCACGGCCGGCACGGTTGGAATCATCGGCACCCCTGCGGCGTTTGGATAAATAGGTGACATGCCTCACGGTAGCCTTGGAAGTACATCGATTCAGAGCGGAAGAGATCACAATGGGCAACTCCAACGACAACACTGACGTGGTCATCCTGGCCGGTGCACGCACCCCGCAGGGCCGGCTCAACGGGCAACTGGCGAGCTTCACCGCCGTCGAACTGGGAGCGCACGCGATCAGGTCCGCGATTGCAGCGAGCGGCGTGGACGCCGGCCAGGTGGACGCCGTCATCATGGGCCAGGTACTGCAGGCCGGCGCCGGACAGAACCCCGCACGCCAGAGCGCCATCGGAGCGGGAATCGGCTGGAACGTTCCCACGGTCACCATCAACAAGGTGTGCCTGTCCGGGCTGACCGCGGTGATCGACGCCGCCAGGATGATCCGCAGCGGCGACGCCACCGTGGTGGTGGCCGGCGGCCAGGAATCCATGACCCGTGCGCCCCACCTGCTGCCGGGTTCGCGCCAGGGCTGGACCTATGGCGCCATCCAGGCGCTGGATGTTGCGGCGCACGACGGCCTCACGGATGCGTTCGACGGCCAGTCCATGGGCCTGTCCACCGAGACCAAGAACCTGGCTCTCGGCATTGACCGGACTTCGCAGGACAACGTGGCCGCCCACTCGCACCAGCGTGCGGCGCTGGCGGCGAAGAACGGCGTCTTCGACGACGAGATCGCGCCCATCAGCGTCAAGCAGCGCAAGGGAGATCCCATCGTTGTCTCCACCGATGAAGGGGTACGGCCCAACACGTCCATCGAGTCCTTGGCCGGGCTCCGGGCAGCTTTTGTCAGCGACGGAACCATCACCGCCGGCAACTCCTCTCCCCTGTCCGACGGCGCCTCCGCACTCGTGCTGACATCGCGCCGGTTCGCGGAGGAGAACGGCCTGGAATACCTGGCTGTGGTGGGAAAGCCCGGACAGGTTGCCGGTCCGGACAATTCCCTGCATTCGCAGCCGTCCCACGCCATCATGAACGCACTGCAGCGGGCGGAATGGAGCACCGCAGACCTGGACTTCATCGAAATTAACGAAGCGTTCGGTTCGGTCGCGGTGCAGTCGCTGAAGGACCTGGACTACCCCCTGGAGAAGTGCAACATCCACGGCGGCGCCATTGCCCTGGGCCACCCGATCGGGGCGTCCGGTGCGCGGTTGGCGCTGCATGCGGCCCATGAACTCAAACGGCGGGGCAGCGGCAAGGCCGCGGTCTCCCTGTGCGGCGGCGGCGGTCAGGGCGAAGCGCTCCTGCTGTACCGCGACTGATGGCGGGCAGGGACTGATGGCGGGACAGGCGGGCGACGGAAGCGCCGCCGTCGGACGTCAGCGCTTCCTTGCTGACGCCGCCACGCGCGGCTTGGACGTGCAGCTGGTGGAGCGGCTGGCCGCGCGGAGCCTCGAGGAGGCTGCCGGGATTCTGGGCATCACGCCCGCGGACATCGTGAAGTCCCTGGTGGTCAAGCACAAGGACGGGACGTTCCTGTTCGCGCTGATTCCGGGCGACCGGCAGATCTCCTGGCCAAAACTGCGGACCCTGGTGGGCGTCAACAAACTCTCGTTGCCGCCCGCGGACGTGGCGCTTGGTGCGACCGGCTACGAACGTGGAACCATCACCCCGCTCGGCAGCACCACCGCGTGGCCGGTGTACGCGGACGCCACCATTGCCGGCCGCCGGATCTCCATGGGCGCCGGCGAACACGGCTACAGCGCGTTTGTGGACGCCGACGCGCTCACCGCAGCACTGGGCGCCGTCGTCGCCGATATCTCCGAACCAAACTAGGCACCACACGCAAGTAGGTCGCACTAACTGTCGTTATGAGCGCTCATAGCGACAGTTAGTGCGACCTACTTGGGTTAAATGCAGGAAAACCCCGCCCACCGAAGTGGACGGGGTTTTCCGTGAAGCGGCGTGAGTTACTTGAGGGTAACGGTTGCGCCGGCAGCCTGGAGCTGCTCCACTGCCTTTTCGGCAGCTTCCTTGGTGACGCCTTCGAGAACAGCCTTCGGAGCGCTGTCAACAACGTCCTTAGCTTCCTTGAGACCCAGGGAAGTGATGGCGCGAACTTCCTTGATCACTGCGATCTTCTTCTCGCCAGCGTGCTCGAGGATAACGTCGAATTCGGTCTGCTCTTCAGCTTCTTCAGCGGCGCCGCCACCGGCGGGGCCAGCAACAGCAACTGCAGCTGCAGTAACTTCGAAGGTCTCTTCGAAGAGCTTGACAAACTCGGAGAGCTCGATGATGGTCAGTTCCTTGAAAGCTTCAATGAGCTCTTCGTTGGTGAGCTTCGCCATGGTGTGGCGTCCTTCCTATAGGTGGTGCTTGGCGGCCTGGGCCATTGCCTTCACACCGGAGTCTGGTGGGTGAAGAGAAACTAGTTCTCTTCGGCAGCGGGTGCATCGGCGGGAGCCTCTGCAGCTGCTTCGGGGGCTTCGTCTGCGGCCGGAGCTTCTTCAGCGGCGGGAGCCTCGGCAGCTGCCGGTGCACCGTTCTCTTCTTCAAGCTTGAGGCGCAGCGCGTCAATCGTGCGCGCAGCGGCGGCAGCAGGAGCCTTGAGGATGCCTGCAACCTTGGCGAGCTGCAGCTCGCGGGACTCGAGTGCTGCCAGGGCAGCGACTTCGCTCGCGTTCAGTGCCTTGCCCTCGAAGTAACCGGTCTTGATGACCAGCTGCTTGTTGGCCTTGGCAAAATCCGTCAGGCTCTTGGCAGCGGCAACTGCGTCACCCTTGATGAACGCGATTGCAGTAGGGCCGGAGAGCTGGTCGTTGAATGCTTCGACACCAGCTTCCTTGGCTGCAATGGCGGTCAGGGTGTTCTTGACGACCGAGAACTTGGTGTCCTGGCCGAGAGAAACACGCAGCTGCTTGAGCTGTGCAACGGTGAGCCCGCGGTATTCGGTCAGGACAGCGGCGTTCGATTCCTTGAAATCGTTAGTGATCTCAGCTACTGCTGAAACCTTTGTAGGCGTTGCCATAACCCTCCTTCCGGGGATAGTGCCGGTATGCGACGGTCCCCGCTCAGATGAGCTAAAACTAAAAAACGCCCCGCGCAGATGCACGGGGCTTGGCTCAACACGGCATTCACCGTGGAGCGTTGCTTCGTTCACCTGCGCCGGCCGCCCTATGTTCAGGGTCCTTCGTCCAGAAATACATTTGACCTCCCGCACGCAACTGCAGAGTTGAGCTGCGTTCAGGAGAATGGATTTCCAACAACCGACGGTCTTTGGTAGTTCAAGCTTACGGGACGGGCTGCCGGACCACCAAATCGGCCTCAGCTCTTGCTGGTCCCCAGGTATGGGAGCTCTTTCTGCCAGATGCCGGTCACGCCGGCCGTGGTGAAGCCGAGCTGCTGGTTGACAGTCAGCAGGTACCTGTTCTCGGGGGCGTTCCAGGTGTAGATGACACGGGCATCGGGGAACTGCTCGGTGAGGCGCTCCATGTTGGCCACCTTGATGAGCAGCCCCAGCTTGTTCCCCCGGTGCTCCTGCAGGACCAGGGTGTCGTCCTGGAACACCACATCGGGCCGGTGGGCCAGGACGCTGATGGTGGTCAGGCCCACCAGGGCCCCGGTGGCCAGATGCTCGACGGCGGTGACCACCGTCCGCCGCCCCTGCGCGATGGTGACCTCTTCGGCCTCGCGGAGGATGCCGCCGTCGAACACCATGTCCTGCTCAACGGGAGTCTCAAGGGAAGGATCGACGTCGGCGCCCGCCTGGTTCTCAAGCACGGCCACGGCTTCCAGCCACTCATCCGGGCAACGGTCCGTCCAGTGATGGAGCCGGTACCGCCCGTTGTTGGCTTCATCCGCCTCGGCCTGGAGATCGGCCACGAGTTTGCTGTCCAGCGGCAGTGCACAGGAGCTGAACTGTTCGATGTGCTGAAGTGTGTAGCCGGTCCGGCGCGCGAATTCGACTTCCCGGCTGTCCAGCGGCACAAAGCCCTGGCCTGAACCCGGCACCAGCTGGGCCGTCTCGAACTCGTGCAGGGACGCGCCGGGATGGTTGGTGTCAACGAGGATCAAAGTGCGGCCCTCGCTGCGCGCCAGGTGTTCGGCCGCGAGGAGCAGCTTGCGGCCCACCCCCTGGCGCTGGAATTCCGGCAGGATGTCCAGGGTGAACTCCGCCATGTCCAGGTTGTCGGTCAGCGGCAGGGCAATATCCACCGTGCCGATGATCTGTTCTCCGGCCTTGGCCACCAGGATGACTTGGCGCTCATAGGGATCCGCCAGCTCCAGCAGCTTCTCCAGCGGCGTGTACGCGAGGTCATCGCTGCCCCAGGTCTGCATCCGTACCTTGCGGCCCACCTCCACGGCAGCCAGGAAATCCACCGCGTCAGGTGCGTCCAGGGTGTCCGGGATCCACAACTGCTCGATCCGTACGTCTTCTGCCATAAGGTGCGTCATCCCAGCCGTTTCTGCCATTCGCCCTCATAACCAGCAGGTTTGAATCCAAGCAAATTATTTATCGCCAGCATATGCCGGTTTTCCGCGGCGTTCCATGTCAGCACCGATCGCGCCGCGGGCCACCGATGCTGGGCGGCTCGGAGGTTCGCCGCCTTGATCAGCAATCCCAGCCTCTTCCCGCGGTGCCCGGAAGAAACCAGGGTGTCCTGCTGGGCAATGCTGGCAGGAATGCCCGGCCGCCAGTTCAGGACCGTGTAGGCCACGAGCTTGCCGGTAGGCCTGTGCAGCGCCGCTGCGACCTGGCTCTGCAGGCCGCTGCGGCTGTTCGACTGCTCCTCCTGCCGGACCCTGGCAGGGTCCCAGTCCTCGGCTTCCCAGTCCATCCCGGCAATGGGGACATCCGTGCTCATTCGGTTCTTGAGGACTGCATATTCAGTCACGAGTTCGTCAGGACAGGTATCAGACCAGCCCACCAGGACGTAGCCGGCTGCCCGTACGGACGCCTCCATCTCCAGTGTGTCGAGTTGATTCGCCGGGACCGGCAGCGTGAGCCGGCTGGCCCTCTCCACCTGCTCGAGTTCGTAGCCTGCACCGGCCGCAAAGGCCACGGCGGGATCATCGGCGGGGAGCCCGCCCGCCCCCGATTTGGCCGGGATCAGCCTGGCCGCGTTCTCCACCGGCCCGGCGGGCAGCTCACAGTAGGCATCCAAGGAAGTGCGGCCGCTTTCCGCGGCCACAGCCTCGGCGTGCTCCAGCAGCCGGCGGCCCCAACCCTGGCGCCGGAAGGCTGCCGCCACGTCCACCATGATCCCTGCCGTGTAGGTGTTCTCACGCAGGGGCAGGGTGACGGAGCAGGTTCCCACGGTTTCCTGGCCCAGCCGTGCTATGAAGAGCCGGCGTTCCTCATACTCATTGCCGCGCCAGTATTCCAGGCTTTCCATGGCCGTGGGGCAGCGGTCCAGGTCGCCCCATTTCTCCAGCTCATGCTTTTCGCGCAGGGCGTGGCACACGTGGAAGTCCATCACGCCGCCGGTGCCGGCGGCACTTTGGTCCGTCCCGGCGTCGAGCGTTGCAGGAATAGCGACTGCGGTGATCTTCAGCTGCTGGCCGGTCATGCCCCATCCTAACCATCCGCACGGTTTAGTGGGGTTAAACCAAAGGACCGTCCGGCGCAGTGCCGGACGGTCCTTAGGTGTGCCGGAATAACCCGGCCGAAGTGCTGTTGAGGACTAGACCTCGGTCAGGACCTTCGTGACGTTGGGGTCGACGGAGATGCCGGGACCGAACGTGGTGGCCACGGTGGCCTTCTGGATGTAGCGGCCCTTGGAAGCGGACGGCTTCAAACGAAGCACCTCTTCCAGTGCTGCTGCGTAGTTCTCGGCCAGCTTGATGGCGTCGAAGGAAACCTTGCCGATGATGAAGTGCAGGTTCGAGTGCTTGTCGACGCGGAAGTCGATCTTGCCGCCCTTGATGTCGTTGACAGCCTTGGCCACGTCTGCGGTCACGGTGCCCGTCTTCGGGTTCGGCATCAGGTTACGGGGACCCAGGACCTTACCAAGACGGCCAACCTTGCCCATGAGGTCAGGGGTGGCGACGGCTGCATCGAAGTCGGTCCAGCCGGCTGCGATCTTTTCGATCAGGTCATCGGAACCAACGAAGTCGGCCCCGGCAGCGATTGCTGCCTCAGCCTTGTCGCCCGTTGCGAAGACCAGGACGCGGGAGACCTTACCGGTGCCGTGGGGCAGGATAACGGTGCCGCGGACCATCTGGTCAGCCTTGCGAGGGTCAACGCCCAGGCGGAAGGCAACCTCAACGGTGGCGTCGAACTTGGACGGGTTGGTGTCCTTGGCGAGCGTTACTGCCTCGAACGGCGCGTAGAAGTTCTCCGCGTCGATCTTGGCGGCTGCTGCCTCATATGCTTTGCTGCGCTTTGCCATGCTGCTTATTTCTCCTTGTGCAGTTGTGGTCTGCGGACCGCGCTGGGCCCTGCCACAGCCGAGGATCCAGGAAGGACCCTGCGGCATTACGGTTTTGTGCCGGTCGTCCGGCAGTGGTGCCGGTTTCCCGACGGTGAAGGCTATTAGCCTTCTACGGTGATACCCATGGAGCGGGCGGTACCGGCGATGATCTTCGCTGCGCCTTCGAGGCTGGTGGCGTTGAGATCTTCCATCTTGGTGGTGGCGATCTCGTTGACCTGGGCCTGAGTCAGCTTGGCAACCTTGACGGTGTGCGGGGTGGGTGAACCCTTGGCAACGCCTGCAGCCTTCTTGATGAGCTCTGCAGCCGGCGGGGTCTTGGTGATGAACGTGAAGGAACGGTCTTCGTAGACCGTGATTTCCACGGGGATAACGTTTCCGCGCTGGGATTCTGTGGCAGCGTTGTACGCCTTGCAGAATTCCATGATGTTGACACCGTGCTGGCCAAGCGCAGGACCGATCGGCGGGGCCGGGTTAGCGGCGCCTGCCTGGATCTGCAGCTTGATGAGGCCGGTGACCTTCTTCTTGGGAGCCAATGTAAGGTCCTTCTCTCAATATCTTCCTGGGACACAGGAGCGTGCCTCAGGTTTTTGGCCGCCATGGCGAGGCGACCGGCCGTTCCGGGGCTGCTAAGCGGGCAGTCCGGAACGAATTCTGTGCGGGTAACTAGATCTTGCTGACCTGGTTGAATGCCAGCGTGACCGGGGTTTCGCGTTCGAAGATCGATACCAGCACCACGAGGGTCTGGGATTCAACCTTGATCTCGGAGATCGTGGCGGGGAGGGTCTCAAACGGACCTTCCTTGACGATGACCGATTCGCCGACCTCGAAGTCGACGTCAATCTGGGCGGCAGCATGCTTGACGGGCTTGCCCTTTTCGGCCTGCTCTTCTTCGAAGACCGGCGCGAGCATGGAGAAGACTTCGTCGAGGCGCAGCGGCACCGGGTTGTGGGCGTTGCCCACGAAGCCGGTAACACCGGGAGTGTGGCGGACGGCGCCCCAGGAGGCATCCGTCAGGTCCATGCGGACCAGGACGTAGCCGGGGATCCGGACGCGGTTGATGACCTTGCGCTGAGCGTTCTTGATCTCAACGACCTCTTCCATGGGCACCTGGATTTCGAAGATGTAATCTTCCATGTCCAGGGTCTGGATGCGGGTCTCAAGGTTGGCCTTGACGCGGTTTTCGTAGCCGGCGTAGGAGTGGATGACGTACCAGTCACCCTCCTGGCGGCGCAGCTTGGCTTTGAATTCGTCGGCGGGGTCAACCTCGGCCTTGGCGGCCGCGGCTGCCAGGGCGTCTGCATCAGCGTCGTCGCCCTCCGCGTCGCCTTCAGCAGGTTCGCCTTCTACGGCGTCATCCTCTGAATCGTCGGAATCGTCGGCGGAATCGGCGTCGGCGGATTCGGGCGCAGCGGACTCAACCTCGGACTCTTCACCGGCTTCAGCCGTGGGGGCCGCCGTGTTGTCCGTGGACTCTTCCAGCTCAGTCTCGGTTACCTCGAGCTCCTGCTCAGACACTTGGTCTCCTGCTTCCTCATTGCCTAACATGCCTATTTAAATGGCTCAATTCCGCACACCGCGTGGATTCTTCCGGTTTACCCGGACAAGGCCACGCGGCCTGCGGACGATTCGCCCTAGCGGTCCCCGGGAGCGATCCCGCCGAAGACCCAGCTGACAGCGGTTCCAAAACCGATGTCCAGCAGGCTGACGATCACCATCATGATGGCCACGAACACCAGCACCACGAGCGTGTAATTGATCAGTTCCTTGCGGGTTGGTGCAACAACCTTCTTCAGTTCGCCGATGACCTGGCGAATGAAGAGTGCAATACGAGCGAAGAAGTTAGCCTTGGCGTCCTTCTTAGCTGGGCGGCCCTTGGAGCTGCTGGCAGCTGTTTCGGTCACCTGGTCCTCGCTCATCTTTGCAATGTTGGATTACCCGGTTCTGATCAGAACCATGGTTGCTGCGCTTGCTCCGGCATTCCGCCGGAACAGCTTGCGCAGGGCAGACAGGACTCGAACCTGCAACCTGCGGTTTTGGAGACCGCTGCGCTACCAATTGCGCCACTACCCTATGGATCGAAAACAGCATCCTGACAAACTTCCGCAGTTTGCACTGGGGCGCACGTCATCATCCGTGTTTTCAACACCGGAGAACCAGTCTACGCAACAACTTCGTCTACGTCGAACCAGCCCCATTCCGGACCGTCCAATCCGCCCTCGTGGGTGAGTTGACCTGCAGTCACATCCACGCCGGCAGCCCGAACGATCCGCTGAACAGCATAGAGTAGATCACGTCGAATTCCACCATTCAGCCTCCTGGCTACAAGCGAAGAACGGACCCTGCCATGTCTGCCGCCCGCGTTTCCAAGCGCATTTCCGCAATTGCCGAATCCGCAACCCTGGCTGTTGATGCCAAGGCCAAGGCGCTGAAGGCAGCTGGCCGGCCGGTTATTGGCTTCGGGGCAGGGGAACCGGATTTCCCCACTCCGGACTACATTGTCAAGGCATCCATTGAGGCCGCCGGCCAGCCCAAGTACCACCGCTACTCCCCCGCCGCCGGCCTGCCGGAGCTCAAGAAGGCCATCGCCGAGAAGACCCTGCGCGACTCCGGCTACGCCGTGGATCCGTCCCAGGTCCTGGTGACGAACGGCGGCAAGCAAGCCGTGTACAACACCTTCGCCACGCTGGTGGATCCGGGCGACGAAGTGATTGTTCCCACGCCGTTCTGGACCACCTACCCGGAGGCCATCAGGCTCGCCGGCGGTGTCCCTGTTGAGGTGTTCGCCGGACCTGAGCAGGACTACCTGGTCACCGTTGAGCAGCTTGAGGCCGCTGTGACGGACAAGAGCAAGATCCTGCTGTTTGTCTCGCCGTCCAACCCCACAGGCTCCGTGTACAGCCCGGAGCAGGTGGCCGAGATCGGCAGGTGGGCCGCCGCCAAGGGGCTCTGGGTGGTCACCGACGAGATCTACGAGCACCTGACGTACGACGGCGTCCCGTTCACCTCCATCGCCACGGCAGCCCCGGAACTCGGCGACAAAGTGGTCATCCTCAACGGCGTCGCCAAGACCTATGCGATGACCGGCTGGCGGGTCGGCTGGATGATCGGCCCGGCCGACGTCATTAAGGCTGCCACCAACCTGCAGTCACACGCCACCTCCAACGTTTCGAACATCATGCAGATTGCGGCCCTCGCCGCCGTCTCCGGACCGCTGACCGCCGTCGACGAAATGAAGGTGGCCTTTGACCGCCGCCGCAAGGCGATCGTTGCCGGCCTGAACGCGATCGACGGTGTTGAATGCCCGACGCCGAAGGGTGCGTTCTACGTCTACGCGGACGTCCGTGCGCTGCTGGGGAAGGAATTCCCGACGGCGGCAGGCACCGCAACGCCGTCGACCTCCGCCGAACTGGCTGCTTTGATCCTGGATGAGGTTGAAGTAGCCGTGGTGCCGGGCGAGGCGTTCGGACCCTCCGGCTACCTGCGGCTCTCGTACGCCCTGGGCGACGAGGACCTGGCCACCGGCGTCGCCCGGCTCCAGGACTTCCTGGGCAAGGCCAAGTAGGCACGCCCTCTCACACCCGATGCTCTATCACTTTTGGTCCCCATTCGAGCGGCAAAGTCAAGTAGTCGGAGCAACGCGGGGGTTTATGCCGCGTGTAGCAGCTGGTTCAGCCGGTTGGCTGGGGTCTCGAGGTTAAGGGTGGGCCGGGGCCGGCGGTTGAGTTTCGCGGCGACCCGGCGGAGGTCCTCCGGGGTGTGAACGGAGAGGTCAGAGCCTTTCTCGAACCAGAACCGCAGGAGCCGGTTGGTGTTCTCGTTGGTCCCGCGCTGCCAGGGTGAGTGCGGGTCGCAGAAGTAGAGCGTGGTCTCGAGTGCGGTCTGGATTTGGGCGTATTCGGCCAGTTCCGTGCCGCGGTCCCAGGTGATCGACCGTCGCAGGTGATCCGGGAGCTGGCCCATCTCCCGGATCATCGCGGCGGCGACAGTCTCAGCGGTGTGGTCCCCGGCGAGGTGGAGGAGGATCGTGAACCTGGTCGAGCGTTCCACGAGTGTTCCGATCGCGGTCCCGTCGCAGCCGATGATGAGGTCACCTTCCCAATGCCCCGGCACTGCCCGGTCCTGGACCTCGGCCGGGCGCGCACTGATCTTGAACGCCTCCTTGTAAGGGCTGTTCTTGTGCCGGTCCGCGGCGTGGGGAACGCGCTGCTTCCGCTTCAGGCTGAGCTTCTCGGCCAGATCTGCCCGCAGACTTCCGCGGGATTGAACATACAGCGCCTGGTAGATCGTCTCGTGGCTCACCTGCATAGTGTGATCACCGGCGAAGTAAAACGCCAACATCGCCGAGATCAGTTTCGGACTCCACCCGTCATCCATCCACACGCCGATCAGCCGGCACAGATCCTCGTCCTCGACCAGCTTCAACGCCTTGGGCCGGCGCCTGGCCTGATGCGCCCTCGTATGGGCGACCGAGGCGTAATACACCCCGTCCGCGCTGGCGTTCCGGTTCACCTCCCGCCAGACCACCGACTTGTCCCGACCAATCGCCTCACCAATGTCGGCATAGCTGAGTCCCTTCCGCCGACCCATCTGGATCATCCCCCGATCAGCCAAGTTCAACGCCCGGCCACCCGGACCGTCCGCCGTCGGTGCCGGATCCGAAAGACCCCCAACAGCGCCCATGTTCACAGTCATCATGTGGCCAGACTGGGCCCACCAGTTCCTCCCAGCCCCATGCGTGACTCCGACACGCCGCGCGGCAGCGACAATCGACATCCCGCCACACACCATGTCAACGAACTCGGTGCGGGTATTCGGAGGAAATGATCTGGCCATGAAAACGCTCCATCAATCAGAGCGTTGCTCCGACTACTTGACTTTGCCAGCCTTATGGGGACCAAAAGTGATAGAGCATCTTTGGGTTAGAGGAGGCGGCGTTCGGCGGCCCACTTGGTCAGCTCGTGCCGGCTGGAGAGCTGGAGCTTGCGCAGCACCGCCGACACGTGGGTTTCCACGGTTTTGATGCTGATGAACAGCTCCTTGGCCACCTCCTTGTAGCTGTAGCCGCGCGCGATCAGCCGCATCACTTCGAGTTCGCGGGCAGACAGCCTGTCCAGCTCGTCGTCGGCAATATCGGCCGGAGCGGTGCCGAAGGCGTCCAGCACGAAGCCCGCGAGCCGGGGCGAGAACACAGCGTCGCCGCCGGCGACTCGGAACACGGCGTCGGTGATCTCGGCCCCGGAAATCGTTTTGGTGACATACCCCCGGGCACCGGCGCGGATGACTGACACCACGTCCTCGGCGGCGTCGGAGACGCTCAGGGCCAGGAACTTGGTGGTGGCCAGCAGTGCCGCGGAACCCGCGATGACTTCCCGGCCGCCGCCGCCCAGGCCACCCGGCAGGTGTACGTCCAGGAGCACCACTTCCGGACGCTCCTGCGCGATCACGGCGATGGCCTGCTCAACCGTTGCCGCTTCCCCCACTACCTGGATGCTCTCCGAGAGGTCGGCTTTGAGTCCCGAGCGGAAGATGGCGTGGTCGTCCACGATGACCACCCTGACCGGCGTTGCGGGGCGGATGGGCCCGGTCCCCTGCATGCCGGTCCCCTGTGCGTTGTTCATGATTTCCCTTCCGCGTTTTCCGTTTGGAGCGCCGGCATTCCCAGCCGCACCTCAGTGCCGTTGGGCGTGCTGGTGATGGAGGCCGACCCGCCGTGGCGTTTCATGCGTCCGATGATCGATTCGCGGACACCAAGACGGTCTTCGGGCACCTCCTGCAGGTCGAAGCCCGGCCCCCTGTCCTTGATGAAGATTTCCGTCCGACCATCGGAAACTTCGAGGTAGACAGAGACGGTCCCGCCGCCGTGCCGGGACGCATTGAGCATCGCCTCACGGCTGGCCTGGACCAGGGCTTCATGGGATTCGGTCATGGCTGTGTCCCCGACGCTCACCACCTCCACGGCGTTGCCGAGCGAGTCTTCCACCTCGGCACCCACTGCCTTGATGCGGTCCGAAAGCTGGCCCGCCTCCTTACCCGGGTCCTGGAACAGCCAGCTCCTGAGCTCACGTTCCTGCGCCCGGGCGAGCCGGACAACGTCGTGCTCGTTTCCCGCCCGCCGCTGGATCAGGGCGAGGGTCTGGAGGACGGAATCGTGCAGGTGGGCGGCGATCTCGGCCCGCTCCGTTTCACGGATACGGCCCGCCCGCTCAGTTTCCAGGTCCCGCCAGAATTTGAGGGCCCACGGAAGAAGTACCAGCACCACGCCGCCCAGCACCGCCACCGATGCCAGCAGCGCCAGCCAGGTCTGTTCCCAGGATCCGGAGCCGGACACCATCACCAGCACGCCGGCAACCACCAGCGCCAATCCGGCGGCCAGGCGCGCCCAGCCGCCTGCCTGATCGGCCTTGGTTTTGTCCACGAGCCCCGCGCGGCGGGTTTCGTCGAGCTGCATCCAGGCGATGGCTGCACCGCCCAGCACGGCAGCCGCGGGGATAAGGGTCTCCAGGGGCACGTCCACGCCCAGAAGCCGGGCAATCATGATGCCCGCCACCAGGAGGAGGCCGGCGCCCAACAGTATTTCCTTGCCGTACCGCATGCTGCGGACCCGGAACCACGGAGGCCGCACAGCGGCCCCGTAGCCCGACCCGTAGCCGGCAGCGGGCGGGCCGGGGGAAACCCCCGGGGCGCCAGCACCGGCGTCGGGATTTCCCCACCAGGGAGCGGCTGCGGGCGAGCCCTGCGACGGCGCCGCTGAGGGCGGCCCGGCGCTGAATGCCGGGTCAAGGCTGACGGCCGGGGCAATGGGCGACGCCGGACGCCTGGCATTGCGCCGGGCACTTTCGTCGGCGGTGGGGACCATGATCCACAGCCACGCATAGAAGGCCAACCCGGCGCCACCGGCGAGGGTCGCGAGCGCCATGCCGATCCGCACGCTTTTCACCGGCCAGCCCAGATGCGCCGCGAGGCCGGCACATACGCCCGCGATGACGCGGTCGCTGCTGCGGACAAGCGGTGGGCGGGTGAGGGCGGTGGTCATGTGTCAATCCAAGCACGGATCAGGGTTCCCCGGACCCGATTCCGGCCTGAACCGGGGGTAACTCAGGGGCGAGTCAGGGTGTTCCCCAGTAGAGCTGCGCCGCCCCGGACGGCAGGATCGAAGTATGAACTCCCAGACCCCCACCCCAGATGACGGCCAGCCCACGGAACCGCTCCCCCCTCGCGACCCGGACCAGCCAACCGAACCCCTGCTGCCACCCCCGGCTGCTTCGCAGGACACGCCCCCGGCCGCCGGCCCCTATGACGGCCCGTATGCCGGTCCCTATGCAAGCCAGTATTCCGGCCCGTCCGCAGGCCCGTACTCCAGCGCCAAAGCGCCGGGCCAGTCCGGTGACTTCTTTACCTGGGTCCGGAGCCACGGTATCCAGCGCGGACGCGACCGGTGGATCGGCGGTGTCTCCAGCGGCATCGCGCACAGGATGGGCATCGATCCGCTGATTGTCCGCGGCATCTTCATTGTCCTCACCCTCTTCGCCGGAATCGGCGTCCTGCTCTACGGCCTGGCGTGGGCATTCCTTCCCGAACCCGACGGGCGCATCCACGTCCAGGAAGCCGGCGCCGGCCGCTGGTCCAGCGGCATGACAGGCGCGCTGATCACCACCGTGGTGGGACTCACCGGGCTGGGCGGCGGATTCTGGGGCTGGAGCCGCAACGGCTTCGGCGGATTCCTCTGGACCGTCTTCTGGGTGGGCGGCGCCATCTACTTCATCTACTACCTGACCCAACGCAACAAGGCCCGGAATGGAGCTCCCATGAACGCGACACCGCAGCCGGCCGGCGGAGACTCCGGTTACTCGGCCTCCTATCCCACAACCCCCTATGCCGCGCCGTTTGCGGCCACGGACTCTGCTTCGACCCGCACGTCCGGCACGTCCGGCAGCGCACCCTACCTTCCGGTCCCGCCGTCGAGCGTCAACCCGCCTTACGGCGGCGGCAGCTACGGTGGGGGCGGCAGCGACGGCGGTGCCTACGGCGGCTACCAGCCACCGCAGGGCCCGGCCCGGGCACCCAAGGTCCGCCCCTCCGGCCCCGGTGCCCCGGCAGTAGCCATTACAGCCGGAACGGCGCTCCTGGTGGGTGGCGGGCTCAAGGCCCTGGACGCCGGCAACGTGATCAACCTCGGCGACGCCGCCAACGCGATCGTCTGGGCCAGCGGTGCAGCCGTCCTGGGCCTGGGCATCCTGATCGCGGGCCTGCGCGGCAGGACGTCCGGAATCCTCGGTTTCTTCGCCGTTGTTGCCCTGGTGATCGGCGGCATCTTCAACGTTGTGGGCAACGGCGACAGGGTCCGCTTCACCCAAGTCGACTGGGCACCGGCGAGCCAGCAGCAGGCGGCCGATGGCTTCAGCGTCACCGGCGGCCGGGGAACCGTTGACCTCACCCAATTGGCCGCGCAAGCCCCGCTGGACTCAGAAGTCGTAGTTCCCCTGGACATCACGGCAAGCAACGTCACCGTGATCCTCCCCAGCAACATTCCCGTGGACGTGAGGGCAGACATGACGCTGGGGAATCTCAACGAAGGCACCAACCACCGGGGCGGCATTACCTCCCAGGAAACCAGCTACAACACCGACAAGCCAGGCGGCCACCTGATCATCCGGATCGACGGCACCCTCAGCAACGTCACCATCCAGGAAGGAAACTGACATGAGCAGCTTCGATCCGGCACCGGATTCGTCTACCCCTCAAACCCCGACGACGGTGCACACCGACGCGGCCGGACCCACACCCACCCGGGTGGGAACGGTAGTCTGGGGCCTCATCGTGATGGCGCTGGCCGCCCTGATCATCATCGCCCAGTTGGGCGTGGTAACCCTGAACGGCACCTACGTACTGATCGGCCTTATGATCGGCGCCGGCGCCGCGCTGGTGATCGGCGGGCTGCTTTCGGCCCGAAAGCGTGACAACGAACCCACAACAGGGAAGTCTTGAACCATGGACAAGTTCTTCAGCATCGTCAGGGGCTTCGGCCTGAAACGTGGACCCCAACGCTGGCTGGGAGGTGTGTGCGGCGGCATTGCAGCAAAGCTCAACGTGGATGTGGCGTTCGTCCGGATCGCTTTCCTGGTCTTCTGCCTCCTCCCCGGCCCCGCCGTCGTCCTCTACATCGCAGCGTGGCTGGTCCTTCCTGACCAGCAGAACTCCATCCCGCTGCAGAACTTCCTGGACCGCCGCTCCATCAGCTGACCTCAGTCAGGAACCGCAAGGCCCTCGCTCCCCGGAGAACCCTTCCCCGGAGCGGGGGCCTTTCTGCTGTCCTTGTCCACCGGCCGGTGGACAACAGATTCAACCGGCCGGGCCTGTTGACCAGCGCCCCGGGACTGCAACGCTGGAAGCATGAACACGTCCCTCATCCCCGGGCAGCGGCAGTCCCCTGATGCCATCACCGTGCGCGGCCTCAACAAAACGTACCGCCTGCCCAAAGGCGGGACCCTCACGGCCGTGGACCAGCTGGACCTCACCATCCGCACAGGCGAAACCTACGCCCTCCTGGGTCCCAACGGCGCTGGCAAGTCCACCACCATCGAGATCCTGGAAGGCCACCGGAAACCGGACAGCGGCGATGTCATGGTTTTGGGAACGCGCCCCTGGAAGGCGGCACCGTCCTTCCGCGCCCGGATCGGCATCGTCCTCCAGGAGGCCACCGACTCCGGTGAACTCAGGGTTTCAGAGGCCCTGCGGTCACTGGCTGCCTGTTTCCCGGCGCCCCGGCCGGTGGACGAGGTCATTGAGGCCGTGGGGCTCGGGGGCAAGGGCGGCGTCCGGATCTCAACCCTTTCGGGCGGCCAGCGGCGCCGGCTGGACGTGGCACTGGGGATCATCGGCAACCCGGAGGTCCTGTTCCTGGACGAACCCACCACAGGCTTCGATCCGGAAGCCCGCCGGCAATTCTGGGACCTCATCCGCCGGCTGAGCAGCGGCGGCACCACCATTGTCCTCACCACGCACTACCTGGACGAGGCCGAGCAGCTGGCGGACCGGATCGGCGTCATCAACCACGGGCGTCTTATCGCCGAAGGCAGCCCGCAGGAGATCGGCGGCCCGGGCCTCCGGGTTCCCCGCGTCCGGTGGCAGGATGCTTCCGGCCTTCGCGAAGTGGTGACCGAGCAGCCGGCTTCCCTGGTCGCGTCGCTGTCCGACGGCGGCGCGATAGAGCCGGCGGAGCTCGCCGTCGTCCGTCCCAGCCTTGAGGACATTTACCTCCAGCTCATCGGCGCCGCGGACGGCGCCGAACCCTCTGCCGAACCATCCGCCGCACGATCTACGGAAGCATCGTCCGTTTCAGGAGCCCTCCGATGAGCACAGCAGTCCCCGCATCCGTCTCCCCCGCCACCGGCCGCCCGGCCTGGCGCCCGTCAGTCCTGCGCTTGGGACTTGGCCGGGTCCTGCTGGAGATCAAACTATTTAACCGTGACGTGCTATCTCTGGTCCTGGTTCTCTTCTTCCCGATCCTGATGATGTCCCTGTTCGGGACTGTTTTCGGTGACGAGCCGGTCTTCGGCGCCGGCCCGGACGGCCAGGGCGGCATCACCCCGGCGCACTACTACCTGCCCGGCATGCTTGCGCTGAGCACCATCCTGAGCGGGTTCCAGAACCTCAGCAGCTACGTGGCCACCGAGCGTTTCAACGGCACGGCGAAGCGGCTGGCCGGTACGCCATTGCCCGCAGCCTCGTACTTCATCGGAAAAACAGGCCAGACCCTCTACCTGATCGTGGCCCAGACTGTTCTCCTGCTGCTCGCGGCAGCCGTCCTGTTCGACGTCCCGCTGCCCCGGGACGCCGGGCAGTGGGGCACGGTGGCGCTGCTGATGATCCTGGCCACGGCTGCCTGGGCCACCGTGGCCATCGCGTTCACCGCCTTGCCCAAGTCGGCACAAAGCGCGTCCACCCTGGCCGTCCTGCCGGTACTGCTCCTGTCCTTCACCTCGGGTGTGTACTTCCCGTTCTCGCAGCTTCCGGACTGGCTGCAGTCCGTGACCAATTTCTTCCCCCTCCGCTGGACGGCGAGCGCCTTCAGGTCTGTTTTCCTGCCTGCCGGCTTTGAAGCCGTTGAGCCCGGCGGCACCTACAACCTGCCGCTGACGTTCCTGGTCCTGGGCATCTGGGTGGCCGCGGGTGCCGTGCTTGCCCGGTTGGCATTCAAGTGGCCGCCGCAGAAGTAGCCGGCTCCGTGCCTCACCAATCGTTGACCTTGGTGGCCCGGCGGCACGCGGATAGGGTGCAGCCATGAGCTATATGAGCGGACGGACCGAGCGGCTGCTGCCGGCACGGTCCGTATGGACAACCTCCATGGTCTGGTGGCACGCCGGGTTCTACGCCGCACTGGCCAGCGTGTCGTATTTCGCCATGTTCGGCAACGAGCGAGAGTCCGGGACGCCCCTGGTCATTGGTGCGCTGGTGCTCCTCGGGGCCGCGTACCCTTTCCTGACCCGGACCAAGGATCTCCGGACACTGCGGCCCACCATCTACGTGGCACTGCTGGTGGCTGTGGTGGTGTTCCTGTCCTTTGTGTACGACGGCGCCGGGGTCCTGCTGTTTGTGGCCTTCCCCCAGGTCTGGATGTTCACGTCCTCCCAGCGCCAGGGCGTAGCAGCCACCGCCGTACTCTGCGTCGGCGTGGCCGTTGGCCAGATCAGCCGCTGGGGACTTGCCGGCACGGAGGTGTACGGCATCACGGCCCAGCTGGTGACCTCGTTTGTGGCCAGCTGCATGATCGGACTCTGGATCTCGAAAGTCATTGAGCAAAGCGAACAGCGCGCCGAACTGCTGGCTGAGCTTGAGGCCACCCGCCACGAACTGAACAACGCGGAACAGGCACGCGGTGCATTGGCTGAGCGTGAGCGGATGGCACGGGAAATCCACGACACCCTGGCCCAGGGGTTCACGTCCATCGCCATGCTCTCCGAAGCGGCACAGGCCCAGCTCAGGGCGCAACCCGAGGCCCCCTCCGGACTGGTGCGCAGCCTCACCGCTATTTCGCGGACGGCCCGAGAGAATCTGGCCGAAGCCCGTGCCCTGGTGGCCTCAGGCGTCCCGTCGGATGTCCAGGGCGGAGACCTCCTGGCGGCACTGAAGCGGCTGCCGGACACGCTTCACCTGGACAGCGTCCGGCTGACCGTGGAGCTGCCCGACAGCCTGCCCCCGCTGCCGTCCACGCAGCAGGTGGCACTGCTCCGGACGGCCCAGGAGGCACTCAACAACGTCCGCAGGCATTCCGGAGCCACGGCCGCGGAGGTCCTGATGGATATCCCTGCCGGCGGCCCGCCGCTGCTCCGGCTGACCGTCACGGACAACGGGCAGGGCTTTGACGTCTCGGCGGATCACCAGGGGTTCGGCCTGAAGTCGATGGCTGCCCGGCTGGACGAAATCGGTGGCCGGCTCCAGGTCACTTCCGCGCCGGGCGCCACCCGGCTGCTGGCGGTGGTCCCCACCGGGGCCCTCGGGCCCGGCGGCACGGACACCGGGCCAGGGACCCGCGGTGCGGACGCACCCCTGCCCGGAGCCGTGACATGAGCCTCCCGGAAACTGTGACTGTTGTCCTCGCCGATGACCACCCCGTGGTCCGGAGCGGCCTGGCCGCGCTGCTGGACACCGCGGACGGCATCGACGTGGTGGCCGCCGCGGCCAACGGCCAGGAGGCGGTGGACGCTGTCAGCCGGCTGCGCCCCGCCGTCGTCCTGATGGACCTGCGGATGCCCGTCCTTGACGGCGCCGGCGCCACGGCGCAGATCCGGGACCGGTTTCCCGACACCAAGGTGCTGGTGCTGACCACCTACGACGACGACTCCGACATCATGCGCGCCGTGGAGTCAGGGGCGGTGGGCTATCTCCTGAAGGACACGGCCGGGGACCGCATCATTGAGGCCGTGCGCGCTGCAGCGCGTGGTGAGACGGTTCTCGCTCCGCCGGTGGCGGCACGCCTGGTCTCGCGGATGCGCGCGCCTGAACTGCCGCGGCTGACAGCCCGGGAGGTGGAGGTTCTCCGCTGCGTGGCGCAGGGACTGAGCAATCCCGAGGTGGCCACCGCGCTCCATATCGCCGAGGCGACGGTCAAGACGCACCTGCTGCGGATCTTCAACAAGCTGGACGTGGACGACAGGACCCGTGCCGTGGTCCTGGCCATGGAACGGGGCCTTTTGTAACCGGTTTGTGTCGTAACGCACACCGCCGACTACAATCTAGGTGAGCTCAGCGTGGCGCTCTGCCTGTAAACCTTCACACCAGGATTTGAGCCGAGACATGAAAATTGGAATTCTTACCAGCGGCGGCGACTGCCCCGGACTGAACGCTGTCATCCGCGGAGCCGTCCTCAAGGGCATCGCCATCCACGGCCACGAATTCGTGGGGTTCCTGGACGGCTGGCGGGGTGTCGTCGAAGGCGACATCATCGACATCCCCCGCAGCATGGTCCGCGGCATCGCCAAGCAGGGTGGCACCATCCTGGGCACCTCCCGCACCAACCCCTTTGAAAACGGCGGCGGGCCGGAAGTCATCAAGGCCCACATGGACCGCCTCGGCATCGACGCCATCATCGCTATAGGCGGCGAAGGGACCCTCGCGGCCGCGAAACGCCTTACCGACGTCGGTCTCAAGATCGTGGGTGTCCCCAAGACCGTGGACAACGATCTTGACGCCACCGACTACACCTTCGGTTTTGATACGGCCGTCCAGATCGCCACCGAGGCCATCGACCGGCTCCGGACCACGGGCGAGTCCCACCACCGCTGCATGATCGCCGAGGTCATGGGCCGCCACGTTGGCTGGATTGCCCTGCACGCCGGCATGGCCGCCGGCGCCCACGCCATCCTGATCCCCGAGCAGAAGGTCAGCATCGAGCAGATCACCGAATGGGTCCAGGAAGCCCATGACCGTGGCCGCGCCCCGTTGATTGTTGTTGCCGAGGGCTTTGTTCCGGACCACATGGAATCCCCGCACTCCGAGCGCGGCCTGGACACGTTCGGCCGGCCCCGGCTGGGCGGCATCGCGGACCAGCTCGCCCCCGAGATCGAAGCCCGCACCGGCATCGAGACCCGTGCCACGATCCTGGGGCACATCCAGCGCGGCGGCGTCCCGTCCGCGTTCGACCGTGTGCTCGCCACCCGCCTGGGCATGGCCGCAATCGACTCTGTGGTGGAGGGCTACTGGGGCACCATGGTGGCCCTCAAGGGCACCGACATTGAGCACGTGAGCTTCGACAAAGCCCTGGGCCAGCTGAAGACCGTACCGCAGAACCGCTACGACGAGGCTGCGGTCCTGTTCGGCTAAGCCTGATCAGCGCGAACGGACACTTGAGGCCCCCTTGGGTTCCTCAAGTGTCCGTTCGCGCTTCCCGGTGCTGGGTAGGCTGGGGATATGACTCTTGACCCCGGTTCCGCCGCCATCATCCAGCTCGCTTGGGCCCGGCATTTGGGGCTCGACGACGGCGCTTTCGCTGCGTCGCTGAGTTCCGGTGAGCGGATGGTCCGGGCCGACGCCGCTGCAGAGATTGTGGAGTTCGTCAGGCTGTTCGGCAGCTCGGCGCTGGTGGGGCCCCAATGGGTGATTGACGCCGCCGCGGGAATTCCGGACGAGGAGATGGCCCAGCATGTGACCCTGCTGACCCTGACCAGGGCCCACGGAGGCCACGGCCTGGGTGCGGCGGCCCTGTTCTTCGCCGACGACCTGCCCCTGCGACAGCCCTCCGAAGAGCTCACCGTGTCCCACGGAAACCCGGAGGCGATCGAGCTGGAAGGCCTGTGCCCGCCGGACGACGTCAACGAAGTGCACCTGTCAGAACTCGAGAACCGCTACACGATCCTCCACGAGGTCGACGGGCGCCGCATTCCCGTGGCCTGCGGTGCCTACGGGGAATGGGAAGGGCTTCTCGCGCAGATGGGCGTCCTGGTGGACCCCGGGTGGCGGCGCCGCGGGCTGGGATCTGTGGCGGCATCCATCGCCGCCCACGAAGCCCTCGCGGCAGGCCTCACCGTCCAGTGGCGCGCCGAAGTCAGCAACACCGGCGCCGTGGCCCTGGCGCGGCAGCTGGGCCTGTCCGCCGGCGGCATCCAGACCAGCGTGCTCCTGGGCTGACGCCGCCTCCGACGCCGCCTAGGACGTAGGACACCTGGCCCTAGGACGCCCTGTTGGCTTTGGCGCCCTCTACGGCCGGCGCCGCCGGCTGACCGCTCCAGCCCGCCACCGCCTTGGGCTTGGCGAAGAACAGTGCCACGGCAGCGCCAACCAGGATCACACCGGCAGGAAGCAGGATGGACTGTCCCATCGCCGTCGAGAATCCCTCATGGAGCGACTCAGGCAACTGGCCGGAGAATTCCATTCCGCCCGCCCCGGGACCTTGCGCGGGAAGCTCCGCGGCCAGGCGCGCCTGGATGAGCACGGCGATGGCCGCGCTGCCCAGTACCGCGCCGATCTGGCGGGTGGTGTTGTAGACCCCGGAACCTGCCCCGGCCTGGCGCGGGGGCAGATTGCGCGTGGCCGTGGAGCTCAGGGGCGCCCAGATGCCGGCATTCGCGAACCCCAGGACAGCACTGGGCAGGAGGAAGAGCAGGATGGGGGTATCCGGGTGCATCAGGGCAGAGTTCCAGAACAGCGCCACGGCCATCAGGACCAGCCCGCCGGCAGTGATGAACTTCGGATCGATCCGGTCGATGATCTTGCCCACCACGGGAGCCAGGCCACCGGAGATGAGGGCCATGGGAACCATCATGAGCGCCGATTCGGTGGGCGTCATGCCCCGCACCAGCTGGTAGTAGAAAATTAGCGGCAGCGCGAAGGCGGTCACGGTGAAGCCAACGGTGGTGATGCCGATGTTGGCCAAGGAGAAATTCCGGTCCCGGAACAGGCCCAGCGGCAGGAGCGGCTCGCCCTTGTTGAAGCGCTGCCAGAGAATGAACGCCCCCAGCACCACCACGCCCGTGATGATGAGACCCCAGACGCTGACGAGGCCCACGATGGTCCCCCAGTTGTACGTCTCGCCTTCCTGGATGCCGAACACCAGGAGGAACAGCCCGACGGCGCTGAGCAGCACGCCCGGGATGTCGAACTTATGGGGGTGCGTGCTGAGGGTGGGGACGAACCGCCAGGCGAGGATAAATCCAACGATGCCGACCGGCACGTTGATGAAGAAGATCCACTCCCAGCCGAGGCTGTCCACGAGCAGGCCGCCCAGGATTGGTCCCACCAGCGTTGCCAGGCCCGCGGTGGCGCCCCACAGGCCCATGGCGGCGCCCCTGCGGTCCGGCGGGAAGATCCTGGTGATCACCGCCATGGTCTGCGGCGTCATGATGGCGGCGCCCAGGCCCTGGAAGATCCGCGCCATGATCAGCGTCTGGACGTCACCGGCCAGCCCGCACCAGAGGGAGGCGAGCGTGAAGACCACGAGGCCGGAGAGGTAGAGCTTCTTGGGTCCGAAGCGGTCGCCGAGCCGGCCAGTGATCAGCAGCGGCACGGCGTAGGCCAGCAGGTAGGCGCTGGTCACCCAGATCACGGCGTTGATGTCCGTTCCCAGTCCCTCCATGATGCTGGGGTTGGCCACCGACACGATGGTGGTGTCGATCAGGATCATAAAGAACCCGATGACCAGGGACCAGAGGGCTGGCCAAGGCCGCGCTACATTTTCCAAGCCTCAGTTGCCCAGCAGATCGAGGATGTCCGTGCGGGCGAACATCTGCGCGGCAGCACGGGCGGAGGGGCTGCCGGCGTCGGGATCTGCACCGGCGTCGAGCAACACGCGGGACACGTCCGTATACCCCTTGAATGCTGCACCGGCCAAGGGGGTCTGGCCGCGGTCGTTGGCCGTGTTGGCCTCTCCGCCGTGCTCAAGGATCAGCTGTACCGTCTCAGCGTGGCCGTGGTAGGCGGCCAGCATCAGCAGGGAATCGCCCGCGGTGTTGGTCATGGTGGCGGGCGCCCCGGCCTCAAGATAGGTGCGCAGCAGACCGGTGTCCCCCTCCCGGGCGGCTTGGAAGAGCCGGTGGGCCAGTGCCACGGCTTCGTCGTTGGTCGTGGCCTCGGGTTTGGCGGCGCCGGGCGTAGCGGCGTCGGGTGCGGTGTTCTCGGTCATTAGCGGGTCCCCCTCAGGAATCCAGTCTGGCGCCCCACCACCTGGCCGGCGTCGGGAGCAACAATTACTTCCTGGGCAGCGATGTAAGGCTCCTCGCCGTCCAGCACGGTCAGCATTTCATCCGGTGCGACGGACCGTTTGATGACGGCCAGCGCCACCGGGCCCATTTCGTAGTGCTGGGCAACGGAGGTCACTGTCCCGACCCTCCGCTCGCCCAGCATGACCTGGCTGCCGGGCGCCGGCATGGTGTGCTGCGAACCGTCCAGCTGCAGGAACACCAGGCGCCGCGGCGGATGGCCCAGGTTGTGGACGCGGGCGATGGTCTCCTGGCCTTTGTAGCAGCCCTTGGACAGGTGCACGGCGGTGCGCAGGAGGTCCAGTTCGTGCGGAATGGTTTTGTCGTCGGTTTCGGCGCCCAGCCTGGGGCGCCACGCGGCAATGCGGAGGGCTTCAGCCGCCATTACGCCGGCGAGCGGGCGGTCTGCCAGAGTTTCCTCAAGTTCAGCGGCCGGCACCAGATACTCGATCCAGGGCCGCTCCAACCCCGGGTGTCCTTCTTCCGGAACCACAGCATAGGAGTAGCCGCCGGCGCCCACGTGCGGCCAAGGATCCCGCCAGGCCAGCAGTGCGGACCATTCCTCCACAGTCTTGGTGGACCCGAGAACTGCCCAGTCGGCGGAGACGTCGGTGACCTCGACGCGCAGCATGAACTTCATTTTGTTCAGCCACTCAGCCAGCCGTGCAGCCTCGGCGGCCTCAACAATCAGCCAGGTGGTCCCGCCGTCGTCCACTACACGGGCGTCAAACTCGATGCGGCCCTGGACACTCAACAGCAGCAACTCGCTGGACTCCCCAGGCTGCAGGCCGGTGACCTGCTGGGAAGACAGGGTGTTCAGCCAGGTCAGCCGGTCCGGACCGCTGACCGTCACCACGCCGCGGTGGGAGAGGTCGACGACGGCGGTACCGGCTGCGAGGGCGCGCTGCTCACGCAGCGGCTCACCGTAGTGGGATGCGACGCCGGCGTCCGCGCCGGTGGCCTCGACGGCGCCCGGGCGCGACAGTAGGGGGCTGGGAGTAGTCATACTGGGGGAACGTCCTTAGGTCGGTGGGTATTCCGGTCAGCGGTATTCCGGGTTCTCGAAGTCGAAGCGTGTTCCGGCTTTCCATTCTTCAGGAAGGTTGCCGTAGGCAGGAATTCCGCCGGCGTCCTTAAGCATCCGGGCGAAATGCAGCAGGTTCCATGTCATAAACGTGGTGTTGCGGTTGGTGAAGTCGGATTCGGGGCCGCCGGAGCCTTCGTCAAGATAGCTCGGGCCGGGGCCAACCGGGCCGATCCAGCCGGCGTCGGCCTGGGGAGGGATGGTGAAGCCGACGTGCTGCAGGCTGTACAGCACGTTCATGGAACAGTGCTTGATGCCGTCCTCGTTGCCGGTGATCAGGCAGCCGCCAACTTTGGGGTAAAACACCCATTGGCCCTTGTGGTTGAGTTCCCCGGAATGCGCGTAAAGCCGTTCGATCACCTTCTTGGTCTGGGAGGAGTTGTCGCCCAGCCAGATGGGACCGGCCACCACCACAATGTCGGCCTCTTCAACAGCCGGGTACAGTTCCGGCCACTCATCGGACGGCCAGCCGTGCTCGGTCATGTCCGGGTAAACACCGCTGGCGATGTCGTGATCGACAGTCCTGATCACGCGGGTGCTGACGCCCTGCTTCTCCATGATGAGGCGGCTGACATTGATCAGGCCCTCGGTGTTGCTGGTCTCCGGCGACCGTTTCAGAGTGCCGTTGAAGAACACAGCCTTCAGGTCGCTGTAATCCATGGAGTCCTTCGGTGCAGCCATGATGCTCCCTTGATTCACTCGCCGGTGTTGCCCAGGATGCCCAGTCTACTGATGACCGGTGACACGGCAGGGCGTCAGGAAACCTTTTTCAGGAAGGCCGAGGCGTGCGCTTCGAGGCCCTTGCCGGGCTGCGATGTTCCGCCGGTGGCCACGTCCCAGCGCCAGAGCAGGTTGCCGTCCACCAGTCCGAAGATCCGGGTGGCCGCGCTGTAGTCCTTGGAATGGCTGCCGCGCATCACCATGTCGGTGGTCAGCTGGATCTGCGGGCCCTTGATCTGGCCGTAGTACAGCTCAGAGATCCCGCCGGGATGTGAGATGGACACCGAGATATCGAACCCGCCGTCTTTATTGCGGAGCGCTTCGACTTCATCGGCGCTCTTGAGGGCGGGAACAATATCGGCCGGAATCAGGCCCGGTCCGCCGTCGGCATCAAGCTGTTTGCGCTCCAGCGCCCAGAAACCGGTCTCAACTGTCAGCGGCCGCAGGCGCGTGCCGTCGTCGTCCGTTAACCAGCTCTCCGCGCGGTACTGAAGGTACGGCAGGCCGTTGTGCGTGAAGTTGACATGCTGGAGGAAGTGTTCCGAGTCCTCGTCCCCGCTGCCGAGCCGGCCGCTGCCTTCCCACTCACCAATGAGCCAGGAAAGCGGAACAAGTTCGGGTGTCAGGTCTGTAGGAATTTCTATCGGCACGGCAATAACCTCAGGAAAATGCTAGCTCGTTGAACGGGTTTACTTCTGGCCTTTGAAGAGGCGGTAAACCACAAAGCCGGCGAACCAGGCCATGGACAGGCTGGCGATGCCGAGCAGGACGAGGAAGAAGATTTCAAATGCAAGTACGGACATGATGCCATCCTAACCGGTTAGTAGATGAGTAGTTTGTCTATGAAGTAAGCCAGGGAGCCCACGGCCGAAACCGGCGCAAGGCCCATGCTAACCGCAGCCAAAAGATTCAGCGGACCGCCGCGGAGTGTTACGAGTCGGCGGAAGCTGACCAGCACGGCGCCCACCACAACACCGAAGATCGCCGCCGGCAGAACGGCAATGTCGGAGAAGACCAGTCCGGCGAGCGGCCCGGCAAGGCCTGCCATCACGATGCCGAGGGGGGCCACGATGCTGTCCGGCCAGCGGATCAGGCCGGCCAGCAGCGCCACGGCAGCGCTGATGGCTGCCACCAGGAGCATCTCGCGGACGCCGTTGAAGCGCACGCCGGCGACCCAGCCTGCTCCCAGGCAGGAGAGGAGCACACCGGCGCAGCAGCCCAGGGTGGATTCAAGCCGCTGGGCCTGGCCGGTGCCTCGGATGAGCTGCACCACAAACACGGCCATCATTCCCAGCGCCATAAATGCAGGCGTCCAGTCCAGGAAACCCGGAGCGGGGACAAAGCCGGCCGCGAGCGCGGATCCGACGCCGGGCAGCGCGATGACGGCTGCAAGGGTCTTTTTCGCGGGGATGCGGAGAAAGTGGGGCCAGCCGATGCCTACCGCCACAGCAATCACCGCGGCGACGCCGATGAGTGCCTCTCGTGAGATGTAGACGCCGGCGATGATCGCTACGAGTCCCGCCACCCCGACAACACCGATGACCCACGAGCCCAGTGACTTTGCCGGGGCCTGCACCTCGGCGGTCATCGGGAACCCGGCCGGCCGGTTCGCTTCGGCTTCGACTCTGCACTCAATCTTGGCATCCCATTCTGGCTGTGGACCCGGCGGCTCGGCCTTCGGTGTCAGGGCGTTCTGCCCGACGGTTCAATCCTGCCTTATGTGACCCGGATATGTCGCAAAACGAAGGTTTGACGGGGTGGAATCCGTGCTGTCGCGCAGGCCGGTGGGTATACTCAGAGTTCAGCTACGCTTCCTGCTACGGATGCCGGCCGGATAGATTCTTAGCCGGCCAAGTCCGCTGCAGTGAGATAGTACCGGCCGGTGAAAACCCGGTTCAGTCGCCCGAAGATGCGCGGACGCCCCTTGGAGGAACAATGTCGCACATCCTGCTATTGACGAACAGCACCGGTTCTTCGGTAGACATTCTGCCTGCCCTGGAATTGCTGAACCACCGCGTGCACATTCTCGCCGCGGAACCCACAGCCCTGCTGGAGACCGATCCCTGCGATATTGTGCTTCTCGACGCCCGCAAGGACCTGGTAGGCGCCCGCTCCCTCACCCAGCTGCTCAAGGCCACAGGTCTGAGCGCACCCCTGGTCCTGATCCTGACCGAGGGCGGCATGGCCGCAGTTTCTTCAGCCTGGGCCGTGGATGACATCGTGCTCGATTCAGCCGGTCCCGCCGAAGTGGAGGCCCGCATCAGGCTCTCCGTGGCGCGTGCAGTGCCGGACAAGGATGACGCCCCCACGGAGATCCGGGCGGCAGGCGTGGTCATCGATGAAGCGAGCTACACTGCCCGCGTCAACGGCGCCCCGCTGAACCTGACGTTCAAGGAATTCGAACTCCTCAAATACCTGGCCCAGCACCCCGGCCGGGTCTTCACCCGCCAGCAACTGCTCACCGAGGTGTGGGGCTATGACTACTACGGCGGCACGCGCACCGTGGATGTCCACGTCCGGCGGCTGCGGGCCAAACTCGGTGCGGACCACGAAAACCTGATCAGCACGGTCCGGAACGTCGGCTACCGCCTGACCCTGGTGCGGCAGCAGGAAGACGAACTGACGGAAGCCTGACACCGTTCAGACAGCAACAGCGCCGGACCAGTGGTCCGGGGCTGTTCCTGTATTAGGGTGCTGTATTTGTGGAGGACATACGGGTCGAACGTATCGAGGCCACCCCACTGGTGGATCCCCCTCGTTCCCACCGTTACCGGCGGGTGAGATATCGACTATACGTGCCCGCCCCGGGGCCATCAAATCGGAGCGCCTTCCGGCCGGGGCGTATAGCCTAGCCTCATGAGTCCTGCGCACCCGGAAAAATGGCCCGTCCTTATTGTCCACGGCGGCGTGGAACAACAGCTGCTGAAGGACTGCGTGGCGCTCCTGGCAGCTGCCGAGGAGTCTGACGGCAACCCCTCACTTTCCGAGCAAACAGTGGTGACGCTCCGCGCCGGTGACTCTGCAGAGCATTCCCTCCTGACCCTGGCGCTCTACGCGCCGGACGAGGATTCCGATCCCTCCTCAGGCCAGGACCTGGCCGGGTTTGCCGTTGTTGTGGAGGAGCCGGACGGCAGCGGAGTGCTGGAAATTGCCGTCCACCCCAGCTACCGCAACCAGGGCGTAGCGGACCGGCTTGTCGGCGCACTCCAGTCGGGGCGAGGTCTGGATGGGCTGAAGGCCTGGTCCCACGGCAACCATGAGGCAGCCGCGGACCTCGCCGCCCGCTACGGCTACGGTCCGGTGCGCGAACTTTGGAAGATGAGGCTGACCACCGCCACGGCAGAACTGCCCGACGTCCGCCTGCCGGATGGCGTCACGCTCCGCCCCTTTGTACCGGGCAGGGACGAGGACCGCTGGCTGGCTGCGAACCGCGCCGCATTTGCCCACCACCCCGAGCAGGGATCGATGTCCCGCGCGGACCTGGATGCCCGCATGGCCGAGGACTGGTTTGATCCCGCCGGCTTCCTGTTGGCCGTGGACGCCGAGGACCGGTTGCTGGGATTCCACTGGACCAAGGTGCATCCGCGCCACGGCGCCCACCCGGCGATTGGCGAGGTCTACGCGGTGGGTGTCACACCGGCCGCGCAGGGTATGGGCTTGGGTAAAGCCCTAACGGTGGCTGGCATCAGGCATCTGCAGGGCCTGGGGCTTCACGCCGTCATGCTCTACACGGATGCCGACAACACCGCTGCCGTTTCCCTCTACCGGGGCCTGGGCTTCACACGCTGGGATATGGACGTGATGTACGGACCGCTGGCCTCCGTTTAGTGGCACCCGGGTGAGTTATCCCACTCGTGTGACTAACGACTTCGGGTGGCCCGAAATCTAGGGCTTGTGGACCCTGATTGATTGTAAGGTTGGTAAAGAACCGCGCCGGCCGAGGGCCAGCATCAAGCGCCAGGTAAAAGGAGAGACCATGAAACCGGAACCCGCCGGAACAGTCACGTCCGAGGGCGCTTCAGCGCCGGTGCGCGCGCGCTTCGGCTCATCCGAAGTCCCTGCCTCGCGCGCAACGCAGGACCGGATCGACATCCCCGAGTTTGCGCCCAGCCTTGTGCCCGAAGGGGACATCCGGCCGGACCGTTTCCTGGACCGCGAACTCAGCTGGCTGGCTTTCAACTCCCGCGTCCTGGAACTCGCCGAAGATCCCTCGCTCCACCTCCTGGAACGCGTGGGGTTCCTGTCCATTTTCGCGTCCAACCTGGACGAGTTCTTTATGGTCCGCGTGGCAGGCCTGAAGCGGCGCATCGCCACCAACCTCGCCGTGCCTTCGCCTGCCGGCCTCAGCCCTGTGGAGGTGCTGGAGAAGATCGGCGACGAAGCCCACCGCCTCCAGCAGCGCCATGCCCAGGTCTACGCCGAACAGATCCGCCCCGCCCTGGCCTACGAGCACATCCACCTGATGCACTGGGACGAACTGGACGACGCCGCCAAGCAGCAGCTCAGCGCCATGTTCGCCGAAAAGGTCTTCCCGATCCTGACGCCGCTGGCCGTGGACCCGGCACACCCGTTCCCCTACATTTCGGGCCTCTCCCTCAACCTGGCCGTGGTGGTCCGCAACCCCGTGAGTGACAAGGAACTTTTCGCCCGCCTCAAGGTTCCGGACCAGCTTCCCCGCCTGATCTCCATCGACGGTCCGCGGGCCGGGGCCGTGGCGGGACGCGTGGCGCGTTTCATCGCGTTGGAGGAAGTCATCGCCGTCCACCTGGACAAGCTCTTCGCCGGCATGGAAGTCCTGGAACACCACATCTTCCGCGTCACCCGCAACGAGGACCTCGAAGTGGAAGAGGACGACGCCGAGAACCTCCTGCAGGCGCTGGAGAAGGAACTGCTGCGCCGCCGGTTCGGCCCGCCCGTCCGCCTCGAGGTCACCCACGACATCAACCCGAACATCCGGGCCCTGCTCATCCGTGAGCTCGGAGTGGACGAGTCCGAGGTGTACTCGCTCCCGGCTCCGTTGGACCTCCGCGGCCTGTCCGTCATTGCCGGAATTGACCGTGCCGACCTTCACTACCCCAAGCACATGCCGCACACGTCCCGGTTCCTCAACGAGTCCGAGACGTCCAAGGCCGCCAACGTTTTCTCGGCCATGCGCCGCCGCGACATCCTGCTTCACCACCCGTACGATTCCTTCTCCACCTCCGTTCAGGCGTTCCTGGAACAGGCGGCCGCGGACCCCAAGGTCCAGGCCATCAAGCAGACCCTGTACCGGACCTCGGGCGACTCCCCCATCGTTGACGCCCTGATCGATGCCGCCGAGGCCGGCAAGCAGGTGCTGGCCCTCGTGGAGATCAAGGCCCGGTTCGACGAGCAGGCCAATATCTCCTGGGCCCGCAAGCTGGAACAGGCGGGCGTCCACGTGGTCTACGGCATCGTGGGCCTGAAAACCCACTGCAAGCTGTCGCTGGTGGTCCGCCAGGAAGTGGACGGGCTCCGCCGCTACTGCCACATCGGCACCGGCAACTACCATCCCCGCACGGCCCGCTACTACGAGGACCTTGGCCTGCTGACCGCCAATGACCAGGTGGGCGAGGACCTTTCCAAACTGTTCAACCAGCTCTCCGGCTATGCTCCGAAGTCCACGTTCAAACGGCTCCTGGTTGCTCCGCGCTCTGTCCGCTCCGGGCTGATCGACCGCATCGAGACCGAGATCCGCAACGCCCGGGCCGGACTGGCCGCCAGGGTGCAGATCAAGGTCAACTCCATAGTGGACGAAGCCATCATCGACTCCCTTTACCGCGCGTCCCAGGCCGGCGTGATGGTTGACGTCATTGTGCGCGGCATCTGCTCGCTGCGTCCCGGCGTTCCGGGCCTCAGCGACAACATCACCGTGCGCTCCGTGCTGGGCCGATTCCTGGAACACTCCCGGGTGTTCGCCTTTGCCAACGGCGGCGATCCTGTGGTTTACATCGGCTCGGCGGACATGATGCACCGGAACCTGGACCGCAGGGTCGAGGCCCTGGTCCAGCTGTCCAATCCCGACGACATCAGCTACGTCCTTAACCTGTTGCGCCGCTACATGGATCCGGAGACAGCCAGCTGGCATCTGGATAGCCAGGGCATGTGGAACCGGCACCACATTGCCGACGACGGCAGCCACCTCGACGACATCCAGTCCTGGCTGCTGGCGTCGCGCACCCGCCAGCGCAGCCTGAGCCGGCGGTAGGGCTACGGCGTTGGCGAGCGACATCCTCGTAGCAGACCAAACAGACCATCCCGGCGAGGCAGTCGCCGTCGTCGCGGCCGGGGCACTGCCCTGGCGTATCAACTCCGAAGGTCTCGAAGTCCTGCTGATCCATCGTCCGCGGTATGACGACTGGTCCTGGCCCAAGGGCAAGATCGACGCCGGTGAGACCCTTCCCGAATGCGCGGCCCGTGAGGTGCAGGAGGAGATCGGACTTGATGCGCCCCTGGGCATTCCGCTGCCGCCGATCCACTACCGGGTACCGACGGGACTGAAGGTGGTCCACTATTGGGCGGTCCACGTCAACGGCGCCCGCCTCATTCCCGACGGCAAGGAGGTGGACCGCGTGGTGTGGTGCGCCCCTGAAACGGCCGCGGGGCTGCTGTCCAATCCGACCGACGTCGTTCCCTTGGAGTATCTGCGGGCAGCCCATGGCCGGGGTGACCTCAACACGTGGCCGCTGATTGTGGTGCGGCATGCAAAGGCCAAGCCCCGCTCGTCCTGGTCCAAAGCCGAGGGTGAACGGCCCCTGGCCGCGACGGGAATCAGGCAGGCGCAGGCCGTCAGCCGGCTGCTGCAGGTCTGGAAGCCGCCGCGCGTGGTGACGAGTCCCTGGCAGCGCTGCGTGTCAACCGTGGCCCCATACCTGAGGGCAACAGGGGCCAAGGTCAAAGTGGTGGAAGCGCTGACGGAACACCGGCACGCCAGGACTCCCAAAAAAAACCGCTGCCGCCATTGAGTCGCTCCTGGAGAAGGCACGGCCCGTCGCCGTCTGCACGCACCGCCCCGCCCTGCCCACCATCCTGGGCCAGCTGGGCAAGCACATGCCAGGCCGCGTGCGCGCGCTCCTGCCGGACGCCGATCCGTACCTGTCCCCTGGTGAGCTGGTGGTGTGCCACGTGGCCATCGACAACAGGCGCCGCATCGTGGCAGTGGAGCAGTTCAAGCCCTTCGACGACTAGGTTTTCGGCACGCCCGGCCGCGACGCCCGGCTCACCGATGAACTGCTGCTCGATCTGGTCCGCGGCAAGCTGAGGAAGGGCTGATCCGATGCGCGGCCGGCGGCCAACGCTGAGGCCGGCCGCGGGACGCTTGCGCGGTCGGCAGGGCTTGGCCCGGTAGACTTTAGCCGTGAGCATTCCGACTCCTTATGAAGACCTCCTGCGCGATGTCCTGGCCCATGGCACGCACAAATCCGACCGCACGGGCACCGGAACCACCAGCGTTTTCGGCCGTCAACTGCGCTTTGACCTTGGCCGGAGCTTCCCGCTGATCACCACCAAACGCGTGCATTTCAAGTCCGTGGCGGTGGAACTGCTGTGGTTCCTGCGCGGCGAATCGAACGTCAAATGGATGCAGGACCAGGGCGTGAGCATCTGGAACGAGTGGGCTGACGCAGACGGCGAACTGGGCCCCGTCTACGGCGTCCAGTGGCGCAGCTGGCCCACCCCTGACGGCGGCCATGTTGACCAGATCGCCGAGCTGGTGGAGAACCTCAAAACCAACCCGGACTCCCGCCGGCATATCGTGTCTGCCTGGAACGTCTCGGAGCTCAAGGACATGGCGCTGCCCCCGTGCCACGCGTTCTTCCAGTTCTATGTGGCTGACGGCAAACTGTCCTGCCAGCTGTACCAGCGCTCGGCGGACATGTTCCTGGGCGTGCCCTTCAACATCGCCTCCTACGCCCTGCTCACCTGCATGATTGCGCAGCAGGTGGGGCTGGAGCCTGGCGAGTTTGTCTGGACAGGCGGCGACGTCCACATCTACGAGAACCACATGGACCAGGTCCTGAAGCAGCTGGACCGGGAGCCGTATGAATACCCGCAGCTGAAGATCACCCGGAAGCCGGCGTCGATCTTCGACTACACGCTCGAGGACTTCGAAGTGGTGGGGTACCAGCACCACCCCACAATCAAGGCCCCGATCGCCGTATGAGCACCGAGAACGCAGCAGACCCCCAGGACTTCACGCAGGAACTCGCCGGTTCCGTGACCGGCGTCGGCCTTGTGTGGGCGCAGACGTCCGGCGGTGTGATCGGCAAGGACGGCGACATGCCCTGGCACCTCCCTGAGGACCTCAAGCACTTCAACCGGCTCACCATGGGGCACCCCGTGATCATGGGCCGCAAGACGTGGCTGTCCTTCGCGGACAAGTACCGTCCCCTGCCCGGACGGACGAACATTGTGATCACCCGGCAGAAAAACTGGGGCCAATTGCCCGAGGCGGAGGGCGCCGTCGTGGTCCCCTCCCTGGATGATGCGCTCCTTGAGTCGCAGTTCGTCGACGGCGGCGGGACTGTCTGGATCCTGGGCGGCGGCGAAGTCTTCCGCCAGTCCACTGAACTCGCCAACGTCGCGGTGGTCACCACCATCGATGTGGAGGCCGACGGCGACACGTTCGCTCCGGAGCTCGATGAGACCTGGGAGGCGGCGGCGTCCGTCCCGCCAGACGGGTGGCTGACGGCGGCCAACGGAACGCGCTACAGGTTTACTAAATGGATTAGGACGCAAGGCTGAGATGTTGAAAAAACCGGAAACACTGTTTGTGCTGGGCTACATGCTGCTGCCGCTGCTCGCGCTGCTCTCTGCGATCGTGGGCCTGACCATGATCCTGGGCGGCAACAAGATCGCCGGCGCCATCGTGCTGGTGGTGGTGACGCAGGTGTTTGCCTTCGGTGCCTTCTACGCGTTGCGCCTCCGTAAAGCCGCGGTGCTGGAGGAAACCAACCGCAGCTGACGCCAATTTTCCCCCGCACGCCGTCGTACGCTTCCCCGCGCGAGTGACGTAACCGACTGCGCCCTGCGCGATCCGGCGTCTAAACTGGACGAATGACTACAGCAGCTACCCCCTCCGTCGGCCTGGTCGGATGGCGCGGCATGGTCGGCTCCGTCCTGATGCAGCGCATGCAGGACGAGGGCGACTTCGCCAACATCAACCCGGTGTTCTTCTCCACGTCAAACGCGGGAGGTGCCGCCCCGTCGATTGCCGGTGCTGCCGCTGGCGCCGCCGGCAAGCTTGAGGACGCGTTCGACGTCGACACGCTGGCTAAGCTGCCTATTATTGTGACCGCCCAGGGCGGGGACTACACCAAGCGCGTGCACACCGAGCTGCGGGGCCGCGGCTGGGACGGCCTCTGGATCGACGCCGCCTCGACGCTGCGCATGAACGACGACTCGATCATCGTGCTGGACCCGATCAACCGCGACGTCATCGACAAGGGCCTGGTCAACGGAACGAAGGACTTCATCGGCGGCAACTGCACCGTTTCCTGCATGCTCATGGGCCTCGGCGGGCTGTTCAAGAACGGCCTCGTCGAATGGGGCACGTCCATGACCTACCAGGCTGCCTCCGGCGGCGGCGCGCGGCACATGCGCGAACTGCTCAGCCAGTTCGGCACGCTGAACGCTGAGGTCAGCTCGGAACTGGACGACCCGGCGTCGGCCATCCTGGAAATTGACCGCAAGGTCCTGGCCCACCAGCGCACCGACATCGATGCCTCCCAGTTCGGCGTGCCGCTGGCCGGCTCGCTGATCCCCTGGATCGACGCTGACCTGGGCAACGGGCAGTCCAAGGAAGAGTGGAAGGCCGGGGTTGAGACCAACAAGATCCTGGGCACCTCGGACGAAAACCGGATCGTCATGGACGGCCTGTGCATCCGGATCGGCGCCATGCGCTCCCACTCCCAGGCCCTGACGCTGAAGCTCCGCGAGGACCTCTCCGTGGCCGAGATCGAGAAGCTCCTCGCCGAGGACAACGAGTGGGCCAAGGTCATCCCGAACACCAAGGAAGACTCCATGGCAGGCCTGACCCCCGTGGCCGTGTCCGGCACGCTGGACATCCCCGTGGGCCGCATCCGCAAGATGGAAATGGGCCCGGAGTACATCAGCGCCTTCACCGTGGGCGACCAGCTGCTCTGGGGCGCCGCCGAGCCGCTGCGCCGCATGCTCAACATCGCCACCGGGAACCTGTAACTCTCCCGCTCCTTCAGAACACAGAATCGGTCCGGGGACACCCTGAATTCAGGTATCCCCGGGCCGCTTCTGCGTCTTTCGCCCGGCTCAGCTGTCCAGGAATGCGAGATACTGCCCGGCGGCCTTGCTGAACACGGCCTGCGCAGCGGGTCCAAGTGGCTTGGCTTCGTCGAACAGTTCAGGCACGACGGCGGCGCTGCGGCTGGTGCCGGCCCGCGCCCATGTGCCGGTCACCTCTCCCCCGGCCACGACGGTCTTCTTGAACACTCCGTTGCCGCCCGGGACGATCTTGTTGGCGTGCTCAGGGGCCAGCACCAGGCTCCGGTCCATGTAGCCCAGCACAAACTCGTCGAAGCCCGGCAAGAGGAGGACGGACCGCTGGCCGGGCACACCGTCGTCGAGCATTGACGCAGTCTCCGGTGACATCCAATAGCTGGCACCCCCGAATTCCAGCTCCACCAACTGCCCGCTGACCAGTTCAAACGCCGCACGCACGTCGGTCAGCGGAATCTGCGTCCACCAGGCGAAGTCGCGGACGGTCGCAGGGCCGTGGCTGCGGAAGTAGCGAAACATGAACTCGGCGATCGCTTCCTGCCGCTCAAGGCCCCGCGACACCGGAATCCAGTCATCGAACGCCACCAGCAACTGTTGGTTACCGGCCAATGGCCCTTGAACCAGCCAGGCGTGCCGGCACAGCGTCCCCAGGAGGTGGATCCCCCGCTGGCCGGTGGTGGGCTGCCCGGCTGCCTCAAACACCTCGAAGAGTTCGGTCCGGCTCACGGGACCGCCGGCCGCAATCCGCTCCAAGGCAACGTCGCGGCACTTCTCGATGTCCGCCCAGGTGATGTCCAGTTCCCGATGCCGGCCGGCAATGATGCGGCTAAGACGCTCGGTGGTGAGGTCCAGCATCCAGCGCAGATCCTCTGGAGCCACCAGGTGCAGGGTGCCGCGCATCGGCCAGGACCGGACCACCCTTCCGCTGTCCAGCGCGGCGCGCACGTCAGTCAAACCTGCGTCCGGAACTCGGAGGCCCATGGCCCAGAGCGCGGCCTGCAGGTCCTGAGCCTGCGTGGCCGTCATCCAGCGGACCGCGGCCTCTACGGAGCCGAGTCCGGGACCGAGCAGTCCTTGAGAGGCAAGGCGTAACCTGCCCATCACATTGGGGCTTACGCGGTTCACTGCCATGTCCTCATCGTAGGACCTGGCCCGATAGGGTGTAAGCATGACTTTGGGGAGTTTGTGGCATTTGTTCGCGCGCGGAACACAGGCATGGCTGGTGGCAGGGACCGTATCGGTCCTGGCCGGCGTGGCCATCGGGCTGGTCCCGGCCATTGGTTTCCAGCCCCTGGGATTCCCGGGAGGCGGCGGCGAGGCACCCCTGGAACTCCTCTTGCCTTCCCTGTTCCTCTCGCTCGGCGGAGGGTACGCCGTGCTTTTTCCCGGTATCCGGGTGGGCCGCGGCGAGGTCCGCATTGTCCGTGACTGGAAGCTCTATCCCGTCAGCGGCCGGCTGCTCTGGATCCTCGCCCAGGCCACCGGCGTGATCGGTTTGGTGGTTTGCATCCTCGCAGCCGCGAACCACCCTGCGGTTCCGGGACTTATGGTCTGGCTGTTTATGGGTCCATATTTGGCGCTGACCGGTTGGGCCGCCGCCCTGCTCGGCATGGCCACCAACGTACGGCTGACAGAGGCCTTTGATGGGCCCATGGCGCCGGTGACGCGAGCCAGCTGACCCTAAAGCGTCACGCCGATGAGCAGCGGTTCCGGGTGCAGTTCAATGCCAAAGCGTTCGACGACGCCGGCGCGCACCTCGCGCGCGATGGCCAGCATGTCCTTGGCGCTGGCCGAGCCGCGGTTCGTGATGGCCAGCGTGTGCTTCGTGGACAGTGACGCCCGGCCGCCGGAGGCGCTGCCCTCCTCCAGGCCATAGCCTTTGCCGAATCCTGCCTGGTCGATCAGCCACGCGGCGGACAGCTTCACCAGCCCGTCCGCCCCGGCGGGGTACTGAGGGGCGGACTCCGGCAGCGTTGCCGCCACGTCCACGGGGACTATGGGGTTGGTGAAGAAGGACCCGGTGGAATATGTGTCCCGGTCCTCGGGATCCAGCACCATACCCTTCGAACCCCGCAGCCTCAGGACCTCCCGGCGGACATCGTTGGAGTACGCACGCTTGCCTGCCTCGACGCCCAAGGAGCGGGCCAGTTCGGCGTAGCGGATGGGTGCGCTCATCCGGCCCAGCGGGAGCTGGAATTCCACGGTCAGCACCACGTAGCGCGGTGAGCCCCCGACGGTGGTCTGTTTCAGGATGGAATCGCGGTAGCCGAACTTCAGCTCGGAGTTGGTGAACGTCTGGACCGCGTTCCGGGTCCGGTCCCAGGTGCGGACCGCCGCGATGGTCTGGGAGACATCAGAGCCGTAGGCCCCGACGTTCTGCACGGGCGTGGCGCCCGTGGCGCCCGGGATCCCAGAGAGTGCTTCGATGCCGGACCACGCATGCAGCACCGCATGCTCCACCAGGGCATCCCAGTTGTGGCCGGCCTGGACCACCACCGCCACGCCGCCGCAGGAGTCCTCGGCGTTGACGGTGAACCCTTCCGAGGCGATCCTGATCACGGTGCCGGGGAACCCGTCGTCGGAAATCAGGAGGTTGGAGCCGCCGCCGATGATGAGGACCTGCTCCCCCGCAGCGTCAGCCGTGCGGACGGCGTCGATGATCTCCGCCTCGGTGCTGGCCTCAACATATTTGCCGGCGGGTCCTCCGACGGCGGCCGTGGTCAGGGCAGAAAGCAGGGTGGAAGTCACCAACTTAGACTAACTAACTTCCGTCAACACTATGCAACTCTGCGGGCAACCGGTGAGAGCAGGAAGGTGGCCACCAGCATCACCATCACGGCCAGCAGCGAGTGCAGGATGCCCACGTGTTCGGCCAGCAGCCCCAACAGCGGCGGCCCGCACAGGAAGGCGCCGTAGCCGATGGTGGACACGACGGAGACGCGGGCCGCGGCCTTGGCGGGATCATCCGCGGCGGCGGACATGCCCACCGGGAACCCCAGCGAGGCGCCGAGTCCCCAGATGGCCAGGGCCACAAACGCGAGCCAGGGTACGGGGGCAAACACAAACAGTCCGAGCCCGAACACCGCCAGCGCGGCGCACCAGCGCATCACCGGAACGCGGCCGAAACGGTCCAGGACCACCGTGCCGGCGAACCGTCCGATGGTCATGAAGGTCACGAAGAGCCCGTAGCCGGCGGCTCCGGCGGCGTCGGTCTGGCCGTGCCCGTCGGCAAGGGCCAATGCCACCCAGTCCCCTGCTGCACCTTCGGCCAAGGCTAGCCCCAGGACCATGACCCCGAGCAGCAGCGTGCGTTTGTCGCGCCAGGCCTCCGCGATCTTGCGCTTGTTGTCCAGCGGGGCACCGGCGCTGTCAGCGGGCGCCCCGGCGGTGACAATGGGGATCGGGCCGGTGAACGGGTCCTCGAAGTTGTCCTGTACATACGTCCGCTCCCCCGCGACCGGGGTGACATCCGCACGGAACCAGGCTGCCGCTGTCGTCACCGAGACGGCAACCACGACGCCGGCCGCGGCCAGGTGCCAAAACACCGGGACGGAGGCAGCTGCGGCCCACGCCCCAAGGCCTGCACCTGCCACGGTGCCGAGGCTGAAGGCGCCGTGCAGCCGGGGCATGATGTGCCGGCCCACCGCGCGTTCCACCGAGGCGCCCTCGACGTTGGAGGCCGTGCTCCAGCTGGCGGAGCCGAGCCCGATGACGGCAAGTCCCACGGCCACCGCGAGCGGCGTGGCCAGGACCGACGTTCCAAATCCGGTGATGGCCATGCCGCAGGCCACCATGATGGCGCCGGTGCGGATGGTCCGTTTGGAGCCCAGACGGAGCACGATCAGCCCCGATGCGGACACCGAGACGAACGATCCCAGGGTCATGCACAGCAACAGCAAACCGACCGTGCCGGGGGTCAGGTCCAGCCCGTCGCGGATCGCCGGAAGCCGGGAAACCCAGGACGCGAAGGCCAGTCCGCTGCCGGCGTAGGCAACCACCACGGCATGGCGCCAGGCAGTGACCTCGGCAGCGGCAGCTGCGTTGACGGTCAAAGGATCATGAAAGCCTGACGACGGCCTGGGCCTTCATCAGCACTTTCTGGCCGGCAGCAACCACGGTGAGGTCAACGCGGGCGGTGCCGGCATCGGCGTCGAGCTTTCCAATGGCGCCGCTGACCTCGATGGTGGCTCCGGCGTCCGTGGTTCCGGTGGTGTCCGTGACCAGGACCGGCTTGGTGAAGCGGGTCTGGAAGTCGACGACGGCGGCGGGGTCGCCTGCCCAGTCGGTCACCAGCTGAACGGCGGCACCCATGGTGAACATGCCGTGGGCGATCACACCGGGCAGTTCCACGCCGGTGGCGAAGGCTTCGTTCCAATGGATGGGGTTGAAGTCGCCGGAGGCGCCGGCGTACTTGACCAGGTCCGTGCGGGTGACCTCGATGGTGCGGCTGCCGATGTCCTGGCCGGCGCTGAGTTCGTGGAAGCTGGGGCTCATGGTTACTGTCCCTCTCCGCGGACGAGGATGGATGACGTGGTGGTGGCGACTGCCTCGCGCGGTCCGTTGCCGCCGTCGGTCAGGGCGAAAATTTCCTGGCGGGTGGTGATCATGGCCCCGCCGCCCATGGCACGGACACCGTCAACGTGCAGTTCGGCAACGAGGCGGTCGCCGGCGAAGATGGTGCGGTGGTGGATGAAGCGCTGGTCGGCGTGGACCACGCGAGAGAAGTCGATGCCGGCGTCCGGATCCTCGATCAGCTGGGCATCGGCGCGCTGGGCGATGATGATGGCGAACGTGGGTGGTGCCACCAAATCCTTGTGTCCGAGGGCCTTCGCGGCCTCGACGTCAAAATGGGCTGGGTGCGTGGCCTTGACCGCGCGGGCGAACTCGCGGATCTTCTCGCGGCCGACGTCGTAAACCTCTGCGGCAGGGTAGCTGCGGCCCTGCAGGTCCGGATTGATAGTCATGGCCTCAAGCCTATCGGTCTGCCCCGGGACACCCGGAATTCCGGCTACTTGCGGAGGTTCTTCCGGATGGTCTGGCCCCGCACCACAATCCCTGCGATGTGCAGCAGGAGGCCTAGCCCAATCAGCGGCAGTGACGCAGTGGCGAGGCCCTGGTTTCCGGACGTGTTGCCGATCAGGTTCAGGATGATGCCGACGGCGATGAGGCCCATGGCGCCGAAGACCAGGACTTTGTACGAGGTGGGCGCTGACTCCCAGAATTCTTTGAGCACCGTGACAGTCTACCGAGCAGGTTCAGAACAGCGGTTCCTGCACGGCCGGCACCTCCGAGGCGAAGTCCCCCAGGACGATGGCCCGGGCAGCCAGCCGGCCAAGGTTCACCACAAAGGCCGCGTCCGTTCCGGCCAGGCTGGCGAGGGCGTTGCTCCCGCTCAGCGCGTTGATGCCGAATCCGTGCTTTCCCTGCTCCACCGGATGCGGGTAGGCGTGGCGCGCCGTGGTGGCGCAAAGCCCTGCCGCCTGCGCAGGGCGCACCCACAGTTCGTCCACGATGCTGAAACCTTCTGGGCTGAAACTTTCTGGGGTGAAACCTTCGACGGCGGCCTGGCCCAGCAGCGTGCGGACCGCTGCTGCGTGCCGCTCATTGATGCCGTCCAGGGCGGCCGCCGGCAAGGGCCCCGCGAGGGCTTCGGCTTTGGCGGCGGAGCGGACCTGCTGGGCGAGGCCTGCCTCGCGCGTCACCATGTCCTCGAGGAGCCGCACCACCCGGCCGTCCTCCGCCCTGGCAACGTACCGCGCCACCACCGCGCCCTGTTCCGCGAGCCGGTTCCATTTCCGCAGGTGGGACGCTGTGCCCACCTTACTGGCGCCTCCCGCGAACGTGGCCACGTAGAGCCAATGATCCTGCAGAAGGTACGTGCGCAGCCCGGCCGGGACGCGGCCGCCCCGGTGGAAATCGTGGATGAGGCGGGAATCGTCCATCACAAAGCAGCGTTCGCACTGCTTGCCCTTCACGGCGGGGGCGCTGGCCGGGCCCAGGATGTGGTCGCGGCTGCTGGCTGAGTGGACTTTGTGGTGCCCCAGGCAGAACCTGCCGTGATGGGCCACCGCGAAACCGAGCCTGGCGCCCGCCTCGAGGCTGACCTCGCGGAGATCCACGGACTGTGACTGGAGGCGCAGAACCGGGCTGCCGCCGTCGTGCCTTACCGTCTGCGCCGGGGCGCCATCCCAAAAGACCCCGTGAACCAGATAGCGGGTATCGGTCACGGGGCCTCCTGTGCTTTGGGTAAACGGTGGCGCTACAGCGCGGGCTGCACGCCGAACGCTACCGCGAGCTTCATGATCTTTTCGGCGCGGCCCAGGCGGGGCAGGTCCGAGCCGTCACGGATGACGCGGCCGTTGGCCTCGAAGTCGGACATAAAGTCCGTGGCCCAGGCGACGTCCGACGGGGTGGGGCTGATGACCTCGTTGATGACGTTCGTCTGGTCGATGGCCAGGCACAGCTTGCCGGTCATGCCCATCATCACGGTGATGCCGGTCTGCTCGCGCAGGATGGGGTGGTTGGTGCCGACGGTGGGGCCGTCAATGGGGCCGGGCAGGTTGCCGACGCGGCTGGCAACCACCAGCTTGGCGCGGGGGTAGGCCATGGCCTCCGGGGTGGCCGCCATGCCGGTGTCGCGGCGGAAGTCGCCGGAGCCGAAGGCCAGGCGGAAAGCACCCTGGGCCTTGGCGATGTTGTTGGCTTCCTCGATCCCCAGAGCGGATTCCACGAGCGGGATGACAGGCGTCTTGCCGTCCATCCGGTGGAAACTTTCGGTCACCTGGTCAGCTGATTCGGTCTTGGCGAGCATCACGCCGAGCAGCCCGGGCGTACCGCGCAGCCCTGCAAGGTCATCGGCCCAGAACGCGCTGGTGGCATCGTTGATGCGGACCCAGGCCTGGCCGCCGCCGCTGAGCCAGTCAATCACATGTCCGCGCGCCTCGTCCTTTTGCGACGGGTCCACGGCGTCCTCGATGTCCAGGATTATCGAGTCTGCGCGCGAAACAGCCGACTGGTCAAACAGGTCGGTTTTCATGGCGTTGACCAGAAGCCACGAACGGGCGATTTCTGCTGGGATGTTGCGCTTGGGGCGTAATGTCTCGGTGGCGGTGGGTGACGTCATGCTACTACCGTATCTGCCCGGGCACCGCCAGCGCTAAGCCATGGCGCCGGACGTGCCGAACAATACAGATACGACCGGCCGGAGCCGGTGGTCGAGCCAGTCGAGACCAGGGTTTCGACAAGCTCAACCACCGGTTTGGACAGGCTTAGTTCCCTGTGAGTTCCGCATGGAGCTTTCGGACGCGGGCGTTGATGTCGTCGCGGACGAGGCGCATGCGCTCCGTGCCTTCGATGCCCCGGGTGGAAGGTTCGTCGGTTTCCCAGGTTTCGATGCGCGTGCCTTCGCGGGGTTCGAGCTTGGCTTCGGTGCCCAGAACGATCACGACGTCGACGGCGTCAAGCACCTCGTCGGTGACGGGCTTAGGGTGTTCCCCCGTAATGTCGATGCCGAGTTCGTTCAGGGATTCCACGGCCTCGTTGTTCAGGCAGCTGCCCGGTTTGGTGCCTGCCGAGTAGACGGTGACGTCGTCGCCGGCGAGGTCCCGCATGAGACCGGCCGCGAGTTGGGACTTGCCGCCGTTCTTGCTGCAGACGAACAGGATACGGGGAGTCTTGGTGCTTTCGGTCATGAGTTGGTGTCTTCCTTCTGTTCTGCGGCCATGAGTGAGCCGACGAGGGTTTTGATGCGCGCCTGGATTTCGTCGCGAATGACCCGGACCGTCTCCAGGGACTGACCGGCGGGGTCGGTCAGGTCCCAGTCTTCATAGCGTTTCCCGGGGTAGATGGGGCATGAGTCACCGCAGCCCATGGTGATGACGACGTCAGATGCCCGCACGACGTCGTCCGTGAGTGGCTTCGGATAGTCCTTGCCCAGGTCCAAGCCCATTTCGGACATTACAGTCACAACGGTTGGATCCAGCTCAGCTGCCGGCATGGAGCCTGCCGACCGGACGCGGATCCTGCCCTTGGCTTCAACGTTGAGCAGCGCGGCAGCCATTTGTGACCTTCCGGCGTTCTGCACGCAAACGAAGAGGACCTCCGGGACCTCGGAGACCACCGACCCTTTGGATTTGGCCAGGGCGGCCAGCCGGTCGTTGGCGAAGTGTTCCGTGGTGGCAGGCAGGTAGGCGCTGATCTTCGCTGTCCGGGCCAATGCCGTGTAGGACTCGAAGACGTAGCGTTCGACCGTCTCGACGGCGAACACCCCGGTGAAACGCTCGGCGAGGCGTTCGCTGATCCGGTGCAGGATTTCAGTGTTGTCCTGCAATCCCAGCGTCGTTTTCTGGTGTTCGGTCATGGCATAACTCCCTTGGCGTGCGTCCGGAACGGTGCGTTGTGGTTGGTTGTGGTCAGTGTTCCCCGGAGCGGCCGTGGGCCAGCCCGGTGGGGAATCCAACGAGGACCGGTTCCGGGGCGGCGCAACAGCCGCTCTCCGCCGATCCGTCAGTGTCTGCTGTTGAAGCCGCGGGGACGTCGCAGCTGGTGCCGGCGTCGGTGGAGCATACCCCGGTTTCGGGCAGTTCAAGGTGGACGGTGTCCGCCGCGGCCTGGTCGCCGGAGAGTGCCGCGGCGACGGACCTGACCTGTTCGTAGCCGGTAGCTAGCAGGAAGGTCGGCGCACGGCCATAGGACTTCATGCCGACGATGTAGAAGTCCTTTTCCGGGTGGGCGAGAAGCTTGGCGCCATGCGGCTGGACCGTGCCGCAGGAATGGAATTCGGGGTCGATCAGCGGACCCAGCTCGACCGGCGCCTCGACGGCGGGGTCAAGGTTGAGCCGGAGCTCGCGAAGGATGTCCAAGTCCGGCCGGAAGCCTGTGCAAGGGATGATGACGTCGGCGTCCAGGGTGCGTCCGTCGACGGCTTCGACGCTCACGTGGGTCTCCAGGGTCTTCAGTGAGGAGATGCCAAAGCCGGTGCGCAGTTCGATGGTTCCGGCCTCAACGAGTCGGCGGAGCCGGGCGCCTAGTTGGCCGCGGGCGGGCAGGCCGTCAGCCTCTCCGCCGCCGTAGACCTTTTCAGCAGATGCTCCGCGTACGGCCCACAGGATGGTGGTTCCGGGTTCTTCCTTGGCGAGGTCTGCCAGATTGATCAGTGTGTTCGCGGCCGAGTGCCCGGCTCCCACGACCAGGACGCGGCGGTTCGCGAAGGTGGCCCGGTCCCGCCCTGTGACGTCCGGCAGGGGCGAGGAGATCCGGGCGGCGGCCGCGTCTTCGCCGATGGCGGGCAGCCCGGAGGTTCCGAGCGGGTTGCGGGTGGACCAGGTGCCGGACGCATCGATCACGGCGGCCACGGTGTGGTCGCGCACTTCTCCGCCGTCGTGTTCGACGCGGACGGTAAAGGGTGTGGTTTCGCGGTCCCGGACGTGGGTTTTGTCCATGCCCTGGCGTGTAACGGCGATGACGCGTGCGCTGGTCTGGAGCCGGGAGGAGATCTCCGGGGTTGCGGCCAGCGGGGCGAGGTAATTGTCGATCAGTTCCCCGCCGTACGGGAGTGCCGTCAGGCGGGGGGCCACCCAGCCGGCGCCTTCCAGCAAACGCACGGCCGCGGCGTCGAGGTTGAACCGCCAGGGTGAGAACAGCCGGATGTGGCGCCACTGTTCGATGGCCGATCCCGCCGTCGGGCCTGCCTCGAAGATCAGCGGCTCGAAGCCGCGTTCGAGCAGGTGGGCTGCGGTGGCGAGTCCGATCGGGCCGGCGCCGATGACGGCGACGGGAAAGTTCTTTGCTGGATCCATGCTGTCCTCTGTTTCATCCGTTGGTGTGCGGTTCGATCGGGTGCCTCACCCCCTCTCCCTAACCGCGGGATGTGGTCACTTGGCGGCCGGGATCAGCGAGTCGATGAGCCCTTCGATGCGCGCCTTGATCTCGTCGCGGATGGGGCGGACGGCGTCCACGCCCTGCCCGGCGGGATCCTCCAGGACCCAGTCCTCGTAGCGCTTGCCGGGGAAGTAGGGGCATTCGTCGCCGCAGCCCATGGTGATCACGACGTCGGACTCTTTGACGGCCTCGGTGGTGAGGACCTTCGGGATCTCGGCAGACATATCGATACCCAGTTCGGCCATGGCCTCGACGGCGGCCGGGTTGACCTTATCTGCGGGCTGCGATCCGGCGGAACGAACCTCAATGCCACCCTTCGAAAGGGTGGTCAGGAAGGCGGCTGCCATCTGGGAGCGGCCGGCGTTGTGGACGCAGACGAACAGGACGGAGGGCTTCTTGGCGGTTTCGGTGATCACGTGGTTTCTCCTGGAATCAGTTCGGTGTGAACGGTTTGGTTGAGGTTGTGGCGCCTGTACCGCCCTTGCCAACATCACATTGATGATTGTCGATGCATGCAGTATCGAGCGAAAGATTGATGATTGTCAATATTTGAATCCGCCGGAATATCAGGCAGCGCGCAGGCGGGGCACGAGGTCTTTGACACGATGGAAGATGTCAGCAAAGGCGCCCTCAAAGGCCTCCCTGGTGTTCAGCCGCAGCGGATCCGGGACAGACCAGTGGATACCCCGAAGGCCGGGGAGTTCCTCGTGGGCGTTGTCGCACACAGTCACAACGAAGTCTTCATCGCGCCCCACGTCATCCAGCCGGCGCGGGGAAACGTCCGCGAGAGCGACGCCGTGGCGGCGGGCTACATCAATGGCCCCCCGGGCAATACTGTCCGCGGGATGAGTTCCGGCCGAGATCGAGGGGATTCCGCTGATCTGATTCCAGAGCGCGGCGGCCAGTTGCGACCGGGCGCTGTTCCTCGTGCACACGAAGAGGACGCGACTGGCCCCATACTCAGCCCCCGGCACCAGCCCTTCGAGCGCCCCGGCGGCAAGCCGGAAGTAGCTGCGCCGCCTGTCCGCTTCCGAGCGGTGACGGATGGTCAGCCCGGCACCCTCCAACACGCGCAGGTGGTGGGACAGCAGGTTAGAGGGCATCCCGAGCTCAGCCTGAAGCTCCGTAGGGGCAAGATCCCCCAGCGTCAGCAGGTCCACAATGCGCAGCCGCGCGGGATCTGCGAGGGCGGCATGTTTTGCGACCCGCGCCTGAAAGCCCTCAACTGGGTCAGTATTCATTGATTCAATTTTGACTGAGTTAATTTCTTGCGTCAAGCTGTTGATATGACTTCACATCAGCCGCCGCTGTGGCGCCGCGCCGTCGCCGAACTCCTCGGAACCGGCCTGCTCGTATCCATCGTCGTCGGCTCCGGGATCGCGGCACAGCAACTCTCCCCCAACGACGTCGGCCTGCAGTTGCTCCAGAACAGCACCGCTACCGTCCTGGGTCTGACGGTGCTGATCCTGGTGTTCGGTCCCGTCAGCGGCGCGCATTTCAACCCCGTAATCTCGCTCGTGGACTGGGTCCTGGGCAGGCGCAGCGGAACCGGGCTGACCCTGCCGGACCTCGGTACATACGCGGTTGCCCAAACCGTTGGTGCAATAGGCGGCAGCGTGGTCGCGAACGCCATGTTTGAGGTGGGAACGTCCATCTCCGTCAAGGACCGCGCCACCACAGGGCACCTGCTGGGTGAAGTCGTCGCCACCGCGGGACTCGTCCTGCTGATCTTCGCACTGGCCACCACCAACCGGGGCGTCCTCGCAGCCCCCGCCGTGGGTGCCTACATCGGCGCCGCCTACTGGTTCACGTCCTCGACGTCGTTCGCCAACCCCGCCGTGACGGTAGGCCGCATCTTCAGCGACACCTTCGCCGGGATCGCGCCGGCTTCTGTCCCCGGCTTCGTCGCCGCTCAGCTGATCGGGGCGGCAGTAGGCCTCGGGCTCCTCGTCGTCCTGTTCCCCTCCGCCGCCCGCAGCGCGGACGACGTAGTCCTTGCGCACTCCTCAGAAACGACCACCTCCTAGCACTTAGCAGGCCACGACAGCCCGGCTGTTGCAGTGCTGCCGGACCGTCGTCGACCGCGAAGTCCCATACATTGATGACGGTCAATATTCGGGCATAATGGGTACATGAAAACGCTGCCCGTTCTCGCTCCGATCACGGACGACGCCTGCTGCGCCCCGGCATCGGCGCCGGCCCTTGGCGCAGAAGAGGCCAAGCAGAAGGCCCTGGTCTTCAAAGCCCTGGCCGACCCCAACCGGCTGCGCCTGCTGTCCATTGTCAAGGCCGAATCCTCCGGTGAATCCTGCGTCTGCGACCTGACCGATCCCCTTGACCTGGGCCAGCCCACGGTCTCCCACCACCTGAAAATCCTGGTGGACGCCGGTCTGCTGCACCGCGAAAAGCGCGGAACCTGGGCCTATTACTCCCTGGTTCCCGGGGCCTTGGAGCGGACAGCCGGGCTTCTGGCAACCCTCTGACCGGCCTCAGGGGAGGGTGCCGCCCCTTGCTGCGATCCACAGCCCGTACCAGTCGGCCCGGGTCATGGCCTCCGCCACCCGGGCGGCATCCGCGCAGGCCGCGATTCTCGCCGGATTCACGGTGCCGATCACGGGCGCAATGCCGGCCGGATGCTTCATCAGCCACCCCAGGAGGACGGCCTCCCCCGTGGTGCCGTACCGACCGGCAAGCTCCGCAACCATCGCAGCCGCGGCAGTCTCCGCCGCCGTCGGGTTTTCCGGAACTGCCCCCGTGTACAACCCCTGCGCCAGCGCACCGTAAGCCTGCACGGTAACGCCGTTGCTGCTGCAGTACTCCAGGGTCCCGTGCGGGAAGCTGTAGTCCAGCGACTCCGGATGGTTCACCAGGACCTGGCTCTCCAGCCAGGACCGCTTCAGCAGGCTCATCTCCAGCTGGTTGGCCACCACGGGCACCTCCAGCCGCTCCTGCAGCGCCTTGATCTGCGCGCCGGACATGTTGGACACCCCAAGCGCCCGAACCTTGCCGTCGGCCAGCAGTTGCCCGACGGCGGCCGCCACCTCCGCCAGGTCCGTCAGGGGATCCGGGCGGTGCAGCAGGAGGACGTCCACGTAGTCCGTCCGCAGCCTCTTCAGGCTGCCGTCCACGCGTTCCAGGATGGATTCCCGGCTGAGGTCATAGTGTGTGGCCAGCCCGCGTTCGCGGAGCCGGATCCCGCACTTGGTCTGCAGCCGGATCCGGTCGCGCAGGCCCGGCGAAGACGTAAGGACTTCGCCGAACACCGCCTCGGACTTGCCGCCGCGGTAGATGTCCGCGTGATCGAACAGCGTGATGCCGGCGTCCAGCGCGGCCTCGACGGCGGCAGCGGCCTCGTCCACATGCTGCACCTGATGCGGTTCGTCGGTCCAGCTGCCGCCCAGGCCCATGCAGCCGTAGATGAGTTCCTGCGTGGAGGATGGAACGTTGTTTTCGGTCATTGCTTCACTCTTTCATGAGCCGGGGCAGACACACAGGTGGCGGGGCCTGGCAGGGCCTCGCCACCTGTTTGATCTTGAGTTATGTCAGCGCAGCCAGGCAGTGCTGTTGGCGCCCAGTTTGCCGTCCACCAGCTGGGCACTACTGACCAAGACGGTTCCTGCCGGCAGGTCGACGGCGGCGTCCCCGAAGTTGGTAACGGACTGCCAGCTACCGGGGCGGCGGAAGTGCAGGACCTCCGGGTTGCCGGTCTCCACCCACTCCAGCTCCTCGCCGGCCTGCAGTTCGCGGCGCAGCTTCAGGGCCGTGCGGTACAGCTCCAGGGTGGAGTTTTCGGTGCCGTCCTGCGCCTCCACCGCGTACTTGCTGAACCAGTCCGGCTGCGGCAGGTGCGCGCCGCCGTCGCCAAAGCCGAAGGAGGTCCCTTCAACCTTCCAGGGCAGGGGCACCCGGCAGCCATCACGGCCCACCTCAACGCCCCTGTTCCGGAAGAACGCGGGATCCTGGCGCTCGGAGTCCGGAATCTCCGCCACTTCCTGCAGGCCCAGTTCCTCGCCCTGGTACAGGTAGGCCGAGCCGGGCACAGCGAGCATCAGCAGGGTGGCGGCGCGGGCACGGCGCTCGCCAAGGTCCACGTCGAGTTCCTCCTTGGGGCCGCCGGCCAGCAGCCAGCCCTTCCCGTCCTGGCCCTTTGCGTGCTTCTTGCCCTTGGACGCCTTGGGCAGGCCGTAGCGCGTGGCATGCCGGACGACGTCGTGGTTGGAGAAAACCCAGGTGGAGGACGCACCTGTCGCGGTTGCCTCGGCGAGGTTGCGGGTGATGATTTCGCGGAAATCCTCGGCATCGAAGTCGGCCTGCAGCAGGTCGAAGTTGAAGGCCTGGCCCAGGCCCTCCGGGCTGGCGTAGCGGGCACGGCGGGTAGCGTGCACCCATGCTTCGGCGACGGCGGTGCGGGGCGGGTTGTATTCGTTGAAGACTTCGCGCCATTCGAGGTAGATGTCGTGGACGTCGTCCCGGTCCCAGAAGGGGTGCGAACCGTCGTCGAACCCGTCCGTCCCCGAGTTGGCCTCGGTCAGCTCCAGCTTGGAGAGCAGCGGCTCGGTGAGATCCTTGGTGAGGGCATGCGCCACGTCCACGCGGAAGCCATCCACGCCGCGGTCGGACCAGAAGCGCAGGGTCTTGAGGAAGTCATCGCGGACCTCGCGGCTGGACCAGTTCAGGTCCGGCTGCTCCTTGGCGAAGATGTGCATGTACCACTGGCCGGGGGTGCCGTCCGGCTCGGTGATGCGTTCCCAGGCCGGTCCGCCGAAGACGGAGTCCCAGTCCGACGGCGGGAATTCGCCGTTGGGGCCCTTGCCGTCACGGAAGATGTAGCGCTCACGCGCGGCGGAACCCTTCGGCGAGGCGAGCGCCTCCTTGAACCATTCGTGCCGGTTCGAGGAGTGGTTGGGGACGATGTCGGCGATCAGCTTGATGCCGGCGGCGTGCAGCGCCTTGGCCATCTCGTCGAAGTCCGCCAGCGTGCCCAGCTTGGGGTCCACGTCGCGGTAGTCGTCCACATCGTAGCCGCCGTCAGCCAGGGCTGACGGGTAGAACGGGCTGAGCCATACGGCGTCGATCCCCAGGTCGTTCAGGTACGGGACCTTGGCTGTGATGCCCTTGATGTCACCCATGCCGTCACCGTTTGAATCGGCGAAGCTGCGCGGATAGATCTGGTAGACCGCGGCCTGGCGCCACCAGTTGGGATCGGCCAGACGGTCGGAATCGGACAGGGTTGCCAGCGTGGCAGTGGTGGACAAAGGATGATCCTTTTCTCTTGTTTGGGTTGTTCTTGCTGGGTGGATAAGTCTGGCTATTTAACGGCCCCGCGCATGACTCCGGACAGTACCCAACGTTGGGCCAGGATGTAAACCACCAAGGTGGGTGCCATGGCCATCAGGTATGACGCGAACGCGAGGCTGTAGTTGGTGTTGAACTCGCCCTGGAACAGCATTTGGACCACGGGGAGGGTCTGCAGCGCCGGGTCGGCAATCATCATCTGCGGCAGCAGGAAGTCGTTCCACGAACCCAGGAAGGCGAAGATGCCGACTGTGGCGTTCATGGGGGCCAGCAGCGGGAAGATGATCTTGCGGAACACCTGCCAGGTGGTGGCGCCGTCCATCCGGGCCGATTCCTCCAGTTCCACCGGAATGGAGCGGACGAAGGCGATGTACAGGAGCGCGTTGAACGAGATTCCGCCCAGCACGTGCAGGAATACGACGCCGGCCGGGTTGTCCAGGCCAAGGAGTGCTGTCTGCTTGATCAGGGGAAGGATGATCACCGGAAACGGGATGAACATGGCCGACAGCAGGTACACAAAGGAACCGCGGAAGAACCTGTGGTTCCAGTTCCGTGCGATGGCGTAGGCCACCAGCGAGCTGCAGGCAAGCGAGCCCAGGACGCTGAAGACAGTGACGAAGGCCGTGGACATAAAGGCCCGGGGGAAGTTGGTGGCGACGTACGCCGCTGCGAAGTTCTCCCAGTTCATCGGGTTGGGCCAGGCCAGGCCGGTCCCGGTGCCGATCTGGTCCGGTGACTTCAGTGCCATGGCCACGGTGAAGTACAGCGGCAGCAGGACTGTCAGGGAGGCGACCAGCATCAGGGCGGTGAGCCACCAGTTGATCTTGAAGCCCTCGCGGCTGGACCTGCGGTTCCTGCGGGCTGTTGCCTTCGTTGCGGCGGGCGCTGAGCGGGTGAGAGTTGGTGAAGTCATTAGAGAGATACCCCCCGGCGCTGGATGAGGCGCAGCTGGATGACGGAGATCAGCAAGGTGATCAGGAAGTAGATGACCGCATTGGCCATCTGGTAGGAGTAGTCGCCGCCCGTGAAGCCGGAGAAGATGCGCATGGCCACCGACTGGGTTGCCATGCCGGGCCCGCCGCCAGTGAGGCCCACGATGATCTCGTAGGTTCCCAGGAATCCCTTGAAGCCGAGGATCACATTGATGACGAGATAACCGAGGATGAGGGGCAGTGTGAGGCTGAGGAACTGCCGGAAACTGCCGGCGCCGTCCAGGTCAGCGGCTTCATAGACTTCGGCTGGCACGCTCTGGAGGCCGGCAAGGTAGATGATGGTGGCGCCGGGCGCGGCCTGCCACACGGTGACGAGCACAATGGCCAGCCAGGCGAGGTTTTCGTTGGCCAGGATGCTGGTGGCAAGCGGCGTGAAGCCGAGCCGTTCAGCGAGCACCGGCAGGGTGTTGGAGAACAGGTAGTTGAAGACAAACGACACCACCAGGGCTGAGAGCACCATGGGGATGAAGAACACGGTGCGGATACCGGTGCGCCACTTGATTTTCGCATTCAGTCCAAGGGCGATCGCGAGGGCCACGACATTGACCACTACGGTGGTGGTCAGCGCGAAGACAAACGTGAAGATGTAGGACTGCAGGACAGCCGGGTCCTTGAAGATGTTGACGTAGTTGGACAGGCCGATGAATTTCCAGTCGCCGTAGCCTGCGTAGTTGGTAAGGCTGAAGAACACACCAACCAGCGCCGGCAGGGTGATGAAGAAGGCGAAAAGTGCCAGGACCGGCACCACCATCCAGTAGTAGGTGGAGTCGATCCGGCGCTTGGACCGGATGGCGGGCGCGTGGGACGGGTCCTGTCTCGGGGAGGGGGCTGTCTCGGCCGCCAGGGAGGTTGCGGTCATGGGGGCTCCTGGGATCGGGGTGGGCATCAGACCGCTGTCCGCTCGGCGACGCGGCGCCATTCGTCGTCGACCGTAGTCAGGAACTGTTCACCGTTCTTGTTGAAGACGAAGGACTGGATGTAGTTGTTCATGGGGACGGACGGCGGAAAGTACGTTCCGGCGCCCTGGTAATAGCGGCCTTCGCCCACGTGGGCGGCAACACCGCTGAGATGGGGATTGCTAACGGCAGGGGCGCCCAGCAGCGGCGAGAAGGCGGCGTTCTTCTCGTTGTAGGTGTTGACCACAGACGGTTCCAGGAGGTAGTTGAGGAACCTCTCCGCCGCAGCCCCTTTGCGCGTGTTCCGGGTGATGGAGAGCGCCATGTCCACGTTGACGCGCACCTTTGTCTGGTCCGGGTCATTGGTGACGGGCAGCGGAAAAGTGCCCAGCTTGATGTCCTTGTTGGCTTGCACAAGCTGGGACAGCGCCCACGGCCCCTGCAGGTACATGGCGGCCTGGCCCTTGCCGAATGCGGCATTTCCGTCGGAGTAGTTCTTGCTGGCTGCCCCGTTCTGCGAAAAGGATGCCAGCTGAAGGATTTTCGGCAGCGAGGAGCGGTAGTGATTGCTGAATGACTCGGGGGCGGACGGCGGGATGTTGGCCCCCTTGGCCATCAGGTCCTTGAAGAACCCGCCGACGTCCAGCATTCCGCCGGTGACGTAGTCGAAGGCCCCCTGGCGGAGGGTCCAGGCGTCCTTGAACGTCCCGTAGATGGGCGTGATGCCTGCTGCCTTGAAGGTCTCACACGCGGCTATGAAAGCGTCCCATGTGGTTGGTACAGCCACACCGTGGGCTGCGAAGATGTCCCGGTTGTAGATGACCCCGGCCGCGGCAATGGAAAACGGCAGGGCGCTGGTTTCGTGCCCCTTGTATTGCCCCCAGGAACTGATGAGGTCCTGGAACTTCGGATCGATGGTCTTGGCCACGGGAAGGCCGGACAGGTCGGCGAAGATTCCCTTCCGGACGAACTCGGCCGTTTCGGTGGCGAACCCCCGGGTCACGACGTCCGGCGGATCGTTGCGGACCAGGCCGGGGACGAAGTTGCCCTCATTGAAGTCCTGGATGACCCGGATATCCGGGTTCAGTGCTTCGAAGTCCTTGATCACCTGGTTGAAGTAGTCCACCACCTCAGGCTTGTTCTGCATAAACCGCAGGGTGGTGACGCCAGCCTGCTGCCCTGTGCCGGCGGCGCAGCCGGTGAGGGGAAGGATGGCGGCTGCTCCCGCCAGGCCGGCCGCCCGGAAGAGGGAGCGCCTGCTGGGCAGCGTTGCCGGAACAGCGGCTTTCACAGGGCGGAGCCTGACGTACGGGAATGACGGGCCCGCTGTTTGGGCGGGGGTGGGCAATGCTTCGGGATGCGGTTCACGGTTGCTCCTTTGCAAAGGCTGGGTGAAGGGCTGGGATGCAAGTGGTCGGCGGCCGTCCGGCCCACATAGCCTGGAGTGTATTTATTTGGAATCTAAATTTAGTTCCTCAAGTATTATGTGGTGCAGAGCACAGAGAGGTCAACACCCATGACTGAAATATCCGTGGCAACGCCCCAATTACTACGCCGAGTGAGTGCCGGAGCCGTCCTTGACTTCATGCGCGCCTCAGAAGCGGTGACTGTCACCGAAGTCATGGAGGCCACCGGACTCACGCGGGCCACGGCCATTGCGGTATGCGAGGACCTCATGCACCGAGGCTGGATCCGGGAGCTGGAAAACCAAAGGGCTTTCGGCGGCTACCAGAAAGGCAGGCCGGCGCGGCGGTTCGAGCTCAACGAACGCGCCGGCTACGTGCTGGGCATGGACGTGGGTGTCTCCAAGGCCACCGTGGTGGTGTCCGACCTTCGCGGAAAGGCCCTCGGCAGGTCCAGCCAGCCCTTCGCGGCAGCAGACATCCCGGCCGAGGAACGCATCGCCGTCATTGACCGCACCGCCATGATGGCACTGCACAGCGTGGGCGCGTCGCCGGATTCCGTCCTGGCCGTCTGCGCCGGCATTGCGGCGCCAGTGGACCGTAACGGGGAGGTCCTGGTGACGCAGCACTTCTGGGGACTGTTCGACGTCGGCCTGAAGGCTGCGCTGCGGGACCGGCGGGGCTGGACCGTACTGCTGGAAAACGATGCGAACCTGGCCGCCCTGGGCGACCGCTGGCGCGGCGCCGCTGCCGGGGTGGATGACGTCGTGGTCATCCTCGCGAGTGAGCGCTTCGGCTCGGGAGTGATCGACGGCGGGCGGCTGCTGCACGGCCGGGGCGGAGGCGCCGGCGAGCTCGCCTTCCTCGACATGGTGGAGGGTGTGGGAGATACCTACGGCATCGCCACATTGGCAAGGACGTGGGCGACTGACGCCCTTGCCGGCAAGGCCAAAACATCCCTCCGGGAGTTTGCCGCCGAAGGAGTCGAGGCGGAGCAGGTCTTCGCGGCTGCTGCCGACGGAGATGCCGTGGCGCGGGCGATCCTCGAACGGCTCGCCGACAGGATGGCCAGGGTCATCGGGGCTGTGTCCACCATCATCAACCCGGAACTGGTGGTCATCGGCGGCGCCGTGGCCAAGTCTGCCGGCGTGCTGCTTGGGCCGATCGCCGAACGCCTGAAGGAATACACTGTCACTCCCGCGCGGGTGGCGGTTTCCCCGCTGGGCGATTCGATCGTGACCGTCGGCGCCGTACGGTGCGCCCTCGACTACGTGGAAAGGAACACCCTGGACCTGGAGCTCGCGGTTCCGGACTAAGCTGCGTGCTCCACCGGCGAGCTGTGCTATTCCAGCGTCGCGGCCGGCACCACGGCTACGGCTGCGGCTCCAGGGCGGCGGCAATCGGGAGTGTGCCGTCACGGAATTCGATGGTCCGCCCCGCCGTTTCGGGCAGGTCCAGCACGGCGGCGGCCACACTGGCCGTGTTGCTGCGGGACGTTGCCCTGCTGCCGTCCGTGCCGGGGTCCACTTCGATGAGCCCTGTCCCCGGCTGGTCCGTCAGCGTCCCGGGACCCAGGATGGTCCAGGCCAGTGCGGTGCCGCGCAGGTACTCATCCGCCGCAGCTTTGGCGTCCGCGTAGGCAAAGAAGCTGTTCTCCGCCGGAACGCCATGGTCCGGCCCCGCGCCCAGGTAGGACACCATCACATAACGCCCGACGCCGGACTCCGCCGCCGCGTCCATCGACCGGATGGCCGCGTCACGGTCCACCGCATAAGTGCGCTCCGGGCTTCCTCCCCCGGCCCCGGCGGACCAGACCACGGCGTCATGGCCCCTGAGGGCGTCGGCGATTGCCGCCGTCGTCGAATTCTCAACGTCCAGGACCGACGGCGTAGCGCCGGTAGCCGCGACGTCAGCGGCATGGTCCGGGTTGCGGATGATGGAGGTGACGCTGTGACCTTCGGTTGTAAGAAGCGTGGACAGGTGGAGGGCCACTTTGCCGTGGCCGCCGATGATAACGATGCTGGTCATGCCCCCATTCTGCCCCCTATGCCCGTGTGCGGTAGCGGAGGTAGGCCACGCCGTTTCCAAAGGTGTGCTCTTCGAGGAGGTCCAGCCGCAGGCCCAGCCCGTCCGGGAGGAAGCGCAGGCCTCCTCCCACGGCCACCGGATTGAGGAACACGCGGCATTCGTCCACCAGCCCGGCGGTGAGCGCCGCAGCGGCCAAGGTGGGGCCACCGATGCTGATGTGCGCGTCCGTGGCGTTCTTGAGGTCCCGGACGGCGTCGTGAACAAAGGTCCGCTCGAGCCTGGTCTTGGCCGTGGATGCGGCGGTGAGAGTGGTGGAGTAGACAACCTTGTCTGCCCCTTGCCAGATCCGCGCGAAGTCCCGGATGTAGTCCGGCTGATCGGGGGTATCGAAGGTTTCCCACGCAGACATGACCTGGTACATGCGGCGGCCGAAAAGGTAGGTGCCCACATCGCGCTCGAGATCATTGACGAACGTATGGACTTCCTCGTCCGGCTCGCTCCAGCTGAAGTTACCGTTGCGGTCCGCGACGTATCCGTCCAGTGACGCGATTGCTGAGTAGATGAGCTGGCCCATGCGGCCCATTGTGCCGCCGTCGGCACCGGATGGGTAGGCGCACCCTTCATTTGACGGTGAACTGCTGCGCCATGGTCCAGAGGTTGGTGGTGGTCCAGTAGATCAGGACCCCGATCGGGAAGAGGACGCCGCCAACACCGAAGACGAATGGCAGGGCATACAGGATCACCCTCTGCTGGCGCGCGAGGGGATTGTCTGCGGCCTCGTCAGGCATGGTCCTGGCCATGATGCGCCGTTGCGTGATGAACTGCGCGGCCGTCATGGCCAGGATCATCAGGATGGTCAGTACTGCGACCGCCGCGGGGTCGCCACCACTGCCGTGCAGCACGGACGCTGACAGCGGGGCGCCGACAATGCTTGATTCGTCGAACTGCACAGCCTGTTCGTGGGTCATCGCTCCGATGCCGCGGGCTTCCCTGGCTGCGACTGGGATGCCGGAGAGTACCTGGAAAAGCGCGAAGAAGAACGGCACCTGGATGAGCATCGGCAGGCAGGCGGAGAACGGGTTGGTCCCATGTTCCTTGTAGAGGGCCATCTGTTCCTGGGCCATGGCCTGCCGGGACAGCTGATCGGTCTTGCCCTTGTACTTGTCCTGCAGCCTCTTCAGGTCCGGCTGCAGGAGCCGCATCCGGCGCTGGGCGCTGACCTGCCGCAGGAACACCGGAATCAGGGCGGCACGGATGATCAGCACCAGGCCGATGATGGACAGAGTCCACGTCCAGCCGCTTGCCGCAGGCATGCCCATGCTGCTCAGGACGTCATGGATTCCGACCATGACGGCGGATACAAGCCAATTGAACGGACCCATGATGGTTCCGAAGAAGTCCACTGCAATCCCCCATCGCCACGTGCAGCAAAGCTACGGCGAAAAGGAGCACTTGTCACGGCCTCGCGCCGCCGCAAACACACCGTCGTGCGGGGAAACAGAAAAGCCCCCGGAATCCGTGGATTCCGGGGGCTTAGCCTGTAGCGGTGGGGAGGCTCGATCTCCCGACCTCACGATTATGAGTCGTGCGCTCTAACCAACTGAGCTACACCGCCACGAATGAGAAAAACCTGCGCCAAGCCGGTCAAAAACCGCCTTGACACAGGCCCTCATCCAGAGCCCCCCACCGGAATCGATCCGGTGACCTCGTTCTTACCAAGAACGCGCTCTACCACTGAGCTAGGGGGGCAACGAGTAAATACTCTACCGGAAGATTTGGTCACCAACAAATCGGCTCCAGAACGACGCCCGCGGCGCCAAAAGTGCCGGAAATTCGGGCTTCCTGGGCCCTCCGGACGGCCCATAAATCGGCCCGGAGACGGATCCCTGAAGGGATGTGACCAAGCGAACTTAAGCAGCAACCTTAAAGCAGAACGGGCCGGCAAGAAGCCGGCCCGTTCTCAGTTCACTTTAGGATGCAGTGGTTACCACTTGTTGCGGGGCTTGAAGCCGCCTTCGGTGCGCGGCTTGCGTGCCGCATCGGTGCCCACGCTGCGCTCGTTACGGTCGCTGAAGGAGCGGCCGCCGCGGTCAGCTGAGCTACGCTCGCCGTCCGTCTTGCGGAATTCCTTCTTGAACCCGCCGTTGCCCTTGAAGTTGCCGCCACGGTCGCCGCCACCGGCGCCACCGCCGGAGTAACCACCGCGGTCGCCACCGCCGGAGTAACCGCCGCGATCGCCGCCGCCACGGTTGCCCTGGTAGCCGCCGCGGTCGCCGCCGCCACGGTTGCCCTGGTAGCCGCCACGCTCGCCGTCGCCGGAGGGCTTGCGGCCGTTGTCCAGCTCGAGGTGGATCAGCTCGCCGCCGATCCGGGTGCGGGACAGAGCCTTCAGCTGGTCGGCACTGAGGTCCGCCGGGAGCTCTACGAGGGAGTGGTCGGCCCGGATGTCGATGCCGCCGATGTTGGCCGAGGAGATGCCGCCTTCGTTGGCAATGGCGCCAACGATGGAACCCGGCATGACGCGCTGGCGGCGTCCGACGGCGATCCGGTAGGTGGCGTTGCCCTCAGTGAGCGTACGGGTGGGGCCACGTGAGCCGAAGCCGTCCTTGGAGCGCTCGCGCTTCTGGAAATCGGGAGCTGCAGCCAGTTCCTTGACCAGGAGCGGCTGTCCGCCCTGGGCCATCACGGCCAGCGCGGCAGCGATCTCCGAGGCCGGCACGTTGTGCTCTTCCTCGTAGGAGGAGATGAGGTCGCGGAACGCGGCAACGTCCTCGGACTCGAGGGTCTCCGTGATGCGCTCGGCGAACTTGCCCAGGCGCAGCGTGTTGACGGTCTCGGCCGTGGGCAGGTGCATCTGCTCCACCGGCTGGCGCGTTGCCTTTTCGATGGAACGCAGCAGGTACTTCTCCCGCGGCGTCATAAACAGGATGGCGTCACCCGAACGGCCTGCACGGCCGGTGCGGCCGATGCGGTGGACGTAGGACTCGGTGTCGTGCGGGATGTCGTAGTTGACCACGTGGCTGATGCGCTCAACGTCAAGGCCACGGGCCGCGACGTCGGTGGCCACCAGGATATCGATGCGGCCTTCCTTCAGCGCCTCGACAGTGCGTTCGCGCTGCTGCTGCGGGATGTCGCCGTTGATGGCGGCAGCCTGGAAGCCGCGGGACTTCAGCTTGTCAGCCAGGTCCTCGGTAGCCATCTTGGTGCGCACGAAGGCGATAACGCCGTCGAACTCTTCAACCTCGAGGATGCGGGTCAGGGCGTCGAGCTTGTGCGGGCCCATAACCTGCAGGTACCGCTGGCGGGTGTTGGCGCCGGTGGTGGTCTTGGACTTGACCGAGATCTCGGCCGGGTTGTTCAGGTACTGCTTGGACATCCGGCGGATCTGGCTCGGCATGGTGGCCGAAAACAGTGCCACCTGGCGGTCCGACGGGGTCTGCTGGAAGATCTGCTCCACGTCTTCGGCGAAGCCCATGCGCAGCATTTCGTCGGCCTCATCCAGCACCAGGTACTGGAGCTCGGACAGGTCCAGGGAACCCTTGGAGATGTGGTCGATCACACGGCCGGGAGTACCGACAACAACCTGGGCACCGCGGCGCAGGCCGGCGAGCTGGGGGCCGTAAGCGGAGCCGCCGTAGACGGGGAGGACGGTGAAGTCATCGATGTGCTTGGCGTACGAGGTGAAGGCCTCGGCTACCTGGAGCGCAAGCTCGCGGGTCGGAGCCAGAACCAGGGCCTGGGTCTTGCGGGACGGGCCGTTGAGGTCGTGGAGCTCGGCCAGGCGGGACAGTGCCGGTACTGCGAATGCTGCAGTCTTACCGGTACCGGTCTGGGCGAGGCCCACAACGTCGCGGCCTTCAAGCAGCAGCGGGATGGTTGCTGCCTGGATGGGGGAAGGCTTTTCGTAGCCGACGTCCATCAGGGCGGCGAGGACGCGGGCGTCGATGCCGAGATCGGCGAACTTCACGCCCTCGTCTTCGGTTTCCTCAGCCTTGGCGGGTGCTTCCTCGGTCTTCGCTTCCTCAGCCTTGGCTACGGGAGCTTCTTCAAACTTGGCAGCAGGCGCCTCGGTCTGAGCGGCAGGCGCTTCTTCGACCTTGGCGGGGGCTTCTTCAGCGGGAGCGGCGGGCGCTTCAGCTTCGGTGGCGGCGGGCTCTGCTGCGGGGGCAACGGCCTCGGTGAATTCGACGGCGACGGTTTCGGCAGTTACTGCTTCGGCGGTGATAGCTGTGTCGTCGTTGGTCTGATTTTCAGGCATAGGGAAATTCCTCATCCATAGGGGGCCAGGCGGCACAACCCGAGGTGAGCGGAGCCGCAGTACAATGTGCCGTGGGTGCCGGGCATACATTGACCGGCCGGTCACTTAGAAGTCCGGCGCTTTCGCAATCCCGTGGCAGGACTTCCCGCTGCATCTCTTGGCTGCTATCCCAGCAGTCTGTACAGCGTTTTCTTTAGCCGGCTCTCCCTATGAAAATGCCCGCATCACAATAGCGGGCCCCAACACTTGCCAGTCCTGCCTCAAAAATTGGGCAGGAATAAGGGATTTCCGGAGTGGGGGATGTTTCAAGTGTAAGGTACAGATCCGCTTTGCGGCTAATTGAACGTACGACGGCGGCGGTGAGCTTGCGCACATGGCCGTCGGGTTCCATCCGGCTAAGGCCGTGACGCTACCGTCCCAGCCGCCGCAGCAGCGCCTCAAAGGTGTCGTGGTAGTCGGACTGGAGGCGGATCTCGCCGTCGGCGTCGGCATCCCGCAACGCTTCCATGGCCTCAAGGTCAGGTTCGCTGAACCACTTTCCGATGGTGATGCCGTGGGTCGGCACGAAAAGCTGGTGGATGTGGTCGCCGGCCTGGACGTTTCCGGTGCGGATCACACGCAGGTAGGTACCAATCCGGCCCGCTTCCGTGAAGCGCTTGACCCATTGCGGCTCCCCCATCCGGCGCTGGAAGGCGGCGCACGGGACGCGCGGCGAAGTGACTTCAACTTCGACGTCGAGCCCGATCTTCCAGCGTTCCCCGATCACTGCCCCGGTGGCCTCGATGCCGGACACGCGAAGGTTTTCCCCGAAGATCCCGGGCGGGAGGTCGCGTTGGAGCTCCTTCGCCCAGTAGTCGGCATCATCCTGGGAGTAGGCGTAGATGGCCTGGTCCTCCCCGCCATGGTGGATCCGGCTCGCCTGGACGTCACCGTGGAGGCCGAGTTTGTGGACTTTGACGGGACCTTCCACCGGCCGCTTGTCGATGGCGGTGACTCCCACGCTGCCTTCATCGGGAAGAAGCTGGTGGACACGGCAGACGGCTAGCACTGATGCGGTTTCCATGGCTCCAGTGTAGGGTTCCCGGCGTTACAGCCACCGTTGGAACCGGAGATTGGCAGTTCTCTCCCGTTTCGAGCTCGCAGCCGGACCGGGCAGAGACTACGCTGATTTCAGGATTGAGCTTCCGGCGCACAGCTGCGCCCACATTCAGCATGGACTACCAAGGGGGGACGTCATGGACCCGGAAAAGGACCAAGGCAACGGTCCGGACAAGGACCAGGCCAAAGGCCAGGGCACCGGTCAAGGCAAGGACCAGGGAGCGCCGAAACCGCCCCCGTGGCAGGTTCCCAAACCTGAGCTGCGCCCCGAACTCCTGAACGAACCCATTCCCACGGTTGATCCCTTCGCCCGGGACCGCGAGCGCCAGACCCATGATGCGGCCGCGCGCAAGAAGCGTTCCCAGCGGCGGACCGTTGTGGTGGGGTTGGGAGTCACGGCCCTCCTCGCCGGCACCATCACCGCCGTCGTGGCCAGCAACCAGGATGAACCCGAGTACGCCCAGGTCTGTTTCAACGACGAAACCGGCGAACGCGTCGAGGATACGCAGTGCAACAGCTCGGCCGGCCGGAGCGGCGCACTATTCGCGTGGTACTTCTACTCCCGCGGCGCCAGCGTGCCAGCGGTGGGGCAGAACCGGTCCTCATATCCGAGCTATACCAGCACCATCCCCAGCGGCGCCAAGGCATCCACCGGGTACAGCACCAAGGGCGGCACAGTCAGCAGGGGCGGCTTCGGCAGCAGCTCCAAGGGCTCAAGTACGGGGGGTTAGGCGTGAAGCGGTTGTTATCAGAGCCCAGGCCCGGCTGGAAGCAGAAGATCGAAGAGCAGGGCCTGGTCTTCTCCACCACCACCATGCCCGACGGTAAGAAGATCGAATACTGGAACGAGTCCGCCTACTACGAATTCACCATGGACGAGGTGGAGACGCTGGAGGTCACGGCCGAGGACATGCACAAGATGTGCCTCGAGGCAGCCAAGTTCCTGGCCACGGGCGCCATGGGGAACATCGGCATCGGCCCGCAGGCACTGGAGCTCGCGACGGAGTCGTTGCAGGCCGCGGACATGGATGTCTACGGGCGCTTCGACTTTATCTATGACGGCCAGGGCGGACCGGCCAAGATGCTCGAGTACAACGCCGACACCCCCACCGGCCTGATCGAGGCCGCCGTCGCGCAATGGTTCTGGCTGCAGGACGTGTTCCCGGAGAATGACCAATGGAACGGCATCCACGAGGCCCTGATCCGGCAGTGGAAGAAAATGCAGTACCGCACCGGCATGAGCACGCTCCACATAGCCCATTCCGAGGCTGAGGAGTCCGGCGAGGACTGGATGACGGCCGCGTACATGCGGGACGTGGCCAGCCAGGCGGGCTGGACCACCATCGGCATCAACATGTCCGATATCGGCTGGGATCCCAACCTGAACCGCTTTGTGGACCTGGACAACTTCATGATCAGCACCATGTTCAAGCTGTATCCCTGGGAGCTGATGATGAAGGAGCCGTTCGGGCACCGGCTGCTGCAGCGCGCACACAATCCCCGCTGGGTGGAGCCTGCGTGGAAAATGCTGCTCTCCAACAAGGCCCTGCTGGCTGCTCTGTGGCACCTGTACCCGGACCACCCCAACCTGCTGCCGGCCTACCTCAACGAGCCCGGACCCCTGAAGGAATGGGTGGCCAAGCCGCTGCATGGGCGCGAAGGCGACAACATCAAGATCCATGCGCCGGGCATCAGACTGGAGCAGCCGGGCGGGTACGGCCGTGAGGGCTGGTGCTACCAGCAGTTCCATGCGCTGCCCGACTTCGACGGCAACCACCCCGTCCTCGGCCTCTGGGTGGTGGACGGAGAGTCCGTGGGCTGCGGGATCCGCGAATCGGATGGCCCCATCACCGATTACTTCTGCCGTTTTGTGCCCAACACCATTGACGCCCCGGCGCCGCTTTCAGCGCAGGCCCACTCCAGCAAAGCAGGTATCGCACTATGAGCACCCTGATATTCCAGAGCCCGGTGACCGGATGAGTGCGGAGACGACGACGGCGGGCGGCGCTTCCGGCGGACCGTCCGGCGGTGCCGTCCCCGACAAGGGGCTCCGGGCGGGGATCCTGGACCTCGGCGACTCGGTCATGCTGGGCCTGGCATCCACGGCGCCCGTGTATTCGCTGGCCGCCACGCTGGGCCTGATCGTGGCCGTCAACGGAAACTACACTCCCCTGATCCTGATCCTCGGGTTCATCCCCGTCCTGTTCATCGCGTACGCCTTCCGGGAGCTGAACAGCGCCATGCCGGACTGCGGCACCACGTTCACCTGGTCCCGCCGGGCGTTCGGCCCGTGGGCCGGCTGGCTGGGCGGCTGGGGGGTTGCCCTGGCCGGCATCGTGGTCCTGGCCAACCTGGCACAGGTGGCCGGCCAGTACCTGTGGCTGCTGATCGGCGACGGCTCACTGGCGGAAAACAAGGTGGTGGTCACCGCCACGGGTGTGCTGTTCATTGTCTTTATGACCCTGGTGAACTACCGGGGCATCCGGCTGGGCGAGCATGTCCAGCGGGTTCTGACCTACGTGCAGTATGTCTCGCTGGGCATCTTCGCGCTGGCCATCATTGTGCGGATCGCGGGCGGGGCTCCGGAAGGCCAGGCGTTCGATTTTGAGTGGTTCAACCCGGCCGGCGCCTTCGCGGACCCGTTCGCCGTGGTGCACGGTTCGCTGCTTGCCCTGTTCATCTATTGGGGCTGGGATACCTGCCTGGCTGTGAACGAGGAGACCGAAAACCCGACCACCACGCCGGGGCGCGGCGCCGTCATTTCGGCCTTTGTCCTGGTGGTCATCTACGTCTCGGTGGCCCTCCTGGTCATGATGTACGCCACGGTTGGCACCGAGGGCATTGGCCTGGGCAACGAAGCGAACCAGTCCGACGTCTTCCTGGCCATGAAGGACGTGGTCCTGGGCCCGTGGGGCTGGCTGATTGTAGTGGCCGTACTGGCCTCGGTCCTGTCGTCCACGCAGACCACCATCCTGCCCACGGCTCGCGGCACACTGTCGATGGGCGTGCACGGCGCGCTGCCGCCGAAGTTCGGCGAAGTCCATACCCGGAACCAGACCCCTGGATTCTCCACCCAGGTCATGGGCGCAGCGGCCGTCGTGTACTACGTGGCCATGAGCTTCCTCAGCGAAAACGTGCTCTCCGATTCCATCAGCGCCATCAGCCTGTTCATCGCCTTCTACTACGCACTGACGGGCTTTGCGTGCTTCTGGTATTTCCGGGGCACTTTCCGGGAATCGGCCCGCAACCTCTGGTTCCGGGGCATCCTTCCGCTGCTCGGTGCACTGCTCCTCACTGCGGCGTTCTTCATTTCAGCCGTCCAGATGTGGGATCCGGCCTACGGGGACACGCAGATCTTCGGCGTCGGCGGGGCGTTTGTCAGCGGCGTGGTGCTCCTGGCCCTGGGTGTCGTCCTGGCCGTTGTCTGCCGGTTCCTGCCGTCAACGCGGGAATACTTCACCGGGAAGCCGCCGGCGGCGGCTGCCACACCGACGTCGGCCTAAGATACTCAGATGAGCGACGCTGATGTCACTGCCGAAGTACTTGCCGCACCGGACCCATCGGACATCCTGGCCCTTGATGCGCTGCTGAGCGCTGACGAACGTGCGCTCCGTCAGCGGATCCGCGACTTCACCGACCAGCGGATCAAGCCGAACATCGCCCGCTGGTATGACGACGCCGTTTTTCCGCTGGAGCTCGCTCCCGAACTCGGCGAGCTGGGCGTCCTGGGGATGCACCTGGAAGGCTATGGCTGCCCCGGCCGGTCCGCCGTCGAATACGGCCTGGCCGCGATGGAACTCGAGGCCGGCGATTCCGGGATCCGGACTTTCGTGTCGGTGCAGGGGTCCCTGGCCATGACGGCCATCCACAAATGGGGTTCGGAGGACCAGAAGCAGGAGTGGCTCCCCCGGATGGCCGCCGGCGAGGTGATCGGCTGCTTCGCCCTGACCGAGCCCACGGCAGGCTCCGACCCGTCCTCCATGACCACTTTCGCCCGCCGGGACGGCACCGGGGACAGCGCCGGCTGGGTCCTCGACGGTGCCAAGCGCTGGATCGGACTGGCCTCCGTGGCCGGGGTGATGGTGGTGTGGGCCCAAACCGACGACGGCGTCCGGGGCTTCCTGGTGCCGGCCGGTACGCCGGGCGTGACCGCCACGCCCATCACCCAGAAACTGTCCATGCGCGCTTCCATCCAGTGCGATGTGGTGTTCGACGGCGTCCGGCTGGGACCGGAGGCCATGCTGCCGGCTGCGCTGGGCCTGCGCGGGCCGTTTACGTGCCTGAACGAGGCCCGCTACGGGATCATCTGGGGTGCTATGGGCGCCGCACGTGATTCCTACGAGGCCGCCCTGGCCTATTCCCAGGACCGGCTGCAGTTCGGCAAGCCGCTGGCCGGGTACCAGCTGACGCAGGAGAAGCTGGTGAACATGCTGCTGGAGATCCAGAAGGGCACCATGCTGGCCTTCTATCTGGGGCGCCTCAAAGACGAAAAGAAGCTGCGGCCCGAGCAGATCTCGCTGGGCAAGCTGAACAACGTGCGCGAGGCCATCAAGATCGCCCGCGAAGCCCGTTCCATCCTCGGCGGCAACGGCATCACGCTTGATTATTCGCCGCTCCGGCATGCTGCCAACCTGGAATCAGTCCGCACCTACGAGGGCACCGACGAGGTCCACATGCTCGTCCTGGGTCAGCACATCACCGGCCTTGGCGCGTTCCGGTAAACCCACCCGCCCCTCCCTCCCTAGTTGGGATGATGCGTGGTGCTATTCGGGGAGATGACCAGCTCAAGGTAGCCACGCAGGCACCCGGCCATGTCCACGCTCTCGGGCGATAGCAGCCACTGCGTCTGGATGCCGTCCCACAGCGCAATCAATGATGCCGCCGCGGTTTCCGGTTCGACGCCGTCGCGGAGCCGCCCCTCGTTGGCCAGTTGGGTGAACCGACGCGCGTAGCTCCGCCGCAGCCGTTCAAATCGTTCGGTGAAGAATTCGCGACCCGGGTGGCCGTCCGTGACGGATTCCGCACACAGGACGGTGTACAACTCAATGACGCCCGGGATCTCCTCATTGAAGCGTGCCTGGCGGATCACGGCGTCAACGAGCGTTTCCCCTGGATCGGGAGGCGTTGTGCCATCTCCGGTGATCGAGTCGCGCCAGTTGAGCACGGCCAGCAGCAGATCGCTTTTGGACGGGAAGTAATGCAGGAGGCTCGTCTGGCTCATTCCGACGTGGTCGGCAACGTCCTGCAGGGAGCCTCCGCGGTACCCGTGGGCCGCAAAGACGGCGTGGGCGGCAGCAAGGATCGCGTTCCGGCGTTCCGTCGACTTCGCGTACGGTCCCCGCCGGGAGGGCCTGCCCGACTCGTTTGTGGTCATGGCAAGCCAGTGTACAGCCGGATTTGTGCGACAAACCTAAACTCGAGTGACCACTCGAGTTTTGTGTTAGCCTTTCTCGTATCGGTCCCGGATGTGCCGGACCTCACAGTCTTGCCATGGTGGTCTGCAGCGTTTCCGGCGCGGCGGACTTACAGAAGGAGCAGTTAAGTAATGTCCCAGTCCACAGCATCCGGGCGCACCGCCGATGCCTCCTACATCATCGACCGCGGACCGGGTTCGGGCCGGCGGACAGCCGCCCGTTCCTGGCTCCACAGCAATGCTCCCACCCGCTCGCTCAACGGCAACTGGCGCTTCCGGCTCCTGCCCGGCGCACCGGGAACCCCCGGGGGCCGCGGCGCGCTTCCCGCCGGCGAGGCTGTCGAGGGCATCGCCGAGGAGGCCTTCGATGACTCGTCGTGGGACGAGATCGCCGTCCCGGCGCATTGGGTACTGGAAGGCGACGGTCGCTATGGGCGGCCCATCTACACGAATGTCCGCTTTCCCTTCCCCACCGATGCGCCCAACGTTCCCGACGAGAATCCCACCGGCGACTACCGGCGCACGTTCGACCTGCCGGAGGCATGGACCGAAGCCGAACGGATCCTACTGAGGTTCGACGGCGTCGAGTCGCGGTACAAGGTATGGGTCAACGGGGTGCCGATCGGCGTCGGCGTCGGGAGCCGGCTGGCCCAGGAGTTCGACGTAACCGATGCGGTGCGCCCGGGGACGAATGTGGTGGCGGTCCGTGTGCACCAGTGGTCGGCGTCGAGCTACCTCGAAGACCAGGACCAGTGGTGGCTGCCTGGCATCTTCCGCGACGTGACGCTCCAGGCACGGCCGGCGGGCGGCATCGATGACGTCTGGCTGCGCACCTCGTTCAGCGGCTCCGGTGATTCCGGGACTCGTGATTCGGGCGCCGGCACCATTGACCCTGAAATCACGGCAAACGGTGACGCCTTTCCGGTGACGCTGTCCGTGCCGGAGCTGGGCGTGGACGTCACGTGGAACTCCGCTGCGGACGTCGCCCCGGTGGCGATCGACGCCGTCGAACCCTGGTCTGCCGAGATCCCGCGGCTGTATGACGCAACGGTGAGCAGCGCTGCCGAAACGCTCTCCCTCCGGCTGGGGTTCCGTACCGTGGAAATCGTGGGGGACCGCTTTTTGGTGAACGGCCGGCGGGTGGTGTTCCACGGCATGAACCGCCATGAGACGCATCCCGACCGGGGCCGCGTCTTCGACGAGGAGCTTGCCCGCGCCGATCTGGCCCTTATGAAGCAGTTCAACGTCAATGCGATCCGCACCAGCCACTATCCGCCCCATCCCCGGTTGCTGGACCTGGCCGATGAGATGGGGTTCTGGGTGGTGCTTGAGTGCGACCTCGAAACGCACGGATTCCATGCCCAGCAATGGGCCGGCAATCCCAGCGACGATCCCGCCTGGCATGACGCCTTCGTGGACCGCATCGAGCGAACCGTCGAGCGCGACAAGAACCACCCCTCCATCATCATGTGGTCGCTCGGCAACGAGGCCGGCACGGGCGCCAACCTCGCCGCAATGGCCGCGTGGGCCCATGCCCGCGACACCGGACGCCCGGTCCACTATGAGGGCGATTACAGCGGCGCGTACACGGACATCTATTCGCGGATGTACTCCTCCGTCCCCGAGACCGAGGCGATCGGGCGCGACGATTCCGGCTCGCTGCTGCTGGGCTGTTCCGCCGCAGAGTCCGCACGCCAGCGGACCAAGCCCTTCATCCTGTGCGAGTACGTTCATGCGATGGGCAACGGCCCCGGCGCCATCGACCAGTATGAGGACCTCGTTGACCGCTACCCACGGCTGCACGGTGGGTTCGTTTGGGAATGGCGGGATCACGGCATCCGCACACGCACGGACGACGGAATCGAATTCTTCGCCTATGGCGGCGATTTCAACGAGGTCATCCACGACGGCAACTTCGTGATGGACGGAATGGTCCTCTCCGATTCGACACCGAGCCCGGGACTGTTCGAATACAAGCAGATCGTGGCGCCGATCCGATTGCGCTTCGGCACCAAGGTGCCCAATGGAACAGCGTCCGACGGCGGTGCGCGGCCGTTCATCACAGTCGCCAATCTGCGGCACTCGGCGGACGCCTCCGACGTTGTGCTCCAGTGGCGGACCGAAGTGGACGGCATCCGCAGTGACTCGGGCGAGCTGGCAGTGGCCGGCACGTCCGGCAAGGCCCTCGCGGCCGGAGAGTCGGCGCAGCTGGAGCTACCGGCGTTTGCTTTCTCAGGTAAAGGAGAGCACTGGCTCACCGTTGAAGCCGTGCTCCGCAAAGACACCGACTGGGCTCCGGCCGGGCACGTGATTTCAGCCGCCCAGCTGGATCTCTCGGAGCATGCGGCACCGGTTCAGTCGCCGCGCCCGCTGGCTTCCGCAGGCCGGACCGGCTCCCTGGGGGCCGAGTCTGCGGGTGCCGAATCCTCGGCAACCAGAAAGGTAACCCTCGGACCGGCTGTCTTCGAGGAGGGCCGGCTCGTGTCGCTGGGCGGCTTATCGGTGGCCGGTCCCCGCTTGGAGCTCTGGCGCGCACCGACGGATAACGACGGCGGAGCGGGCCACGGCAGTTACGATCTCGCCGACCCGTGGCTGAACAACGGAAACGGCGTGCCGGCCCCGCCGTCGGCCGAGGTGTGGCGTAAAGCCGGTCTGGACCGTCTGACCGCCCGGGTGGAAAAGATCTCGGCGAACGAATCAGCCGTGGCGGTCCGGACACGGTACGCGCCGGCCGACAGCGCAGACTCCGTGACGGTCGAAGAACAATGGCAGCTCGCCGATGGGGAGCTGTGGCTGCGCCTGGACATCGTCCCCAGTGCCGGTTGGGACATGATCTGGCCGCGCATCGGGGTCAGGTTCGATCTGCCCGGCTCCGTGGACGGCGCCTCCTGGTTTGGTGCCGGGCCCCGGGAATCGTATCCGGACAGCATGCACGCGGCACTGATCGGGCGGTACTCGGCAGCCATCGACGACCTCACGGTGCCGTACGCGAAGCCCCAGGAGAGCGGGCACCGCAGTGCCGTGCGTTCTCTCGAGCTGAACAACGCGGGCGCGCCCTGGCTGAAGATCGAGACGGTGGCGGATGCCCGCGGCCGCCGGCCCGGCTTCACCTTGGCCCGTCACACCGCACAGGAGGTCAGCGCAGCGGCCCATCCCCACGAGTTGCCCCCGAGCGAGCACAGCTACCTCTACCTGGACGCCGCCCAGCATGGGTTGGGTTCACGGGCCTGCGGGCCGGACGTCTGGCCGGACTTCGCTCTTCGTCCGGAGGCCCGCACGCTGACGCTGCGCCTCGGGACGGCCGGGTAGCCGCCGAGATGGCATTTCGCGGCAATGTCAGGCGCCGCGACTGCCGCGAAGTGCCATCTCGACGCGTTCCGGACCGGGTTACGCAGCTCCGACCGGGACGGGTTCCTTGGCGCCTGCGTCCTTGCGGATGGTCGCACTGATCACGGCGGCGATGGTGCACATGGCCGCCGCGCCGAACCAGGCGTAGGTGTACTGGCCGGTGGCGTCCCGGATGGCACCGGCGCCGAGGGCAGCAGCGGCCGCGCCCAGCTGGTGGGCGGCGAACACCCAGCCGAACACCACGCTGCCGTCTGCGCCGAACGTTTTCCGGCAGATTGCCGCGGTGGGCGGTACCGTCGCCACCCAGTCCAGGCCGTAGATCACCACAAAAACGATCATGCTCGGCTGGACGGTGGCGCTCAGGAGCAGCGGCAGCACCAGCAGGCCGATCCCCCGGAACTGGTAGTAGACGGCCAGCAGGATTTTGGGGTTGTATCGGTCGGTCAGCCAGCCGGAGGCGATGGTGCCCAGGATGTCGAAGATCCCGACGACGGCGAGCAGCCCGGCCGCGGTGGTTTCGGGCATGCCGTGGTCGTGGGCTGAGGGGATGAAGTGGGTGCCGATCAGGCCATTAGTGGTTGCCCCGCAGATCGCGAAACCGGCCACGAGCGCCCAGAAGGTCCGCACTTTGCTGGCACGCTTGAGCACCTGAAGGGCGCGCACTGCGGCGTTGCTGCTGCTCCCGCTTTCCACAGGCTCCCCTGCGGCAGCGGTGGACTCAGCCGTTCCCTCCTCAGGTGCCGTTTCACCGTAAGGCAAGGCGCCGACGTCGGCCGGTGAGTTCTTGAGGAACTTCAGCACCAGCGGCACCACCGCGAGCGCGCCGGCGGCGATCAGCAGCGAGGCCTGCCGCCAGCCGGGATCCTGGGCCAGCATCGCGATGAACGGCAGGAAGACCAGCTGGCCCGCGGCGCTGCCGGCGGTCAGGATGCCGATCACCAGGCCCCGGCTCTTGGAGAACCAGGTGTTGGCGATGGTGGCGGCAAAGACGAGCGCCATGGAGCCGGTGCCGAGCCCGATCAGCAGTCCCCACGTCAGGAGGATCTGCCAGGACTGGGTGACAAGGACCGTGAGCGCGCTGCCGGCGCCGATCATCACCAGGGCGGTGGCGGTGACGGCCCGGATCCCGAACCGTTCCATCAGGGCCGCGGCGAAGGGAGCGGTCAGGCCAAACAGCACCAGGTTGATGCTGACGGCTGCGGACAGGACGGTGGTGGACCAGCCGAACTCCTGCTGCAGCGGCACCATCAGCACACCCGGGGCGGCCCGGAATCCGGCGGCTCCCACAAGGGCAAGGAAGGCGACGGCAGCGACGATCCAGGCCGGGTGCAGGCGCCGGCGGCGGCTGGTTTCGGTGGCGCTCATGCGGCGGCCGTTGCGAGTGCGACGGGCGCGTCCGTCCGGGTGAGGCTGTGCCAGCTGGTGTTGGCGGCCGTGAGCCGTTCCCCGCAGCCGGTGCAGGTGTCCGCGGAGCTGGTCCGCTGGCCGCAGCCGGAATGGATCACGAACATGTGGGCCTGTTCGGAAGGTGCCGGGAGGTGCTTTTCCGCCCACATCACCACGGCGTTCAGCACCGGGAGCGCATCCTCACCCTTAGGAGTCAGGACGTACTCCTGGCGCGGGCGCCCGCCGTCGTCGTACGCCTTCTTCTCGAGCAGCCCCGACTCCACCAGACCCGCCAGGCGCCTGGTGAGCACCGAGTCCGCGACGGCGAGCCGGGACTTCATGGCGTCGAAACGCCCGTTGCCGAAAAAGACCTCGCGGAGCACAAGCATGCTCCAGGGGTCACCTAATATGTCGAGACCGCGTGCCATGCTGCAGTTGCGCTGGGACCAGTCGGAGCGGAGTACCATAAAGGCACCCTAGCTAACTTTCTTGAAGAAAGCCAGGGTGCCTTAGATGGAGCGCGGTGCTACTTCAGGAAGGTGAAGGCCCGCTCCAGGTCCGCGATGAGGTCTTCCACGTCCTCGATGCCGCAGGAGAGCCGGATGAGGTTGACGGGAACCGCAAGTTCCGTGCCCTTGACCGATGCGTGGGTCATCTCGGACGGGTAGTTCATCAGCGATTCGATGCCGCCCAGGGATTCCGCCAGCGTGAACACCGACGTGTTTTCCGCGACCGTGCGGGCCGCCGCCTCGCCGCCCTTGAACTGGACGGACACCATGCCGCCGAACTTCTTCATCTGCTTCTTCGCCAGCTCGTGGCCGGGGTGGGAGGGCAGGCCCGGGTACAGGACGGCCTCCACCTCCGGGCGCTCGAGCAGCCATTCGGCCACGGCCTGGCCGTTGTCGCTGTGCCGGTCCATGCGCACGCCGAGTGTCTTCAGGCCGCGGGTGGTGAGGAAGGCGTCCATAGGGCCGGACACCGCACCCACGGCGAACTGCACAAAGCCGATCTTCTCCGCGAGGTCCGCGTCGTTGACCACAATGGCGCCGCCCACCACGTCGGAGTGCCCGCCGATGTACTTCGTGGTGGAGTGAACCACGACGTCGGCACCCAGGGCGAGCGGGGTCTGCAGGTAGGGCGACGCGAAGGTGTTGTCCACCACGAGGAGGGCCCCGGCGTCGTGCGCTACCTCGGCGAGTGCCTCAATATCGGTGATCTTCATCAGCGGGTTGGAGGGGGTTTCCACCCAGACGAAGCGGGTCTTGTTCGCGGCCACGGCTTTGCGGACCGCGTCCAGGTCAGCCATGTCCACGGGGGTGTTGCCGATCCCCCAGTCGCCGAGCACTCGGTCGATGAGCCGGTAGGTGCCGCCGTAGGCGTCGTTGCCGAGCACAATGTGGTCGCCGGGCCGGGTCAGCGCCCGGATCAGGGAGTCCTCCGCCGCGAGGCCGGAGCTGAAGGAGTAGGCGTGGCTTCCGCCTTCGAGCGCGGCGAGCTGCTCCTGCAGGGCATCACGCGTGGGGTTGGTGCCGCGGCCGTATTCGTAACCGTCGCGGAGCCCGCCGATGCCGTCCTGGGCGTACGTGGAGCTGAAGTGCACGGGCGGAACCACGGCGCCGGTGCGGGGCTCGAAGGCCTGGCCGGCGTGGACGGCGCGCGTGTTGAAACCCTGGTTTTCTGCAGACATTGAAGGTCCTTTCATGCGGTGATCGAGCTTGTCGAGATCCTGGTTTCGACAGGCTCAACCACCGGAAAATTAGTTGCTGAGGTAGGCGAGGAGGTCGTGGCGGGTGAGGATTCCCACGGGGGCGCCGACGAACGTCACCATTACGGTGTCCACGTCGGAGAGCAGCTCGCGGGCTGCGGAGATGGTTTCCAGCGAGCCGATGACCGGCATGCGGGGGCCCATGTGCTCGGAGATCTTGTCCGTCAGCTTGGCCTCGCCGCGGAACAGCTTGGAGGTCAACGTGCGCTCGTCCACGGCGCCGAGGACCTCGCCCATCACCACCGGCGGTTCCTGCGAGAGGACCGGGATGTGGCTGACGCCGAACTCGTTCATGATGTTGATGACGTCGCGGACGGTCTCGTTGGGGTGGATGTGGACCAGGTCCGGCAGCTCGCCGGTCTTGGACTTGATGACCTCGCCCACGGACGCTTCCTCGCCGCCGGAGAGGAAGCCGTAGGAACGCATCCACTGGTCGTTGAAGATCTTGGCGAGGTAGCCGCGGCCGGAGTCCGGGAGGATGACCACCACCACGGCGCTTTCCGGGAGGTCGCGGGCGGTCTGCAGCGCAGCCACCACCGCCATGCCGGACGAGCCGCCCACCAGCAGCCCTTCCTCGCGGGCCAACCGCCGGGTCATGGCGAAGGAATCGGCGTCGGTGACGGCAATGACGTCGTCCGGGACGGATTTGTCGTAGTTCGCCGGCCACATGTCCTCGCCCACGCCCTCGACGAAGTACGGGCGCCCGGTGCCGCCGGAGTAGACCGAACCTTCGGGGTCCGCCCCGATCACCTTGACCCGGCCGCCGTCGGCCTCCGGACGGTCCGCCGAGATCTCCTTGAGGAAACGGCCGGTGCCGGTGATGGTGCCGCCGGTGCCGGCGCCGATCACGCAGTGCGTCACGGTGCCGTCGGTGTCCTGCCAGATTTCCGGCCCGGTGGTCTCGTAGTGGCTGCCGGGGGCGGCCGGGTTGGAGAACTGGTCAGGCTTGTAGGCGCCCGGAATTTCCGTCACCAGGCGGTCCGAAACGCTGTAGTAGCTCTGCGGGCTGTCCGGGGCCACGGACGTGGGCGTGACGACGACTTCGGCGCCATAAGCCTGAAGCACGGCGCGCTTGTCCTCGCCAACCTTGTCCGGCACCACAAAAATACACTTGTAGCCCTTTTGCTGGGCCACGAGCGCCAGGCCCACGCCGGTGTTGCCTGACGTCGGCTCAACGATGGTCCCGCCGGGCAGGAGCTTGCCGGTCCGTTCGGCCTCTTCGATCATTTTCACCGCGATGCGGTCTTTGATGGAACCGCCGGGATTGATGTATTCCAGCTTCACCAGGACAGTGGCTTTGAGGCCTTCCGTCACGTGGTTGAGCTTGATGAGCGGCGTGTTTCCGATGAGGTCCAGGACGGACTGCGCGTACTTCATAGGTACAAAGTTACCGCCTGCCACCACAGGTCCTGCCCGGGGCTCAGCTCCCTGCCGAGGAATCTGTGTGCCAGAGGCCCAGGGTGTTGCCTTCGGTGTCCTTGAAATAGGCGTAGTAGCCCATGCCCGGAACGGCGTCCTTTGCCTGGGCGACGGTACCGCCGGCGGATTCGACCTGCGCCAAGGCGGCGTCAACGTCCTCCACATCGATGGTGATGACGGGGGTCTTGAGGTTGTCCGTGCGCGGGGTCAGGGCCCCGTTGATGGCCCCGGGCGCGCTTGGCATGCCTGTCTGCTCGTCCGACGGCGTGGTGATGGCGATGGTGTAGTCCATCTCCTGCATGGGGGTCAGGGTCCAGCCAAACGCACTTTGGTAAAAAGTGTTGGCGCGTTCCTTGTCATCGGAGGGGATCTCGAAATGCACAACTCCAGCCACAGCATGCTCCTTTGAATGCGAGGGGAAGGCGCGGACTCCCCGCGCCACACGATGGAGTCTAGTCCTGGCATCTTCGGTCTGAAAGGGGCTCCGGAAGCGGCGTTGTCAGCCCACCGTGGGACCATGAATACATGACCATCCTTGACGCTCCGGCCCGGCTTGCCGCCGCCGCGGATGCGTCCCTGCGCTGGCATCCGGACGGCCCGTACAGCCTGCACCAGACGCTGGGAACGCTTCTGCGGGGTACCGGAGATCCGTCGTTTTCGTTCCGGCCTGACGGGTTATGGACGGCGTTTACGACGCCGGAGGGCCCGGTCACGCTGCGCCTCACCGCTGCCGCGGATGGGGCTGTTGACGCCCAGGCCTGGGGTCCCGGTTCCGCCGCCGGACTCGCCGGCGTGCCCCGGCTCCTGGGCGCCGGGGACGACTGGTCGGCCTTTGACGAACCGGACTTCCACGCCACGCTCCCCCGGATGGTCCGTGACGCCCGACGCCGGAACCTGACTGTCCGGCTGCCCTCCACCGGGCGGGTGGTTGATTGCCTCGTGCCCACCATCCTCGAGCAGAAGGTCACCGTTATTGAGGCCCGCCGCGGCTACCGGTACCTGATGTACCGGTTCGGCCCGCCGGCTCCGGCGGCCGGAACCGCGGCGCCGGACGGGCTCCGCCTCCAGCCTACGCCTGAGCAGTGGCTGCGCATCCCCTCGTGGGAATGGCACCAGGCCGGCGTTGGACCACAGCGTTCGGCGACCGTCATGCGGGCGCTGCGATCCGCCGTCGCGCTTGAACGGCTGGCCGCCCTGCCGTCCGCGGAGGCGGCAGCAAAACTGCAGGTGATTCCCGGTATCGGGGTGTGGACCGCGGCCGAAGTGGTGCAGCGGACCCACGGCTGCCCGGACTCCATCGCGGTGGGCGACTACCACCTCGCCGCCTATGTGGGCGCCGCGCTGACCGGCCGCCGGACCGACGACGCCGGCATGCTGGCCTTGCTTGAGCCATGGACCGGGCACCGGCAGCGGGTGGTCCGGATGATCGGGCTGAGCGGCTTCCGCAAACCGACGTTTGGGCCGCGGATGACCATCCAGGACCACCGCCGGCACTGACGGTTCCGCCGTGGACTCCAGCTTCAGATGGGTATAGCGTGGCGCCATGGAGCCCGCACCAGAGCCCCGGAATTCCGAAATTCTCTGGAGTCAGCCATGATCCACACTGACAAGCTAACCAAGACATTCACCGTCAAGAAGGAAACGGTAGAAGCCGTCAAGGGAGTCGACATCGATGTTGCCCCGGGCGAGCTTGTGGCGTTCCTTGGCCCGAACGGCGCGGGCAAATCCACCACGCTCCGCATGCTCACCACGCTGCTCCGGCCCACGTCCGGCACGGCAACTGTCGCGGGTGTGGACGTCGCCGCGGATCCGGCCGGGGTACGCGCCCGGATCGGCTATATCGGCCAGGGCAACGGCGGCGGCCACAGCTTCCGGGTCATCGACGAACTCGTGATGCAGGGCCGCTTCTACGGTATGAACTCCACGGATGCCGCCGCCCGGGCGCAGGAGCTGCTGAAATCCCTGGACCTGGCCGACCTCGCCAAGCGCACCGTCATCAAACTGTCCGGCGGGCAGCGGCGGCGGATGGACGTGGCCCTCGGGCTGATGCACTCCCCGCGGCTGCTGTTCCTCGATGAACCGTCCACCGGCATGGACCCGCAGAACCGGGCCAACCTCTGGGAGCACATCATGCGGATGCGCGCCGAGCATGGCACCACCATCGTCCTGACCACGCACTACATGGACGAGGCCGATTTGATGTCCGAGCGAGTGATTGTGATTGACCACGGGCAGATCATCGCCGATGACACAGCCGCCCGGCTGAAGGCCAACCTGGCCGGTGACCTGCTCGCCGTCGAGGTTGCGGCGGATTCCGCCGCGGGCGTGCGCGGGCTGCTGGCGCGGGCCGCCGCGGGCGGTGAGGTCAACGAAAACTTGTACGACGGCGTGGTCCGCTTCCGCCTCCGGCTCACCGAAGGCGCACGGCTGGCACCGGCGCTGTTGCAAGAAATGAACGACGCCGGCGCTCCCGCCCAGTCCCTGGAGCTGAAACCGCCCACCCTGGACGATGTGTTCCTGGAGCTGACCGGCCGCAATCTGCGGGAAGGAGCAAACCGCTGATGGCTGTGCAAAGCACCGAGGTCCTGGAAAAGCCGGGCCTGATCCAGATCCTGCATGACACCAGATTCGTCTTCTGGCGCGAGATGCTGCTGCCCCTGCGGGACCCCTTCTCGCTGGTCTTTTCGCTGCTCCAGCCGCTCGTGTTCCTGGGCCTTTTCGGACCCTTGCTCGGGGCGGCCGTGGGCGCACCGGCATTCGGCGGCCAGTCCACGCTGCAGTGGTTCCTGCCCGGCGTCGTGGTCATGATTGCCCTGTTCGGCACGTCCATGACCGGCTCCAACCTGCAGTACGAACTGATGACCGGTTCCTATGAGCGGATACTGGCCACGCCGCTCTCCCGCTCGTCGCTGATGATCGGGCGGGCGCTGAAGGAGTGGGCGCCGCTGGTGGTGCAGGGCCTGCTGATCGCCCTGGTCTGCATCCCGTTCGGCTTTGTCTTCTATCCGCTGCACGTACTGTTCGGCCTGGTCATCCTGGGCATTTTCGGCATCGGACTCGGCGCCCTCTCCTACGCGCTGGCCCTGGTATCGCAGAACAAGGAGTGGATCTTCTGGGGTGTGCAGCAGACGCTGCTCTTCCCGCTGATGATCCTGTCCGGCATCATGCTGCCCATCGAGGCCGGGCCGGACTGGATGAAGACCGCCAGCCTCTTCAATCCCCTGACTTACCTGGTCAACGCCGAGCGGGAACTGTTTGCCGGCGGCGTCGGGACCGACACGCTCCTGGGCCTCCTCGCCGCATCGGTGACAGCCGCCGTCGGGCTCGTTGTGGGTGTGCGGACCATCAACCGCAACATCAATTAGGGCCCCTGCGGGCGGCGTAAGCAGCGGCTTCAGCACGGTTGCGAAGGCCGAGCTTCTCTAGCACGCTGCTTACATGGTGGGCCACTGTTTTGTGGCTGATGAACAGCTGCACCGCAATTTCAGGATTTGAATAGCCCTCCACCAGCAGCCCCAGGATTTCATGCTCTCGCCGGGTGAGAATGCCTGCCTCGCGGGGAACGGACCGGCCCCCGGCGCCCCACGATCGCAGCAGTGCCGCTGCCGTATCGGCATCGTGGGACGCCCCCAGCTTGTCCAGCGCTGACAGTGCAGCGCGGGCTTCGGAGATGGCGAGCGTGGGCTGGCCTTGGGCTAAAAGACGCGCAAGTTCCAGTCGCGTGCGCGCGGCTTCCAGCGGAAGTTCCAAGTGGCCGAACCACTTGAGGGCGTCCTCAAAATACAACGTGGCAGGCTCCAGCCGGCCCTCGGCGGCTGCAACCCTGCCCCTAGCCAGGGCAGCATGCGCGGACACCAAGCGGACTCCTCCGGCGCTGGCGTCAAGGTCGCCAAGGTGCTCGGCGGCCACTGCAGCGGCAGCGGATTTTCCTGCTGCCAGCTGTGCCTCCACCAGAAGGCTGCGTGCGCCCGCTGTTTCCAGGGAGGTCCGGTGCCCACCGGCGTGCAATGTAGGAACGACCTCGCCGGTACCCTCATTTTCTGAACGAAGCCAACGCTCTGCCAGGGCCACGGCCGCCACGGGTTCGTTGCTTCCGAGGGCCAGGCCCGCCGCCACCAGGCTGGTCTCGACCGGAGCGCCGATCCTCTCGATCAAGGCCCTGGCCTCGTCGAAGTGCCCTTGGCGCACACGGAGCTCGGCGAGGCTCGCGATGGCCCTGTGGAACATGCCGGGGAAGACGTCCCTTGTACTCGCCGCCGCCCGCTGCAGCTCGGCCTCGGCTTCGGCCCAATGACCCGTCAGCAGGAGCACCCGCCCGTGGACCATGCGGCACTGAGCGTATAAGTATGGACAGCCGTAGGTCCTCATATAGTCATCTGCCGCCAGCGACCACTGGGTAGCCCGTCCGAGGTCGCTGAGCAGGTCGCAGACCGTCAGCATCGAGCAACTCGCCATGACCACCGTGTAGAACGTCGTTCCGTCGCCACCCAGGGCGCTGGCCATGGCCTCGTCAACACACCGAAGCCCGGCTTGGACTTCTCCCTCCTTGACCAGGACAACGCCACGCTCGGCCAGGGCACAGACGCCGAGGTCCGGGTCGCCCAATTCATGCGACGTGGCCAGCGCGCGCTCGATCAGGTCGCGGCAGCGATGGGCATCCGTAGCCAGCAGCGCCCCACAGTAATCAACCCACGCAAGGGACAGTCCGTCGTCCGGCCCGGACATGCTCTCCGCGCGGGCAAGCCAGCCCCGCGCCGCCGCCTCGTTGCCGAGGGACATTCCATAGACGAGGCACAGCCACACAGCGGAGTCGATGGCCTCCGGAACATTGCCCGCGCGGCGGCTGGCGGCGTAGGCGCGTTCACGGCAGCGGACGCTTTCACTGAGCTCACCGAGGAAAAAGAGGGCGTCGCCCAGGCCTGCGAGCGCGCCCGACGATCCGGTGCCTGAGAGGACCTCCTCAAAGGCGGCGCGCGCATCCGCCCACCGCCCCGCTTCCAGTGCCGCGTAGCCCCTCGCTGTCACTTCCTCCAGCGTCACGCTTCAATTACAGCACTTCACACTGCCGTTCCCTAGGACGGAACTTCGGGCGCGGCCGAACCGAATCCGCCTGATGGGCGCTGCCGGCATCGGCCACAAAATGGGTCAGTTGACCCATCCGCCCGGCCTTGGAGCCGGGCAGTCTGAAGTTGTCCCGAATAACGGACAACAGGACCGATAAAGGAGCAAACGATGAGCGCGGACGCAATTGCCAAGTCAGTAGAAGCCCTTAACTCTCACGATGCGAAGGCCTTTGCGGCATTCTATGCCGCGGACGCGGTTGTCCACGACCCGAGCTACCCGCAGCCGCTGAAGGGGCGGGACGCTATTGAGCAGGACATGGTGGACCTCCTGCGGGCCTTCCCGGATGTCAGTCTCACCGTGGGGCCCGTGCTCCAGGATGGCGAGACGTTCGCAGCCGAGTACACTCTGCGCGGAACGCACCAGGGACCGTTGGCATCGCCCGGCGGCGAGATTCCCGCCACCGGAAAATCCATAATCAATAACGCCGGCGTCTTCTCGACGTTCAATGCTGACGGGGAAGTCACGGAGGAAAGCCGCTACTACGATGTAGCCGGCCTCATGGCGCAGCTTGGGGTGACCCCGGCAACCTGAGCTCGAAGCCCCGGGCCTCAAGTGTCCCGTTCGCGCTCAACGAGGGGCTCAGACAGCGCGAACGGACACTTGCGGCCCCACGTCGAGGTCTTGCTGCCCACGATCGTCAGACCCTGTCAGAGGCCCAGCCGGGCCACGGCTTCCTCTCGCATCTCGACTTTGCGGATCTTCCCGGAAACGGTCATGGGGAAACTTTCGCGGACGTCCACGTATCGGGGGATCTTGTAGTGGGCCAGTTTCCCGCGGCAGAAGTCGGCGATGGCGGCCACGTCCAGCGGGTCCGCGCCGGGCTTGAGGATGATGCAGGCCATGAGTTCCTCGCCGTACCTGGCATCGGGCACCCCGATCACCTGCACGTCCTGGATGGACGGGTGGCTGTACAGGAACTCCTCGATCTCACGCGGGTAGATGTTTTCGCCGCCGCGGATCACCAGATCCTTGATGCGGCCTTCGATGACCACGTAGCCCTCGTCGTCCATCCGGGCGAGGTCGCCGGTGTGCATCCAGCGTTCGGTGTCGATGGTCTCCGCGGTCTTGTCCGGCTGGTCCCAGTACCCGGCCATGACGGCGTAGCCCCGGGTGCACAGCTCGCCGATCTCGCCGCGCTCCAGCACCTCGCCGGTGCCAGGGTCCACGATCCGGTTTTCCAGCCTGGGCATGGTGCGGCCCACGGTCTCGGTGCGATGCTGCAGCGTGTCACCGTTACGGGTCATGGTGGACACCGGGGAGGTCTCGGTCATGCCGTAGCAGATGGCGACATCCACCATGTGCATCTCCGAGATCACCCGGTTCATCACATCGATGGGGCACACCGATCCCGCCATGACGCCTGTCCTGAGCGTGGCCAGGTCGTAGGAGGAAAAGTCCGGCAGGGCCAGCTCGGCGATGAACATGGTGGGCACACCGTACAGCGATGTCCCGCCAAAGTCCTGGACCGCCTCCAGCGCGGCCGCCGGCGTGAAGCCGCGCCCGGGGATGATGGTGGCCGCACCGTGGCTGAGGGCTGCCAGGTTGCCGATCACCATCCCGAAGCAGTGGTAGAACGGCACCGGAATCACCACCCGGTCGTGCTCGGTGTAGCCCAGCAGCTCACCGATGGAGTAGCCGTTGTTCAGGATGTTGTGGTGCGTCAGCGTGGCACCCTTGGGGAAGCCCGTGGTCCCGGACGTGTACTGCAGGTTAATGGGATCGTGCGGGCCCAGCTCCGCCATGCGGGCCTTCAGTCCGGAATGGCCGACGGCGTCAGCCCGCTTGAGCAGCTCGGCGTACGTCAGCTCACCGTCACTTTGGGGGTCACCGGCGTCGAGCCCGTCCAGGCCATAATCCGGCAGGAACACCAGTTCCCGGAGGTCAGGACAGCCGGCAAGCGCCAGGCGGGCCATCCCCACGTAATCGCTGTTCCGGTCCGACGGTGCCGCCACCAGCATCCGCATGCCGTTCTGCTTCACCACAAACTCCAGCTCGTGGCTCCGGTAGGCCGGGTTCACGTTCACCAGGATGGCACCGGCTTTGGCCGTGGCGTACTGCAGCAGCGTCCACTCGGCGCAGTTCGGGCTCCAGATGCCCACCCGGTCGCCCTTGGCCACCCCCGAGGCGAGCAGTGCACGCGCGAGGCGATCGACGTCGTCGTTCATTTTCGTGTAGCTCCAGCGGCGGGCGTCAGCGCCCGGGACCGGCGCGGCCTCGATCAGCGCGTCGTGGAAGGGGAACCGGGCCACCGCCCGTTCAAAGTTCTGGCCGATGGTTTCCTCGAGGAGCGGGACGTCAGTGTCCCCGGCTGTGTAAGCGCGCATGGTGGCACGCTACCGTCTGGCTCCCGGCAATGAAAGCGCAAGAGAAGCGCAACAGGAGGGTGTCCGCGCGTAAACAGGGCGGGCGTGCATCCCGAGTCCCGGTATTGTGAAATCCATGAGTGCACCCATCGACCTGCAGGCAACGTTCATCCCCAACGACGGCGAGTTCTTCCGTGTGAAGCTCGCCCTGGAAATCGCCATCGACGAGGTGGTCAACGAACCCGGCTGCATCCGCTACGAGCTGACCGAAGCCACCGAAGAGAAGCTGGTCCTCACGGAACAGTGGGAATCCGAGGAACTGCTTGCGAAGCACTCCAAGGGCACCGCGGTCCAGGACCTGAACGAATCCCTGAGCGCGCTGCTGGCCGAGCCCGTGCAGCTGGACCGCCTGTAGCCTTCGCTTTAACCATCGACTGCTCCGTAAGGGCCCTATTGAACGTTCAAAAGGGCCCTTACGGAGCAGTCGATGGTGTTTAAGGGGGCTAGGAGCGCTTACGCCCCGGGGATCTGCGAACCGTCCTGCGGGCCCGAGCTCTTGGTGACGGCCGGGGTGCTTGCCGCGGCCGCTGCCGCTTCTGCCTGCGAGCGCGCCACATGGGCGTGAACCTCGTCCATGTCCAGGGCCTTGACCGCGTCAACAACCTGCTCCAGCTGCTGGGCGTTCAGGGCGCCGGGCTGAGAGAAGACCAGAACTTTTTCGCGGAAGGCCATCAGGGTGGGGATGGACGTGATGCCGGCCTCGGCGGCGAGCTGCTGCTGGGCTTCGGTGTCCACCTTCGTGAACAGGACGTCGGAGTGCTTCTCCGATACGGCGCTGTATGTGGGCCCGAACTGCTTGCAGGGACCGCACCATTCAGCCCAGAAGTCCACCAGGACAATGTCGTTGCCTTCGATGGTCGATGCGAACTGTTCACCTGTGATGTCTACGGTAGCCATGCCTTCAACGGTACGCGAGGCGCAGGCGGATGTCCCAGCCGGGTGCGCCCTGTTCGCTCCCCGCGTCATCGGGAATATCCGCCGGCAGCCGCCCGGGGAATCATGTCAAGATGCCCGCGTAGCCCTTATCGAAGAATCATTTGATTGTGCCCGGATGGTCGGTTGGCTTTTGGGGCCTTGCTTTGTCGTGGTCAAGGTGAGCAGCTCGGAGCAGAGGGCTTGAACTTGACGTTGGATTGCGGCTGGATTCAAGGGCTTGTTCTCCCTCTTCAGCTTGGCCTTCACGACTTTCCGGACGGTGCCCTCGTCGGCCAGGACCCGTTCGTATGGGGTCGCCGGCAGGTCATACTTCTTGGTGATCTTTGGGCCGGTTCGGATCTTCTGGACGAGTTTCTGCTGGGGTCCAAAGTGGTTGGTCAGCTGCCCTTGCAACGCCCAGATCCGGTTCAGCAGCTCCAGCTCCGCCGCTGTGTCGTAGCGGTGATATCCGACGGTTTGCCGGACAACATGCCAGTTCTTCTGTTCCACATGGGCGCCGTCATTTTTGTTCCCGGGCCTGGACCGGGTGAAGGTCAGTTGCTCCTGCTCACACCACCGCAGCAGCTCCCAATTGATGAACTCGCTCCCGTTGTCCGAATCGATCCCGACGATCGGGAACGGGAACGCCGCGGTGGCTTCCTTGATCGCGGCGAACACCCATTTCTGGGCCTTGTTCCTCACCGACCGGGTCTCGGTCCACCCGGTGCAAATGTCAGTGATTGTCAGGGTGAAGCAGAACTCACCCAAGGAATTGCCGCCCTCGTGGCCGACCAGATCAATCTCCACAAAACCGGGCACCGCATCGTCCCATTCGGCCCAGGTCCGCATCGGGATGGAGTCTTTGAGCAGTGTTCCGGGCTTGGTGTGGGAACGGCCCCTTGGGTCGAGTTTCCCCCGGTCTGGCTTGAGCCGGCGGTCGATGGTGGCCGGGGCGATCTTCAGCAACAACGCCGCCGTCCCGTCCTCGATACTCAGCTCCTTGAACCGGCGCAGCCGCGGAACCAAATCCGGCAGCGCTGCTGCCAGCAGACGCCCGCACGGGGTGCCCTGGACGGCCCAGCAGAACCGCAACGCCTCGATCACGTCGTCGCCGTAGACCGGGGCCCTGAGCGGCCGGGCCTTGACCTGTCTGAGCACCAAGGCCTGCCGCAGGGCCTTCCGCGCATGGTCACGGTGCCAAAGCGTCAGGGCGCACAGCTCGTCCAGGATGGTCTTCTTGGCCGCACGGTCCGACCGGGCATATCGGAGGGCAGTGGTCTTCGTGACGGCCTTGCGTTCGCTCATCGAAAGCTCCATGGCTCACAGTGCCGGGCCGGCAGATACCGCCCCAGCAGACGCGCCGCTACGCGGGCATTACCAAATGATTCTTCGATAGCAGCTACGCGGGCATCTTTGATGAGTCAACGCGAGCCGTGTACACCGGGCACGGCGGGGCCTACCCTTGGGGTCATCAGCCGCTGACTGCCGTATACAGGAGGGTTCATGGCCCAGGCTATCTCCACCCGGTCCCTCACCAAAAAGTTCGGCCGGCGCGAGGTGCTCCACGGGGTGGATTTCAGCGTCGAAGCAGGCTCCGTGTTCGGCGTGATCGGCCCCAACGGCGCGGGCAAGACCACCACCATGCGCTGCCTGCTGGACATCATCCGCCCCACGTCCGGGGAGGTCCGCGTCCTGGGCAAGGACCCCCGTGCTGGCGGCCCGGAGCTCCGCCGGCGGATCGGTTACCTTCCCGGCGAGCTGTTCCTCGAGGGCCGTGTCACGGGCCGGACACTCCTGGCGCACTACCAAGCCATCAGTGGTCCAGTGGCCCCGGGCAGGATCGATGGCCTTGCCGAACGGCTTGGCCTGGACCTGGACCGCCACACGCGCAAACTGTCCAAGGGCAACAAGCAGAAGCTCGGCCTGGTCCAGGCGTTTATGCACGATCCCGATCTCCTGGTCCTTGACGAGCCCACCAGCGGCCTGGATCCGCTGGTCCAGCAGGAATTCCATGCGATGGTCCGCGAGGCGCAGCACAACGGCCAGACCATCTTCCTCAGTTCCCACGTCCTTAGCGAGGTCCAGCAGACGGCAGACACTGTGGCGATCCTCCGCGACGGCCGGATCATCGCCGTCGAGTCCGTGAGCGGGCTCCGGGAAGGTGCGGTGCGCCGGGTCCGGTTCACCGCGAACGGAATAACAGCGCACGACGCCGGCGCGCTGCTGGGCCGGGTGCCCGGCGTCGGGCATTTTGAGGTGCTGGAGTCCGACGGCAGCATCACCCTTTCGGCCACCGTGGAGGGGGCCATCCAGCCGCTGGTCAGGGCCCTGGGCACCCTGGAGCTGACCGACCTGGTGCTGGGGGAACCGGACCTTGAGGAGTCTGTGCTCAAGATGTACTCAACTCCCGCAGCCACGGACCCGGCATTGCCCGGCACGGCGGAGGCCGCGCGATGAGCACCACCACCTTGCCGCTGTTCCGCCGGGCCTTCTTTGATTCCTGGCGCTCCACCGTCGCATGGGCCGCGGGCCTGGCCGCCGCCACGTTCCTGTACCTGCCGCTGTACCCGTCCATCGGCGGGAGCGCGCAGATGCAGGACATGATCGACGCCCTCCCGGCCGAGATGACCAAGGCGCTGAACTACGACCAGATCGCCACCGGTCCCGGGTACACCCAGGCCACGCTGTTCGGGCTGATCGGCTTCCTGCTGATGACCATCGCTTCGGTGGGGTGGGGCGCCGCCGCGGTGGGCGGGGACGAGGAATCCGGCCAGCTGGAACTGACCCTCGCGCACGGGGTGACCCGCGTCCAGGTGGTGCTGGAACGAGCGCTGTCCCTGTTCCTGCGGGTAGTGCTGCTCGCGGCCTTCGTTTTTGTGCTGGTCCGGCTGCTCAACGATTCGGCCCAGCTGAATATCCGGCCCGAGAATCTCTTCGGCGCCGCGGTGCTGTTCGCGGGGCTGGCACTGCTGAGCGGAACGGCCGCGCTCTGCGCCGGGGCCGTGTCCGGCAGGCGGACGTTCGGGCTGGCCGCGGGCGCCGCCGTCGGCGTTTTTGGTTACGTCTTCAACGCCGTCGGCCGGCAGAGCGAGGACGTGGAGTGGCTGCTGGACCTGAGCCCTTACCACTGGGCTTACGGAAATTCCCCGATGGCCAACGGCGCGGACTGGGCGGCCGCCGGGTGGCTCTGGGGAATTTCGGCGGCGCTGGTGGCCGTGGCCGCGTTCGCGGTGAACAAGCGCGACGTCGGCACGTAGCTTCCGGGTGACCGGCGCTCAGGCCCTGGTTTCCGGGGTGAGGCTGTCCCAAAGGTGCGGCGCCGGCGTCCGGCTGCCGGGCAGGGCGTTGGTCTCGCGCCATTCGTGGATCCATCCGGGCAGCACCAGGTCCGCCGGGGGCTGGCCGAACTCCCGCAGGATCTCCTCCTGGCTGACCGGTCTGCCCTTGTTGACCAGGCGGGTGGCGATGTAGGCACGCGCGTAAATCTCGCCGTCGGACACCATGCGCTGCTCAAAGTAGATGGCCTTGGCATCCAGGCCGATGATCTTTGATTCGATAGTGTACTGCTGCCACAGCTGCAGCGACTTCCGGAAGGCGATGGTCTCCCCCGCCGCCACCGGGCTCCAGCCGCGTCGGCGCATCGTCTTCCACACGCCGCTGCGGACCATCAGGTCGAACCGGCCCAGGTCCATGAGGGAAAAGTACATGCCGTTGTTGACGTGCATGGCGATGTCGATATCGGTGGGCAGGACGCGCAGCGGCAGGGACGACGCGTCCCAGATTGTCAGTGCGGAGCGGCGGGCGGACGTGAACAGCATCAGGAGGGTTCGCAGAAGCAGGTGCATTCCTCAATGTTACCCATCAGTAACTTGCTGGCAAGTCCGTAGGTCCGGCCCGCCACGTAGGATGTGGCGCATGACGCAACAACGCTACCGGGACCTCGCCGAGTGGCCCCTGATGGGGACTGCACTGGTTTTCCTGGCGGCGTACGCGTGGCAGGTGATTGGCCGCGTCGACGGCAGCGGCGCGGAATGGCTTGAGACGGTGATGTGGCTGACGTGGGGTATTTTCGCCCTTGATTTCGCCGCCAACCTGTGGCTGGCCACGGACCGCCGCCGCTGGTTCCTCTGGAACCTGCACGAACTCCTGATCGTGGCCCTTCCGTTCTTCCGGCCGCTGCGCCTGCTCCGGCTGGTCACGCTGCTTTCGGTGCTGCACAGGACCATCGGCGAGACCCTCAGGGGCCGGGTGGTCACGTACGTGGCCGGGTCAGCGGCGCTGCTGGTCTTTGTGGGTGCGCTGGCTGTGCTGGACGTTGAACAGTCGGCCCCGGACGCCAAGATCCTGACGTTCGGCGATGCTCTCTGGTGGGCCATCACCACCATCACCACGGTGGGTTACGGCGACATGTACCCCGTGACGCCGATCGGCCGGCTGGTGGCCTCGGCGCTGATGATGAGCGGCATTGCCGTGCTGGGTGTGGTCACCGCGTCCATCGCTTCCTGGCTTGTCCAGCGTGTAGAGGAGTCCACGGAAGCCGCCGCGGAGTCCGTGGAGGAACCGTTGCGGGCAGAGCTCGCCGGCCTGGCCACGGAGATCGCTGCGCTGCGGCGCGAAGTGGCCGAGCTCAAGGACCGCCCCTCGTTGTAAGGGATGTCCCGGTAGAAATGTCCAGCGGGGCAGCCGGCTGGACACCGAGTAGTCGCCGCCGCGGGGCCAAGTATTCGGCGGAAAAATTCAGGTAACGCCTACTGGTGCAGTGCCTGGCGCAGCTTCCTAGACTCGAAATTCCTAGGGCCAAAACAAAGTTGCCGGCGCATCCTCCGAGCTGGGGTGGATGATGCCGCTTCATAGCGGGCATCCGTATCTTCTGGGTATGCGGGCGCTCCCATCATGCGCGCTTTCCGTGCGCGGTTCCGTCATAGACCGGCACCGCGCAGCGCATCACTCCTCGATCCGTCCTGCATTGGAACTCGCGGCACCACTGCCGCCCTGTTGCCGGACCGACCTGCGATGGGCCACCCATGTTCCAGTTGACCGCACCTACTCCCGAACCACCCCGCCGAAATTTCGAAACCGATGTCCCGCGGGCCGATCTCCTGACACCGGGGCGCGGGCCGATCAGCAACAAGCTGTGGGCCGGCATGGCCACCGCCGCCGTGATTTCCGCCTTCGGAGTCGGCGCTTTGGCCGGCCCCGTCCCCACGGCAGAGATATCCGCGCCGCCGGAGGCCATCACGACGGCGGCGTCGCCAGTTGTGCGCGTTGCCCGGCCTTTGGCCGCGGTGCCGTTGGATGCGCCCTATGTTGGGTCCGTTGAGTTTGGCAGTGCGGGAGCTGGCACTGCGCAGCCGGAAGTCGCAGAAGCTGCGGTGCCTGCGGCGCCTGCCGAGGCTCCCCCACCACCGCCAGCGCCCGAACCTGCTCCGGCACCCGCCGGCGACCCCAACCTCTACACGGTTGTCCCCGGCGATACCGTGGGTGGGATCGCCGGCCGGTACGGCGTCGACACGAACGCAATGCTGGCCGCCAACGGGCTGGGCCTTTACAGCATCATCGTCCCGGGCCAGACGCTGAAGCTGACGGGGCCCGCCGTCGAGGTTTCCGCCCCGGCACCGGCGCCGGCAGCGGTTGCGGCGGCACCCGCTGCTGCTTCACCGGCCTACATCCCCGCCACGGCGCCGGTCCAGGCCGCGCCCGCTGTCCGCACCATCTATGTCGCGGGCGCTGGCGGACAGGCCATGGTGGACGCGTGCATCGGGCCGATCCACTACACACCCAACGACGGCTACTCGCTGTTCATCACGGAGCACGACTTCTGCGGCGGGTGGGCGCGCTTCTCCGGCATCGGCGTGGGCGAGACCGTCAGCATTCCGGGCTACGGGACATACACCGCGACGGCCCGGGGCCAGGTCCCCAACCCGGGAACCACCAACGATGTCATCGCGGTATTCGGCGGATTCCCCCGGGCCATCCTGCAGACGTGCATCCCGGGGACCAACCAGATGCTCCTGATCGCCCTGAACTAGGCTCTGGTCCGGCCGGGTTTCGCGGTCCAGAGTTTCCAAAGCTTGTTCGCGGTTCCGAACCTACAAGGCAAGGAGCCGCGAACAAGGCCATGCGGAAATTAGTCAGACTATGCAGACATAGGGTGGCGTTCCGAAATGTGCTCCACCAGTTCGCCCACGCGCTCCTCGCTGTAGTTGCGCGCAATGTCACCCTGGCTGATGATGCCGACCATCTTGTGGTCGACGATGACCGGGAGCCGCCGGATCTGGTGCCTCTCCATGATTTCGATGGCTGCGTCAACACTGGCGTCGGCGTCCACCCAGTAGGGCTTGCCGTTGGCCAGTTCGCTGGCCAGCATCTCGCGGGGATCACGATCGGCAGCAACGCACCTGAGCACGATGTCGCGGTCGGTGATCATGCCCTTCAACTTGCCGTCATCGCCGCAGATCGGCAGCGATCCACAATCCAGATCCAACATCATCCGAGCGGCATCTGCGAGGGACTGATGCTCCTTAATACACTGTGCATCCGTGGTCATAAATTCACGTACAACGCTCATGGTTCTCCTTCATCGATTGATGTATCGACGCAGGGCATCGGGGTCACATGCGCCGATGGTGCCAGCCTACGCCGGGCCCAACGCTGATGTCGACGGCGGTTTCTCCCCTTTGGTCAACTCCCCTGCACGCGCGCCAAAGAGTGCCGCTAGTTATGGATATTGGTTTCGATATATCGGGTGAGCCATTCTTGAAGCTGCGCGGTGTCCCAGCTGGGTGTGGCAACGAGGAGTACTTCGCGGTCTTCGCGGACCACGCCGGTGATCCCGTCCTCCTTCGCGAGGGTTTTGACCAGCCGGTCCACCTCCCGGGAGTACTCGTTGGCGATGTCCTCCCGCAAAGACACCTCAAGCTCCCGCCCGCGGAGTGCGTCTTCGCCTAGGTCCTCGACCTCGATAAGCGGTTCGTCCTCAACGACTGTTTCTCGTCATTACCGTTCAGCTGCTTGATGGCGGCGGCTGCCATGCGAGCCAGCTTGTCATCATCTGAGGGGAGCCGCCCGCTTGCCTGTCCTCGGGCAAGGCCTGGAACCAGGTCAGCCAGTGGAACCTCCTGGTTGTCGTGCACGAGCACTGGGTGGTTCTGCCAGATGTAGGACTTGATCCGGTTGTAGCCGACCCGCCATTCCGCTCTGGGTGCTCCTTGCTCCACGACGCTGCACAAGTAGGAGATAACCCCATCGATGATGGCAATTGACTCTGGCGACAGGGTCGGCTCTATGCAAATGTCGTAGCGGAGCCACGACGGGCCGGTCGAGGTATCAGACTCAGCGGTTTCCGCCGTTCGCTCAGGTACTCGACTCGCACCTTCGCTGAGCACGCAACGACGATTCCGTCGCACGAGATATTGAAGTTGCAGGACGCGGTTTCCTTGCAGCGTTTCTCTCCAGGTCCGCAGCTTGCTGGCGGATTCCCTAAGGGACATTTGTTGCCGCAGCTGCACTTAGGAGCCAATGGGCTGAGGTTGCTCCCTTGCACAGCGCCCGCGAGAGCCGCGGTAAGAACGCTGTTCCCCTGAATGCTGCCGCCGCAGATCTGCGTTTGCGCTTCCTGACCCTTGGCAACCGCGTCTCCGGGTGGCGCCGACGACCCGGCTACTCCGACGGCCGCGAGGGCTGAGATAAGAGTTGCTCCCGATGCCAAGCGACGAACACTGTTTATGACTTGCTCACGATTTCCATAGGTCAGACGATAAGGGACCGGGACTCAGTGGGTCCGGTCCACGGGGCGGGTGAGCGTACTGGTATTTACGCCCGCAGCAGCGCGGATTGAAGCGGACTTTCGACGCCGATCGAGGCGAGCAAGTCGGGTCAGCATCAAGCTGGAGGCGCCCGATTTCTGAGAAAATTGCCGGGCGAGGTCAAGAATTTTTGCCCACTTCACGACCGCACGCCTATCTTCGGGGAAATGCATTGATTCTGGCCGCAAAGAGCGCTACTGTCGGCCGCACGAGCCGGTAGGAGACGTCGGGCCAAAGGGGCGACATGATGCATCTGGCCAGTGGATTGCTCAATGGAAACCACCTTGACGCGCGTAAACCCCGACGCCGTCTGCTAACGAGTAAGCGTGCCACGAAGGGAGCCGATCGCTCTTCATCCGTTCCACGCACGTTCCGTCCGGACATAGAGGGTCTTCGCGCGATCGCAGTTCTACTGGTCGTGCTGGACCATGTAGGCGTGCCGGCGCTGCAAGGAGGCTACGTCGGTGTCGACGTCTTCTTCGTGGTCTCCGGCTTCCTCATCACCGGCCTCCTGCTCAAAGAAGCTGAACGGGGTAGGCGGATCTCCCTCTTGTGGTTCTATGCACGACGGGCTCGGCGAATCCTGCCTGCCGCGACTCTTGTCCTCGCCGTCACAGTAGTCTCATCCTTCGCTTTGATCGGCGGTACGAGTGCTGCTCGAACCGCCGAAGACGGGCAATGGGCCGCGCTTTTCGCCAGCAATTTTCGCGAAACCTCACAAGGGACGGACTACTGGGCCAGCGACCTTTCTCCATCCCCGTTACAGCACTATTGGTCACTGGCCATCGAAGAGCAGTTCTACCTGTTATGGCCAGCCTTAATGATGGCGGTCGCTGCGATCGGATGGAGAGCTCCGCTACGCACGCGACTGACGGTTCTCCTCGCTGTCACGATTGCAGTCTCCCTCATGTGGTCGGTGTACGCGACGACGGAGAACGCGAGTGCGGCCTACTTCTCTCCCTTGACGAGGACCTGGGAACTTGCGGCTGGCGCAATTCTTGCCGTGCTCACACCGACGATCATGCGGCTGCCGGTTTTTCTTGCTGCCGTTACGAGTGTGTCCGGACTCATCGCGATTGCGGCAGCAGCGCTCACGCTGGACGAGTACACCAGGTACCCAGGGTCCGCTGCTATTCTTCCGGTTGGCGGAACGGTTCTTGTGATAATCGGCGGGACAATCACACCGAAGCGAGGAGCCGAAGTGCTCCTGCAGTGTCGACCTCTGCAATGGCTTGGCAAGCTCTCTTATTCCCTGTACCTGTGGCACTGGCCCGTGCTGATCCTCCCCGCGGCATCGCTCGGGACCGAACTGGCGATGACCACCAAGCTTGCCTTTGTCGGTGTGGCGCTGGCCTTGTCTGTCGTTACCTTCAAGTATGTGGAATTGCCCGTACGGAACTCCAACTGGCTCAAGGCCCGCCGGCCGTCAGTCAGCGTGGCTTTCGGCGCCGCACTGGTGGCGCTATCACTTGGCCTCACGAGCAATCTGGTGTCGATCCTGCCCAAGCCTTCCCCCACAGACAAAGTAGGCGATTTTGCAGTTGCCCCTGGCAGTGACCTACCGACGGCTGACGAAGTGGCAAAGGCCGTGGCTGACAGCGTAAACGTCGCAGGGTGGCCGCCGGAGCCGCCTGTTGGGAGATTCCTCTTCAACCAACATGCCTGTCTAAGGGGCCTAGATGCCCCAACAGGTAAAGTCACATGCAGTTATGGTGACGCCAGCGGCGGCGAGACAGTCGTGGTTTATGGCGACTCGCACGCTCAGATGTGGGAAAGTCCGCTCGGCGTGACAGCCACTGAACTTGGGCGGCGCTTCGAAGTCTTTTCGATGTTCTCGTGTCCGCCAGCCGACTTTTCGGTCTACAACGCGAAGCGCAAGGGTGATTATCCCGAGTGCAATGCATTCCGTGCTGACTCGCTGGCGAAGATCGAGGCACTTCACCCGAGCGTCGTCCTCATCTCGGGTCAGCGCCAGGGTACTTGGCTTGAGAAGGATGGGCGCCCTGACAAAGAAAACACGGAGGCCGCCTGGGAGGAGGGTCTCGCCTCGACCATAAAGTCATTGAGCGCGATAAGTGGTCGTGTGGTCGTGATCGGGGACATCGCGTACTCGGAAAAGGATCCCGAGGACTGCGTCACATCGAATTCCGACGACGTCCGTCGCTGCCACACTCAGCGGAGTTACGCGGTGGACACCGAACACAATGAGATGGAGAAGCGCGTCGCCGAGGCCGGTGGCGCGGAATACGTGGACGTTGTTCCGTGGTTGTGCGCGGAGGATGTCTGTCCCGCGGTTGTCGCGGGATATGCAACCCATATGGATGCTCAGCACATCTCCACCAACTACGCCCTGTGGTTGCGTCGGTCTCTTGCTGAGGCGGCCGCCTTGCTTCCCTGATGTGGCGTCAGCAGCGTTGTGCGCGCCGCCGGTGGGTTGGCGTTTGGGTGTCAAGCAAGCCTCCGTAACGAAAAGGGCGGCCTGTGACCGATACATGCGTCATCTGAAGGAGCCAAGATCAATATCAACAAAAATCGACTGTAGTCTTTCCATTCGTCCGTTGGTCAGCGGTAGGCAGACGTGGCGGGCTCTAATACTTTCAAAGTGCTTTAAAACCGACGCGACCATTGACTCGGCTTTGTTATTAACAGGGCGGCGTCAGCATGCCCTCGACCCGTCGGCAGGAAGCCAGGGCCAGATGAACAGAGACCAGATGTTGGCCCCAGATGCCGGTTCTTTCCCCAGCGGTGATGGCCTAGGTGCAGCACAATACCAGGAGGGCGCACGGGCGGCACAGCTCGGCTGCCCGTTGCTGGAGACGATGGTCTTCGGCCATCCATTCGGTCCCTCCGTTGCATGGCAGCGTGGCTCGGACCTGGGCGTTCATGAGGGCGCTGAACTCGGGCACGCTGGCCGCGGTGTCCTTGAATCGGCGGGGATTAGTCACGAGGGCCCCGATTGGGTTGTGGCGGGATTCCCGGGCGTGGATGGTGGGGTTGTAGGCGGACCATTCCATCGGCAGTCCGGCGAGGGTTGCCGCTAAGGCGAAGGCGCCGTTGGGTAGGTAGAGTCCTTCGGTGTTCCGCTCGTAGACGTGCTTCCAGTAGTAGGTGGAGCGGTCGTCCTGGACGCCGCCACTGAGCACCGGCTGGGCGCACTGTTTGAGGTGGCCATCCTCTCCGGTATGCGCCGCGGTGAACTGTGCGGCCTCCGCTGGCAGGACGTAGACCTTGCCGCCCGCCGCCTGGTTATCTGTGTGCAGCTTGTACAGGTAGGCAAGGAAGTAGTGGAGGGCACAATCAAAACGGATGCCGGACAGGACCGCGTGGTCGCACTGTCAGACCGGGACGTCGCCGCTCTTCTGACGTGGCAGTTCCAGCAGGGGCAGGAACGCGAGGCATGGGCAGACGCCTATCAGGACTCGGGCCGCGTGTTCACGTACGAGGACGGCAGCCAGCTCCGCCCGGGCTACCCGTCCAAACTCTTCGAGCTGATGGTGGAGAAGCTGGGCCTCCCGCACATGCGCTTCCATGACCTCCGCCACCTCCACGCGTCTCTAATGCTGGCCACGGGGCAGGACATGGCCATTGTGTCCAAGACCATGGGACACAGCAACAGCCAGATCACCCGCGACCTGTACGCGCACATGGTGGGAGACGCCGCCCACAACGCCGCGGAAGGTGCGTCCTCACTGCTGCCGATGTCAAAGAAAAGCCAAGGTGTGCTCACAAGTGTGATCACCGGGAAGTAAAAAAGACCCGCCCGCACCTCCGAAGAGATACGAACGGGTCTAAATTCCCCTAGAATCCGGGGCGGTGGCAGATGAGGGATTCGAACCCCCGTAGGCGTTGCCAGCTGATTTACAGTCAGCCCCCTTTGGCCGCTCGGGTAATCTGCCGAACTTCAAAAGAAGATCACCCCCGGCTGCAGTGGTCAGAACGTTCGTTTCCGGGCCGTTCCGCTTCCAGTAACCGCGGGCAAGACAACTTTACAGAACTTCTGCCGAAACATCGAATCGGGGCTGCGTACGGTCCGAAAGCAGCCCAAAAGGCCCGTGATTCCGGGGATTTCGACGGAGGATCAAGCGTCGCCGAGAATCCGTCCGGCCAGCCGCGCCTCGAACTTCACGGCCTGCTCCTCGGTGATCTGGTTCAGCTGGACCGCCCGCAGCAGGTCCTCGCTCACACCCTCCATGCGGGCCGAGGCATCCGGGACCGGACTGAAGACGATGGAGCCTGCCAGGGCTGCAGCGGCGACTGACGTGGCAGCAGTGGCAACGGCGCCCGCGGCTGCGGCGGTGGTTCGGGTGACATAACGGACGGCTTTGTGTTGCATGGCTTTCCCTTCGGCCTGTTTCCAACTCGTTCAACTCTCGCCTGCCCGGCTTCGTTCCCGCAGTGCGTTCGCTATGAGGGAACTGTGAATCAGTAACAGCGCCGAATCCACGCCAGCGCCACACACGCACCAGCGCCACAGGCGGGCGATCCGTATTAGGCTGGAATGCAGAGATCCACGCCCTGCAGAGCCAATGTCAGGGCAACCACCGGCACAAGGAGAATCATGGCAGGCGAGTCAACGTTCGACGTCGTAAGCAAAGTGGACAAGCAGGAAGTGGCCAACGCGCTGAACCAGGCACAGAAGGAACTCGTCCAGCGCTACGACTTCAAGGGCGTCGGAGCCGAGGTCGACTTCAGCGGCGAGAAGATCCTGATGAAGGCGAACTCGGAGGAACGTGTGCTGGCCGTGCTGGACGTCCTCCAGTCCAAGCTGATCCGCCGCGGCATCTCCCTGAAGTCCCTGGACACCGGCGAGCCTTACCCCTCCGGCAAGGAATTCCGTCTGGAGGCCTCCATCAAGGAAGGCATCGAGCAGGACCTGGCCAAGAAGATCAACAAGCTGATCCGCGACGAAGGCCCCAAGGGCGTCAAGTCCCAGATCCAGGGCGACGAACTCCGCGTCTCCTCCAAGTCCCGCGATGACCTGCAGTCTGTTATGACGCTGCTGAAGGGCTTCGACGAGGCGGACCTGCAGTTCGTCAACTTCCGCAGCTAGCGGACCAAGCGCTCGTTTTCGAGGCGCAAAAATTCTGCCGCTGACAAAAGACGCCGGCGCTACCGGAATACGGGCAGCGCCGGCGTTTTTGCGTGTCCCGGGCGAAAGTACGACGGCGGCACCCGGGTCGGCCAGTCAGCCTCAGTTCAGCGGCCGGCCGGCAATCCGTTCCAGCCGGGCGATCCGCTCCTTCATCGGCGGGTGCGTGGCGAACAGTTTGGTCATCGCCCCGCCCCGGAACGGGTTGGCGATCATGAGGTGCGAGGTGTTGACCAGCTTCTGCTCCTGCGGCAGCGGCGCGATCCGGACTCCCTGCTCAATCTTGCGCAGGGCTGAGGCGAGCGCCAGCGGATCGCCAGTGAGCTGCGAACCGTCCTCGTCGGCGTCGTACTCCCTGGTCCGGGAGATGGCCAGCTGGATGAGCGAGGCGGCAAACGGTGCCAAAAGGGCCATCGCCAGCATGGCCAGCGGGTTGGAGTTGCGCCGGTCGCCGCCGAAGAACAGCAGCATCTGGCCCACGGACGTGATGACGCCGGCCACCGCGGCCGCCACCGAAGACGTCAGGATGTCCCGGTTGTACACGTGCATCAGCTCGTGCCCCAGGACCCCGCGCAGTTCGCGGGCATCGAGCAGCTGCAGAATCCCTTCGGTGCAGCACACGGCGGCGTTTTTGGGATTCCGGCCCGTGGCGAACGCGTTCGGGTTCATGGTGGGTGAGAGGTAAATGCGGGGCATCGGCTGGTTGGCCCGGACGGAGAGCTCCCGGACAATCTGGTAGAGCTGTGGCGCCTGGGCCTCCGTGACGGGGTAGGCCTGCATGGAACGGATGGCGATCTTGTCGCTGTTCCAGTAGCCGTACGCGGTGGTGGCCACGCCGATCAGGGCCATGATCCAGATGGGCGCTGAACTCCGGGTATTGATCCCGATCAGTCCGCCCAGGCCCAAGAGCACCGCCCACAGGACGCCGAAGAGCGCCGCAGTTTTCAGGCCGTTGTAATGCTTGTGCACGTCCACTCCTCCACGTCGCCCTGGCAAAGTTGCCCCGACAAGTTGCCCCAACAAGGCATGGCCCTAAGGCACCGGGTCGCGGGCATCGTACTGCCGGAAGCCCGGCTGCAGCTGTGCCGCCAGCCAGGCCACCGCGATGCACAAAGCCCCGCCCAGAAGCAGGACCCAGCCCTCACTGAGAATCTTAGTCCCGCCGCCTGCCAGCAGGTCACCCACGCGCGGCCCACCGGCCACCACCACAATGAAGACCCCCTGCAGCCGTCCCCGCAGGTGGTCCGGCGCGGCGGCCTGCAGGATGGTGTTGCGGAAGACGGCACTGATGGAGTCGACGATTCCGGCCAGAGCGCAGCACAAAGCCGCCGGGACCAGCCAAACTGTGGCCCCGCCGTCGTCCGTCCGTCCTGCCAGGAGCACCACCACACCGAAACCGGCAATCGAGGCGCCCCAGCCCATCACCGACCAGACCACGGCACTCCCCTGCCACCGGACATGGCCGAGCGGCCCGGAGAACAGGCCGGCCAGGAATGCGCCCACCGCGCTGGAGGCCAGCAGGATGCCCACCGTGGCTTCGCCGCCGCCGATCATCAGCGCACCGATGGCCGGCATCAGCGCGCGCGGCTGGGCCAGGATCATGGCGACGAGGTCGATGATGAAGGTCATCCGCAGGTTGGGCCGGGTGCCCAGGAACCGGAACCCTTCGGCGACGGACCGGATCCCGGCCCGCCCGGCGCTTCCCGACGGCGGCATGGACGGCAGCCGGAAAACGGCCCAGAGCACAAACGCGAAGCTGATGAAGTCGATGGTGTACGTCCAGCCGAAGCCCACCCACGCCACCAGCACCCCCGCCAGCAGGGGTCCCACCGTCAACGCCAACCCGAACGACATCATGCTGAGCGCGTTGGCCGCGGGAAGCAGTTCCTTGCGGATAAGCGTGGGGATAATGGCACTGCGGGCCGGCTGGTTGATGGCCTGGGCACCGCTTTGCAGCGCCACCAGGAGGTAGAGAATCCAGACGTTTCCCAGCTGCAGCCAGGACTGCAGCGCGATCAGGCCGGTGGTCAGCCACAGGACGGAGGTTGCCAGGAGCGCCACCGTGCGGCGGTTGTGGGAGTCGGCGATGGACCCGCCCAGCAGGCCGCCGAACACCAGCGGCACCAGCGCAAACACACCCAACAGACCCACATAGAAACTGTCCTGCGTGAGCCGGTACACCTCCAGGCTCACGGCCACCAGCGTGAGCTGGCTCCCCACGGCCGAGACGGCGGAACCCAGCCAGAGCCGGCGGAAGGCCGGGCTCTCCCGGAGCGGTGTGATATCGGCCAGCAGTTTCCCCACCCTGCAACCCTAATGGCGCAGCAGTGTCCTGTTCTGTCACACGCTTGGTATCCTCAGGCGGGGGAAAGGAGTCGGCTTATGCATGTGTCCAGGCGGCTGCTTTTTGCCTCGGCTTTCTGGGAGATTGCCCGGCCCCGGACCGCCCTGAACGCCGGCCATCTCCTAATCAGGCTCACGAATCCGGCCATGGCGTTCGATCTCCGCTCCGCCACCGACTGGCTCCACTGCCACAACATTGCCCGGCAGGCCCTCGCCGAAGTTCTGGGCGCCGGACGCTGCACCGTGGTGTTTGCGCACCAGTGGCACCCCATCGGAGCGGCCATCGGCGAACCGGAAGCGGAATCCTCCACGCCCACGTTCCACGTCTTCGGGCGCTGGGACGCCGAGCCGGTGACACCCGGCGAACAGCTGCGCCTTCCCATTCAGCGCCGCGTGCCGGCCGCAGCGGAAGAACTCAAAGAGTACGACGGCGGCCTCCGCACCGCCCTGCACCGGCTGGCTTTGGAGCGCCCGGGGGACGCGAGATGGCAGTTCACGGCAGTGTCGGGCGGCGACACTGCCGTGAACTGCCATCTCGCGGAGCCGGACCCCGACATCACGTCCAGGGCCCCGCAGTTCAAGGCCGGGGCGCACCACACCGTGCTCGCGCCGGCGTTGCCGCCGGCGTCGGGCGGTCCCGGCCTGACACCCGGCCACCTGCTGGCGCTGGCCGCCGCCGTCGAGAGCCAGGCAACCCGCCCCGGCGTGACCGGGCTGAGCTGCGTTGTGCCGGAGCCCGGACCCGGCGGCCTGGAAGTCCATGCCATGGGCCGCTCGGCAGGAGAATCCCGCAACCCCATGCAGGAATTCCTGGATCTGCCGAAGGTAAGCCAAGCCTTATTGTGATCGACTCATAATAAGTGCTTCAATAGAGGCATGACGGAACACTTTGGCGGCCACGATGCATGGGCTGCCGCCCTGCGCGCCCACGGCCGCCGGGTGACCAAGCAGCGGCTCGCCGTGCTGACCGCCGTCGAACATCATCCGCACTCCCCTGCGGAGAGCATCCTGGCCGCCGCGCGCACCGAACTTCCGGAGCTGACCGCGCAATCGGTATACGTGGTCCTCGGCGACCTGACCGATCTGCACATGCTGCGCCGCTTCGAGCCACCGCATTCCCCCGCCCTGTACGAGACCCGCGTCGGTGACAACCACCACCACGCCATCTGCATCAGCTGCGGCCGCGTGGAGGACGTCGAATGCGCCGTCGGGCACGCCCCCTGCCTCACCCCGCACTGGGATGAGAACTCCAAGCCGATGACCATCCAGATCGCCGACGTGATGTACCAGGGCATCTGCCAGGACTGCCAAGCATCCCAAAAACTTCCTTCTAAAACATCCCAAGTAATCGAGAAATAGGAGAAAAATGACTGCGAACATCTCTACAACCCAGTCCGGCGCGCCCGTCACCTCTGACGCGCACGCACAGTCCGTCGGCGCCGACGGCGCCATCATCCTCACGGACCACTACCTGATCGAAAAGCTCGCCCAGTTCAACCGCGAGCGCGTGCCGGAGCGCGTAGTGCACGCCAAGGGCGGCGGCGCGTTCGGTACGTTCAAGGCCACCTCGGACATCTCCAAGTACACCAGGGCCGCGTTCCTGCAGCCGGGCGTTGAGACCGAGATGCTGATCCGCTTCTCCTCCGTCGCCGGCGAGAACGGCTCCCCGGACACCTGGCGCGACCCCCGCGGTTTCGCCGTCAAGTTCTACACCTCCGAGGGCAACTACGACCTCGTGGGCAACAACACCCCCGTCTTCTTCATCCGCGACGGCATCAAGTTCCCGGACTTCATCCACTCCCAGAAGCGCCTCCCGGGCACCCATCTGCGCGACGCCGACATGCAGTGGGACTTCTGGACCCTGTCCCCCGAATCCGCACACCAGGTCACCTGGCTCATGGGCGACCGCGGCCTGCCGGCCTCCTGGCGTGAAATGCAGGGCTACGGCTCGCACACCTACCAGTGGATCAATGCCGCGGGCGAGCGCTTCTGGGTCAAGTACCACTTCAAGTCCAACCAGGGCGTCAAGACGATCTCCGGTGACCAGGCTGAAGAGCTGGCCGGCTCGGACGCGGACTTCTACATCCGCGACCTGCAGGACAACATCGCCGAGGGCAACTTCCCGTCCTGGGAACTGCACGTCCAGGTCATGCCGTACGAAGACGCCAAGGGCTACCGCTTCAACCCGTTCGACCTCACCAAGGTGTGGCCGCACTCGGACTACCCGCTGATCCACGTGGGCACCATGGAGCTGAACAAGAACCCGGAGAACTACTTCGCGCAGATCGAGCAGGCCACCTTCGCGCCGTCGAACTTCGTGCCGGGCATCGCCGCTTCCCCGGACAAGATGCTGCAGGCCCGCATCTTCTCCTACGCCGACGCACACCGCTACCGCGTGGGCACCAACCACGCGCAGATCCCGGTGAACCAGCCCAAGAACCAAGTCAACAACTACAGCCAGGACGGCGCCGGGCGGTACCACTTCAACGCCCCGTCCGTACCGGTTTACGCCCCCAACTCCTTCAACGGCCCTGCAGCCGTTGAGCCGGCCTCCCCGGCCGGCGGCTGGGAGAACGACGGCGAGCTCACGCTCTCCGCACACTCCCTGCACGCCGAGGACGGCGACTTCGGCCAGGCCGGCACCCTGTACCGCGAGGTGTTCGACGACGGCGCCAAGGCCCGCCTGCTGGACACCATCACCGGTGCGGTGGGCGGCGTAAAGAACGCCGAAATCAAGGAACGCGCCATCCAGTACTGGACCAACGTGGACGCCGAACTCGGCGCCAAGCTGCGCGCCAACCTGGGCACCGGCTCCGCTGACTCCGACGCCGAGGCTGCCAACAAGATCGGCTAGTTCCTCTGCCCCTGTGGTGCAAGGTCCGCCCCGTCACGGTTTCCGTGGCGGGGCGGGCTTGTTTCCACATAGCTCTTGTTCCACACAGCTCTTGTTTCCACATACGAGCCTGCCGCTCTGGCCGGGCTGCCCGGTGGTCCCTAGGATCACTGCATGAGTACATTCCAGGGCATCCCTGCAGGGGCATTCGCGTTCTATGCCGAACTTGAGCACAACAACAACCGGGAGTGGTGGCTGGAGCACAAGGACAACTACAACACCTTGGTGCGGGATCCGGTCACGGCCCTGCTGGCCGAACTGGAGCCGCGGTTCGGCCCGGGCAAGATCTTCCGTCCCAACCGGGACATCAGGTTCTCCCCGGACAAATCGCCCTACAAGACTGCCCAGGGAGCGTTCGCGTCGTCCCAGGAAGGCGTGGGGTATTACGTCCAGGTGAGCGCCGAGGGGCTGCTGGTGGGCGGCGGCTGCCACACCAGTTCGCCGGCCCAGCTGGCCCGCTTCCGGAACTCCGTGGATGCGTCCGGGACCGGCGAATCGCTGCGGCACATCGTGGAGACCGTGGCTGCCGCGGGCTTTGCCGTGGAGGGCGAAAAACTCAAAACCGTGCCGCGCGGTTTCGACAAGGACCATCCCCGGGCGGAGCTGCTGAAGCACAAGTCGCTGTCCGCCGGCATCGAACTGGGCCAGCCGGAGTGGCTGGATTCGCCGGCGGCCGTGCAGGAAATCGAGGCGCTGTGGGACAAGCTGCGGCCCTTGGTGGACTGGGTGGGCCGGCATGCGGCCCCGTGATGCCGTACTTCCTGTAGATGGGATTGCTCCCTATACGTGGGATAATTGGGGGCATGGAAGCTAATCCCGCAGGGGCCCGCACGCTGGAGCGCGGACTCAGCCTGCTCGACCATGTCGCTGCGGGCGCCCACCGGCTCGAAGACATCACCCAGGCCTCGGGTCTCAGCCGCTCGGCGACCCACCGCATGCTGACCACACTCGTGGCAGGCCGGTATCTCAGCCAGCAGCCGGACCACAGTTACCACCTGGGCATCAAACTGCTGGAGCTCGGCACCAAGGCGGAGGCTAAGATCAGCCTCCCCGACACCGTGCAGACCATCCTCGCCGGGATCGCCAAAACCACGCAGGACACCACACACCTGGGCATCCTCAGCGGCGACGATGTCCTGTACCTGGCCAAGGCCCGCGGCCATCGCGGCATTGAAATGGCGTCCCGCCCCGGGGCACGGTTGCGGGCGCAGAACACGGCGATGGGCAAGGCCCTGCTGGCAGCCCAGTATGGAAATGACGAGGCCGTCCGCGCCTTCGATACGGCGGCGATCGCCACACCCCGCTCCATCCAGGATGTTGACGCGTTCCGGGCGGTGCTGGACGGGGCCAGGGCTGACGGCTACGCGCTGGATGACCAGGAGAACGAACTCGGCATCACCTGCGTCGCCATCGCCATCCCGGACCTCCTCGGCAGGGTCGCGGCCGCTGTCTCCATCTCAGCCCCCAGCGTTCACATGACCCAGGAACGGATTGAATTACTCGTGGCGCTGCTCCAGGACGTGCAGCCTGAGCTCAGCCGCTGCCTGCCGCCAGGATTTGAAAGGGCCTGGATCTAGCGCCCACGCGGCGATCCAGGCCATTTCTCGCGGGTCGACTCGTCATGGGTCGGCCCGCGAGGTTGTTCGCGTCTGGGGCGGGTCTCAAAACCCTAGCGTTTCGAGACACTGAGGCTATGAGACACCCAGGTGGGTTCAGAGAAGGAGTCGGCGCCCGCTGGCTGGCTCATCTATCGCATCAGCTGGTCACTTGCCGGACCTAAACACTATCGAGTCGAAGACGGCGCGTGCCTCGCTCGTCAACTCCGGATTGATCGATTCGTGGAATTGGACCACCCAGATCACACCGCGCTGGCCGTTGAAGTCGACCACCCGGTAGGTTTCGCGCTCAGCGGCGCTCGAGTACCAGCGTGTGCATTCGTTTGAGAGATCTGAGTGGATGCAGAACGTGCCGCGGTCGCAGGCTGCGATGTCCACGTCGCCTTCGACGGAGTGGTCGAACTCGAAGCCGGAGTAATCGCCCAACATGACCTCGACGGGAGGAGTGCTCGCCGTTGACGTCTGCGCCGTCATCGCGTCAACGAAGACCTCAGGCGACGGACCGACCTCGACGAGCGCGTCCTGCCACGCGCATGCGTCCGTCGGCACATATTTGGCGGGCCACCAACCCACGAAGACCCCCCATTCATCAGGGTGATCCGGGTCGTCCTTGGCCAGACCTTCGCCGTCGGTGCTCGACCAGCCGTCTGGGACGGTGATCTCGAAAAGCGCCGTGAAGCCGGTGGCGGGGACGAGGTATGTGCCGGCGGCGATGTCGCCATTCTCCGGCAGTGGTGGGACCCTGCCGGTGTCGCCGCCGTCCGGCAGCGGTGGGACCGTGCGAGCCTCCGTAGTCGGCGAACTGGCGGACGGGAGCGAGACATCATTGGACTCATACTCGCATCCGCCGAGACATCCAATCAGTGCGATAGCCACAAGGGACAAGAGATAACGCGACCGCTGAGCGGCCTTTCCTAGGGGTGCCATGGAGCTCATCGATCCACCAAGCCGCGACAGGGTACTGTGAGGCCCCGCAGCCAGGTGGCCCCGCGGGCGGCTCGAGATGGGATGCCGTCGCCTCAAGTCTCCTCCGGCGCAGAAACCGTGACAATGATGAGTTGTACGGCGATCAGTTTCGACTCAAGTAACCTCCCATATGGCAGGAGCGCGCTGAAGCAGTGTTAAAGAAACGCCGAATTTTGGGAAGCTTTTCACCGCCCTGGGTTTAAGTAGCCCGAGAGATCCGGCGGTACCCTACGTGTCGTAACCCCTGGGATACGAGACGTCTCACCGACTGAGCGACCACGGCGACAGGAATGCCTTGATTTTCGTGGGATCGTTTGTCACTTTCAGAAGCTGATTGCGCAAAGCTCCCCGTGTTTTCGGGGTTGTGCAGATGGCTTGTGAAAGTGACACAGGCTGCGGGTTTCAGTTCCGGTTAGGCTTAGCCCCGGCTGCCGTCAACCCCGGCTCAGCGTGCCACCGGTTCCGTGGCGTCCAGCATGGCCAGCTCGTGCCGGCGCGGCATGCCTTCCCAGTCGCCGGGGACCAGGCAGGCAAAGGCTCCCGTGCGGACCGCGGTCAGCAAACGCTCCTGCACCGAGGCGCCGGCCAGCAGGTCCGAGATGTAGCCGGCCACAAAGGCATCGCCGGCCCCCACGGTGTCGATGGCGTTGACGCGGACGGCGTCCTGCACGTATTCCACTCCGTCGATCACCGCGGCACAGCCGGCGGCACCGCGCTTGATGACCGTCTGGCTTGGCCCGAGGGCCGCGACCCGGCGGGCAAGCTCCAGGGAGTCGTCGGACTTTCCCACCGCGATGGCGGCTTCGTCGTCCCCGGCGAACACGATGTCCGCCTGGGCAATGAAGTTCCGGAAAACGTCGCGGGCGTCGTCGGCGGACCACAGCGCGGCGCGGTAGTTGAGGTCGAACGAGACCAGGACGCCTGCCTCACGGGCAACGTCCAGCGCATATTGCGCCGCCCGGGCTGCCTCCGGTGACAGCGCGGGAGTGATGCCCGTGAGGTGCAGCAGACGGGCGTTGGAAATCCGCTCGGCCGGGATGTCCTCCCGGGACAGCCGGGAGCCCGCGCTGCCGGCCCGGTAGTACCAGACCTTGAGCTGGTCCATGGTGCGCCGCTCTTTGATCATGAGGCCGGTGGGTGCCGACTCGTCCCGCAGCGGGTCAACCACGATCCCCTCCGCGGCGAGCTCGCGCAGGACGAGTTCACCAAGGCTGTCGTTGCCGACGCGTCCCACCCAGGTCACCGAGGTGCCCAGGCGCCGCAGCGCGATGGCAAAGTTGCTCTCGGAGCCGCCCATGCCCAGGCTGAGCGAGGACACCTGGGCCAGCGGGCCGGGCGTCTCGGCCTTCATTAGGCCCATCGTTTCGCCGAGGGTCACGACGTCGGTGAAGGTCACCGGGAACCCCTCGCCCGGACGGCGTCCGCCACCACGGAGCTCAGCTGCCGGGCGCGGGCGGTGAGGGCGGAGAGGTCGCCGCCGGAGAACGCATCACGGAGCAGCGGTCCGCCCAGGCTGACGGCAAGCGCCCCTGCGGCGATCCAGTCCGCGGCGTCATCGATGCCGATGCCGCCGGACGGAATGACCCGCATGTCCGGAAAGGGCCCGCGCAGCTGCCCGATGTAGCCCGGGCCCACGGTGGAGGCGGGAAACAGCTTCACGGCCGTTGCCCCCGCCTGCATGCCGGTCAGCAGTTCGGTGGGCGTCAGGCCTCCGGGGAACACCGGAACGCCGGCCGCAACCGCGGCGCGGATCACATCCGTCACCATGGCGGGCGTCACCAGGTAGTCCGCGCCGCCGTCGAGCGCCTGCGCGGCCTGGTCACCGGAGGTGACGGTGCCGACGCCGATTTCCGCGTCGGCGCCGAACTGCCGTTTGATGTCCGGCAGGAAGTCGAAGACACCATCGGTGCTGAGCGTCAGTTCGATGGACCGGACGCCGCCCTTGACCAGGGCGTCGATGACCGGCGCATATTCCCGGGCATGCCGGGCACGGAGGACGGCCACCACAGGGTTCTCCTGCAGGATGGCGGAAACGGGAGGGCTCTGGAGCTCGCTCATCGGGCCAGCCACCCGCCGTCGACCGGCAGTACAACGCCGTGGATGTAGTCCGCGGCCGGGGAGGCCAGGAACACCACCGCGCCGGCGAGGTCGCCGCCGGTGCCCCAGCGTGCCGCCGGGATCCGCACGGAAATCTGTTCATGGCGCTGGGCGTCTGCCAGCAGCGCCTCGTTCATGTCAGTGGCGATGTAGCCCGGCGCAACCGCATTGACGTTCACGCCGCGGGCCGCCCATTCGTTGCACAACGCCTTGGTCAGCTGCGCCACGGCGCCCTTTGACGCCGCGTAGGCCGGAACGCGCAGGCCGCCCTGGAACGTCAGGAGGGAAGCCATGTTGATGATCTTGCCGCCACCCCGCTCCACCATGGGGGTGCCGAAGCCCTGGCACAGCTGGAACACGGCACGGGTGTTGATGGCCATCACACGGTCGAAGTCTGACAGCGGGAACTCGGTCGCGTCGTGCCGGATCTGGGTTCCGGCGTTGTTGACCAGGATGTCGATCCGGTGTCCCGCGAGGGTTTCGGCTGTGGCGGCTGCTACGGATTCTTCGCTGGCCAGGTCCACGTGGACCGCGTCGGCGCTGACGCCCGCCTTGTCCGCGGCGGCGGCCAGTTCCGGGGCCAAGGGGCCGCGCTGGAGTGCCACAACGCTGGCGCCAGCGTTGACCAGCCCGAGCGCGATACCCAGGCCGATCCCGCGCGAGGCGCCGGTCACGGCTGCGGTTTTGCCGCTGAGGTCAAACGGCGATTTCTCTGCTGTGGGGTTCATGAGCTTTCCTGGGTTGTCGCGGCGGGCGCCGCGGCTGGGCTGACAAAGACTTTGAGGACGCGTCCGGACGCCATCGCCTGGTCAAAGGCCTGACGAGTGTCTTCCAGGGCGAACACCTGGGTGGGAATGCGGTCCAGCCCCAGCTCACGGCTCTCGATGAGTTCTACTGCTCGTTCCACGGCGGCCCTGGTGTAGACCCGGACGCCCACCACGGTGTTCTCGGCGAACGTCAGGGCCTGGAGGTCGACTTCGACGGGCTTTTTGTAGACGCCGACCAGGACGATGGTGCCACGGACACGGACGGCCCTGGGCAGCATCGCCGCGACCGAGGGGTGGGCGGCGGAGTCGAAGACGATGTCCGCGCCGTCCCCGCCGGTGGCGGCAAGGATGGCATGGATGGGGTCGTCCCCGGGTGCCACCGTGGCGAATCCCAGTTCTTCGGCCACCTGGCGGCGGGCCTCGGAGGGCTCCGAAATGAGCACGCTGCCGGCTCCGTGGTGGCGGGCCACCAGGGCTGTCAGGATGCCGATGGGCCCGGCGCCGAAGATCACCACCCGCTCGCCGCCGGTCAGGCCGGCCCGGGAAACCGCGTGGACGGCCACGGCCAGGGGTTCGGCGAGGGCGGCCTCCTGGAGGGGCACGGCGTTGCTGACCGGGATGAGCGCGGAGGCAGGCAGGGCCACGTATTCGGCGAGGGAGCCGGCGACGTCGATCCCGTACAGTTTCAGCGCCCGGCAGACGTGGGTGTCCCCGCCGCTGCACGGGTGGCATTCGCCGCAGTGGATGAGGGGCTCCACGGTGACCCGGGTGCCCGCTGCCGGACCGGTCTCCGCCGCGACCTCCACGATGCCGGTGATCTCATGGCCCATGACCAGGGGAGCTTCGGCGCGGGGGTGCGTTCCGTGCAGGATGGAAAAATCGGAGCCGCACAGTCCGGTCATTTCCGTCCGGATCAGGGCCCAGCCGGCGGGGATTTCAGGCACGGGCAACTGCCGCGGTTCAATCGTGTCCGGCGCCGTCCATACGGCGGCGCGCATGGTGCTGTTCAGGAGTGCTGCGCTCATACCAGCACCCCTGCGTTCATCACGTTGCGCGGCATGCGTCCGGCGCATACCTCGAGGACGTTTTCGAGGGTGCGGCGCTTCAGTTCCGCATAGGATTCCTCGCTGTACCAGGCAGCGTGCGGTGTCAGCACGGCGTTTTCGCAGCCGATCAGCGGGCTGGTCAGAGCCAGGGGTTCCTCTTCGAAGACGTCCAGCCCGGCGCCGTAGAGCTGGCCGCTGGCCAAGGCGTCGGCAACTGCAGCGGTGTCCACCACTCCCCCGCGGCAGGTGTTGACCAGCACTGCGCCGCGTTTCATCTGCGCGAGCACGCCGGCGTTGATCAGGTGGTGTGTATGGGAGTTGAGCGGAACGTGGAGGGACACCACGTCTGCCCGGGAAATCACTTCCTCAAACCCGACGACGGCGACTCCCTCCGCCGTCGTCGTACCGATTTCAGCGAGCGGGTCAGATCCGATCACCGTGTAGCCCAGCCCCTTGGCCTTGCGGGCGGTGGCCGCACCGATCAGGCCCAAGCCCACCACGCCGAACACCCTGGTGGACATCCGGTGCAGTGGCTGGACCGGGAGCAGCGAGTGTTCCCCGCGCCGCAGGCCGCGGTCCAGCCGGGTGATTCCGCGGGCCAGGCTGACGGCCAGGGCAATGGCGTGGTCGCTGACATCCTCGGTGCCGTAGTCCGGCACATTGCAGACGGCAACGCCGCGCGAGGTGGCTGCGTCGACGTCGAGCGTGTCCACGCCCACGCCGTACCGGCCGATCGCCTTCAGCTGCGGCAGGGCCGCGAGGACGCGGTCCGTGATGGGGGCGTACTGGACCACGATGGCGTCGGCACCGGCAGCGGCGGCAATAACGTCCTCTTCGGTCCGGCACTGGGCAAGGACCAGTTCCACACCGGCGGCGTCGGCAACGGCCTGCTCGATGGCGATGGAGTCGTGGTCGCAGTCGGTGATGACGATGCGGGCGGGCGTGGCTGGCATTACTTGGCGTCCTCTTCTGTGAGCAGGTCACGATCGACGGTTTCGGGGGCTTTGATGGTGGTGACCAGGCTGATGCCCATCATGGCCATCATGTAGAGGGCAACGGGGATCCAGGAGCCGCTGAACGCGGTGACCAGCGCCGAGCAGATGAGCGGGGCGATGCCGCCGCCGAAGACGGAGGAGAACTCCCGGCCAAGGGCGACGCCGGCGTAGCGGTAGCGGGACCCGAACAGTTCGGGGAAGTACGCTGCCTGGACGCCCACGGAGCCCTGCGCGGCGAAGATGAAGCCGAGCACGATCACGAGCGAGATCAGGAACAGGTTTCCGGTGTTCAGCAGCAGGAAGGCCGGAACGGGGAAGACAAACAGGAATGCCGTGATGATGAGGTACATCCGGCGGCGGCCGAAGCGGTCGGACAGGGTGCCGAAGGCGTAGGCCGAGACGCAGGCGAAGAGCGCACCGACAAGCAGGACCTTGGGAATGAAGGTCGCGTCAATCTTGAGCTGCGTGATCAGGTAGGAGCCCAGGAAGACCTGGAAGATGTACGAGTGCGCGTTGGCGCCCACGTTCATGAAGAAGACCCGGAACAGGCCCGCCCGGCCGTTCTTGACGACGTCGGCCACGGGGGTGGCGCGGATGACGCCGGCGATCTCTTCCTTCTTTTCCTCAAAGACCGGTGATTCCTTCAGCTTGCGGCGGATCACGTAGGCGGCGATGGTGACGAAGATCGACGAGAAGAACACAAGCCGCCAGCCATAGGCTTCCAGGGCTTCGCGGGGCATCATCTGCACCAGGATCCAGACAACGGCGCCCATCGCGGTGCCGGCGGCGGCACCAACGAAGACGAGCGAGGCATAGCGTCCGCGGCTGCCCTTGGGCGCAGTTTCCGCCACCAGGACCACGCCGCCGGCCTGTTCAGCGCCGGCGCCGAATCCCTGGAGGAAGCGGCAGGCAACCAGCAGCACCGGGGCCCAGATGCCCGCCTGCTCGTAGGTGGGCAGCAGGCCGATGGCAAATGTGGCGATGCCCATCAGGAAGAGCGTGGCAACCAGCACCCACTTGCGTCCCAGCCGGTCACCGTACTTGGAGAAGAAGAGGCCACCGAGGGGGCGTGCCCCGAAGCCGACGGCGTAGGCACCGAAGGCGGCGATGATGCCGATGGCGGGGTCGATGTTCGGGAAGAAGATCTTGTTGAAGATGATCGCCGATGCGGTTCCGTAGATCACAAAGTCGTACTGTTCGAGCGCGGTGCCGATCAGGCCGGCCCAGGCGGCCCTGCGGACGGGCCCCCTGTCCGCGCTTCCGTTTGCTGCCTCATTGCCTTGGGGGTCCAGGACCGCCGACTTACTGCGAACAACATCGTTCTCAGCCACAGTTCACCATTTCTCTTTGGTGCCGAAGCACATTCCGATTATCGGGACGCTATCCCGAAAACTTCAAGCACGACTATATAGGTCTTATCGGCCAGATCACAAAAGGCGGCTTAAACGGCAGAGGCACCCGGCCACCAAAGGGGTGGACGGGTGCCTCTGTCTTGTTTGCAGGCCTAGGAGAGCGCGGGCTCCTTGGCCTCCACGGCGGACTTGGCTTCGGCGAACTTTTCGTTCAGGCGGGAGTGCCGCTGGCCGTAGGCGAAGTAGATCACGACGCCGATGACCAGCCAGCCGGCGAAGAAGATCCACGTCTCCACGGCGAGGTTCGTCATCAGGTACAGGCACAGGACGGCCGAAACCACCGGGAGGACCTTGCCGAACGGGACGCGGAAGGACGGCTTCAGGTCCGGGCGCTTCTTGCGCAGCACCAGGATGCCCAGGCTCACCACCACAAACGCCGACAGCGTGCCGATGTTGATCATTTCTTCCAGCAGGTCCACGTTGGTCAGGCCGGCCACAAGGGCTACGGCGGCGCCGCAGATGATCTGGAGGCGGACCGGCGTCGAACGTTTTTCGCTGGTCTTGGACAGTGAGCGGGGCAGCAGTCCGTCGCGGCTCATGGCCAGCACCACGCGGGACAGTCCCATCAGCAGCACCATGATGACGGTGGTGAGGCCGATCAGGGAGCCGAAGGCGATGACCTTGGCCGCGGTCGTGTTGCCGACGGCCTCGAACGCGGTGGTGAGGGTGGGCGTTTCTGCTGCCGCGAGGTCCGTGTAGGACACCATGCCGGTGAGCGCGAGGGACACCAGGATATAGAGCAGTGTCACCACGGCCAGGCCGCCGAAGATGCCGCGCGGCAGGGTCTTCTGCGGGTTCTTGACTTCCTCCGCGGACGTGGCCACGACGTCAAAGCCGATGAAGGCGAAGAACACCAGGGCCGCGCCGGCGAAGATCCCCAGGGTGCCGTACTGGGCAGGCGCGGCGCCGGTGAGGAAGCCGAAGAATGACTGCTTCATGACGTCCGCGGCGCCGCCGGCGGTGGGTTCCGCGGCAGGCACGAACGGCGTGTAGTTCTCGAACTTCACGTAGGTGAAGCCCACCACGATCACGAACAGCACCACGGCGATTTTGATCAGGGTGAAGATGTTGCCCACGCGGGCGGAGAGCTTGGTGCCCAGCACCAGGAGCACGGTAAAGACGGCAACGATCAGGAACGCGCCCCAGTAGAGGTCCACACCGCCGAGCGACAGCGCCGGCGGCACGTCGGCCCCCATCAGCGCAAACACCTTGCTGAGGTAGATGCCCCAGTACTTGGCGATCACGGCCGCGGCGGTGAACAGTTCCAGGATCAGGTTCCAGCCGATGATCCACGCCAGCAGTTCGCCCATGGTGGCGTACGTAAAGACGTAGGCCGACCCGGCGACCGGAATGGCGGTGGCAAACTCGGCGTAGCACATGATGGCCAGGGCACACGTAACGGCGGCAATGGCGAAGGACAACGTCACGGCGGGGCCGGAGAAGTTGGCCGCAGCCTTGGCGCCGACCGAGAAGATGCCGGCGCCGACAGCGACGGCGACACCCATGATCATCAGGTCCCAGCTGCTGAGCGACCGCTTGAGCTTGCGTCCGGGTTCATCGGCGTCGGCGATGGACTGCTCGATGGATTTGGTCCGGAGAAGGTTCATAAGGTTCCACAATCCTGATTTGTGTTGGAAACAGACCCATCAACGATACTCGTCCACCCACTGGACGTTCACACCCGTCCCGCATGGTGAGACTTTCCGCCCGCCCCGGTTAAGCGCGAACGGACACTTGGGGCCCTCGCCGGGAGGGCCTCAAGTGTCCGTTCGCGCTGGTGGTTCGGGTGCCTAGCCGGGCCAGTCCATCAGCTTTGACCGGATCAGGAACCGCTTGCCTTCCGGCGACTCAACCGAGAACCCGCTCCCCCGGCCCTGGACCACGTCCACGGTCAGATGGGTGTGGCTCCAGTAGTTGAACTGCTCCTTGGACATCCAGAACTCAAGGGGCTGCGGCTTCAGGCCTTCGGCGATGTCGAACAGCCCCAGGAGGACGTCCGCTTCCGCGGTGATGAACTCCCCGGCCGGATAACACATAGGCGAGGACCCGTCGCAGCAGCCGCCGGACTGGTGGAACATCAGGGGCCCGTGCTGCCCCCACAACTTCCTGAGCAGTCCCAGGGCCTCGGCGGTGAGAGCCACGCGGGAGATGTCCTCCCCGGGCAGCGTCACCGCCGCGTCAAGCCTCGCCTCCATCATCAGTACTTGATAACGACGCGGCCGTCGATCTTGGCGTGTTTCATCTCGTCAAGAACGGCGTTGACCTCGGAGAGTTCCCGGGTGGAGACCGTGGGGTGGATCTTGCCCTCGGCGTAGAATTCGAGGGCTTCCTCCAGGTCCTGCCGTGTCCCCACGATCGAGCCCCGGACGGTCAAGCCCTTGAGCACAATCTCGAAGATCGGTGCCGGGAAGTCGCCCGGCGGCAGGCCGTTGAACACAATCGTCCCGCCCCTGCGGGCCATGCCGATCGCCTGGCCAAAAGCAGACGGGTGTACTGCGGTGACCAGGACTCCATGGCAACCTCCGGTTTCGCGTTGGATGACTTCGACGGGATCCTCGTGCAGCGCGTTGACGGTGAGCTCGGCGCCGTGCTTCTTGGCCAGGGCGAGTTTGTCGTCCGCGATGTCCACGGCAGCAACCCGCAGTCCCATGGCAACCGCGTACTGGACGGCAATGTGCCCGAGTCCGCCGATGCCGGAAATGGTGACCCACTGTCCGGGCCTGGCTTCGGTCATCTTCAGGCCTTTGTAGACCGTGACGCCGGCGCAAAGCACCGGGGCGACTTCTACGGGGTCCGAGCCCGCCGGGATGCGGGCGGCAAAGCGCGTGTCCACGAGCATGTACTCCCCGAAGGAGCCGTCCACACTGTAGCCGGCGTTCTTCTGTGCTTCGCAGAGTGTCTCCCAGCCGGTGCGGCAGTACTGGCAGTCGCCGCAGGCGGACCAGAGCCAGGCGTTGCCGACGAGGTCGCCGACGGCCAGGTCAGTGACACCTTCGCCCAGGGCAACCACTTCGCCTACGCCTTCGTGGCCGGGGATGAACGGCGGAGTCGGCTTGACCGGCCAGTCGCCCTCAGCCGCGTGGAGGTCCGTGTGGCAGACGCCGGTGGTGATGACCTTGACCAGCGCCTCACCCCGGCCCGGCGTGGGAATGGGGAGGGTCTGGATCTGAAGATCCTTGCCGAATTCGGTTACTACTGCTGCTTGCATTGTCGTCGTCATTGGCGAAATCCTTGCGTAGATAAAGCGTTCGTGCGGTGGAGGTGGTGCTGCCTTCCTGAGGGGTGGCCAGGACGGTGCAGGCGGGGACGGACCAGTGCTGATCCGTCCCCGCCCGGGCTAAGGGCTTAGAAGAAGCCGAGCTTGTTCTCGTTGTAGCTGACCAGGAGGTTCTTGGTCTGCTGGTAGTGGTCCAGCATCATGGAGTGGTTTTCACGTCCGATGCCTGAGGACTTGTAGCCGCCGAACGCGGCACCAGCCGGGTAGGCGTGGTAGTTGTTGACCCAGACGCGGCCGGCCTGGATCTCGCGGCCGGCACGGTAGGCCACGTTGCCGTTACGCGACCAGACGCCGGCGCCGAGGCCGTAGAGGGTGTCGTTGGCGATGCCCATCGCGTCGTTGTAGTCGCTGAAGCGGGTCACGGAAACAACCGGGCCGAAGATTTCCTCCTGGAAGATCCGCATCTTGTTGTGGCCTTCGAAGATGGTCGGCTGGACGTAGTATCCGCCCGCCAGGTCTCCGGGCATGTCGGCCCGGGCGCCGCCGGTGAGCACCTTGGCGCCCTCCTGCTTGCCGATGTCGATGTAGGAGAGGATCTTTTCCAGCTGGTCATTGGAGGCCTGGGCGCCAAGCTGGGTGTCGGTGTCCAGCGGGTTGCCCTGGATGATTTTCTCCACCCGGGCAACGGCGTCGGCCATGAAGGAATCGTAGATGTCCTCCTGGACCAGGGCGCGGGACGGGCACGTGCAGACTTCACCCTGGTTGAAGGCGAAGAGCGTAAAGCCCTCCTGCGCCTTGTCGTAGAACGCGTCGTTGGTGTCCGCGACGTCGTTGAAGAAGATGTTCGGGCTCTTGCCGCCGAGCTCCAGGGTGACCGGAATCAGGTTCTGGCTGGCGTACTGGCTGATCAGGCGTCCCGTGGAGGTTTCGCCGGTGAAGGCGATCTTACGGATCCGCGGGCTGGAGGCGAGCGGCTTGCCGGCCTCGACGCCGAAGCCGTTGACCACATTGAGGACACCTGCCGGCAGGAGGTCGCCGATAAGCTCCATCAACACAAGGATGGACGACGGCGTCTGCTCGGCTGGCTTGAGGACCACGGCGTTGCCGGCGGCGAGGGCCGGGGCAAGCTTCCAGACGGCCATCAGGATGGGGAAGTTCCACGGGATGATCTGGCCCACGACGCCGAGCGGCTCGTGGTAGTGGTAGGCGGTGGTGTCGTCGTCGAGCTGGGACAGCCGGCCTTCCTGGGCGCGGACGGCCGAGGCAAAGTAGCGGAAGTGGTCCGCAGCGAGCGGAATGTCCGCGTTCAGGGTTTCGCGGATGGGCTTGCCGTTGTCCCAGGATTCGGCGACGGCCAGCATTTCAAGGTTTTCGTCGATGCGGTCGGCGATCTTGTTCAGGATGGCGGCGCGCTCGGCGACGGAGGTCTTGCCCCAGGAAGGTGCGATCTTGTGGGCGGCGTCCAGGGCCAGCTCGATGTCTTCCGCGGTGCCGCGGGCCACTTCGCAGAAGACCTTGCCGGTGACGGGTGTGATGTTCTCGAAGTACTGGCCCTTGACGGGGGCAACCCACTCGCCGCCGATCCAGTTCTCGTAGCGGTCCTTGAACGTGACCTTCGAACCCTCGGTACCGGGCTGTGCGTAAACAGTCATTGCTAGCTCCTTTGCTGTGCATGAAAGGTGGCGCCTGATGATGGCGGCCGCCGTTGGTTTCAGCGTAGGAGGGTGAAGGTTGCAGTCAGGTTGCGCCGCTGTGAGCGGGATCACGTCCCGGCGGCTAGGCGCTCAGTTCCGCTTCCAGCCGCTCAAGATCGGCGACGACGGCGGCCCGCTTGGGCGAGCGCGCCGGCAGCAGCTTCAGGGCGACGGTCCGGACGTCGACGTCGTCCTTCGCCTCCGGCAGGGCCGCGTACTTGAGCAGCGTCTCGGCGCTGCCGTCCGTCAGGACCGCTTCGCGCATGAGCGAGGAGACCCTGTCGCGGAGGTCGATGATGCCCGGCGCTTCGGAGCGCGGCAGCACCGCGCCGCGGTAGATTTCCAGGGCGATGCGGTGGGCGCCGCGCTGCAGGCAGTTCAGCACCTGCCCGCTGTCCGGGACCAGGTTCATGGTGAGTTTGTATGGCCGGGATTCGGGGACGGCGGCCGGGTTGAGCTGCTGGAGTATCTTGCGCAGCCGGACCATTTCCGCGCGGAGCGTCATGGTGGGGCCGTCGCCCGGGTAGAGCAGGACACTGAGCTCCTCGGCGCTCAGCCCGTCCGGGTGGGTGCTGAGCAGGGCGAGGATTTCACTGTGCCGGGCGGACAGCGCCACCGTTTTGCCTTCGATGCTGAGCAACGCCTGGTCACGGCCCAGAAGCTGCAGGCTGTTGCGGTACAGGCTACCTTCCTTCGCGCCGCCGGCTCCCCCGGCCCGCGCCGAATCCGACCTGGCCGCCGAACTGGCGTTCCGCCGTCGGGCCGGCCGGCTGGCAAGGGTCGCCGCCAGCTGAAGCCGCTCAACACGGAGCTGCGCCTGGGCGGCAGCGACGGTCGCCTCGACGAGCGACAGCGTGTGGGGCGCCACCGCGCTGGCTTTGCCCGTGATGTCCACAACGCCCAGCAGCGCACCGGAATCCGGGTCGTGGAACGGGACGGCGGTGCAGCTCCACGCGTGCACGGACCGCTGGTAATGCTCGGCCCCGGAAATCTGGATGCCGCGGCCCAGGGCCAGGGCAGTGCCGGGAGCGCTGGTGCCCACGGTGGCCTCTGACCAGTCGGCGCCCGGCACGAACATCATGCCTTCGGCACGGCGCTGCAGGGCCGGATCGCCTTCCACCCAGAGCAGCCGGCCCACTTCATCACCCACGGCAACGAGCAGGCCGCTGTCGTGGCTGGGCTGGACCAGGAGTTTGTGGATCACGGGCATGATGCTGGCCAGGGGGTGCTGCCGCCGGTATTCCTCGAGCTCGTCAGTGTCCAGGGCAAGGGGCGCTTCGGGGTTGTCAGGATTGGCTTTCAACCGGGCGGACCGCTGCCAGGATTCCCGGATCAGCCGCCGCAGGCCGGGCAGTTCCGGCGCGTCTGGAAACGCATGGGCATCGAGTTGCTCATGGGCGGCCAGGGCATGCCGCTGTGCCAGCGCAGTAGCTTCGCCGCCGGACGTCGGCGGCAGGATCAGGTTCCTCATCGAACTCCCATCGGTCCTGCAAGTCTACTGGCCGCCGGCGCGAACCCTCCAGCCAGCCCCACTTGCGTGGGTGACGCTGGGTCAGGCGCGGGAGATGCTGATCATTTCCTCGCGCGGGACTACTTTGATGCGTTCACGCACGACGGCGGCGGTTCCGTCGGCGCCGACCTCGCCTTCTGTCCACGCGGCGCCGAGGGCTGCTTCGTGCGCGTCCAGCTTGATCCAGCCCTCCCAGGTGGTGAACTCGATGCCGCGCTCCTGCAGGAGGTTGATGATGGCCTGCGGGTCAGGGTTCTGGGCGGGTGGCAGGGTGAGCCGGTCCTCGAGCAGGAAGCCGATGGTCTCCAGGGCGTCGCCCTTGGTGTGTCCGATCAGTCCGACCGGGCCGCGCTTGATCCAGCCGGTGGCGTAGATTCCGGGGACGGGAGTGCCGTCGGCGCCGAGGACGCGACCGCCCTCGTTGGGAATCACTCCGCGTTTGGCGTTGTATTCCAGCTCGTCCAGGGGCGAACCGTGGTAGCCGATGGCGCGGTACACGGCCTGGACGGGGTAGTCCACAAACTCGCCGGTGCCCTTGACGTTGCCGGTGCCGTCCAGCTCCATGCGCTCAAACTTGATGCCGGCCACCCGGCCGGAGCCGCCGTCGTCGGGGTCCTGGTAGATCTCCACCGGGCTGTGCAGAAAGTGCAGGTGCAGGCGGCGGGAGGACGGCTCTTCCGCTTCGGCGTGCTCCTCCACGAGCCAGTTGGTCAGCGTGTTCACCATGGTTTTGATCTGGTTGTTGCTGCGGATGGCGTCATCGGAGGCTTCGTCGAACTCGAAGTCCTCCGGGTACAGGACAATGTCCACGTCCTTCATGTGGCTCAGCTCGCGCAGTTCCAGCGGCGTGAACTTGACCTGTGCCGGGCCGCGGCGGCCGAAGACGTGGACGTCCGTGACCGGGGAGTTCTTCAGGCCCTGGTAGACGTTGTCCGGGATCTCGGTGGTGAGGAGTTCATCGGGGTGCTTGACCAGCATCCGGGCCACGTCCAGCGCCACGTTGCCGTTGCCGATCACGGCGATTTCCTTGGCATCCAGCGGCCAGTCGCGGGGCACGTCCGGGTGGCCGTCGTACCAGGACACAAAGTCGGCGCCGCCGAACGAACCGCCGAGATCAATGCCAGGGATGGCCAGGTTCGCGTCCTTGATGGCGCCGGTGGAGAAGATCACGGCGTCGTAGAAGGCCCGGAAGTCATGGAGGGTGAGATCGCGGCCGTACGTGACGTTGCCCAGGAAGCGGATGTCGCCGCGGTCCAGGACCTTGTGCAGCGCGTTCACGATCCCCTTGATGCGCGGGTGGTCAGGGGCCACGCCGTAGCGGATCAGGCCGTACGGGGCGGGGTAGGCCTCAAAAAGGTCGATACTGACCTCAAAATCGCCGTCCTTGACGCCGTTGGACTTGGTCAGGATATCCGCCGCGTAAACACCTGCCGGTCCCGCACCCACAATGGCAACGCGGAGTGGACGCTTGGAGGTGGTTTCGCCTGGGTTGGACACCGGGAGCCCTTCTGGAAGGAGGATTTCGCGCCGGAGGCGCTTAGTGCAGTGCACAGTGCAGTTGCGCACAATGTCCCATTCTAAATGTGCCCACCGCCGGACGCGGCATCGTGCGATGCCAGACGTTCAGCTGCCCGTCACTCTTCCTTTACCTGTGCCACCCCGGCTGGCAACCATCCGGCTTGAGCCTTATCACGACCGCATGGGCGGCGTCCAGTCACAGGATCCCTGGGGAGCCATCATTTCCAATGAACGCATTTCCTTCACCTCTCTTGTCAGTCAGGCCCTTCCTGCGGCGACCCGCTGGAAGGAGCGCGAACTCGCCGTCTTCAGCGCTGGCGTTCAGCACGGCCATGTTTCCGCGCTGCCACCACTTAACGTGCGGCAACGGTTGACCAATCCCGTTGAACAGCCAACCGAAGTCCTGGCACAGGCAGTCCGCCTGCCGGCCATCCACCAACTGGTGCGCCGGATGGATCACTTCAACCAGCCACTGGTCGTCTGGCGCCTGATCTCGGGCAACCACCGGGAACTCGGCCGGGGGGTTGGCCTCTTCCCGAGCTATGCGGTGGCGGCCGCGAATGCGACGGCCGCTCAGAAGGCCGCCCAGGACCTAACCATTACCTTCGTCCAGAACCAGCAGGCCCGGGACTACGGGTGGTACGTCAGCCTGCGCGGACGCCCCGTGTTGATGGCCAGCGCCTGGTACCCCACCATCCGGGACCGGGACCGCAGCGCCCTGGCGGCACTGGACCTGCTCGGCGGCGCACGCCTGCTGGAAACAGTGATCCGCCACGGACACCGGCATCTTCCGGTTGAGTTCCCGCCCGAGCTCCTGCGTGCGGGAGCTCCCGGCGTGGAACGGCTGCCCGAAGCCCCTTTGCCGGCGCTTTCACCAAACGTTCACCTGATCGCAGGTTCTTCTTAGCCAAGCAATTCGAAATGCCGGGCAGCGCCGCCGCAGACTCATAGCGGCAGGCACTGTCCTGACTACTCCGGCAGCCGCAGACCGCAGCGGCAGTGCCCGCACTGCGCCGTGGCCCACCTGCACCAGCTAATCCACTCGGTACCTAAGATGGGGAATCTTGACATGAAATTGAAGTCCTTCCAGGCTGTCGGCGCTATCTGCGTGACCGCCTTGGCACTCGGCCTGATCAGCTCAGCCAGCGCGTCTGCGGAGCCCACGACGCCGGACCGCCCGCTTGCGGCCGTTGGTTCCGACACCATCCAGGATGTCTGGAACGCCCTGACCAACGCGGGCCCCATCAGGACAGTGGCCTCCTACGACGCCTTCGGCACGCCGGCGACGATCGTGACCAAGACCGGCGTCACCGCGTTTACGCGTCCCAACGGTTCCGGTGCCGGCGTCAAGGCCCTGAGCGCCAGCCTGAACCCGCTGAACCATGTTTACAAGGACTCGGCCAACAACACCTTCACGCTGAAAAGGAACGACGTCGACATCGCCCGGTCCTCTTCCTCACCCAGCGTGACGGGCACCGACCTGACGTTCCTGCCGTTCGCACGCGACGCAGTGACCGTGGCCGTCAAGGACTCCACGAACACGGCGCTGAACCTGACCACCCAGCAGATCGCCAACATCTTCAGCTGCACGGCGGGCGACGGCGTCACCATTGACGGCACCACCGGAAAGCCCGTCATCGGAACCATGACCTTCACGCCCAAGCTGCCCCAGGCCGCTTCGGGCACCCGCGCTTTCTTCCTGAAGGCCATTGGCGTCACCCCGAACACCACCTGCATCCCCAACGTCGAGCAGAACTACCCCGAAAACTCAGGCGCAGCCCTCATCAATGACGGCGACATCATCCCCTTCTCCGCCGCACAGTGGATCGCCCAGAAGAACGGCGCCATGAACAACACCACCGCTGACGGTCAGGTGCTGGCGAACATCGATGGACTCAAGGCCATTGACCCGGCCACCACGGCTCCGGCCCTGGCCCCCGGCGACCTCTACGGCAACGCTGCCGTGGCTCCCGCCAGCGGCAAGGGCACCTTCGCACGCGACACCTACAACGTGGTCGCCAGCTCCACCCAGACCAGCAAGCTCATCTACAGCCTGGTCCTGAGCAACGCCGTGACCACCAACCTGAAGACGATTGGCAGCAAGGTCATCATCAACAAGTTCGGTTTCAAGACGCTCTCCTACGTGGGCGACTGGACGATGGGCAAGAAGTCGGGTTACACCAACTAACAATTCCTCCGGCCGGGTCCTGAATTCCGTTCATAAAGAATTTACTTTCAGTACCGGCCTGCTTTACTTTGCCACGCGCGCAGAATTCGACTGATGACCCAGACTGATCGGTAATTCTTCGCAGCGATTTTCGCTGGTTGGCCGGTGGATTTAATTTCCCGGCGCCGGTCAACACCGCAGCAGTAGACACGTTTACCTGAGAAAGAAGAAATGATTATGGCTAACGCCACGACAATGAAATCCCGCTGGGGCCTGAACGCCACGGCCGCCGTTGCCGGAACCGCCCTCCTGCTGGGCGGTGGAATCGCTGTTGCCAACGCGGCCCTCCCGGCTGGCTCGGCAGGAACCGTCACGGCCAACCCGACCAGCGGCAACTGGAGCGCCCTGAGCCTGTCCGTGCTGAAGCTGCACAGCGACATGGTCTGCCCCACCACCGGCAACATCCTCGAGGGCGCGCTGATCTTTATCTCCGAGCCCGGGCAGGAAATCCAGCCGGCGCTGAGCAGCACCGTGGAAGCGCAGACGGTCTACCCCCTGACGCAGGATCCCCAGTACGCGATGTCCCTGAATGCCAACGGCACGATTGCTGACGACAACACGCTGGAATCCGGTTTTGTGAACAGCAGCAAGGCACCCATTGCTGACATGACAGCCGTGGTACAGGCCAACCACACGTACAGCATTGGTTACGTCTGCACCGTCTCGAACGAGAGCGTCACCACCGCCAAGATCAACCCGGTCGCGGGCAAGTCCGTAGCGTCGTGGGCCACGCTCACCACCGACGCGTCGAAGAACTGGACCATCAGCCAGCCGGTGGTGGCCACCCCGACGGCGACCGCCACGCCGACTGCCACGGAGACCTCAACGCCGTCACCCAGCGCCACGCCCACCGAGACGGAAACGGCCACCCCGACGCCGACCGCCACGGAGACCCCGTCGGCCACGCCGTCGGCGAGCGCAACGGAAACGGCAAATCTGCCGGCCACCGGCAAGGGCCGGGCGACCAGCGGTTCAGGCGTCCAGCCGCTGACCGCCGGTCAGGAACTCGTCGAAGGCCAGAAGCACATGGTCACTGCCCCCGCCGGCACTTTCGTGGCCGGTGAGACGGTCTCCGGTGAGATCCACTCCGAGCCGGTTGTCCTGGCCGAAACCGCTGTGGCAAACCCCGACGGTTCCGTCAGCTACGCCTTCACCGTTCCCGCAGGCCTGCCGGCCGGAACGCACACCCTGATCCTCAAGGGTGCAGCCGGCGCAACGTTCGAGGTCACCGGCCTGACCGTGACCGCCGGATCCAACGCTCCGTTCCTCGCTGACACCAACTGGTTCGGCGCTGCCGCGGCCAACCCGGCCAGCACTGCGGGGCTGGCCGCCATGGTCATTGGCGGACTGACCCTCATGGGTGTAGGCGGCGGGATCTACATTTCCCGGCGCCGCAAGGCCACCCGCGCCTGATTCACCAGGAATTGCCCGGATCCCGCTGGGGTCCGGGCAATTTCGCTTTCAACGCCAATTCCTTTTGTTCACCTCCCGGAAATCCCTCCTTAGTCAGGCCACAGAGGATCCGGGACGGTTTAGGGAAATAATAGTCCAGCAGCTTCCGCTGCCACCCGGCTGGACCTTCCACTGACAGGTCTGAACAATCGGCCCGCAGGTTTGATGACCGACCCGGAATATTGAAAAGAAAGAATTCATGCCGCTTCCATGGAATACCCGACAGGCCGGCGCCAGGCCCCGACAGCGACACGGCGTGCGGTGGGCTTCCCCTTTGGCCGCTGCGGCCGCTGTGGGCGCCCTCCTGCTGGTCTCCCTTCCGCCCAGCTCGGCAGATCAGACCCTTCCGGGCTCCGACTGGGGGCCGCGCGGCTCCATGGTCAGCGACACCGCGGCGACCGTCACGTGGGCCAACACTGACAATGCCCCCGAGAGCACGGTTCACCGCGGAAACCAGCAGCAGCTGCCGCACACTGCCGGGAAGACGTACGACGACGTCGATCAGCGGCTGCGCGATTCAGCGACCCGTGCCTTCGGCCCGGGCAACGGGCTGGGCGGCCTGTCCGTGAGCGTCTCCCAGACCAGGAACCTGCAGAACCAGTCAGTGACCGTCAGCTTCACCGGAGCGGATCCCGCCGCCGGCAGCAACGGTGCCAGCACGTCCTATCTGCAGGTGTTCCAGTGCTGGGGCAAACCGGGCACGGACAACAAGCCTGACCCCGCGGCCACCGAGCCCGACCCCTCCACCTGCCAGTTCGGCGCGACCGGACTGGACGGCGATATCTCCAGCACGGCCCACCAGCGTTCACTGCTCAACGATCCCCTGGTCCGCGGCGGGGACTGGGAATCCCAGGATCCCTCCTCCCCCACCATGAACCTTCCGGCCCCCTTCCAGGCTGTCACCGGTGAACAAACGCGGATCACGGACGGGTTCAACCTCAGCGAATACCGCAACCCCTTCTTCAGCCGGACCAGCACCAACGAGTTCTCCCGCTTTATGTCCTCCGAACAGGGCGCAGGCTCGCGCACCTTCGAGGTTCAGAGCGGCGCAGAAGCCTCCGGAATGGGCTGCGGCTACCGCCCGGATGCACCCAGCGTGGCCAAATGCTGGCTGGTTGCCGTACCGCGGACAGCCGCGATGGACGCCATTCTGCCGGCCGGACCGCTGGCCCCCAGCCTGTGGGCGATGCGCCTGCAGGTCCCGCTCTACTTCCAGGACGTCGCGGCAGTTTGCCCCACCGATCAGGCGGCAACCCTCAGCGTCGGCTCCGAAGCCCTCAGCGCGGCGATGAAATCCTGGATTCCCGCCGTGTGCGACACGAAGAAGTTCACGCTGGGCTTCTCACCGCTGGCTGACCTGCAGGCCCGCACGCAGCTGCAGCAGCCCGACACCCTCGCTTTCATCACCCGCCCCGCCGCCGGTGACCTCAACGCCCTCTATGTGCCGACGGCGCTGGCCGGGGTGGTCGTCGCCATGACCATTGACAATGCCTGCACGGCAGCGTTCACGCAATACACCCTGGCCGACTGCGGTTACCAGGACAAGGCAGAGTGGGAGGCCGACAAGGCACGCAGCGCCGGTCTGGTGCGCGACCTGAAACTCAATGCCAGGCTGCTGGCCAAGCTGCTCACGCAGAGCTACGTGCAGCACACTGCCCCGGCTTCCGCCGTTGAGGCCCCCTTCACGAAGCCCGGCACCACGGCCTATGGCCAGCCTATGACGTATTCCATCCAGAATGATCCGGAGTTCAGGGCCCTGAACCCGAAGGGCCTGGGTTCGTCCGGCAACCTCAGCCCACCCGTGGTGGAGGGCCTGCGCTCCGATGCCGCGTCCGCTGTCTGGGACTGGCTGCTCAACGACAAGGATTCCCGGGCCTTCCTGAACGGTTGCCCGGATCCGTCCGGCATGACCATCAACCCGTTCTACTCGACGCGGACCTACAGCGAATGCCAGGAAAAGGCCACCGAACTGGACCAGCAGGCCGCCCGGAAGGTCGCCGAGACCAAAACTCCTGACGGGTTCACGTACGCCCGCCAGTCCTACCCCTCCGAAGGGGCGGCGTACCCGCAGGTCTACTGGGCGCAGAAGCAGGCCGTTATGGCCGGCGACGGTTCCATCGCCGAGCCGGCCCTGACCGTAGGCGACCAGTATTCCCGCGTCCAGGACATGGCCGCGGCGGCCCAGAACACCGTGCGCGCCCAGCCGGCGTCCACCACGTCCTGGTGCGCCGACTGCAGCCCGCCCGCGTACAAATCCGTGGCGCGTCAGGGCTACGGCAGCCGCAGCGTCCTGTCCATTACGGACGCGGCCTCGGCAGCGAAGTTCCAGCTGCCCACCGCGCAGCTGTGCAACGTCAGCGGCTCACAGTGCATTGGCGCCACGGCCAGCAGCCTGCAGGCAGCAGCCAGCCAGTTCGAACCCACCGGTACCCCCGGCGCCATGCAGCCTGCCAGTGTCCCGGACTACACCACCGCGTATCCGCTGACCCTGCCGATCTACGGCGTGGTGAACCTTGCCTCGGTCAGCCAGACCCAGGCCGCAACGTTCGCCCAGCTTTTCTCGTACATCAGCACCGAAGGCCAGAAGACCGGCTTCAGGAGCGGGATGCTGCCACCTGGCTACGCGCCACTCACACCGGCGCTGCTGCAGTTGGCCGCCGCCGGCATCCAGACCCTGCAGGGAATCCAAGGGCCGCAGCAAGCCGCGGCCGCCACCACCGACCTGATGCCGATGGAGTCCGTGTCCGGTGAAAACGTGGTGCCCGCAGTCCTGGCACCGGCCGCACCGGCCGCTGCCGCAGCAGAAGTCGTCCCGGCGGCAGCACCTGCGGCTGCCCCCGCGGCCGCCGCTGCGGTGCCCAGCCGGACCGCGGCCACCAGCAGCGCCTGGCCCCAGTACACGCTGGTGATCGGACTCGTGGCAGCATTGGCAAGCGCTGCCGCCGCGCCGCTGCTGGCACGGGGGCGGCGTCGATGAGCACGGTACTGCCCCGTTCCCGCGCCGATGAAGCGCAGGACACTCCCCGCACCCTCCACCAGCAGCTGGAACAACAGGACTACCTGTTCCGGACCGTCACCCGGATCGGCGGCGGAATCGTCCTGGCCATCATGGTCCTGGTGGGCCTCTTCCTGGCCGGCAACGGCGTCGGCGCCATCAGCGAGGTGGGGCTGGGAAAATTCCTGACCACCCAGAACTGGGCGCCGGAAACCAACGACTTCGGCATCGCCGCTGTTCTGTGGGGCACCGTGCAGATCGCCACGGTTGCCTTGGCCATCGCCATGCCGCTGGCCCTGGGGACGGCACTGTTCATCACCGAAGTCGCCACCGGCTGGATGCAGAAGGCACTGACCAGCCTGATTGACCTCCTGGCCGCCGTGCCGTCGGTGGTCTTCGGCCTGTGGGGCGCCTACATGCTGCAGCCCAACGTGGTGGACTTCAGCAAGTGGCTGTCCACGTGGTTCGGCTGGATACCGTTCCTGCAGGTGGACGGCGTTGATCCGGGCAGTCCGCTCCGGGACACCGTGCCGTTCACGGCCTCCGCCTTCATCGCCGGTCTGGTGGTGGCCATGATGATCGTCCCCATCCAGACCTCCATCATGACGGAGTCCTTCCGGCGTGCACCAACGGGTGAGCGTGAGGGCGCCTACGCCCTGGGCGCCACCCGGCTGGGCATGATCCGGACCGTGGTGCTGCCCTTCGGACGCGGCGGCATCATCGGCGGCACCATGCTCGGGCTGGGACGGGCGCTCGGCGAAACCATCGCCATCTACCTGATCATCAGCCCGGTCTATGCCATCAATTTCCATGTACTGGAAAAGGGCGCCAACTCGATCGCCGCCATGATTGCCCTGAAGTACTCCGAATCCAACGAATCTGCGATGAGCGCGCTGATGGCCGCGGGACTGACGCTGTTCGTGATCACCATGCTGGTCAACATCACGGCCTCAGCCATCATGGCGAGGTCCCGGTCCGGCGCAGAAAGCGAGGGCTGACCATGACTACCACCGACGACGGACCCGCCACCTTCGAAGTGACCGATCTGCCTGCCGATCCCGGGCCACGTCGCCCGGCCACTGAGCTTCCGCAGCTGCCCAACACTCCGGGCGCCCCGGACGAAGTCCGGGTACGGCTTGGCGTTGGGCGCAACCACGTCCTGTCGATGGCCGGCGCGGCCGCCGGCGGGCTGGCCATGGGACTCTTGCTGACCGTTGCCCTGGGACTGATCCCCCTGGGCTGGCTGTTCATCGTCTCCTACCTATGGTTCCTGCTGTTGTACACCGCCCTGACACACCTGCGGCAGCCGGCCCCGGCAGTCCGCAACGGACTGGTGACGGTCCTGCTCAGCTCGGCGGGCGCCGCCGTCGCCGGCACCCTTGGCCTGGTGGTCATGTTCACGTTCGCCCGCGGCCAGGAAGCGCTGTTCCACCTCAACTTCTTCACCACCGACATGACCGGCGCCGGGCCCCTGTCCGGCCTGGACCAGGGCGGCGTGCTGCATGCCCTGGTGGGAACGCTGGAACAGATCGGCATCGCCCTGGCCATCACCATTCCGCTGGGAATGACGACGGCGGTATTCCTCAACGAGGTGGGCGGGCGCCTGGCCCGCATCGTGCGCACAGTCGTGGAAGCAATGACGGCGTTGCCGTCCGTTGTGGCGGGCCTGTTCATCTACGCGGCGGTGGTTATGGCCATCACGCATCAGACCAATGGTTTTGCCGCTTCGCTGGCCATCACCGTCCTGATGCTGCCGATCATGATCCGTTCGGCCGACGTCGTCCTCCGGCTGGTGCCCGGAAACCTGCGCGAGGCAGGCCTGGCCCTGGGCGCCGGCCAATGGCGCGTGGTGTGGCACATTGTGCTGCCCACAGTCCGCTCCGGCCTGACCACCGGCGTCATCCTGGCCACTGCCCACGGCATCGGGGAGACCGCCCCGGTCCTGCTGACGTCCGGCTTTACCGGCGTGATGAATGCCAATCCGTTCTCGGGTCCGCAGACACCGCTTCCGCTGGCTGCCCTGGACTACGTCCGCTCCCCGGTGCCGGAGATGGTGGCTCGCGGCTTCGCCACCGCGGCGTTCCTGCTGTTCGTGGTCCTGGTGTTGTTCATCATCGCCCGCATCATCGGCGGCCAGGACGCCGGCAAGCAGACACAGGCCCAGGCACGGCGCGCGGCCGCCAGGTCCCGGCGCGACCTGCCCCGCATTGAACGCAACCACGCCCAACTGCTGGCGAGCCTGGGCGCAGCACCTACCGACAACATGCAGGAGAAACCATGATCCGCCCCCTTTCCAAGCGACGGACCGTTCCGGCGGTCCTGGGAATCCTGCTGTCACTCGGTATGGTGCTGGCTGGCCTGGCGCCTGCCCAGGCGGCCAACTACCTGCGCATCGGCGGCTCCGGATCTTCCTGGGCGGGCAACGCGCTGCAGGACTGGATTGCACGGGTCGGCGCCCAGGGCGTGACCGTGGACTACGAGAACAAGGGTTCCTCCACGGGGCGCAAGGAATTCGCCGACCAGATGAAGCAGTTCGCCGTCTCGGAAATCCCCTACACCGGGGACACCGCCGACCCGCGCGACAACAGCATGCCCGGCTTCGCCTACGGCATGCTGCCCGTGGTGGCCGGCGGTACCGCCTTTATGTACAACCTGAAGGCCGGCAGCTCACGGATGACCAGCCTCAAACTCTCGCAGCCGGCCATCGCCAAGATCTTCACCGGCCAGGTCACCCGCTGGAACGATCCGATCATCACCGCCGACAACCCCAGCGTTGCCCTGCCGGACGCCACCATCAACGTGGTGGTCCGCTCCGACGGCTCCGGCGCCACGGCCCAGTTCACGCTCTGGCTGCTGCGCCAGTACCCTGCCGACTACGCCAAGCTGTGCGCCGTCACCGGCTGCGATCCGCAGCACGCCACGTCCTTCTACCCCACCCAGGGGCTCAAGAACTTCGTCGCCCAGAACGGGTCCCAGGGCGTCACCACGTACTCTGCGAACAACCAGTTCACCATCAACTACGACGAGTACTCCTACGCCCAGGGCATCGGCTTCCCGGTGGCACAGGTCAAGAACGCTGCCGGCTTCTACACGCTGCCCACGGAGCACGCCGTGGCGGTGGCGCTGACCCAGGCGAGCATCAACCAGGACAAGGGGTCCGCGAACTACCTGTCCCAGGACCTCTCCAAGGTGTACGGCTACAAGGACCCCCGCACGTATCCCATGTCGGCGTACTCGTACATGATCGTCCCGACCCAGGCCACCAATGCCCTGAACCCGGCGCAGGGAGCCACCCTGGGCTTCTTCGCGAACTACGCCCTGTGCGAGGGCCAGCGCCCCATGGGCCAACTCGGATACTCGCCGCTGCCCATGAACCTGGTCCTCGCCGGGATGGAACAGATCCGCAAGATACCGGGCGTGGACCAGGACACCATCCGCAAGATGGACCAGACCCGCGACAGTGTGTCCGGCGGTTCGGCGCCCGCCTGCAACAACCCCACGTTCAAGCCGGGCGACTCACCTTCGGCCAACCAACTCGTGCGGAGCGCACCGTTCGACAAGGCCTGCGACGCTGCCTGCCAGGTACCCTGGCGCGGTGCCGACGCAGCCGTCAACCAGGGCCCGGCAGGGGCCCCGGCCGCAGCAGGAGCCGAAGTTCCGGCTGGCACCGCCGAAGTGACTGACCTGGCCGACGCCGGAGCGGCCGCCGTCGATCCGGCCAGCGAAGCGGCAGCCTGTGACCCCGACAGCGGCACCTGCACAGCCGTTGCGGCCGGGACCGCCGTCGGCGTCGCCGGGCCGCTGACGCCCGTCACCACCACGCTGGCGTCCAGCCGCGGCTGGGGCCAACCGCAGAACCTCCTGCTGATCATCGGCGGCCTCGTGGGCCTTCTGGTCCTCGTCCCGCCACTGACCGCCGGCGCCCTGGCCAGGCGTGCGGGGAGCAAGCGCGGCACAAAACCATGACCGCGACACTCACCGGCCGGCGCCAGACCGGCCCCAGTTTCCTGCACCGCGGCGCGCTCGCGTGGCTCCGCCGTACGGCACGGAACAGGCGCCGGGCCACCCCCGTCAGGCTCCCGCCGTCGCCCACGAACAAGGCGATTTCGCTGGGTCTGGCGATGGTCTCGGTGATCCTCTTCGGCCAGATCATCAACATTGTGATCATCTCGCACGTGCAGCACGCCACCACACAGACCCGGCTGTTTGAAGAGCTCCGGACCGGCCTGGCGGAAGGCTCCGCACCCCTCGGCCAGACTGACCACACGGGCGCGCTGGTGGCCCCGGGAACACCGCTGGCCCTGCTTTCGATTCCCGCCCTAAACCTCCAGGAAACGGTAGTGGAGGGAACCACGTCCCGGGAACTGATGGACGGCGTCGGCCACCGGCGGGACACTCCCCTGCCAGGCCAGAGCGGCACCAGCGTCCTGATGGGCAGGGCCGCCGCCTACGGTGGCCCTATGGGCCAGCTGACCCGCCTCGCACCGGGCGAGCGGTTTACGGTGACCACCGGGCTGGGCGTGGCCGAGTTCGAGGTGACCGGCCACCGCCGCGCCGGCGACCCTGGCCCGTCCATCCCCACCGGCGACGAAGGGCGCCTGACCCTGACCACCGCCGCCGGCGCCGCCTTCCTTCCCGACGGCGTGCTGCGGGTCGACGCCAAGCTGGTGTCCAGGGCTTTCCCGAAGGCCACACCGGTCCTGTATCCGGCATCCCTGGAGGCCGCCGAGCTGCCCCTGGGATCTGACACCTCGGACCTGGTGGGACTCCTGGTGTGCCTGGAACTGCTGATCCTGGCCGCCATGGCCGCCGTCTGGTCGTGGTACCGCTGGGGTCAACGCGAGACCTGGCTGGTGTTCCTGCCGATGCTGGGCGCGCTGTCAGTCCTGACCGGTACGCAGGTCAGCCTCCTGCTGCCCAACCTGCTTTAGTGAAAATCTCCACAGAAGGAACCCTGATGACCACGCAATCATCCTCCGGCCACGCACTGGCCGTGTTCGATCCGCCCGAGGGCGAGGGCTTCCCGGACCCGTTCGCCGGGAGCGAGGCGGCCGAGCTCGACGCCAGGGCGGTCAGCGCCTGGTTCGGCGAGCGCAAGGTCCTGGACCGTGTCTCGCTGACCATGGAAGCGGGACAGGTCACGGCCCTGATCGGCCCTTCGGGCTGCGGCAAGTCCACGTTCCTGCGGATCCTCAACCGGATGCACGAAATGGTGCCAACCGCGTCGCTGGCGGGGCAGGTGCTGCTTGACGGGGCCGACATCTACGATCCGGGCCGGCGCGTGACCCTGGCGCGCCGCAACATCGGCATGGTCTTCCAGAAAGCCAACCCCTTCCCGGCCATGTCCATCTACGAAAATACCGTCGCCGGCCTGAAGCTCGCGGGCATCAAGGCCAGCCGGCTGGAGAAGGACTTCCTGGTGGAGGATTCACTCCGCAAGGCATCCCTGTGGGACGAAGTCAAGGACCGGCTGCACCAGCCGGGCGGCGGACTGTCAGGCGGCCAGCAGCAGCGGCTGTGCATCGCCCGATCCCTGGCGGTTTCCCCCCGTGTACTGCTGATGGACGAGCCATGCTCCGCCCTGGACCCAACGTCCACCCGCCGCGTCGAGGAGACCATCGCGTCGCTGCGCGGACTTGTCACGATCGTCATCGTCACCCACAACATGCAGCAGGCCGCGCGTATCTCGGACACGTGTGCCTTCTTCCTGGCGGCACACAACGCGCCCGGGGCGATCGTTGAGCACGGCCCCACTGACGCCATGTTCCAGTACCCGCAGGACCAGCGCACCAGCGACTACGTCAACGGACGCTTCGGGTAAATGCGACGGGCCCCCAAATCCGCCGCCCGCAGGCGCCGCCGCTTTCGTAACCTTGCCGCCGTCGGTCTGACCGGGCTGGGCCTTGCCGTGGTGCTGGTGTACGGAATCCCGCTCCTGACGGGGGCCCAGCCGCTCCTGGCAGTCCCCGGGCAGGCCACGGAATCTGCGCCGCAACGGCCGGACTCCGCCGCCACGCCAGGCGCCGGCGCCGGCGCCGGCGCCCCGCTGGTGGTGGAGACGCCGGCAGAGGCTGAGGCGGTGGCCGGCCGGGAACTGGCCCGGACTCCTGCGGGGCCAGGCCAGCCGGTGCGGGTGCAAGTGCCGCGGCTCGGCATGGACATCCCCGTGTTGCCGATGGCCCTCCCGGCCGACCGCCGGGTCAACCCGCCGTCCAATGGATTCGCGTACTGGATCAGCGACTACGGACCGGCCGGCGCCGGGGCCACCAACACCACGTACCTGGCCGCCCACTCCTGGAACCTCGGCTACTCGGCATTCAACGGTCTGATGGACATCCAGGCCGGCACGGGCCGGGCACAGCCGGGCGACGCGGTGCTGGTCACCACGCCGCAGGGCGTCACGAGATACACGGTCACGGGGGCGGCCGGCTATGCGAAGACCAGTCTCGGGCAGCGGGATGACCTGTGGGCTGCCGTGCCCGGGCGGCTGGTGCTGGTGACGTGCTTCCAGCTGAACGACGCCGGCGCCACCGAGAACTACGTTGTGTACGCCGAGCAAACGGGCTGAGCAGGCGGCAACAACCGGCAGCAACGACGGGCCTCAGCCGCCCTGGCGCAGCGGCACCACGTCGCCTTCCCGGTACAGCAGGGCCCGGAGCTCGGCTTCCGCGGAGTCCAGGCGTTTGGGGTCGATGGTCTCCCCCGCGGCAAAGTGGTCCAGCAGCCGGGGATCAACATAGCTTTTCCGGGCGATCGACGGCGTGTTCCCCAGCACCGCAGCAGCCTCCAGCATGGCCACGCTGATGGCGCCCTTCCGCGCGGCAACGGTCGGTTGCGGGCCACTGCGCGCCAGGCTGACGGCGGCCGCCACCGTCCCGTGCAGCGTGCGGAAGTCCTTGGCGGTGAAGTCCAGGCCCGTCCGCTCCTTGACGTAGGCATTGATGTCCGCGCTGGTGACCGGCCGCCAGGTCCGGCCCTCCTTGAACGCCAGGAGCCTGGCATTTCCACCGCGGCGCTTAAGCGTCCGCACCAGGGCGGCCAGGTCGGCGTCGTAAATTTCCGACTCCCAGTCCTTGCCGCTCTTGGCCGGGAACTTCAGCTCCAGGCACTCCTTCCGGACGTGGACATGCGCACACAGGAGCGTGGCCAGGCCGCGGCTGCCGTTCTCGTTGGTGTAGCGCTCGGAACCCACGCGCAGGGACCCGCTGTCCAGCATCCGGAAGGCCGCCGCCAGGACGCGTTCACGGCCGGGACCGTCGCTGCGCAGGTCCAGGGTGACCAGCCGGCGGGCGGTGGGCAGCGACTCGGCCAGCTGCAGGGCGCGGCTGAACTTCACGCGGTCTTTCCGTTCGCGCCAGGCGGGGTGGTAGATGTACTGCCGCCGGCCCACCGCATCGAGGCCGGTCGCCTGGATGTGCCCGTTGTCGAACGGCGCAATCCAGACGTCGGTCCAGGCCGGCGGGATGCCGATGCTTTCCAGCCGGTCCCGGACCGGCCCCGGCGGCAGCGTGGAGCCGTCCAGGTCCCGGTAGCTGAACCCCGTCCCGGCGGGCACTCGACGGTAGCCGCGGCCGTTCGCGTTGCTGCGGCGGAGCCTCACGGGACGGCAACCTGCGGGGTCTTCGGTTCCATGAAGGAAAGCGTACTGACTCTTGACTGGAATACGCGTCCAGCACCTGGTGTTAATGGTTAGGTGCCTACTCCCCCTGAAACTACTGCCTTACCCACAACCGCCGTTACCGCGCCAGCAGGCCCCAAGGCTGTGGACAAGGAGACGACGGCGGGAGTCCTGTTCGGTTTCGGCGCGTACGGGTTGTGGGGGCTGCTCCCCCTGTACTTCTTCGCGCTGATGCCCGCCGGTGCGGTGGAGATCGTGGCCAACCGGGTGGTGTGGTCGCTGATTTTCTGCGTCCTCCTGATCACGGTCACCCGGTCCTGGCGTGCACTGGCCGCAGCGTTCCGCGACCGTTCGGTGTTCGGCACCCTCGCCATCGCCGCGGCCCTCATTGCGGTGAACTGGCTGACATATACCTACGGCGTCACCACCGGCCAGGCCGTCGAAGCCGCACTGGGCTACTTCATCAACCCCTTGGTCTCGGTCCTCCTGGGTGTGTTCGTCCTCAAGGAGAAGCTGCGTCCCCTCCAGTGGGCCGCCGTCGGAATCGGTTTTGTAGCGGTGGGCGTGCTCACGGTGAGCTACGGCAAACTGCCGTGGATCGCCCTGACCCTGGCCTTCAGCTTCGGGCTGTACGGGTTCGTGAAGAAACGCGTTGGGCCGAAGGCGGACGCGGTGACCAGCCTCAGCGTGGAGACCATGGTGCTGGCACCGATCGCGGCGGCCACCATGGTGTTCCTCGGCGTCAGCGGCTCGGCCACCCTGGCCAGCCAGGGCCCCGGACACTTCTGGCTCCTGGTGGCCTCCGGCGTGATCACCGCGGTGCCGCTGCTGTTCTTCGGCGCGTCGGCCCGCCGGCTGCCCATGACCACCATCGGGCTGCTGCAGTACGTTGCCCCGCTCCTGCAGTTCATCGTGGCCTTGGTGGTGTTCCAGGAAGCCATGACCACCAGCCGCTGGATCGGCTTCGGTGTGGTGTGGCTGGCCCTGCTGGTGCTGACTGTCGATATGCTGCGGATGGCAGGCAAGAAATCGAGGGCAAGGAAGCGCGCCCGCACCTCATAAACGAGCACCTTAAAAACCAAGCGCGAACTGGCAGCTAATGACGTCAAATCCGGGATTTGAGGTCATTAACTGCCAGTTCGCGCTGTGCTGTGTGGCGGCGTCCTAGGCGTTGGCCTTGATGGCCGCGGCCAGGACGTCCAGGCCGTCGTTCAGCAGGTCGTCGGTGATGACCAGCGGGGGCAGCAGGCGGATGACGTTGCCGTAAGTGCCGCAGGTAAGGATGATGACACCCTCCTTGAGACAGGCAGCGGCCACGGCCTTGGTCAGCTCAGGGTTCGGTTCCTTGGAACCGGCCTGGACCAGTTCGATGGCCAGCATGGCGCCGCGTCCGCGGATGTCGCCGATCACGGGCTTTCCGGCGCCGGCCAGTTCCGTCTGCAGTTCCTGCAGGCGGCCGGTGGCGAGCGCTTCGATGTGGCGGGCGCGGCCGGCGAGGTTGTATTCCTCCATGGAGCCAATCGCGGCCAGTGCGGCAGCGCACGCCACCGGGTTGCCGCCGTAGGTGCCGCCAAGGCCGCCCGGGTGGACGGCGTCGAGCAGGTCCGCGCGGCCGGTGATCGCGGACAGCGGCATGCCGCCCGCGATGCCCTTGGCCATGGTGATGATGTCCGGGACAACGTCCTCGTGGTTGACGGCGAACCATTCGCCGGTGCGGCAGAAACCGGACTGGACCTCGTCGGCGATGAACACCACGCCGTTCGTCTTGGCCCAGGCGGCCAGTGCCGGCAGGAAGCCCTCGGCGGGGACAATGAAGCCGCCCTCGCCTTGGATGGGTTCGATGATGATCGCGGCAACCTGGTCGCCGCCGATCTGCTTCTCGATCATGGTGATGGCGCGCTTGGCGGCCTCGGCACCGGTGATCGAGGGGTTCTCCTCGCGGTACGGGTAGCTCATGGGCATGCGGTAGACCTCGGGCGCAAACGGGCCGAAGTTGGTCTTGTACGGCATGGCCTTCGCGGTCAGCGCCATGGTCAGGTTGGTGCGGCCGTGGTAAGCGTGGTCAAAGGCGACGACGGCGTCACGCCCGGTGGCGAGGCGTGCCACCTTGACGGCGTTCTCCACTGCCTCGGCGCCGGAGTTGAACAGCACGGTCCGCTTCTCGTGGTCGCCCGGGGTCAGGCGGTTGAGCTGCTCCGCGAGTGCCACGTAGCTTTCGTACGGGGTGACCATAAAGCAGGTGTGCGTGAAGTGCTCCACGGCTTCCTTCACGGCTCCGACGACGGCGGGATCGGACGCGCCGACGCTGGTCACCGCGATGCCCGAGCCGAGGTCGATGAAGGAGTTGCCGTCGACGTCGTGGATGATGCCGCCGTCGGCGTCCGCAACGTAGACCGGAACGGCGGAGGCGACACCCGCGGCGACCACTGCCTTGCGGCGCTCGGTCAGGGCGATGGACTTGGGGCCCGGGAAGTCAGCCTGGACACGGCGCTTCTGTTCCAGGCGGAAGGTGATTTCACTTGCTGTGGTGCTCATGGGAGGGCCTTTCTTGAAAGCGTGGCGGGGTCTCGGTGATTGAGCTTGTCGAAATCTGGTTTCGACAAGCTCAACCACCGACAGGAGTGTATTTAAGCGTCGAGAGCGCTCATGACGTGCTTGATGCGGGTGTAGTCCTCGACGCCGTACATGGAGAGGTCCTTGCCGTAGCCGGACTGCTTGAAGCCGCCGTGCGGCATTTCGGCCGTCAGGAGGATGTGCGTGTTGATCCACACCGCGCCGAAGTCCAGGTCGCGGCTCATCCGCATGGCGGTGCCGTGGTCGGATGTCCAGACGCTGGAGGCGAGGGCGTATTCGACGTCGTTCGCCAGCTCGAGCGCCTCCGCCTCGGAGGAGAACTTCTGCACCGTGATGACCGGGCCGAAGGTTTCCTGCTGGACGACGTCGTCCGTCTGCTTGGCGCCGGTGACGATGGTGGGTTCGAAGAAGAAGCCCTTGTCCCCGGCGCGGTGGCCACCGGTGACAACCTTGCAGTTTTCCGGCAGGTGCTCCACCACGGAGGTGACGGCGTTGAAGTGGTTCACGTTGTTCAGCGGGCCGAAGTAGTTGTCTTCGTCGTTCTGCGAGCCGGTGTGCAGGGTCTTGGTGTGCTCCACCATGGCCGCCACGACGTCGTCGTGGACTGAATCCTCCACCAGCACGCGCGTGATGGCGGTGCAGTCCTGGCCGGCGTTGAAGAAGGCGAACTCGGCGATTGCCGCGGCACTCTTCTTGATGTCGGCGTCCTTGAACACGATGGCCGGGGCCTTGCCGCCGAGCTCCAGGTGGGCGCGCTTGAGGCCCTTCGCCGCTCCGGAGGCCACGGCGATGCCGGCCCTGACGGAACCCGTGATGGAGACCAGGCCGGGGACCCGGTGTTCCACCATCATGGCGCCGGTTTCGCCGGTTCCCAGCACCACGTTCAGCACGCCGGCAGGCAGGATGTCGCCGGCCAGGCGGGCCAGCACCAGGGTGGATTCGGGGGTGGTGTCGGAAGGCTTGAGGACCACGGTGTTGCCGGCCGCGAGCGCCGGGCCGATCTTCCAGATGGCCATCAGGAACGGGTAGTTCCAGGGCGCAACCTGGGCCACAACACCGATGGGTTCGCGGCGTACGTAGGAGGTGTGGCCTTCGAAGTACTCGCCCGCGGACTTGCCTTCCAGGATGCGTGCGGCACCGGCGAAGAAGCGGAGCTGGTCGGCGCCGGCGGCAATTTCCTCGGAGGCAATCAGGGAGCGGACCTGCCCGGTGTTGCGGTGCTGGGCCTCCACAAGTTCGTCGCTGTTGGCTTCAACGGCGTCCGCGAGCTTGAGCAGCATCAGCTGGCGCTGCCCGGGGGTGACGTGCTTCCAGGTCTTGAAAGCGTCCTTGGCCGCGGTCATAGCGGCGTCGACGTCGGCCTGGACGGAGACGGGAGACTGCGCCACTACCTCGCCGTTGGTGGGATTGACGATGTCCAGCAGAGCGGTGCCCGCGGGCGTGACGAACTCACCATTGATGAAGTTCTGCAAGGTATGAACCACGGTGTACAACCTCTTTCATAGGGAACATCAGCTGCGAAGCGGATGGTTGCGACTGCCTTGAGCCTATGCCAGCACCTTCCCCCCGGGGAATAGCCACCTGCACACCCTTGGCCGCAATGTTTAGTGCGGTTGACCAGCGTCCGTCTATCCTTGGACCATGGCCATTTCCCTCGCCACCCTGCTCGGCGTGCACTCCCTCCACCTGTCCAATGCAGGCCTTGCCGAGACCACCTGGCACGAGGACATCAACTGGGTTGCCGTCACGGAACTGGAGGACCCGCAGCGTTTCCTCAGCGGCGGCGAACTGGTGCTCACCACCGGCATGCGCCTGCGGTCCGCGCCCGAGCAGCGGCGCTTCGTCCGGCAGGTCCAGCGTGCCGGAGCCGTGGGCATTGGTTTCGGGACAGGTCTGACGCACGACACCGTCCCGCCGGCCCTGATTGCCGAGGCCAACCGCTGGGGGCTGCCGATCGTCCAGGTGCCTTACGAGACTCCGTTCATTGCCATCGGCAAGCTGGTGGCGGAAGCGCAGGCCGCTGATCATGTCTCCAAGCTGGAGCGCCTGATCGCGGGCCACCAGATCCTGGCCCGCGCCCTGCTCACCGGCGGTGGCCTCACCCAGCTCCTGAAGCATCTGGGCGGGATGCTGCGGACTGAGATTGCCCTCACCCAGTTCACCGCCCACCTGTACAACAGCGGCGCCGAACTCCCCTCCGCTGACACGTGGGCGTCCTACCCCATCCCCACCGGCCGCCGCGATGCCTGCACGCTGTGGGTCCGCCAGCCGTTCGAGGATTCGGGCATCATCGGCTACGCCCAGAACCTGATCAGCGTGGAGCTGAACAACATGGTCAAGCAGCGCCAGGCCCAGCGTGCCCTGTGCGGCCAGGTGCTGGAGGACGTCATCCACGGGGCCCTGGAGACCAGCGAGGCCCAACGCCGGCTCGCCGGTGTGGGCCTGAACAGCACACGCAAAAACGTGGTGCTGCTGGCGGTGTCCGCCGCCCATCACAAGGCCCTGGTGAGCACCTCGGTGCCGCAGCCGCTGGAGAAGGCGGTGGCCGCCGTCGTCGGGAAGGACCTGGTGGTGGTAATTAACGACGACGGCGGCGCGGCACCTGCGCTGGCCAGGCGTCTCAGCGACCACCTGGCTGAGGCCGGGATCCACGCCACGATCGGCATCGGCGGCGCGTACACCAAGCCGAACGGCCTGCGCTGGAGCTACTTCGAGGCCCGCGACGCGGCCAGCCACGGGCTCCCGGTGAACGAGCCGGAACGCCTGAGCCTGACCTCCCTGCTGCTGGCCAGCGAAGACGTTCCCCTGGCCGACATGGCCCACGAGTCGCTGAACCCGCTGCGCGCGTTCGACGCCGCCCACGGCGCGGAACTGGTGACCACCCTGGAAAGCTACCTGAACAACAACGGTTCCGTGGCCGCCGTCGCCGAAGCCCTGACACTGCACCGGAACACCGTGAGGTACCGGCTGGCGCAGATCACCGAGCTGACCGGCTACGATCCTTCGGTCACGGCGGACCGTGTGCAGCTGTGGCTGGCGCTCGCCGTGTCGCGGCTCGGGGCGCGGCAGGCCAGATAAGCCAGGCCAGGTAAGCCAGGCAGGCCCATCCGGATTCCGAACAGGTCCGAATACTCCTATGACACCTTCGTGGTGCGTGGAAACTATTTGGCTACCTAACTGGAGATGAACGTGAATAAGACCTTCAAGACCGCAACCCGGATCGCCGCAGGATCAGCACTGGCACTCTCTGCCTTCGCCGTGAGCTCCCTGCCTGCCCATGCCGCCGGGAACGAACCCACTTTCGGACCGCTGGTTGACGGCGGCGTGGTCAACGGCCCCGTCGTCGATGGCCCCCTGGTGGACATGAGCGACACCGGCCCGTTCCAGTTCGGCCAGTTCCAGTAATCCTCAGCTGACAATCCTGTCCTGATCCTCCCGCAGGCCGGCCGCGACGGCCGGCCTGCGGGAGCCCCTTTTATGCCCCGCCCCGCCATGCGGGTCCATTTGGCGTGCCCGGATGTTCCCGTCCGGATGCTTTGGCGTGCCCGGATACCTTTCCCTGCAGCAGAAACCCGAGAAGGAACATGTCCCCGAACTCCTTGAACTCCCCCACCCACGACGCCGAGGCAAGGCTGGAACTGACCCCGGCCCAGCGCGGCATCTGGTACGCCCAGCAGCTGGCACCGGAGAACCCGATGTTCCAGATCGGGCAGTTCATTGAAATCCTCGGACCATTGGACGTGGAGGTGCTGGCCGACGCGCTGCACCAGGCGGTATCCGAAACCGACGCCCTCAACATGGCCTTCGCCGAGGATGACCGCGGGCCGTTCCAGTACCCCCAGCGCAAAGCGGCGGCACTGGACATCACCGATCTGGGCAAGGCCAACGATCCGGAGGCCGAGGCCAGGTCGCTGATGGACTCCGATCTGGGTCTTCCCCGCAACGCCGCCACGGATGAGCTGCTGCACACCGAGCTGATCAGGCTCTCTGCGGAACGCCATTTCTTCTACCAGCGGGTGCACCACCTAATGCTGGACGGCTACTCGGCCGTGCTGGTCCTCAAGCGCGTGGCCGGGCTCTACAACGAACTGCTGGACGCACAACCGGACAGCGCACGGCTGGCCGGTCCCGGTTCCGGTACCGGTACCGGTACCACTGACAGCGAGCCCCGCTTCGGGCCGCTGGATGAACTCCTCGCCGCCGAAGGCAGCTACCCGGAATCCTCCGCCGCCGCGGCAGACCGCACCTATTGGGACGCGCATCTGGCCGATGCCACGCCAGCGGCCGGGCTGGCCGGCAGGCCCGACGCCGCCGCCACGTCACTGGTGCGCGCCAGGCGGGCGTTGCCCGCGTCAGCCGCTGCCGCCCTGGCGTCGGCAGCCGGCAGCGCACCCGCGTTGGTCCTCACCGCGGCGGCACTTTACCTGCACCGGATCACCGGCGAACGCGACGTTTCCGTGGCCCTGCCGGTGACCGCGCGACGCGGCAAACTGGCCAAGTCCACGCCGTCCATGCTGTCCAACATCGTGCCCGTCCGGCTGGGCGTGGATCCCGGAGCGACGGTGCGGGGAACCATCGAGGCAGTCGGCGCAACGTTGCGCCGCGCCCTCGTCCACCAGCGCTTCCGCTATGAAGACCTTGGCTCCCAGGGCGGCTACCTTGGCCCGTCGGTGAATATCCTGCCGGTCCTTGACGAGATCAGCTTCGGCGCCGCCCGGGGCACCATGAATATCCTCTCCACTGGCCCCATCGATGACCTTTCGATCGTTATCCACGGGCTGGGCGCCAGCGCCGGCGCAACCCAGGCGACCGTCCAGTTCGAAGGCAACGCCGCCCTCTACGGCACCCGCCGGCTCGAGGACCACCTGGACCGGTTTATCCGGCTCCTGGAGCACGTGGCCACCCAGCCTGACGCCCGGCTGGCCGATCTGGCCGTGACCACCGAGTCGGAGGAACGCGCGCTGCTGGCCGCCGGGGAAGCGGCTGACCTGGCCCTGCCGCGGCACACCATCGTGGAGGAGTTCCAGCTCAACGCCGCAGTGGACGGCGCCCGGACCGCCGTCGTGGCTCCCGACGGCGAGCTCAGCTTCGCCGAACTGGAGGCGCATTCCAACCAGCTCGCCAGGTTCCTCCGCGGCCACGGCGCGGGCCCGGGAAGCACCGTTGCGGTCCGGCTGGACCGCGGTGTCCTGCTGCCGGTCGCCATCATAGCGATCCTGAAGTCAGGTGCCGCGTACCTTCCGCTGGACCCGGACTACCCGGCCGGCCGGGTTGAGGGAATGCTCGACGACGCCGCCCCGGTCCGCCTGCTGACCACCTCCGCATTCGTCGGAGAAGGCTCCAGCCACGAGGAGCTCAGCACCGACGTGCCCGTCACTGTCCTGGACTCGGCCCTGATGGCCGCCTGTCTGGACGGCAAGGACGCCTCCGCGGTTGCCCAAACCGCGGGCCAGCAGGACCTTGCCTACGTGATCTTCACGTCCGGTTCCACCGGGCGGCCCAAGGGCGTCGGCGTCGAACACCTCGCCTTGCTGAACCTCTACACCTCCCAACGGGACAGCATCTTCCTCCCGGCGGAAGCGCGGCTGGGCCGGAAACTGCGGGTGGCGCACACCGCCGGGCTGTCCTTCGACGCCTCGTGGGACCCCATCCTGTGGCTCATCGCCGGGCACGAACTCCACCTCGTGGACAACCAGACCCGCCGCGATCCCGAAGCGCTCAGCAGCTACCTGGCCGGCACCGGCATCGACTCGATCGAAACCACGCCGTCCTTCGCCAAGGTGCTGCTGGCCGGCGGCCTGTTCGACCAGGACATCCACCCGTCAGTGGTGGCCCTCGGCGGCGAGGCCGTCGATGCCCCGCTTTGGAGCGCCCTGGCCGAGAAGGACGGGGTGGTGGCCTACAACTTCTATGGCCCCACCGAGACCACCGTGGATTCGCTCACCGCCGTGATGGAGCCCGGCACCGAACCAACCCTGGGCGGCTCGGTCAACAACAGCCGCCACTACATCCTGGACTCGGGCCTGAACCCCGTGCCCGTCAGCGCCGTCGGCGAACTGTACGTCGCCGGCGTCAACCTGGCCCGCGGCTACCTCGACCAGCCCGGCCTCAGCTCCGAACGTTTTGTGGCCGACCCGTTCGCGCTGGACGGTTCGCGCATGTACCGGACGGGCGACGTCGTCCGCCGCCTCCCGAACGGCACCCTTGAGTTCCGGGGGCGCATGGATGCCCAGGTCAAGATCCGCGGTTTCCGCATCGAGCTCGCCGAAATCGAGGAGGTCCTCCGCGCCCTGGACGGCGTAGAACACGCGGCCGTGGCGGTGAGCAAGAACCGCGCCGGCTACGACCAGCTGCTGGGTTACGTCACCGCGGGCAACCCCGACAAGTCACTGGACGCGGTGGAACTCCGCAAGCAGGCGCGCCGGCAGCTGCCGGACTACATGGTGCCTGCGGCGATCCAGCAGATCCCGGCAATCCCGCTGACGCCGAACGGCAAACTGGACACGCGCGCACTGCCCGCCCCGGCCCAGGAAGCCGCCGCCACCGAACCGCGGAACCGCCGTGAGCGGATCGTGGCCGACGCCTTCAGGGAAGTCCTGGGGCTCCAGGCCGTGGGGCTAGACGATGACTTCTTTGACCTCGGCGGGCACTCATTGCTGGCCACCCGGCTCGTGGCGCTCCTGCGGGACAGGACAGGTGTGGCACCGGCGCTCCGCACCGTGTTTGAAAAGCCCACGGTGGCGGCGCTGGCTGAATCGCTTGAGCTGGGCGCCGGAAACGCCCATCCGCTCGAACCGGCGGAACGCCCGGCCGTGGTGCCGCTGTCTTTCGCCCAGCGGCGCCTGTGGTTCCTGAACCGGTTCGACCCCGAATCCGGTGCCTACAACATCCCGGTGGTGCTGGACCTCAAGGGTTCCCTGGATGTGACGGCGCTGGAAGCAGCCATCGGCCGCGTGGCCGGGCGCCACGAGACCCTGCGGACCATCTTCCCGCTGGTGGACGGCGAACCCGCGCAGCAGATCCTGCCCGCCGGCGCCCGCCCGCCCGCAATACTGGCCGTGCAGTGCACCGCGGATAGCCTGGCCGGCGCCCTCGAGGCGGAAACCAACCGCGGCTTTGACCTCAGCCGCGAACTGCCGCTGCGCGCTGTCCTGTTCCAGCTGGCCCCGGACCACCACGTGCTGGCCATTACCCTGCACCATATTGCCGCCGATGGCTGGTCCCTTGCCCCGCTGGCACGGGACCTTTCCGAGGCCTACAACGGCCTGGCCTCCGGCAAGGACATCCCAACAGCTCCCCTGCCGGTCCAATACGCCGACTACACCCTCTGGCAGCGCGCCGAGCTGGGCAGCGAGGATGACCCGGAGAGTGCCATCTCCCGGCAGCTCGACTTCTGGACCCGCGAACTGCGCGGCGCCCCCGAGGAACTCCGGCTCCCGTTCGACTACAGCCGCGGCGCACTCGGCGCAACAGGGCCGGCGTCGTCCGTTCCCCTGGCCATCCCGCCGGAAACCAGCACCCGGCTGAACGCCCTGGCCCGGCAGCACAACGCCAGCCTCTTTATGGTCCTGCAGGCAGCGCTCGCGGCCCTGCTCACGAAGTCCGGCGCCGGTGACGACATCCCGCTAGGCACGCCCGTGGCCGGCCGGACGGACACCCAGCTCAACGACCTGGTGGGCTTCTTCGTCAACACCCTGGTACTGCGAACGAACACCTCCGGCAACCCCACGGCCGCCGAGCTGGTGGAGAGCGTCCGGTACACCAACCTGCACGCCTACGCCAACCAGGATGCGCCCTTTGAACGCGTGGTGGAGGAACTCAACCCGGCCCGTTCCCAGCACCGCCACCCGCTCTTCCAGGTCATGCTCACCCTGCAGAACACCGCCGCAGCCGGACTCGCCATGGACGGGCCGGAGGCCACCGCTGACCTCAGCCAGGAGCCCGGCGGGGCCAAGTTCGACCTGCTCCTGGACCTTGCCGAACTCCTGGACCTTGCCGAAACAGAAGGATCCTCGGCAATCCGCGGCTCCCTCGCCTACAACCCGGCACTGTTCACCCGTGCCACGGCCGAGCAGCTGGTGGAAGGCTACCTTGCCGTCGTCGAGCAGTTCGCAGCGGACCCCGGCATCACGCTGGACCGCCTCCGGATCCAGTCGCCCGGCAAGCAGCAAATCGCCGTGGAGCAGAGCCTCCGCACCATCGTCAAGGCCCCCGGCTCGGAGGCCGAGCAGCCTGGGACCGTGGTCGATGCGTTCTTTGCCACGGCGGCACGGACGCCCAGGGCGTCGGCGCTCATCGATGCGTCAGGGCCGGACCACGGCATCAGCTTCGGCGAGCTCCACAGCCTGGTGGCCTCCGCTGCCAAGGGGCTCGTGGCCTCGGGGGTGGAACCGGGCGACCGTGTTGCCGTCCTGCTGCCCCGCACCGCCGACGTTGTGGTTGCGGCCCTGGCCGTCCTGGCCGCCGGGGCCGTCTACATTCCGGTGGACCTGAGCTATCCGGCGGAACGGATCGGCATGATCCTGGCCGACGGCGCCCCGGCAGTGGTGATCGCCGCGCCTGACAGCCGGGGCGCCGGAGCCGCGGGAACGGACGCAGGGCCGGACGCCTTTGGTTCCGGCGGGCGGCGGACCTTCAGCATGCAGATGCTGCACGACGCCGGCAGGGACGTCCCGGACGCGGCGCTTGAACAGCTGCTCCCGGCAGCAACGGACCTGGCCTACGTGCTCTACACATCGGGCTCAACCGGGCGCCCCAAGGGCGTGGCCGTGGAGCACAGCGCCCTCGCCAACCTCTACTTCCACCATCACCGCACGCTGTACACCCCGCGGTTCAGGGCGGCAGGCGCTGGCCCGGTGTCCGTGGCGCACATCGCCGGCCTGGGCTTCGACGCCGCCTGGGACCCGATGCTCTGGCTGGTGGCCGGGGCGGAACTCCACGTGGTGGCGGACGAGGTCCGCAGCGATGCGGAAGCGCTGAGCGGCTACTGCCGCGAGCACGCCATCGACGTCCTGGAGACAACCCCGTCCTACGCCGCCCAGCTCCTCCAGAGCGGCCTGCTCGACGCCGGACGGGACCAGCCTCTGCTGCTCGCCCTCGGCGGCGAAGCGGTCCCGGCGGAGCTCTGGACCCTGCTCGCGTCCACGCCACAGGTGGAAGCCCACAACTTCTACGGCCCCACCGAGTTCACCGTGGATTCCCTCACGGCAAGGGTCATCGGAGACGCACCCAGCATCGGCCGCGGCATCGCCAATACGGATACGTTTGTGCTGGACCAGTACCTGGCACTGGTTCCGGCCGGCATCCCCGGTGAGCTGTACCTCGCCGGACCTGGCATGGCACGCGGCTACGACCAGCGCCTCGCCGAAACCGCGTCCCGCTTTGTGGCCAATCCGTTCGCGGCCGACGGCAGCCGGATGTACCGCACCGGGGACCTGGTCCGGCGCGCCCCCGACGGCTCGCTGGAGTTCCTCTCACGCACGGACGAGCAGGTCAAAATCCGCGGGTTCCGGATCGAACTCGGCGAGATTGAAGCCGTGCTTTCCGCGCACCCCGGCGTTGAGCGGGCCGTTGCCCTTCCCGACGGCGAACCGGCCCACCGCGTGGTGGCCTACTACACGGGAACCACAGCTCCCGAGGACCTCCGACGCCTGGCCGCGGACAGGTTGCCGGACTACATGGTCCCGGCCGTCCTGATGCAGATCCCCGCGATGCCGCTGACGCCGCACGGCAAGCTGGACCGCAGGGCCCTTCCCGCCCCGGTCGCCTCCGGCAGCGGCCTGGGCATCGCGCCGGCCACCGTTGACGAGCGCACCATGTGCGGGATCTTCGCCGAAATCCTGGGCGTGGAGAACGTCTCCATGGCGGACGACTTCTTCGTCCTGGGCGGCCACTCCCTGCTGGCCATCTCCATGATGGGCCGGATCAGGGCTGAATTCGGCACTGAGTTGCCGCTGCGCACCCTCTTTGACGAGCCCACCCCTGCGGGGCTGCTCGGTGCCGTGCGCGGGCCGGTACGGACCGCAGCTTCCACGCGGTCCGCCGGGTCCGCCGCATCCGGGGCATCCGGGGCATCCGCAGCATCTGTCGCAACGGAGAGCGGCCTCGAAAAGCAGGACCTGCCCACTCCCCTCCCGGACTGGCTGGTCGGCCCCGACGCCGTCCGTCCCGGCCGCCTGGAACTGTCCTATGCCCAGTCCCGGATGTGGTTCCTGAACCAGCTGGATCCGGGCTCCGCCGACTACAACATCTCGCTGGCGGTCCGCCTGTCCGGTGAGCTTAACGATCCGGCCCTGGCCGCCGCCGTCGAGTCCTTGTTCCAGCGGCACGAAGTCCTCCGGACCGTCTACCCGGCGACCGGCGGCGTTCCGGAGCAACTCATCCTGGACCCGGAAACGAACACCGCCGGCATGGGCCTCGCCGTCAGCACCGCGGCCTCGGACCACGAAGTCCGGCAGCTCCTGCGGGACGACGCCGAACGCGGCTTTGATGTCCGCACCGACCTGCCGCTGCGTGCCCGGCTGATCCGGGTCGGGCCCGACGGCGGTGCGCCCAACGGCGGTCCGTCCCAGTGGGTCCTGCACCTGGTGATGCACCACATCGCCAGCGACGGAGCCTCCCTGGCCCCGCTGGCACGTGACCTCACTACCGCATACGAGGCCGCGCTCGGCACGGGTCCCGTGGCTGGCAACGGTCCGGCGGTTGGCACGGGTCCGGCGGCCGGACCTGCCCCGCTTCCCCTGCAGTACGCGGACTTCAGCACCTGGCAGCGCCAGCAGCTCGACGGTACAGCCCTCGCATCCAGGCTGGAACACAGGCGGCGCACGCTGGCCGGGATCCCGGCCGAGCTCACGCTGCCCGCGGACAACCGCCGCCCCCGCGAATCGCGCCAACCCGGCGCACAGCTGGGGTTCCGGATCAGTTCCGCCAGCGTCACGGCCCTCAACACCCTGGCCTCGGCGTCGAACGCTTCCCTCTTTATGGCGCTCCACGCCGGACTCGCCTCCTTCCTGCACCGCACCGGCGCCGGCGACGATCTGGTAATCGGCTCCCCCACCGCCGGCAGGACGGATCCTGCCCTGGCCCAGCTTGTGGGGTTCTTCGTGAACACCCTGCCGCTGCGGGTCACTGCCGCCGGGGATCCCAGCCTCCGGACCATGCTCGGCCGGTCGAGGGAGAGCATCCTTGATGCCTTCGACCACGACGACGTCCCCTTCGAACGGCTCGTCGAGGCCGTGAACCCGGAGCGGGAACTCGGCCGGCACCCCCTGTTCCAGACCATGCTCACGGTGGACAACGAGGCGCCGCCCGTCCCGCAGCTGCCGGGCGTCACCGTGACCCCGGAACCGGAGACCGCGTCCGGGGAGGCCAAGTTCGATCTGGCCTTCACCTTCCGGCCCGAGGACGACGGCGGCCTGGCCGCCACCGTTGACTACAACGCCGCCATGTTCAGCACCGAAACGGCCCAACGGCTTGTGGAAGACTTCGGCCGGCTGCTTTACCTCGCGTCCATGTCCCCCGACGTCCCTGTTTCCGCGCTCCCACTGGTCGGGGAAGCGGAAGCGGCCCTCCTCATGGCCGCCACCGCCGGGTCCCGCTCGGACTCTGCCACTGCGGCTGCGTTGTGGGACGACGAACCCGGAATCCTGGCTGCCTTCGCCGCAACTGTCAGGGCCACGCCCGACGCCACCGCGCTGGTCGCCGCGGGTGCGGACGGTCCAGGAAAAGAGCCCGACGGCGGGACCTTGAGTTTCGCGGGCCTGGCCGCATCGGCGACCCGGATCGCCGTCGGGCTTGCAGCAGCGGGAGTCAGCCGCGGCGACGTAGTCTCCGTCATGCTGCCGCGCTCGCTGGGAACGGTGCAAAGCCTGCTGGGTGTCCTGTCCGCGGGGGCCGTCTACAACCCCATCGATACCGAATACCCGGACGATCGCGCCGGGGCCATCGTTGAGGATGCCGCACCGCAGGCAATCCTGACCACCGAGGCGCTGGCTGGCAGGGTGGCGGGGATCCTTGACGGCCTCACCGTCCGGCCCCGAGTCCTCCTCCTTGATGAGCTGGCCGCCGAAGGAGGGCACGGCGAGGTTCCGGTCCACCACCCCGACCCACGGGACCTGGCCTACGTGATTTTCACGTCGGGCTCCACGGGCCGCCCCAAGGGCGTGGAAGTCAGCCACGGCGCCTTGGCCGCGCTGCTCGCCTCCCACCGGGAGACGCTGCTGCGGGGAATTGGCCGCCGGCGCGTGGCCCACACCACGGGCGTCGGCTTCGACGCGTCCTGGGATCCGATTCTGTGGATGGTGGCGGGCCACGAGCTGTACGTCATCTCCGACGACACCCGCCGGGACTCCCGGCAGCTCGCCGGCTACTTCGCCAGGCACCGCATCAACGCCTGGGAAACCACCCCCGGCTACCTGCGCCAGCTCCTCACCGAGCCGGAGTTCGCGAGTCTCCTGGCCGGACACGCCGGCGGCGCGGATGCCTTCAGCCTGGCCCTCGGCGGGGAAGCGTTCGACGCCGGGCTCTGGGCAACCGTCGCGGCGCACCCGGGCGTCCGGGCCTGGAACCTGTACGGACCTACCGAGGCCGCCGTGGACACCGTGGTGGCGCGGGTGGGTGACACGGAGGCACCCGTCCTGGGCCTGCCCACCGCCGGAACACGGCTGTACGTCCTCGATGCCAGGCTGCAGCACACCCTGCCCGGCGCGGCCGGCGAGCTCTACGTTGCCGGCAGCCAGCTGGCCCGCGGCTACCGCGGCATGCCCGGACTGACCGCCGAAAGGTTCGTGGCCGACCCCTTCGCGGGCGGCGGCGACCGCATGTACCGCACCGGCGACGTGGTCTTCCGGCACGCCGACGGCCGGCTCGTTTTTGGCGGCCGCAACGATGACCAGCTGAAGATCCGCGGCTTCCGGGTGGAACCCGGAGAGGTGGAGAACGCACTGCGCAGCGCGCCCGGCGTCGGCGAGGCGGTGGTCCGCGCTGTCGGGAACAACGACGACGGCGGCCTCCGCCTGATTGCCTACGTGGTGCCGGCGGCCGGTGCGGAACCCGGCGGCGGTGCCCTGCCCGACGTCGTCCGCCACCACGTGCGGGGGCTGCTGCCGGACTACATGGTGCCCGCCGCCGTCGTGGTTATTCCTGACGTGCCGCTGACACCGCACGGCAAGGTGGACACCGCCGCGCTCCCGGATCCCGGCACCGCAACGCGAAGCGCGGGGCGGAGTCCGCGGACCCCGCGGGAAGCGGCCGTGGCCGGCATCTTCGCCGAGGTGCTGTCCCTGGACCGTGCCGGAGTGGACGAATCGTTCTTCGAGCTGGGCGGCCATTCATTCCTGGCGCAGCCGCTGGTTGCCAAGGTCAACGCCGCGCTGGGGACGGAACTGCAGGTCCAGTCGCTGTTCCGGGCCCCCACCGTGGAGGGGCTGCTCCTGGAGGCCTCGAAGGGGGCCGGAGAGAGCGCTGCGGACAGCCTCCGGCAGCTGCTGCCGCTGCGCACCACGGGAACCAAGCAGCCGCTTTTTGCCGTGCACCCGGCGTCCGGCATCAGCTGGGGCTATGCCTCGATGCTGGGCCGGCTGGATCCGGAACGCCCCCTGATCGGGCTGCAGATGCCCGGGATGGAGCCGGGCCGGACCCACCCGGTCCAGGCGGCGACGCTGACCGGGCTGGCCGATGACTACATCGCGCAGATCCGCTCCGTACAGCCCGCGGGCCCCTACCACCTGATGGGCTACTCGTTCGGCGGGTCCCTGGTCCACCGGCTTGCCACCAGGCTGCAGGAGCTCGGCGAGGAGGTGGCGTTCCTGGCCATCCTGGACGCTTTCCCCGGCCAGCAGGACAACGCCGACGTCGGGACAGGACCGGCGCTGTGGGCCAGCTATCTCGACGCGCAGGGCTACGATCTGTCCGGTGAGGACCTGCAGGCCCTCGACGCCGAACGCACCCAGGAAATCCTGCGCGAAAACCACAATCCGCTGGGCAACGTGCCGCTGGATTCGGTCGGGGCCATGGCGGGCAACTTCCCGGCGCTGGCCGGGCTGATCCGCCAGGATCTGCCCCAGGTGTTCGCTGGTGACCTGTTGTTCTTCCGTGCCACCGACGACGTGCCGGCAGGCACGCCCGGAAGCGCGGCGTGGGCGCCCTACATCACCGGGACCATCACCGATGTGGCTGTGGACACGCGCCATTCGGAGCTCTTAAGTGACCGGGCTCTCAGCACAATCATGCCCGCGTTGGCCATCCGGCTGGGCAGCGGAGCCGAATAACCAGTGATGCTCCTGTTACACAAGGGGAGCCCATCCACCCGACAGAACAGACAGGAAAGTCACCATGACGAATCCATTCGATGACAAGTCCGCAACGTTCTCCGTCCTGGTCAACGACTATCAGCAGCACTCGCTCTGGCCGGCCTTCGCCGCCGTTCCGCAGGGCTGGGTCACCATGTTCGGCCCGGACAACCGCGAGGCCTGCCTGAACTACGTATCCCGCACCTGGACTGACATGGCTCCGCGCAAGGTCGCCGAGCTCGCCGCCGCGCATTGATCCGGGTCGAGAACGTCACCAAGAGTTTCGGCAGCTTCAAAGCCCTGGACGGACTCTCCCTGCACGCCCGGGAGGGGACCGTCCTGGGGCTGCTGGGACCCAACGGTTCCGGCAAAACCACTACCGTCAAAGTGCTCACCACCCTGCTGTCCCCGGACGGCGGCGACGCGCGGGTGGCCGGCCACTCGGTGCTGGCGGACCCGGACCTCGTCCGCCGGAACCTGGGCCTGTCCGGCCAGTACGCCGCCGTCGACGAGAAACTCACCGCCTTCGAAAACCTGCACATGGTGGGCCGGCTCTATGGCATGAACAGGCGCACCGCCTCGGCCCGGGCCAACGAACTGCTGGAAAACTTCAGGCTGACCGACGTCGCCGGAAAACGTTCCGGCACCTTTTCCGGCGGCATGCGCCGGCGGCTGGACCTTGCCGGTGCCATCGTGGCCCGGCCCAAGGTAGTGGTGCTGGATGAGCCCACCACCGGGCTGGACCCGCGCGGCCGGCTGGACACCTGGGACGTCGTGTCCCGCCTTGTGGCGGACGGCACCACCGTGCTGCTGACCACCCAATACCTGGAGGAAGCGGACCGGCTGGCAGACCACATCGCCGTCATCAACCACGGCCGCGTCATCGCCGAGGGGACCGCCACGGAACTGAAGCAGAACGCCGGATCGGAACGGATCGACGTCGTCATGCGCAACGCGGCGGACCTCACCGCCGCAGCCGCAGTGCTGGAACAGGCGGCGGGGCCGGACTGCCGCCCCGAACTGGATCCGCAGAACCTGCGCGTCTCCGTCGCCACCGCCGGCGGCCACCGCCTTCTGGTCCGGGTCCTCTCGGAACTTGATGCCCGCTCGCTGCCTGTGGAGGAAGCATCCCTGCGCCGCCCCACCCTGGACGATGTGTTCCTGCAGCTCACCGGCCACGCGGCCGCCGAGAACGAGGCGGCCACCAACGAAGCCGCCACCCAGACGGAAGGGGTGCCCGCATGAGCGCCATCACCGCAGCCGCCCGGGACAGTTCAGTCATTGCCCGGCGCAACCTCCTCAACGTTCTGCGCACACCCGGCGCGCTGGTCACTGGAATCGTGCAGCCCGTCATGTTTGTCCTGTTGCTGGGCTTCGTCTTCGGCGGAACCCTCGGCGGGGACCAGTACCGCAGTTTCCTGAACGGCGGCATCCTCGCCCAGACCCTGACGTTCAACGCCTCGTTCACGGCCGTGTACCTGGCCAAGGACCTGCAGCTCGGGCTGATCGACCGGTTCCGGTCCCTGCCGATGTCCCGCGTGGCCGTCATCCTGGGCCGCACCTCCTCGGACCTGTTCACCAGCGTGCTGTCCGTGCTGGTGACCATGGCCTGCGGCCTCGCCATCGGCTGGCGGATCACCACCGGTCCGGCCCCGGCGCTGGCGGCTCTCGCGCTGCTGCTGCTGTTCGCCTTCGCAGTCTCGTGGATCGGGGCCGTGATTGCCCTGACAGCCCGCAGCGTCGAGGTGGCGCAGAGCCTGGGCCTCGTCTGGCTGTTCCCGGTCACGTTCGTTTCCGGCGCCTTTGTGTCCGTGAACTCCTTGCCCGGCCCGCTGCGCACCATTGCCGAGTGGAACCCCGTAACCGCGGTGGCGAGTGCCGCCCGCGAGCTGTTCGGCAATCCTGCCCCCGCCGGCTTCGGTGTGCCGAGCGGCTGGCCCGCGGAGAATGCCGTGCTGTACTCGGTGCTGTGCAGTGTGGGCATCATTGCCGTCTTCGCCCCGTTGGCGATCGCCCAGTACCGGCGCATCAGCAAACGGTGACGGCCGACGACGACGGCGCGGGCCGCGGCGTCGGCGCCCGGACCGTCGTCGGCAGCGGCGCCCTGACCGGCGTAGTGTTCCTCAGCGTCCTGTCCAGGAAGCTGGAGTCGGGGTGCGCGCCGGCGGGCGGGCTTGGAGCGTTTCTGTCCCCCGCGGAAGTCACCGCCGCTGGCCGGTTCCGGCGCGTGGAGGACCGGCTGGATTATGCCGCGTCCCATGTCCTGTTCAGGCTGCTGGCGGCGCGGTGGCTGGGCCTGCCTCCGCTCGCCGCCGCCGGTTTGGGGGTGACCCGCCTCTGTTCCGGCTGCGGCAGCACCCAGCACGGGAAACCGGCGGTGGAGGGCGTCAGCCTCAGCCTGTCCCGCAGCCACGGTGCCATGATTGCCGCCGCGGGACCGGCCCGAACACCGGTCGGCGCGGACATCGAACGGCTTCCGGACAGGCTGTTCGACGGGTTCGACGAGTTTGTGGCAGCGCCCGGCGAGCGCGGGCAGCTCCCAACTCATGATGTAGCCGGCCGCCTGCGGCTGTGGGTTGCCAAGGAAGCCGTCCTCAAGGCGGCCGGGCTGGGCCTGGCCGTCGAGCCCTCCTCCGTGCACCTCACCCCGGCCGGCTGCTCCCTGTTCGTGGCCGATTGCCCCGGACAACCCAAAGTCCATGGCCTGACGGTTGGCCCGGTTCCGGTGCCGGAGGGTTACCTGGCTGCCGTGTCCGCGGGCTCTGGACTGCCGCCGGTTTCGCTCTCCCTGGCCGACGTGTTTGGTGCCGGTCGGCTGCCTAGATGACCTTCCCCCGGAGGACCTTGAGGGACTTCTTGCGTTCCTTCAGGTACTCAGCTTCGGCGTCGGCCGCGAGCTGCACCTGCCGGGTATGCAGCGTGACGTAGGCTGACGCGACGGCCTCGGGCAGGTCCGGCGCCGCCGCCAGCTTGGCCAGCAGGTCCCGGGCCACCACGCTGTCGTGGAAACCGCCGAGGATCTGCTGCTGGCGGCGCGCGGCCTTGGCGATTTTCGTGGCGTGCTTGCCGTGGACCGGCTCCACGGACTCCGCCACGTGCCGCAGCCGCTTGGCGTCCTTGCGCACCTGGTGCAGCGCCGTCTCGTGCTCGGCTCCCCTGTGTGTCCGCTTGGCTGTCCTGGCTGCGCGCTCCAGCCTCTTGGCTGCCTTTGCCACCAGCTTGCCGGCCGCCTTGCGGGCGGGGGCTGCGGCGCCCGGGCGGACCGGCGGGTTGTCAAGGAAAGCCTCGAGGCCGTCCAGGAGTTGGAAATAGCGCGCGGAAACCATCGCCATCTGGAGTTTCCGGTGGGCTGCGTCCCGGCTCGCTCCCAGGTCATCCTCCAGCCGGTCCTTCACCGCCGAGGCCAGTACCGGGGGCAGCTCCGCTATATGCCCGCGCAGGCGGTCCAGCATAACTTCAGCGTCCCGCGGCACGCCCAGCACGCGGCCAAGCCATTTGAGCTCGGTACCGAGGTGCCGCACAGCCAGGGCATTGTAGAACCGCCGGTAGGCTTGCAGCGCCGAACGGGCCCGGCGGGTGGCCGACCGCAGGTCGTGCACAGCCTCGGGTTCCTCCAGGCGGACGCCGGGATCGTGCGCCAGGATCTCCCTGGTCTGCTCAGCCAGGTAGGCGGTCAGGAGGTCCGACACAGGCCCCTTTTTGCCAGGACTTTTTGGGCCCGCAGCGGCACCGGACCCCCTGGCCGGCAGTGCCAGGACTTTTGCCAGCTTGGACCCGTGCTTGGCCGGGAGCGCCCCGGCGGCCGCCAGGATTTCCTCAGCGGCCGGGAACAGTTCAGGACTCCCGTGCACCAGCTCGAGCTCCCATTCACGCCACTGCCGCGTCCGGGCCTCTCCCCCGGGCGCTGCCGCGTCCCCCGCCGCGGCGTCACCCGCGCCGCCCGCAGCGCCGAGCATCTCTGCGCTCACGCGGTCATCCGCCAGGTCCGCCAGATGGACACCGTCCTCGCCATATAACGCATAGGTGGTCCGCTGGGTTTTCAGCCGGACCACCGGGGCTGCATCCTCGCCGCGGAGGTAGGCCAGCACGTGCGCCAACAGGCTGTCAGGAACGACGCCGGGCTGGCCCAGCGGGGCGTGCAGCTCGCGGCGCCGCCGGGGTTCCGAGCCGGAGCCGCCGGCTGCGTCGCCAGACTCCTCGTCGGGTCCGGGGCCCTCCGCGGTCAGCTTCAGGTGCCAGCCAGCGTCGACTCCGCCGGTGCGGCGGCGAAGCGTGATGTCACGGGAGGCGAGCGTGTGGGTTTGCGTGTCGAAGTACACCGCTTCCAGGGTGTCCACGTGGGGCTCCCCTACCCGGGTGACCCCGGGGATCTCCGCGAGCGACGGCACCTCGGCGTCCTGACCGACGTCGTACTTCTTTTCGACCTCAACTGCCTGCGAAGCCATGACCGGCCGTCCTTCCACGTTGATGGGCGCCAGATCCTGCCGGGCGAGTTCCCGTGAGCCCGTGGGCTGAACTCTGGTGGCCCGAGTCTATGCCCGCAACATTAACGGCCGCGAGAGGTTCACCACAGAACCCTAGACATCAAACGTCAAACGTCTAACCTTAAGACATGACTGTTGCCCCTTCAGATGCCCCGATGCTGTCCGACGCGCCGCCCAAACCGCGCTCCGCCGTCGTCTTCGGAGTCATTGCGCTGGTGCTGATTGGGCTGAACCTGCGGGCGGGGATCGCGGGCGCGTCTGCCCTCCTCCATGATTTTCAGCAGGTCCTGGGCTACGGACCGCTGGTGGCGGCGATCATTCCGTCCATCCCGACGCTCTGTTTTGCGGTGGCGGGCGCGGCGACGTCGTGGCTGACCGGACGGCTCGGCGTCGAGAAGGCCATCCTGCTGGCACTTGGATTCCTGGCCGGCGGGCTGCTGCTCCGCGGGATCCCGGCAACGGGCATGCTGGTGGCGGGCACCGTGGTGGGGATGTCCGGCCTGGCGGTCTGCAACGTGGCCATGCCGTCATTCATCCGCGAGCATTTTGCCCACCGGACGTCGGCGATGACGGCGCTGTATACCGTCACCATGACCACCGGCGCCACTGTCACCGCCGTCGCCGTGGTCCCGCTGGCCCTGACGCTCGGCTCGCCGTCCGCCGCGGTGGGCGCGATCGGATTCCTGGCAGTGGCTGCTTTCCTGGGCTTCCTGCCCGTCGTTCTGCATGCGCACCGCAACAGCGTCCGGAGCACGGCGCCCCGCATCTCCCCGTGGCCACTGCTGCGTACCCGGAAGGGCCAGCTGCTTACCGCCATTTTTGCCCTCCAGGCGCTGCTCGCCTACTCGCTGATCAGCTGGTTCCCGTCGATGCTGATCGGCATGGGCCTCAGCTCAGCGGACAGCGGCCTGATGTACGGGCTGATGCAGCTGGTGTCCGTGCCTGCCGGCATGGTGCTGCTCGCCATCGGCTCGCGGCCCCGGATGCTCCGGCCGGCGCTGTATCTGGTCAGCGTCACCATGGTGGCCGGCCTGGCGTCACTGCTGGTGGTGCCGGTGGGCCTGGCCATCATTCCCACCGTCCTGCTCGGTTTCGGCCTGGGCATTTTCCCGCTGGTGATGGTGATGATCAGCCGGAGCGGGACAAGCACCGCCGAGACCACGGCCCTGTCCACCCTGGCGCAGTCCACCGGCTACTTGCTGGCCACGGCAGGCCCCTTCGGCGCCGGCCTGCTGTTCAGCGGCACTGGCGGCTGGTCGCTTCCCGTGGCACTCCTGCTGGGCCTTGCCGTGGCCCAAGTGGTGGTGGCCCACCTGATCTCACATGCCCCCTTGTCCGGCCTGAAGAAGTAGGACGCCATGACCCTGAGCACCTCACACCGCCAGCCCCTCGCCGACGAGGTCACCGCCAAACTCCGGCAGATGATCCACTCCGGCGAGTGGCCCCTTGACCAGCGCATCCCCGCCGAGCCGGAACTCATGCAGGGCCTGGGCGTCTCGCGCGGCACGTTGCGCGAGGCCATCAGGGCCCTGGCCCACAGCGGGATGCTGGAGGTCCGCCGGGGCGACGGCACCTACGTCCGCGCCACCAGCGAAATGTCCGGCGCCGCCCGGCGCATGTACCAGGACCACTCGGACGAACACATCCTCGAGGTCCGGCTGGGGCTGGACACCCAGGCCGCGCGCCTGGCCGCCCGGAACGCAACGGCCGACGACGTCGCCGCCCTGCGTGCCGTGCTCGCCACCCGGGAGGTCGCCTGGAACGCCGCGGACTTCGAGGGGTGGGCCCGGGCGGACTGGGACTTCCACGCGCGCGTGGCCCAGGCCACCGGGAACCCGCTGCTGCACGAGCTCTACGTCAGTTTCGGCGACGTGTTCCACCAGGACCTGCTCAAGCAGCAACGCAAGGGCCGGCTGGACGGCCTCACGTACGAGGGCCACGGCGCCCTGGTGGACGCGATCGAGGCCCACGACGCCGACGCCGCGGTGGCCAGCGTCAACCAGAACCTGAACACCTGCGCGGAGTGGCTGCGGGCGTAGGTTGTGGCCGTCAACGCGCAAAGCCATTTTCGAGGCGCAAAGTCGCTGGCGCGCTGGAAATATCGGGTGCGCCAGCTCTTCTGCGCGTCGCCAGCCGCTTTGCGCGTCGCAACAACAGCGCCCGACGACGGTCCGGCACCTGGGTGCCGAACCGCCGTCGGGCGTTACCGCGTCTTAGTGCTGCCGCTGCCGCTTAGGGGCGGAGGCCCTGGAACACGTTCTTGGGCCGCTGCATCTCGCCGTGCTTCGCGCCGAGGATAATCACGGCCGCGGCGAAGGCGGGAATGGCCCACTGCAGCACCTTGAGCTGCTCCTGCGCTGACTTCAACTCCTCCGAGGCTCCCGGCCTGGGTTCGGTGGCGCCCTCGCTGCCCTGGTCCGCGAGCTTCTCCACCTTCTTGCCAAGGATGCCGGCGTAGAGCGTCACGGCGGCGCCGGCGACCGTCACGGCAGTCTTGATGGCGGTGTCGCGCGCCACTCCGTCCTGCTTGGCGATGCGTCCCTTGTTCTCCCATGCGATGGCGAGGTCAGCCACCAGGTGGGAGGCGAAAGCCGCCGTCTGGACCGGAGCCCACTTCATCCAGCCCGCACTGGAAAGTCGGGTGCGTTCCGTCGGATCCTTGGCCTCCGCCGTCGCCCCGTTCAGGCCGATGGCGCCCATCAGCGCGCCGCCGAACCATGCCGCAGCGCTCAGATCGTGAATGGACCGGGCAAAAAGATTTCCTGCCATGTTGTGGCTTCCTAACGTCGAACTTGCTTCCGAGATGCCGCTGGTGCGGTCTGTACTGGCCTTTGTCCCATCGAAGTCATGGTTGTGCCATCGTAAGCACACTTAGTAATATTGCGAAAGCCCGACTTTCAGCTGGGCTGCGCGTAATATCGTCGCCATGCATGACGCACATGACCTGGCCGCGTGTGCAGGCACCGTGCGAGCCAGGAAGCCGGCGAACCGCTAGCCATGGCAGACGGGGAATCAGCCATCGGCGAGGCCGCGGATGCCGTCGAGGAGGCGTCGGACACCAAGGCGCTGGACGTTGTGGCGCGCTCGGGATTCGGTGTGATGGCCCTGCTGCACATCATTGTTGGTGCCATTGCCATCGCCGTGGCCTTCGGTCAGCCGGGGCAGGCGGAAGCCACCGGTGCCATCGAGCAACTGGGCGCCAACCCGTGGGGACCGGCTGTGCTGTGGTCCTGTGTGGTGGCGTGCACCGGCCTGGCGTTGTGGCAGCTTAGTGAAGCCACCCTGCGTGCCCGGCACCTGCCCAGTGCGAAACGCTGGGGAAAACTGATCTCGTCAGGATGCCTGGCCGTTGCCTACGGAAGCGTGGGGCTCAGCTTCACAGGATTCGCCGTGGGAATTCGCGCGGACTCCGGAGATACCACCCGGGATGTCAGCACCGCGCTGCTTGCTGCCCCGTTCGGGCTGCCCGTGCTGGTGGCGGTGGGCCTGACCACGATGGGCGTGGGCGTCTACTTCGTAGTCAAGGGGCTGCGGCGCGGGTTCAAGGACGAACTTTTCCGGTTCGAGGGCACCCGCCGCGGCAAGCTCATCGACGCCCTCGGCGTCACGGGGCACGTGGCTAAAGGAATCGCCCTGAACCTGGCCGGACTGCTGTTTGTTATCGCCGCCGGGAAGCAGAGTCCCGAGGAATCCACCGGTCTGGACGGCAGCCTGAAGGCGCTCCGCGACCATCCGTTCGGCCCGCACCTGCTCGTCGCCATCGGGGCGGGCTTCATCTGCTACGGCCTGTTCGCGCTGGTCCGGGCCCGGTTTGGCCGGATGTAACCACCAAGGAAAAGGAAAGCCATGTCAATCGTGAGCCAACTGGTCAACTCCCCGGCAGAGGACGTCTGGAACGTGGTCGCCGACTGGTGGCTAGCGGAACGCTGACACGCCCGTAATGTGGTTGCCAAGAATCAGTGTGTGCACTTCGTCTGTTCCCTCGTAGGTGCGGACAGATTCGAGATTGTTGGCATGCCGCAGCGGTGAATAGTCCAGGGTGATGCCGTTGCCTCCGAGAATGGTCCGCGCCTCCCGGCAGATGGCAATGGCTTCGCGGACGTTGTTCAGCTTCCCCACGGAGACCTGGACCGGTTCCAGCGCTCCCGCATCCTTCAGCCGGCCGGTGTGAATGGCCAGCAGCGTGCCCTTCTGGATTTCCAGCAGCATGTTCACCAGCTTCTCCTGCGTAAGTTGGTAGCCGGCCAGCGGCTTGCCGAACTGCATTCGCTCTTGCGAGTAGCCCAAGGCGACTTCGTAGGCATCGCGGGCAGCACCCAAGGCGCCCCAGATGATTCCGTAGCGCGCCTCGTTGAGGCAGGAAAAAGGCCCCCTGAGTCCCTTGGCTCCCGGCAGTATTGCCGTTCCCGGCAGCCGAACGTCTTCGAGGGTGATGTCGCATTGGATCGAGGCCCGCATGGAGAGCTTCGACCCAATGGCGGTGGCGGTAAACCCGGCCGTGTCCGTGGGTACGATGAACCCGCGGATCCCGTCGTCGGTATTAGCCCAGATGACAGCAATCTGAGCCACGGACGCGAGGCCAATCCAGCGCTTTGCACCGTTGATGATCCATCCGCCGTGACCGTCCGGCCGGGCCACGGTGGCCATGCTGGAAGGATCCGAACCTGCCGTGGGTTCGGTAAGTCCGAAGCAGCCGATCACTTCACCGCGGGCCATCGGCGGCAGGTGCTCGTTCTTCTGCTCCTCGGATCCCCACTTATGGATGGCGGTCATGGCCAGGGATCCCTGGACGCTGACGAAGGTTCGCAGACCGGAATCGCCGGCTTCCAGCTCCATCGCGGCGAGACCGTATTCGACGGCGGTCCGGCCGGGACATCCGTACCCTTTCAGATGCATGCCCAGGACGCCGAGCTCTCCCAGCTCAGGCACAAGGTCCAGCGGGAAATGGGCGTCTTCGTACCAGGCGTTGATGTTGGGTCGGATGCGCTCTGCCACAAAACCGCGGACTTTGCGGCGGAGTGCCAGCTCGTCAGTGGTCAGCAAGCTGTCCAGGTTGAGGACGTCATCGTTCAGCGTTGCGGTCGCAGCTGTGGTCACAGAATTCTCCTGGGGTGGGGCGGCAACCCGGTCGACTCCGGGTAGCCAGCGAGTGCTCACCACTGTGCCAGCCGAATTACTGCGGATCCAATACTTAATGGGACATCTACTGATACCGCGAAGTCATGAACGGGGTGACGACCCGGGTGTCGGCAGCACTTCTTCCGAGAGCCTCAGCACTTCGCGCAGCGCGGGGCTGTTATTGTCTTTGCGCCAGGCCAGCCTCAGCTGGATGGGTTCCACGGGGTCGTCCAGCGGCAGGAACACCACCCCTGGGTATTGGAAATTATCCGGAACCGAGGAAACCGTCAGCGCCACTCCGATTTCTGCGGCCACAAGTGCCATCAGCGTTTGGGAATCCGGGGCCATATGCACTATTGCCGGAGCGTAGCCGGCGCCATTGGCCAGGCGGTGGAGAAAGTCGTGCAGGATGGCTCCCGGGTGCTGGGGCAGCGTGACAAAAGGCTGTCCCTCCAGGTCAGACATCAGCAGCGAAGTACGCTGGCTCAGCGGGTGCGCCGCGTGCAGGGCAATGACCAGCCGTTCGTTGGCCACGATCCGTGATTCCAGGGCTGCCGGAATGAAGTTCCACCGGCCGAGTCCAACTTCCATGGCGCCACTAATCACTTTGTCCATGGCCGGCAACGCGAAATTTGAACTGTAGAGCTGAAACTCGATGCCGGGATGGGTCTCCCGGACGAGCTTGGCGAGTTTGCCAATCAAAACGTGCGATGAAACTCCTGCGAACGCCACCCGCACGCGTCCCGTTTCACCCTTGCCCACCGATGCCACCGCAACGGCGGATCTCCGGCAGGCATCCAAGATGTCCCGGGCAGGTGCCAGCAGGGCCTCCCCTGCCGCCGTTAAATGGACGGTCCGGGTGCTGCGGATAAAAAGTGGGGCCTTGAGCTCGTGCTCCAGCCGCTGGATTGCGCGGCTCAGGGGCGGCTGCGCCATGTGCAGTTTCGCTGCGGCTCGGCCAAAGTGCAGCTCTTCGGCGACGGCCAGGAAGGCCCGGATTTGGTGTAATTCCACTGCCTGGCTAGCTCCGGGCCCGGCAAACGACATTGTTCATGTGCCCAACATACCCAACAGTCCGCCGTCGTCGTAATGACCCTGGGGTATCAATTCAACACTGAATACGTATTGGACGTGCATCAATAGTCTTGCGAGGGTTGGGTGACGTAGACCACACACCGTAGGAGACAGATGAAACAGCCGATCACCGACCCAACGAGCCGCGAAGGTGCCGGCCGTGGGGGCTCGCGAAGCAGACGGGGAGTTGATGAGGTTTTCGGCCGGTCAGGTTCCGGTCCGCTCAGCGGGATCGTCATCGCGGATTTCAGCCGCGTGCTGGCAGGCCCATACGCCACCATGCTCCTGGCAGACATGGGGGCAACAGTGATCAAAGTCGAGGGCGCGGATGGTGATGACACCCGCACATACATGCCACCGGTACGCGATGGTGAAGCCACCTTCTTCCTCTCCGTAAACCGCAACAAGCACTCCATTGCCCTTGACCTGAAGGACCCCAAAGACCTTGAGGTTGCACGGGATCTGGTGAGGGCCTCGGATGTGATGATTGAAAACTTCAAGCCCGGAAATATGGAACGGCTTGGGCTGGACTATGCTATAGCGGCGGAGCTGAACCCGGAGATCATCTACACGTCGATTACCGGCTTCGGCACTGGCGCCGGAGCCCACATCCCCGGCTACGACCTGCTGGTGCAGGCAGCCTCGGGCATGATGAGCCTCACCGGGGATCAGGACACGCAACCGTTTCGTGCTGGAGTGGCTCTCTTCGACGTCATCACGGGCCTGCACGCGGCTATCGGAATTCTGGGCGCCCTGCACCACAAGGACCAGACAGGCGAAGGCCAACTGGTGGAACTGAACCTCCTGAACTCCGCCCTTTCCGGCATGGTGAACCAGTCCGCGGCCTACGTCACGGGGGGGCGTGGTGCCAACCCGGATGGGAAATGAGCACCCCAGCATGTACCCATACGCGCCTATGCAGACGGGCGACGGCATGATCATCATTGCCACCGGCAATGACGCCCAGTTCGCGAGACTCTGTGCAGCGTTGGCAATGCCGGAAGTGGCCACGGACCCGAAGTTCGCCAAGACGCTGCAGCGCAATGCCAACCGGGACGAGCTCCGCGACATGCTCCACAGCCGGCTGGCCTCCCAGTCTGCCGATCAGTGGTTCACGCAGCTCTCCGACGCAGGGCTGCCGTGTGCCCCCATTCAGGATGTCCGCGGCGGCATCGAATTTGCCGAGCGGCTCGGCCTGGAACCGGTGGTTTTGGCGGGTACGGGATCGCGCAAGATTCCAACGGTCCGGCATCCAGTGGCCTACTCCCGCACACCCGTTGACTATGAGCTGGCGCCGCCGGAGCTGAACAACGGCTCGGAACTGATCCGCGGCTGGCTCCAGTCGCAGAAAGCCCTGGCCCATGCCTGAACCGTTCCGAACGAAGGTCTGCCCGCGCTGGTCTGACCAGGATCTCAACGGCCATGTTAACCATGCCGCCGTCGTCACACTCCTGGAGGAATCGCGGATTCGCTGGCGGTCGGGGCATCCGTGGCCGGCGGGCGCTCCCACAGTGGTGGCCGCGCTTGAGCTGAACTACCGCAGACCCGTGACCCATGGCGAGGACCTGACCGTGGACCTTTGGGTTACCAGGATCGGTTCGTCTTCCTTCACCCTCAACTGCGAAGCCAGGCAAAACGGCCTGCTTGCTGTCGACGGACGGACTGTACTCGTTTCGGTCACCCCGGAAAACGGAGCTCCGCGGCCGCTTGAGGAACCGGAACGCCGCTGGCTTGAAGACTTCCAAACCGAAGCGCACCAGCATTCCACCCGCAAACCAATGGAGCAGATGTGATCACACCCGACCAAGCCGACAGCGGCACGGATTTCTACCTGATGGACGAGTTCCTCACCGCCGAAGAGCGCGAGCTGAGGAGCCGGGTCCGGAATTTTGTGGACAAGGATCTGCTGCCTGTCATCAATGGCTACTGGGAACGGGCAGAGTTCCCGTTCGAACTCATACCCAAACTGGCGGCGCTCGGAATCATCGGGTCCACCATCCAGGGCTTCGGCTGCCCAGGACTTAGCCGGCTCGCCGCCGGCATGGTGGCCACCGAAATTTCACGCGGTGACGGGTCCGTTAACACCTTCCTTGGAGTCCAGTCCGGTCTGGCCATGGGCACAATCAACATGCTGGGCAGCCAGGAACAGAAGGAGCGCTGGCTCCCGGAAATGGCTGCGCTGGGAAAGATCGGCGCCTTCGCGCTGACCGAGCCGGACCACGGGTCAGATTCGGTGGCCCTGGAAACGAGCGCCCGGCGCGAGGGCGACAGCTACATCATCTCCGGGCGCAAACGCTGGATCGGCAACGCCAGCATGGCCGACGTCGTGATTATTTTTGCCCGCGATGAGGACGACTCGAAGGTCAAGGCCTTTGTGATGGAAAGGAACGACGACGGCACATACCCTGCGGGGTACAGCACCGAGTTGATCACCGGCAAGATCGGCAAGCGCGCCGTCCTGCAGCCGGACATCACCCTGGACAACCTCAGGGTGCCCGCGCGGAACCGGCTGACTGAATGCCACTCCTTCAAGGACGTGACCCGGGTGCTGACGTCCACCCGCAGCGGGGCCTCCTGGGAATCGCTTGGTCACGCAATTGCGGCATACGAAGCGGCCGTGGCGTATTCAAAATCCCGCCATCAGTTCGGCCGGCCCATTGCCAGTTTCCAGCTCGTGCAGAACAAACTGGCCAACATGCTGGCCGAGCTCACTGCCATGCAGCTGATCTGCTTTCGGTTGGCGGTGCTGGCCGAGGACGGCCGCATGACCGGCCCGATGGCCTCGCTGGCCAAGATGCACACGGCACAAAAGGCACGGTGGATCTGCTCGGAAGCAAGGGACATGCTGGGCGGAAACGGTGTGCTGCTGGAAAACCACGTGGCGCGGCATATGACGGACATGGAAGTGGTCTCCACGTATGAGGGCACCGATTCCATCCAGTCCCTCTTGGTGGGCCGTGAAATCACCGGGATCTCAGCTTTCAGCTAGGCCCCGTCCAAACGCAAACAAAGGAAAAGCCATGAGCAGATTCAAGAACAGGGTGGCAATTGTCACCGGCGGCGCGCAGGGAATCGGCGCCGCCACCGCACTGAGGCTCGCCGCCGAGGGCGGCACCGTAGTGGTTTTGGACCTCAACGAGGACGGTGCCAAGGCAACAGCGCAACAGATTTCCGCCCACCAGGAGGTGGTGACAGCGGGCGGCCAGGCCGTTGCCGCCGTCTGCGACGTAACGGATGAACTTGCCGTTGAACGGGTTTTTGAAGAAATCCACAACGAGTTCGGCCGCCTGGACATCCTGGTGAACAATGCCGGCATCACCCGCGACAATCTCTTCTTCAAGATGAACCTCTCCGAATGGGACGCCGTGGTCACCACGAACCTGACCAGCGCCTACCTCTGCTCACGGGCCGCGCAGCGTTACATGGTGCCGGCCAAATACGGCAAGATCGTCTGCCTGAGCAGCCGCAGCGCACTGGGAAACCGCGGACAGGCCAACTATGCCGCGGCCAAGGCCGGCATCCAGGGCCTGACGTCAACGCTTGCCATTGAGCTGGGCCCGTTCAACATCAATGTCAATGCGGTGGCCCCCGGCTACATTGCCACGTCCATGACCGCGGCAACAGCGGAGCGCGTTGGCAGCAGCCCGGCCCAGCACCAGGAAGAGGTGGCCGCCCGGACTCCCCTGGGACGCGTCGGCCAGCCCGGGGAGATAGCGTCAGCCGTCGCCTTCTTTGCCAGCGACGACTCCTCCTACGTTTCGGGGCAGACCCTCTATATCAATGGCGGTGCCCGCTGATGACGGAAGCCTTTCTCATCGGCGGCGCCCGCACGCCTGTTGGCCGCTACGGAGGCGCCCTCTCCGCAGTCCGGCCGGACGATCTGGCCGCCCTGGTGCTTCGGGCGGCCGTCGCCAGGGCCGGATTGGATGCGTCATGCGTCGATGAAGTCATCCTCGGGTGTGTGAACCAGGCGGGAGAGGACAACAGGAACGTCGCCCGGATGGCCTTGCTGCTGGCCGGATTCCCGGACACGGTCCCCGCCGTGACCGTCAATCGTCTCTGCGCCTCCGGACTGACCGCCATCAGCATGGCCGCCCAGTCTGTGCGCAACGGTGACGCAGACATCGTGGTGGCCGACGGTGTGGAATCCATGACCCGGGCACCCTGGGTGCTGGCCAAACCAGAGAAGCCCTTCGCCAAACCCGGTGAACTCGCGGATACCTCCATCGGTGCACGGTTCGTCAATCCGCGGATGAAGGAGCGGCCCAACGCCACCATGACGATGCCGGAAACAGCTGAGGAAGTGGCGGCACGGGAGCGCATCTCCCGGGCGGACGCGGACGCCTTTGCGTTGCGCTCCCATGACCGGGCGCACGCCGCGATCGACGCCGGCCGGTTCCAGGATGAGATTGTGCCCGTACCCGTACCTGGCCACCGAGGTGGGCCCTCGCTGGTTGATAGGGATGAGGGGCCGCGGCGCGGTTCCGACCTGGATGCCCTCTCCGCGCTGCGGCCGATCGTGAAGCCTGGCGGCATTGTGACGGCCGGGAATTCGAGTTCCCTCAACGATGGCGCGTCGGCCATTGTGGTGGCCAGCGGCGAGGCTGTTGCACGCTGGGGGCTGACGCCGAGGGCAAGAATAGTCACCAGCCAGGTGGCGGGCGTTGCCCCGGAAGTGATGGGCATCGGGCCGGTACCGGCAACACAGAAGGCACTCGCGAAGGCGGGGTGGACGCTTGACGGTATTGGCGCCGTCGAACTTAATGAGGCTTTTGCCTCCCAGTCGTTGGCCTGCATGCGTTTGCTGGGGCTGGATGAAGGAACTGTAAATAACGACGGCGGCGCGATCGCTCTGGGGCATCCGCTGGGTTCCTCCGGATCACGGATCGTGGTTACGCTGCTGGGCCGGATGGAACGCGAAGGCTCCTCCCGGGGCCTGGCCACGATGTGCGTGGGCCTTGGCCAGGGCGTGGCTATGCTGCTGGAAAGGGTATGAGATGAGGATTTTCGAGAACGCCGCGGAGCTTGAGGACGCGGCGGGACAGGAGCTCGGGGTTAGCGGCTGGCACCAGCTGCAACAGGAACAGATCCAGGCGTTTGCGGATGCCACGCTGGACCATCAGTGGATACACGTTGATGCTGAGCGCGCAGCCAGCGGACCCTTCGGTGCCACAGTGGCACACGGGTACCTGAGCCTGTCCATGCTTCCGTATCTTGCGGCCCAGGTGTACAGAGTCCAGGGCGCGGCGATGGTGATCAATTACGGGCTGAACAAAGTCAGGTTCCCTGCTCCGGCCACGGTCAATTCGCGTATCCGGGACCGGCTCACGTTGAAATCCGTGACCGCCACAGAGCATGGGCGGCAGCTGGTCTTCCTGCATGAGATCGACCTTGAAGGCTCGGCCAAACCTGCCTGCATCGCGGAGACCGTTGCCCTGCTGAGGCGCTGACCCGGCGGCAGGACCGCAAGACATTACTGCCCGCGAGGTGGATTTTCCGCTCGCCCGGGCCACATCCGAACAATGACGTTACGGCAGAGCCTGCTAACTGGCTCGTCGCTAAGGAGAACCTTCGTGGCTACAGAAAACCTGCAGTTAAGAAATGCGGCCTCACTACCGCAGACCACCGTCCAGGAACCGAACGTGCCTCCGGCTGAACTTCGCCGCACCTCCATCTCCTCGTGGCTTGGCTCGGCGCTGGAGTACATGGACTTCACGCTCTACACGCTGGCGGCAGCCCTGGTTTTCGGGCCGCTGTTCTTTCCGAACGCGGACCCGGCCATGGCGTTGCTGGCCAGTTTTGCCGCCTACGGTTCAGGATTCCTGGTCCGGCCCCTCGGTGGCATTTACTTTGGCTATCTGGGTGACAGGTACGGCCGGAAGTTCGTCCTGATCATCACGCTGGCCATGATGGGAGTGGCCACCCTGGGCATGGGCCTGTTGCCAACGTACGCCCAGATCGGCGTCGGGGCGCCGATCATGCTGGTGTTGCTGCGTTTGATCCAGGGGTTCGGTGCGGGCGCGGAGCTCTCCGGCGCTTCACTGCTGCTGGTGGAGTCCGCGCCCAACGGACGCCGCGGCTTTTATGGTGCTGTGGTGGCCATGGGGACCGCCACCGGTGTCCTGCTGGCCAGCTCCATGTGGCTGTTACTTTCACAACTGCCCAAAGACCAGTTCCTGAGCTGGGGCTGGCGCATTCCGTTCCTGCTGAGCATCGTCACTACCCTGATGGCCCTGTACCTGCGGCGCTCCATCAGTGAATCCCCGGTCTTCGAGATAATCAAAAAACGCAGGGCGGCGCTGCGTGCGGAAGAAAAGCAGCAGGGCGTGTGGCGGGATGTGGCGGATGCCCGGAAACCGTTCCTCGTGTCCTTGGGCATCAAGCTGGGTGAGAACGGCTCGGTGTACCTGGTAAAGGGCTTCCTGATCGGATGGACCGTGTCTGTGGTCAAGATGGACGCCAACGTCGTCACCACGGGCGTGATGCTCGGTTCGATAATGGGCATCGCCACGGTCCTGCTGACAGGCAAGCTCACGGACAGGTTCGGCCGCAGAAAAGTATGGCTATGGCTTTCAGCGTTCCAGTTTGCGTTCACCATTCCGGCCATGCTCCTCATTGAAACCCGGAACCCCATACTCGTGGCACTTGTGTTCGTGATCTACGTTGGCGGCCCCCTTCCCAATATGTACGGCGTGGAGTCCACGTGGCTGGTGGAAATGTTCGGTTCCAAGCGCAGGTTCTCCTTCATGACCACAGTCAAAGAAGTGGGATCAGTGCTCTCCGGCGGGCTTGGCCCCATCATTGCCGCGGCTGTGGTGGCCGCCACCGGCCCCGGCTGGCTTCCGGTTGCCGCCATACTCATGAGCTACGCCGCCATCGGCTGGATTTCCGGGTACTTTGCACCGGAGACCAGAGGGCGGGACCTCAACTCGGAAGCGGATGCCTGCTGACGCCGTCGACGGTTAAACGAAGCAGCGCGGGGCCGGTGTGGCCCCGCGCTGCTTGCTTGTTCAGAAACTAGACGTTCGCGGCTACGCCGTCGCGGGAGATGGCAACCATGTCCTCGCGCGGCACTACCTTGATGCGCTCACGCTTGACCTCAACACCGTGCGAACCGCCGGCCTCCGTCGCCGCGGCACCAAGGGCGAGCTCGTGCGCGTCCAGCGCCAGCCAGCCTTCCCAGCTGGTGAACTTCACGCCGCGGGCGTCGAGCAGTTCGACGACGGCGTCCGCCTCGGGAACAGCGGCGACCGGCAGGTTTTCGCGGTCCTCCAGCAGGTACGTCACGGTCTCGAGGGCGTCGCCCTTGGTGTGGCCGATGAGGCCCACCGGTCCGCGTTTGATCCAGCCGGTGGCGTAGATGCCCGGCACGTGGGTGCCGGCGGCGTCCAGGACGCGGCCGCCGTCGTTCGGTACCACGCCCTTCTTGTGGTCGAACTCGATCTCCGGCAGCGCCGAACCGAAGTAGCCGATCGAGCGGTAGACGGCCTGGACGGGGTAGTCCACGAACTCGCCGGTGCCGCGGGCGTTGCCGGTGCCGTCCAGATCGGTGCGCTCGAACTTCATGCCGGCCACCTTGCCCGGCGTCGCGGCGTCGTCAAAGATTTCCACCGGGCTGTGCAGGAAGTGCAGGTGCAGGCGGCGGGAGGCGGTCAGCTCGGAGAGGTCCTCAGGCTGCTCGGCGATCCAGTTGGTGAGCGTGCCCACCATGGTCTTGACCTGGTTGTTGCTCTGGATCAGGCGGTCCGATTCCTCGTCGAACTCGAAGTCCTCGGCGTAAAGGATGATGTCCACGTCCTTGGAGTGGGACAGCTCGCGGAGCTCCAGCGGGGTGAACTTCACCTGAGCCGGGCCGCGGCGGCCGAAGACGTGCACGTCCGTGACGGGCGAGTCCTTCAGGCCGGCGTAGACGTTGTCCGGGATTTCGGAGACCAGCAGGTCATCGGCGTGCTTGGACAGGACACGGGCCACGTCCAGGGCCACGTTGCCGTTGCCGATCACGGCGATTTCCTTGGCGTCCAGCGGCCATTCGCGGGCGACGTCGGGGTGGCCGTCGTACCAGGAGACGAAGTCCGCGCCGCCGTAGGAGCCGTCCAGCTCGATGCCCGGGATGTTCAGGTCCGCGTCCTTGATGGCGCCGGTGGCGAAGATGACGGCGTCGTAGTGCGTGCGGAGGTCCTCGATGGAGATGTCGGTGCCGTAGTCCACGTTGCCGAAGAAGCGGATGTCGCCGCGGTCCAGGACCTTGTGCAGGGCGTTGACGATGCCCTTGATGCGCGGGTGGTCCGGGGCCACTCCGTAGCGGATCAGGCCGTAGGGTGCCGGGTAGCGGTCAAAGAGGTCGATGCTCACGGTCAGCTCGCCGCTCTTGACGGCTTCGCTCTTGGTGAGGATGTCCGCGGCGTAGACGCCGGCCGGGCCGGAGCCCACAACGGCAACGCGCAGCGGACGCTCGGCAGATCCTACGGAGGTGCTTGATGACACGGCTGTGTTCCTTTATCTTCTGCATCGATTGCTCCGTAGGTGCCCTTTTGAGCCTTCATAAGGGCAGTTGCGGAGCAATCGATGGGTTTAAGGGGTTAAACGTGGGTGGGTGGCTAGGTGGTGAGGGCTCTTGCGGTGGTGCGGGGGCTGTTCGGGGTGGTGGTGCTGTAGTCCGCTGTCCTGAAGTGCGACGGCGCGAACGGGCTGACGCGGACAACGTCACCGATCACAATCACGGCAGGATTTGCGACGCCGGTGGCTTCCGCCTGGTCGGCGATGGAACCGAGCGTGCCGATCGTCACGCGCTGATTCGGCAGATAGCCGTTCTCAACGATGCCAACTGGAGTGTCCTGAGGCAAACCGGCGCCGGCCAGGGCAGCGGCCGAATCCCGAAGTGCGGCCACGCCCATCAGCAGGATGATGGTGTGATCTGCCCGGGCGGGGACCTCGGACAGCTCCTCATGGCCGGTGACCACACTGAAGCCCTTGGCCAGGCCGCGGTGCGTCACCGGGATGCCGGCGGCGGCCGGGACGGAGATCGCGGACGTCACGCCGGAAACCACTTCCACCTCGACGCCGTGCTGCCGGCAGTATTCGGCCTCCTCGCCGCCGCGGCCCAGGACGTACGGATCGCCGCCCTTGAGCCGGACCACGCGGTGCCCCTCCAGGGCTTCGTCCACAAGGATGCGGTTGATCTCGGACTGCGGAACGGGATGATGGCCGGGGGTCTTGCCCACCTCGATGACGCGGACGTCGGGCGCAAGTTCGTTAAGCAGTTCGCGCGGGCCGAGGCGGTCTGCCACTACGACGTCGGCCTGGCCCAGGAGCCGGCGGCCGCGGACGGTGATGAGGCCGGTGTCGCCGGGCCCGCCACCCACCAGGGCCACGGAGCCGCGGTGGGCACGCTTCCGGCGGAGCGGGAGGTCCCCGGTTTCGAGTGCGGTGGCAACGGCGTTGCGCAGGGCCATGGCGCGGCGCGGGTCTCCCCCGGCGTTCACGGCGATCTGTACGTCATCCACCACGGCGACGGCGGGCGTCCACGCGGCTGAGGCTTCATGGTCGGAGGCGTTGACGCACCAGATGCGCTGCGCCTCGGCGTCGGCCGACACCTGGGTGTCCACGGCGGGATCGCCGGTGGCCGTCTGGACGAACCAGACGCCGTCGACGTCGGACGGAAGGTAGGTGCGCGGCGCCCAGGTGAGGAGGCCGGCGTCGGCCAGTTCGCGGAGCGCGGCGGAGGCAACGGGAGCCACGACGGTGACCCGCGCACCGGCGTCGAGCAGGCCCTTGGCGCGGCGGGCTGCCACGGGGCCGCCGCCCACCACCAGCACGGGACGGCCGAGCAGCCGCAGTGCTGTGGGGTAAATATCCTGAATTGCCATGAATCAACGGTAGGGCCGCGCCGTTTCACCAACAACGGCAGCGGAAACACCAGTTCACGTAAGGTAACCCTGCGTCACATATGCTCGGGCCGCCGCGGGCCGCCATCGTGGGGCCGCGGGCCGCCATCGTGGGGCACATTGGCCGCGATAAAGGCCATACCCGGCTCGATCGCCGGCGCGTCCGTGTCAAAGTGCCCCACGACGGCGGCTGGCGGGGCTAGTCCTCAGCGGGCGGAGCTCCGTGCTGCAAAGCCTGCTGGAGAAGGGCTCGGGCGGTCCAACGCTGGGAGGCCACGGCCTCGTCGCGGCTCAGGCCGCCGATGTCCGTCAGCCAGACCAGCGATTCGATGCCGGTGGCGCTGCGGATTGCCAGGATCAGCCGATGGATGTCCTTCTCCGCCATCTGACCCTGGAGCGGCGACAGTGCCTCGGCGATCCAAACGATGGCCCGGCCCTGGCGCAGGGGCAGGCTGCGGCGCTCGTCAGCCGTCTGCTCCAGTGAGAGCCTCAGCATGGTCCGCTGCTGCGCTTCAGTCTCGAGGATCATCCGGGTGAACTCCCCCACGACGGCGTCCAGCCGCTCCGCGACGTCGGCCGGCGGATTCTCGGGCAGCAACGACGTGGCGGCGGTTTCCGGATGGGCGGCGGCCAGCAGCTCCCGCTGCCCCGGAAAGTACCGGTACGCCGTGCTGCGGGCAACCCCGGCCAACAGCGCGGCGTCGTCCACTGTAGGCGCGGCGCCATCCGCCACTAGCTGGCGCGCCGCAGCAACCAGCGCATCAAGGGTGCGGCGTTTCTGGCCCGTGCGGCCGACGTCTGCGTAGGGTCTTGACATGCTCTTCATGGTACCCCAGTCTTGTTATGAGACAGCAGTCCCATAAGTCTTCCGACCACTCTCGAGGCGACCCCCATGAAGACGAAGAACTCAGCATCCGCCGTTGTCCTGCAGCCCGGCGAAGGGGCCAGACGCTGGTTCTTCGGCGGCGGAGTGCAGACCTGGAAGGCCACGGAGGAAGACACCGCCGGGGCGTTCCTGCTCTTCGAAGATGAGATGGCCTTGAACAAAGTAACGCCGATGCACACCCATCCGGACTCCGACGAGACGATGTACATCCTCGCCGGCGAGATCCTGATGAACATGGACGACACGGAGCACCGGGTCGCGGCGGGTGGCGTGACCATTGCGCCGAGGGGTGTCCCGCACGCGTTCAAAGTCCTCCAGGAGGGGACCCGCGTGCTCTGCCTGCACACCCCCGGCGGGGCCCAGGCCTTCTACTTCGGCGCCAGCGAACCGCTCAATGACGGCGAAGGAACAGGACTTGTGGACTTTGACCGCATCCGTGAATCAGGGCAGCTGAACGGCGGCATCGAGATCGTCGGGCCACCGCCGTTCCCGGAGGGTTAAGCCTTCTTCAGCCGCAGGTAGTGTTCCCGCGCCGGCTTGTCCAGGTGTTCTATCGCGTAGCGCAACGCCGTCCGCGGCATCGTGGCCGCGTGAACGTCGAGGAATTCCAGCAGCCGGGGCCGGTCGCTCCTGCCGGCGTCGCGGAGCCAGCCACCAGTAGCCTTGTGGATCAGATCCTCTTTGTCGTCCACGAGTAACTCAGCGATGGCGAACGTATCGTCCACGTCGCCGGTCCGCAGAAACCACGACGTCGCCACAATGGCCGTCCGCCGCTCCCACAGGTTTGCCGAGCGGGCCATTTTGTAGAGGATGTCGCGGGGCTTGTCGACGAGCCACCCGCCTACAACCCGTCCGGCGCCCAGGTCCACGAGGTCCCAGTTGTTGATCCGGTCGTGTCGGCGCAGGTACAGCTCATAGAGACTCCGGCGGAGGTCCTCGCTGGCCTTTTTGCCCGACGCCTGGAGTGCCATGATCTTGACGGCGCCGGCCCTCGCCTCATGGATGTCCTGGTCCAGGAGTGCCTCGATCTGCGGCAGATCCATCGCGACGAACTCCTTGCCGAGGTCGAAGACCTGTCCCATCCGCACGCCCATGAAAAAGTCGCCTTCGGCGTAGTCTCCCGGGCCCATCCTGAAGTAGCGCCCATACTTCCGTTGTTCGGCGTCGGACCGCAGCTCCTGGAGCCGAGCCAGGAACGCGGCGGCGGCAAAGTGGGCGGGCGCTGGAGATCCGGAGGCCATGGCGCCAGTCTGCCAGACGCGGTGCCACGCCGTCGTGGGGCACATTGGCCGGGATTCAGGCGCAGACCATCCCAGACCGCGGCGTGTCCGTGTCAATGTGCCCCATTTCGGAGGGTCGCGCCAACAAAATAGCCGCCAGACAGCAGAGCCCGACGGCGGGACTCGCCGTCGGGCTCTGCTGACAGTTTTCTGCCGCTTGAGGATGCTGCCTGGGCTAGCGGGTGCTCCCGGCCAGCAGGCCGCGGCTGCGCAGGAGGCGCTTCTCGATCGGCCCGAACACCAGCAGTTCGATGAGGATGCCGACGGCCAGGATCAGCAGGATCGCGGCCATGACAACCGTCATGTCGGACAGGACCCGGCCCTGGTCAAGCAGCGAGCCGAGTCCGAAGCCGATGGTGCCGCCCACGGCGATGATTTCCGCGGCCATGAGCGACCGCCAGGAGAATGCCCAGCCCTGTTTGAGCCCGCCCAGGTATCCGGGAAGTGCGGCAGGCAGGACAATCTGCACGGCCATCTGGAAACGGTTGGCACCCAGGACCGTGCCCACGCGGCGGTACTGCGGCGGGATCTGGTCCACGCCGGAGATCAGCCCGTTGATGATCGAGGGGATCGCACCCATAAAGACCACGAAGTAGACGGTGGCATCAGTGAGGCCGAACCAAATGATGGCCGCAGGCACCCAGGCTACGGACGGCAGCACCTGAAGGCCGGAAATCAGAGGCCCGAAGGCACGGCGCAGCGGCGCAACCTGGGCCAGCAGCAGCCCCACCGGCGTGGCGATGGCAACGCTGATCAGGAACCCGACCAGCCCGCGCTGCAGCGAGGTCCACACCGCTTCCTGCAGCTTGGCCTCGCCCCAAAGCACGCCGATCTGGCCCAGGACGTCCAGCGGACCGGGGACCAGGTCGCGGCGCTTCACGCCAAGGGAAACGTAGAACTGCCAGATCAGGACCAGGACCACCAGGGCGGCCACCGGCAACAGGATGCGGCTCCAGTCGATCCGGTGCTTGCGCGCGGCGTCGGACTGGAGCGAATCCAGCCCGGCCTCGAGCTCTCGCAGGTCCTCATGCCCGGTGGAAGTTCGGGTCAGGGCGGCGTGGACTTTGCGGGTTTCCGGCTTGGCCTCGACCGGTTCGGCCACCGGTTCGGTCTCGGCGAGGGGCGTGGGGTTATTTGGCATGGCGGCGAATCTCCTCCCGCAGCCGGGCGGTGATGACCCCGGTCAGCTGTCCGGCCAGGCCGGCGTCGGTTCGGTGTTCCTCGGTGACGGCCCATTCCTGGACCACGCGGCCGGGCCGGGACGACAGCAGCAGCACACGCTGGCCCAGCCGCACGGCCTCGCGGACGTTGTGGGTCACAAAAACGATGGTGCGCCCGGTTTCCTTCCAGATGCGTTCCAGCTCGTCGTGCAGCAGGTCGCGGGTGATGGCGTCCAGGGCCGCAAACGGCTCATCCATCAGCAGCAGCTGCCGGTCCTGCGACAGGGCACGGGCCAGTGCCACGCGCTGGCGCATGCCGCCGGACAGCTCGTGTGGGCGCTTGTCCCCAGCCTCGCCGAGGTGCACCAACTCGAGCAGCTCGTTGGCCTTGATCCGGCGTTCAGCTTTGCCCACACCGCGCAGCTTCAGGGCCAGCTCGATGTTCTCCCGCGCCGTCAGCCAGGGGAAGAGGGCAGCGTCCTGGAACATAAAGGCTGCTCCGTCGCTGGGCACTTCGAGGGCGCCCGACGTCGGGACCTCCAGTCCCGCCATGATGTTCAGCAGGGTGGATTTGCCGCAGCCGGAGGCACCGAGGAGGGCTACGAATTCGCCCGCGCCGATGGTGGCGTTGACGTCGTCCAGCACCGGGGCGCCGTCGCCGAAGCGCTTGCCCAGGTTTTCCAGTACGACTGGCATGGTCCCGTCCTTAGGTAGGTGGTGCGGTAGGTGGCGGTCAGTCCTGGCCGAGGCCGGCGGCAGAGACCCGTTCGGCGGTCCCGGTGACTTCGTTCAGGGCACGGAGGTCGAACAGTCCGGTGATGTCCGCCTGCTTGGTGGTGCCGGCTTTCACCCCGTCTTCGAGGAGCTTGGGGTAGGTTCCCGCGAGCGGATCCACCGTGAACACCACGTTCTGCAGGGCCCGGTCAAGGACGTCGGCGGGTAGCGCCGCGCCAGCCGATTCCTGCAGGGCGCCGTTGATGACGCTTGTTTTCTCGGCGGCGGGTGCTTCATTCAGCCACGCCACGGACTCCACGTGGCCGCGCAGCAGAGCCTTCACGGTGTCCGGGTGCGCGGCGGCAAACTTCTTGTTCACAATCAGAATGGTGGTGGGAAACTCGCCGGCTTTGCCGGAGAGCGATCCGTCCCAGAGATCCTTTTCGTCCACCAGGACCTTGGCTCCGGCGGTGAGCACCAAACGGGACGCCCACGGCTCAGGCAACCACGCGCCGTCGAGCTTTCCATCCTGGAACAGTTTCAGCGTCTGGGCGTTTTCCGTGGGGTTGATGGAAACGTCGCCGCTGCCGTCCACGTTGGTTTTGTAGCCCTGCGAGCCGAGCCAGGCGCGGAGCGCCACGTCCTGCGTGCCGCCCAGCTGAGGCGAGGCCAGGGTCTTGCCCTTCAAGTCCGACGCCGAGGTGATCTCTGGACGCACAACCAACTGCGCCCCACCCGCTGCGGCGCCCGCGATGACGCTGACGGACTCCCCCTCGCTCTTGACAAACGAGTTGATCGCGGGATTTGGGCCGATGTAGGCCGCGTCGATGGCGCCGGCGTTCAGTGCCTCGATCGCGGCTGGCCCGGCGTTGAAAGTTTCGGTGCTGAGCTTGGTGTTGCCCAGGTTCCGGGCGAGGATCCCCTGCTTCACCCCCACCAGGGCGGGGGCGTGGGTCAGGTTTCCGAAGTAGCCCAGCTTCAGTTCTGCGGCCGGAGTGGGCGCGGGGATGGATGCCTCTGCCGCCGTATTACGGGAAATGGACGACGCCACAACGGCACCGGCGGCGATCAGGAACACGAGCCCGATGGCCAGGGCCGCCTCGATGGCACGCTTGCGCTTGGGTTCTGCGCTTTCGCCTGCCACGATGCGGGTCATCCCGGGCTTGGAACTAGTCATTGTTTCACCATAGGGAGTGACCTAAACCCATTCAATGAAGCAGAAACGGGGGGTCACGCGGGTTCATGCAACGTCACATTCCGGGCCCGGCTCAGTCCCCCTTGACGTTGACCAGCTGCCGCAGTTTGTGCCGCACCCTGACAAGGTCAGCAGCGTCCCGCATCACCACATCGATGGGCTTGTACGCCGCCGGAATCTCGTCGATGAACGCCTCGGTGGCCCGGAACTCAATGCCCTGCATGGCCGTCTTCAGCTCGGCCATTGTGAACGTTTTGCGGGCAGCCGTCCGGGAGTACTCGCGCCCGGCCCCGTGCGGGGATGAGTTCAGCGAGACGGGATTCCCCAGCCCCTCCACCACGTACGACGCCGTCCCCATGGACCCGGGGATAAGTCCCGGATCGCCGTTCTCGGCTCTGATCGCCCCCTTCCGCGATACCCACACGGACTTGCCGTAATGGGTCTCCTGCTGTGTGAAGTTGTGGTGGCAGTTGATCCGCTCGCGCTCCTTGACATGGCCGCCCACCCAGTGCCCGAACTGAGTAATGACGCGGTCCATCATTTCCTCGCGGTTCAGGAGGGCGAAGTGTTGCGCCCAGCGTAGTTCCTTGATGTAGCGGGCGAACTCGCTGGTACCCTCCTCCAGGTAGGCGAGGTCCGGGTCGGGCAGCCTCGTCCCGCGTTTGCGGGTCACCTGCTGGGCGACGCCGATGTGGTGCTGCGCGATCTTGTTGCCCACGCCCCGCGAGCCCGAGTGCAGGAACAGCCAGACGGCGTCGGTTTCGTCGGCGGAGACCTCGATGAAGTGGTTGCCCGATCCCAGCGAGCCCAGCTGAAGTTCCCACTTGGCCAGATACTGGGCCGGGTTGAAGCCGGCCTGCCCCGCCAGCTTCCGGAGCTCGGCAAGGCGCGGCTCGGCAGTGGCCATGACCCGCCGGTTGTTGTGCCCGGCGGACAACGGAATGGCCCGTTCGAGGTCCTCGCGCAGCCGTTTGCGGTCTTTGGGCAGGTCCTTGACCGAGTACTGGGTCCGCACGGCGATCATGCCGCAGCCGATATCCACACCGACGGCGGCCGGGATGATCGCGCGCAGGGTGGGAATCACCGAGCCGACGGTGGCGCCCTTGCCGAGGTGCGCGTCCGGCATCAGCGCCAGGTGCGGGTAGATGAACGGCAGCGTGGACGTGGCAAGAGCCTGGTCAAGGGTCTTGGCATCCAGGATCGAGGCCCAGCTGATGAGCTTGGGGTTGATGGTTTCCACGCTTCGCCTCCCACTGTTAAGGATACGAAAACGACGAAACCGCGGCTTGTTCGCAATCCGGCCCGTGAAGGCCAGGATCTGCGAACAAGCCGCGGTTTCGGCAGAAACTCAGATGGAGTAGCGCTCGTCCTCATGGTCGCCCGGGTGGTCCTTGACCAGGCCCGCGGCCAGCGTGTTGCCGTCCAGGGGGTCGATGACGAGGAACGCGCCGGTGCGGCGGTGGTGCAGGTAGTTCTCCAGCGGCAGCGGCGCGGCGAGCCGGAGCTGCGCGTGGCCGATGTCGTTCAGCTCCAGGCTGGACGCGCCTTCGAGCTTGAAGGTGGCCAGGTCCAGCTTGCCGCTGACGCTGCGGACCAGAGCCTGGACCGTGCGGGTGCCGTGCTTGACCAGCACCTTGGCACCTTCCCGCAGCGGCTTCGGCGAGAGCCAGCACAGCGCGGCGTACAAGTCGGCGGTGGACTCGCGGACAGTGCCGGCGGCGGCGATGGTGTCACCACGGGCGACGTCGAACTCCTCCGCCAGGCGGAGCGCCACGGACTGCGGCGCGAACGCTTCCTGCAGGGACTCGCCGGCGAAATCAATGCCGGTCACCGTGGTGGTGCGGGCGGCCTGGCCGGGGGTCAGCACTGACACGCAGTCCCCCACCTTCACCGACCCCTCGGTGATCTGGCCGGCATACGCCCGGTAATCGCGGTAGGCCTCCACGTCCAGGCCACCGGCCACGGCGTCGGGAGCCAGCGCACCCTGCGGCCGGATGACCAGCTGCACGGGGAAACGGAAGCTCTCCAGCTGCGTGTCGATCTCGTCCGCGGCCGGCAGGGTCTCGAGGACCTCCAGCAGGGCCGGGCCGTCATACCAGGGGGTGCGCTCGGACCGGTCCACCACGTTGTCGCCGTCGAGGGCGGACACCGGGATCACCAGCAGGTCATCGATGTGGTCCGCGCTGCCGAGCTCGGCGGAGCCGATGCCCAGTTCGCGGGCCACCTGCTGCACGTCGGCCTGGATCTCGCGGAACACGGACTCGCTGAAGTCCACCAGGTCGATCTTGTTCACGGCCACAATCACGTGCGCCACCCGCAGCAGCTGCAGCACGGACAGGTGCCGGCGCGTCTGCTCCAGGACACCCTTGCGGGCGTCAATGAGTACGACGACGGCATCCGCCGTGGACGCGCCGGTCACCGTGTTTTTGGTGTACTGGACGTGCCCGGGGCAGTCCGCCAGGATGAAGCTGCGGCGGTCCGTGGCGAAGTAGCGGTAGGCCACGTCGATGGTGATGCCCTGCTCCCGCTCGGCGCGCAGGCCGTCGGTCAGCAGCGCCAGGTCAATGCCGCCAGCAGAGCCGCCGAAGCCGCGGTCCGCGGAGGTGCGGGCGACGGCGTCGAGCGTGTCCGCGAGGATCGCCTTGGAATCGTGCAGGAGGCGGCCCACCAAAGTGGACTTCCCGTCGTCGACCGATCCGGCGGTGGCGAAACGGAACAGGGTGGTAGGCAATGCCTCGTTGATTGAGCCTGTCGAAATCAGGGTTTCGACAGGCTCAACCACCGGCGTATTAAGAGTGCTCATTTAGAAGTAACCATCCTTCTTGCGGTCTTCCATGGCTGCCTCGGAGATGCGGTCATCTGCACGGGTGGCGCCACGTTCGGTGATGGTGGAGGCGGCAACTTCGATCACAACGTCGCTCACGGTGGCTGCGTCCGACTCAACGGCACCGGTGCAGGACATGTCGCCCACGGTGCGGTAGCGGACGGTTTTGACGATGACTTCCTCGTGCGGCAGCGGCTGGGAAACCTCGCCCACCGCACGCCACATGCCGTCGCGGGCAAACACTTCGCGGTCGTGGGCGTAGTACAGGCCCGGCAGCTCGATGTTCTCGCGTTCGATGTAGCGCCAGATGTCCAGCTCGGTCCAGTTGCTGATGGGGAACGCGCGGACATGCTGGCCCACGGTGTGGCGGCCGTTGTAGAGGTTCCACAGCTCGGGGCGCTGGTTGCGCGGATCCCACTGGCCGAATTCGTCGCGGAGGCTCAGGATGCGCTCCTTGGCGCGGGCCTTGTCCTCGTCACGGCGGCCGCCGCCGAAGACGGCGTCGAACTTGTTCTGCGAGATGGCGTCCAGCAGCGGGACGGTCTGCAGCGGGTTGCGGGTGCCGTCGGCACGCTCGGCCAGCTCGCCGCGGTCGATGAACTCCTGGACGCTCCCGACGACGAGCTTAAGTCCCAGCCGCTCCACCGTCCGGTCGCGGAAGTCGATGACCTCGGGGAAGTTGTGGCCGGTATCCACGTGCAGCACGGGGAACGGGACCTTGCCCGGCCAGAACGCCTTGGTGGCCAGGTGCAGCATCACCACGGAGTCCTTGCCGCCGGAGAACAGCAGCGCAGGCTTCTCGAACTCGGCCACAACTTCGCGGATGATGTGGATCGCTTCGGACTCGAGTGCGTCCAGGCTGGAAAGCCTTGTCACTGCTTCTCCACGCGGCTTAGACACACTCGCTCGTTCCTCGCTCGCGCGATGCGCCGCTTTCGGAGAATCAGCGTCAAGTTCCAGCACAGACAGCTCCAGGTCCTCGTTGGTGGTTTCGATGCTCATACGTGTAGTCCGCATTCTGTCTTGTCGGTGCCTGCCCAGCGGCCGGCGCGGGGGTCGTCTCCGGGTGCCACCTTGCGGGTGCAGGGCTGGCAGCCGATGGAGGGGTAACCCTGGGAAAGCAGCGGGTTGACGGGCAGGAGGTTGTCATCGGAGTACTGGACCAGCTGGTCGAACGTCCATGCGGCCACGGGGTTGACCTTGACCAGGCCGTTGACCTCGTCCCAGGTCACCAGCGGGGTGTTGGTCCGGGTGGGGGCCTCGTCGCGGCGGACGCCCGTGAACCAGAGTTCGTAGCCGGCCAGGGTGCGGCGCAGCGGGGCCACCTTGCGGAGGGCGCAGCACTGGGCGGCGTCGCGGGCAAAGAGGTCCTTGCCCAGGAGCCGGTCCTGCTGTTCCACGGTGTTCTCGGGAAGCACGTCCACCACGTTGACGCGGAGGTTCGCGGCCACCTCATCACGCGTGGCGTAGGTTTCCGGGAAGTGGTAGCCGGTCTCCAGGAACAGGACGTCGACGCCGGGCATCTGGTCCGCGACCAGCGCCGGCAGGACGGCGTCGGCCATGGAGCACGCGACGGCCACCGCTGACAGGTCGAAGTTGCGCTCCACCCAGGCGATCACGTCGCGGGCCGGGGCGTCCCAGCCAAGCTCGGCGGCGCCGGACTCGGCGATGGCCTTGAGCTCGTCGTGGGTGCGGAGGGTGGCAGGCGATGCGGCGACCGGGGTCTCGACAGGCTCGACCACCGGGTCGGTGTTGCTCACTGGAGGGCCTCCTCGTCTGCTGCGTGGGCCCACTCGGCGAAGGTCTGGCCTTCGGCGCGCTGGGCCACGAACGTGCGGACGACGCGTTCCACGTAGTCCGGCAGGTCCTCGACGTACACCTTCAGGCCGCGGACAGTGCGTCCCAAACCTGCCTCTTCGCGGCTGTTGGAAGCCAGCCCGCCGCCCAGGTGGACCTGGAAACCCGGGGAGGGGTCGCCGTCGGGCGTTGGAAGCATCATGCCCTTCAGACCGATGTCCGCGGTCTGGATGCGGGCGCAGGAGTTGGGGCAGCCGTTGATGTGCAGGGACAGCGCGTGCGGCAGTTCGCCGGACTCCGCGAGGTCCGCCAGGCGGCGTTCCAGGTCAGCGACGGCGGTGGCGGCCGTGACCTTGGTTTCCACGATGGCCAGCTTGCAGTATTCGATGCCGGTGCAGGCGATGGTGCCGCGGCGGAACACGGACGGGCGGGCGGAGAGGCCCAGGGCATCCAGCTCGGCAACCAGCGGTTCCACGTGATCCTTGGCAACGTCCAGCACTACGAGTTTCTGGTGCGGCGTGGTGCGCAGGCGGTAGGAGCCGCGGGCCTCGAGGGTGTCCGCGAGCTTGATCAACTGAGCGCCGGACAGGCGGCCGGCCAGCGGGGTGGCGCCGATGAAGAACTTGCCGTCCTTCTGCTCGTGCACACCGATGTGGTCGCCCGGAGTGGTGGGCTTGGGCGCGGCGGGACCGTCGGCCAGCTTGTAGCCCAGGTATTCGTCCTCGAGGATCTGGCGGAATTTCGCCGGTCCCCAGTCGGCCATCAGGAACTTCAGGCGGGCCTTGGTGCGCATGCGCCGGTAGCCGTAGTCGCGGAAGATGCTGGTGACGCCGAGCCAGACTTCGGCGGCTTCCTCGGGCTTCACGAAGGCACCGAGGCGCTTGCCGAGCATCGGGTTGGTGGACAGCGCGCCGCCTGCCCAGAGGTCGTAGCCGACGCCGAGTTCGGGGTGGCGGACGCCCACCAGGGCGAAGTCGTTGATCTCGTGGACCACGTCCTGGCTGGGGTGGCCGGTGATGGCGGTCTTGTACTTGCGCGGCAGGTTGGACAGCAGCGGGTTCCCGATGAATCGCTCGCCCAGCTCCGCGATGAGCGGCGTGGGGTCGATGATCTCATCCTTGGCGATGCCAGCCACGGGCGAGCCCAGGATGACGCGGGGCACGTCGCCGCAGGCCTCGGTGGTGGACAGGCCAACACCCTCAAGCCGGTTCCAGATCTCGGGGATGTCCTCCACGCGGATCCAGTGCAGCTGGATGTTCTGGCGGTCCGTGAGGTCGGCGGAATCCCGGCCGAAATCAACGGAAATCTGGCCGATGACGCGCAGCTGCTCGGTGGTCAGCGCACCGCCGTCGATCCTGACCCGGAGCATGAAGTACTTGTCTTCCAGCTCGTGCGGCTCGAGCGTGGCGGTCTTGCCGCCGTCGATCCCGGGCTTGCGCTGGGTGTACAGGCCCCACCAGCGGAAGCGGCCGTGGAGGTCCTGGCTGGGGATGGCGTCGAAGCCGTCCTTGGAGTAGATGGTCTCGATACGCTCACGCACGTTGAGGCCGTCGTCTTCCTGTTTCCAGGTTTCGTTGGCGTTTAGCGGGGTTTTGCCGTCCACTTTCCACTGCCCGTGCGGCTTTGCAGCGGGGCGGGAGGCACGCGCGGGGCGCTTGGCGGCGGCAGGGTCCACGGACGCTCCGGCTAGAGCTGTATCAGTCATGCATCGACTGTAGGTGCCCGCCGAACCGCGTCACAAAGGTCCGGAAACGGGAGGTCACCTAGGGAAACAATTCGTCACGAACCGCCGGAGAGCCTTGAAGATGCCCGCCCGCTGTGCTTGGTTCCTGGTGCCCGGGCGGGGCGGCTATTAACCGCGTACGACGGCGGCGTCGAACCGTTCCAGCGCGATCTCGGCGAGGACCGGCGACGGCAGCAGTGGTTCCGTCACGAGATCGGCACCGGCTTTGGCCAGCTGGTCGTGGAAGAACCCCGGCGCGAGGAGGTAGGAGGCAATCACCACGCGGCCGCCGTCGTCCACGGCCCCCGCGGACTCCCCCGCCCCGGCGCCTCCTGCCAGTTCCAGCCGAAGGATGGCGACGGCGTCAGGCACCGACGGCTGGGCCGAGGCACCGTAAGCGGGCAGAATCCGGTTGCGCCGCAGCGCCCTGAGCTGGTCGGCGAGCTCTTCCACGCTGACGGCGGCATTGGGATTGGAGGACCCGGCGGCGGCGAGGACAATCGCGTCGCGGTCCGTGACGCCGGCCTCCCGGAGGCGCTGGTCCAGCAGGGCAGCGAGCCGCGGGTCCGGGCCGAGCGGCGCTGCGGCGAGGCTGCCCGGCCGGCTCTTCACAGCCCGGGCGATGTCCACCTTGACGTGATATCCGACGCTCAGCAGCAGAGGGACAACGACGGCCTTGTCCTCTTCGGGCAGGCCTTCCACCACGTCCACGAGGTCCGGCTGCTGGACGTCCACGTAGGCCTCGCGAACGTCAAGGCCCGGGCGCAGGGCAGCGATGGCTGCGCGCAGGGCGTTGACCTCCGCGGCGCCTTGAGTGCTGGACGTCCCGTGGGCGCAGGCGATCATGATCGGGTTGTTCATAGGGGCTAGCGTAACGTTGGAGCCGCCCTGTCCGCCCACCATGAAACCGCCGGGACGCCACATGACATCGCCGTTCGACACTTTGCCGTTCGACATCGACCTGGTGTGGCTGGACCTGGCCGGAGTGTTCTTCTTCGCCGTCTCCGGATCGTTGTTGGCGGCACGGAAACAGTTCGACCTGGTGGGCTCGCTGCTGCTGGCGTCCCTGGTTTCCCTCGGCGGCGGCGTCATCCGCGACATCATCCTCAACACCGCGCCGGCAGCCTTCTCCAACCCTGCCTACCTGGTTCCCCCGGTGCTGGCCGCCGTCCTGGTGTATTTCCTGTACTCCAGCGTGCAGCGGTACACCTCGCTGCTGGTGCTGTTCGACGCCGGCGGGCTGGCCCTGTTCTGCATCACCGGAACGCTGAAGGCCCTGGCGCTGGGGATGAATCCGGTGGCTGCCGTGCTGCTCGGCGTGACCACCGCGGTGGGCGGCGGCCTGCTGCGGGACATCACCGCCAACGAGGTGCCCCAACTGTTCAACCCCCGCGACCTCTACGCGCTGCCGGCTTTCAGCGGGGCGGCTTTGACCGCGCTGCTGTGGGTCACCGGGGCATTCAACGTGCTGACGGCGTGCGCCGTGGCGTCCGTCGTGTTCGCTTTCCGGGTGGTTGCCTGGCGCCGGTCCTGGTATGTTCCGCTCGCCGTGCACGGCTTGCACCGACAGGGCCCCGGTGGCGGTGGGGCTGATGGGGCTGGCAGCGGCTCGGGAGCAGGCCGCAGTTAGCTAGGATATGAGCATGACTGACATGTTCCTCGAGAAGTTCCGCGCGCTTGTTCCGACCTATCTCGAGGACGAATGGCAGGAAGAAGACGGCCTGCCCGCAGACGAACTGGACGCGGCCCTCGCCGAACACCAGTTCCAGGTACCCCTGGTCCTCCGCGAGTTCTACCTGGCGGTGGGCGGCTGCGAGGACATCATGGAGGCCTACCACTACTTCTGGGATCCCGAAGAGCTGGAAGTGGATGACGAAGGCTTCCTGATGTTCCTCGAGGACGAGGAAGAACAGTTCACCTGGGGCTTCCGCGTCGGCGACCTCGGCATCCCGGACCCCATCGTGTACCGCCGCAACAACGCCCGCGGACAGTGGAAGAGCGAAGAAGGCACCTTCTCCGAGTTCGTCTTCGACATGTTCGAGTGGGCCTTCAACGACGAGGAAGAAAACTAGGGTCCTCCCTGCCGGCTTGTCGTTCCACCGCCCGCCTTCTGTGGTTTGCTCAGCCAAAACGGGGCACTTCGACACGAACACGTCGTGCACCGAGCCTGTTTCGCCGGTTACGTCGCGCAAAGTGGCCCACGACGGCGCGACTTAGCTCCCGCCGAAGGCTCCCTGTCGGCACAGCTCCAGTACCGCCAACACTTGGCTCACCATCCGCTCAGGGTGATGGACAACGTCGTCATAGCCGAATCTGAGGCCAAGCCGTCCGCCGATGACTGTGGCATTGTTGCGCTTTCGGTCCTTTTTTACTTGCCGTGGTTCCAGATGCGTACTGCCGTCGGTTTCCACCACGAGCCACTCCTCAATAAGGAAGTCCACTTCTCCCACTCCCGGAAGCTCAACATGCCTTCGGACATGGAGGCCCGCTCGCCGGAAGTGGTAGTTGGCCAGCACCTCCAGGATGGAATCCGCCCTGGGGACCACGCTGTCGAGGACGGACCTGGCGCGGGCGTTCCGGTTTCCGGGGAGCTTCCGCCGCAGGAAGTCCATGCTGATGTCGCCCCGCTGTGCTGCGCACTGAAGCATGACCAGCGATTCCACGTCGGGCAGGCACCGCAACGCATGAATCAGGACGTCGGCCAAGCCTGCCACTGGCAGCCACGGAAGGTGCGGGTGGGGGCATCGGCCATGGGTCAGCGTCCCCGGCGGTGTCTTCTTGTGCCCTGGACTCAGGTGCACGGAACTTGGTTCATAAAGCGTCCACAGCCGGTACGTGGGGGCGGCCGACAAGCACGTCAGCAGAGCGTTGTGCTGAAGCGCCAGGGCTAACACGCCTGCCTCACGCGGCATGCTGTAGATGCCTCGTCGAATCCGCACAATTCGCCCGGCCGCCAGTGCTTTGTCGAGGGAAGTTCGGGAAAATCCGGCCTCTCGGAGCGTCGAGGCCCGGGCTACGCCTGCCCGCGCGCCGAGAAAAGTCTCAATATCCATTACTCCACGGTGCACGTGGACCACAGCAAAGGGCAGACCCAAGATGCCGCATGTGGACAACCGGGCCGTCGTGGGGCACTGCGACTCGGACACGCCGTCTCTGCAGCCCGGAAGGGCCCTCGGATGCCTCAATGTGCCCCACGAAGGAGATGGAGCAGGACGGGAGGGATGTGACACGCGCAGTAACAGCAGGTTTGCATCCTGTGACAAACCTGTCATAGACTGTTCACGGATCCGCTAAACGCCTCCGGCGGGTCTGATGCGAACGGAGATATAGCCCCGGTTCGACGCAACGTGTGACTCGTAACGTTGCTGAGAACCGGGGCTATTGCATTTAACGAGCGAGGGCCCCGGCCAGGTTCACCCCGCCGAGGCCCCGCTCCCAAAGAAGAGAATCAGCTGGCGCGGTCCACCACAGCCAGGGCGAAGTTGGACAGCGAGGACTTCACAACACCCTCAGGAAGCGGCGCCAGTGCGGCAATGGCTTCGTCGGCCCAGCGGCGGGCAACCACCCAGGACTCAGCGGTGACGGGGTGCTCGCGGAGCCCGGCCACGGCGGCAGCCAAGGCAGCGTCGGAGGTCAGGTCCCCATCAATGAGCTTCAAGAGTTCGACGGCGGACTGGTCACCGGCCGCAGCATCGCGCCGCAGGAACAGAACGGGCAGCGTGGGCACACCCTCGCGGAGATCCGTGCCTGGGGACTTGCCGGACTTCACCTTGACGCCGGTGACATCAATGACGTCGTCGGCGAGCTGGAAGGCCACGCCCACCTTCTCGCCGTACTCCACCAGGAGGTCCTCGTAAGCCTCGTCGGCACCGGCGAAGATGGCACCGAGCTGGCCGGAGGCGGCCACCAGGGAACCGGTCTTGTCCGCGATGACGGACAGGTAGTGCTCCACCGGATCCTCGTCCGGACGCGGGCCTACAGTCTCGTGCAGTTGGCCCAGGCACAGCCGCTCGAACGTCCGGGCCTGGATGCCCAGCGCCCGGGAACCAAGCTCGGACACCAGGATGGACGCGCGGGCAAAGATGAGGTCGCCGGTGAGGACAGCCACGGAGTTTCCCCAGACCTCGTGGGCCGTGGGGGCGCCGCGGCGGAACGGGGCCGAGTCCATGACGTCGTCGTGGTACAGAGTTGCCAGGTGGGTCAGTTCCACCACCACGGCCGCCTGCACCACGGCGGGAAGCGAGGCGTCGCCAAGGTGGGCGCACAGCAGCGTCAGCAGCGGCCGGATGCGCTTGCCGCCGGCTTCCACGAGGTGACGCGACGTTGCGTCAGCCAGGGGGTCCGAGTTGGCAATGGCTTCGCGCAGCTTCTTTTCCACCCGCGCCAGGTTGTTGGTGATGGCGGGGCCCAGCTCGGCGTCCTCCGCGATGGCCGCAAAGCCTGCGGGCAGCTGCAGTCCCGTGGCAATGGCAGTGGTATTGAGGCTGGGTTCGGAGTCCGGCAGGCCGTGCCCGGCGTGCGTCCAGCTGTGGTCTGCGGAGTTAGTCACTGGTTAACCCTAACTTTTTGTTGCGGATACCGCTGGTTCGTTGCCGGTGGGGTGTTGGAGGTGGCGGGAACCAGCGATTCCAGGACGCGGATAACCCGGTCCTCGAAGCCTTTCGCGGCCGGGTCGGTCAGGTTTGCGAGCAGCCGCACCACAAAGCGCATGAGCACGGGAATGGGCATCCCGGTCCGCAGCGCGAGCTTCATGACGGCGGGTTTTCCGATCAGCGCGGCAAATGCCCGTCCCAGCGTGAAGTGCGATCCCCATTGGCCCCGCACATAGTCCGCGTACCCCGCGAGGTGCGCGTCGGCGTCGTACATTGCCCCCGCAGCAGAGGAACGGGCGGACGCGTCAATGATGAACTCCGCCGCGAACCGTGCCGATTCCATCGCGTAGGAGATGCCCTCGCCGTTGAACGGGGAGACCATGCCGCCGGCGTCGCCCAGGAGCAGGAGGCCGGGCGAGTAGTGCGGGGTGCGGTTGAAGCCCATGGGCAACGCGGCGCCGCGGATTTCGCCCACCTGGTTCTCCGGGGTGAAGCCCCATTCGACGGGCATGGCGGCGGTCCATTCGCGCAGGACCTGCTTGTAGTCGAGCTTGCCGAATTCCTTGGATGAGTTCAGGATGCCGAGGCCCACGTTGGACGTGCCGTCGCCGACGCCGAACACCCAGCCGTAGCCGGGGAGCAGTTTTCCGTCGCGGCCGGGGAGCTCCAGCCAGCCTTCCATCCAGTCGTCATCGTGCCGGGGGGACGTGAAGTAGGTGCGGACGGCGACGCCGAGGGGGCGGTCGTCGCGCTTGTGGATGCCCAGCGACACGGCGGTTCGCGTGGAGTTGCCGTCTGCGGCGAGTACGACGTCGGCGCTGAAGTCGCGTGACTCCCCCGTCTTGCGTCCGGACTCGTCCAGGAGCGCTGCGCGGACACCGGTCACGCGGCCGTCTTCAGACCGCAGGGCTTCGGTGACGCTGTGCCGCTCGAGGATTTCGGCGCCGGCGGCCTGGGCGTGGCGGGCCAGTTCCTCGTCGAAGCCCAGGCGGGTGCGGATCAGGCCGTACTGCGGGAAGTCGGAGACCTCGGGCCAAGGCAGTTCGATGGTGCGGCCGCCGGCAATGAGGCGGAGGCCCTTGTTCCGGCGCCAGCCGTCGGCTTCAGGGTGCGGCAGGCCGAGCTTCTGGATTTCGCGGACCGCCCGCGGAGTGAGGCCGTCACCACAGACCTTCTCGCGCGGGAAGCTGGTTTTCTCCAGGACGGTCACGCTGATGCCGGCCTTGGCAAGGTAATACGCGGCGGTGGAACCGGCTGGCCCCGCGCCGACAATCAGAACATTCACAGGTCAGCGCTGGATGTTTCGTCGGAGTTTGGCCACGGGGCCCTTGTGCGCGGCGATGGCCTCCGCTGCGCCCTCCGGCGTGGATTCCAGCGGCTTCGTGGCACGGTGCACGGCCACGATCCCGCCGGTCAGGTTGCGGTACGTGACCTTTTCCCAGCCGGATTCCTGCAGCCAGGCGGCCAGGTGGTCCTGGTCCGGCCAGGCGCGGATGGATTCGGCGAGGTAGACGTAGGCGTCCGGGTTGGAGGCCACCTTGACAGCGATGGCCGGCAAGGCCCGCATGAGGTATTCCGTATACATGGTGCGCCACAGCGGCACCACGGGCTGGGAAAACTCGGCGATGACCAGCTTGCCGCCGGGCTTGGTGACGCGGAGCATCTCGGCCAGCGCCTTCTTGGGCTCATTGACATTTCGGAGGCCGAACGAAATGGTGCTGGCGTCGAAGCTGTTGTCCGCGAACGGCAGGTTGGTGGCGTCGCCGGCAACGAAGTTGATGTCCGGGCGGCGGCGCTTGCCCACCTTGAGCATGCCGAGGGAGAAATCGCAGGCGATGACATCTATGCCTGCATCGGCATATGGCTCGCTGGAGGTGCCGGTTCCCGCGGCCAGGTCCAGCACCCGCTGGCCCCGCTTCATGTCCATGGCGTCCACCACGATCCTGCGCCAACGGCGGGTTTGCCCCATGGAGAGGACATCGTTGACGACGTCGTACTTAGGTGCGACGTCGTCAAACATCGTGGCTACTTCGTCCGGACGCTTTTCCAAGGATGCTCGGTTCACCATGCAATTGTCTCAGACAAACTTGAGAAGGACTTTCGACGAGCCCGTCCGGCGGTCCGAAGCCACGGCAAACGCCTCGGCCACGTCACCGGCGTCGAACGTGTGCGTCAGCAGCGGCTCAACGTCCAGCCCGTCCGCCAGGTACGCGAGGGCGTCATCCAGTTCGTCCGCGAAACGGAAGGTCCCGCGGTAATCAATCTCCCGGAAAACGAGTGCGGCGAGCTCGGCCGTCACGGGACCGGCTGGCAGGTTGCCCACCTGGACCACGACGCCGCCGCGGCGCACGGCCGCGAGGACACCGCCCAGGGCACGGGCAGCGCCGGAGGCCTCGAACGCAACATCCACCTCGGGAAGCTGCGCGCCGGAACCCACCAGCACAACGCCGTCGGCTCCCATCCGCTTGGCGATCGCCAGCGAAGTCTCCGAGAGGTCACTGGCGACGACGCTGGCCGCGCCGGCGCGCCGGGCGGCGGCCACCAGCAGCGCGCCGATGGGCCCGGCGCCGTTGACCAGAACGTCCTTGCCGGCGAGGCTGCCGGCCCGGCCGACGGCGTGGATCGCCACAGCGAGCGGCTCGGCGACGGCGGCCTGCCGGGTGGTGACGCCGTCGGGCAGGCGCCGGAGCTGGCCCGCCGGGACGGCCTTGCGGGAGGCGAAGGCGCCGTCCGTGTGCGGCCGGTGCGCGGCGCTGCCGTAGTACGTAACCTGCGGGCAGAGGTTGGTGCGTCCGGCGAGACAGTCGGTGCAGTCGCCGCAGTACACGGCCGGGTGGACGGTCACGGCTTCGCCCACTGCGAAGCCAATGACGCCGTCACCCAGAAGGGAAATCCGGCCGGCCACCTCATGGCCCAGCACCATGGGGTCGGCCAGGAGGCTCAGCCCGGAGGCGCCGTGGGCGACGTAGTGCAGGTCCGAGCCGCATATCCCGCCGTATTCGACGTCGACGATCACCGAGCCCGCCGGGCAGGACGGGTCAGTGCGGTCCTCGAGGCGCAGGTCTCCGGCGGAATGGACAACTACGGCTTTCATACGGCGTCCTCCACGAGGGTCAGGTCGCGTCCCTTGGTTTCAGGGGCGAAGAACGTGGCCACAAAAGCGATGGCGGAGTAAAGGACCATCATTCCGGCCACCGGCCACCAGGAATTGGTGAACAGGGCCAGCAGGCCGGCGGCGATGATAGGAGCCAGGCCGCCGGATAGCACACCGCCGATTTCCTTGGCCATAGCCAGCTGGGTGTAGCGGTTGCGGGAGCCGAAGAGTTCGTTCACGTAGGCGGACTGGACCGAGAACATGCCCAGCACGGAGACGGACAGGCCGATGATCAGGGCCAGCGAGACGAGGAACGGGTCGCGGGACTGCATCATCAGCAGGGCCGGGATGGCGAAGCACATCTGGAAGCCGGACAGGGCGCGGTACATGCTGCGGCGACCGAACTTGTCGGAGAGCCAGCCGGCCAGCGGAACCGTGGCAAAGCCGAGGAACGAGCCGATCAGCAGCGCGAAGGTGCCCACGCTCTTGTCCATGCTCAGGCCGGTGACGATGTAGCCGATGAGGAAGGTCTGGATCATGGCCGAGTTGCCGGATTCGCCGATCCGCAGGGCCATCGCCAGGAAGAAGGCCTTGCCCTTGCGCTTGGTTTTGGCGGCCGGGACGGACTGCCCGACGGCGGTGCCGGACTCAGCGGCGAAGGCGGCGGCAGCAGCGGCGTCGGCGATTTCCTGCGCACGGGCGGCCTCGAAAACGGGGCTTTCTTTCAGGTTGCGGCGCATCCAGAGGGCGTAAAGCGTGATGCCAATGCTGGCGATGAACGGCAGGCGCCAGCCCCAGCTCACGAGTGCTTCCTCGGGCAGGAGCGTCAGCAGGACCCACAGGCCGGAGGCCAGAAGGGTGCCGGAGTTGGTGCCGAGGCAGACGAAGGAGGCGATCAGGCCGCGTTTCTTCGGCGGCGCATATTCGGCCAGCATGACCGATGCGCCGGAGAGCTCAGCGCCGGCGCCGAAGCCCTGGGCGAGGCGGAGGAACACGAGGATGATCGGCGCGGCGAGGCCGATCTGGGCGTAGCCGGGCAGGAACCCGATGAGCATCGTGGACACGCCCATCATCATGATGGTGATGACCAGGACCTTCTTGCGGCCCACGCGGTCACCCATGCGGCCGAAGAACCAGGCGCCCACCGGGCGGGCCAGGAAGCCCACGCCGTAGGTCATGAAGGCGATCAGCAGGCCCACTACAGGGTCGAAGTTGGGGAAGAAGATTTTGGGGAAGATGATGGCGGCTGCCAGCGAATAGAGCTGGAAGTCCATGTATTCCATGGCAGTTCCGAGCCAGCCGGATACTGCAGTCCTGATCAGGTCCTTGGATGAGCGCTGGGTGGCGCCTACCTGGATTGTTGCCGTCATGAACCCCTCTGTTCTACGGGTCTGGCGGATGCACAGCTTCAATGATGCGGCATGGCCAGACGTCTTTTCTTGTCCCTTCATCGGGACAACGACTGCCATTCAAGCACTGCCATACCAGAGTGTCAACAGATGACGGCTTCATTCCTGGACCCTTGTGGACTGTGCCCGAGGCCAGGCGGCGCGGCTACTGTGGAAGCATGGCCGCCCCCGACACCACCCCGCGCATCTCCGCCCGGATGATGGCGTATGCGCAGATCCGCGAGCGCATCATCTCCGGCGAGGACGCGCCCGGGACCCTCCTCTCCGAGAACGAGCTCGCGCACCACCTGGGCACCAGCCGCCAGCCCATCCGCGAGGCACTGATGCTCATCGCGCAGGAAGGGCTCGTGGAGATCCGCCCGCAGAGCGGCACCTACGTGACCTACCTCGACCCGGATATCGTGGCGCAGGCACAGTTCATCCGCGAGGCCATCGAGGTGGCGTCGCTGGCTGACTGCGCCCGCAACATCACCCCTGAAAACGCAGCCGCGCTCTACGAACTCCTGGACCGGCAGGACGCCTGCACCACCCGCGAGGAGTTCTACCCGCTGGACGAGGACTTCCACCGGACCCTGCTGGCCATCGCCGGCCACGAAACAGCCTGGGCCACAGTTTCCAACGCCAAAGGCCACCTGGACCGCGCCCGTTATCTGGGGCTCAGCGGCTACCGCGGCATCACGGAGTACGCCGCCGACCACCGCCACGTGCTGGACGCGATCCTCGCCGGTGACCTGTCGGCTGCGGAAGACGGGCTGCGCAGCCACCTGCGCTTCATCCTGGACGACGTCGCGAGCATGCGCGCCGCACGGCCGGACCTGTTCTCCGCCCCTGCCGTGCCCGAGCGGCGCACGGGGCGTCCGGCCCGGGTCTGACACACGCGGGAGTAGTGTTGTCTCATCATGACGAGCACGTTCCGCACCCTCACAGTCCCCCTGGATGGCAACGCAACTGCCGGCGGACTGCCGCAGTTCCTGGTCCGGGACGACGTCCTCTGCTGGACCCGCCGCGAAGCCGGCCTGGTGGGGTTCGGCGAGATCGCCCGCTTCACGGCCACCGGCCCCGAGCGCTTCCTCGAAGCGGACATCTGGTGGCGCCACCTGGTACTCGAAGCGGACATCACCGACTCCGTGGAGCTGCCCGGCACCGGCCCGGTGGCTTTCGGCTCCTTCGCGTTTTCCAAGAAGTCCGCCCACGTATCGCGGCTGATAGTGCCGGAGATCGTGGTGGGTGTCCGCGACGGCCGGTACTGGCTCACCCAGTTGACGGTCGACGACGGCGAACTCACCGAAGTGGGCGCCCTCGCCGCCCTGGCCGGCTGGCTGAGCGGTGGCAGCACCTCCGATGACGTCCCCGCCGAACCGGCCGGCGCCGTCATGCGTCCTTTGCCTTCCGCCGACGGGGCCACCCTGCACACCGGCTCGCTCAGCGAGGAGGACTGGATGGCCGCCGTCGCCGCCGGCGTGGCGGAGATCCGGACCGGTGCGCTGGAGAAACTGGTGCTGGCGCGGGACATTGTGGCCACGGTGCCGTCGGGCGTGAACGCCGCGCAGGTGCTGCGCGAGCTCGCCGTGCGGTACCGCGAATGCTGGACGTATGGCGTGGACGGGCTCGTGGGCGCCACCCCGGAGATGCTCATCCAGGTGGAAGGCCGCACCGCCCAGGCGCGCGTGCTGGCCGGGACGCTGGACCGCCGCGACGCGCACGGCGAGTCCGGGATTCCCATGGATTACGCCGAGCGGGTGCTGGCCGGATCCGAGAAGCAGCGGCACGAGCACGAGATCGCGATCCAGTCGCTGACGTCGCAGCTGGCACCGTTTTCCGAGGCCATGAACGCGCACGACGAGCCGTTCATCCTGGAGCTGCCCAACGTGTGGCACCTGGCGTCGGACGTCAAGGCGGAGCTCGCCGAGGTGGAGGGCCATGTGCCCACGTGCCTCGCGCTGATCAACGCACTGCATCCCACGGCCGCGGTCTGCGGTACGCCCACGCTGGTGGCGGGCGCCCTGATCCGCAAGCTTGAACACTTGGACCGCGGCCCGTACGCGGGGCCGGTGGGCTGGCTCGACGCTGCCGGAAATGGCGAATGGGGCATCGCCCTGCGTGGCGCAGTGATTGAGGATCCGCATACCGTGCGGTTATATGCCGGTTGCGGCATAGTGGATGGCTCCCAACCGGAGGCCGAGCTGGCGGAGACGTGGGCGAAGTTCCGGCCGATGCTGGAGTCGCTGGGGATTTCCAACTAGGGTCACCATCCCATCCACCTGACTGGCACTTAAACGTCATGGAACCGTGTCGTGAAACCGCGTTTTCACGACGCTGTCTGCGAGCTAGATTGGTAGTGTGTCCGGAATTCCAGACACAGGCCGCCTCCCGGGTCTTGATTTAGCCTGTGATTTAGTTATCCAATAGTGAAACTAAGTTTCATGTGATGCACATCTCTCGTTCGGCGATACACTATGAACCGATTTAGTACCGCACACCCCTGCAACAAAAGGTAAAGAACATGCAGCTCAAGTCCCTGGCCCAGGCCAAGATCGCCGCCAAGGCAGCCGCAATCCTGGCCGCCGGCGCGCTCACCCTCACTGCCTGCGGCGGCAGCACCACCCCGGCTGCGACCGAGGGCGGCATCCAGCTCATCAACGCCGGCAAGCTCACTGTCTGCTCCGACGTCCCCTACGAACCCTTCGAATTCCAGAAGGACGGCCAGATCGTTGGCTTCGACATCGACATCGCCAATGAAGTAGCCAAGGACCTCGGCGCCGAACTGAGCATCGTGGATAGCTCCTTCGAGGCCATCGAGACCGGAACCGCCCTCACCGGCTGCGACGTCTCCATCTCCTCGATTTCCATCACGGATGTCCGCAAGTCGGTCATGGACTTCTCCGACCCGTACATGGACGATGACCTCACCCTCGTGGCCACCACGGCGTCCGGGATCACGGACATCAACAGCGCCAAGGGCAAGAAGGTGGGTGTCCAGCAGGCCACCACCGGCGCAAAGTACGCGGCGGAGAACGGCATCGACGCCCAGCAGTTCGAGGACAGCGGCCTCCTGGTCCAGGCTCTCCAGGCCGGCACCATCGACGCTGCCCTGGGCAACCAGTCGATCCTGGCCTACGCCATCAAGGATGACGCCAAGTTCGAGCGTGTAGATGACTACGCCACGGGCGAGAAGCTGGGCATCTCCATCAAGAAGGGCAACACCGCCATGGCCGAGAAGGTCAACGGAACCCTGAAGCGCCTGACCGACGACGGCAGCCTGACGAAGTTCGAAACCACCTGGTTCGGCGAGACCGCCAAGTAGCCGGCACCCCGGACTGACCTTCACAGCCCTGAGAACCACGCCGCTGGGGCCCCGCACGGACTGCGCTGCAGCCCGTCCGGGGCCTCAGCCACGCAAATGAATGTGAGCACCCCATGGCAATGACCGCACGTCAACGGGCCAAAGTGAGCCTGTATGTCCAGATCGGCATCTTCGTCGTGGCAGTGGCCGCGCTGGTCCTGGCCACCGACTGGAAGACAATCGGCAACAGCGTCTTCAACTTCGCCAAGATCGGCCCGATGTTCCCGGACATCTTCCTTATTGGCCTCAAAAACACCCTGGTTTATACGTTCCTCGGCTTCGTGGTGGGCCTTTCCGGCGGCCTCCTGCTGGCCCTGATGAAGCTCTCCACATTCCCGCTTTACCGCTGGATCGCCACCGGCTACATCGAATTCTTCCGCGGAGTTCCGGCGCTGCTGGTGTTCATCGCGTTCGGCTACGGTGTCCCGCTCGCGTTTGGAGTTCAGTGGAACGTTACCCTTATCGTCATGATTTCGCTGGGTATGGTGGCCTCGGCATATATCGCCGAAACCCTCCGCGCCGGACTGCAGGCTGTGCCCAAGGGACAGCTCGAAGCCGCACGTTCGCTGGGCATGCCGCAGTGGCGGGCCATGGTGTCCATCGTGATTCCGCAGGCGTTCAAGATTGTGCTCCCGCCCCTGACCAACGAGGTCATCCTGCTGACCAAGGACTCCTCGCTGATCTACGTCCTGGGCCTGACCGCCTCGCAGTATGAGCTCACCAAGTTCGGCCGCGACGGCATCTCCAGCCTGGGTGCCGGCCTGACGCCGCTCCTCGTAGCCGGCGCCTTCTACCTGGTCATCACCATCCCGCTGAGCCTCCTGGCCCGGAAGTTCGAAAGCCGCTCCGCGCGGACCAAGCGATAGGCAGGGAAGCCATGAACGACGTCGTAAATTCCTCCGCCGGCAACACCGGCACCATCAACGCGGCCGGAGTGTCCATCAAGGACCTCCGCAAGTCCTACGGCAGCAACGAGGTCCTCAAGGGCATCAGCCTGGACGTTGCCCCCGGCGAAGTGGTGTGCCTGATCGGCCCGTCCGGCTCCGGCAAATCCACCCTCCTGCGCTGCGTCAACCTCCTCGAGCAGCCCAACAAGGGCGCCATCCACGTGGGCGGCTTCGAAGCTACAGACCCCGACGTGGACATCGACAAAATGCGCCGCAAGGTGGGCATGGTTTTCCAGCAGTTCAACCTGTTCCCGCACCTGGATGCCAAGCGGAACTGCACCATCGCGCAGACGAAGGTCCTGAAGCGGTCCCAGGAAGAGGCCGACAAGGTGGCCCAGCACAACCTGGACCGCGTGGGCTTGGGGCACCTGTCCGACCGTTTCCCGGACCAGCTTTCGGGCGGCCAGCAGCAGCGTGTTGCGATCGCCCGGGCGCTGAGCATGAACCCCGAACTGATGCTCTTTGACGAGCCCACCTCCGCGCTGGACCCCGAGACCGTGGGCGATGTCCTCTCGGTCATGCGGAACCTGGCCAAGGAGGGCATGACCATGCTGGTGGTGACCCACGAGATGGGCTTCGCCCGCGAGGTAGCCGACCGCGTGGTGTTCATGGACGGCGGCGTGGTGGTGGAGGAAGGTGTGGCCGAGCAGGTCATTTCCGCACCCACCCAAGCCCGCACCAAGGAGTTCCTGCGCCGGGTCCTGGACCCGACGCACATCGAGATCGAGGAGTAGCCGCTTTCGACGCGGCGCCTGCCTGTCGACGCGCATATGCCCTGTCGCTATCGGAAATTCCGGTAGCGACAGGGCATATGCGCGTCATAGGGTCTTCCGCGCGTCAGCTAGCCGATAGCCCGGACCCTACGCTCCGACTGCGGACACTGCGGCGGCCACGGCGGCCTTGATGCGCGTGTGGAGGGCGCGGAGGCCAACACGGTCGGTGCGGACTTCGATGATGCTGCGCCCCGTCAACGGTGCGGCGAGCGCCTCGGCCAGTCCCGCCGTCGTACCTACCGAGCAATGCCCGACGCCGTACGCTGCGGCGAGTGCCGCGATGTCCACGCTGTGGGGGGTGCCGAAGAGCCGCTCGACGGCGTCCGTGTAGCGTCCGGATTCACGCACAGCCCCGTGCTCCAGCAGATCAAAGATGGCCCCGCCGGCGTCGTTCAGCACCACGATCCGCAGGTCCGGCGAAGGTTCGCCGGACCCCAGGAGCAGGCCGCCGGCGTCATGCAGGAAGGTGACGTCGCCCAGCAGCAGCGTGGTGTACTGGCGGCCGCCGATGGCAATCCCGGTGGCAGTGGAGATGGTGCCGTCGATCCCGGCGAGGCCGCGGTTGGCGTAGACAGTGGCGGCTGGCTCGGCGGCGGGCAGGCCAGCCAGGTCAACATCGCGGATGCCGTTGGAGGATCCCAGCATCAACTGGCCTCGGGCGTGCTGCCAGACCTGGGCGCCCACGGAGGGTCCGGAAGCGGCGGGCTCGGCGGCCAGGACGCCGTCGAGGGCGTGCTGTGCGGCGGCCCCGGCCAGCAGCCAGGTATCCAGCCAGTCGGACGGGCCGCGGCCGGCGAAATCGGCGAGATCGGCCAGGTTCTCCAGCGGAAGTTCAGTGCGCCGGCCGGGCTGGTACCAGGCCACGGGAACCGGCTGGTACAGCGCGGACGGCACGTCGGCACGCTCCAAAAGCGCGGCAACCGGACGGGACAGCGTGGGCCGGCCGAACATCACCACCCGTTCGATAGGCAGCGCGGACGACGTTCCGAAGTGTTCCAGCAACAGCCGGTACGGGCCCACGGCGTTGGGGCCGAAGCGGGCGTTTGAGGATGGCTCCGCGAGCAGCGGCAGGCCGTGAGCGCGGGCAAACGCCTCGGCGACCGGCCCGGCGTCGTGCCCTGCCAGCACCACGGTGCGCCTTTCCTCCAGCGAGGCAGGGGCGGGCGGCAGGTTCATGGTGAGCGGGTCGGTGCCGATCCGGAACCTGGGATGCCCGGCCGCCGTCGGAAGCCCCTCCCCCGGCGCGGGAAACAGCGGGTCGCGGAACGCCAGGTTCAGCTGGACGGGCCCGGGTGCGAGGTCGGAAAACGCTCCGGTGGCCGCGGCCAGCGCCGTTTCCACCGCGCGCAGCGGGTTGCTGCCGGCCGGGACGTCGGCGGCGAAGCGCACGTGCTCGCCGAACAGGTCCAGCTGGATGGTGGTCTGGTTGGCGCCGGTCCCTTGCAGCTCTTCGGGCCGGTCGGCTGACACCACCACCAGCGGAACGGCGGCGTGGTTGGCCTCCATCACGGCGGGCATAAGATTCCCGACGGCGGTGCCTGAGGTGGTGAGGACGGCCGCCGGAGAGCCGGTGGACAAGGCCAGGCCCAGGGCGGTGAAGCCGGCGGAGCGTTCGTCGATGCGGACCAGGAGGTCCACGCGGCCGGCCGCTTCGGCCTCGGCCAGGGCGTAGGCCATGGGGGCGGAACGCGATCCGGGCGAGACCACCACGTACTGGACGCCGCCGTCGATCAGGGCGTCGACGGCGATCCGCGCGGCGGCGAGGGAGTTCAGGGAAGTCACCGAACCAGTTTGCCATCCTGCGGACGCCCGCCTGTCCCGGGACTCCCGTGCGCAGGTACTAAGCGCATAGACTCGGACCAGAAGGAGAATCACATGGCAAAGGGCCCCACTGTTTACCACGTCGCCGAACGCGCGGGCGTCTCCATCGCAACCGTCTCGTTTACCTTCCGGCAGCCGGAGAAGGTCAAGGCGTCCACCCGCGAACTGGTGCTCGCGGCTGCCGACGAATTGGGCTATGTGCCCAGTGCCAGCGCCCGCGGACTCGCACGCGGCAGGACCGGCGCCTTGGGCCTATTCGCCTACGACTACCTGTTGGATCCGTCGGGAGGCCCCGGCGCCCACGGCGGGTTGTCGCAAGAAGTGGACGCAGCGGGTGACCGCGAGGAAGGAAACCTCCGCCTGTTCCCGTTGTACGTGGACGAGGTCCAGCGCGGCGTTGAACTCGAGTGCTGGCGCCGTGGGCAGGCGCTGCTGGTTGGCGGCGGCAATCCCGCCAACAACGAGGCGGTGCTGTCCGATATTGCCGGCAGGGTTGACGGGCTGGCCGTTTTTCCGCGCTCGGTTCCCGTCGAAGCCCTGGCCCGCATAGCCCGCCTCATCCCCGTGGTGGAGGTCTCGGAGAGCCTGCGCAACCGGGGTATGGATCATGTGACCGTGGACAACGCTTCCGGAGCGCGTGCAATCACGGAGCACCTGATCAACGTGCACGGACTGACCGAGCTGATGTTCATCGGCGCCATGCCGTCATCGGACAATGACGAACGGCTAGAGGCATTCCGGGGCGCCCTTGCCGCTGCGGGCGCGAAGATGAGGCACGAGCCCCGGTATCCATCGGGCGGCGAGCTCACTGTCGCAGAAACGGTCCGGACCATCTGCCAGCAGGGCTCCCTGCCGCAGGCCTTTGTCTGCGCCACCGACCAGGATGCGCTGGTTGTTATGGATGTGCTGGCTGCGTGCGGCGTTAATGTGCCGAAACACGTGGCCGTGACCGGCTTCGACGGCATCGCCGCGGGGCGGGTCATCCGGCCCTCCCTGACCACAGTGCGGCAGCCCATGGAACGGATGGGCCGCACCATGGTGGAGCTACTCCTGGACAGGCTCGACCACCCGGACAAGCCTCCGGTGGACCTGAAACTTCCCGTGCGAGTGGTGCTGCGCGAAAGCTGCGGCTGCCGGCCAGTCTAGACCTGCGAGCCAGGAGCGCCAGCACCGCCACCGCACGACGGCGGGGCCTCAAGTGTCCGCTCGCGCAGGTGGCGCCACAAGCACACACGGGGCCTCAAGTGTCCGTTCGGGAGAGGGGCCTCAAGTGTTCGTTCGCGCCCAAACAGTTGAAGAAACTTAGCGCCAGCTGTTGCCAACATCACATTCAATGCGCTTAGATTGACCTTACGAACCGAATCAAAGCGCTTAGATATTTCCTCGCGGGATGGCTCCACCTCTCCTGCTCCCTCCGCGCCGTGCCACTTACAGGCCCGCGGAACCACGAAAGGAACAATGATGATCCATCCGAATGCCAAGAAGGCAGCAGCCGTAGGCATCGCCGCCGCACTGCTCCTGACCGCCTGCGGCAGGGACTCCGCCGGCCCCGCCGCATCGTCCCCGGCCGAAGCCATTGCCTCCGGACCGGCGTCGGGCACCATCACCTTGTGGGCGCAAGGCAGCGAAGGCGAGGCACTGCCCGCACTGCTGAAGGAATTCGAATCAGAAAACCCCGGCGTCAAGGTCAACGTCACGGCCATCCCCTGGGACGCCGCCCTGAGCAAGTACCAGACCGCCATCGCAGGCGGCACCACACCGGACGTCGCCCAAATGGGCACCACCTGGATGGGCGACTTCGCCGACTCCTTCGACGCCACACCGAAGGAGATCGACGCCAGCGACTTCTTCCCCGGATCGGTGAAGTCCACCGAAGTCGAAGGAACCACCTACGGCGTGCCCTGGTATGTCGACACCCGAGTGGTCTACTACCGCAGCGACCTCGCGGAGAAGGCCGGCATCACCAAGGCGCCCGAAACCTGGGATGACTTCAAAACCCTTGCCACGGCACTCAAGGAAAAGGCCGGGGCAAAATACGGAGTCCAGCTGCCCGCCGGCGTCGCCGGCTCCTACCTGGACACCCTCCCCTTCCAGTGGTCCAACGGCGCGAAGCTGATGAACGACGACGGCACCAAGTGGACCCTCGACACCCCGGAAGCGGCTGAGGCGCTGAAGTACTACGCCAGCTTCTTCGCTGACGGGCTCGCCTCCAAGGCCGTGTCCACCGGAACTACTGCCGAAGCATCCTTCGTGGACGGTTCCGCCCCCATGATGATGAGCGGCCCGTGGCACGTCGGCCTGCTCAACAAGGCCGGCGGCCCAGGCTTTGAGGACAAGTACAAGGTTGCCCCGATGCCCAAGGAGAAGACCTCAACGTCCTTCGTGGGCGGCTCCAACCTGGTGGTCTTCAAGAAGTCCGAGAACCGCGATTCGTCCTGGAAGCTTCTCCAGTGGCTGTCCAAGCCCGAGGTCCAGCTCAAGTGGTACAAGGCCACCGGTGACCTTCCCTCGCAGCAGAGCGCCTGGAAGGACCCGTCCCTGGCCGACGACAACAAGCTCTCCGTCTTCGGCGAGCAGCTGAAGACCACCAACAACCCACCGGCCGTTTCCACCTGGACCCAGGTTGCGGCAGCCGCGGACAGCGAAATCGAACAGATCGTCAAGGCCGGCAAGGACCCCGCCGAAGCCCTGAAGTCGCTGCAGCAGGCCGCAGATTCGATCGGCACCGGGAAGTAATAGTGGCTGCCACCACCAACCCGATGCCTGCCGGCACCTCAAGGGGTGCCGGCAGGCCTCCGGCCCGCGCAAAGGCCAGACCAGGCGGCTCGCGCCGGCGACGCAACGCCGTAACGGCATGGCTGTTCGCCGCACCGTTCGTCCTCATCTTCGGCGTGTTTATGCTGGGCCCGCTGGTGTCGTCGTTCCTGATGTCCTTCACGGATTTCACCAGCCGCGACATCGGCAACCCGCTATCTGTGGGATTCGTAGGACTTGACCAGTACGTTGCCCTCTTCAAGAATCCGCAGTTCCTGCACTCCGTCCTGAACACGGCCTACTTCGTGCTGGCCGGCATCCCCCTCACCACTGTCCTGGCGCTGGCCCTCGCGGTCGCCCTGAACAACGGGATCACCCGCTTCCGCACGGCCTTCCGCGTGGGCTTCTACACTCCCGTGGTCACCAGCATCGTGGCCGTGGCCGTGGTGTGGCGCTTCATCCTCCAGCCGGACGGCCTGCTGAACCTCATGCTCAGCTGGGTGGGCATCGCGGGCCCGGACTGGCTCAACAGCACCACCTGGTCCATGCCGGCCCTGATCCTGCTGGCCGTGTGGCGCAACCTCGGCACCCTGATGATCATCTTCCTGGCCGGGCTCCAGACGGTCCCCACGGACATCCTGGAGGCCGCCGAAGTGGACGGCGCCAGCCCCTGGCAGCGGTTCATGAAGATCACCCTGCCCATGCTCCGCCCCACCCTGCTCCTCGGCACGGTCCTGCTCTCGGTGGGCTTCCTCCAGTTCTTCGAGGAGCCGTTCGTGATGACCAAGGGCGGCCCGCTGGACTCCACCCTGTCGGTGAGCTACTTCACGTTCAACCAGTTCGGGTTCGGCAAATACGGGCTCGCCTCGGCCGCCAGCTATGTGCTCTTCGTGGCCATCGCACTGTTGAGCCTGATCCAATTCCGTGCCCTGCGATCCAAGGACTGAGGCCATGACCATCCCGGAAACCGCACCCACCATCCCACGCGAAAAAGCGGAACGCACGACGGCGGGAGGCACCCAGGTGCCGGCGTCGCCGCCCGCCCCGGCCCGCCGCCGTCGTACTGGCCGCCGGCTGTCCACGCGCCGGGCGCTGATCTACGCGGCCCTCCTGGTGGCCGTGACCGCCACGCTGCTGCCGTTTGCCTGGATGCTGCTCGGCGCGTTCAAGACCCAGGGCGAGCTGCTCCGCCGGCCCATCACCTGGTGGCCGGAGCAGCCCACGCTCGAGAACTTCGTGGCCTGGTTCACCGAGCTGCAGATCGGCACGTTCTTCCTTAACAGCGTTGTGGTGGCCGTGTTCACGGTGCTCGGCAACCTGCTGTTCTGCTCGATGGTGGGCTATGCGCTGGCGAAGATGGATTTCCCCGGCAAACGTTTCCTGTTCCTGCTGGTGATGGTCATGCTGATGGTCCCGGGCGTGGTGACGTTTGTGCCGCTGTTTGTCCTGGTCAGCAAGCTGGGAATGGTCAGCACGTACCCGGCCCTGATCCTGCCGTTCCTCGCCGCGCCGATGGGGGTGTTCCTGATGCGGCAGTTCATCGCGGGGATCCCGGATTCGCTCATCGAGGCCGCCCGGATCGACGGCGCCGGCGAGCTGCGCACCTTCCTGCGGATTGTGATGCCGCTGTGCGGACCGCCGCTGGCGACGCTCGGCATCCTGACCTTCCTCGGTTCCTGGAACAACTTCCTGTGGCCGCTGGTGGTGGCGCAGAGCGAGGACATGTACACCCTGCCCGTGGCCCTTTCCCTCTACTCCACAGGCCAGAACGCCACGGACTACGGCCTGCTCCTGGCCGGCTCGGTGCTGGTGATCACGCCCATCATCCTGCTGTTCGTTGCCCTCCAGAAGTACTTCGTCCAGGGCGTCGCGGCCACCGGCATCAAGTAGCCGCTCCCCTGCCCAACCTCTCCGAGAGAGCCCCATGACTGCACAAACCCAGAATCAAGCACGCCCCGGGACGTCCGTCGCCGACGGAAAAGCGTTCCGGGACCTCAACGGCAACGGGATCATGGATCCCTTCGAAAACCCGGAACTCAGTCCGCAGGAACGCGCTGCAGACCTGGTGGGCCGCCTCAGCCTTGAGGAAAAAGCCGGGCTGATGTTCCACACCGTGATCGAAACCGGCCCGGACGGATCCCTCCTCGAGCAACCGGGCAACATCAGCAAATCGCCCACCAGCACCGTGATCCATGCCAAGTTCATGAACCACTTCAACATCCATGCCCTCGGCACCGCCCGGGAGGCCGCCCGCTGGAGCAACGCCCTGCAGGAGCTGGCCGCGCAGACCCCGCACGGCATCCCCGTGACCATTTCCACGGACCCGCGGCATGCCTTCATCGAAAACTCCGGGGTCTCGTTCACCGCCGCCCACTTTTCCCAGTGGCCCGAGCCGATCGGCCTGGCCGCAGTGGGCAGCGCCGACCTGATCCGCCGCTTCGCCGGGATCGCACGGCAGGAGTACACCGCCGTCGGGATCCGCGCGGCCCTGCACCCCACCGTTGACCTGGCCACCGAACCGCGGTGGTGCCGGCAGGCCGGGACCTTCGGACAGGACTCGGAGCTCAGCTCGAAATACGTGGTGGAGTACCTCCAGGGGTTCCAGGGCGCGGAACTGGGGCCGGACAGCGTTGCCTGCACCACCAAGCACTTCCCCGGCGGCGGTCCGCAGCGTGACGGCGAGGATGCGCACTTCCCGTACGGCCGCGAACAGGTCTACCCCGGCGGCCGCTTCGACGAGCACCTGGCCCCGTTCCGGGCCGCGATCGCCGAAAATACCAGCGCCATCATGCCCTACTACGGCATGCCCGTGGGCGTGGAACTCGACGGCGAACCCGTGGAGGAGGTCGGTTTCGGCTACAACCGGCAGATCATCACCAACCTGCTCCGGGACAAGCTCGGCTACGACGGCGTGGTCCTCAGCGACTGGGAACTGGTCAACGACAACATCGTGGGCGACCAGGTCCTGCCGGCCCGGGCCTGGGGCGTTGAACAGCTCACCGCGCCCGAGCGCATGCTGAAGATCCTCAACGCCGGCGTGGACCAGTTCGGCGGCGAGGAATGCACCGAACTGCTCATCGGCCTGGTCCGGGACGGGCTGGTCAGCGAGTCACGTTTGGACGAGTCCGCCCGGCGGCTGCTGCTGGTGAAGTTCCAGTTGGGCCTCTTCGACAACCCGTTCGTGGACGAGGATGCCGCGGCCAGCATCGTGGGGAATGCCGAATTCCGGCGCGAAGGACACCGCGCCCAATCCCGGTCCGTCACGGTGCTCACCAACGGAACGTCCGACGTCGGGACCTCCCTTCCGCTTTCCGGCTCACCGGCCGTCTACCTTGAGGGCCTGGACCCGCAGAGTCTCGAGGGTTTCGGCACTGTGGTGCAGGACCCTTCAGCGGCCGATGTCGCGATCATCCGGCTGCACTCGCCGTGGGACCACCGGGACGATCTGTTCCTGGAGCAGCATTTCCATGCGGGGAGCCTGGATTTCCCGCCCGGGCTGGTCTCCCGGCTCCGCACCCTGGCCGAAAAGGTACCGCTGGTCATTGACGTACGGCTGGACCGCCCGGCAATCCTCACACCCCTGACCGGCTTCGCGTCCGCCGTGGTGGGCACGTTCGGCGTATCGGACACGGCACTCCTGGACGCTGTGTTCGGACGCATCGCTCCCGAAGGACGCCTGCCGTTCGAAATCCCGCGGTCGATGGATGCCGTGCGGGCATCCCGGCCCGATGTCCCCGGCGATACCGCCGATGCCCTTTTCCCGTTCGGGCACGGCCTCAGCCTGCCGGCGACACTAACAACGGACACGTTAGGACAGAACTCATGAACCAGCACGTTGAGCCGAACCCCAGAATCTCCAGCGCCACCCGCCGTCAGCTTCTGGCCGGTGCGGCAGCGTTCGCCGTCTCTGGCATCGCCGCGGCCACCGCGGCACCGGGCTACGCCGCCCAGCTTGCGGCGTCGGCGACGTCCGGCGGGGTATCGCCGCTGTCGCGTCCCCGGAACAAGGAGGGCATCGACCGGAAGATCATCAACCGCTGGGCGCACGACACCTGGCAGTCCCTGGTTGCGATGACCGATCCCGCAACAGGCCTGCCGGCGGACTACATCGGCGAGTCCATCACCGCACCCAAGCGCAGCGGTTTTACGTCGCCCACCAACATCGGCGGCTACATGTGGAGCACCGTGGTGGCCCGGGAACTGAACATCATCAGCGCCCACGAGTGCCGCGAGCGGCTGACGCGCACACTCACCACGTTGGTGGGACTGAAGCACCACGAGCCCAGCGGCATGCTTTACAACTGGTACGACGAAGCCACCGGTGAGGTCATCACCGTCTGGCCGGAGAACGGGAACCCTGTGGCGCCGTTTATGTCCAGCGTGGACAACGGCTGGTTCGCCGCCGCCCTCATGACGGTTCGCAACGCCGAGCCGCAGGTGGCCGGCCTGGCGAACACCATCCTTGGCAGGATGGATTTCGGGATTTTCTACAACAAGGACGCCCGGCCCGGGGTGGCCGCCGGCCTGCTGCGCGGCGGGTTCTACGACGTCAAACCGCCGGTGGAAACCGTCCAGGGCAATTACCTCGGCAAGGGCCCCGACGTTTTCTACACGATGAACCACTACGACGTCACCAACTCCGAGCCGCGCATCGCCACCTACATCGGCATCGCCCTGGGCCAGCTTCCGCCCGCGCACTACTTCGCCACCATGCGGGTCTTCCCGGACACCTGCGACTGGTCCTGGCAGGAGCAGAAGCCCATCGGCGAGCACCGGACGTACCACGGCATCGACGTCTTCGAGGGCGCCTACACCTACCGCGGCATGCGGATCGTGCCGAGCTGGGGCGGGGACATGTTTGAGTCGCTGATGCCAGATCTCTTCGTCCCGGAATCCGACTGGGCGCCGAAGGCCTGGGGTGTCAACCACCCCCTGACCGTCCGGGCGCAGCGCGAGTTCGGCCTGGACGACGCCAAGTACGGCTACTGGGGCTTCTCCCCCGCCAGCCACCCCAACGGTGGGTACTCCGAGTGGGGCATGGACATCCTGGGCATGAGCAGCGACGGCTACCCGTCCGACGTCGAACGCACCAGCGTGGACGTCGGCTTCGAGGGCTGCCGGCCGGCCACGAACCCGACGCCGGCCTGGGGCGACGGCGTGGTGACGCCCCATGCGGCGTTCCTCGCCATGGAATACGAACCCCGTGAGGCCTACGACAACCTGGTGAAGATCGAGAACAACCTCGGCGCCTACGGCCAAGGCGGATTCTTTGATGCCGTGGCCGTGAAGTCCGGCACCATCGCCCGGCGGTACCTCTCGCTGGACCAGGCCATGGTGCTGGGCGCCATCGGCAACGTGTTCGGCAACAACGTGATCCGCCGCAACTTCGTCCAGGGCGAAGTGGAGGCGGTCATCAGGCCGCTCATCGCCGAAGAGGAGTTCGGCGCCGGCCTGATCGCCTAGGACGCTCTCTCCCGTTTCCCACGTGTTGCTCTATCACTTACAGTCCCTAAAAGGCCGGCAAAGGGACCAAAAGTGATAGAGCAACGGGTCAGTAGGAGGGACGCGGACTTAGCCGCGGAACACCTGGACCACTGACGGACGGGGCGCGCGCGCCTGGCCGCGGGCCGGCGTCGTGCCTTCCGCAACATAGTCCGGGAAGAAGGAGTGCTGGTCCGCGAACGAGCCTTCCTCACCCGGGTGCTGCACGGACACGAACACGTTGTTCTCGTCGTCGTGGACGATCGGTCCGCAGGTTTCGCCTTCCTTGGGCACGGCCAGGAACTGCTCCACCTTGCCGCGCTCGGCGCCTTCGAGGGTGACCTTGAAGAGGCCGTCAGCCTTGCCGATGCCGGCGGGGGCGCCGTCGGTGGAGATCCACAGGTTGCCCACGGAGTCGAAGGCGAGGTTGTCCGGGCAGGAGATGGGCGAGACCTTGTCCACCGGGAAGCCGGAGAAGTACGTGACGTCGCCGGTGGAGGGATCGCCGCAGACCATCAGCAGGTTCCACGTAAAGGCAGTGGAGGTCTGGTCCCCGGTTTCGGTGATTTCCACGATGTGGCCGTCGCGGTTGGCGTTGCGGGGGTTGACCTCGGTGGCGCCTTCCTTGCCAATCTTGCCGCGGTCCGAGTTGTTGGTGCAGGCCACGTAAACCTTGCCGGTGTGCAGGCTGGGCTCAACGTCCTCGCAGCGGTCCATCTTGGTGGGGCCAACCTTGTCGGCGGCGAGGCGGGTGTAGACCAGGACCTCTTCCACGGTCATGCCGTCGACGACAGACTCGCCGTTGACCACCAGGGGCAGCCACTCGCCCGTACCGTCGAACGAACCGTCAGCGGGAACGTTGCCAACCCCGGTGATTTCAGCTATGGGCGAGTTGCCCTTGAACTTGGCTACAAACAGGTCGCCGGCGGAGAGCAGCGTCATGTTGTGCGCCCGGTCGCCCTCTTTGTAGTAGTCCTTCGAGACGAACTTGTACAGGTAGTCGAAGCGCTCGTCGTCGCCGGAATAGGCCACCACCTTGCCCGACTCGGCAACGATGACGTTGGCGCCCTCGTGCTTGAAACGGCCCAGCGAGGAGTGCTTCTTCGGGGTGGACGTGGGATCGAACGGGTCAACTTCCACGATCCAGCCGAAGCGGTTGGCTTCGTTTTCGTAGCCGGCGTTGCGGGTGTCGAAGCGCTTGTCATCAATTTCCCACTGGCGTGCTGTGGCCTTGTTGGTGAGGCCGTAGCGCTTGTCGCCGGCGGACGTGCCCGGGGAGACGAAGTAGCCGTTGAAGTTTTCCTCGCCGGACAGGATGGTGCCCCACGGCGTGGTGCCGCCGGCGCAGTTGCCCAGGGTGCCCTTGATCTTGCGGCCGCTCGGGTCCGCGACGGTCTTGACCAGGGCGGAACCCGCGACGGGCCCAGTCAGTTCGTAGACCGTGTTGTTCAGGTACCGGCGGTTCAGCGGCGCGCCCTTGACGTACGTCCACGGCTTGGTGGTGTTCTTGCGCTCCAGCTCGACGACGGTCAGCCCGTGCGCAGCGGCCCCCACCGCGCGGACGTCGGCAGCCGGCATGGTGGCCGGGAACATGATGTTCTCGTTCGTGTATTCGTGGTTGGCGAACAGCACGGCGCGGCGGCCCTTGGTGTTCGGAATCTCCAGGATGTCCGTGTAGTCGTTGTTGTAGCCGAACTGCTTCTCCTGCGCGGCGGCCGTCTGGTTGTTCAGATCGAAGTCCGGCGTGCCGTTGAAGATCGGGTCGCCCCAGCGGATCACGGGCTGCCAGGTGAAGCCTTCCGGCACGGTGAACGCGTCGACGGCGGCATCCACCGGAGCGATCGGCGTGAACTTCAGCTTCGACTTCGCGAAGCCTTCCTTCGCGGCGGGGGCCAGCCCGGGGCCGCCGGCAAGTGCCGGTTCCGCGGAGGTAATGGCGCTGCCAAGTACGACGGCGAGCGCACCGGCGGCGCCGAAGCCCAGGGCGGCGCGGCGCGACATGGTGGCGGACGCGATGTCCCGGAAATAGCTGTTGGAGCTGGTGTTGCAGACATCGCCGGCGCAGGCGTTGTCGCACTTCAAGGCGCACGTGACTGCGCTGCGCTTGCCCTTGGTGTGGCCGAGCATGGGCAGCAGGGTGAACTTGCGGGCTGTCGTTTCAGACAAGGGGTGCCTCCAAATTTACGATCGGGTCCCGGCCACCCTTTCAGCCGCTTCCGACGCCCAGCCGTCAGCCGGGTGAAGTTCCGGTTAACCCGCGGTGACCTGCAGGGATTCCCATCGATTGCTCCGTAAGCGCCCTTTTCAGCCCGCAAAAGGGCCGTTACGGAGCAGTCGATGCTGCCAGGAGGGCGTGGACCCTGGCGAGGCGGGCCAGCCACCAGTCGCGGCGTTCCGGGGAAGCCGCATACTGCTCCAGCAGCCCGGCGTCGGCGGTGACCTCGCGGAGGCGGATGGCGCCGTCGTCGGCCACCAACGGATCCAGCGTGATGTCCGAGGTGAACAGCGACACCGTCCCCAGCCCGCACGCATACGGCAGCTCGGGCAGGGCAGCGGCCAGAGCCAGCCCGGCGCGGATGCCTACGGAGGTGTCCAGCGCGGAACTGACGACGGCGGGGAGCCCAGCCTGCGCCACGATGTCCAGCGCACGCCGCACTCCGCCGAGCGGCGCGACCTTTACAACCAGCAGATCCGCCGCGCCTGCCCGCGCCACCTTGAGCGGATCGGATTCCTTGCGCACGCTTTCGTCGGCCGCGATCAGCACCGGCGTTCCCGCGGCGCGCAGCTGCCGCCGCACCTCGGCGAGCCCCTCAATCGACGGCACCGGTTGCTCGGCGTATTCAAGTCCGACGGCGGCGAGCCGGGTGAGTGCCTTCACTGCGGTAGGCACGTCCCAACCCCCGTTGGCGTCGACCCTGATGGCGGCGTCCGGCAATGCGGAACGGACGGCGGCCACCCGGGCGGCGTCGTCGTCGAGCGTCTGCCCGCGCTCGGCCACCTTGACCTTGACGGCGTCCACCCGGCCGAACCGTGCCAGGACCTCCGGCACCCGGTCCGCGGAAACGGCCGGAACGGTGGCGTTGACGGGGATCACGGAACGGACCGGTGACGGGAAGCCGTGCCAGCCGGCCTCGATGGTGGCGGCGAGCCAGCGGGAGGCCTCGGCGTCGGCGTATTCGGGGAACGGGCAGAACTCGCCCCAGCCGAGTGGGCCGCGCAGCAGCAGCGTTTCGCGTTCCATGATGCCGCGGAACTTCACCCGCATGGGCAGGCTCACCACGTGGGCCGTGGCGAGCAACTCGTCAAGGGAAGGGAAGGCGGGCGGGACTGAAGGAGGCATGCGTTCACTGTACAAGCGGGCACCGACAGGTCAGGAGTCAGCGCGTCAGGGCCTAGCTCGCGGGACAACTACCAGCAGGTCCCCCACCTGGCAGCCCAGGGCGTCGCAGATCGCTGTCAGCGTGGAGAACCTAATGGCCCTCGCGCGGTCGTTCTTGAGCACGGACAAATTCACCAGGCTGACTCCGACGGTCTTGCTGAGTTCGGTCAACGTCATCCCCCGTGCTTCGAGGAGTTCATCGAGCCGGCAGTGGATGTCCGAGTCTTCGGCTGGCATCAGACCAGCCCCTCCGTGTCTGCCTGGAGCCGGCGGCCGTACTGGAAGACGCCTGCCACCAGCACCAGGACCAAGCCAACCGCCAAGGGCCAGAGATCGAACTCGCCCGTGTAGATGTAGAGCTCCCCAGATGTGGGTCCGTTCGCCACGATCATGTCCGCCAGCCGGGTCCGTCCCCACCCGTCGAGGACCTGGCCCACTGACCCTGCTACCGCCAGCACTGCGCCACAGGCACCCACGATCCGCTCGGAACCTGACGTGAACAATGTCGCACTGTGGAGCCGGTAGGCCAGCAGAAAAAGCAGCGTCAGGATGGCCAGGATACCCACCAGGTTCAGGGCGGCTCCCCAGCCCAGGAACGCTGCCGGACCGTCCGAAATGTCAGGAATGGTGGCTTCCAGCGACGTGAAGTGCCCGGTGGATTCCAACTCCAGCCCGCTGACAGTCCGCCGTGCCGTGGAAATGGGAAGCACCAGGGTCGCAGGTCCAGTGAAATATCCGACGATCCCAGTCACGGACCAAACGGTTGTTATCACCGCCGCGGCCGCCGACATAATCATCAGAAGGACGGCGTCCGCCCTGGAGACGAACTTCTTCCCGCTAGTCTCCGGCCCGGCAGTGTCCTTGGTCAGTTTCATGGCTCCCCCAAAAAAAGCATTATCGATATTCGTTAATAACGACAATCGATAAGCTACCCGGCACCACACTGCCCGTCAATGCCCTTAGATCCATTTGTTGCGCTTGAAGGTCCAGTAGAGCCCCAGCCCCATGGCAACCATCAGGCCCAGGGCAAACGGGTAGCCGAAGACCCAGTTCAGCTCGGGCATGCTGGTGAAATTCATGCCGTAAATGGTGCCTACCAGCGTGGGCGCAAACAGGATGGCCGCCCACGACGAAATGCGTTTCACCTGCTCGCTCTGGGCGAAGCTGGATTCCGTGAGCCGGCGCATTTCGTCGTTCTGCCGCTGCGCCACCAACGCCGCATTAACAGCCAGGGCGTTCTGCAGCAGTGCGCGGAAGGACGCCACCCGTTCATTCAGCCGGATCACGTGGTCCAGCACGTCGCGGAAATGGTCCTGCAGCTCGGGACCCGGTTGGTGCTCCGGTGTTCCGGCCGCGAGGGCCTGGAGGATGCCAACCAACGGGCTGGTGGCGCGCTGGAAGGTGATGACCTGGCGGGAGAGCTCGTAGATCCGGCGCGACACGTCCGGATCGGCGCCGAAGAGGTCGTCCTCGATCTCGTCCACATCGTTCTCCAGCCCCGCGGCCACGGGTTCGTACTCGTCCACCACCTGGTCCAGGATCCCGTACAGCACAGCCTCCGGGCCCAGGGCGAGGAACTCCGGCGTGGATTCCATCCGCTGGCGCACCCTTGCCAGGTCCGGAGATTCGGCGTGGCGGACGGTGATCACATAATCGGCGCCGACAAAAACGTGGATCTCGCCGAAGTCCACTTTCTCCACGTCGTCGAGGTAGCGGGCGGGGCGGAGCACCAGGAAGACGCATTCGCCGTAGTGCTCCAGCTTGGCCCGCTGGTGTCCGGCCAGGGCGTCCTCCACCGCGAGGGGGCTCAGGTCGAATTCCTCGGCCACCGACCTGATTTCCTTGGCGTCCGGGCGGTACAGTCCGATCCACGCCATTCCTTCGCGCTGCCTCAGGGCGAAGTACGTCTCGTCCAGGCCGTCGGGGTCCGCCGTCCTGACCCCGTCCACGTACACCGCGTTATCGATGATGGTCATGGCCGGGCCTCCTTGTCGGAACATCGCTGGACCCAGTGTTCCTTTCGCGCTCCCAGTCGTCCAGGAGTGCGGGCATCCTGGCGGCGAGGAAGCGGTAGAAGCGGCCCATCTCCGTCACCCGGGACCGGGCTGCGGATCCTGCCGGCAGGGCCTCGGCGGTTGCATCCGTCAGGGCGGCGAGGCTTTGGTAGGTGGGGCTCTTCCGCATGGAGACGATGTACCACTCATCGTCGTAGAGGGCGTACAGGTCGCGGCGGCTGCCGGGCTGCGAGACCCGGTGGACGAAGCCCACGGTCTGCAGGTACCGGACGGCGCCGGACACCGCGGCGGCGCTCACCCCCAGTTTCTCCGCAAGCTCGGCTGCCGTGAGGCTCCCGTCCTCGGAGGAGACCAGGGCCATCAGGGCCCGGGCAGGCATCTTGGGGAAGCCCGCCGAGGCGAAGCCTGCTGCGGCCTTTTCCGCCGCGGCGTTGACCGCAGCCGCGTCCGCCGTCATGCTGTACCCGTTTCCCGCCGCCGCATAACAACGACGGCCACGGCGCCGGTGAGCACTGCGATGGCGAGCATCCACCACGCACCGCTCCAGTCCGTCGTCGTACCGTTCGGCACGGGCGTGTGGGAGAACGGTGAGATGTTGCGGACGTCCTGGTTCAGGCCCACCATGCCGCCGAAGATGCCCAGGACCACGCCGGCGGCCAGGAGCGCCCAGCCGACGGCGATCGTCGCCAAGGGCCAGAGGACGAACACCAGCGCAGGCACAGCAAGATAGATGAGTGCCGCGGGAAGCTGGGCCGCGGCGGTCTGCCACACCGCCCACCCGTCCACGGACGTGTCGCCCGATCCGGTCAGGGAAACCCAGGCGCCCAGCCCCGCGAGGAACATGACCATCAATACCGAGGACGCGCCCAGCACCAAGTAGCTGACCAGCCACCGGATCCTGCTGACGGGGGCGGCCAGCAGGAGTTCCGCGGTACCGGCCGCCTCCTCCTGGCGCAGCCGGAGGATAGCCTGGAGTCCGCAGGCGGCGGCCAGAACCCCGACGATCGAAAACAGGACCGAGATCATGAGCTGGGTCAGCGACGCGCCTTGGGACTGGATGAAGGCACGAAGCACCGCGGTGACGTTGCTGTCGGCCAGGTCAACGGCGGCGATCGCGCTACCGAGCGAGCCGGCCAGGAGTCCCCCCGCCAGTCCGCCCAGGCTCCAGCCGATGATCGAACCGGCCTGCAGCCGCAGAGCGAGTGCAAAGGGGCTGTTCAGTCCGCGACGCGCGGCTGCCCGGCCGGGAAGCGCTCCCCAGACGCTTGCGCCGCTGTCCCGCCTTTCCAGGAACAGCCAGGCCGCGGCCAGGCATACGACGGCGAGCCCCACCGGCAGGAGCAGCGGCCACCACCGGTCACCCGTATAGGCGAAGGTTTGCTGACCCCAGCCGATCGGGGAGAACCAGCTGGCCGCCCCGGCTGTCATCACTGTTCCGTCGGCGTTCGGCGTGCCCGTAGCGTCCCCGATACCCCGCAGGACGTACGCCAGGACAACCAGCGCCGCGGAGGACCCGTTCGCGCCGCGGGATGTGCCCATCAGCTGGGCCATGAGAAGGCCCACCCCCAGGAATGCCACGCCGACGGCGCCCGTTGCCGCGCCCGCCACCAGGGAACCGGCAGGATCAAGCCCCGCTGCCGCGAAGCCGGCAAATACCGCCAGTGCCACCAGGACGTTGGCCACGGTGCCGTGCAGGAACGTGGCCGCTGCAGGGGTCAGGCGGCCGGCGGGGGTGGCCGCGATGAGCTCGGCACTGCCGCTTTCCTCCTCGGCCCGGGAATGGCGCACAGCCAGGAAGGTGCTCATGAGGCCGGCCAGCAAGGCAAGGAAGGAGTAGATCTGGAAGAACGTGAAGGCTCCCAGGTCAGGCCCGCGTGCCAGGCCGCGGAGCATCAGGATGGCAGGAGTGGCGATGGCCACCTGCAGGATCTCCGCGCGGCCGGCCTGGTCGCCGTAGGTTCGGAGGATGGCGGCCGCAGCGAACATGGCCAGGGCGCCGATGCCCAGCACCCAGATGGCGAGCTGCCAGCGGTCGCGGCGCAGTCGTTGGCCCCAAAGGACCCGGAGCGTGTACACCTCAGCCACGGCCCCGCGCGCCGAGCAGGTGCCGCCGCTGGCCGGGCTCGGCCTCGGCATGCTTGCCGTGAGCGGACACGGACGTGTCGCCGTAGTGGCGAAGGAATAGCTCCTCGAGCGACGGCGGGGTGATGATCAGTCCCTGCACTCCCAGGGCACCGAGCACCGGGAGCACCTCGGCGATCCGGTCCGAGTCGGCACCAAACTTGACCCTGCCGCCGTCGGCCGTCAATCCATGGACGGCGCCGAGCTCCCCCAGGGCACGGGTGTCCACGCCGTCCGCCGCGAAGGAGACCTCCGTGCGGGTGAGGTGGCGAAGGGAATCCAGCGTGCCGCCGTCCACGATCCTGCCTGCACGGATGATGCTCACGCGCTGGCACAGCGCCTCCACCTCGGACAGGATGTGGCTGGAGAGGAGCACAGTGGCACCGCGTTCGACGACGGCCAGCGTCTCCCGCCGGAACACCGCCTCCATGAGCGGGTCAAGTCCGCTCGTGGGTTCGTCGAAGAGGTACAGCTCCGCGTCCGTGGCCAGGGCCGCGATCAGCGCCACCTTCTGCCGGTTGCCCTTCGAATAGGCGCGGCCCTTCTTGCCGGGATCGAAGTCGAAGGCCTCGCAGAGACGTGCCTTGCGCTGGAGGTAGGCCTTGCCGTCCGCAGCGCGGCCGGAGGTGCCGCCGTCGGACGTGCCGCCGTCGGAGGTGCCGCCGTCGGAGGTGCCGCCGCGCAGGCGCGAGAGCAGGTCGATGGTCTCGCCGCCGGACAGGTTGGGCCAAAGCCGCACGTCGCCGGGAACGTAGGCCAGGCTCCGGTGCAGCTGAACGGACTGCGTCCACGGGTCAAGCCCCAAAACGCTGGCCGTGCCGGACGTGGCCTTGGCCAGGCCCAGCAGGATGCGGAGGGTGGTGGACTTCCCGGCGCCGTTGGGTCCGAGGAATCCATGGATTTCGCCGCGCTGGACTTCTAGGTTGAGCCCGTCAAGTGCCCGGACCCTGCCGAAGTGCTTGTGCAATTCAACGGTCTGGATGATGGTGTCCATAGGCGGAACATTACTCAGTTTTACTAATTTGTGAATACTGCAAATTTCCGCTGTTTACGCGTGGTGTTGCTGCCCATAGGCTGGAGTTCCGGGTGGCATCCAGGAAGGTGGGAATGGGCGTGGCTGAAGGAACGAAGGCTGATCCTTGGGAGCTGGTGACGGCTCCGGGATCATCTGGGTACACCATGTACGGGGACCCGGACGCGGACCCTCCGGCGCTGGTCTGCCAGGTCGGCTCGACCACGTTGAAGTACCATCTTCAGGCCATAGAGGATCTCCACTCCTGGCTGCTGGAGCAAGGCGACTGGGTTCCGCTGGGGGCCGCCGATGAAAGCAAACCCGCGCCGGAGGACAGCGTCGAGGCCTGGGGCCGCGACCCCGCCAACCCCATGGGCGGCTGGTACGGATTGCGGAAGGGTTATCGCGGCCGGTTTGGCATGTATCTCCCGCCGCTCCTGGAAGCCCTGGGCCTGGCCGAACTCACGCACGAGAAGCGGAACAACACAGTACGGGCCCTGCCGAAACCCTGACCTCTCGCTCCCGAACCCCGGGGTCGTCTTTTACGGCCTCACCCGGAGTGCAGGTACTTCTGCAGGATGTTAGTGGTCTGCCGGGCGCAGCGAATGATCTGGCGCAGACGGTCCGCTGCCAACCGGGGCAGGACGCGGGCGGGTTCAGAGTCGAGAGTCTCGTGGCGCAGGGCCCGTTCCAGGTCCATGGCAAGTCCGGCGAGGCGCTCCGCGCCCACCATCTGGCTGGAGGTCTTGAGGCTGAGGACCGCGTCCATCGCACCGGCCAGGTCGCCGGTGGTCAGGGTCAGACGCAGCTTTTCAGTCCTGTGGGGCAGGTATTCGATGAAGTTCTGCACGAAGACTTTCCACACGCCGTCATCGTCCTCGAGCTCTGTCCGCAACCTGTCCAGGACATCCGGATCCAGGAGGGGAAGGGCGTTGCCCTCTTCCGGCGCCATTCTTGTCCTTCCTGCCCCCAGAAGCGGTGTACCGATGGACGTCTCGCAGGTCCCCCATACGACGCTATGCGGCCGGGGATGCCGAAAGCATCAGTAGTAGGTACTCGACTTTTCAACTCATCGGCACTGCGTGGCAGATTAGCTGCCCGTCCCTTCCAATGCATATCCATATGGGTATACAATTGCGGTATGGCACGGGCAGCAACAACGGCAGATACGTTCAATGCGGTGGCTGAGCCCCGCCGTCGGGAAATCCTGGACGCCCTCACGCAAGGCGAGCGCCCGGTCAACGAGCTGGTGACCCTTTTGGGCCTGGCGCAGCCGCACGTGTCACGGCACTTGCGGGTGCTGCGCGAGGTGGGCGCCGTCGTCGTGCGTGACGAAGGCCGGCAGCGGCTCTACCGGCTCAATCCGCAAGCCCTCAAGCCCATCCACGACTGGGTGGCCAGCTACCAGCACCTCTGGGAGGAGCGCTTCGATCTTCTCGAGGACGTGCTGGAGGATCTCAAAGAAGAGCACTGAAAAGGAGCAGGACAATGGCACAGGCAAGCAGCAGCACCATGGATGTGACGTTCCCCAGCGACACGGAAATCCTGATCACGCGGACCCTCAACGCACCCGCGCACCTCGTTTACCGGGCCTGGACCACGCCGGAACTCGTCAAGAAATGGTGGCCGGGCCGGCGCGGTGAGATGACCGTGGCGGCGATGGACTTCCGCGTCGGCGGCGCGTGGCGGTACGTCATGGTGGCGCACGGCGAATTCCAGGTGGCCTTCCACGGCACGTACCGCGAGATTGTGCCCAACGAGCGGATCGTCCACACGGAGGTCATGGAGATGCCGGGCACCGCGCCGGACAGCGAGGAAGGCGCCGTGCTTAATACGGTCACCTTTGACGGGGCCGACGGCGGCGCCACCACCGTGCGGATCCGCACCGATGCGGGGAGCAAGGAAGTCCGGGACATGATTGCGCAGTCCGGCATGGAAGGCGGCGTGCGGGAGCAGTTCGAGATCATCGAGGAGCTGGCGGCGTCCCTCACCTAACGCCTCCCCTCCCCTCCCCCAAGTAAGTAGCAGCAGATGTCGGTTTGAGCCCGGCAAACCGACATCTGCTGCTACTCAGTTCGGCTGTTGTTACGCTTTGCGGTGTGATTTCCCTAAAACAGGCGCCCTGTCTCGAAGTGCACGCGTGAGCGCCCCGGCACAGGTGGTGGACGCCCGTGCGTCCACCGTCCCCCTGTACGCGGCCGGCTTCGTCACCGCGTTCGGCGCCCACAGCATCGCCGCCGGAATGGGCGCGCAGAGCGAGAACATCGGCCTGACGCTGCTCAACCTGGGCATCCTACTGGCCCTCTATGACGTTTCCGAGGTCTTCCTCAAGCCGGTCTTCGGCGCCCTGAGCGACAGGATCGGAACCAAGCCCGTCATCGTCGGCGGCCTCCTGGCGTTCGCGGTGCTGTCGCTGATCGGCCTCTGGGCGGCGAATCCGCTGATGCTTGGACTCGCGCGGCTGGGGCAGGGCGCAGCGGCTTCGGCGTTCTCGCCGGCGTCGTCCGCGATGGTTGCGCGGCTGGCGGGAGGCAAGAAGGCCGGGACCTACTTCGGCCGGTACGGTTCATGGAAGAGCCTGGGGTACGTCATCGGTCCGCTGCTGGGGGCGGGACTGATCCTTGCGGGCGGGTTTGCCCTGCTGTTCGGCGCCCTGTCGGTGCTGGCGGCGGCCACCGCCGCGTGGGTGCTGGTGTCCGTTCCCCACCTGGCGCCGCTCCCCCGGCAGCGATACACAGTGCTCGATCTCGCCCGTCAGGTCACTGAGCGGCGTTTCCTGGTGCCGACGCTGGTGCTGGCGGCCTCCACCGGGGCGCTCGGCGCGGCGATCGGATTCATTCCCGCCCTCGCCACCCGGCACGGCCTTGGCCCGGTTGCCGGCACGGCCGCGGTCAGCGTTCTGGCCATCACATCGGTGCTCACGCAGCCCTGGATCGGCAGGCTGCGGGACGCGCACCGCATCAGCGATAACAAAGGGACGACGGCGGGACTCCTCCTTACCGCCGCGGGCGTCGCACTCATCGCCCTCACTCCGGGTCCGGTCACGCTGTTCATTGCCGCGGCAGCCATTGGCGCCGGCGTCGGCCTGGCCACGCCGCTCGGCTTCGCGCATCTGGCCGACACCACGCCGCCGGAGCGGATGGGCCGGACCATGGGTTCGGCGGAACTCGGCCGGGAACTCGGTGACGCCGGCGGGCCGCTGCTGGTGGGAGGCATCGCCACCCTCACCGCCCTGCCGCTTGGCCTCGGGGCCCTGGCGCTGCTGGTCGCGGCGGCCAGCCTGCCGCGCCTGCCTGAAGCGCACCTCCCGAACCCGCCCCGGCCCAACCACCTGACCCCGGGCCCAACTAGGTAGCAGCACGTGTCGTAATGAGCCTTCATAACGACACCTGCTGCTACCCAGTTGGGGGAAAAGCGCCGCCGCGCCAGGTCCGGGCGCACCTCACACGCGTTAGGTAGACTGCAGGAAATACCGCACGCGGGAGGAAACCCAGTATGAACCGCAAAGCCACAGCGCTCGACGTCGCCAAGCTCGCCGGGGTGTCCCGAAGCGCGGTGTCGCTGGTCCTGAACGGGCGCGGCGACGGGAACGTGGCCAAGGAGAGCCAGGTCCGGATCCGTGAAGCGGCGGCCACGCTGAACTACACGCCCAACGCCATTGCCGTGAGCCTGCGCAACCGCCGGTCGCGGATCATCGGGATCGTCTCGGACCAGGTGGTCACCAGCCCGTTCGACGGCAATATCATCGCCGGCGCGGACGCCGTGGCCAGATCCCAGGGTTTTGTCACCGTGGTGATGGATACGGAGCTGGACGCGACCCGTGACGAAAGTGCGGTGGCCACGCTGCTGGACCGCCAGGTGGACGGGCTGATGTATGTCACCGTGGGCCTGCGCCCCCTGCATGTCCCGCTCAACATGCTGCGCGTGCCGTCGGTGCTGGCCAACTGCTTCGATGACCGTCCCGAGGCAGGCGTTCCGGCCGTCATCCCGGACGAGGTCCGCGGCGGCCGGGAGGCGGCAACGCACCTGCTGGAGCTAGGCCACCGGGACATCGCCGTCCTCGCCGGTGACGGCCTCACGCCCGCCGCGCCGCGCCGGATCCAGGGCCACCGGGATGCCTTTGAAGCCGCCGGATTGCCGGTGCGGCCGGGCCGGATCCTCGAGGCAGGCTGGGACATCGACGCCGGCTTCCACAGTGCCATGAAGCTCCTGGACGGCGTCGCTGCGCCGGACCGGCCCACCGCAATCGTGTGCGCGAACGACCGCCTGGCCATCGGCGTGGTGCTCGCGGCCAACCGGCTGGGCCTGGCCATCCCGCAGGACCTCTCCATCATGGGATACGACGACGAATTCCGCATCGCCTCCACCATGGTCCCTGCGCTCACCACTATGGCCCTCCCGCTGCGGGAGATGGGTGCCGCCGCCATGACCGGGCTCCTCCGGGAACTGTCGGAGGAGCCGGACGATAACGAGGATTACGAGGATTACGACGGCGGCGCCCCCGCCGAACACGGCCGTCCCGGCCAGACGCTGGTCCCGTGCCGGCTCGTGGTGCGCGAGTCAACCGGCCCGGTCCCCGCCGGCCAGGCCTGACCACCAGCGCGAAAGGACACTTGAGGCCCTCGCCAACAGCGCGAACGGACACTTGAGGCCCCGGCCTGGGGGGCCTCAAGTGTCCGTTCGCGCCAGACGCTCCCCTACTGAGGCTGTTCCAGCTGCCAGACGTCGGCAGCCGCACCCTCGGGAAGCCGCAGCACCCACCGCTCGCCGGGCGCGGGATAGGCGCGCAGCGTGGTGGCCACCGAACCGCTCCGGTACACCTCCACCAGCGACGCGTCCACAAACACACGCAGCTCCTCCCCCGCAGCCAGTGTCCCGCTGAACACCACTTGCCCGGCGTCCTGCGAACCATCGGCCACCAGGGAAAGTTCGACGACGGCGTCCGCGGCCAGCGCTGCCAGCCCACCGGAGCGGGCGGTCACCACAGCTTCGGCATACGCCGGCAGCTCAACGCTCCCGGCAGCCTGCGCAGCCAGCTGCGCGCCACGGTAGGCATCCACCTCCGGCGCGGGTGCCACGGCCAGGGAACCGTCCACCACGGACAGCAGGCGCGGATGGGTGAGCACTCCGGCCCAGCCCGCGGCGTCGATCTCGGCCTGGCTGCGGCCGCGGCGGCCGTCCCGCCCCGGCCCTTCATTGGCCCAGCCCCACAGCAGCGCCTTGGGCTCCGCGAGGGCAGCGAGGGCTGAGGAAGAAGCAGGAACACCGGGAGCACCGGCGCCGGCACCGTCCTGCAGCTGCACGATCTGCGGCGCGTAGAAGTCGCGGCCCAGGTCGGACTTGCCGCCGGTCTCCGGGGAGAACACCGGCAGCCCGGTGGCGGGGTCCTCGGCCAGGGAGCCGATGAGGTGGCCCACCCCGTTGGCGTGCTCGTGGTCATCGCCGGAGAGCCACAGGGAGAACATCATGACCCACGCGTCGCCGTCGGAGGGGGATTCAACGGAGGCAACGGACGGGGATTCAACGGAGGAAACGGCCGGCACGCGCACCAGCTGCGGGCACTCCCAGATCTCGGCCGGCGTCCGGGCAGCAGCGACCGGGTTCTCGGAGGTGAGCCAGATGCCCTGGTACTTCCAGTCAGCCAGGTCCTCAACCGTGTAGAGCAGGAGCGCCGCGTGGCCGGAGGCCAGACCCGCGCCCTGCATGGCGTAGCGCTTGCCGTTGAAGCGGAAGATGAAGGGGTCGCGGACGGCCGTGACCATGGGATCGGCCGGCATGGACGCCGCGACGTGCCCATCCTGGGTCCAGGAAACAAGGTCCGCGGAACCGCGGGAGATGACCACCTGGGAGTGGCCGCCGTCGCCGCGGACACCGGAGTACGCGGCGGTGGGGACGCCGCCGTCGTCCGTCACCACACCGGTCCAGCAGCCGTACTCGTCCGGCCCGCCGTCCTGCGGCCTCAAAGCCACGGGGTGTTCCTCCCAGCGGACCAGGTCCGCGGAGCTGAGGTGGCCCCATGCGATCTTGTGGTGGCGGGCGGACGCGGGGTTGTACTGGAAGAAGACGTGGTACCGGCCGTTGAGGTGGCTGATGCCGTTGGGGTCGTTGATCCAGCCCTGGGCGGGGCGGGGGTGGAAGTGCGGGAACGCGGGGTCGGGGTGCGCGGCGGCCAGGCTGGCGAAGTCGGTGGCGGCGAGGTCCGGGGATGACATGGAAGTAAGCCTTTCAGAGGTGTGGGCTATTTGCCGCTGCCGGCGGTGAGGCCGTCCTGCAGCGCGCGCTGGCCGAAGAAGAAGACCACCAGGGCGGGGATCATGGACAGGACCACGCCGGCCAGCACCACGGAGATGCTGCCGGTGCCCAGGTTGCCCTGCAGGGAGACGAGGCCCAGCGGCAGGGTGAAGTTCTGTTCCGAGATGGTCATGATGAGCGGCCGGAAAAACTCGTTCCAGTGGAAATTGAAGGCGAGGATGCCCACGATCGCCATCCCCGGAATGGCCAGCGGCGCGTAGACCGAGCGGAAGGTCCGCCACGGCGAGGCGCCGTCGATCGACGCCGCCTCCGCGAGGTCGGTGGGCAGCCCCATGAAGTACTGCCGCATCAGGAAGGTGCCGAACGCCGTCGGGATGGCCGGCAGGATCAGCGCCAGGAGGGTGTCTGAAAGTCCCATGCCGCGGATCAGCATAAACACGGGCACGATGGTCACCTGCACCGGCACCATCATGGTGGCCAGCACGATGGAGAACAGGGCCCCGCGGCCGCGGAACTTCAGGTTGGCGAAGGCGTAGCCGGCCATCGCGGCGGTGACCATCTGTCCGACGGCGATGAGCCCGGTGACCAGCGCGCTGTTCAGCACCAGGAGGACGATGTCCAGCTGCTGGAAGACCTGCGCGTACGACGTGAAGTCCGGGTTCCAGGGGAAGAACGACGGCGGCAGCTTGAACGATTCCGACGGCGACCGCAGCGAGGTGGACAGGGTCCACATCACCGGCCCTAGGGTCAGGACCGCCGCGATCATCAGCAGGACAATTCGGAGGACCAGGTTCCAGTTCGGCTTCCGCCGGGACCGGGCAGGCACGGCAGGGGTGCGGGTTGAGACACGCTCTGTAGTGGTAGTCATGGCTGGCCTTACTGGTAGAAGACGAATCGTTTGCTGAGCCGGAACTGCGCGGCGGTGATGGCCATGATGATGAGGGTCAGGATCACGCCGATGGCCGAGGCCTCACCGAATTCGAGGCGCTGGAACGCGGATTCGAAGATCACCATCACGGCGGTGCGGGTGGAGTCCCCGGGCCCGCCGCGGGTCAGGACGTACGGCTGGTCGAACACCTGGAGGGCGCTGATGATAGCCATCACGGATGCCAGCAGGGTGGTGGGGCTGAGCAGCGGCAGGGTGACGTAAACGTGCTTGCGCCAGCCGGTGGCGCCGTCCAGCGAGGCGGCCTCATAGGTTTCCACGGGGATCGACGCCAGCCCGCCGATGAACAGCAGGAAGGAGAACCCGAAGTTCTGCCAGACATAAACCAGGATGACGACGGCGGCGGACCCGCCGGGGGTGGTCAGCCACGGCACCGCGGGGATGCCGGCGAGGGACAGGAACCAGTTGACCACGCCGAACTGCTCGTTGAAGAGGTACCGCATAAAGATGGACACCGAGGCGGCGGAGAGGATCAGCGGGAAGAAGAACGCCGAGCGGAAGAAGGTCCGCAGCCAGGCCGGCATCTTCTCCTGCACCATCACGGCGAGCGCCAGGGCCAGGCCGAGCTGGAATGCCACCGCCACAATCACAAACACAATGGTGTTCAGGAAGGACACGCGGACCGTGGGGTCCTGGACCACTTCGGCGAAGTTGTCGAAGCCCACGAACGTCGGGGCGGAGATGATGTCCCAGCGGAAGAACGCCAGGACCACCGACGCCGCGATGGGCACCAGCGTGAACAGGCCCATGCCCACAATAGTGGGGGCAAGGAAAATCCAGGCAAGCCAGCGCTGGCTGTGCCGGCCGGACGAGGTCTGGGAAGTGGCGGGCGTTCCGGGCTTCACGGCCTTGGCGGCCTGCTTCGGCCGGTCCCGGCGAGGGGTGGTGGTGCTCATGACTGCCTCCTCAGGGCCAGTTCAAGATCGCGCTGCATGGACTCGAGGGCCTGCTTGAGCTGGCGCTCATCGCCGCTGACGGCCAGCGAGACGTTTTTCATCAGGGCCGTTTCGACGGCGGCCTGCTGGGGCGGCGCGGGGATGGGGCCGGTGGTGGGGTACTTGTCCAGGGTGTCGTAGAAGACCTTCCAGTGCGCGGGGCCTTTCCCGGCGTACAGCGCCTCGTTGACCATGGAGCGGCGGGCCGGGGTGGTTATGGGGTTGGGGAAGATCAGCTCCATGGCTTCACGGCTGGCACTGAACTTGATCCATTCCCAGGCGGCGTCCTTGTCCTTGGCGGTTTTCATGATGGCGTAGCCGGCCGTGCCGAACTGGTGCCGCTGGCTCCGCCACTTGGGGAAGAACGCGACGTCGTAGTCGTTCTCCTTCATGCCGGCCTCGTGCAGGCCCTGGACCCAGTAGCCGCCGGCCGGGGTGGTGCCGATCCGGTTGGAGGCGAAGAGCCCCACCAGGGAACTGCCGCCGCCTTCTTCGGGCCGGACGCCGAGGCCGTCCTTGACGAGGCCACGGAGGTAGTCGAAGGTCTCGAACACACGGGGGTCATCGGCGTTGGGTTCCAGCCACTGGTACCCGCCGGAGCGCAGGTTGCGGGAGGGATCGTTGGCGTAGAAGGAGTCCCAGAGCCAGTCCCCGCCGGTGGACCGGGTCTCCTTCAGGAAGCTGGTGTCGTTGGCGTAGAGCCAGGGCACCACGCCGCCGAAGAGCCGGTTGGTCCAGTAGTACGGGGTGAAGTCGGACGGCCGGGCCTTGCGCATCGCGGCGAGGCTGTTGCGGAAGTCCACGTTGGTCCAGTCGTCCGCCGGGCGTTCCAGCCCGGCCTGCGCGAAGGCGGTGGTGTTGTAGTACATGTTGGCGGCGTTCCAGTCCATGGGGAGCTGGAAGAGGCTGCCCTTGTACATAAAGGCCTCCACCAGGCTGGGGTGGACGTCGGCGAAGAACTCGGCCATGTCCGCGGCGTCGCGGCGCAGGTATTCGTCCAGCGGGTGGGCCAGCTTGTCCGCGAAGAGCTGCGCGCCCTCGGTGGCGACGTAGACGACGTCGGGCGGGGTTCCCGCGGCCACCATGGTGAGGATCTTGGTGAAGAAGTCTTTCCAGTCCACGGCCTGGATGGCCTGGACCTTGACCCGGATGTCCGGGTGGAGTCGGGTGAACGCGTCGATGGCGCGCTGGCGCGCTGCGGCATCGGCGGCTGTCCCCATGATGGCAATGCTGAGGCTGTTGTCGCCCCGCCCGGGAATATCGGATCCGGAGAGCCGGGGCCACGATGCCACCGTTGCTCCCACAATTCCTGCTCCCAGGGCACCCAGGACGGTCCGGCGCGAGAATTCACGCAGGCGGCCAGTTGTGGCACCGGTCATATCAATTTCCTTCCTAACACGTGTGAGGTAGCTTATGGCGCCGACCTAACACGTGTCAAGTGTCACATTCAGCTTGCCGCGACCCCACCCAAGTAGGTAGCAATAGATGTCGTTCTGAGCGTCCATAACGACATCTACTGCTACCCAGTTGGGTGAAAGCGCCTCCCAGTTTTCTGTGACACCCTTAACCGATGACCATTCCACGCCAGGCACCACCGCGGACCCCGGCCCGACCCTCCCCGGGCTCCGGCTTTATGTTCGCGTTCGCCTGGCTCGCCTGCGTCGTCGGCCTGATCGCCACGTACTACTACTTCGTCCAGACCACCACGGGCCAGTTCATCGATGAATCCGCGCTGGTTGAAGCCGTGGACATCCACGGGCCTGCGGGCAAGGCAGCCACCGAGTTCCTGGACTGGCTGCCCACCATCTCGCTGGTGGTGGCCGCCGTCGTGGTCCTGTTTGTCACGGTGATCCGACGGCGGTGGTCGGCCGCCGGGATCGCAGTCACCGCGTGCATCGGTGCGAACATCGCCACGCAGGTCCTGAAGGAAGTGCTGCCCGCCCGCCCGGACAAGGGTGTGGTGACGCTGGAGCTGAACTCGCTGCCGTCCGGGCATACCACGCTGGCGGCGTCGGCTGCGGCGGCGGTGTTCCTGATGGCCTCGCCGCGGTGGCGTCCGCTGGCCGGTTTTGTGGGCGGCACCTTCGCCATCGCTTCGGGAGTCTCCACCCTGATCAACCAGTGGCACCGCCCGGCCGACGTCGTCGCAGCCTTCCTCCTGGTCGGCGCGTTTATGATCCCCGCCGGCTGGCTGATCATGCGGAACGGCGCCGAGTGGAACGTGTGGGACGGCTTCGACAGGCACGTGGGCTCGGCAAAGATCTGGCTCACGCTGCCGGTGGTGATCGGGCTGGCTTCCGCGGGCGTGGCCGTGTATTCGCTGGCCAAGATCGCCCCGGGGCCGCTCCAGGATGACAGCACCACCAACTACTTCTGCGCCGGGATCTCGCTCATCGTGATCGCCGGGTACCTGGCCACCGTGGCCACCACGTCGCTGTTCGCATATGCCGCACGACGGCGGGACGCATCCACGCGGTGAGCGCGCCAGCCGCCTGACGCCTGACGCCTGACGCTATCCGCGGACCCGGAATGCCGACCCGCGGTTGCACCACCGACGCACTAGAGTTACTGAGAATTATTCTCAGGATGGACCTCTCGCACTGCATCGCCTACCGGATCCTGGCGGCGCTGCGGATGGCGCTCTTCGACGGCTTTGCCCGGGGCGTGCCGGCCCGGCAACGCGGGCATCACACCGGCAAGCTCGCCGCCACGGCCATGGGCGACGTCGAAAAGCTGGAGTTCTTCTATGCGCACACCGTGGCGCAGCTTGCCGGCGCCGCTGCGCTCCTGCTGGGCGGCTCAGACAGAACCCGCTCGACGGTGATGCCCCGCTGGTTGAACCACTCGACAGCACGAACGAGCACCGCTGTGGCAGTTTGGGCGGTTTCGTCATCGTGGATTTCGGCGTAGGCGACGCGGGAATGATCGTCGATGACGGTGTGGACGTAGGCGTAGCCCAGAAGTGGGTCGCCGTTTTTATTGCGCGGCTTGCCGGGTGTCTTGGCGCGGTTCTTCTCGCCTTGTCGGTGGCCGACGTCGCGCCAGCCTCCGCCGTCGGGGATGTTGCCGAGCTTTTTCACATCTACATGGATCATGGAGCCGGGATGGTCGTGCTCGTATCGACGGATGGGTTCGCCGGTAGCACGGTCGACATGCGACAGGCGGTTCAAGTGAACCGAGGTGAGGATGCGATGAACCGTCGACGGGGCAATTCCCAAACGGAAAGCCAATTGAACGGGTCCCTCGCGGAGACGCAAACGAAGGGTGATGCAACGGCGACTGGTCTTCGCGCTGGTTTTGTTCGGCGAGTGGTGTGGAAGCGAGGATCGGTCTTGCATCGACTGGCCTACCCGGTATCGCTCGACCCATCTCTTGACTGTGGGCCACGAGACCTGGAATCGGGCGGCAACTTCGCTGATCGGCCAACCGTCATCGACGACGTGGCGGGCGACCTTCAGCCGGTGGCGTGGTGTGAGAGCAGCGTTTGGGCGTGTCATGAATTCCCTCGGAGACGGAAAGGGGCCAGCCGGATTCGGGTGACCCCTTCAGGTTGTACGTGCAGTTCAGTTAGTTCGAGAAGCCGCTGACTGAATGGCCTTGGCGAGGTCGCGGGGACGGCTCCACATAGGCCAATGCCCCGTCGGGAGGTCAATGACGTCGAGGTGCTCGATGTTCGCGACTTCGGCAAACATGGCATGGCCTGCGCGGGCCAGCTCCAGCACCTGCGCGCTCGGGATCGAGCAGCACACCAGGGTGGTCCGGACCTTGCGGCGGGCATCGTTCGTGAGCTCGACGGGCTGACGAAGCACGGGGCCGGGCTCAGGGACGGCCCGGGCCCGAAAACGCTCGAGGACCTCTGCGCTCAGGCCTTCGAGGCTCGCCTGCTGTGCGAGGACGTCGAGGGACGGCAGCGGAAGCTCCTCCAACTCCTCCGGGATGTCTGGGGCGAAGGCGCTTCCCGTCGCCACAGGGCCGGAGTCGACCCACACCACTCGATGGACAAGCTCAGGGTGTCGGTCAAGGACGAGGCTGACGGGGGCGTTCGCCCCACTGTGAGCGACGAGAGTTGCGGGCTGATCCTCGGAAACCCCGAGTTGAGTGATGACGTCTAGGACCGCTGCGGCTTGATCGTCGAGAGTCTTCGCCGCACGCTCGGGATCGTCCCCGTCGAGACCGGGCAGTGTCATCGCGATTGCACGAGAGTGGTCGGTTGTCAGGTGTTCAAGGACTTCATCCCACGCCCAAGCGCCCAGCCAGTGGCCGGCGATGAGAATGATGATCGGACTGCTTGTAGTAGTTGGCATGTCACTACCCTCGCAGGCCCTACGGACAAGGGTATGTCACTATTTATGTCATGAATTTGTCGGGGTCTGACCTGTGAAGCGAGTCGAACGGCTCCATGCTCTATCCGAGATGTTGCGCCGCAGCGGCGCGCGGGGGGTTTCCGCCGAACGGTTGGCGAGAGAGTTTGAGGTATCCGTGCGCACAATTAAGAGAGACCTCGATGCGTTAGAGAACAGCGGTGCGCCTATATGGTCTCGCCCAGGTCCGGGCGGTGGCTACGGATTGGCTATAGGCGCGTCCCTGCCGCCTGTCAGCCTGTCCCCAGCGCAGGCCGTGGCGCTCATGGCAGCCGTGTCCGCTGCACCCGATGCCCCCTACGCCGATCTGGCAGCAGCAGGTATCCAGAAGATCCTGGACGTCCTCGATCCCAAAACCCGAGCACGAGCCGACGAGCTGGCCCACCGCGTCTGGGTCAACGCGCTTCCCTCCTCTTCGCGCGCAATCAAGTCGGCACTGGAGGAGGCGATGGCCGAGCAGCGAGTGATCCGCATTCGCTACACATCGAGAGACGAGACCACGACCACCCGCGACGTTGAGCCAGTGCTGTTCGCCTCCACGAACGGCCAGTGGTACCTAGTTGGGTGGTGCCGACTGCGCAACGCAATGCGATGGTTCACCGTGTCGCGCATCGAGCGAGCCAGCGTAACCAAGACGGCTTGCGGCGGCCATACCATCCACGAGGTCGGAGAACCCCCAGCGAACGCCAGACCGGTGCACGGTCGGGGCGAGTGAGTCACTCAATCAACCTCTCCGGTCAGTGCACCTAGGGGTGGAAGTGCGGGACGTAGCGTTCACCTACGACGGCGGCGCGCCAGCTTTGCGTCCCACCTCGCTGTCCGTAGCGCCCGGCAAACACCTCGGGATCAGCGGCCGTTCCGGGGCCGGGAAGTCCACGCTGGCCCGGCTGCTGCTACGGCTGTGGGCGCCCGATGCCGCAAGCATCTCCTTGGTAACCGTTGACGGGAAGGCCATGAACGTTCAGAACCTGGACGAATCCGGCACGTGAAGTCGAGCGCTGGCCCGAGGGTGTGCACACAGTGATCGGCGAAGACGGCATGAACATGCGACCGGAGGCTGGTGCTCGGCGACTAGGCCGAGGGCGCGCCCCGCGAAACTCACTCTCCACTTGGGCATCGGTACTGGAACGTTTACCCTCGGGGGGCGGCGTTTAAGGCCAAGTCCAGTAGCGTCTTGGCAGCTCGCCGGGCATCCGTGAACACCTGCGCGTTGTTGGTGGAGGCTGCCAGCGCATTAGCGCCCTCGAAGATCACAGCGAATTGCCTACCGAGCATCTCCGGGTCGGCTGCTCCGGCTTCAGCAGCGGTGGACACGAGGCGATCGCGGAAGGATTGCTTGTGTCGCTGCGCCAGGCCGGCGACTTCCGGGAGTTCTCCGGCGCCCTCGACGACGGCGTTGTGGAAGGGGCATCCGCGGATGAGCGCCGGCGAGTCCCCCTCGAAGGGGGCGAAGATCGCCAACAGTCGTTGAGCCGGGGTCAAGTCGCCGCGCTCCAGCTCTGCTTCGGCGGCGATCGGCTTCTCCAACTCGAACCGGCGAAGATACTCCTCCACCAGCGCAATTTTGGTCGGGAAGTGCACATAGAAGGTCCTGGGCGAGACGTGCGCAGCCTCGATAAGAGCGGCCACGCCGGTGGCGTGAATACCTCGTGCGTAGAAGAGCTCCTCCGCCGCTTGCAGGATGCGCTCGCGTGCGCCGCGTCCGCCGCGGGCCGCCCTAGTGGTTGATGTCACTGCCCCCATACGCACAAGTATATCGAACGCTTTACATCTGCCATGGAGGAGCGTAGCTTGGGCGCAAGGTAAAGCGATCGCTATACCTTACTGGCCCTCAGTGATTGACGGGAGAAAATCATGTCCACCAACACCAACACCGACATCGGCTATGACGTGTTCGGCGCAGACCCGCTGCCGATGGACAGTCCCGGGCCGCTGCCCAACGGACAGCCCCGAGCCTTCCAGCCCATCGCGGTCACCCTTGTCCATGGCCGGCAGGACGCCGTGCTCGTCGACCCGCCGCTGACCCTCCGGCAGGCGGAGAAGGTCGGAGACTGGGTCGCGGCGAGCGGTAAGCAGCTGACGCACATCGTCGCCACCCACGGACACGGCGACCACTGGTTCACCGCTGGGGTGCTCGCCGACCGCTTCGGCGCCCAGGTGGTCACTTCTGCAGGCGCCATCGCACAGATGCACAACAACGTGTATGCCCGGGAGGTGCTGTGGGACGCGATGTGGCCGGGCCAGATCCCCCCATCCCCCGTCACGGCCGTCACTGTGCCAGGCAATCGCATCACCCTCGAAGGACACGACCTCAACATCGTCGAAGTGGGGCACGCAGACAGCGACGACAGCGCGGTGCTGCACGTGCCGGACCTCGATCTGGTGGTGGCCGGCGACGTGATCTACAACGGGGTGCACATGTACCTCGCTGAGTCAGCCGACGGCAACCTCGGCCACTGGCGCGAGGCCATCGACATCGTCGCCGCACTGGAACCGCACCGAATCGTGGCAAGCCACCAGAACAAGAACCTCGACGACAACGCGGCACGGCTCATCGCCGAGACCCGCCGATACCTCGACGACGCCGAGGCTGCCCTGGCCACGCACGACACCCCGGTCGAGTTCTTCCACGCGATGCTCAAGCAATACCCGGAACATCTCGGTCCGACCGTTTTGTGGGTCAGCTCCCGCGCCCTCTACCTCGCGCGTGAGGGCGGCGACCCGGTGCAGAACCTCGTAGCAGCCTGGCGACTGTAAGCCAATCCGAAGCCGCCGCCAGGGCGCGTTCGGGACTCGGGCAAACACCGGAGCCCCCGTCACCGCGGAGGTCAGTGTTCGTCGTAGTGGCCTTCATGCTCGGCATGGCGGTGGCCGTCGTGAACGTAGTCCACGTGGTCGCCGTGCTGGACTGTAACGTGCGTACAGTCCGGGCCGCCGTGCTGGTGCTCGGCGAGCGTATGTTCAGCCGTGACTTCCTCGGTCATGATGCTCTCCTTCGCGGGCGCCGGAGCGAGAGCGGCGCCTGGCTTTCCTGGCGGTCGGCGGTGGCGTGCCTTGAACAGCTCTGCCGCCCCAGTGAGGGGCTCCTCGCCAACCATCACAGGGAGATATAAGCATGCTCACCCGTGTCTGGCAATGACTTTCCAAAGTACAGCGGGCAGCGAAGAGCCCCGGCCGGAATGGTCCGGCCGGGGCTCGTCGCTTGTGTACCCGGTTGCTGTTGGATCCTAGAAAGCGTCGGGGTGCAATGCCTTGGCGATCTGCCCCACGGCGCGAATATTGCCCAAGGTGCCGGGCATAACGTCGTCGGAATCGATGGCCACCAGCCTGCCGTTCTTCACGGCGGGAAACATTCACCCGCGCGGTTGCGGGCCGGCGGCAGCCTCCTCACTGAGCCCGCCGCCGGCGGCGGATCGGCGCCCTAGGTGATCTTGCGCCGGTAGGCGGCCATGGCGAACACGTAGGCGAGTGCGAGGATGCCGACGCACCAGGCCAGTGCGATCCAGATGTCGTTCCCAACCGGCTGCTGCGCGAACAGCGCGCGGATAGAGTTCACGATCGAGGTCACCGGCTGGTTCTCAGCGAACCAGGCCACCGGGCCCGGCATTGTCGCCGTCGGAACGAACGCCGAGCTGATGAACGGCAGGAAGATCAGCGGGTAGCTGAACGCGCTGGCGCCGTCGACGGTGTTCGCGGAGAGCCCCGCGATCACGGCCAGCCAGGTCAGGGCGAGCGTGAACAGGACCAGGATGCCGGCGATTGCAAGCCAGGCGCCCACGGATGCTCCGGTGCGGAACCCCATGAGGAGGGCCACGCCGACGACGACCGCGACCGAGACGAGGTTGGCCACCAGCGAGGTGAGCACGTGCGCCCAGAGCACGCTCGACCGCGCGATCGGCATGGACTGGAAGCGCTCGAAGATGCCGCCCTGCATGTCGAGGAACAGGCGGTAGGCGGTGTAGGCGATGCCGGAGGCAATCGTGATCAGCAGGATGCCGGGGAGCATGTAGTTGACGTACGACTCGTCGGATCCGGTATTGATCGCGCCGCCAAGCACATACACGAAAAGCAGCATCAGCGCGATCGGCGTGACCGCGGTGGTGATGATCGTGTCCGGGCTGCGCAGGATGTGGCGCAGCGAGCGGCCGGTGAGGACGCCGGTATCGCTGAGGACGTGGGTGCTCATCGGGATGCCTCCTTCTCTTCCTGCTCTTCAGCCGTCTCACCGACGAGCGCCAGGAAGACGTCTTCGAGTGAGGGCTGCTTCTCGACGTACTCGATCTCGGCCGGCGGCAACAGCCGCTTGAGCTCGTCGAGCGTGCCGTTCTGGATGATCGTGCCCTTGTGCAGGATCGCGATGCGGTCGGCGAGGTGCTCGGCCTCGTCGAGGTATTGGGTGGTGAGCAGCACTGTCGTGCCGTTCTGGGCGAGATCCTTGACGGTCTGCCACACGTCGATGCGCGCCTGCGGGTCGAGCCCGGTGGTCGGCTCGTCGAGGAAGATCACCTTCGGCTCGCCGATCAGGCTCATCGCGATGTCGAGCCGGCGGCGCATGCCGCCCGAGTACTCGGCTGCCTTGCGGCCGCCGGCCTCGGTGAGCGAGAAGCGCCCGAGCAACTCGTCCGCGATCGCCCCCGGGTTCTTCAGGTGCCGGAGCTTCGCGACCAGCACCAGGTTCTCCCGGCCCGTGAGCACTTCGTCAACGGCGGCGAACTGCCCGGTCAGGCTGATCGACTCGCGCACATCGCCGGGGTTAGCGGCGACGTCGAAGCCGTGCACCGTCGCGGTTCCCGCGTCGGCCTTCAGCAGCGTCGAGAGGATGCGCACGAGCGTGGTCTTCCCTGCCCCGTTGGAGCCGAGGAGCGCGAAGATGCTGCCCGCCGCCACCTCGAAGTCCACGCCGCGCAGCACGTGCAGGTCCTTGAAGGACTTCTCCATGCCCTGCACCCGGATTGCTGTCGCGGTCATGATTCCGCCTCCTTCGCCTTGTCGACCGCCTCGTTGAGACGGGCCCGTTCCTTGTCGATCCATCGCTTTCCGCCGTATGCCTGGGCGAAGCTCTCCGCGAATTCGATGGGATCTTCGCCCACGATCTCGCTCACAGGCGTGCCGTCTATGGCCGCGCGTTCCCACAGGTCCGCGAGGTCCGAGAACATCTGCACCATCGTGTCCCCCTCGGTGACCCCGCCGTAGTACATGAAGTACCGGTTGAAGGCCTTCGCCACGGTGAGGTAGGGCTCAGGCATGGCATCCAGCCGCGCCTTGGCCTGCTTGTACTGCTTCTTCTGCTCGAGCGAGCCGGTCACCAGCTCGATCCACTTCGCTGCCATATCACTTTCCTCCCTTGCGGAGCTCTTCAAGCCGTTCGGACAGGAAGCTCCATGTGTTCCAGAATTCGTCCAGTTCCTTCGTGCCCTGAGCGTTGAGCGTGTACACCTTGCGGGGCGGCCCCTTCTCGGACGGCCGCTTCTCGACGTCCACCAGGCCTTTCTGCTCGATCCTGACGAGCAGCGCGTACACGGTGCCCTCAGCGATGTCGGGGAAGCCCTGGGCCCGGAGCAGCGTGGTGATTTCGTACCCGTACGCCGGGTTCCCGGTCAGGAGGGCAAGAACGATGCCCTCCAGTGTGCCTTTGAGCATCTCTGTCATCTGCTTGCCCATCGGACACCTCCTCCACTACTCAGTGTTACTAGCTACTAGTACATAGTAGCGCTAAGTAGTGGAAGCGCAAGCCCTCAATCGTTGCCGTTAAAACCGCGTCAAGATTTTGTGCCAGCGCATTAAGGATTCGTCAGGAACGCCTTTCCTGCCGTTTCGCGGGGGTTGACTGGGATCAGCCCTGGATGGGGTGCGTTCGAAAGGAACTTGCAATGGCCGACGCGGCTGTAATTGGAATCCTCATGGTGTCCATGGGATTCGTGATGTGGATCGGTCACCTTCTGGCCGGAGTGGTCAGCGGTGCAAATGATGGAGGCGAGGACGGACTATGAGCCTGGACGCGATCATATGGTTGGTGCTGTTGATTGCCGGCCTGGGCCTCTCCGGGTACTTGCTGGCAGCCCTCATCCACCCCGAGAAGTGGTGACCCGGCCATGACGTTCAACACCGCGTCCTTCCTGATCCAGGTGTCGGCGCTGCTGCTGGCCCTGGCCACCCTGCACAAGCCGCTGGGGCTCTACCTTGCCCGCGTGTTTGAGGGCACCACCTCCACCCGGCCGGAGCGTCTGTTCTACCGGCTCGCCGGGGTCGACGCCGGTACTGAACAGACCTGGGCCGTTTACCTCCGCAGCGTGCTGGCTTTCTCCGCAGTGTCCATCCTGGTGGTGTTCCTGCTCCAGCGCCTCCAAGGCGTGCTTCCCGGCAGCGGGGCACTGACAGGGGTGGACCCCTGGGTGGCCATGAACACGGCCATCTCGTTTGTCACCAACACGAACTGGCAGACCTACGTGCCGGAAACCACCGTCGGCATCTTTGTACAGATGGCCCTGCTCGCGGTGCAGAATTTTCTGTCCGCGGCCGTCGGCATCGTCGTCGCCGTCGCCCTGATCCGCGGCATCGCCCGGACAAAAACCGACAGGCTCGGAAACTTCTGGGTGGACCTGGCCCGGACAACCTTCCGCATCCTGTTGCCGCTGGCCCTGGTCGCGGCCATCGTGATGGTCATTGGCGGTGTTGTCCAGAATTTCTGGCCCACCGACGTCATCAACCAGGCAACCGGCGCAACGCAGAGCATTCCGGGCGGTCCCGTGGCCTCCCAGGAAGCGATCAAAGTCCTGGGCACCAACGGGGGCGGCTATTTCAACGCCAACTCGGCCCACCCCTTCGAAAATCCCAACGTTTTCATCAGCCTGTTCCAGGTGTTCCTCCTGCTGCTGATCCCCTCGGCCCTCCCCTACGCGTTCGGCCGGATGGTGGGTGACCAAAAGCAGGGCTACACCGTAGCCGCCGTCATGGGAACACTCTGGCTGACCTCCGTTTCCCTGACGGGATGGGCCGTCGCCGCCGCGCAGGGAACAGCGACCGCGGCTGCCGGCGGACTCGGCGAAGGGTTCGAGCAGCGCTTCGGCGCCGCTCCGAGCGCCATCTTTGCCGCCTCCACGACGCTGACCTCAACGGGCGCCGTCAATGTCGCCCACGATTCCCTGCCGCCGCTGGCGGGTGGGGTAACCATGGTGAACATGATGCTCGGCGAAGTGGCCCCCGGCGGAACCGGATCCGGGCTGTACGGGATGCTGATCCTCTCCATCATCTCCGTCTTCATCGCCGGGCTGATGGTCGGCCGGACACCCGAGTACCTGGGCAAGAAAATCGGCCCACGCCAGATGAAGCTCGCCGCCATGTACATCCTGGTCACCCCCATCCTGGTTCTCACGTTGGCGGGCATCACCGTCCTGCTCCCGGACGTAATGGCCAACGTGCCCGCGTCCGGGCCGCACCAGTTCAGCGAACTGCTCTACGCCTTCACGTCCGGGGCGAACAACAACGGCTCGGCGTTCGGCGGCATCACCAGCTCGGGCCCGTACCTCTCGGCCATGCTCGGCATCGCCATGCTGCTGGGGCGGTTCCTGCCGATCGTCCTGGTTCTGGCTTTGGCCGGATCGTTCGCCCGGCAAGGCAAAATCCCCTTATCCGCCGGGACGGTACCCACCCATGGGCCCCTGTTCGGCGCGCTGCTGCTGGGCGTGACCGTCATCCTGACTGCCCTCAGCTATTTTCCCGCCCTTGCCTTGGGCCCCCTCGCAGAAGGACTCCTCCAATGACCCGCACCCCGACGGCCCTCGCCACCGTCCCCGAAACCCTCGCCGACGGCAACCCACTCGGCACCCCCGGCGAACATAAACACCACACCAAGGCCCCGGCGAAACTGACGGCCTCCAGCGTGGCGGCCGCCCTTCCGGTGGCCGTCCGCAAACTCGCACCGCGCCAGATGATTCATTCACCGGTCATGTTTACGGTGCTGGTGGGGGCGGGTTTGTGCACGGCGATCTGCGTGGTCCGGCCGTCGGTGTTCAGCATCGCCGTGACGGCTTGGCTGTGGCTGACCGTGCTGTTTGGCACTCTTGCGGAAGCCATCGCGGAGGGCCGCGGCAAGGCCCAGGCCGACAGCCTTCGGGCCAGCCGCCAGGGTGTCCGGGCGAAGCTCCGGCTGGACGGCGGCGCGATCAAGGAAGTCCCCGGTACCGAACTGCGCCGGAACGACTTGGTGGTCTGCGAGCCCGGGGACGTGATCCCGTCCGACGGCGAGATCATCGAGGGCCTGGCCAGCGTTGACGAATCAACCATCACCGGCGAGTCGGCCCCGGTCATCCGCGAATCCGGCGGGGACCGTTCCTCGGTGACGGGCGGCACGAGGGTCCTCTCCGACCGGATCGTCGTCCGTATCACAGCCGAACCCGGGCAGACCTTTATCGACCGGATGATCAAACTCGTCGAGGGTGCCGTGCGGCAGAAGACCCCCAACGAGATTGCCCTGCACGTGCTGCTCGTCTCCCTGACCATCGTGTTCCTGGTTGTCACGATGTCCCTGGCACCCTTCGCGTCCCTCGCCGGGGCAACACCCTCGCCCATCGTGCTCGTGGCGCTGCTCGTGTGCCTGATCCCAACCACCATCGGGGCCCTGGTCCCGGCCATCGGCATCGCCGGAATGGACCGCCTCGTCCAGCACAACGTCCTGGCCACCTCCGGGCGGGCCGTCGAAACCGCCGGTGACATCACCACGCTGCTGCTGGATAAGACCGGAACCATCACCTACGGCAACCGCCGCGCCGTCAACTTCTTCCCGGCCAACTCGGTCGGCATGAGCGAACTCATTGAAGCGGCGCGCCTCTCCAGCCTCGCCGATGACACCCCCGAAGGGCGGTCAGTGGTGGACCTGGCGGCCGAAAGGGGTGTGCGCGGACCTGATCTGGCGGATCTGGGACGGGGCACGGAACAGTTCAGCGTCGTCGAATTCAGCGCCAGCACGCGGATGAGCGGCCTGGACACGGACGGCCGCCGGATCCGCAAGGGGGCGGCCGCCGCGGTAACCGCTTTTGTGGCCGATCTGGGTGGCCACACCCCGGCCGAGGTGAAGCACCGTGTGCAGGAAATCTCGGCGCAGGGCGGCACGCCGCTGCTGGTTGCCACGGCAACCAGGGACGGCGCCCGGATCCTTGGCACCATCCACCTGGCCGACGTCGTCAAGCCAGGCATGCAGGCCCGCTTCGCCGAGCTGCGGAAAATGGGAATTCGGACGGTGATGGTCACCGGCGACAACCCCGTCACCGCCAAAGCGATCGCTGCCGAGGCCGGCGTCGATGATTTCCTCGCCGAAGCCACCCCCGAGGACAAGCTCGCCGTCATCAAAAAGGAGCAGGCCGCCGGACGCCTCGTGGCCATGACCGGGGACGGCACCAACGACGCCCCCGCACTGGCCGCCGCGGACGTCGGCGTCGCCATGAACTCCGGCACCCCGGCCGCCAAGGAGGCCGCCAACATGGTGGACCTCGACTCCGACCCGACGAAGCTCATCAACATTGTGGGCATCGGAAAGCAGCTGCTGATCACCCGGGGTGCACTCACGACGTTCTCCATCGCCAACGACGTCGCGAAATACTTCGCCATCGTCCCTGCCCTGTTCACGGCGGCTTTTCCGGGCCTCGGGCTGCTGAACATCATGGGACTCACTAGCCCTGCCTCAGCCATCCTGTCCGCCGTCATCTTCAACGCGCTGATCATCATCGCCCTGATTCCGCTGGCGCTCCGCGGCGTAAAATACCGGGCCGTGTCCGCCAATCAGGCGCTGGGCCGGAACCTGCTCGTCTACGGCCTCGGCGGGCTCATCGCACCGTTCATCGGCATCAAACTCATTGACCTGATCATTTCCGTGATCCCCGGCATCGGCTAGGAACATTCCATGAATACGCTCACAGGCTACCTCCGCCAGGCCGGAACCGCCGCCAGATTCCTGCTCCTTGCAACCGTGGTCCTCGGACTGGCGTACCCGCTTGCCGTCTTCGGCGTCGGACAGCTGGCCGCCCCGTACCAGGCCAACGGCTCCATTATTAGGAACGACGGCGGTGCTCCCGCGGCGTCGGCCCTCATCGCCCAGACGGTGGCCAACGAGGAAGGGGTCCAGGATCCGGCCTGGTTCCACGCCCGGCCCTCGGCGGTCAGCTGGGACCCGGCGTCGTCATCGGCCAGCAACCTCGGCCCCAATGAGCCGAAACTCCTTGACGCTGTGACGGCCGCCCGCAGTGCCGTGGCGGCCACCGAAGGTGTCAGTGAAGCCGACGTGCCTGCCGACGCCGTGACCGCCTCCGGGTCCGGGCTGGACCCGGACATCTCCCCGGCCTACGCCAAGCTCCAGGTGGCCAGGGTCGCGGCAGCCCACGGGCTCAGCGCCGACACGGTCCAGGACCTCGTGGACCGGAACACCGCCGACGGCCTCGAAGCGTTCCTGGGCCAGCCCTCCGTCAATGTCACCGCCCTGAACCTGGATATTGCCGCCGCCGCGCCCGGCCCGGCGCCGCAGCAGTGACCGGGCCCCTCCCAGTGAAAGAATGACGGCATGGCACGTGGAACGCTGCGCATCTTCCTCGGGGCCGCGCCCGGAGTCGGCAAGACGTACGAAATGCTCGAAGAGGCCCACCGCCTCGGCACCCGGGGCGAGGACGTCGTCGTCGCGTTCGCCCTGGACCACGGCCGCGCCGAGACGCGGGCGCTGCTGGACGGGCTCGAGGTCATCCCGCCCCGGCGCCTCGCGTACCGGGGCACCGAGTTCGACGAGATGGATCTCGACGCCGTCCTCCACCGTGCACCGGCGACCGCCGTCGTGGACGAATACGCACACTCAAACATCCCCGGCAGCCGGCACGCCAAACGCTGGGAGGACATCGATGAACTGCTCGACGCCGGCATCAATGTCCTCTCCACCGTCAACATCCAGCACCTGGCGTCCCTGGGGGACGTCGTCAGCGCCGTCACCGAGGTGCGGCAGGCCGAAACGGTGCCGGACGACGTCGTACGCCGGGCAGACCAGATCCACCTGGTCGATATTTCCCCGGAACTGCTGCGCCAGCGCCTGAGCGATGGAAAAATCTATGCCTGGGACAAGATCGACGCCGCACTCTCGAACTACTTCCGGCTCGGCAACCTCACAGCGCTGCGTGAACTGGCGCTCCTCTGGCTCGCGGACCGCGTGGATGAAGGCCTGGCCAGGTACCGGGCAGAGAACGATATCCAGGCCACCTGGCCGGCCCGCGAGCGCATCGTCATCGGACTGACCGGCGGCCCTGAAGGCGAAATCCTGATCCGGCGCGGCGCAAGGATCCTGAACCGCGTCAGCGGCGGCGATCTGCTCGCCGTCCATGTCCGCGCCACGGACGGTGTTGCCTCCGAATCACCACAGGCCCTGGAAGCCCAGCGCCGCCTGATCCAGGACCTCGGCGGCAGCTACCACATCGTGGCAGGCGAAGACCCGGCAACGGCGCTGCTGGACTTTGCCCGGAGCGTCAACGCAACCCAGATCGTCGTCGGCATCTCGCGCCGCGGCAAGCTCGCCGGACTCCTCGGCGCGCTGCTCGGCGGCGGCATCGGCACCAGGGTGGTCCGGGACTCGGGCGACATCGACGTCCACATGGTCTCCCACCCCCTCGGAGGAGGCGCGGCCCAGTCCCGCCGCCGACGGGATCTCGGACGGATCCGTGTGGCGGCCGGCTTCGTCCTCGCGATCCTGCTGCCCGTTCTCCTCCAGTTTCTGCTGGCCCTGAATCCGGACCAGAACGTCGCCACAGCCGTGCTGGTCCAGCTCGCCGGATCAGTCACGGTGGCGCTGGTGGGCGGGTTCTGGCCAGCCATCCTCGCTTCGCTCTGGAGCAGCCTCCTGGTCAACTACTTCTCCACCCCGCCGGTGGGGACCCTGACCATCAACGACCCCCAAAATGTGCTCGCCCTCCTGGTATTTGTCGGCGTGTCTGCCGCCGTTGCCGTGGTGGTGGACGTCTCCGCCCGGCGCTCCAAGGAGGCCGCGCGGGCCCGCGCCGAAGCGACCACCCTCTCAGATCTCACCCGCGGCGCTGCCAGCTCGGAGGACACCGTCCAGGACCTGCTGCAACAGGCACTTGCCGTGTTCAACGTCCGTGGCGCAGCCCTCTTCGGCCTGGCCGAACCCGGCAACGGCGGCCACCGGGAAAAATGGGCACCCCTCACCCATGCCGGCGAACTCCCCGACGCCGGCACGGCCCACCAGCTGACACCTGGTCAGCCTTCACCTGGCCAGCCGGACTTCCCAACGGAGAATACCGAACAGATCGATGCAACCACCCGGCTGGTACTTTTCGGCCGGGCCCTGCCGGCCAGCGACCGGCGGCTGCTCGGGGCCTTCGGCGTGCACCTCGCCGCCCAGCTTGAACGACAGCAGTTGGCCGTCAGCCGCCGCGAAGTCCTCCGCCTCGCTGAAGGCAACACCATGCGCACCTCCATCCTGCGTGCCGTCTCCCACGACCTCCGCACACCCCTGGCCAGCATCAAACTCGCTGTCGGGAGCCTCCTGCAGAAAGATGTTCACTACGGCCCGAAGCTTGCCCACGAACTGCTCCTGGCAATTGATGAATCCTCGGACCGGCTGGACCTGCTGGTGGGGAACCTGCTCGACATGTCCCGGATCACCACCGACGCCGCCAAGCCACTGCTGAAACCGGTGCGCTGGAGCGAGGTCATCCCGGCCGCCCTCCACGGCATCCCCGCCGGCAGCGCCCGTGTGGAACTGCCCCCGAACATGCCCGAAATCGAGGCGGACCCGGGTATGCTCGAGCGCGTCATAGCCAACATCGTCGAAAACGCCGTCAAGTACGCGCCCGGATCCGACGTGGTTCTGGTGGGAACAGCCGGTGGACTCAGCAACGAAACGCTGGCGGGCCAGCCCGCGGGTGAACTGCGCATTATCGACCACGGCCGGGGCGTCCCTGCGGAAAACGTGGTTGAAATGTTCCGGCCTTTCCAGCGGCTCACCGATGTACCGCAAACTACGGGAGTCGGCCTGGGACTGGCCGTCGCGAAAGGATTCACCGAAGCAATGGGTGGCACACTGACTGCAGAACAAACCCCTGGAGGAGGTCTCACCATGGTCATCAGGCTTCCACTGTCCACCGGCGCACCCGCCCACTTCATGACAGCCCAAGCACCTGTGAAACCCCAGTCCCTCCTGTCCGGAGGGACTCCCAAACAGCGCCATCGGCCCTCCACGCAGGAAAAGCCATGACCGCCGTCCTCGTGGTTGACGATGACCCGCACCTGCTCAAAGTCCTCAACATCGCCCTCCAGGCCAACGGCTACACCGTCATTACTGCCACAGACGGCCAGTCGGCCCTTCTCTCCGCTACCCAACACGCCCTTGCCGTCATCATCCTGGACCTCGGCCTGCCGGACATCGACGGCACGGACGTGATCAAACAACTCCGGACCTGGAACGAGGTCCCCATCCTTGTGCTCTCGGCCCGCCACACCTCCGATGACAAAGTCGAGGCATTGGACGCCGGCGCCGACGACTACCTCACCAAGCCCTTCGGCCCGGACGAACTCCTGGCCCGTCTCCGCGCCCTGCTCCGCCGGACCAACGATCACAAGACATCCGAGCCCATCGTCACCACGGACAGCTTCGAAATCGACCTTGCCAAACATCGCGTCACCCGCGAGGGCGCCGACGTCCGCCTGACACCCACCGAGTGGAACATCCTGGAGATCCTGGTCAGAAACCCCGAAAAACTCATCACCCAACGCCAGCTGCTGACCGAGGTCTGGGGACCGGCCTACGCCAAGGACGCCAACTACCTCCGCGTCTACATGGCCCAGCTCCGCCGCAAACTCGAACCCGATACCGGAAACCCCCGCCACCTCCTCACCGAAGCCGGCATCGGCTACAGATTCCAGCCGTAGTGTGCAGTCATAACGAACGTGTCAGGCAGGCGTTAAGGATGCGTTAAGATCCCGCGTTTTCCCGCAGAGGGCCCTCGGCCCGGTGCTACGCTCCGTTGGTTATTCACCCCAATCCCGCCTGCGCGGGGTACAGAAAGTAACCCGTTGACTGCACCCACCCGCTTCTCCATTCCTGCCAGCGTTCCCAACCCAGAACGCGACGGCGGACCCGGAAACCGGCTCACCCGGTGGCTGCTCGAACACACGGTCCCCCAGCCGGTGGGCCCGGAAACTGCTGAGGACCACGCCCCCACGCAGAGCTGGTGGAAGGTCATGTGCCTCACCGGGGTGGACTACTTTTCCACCCTCTCCTACCTGCCCGGCATCGCCGCCCTCGCCGCCGGGGCGCTCTCCCCGCTGGCCACCCTGCTGATTGTCGGCCTGACCCTGCTGGGCATGCTGCCGATGTACCGAAGGGTGGCCTACGAAAGCCCGCACGGACAGGGATCGGTGGCCATGCTGGAAAAGCTCCTGCCGTTCTGGCGCGGCAAGATTTTTGTGCTGATCCTGCTCGGCTTCGTCGCCACGTCCTGGATCATCACCATCACCCTCTCCGCCGCCGACGCCACCGTCCACATGCTGGAGAACCCCTACCTGCCGCACTTCCTCGAAGGCCAGGCGGTTGTCATCACCGTGGTGCTCCTGCTCATTCTGGGCGGGGTGTTCCTGCTCGGCTTCTCCGAAGCGGTGGCCGTCGCCATCCCCCTGGTGGCCATCTTCCTGGTGCTGAACGCGGTCATCATCGGAGTGGGACTGTACGACGCCGTCACCCAGCCTGGTGCCATAGCTGACTGGACCGCGGCGCTCACCTCCTCAGGTACCGGCTTCGGCGACATCGCCGGACCCGCCCTGCTCGCCTTCCCGCTGCTGGTCCTGGGCCTGTCCGGTTTCGAGACCGGCGTCAGCATGATGCCACTGGTCGCGGCCAACGGCGCCACCGCCGAGGAACGCCTGGCCGCCCGCGTCCGCAACACCCGGAAACTCCTCACTGCAGCCGCCCTGATCATGAGCGTGTACCTTCTGGGCAGCAGTTTCGTGACGACGGTACTGATCCCCGCCGAGGCCTTCCAGGCAGGCGGCGAGGCCAACGGCCGCGCCCTCGCCTACCTGGCCCACGAGCTGCTCGGCAACGGCTTCGGCTCCGTCTACGACGTCAGCAGCATCCTGATCCTGTGGTTCGCCGGCGCCTCCGCCATGGCAGGGCTGATCAACATCGTTCCCCGCTACCTGCCGTCCTACGGCATGGCCCCGGACTGGTCCCGGGCCGTGCGCCCGGTGGTGCTGGTGTACACCGCCATCAGCATCCTGATCACCATCGGCTTCAACGCCGACGTCAACGCCCAGGCCGGCGCGTACGCCACCGGCATCCTGGCCATGATGGTCTCCGGCGCCGTTGCGGTCAGCATCTCCGCCGCCCGCAACAAGAGGCGGCGCGCCGCCGTCGGCTTCACCATCCTGACCCTGATCCTGCTCTATGCGCTGGGGGCCAACGTCATCGCCAAGCCGGACGGCATCGCAATATCCGGCTTCTTCATCCTGGGCATCATTGTGGTTTCCCTCGTCTCCCGGGTCAGCCGCACCACCGAACTCCGGGTCCACAACATCGAATTCGACGACGAAGCCCGCCGCTTCATCACCGACACGCTCGACTTTGACGGTCGGATAAACCTGATCGCGAACCGCCCGCAGGCCCGCGATGCCGCAGAATACCGTGAGAAGGAAGCCGAGCAGCGGGAGAACAACCCCGTGCCCGGAACCGCCGACGTGATCTTCCTTGAAATCGAGGTCACCGACCCCTCGGGATTCAGCGACGTCCTTGAGGTGCGCGGAATCGAAGTGGACGGACACCGCGTGCTCCGCGCCGACAGCCCGGCCGCACCCAACGCCATCGCCGCCATCCTGCTGGCCCTCCGCGACGCCACCGGTGTCAGGCCGCACGCGTACTTCGAATGGGCTGAAGGCAACCCCCTGGCGCACCTCATGCGCTACCTGCTGCTGGGACGGGGCGACACCGCCCCCGTGGTCCGCGAAATCATCAGGGAAAACGAGCCCGATCCTGCCCGCCGCCCCGGCATCCACGTGGGCTGACGGGCAGTCCAATGACCGCACGTGGCGACACCGCACGGGGCGACACCGCCGGGGTGAAGGGTCCGGGGCCGGGGCGCTGGACAGGCAAGGCAGGCAAGGCAGGCAAGGCAGCCAAAACGGCCAGGGCCCGCAAGGAGAGCGCCATCCGGCGGGCCCTCTCGCACCCCGTCCGGTCGGTGCCCCTAGCGTTCCTGGCCGTCATCATCCTGGGCGCAGCCCTGCTGATGCTGCCCGTTGCCCGGACCGGCAGCGACCCCGGGGCCGACCCCCTGCTGGCCGCCCTGTTCACGTCCGTGTCGGCTGTCTGCGTTACGGGGCTGATCACCGTGGACACGGCCACGTACTGGACCCCCTTCGGGCAGACCGTGATTCTGGGACTGATCCAGGTGGGCGGGTTCGGCATCATGACGCTGGCGACGCTCCTGGCCCTGCTGGTCCGGAAAAGCATCGGGCTCCGCGGCCAGCTCGTGGCGCAGTCCGAAACGCACACGCTCAACCTGGGCGACGTCAGCGCCGTGCTGCTCCGCGTGGCCCGGCTCATGGTGGGCATTGAAGCAGCCATCGCGGCGGTGCTGACCGGACGCTTCTGGCTGGCCTACGACCAGAACCCCGGCACGGCGCTGTGGCACGGGGTGTTCCACGCCGTCTCGTCGTTCAACAACGCCGGGTTCGCGCTCTACAGCGACAACCTCATCGGCTTCGCGGAGGATCCCTGGATCATCGTCCCCATCTGCCTGTCGATCATCGCAGGCGGCCTCGGATTCCCGGTGATCATCCAGCTGCTCCGGGGAAACCTCAAGGCCCGGAACTGGAGCGTCCACCTCCGCCTGACCATCTACGGCACGCTGGTGCTCCTGGCGCTTGGCATCACGCTCTTCGCCGCGTTCGAATGGAACAGGGACGAAACCCTCGGCGGACTATCCCTGACCGGCAAGCTGTTGGGTTCCCTGGCTGGCGGCGTCTTCCCCCGTACTGCCGGCTTCAACAGCATCGACTACGGGGTGGCGGCACCGGAAACCCTTATGGTCACCAACATCCTGATGTTCATCGGCGGCGGCAGCGCCGGCACTGCCGGCGGCATCAAGATCACCACGTTCCTGGTCCTCGGTTTCTCCATCTGGAACGAGGTCCGCGGCCGGGACGAGGTGACCATAGCCCACCGTTCCATCAGCGCCTCGTCGCAGCGCCAGGCCCTGTCCGTCGCGCTGCTCGGGGTGGCAGCGGTGGTGGCCGGCACGCTGGCGCTGCTGATGGTGACCGACTACAGCCTGGAGAAGGTGCTGTTCGAATCCATCTCCGCGTTCGCCACCGTCGGGATGAGCACCGGCATCACGTACAACCTCCCGCCGGCGGCGGAATGGGTGCTCATGGCCCTCATGTTCCTCGGCAGAATCGGCACCGTGACGGTCGCGTCCGCTCTCGCGTTGTCCTCCCGGCCCCGCCTTTACAGCCTGCCGGAGGAACGCCCCATCATCGGCTAGCACCGCCGTCGTCGGACGTTCTGGAAAGTACGACGGCGGGACTCGCCAAGGCGCAGAACGCGCCAGCCGCCGTCGGGCACCGTTAGCGGCGTCTAAGCGTCATCCTTGCCGATGTTCTGGGTCCCTACCGGCTCGCCTTCCGCCCTGTTCGTCCGCCTGTTGATCAGCCAGGTGATAAACCAGAGCACCACCCCGATCGCCATCAGTCCCCCGGCGATCTGGTACTGGATGACGTTGCGGCCAACCCACGGGCCGGCGAGGAAGGCACACAGCAGGGCGGCGAGCAGCGGCAGTTGCCCCGGGGAGGTGAAGAACACCTTGCGGTTGAGGTCCCTCTTGCGGCGAAGCACCAGGCAGGCCACGTTCACTACGGTGAAGACGCACAGCAGCAGGAACGCCGTCGTCCCGGAGAGGTTGGCCACGATGTTGCTCTTGGGGTCGCTGGTGACGTACCAGATGAGGCCAAGGGCGAGGACGGTGGAGAACAGGATGCCGGCCCACGGGGTGCGGCGGCCCGGCAGGACCTTGCCCAGGGCGGGCGGCAGGACGTTCTGGCGTGCCATGCCGTAGATCAGCCGGCTCGCCATCAGCATGTTGATCAGCGCGGTGTTGGCAACGGCGAACACGGCGAGGAACGGGAAGACCCTGTCTATGGGGAAGTCCGGCGAGCCCTTGTGCACTACCTCCAGCAGCGCGGCGCCTTCTGCCTCCCGGATGTTCTCCAGCTCGGTGGGCGACAGCACGCTGACCACGGACACGGCCACCAGCATGTAAAGAAGAACGGCGATGCCGAGGCCCGTCAGCATGGTCCGCGGGAAAATCTTCTCGGGGTGCTTGGTCTCCTCCACCATGTTCACCGAGTCTTCAAAGCCCACCATGGCGAAGAAGGCGATGGAGGTTGCCGCCGTGACCGCCAGGAACAGGCCCTTGTCCTGGTAATCGTTGAAGACGAAGATTTCCCCGGCGTTCCCGGTGCCCTGCGTCATGACGTAGAAGCCGACGCCGATCACGATGGACAGTGCAATTACCTCCACCAGTGTGAGGACCACGTTGAACTTCACGCTCTCCCCCACGCCGCGCAGATTGATCGCGGCCAGCAAGACCATGAAGCCCATGGCCACGGCGGTGATCACGCCCTGGGCGGGCATCTCCATCCAGCCGTTGATCCTCAGGCCGCCGAAGAAGTTCTGGGCGAGGACGTTCGCGGAGGTGGAGGCGCTGGTGACGCCGGAGCAGACCACGGCGAATGCCACCAGGAACGTGACGAAGTGGATGCCGAACGCCTTGTGGGTATAGAGCGCCGCCCCTGCCGCCTGCGGGTATTGCGTGACGAGCTCAAGGTAGGAAAACGCGGTCAGCGTCGCGACGACGAACGCAAGCAGGAACGGCAGCCACACGATGCCGCCCACCGTCCCGGCCATGGTTCCGGTGACTGCGTACACGCCGGCGCCGAGGATGTCGCCGACGATGAACAGCAGGAGGAGCTTGGGGCCAAGGACCCGCTTGAGCTCGTGTGTCTCCGCCTCCGGTTTTGCCGGAAACAGGTCATCTGAAGTGGTGCTCATGGCTCTGACCTCCACACACTCTAAATATCAACGCGGCCTAATTCAGGGTGATCCTTTCGCGCCACTTTGGCAACAGGTCAGGTTGGGCGCTCGGCCGCCCGGATTCTCCGCTTGCGGCGCCTTTTGCGCAGGGCCACAATGGGCGGATCACCGTTGCGACGACGACACTCGTTCACTCGGTTACGTCACCTCCCAAACGAAGGCCATGGCGATCAACCCCGAAGCCTTCCAGGCCTTCGAATCCATGCTGCACTTCATCACGGCTTCGATGGACCTGCGCCGCTATGAGCTCATCACCCTTGCGGCGGCGCAGGCTATTGGATCCACGCATTGCCGCCTGGCCCACGGGGCCAAGTCGCTGCGGGCGTTTACGGAAGACGAACTCAGCGCCGTCGCCCGGGATTTCCGCAATGCGGGGCTGACCCCGGCCGAAGTAACGATGATGGAGTACGCCGAAAAGCTCAGCCTGGACGCGACGGCCATGGCCGAGGCCGACACCTTGGAACTGCGAAGCCACGGCTTCACGGACCGCGAAATCATGGACATCACCCTGGTGGCGAGCGCGCGAAACTTCCTGAGCCGCACGCTCCTTGCCTTGGCCGTAGACGTCGATGTTCCGCCAACCCTCAGCCCGGAACTTCAGGACGCTCAACTGGCACCGCTGGCCTCCCGCCGCCCCATGTAGCTCGCATTTAATGTCCTGGCATTAATCCATCAAATGGAAGGCATTATGCCCTGACCTGCGCAAACGTCGAGAACCTTGACAAATCTTGAGGAATTACCCGGGCATAAGTTGCGTCTGGTCCGGGAAGGTATCCATATCAGAGCCTGGGGGCTCGCAAGGTCGGCGGAATACCGCACAAATTCTTAGGGGTCTCACATGAGCAAAGTAATCGGACGTAAGAAGCGCATCATCATCACCACTGCTGCAATGCTGGCCATCGGCGGCGGCGCAGCCTTCGCTTACTGGTCGGCTGCGGGGACAAGCAACACCACGACGACCGCCGCTGCCGCTGCGGAGAACTTCACAGTCACCAGCTCGGTTGCAGGCGCCGCACTCTCACCGGGCAGCGCAGCCCAGACCGTCACCTTTACCGTCACCAACGACAGCGACGGCGGCCAGCGGCTTGCCAACGTTGCAGTCAGCGTCGCCAATGTGACCGGCGGCGCCTGGACGGCTGTTGCAGGCTGCTCCGCCGCCGACTTCACCGTCGGATCCCCCTTGGTTGACGGGGAACCGTTCGCTGCCACCGAGATCGCTGCCGGGGACAGCGTTACCGGCACCGTCACGCTTCAGATGAACAACCGGGTCGGAGTGGACCAGAACGGTTGCAAGAACGCTGCAGTGCCCCTGCACGTCGCAGCCAGCTGAAGAGAGTCAGGCCTGACGGTCCTGGTCCACACGGTCAGTCACATAGCCCGATGGTGACCTGACCAGTTCGCCCGTATTTGAGGCACACCCCGGAAGGTCCACATGTTCCGCAACACCAGCTCCCGCCAAGGTCCCCCCGGGCCTGGGCGGGGGCTGGCGTTGTTTGGCCGCATGTTGCGCCGCGGAGCTTTAGCTGTCATCGCCCTGGTGCTCTCCGTGCTTTTCGGGGCGGTCGCCGCTTTTGCCTATTGGCCGGCGTCGGGAACTGGAAGCACGACGGCGGCAGTCGCCACACTGGCGCCCCCCACCGGCGTTTCCGTCCCGGCGATCAGTACCTCCGACGTTTCGGTCAGCTGGACAGCTCCTACAGGCGGGTTGGCGCCCACCGGTTACTACGTCACCCGCATCACGAGCGGCACGCCCGCACCGGCCTGCAGCTCGAGCCCTTCGGCGCTCATTGCGACGACGTCGTGCACAGACATTTCAGTGCCCACAGGTCCGCATGCTTATGTGGTCACCGCCGTTCACTATTCGTGGACGGCAGTGAGCACACCCAGCAACAATGTCAGCGTCATCAGCGCGAGCAACCTCACTTTCGAGTCACAGCCCGCCGGAAATGTCACTGCAGGCTCGTCGATTGCCACGCTCCGCGTTGCAGCCCGGACCCTGTCGGGACTTGTCCCCGTGCCGGATGTCCCCGTGACCATCAGCATCGGGTCAAACCCCGGCGGCGGCACGCTCTCCGGCACACAATTGGCCACCACAGATGCCACCGGCGTGGCCACTTTCAGTAACCTTTCCATCGATAAGGCGGGCACGGGGTACACCCTGGTCGCCTCCAGCCCGGCATACTCCGGCGCTGTCAGCACGAGCTTCAGTGTCACCGCTGGAACGGCCACGCAACTGGTGGTTACTTCCCCGGCCTCGGTGATCGGCGTCGCCTCGGCGACAGCAAACATTGGGGCCTTCACCGTGGAACGCCGCGACACTTACGGCAACCCGGCAACGGGGACGGCCGCCAATGTCACGTTGGCCAGTGGCACGCCCGGAACCGGCCTTTTTGCAACATCAGCCAACGGCACCACGGGCGTGACTTCGGTAAGCATCCCTCCCGGACTGGCTTCGACGACGTTCTACTACGGCAACACCAAGTCCGGGTCCACGCCATTCACGGCTTCAGGCATCGGTCAGCCGGTATCCGTGGCGGTCGAAATCACTGCCGCAGCAGCGAGCAAGCTGAAACTCAACATCTCGATCACGCCGGTCCCCAAGAACACGCCGTTCAACGCAGCGGTCGCGGTTGTGGACCCCTTCGATAACCAAACCCAGAGCACGGCCACAGTCACACTCACGTCTACCGGCCAGGGATGCCCGATCACAATCCCGGCCCCCAACCCTAAGGCCACCACTGCCGGCACAGCCTCCTTCACCGGCTTGATTGTCAACGGTAAGAGATCGGGCTGCCAACTGACGGCCACCAGCAGCGGGCTTACCACTGTGGCAAGCGCTCTCTTCGACGTGGACTAAACGCCCCGCTCGCCAGACCAGGGCGCCCGAAAAACCCTTGGTGGAGCAGATCTGGATTGCTACCAACGTTTCCTCCAGAGAACGTTTGTGTATGAGTACTTGGACCACATGGTGCAGTACTGGACTTAGTAATTCCGCCGATGCTTCAGCTGCGGCAGCACAACGGCGAACAGACCATCCGGCGCAAATCCCAGAACGCCGGCGGCCAGGACACCCACACTTAAGGCCACCAGGGCATCATGACAGATAGACGGAACTAATATTGTCTTGCAATACAGTGATTATTGCAAGACAATATAGCGATGGGCATTGTCTGGGCGGCGAGTGCAGATAAACATGGCATCGACCACGAAGATGCCTTGTATGCCATCCTGAATCAGACCTACCAAATACAGCATTTCGATGAACCTCGGGTCGATTCGGGTACCCGGCCCGACCTGTTTATTGGGCCCACTCGGGACAGGAGCGGGCTCCTTGAAGTCATGGTGGTGATCACGCCTCCGAACCACATCCTTGTCTTCCACGTGATGGAAGCACGCAGGAAAATCCTGGACATCGCAGAAAGGCAGGCTGGCAAGTGAACGAAACAAAAAAAGCCCAGGCACCCAAGGAACTCGATACCGAGGAGCAGGCCCGCTACGCAGAGCTGGCAACCTGGGCGGAGACCGCAGACATCGGGCCTGAAGCCCGCATCAGCAAGGCCGATGGTCCGGAGGCGGGCCGTTCCCTCCTCGAAGCCGCGCTTGGCTCCACTGAAGCAGTCCGGCGCGCCGTCGGCAAACCCTCACTTAGCGCCAAAGGAACTTCGCCGTCCCGTTCCCTCAGGCTGCCAGTGGATTTGGATGCAAAGCTGGTGGAGCAAGCTCAAAAGGAACACCGGAACCCGTCAGCCATCATTCGGGATGCCCTGGCCGAATATCTCGCCAAAGCATCCTGAGCAAAAGTCAGTAATTCCGCCGGTGCCTCAGCCGCGGAAGCACCACCGCAAAGACACCAGCCGCCGCGAACCCCAGGAAGCCTGTCGCCGAGACGCCCGCGCCCAGAGTAAAAAGCGCCGTCACGCCGGAGAGCAGCACGGGCCCGCCGGTGGATCCTGCGTCGGCGATAAACCGCCACAATCCCAGGAACTGGCCGCGTCCGCGGTCGGGCGAGAAGTCGGCACCGAGCGTCATGATCAGGCCCGAGCTGATGCCGTTCCCGAAGCCAATAAGCAGCGACGCCAGCAGCAGCCCGCCAAAGGACGCAGACAAAGGGATGAGCAGCATCGCGATGCCCATGATGATGGTGGACGGGATGGCCACGAACAGCCTGCCGCGGCGGTCCATCACCTTGCCGGCGGGGTAGAACACCAGCATGTCGATCGCCCCGGACAGTCCGTAAATCACGGAAGCCTGGGCAGGATCCATGCCCAGATGGTCCGCCCACAGCGGGATGACCACCTGGCGGGACGCGCGCAGCGCGCTGAGCAGCAGGACCCCCACCCCCAGCGTCAGGAACACGCGGGCATGCGAAACCGCCACATTCCGCAGCGTCGGCTCCGGACCCTTGTGGCCGCCGTCGGGCGCTGGCGGGACCACCAGGTCCGGGATGGTGACCGCCAAAACGGCGGCCGCCGCCATGCCCACCACACCCACCCAGTACGCTCCGGCGATCCCGGCGAACTGCATCACGCCGGCACCAATGAACGGCCCCACAAAGACGCCGATCCTGCTGACCCCGCCCAGCGTCGACAGCGCCCGCGCCCGGAACTGCACGGGCACGGCCTCGGTGAGGTACTTCTGCCGCGCCAGGCTGAAGACACTCGCGGCCATCCCGACGACGGCCATAGCCACCGCGAGCAGCCACAGTCCGTTGGGAATCATGGAAGACATGGCGGCGGCCGCGAGCGCCAGGGCGCCCACTGCAGCAGCGCCGACGATGGACCAGCGTTCGCCGAACTTGAGCGTGATGAGGGACGCGGGAAGGTTGAAAAACCACGAGCCGAGTCCGATCAGCGTGACGATCAGCGCGGAGGCCGCCACTGAGGCGCCGAGGTCGCGGGCGGAGAGGACCACTACCGGAAGGACCGCGCCTTCGCCGATGCAGAACAGCAGTGCCGGCCCGAACGCGGGTATGGCGATGCTTCGGAAGTTGAACGGCTGTGGGGTTCCGGGCGAAGTCATCAGATTTATCTTATGCCGCCGGAAATTCGCCAGCTTTCAGGGGGTCACAAGCGGCCCCGCGAGGACTAACGTTTGCCTTGTGGGGCGCTTTCGCCTGCCCCTCACAGCCAAGGAGGTCTCATGGGTGAAGTGTGGATCCGCACCATCAACAACGGATTGGTCCGGGCCGACAAAGTCACGGAAATCGCGTCCACCCGGGGGTCCCTGCATGAGGACCAGGGTTTTGCGCTGAAGGTCATCGTGGATGGCAAGGCCCACGTCGTCATTGACGACGGCGATCTGCCGGGCAGGCTTCCCGAACGGCTGGAGCACGCGCAGCATCTGGAGGATGCGCTGCTGTTCGCCCTCGACGAGGCCCGCGAAGCCGACGCATCCATGGTGGTCTTCTTCGAGCCGGAGAGCGACCGCTGGGCACTCGCCGCGGCGGCGGAGCTGGCCGGCGGGCTTCCCGCCGTCGGATAGCGACGTGGGACAACGCCCGACGGCGGCCCTCCACAAGGCGCGAACGGACAGTTAAGCCCCTTCTCCACGCGCCCCGCCTTCAAGCGCGAACGGACAGTTCAGGCCCTTCGAAACAGGGCCTCAAGTGTCCGTTCGCGCTAAATGGAGCGCAGGTCAGGCAGCGTGGCTGAAGTCGGCCGCATGGGCGGTGGCACGGCGCGGCGCGAGGATGCTCAGCGTGCAGTGGGTCTGCTGCGGGTCAATCCTGGTGGGCAGGTGATGCGTCTCGGAGCAGACCTGAAGCTGACGCAGCGCTTCGGGATCCACGCGGGCGTTCCGGACGTCCAATTCCAGGTCCAGGTTGTGCTTCAAGGCGTTGGCGCGTTTCACCACCACGTAGAGGGCCTGGATGCTGTGGACGGTGACGTGGCCCTTGGCGAGGACCTGGGCCTTCGCGTGGTCGAGGTCTACACGGACGAGAATGCTGAGCTTTTCGGACAAGATGATCATGCCTTCCTTGCGTGGCTGCGACGCTGCAGCCGGGGAGGCCGCGACGCTGCGGCCAATGGCCGCGCCTCTGCAGCCTCATCCAGAGTAGGCAACGAATGTGATGTGCGCAACATTTGAGCTCAGATATGTCGCGGACACCGCAGCGCGCACCGCGGCACCTGTGTCCCGCCTCGGTCTTGCTGGCAAAAATCTCAATGGACGTGGGAACCCATGAGTCTTCGTCCCGCGTCTCACTGTTCGACTTCATCTAGTTCGACGACCCGTCGAATCGCGCCCTTGGAAGCGAAGGTCGCTGATCACGGTTTTGTTTTCCGAAACGTCGTTCTGAGCCAGGGCCACCCGGGGGGCCATTGAAAAGTGACATTTTGAGTGCGCTTGTACCAGAGAACGACATTCTTGAAGTGGACTATCCCTGTCACGGCCTCGAAGATAATGTGATTCTCGCCCTCCGTCAGGTAATGACCAAGGAACGCCTCCTGAATGCAGCGGTCATCGCCGTCGGAAAGCGCCCTGTCATATATCTGCCGACCATTAACGGTGATCCTGAGCTGTGCACCTTCTGTCTTTTCCGCCACAAAGGAAAGCACAGGAATGTGAATCGACAGGCTCGGTGGAAGCACAAAGTGTTCATCGTGCGTAGTGCCATGTGAGGGCCCGATTTTTTCCCTCGACATCTTAAGTACCTGGTAGTCGGGCGCATCCTCAATTACATAGCCAGCCATGGCGTCATGGTATCGAAGCCAGCCTGCTGACGGAATAGGTACGCATTTGTCGCCGTTCATGTCGGCGCCCGCCGCGGCACAAGCCCGGAGATGTTTGAACTTACTGACACCGCGGCTGGAATTAGTTGTCATACCGCCATAGCCTGAGGGTGTCATGCTTGGGGGCCAGCGAGACGCTCCGGATGGATTCGCTGGACGGACCGGGCAGCAGACACGAGTCGGCCTCACAGCAAGGGTCTCAGCCATGAAAACTCCTTCCTCGCGAACACTTAAAATTGCCTGCTCGCCGCAGGGCCGCTAGCGATCCTGGTGGCCAGCAGCATGGTCTGGCAAGGATCGCAGGCCGCTTTCACCGCCTCCACCCGCAACGCCGGCAGCTCCTGGAGCACCGGCAACGTGACCCTGCCGCCACAACCCGCGCGAACCGGCAGTTAATGACCTCAAATCCCGGATTTGGCGTCATCAGCTGCCAGTTCGCGCCTCAGTGGAGGGGCTTAACTGTCCGTTCGCGCTTAGTGGAGGGCCGCCCTGTTCAGGACCTTCCGGATCGATGCACGCAGGAGGCCGAATCCGGAGACGGTCGCGATCACGGCGATCTTCCGGCTAACGCCCTCTGGGTCTAAGCCACCGGTCAGGGCGTCGAGTTTCTGGATCTCGCGTTCGGTACGCCGTGCCCGCCTGCGCCGCCGCACTCTTCGGTAATTGCCTCGTTCCATGGTCCGAGACTAGGGATGGGCAGCGGTCGGGCATACGAGTACTGGCTACCGGTCTTCAGTGCCGCCACTACCGGCCGTAGGATCTGGAGCATGCATATTGCCGTTCCAGGAGGTACCGGGACCGTTGGCCAGCATGTCGTCTCTCTTGCCAGGGACCGCGGACATCTTGTGACAAGCCTGACCCGATCAGAAGGCGTGGACCTGTTCACCGGCCGCGGGCTGCACGACGCCCTGCAGGGTGTGGACACCGTTATTGATGTCTCCGGAATCCGGACGATTTCCACCAGGAAGGCCGTGGACTTTTTCACCGCCGCCACCCGGAACCTCCTCGCTGCCGAGAAAGAGGCCCAGACGAGGCACCATATTGCGCTCTCGATCGTGGGCATCGATAAGGCTGCGTCGGGGCTGTACGCCGGGAAGCTCGCGCAGGAGGATGCCGTCCGGCACGGAGGCGTGCCGTGGACCATCCTGCGGTCCACTCAGTTCCACGAGTTTGTCCCCATGGCCATCAGCGCCGCGTCAATTGGCCCGGTGGTCCTGGTTCCTCAGATGATAACTCAGCCGGTCGCGGCGCGGGAAGTGGCTGCGGCGTTGGTGGACGCAGCCGAGCAGGGACCCCGCGGACGGGTTGCTGATCTTGGCGGGCCGCGTCGGGAGCAGCTCGCAGACCTGGTCCGCGAATACCTGCGGACATCCGGGCAGCGGAAGCTGGTGGTGAAGGTACCGGCACCCGGCGCCATGGGTCAGGCCATGCGCCGCGGTGACCTGGTCCCGGCGGCAGGCTCCGCCGTCGGGCTCCAGACGTTTCACGAGTGGCTGGAAACCAGTCCTCGGATCCACTAGTGGCGCTGCCTGTGGCGCATGACTGCCGCCGCGAGCCCCATGGTGCCCATAAGGGACCCGAGGATGATTGCCAGGCCTGTGACGTATTCAAGAATGGTCATCGTTGACGCACCTTTCATATGGCTGATGCGCCGACGCTAACCGGCCATGCTCAGGATCAGCCCAAGATGGCACGGTGCGTTCACTCAAGATTGTTGCCCACCCAAAACTAGGAGGCGGGGGGAAGGGGGAAGCTACCGGTACCCGTCCACGATCGACGCCGCGATTTCCTTGTACGCCCGCCGCGTCTCCGGCTTCAGCACGTCCAGGGTGACCAGGTCGCCGTCGGCCACACCGCGGTCGTGCGGGACGGCAATGAGCTGGCGGCAGATCCCGGCGAGGTGTTCCTCGATGGCGTCCTTGTCCACCCGGGAGGAGACCTCCTCCTTGTCCGTGATGACCACCACGGCGTTCCGGGCCAGGTCCTCGTACCCGTGGCTCGCCAGCCAGTGCAGGGTGCTGCGGGCACGCTTGGCCCCGCTGACCGCATACCCGGCGGCGATAATCAGGTTGTCCGCCGACTGCAGGATCCCGCTCATCGCGTTGTGCGTCACGCCGGTGCCGCAGTCGGTCAGGGCCACGGAGTAGTAGTTGGAGATGAGCTTGCGGATCCGCAGGTACTCGGCGGCCGTGAGCGAGTCGGAGACCTCCGGGTCCTGCTCCCCCGCGATCAGGTGCAGCCGGCCGGCGTGGTGCATGTACCGGGCCAGCGCGGTGAGCGAGTCAACGCCCTCGATGTTCGCCAGCAGGTCCGTGATGGTGCGCGGGCTGGCCTGCTGGTAGATGCCCTCGCCGAGGGCGCGCTCCACGAGGTCGCCGGAGTCCGGGTTGGCGTCGATGGCGCAGGGCGGGTCGCCGCGGAATTCGGCCAGCGTAAGGCCCACGCCCACCGTGGTGGAGGTTTTGCCGATGCCGCCCTTGAGGCTCAGCACCGCGGTGTTGTAGCTGCCCTGCAGCTGGCGGGAGATGCGGCGGCCCAGCTCGTCTTCCTCGCGCTGCTTGGCGCTGGGGCCCATGTTCCAGGCCCCGCCCGTGAGCGAGTAGAGGGCGCCGCGGACGCCGCCCACCGGCCGGGGCTTCTGCTCCTTGACGAACAGGCCCGGGGAGCTGATGAAGTCGGGCATGGGGCTGTCGGCGATGATGTCCGCGGTGGTGGGGCGGATGCGCCGGAACGCCGGCGCCGGCTCGGGTGCTTCCTCAGGAAGGTACGACGGCGGCGGCGCGGCTTCGTCGCCGTCGTACGCCAATGCGGGGGTGCCATAGTCCGGCTCGGCCGGCTGCCCGTCCTGCGGCGCCGCCTGCGGCAGCGGGGTCACCGGCGGCCTGGCCGGCCGACGGGTGGGCGCCGGGACAGAGCTGATGGGAGCAGAGACGGGGGCAGAGGGGGAGGGACCGGCTTGGTCGGCGGCGGCCGCCGCCTCCGCCCAGGAACTGCGGCGCGGTACCGGGGTGCCGGCGTCGGGCGTGCTCGAAAGATCTGGCGTTACGGCTGGCATGGTTCCTGTCTGGGCATCCGACAGCGCGCCGTCGGCGCGACGGAGGTCACGGCGTCGCCGGGGCGGTTGCGGTAGCCCTGCATCTTCTGCGATGGGGCGTGCGTTCTGATCCGCCGGATCGGGCATGTCTGTCTCCCCAGGACTTTCGGCACAAGGTTCTGCGGCACTTTACGGACTGATTCAATCTGTAAGTCTAGGCGCTGGGGCGGAATTACGAGGTCAGCCGCGGGTGAGCGCGGCAATCACCACGGCGCCGGTGAGGACCAGAAGCACGGCCAGAATGGCGTAGGCCTGCCATTTGGGGCGGCCCTTATGCGGGTTGATATCGATATAGGGCATGGCTAGCTGCGGATACTCCTCGTGGCGGTCACCCGCACTGCGCGTCGCTTCCGGCGCAGCACATGGTACATCGCAGAGAAGGGAATCAGCAGTGTGCCCAACAGTGCGCACAGCGCCAGGACATAGTCAACGAGAGCCACAACGGTCTCCGAACGTTAGAGTGATCCCCCATGCGATCAGAGGTCACGCTATCGGTCCGTCACGGGATTGACAAATCGCGTCATTGGCGCGGCGCGGCGCAGCAGCCGCTTACCGGTTGAGCGCGATCACCACCACCGCTGCCGTGGCCACTGCCAGGGCGGCCAGCGCAACGTAGGAAACCGCCTGAAGTCGGCGACGGCGGAGCTCACTCCGTGTGTCGCGCGCGTACTGTGTGCCCCCATAATTCCCCATACGCCCGAGGCTATAAACACAACCTCAAGGTTTGCTCAAGTGACGCTGAATATGACAGCTTCGGCGAGAGCCCCTTCGATGGCGTGCGTTCAATGGATGCTCTTGTTCAATCATATTGAACAAAGTAGGATATTGAACATGGCCAAGAGTGTTGTTTTCTCTGAGTTTCAACAGTTGTGCCGCCAGCGCGGGTGGGTCCTTGCTGCCATTTCCGAACCCCAACGCCAGGGACCCGCGTTGTCGACCTACAGCGCCAGGCTGGTTCTAGGTGCCGCCGACGTGGAGTTGAATATTGCAGAAGTCGACGCCCCCAAATTGGCGATTGCGGATGGACTTTCAATCCTGCAGAACTTCAAGTCCGACTTTCTCCTAACGCGCGCGCTGACCACCAAAACGTCGGACCGCCTCAGGGAGCTCGGCGTCAATCATGGAGACCTGTCGGGGCGGCTTTCGATCCATGCCCCAAACGTGGTGATCGAACTCGAGAAACGCCCGGGGAGCGACCCGGCCATTACCAAAACCACCAATCAACGGCAGCACGGCTCCGCGGGTAATGGCGTGATACTGGCACCGATGGACATCTTGTCACCTAAGTCGTCCCAGCTGGTCTTCGTCCTCCTGGCCTGGCCCGAACTTCTCCACGCACCCATGCGGAAGATCGCCGAGGCGGCCGGGGTCTCGGTGGGGCTGGTTCCGCGAACGCTGCAGCATTTGGTGAGGGAAGGCGCTCTTGACAGCCAACGCCAATGGACAGCCCGGGGTCGTCGTCAGATCGCCAGGGCATGGCTGGCTTCCTTTCCGTCCAGGCTACGTCCATCGCTTTACCTGGACTTCCTGGAGGGTCCACCCTCCGCAGCTCTTCAGATCCACAATGCGGTTGCCAGCGGCGGCATGGCGGTCCCCCACCTAATCAGCCCGTCGATTTCCACATTTTACGTGCCCGAGATCCTGCCAGACCTGATCCGCGACAACCGGCTGCGGCGGGGTCCGCAGCCCAATGTCCGAATTCTGCGGCGATTCTGGGACGACAAAGTGGCCTGGGCGGAAGACTCTCCCAGGTTGGCACCCCCTTTGCTGATTTACGCGGATCTCCTTGCCTCGGACGATCCCAGAGAACAGGAGGTGGCCATTGTTTACCTACAAAAGGAACCTGAACTTCAGTGGCTCTGATCAGGTCATGTTTGAGCCCCTCATTTCCGTTATCGATTCACTCCTGACGGAAACGGAAATCACACCGGATCAATTCATGATCGTGGGAGCGGAGGCCAGGAACCTTCTCCACCGAAGTTTTGACCAGCCCGTGAGCAGCCTCACCACAACCCACGACGTTGACATTGCCCTCGCCATGCCTTCATGGGATGGTTTCGACCAGTTGATCCCGGTGTACGAACGCATAGCCAGCACGAAGACCGCCATCCGGTTCAACATTGCACACATGCCGGTTGACGTAATCCCCTTCGGAGCATTGGAGACGCCTCAAGGTGTGGTCAAGGTGCCCGACGACGGTCACCTCATCAACGTACTCGGATATACAAATGCTTTCGCCGCGGCCGACCCCTTCATCCTGCCCCACGTAGGGAGGCTCCAGGTTGTCTCACCATGGCACTACGTCATCCTGAAATTGGAGGCCCTCGCCGACAGGTCACAGAATTTCAACTACAAGGATGCACAGGACATAGGGACCGCACTGTATTGGCTTGAATCGAGCGAGGGCGAGGCAGACTGGCTATACGATGAGCATCTCGATACCTTGATCGCCAATGATCTGGCAGTGGACAACACCCTGGCGCAGATACTTGGTCAACACTTGGGTGAGCTTCTGGACGCTCACGAACACCAACTGCTGCTGGCGAAGGTCCGTGGCATCGACGCCAGAGACTTCACCGGCGAATTGCGCCGCGGGCTGTTCCGCACAGCCACCCCAGCGAAGAACTCTGCCGCGCGAAATCGCTTCGAAGGTCTACTGAGGGGTCTCGCGCAGCCGCGGGTTTAGTCCAGGTCAGCGTCTGAGCCGACCGATGCGGTTGACTGTCCAGATGGAATCCCACGGGTTTGCCGATCTCGCCCAAAAGGACGTAACGCCCGACGCCGGGACGGTCGCCGCGGTGCGTCCCGCCGGTCCTGCGGACCTGGAGGCGATCGCCGCAATCGAGCACGCCAGCGGCCGCGGTCCGCTGAGCCCTTCGGCGATGGCTGCCGCTGTGGCGGACCCGGACAGGCATTTTGTGGTGGCCACCGTTGACGGCGTCGTCATCGGTTGGGGAAAAACGCACCGCTGGGACCACGACGACGGGCCGGCACCTTTCGGGCACTACCTCGGCGGGGTGACGGTCCTGCCGGCGTGGCGCAGGCGCGGCGTGGGCGCGGCGCTGACGGAGGCTCGGTTGCAGTGGATCTGGGCCCTGGCGCCGGAGGCCTGGTACGTGGTCAATGCGGACAACCTTGTGTCCATCGAGCTGCACGGCCGCTGGAACTTCACCGAGGTGGCGCGCGGGCCACGGTTCCACACCACCACATTCACGGGCGGGCTGGGTCTCCTGATGTGTGCCGCGGCGCCCGGAACGTGGCCACCCCCAACGGGGTGATCGGTGTCGGTTCCAGCCTTGCCTCGCTCTGGGTGATCGGCACGATGATCCCCACGCTCGCCGTCGGGGTCCGCCGCCTCCGTGATGCCGGCCGCCGGTGGACGGAGCTCTTCTGGCTGCTCATCCCGATCGCTGGCCTGATCGTTATGGCCATTCGTATGTCGGAGCCGTCCAAGGCGTAGCTCCGCGGAAGCCCTCAGAAGTTCAGAACAACAACAGGCTCGTAGTGCTCCACCGTCGGAAACGGCGAGTAGAAATGATGCAGGAGCGCACGCCATTCCTGATACTCAGCCGATCCCCGGAAACCCTCGGTATGGTCCTCCAGCCGCGCCCATTCCACCAGCAGCAGGTACGTGGGTGGGCTCTCGATGCTGCGGGACAGCGTGAGGCCCTGGAATCCGGGCATGGAGCCAATGATCGACTTCGCCTCGCCAAAAGCATTCTCGAAGTCCTCCTCCAGGCCGGTCCGGACGGCGAGCAGCGCATGTTCGGTGATCACCCAACAATCATGCCTGAGGTCTCGCCGGCGGGATGATCCTCGCCTCGCTGGTCAACAGCGCGGCGTCCGCGGTCCTGGGGCTGATCCAGCTGTGTCTTAGCAGTGGGCGCGGTTATGGCCGGGCGCAGGCTCAGCCAATAACGGTCGACGGCGGGCCAAGACTCGTCGCGCGACGCGGGAGCGGGAGCGCCAACACCGTCCCCCATATCACCATGGCGACACCCCACATCGGTCCTTCCATGGCCCCGTCGCGGTGCGGGAAGGCGAGCATTGCTGCGCCGATGTAGGTGGCTGACAGGCTCGTGGTCACCCTCATCAGCGGGCGCCCTGCAGCCCAGAAGCTCATCACCAGCGCACTCAGGCACAAGGTGATACCGGCTGATCCTTGCACAGGCCAGTGTTCGACATTCCAGGTCTGGTGTTCGGCGTCCTGCCGGAGCCGGGACTTTTCGAAGGCATGCAGGACGTAGAACAGCCAGAGCGGAACGCCAGCGAGGCCTATCAGCAGGTACTGCCAGCTCAGGTTCCACACCCTCGGCAGGGCCGGCGAGTCGTTCTGGACAAGCCAGACGAGAACAGCGACAGCGCCAGCCAGAAGTGCTGCGACCCAGACGGGGCTGCCGTCCTGGCCGAAGACCGCCCCCAGCACCAGAGCCGCGACGGCGATCGCCAACAGGACGATCCCGGGCCAAGGCTGGCGGGGGTTCAGGGCAATGCTGGAAAATGAGCCAGCGACGACGAACGTCAACAGGCTGCCCCAGCTCGCCTCCAGCGACACGGCCCAGACGTACTGCTGATCCACCCAGCCCGGCAGAACCATGAGGTCGGCAAGGCCGAACAGTCCGATGGTGGCCACGGCCACCATCACCCATGCCAGGACGCGCGCAGCGCGGAGGCGCGTTGGAAAGGACGCTGCTGTGCCCGTATCCCGCCTTATTTGTGTCACACGCCCAATATCGACCCGAAAGACCGCCCGGGTCAACGGACGGAAACCACAAACCTAGTGCAGCGGCCGCGTCTCCTGCAGGCGCTTGATGAACCAGCGTGACTGCTCCGGGCCGTACGGCAGCACGGGGATGGCCTTGGTGGCGTCGGCGGGGGTTTCGCGGATGGACTGCTGGGCCTGGCGGACCGCGGTGGTCATGGTGTTGGCCATGGTCTTGACGAACTGGTCGCTGCAGGGCTGGCCGTGGCCGGGGATCAGGAACTCGTAGCGGTGGCGCAGGGCGGAGATGTGGCGCAGGGCGTCGGCCCATTCCTCCGGGTAGGAGTCCTCGAAGGAGGGGTGCGCGCCCTGCTCCACGAGGTCGCCCACAAAGAGGGTGGTTGGAGTGCCCACCAGGAGGTCGCCGTCGGTGTGGCCGCGGCCCAGGTAGAAGAGGGTCACGGTGATTCCGCCGAGGTCCACCAGCACCGGCTGGTCCCTGACGATGGCGTTGGGCACCACCAGTTCCACATTCTCGCCCTCGCCCGTGGACATCTCCGGCTCCAGGGTTCCCACGAACCGGCGCTGCAGGTCCCCGTGGTCGTCGATCTCCTGGGCGCAGTTTTCGTGCGCCCAGAACTCGGTGGCGCCGTCGGATGCGAAGACAGCGTTGCCGAAGAAGTGATCGTAGTGCGCGTGCGTGTTGACCACCACCAGGGGCAAGTCTGTCTTCTCCCGCACCGCCTCCAGGATTTCGCGCCCCTGCCGCGGCCCGCAGCCGGTATCGACCACCATGGCCCGCTCGGAGCCCACAATCAGGCCGGTGTTCAGCAGTGATCCTTCGGTGACCAGCACGTAGTTGTCCGCGCCGACGTCGAGCCATTCTGACATTGTTTCTCCGTACCTCCGGAAAGCGACTGCGTTCTTCTTGGCCCCGATTCTACCCGCGGGCCCTTGGAGTTTCCGGGATGCGGGACACGGTCCGGGCCGCATGTGGAGATCCACATTCCTGGCCGGGATTTCCCCTTAAATCCATCGAACTGCGTAACATCTCGCTATGCAGACAAAACAACACGCGTGCTTCTGTGATCACTGCGGCAGGATCACGAACCACGTGACCCACTATGTAAAGGCCGACGGCGGTGGCCAGCTGATCGCGACGGTGCGGTGCGCTGAGCATGCGGAGGAAGCCGTCTGACGGCAAGGTGCACACTCCAGTTCACCGGCACTGAGTTTGTCCGCGTCGCCTCCCTACTGCGCCCGGCGCCTGAAATGCCCTTCGACAAACCGCCCTCTTCTGGTGTGCGGATTTACCCAGACTTCACCGGGCAGCCCTGCCGGGCCGCCTGCAGCAAGGTCGATGGTGGTTGGGCTGCTGTCGTGCAGGTCCGTGGCGCGAGCCCGGTGCTCTCCCTCGAAGGCATTCGCCATGAAGTCCAGCGCGTCGGGGCTGACACCGCATGCAAGGGCGTCTTCGCGCCAGTGCGAGACGGCCTCATCCACGATCCGGATTCGCTGGACCGCTTCATGCCGGGTCAGCCTGAAGTCGGCGGCATGTTTGATGAGCAGCCTGATGTCCCGGTCCCCGGCATCATCCTCCGGTGTGAGCGGAGTGTAGGAGCCGCCGGCCCTTGAAGGGTTCACGTCGAACGATGGTGCGAGGCGCCAGCCATTTCCGATATGGAGCAGGCCGTGGTTGCGCATGTGATCGTCTATGTTGTTGACCATCACGGTGAATGCTGCCCGCGAAAAGAGCTCAGCAGCATCGGCGGAAGGGCTCGCAGAGATCGAAGCGACCCTCTTGGCGAGCGTGGCGTAGTCGGGGTGCTCGTGCTGGGCCAGCGCGAAGGCACTGCGAAAGCTCATGTAGGGGATGCGCTGTCCGGCCTGCCGGTCGAACCTCCTGGTGAGAAACACAGAGCGGCCCTCGGTGAGGGGGGCTGCCGAGGACTCCTGGACCTGGATCCCTGCGCGGCGTTGCAGCCTGATTGCGGTGAGCTCCCAGGCAGAAACATCAGTGACATCGGACGTGCGGGGGAACTTGGCCAGGTGCATCTCGCCGCCTTGGTCGCGGACCCATGCTTTTGGCCGGGCGCCTCCGGGCGAGGAACCGACCCCGATCAGTTCGCTGACGTCGTCGTCGATCTCGCCGTTCTCGGCAAACCGCTGAGCTGCATGGACCAGCTTGGGGAGCTCGTGGATGCCGGCCCGTCGGTGCTCGTCAGCGAGGAAGGTTCCATCCTTGCGGAAGCGCAGTGCGCCTTGGCGGGTTTCGTCGTCAACGGCGAGCAGGAGCTCAATCTCCGACGGCGAAGCGAACCGAATGCCACCGTCGCGTGCTTTCTTCCGCAGCCGCGCGTCGATGAGACTGCGGCCCCAGCTATCAGGGGCGGCGTCGTCAAAGGCAAGGAAAGTGGTTCTGTGCGCGGCGGGCGTGTGCGGCCCGCGCTGCAGCGGCAGATCCGGCGAGATGGCGAAGGCATCGGCGCTGGAAAGCCAGCCGTCGAGGTAGGTGAAGGTCATCGACGGCTTCTGAAAACCAGGGCGCACGTCCACGGAGAAGTCACCCACATGGATATCATCCACCCACACTTCGTGGCTCACTGGCTCCTCCTGGCCCGTTGGCGGCCAAGGAGGTGCGCGCGCATGCGCCCCAGATCGGTACTCAGAGGATCGGCCACCTCAGTGAGCCGCTCGGTCAGGTTGAGCACATCCATCAGGGCAAGGACACTTCCCAGCCTGACGCCCGTATCGCCCCGTTCAATGCGGCGCAATGTGGGCATGGAGAGATTCGCCCGTTCCGCGGCCAGCTCCTGGCTGAGGCCAAGCAGGATTCTCCATTGCTTCAGGTGCTCGCCCAGCAGCTCCGCAGTTTCACTAACCAAGAGACGCTCCTTTCCACCTCCAATAGTACTCGAATGTGGTGTTAACTAGGGTAAAGGAACGTACAAGTTCAGTTATCTACAGCTCGGCCTGCACGGATCCCGCAGGCCGGGGTCTTTGGTCTACAGGTCCGTGATTCTCAGGGCCATCAGGCAGGTTGCCTGCCCGTCCAGGGTGTCCAGGGGCAGCCGCAGCAGCTCCGAGAGAAGCCGGAGGCGCTTGCTCAGGGTGTTGCGGTGGATATAGAGGTCTCGGGATGTGTCGGACGGCTGCGCGTTATGTTCCAGGTAGGTTCTCAGGGTCTGCAGGAGCGCGCTGTTGTGGTCGCGGTCGTATGCGACCACTGGAGCCAGCAGCTTGTGGGCGGCCGCACGGGCGCCGCCGCCGGCGGTGGCGGCGATCAGGGACTGGATATCGAGCGGTGCCGGGATTACCGGCCCCGAAACGTGTAGGACCTTGTGCCGGGCGTCCGCGACGCCCAGCCGCAATTCGTCCACGCTCTCCGCCGGCCCCCTGATGACGATCGGCACACTCGCGGCCATCTGGCGGCAGGATTCCAGCAGCTGCTCCGTGATCGACTCCGGGGGCTCCCCCGTGACGGTACTGGACTGGGCAAAGGCGAAGAGGTTGCCTTGCGAGGAGTGGATCTGGACTCGGCGGAACAGTTCCTGGACCGCCAGGCGAATCTTCCATGGGTGGGTTGAATCGTCAGGATCCGGGCGGGCCACCACCAGGTACGTCGCCGCCTGGGGATCGAGCCCCGCCGCCCGGAAGGTTCGGGTGAGTTCGTCGGTGGCGACTCCCTCCCAATCGCCGAACTGTTGCAGCAGTGCCGCCATTCTTCCCGCTTTTTGCCCCGGGGCCTTGAGCACGTTGTTGAGTTGGACGGCGAGGATGGATGAGGCTGGACCGAGCAGCGTCGCCAGGGGCTCGCGGGAGAGCCCTCCGCGGGCCACCAGGTGAAAAATCTCCGTCCCACCCATCGGCAGTTCGAAGGACGAAGCCTCGGTTCCGGCAGCGGCCCGGCTCAGGTCCTCATGTGTCCAGCCCGATCCCTTCGGCCAAAAGGCCATCACGTCACCGATGGCATCGAAGACCGCGACCTGGCCTTTGGCGGCGCCGGCAATCTCGGCCAGCAACCCGCGCAGGGCGCCCCCGGTTCCGGCGATTCTTGCGCAGCGGTCGGCCAGTGCCCACGACTGTTTGGTCAGTGCGAAGCGTTCGGCTTCCAGGACGCTGGTGACGAAGCGCTGGACCTGGAGTGCAGGCACAACGTGCGGGACCTCCAGGAGTGGGACGTTGTGCTTCGTGGCCGCCCTGATCAGGCCCGGCGGGATCAGCCGGTGGGCGGCGCCGGTGCCGAACGCGATGGCGGCCACCGGAACGTCCGCGAGCCGCTCGGCGTAGGCATCCCAGATCTGGTCGTCCGAAAAGTTGAATCCGATGCCATTGGTGATCACGAGGCAGCCGGCGCCGAGAAAGGGCGTTGGGTCCAGGAACTCTGCCTGGGCGCAGAAGCTGATGGACCGTGCCAGTCGTTGCCGCGAAGAGGGCGTGTACAAACGCAACTGCAAAGTATCCTCGGCCAGCAAATCGGCGACTTTCATGCTCTCCCTCTTGACGGTCAGGTCAGAACCAAAATCCCCCATGTGCAACTACGACAATTAGACACCATTTGAGTGGGCAAATGCCCACTGGGATGCGAACCGGAGCCTCAGTAGGGTTTCACACATGCAACAAGAGAATGTGAACGGCATCACAGCCGGAATTGAAATCAACTCGGACATGGGCGAGGCCTTGGGGCTGCACACCTTCGGGAACGATCTGGAGCTGATGCAGATCATCGACGTCGCAAACGTTGCGTGCGGATTCCACTCCGGAGACCCGGACACCATGGACGCCACAGTGCAAGCCGCCAAGGAACACGGGGTGAAGGTCGGCGCCCATCCGGGGCTGCCGGACATCGTTGGCTTTGGCCGTAGGGAAATGAAACTGACTCCGGCGGAAGTCGAGTCACTTATTCTCTACCAGGTGGGCGCCCTGACCGGCTTCCTGCACAAAGCGGGAATGGAACTGAACCACATCAAACCGCACGGATCCCTCTACGGGATGCTGGCCCGTGACCCCGAGCTCATGCGGGGTGCAGCCCGTGTCGCCAGGCTCTACCAGGTGCCCGTCTACGGGCTGGCTGGAACCGCCCATCAGAGTGTTTGCCAGGAGATGGACGTCCCCTTCGTTGGTGAACTGTACGTGGACCTGAACTACGGCCCCGCGGGGGAACTCCTGATCCAGCGCCGCCCCGAACCCACCGACCCCGCCGCGGCCGCGGAACGCGTTCGCAGGGTGCTCCGCGACGGCGTTGTCGAAGCCTCCGACGGCTCCCTGCTCACCATTGATTTCGAGAGTATTTGCGTGCACTCCGATGCCCCGAATTCGCCGGCTGTAGCCACGGCCGTCCGGCAGGCCGCCGCCGGATCCTAACCGGGTCCCGCGGCACATACGAACCACTCTGAAAGGTCCCCCGTGCCCCACAACATCGTTTCCCCGCTCCCCGGCCTGTTCTACCGGAAGCCCGGCCCAGGCAAGGACGCCTACGTTACCGAAGGCGACCGCGTCGAATCCGGCCAGACCATCGGCGTCATCGAGATCATGAAGCAGTTCAGTGAAATCCGCTCCGACGTGGGCGGGACCCTGACCAGCTTCGAGGTCGAAGATTTCGGTGCCGTCAATCCCGGCGACGTCATCGCCGTCATCGAGGTGGGACCATGAAAAAACTCCTGATTGCCAATCGCGGCGAAATCGCCGTCCGCATCATCCGCACGGCACGCGAACTGGGCATCGGCACCGTCGTCGTCGCAAGCGAACCCGACGCCCATTCCTTCGCTGCAGAACTCGCCGACGAATGCGCCGTCGTCGGCCCGGCGCCGGCGAGCCGCAGCTACCTCGACCACGAAGCAGTGCTCAAGGCGGCCCTGGACCACGGCTGCGACGCCGTCCACCCCGGCTATGGTTTCCTCTCCGAGAATGCGGACTTCGCCCGGGCGGTGCGCGACGCCGGGCTGATCTGGGTGGGTCCGGACCCGGAATCGATCGAACTCATGGGTGACAAGGCCCGTGCCCGGCAGGCGGCCATGGATGCCGGCGTCCCGACACTTCGCGGTAGCGACGGCGCAGTCCCCGAGGGCGCAGACATTGTGGCGATCGCCCGGGACATCGGCTATCCGCTGGTGGTCAAGGCCGCCGCCGGCGGTGGCGGGCGCGGCATCCGCCTCGTTGTCTCCGAAGAGGATCTGCTCGCCACGGTCGAGGTGGCCCAGGCCGAGGCGGCCGCCGCGTTCGGCAGCTCCGCGGTTTACCTGGAACGCTTTGTTGAACGTGCCCGGCACGTTGAGGTCCAGGTTCTGGGCGACGGCCGCAACGTCATCCATCTGGGCGACCGGGACTGCTCCATGCAACGCAGGCAGCAGAAAATCATGGAGGAGGCGCCGGCCCCGGACCTCCCCGAGGAAGTGCGCCGGCAGATGCTGGAGTCCTCCGTGCACCTTGCCCAGAAGTGCGCATACTCCGGGCTTGGCACCGTCGAATTCCTCTACGACCCGCGCAACCACGAGGTTGCGTTTATCGAGATGAACACCCGTCTACAGGTGGAGCATCCCGTGACCGAAATGATCACGGGCCTGGACCTGGTCCGGGAACAGCTGCTGGTGGCCGACGGCGCGGAACTGAGGCTGCAGCAGGAAGACATCGTCTTCCTGGGTCATGCCTTCGAGTACCGCATCAACGCCGAGGACCCGGCCAACGGCTTCATGCCGAGCCCCGGGGTGATCAAGCGCCTCGACTGGCCCGGCGGCCCGGGCATCCGCGTTGACTCCGGCTTTGTCAGCGGCTCCACCGTGGCGCCCTTCTACGACTCGCTGCTGGCCAAGCTGATCGTCTGGGACGAGACCCGCGACCAGGCCATCGTCCGTTCGGGGCGGGCCCTCGATGAGATCAGGGTCGAGGGCGTCACCACAACGATTCCGTTGCTCAAGGTCCTGAGCCAGCGGCCCGAGCTGCGCGCCGTCGAACACCATTCCAAGTTCATCGAAACCGCGCCCGAACTGCTTGGACTTCCAGCATGAGTGCGCACAGCGCCGAGAGCGAGCGGCTGAAGGGAACGGCCCGCTACACCTGGGGCGGCGATGAATTTCTGTTCATCGAGATCGACGAATCGATGAGCCTGGCCGCGAACTTCAAGGCCAACTCCATGGCCGGCTCGCTCTCGGCCCGGGCGCTGCCCGGAATCTCCGACGTCTGCCCGGCCAACGCCTCCCTGCTCATCCGGTTCGATCCGGACGTTCTTGACCCGGCGGAACTCGAAGCCGTGGCCCGGGCCATCGAAACGGAGGTCGACGCCGCAGAACACCAGACGTTGGACACCCGCATCGTGGAGATTCCCGTCTGGTACGACGATCCTTTCACCCGCGAGACGGGGGCACGGTTCCGCAGCGGACACCAGAAGCCCGATGGCACCGATCTCGACTTTGCCGCCGAGAGCAATGGGCTGGCATCCGCGGCGGAATTCATCAGCCGCCATCACGGCAGCCCCTGGCTGGTGTCCATGGTCGGCTTCGTGGCGGGCCTGCCCTTCATGTTCCAAATGGTTCCCCGGGAGGAGCAGCTGGAAGTCCCCAAGTACCTGAGCCCACGGACGGACACACCACCCCTGACGGTGGGACACGGCGGCTGTTTCGCGTGCATCTACTCGGTCCGGGGAGCGGGCGGCTACCAGATGTTCGGAGTCGCCGCCGCGCCCATCTTCGACCCCGCGCAGCGGCTTGAGGACTTCAAGGACTTCATGATCTTCTTCAAACCCGGCGACATAGTCACGTTCCGGCCCGTTGACCAGGACGAATATGAGCGGATCCAACGGCAGGTCGAGGATGGCACCTTCGTCTACCGGCAGGCCCCCGTGACCTTTGACCTGGCCGAAGCGCTCGAAGATCCGCACCGGTACAACCAAGAGATTCTGGAGCACCTCAATGTCGTTTGAAATTTTGGAACCCGGACTCTCCACCACGGTCCAGGACAGTGGCCGGCTTGGTTACTACAACGTCGGCATTCCCCAGGGCGGTTCGATGGACCAGTGGTCGGCCGAGCTGGCCAATGCCGTGGTGGGCAACACTGCCGCGGAGGCGGTCCTCGAATGCACCTACCTCGGGCCCCGCTTCCGGGCCACGGAGGCCGCCGTCATCGCCGTCAGCGGTGCACCTGTGGATGTCAAGGTCAACGGCGAGAACAGGGAACAATGGACCAGGCTCGAGCTGGCCGCGGGAGACGAGGTTTCGTTCGGCTTCCTACAGAGTGGGACCCGGTTCTACATCGCCGTGCGCGGGGGCATCGATGTCCCGCTCGTGCTGGGAAGCCGCTCGACGTACTCCCTGGGGTCGCTGGGCGGGTTCAAGGGCCGCAAGCTTGAGGCCGGCGACATCGTTCCCGTGGGTCAGGCACCGGCCACCGCCACCGCGGGGCTGGACGGCATCGACACAGCGATGCAGCCGGTCTTCACCCGCGACCAGGACATCCGTGTGGTCTGTGGCCTCTACGACCACCGGCTCACCGAGGTCGGGCTCGACACGCTGCTCTCCTCCACGTGGACCCTCACACCGGTGGCCGATAGGACGGGCCTGCGCTATGCGGGACCCGCCATCGAATGGAAACCGCGCCAACAACCCTTCGGCGCGGGGTCCGACCCCTCCAACATCGTCGATGCAGGGTACGCAGTGGGCTCCATCCAGATTCCCGGCGGCAAGGAACCCATTGCCCTGCACCGGGACGCAGTCTCCGGTGGCGGCTACGCCATGGTTGCAACAGTCATCAGCGCTGACATGGATCTGCTGGCGCGTAATGCGCCCGGAACAAAAACCCGATTCCTGGCGGTAACCATGGACGAAGCACTCAGCGCGCGAGCCGAGCTCAAGGCCGTCCGCAGCCGGCTCTGGGGTAAATAGGGCAATTTGCCGGCGGCGCCCGCCGCTGGTTCTGTTTGTTAGTTTTTTTGAAATCACCTAAGGGGTGTTCCTTTGTCGTACTCAAATTACGTCCTACCCGCTACTAAACGGGCCGGGAAATGGTCGCTGACCATGGCCTGGTGGGCGCTGTTCTCCGCCATGTTCTGGATCTATATTGCCGTCGCCTCTGCCGGCGCCGTCGGCGTCGTCAACACCGTGATCGGCATGGTGCTGACCGTCGCAACCTACGGCGTCATCAACCTGGTGCTCTCCCGGTACGCCGCAAGAACCGGGCTCACCGTGAGCCTGTTCTCCCGCACACTCTTCGGGCTGGTCGGTTCCGCACTTGCCTCGCTGATCTTCGCGGCCACGGCCATCTATTACGCCGTTTTTGAAGGGTCGATCATTGCGGTGGCCTTCCACGAGTTCTTCGGCGGGAGCATGGTGGTGTGGTATGCCGTCGTCGTCCTCTACGCCGTTCCCCTGGCCATGGGCGGTGTGCAGAACTGGCTGGACAAGCTCAACGGTTTCCTGCTCCCGTTCTACATTGCGGGCCTCGTGGCCGTGGTGGTTGCCGCCACGCTTATCAGAGGAGTGCCGACGGACTGGATCGGCCAGGCGGCCGCCGCGTCAACACTGCCCGGCTGGCTGACCTCGTATCTGATCTATATGGGCGTGTACATCATGATGATGTACACCTTCGACTACGCGCGCCTCGGCCGGGCCGAGGACAAGAAATTCCTCGGGACGGTGACCTTTGGCTGGGTCTTTTACGCCTTCACCTTCGGCCTGAACGGACTGATCGGCATTTACATCATGAGTGCGTGGGGACTGGAAGCCTCCGAAACGGGGGTGGTTCAGGCATTCATCTCCTCACTGGGTTTCGTCGGCGTGCTGGTCATCCTCATCTCCCAGACACGTATAAATACAGCCAACTACTTCCTGGCGTCTGAAAACCTGTCCGCGTTTGCCAGCAGAGTGTTCCGGCTCAATCTGCCCCGTTACATCTGGGTCATTGTCTGCGGCGCCTTGGCGTTCCTGCTCATGCTCACCGATGTCCTCAGCTACCTGCTCAAGGCGCTGGCCTGGCAGGGCGTCTTCGTCACCGCCTGGGTTGCCATCGCGCTGGTCTACATCGCACTGAACTGGAAGAAGCCTCAACTCGTCCCGGACATCCGGCCGGCAAAGTTGAAGGCAGTCAGCCCTGGGGCCATTGCCTGGGTGCTGGCATCGGCCATCGGCATTGCCCTCACGGAACAGACGGCCGTCCCCGTCATCTCCCAGCTGACACCCCTGATCACCATGGTCCTCGCGGCCGCCCTGTACTACGGCGCCTACAAGCTCTCCCCGCCGCAGTTCATTGACGCCTCGGAGACCCTCGATGCCAAAGAAGAGGAATTGGATCCAGCCATCACTGATTAGGCACCCGCGTTAGCCACCGGCGCGATCTCAGATATCAGCCAGCACCGACGCCGGGTTCTCGATCGCGTCGGCCACGAACCGCAGGAATCCGGCTGCTGTGCCGCCGTCGCACACGCGGTGATCGAACGTGAGCGTCAGTTCGGTGACCTTGCGGACCGCGAGTTCCCCGTCCACCACCCACGCCTTGTCGATGATGCGGCCCACCCCGAGGATGGCCACCTCGGGGTGGTTGATGATGGCCGCGGAACCGTCCACCCCGAAGACGCCGTAGTTGTTCAGGGTGAAAGTGCCGCTGCCCAGTTGCTCCGGCGTCGCCTTGCCCTCGCGTACGACGGCGGTGAGCCGGCGGATCTCCACGTCCAGTTCGCGGGCACTGAGTTTGTTCGCGTTGCGGATCGAGGGGACCATCAGTCCGCGGTCCGTCTGGGCCGCGAATTAGTTAGAACGACTTTCAGCTCGCTGCCGCGAAGTGCGGGACAACGTTCGCCATCGAAGCCTTCGCTGCGGAAGGCTGAGCAATAGCAACGCAGAAAACGGTCGGAAGGCTACCCCAAATCCGAAAGACGCAACCTTGCCGTCGCTGGTCGCGGCGTTTCAGTGTCCCTTCGAAGGAAGATTGCCCTAGGCCGCGAGCTACAAGGCCACCAGGGGAGGCTACTTCCAGCGGACTGACTGGCAGGGCCCGACGCGGGATGCCCGATGCCTTCCTGAGGCCCAAGCGTCCGACCGGGTTTTCCCGTCCGAGGGCACAATCTGCCACGATTGATGACCTGATTATCGATGCCGATTTAGCTTCCGCAGCGGACGGCGTTTCCGCTGCGAAACCCTCCCGCACCCTGCCAAACCCGCTGGCTCGCTGGCGCTTCAAGGAAGCTACGGCGCCATACGTCGATGACTCGGGTAACTACTCGCTAGGGCAGGGGCCGGGCGCTACGGTCACGTCGGTCGCGTCGGGACCGTGGGGCGGCGGGATCAGCCTGGACGGCGTCACCGATTACCTGACGATTGCTGCGGCGAACACTCGCGACCTGAACGCGGCCCGGTTCGGCAACCAGGTCTCAGTGGTGGCTTGGATCAAGCGGGGCAACACTGAGGGCGGTTTCATCGGTGGTATGTGGCAGGAGGACGACGGTGACCCCCGCCGCCAATACGGTCTGTTCATGTCCCTGCCCACCTACGGCGGCGAACATCAGGTCTGCGGGCATATCTCCAAGTACGGCGGAGCATCCCCCGGCATCCCCTACAGCCGCGACTATTCGTCCTCCGCCCGCAAGGTCGGCACCGGAAAATACCGAATGGTGGCGTTCACTTACGACGGCGCGCAGATGATCTCCTACCTGGACGCCGCGGCTGACGAGCGGCCCAGCTACACCGAAACGGGTGCACCTTACGGCGACGGCCGGACCTACGCCAAGAATCCGTACCTGCTCCCTGACGGCCTGAACCGATCCTCGACCATTGCGGACTTCACCGTGGGCGCGGTCAAGCTGACCTCTGGAATGGGTAACCATAACCATTTCAATGGGGAGATCGGCGGGCTCGCCGTCTACGACGTGGCGCTGACGCAGAAGGAACTCTTGCGGCTGCACCTGTCCGCACTTACCCCCGGCGCGCCGGTCATTGACCTGGACTTCAACAACTATGGCGACGCTTCGGGCGGGTCCGTCGGCTGGCACTCGGTGAACGGTAACGCGGCGATTGACACCACTCCTGACACGGGGGCGGCGAACTTCAAGGTCACCGATCTGTCGGGGAACAAGTTCACCTACCGCAACAGCAGCAACCCCCTCGCCGCGCAGCCCGGTTTCGGGTACTTCCCCTATGTCAAGGGGATCGGCGCGAAGCAGCTCCAGACGATCAAGTTCACGCTGAACAACTCGCTCGAAGTCGACAAGGTACGGCTTGCCGTCCGCATCGACGGCATCTGGTAGGCCACTAGCGCCGAGTATGGCGTGACCGGCGACGGACGCACCGGCTCTAACTGGGGCACCGCCGAAACCAAGAGCATCTCCTACGCACCCACGGCGGCGCTCTGGCGCAACCTTACGGTCACCCCTGGAACCACCCTGGCTCTCGGGGCGGTTCGCACCACGGACATTCCTGACGGCGAACTGACCGGCTTCGGCTTCTACAACACAGCCTCAACCGGGTTCGTCCGCATCAGGGACGCCCATGTGATCTGCTTCTAGGCCAGTAGGACTTCGTCGGTTGCGCGGCGCGGGGAACGTGCCACCCGGTGCCCCTCGCGCCCGTAACCGACAGCCATCAGCATGATTACCAGCTCGTGCTCGGGGATACCCATCTTCCGGCGCAGCGCGTCCATCACACTGTTCGGCTGGCACATGTTCAACATGCACCCGTCAACACCGAGCCCATGCAAAGCAAGCATCAGGCTCATGGAGAACAGCCCGCCCTCGATCCATGGCTGGTTACGCTCACCGACACCAGCGAACAGCCGAGAGTCCACGGTGACCAGTGCCATAACCGGCACGCCGCCGAGGCCAGAGTTGCCATTCTGGAAGTCACGCACAGCAGACTTGTCCGCAGCCTCAGTGTAGAAGCGAACCTGCCACGCCTGGCGGTTGCAAACCGACGGGGTATTGATAGCGAGCCTGACAGCCTCAGCAAGAACTTCGGGTGCAACAGGGCGGTCGGCGTAGTCACGGACACTGCGGCGCGAAGTGAAGAACTGCTCAGGGCTCTCAATGCCACGCGACACCTCAGGCCGCACCGGGCTCAGGGCATCATCGATCACACCGGACTCGTTCCAGTCCAGCAAGGCCGTGCGTGCGGAATGCGCGTGCTCAAGGAATCCGCCAGCAACACCCTGCGATTCGGCGGCAGGGATCAGCAGGTCAAGACGCTCCATGACAGAGTTGCCGAACGGGCGGCGCGGGTCGCGCAAAGACATGCCCTTCTCGACGCCGTGGTAATCCTTCGTCATATGCGCTTCAAGGTGCCGTCCAGTCAGATCAGCAGTGACCCCGCCGTCATCCGGCGCCGAATACTGCACGTACCGCTGACTATCCAGCAGGGCTTCTCGACGCTGCTCTGCACGGTTACGCATGTTCCTTAGCTGCCGAAACAGCGGCGCCGGCACAATGCGTTTCATCGCCTGCTTAGTACGAACGATTTTGCTGGCCCTAAGTTCCCCCGGTGTATTCCTCATGCGCTGAGTATAAGGGCCAAATAAGACTCGGTTTAGTTCACTATCTGTCGCAGCCGTAACACTGCCTGTTACGCTTGCTTCATGACGACAGAAGGAGCTCCAGTGAAGACCCGTTCATATGCCGTGGTGGAAACCTACGAGTCCGTTGGCATGTTCCACGTTGAAGCGAACCAGTAAGAGTGAAGCGCTGGCCAAGGTGAGTGATCACCTGACGACCATGGGAGGGCGCCCAGACGTCCACCCTCTCGGCGGCACCGAAGGAGACATGACCGGTCGGAAGGCCTACACCAAAGCTGGCTACTCCAAGATGCAGGGTGAGATTCAGTGAAGGAACTCAAGCTCATCATCTACCCGCCGGTTCCACCCAACCCGCGGCCAGCTGGACCTCTCACGCGGATGTCCCCAGAGTTCGACGCTTGCATGGCGTGGGACGGTATGCGCGACGTGGAGCGGAGGCTGATGCGGCAGAAGCGACTGACTCAGCACGAACTGGCGGCGGAGTGCTGGCAATTCATGGCCATGCACCGATCAGGCCAGGGCCTTGCCGAGAGGTACGCCGCGCTCGAACGGTTCGCCACCCTGCCGGACTACGACCGGTAGCCTCGGAGGCATGACACCGCAGATCAAGGGACATGTTCCGGAGCCGGAGGGCCAGCGCATATTGGATGCACTGGCCCTCCGCTCTGAGGCGCAGCAGCAGGTAGAGCTGGCCGTGGCTGACGCACTGAAAGCCGGCGGCAGCGTCCGGGAAGTATCGGCGTTCTCGGGCCTGTCCGGGACGACCGTGCAGAAGTACGGGCGGGCGCACGGCTGGCCCACCAGTGAGCAGCGTGCGGGCTGGGAAGCGGCGCAGGCAAGCCAGGACGAATGGGCGGCACGCCTCGCCGCAGCAACCGCCGTCCTGGCGAGCATGGAGCAAGCCGTGGCAGACAGTGCCACGCCCCCAACGCCGGAGCCGTAGCGGCACAAAACACCCCTGACCGACCGGTTATGTTCCCCAGCTTGCCGCTACATGTCCGCCAGAAACGACCCCGGATTTTCCATCGCGTCGGCCACGAACCGCAGGAACCCTGCCGCGGCGCCGCCATCGCACACCCGATGATCGAACGTGAGCGTCAGCTCGGTGACCTTGCGGACCGCGAGTTCCCCGTCCACCACCCACGGCTTGTCAATGATGCGCCCGACGCCCAGGATCGCCACCTCGGGGTGGTTGATGATGGCTGCGGAACCGTCCACCCCGAAAACGCCGTAGTTGTTCAGCGTGAAAGTACCGCTGCCCAGTTGCTCCGGCGTCGCCCTGCCCTCGCGTACGACGGCGGTGAGCCGGCGGATCTCCACGTCCAGTTCGCGGGCACTGAGTTTGTCCGCGTTGCGGATCGAGGGGACCATCAGCCCCCGGTCCGTCTGGGCCGCGAAGCCCAGGTTGATGCCGGCGAAGCCAACGATCTCCTGGGAGCCGTCGACAGCAGTTTCGATGCGGGTGTTGAGGTCCGGGAACCGTTTTAACCCAGCAGTGACAAAACGCGCGATGAACGCGAGCAGCCCCGGAGTGTTGTGTGGATCAGACTTCTTGAGGCCTGCCCGGAGTTCCACCAGCGCCGTCGCGTCGACGTCCACCCAGACGGTGGCCTCGGGGATCTCCCCACGGCTGCGGGACATGTTGGCGGCCACGGCCTTGCGGACACCCTTGACGGGCGTCCGGGCGGAAATGCCCAGACCTGTGCGTGTGTCGACAGCCCCCTGGGTTTCGACAGGCTCAACCACCGGGCGTTCTGTGGTTGAGCCTGTCGAAACCTCCACCGGGCTCGCCTCAACCGCCGGATGGATTATGGCTTCAACATCCCGGCGCATAATGAGCCCGCTGTCACCGGAGCCGCGAATGTCGCCAAGATCCACGCCGTGTTCCCGTGCCATGCGCCGGACGAGCGGTGAAATGACGGCGCCGAGCTTGCCCGGGACGCGCGTGCGGAGGAGCGAGATGTCCACCTCCGGGATTTCGACAGGCTCAATCACCGAAGCAACAGCCCGCGGAGCCCTCGTCCGCCGGGCAGCGCCACTGCCGCCGGGAGTCCCGTACCCGATCAGCACGTTTCCGGACCCGGCCTTCTCTTCTTCACGGTACGTATCCGCTGCGCCGGTTTCGGCAGGCGTGGTTTCGGCGGGCTCAACCACCGAGGCAGGCTCAACCACCGAGCCCACCGGAAGCACGGAGATCAGCGGCTTGCCCACGTCCAGCGTCTGGCCCGGCTCGCCGTGGAGCACCGTCACGGTGCCGGCGTACGGGGACGGGACTTCCACCATGGACTTGGCCGTCTCAACTTCGGCGATGGGCTGGTCCACGCGGATCTCGTCCCCCACGGACACGAGCCAGTTGACCAGCTCGGCTTCGGTCAGGCCTTCGCCGAGGTCGGGCAGCAGGAATACTTTCGGTTCACTCATGGTCAGTTCTCCCACTGGAGGTCGTCTACGGCGTCGAGGATACGGTCCACGCCGGGCAGGTAGTAGTGCTCGAGCTTCGGTGCGGGGTACGGGACGTCAAATCCCGTCACGCGACGGATGGGGGCAGCGAGGTAGTGGAAGCAGCGTTCCTGGACCCGCGCCACGATCTCGGAGGACACGGACGCAAACCCGTGCGCTTCCGCAATCACCACGGCACGGCCGGTCTTCCGGACGGACGCGCACACCGTCTCGTCGTCGAAGGGGACGATGGAGCGGACATCGATGACTTCCAGCGAGCGCCCCTCCTCCGCAGCGGCAGCGGCTGCCGCCAGCGCGGTGGGGACGGACGGTCCGTAGGCGATCAGCGTCGCGTCGGTCCCGGGACGGGCGACGGCGGCACGGCCTTCCGAGGACTTGCCCGCCTCGACGTTAAGTGAGTGCTGCGCCCGGAGATCCCCAAGGTCCACCATGTCTTTCGACCAGTAGAGCTTCTTCGGTTCCATAAACATGACGGGGTCGTCCGAGTCGATGGCTTCGCGGAGCATCCGGTACGAGTCGGCAACGGTTGCGGGCGTGAACACCTTCAGGCCCGCCGTGTGGGCGTAGTAGGACTCGGAGGAGTCGCAGTGATGCTCCACTCCCCCGATGCCGCCGGCGTAGGGAACCCGGATCACCATGGGCAGCTTCACGGCGCCCCTGGTGCGGTTGTGCATCTTGGCCACGTGGCTGACGATCTGCTGGAACGCCGGATACGCAAACGCATCGAACTGCATCTCCACCACCGGCCGCATCCCATTCATGGCCATCCCCACGGCCATGCCCACAATGCCGGACTCGGCCAGCGGCGTGTCGAAGCAGCGCTGCTCCCCGAAGGTTTTGGTGAGGCCGTCCGTGATGCGGAAAACCCCGCCAAGGAGGCCCACATCCTCGCCGAAGACCAGGACGGACGGATCGGCGTGCATCGCATCCGCCAGAGCAGTGTTGAGGGCCTTGGCCATGGTGACGGCCTGCGGCACGGAAGCTTCAGCCACAGAAGCGGCGGACGCTGCCGCCCGGGCAGTTGCTGCGCTGACGTTGCCGTTCGCCTCGGACGATGTGGTGATGGTCGGACTCATTTCGGCGACTCCTCAGACGACGCTTCGCGGGCAAGTTCATCGGCCAGCATGGCCGACTGCTCTTTCAGCTGTGGTGTTGGCACGGAGAACACGTGCCGGAAGAGTTCCTGGGGGTCCACCGGGACGTCCTCGCCCAGGCCGTCCCGCAGCTGGGTGGCAACGTCCTCAGCGTGAGCAGCGATCCGCGCGGCACCGTCGTCGTCCAGCAGTCCACGCCCGGTGAGGTACGTCTTCATCCGGCTGATGGGATCCTTGGCCTGCCACTCGGCCACCTCGCTGTCCTGCCGGTAGCGGGTGGCATCGTCGGCGTTGGTGTGTGCCTGCATCCGGTACGTGTGTGCCTCCACGAGGAGTGGCCCGGAACCTTCCCGGGCGAGCTTCACGGCCCGGTCCAGCACGGCGAGGAGGGCAACCACGTCGTTGCCGTCCACCCGTTCGCCGGCCATGCCGTAGCCCACGGCCTTGTGGGCGAGCGACGGCGCCACGGACTGGTGCGCCAGCGGCACCGAGATGGCGTACTTGTTGTTCTGGACAAAGAAGACCACCGGCAGGTGGAAGACGGCGGCGAAGTTCAGGGCCTCATGGAAGTCACCCTCGCTGGTGGCGCCGTCCCCGCACATCGCCAGGACAACGGTGTCCTCGCCGCGGAGCTTTGCCGCGTGCGCAACCCCCACGCCATGGAGCAGCTGCGTCGTGAGCGGCGTGCACTGGATGCCCACCTTGTGCCTGGCCGGATCGTAGCCGCTGTGCCAGTCACCCCGGAAGATGGTCATGGTCTCCACCGGATCAACCCCCCGGGCCATGACCGCCACGGCGTCCCGGTAGGTGGGGAACAGCCAGTCGCCGTCGGAAAGGCAGAGAGCGGCCGCCACCTGGCAGGCTTCCTGGCCATGGCTGGACGGGTACACCGCCATGCGGCCCTGGCGGACCAGCGCCGAATTCTGATCGTTGACGCGGCGCCCGACGACGAGCTGCTCGTAAGCGGCCAGCAGTTCCTCATCGGCGGGCACCGGATACTCGTGGCCGGGCTCTGTGCCCTGCTCGCCTTCTGCCAGGAGCCGTCCCTCCGGGTCCACCATCTGGATCTGGTGCCGGGCGGGCAGCATGTAATCCTCCACCGTGATGCCGAACTTGCGCACCGCTTCGGATACGGCATCTTCAGCCGGCAAACGCTGGGCCTGGTCCGACGCAGGGTGGTCCGCGGAGATCGTCATTGGTCCGTCCTTCTGTAGCCACTAGTCGGTTCCAGTATGGCCCCGGGGCAAGTTTCGTATCCAGTACCTGAGCGAATCATGGAGAATACCGATGCTTACGGTCATTTTGAGAGACGAATCGCAACCAGCGGTGGCGCTGCAGCAAGGAGCCGTGGACGTATTGGCACGCATATCGGTCCGGGCGGTGTCGGCATCGCCCAGGGATAAAAAATCGCCCCAGCCTTATTGGCGGAGGCGACAATTTCACTCGACTTGTTCGTCAGAGTTCACGGTCCACCCTCGGGCTGGTGGCAGCGACTTTTGCGGGCTTTCACCTGAATAACAAGCTCTGCGTCCACGGAGCGAGCGTATCGCTGGAGCGTGAACAGCGTCGGGTTGCCTCCGAGTCGCTCAAACTCGGAGACCGTCGACTGGGACGTTCCCATAATTTTGGCTAGTTGGCTCTGTTTTATTTCAGGTGCTTCCGGCGCTCCACCAGCTGAAGGATGGTTTCCGTCAGCGTACGGGCATCCTCCTTCGCATGAACTACCAACGAGTCTTCAGCGTCAATGCCGAGCTCGTCAAAGAGTTGGCTCATTACCGTCTCCCTTCGCGGTTACCTAACTATCGGTTGCAACCGATATGGTGTCAGTTCATTTCACGTTGACCGGTGCGGCGGACGGCGGCTCGGCAGTGAGCGACGCGCTGGGAGTCGGCGTCGGCGTGGACTTGGGGGAAGGTGCCCGCGGTTGCCGCCAGCACGCCGGCGAGAATGATCGTGCCGACGACTCCGGCGAGGAGCAGGCCACCGCCGTCGAACCTCCGGCGGCAAGCCGGTGACCGGCTCGGGGGCAGCGCGGCCGCAGCCGCTCCCGCCCGGTATTTGGGGTTACCAACAATGGGGTCGAAGCGTATTATTTATGTATGACAAAAATACGGGAAACCATCGACGGCCTGCCGGTCACGGAAGAGATGATTCAGGCCTGGGCAAATGAAGCTGAAGCAGGCTATGAAGTCGAGAAGCTGCATGCTCCTCGGCGAGGCCGCCCGTCGTTGGGGCAAAGTCCCGGCGTGCAGCTGTCCGTGCGTCTGGAACCGGAATTGGCGGAGCTATTGTCGCAGAGCGCTGCCGAAAGGCATATCAGTAAATCCGTTCTGATTCGCGACGCGGTTCGGCACTACTTGCACGCTTCGTGAAACGAACTGTCCGCATTTCGGTCAGAAAACATGGAGTAAGTGAGGAAGACGCTCTACACGCAGTTGCTAACGGCATCCATGAAAGCTACCTCGACGATGGAAGCCCTGCACGCCGGCTCATCTTGGGCTTCGACATTCAAGGGACGCTGCTGGAGCTAGTCGTCTTACGGTTCGACAGCGGAAACGAAATGGTCATTCATGCCATGCCCGCCCGCAAGCAATACCTGAAGCTCCTGTCCGAACAGTGAGCGCTACGCCCCCATGTGCCGCGCCCGGCGCAAAAAGCTAATGCAGCGGCCGAGTCTCCTGCATGCTCCCCGAATTCAGCAGTCAGCCCGTCGGTGATGTGGAAATCCCCTCCCAGGCGGCCCACGTCCTCGCCGAAGACGAGCACGGACGGATCGGCCCGTCCGGGTCCACCTGTAGCCACTAGTCGGTTCCAGTATGGCCCTCGAGGAAGTTTCGTATCCAGTAGTTCGCCGAATCGTGGAAGGTTCCGCCGGATGGACCTACTCTGGAAGACGAATTGAAATGTGATCTGGACAACGAGCGGGAGCGGTGGACGAATTGGCACGACTTGAAGGAGAGCCCGGTGAGGTGCCGCTGGACGACGTCGATCGCCGGATCATCGCCGAACTCACCCGGGACGGGAGGATGTCCGTGACGCAGGTGGCCGAGAACGTCCACATCTCCCGGGCCCACGCGTACACCCGCATTGCCAGGCTGACCGGCGAAGGCGTCCTGACCAAATTCACGGCCCTGGTGGACCCCATCAAGGCCGGGCTGAAGTCCTCCGCCTACGTGACGCTGAAGGTGAGCCAGCATTCATGGCGTGAGCTGCGCGAACAGTTACGTGCGATTCCGGAGGTTCATCACATCGCGCTCGTGGGCGGCGATTTTGACGTGATCCTGCTGGTGCGCGCCATCGACAACACCGACCTGCGGCGGGTGATTTTCGACCAGCTGCAGGCGATGCCGGGCGTCCAGGACACGCAGACTTTTCTGGTGTTTGAGGATGTTGATACGCGCTAGTAGATGGTGTCCGAGGCATCGCCGCGTCCGCGGGAGGCGGCTTACTGAATCAGCGTGGCCCAGGACTCCAGGAACTTCTCAGCAAGATGCGCGTGGCCGGCGGTGTTCGGGTGCGCACCGTCAAAGTCGAATCCCGGGCTGTTGGCACCCGTGAACCAGCCGGCCCCGTAGGCGTCGATGAACGGAGCACCAGCGGCTGCGGCCCCGGCGCGGACGGCGCTGTTCGCACCTTGCAGTTCCTCCGCTAACGGCTGGGGGGCCGAGGGCCCAAGAACCACTACCTGGACGCCGGGCCACAACCTGCGGGCCGCCTCGATGGTCTGCGCCGTGGCGGATTGGATTTCATCAGGGCTGGTGGCCAGGGCGTCGTTCTGGCCGCCTTGCAGTATGAGGACGTTGGGGACGAAGCGCGGATCCGCAGCGGCTTCCCGCAACCGGACCTCGTACTCACGGGCCGCGCTGTCCTGCGGACCACCGCCCCACGCGAAGCCGGTTCCGCCCTCACCGTCGATGTTGGTGGGGTATCCGAGTGCGTTGGCAACAACGTACGCCCACCCCTGGTCTGGCAGTTCCGCGCCCACACCGGCAGTGTACGAATCGCCAAGAATCAGGAGGACGGGCTGGGCGGGAAGCTGAATTTTCAGCCGTTGAGCCGTTGCGGTGGCTGTAGGTGCCTGGGTTGCCGTAGCAGTCGGCGTGGCCACCGGAGAGCTTGCCGTCACAGGGCTGACGGCTTCGCCTGGGCCGCGCGGATTCGTCAGGGCGATTCCTGCTACCCCGAAGGCAACGACGGCCAGCAGAAAGAGTGCTCCGTACTTGATCCATTCCTGCTTGGTCAGGTTAAGTCCACCACCGTTTCCCGTCACCCGGCACATCATACCGGCGTCGTCGCGGAGAAACTCAGTTTGTTCAGGTAAGAGGTGATCCGTCTCGGCACAGGCCCGGGCAATGGTCGACGACGGCCTGGTCACCAAAGTGCCCAATCCCGACGGTGGTGCTGGCCTCCTCGGTCGTGCTCAGGCTCCAGACCGTCGTCTCGGCGCGAAGGAGCCTAGGTCCGTCCGGCGAGCTCCAGTTCCCGGACGGGCTCCGGAGCGGGACGGACGACGGCGGGGTCCAACCTTCTGGATGCCCAGCGGCGGATGGGTGTTTCCACAAATCGGAAGGACAGGTAAGCCATCAGCACTGTCAGGATTGCCGTCAGCGGTACGCGGACGGCCAGTGATGGGACGAGAGGAATGAGCAGGATAAAGATCGGCAAGTGCCAAAGGTACATCCCGTAGGACAGGTCCCGGCCAGGGCGGGAAAGCCAGCGGTGGCCCAGGATCTTTGAGACGAGGCCTTCTGGCAGCAGGACAAGCCACCCGATGGCCAGCCCGGCCAGTATTGCCAAGGCAGTTGGACCGGCGGTCCAGAAGATATCAAACCAGGCACTGGGTTCGGTGGGCTCTTTGAGCATGAACACGGCCAGCACCAGGGCGAGCCCCGCTAGCGGACCGAACCGGCGCACACCGGCCTGCAGCGAGCCGTGGAGCCGCGAGCCTGGGCTGATGCACGACAACACCAGGGCCACGGCGCACCCCAGCAGCAACTCGTCGGCCCGTGTATCCGGTCCGTTGTAAATCCGGGCCAGCGATGCCCCGCCGGAGACCAGGAAGAAGCGTGAAACCAGGAACCCCGCCGCCAGGACGGCCGTTATCCAGGCGACCGTGCGGACCTTCCAGAACCTCAGCATCAGCAGAAGGAGCACTGGCCAGACCAGGTAGAACTGCTCCTCGACGGCGAGCGTCCAGGTTGGGCTCAGCGCACCGCCGCCGGTTGAGGAACCGAAGGCTCCGAAGTTGGACAGGTTCATCAGGTAGCCAGCCGCCGGAATGGCATCGGCTTCCTGACCGCCCCACCCCGACGACGGAAAGATCAGGCCGACCATAACCACGACAGCACAAAGAACCAGCAGCGCCGGCCAGAGCCGGGCGAGCCGTTTGGCGTAGAAAACGCCAAGCCGCAGCTTGCCCGTGGAGCGGTACTCCTTCATGATCAGGAGAGTGATCACAAAGCCGCTGAGCGTGAAGAATACGTCCACGCCAATGGATCCACCGGGGGCGAACCCGGTGACGGTGTGGAAGAGAAAGACGCCGATCACCGCGACGGTGCGCAGGCCATCGAGTGCGTGCTGCCGCCCGGACATCAATCCGGAACCGGGGGCCGGCGGGCGTTCCACCATGGTCGGGAGTCGCGTACTTGGCCGAAAAATCACTCATCGAGCATAGATAAGGTTCCATATGCTCAGCTGACTGAAGGCTGGGCGCCAGCTGGATGCGAGAGCACGAACCGCGCCCGTCTGGGCCCGAACCTAGCTCATTGGATCAGCGTGACCCAAGACTCCAGGAACTTCTCAGCAATGTGATTGTGGCCGGCGGTGTTCACGTGGGAGCCGTCAAAATCGAACTCTGGGCTGTTGGCACTTGTGAACCAGCCAGCATCGCTGGCGTCGATGAACGGAGCCTTAGCGGCTGCGGCCCCAGCGCGGACTGCGCTGTTCGCACTACGCAGTTCCTCCGCGAGCGGTTGTGGGGCGGATGGGCCAAGTACTACTACCTGGACGCCCGGCCAGAACCTGCGGGCCGACTCAATGGTCCGCGCCGTGGCGGTTTGGATTTCATCAGGATTGTTGATGAGAGAGTCGTTCTGTCCGCCTTGAAGGATGAGGACGTTGGGGACGAAGACGGGGTTCTCAGCGATTCTCTGCAGCCGAACTTCGTACTCAAGAGCCTGGTTGTCCTGTGCGCCGCCGCCCCACGCGAAGCCGGTTCCGCCCACACCGTCGATGTTCGTGGGATATCCGAGCGAGCCGGCAACAAGGTAGGCCCATCCCTGGTCTGGCCGGTCCGCGCCGTCACCGGCAGTGTACGAATCACCCAGAATAAGGACGACGGGGTCGGCGGGAAGCTGGATTCCCAACCGTTGGGCCGTTGCAGTAGCTGTGGGCGTGGGTGCAGGGGGCGCACTGGCAGTCGCCGTGGCCGCCGCCGGGGTTACCGTCACCGTGTTGCTGGCTTCGCCTGCGCCGCGCGGATTCGTCAGAGCGATACCTGCTACGCCGAAGGCAACTACGGCCAACAGAAAAAGTGCACCGTACTTGATCCACTCCTGCTTGGTCACGTTGAGTCCCGCACCATTTCTCGTCACCCAGCACATAATACCGGCCCGGGATTGCCCAAGCCCTTCCGCGCCCGGGTAGAGGCTGAGTCTTTCCAGTCGACATTTGCACCGAGCTGCACAACCCTAGTTGGAGTACTGCGACCAGTTCCCGGTTGCAAGCAACGACCCGATAGTGACCGAACAGGTCACCGCGGTCTTCACGGCTCACTTCAGCGACAACGCGGGCCGATGCTGCGGACAGGCAGGCCGCTTCCGAGGACTTCAGCCACTTCTCGCAGCCTTCGGCCTCCAAGCCGCCTGGTCGAGGCGCTGGCATTGCTCGGCAACGCAAAGCCGACGAACACGTGCATGCTACCCAACGAAAATCTGGCCATCGGCAGCGTCAGGGAGGTCATCGAGCTTCCGGAGTGGCGCGTTACCTTCGCGTTGAAGGAGCGGTAGAAGTCCAGCCCGCGTCAATGGCAACCGCATTCAACTTCATCCAGATGGTTTGCATCATTCCGACCCCGCCTCGGCGGACCAGGACCGCGACGAGCCGGGTCCCTGTCCACCTTTCAACCAGGACATCTTCAGCCCACCGGGTCACGAACACATCGTCAGCAACCCAGACAACACCATCCTTCACGCCAAAAAGTCCTACTTGAAGCCTCGTCTTGTTGTCCATTACGATCCGCCCGAGGTGAGACTTCCGGATGTGCTTCTCACTCGCATTCCGCCCATGTGCCGAACATAATCCACACCATATGCCCAGGCCACGAGTACTGATTACCTGCATTTCAGTGGGCAAGGTCAATCACCTACTCAGGTAGCACTAGAACGTACCTGAAACAGGCCGCTCAACTCCCCCAACGACCGGCCGGCGGTTACTCTACGGTGACGCTCTTGGCGAGGTTGCGGGGCTGGTCCACGTCGTAGCCCTTGGCCGAGGCGAGGGCCAGGGCGAAGATCTGCAGCGGGACCGTGCTGAGCAGCGGGGCCAGCAGCACGGGGGTTTCCGGGATGTAGAAGACGTGCTCGGCGTAGGCCTTCACGGCCTCGTCGCCCTCTTCGGCGATCACAATGGTCTTGGCGCCGCGCGCCCGGACTTCCTGGATGTTCGAGACCACCTTGGCGTGCAGCGAGTCGCGGCCGCGCGGGGACGGGACCACCACAAACACGGGCTGGCCCTCCTCGATCAGCGCGATCGGGCCGTGCTTGAGCTCACCGGCAGCGAAGCCCTCGGCGTGGATGTAGGCGAGCTCCTTGAGCTTCAGCGCACCTTCCATGGCCACCGGGAAGCCGACGTGGCGGCCCAGGAACAGCACAGACTTCGCCTCCGCCATGGACACGCCGAGTTCCTTGATCTGCGCCTCGTTGTCCAGGATCCGCTGGATCTTCGCCGGGATCTTGTTCAGGTCCGCCAGGATGTCCTTGATCTCACCCTGGAACTTGTTCCCCCGCAGCTGCGCCAGGTACAGGCCCAGCAGATACGCCGCCGTGATCTGCGCCAGGAACGCCTTCGTGGAAGCCACGGCGATTTCCGGGCCGGCGTGCGTGTACAGCACGGCATCGGATTCACGCGGGATCGTGGAGCCGTTGGTGTTGCAGATCGACACCGTCTTGGCGCCCTGTTCCTTGGCGTAACGGACAGCCATCAGGGTATCCATGGTCTCCCCGGACTGGGAGATCGAAACGATCAGGGTGTTCTCGTCCACGATCGGGTCCCGGTACCGGAACTCGTGGGAGAGCTCCACCTCGGTGGCGATCCGGCACCAGTGCTCAATGGCGTACTTGGCCACCTGCCCGGCATACGCGGATGTCCCGCAGGCCAGCACAATGATCTTGTCAACGTTCTTGAGCAGCTGCGGGTCAATGCGGAGCTCATCCAGGGTCAGCTTGCCGTTGACGTCCGAGCGGCCCAGCAGGGTCTGCAGCACGGCGTCGGGCTGGTCATGGATTTCCTTCTCCATGAAGGACGGGAAGCCGCCCTTTTCCGCCGATTCCGGATCCCAGTCCACGTGGTATTCCTTGCCCTCGGCCGGGGCGCCATAGAAGTCCGTGATCTCCACCGTGTCGGCGGTGATGGTGACAATCTGGTCCTGGCCCAGCTCCACCGCACGGCGGGTGTAATCGATGAACCCGGACACGTCCGAGCCCAGGAAGTTCTCGCCCTCGCCCAGGCCCACCACCAAAGGTGAGTTACGGCGGGCGGCAACCACAACATCCGGCTGGTCCGCGTGGACCGCCAGCAGCGTGAAAGCACCCTCAAGGCGCTGGCAGGCGAGCTGCATGGCCTTCGTCAGGCCGCCGTCGGACGTGTCGCCGTGAAGCTTGTTGCGGAAGATATCACCCAGCAGCACGGCCGCGACCTCGGTGTCCGTCTCGGACTCGAACGCGTAGCCCTTGGCCACGAGCTCCAGCTTGAGCTCGGCGAAGTTCTCGATGATGCCGTTGTGGATCAGGGCCAGCTTGCCGCCGTCGGACAGGTGCGGGTGCGCGTTCTGGTCCGTGGGACCGCCGTGCGTGGCCCAACGGGTGTGCCCAATCCCGGTGAACGTCTCCGGCAGCGGACGCTCCTCCAGCTCGGCGAGGAGGTTGCTCAACTTGCCGGACTTCTTCCGGGACTCGATGGCACCTTGCGAGACCACCGCAACCCCCGCGGAGTCGTAACCCCGGTACTCCAGACGGCGCAATCCCTCAAGGACTACATCCAACGCACTGTGACCGGCATTCACACGGCCAGCAGAATGGCCCACATATCCAACGATTCCACACATGGACAAAACGCTACCGTTTTGTGGGCCACAGCCCGAATTTGGATACAGATCACGACGTGAACCGTGTCGACTTATCGGACTCCGCCGGCAATTTCGCCGACATCAGCAGACTTGGCGGGCACTGTAATCGACGAACCTCTGCACCTTGGCACGATCGGCAGGTACCGACGAACTGGTGGGGACAGTCCAGCGGACCATCGCCTTCCCCCCGAGGCAACGAAATCTTCACTCCACCTGTATATCACTGGGGGCCAGAAATTCCGCCGGACCTCATCGTAGTATTACATGTCGGCTAACACTGATCCCGGGGATTCCATCGCGTCGGCAACGAACCCGACGGAATCCGGCCGCTGTGCCACCATCGCAGACAATGTGATCGAAGGTGAGCGTCAGTTCGGTAACCTTGCGGACCGCAAGTTCCCCACCCGCCGCCAACCTGTTAATGATCCGGCCTCCACCAACAATCGCCAATTCGGGGCGGTTGATGATCGCGGCCGCCCCAAGCACTGTCGGCGTGGCTTTACCTTCACGAGCGAGATCCGTCATTCGGCGGATCTCCCTATCCGCTCACGGGCACTTAGCTTATTGGCCCGCCGATGGAAGGAAACATCAGCCCGTCGCCTGCTGGGCCGTGAATCCAAGTTTGATACCGTCGAACGCGACCATCGTCTGCGAGCCGTCGGCGGCAGTTTCAATCCCCGGCGGAAGCAGTTTGATCTCCAGGCCCAGGGACCGGCGAACGCGGCGACCGACCCCGTGGTTCGGCCCCTGCCGATGCCGGACTCGTTGTCCCCCAACAGCGGGGCCGGAACCGCCTGTGTGTCCTGCAGCAGAGTCCACATTCCACCCAGAAGATCCGGCGTCGTCCGCGACGGCAGCATCCGGGCCTGGATGAACAAAGACGCGGAACCGGACCAGGCCACCCGCTCCGCGAGCGTCGCGGCCGGCATCGTCGGCGCCTTCACCAACAACTCCCGACCCTGGAAGCAAACACATCAAAACTCGACACACCCGCAGCCCGCTGATACTTCCGCACCCGGTCCGACTCCAGCACCCGATCCACCCTTCCGAGGGAAACGTCACGATCCTGCCGATCTCACGCTTCGAGTGCTTACCCGTCGAAACGGGTGGCGCATCTCCGCCCAATCATCCAAATTGATCACCATCCATAATGGTCGCTGGCCCATATTCTTGTTGGCTTAACAGGATTCGTGGCACCCCACGGGCATGGGATCCCTACAGTTGCAGCCGATGAGCAGCACTTGCTCAAATTTTGTCCATTCCTTGATCAAACCTTGAGGCAAACCAGCATGCAGCCTTCATAGGCTCAATCTACGAGTAAACGGCAGCACTTCGAACAAGGAGAACAAAGTCTCAATTTTTGCGATTTCCGCCGAAGCTGTCACTTGATCGTTTTAGGGCAAAAAAATAATACGACGCACTGAACCATGAAATTCACGTGAATGCCACGCGCCGAAAGGGGGCCAAATTCAGGCTCCAGGGGAGGGCCCGGATTTGGGATTCTACGGAGACCGAATCCACCTCCCGCACTGTCTTCCTATCTGAAGGGATCGCGGTGATTGGCAGTCGAAGTCCGGCCGGAAAGTATTTCCGGCTTTAGCCCAAAGCAGACCGCACTGAGAAACGCGTCGCCTCCACGAGGGTTCATGGAAGTTCAAAACAAATTGCTTCAAGAGGCGGCAATGCATGAGTTTGAGAGGCTGGATATTGATAATTGAAACAGGACTGCTCCGCGTCAATAGCTCACTTGCTTGGCGGAACAGTCATGACTAACAAGCGTGGGAAGAACGAACATCCATCGCCCGAAGCCAACGCGGGAGTCAGACGCCGCCGCCTTCTCACTCTTGGAACTCTGGTAACTGCGTTCACCGGAATTTCCTCACTTTCGGCGGGCCAGGCGAAGGTCGCCAACGCTGCCCCAAGTGTGATCTCGGCGGAGCAAGTCCCTAACTTGTCTGCCACCATCCTTGACGTGGGAGGAGTTGCCTTCGCGCCGCTTGGGCCGGGTAACAACGGTATTCACCATGGCCGCTATCTCGACGCAAAACGCGCAAAAGGCGGCGTCATCGGCACGGGCGGCAAGGGCGTCGTTGCGTTCCGTGTTGACCACATGCTAGACCAGCACCGCTCGACGACATGGCCGATCCTACGAGACCGTGGGATGTCCTGCGGGCTGGGTGTTGTGACCGGTGCCATCGGAAATCGCCTGGACGTCGAGCCAACACTCACAACTTGGGATGAGTTGCGCAAGATGCACTACGAGGGTTGCGAGATCTGGTCCCACTCCGCCACTCACAAAGACCCCACGCCGTACGGAACCACAGGCGGGCTGTCGGCCTACGGCGAGATCGTCCAGCCGCGCATCGACCTTGAAGCGCAAAACCTACGGGTAATGGGATTCCAAATGCCTGGCGTCACCGGAGTACTCGACCCCAACTACTCGGGCAACTTCACGACTATCGAGCAGATGGGCTCACCTAACGGACAGATGTTCCTCGCCAACTACGGTCTGATTGAAATTGACCGGGGTGCAGAGGGAGCCCGCCGCCGCCTTCCTACAGATGGTTGTTTCATGCTGGGGCACGCCACCTTAGACACAATGACGTTGGCACAGGCCAAAGCCAACGTCGATTTTGCAGTTGACTACGCAGGCGGTGTGGAGTTAATGTTCCACCCGAAGTACATCGGGATGCCCGGCTACATGACCGTGGCCACCTTCACTGCCGTTGTGGACTATGTCGCAGCAAAGAGGGACGCCGGCGTTCTTGAGGTTCTGACGCCATCAGGCCTTGCGTTTGCTGATCCTTCCAGCACCAACCGCATGAACCTGCTTCTTCAGTCTGACTTCGACGGCATCACTCCAGCTGGCAGTGTCCACGGAAAATGGACAGCCAACAATGCAACTGGCGTCACCGTCGAAACGACGGGAGGCCACAGTGGAACCAACTTCCTTCAATTCGCGGCAACGTCCGGCGCAAACTATTTGTACCAGCCCTACACCTACACAAGCGAAGCTGGCATCAAAGGTGCAGCTTTCGGAGTGGAAGCATGGGTGAAGCAACCAGACGCTGTAGGCTCTGGAACCGTCCGCTTTTATCTCATGGACAACTCGGGCAGCACTCCAGCGTTCGTCATAGACAAACGAATCACGCTCAAGCCTGGACAAGGCTGGACAAAGATTAGAGTCCCTTTCTGCATTCCCAAAACATGCAACAACCTGATGCTGCGCGTCTCCCGCTTTCCGGACGCCAATACTGGCAACGTGGCTTTCGACGAGGTCAAGTTATTGGCGATCTAGCCTCGATTTTTCATGGGGGTTGGGTTGGCTGCCGGATCCCGGTTTGATCCTCATCCGGACTGATTTTTTGGTTTTGGGCGCGCTCGCGGGGCCGGTTGTCACTGGTTGGCGTGGGGTTCCACGTCTCCGATTGGTCGTGCTGGTCGTTGTTGGGGTGGCCGGGCGCAGTTCTCAGGCCGGGAGTCGGACCCGATGTCGGAGGCCGGTATTTAGCCCGGCGATGGCGGCCAAGAGTGTGGTGATCGTGCCGGTTTCCGGGGCTTTGTCAGGGATCAGCAGCCGGGTCCGCCCGGCCCTGGTGATGAGTTTCCCGGCGGTGGCGAAGAGCCGGTAGCGCCACCGTTTCATGTCCCATCCCGGCTCTTCACGGTTCCCGGGGAATGGTCTGCTGAGATGAATGCTCATGCTGCCATTCGGGCCGCACTTCTCAAGAGGATACGCGATTTGTAGTTGTCCGGATTTCGATAGCCTCGCGCGGCACACGGTCCGGTAAAGCCTGTTGGTTTCCGGCATTGCGGCGCGTGCGAGGAGGTCAGCAAGCGCGTTCTTGGCCGCACCCGCGTCCTCGAGGGAGCTGGTGTTCAGCAGGGTGCGTAGCTGTTCTTTGACCTGCCAGGCGGCTTGGAGGCTTCCAGTGGGATCATCGGCGGAGAACACGCCGGCCAGCCGGTGCCGGCCGCGTTCTGAGAGGCGCTCGTCCGCTTTCAGCAGCAGCATTCGGTTCGCCCACGCCGGGTCCGTGGCCCTGCCCCGCCGGCCCCGAACCTGCTGAGACAGTCCCTGCCGGACCGTGGTGAGCATGTCGTTGGCCAACATGGTCATGTGGAACAGATCCACCGAGACCGCCGTGCGCGGCAGCCACATACGCAGCGCTTTCCGGAACGCCGCTGACGGGTCGATCGCGACGACCTGCACGCCGAGCCGCCACTCCAGGGGCCGGGCGAAGAGCCAGTCGCCGACGCCCTTGTGGTCCCGTCCGTCCACGATGCCCAGGACCTGGCCGGTGTCCAGATCAACGATCGTGGTCATCCACGGCTCGTACCGGGTCCACGCCTTCGTGGCAGGGTCCTGGAAGAACCGCACGGACCGGTACCGGTGTTCATCGATACCCAGCATCCTCGGCGCCAGGAGGTCAACGTCCGGAAGGCGGAGAGCGGCATCCCCGATGACCTGCTGGACCAGCCACCACGAGATCCCGAACGCCAGGGCTGTCTCGGACACAGCACGACCGGAATCGATGACCGCGTCCACCAGCGTCTCCCGGAGCCTGCGTGTAGATCGTGCCCGCCGCGGGACCTGGGGTGTCGCTTCGCAAAACGATTTCCGCTCACACAAATACTCGTCACAGAACCAGCGCCGCTTGTCCCAGAGGAGCACTACCGCGCCGGCGACCGGAATGTCACGCAGCTTCTGGCAGCGGCGCTCCTTGACCCGCGAAGCGATCACTCCGCAGCTCGGGCAGCCCGGCGGGAACGTGGACTCCACGGTGACGTGGCGGATCCCGCCCGGGAGCAGGACGATGCCGGCGACTCGGTAATCGGGCAGGTTGAAGATCAAGCTGGCAGCGTCATGGCCAGCCCCAGTAGGCTCTAACAAGGCTCGTGGTTCCTGTTCAGGTTGAATGCGTAGTAACACTCATCCCAGCAGGACCACGAGTCCTCTGCTAACTACAACACGAACCTATTTCCCCGGGAACCTTGAAGAGTGTTAACGCCAACCGAAAACAGGACCACTTCTGCCATTTGAAAACAGGGCCACCGACCATTATGGAAGGTGATCAATTTGGATGATTGGGCGGAGATACGCCACCTGTTTTCGACAGGCAAGCACTCGAAGCGTGAGATCGGCAGAATCGTGGGGGTTTCCCGCGGAACGGTGGAGCGTGCGCTGGAGTCGGACCGGGCACCGAAGTATCAGCGGGCGGCCGGAGTATCGAGTTTTGATGCGTTTGCTCCCAGGGTGCGTGAGCTGCTGGTGAAAACGCCGACGATGCCGGCCGCGACGCTGGCGGAGCGGGTGGGCTGGTCCGGTTCCGCGTCACTGTTCCGGGCGAAGGTCGCCGCGATCCGGCCCGAATACGCGCCGCCTGACCCGGCCGACCGCCTGGTCCACGAGCCGGGGTTCCAGGTCCAGTGCGATCTCTGGTTCCCGCACGAGCCGCTGCCCGTCGGTGAGGGCCAGAACGACACGCCCCCGGTGCTGGTGATGACTTCAGCGTTCTCGGGATTCATCCAGGCACGGATGCTGCCTTCGCGGACGACGCCGGACCTTCTGGGCGGAATGTGGACTCTGCTGCAGGACGCGCAGGCGGTTCCGTCGCGGCTGTTGTGGGACAACGAGTCCGGCATTGGCAGGCGCAAACCGACGGAGCCGGTGGCCGCGTTCGCCGGGTCTTTGGGATTGGAGATCAAGCTGCTTCCGCCGCGGGATCCGGAGTCCAAGGGCATGGTCGAGCGGATGAACAGGTTCTTCCGGCAACGCTTCATGCCGGGCCGGGACTTTCGCTCCCCGGCGGACTTCAACGGCCAGCTGGAGGACTGGCTGCCCAAGGCCAATCACCGGTATTCACGGTCCCGCCACGGCCGCCCGGACGAGCTGATCGTCCTGGACCGGGAGAGGATGCGGGAGCTGCCGCCGGTGTCCCCGGAGGCGGTGTTCCGCAACGCGGTGCGGCTCCCGCGGGATTACTACGTGCGGGTGTTCTCCAACGACTATTCCGTGGACCCGTCATTCATCGGGCGCATCGTGGACGTCGTCGCTGATCTGGACACCGTCTGGGTCACCCATGACGGTGTCATCATCGCCACCCACGTCCGGGCGTGGGCCCGGCATCTGGTCCTGACTGATCCTGTCCACGTGGCCCGCGCGGCGGTGATGCGCCGGGACTTCCGGACCCAAAGAGTCCACCGCCCCGAACCCGAGGAAGTCGTGGAGGTGCGGGATCTGGCCGCCTACGACGAGATCTTCGGCATCGACCTCGGCCAGCAGCCGGCGCCCCTTCTGGAGGTGGCCTCATGAGCGGGACACCGTCACAGATCGAGTACTACGCCCGGGCCCTGCGCGCACCGCGGATCAGTGATGGGTTCCGCCGGCTCGGGGACCAGGCCAGGGACGCCGGCTGGTCCCATGAGGAGTACTTGGCCGCTGTCCTCTCCCGGGAAGTCTCCGAACGCGAAGCCTCGGGAGCGGCGACGCGGATCAAGGCCGCGAGGTTCCCGGCCCACAAGGATCTCGAAGAGTTCAACTTCGACCATCAGCCCTCCGCGGACCGGAACCTCATCGCGCATCTGGGCACCGGGGTGTTCCTCTCTGAGGCCAAAAACGTGGTCCTGCTCGGACCTCCCGGCACGGGCAAAACCCATCTCGCGGTCGGCATTGGCATCAAGGCAGCCAAGGCCGGGCACCGGGTTCTCTTCGACTCCGCCACCGGCTGGGTCGCCCGGCTCCAGGAGGCGCACTCCCGCGGGAAACTCGCCCAGGAACTGGTCAAACTCCGCCGTTATAGCCTGCTGCTGGTCGACGAAGTCGGCTATATCCCGTTCGATCAGGACGCGGCGAACCTGTTCTTCCAGCTCGTCTCCAGCCGCTACGAACATGCGTCCATGATCCTGACGTCGAACCTCCCGTTTGCCCGCTGGGGTGACGTCTTCGGAGACCTGACCATCGCCTCGGCCATGATCGACCGGATCGTCCACCACGCCGAGGTCATCAGCCTCAAAGGCAACAGCTACCGGCTCAAAAAACACCAACCCGACGCCAGTACGGCACAATAGAACCACAACCTCGTGGCCCCGTTTTCAATTGGCACTAATGGCCCCATTTTCGGTTGGCGTTAACAGAAGAGCCGCCTTGATGGCGTCCCACGCCGTGTGCCAGGAAACTCCGAACTGGTAGGCCAGCGCGGAGACCGAGGTGTCTCGAAACGCTCCAAGCGCATCGGGCAGACAGCACGTCCGGTTCTTCACGCCATCGACAAGTACACGCGCACGGCGCTGGCGGCCACCCCGGCAGTGGCAATTCAGATATTTGGCCGAGGAGCGGAAAGCTATCTGCAATCACGTGCGGTCCCACGGATCGCTGGCCGGTTGACGCCGAAACGCAACTGCGAAAACTGATCGAAAAACCAAACTAGCTTTCGCGTAGAAGCTGGACTGATAACGGGGCAAGGCCCGACTGAATTCGACAGGTTCATTCCCAATTATTCTGCTTCTACACGAGCAAGAATGCGAACTCGTAATCAGGCGATGGCAATGTTCACGATCTTCCTGAGAGTCGCGGATTCAAGCACGGCTTCAGCAACACGAAGGGTATCGAGCCCTTCCTGCATCGTAACGACGTCATTACGGATTCCAAGGACTGCATCGCGGAACGCTTCGTGTTCTGTGCGTAATGGCTCAGGCTTGGCTATGGCCAGACGCGTGACATTGCCCTCGGACACCCCACGGAACGCAGCCATGGACTCCCATTCGGTAGCCACCGTGCCGTTCTCGAAGAAAGTCAAGTCCGCGGTGATTGTATCTGCGACAAATGCACCCTTTTCACCTGTGGCGATTGTTAGCCTTTCTTTCATCGGCGAAAGCCAGTTGACAAGATGATTAGTGATAATCCCACTGCTCAACTGACCGGTAGCCGCCACCATGTCTTCGTGTGGACGTCCACTTCGCGTCGTAGTGCGGGCAAAGATACTTTCAAACCTACTTTGGGCCAGCCAGGCGGTGAGGTCGATGTCGTGAGTGCCAAGATCCTTGACAACGCCAACGTCGGCGATCCGGGCAGGGAACGGCCCCTGACGTCGTGTTGCAATCTGGTAAACATCGCCGAGCTCACCGGCTTCAATCCTTTTGCGCAGTGACTGCAGGGCGGGATTGAACCGCTCGATGTGGCCGACAGCTCCGACGAGTCCCTTGGCCGCAAAAGCGTCAACCATCCGCTGCCCTGCCTCGGCGCTAGAGGCGATCGGCTTCTCAACCAGCGTGTGAACGCCAGCATCGGCGAGGGCGAGCCCGACTTCTTCATGCAGTCCGGTGGGTACGGCAACGACTGCCATGTCGATGCCGGCGGCGATGAGTTCCTCAACTGAGGACAGCACATTCAGATGTCCGGCAACTCCGTGAGGATCCCCGTAGGAATCCGCGACCGCTACCAGATCAACTCCATCTATCTCTCGGATCACGCGGGCATGGTGACGGCCCATCATTCCCAGCCCGATCAGGCCAACGCGAAGATTTCCCATCAGGCGCCTGCCCGGGCGAGCTTGTTGACCGCTATGACGATGCGTTCAAGGTCGGCCTGCCCTAATGACGGGTGGACCGGTAGCGACAGAACTTCCATGGCTGCGGTTTCGGTGTTAGGTAGGTCCACGGTGCCATCGAAGGACGGAAGACGATGATTAGGGACTGGATAGTAGACACCGGAACCGATGTTGTATTCGTCCCGCAGGGCCTTGGCCAGCCCATCGCGATCCTCAGAAATGCGGATCGTGTACTGGTGATATACGTGGGATGCCCCTTCCGCGACCTTGGGCGTGCCGACGCCTTCCAGATTTTCCGTAAGGAATGCGGCATTGTGCTGGCGTTGTTCCGTCCAGCCGAGAACCTTCTTGAGCTGCACGCGTCCAATGGAGGCATGCACGTCTGTCATCCTGGCATTGAAACCTACGAGTTCATTTTCATACTGTTTTTGCATGCCCTGGTTTCGCAGTAGCCGCAGGTTTCGCTCCACAGTTACGTCCGGGGTGGAGACCATGCCGCCCTCACCGGACGTCATGTTCTTTGTCGGGTAAAGGCTGAACATCGCGAACTTCCCGAACGTTCCCACCTTCTGTCCATTGAAGCTGGCGCCGTGGGCTTGGGCGGCGTCTTCGTAGAGGTCGATGCCGCGCTCTTCAGCTAGCTTAGTGAAGCCTGCGACGTCGAACGGATGGCCGTAAAGGTGGACGGGCATGATGCCCTTGGTCCTGTCCGTTATCAGGGAGGCCACGTGTTCAACGTCCAGGGAGTAGTGGTCCAGTTCGATGTCGGCAAACACGGGGGTGGCCCCGGTTAGCGCAACGGAATTTCCGGTTGCAGCAAAGGTAAAGGAGGGGACGATGACTTCATCGCCCGCGCCGACGCCTGAGGCAAGAAGGCCCAGATGCAATCCAGAAGTGCCGGAATTCACAGCGACGGAGGCGCGGCCGTCCAGGAGAACGTCAGAGAACTCCTTCTCGAATTCGGCCACCTGGGTGCCTTGAGCGAGCATTCCCGTGGCCAGAACAGCGTCCACTGCGGCCCGTTCAGCGTCGCCGATGATCGGTTTTGCGGCTGGGATAAAGTCGTAGCTCATTCGTTCTCCTCGAATTCTTTCAACGAAATTCCATCTTCTATGTACTTGGCTCCGGTGGCCGGACACACCCAGAAGGTGTCCTTCAGCAACAGCGGTTCCCCGGCCTTGCCTACCCATCCGAGGCGGCGTGCGGGAACTCCCGCGACAAGTGCGAAAGCGGGCACGTCCTTAGTGACGACAGCGCCGGCCGCGACCGTTGCCCAGCGCCCTACCCTTAAAGGGGCGACGCACACAGCGCGCGCACCGATCGAAGCTCCATCCTCGATGGTTACACCGACAGGCGCCCAGTCGCAGGCGCTCTTGAGCGAGCCGTCAGGACTAACCGAACGCGGGTACGTGTCATTGGTGAGTACCACGCCCGGGCCAATAAATACACCTTTGCCCAGCTCGGCCGGCTCGTAGACCAGCGCGTAGTTTTGGATCTTGGTATTCTCACCGATCCGTACGCCGGTGCCGATGTAGGCGCCACGGCCTACAATGCAGTTATTGCCAAGGTTGGCCTGTTCGCGAACCTGGGCAAGGTGCCAGACCTTTGTGCCTTCGCCGAGTATGGCCTGATCCGAAACGTCAGCACTCGCAGCTATGGTCGTAGTCATACTTTGGTTCCTCTCGAGAGTGCCGCGGCCCACCAGGACGTCGGCAGAAAAACAGTGTCAGGCCTTTCCAATGACTCGATAAATGGCCCCGTCCCATCGATCAGGAGAACTCACTTTGCGGCCGTCGATGAACGCCTTAATGCCCGGTAATTCTGCAGACGACAGTTTCCGGTATTCAGTGTGGTCTGCCTGAACGACAGCAGCATCAATGGGTTCACCGAAGTGATACGCTGCAAATCCGAGCTTCTCCAATTCTGCATCCGTGTACAACGGATCATGCACCAATACCTCGGCGCCGCGCTTCTCGAGCGAAAGCACCGTATCAAAGACGCCGGAAAAAGCAGTCTCCTTTACTCCGCCCCGATAGGCAGCACCCAGGACGACGACTCGGGCGCCTGCAAGAGCACCATATGCACCTTCAAGGAGGCCTACCGTGTATTCGGGCATGCTGGCATTGGCAGCGCGCGCGGCCCGAACTACTGTCGCTTCCGGATCATTCCAGAGGTAGAGGCGCGGGTACACCGGGATGCAATGGCCACCAACGGCGATACCGGGTTGGTGGATATGGCTGTAGGGCTGAGAGTTGGAAGCTTCAATGACATGGTATATGTCAATGCCTGTCTCGGCGGCGAAACGCGCAAACTGGTTAGCCAACCCGATATTAACGTCGCGATAGGTCGTCTCGGCCAGCTTGGCCAGCTCGGATGCTTCTGCGGACCCGAGGTCCCAGACACCGTTCGGCCTGTCGAGGTCTGCACGCTCGTCGAAGTCCAACACGGATTCGTAGAACTCAATGGCCTTCGCAGCACCCGCTTCGGACAAGCCTCCGACGAGCTTCGGGTACTTGCGCAGATCTTCAAATACTCGACCGGTGAGGACGCGCTCCGGGGAAAAGACAAGGTGAAAATCCACGCCCTCAATTAGGCCGGAACCGGCCTCAAGTGCGGGCTTCCAACGGGAGCGAGTAGTCCCCACCGGGAGGGTGGTTTCATAAGACACGAGAGTCCCGGGTGTCAAATTCCTAGCTAGATCTGCCGTTGCGCTGTCCATCCACCCGAAGTCCGGCTTTGCATCAGCGTCAACGAACAAGGGCACCACGAGTACCACTGCGTCTGCCCCCGGCACAGCTTCCGCGAAATCGCAGGTGGCGCGAAGCCTGCCCGCGACAACGACTTCAGATAGGTTCTCCTGCAGATGCGATTCACCAGGAAACGGCTCGATGCCAGCATTTACAAGGTCGACCACTTGCCGATTCACGTCTACGCCGACGACATCATGGCCTTTCGACGCGAATTGGACCGCCAGCGGCAATCCGATTTTCCCCAACGCAATTACAGCGATCTTCACGATTCTTATGCCTTTTCTCTATTAGACTCTGGGGCCAATTACCAAAGAGTCAGCATGATATATTCCTGACGGTAACACCGGTTAGCCAACAACACGGGATGCAAAACCTGTATTAATGGCATCGAAAAGCTTAAATCTCAGTGCTGCCGCGGCTCCGTATTACGTTCATCTTCCCGAGTTGGCGAAAATCATTTTTTGACTCAATGCTTTGACACACCCAGAGGACACCCACAAAAAGCCACGCATATCGGAAATCATAATACCCGCCAGAAAACATAGAAGAAACTATAATCAGCAATCCAAGCCCCAATGCGCCAGTCGATTCAATGCTTTGAGGCGGTCGAATCAAAGATCTTGCTACGATCAAGAACATTGGAAGCAAAACAACGACAAAGCCAACAACGCCTGTCTCCGCCAATATTTGCAGCACAATATTATGGGCATACTCGAATCCTGAAGAAGTCGTTGAACCGAATAATGCAAAATAACCGCCGACGCCTACACCAAATATAGGACTACCTGCGAACATCGCCCACGCCACATCGTACAGTTCTGATCGGCCTGAGTCATATCCTTGGCCCAAGGTCTGTTCAATGATTCGCTGCCTAAAAATATCTGCGACAGAACTTGGAGCAAAGTTGATCATAATAACGAAAAGAACCATCAGCACGATCAAGATCATAAACAGTTGGGGAAATTTGTAGCTCCTAAGAAGCAAGATACCTACAACGGCGGCTGCAATTCCGGCCGACAACATGGCGCCGCGGCTTCCACTAAGGACGAGCGCCATTAGTGGCAGCGGCAAAGAAAAGAGAAGCCAATATTTCTTATACAACGTCACATGCACGATGAGAGCAACTAGAGAGAACCCAACAATACGACCGAAAACATTGGGGCCGCCACCGAATGCTGAATAGCGACCCTGCAACCCAGGGCCGGAAAATATACCCGCCACAGCATAACAATAGCCAACAATAATAAGCACGAGAAAGATATGTTTAATCATCGATGGGTAGGAACTGAGAATGTCTACAATAATAGAAACACTAGATGCTATCACCACGAATCCCACAAGCAGTTCCTGTGAGTTCTCTAAACCTGGACCTGTTAGTGCGCTCAAAAACATGAAACAAAGGCTGCCCCATAAAACCCAGGAATATGCGCTAAAGACGTAACGTAAATTGAGTTGCTGGCTGGTGCAGCGCCAAAGAAGCCAAAGCAGCCAGCTTACGACGGCGAGAAAAACTCGTATCTCAAGCTTCACACCAAATAGGGGAACCAAGAAATTACCGGAGAGTACACATAGGTAAGAAACGGCGGCGGTGATCCCACCAAGGATCTCTTGGCGGTGAACGACAACTGAACGGATCTGAACTCCATTGGTCACTTCGGATCCTCCAATTCCCGAATGCCGCCAACACTCATTACCTTGGCGTTAGATTTTGCGAGATACACTGCGCCAGCGCAGGAAGCCAAGAAATAGGCCCCGAAACTTGCCCATGCCGCCCCAACCGCACCCCCGGCAGGAATCAGGCATAGGTAGAGAACCACAGATGCCATCATGCCGAAGATATTGATGACGTTCACGTGCTTACTTGCGCCCCTTGCAGTGGCAATACCGACAGCCAACCGAGAAAGACCGTAGGTTCCAGATCCAAGAACTAACGGCAGAATGAGTTCACGTGACGCCAGGAACTCAGTGCCGAATAGCACTGGGACCAGCAGCCAAATCGCCACTCCAACAATTAGACTCAAACACATGGAGAGTCCAAAAACGATCAAAACTGCGCGCCTAACTTTGAGCACAGCCCCATTGCTGGCCTCAGCTGCCCACTTGGGGACATTACTATCAATATAGTGTCGAATTGGCCAGATAATTAACTCCGTGAACGTTGCTATGACTGCATAGTAGCCGAGTGCGGAATAGCCTGCAAAAATCGGAATAAGCAGACGATCAAGTCGGGCTGTGATAATTTCCGCTGTTGAAGAAGGAACTAGTGTGAAACCCAGTCTCCTAATTCTCCTCATCTGACGAGCTGTTCGTCCGAGGACATTCGTTCCTAAGCCCCGAGCAAGGGATACGCTGATAAACGGAACCGCAAGCGCTACGCCGTAGGCAGAAAACCATAATGTAGACTCATCAATTCCCAAAACAAAAAATAGGAGGAAAATACCCAATAAGACGATTTGGGAGACCCCCATACCAATTGCGTACCCCCGCCCCTCACCGCTAGCTATTGAAACTGAGCGCGTTGCTGACGTAAGTATGTTGCCAATAACGACCAGCCACAGTGCTGCCGCAAGCCATACAATATGCACCATCCCTTGGTTTGCCAAAAATCCCGAAGTAACAGCGCAAATCGCCAACGCCAGAAGGCATGGGAGACCAAGCAGACGTGCGAAATCATTCGTACCCGCAGCTAATCCACGTTGCTCGGATATCACGGCAGGGAACGATCTGTCGCGCCCCAGTATCACGAGCGTTCCCACTACATAAGTCACCTGAAGATACAGCGCCAGTTGTCCTCTACCCTCTGCACCCAGGCCCCGGGCACTCAGCACGTTAGCGAGGAGGCCCCCAAACGCGATCGTTACCTGCGCAATAAGGAGCATGAACGGTAACTTCAGTGATGAAAGGCGCCGGAAAACCTTCATCCACGCACCACGGGCACGACCCGTTCTGCACCGAACAGCACCGCGGAAGCTTTCGCACTTGGGACCACCACGGCCGGCCCATATTCACTACGCATACGAGCCCGAACAGCTACCCTCAGGACACGATCTTCATCCACGAGAAGGTTTGCCCGCGACAGTGTTAAGCAAGTCCTCAAGCGTTTTCGCGACTATAGTCCGCGAACGATTCTCGAGCATCCAGGACCTGCCTCGTTTGCCCATTGCGGCTCGTTCCTCTGCGGCGAGCTCCTTCATGAGTCTGAGCCCCGATGCTATTTCCAGCGGGGCAACCCCGAATCCAGCACCGGACTCATTCAGAATGACATGGGGTTCCCCCTCCGCGTTACTAACAACAGGTAGACCCGAACCCAGGTAGTCGTGAAGTTTGTTGGGGCTCATACCCTTCTTGAAGACATCCCAGTCCGAGACCAAATGCAGTCCGACGTCCATCAGTTTGAGATAGCGTGGCAGCTCTGACTTGGTTACCGGAGGTAGTAGTAGGACGTTGGTGAGCCGCTCACTTTCAACTCGTGCCGTAATTTTCGCTTTGTCCGTGCCGTCACCAATAAGGACAAATACGTCATCTGGAAAGTCCGCAACTACGTCCAATAGCAGATCGAGCCCATCTTTTGGACCATGCGATCCGGCAAAAACAAACTTGAGACCGGAAGTTGCCTCATGGCCTGATCCAATCACACCCTCGTAAGGCACAGCCGCGTCAAAGGCCGTCACGTCCGTACCATTAGGAATGGACGAATAGCCCTTTCCCGGTGCGTTCTCCTCAAAATAGGGTCGCCAACGTTCGCTGACGCCGACTATCCAGTCAGCGCGTCGATATATCCATTTTTCCAGTATGCGCAGCGCCCTGTACGTGATTCCGCCTCGTCTTATTGCACCCAATGCAACGAACGACTCCGGCCACAGATCTCGAATTTCAACGATCAGTCGAGCGCGTTTAAACTTCGCAACAACCCAACCAGCAACAGGAGCCAATAAATGGGGTGATGAAGCGTAAACGATGTCAACGCGACGCCCATCGAAACATTCAATAATCGCTTTGGCACTAAATTCTACCCACCCCAAGGCACGGCGTAATGGGCTCTTTCCTTTGGATCGCGTCTTAATAATTCGGAAACGCGCATCGTCCGTCTCAATGGCACCGCCCGAAAAGTAGTTGCTGTCGCCTACGACGAAAATCGACTCCCAATGCGAAAGCAAGGAAAACATCTCAACATGACGGGTTCCCCCCGGGCTTCCTTCAGGGACGGCGAATTGATTCAAGACAAGGACCCTAGATGCCGAATCGGGTCCCACTGAATCTGTCGTAGAGTCTCGACGCATGAATAGTCTCATTTCTAAATGCCAAGGAATCGTATTAAATATGCACAAAATACTCATTGAAACAAATCTCCCCGCTAGATCATCGGAGGAAGGTTAGACTGTCCCGCGGATTTGAAGGGCAAATCACAATAAGCATCAATCTGACGTACCGCGGTACTCCGGCATTGTCGCAACGCCGTCGGCTGAAACTCCGGTACGTCGAAGTACGGTCCGAACGGTCTCGACCAGAATTTGACTGTCGAGAGCCAGGGAACGATTATCGACATAGTAGATGTCGTGAGAGAATTTCGCCTCCCAGGAGATTGCGTTTCGTCCACGAACTTGTGCTAAACCAGTAATGCCAGGCCGAACAATATGTCGGCGCTTTTGCTCTGGACTATACAAAGGCAAATACTTCGTCAACAGGGGGCGAGGACCGACGATGCTCATATCACCCTTGACGACGTTCCATAACGTCGGCAACTCATCGAGGCTCGTGGAACGCAGAATATTTCCAAATGGCGTCAATCTCTGCTCATCAGTGACCAGGCCGTGTTTCTCATTTGGGGTCTTCATCGTTCGAAACTTGAGCAATGTGAAAATTTCACCGTTAAGACCGGGGCGTTCCTGTCGAAACAGTATTGGTCGTCCAACTTTTATCAAAACCAACACGGCTAGAGCGCCCAACAACGGCCCAGTCAATACAATACCCGTCGTCGCGACGGTAAAATCCAAGAACCTCTTCATGCGGTCGTATCCTGATTTTTGAACTTTCATTTCAGGCGCGCCTCACAGCAAAGAATGAATCGAGTGCCTCCAGCACTCGAGAAATGTCATCGTCCTTCAGGACAGACCCACTTGGCAGAGTTAGGCCATTCTCAAAGAGATACTGTGAATTGCCATTCACTAGCGCCCTTTGACCTTCGAACACAGGTTGCAAATGCATTGGCTTCCATAGTGGTCGGCTCTCAATTCCAGTAGCGGCCAAATGTATCTGAAGTTCGCTGGCGTGTAGCCCCGTAATCACAGGATCAATCACTATGGCGCTGAGCCAGCAATTGTCGTCATTGTAGTCCTCGCCTCCAAAAAGTTCGACGCCTGCAATGCCCTGCAAATGCGAGTGGTAGGCCCTGCGGTGGCGGCGTCTGACAGCGATCATCGAGTCGAGCCGACTCAATTGCGCACGTCCCAAAGCAGCCAAGATGTTACTCAAGCGATAGTTATAGCCAATTTCAGTGTGCTCGTAGTGAAGGACTGGCTGCCGAGCCTGCGTAGCGAGGTACCTAGTCTTTGCAGCGACATCACCATTGTTAGTCGTCAGCATTCCCCCGCCGGAGGTGGTCATGATTTTGTTGCCGTTAAAGGAGAAGGCCGACGCCAGCCCCCAGCTGCCGGCGGCTTGGCCGCGATGCGTCGCGCCGAGCGACTCGGCTGCATCAGAGATCACTGGGATGTCATAAGCTGCAGCCAGGCGACAAATATCCGTGTAGTTTACAGTCTTGCCAAGTAGATCAACTGGTACGACTGCAGCCGGTCGGACGCCCTCGGCTACGAGCTGAACCAAGGCCGTCTCAAGGAGTTCGGGATCCATGTTCCCGGTTTCTCGTTCGCAGTCGATGAATACGGGTTTGGCGCCAGTATAGGAAATCGCGTTGGCTGTTGCGGCGAACGTCATCGATGAAGTGATGACTGCATCCCCCGGCTGTACCCCTGCGACCAACAAGCCAAGGTGAAGGGCTGCCGTACCAGAGCTCAGCGCAATGGCGTGCTCCGCTCCGACACGATCTGCCATTTCGCGTTCAAAAAGGTCCACATCAGGCCCGAGGGGTGCCACCCATCCGGACTGTAAAGCCGCGAGCACATACTGCTCTTCGAGGACGCCGACATCTGGGCCTGACAACAAAACTTTTGACATTACTAACATTCCTCTTCAGAGACTGAACCGAACCCGCGGATGAGCGGGAATAGACATCAAACGCCCACCACTCGCAAAGTCAGCGGGCAGGAACGCCCATCACGACGGCGCCTTCCGCTACGTCTTTCACGACAACCGCACCTGCACCAACAACCGCTCCGGCTCCAATCGTTAGCCCTTGGAGGACAACGGAACCGGCGCCTACTAAGACACCCCGTTCCACACGAACTCCTCCAGAAATAATCGCGCCTGGGTTCACAGACACGCAATCGTCGAGGAATGCGTCGTGTCCCAGAATCGCAGCGGGGTTAATGTGGACATTCTTACCGAAGGTGACATTGGTAGAGATCTGAGCTCCTGCGCAAACGATAGAACCTCCCCCTGCATGGAAAGCAGAACCAATTACAGCTTTGGGATGAAGTGCTGTTGCAGGGACCATTCCCATTTCGCGGCAGCGGACATCCAGTCGAGTTCTCACTGCTGGATTACCTACGCCGATCAGAAATCGTGAGCCCTGGGCGAGGCGCGATAGCGCTTCCTCAACTTTTCCGAGGTAGCGGATCCCCCTGGCCTCCAGGAGGGCCAGATTTTCTTTCGAAGGATCGTCGTCAACAACTCCCGAAACGACGAAATCTGCGTTCTTACACACCGTGTACTGTGCTTCCACCACATCCAGGGTCTCGCGACCAAATCCGCCCGCACCGACAACGACCAAATCGGACATTTTCAACAAGATAGGACTTTCGGTTGGACCAGTTAACTCACTACTAACCAAGCGATTCACTCCAATATCTCTTGAGCACGCGCGTTGACGGCAGGGGCAGTCCTGGACGCGGCTAATCAATTAGCTCGAGTTTCCCAAAGACGACTCCACCCGATACGACCCCTGAACATTCGTTCTGGCAGAGGTCGCTGTCGCCCATTCCTCCTTGCTGAGGTCTGATCTGCGTAGAGGGGGTACGGCGGTGTGGGTTATCTTTTCGTGGAATGGGCGCTCATCGAGTTCGGTGGCCCCGATCAGATCTTCATGCAGCTTTTCGCCATCCCGCAGTCCTGTAAAAACAATCTCGACATTCTTGCCTGAAGCAGCAATCATTCGTTGGGCGACATCCAAAATCTTTACGGGCTCTCCCATATCCAAGATCAAGACCTCTCCAGGCCGCCCGATTGCCCCAGCCTGGATTACTAGCTCACAGGATTCCGGAATGGTCATGAAGTACCTGGTGACGTCCGGATCGGTTACCGTCACGGGTCCCCCCGCCTCAATCTGTGCAATGAATGTAGGAAGCATTGAGCCGCGGGAGCCGATCACGTTGCCGAAGCGTACTGAGAGGTAGGTCTGCTTCGTTTCTTCTGCTGCGGCCGATGCGAGTCTCTCCGCCAACCTCTTCGATCGTCCGAGGACGCTTGCTGGGTTCGCAGCCTTATCTGTGGAGATATTCACGAACGTTTCAACACCGACTCGTCTTGCAGCATCAAGGACATTCAGTGTTCCGATAACATTCGTTTCCCAGGCTTCTGACGGATATTGCTCGAGCATGGGCAGATGTTTGAGGGCCGCGGCATGGAAGACAACTTGGGGTTGCCGCGAATCGAAAATGCGAGCCAGCGCTATAGTGTCCCTAATGTCGGCTAAAACCACATCGTTACTGTCCAACAACCCGTGGCCAACGATTGACATCTGAACGCCATGCAGCCCTGATTCATCGCGATCCAACATGATTAGCTCACTGGGTGAGAATTTCGTCAGCTGTCGGCAGAGCTCGGATCCGATCGAGCCGCCCGCTCCCGTTACCAAGACGCGTTTCCCCGCAACATATCCTGCTATGGACTCAACTGCGGTATCGACGGGGTGTCGTCCGATCAGATCCTCGATGGCCACATCGCGGAGGTCTGCTATTTTCACCCCACCCTGCAAAATGTCGGACAACATCGGCAAGACCATCATCCTAAGTCCCGCCTCATCGGCACGGTCCGAGACCGTCCTGATGAATTCGGCGTCCGCCCGCGCGATGCACAGGACTATCGCTGATGCACGTTTATCTCTGGCAATTTTCGCGAGCTCGGATCCACGTCCGAGTACGGAAAGATTTGAGACCCTGAGATGCCTCTTGTGCGGATCATCATCGATAACGCCAACGGGGAGATACGGAGAATCTGGGTCGCTAAGCATTCGTTTGACGAGGTATTCGCCAGTATGTCCTGCACCGTAGATGAGGGTCCGTTGCGCGGTTTCTCCCGGTCGAAACCGCCTTTCAGAAACCAATCGTTGCAGGTGCCGGCTTCCTCCCATCAAGACGAATGCGATAGGAAGGGCCACCAATGCTGTACTGCGGGGTAGGCCTGCTGGATTCAGGAGAACCAAACTAACCAGCGCGAGTCCTCCAGCCACGGACGCTACAGTGGCAAGCAAGGTCTGAGCTTCATGGAAGGCGCCCTGCTGATGCTTCCCCCTGTAGAGCGCCAGACCCCAACCGATGCCGGCTTGCAAGACAATTGCAAGGATGGCCAACAGGCCCAGAGCGAACCAGTTGACCCGTTCAGCGACGAAATCGAATCGGAACAGCACAGCCACAGTCAACGCTATGACCCAGGCTTCGGCGTCCACTGTGTACTGCAACACTCTGAAAGCCCAACGCGTGCTTCGTTCGCCCGCGTATGTGCGCTTCAAGGCTGCGTCCATCGGTCCCAAGTGTCCCCCAAAGAGTTTTGCGTATTTGTCAGTTGTCGAGAGTGCGAGGCCATTTCGTCTCAGCTAGCGAACCGAACGTGTCCCGCCACTACTCGTCATCGTTGCTGCCGGTACGCCGACTCAATTAAAGCACTTTGCGACGGTGGCGCCGACAACGTCGCTTTTTGTGACTAGTAAACCTTTGCATACGTCGTATGCATGGCGATTCGCGGGTCAAATCTGCGGGGGGGCATCATGTCTAGGCGCCTCCGCGAACCGTCAAAGATGAAATGCCTCGCGCCAGCAGGGATAAGTCCTGCAGGTAGGATGAACGGAGACTATCGTCGTACAACCACCTCCGAAAGGGGCTCAACCTTGGAGCTGAAGGACTATTTGCGTGTTCTGCGACGGAGTTGGGTTGTCGTTGTCGCATGCGCTTTGATCGGCATATTGGGGGCCGGCGCCGCGTCTCTTCTGGCCAAAGCTAGCTATATATCTGAAACTCAGTTGTTTGTGGCGCTCCAAAACTCTGGGACAGTTAGCGAATTGCAGCAGGGCAACATTTTCTCCCAGGCGCGTGTGCAGTCATACGTCAAGACTGTCGGTACTCCAACTGTCTTGCAGCCGGTCATTGACGGCCTTGGACTAAAAGTCACACCACAGATTCTTGCAAAGAGCATTACGGCGTCATCGGACGCCAATACTGTGCTCATTAGCATCTCAGTCTCAGCTGAATCGCCTGAGCAGGCCGCAGCAATTGCTCAGGCTGTCGGAACCAGCCTGGTGAATGCTGTGGACCAGCTCGAAAAGCCCTCCCTCGGGGAAGTCTCCCCAGTTCGATTGTCTATCGTGACACCAGCCACTGCACCGGCTTTCCCGTCCTCGCCGAATGTGAAGTTGAATATTGTTTTAGGGCTATTCTGTGGTCTGGCTGTCGGGGTTGCACTGGCGGTCCTCAGGTCCGTTCTTGACACGAGGATCAAAGGTGAAGCCGATCTGCGCCGGATCACAGATGCGGCAATCCTCGGCGGCATTAGCTTTGATTCAGACGCTGCCAAGAAGCCTCTCTTGACCCAGACAGCACACCAAAGTCCACGAGCAGAATCCTTTCGTCAACTTAGGACGAACCTGCAGTTTGCGCACGTTAGTCACGACTCCAAGACGGTTCTGGTCACATCCTCTGTTCCTGGTGAAGGCAAGAGTACAACTGCGACAAACCTGGCGATCGCACTGGCTCAGTCAGGTCAGAGTGTCGCGCTGGTGGATGCTGACCTACGCAGGCCGATGGTGGCAGAATACCTCGGTTTGGAGCGCACCGTTGGACTCACAACCGCACTACTAGGCACAGCAAGCGTTGATGAATTGTTGCAGCCCTGGGGCAGTAGTCAGCTGTATGTGCTGGCCGCTGGACAAGTTCCGCCCAACCCTAGCGAGTTGCTGGGATCGCAAAAGATGAAGGATCTCATAGGAAGCCTCGAAAGTTCGTTTGATGCTGTGGTCATCGACGCGCCACCTCTGTTGCCTGTTACAGACGCAGCCGTCCTCGCACAGCAGGTCGGCGGGGTAGTTATCGTTGTTGGAGTACAAAATGTTCGTACTACCGACTTGGAACGCTCCCTAGCGGCCTTGGAAATGGTCGAGGCGGACCTACTTGGCGTGGTACTAAACCGACTACCGACCAAGGGTCCGGACGCCTACTCGCACAGCTACTACTCTTACGAAACCGCGTCGACTGAGCCTAAGCCTGGGCGTAATCCACGATCGAATACAAAGCCCTCGCGAAAGCAGGTCAGCGATCGCTTCGATGTCGAAATACTCGGGGGCGACACCCGGGAACCGACCCGGCTCAGCAACGGACGGGGCCAAGAACGCAGTGCGCGTTAATAGTTTGCATAGTGACCATTCCCAAACCAGCCAAGCCGTCGCCGGGGGCTAGGCGGCGTGCGGACACATCGACGCGCCAGCCGACGAAAGCTTAGAACCGTCGCGAGATCAACGGCTGCGCTGGCGATCCTCGCAATAGTCGTCGCGACGGTCTGCGGCTGGCTCGCATACCGTGCACTCGAACTCAGGGCAGAATTGAGCGCAGCGAGCCAACTGCTTCCGCAGTTAAAAAGCCAGGTGCTCGCTCAAGATGCCTCCGAGGCGGCGAAGTCGCTTACGCTAATTCGGTCCCACACTCTCGCGGCAAAATCGGCGGCAGCAGATCCCCTGTGGAAAGCAGCTGGGGTCATTCCATTGTTCGGACCAAACTTCTCGGCTCTCACTGAGGTTGCACTCGCGGCGAATGAGGTTATGGATGGCACGGCAGACCCGATGGTGCGGGTCTTCGATTCCTTGGACGCCGATGCGCTGACACCCGTTAACGGCAAGTTCGATGTTGGACCCCTCGCAGAAGCTTCGCCAACCATAGTGGATGCTGCGAACACCGTTTCTCGCGTCCACATGCGTTTGGGCTCGATCGACACCACTAAGTTGATTCCGCAGATCGCAGAACCGCTCTCAGCGCTCACTAGTCAACTAGATGAACTTCGGGCGACCATGGAATCGGCCGCCAACATTTCGAAGGTTCTGCCGTCCATGATGGGCGAAAACGGGCCCAGGAACTACCTAATTCTTGTCCAAAACAACGCGGAAATTCGTGCTACCGGGGGGCTCCCAGGAGCACTGGCCCTCGTTCGTGTTGATCAGGGATCAGTGGAACTTATTGATCATTCAAGTGGTTCAGCTCTGGGTAAGTTCGATCCGGCCGTGGATGTCGATGACGTTCAGACGACAATATTCTCTGAGCGGCTGGGCAAGTACATCGGCGACGTCAACCTCACTCCTGACTTCCCCACCGCGTCCCGAACTGCCAAAGAAATGTGGGAAACGCGTTATGGCGGATCAATCGACGGTGTGGTGGCCATCGACCCCATCGTCCTCGCACACATCTTGGAAGCGTCTGGGCCAATCCCGCTTGACGAATTCGGGGGGTCCGCCGTGCCTGTCGGGTTGCCGACCGCACTCACTTCGCAGAACGTCGTTCCAACGCTGCTTTCGGATGTCTACCGCAATTTCAAAACCAATCGGTTGCAGGACGAATACTTTGCCGGTGCTACACAGGCCATTTTTGAGGCGCTTGCCTCTGGTCAGGCCTCGGGCGCGAAACTTTTGAAAGCCTTGTCGCTGAGCTACGAAGAGAACCGGCTGCATGTTTGGAGCGACCACGATAAAGACCAGGACGTACTGAGCGCCACCTACTTGGGAGGTTCCATCTCGGGCACGAGTGCGCTTGGGCCGGCGTTCGGCGTCTATTTCAATGACGGCACGGGCGCCAAGATGGACTACTACGTGCAACGAACTGTGCAGCTGATTGAGGTTTGCACAAACAATGACTATGCCGAGTACAAGGTACGAGTTAGAACTACCAACACCGCCCCAGCTGACGCGGCGAGTTCTCTACCGGTTTCGGTGACGGGGGACGGTAGGTACGGCCCACCTCCTGGCTCAGTTCAAACCAACGTAGTGGTCTACGGCCCAGCCTTGTCCCACGTTGATACTGCTACAGCGGACGGACAAATGGTTGGCTTTGGATCCCATAAACATGGCGATCGCCCGGTCGGCATTGTCACCACCCGGCTAGCGCCGGGTCAGTCTAGCGAAGTTGAAATGAGCTTCGTCAAGGTGGTACAACACAATGATCCGGCTCTCTCTGTCACACCAACTGTGCAGGAAGTCAAAGATGTGATGCTGCCCATAGAATATGCTCGGTGTCGCTAGAAACTCACATATACCTTAACAGTTGGTAAACCGATTGGATTGACGTTGCTCACAATCCTATGCGGATGGTAGATTCTATGAGGGTTCAAGACTCGACATATCTGCATAGGTCTCGTGCGGAGAGGAAAATCCTCAATTCGGGTACATCAAATACTTACGTCTCCGGGGGGACACCAATGAAGAAAACACTCGCAACACTCGCTCTTGCAGGCTCACTTGCACTTGTTGGCGTCGCGCCGGCACTGGCGGTTGGCTACCCAGCCAGCGAACCCGCAGCCGCCGTCGACGATGCAGCAGTTGCGCCCGGCGAGCAGCTTATTTTTAGCGGCGGCGGAATGCTTGCCAACGAGCCGGTTGACGTCACCGTCACCCTCATCGATTCTGCAGCACCGGCGGCCGGCACCCAGAGCGTCGGCGCAAAGATCAACGTCTTCCTGGCGCCAGAGACCTTCTCAACCACGGCCAACGCCGAGGGGAAGTTCTCCCTCCCTCTCAGCTTCAGCGACAGTGGTACATACTCGATCACCGCCACCGGCCGCATTTCCAAGACCACCGTGGGACCCGTCACTGTACAGGTTGACACCACGTTTGCCGAGGCCGGCGCAGGCGCTTCCCTCCCTAACGCCAACGGTGGCGCCGCCCTGGCCAACACCGGCGCTGACGCCAGCCTGCTCCTCTGGGGCGCAGCGGGGGTAGGCGTGCTCGGCTTGGGCGCTGCTGGCGTTATTCTTGCTCGCCGGAACAAGGCAACTGCTAACGCATAGCCTTTAACGCACTCAGGGTGGGTGTTTCTTCGGAAATCCGGAGGAGCACCCACCCTCTGCATTTAAGGTTTCGACGGGCTCAACCACCGAACGGTCAGGTTCAACACCGAACTGTGGTATTTATTAGCAGTATGGGGCGACATTGGCGCAGAACACCTTGGCAGTTCGATTTCTCCTTCCCCTGTCCCACTCGCAGGAGCTCCCCTACTTACTCTTGGTGCTGTTGGCCGGGGCTTCGCTGGCAGTGGCCACGTTTGCACTGCTGAGAACCAACTAAGAGCCCCTTGAGCGACTCAAATAGCCCCAGGCTGTGGCGGTGGCGTGCTGTCCTCTTGGCCATGCTCCTTCCGCTGGCTCTGATCGCGTTCTGGACCAGCCCTGTGGATCAACCCGTGCAGGGTTAGCTCGCCAGTGTCCTGAGATTCCTCCATGACCGCGGAATTCCCACCTAGTTCAATTACCAATTCGTCGAAGCATCCGCCAACGTAGCGCTTTTCATTCCCTTCGGCGCAGTTGCGGCCCTGGCATATCCGAAAAAACGTCATGGCAGATCGGAATTTTTGGACTGGTATCACACAGGTGCATCGAACTAGGCCAGCTGCTGCTTCTTCACAATCGATTCGTGAGTCCGCTAGATCTTGTCACAAACACAAGGGGGGGGCTGTAATTGGCGCCCTCTTGGTCGCTGAGGCCCTTAAACACCTTCAGGCCCGCCGTTGGTCAGCGGCCGGCCTGTATGGAGGAACAGAAGCATCAGGAGTTACCCGACGAAGGCCTTCAGCCAGGTCTTCAAGTCCTCGCCGAACTCCACGCGCTCCGAAGCCAGCGTGATGACTGCCTTGAGGTAGCTCAGCTTGTCGCCGGTATCGTAGCGGCGGCCCCTGAAAACCACGCCTTACACGCCCGAGCCATCACCCTCGCTTGCGGCCAGGGTCTGGAGGGCATCGGTCAGCTGGATCTCCCCGCCGTGGCCCGGCTCAGTGTTCTCCAGAACGCCGAACACCGACAGATGCAGCACGTACCGGCCGATGACGGCCAGGTTGGAAGGCGCTTCGCCTACAGCAGTCTTTTCCACCAGACTGTTGACCCGGACGAAGCCTTGGCCCTTGATAGCGGTGATATCCGCACAACCGTAGGCGCTGATCTCAGAAGGATCGACCTCGATCAACGCGATAACGGAACCGCTGGTCGTCTGCTGCACCTCCATCATGGTGGTGAGAAGGGTTTCAGCCTCGTCGATGAGGTCGTCACCAAGCAGCACGGCGAAGGGCTCATTTCCCACATTTCGACGGGCTCAATCACCGGGTTTCGATGGTTTCGACAGGCTGGTTTCGACAGGCTCAACCACCGAATATGGGCGCCCGCTTCTCCTGGAACGCCCTGAAACCTTCGGCATAGTCGGCACTTTTGCAAAGCCGTGCCTGCTCGGCGTTTTCCTCGGACATCGCGTCCCACAGGCCGAGCCGCTGGTCGCGGATGTGCGCCACCAGCTCCTTGCTCGCCGTGAACGCGCCCGTGGCGCCGGCGGCAACCTTCGTCACAATTTCCCGGGTGTTGGCCAACAGTTCATTCGCCGGCATGGCCCGGCTGAACATCCCCTGGGCCACGGCTTCCGTGCCTGACATGAGCTCGGCCGTGTAGATCAGGTCCAGGGTCCGGTGCATGCCAAGCCGCTCGGTGAAGTACCAGTGCCCGCCCGAATCCAGCGTGGCGCCCAGCTTGGCGAACGGCGAGCCGAACTTGGCGTTCTCCGCCACGTACACCACGTCCGTGGCCAGCAACAGGCCCAGCCCCACGCCCAGGCAGGCGCCATGGGCGGCGGCGAACGTCGGTGCCGGGAATGCGCTCATCTTCTTCAGCAGCGGCTGCACCAGCCCGCCCAGGTATGCTTCCGCGTCGTCCGTCTCCGGCGTCACGCCCGAGATGTCCCGGCCGGCGCAGAAGGCGCGGCCCTCTCCCCTGAGCAGCAGCGCCCGCACCTCACCGCGCGTGGCGGCGGCAGCGGCGTCGTCGTACGCCTGTGTTAAATCCGCGAGTGCATGCTCGTCGAGGGAGTTCAGCTTGTGGGGCGCGTCCAGAACGATTTCGGCGACGTTGTTGGCGATGGAGAGGGAGATCAAGATCATGGGTTCCTTAGACGTCGAAGTCGACTGTTACTTCTTTGCTGGTGGGGTGGCTCTGGCAGGTCAGGACGTACCCCTTGTCCAGTTCATCCTGCTCCAGCGCGTAGTTTTCGTCCATGGTCACGGTGCCGGTGACCAGTTTGGCGCGGCACGTGCCGCACACTCCGCCGGCGCAAGCGAACGGCACATCCGCGCGGACCCTCAGGGCCGCGTTCAGGATCGACTCGCGGGCGTGCGTGGGGCTGGCCACGTCGCCCTGCAGGCCGTCCAGCTTGAACGTGATCTTGTAGGTCTCCTGCGATTCGTCCACCACCACCGGACGGCCGGCGTGGCCCTCCGGGCGGTCCGGCTTTCCGCTCGTGAACAGTTCGAACCGCACGTGCTCCGGCTTCACGCCGCGCTCGGCCAGGGTGTCCCGGCACAGCTGCACCAGCTCGAACGGCCCGCACAGGAACCACTCGTCCACATCGTCCGCGTGGATGGCGGTGCCCAGCAGCTGCTGGAGCTTCCCGGCGTCGATCCGTCCGCTGAGCAGCGGCGCGATCCGCTGCTCGCGGGACAGCACGTGGTGGATGGCCAGCCGCTGCGGGTACCTGTCCTTCAGGTCCGCCAGCTCCTCCAGGAACATCACGTCCATGGCGGCCTTGTTGGCGTAGATCAGGTCAAAGCGCGTCTCCGGGTTGGCCGCCAGCAGCGTGCGGGCGATCGCGATCACCGGGGTGATGCCGCTCCCCGCCGCGATGGCCACAAACGTGCCCGCCCCCTGCGAGGCCGCCTCCCCCGCGAGCTCCTCCGGGTGGTTCATGGAGTTCATGACGTTCTGCTCCACGGCCTTGCCGTCCCGGCCGTGTTTGGACACAAACGCGCCCATGGGGCTCATGACGTCCAGGGTGTCCCCCGCCTTCAGCTCCGCGTTGGCCCACGTGGAGAACAGCCCGCCCAGGTCCTGCTTCACGGCCACCCGGATCTCGCTGCTGCCGTCCGGGAAGCTGCGCGGCTCGGCACAGATGGAGTAGCTGCGGCGGATCTCGTGCGGCTCGCCGGTCTCATCCGGCAGCGTGGTGCGCAGGGCCACGTACTGGCCCGGCAGGTAGTCGAACTGGCCGGCGAGCTCCTGGGGGACGCCGAAGGTCACCTCGATGGCGTCCTCGGTCAGCCTTCTTACCTCGGTGACGGTGAGGGTATGGAAGGACGGACGACGGCGGCCGCTGGCTAGCGCCGATTCGGCGGCGGTCTGGCGCACAACAGGCATGGGGATTCCTTACAGGACTTTGAAGTAGTCGAACGGTTCCAGGCAGTCCTTGCAGACGTACAGCGCCTTGCAGGACGTGGAGCCGAAGCGGGTGAGCTCCCTGGTGTTCAGGCTGGAGCACTGCGGGCATTTCACGGCCATCTGCAGGCGGACGGGGCCTGCGTGGCGGGCGGCTGCTGCCATGCCCGACGGCGGGGCGATGCCGTACTCCTTGAGCTTGGACTTGCCTGCGTCCGTCATCCAGTCCGTGGTCCAGGCCGGGGCGAGCACCAGGTCCACCTCTGCTTTGTAGCCTTCCTTGGCGAAGGCTGTCTTCAGGTCGTCGCGGATGGCGTCCATGGCCGGGCAGCCCGAGTACGTGGGCGTGATGGTGACCCGGACTTGTTGGTTCTCTGTCACTTGCACGTCGCGGAGGATCCCCAGGTCCTCGATGGTGAGCACCGGGATCTCGGGATCGCAGACCGTGGCGGCGATCTCCCACGCCTGCTGCTGGTGTGTCTGCTCTTGCGCAGCGATGGCCACGGCGGTCACCAGCTTGCTCCGGGGTACTCGCGCGCCAGCACCTGCATCTCCGCGAGGAGGTAGCCCAGGTGCTCGGAGTGCCGGCCATGCCGCCCACCACCGGGGGCAGCGGGCACGACCGGAACCTCCAGCTCCGCTTCCGCGAGGATCTCCCCGGTCAGGCGGTCAAAGTCCGCTTTCAGGCTGGAAGGCTCGACGGCGGCGCCGGTTTCCGTCAGGCGCGTGGTCAGCTCGTCGTCCTGGAAGAGCTCGGCGACGTAGGGCCACATCTGCTTCAGGCCCTGGATCATCCGTGTGCGGGATTCGTCCGTGCCACCGGCCAGGCGCAGGACCCACTGGGCACTGTGGTCCCGGTGGTAGTCCACTTCCTTCACGGCCTTGGCAGCGATGGCGGCGAGTGTGGCGTCTGTGGATTGCGTGAGCCGGCGGTAGAGCTCGAACTGGTAATAGCTCACCACGAACTGCCGGGCGATGGTGGCCGCGAAGTCGCCGTTGGGCTGCTCAAAGATGGCGGCCGACCGGAACTCGTGCTCGCGCCGGAAGTACGCCAGCTCGTCCTCGGTCTTGTCCCAAGCACCGCCGGCATAGGTGAGGAAGCTACGGGCATGGCCCAGCTGGTCCAGGGCGATGTTGCCCAGGGCCACGTCCTCCTCCAGCTCGGGGCCGCGGGAGATCCAGTGGCCCAGCCGCTGCGCGAGGATCAGGCCGTCGTCCCCCAGGCGCAGCGCGTACTCGGCCACGTCCTCAGTGGGCTTGGCCAGGCCGGTGCGGACCTCTAGGGCGATGTCCTCCGGGCGCAGGGCGTTGCCGGGCGTGATGCGGGTGGCGGATTCCCCGCCCATGGGTGCAGAGTTCACAGGTGCTTCACCCCTTCGCTCTTGGTGTAGTACGTGGCATGCCGGTAGTCCTTGCCCTGCGGGGACTCGAAGAACGAGCCCTTGGAGTCGGGATCGCTGGCGGCGATGGCGTCCGCCGGGACCACCCAGATGGACACACCCTCGTTGCGGCGTGTGTAGAGGTCGCGGGCGTTGCGCAGGGCCATGGCGGCGTCCGGCGCATGCAGGGACCCGGCATGGACGTGCGACAGGCCGCGGCTCGACCGGACAAAGACCTCCCACAGGCCCCAGGCCCTTTCGGTGGTTGAGCCTGTCGAAACCTCCGGGCCTTGTGTCTCGCTCATGCTGCGTATTCCTTTGTCTTCAGTGACTGTTTTGCTGCATACGCCGCTGCTGCTTCGCGGACCCAGGCGCCGTCGTCGTGCGCTTCCCTCCGGCGCTCAAGGCGCTGGGCGTTGCAGGGGCCGCGGCCGGCGAGGACTTCGTGGAACTCGTTCCAGTCCAGCGGGCCGTGCTCCCACTTTTTGGTGTCCTCGTTGAAGCGGATCTCGCTGTCCGGGAGGGTGAGGCCCAGCACGCGGACCTGCTCCACCATCATGCCCACGAAGCGGCTGCGGAGTTCATCGTTGCTGAAGCGCTTGATGTTCCAGGCCATGGACTGGCGGGAGTTGGGCGAATCGTCGTCCGGCGGGCCGAACATCATCAGCGCCGGGGCGTACCAGCGGTTCACGGCGTCCTGGGCCATCTGCTTCTGCTCCGGGGTGCCGTGGGCGAGTTCCAGCAGGATCTCGAAGCCCTGGCGCTGGTGGAACGACTCTTCCTTGCAGACGCGCACCATGGCGCGGCCGTAGGGGCCGTAGGACGCGCGGCACAGCGGCACCTGGTTGCAGATGGCGGCGCCGTCCACCAGCCAGCCGATGGCACCCATGTCCGCCCAGGTCAGGGCCGGGTAGTTGAAGATGCTGGAGTAGCGGGCCTTGCCGGCGATGAGGTCGGCCATCATCTTGTCTCTCGTTTGACCGAGCGTCTCGGCGGCGGAGTACAGGTAGAGCCCGTGGCCGGCCTCGTCCTGGACCTTCGCCATGAGGATGGCCTTGCGCTTCAGGCTCGGGGCGCGGGAAATCCAGTTGGCTTCCGGCTGCATCCCGATGATCTCCGAGTGGGCATGCTGGGAAATCTGGCGCAGGAGGGTCTTGCGGTAGGCGTCCGGCATCCAGTCTTTTGGTTCAATGCGGGAGTCCTCGGCGATCACGCGGTCAAAGTTGGCCTGACCGTCCGCGTCTTGGCGGTCCTTGTCCTGGCTGTCCGCGTTGCGCTGGGCGTTGGCTTCCATGGTTGCTCCTATGCACCTGCCTGGATTGGTTCGATTTATTTACCGACCGTTCGTTCAGGATATGCGCAGGGCGCGGAGGGCGTCAAGGAGGGGCCCAATCAGGCTGGAGCCGATACGGCCGCAATACATAATTGCCTGAATACACGTGCTGATGTACCTTAGCTCTTATGGAAACCCTTACGCATGCCCCAGTGCTGGCCCGGTTCGGCTACGCGGTCTCCGACCCCACCCGGGCGCGGATTCTACTGGCCTTGGCAGATGCGCCCACGTACCCGTCGGACCTGGCCGAATTGCTGGGGGTTTCGCGGCAGAGCATGTCCAATCACTTGACGTGCTTGCGGGGCTGCGGCCTGGTGGTGGCTGTCCCTGATGGCCGGCGGACCCGGTATGAGCTCGCTGACGCCAGGCTGGGCCACGCGATCAGGGATCTGCTCGGTGTGGTGCTGGCTGTGGATCCTGCCTGCTGCGCCCCGGACGGGACATGCCTGACATGACCACCACAGTTCAGCCTGCGTCTATGCCCGCCCGCCGTGCCGTCCTGGGCCGCCGCATCCGGCTGTTCGCGGCCGCGACCATCACCTACAACGTTGTCGAGGCCACCGTCGCGCTCTGGGCGGGCAACGTGGCCCACTCCTCGGCCCTCATCGGCTTCGGCCTTGATTCGGTGATTGAAGTCGCTTCCGCGGTCGCCCTGTCCTGGCAGTTTTCCGCGAAGGACCCGGAACGGCGCGAACACCTAACCCTGCGGATCATCGCGGTTTCGTTCTTCGCCCTGGCACTGTTCGTCGCCTTGGACTCGGTCAGGTCACTGTCCGGAGGCGGCGAGGCACAGCCTTCCACTCCGGGCATCGTGATCGCCGCCCTAAGCCTGGCCATCATGCCCGTCCTGTCCTGGCTTCAACGCCGCGCGGGCCGTGAACTTGGCTCCCGAACCGCCGTCGCAGATTCGAAACAGACTCTGCTGTGCACCTACCTCTCCGCCGTCCTGCTGGTGGGCCTGGTCCTCAACAGCGCCTTGGGATGGTGGTGGGCGGATGCCGGCGCGGCGCTGGTCATCGCAGGGATCGCCGTCCGTGAGGGCATTAGCGCCTGGAAAGGGGACGCCTGTTGTGCCTTCCCACGGGCGGGGGCCCGAGCCGGGGCAGGGCGCGATGGGAAAGCTGATGATTGCTGCGCCGCCCCTGAACGGTGCACCGGCGAGCCGGACAGGGACAACATGAGAATAGAACTACTCCACATCGATGACTGCCCCAACACGGCAAAAGCACTCAAGCAGGTGGAAGCTGCCCTCGTCGCCATGGGGCGTCAGGACATCCCGGTCCATTTGCGGTACATCAGGACTCCGGCAGATACGGCCGGCACCCGATTTGCCGGTTCGCCGACCATCACAGCAGACGGGGCCGACATCTTCCCCAACGGAACGCCGACGAGTGAACTCGCGTGCCGGATCTACCCCACCCCCGGCGGTCTTGCAGGCGCTCCGACCGTCGACCAGGTAGTGGAGGCACTGACCGGCCGTGGCCTGCGATCCGACCTCCCTCGGAGTACCAGCGCGCGATCTCTTGACTGACATACCCCCAGGGGGTATATCTTTGGGTGTTGTCAGTGAAGTGGTATGTCCCCCGGTCAGGCTTCTGCCGGTTGGGGATCGGCGTCTCCTCTAGGGAGGAATCATGGAAGACCATTCGCAGCACCATGGCGGCCATGCCGGCCACACGGGCGAGCCAAACAGCTCCCCGGCCGCTTCCGCCACGTCGGTCGCGGAGCACCAGCACACCGGCCATGAGATCCACGATGACCATGCCGTGCACAGCCACGGCCAGCACGCCGGTCACAGCACCGCGATGTTCAAAAACCGGTTCTGGCTCACCCTGGTCCTGTCCGTCCCCGTCGTGTACTTCAGCCCGATGGTCGGCCACATCCTGGGATACATGGCGCCGATATTCCCCGGCTCCATCTGGATCCCTCCAATCCTGGGCACGGTGATCTTCCTCTACGGCGGCCAGCCGTTCCTCAAAGGCGGCCTGCAGGAGCTGAAGAATCGACAGCCCGGGATGATGCTGCTGATCGCGATGGCCATCACCGTCGCGCTTGCCGCGTCCTGGGTCACCAGCCTGGGTATCGGCGGGTTCGACCTGGACTTCTGGTGGGAACTCGCGCTGCTCGTGGCAATCATGCTGTTGGGCCACTGGATCGAGATGCGGGCCCTCGGGTCAGCGCAGGGCGCACTGGATGCCCTCGCCGCGCTCCTTCCCGACGAGGCCGAACGCATCACCGACGCCGGCACGGAAACTGTTCCGGTCTCTGCGCTCCAAGAAGGCGACACCGTTCTGGTCCGCTCCGGCGCCAGGATGCCCGCCGACGGAACGGTCGTGGACGGTCAGGCCGAGTTTGACGAGTCAATGATCACCGGCGAATCCAAAACCGTTCTCCGCAGTCCCGGGGACACTGTCGTCGCAGGCACCGTCGCGACGGATAACAGCGTCCGGGTCCAGGTCACAGCCGTCGGTGAGAACACCGCGCTGGCCGGTATCCAGCGCCTGGTCGCCGAAGCGCAGGCGTCCTCCTCCAGGGCCCAGGCCCTGGCGGACCGGGCCGCGGCCTTCCTGTTCTACTTCGCCGCCGGCGCCGGCGTCATCACCTTCATCGTCTGGACACTGCTCGGTAGCGTCCCGGAAGCTGTCACCCGCACCGTCACAGTCCTCGTGATCGCCTGCCCGCACGCTCTCGGTCTGGCCATTCCACTGGTCATCGCCATCTCCACCGAACAGGCCGCCCGCGCCGGGGTCCTGATCAAAAACCGGATGGCCCTGGAACGGATGCGCACCATCGACGTCGTCCTGTTCGACAAGACCGGCACCCTGACCACGGGCGAGCCGGACCTGAAGGACGTCGCCACCGTCCAAGGCGTGGACGCCGACTCGTTGCTGGCCCTAGCCGCTGCGGTGGAGTCCGACAGCGAACACCCTGTCGCGCGCGCTATCGTCAGGGCTGCACGGGAACGGAACCTGGCCATCCCGCAGGCCACGGACTTCAGTTCCCTGACGGGCCGCGGCGTCCGCGCAACCGTGGACGGTCGTTCGATTCACGTCGGCGGGCCCGCGCTGTTGCGCGAACTAGGTACCGCCGAACCCGACGCTGTGGCCGCATCCACCCGTTCCTGGATGGGCCGCGGCGCCGCGGTGCTGCATGTCGTCGACGAAGGACGAGTTCTGGGGGCCGTCAGCCTTGAAGACAGCATCCGGGCCGAATCGAGGCAGGCCGTCACCGCGCTGCAAAACCGGGGCGTCAAAGTCGCCATGGTCACCGGTGACGCCCGCCAGGTCGCCCAGGCCGTCGCCGAGGACCTGGGCATCGACGAGGTCTTCGCCGAAGTCCTTCCGGCGGATAAGGACAAGAAAGTCGCCGAACTGCAGGCCCGCGGGATGAAGGTCGCGATGGTCGGCGACGGCGTGAACGACTCCCCCGCCCTGGCCCGCGCCGAGGTGGGAATCGCGATCGGCGCCGGCACCGACGTCGCCATGGAATCGGCCGGGGTGGTCCTGGCCGGGAACGATCCGCGGGCAGTGCTGTCCATGGTGGACCTGTCCCGGGCGAGCTACGCGAAAATGTGGCAGAACCTGATTTGGGCCACCGGTTACAACATCCTGTCGGTGCCGCTGGCCGCCGGCGTCCTGGCGTTTGCCGGGGTGGTGCTCTCGCCCGCGGCCGGGGCCGTGCTCATGTCAGCGTCCACGATCGTGGTGGCCCTGAATGCGCAGTTGCTGCGGAGGGTGAAACTCAATCCCTCCCGCGTACGTTGAACCAGAAGCGCTGACCGGCCGGAAAGGACCCGGACGGTAGCCTTGAAGACGGATCAGACCAGCACGGAAGGAGGAACGCCATGACCGCAGTGCTCCGCGGCCCCGTGACGGCGTTCCTGCTCCGCGCCGGCATCATCACCGCCACGCTGGCCATCCTCGCCGGGATTTTCGGCATGCACGTCATGACCGGCAATCACTCCATGCACTCCCCCGCCGCCGGGCACACACCTGCCCCGGCCGTGAGTGTCGGGGACAGGCACGCCAACCACAAAACCACGGCGCCCCACGCGGAACCGGTTGCCTCAACAACAGCGGCGGCTGCGGGACATCGGGGCTCTGCGGCTGTTGCCGCAGGCCCGGCGTCGTGCACGTGCTCTGCTGACTGCGCCAGCATCCAGGCGATGAGCGCCGCATGCACCCCCTCCGCCCAGACAGGGACACTGGCTGCCCCTGAACCCGCGCAGGGCACCCGCTACATGGATGGCCATGGCGGGCTGCCCGACCCGGTCGGTGCTTCCTACGCCTATCTGCCCGGCGGTCCTTCCCCGGGTGAGCTGTCCATCAGCCGGACGTAGAACTGGGCACACCGCCGTCCCCACGGCACAGCCCCGTCATGAAGCGAGCCCGACCGAGGCTTCCCGGCATCTGCAAGGATGCTCCCCCGCTCACCGGCCCCTTGCGGTCGAGATTTGAAGGACCTGATTTCCCATGAATAAGAAACTATTGACCCTTTCAACAACGGCCATTGCGGCTGCCATTGCCTTGGCCGGGTGCTCATCCGGTTCCGGATCCGGGAGCACGCCCGGAATGAACCACGGCAGCTCCAGCGGCGCGCCGGCACCGTCAGCGGGACACAACTCCGCTGACGTGACGTTCGCCCAGATGATGATCCCCCACCATGCCCAGGCGGTGGAAATGGCAGAAATGATCCTCGCGAAAAAGGACATCCCCGCCCCCGTCACCGCGCTGGCCACCAAAATCAAGGAAGCGCAGGGCCCGGAGATCCGGACCATGACCGGCTGGCTTGATGACTGGAACGAACCAGCAGAAATGGCCGCCGGCCACGCCGGGCACTCCATGGACGGCATGCTGGACGACGCCGCGCTGAAGGAACTCGACGCCGCGCAGGGCACCGAGGCCGCCAAACTGTTCCTGAAGCAGATGATCGCCCACCACGAAGGCGCCATCATGATGGCCAACACTGAAAAGACCGGCGGCAAAGACCCCAAGGCCGTGGACCTGGGCAAGCAAATCGTGTCCGCGCAGGAAACGGAAATCAAGGAAATGAAGGACCTCCTGGCCACGCTCTGACGAGTCGATCACGTTGGCGCCGGCCTGACCGGGCCGGCGCCACATTGTCCCTGATTTCCCTTCACCCTTTGGAGTTAGCCATGTTTTTCCTCTCCCGCACGATCAGACGCGGCGCAGTCCTGGCCGGCGCCGCGGCCACCCTTCTCGCTATTGCCGGCTGCGCACCGGCGACAAACCAGACCGCGCCCCACACGACGGCAGCCGGGAGCCCCCTTCCCAGCACACACGTCCACGGACTCACCGTCAGCGGTGACACCGTCCAGGTACTGCTCGCAACCCACGACGGCCTCTTCGACGTCACCACCAGCCCGGCGACAAAAATCGGTGGCACCAACGACCTGATGGGATTCACCGCCGGCCCCGCCGACGGGGTCTTCTACGCTTCAGGCCACCCGGGGCCCGGCTCAGACCTGCCCAACCCCATGGGCCTGCTCAAATCCTCCGACGGCGGCACTACGTGGGAGCAGCTCTCGCGCCAGGGTGAATCCGACTTCCATGCCATGACCACCACCCAAGCGGGGATCGTGGCCTTCGACGGGACACTGCGGACCAGCGCCGACGGCGAGACCTGGAACACTATCCCCGCTGACTTCGCCCCCGCCGTCCTCGCGGGTCATCCGGACAGCAGAACCCTCCTGGCGACCACGCCCGACGGGGTCCAGCGTTCCACCGACGCCGGCAGCACGTGGGAGCCCGTGAAAGACGGCCCGGTAATTCAGTTCGCCGCGTTCGCGCACCCAGCCGAGGCTGTGGGCGTTGAACCCGACGGTACGGTGCACTACTCTGCCGATGCCGGAGAGACCTGGACAAAAATGGGCAGCATCGACGCCCAGGTCATGGCAATCGCCGCAGTCAAGGGCGCCGACGGCAGACCATGGATCTGGGCCGCTACCGCCGACGGGATCCTTGTCTCCACCGACGGAGGAACGACATTCCGGCCTGCGGACGCGGGATAGCCCCACCTTCCGCCGTTCAGCGCGGACTCAATGTCCGGGAGGGGCAGCCGGCGGGGCGGGCTGCCGGGGCGACTGCCGCCGTCGGACGTTTCTCCCCACTTCCTCCGTCCGGGACACGCAAATGCACGGTGTGTCCCGGGCTTGCGGTGGTCTTTTGGTAGGCAACTGGGCAGCAGAGTCACGATTTCGACAGGCTCAATCTCCAGGTTCTGGCGCGGCCGATGACCGTCGGTGCCAGGCTGCAGAGTGCCCAGTACGCGGAGCCTGCGGCCAGTGAGGCCACGACGGCGAGCGCGGGGCTGAGCTCAACTAGCAGCGGGTAGACCAGCCAATGCACCAGATAGATGTGCAGGGACGCGCTGGCCAGCAGAACGGTGAGGCGCCGGAGCCCGGCCGGGACGGGAATGCTGGGCAGCCACAGGAGCAGGAGTATTCCGGCCAGGACAGTCAGTTCACGGGCGGGGTTGTCGAAGAACCCCGGGATGGTCAAAGCGGCAACGACACTCACGGCGCCTCGCTGAAGGACATGACGGGCCCGGGCAACCGCCCATCCCAGCGCGAAAAGCCAGAATATGGGCGGTGTGTGCGGAACTCCCGGCTCAAAAAGCTCATAGCGGGTGAGCAGCCCGGCGGCGAGCAGCACTAGCGGAAAAAGGAACGGGAAGCGCTTATCGGCACGGCTTACCCAGGGCACGGCGAGCAGGGCCGTCATGCTGACCAACACGTAGACGAGCACCTCGATGAACCAGAAATGCGACCGGGTGGTCACCTCCTCGGGTCCGATAATGGCGTTGAGGAGGACGATATTCGCCAGGCTGTATCTGTCGGTGATCAGGTAGGCGAAGCCGATGAAGGCCATGCTGGGGATGATGACCCTGGCCAGGCTGGCCACTTGCCTCCGCAGCCGCGGCATGCGTTCCCCGGACAGCTGGAACCGGGCGAAGTTAAACCCCGCCACAGCCATGAGCACGTGGGCGGCACCCTGCCAGTGCAGGAATCCAATATGGGTGCTGACAATCAGGAAAATGGAGACCGCCCGCAGCACGATGCTGGTTTCAAGCCGGGCGAAGGGGCGGCGCTTCCGCGGCCGCGGCTGTTCAAGGCGGGCCCCCAGCACTCCCACCGGGGTGATGTGCCAGTCCGGGGGCAAATGCCCCAAAGCCTGCTCAAGCCGAACGGACGCCGCCACATACGAAAGGGAGTCCCCGCCGAGCGAAACGAACGTGTCGTCGTCGGAAATGTCCGTCAGCTCCAGCGTGTCTTCAAAAATGCGCACCACACTGTCCTGCGGCCTGGCTCCGGAGTTCGCGCTGGACGGCGCGTCTTGAACTGTGGGACCGTCCTGTTTGGCGAGCGCCAGGACGGCCGGGTAGTCCAGCTTGCCGGACGCCAGGCGCGGAAGCTCCCGGACGGCATGGACTTCCAGGGCAGCGCGTGGCAGGCCTATGCCCTGGGCGAGGAGCTTGCCCAGCAGTGCTGGGTCGTGTTCACCCTCGACGGCGACGACGAGTCCCTGGTCCGTGCCTGCGCTCGCGGCCTGAATACCAAGGTCGGCAAGGATCCGTTCCACCTGTCCAAGGTCGACGCGGAGGCCGACGATCTTGACGAACCGGCTGCGCCTTCCCACTACCTCGTACAGTCCGTCAGCGTTCTTGCGCGCCAGGTCTCCGGTGCGAAGTTCATCCACCGTCCGCCCGAGGCCGAGGTCCTCCGGCGTCTGGGCGTAACCCAGCATCACGTTGGGCCCGGAATAGACCAGCTCCCCATGCTCCAGTCCAGGGACCGGGTCTATCCGGAAGGCGCCGCCGGGGATGGGAATTCCGATGGCCCCGGGCGCCGTACCCGCCAGCCGCGGAGGGAGGTAGGCCATGCGCGCGGTGGCCTCCGTCTGGCCGTACATCACAAAGAGATCCCAGCCGCTCCTTGCGCCCAGTTCTGCGTAACGCCGGACCAGGTCCGGGCCGAGCCTGCCGCCAGCCTGGGTCACATACCTGAGAGTGGGCAGATCCATGGCGGCGAACCCCACCCGCTCAAGCAACTCGAAGGTGTAGGGAACGGCTGCGAACGATGTGGCACCCCCGCTGCGGAACAGATCCCAGAAGCAGGGGTCCACCACGGACAGATCCGTCAGGACCAGGCTGGCACCACGCAGCAGGTGGCTGTTGATCACTGACAGTCCATAGCAGTAGGACATGGGCAGCGTGGTTATTGCCCGGTCATACTCCGTGATGCCGAGGTATTCCGCGATGGACTCTGCGTTCTCCTGGAGGTTCTCATAGGACAGCCGCACAAGCTTGGGTGAACCGGTGGACCCTGAGGTGCTCAACAGAAGGGCCAGGTCCGGGTGCAGCGTGTGTCCGGTGCCAGGCCGTCGCTCCTCCAGCACTGTCCGGCCGTTCGCGGAACTAAGGATAACGTCCGGGTCATAGGCCGCGACCAGGGACTCTAGGGCGGCAGGCTTGTCCGCGGGCAGGAGGATCAGCGGATGACCGGCGGCCATGGCCGCCAAGTACCCCACCAGGGATTCAACATCGTTACCGGCCGTCAGGGCAACCAGGCGACGTTCGGTACCGAGTCGCCGGCCCACCTCCTTAACACGGTCGGCCAGTTCCCGATACGTCAAGACACCATTGCTGGTGGCAACGGCAGCCCTGTCACCGTTGCTCGCGAGGTTCGAGGCAAACGACAGGCGTTGAAGGTCAAGTTGGGTGCTCATAGCGTGTGGTCCATAGGTGTCTTCGGCGATTTAGGGAAGCCTAACCTTGGAAGAGTACACCGGGCATTGCTGAATTAAGAAAACAAAATGTACCCTATTTCTCCAGCTTCTGGTCTAATGCCCAGGCATGGGGCCGACTAGGACCAGCGTTCGACGTCGGCTCGCATGTGGATAAGCTGATTCCCTTGGTTCGGGCAGACTGAGCATCGCGGGGTACTGCTCACGAACAGGCACTGGGATCCGATCCGCGGCAGTGTTCAGGGCGTACAGCCCCAGATTGACCGGCGCCTAGCAGGCAAACTCCCTGATCCATGCGTTGATTTCAGAGATCGCCTCGTCGAGGGCGACCGCAATGCCAAGATCATGAGCAAGTGCCCCGTAGTCCGTCCCCCAGTCCAGATGCCGTTCAACCTCAACTGGCCAAGAGGCTGCCACAACGCCGACCGCAGCCGCCGTTTTTGCCCGGCTTTCAAATACGTCCTTGCAGGCATCATGCAGGCCGGCCGTACCTCGCACCTGATCAAACACGTTCTGTTTCAGGAGGTGGATGTCCAGCACATCCCGTTCTCGAGTTGCTCGCCCTGGTCCGGTGCAGGCGTGCAGCTTCTGCGCGACCTGATACTCGGGTGCGATGCTGGCAAACTGATCAATAGGTGTTTCGACGCCAAAGGGCTCGAGTCGCGGGGCTGGGACCGAACCGACGACGGTTGCCACGGCGCCCTCGGCGAAAGACACCTCGAGCTTGATCTTGCGCAGCAGCGAGTTCGCAAAGAAGACCTGGATTTCGTACTGGCGAGGGTTTACTGCCGCCAAGTCGACCTGCATCTCGCGGTCACCCGGCTTTACGTTGAATGTAAACAGCCCGAGCGATTCGGCCAGCGATTCGCCTAAGAAGACGTGCAGTTCGTCTGCGGTTTCGGTGTAGAAGGTATCGATATCCTGCGTAGATCTTGAGTGCGGATGCATGGACCATTCCAGATATGCCCCGCCCTTCAACCGGATCATCGGCTGTCCATCTACCCCTTTTCGGCGTTGAAGGGCCGCCACCAATACACTTCCGCACACAGTCCAGGTGGTGATCTGCTCCGGTTCTCCCGTATCCGCGTTGCGAATTCCCGCTTTCAGCGATGTCGCAGTTCGGGAGGGTTTCTTCTTCGGTTCCAGATCTTGGTATTTCATCGCCGCCCTATGTTTTCTAATTCAGTGCGCAGTTTTTGTGCTTGGCTTTCCACCAGAAGTTCCCTGCGCACGGCCGTGTCGACGGCTTGCCGGGCGAGATCAAGGCGCATCCCATTCTCGGCAGCCCGCCTAATAGCCTGCGGGATGCTCGCAATGGGAAGGCCTCGGTGGTAATCAACCTCGACCCGCCCTTTATGAAGACGGAACACCGGCCTGCCTTGGCGGCGGACGCGGACGCCAGGAGCAACGACGACGTGAATGGCTCGCGGATTGACGTCGCACAGGTCCAACATCGCCAAAACAGTTTCCCCGTCCAGCGCAGCTCCCCGCCCAGCCCAGAGCAGGGCCAACCGGAGCTCGGTGGTGTCATCCGTGGGAAGGTCCGGGAACCGGTAGACGCCATGCAACTCGTGCACGAGCCGGCCTTTGTATGCCATTTGAGGTAGCTCCTTTGGGTCCATCCCAACGGCGGCGGCATCATCGGGAACGACAAAGCCGCCCTTGTCCATCGCAATCTCTCGCAGCTCACTGACCATGGTCATGCCAAAAGTATAGCCGATTGGCTATACTTTTGGCAGTTTTTGTTCCAAAGCTTCTGTCGAAAACCCCGGGAGTGTCACGCCAACAGTCCTGGGCGCCGTCTCCGTCCATGGCAAACCGGAGAGCGGGAGAGTTCCCAGAAATTGGTGGAAGCGAGTTCTGCGACGATGGCCCGGGATTTCGACAGGCTCGACCACCGGGAGTGGAGCGCTACTAGACTTGCCTCATGACACCGCAGGAGCTGGCCAACCTGGTCCATTTGCGCCGGGCCCGTGACCTGATCGACCGCGAGTACGCCCGGCCACTGGACGTGCCCACCATGGCCGCCGGCGCACTCATGTCCGCTGCGCACTTCTCCCGCCAGTTCAAGGCTACCTACGGTGAGACGCCCTACAACTACCTCATGACCCGGCGGATCGAACGTGCCATGGCGCTGCTGCGGGCCGGTGTGAGCGTGACCGACGCGTGCATGGAGGTGGGCTCTACGTCGTTGGGTTCGTTCAGCTCGCGGTTCACCGAGATCGTCGGCATAACGCCCAGCGCCTACCGGGCCCGCGAACACCACGCCGTGAAAGCAATGCCGACGTGCATCGCCCGGCAGCACACCCGGCCCGCCCGCAAACCGAGCAGGATTGAAGAAGCCTCTTCATAGCCACTCCCCTAGCGTGGGAGACATGAACATTTCATTGAAGTACGCACACGTCACCGTCAACGATCTCGATGAGTCCCTCGCCTTCTACCGCGACGCCCTTGGTCTGGAAGTCCGGAACGACGTCGGCTCGGACGGACAGCGCTGGGTCACGCTTGGCAGTGCCGCCCAGCCCGACCTTGAGATCGTCCTCTCCCCTCCCCACGCCGGCCGCTCCCAGGCCGACGGGGACGCCATCCAGGAGCTCCTCACCAAGGGCGTTATGCCCATGCTCGTGTTCAACACGGACGATCTCGACGCCACCTTCGAAACCCTCCGGGCGTCAGGCGCCGAGGTGCTCCAGGAACCCATCGTCCAGCCGTGGGGCCCACGCCAAGCTCGACCACCGGAGGACAAGCTCAATCACCGGCGGACCAGCTGTTGCTTATACGCAGCATAGGCGTAGATATTGCATATAAGCAACTTGAATCATAGAATTGCTTATATGCAAAATGTGGTCCAGATTGCGATCCGCGACTCCCGGTTCTCCCGCCGCGAGCTGGCCAGACGAGCCGGCGTGTCAGCCTCCACCGTCACACGGGTTGAGAAGGGCGACATCGACCCGACCCTCGGCATGGCCACGCGAATCCTGGCCGCGGCCGGCCTGCAGCTTCCGTCCCGGCCTGAGCCGCTCTGCGATGTACGCGCGCTTCATGCTGCCCGCACGATCCTTGAAGACGGCACCTCCTATCCGGCTGCGGACGCGGTAATGATCGAGACACTCATGCGCTGGGCCAGCACTGACGGAACCCCTCGCCCCAGGTCACTCGCCAGAGAGGCAGGTGCGGCCGCTCCCCCGCCCCTCCGCCCCGGCGCCGTAGAGATCACCAGTGACTGGAATTTCCTGCGCATCTGCTCGGCCGTGGCCGCCACGAGAAAGGGTTGGGCCGCCAGCGGCGCACCGGCCGCGGCACGGATAGGGGCAGAAGGGACGCCCGGGCCCATCATCCTTTACGTCGAGAATCCTGCCAGGGTCGCGTCCATCATCAACCGCCCCGGTTCGGCCGCGGTGGAGGTTCTCCTGCTCCCCCTCGACGGCGCCAGCGAAGGCGGCGCGTGGAACGACGAAGGGATCGTCTGGGCAGACCCGATCCAAATCATCCTCGACTGCTACGGGATGCCGGCCACGTATGACCTTGCCGAGGAACTCACGAAAGACTGGGCGCACCATGACTGAGCAGGCACGATGGGGCGTCGGCACCAACCAGTACAAGAAGCGACCGCCACGTCCACGCGCCCAGCAGCCGTCCCCTGGCCTGCTCAAGTCGGCAGGGAAGGACCAGGTGGATGAGCTTGGCTTTTCCTGGGACTCATCTGGCATACCCTGGGACGAAATGCCCGGTATGGAGGTGCCACGCGCTCTCACCCGCTTCGAGGCGCAGTTGGCTGGCCATGTGTGGGACGCTGCCGCCCTGGAAGGCAACCCCTACACCCTCCCGGAAGTCCAAACACTCCTGGAAGGTGTCACAGTCGGCGGACACCGGCTCGACGATGAGAAACAGGTCCTGGCCTTGGCCGAGTCCACGCGTACGTTCCGCGACCTTGTTCGGGACGGGACCTTCGAACTTTCCAAGCCTTTGTCAGACCGCCTTCACGGAATAGTGGCACCCCATGAGGCCGTAGAGGCAGGGCACTTCCGTGGCGAGGGGTCCGTGCGGGGTGGCGGAACGGTCAACCTGGGTGAAGCCGGCACTTTCAAAGCCACCGGCTGCGAAGATGGCGGGGAGGAGCTGCGGGCCGAATACACCCGCGGACTGGCGTTCCTTTCCGGGGTGAAGAATCCGATAGAACGGGCTGCCGCCTACTTCTGCTTCGGGACCCGGCACCAGTTCTATTTCGACGGCAACAAGCGCACCTCACGGCTGATGATGAATGGTGTCCTGCTGAGCTCCGGGCACGACGCGATCTCCATTCCGTTTAGCCGCCGACTTGAGTTCAATCAGAGCCTGGTGACGCTCTACGCGGACGCGGACGCAACGTCGCTCATGGAGTTCATCCTCGACTGCCGGCCTGAAGGCTAGCCGACGGTGGTCCAGCTTGTCGGGACCCGGGGATTTCGACGCGCAAATTCGTTCTCGACGCGGACGTTCCTCTACACAGTCCGTATTCCGCGTGCGCCAGGGTAGCTGTGCGTCGGAAACGAACAAGCGCCTCGCCAGGACTTCTCCACATAGCGACACTCACCCCTCCCGGCGAGGGCGCGCAGCTGGCATCTTCGTTACATGACCGACCTTCCACCGCTTCTCTTGGCCCCGGAATTCCCACCATCGGACTGAACCACCCGGTCCAGGCCCTCACCATGAAGAACGACGGCGGCCGGTCACGTGCTGGAGTCCGCCGCACCTTTGAAAGCAGGCCAAGGTTGTTGGCGAATTCGATGGCGAGGAGAAACACCTCAAACCCGAGTACCGTCGTACGCGTTATGCGGTTTTCGACGCGCAAACCCGAGCGTGACCCGCAGATTCCCTGGCGCCACCGGTATTTAGGTAGCGACACGGAACCTGCGTAGCGACAAGGAATCTGCGTAGCGCCAGGACGACGTCGGCACCCAAGCCGGGTGCCGACGTCGTGCGTTAGCCGATTTCGACAGGCTCAATCACCGGGGTGCCGGCGAGCCGGAGCCAGGTGTCCACCACGGTGTCGGGGTTCAGGGAGACGGAATCGATGCCCTCCCCGACCAGCCACTCGGCGAAGTCGGCGTGGTCGCTGGGACCCTGGCCGCAGATGCCGACATACTTGCCGCGCGCCTTGCAGGCCTTGATGGCCATGCTCAGGAGCTTCTTGACGGCAGGATCGCGCTCATCGAAGCCGCCCGAGACAATCGCGGAATCCCTGTCCAGGCCCAGGGCCAGCTGGGTCATGTCATTGGAGCCGATGGAGAAGCCGTCGAAGTAGTCCAGGAATTCGTCCGCGAGCAGCGCGTTGGACGGAATCTCGCACATCATGATCACCTCGAGGCCGTTCTCGCCACGGACCAGGCCGTTCTCCGCCAGCAGATCGATGACGCCGCGGGCCTCGTCCAGGGTCCGCACGAACGGGATCATCAGCTTGACGTTGGTCAGCCCCATCTCGTTGCGGACGAAGGACAGCGCCTCGCACTCGAGGTCGAAGCAGTCCCGGAAGGACGGCTCCAGGTACCGGGAGGCGCCGCGGAAGCCGAGCATCGGGTTCTCTTCGTGCGGCTCGTAGGCCGGTCCGCCGATGAGGTTGGCGTACTCGTTGGACTTGAAGTCGGACATGCGCACAATCACCGGCTCCGGCGCGAAGGCCGCCGCGATGGTGGACACCCCTTCGGCCAGGCGCTTGATGTAGTAGTCGCGCGGGCTGCTGTACGCGGCGATCCGTTCGCGGATTTCCGCGGCCACTTCCGCCGGCTGGCTGTCCAGGTTCAGGAGCGCCTTGGGGTGGATGCCGATCTGGCGGTTGATGATGAATTCCAGCCGGGCCAGGCCCACACCGTGGTTGGGCAGCTGCGCGAAGGTGAACGCCTGCTCCGGGGTTCCGACGTTCATCATGACCTTGACCGGGGCCTCCGGCAGCTCGGTGATGGCGGTTTCCTCGACACTGAAGTCCAGGAGCCCTTCGTAGATGGTCCCGGTCTCACCGTCGGCGCAGGAGACGGTCACCTCGAGGCCGTCGGCAAGGGAATCCGTAGCACTTCCGGTGCCGACGACGGCGGGGATCCCCAGTTCGCGGGCGATGATGGCCGCGTGGCACGTGCGTCCGCCGCGGTTGGTGACGATGGCGGAGGCGCGCTTCATGATCGGTTCCCAGTCCGGGTCGGTCATGTCCGCGACGAGGACGTCGCCCGTCTTGAAGGCGGCCATCTGGTCGATCGAGGTGAGGATGCGGACGCTGCCGGCACCGATGCGCTGGCCGATGGCACGGCCTTCGGCCAGCACCCGGCCGGTTCCGTTGAGGCGGAAACGGCTCAGGCTACCGGCGGCCCGGCGGGACTGCACCGTCTCCGGGCGTGCCTGCAGGATGTACAGGCCGCCGTCGGTCCCGTCCTTGCCCCATTCGATGTCCATGGGACGGCCGTAGTGGTTCTCGATGGCGACGGCGTGCCGGGCGAGCTGTTCGACGTCGGCGTCGCTGAGGCTGAAGCGGCTCCGCAAGGAGGCCTCCACCGGCACAAAGTCGATGGTCCGGCCGATCTCCTGGCTGTTGGTGTAGGTCATCTGGAGGGCCTTTTCGCCCAGTCCGCGCTTGAGGATGGCGGGGCGGCCGGCCTGCAGCGCGGGCTTGTAGACGTAGAACTCATCGGGGTTCACGGCGCCCTGGACCACGGCCTCGCCCAGGCCGTAGGAGGACGTGACGAACACGGCGTCCTGGAACCCGGACTCGGTATCCATGGTGAACATGACTCCGGAAGCCCCGACGTCGGAGCGCACCATCCGCTGGATGCCCGCCGAGAGTGCCACCTCGGCGTGTTCAAACTTGTGGTGCACGCGGTAGGCGATGGCCCGGTCGTTGTAGAGGGACGCGAACACGTCCTTGATGGCGATCAGGATGTTCTCGATGCCGCGGACGTTCAGGAAGGTCTCCTGCTGCCCGGCGAAGGAGGCATCCGGGAGGTCCTCCGCCGTGGCGCTGGAACGGACGGCCCAGGAGAGGTCCTCGGAGCCCGCGTGCTTGTCCACCAGCTGCTGGTAGGCGTTCCGGATCTGCGCCTCGAAGTCCGGCAGGAAGGGCGTCTCGCGCATCAGTGCCCGGATCTCCTTGCCCGCTGCTGCCAGGGCCGTCACGTCATCGGTGTCCAAGCCCACCAGCCGGTCCGCGATCTTCTGGTCCAGGCCCGAGTCAGCCAGGAAGCTGCGGTAGGCGTCCGCCGTCGTGGCAAAGCCGTCCGGGACCTGGACGCCGGCTGAGGTGAGGTTCTGCACCATCTCGCCGAGGGAGGCGTTCTTGCCGCCTACCCGGTCCAGGTCCTTGAGTCCGAGTTCTGAGAACCACAGGATGTCAGTTGTCATATTTGCTGCTCCTTTGCAGGGATGATGGCATGCCGGGGCGCTGCCCGCTCGCGGCTGTGGCCGGTTGGTGGGCGCGGATCCTGTCTACAGTGACAGGTCCACAGCACTCATACCAACATGATGTGCGCCACACCGGGCTTGTGAAATTTTTCCCTAATGTTTGAGGTTCATCCGCTGCAGGATGGTGGCGGCCATTTCCTCCACGGACACGGTGGCCGAATTCAAGTACGGGATCCGGTGGGAGACGTACAACTGCTCGGCGCTGCGCAGCTCGAAGCCGCACTGCCGCAGCGACGCGTACGGTGAGCCGCGGCGCCGCTCGGTGCGGATCTGGCTCAGCCGCAGGGGGTTGGAGGACAGCCCGAAACACTTCTCAACAAAAGGCCGCAGCGGCTTGGGCAGCCCTTCCCGTTGGAAATCCTCGTCCACCAGCGGGAAGTTCGCGGCGAAGATGCCGTGCTGCAGCGCCAGGTACATGGTGGTGGGCGTTTTTCCGCAGCGGGACGGTGCCACCAGGATGACCTGGGCCTTTTCCAGCGCCCGCAGGCTCTGGCCGTCGTCGTGTTCCATGGCGTACTCGACGGCGGCCATCCGGGATTGATACCGCTCCGCGTTGCCGAGGCCGTGGGCCCTGCCGGGTTCCGCGCTGGCTTGGGAGCCGAGGGCTTCCTCCAGCTGTCCCACATGCGTCCCGATCAGATCCACGATGATCCCCTGGCACGTTGCAATGGCCTGTCTGATGTCGCTGCTGACGGCCGTGGAAAAGACGATGGGCCGCGGGCCGGTGGCGACCAGTTTGTCGATGGTGCCCACCACGGTCCTGGCCTGTTCGGCGGTGGTAATGAACGGGATCGTAATGCGGTCAAAGTTGTTCGCGGGGAACTGCGTCAACAAGGTGTTGCCGAGCGTTTCCGCGGTGATGCCGGTGCTGTCCGAAAGGAAGTAGACAGGCCGAATCTCGTCATTGGTCATGAAGGCATTCCACCATCCGGTGGTTGAGCTTGTCGAAACCCGGGCTTTTACCCGGCAGAAACACTGCGGCAACCTGGCCGGGGCATGCTGGGCAGACGGGGACAACCAGCAGGGGGCACAGCATGATCACTGACAAGGTGCAGACGGTAAGAATCCAACCCGGCGACCACATCGAGGCGTGGCACAACGGCAAGCTCTTCCACAAAGGCCGGGTGACCGACGTCGTACATTCCCTGGAACTGATCTGGATCCGGGACGCGCGGACCGGCACGCGGAAGCTGCTGGATCCTGACGCCCTGGAGATCATCCGGGTGCGGGACTAGCGTGGCGCCTGGTGGGCCGCCCGGCTGCGGCGGCCCGCCAGGACAGACAAGAGCCGCGAGAGCTGGGCAGCACGTTGGCACCTTTGGAGTGACGTCATGCCTGTGCGGGCCGTATTTCCGCCGGGCCCGGCTCGGCAACCGGCGCGATGAGCTCCTGGATGCCACCGATATGATCGCGCATGGCCTGCTCTGCGGCCGGGCCGTTCCCTGCCTTGAGCGACTCGACGATGGCCCAGTGTCCCGAGAGCGAGGCGGACTTACGGCTGGCGCCCTGGAATCCGAGCCGGCGTGAAGAGCGAGCCCAGTCGCTCACGATGCGAATGAGCATGGACAGCAGCGGGTTGCGCGCGATGTCAGCCACCATGACATGGAATTCGACGTCGAGCTCGAGCAGCTTTGCGGAGCTCGTCTCCTGCTCTGCGGTGCGCAGAATGGCTTCAAGCTTCCGCAGGTCCGACGGCGTCGCCTTGGCCGCCGCGAGCGCCGTGACTCCGGGTTCGATGGAGCAGCGCATCTCCATGATCTGGTTGAAGTCCTCCTGCGCCGCACTGAATACCGAGGAGAGCTCCTCCGCCTGTTTGGGGGTCGAGGATTCGAGCACGATGGTCCCTCGGCCCGGGCGGCGACTCACGAGACCGCGAAGCTCCAGCTCCAGCAGCGCCTCGCGTAGCGTCGTCCGTGAGACTCCCAGTGTCTCGGCCAGGACGCGCTCGGCCGGAATCTTCTCGCCGCGCGGGAGCTCGCCGCGGACGATCATGAGTTCCAGCTCGGCAGCGAGATTGCCGCCCATGGAAACCCAGCCATGACTCACTCCGGACCAGTCGACCACCGTGCACCTCGTATCTACCGTTTCGTTTGCGATTACAGTCTAGCCGTGGCATATTGGTCGGACCAATAGACCAATGGTGGTCTTGATCACAACTACGGAGTGAAATGGAAAAGGTACTTACGCAGCAGACAGAGCAAGTCGGCGGCATGTCCCGCTGGCGTCGGATTGCCGGCGTTGCGGGTCCAGGGTTCATCGTGGCCGCTGCCGGCGTCGGCGCCGGAGACCTCATCGCTTCCCTTAACGCCGGTGCCAGCTTCGGGCTAACCCTGGCGTGGGCCGTCGTCGTCGGCTGTTTCATCAAGTTCATCGTGACCGAGTGCATCGGCCGCTGGTCGCTGGCGACCGGCATCAGCCCGCTGCGCGGTTTTCACCAGCTCAGCAAGATCTTCACCGGCTACTTCGGCATCTACTCGATCATTCTGGGCTTCTTCTACGGCGCGGCCATCGCCGGGGCGCTCGGACTCACGGTGCACGCGATGTTCCCGGCGGTAGACATCAAACTGGGCGCCATCGTCGCTGTCCTGCTCGGCCTGGGCATCCTGTGGATCGGCAAGTACAGCTCCTTCGAGAAGCTCATGTCCTTCTTCGTCGCGGTCATGTTCATCTCCATCGTGGGCGCCGCAATCCTGACCAAGCCGGACCTCAGCATCCTGCTGAGCGGCCTGACACCGCGCGTCCCGCAGGACGGAACCTTCTACGTGCTGGGCGTCATGGGCGGGGTCGGGATGTCGATCGGCCTGCTGTCCTACGGCTACTGGCTCCGCGACCGGGGCTGGAATGGTCCCAGCTGGATCAAGACGATGCGCCTTGACCTCGTCATCGGCTACGGCATGACCTTCATCTTCATGTTCGCCATGATGATTGTCGGCGCGGCCTTCCTGCAGGGCAGCGGCACCGAGGTCGGCGGACTGAGCGACCTCAACGCCCTGGCCAACCCCTTCGCCGAACGCTTCGGCGAGCCCGCCAAGTGGCTCCTGCTCATCGGCATGTTCTCCGCCGTCTTCAGCTCGCTCATCGGCGGCTACAACGCCCTGGCCAACGTCTTCAATGACATCTTCAACATCTACCGCAAGACCGACAAGGAGCGGGACGAGAACGCCGTCCGGTCCGTGCCCTTCCGCGCCTACATCCTGTGGATGTGCCTGCCGCCCCTGGCCATGCTGTTCCTGGACAAGCCGGTCACGCTGGTCCTGATCTACGCCGCGCTGGGCGCACTGCTCATGCCCGTCATGATCGGCGGGCTGCTCTGGCTCATGAACTCCAAGCGCCTCGACAAGAAGTACCGTAACGGCTTCGTCATGAACGCATCGCTGGTGCTTGGCCTCGTCATGTTCATCGGCCTGGGCCTCAACGAGCTCGTCAACCTCTGATCCGGGGCTCCTACGACTCCCGCACACACAGCCTAGAAAGGCAGCTGCAATGAATTTCTCCACCCGCCCCGAACTTGCCGGGACGTTTGGTATGGTCTCCTCCACGCACTGGCTGGCATCCCAGGTCGGCATGGGGGTGCTGGAGCGCGGCGGAAACGCCTTCGACGCGGCGGCTGCGGCGGCCTTCACGCTGCAGGTCGTCGAGCCCCACCAGAACGGCCCCGGCGGCGACCTGCCGCTGATCTTCGCCCGGGCCGACGATAAGAAGCCCACCGTCTTGTGCGCCCAGGGCCCCGCCCCGGCCGCCGCGACACCGGAGGCCTTCGCGGAGCTGGGGCTGGATATGGTGCCCGGCACCGGGCCGCTGGCCGCGGCGATCCCCGGTTCGACCCTGGGCTGGATGACCTTTGTGCGGGATCACGGAACCCTGAGCCTGCGCGAGGTCCTGTCGATGGCCGCGTCCTACGCCGAGAACGGCTTCCCCGCCGCGGCCAAGGTGGTCGAGTACATCAAACGGATGGCGCCGCTGTTCCGCGAACACTGGACGCCGTCCGCCGAACTCTACCTGCCCGGGGGCCGGGTTCCGGTCGAGGGGCAGCTGCTCGTCAACAAAGCCCTGGCCCGCACCTACGGGCGCCTCATGGACGCCGAAGACGCCGCCCTGCTCGACGGCGGCACCCGGGCGGAGGGCTTCGACGCCGCGATCCGGGCCTGGACGGAGGGCTTCGTGGCCGAGGCCATCGCCGAGTTCGTCAAGACACCATGGCGGGACTCGAGCGGCGCCGATCACGCGGGCCTCCTGACGCGTGAGGACCTGGCGTCCTGGCGCCCGCACTACGAGGCGCCCGTGACCCTGGACTTCCGGGGCCACACCGTCTGCAAGACGGGCTTCTGGAGTCAGGGTCCCGTCTTCCTGCAGCAGCTCGCGCTGCTGGACGGGATGGACGTCGAACCGGGCACGGCGGACGGCATCCACACGATCCTGGAGGCCACCAAACTGGCCTTCGCGGACCGGGACGCCTGGTACGGCGACGCCGCCGACGTGCCCTCGGATACCCTCCTGTCCCCCGAGTACACGGCCGAGCGCCGGAAACTCATTGGGGCCACGGCCTCCATGGAAATCCGGCCCGGCAGCCCCGACGGCCGCGAGGCGATCCTGCCGGAACTGCGCGTCACGGGAGACTTCGACGCGAGCGGGCTCAGCGGCGTCGGCGAACCCAACGCCGTCGCGGCCCTGCTCGACTCCGGCCCGCAGGCCAATGGGGAGGCCCGCTCGGACACGGTGCACGTCGACGTCGTCGACCGCTGGGGCAACATGGTCTCGGCCATGCCCAGCGGCGGCTGGCTGCACTCCTCCCCCGTCATCCCGGAGCTCGGCTTCCCGCTGGGCACCCGGCTGCAGATGGCCTGGCTCGAGTCTGGCCTGCCCAACACCCTGGCGCCGGGCAAGCGCCCCCGCACTACGCTTTCGCCGACCCTGGTACTGAAGGACGGGGAGCCCGTGCTCGCCTTCGGCACCCCGGGCGGCGACCAGCAGGACCAGTGGCAGCTGCATTTTCTGCTCAATCATCTGCTCGCCGGGATGAATCTACAGGAGGCGATCGATGCGCCGTCGTTCCACAGCACCCATTTCCCCAGCTCCTTCTTCCCGCACGAGCATCAGCTCGGCGTCGTCGTGATCGAGCGACGGATCGGCGCGGACGTCGTGCGCGAGCTGCGGGCGCGCGGGCACCTGGTCGGTGAGGCGGGCGACTGGGAGATCGGACGAATGTGCGCGGTCTCGCGGGATCCAGCGACGGGCATGGTGCGCGCAGCCGCCAACCCGCGCGGCATGCAGGGCTACGCGGTGGGGCGCTGACCATGACCGTGACGGATACGGCCCCGAGCCGTCTACGGCGGGCGCCGGCCCGCGTACCGGAGGCGCGGCTTCACTTGTGGCTCATGCTCATCCTGACCTTTTCGACGGGCGTCATCGACGCCGTGGGCTATCTAGGCCTGGACCGGGTCTTCACGGGAAACATGACGGGGAACGTGGTCATTCTGGGGATGGCGCTGACCGGCACGACCAACCTGCCCGTCCTCGGCCCCGTGCTGGCGCTGGTCTTCTTCTTCGGCGGCGCCATGATTTCCGGGCGCATGCTGCGGGGCAAGTCCGAGGGCTGGTCCGGGCCGACCTCTTTGGCCGTGGGCCTGGTCAGTCTCCTGCTGTTGGCCGTCTCGACCGGCCTGTTCTTCTTCGGCACACATGCCTTCCCGCACCTGGCCGAGGCCGTCACCTCCGTCCTAGGGCTGGCCATGGGCATCCAGGCGGCCGCGGCACGGCACGTCAAGGTCGTGGATGTCACCACGGTTGTGGTGACATCCACACTGACGGGACTAGCCGCGGACTCCCGTTTCGCGGCCCGCAAGGGGCAGGACTGGGCCAAGCGGCTGCTCGCCGTAATGCTGATCCTGCTCGGCGCCCTGGCCGGCGCGGCGCTCCTGACCGTGGCCATGTGGCTGCCCATCCTGCTCTCCGGCGTCCTCACTGCAGGCGTGGTTGTGGCGGGCCATCGCCGGGTCCGGGCAGACGCCGTCAAGGAACTGAGCTAGGGCATGTCTCGTAGGCCGAAGGTTCTGCGCGGCCGGATAGCTTGTGAGGGCCCACCGTTCGGCCTAGATTTGGGCATGACCAATTCGCCCGAACATGAGCTGCTCATTGAGCTGCAGGACCTGATTATCGGCACGGGATCGGTGGCTGACTTCCTGGGCGGGCTCTCCATCATCGCGGCGGCCGCCCTAAGCCGCTCCGCCGGCGCCACGGTGGAGTGCGGGGTCACGCTTAAGCGCGCCAGGAAAACCACAACGGTGGGCGGGAGCACCGAGCGCGCCTTCCACCTGGACCGCATCGAACAGGCCGTGGGCGACGGGCCCTGCATCGCAGCGCTGAAGGCAGCAACCCCTGTCCTGCTGGCCGATGTCCGCACCGACCCGCGCTGGCCCACCTACCAGGAGCGCCTGATCGAGGAGGGCATCCACAGCGTCCTGGGCGTTCCGCTTGAACTCGGCGAAAACGCGGCCGCAGTCCTGAACTTCTTCGCGCCGGCCACTGGCGTATTCACCGAGGAGACCATCAGCGAGGCAGCAAGCTTCGCCGACGTCGCCGGCAGTGCCGTCCGCCTGGCAGTCAGGGTGGGAACCGCAGAGAGCGCCGCTGATGACCTGAGCGCGGCGATGATGAGCCGTACTGCCATCAACCTTGCCTGCGGCATCATCATGGCCCAGAACCGCTGCGGCCAGACCGAGGCGATGTCCATCCTGATGAAGGTCTCCAGCCACCGGAACCAGAAGCTCCGGGACGTGGCCGACGAGATCGTCCGGAAGGTCTCGGGCGAGGAAGCCAGCACGTACTTCGACATGTAGGGACGCCAACGAAACCCGGGCCTGGGGGCTACCTGCCCGCCCTGGAAAAAAGCGAGTACTCACTACTCGTGTGCCACCCCGACAGGGCCTTTTACGATTAGGGCGTACCGACACATGGGGGCTGGGCATGATGATCGATCAACAGGTGGACTGGCGCGTCTCGGGGGTCCTGCTGGATATCCGCGGACACTCGGAAGCGGCATCGGCGTGCGCACTGGCCCGGATTGCGGCGTCCGCCGTGAGCGAGATCGCCGGCTACCCCGTGGAGAGCACGTTGACGCTCGTGCGGCCGGACGGGACGCCCTTCACAGCGGCAACCACCGACGCCGCCGGTGGCCTTTCCCGATGGGACCAGCTCGCCGGACGGGGTCCCACCTCGCGGGCACTGGGCGGCCGCCTGACCATCATTCTCAATGATCACTGCCTGGACAGGCGCTGGGACGAGTACCCGGCCAGTCTCAGGTCAGCCGGCTTCCGCTCCGCCGTCGCCGTGCCATTGCGGCTGGAACGCGGCTACCGGGCCGCACTCACGTTGTATTCGGCGGAAACGAACGTCTTCACCCCGGTTGTCGCCAGCCAGGCGCTGTCGTTCTCCGACGTGGCGGCCACGAGCCTGGTCCTGGCACTGCAGGTCCGGGCTGGCCTGGCCCAATCCGCGGATCTCCGCGCAGCCATGGCGAGCCGCACCGCGGTCAACGTCGCCTGCGGCGTAATCATGGGCCAGAACGGGTGCTCCTACGAGGCGGCGTTGCAGATGCTCACGCTCGCATCGAGCCATCGGAACCTGACCATCCGCGACGCCGCCGAAGGGATGCTGCGCACGCTCCCGGGCGGGGTTCCGCCCACACACTTCCAGCAACGCGCCTGAGGCAGCGTCCCGCCGTCGAACACTACGGCGGCCCGCAGCCCGGATGCGGCCCCACCCCACTCCCCCGAATGTAGGTAGCGCTAAGTCGTTATGAGGCTCATAACGACTTAGCGCTACCCAGTTGGGCGGGGACGCGGTTTCGACAGGCTCAACCACCGCGGGTCAGCGCAGAACCACTGTGCGCCCGCCGTCGAGCATTACCCGGCCTTCACAGTGCCACCGGACCGCGTTGCTCAGCGCCTTGCACTCAGCGTCGCGGCCCACGCGCACCAGGTCATCGGCCGTGTACGTGTGGTCCACGTCGATGACCTGCTGGGCGATGATCGGCCCCTCATCCAGCTCCGCGTTGACGTAGTGCGCCGTGGCGCCCACGGTCTTGACGCCGCGGTCGTAGGCCTGGTGGTACGGCTTGGCGCCCTTGAAGCTGGGCAGGAACGAGTGGTGGATGTTGATGGTCCGGCCCGTCAGCTGGGCCGACAGCTCGTCGCTGAGGACCTGCATGTAGCGGGCCAGGACCACCAGCTCCACATCGTATTCGTCCACGAGCTCCAGCAGGCGCGCTTCCTGCGCCGGCTTGGTCTCCTGGGTGACCGGGAGGTGGAAGAACGGGATGCCGTGCCACTTCACCAAGTCCTCGTGGTCCGTGTGGTTGGAGACCACGGCCACGATTTCCACCGGAAGATCACCCGTGCGGGCCCGGAACAGCAGGTCGTTGAGGCAGTGCCCGAACTTGGACACCATCACCAGGACCCGGCGCTTGCGGCCGTGCGGCTCCAGCTGCCAGTTCATGGCCCACTCAGCGGCCAGCGGCTCGAAGTCCCGGCGCAGGTCCTCCGTGGTCAGCGGCTGCTTGCCGGATTCGAAATGCACCCGCATAAAGAACTGCTGGGCCTGGCGGTCACCGAAGTGCTTGGTGTCGATGATGTCGCAGTCGTGATCCAGCAGGTACCCGGTGATCGCGTGGACGATCCCCGGGGACTCGGCGCAGTTGACGGTCAGAACATGTTCGGTTGCCACTTAGTTCTCCCGCGGTGCCTTCGCATCGGCCAGCTCAGCGTCGGCCAGGGCCTTCTCCTCTGCCACTACCTTCTCGCCGGCGAGGTCCTTCTGGAACTCCGCGTAGCGGGCCAGGTGGGACGGGCGCTTGCGCAGGATGACCCAGGCGACGCCCAGCAGGATGAACCAGATGGGGGTGACCAGCAGCGCCACCAGCGTGTCCGGCTGCGTGGTCAGTGCCCACAGGACGAAGGCGAAGAACGCGAAGACCACCCAGACCATGGGGACGCCGCCGGGCATTTTGTACTTGGATGACTCGTGCAGGTGGGGACGGCGTGACCGGAACTTCAGGTAGCTGGCCAGGATGATGGACCAGACAAAGACGAAGCAGACGGCGGAAACGGTGGTGACCATGTCGAAGGCCTTGCCGATGTCCGAGCCTGCGTACATCAGGATGACGCCGGAGAGCAGCAGTATGCAGGAGAGGAACAGGGCGTTCTGCGGGACCTTGCGGGCGGACAGGCGGCTGAACAGGGTGGGGGCGTCGCCCTCCTGGGCCAGGCCGTAGACCATGCGGGACGTGGAGTAGATGCCGGAGTTGGCCGAGGACATGGCCGAGCTGAGCACCACCAGGTTCACCACGGTGGCTGCTGCGCCGAGGCCGGCCAGGGAGAACATGGCGATGAACGGGCTGTGGCCGGCCTGGAACTGGGTCCAGGGGGTGACCGACATCAGGATGATGAGGGCGCCAACGTAGAAGAGCAGGACGCGGATGGGGATGGAGTTGATGGCCTTGGGCAGGTTCTTCTCCGGGTCCTTGGCCTCGGCGGCGGTGGTGCCCACGAGTTCAATGCCCACAAACGCGAACACGGCGATCTGGAAGCCTGCAACGAAGCCCATGAATTCGTTCGGGAACATCCCGCCGTGGCTCCACAGGTTCGTGAAGGTGGCCGGGCCGGCGTCGGACTGGAAACCGCTGAAGATCATAAACAGGCCCACAATGATGAGCGCGGCGATGGCGATGATCTTGATCAGCGCGAACCAGAACTCGGTCTCACCGAACGCCCGCACCGTGGCGAGGTTCAGGAGCAGGAGGATGGCCACGGTGACCAGGCCCGGGATCCACAGCGGCAGACCCGGCCAGAGTTCCTTCGAGTAGCCGGCGATGGCGATCACGTCCGCGATGCCGGTGATCACCCAGCAGAACCAGTAGGTCCAGCCGGTGAAGAAGCCGGCCCAGGGGCCCAGCAGGTCGGCCGCGAAGTCGCTGAAGGACTTGTAGTTCAGGTTGGACAGCAGCAGTTCGCCCATGGCCCGCATGACGAAGAACAGCATGAAGCCGATGATCATGTAGACGAAAATGACGGACGGGCCGGCGGCCGAGATGGTTTTTCCGGAGCCCATGAACAGGCCCGTGCCGATGGCGCCGCCAATGGCGATCAGCTGGATGTGCCTGTTGCTGAGCTGGCGTTCAAGGTGGGGCGTTTCCGGGGTGGTGACGGTTTTAGTACTCACGTGCTGCTCCTCGAATCGATGCTGGCTGGAGTGCCGTTGGGGATGACGCGGGGCCCACTTCGTTGGGGACCGCATCGAGGTTGTTGAAGCTGTAGAGGTGGATCCCTGCGATGCCGGGCTGGCTTTCGAGCCCGGCCACCAGGGTGTGGGGTGAGTAGCGGTCGCCGCTGAGCAGCTTGCGCGCCAGCGGGCCTTTGCGGCTAAGGAACTTCAGGGAACTTCCGACGCCGATCTGCGTGGCAAGTGCCAGCAGCTTGGTCCGCGGGACGGACCCCGCCACGCCCGCCCAGACGGGCAAGTTCACGCCTTCGCGGCGCAGCAGCGCCGCGTAGTCGAGGATTTTGGGGGCGTCGAAGCACATCTGGGTGACCACGTGCGTGGCCAGGTGCTGCTTGTCCTGCAGGGCGTCGAGCAGGTCCAGGGCGGCCACCGTCGGGTGGCCTTCCGGGTAGCCTGCCACTCCGGCGCGCATCCGGCCACCGGTGTACTGGGCGATGTCCTCGAGCAGCGGGAGGGCTGACTCGTACGGTCCGGCGGGCTGCTTCCGATCGCCGCCAATCACAAACACCTCGCCGATGCCGGCGCCGTCGCACTCCCGCATGATCCGGGTCAGTTCGGCCCGGTCATGGATGCTGCGCGCGGCCAGGTGCGGGATGACGGTGTAGCCGAGGGTGCTCAGCTCCACCGAGGTGCGCATGGTCCGTTCGATGCCGTGGTGCGGCAGGCACGTCATGGTCAGCGTGGTGGTCAGCGGAACCAGCGCCTGGACCTTATCAACAATCCCGGTTGAGGGGATGATTTCGATTCTTGTAGGGAACATCTTCGGTCCTTTCTGGGTCTCGGCTCTGAATACAGGGGCGGTCAGCTGGCGTGGGCTGCCAGCAGTGAGCTGGCTTCCTGGCGGGTGCTGCCGGAGGACTCGATGTGGGCGAGTTCGGCGGGGATTTCCCAGCCCTTCTTGCGCATCGCGGTGGCCCAGAGCCGGCCGGCCCGGTAGGAGGAACGGACCAGCGGGCCACTCATGACCCCCAGGAAGCCGATCTCGTTGGCCTCGTCCTGGAGGTCCACGAACTCCTGCGGCTTGACCCACCGGTCCACCGGCAGGTGCCGTTCGGAGGGGCGCAGGTACTGGGTGATGGTGATCAGGTCACACCCGGCCTCGTGCAGGTCCCGCAACGCCTCGGAGATCTCCTCGCGGGTCTCGCCCATGCCCAGGATCAGGTTGGACTTGGTCACCATGCCCAGCTTGCGGCCCTGGGTGATGACATCCAGGGACCGGTCGTACCGGAACGCGGGCCGGATGCGCTTGAAAATCCGGGGCACGGTCTCGACGTTGTGCGCGAAGACCTCCGGCTTCGAATCACAGATCGCCGCGATGTGCTCGGGCTTGCCGGAAAAGTCAGGGATCAACAGTTCGACGCCGGTGCCCGGGTTCAGCTCGTGGATCTTCCGGACCGTCTCGGCATACAGCCAGACACCCTCATCGGCCAGGTCATCCCGGGCCACCCCGGTGACCGTGGCGTAGCGCAGCTGCATGGCCAGGACCGAGCGGGCCACCTTCGTGGGCTCGAACATGTCCACCGGGGACGGCTTGCCCGTGTCGATCTGGCAGAAATCACAGCGCCGGGTGCATTCGGACCCGCCGATCAGGAACGTGGCTTCCTTGTCTTCCCAACACTCAAAAATGTTCGGGCAGCCGGCCTCCTCACACACCGTGTGCAGGCCTTCCTTCTTGACCAGGTTCTTGAGCTGGACATACTCCGGACCCATCTGGACCTTCGCCTTGATCCACTCCGGCTTCCGCTCCACAGGTACTGCAGAGTTACGCTGCTCAACGCGCAGCAGCTTCCGGCCTTCTGGTGCCAGTGTCATCAGTTCTCTTCCCTTAGCATTCCACTACGTTGACGGCGAGGCCGCCCATGGCTGTTTCCTTGTACTTGGAGCTCATGTCCCTGCCGGTCTCGCGCATGGTCACGATCACCTCGTCCAGGGACACGCGGTGCGTGCCGTCGCCCCAGAGCGCCATCTTCGCGGCGTTGATGGCCTTGGCAGCCGCGATGGCGTTGCGTTCGATGCACGGCACCTGGACCAGCCCGCCGATGGGATCGCACGTCAGGCCAAGGTTGTGTTCCATCGCGATTTCCGCGGCGTTTTCCACCTGCTGGGGTGTGCCGCCCAGCACCTCGGCGAGGGCGCCGGCCGCCATGGACGACGCCGATCCCACCTCGCCCTGGCAGCCCACCTCGGCGCCCGAAATGGACGCCTGTTCCTTGTACAGCACCCCGATGGCACCGGCCGTGAGCAGGAACTTGACCACAACGTCGTCGCGGTCTTCCTGCGTGGCCTTGTCCATGCCGGGTGCGAAATGCAATGCGTAGTACAGGACTGCGGGGATGATGCCTGCGGCGCCGTTGGTGGGCGCCGTGACCACGCGGCCGCCGGACGCGTTCTCCTCATTGACCGCCAGGGCGATGAGGTTCACCCATTCCTGCCAGTACTTCGGGTCCCGGTCCTTGTCCTCCTTTTCGAGGCGCTCGTGCCAGTCCGGAGCACGACGGCGGACCTTCAGTCCGCCGGGCAGCAGCCCCTCGCGCTTGAGGCTGGTTGCCACGCACTCCTCCATCACGGAGTAGATGTGCAGCAGGCCTTCGCGGATTTCCTGTTCGGTGCGGGAAGCGCGTTCGTTGACGAACATGATGTCGCCGATGGACAGGCCCTTGGACTGGCACCGGCCCAGGAGTTCCGCCGCGGTGCGGAAGGGCAGCGGCAGTTCCTTCTTGGACTCGTCCAGTTCCTTCAGGGCCGCGTCCTCTTCGCCTTCGCGGACGATGAAGCCGCCGCCGACGGAGAAGAACGTGGCCTTGTGCAGGACCTCGCCTGCCTCGTCAGTGACCGTGAAGGTCATGCCGTTGGTGTGCCGCGGCAGGACAGTGAGCGGGCGCAGGACCATATCCTTGACGCCGTACGGCAGGGGCACGGAACCGGCGAGCTGGAGGGCACCGGTCTCGGCGATGGCGGCGAGCCGCTCCTCCACCTCGGCCGGCAGGATCTTTTCCGGGTGGAAACCCTCCAGCCCCAGCAGGATGGCCGTCATGGTGCCGTGGCCATGGCCGGTTGCCGCCAAGGACCCGTACAGGTCCACCCGCAGCCCGGCCACCTTGTCCAGGCTGCCGGAGCCCTTCAGCTCCTCGGCAAACACCGCAGCAGCCCGCATGGGCCCAACGGTGTGAGAGCTCGAAGGCCCGATCCCGACGGAGAACAAATCAAAGACTCCAACGGCCATGTGCGTTTCCTAACTAAGTATTGGTATTGCGGTTCCCGGTGGTTGAGCCTGTCGAAACCCGACGGGCCCAACCACCGGAAGGGGCTACAGCCCCGGGTAAAGCGGGTGGGCGGCGGCGAGTGCCTCTACCCGGTGACGCAGGCCGGAAAGGTCCGCGTCGGCGTCGGCAATCAATGCCTCGGCGATGATGTCCGCAACTTCACGGAAGGCTGCCTCGCCGAAACCACGGGTGGCCAGCGCGGGGGTGCCGATCCGGAGGCCGGAGGTGACCATCGGAGGGCGCGGGTCGAACGGCACGGCGTTGCGGTTGACGGTAATGTCAATCGCGGCCAGGCGATCCTCGGCCTGCTGGCCGTCCAGCTCGCAGTTGCGTAGGTCAACCAGGACCAGGTGGACGTCGGTGCCGCCGGAGATCACGTTGATGCCCTTGGCGGTGACGTCCGGCTGGACCAGGCGGTCGGCCAGGATGCTGGCGCCAGCGAGGACGCGCTCCTGGCGTTCCTTGAACTCCGGCGTCGCTGCGATCTTGAAGGCCACGGCCTTGCCCGCGATCACGTGTTCCAGCGGGCCGCCCTGCTGTCCGGGGAAGACAGCCGAGTTGATCTTCTTGGCGATCGCGGCGTCGTTGGAGAGGATGATGCCGCCGCGCGGACCGGCGAGGGTCTTGTGCGTGGTGGACGTGGTGACGTGGGCGTGCGGCACCGGGCTGGGGTGCAGGCCAGCCGCCACCAGACCGGCGAAGTGCGCCATGTCCACCATCAGGAAGGCACCCACCAGATCGGCGATCCGGCGGAACTCGGCGAAGTCCAGCTGGCGGGCATAGGCCGACCAGCCGGCAACGATCAGCTGCGGCTTGTGCTCCAGCGCCAGGCGCTCCACCTCGGCCATGTCAATGGTGTGGGTGTCTTCGCGGACCTGGTACGGGACCACGTTGTAGAGCTTGCCGGAGAAGTTGATCTTCATGCCGTGGGTCAGGTGGCCGCCGTGCGCCAGGTTCAGGCCCATGATGGTGTCGCCCGGCTTGATCAGCGCGTGCATGACCGAGGCGTTCGCCTGGGCGCCGGAGTGCGGCTGGACGTTGGCGAACTCGGCACCGAACAGGGCCTTGACGCGGTCGATGGCCAGCTGCTCGATGACGTCCACGTGCTCGCAGCCGCCGTAGTAGCGCTTGCCCGGGTAGCCCTCGGCGTACTTGTTGGTCAGGACCGAACCCTGCGCCTGCATCACGGCAACGGCTGTGTGGTTCTCGGAGGCGATCATTTCCAGGCCATTCCGCTGGCGGCGCAGTTCGTCGTCGATCTTGACGGCGATCTCCGGGTCCAGCACCGACAGGTCGGTGTCCAGGCTCGCGGAAACTACCTGCTCAAAGACTGCGGTGCCTGCTGCAGCCGGGCTCACAGTTCGCCACCGTTTACTTCGGCGTATTCCTGGGCGGACAGCAGCGGGCCCTCGGACTCGACGGTCACCTTGAACAGCCAGCCGGCACCGTACGGATCGGAGTTGATCAGTGCGGGATCGCCGACGGCGTCTTCGTTGATTTCCGTGACCTCGCCGGTCACCGGGGAGTACAGGTCAGAAACGGACTTGGTGGACTCGATCTCGCCGCAGGTCTCCCCCGCGGTGACCGTGGAGCCAACCTCGGGCAGGTCAATGTAGACGATGTCGCCCAGCGCCTCAGCGGCAACAGCGGACACACCAATAACGGACGGACCAGAGCCATCAAAGGCGATCCACTCGTGCTCGGCGGAGTACTTCAGTTCAGCGGCAACCTTAGCCATGTTCATAATTCCTTAAGTTCTTGGGTGTGTGGACGGGGTTTCGACAAGCTCAACCACCGGATGAGGCGGTGGGGCTGGCATCCGGCGGACCCGGTGATCGAGCCTGTCGAGATCCAGGGGTTTCGACAGGCTCAACCACCGGGCTGTGGTTACTTTTGGCGCTTGTAGAACGGCAGTGCGACAACCTCGAAAGGTTCTGCCTTGCCGCGCAGGTCGATGTCCAGGACGGTGCCAATCTCGGCGTGCTCGACGTCGACATAGGCCATCGCCACCGGGTAGCCGAGGGTGGGGCTGGGCTGGCCGGAGGTGACTTCGCCAACCACGGCGCCGTCCTTGAGCACCGGGTAGTGCCCGCGGCCGGCGCGACGGCCCAGTCCCTTCAAGCCCACAAGCTTACGCTTTGATCCGGCTTCCTTGGCGGCTTCCAGGGCGGACCGGCCCACGAAGTCGCCTTCCTTGCTCTTGAGCGCCACAACGCCACCCAGGCCGGCGTCGAACGGTGACCCGTCGAGAGACAGTTCGTTGCCGTAGAGCGGCATGCCGGCTTCCAGGCGGAGCGAATCGCGTGAGGCGAGGCCGCACGGAACGATGCCGAACTCAGCCCCTGCTTCGGCGACGGACGCCCACAGGGAGGCGGCGCCGTCGTTCGCTACGAAGAGCTCGAAGCCGTCCTCGCCGGTGTAACCGGTGCGGGCCAGGATGACGTTGTGGCCGGCCACGGTGAGCTCGTTGAACGCGTAGTACTTCAGGTCGGTGACGAGCGCGTGCTGGGCCTCAGCGGTCAGCTTGAGCAGGATGGCCTCGGCCTTGGGGCCCTGGACCGCGATCAGCGAGGTGATGGCGGAGGCGTCCTCCACCTTCACGTTGAAGGCCACGGCGCGTTCGGCCAGGGCGACGGCGACGGTGGGGGCGTTGCCCGCGTTGGGGACCACGAGGTACTTCTCGTCGCCAAAACGGTAGACGATGAGGTCATCGATGATGCCGCCGTCGGCGTTGCAGATGAGCGAGTACTTGGCCTTGCCGTCCGCGATGGCGGAGAGCTTGCCCACGAGCGCGTAGTCCAGGAACGCGCCGGCTTCCAGGCCGGAGACCCAGACTTCGCCCATGTGGGAGAGGTCGAACAGGCCGGCAGCGTTGCGCACCGCGTGGTGCTCGGCCAGCTCGGAGCTGTACTTCAGGGGCATCTGCCAGCCACCGAAATCGGTGAAGGAAGCGCCGAGTTTCTTGTGCTCTTCGTAGAGAGCGGTGTAGTTCTCAGTCATTGTTAAAGCCTTTCACAGGAAACTAGTTCGCGAATTCTTCGATGGGCGGGCAGGAGCAGATCAGGTTGCGGTCCCCTGCTGCGCCGTCGATGCGGCCGACGGGCGGGAAGTACTTGTCCTGCTTGAGGTGGTGGACCGGGAAGGCGGCCTGCTCCCGCGGGTATTGACGGTTCCAGTCGGAGGTGACGACGGCGGACGCGGTGTGGGGTGCGTGGCGCAGCGGGCTGTTCTCCACGGTGAAGTCGCCGTTGGCCACCTGGTCGATTTCCTTCCGGATCGTGATCATCGCGTCGATGAACCGGTCGATCTCCACGAGGTCCTCGGACTCCGTCGGCTCCACCATCAGCGTGCCCGCAACCGGGAACGCCAGGGTGGGGGCGTGGAAACCGTAGTCGATGAGGCGCTTGGCCACATCCTCCGCGGTGACGCCCGTCTTCGCCGTCAGGTCGCGCAGGTCCAGGATGCACTCGTGCGCCACCAGCCCGCCCTCACCCGTGTAGAGGACGGGGAAGTACTCGTTCAGGCGGGCCGCAACGTAGTTCGCCGCCAGCAGCGCCGACTTGGTCGCCTCGGTCAGGCCTTCGGCACCCATGAGCTTCACGTAAGCCCAGGAGATGGGCAGGACGCCTGCGGAACCGTAGTTGGACGCGCTGATGGCCACGCCGTGGCCGGCTTCGTGCGCCGCCTTGTTGGCATCACCGGGCATAAACGGTGCCAGGTGCGCCTTGGCCGCGACCGGGCCAACACCGGGGCCGCCGCCGCCGTGCGGGATGCAGAAGGTCTTGTGCAGGTTCAGGTGCGAGACGTCGCCGCCGAACTTGCCCGGCTGGGCCAGGCCCACGAGGGCGTTGAGGTTGGCGCCGTCCACGTAGACCTGGCCGCCGGCCGCGTGCACGGCGTCGCAGATTTCGGTGACGTCGGCGTCGTAGACGCCGTGGGTGGAGGGGTAGGTGATCATGATCGCCGAGAGCGCGTCCTTGTTCGCCTCGATCTTGGCGTAGAGGTCCGTGTGGTCGATGCTGCCGTCCGCAGCGGTAGCCACCACAACCACCTTCATGCCCGCCAGGACTGCGGAGGCGGCGTTGGTGCCGTGGGCCGACGCAGGGATCAGGCAGACGTTGCGCTGGTCATCGCCGCGGGACAGGTGGTAGCCGCGGATGGCCAGCAGGCCTGCGAGCTCGCCCTGGGACCCGGCGTTCGGCTGCAGGGAGACCTGGTCGTAGCCGGTGATTTCCGCGAGGTCAGCTTCCAGCCCGCCGATGAGCTCGCGCCAGCCCACGGTCTGGGAATCCGGGGCGAACGGGTGGATGGAGGCGAACTCCGGCCAGGAAATGGCCTCCATCTCTGCCGTGGCGTTCAGCTTCATGGTGCAGGAACCCAGCGGGATCATGGTGCGGTCCAGCGCCAGGTCCCGGTCACTCAGCCGGCGGATGTAGCGCAGCAGCTGCGTTTCGGAACGGTGCGTGTTGAACACCGGGTGCTGCAGGTACTCGGAGGTGCGGAGCACCGATTCGGGCAGTTCAAAGCCCTTCGCATCCACAACCGGGCCGGCACCGAAGGCGACGGCGATGGCGGAGAGGACCTCCGTCGTCGTGGTTTCATCAGCGGAGACGCCGATGGTGTCACCGTCGATGTGGCGCAGGTTGATGCCGCGTGCTTCGGCGGCGGCGATGACCTTGGCTGCCTTGCCCGGGACGCGGACCGTGACGGTGTCGAAGAAGGCCTCGGTGACCAGTTCGCGGCCGGCGACCTTCAGCGTGGTGGCCAGGGTGCGGGCGTTGTTGTGGACCTGCTCGGCGATGGCCTTGAGTCCGTCCGGGCCGTGGTAAACGGCGTAGAACGAGGAAACGATGGCCAGCAGTGCCTGCGCGGTGCAGATGTTGGACGTGGCCTTCTCACGGCGGATGTGCTGCTCACGGGTCTGCAGTGCCAGACGGTACGCGGGGGTCCCGGCGTCGTCCTTGGAGACCCCGACGAGGCGGCCCGGCATGGAACGCTCCAGGCCCTTCGCCACCGCCATGTACGCCGCGTGCGGGCCGCCGAAGAACAACGGCACACCAAATCGCTGGGTCGAGCCGACGGCGATGTCCGCGCCCTGCTCCCCCGGAGGGGTGATCAGCGTCAGCGCCAACAGATCGGCGGCAACGGTCACGAGGGCGCCGCGCTCCTTGGCTTCCTTGATGATGTCTGCATGGTTGAAGACCCGGCCCGACACACCCGGCTGCTGCAGGACAACACCGTTGATAACGCCGTCGGGCAGGCCCTGGGACAGGTCAGCGACCTCCACCTCGAACCCGAGGGCCTCGGCGCGGCCCTTCACGATCGCGATGGTCTGCGGCAGGCAGTCGGCATCCAGGACGGTCTTGCCGTCCCGGGCTTCCTTGTTCTTGTTTGCCCGGCGCATCATCAGCACGGCCTCGGCCACGGCGGTGGCCTCATCCAGCAGCGACGCGTTCGCGATCGGCAGGCCCACCAGGTCCTGGACCATGGTCTGGAAGTTCAGCAACGCCTCCAGCCGGCCCTGCGAAATCTCGGGCTGGTACGGCGTGTACGCGGTGTACCAGGCGGGGGCTTCGAGGATGTTCCGGCGGATGACCGCGGGCGTGACGGTGTCGTAGTAGCCCTGGCCGATCATCTGCACAGCCGTCTTGTTCTTCGCCGCGAGCTTCCGCAGCTCGGCAAGGACCTCAACCTCACTCAGGGCGTCCTTGAGGGCCAGCGGCTTGGCCTGGCGGATGGAGTCGGGGACGGCAACGTCCACGAGGCCGTCAACGCTGTCATAGCCGACGGCCTTGAGCATGGTGTCGATATCGGCCTGGCGGCGCGCACCAATATGCCGATCGGCAAAGGTGGAAGGGGACGACTGGATGGTCATGAAGGAACTCCATAATTCAGGTGGCGCGCTGGGTACGCCACATTGATTCGGGTTCCTCCCCGCTCTGTATTGGACCTGAGAGTTTCCGCGCCCACCTGCTTGCCGCAGGGTGACGCTTGCACCGTCGGTGAGCCCGTTGCCGGACTACTTTCCAGAGTTGCCTGGCCGCGGCGGTACGTGGGCCTGAGAGATTCCTGGGGAGGATTTGCTCCTACGGCGCCTGCTGAACGTACCGGCAGGACTCTCCCGCCGCAGATCAAAAGCATGTGCCATTTTGTCCGTGACACGTCTCACAGGTTAGCCGGATTTCAGGCCGCGTGCAAGATTTCCGGTGGCACCGGCGTCGGATCACCATCGATTGCTCCGTGAAAGCCCTTTGGGGAGCCATAAGGGCCTTTACGGAGCAATCAATGGGAAATCGATCGGCCCTGATGTGTTCACCGCGTGAAACGATGTGCTTATGGAGACTCCAGGGACGTTGAACGCGCATCGCCTTGGCGACGAACAGCCTTCCGAAGCGGACATCGATCTGTACCGAGTGCTCAGCGCGGACATCTCGGCCGGCGTCGCCGTGGTTTCTACATCGCTGAACAAGCGCGACTACGCAGCAACAGTGACTGCTTTTCTCTCCGTCTCCTATGATCCGCCTACGATGCTTGTCAGTCTCTATGCGGGCTCACGCATTGGCGAAGCAATTGCCACGACGGGTACCTGGGCGTTGAGTCTGCTGCGCAGTAAGCACCAAGGCGCGGCGGATTGGCTGGCCAGTCCAGTGACCCCAATAGAGGGCCTGCTGTCCCAGGTTCCCTACCGCCGTGGCCCCGCCACCGGATCGGTGATCCTCGACGGATCGATCGCGTACTTCGAGCTGCGAACGGTTGCCATCCATCCGGCGGCAACGCATCTGCTCATCGTGGGAGAGGTACTTGCGATGGGTAGTGACGCTCCGGCGGCGGAAGTACCGGACCCGCTCATACATTTTGCTTCTGCCTACTACCGACTGGCGCCCTAGAAGTTACCCACAAACGCGGCGAAGACTACTGATCTCCAGGGGCGAAAAGTCAAAGACGCCTTCAGGAAACACTGATCCACGAGGCCGGAAAGCGGGGATGCAGTCCGGTCGGACGCACGCCCCGCCTTGGCTACGCCGTGGCAGCACCCCGGCTGGATCCTCAGGCGTCCTGCAAGCCTGAGCCTGCAGGACACTGTGGTGAGACACCGGACTTCAGCCCGCCTCAACGGCGGTCAGCCGTGGTTGCTGTTCAGGTCGCGGCGGGCAGTGCGTCCGGGATCCGCGGTTTCGTGTTTCCTGTGAAGGTGAACGTCGCGTCGTCGCCTTCGCCGTCAACGTCGACTGCGATGATGTCGCCGGGCTTGAGCTCGCCGAAGAGGATCTTCTCGGAGAGCTGGTCCTCGATCTCGCGCTGGATGGTGCGGCGCAGCGGCCGGGCACCCATGGCCGGGTCGTACCCACGGGTTGCCAGGAGCACCCTGGCTGCGGTGGTGAGCTCGATGCCCATGTCCTTGTCAGCAAGGCGCTGCTCGAGGCGGCCGACGAACATGTCCACGATCTGGATGATTTCGTCCTGGGTCAGCTGCGGGAAGACGATGACGTCGTCGACACGGTTCAGGAACTCGGGGCGGAAGTGCTGCTTGAGCTCCTCCGTGACGCGGGCGCGCATCCGGTTGTAGCCGGTCTGGGTGTCTGTGCCGGACTGGAAGCCGGTGGCAACGCTCTTGGAGATGTCCCGGGTGCCCAGGTTCGTGGTCATGATGATCACGGTGTTCTTGAAGTCCACCACGCGGCCATGGGAGTCGGTCAGGCGGCCGTCTTCCATGATCTGCAGGAGTGAGTTGAAGAGATCGGCGTGCGCCTTCTCCACCTCGTCGAACAGGACCACGGAGAACGGACGGCGCCGGACCTTTTCGGTCAGCTGCCCGCCCTCGTCGTAGCCGACGTAGCCCGGAGGGGCACCGAAGAGCCGCGAAACAGTGTGCTTCTCCGAGTACTCGGACATGTCCAGCGTGATGAGGGCATCCTCCTCGCCGAACAGGAACTCGGCCAGGGCCTTGGCCAGCTCGGTCTTGCCCACACCGGTGGGGCCGGCGAAGATGAACGAGCCGCCCGGACGCTTCGGGTCCTTCAGGCCGGCACGGGTGCGGCGGATAGCCCGCGAAACCGACTTAATCGCCTCGTCCTGGCCCACGACGCGCTGGTGCAGTTCGGCTTCCATTTTCAGCAGGCGCGAGGACTCTTCCTCGGTGAGCTTGAACACCGGGATACCGGTGGCATTCGCCAGCACCTCCGCGATCAGTTCCTCATCAACTTCGGAAATGTCATCCATGCCGCCGGACTTCCAGTGGCGTTCCTTCTCGGAGCGCTCAGTAATGAGCTTCTGCTCCTTGTCGCGCAGCGAAGCGGCACCCGCATAGTCCTCCGCATCCAACGCGGACTCCTTCTCCATTTTCAGCGCAGCGATCCGCTCGTCCATCGCCTTGAGCTCCGGCGGGGCGCTCATCCGGCGGATACGCAGCCGGGCGCCGGCCTCATCGATCAGGTCGATCGCCTTGTCCGGCAGGAAGCGGTCCGAGATGTAACGCTCCGAGAGGTTCGCGGCGGCGACCAGCGCGCCGTCGGTGATGGTGACCCGGTGGTGCGCCTCGTAGCGGTCCCGCAGGCCCTTGAGGATCTCGATCGCGTGCGCGACGGAGGGCTCCTTGACCTGGATCGGCTGGAAGCGGCGCTCCAGCGCGGCATCCTTCTCGATGTGCTTACGGTAGTCATCCAGCGTCGTGGCACCGATGGTCTGCAGCTCGCCCCGAGCCAGCAACGGCTTAAGGATCGAAGCCGCGTCGATGGCACCTTCGGCCGCACCGGCACCGACAAGGGTGTGGATCTCATCAATGAACAAAAGAATGTCCCCGCGGGTGCGGATTTCCTTCAGGACCTTCTTCAGCCGCTCCTCGAAGTCACCGCGGTACCGGGAGCCGGCCACCACGGAGCCCAGGTCAAGCGTGTACAGCTGCTTATCCTTGAGAGTCTCCGGCACATCGCCGCGGACAATCGCCTGGGCGAGGCCCTCGACGACGGCCGTCTTCCCGACCCCGGGTTCACCGATCAGCACCGGGTTGTTCTTGGTGCGGCGCGAAAGGACCTGCATAACGCGTTCCATCTCGGACTCGCGTCCGATCACCGGGTCCAGCTTGTTCTCGCGCGCAGCCTGGGTGAGGTTGCGGCCGAACTGGTCCAGGACCACCGAACCCGCAGGAGTTACCTCCGCCTGGCCCGGGCCGACGCCGGCGCCGGTGGTTTCCTTGCCCTGGTAGCCGGAGAGGAGCTGAATGACCTGCTGGCGGACGCGGTCCTGGTCTGCCCCGAGCCTGACCAGCACCTGGGCGGCCACACCCTCACCCTCACGGATGAGGCCCAGCAGGATGTGCTCCGTGCCGATGTAGTTGTGACCCAGCTGCAAGGCTTCGCGCAGCGCCAGCTCCAGCACCTTCTTGGCCCGCGGGGTGAAGGGGATGTGCCCGGACGGGGCCTGCTGGCCCGGGCCGATGATCTCCTGCACCTGCTCGCGCACGCCGTCGAGCGAAATGCTCAAGGACTCAAGAGCTTTGGCGGCAACGCCCTCACCTTCATGGATCAGACCCAAGAGGATGTGTTCGGTACCAATGTAACCGTGGTTCAGCATGCGTGCCTCTTCTTGGGCAAGCACAACTACGCGACGGGCACGGTCCGTAAATCGCTCAAACATGTCACCACACTCCTGGCTGCCGCCTACCTTGATGCTACGTCGCCTCAGGCCTACATGGGGGGTGTTCGCCGAGAGACAGGATATTAGAGCGTTAGGAAGGCAGACTTCTCCCGATCCCTGAGCTGTCGGAAGCCTACACTCACGTCAACGTGGGCTCTGGTGCGAGGGAATCGCCGGGAGTAGCGTTCTTTCCAAGAAAATCTCCGTCTGACTGGGCTCCAGACAAATCTGAGATTGTCAACTAAAGATGGCCCCACTTCTGCAATTAGGAATGGCCCCACCTTCCGACCCGCCGATTCCGGATGCAACGATAGGTCACCACCGACCCAGGCAAGCGCGGCGGCGCCTTCGGTGGATTCACCACAGGCGCCAAAGATGGCAGCCGTTGACACTGAGGTGATGCGAGACATCAGCAGCCTTCCTCAACTTCTCCGCAGGATATGGGCAATTGCTGGAGAAACCATGGATCTGTCTGCCGCGCCGATGTTAACCTGACGCTCATCGTGGTTCTTCAATGGGGGAGAGAGCAATGCTCGGTACTAAATGGGGGATGATTTCGGCCGCAGCATTGGTGATTGTGCTCGTTGCACAGCTACTATCCGCCAGTTGAACAGTCTTATCAGCGATCAGGCCGGGAGCCTTGGGCTGCAGTATGTAGACAACTACGACGTTCCTAACGGCCATGAGCTCTGCGGAGAATTCGCCGCCCAGGAGCTATTCCTGAACGGCGCGAACATCGTTCTCGACAGGGAGGAGGGTTACCATCCGACAGCCTTCGGCCAGGGCCTGATCGCCGACAGGGTCAGGGCCTCGCTCCAGTCCGCTGAACCGGGCACCTATTACAACGTTCTCCCCGACCAAACCGTCACATCCACCTTCGAGGCAGCCGGCGGACCGGTGAGCCTCTCCACACAGTGGCCGGGCAGCGACGTTGTCCTCAGCCTGACGTCGCCTTCGGGCCGGGTCATCGACCGCAACGTCAACAGCGCGGATGTGCAGCACGAGGTGGGCCCCACATTCGAGAGCTACCACCTGGCATCCACGGAACCGGGCCTCTGGACAGTCAACCTGTATGGGGCACGAGTAGCCCCTCAAGGCGAACTGACCAGGCTGTCCGTGTGGCACGCACCGAAGCTCAACCAGAACCCGGTGGCCGCCCTCAGCTTCTCCTTGGACGGCCGCACCGTGGCGGTGGATGCCGGTGTCAGCACTGACGCGGACGGGAACGTCATCGACTATCTGTGGGAGTTCGGCGACGGCACGACGGCCACCGGAAGCAGTGTCACCCACACGTACACCACGGCCGGAACTTATCTGACCACTCTCGCCATCAGGGATGACAAGGGCGGAGAGGCATTCGCCGCGGCGGACCACACGGTGACAATCTCCAAGTATGACTTTGCCGGCTTCTTCCAGCCCGTAGCCGCCGCCCCCGCAGTCAGTGAAGTCAAGGCCGGCCGGGCCGTTCCCATGAAGTTCAGCCTGGGCGGGGATTACGGGCTCGGCATCATCCAGGCCGGCTCCCCCACCTCGGTGCGGGTGGAATGCCCGACAAATACACCGGTCAGCGCAGTTCAGGAAACCTCGACAGCTGGCGCCGGGACCCTGAGCTACGACCCGTCAAACCAGACGTACAACTACGTCTGGAAAACGGACAGTGCCTGGTCGGGCACCTGCCGGACCTTCAACATGGCCCTGGATGACGGTAGCGTTCACCAGTCCACGTTCAGGTTCATCAGGTGAAGAAGCAGTCGTCGATGCATCGTCGCTGGAGCGCGGGAATCGTGCTCTGGGCTCTACTCATCCTTGCCTTCATCGTCCTGATGGTTGTTGGCCTGCAGATGTCGTTCTTGTTCGTCTCCACACCCCAGCTGGAACAGCGGGCCGCCACAGGCAGACTGTTTATCTACGCCGGATCGCTATTGTCGCTCGGGGCTGCCTTCTGGTCCCACGCACAGCGTAATCCCCGGTGGGTGACCCTCAGCGTCGGGGCGCCGGCCGTTTTTGTAGGCGGGGCTGCGCTAATCCTACCGGACGGCCTGGTGTCCCACATGGCCGCAATCATCGCCCTCCCCGCCGCATTCGCCGGGCTCCTCGGAGGTGTTCTCGCCAAACCGCGGCCCTAGCCAACGCTGAGAATCTCCGATCCGTTGGATACCACTTTGGGGACGGGTCAGACTGCCAGACCCACCATACCTGCGGCGGTTAAGGCATCGCGGGGTGCCAGGATGCTGAGCCTGCAGTCGGTCTGGAACGGATCAGGTGCAAAGGCGTCACTGTTCACGGTGAACTGCGGACCGCAGGGACTCCGCCGACGGGAGCCCGGCGAGACCCCCTGGCCCCGGATAGATGCGGCAGGATAGCGCCGCATCGGAGGTCACAGGGAATAGGTCACGGCCGCCGGCAATGAACGACGGAGATCCCTGGAAGCCAAGCTCCATCGCTTCCTCTTCGGTGCGGACCACCCGCACTCTCAGCTGTTCGACGCTGTTCACCTCCGCGGCCAGGGCCAGGCGGAACAGCTCCAAGGCAGCTTCGCCGTTCGGACAGCCTGGGATGACGCGCAGTTCGTAGTCCTTCACGCCTGGTCCTTTCTGCGACCCATTGCCAGGGCCTGAGGTCCGGATCCACAACCGGCGCAGCAGCCCCTACCTGCCGCATCGTCGTGCGGCTTGCCCGGTTCCGGCACTGACACGACTCGGCCCTCCTCGCTGTCGTCGGCGATGGGGCGGCAGTCGTCTGTCTCGGCGTCGAGGGTGGACTCGGAGTGGGGAACGGTGCAGCATGCGTCACCCTTCCAGGCGTTGCTGCCTTCGCGGACGGCGATCACGGCGATGACCAGGGCGGCTCCGGCGTCGGCCCACCACCAGCCCAACGTGCTGTTCAGGACCAGCCCGCCCAGCAGGACGGCCGAAAGGTATGTGCACAGCAGCGTCTGCTTCGCGTCCGCCATCGCGGTCTTGGAGCCGAACTCCCGGCCGGCGCGGCGCTGCTGCCACGACAGGACGGGCATGATGGCCAGGCTCAGGGCGGCGATCACGATGCCCGGGGTGGAGTGTTGTGCTTCGCCTCCGCCGGTGAGGGATCGGGTCGCGTCCACGGCCACGAACGCGGCCAGGGCGAAGAAGGATATTGCGATGATGCGCAGCGTCAGGCGTTCACGCCGTTCAGGGTCCTTGGCGGCGAACTGCCAGGAAAGGGCGACGGCGGAGGCGACTTCGATGACCGAGTCCAGTCCGAAGCCGATCAAGGCGGAGGAGTCCGCGACCCCGCCGGCCCGGAGCGCTACGACGGCTTCGATGACGTTGTAGGTGATCGTGGCGGCCGCGAACAGGCGGATGCGACGGCTGAGGACGGCGCGGCGGGCCAGGCCGGGTGCAACCTGGAGCGCGGTCATACCAGGCACTCACCATCCGGCGCACAGCAGGCCGGGTCCACGGCCAGCACGACGCCGATCAGGTCCGTGATCGCATGGCCCAGCTTCGCATCGGCAAGCTCATACCGGCTCCGTCGTCCGTCCGGGACCGCCACCACGAGACCGCACCCTCGCAGGCAGGTCAGGTGGTTGGACATGCTTTGCCGTGACACCCCAAGGGAGTCGGCAAGATCGGAGGGGTAGGCAGGTTCGGCGGCCAGGGCAAGCAGAATCCGTGCCCTGGTCGGATCCGACACGGCGTAGCCGAACCGCGCGAGCACAGGAGCATGCGTGAGGGTTTCCATTCCCTTAAAGTACATCCAACCGTGTATTCACGCAATTGTGTACGCAGCGTGCCGGTGCGGTCCTGCATTTACTTGCAGGATCTTGAGGACCCACCGTTGGGTACGTCGACGCTTACCGAGCGGCGTCGTCGAGCAGCTGCCGGAACTGGGCTTCGGTGTTGAGGGTGAGTTTTTCGCCGTTGAGGAAGAACGTCGGGGTGCCGGTAACACCCAGGGCTTTCCCATCCGCGATGTCCCGGCGGATCCGTTCCTTGGTGTCCTCGGCAACAACATCCTGATCGAACCGGGCCATGTCGAGGCCGAGGCCTTCCGCGTAGGTCCGGAAGAGGGCGGCCTGGGAGTCCTGCTTTTCGCCCCATTCGGGCTGGGTCGCGAACAGCTTCGTGACCATCGGTTCGTAGTGCCCCTGGCGCGCGGCGGCTTCGACAGCGAGCGCTGCGGTGCCGGAGTTCAGGTGTCCGGGCAGGGGGAAGTAGCGGTGGGTGAACGTGATCCTGTCCCCGTACTCCTCCTTCAGCTCCGCCACCAAGGGCTCGGCGGCGCGGCAGGCCTCGCATTCGAAGTCCAGAAACTCGACCAGCTGGGCTTTTTCGGCCGGTGGGCTGGTGAGCCGGTGACTGTCTTCCCTCGCCACCTGGGAATCAGCGGACGCCGGCGGCACGGGCGTGGCAGGTTTGTTTGCGGTAAACACGGCGAACCAGATCACGCCCCCAGCCACAAGGACCGCCATAATAGTCCAGATAGCGACGCGGACGTTGCGCGCGACAGTGACGGCACTCATCGGCCAGTGTTCCCCCTCAGCTCAGAACTCAGTCCCTCGATCATAGCCAGAGCGCCACCGCGCCGACTGCTCTGACCTGCGGCGATTCCGATTCGCGCTACGCGCCGAGGCGCTCCACTAGCCGGCGCGCCACCGCAGCGCCGCGCGTCTCAGGCTTCCCCGCATCCCGGACGTCGGCACCAACCTCCGCGCCGCCGTCGGCCAACACCCGCTCCCACCGGTGCAACTCGTCGACGACGAACCGCCACGCCGCGGGCGGCAGCGCAACGGAAATCTCGTCATCAGCAGGCGGCCAGCCGCCCCAGCCGTCCTTATTCCGCGGGTGGGCGCGGGTTGCCGCCCAGCCCGCCTCACGGATTGCATGGCCCTGCTCGACGACGGAGTCAGCGCCGTCTTCGGCAGCGATGGCGACGGTGTTGTCGATGGTCCCGTCGATGAACAACCAGTCCTCAACGCGCATGGTCAATGCGAGCAGATCCTCCTCGGGGTTGTCCGCTCCGGGGTTCGTCACTGCGTCACTCCAACTATTCGCATGCCAAGAATCTAGCCCAACATCATCCTTCAAAGCTCGAACGGAAACGTGCATCCAGGCCCCGCATGCAAACTCACAAGACACACACCAATGCCGGTCCGAGCATGATCCGCTTCGCACATCACGCCCGGACCGTCTGGGTTGAGCCGTCAGAGAACTTTGGAGAGGAACTCCTGGGTGCGGGCCTGCTGCGGGTTGGTGATGATGTCGCGCGGGTTGCCGCTTTCGACGACGACGCCGCCGTCCATGAAAGTCAGGGTGTCTCCGACCTCGCGGGCGAAGCCGATCTCGTGGGTCACCACGATCATGGTCATGCCGGACTTGGCCAGGTCTTTCATCACGCTGAGCACTTCGCCCACGAGTTCCGGGTCCAGGGCCGAAGTCGGCTCGTCGAAGAGCATCAGTTCCGGTTCCATCGCCAATGCACGGGCGATGGCCACGCGCTGCTGCTGGCCACCGGAGAGCTGCGCGGGATAGTGGTTGGCGTGGTTGGCGAGACCGACACGGTCCAGAAGTTCCATCGCGCGTGATCTAGCCTTCACCTTGGATTGCCGCTTGACTTGGGTGGGCGCCTCGACAATGTTCTGTAGCGCCGTACGGTGCGGGAAGAGGTTGAAGCGCTGGAAGACCATACCGATCTCCCGGCGCTGGGCGGCGATCTCTTTGATGGTCAGATCATGCAGGCGGCCGCGGGTCTCGCGGTAGCCGATCAGTTCTTCGCGGACGTGGATCCGGCCAGCGCTGATGGTTTCCAGCATGTTGATGCAGCGCAGCAACGTGGACTTGCCGGACCCGGACGGGCCGATGAGGACGGAGACCTCGCCCTGCCGGACCGTCATGTCGATCCCGCGGAGCACATGGTGCTCTCCGAAGTACTTATGGACCCCGTCAATACGGACGAGGGTCTCCTTCGTCATGACGTCGTTGGTGATGGTCACGGTAGCTCATCCTCTTTTTTGGGTGCTTTGGCTGCGGCGGCCGCCGGGGTCAGCTTGACCGGGGTCAACTTGACCGGGGCAGGGACGAGGTTGTCCACGCCCTTTCCGAAGTGGCGCTCAACGTAGTACTGGCCCACCATCAGGAGGCTGGTGATCACCAGGTACCAGAGGGCGGCCACGATCAGCAACGGAATGGGCAGGTAGCTGCGGTTGGCGATGCCGTTGGTTGCGAATGTCAGGTCCAGGGTGAATGGCACCGCGAGCACCAGCGAGGTGGTCTTGAGCATCCCGATGGCCTCATTGCCGGTGGGTGGCACGATGACGCGCATGGCCTGGGGCAGAATGATCCGCCACATGATTTTGGACTTGCGCATCCCCAGGGCCTCGGCGGCTTCCATCTGGCCGGAGTCGACGGACTTCAGGCCGGCGCGGAAAATTTCGGCCAGATAGGCTGACTCGTTCAGCCCCAGTCCCAGGATTGCTGCCATGAAGGCGGTGATCACGTCCTGGGTGCTGAAGCTGAACAGTCCCGGTCCGAACGGAATCCCCAGGGCGATCTTGGGATACAGAACGGAAATGAGGCCCCAGAACACCAGCTGGGTGTAGACCGGTGTGCCGCGGAAGAACCAGACCCAGGTCCAGCTCACGCCGCGGAACAGGGGATTGTCCGACTGGCGCATGAAGGCCAGGAGAATGGCCAGCACGATGGCGATCACCATCGAGAGGACTGTCAGCAGCAGCGTCCAGCCGATGCCCTGGATGACGAGCACGTCCATGAAATAGGTGCCGACGATGTCCCAGCGGAAATTGGTATTGGTGACCAGGCTCTGGCCCAGCAGCGCGGCGAACAGCAGGATGAGGACGGCGCCGGCCCAGCGGCCGGGATGGCGGACCGGAACGGCGTCGATCAGTTCCGGTTTCCGGTGCTCGGCACCGGTCCTGCGGTCGCTGGTATCGGTGGGTGCGAGGGTGCTCAATTGCCTACCGCCGGGTTCACTTCAGACTTCGTGACGGCGCCCTTGGTGTTGCTCCAGGTGTCCAGGATTTTCCCGTAGGTCCCGTCGCTGATGAGTTTGTTCATGACGTTTTTCATGAGCTCGGACAGGGCGGTGTCGCTCTTGGCGACCGCGATACCTTGCGGTGCCGCAGCGTAAACATCGCCCAGGGCCTCCAGTTTGCCGCCGGTCTGCGAGAGGGCATAGCCGATGATGGGGGAATCGGCGGCCATGGCGTCGATGCTGCCGTTCACCAGACGGGTGGTCACATCTGTCTGCGTTTTCAAAGTGACGACGTTGACGCCCGGTTTTCCGGCATCCGTGCATGCCTTGGACCGGCCGGAGACGTCGGGGTCCTCTTGGGTGGTGCCGGTCTGCACCCCCACGGTTTTGCCGCAGATGTCATCGACGCTGAAATTCTTCGGGTTGCCCGTCTGGACGGCCCACAACGTGCCGGCATTGAAGTAGCTGACCATGTTGACGGCCTTCAGACGCTCCGCGTTGATGGTGAAGGAGGAGATTCCCAGATCGTACTTGGCACCGAGAGCGGGCAGGATTCCCGTGAATTCCGACGTCTGGACCCGGACCTTCAGGCCGAGGGTCGCCGCGATGGCCTTGGCGAAATCCACGTTGTAGCCCACCGGGGTCTGGCCATCGGCGCCGCCCAGGGATTCGGCCGGTGCGTACGTGGTGTCGGCACCCACCGTGAGGGTGCCCTTGCTCCTGATGGCCTCAGGGACGCTCGCGGCGAGGGCATCGTCCCTGGCCACAGAGGCGGGATCAAAACCAGTGGAACCCGGGGCAGCTCCCCCCATGGTCTGTGATGCATTGGTGCAACCGGTCAGAGAAAGAAGGCCGATGGCGAGACTCGCCAGTGCCTTTGTCCTCTTGGACGGAGAAAACGACATTGTTTACCTCTTGGTTGGTGTGGCCCATGAATGGGATTGTTTTCTGACTGCCTGCACGCAGCTCGGCGTGCGGGCGCGCCTGTACTGGCGCTTGGTCGATCTCCCTACCTGTTTCCGGGTCTGGATGGGTGAAAGATCAGGCCAGGGGTAGGCGGGAACCGTTGAGTTCGGCAGCGGACCTGCTGAACAGGGCGGCCGAAGCGGCTCCGAGATCCTTCACATGGGTGAATCCCGGGAATTTCCGGTCGGGCTGGGAAGCCTTCATCTTGTCGTCGACGAGGGCCTTGACCACGAACACGACGGCAGCCGACCGCTGCGGTTGGGCGTGGTTCGTGCTGCCGGATTGTGAGCTGCGGAAGCCGTCGGCGACCGCCAGCGTCCAGGCCTCGGAAGCGGCCTTGATCGCTGCGTAGGCGGCACCACCTGCTGAGGGATTGGCAGCTGCCTGGGCAGACACGATGGCCAGTCGTCCCGCCGGGGACTTTTCAAGGTCGTCGTAGAAGGCGCGGCTGGTGTTTCGCAGTGTCGTCAGGACGCTGGTGTGCAGAAAGTCCCAGTCAGAGTCCTCCTGCCCCGGTATGCCGTCGCCGCCGCGCCAGCCGCCCACCAGGTGGATCAGGCCATCGAGGGGTCCAAGGTCCCGGCGGACCGAGGACGCCAGTTCCCGCACGGCCGCGGGTTCTGCGAGGTTGCAGGTGTAGCCGGTGACGTTGGGGCAGGACTGTGCGAGGTTCTGCACGCGTTCAGTGTCCAGGTCCACGGCGGCTACGCGGAATCCGGCACCGCTGAGGGCCGATACGACGGCGGTCCCGGCCTCGCTGGTGGAGCCGGCCACCATGACGGTCCTGGGTCCGTCGGGAGCCGTCATGCCGCAGCCTTGAGGCTGTTGCGGCCGTTGGGCTCACCGGTGATTCCGGCCGTGGATTCGATGACGTTTCTCATCTTTTTCTCCAGTGCTTCGTAGAACATTGAAAGGGGGAACTCGTCATCCAGCACCTGGTCGGTCAGGCCCCGAGGTGGGCCGTCTAGGGCCAGCGCGTCGGGGCCCTTGGCCCAGAGGGATGCGGGGTGCGGGGTGACTGTCGCGCTGATGAATTCATAGGCCGCAAGCCAGTGAGCGGTTTTCGGGCGGTCAATTGAACGCCAGTACAGCTCCTCGATCCGCTTGCCAAGTTCGATAACTACTTCGGGCGCTTCCGACCAGTCGATAGACAGTTTCGAGTCCGTCCAATGAAGCACCTTGTGCTGGTGCATCCAGGCGAAAAGGAGCTGACCGCCAAGGCCGTCGTAATTGCGGACCCGGTTGCCTGTCATCGCGAACCGGAAAATCCGGTCGAAGATGACGGCGTACTGGACGAGTTTCGCGTGGTTTCGCGCCTCCGGCGCCGCGTTCTCATCCCTCTCGATACGGACGGATTCACGGAATGCCGTCAGATCGCACCGCAGCTCTTCCAGGGTGTAGAGAAAGAACGGCATCCTCTGCTTGATCATGAACGGATCAAACGGCAGATCCCCGCGCATGTGCGTCCTGTCATGGATCAGATCCCACATCACAAAGGTTTCCATGGCCAGCTGAGGGTCTTCAAGCAGCCGCCGCGCTCCGTCGGGGAGCGTGAGGGACGTGATGTCGCTGGCTGCGGCCACCACCCTCCGGAACCGCTCAGCCTCGCGATCCGCGAAAATACCACCCCAGGTGAACTGCGGGGTTTCACGGACGGCTACGCTCTCAGGAAACAACACGGCCGAGTTCGTGTCATAGCCCGGTGTGAAGTCGATAAAGCGGATGGGTACGAACAGCTGGTTCGAATACTCTGCACCTTCGAGGTCAGCGATGAACTCCGGCCACACTACTTCGAACAGCACGGCCTCCACGAAGCGGTTCGGGCTGCCGTTCTGCGTATACATAGGGAAGACCACCAGATGCGGCAGCCCGTCGATTCGGTGCTGCTGCGGCTGGAATGCGAGCAGAGAATCCAGGAAGTCCGGCACCCCGAACGAGGAAGCAGCCCACCGCTCGAAGTCAACCTCGAGCCGGGCCAGATAGTCCGCATCGTGTGGGAATGAGGGGGCCAAATCCCTGACTGAAGCCGTGATCGTGGCGACCTCGTACAGGGCGCGGTCATGGTCCGCCGGATCAGGTATCGAGCCGTCCTTCACCTGGATCTGCTGCAGTTCTCCGGCGGCCCGTTTCAGCTCGGTCCAGGACGAGTTTGAGGCAAGCAGGGCCCCTATTGAGGAGCGGGATACGTTTTGTGCTTTTGTTGCAGCCATTGCTACGGCGTCCTTCCTTCTCTGTGACCCGCGTAACACTAGTGAACAGAAAGACACCTTTATCTAAAAACACGTACACAGTAAGCAAGTCTTAGCCTACATCCGGGAAATAGAGCTGGTGGCCAAGAATTTCCTGTCATAGACCTCCCGGCGTCGTGTCTACAATAGGTGCATAAGTACGCACATGTTGTTTCGATTGGGGAATCCTCATGATTGAAGTTCTGGCCGTCCGCGCCTACCGGAAGCTCTTCTCTGCCCAGATTGTTGCGTTGCTGGGGACCGGTTTGCTGACTGTGGCCCTCGGACTGCTGGCGTTCGACCTTGCAGGAGCGCAGGCCGGGGCCGTGCTCGGGACAGCGCTGACCATAAAAATGCTGGCCTACGTCTTCGTCGCGCCCGTCATGGCGGCACTGGTGGAAAAGCTGCCAAAAAAGCCGGTCCTGGTTGCCGCGGACCTGATCCGTGGAGGAATCGCCCTGATGCTCCCCGCGGTGGATCAGGCCTGGCAAATCTATATGCTGGTCTTTGTCCTGCAGAGCGCCTCCGCTACGTTCACGCCCGCCTTCCAGTCCCTGATCCCGGCTGTGCTTCCCGATGAACGGCAGTACACGCGGGCCTTGTCACTCTCCCGGCTCGCCTATGACCTGGAATCCCTGGTCAGTCCGGCCCTGGCCGCAGGACTGCTGTCTGTACTTTCCTTCCACGAACTTTTCCTCGGCACCGTGGCAGGCTTTATGTTCTCCGCGGCCTTGGTGGTGACCACCAGACTGCCTGCAACACCGGCAGCCCGTCAGGAAGGATCACTCTGGCGGCGGACCACGCTCGGTGCACGGATCTTTGCGAAGACGCCGGAACTGCGCGGCCTCCTCGCTTTGAATCTGGCCGTTGCGGCCGCTACAGCCCTGGTGCTGGTCAACACGGTGGTATATGCCCGGGACCTGTTCGCAGGTTCCAACGCCGACGTCGCCATCGCCCTGGCCTGTTACGGCGCCGGCTCGATGGCTGTCGCGCTCAGCGCACCCAGGGCGCTGGACCGAATAGCCGACCGTTCGTTGATGATGTCCGGAGCTGCGCTGATTGGCATTGGCCTCGCCGGCACGTTTGCCCTGCTGGCGACAGCCGGGCCGTGGCTCATGCTGCTGGGGCTCTGGGTTGCTCTGGGGGCCGGGACCTCGATGATCAGCACCCCTTCGGCCCGGCTGCTGCGCCGCTCCGCATCGGAAAGCACCCGGACCTACATCTTCACCGCGCAGTTCTCCCTCTCCCACGCGTGCTTCATCATCACTTACCCTGTAGCTGGCTGGATCGGCGCGTCCGCTGGCCAGCCCGCGGCCGCAGCAGTCCTGGCTGTGGTGGCTATGATCAGTACAGCAGCGGCCCTGAAATTCTGGCCGGCTGCCTCCAGAACCGGCTCAGAACCGGCCATCAGGAAAGGGTGATCCGGTGCAAGAGGCCCAGGGCGTCAACACACCGAGCCTTCACCACCCCAGGCTCCCCGATGCCCGCCGGCTGGATGCCGCGACGGCCACGTTCCGGATGCTCTCCGATCCCACCCGCCTGCACGTTCTCTGGCTCCTGACACAGGAACCGGCGGACGTCACCACCCTGGTGGAACGCACCGGAGCCTCCCGGACCTCAGTCAGCCAGCACCTCGCCAAACTCCGCTTCAGCGGCCTCGTCAGCACGCAAAAGGTCAGCCGCAGGGTGGTCTACAGCATCGCGGACGGCCACCTGGCCCGGCTTGTCCTGGAAGGCTTGAACCACGCCGACCACACCGTCACCGGGGAACCCAGCCACGGCTGACTGAAGTGTGGGCATCGGCACATTGCAAGATATACCCCATGGGGGTATTCTCGGGGTGTTGCCAGTGAAGTGGTTTGTCCAGGCCAGCGCGATTCCGGCCCTCACAGCCGTTCAACCCCAGCACCTCATCACGACCTCTCTTGCAAAGGACAGAACTGATATGCGTGCATCCGTGATTCGGACCGAACTGCCCATCGTTGCAGCTGAAAACGCAGGGTGTAGCTGCTGCTCCACCCCTTCGACGGAGCAGCCGTCACCCCAGGCAGAAGGGACGGACTACTCCGTCAACGGCCTGACGTGCGGGCACTGTGTCCAGACCGTTGAAAAGGCAGTCACCGCGCTCGACGGCGTGACGTCGGCCTCCGTCGGACTTGTCGCCGGAGGGACCTCACGCCTGAGCGTCTCCGGACCCCACACGGAGGCATCCGTCCGGTACGCCGTCACCGCCGCCGGGTACAGCCTCAGCGGCAGATAGTCCACCTCCAGCCCTGAGGACACCTTTGCTGACGCCGTCAGGGAACACTTCCACACCGGAGGGCAATAATGGAAAATCACCACGAACACCACGGCGGGGAAGACCACGCCGGCCACCAGGCACCGCAGACCCTACCGGGCCAGGCTACGTCGGTGGCAAGCCCGCCCACAGATCACGCCGGACACGCCCACCAGCAGCATGGTGCTCACGACGATGACCATGCAGTCCACAGCCACGGGCAGCACGCCGGGCACAGCACCGCCATGTTCAAGAACAGGTTCTGGCTCACCCTGGTCCTGTCCGTGCCGGTGGTCTACTTCAGCCCGATGGTGGGCCACCTGCTTGGCTACATGCCACCGGCATTCCCCGGCTCAACTTGGATCCCGGCTGTGCTGGGAACGGTGATTTTCCTCTACGGAGGACAGCCATTCCTCAAAGGCGGCGTCCAGGAGTTGAAGAACCGTCAGCCGGGGATGATGCTGCTGATCGCCATGGCCATCACCGTGGCCTTTGCCGCGTCCTGGGTCACCACCTTAGGCATCGGCGGGTTCGACCTGGACTTCTGGTGGGAACTGGCGCTTCTGGTCGCGATCATGCTGCTGGGCCACTGGATCGAAATGCGGGCCCTCGGTTCCGCGCAGGGCGCCCTGGACGCCCTCGCGGCCCTGCTCCCGGATGAAGCAGACCGCATCACCGACGCTGGCACGGAGACCGTACCCGTCTCCGAACTTCGTGAAGGCGACATCGTCCTGGTCCGATCCGGCGCCCGTATGCCCGCCGACGGCACCGTCGTGGACGGGCAGGCTGAGTTCGACGAGTCCATGATCACCGGCGAATCCAAAACCGTGCCCCGCGCTCCAGGGGACTCCGTGGTGGCCGGTACCGTCGCGACAGACAACACCGTCCGGGTCCAGGTGACCGCCGTCGGGGAAAACACCGCGCTGGCCGGCATCCAACGCCTGGTGGCCGAGGCGCAGGCATCCTCGTCCAGGGCCCAGGCGCTGGCCGACCGTGCCGCGGCGTTCCTGTTCTACTTCGCGGCCGGCGCGGGCCTCATCACGTTCATCGTCTGGGCGCTGCTGGGCAGCGTCCCGGAGGCCGTCACCCGCACCGTCACTGTCCTGGTCATCGCCTGCCCGCACGCCCTGGGCCTGGCCATCCCACTGGTCATCGCGATCTCCACGGAACAGGCCGCGCGGGCGGGGGTGCTGATCAAGAACCGGATGGCCCTGGAACGCATGCGGACCATCGACGTCGTGCTCTTCGACAAAACCGGGACCCTGACCACGGGCGAACCGGATCTGAAGGACATCGCCGCCGTTGCGGGCGGGGATACTGACCGCCTGCTGGCCCTAGCCGCGGCGGTGGAATCCGACAGCGAACACCCCGTCGCACGGGCCATCGTCCGTGCCGCCCGCCGGCGGACCGTGACCATCCCCGATGCCACCGGATTCTCGTCCCTCACCGGCCGCGGCGTCCGGGCCACCATCGACGGACGGACAGTTCACGTCGGCGGGCCCGCGCTCCTGCGCGAGCTCGGCGCCGTCGAGCCTGAACCGCTGGCCCGCTCCACCCGAACCTGGATGGAGCGCGGCGCGGCCGTCCTGCACGTGATCGACGGGAACACTATCCTCGGAGCCGTCAGCCTCGAAGACGCCATCCGACCGGAATCCCGCCAGGCCGTGGCGGCCCTGCAGAACCGGGGCATTAAGGTTGCCATGATCACCGGTGACGCCCGCCAGGTGGCCCAGGCCGTCGCCGAAGAGCTGAACATTGACGAGGTTTTCGCCGAAGTCCTTCCGGCGGACAAGGACAAGAAGGTCGCCGAGCTCCAGGGCCGCGGGCTGAAAGTGGCGATGGTGGGCGACGGCGTCAACGACTCCCCGGCGCTGGCCAGGGCTGAAGTCGGCATCGCGATCGGCGCCGGCACGGACGTGGCGATGGAATCAGCAGGTGTGGTCCTGGCCGGCAATGACCCCCGCGCGGTGCTGTCCATGGTGGACCTGTCGCGGGCCAGCTACCGGAAGATGTGGCAGAACCTGATCTGGGCCACCGGCTACAACGTCCTGTCCGTCCCGTTGGCCGCGGGCGTGCTGGCCTTCGCCGGGGTGGTGCTGTCCCCCGCGGCCGGCGCCGTGCTGATGTCAGTGTCCACCATCGTGGTGGCGTTGAACGCCCAGCTGCTGCGCCGCGTGAAACTCAATCCCGCACAGGTACGTTAGAACCATGGGGATCCTCCACCGTGCAGTGCTGCTGACCGGGCTACTGGCTGTCATCGCCGGGATTTTCGGGATGCACATCATGTCAGGCGCCCACACCATCATGCCCACGGCTTTCTTGGTCGGCACGGACATGACCCTGACGCAGATCCAGGGGCCCCACACCGGCCACGGAGGGCATACGGCCGCCCAGTCCCCCAACGCCGATAGGCCGGCGGCACCGCTGGATCCAGCGGCACCGGTGTCCGGGACGGTGTCTCCCTGCACGACTCCCGGCAGCTGCCCGGCGATGGCGGGCATGGACGCGGCCTGCGTCCTGTCCCCGGCCAATACCTCCCTGTCGGCGCCGCTGCCCGGCACCACGCCGTTCCCTGCCCTTGACGTCACCGCCACAGCCCTGGCCACCGACAGCTATTCCTATCTGCCGGGCAGTCCTTCCCCCGGCGACCTCTGCGTCAGCCGGACGTAGAACTGCCCTGCGCCGCGTCCTGCCCGGCGCCCCCACACCCACACCGCACACATCCGCAACGGCGCCAGACGCCTGCTGATCCTTCCGAAGGACCCTGATTCTCATGAAAAAAACCCTGACCTTGTCCGCCCTTACCATCGCCGCAGCGATTGCCCTGGCCGGCTGCTCCACCGGTTCCGCCGGTTCCGAAGGAACCGGCATGCCGGGCATGACCCACGGCGGCTCCGGAATGCCCTCCAGCTCCGCGCCGGCAGCTGCCGAGTTCAATGAAGCCGACGCCGTATTCGCACAGCTGATGATCCGGCACCACGCCCAGGCCGTGGAAATGTCGGACCTGATGCTGGAGAAGGAAGGCATCCCCGCGACGGTGACCGGCCTGGCCACCAGAATCAAAGCTGCCCAGGGACCCGAAATCGAGAAAATGACCGCCTGGCTCAAGAGCTGGAACCAGCCCACCGAAATGCCCTCCGGCATGGCTGGCGGGCACAGCATGTCCGGCATGATGGGGCAGGAGGACATGACCGCCCTCCGTGCAGGCCAGGGCACTGAAGCGGCCAAGCTGTTCCTGACCCAGATGACCGCCCACCACGAAGGCGCCGTCACGATGGCCAAGACCGAAAGCACCGACGGCAAGTACCCCGAAGCGGTCCAGCTGGCCAAAGACATCGTGACCGCCCAGGAAACCGAAATCCAGGAAATGAAGGACCTTCTGGCCACCCTCTAGCAGCAGCCCCTGAGGCGGCGGTACCAGCACGTGTTAAGTTGAAAGGTACGACGGGCCGCACCGGGTCCGGCGCATCGGCTGGAAAGAGAAGTTCCGTGGAATCCCCCGCATCTGCCCCCGCACCCGTGAGGATCCTGACGGTCTGCACCGGCAACATCTGCCGTTCTCCCGTGGCCGAAAGGCTGTTGCAGGCCGGGCTGGACCAGGTAATGCCGGGCGGATTTGAGGTCACCAGCGCCGGAACGCGGGCCATGGTGGGCGACCCCATGCAGCCGCTGTCCGGCGACATCGTGCGCACCTTCGGCGGGAACCCGGACGGTTTCGTCTCGCGGCAACTGACCAGCAGGATCCTGCGCGGCGTGGACCTGGTCCTCACCATGACCTCGGGCCACCGCGGCGAAGTGCTCCAGCTGGACGCCTCCCTGCTCAAGCGCACCTTCACCATCCGCGAGTTTGCCCGCATGCTCGACGTCCTGGACGAGCGTGCGGACAGTGCCGCAAACGTTCCGGTAGCGGACGACGGCGGCAGTCCCCTCAGTGCCAACACCGCCTTCTGGCGGGGGCTGCCCGCGCGCGCCGCGTCCGTCCGGCACCTGTCACTGCCCGCGGATTCTTCCGAAAACGACATCATCGACCCCTACCGGCGCAGCCCCGAGATCTACCACCAGATGGAGGACGAACTGGCCCCGGCCATCGTTTCCATTCTGCGGCATGCGCGCCTGAACACTCCCGCCTAAACGCTCCCGGGCAAGCCGGCGTTAGCGAGGGGCAGGCGCGGCCTCGGGAGTAACTTCACGCACTTCCACGAACGTGCCGTCTGCCTTCAGCCCCAAGGCAAGATGAGCCCGGCGCACCAAATGCCGGTGAAGAAAGCCGTTCCCGGCGTAGAGCACGAAGGATATGGCGCCGATCAGCAATGCCGTGTCGCTTGCCGCGCGGTACCAGTAGTAGCCCGGGTGGCCAAACGCAATGTCCCCTGCAACCAGGGGGAAGAGCACACCTGCCAGAAAAAGCAGGCTGGTCAGGAATGGGATGAAGAGCAGCCCCTGGACCGTATTCAGCCGCTTGCCCATTCGCCTGTAACGCTCGTACTGCTTCTCCCAGGCCGCCCGGCTGGTGACAAGCAGAATCGGCTTCGTATTTTCCATCAGATCCCCCACAGATATCCCGTTCCTGACCAAGAGCCTAGTCCGCCCCGCACTGCGGGGCTTCCCACTGAACCCGGCGAGCCGCCGTCGTACGTTACGGCTCGGAAACGACACGCTCCGCGTTGTAGCCGGAACCGGGTCCGAGGGCGGACACTAAGTCATGGCGAGCACCCCAAGCGGTCCTGATCCGATCGGCCCGGCCCCTTCCGGCCCCGAGCCTGCTGCGCCTGCCGCGCTGAAACGGCGCCGCTTGATCGCGGTGGTGCTGTCGCTGGTGCTGGTGGCCTTCGTCGCGGTTTCAGCCCTGCTGTTCACCCGGCCTGCCGCGGAAGTTGCGGCCCCGGTGCCCACCATCACTGACACCGCCACCCCCACTCCGTCGGAGACGACACCGCCACCGCCCCCGGCACCGGCCCCTCCCCCGCCACCCGAACCCATCGCGGAACTCCCCGCGGCGCCCATGAACATCCTGGTGATCGGCAGTGACAGCCGCGCGAACGCCCGGGAGCAAGCAGCCCACACCGCCGCCACGGGCGAAACGCAGGACCACCGCGCCGACACGCTCATGCTGGTCCACATCCCGGCCGACCGCCGCAGTGTGCACGTGGTCTCCCTCATGCGGGACCTGTACGTAAGCATCCCCGACTACGGCTTCTCCAAGATCAACGACAGCTTGCAGGTGGGCGGCATCCCGCTGGCCACGCGGACGGTGGAGTCCCTGATGGGGACCCACATCGACCACACCCTCATGCTGGACTTCCACGGTTTCAAGACGCTAACCGACGGGCTGGGCGGAATTGACGTGAACGTCACCCTGCCGTTCCAGTCCACTCACGAAACGCAGCACGTCTTCACACCGGGGGTGAACCACCTCGACGGCCAGGCGGCACTGGAATTCGTCCGCGAGCGCTACGCCTTCGTCGACGGCGACTTCCAGCGGGTCAGGAACCAGCAGACGTTCCTCCGCGCCATCCTCGCCCGGCTCACCAGCGACGGCGCCCTGCATGACGTGACTGCGGTGCGGGCCCTGGTGAATTTCGCATCCGGCTACCTCACGGTGGACCAGGGCTTTGATCCTGTGGGCGTCGCGATCCTGGCCTACGGCATGCGCGGCATTGACCCCAACGCAGTTGTTTCGCTCACGCTGCCGACAGCCGGGGTAGGCACGGCACCAGGAGGGGCGTCGGTGGTGTTCCCGGACTATGGCGGGATCGCCCAGGTGGCCGCGGCAATGCGCGAAGGCCGGCTGCCCGAGTACGCGGGCGGGTAGTACGCCGGGCAACACGGTCCGGGTACTAGCGGGCACCAAGTGAAACGGCCCCCGGCTGTGCCAGGGGCCGTTTCATTGGTGACTTAACTCCGGGTGGGGTCCGGGCGCAACGGTGCCGGCCCCGGATCCGGGACGGGCAGCGGGCCTGGCGGTTCCGGCGTCGGGATGGGGCTGGGCCTGTCCGGTCCCGGGTGGCCGGGATGGGTGGGCTCCGGATTGAAGGGGTCCGGCCCTGGTTCCGGCGGGAACGGCTCTGGTTCGTGCACTGGCGGGATGGTCATGGAACTTCCCCTCTCACGCTGGGCGGGTACGCCTTTGCGTGATCAGGATACCCCCGCGCGCCCACCAACGCTCTCTCACTTCCTGCAGAAATTTCCCGAACGCTCTCTCAATCCCTGCAGTAAGTGCGTACTTGATTGGCCTGCTTCTAGGCCGGCCGGCGCAGTCGGACCGGTCGGGAAACCGGCGCCTTGGCTGCTTCGCCGGCTTCCCGCATCAGCGGGACGGCGAAGCTCACCACCAGGCGAGCGTTGGCGTCGTCCGTGGACCTGATGGTCAGGCTTCTGGTGCCGGGCGGCACGGACGGGGTGAATACCTGCAGGTTCCGCGAGCCCACACTGGCCGAGTCCCGGAACGTGTATTGCGTGCCCCAATGGTCTTCGATGGCAATTTCCGGGATGGCCCTCCCGGCAGCGGACTCCACGTGGATGTTGACCACCAGGCACGTGCTCCAGACTTCGACGGAGAGCACCGTGAACTCAGCGCCCCGTGTCAGGTGCAAGCCGTACGTGGGCGGCAGGAGCACCTTCCGGAGGATGCCTTTCGGAATTAGGTTTCGCATCATCGCCCCCAAAAATTACTAAGAGTGCTTCCAATTAGCCCGCGATTATGACGCCCTGTCAAGGTCCCTGCTCAGCCTTCTGTGGCAAGCCACAACAGCATTGCCAGGGGCGCGAAAAAGTGGTCCCCGGCGAGGCCGGGGACCACCGTATCGGAAGGGTCGCCCGCAGACTGCCGATGCGCTGGCTGGCGCTGTGGCGTGCCGAAACGGCTAACCGCCCTATAAAGGCAGATGAAAAAGAACGCGTCCGGATCCTCCCGGTAATGCCGTTCTAGCACCCGGCGGAGGACGGTTCAAGGGGTTCCGGCCGGTAACTTAGCGGCCCGCCCGGCCCGGCTGCTCCGTTGATCAATCACTTACAGTCGCTTTGCCCCCGGTTTAGGGCCCACAAGTGATAGATCAACAGGGCCGGAGGGCGCTACCCCGGTAGCGAACGGCGGCCATTTTGTCCGCCCGGCTCTATATATTGAAGGCATGACCCAGACTCCGCTGCAGGATTCCGCCACTTCGTCCGCCGCCTCCTCCCCCACGCCCCCAGTGGCCAAGAAGGTCCCGCACGAGCGGACGCACCACGGCGACACTTTCGTGGACAACTACGAGTGGCTGCGCGAGAAGGAATCCGCCGAAGTGGTTGAGCACCTGAAGGCCGAGAACGCCTACCAGGAGGCCGTCACCGCCCACCAGGAGCCGCTGCGCGAGGCCATCTTCCAGGAAATCAAGGGCCGCACGCAGGAGACAGACCTGTCTGTCCCAAACCGCAAGGACGGCTGGTGGTACTTCAGCCGCTCGGTAGAGGGCAAGGAGTACGGCATCCAGTGCCGCGTCCGTGCCCAGGACTCCGGCAACCCCGTGGCCGACTGGACTCCCCCCGCAGTGGAGGCCGGCGTCGACATTCCCGGCGAGGAAGTGCTGCTGGACGGCAACATTGAAGCCGAAGGCAAGCCGTTCTTCTCGGTGGGCGGCTCGGCCGTCACGGTGGACGGAACCCTTTACGCCTACGCCGTGGACAACTCCGGCGACGAACGTTTTACCCTCCGCATCAAGGACCTCCGCACGGGTGAACTCCTGCCGGACGTCATTGAGAACATCTTCTACGGCGTCAGCTTCTCCCCCGACGGCACGCGCATTTTCTACACCGTGGTGGACGATTCGTGGCGCCCATACCAGGTCAAGTCCCACGTCCTGGGCACGCCGGTCACCGACGATGAGGTGATTTACCAGGAGGACGACGTCGCCATGTGGCTGGGCTTTGAGCTCTCCTCTGACAGGCGGCACCTCGTGCTGGGCATCGGCTGCTCCGAGTACAGCGAGACCCGCCTGCTGCGTTTTGATGACCCGACGGCGGCCCTCACCACGGTGATTTCGCGGGACGAACGCGTCCTCTACGAGGCCGAGCCATTCCTGCTCACCGGTCCTGACGGCGGAAAATCAGAACGCATTCTGCTCACCCACAACCGCGGTGCCATCAACTCCATGGTCTCCCTGGTGCACCCCGCCGAACTCACCAAGCCGTTGGCGGAGCAGCACTGGAGTACCGTCGTCGAGCACTCCGACGACGTCCGCGTCAACGGTGCCGGCGTCACCTCCACGCACCTGATTGTGTCCGTCCGCAAGGACACCATCGAGCGCGTCCAGGTGATGGGGCTGGCCGCCCTCGGTACACCCGCGCAAGAAGCTCCGGTGGAGCCCGCGTTCGACGAGGAGCTGTACACAGCCGGCGTCGGCGGTTCGGACTACGAAGCCCCGGTCATCCGGCTGGGCTACACGTCCTACTTCACGCCGTCGCGCGTCTACGACTTTGTGCTGCCCACCCCGGCGCAGCCCGCCGGCGAACTGCTGCTCCGCAAGGAAAGCCCGGTGCTGGGCGGCTACGACGGCAGCGACTACGTGGCCACCCGCGAATGGGCCGACGCCTCGGACGGCACGCGGATCCCACTGTCTGTGCTGCGGCACAAGAACGTGAAACAGGATTCGACGGCGGCGGGCCTGGTCTACGGGTACGGCTCCTACGAGCTGAGCATGGATCCCGGTTTCGGCATCGCGCGGCTGTCACTGTTGGACCGCGGCTTGGTGTTTGTGATCGCGCACATCCGCGGCGGCGGCGAGCTGGGCCGGCACTGGTATGAGGACGGCAAGAAGCTCACCAAAAAGAACACCTTCACCGACTTTGTGGACGCCACCGACTGGCTGGCCAAGTCCGGCTGGGTGGATCCGACCCGGATTGCGGCGCTGGGCGGCTCTGCGGGCGGTCTGCTGATGGGTGCCGTGGCCAACCTGGCACCGGAAAAGTACGCCGCGGTGGTGGCGCAGGTGCCGTTCGTGGATGCCCTCACCACCATCCTGGACCCGGAGCTTCCGCTGTCCGCCCTGGAATGGGAGGAATGGGGCAACCCCATCACGGATCCCGACGTGTACGCCTACATGAAGTCCTATTCGCCGTACGAGAACGTGCATTCAGTTGCTTACCCCAAGGTGGCTGCGGTGACCTCGTTCAATGACACCCGCGTGCTCTACGTGGAGCCGGCCAAGTGGGTCCAGGAACTGCGGAACAAGACCACCGGCACGGAGCCCGTGGTGATGAAGATCGAGATGGACGGCGGCCACGGCGGCGCGTCCGGGCGCTATGTCCAGTGGCGCGAGCGGGCGTGGGACTACGCGTTCATCGCCGATTCCCTCGGCGCCCAGGACCTGCTGCCCGGGGCCGGCCTCAAATAAGCCATCGGACCCCTGGATCTCGACAGGCTCGATCACCGGGCCGAATCCGGTGATCGAGCCTGTCGAAACCCGGATCTCGCGGCTCAGCCGTCATCCCTGCCGTATTCCGGGTGCTCGGCCAGCAGTTCGGCCAGTGTCTCGAGATTGGCGCGGACCGTCCTGGCCTGGGCTTGTTCCACGAACCGATCGGCCAGTTTGCCGAACACCCCGCCCAGGCCAGATGCCGCATCGATCCGGAAGTTCAGGCGGGTCCCGTCACCCTCAGGTTCCAGGACATTGGTGACAGTGAATTCCAGCTTTCCTTCCACCGAGCGGGATACAAAGCGGGTTGGAGGCTGGAATTCGATGACCTCCGTTGTCCAGTCGAACTTCCTGCCCACCACCTTGCTGGCGCCCTTGACCCGGGTGCCGACCGCAACGGGCTCGGTCCCGACCGTTTCGGCATGGACCGCCGAGGAGTCCCAGACTGGAATGTTTTCGCCCTTTGACAGGAAATTGAAGACTTCCTGTGGCGGGCGGGCAATGTAGACGTTTTCTTCCACGGTGGGCATCGGATTCTCCTTGGACACGCCTGTTGCCAGCGCGGCACGGCCGGCAGCTAGGCACAGGAAAAGTCTGTGCCCGGCGCTTGAGGCCGTCAATGGCCATTCGTTTCACCTACGGGCGCTGCGCCCGCCATTCGTCCTCGAGGATCCCGTAGAACACCTCGGTGGCCCACTGGCCTTTGTAGTGCCACTTGTCCACCAGCCGGGCTTCCAACCGCATGCCCAGCCGTTCGCACAGGGCGGCGGAGGCGGTGTTCAGGGCGTCGAGCTTTGCCTCGATCCGGTGCATCCCCAGCTCCTCGAACCCCAGCTTCAGCACCGCATCCGCGGCCTCTGCCCCGTAGCCCTTGCCCCGCGCGGCCGGCGCCAGGGTCCATCCGACTTCGCCCTGGCCGCGCCCCGGAAGCCACTTCAGCACCACTTCGCCCAGCAGCCCCGGCGATCCCTTCGCCTCGATGGCCAGGCATACCCAGTCGTTCTCCTTTTCGAAGACGAAGTTGGCGTACTTGCCCACGGACTCCATGCACTTGGTGTAGCTCTTGGCCTCCCCCGGCAGGAAGCGGGCCGTTTCGGGCAGCGAATGGTAGGCATGGAAGGCGTCCAGGTCCGCAGCTTCGAACCGGCGCAGGATGAGCCGCTCGGTGCGGAGGGGCAAAGTGATCTCAGGCATGAACTGAGGCTACCCCGCAGCCCGGTGATCGAACTCGCCGAGATACGGGTTTCGACAGGCTCAACCACCGACGACGGCGGCAGTTGCTTCTGCGATGGCGCGCTCCTCGTCGGTGGGCACCACCAAAACGGGAATGACGGACGCTGCCGAGGAAATCACCCGCGGTTCCTTGGACCGCTGACTGTTCAGGCCGGCGTCGAGCTCTATACCCAGCGCATGCAGCCTGTCAGTCACCAGTGCGCGGAACTGGTGCGAGTTTTCGCCGATCCCCGCCGTGAACACGAGGGCCTTGGCACCCCCGACGGCCACGTGGTAGCCGCCGATGTACTTTGCCAGCCGGTAGGACGTGACCGCGAGCGCCATTGAAGCCTTGGCGTCGCCAGCCTCTGACGCCTCCACCACCGAGCGCATGTCGTTGTTCCCGGCGATCCCCTTCAGCCCCGATTCGCGGTTGAGCATGGCGTCGATGTCCTCCGGCGTCCACCCGATCCGGCCGAGGAATACCAGGATGGAGGGATCGAGGTCGCCTGAGCGGGTGCCCATGACCAGGCCCTCCAGCGGGGTGAAGCCCATGGACGTGTCCACCGAATGACCGCGGCGGATGGCCGTGACGGAGGCGCCGTTCCCCAGGTGGGCGATCACGCCGTCGAACTCGTCCACGGGCACGTCCAGCAGCGCGGCGGCGCGGTGGGTGACGTACTCGTGCGAGGTGCCGTGGAAGCCATAGCGGCGGATGCCGTGGTTCGTGTAGAGCTCGTCCGGGACGGCGTAGCGCCACGCGTGCTCGGGCAGGGTGCGGTGGAAAGCGGTGTCGAACACGGCCACCTGCGGCAGGTCCGGCCACTTCCTGCTGATGGCGCGGATGCCCAGGACGTTGGCGGGGTTGTGCAGCGGCGCCAGCGGATTGAGGCGCTCGATGGCGCGGGTGATCTCGTTGTCGATCAGCACCGGCTCGGCGAAACGTTCGCCGCCGTGCACCACGCGGTGGCCCACCGCAGCCAGCTCAAGGTCGCCGAGCTCGGCATGGATCGCGGCATCTACCAGTTCCAGCGCCTCCGCATGGTCCCGGGGGCCCTCGATTTCGCCGTCGCCATCACCGCCGTTGCCCATGCCGATCTTCTCGATCAGCCCTTCGGTCAGCACAATCCCGGCGGCCACGTCCCGGACCTGGTACTTGAGCGAGGACGAACCGGAATTGATAACGAGGACAAGCATGGGGCCTCCTGAAGCCTTGGTGCCGCGGGCACAGCTGACGAGGGGTGGTGCTGGAGCCTGGCGCAGCGCTCCCCGGAATCCACTCTATAAGTTGCCCTCCTGGCACGTGAGCTTGGCGACTTGTTTTTGCGAATGATTCTCATTAGAGTGATCGGCATGCATATCACTGTGATCAGCTCCCTGGACGCTCTGTGCCGCCAGCAAGCCTGCCAAGACGCGGCCGCGGCCAATCCCGGCGCCGTGGTGGTCCTGCACGACCTGTTGGAGAACGGCGTGGTCATCCGCCGGATCTCCAGCCAGTCCGGGCTTGTGGAGCGCGCCGAGACGCAGCTGGAACACGGCTGCCTGAGCTGCACCGTGCGGCTGGACCTCGTGCCCACCATCGAGCGGCTGCTGGAACGCGGGGAGACCCAGGCCATCATCGGGCTCCCTCCGGCCGTGTCCGCGGAGGCAGCGATCGGCGCCCTGCGGCGTGGCCTCTCCCGCCCGGTGACGATTGATTCCGCTGTCCTTGCCTGCGCCCCTGACACGCTGGAGGACCACATTTGGGACCACCACACCCTCTTTGAGTCCGGGTTCACGCCGGTCCCGGAGGACCAGCGCACTGCGGGTGAATTCCTTATCGGCGAGCTATCGTTCAATGACACCGTCCTGCTGGCGGAGGTGGACCTGTTTCCGGCCGACCCCGCCCTGCGTGTTCGCGGCGTGCAATTGGTCAGGGAACTGGCCCCTCATGCTGACGTGGCGGAAAACGCCGGCCTCATCCGCCCGGGCCGCCACAACTACCACGACGCGCTAAGCCGGACGGTCCCCGGTTCGGTGCGGATCCCGGCGTCGTCCTCAACGTCACCCTTCACTACCGTCACCCACCGGGCCCAACGGCCGCTGCACCCTGAGCGGTTCCGGCACGCCCTGGCGTCCCTCGCGGAAGGGTGCTGCTGGTTGCGGGGACGCCTTTGGATCGCCGCCGCACCGCAGTGCCGGATCGCCATCCAGGGCATCGGCCCGCGTGTCTGGCTCGAAAATACCGGGCCGTGGCTGGCAGACCAGGACGCGGGCGCCGCGCCCGATCCCCTCAACCATGTGGACGCCCACCTGGACTGGCATCCGGAACACGGGGACCGCGGAAGCGTGCTGGCCGCGACCGGGGAAGGCATGGACCCGGCGGAAATTGCGCAACTGCTCTCCGCCTGCGAACTCACCGATGCGGAAATGGAGGCCGGGTTCGCCGGTCTGACCGACCCGTTCCAGCTCGACCCCGCCCCGTCCTGAACGGCCCCGGCTTCACGCTGCACCTACCCGCAACCGTAAACCTCCAACCGCCACCAACAACAAGGAGCAAACCCATGAAAGTCAGAAATTCCCTCCGCGCCCTGAAGAAGGTTCCCGGCGCCCAGATCGTCCGACGCCGGGGCCGCACCTTTGTGATCAACAAGAAGAACCCGCGGATGAAGGCCCGTCAGGGCTGAGGCTGCGGACCGGCTCACCCCGCGCCTGCCGTTGCGTCAGCCGCGGCAGGCGCTTAGAGTCGGCGGACACGTTGCACTACGCAGAGAGGGACTTCCATGCCGACCGACACCACTCAGCCCGACAACACCGAACCCGGGACCGCAGAACCCGCCCCCGGCACCAAGGACCCTACCGGCGTCGAGGGTTCCAACCCGGCCCTGGACGACACCGGAAGTCCCAAGGTCGACGAAGTGGGCGAGGCTGCTGAGCAACCCCAGGATCCGCAGAACCTGGACCTCACGCCCGAAGGACTCTCCGACGAGCCCGCCAAGGAAGAGGACCCAGACAGCCTGGCCAAGCCGGAAAACAGCTAACTTTCAATCTCCGCGAGACGGCATTTCGCGGCAGTGTTTTCGAGGAACTTTGCCGTGAAGTGCCATCTCGTTGTCAGGAATCCGGCACCTGCGCCTGGATGGCCGTGATGGCCACCGTGTTCACGATGTCCTCCACGGTGCAGCCGCGCGAGAGGTCGTTGACCGGCTTGCGCAGGCCCTGCAGGACGGGCCCGACGGCGACCGCCCCGGAGCTCTGCTGCACCGCCTTGTACGTGTTGTTGCCCGTGTTGAGGTCCGGGAAGATGAACACGGTCGCCTGTCCTGCCACCGACGAGCCGGGCATTTTGGACTCCGCGATGGAGGCGTCCACGGCGGCGTCGTACTGGATGGGGCCTTCGACGGCGAGATCCGGGCGGCGTTCACGCACCAGTTCGGTGGCCTGCCGGACTTCGTCCACGGCCTCGCCGGAACCCGAGCCGCCTGTGGAGTAGGACAGCATGGCCACCCGCGGCTCCACCCCGAACTGCACCGCCGTTTCGGCCGAGGCGAGGGCGATGTCCGCGAGCTGCTCCACGTTGGGATCGGGGTTCACGGCGCAGTCGCCATAGACCAGCACCCGGTCCGGCATGAGCATCAGGAACACCGAGGACACGATCTTCACGCCGTCGCGCGTTTTGACGAACTCCAGCGCCGGGCGGATGGTGTGCGCCGTGGTGTGGGCGGCGCCGGACACCATGCCGTCCACCACTCCCAGCTGGACCATCATGGTGCCGAAGTAGCTGCCGTCCTGCATGATTTCCAGCGCCTTCGGCAGGTCCACGCCCTTGTGCGCGCGCAGCTCGGAGTACTTCTCGGCGAAGCCCTGCCGCAGTTCCGAGGTGGCCGGGTCCACGATGTTGATCCCGGCCAGGTCGACGCCGTTGGCCGCCGCCAATTCCCGGACCTGCGAATCCGGTCCCAGCAGGGTGAGGTCGCAGACATCGCGGCGGTGCAGGATTTCGGCGGCCTGCAGGATCCGGACGTCCGTTCCCTCCGGCAGCACCACGTGCCGGCGCTGGCCCCTGGCCCGTTCGATGAGGTCGTGCAGGAACCGCAGCGGGGTCATCCGCTCCAGGCGCGGCAGGTGGAGGCGTTCCACAAGTTCGGCCTCGTCCACCCGTTTGGACCACAGGCCCAGGGCGGAGGCCACCTTGCGGCGGTGCCCGGACCAGATTTCGCTGCGGACCTCGGAGACCCGCTTGGCGGTGGTGTAGGTGTCCTGGCTGGCGGCAAACACGGGGAACGGCGCCTGCGCCAGGAGCGGGTAGATGTTGGCATCCGGGGACAGTCCGCCGGTCAGGATCAGCGCCGACGGCACCGGGAATTCCGGCGAGAACGACGACGCCAGGCAGGCCACCATCACGTCCGCGCGGTCGCCGGGAACGATCACCAGGGCGCCCTCGTCCAGCACGTTCAGGAAGTTGCCCACGTTCATGGCCGCCACCTTGATGTCCCGCACGTCGCGTTCCATGTCCGCGAGGCCGGCGATCTGGCGCACACCCAGCGCCGTGGCAACCTCGCCGGTGGTGGGCCGGGCGATCTCCTCCAGCTCCGGCAGGACGTACACGGGCCGGTTGGATGCACCGGGCTTGATGGCGGCCGCGATTTCCTCCACCAGGTCCGGGTCCGCGCGGTTCACCATGATGGCCAGCAGCGTGCACTTTTCTGCCACCAGTTCCTTGCGGGCAACCTCCACGGCGGCCGCGGCCTCCGCGACGCTGAGCCCCTTGGCGCCCACCACGGCAACCACCGGCGCGGCCAGGTTGTTGGCCAGCCGGGCGTTGAGGTCAAACTCGACGGCGGCGTCCTGGCCGGTGAGGTCCGTCCCCTCCACGATCACCACGTCGCAATGCTTGGCAATCTCCGCGAAGATCTCCACGCAGCGCGCATCGATGTCGGCGCGTTTTCCGTCTGCCAGGAGGGCACGCACTTCGGTGGACGTCAGGCCGCCACGGCAACGGTCGTCGTCGAGCGCGAAGCGTGATTTCATCAGCGCCACCATGGGGTCGCTGGCGGCGTCCGGGCCGTGGACCACCGGTTTGAAGAAGCCGATCCGGTCCGCGTGCCGGTGGAGCGTGTCCGCGAGGCCCAGGGCCACGAGCGATTTGCCCGACCCCGGGGTGGTCGCGCTCACGTAGATGCCTTTGGCCATGGTCCGCCCTTTGCTGTGCGTGGTGCCGGCCCCTCCATCCTTGCACTTCCGGGCCGGGGGTCCCACCGATCAGGGGCACCCACAGACCGGTCTGCCCTTGACACCGGACCCGCATCTGGGATTACCTAATGAACATTCGGTAAATAAAGCTGGAGGCAATGACGCATGGCTGAAGCAGCACTCTCCGGGGCCACCCACCCCATCCTGGAAAACGACTACGCCTCCGAATGGATGGGCATCGAGGTCCTCGCCGTGAGCGACGGGCACGCCACCATCCGCATGACGCTCCGGCAGGAAATGCTCAACGGGTTCGGCATGGCGCACGGCGGAATGATCTTCGCCTTCGCCGACTCCGCCTTCGCCCTTGCCTGCAATCCGGTCAATCCCACCCCCGAAGAGGCCGACAGCATCACCGTTGCCGCCGGCGTCGACATCAATTTCCTCAAGCCCGCCTACCGCGGCCAGGTGATCACCGCCATCGCGGACCGCCGGTCCAGCTCTGGGCGCAGCGGGCTCTACGACATCCAGATTTTCGCGGCCGACGCCGACGCCCAGCCCGGTGCGCAGCCCGATTCGTTACCCAGCTCCGGCAACCCGGGGGAACTCATCGCCGAGTTCCGCGGACGCAGCCGCACCATTCCCAAGAAGTAGGAAAACCATGACCCTCCACGCCCCCGAAACGCCCAGGCCGCAGTCCACGTCCCAGGGCACAGATCCCATCCTGGACCGCGAGGAGACCATCTCCCGCGACGAACTCGAGGCCCTCCAGCTCACCCGCCTGCAGCACACCGTTGCCTACGCCTACGACCGCGTGCCCCTCTACAAGCGCAAATTCGACGACGCCGGCATCCACCCCACGGACCTCCGCGAACTCAGCGACCTCGGCAACTTCCCCTTCACCACCAAGGAAGACCTGCGCGCCGAATACCCGTTCGGAATGTTCGCCGTGCCGCAGAGCGAAGTAGCCCGCGTGCACGCGAGTTCGGGCACCACAGGCCGGCCCACCGTCGTCGGATACACCAAGCAGGACCTGGCCGACTGGGCCAAACTGGTGGCGCGCTGCCTCCGCGCGTCCGGCGTCCGGCCCGGCATGAAGGTCCACAACGCCTACGGCTACGGCCTGTTCACGGGCGGACTGGGCGCGCACGCCGGCGCCGAAGCGCTGGGCTGCACCGTCATCCCGATGTCCGGCGGGCAGACCGAACGCCAGATCCAGCTCATCCAGGACTTCCAGCCGGACGCCATCCTGGCCACGCCCACATACCTGCTCACCATCGCCGACGCCATGGCCCACATGGGCATCGACCCGACGTCGACCTCGCTCAAGTACGCAGTCCTGGGCGCCGAACCGTGGACGCAGGAGATGCGGCACGAACTCGAAGTCACCATGAACATCAAGGCCTGTGACATCTACGGCCTGTCCGAAGTGATGGGCCCGGGCGTCGCCGGCGAGGCCGTGGAAACCCAGGACGGCAGCCACATCTGGGAGGACCACTTCCGCCCCGAAATCATCGACGCCTTCAACCCCGTAGTGGGCAAGGAAAACGTCCTGCGCGACGGCGAACACGGCGAACTCGTGTTCACCTCGCTCACCAAGGAAGCCCTGCCGATCATCCGCTACCGCACCAAGGACCTCACCCGCCTGCTGCCCGGCACCGCCCGCCCCGCGCACCGCCGGATGGGCCGCATCACCGGCCGCAGCGACGACATGATCATTCTCCGCGGCGTGAACCTGTTCCCGTCCCAGATCGAGGAAATCGCGCTGCGCATCCCCGAGCTCAGCCCCCACTTCCAGCTCGAACTCACCCGCCCCGAGGGCCAGCGGATGGACCAGCTGACGGTCAAGATCGAGCGCCGGGACGCGGTGACAGTTGAGCAAAGTACGACGGCGGCACGCACCCTGCAGGAGCAGATCAAGATCCACGTGGGTTCTTCGTGCGCCGTTGACGTGGTGGAGCCGGGTTCACTGGAGCGGTCAAACGGCAAGCTGCGCCGGATCTACGACCTGCGTCCCAAGGCGTAGCGCGAACGGACACTTGAGGCCCCAGCTGCGCCGCTACAGGGATTACCGAACGTTCGTGGGAAAATAGCCGGTATGCCCACTACAGCAGTCCCCAGCAAGCGCGGCCGTCCCGGTTACGACCAGCAGTCGGTGCTGCTCATCGCCGTCGACGTCTTCAACCGGCACGGCTATGACGCCACGTCCATGGGCATCCTGGCCGAGAACCTGGGCATCTCGAAATCGGCCATCTACCACCACGTGCCGTCCAAGGGCGACCTCCTGAGGCTCGCCCTGGACCATGCGCTCGGCGGACTGGAATCAATCCTCGAACAGCCCGGGGCGCAAAGCGGCGCGGCGGACGCACGGCTGGAATTTGTCCTGCGTCAGACCGTGGCCGTGCTGGTGGAGCGGCTGCCGTTTGTCACGCTGCTCCTACGGTTGCGGGGCAACACTGACATTGAGCGCGACGCCCTGGAACGCCGTCGCGCGTTTGATCACGAGGTGGCCGCCCTGATTTCCGCAGCCCGCGACGAAGGCTCGCTGCGCCAGGACATCGATCCGCGCACCGTCACGCGCCTGCTGTTCGGCACCATCAACTCAATCGTGGAATGGTACAAACCGGGCGGCTCCCTCACGCCGGAAAAACTGGCCGACGACGTCATCACCATCGCGTTCGACGGGCTCCACGCGCAGCACTAGGGAATGCTGCGGCCTGCTGAGTGCGACCTGCTGAGGCGGTCAGAGCTGGTATTCGGCCTGCATTCCCAACGTCTCATGAACGCAGAGGATGTTGTGCTCCGTGTCCATGAACCAGGCGCATTTCTCTGAGTCCGTGGTGCAGATGTGGTTCTCGGTCTTGAGGTTGGGCAGGTCGTAATCCTGGAAACGGACGCCCCTGGCCTCCATGTCCTGCACGATCCGCTCAATGTTGCGCACCTCAAAACTAAGGGCGGTGTGCTCGGAGTGCTTCCCGTCCGAGACCGGCAACAACTGCAGCATCGGGCCGCCGTCGCTACCGAGTAATTCGCTTCCATTGTCTGTCATTCCGCGGTGCGGGAGGCCCAGTTTTTCGGTGTAGAAACTGCGGGCGCGCGCTGCGTCATCGACGGGCAGGATGGTTGTGGCTGTGTTCAGGGCTAGGTTCATTTGGCCACCTCCTACGGTGGAAATTTTACGCCGCAGCAACCCGGAAAGATCCAAACGCTCTCTCACATAATGCGGGAAAACCCCCGACGCTCTCTCACCGGTGCGAGAGCGTCGCCGGAAAACGCACATTGAGTGAGAGAGCGTCCGGGGGTGGGGCTACTTTTCGACGAGGGTGAGGACGTCGTAGGTGGCCACGATCTCGTCGTTCTGGTTGGTCAGGAGCGCGTCCCAGGCCACCTCGCCGTACTCGTCGGTTTCGCGCGGGGTGATCTTCTTGGCCGTCAGGGTGACCCGGATGGAATCGCCGGCAGCCACGGGCGTGATGAAGCGGAGGTTTTCCAGGCCGTAGTTGGCCAGGACAGGACCCGGCGCCGGCTCCACAAACAGCCCGGCGGCCCAGCTCAGCAGCAGGTATCCGTGTGCCACGATGCCCGGGAAGAACGGGTTGGCTTCGGCCGCTTCCTGGTTGGTGTGGGCATAGAAGGTGTCGCCCGTGGAGTTGGCGAACGCGGTGATGTCCGCCAGTGACACTTGACGCAGGTCGGACCGGACGGCGTCGCCGATCCGCAACGAAGCCAACGACTTCCGGAACGGGTGCGTTCCCTCGGTCTCCACGGTAAAGTTCCGGTCCGCCCCGGCGTGCCAGAGGCCGGTCACGGCGGTGAGCATGTTGGGCGAACCCTGGATGGCGGTGCGCTGCATATGGTGCATGACCGAGCGGATGCCGCCCAGCTCCTCGCCGCCGCCGGCGCGGCCGGGACCGCCGTGGACCAGGTGCGGCACGGGCGAGCCGTGTCCGGTGGAGCTGCGGGCGTCCTCGCGGTTGAGCATCAGGACACGGCCATGGTGGGCGGCGATCCCGGTGACGAGTTCGCGGGCTACGGCCGGATCGTTGGTGCACACCGATGCCACGAGGGAGCCGCCGCCCCGGGCGGCGAGGCGGACGGCGTCGGGCAGGTCCTGGTATCCGATCACGGAGGCTACCGGGCCGAATGCCTCCAGCGAGTGGATCGCGTCAGTCTCCGCGTCAGCCCAGCTCAGCACCACCGGCGACATAAAGGCGCCGGCATCCACTACGCCCGTGGCGCCGCCGGCAGAGGTGACCGACGGCGAATCGAGCGTCCCGTACGCGAGCTCACCGCCGGCGTCGAGCATTGACTGCACCGCGGCGCGGACGTCGGTAAGCTGCTCGAGCGACGCCAAAGCGCCCATCGTGACGCCGTCGGCGCGGGGATCGCCCAGCACCACACGCTCATCCACGCGCCTGCCGACAGCGGCGATCACCGCCGGCACCAGCTCCTGCGGGACGATGGCGCGGCGGATGGACGTGCACTTCTGGCCCGCCTTGACCGTCATTTCGGTGACCACTGACTTGATGAACGCGTCGAATTCCGGGGTGCCCTCCATGGCGTCCGGACCAAGGATGGCGGCGTTGAGGGAGTCCGTTTCGGACGTGAACCGGACGCCGCCCTGCACCACGTTGGGATGCGATTTCAGTGACAGCGCGGTAGACGCGGAGCCGGTGAAGGCCACCAGGTCGCGGTAGTCCAGCACGTCCAGAAGGCCGCGGACAGAGCCGGAAATCAGCTGCAGCGAGCCCTTCGGCAGGATGTTGGATTCGATGATCGCCTTCACCACGGCCGCGGCCACGTACCCGGTGGGGGTGGCTGGCTTGACGATGGTGGGGACCCCGGCGATGAATGCTGGCGCCAGTTTCTCCAGCATGCCCCAGACCGGGAAGTTGAACGCGTTGATCTGCACGGCGACGCCAGGGATGCGTGTGTAGATGTGCTCGGCCACGAACGAGCCATCCTTGGACAGCACCTCCATGGGACCGTCCACCACTACCTGCGAATTGGGCAGCTCGCGCCGGCCCTTGGAGCCGAACGTGAAGAGGACGCCGATGCCGCCATCGATGTCGATCATCGAGTCGATCTTGGTGGCACCGGTCTGCGCCGAAAACGTATAAAAGTGCTCGCGCCGGGCGTTCAGGTACTGCGCCAGCTCCTTGAGCTTGAGCGCGCGCTGGTGGAAGGTCAGCTTGCCCAGTTCCGTCTGTCCCGTGGTGCGGCCGTAATCCACGACGGCGGCAAGGTCCAGGCCGTCGGTGCTCACCTTGGCCAGGACTTCCCCCGTGCTCGCGTCCCGCACGGGGACGGCGGAAGCTGCCGAACCGGCGTCGGGAGTCCACCAGGAATCCTGGATGAAACTGGGAACGGTCTGGACGGTGTCGACTGTGGTTTCTGCAGTGGTGGTCATCGTTGACGGGTCCTTCCAAGGCGGGGACAAAACGCGGCCAGGGCTTTACTGACCGTCCGTTCGGTAATATGTCTACAGTACATGACTGTGCCGTGCCGCACACTGGAAGTTCAGCCTCGCCAAAGGAGACCCATGACTGCACCATCCCCCGACGCTGCGCCGGACACCACCCCGGGCGCCACGCCGGTCGCCACACCGGTCGCCACACCGTGGAAGATCGTCCTCGGCGAGCTCGACGAGAAGATGGGCGTGAAGATCCTGGAGGAATCGGTCGAGCGCGTGGTGGCGACGATGCCTGTGGAGGGCAACAGGCAGTCGTTCGGGTTGCTGCACGGCGGCGCGTCGCTGGCGGTGGGCGAGGCGGTGGGGTCCTGGGCGGCCGTGATCCATGCCAGCACGTTGGGGAAAACTGCCGTGGGGGTGGACGTCTCCGCGACGCACCACCGCTCGGCGCGCGAGGGCCAGATCACCATCACCGCCACTCCCATCTACCTCGGCGGCACCCTGACCACGCACGAGGTCCTCATCACCAACGACGCCGGCCAGCGCCTCTGCACGCTGCGCATCACCAACCTGCTGATGAAGCCGAAGAAGCAGCCGTCCCACTCTCCGGTTGCTCTATCACCTAACGTCGCTATTCGACGCTGATGACGACGTTTAGTGATAGATCAACTTGGGGTGGGGCGCTGCCGCTTCCGCCGCCGCTTCGCCAACACCAGGAACACGCCGCCGACGGCGAGCGCACCAGCCGCCAGGCCGGCGAACAGAATCAGCCCGGATGCGCCGGTGTTGGCCAGGTTAGCGGCCCGGCTGTCACCCATCGGAAGTACGACGGCGGCGCTGTCACGTTTTGGGGGCAGCGCACCGTTCGCGGGTGGTACCTCCGCCGGCACGGCAGCAGCAGCAGCAGCAGGGAAAACTACCGGCGCCGGGGCATCAATGACGAACGTCGCAACGGCCGGGGCGGAAGCGATCCCATCAACAGCCTCCGTCACAGACAATGTATGCGTACCGAGAGCCAACCCGGCCGGGAACGGCACGCTCCATCCTCCGCCAGCTACAAGCACCAGCGGAGCCACGGTACGAGCCACAGACCGCGTCCCGGTTCCGCCCCCCGCGGTTGCACTGGGCAGGGGAATGCCGTCCATGGACACTGTCACCTCTGCGCCGCTAACGCCGCTTCCTGAAATGGTTTCCGGCAGGGCGTCCTGCCGGAGGTGTAGCCCGTTAGAGATGCTGGAAACGATTGGGGCCGGCGGGGTTACGGTAAATGTTCCAGTTGCGGGCGGGCTGTCGGCTATTCCGGTGTATGACAGCACTGCCGTCACGTCCACCCTCCCGAAGACGGCCGGGCCGGTCAGGGGAACTGACCAACGGCCCTCCGGTCCGACAAATGCGGACCCTGTCACGTCGCCTGTGAGAGTCACGGTGGCCCCGGGTGTTCCCGTGCCCGCAAGACTCTTCAGCTCTGGCAGCGGTGCGGCTGCCGGCGTCGTGATTGTGGGCGTGGAAAGGGAGGACGGAGCGACGATGGCAGTCAGAGTTGCGGCGCCCGAGCGGCTGAAACCGTTGACGGTTTCAGCCGCGAATGTAAAAGTTCCGGGCGCCTCAGGCGCTGTGAAGAACCAGTTACCTGCGGCATCCACCGGTACCTCGAGTGGCTGCTGGCCTGCCACCGTGATGCGGACCTTCGAATTGGCGGCCACGGTTGAAGCAGGCGCGGCGGCAACACGTCCTGTGACATCTGCCCCGGCAGCGAATGTCAGGTTCACGGGTGCAACGAGTTCGGGCTTGTTGAGGAACAGTTGGAGCTGCACTCCACCAGGGATCGTGGCCATGGAGTCCTGGAGGGTGGCGGCAATGGCCAGGGTCTGTGTTCCATTGAGACTTTCGGCTCCGGTGTGGGTTCCGACGGCAAAGTTGCCACTGATCCACGGGCCGCCGGAGTCGCCGCCGGCTGACTTTACCGACGTCGAATCGAAGGCGCGGACTGGCCGAAGGTCGTTGTCAAAGTTCGGAGGGACGCTGTTCCGTCCCGGCATCATCCAGATACCGACTGAACCAACGGTGCCGCACTTCCACCCCGTTGTGCGCCCGGACCGACACACCTCCTGGCCCTGGAACGGCGCCGTAGTGCCGATGATCCTGACCGGATCCGGGGTACGTGGGTTGCCCCACGTGGTGGCAGCCGGCTGAAGGTTGAGCCCGGGGGCGATGTCCTGGATGACAGCGATGTCGGTGCCCACACTGGATCCGCCCGCCGTGGCTGCCGAGTTGTTTGGACCACCGAACTGGCTGAAGCCGAAAGTGCCGAGCGGGGCCAGTATCGACGGGCGCTGAATAGCGGACCCGCCAGCCGGAGCGGAGGTGGGGGGTTCGATGCCGGCGGCTTTGGCTAAGCCGTCTTCGGCGCAGTGTCCGGCGGTCAGGACCAGCGGCAGTCCGGTGGGGCTGTACGCGCCAAAGCCCGCCGAGCAAATGGCCATGTTGTCAATGAAGTAGCCCTGTCCGCCGAAGATGTCATCTTCCGTCTTGATCGCGGCGCCCTTTTCCAAATGAACGTTGGCGTAGCGCGCCACGAACTCGGCGGGCGTCACCTTCCCGGGGGCTGCAGACGACGACGGCGATGCAGACGCCGTCGGGGCCGTCTCTGTCGGCGCACTGGCGGTTGGGGCGGGGACCTCTGATTCCGGGGTGTTGACGGACCCTGCGCGGATCACAAAGTGCCCATCGGTGTAGGAAACGGCCTGAAGGCCTTGGACTCCGACGTCCCGGACGTAGGCCTGGAACAACTGATCTAAATCCCCCGCAACCAACGCCGGCGTAGCGGGTGCAACAGGTGCGGGAGGACCCACCAGCACAAAATCAGCCGGACCGGGATGGTTCAGCTCATTCACCCTTGCCTGTAGGGCAGGGCCGCCGCCTTCGACCAGGATTTTGCCGGCATTCAGGCTGATACCCACATAGCCCGGCAGTAACTTCAAGGAGCCCGCGGCGTCTGCTGCCCGCCGGCTCAAAGCGCCGGCAGCGTTGAATTCCGTCAGGCTCATGCCGAGGTCACGAAGAACCGCTTCCGAGAGGCCCGCAGCTGAGGGGCCGACCCACGTCGGGACCTCTGTCCCTGTCGATGGTCCAGCTGACGTCTCAGCCGGTGATCCGGCTGCCGGCACTGCCACTGCCGCAACGGCAGGCGAAGCAACCGGAGGCGGCTCAACGACCGGCTGCTCAACCGCGGGCTGTTCAACAGCCCAGGCCGGCACGGCCCCGAGCCCCACCGAAAGTGCCACTCCGGCAGCCGCTGCTGCCGCAAATACGCGTTTCAAACTATGTGCCGTCGCTTTCGTTCTATTCATCTGCATCGCTCCGCCGTGCCATATACGCGGCCACCACCGCGGCCAGGCACAAGACTGCCCCGCCCACCATGAGGAAGATCTGGCCCGGGAGCCACCCGCCGTCGACGGTCCCGTCGCCGAGCCCGAAGTTCTCCTCCGTAGTCCCGAAATCTGAAGCGAGGACGGCCCAGAACGGCCCGGCGACAAGCATCACCACTCCCGCCACCGCGAGCGACGCCGCCACGTACTTCATGGAATTCATGGCGCCACCCGGCTGCCGAGCAGGCTCAGGACAGCGCCCAGATCGGCCTCGGACAGGCCGTTGCGCAGCAGGAAGGTGCGGGTGTCCAGCTCCCGGACAAACTCCACCACGGCCCGGCCGCGCCGCTCCAGCAGGGGTGTCAGGTCGGCGTCGTCGATGTAGCGTTCGCCAGCATGGGGCGGGCCGTGCGTCCGGAAACGTTCGTTGATGCCTCGGGCGGCTTGGGCGTAGCCGTCCGCAATGAGCTGGTCCGGGTCGCCGGCGAGGTCCTGCAGCATGGCCGCCACCATGCCGCTCCGGTCCCGTCCCGCCGCGCAGTGAATGACGATGGCACCGGCCTCGGCTGCCGCGACAGCGCGGAACACCGCCACGAACTTCTCCGGGTAGAGCCGGACGTTGTGCAAATAATGGGCGGGATCATTGAGGTACGGTCCGCAGACAGCGGTGAACCGCGGATCATCGGGTTCTTCAGTGGGTGCGGCGACGATCGTGACGCCGGACCAGGCCGCTTCGGTCACCGCAGGGTCGGTGTCCCGGCGCTGCGCTTCACGGGAGTTACGGAGATCAATCACGGTGCGGACGCCGTCGTCGTACGCCTGCCGCCAACCTGCCTCGGTGAGCCATTCGCGGCGCCCCATCCGGTAAACCCGGCCGGCAACGTGCCAGGCATTCACGGCTCCGTCCCAGCTCACGGCTCCCCCTGTCGTCTCCACCCGGACAGCTAACCACACAGCCGCCACCGCCCGCACGCGATGGGCAGGTACCGGACAGTGTAGCGGCGCAGAAAATCGAGTACTCCGGGCCCGTGACCTGCCTTTGAGCGAGGCGTACGGTGGCTGTTACATGCCTGTGTTAGTTACTCAAATAGATAGTCAAAAGGGGAAAATTCAATGGCACGTTCTGGAGTACGACGACGACGCTCGGCTTTTGCGGCCGGCCTCGCCACCATGGCAATGGCTTTGGGCTTCACGGTCATCCCGGCCGAAGCGGCGACCACGCCACGAATCGACTATGTGGCGCTGGGCGATTCCTACGCCGCGGGGCAGGGCGCGGCACCTTACACAGACCGGACCTGCTTTGTGAGCCGTAAGGGATACCCGGTCATTGCGGACAACCTCCGGGGACTGGAGCTAACGGCGAATGCAGCTTGCTCGGGGTACACGATTGGAGCAGTTGCCGGCAACCTCCCGGCCAGCCTCGCCGGCGCCGAGATCATCACGATCACCGTCGGCGGTAATGACCTCGACACTACGGGTTTGTTGGCCACCTGCTTCGCAGCTCCGGATGCATGTCTGGGGGCCGCTGCAGTTCGTGCTGCAATGCTTCAGGACGCACGCGACAATCCCAGCACAAGCGCACTCGTGCAAGGCTTGGCTGGCCTTAGCCTAGCGGTCGACGCGCAGGCACCTGGCGCACGAATCGTGTTTACCGGCTATCCGATGCTGTTTGATCCGACCTTTCCGGATCCCCGGGCAGGCGTGGTCAATCAACTGACTGCTGGGCTGAACGATGTTATCCGCTTGACCGCACTTGGAACTGGTGCTGAGTTCGTCGATGTCGCACCGGCCTTCGCAGGCCATGGCATTGGCTCAGCCGAGCCCTGGATCAACTTCAATGCCGCCACCATTCAGAATCCCGCCAATTTCCACCCCAACGGAGAGGGCTATCGGCACGGCTACTTTGCATCATTGGCCAGCCAGGGTGCCTTCAGTCGGAACTAGCCCCTCCCGAGTTTTTGTCCAGATAACGCCACTTTGCCCTCGGCTGAGGCGTTTATCTGGACAAAAACTCGGAGATCCGGCCGTCACGCGTGCTTGGCGAGTCGGTGCTCCAGCCCGTTCCGGACCATCGGCCACTCGTGCTCCAGGATAGAGAACACCACGGTGTCGCGCAGGACGCCGTCGCTGGTCCGGCTGTGGCTGCGCAGCACGCCGTCCTGCTTCGCACCCAGCCTGGCGATCGCTTCCCTGGATTGGTGGTTCAGCCAGTGCGTACAAAACTCCACGGCCACGCAGCCCAGGGTTTCGAACGCGTGCCGCAACAGCAGCAGCTTGGAGTCAGGGTTGGTGCCGGTGCCGTGGACCGACGCGGCGTTCCACGTGTAGCCGACCTCCACCCGGGGCGTGCCGGCGTCGATATTGCAGTAAGTGGTCATGCCGATGATCCGGCCCGGGCCGCCGGTGGCAGGATCGATCAGCCGGGTGGTGAACGGCAGCATGGACCCCTGCTCCTGCATGGCCAGCCTGCGGTCGATCTCCGCCGCCATCCCGTCCGGCGCCGGGACGGAGGTGTACCAGAGCTTCCACAGCTCGCCATCCTGTGCGGCCGCCACCAGGCCGTCATGGTGATCGTGCTTCAGCGGCTCAAGAATCACGTGCCGGCCGGTCAGGGTGATGGGTTCAAAGAGGGTCACCCGGAAATCCTACTCAGCCCAGTCGAAGAATCCCTTGCCCGTCTTCCGTCCAAGCTCTCCGCGGGCCACCTTATCCTTGAGGATCTGCGGCGGTGCGAACCGCTCCCCCAGCGTGGAATGCAGGTACTCGGCGATGCCCAGCCGCACGTCCAGGCCCACAATGTCCGTGGTTCGCAGCGGCCCGGTGGGGTGCTTGTAGCCCAGCACCATCGCGGCGTCGATGTCCGCCGCCGACGCCACCCCCTCCTCCACCATGCGCATCGCCTCCAGCGCGATGGCCACGCCCAGCCGTGACGAGGCAAAGCCGGGTGCGTCATTGACGACGACGGCGGTCTTACCGAGTGCCTCGACCCACCGTTTCGCCGCCTCGGCCAGATCCGGGGACGTCTGCTCGCCGAGCACCACTTCGATAAGCGTGGAGGCAGGAACGGGGTTGAAGAAGTGCAGGCCGAGGAAGTTCTGCGGCCGCCTGAGTTCGCGGGCCAAGCCGTTGACGGACAGTGACGACGTGTTGGAGGCCAGGTAGGCGTCGTCGGCCAGGCGCTCCTCGATGCCGCGGAGCGAGGTGACTTTCAGGTCCCAGTCTTCGGGAACGGCCTCCACCACCAGCTGGCGGTCCTTGAAGTCGTCGTAATCGACCGTGATGGCGAGCCGCGACACCATCTCATCCAGGTTGCCGTCAGTGGCTCCGCGTTCGATGCTCTTGGCGGCGGCGGATTCCACGCGTTCCCGGGCGGCTTCGGCGGACGCTTCATCGCGCTCCACCACCAGGACGTTGGCCCCGTTGATCAGGAAGGCGTGGGCGATCCCCGCGCCCATGCGGCCGCCGCCAAGGACGCCGACGGTGGAGGGAAGGTTCGGGTTCGTCATGGTTTCTTCTTCTCTGATTTCTTGTCGAGGAAAGCCTGCATGCGGTCAAACTTGGCCTGGGATTCAAAAAGGATCCCCTGTGCCAGCTGGTCAATCAGCGGGTGGGCTTCGGCCGGAGCGTGGAACACGGACTTTGTAATCCGCACGGCCAGCGGGTCCTGGCGGCCGATCCGGTCCGCCAGGTTGTGCGCGGCATCCATCAGTTCCGGTGCCTCGTGGATTTCGGTGATGAGGCTAGCGGCCAGAGCCTCCTCGGCGCGGAGGACCAGGCCCGCGAGCAGGATCTGCTTGGCCAACGGCTCCCCCACTAGCACCTTGAGGCGCCAGCTTGCCCCGGCCGCAGCGAGGATCCCCAGCCCTGTTTCGGGGTTGCCGATCCGGACACTGGGCGTTCCGATCCGGAAGTCTGCGGCGTAGGCGAGCTCGGCGCCGCCGCCCAGGCAGTACCCGTCCAGGGCGGCAATGACCGGCATGGGCAGCTTCGCGATCCGCACGAAAATAGTGGAATTGATGCCCTGCAACGCATCATCGCGGCGCCGCTCGCGCAGCTGGGCGATGTCCGCACCCGAGGCAAAGACGCCGTCGACCCCTGCAATGATCAGGACTTTGGGATTCTGCTCCAGCGCAGCGCAGACCACGTGCAGTTCGTCCACCATCTGCTGGTCGATGGCATTCCGGACTTCCGGTCGGTTGAGGAGGACCACCACGCGGTCCTCACGCTCCTCGACCAGGAGCGTGCGGAAGTCGCGGGTGCTTAAGTGTCCGTTCGCGCTTTCCGGAGGGGTGCTTAAGTGTCCGTTCGCGCTTTCCGGGGCGGGCATCAGATGCGCTCCAGCAGCATCGCGGTGCCCTGGCCGACGCCGATGCACATCGTTGCCAGCCCGATCTTGGCGTCCTCGCGTTCCATCCGGCCCAGCAGGGTGATGGCAATCCGTGAGCCGCTGGAACCGAGCGGATGCCCCAGACTGATGGCGCCGCCGTCGTTGTTCACGGTGTCCGGGTCCAGCCCGAGCCGGCGCATGCTCGCGAGCGACTGCGTGGCGAACGCTTCGTTAAGCTCGACGGCGCCCAGGTCACCAGCGCTGAGGCCGCTCCGTGCGAGCACTTTCTGCGTCGCCGGGACCGGGCCGATGCCCATGATTTCGGGTTCGCAGCCGGCTGAGGCGCCGTCGATGATCCGGGCCCTCGGCGTCAGGCCCAGCCGGGCGATGGCGGCCTCGGACGCGACGATGATGGCCGAAGCGCCGTCGTTCAGCGTGGACGAGTTCCCGGCCGTGACCACGGACCCGCCCGGAACCACGGGGCGCAGCCCGGCGAGGACCTCCAGGGTGGTGCCGGCCCGCGGGCCTTCGTCAGTGTCCACCACCGTTTCGGCCTTGCGGGACTTCACCGTCACCGGGACGATCTCGTCCCTGAAGCGCCCTGCGGCAATGGCGGCGAGGGAACGCTCGTGGGAGCGGACCGCGAAGGCGTCGGCGTCCTCGCGGGTGATGCCGTCCACGCGTGCCACTTCCTCTGCGGTTTCCGGCATGGAGTAGGTCATCTTGCCGTCCCGCGCCAGCTGGCCCTTCTGGAACAGCGGGTTGACGAAGCGCCAGCCGATAGAGGTGTCAAAGATCCGTCCCGGCTTTGCGAACGCCGTGGCGGGCTTCTCCTGGGCCCACGGCGCGCGGCTCATGGACTCCACGCCACCGGCGATCACCACGTCCGCGGCGCCGGACTTGATCATGTGGCTGGCCTGGATGATGGCGCTCAACCCTGACGCGCACAGCCGGTTAACCGTGATGCCCGGGATGTGGAGGGGAAGCCCGGCCAGCAGGACTGCCATCCGGGCCACGTTGCGGTTCTCCTCGCCAGCGCCGTTTGCGTTGCCCAGGATGACTTCCTCGATACTGTCCGGGTCTAGGCCCGCACGGGACACGGCCTCCCGGATCACCAGTGCAGCCAGATCATCAGGGCGGACCGCCGATAACGCACCGCCATATCTACCCACGGGAGTGCGGACGCCGCCAACAAGAAAAGCCTCGACCATAAGAACAAATCCTTTACGCCAGGGAGCCGGAATCTTCGGGGCCGTCCAGTGACCGCCCTATTTACCGACCGTTCGTTCTATAAAGACTACACTCACAGGACAAGGACGCCGAGGTGCCCGGCCAGGAGCGGCGCCAGCAGGCTCAGCTGATAGTCGTCGATCACCACGCCGGCCAGGCTGCCGAGGCCGCTGATGGTCCGGAAATCCGTGCCGCGAAGATCAAAATCCTTCAGCCGCGAGCCTGTGAGATCCAGGGTGCCGATAGTGCAGTTCTTCAGCGCCACGCGCGTCCCGGAGGCGGAACCGAGGTCCAGTTCGTTGATGATGCAATCGCTGATGACAACGTCCGTCAGCTTGGACCCGCGCAGATTCAGGAAGTCCAGCTTGCCGCCGTCAATCCGGACCGACTGCCAGCCCGTCTCATACAGCTCAGCCGAGCCCAGCCGGGGATTGTTCAGCTGCACGTCCCGCCACGTGGAGCGGGCGGCCCGGAACACCGGCGCGTACAGCTCGGACAGGATACAGTCCCGGAACGTGGCCCCGCGGAGCTGGGTGTCATTGAAGGAGACGCCCTGGAACTCACACTCGGCAAAATCCGTGCCGCTCAGCTCCAGACCATCGGCGACCGCCCGGCTGTACCGGACGCCGTCGTACCTTTCACCACGCTGGAAGTCCGGGGCCGGATCATCCGTGACATCCTGCAGGCTGACCGGCGAGAGCCGGGGAGCCGTTACCTTGGGGGCCTTTGCCGCCACTAGAGCGATTCCGCTTTGGCGGCGATTTCCGCCAGGTCCTTAGCGAGCGCCTTGCGTGTCATGCTCATGCCCAGCTTGCCGAAGAGGGTCATGCCGACCTTGCTGAGCAGGGTGGGCTTGACGACGTCGGCGCCGAAGGTCAGCGTCAGGTCCGTCCCGCCGTCGCGCTCGGCCAGGCTGAAGCGCGACGTGTAATCGGCGCCGCCCTGGAGGGCCTTGACCGTGGTGCTTCGGGGAGGATCGGCCTGCGTCACCCACATCTCCACAGTTTCCGAGCGGCCCATCATGGTCCGCGTTTCCTTCCAGCGCGTTCCCTCGCCGTAGGGCCCGTCGCTGAGCATCTGCACGGCGTCGATGCCGGACAGGGTGGAGGCGGAACCCGGGATGTCCGAGATGACCGCCCAGACCTTTTCCGGCGTGGCATGAATGTGCTGGGTCAGGCTTGTGCTGTGTTCCATGCATCGAGCCTAGCCGGGGGCACTGACATTCGACAGGCCGCCGGAAATCGGGTCCCTGAAATGGTAAGCATGCTTTGTGTTAGGCTGAAAAAGCATTGTCAGATCACGGGAACGAAAGGCGGCCAGACTCATGGGCCTCGGAGATAAGATCAGCAACGAAGCAGAGCACCTGGGCGGCAAGGCCAAGGAAGCGGCCGGCAACGCCACGGACAACGACAAACTTAAGGCCGAAGGCCAGGCGGACCAGGTCAAGGCTGACGCCAAGAAGGTCGGCGAAAACGTCAAGGACACCTTCAAGGACTAGTCCTTCCACATTCGAGCGGCGGCGGATTCCCATGGGGGATCCGCCGCCGCTCTCGCGTCCGCCGACCGCGTCGATGGAGGGGATCGAGGGGCGGCGGCTACCCTTGGCCCATGACTTATGTGGACCTGAGTGCCCAGAGTGCCGCTGCCGGCGGTTCGCCTTCGCTCGGCGGATATCTCGCCACGCCTTCCGGGCCAGGTCCGTTTCCCGCGGTCCTGGTGATCCACGAAGCCTTCGGGCTGAACGACCTCGTTCGCGGGCATGCAGACCGGATGGCCCGCGCCGGGTACCTGACGCTCGCGGTGGACCTGTTCAGCGACGGCGGCCCGCGCCGCTGCCTGGTCAGCACCATGCGGAGCATGCTCCGGGGAAGCGGCCGCGCGTTCACCGACCTCGCCACCGCCCGGTCCTGGCTGGCCACGTCGCCGCTGTCCACCGGCAAGACCGGGGTGATCGGGTTCTGCATGGGCGGCGGATTCGCGCTGCTGGTGGCCCGCGACGGCTTCGACGCGGCCTCGGTCAACTACGGCCGCCTGCCCGGCAACCTCGAGGAATCCCTCCGCGGCGCCTGCCCCATCGTGGCCAACTTCGGCGGCCGGGACCTCACCCTTAAGGGCGCGGCCGGCAAGCTTGAAACCGCCCTGGACAACCTCGGCATCGAAAACAGCGTCAAGGAATTTCCCACCGCAGGCCACGCGTTCCTCAACGAAATCGACCTGGGCCCGGCGGTTTTCCGGCCGCTGATGCGGGTCATGGGCATCGGACCTGACCCGGAGTCCTCCCCCGAAGGCTGGCAGCGGATCGAAGACCACTTCGCCCGGCACCTCAAGAGCGTGGACGCCAACCGACCTCCATCGGTTGCTCCGTAGGCGCCCTTTTCAGGCCCCATAACGGCCCAGGGCCCACGCCTGGGCCCACGCTACCGAGGGGCCCCAATCGAGCTTGCGAGATTGGGGAGGTAGCGGGGAGGGTTCCCTGGCCGAACTTGTGAGGCGAGGGAGCCGGTGGGGATCAATCGATGGGGGTTTCGACATGCTCCGCCGACGACGACGGCGGGCCGCCCCCGAAAGGGTGACCCGCCGACGTCGGAGTTCTCAGCGTCCGCCCGCAGAGCGTCCGGCTGCTGAGGCGAAAAGACCTAGCAGAAGAGCTCGCTCTTGGGCTCGTTGTGCTTGACCTTCTGCCAGCCCAGCCACAGCACCAGTGCGAAGAACGGGATGGTGGCCAGGGTCCAGAGACCGAGGTGGAATACCTCGCCGGTCTTGCTGGTCATGGTGTCGAAGCCGATGAGCACGGTGATGGCCAGCAGGGCAATGAGTCCGGCCCAGCTGCTCCAGGTTCCGCCGGGCGCGGGCAGGGAGGAGACCTTGCCCTTCTTGTGGCGCAGCGCGATCTGGCTGGCGAAGATGGCGCCCCAGGTGAAGATCACGCCGATCGATGCGGAGTTGAGCGCGAGGTCGAAGGCGTGTGAGCCGCCCAGCCAGATGTTCAGCAGGATGCCCACGAGGTAGACGGCCCCGATGGCCAGGATGGCGGCGTACGGCACGTGGCTCTTGGACATCCTGGTCAGCCACTCCGGGGCGTGCCCGTTGTTGGCCATGGTCCGGAAGATCCGGCCGATCGAGTACAGGCCCGAGTTGCAGGAGGACAGCGCGGCGGTGATGACAATCATGTTCATAACATCGCCCATCCACCCGAGGCCCATCTGCCCGAACACTGTGACGAACGGCGAGGTACCGGCCACGTACTGGTCCGAGGGCAGCAGCATCGCCAGGAGGGTCACGGAACCGACGTAGAACACCACGATGCGGAAGACGACGGCGCGGATCGCCTTGGGAACTTCCTTGGCGGGGTCCTGCATTTCGCCGGCCGTGATGCCGACGAGTTCAATACCGTTGTAGGCGAAAATCACGGCGTTCAGGACCAGGATCATTACCAGCGCACCCTTGGGGAACATTCCGCCTTCGGCTGCGAAGAGGTTGTTCACCGAGGCGTTGCCGTCGCCCACCTGGGCGTTGGTGACCACCATGAAGGTGCCCACGGCCAGGAAGATCATGATGGCGCCGACCTTGAGGCAGGAGGCCCAGAATTCAAATTCGCCGAACGCCTTGACGCTCATGAGGTTGACGCCCACGAGCAGCAGCAGCGCTGCGATGGCGCTGAGTTCGACCGGCACGTTGGGGAAGAAGAACTGGAAGTACAGTCCGATCGCGATGAGTTCGGCGATGCCGGTCATGGCCCAGTTGATGAAGTACATCCAGCCGGACAGGTACGCGCCCTTCTTGCCGAACATCTCACCGGCGTAGCTGACGAAGGAACCCGACGTCTGGCGGTACATGATCAACTCGCCCAGGGCCCGCATCAGCAGGTAGGCGATGACGCCGGCAATGGCGTAAGAGAAGATGAGGGCGGGGCCAGTGGAGGCCAGGCGTCCGCCGGCACCCATGAACAGGCCGACGCCGATGGCGCCGCCCATGGCAATCATGGTGACCTGGCGGCCGGTCAGGGACTTCTTGTAGCCCTCGGCGCTGAGGGTGGAGTCGACGACGGCGGATTGCGCCGTCGGGCTCACGAGTTCTGTGGGGGTACTTTGAGGCACAACAATTCCTTGTGGGTAGGGGATTGGCCGGCACCCTTGGCAGGGACATCTCCATCCCGAAAATTCGGTTTCTTGATGCTTCAAGGAATTTTCTGTATGGAAAGTCACAGTACGTCGAAGTTCGCGCGGCCTGTCTATCCTACAAGACTCAAACCGCAGCAAGTGACGCGGGCTACACCCAGCCGGGTTAAGCCAAACTATTGCCACCGATGTGGGGACTTTGCAGAACAATGTTCTGCTCAGCATTTTCCACAACGCTGTACGTGCGCAGAGGTTCGGCACCGGTGCTGGAGCAGCCGGTTTCCAGGCTGAACGCGTGCTGGTGCAGCGGACACAGGACCACGTCCCGGTCGATGGTTCCGTCCGCGATGGGACCGCCCCGGTGGGGGCAGACGGCGGACAGCGCGCGCAAACTGCCGTCCCGCAGCCGGAAGACGGCCACCTGCTCGCCGTCCACCCCGAAGGCCCTCCCCTCACCGAACGGGATCTGGTCCACCGGGCCCAGGATGTGGCTGGTGGTGCTGACGGGTTCGGTGCTGACGGACTCGGTGCTGATCGGGTCGGCGCTCATCGGACCGGCACCTGGGGCAGGACCGTGAGCGGCAGGGAGGTGCGGAACTGGCCCGGTGTGAGTGGATCGTCGCGTTCGCTCCACGGGTCCGCGTAGCTGTCCACGGATGCCTGCATGGCGGCGTCCAGTTGCGCGGCGACACCTTCGGAATCCTCCACGATGACGGCGCGGAGATGCTCGATGCCCACCCGCGGCACAAAGGAGTACGTCCGTTCCAGCCAGTTGGCCTGCTCGCGGTAGTACTGCATGAACCGGCCGGTGAGGACCTTCACCTCGTCGGGGTCGTCCACGGTGGCCAGCAGGTCGCCCTTGCGGATGTGGGCGCCCGCCGCTCCCCCGACGTAGAGTTCCCACCGTCCGCCCTCCACAGCCACCACACCCACGTCCTTGACCAGCGATTCCGCGCAGTTCCGCGGGCAACCGGACACGGCCAGCTTCAGCTTGGCCGGCGACTCGATGCCCTGGAACCGGGACTCGATCTCGATGCCCAGCTTCGTGGAATCGCCGGTGCCGTACCGGCAAAAATCCTTGCCCACGCAGGTCTTCACCGTGCGGAAGCTCTTGCCGTAAGCGTAGCCGGACGGCATGTCCAGGTCCGCCCACACCTGCGGCAGGTCCTCCTTGGGGATCCCCAGCAGGTCGATCCGCTGCCCGCCGGTCAGCTTGATCAGGGGCACGTTGTGCTTTTCGGCGACGTCGGCGATTCGGCGCAGCTGCTGCACCGACGTCACACCACCCTTCATCTGCGGGACCACGGAGAACGTGCCGTCGCGCTGGATGTTGGCGTGCACCCTGTCGTTGATGAAGCGGGCGTCGCGTTCGTCGATGTACCGGTCCGCGAGCATCATTTTCAGCAGCGAGGCCAGACCCATCTTGGACTTCGCATCCTCGGCGCTCCCCGGAGCCAGGGCCGTGAACACCTGGGACACGGAGCGCAGGCCCTGTTTCCGGATGGCGGCCATCAGGGCCGGCTTGTCCAGCGGGATCCCGGGCACGTAGTAGCTGGCCGCCGGATCCTCCTCCACGGCGCCGTCCGCTGCCCATTCCACGACCTGCCGGACCAGGAGTTTGCAGGAACCGCAGCCCTTGCCGGCCCGGGTGGCATCCATGGCGCCGGACACCGTGGAGCAGCCGCCCTTCACAGCGGCCACGAGCGCCCCCTTCGAAACGCCGTTGCAGTTGCAGACCTGGGCGCCGTCGTCGAGCTCGGCCACACCCACCGCCTCACCCGGCCCGCCGACGTCGAACATGAGGGCGATCCGTTCGTCGGGCAACGGCAGCCCGCGGTCGTAGGCCTGCGTCAGGTAGGCCACCTTCCGGCTGTCGCCCAGGAGCGTGGCGCCAACCATTTTGTTGTCGCGGACCACGATGGACTTGAAAATGCCGCGGCTGGGCTCTGAGAAGACGATGTGCTCGTCGGTGTCGAACTCGGGACCGTGCAGTCCCATGGATGCGACGTCGACGCCGGCAACCTTCAGCTTGGTGGCGGTCCGCGAGCCGAGGTAGGCCGAGGATGTGTCGACGCCGGTCACGTGGTTGGCAAGCACCATGGCCTGTTCCCACAGCGGCGCCACCAGCCCGTAGACCTCGCCGCGGTGCTGGACGCACTCCCCCACCGCATAGATATCGTCTTCGTCTTGGACCCGCAGCCGGTCATCCACCACAATGGCCCGCTCCACCGGCAGCCCGCTCAGGACGGCCACGTCCACGTTCGGCCGGATGCCCGCGGCCACCACCACCATGTCGCAGGCGATGTCCTCCTGGTCCCGGAGGCTGACGCCGCTGACCATGTCCCTCCCGAGGACGGCAGTGGTGCGGCTGGACGTGTGCACTCGGATACCCAGGGCCTCCACGCTCCTGCGCAGCACCGCGCCGCCGTCGGGCCCCATCTGCGCATTCATGAGGTGCCCGCCGGAGTGCACCACCTCCACATCGATCCCGTGGCTTTTCAGGCCATAGGCCGCCTCCAAACCAAGCAGGCCGCCGCCGATCACCACCGCCCGCCGGTGGTGCTCCTGCTGCGCATGCTGGACCATCCGTCGGGTGTCATCGATGGTGCGGAACCCGAACACACCGTGCTTCACGGACCCGCCAGGTGTGTACAGCCCGTCCATCGGCGGCATGTGGGAGCGGCTCCCGGTGGCGATGATGAGGGTGTCGTACGGTGTCACGCGGCCGTCATTGGAAAAGACGTGCTTCGTGAACTTGTCGATCCGGTCAACCCGGACCCCGGCGTGCAGCGTGATGCCGTTCTCGCGGTACCAGGGCAGGGAGTTCAGGAAGATGTCGGCGTCGCTTTCCTCGCCGGAGAGGACGTGGCTGAGCATGATCCGGTTGTAGTTGCCGTACGGCTCGTCGCCGAACATGGTGATGGTGAACTGCTCGGCGCCGCCGCGGGCCAGGATCTCCTCCACGGCCCGGGCGCCCGCCATCCCGTTGCCCACCACCAGCAGCCGACGGCGCGGCGCGGCACCTGAGTGCCTGCCTTGCGGCCGCTCCAGCACGCTGGTCATCAGTGCTCCACCATGCCGAGGTCCACCACCACGGATCCCCCAACACCATCCGGGGCGGCAAGATAGAGCTCCACCACCGATCCGCCGTCGATGTCCTCCACCACCCGCAGCGGCACATGCACATCACTCTTGGCGCCGATTGGGAAATAGCGCATGGGCACGCCATTGCGCATCAGCACCACCGTGATGAGTTCACTGCTCGAGTTGCCGCCCCGGAAATACAGCGTCTGGTTAATGACGCCGTCAGGAACGTAGTGCGAGAGTTCGCGGTGGATGGGGACGGGTTTCTCCAGCCCGGTGCCCACAAACGGGAAGATGCCCTGCAGGAAAAGGTTCTTGGTGATCACGGACAGATCCTTTCGGCCGGCGGGAGACTGCCATAGGCCTATCTTCCGCCGCCGATGTTTCCGCCGGCCGGTCGGTGCGTAACTTTTCCTTTGCGCAAATCTCACCGTTTGCGGGCATGGCGGAGTCAGGCCGGAGCCAGCACGCCCTTGTCCATCGAGTACCGGATCCAGCGCCCGGCGTCGTCCGTCCGCGAGGTCTCGCTCTTCTTCGCGCACCGGGCAAACCAGTCCCGGAGGGCGCGGTCGTGGCTGACCATGACCAGGGTCCCGGCGAAGCCGGCGAGCGCCTCCTCGAGCTGCTCCACCAGGACCGGCGCCAGGTGGTTGGTGGGTTCGTCCACAATCAGTGTGCCGTAGCCGCCCAGCAGCAGCCGGGCCAGGGCAAGCCTGCGCTGCTGGCCCGCGGACAGGCTGCCTACCGGGACGTGGAACTCGCTGGTGCGGAACAGCCCCAGGCGCAGGAGTGCCTCGGCGTGCTCGTCGATGTTGCCGCCGAGGCCCGCCGCGAAGGCCGGCAGCAGGCGGAGGGTGGGCCGTTGCGGCAGTTCGAGTTCCTGCTGCAGGTAGCCAATCCGCGCAGGCCGCTGAACGAGTCCTTCGGTGGGCTCCAGGGTTCCCGCCAGCACGGAGAGCAAGGTGGATTTGCCGGCGCCGTTCGGGCCGGTGATGAGTATCTTCTCGCCCGTGCCGGCCGCGAAATCAGTGACGCCCAGGCGGCCGGGAACCGCGACGCCGCGGGCCACGAGGACCGCCGAAGCCGCCAAGTCGTAATCGTCCCCGGATGCGGTGGTGGCCACGGAGGCACCCGAAGGAGCCTCCGGTTCCACGGCCAGCTCCGCCGCAAGCCGCAGCGGCACCGGCGGGCGGTCAATGGGGCTCGCTTCCAGCCGACGGAGCCGTTCCTGCGCGTTGCGGACCTTGCTGGTGGCCGCTTTCTGCCAGGTGCCGGCTTTGAAGTCGAAGCCCACCTTGTCATTGTCGCGCTTGCGGGCATAGCCCATCCTGTCGGTGACGGTGTCCGCCTGCCGCTGCTCGGCGTCCATCGCGTCGATCCACTCGTGGTACTGCTGGACCCAGCGCTGGCGTTCGGCGGACTTCTCGCGGAGGTAGCCGTCGTAGCCGTTGCCGTAGCGGGTCACGGCCAGGCGCTCGGCATCAACCTCAATCACTGTGCTGGCCACTTTGCGCAGCAGCACACGGTCGTGGGACACCACCACCACTGTGCCGCGGTGTGCCGCCAGCCGGTCCTCCAGCCAGGCGGTTCCCCGGGCATCGAGGTGATTGGTGGGTTCGTCCAGGAGCAAGATGTCCGCCGGATCGGCCAGGACACAGGCCAGCGCCACGCGTTCCTGCTCGCCGCCGGAGAGCGACCCCAGCGTCCGCTTCCGGTCCAGGCCGCCCAGGCCCAGCCGGTCCAGCGCCGCCTCCACGCGGGATTCCGCGGCGTAGCCCTCACGCAGCTGGTACTCGGTCTGCAGCCGGCCGTAGGTTTCAAGCTCGTCGTCCTCGGCATCGGCGAGGCCTGCCTCCAGCCGGTCAAGCTCGGCTTCGAGGGCGCGCAACGAGGCCAGGGAAGCGTCGACGGCGGCTCCCACGGTGAAGGATTCGGGCAGGCCGTGCGTCTGGGCAAGGTAGCCCACGCGGCCGTGGCTGGCCACAGTTCCTTCGTCGGGCGCTTCCAGCCCGGCCAGGATCCGGAGCAGCGTGGATTTGCCGGCGCCGTTTTCGCCGACGATGGCAACATGCTCGCCGGCCGTGATGACCAGGCCGATTCCGTCGAGCAATTGCCGGTCGCCGTAGCCGTGGGAGACGCCGGAAAGGTTCAGGTGTTCAGTCAAGGTAAGTCCTCGCAGGATTCCGCAGTGTGGCCGCAGGAGCTGGTGCTCGACGGCGGCCCTGGATTCGGGGAACAGTCCGGCATTGCCGGGCTGTTGCTCAGGACTTCATCGCTCCAGCTTCCCCGTCGGAAGCCGCAGCGTCAAGCCGGGACACCACCGGCGACACCACTTTTCAATAGACGGTCTTGACGCGACACCACTCTGACGTCAGAATGGTGTCATGCAATTGAACCAGTACGTTTCCACCGTCCAGCAGCAGCTGGGCGTCGCCGCCGAAGCCGGCGGCCCTGATGCCAGGGAACTCAGCGACCGCCTTACCGCCGCGCTCGAGTCCACCGTCCGGCTCGTCCTCCTCGAAGCCCTCTCCGACGCCGCCAGCGAGATCACCCTCGAGCTGGCCCCGGCGTCGGTGGAAGTACGGCTCCGGGGGCGCGATCCGGAATTCGTGGTCACCAGCCCGCCCGCCGCCAGCGACTTCGAAGCGGTGACGGAACGCTCCGGCCAGCCGCTTCGGCAGGCCCGGGAAGAGCTCGACGGCGGCAGCACCTCCCGCACCACGCTCCGCCTTCCGGACCACCTCAAGCTGCAGGTCGAAGTGGCGGCGGGCGTCGAGGGCCTGTCGGTGAACTCATGGCTGATCCGGGCCGTCGCGGACGCCCTCAACGGGAGCATATCCCCCCAACGGACCAATCGCCGCGATCCCGGCGAGCAGCACTTCACAGGATGGGCACGCTGATGACAACCTTCCAGACCCCCCAACCAATCGCCGTCGTGGTGGACGTGTCCGTCCGTGCCGACATTCTTGTTGTGGCCGGCAACCGCACCGACACCGTGGTCAACGTCCGGCCCCGCGAAGCAACCCGGGCCCTGGACATCAAGGCGGCGGAGCAGACCACCGTGGACTATACGGATGGACGCCTGCAGGTAAGGCTGCGTCCGCAGCGCCGCCACACCTGGTTCAGCGACGGCGGCGCCGTGGACATCGCAGTTGAAGTGCCCATCGGCTGCAGCCTGGAGTTGAAGTCCGGAATGGGCGACCTCCGCTGCGAGGGTGAATTCAGCTCCGCCGAACTGAAGACGGACCTGGGCCACGTCCACCTCGACCACTCCACGGAACTCCGGGTCCACACGGGCATGGGCGACGTGACCGTGGAACGCGTCGCTGGCCGGGCCGAAATCAAGACCGGCTCGGGCAAGATCCGGATCCGTGAAATCGATGGGACCGCCAGCGTCAAGAACGGCAACGGCAGCACTTACATAGTGGATGCCGCTGGTGAACTCAAGGTCAGTGCCGCCAACGGGGACGTCTCCCTGGAACGCGCCGGCGACTCCACCACCATCAAGGCCTCCAACGGCGACATCACCGTGGGCGAGGTGGCCCGCGGAACCCTCACCCTCCAGACCGCTGCGGGTTCGTTGGCCATCGGCGTCCGCGAAGGCAGCGCCGCATGGCTGGACCTCAGCACCAAGTACGGTCGCGTCCGCAACGGACTCGATGCCACCACCGGGCCACGCGAGACGGACCCCAAAGTGGAGATCCGCGCCCGCAGCGCCTACGGCGACATCACCGTGCGGCGCTCCCCCGTTCCCACGGCGTAACCCCGGATAAAACCGGAAAACCCAGGGAAGGCCCAAGCAGCACCCAAAAACAAAGGAAAAGTCATGGCAAGCACCCCAACGGCCATCACCGTGGCCGGACTGCGGAAGGCATACGGCAGCAAACAAGTCCTCGACGGCGTCCACCTCACCGTGCCGAACGGATCCGTCTTCGCCCTGCTGGGTCCGAACGGAGCCGGCAAAACCACCATCGTCCACATCCTCTCCACGCTGATCCCCGCCGACAGTGGGGAGCTCGCCGTAGGAGGGTTCGACGTCGGGCGCCAGGCCGATGAGGTGCGCGGCAAGATCGGCCTTACCGGGCAATTCTCGGCCGTGGACAGCCTGCTCACCGGCGAGGAGAACCTGGCGCTGATGGGCAGGCTCCGGCACCACCCGGCGGCCGAGATCAGCCGCCGCACCGCGGAGCTGCTCGAACGGTTCGACCTCGTGGAGGCGGCGAAGATGCCCCTGGCCACCTACTCGGGCGGCATGCGGCGGCGCCTGGACCTGGCCATGACGCTGATGGGCGATCCGGAGATTATCTTCCTGGATGAGCCAACCACCGGCCTGGATCCGCGCAGCCGCCGCACCATGTGGGACATCATCCGGAGCCTGACCGAACGCGGCGTCACGATCTTCCTCACCACCCAGTACCTGGAGGAAGCCGACCAGCTGGCGGACAGGATCGCAGTGCTGGACCAGGGCAGGATCGTGGCCGAGGGCACCGCGGCCGAGCTCAAACGACTGGTCCCCGGCGGACACATCCGCCTCACCTTCGGCGACATGGCCGCCTTGGAGCGGGCCGCCGTCGTACTCGATGCAAAGAACCGCGACGACGACTCCCTCACTTTGGAGGTGGCAGGCGGCGACGGCGTCCGGTCCCTGAAGGACGTGCTGGACCGCCTGGAGCGCGCCGCGATCGAGGTCAGCGACCTCTCCGTCCACACCCCCAACCTGGACGATGTCTTCCTCGCCCTCACGAGCCAGAAGGAGAACGTACGATGAGCACCCTCAGCTATGCCGCGTCCGATGCGGCCACCATGCTGCGCCGGAACCTCAAGCACGTGCAGCGCTACCCCTCGATCCCGCTGTTTGTGGCCGGGACCCCCATCATTTTCCTGTTGCTGTTCGTGTACGTGCTCGGCGGGACCCTGGGCTCGGGCCTGGGCGGCACTCGGGATGACTATCTTGCCTACATCGTGCCGGGCGTGCTGATGCTGACCCTCACCGGGGGCGCCACGGGCACCGCCATCTCGGTGGCCACGGACATGACCGAGGGCATCGTTGCACGCTTCCGCACCATGGCGATCTCCCGGGGTGCAGTGCTCACCGGCCATGTCCTGGGCAGCCTCATCCAGACCATGGCCGCCATGGTGCTGGTGGCCGCCGTGGCGCTGCTGATCGGTTTCCGGCCCACCGGCTCACCGGCCGGCTGGCTCGGAGCCCTGGGCGTGCTGACGCTGATCGCGTTCTCCGTGACGTGGCTGTCCGTGGCCATGGGCATCAACGCCAAGAGCGTCGAAACGGCCAGCAACCAGCCCATGATTTTCCTGCTGCTGCCGTTCCTGGGCAGCGGCTTTGTGCCCACGGATTCGATGCCGGATGCCCTGCGCTGGTTCGCCGATATGCAGCCCTTCACCCCCTTCATCGAAACGGTGCGCGGGCTCCTGATGGGCACGCCCGTGGAAGCCGGCACCCTGCTCGCGGCACTCATCTGGTGCGCGGTCATGAGCCTGGGCGGATACGTGTGGGCGCTGTGGCTCTACAACCGCAAGTCCGTCCGGGCCTAACCCACCAGAACCGCGGCGGCCTTCCGGCGGCGGGCCTTCGCCAACCTGGTGCCGATCAGTCCCTGCCGGGGGCTGAACAGGTAGACGGCGGCGAACACCACACCCTGCGTGAGCACCACCATGGCGCCCGACGCCGTGTCCAGGTAGTAGCTGAAGTAGATGCCGGCGATGGAGCACACCGCTGAAATCACCGGGGCGATCACCAGCATCCGGTTGAAGCGGTCCGTGAGCAGGTAGGCCGTGGCACCGGGGATGATGAGCATGGCCACCACCAGCACCACACCCACGGTCTGCAGCGCCACCACCGACGTCAGCGCCAGCAGCCCCATCAGCAGCGCCCCCAGCCGTTTCGGGGAGAGCCCGATCGCGTGGGCGTGGGTGGGGTCGAACGCGTAGAGGGTCAGGTCCCGGCGCTTCAGGATCAGGATCACGAAGGCGACGACGCCGAGCACCAGCACCTGGATCAGGTCCGGGATGCTGACGCCCAGGAGGTTGCCGAAGATGATGTGGTTCAGGTCCGTCTGGCTGGGGGTGACGGAGATCAGCACCAGGCCCAGCGCAAACAGCGAGGTGAACACAATGCCGATGGCGGCGTCCTCCTTCACGCGGCTGGTGTTGCGGACGACGCCGATCAGGGTCACCGCGATCAGCGCGAACACCAGCGCACCGAGCGCAAACGGGGCGCCAACAATGTAGGCCAGCACAACTCCGGGCAGCACGGCGTGGGAGACGGCGTCGCCCATGAGGGACCAGCCGATCAGCACCAGCCAACAGCTGAGGACAGCACAGACGACGGCGGCGAGCGCGGTGGTGACGATGGCGCGGACCATAAAGTCGTAGCTCAGCGGTTCGAGCAGAATGTCGAGGAGTTCCATGGGTCAGCCCCTGCTCTCGGTGCCGGCGGGATGGACGGTGGCGGGGTGGGCAGGTTCCGGGAGATCGCGGTTCAGGACGTCCAGGCCGAACGCCATGGCCAGGTTCTCCGGCTGCAGCACCAGTTCCGGGGCGCCGTGCATCAGGACGCGGCGCATGAGCAGCACGGCTTCGTCGCACAGGTTGGGCAGCGCGTGCAGGTCGTGGGTGGAGATCAGGATGGTGCAGCCGTCGGAGGCGAGCTCGCGCAGCAGCCGGGTGATGGTGGCCTCGGAGCGCTTGTCCACGCCGGCGAACGGCTCGTCCAGGAGCATCATGGTGGCGCCCTGGGCGATGCCGCGGGCCACAAAGGCGCGCTTCTTCTGCCCGCCGGACAGCTGCCCGATCTGCCGCTCCGCGTACTCGCCCAGTTCCACGCGGTCCAGCGCCAGATCGACGGCGGCGCGGTCCGCCTTGGAGGGGCGCCGGGTGAAGCCCTGGTGCCCATAACGGCCCATCATCACCACATCCCGGACGGACAGCGGGAACTGCCAGTCCACATCCTCGCTCTGCGGCACGTAGCCGATCCCACCCTCCTTGCGCGCCTTGGTAGGTGACTGTCCGCCGATCAGCACGCGGCCGGCGTCGGGCTTGATCATTCCCATGATCACCTTGAACAGGGTGGATTTCCCGGACCCGTTCATGCCGATCAGGCCGCAGATCCGGGCGGCGTCCACGGTGAGCGAGGCGGAATCAAGCGCCAGGACCTCGCCGTAGTGGACGGTGACGTTTTCAACGAGGATGGCCGGGGAGCTCATTACTTCGCCCCTGCCGGGGCCCCGGTGGAGGTGCCGGCCAGGGCCTTGGTGATGACATCGGCGTCGTGCCTGATCAGGTCCAGGTAAGTGGGTACGGGACCGTCGGCTTCGGACAGCGAATCCACGTAAAGGGTGCCGCCGAACTTCGCTCCGGTGGCGCCCACCACCTGCTGCATGGGGGCATCGGACACTGTGGATTCACAGAACACCGCGGGAACCTGGTTGGCCTTGACGTACTCGATGGCGCGGGTGATCTGCTGCGGCGTGGCCTGCTGTTCGGCGTTGACCGCCCAGATGTAGACCTCTTTAAGCCCTGCATCGCGGGCAAGGTAGGAGAAGGCGCCTTCGCAGGTCACCAGGGCGCGCTGGTTCTCCGGGAGGCCGGCGAGGCTTGCCTTCATCTCGTCCTGCACACCCTGCAGTTCGGCCTTATACGCGTCACCGTTGGCTTGGAATACCGCGGCGTTCTCCGGGTCAAGCTTGCTGAACGCCGTCACCATGTTGTCCACATAGATCTGCACGTTCACGGGTGACATCCACGCATGCGGGTTCGGTTTGCCCTGGTAGGAGTCCTCGCTGATGGACATGACCTCCACACCGTCACTGACCACGGCGTGCGGCACGTCCAGGCCCTCCACGAACTGCCCAAACCAGGCCTCGAGGTTCAGGCCGTTGTCCAGGATGAGGTCCGCCTTGGCTGCCTTGCGGATGTCGCCGGGGGTGGGTTCGTAGCCGTGGATTTCGGCGCCCGCCTTGGTGATGGATTCCACCGTGAGCTTGTCCCCCGCAACGTTCCGGGCGACGTCGGCCAGCACCGTGAAGGTGGTCAGGACCACGGGCTTGTCACTGTCGCTGTTGCCTGACGCCACACCCCCGCACGCGGTAAGGGAGAGGGACAGAAGGACGACGGCGGCGGCGCCGGCAGCGCGGAACGCCGCCGTTCCCCGGGCGAGGGTTCGGGCGGCGACTTTGGCGCGCCGAAACAAAAATTTAGGCATACCGAACATTCTACGCGACGCCGATCCGGCCCCGCAATGTGACGCTCACCCGCACTCAGCCCACGAACCCCGGCGGCCCCACTCCCGTTGCTCTATCACTTTTGGTCGCTTTGCCCCCGGCTTGGGGACCAAAAGTGATAGAGCAACGGGTGGGAAGTGGGGAGCTAGGCTGACTGTATGGCCACCACACACCGGAAACCACCCGCGCCGCAGCCCGAGCTTTACCGGTTTTCCGCCCTTGATTTCACCGCCGTCAGCCTCTATGTGGCCGCGGCCGGGCTCTTCGCCGTGGCCGGGGAACTGCTGGTCCCGTTCATAAGCCAGCTTGCCCCCAGCCCGGCCGCGGCGTCGTACGCCGTGAACCTCATCTTCTACGGCTCGATCGGGATCCTGGCGCTGGCCGCCGCCCGCCGGGTCGTGGCCCGGGACCTGCGCGTGCTGGCCACCCGTCCGTGGTTCACGCTGCTGATGGTGCCCGCGGCGGTGGTGGCCATGATGATCCTCACGGCCGCGGTGGTGTCGGCCGGCGGCGGAGTGGAGACCTCGGCAAACCAAGCCGGGCTGCAGGCGCTGATGCAACAGGTCCCTGCCTGGCTGATGGTGCCGGTCCTGGTGGTGGTGGGCCCGTTTGTGGAGGAGTACATCTTCCGGCACCTGCTGATCGGCAAGCTCAGCCGCCGGCTCAATATCTGGCTGTGCTGTGCCCTCTCTGTGGTCCTCTTTGCCGGCATCCATATCGCAGGCCAGGAAGCCATCACGCTCAGTGCGTTGCTCCCCTATCTGGCCATGGGCGGCACGCTGGTGTTTGTCTACGTGTGGACCGGGAAGAACCTGATGTTCTCCTACTTTGTGCACGCGGCCAAGAACCTGCTGGCGGTCATCTTCATCTACGCCATCCCGCCCGAGCTATTCGAGCAGTTGCAGCAGGTCCAGCCCTGACAGCTGCCCAGCCCGGGGGCAACGAGTTCTGCATCAGCTGACCCGATTACTAGACTTGTCCGGTGAGCAACCAACTTCCCGCCAAGGTGTCCGACGTCTTTGACCCCACCCGCTGGCGCACCGTGTCCGGTTTTGATGACTTCCAGGACATGACGTACCACCGGCAGGTGGAGCGTGTTTCGACGGGCTCAACAACCGGCACGGAAACCAGGGACCTGCCCACCGTCCGCATCGCCTTCAACCGCCCGGAAGTCCGCAACGCCTTCCGCCCCGGCACAGTGGACGAGCTCTACCGCGCCATGGACCACGCCCGCATGACCCCGGACGTCGCTACGGTCCTGCTCACCGGCAACGGCCCCTCCCCCAAGGACGGTGGCCATTCATTCTGCTCCGGCGGGGACCAGCGCATCCGCGGCCGCGACGGCTACCGCTATGCCGACGGCGAGACCCAGGAAACCATCGACCCCGCCCGCGCCGGGCGCCTCCACATCCTCGAGGTCCAGCGGCTCATGCGGACCATGCCCAAGGTGGTAATCGCCGTCGTGAACGGCTGGGCTGCCGGCGGCGGGCACTCCCTGCACGTGGTCTCGGACCTGACCATCGCCTCCCGCCAGTACGGCAAGTTCAAGCAGACGGACGCCACGGTGGGAAGTTTCGACGCCGGATACGGCTCTGCGCTGCTGGCCCGCCAGATCGGCCAGAAGTCCGCCCGCGAGATCTTCTTCCTGGCCCGCGAGTACTCCGCGGACGACATGGTCCGCATGGGCGCCGTGAACGAGGCCGTGGACCACGAACGCCTCGAAGAGGTAGCCCTGGAATACGCCGCGGACATCGCCCGGCAGTCACCGCAGGCCATCCGGATGCTGAAATTCGCCTTCAACCTTGCCGACGACGGTCTGGCCGGCCAGCAGGTCTTCGCCGGCGAAGCCACCCGCCTGGCCTACATGACGGACGAGGCGGTGGAAGGTAAGGAAGCCTTCCTAGAGAAACGGGACCCGGACTGGTCCCGCTTCCCGCACTACTTCTAGGCACCACGCCTAGGCACAAACTTCCAAGCCGGCCGGCCCCAGGCCCCGGCTGACTTCAAAGGCAGGACGGCACATGAATCTCGGAACCCAGACCATCGGTCCCACGGACATCGACCCGGTGCTCAAAGCCCTGGCCGCCGCCCTCCACGGTGAGGGACCCGCCGTCGAACTTTCCGCGGGCCCCAACGGCGAACTGGTGGTGGGGCACACCGAGACGCCCGGCTGCGATGACGCCGTGGCGGTGGTCCGCACGTCCGGCTCGACGGGCGCGCCGAAGGCCACCATCCTGACCGTCGAGGCGCTGGCGGCCTCATCCATGGCCACCGCCCTGGCGCTCCAGGGCGAGGGCCAGTGGCTCCTGGCCCTTCCCGTGCAGTACGTGGCAGGCGTGCAGGTCCTGGTGCGGTCGCTGTTCGCCGGCACGCGCCCGTGGGTGATGGACATGTCCGGCGGTTTCACCTCCGAGGCGTTCACGGCCGGCGCCCTGGAGCTGACCGACAAGTTCCGCTTCACGTCGCTGGTGCCCACACAGCTTCAGCGCCTCCTGGACGCACCGTCGCCGGAGACCCTGGCCGTCCTGCGGCGGTTCAACGCCATCCTGCTGGGCGGCTCACCGGCGTCGGCTGAACTGCTGGACGCGGCCCGCGAGGCCGGCGTCCGGGTGGTCACCACGTACGGGTCCGCGGAAACCTGCGGCGGCTGCGTGTACGACGGCGTGCCGCTGGAAGGCGTCCAGGTCCGGGTAGCCGAGGACGGCCGCATCCTGCTGGGCGGCGACACCGTGGCCGCCGGGTACGTGGACGCGCCCGAAGCCACGGACACCTTTTTCGAGGAGGACGGCGTCCGCTGGTACCGCACCAATGACCTCGGCACGCTGGACGCGGACGGCCGGCTCACCGTGCTGGGCCGCGCCGACGACGTCATCCTCACCGGCGGGGTCAAGGTCTCCGCCGCGCATGTGCAGGAAGAGCTGGAAAAGTCCGACGGCGTCGCGGCGGCTTTTGTGGCGGGCGTCCCGTCCACGGAATGGGGCCAGGCCGTGGCCGCGTTTGTTGCGCTCGACGCCGCTGCCTCTGGCGCCACCGCGGACTCGGGTGCGGCGGGCACCCCAGCAGGGGATCACGCCGTCGTACTCAAGGAGGAATGGCACCGGCGGCTGGGCCTCCTGGCGCCGAAAACCGTGCTGGCTGCCCCGGAACTGCTGATGCTTCCCAACGGCAAGCCGGACCGCCTGGCGATGATCGAACGGCTCAACGCGCTGCATCAGGGAAAGTAGAGTAGAGCTGCACCGGCGGCCCGTTCGCGGCCGCCGACACCGTTTCACCGTTCTCCCGACCCAACACGAGGTACTGACCGTGGCCACAGCCGCACAATGGATCCAAGGCGCCCGCCTCCGCACTTTGCCGGCCGCCATCGCCCCGGTACTTATCGGCACCGCCGCCGCCTACGAGCTGGATTCGTTCCGCCCCGTTAATGCCGTGCTGGCCGCCCTGGTGGCGCTGCTGCTGCAGATCGGCGTGAACTACGCCAACGATTATTCCGACGGCGTCCGCGGCACCGACGAGGACCGCGTGGGACCGCTGCGGCTGGTGGGTTCCGGCGCCGCCCAGCCGGAACACGTCAAATATGCGGCGTTCGGCGCCTTTGCCGTGGCCATGCTGTTCGGCCTGGCGCTGGTGGTGATCACCCAGAGCTGGTGGCTGATCCTGGTGGGAGTCGGCTGCGTTATGGCCGCATGGGGCTACACCGGCGGCAAGAACCCGTACGGCTACATGGGCCTGGGCGACGTTTTTGTGTTTGTCTTCTTCGGCCTGGTGGCAACACTCGGCACCACCTACACGCAGGCCGGCCAGGTCAACCTGCCGGCCGTTATCGGCGCGATCGGCACGGGTCTCATTGCCTGCGCCCTGCTGATGGCCAACAACGTCCGCGACATCCCCACCGACATCCAGGCCGGCAAAAAGACCCTGGCCGTGCGCCTGGGCGACAAGCACGCCCGCGAAAGCTACGTGCTGATGCTCGCCGTGGCCATCCTGCTCGTGGTCATCCTGGCTCCCGGGCGGCCGTGGATGCTGATCGTGCTGCTGCTGATCCCGGCCTGCCTGATGCCCGCCTGGCTGATGATCAACGGCCGCAAGCGCAAAAGCCTCATTCCCGTGCTGCAGCAGACCGGCCTGATCAACCTCGGCTACAGCCTGCTGTTCTCACTGGGATTGGTGCTCAGCCACGGATTCTAGGCCGAATCGGGGCGGGGTCCAGGACTCGGGCTCGAGGACTCGGGTTCTAGGACTCGGGGGCCTTCGGGGCCGGTGTTCCGGTTTCGGGTGCCTTCGGGCCGCTGTTCCGGATGGTGACATCCGGGTTGGCGTCCAGGAGGCTGTCCTCGGCTTCGGCGTCGGCCACCTCGCTTTCACTGCGCAGCGGCTTGGCCTTGCCGGAGAGCCGGCCGTGAATGGCGGCAGCGGCGGCGTCGCGCTGCTTCTGGAAGAAAAGGTAGCTGACCGCAAACGCGATCAGCGCTGCGCAGATGACTGACAGCACCGCCCCCAGCTGCAGGAACATAAAGAGCACAAAGAGCGGCGCAAACAGCGCCAGCCGGATCAGGGAGTATTTCAGAAAAGCCACGGTCCAAGTTTAGCCGCCCTGCCTGAACGTCCCCGGCCTGCGGACGATAGACTTAATGCCATGCTCTTCCGTGTGGTTCTGGCCGTTGCAATACTCGTCATCTATGTGTATGGCCTGGTGGACGTGATCCGTACTGACCGCCGCCTCACCCGCGGGATCTCCAAGCCGGCCTGGCTCATCGTGGTGACTGTCCTTCCGGTGATCGGCGCCATCCTGTGGCTGCTGATCGGCCGTCCACGTGACTCAGCCCCGGTCCGCCAACCGCGCAGCCACCCCACCGCGCCGGATGATGATCCCGATTTCCTCCGCAACCTGGAAATGCGCCGCCGCAACCAGGCCGACGCTGCCCGCCTCAAGAAGCTCAAGGATGGCCTTGAGGCGAAAGCCAAGGCGGACGGCGGTCCCGCTCGCACCGGACAGGACAATGCCGGTACGCGGGGCAAGGATGGGATCGGCCACGACGAAGCCGGCGGTGCCAGCACGGGAGACGCGGACACCCACGATACCGGCGACGTAAAGTAGGCAAAACATGGCCCAGCACCCCGACGGAGAATCCCAACAGCCAGTTGTATCCGCCGGGGCTGCGACGCCCCCACTGCCGCCGCCGCGGCCCGGGCTGTCCTACGCCGCGCCGGCGCCCATCGTTGTCATTCCGCCGGCACCGCGGAGCGTCCGCCTGGCACGGACCTTTTGGCTGCTCAGCTTCGTTGCCGGCCTCGCCGTACTCATCGGCTCCTTCCTCACCCTCGACTCACACCTGGAGCGGCTCCGCACCGTGGTGGACCAGATGTCCCCCGGCGGCGGACCTGACGCTGTGACCACGTCCGCGGCCATTGTTTTCTGGGGCAGCCTGGCCGCCCTGCTGCTGGTGATCCTGTTTGAAGCGGCGGCGCTGGCTATTTTCTCAGCGCGCCGCGGCTGGTCCCGCTGGCTGATGATCCCGCTGCTGGCCGGGCAGGTAATGGTCATGGTGGTGGCCGCGGCTTTCCTCGTCCCTGAGGGCGACGCCGGCAGTTACGTTGTGATGCTCTGGGGATCCCAGCTACTCCTTGCGTTCTTCGGCCTGGTGGCAGTTTTTATGCCGTCGGCGGGCAGGTGGCTCAAGGCAGCGCGGATCCAGTCGGCGCAGGTCAGGCCGGCACGGACGCGGCAATAAGGGCTGACCTCAGGCGGACTGCGGGTGCAGCTGCAGGGCCGAGCATTCAGCCACGACGCCCTCACAGCTGCGCATCACCACGCGGCAGGCCTCCACGGCTGAGCGCTCCGTCAGCGGGTTTTCCGATACCGTCCGCCACCGGTTTAGGAAGCGGCGGGCTTCGGCCAGGACTACGTCCGGTCCGGCATCCGGAACCAGCCCCATCCTCAGGGCGGGCGCCGCACCCCAGCCGCCGACCAGCATTTCAGCCTCCGCCGCCAATTCATCACTGAGGGATACCCCCGTGGTACGGATCGTGGCCAGCAGGCGGAGCTCACGGAACTCATGGGCGTTGGCCTGAAGGCGTTCCAAGGCTGCCGCCAGGCGGCCGGCCCCCTCCCTGGGTGCGGTGCGCAGCAAGCTTTCCACTCCCACCAACGCAGTGCGGGCTTTGAGGGCATCCCCGCGGGCCTGGAACTGCCGGGCCACAAGGTGCAGCAACGGGTCCAGCCCGCTGCGCCGGGCCAGCTCATGCGCCAGCGGCGTGGGTTCCGTGAAGCCACTCCGAATCAGCACCACGCCCAGCCGTATCCCAAACAGCCCGAACCGCTCAAGAAGGGAGGCACGGGCTTCGGCGCCCAGGCCTTGCGGGACAGTGGCCCTGATGAACCTGTCCGCCGAGAGCAGCATCCGCTCCCGGGCCGACCGCTCCATGCTGGCCAGGACCTGCATGGACTCGAAGTCCGACTGGCGCATGCTGCGTGCGCTTTGCGCCAGCAGCCCGGCCACCGGGACCACCCCCAACGCCAGCTTCCGCAGGCTGTGGTCCCGGCGGTACCGGTCAGCGATGTCACCCGCGGAGAGCAGCGAATCAATGCGGCCCGCACCGATCTCGTCGGCACGGGACAGCACGGCAAGGGCATTCACGGTTCCCGACCTACCCGCCTCGGTATCCCTGAAGGATTCGAGGAACCGCAGGTCCGAGGCGTGCATGTGGCGCATCAGGTAGATGATGGCATCGGCCTCGGAGGGCGCGTCCGCGGGGATGAGGAAATCGGTGGACCGGGCAGAGACGTCTTCGGACAACGAGGCAATTCCCGGGGTGTCTATCAAGGTGAGCTCGCGCAGGGCCGGCGAGGGCCACTCCACCACCAGCCGTTCCATGTCCTCGGCGCGGGCGTTGCCCAGGACAAACACCAGGCGGCCGTCCACGCGCTTCAGCGGCAGGATATGCGGTTCCCCGGCAATGGGGTAGGCCGTGATCCGCGGCGTGTGCCCGTAGCGGTACCAGGTCACAATCTTTGTGCATTCCCCGGTGTCGGTCGGGGCGATCTCCTCCCCGATGATGGCGTTCAGCAGCGTGGATTTTCCCGCCTTGATCATGCCTGCCACCGCGAGCCTGAGGGGCTCGGACAGCCGCCGGGCATAAGTCTCCAATGCCGCAGCCGCAGCGGGGTCGTCCGCATACACAAGCAGGGCGTCCTGGATCAGGTCCGCCACACCCGCGCTGATGGACTCCTTCATCTGCCCACCGCACCTACCGGCGCCGTGCCCACCGACTGGCTGCCCACCGACTGGCTGCCCGTCGTCGGACTTCCCGACGCCGGACTTCCCGACGCCGTGTTTCCCGACGCCGTGCCGCGCCCGGACGGAGACTGCGCGGCCTGCGGCCCCGGGGATTGGGCCACTTCGGCGGCCACCAGGCCGGCGGCATGGTGCAGGGCGTCCACCTTCTTGAGCTCGGCCTTGATCTCGCGGATGCGGATGTCCTTTTCCAGCGTGTAGGTGGTGGCTGCCTTCTGGGCCGCCGCCACCGAATCCGCCAGGGAGCGATGGTGTTCGTCCGCGATTTCCGTGAAGTGGTCCCGGGTTGAACGCTGCACCAGCCGGAGCCGGTCCTTGAGCTGCTTGCCCACCTGGAAGGTGACATCGTCCAGCTGCCGGCGGACCAGCGCCTTGGCTTCGGCCTGCCGGCGCTTCAGCCGTGCTTCCTTGTCCTCGCGGTACGCCTTGCGGCCCAGCAGCAGGCCCGCGCCCACTGACAGGGGATTGATCAGGGCCATGCCGAAAATCCCGGTCAGGAGCCCGAACATCAGCACGCCGCCGTAGGATCCGCGCATGCCGATCAGGACCTTCTGCAGGGGGTTGATGTGCCCGTCGTCGAGCCTTGGCATGTTGTCCACCGGGTCCAACGCGTCGTCGGTGTCCGAGATGTGGAGCACCGGCAGGGCCACTTCGTCCTCTGAAAAATGCTCCGCCACCTGTGCGGCCAGCCACTGCGCGCGTTCGCTGGTCCACACAAACGTGTCCGAGATCGCGGCGGCGGCGCACTCCTCGAGCCACGCGGAAAACTGGGTCCAGGTGGGGCCGGGATCGCCCTGGTCAATAGCGGCCTCGGCTTCGCGCTGGATGCGCCGCAGGCGGTCCCGGAGGTCGTACTCCATGTCCGCGATCAGGTCGCCGATGCCGTCGTTGAGCGTAATCTGCCACCTGGCGGAACGTTTGCGCAGCTCATCGGCCTGTGACTTCGCCTCCTCCAGCCCTGCAATCATCCGCGGCGTCCCCTCCGGATCCTCAAGCGCTCCCAGCTCGGACCGCAGGGACAGGCGCAGGTTCTCAGTGACGGAGAGCAGGTCCTGGCTGACGGAGCGCCGTTGCAGCCGTTCCGCCTTGCCCACAATTTCATTCCGGAGGTGGCCGATCAGTACGGGGAAACCCGACTCGGCGTTGAGTTCGCTGTCCTGCAGGCGTGCAGCCTCCAGCCGGAGATCCGAGGAAACCGCGAACAGCGGGATGTCCGGCGCCACCTGTGCGAGCTGGGCACGGTCCATGGCCTCCACACGCCGCCAGTCCGGATACAGGTCCGTTTTGGACAGGATGCCCGCAACGCTCGGGGTGATCCGCATGGCCTGGCGCAGGAACCGCATTTCAGGCTCGGTGTATTCCTGCGAGGCATCTGAAACCAGCAGCATGGCGTCCGCTGTGGGCAAGGCTGTGAGGGTGGTCAATGTGTGCGAGGAGCCCAGTCCCCCCACACCGGGCGAATCGATGACCGTCAGCCCGCCGCCCAGGACCTTGCGGGGCAGAAAAACTTCGGCCGCTACCAGCTTCTTAACGTTTCCGGGGTTGCCCCGCTCGGAAACGTAAGCCGCCAGATCCGCTATGTTGATGGGCTGCCGCTCCAGCGCGGCGTCGTCGCCGGGCTCTGTGCCGGCTTTGGGCAGCAGGATGGCGGCGGACGCGGGTTCCCCGTGGCGGACCACGGTGGGCACCGAAGTGGCGATGTCGTCGTCGACAGGGCACACCGGGGCGTTCACCAGGGCGTTGATAAGTTTGCTTTTTCCTTGCTTGAATTCCCCCACCACGATCACGCGGATACTCGGATCCTTCAGCCGGCGCAGGGTCTGGTCCAGGCGTTTCCTCAGGTCCGCGCGGTCCCCTGTCCCCACCAGCTCGATGCCCTGCTCCACCAGCAACGCCAGCTGGCCGGCGTTCATCGGCACCGGCGCACGTCCAGGGCCTCCCGGTCGTTGCGATTCAGCCATGATCTGTCCTTTGCAGCAGGGGTGCGGGTGGGGCGGGGGATAATCCGCGAAGAGCCCGGCAGGAGGTCGATGGCCTCCTGCCGGGCGCTCCCGGTACCCGGAACTTGATGTTTATAGGCTGATCTCCGAATCTTCGACCGTGACGTCGGTCTCCACAGCCACGTCAGTGTTCGTCGAGTTGTCTTCGGTGGAGTTGTCCTGGAAAGAATCCTCAACCACAACCTCAACCGGGTTGAAGGAATCAACCACCGCCACCTCGGTGGTCTCCGCCTGCGAGTTGTCGTTGAAGGAGTCCTCAACCACAACCTCGGTGTTGGTGGTGTTATCCGAGTTGTCCTGGAAGGAATCCTCAATCGCAACATCGGTGTTTGTGGAGTTGTCTTCGATGGAGTTGTCCGAGTTGTCGTTGACTTCGACGGTGTTGTCCTCGGTGGAGTTAGCGGAGTTGTCCTGGAAGGAATCCTCAATCGTCACCGAGTTGTCTTCCGAGTTATCCACGGAGTTATCCGAGTTGTCCGAATTATCGGAGTTATCGGAGTTGTCCGAGTTGTCGTTGAACGAATCAGCGACATCAAGGTCAACGTCGGTGTTGAACGAATCGGCCACATCCAGATCGCTGTTGCCGATGTTGACGTCGCCGCCGGCGGTGATCGAGTTGTCCGTGGAATTGTCCGTGGTGTTGTCCGTGTTGTAGGAGTCGGTGGTGTTGTAGGAGTCCCGGACGTTGTTGTCGTCGCCGGCAGCCAGGGCCTGATCGCCGGATGCGATGACAGCCTCGTTGTCGAACCACTGGTTCACGTCGCCGTCGGCCCAGATGTTCTGGTTGACCGACTGGTCCGTGATCGTGTCCCGGTCATCCACCGTTGAGGTGTAGGAGTAGTTGTTCACCACGTGGTGCAGCTGCTGGACGGCGTGGGCGTGGTCGTCATGGTGGTCGTGCCCCGGGATGTGTCCTGCGCCGCCGCCTGCAGGAGGCGGGGTGTGGCCGGCGCCGCCGTTGCCGCCGGTCCACGAGGTGTTCCCGCCGGTGTTGTACTCCCGGTCGAAGGAAGAAGCGTTGACAGTGATGGGTGCGTAGTCCAGGACAACCGGCATAGCGGCGTCAACATCGGCGGAGCAGATTTCGCGCAGGCCGGCACCCTCGAGTGAACGCTCCGGATCGTTCAGGAACTCCTGTGCAGCGGCGGGGTTGTTGAACAGGCCCATCAGGAACTGGACGAGCTGGTTTGCGAGTGTAGGCATTGGATGGTCCTCAAATCTTCTCGGAGTTGTGGATCGCCAGGCCTCGGTGCCGGGCTTAAATCAAACCTAAGGTCCTTCGTAGGGGCCGGGCATCGGGTTGTGTCCCCGTACCCGGATGCCCCGCATTAGGGGTTTGCCTGTTTCGTGGCTAGGGGCAGCAGGGCTCAGTCCGGGCCCTGATGATCTGCACTTAGCGCCAGCCTCAGGCGCACCAGCAGATCGGAGCGGTTTTCGGCCCCAAGCCTCCGCCGCATCCTGGCAATGTGATGTTCAGCGGTCCGGGGGGAAATGTAGATGGCTTCGCCGATTTCCCGGTACGTCTTCCCTTCCAGGACCAACCGCGCCACTTCCTTTTCGCGTTCGCTGAGGCCCGAGGCGTCAGGGTGCGCGCCATGGTTGTTCTCGGCGGCGCTGCGGCGTACTTCCGGTGACAGCCCGTCGGGCGGCCCGGTGGGTCCGCCCTGCGGGTGGAGGTCCCTGGCGCAGGCAAGGAGCCGCACCATGTCCCTGCGCTCGTCTGCCTGCGCGGCCGCATGTCCTGCCAGCCGGGCCCCTTCCCATGGCATGCCCACCGCTTTCAGTCCCCGGGCTGCGTTCTCCACATCCGTCGCCTGGAACCGGCCGGCGAGGACGCTGACCCAGGCCTTGCCTGCGGCGGCGAACACAGCGGCCATGTGACTGTATTCCGAGGCCCGCACCAGCGCTGCTGCGTGCGGGGCAAGGTCGGCCGGGCTCTTGTTCAGCAGGGCAGCCTGGACCGCCGCCCAGTGAAGCGGAACGGCCCACAGGGGCGGCTCCCCCAGCTTGGTCAGCAGAGCCCACGCTTCATCCAGATAGTGCGCGACGCGCCGTGTCTCCCGCAACCGGGCGGCAGCAATCATCAGTTCGCCCCACGGCAGCAGGCTGTAAAGGTCGACGGCGGAGTGCAGCATCGCTTCGCGGGCGCGCTCCCAGGCCATCACCAGGTCATGGACGTCGCCGCTGCGCCGCGCAAGGCCCACTTCCAGGGCCGCGCACAGGAACTCGTCCCTGGGCACCAGCGGCCAGTGGTTGGCTTTGGAGGCTTCGTTGATGGCTAGCCGTGCTTCGCCAGCATCGTCCTGCTGCATGGCCGACCACGCCTGCAAGAGGTGGAGCCGTGGCTTGGCGGCGTCACCGCCCTGTCTGGCTGCGACGGCGGAGCGGATGATGGTGTCCGCGACGTGGGATTCACCGCTGTGGAGGGCCAGTAACGCGGCCAACGCTCCAGGGGTGTCCGGAAGGGGCAGCGCTGAACCGGACGCGTTGAGCATGTCCGAAGCATGGATCAGCAGGGGAAGGCCCTTGTGTGGATCCCGCTCCATCGACTCCATCACGCCTTTGCCCGTTTGCGTAAGCGCCACCGCCAGTAAGGTGGGCGACACCGGTGCCGACCCGGCGGGAAAGGCCTCTTCCGCGCCTGCCCGGTCGCCGCTGCCGATCATGGCCACCGCGGCAAGCGGGGCGGACCGGCCCATGTTCGCCGGACCAAGCCAGGCATAGAGGTCGGCACTGCGGACCAGCAGCCCGCGCTGTGCCCAGACGGAAGCAGCAACATCCACGCCAAGTCTGACATCCGGCGGATCAGAGCTCACCAGGAGCCCGTCAATAATCCGGCCGGCGGCGTCGAGGTCGCCCGTGGCGGCTGCGGCCTGGGCGCGGCGGGCAGCGATGCGCAGTTCGTTCGCCCCTGCCAGCAGCGCTTCGCTGTACAGCTGGGCGGCCAGACCGGGGTTGTGCGGCAGCGCTTTGTCCGCTATGGCTTCGAGTTCGTCGGCGACCCTCGGGTCCGACAGTCCGCCCCTCGCCAGCTCGCGGGCAAGGTCGCCGAAGGGCCGGCCCTCGGCCGAAACAAAACCGACGAGTTCCCGCTGCAATGCATGCACACGGGCTGTGGGGGTGCCGTTCAGGAGCGCGTGTTGCGCGGGGCCGACGACGGTCCCGTCGGCAAGCAGCAGGCCCGAGGCCTCGGCGCGGTTTACCACGCCGTCCAGGCCCGGACTGTCCGGGCTTTCCAGCTTGTGCGCCAGCTCACCGGGCAGCGGACCGGGCAAGGTGAACCCCACGGACAGCGCCAGCAGGAGTTCACGGACTGCCGCATTCTCGCCCCGCAACTGCTGCGCCATGTCAGCGGCTCCGGCGGGAGCCGAGGTCCCTGCCTCGTGCAGTTCCCGTTCGGGCTGCGTATGATCGGCGGCCATGCCTCAGACCGCCGGTTCGGTGGTTGGAACAGGATCCGTGGTGGGGGACGGTTCCGCGAACGGGTCGGGCACCGGCGCAGAGGCCGTTGTCGGATCGGGCTCCGGCGCAGGTGCCGACGACGGCTCGGGAGCCGGGTCGGTGGTCGGATCGGGAGCCGGGTCAGTGGTCGGATCCGGCGCAGGGTCGGTGGTCGGATCCGGCGCCGGGTCAGTGGTCGGATCAGTGGTCGGATCCGGCGCAGGGTCGGTGGTCGGATCCGGAGCCGGATCGGTCGTGGGATCCGGGGCCGGGTCAGTGGTCGGATCAGGTACAGGATCGACGGGCAATGGGACCGGGCCCGGCGCCGGTTCTGTCGTCGGGTTGGTCACCGGACCCGGGGTGGAGCCTCCGGAACCCTGTGCAGGCTCACCAGACGTGCCCGTCCCGGCAGCGGCCCCGCCGGCGGCTGGCTGGACTGCTTCGGTAAGTGGCCTGCTGGTGGACGAGGCAACAATGTCCAGTCCCGTGGAACCGGCCGGCGCGCCGCTGTCCTGCAGCTGAGCGCTGGCTTCAATCCCCTGCACGGGTAGCTGCGCCGCGCCTGCTCCTGCCGCGGGGCCACCGGAGCCAGGTCCGCCGGTTCCGTCAGGAGGAGCAGCGCTTGGGGTGTCCTTCGCCGCATCTGCCGGCGGGGCGAGCATCGCCGAGAGGCTGCCGAGTCCGTCCGGGCTCTGGGCTGCAGTCGCTGTCAGCCCGGTGAAGAGCGCCACTACCGCTGCTACCGCAGTCAGCCGCACGGTCGGACGTGGCCCGTGCGCGCCGCCCTTGCGCCCAGGAGCATGGGCGCCGGCGGCATGGGCGCCGACGGCGAGTGCTGCAGCACCGGCGTCGGCATGCCGGGACCAGCTGGCTCGTCGGCCAGCAGTTCCATGATGCCCGTCAGCCTGCGTGAGCACGACGGCGTCAGCCAGCGGTGCGGTCAGGGCAGCGGGCTGCGCGGCCCCCTCCGGCTGGGCACGGAGAGCGGCAACCGCCGCGCCGAGGCAGATGGATGACTTCGGATCGGCGTCCACGGCGATCGGCCGGTCCAGCTGCTCCGAAATCAGCTGTGCCACCAGAGGAATGCGCGATGAGCCGCCGATGAGAAGCACCGCGGATAGGTCGTCCGGCGTGAGTCCCAGGTCCTGCAGGGAACGCTCCAGGGCGTCCACTGTTTCCCGGATGGGCTCGCTGATCATCGCCTCGAAGTCGGACCGGACCAGCCGCACCTGCTGCTGGATTCCCGGCAGCAGCACCGAAATGCTCGCCTCGCTGTCCGCGGACAGCGCCTCCTTGGCTTCCACACACTCCCGCCGCAGGCGCGACAGGGCCGCCAGGGCGCCGGGCGCCGACGGGTCAAGATCGGCCAGGCCCTGCCCGGCGTGATCGGCAACGTACCGCAGGACGGCTGCGTCGAAGTCGGCGCCGCCCAGCCCCTCGATCCCTTCGGGCCGGCCCAGCAGTTCAAAGTGGCCGGCGTCCGTTTTCTTCAGGACGGCGGTGTCAAAGGTCCCGCCACCGAGGTCGTAGACGGCGATGGTACTGCCAGCCTCCACCCGCACCTGGGCGGCGTAGTGCAGCGCCGCTGCTTCCGGTTCGCTGATCAGCGTGACCTTGGTCAGGTCTTTTGAGGCCAGGGCAGCGAGGATGAGCTGCGTTCTGTGCACACCCCAGGAGGCAGGGTGGGAAAGGATAATGTCCGACGGCGGGGCTCCCTCGCGTTCTTCAGCCCGGTCTGCGACCCATCGGGCCATAGTGGCGAAGACGTCCTCAGCTGGGAGGGAAAGCGTGCCGACGGCAATGGGGACGTCGTCTCCGACCCGCCTTTTGAACTCCCGCACCACGCGCTCCGGGGTGTCAAGGCCGCGGCGCTCGGCCGCCTCCCCCACCAGGATGGGGCCTTCCTCGGGGTAGTAGACCACCGAAGGCACAGCCGTTCCGCGGAGCCCCAGCGGCAGGCTCTCCGGAACGCGTGAAGCATCGTGATCAATTCGGACTATGGCGGCGGCGGTGAAACTGGTCCCGACGTCAACGGCGAGGACATAGTTCATGGGCACCTCGGCAAAAACGCAACTAGCTGTCTGCGAGCTTCATCACTGACAACTCCCACCAAGGTAGCATCACCGTCTGCGGGGCAACACCCTTATTCATACATCGATTGGCGTATCAGTGCACTGTTGCCAAGGCGAGCCGGAGAAACCCCAGTTCAGAGGCCCGAATAGGAGTGCAGACCGTTAAAGAACTGGTTGACGATGGTGAAATTGAAGACCACGCAGAGGTAGCCGACGATCGACAGCCACGCGGCGCGGGTGCCGGTCCAGCCACGCGTGGCGCGGGCGTGCAGGTAGCCCGCGTAGACCACCCAGATCACGAACGTCCAGACTTCTTTGGTGTCCCAGCCCCAGAACCGGCCCCAGGCTTTTTCAGCCCAGATGGCACCGAACATGAGGGTGAAGGTCCAGCCGATGAAGGCGATGGCGTTGATGCGGTAGGACAGGTTTTCCAGGCTCAGTGCCGACGGAACCAGGCGCATAAAACCAAGCTTGTCCGCACCACCGGCTGCCACCGTCTTTTGCCGGTGGGACTGCACGAGTTGCAGGGCGGACATGGCGAACGTGAGGGTGAAGAGCGCGGAGGAGAGCACCGCGATGGAGACGTGGATGATCAGCCAGTAGCTCTGCAGCGCAGGGACCAGGTGGCCCACGGGGGTCCAGTAAGCAACCGAGGCGGCCACCAGCATGATGATGGCCAGGCCCACCACAAACGTGCCCAGGAACCGCAGGTCGCGGCGGATCAGCACCAGCAGGAAAACCGCCACGGCCACAAAGGCGCCGGTGGTCAGGAACTCGTACATGTTGCCCCACGGCACCCGGCCTGCACCCACGGCACGCGTGATGACGCCGGCGGCATGGATCAGCACGCCGAGGACGGTGAGGGCAACGGCGACCCGCGCCGGAACGCGGCGTTCCGCCGCATAGCGCATATCGGCGTCGGCCGTCTGCCCTGCCCCGGAAGCGTCGCCGCCCCGCTTGGCCACGGACGACGACGGCCGCTCGGCCCGGCCCACAGGTCCGGCCAGGTGCGAGTCCACCCTGTCCGCTGCCACATTGCCGGCTGCCGCGGCAGAACCAGCAGACGCACCGGCGCCGGCCATCGCGGGCACCTTGGTCCCGGCAACCTCGGCCGCCTTCAGGTCAATGGCGCGCAGCGCCTTGCTGCTCTTCGCGAGGTCCCAGGCGAAGGCGATGAAGGCCACGGTGTACGTGCCGGCGGCGAGCAGCATAAACAGCTCGCTGTACTGGCCCATGGTTTCGTTGATGGCGAACGGCATTACTGGTCCTTTTTCGGCCCGGTGGGGCCCGCTGGGGTGGTGACAGAGTCTGCGCCATTATCGCCCTGGCGGCTGGGAGTTTGCTGGGTGACGCTGGAATCGGAACCGTCAGCAGATTCGCCGGAATCGGAATCCGCAAGCTGCCACTCTTCGGACAGCAGCTTCCTGACGGCAACCGCTTCCGCGGCGAGCCGGTGGTCCTCACCGCGGGCAAGCAGGCCGTACTCCACCATGGTGCGGCCGTCCTCGTGGGTCCCGGTCCGCACCCAGACGCGGCGCCGGTTGACGTAGAGCGAGACGATCAGGCCGCCCACGGCCAGCAGCGCGAAAATTAGGGCGTAGAGCTGGCCCGGGTTGTGGTGGATGTCCACGCCCACGTACCGCTTGACGCTGTCAAAGCTGATGCTGCCCTTGCCGTCCGGCAGGGTGTAGGTGCTGCCCGGAGCCAGGGTGATGCCGCCGGCGTCCAGGTTGCGGGCGTTCAGCGGCGTGAGGTCACTGACGTCGAGTTCAAAGACGTTCTGCGGCGAGCCGGCGTCCAGGCCCAGGTCCCCGAAGTAGGAGTTCAGGGTCAGCTGCGGGTTGAACAGGTCCGGATCGCCGCTGAAGGACACGCCCTCCTCGGTGATAAACGCCGTGGGCAGGAAGAACCCCACGAAGCCCAGCTGGTCGGGCCGGGCGTCGGGGACCTTGATCACCAGGGACGAGTAGTAGTTGTCGCCCTGGAGCTTGGCCACCACGGGACCCTGCATGGCCACGTTGCCGGCGCCGTCACGGATGGTCACCACGGGCGCGTAGCCGTTGCCGGTGAGGTAGATGCTGGTGCCGCCCAGGGTCACGGGATCGTTGACCTTCAGGACTTCCTGCTTGGCGGGCGAGTCCGGGGTTTCCCGGGTGGTGACTTCGGCGTTGAAGTCGATGGGCTGACCGATTTTGCCCGGTGATTCGCGGTCAAACAAGACGTCGAATTTGTCCAGCTGAATGGAATACGGCTGCAGCTGGCTGGACTGGAAGTTGGTGCCGGGGGTGAACTGGTCGTAGCCCACCAGGGTGTTCACGAAGGTGTCGCCCTCCACCAGGATGCGCTGGCCGCTGTAGCCGAACAGGCCGCCCACGGCCACCGAAACCAGCACGCCGATCAGCGACGTGTGGAACACCAGGTTCCCCACTTCCTTGGCAAAGCCGCGCTCGGCACCCAAAGACGGCCGCGCGCCGTCGTCCCTCACTTCAACGCGGTAGCCGCGCTTCTTCAGCACCCCGGCGGCGCTGCGGATGGCGTCCGACGCCGGGAGGCCGGCGTCGGCGGGAACCACCAGTGTGCCGTACTCGGGAAGGCGGGAGAGACGTTTGGGGGTCCGCGGCGGCTGGGAGCGCATCGCCTTGTAGTGGGCGATGGCGCGCGGGACCACACAGCCGATCAGCGAGATGAACAGCAGGATGTAGATGGCCGAGAACCAGGCCGAGGAGTAGACGTCGTAGAGTTGCAGGATATCCAGCAGCTTCCCGTAGTCCGGGTTGTCCTTGATGTACTGCGTCACGATGGACGGGTTGGCCGGGCGCTGCGGGAACAGCGATCCGGGCACCGCGGCGACGGCCAGGAGCAGCAGCAGGAACAGCGCCGTGCGCATGCTGGTCAGCTGGGTCCAGGCCCAACGCAGCATCTCCACCGGCCCCAGGACTGGCAGCGCCGCCTCAGTTTTGGCGGCGGCAACGGGTGCCGGGGACTTTTTGTTTGCTTTCACGCGCTCGCTCATCAGATCGGCAACTTCACATCGGTTTGGAACCAGTACTGCAACTCGGTGACCCAGGTGCCCCAGACGCCGCTGGCCATCAGCAGGCCCAGCACCACCAGGATCCCGCCGCCGATCCGCTGGATGGCCAGGCGGTGCGTGCGGAAGAAGGACATCACGCCCATGCCGCGCCGCACTGCCAGGGCGATCAGCAGGAACGGGATGCCCAGGCCCAGGCTGTAGACAAATGCCAGTAAGGCACCCTTGGCTGCGGAGGAACCGCCGGACAGGCTCAGGAGCTGGACGGCAGAGTAGGTGGGCCCGATGCACGGGGCCCAGCCCAGGCCGAACGTGAGGCCCAGCAACGGCGCGCCCCACAGGCCGGCCGGCGGCTTGGCATGGATCTTCGCATCACGCTGCAGCCAGCCGAAACCGCCCATAAATACCACGCCCATGAGGATGACCAGGAGCCCCAGCAGCTGGGTGATCCAGGCATTCTGCGAGCCGGTGATCAGGGTGCCGAGCTGGCCGAACGCGCCGCCCAGAAGCACGAAAATCACCGAGAACCCCAGCACAAAAAGCCCGATGCCCGCCAGCATCCGGCCGCGCTTCTGCTTCTCCAGGTCCACGCCGCTCAAGCCGGTGACGTAGCCCAGGTAGCCGGGCACCAGGGGCAGCACGCACGGCGACAGGAAGGACACCAGACCGGCGAGCAGCGCCACCGGGATGGCAAGCAGGAGCGAGCCGTTCAGGATGGTTTCGGCGAAAGGGCTGTTCACGGTCCGGGGCCGCCGCTACTCTGCCACGGCGGCGGTGATGAGGGCTTTGAGGGTGCCCTTCTGGATTTCGCCCAGCACGCGGGAGGCAACGCGGCCCTGCTTGTCCAGGACAAGAGTGGTGGGGACCGCACCCGGCGGGACCAGCCCGGAGACGGCCAGGAGCACGCCGCCGTTCTTGTCGTCGAAGCTGGGGTAGGTCAGGTTGAAGGTCTTGTCGAAGGCCTCTGCGGTGCCTTTTTCATCGCGGAGGTTGACGCCAAAGAACTGCACGCCCTGGTCCTTGAAGTCCTGGTGCAGCTCTTCCAAGATGGGTGCTTCAACGCGGCAGGGTGCGCAGGCGGCGAACCAGAAGTTCAGGACGGTCACCTTGCCCTGGAAGTCCGCTGGGGCTATCTGGGTGCCGTTGAACAGCGTGCCGTTAATCGCGACGGCGGCCTTGCGGTCCGCCGCGGTGAACTCGGTCACCGAGCCGTCCCCGGCCACGTAGTTCTTGTTGTCGCCGGCCTTGGCCTGCTTGGCGAGGGCGTCTTCCTGCGCACAGGCGGACAGCCCCAGGGTCAGGGCGGTCAGGGCGGCGCCGCCGGCCGCGAGAACGGCACGGCGGGACGCCGTGCCTGAAATTGCGCGGGATGTTGCGCGAGGGTCAGCCATGTCAGGCTCCGGGGGTGCTGGCGGCACCGGGAAGAAGTACGGCAGCGGGCTCACTGTACTCAACGCGCAGGAGCGAGCCGTCGTCGTCGAACACCAGGGAGGTGATGGACGTCAGCGTGCACTCGCGTTTGCGCGGGTCATGCCACAGCGGCCTGCCTTCGGCGCTGAGGCGGGTGGCCCAGATGGGGAGCTGGTGGCTGACCATGATGGCTTCCGGGCCGCCGGTTCCGTAGTCGCCGGCGGCCAGTTCGATGGCCCGGAGCCGGGCGTCCTCAACAGCTGACATAACGCGCGCGGCCTGCGCCTTGTACGGTTCGCCCCAGGACGGCCGGAACGGGTTGACCAGGTGGGGCCAGTGCTTGGGCTTCCGGAGCTCGGCCTTGGTGACCTTCATGCCCTGGAAGTAGTTTTCCGCTTCAATGATGCGGCTGTCCGTGTGGAGTTCCAGACCAAGCGCCTCTGCCGTGGGGGCCGCTGTTTCCTGCGCCCTGACCAGCGGCGACGCCGCAAGATAGACGATCCTGGCCCCGCGCGCGGCACGTTCGGCGAAGTGTTCGGCGAGCATCTGCGCCATTTCCCGGCCTAGCTCGGAGAGGTGGAATTCGGGCAGCCTGCCGTACAGAACGCGGTCAGGATTGTGGACCTCGCCGTGGCGGAGCAGATGGACAGTGGATTGGGGCATGTTTACCAGTTTCTCAAAGATGGCGTGCGATCCGAAATCTTCTACATCCAGTAGAACTCAAATTTTTGGAAAAATGTTCCGGAACCGGGAACAAAACATGCAAACGCATGTTTATACTGGATGCAGCGGATAGTTGATGATTCAACAGATGAAGCGTCAAGCTATCCGGAAGCACCACCCGACAAACCCAAGGAGAAACACCATGGCTCTTCCCGCAGACGTCACCACCGGCACCTGGACCCTCGACAACTCGCACAGCGAGATCGCCTTCACCGTCCGGCACGCAGGCATCAGCAAGGTCCGCGGCCAGTTCAAGGATGCCGCGGCAACCCTGGACCTCGCCGACAACGTGGCCGATTCCAAGATCAGCGCCACCATCCAGACCGCCAGCTTCGACTCCGGCGATGTCAACCGCGACGGCCACGTCCGCGGCGAAGACTTCTTCGACGTCGAGACCTTCCCGGAAATCTCCTTTGTCTCCAACGGCCTCGTGGCCAAGGGCAACAGCTACGAGCTGACCGGGGACCTCACTATCAAGGGCGTCACCCGCGCCGTTGCCCTCGAGACCGAGTTCAACGGCGTGGCCGTGGACCCGTTCGGCCTGACCCGCGCCGGCGTCTCCGCCGAAACCACCATCAGCCGCAAGGACTTCGGCCTGACCTGGAACGCTGTCCTGGAAGCCGGCGGCGTGCTGGTCAGCGATAAGGTTGCCGTCAATCTGGAGCTCGCGTTCATCGCGCCCGCAGCCTAGCTTTTCTCCCGAAGCACCCCGGCCGCCACTTCCCCGGAATCTGGCGGCCGGGGCGCTTTGTTTAATCCCCTAGATACAGGCGGACACGCGGTCTACAGTGAGACCCATGAGCAACAGTGAAGTACCGCAGCCACAGCAGCCCCAGCAGCCCGGCGCCCAGCCGCCCGGCGCCCAGCCGCCTATCTCTCAGCCGCCTGTCACTAACGTTCCCCCTGCCGGCAGTGTTCCGCCGGCGGGCTACCAGCCGCCGCAGGCCTACCCGCAGCCGGGCCCGACTTATCCCCAGCCGGGACAGGCCTACCCGCAGCCCGGCCAGCCATACAACCAGCCCGGCCAGCCATACAACCAGCCGGGCCAGCCGGGCGGCTTCCGCTTTGAGATGCCAACCGACGGCCCCCGCAACTTCAACGACGTTATGCCCAAGGCCGGGTTCTCCGGCATGTTCAGCGTGACCGGGCTGCCCACCGAGCTCAAGGTCTCGTACTGGATCTGGCTCATCGGCGGCATGCTGGGTGTGTTGGGCGGCCTGTTCGGAGGGCTTGTCACCCTTGCAATGTTCACCGTGGCGCCCGGATTGGCTGCGGTGATCCTCCTTCTGGTCCTGGTGGCACTGGCCCTGGCGGCGGCCCAGATTGTCCTGGTCCTGAAGATGAAGGAGGGCAAGGAATGGGCAAGACTTGCGCTCACCATCGTGGCCGGCGTTTCGCTGGTGCTCGCCGTGCTTGGCGGCAGCGTGGGCGGCGGCGGCATGGGCCAAGGCATCGGCAACAACTGGCTGGGCTTCCTCATCAGCGCCGCGGCAACGGTGCTCATGTGGCTGCCGAACTCGCAGGCCTGGTTCAACTCCGTCAAGGGCCGCGCGTAGACCGGATCCAGTAGAAACACAGTCTTGCGCAACCCCGCTGAGTTCTGTGGGAATACCTCTCCGGAATGATCCCCCGCGGCACGCGCCGGGGGTACGGTGGGAACTAAGCCGTACTGGGGGCAGGCCAGTTGGACTGCACCCAGCAGCCGAACTGACATCCGACCTGCAAAGGACCGCTCATGAGCACGCCCGTCCCGCCTCCCGTCCCGAACGAGCCCGAGCCCGGCAACCAGCCGCCGGCGCCGCAGTACGGGCAAAACGCCCCGCAGTATGGCCAGCAGACTCCCCCGGCGCCGCAGTACGGGCAGAACGCCCCGCAGTATGGGCAGAACACCCCGCCGCAGTTCGGCCAGCCCACACCTCCGCCCTATGGCCAGCAGCCGTACGGACAGTCCCCCTACGCGCAGTACCCGTCCGAACAGCCGCAGGCCGCGGGATCCAACGGGATTCCCCAGCTGGTCAACATCTCGTTCTGGCTGCTGATCGGCGCGGGTGCTGTGTATGTCATCAGCCTGCTGATGGGCATTGGCATGCTCGATGACCCGGCGATGCGCCGCGCCTTCGAAGACGCCATGCGCAGCGGTGGCGCTACCGGCACGGAGTTTGCCTTCGACGATTTCAAGGGTGTCCTCGCCGGATCGCTCGTGGTCTTCGCCATCATCGGCGCTGGGTTGTACGCGCTGGTGGCGTTCTTCGTCCGAAAGGGCAAGAACTGGGCCCGCATCCTCGGCACCGTTTTCGCGGCACTGTCCATTTTCGGCCTCTTCGGACCACCGAGCCTCGGAACCGTGGGGACGCTGGCCGGGATCGCAGCTATCGTGCTGCTCTACCTGCCGGCCGCGGCCCCGTACTTCCGCAAGCAGCAGCCGTTCGCTAACCCGTACGGCGCCCCGGGCACCACGCCTGGCAACCCCTACGGGCAGTAGTACCAACGAGCCGCATCCACACCCTAACGGGCGTGGGCCCCATCAGCCGCCGACGAACTAGGCGGTCTGGTCTGGGGTCTGCGCCCGTTGTGCGTGATAGGCGAGGATCTGCAGTTCAGTGGCCATATCCACCTTGCGGAGGTTGACGCCCTCGGGGACCTGCAGCATAACGGGGGCGAAGCTCAGGATGCTGTGGACACCCGCCGCCACCACGCGGTCGCACACGGCCTGCGCCACGTGGGCCGGAAGTGCCAGGACCACCATGTTGGCGCCCGTCCGCTGCAACACGGCCTCCATGTCCGCAGCGTCGCTGACGCGCAGCCAGCCCACCTCATTGCCCACCACCATCTGGTCGGCGTCGAAAATTGCCACGACGTCAAACCCGCGGGACTCGAAGCCGCCGTAACGGGCCAGGGCCTTGCCGAGGTTACCCGCGCCAACAATGGCGACCTTCCAGTCATGGGTCAGCCCCAGGGCCGCGGAGATGTGACGGCTCAGGTACTGCACTTCGTAGCCCACTCCGCGCGTGCCGTAGGAACCCACATAGGAAAGGTCCTTGCGCAGGGTTGACGAGCTCACTCCTGACGCTTCCGCCAGCGATTCCGAAGATACCCGTTCGATGCCGTCGGACAGCAGCGTGTTAAGGGCGCGCAGGTAGATGGTCAGCCGGGCCACTGCTGCGGGCGGTATTTGCTTGGTGGACTCGGCGCCATGGACGGGCTGTGTACTGTGGCCAGCCTCTGCACCTTGGACAGCATGGGGAGATGAATCCAGTGAAGTCACTATCCCCTCCATTCCATCGCGTCGTGACTCCACTCTAGAGCCCCGCCGCTGGTGCCAACAAAGCCGGTGTCATTCTGCGTGGCCGCTTTCCTATTGGGCCATGGCGCGTTTGAGGACGCGCTCCAGCCGGGCTTCGTCGATCTTCCAGAAATCGCGTTGGATTCCATCCACCAGGACTACGGGGATTTCCTCCGCGTACCGCTCACGCAGTTCCGGCAGCTCGTCCACCTGCTGTTCCGTCCACCCGAGTCCCAGCGATGCAGTAACGCGTCCGACGGCGTCGCGCGCCCCTGCACACAGGTGACAGTCTGCTTTGGTGATGAGGACTACCTCGGGTTTTGCCATGCATTAACCGTATCGCCCTTCAGGGCAGAGAGCAGGGCAGAGGACTGCGGCCGACGGCGAGGCGTACGGCGACGCGGGTATCCGGGCGAGCGCTGGCACTCGTGCTGCACTGAAATCCTGGTCACCGAGTATTGACTAGACTCGTGGACATGCCCGAGGAGAAGTACGTCGCTGTGGTGACCCAGCCGGATGCGTTGATGCAGACCGGCGAAGCCGCCTTCTTCGACGTCGATAACACCCTCATGAGGGGCGCCAGCCTCTTCCATGTTGCCCGCAAGATGCACCAACGCGGCGCCTTCACCCTGACGCAGGCCGCGGGGTTCGCGTGGAAGCAGTTCAAATTTGTGGCGCGCGGCGAGAACATGGACGATGTCCACGCTGTCCGCGACTCCGCCCTCACCCTCGCCGAAGGCATCACCGTGGAGGACGTCAAGGCCCTGGGCGAAGAGGTCTACGACGAAATGATCGCGTCCAGGATCTGGCCCGGCGCCAAGGCACTGGCGCAGCAGCACCTGCGCGTGGGCCGGCGGGTCTGGCTGGTTACCGCAACCCCCATCGAGGTTGCCGCGGTCATTTCCACCAGGCTCGGCCTGACCGGAGCCTTGGGCACCGTGGGCGAGGTTGCCGACGGCATGTACACCGGCCGGCTGGTGGGCGACATCCTGCACGGTTCCGCCAAGGCAGTGGCAGTGCAGGCCCTGGCCCACGCCGAAGACCTGGACCTCAAGCGGTGCTGGGCCTACAGCGACTCATACAACGACATCCCGCTGCTGACCCTGGTGGGGCACCCGGTAGCCATCAACCCCGATGCCAGGCTCCGCCGCCACGCGCGGGACAACAACTGGCCGGTCTACGACTTCCGTTCCGGCCGCCGCGCCGCCACCCTGGGGCTCAAGGCAGCAACGGCCGGCGGCGTAATTTACGGACTTTGGAAAGGCTTCGCCCGCATCCGCGGCCCCCGGGCGTAGAAGGCACTGCCCGCCAGCTGCTGCGCCTCGCGTAGGAGCGCATCGCGGCCGAACGCGGGACGAAGGTCGCTCAGCGACCGTAGGAGCGCCTTTCGGACGTGTCTAAGCGACGGCGAGGCACAGCCGCTGGCACCAGACACAAAAAAATGCCCGCTGCCGGGAAGGCAACGGGCATTTCACGCTTGTCGAAGTATCTCTACTTCTTATTGCGGCGCTGGTGACGGGTCTTACGAAGCAACTTGCGGTGCTTCTTCTTGGCCATACGCTTGCGACGCTTCTTAATAACTGAACCCACGAAAGTTCCTCACAAACTAGATGCAGTACCTGTCTGATGGAAATGGTCCGTGGACAGAGCTACAGACTGAAACAACTGACAGATTCTTACAATGACGTAAAACGTTCCTTAACAGGGTACCGCTTCTTGGCGATGCCCACTGACCGCAGGTAATGCTCAGGCGGTTTCGGAGTGCCCGTCCACCACAGCACCCTTGAGGTACTGCTCGACGGCGCTCTCCGGCACCCGGTACGACCGGCCGAAACGCACCGCAGGCATTTCGCCTGAGTGGACCAGCCGATAGACGGTCATTTTGGAGACGCGCATGACCTCGGCCACTTCGGCCACGGTCAGGAACTTCGCGTTCGAGAAGTTCTGTTCTGCGGACATTTCCCTATTCCTTTGCTGATGGATGACGACAGTACCCCAGCTTTGATTCATATGCGGTGTGCCGATGCTGAGCCATCCACCAACCATGTGTTAGATACTCTAGAGGTTCATGGGGCTGTAGTGAAAGTCATCCGGGCAATCATTAAGCGGTCCGGCGCTTCCGGGCGGACGCCGCGAGCTGATCGAGGACCGAAACGGAGACGTCCCAATCCATGCACGCGTCCGTGACACTCTGCCCGTAGACCAGTTCCGCCCGGCCCGCCGCATGCTCGCCGACATCAAGGTTCTGGGCACCGCCCACCAGGAAGCTCTCCAGCATGACACCCGCGATGGCCTGAGCCGCCTCGCCGCCGTCCTCCAGCTGTGCGCCGATTTCCAGCGCCACTTCCGCCTGCCGGTGGTGGCTCTTGCCGCTGTTGGCGTGGCTGGCGTCCACGATCAGCCGGGGGTTGAGCCCCTTGCCGGCCAGCTTGGCGGAGGCGCTTTCGACGTCGGCCGCTGAGTAGTTGGGCCCCTTCCGTCCACCGCGGAGGATGACGTGGGTGTCCGGGTTCCCGGCGGTGGCCACCAGCGCGGCCCGGCCGTCGCCGTCGATCCCCAGGAATGCCTGGGCGGCAGCGGCGGCGCCGCACGCGTCGAGCGCTACCTGGAGGTCGCCGTCGGTCCCGTTCTTGAAGCCGATGGGCATGGAGAGACCGGAGGCAAGCTGGCGGTGGATCTGGCTCTCGGTGGTGCGCGCCCCGATGGCTCCCCACGAGATGAGGTCCGCCATGTACTGGGGGCTGATGGGTTCCAGGAATTCGGTGGCGGTGGGCAGCCCCAGCGCGGTGACCTGCTGCAGGAATTCCCTGGCGGTCCGGAGCCCGGTGACCATGTCATGGCTGCCGTCCAGGCGAGGATCGTTGATCAGGCCCTTCCAGCCCACCGTCGTGCGGGGCTTTTCGAAGTACGTGCGCATCACGATCAGGAGGTCGTCACGGTGCTTCTCGGCCTGGCTGACCAGCCGGCGGGCGTATTCCAGCCCAGCCTTGGGGTCGTGGATGGAGCAGGGGCCCACGATGACCAGCAGCCTGTCGTCCACGCCGTCCATGATGGCCCGCACTTCGTCGCGTCCACGCTCGACGACGTCCGTCACCCGGGCGTCCATGGGCAGCTCGGCGATGAGCTCCTGGGGCGAGGGCAGCGACGTGAATTCGCTGACGCGCAGATTGGACGTGGATTTCGAGGGAATGGCTGTCGCGGTGCTCATGTTCGGGTCCTGTTCCAGATAGGAAAGCGGGCCCAGATCAGAACCCGCCGGAGAAATGGCGAAGGGCAGAGAATGATCTCTGCCCTGTTGGCTCTGAAGGAAGATGGATGCGTGTCAGTTAGACGCGGGCTCCTCCAGAGCCAACGAAAAATACGCATACCAACGGTTTGTCATAGGCAAACCATAACCGCGCGCTGCGACCGCCGCAAAATCACGGCCGTCACACATGGAAATCCGGGGCGGGCGCCTTGTTTCAGCCCAGGAGCTCGCGGAGGTACTGCAGTTGCCTGATCCAGTGGTGCTCCTGGCCGCCCTCGTGGTTGTTGAACCGGTAGACCTCGATGTCCTTTTGTGCCGAGGAGTCGCTGCCGTAGGCATTGAAGCTGGCGAACACGGTGGAGGGCGGGCAGACATCGTCCATCTGCGCCACCGAGTACAGGGCCGGTACGGTGGCCGCCCGGGCGAGGTTGACGCCGTCGAAATAGTTCAGGACCGCCAGCATCGGCTCGTACCGGTCACGGTGCCTGCCCAGGAACGCCGCGATTTCCGGATAGGGGCCGCGGGCCGCGATGTCTATGGACCTGGGAAAGTCCTGCAGGAAGGGGACGTCGGGCAGCGCGGCGATGACGCCGTCGAGCCTTCCCGCCACCAGCCCGGCAACCGCCACCGCAATGCCGCCGCCCTGGCTGATCCCGGCCACGACAACGCGCGCAGGATCGACCTCCGGGTGGGACTGCGCCGCTTCCACCGCGCGGAACGCGTCCACGTATACGCGGCGGTAGTAGTAGTCCTCGCGGCTGTTGGCGCCCCTGGTCATGAGCCCCGCGTAGGCCACCTCGCCCGCAGACGGGTGGGGATCCGCCGTCTCGCCGAGGATCCCGCCGTAACCCTGGCCGCGGGTGTCCATGATGAACTGCGCATAGCCGGCCTGCGCCCATTTTGTGTCCTGGTTGACCAGCCCGCGGCCGCCCGAGTAACCGATGTACTGCACGACGACGGGCAGCCGGGTTCCGGCGCGCCGGTTCGCCGGGAGGTGCAGCCAGCCCTTGATGGGTGCACCTCCGTAGCCGGCGAACGTGACGTCGAAGGTGTCGACGACCGACAGGTAGTTCTCAACCGGCTCGAATGTTGCGTTGAGCGGGAACGTCCGGGCCTCGTCGAGGGTGACGTCCCAAAAGTCCTGCAGGTCGGCGGGCGGCGTGACCCTCGAGGTGTAGCTGCGGAGCTGGTCAAGGGGAAGGTCGAAGAGGGGCATACTGCTGTCCGGTCCTGTCTCGTCGGGTTGCTTTCGGAGATCCTACGTCACACAAGCCGCGTAGGGGCACCCGGCCTGACTCGAAAGGATCCTTCTATGGTTGTCAAGCGTGGCCGGGGTCTGGGTTTGCGGCGTTGAGTATTCGGTAGATCCGTCGGGCGAGATAGCGTTTCAGGCACCGGCGGATCTCCTTTTTTGTTCGTCCTTCGGCTTGGCGTTTCTGGACGTAGTCGATGGTGGCGGGCTCGAAGGTCATCCGGCTCAGGGCGATGATGTGCAGGGCTTTGTTCAGGGTTCTGTCGCCGCCGCGGTTGAGTCTGTGCCGGACGGTGTTCCCTGACGAGGCGTGGATAGGGCTGGCTCCGGCCAGGGACGCGAAGGCGGCCTCGGAATGGACGCGTCCCCGGTGGGACCAGACGCTCAGGCAGATGGCGGCCGTGACGGGACCGATCCCGGTCTCCTTGAGGAGGGGTGCGGCTTCGCTGATTTCGACCAGTCCGGTGATTTGGTCGTTGTTGGTTTTGATGTCCGCGTCGAGTTCGGTGATGTGTTTGGCCAGCCGGACTGCTTCGGCGCGGGCAACGGACTGAGCCAGCGGTTCTTCCCGGGCCCGCCAGCGGGAGGCTTCGGTGATCTGGGTTCCGGTCAAGGGTTTGCGCGCATCCAGGCCAAGGTCGTTGACCCGGAGCAGGGCGGTCAACGCGTTCACGCCCCGGGTACGGTCGGTGGTCATGGATTCCCGTGCGGTGACCAGGATCCGCAGGGCAGCTCGGACTCCTTCGTTCAGCCGTGGCTGGCGCAGTTGCTGCTCATCCAGGGGCAGGACGGCTGCGGCGATCCGGTGCGCGTCGAGCGGATCTGATTTGCCGACCCCGTGATGGGCTCGGGCATCCATGCGTGCGGCTTCGGCGACCGTGTAGCCGGCGGCGCCGACGGAACCGGCCAGCAGAGCGCCGTAGGAAGCAGCACCCTCGATCACCCACAAGGTCGCCAGATCAGCGCCGGTGCGGCGCGCGACCCAGGCGATTGCGCGGGTAATGCCGGCCCCGGTGGTGGGGAAGTCCCGGGTGGCGGTCAGCTCACCGGTGTTGCCGGTGATGATGGCGTAGACATGGTTCTTGGCGTGCGTATCGACGCCGACGACAAAAGGGCGGGAATGAGCAACGATAGTCATAGCGGTTCTGGCACCTTCCTCTATTCGCGGATATGGTCAGGGCCGCGCACGGCCGGTACCAGTCCGGGTAGAGGTCACTTCGGAACAACACTGTGACGAGCCACGCCCCCAAAGAGGCGGACAACCTTCTGATCAAGTTACCGAGGTGGGCCGGGTGGTACCGGCCGCCACCCCCGCGGATGGACAGATCCATTCAAAGACACCCCTTGCAGGGCCAAACACTTGATGAGTCACATCCACGGGGCTGAACGGCCAATACCCACTCTGCCAGCCAGTCCCAGACCAGCCACTAAAATCCTCACAGACACTTGGGGCCTCCACCCTTCAGGCGTGAACCGGCAGCTAATAACCTCAAATCCGCAACTTGAGGTCATTAGCTGCCTGTTCGCGCGGGCTGGTGGGGGCTTACAGGCGGGAGAGCTGCGGCGTGAACGTCTGCAGCTCGTGCGATGACACCACCAGCCGGCGCAGTTCCGCGAGCCCGCCGCTGACGTGCCCGGCAGCACGGGCCTGCACCAGGACATTCCCGACGGCGGTGGCTTCTACGGGGCCTGCCACCACTTTCTTGCCGGTGGTGTCGGCCGTGAGCTGGCAGAGGAGCCCGTTCTGGGAGCCGCCGCCAACGACATGGACCACGTCCACGCTGCGGTCCGCCAGGCGTTCGGCGTCCGCGATGGCCCGCGCGTAGCCGGTGGCGAGGCTGTCCATGATGCACCGCGTAATGGCCGCCGGGTCATCAGGCAGGAGGCCCCCGGTGTGGCGGACCGTGGCGCGGATGCGGTGGGGCATGTTGTCCGGGGCGATGAACGCGGAATCGTCCGGATTGATCTGCGGGCCGCCCGGGGGCAGCGCCGCTGCGGCGTCGAGCAGATCAGTGAGTTCCGGGGTGAAGCCTTCGGCGGCCCAGGTCCGCTGGCATTCGCTGAGCAGCCACAGCCCGCCCATGTTGCGCAGGTAGCGGATGGTGCCGTCCACGCCGCGTTCGTTGGTGAAGTTCGCTTCCCGGCTGGCCTCGGTCAGGACCGGATAGCTCAGTTCCAGCCCCACCAGGGACCACGTGCCGGAGGAGATATAGGCAAAGTTCTCCTCCTGCGCTGGGACGGCGGCGACGGCGGAGGCCGTGTCGTGCGAGCCGACGGCCACCACCTTGGTGCCGGCCGGCAGTCCCACCCTGGACGCGATCTCCGGCAGCAGCGTGCCCACCGTTTCGCCGGGCTCGATCAGCGGCGGGAATGAGTCTTTCCGCAGGCCCAGAGCGCTGAGGAACTCGGTGGCCCACTCCCCCGCGACGGCGTCATACAGGCCTGTGGTGGAGGCGTTGGTGGATTCCGTGCGCCGCTGTCCTGTCAGGAAGAAGGCGATGAGGTCCGGGATGAGCAGCGCCTGCAGACCGTCCAGGTCCCGCTCGGTGGCCAGCTGGTACAGGGTGTTGAACTGCAGGAACTGCAGCCCCGTGGTGCCGTAGAGCCGGGCAGGGTCCAGTTTCCGGTGCACGGCCGCGACGGCGGCGCGGCTCCGGTCATCACGGTAGCTGTACGGCTGGGCCGTCAGTTCGCCCGCGGTGTTGACCAGGCCGTAGTCCACCGCCCAGGTGTCGATCCCGATGCTGGTGATGGTCTCGTCCTGCAGCGCCGCCACGGTGCCGGCGGCAGTGAGTCCCTTCAGCACCTCGGCGAACAGGGCGTCGAAATCCCAGCGGAGGCCGCCGTCGAACTCCACCACACCGTTGGGGAAACGGTGCACGGTTTCCAGCTCCACGCTGGAATCCCTGACCCGGCCCAGGATGACCCGGCCGGAGGAGGCGCCGACGTCGACGGCGGCGAACACCGTACCGCCGTCGACACCGCCCTGTGCATGGGATGCGGTGGCGTTCATCGCAGGAAGGCTGCGGCCACCCCGGCGTCCACGGGGATGTGGAGGCCGGTGGTGTGGGACAGTTCGTTGCTGGTCAGGACCGCGGCGGCGTTGGCCACGTGCTCGGGCAGGACTTCGCGCTTGAGCAGCGTGCGCTGGGCGTAGTACTTGCCCAGTTCCTGCTCGTCCACACCGTAGACGGCGGCGCGCTTGGCGCCCCAGCCGCCGGCGAAGATACCGGAGCCGCGGACCACGCCGTCGGGGTTGATGCCGTTGACGCGGATGCCGTGCTCGCCGAGCTCGGCCGCGAGAAGCCGGACCTGGTGCGCCTGGTCGGCCTTGGTGGCCGAGTAGGCGATGTTGTTCGGGCCCGCGAACACGGAGTTCTTGGAGGAGATGTAGATGATGTCCCCGCCCATGTCCTGGCCGATCATGACCTTCGCCGCGGCCTTGGAGACCAGGAAGGAACCCTTGGCCATCACGTTGTGCTGGAGGTCCCAGTCCTTTTCGGTGGTTTCCAGCAGCGGCTTGGAGATGGACAAGCCGGCGTTGTTGACCACCAGGTCCAGTCCGCCGAACGCCAGCACCGCTTCCTGGATCGCGGCCGCGATCTGTGCTTCATCGGTCACGTCTGCCTGGACACCGATGGCGACGTCCGCGCCGCCGAGCTCTGCGGCGACGGCCTGGGCGTTCTCCAGGTTCAGGTCGGCAATGACTACGCAGGCGCCCTCGGACGCCAACCGGGTGGCGATCGCCTTGCCGATGCCCGACGCCGCGCCGGTGACCAGCGCGATGCGGGAGGCGTGGGACTTCGGCTTGGGCAGGCGGGCGAGCTTGGCTTCCTCCAGCGACCAGTATTCGATGCGGAACTTCTCGGATTCCTCGATCGGGGCGTAGGTGGAGATCGCCTCGGCGCCGCGCATCACGTTGATCGCGTTGAGATAGAACTCGCCGGCAACACGGGCGGTCTGCTTGTTCGCGCCGTACGAGAACATGCCCACGCCCGGGACCAGGACGATGGCCGGGTCCGCGCCGCGCAGTGCCGGTGAATCAGCAACCGCATGGCGGTCGTAGTACGCCTGGTAATCCTCGCGGTAAACGGCGTGGAGTTCCTTCAGCCGGGCCACCGAGTCCTCGATGGAGGCATCGGCAGGCAGGTCCAGGATCAGCGGCTTGACCTTGGTGCGCAGGAAGTGGTCCGGGCAGGACGTGCCGAGCGCGCCGAGGCGCGGGTGTTCGGCGGCTTCCAAGAAATCAAGCACGACGGCGTCATCACTGAAGTGCCCCAGCTGCGGTTTGTCCGTGGATGCCAGGCCGCGGATCACCGGGGCGAGTGCGGCGGCCTTCGCTTTCCTTTCAGCTTCGGGGAGAGCGCCGTAACCGGCCAGTTGCGCTCCGAAGGGTTCGGCCTTGCCGTTCTCTTCGATGAACTTCTCGGCCTGTTCAATGATCCACAGCGAGTTCTGCTCGGCTTCTTCGCTGGTGGCGCCCCAGGCGGTGATGCCGTGCCCGCCGAGGATGGTGCCGATGGCCTGCGGGTTGGCGTCCTTGATCGCGGCGATGTCCAGGCCAAGCTGGAAACCGGGACGGCGCCACGGAACCCAGAGAACTTTGTCGCCGAAGACCTTGGTGGTCAGGGCCTCGCCGTCCACGGCGGTGGCAATCGCGATGCCGGAGTCCGGGTGCAGGTGGTCCACGTGCGCGGCGTCCACCAAGCCATGCATGGCCGTATCGATCGAGGGAGCGGCGCCGCCCTTGCCGTGCAGGCAGTAATCGAAGGCGGCCACCATTTCGTCTTCACGCTCGACGCCGGGGTAAACGGCCTTGAGTGCCTGCAGGCGGTCCAGGCGCAGCACGGCGAGGTTGCCGGCCGTCAGCGTGCCCAGGTCCCCGCCGGAGCCCTTGACCCAGAGCAGCTGGACGTCCTCGCCCGTGACCGGGTCCTTCTCGGTGCCCTTGGCCGAGGTGTTGCCGCCGGCAAAGTTGGTGTTCCGCTTGTCCGCCCCGAGGCGGTTGGAACGCGCAATCAGCTCTTCAACAGTCGTGTTGCCCGTGTTCAGGGTCTCTGTGTTCTGCGTAGTCATTGTTAGGCGCCCCATCCGGCTTGCTGGCCGCCGACGCGGTCCTCGTTGATCTGTTTCTGGTAACCGCTGGCCTTGAACGCGGCCATCGGGTCCGCGGGCAGGCCGCGGGATTCACGCCATTCGGCCAGGATGGGCCGGACGTCGGTGTAGAAGGCGTCGTTGAACACGCCGTTGGCGGCCAGGACATCCCCGGTCCGCTGGGCCTCGCCCAGGGCGGCGGTGTCAACCAGCAGGGCGCGGGCCGTCATTTCCTGGACGTTCAGGACCGAGCGGATCTGGCCCGGGATCTTCTCCTCCAGGTTGTGGCACTGGTCCAGCATCAGGGCCACACCGGAATCCTTGCCAAAGCCGCCGCCACGGATGACCTCGTACATGATCCGGAACAGCTGGAACGGATCCGCGGCCCCCACGATCAGGTCATCGTCCGCGTAGAAGCGGGAGTTGAAGTCAAACGAGCCCAGCTTGCCCAGACGCAGCAGCTGCATCACGATGAACTCGATGTTGGTGCCCGGCGCGTGGTGGCCGGTGTCCAGGCAGACCATCGCCTTCTCGCCCAGCGCCAGGGTCTGCGCGTAGGAGGTGCCCCAGTCCGGAACATCGGTGTGGTAAAAAGCCGGCTCGAAGAACTTGTATTCGAGGACCAGCCGCTGGTTCTCGCCCAGGCCGGCGTAGATCTCCTGCAGCGACTCGGCCAACCGGTCCTGACGCCCGCGGAGATCGTCCTGGCCCGGGTAGTTGGTGCCGTCCGCCAGCCAGATCTTCAGGTCCTGCGAGCCCGTGGCGTGCATGATCTCGATGCACTCCAGGTGATGGGCGATGGCCCGGCGCCGCACCGACCCGTTCGACGACGTCAGGGAACCGAACTTGTACTCGTCATCCTGGAACGTGTTCGAGTTGATGGTGCCCAGGCCCACACCCAGGCCGGCCGCGTACTCCTTGAGGGCGGCGTAGTCATCCACCTTGTCCCACGGAATGTGCAGGGCCACCGTCGGGGCAAGGCCGGTCAGCTCGTGCACCTTGGCGGCGTCCGCGATCTTCTCCTGCACAGACCGCGGTGTACCCGGCGTGCCGAACACCTTAAAGCGCGTGCCTGAATTGCCATAAGCCCACGAGGGGACCTCGATGGCAAGCTCCCCGAGCCTGCCCAGCGCCGTTGCTACGTCATTCATGTTGGTTCTTCCCGGTCTTGGTGATGTGGTCTGTTGTTCTGTGGTCTGTCTCAGGTGCTGTGATCCGAGTATTTGCGTCCCGCCAACGGGGCCAAGTGCGTCAGCTGCTGGTGTACTCCGCCGCCGCGAGCTGGTCGTCAAGATTGAACACTTCCTCGAGGACCTGGAAGCCTTCGTCGGGCGCCTGGTCCGGATTGTCGAACAACGTGGCCATCTCGGCCTGCCAGCGGGTGTTGACCTCGGTCAAGGCCATCCGCGCCCGGACGGCGTCGAAATCGTCGCATTCCAGGTAGCCGATGAGGAGCCCGTCCGCGCCCAGGAACAGCGAGTAGTCGCGCCAGCCAGCGTCTTGGAGCGCGCGGAGCATTTCGGGCCACACAGCCGCGTGCCGCCGTCGGTATTCGTCGATCAGCCCTGGCTGGACTGAGGAGCGGAAACACACCCTCATCTGCAACTCCCCTGAACTTTCCATGTTTTGAATCGTTTCATTAATACGATTCAAAGTACCCTTGAGACAAGTAGGTGTCAAGCAATTTCCCGGCCCCGGTCCCGGGACCAGCGAAAAGTACAGCACGCGGGCATATCAGCACGGAGAAACATGAATCGCTCAGCCAGCATCAAGGACGTCGCCAACCATGCCCAGGTGGCCGTGGGCACGGTATCCAACGTCCTGAACTACCCGGACAGGGTCTCGCAGCGGACCAAGGAACGGGTGCTGCGGGCCATCGAGGAGCTCGGCTTCGTCCGCAACGACGCCGCCCGTCAGCTGCGCGCCGGCCACAGCAGGACCATCGGGCTGATCGTGCTCGACGTCGGCAACCCCTTCTTCACGTCGGTGGTCCGTGCCGCGGAGGATGCCGCGGCACTCCAGGGCAGCGCCGTGCTGCTGGGCGACAGCGGCCACGATGCCAGCCGGGAATCCAACTACATCGACCTGTTCCAGGAGCAGCGCGTGCAGGGCCTCCTCATCTCGCCCGTGGGTGACGTGACCGCGCGCATCGACCAGCTCCGCGAGCGCGGTGTCCCTACCGTTCTGGTGGACCGGCTCGCCGATGAGAGCAAGTACAGCTCCGTTTCGGTGGACGACGACGCCGGCGGTTACCTCGCCGCCCGGCACCTACTGGACACCGGCCGCCGTCGGCTCGCCTTTGTGGGCGGCCCCACCTCCATCCGCCAGGTGGCGGACCGACTCCAAGGCGCAGAACGTGCCGTGAAGGAGGAATCGGATGCCACTCTTGAAGTCCTCGATTCCGACGGACAAACGGTGCTGGCAGGCCGGAGTGTTGGCAACCTGCTGGTGGAGCGGGGGCCCGGCGAGCTGCCGGACGGCATCTTCTGCGCCAACGATCTGCTTGCCCTGGGTGTGATGCAGTCACTGACCATGACGCACACGTTGCGGATCCCGGAGGACATTGCGCTGATCGGGTACGACGACATCGACTTCGCCGTCTCCGCCGTGGTCCCCCTCTCCTCCATCCGGCAGCCAACCGAGGCCCTGGGGCGCACAGCCATCGATCTGCTGGCCGAGGAACTCGAGTCCGGGAATCCAAAGCACCGGGCGGTCATCTTCACCCCCGAACTCGTGGTGCGCCAGAGCACCGGCCGGGCGAAGGGATCCTCCGCCGGCTAGGGACCTCCGCTTCCATCAGCTCCGGATTCGGGCAGTTTTGTATTCGAGCAGTTCTGGAGAAGCCTCCTTGACGCCCGGACACTAGCGTGGACCCCAAGAGACCGCCAAGGAAGGAACCCGCAATGACGGACACGAACAAGACCGGCACGAGCACCAAGTCGTACGACGGCTTCGATGCGGAGGAACGCGCCGCAATGAAGGAACGGGCCCAGGAGCTCAAGGCCGCATCGCGAAAGGATGCCCGCGCCGCTAAGCCGGATGGCGAAAGCGATGTGCTCGGGAAGATCGCCGAGATGTCGGACCCGGACCGCGCAATCGCCGAACGGCTGCATGCCATCATCAAGGAGAACGCGCCGGAGCTCGCGCCGAAGACCTGGTACGGGATGCCTGCCTACGCCAAGGACGGCAAGGTGGTTTGTTTCTTCCAGCCCGCCGACAAATTCAAGGCACGGTACCCGACGCTCGGATTTAGCGACCCCGCAAACCTCGACGACGGCAACATGTGGCCCACCTCGTATGCCCTGACCAAGCTCACTGCCGCCGACGAGGCCAAAGTCATTGAGCTCGTGAAGAAAGCAGTCAGCTAGCGGCTCAGCCTGCTCCGGACGGGGCGCCCGGGCTGCGGCAATTTCCTCTTGCCAGTTCGTGCCAACGGTGGGACTCTGCTGGAAGAGCGAGAGGTCCGTGAGTCCCATGGCACAAAGCACGGAGATCGACGGCGTTGCGGTCGATGAATTACAGACATCCTTTCGGGGCGACCTCGTCCGTCCGGCTGACGCTGGTTACGATCAGCATCGCAGGGTGTGGAACGGGTCGATTGACCGCCGTCCCGCACTTATAGCCCGCTGCACCGGCGTCGCAGACGTGCGAGCCGCCATCCGGCTCGCCCGCTCGCAGAACCTGCGGGTCGCCGTGCGGGGAGGCGGTCACAGCTTCCCCGGGCTGTCAGTGTGCGACGACGGAATGCTCATCGATCTCGGGCCCATGAAGGGCATCCGGGTGGACCCCGAGGCGAGAACGGCACGTGTCCAGGCCGGCGTACTGCTCGGCGAGCTCGACCGGGAGACGCAGGAGTTCGGCCTCGCCGTACCGTCAGGAATCGTCACCCATACCGGGGTTGCGGGCCTGACACTGGGCGGCGGCATCGGCTGGGTCATGCGGAAGTACGGACTCGCGATCGATCAGCTGCTGTCCGTGGACGTGGTAACCGCCGACGGCGAGCTGGTCAGGGCGAGCGAGAACGAGAACGCGGACCTTTTCTGGGGCGTGCGGGGCGGCGGCGGGAACTTCGGCATCGTCACAGACTTCGAGTTCCGGCTTAACCCCGTGGGCCCGTACGTGATGGCCGGCCCCGTGTTCTGGCCGATGGAAGATGCCCCGAAAGTTCTCCGCTTTTACCGGGATTGGATCGGGGACTGCCCCGACGAACTGATGACCATCGCCGTGCAGCGGCGGGCGCCGGCACTGCCGATCGTCCCGCCGGACCTGGTGGGCAAGCTCGTCCTTGCGGTCACCGCCTGCTACGCCGGCCCGGTTGAGGAGGGCGAACAGGTCTTGCGCCCGCTCAAGGACTTCGGTTCGCCCGTGCTCGATTTTTGCCGGCCCAAGCCGTTCCTGGAGCATCAGCGAACCTTTGATCCGTCGTTCCCGCACGGCTGGCATTACTACGTCAGGTCCTGTGACGTTGCAGCCCTCAGCGACGACGTCATCGACGTAGTGGTGGAGTACGGCAGCCGCATCACCTCGCCGGTCACGAGCGTCGCCCTGTGGCAGATGGGCGGCGCTGTGGGCAGGATCGACGACGGTGCTACCGCCTTCAACGGCCGCCAGGCCGGGTTCACGTTCAACATCAACGGCAACAGCAAGACCGCCGATGGTTTCGCCGCCGAGCGCCAGTGGGCCCGCGACTATTGGTCTGCCCTGGCGCCCCACCACACCAGCGTCTACGTGAACTTCCTGATGGAAGAGGGCGAGGAACGCGTCAGGCACGCGTACGGCGCCGCCAAGTACGACAGGCTGAAGGCACTCAAGCGCACCTACGATCCCACGAACTTCTTCAGGCTCAACCAGAACATCAGGCCCTGACTGATGACCTTGCTATCGGATCGGAGAACATCATGCTCAAAACCCTGCTCTGCAAGATGAACCTGCGCGACGATTGGCACATCCAAACCACGGACGACGGCGGCCGCTACCGGCGCTGCACACGCTGCGGTAAGTACCAGGAAGGCGGCAGTGGCGGCCGGAACGGCAACTGGGCAGCGCCACTGGGAATGTAACAACAGCCTGCAGGACGCACTGGACTATCACCATGGTTATGCCGCACACTGGATTCGGGAAAGCGCTTACCCAACCTTAGTGTCCTCCGGGGCAGGAACGGAGCCCCATGGCAACACCACCTTCCGCCGCGTCACAGTCCGGCCATCACGGACACGCCGGACACGCGGCATCAGCGGCGAGGGTGGCGCTGGTAGGCGTCCACGGCTTCGGCGCCCACCACCTGGGCAACCTTGAACGGCTGCAGGCCGCCGGCGTCGTCGACCTCGTAGCGGTAGCCGATCCCCAGCCGCCGGAACCGGGGTCCGTGCCGGCAGCAGCCGCAGTGTTTCCTGGGCTCACGGAACTTCTGGCGGGCACCCCGGACCTGGACGTGATCATCGTGGCCACCCCCATCCAAACCCATGCTCCGCTGGGCCGCGCCGCCCTGGCCACAACAGCGGACCTCTATCTGGAGAAGCCCCCGGTCGCTTCCCTGGCTGATTTCAACATCCTGTGTGACGCCGCACAGGCGTCCGGGCGAAGCGTGCAGATCGGCTTCCAGAGCCTGGGCTCGCACGCACTGGCGGCCCTTGAGGAACTCGTCGCCAGCGGCACCATCGGCACCCTCGAAGGCATCTCGGCAACCGGCCGTTGGGTCCGCGACAAGGCCTACTACAAGCGCTCCCGCTGGGCCGGGAAGCGGAGCATTGACGGGATCGACGTGGTTGACGGGGTCGCCACCAATCCCCTGGCCCACGCCGTGGCCACCGCGCTGCGGATCGCCGGCGCCCGGACCACGGCCGACGTTGCGTCGGTGGAAACAGACCTGTACCGCGCCAACGACATCGAATCCGACGACACATCCGTGATCCGGGTCCGCACCGCAACGGGGCTGCCCATCACCTGCGCCCTGACCCTCTGCGCCAGCGAATCCGTGGAGCCCTATGTCACGCTGCATGGCTCGGCGGGCACAGCTGTGTTCCACTACACCGAAGACCGCCTCACCGTGACCACTCCTGCCGGGCAGACCGAGCAGGTCTTCGGCCGGGACGACCTCACAGAGAACCTGCTTGCGCACCGCCGCGAAGGCAGCGAACTCATCAGCCCCATCACGGACAGCGGCGCTTTTATGCTGGTCCTCGAAGCCATCCGGACGGCACCGGCGCCCACGCCGATCGGGCCGCAGTACCTGCGCTGGGAGGGCGACGGCGACGCGGCCCACGCCGTGGTCATCGGCATCGAAGGCGCCCTGGAGCGTGCCACGCGTGAGCACGCAACCTTCAGCGAACTCGGCGTGCCCTGGGCCGTTTCGGCAGTACTTCCGCCGCCGGGTGCGGTTCGCATCCGGCGTCGTCCGTTTCTGGGTCGTCCGTTTCCGGAGGGTCGTGCCTCGCCTAGTTGAGCGAGCTCTTGATCTCCTCGATCGATTTCCTCGCCGCGTCCTGCGGGGAAATCCTGCTGAAGTGAACCTCGTTGGCGTACCGGGTCAGGACTTCGGAGACCGAACTGGATCCGGCGGGAGGCACGGCAGGGGCCTCCCCTACTTCATCGGCAATGTCATCGATGAACTTTGCCGTCAGCGCATCCGTGGGCGTCAGCTTCGGGCCCACGGCCGCGCGGACTTCCGAGTTGCCCGGGATGCCGCGGTCTGCCAGCCCGATTTCGCCGGCTTCGACGCTGTTGGCCAGGAAGTCGATGAACTTCTGGGTTTCGACCGGATGCTTGGACCGCGAACTGGCAGACCAGAACTGCGATGCCTTGTAGAACTGTTCGGCCTTGGACGCATCGCCCTCGACGCTCGGCGGCCGGTGGATCTCCAGCGCTTGCCCTGACGCCTTGGTCAGCGCAGCCAGCTGGTTGGACCACACCCAACCCATGGCGAAGCGGTTCGTTGCCAGGCCCTGCTGGTCCAGCGGTGCGCTGCCGTCTTCGGTCATCACCGACGCGGGCGGAACAGCTTTGGCGTCCCGCATCTTGGCCTGCATCTCAAAGTACTTGGTGGCGTCGGCCTCATCAAAGCCCAGGCCGCCGTCCGTGGCGAAAAGGGACTTGCCATGCTGGCGCATCCAGAGGTTGAAGGAGGCGTCACCTGTAAAGGCCCCGGAGCCGTAGATGCCTTCCTTGCTCTTGCTGGTGATGTCGGCCGCGGTCTTCATGTATTCGTCCCAGGTCCAGCTGGAATCATCAGGCAGGGACACCCCGCTGGCGGACACCAGCGCGGGATTGGCCAGGACCACCAGGGCATTCATGCCGGCGGTCACGGCGTACTGGCCGCCCTCGGTCTTTCCAGCATCTGCGGCGGCCTGGTCAAACTTGGACAGATCCACGTCTTTCAGCTCCAGCAGCGCCCCCCGTTCGGCGTATTCACCGAGGTACTGGGCATCCATCTGGATGATGTCCGGCGCGTCCTGGGAGGCCACCTGGGTGGCCAGTTTGTCCCAATATCCGGACCAGTCGCCGTACTCCCCCTCGATCTTGATGTTCGGGTTCTTCGCTTCGTAAGCGTCGATCAGCTTCTGGGTCATCTTGTGGCGGGTATCGGAGCCCCACCAGCTGAAACGCAGGGTGACCGGTCCGTCGGAGGCAGCCGGCGAGCTCCCGGCGCAGCCCGAAAGGGCCAGCGCCAGGACGGCCATGGCAGCCGCAACTTTGGGAATTCTGGATTTTCGGGCACGTGAAAGCATTCGTTGGTCCTTTGATCTGACAGTCGGGAGCGTCTCAGAAACCGCTTTCTCACAGAGTAGGTGTGAGCCGCACCACGCGTCAAGAACTCACACAAAGTTACTTTTCCTCACAGGACTGTCAGTTCCGCACCCGCCGCGAATTCAGCCACAGCAAGAGTCCCACAACGGCCGCGGACAGCATGGCCAGCGCACCGGTAACCACCAAGCCTGTCCGCACACCAAATTCCTCTGTCAGCCAGCCCGCCAGCAGGCCACCCAAGGCATGCCCGCCCAGCAGCAACGGCAGGTAAAGCGCCATCACCCTCCCCCGGACTTCGGGGCCTGCCTCCACCTGGACGGCCGTGGCGGCGCTCGTCAGGAACACCAAGGTCATTAAGCCCACCACAGCAAGCATCACGGTGAAAGCGACCAGGTTGGGCATCAACGCGGCAACCAGCTGCGAAAGCCCAAAGAGCCCGGCCGCGGCCACGATTCCCTTGCGGCCCATGGTCCTCAGCCGCGCGGCGAGCAGCGCACCGGCCAGGGCGCCGACGGCACCCACGGTGTTGAACAGGCCGAACCCCGCCGCACCGTTGTGCCACACCCGCTCGGCGAAGGCCGTCAGCACCACCGGACCGTTCATGCCAAAGGCCCCCAGCAGGCCGGCAAGGACGATGATCAGCAGCAGCGATGGCCGTTCCCGGACGTACCCGAAGCCGGCCAGCAGCTGGCCGCGCCCCCGGGATGCAGGGGCCGTCAGGTGCAGGAGCGCCGGCCGGACGGCGGCGATCATGACCAGCACCAGCACGGAAAGCAGGGCGTTCGCGGCGAAGGCGGCGGCGGATCCGGCCTGGGCGATCACCATTCCGCCAACGGCCGGTCCCACCATGGCGCCAAACTGGCCGATTGCGTTGTTGACTCCGATGGCCGGCCTCAGCCCGGCGTCGCCCACCACTTCGTTGATAAACACCTGGCGCGCCGGACCGTCGACGGCGGACGTCACTCCCAGCGCAATGCAGCTTCCGTACACGGCCCACACGGTGATGTTTCCGCCGGCGTCCCACGCAGCAAGTCCCAGGGCCAGCAGCGCGATCACTGACTGGCACACCATCATGACGCTGCGTTTGGGAAACATGTCCACCAGCAGGCCGCTGAGCGGACCGATGACCAGCATCGGCAGGAACTGCAGCGCCACGGCGATCCCCACGGCCGCCGGGCTCCCGGTCAGCTGCAGCACCAGCCAGTCCTGGGCCAGCCTCTGCATCCACATACCCATGCTGCCGGCGAAAGTCATGCCCATGTACAGGCGGTAGTTGTGCTGCGTCAGCGGCTGGAACCAGCGGAGCGGAGTTTGGGAGGTTTGTAGGGATTCTGCGGACTGCGGGTTGTCGGAAGACACGTCTGGCTCAACTCGGTAGTAAAGGTGAAATGCAGAGAAATGCTAGGCGCGGCTGGACCGCATCTTGACGGCAGCGGAGGCCAGGATCAGCATGCCGGGCACCACCACAAACCGGGCCGCGAGCATCCAGACAAAAACCACGGACGCGAACAACGCCGCGGCAAGGAGGAGCGAGCCCGTCCAGTCACGCAGCGAGAGTGCTTTGGCGGTGCCAAGGGCCGCGGACCAGGTTCCCGGCACAGAGGATTCCTCGCCATCAACGTCGGACCCGGCAACGTCTCGCCAGGCAGCAGCGGTGCGCAGGAGCAGGACCGCTCCGGCCGCCGCCAGGATCAGCGTGGCCGGAAGGACAACCGCACTGCCCGGCAGCTGACCCACTGTTGCGAGCAACAGGTTAAGGACAATCACGACGGCGGCTCCCGCCGTCGTGATTCCCAGCTTCCAGCTGCCCGGGAGGGCGGACCGGAACGTGCCCCAGAGGCCGCGCAGGGAATCGTCGCGGCCGGCGAGGTGCCGTTCCAGGTGCGCGATCCCGGCCGCGTACGCCGCGGGGATGGTGACCAGCGGGATGGACAGCACAAGCACCAGCACCCCGGCCAGGAGGGTCTCGGAAAACAGGGCGAAGCGGTTGACCGGGATGGGTTCATTGCGGCCGGATGCGGGTGTGGCGCTGTCCATGATGCTCATTTTCTGTATCCGTCAGCCCTTCAGGCCCTGGGTGGAGACGCCCTCAACAATGTAGCGCTGGAACACCAGGAAGAACACCAGCACGGGGAGCAGTGCCAGGACGGACATGGCGATCATGGCTCCGTAGTCCGAGCTTTGGGTCTGGTCCACGAACAGGCGCAGGGCCAATGGCAGCGGGTACTTTTCGGGGGTGTTCAGGTACAGCAGCGGGCCCAGGAAGTCGTTCCAGCTCCAGATGAAGGAGAAGATCGACGTCGAGATGAGCGCCGGTTTCATCAGCGGCAGCATGATGGAGCAGAAGATCCGCACGTGGCCGGCACCGTCGATGCGGGCCGCCTCGTCCAGTTCGGCCGGGAGGTTGCGCATGAACTGGACCAACAGGAAGACGAAGAAGGCGTCGGCCGCGAGGAACTTGCCGATGAGCAGCGGAACATAGGTGTCCACCAGGCCCAGCTGCTGGAACACGATGTACTGCGGGATGATCACCACGTGGAACGGCAGCAGCAGGGTGGCGATCATCATCCCGAACAGCACGCTCCGGCCCGGGAACTTGATCCGGGCGAAGGCATAGGCCGAGACGCTGGCCGAGAGGATGGTGCCCACCACCGCACCGATGGCCAGGACCAGGGAGTTGGTGAAGAACTGCAGGGTGGACACCCCGCCGATCCCGTCCATCGCCGTGACGAAGTTGTCCAAACTGAAGTTGTTGGACCACAGCGACGTGTTGGCGCCGCCGATCTCGGCATTGGGCTTGAAGGCCGAGGCCACCATCCACAACGCGGGGTAGAGAACCACGGCTGTCAGGCCGAGCGCCACCAGGTGGAAAATCAGGCTCTTCACCCGTTTGGCCACCACGGATTCGGACTTCGGGTTGTAGTCCTGCGCCTGGAGCATCGGGGCCGACTGCTTGGGGGTTGCCATAATTGTCATTTCGAATCACCGCTGTAGTGGACCCAGGACTTGGAGGTTTTGAAGAAGATCAGGGTAATGATGCCCACCACGATCACCAGGAGCCAGGCCATCGCCGAGGCGTAGCCCATCCGGAAGTCGCTGAAGCCCCGCAGGTACAGGTAGAGGGTGTAGAAGAGGGTGGAGCCGGCCGGGCCGCCTTCACCGTTGGAGATGATGTAGGCCGAGGCGAAGATCTGGAACGCGTGGATGGTTTCCATCAGCAGGTTGAAGAAGATCACCGGGGAGAGCATGGGCCAGGTGATATTGATGAACTTCCGCACCGGGCCGGCACCGTCCATGGACGCTGCCTCGTACAAGTCAGCCGGGATCTGCTTGAGGCCGGCCAGGAAGATCACCATCGGGGCGCCGAACTGCCAGACGGTCAGCAGGATCATCATGGGCATGGTCATGGAGGGGTTGCCCACCCAGCCGCCCAGGTTGATCCCGAAGAAGGACAGGCCCTGATCCACCGGGCCGGAATCGCCGAACATCGCCTTCCAGACGATCGCGATGGAGACGGACGCGCCAATTAGGGACGGAGCGTAGAACGCTGAGCGGTAGAACCCCTGGCCCTTGCGCTTGCTGTTGAGCAGCATCGCCACTGCCAGGGCCGCCGCCAGCTTCAGCGGGGTGCCGAAGACCACGTAGCTGAGGGTGACGCCCACCGACTGCAGGAACCTTTCGTCCTGGAACAGGGTGGCGTAGTTGTCCAGCCCGATCCACTTGGGCGGTTCGAAGAGGTTGTAGTTGGTGAAGGACAGGTACAGCGAGGAGATCATCGGGCCCACGGTCAGGGCGATGAATCCCAGCAGCCAGGGCAACAGGAAGGTGTAGCCGGCGCGGGCATCCGCACCGCTCCGTTTTGATTTCAGCTGCCGCGGCGTGCGCTGCGGCTTGGGAGCGGACGACGACGCACGCCGGCTCAAGGTTGGGCTTTGGGTCACGAGATTAGTCCGTCAGTTGGGGCCTGGATCAGGCGTTCTGCTTGATGAGGTCTTCGGCTTCCTTGAACCACGCGTCCGCTGCGCCGTCGATGGTCACTTTGCCGTAGTTGAGGTCGGAACTGACCCGCTTGAACGATGCTTCCAGCGTGCCGAATCCAACGATGGGCGGCTCGGGCGCGTCCTTGAGGTACTGCTCGATGGACTTCTCGTAGTCAACAACGAGCTTGTCGGTGCCTTCGAACGTGGTGCCGTCGCGCTGGGTCTTGGAGGCCGGGACACCGCGGGAGGTCTTGAAGATCTGGCCCACCTGGGGATCGTTGACCATAAAGTCGATGAAGCGGGCGGCAGCATCCTTGTTCTTGGTCTTGGCGCTGGCCACCATCAGCATGGAGGGCTTCAGGAACAGGCCCAGGTTGTCCGGGTCATCGGACGGAACGGGGACGAGCTTGAGCTCCTTGGCGCCGCTGTCACCGAGGTAACCGGCCATAAAGTTATCCCAGGTGACTTCCGTGGCGGTCACGTTCGAGCCAAAGGGTGACTTGGGTGCCAGCTGGGTCACGCGCTCCTCGGAGACGACGGCGGAGGTTCCGCGGAGTTCGCCGGTCAGGTTCCACCACTTCTTCAGGTCGTCCTTGGTAAAGCCGAGCTTGCCGTCCTCGGTGAAGGCTTCAATGTTGCTCTGGCGCAGCCAGATGTTGAACATCCACCAGACAGAGGTGTAGTCGGTTGACCCGAAGAGTGTGCCGTTACCCTTGGCGCCCACTTCGGTCAGGAAGGCGTTGAAATCCTTGTAGGTCCAGGAGCCGTCCGGCTCGGCAATGCCGAGGGTGGCGAGCTTGGCGGGATCGTAGTAGACGGCGAACGCGTTGGTGCTCGTGGGGATGCCGTAGGTCTTGCCCTTGATCTGGCCGGACGGCAGGAGGGACTTCTCGAAGGCGGAGGTATCGATCTTGACGGTGCCCAGGTCCAGGAGCTGATTGCGCTGGCCGTAGTCCCGGAGGTAGGAAAGGTCCCACTGCATCACGTCGGGGAGGCCTCCGCCGGCAGCTTCCGTGGCCCGCTTCTGCCAGTAGCCGGCGAAGTCCGTGAAGTTGCCGTTGACCTTGATGTCCTTGTTCTTTTCCTCGAACAGGGCGATCGCCTTGCGGGTCCGCTCGGCGCGGTCATCGTTGCCCCACCAGGTGTAGTTGATGGTGACCGGGTTCTCCGCTGAACCGGTCTGGCTGGGTGCGGGTGAGCCGCATGCTGCCAGGGCTGCCGCGGATGCGGTGCCAATGGCCACGGTGGTGAGGAAATGCCTTCTGTTGATCATGGGAGCCTCCTTGCTCGATTGGTACAGGCCGCTCGCTTCTACAACGTAAGTAGTGAGCTGGCTTACACGCTCTGAAACGATACAATATCGGTATTCCCGGAATTGGGCAAGCGTTTTCCCAAGTTCGGTTCTCAGGTACGTTTAGTCCATCCCGTAGACAAAGGAGTCCCATGAGCGCGCAGCGTAATTCCGGCCCGGCCAGCGTTTGGAGCAACGTGGAAGGGATCGCCTACGGCGGTGATTACAACCCCGAACAGTGGCCCGCGGACGTCCGGCTGGAAGACCTGGAGCTCATGAAGGAAGCCGGCGTCAGTTTCCTGAGCGTGGGCATTTTCTCGTGGGCCCTGCTTGAACCGGCTGAGGGCGAATACAACTTCGGCTGGCTGGATGAAGTGATGGACAACCTCGCCGCCAACGGGATCAAGGTTGCCCTGGCGACTGCCACCGCTGCTCCCCCGGCCTGGCTGGTCCGCAAACACCCGGAAATCCTGCCGGTCACGGCTCACGGAACGGTGCTGGGACCGGGCTCCCGGCGGCACTACACACCGTCGTCGGCCGTTTACCGCCGGTATGCCACCGGCATCACCCGGGTGATCGCCGAGCGATACAAGGACCACCCTCCGCTGGCGTTGTGGCATGTGGACAACGAGCTCGGCTGCCACGTCTCCGAGTTCCATGGCGCGGAGGACGCCGCTGCCTTCCGCACCTGGCTGGAACGCCGGTACGGCAGCATCGAGGCGCTCAACGCCGCCTGGGGCACGGAGTTCTGGTCCCAGAACTACGGTTCCTTCGAGGAGATCCTGCCGCCCGGCGTCGCCCCTTCCACGCTGAATCCGGGCCAGCAGCTGGACTTCCAGCGGTTCAACTCGTGGGCGCTGATGGACTACTACCGCGAACTTGTGGCGGTCCTGCGGGAGGTCACGCCCGGGGTCCCCTGCACCACCAACCTGATGGCGTCCAGCGCCACGAAGGCCCTGGACTATTTCGAGTGGGCCAAGGACCTGGATGTCATCGCCAACGACCACTACCTGGTGGCAGCGGATCCCGAGCGGCAGATCGAACTCGCGTTCAGCGCGGACCTGACCCGGGGAATTGCGGGCGGTGACCCGTGGATCCTGATGGAACATTCGACGTCGGCCGTCAACTGGCAGCCACGCAACCAGCCCAAGATGCCCGGCGAAATGCTGCGCAACTCCCTGGCCCACGTGGCCCGCGGGGCGGATGCTGTGATGTTTTTCCAGTGGCGGCAGAGCTTTGCCGGATCCGAGAAATTCCACTCCGCGATGGTCCCGCACGGCGGCCGTGACACGCGAGTGTGGCGCGAGGTGGTAGAGCTCGGGTCTGTGCTGAAGCGGCTCGCTCCGGTGCGCGGCTCGCGGGTGGAATCCCGCGTGGCGATCGTCTTCGACTACGAAGCCTGGTGGGCCAGCGAAATCGACTCCAAACCGAGCGAGGACGTGAAGTACCTGGACGTGCTGCGGGCGTTCCACCGGTCGCTGTTCCTGCGCGGGATCGCGGCGGATCTGGTCCATCCTTCTTCGCCCTTGGAAGGCTACGGCCTGGTCCTGGTGTGCACGCTTTATTCGGTGACTGACGCGGCCGCTGCGAACATCGCTGCCGCGGCGCGGGCCGGAGCCACGGTGCTGGTCACGTATTTCAGCGGGATTGTGGACGAACAGGACCATGTCCGGCTGGGCGGCTATCCCGGCGCCTTCCGGGAGTTGCTGGGGATCCGCGTGGAGGAATTCCACCCGCTGCTGGCCGGCGGGCAGTTGAAGTTGAGCGACGGCGGGGTCTCGTCCGTGTGGAGTGAGCACGTTCACCTCGCCGGCGCTGAGGCCGTGCAGACTTTCACCGAGTATCCGTTGGAGGGCGTGCCGTCCGTGACGCGGCATGCGGTTGGTGCGGGCGCTGGTTCCGGTGCGGCCTGGTACCTCGCGACGTTCCCGGACCGCGACGGCATTGAAGCGGTCGTGGACCGGCTGCTGGCCGAGTCCGGCGTCGCTCCTGTTGCCGCCGCCGACCGCGGCGTGGAACTCGTACGTCGACGGACCGACGACGGCGGCAGCTTCCTGTTCGCGATCAACCACTCACGCTCAGCCGCGGCGGTGGAGGCCGCCGGCGTTGACCTGCTGACAGGCGCGCCGTTTGCGGGGACCGTTGAGGCCGGTTCCGTTGTGGTGATCGCGGAGGACTGATGTGGCGTAGCTGATCAGAGGAGGGACTCCTGGTGCCTTGTGGTTGAGCCGAGTTCCGGCTGTGCCCTCAGTTCCAGTTCCAAGCCAAAATTCTCGAGTTCCAAGACGACGATGGTGTTCTCGCCGGGTGACAGCAGCGGGCCCGGAACGTAGAGGGTGACTTGGGGTCCCTCCTGCCAGTAGCGGCCAAGCAGTACACCATTGATCCATAGGAACCCCTTAGCGAAGCCGGGCAGGGCAATGAACGTGTCGGCCGGTTCATCGATGAGGAAGGTGGCCGTCGCCAGGCCGTTCGGGGTATGGGTCTCCGGCGTCTGAGTCTCCGGGGTGGAACCGCTTGCTGCCGTCTGGAGTTCTGCCAGCCGTACGGCGTCGAAATCGGCGAGGGCAACCGGCGTCTGGTCCCAGTGGAACACATAGCGTTGGTCAATGAGGACGCCGCCCAGAATGCCCTTCCGCTCTCCGTAGCGTGGTCCGTAGTTGATGTAGCCCTGGTTCTCGACCACAATTTCGAGCTCCACCGGGGATCCGTCGCCCCTGACGGTTACACCGTCCCAGCCGCTGTTGGCGTCCAGCAGACCAACGAACTGCCCGTTGACATGGACGTAGGCGCGGTCGTGCAGGTCCACGATCCTGATGGTGGTGTCGCGGTCAGGCAGGGTGGCCTGAGCTCGATAGAGGATCAGGCCGGCGGGCAGCCCCAGGTCTTCGAAGCTGAGTGGCCGAAGACTCCGTACCGGGGCGGCCGCATGGCGGACCACGTCCAACATCCGTGGCCCGCGGGCGATGGCCAGCTTCCGGGGAGCGAGCGTGGGCGCCGGGGCGAGGAGCTCGGCTGGTATGTCCTGGCTCCCTGTTCCCAGCCGCTGGAACTCGGCCCGGAGCGCGTGGAACTTCTCTGTCAGTGCACCGTGTTCGGCCACCGGAGCGTCCGAATCATAGCTCGTCACGGTGGGCTGCAGTTTGGTCCCGTCGTGGTTGCTTCCGGAGCCGAGGCCAAAGTTGGTGCCGCCGTGGGCCATGTACAGGCAAATCGAACCGCCGCCGTCGAGGATCTTGCGTATTTCCGCTGCGGCATCCGCAGCGTCGCGGGTGTTGTGCTTTTCGCCCCAGTGGTCAAACCAGCCGTTCCAGAACTCGATATTCAGGAAGGGCTCACCGGGGCGGCGCCGTTTCCAGATTTCGATGGCCTCGTCCCCGCGGCTGCCCAAGGTGGCTGCCGCCAGTGTGCCTTCGATGGCGCCGCCGTCGAGGTAGTAGTCGGTGCCCCCGTCCGCGGTGAAGAGGAGCTCGGTAATGCCGCGGTCCCGGAGTGCGTCGCGGTTCCAGCGGATATAGCTGTGGTCATCCCCGTAGCTGCCGTATTCGTTTTCGATTTGAACGGCGACGACGGGGCCCCCGTTGGCGGCCTGCTGGCGTTCGATGATCGGGAGAAGGTGGTCGAACCACTCTTCGACCTGGGACTGGAAAACGGGGTCACTGCAACGCAAGGCGATGTCGTCGCGGCCTGTGACCCAGTTCGGCAGGCCTCCGTTGTCCCATTCTGCGCAGATGTACGGACCGGGCCTGACGATGACGTCCATGCCGAGGTTTCCCGCGAGTTCCATGAAGCGTTCCAGATCGCGCCAGCCGCTGAAGTCCGGCACGTCGGTTGCGCGCGGCTGGTGGAAATTCCAGGCTACGTAGGTATCGACGGTGTTCAGGCCCATGGCCTTGAGCCTGGACAGGCGATCCTCCCATTGGCCGGGATGGACGCGGAAGTAGTGGATGGCCCCGGCCAGGATTCTGTGGGATCGGCCGTGGCGGAAGAATCCGTTCCCGTCATACGTGAGCGCGGCCGCTGTTGGGAATTGTCCGAGCTCGCCCGTGTTCGGTTCATCGCCGAGGTTTGGCCGGGTGGATGTGGTGGTGCTGGTTGTCATTTGACAGCTCCCGCGGTGAGTCCGGCCCGCCAGAAGCGCTGGAGGCACAGGAAGGCGACGATGAGGGGAATGATGGACAGCAATGCGCCGACGACAACTGTCGCTTGGGGTACATTTCCGTTGCTGCCGTTCCACGCAACGAGTCCTACCGTGACTGGTTGCAGGGCCGAGTCGTTCAGCACCATGGCGGGCAGCAGGTAGTTGTTCCATATTTCAACGAAGTTGAAGAGGAAAATCGTGACGAGTGCTGGCGCCATGACGCGAACGGAGATGTCGGAAAAGATCCGGAATTCACCCGCTCCGTCGAGCCGCCCGGCTTCAATGAGCTCATCGGGAACTGACTGCGCAGCAAATACCCGCGAAAGGTATACGCCGAAAGGGCTCACGATGCTCGGGAGCAGTACTGCCAGGGGGTTATTGATCAGGCTGACGTTGCTGAACATCATGAACAGCGGAAGCGTAAACATGATCTTGGGAATCAGTACTGCTGCGAGGATCGTGGAGAAGATCAGGCCGCGGCCCGGAAAACTGTACTTCGCAAGCGCATAGCCGGCCATGGCGGACAGGACCGTTCCGACGGTGGCTCCCAGCCCGGCATAGAGAATACTGTTCAGCATCCAGCGCAGGAAGATCCCATCCCCCTCCGTCATGAGGATGCGGACGTTTTCGATGATATGGACGCCATCGAACCAGAGCCCGGATCCGGAGAATTGTTCTCCATGCTTTTTGTTGGCGGCAACAACAAGCCACCAAACCGGCAGGAGGAAATAGAGGGCGGAAACGAGCATGACGGCAAGGACACCAACACGGCTGGTCAGGGTGGTTTCGCGGTCTGAACCCTTGCCGGTCTTCCTTGGCTTGCTTGGACGGATGTTTGACGGGGTCGAAGCGATGACCCTGTCCCTGGTGCGCAGAGTCACTTTTCACCTCGGGTGGTGAGCTTGAAGAAGGCAAAGGAGAGAACACCAACGAGAACGGCAAGCACCACGGACTGGGCTCCGGCGTAGGCATAGTCCTGGGACTGCACTGCGGCGCGGGCCGACATCAATGGTGTGAATGCCGAGTTGATGGAGCCGCCCGAAATTGCCTGGAGGACCGTTGGTTCGTTGAACAGTTGCGCGGTGCCGATGATGGAGAACACCGCCGTGAGGACGATCGCCGAGCGGACCATGGGGATCTTGATGTTCCAGGCGATGCGCGCGGGTGAAGCCCCGTCGAGCCTGGCAGATTCCAGCACCTCGGCGGGAATGGTCTGGATGGCTGAATAGATGATGATCATGTTGTAGCCGGTCCATCCCCAGGTCACGATGTTGGCCACCGCCCACAGAACCAGTTCCTCGCTCATGAAGGCGATGTCGATTCCCAGTGGTGCGAGCGCGTTGTTAATGGGGCTCGAGGACGGCGAGTAGAGAAAGGACCACATGAGGGCGGCGATGACACCGGGCACGGCGTAAGGCATGAAGCTGGTCAGCCGGAAGAACGACTTGCCGCGGATCGACTTTGAATCGAGCAGCAGGGCAAAGCCCAACATGAGGGGGACCTGCACCACGCCGAAGAGAAGCACTCGCCCCATGGATGCAATGAATGCCTCGTCAGTGAAAATGCGGCCGTAGTTGAACCAGGGGTCGAAAACAGGAGTGGACGGCCCGCCCAGCCCCAAACCCGAGCGCTGGGTCCTAAGAAAGCTCTGCTGGAGGGCAAATCCGATGGGAACCAGGTACATGGCTACGAAGATGACCAGGAACGGTGCCAGGAACATTACGGGCGTGCGGAGGCTTCCGCTGGTTCGTGCCTTTGGCTTGGGCCTGGGCTTCATGCCCGAGGCATGGCCCAAACTGGTCGACGCACTCATGGTGCCTCCCCTTGGTAGAAATCGTGATGGCTTTCAGCGGCGGTGTGGCCGGCCGCACTCTGGAGGCCGGCCACACGTCGTCGGCCGTGTTTACTTGACGCTCAGGCCCTGGGCCTTGAGGGCATCGACTGTCTTGGTTTGTGCGGCGCTGAAGGCGTCGGCGAGTTTTCCGGTACCGGCCCAGGCCTTGGCGAGTCCGTCGTCCAGGTCTTTGGTTGTCTGGGGCATGTTGGGTCCCCAGACCCAGCTGGTGTCCACGTTGTTCGAGGCTGCCTTGAAAACGTCAAAGATCTTTTCGCCGCTGAAGTACTCATCGGGCTTCGTCAGGGACGGCAGGTCAAGAAGTGCTTTCGCGGCCGGGTACAGGGCGGCCTCTTCAATCAGGGCAGAGTAGGCGTCCTTGTCGGTGCTCATCCAGTGGGCGAAGGTCCAGGCAGCCTCAGGAGTGTCGCAGCCCTTGAGTACTGCGGTGGCCGAGCCACCCGCATTGCCCACCTTGTCCTCGCCGGCCGTCCACTGGGGCATAGGCGCTACAGCCCATTTGCCGGCACCGGCTTTGGCGTCACCCTTGATGACGCCGGCTTGCCATACGGGGCCCACGAGCGTGGCGATGGAGCCGTCACCCAGTCCCTTGAACCAGGCAGGATCGTACATGGGTGCCTCGCTGATGACCTTGGCGTCCACCAGACCCTGCCAGTAATCGGCAACCTTCTTGTTGGCGTCCGAGTCGAGCGAGACGTCCCAGCTGTCGCCGTCGATTCCAAACCACGGCGCTCCGGCCTGCCAGGCCAAGCCGGCGTAGTCGTAGTTCAGGTAAGGCGAAGAGATGGAGATGTTGCTGTCCGAGGCTTTGAGCTTCTCCGCGGCCTGCTTGTATTCATCCCACGTTGTGGGCATTGCGACGCCGTGCTTGGCAAAGAGCTCCTTGTTGTAGAAAAGCGCCATCGGAGCCGTGTCAACAGGTGCGGCGTAGACCTTTCCGCCGGGGCTGACCGCCTTCCAGGTCCAGTCAACGTACTCGCCCTCGTTCTTACTGGCGTAGTTGGTGACGTCTTCCAGGGCGCCTTGGGCTGCGAAGCTTGTCAGGGTTTCATACCCAACCTGTCCCAGGCAGGCTGCGCTGTCGGCTTTGACGGCGTTGAGCATTTTCTCGTAGCCGCCCTTGGCGCCTGGCTGGACCTCTTCGTAAACAACTTTGATGCCGGGGTGGGAGGCGTTGAAGGCCTTGACGGCGTCAGCATAACCCGGGGCCCAGCCCCAGAATTTTACTTCCTGAACGCTCGCGGTCGAGCCGGACGATGCTGGCTCCCCGCTTCCCCCGGCACCGCAAGCCGTCAGGGCCAAGGCTCCGACTGCGGCCACACCCGCAGCCCAAATGGTTGACTTCTTCATGTTTTCTCCTTGTGACCGCAGCAGGACAGCCCAAACGGGCCGAAGTGGCTTGAGCAGCAGAATCCGGAACGGTTCCAGTTTCGTTGGCTGAGGGTACTGGCAGATTCAGCCGGTCCCTGTAAGTGATGAGTATTACACGCAATGTTACCCATAACAACCCCTGCTGATAGGACTTTGCGATCACTTCTGCGCCAACAGGGTTACGGATAACAACTGTCTTATACTGGCTGGGAAGGCTAAAACTAGGGGGAAACGTTGACAGCACAGGCAGGACGACGCGGCGTTGCCATGCGCGATGTGGCTCTGGCTGCGGGGGTTTCGGCACAGACCGTTTCCAGGGTTCTAAGCGATCACCCCAACGTTCAGGAGCGCACCCGCACTAAGGTCCTGGCCGCGGTTGAACAGCTGGGATACAGGCTCAACCACATGCCCCGCGCCCTCGCCACTGGGCGTTCGATGACGGTCGGGTTCGTCACGCTTGCTTCAGGTTTTTACTCCCGGGCCGCTTTGGCCCTCGGGGTTGAGCAGGCTGCTCGGGAGTCAGGCTATACCGTCAACACGGCCACGACAGCCTCGCTGGATGCATCGGCGGTGAGTGTGGCCATCAACAGACTCATCGAACAGGGTGTTGACGGCCTGATTGTTGCTGTCCCGCTCATCGATCTCGACGAGGCGCTGGAAAAGCTCATCCGCGTTCTTCCCACGGTCACCTTGGACGGATCCCACACTTCCTCGGCCGACGTTGTCGCAATTGACCAGTCCGTCGCTGTCCGCCTCGCGACCGAGCACCTCCTTGGTCTTGGACACCGCACCGTCTGGCATGTGGCCGGACCGCCCCAATGGTCGGATGCGATCAGCCGCGTTGCCGGCTGGCGGGCGGCGCTGAATGAGGCAGGACGTGAGATTCCCCCGGAACTTTACGGAGACTGGACCCCCGAATCGGGCTACCGCAATGGCCTCCTGCTGGCCAGGATGCCGGACGTCACCGCTGTTCTGGTTGCAAGCGATGAGATGGCTTTTGGCCTGATGCGGGCCATGAGCGAGCTGGGTCGGCGCATCCCTGAGGACGTATCGGTTGTGGGAATCGACAACATTGCCCTGGCCGCCTACGCGAATCCGCCCCTCACCACGGTGAGCCAGTCCTTCGAGCAGACAGGGCGCCGGGCTGTTGTGCACCTGCTGCGTCAACTGCAGGAGCCGGGGACCACTTTCGAAGCCGAAGTCGTGGCACCGGAGCTGATCATTCGCGCCACCACCTGCCCTCCCGGACGTTGATCTTCGGCTCTACGTAGGCCTGGCCTCCTCCTCGGCTCCGCGCGGTCCATCCGCATCGTTCGAACACGACCCCTTGCCAAATGAGTTTTTGACCCGCACTCTTTTAACGATGCAAGTGCATGAGCGATATTGCCCCTAAAAAATCGTTAAGGATCATTTATGACCAATATTTTGTCGCCGCGACGGCTCACCAGTTTGAGCTTGGCGTGCGTTTTGGCCTCTGCTTCCCTGCCATTCCTGCCGATCTCAGCCGCTCAAGCTGCTCCGCTGCCGGGAACCGAAACAATCACCTCCGATCAGATTTCCGTCCTGGTATCCGATTCGTTTCCGCAGGTGCTCACGTACACGGATGTGCGCACTGGCGCCATACTGAGCGGCACCGAAGAGCAGCTGAACACGATCACCATCAACGGCACGGAACAACCTGTTTTGACGACGTCAGCGAAGACCGACGCCGGGTCGGTGAACTATGTCATGACCGTTCCCGGAATGGGTGGCATCACGCTGGAGGCCCGCCTCTCGGTAGAGGGGAGCGCCGTCAACTTCAACGTTACGAAAATCAATGACACCGCGGAGAACAAGGTGTCGACGCTGCAGCTGCCCAAGCTGAATCTTGCAACTGTGTCTTCGGCTGAACCCTCGGCGCAGGTCTCTGCGGCCAACCTTTCAGTGGACCGGGGCGCCACCGGTGATGAATTTATTCCGGTAACCGGTGCAACTCCCCTGGATGCTGTTGCCAGGAGTTCCGCCTACGTGCTTGCGAACACTTCCCAAATCGCGGCCGCGTTCGAATCCAACGCCCTTTACGACACTTCCTCCGGCCCCGGCGCCAAGGACAAGGGGCGCTTTTGGCGCCAAGCGGTCAGCGACGGTGCCGGCGGGGTGAAAATCGGCGTTGCCAGCGGACAGTGGCTCTACCGGACCGCCGGTTCCGATAAGACCGAGGAACTGCCGTGGACACGGGTGGCCATCACCGCGGACGCCAATGCGGATTCCGTCGTTGACTGGCAAGACGCGGCGATCGCCATGCGGTCGATTGAGGTCAAGGCCTTCAAGGGCGAACAGACTCCTGACAACGTCATCACGCACATTCCCTTCAACTTCGCTTCGCAGGCGACGCACCCGTTCCTGCGCACCCTCGATGATGTCAAGCGCATCTCCCTGGCCACCGACGGCCTCGGACAGGTGGCGATGCTTAAGGGCTTCACCAGCGAAGGCCACGACTCGGCCAACACGGACTATGGCGACAACTTCAACACCCGGGCCGGCGGCCTGGAAGACCTCAACAAGCTGGTCTCGGCAGGCAAGGCCTGGAACGCCCGGTTCGGCGTGCACATCAACGCCACGGAGATCTACCCCGAGGCCAAGTCCTTCAGCGAAGATCTCCTGACGGCGGACAAGCGCCTCGGCTGGAACTGGCTGGATCAGTCCTACATGATCAACCAGCGCCAGGACATCAACTCCGGCAAGCTGGCCCAGCGCATCAAGGAACTCGCCGACGCCACCGACGACAACCTCGACTTCGCCTATGTGGACGTCTACTACGAATACGGCTGGCTCGCGGAAACCCTGCAGAAGGAGCTCGTGAAGAACGGCTTCCGTGTGGGCTCCGAATGGGCCGACAAGCTCTCCCGCAACAACACCTGGTCGCACTGGGCCAACGACGAGAATTACGGCGGCAGCACCAACAAGGGCGTCAACTCCCAGATCCTGCGCTTCATCAACAACACACAGTCCGACGTCTGGAACCCGGACGCCAAGCTGGGCGTCTCGCACATTGTGGAATTCGAAGGCTGGACCGGGCAGAACGACTTCAACGCGTTCTACAGCAACATCTGGACCGCCAACCTGCCAGCCAAATACCTGCAGCACCACGAGATCACCAAGTGGACCGCCGACCGCATCGACCTCGCCGACGGAGTGGCAGTCACCGGCGACACCGCCGCGGCCCGCGACATCACCGTCAAGGGCGTCTCCGTGCTTCAGGGCGACAAGTACCTGCTCCCCTGGGCCTCCACCCCGGGCGGCGCACTGGACAAGCTCTACCACTACAACCCGGCCGGCGGCAGCACCATCTGGACGCTCACCGATGCCTACCGCAACGCCACCAGCCTCCAGCAGTTCAAGCTGACGGACAACGGACGCGTCAAGGTGGCCGACATCCCGGTGGTCAACGGCCAGGTCACCCTCGCCGCCGATCCCGGCCAGCCCTACGTGCTGACCACCAACGCCGCCACCGTCAGCGTCCCCGCCGACGCCTCCTTCGGCGAAGGCACCCGGATCAAGGACCCCGGCTTCAACGCCGCGGACCTCAAGAAGTGGAGCCCCAACGGCACAGCCGCGATTGTCCGCGATGCCAAGGGCCGCCGCTACGCCGAACTCGGCGCGGGCGCATCCTCCATCTCCCAGCAGCTGCTGCCGTTCAATGCGGGCACGTACTCCGTCAGCGCCCTCGTCGAAATCGAGCCCGGCCAGACCCGCCCCACCACCTTGAAGGTAGAGGTTCCGGGAGGCAAGACCGAGACCATCACCGTGGACAGCTCCAACGCGACGAACTCCGTCGCGGCCGATGAAAAGACCGGCACCAACTTCCAGCGCCTCCGTGTGCTCATCGATGTCCCCAAGAACGGCACCCGCCCCACCGTCATCTTCCAGGCCGGGGAGGGCACAGCGAAGGTCCGCGTGGACGACTTCCGGGCCGTGGAAACGAAACGTGTTCCCACCACCGGGGTCCTCAGCGAGGACTTCGAGAACGTCGACCAGGGCTGGGGCCCGTTCGTGAAGGGCGATGCCGGCGGTTCCACGGATCCGCGCACGCACATCACCGAACGCAACGAACCCTTCACGCAGAAGGGCTGGAACACCAACGTCATCGACGAGGTCCTGGGCGGCACCTGGTCCCTCATTGCGCACGACGAGAACCTCGGCCCCAACGGCGGCCCCGGCATGGTCTACCGCACCACCGGATACACCATGCCGTTCCAGGCAGGCCACAAGTACAAGGTCTCCTTCGACTACCAGAACTCCAAGGCAGGGCAGTACGCCTGGGTTTCCGGCTACGACTCCCAGGCAGGTCCGGCAGTGACCGGAAGCCAGCCCCTCGGCGAGCAGACCACCACGGCACGCTTTGAGCAGGTCCTGGACACCGGCTTCTGCGGCGACTACTTCGTTGGCCTGCAGCGCACCGGTTCCGCGAACGGTTCGGACTTCACCCTGGACAACCTCCTGGTCGAAGACCTCGGCGCGTCCGAGGCCGTGCCGGCCTGTGCCCAGCTCAGCGCGACCCTCCAGGGCGATGTGGTGCAGCAGGGCAAGGCCCAGGACTTCGTGACCACGTTCGTCTCCGATGAACCGGCCGCGATCGCAGGCCTGGCCGTGGAGCTCGAACTGCCGCAGGGCTGGACGGCGACCCCGGCCACTCCGGCCACCGCGGCCACGCTCCCCGCCGGCGGACGCCTGGCCACCACGTGGAAGCTGACCGCCCCGGCGGATGCCGATGGCGACTACACCGTCAAGGCCACGGCCCGCTACGCCACCACTACGGAGCCGGCCGGTGCCCGCACCATCAGCACGAGCACCTCGGTGCGCACGCTGCCTAAGCCGCCGCAGGCCACGATCTTCGCCAGCGACCACCCCTGGGTGAGCGCCACGAATGGCTGGGGCCCGGTGGAGAAAGACATGTCCAACGGCGAACAGGGCAGCGGCGACGGCCGCCCGCTGAAGCTCAACGGCACGGCCTTCGCGAAGGGCCTCGGCACGCACGCCAACAGCACGGTCCGCTACTACCTCGGCGGCTACTGCACCTCCTTCACCGCCGTGGTGGGCATCGACGATGCCCAGGCCACGCGCGGCAGTGTGAAGTTCTCCGTGGTGGCCGACGGCGCCACGAAGGTCACCACCCCTGTCCTGGGTGCGCTGAGTGCCCCGCTGCCGCTCACCGTGGATGTCACGGGAGCCGCCTACGTTGACCTGGTGGCCAACGATTCAGGCGACTCCAACGGCAACGACCACGCCGACTGGGCGGACGCCACGTTCACCTGCTCCACGACGCACCACGATGTCCCGGCTCCCGGCCTGAGCGGCACCGTGTTCGCCTCCGACCTGCCCTGGACGGCCAGCACGAACGGCTGGGGGCCCGCCGAGCGGGACCGCGCCAACGGTGAGGCGAACGCCGGCGATGGTCCGGCACTCCGCCTGGACGGCGTCACGTACGCCAAGGGGATCGGCGCCCACGCCGACTCCCAGGTCGCCATCGCCACTGAGGCGAAGTGCAGCGCCTTCACCGCCCTGGTGGGTGTTGACGACGCCAAGCTGAACAAGGGACTTCACGGGTCCGTGGTGTTCATCATCAAGGGTGACGGCCGCGAGCTGCTCCGGACCCCGGTCCTCAGCGCGGACTCGGCGGCGCACCCGGTCTCGGTGGACATCACCGGCGTCCAGAGCGTTGAACTGATCGCCGACAAGAACGGTGACGACGCCGGCGACGACTGGGCAGACTGGGCAGACGCCAGGTTCGTCTGCAATACCTAAACACGAACAGAACGCAAAACGCTCGGCTGGGTTACCCCAGCCGAGCGTTTTGTGTGTGCGGCCGGGCGCCAGCCGCGGCTGGTTCACCGCGGCCTGCAGCCCTGAATCCCTATGAAGCGACGGACACTTTGGTTCCCGTGGCTTCGAAGGCGGCACGATCCTTGGCCGAAATGCCCGCATCCGTGAGCAGCCGCGCGAACGTATAGCCGGCCATGGTTGCAAAAGCTCGCTTGCCGACCTTGGATGAATCAGCGAGTACGTAGGACACCGCTGCCCGGCGGGCCATCAGGATGTTGATTGCGGCTTCACCTTCGTCGGAGATTGTGGGACCCAGGACGGGATCGATGCCGTTTACCCCAATAAATGCCATGTCAAGGGCGATCCGATCCATCAGGAGCTCGGTGTACGGACCGACGAGTTCGTAGGAGCGCGGGCTCAGGATCCCTCCGGTGACCATGACCTTGATGTTTGGCCGGACAGCCAGGCGTGCCGCAATATTTATGGCATTCGTTACCACCGTCAGCATCGGACGGTCCGATCTGACGCTGAGGTCCGGCCGGGTGGCCAGCACCTGGGCAAGGGCCGTCGTCGTGGTTCCGCCCGAAAGACCAATGACCGACCCCGGCACAACAAGGGCGGAAGCTGCCAGGGCGATACGTTGCTTGGCGTCGGCGTTGTCGTCCCTGTTGTAGCGGCCAGGCAGGTCGTAGGCAACCGAACCGGTTGTTGCTCCCCCGTGGGTGCGGGTGAGGAGCTGCTGCTTGGCGAGGCTGTCAAGGTCGCGACGGGCTGTGGCCGGTGAGACACCGAGTTTCTCAACAACCTCTTCGATCTCGATTTCCCCCGACTCGGCGAGCAGATCAAGTATCGCTGCGAGCCGATCGGTGCGGGTCATTCGAAGCCTTTCAGGCATGGGGCCTATCCGCGAACAGCCTCAACAGCCGGGAAACTTCCGGCACTAAGGCTGCGCGTCCGGCCTTGAAGTATTTTCGCGAGTCTACAGCCGCCGGGTCTGCGACCAGATACTCTCGGACGGCCCGGGTGAAGAACCCGTTCAAATGGGTGGACACATTGATCTTAGTCATGCCGGCGGTGATGGCGGCGACGATGGCCGCGTCGGAGACGCCGGACGAACCGTGCAGCACGAGGGGGACGTCCAGGGCCGCTTTCAGCCGGGCGATGAGCCCAAGGTCCAGTGAAGCACTTCGTTCTGTCATGGCATGCGATGAACCGACTGCGACAGCCAGCGAGTCCACGCCGGTCGCTGCCACGAAAGCCGCGGCCTCGGCCGGGTCCGTGCGCACACCGGGGGCATGAGCCCCGTCTTTCCCGCCGACCTTGCCCAACTCAGCCTCGATATATACACCGCGGGCACGGGCATAGTCACTGACGCGACGGGTAGCTGCGACGTTTTGCTCATAGTCCAGCTGGGATCCGTCGAACATCACGGAACCAAAACCAAGGTCAACAGCCTGGCGCGCGAGCTCTTCAGACTCGGCGTGGTCCAGATGGAGGGCAACGGGAACGGATGCCTTGTCGGCGGCTGCCAGCGACGCCAGGGCCAAGGGTTCAAGGCCGCCGTGGAAATTGGCGCAATTTTCGGAGATCTGGAGGATCACTGGGAGATCGGCTTCCTCCGCTCCAGCAATGAGAGCCTCCAGCGTCTCCAGGTGGATGACGTTGAACGCACCCTGTCCGGCCCCGCGCGTTGCGGCATGGTCCATCAGCTCGCGGGTGGTGGCCAGTGTCATGGGATCTCCTTCTGCGTCACGATCAGTTGATCGGCAAGTTCTGCGTATTGGGGTGAGATTTCCCCCGCGGCCGGCATAAGGACGGCCGCGGCCGACCATGCGGTCGCCGCCCGGAGAATGCCGTCGGGGCTCGAGATGCCCTCGGAAAGGCATGTTGCTGCGGCGGCCACGGCTGCGTCCCCGGCGCCAGTGGGATTGCCGCCCAGGCCGTAAGGAAGCCGGGCATGCCAATACGTGGCCGGATCAGCCGCGTCGAACATCATCATTCCTGCCGCACCGGAGCTGACCAGCACCCGGCGGGCCCCCATCTGGATCAGCTGGCAGGCGGCCAGGACTGGGTCGTCTTCGCCCGTGGCCTCCCTCAGTTCGTGATGGTTCGGCTTGATCAGGTCAGCTCCTGCCCTGGCAGCTGACACCAGGCCTGGGCCCGACGTGTCGATGATGGCCCGTACACCTGTGTGATGTGCCAGCGTCACCAATGAGGCATAGAAGTCAGGGTCCGCCCCGGTAGGGAGGCTCCCCGATCCGACGAGGATCCCTTCGCCCGGAACGAGGGAATCCTTCACCGCCGCCCGAAGGCACTGCCATTCGGCGGCGCTGAGGTGGTGCCCCGGTTCGTTCAGGATGATGGTGTCGGCTTTCGCCGAGTCCACGACCGCGATGCTCCGCCTGGTGTCTGCTTCGACGGCGATGATCCGGTGGGGCATCCCGCTGGATGAAAGTTCGGCCTTGAATTCAGTGCTGGTGGCACCCTGCCCTGCCGGGGCAAGTGCAAGGACCGGAAACCCCAGTTGGTGGGCAACCCGCGCCACGTTGAGGCCCTTCCCTCCAGCCCTGACCAGGGCGGTGGCTACGCGATGGGTAGACCCGGGCGTGATCCGCTGGACGTGGTATGTCATGTCCACGGCCGGGTTCGGGGTGACGGTAACTATGCGCCTCATGCTGGTCCTGACTCGGCGGCCAAGAGTGACCGTGCACCCAAGGCGGCGCCGATGAGGCCGGCGTCCTGGCCAAGCCTGGCCGGGAGGATCTCGGGGCGCCGGTGAAACGTCAGGTGCTCCCCGACCCTGCGGCGCAGCGGTACCAACAGCTCATCACCCGCCTCGGACAGGCCGCCGCCGACGATGACTGCTTCCGTGCCGAGGACGGTGATGCATTGTGAAACAGTGAACGCCAATGCGTCGATGGCTTCGTCCCAGGCTTGTCTGGCAGCGATGTCGCCGGCCTGCATGCGTGTCAGGACCTCCCTGGCACCATCTACGGCATTGCCGGAAATTCGCGTGTACCGTCGGGCGATGGCAGCAGCGGACCCCACCGATTCCAGGATGTCGGTCCCGGTTCCGGAGGGATCGGGAACTAGGGAATGCCCGAATTCTCCCGCATAACCACCGGCGGTCACCGGCAGTCCGCCGGCAAAAACAGTTCCGGCAATTCCTGTACCGATGATGATCACCACCACGTCGTCGAATCCGCGGCCGGCACCCAGCTCGAATTCAGCTATGCCTGCCGAAGTCACGTCGTGGCCGAAGGCGACGGGCAGCCCTACGCGTTTTTCGCACTCTGCCCTGAACGGGAAGTTGGTCCATCCGAGATTCGCGGAGAAGACGCCAACTCCTGCACGCGCGTCCACGATCCCCGGAACGACAAGACCTGCAGCTTTCGCCTGCAGCCCGGGTGAGCGCTCAGAGAGTTCCTTGCCCAGCTCGCGGACCCGGTCCAGGACAGCTTCCGCCGTCCGCGCTCCGTCCCGCGGTGTGGGGACACGCAGTACATCAAGCAAGTCACCCGATGCGCTCAGCATTGTTCCTTTGATGTCGGTTCCCCCGACATCAAAGGCCATAACATCGGCCGGGGCAGGTCCGAGCAGGTTTCCTCGCTGCGGCATCAGATTAGGGACCATGACCTGCCTATCCGGCGGTGGCAGCAAGGATGACGGAGCGTGACAGGTTCCGCGGAACATCAGGGTTCAGGCCGCGGGCCCGGGCTCGTTCCAGCGTGACTTTGTGCACGCGGGCCAGCTGTGCCAGGGGGTGCTGTCCGCCATGGATGTACAGTGCGCCGGTCTCGGCCACGTCAGCCTCGAGCCCGGCCGGCTCATCCCCCAGCAGCCAGACGACCCGTCCCGGCGCGGCGATGGAAATGGGACCGTGGCGGTACTCCATGGCCGGATAGGACTCCGTCCACCCCTGGACTGCTTCGCGCATCTTCAGCCCGGCCTCGTGGGCCAAACCGACCGTCCACCCGCTGCCAAGGAACGTGAACTGCTCCGCGTCCAACAGCTCATGCGGAACGTCAGCGCTGACAGCATCCCGGGCGTCGGCGACTGCCTCGGCCAGGTCGACGCCGAGGTTGGTCAGCAGGTACGCCAGTGCAGCGGTAGCGAACCGCGTCTGCACGACGGATTTTTCGTCGGCGTAAGGCAATCCGATCACTGTATCGGCGAGACCCACCAGGGGTGAATCCACATCGCCGATCAGAGCCACCGTGGGGGACCTTCCCACGCAGGCCGGAGACTACCTCCAGCACCTCGGAGGTGGTGCCGGAGCGCGTAATAACGACTACGGCGTCATACTTCCGGGCAGCACTGTTGTGATTGAGGAAGGCTTCGGAGGCAGCAAACGCATCCGTCAGTCCTTTGCCCAGCCGCTCCCGCATGGCCGCATAACTTTGGGCCATGAACCAGGACGTTCCGCAGCCGATGACAGCCACGGCAAGCCCATCTGCGGGCAACAGGGCTTCGGACGTCGACTGGTTGATGGCCCGTGTCCAAATTTCGGGTTGGGACAGCAGTTCCTGCTCCATAAACGTCCCCAGCACGGTCTCAACCATTGTTTTCTCCTAAGCGAACGCCGATCCGGACGCAGTCCAGAATCAGCTTTGAGTAGTTATGACTTTTTTACAGCATATACGCTCATGAAATGTCTAGGCAATAGCGCTTCCGGATTGACCAAGCGCAGCCGAACAATCGCGATAAATCGCCAGCTGGAGCCGCCAAACACCGTCAGCGCGGCCACTTACCTCGGATGACCGTCAGTGAACCTGGCCGCCAAGCCCGGCCAGGCTCATGACGAAACGTGATCTTTTTAAGTAAATACGATCATGATCTTGCACATGAGACATGGATCACTTATGTTGGTTAAACGATTAAAGACCAGCCGTGCACAACAACGCACGGCTACACAGCAATCCAGTACCCGAGGAGACGTATGAAATCGACGACGGAAGAACGTCCGGCACCGCCGGTAGTGCGTCGGCCGGGAGGACAGGCGCCGGAAGCCGGCATACGCAAAGTCAAGCCCGGCAAAGTGCCCGCGCAGAGTTTCCGGTCCCGACTGCGCCGTGACAGGCAGATGGTGCTCATGATGGTGCCGGGGGTGGCGTTCCTGCTGCTGTTCTTTTACATCCCCATCCTGGGCAACGTGATCGCGTTCCAGGACTACCAGCCCTACCTCGGCATTGGCGACAGCCTCTGGGTGGGGTGGCAGAACTTCGTGGACCTCTTCGGCAACCCCGATTTTGTCCATGCGTTCTGGAACACGCTGTACCTGGCGGCCTGGCAGCTCGTCTTCCTGTTTCCTGTACCCCTGGTGCTGGCGCTGGTGGTCGATTCGCTGGTGAGTACCCGGGTCCGCCGGGTCTTCCAGAGCATCGCCTACCTGCCGCACTTCCTGTCCTGGGTCCTGGTGATCGCCTTTTTCCAGCAGATGCTCGGCGGAGCGGGCTTTGTTAACAACACCCTGCGGCAACTGGGCATGGAAGCCGTGCCGTTTATGACCAACCCGGAAACATTTCCCCTCCTGGTAGTGGTCCAAATGATCTGGAAGGACGCCGGCTGGGCCATGATCATCTTCCTGGCCGCCATGGCCAGCATCGACAACTCCCTTTACGAGGCGGCAGCAGCCGACGGCGCCGGGCGCTGGCGCCGCTTGTGGCACATCACGCTGCCGGGGCTCCGCCCGGTCATCGTCCTGCTCCTGATCCTGCGGATCGGCGACATACTCTCGGTGGGCTTCGAACAGTTCATCCTGCAGCGCGACGCTGTTGGGGCCGGAGCCGCCGAGGTCCTGGACACCTTCACCTACTACACCGGCGTGGTGGGCGGAGGCTGGAGTTCCGGCGCCGCGGCAGGCCTGGCCAAGGGAGTGGTCAGTGCCCTGCTGATCTACGCCGCCAACAAACTTGCCCACCGCTTCGGCGAAGACGGAATTTTTGCGAAGAAGGTCGGCTAGCCAGCCCGGCTGCCGGACAAGGAGAGCACACGATGGCAACCACACTATCCACCAAGAAACCCCAGGCCATGCGCAAGGTCAAGGCACTGAGCTACAACCCCAAGCGCCCTGTCTGGAAAGAGCGGCCCTCGCCCCTCTACCAATCCGTCAAGGCCCTGGTGCTGATCGTCTTCAGCATTTCCATCCTGACCCCGATCCTGCTGGTTGTATCCACCTCCCTGGCGGACAACGAACAGCTGACGCGGGCCGGCGGCTTCGTCCTCTGGCCCGAACGGCCCACCCTGGAGGCCTACACCATCATCTTCAGGGGCCCCCATGGTCATCCAGTCCCTCGGCGTCAGCCTGTTCATCACCGTGGTGGGCACCCTGCTGGCCCTCTTCCTCACCATCACCATGGCGTACGCCACCAGCCGGTCCGTGCTGTTCGGCCGGCCGGTGATCCTGGCGATCCTCTTCACGCTGCTGTTCGCCCCGGGCCTCATTCCGTCGTTCCTGATGATCCGCCAACTGGACTTGCTGGACTCGCTCTGGTCGCTGATCCTGCCCGGCATCTTCGGGGCCTTCAACTTCGTGGTCATGAGGTCCTTCTTTATGAACATTCCCGGTGAGCTGATCGAAAGTGCAAGGATCGACGGCGCCAGCGACTGGCAGATCCTCTGGCGCATCGTTATGCCGCTCTCGAAAGCCGTGATCGCCGTCGTCGGGCTGTTCTATGCGGTTGGCTTCTGGAACTCCTTCTTCAACGCGCTCCTCTACATCAACGACCACAGCAAGTGGCCCATCCAACTGCTCCTGCGCAACTTCGTTGTCCAGGGCAGTGGCGCTGCGGAACAGCTCGGCATCAGCACAACGCCGCCGCCACAATCCGTCCAGATGGCTGTGGTGGTGGTGGCCCTGGTTCCAATCCTCATGGTTTATCCATTCCTGCAGAAGCACTTCGCCAAGGGCGTCATCACCGGGGCCGTCAAGGGCTGACCCTGGCTGCGCCCACCTCGAGCTATGCCCTCCACGCAAGAAGCACCCCTTTAGAAAGGTTCCTTCCATGACCAGCACCATCTCAGCCGCGGCCGGCGTCAGCCGCCGCGGATTCCTTGGCCTCGCAGGCCTTGCCATTACCACCGCAGGACTCGCCGCATGCGGCGGAGGCGGGGGCTCCACCAGCGGAGGCGCCTCTGCCTCATCCTCGGTCAAGTTGCCCACGTACAAGGAATTTACCGGCCTGACCCCGGACCTGGCGGGCAACGCCAAGGGCCTGCAGGCTGCCTACTTCAAGCTGCCCAAGCCTGTGCAGTCCGTCAAGAACGCACCGCTCAAGGGCAAGGTGACGGGGCTGACCGAAACCTTTGACACCATGAGCCCGGCCATGAAGGACAACCCCTTCTGGCAGCGGCTGAACGCCAAGCTCGGCGGCGACCTGGAACTGCAGATCGCCGAGGACATCGGCGACGGCTACCCTGCCAAGTTCGCCACCGTCCTTGCCAGCAACGACCTTCCTGACATGATGTGGGTGCCGCCGAACCAGGGCATTCCCAACATCGGCCCCATGCTGGAAGCCAAGTTCCAGGATCTGACCCCGTATCTCTCCGGGGACGCAGTGCTTGAGTACCCCAACCTGGCGGCCCTGAAACCGGACTCCTGGAAGACCGCCGTCGTCAACGGCAAGATCTGGGGCGCACCGATCCCCAGCACCCCGTTCGGACAGGTCTACATCGGCAACCGCGAGACCTGGGCCGAGGTGGGCGGCTTCGGGGCCAGCAATGCGGAGGAATTCCTGGCGAAGGCCAAGGAAATCACCCGTCCCGGCGAGCAGAAGTATGCGCTGGAGCCGTCCTATATCAACGCCCTGCACATGGTGGGTGAATGGTTCGGCGCCCCCAACGGCTGGGCCGTGAACAAGGACCGCACCCTGACCAACCTCTACGAGACGGACGAGTACGCGGCCAGCGTGGAATTCGTGGCCAAAATGTTCGCGGCCGGTGTGTTCTACCCTGATGCCCAGGCCACGGACATCCGGGCCCGCGTTGCCAACGGCAGCGTCGGCGCCCAGGTGGTCAGCGGACCACACGACCTCAACGACTACCGCGCCCTCAACGAATCCGCCGGGTTCGAGATCCTGGTTCCCTTCAGCGCCGACGGCAAAGTCACGCCGACCTACGACATGGGCTACGGAACAGTGGGCTTCACCCCGTTCAAGAAGGCCGACGAGGCCAAGATCCGTGAGCTCCTCGCGCTGATGGACTACCTCTCCGCCCCCTTCGGCACGGTCGAATACCTGCAGAAGAACTACGGCGAGCTGGGCCAGGACTACACCCTGGACGGAAACGGCAACCCGATCCGGACCGAAACGGGCACCACCAACGCCCCGGGCCTGGTCTCGGCGCTGACCATCATGTCCAGCCCGGAGAACGTCAACTTCAACCCCGGTTTTGACGATGACACCCGCTACGTGAACCAGCAGCAGCAAAAGCTGCTCGAGATCGCCTGGCGCAACCCCACCAACGGGTCCTACTCGGACACCAACGCCAAGGTTGGCGCCAAGATCGGAAAGCAGCTGCGCGACAAGATCACCGACGTTGTCACCGGCCGCGCCAAGATCAATGAACTCCAGAACGCCGTCAAGCGCTGGAAGAGTGAAGGCGGGGACAAGATCCGCGACGAATACCAGGCAGCCCTGGCCTCCGACGCACCCGTCTTCCGCACCTAGTCCGGTCCCCGCGGCAGCGGGCACCAGGACCAGCAATGACCGGCAAGCCAAGGAACGATCAAGGGGAAACCATGGCAAAGACAACAGGCACGGGCCAGCGGCCCACCATCCGCATGGTGGCGGACCTCGCGGGGGTGTCGACGGCCACGGTCTCCTATGTCCTGTCCGGGCGCAGCGGAGAAGGCGGGCCCCGGGTTTCGGACCCGACGGCGGACAAGGTCAGGTCCGCGGCCGAGAGGCTGGGCTACCGGCCGAACCAGGCAGCACGCGCCATCCGGACCGGACGCACCAACACCGTGATCCTGTCCTTGACCATGCTCTCCGACCCGTGGTCGCTCTCGGTCATCGAGGCCGTGCAGCGGGCCGCCGCACCGTTGGGAATCACGCCGATGATCCTCGGCGACGCCGAGTGGGTCAAGGTCCTGGCCACACACAACGCGGACGCCGTCTTCGTGGACGCCGTGGGCGAGCGGGACCGGGATGAACCGCGCCGGCTTGCCGCCCACGGAACCACCCTGGTGGTCTTCGACGAGCTGCTGGAACCGGACGGCTTCGACGTGATCCGTTCGATCGCCGGACCCGGCTGCGCCCTGGTGATGACGCATCTGCTTGAGGGACACCGCAAGATCGGCTGCCTGACCACCTCGACGGCGTCCGGCTCGCGGGGTGCCCCGCGTTACCTGGCCTACGTCGATGCCCTCCAGGCTGCCGGGCTTCCGGTGCAGGACGAGTACGTGGGTGTCTTCGACGGCACCATGGCCGGAGCGTATGCGACAGCCACGCGCTTGCTCGGCCAGCGGGACCGGCCCACAGCGCTCTACGTCACGACGGACTACGCGGCCATCAGTGCCATAAACGCCGCCCAGCGGCTGGGCCTGACCGTGGGTCAGGACGTGGACATCATCGGTGTCGGCAACACGGTCGAAGGCGAACGGATGTCCCCGTCGCTGAGCACCGTAGGTCCCGTGGACCTGTTTGACCGGCTCGCGCGGCTGCTGCTTCACCGGGCCACCGGTACTGGTCCGGACACCGAACCCGGGGTCCTGGACTTCCCCTGGCAGCTATTCGTCCGGGAATCGGCACCGCACCGCGGCGCCGCAACAAGACTTTACTGAGAATCGACAGAAGGTATGCACACCATGGAGAAGGATTTGAAGGTCGGCATCGTAGGATTCGGGCTGCGTGCCGGGCTGTGGCGCCACGCGCATAAACCGGGCCAAGGCTCGGAAGTCACCATCGTGTGTGACGCGAGCGAGCGTGGCCGCGCAGATGCGGCGGAACGCATTCCCACCACACGGATAACGGCGGACCTTGAGGAGTTGCTGAGCAGCGGCATTGACGCCGTCCTGGTGCTCACACCGGACAACCAGCACGCCGTCGTCGCGGTCCGCACGCTAAGGGCCGGAATTACCACGTTCTGCGAGAAGCCCCTGGATGTCACCATCGAGGCTGCGGACCTCATCCTGCAGACCGCCTATAAGACCGGCACGCGGCTCTACGTCGGCCACAACATGCGGCACATGCCGGTGGTGGTCCAGATGCGCGAGCTCATCGAGGAAGGCCGGATCGGCGAGGTCAAGGCCATTTGGTGCCGGCACTTCGTTGGCCACGGCGGAGACTTTTACTTCAAGGACTGGCACTCCGAGCGCAAAAACGTCACGTCCCTGCTGCTGCAAAAGGGCGCGCATGACATCGACGTCATCCACTGGCTCGCCAAGGGTTACACGCAGCGTGTGTCCGCTGTCGGCGACCTGGCAGTCTATGGCTCGGTGACCACGCGCAGCGACAACAGCGGTAAGCGGATGGGTGACTGGTATTCGCTGGGGAACTGGCCGCCGAGCGAGCAGCAGGACCTGGCCGCGACAATCGACGTCGAGGACATCTCCATGATGAACATGGTGCTGGACAACGGCGTGCTTGCTTCCTACCAGCAGTGCCACTTCACGCCCGACTACTGGCGGAACTACACCATCATCGGAACCAAGGGCAGGATCGAGAACTTCGGTGACGGACCCGGCGACAAGATCAAGGTCTGGACCACTCGCACGTCCGGTTTCGCGGAGCCCGATGATGTCATCGACATCCTGGACGGCGAAGGCGGCCACGGCGGCGCCGATCCAAACCTGATCGCCGAATTCCTGCGCTTCGCAGCCGACGGCGGCCGGACCCAGACCAGTCCCATCGCGGCCCGGCAGGCGGTGGCCGCGGGTGTCCTTGCCGCCGAATCGCTGCGCGGCAACGGCTCGGCCCGGGAAGTTCCTGCCCTTTCCGCAGAGCTCATGGACTACTTCGACGCCGGCCAGCCGTCCAGGAGCCCGGAATTGGTGCTGTGACCGGAAAATTGAGCGCGCCGCCCGAGTGGGTCCGGTTCCGGACAGCTACTCGGCCGCGGCCAGGACTGCGCCCGCCCGTTCACCCATAGCGCCGCCGGCCGTGAAGCCCATGACCTCTATCAGGACTTCTTCTTCGCGGTGCACATCTGTGACGTTCACGGAGCGGGCCGATCCCTCACGCATGCCTGCCGGGATACCGTCAACAGCCACTCCCCATCTGTAAACCGCGGGGTCACTGGATTCCCAAATGACTCTGATCTCACTGATCGTCCCCACCGTAGAGAGGACCTCGATACGAACGTTTGAGGCCGCTGCCAGATACCGGGGTGTAGTGCTGATGCGAACGGGGGTCTCCAAAACGTCGGTGCCGCCGGCAATCCCTGTCACCCGCAGGATCATGACTCCTTCAAACTCTGCCTCGTAAGTGTGTTTGAGGACAGGGTCAGTGGTGGTCCGGTCGTAGCTTCCGTCGCCGTCCAAATCCCAGTCATACTTGACCACGACGCCTGCGGACTCTGAGGCATCGTAAGTAACTTGCGAACCGGGAGGCCCGGAAAAGCCGCTGATGGACAGCCATGCCTCGACACCAGTCTGCTTCCGCTTACCCAGCGGGATGGTGATCGCTTGAACCGGCGCCCCTGAGGCCCGAGCGGATGAAGTCGGACCGACAGTGGGGACGGCACTGGGCGGACTAACTTCCAGTGTGTTCGGGGTCGGATGCCCGCTGGGCACACCATCTGCGCAACCGGTCAATATCAGCAGTGCCGCCGCAGCGGCGGTCCAAGCAGATGCCTTCATGTTCTCCCCCATGAATTGAATTGATCCCAGTGGACCACGCGGACTGGCACCCGTCTAGCACTCATGGCTGCCGGGAAAAGCAGGACCCAGTACACGGACCTTAAACGCCACAGTCCCGGCCGGAAACAAAGGTTCCAGTCGGGACTGTGGTGACCACTCGCCGTCGTACGCTTCCCGCTGAAGCTTCCTTCAGAAGCTGCACTCGGAAGAGCCCGACGGCGGCGCTGGACTTAGCTGATAGCGGACTTCATCTCGTCCACGGCCTTCTTGCCGGCCTCGTCTGTGGACAGGCGGTTGAAGAGGATCTCGGAGGTGTAGCGCTTGACGATTTCCTGGATGGCGCCGGCGCCCTTCGGCGGCGGGGCCGGAGCCTCGCCGAGTTCGCCCTTGATCTGGTCGATGAACTTGACCACCTTGATATCGGCGGGCGTCAGCTTTGGCTCGATGGCGGCGCGGACGTCGGAGTTCGGGTAGACGCCGCGGTCGGCAAGCAGGGCCTCGCCTGCCTTGGTGTTGTTGGCCAGGAAGTTGATGAACTTGGCCGTTTCCACGGGGTGCTTGGTGCGCGATGAAGCCGACCAGAACTGGGATGCCTTGTACCAGAGCTTGGCGTCGGCAGCCTTGCCTGTGGTGGACGGGAAGCGCAGGATCTGCAGCTCGCTTCCGGCGGCCTTCTCCAGCGCCGGCAGCTGGTTGGACCACCAGAAGGCGAGCCCGTTCTTGCCCGTGGCCAGGCCACTCTGGTCCAGCGCTGCGGCCTCAGCTTCCACAACTTCCGATGCAGACGGCACAGCCTTCTTCTCGCTGAGCTCCTTCAGGAAAGCCCACCAGTCGGCGATGTCCGAGGGCTCGAATCCCAGCTTGCCGTCGGACGTGTACAGGGACTTGCCGTTCTGCCGGAGCCAGACTCCCAGCGAGGCCTCGTCCGTTCCGTAGGCGGCAGAGCCGTACGTACCCTTCGGGGACTTCTCGGTGAGTTCGGCGGAGATGCGGCCGAAGTCTTCCCAGGTCCAGGTCTTGTCGTCGGGAAGGTCAACGCCTGCAGCCTTGAAGACAGCCGGATTGGCCAGGATGGTGGCCGCGTTGATGCCGGCGGGGATGCCGGTCAGGCCGTCTTCGCTCTTGCCGGCATTGAGGGCTGCTTCGTCCAGCTTTGACGTGTCGATCTGGTACTTGGAGAGGTCAAGCAGCGCGCCGCGGGTTGAATACTCCGTGATGTATTTTTCGTCCATCTGGATGATGTCCGGGGCGTCGTTGGCGGCGACCTGGGTGGCCAGCTTGTCCCAGTATCCGCTCCAGTCGCCGTACTCCGGCTTGATCTTGATGTTGGGGTTCTCGGCCTCGAACGCCGCGATGGCCGCCTGCGTCAGCTGGGCGCGCTTGTCGCTGCCCCACCAGGAGAAGCGCAGCTCAACGGGTCCGCCGTCGCTCTGCGGGGCCGCTCCTCCGCCGCAGGCACTCAGGGCAAGCACGACGGCGGCTGCGGCGGCAACCACACCCGTCTTGCGGAAACGGCGGGGTGCGCCGGTGGATGGCAACTCTGCCGTACGTTTTTTGGCATCTGACTCAGTGCGGTGAAAAAGCGCCACTGGGTACTCCGATCTTCATTGATCTGGCTAGGGGGAAAGTAAACGAGAAAGCGTTTTCTTAACTCTCATACTACAAGTACACGACTTGTATTACAAGATGTTTTTTTGCCTTGGCCTCGGTGGATCTTCGACGCGGCCCGGCACGGCAGGATACGCCAAATGGCCCGTCCTCGGGGGACGGACCACTGGCTGGAGCAAGGTGCTTCGCTGGATCTACTTGACTGGATCTACTTGATACCGGTGGTGGCGATGCCCTTGATGAGGAACCGCTGGCCGAAGAGGAAGACCAGGAACACCGGGAGCAGGGACACGATGGACATGGCGAACAGCGATCCCCAGCTGGTGGCGGACTGCGAGTCCACGAAGGCGCGCAGCGCAACCGGAACGGTGAACATGTCCGGATCCGTCAGGTAGATCAGGGCGCCGAAGAAGTCGTTCCACGTCCAGATGAAGGTGAAGATGGTGGTGGTGGCCAGGGCCGGAACCATCAGGGGCAGGATGACCCGCAGGAAGATGCGCGGGTGGCCGGCGCCGTCGATCCGTGCCGCTTCATCCAGGTCCTTGGGGATGCCGCGGATGAACTGGACCATCAGGAACACGAAGAATGCATCGGTGGCCAGCAGTTTTGGCACAATGAGCGGCCAGAAAGTGTTCACCCAACCGATCTGCGAGAACAGGATGTACTGCGGCACGATCACCACGTGGAATGGGAGCATGATGGTCAGCAGCATGATCCCGAAGAACAGCTTCTTGCCCGTGAACTGGAGCCGCGCGAAGGCGTAGGCGGCCATGGAGCAGGAGATCAGGTTTCCCAGGATGGAGCCGATCACCACGATGGCCGAGTTGAGCATGTAGTGCCCGAACGGGTGCGTCAGCGCGGACCAGCCGTCCGTGTAGTTGCTCATCTCCAGGCTGTTGAGCCACAGGCCAGGCTCGCGGAAGATCAGTTCATTGGCCCGGAGCGATGAGACAACCATCCACAGCAGCGGGTAGATCATCAGTCCGCCGGCGAGGATCAGGATGCCATGTTTGATCAAGGCCTTCGTGCGGGCAGCCCTGCTGAAGGCGAGCGTGCCACGGGATTCGCGGCGTTTGGTGGGCTTGCGGTGATTCGTTGGCTTACCGGGGCCGGCGGTCTTTTTGTCCGGGGCGGGCAGCGTCTCAAGCTTAGTCGTCATAGAAAACCCAATACTTTGCAGCGATGAAGTTGATGGCGGTGAACACACCGATGATGACCAGCAGGAACCACGCCATTGCGGAGGCATAGCCCATGTCGAACTGGCCAAAGCCCTTCTGGTACAGGTACAGCGTGAAGAACATCGTCGAATCCGAAGGGCCGCCATTGCCGCCGGAAACGATGAACGCCTGCGTGAAGGACTGGAAGGATCCAATGATCTGGAGCACCAGGTTGAAGAAAATGATGGGGCTGAGCATGGGAAGCGTGATGCGCCAGAACTGCTGGAGTGTGCTGGCGCCGTCCACCTTTGCGGCTTCGTAATACATCACCGGAATCTGGCGGAGTCCGGCCAGGAAAATGATCATGGGGGCGCCGAAGGTCCACACGTGCAGCAGGACGATGGAGCCCAGCGCGGTGCTCGGATCGGAAATCCAGCCGGGACCCTGAATGCCAAACATGGCCAGGGCCTGATTGACCAGGCCGGTGGTGCCGAAGATCTGCTTCCACAGGATGGCAACTGCCACGGAACCGCCCAGCAGGGACGGCAGGTAGAAGACCGAGCGGTAGAACGGCAGCCCGCGCAGGCCCTTGTCCAGCACGAGCGCGATCAGCAGCGCGACACCGAGCTGCAGCGGGACGCCTACAAAGACGTAGGTGAACGTCACACCCAGCGAGTTGTGCAGCCGTGCGTCGGCGAACATGCGGATGAAGTTGTCCAGCCCCACCCATTCCGGCGGCTGGAGCAGGTTGTAATCCGTGAAGGACAGGTACAGGGACATCAGCATCGGACCGACGGTGATGGCAACAAGGCCCACCAGCCACGGCAGCAAGAAGATGTACGCGGCCTTATTGTCCCGGCCGTTCGCTTTTTTCTCCGCTGCCGTCATGGGGCCTTTGCGGCGCTTGAGGGTGCTCAGTTCACTGATGGCACTCATTGCGGCAACTCCGTTTCACGCAGCAGACCCGCTGCAGCCGGCATTCTTGCCGGGCACGGCGTCCTGGGTATGTGTCTAGCGGCCATGTGGCCTCCTTTGGTCATCGTGGCCCTCCACGTCTGGGTTGATCGCACTGGGCGATCCATGTTTGCACCGTCTCCGGCGGCGGACTCACTTCATGTGCAGCTGTCCGGATCCGGCCTCCGTCACGCGGGACGTTGAAAGCGGCTCCGTACCAAAGTAAACGGTTTCTTGACTCCTGTATAGCCCTTTGTTAGTTTTTGAGAAAGCGTTTTCTGCAACCGGATCACTTTACCCACAGTTCAACATCCGTCCCGATCCGCCGCGCCTTCAACCCTCCCCGTCCACCCGAAGAACAGGCAGGTCAGTGAGCAAGGATTCCCGGCCGGTCCGGCCCAGCGCAATTGCAGGCTATGAGAACTGGCCTGGCTACGTCCGTGACCGGCCGCGCCACCAGGCAGCCACCCCGGCGGCGCAGGAGCTTTCGGACGCCTTGGGCGTTCCGGCAGTCGTTCCCCCGGCGGACATCACCGTCCACTGGGAGGAAACGTACGACGGCGTCACCACCTCCCAGCTCAGCTGGCAGTTGGGCTTCGGCCCCCGCACCACGGGCTGGCTGATGCGGCCGGCCGGGAGTTCCGGGCCGCTGCCCGGCGTGTTGGCCCTGCACTGCCACGGCGGAAACAAGTTCGGCGGAGCGGACCGGCTGGTCACGCTTCCCGAGCCCCACCCCTCCGCCGCGGAAGCCCCCACCGGGCACTACGGAGGGCGCGCACTGGCCACGGAGGTCGCCCGCGAGGGCTTCGCCGTCCTGGCCCACGACACCTTTACCTGGGGCAGCCGGCGCTTCGATCTGTCCACCCCGCCGTGGCGGACGGAATCCGCGCTGGTGGCGAGGAAGTCGCAGTGGCGGGAGGCCGGCGTCGTACCTTCCGATGCCGAACTGTACAACGCCGCCGCGGGAATCCACGAGGACACCGTGGCCAAGGCGGCGGGCCTGCTGGGCACCAGCCTGGCGGGGACGGTGGCCCACGATGACCTGGCCGCCCTGGAGATCCTTGCCGGCCTGCCCGGGGTGGACGCGGAGCGGCTGGGCTGCATCGGGTTCTCCGGTGGCGGCGGCCGGGCACTGGCTTTGGCAGTTCTCAGCCCGCGGATCCGGAGCTATGTGGTCACGTGCATGATGGCCACGTTCCAGTCGCTGCTGCCCGCCTACCTGGATGCCCATTCCTGGCTGCTCCAGACCCCGGGCCTCTGGAAGCTGGGCGACTGGCCGGAACTGACCGGACGGTCCGGCGCCGACGGACTACTGGTGCAGTACGCGCTGGCCGATGAGCTGTTCCCGGAAGAGGGGATGCGGGACGCCCACCGGATCCTGGAGTCCCTGCACCCGGCCGGCTCCTACACCGGGCGTTTCTGGCCAGGCGGGCACGTCTTCACGGTCGAGATGCAGAATGAAGCCATCAGCTACCTGTCCAGGACCCTGGGCGCAGCGGGACCCGCCCGCCCCCAGCCTTTCGCCCCTAGCAACCCCTTAGCCACCGAGGACCCCAGATGACTCAGCAATCCGCCCCCGCGGCACCCGCTAGCTCTGCAACGGCAGGTGAGGTTCCGGCAGCCCTCCCGCGCATTGCCCTCGTGGGTGTGCACGGTTTTGGCGAATCGCACCTGGCCAACCTCGCCAGGCTCGAGCAAGCCGGGGCCCTGCACCTGGTGGCAGTGGCGGACCCCAACCCACCGGAAACGGGCACGCTGGCCGGGTCCGTGGCCGTATTCAACACCCTGGACCAGTTGCTGGAAGCCGGGCCGGTCCCGGACGTGGTCATCCTGGCCACCCCCATCCAGACGCACGCTCCCCTGGCCGTGGCGGCGTTGGCCGCCGGTGCCGACGTGTACGTGGAGAAGCCGCCCGTGGCATCCATGGCCCAGTTCCAGGAAGTGCTGGCCGCCGCCGAATCCGCCGGCCGGCTCGTCCAGGTGGGGTTCCAGAGCCTGGGCTCGCTGGCCCTGCCGGAAATCCGGAACACCATCGAATCCGGTGATATCGGAGACGTGCTGGGACTCAGCGCCACCGGCATGTGGCTGCGGACCAGGGGCTACTTCAAGCGCTCCCGGTGGGCCGGCAAACGTAGCCTGGACGGCATCGATGTGGTGGACGGCGTGGCCACCAATGCCTTGGCACACGCCGTGGCCACCGCCCTGAACATGGCCGGCGCCCACACGGTGGCCGACGTCGCCTCCGTGGAAACGGACCTCTACCGCGCCAACGACACCCAGAGCGATGACACCTCGGTGATCCGCGTCCGCACGGTGGCCGGACAGACCCTGTTGTGCGCGCTCACGCTGTGCGCCCCCGAACAGCAGCGGCCTTCCGTCACGGTCCATGGGACGCGGGGCGAGATGACGTTCTTCTACACCGAAGACGAACTGGTCACCACGACGGCGGACGGCGAGCGCCGGGAGACCTTCGGCCGGACCGACCTGCTGGAGAACCTGCTCGCTGCCCGGGCGGCCGGCACTCCCCTGCCCGGCACTCCCCTGCTCAGTGCACTGCCGGATGCCGGCGCATTCATGTGTGTGCTGGAAGCCATCCGCACCGCCCCCGCGCCGCGGGAAATCGACGCCGGCCATGTCAGCTGGGAGGGCGACGGCGATGATGCCCACCCGGTGGTCCACGGCATTGCCGCGCTGATCGAGCGCGCCACCAAGGCGCAGGCCACCTTTGCCGAGCTAGGCGTCCCCTGGGCGCGCAGCCTGCCGCCGGTCCGGACCTTCGACCTTGCCGGGCATCCCGTGGCGGACTATCAGGGCGGCAGCCGCATCCGCGCCGTGTCCTCTCCCCGCCCGTACCTGCACCCCGTCCGCACGCTGGCCGGGACCGTTGTGACGGACCACCAGCCGCTGGACCACGTGTGGCACCTGGGCGTGGGGGTGGCCCTCCAGGACGTGGACGGCGTCAACTTCTGGGGCGGGCGCACCTACACCCGGGCGGCCGGCGAATACGTCTGGCGCCCGGACCACGGCAGCATCGACCGGGCCGGCGAACCAACCGAACAGGATGGCGAGCTGACCGAGAACCTCTCCTGGAACGGGCCCGACGGCGCTCCCATTCTGACCGAACAGCGCACCTGGACGTGGGCCGCCGTCGGGCCTTCCGTCTGGCGCCTCACCCTGGACTTTGCGCTCTCCCCCGCCGGCAACCAGCCGGTGAGCCTGGGCAGCCCGGGTTCCAACGGCCGGGTTGGAGGCGGTTACGGCGGGTTCTTCTGGCGCCTTCCCGAATGTTCCGGGGCGCGCGTCTGGACGCCTTCGGAGGCGGGTGAGTCCGCCGTGCACGGCAGTGTTACGCCGTGGCTCGCCTGGTCGGGCGGCTTCACGGGGGGAACGTTCGACGGCGGCACTGACGTTGGCGCCGTTCGCGACGGCGGCGCGGCCACACTCGTATTCGTCGCCGCCGCGGATTCAACGGACCCGTGGTTCGTCCGGGTGGACGGATATCCGGGAGTTGGCCAGTCGCTGGCCTGGGACGCGCCCGTCATCGCCGAACCCGGCACCCCGGTTCGCCGCAGTGTGACCGTGTTCGTTGCCGACGGGATTTTAGGTTCGGAAGACATCGAGACATTGATCAACACACAGGGGGACAACTCATGAGCCAGACAACCACCGCTGCAACACTGCCGTCGCAGCTGACTGAAGCCGCAACCTTTGCGGGCCAGGGCCGCCGCACGCCGCCCGCCTCTACGGCGGACCGTGCCATCAAGCGGCGACGCGTCCTGGACATTCTCGATGCCAAGGGGCAGGACTCGTTGCTGCTGACCACGCACACGTCGCTGGCCTGGTACCTGGACGGCAGCCGTGTCCACATCAGCCTGGCCGGCGACCCCATCGCCGCGCTGCTGGTGGACCGGGACGGCGACCACCTGGTGACTTTCAACAACGAGGCGGGGCGGGTTGCGGCCGAGGAGCTCCCCGCCGGGGTTGCCCTCCACGCCGTGCCCTGGTACGGGAACCTGCATGAGGTTGCAGCCGCCGTCGGACGTTCGTCCGGAGTGGGCTCCGGCACCCCGCTGGCCGAGGCTTCGGTGGCCACAGAACTGAGGGCTGCCCGGCAGCAACTGCTGCCCGGCGAGAGCGCCCGGTACGCCCACCTCTGCGCGGAACTGGCCGGCATCATGACCGATGTGCTGTCCACCGCCCGGCCGGACACCACCGAATTCGAACTGGTGTCCGCCCTGGCCGCCCGCGTGGTTGGAGCGGGCGCGGAGCCGCTGGTACTCCTGTGCAACGGCAGCTCCCGGAGCGACTACCGGCACCCGTTGGCCACACACGCGCCCCTCGGACGCCGCGCCATGGCCGTGGTGTGCGCTCGCCGGGACGGCCTGGTCGCGAACATCACCCGCTGGGTAAGGTTCGACGCCGGGACCCCCGAAGAGCGCGACGCCGAGTCCCGGATCGCCGCCGTGGAAGCGGACATCTTCGACGCAACGGTTCCCGGTGCACTGCTGGACCACGTCTTCGGCGAGATCAAGGCGGCCTACGTCCGCCACGGTTTCGGCGCCGAGCAGTGGGAGCAGCACCACCAGGGCGGACCGGCAGGCTATGCCGGGCGGGATCCGCGCGTCACCGCGGCAGCCACCGACACCGTGGTCCTGAACCAGCCGTTCACCTGGAACCCATCGGGACCCGGCGTGAAGATCGAGGACACGGTCCAGCTCACGGAGTCGGGCATGAAGGTCCTGACGCTGGATGACCGCTGGCCCGCTGCTACCGTGAACGGCCTTAAGCGGCCGGTGACGCTGCAGCTGTAGGCCCTGCCGTTAGATGGCATAAAGAAGCCCCGGGACGGTCGTCCGGGGGCTTCTCCAGGGTCGGTGATCGAACTGGGGGTCTTGTGGCACAGGCTGTCTTGAGCGAGACTCATTGAGCACGCGATGAACTCATCATTTGGATTGCAGGACAAAACCAGCGGGAAGGGGACGCAACGGCGCGTCCGTTTCTGCTCCGTGGCAACGACGCCGCGGGGCGGATTCCGCAGACCGGGAGGATTTGCTATGGCCGGAATGTTCGAACTGTTCATTGACGCGGAGTCGTATTTCAGGTTCCGTCTGACCGCGCCGGATGGCACCGTGATGGCAGTGTCCAAGGCCTTTGACAACAAGACCGCAGCTGTTGCCGGGATCGCCGCCGTGCGTGAGTACGCCGGCATGGGACTGATTGCCGATGTTTCCCCAACGGAAAGGCGGGCCACGCCGCCGGAGGCACGTGACGTCACTGTCCAGGTTCGTGAAGTCCGGCGCATTCCGGCTGCTGACCTTCACGCACGTTCCCGGGAAATCCATCGCGCCACCAGCGACCGTCGATTGGCCGGCGCAGTTTAACGCTCTCGACTCCGACAGCCCGGCCCGGCCCGGGGCAGCGTCAAGGACTCTACCTGGTTAGTGCGCGCTCCAGCCATCGGGCTGCAAACCATCTATGTCGGTGAATCCATACTCTCTGGCAAGTTGAGCCGAGCTGACCGACTGCTGATTCCATTTCGCGCGGTCAGGGTCCGCTGCCACCGCAGCTACGGCCCGACCGACATAGCGGGGTGACTCCGAGAAAGCGAAACCTGCGGGGGCGTCTGGGTATCCGCCCGCCAGGCCGGGGTCCAAAGCGTCGCGCCAGTTGGTTTCGGTGACTCCGAAGCGATCGAGCATCATCTCCGACCGTAGCCATCCAGGCGTGATGGCGATCGCTGTGACGCCGTGCGGTTCCAGTTCGTGGCCTTGAGAAAAGGCCAACCGATTGACCGCGACCTTGGCCAGGTCGTAGAACACCGAGATCCGGTACTCAGTGGCGTTGAATTTGGTAGTCCCATCGGTGACTTCAATGAGAAGACCCCCACGCTTGGTGATTAGCAGCGGAAGCAGATGGTGCGAGGTGATCAGATGAGTGTCAATGCCTAGTCGCAGGATGCGCAGCCCTTTGTCTAGGTCGTGCTCCCAGATAGGGGTGTTCCACTCGGCTGGGCCACCTTTCAGGACCTCAGCACCCCAGATGTCGTTGACCAGCACATCGAGACCGCCATATTCAGTTCGGATCCGTTGGGCCAATCTTCGGACCTCTTCGGAGTCGAGATGATCGACCTGGATGGCGACCCCGGCGCCGCCGAGCCGTGTGACCAGATCGGCTGTCTCCTCAATGGTCTCGGGCCGGTCGTAGTCCGACCTGCTTCTGCCGGCCGCGCTGCTGCGTCCAGTGCAGATTACCGTCGCCCCGGCCTCACCCAGAGCAGCGGCTATGCCGCGTCCAGCACCTCGGGTAGCTCCTGCAACAACTGCAACTCGGCCTCGCAGGGCATCAGGATCCGGGGACCATTGCATGGTTTCAGTGTGGCGACAGGATGCAGGGCAAGCAAGACCGCCTGCCTCATTGATGTTTCGGCGGCTGAGCGTCTTCATCGTTCCGTAAGCCCATCGGCTTGGGGCAATCGTCCCGGAACTTGTTCAGTCGAGTCCCGGCTCGCCACTGGAGCTAATCGGTCCGCCTTGGTAGCTTCAACGCATGGCCATCAAACTTGAGAACGTCGGTATCGCCGTTCGCGACCTCGAAGCTACCATCGCTTTTTTCACCGACCTCGGGCTCACGGTCGTCGGCCGTGACACCGTCAGCGGCGAGTGGGCCGACACCGCCGTCGGACTTGATGGCAACCACGCAAAAATTGCGATGCTCCAAACCCCGGATGGTCAGGGTCAACTGGAACTCTTCGAATACATCCACCCCAAAGCGATCGAGACGAACCCAACTCGTCCCAACGACATCGGCATGCACCGCGTGGCGTTCTCGGTCGACGACATCGACAAAGCCCTTGAGATAGCTGCGAAGCACGGATGTACACCGCTACGCGGCGTGGCGACCTACGGCGACGTCTACAAACTCACCTACCTCCGCGGTCCCAGCGGAATCCTCGTAATGCTCGCGGAGAAACTGAAGAAAGACTGACACCGCCGATCGGCCCAATTAGCCTGTGTTGAGGTTCCGCAGGATCACCCCCTGCGACGCGACCAGCGGTGATCATTCTTCTCTCGCGCCGGCGTCCCCACGGCATCCGTTGTGGAACGGTTCGAAGGGCCGAGCCGTAGCATTGGGCAGATGAAGGTTAGCAAGGTCCACGGACGCTCAGAGCGGAAACTGCAATGACCGGCGACAGGGATCGCGATGCTTCAAGCCGCCCGCGGCAGGCCCGGCCACGTGACGCTCTTGGACGGCCGCTGCCGTACGGAAGCGCTGGCGTGGAGCCGGTCTCCGAGGAGCCGCTGCCGCCGGCGGAGACGTTGGTCTCGGCCCGGAGCTTGGTGGAAGCGGGCCGGCCCTTCGCCGCGCATGAGGTACTTGAGGCCCGATGGAAAGCTGGGCCGGCCCAAGAACGCAACCTTTGGCAGGGTCTCGCCCAGATCTGCGTCGGGCTCACCCACGCCGCCCGGGGGAACAGCGTTGGCGCGCTCCGGCTCTTCGAGCGCGGTGCGGCCCGACTCGAGGAGTACGGTTCAGGCGACGGGCCGACCTACGGGCTCGATTTGTCCGCCGTTGTGAGCTGCGCGCGTGATCGGATGGACACCGCCCGCTGAGCTCGCGACCATCCTCGCGGCAGCTCGAGTGTGCGAAAGGGATCCTCAACGGGCTATCCCTTACGCGGTTCGCGTCGTCGGCATGGATTAGGGTGTCGGTATGGAGTGCCGGATTAACGAAGCCCTGGTCCATTACGTCGAGCATGGCGTGGGCGTGCCGCTCGTTGCGTTGCACGGCGCCGGTGTTGATCATCGCGAGATCGAGGCGGCGATCGAGGCCATCCTTCCCGACACGCGATACCGGCGGATCTATCCGGATCTGCCGGGGATGGGCCTCTCGACGGCCGACGGCCTGACCTGCAACGACGATGTGGTGACGCTGCTCGGCGATTTCATCGATAACCTGGGCGCGGGACCGGTGATGCTGCTCGGGCACTCTTACGGCGTCTACCTGGCTCGTGGAGTGGCCGCACGGCGACCAGACACCGTGCTCGGTCTGGCGTTGTTGTGCCCTGTCGCCGAGCGGTCGCGAAGCGTGCCTGGCCACGACGTGGTTCGCCAGGACGCCGACGCGTACGACGAACTCGAACCTGCCCAGCGGGCGGGGTTCGAGGACTACTTTGTCTTGCGCACACAGGCCACGGCTCGCCGGTACGGCGACCGCGTTGCGCCGAGTACGGCGCTTGTGGACGAGGCTGCGCTGGGGCGCATCTTCGCCGGGTGGACGGTCGACGTCGGGTCGACCGCGTTCTCTGCGCCGACCTTGGTCGTGGCGGGACGGCGAGATTCGGTCGTCGGGTATGCCGATGCGGCCGAATTGCTCGAGTGCTACCCGCACGCCACCCTGGCTGTCATCGAGGACGCCGGCCATGCGCTCATGCACGAGCGGCCCGAACTACTCGCCGCGTTGTTCGGCGACTGGCTCGATCGAGCTCGACCAGAAGACGAGTGACCCACCTTGCTGCAATTCATCAGGCCTGACTGACGACAAGAGGAACCCTAAACGGGACACGTCCGCCTCAAAGTATGCCAATCGCTAGGATTCAAGACACCACAGGTTACGGCCCGTTCCAATTGGGGGAGTTTTGAAGATGGTCATTCTTGCAATCGCCGCGTGGGTCCTGACCGGCCTCATCGCACTGCTTGGTATTACCGCTGGTGCCACCATTTGGTCCTACATGGAACCCGTCGTCGATAGAGTGCCTGAGCCAGGAAGCTACTTTGTCGCGGTCGCTGCCGGGTTCCTAGCACTGTTCTTTAGCTTGGTTGTCAGCATTGGCGCTACAGTGCACGCAGCTCGATGCAGCGCCAGCCGGATGCCGGATTCATCTGAGAACCGCCGTCTCGCTTAGGGAACCAACTACGGAACAGGGCTAAAGAAATCGATAGCCATTGGTCCTAATGAGTGGCCACAAGCTCAATTTCGAAGCCGTCTGAGTTCGTGAGGTAGGCGGCGTAATGGTCCGGTCCGCCTGCGTGTGGATACTTCTCCGGGAAGAGCGGCGCCCAGCCGTACTCAGCACTGTCAACAGCCAAGGCATCCACGCGTAATCGGCTACCAGCGTTGAATGCAAGGTGATTCAGACCGGGCGCTGTTCGATGATGATGCCTGCCACTCAAGTCCGGCGACTCTTCCAGAACTATGTAGGTTGAGCCTCTCATCCAACTGATTCCATGCGGCCAAGTCTGATAGGTCTTGTACCCCAAGGTGGACAAGATCCAGCCCCACTCAGACGTGGCTCTTTGGAGATCAGGCACCCACAGTTCGATATGGTGCAAGGCACCTTCTGACTCGTCATTCACTGTGCGAGTCTTTCACGCTGATTTGTCTGCTGCTCTCAGTTATGGGACCGAGCCATTCAATCGCTGGCTCCCCACGTCGGAGTCCCGGTGGGGAACCCCAACCGGGTATTTTAAGCGTTTGCTTCGGCACCTCGTCCAGGAGAGGGGGGACGGGCACCGATGCGTTCCCGAGTGGATGCTCCCGGGTGGTCCTTGACGCCGCCTTTAGGCGCAGTGCATGGCTATCAGGGGTAGGAACCAGGCGGCTAAAGGTCAGGCTTTGATGATGGGCGTGTTCGCGTCATTGCCATTCATCAGCCAAATGGTGGCGCTTTGCCGAACCCTCTACGGGTTCAATTTGTTACCGCCTCTAATCGAAGTTTCCATGCCGTTTTCGGGGCTTTCACATCCCTTGGCTCCAACCGCCAGGCTTGAGGAATCCATGGTTATTGTCTGGGAGCCTATTGCTGCCGGAGCCGAGATGGGGTTGCACGGTGTCGTGAGAGAAACGACTACCGACCCCGGCACCTGGTCCACGTGCAGGGTCACTGGCCGCTCCGCGACCCACTCCATAGTTCCGGATGCACTGACGCTTCTGTAAGCACCGCAGGCGACCATGAATTCATTCGGTATTGAACAAGCAACGGGCGGGGCAGTTCGTTGCGCTGTCGCCGGAGCCGTGTCACGTGCAGCGGGAGCCTCGGAAAGGCTTGTCCTACTTTCTGGAACGGACTGCATTGCGCATGCGGAAAGGCCCAGACCAAGGCCGGCCACTGCGCAGAAGGTCAGACGTCGGATACTCATAAAGCCCCCAATAGCCAGCATTGAGGCAATACTACGTCGGTGCGAGAACCGCGGCGAAGAAGAAACTCTCGCCGAGCGACCTTCCTGCGCAACAGTTACGGCAGAACCAGCTCGCCGTCCACGCGGCGCGGGATGCCCAGCGGGTTGCTTTCGCGCAGTGCCGGGTGCAGGACCGTTTCGGGGGCATCCTGGTAGGCGACGGGGCGCTGGAAGCGGCGGACCGCCGTCGCGCCTACCGAGGTGAACAGCGACGTGGTGGCCGGGTACGGACCGCCGTGCTGCTGCGCCCAGTTCACTGCCACGCCCGTGGGCCAGCCGTCGAAGAGGACCCTGCCGGCCAGGCCGGACAGCTGCTCCACCAGGTCCGCAATGTCCTCGCCCGGGTTGGCGTGGACGGTGGCGGTCAGGCTGCCGGGAACCGTGGCCAGGACCGCGGAAAGCTCATCCTGGTCAGCGTATTCGATCAGCATCGTGGTGGGGCCGAAGCACTCCTCCAGCAGCTCGTCCGGGCGCTCCAGGACGTTGGCGGCGGAGGTCGAGAACACCACGGGCGCGGCACCGTTGAGGGTGGCGTCCTGGTCCGCGGTGCCGCTGACGATGGTCACGTCGGGCAGCGAAGCCACGTTGCGCAGGCCCTCCGGGTACGCGTCGGAGATCCTGGTGGTGAGCATGGCCGCTGTCGGCTTGTCCTTGCTGGCTTCAGCCAGCTGTGCGGCGAAGCTCGTCCCCGCCGGAATGAAGACCAGGCCGGGCTTGGTGCAGAATTGGCCGGCGCCCATAGTGAAGGATGCGGCAAGTCCGGCCGCGAGCTGGCCGGAGCGCTCCGCCAGCGCGGCCGCGGTGATGACCACCGGGTTCAGGCTGCCCAGTTCGCCGTAGAACGGGATGGGGTCGGGCCGCGAGACCGCGAGGTCAAACAGCGCCCGGCCGCCGGGGCTGGACCCGGTGAAGCCCACGGCCTTGATGGCGGGATCCTGCACGAGGCCAGTTCCCACCTCTCGGCCGCTCACCAGGGCGAACAGGCCTTCCGGGGCTCCGGCGGTACGCAGGGCTTCGGTGACCACTTCGGCCGTCCGCTCGGACAGGTTCAGGTGGCCCGAGTGGGCCTTGACGATCACGGATGAGCCCACGGCGAGGGCTGACGCGGTGTCGCCGCCGGCCACCGAAAACGCGAACGGGAAGTTGGAGGCCGAAAAGACTGCCACCGGGCCGATGGGACGCAGGATGCGGCGCAGGTCCGGCTTCGGCGGGGTGGCGTTAGGGTCCGCGTGGTCAATCACGGCTTCGAGGTAGGAGCCTTCGGTGATCACGCGTGCGAACAGCCGCAGCTGGCCGGAGGTGCGGGCCACCTCGCCGGTCAGCCGGACGGTGCCGAGGCTGGTCTCCGAATCGGCGATCTCCACCAGTTCGGCCACGTTGGCGTCCAGGGCGTCGGCGACGGCGTTGAGCCAGCCTGCGCGTTCGGCGTCGGACGCGGCGGCCGCGACGGAGGCGGCCCGGGTGGCGGCGGCCGTGAGCTCGGAGAGGGAAAGGGTTGCAGTTGTCACTGGGGATACCTGTATTTCGTCGGGAGGTGTCGTGTCTGCGGTCAGTCGTGATTGCAAGCTGTCAGCCCTGCGGGTTCTCGGTGAACCGGAATCCCAGCCCCGGCTGGTCCGTGAGCGTGAGGCGGCTGTTGCTGAAGCGGACCGGTGCGGGCCCGGCCAGGATGCCCAGCTGTTCGAAGGACGCGTCTTCCACGTCCTCCACCAGCGTGGGTTCCGCGAGGGTAAGGGCCAGCTGCCCGGACAGCTCCGGCAGCAGGTGCGGCATCACGCGGATGCTGTTGGTCCGGGCCAGTTCCACAATCCGCCGGAAGGGCGTGATGCCGCCGACCCGGATGATGTTCGGCTGGATGATGTCCACCGCCTCCGCCTCAATGAAATCGCGGAACCGGTAGATGGTGTGCAGGTTTTCGCCCAGGGCGATGGGCACGGGTGAATGCTTGCGCAGCCTGCGGTAGGCCCAGAGGTCGTCCGCGCGGAGGGGCTCCTCGAGCCATTCCAGCCCGTACTCCGCGAGCACGTCCAGGGCCTTGAACGTGGCGGGCAGGTCCCAGCGCTGGTTGGCATCGATCATAAGCTTCCGGTCCGGTCCGAGGACGGAGCGGACTGCGGCGACGCGCTCGGCGTCCTCGCGGATATCGGGCTTGCCCACCTTGATCTTGACCGCCCGGTGGCCCGCGGCAATCCAGCGTTCGGTCTGGGCCACCAGCTCCTCCAGCGTGTAGTGCAGGTTCACCCCCGAGCCGTACACTTCGGCGGACTCCTGCCGCTGGCCCAGCAGGCCCGTGACTGAAGTACCGGCACGCCGTGCCTGGAGGTCCCAGAGGGCAAGGTCGACGCCGGCCATCGCGATGGTGGTCAGTCCCCCGCCGCCGGCCTCATGCAGCCGCTTCCACAACGAGTCCCATACCGTCTCGGGATTGGCAGGCAGCCCCGTAATGAAAGGCGCGATGTCGTAGTCGAGGAGCGCTTTGACGGCCTGCGGGCCGATGGTGGGCGTCCACGAAAAACCGTGCCCCGCGCCGCCGTCGTCCGTCTGGATCTCCGTAACGATCACGTGGTTTTCCGGTGCCTCCACTCCCCAGCTGCGGCGCAGCGGGACGGTCAGGAGGCGGGTGGTAATACCGGTAATGAGCGGAGCGGTCCTAACGGAATCGAGCGCGGGCGCACTCATCAGCGGCCGGCCAGCTCGTAGCCCTTGGCCAGGATGGCCTTCAGCTGGACCAGCTGGTCCTCGGTGGGGTCCACCAGCGGCGGCCGGACCGGGCCGACCGGAAGTCCGCCCAGCCGCAGGCCGGCCTTGACCAGCGAGACACCGAAGCCGGGGGTCTGGTCCCGCAGCCGCACCAGCGGGGCGTAGAAACCCTCCAGCAGGGCGTTGCGGCGGTCCTCATCACCGGACATGTAGGCGTCGTAATAGGCCTTGGCGATCTCCGGTGCCATGGCGAACGCCGCCGAGGAGTAGAGCGGAATGCCGAGTCCGCGGTAGGCGCCCTGGGTCAGTTCGGCGGTCAGCAGTCCGTTGAAGAAGGCGAAGTCCTCACGTCCCGTGGCCCGGACCGCGGACACGATCTCCTGGGCCAGGCCCACATCGCCCAGCCCGTCCTTGAAGCCGATCACCTTGGGGTTCGCCGCGAGGCGCACCATGGAGGCGGCGGTGAACTTGGCGTTGCCGCGGTGGTAGACGATCACCGGCAGGCTGCTGGCGTCCGCCACGGCCTCGATGTACGCCACCAGGCCGTCGGTGGGTCCGGCGACCAGGTACGGCGGCAGGACCAGGAGTGCGTCGGCGCCGGCTTCCTCGGCAACCCGGGCGGCAGCCAGGGCGTGGCCCAGGGGTCCGCCGGCCCCGGCCACCACGGGAACCTTGCCTGCTACAACCTCGACGGCGGCGGTCACCACGGTGCGCACCTCGTCGATGCTCAGGGCGTGGAATTCGCCGGTGCCGCAGGCAGGAAACATGCCGCCGGGTCCGAACGGAAGCCGCGACCCGATGTGCTCCTTGAGGAGCTCCACGTCAACGGTGCCTTCCGGCGTGAACGGGGTGACAGGGAAGAACAGTATGCCGTCGAATTTCATGATGTCTCCTTGGATCCGGCTCCGGCTGTGACCAGCTGGGCGGACGTCTCGTCGTTGAGGGTGGAATCGGTCTTCAGCTCGGTCCGCCAGCTGCGCTTGGGTTCCCAGCCAAGTAGTTGACCCGCCTTGGCGATGGAGAAGGCGGGGCTGGTGCCGGTCAGTCCGGCGGCCAGGGCCTCGCTTCCCGGCAGGAAGCGGGGCATAAGTTCGGCCAGGGGCGCCGTGGCGAGGGCATCCGCGGCTCCCACAAAGAAGGTTTCCCCGTTCGGGATGGTGTCCATCTTCTGCAGGAGCGCGTCCAGGAAATCCGCCACATCGCGGGCGTCCACATAGTTGAACAGCGCGGGCGCTGACAGTGCGGGATCGGCCAGGCGTTCGGCCAGGGTGTGGCCCTGCTGTGTGGGCGCGCCGTCCCATTCCTCCGGTGAGATGACGTAGCAGGGCCGGAAGGCGGCGTAGCGGATCTTCGCCCCCTGCGCCGCGGCGAACATCTGCACGGTCTGTTCGGCGATCAGTTTGGACAGCGCGTACGCGTTCCAGGGCTTTGGCGTGCTGCGTTCATCCAGCGGGAAGCCGTCCGGCAGCCAGCCCGCCGGGCAGCCGTAGCCGAGCACCGTGGGGCTGCTGGCCGTGACGATCTTGCCGATCCCCAGTTCCGTGGCCGCGCTGATGACGGCGAAGGCCATGCGGGTGTTGGTGGCGAAGATGACGTCCTCCGGCGCGCTGAACGGAACGGCAATCGCGGCGAGGTGGATGACGGCGTCGGGGCTGGTCTCCCGGAGGAGGCGCAACGCCTCGCCCGGGGCCAGCAGGTCGCCGGTTTCCTGCACAACGCCGGCCGGCAGCTGGTCCGCCGGGATGGCGTCGCGGTCCACCGAGATGACCTCGTGGCCCGCTTCGGCGAGCCCCGCCACAACGCTGCGCCCCAGCCGGCCGGAGCCGCCGGTGACAAAGATCCTGCTCATGTTTTTTCCTTTGGGATTTCGGGCGGCGGACTAGGCGTCGCGGCGAAGGTCTGCGCCGAGGTGGAGATCCTCGATGCGGACGGGAAGGGAGGACTCCAGCGACAGGTTGCCGGCGATGCCCACGGACACGGAGCGGAGGCCGTCGAGGTAGCCGGACGGACGGCCCAGCGGGTCCTCGCCGGGACCGTTAAAGAGGTCGGAGAGGAGCAGGTCGTCGCCGCCGCCGTGGCCGCCTTCGCCGTTAAGGATGGGCACCTCGTAGGCTGCCTCCCAGTGGCGCTGGACCACCAGGCGTTCACCGTTGCGGCGGACGGCGTCTTCCTCCTCGATGGGGGTGGCGCTCGGGTCCACCACGGTCTTTTTGTCCGTGCTGTTGAGGACGGCGGCGCGTTCCACCACTTCAAGTTCGGCCCGGCCTTCGGTGCCGTTGACGGCCACGCGGTAGCCTTCCCACGGGCTGTGGGCGTTCAGGGAGTAGCTCAGGCGCGGGCCGCCCTGGTACTCCACCACGAGTGCCAGGTTGTCCTCGATGGTGATGCCGCCGGTGAAGACGTCCTGGTCACGGCGGTAGCCGTCGTAGTGCTCGTTGTCCAGGAAGAGGGCCTTCAGGCGCTCATCCCCACGCAGGTCCAGCGCGAACGGATCCTTTTCGGCGGCGGCGGGAGTACCGGCGTCGGGCGTTCCACGTTCCGGACGGGGACCCAGGCCGCGCTCGGCCGCATTCTTGTCGCCATAGAACTTGAGGCCACCGGAAGCGAACACGCGCTCCGGGACGTCGTTGATCCACCAGTTGACCAGGTCGAAGTGGTGGGATGCCTTGTGGATCAGCAGGCCGCCGGAGTTCTTCTTTTCGCGGTGCCAGCGGCGGAAGTAGTCAGCGCCGTGGACGGTATCCAGGACCCAGCTGAAGTCGATGGAGGTGACCTTGCCGATCACGCCGCTCTGGATGATTTCCTTCAAGGCGCTGTTGCGCGGTGAGTAGCGGTAGTTGAAGGTGACCACCACGTTGCGGCCGGTTTCTGCAACGGCCTCGGTGATGCGGCGGCAGCCTTCGGCGTCGATGGTGAGCGGCTTTTCGACGACGACGTCGGCGCCCGCCTCGAGTGCCTCCACGATGTAGTCCGCGTGGGTGTAGTCCGGCGTGGTCACCACAACGCGGTCGATGTTGTTGGCCTGGATGAAGGCGGTGAGGTCGGCTGGGGCAAAGGATGCGACAGGTCCGGGCGCACCGAGTTCCTGGATGAGCTTCTGGTAGAACTCCACGCGGCCGGGGTTGACGTCGGAGAAAGCCACCAGTTCCGCGGTATCGGAGTGCTTGCCGAAGATGGCCCGGATGTACATCTCGGAGCGGCCACCGGTGCCGATGAGGGCGATGCGGGCCTTGGTGCGCGCTCCTGGCTCCGGAGCGGACGTGAAGGCAGCGGTAGCAGAACTCGATTCGGCTGTGTTGACCATGAGGGTCCCTTTCGAAGGCTTCAATACTCGGCCGCGCTGCGGCCGCTGGTGGTGCGCTGGGCTGTGGTGCTCTGGACTGTAGTGCTTGGAACGCGTGCTGCTATGGACCGTGGTCCGGAAGTCGCTGCGGCAGGTGAGAAAGCGTTTTCTCAGTGCCGCTACATGATTTCTATCAATAGACGCGCGGTCCCGTCAACCCTTATCCTCTCTAAGAGAAAGCGCTTTCTGGCTGAAAGGCCCGTTTCTGCGGCGGCGCAGCCATCATCCGGCGCGCCGAACGAATGGAAACCGGTTTCCGAGAGCGTTGTATGCTGTCCCACGGGCGCCGGTAATCACGGGGACCGGGACTTACGAAAGGCAGGGCCATGGCCAGGAAATCGGCAACCGGCAGGATCGGCATTGCGGACGTTGCCGTGAAGGCAGGGGTTTCGCACGCCACTGTTTCGCGCGTCATGAACGGCAACTTCACCGTGGACCCGGACATCGCGGCACGGGTGAGGGCGGCCGCCGTCGAGCTCAAATACCAGCCCAATCCCGTGGGTCGCAGCCTCGCGCTGGGAAAAACGGACACCATCGGCATTGTGGTGCCGGACCTTGCCAACCCCACCTTCCAGGCGATCCTGCGCGGCTTGAGCCGGGCTGCGGCGGAGGACGGCTACCGCGTCCTGATTGCCGATTCCTTCGAAGTCTCCAGCGAGGAAGCCATCCTGGCCGGCGAGGCCCGCCGGCGCTGCGACGGCCTGGTGCTCTGCGCCCCGCGCATGAGCGACGCCGAGCTCGAGGAAATCGCGCCGTCGCTGCACCCGCTGGTCCTGATCAACCGGACGACGGCGGCTGCCGGGATTCCCAGCCTCGTGGTGGACTACGGGCGGGGGGTCCAGGACCTCGCCGAGTACCTGGTGGGCCTCGGCCATACACGCCTGGCCTTCCTGGCCGGCCCGGCAGGCAGCGCCTCCAACGGCCTCCGGCTCGAGGGCCTGGAGGCGTTCAAAACCCGGCACCCGCAGGTGGACGTCACCATGCTCGACGGCGGCTCGGACTTCGATACCGGCCACGGGGCAGTGGACTCGGTCCTGGCCAGCGGCGCCACCGGCATCTTGGCCTTCAACGACCTCGTGGCCATGGGCCTGATGAGCGGCCTGCACGAGCGCGGCGTTGACGTGCCGGGCGACATCTCCGTCACCGGCTTCGACGACATCCCGTTCGCCCGCTACACCACACCCACTCTGACCACCGCGGCGGTTCCCATTGCCGAGCTCGGTGGCCAGGCCTGGCGTGAACTGCGGGCACTCATCCGCAAGGAAGACCACGACGCCCCAGGCAGCCGGTACCAGCCGCGCCTGGAAATCCGGGCCAGCAGCGGCCCCGCCAAGGCTCCACGAACTGCGGCCCACGGCTGAGTTGCCCGGTTCCCTCCGCGAGATGGCAGTTCGCGGCAGTGTTGTTCGCTGACACTGCCGCGAACTGCCATGTCGATCCGCCGTCAGCCGCCCGCCGGGCGCCCAACCCCTCCCGCGCGGTAGTACCCCTCGATGTGGGCAGCCACCAGCGCGGCCGCACGCGCGCCGTCGTCGTTCCTGATGGCGGCCAGAATCTCCCGGTGCTCCGCCTGCAGGCGCGATGCCGTGGCATCCCAGTCCGGGAGATTGGCCGTAAACCGGGCCGTGTAGCCCTGGATGGATTCGCGCAGCGAGCCCATCATGGCGCTGACCACGGCATTGCCGGCGGCGCCCGCGAGGGCCAGATGGAACCGGATGTCCAGCGCCAGGAAGTCATCCGCTGTCCGGGCAACGCGTTCGACGGCGTCCATCTCGCCCAGGAGCGTGGCGGCCAGGTCCAGCTCCGGAGCGTCGGGCTTGGCCCGGGCAGCCGCCCAGGTCTCCAGCAGGATGCGCGTTTCCACGATGTCGGACACGGGCAGATGCTGCGTGGCAACGTGGAGCCGCAGCGCGGAGCCGAGCGCCGCCGTCGGATCCGAAATCACCACCGTCCCCGCTTCCGGGCCGGAGCCAACCCCGGCCCGGACCACGCCCATGGCCTCCAGGATCCGGATGGCCTCCCGCACCGAAGTCCTGGACACCGCCAGCTGCTCGGCGAGCGTCCGTTCCGCGGGCAGGCGTCCGCCCACACTCAGCTGTCCGTCGGAGAGCTGCTTTTCGATCCAGGTCAGGACAAGTTGGTGCGTACGCATATCGCTATCGTAGTTGATGTGGTTGGACCACATGGCCTAGAGTGTGGTTAGACCACAGCCCGATCCCCTGCACCAGGCCCACCAACGGAGGCAGCCATGACCCACACCATCCAGCCGAACAACCCCGAGGTCACCCCGGCCCCGGATGCCACGGACGTCCCGGCCGCCACGGCGCCCCGCCCCGCCGGCCCTTCGGCGGTGCCGGCTGCGCTGAAGCGCCGCCTCCCCAAGTACTCGGATCTGGCCCCGCTGATGCAGTTCAAGAAGCCCGAGTTCAGCAAGGAAGCCCGGCTCAAGCGTGCCAGCACCATCTGGGACCTGCGGGACATGGCCAAGCGCCGCACACCGCAGGCACCGTTTGACTACACGGACGGCGCTGCCGAGGGCGAGATTACCCTGCGCCGCGCCCGCGAGGCCTTCCTGGACATCGAGTTCCGGCCCGGCATCTTGCGCAACGTCTCCAAGATCGACCTCAGCACCGATATCCTGGGCAAGCCATCCCGGCTTCCCGTGGGCATCGCCCCCACCGGCTTCACCCGCATGATGCAGTCCGAGGGCGAATACGCCGGTTCGCAGGCAGCCGAGGCCGCAGGCATTCCGTACACCCTTTCCACCATGGGCACCGCGTCCATGGAGGACGTGGCCGCCGCCGCCCCGAACGGCCGCAACTGGTTCCAGCTGTACCTGTGGACTGACCGCGACCGCTCGCTGGAACTGATCGAGCGCGCCGCCAAGGCCGGCAACGATACGCTCATGGTCACGGTGGACACCGCCGTCGCCGGCGCCCGCCTGCGCGACGTCCGCAACGGCATGACCATCCCGCCGGCACTGACCATCAAGACCGTGCTGGACGCTTCCTACCGCCCCGCCTGGTGGTTCAACTTCCTCACGCACGAGCCGCTGACCTTCGCCTCGCTGTCCCGCTACACCGGCACCGTGGCCGACCTCATCAACTCGATGTTCGACCCAACCCTGACGTTCGAGGACCTGGACTGGCTGCGTGAAACCTGGAAGGGCAAGCTCGTGGTTAAGGGCATCCAGACCGTGGAGGACGCCCGCAAGGTGGTGGACCACGGCGCCGACGGCGTGGTGCTGTCCAACCACGGCGGCCGCCAGCTGGACCGCGCGCCCATCCCGTTCCACCTGCTGCCCGGCGTCAAGGAAGCCTTCACCAAGGACAACTCGGACGCGGCCATCATGCTGGACACCGGCATCATGAGCGGCGCGGACATCATCGCGGCGCTGGCCCTGGGCGCCGACTTCACGCTCATCGGCCGCGCATACCTCTACGGTTTGATGGCCGGCGGCCGCGCCGGCGTGGACCGCACCCTGCAGATCCTCGAGAAGGACATGGCCCGCACCATGGCACTGCTGGGCGTCAGCAAGATCTCCGAGCTGACCCCGGACCACGTGCGCCTGCTGAACAAGTAGCGCACGTGCGGTGGTTGAGCCGGGCCCACGGCCGCAGGGTCCCCTGACCGAGCTTGCGAGGTGAGGGAGCGGCTGGGGAGCGAAACCTGGATCTCGACAGGCTCGATCACCGGTGGGTGGTCTACTTTTTGCGGCCGAACTTGGGGAGATTCGGGAGGTTGGCCAGCAGGTCCGCGGCCTTGGTGGCGGCGCGGCCCACAGTGCGGCCGATCTGCTGCGGCACTGTGTCGTCGCTGAGCGGGGCCACCGTGCCGCCGGGAATCACGACGGCGGGGCTCAGTTCGGCGCCCGGGCGCTCAAGGACGGCGGCAGCGGCCACGTTGTCCGACAGCGGAGTAGCCACGGGCCGCTCCGTGCCGGCGTCCGCCTCCGCGCGTGGTGACTTGGCGACGGCGGCCGCCGGGCCGACGTCGAACGTCTCCAGCCAGCTGACGATCCCCTCAAGCGGTTTGGCGTTCAGCGCGTAATAGCGCTTTTGGCCCTGCGCCCGCATGCTGACCAGCTGTGCCTCGCGGAGGACTTTCAGGTGCTTGGAAATGGTGGGCTGGCTTGCGGAGAGTTCTTCCACCAGCTCACCCACTGCCTTGTCCCCGGCGCGCAGGGATACCAAAATGTCGCGCCGGGTTGCTTCCGCAATGACGGCAAATACGTCGTCTGTCACCATGCCTCCCACCCTAGCGACATATACGCCGCCAGGCATCAACTATTTCGCCCGTGACCGCCCCGCGTGGGTCGAAGAAGGATCAGTCGAACCAGGGATCAAGTCCGTGCAGCGGGAAAACGGCTTTGCGGGTGGCCATCACGGTGCGGTCGACGGCGTCGTTGGGGTCAAAGCCCACTTCCCAGGACCGCCACCAGAGCTCCACATCGTCGCCCATCAGGCCAGGGGTGTCCATGCCGAACTTGTCCGAAACATACGTGCGCCAATCCTCCGGCACCGGGGTCTGGAGCGGAACGGGGCGCCCGGCGGCGATGGCGATAAGGTGGCTCCAGGAGCGCGGCACAACGTCGGTGACGCTGTACCCGCCGCCGCCCGTGGCGATCCAGCGGCCCTCACAGTGCCGGGCAGCGAGATTCCCGACGGCGGTGGCTGCCTCGCGCTGGCCGTCCACGCTGATGTTCAGGTGGGCCAACGGGTCGAGGCGGTGTGAGTCGCAGCCGTGCTGGCTGACGATGACTTCGGGCTGGAAAGCGCCCACGAGCTGCGGCACCACGGCGTGGAATGCCCGCAGCCAGCCGGCGTCGCCGGTGCCCGACGGCAGGGCAACATTGACGGCGCTGCCCTCAGCCTGCGGACCGCCGATCTCGTTCGCGAAACCGGTCCCGGGGAAAAGTGTGAGTCCGCTTTCATGCAGCGAAATGGTCAGGACCCGGGGGTCGTCCCAGAAGATGCTTTCCGTCCCGTCCCCATGGTGCGCATCGACGTCGATGTACGCCACGCGGCTGATGCCGCCGTCGAGCAGTCTCTGGACGGCCAGGGCGGAGTCGTTGTAGATGCAGAAGCCGCTGGCGCGGTCACGGGCAGCATGGTGCAGGCCCCCGCCGAAGTTCACGGCGTGGAGCGCGGAACCGTCCAGGATGGCGGACGCGGCGGCCAGCGATCCGCCGGCGAGCCTCGCGGCGGCGTCGTGCATGCCAGCGAAGGCCGGGTCGTCGTCGGTGCCCAGTCCGCGGGCTTCATCCGGCGAGGCCGGGTCGTCGCTGACCCTGCGGACCGCAGCCACAAACTCAGGCGAGTGCACGGTTTCCAGTTCGGCATCGGACGCAACCTCCGGAGCCTCCACGGACACGTGCGCCAGGTCCAGCAGGCCGAGGCTGCGGGAAAGCCGGGCCGTCAGGTCCAGCCGTGCCGGAGCCATGGGGTGGCCGAGACCAAAGTTGTAGGCCGTCATGGCCGAATTCCACACCACCATCGTTGGTGGCGCTGGCTGGCTGAGACCGGGCAGGAATGTCATCAATGACAGGCTACCGGAGGACGCCACTGCCCCGGCCCGGCCATTACGCGGGCATTAGTGGTTTACTACTGGAGGAAACAGTTTCAACCGAGGAAAAGCCCCCATGACGCAACGCCAGTCGAGGCCCCGGAACCCGGCCAGCTGGCACCCCGCCGCACCGGAGCGCGAAGGTCTCTGGATCTTCACGCGCGTGCGCGACTTCGTTGACGATATTGCCAATACGTCGCCCGCCCGGCTTGCCCTGAGCGCCTTCGGGGCGGTCTGCCTGGTCTTTACGTTCGTCCTCTCGCTGCCCGTCTCCTCCGCCACGGGCACAGCCACTCCGATACACCAGGCGATGTTCACGGCGGTATCGGCGGTCTGTGTGACCGGCCTGACGGTTGTTTCGACGGCGGTGCACTGGTCATTCTTTGGCCAGCTGGTCATCCTGATCGGCATCTTCGTGGGCGGCTTGGGCACGCTGACGCTCGCGTCGCTGCTGGCCCTCATGGTGAGCAAGAAGCTTGGCGTCCGCGGCAAGCTGATCGCGCAGGAGGCCATGAACAACGCCGGCCGGCTCGGTGAAGTGGGTACGCTGCTGCGGATCGTCATCGTGACGTCCGTGGTGATCGAGGGCGTCCTGGCGCTGGCGCTGATCCCCCGGTTTATGACGTTGGGTGAGCCCTTCTGGCAGTCGGTGTGGCACGGCGTTTTCTACTCGATCTCGGCCTTTAATAACGCCGGCTTCACCCCGCATTCGGACGGCATTGTTCCCTACGAGACCGATCTCTGGATCCTCATCCCGCTGATGCTCGGTGTGTTCCTGGGCAGCCTGGGTTTTCCCGTGGTTATGGTCCTTCAGCAGAACGGGCTCAACTGGAAAAAGTGGAACCTGCACACCAAGCTCACCATCCAGGTGTCCTTCATCCTGCTGGCCGCCGGCACGGTGCTGTGGGGACTGATGGAGTGGGACAACATGCGGACCATCGGCCACATGGACCTCGGCGACAAGATCACCCACTCGCTTTTCGCCTCCGTCATGACCCGCTCGGGCGGGTTCAACCTGGTGGACCAGAACCAGATGGAATCCACCACCATGCTGCTCACCGACGCACTCATGTTCGCCGGCGGCGGTTCGGCGTCGACGGCGGGCGGCATCAAGGTGACCACCATCGCCGTCATGTTCCTCGCCATCGTCGCGGAGGCCCGCGGCGACTCCGACGTGAAGGTCTACGGCCGGACCATCCCGCAGGGGACCATGCGGGTGGCCATCTCAGTGATCGTGGCCGGCGCCACCCTGGTCTCCGTCTCAGCCTTCCTGCTGCTGCAGATCAGCGGCGCGTCCCTGGACCGAGTGCTGTTCGAGACAATTTCCGCCTTCGCCACCGTGGGGCTGAGCACGAACCTCAGCGCCGAGCTGCCGCCGTCGGGCGTTTATGTCCTGACTGCCCTGATGTTCGCGGGCCGCGTCGGCACCGTCACCCTTGCCGCTGGGCTGGCACTGCGCCAGCGCAGCCAGCTGTTCCACTACCCGGAAGAGAGGCCCATCATTGGCTAATTCCTCAGGCGCCCCCAACCGCCCCGCCCACAACGCGCCGGTCTTGGTGATCGGGCTGGGCCGCTTCGGCTCGTCCACCGCCGAACAGCTCGTGAAACAGGGCCGCGAGGTGCTCGCAATCGAGCGCGACCGGTCCCTGGTCCAGAAGTGGGCGCCGCTCCTCACCCACGTCGTGGAGGCCGACGCCACCAACATTGATGCGCTGCGCCAGCTCGGCGCTCAGGAGTTCAGCTCCGCCGTTTGTGGGGTGGGCACCTCGATCGAGTCCTCCGTGCTGATCACTGTGAACCTGGTGGACCTGGGCATCGAGCACCTCTGGGTCAAGGCCATCACGCCATCACACGGCAAGATCCTCACCCGGATCGGCGCGAACCACGTGATCTACCCCGAGGCTGACGCCGGCGTCCGCGCCGCGCACCTGGTCTCCGGCCGCATGCTGGACTTCATCGAGTTCGACGACGATTTCGCCATCGTGAAAATGTACCCGCCGCGCGAGACGGTGGGCTTCACACTGGATGAGTCCAAGGTGCGGTCCAAGTACGGCGTGACCATCGTGGGCGTGAAGTCTCCCGGCGAGGACTTCACCTACGCCCGCCCTGAAACCAAGGTGTCCGCCCGCGACATGCTGATCGTGTCCGGGCACGTGGACCTGCTGGAACGGTTCGCCGCCCGGCCTTAGGCACGGGTGGGCCCACGCCCGCCGGGTTCCCTGGCCGAGCTTGCGAGGTTAGGGAGCGGGTGGGGACTAACCGAGCTGCCTGGTGATCTCCGCGGAGCGGTCTGCTGCGGCGCGGGCGCCGGCGGCGATGATGGCCGGTATGCCCCGGTCGTCGAAGGTGGCGATGGCCCGTTCCGTGGTGCCGTTGGGGCTGGTCACTCCCTTGCGCAGGGCCGAGGGATCGGCGCCCGGCTCGGCAAGCATAAAGCCCGCGCCTGCGACCGTCTCCCGTGCCAGGAGCAGCGACAACTCGGGATCCAGGCCCAGCTCGACGCCGGCAGCTGCCATAGCCTCGGCCAGGTAGAACGCGTAGGCGGGACCCGAGCCGCTGATGGCCGACAACGCATCCACCTGATCCTCGCGCACCTCCACCACGGTGCCAGTGGCCCGAAGGATGTCCTTGACGGTCTGGAGCTGTTCCGGCGTGCAGTTGGTTCCGGGTGAGACGGACACGACGCCGCGGCCCAGCTTGGCAGGGGTGTTCGGCATAGCGCGGATCACCGGCTGTCCGGGAGGCAGCGCGGCTTCCAGTTGCGCCAGAGAGACGGCTGCGGCCACGCTGACAACGATGGCGTTCGGGGACAGGGAACGGCTGATCTCGCGCGCCAAGTCGACGATGCCCACCGGTTTGACGCCAAGGATTACGACGGCGGAGCCCTTGGCCGCCTGCTTGTTGTTGTCCGGTTCCTCTTCGCCGGCGATGGCCGTGATGCCGTGATGACGCATGGCCAGTTCCGCAGCGCGTTCAGCACGCCTGACTGTGGCCACGACGTCGGCGGGGTCGGTTCCCCCGCCCAGCAGGCCGGACAGGATGGCTTCGTTCATGGATCCACAGCCCAGGAAGGCGATTCGGTTGCTCATGCTTCCATCATTGCAGTTCGGGTGGGCCGCTGCAGAAATGGAAACGAATCGGAAAAAGCGGGAACCCGCCGAAACCGATTCACAGCCGACTCCCATGTTCGCTGCAGCTTGCACACAACTTCGCCGCCTAACGTAGTTATTACCTCATTGAGGGTGCGAGTGATGCGGCAAGCATGGGGATGTTTGCCCGAGGCGCCGGTGGTCCGCAGCAGGTTTTCCCCCATTTTCCTGCTGCGGACGCCGGCGCTTTCGCGTTTAACACGATGTTCAGGTCAGATCGGCACAGGTCCCGGCATACGGTTTCTCAGACAGCGAAGGTGTCTGCGATGTCCAGCACTTCGTCCAGGATCGCGAGGCCGGCCACCAGGTCCTCCACGCTGATGTTGCATGGCGGGACCACGTGGATGCGGTTGAAATTCGCGAACGGGATCAGGCCGCGGGACTTGCAGGCGGCAATGAGCTGGTTCATCTCCGGGCTGGAGGCACCGTACGGGGCCAGCGGCTCGCGCGTCGCACGGTCCTTGACCAGTTCAATGGCCCAGAAGACACCCGTGCCGCGGACTTCGCCCACGGACTTGTGCCGTGCGGCGAAACCGGCCAACGCCGGGCCGATGATGTCGTCGCCCAGGGCGGCTGCATGGTCCACGATGCCTTCCTTTTCCATCGCGTTGATGGTGGCAACGGCTGCCGCGGTGGCCAGCGGGTGGCCCGAATACGTCAGGCCGCCCGGGTAGGGCTTGGTGGCGAACGTCGCCGCGATTTCCGGGCTGATCGCCACGCCGCCCAAGGGAACGTAACCGGAGTTGACGCCCTTGGCGAAGGTCAGCAGATCCGGGACGACGTCGAAGTGCTCCACGGCGAACCACTTGCCGGTGCGGCCGAAGCCGGCCATGACCTCGTCCGCGATGAACATGATGCCGTACTTGGTGCATAGTTCCCGCACCCCCTGCATGTACCCGGCGGGAGGCACGTAGATGCCGGCCGAGCCTGGGATGCTCTCCAGCATCAGGGCCGCGATGGTCGCGGCCCCTTCGAGCACGATGAGCTGTTCGAGGTGCTGCAGGGCGCGCTGGCTCTCCTCCGCTTCCGTGGTGGAGTGGAAGGCCGTGCGGTACAGGTACGGCGGGAAGAAATGCACCGTGCCGGTGCTGGCGGTGTCATTGGCCCATCGGCGCGGGTCGCCCGTGATGTTGACGGCCAGCTGCGTGCCGCCGTGGTAGGAGCGGTATGCCGAGAGGACCTTCTGCCGGCCGGTGTGCAGCCGGGCCATGCGCACGGCGTGCTCGTTGGCATCGGCGCCTCCGTTGGTGAAGAAGATTTTGTTCAGCTCGCCCGGGGTGCGCTCGGCGATCAGCCGTGCCGCCTCGGAGCGGGCCTCGTTGGCGTAGCTCGGGGCGATGGTGCACAGCTTGGCCGCCTGGGCGGCTATGGCCGCAACCACGGCAGGGTGCTGGTGGCCGATGTTCGTGTTGACCAGCTGTGAGGAGAAGTCGAGGTACCGGGTGCCCTCTCCGTCCCACACGTACGAACCCTCAGCAGCCGAGATGACCATCGGGTCCAGCAGTTCCTGGGCGGACCAGGAGTGGAAAACGTGCTTGCGGTCCAGCTCGTAGGCCCGCCGGGCCGCGGCGGTGTCGACGGCGGGGTGCGGCTCGGTCCGTTCGGGAAGGAGCACGCTGTCTATGGTGGAAATCATGTCACTGTCTCCTGTTCGAATGGCGCGGATCAGGCGTTCTGCGGGAAGCCGAGGTTGATGCCGCCGTGGCTCGGATCCAACCAGCGGGTGGTGACGGCTTTGCCCCGGGTGAAGAAGCCGACGCCCTCGGCGCCGTGCGCGTGGGTGTCTCCGAACAGCGAGTTCTTCCAGCCGCCAAAGGAGTAGTAGGCCATGGGGACGGGGACGGGGACGTTGATGCCCACCATGCCGACCTCGACCTCGTTCTCGAAGCGGCGGGCCGCTCCGCCGTCGTTGGTGAAGATTGCGGTGCCGTTCCCGTATGGGTTGGCGTTGATGGTGGCGAGGGCATCGTCGTAGCTGTCCACGCGGACCACGGAGAGGACGGGGCCGAAGATTTCGTCGCGGTAAATGGTCATGTCGGTGGTGACGTTGTCAAACAGCGTGGGGCCGAGGAAGTAGCCGTCGCCTTCGGCGTCGGGCGCAATGGTGCGGCCGTCGACGACGAGGGTGGCACCCGCAGCTTCGCCGGCGTCGACGTAGCCTGCCACCTTGTCGCGGTGCTGGGAGGTGACCAGCGGGCCCATGTCGCAGCCGCGAAGGCCGTCGCCAGTGCGGAGTCCCCGGGCGCGCTCGGCGATCTTGGCCACGAGCTCGTCGGCGATGTCCCCCACGGCGAGCAGGGCGGAGATGGCCATGCAGCGCTCACCGGCGGAACCGAAGCCGGCGTTGATGGCGGCATCGGCGGCGAGGTTCAGATCGGCGTCGGGCAGCACGATCATGTGGTTCTTGGCGCCGCCCAGGGCCTGGACGCGCTTGCCGTTGGCCGTGGCGGTCTCGTAGACGTACTTGGCGATGGGAGTGGAGCCGACGAAGGAGACGGCCTTGACGTCGGGGTGGGTGAGCAGGGTGTCGACGGCGACCTTGTCGCCCTGAAGGACGTTGAAGACGCCGTCCGGCAGGCCGGCTTCCTTCCACAGCTCGGCCATCCAGTTGGCGGCCGTGGGGACCTTTTCGCTGGGCTTGATGATCACGGTGTTGCCGGCGGCGATGGCGATGGGGAAGAACCACATGGGCACCATGGCCGGGAAATTGAAAGGGCTGATGATGGCCACCGGGCCCAGGGCCTGGCGGATGGAGTGGATGTCCACCTTGGTGGAGGCGTTCTCCGTGTAGCTGCCCTTGATCAGGTGCGGGATGCCGCAGGCGAATTCCACCACTTCCTGGCCGCGGGTAACTTCGCCCATGGCGTCGTCCAGGACCTTGCCGTGCTCCGAGGTGATGATGGCGGCGAGCTCGTCCTTGCGTGCGTTCAGCAGCTCGCGGAAGGCGAACATGATCTGAACGCGGCGGGCCAGGGAGGTGTCCCGCCAGGCCGGGAAGGCAGCCTTGGCGGCCGCGACGGCGGCGCTGCCGTCTTCCATGCTGGCCAGGGCGACCTGGGCGGTGACCTTGCCCGTCGCCGGGTTGGTGACGGGGGCGGTGCGCCCGCCGGCGGGGACGTAGCTGCCGTTGATCCAGTGCTCGATGGTGTTCAAGGGTTCTCCTTGTTGTTCAGAAAAGGGGTGGTTGCCGTGTGTGTTGCGTCCAGTGTGTCTGCCGCCGAGGCCTGACGTAAGCTGCGGCCTGTAAAGGAAATGGCATACTGCCTTACACTTTGTAAATGCTTCCCACCGTCCGCTCCATCCTTGAGCTCCCCGTGCTGCGGGAGGCCAGTCCGCAGCTTCTGGGCGCTACCAGCGGCCTGGACACCCCCGTACGCTGGGTCCACGTGACCGAAGTGCTCGACATTTCCGGACTGCTGTCCGGCGGAGAGCTTGTGCTCACGACGGGCCTGGAACTGGAAAAGAACCCCAACCAGACGGCGTCGTTCATCCAGTCCTTGGAGGACGCGGCAGTCTCCGGCCTGATCGTGGAAGTCATCGGAAACCGGCAGCGCAGCCTGGACGCCCTGCGCATGTCGGCGCTGCGCAGTGCTCTGCCCGTGATCGTGGTGGAACGGCGGGTGCGTTTCGTGGAGATCACGGAGATCGTGCACCGGATGATCGTTGCCGAGCAGCTGCAACGGGTGGAACGGGCCCGCGACGTGCACGAAGCTTTCACGGTGCTGAGCCTGGAAAGCGCCGGGACCCAGGAAGTCGTGGAACAGGCCGCCGCCATGATCGGCGCTCCGGTGGTCCTGGAGGACCTTTCGCATCTTGTCCTCGCCTATTCGTCCCGGCAACTCCGTACTACCGAACTGCTCGCCGACTGGGAGCGGCGGTCGCGGACCACGCCGTCCCCGTCGGCCACGTCCCGGACCGGTCCGGAGGCGTGGCTGCAGACGCCGGTCGGAGTGCGGCGGCAACTGTGGGGCCGGCTGGTGGTGCCGGTGGCACTGGAGGACGACGAAGCGGCGGCCATGGTGCTGGAACGCGCCGCCCAGACGCTGGCCATCAACCGCCTGGCTGAACGGGACCGGCGCGAGCTGAGCCATCAGGCGCAGGCCGGGCTCCTGAATGCCTTGCGTCAGCCCCGCGGGCTGAGCGAGGGCGAAGCGCAGGCCCGCGCCGCCGCACTGGGCCTCAGACGCTCACCCTTCTACGTGCCGATAGTGTTCCGGAGCGGCGGATCAGCTTCTGGTGCCTCGCCGGAAGAAGCGGATCCGGCCGGCGACCCACTCGCCGGGCAGCAGGAGGAGCGTGCGCTGCTCGAGCATCTCGCCCGGGCCCTCAAGTCCGTTTCGGGTACCGCCCTGACCGCGAGTATCCGGTCAGGCTCGGTCGGCATGATCCTGGCAATCCCGGCGAAGCAACTCGAAGACTCGACGCTGCAGCGCCTCGCCCATGCTCTCGCGGGGGACAGTCCGGAGTCCGGTCCGCCCGGCCCGTCCATGGACGGAAACGGGTCCGGCAGCCACACGGAGGTGGCGTGGAGCATCGGCGTCGGGCGTCTGCAGGGCTCCCTGCTTGAGGCGGCGGCGGGCATTGACGAGGCCTCCCACGTGGCCGAAACGGCCGCGACCCTGTCGGGTGATCGCAAGCCCTTCTACCGTGCCACCGACGTCCGCCTGCGGGGACTGTTGGCCCTGCTGCGCAAGGATCCGCGCGTTCAGCAGTTCGTCGAGTCCGAGCTGGCCGGCGTCCTGCACGCCGAAGCCAGGGGCGCGGGCGGCTACTTGGAACTGCTCGGGCAGTACCTTGAGCTTGGCGGCAACAAAGCCGCCCTCGCCCGCAGCGGCTACCTCAGCCGGCCGACGCTCTACGCCAGGCTGGGCCGGCTCGAGGAACTCCTCGCCGTGGACCTCGACGACGCGGAATCCCGGACCTCGTTGCACGTCGCCCTCCTTCTGCACCGGCTCCGAACCTTGTGACCGCGCGGATCTGCGCAGAATGCGAGCATTGACGAATGGCGAAACCCTTTACCCTGACCCAACTGCGGTATTTCGCGGTGGTGGCAGAGCTCGAGAACATGACGGCGGCGGCCGAACGGCTGCTGCTGACCCAGTCCGCCCTGTCCACGGCGATGGCCCAGCTGGAAGCCAGCCTGTCCACACAGCTGTTCGTGCGGCTCAGGACGCGTGGTCTGCGGCTGACGGCGTCAGGCCGGCAGTTCGCCCAGGACATCAAGGTGTTGCTGGAACACGCCGATTCCCTGTACGAGTCGGCGCGGGGGCTTGCGACGAGCCTTGTCGGCGAGCTCAAGGTGGGGGTATTTGCGCCACTGGCGCCGTTCAGGCTGCCGGCAATCCTTCAGACCTTCGAAGTTCAGCACCCCGGTGTTGCAGTCTCCTTCCTCGAAGCCGACCTGGCGAGCCTGCAGACGGCCCTCCTGGAGGGGCAGTGCGACGTGGCGCTGATGTACGGTCTCGGCCTGGGCCGGGGGTTCACCCGCACGGTGCTGGAGCGGGTGCCGCCACATGTGCTGGTCCATGCCGAGCATCCTGCGGCGTCCCGCCCCGGGCGGACCATCGCGCTGAAGGATCTCGACGGCGAACCCTCGGTGGTGCTGGACCTTCCGCACAGCCGGGAATACTACGAGCAGCTCTATGCAATCGCAGGGGTGGTACCCAATGTCCGGCACCGCTTCGCTGGTTATGAAACGGTCCGCTCCTTTGTGGCGAAGGGGCACGGCTACGCCATGCTCAACCAGAGACTCCACAGTGACCTGACGTACTCCGGGGGCCGGGTGGTGGCTCTCGCTCTGTCGGACGATTTTCCGCCGATCGAGGTGATGTTGGTCCGGCCGGAGGGTGTCCAGCCCACGCGCAGGGCCCTCGCCTTTGAGGAGACGTGTATCCGCCTCTACGGAGCGGCGCGACACTAGCCGCGCGGCGGGCAGGAAAGTCCCGGCACATTTGGCATTGATAAAATCTATTGGTTCGCCAAAAACTATCAATTGGACAGATGTGAAGCGGATCACACACAGTTGGGTGCAGCGCGGTGGTGCCGGAGACCGTCCGGCGACAATCCCGCAGTGACGGCCTTGGCCGCATCCCGAAGCGCGACAACCATGTTGATCAAAGGAGATTCAATGGTTCCGATTAACCCCCAACGTGTCCGAAGCATGTCCGGACACAGGCATGCCCGCAACACCGCGGTTATGTCCGCAGAGTTCATTTCCCACGGCCGTAACAACTCAGCGTGGCTGTCATGACGATCAACGACCTCAAGGACCAGTCACCGGACCCCGGAACCACCTCGACGACTACGACCCTGGACCAGGACGCTTCCCTGCCCGGAACCCCCCGCATCACCAAGATGCAGAAGCGGGTCCTGGCCGGCGGCAGCATCGGCCAGTTCATCGAGTTCTACGACTTCACACTTTACGGCCTCACCGCCGTCATCTTCTCGCAACTGTTCTTCCCGGGCAGCAATCCTGTCACCGCCATGCTCGCCACCTTCGCCACCTTCGGCGTCGCCTTCGTGGTTCGCCCCATCGGCGGGCTGTTCTTCGGAGCTCTGGGTGACCGGATCGGCCGACGGCGCGTCCTGACTATCACCCTCATCGCCATCGGCGGCGCCACCGCACTGATGGGGCTGCTCCCGACCTACGGCCAGATCGGCGCCTGGGCACCTGTCCTGCTGGTCCTTTGCCGCCTCGTCCAGGGATTTTCCGCGGGCGGCGAGTCCGTGGGAGCGCCATCGTTCGTCTTCGAGCATGCCCCCGTCAAAAGCCGCGGGTTCTGGCTCAACATCACCATCGCCGCCACCGCGCTGCCGTCGGTGGTTGCCGGGTCGATGATCCTGATTCTCAGCCAGTCGATGCCCAACGAATCCTTCATGGCGTGGGGCTGGCGGCTGCCATTCCTGCTGGCACTGCCACTGGCCCTCTTCGGTGTTTGGATCCGCAGCCGCACGGTGGAAAGCGACGCGTTCAACGAGGCCAAGGCGTCCCGGACGAAGGAATTCAGCCCGGTCCGTGAGGCTTTCCGCGAAAACAGGCTCCGCATGGTGCAGGTCATCTTCGTCATGGGTCTCACCGCGATGGGCTTCTATTTCCTCTCGGCCTATTTCGTGTCCTACGTGCAGACCACGGGCCACTTGAGCCGCGAGCAATCACTCCTGGTCAACGCCGCCGCCCTCGCCCTTTACGCTGTCCTGCTTCCCATCGGTGGCCGGATCGGCGACCGCTTCGGCCGCAAACCAATGCTCATTGCCGGTTCCGCCGCCCTGGCATTGCTTTCAGTGCCGAGCTTCATGCTTGTGACCAGCGGCAGCCTTCCCCTCGCCCTCCTGGGACAGGCAGTCTTCGTGGTGGCGCTGTGCATCTACGGCGGCGGCTGCTACACCTTCTTTGTCGAAATCTTCACGACCCGGACGCGCTTCACCTCGGCGGCGATCAGCTACAACGGCGCCTACGCGCTCTTCGGCGGCACGGCACCGTTCATCGGCACGGCCCTCGTCGGCGGCACCGGAGTGCCGCACGCCCCCGGCTTCTACATGGCCGCCGCTGCCGCCGTCGTGCTCCTTCTGGTGCTGTTCACCAAGGTTCCCGAGACGCGCGGCCGCATGGGCTAAGCCCGCCGCCTGCTCCATGTCACCGCAACATATAAAGGACTTCCCATGAACTCAGCAGCATTCCTCCAAGACTTCCACCATGTGGCCACCATCGGCGCCACCTCCAACAATGGCGTAGACCGCCAAGCAGCCACGGCGGAGGATGCGCGGACACGCGACTGGTTCGCCGCCTGGGTGCGCGACGCCGGGTGGGAACTCCGGGTGGACGGAATTGGCAACATGTTCGGGCTGCTGGAGTGGACGCCCGGGGCACCGTATGTCCTGATCGGTTCGCATCTGGACAGCCAGCCGCTCGGCGGGCGCTTCGACGGAGCCTACGGTGTCATTGCCGCGATGCACGCGGCCCGGCGGGTTGATGCCGAGGTCGCGGAGGGCAGTGCTGCGCCCCGGTTCAATCTGGCGGTGGTGAACTGGTTCAACGAAGAGGGCGGCCGCTTCGCACCGAGCATCATGGGTAGTTCGGTCTTTGCGGGGCTCCTGCCGCGCGAACAGATGCTGGATGTCGCCGACCTGCAGGGGGTCACGGTCCGCGAGGCCCTGGACGGCATCGGGTACCTCGGCACGGACGAGGGGCCCGAGGTTGCGGGCTACGCGGAGATCCACATCGAGCAGGGCCGGATCCTGGAGCGGGAAGGGATGTCGATCGGCCTGGTGGACAGCAGCTGGTACACCCAGAAGCTGGACATCGAGGTGCTTGGAGAACAGTCACACACCGGCGCCACCGCCATGGCCGACCGCCACGACGCCCTCGTGGCAGCGTCCAAGATCATTCTTATGGTGCACGATGTCACGAAGGACTTCGCGGACGAGGCCCTCGTCTCGTCCGTGGGACAGCTGACACTGGAGCCGAACTCACCCATCGTGGTGGCGCGCCGCGTACACCTCGTGGCGGACCTCCGATCTGGCGATCCGGACATCGTCAAGGCAGCACGCGCCAAGCTCATCAAGGACATCGACGTGCTGGCACGCGAGCATGACATCAAGGTCAACATAAAGGACTTCGATATCCGCCCCATCCGCCGCTTCTCCGAGGCCGGCCTGGAACTCGCCGACAAAGTGGCGGCTGATCTGGGGCTCTCGGCGCGGCGGATCCAGACCATGGCCGGGCACGATTCCGTTGCCATGAACACGGTGGCACCGTCCGTGATGCTGTTCATCCCCAGCGTGGACGGCGTCTCGCACTGCGAACGGGAGTTCACCACGGACGCCGACATGGTTGTCGGTGTGGACATGCTCACCGGCGTGGCCCGTGAGCTTACCTGCGGGGCCCTCGCAGGGTCCTCCGCGCTGCCGGCGGAGGCGCTCGCATGACCGAACTGCACTACCTCGACGCCGCCACGGCCTTGCGGCTCTTCCGTGCCAGGGAGCTCTCTCCCGTGGAGCTCCTGGACGCGGTGATCGCGAGGACGGAAGCCGTCAACGGCCAGATCAACGCCCTGACCGAAACCCTCTTCGAAGAAGCGCTGCCCGCCGCACGTCAGGCAGCCGCGAAATACGCGCGTGGCCGGGACCTGACGCCGCTGCTGGGGCTGCCGGTCGCAGCAAAAGAAAAGCACGGGATCAAGGGACGCACCCTCTCGCAGGGACTGGTGGCCCGCAAGGACGAACTGGCGCAGGCGGACCATCCCGTCATCGACCGGATCCGCCGGGCGGGCGGAATCATCCACATGCGCACCACCACGCCGGAATACAGCTGCGCCACGGTCACCCACAGCCCGTTGTGGGGTGTCACCCGCAACCCGTGGGACCAGCGGTTTTCCCCAGGTGGCTCCTCGGGCGGCTCGGGGGCGGCCCTGGCGGCCGGGCTCACGCCGCTCGCCACCGCCTCCGACATCGCCGGCTCAACCCGGCTGCCGGCGTCGTTCACAGGAACCGTCGGCTACAAGGCACCCTACGGAAGGATTCCCGGCCTGGCCCCGCTCTCCGCGGACCACTACCGCGGCGACGGCCCGATGGCCCGGACTGTGGCGGACGCGGCCTTGCTGGCGAACGTCATGGCGGGCCGGCATCCCGGGGACCACACTTCCCTCGGCGACAGTCCGGCACTGTCCTGCCCTCCGGGTCCCGTTGCCACCGCTTCTGTGGCGGGCATGCGGATGGCACTGTGCATCCGGCTGGGGAATTACCCCGTGGCCGCGGACATAGAGGCCAACACCCGCGCCGTGGCCTCCGCCCTGCGCGCAGCCGGAGCTGTGGTGGAGGAGATCGAACTGCCCTGGACCACCGAAGATATCAGCGCAACGATGTTCACGCACTTTGGCTACCTCCTGGGCCCGGCCATGGAGGATGACACCGCAGCCGCACCGGAGCTGCTTGCTGCCTACACCCGACGCTTCATGGCGGACGCTCGCAAAGCTGCGGACGAAAACCGCTTCGTCGACGGCATCAGGGCGGAGACGCGCATCCAGGCTGAACTGGCCGCTGCGATGGCCGGCTTCGACGCCTTGATCTGCCCGGCCTCCGCCATTGCCGCGCTCGACGCTGACGGCATGTACCTTGACGGCATTGAAGCCGGCGAGGTGCATTTGGAACATTACTGGCAGGGCCACATGACGGCGCCGTTCAATATCGCCAACCGCTGCCCGGTGCTGGCCGTGCCGAGCGGAATGGCAGACTGTGGCATCCCCACCGGGGTACAGATTGTGGGCCACCCGTTCGACGACGCCACGGTCTTCGCCGTTGGCGCCGCCGTGGAAGCTGTGCGGCCCTGGGCAGCACGCCGTCCGGAGCTCTTGCTGATGAGTCACTCATAAGCCACGCGACCCCGCTGTCTGCGCCCTGGGCTAGCCCGGGTCTCAGGCCGGTGAAGCCTCGATCGTCTGGCGTGCCGCGGCGGGCTCCACGATATGCGGGGCCGGACCCAGCGGACCGGCGAAGACCAGCTGGTCGAGCCGGCGCAGGATCAGCCCTTCACGCAGCGCCCACGGGCAGATCCTGATCTTCTTGAACTTGAACATTTCCAAGGCAGCCTCGGCCACCAGAGCCCCGGCGAGCAGCTGGTGCGCGCGGGCCTCTGACACGCCCGGCAGAAAGAGCCGGTCCTCGGACTTCATGGCTGAAATGCGCTGCGCCCACACGCCCAGATCCGTGGCGTTAAGTGTGCGCTTCACGTAGGGCCCTGCGGCGCTCGGGGCTGCTCCGGCGACCCTGGCGAGCGACCTGAAGGTCTTGGAGGTTCCGGCCACAACGTTGGCGCGGCCCAGGCCGTCGAACTGCCTGACCGCCGGGGCGAGGGTGGCCCGGATGTAGCGGCGCAGCTCTTTGACGCTCTTGGCGGAAGGCGGGTCCTCAGCCAGCCAGTCGCGGGTCAGGCGGCTGGCGCCCAGCGGCACGGAAGTGGCCACTTCGGGCAGTTCGTCCTGCCCGAAGGCCATTTCGAAGGAGCCGCCTCCGATGTCCAGGTTCAGGATCGGTCCCGCACCCCAGCCGTACCAGCGGCGGACGGCGAAGAAGGTCATGGAGGCTTCTTCGCTGCCGGTCAGTTCCTGCAGGGTGACAGTGGTTTCGTGCTTGACCCGGGCCAGCACGGCAGGGCCGTTAGTGGCTTCACGGATGGCAGACGTACAGAAAGCCAGAAGGTCGTCCGCTTTGTGCCTGGCGGCAAACTCCCAGGCTTCAAGGACGAATTCGGTCAGCTCGTGCTGCCCTTCGTCGGTGATGTTGCCGTCGGTATCCAGGTATTGGACCAGGGATATGGGCCGTTTGTGCGACGCGAAAGGCACCGGACGCGCGCCAGGGTGGGCATCCACCAGGAGAAGGTGGACAGTGTTTGACCCGATATCGAGGACGCCTAGCCGCATCCTGCCATTATTCCCCTGCCCCGGCCCTCACTTACAACCCTGCGCAAAAGATGTCAGTTTGCGGAGGCGTCCTCGGGTGCGCCGTCGGGAAGCTCATCCGCCCGCTTGAAGTCGCGCTTGATGTTGGCTACGCCCTCCGGGTTGATCTCAAACCCGTATGCAGCGCCGGGGTTGATCACCATGCCCAATTCCTCGCCAATGTTGGCGATGATGGCTGCACCCTGGGTCCCCAGGACGTTCGGGGCCGCCTCAAGATACTGCTCGTCAACGCGGCTGGGGTGCGAGAACACCGCAAGGACGGGCTCGCCGTCGGCGTTCGCCAATACCAGCGGCTCCACCTGGGAATCCTCCCCTTCGATGCCGTCGGTGCTGATGACGTAGACCTCGCTGTTGAGGAAGGACAGGATGACGTCCACCGGGCTGCCCTCGGGCTGGCCGCCCAGGGCGAGCTTCTCTTCGAGGTCGTTGAGCGGCGTGAGATCGGCTGTGCCGGGCTGTTCAGTCATGTATCTACTCGACCACGTTGTGCCCGGCACCGCAATTCCGAGGATGACACACGGGCCGGGATGGGAGGAATCCGGCAGCGTGCGTCTAAGCGAGGAACGAGCGAGCACGCCGAGGATTTCTGCCATCCCGGTCCTGACTTACTTCTTGGCCGGGGCCTTCTTCTTTGCCGGGGCCTTGCGGGCCGTTGTGGTGCGCTTGACCGGACCCTTGGCCCGCTTCTCGGCGAGGAGTTCAATGGCCTGTTCGCGGGTCAGTTCCTCCAAGGATGTGGACCGCGGGACGGTGATGTTGGTGATGCCGTCGGTGATGTACGGGCCGAAGCGGCCTTCCTTGACCACGATGTTCTTCTCGGAAACGGGGTCCGGTCCGAACTCGGCCAGCGGCGCCACGGCGGCACGGGCGCCGCGCTGCTTGGGCTGGGAGTAGATGTCCAGTGCCTGCTCCAGCGTGATGGTGAAGATTTCCTCTTCGGTGCCGATGGAGCGGGAGTCCGTGCCCTTCTTCAGGTACGGGCCGAAGCGGCCGTTCTGCACCGTGATGAGGTTGCCTTCGGCGTCCTCACCCAGGGCGCGGGGCAGGCTCATCAGCTGCAGCGCTTCGTCCAGGGTCACGGAATCCACGGTCATGGACGCGAACAGCGAACCGGTGCGCGGCTTGGCCTTGACGGGCTTCTTCGGCGGCTTCGGCTTGCCGTTCTTGTAGTACTCCACGGGCTGGTTGGCCAGCTGTTCCTCGGTCATCTCGGGGATGACTTCGGTGACGTACGCGCCGTAGCGGCCATTCTTGGCCACAACGCTGTGCCCGGTGTGGGGGTCGTCGCCGAGGACGCGTTCTTCCGGCGCAGCCGTTTCCATGAGCTCGATGGCCTTCGCCGCCGTCAGTTCGTCCGGTGCCAGGTCCTCGGGGACGTTGGCGCGGGAGTTCTCCACGATTTCGCCGGTCTTGGCGTCCACCGTGGCAGCGGAGCTTTCCAGGTACGGGCCGAATTTGCCCACCCGCAGAGTGATGTCATCCGTGATGGGAATGGAGTTGATTTCCCGGGCGTCGATCTCGCCCAGGTTGTTCACGATGCTGAGCAGGCCCGGATCGGAATCTTCACCGTAGTAGAAGTGCTTGAGCCAGGCGGATCCAACGGCCTGGCCGTTGGCGATCTTATCCAGGTCGCCTTCCATGTCCGCCGTGAACTCGTAGTCCACATAGTCCGTGAAGTGCTGCTCGAGCAGGCGGATCACGGAGAACGCGATCCAGCTGGGCACCAGCGCGGAACCCTGCTTCCGGACGTAGCCGCGGTCCTGGATGGTGGAGATGGTGGAGGCATAGGTTGACGGTCGGCCGATGCCCTTCTTCTCCAGCTCGGCGGTCAGCGAAGCTTCGGTGAAGCGCGGAGGCGGCGAGGTCTCGTGGCCCACGGCCACAATGTCCGACGCCGTGAGGGCATCGTCCTTGGCCACGTTCGGCAGCCGCCGGGCTTCGTCGGAGTCGTCGTCCCCGCGGCTTTCGTCCTTGCCTTCTTCATAGGCGGCCAGGAAGCCCGGGAAGGTGATGACGGTACCGGAGGCGGAGAACTCAGCGTCCCGGCCATCGGTGGCCACGGCACCCAGGCGGATGGTCGCCGTCGAGCCCTTGGCGTCACCCATCTGGGATGCGACGGTGCGCTTCCAGATCAGTTCGTACAGGCGGAACTCGTCGCCGGAGAGCTGTTTGGCCACCTGCGCGGGGGTGCGGAAGGAGTCACCGGCGGGGCGGATGGCCTCGTGGGCTTCCTGCGCATTTGCAGCCTTGCTGGTGTACATGCGGGGCGACGCCGGGATGTACTCCGGGCCGTACAGCTCGGAGGCCTGGCGGCGGGCGGCCGTGACGGCTTCGTCGCTCAGCGCCGAGGAGTCGGTACGCATATAGGTGATGTAGCCGTTTTCGTACAGCCGCTGGGCCACCTGCATGGTGCTCTTTGAGGAGAAGCGGAGCTTGCGGCCGGCCTCCTGCTGCAGCGTGGACGTGGTGAACGGCGCGGCCGGACGGCGTGTGTACGGCTTGGTGTCCACGGACCGGACGCGGAAGTCCGCATCCTGGAGACCGGCGGCCAGCGAGGTGGCGAGTTCCTCGTTGAGGTGCGCCGCATTGCGCGAGGTGAGCACGCCGTCGTCGTTGAAGTCCCGGCCCGAAGCGACCTTGGCCCCGTCAACCGCAGCGAGTTTCGCCTTGAACGAACCGGCGCCTGCCCCGAACTGGCCCGTCAGGTCCCAGTACGAGGCGGCCTTGAAGGCCATGCGTTCGCGTTCACGGTCCACCACCATGCGGGTGACCACGGACTGCACGCGCCCGGCGGACAGGCCGCGGGCAACCTTGCGCCACAGCACTGGGGAAATCTCGTAGCCGTAGAGCCGGTCCAGGACGCGGCGGGTTTCCTGCGCGTCCACCAGGGCCGTATCAACATCGCGCAGGTTGTCCATGGCGCGGTGGATGGCTTCCTTGGTGATTTCGCCGAACGTCATCCGGTACACCGGGACCTTGGGCTTAAGCACTTCCAGCAGGTGCCACGCGATGGCCTCGCCCTCGCGGTCCCCATCGGTTGCGAGATAGAGGGCGTCGGCATCCTTGAGCGCGGCCTTCAGCTCGGTGACCTTTTTACGCTTGTCCGCGGACACCACGTAATACGGTTTGAAGTCGTTTTCGATGTCGACGGCGAACTTGCCCACCGAGGTTTTCTTCAGTTCTGCAGGAAGCTCAGACGGCTGCGGCAGGTCGCGGATGTGACCAATGGAGGCCTCTACGATGAAGCCCTCGCCGAGGTACTTGGCGATGGTCTTGCTCTTGGCCGGAGACTCCACAATCACGAGTTTCTTGCCTGTTTTGGCCTTGCTTGGCACGGTGCTCCTACAGAAAAAGGTTGCTCGGGCAGATGAGCCCATATTGGCCTAGTTCACCATATTTTGGACAATAGTGCGCATTCATGTGGAAAACCAGTTGACTCATCAGGCACATCCGGGATCCCGATGTGGGGTGTTCCGGGGCCCGCCGAACCACTATTCAGCAGGCTCGGAAGGAACCAGGAAACCGTCGCTGACCAGGTTCGCGACGTCGTCGAGCAACCCGGTCCGGAACGCGTCGCCGTCGAACCCGTCCTCCCCGGCGAGGCTCCCGCCGAGCAGCGCGGCAAGGGCTCCGATGATCTGGCCGACGGAGAGGTCACCGTCGCACGCGGAGACAAATCCGGCGAGTTCGGTGCTGAGCAGATTGGTCCGGCGCAGGCCCGCACCCTGGCGCAGCAGGATCACGCCGGGGTGCTCGGCGCCGGGGCGCTGATGGCGCTCCTCCGTGACGTCGTCCGCCACGAGCAGGTGCGCGTCCGCCAGGCTGTTGGCGGCCAGCCAGTCGGAACGCTCGACGGCGGCGCCCAGGTGGGGCCCGATGGGCTGCTCAATGGGGTACGTGATTTCCTCGAAACGGCTGATGGAGGCGGCGGGTCGTCCCGCCGTCGGCCGGCGCAGCCAGATCATCCCGAAGCCGATCCCCGCCACGTTCCGGGAAGCGAAGTCCGCCAGGTAGGCGGCGTAGGCGTCCCGGTAATGCATCCGGTCGCGGGATTCGGACGCGTCCTGCAGCCACGTTTCGGCGTACTGCTCCGGGCCCACCTGCTCGCGCTGGATGAACCAGGCATCCGCGTCCGGACCGATCCAGCTCTTGGGCCGCTCGTACCACTCGGTCCCCGCGGGAATTTCCCAGTTGCCCAGCAGCTGCGCGGTGCCGCCCGGGGCCAGGGCACCGAGCAGCGCCGCCACGAGCGAGGACACAATGTCATCGCCGGGCAGGCCGCCGTCACGGTAGGTGAACTGCCCGGACGCGGCTTCGCCCAGGGTCCGCGGGGTGATGACGAACGGCGGGTTGGATACCACCAGTTCGAATTCCTCCCCCGCCACCGGCTCCAGGAGCGACCCCAGCCGAAGGCTCACCCGGTCCTCCAGGTGCTCCGGGTCCAGGTGCAGGGCCTCGGCATTAAGGAGGAGATTAAACCGGGTGAAGGCCAGCGCCCGCGTTGAGATGTCCGTTGCCGTCACGTGCTCGGCATGGTGCAGGAGGTGGAAGGACTGGATGCCGCAGCCCGTACCCAGGTCCAGGGCCTTGGCGACGTGGCGGCGGACGGTGGTCTGCACCAGCGTGGTGGACGCCTGCCCGATGCCCAGCACGTGGTCGTGCCGCAGCACGCCGGCCTGCTGGTGCGCGGCGAGGTCGCTGGCCACCCAGAGCTCGGCGCCTCCGCTGCCGTCCTCATTGGCGTCCCAGCCGTACGGCCGCAGATCCGCCTTTGCCTGTAGCACGTCCGCGCCCACGGCAGCGCCGGGCAGCTCAGGGCCGGGCCGATCTGGGCCGGGCACGGGCTCGAGCAGCCCCAGCTCGATCAGGCCGTCGGCCCGTACTCTCGGCAGGGCGGCGTCGAGCGTTTCCCGCGTCTGCGGTTCCGCCAGGAGCCAGAGACGCACGACGGCGGCGAGCGCCGCCGTCGTCTTCTCACCGTTCGCTGCGCCACTCTCTGCGGCATCATTCTGGAGGGCAGGTTCGGTGGCCAGCAGCGCCGGGATGATCTGGTCCCGGTTCAGCGCGCGGTAGGCCGACTCGCCCAGCAGCCCGGCCACGCCGTCAAGCGTGTAGTCCACCCGGCGCAGGTCCGCGGCGAGCGCCGTCAGCAGCCCGGGGAGGTCGCTGCGCGGGGCATCGGGGGTGTTGCCGGCCAGGAAAAGCGTGGAATCAGTCACCGCCCAAGTCTATTGGCGGGCACGCTTCCTCCTGACGGGCTACAGGTTCTCCGCCGCGTAGATCTTCAGGGCATCCCGGACGAAGCCGGCACCGTCCGCGCCGCCGTAGTTCTTGGCGAACCGAGGGTCAGCAACGTACATTTCGCCGAGTCCGGTGACGTATGCCTGGACGTCAGCGTTGCCCTTGCGGTCAGCCTGGCCGCGGGCGTCCGACGCCGGGGTGCCCGGGATGCCGGTCAGCCATTCGACGTGCCGCCTCGCGATGGCCTGGGCCTCCGCGCTGTCCGGTGCGATACCCGCCGTGGCGGCGGCGATCCAGTCCTCGCCCAGCTGCTGCGAGCGCTGCTTCCACGCGGCCTTCTCCTCGGTGCTCATGCCGCGCCACCACGAATCCCCCTTCGCGTAGGCGTCCTTGCCCCAGCGTTCCTCCACTTCGTCCTTGTACTGCGTGTGGTCGAAACCGTTGAACATGTCTTCTGCCATGATTTCGCCACCTCCTTTCACTGCTTCGATGGTTTGGGTGACCGACGCGATCTGCCGCGCCAGCCTGTCCTGTTCCTGCTTCAGCCATTCGAGATGCCCGGTGAGCGCCTTCGCTGCGTCCGCTTCGTCGTCGAGCACCTGGCTGATCACCGGCAGGCCCAGCCCCAGCCCGCGCAGGAGCAGGATGCGCTGGAGCTGCACCATCGCCGCCTGGTTGTAGTAGCGGTAACCGTTGTGGCCGGTGCGGCTGGGCTTGAGCAGGCCGATGTCGTCATAGTGCCGCAGCGTCCTGCTGGTGGTCCCGGCGATCCGGGCGATGTCCTGGATGGACCAGTCCATGTGTCCTCCTTCCTGCTCTGTTGCGGGATGGTCCGGACGTTCTGGTCCGGCTGATGGTTCAACGATAAATGTTGACGTAGCGTCAAGGTCAAGGGACTGAATCACGGAGCACAGATGGCGCCGGGTAAGTTGGAAGCATGGTTCCGTTTCCTTCCTCCATGCCGCGTGCCCTCTCCGCTGTGGCTGCAGCAGCTGTCCTCCTGGGTGTCTCGGGCTGCGCGCAGCAGCTTTCGGTGGAGAACGCGGATGTGCCGGCCTGGAAAGCCACGGCGATGCCGTCGGCCAGCGGCATTGTTGCCGAGGATTCCGGCAAGATTCTCAACGCCCAGCCCATTGACCATACGGAGAACGTGCCGGCAGGCAAGTACACGCTGACACTCGTCTGCGAAGGCGGCGGCAAGGCCTTCCTGGCAGTGCGGTCCGGCGGCAAGGAACTCGCCGACCTCGGGGCCGCCTGCTACGGCACGCCGGAGTCCCGCAAAATCACGCTCCCGGAATCCGGACCGCTGGAGCTCAGCGCCTCCAGCGTCGACGCACCGCTGATCTACGCCTACCAGCTGGTAAGCAGCAGCCCCTAACCCCCTCCCCTGACCAGCCTCCCCCGCACTTCCTCGAGGCTCTGGATTGGGGTCCGTGCCGGGCATAGAGTCGGAATATGCCCGCAAGCCAGGGGGCGCCGCCGCCCCGCAGGGCGGTACTTCGTCCGGGCACTTGCCCGTCCCGGTCAGTCTCCGTGCGCACCCGGGTGAGGGCCGCCGTCGTACTCTGGACGGCGGGCGCACTCGTTGCCGGAACTGCGCTCACCGGATGTGAATACACGTACGACGAAGGGTGGCGGCCGGCCGAGAACGCCCCGTCCGCGCCGGAGGTGACCGAGCCGGGGCCACGCGCTGAGCTGTGGCGGAACGATCCCGTCAGCGAGGCTGAAATGGAGGCCTGGTTGACGGAGTCCCAGGTGGGGCCCGGCCTGCAGGTGGCGCATAGGACATTCGGCCTGTTGCGCGCGGAGGAAATCCGAACGGACGCGACGGCGCCCCTCCCCGCCGGAACCTACGTCCTGGTGCTGGTGTGCCGGAGCCAGCGGCGCGTCGACTTCAAAGTCCGCAATGACGAATTCACCATGGTGGACCTCAGCCTGCGCTGCGGATCGCGGCGCGAAAGCGTGATCTACCTGTCCAAGGAAACGGTGCTGCATTTCCAGGTCGAAGCGCCGTCCCCCGCCAATTTCGCCTTCCGGCTGGCCCGGCTCTGAACCGTGCGAGCCGTCAGGCCGCGCAGCCTTCGGGGCAGCGCAGCGTCTCCGGACTGGCGGCACACTCGGTGCAGTACAAGGTCAGTGTGCGGCAGCTCAGGTTGGAGCAGTTCTCGAACTTGCTGGTGGGCGCGGCACAGCGGACGCACTCACCGATGGTCTTGGCGTCCTCGCTGAATTCCAGGTGCATGCGCTTGTCGAACACGTACAGCGAGCCTTCCCAGAGGCCCTGGTCCTTGAACGTTTCGCCGTAGCGGACGATGCCGCCGTCGAGCTGGTACACCTGCTTGAAACCGCGGTTCACCATCAGGCTGGAGAGCACCTCGCAGCGGATGCCGCCGGTGCAGTAGGTGACCACCGGTTTGTCCTTGAGGGCGTCGTACTTGCCGGAGTCGAGCTCCTTGATGAAATCGTGGGTGGTGGCCACGTCCGGGACGATCGCGTCCTTGAACTTGCCGATCTGGGCCTCGAAGGCGTTGCGGCCGTCGAAGAACACCACGTCCTCGCCGGCCTGTTTCGTGGCTTCCACCAGTTCATGGAGTTCCTCGGGCTTGAGATGGGTGCCGCCGCCCACCACACCGTGCTCATCCACCTTGAGTTCGCCGGGCGCGCCGAAGGAGACGATCTCGTCCCGGACCTTAACGCTCAGCCGAGGGAAGTCCTCCGCGCCGCCGTCGGACCATTTCACGTCGATGCCGTGGAAGCCCTTGTATTCGCGGGTGGTCTTCACGTACTGCTTGACGGCGCCGATTTCGCCGCCCACCGTGGCGTTGATGCCGTCCTTGGAAAGGAGGATGCGTCCGGTCAGCCCGAGTTTTTCGCACAGGGCACGCTGCCAGAGCCGCACCGCGTCCGGATCAGCGATGGGAGTAAAGCCGTAAAAGAGCACAATTCGGTTCAAAGCCACGTATTTAAGGGTACTGGGTTGCCGGGCACCGGTCCCGCCCGGTGGCCGGGGCTAAGGTTGGCCCGCCGCGATAGCGGCGTCGCGCCTGTTCAGGGCAGTTTCGGCCGCCCGATAGCCCATAACGACGACGGCGAAGGGCACCGCGGTTGCCGTCACGGCGGCCGCGAAAGCATCAGCGCCATTGTTGAGGGCGAGTTCCGCCGCACCGTCACCAACGAGGCGCGGCACCACAAACAGGACCACGGCAGTAAGAAAACCACCAGGTCCCGGCCGGTGCGCTCCTTCGGGCTCGGAGCGCGAACCCAAAAAGTCGAGCGGGCGCTTCAAATTCCGGTAGGTCAGTGCGCCGGCCACCAGCGGGATGAGCCCGCAGGCAAGCCAGACCCAGTAAGCCACGCCCGTGGCCGTCTCCCAATACCTGGCGCCGCCCACCATGGCCACCATTAAGGCGACGCAGACCAGCAGGGACCGCGGAAAGGTGTTCTTGGACAGTTCCTTGGCGGCGGGCATTCGGTCAGTCTTGTCCTGTCACGATTGCATAAGCAAGTCACATCGGGGGCACCCTACCCCTGTTGCTTGTGTCGGGGCTGGAATACTCTCATGACATGAGTCCGGACGCCTTGGTTGAAGACATCACGCGCCTTCTTGAAGTCTGGGTAGCTGGCTGGGCCGGCTGCCGCGGTTACCAGACAACGGTTGAGGGCCGATTCCCCGCCGCACTGCGGGCCGACACCACCGGGGAATGGGAATACTTCGCCCATGACCCCTCCGCTGACGAGTTCGCGGCCCTGGCTGCGAAGACTGCCGAGGCACCGCCGAGGGTCCTGACCATCCTCACCAACGACGTTGCCCGTTTCACGGCGCTGGCCCAAAAACACGGGCTGAACGTCACGTCCGCATCGCAGGCCATGATGATTGTGGACATGGCCACCCAGGACACGGAGGATCCCTGGCTCTCCGACGACGATTTGAACCTGGTCACCTCCGAACTTGACGGCGTCCACCACGCGGTGGTCCGATCGGGTGACACGGTGGCGGCGAGCGGCAGGGTTTTTGTGGTGGGCGAGACAGCGGTGTTCGACAAGATTGTGGTCCAACCCGCGTTCCAGCGCCGCGGCCTGGGCAGCTTCATCATGAAGGCCCTTGCGGCGCAGGCCATCGGACCGGATGTGGAGAACGGCCTGCTGCTGGCCTCCATCGACGGCCAGAAGCTGTACTCCCACCTGGGATGGTCCACTGTTTGCCGCGTGCTTTTGTTGTCCACCTCCGATGAGGGTGCTGACCTTTCCGTGGGGTGATTTTTCCCCGGGTGAAAGAATGTTGGGGTGAACCCCCATGACTCCCTGATTCCATTGCTGGGCCGAGGCCCGGACCCGGAACAGCTGCGTCATGTCCGCACCATCCCAGCCCGGCAGGCAGTCCACGCACCGTGGCCAACGTGGGCACACCCGGATCTGGTGGCCGCTTACGGCTCCCTGGGCATCCACGAGCCGTACCGGCACCAGATCCAGGCCGCCAACTTGGCCCACGGCGGCGAGCACGTGGTCATCGCCACCGGCACGGCCTCCGGAAAGTCCCTGGCCTACCAACTGCCGGCGCTGGACGCCATCCACCGCTCCGAGCTGCGCGTCCTGTCCGAACCGGGAAAGATCCACGACGACGGCGCCGTGACGCTCTATCTCTCCCCCACGAAGGCACTCGCTGCCGACCAGCTCGCAGCCATCCGTTCCCTGAGTCTGCCCACCGTACGGGCCGAGACGTACGACGGCGATACCGACCCCGCGTCCCGCCGGTGGATCCGGGACCACGCCAACTTCATCCTCGCGAATCCGGACATGCTCCACTTTGGCATCCTCCCCAATCACGCCTGGTGGGCCAGCTTCTTCCGGCGGCTGCGGTACGTGATCGTGGATGAGGCCCACAGCTACCGCGGGGTGTTCGGCTCGCACGTCGCCAACCTGATGCGCCGGCTGCGACGCATCAGCGCGTACTACGGTGCCGGGACCACCCACCCCGGGCCGGTGTTCATCGCCGCCTCAGCCACGGCTTCCGAGCCAGGCACATCCTTCGGCCGCCTGATCGGGGCGCCGGTCCGGGCCGTTGCCGAGGACTGCTCGCCGCACGGTTCCACTACGGTGGCTTTCTGGGAGCCTGCGCTGACCGACCTCAAGGGCGAGAACGGCGCCAGGGAACGCCGCACCGCCGTTGCTGAAACGGCCGATCTGCTGGCGAACCTGGTCTCGTCCCGCATCCGGACCATCGCCTTCATCAAGTCCCGCCGCGGAGCGGAGACAATCGCTTCGATCACCAAGCGCCTTCTGGACGAGGTGGACCCCAGTCTGCCCCAGCGCGTGGCCGCCTACCGTTCCGGCTACCTTCCGGAAGAACGCCGGGCCCTGGAAAAGGCACTCCGCTCCGGCGAGCTGCTGGGTGTCTCCAGCACGTCCGCCCTGGAACTGGGCATCGACATTTCCGGGCTGGATGCCGTCCTGGTCGCGGGCTGGCCAGGCACTAGGGCGTCGCTGTTCCAGCAGATCGGCCGGGCCGGGCGCGCGGGCCAGGATGCGATTGCCGCGTTTGTGGCCAGCGATGATCCACTCGACACCTACCTGGTGAACCATCCCGAGGCGATTTTCGATGTGTCGGTGGAGGCGACCGTCTTTGATCCCTCCAATCCCTACGTGCTGGGGCCCCATCTTTGTGCCGCCGCCGCGGAGCTTCCGCTGGGCGTGGCTGAGCTGGGCCTGTTCGGCGGCACGGCAGAGAAGTTGTTGGGGCAGCTCGTGGCGCAGGGCTATTTGCGCCGCCGGCCTGCGGGCTGGTTCTGGACGCACTCCCAGAGCGCTGCGGCCATGGTGAACCTTCGCGCCGACGGAGGCGGACCGGTGAGCATCGTTGACGCCGACACCGGTTCCCTGCTCGGGACCATGGATTCGCCCCAGACGCACTACCAGGCGCACACAGGTGCCATCTATGTGCACCAGGGCGACAGCTATGTGGTGGAGGACCTGAATGAAGACGACCACTGCGTGGTGGTCCGGCGCGCCAACCCCGACTACTACACAACGGCCCGGGACGTGACCCAGATCGAAGTGCTCGAAACACTCCGGACCGAGCACTGGGGCGATATCGCCGTCCACTTCGGCGATGTGAAAGTGACAACACAGGTGGTTTCCTTTCAGCGCAAGGCCTTGATTTCAAACGAAATCCTGGGCGAGGAGCCGCTGGAGCTGGGCGCCCGGGACCTGTTTACGAAGGCCGTCTGGTTTGTGGTTGAGAACCGTTCGCTGACGGGCGCCGGGCTCATCGAGGCGCAGTTCCCGGGGGCCCTGCACGCCGCCGAACACGCAGCGATCGGCCTGCTGCCGCTCGTGGCCTCCAGCGACCGCTGGGACATCGGCGGAGTATCCACCGCAATCCACGCCGACACCGGCGTGCCCACCATCTTTGTGTACGACGGCCACCCCGGTGGTGCCGGCTTTGCCGAACGCGGCTTCGACAAGGCAAAGGTGTGGCTCTCGGCGACGCGCGACGCCATCAAGGCGTGTGAATGCGAGGCGGGCTGCCCGTCCTGCGTCCAGTCCCCCAAATGTGGGAACAAGAACAATCCGCTGGACAAGGCTGCCGCCGTCACGCTCATCGACGTCCTCCTCAAAGATGCGCGCGAAATGCCTCTCCGCAGTGCGGAATTCCTGCCGAGCACGGAGCCGTTCAGCACCACAGCCGCTCAGGGCGGCGGTCCGGCCCGCGACTGACCGGTGGCGGCGCCAACCAGTGTGCGTGCATTCAGCTCCGTTCGGACCCTGACGGTCTGGCCGGCCCCTTCCGTACAGCTGACGAGTGCCGCATCATGGCGGGCTGCTACCTCGGCGGCCACGGTGCAGGGGTCTCCGGACGTGATCCCGCGCAGGGCATCGGCCGCGGCAAGGGCAGCGAGGTCCGCCGCTGCCGCTGCCCTGCTGGCCATCACCGCGGACTGGGCGAACAACAACATCAGGGCCATCGCCATGATGACAACCAGCGCCAGTCCCGCAGCCAGCACTGTCCCCGAACCGCGCTCCGGATTGTCCCGGAATTGCCTGTTCACAACGGCGCCTCCTCCGGGGCCCCGACCGGCTCCAACCCCGGATTGGCCGCGGCAGCTGGCGTTTCGCTCCGCGTGGTGGCCTTGGCCGTGAGCGTCCAGGGCACAGTTGCCCCCAGTGGCCCGCCCACACCGTCGGCCACCGTAACGCTGAGCCACTCACCTTCAGTCCCGACAGACGCCGTTGCCGACGTCCCCGCCAAGGTCCTGACGATCCCCTGCACGGAAGCCGCGTCCTCGCCACGGGCCAGCGCCCTGGCGCCGGCCCGCGCCGCCTCCTCGAGCCTGAGCTGCGTGACGCCCGCGGAGGCTCCCGCCAGGAGCAGTGCGAGGAGCAACAGTACTGCCGGCAGCGCTACCGCGAACTCCGCCGTCACGGCGCCGTGGGCAGTCCCCGGCCCACGGCGCCAGCGACGGAACCGGCGACGTAACGCCGCCGCCGGTCCCAGCGCCCCGCGGGTTTCCACGCCCTGGTTCCGGCAGCGGCCACAGCGGCTGCTCCGGTCATCGGCCCGTGGCAGCGCTGCCGGCGGCAGACTCATGGCAAGGCCAGCGCCGTGCGGATGAGGTTCAGCAGGAATCCGCGCACTTCGTCGCTGCGGAGAATGAAGACGAGAAGTCCGGCGAAGCCAACCGCGGCAAGGGTGGCTATGGCGTATTCGGCCGTCGCCATTCCGGCCTCTGAAGCTGTGAGCCGGGGCCGGCGCGTTTTCGCCTCGCTGGCACCGGGGTAAAGCTCCACGACGTTGCCAGCGGCCTCTGGGGCCTCCTCCCGTTGGCAGGTACAAGCGCCCAGTCCTGCAGTGGCAAGTACTACGGAGTCCCATGCGGGGGTACCCGCAACTCCCGTGCTGAGCTCCGGCGCAGGGGCGGCGGAAAGGCTGTTTTGGATGATAGTCATGGTGACGGTTTCCCTTCTGTGCTCCGGCCGAGTTGCCGGCTGATTTCGACTCTTCCCGGCTCCGCAGATCTCGGTAAGTGCAAACATCCCGTAAGTGGATAAGCGCCGCTTTGAGCGGATTGTGGAGGACGGGACGGGGTGTGGAGGAATGGACCGTAGCTCAAATCCCGCGGTCAGGACCCGGACGGCACCAGTGCCAGCAGGACCGGGACTACGCCCAGGCAGATGAAGGCCGGGAGCGAGCACAGGCCCAGCGGAATGACCAGCTTCACGCCGAGCGAGGCCGCCCGTTTCTCCGCAGCGCGGAATCTTTCCCGGCGCAACCTCGCGGCCTGTGCGTAAAGGATGGCCGACGACGGCGCTCCGGTCAGGGCGGCGAATCCCAGTGCGTCACGCAATTCCAGGATTTCAGGAAGACGGACTTCGGAACTGCGCCAGGCTGTCTCCCAGTCGGCTCCGATGGCGAGCGCAGACACCACCGGACGCAGCGCCTTGCCGTAGTCCGCGGAGGCCGAGGCCGCGACGAGTTCCAGGGACCGGCCAATGCCAGACCCCGCGTCCAGCATCGCGGCCACGAGCTCAAGCATCATGGCCGTGTCACGCAATCCGTGAAGGCGGCCGCCTTGAGTGAGTGCTTCAGCGGCCCCATGCGGCCCGGCGCCCACGTCCCCTCGCAGTCTGAGCAGTCGCTTTCGGACCCGGCTTGGCTGCGAAAGGGCAAGGCAGGCGGCAGCAGCCAGAACAACGGCCAAGGCAAGCCCCGGCACAAGAATGTCCGTCATGGCACACCGGCCCCGGCGGCAGCACCGACCAGGCGGGCGGACCAGATTCTTCCGGCGATGGTGAGGCCCACACCCGCGGCGAGGGCCGCCAGTCCCAGCGGCGTCCCGATCAGGATGGCCAGGGGATCCACCCCCAACGCTATTCCCAGGCCCAGTCCCATCAGCGGGAGCCACGTCAGGAGACCGACCGTGGCCTTCGGCCCGGCGAGTGCTGTCTGCCGCGCGGCCTCTGCGTCGTCTTCCACCTCCAGCTGTGCCGCAAAGCGCGCCAGGACATCGGCCAGAGGACAGCCGCTGGCTTCGGCAATATCAAAGCAGGCGGCCAGCTCGCACCAGATCCGTAACTCCCTGCCGTCGGCGCGCGAATACTCCGCCAGCGCGGTCTTCCGGATCGCCTCAGACACGGGTGCGCCCCGGAACGCTGCTGCCCGGACGGCGCCAAGCATCACCAGGGAGCCTGTGCTGAGGCTCGGACCGCTGCGCCCGGCCGCTGACCCGCGGATTGGTTCCGCCCTTCCGCCAAGGTCCTGCGATGCGCGTGAACCTGCGCCCGCTTTTGCGGTTCCTGGCTCCGGACGGAGACCGTGGACCAGCCACAGTTCATCCCATAGCCGTGCCGGAGTGCGGCCGCCCTTCAGCAGCGCAGCAAGCTGCTGCACCACAAGGGTCAGTGACAGGTCATTCCGTTCCGGTCCGGCACGGAGCAACTTGCGCCACGAGCCGCCCGTCCTGCTGCCACCAGCCCCGCCGTAAACCCGAGAGGCGAAGCCTGGTCCTGCACTCCCCACGGCCCGCCGGAAACGGCCTGTGGCACCGCCGGGCGGGCTGAAGAGCAGCACGACCGCCAGCACGAGGACCACGGCCAGAACAAGTGTCATGCGGCGGCACCCGCCTCGAGGGACAGCTCCAGCCGCAAGCTCAGCGCTTCCCAGGCAGGACCGGTACAGAGCTGGCCTCGCCTGGTCTCCAACGCCGGAACCACGGTCAGTCCGCCGGGACCGTCCTGCACCACGCCGACGCAGGCCACGTGCCGGCCGTGGCCGGACCGCTCCACGTGGACCACAACGTCCAAGGCGCTGGCTGCCTGCAGCCGGACCGCGTCCTGGCCCATGCCTGCCAGAGCTCCCAAAGCTGTCAGGCGGGCCGGGACAGCGGTGGCAGCGTTCGCATGGATGGTCCCTCCCCCACCGGTGTGGCCTGTGTTCATGGCGGTCAGGAGTTCCCGCACCTCGGCACCACGGCATTCCCCCACCACCAGCCGGTCCGGCCGCATCCGCAGTGCCTGCCGGACGAGTTCGCCGAGGTCCACCTCGCCGCCGCCTTCGAGGTTTCCGTGACGGGACTCGAGCGACACAATGTGCGGATGGACGGGATTCAGTTCGGACGCATCCTCGATCAGGACCAGCCGTTCCGCCGGGGAGCACAGCCCCAGCAGGGTGGACAGCAGCGTGGTCTTTCCGGAACCCGTGGCCCCGCTGATCAGGAAACTCAGCCGCTGCTCAACAACCCGTTCAAGGACCTCCTGGACGGTGCTGCCGAACATGCCGCCGGCACGGAGTTCGTCCATGGAGAAGACCTGCTCCCGCCGGATCCGGACGCTCAACAAGGTGCCGGCGGTGGAAATCGGCGGCAGGACTGCGTGGACGCGGTATCCGCCCTCAAGCCTGACATCAACGCACGGGGACCCGTCGTCCAGCCGCCTGCCGCCGGCGGCCACAAGCCGCGATGCCAAGGCCCGCACCTGTGCCTCGCCGGAAAACGAAACCCCTGCCGGTTCGAGGCCCTGACCACGGTCGATCCAGACCGAGTCCGGGGCGTTGACGAAGATGTCGGTGACGTGCACGTCCCGAGTCAGTTCCTGGAGCGGGCCAAGCCCGTTCAGCTCGGCGCTGATCCGTTCCACGGCAGCGAGGGAGCCGGCGGTCCCCAGCAACCGCCCGGTGGCCTGGACGGCGGCGGCGACCCTGGACGGGGTGACAGGTCCGGCGTCGGCCATGACTGACTCACGGACCGTTTCCAACAGCGCCGAATCCAGAAAGCGCGGATCCAGGACGCGGGCCTGCCGACGGCGTGCCCCCGTCCGCTGGTCCTGGGGCGACGGGGGCGGGGGCGGGACGGGCCGCTGCGCGCTCACGGCAGGTCTCCGACAGGGATGTCGCCGTCCAGCAGATCGAGCACTGAGGCGGCGAAATGCCTGACACTCCGTCGTTTGCCTACGTCAAGGAGCCTGCCGTTTTCCCCGGCAGCCGTAACGCCGCGCAGCTCCGGAACCCGGCCTTGGACCGGCAGCCCGACGGCGTCCGCAATCAGTCCGGCGTCCAGCGCGGCACCGGCCTTGCCCCGGACCAGGAGGGCCGCCTCGACCGGCGGAAGTTCGTGCAGCAGCCGGGCCGTGGCTACCGCGGCCTTCAGCTGCGCCGGCACAACCACGAGGATGCGGTCGCAGTCCCAGGCAAACATGCGCACGGGTTCGGCGCCCCGGCCGATGTCCACCACCACCAGTTCATAGCCCCGCCGGGCCGCATCCAGTACGCCACCTGTGGTGGCGGCATCCACCGGTGCCTGGCGGTCGCGGCTGCCGGGCCAGGACAGGAAGGAAAACCCGCCGGCGACCGGCAGTGAGTCGGCCAGCTGCTCGGGATCGATGCTTCCGCTCGCGTCGGACAGGTCAGGCCAGCGCAGACCCGGCGTCTCCTCAGCCGCCAGTGCCAGTTCCAGGCCACCACCCCACGGGTCGCCATCAACCAGCAACACGCGCACACCCAGCCCGGCTGCCGCCTGGGCGATCCAGATTGCCGCGGTGGTGGCACCGGCACCGCCGCAGCCCCCTGTTATCCCGAGGACGAGCCCTCCCGCTTCGGGTGACCGCGACCGGCTCAGGTACTCTGCCAGCCAGGCCGCGGCATCCGGAAGCACCGCCACCCGCTCCGCTCCAAGGGCTGTGGCCAGGTGCCAGAGACTGTCCCCCTCCCCGTTCAGGCCCACCAACACGGCAGGGGCCCGACGCCGCGGCGGCAGCTCGCGGACATCGCTCCCCACCAATACTGCGGCCGCGGCGTCCCAGTACTTGGCGGCATCAGCCACGTCCGCCACCACCCGCAGCTGGCCGCCGGCGGCAGCCACAATCCGCTCCACTTCGCCCTGCAGAAAGTCGTAGCCGGTGACCAGGAGAACCTCGGCACCAGCGGGGTCCGGAAGCCAGGCTCCAGCAGCCCGCCCCGAGGCAGACGCACGGGCCTGGGAACCACCGGATTCAGGTCCTTGGGGAGGGGAGGGCCGGGCACGGGACAACTGGGCGGAAGGCCGCTCGGAAGGGGGTGGCGATAGCTGGTGCCTGCTCATGCAGCAACTCTCCACCGAACTCAAGGGGGAGAAACAGTGCCATGCCACCGTATGTGGACAACTCCCCAACGCGGCCGGAAGGCCGGACAGAAAGACGGGCCGAACGGTCGGACCGGTTACTGCTTACCGTATTTGCGGTGGACGGCCTGCTTGCTGACCCCCAGGCACAGGGCAATGGCCTCCCAAGACAGACCGGTCTGCCTCGCCTTGCGGACCAGGGCCGCTTCGGCGCGGCCGACCTCCTTCTGCAGTTCCGCCACCGCGTACAGCGCTTCAGCAGGGCCTTTCCCGTCCATTGATGCGACCAGCGTTTTCATCCGTCCTACTTCCATTCGTCAACTTTAGTTGACGAATGGAAGGGCGTCAACACATATTGACGGCATGGGATTGGGGCATGAATGTCCCCGCCACAGGGCAGAATTGGACCTATGTATCTGCTGCTCGCCGCCCACGCCCACGGCGCAGCCCTCCAGCAGATCACCCAGGCGGGCGATCCCCACCCCGACCGCCCCGAACCTCGCCTCATCAGCGCAAGCGAGCTGGCCGGCGTCGTACGCCAGCTGGAGAACCGGCCCCGCGAGGCGCCGCCCCGCTGGATCTGGAACCGGACGCAGGACTGGTACCCCGCCCTGCTGGCGGCCGGCGTGGAACTGGAGCGCTGCTATGACCTCGGTTTGTGCGGCAATATCCTGGTGTATTCGCAGTTCACCGCCCACACGGAGTACGCGAAAAACGCCGACAAGGAATCGTTGGACGATCCCCAGGAAACGCCCCGCGCCCTCCAGCCGCCGCCCCCGCCGGCGGATCAGGGCGCCCTCTTTGACGATGTCCGCCACCGCGCCCCACGGCAAGGCCTGGCAGAGCTCCGCGCAGAATACGCCGCCCAGCAGGCTGCCATGGCCGATGCTGCACCGGAAGAAAACAAGCGGAAACGGCTCCAGCTGCTGCTGGCCGCCGAGTCCGCCGGCGCAATGATCGCCGCGGAGATGCAGCACACCGGCGTCCCTTGGCGCGAGGACCTGCACGAGCAGATCCTGGCCGGCCACCTCGGGCCGCGCCCGCCGTCCGGTCACCGCCCCGCGAAGCTGGAGGCCCTGAACACCGAACTGCGGGGGCTGCTCAACTCGCCCGGACTGAACCCGGACTCGCCGCAGGAACTGATGCGCGCCCTGCACCGCAACGGCATCGAGGTGAAAAGCACGCGGCAGTGGGAGCTGATGGAGTCCAGCCACCCCGCCATCGAACCGCTCCTCGCCTACAAGAAACTGTCCCGCCTGCACACGGCCAACGGCTGGGCCTGGCTGGACGCATGGGTAGCCAAGGGCCGCTTCCGGCCCGAGTATGTTGTGGGCGGTGTGGTGTCCGGCCGCTGGGCCTCGCGGGGCGGCGGGGCCCTGCAGATCCCGCGGCAGATCCGCGGCGCCGTCCATGCGGATCCCGGCCACAAGCTCATCGTCGCGGACGCCTCCCAGCTGGAACCCCGTGTGCTGGTGGCGCTGGCGCAGGACTCCAAAATGGCGGAAGCAGCGCGCGACAAGGACCTGTACGCCGGCATCGCCGCCCAGGGTTTCGGCGGCGATCGCGCGAAAGCGAAGGTCGCCCTCCTCGGCGCCATTTATGGCGCCACCACGGGCGAATCGGGGCGCCTGATGCCGCAGCTGGCACGGACCTACCCCCGCGCCGTCGGCTTCGTGGAGCAGGCGGCGCGCGACGGCGAGGCCGGCGGCACCGTGACCACCCGGCTTGGCCGGAGCAGCCCGCCCCCGTCGGAAGGGTGGTACCGGAGCCAGCAGTCGGCCACTGCCGAGGAGCAACGCCGCGCGGAATCCATTGCCCGTTCCCGCGGCCGCTTCACCCGCAACTTTGTGGTTCAGGGATCCGCCGCTGACTGGGCGGCGTGCTGGCTGGCGGAATTACGACGACGGCTGCGGGCCTTGCGTGCCGACGGTTCCGTTCAGGCGGAACTGGTGTTCTTCCTGCATGACGAGGTGATGGTCCACGCCCCCGAGGCCGGCGTCCAGGCCTGCATCCGGGCCATCGAGGAAGCTGCCGCCGCCGCGAAGGAACTGCTCTTCGGGCCCATTCCGGTGGAATTTCCGGTCAGCGTGGCCGTAGTGGACTCCTACGACAACGCAAAATAGCAAATTCGGTTAGCCGGAAGAAACCTACCCGTGAGTAGCTGGTCGAAGCGCTGTGACCATGGTTACATCAGTGCAGGACTGAAGCAGACGGTCCAGCTATTCATGCAAAGACGCATATCAGGGGAGGTCCGGCATATGGCGGGCAGGTTTGAAATACATCGCGTAAGTGACGAGTGCTATCGGCTGAGGCTCACCGACTCAAACGGGAATATCGTGGCAGTTTCGCCCGACTTCAAGCATCTCGGTGCTTTGAAGGACGGCATCAATGCCCTGCGTGAAAACGCGGCCACCGGCATTGTTGTTGATCTTAGACAGCAGCCGATCGCCAGCTAAGCCGGTGTGCGCGAGCTAAGCCGGCGCACACATGGTGCACACCCGGCGGGTTCAGTCCCGCCGGGCCACACGCACCCTACGGACCGCACCGAGGCTAAAAGACCACCTCGTGGAGCCGGGTCCGGTCCCACGGCACGGCCCAGCCCAGCTGCTCAAAGAGTCCATCCAGAATGATCCCGGTGAAGCCCCAGACCAGCACGCCGCTGACGGTGAAGGCGGGGCTGCTGAAGGTCCTGCCATCGCGGCTGACCGTGGCTGTCACACGGTTGGCCGGGTCCAGCAGGTCGCGGACGGGGATCCGGAAAACCTGGGCGGATTCGGCGTAGTCCACCACGTGCACCGGCGACGGCGACGCCCACCATCCGAGCACCGGCGTCACCAGGAAGTTGCTGCGCGCCAGCCCAAGCTCCTGCAGCACGCCCAGGACCTCCACACCGGCGGAGGCCAGTCCGGTCTCCTCCTCGGCTTCCCGAAGGGCTGCGGCAACCGGGGTTTCGTCCTCGTCGATGGAACCGCCGGGAAAGGCGACCTGGCCGGGGTGGGAATCCAGGGTGTGCGCGCGTTCCAGCAGCAGGACATCAAGATCCGCCGCGGCCAGGGGTTTGCCGGAGGCCGCTGGAACGTCGTCCAGCACACCGAAAAGCATCAGGACTGCCGCCTTGCGGGCTATGGTTTCGTCCACGGTCAGTGCCGCCCAGGCAGTGTTCGGCGCGGTGACGTCGCCGCTGTCCGATCTGCGCACCAGGTCGATCAGGTCCTGGCGTGCGCTCACGGGAGCCGCCTCTGCGATTCCATCCGGATTTCAGCGGCGCGGTGCGTCTCGGCCAGCAACCGTTCCAGGAGGCTCTCGCTCCCGGGCGCCAGCTCGTATTTAAGGAGCTTGGCGGCTTTGACGGGATCGGTCTCGCCCAACCCGTAGCTGGGGCACCAGTTCGCCACCGGACACGCGCCGCAGGCTGGCTTCCGTGAGTGGCACACCCGCCGCCCGTGGAACACCACACGGTGCGAGAGCATGGTCCAGTCCTTGGGCTCAAACAGTTCAGCGACGTCGAATTCGACCTGTACCGGGTCCTCGGACGTGGTCCAGCCGAAGCGCCGTGCGAGCCGGCCGAAGTGGGTATCCACAGTGATCCCGGGGACGCCGAAGGCATTGCCGAGCACCACGTTGGCAGTCTTACGCCCCACTCCCGGCAGCGTCACCAGGTCTTCCAGACGGCCGGGGACCACGCCGTCGTACTCGTCAACCAACCGGGTGCTCAGGGCCAGCACGCTCTTCGTTTTGGCCCGGAAAAAGCCGGTGGGCTGCAGGATCGCTTCCAGCTCGGCGGGATCGGCCTCTGACATGGCCCGGGCGTCCGGGTACCGCGCGAACAGGATCTTGGTGACCTGGTTGACCAGCACATCGGTGGTCTGGGCCGACAGGACGGTGGCCACGACCAGCTCGAACGGGTTCCGAAAATCCAGCTCCGCGTGGGCATAGGGATACTTCTCCGCCAGGGCCTTGTTGATCCGCCGCGCCCGGCGCTTCAACGCCAGCAAAGACTCCGGGACTGTTGGGGCCGGGCCGGATCCGGGTCCACGGGACGTGGCCACGGGCCGGCTAGCCGCGCTCGATGTTGCTGAGGTCGCGCAGCACGCCCACTCGTCCGTCGGTGTGCTGGACCAGGAATTCGTGGCCCCGGTCTTCCAGGGCCAGCACCCAGCCGCCCGGTTCAATCACAAAGGCGGGGGCGCCGGTCTGGGGGTCCACCGCGGTCCGGTGCTGTGCCACGGCAAACCAGAACGCCTCATGCGCCGGCTCTTCGTACGATTCTTCCGGCCTGGATGCCGGATCCACGGTGGCGCCGATGGGCTCCACGCGGCGCACCTGCTGATGCACGGCCGTCGCTGCAGGTTCCGCGGCAGACTGGCGAGCCGAGGCAGCGACGCCTGTGCCGGCGTCGTGGGTTGCTGCTTCAGGGGCAGCGGCGGCGGACGCCGTAGCGGTCGGCGCAGGGGCAGCCGCAGCCGCCGTCGGGATGTCACCCGCAGAAGTCTCCGTAACGGCGGGCGCCGTAGAAGTGCCCGTCGCTGAAGGGGAAGGCACGACGTCGGCCGCCTGGGTTGCGGGGCTCGGGTCGCCGGCAGCTGTCCACTCGTTGACCTCCGGGGCGGAAGAGACGGCCGCTGACGCAGCCGGAGAGGAGGTGGGCGCGGCGGCGGAAAAGGCCCCGGCCGAAGCGGCGGCGGCGGCACGCGCAGAGGTTGCCGCTGCAGGTGTGGCGGTAGGCGCGGCAGCCTCCGGAACGGGCACGGCCGCAGGCTTGGGTTCCTTGGGCGTGTGCGGCTTGGGCAGCGGGATAGCCGAGTCGCGCGCCATCACGTGGGCCGGGGTTTCGTCGCGCCCCAGGAAGTCGCCGGCGAAGTACGGGATGAACCGGCTCAGCACGGTCCCCGCGAACAGCACGACGGAACCTATCAGGCCCACCAACAGGCTGGGCACATAGCCCGCGGCCGTGGAAACGAAGAAGAACGCCAGTGCAAAGGAAGCCACCACGGACGCGAACTGGTCGATGGACAGCGAGCCGATGCGGACCTTCGTGGCGGGAGCGAGCCGCCGGGCAGCAAAGAGTGCCGTGACAATCATGGGCAACACAATGCCGAGGCCCAGGAAGAACAGGCTGCCCGCGTTCCAGAGGTTAAACCGGCCGAAGAAGATGGGCAGCAGCGAGGCGACCAGCAGGATGAGGGTGGCGGCGAAAACTGTCAGGTCCCGCAGGGTGAACGGACCCAGCACGGCCTGGTTGGTGGTGCCCGGCTTCGCGCCGGCCGGCTTCTGCATGCCCTTTGCTGAGCCGCCTCCCGGTGTGGTGCCAGGCCCTGCCTCGGGTGCGCGGCCAAATTTCTGGCCGAAGCTTTGCTGGTTCATTCTGTACTCCTTAGCGTGGCGGCACCGGGACGGTTCCGTCCCAAAACTGTGCCGTCCGAAACGGCGGAAACGGCCAGGCCCGGCAGTGATACACCGGATCCGACAGCTCCATAGAAAGTCACAATTCAATCTCAGCCTAGTCAACCGCATGGCCGATCACTAGCTGATCCGCAGCGGCGGGACGCCAGCGGGCAGGCTCCTTTAACCATTCACCGCTAAATAAATGCCGTTCGCGGGGGCCTTTGTGACAGCGAACACGTCGCGGCCCCGGCGCGTATTAGGCTTGATTCCGGAACAGCTCTTTGCGGAATGTCCGTGATCGGCCGCTGCCTGATGCCGCGCAAAGCGGCGGAGGACGGCCGGCAACGGCAGCCGCTCAAAAGACCGATGAATGATGAGGTTCACCATGTCTCAGGACACTCCCGGCTCCACGGCCACCGCCCCCGCAGCTTCCGTGCAAAACAACCTGCAGGACGGCCAGCAGGGCGACGCCATCGAAAACCTGCTGCACGAAAACCGTACTTTTGCCCCCAGCCCCGAATTCGCTGCCGACGCCGTTGTCACCGCCGCTGATTACGCAGAGGCCGACGCCGGCCGCCCGGCTTTCTGGGCGAAGCAGGCCCGCGAACTGCTCACCTGGAGCAAAGACTTCGACCAGGCACTGGACTGGTCCAACCCGCCGTTCGCCAAGTGGTTTGTGGGCGGAGAAGTCAACGCCGCGTACAACGCGCTGGATCGGCACGTGGAGAACGGGCTCGGGGACCGGGTGGCCATCTACTTCGAGGGCGAACCCGGCGACACCCGCACCTACACGTACGCCCAGCTCACTGAAGAGGTGAAGAAGGCCGCCAATGCCTTCGAGTCCCTCGGCGTTGGCAAGGGTGACCGGGTGGCCGTCTACCTGCCCATGATCCCCGAAGCCGTCATCACGCTGTTGGCCTGCGCCCGCATCGGTGCCGTGCACTCCGTGGTGTTCGGCGGCTTCTCCGCGGACGCCCTGCGCTCCCGGATCGAGGACGCCGAAGCCAAGCTCGTGGTCACCGCGGACGGCACCTACCGCCGCGGGAAGCCCAGCGCGCTGAAGACCGCCGTGGACGACGCCCTCTCCGCCAATGGGCACACGGTCCAGAACGTTGTGGTGGTCAAGCGCAACGGCCAGAACGTGGACTGGCACGAAGGCCGGGACCACTGGTGGGCGGACACCGTGGAGCTGGCCTCCGCCGAGCACAAGGCGGTAGGACACGACTCCGAGCACCCGCTGTTCATCCTGTACACGTCCGGCACCACGGGCAAGCCCAAGGGCATCCTGCACACCACCGGCGGCTACCTCACCCAGGGCGCCTACACCCACAAGGCCGTGTTCGACCTGCACCCCGCAACGGATGTCTTCTGGTGCACGGCCGACGTCGGCTGGGTCACCGGCCACACGTACGTCGCCTACGCGCCCCTCATCAACGGCGCCACCCAGGTCATGTACGAAGGCACCCCGGATTCCCCGCACCAGGGCCGCTGGTGGGAGATCATCGCGAAGTACAAGGTCTCCATCCTCTACACCGCCCCCACGGCCATCCGGACCTTCATGAAGTGGGGCCGGGAGATCCCCGACAAGTACGACCTGACCTCCCTCCGGGTCCTCGGCTCCGTGGGCGAATCCATCAACCCCGAAGCCTGGATGTGGTACCGGGACGTCATCGGCGGCAACAAAGCACCCATCGTGGACACGTGGTGGCAGACCGAAACCGGCGCCCAGATGATCGCCCCGCTGCCCGGCGTCACCGCCACAAAGCCCGGCTCAGCCCAGACCCCGCTCCCCGGCATCGCGGTGGACGTCGTCGATGAGCAGGGCGAATCCGTGCCGGACGGCCACGGCGGCTTCCTGGTGATCCGGGAGCCCTGGCCCGCCATGCTCCGCGGCATCTGGGGCGACCCGGAGCGGTTCAAGGAGACCTACTGGTCCCGCTTCGAAGGCATGTACTTCGCCGGCGACGGCGCCAAGAAGGACGAGGACGGCGACGTCTGGCTCCTGGGCCGCGTGGATGACGTTATGAACATCTCCGGGCACCGGCTCTCCACCACCGAAATCGAATCCGCCCTCGTGTCCCACCCCTCCGTGGCCGAAGCCGCCGTCGTAGGGGCCGCGGACGAGACCACCGGCCAGGCCGTCGTCGCGTTCGTCATCCTCCGCGGCGACGCCGTGGACTCCGGCGACGCCACGATCCTGGAACTCCGCAACCACGTGGGCAAGGAAATCGGGCCCATCGCCAAGCCCAAAACCATCCTGGTGGTCCCGGAACTGCCCAAAACCCGCTCCGGCAAAATCGTCCGCCGCCTGCTCAAGGACATCGCCGAAGGCCGCGAATCCGGCGACGCCACCACCCTGGCCGACCCCACCGTCATGGCCCAGATCGCGGCGTCCCTCCGCAAGTAGGTGCTTCGTGGGTCGGTGAGGAGCGGCAGTCATCCTCCGCGTGCTGCTCGTACCTCGCTCTGACGCACGCTTCCGGATAACTCCCGCCCCTCGCCGACGGCGCCGCTCACCCTCGTGGGCGGCGCCGTCGCCGTATGCTTGGTGCAGTTCTGTCCCCCGGCTTTAAGGATGGCTTTTAGATGCTCCCCGCTGCACGACATCAGGCGATTGTGGATGCTGTCCAGCGTGAGCGGGTTGTTCGCGTGTCCGACTTGGCGCAGCAGCTTGGTGTTTCGCTGATGACGGTGCGCCGGGACATCGAACTGCTGGAGGACGGCGGCCGGCTGGAGCGCATCCATGGCGGCGCCAAGCTCCCGGGGGATGTCAGCACGCATGAGCCCGGCTTCGAGCTCAAGTCCACCCAGCTGACCGCGGAGAAGCGGGCCATTGCGCTGGAGGCCGCCGGCCTGGTGCAGGAGGGCATGGCCGTTGGACTCAGCGCCGGGACCACCACCTGGGCCCTTGCCAAGGAACTGGTCAACGGCCCGCGGATCACGGTGGTCACCAACTCCGTGCGCATCGCGGACCTCTTCCACCACGCCGCGTCCGGCGGCTCGGCCCGCTTCGCGTCCACCGTGATCCTGATCGGCGGCGAGCGTACGCCGTCGGACGCTTTGGTGGGACCCATCGCGACGGCGGCACTCAAGCAGCTGCACCTGGACGTGCTGTTCCTGGGCGTGCACGGCATGGACGCCGACGCCGGCTTCACCACCCCCAACCTGTTGGAGGCCGAGACGGACCGGGCGTTCGTCGCGGCCGCCCGGAAAACCGTGGTCCTCGCCGACCACACCAAGTGGGGCCTCCTGGGCATCAGCACCATCGCCCCGTTGGACGCGGCCGATGAAGTCATCAGCGACGCGGGGCTGGGTCCCGAAGCCCAGCGCATCCTCGGCGAACGCGTGGGCAAGATCCGGATCGCGGGCTAGCGAACCAACAGCTGCTTCAGGGGCAGCCGCAGGACTGGCGGATGCGCAGCGTTGTGGGAAACACCCGGTGCTGCGGTGCCGCCTTGCGCCGGGCGCCGAGGATGCCGTCGACGGCGGCCACGGCCATTTCCCGGACCGGCTGTTCCACGGTGGTCAGCCCCGGCCACGTGTACTCCGCTTCGGCCGAGCCGTCGAAGGAGGTCAGCGCAATGTCTCCCGGCACCGCGACTCCCGCTTCATGGAGGGCGCGCAGAATGCCCACTGCCTGCATGTCTGAGCTCGAAAAGATGGCCGTTGGCCGGTTGGCGGAGGCCAGCAGCCGCTTTCCCGCTTCGTAACCGCCCTCACGGGTGAAGTCACTGCGCGCGATGGGCCCCTCCGGGAGACCGGCCTCCTTCAGTGCCTTCAGCCAGCCGAGTTCGCGGCCATCGATCTCGTTGCCCACGTTGGTGCCCATGGCCAGGCCGATGTTGGTGTGCCCATGTCCCAGAAGATGTTCCACGGCAATCTGCGCCCCGGTCGCTAGGTCCACACCGATGCTGCTGATGTGCGGCGCCTCGCTGTCATTGTTGAGCAGGACCCAGGGGATGTCGGCCCTCTCCAGGTCTTCAAGGTCCGGCTGGAACAGGACGCTGGCAAGCAGCACACCGTCCACCTGCCGCGCCGCCAGGTTCCTGACGTTCCGGCGTTCCTTGGCGAGGTTGCCGTCCGAGTTGGTCAGCAACAGCGCGTAGCCCCGCTCGGCGGCGGCGTCCTCCACTGCGTGCGCCAGGAGCGAGAAGAACGGGTTCGAGTTGTCCGGCACGATGAGCCCCAGCGTCTCGCTGGATCCGAGCTTGAGGGCCCTCGCCGCCGCGTTGGGGCGATAGCCCAGGACGCGAATGGCGTCCTGGACCTTCGCTTCGGTGGCGGGAGCCACTTTCTTGGGCCCGCCGTTGACCACATAGCTGACGACGGCGGTGCTGACGCCAGCGTACCGGGCAACGTCCTTGCGGGTCACCGGGCCGCGCGGGGCCTGCACTACGGGAGTCGTCATGGAGTACATGCTAGCTATCAGATCCCCGGAGCGTCGCCGAAATCACGGATGGGCAACCGCTCGCCGCCGCGGAGGGCGGACTGGTGCGCCACAATACCGGGCAGCGTGAACCGCGAGGCAACCCATGCGTTGACCGGCGGCAGGGTGCCGGTGTTGACCGCTGTCACGAAGTCATCCACCAAGAAGTGGTGGCTTCCCTCGTGGCCGTTCGGTGCACCGCGGAACTCCTCCGGGAGCCGGTCAGCGTCATGGACCGGCGAGAGTCCAGAGACGAAGGCATCCCTCAGTTCCGGCGCAACGTTGGCCAGCGACGGGTCATCCAGGGACATGCTGGGCCGTGATTCCAGCTGCTCGGAAATGTCATGGACGTCTTCCTTGTCCTGCCAGACCGAGACGTTTGCGAGCTGTTCAAAGCTGGCCTCCGTCCCGAAAAACCGGAACCGGGACTCCCTGATGTGTGAGGGGTAGCCCACGCGGCGCATCTCGTTGGTGCGCATGACGCCGCCGTCGTTGAGTTCAAAAAGTGCGGTGGCGTTGGAGAAGTCGTTGCCGAACATACTGACCTCCTTGTCGAAGACGCCGTCATTGCGGTCATCCTTGACTCCGACGCAGCTGACGCTGACGGCATGGGCCGGGACGGCACCGAGGACTCCGCCCACCGCGTGCGTCGGGTACAGCATCGGCGGGTAGCTGGCGGTTTCCTTCCAGCGGTCACCGCCGCTGTACTGGTAGGCATCGTAGAAGCCCAGGTCCATGTCGTGGACGTAGTCCCCTTCGCTGTAGAAGATCCGCCCGAAGCTGCCGGCCGCATGCTGCTTGCGTGCATAGACGGTGGCCGGGTTGTAGTAGCTGGTCTCCCCCATCATGTAGACAAGGCCGGTTTCGCGAACAGCGCCGATAATCCGGTCGATTTCCTCCTCGGAAATGGCCATGGGGACGGCTGAGTAGACGTGCTTGCCGGCGCGGAGCGCCTGCTCCACCAGCGGACCGTGCGTCCAGCGTTGGGTGAAGATGGCCACGGCGTCGACGTCGGAGGCAAGGAGGTCTTCGAAGCTCGCCTTCGACCCCGCCAGGTGGTACCGGTCCACGGCCTCGGCCGCCCGTTCCGGAAGCTCATCCACTACGTAAACGGCGCTGACGCCGGGGTGGAGATTGAAGAGGTGCGCGAACTGGCCGCCGAACTGGCCGACTCCTACTACGCCGATTGAAAACGTCATTGTCTACCTTCCGTGGGTGCTGTGAAGGAGCGCCAGGCAAGCGCTGTCCATCAGAATTCCCAGTGTTTCATCTGAATCTACTCGAGTCAATGCCCCAGTCGCTGGATAAATCCCCTTGAATAAAGCTCGAAAATTAGCACTTGCCACCACCGATCTACTCGTGTAGATTTCTCAGCAGTTGTTATCCACATCACAGTCAGGAAAGGGTCGACGATGACCACCCTTGCCAAACACGCGAGATCCGCCCCGCCCCAGCCGGGAGCCCCCAAGCCGCGCGGCGGTTACCGCCGGCTCGGCGACCTCAAGATCGCCCTGTTCTTCATCGCCCCGGCCATGATCGGGTTCATCTTCTTCTACGTTGTCCCAACCATCCGCGGCGTGTACCTGAGTTTCACGGAGTACAACATCCTCGGAGACCCGACATGGGTGGGGATGGACAACTACTCGGCGATCGCCAAGGACCCGCTGTTCTGGAATTCCCTGGCCGTCACAGGCCAGTACGTCTTCCTCAATATCGTCCTCCAGACCGCCCTGGCCCTTGGCCTGGCCCTCCTGATGCACAAGGTCGCGAAGTCCACCCTCATCCGCGGCGCCCTGCTGCTGCCCTGGATGATGTCAAACGTCATCGCGGCACTGCTCTGGTTCTGGATGCTCGACTACCAGATCGGCGTCGTCAACCAGTTCATCGAATGGGCAGGCCTCCCCCGCGTCGCATTCTTTGGAAGCGAGGAGTGGGCCATCCCCACCCAGGCCCTGATCAACACCTGGCGCCACATGGGCTACACCGCCCTGCTCATCTTCGCCGGCATGCAGGCCATCCCGGGCCACATCTACGAGGTAGCCAAACTCGACGGCGCTTCACCGTTCCAGACCTTCCGCAAGATCACCATTCCGCTGCTGCGGCCGGTCCTGGTCCTCGTCCTTGTTGTCACCGTGATCGGCTCCTTCCAGGTCTTCGACACCGTCTCCGTCACCACCGGCGGCGGGCCCGTCAACGCCACCCGCGTCATCCAGTACTACATCTACCAGCGCGCCTTCACCGAGTCGGACTTCGGCTACGGATCCGCCATCGCCGTCATTCTCTTCCTCATCCTCGCCCTGGTGGCCTTCATCCAGATGAAGTTCCTCAAGGGCAACGAGTCGGACCTGGACTAGGAGCCCCGCATGACCACCACCACCAGCCGCGCACCGCTGCAGGCCGCAACCCGCCGCCGTCGTCCGTTCAACCCCCGCCGCGCGGGAGCCTGGGCCCTCCTTGCCCTGGCCATCGCCGTCTCCGTCGTCCCGTTCCTCTGGGTGCTGCGCACGGCGCTGTCCACGAACTCGGCACTGGCTTCCAATTCGGCCAGCCTGCTTCCCGCGGAATTCACCTTCGGCGCCTTTATGCGGGTTTTCGGGCTGCAGAGCCCGGCCGACGCCGTCGCAGAAGGCGGTTCCGGTGCCGCCATCGATTTCTGGCTGTACCTGAAGAACTCCATCATCTTCTCCTCCATCACCACTGCCGGGGCCGTGTTCTTCAGTGCGATGGCTGCGTACGCCTTTGCCCGGCTGCGCTGGAAGGGCCGGAACGTGGTGTTCGGCCTGTTCCTGGGCACGATGCTGGTCCCGCCGATCTTCACGGCCCTGCCGAACTTCCTGCTGATCAAGAACCTGGACCTGCTCAACACGATGCTCGGCATGGTCCTGCCATACGTCTTTATGACGCCGTTCGCCATCTTCTTCCTGCGCCAGTTCTTCCTGAACATGTCCCGGGAGGTCGAAGAGGCAGCCATGCTCGACGGCGCCAAGCACCTCCGCATCTTCTTCCAGATCGTGCTCCCCAACGCCGCGGCACCGCTCGCCACGCTGGCCCTGCTCACCTTTATCGGCCAGTGGAACGAGTACTTCTGGCCGCTGCTGGTCGGTTCGCAGGATGACGTGCGCGTCCTGCAGGTAGGCCTGGGCGTCTTCAAATCGCAGTCCCCCCAAGGCGCCCCAGACTGGTCCGGCCTCATGGCCGCGGTCCTGGTTTCGGCCCTTCCCATCCTGATCCTCTTCGCCGCCTTCGGCAAGAAGATCGTCAACTCCATCGGCTTCTCCGGCATCAAGTAACCTCCCGAACCTCCCGCTTCTCCCAACTCCCGAACGGAAAGTAGAACCATGAAGAAATCCCTCGGCGCCGTCGCCGTCGCTGCTGTAATGGCACTGTCCCTGTCCGCATGTGGCGGATCCTCCTCCTCGGCAGAGTCAGCCAAGGGCGAGATCAACTACTGGCTGTGGGACGCCAACCAGCTGCCCGCCTACCAGCAGTGCGCCGACGACTTCACGAAGGCCAACCCGGACATCTCGGTCAAGATCACCCAGCGCGGGTGGGACGACTACTGGAGCACACTGACCACCGGCTTTGTTGGCGGCACCGCCCCGGACGTTTTCACCAACCACCTCGGACGCTACGGCGAGCTCGCCGAAAACAAGCAGCTGCTGGCCATCGACGAGGCCGTCACGAAGGACAACATTGACCTGTCCAAGTACAACGAGGGCCTCGCGGACCTGTGGGTTGGCCAGGACGGCAAGCGCTACGGCCTGCCGAAGGACTGGGACACCATCGGCCTGTTCTACAACGAGGCCATGCTCGCCAGCGGCGGCGTCACCGAAGACCAGATGAAGAACCTCACCTGGAACCCCCAGGACGGCGGCACGTACGAACAGGTCATCGCCCACCTGAGCGTTGACAAGAACGGCAAGCGCGGCGACGAGGCCGGCTTCGACAAGAACAACGTCGCCGTCTATGGCCTAGGCCTCAACGGCGGCGGCGACTCCTCCGGGCAGACGGAGTGGAGCTACCTCACCAACACCACCGGCTGGTCCCACACGGACAAGAACCCGTGGGGCACGCACTACAACTACGACGACCCCAAGTTCCAGGAAAGCATGGAGTGGTTCGCGGAGCTGGCCCAGAAGGGCTACATGCCCAAGCTGGAGACCACAGTCGGTGCGGCAATGGCCGACACGTTCGCAGCGGGCAAGTCCGCCATCAACGCCCACGGTTCGTGGATGACCGGGCAGTACACCGGCTACAAGGGCATCGAGGTTGGCATCGCCCCCACTCCGGTGGGCCCTGAAGGCAAGCGTGCCTCGATGTTCAACGGCCTGGCCGACTCGATCTGGGCCGGAACCAAGAAGAAGGACGCCTCGATCAAGTGGGTTGAGTACCTCGCCTCCGCTGACTGCCAGGACGTCGTAGCGTCCAAGGCCGTCGTCTTCCCTGCGCTCAAGGCTTCCTCCGACAAGGCTGCCGCCGCCTTCGCCGCCAAGAACGTGGACGTCTCCGCGTTCACCGAGCACGTCAAGAACAAGAGCACGTTCCTGTACCCGATCACGGACAACACCGCCAAGGTCAAGGGCATCATGGAGCCCGCCATGGACGCCGTAGTGTCCGGCAAGGCCCCGGCCAGCTCCCTGACCCAGGCCAACGAACAGGTCAACGCCCTCTTCAAGTAGGCCACCAGCTTGACCGGCTGTGCGCCGCGGGCATCGTTCCCGCGGCGTACAGCCTCATTACTTTCTCCCACACCGCAAAGGACAGCATTTTATGGACCCCCTCCACCTCCGTTCCGCCGGCACCAGCCTGGTGATGGGCTTCGACAGCGGGGAGGCCGAGGTCATCCACTGGGGCGCGGATCTTGGCAGCACCCTGCCGGACCTCGCCATTCTGGGCGAACCCATCCCGCACTCCGCCATCGACGCCAACGTGCCAGCAGGGCTCCTGCCGCAGGCATCCTCCAGCTGGCGCGGCCGTCCCGCCCTCCGCGGCCACCGCATCACAGACGGCGTCTCCGGCCTGGATTTCTCGGCCCGCCTCCGCACCGTGACAGCGACTGCCGAGGGCAGCTCCGCCGTCGTTATTGTCCAGGCCGATCCCGACGCCGGACTGACCGTTTCGTCCGCACTGACACTGCACGACGGCGGCCTGCTGGAGCTGCGCCACACCCTCACCAACGACGGCGACACGCCGTACCAGCTCGACGAGCTGGCCACCGTCCTCCCGGTGGCTCCGGACGCCGTCGAACTCCTTGACCTGACCGGGCGCTGGTGCCGGGAACGCCACCCGCAGCGCCGCCCCATCCAGCAGGGCACCTGGGTCCGCACCGGCCGGCACGGCCGCACGGGACACGATTCCTCGCTGCTGTTCGCCGCCGGCACCCCCGGCTTCGGCAACCGCCACGGGAAGGTCTGGGCCACGCACCTGGCCTGGAGCGGCAACCACGAACAGTTCGCCGACAGCATCGGCGACGGCCGCACCATGATCGGCGGCTCCGAGCTCCTGGGCCCGGCCGAGGTCATCCTTGCACCCGGCGCCAGCTACACCACGCCGGCGCTCTTTGCCGCGTACTCGGACCGCGGCCTGGACGGCATCAGCGAGGCGTTCTACAGCTGGTTCCGGTCCCGCCCCCACCACGTGCTCCCCGCAGCCGGCACCGCCACATCGCGCAAGCCCCGTCCTGTGGTGCTCAACACCTGGGAAGCGGTCTATTTCGACCATAACCTGTCCACCCTGATCGAGCTGGCTGACTCCGCCGCCGAACTGGGCGTGGAGCGGTTTGTGCTCGACGACGGCTGGTTCCGCGGCCGCCGCGACGACCACGCCGGCCTGGGCGACTGGTACGTCGACGAATCACTCTGGCCCGATGGCCTCACTCCCCTGATCGATGCCGTGACGTCGCGCGGGATGGAATTCGGGCTCTGGGTGGAACCGGAAATGGTCAACCTGGACTCCGATATTGTCCGCGCGCACCCTGAGTGGATTGTTGGCCCTTCGGTCCAGAGCTACAAGGACGGCGGCCGCCTGCCGATTGAATGGCGGAACCAGCATGTGATCGACCTCGTGAACCCGGACGCGTGGCAGTACATTTTCGACCGCGTCGACGCCCTGTTGCGCGAGAACAACATCAGCTACCTCAAGTGGGACCAGAACCGGGACCAGTTGGAGCACGGCCACGCCGGCCGCTCCTCGGTCCACGAACAGACCCTCGCCGCGTACCGGCTCTTTGACGAACTCAAGAAGGCCCATCCCGGCGTCGAAATTGAAAGCTGCTCCTCCGGCGGCGCCCGCGTGGACCTGGGCATCCTGGAACGCACTGACCGCATCTGGGCCTCGGACTGCAACGACGCCCTGGAACGGCAGACCATCCAGCGCTGGACCGGGCTGGTGGTCCCGCCGGAGCTCGTGGGCGGTCACGTTGGCCCCACCACCTCGCACACCACGGCCCGCACGCACGATCTGTCCTTCCGCGCCATCACGGCGCTGTTCGGCCACTTCGGCATGGAGTGGGATGTCCGCGGGGTCCAGGGCGCCGAGCGCGAGGAACTCAAACGCTTCATCGCCCTCTACAAGGAACACCGCGGCCTGATCCACTCCGGGCGTATGGTCCGTGCGGACGTCCCCGGCGATTCCCTGATGCTGCACGGCGTGGTGGCCCCCAGTGGCGCCTCGCAGGGCACCGTTCGCCCAGGCACAACCGCGGCGCTGTTCGCCCTGGTCAGCACGGGCACCGCGTTCGCGGAACAGACCGGACGGATCACCATCCCCGGCCTGGAACCGGACCAGGACTACCGGGTGGAAGCCATCTTCCCGGCGCCCGGAGACGCCGACTACGCCCACACGTTCACTCAGGTCCAGCCGCCGGCCTGGCTGGCGGACGGGGCGGTGGCCGGTGGCCGCTTCCTGGCCGAAGTGGGCCTGCCGATGCCCATCCTCAACCCCGAGCACGCCCTCGTCGTGAGGTTCACGGCCCTCTAGCATCGATTGCTCCAAGGGTGCCCTTTTGCCCGTAGAAAAGGGGCACCCACGGAGCAGTCGATGCGCTTGGCGGAGCAACAATGCGCGGCAGGCCCTCCCAGGCACTAGATTTGCATCCATGACTGAAGCCACCAACGCTGCCGGGCGCGGCACGATCCTTGTGATCAACGGCCCCAACCTCAACCTGCTGGGCACCCGTGAACCCGAGAAGTACGGCACCTCCACCCTCGCGGACGTGGAACAGCTGGCAGCCACCACGGCGCAGGCCCACGGCTTCACGGTGGAATGCGTCCAGTCCAACCATGAGGGCGTGCTCCTGGACGTCATCCACGCAGCCCGCGGCACCGCCGTCGGGATTGTGCTGAACGCCGGCGCCTTCACGCACACCTCCGTGGCACTGCGCGACGCCCTGGCAGCGGTGCAGCTTCCCGCCGTCGAGGTCCACATCACCAACGTGCACCAGCGCGAGGAATTCCGGCACCACTCTTTCTTGTCCCCGGTGTGCGCCGCGGTGATCGTGGGCGCCGGGGTCTTCGGCTACAAGCTAGCCATCGACTACCTGGCCGAAACGCTGTAGCCAGGCGCCGGGTGGCTCAGGCTCGTGTGGCTCAAGCCGCCCGGGCTACTTCTGGATGCACTGCCCGGAGGAGACCGGAGCGCTGAGGCTTGCGGCCTGGGATGCGACCGGGAAGAGGTCATTCATGGTGATCGCGAAACCCATTTCGGTGTCCGAGGTTGCCTTGGCGAAAATGACGCCGGCCACCAGGCCCTCCATGGTCAGCAGCGGGCCGCCCGAGTTCCCGGGCTGGACGTTGCCGGCCAGGCGGTAGATCTCTTCCGGGGCCGGGTTTTCGCCGTAGATGTCGGGCACCAGAACCGAGGTGATGTCCTGGACCGTGGCGGGGTTGGACTGGAACGGACCGCCGTGAGGGTACCCCGCGAAAGCGGCCGGGCTGCCGTTAGGCAGGTCGGACGTCAGCGTGAGTGGTTCGGAAGGCAACCCGTCAACGGCCAAAACGGCGAGGTCGTGCCTGGTGTCGAAGTACACCACCCGCCCGGGCAGCGCGCCGCCGTCGGGAATTTCAACCACAGGCTGCGACACGCCCGCCACAACATGGGCATTGGTCACAACCCGGCCGGGGGAAACCACAAAGCCGGTGCCGGTCTGGTTCTGCCCGCATTGGTAGGCGGTTCCGGCTATTTTCAGGACTGACTGTGCGGCCCGGTTCAGCGCCGGAGTATCGGTGCTGGCATTGGGCACCGCCACTGGCTGCCCCTGGTCCAGGCCTTCCAGCAGCGTGGGGATTCCGTTGCCGATCACCGTTGACCGTAGCTGCGCCATGGTGGTCTTCAACGGGACAGGGGTCAGCCCGTCGATGTACCGGATGACTTTGGACTCGGCCAGTTGCTGGGACACAAACGGAACGCCCAGGGCGCTGACGCTGAAGGCAAGCATGGACATGACCAACGCCGAGACCACCACATTGACGGCCCCGCCCACCAGCCGGTCCACAGCACGCAGCGGCTTGATCCGCACGGCGCCGCGGATTTTGCGCCCGATCATGGTCCCGAGGCCATGGCCCAGAGCCATCAGAACGACGGCGGCGGCCACGATGGCGGTCAGCCTCCAGCCGGAGTCTTCCACGAAGTTGCTGACCAGTGGGACGGCAAAGAAGGCAGCCACGGCGCCTGCGGCAAAGCCGGCGATACCCCCGAGGGTTACCAGGAAGCCGTTGCGCAGGCCATAGATCAGGTAAGACAGCAGGGCCAGGATCAGCGCCAGGTCCAGAACAGTCAAGCCAAACACTGAGCGCTCCTCTAATACGGTTGAGACCCAATTCTAGTGGCGCAGGCTGACATTATTCTGTGGGCGCCAGTCTCCCGCCTATTGGGGCCCGGTTCGCCTCACGTTCAGTCGTCAAACTCACACCCCGGGCGCCGCCGGGCGACGGATAAGGCCCGCATTACACACTGTCCGCGGCGTTTCCGCTGCCAAGTACGTCACAGAACCTTGAAAATTCTGAAACAATGGCAAAAGCGCCACAGCCGACACTTTTTATTCAGGAGATTTCATGGACATCGAGGTACTGCGCCGAGCACCCCTATTTGCCACGCTCGACGACGAAGCATTCCGCCTGCTGACGGACGAGCTGACCGAGGTGGACCTCTCCCGCGGTGCATCGGTATTCCGCGAGGGCGACCAGGGCGACCAGCTCTACTTCATCGTCTCCGGCAAGGTGAAGCTGGGCCGCACGTCCCCCGATGGCAGGGAGTCCCTGCTCGCCATCCTGGGCCCGGGTGAACTGTTCGGCGAAATGGCACTCTTTGACCCCAGCCCCCGCACGGCAACGGCCACGGCTGTCTCCGAAACCCGCCTTGCTGGCCTGAAGAACGAAAGCCTCAACGCCCTGCTGCGGACACGCCCCGAGGTTTCGGCGCAGCTGCTGCAGGCCCTGGCCCGTCGCCTGCGCCGCACCAACGATTCGCTCTCGGACCTGGTGTTCTCCGACGTCCCCGGCCGCGTGGCCAAGGCCCTACTGGACCTGGCCGACCGATTCGGCCGCCCGGCAACCGACGGTGTCCTGGTAGCCCACGAGCTCACGCAAGAAGAGCTGGCCCAGCTGGTAGGCGCCTCCCGCGAGACGGTCAACAAGGCCCTGGCAGAGTTCGTTCAGCGCGGCTGGCTCCGCCTCGAAGCCCGTGCCGTAGTGATCCTCGACATGCAGCGCCTCCGCCAGCGCTCCCGCTAAGCCAAATAACAAAGCCGCTCCGATTCTGAACCGGAGCGGCTTTTGTTGTTAACTCACCTCCGGCGGAAGACGGCCCTTCGCCGTCGCTTAGACACGGCCGAAGGGCACCACTCCGGTCGCGGGGCGACCTCCGCGCTGCGATCGACCGCGATGCGCTCCTCTGCGAAGCCCCGCAATCCGCCTCGATTAGGACCCCCAGTACCGACCGACCTACTTCCGCAGCACCGGAAGTGAGAGAGCGCTGCCCAAAAACCCGCATTAGGTGAGAGAGCGTTCAAGCCGGACGGCGGTCTTTCGCGTAGGAGCGCATCGCGGCTGCACCCAACCGCACCGGGAAGTCACCCGAGCGGATCGGAAATGGGGATCCGGCAGCGTGCGTCAGAGCGACGAAGGAGCAGCGCGCAGAGGATGTCCATTTTCGGTCCGCGGACCCAACTGATCCGCGGACAGGCTAGCGTTCGCGCTGGGGGTCTCCGGCTACGGTTTTGGCGGCCTCGACTTCGAGCATGAGCGTGCCCTCTTCATCGACCAGCCGTGCCTGGTACACGTGGGGTTTGCGCTTGTAGCTGAGGTAGGCGATGCAGCCGTTCGCTGCGGCCATCTTCTCCAGCATGATCTCCGACCCCGGCACCAGGAGCTGGCCGAGGGTAAGGCCAACGGTGTTCTCCTGGCCCACTTCATCGCCCAGGGCCGTGGTGCTGCGCGCGGCGATGGCCTTGGTGGCGCACACCCAGCGGCCCCAGACGCCCTTGCTCTCCAGCAGGCTGGGCTGCTGGTTCATGGGGACGGTGGCGGCGAAATAGCGGGTGTCGAAGCGGCGGTGCGCGAAGTCGGGGCTGCGCCAGTTGACGAGCGGCTTCAGCAGGTCGGTCCGCAGCGAGAGTCCCCGCTTGGCGAGCAGCTCCGTGAAGGTCTTCTCCTGGTCGGCAACGGCCACGCGGGCCCGCATCCAGTCGTGCGTTGACGTGTTTTCCACGGTGGTTGACATATCCGGCCCGGCAAGGAGCACGCCGGCTTCCTCAAAGAGTTCGCGGATGGCGCCCACCACGTGGCGCCGCGCCAGCCCGACGTCGTCCGTCCCCATCTGCTCGGCCCAATGCTGGGGTGAGGGGCCCAGCCAACCGACGGCGTCGTCGTCGGACGCCTCCAGGGAACCTCCGGGGAAGGCGAGGACGCCCAGCGGCGAGGAGCCGGGCCGGTACCCCAGCCACGTCTCCAGGCCGGTGGGCGAATCCCGCAGAAGCACCACGGACGATGCGTAGCGGGCGGCACGCGGTGTCCGCTCGCCGTGTTCGAGCCAGCTTTGGGCAGCCCCTTCAAGATCCGGAGGAAGGGCAAACAAGCGTCGGGCGAGCTGAGGCAATTGAGTGAACCGGGTCCTTAGCTGAATTCAGCGATCAGTTCGACCTCTACGGGAGAGTCGAGCGGAAGAACGGACACGCCGACGGCGGAGCGGGCGTGCTGGCCTGCGTCACCAAAGACCTGGCCGAGGAGCTCGGACGCACCGTTGATGACGCCCGGCTGTCCGGTGAAGGCCGGGTCGGAGGACACGAAGCCCACCACCTTGACGATGCGGGTGATGCGGTCCAGATCGCCGATGACGCTCTTGATGGCCGCCAGCGCGTTGATGGCGCAGACAGCGGCGTAGGCCTTGGCGTCCTCCGGGGACACGGTGGGCTCGTCGGAGGCGCCCTCTGTGCCGGTGGAGACCTTGCCGGTTGCTTCGAGTTTGCCGTTAATAAAGGGCAGCTGGCCGGAGGTGTAAACATGGCTTCCGGTGATGACGGCCGGCACGTAAGCGGCGACGGGAGCGGCCACCTCGGGCAGGGTCAGTCCCAGCTCGGCGAGGCGCTGTTCTACGGCTGAAATCGGCGCGGTTTCCGCGCCGGACGTGGTCTCTGCGGGGGTGCTCATCGCTACTGCTTCTCCCTCTTGAGGTAGGCAACGAGGCCGTTGCCGTCGGGTCCGGTGATTACCTGGACGAGCTCCCAGCCGTCCTCTCCCCACTGGTCCAGAATCTGCTTGGTGGCGTGAATAATGAGCGGAATCGTCGCGTACTCCCATTTGGTCATGAGCTAAAGACTAGTCCTTGCCGGTAAAGTGGAAAACATGGTGACTCGTAAGAACCCCATTTTCGACACGGCCACTACCCTCGGAAAGATATTTGGTTTCCTCGGTGTGAGCGCGATTTGTGGTGTCCTGGTGGCGGGCCTGCTGGTCCCGGCTGCGGCCGTTTCCGGCAGCGCGGCAAGCGGTTCCATCGAGTTCTTCGATACCCTCCCGGCAGAGCTGCAGGTGGACCCGCCCAGCCAGTCCACCCGGATCCTCGCCGCTGACGGCAGCCTGATCGCGAACCTCTACGAGGAAAACCGGACCAAGGTTGCCCTCGACCAGATTTCGCCGTTCATGAAGGAAGCGATCATCGCTGTCGAGGACAGCCGGTTCTACGATCATGGCGGTGTGGACACCACCGGCATCCTCCGCGCCATGGTCAGCACGGCCCGCGGCAACAAACAGGGTGCCTCCACCATCACCCAGCAGTACGTGAACAACGTACTCAACGCCAACCTCGCCGCCGAGGGAAACACTGATGACATCAAGCTCAACGGTGTCAACAAGGGCGTGGGCGACAAGCTTCGCGAAATGAAGCTCGCGATCGCCCTGGAGAAGAAATTCTCCAAGGAGCAGATCCTCGAGGGCTACCTCAACATCGTCTTCTTCAACCGCGACGCTTACGGCATCGAGGCCGCGTCCAAATTCTTCTTCAGCAGCACCGCGAAGGATCTGACTCTCCCGCAGGCAGCACTCCTTGCGGGGCTCGTGAACAGCCCGTCGGCCTTCGACCCGATCACCAACCCGGAGAACGCCAAGGAGCGTCGCGACCTGGTCCTGGGCCTGATGCTGAACCAGGGAAAGATCACGCAGGTTGATCACGACGCCGCCGTGGCCACCCCGGTGGAGCCGAAGGTCACCCCGTCACGCCAGGGCTGCGCGTACGCCTCCACGGCACCCTATTTCTGCGACTATGTGCTGCACCTGCTGCTCAACAACCCGGCCTACGGCGCCACTCCCAAAGAGCGTGAGCAGATGGTGTTCCGCGGCGGCCTGACCATCGCCACCACGCTGGACGTCAATGCCCAGAACGTGGCACAGGCCGAGTCGGATGCGGCGGCCGGCGTCAACCCTGACAACTGGGGCGCGTCCATCGTTTCCGTGCAGCCCACCACCGGCAAGATCCTGAACATGGCGCAGAACACGTCGTACCTGCCCACCGAAGGCAAGTTCAACCAGACGCAGAACTTCAACGTGGACAGCCTGGACAAGGAAGGCAACGACCTCAACGGCCTGGGCGGATTCCAGCCCGGTTCCACCATGAAGCCCTTCACGTTCGCCCAGTGGCTGAACGAGGGCAAGTCCATGAACGCCAACCTCAACGCCGCCACGCGCAAGTACCCTCAGGCCTTCCCCTGGAGGAACACGTGCCCGGAACCCACCGTGGGCTGGTATGACGCCCGGATTCCCGGCAGCTTCGACCTGCAGAACTCCGACGACGGCTACTACCGGAACATGACCGTCCTGTACGGCCTGCAGAACTCAATCAACACGGCCACGTTCGCGTCGGCGGCGCAGGTTGACCTCTGTGGCATCCAGAAGATCGTGGACGCTGTCGGTATCCACGGTGGCCTGCCCTCGGCTGACGATCCCAACCCGCAGGTCAAGATGACCACTTTGGCCAACCTGATCGGCTCAACGCAGACCGCCCCGCTGACCATGGCCTCCGCGTTTGCCACGTTCGCAAACGACGGCAAGTACTGCGAGCCCATCGCCATCACGTCTGTCACGGACCAGACCGGCGCACAGCTCCCGGCCCAGTCCTCCAACTGCAAGGATGCCGTCAAACCGGAGGTCGCCCGGGGCGTTGCGTATGCCTTGCAGAAAGTTCTGGATGAGGGGTCAGGATCCCTCATCAAACCCCGGATCTCCACCAAAACCAACTTCCCGGTGGCTGCCAAGACCGGTACCAACGACACCAACGGCTCCACCTGGGTGGTCGGTTTCACCACCGGTGTGGCCACTGCAGCATGGTTCGGCGACCCGCTGGGTGACCAGCTTCGCCCTGGCCGTAACTTGACGATCAACGGACAGTTCTACAAGGCGATCGACGGCTACATGATCGCCGGACCGATGTTCTCCAAGTACATGGCCCAGGTCGCTCCGGCGTATGGCACCAACGCGTTCACGGCCCCGCCCACCAACATGGTGAGCGGAACGCCTGCCCGGACCACGCCGTCAACGCAGGCCACCGCGCCTGCCACGGCTCCAGCCCCGCAGCCGTCCACGGACCCTGCACCGGGCAACAGCGACAAGAAGAACTAGCCTCCCATGGCAGTCAGCCCTGCATTGGCCAGCCGCGTCCGGAACATCGGGCGCGGCTTTGCCGTCACCGCCGGCGCGGGCACCGCGGCGGGTCTCGCCGCCTTCGGATACGGGCTGTGGGAGAAGAACCAGTTTGTCCTGCGCGAGGAAACACTGCCCATCCTGCCGGCAGGGCACGCGCCCTTCCGCGTCCTGCACCTGAGCGACATTCACTTCGTCCCGGGCCAGGACACGAAGGCCCGCTGGCTTGAGTCGCTGGCGTCGCTGGAGCCGGACCTGGTGGTCAACACCGGGGATAACCTCAGCCACGTCAAGGCGGTGGAGCCCCTGCTGAACGCACTGCGCCCGCTCCTGGAATTTCCCGGCGTTTTCGTCCCGGGGTCCAACGACTACTACGGCCCGAGCTTCAAAAACCCCGCGTCCTACCTGCTGGGCCCGTCCAAGATCAAGCCCAAACCAACCGAACTGGACTGGCCACGGCTGCGGTCGGGCTTCGGCATGGGCGGCTGGGTGGACCTCACCAACCGGCACCAATCGGTGGTACTGAAGGGCATCCGTTTTGACTTCTCCGGCGTGGACGATCCGCACTTGGGCCGGGAGCGCTATGCGGGCTGGCCCCGCGGCACCCGTGACCAGGACGAGAACGCGCACCTCCGGGTTGCGGTCATCCATGCCCCGTACCAGCGGGTCCTGGACCACTTCACGCAGGACGGCGCGGACCTGCTGCTGGCGGGCCACACCCATGGCGGCCAGCTCTGCATCCCCGGCTACGGCGCCCTGGTGTCCAACTGCGACCTCCCCACGTGGCGGGCCAAGGGACTCAACAACTGGGAAAGCAACGGACGTACGACGCCGGTCAACGTCTCGGGCGGCATCGGCACCTCCCGGTTCGCTCCCATCCGCATCGCCTGCAAACCCGAGGCCGTCCTGCTGACGCTCACCTCCCCCGAATAGCCCACTTGCTCTATCAGTTCGAGTCGCCAACAGGCTCGGCAAAGTCAAGTAGTCGGAGCAACGCGGGGGTTTATGCCGCGTGTAGCAGCTGGTTCAGCCGGTTGGCTGGGGTCTCGAGGTTAAGGGTGGGCCGGGGCCGGCGGTTGAGTTTCGCGGCGACCCGGCGGAGGTCCTCCGGGGTGTGAACGGAGAGGTCAGAGCCTTTCTCGAACCAGAACCGCAGGAGCCGGTTGGTGTTCTCGTTGGTCCCGCGCTGCCAGGGTGAGTGCGGGTCGCAGAAGTAGAGCGTGGTCTCGAGTGCGGTCTGGATTTGGGCGTATTCGGCCAGTTCCGTGCCGCGGTCCCAGGTGATCGACCGTCGCAGGTGATCCGGGAGCTGGCCCATCTCCCGGATCATCGCGGCGGCGACAGTCTCAGCGGTGTGGTCCCCGGCGAGGTGGAGGAGGATCGTGAACCTGGTCGAGCGTTCCACGAGTGTTCCGATCGCGGTCCCGTCGCAGCCGATGATGAGGTCACCTTCCCAATGCCCCGGCACCGCCCGGTCCTGGACCTCGGCCGGGCGCGCACTGATCTTGAACGCCTCCTTGTAAGGGCTGTTCTTGTGCCGGTCCGCGGCGTGGGGAACGCGCTGCTTCCGCTTCAGGCTGAGCTTCTCGGCCAGATCTGCCCGCAGACTTCCGCGGGATTGAACATACAGCGCCTGGTAGATCGTCTCGTGGCTCACCTGCATAGTGTGATCACCGGCGAAGTAAAACGCCAACATCGCCGAGATCAGTTTCGGACTCCACCCGTCATCCATCCACACGCCGATCAGCCGGCACAGATCCTCGTCCTCGACCAGCTTCAACGCCTTGGGCCGGCGCCTGGCCTGATGCGCCCTCGTATGGGCGACCGAGGCGTAATACACCCCGTCCGCGCTGGCGTTCCGGTTCACCTCCCGCCAGACCACCGACTTGTCCCGACCAATCGCCTCACCAATGTCGGCATAGCTGAGTCCCTTCCGCCGACCCATCTGGATCATCCCCCGATCAGCCAAGTTCAACGCCCGGCCACCCGGACCGTCCGCCGTCGGTGCCGGATCCGAAAGACCCCCAACAGCGCCCATGTTCACAGTCATCATGTGGCCAGACTGGGCCCACCAGTTCCTCCCAGCCCCATGCGTGACTCCGACACGCCGCGCGGCAGCGACAATCGACATCCCGCCACACACCATGTCAACGAACTCGGTGCGGGTATTCGGAGGAAATGATCTGGCCATGAAAACGCTCCATCAATCAGAGCGTTGCTACGACCGTATGACTCTGCCCTCGGATAGCAACCGGAAGTGATAGAGCAACCGGGGGCGGAAGGTGTGAACCTGCTCACGCCATGGCATAGGGTAGTTGCTAAGGGAAACTACATTCGATTTAGAGCTTGAGAAGCGGGCATGGCCAAGCAGACCTCATTTTTCAGATCCATCAGCCGTCTTTACCCTCACGTGAGGCCGATCATCCCCCGGCTGGTGATGGGGCTACTCTGCGCACTCCTGGCCAGTGTCGTGGCGCTGACCATCCCGCAGGTGCTGCGGGTCCTCGTCAATGAGTCCCTCAAACCCGGTGGCGCGTCGGACGCCGTTTGGACTGCCGCCGTCGTCATCCTGGTCCTGGGTATCGCCGAGGCGGGACTCGTGGCCCTCCGCCGGCAGTTTGTGATCAACCCGGCCACCACCGTGGAAACCCGGATGCGGGTCTCGCTGTACGGGCACCTGCAGGACCTGACCGTGTCCTTCCACGACCGCTGGGGCTCCGGCCAGCTGCTGTCGCGCGCCATGACGGACCTGAACTTCCTGCGCCGCTGGATGGCGTTCGGTGCCATCATGCTGGTGGTCACCACGCTCACGGTGGTCATCGGCATTGTGGTTATGTTTTCCATGAGCTGGCAGCTGGCCCTGATCTTCCTGGCCGCCGCGGTGCCCATCATGGCCTACGGGTTCCGGTTCCGGACGCGCTTCAGCAAGGTGGCGCGGCGGAGCCAGGACCAGGCCGGCGACCTCGCCACAACGGTGGAGGAATCCGTCCACGGCATCCGCGTCCTGAAGGCCTTCGGCCGCAGCCGCGAGGCCCTGGAGAACTTCAACGAGCAGGCCGAGGAACTCCGCCAGACCGAGATCGTGAAGGCGAAGCACCAGGCGACGTTCACCATGGTGGTTACCCTGCTGCCGGAACTCGCGCTCGGCGCCGGGCTCGTGGTGGGTGTGATGCTCTGCGCCAGCGGCCAGCTGAGCATCGGCGCCCTGGTGGCTTTCTTCGCCACCGCCGCCGTCATTGCGACGCCGGTGGAGTTCTCCGGCATGCTGCTGGCCATGGCACTCACCGCCAAGTCCGCCGTCGACCGCCACTTCGAGGTCATGGATTCGGTCAACACCATCACCAGTCCCCCGGCGCCGCGCACCCCCTCCCACCTGAAGGGCGCGCTCAGCTTCAAGAACGCCACATTCGCGTTCGAGGACGCGCCGGACAAGCCCATCCTCAAAGAGATCAACCTGGACGTCCGGCCGGGCGAGACCATGGCTCTGGTGGGTATCACGGGAAGCGGCAAGAGCGCGCTGATCCAGCTGGTCCCGCGCCTGTTCGACGTCACCGACGGCTCCATCACCATCGACGGGGTGGACCTGCGCGAGTTCGACGTCGACGGGCTCCGGCGCGTGGTGGGCGTCGCGTTCGAGGACACCACGCTGTTCTCAAGTTCCGTCCGCGACAACGTGCTCCTCGGGGCGCCGGACCGGACCGAGGCAGCCCTGGATGAAGCCCTGGATGTAGCGCAGGCGCACTTCGCGTACTCGCTGCCGGAGGGCGTGGACACGCTCATCGGAGAGGAGGGCCTGAGCCTGTCCGGCGGGCAGCGCCAGCGGATTGCCTTGGCCCGGGCCATCGCGGCGCGGCCCCGGGTCCTCGTGCTGGACGATCCGCTCTCGGCCCTGGACGTGCACACCGAAGAGCTCGTGGAAACCCGGCTCCGCGCGGTCCTGAAGGACACCACTACGCTGATTGTCGCGCACCGCCCGTCCACCGTGGCGCTGGCTGACCGGGTGGCGCTGCTCGAGGAAGGCCGGATCGCCGCCGTCGGAACCCACACGGAGCTTCTGGCGCACAATCCCCATTACCGCTACGTCATCGCCAGCCTGGACCAGGAACCACGGGACCTGGATTCGGAACTGTCGGAGCTTGAGGACGAGTCAGAGGACAGCATCCGATGAGTAACGCAACCTTCGGCACCGCCAACGAGGACAACACCCACCTCAGCAAGTCGGACAGTAAAACCGTACGACGGCGGTCGCTCGCCCTTTTGGCAACCCTGATCCGTCCGGTGCGGCTCAGGTTCTGGCTGACCATCGCCACCGTGGTCCTGTCCCAGGCCGCGCGCGTGGCCGGGCCTGCACTGATCGCGTTCGGCATCGACCACGCGCTCCCGTCGTTGCAGGCGGGCGACAACCTCCCTCTGGTGCTTACCGGCGTCGCCTACCTGCTCGCAGCGATCGCGACGGCGGGACTCACCGCCCTCTACGTCACCTCCACCGCGCGGCTCAGCCAGGCGATGCTGCTGGACCTGCGCGTCCGGGTCTTCCGGCACACACAGCGCCTGAGCCTGGAGTTCCACGAAAAGTACACGTCGGGACGCATCATCGCCCGGCAGACCTCGGACCTGGAGGCGCTGCGGGAACTCCTCGACTCCGGTGTCAGCTCCCTTGCCTCGGGGCTACTGTTCATGGTCTTCACGGCTGTGACGGTGTTTGCCTTGGACTGGCGCAGCGGGCTGATCGTGCTGGCCGCCGGCGTCCCGATGTACTTCCTGTCGCGCTGGTACCAGAAGCACTCCCAGATCGTGTTCCGCGAATCCCGGGTGGTGTCCGCCCGGCTGATTGTGCACTTTGTGGAGACCATGACCGGGATCCGCGCCGTGAAGGCCTTCCGCAAGGAAACTGAAAACGCCGAGACGTACGGCCAGCTGTCCGAGGACTACCGGCTGGTCACCGTGCGCTCCATCAACCTTCACGGCGTTTTCCAGCCCGGGCTGGTGCTGATCGGCAACGTCTGCGTGGCCGTGGTGCTCCTGTTCGGCGGGTTCCGTGTGCTGGGCGGGGACCTTGCCGTGGGTGTGCTGCTGGCACTGATCCTTTCCACCAAACGCTTCTTCCAGCCGGTGGACCAGATGGCCATGTTCTACAACTCCTTCCAGAGCGCCCAGGCTGCCCTGGAGAAGGTGTCCGGCCTGCTGGAGGAGGTTCCCACGGTCCGTCCGCCCAAGAACCCTGTTGCGCTCCGCGATGCCAGGGGCGCCGTCGATTTCAAGGGTGTGGAGTTCCGCTACGGCGACGGCCCTGTGGTCATCCCCACCATGGACCTGCACATCCCCGCTGGCCAGACCGTTGCCCTGGTGGGGCAGACCGGCGCCGGGAAATCCACGCTTGCCAAGCTGATCGCCCGCTTCTACGACGTCTCCTCCGGCTCCCTGACCCTGGACGGGGTGGACCTGCGCAGCCTCACCACCACGGACCTGCGCCGGAACATCGTGATGGTCACGCAGGAGGCGTTCCTGTTCAGCGGTTCCGTGGCGGACAACATCGCGCTGGGCCGGCCGGAGGCTTCGCGGGCGGAGATCGAGGATGCTGCCCGGGCCGTGGGCGCCCACGAGTTCATTACCGAACTCCCCGAAGGCTATGACACGGATGTCAACAAGCGCGGCGGCCGGGTGTCCTCCGGGCAACGGCAGCTGATCAGCTTCGCCCGGGCGTTCCTGGCCCGGCCGGCGGTGCTGATCCTGGACGAGGCCACCTCCTCGCTGGACATCCCCTCTGAGCGGCTCGTCCAGAGCGGCCTGGCGCGCCTTCTGCGGCCAACGTCCGACGCCGGCAGTCCGGCAGGTGCCCCCGGTTCGGCCGGTGGGGGCCCCGCGGCTGCGGGCTCTGCTGCTGCGGGCGCCGGCCGGACGGCGCTGATCATCGCGCACCGCCTCTCCACCGTTGAAACTGCCGACCGCGTCCTGGTGGTCCACGACGGCCGCGTGGTTGAGGACGGCACCCCTGCGGAACTCATCGGCGGCGGCGGACGCTTCGCAGACCTCCACGGCGCCTGGAAGGACTCCCTGGTCTAGGGATCTGGCCCGGCATGCGCGGCCGATTTCGCATCCGGGCCCGGCGTCGGCTATTCTTGTAAAGTTGCTTTTGCAGCGGATCGGGATGTGGCGCAGCTTGGTAGCGCGCGTCGTTCGGGACGACGAGGTCGCAGGTTCAAATCCTGTCATCCCGACCAATTGAAAGAGGGTCTCCCCCAGGGAGGCCCTCTTTTGTGTTTCCCGGCTGTCAAGGGCCCGGGCTAGGAACGGTCAAGTGCCCGGACAAAGAAATAGCCCCGAGGCATGATGACCATGCCCCGGGGCCGTGCCTCCTGCGAGGATTCCTTACATCGGGTCGGGCCAGTTGCCAACGTTGGTGGTGTACGTGCCCCCACCGGTCTTGCCCTTGACGGGCTTGGACATGGGATCGGGCCAGTTGCCAACGGCTACGGCTACGCCGGTGGTGTCGGCGATGGAACCTGCCGACAGGACAGCCGGGGCCGCCGCAGAAAATGCCAGGGCAGCAGCGAGTACGCCAGCGGCCGCAATCTTCTTCAACATATAAGTTCCTCAATACGAGTCGGATTCGTTACAAAGTCAGCACTGTCCTTGTTGACATACATTGTAAAATGTTTTCCACAGGGACTGTCAAGCATTGAGTACAAAGACTGTCCAGAATTAGGAGGAAATCCCGTGGGCAACGGATTCGGGGAGAAGCTCCGTGCGGAGCGTCTCGAACGTGGGCTGACACAGGCGGAACTGGGCAAGGACCTGTATTCCCCCAGTTACATCTCCCTCCTCGAAACCGGCCGCCGTGAGCCGACGGCCGAAGTGATCGAGGAGCTCGCCCGCAGGCTGGAGCTCGCGCCCAAGGCGCTGGAAGCCTGGAGCCAGCCCATCACAGTCAGCGACGCCGAGTACGTCCTGGCCGGCCTCTACGCGCGCCAGGCCTGGGACCTCAGGGACTATCCTCTGGCCGCCACCCACGCAGCCAACGCGGCCCAGATAGCCCTGGAAGGCAAGAACACCAGCGCGTGGTGGAACATGACCTACATGCAGGCCGAATGCCTGATCAAGCAGGGCAACTGGCAGGAATGCCAAAAGATCATGCAGCACCTCCTGGAGCACCCCATGGCCACGGAATCTGCCGGCCTCGCCGTCCGTGCCCGCCAGATGCTCGCGGCGATCTGCCAGGGACAGGGACAGCTGAGCACTGCCGTGGAACACGCATTGGCGGCCGTCCAACTCTGCGGCCAACTGCCCAACGGTTCCACGCTGATCATCGGCGCCTACCGCGCGCTGATCGGCGCGCTGGCGGAGAGCGGACGCCTGGACGAGGCCTGGAAGTACTGCCAGGCCATGAATGACCAGATGGACGAGCACTCCATGTCCCAGCTTGCCGGTGAGGTTGCCTGGGTGATCGGCAACGTCGCCTTTATGCGGCACGACTACCCCGAGGGCATCAAGTACCACGAGCGCGCCGCCCGGATGCTGTCCCCTGCCAACGACATTGATCTGTGGGCCCGCTTCAACAAGGCCTCGGCCGCCGTGCGGCTGTCCTCCGGAATCGTAGAACCGGAAACACTTTCCAGCATCGAGCGCGCTGAACTGGCGCTGTCCATTGTGGGCGGCAACAAGAGCGACCAGCTGGAAGTTGCGTTCATCCGCGCGCGCTGGCTGTATCTCACCGGCGACATCGTGGCCGCCATCAACAAGCTCCGCGAGATCCACTCGGAATTAGGGGCTCTGGCCAAGCACACGGCAGGCGAAGTTTCACTCCTGCTGGGCAAGTCACTGAAGGCCGCCGGCGAGTCTGACGAAGCCCTGGTCTACCTCGAAGAAGCGCAGAAGGCCTTCAGCGCCGCGGGAGCCTCGGACCGCGTCCAGCAGGCACTGGACGCGGTCCTTGAGATCAGGCTTGCCCAGCAGCGGGCCGCAGCAGCAGCGAAAGACGTCAAAGCAAGCTAGGCCGGGCCCGGCCCGAAGCCGGGCCCGGCCCGAAGCCGGGCCCGTCAAGAACGCTTTAGGCGAACGTCCTGCCGGTAATTTTCTCGTAGGCCTCGACGTAGCGGCTGCGCGTCCTGGCTACGACGTCCGTCGGAAGGGCGGGCGGCGCCACGTCGGAGTTCTTGTCCCAGCCGGATTCGGCCGACGTGAGCCAGTCGCGCACATACTGCTTGTCATAGGAAGGCTGTGCCTTGCCCGGCTCATACGTGGCCGCATCCCAGAAACGGGAGGAATCCGGCGTCAGGACCTCATCGCCCAGGGTGATGGCCCCGGACACGGCGTCGTAGCCGAACTCCACCTTGGTGTCGGCCAGGATGATGCCGCGTTCGCGGGCGATCTTCTCGGCGCCGGTGTAGATCTTCAGGGTCAGCTCGCTCAGGCGTGCGGCGATGTCGTCGCCCACCATGGCCACAACATCGTTGTAGGAGATGTTCTCGTCATGCTCGCCCACCTCGGCCTTGGCAGACGGTGTGAAGATGGCCTGTTCCAGCCGGGACCCGTCCACCAGGTCCGGCGGCAGCGGAATCTCGCAGACGGTCCCCCGGGCCTTGTACTCCAGCAGTCCGGTGCCGGTGAGGTAGCCGCGGGCGATGCACTCCACGGGGAACATATCCAGCTTCCGGCAGATCATCGCGCGGCCTTCCACAGCCGCGGGAACCCCGTCCTCCACGGTGGATGCCAGCACGTGGTGGACCACGTCAAGCTGGTCGAACCACCACAGGCTCAACTGCGTGAGGATGCGGCCCTTGTCCGGGATCTCGCTGGCCAGTACGTGGTCGAAGGCGCTGATGCGGTCGCTTGCCACCACCAGGACACAGTCCTGGCCCACCTGCTGGCGGATGGCTTCGTCCGCCGGCTCGTAGAGGTCGCGGACCTTGCCGGAGTAAACGTGCGTCCAGCCCGGCAGGTCCAGGGTTTCGGTGCTGAAGCCGCGGGGCTGCTGTGGTTCCTGGGCGGAGTTCTCAGTCATGTTATGCCTTCGCCTTCGTGATGGGGAGCGCTCCGGTGGCGCCGGAAGCAACCTTGATTTCGCCGCGGGCGGCCTTGCGGCCGATGTCCGTCCGGAACTGGGAGCCTTCCAGCTGAACCAGCTCCACGCCGTCGTACGCCCGTTCCCGGGCCTCCACCAGGTCGCTGCCGAGGGCAACGACGGCGAGCACCCGGCCGCCGGCGGAGATCACCTTACCGTCGTCGTCGAGCGCGGTGCCTGCGTGGATCACGTGCACGCCGTCGAGCTCATCCACCTTCTTGAGTCCGCGGATGCGGTCACCGGTGCGCGGGGTGTCCGGGTAGTTTTCGGACGCGACGACGACGGCGACGGCGGTCTCCTTGGACCAGCGCAGCTCGTCCGCCTTGTCCAGTTGGCCCTTGGCGGCTGCCAGCAGCAGCGCACCGAGGGGGGTTTTGAGCCGGGCCAGTACGGCCTGCGTCTCGGGGTCGCCGAAGCGGACGTTGAATTCGATGACGCGGGTGCCGCGCGTGGTCAGCGCCAGGCCAACAAACAGCACACCCACAAACGGAGTGCCGCGGTTGGCCATCTCGTTGACCGTGGGCTGCGCGACGCGGTCGATGACTTCCTGGACCAGCCCGGCGGGAGCCCATTCCAGCGGCGTGTACGCACCCATGCCGCCGGTGTTGGGGCCTTCGTCGTTGTCGAAGATGCGTTTGAAGTCCTGCGCCGGGGACAGTGCCACGGTGTTGCGGCCGTCGCAGAGGACAAAAACGGAAACCTCGGGGCCATCGAGGAACTCCTCGATCACCACGGTGCCGGCGGCGTCGAAGCAGGTCTGGGCGTGGGCCAGGGCTTCGTCGCGGTTGTTGGTGACCACCACGCCCTTGCCGGCCGCGAGGCCGTCATCCTTCACCACGTAGGGCGCGCCGAAGGTGTCCAGGGCCGCGGCGGCTTCCTCGGCGTTCGTCGCCACCATCGCCATGGCCGTGGGGACTCCCGCTTCGGCCATAACTTCCTTGGCGAACGCTTTGGAGGCTTCCAGCTGGGCTGCGGCCTTGCTGGGGCCAAAGACCGGGATGCCGGCGTCGCGGACGGCGTCGGACACTCCGGCAGCCAGCGGTGCCTCGGGGCCTACCACCACGAGGTCCACGCCGAGCTTGGTGGCCAGCGCCGCGACGGCGTCGGGGTCATTCCCGTCAATCTTGTGGGTGGGGACCAGCTTGCTGATGCCGGCGTTGCCGGGAGCCGCATGGACCTCGGAAACGTTGGGGTCGGCGAGCAGGGAGCGGACAATGGCGTGTTCGCGGCCTCCAGGGCCAATGACGAGTACCTTCACAGTCTCCAAGGGTACTTTGTGCACCCGGCCCTTTCCTAAGGGGATGTTCCTAAGCTGTGTCCACGCCCGGCCATCCCTGCGGCCCGCCGCAACGAATCCAAGGCATGAAGAAGCTTCTGAAGTGGCTCAAGGACCCCGCCGCAATGGCCGCGCTGGCAGGCGTGGCGGCTGCCGCCGTCGTACTTTCCGTTGCGGAGCTGATCGGAGCGTTCTTTACCGCCCGGGCAACTCCGGTGATCGCGTTGGGGTCCACGTTCATCGACTTCACGCCGCCGTGGATGAAGGACTTTGCCATCGCCACGTTCGGCACGAATGACAAAGCCGCGCTGTTTGTGGGGATGGGCCTGACCATTTTCCTGCTGGCTTGCGTGCTGGGTGTGGTGGCCTACCGCAAGTGGGCGCTGGGCGTTGCCGGTGTGCTGCTGATGGGCGCGGTGATCGTGGCCAGCGTGGTGACACGGGCCAGCGTGAAGCCGCTGGATGCCATCCCCACCGTGCTGGGCACAATTGCCGGGCTGGTGGTGCTGCGGCTGCTGGTCGCCCCGCTCTGGCGGCTGAAATCCTGGCCGGAGGCGCCTGCCGACACGGGCGCCGCGGAACCTGACCGTCCCGCCACCAGCCGCCGACGTTTCTTCGCCGCCGCCGGGATCACCGTGGTGGGCGCCGGGATCGCGGCCACGGGCGGCCGCCTGCTCAGTGCCGCACGCAGCAACATCTCCAAGGCCCGCGAGGCCCTGCAGCTGCCCGCCCCGGCAAAGGCCGCCGCGGCTGTGCCCGCCGGAGTCCAGTCCCCCGCGGCCGGCGTGACGCCCTGGATCACGCCTAACGGGGACTTCTACCGGATCGACACCGCCCTCAGCGTCCCCGAAATCAACGCCGACGACTGGGAGCTCCGCGTGCACGGGCTGGTGGAGGAAGAGCTCCGCCTCACCTTCCAGGACCTGCTCGACGCCGACCTCATCGAATCGCACGTGACCCTCACCTGTGTCTCCAATCCCGTGGGCGGAAACCTCGCCGGGAACGCCCGATGGCTCGGCCTGCCCATCCGCGAGGTCCTCAAGCGGGCACGTCCCAAGGACGGCGCGGACATGGTGCTGTCGACGTCGATCGATGGCTTCAGCGCCTCCACGCCGCTGGAGGTCCTGCAGGATGACCGCGACGCCATGCTGGCGATCGGCATGAACGGGGAGCCCCTGCCGCTGGAGCACGGCTACCCGGTGCGCATGGTGGTGCCCGGGCTGTACGGTTTTGTCTCCGCCACCAAGTGGGTGGTGGACCTGGAAGTGACGCGGTTCGCCGACAGCAAGGCCTACTGGACCCAGCGCGGCTGGTCCGAGCGTGGCCCCATCAAGACCATGGCCCGGGTGGAAGTCCCGAAGTCCTTCGCCAAGGTGCCCGCCGGCCGGGTGGCGATCGGCGGCACGGCATGGGCGCAGACCCGCGGCATCACCAAGGTGGAAGTCCAGATCGACAACAACCCCTGGGCCGAGGCCGTCCTGTCTACCGAGGCGTCCCTCATCACGTGGCGCCAGTGGTCCTTCGACTGGGAAGCCACACCGGGACCGCACTACATCAAGGTCCGCGCCACCGACGGAACGGGCGAGGTCCAGACCGATCAGCGGGCCGATCCGGTGCCCGACGGCGCCTCGGGCTGGCAGTCCGTCATGGTCACCGTGGAGTAGCCCGGCATTAGAGGATTCCGCCCCTAGACTGGCAACATGCCGCACAACCCGCATGCCACGTTCACCGTGGACTCCGCCGTCGAACTCGCCGTTATTGAACGAAGCGGTTTTGTGGAGTCCCGGCACATCGGCTCAGCCGTCGTACTGTCCGCCGACGGGTCCGTCGTCACAGAACTCGGTGACATCCGGACTCCCTTGTACGCACGGTCCGCGCTCAAACCGCTGCAGGCCCTGGCGGCCATGCAGTCCGGAGTTCCGCTGCGCGGCGCCCAGGTGGCCATCGCCTGCGGCAGCCACGTGGGCTCCCTGGACCACATGGACGTGGTGGAGGGAATGCTCAAGGCCGCCGGCGTCCGGGAGGACCAGCTCCAGTGCCCCGCCGCCTGGCCGCAGGACGAGACGGCCCGCAACTGGCTGGTCCGGTCCGAAAAGGGCAAATCGAAGCTGGCCTTCAACTGCTCCGGCAAGCACGCCGCTTTCCTGTGGGCCTGCACCGAAAACGGCTGGGATACCCACAGCTACCTGGAGCCGAACCATCCGCTGCAGCAGCGCGTCCGCAGCGTGATCGAGGAGTACAGCGGCGAGCGCATCGCCCACCTGGGCATTGACGGCTGCGGTGCCCCGGTGGCCGCTATTTCGCTGACCGGGTTGGCGCGAGCGTTCTCGATGCTGGCCAAGGCCCCGGGCGACAAGAACTACAACGCCCGAGCCGCCACCATCGCCACGTCCATGCTCGACTACCCCTGGGCCGTCCAGGGCCGCGGCGAAGCCAACACCATCGTGATGGACGAACTGGGCATCATCGCCAAGATCGGCGCCGAGGGTGTCCTGGCCATGGCCACACCCCAGGGTGTCTCGGTGGCCATCAAGATGCTGGACGGGAATCTGCGGGCCACGTCCCTGGTGGGCCTGACCCTCCTCGCCGCGGTTGGCGCCGTGGATATTCCGGGCGTCTCCAGCGTTCTCGAAAAAGTGGTGGCCCCGGTGATGGGCGGCAGCCACGAGGTGGGCAAGATCCGCCTTGGCCCTGCCGTGTCCGCGCTCCTGGACTGATGGCTGTAGCACGCCGTCGGATCGGCATTGAAGAAGGCACAGCGGCAGTGGCCGCGTGGCAGGAAGCCGCCGCATCGCCGTCGGACGTTCCGCTCCCCCGCAACGTCACGGCCACGGCCGTGCGGTACACGCTGGAGGAGGTGACGGCGCGGGCGCCGGGGAACTCGGTGGAGGTGCGGGTGCCGCCGTTCGGCGTCACCCAGTGTGTGGAGGGGCCGCGGCACACCCGCGGGACCCCGCCCAACGTGATCGAGTGCGACGCCGCCACCTGGCTGGGCATGGTGACCGGCCAGTTGAGCTGGGCGGACGCTGTCGCGGCACACAGGGTGTCCGCCTCCGGTCTGCGCGCTGACCTCTCAGCCCTGCTCCCCCTCTAACCGTCCCCCCTCCCAAGCGTCCCGGCACCAGCGCGAACGGACAGTTAAGCCCCCGCGGGCAGGGCCGCAAGTGTCCCCTCGCGCTGTTAGGCGCTGGCGGGGTTCGATTCCAGCGTCAGCAGCCTGCCGATGGCGCTTGCCTGAAGGTTGTCCAGGAGGTCCCGGGGGCCGTTGTAGACCTCGGCCGCGCCTGCCTCGCGGAGTTCGGCGGCGCTGGTCCCGCCGCAGGTGACGCCGATGGCAGGGATTCCCAGCGCGGCAGCAGCTTGCATGTCCCACACCGCATCCCCCACGTAGACTGCTCCGGCCGCGGCCACACCAACTGCTTCAAGCGCGGCCACGAGGATGTCCGGGGCCGGCTTGCTTGCCTTCGCATCGTCCGCGCTGGTGGCGGCATGGATGAACGCGTCCGCACCGAGGGCTTTGCGGGTGGCCGTCAGATCCTGCGTTCGTGCCGATGATGCCAGGGCGACGGCGAGTCCCCCGGCGTGGCACTGTGCAAGCAGCTCCTTGGCGCCGTCGAACGGACGCAGCGACGGCCAGCTCTGCGCGAAGACTGCCGCATGGCTGGCCAGGATTTCGGCGTCGGCCTCGCGGTCCCGGCCAGCGGGAAGAAGCGTGTCCACCAAACGGTCGCCACCCATCCCGACGCACCGGTGAATGGCGGCCATGGGGACGTCATATTGGTGCTGGCGGAACGCCTGCCACCACGCGAGCGTGTGGATGTAGGCGGAATCCACCAAGGTTCCATCAACGTCAAAAAGGACGCCGAACCGCCGCCCGCGGACCAAGGCGTGACTTTGGGTGATCACCCGGCTACAACGCGAGCGGCCCCGGACACTTTCTTGGCGCGGGCAGCCGCATTGTCTTTCGGGGAGGACCCGGGGCCAACCCGGTCCCGGATGACGGCTCCGGCACCGTTGCTGCTGAAGTCCCTGATCAGGCCTGTGCCGGCAATCTCGCGGGCCATCGCAATCCCGGCCACCGCCGCGCGCTTCGTTGGGAAGGTCACGGAGATAGCCATCAGGCTTCCTGAACCATCCAACATCCGCAAGCGATAGCCGCCGTCAGGCGCATCCACCAGCTCAAAATGTCCGGCCATTACAACCACCCCTCTTTCAGTCGCGGCGCTGTGCCTAAATAGGAGCGCTCCGCGAGTCTAGTAAGTATACTTACCTCTCTCCCGGACGTGAAGGGCGGGGCAGGCCCTCATTGCCCTACCCGTTCGGTCTCCGGGGGAATAGGTGTGTCACTTCGGCGAACTGTATCCTGATGAAGCTCAAGAGCGCTTGTCACAAGCGCGAAGTGGCTGAAAGCCTGGGGTGTATTGCCCAGCTGCCGCCCCGCCCTGACGCCCCACTCCTCGCTCAGCAGACCCACATCGTTGCGGAGTTCCAGCAGCCGTTCGAAGAGTTCGGTGGACTCCTCCCTGCGCCCAGCGCCCAGCAGGGCCTCCACCAACCAGAACGAGCAGGCCAGGAACACCCCTTCGTCCCCCGGGAGGCCGTCGTCGCTGTCGGCGGGACGGTAGCGCAGCACAAAACCGTCTTCGGTCAGCTCCCGCTGGATCGCGTCGATGGTCCCCAGCACCCGGGGATCATCCGGCGGCAGGAAGCCCACCCGCGGGATCAGCAGCAGGCTGGCATCCAGTTCGGGCCGGCCATACGCCTGCACAAAAGTGTTGCGGACGGGGTCGAAGCCGTTGGCCATGACGTCCCGGTGGATGGTGTCGCGAAGGGCCTCCCAGCGTTCCACGGGGCCGGGCAGGCCGAAATCGCGGACGCCCTTAACCATCCGGTCTGCGGCCACCCAGGCCATTACCTTGGAGTGCGTGAAATGGCGCCGCGGCCCGCGCATCTCCCAGAGTCCGTTGTCCGGCTGGTCCCAGATGGTCTCCAGGTGCTGCATCAGAGCCACCTGAACGTCCCAGGACTCGTCCGTGTGTTTCAGCAGGGAGTTCCTGGTCAGCGCCAGGCAATCCAGGACCTCGCCCCAGACGTCCAGCTGAAGCTGCTCGGCTGCGCCGTTGCCGGTCCTTACCGGTTTTGAATTCTCGTACCCGGCAAGCCACGGCAGTTCCATTTCCGGAAGCCTGCGTTCGCCGTGGATTCCGTACATGATCTGCAGGTCGGCCGGATCGCCCGCCACAGCGCGGAGCAGCCAGTCACGCCAGGCGGCAGCCTCGGTGGTGTAGCCGGCGGCCAGGAGCGCCTGCAGCGTCATGGTGGCGTCCCGCAGCCAGCAGAAGCGGTAATCCCAGTTGCGGGGACCGCCCAGCTGTTCCGGCAGGGACGTGGTGACCGCAGCGACGATGCCGCCCGTGGGAGCGTAGGTCAGCGCCTTCAGGGTCACCAGCGAACGGACCACGGCATCCTGGTACTTGCCTTGCACGGTGCACTGGGATGCCCAGCCGCGCCAGAAGGCCAGGGTGGTGCCCAGCACTACCTCGGCGTCCACCGTGTGCGGGCGGGGAACGTGGCTGGGGGCCCACGTCAGGACAAAGGGGATGCGCTCCCCTGCCTGGACTGTGAAGTCACTGACGGACTGCATGTCCTCGCCGTGAAGCGGCGCCTTGGTGACGAAGTAGACGGAGTCTGGGCCGGCGATGGCATGCAGGCCGTGCTTGTCGCGCCGCACCCAGGGAACGATATGCCCGTAGTCGAACCTCAGCGCCAGTTCACCGTGCATCCTGACGCTTCCGCTCACGCCCTCGACGATCCGCACGATGTCAGCCACCGCGTCACGTGGCGGCATGAAGTCAATAACCCTGACGGTACCCTCCGGGGTTTCCCATTCTGTTTCCAGGATCAGGGTCCCCTCCCGGTAGCCGCGCCTGGTGCAGGTGCCGCCGCTCTCGGGTGCCAGTAGCCAGCGTCCGGCCTCCGGCGTATCCAGGAGCGCGTTGAAACATGCCGGCGAGTCGAAGCGCGGCAGGCAAAGCCAGTCGATGGAACCCTCGGTGCTGACCAGGGCGCCGGTGTGGAGGTCGCCAACAACTGCATAATCTTCAATGCGCGCCATTCCCATACACTGCCACAAGGATTGCCGCTGGGGTTGGGTGGGCACTCCGCGTTCCTGATTAAGGACTCACGTCACGCACGACGGCGGGACCGCCAAGGTGCCCGTCGCGCGGTTGCGCTGTGGCAGAGTGGAGGCATGGACAGGGCTCCTCAGAATTCACCGCAGAACACTCCGCATCCCGCACCGCTGTCCGGTACCCGGATTCTCCGCCTGGCACACCGGATTTCCGACGTCGTCAATGCCGTCCGCATCGAGCTCGCCAAGCACTGGAATTTCACGTCACAGACCATTGCGTACCAGGGCTACGGTTCAACCAGCTGGGTACGTGTGCTTGGCCGCGTCCTGTTGACCAGGAATCCCGCCCCGGGCAGCCGGGCCGAGCACGCAGCCCGCAACGGCACACAAAACGTCCGCGGCTGGCGGGCCTTCACCAGCGTCCCCCTGCAGTTCATCGAGGTGGAAATTACCATCGGCGGCGTCACCACCCGGGTCCGGGCGGACCGGGGCGGCCTGATCGACACTGTGGTGGACGTGCAGCTCCCGCCGGGCTGGCACACGGCCATCCTGCGGGCTGACGGGACCGAACCCGTGGAGACGCTGATCCAGGTGATCGATGCCGATGCGAAGTTCGGCATCGTGTCCGACATCGACGATACCGTGATGGTCACCGCCCTGCCGAGGCCGTTCCTGGCCCTGTGGAACACGTTTGTCCTCAGCGAACGGGCCCGGATGGCGACGCCGGGGATGGCGGTCCTGCTGGAAAGGCTCACCATTGAACACCCGGACGCGCCCGTCATCTACCTGTCCACGGGTCCGTGGAATGCTGCCCCCACCCTGGCGCGGTTCCTGGGCCGGAACATGTATCCATCCGGCGCCCTCCTGCTCACGGACTGGGGCCTGACCCAGGACCGCTGGTTCCGCAGCGGGCAGGAGCACAAGCACCGCAACCTGGAGCGCCTCGCCAAGGAATTCCCGGACATGCGGTGGCTCCTGATCGGCGACAACGGCCAGCACGACGAACAGATCTACTCAGGCTTCGCCCAGGAAAACGCCGACAAAGTGGCCGCCATCGCCATTCGGCAGCTCTCCGTCAGCGAGTCCGTCTTCGCCGGCGGGCACTCCGAGGACGGCGACCACACCACGTCGGTGGTCCCCTGGATCTATTCGCCGGACGGCGCGGGGATGGCCAAACAGCTTAAGCTCCTGGACCTCCTCTAGATGAATCACCACACACTTTCAGGCGGATAGGCGACACGCATGAGCGACACCGACGGCGATGCGCGGCGGCGGGAACTTGGCGACAATCCAGGCCCGGTTGAGGAGGAGGTGGAGGAATCCTTCGACCGCACGGTTGAGGAAGGCGCGCAGCGGCTGAACCGCTCCTTTCGGGACGTGCTCATCACCGGCTTGTTCGGCGGGTTTGAAATAGGCGTTGGCATCATGGCCTACCTCGGCGTTCTCTATGAGACCGGGAACCACCTTCTCGCGGGACTGGCCTTCAGTGCAGGCCTCATTGCCCTCCTGCTGGCCAAGAGCGAACTGTTCACAGAAGGCTTCCTGGTACCCATTGCCGCCGTCGTCGCACGGGAGGCAAGCTACGCGCAACTCGGCAAGCTCTGGGGCGGCACACTCATTGCCAACCTGGTGGGCGGTTGGCTGTTCATGGCATTGATCATGACAGCGTTCCCGCAGTGGAGCGAGACCATCACGAAGGAAGCCAACCACTATCTGGACGCCGGGTTTGACTGGAAAACCGTGTGTCTTGCTGTGTTGGCGGGGAGCACCATCACGTTGATGACCCGCATGCAGCACGGGACTGACAGCGTCACCGGCAAGATCGCGGCCGCCGTCGTTGGCGCTTTCCTGCTCTACGGGCTGCAGCTCTTCCACTCGATCCTGGACTCGCTGCTGATCTTCGGTGCCATCCACACGGGTGCTGACATCAGCTACCTTGAATGGCTCGGCTGGTTTTCCTATGTAGCGGTCTTTAACATGCTTGGCGGGATCCTGCTGGTGACAGCGCTGCGGCTGGTGAGCGCCAGCAAGCTGGTGAAGGAACGGCGCGATGACTCACCCGAGGACCCGGAGGACGCACACCACAACAGTTCCCCACGAGGCTAGGCGGTGGCACCCGAGGTGGTCACGCCGTCGTCGGGAGATACCGGCGTTTCAGGATCAGCGGCAGTGTCCGGCTCCTCACTGGCGGCCTGCGCGACGGCGGCACTCGCCGCTGCGGCGAGATTCCGCTCCTCGATGAGCTCCTGAAGCCAGAAGTAGGACGCCTTCGGCGTGCGCTCCTGGGTCTCGAAATCAACATGGAGCAACCCGAACGGCTGGTTGTAGCCTGCCGACCATTCGAAGTTGTCCAGCAGCGACCACACGTAGTATCCGCGCAGGTCAATGCCCTCGGCGTCACCGCCGGGAGCCGTGGCCTTCAGCGCGGCCTCGATGTGGTCCGACAGGTACTTCAGCCGCCGCTCGTCCGGGATGAAGGTGGTGTTGGTGGACTTGTCCCGGACGATGATGTCCTCAAAACTGGCCCCGCCCTCGGTGATGATCACCGGCGGGAGATGCGCGTACCGCTCCGCCATTTCCTTTAGCGCCACCCCGATGTACTCCGGTTTCACCGGCCAGCCGTAGGCGGTGATGTCCGCCTCCGGCCAGGCCACGACGTGGAACGGCGTGGCGCCATTGCCGGCCGCACTCAGGTCACTGCCCATGGCCTCCGCCATGGTCGCCGGCACGGCCCCGTCACCGGGGCCGACCGCTACCTTGGTGGGCATGTAGTAGTTCAGGCCGTAGAAATCCAGCGGCTGGGAGATGATCTCCATGTCCTCGTCCGGATGGTCAAAGGAGCCGAAGAACTTCGCAGCGCGGATGATGTCCGGATACTGACCCGTGAGGACGGGGTCCGCGTACAGCCGGTTCTGGGCGATGTCCATCAGGCCCGCACTCATCCAGTCCAGGGGGTTGATGGAGTTCGGGACCATGGGCGAGTACACGTTGGTCATCCCGATCTCGCCGGGGACCCCGGCCGCCCGCAGCGCCTGCATCGCGAGCCCATGGCCCAGAAGCTGGTGGTGCACGGTGGGCAGTGCGTTGAGCATGAGCGCTTCGCCCGGTGAGTGCAGGCCCATGGTGTAGCCGTTGGTGCTGACCGTGGCGGGCTCGTTGATGGTGACCCAGCGGGCAACGCGGTCGCCGTAAGCAGCGGCGGCGATCGCGGCGAACTCCCCCAGGCGGTAGGCGGTATCGCGATTCATCCAGCCGCCGGCGTCGTCCAGTGCCAGCGGGGTGTCCCAGTGATAGAGGGTGACCATGGGCGAAATCCCGTTGGCCAGGAGCTCGTCCAGGAGCCGGTCATAGAACGCCAGCCCGGCCGGGTTCACCGGCCCGCTGCCGTTGGGCTGGATCCGGGGCCAGGACAGTGAGAACCGGTACGAGTCGACGCCCAGCTGCTTCATCAGGGCAACGTCGTAGGGCATGCGGTGATAGTGATCGCAGGCAACGGCCGGGCTGTGGCCGTCCACGATGGCACCTTCCTTGGCCGAAAACACGTCCCAGCCCGCCGGGCCCCTGCCGTCCTCGGTGAGCGCGCCTTCGATCTGGAAGGCCGCGGTGGCCACTCCCAGGGTGAAGTCCGCAGGGATGAGGGCGGCCAGGTCCTTGGCGGAAATGTGCATCGAGTCAGCCCTTATGAAGGAGGAAGCGTGGAACGCGTACATCCCAGAATGTCACACGGCCGGGCTGCTGACGAGCGTCGCTGCTAGGGTCTGTGCATGGATGAAAACTGGGGAAGTTCATCGACGATTTTTCCGAGCTCGTTCAGCTGGCGCAGGCCGGAAACCACCGGCAGCAGGCGGGCAAACAGCTGCTTGAGGCCTTGACGGAGCACTTGGGAGAGCCAGCTGAAGGCCTCGCCGTGGTGGTGGAAAACATCCCGCCGCACCGGTTTGTGGACGCCGACATCCTGATGGCCGAGTTTGCTGGTCAGGATCCGGACAGCCGGCTGGTGGGCATCGGCGGCGGTGGCCAGCGGCACCACCAGTCGCTCAGCGACATGGTGCAGCAGTCGCAGCTGTTTCCCCAGTTCCCGCTCTCCCAGCCCGAGTACACCAACCTTGCCGTGGGACCTGACCAGCAGCGCCAGGCGGTGGCCATCGGGCTCTGGCTCTTCAGCCGCGAAGGGCACAAGCTGGCCGTGTTGCAGCGCGACGCGGCCCCGCAGACCGGGCGCCAGTCCGCCACCTTGGAACTGCTGGCCGCCCGGCCGGAAACAGCCACCGGATTCCTGGCCGAGTTCCGTCTCCGGATGGACAGCAACAGCGTCCTCAAGGGACAGGTCATCTCCCTGGTCATGTCCGAGTATGGGCCAAGCACCGCGGGGGTGACGTTCCACCACCGTCCCATCCTCCCGGCGTCGGACGTCATCATGCCCGACGGCCTGCTGCAGAAGGTCGCGGACCACACCGTGGGCATCGCCACGCACCGGGCGTCCCTCAAACAGCACGGCCAGCATCTCAAACGGGGCATCCTGCTGTACGGCCGCCCGGGGACCGGAAAGACCCACACCGTGCGCCACCTGCTGAGCCAGAGTGAAGGCTCGACGGCGATCCTCCTCTCGGGCGGATCGCTCGCCAGGATCTCCGAGGCGGCCCGCATGGCGCGGGCGCTGCAGCCCTCGATCGTGGTGCTGGAGGACTGCGACCTGATCGCCGAGGACCGGAGTTTCGGGCACGGGCCGCAGCCGCTGCTTTTTGAGGTGCTGGACGCGATGGATGGCCTGGATAACGACGCCGACGTCGCGTTCGTCCTCACCACCAACCGGCCGGACATGCTGGAGCGGGCGCTGGCGCAGCGCCCGGGCCGGGTGGACCTGGCGGTGGAGATCCCGCTGCCGGCCCATGCCGAGCGGGTCCGGCTGCTGGAACTGTACGGCCGACTGGTGGCGTTCAGCCCGGCGGCGCTCGATGCTGCCGCGGAACGGACTGCGGGAACCACCGCCTCCTTCGCCCGGGAACTGGTCCGGCGGGCGGTGGTGGCGGCGGCGCTGGATAACACGCCGGTGTCCGATTCGCACCTGGCGGCCGCCGTGGAGGACCTGATGGCCGACGCCGAAACCCTCACCCGCAGCCTGCTGGGCAGCGGCACGGACGCGGCCGGCGCGCCTGGTTTCCCGGGGCCGGGCTTCCCCAAACCGGGCTTTCCAGGGCGGGGCCGGTCAGGACCCTAGCCCGCCTGCCAGCCGGTAGGACTCCTCCAGCAGTTCTCCGAGTTCCTCAGTTCCGATGCGGGCCAGCCGGACCAGCACGAGCTGCGGCGATCGCTCATGGTGCGGGGTCCAGAAATACGTGTCGGGCTCCGTGCCCGCCAAGGCCTCCCGCTCGGTGGTCTTCACCGTCAGCACACCGTCCTCCCACATGCGCGCCATCAGGGTCTTTGCGAACCACGCCGGCTGGTCCCAGCTACTGCGTTCGGTGACACCGGGCAGGGCGAGGCACATGCTGCGGACATCCGACTCGGTTGTCATCGCGGCTAATCCCCCGGCGCGTCCGCTTTGGAGAGCTCGCCCGTGATCCGTTCACCGGGGATCCGGGCGGTCCGCCACGTATCCAGGGCGATGACGGCACCGAGGATCAGCAGCGAGAGGGAGACTGAAGCCATGGCGTCGCTGAGCCAGTGGTAGCCGAGGTACAGGCGGCTCAGCGCGGCCAGGACAACGCCGATGCTCGCACCAACGAAGCCAAAGACGGCCGACCTCGGATTTTTCCGCCGCGAGAACACCAGGAAGGTGGTCACCAGCAGGAAGTCACAGGCACCCAGCACATGGCCGGACGGAAATGAGTAGGTGTGGTCGGCGCCGAACAGCATCAGTTCCACCGGCGGCCGCGAGCGCTGGACGATCGCCAGGATGATCTGCGATGTCACGACGCCGCTGAGCATCGCGGCGGCGAGCACAATGGGCCGCCAGGCGTGCTTGGCCACGAACCCCCAGACCACCGTCACCACCAGCACGATGATGGGCAGGGCAACAGGGCCGAAGATCACCGCGAGGAAGATCATCACGGCAGTGAGGGTCTCGGACCGGAGCGAGAGCAGCCAGTCGCGGATGGATTCGTCGGGACCCCAGGGCCCGGTGTTGGTCTGCAGAACGCCCACCAGGGTGGCGATAAAGAGCAGCGCGCCTACGCCAATGAGCACCACAGCCGTCCGGTACAGAGCCTTGCGCGCGGCCGGCTCCATAAAGCGTTCCTCCACCACGAACTTGGCATTGAAGGTCCGCCAAAGACTGGTCTTGCCTGCCTGCTCTGCCACTGTGTTTCCGTCCGTGCGCCGTTGAGTGTGCCTAAGGTGAAGAGTATCCTTTCTGCCCGTTTGTTGGCCCTTCTCTGCACATGGTTTGCCCTGCCGCCTGGCATGTCAGCCTGCCGGGGTAGCCTGACTGAATGGGCGTGATGAATGAGCTGATCAACCGGCAGGGCGTGGAAACCCTGGCCCGGATCCTGGCTGAGGCCGCTCCCGGATCGGACTGGCCGCACGTCACCGCAGCCGCCGCACAGTTGGACGAGCTGAGCCTGCGCGGCCGGACGGACGTGGTGAGCAGTGCTCTGCTGGCGGACATGCGGCAGCTTCCGGAACCGGGATACCCGACGGCGGCGCGCATCTTCCGGACCGCCCTCGCCGGCGCCGGTTTCACGGGGTGGATCCTCTGGCCGGTATCCGAGGCCGCCGTCACGCTGGCCCTCGAATCTGGCGCCGCACCTGACTTTGACGACTGCCTGGCCCTCCTGGCTGAACTGACCCCGAGGCTGACCGGCGAGTTCGCCATCCGCCGGCTGCTGGCCGCGGACCTGGAGCGTTCCCTCGAGATCATCCAGGGCTGGACCGCGCATTCGGACGAGCATGTCCGCCGCCTGGCCTCCGAGGGCACCCGCGCGTATCTCCCCTGGGCGGTGCGGGTTCCCGCCGTCGTGCTTCATCCGGAGGCGTCCCTCCCCATTCTGGACGCCCTGTACCGGGACCCTTCGGAGTACGTGCGGCGCTCGGTGGCAAACCACCTGAACGATCTGGCCCGGCATGCGCCGGAGCTCGTGGTGGCGACGGCGGCTGGCTGGCTGGCCGCGCCGGACGCCAACACCGCATGGGTGGTCAGGCATGGCCTGCGGACCCTGATCAAGAAGGCCCACCCCGGTGCGCTCGCGCTGCAGGGGTTCACGCCGGCGTCGGTGGCTGTCACGGGGCCCACGCTGGACCGAAGCTCGGTAGCCATTCCGGGTGAACTGGCTTTCGACTTCTCGATCGCCAACACGGGGAACCACGATGCCAAGCTCGCCGTGGACTACGTGGTCCACTACGTCAAAGCCAACGGCACGCAATCGGCCAAGGTCTTCAAGATCGCGGCGCTCACCCTCGCCGCCGGTGAGACCCGCGCCTTGTCGAAGAGTCATGCCTTCCGGCAGATGACCACCCGGGTGCACCACCCGGGGGTCCATGCCCTTGAGCTGCAAATCAACGGGATCCGGCACGGGCACACGGAGTTTGAGCTGCACGTCTGAGGTGGGAGGCACTGCGGGTACCTGTATCAACAGCCACTCCCACATGTGCGGAATGTGCGGTTGGCTAATAAAGGAACACCCGGGCTCCAGCCCCTGACGAAGTGATGAGGAAACGAAAATGCGAGCAACCATGATGTATGGCGCCGGCGACGTGCGCGTGGAGAACGTGCCCGATCCCGTCATCCAGAATCCGACCGACGCCATCGTGCGGATCGTCAATTCCTGTATCTGCGGCTCCGACCTGCACCCCTACCACGGCATGCCCTCGTCCAGGCAGGGCAGCCCCATGGGCCACGAGTTCATCGGCGTCGTCGAGGAAACGGGCAAGGACGTGTCCACCCTGAAGAAGGGGGACTTCGTCATCGCCCCGTTCGCCTGGTCCGACGGTACCTGCGATTTCTGCCGTGAAGGCCTACAGACCTCCTGCCGCCACGGCGGGTTCTGGGCCTCCGGCGGAATCGGCGGCGCCCAGGCCGAGGCCGTCCGCGTCCCGTTCGCCGACGGCACCCTGGTCAAGGCCCCGGTGGGTGAGGACAGCGAGCTGCTGCCCTCGCTCCTGACCCTCTCCGACGTCTACGGCACCGGCTACCACGCCGCCATCAAGGCAGGCGTCAACGCCCGGACCACTGTCACGGTCATCGGTGACGGCGCCGTCGGGCTGATGGCTGTGCTGTCCGCCAAGCAGCTCGGTGCCGAGCAGATCATCCTGATGGGCCGCCACAAGGCCCGCACCGACCTGGGCATCGAATACGGCGCCACCGACGTCGTCGCCGAGCGCGGCGAGGCCGGCATCGAGAAGGTGCGCGAGCTCAGCGGCGGCGACGGAACGCACACCGTCCTCGAGTGTGTGGGGCACCGCCCAGCGTACGACCAGGCCCTCGGCGTGATCCGCCCCGGCGGCGTTATCAGCCGGGTGGGGGTCCCCCAGTACGAGGACGCTCCGATCGGCTTCGGCTCCATGTTCGGCCCGAACATCACACTCACCGGCGGCCCGGCCCCTGTGCGCGCCTACATCGAGACGCTGCTGCCCGGCGTCCTTGACGGCACCGTAAACCCCGGCAAGGTCTTCGACCGCACCATCAGCCTGAACGACGTCCCCGACGGCTACCGCGCCATGGATTCCCGCGAGGCCCTGAAAGTCCTCGTCCGCCCGTAACGTCACCCCCGAAAGGAAACACGCCATGACTACCTGGCTCATCACAGGCTGCTCCACCGGACTCGGGCGCGCACTCGCCCAAACCGTGCTCGCCAACGGCCACAACGCCGTCGTCACCGCCCGCAACGTCACCGCCGTGGAAGACATCGCGGCTGCCTACCCGGACACCGCCCTTCCCCTTCAGCTCGACGTCACCAACACCGCCGAGATCAGCGCGGTTGTCGAGCAGGCCAGGGCACGCTTCGGCGGCATCGATGTGCTGGTCAACAACGCCGGCTACGGTTACCGTGCCGCGGTTGAAGAAGCGGACGACGCCGACATCCGGCAATTGTTCGACACCAACTTTTTCGGCGCCGTCAGCATGATCAAAGCCGTCCTCCCGGGAATGCGCGCCAACAGGGCCGGGTCCATCCTGAACATCTCCTCCATCGGGGCGCGCATCTCACCGGCCGGATCCGGATACTACTCCGCCAGCAAGGCAGCCCTGGAGGGCCTGTCCGGCTCCCTCCACAAGGAACTGAAGCCACTCGGGATCAACGTGACCGTCATCGAGCCCGGCGCGTTCCGCACCGACTTCGCCGGCCGCTCGCTGACCCAGTCAGCGACGCCGATCGGGGACTACGCGGAGACAGCCGGGAAGCGCCGCAAGGAAAATGACACGATGCACGGCACGCAACCGGGCGACCCTGCCAAGGCGGCGGAAGCCATCCTGACGGTCGCCGAAAGCCCCAACCCGCCAGCCCTGATGGTGCTGGGCAACGACGCGTTTGACCTGTTCGCCGCCGTCGCGCAGGCCGAGCGCACCCAGCTGGACCAATGGCGGGACGTCAGCCTCAGCACCGGCATCGGAGCAGACCAACGATGAGCACGCGGAAGCAAGGGCCGGCTAAGGCAGCTTTACAAGACTATCGAGGCGCTCCCAGGTATTCGTCTCATTGTTGAGAACGGTCGTCTCCACACCGGAGCCTTTCGCCTCTCTAAGCCCGAACTGAAACCCGTCCATGAAATATTCGTGGAGTTTTCCATCTTTGGAGGACTGCGGCGAGAGGAAGACGACATATTCTTTGCCGGCCTCGATGTCGACATCGTCGAGGACCTTCTCTTGGATGTACTTCTTCGCAGCCGGCTTGTGGCCGTTATTCAGATGGAGCATCTTATCTCTCTGCTGCTGATTTAGGCTGCTCCAGTACTCATCGAAGGTTACGGTCCCACCGACTCGTGAATAGTTCAACTGGTCACCGGGCTTTACGTCACCCTTGTAGACGTCGCGGACCGTCATCGTCCCGATTGTCTGCGGGAATACGTACTGATCAGAGATGGGGCTGAAAGCCCGTCCACCGTCGATGGAGTCGATGTGCACGCGGGCAACGACGGGAACCCTGTTGTATCCGTAATAGGGGTCCTTCGCGTCCCAAATAAACTCAACCTCTGTTACAGCGTGCTGAATTTCGCCACTTGGGATGCTGGCGTACGCATTGTTGGAACTCACTGTTTCAGCCTGTTTCACCTGCTGATTGGGCGCAGGATCGGCAGGCTTGGGTGCATCGGATGCGCAAGAAGTTACCCCGGCAAGTAGCCACATGGCCGCAATCATGAAAGACACTTTCGGCTTGTTCATTCTGTTGGCCTCCCCTACTGCGGGTGCTTGGCAGTTGGTGCAGGTTCGGCGAACGAGTCATCGTGCGTGGCAGCCCAGGAGGCCAAAAGCTGCAAGGCATCAGCCGTCGGGGAGCCGGCAGGAGCGGTGTACACGTTCAGCACCAGGCCCGGCTCGCTGGGCAGCTCCATGGACTGGTAGTTCAAGTCGAGGTCACCCACCACCGGGTGGTGCAGCCGCTTGAGCCCGCTGCGGTGGAAGACGACATCCCGGGAAGCCCACCGGTCCCTGAACAGCTCGCTCTGCGTGGACAGCTCGCCGACGAGCCGGATCAGCTCGGGGTCGTGCGGGTGGCGGCCTGCTTCAAGCCGGAGCATCGCCGCGGCATCGTTGGCGATCTGATCGTAATCGCGCCAGAACTCCTGGGCCGCCGGGTCAAGGTACGTAAACCGGGTGGTGTTCACGGGCCGGTGCGCACTTTTGAACACAGGTGCGTAAAGTGCCCGCCCCATGCGGTTGGCAGCCAGGATGTCGTGGCGGCCGTTGCGGACCCACGCCGGCGCGTCAGCCATCGCGTCGAGCACCTGCTGGACTTCAGGCCGGACAGTACCGGAAGGTTTGCTGCGGCTCCTGCGGACCGGTCCGGCGGCGCGGGCGAGGTCAAAAAGGTACTCCCGCTCGGCCTCGTCCAGCTTCAGCGTGCGTGCGAGGGCATCCAGCACGCTTTCGGACGCCCCGGCGAGGTTGCCGCGTTCCAGGCGCACGTAGTAGTCCACGGACACACCGGCCAGCATCGCCACTTCCTCACGCCTCAGGCCGGCGACCCGCCGATTCCCGCCGTACGCAGGCAACCCCGCTTCCTCGGGCGAAATCCGCGCCCGCCTGGAACTCAGAAACTCCTTTATGTCCGCGCGCACGTCTCCCATACCCCTACGGTAAGCGCCAGCGGTCCCGGGCGGCAGGCACTGTCAGTACCTGCCTGCTCCGCGCCCGGGGAATGCGAGCCCAAGGGATGGACGCCCCGACACCGGGTTTCGACAGGCTCAACCACCGGGCGCAGTCTCAACAAGCCGGCCGCTACCGCTGGGTGGTTCCGCTGGCGGTGGCGCCCAGCATGGCGAGCTCGGCCCGGCTGGGCAGGCCCTCCCAGTCACCGGCAGTGCTGACGGCGAAAGCCCCCATAACGGCGCCGCGTTGCAGCCGGCCGGCAACGTCCTCGCCGTCGAGCAGGGCAGAGAGGTAGCCGGCCGTGAAGGCGTCCCCCGCGCCCACGGTGTCGATGCTGGTCACGGCGACGGCGGGCGCCTCGAGCCGTCCGGCGGCGGTGTGGACGCCGGCGCCGGCGGATCCCCGCTTGACCACGACTTCCCCAACCCCTTGCTCCAGCAACGAGGCAGCGAGCGCGGTTTCGGCGTCGTCGTTCCCCCGGGAATCGGAGCCGCCCAAGGCGGCGGACGCCACGACGTCCAGTTCGTCGTCGGACGCTATCAGGATGTCGGCGTGCCGGGCGATGGGGCCCAGCACGGCGCGGGCCTCGTCCCTGGTCCAGAGCCGGCTGCGGTAATTGACGTCGAGGGAGACCACCACTCCATCGGCTGCGGCGCGCTCGGCAGCGTGTTCAAACGCCTTCCGGGCTTCCGGGCTGAGGGCGGGGGTGATGCCGGTCAGGTGCAGCACGCGCGGTCCGGCAGCGAGGGCACTGTCCACGTCGTCCCGGCTGACGGTGGAACCGGCCGAACCGGCGCGGTAGTAGAAGGCCCGGGTGACGTCCGCGGTCCGCTGCTCGAGGAACATCACGCCCGTGCTGCGGGACGGATCCACCCGGCACTGCGTGCCGATGCCCTCGGAGCGGAGCTGCCGCAGGATGAACTCGCCGTGCGGATCGGCGCCAACTGCACCGGCCCACGTGACTGTGTGTCCCAGCCGCGCGACGCCCACGGCGACGTTCGATTCAGCACCGGCCACGTGCATGGCCAGGCTGCCGCCGGCGGACAGCGGCCCGGCTGACCGCAGCGACACCATGGATTCGCCGAAGGTCAGAAGGTCGACGGCGGCGCTCACCGCACGCCCGCAGCGGCGGTTGCCGCTGCAGTCGCTGCGGCCGTCCGGCGGGCAAAGGAGTCCGCCAGGTCCACAAATGCGCGGGCCCGCCCGAGCATCGGGGCGAGGTCACCGCCGGAGCCGGCATCGCCGAACAGCGGCCCGCCAAGCCCGACGGCGATCGCGCCGGCTTCCCAGTAACCCGCGGCCTCGTCCAGGCCCACGCCGCCCACGGCGATGAACGGAATCCCGGGGAAGGGATCGCGCAGCGCCTTGAGGTAGCCGGGGCCGCCGATGGAGGCGGGGAACAGCTTGATGGCTGTGGCCCCGCGGCTCATCGCTTCGTACGCCTCGCTGGGCGTCAGGGCCCCTGCCAGGACCGGGATTCCCTGCCGCGCCGATTCGTGGATGGATGCGGCCAGGGACGGCGTGACCATAAACTGGCCGCCGGCCTCGGCGACGTCGTCCACGTCCTGCACGGTCAGGACGGTTCCGCCGCCGACGTAGCAGCCCGCCGGTGCGGCGGCGCGGACCTCGCGGATGGCCTCCAGCGCCCCCGGCGTGGTCAGTGCGATCTCGACGAAACGGAACCCTTCCGCCATTGCGGCGAGGGCGGACTGCGCCGCGGCCTTGCCGTCGGTGCCGCGCACGATTCCCACGAGCCGCGACTCCCGGATTCCGGCCAGCAGGCTTTCGGGCGTGATGTCCGTGCTGTCAGAAACGTCAGTGCTGTCAGTCATGTTATTTACCATTCTGCAAATGCTCCGTCCGAGTGGCGCCAGACCGGCCCGCGCCAGGCGTGGCCGCGCTTGTCCGCAGCGCGGACCACGGCCTCGTCGATTTCAATGCCGAGGCCGGGACCGGTCAGCCGTTCGATGTGGCCGTCCACGAACTTCAGCGGGGATTTGTCCACCACGTAGTCCAGGACTTCGGCACCCTTGTTGTAGTGGATTCCGATGCTCTGTTCCTGGATCAGGAAGTTGGGCGTCGCGAAGCCCACCTGCAGGCACGCTGCCAGCGCCAGCGGCCCCAGAGGGCAGTGCGGGGCCAGCTGGACGTCGTAGATTTCCGCCAGCGAGGCGATCTTGCGGACCTCGGTGATGCCGCCGGCGTGCGAAAGGTCAGGCTGGGCCACGGCGATGCCGGCCTGCAGGGCGGGCAGGAATTCCTGCCGGCTGTAGAGCCGCTCACCGGTGGAGACCGGCGTCGTGGTCGAAGAGGTGAATTCGCGCAGCAGGTGCGTGTTTTCCGGAACCACGGGTTCTTCGAGGAAGAACGGCCGGTACGGTTCCAGCAGCGGCGCCACCCGGCGGGCATTGGCCAGGCTGAAGCGGCCATGGAAGTCCACTGCAACGTCGCGGTGGTCCCCCAGCACCTCGCGGGCCGCGGCAACACGGCGGACGACGCCGTCGATCTCGGCCACCGAGGCGACGGGGCTCATCCGGCCGCTGGCATTCATCTTGACGGCGGTCAGGCCCACCTCCAGCTGGGCGCTGATCTGGTCCGCCACCTCGTTCGGCTCGTCCCCGCCCACCCAGCCGTACATCCGGATCCTGTCGCGGACGTGGCCGCCCAGGAGCTGGTGCACGGGGGTGTTGAAGTGCTTGCCGGCGATATCCCAGAGGGCCTGGTCCAGCCCGGAGACGGCGCTGGCCAGGATGGGTCCGCCGCGGTAGAAGGAGCCCTTGGTCATGACCTGCCAGTGGTCTTCGATCCGGAGGGCATCGTTGCCGATCAGCAGCTCCGAGAGCTGTCCGACGGCGGTGCGGACCGTTTCGCTGCGCCCCTCGCAGGTTGCCTCGCCCCAGCCGACAATCCCGCTCTCCGTCTCGATCCGGACAAACAGCCACCGCGGCGCTACGAGGAAGGTTTCAATTCTGCTGATGAGTGTCATGCCGGACCTAGCCCTTGGTAGCTCCGGCGGTCATGCCGGAGACGATGTACTTCTGCGTGAAGAGCGCAATGATCATGATGGGGATGGTCACCACGGTGGCGGCCGCCATGAGTCCGCCCCAGTCGATGCTGGCGTAGGAGACGAAGTCGAAGATGGCCACCGGCAGCGTCTTGGTCTTGGACCCGGAGAGCACCAGGGCGAACATGAAGTTGTTCCACGAGAAGATGAAGGACAGGATGCCTGCGGTGGCCATGCCGGCCACGGACAGCGGCAGCGTGATGCGCTGGAACGCGCCGATGGGCGTGAGCCCGTCCACCTGCGCCGATTCCTCCAGTTCCAGCGGGAGCGAATCGAAGTAGCTCATCATGATGTAGACGATCAGCGGCAGGGCAACGAACATGTGGCTGAGGATCAGCACCTCGAACCCTCCCACCATTTTCAGGTTGGAGAACACGTAATACCAGGGCACCAGCAGGGACACACCCGGGATGACGCGGGCCATCAGGACCACCAGGGCCGAGCGGTGCATGGTGAAGCGGCTCATGGCGTACGCGGCCGGGACGCCCAGCACCAGCGAGAGTGCCGTGGAGACAAAGGCCACCCAGAAGCTGTTGAAGATGAAGACGAAGTAGTTGTTGCGCTGCAGCACGTTTGCGTAGTTCTCGAACGTGGGGCTGAAGATGAACGACTTGGCGGTGTCGTAGATGTCAACGTTGGTCTTCAGCGAGGCCAGCAGCATCCAGAACAGCGGTGCCACCAGGAACAGCACCACGGCGATCAGGGCGGCGACGCGGAAGACCTTGTAGGCGCGGGTGCCGAGGGGCTTCTTCGGGCGCCGGACCGACCGGGGCTGCCGGGCTGGGGTTGCGGTCCGGGTTTCTGTGTTTTCTGTGTTTTCTGACAGGACGGTCATTTGCTTACCGCTTTCTTGCGCATGGTCAGGAGCCACATGGAGCCGATGATGATCATGAAGAACAGGATCAGCACCGCAGAGGACAGCCCGTACTGGTTGTAGTCGAAGCTCAGGCCGTAGGCGTACACGTTCAGGGTCTCCACCTCGTGGAAGGACCCGCCGCCCTTGCCCTTCGTGGCGTACAGGATGTCGAAGGTCTTCAGGGCGTCGATGCCCCGGAGCAGGATGGCCACAATCACCGTGGGCATCATCAGGGGCAGCGTGATGAAGAAGAAACGCTGGAACGCGTTGGCTCCGTCCATGCGTGCCGCCTCGTCGGGCTCCTCGGAGAGGGAGGTCAGGCCGGCGAGCAGGATCAGGACCACCATGGGGGTCCACTGCCACACGTCCATGAAGATGGTGGTGCCGAGCGCGGTGTCCTGGCCGGACAGCCAGGGCTGGGCGGGGATGCCCACAGCGGCAAGCAGCTGGTTCGCGAACCCGATGTTGGGGTCGAAGATCAGCCGCCACATCATGCCGACGGCTACCGGGGTTGCCACGAGCGGCAGCAGGATGGCCACGCGGACCCACTTTTCGCCGCGGAAGGGCCGCCACAGCAGCAGGGCGATGCCCATGCCGAGCGCCACTTCGCACACCAGGGCAATGCCGGTGAAGGTGAGTGTGCGGCCCACAGCGGGCCAGAAGCGTTCGACGTCGGACAGGACCGTCAGGTAGTTTTCCAGGCCGATGAATTCGGTGGCTGCCCGGACGGAGCCCTGCGAATCGGTGAGGCTCAGGTACAGCGTCCAGGCCAGCGGAAAGATGATCAGGACGCCGACGAAGGCCATCGCCGGGGCTGCGAAGAGCCATTTGCGGTGCCGGTTGGCCCAGTCAGAGAATTTTTCGCGGGCACCGGGAGCACGGCCTGCGTTCCGGGCTGCGCTGCGGGGAGGAGTCATTACAGACATGGTTCACCTAAGGAGTTGGGGGGTGAAGAATGGCCGGGGCGGGACGGCAGCGTCGCTGCCGTCCCGCCGGGGCTGTTGCGTGCACCGGGCCTCATTGGCGGAGGCCCGGTGCGCCGCGTGCGTTACTTCTTTTCGCTGTCCAGGAACTTCTGGAAGGCCACGTGGGCCGAGTCTGCTGCGGCGGAAGCGTCGGCGCCGGTGATGCTGGCGACGATCGGCTCGCCCACGATTTCGCGGGCCTTGCCAACGGTGACTACCTCGGGACGGTCGTGGCCCACACCGTTTTTGGCGCTGGCGGCAATGGCTTCGGCCAGGTCCTTCGGGTAGGTGGAGGTTCCCGCGGAGTCAGCCCAGACGGAGGCGCGGGGTCCGGGGACGCCGGCCTTCTGTGCGGCCAGGGTGCGTTCCTTGCTCGTGGCCCACTGGATGAACTTCCAGCCGTTGTCCTGGTTGCCCGAGGCCTCGTTCACTGCCAGGCCCCAGGACGGGATGTTGTACGGCTTGGAGCCGGCGGGACCGGCGGGCAGGGCGGCGAACCCGACAGTCTCGGCCACCTTGGACTTGGCCGGATCGGTGGCGTTCTTGTAGAGCGAGTCTGCCTCGGTGTAGAAGGCGGCCTTGCCCTGGGTGAAGATTGCCATCGCCTCGGGCCAGCTCATGTCCGTGCTGACGTTGGCGGGGCCGTAGTTCTTGATCAGGCCGCCGTAGTACGCGTAGGCCTCTTTGGCAGCTGCCGAGTTGACGGTGGACTTGCCGCTGGAATCGGTGAAGTCGCCGCCGAAGCTGTACAGGAAGCTGGAGAACTGGGTGACGGCGGCGGACTTGCCGGTGCGGGCCACAAAGCCGGCCGTGTCCGGGTTGGATTCCTTGATGGCCTTGGCGGCCGCTTCAAGCTCCTCCATGGTCTTGGGGACCTCAAGGCCGGCGGCCTTCAGCAGGTCCTTGCGGTAGTAGAGGACTTCGCGCTCGGTGATGATGGGGACGCCCACAACCTTGCCGTCAGCGGTGGTGGCCTTAACCGGGCCCTCCTGGTAGTCCTTCCAGTCCCAGCCGGAATCCGAGGAGACCTTGCTGGTCAGGTCCGCGAGGTAGCCGTTCTTCGCGAACGCCCTGCCTTCCTGGAGCGGGCGGTACATCATCACGTCGATCTCGTCGCTGCCTGCGTTGAGCTTGACGTTGTACTGGTCCGAGAGCTGGTCTTCACCGAGCTGGGTCAGTTCCACCTTGAGCCCGGAGGACTTTTCAAATTCCGGGATGGCCGCCTTGATGCCTTCGGTCCAGACGTGGTTTGCGAGAGTTACCCGGACGATGCCGGATTCCTTGGCGTCGCTGCTGCCGCTGCCGCCGCCGCAGGCGGTGAGCCCCATGGAAAGTGCCGCGGCGACTGCCGCGTACTTCATTACTGAACGTCGCTTCATGACGACTCCCTTGCTTCCAGGCTGACGTCACTGTCCAGCCATCTACAAATGCATCTTTACATCTGCTCTGGAAGAGAGCATAGGTAAATAAGGCAGACTTAAACAACCCCTTTCGGCGACCAGTATGATTTATCTATGAAAACCCCAAAGGCGGAGTCCCCTACAGACCGGCATACTGCGTTGGTCCAGAGCCTGGGACTCGCCATTACGGAGGGGTCCCTCGCGCCGAACTCGGTGGTGCGGCTGGACGAGCTGGAGGCGCAGCACAAGGTCTCCCGCTCCGTGGTCCGGGAAGCCGCCCGGGTTCTGTCATCCAAAGGCATGCTGGCATCCCGCAGGCGGTTCGGCACCGTGGTGCAGCCCGAAGAGGCCTGGAACCTTTACGATCCCCAGGTGATCCGCTGGCGGCTGGCCTCGTCCCGCCGGCTGGAGCAGCTACAGGCACTCAACGAGCTCCGTGGCGCGATCGAACCGCAGGCCGCCCGACTCGCCGCCGAACGGGCGTCCTGGGATGCCGGCAGCGACCTGGTCTCCCTGGCAGCCCGGCTGTGGGCGGCCGGCCAGCGCGGCAACAGCGACGACTTCCTCCGGCTGGACGTGGAGTTCCATGCCGCCGTCCTCAACGCATCAGGCAACGCCATGTTTGCGCAGTTCCAGTCACTTGTGACAGAGGTCCTCACCGGCCGGACGGAGCACGGCCTGATGCCACACCTGCCCCACCACGAAGCGCTGCAGCTGCACGTTGACGTGGCCAGCGCCATCCAGCGCGGTGAGGCCGGCGCCGCGCATGCGGCCATGAGCAGGATCGTGGAACAGTTCGCTGAAGAGGTGGGCCATATCTGGTCCGAGCACCACCAGGGCGTGACGCCGGATGCTTCCCCTCAGCACACAACCCCGCAGCACACAACAGAGGCCGACGGCGCCCCCCAATTGCCGCCGTCGGCCTCCACTTCCCTCGCGGACGGCTAGAACGAACCCGTGGTGAACTGCCACGTCTTCGTGGCCAGCTGATTGCCTGCGAGGTCGCGGATGGACGTCCCGCCGCCGGTCACGGTCACCGTGTATTTCGTCTTCGCTGCCAGGGTGTTCTGCGGGTCCAGGATCCACTGGTTGCTGGTGCCGTTGCGGAAGACCGTGGCCGGGACCACGGCCCCGGTGGCGGCGTTCTTCACAGTGAACGTGGCGGCGCCGACGCCCTGGACCGGCTCACTGAAGGTCACCGAAAGGTTGTTGTTCCGCCGGACCAGGACGGAGTTGCTGCCCGGCGTGAACCCCGTGACCGTGGGCGCGGGGCCGGTGGTGAACGTCCAGCTCGTGCTGGCCAAGGGCGTGCCTGCGGTGTCGCGGATGGCGGTGGCGCCGCCCACCAGCGTGGCGGTGAAAGTGACATCCGCGGCCAGGTTGGCGGACGGGTCGAGGGTGGCCGTTTTGGTTGTGGCGTTGTAGCTGACCGTTGCCGGGATGGCGGTGCCGGCGCCGTTCCGGAGCACAAATGTTCCGGCGCCAACACCCTGGACAGCCTTGCTGAACGTGGCCGTCACGTTGCCGGCAACGGGCACCGCCGTCGACTGCGGTGCGGGTGATTTGGCCGTAACGGTGGGGGCAGGTGCCACGGGAGCCGGCGCGGGTGCAGGTGCCGGTGCCGGGGCCGGTCCCGCGGCGTACAGCAGGCGGTTCGGCGTTCCGGTTCCGACGCCCGTGATGGCGCCGGCAGTGGCGTTCGAGGTCAACGCCGAAGCAACCTGGGCCGGTGTGAGCGCCGGGTTCTGGGACAGCAGCAGCGCCGCTGCGCCTGCCGTGTGGGGCGCTGCCATGGACGTGCCGGACATGGAGGCGGTTGCGGTGGCCGAGCTGTACGAGGCGGACATAATGCCGACGCCGGGTGCATACAGATCCACGCAGGAACCGAAGTTCGAGAAGGAGGCCTGACGGTCGGCGGAATCGCTGGCTGCCACCGTGACCGCTGCGGCGAGCCGCGCCGGCGAGCTCCCGCAGGCGTCCGCGGCAGAGTTGCCGGCGGCAACCACTGCAGTAACGCCGTCGTTAATGACACCCTGGAGCGCCGAATCCACGGCCGCGCTGGCCACTCCGCCCAGGCTCATGTTCACCACGGCGGGAGTTCCCGCGGCGTGGTTGGCGGCGATCCAGTCCAGGCCGGCCACGACGTCGGAGTTGAAGCCGGAGCCGGTGCAGTCCAGGACCCTGACGGGGACGACCGTCGCCGCCTTGGCCACGCCGTAGGTGGTTCCGGCCACCGTTCCGGCCACGTGGGTGCCGTGGCCGTTGCAGTCGCCGGATCCGCGGCCATCGGCCACTGCTGTCCAGCCTGCTGCCACGCGGCCGGAAAACTCTGTGTGCGAGGCGAGCACGCCGGTGTCCACCACGTACGCGTTGACTCCGGCACCGGCGGCGGTCCACGTGTAGGAACCAGAGAGCGGCAGGGGCCGCTGGTCCACGCGGTCCAACCCCCATGGCGCGGGCTGCTGCGTCGCGGAGAGTGTGATGGGCGCATCCACCTCAACCGACGCGACGCCCGCCGAGCGGGACAATGCCGCGGCTTGCGCCGGCGTCGCCGTGACCACGGCGCCGCGCAGGGCGTGCGAAAAGGAGCGTCCGACGCCGAGGCCCTGGGACTTGAGGCGCGCCGCCTCGGCCGGGACGTCCGTTTCCGCGGTGAAGCGGACCAGGTAGCGGACGCTTGCGTCCTTGCCGCCCGGGGCAACGGGCGGTGCAACGGCTGCGGCGGGCAGGCCCGAGGCCGTCAGTGCCACCGCAGAAATCAGCATTGCGGCAGCGGTCAGCCCAAAACGGAAGGTGCGCATGGCGGGGTCCTAGTGTGACGGTCTGGATTGATGCTGGCGGCAACAAATCCCCGCCTATCACCAGATTAGGAGCCCGCCACGCGCCGCGGCCGGGAATTGAGCTGATCCTGCGCCAACCTTTCGGCGCCTGCGGAATTCTTGAGGGACCGCCCTCCTCCGCCGACCCTTCCGTTCAGCCTTCCGCGATTCAGTCTTCCGTGGGCGTGGTCCTGTTGGAGTGGTAGGTCCGCCACGTGTGTTCAGGTCCGTAGCCCAACAGGCGCCTGGCCTTGTCGATGGACAGCATAGTCTCGTGTTCGCCCAACTCCTTGGTCACGGTGACGTTGGGGAACACCTCCGCGGCGAGGCTGGCGCTGGAACGCGTCATGACAGTGTCCGCGTTCGCGATGATGAAAGCCTGGAACCCGGGCTGGCCGTTTTCCAGCGCACGCGCCACAGCCTGTGCGCCGTCGCGCCCGTCGATGTAGCCCCAGAGGTTCCACTTCCGCGCACTGGCGTCCGAATCAAATGACGGGAACCGTTCGTAGTCCTCAGGATCCATGACGTTGGAGAACCGCAGGCCCGCAATGCTGAGCTCCGGATCCCAGCGCGTCAGCTGGATCGCCATCTGCTCCTCAAGGTGCTTCACGAGTGAGTACGTGCTCTCCGGCCGGGCCGGGTATTCCTCATCCACCGGGATGTAGGGCGGGTCGACGTCGAACGGCAGTCCCAGCACCGTCTCGCTGGAGGCGTAAACCACCTTCTTGATGCCGGCCCGCCGCGCCGCCTGGAAGACGTTGTAGGTCGAGAGCATGTTGTTCTCGAAGGTGGCGGCATCCGGGATGATGCCAGGCGCCGGAATGGCTCCCAGATGGACGATTGCGTCGAAGCCGTCATGCCGGTCGTCGAGACCGAGGAACACGTCAAGGACCTGGCCATAGTTGCGCAGGTCCACAATTGCCAACCCGCGGTGCCGCTCCCCCGCCCGGTCCAGGTTCAGCACCTGGTGGCCGTCGTCGGTCAGTCTGCGGACCACATGCCGTCCCAGTTTTCCGCTGCCGCCGGTCACTGCAATTCTCATGGGGACACCCGGGTGGCCAGGAACTTTTCGACGGCGGCAATGGCACGTGTGGTGATGGCACTTGGGTCACCGCTGCCATCCACCGAAACCAATATGCCCCGGCCGGCGTAGACCGCCACGACCTCGTGGGTTTCGCGGTGGTAGAGGTCCAGCCGGTGCCGGAACACTTCGATGGTGTCGTCCTTCCGGCCTTGTTCCTTGGCCCGCCGCAGCATCCGTTGCTCCAGTTCGGAATCCGGTGCGCGGAGTTCCACCACGGCGTCGAGGCGGTGGCCCTGGGACGCCAGCATGTTGTCCAGTTCCATGATCTGGGGAGCTGTCCTGGGGTATCCGTCCAGCAGGAAACCGGGCTGCAGATCGGCGTCGAGGAGCCGGTCCTTGACCAGGGCGTTGGTGAGATGGTCCGGGACAAAAGCGCCGTCGTCGAGATACTTGGCGGCCTCTACGCCCAGCGGCGTCTCGTCGCTGACGTTGGTCCGGAAGATTTCGCCCGTGGATACGGTCGGAATGCGGAAGTGCTTGGCGATCTGCACCGCTTGGGTGCCTTTCCCTGAGCCCGGGGCCCCGATGATGAGCAGTCTGGTCATTTTCCTGTCCCTCCACGGCGTCCTTGCCGGCTGGTCTCGGGTCCACTGTCGGCTGCGCCAACGTGTGCTTCATTCTGCCCACAAGTCGCAGCACAACGCCAGCCTCCGGGAAGGGAGCCGGAGGCTGGCGCTGGATTGGGGGGGACGTTAGAACTTGGAGTTGCTCCCTGCGAACGGCGTCGTGGCCAGCGGGTAGCCAACTTTGTCTGTCAGCCCGGCAGCCGGGGTGTACGTTGGCATGACGTTGCCATTTTTCGTATCCCGGATGCCAGTGATCAAGCTGCCGAGGGTGACGGTAAGTTGCGAAGTGCCGGGGTTCCAGGCCAGGACGGCGTTGAAGGTCAGGTCGCCTCCCGTCGAGTAGCTGGAGTTCAATGCCACCGTCCCGAACCTGACTGACGGGCATCCAGGGTCGGTGCTCGCAAATTTCAAGGAGTTGCCAGCCGTCATAGTGACGGTGCCGTTCACCGTTTGACTGCCGGGGACGTCCTGCCAAGTGCTGCAAATACTCGCAGGAAGTAACCGTTCTGAGAATGTCAGAGTCACTTTGTCGCCAGCGTCAGGAGTGAAGTGAGTTCCTCCATTATCGAGCGCAACCGCTGTGACCTTTGGCGCGGTAGTGTCCTTGCTCGACGTCGCAGTCGCCGCCGTAAGACTGACGTTGCCTGCCGCATCTTTGGCCACCGCCGAATAGGAGATTGTTGGATCGTTGAACGTGGACAGGTTGAAGATGGCCGACCACGCGCCGCTTTCCGCAACCACCGTCTGCGAAGTGGTGTGTGCGGCGCCAGCGTCCTTGACGGTGATAGTCACCGATGCCCCTGCCTCAGCAGTGCCGCTGACCGTAACGGAGCCCGCCGTTGCACTAGTGATCATCGCCGGCACCGTAATATTTGGCGTGTTGGGCGGAGTGGTGTCCGCGGCCGCAACACCCCCACTGCGGGCAGACTCCGGCCCCGCCCATGAGCCGAGCACAGGTGTAACCGTGTAATACCAGGTTCCGGCCGGTAAGGCAGCTTCGCTGCAGCCCAGCGCTGTGACAGTGCCCAAACAGCCACCCCCCGCTGCAACCTTGGTGCCGTCGGTCTCGGACGAATAGCGGGCAACGGTGTAGCCGGAGACCGACTTGCCGCCCGCCGTCGTGCTTGACGGCCAGCTGACGGAGGCGGCACCTGCCGAAGCGGACGCCGTCGGCGCGGCGATCCCAAGGATTGAATCGGCCCTGGCGCCACCGTTGTTGCTGCTCAGCGTCTGCCAATAGGCGTTCGCTGCTGGCCCGCCCCAGGAGATAACGAGGGCCGCTGCGAGAACTCCGGCCAACCGGGCCTTACGCTTCTGCGGTGTCTGGATGGGTCGGCTCATTTCCGTGCCTCCAAGGTGACGGGCAGGCCGAACGTCGCGCCCTGGCAAAGTGACGGGGAGTCCAAGGACATGGCGGCAGCGCCCGGCAGCGTGATCACAATGGATGAGTTCGGGGGAATGGTGACCACCGGGTTTAGCGGGGCGGCAGGACTGGTGAAGGTTACTCCGCTGCAGGCAGAGTGGTTCGCGTCGACCGTCGCGGCCCCATCGCCGCGGATGGCATGAACCTGCACGGCGTAATCGTTGGGGTTGTGCGCCCGGACGGCAACATCGGCGGTGCCGCCCGGGACGAGTGTGGCCTGCGGGCTGTCGCCGGCCACGAGGGCCTCTACGGTGACGGTGGCCATGGTGCCGTTGGTGGCAGCGCCGGATCCGGCACCCACCGTGGCCCAGTAGGCGTACGCTCCGCCCACTCCCGTGGCGAGGCAGAGGGTGACCGTTGCTGCCGCAGTCCTGGCAGCCAGCCGTCGGGAGGTGGTTTTCGTTGTGCGTGTCATCTCAGTTCCCCTCTCCTGCTCCGGAGTAGGAGAACTGCAGGGTGACACCCTTACAGCCGTCCTGGTTCAGCGCCGTGTCCAGCATGGCGATTTTGGGCCACAGTGCCGGAGCGATGCCGAGTGATTGGAGCGAGCTGGAGCCCACAGGAACCGTGAACGGATAGGAGCCGGCGTAGTTGGTCACCACGTAGTCCGACGCCGTGCAGGGAAGCGCTGCTGCCGCTGCCGCCTGCGTCCGGGTGATCCCGGTGATGGCGACGGACAGGCTGGTCAGCGCCAGGCTCTTGTTGTTGGGATTGGCAAAAGAAAGATTCAGCGGCAGCGTGGCACCCGGCGTGAGCTGCGTGCCCAGATTCCCGGAAATGGTGAAGGACTTCTTGGACGAAAGGACGTGCAGTTGGACCACGACGGCGGCGGCCTGGCTTGCGCCGGCCGCCGTGCCGATGGTCAGGTCCGCTTTGCCGTCCGGAGTGGTTGCCGACGTCGCCACCGTGAGCGTGACGGTGGCCGTCTTGCCCGACGCGAGAGTAACCGACGCCGGTGCGAAGGCCGCCGTCGTACTGGCCGGCAGGCCCGAAACAGTGGGGGTGACGCTGCCGCTGAACCCGTTGGTGGAGGTCAGGGACACCGAATAGTTGACCGGGTCGCCCCGGTCAACCGTCCGGCTGGAGGGATTCACCTGGACGGTGACGCCCTTTGTGTTGTTGCCCTGGCTCCCGCCCTGGCTGGCCGCGAAGATAGTGCCCGCCGAAACGAGCATCACCACAAGACCCACCAGCAGCACCTTGGCTACGGTGGTGGTTCTTCGCATGACTGTGCGGAAGTACCCAGAATCATTCTGCACGTTCAGCCCTTCTGGCCTGTTCTGAATTGAGCGGGAGGAGGTGGAATTCGCCGGCGGGGAGGTTCTGCTCCTCCCCGCCGGCGAAGACTATTAGACGCTGCCGACTGTGATCTTGACGACGGCACCCTTACAGGCCTGCTGATCGACCTCTGCCAGGTCGTAGAACGTCAGGGTTCCGCTGCCCACCTGGGTGCCCGTATCGAGCTTCGCGACGGTGGTGTTGCTGGTGTAGGCCGTAACGCTGAACCAATCTGAATCGCAACCGGCTTTGTCGGTGCTCACGCTGGCGGTCAGTTCCCCGACCTTTGTGCTGGTGGTTGTGCTTGGGTTGTCGGCCGTGTACGTCACAACACGTGAGTCACCCGGGGCCAGGCCAGTGGTGAAATTCGCGTGCAGGGCAACGGTGCCGCCGCCTGCCGAGTTAGCTGCTTCGCCGGAGCCGGAACCCAGGGTGGTCCAGTAGGCGTAGGCCGCACCGCCGCTGCCGGCTACCAGTGCCAGTGCACCGGCTGCTGCGAGGACCCGATTCTTCTTGGTCATTTTGCGCATGAGAGAGACTCCTTTGGGCTGGGGGTAAAGACAGATGCTGAGACGCACAGCCATCGGGAACCACTAAGGGACCTTGCTTCCGGCTGATCGATGACGCCCATACTTCCCGGCCCCATTGGTCCCAACAACGCGTAGCAGTACTGGACTTTTGCGGGGCTCCCCGGCCACGACCTCTTGGATGACGGGCAGGGTACTCAGTTTTCGTCGACGAGGCGTGAGGTGTCCGATGTGCAAGGACTCTCGTGCGGGCGCTCGGGAACCCGCCGCACTCCTTGTAGTTTCAAGCCCAGAGGCCTCACTGCCGGATCCCCGGCGGTGCCACCCGCACGGTAAGCAGGTAGTCCTTGAGTCCTCCCTGGCCTGGCCGCCTTGTGGCGCTTCCCAAGGCTCTGGCCTGTATATACTTCTGGATATCGGTTTAGCAGCAGGCCGTTGGACAGTTCGTCGATCCAGCGACCGTCGCCACCCTTTTGCCACTACGGCAGGGTTATGCGGAGGGTTACCGGGTCGTTTGACCTGAGCGAATGGCACTAAGAACCGTGGCCAGCGAGTCAACAGCAAGAACAGCTACATCAATCACCGAGCACCTCCACGAAGAACTCCTCAACAGCTCCGATGTGGAGGAGTTCCTGGATGAGCTTGCCCGGGTGTCGGCCAGCACCCTTTCCGAACCCGGCGACGAAGTGCTGTGCGGCATTACTCTCCTGCGCCAGCGCAAGGCGGCCACCATTGCCAGCAGCGGCGCCGCTGCCCGCGCTGTCAGCCAGATTGAATGCCAGTCCGAGCAAAGCCCGGGGATGGCTGCCTCGCTGGAGCAGGTGACGGTCCATGTTGCTGACGTGAAAGACGAAGCGCGCTGGCCCGAATACTGCGACGCCGTCCTGGACCAAGGCATCCGGTCAGTCCTGGCCATCCCGTTCCGGCTGGAGGGGGAAACCAAAGCCACCCTGCTCCTGTACTCCCACCGGACCTCCCGCTTCGAAGGCCGCGTCCTGAAGGCTGCCGAGGATTTCGTCCGCCAGACCTCCCTGGCCCTGCGGCTTGCGGTGCGTTTCGCGCATTACAGCGAGACGGCGGCGCATCTGCGTGCCACCCTCGAATCACGCACGGTGATCGACATGGCGGTGGGCATCATCATGGCCCAGAACCGGTGCAGCCAGCAGGACGCGTTCGAGCTTCTCAAAGCGGCGTCCAGCACCCGTAATTCCAAGCTGCATATCGTCGCCGCGGCCGTGGTGAATGCGCTGGGCCAGGGGCCGGCCCGGACCCAATACGACGGCTGAACCCGGCCCCGCCGGCGGCGGCCATCGAGGTGTCCGCTGAGATGACGGACGGGCGGTTTGCGGAATATGTCATTGTGGCGTTTTTCGTCCCACCGGCCCCGTACACTGGTGGCAAAGCTGGCTGAGAGGCTTTCATGGAAACAAAACGCATCTGTCTTGTCATCGAGGACAACGACGACATCCGCGGTCTGATCACGGTGGTCCTGACCCGCGCAGGCTTTTCCGTACGTTCGGTTGCCAACGGTGCCGAAGGAATTGCCGCGGCCGCTGAACCATCGGTTGCGCTGATCACCCTGGACCTTGGCCTGCCGGACATGGACGGGCACGTCGTAGCCCGGGCAATCCGTGCCTTAAGCACGGCTCCCATGCTGTTCCTCACGGCCAGGTCCGAGGAGGACGACATCCTGGCCGGAATGGCCTCCGGCGCTGCTGCCTACCTGACCAAGCCATTCCACCCCAAGGAACTGCAGGAGCTCGCACTGCGGCTCTGCCCGGCGGATGCCCCCGCCCGCCAGCAGTCGACACCGCAACGGCAGCAGTAAGCCGCACCTCGCGCCTGCCCGCTCTGCGCGAACTCGCCGGAGAGCTTCCCGTTCGCCGGAGCGTTCCGGCGTGCGGGACGCTGACCGGCGATTTCGGCGCCGTCGGCCAACTGCGCACCCTTTCACAGCCTCAGCACATCCTCAGCAAATCGAAGCGATAGCTTGGCTGCCTACAAATGAGGCATGACTCCTCTCAAGAACAAACCACGCAAGGGCGGCCGGGTCCGGCGCGCCGTCGTCGCCGGGGCCGTGGCCCTCACGCTTTCGGCAGGGGGTGCCACGGCCTGGGCGCTGGACCGTTTTGTGGCCCAGCACGTGGAAATCTCGGACGTCTCCGCGTACCAGGCCAGCCAAACGGGAACCAGCCAGGGCACGACGGCGGACACCACCACTGATTCCGCCGCCAGCGCCGTCACCACGGACACCTCCTACGTGTCGGACAGCTCGAACATCAACATCTCCACGGTGACCACCGGCAGCGGCGACAGCACCGTCACCTACTACGTTGCCGACGTCGTGCTTGATGATGCCACCACCCTTGAGTCCGCGTTCGCCAACGACAGCTTCGGCGAAAACATCACCGAAACCACCTCGGCCATCGCCGAAGCCAACAACGCCGTGTTCGCCATCAACGGCGACTACTACGGCTTCCGCGACACCGGCATCGTGATCCGCAACGGTGTGGTGTTCCGCGACGAAGGCGCCCGACAGGGCCTGGCCTTCTACCGCGACGGCACCGTCAAGGTCTACGACGAAACCACCACCACCGCCGAGCAGCTCCTGGCCGACGGCGTCTGGAACACCCTCTCCTTCGGCCCGTCCCTGCTGGACAACGGCGAAGTCGCCGAAGGCATCGAGGACGTGGAGGTGGACACCAACTTCGGCAACCACTCCATCCAGGGCGAACAGCCGCGCACCGCCGTCGGCATCATCGACGAAAACCACCTGGTGTTCGTGGTGGTGGACGGCCGCAGCCCCGGCTACAGCGCCGGCGTGACCATGACCGGGCTGGCCGAAATCATGCAGAGCCTCGGGGCAACCACCGCGTACAACATCGACGGCGGCGGATCCTCCACCATGTACTTCAACGGCGAGCTCGTGAACAACCCGCTGGGCGAAAACAAGGAACGCGGCACCTCCGACATCCTCTACATCGCGGAATAGGGCCCGCCATGATCATCCTGATCCCGGCCTACGAGCCGGACCAGCAACTGCCTGCCCTGATCCGTTCCATCCGGGACGCCGAACCGTGGGCCACCGTGGTGGTGGTTGATGACGGCAGCGGGCCCGCCTACAAGGACGTGTTCGACGGCGTCAAGGCACTCGGGTGCCACGTCATCGGGTATGCCCGCAACCGGGGAAAGGGCTTCGCGCTGAAGACCGGGTTCGGGTTCATCGCCGACCACCTGCCGGACCGGAACGTCGTGTGTGCTGACAGCGACGGCCAGCACACCATCGTGGACATACTCCGCGTTGCGGCTGCGGTGCAGCCCGGCTCACCCGCCATGGTGCTGGGGACCCGGAACTTCACCGGCAACGTCCCCGCCCGCAGCAAATTCGGCAACAGCGCCACACGGCTGCTGTTCACCCTGGCCACCGGCGAGCGCATCTCCGACACCCAGACAGGCCTCCGCGGCTATCCGGCCGCTATGCTCCCGTGGCTTCGCTCTGTCCGTGGCGAGCGCTACGAGTACGAACTGAACCTGCTGCTGGAAGCGAAACCGGCCGGCTACGCCATAAGCACGGTGGACATCGCCACCGTCTACCTGGACCACAACTCGGGGTCCCACTTCCGGCCCGTGGCGGACTCGGTCCGGATCTACGCGCCGCTGCTGAAGTTCCTGGCGTCCTCCTTCACGGCGTTCCTCGTGGACACGGTGGTTTTCCTGCTCCTGACCCTGGTGACCGACTCGCTGCTGGTGGCCGTGGTGGGCGCCCGGGCCGTGAGCTCCGCAGTGAACTTCCTGGTCAACCGGCGCATGGTGTTCGAGCACGGCCGGGACAGGCCTGCCGCCGCTGCCGGGGTGCGGTACTTCGGCCTGGTGACGGTCCTGCTGGCCGCCAACTACGGCCTCATCTCGGCCCTGGACTCGCTGTCCGTGGCCGCCCTGCCGGCGAAGATCCTGGCCGAAATCGCGCTCCTGGCCGTCAGCTATGTGGTGCAGCAGCGGTTCCTCTTCTCCCGGAACGCTGCAGGGAACACGGCCGGAAGCGCCGCACAAGAGGCTGAGGATCAGGCCCTGGGCCTGAACCGCGGCCACCAGCCCGGGACGCTGCGCCGGTAGTCGAGGTACTGCGCGCGAGAAGGCAGCAGCCGCCCCGTCTTATCCGGTGATGCCCCTCTTATCCGCTTGTGCCCGTCTTTCCTGCGTAGGACGTGGCCTGGCGGCGCACCTGGTCCACGTAGGAATCGGACTGGTTGTAGGAGTAGATGGCCCGAGTCCATCCGTTTGCGGTGGTGAGGTCGCGGCCGTGGGCGCATAAGTAGCCGGCGGCGCTGAGGGCGGCGTCGTCGATGTTGAAGGGATCGGCAATTCCGTCACCGTTCCCGTCCCGTCCCGCAAGCTCCCAGGTAGTGGGAATGAACTGCATGGGCCCGACGGCGCGGTCCCAGCGAGCGTCTCCGTCCAGGACGCCGGCGTCCGTATCAGCGATGGCGGCAAAGCCGTTGCCGTCCAGGCTCGGGCCCATGATTGGCCCGCTCGCCTGCCCTGCGGGAGTCAGGCTTCCGCCGCCGTAAGCTCCGTGGGCGGATTCGATGAAGCCGACCGCCGCCACCGTATTCCAGCCGATCCCACACCCCGGAGCGGAATGATTGACCGCGCTGGCCGCACCCACGTAGGCCCGAAGCGCGCGGGCGGGTATACCGGTTTGTGCGGCAGCCAGGTTGAGCCACTCAGCGTCCGCGTTCCGGGTGATATTCACGGCAGTGGTAAGGCCGGTGGAGGACGTTTCGAATTTCGCCTCTGACCGGGGCGGCGGAAGAAGGGCTCCCCGGGCATCCGCGCCGGACTGTCCGCGTGCCCAGAATGCCAACGCGGTGACGACGCAAATCGCGAACACGCAGAAAACCGCAAGGCGTTTGAGTCGGAGCACGGGTCTGATCCTATCGAGTCGAAGTCCGCCGGGAGGAACGGCCGCGGCATGGCGCCCCGGAAAACAGCGCCTCGGGAAACCGCAGATGAACTCAGGGAAAACACTCATATTCGGACCTAGGTTCCGTCACAGCACCCGCACAGTATCGCCCGGGATCGTAGAGAACAGCCCACCAACAGATTCCGGAGAATCCCGATGACTTCCCTCATTTTCATCGCCGCAGACCTCGCGGCCATTAGCATCCTCACGTTCGTCCTCTACCTCCGCCGCCACCGCCGCCGCGACCTGGTGGTCTCGTACCTGGGCATGAACGTGGGCGTCCTGGCCGTGGCCACCGCACTGTCCGGCTCCGCTGCCGGGATTGGCCTGGGACTTGGCCTCTTCGGCGTCCTGTCCATCATCCGGCTCCGCTCCACCGAGCTGGCGCAGCACGAGGTGGCCTACTACTTCTCGGCCCTGGCGCTGGGACTCATCGCGGGCCTTGGCTTCGAACCCGTCTGGCTCACCGCCTCGCTGATGGGCCTGATCCTGCTGGTGATGTTCGTCGGCGACCACCCCCGTGTCCTGCCCGCCCACCGGCACCAGACGGTCATCCTGGACCAGGCGCTGGCGGAGGACGGCGAACTGTACGCACGGCTCGAGGAAGTCCTGCACGGCAAGGTCCACTCCGCCACCGTCCAGGAACTGGACCTGGTCAACGACAAAACCATCGTGGACGTCCGCTACGCCTACACCCCCGCGGCCGCCCCGGCAGCCGTGGCGTACCTTCCGGCCATGACGACGGCGGCACCCCGGCACGCAGTACCGGCACCTCCGGTGCCGTTCCCCGCAGAGGAACCGGTGCCGACGTCGTCCGCTCCCGCCCGTGCGGCAGAAACCGAGCGTGCAGCAGAACCCGTCCACGCTTCGGCAGGTGCGGCATGAGCGCCCCCGCAGGCGCCGGCGTCGTCAGCAGCCTCAGCGGGCTACCGGCCGTGGGGCTGGACGAACTGAACGCCGAAGCCGCGCTGCAGACCCGGGTGGACCGCAAGTACGTGGTCCCCGAGGACCTGGCCCAGGAGCTCCTGGCCACGCTCGATGCCGAGGTCCGGGTCCTGGAGATGGACGGCTCCCGCTGCTTCGCCTACGACTCCGTGTACTTCGACACCGCACAGCTGGACAGCTACCTCCTGGCCGCCCACGGCCGGCGGCGCCGGTACAAGGTCCGCACCAGGACCTATGTGGACAGCGCCATCAGCTTCCTCGAGGTCAAGACCGAAGGCGCCCGCGAAGCCACCGTCAAGGAACGCATCCCGTACGACCTCACTGACCGCTCCCGGCTGACTGCAGAGGGCCTGGACTACGTCCACGAAACCCTCTGCGCCGCGGTGGGCGGAGCGCCCGCCGGACCCCTCGGGCCGGTCCTCGAAACCCGCTACCACCGCACCACGCTCTATCTCCCGGAATCCGGCAGTCGGGCCACCATCGATACCGACGTCACCTGGCAACGGCCCGGCGAGCAGGCCTGGGTCCTGGACGGTGCCGTGATCCTGGAAACCAAGTCCGGCTCGGCGTCCGGCCCGCTGGACCGGCACCTCTGGGCCTACGGGATCCGGCCTTCCCGGATCTCCAAGTTCGCCACCGGCATGGCCGCGCTCTGTCCGGACCTGCCAGCCAACCGCTGGAACCGGACGCTCCGCAGCACCATGAACCTCCGCCCGGCCGCCTGACCCACCTCCCCCACTGACTTCGAAGGAACACACCATGAACCGTTTCCGCACCGCCCTGTCCGTCACCGCCCTCGCCCTCGCCGTCGGCCTGGCCGGCTGCTCCGCCGCCGGCACCGCCACGGGGACCTCCATCACCGGGACCACCTCCAGCTCGACCGGCAGTTCCAACTCATCCACCACGTCCGGGACCGCCCAAGCCGCGGTGTCCCTGGACACGCTCGCCGCCGACACCCACTACGACGCCGACGACCTCACCAGGGACGCGGCTTCCGAAGTAGCCGTGACCCTGGCGGACGGTGGCAGCAAAGTAGCCTCCGGCTCGTCATCGGACGCTGTAACGGTCGACGGCGACACCGTCACCATCAGCGCGCCCGGCACCTACCGCCTGACCGGGTCGCTGTCCGACGGGCAGGTGGTGGTGGCCGCCGGCGAGGAGGACGTGGTCCGCATCATCCTGGACGGCGCCGAGATCACCAGCTCCACCGGCTCGCCGTTTGTGGTCCAAAGCGCCAACGAAGCCATCGTGTTCCTGGAGGACGGCACATCCAACTCCCTGAGCGACGCGTCCGCGTATGCGGACACCGCCGAGGACGCCCCGAACGCGGCGCTGTACTCCCAGGCGGATCTCACGATCGCCGGCACCGGATCGCTGAGCGTGGACGGTAACTTCAACGACGGCATCTCCTCCAAGGACGGCCTGGTGCTGGCCGCCGGCACCGTCACCGTGAACGCCACGGACGACGGGATCGTGGGGAAGGATTACGCGGTCCTGCTCGACGGCGCGTACCAGGTCACCGCCGGCGACGACGGCTTCAAGTCGGACAACGAGGAGGACGAAGGCCGCGGCTGGGTCCTTATCAACGGCGGCACCCTGAACGTCAGCGCCAGCGACGACGGCATCAAGGCCTTCAACACGCTCACCATCGCCGCCGGCGTCACCACCGTGGAGGAGTCTGAGGAAGGCCTGGAGGCCCAGCACATCGTCATGTCCGGCGGCACGGCCAACGTCACCGCGAACGACGACGGCGTGAACGCCTCGGGCGGGGCCTCCACCTCCACTTCCGGTGGCGGGATGGGCGGGGGCGGCGAGATGGCCGTGGGCGACTACACCGTGGACGTCACCGGCGGCTCGCTGACCATCAATGCTCAGGGCGACGGCCTGGACTCCAACGGCAACGCCAGCATCTCCGGCGGCACCGTCGTCGTCAACGGCCCCACCAACTCCGGCAACGGGGCCCTGGACGTCAACGGCGAGCTGACCGTCACCGGCGGCACTGTTGCGGCGGCCGGCAGCGTGGGAATGGTGGTCACGCCGGGCACCTCCTCGACGCAGTCCGGCGTGCAGGTGACGCTCGGGTCATCGGTTCCGGCCGGCACCGTGGTGCAGATCGCTGACTCCAGCGGCACTGTGGTGGGTGCTTTCGTGACCACCAAGACGACGGCGTCGCTCGTGTTCTCCTCGGCAGCGATCACCGAGGGTGAGGAGTACACCGTCTACACCGGCGGCACGGCCACGGTCAGCGCCGGCGTAGGCGAGGGTGCCCTGGACGGCGCCGATCAGGTGGGCACCGTGACGGCCGGCGAGTACACCGCAGCCCAGGGCCCGGGCGGCGGGGGCGGCTTCGGCGCCCGCCCCTAATCCCACCCCCTGCCCCCTGCCCCCTGCCGACGCTCTCTCACTCTTCTCAAGAAAGTGAGCGAGCGTTGCAAAAACGCCGCCATTTATCGCTGCGATTCACATACATAGATAGCAGACACGGATCATGAGACAGGACAGGCCGTAGATGCGATCAGTCGTCAGAGGCGTCTCACGAACGGTCGTTTATGTCCTGTCCGAAAAAGTGCCGCAGGACATGGGCCGCTGCATCGCGAGGCTCGGCTGTTGACGTGTCAATCGTGGCCTCGTCAAGATTAGTTTGCTCCATTTTCAAGCTGAGGTCTCTGTAGCGGTCGAGGTGCCAGCTAAGAGCCGGCTCTTGTTCTGGTGTGTAACGACTATGAAGTCGTGACTGCATCACGGATTCGTCAGCAATGAGGCGTACCGGTCGAACGCGCATGTCTAGGGCGGCTTCGTACCGTTCAAGGTCTTGTGAAGTTGCAAGTACGCCGCTAACAACGAGTTGTCGGGGGCCTGATCTTCTGTAGTTCTGCCACACCAGTGCCATGTTGGCGGCCTCGGTGATGGTGTTGTTTGGGTCATGTTCCCCTGGCGGCCAGGATCGATGGAACCAATCCACATCCATCAAGCTGAAAGGCATGGATGCTTCAGCTAGAAGGTCACCAACATGCCCCAATGTGGATGTCTTGCCCACGCCATAGGAGCCATTCAGGAAAATGGCGAAATCGGTCTGGTTCAAAGCAAAGCTCTCCTCAAAGGCTGAGTTGATTACGAACGCTTGCCCATTAACACAACCTTAGTGACTGAGGGACGCCGCCGCGCCATGCCAGAAGACCTGCGGAACTGCGCCGGTGACCTCTTTCCGGAGTCCCCCGCACTGAATGTCAGAAAACGGTGCACACCGATGACGGGGCTGATTCCATGATCTAGCGCGGCTGGGCGCCGTCCTTTGTGGAACGCTGGATGCGTGGACTACGACAACGCAATCGATACTCTGACCGCATGGGCCAAGAACAACGAGAACGTGCGGGCGATGGTGATGACTGGTTCAGCCGCAGCGTATGAGACGCACCCCCTGTCGGATCGCGATATCGAGATCTACGCTACGGACCCGACACCGCTCCTTGCAGATGATTCCTGGTGGGATCACCTCGGGGACGTGCTCGTTGTCGAACGCCTGGCTACTCCCGGCTGGCACCCGGCTCGTCTGGTGTACTACATCGGAGGCAAGCTGGACCTGACCGTTATCAGCGCTGACGCGCTGCAAACGATCCGCCGTGAGCGGCCCTTCACCGTCCTCGTGGACAAGGAGGGTATTACCGGTTCACTGCACCTGGAGGCGGCGGGGACTTCGTTGCCCGACGAAGCGGCATTCCAGGAGCAACTGAATTGGGGGTACGCGGCTGCACTGATGTGCGCAAAGGCAATCGTCCGGGACGAGCCATGGTCAGGCAAGATTCGGGACAGAGACCTGAAAGCATCCCTGCTGACTTTCATCGAGTGGGATCATCACGTGCGTCACGGGCTTGACCACGATGTGCGCTTCCTGGGCTCCCGCATGCGGCAATGGATGGACGCCGACACTCAGCAAGCGCTTGAACAGTGCTGGGGGCATTTCGACGCAGCGGACTCTGCCAAGGCCCTGCGCGCTTCGATCGCCTTGTTCGCCAAGCTCGGCAGGCGCATCTCAGACAGCGTTGGCTTCCGGCCCTTCAACCACGACCGTGTCCACCGCGAAGTCGAAGCCGTCCTCGAAATGCATCCGTATGCCCGCTAAGACGATCGCCTAGTGAGACGCCGATGTCGGGGGCGGGAGGTCGCTCTGGCAGGCTAGGAACGTGATTGCAATCCTGTCTGCACCAAGTAACCTCGGCCTGCGGCCTCCAAGACGCGGCAGTGTGCCCGGCACAGCCAAAGCACCCGAGGCCCTAAGAGAAGCCGGTCTATTCAAGCGGCTCGCACAAGTGGGGGCGATTGACGCTGGCGTAGTCCTTCCAGGTCGGTACGTCGATGACGACACCACTCGTTCGGCTGGCCATGTTCGCAACGAGGCTGCGATGGCCGAGCACGCCCATCGACTTGCCGATCGTCTGGCGCGTGTTATCGAAGCGGGAAACACTCCGTTGGTGGTCGGCGGAGATTGCAGCGTCCTACTCGGAATCGGCCTCGCTCTCTCGCGGCGCGGCCGGACTGGCCTGGTTCATGTAGACGGCCACACTGACTTTCGGCACCCTGGCAACAGCGAGGAGTGCGCTAGCGTCGCCGGTGAAGACCTTGCCGCTGCCGTTGGCCTGCACTGGCCAGCAATCGCGAATATGGACGGATTCGGGCCGTACTTCCCCCCTGCTCGTACCGTCCACATAGGGCACCGAGACGATGATGCAGAGGCTTCCGAAGCGCGTCGGAAACTGGGCCTCGTCGTCTCCGCTCAAGAAGCCCTTGCTCAGACCCCGGACGCCATCGCCGCTGCAGCTCTTGCAGTTGCGGGCGCTGGCTACTGGCTGCAGATCGACGTCGACGTACTCGATCCCAGCGTGATGCCAGCCGTAGACAGTCCCGACCCAGGAGGATTCGCCGCGAATGAACTGACGGAACTTCTGGCTCAGCTCGCCCCATGGGCCATCGGGGCGTCAGTGACCGTGTTCGACCCTGACCTCGACCCCGACGGACGGTACTCCCGCGTAGTTACCGACGTCATTGCGGACGGTCTCGCGCGATTAGGTGCGGCTGCCTTACCTCCCCACCCCCAGTAAGGGATCCCCTACCGGCCAACCGGGCGTGTCATTTACCGCTGAAGAAACGCCGCCATTTAGCGCTGCGATTCACAAAAGTGAGAGAGCGTCCGGGGGTGGGTAGGGGGCGGCGTTTTTGGGTCCTGTGAGCTTTCCGGTTATCGGCGCATACTTGAACGCACAGGCCACGCCATGGGAGGACACCATGAAGTTTCTCGGAGCACTGATTGTCATCTGGCTGATCATCGGAGGAATCGCCGCCTGGCAGCGCGGCTATTTCGGCGGGGCTCCAGGGTCCTGCGCCGCGGCGGGAACGGTGGCCGTGACCATCGTCGCCGGGCCCTTAAACTACCTGGGCGTCAACCCGCAGATCAACTGCGAGCTGCCCCAACCCACCCAGTAGCCACATCCTTGGTGCCCCGGCGGGCGGTCCCTAGAGTAGGGAATGCCGGGTGCTGGCTTTTGCTTGCGCCCGAAACTGATCCCGAAGCTTCGAAAGGACCGCCGAGATGGCATTCGTCACCGTTGGAACCGAGAACAGCACCGATACCGAGCTCTACTACGAAGACCACGGGAGCGGCCAGCCCGTTGTCCTGATCCACGGCTACCCGCTGGACGGATCCTCCTGGGAAAAGCAGACCACCGCCCTTCTGGAGGCCGGCTACCGCGTGATCACCTACGACCGCCGCGGCTTCGGCAAGTCCAGCAAGACCACCCGCGGCTACGACTACGACACGTTCGCCGCCGACCTCAAAACCCTCCTGGAATCGCTGGACGTCAACAACGCCGTGCTGGTGGGCTTCTCCATGGGTACCGGCGAGGTTGCCCGTTACCTGAGCACGTATGGCTCCGCCCGGGTGGCCCGCGCAGTGTTCCTCGGATCGCTGGAACCGTTCGTCCTGAAAACCGAGGACAACCCGGAAGGCGTACCGCAGGACGTTTTTGACGGGCTCACCGAAGCCGTCACCGCGGACCGGTACGCGTTCTTCACGGAATTCTTCAGGAACTTCTACAACTCGGACACCTTCCTGGGCACGCCACGCCTCAGCCAGGAAGTCCTGGACGCCAGCTGGAAAATCGCCGCAGGAGCCGGCGCCACCGCATCAGTCGCCGCGCAGCCCACCTGGCTGACCGACTTCCGCGGCGACATCCCCCGGATCGATGTCCCCGCGCTGATTGTCCACGGCACCGAGGACAACATCCTCCCCATCGACGTCACCGGCCGCCGGTTCGCCAAGGCCCTGCCGTCGGCGGAGTATGTGGAGATCGACGGCGCCCCGCACGGGCTACTGTGGACGCACGCCGCGGAAGTCAACGAAGCCCTGCTCGCCTTCCTGAAGAAGCAGACCGGGTAACAAAAAAGAGTGGAAGGGCCAGGCGTTTCGCCTGGCCCTTCCACTCTTTAAGGCTTAGTCAGCTCAAGCCCTGGCAGCCTTGCCCGGCAGCGCCAGCTTGAAGACCTTCGCCCAGGACGATCCCACCTGCTTCAGCAGCGGACCCGTGGTGTACTTCAGGCCGTAACGCTGGCAGATCTCGCGGACCCGCGGAGCTACCTCGGCGTACCGGTTGGACGGCAGGTCCGGGAAGAGGTGGTGCTCGATCTGGTGCGACAGGTTGCCGGTCATCAGGTGCATGAACTTGGAACCGGAGATGTTGGCGGAGCCGATCATCTGGCGGACGTACCAGTCACCACGCGTTTCGCCTTCCACCATTTCCTCGGTGAAGGTGTCAGTGCCTTCCGGGAAGTGGCCGCAGAAGATCACGGCATGTGCCCACACGTTGCGGACAGCGTTGGCGGTCAGGGTGCCGTAGAGCGCCTGCTTGCCGGAACCGGTCAGCATGGCGACCGCCGGGGTGGCGGCGTAGTCCTTGGTGAACTGGGTGACTACCTTGCGGCCCAAAGCCTTAAGGTCCTTGACGAGCGCTTCCTTTGACTTCTTGCCTGCCTGGTACTCAGCAAGCTCAAGGTCGTAGATGGCGATGCCCCATTCGAAGAGCGGGGAAAGGATGGCGTTGTACAGCGGGTTGCCCAGGTTGTGGGGCTGCCACGGCTGGTTCTCGTCCATGCGCAGGAGGTTGTACCCGACGTCGTTGTCCTTGCCTACGACGTTGGTCCAGCGGTGGTGGAGGTCGTTGTGCGTGTGCTGCCAGGCGCGCGACGGGGTGACGAAGTCCCACTCCCACGTGGTGGAGTGGATGTCAGGATCCCGCATCCAGTCCCACTGCCCGTGGAGGATGTTGTGGCCCAGTTCCATGTTTTCCAGGATCTTGGCGAAGCTCAGCAGCGTGGTGCCGGTGACCCAGGCTGCCTTGTTCTTGCTGACCAGCAGTGCCGCGCGGCCGGAGATCTCCAGCCCGCGCTGGATCTTGATCATGCGGCGGATGTAGGCGGCGTCGGAGGCGCCGCGCTTGGCCAGGATTTCGTCGCGGATCGCGTCGAGTTCGCGGCCCAGCTCAGCCACCTGTTCGTCGGTAAGGTGCGCGGCGGCAGGAGGGCGGACCAGGGGGCTGCCGGACTCGGCCAGCGCTCCGGGGCGCGTCTTTGCCGCTCCGGTGGGGGCGGTGTTGGAAACTTTCTTGCTTTCTGAAACTACTGACATGCGGTATTGCTCCTCAGAGTTCGAGGTTGACGGGTCCGGCGGCTGCCGAGACACACGTTTGGATTAGTTGGCCGGGTTCGCCGTGGACCTCGTTGGTGCGAAGGTCACGGACCTGTCCGGCCAGGAGCGGAGTCAGGCAACTGTGGCAGATTCCCATCCGGCAGCCGCTGGGCATCAGCACCCCGGCGTCTTCGCCGACGTCGAGCAGCGGAGTATCGCCGTCGGCGTCAACTTCCCGGTCCGACGCCTCAAAGGTGACCAGGCCGCCGTCGTGCCCTACACCCCCGGCGAAGGTGGTGTTGAACCGCTCAATCATGAGGTTGCCGGGATCGCCGGCGAGCGCAACATCGGAGCCGGGGGCACCGGCGGTGAGGGACGCCTGCTTCCACAGGGCCTCGGCGTCGTCCAGGAAACTGTCCGGGCCGCACGCGTAAGCGGCCCGTTCCTTCCAGTCCGGGCAGATCTCATCGAGCTCGGCCGTGTTGGTCAGGTCCATCCGGCCCTGTTCGCCGGTGTACCAGTGGGCAAGCCGGAAGTTGGGGAACTGGTCAGCCAGTTCGGCGAGTTCCTCGCGGAAGAGGCTGTCGCCGGGCGTGCGGGCGGAGTGCACCAAGACGACGTCGGCATCCGGACGGCGGGGAACCAGGGTGCGGATCATGGACATCACCGGAGTGATGCCGCTGCCGGCGGTGACCATCAGGAGCGGCCTGGGGTGCTCGGGCAGGACGAAGTCGCCTTGCGGGGGTGCCAGGAAAAGGACGTCGCCCGGTTTGGTGGTCCGGACCAGGGTTCCGGAAACAGCGCCGACGTCTGTGACGGTGATGGCCGGGTCCTTGCCGGCGGGAGCACTCAGCGAATAAGAGCGCCAGTGGCGGACGCCGTCCAGCTCAACGCCGATGCGCGCCCACTGGCCAGCCAGGTGGGAATGCCAGCCGCGGCCCGGACGGAAAAAGATGGTGGCCGACTGTGCCGTTTCCTGGACCACACGGGTCACCACTCCACGCAGCTGGCGCGCCGAGAAGACAGGGTTAAAGAGCGCCAGAATATCTTCCGGTGCCAATGGCGTGGTCAGTACGGAAGCCGCCTGTGCCAGCTGACGTAGCCGGATCATGCAGTAAAACCTAAAGCGGCGCGAGCCATATTTCTCTCTCCTGACCGTTCCGCAGTCACGCAGTAATCGTAGGGCGCATTGCCCCCAAAGCCCGCTACAAGCCTAACGGCTGTGGCTTGTGGATGGTTCCCGTGTCAGCGGCTGTCCCGGTCTTCGAATTCCTCATCGAGGTCGTGGTGCCTGAACTCCGTCTCCGGATTCGGCTCGCCGTCGGCCACGTACTCGTAGTCCAATTGGCGTTGCACCTGGCTGTCCAGAACCTGCAGTTCCCGGTCCGGAACGGTGGAAAGATCTTCCGGGAACTCATCTTCCGGTGTCAGGTGGAGCTTTTCGGACATGTTAAGCCTCTCTGGGCCGTGACAAAAAGCCGGGCCACCGTGGCCCGTACCTTCTCAGGATATTCCCTTCCGGGCGGATCACCCAGCGGAAATTACGCCGGATCAGGAACGGGCCGGGGTCCAGCCGACGGCGGGCGCAATGTACCGGGCGATGTTTCCCAGCATTTTGGCATTGAAGTCAACGCCCAACTGGTTGGGCGTTGTCACCAGCAGCGTGTCCGCGGCCTGGACCGCGGCGTCGGCCGCCAACCGTTCGGCCAGGACATCCGGAGCGCCCGCATAGGTCTTGCCAAAGCGTGCCGTCAGGCCGTCGATGACGCCCACCTGATCCCGGCTGTCCCGCAGCGCGCTGCCCGCAAAGTACCTGCTGTCCTCGTCATCCACGATTGGCAGGATGCTCCGGCTGACAGAGACCCGCGGCTGATGGCTGTGTCCTGCCGCGGCCCAGGCGTCCCTGAAGAGTTGGATTTGCTCCGCCTGCAACTGGTCGAAGGGGACGCCGGTGTCCTCGGTGAGCAGGGTGGAGCTCATCAGGTTCATGCCCAGGCCAGCCGCCCACACGGCGGTGTTGCGGCTTCCGGCGCCCCACCAGATCCGCTCTGTGAGGCCCGGCGACTGCGGTTGGACCGGCAACAGGCCGATGGCTCCCCCGGCGTAGCGCGGGTCCGCCTCGGCCACGCCGGCGCCGCTGATGGCGTGCCGGAACTGGGCTGTGTGCTGGTGGGCCATGTCCGCGTCGGTCTCCCCTTCTGCCGGTTTGTGGCCGAAGGAAGCGGCCCCGTTCCGGGCGGGCTCGGGTGAACCACGGCTGATGCCCAGCTGCAGCCTGCCGCCGCTGATCAGATCCGTGGCCGCGGCTTCCTCGGCCATGTACAGCGGATTTTCGTACCGCATGTCGATGACGCCGGTGCCGATCTCTATCCGGCTGGTCCGGGCGGCGATGGCTGCCAGCAACGGGAAGGGCGAGGCCTGCTGACGGGCGAAGTGGTGCACCCGGAAGAAGGCGCCGTCGATTCCGAGGTCCTCGGCGGCCACCGCCAGCTCAATGCCCTGGCGGAGGGCCTCGCCGGCGGTTCTGGTGCGGGAGCCCTGGCCGGGGCCCCAGTGGCCGAAGGACAGGAATCCGATGCGTTGCATGTAAGGCCCAACCTCCCGCCGGGTGGCCGCATTCCCGGCTGGCATGATGAGACTGTGAGTATTCCTGCTGAAACCGTGGCGGTCGCCAAAACGACCGTGCTGTTCATCCTGGCCGCTGCTGCCGAGATTGGCGGCGCGTGGCTCGTGTGGCAGTCAGTCCGTGAGGGCAAGGACTGGTGGTGGGCAGGGCTGGGAGTGATTGCCCTGGGCCTCTACGGTTTTGTGGCCACCCTGCAGCCGGATGCCCATTTCGGCCGGATCCTTGCCGCCTACGGCGGCGTGTTTGTGGCTGGTTCGCTGGCGTGGGGAATGGTCTTCGACGGTTTCCGCCCGGACCGGTGGGACATCGCGGGCTCCGTCATCTGCCTGGTCGGGGTGGCTGTGATCATGTTTGCCCCGCGAAACGCGGGCTGACCCGCTCCGGCGGGGGCCGCCGTCGTACGCTGACTCAGCCGCTGCAGACTCAGCCGCTGAACGTCAGAACATCGGCAGCAGGTTGCCCGCGATGAGTGCCACGACACCGATCCCGGTGAGCACGCGGCCAAGCACGACGGCGGTCCGCCCCACCGGTTCGGGCGCTGCGGTCTGCCACTGCGTGGGGCGCTTGGGGTGGTAGTAGATCGGCAGCGTGTCGCCCACGGCCAGGTCCTTGATGTCGTGGGGTGACATCGGGGCGTGGTGGACCTGGAACTTGCGGTCAAACCAGCGGAAGCCCGTTCCGGTAGTGTCCGCGTAGACCACCGCTTCCGCAACGTTCCAGGGGTGCACAAACCGCCGAAGGATGCCCGAGTAGAACAGCAGGGCAAGCCCCGGCGGAAGGCACAGCCAGGTCATCATTTCCAGGATGGGACCTGCCATTTCAAGCGCAGTGGGCATAGCAATGATGCTACCGGGAGTTGCGACCTCCCGAGTGCCCCCGCCCGGCGGAATCAGCCGATGGGCTCGGCCATCTGCTCCACCACGTACTGGGCATCCACGGTGGATCCTGTCACGGGGTCTGTCATCTCCACTTTCCAGCTGCGGGCGAACTGGTTTACCCCGCTGGTCATGGCCACCGTGCCGGAAATGAGGACCGTCCCCGGCTCATTCAGGCCGCGCTCGGTCAGCACCTCCAGCCAGTAGTCCGGGGTCAGCAGGGCTTCCAGCGAGCTGTCCTGGATCAGCGTGTCCGGAGTTTCCCCCTGCCCCACCCAGCCCTTCAGCGTGATCTGGTCCAGGTGGTCGCGCACGTCGTCCAGCCGCCACGCCTTGCGGCCCAGGACGTCGGGGCTGGCATTTTTGCTCCAGGCCACTCCATGGACCTCAAGCTCGCGGTCGGTGTGGTCGCACGCGACCGTCAGCAGCACGCCGTCGTCCGTGATGACCAGCGCCCATTCGGCTTCCCCGGAGGTCCGGGCATGCTGCACGCGGACTTCGGAAACCTGCTGCGCCAGGTACGGCGAGACCGGGTAGAGCGCCGGGGTGGTGGCGGGGCCCGGAACGCCCAGTTCTGCCAGCTCGGCAATGTGGGCCTGCACTTCCTCCTGCTCCCGCCCGGCATAACCGGCGTTCAGGAGGTGCTTGACCTGGACTGTCCGGGTGCTGCCGTCGGGAAGTTCGAAGCTCAGAGTCGTCATGTTCTGTCCATCCTTTGCGTGTCCTGCTGGAGAAATTTACAAACTGGAAACCGGAAACGGTGGCCAATGTACATCCAGTATGCGTAATGTATACATTTAACGCCAGCGTGACAGGCGTCACCCGTAAACATCTCGTGGAGGTCAACACCCATGGCTAACGTCCCAGTTCCGGCTTCCGGCGCAGCGCCGCGTCCGGACAAGCCGATTCACCCCAAGGGCCTGTACAAGGCCTTCGCTGCCAGCCTCACCGGCACCGCCCTCGAGTGGTATGACTTCGCCGTCTACTCGGCCGCGGCCGCCGTCGTATTTCCCCTCGTCTTCTTCCCGTCATCCGATCCCCTGACGGGCACCATCCTGGCCTTCTCCACGTATGCGGTGGGCTACGTGTCCCGGCCTGTTGGTGGCATCATCTTCGGCCGCCTGGGTGACCGGATCGGACGCAAGAAGGTGCTGGTGTCCACCCTCATGATCATCGGCGTGGCCACCGTCCTGATCGGCGTGCTCCCCGGTTACGACAGCATCGGCATCAGCGCGCCGATCATCCTGGTGCTGCTGCGGTTCGCCCAGGGCGTGGGAGTCGGCGGCGAATGGGGCGGCGCCGTGCTGCTCTCCAGCGAATACGGCGACCCCCACCGCCGCGGGTTCTGGGCGTCTGCAGCCCAGGTGGGCCCGCCCGCCGGCAACCTGATGGCCAATGGCGCCCTTGCCGTCCTGACCCTCGCACTGACCGAAGAACAGTTCATCGGTTTCGGCTGGCGCATCGCGTTCCTGGTCTCGGCCGTGCTGGTCGGTTTCGGTCTCTGGATCCGCCTGAAGCTGGAAGACACCCCCATCTTCAAGGCCATCGAGGCCCACGGCGAACAGCCCAGCGCCCCTGTCCGCGAGGTCTTCAGCAAGGAACTCCGGCCCCTCATCGCCGCCACACTGTGCCGGGTGGGCCCGGACGTGCTCTACGCCCTGTTCACCGTTTTCACGCTCACCTACGGCATCCAGGCCCTCGGCTACGACCGCAGCCAGGTGCTGACGGCAGTCCTGATCGGCTCAGCATTCCAGCTCTTTATGATCCCGCTGGCCGGCGCCGTATCCGACCGGTTCAACCGCCGTAAGGTCTACGGCACCGCAGCAGTGGTGGGCGCGGTGTGGACGTTCGTCTTCTTCGGCGTCCTGGGTGCCGACAACCAACCGATGCTCATCATCGGCATTGTGCTCGGCCTGATGGCGCACTCGTTTATGTACGGCCCGCAGGCCGCCTTCATCGTGGAACAGTTCTCACCCCGGCTCCGCTCCACCGGCAGCTCCCTGGCCTACACCTTCGCCGGCGTGATCGGCGGCGCCATCGCACCCCTGATGTTCACGCTGCTCCTGGCCCAGTTCGGCACCTGGATTCCGGTGGCTATTTACGTGGCAGTCGCTGCAGGCGTCACCGCCGTGGGCCTGGCCATGGGCCGCGACTCCAACACTGTGGAGGATGAGGACTACCGCCTGCTGCTGGAAGGATCCGCGCTGGAGCGCCAGCAGGCGGCCCACGGCAAAGGCCACTGACGATTCCCACTCCCAAGACCGGAGTTTTTGTCCACATAATGCACCCAAAACGACTCTCATCTCGCGTTATGTGGACAAAAACTCCCTCAGGTGCGGAGCAGGATATCCCGGGTGATAGCCAGGTGATGGTCAATGGCCTCCTGCGCCTTCGCGGCGTCGCCGGACATCAGGGCATCGAGGATGTCCTGGTGTTCGGCGCACACCTGTCCGCGCCGGTCTCCGGTGCGGAACAAGGCCGAGACGCCCACCAGGATCTGCCGGACATGGAGCTTGCTGTACGTTCGGGAGATTAGCTCATTGCCGGCGGCGTCGATCAGAAGCTGATGGAAGAGGGTGTCCAGCCGGATGAACTCCTGCGCAGCCTCCGCATTCAGCAGCCCGGGAAGCTGGGCCTGCTGGTCCAGGGTGTCCTGCATCGTTTTCGCAGGAACGCGGTTCTGTTCGATGACCAGGCGGGCGGCATGGCTTTCCAGCACACCCCGGAGTTCCATCAGTTCCGACATTTCACGGCCCGTCACCGGCGGAACATAGGCCCCGCGCTGCGGAATCAGTTCCACCAGGCCGTCGGAGACGAGCAGCAGGAGCGCCTCCCGGACCGGAGTTCGCGAGACGCCGATCTCGGCGGCCAGCTCCTGCTCATTCAGGAACTTCCCCTGCACCGCCGGGTCAACCAGGATGTTTTCGCGCAGGTACGCGTACGCCTTCTCGCGGCCGGAAGCCGCCGTCGCCGAACTTTTTCGCATACATTATGTATACAACAGACTGGAGTAATTTCATGCGTTTAGCAGTGGCCCAAATCATCACCGGAGCCGATCTGGCCGCCAACCTGGAGCTCATCAGAGACTACGCCACGCGGGCCAAAGCCGCCGGAGCGGAGCTCGTGGTGTTCCCGGAAGCCGCCATGCGCGCCTTCGGCAACAGCCTGAAGGACATTGCCGAGCCGCTGGACGGGCCGTGGGCTGCCGCCGTCCGCAGCATTGCCCAAGAGCTGGACATCACGGTGGTGGCGGGCATGTTCACCCCGGGCGACGGCGGCCGCGTGCGGAATACCCTGCTGGTCACCGGCCCCGGCGTCGAGACCTCCTACGACAAGATCCACCTCTTTGATGCGTTCGGATTCGCCGAGTCCGATACCGTGGACGCCGGAACAGCCCCCGTGACCTTCGAGGTGAACGGCACCACCTTCGGCCTGGCCACCTGCTACGACGTGCGCTTCCCGGCACTGTTTACGGCCAACGCCAAGGCCGGCGCCCAGGTCAACATTGTCTGCGCCTCATGGGGCGCCGGCGAGGGCAAGGCAGAGCAGTGGGACCTCCTGGTCCGGGCCCGCGCGCTGGACAGCACCACTTTCGTGGTGGCCTGCGGACAGGGCGACCCGGCAAGCGTCGGCATCGGCTCCGCCGGCAAGGCTCCCACCGGCGTCGGCCACAGTGCCGTCATCTCTCCCCTGGGCGCTGCCTTGGTGGCCCTCGGCGGCGAACCGGAACTCGCCGTCGTCGACATTGACCCGGCCGTCATTGCCGAGGTCCGCGGCCAACTGCCCGTCCTGGCCAACGCCCGGACCTTCTGACCCCGCGGGGCCAGCACCGCGGATTCTCCCCGCGAGGGCTGGCCGCCACGGCGGTGAGCCGCCGTTCACTTTCAGGAAACGTTGCCCTTTCAGCGTCCGACGGCGGCTTCTCACCACGTGCGCGGACCGGCCCCCGCCGTCGCTGGCATCGGAGTCTCAGGGCTTCCCATCCCGGCGCCGTTCAACAGGTCCCGTTTACACGCCGGAAACATCACCGTCATGCGATCTTCACGTAAGCCGCCGGGCCGTAACGTATCCGCAACCTGGCGAAGCGCAAACGGAAACACGCGGCGACAAATATTGATCAGGGGATTGCGCGGGCCACGTAGGAAGAGTCCCCGTATTCAGGATCAATGAAAGGGACCCACCGGTGGAGATCACTGCGCAACACGTCTGGATGATGATCGCGGCGGCAATGGTGCTGCTGATGACACCCGGACTTGGCCTCTTCTATGGCGGCATGACGCGCGCCAAGGCAGCGCTGAACATGATCATGATGAGCTTCATCTCCGCCGGCATCGTAGGGGTTGTGTGGGTCCTGTGGGGATACTCGATGACCACCGGCGAGGGAATCCTGGGCATTTTCGGCGACCCTTTCGCCAACTTCGGGCTGCAGAACCTCATGGGCTCCCCTGACCTCATCAAGGCCGGCTTCAGCGCCACCTTCGCCATCATCACGGTGGCCCTTATCAGCGGGGCCATCGCGGACCGCGCCAAGTTCAGCGCCTGGGCAGTGTTCGTGCCGCTGTGGATCACGCTGGTTTATTGCCCCTTGGCCTACATGATCTGGGGCGGCGGGCTCATGAGCGCCGGCGGAGCCATCACCGAGACCTTCGGCCAGGTCATCGACTTCGCCGGCGGTGCAGTGGTGGAAATCAGCTCCGGTACGGCCGCCCTGGTCCTGGCCCTGGTGGTTGGCCAGCGCCACGGCTTCGCCAAGGATCCCAACCACCGCCCGCACAATGTCCCCTTCATCATGCTGGGTGCGGCCATCCTGTGGTTCGGCTGGTTCGGGTTCAACGGCGGCGCCGCCACCACCGCGGAGCAGGCCGGCCTGATCTGGATCAACACCCTGGTCACCCCGGCCGCGGCCATGCTCAGCTGGCTGCTGGCTGAGAAGATCCGCCACGGCCATCCCACGTCCCTGGGCGCAGCCTCCGGTGTTGTCGCCGGCCTGGTGGCCATCACACCGTCCTGCGCCAACATCAGCCCAGTGGCCGCCATCGGCCTGGGCCTGGTGGCCGGTGCAGCATGCTGCGTGTTTGTTGACCTGAAGTACCGGTTCGGGCTGGACGACTCCCTGGACGTGGTGGGAGTGCACCTCGGCGCCGGGCTCATCGGCACACTCGCCCTGGGCTTCGTCGCTCTCCCCGTGGACGGCCAGGGCGGGGGCCTCTTCTACGGCGGCGGTCTCCAGCAACTGACGGCGCAGGCCGTGGCGGTAGTGGTCACCGTAGTTCTCTCCGGCGGTGTAACCCTGGTGATCGGCCGGGCCATCAACAGGACCATCGGGTTCCGGGTGAGCCATGAGGCCGAGATGGCAGGGGTGGATCTCTCCGAGCATGCCGAGACCGCCTACGCCTTCGGCGGGCTGGGTAGCCACTTCAACCCGCTGGGCCGCGGCGTCCCGGCACCTGCTGCCGCTCCCGCCAAGGAAGACACGTTCGCCTGAGGCCACAGTGTTCAAAAGCGCTCAGTCGGCCAGGATCCGGTAGAGCGCGCGGCGGGTTTCGTCGAGCTTTTCCACCGCAGCATTGCGCTGTTCTTCCGTAGCGGCCGTGCGGAACTGATGAATGACCCCCATCAGCTTGCCCACACTCTGGTGGAAGGCGGGTCCGGATCCTTCCGCATCGCTGTTCCATGCGTTCTCCAGTTCCTCCGCGTGCTCGGCCACGTAGGCCTTGCCGGCGTCGGTGAGGGTGAAGTCGGTCCGCCGGCCCTCGCTGAGGGGCGCAATGAGGTCCTCGTCCACCAACTGCTGGAGTGTGGGGTAGATCGATCCGGGGCTGGGCCGCCATGCGCCAGATGTTTTCTCCGCGATGGTCTTGATCAGGCCATAACCGTTGGACGGGGCCTCGGCCAGCAGTGACAGGATGGCCCACCGGACGTCCCCCCTGCTTGCCCGCCGGGGACCGGGCCCAAAGCCGGGACCGAATCCTCCGCCCGGTCCAAAACCGGGACCAAATCCGCCCCGTGGGCCAAAGCCCGGGCCAAACCCTCCCCCGCGGTGCCCGTGCGGTCCGCGGCGGCCCATGCCGCGCTCAAACCGTCCCCGCCCAAACTGTCCCCGCCCGAACGGCGGTTCCAAAAACTTGTCGTCGTGAATGCCTTTCATGGTGGCATCGTCCCTTCTCTTGTCTTTTGAATGCTTTTTGGCCCTTGTTGAATGGTTATCGGTCAACTACTCACCGACACTTAACGATATATCGGTATGTATCGCCGTGACAAGACCCGGAACGGACTTAGGGACGGAAAATACCGGCTTGGCATCAGTTGGTCCAGCATCTGGATGCTGCAGGTGCAGCGGCGTATCCTGTTCACACGTCGCGAGCTTGGGGCTGAACAATGGCGCAGCAAAAGAAACGCAGGCATCGGTTGGCCGCCACCCTGGGAAGGGTCATCGGATTCTTTGCTGCGAGCGCCATGTGCGGCGTACTGGCCGCAAGCCTGGTGGTCCCCGCTGTTGCGACTGTCGGCTACGGAGTCAGCACCTCCATCAGCTACTTTGAAAATCTGCCCTCGGAACTGATCGTCGCGCCGCCGTCGCAATCCACCAAAGTCCTCACCTCCGACGGCCAGCCGATCGCCACGTTCTTTACCGAGAACAGGATCAGGATCCCCCTGGACCGGATATCGCCTTTGGTCCGGGATGCCATCGTGGCCATCGAGGACAGCCGCTTTTACGAGCACCCGGGCATCGACCCGCAGGGGATCGTCCGGGCTGCGATCTTCAACCTGACGAATGAGGGCAGGCAGGGCGCCTCCACCATTACCCAGCAGTACGTCACCAACGTGATCAACGAGTCCTTCGTGTCCCAGGACAAAACCGACGAGGTGATCCTCAGCGGCCAGAAGAGCATCGGGGACAAGCTCCGGGAGATGAAGCTGGCCATCGCGCTGGAGAAAAAGTTCAGCAAGGACCAGATCCTCGAGGGCTACCTGAACATCGTGTTCTTCAACCGCGAGGCGTACGGAATCGAGGCTGCGGCCCGGTATTTCTTCAGCACCACGGCCGCCGATCTCAACCTGCCGCAGGCGGCCCTGCTGGCCGGGCTGGTCAACAGCCCCAGCTACTACAACCCCGCCGTCAATCCGGAGCAGGCCACAGGCCGCCGGAACCAGGTACTTTCCGAGATGCTGGCCACGGGCAAGATCACCCAGGCGGACCACGACGCCGCCGCGGCCACGCCCATCGAACTCAAACTCAGTCCGGGGAAGCAGGGCTGCGCCCACGCCCAGATGGCGCCGTACTTCTGCGACTACATTTCGCATCTGATCCTGAACAACCCGGCCTACGGCACCACCCTGATCGAGCGCGAGCGGAAGCTGTACCGGGGCGGGCTCACCATCGTCACCACGCTGGACGGCCGGCTCCAGGTGGCGGCCCAGACGCAGGTGGACGCCACCGCCGGGGCGAATCCCGACCGTTGGGGCGCCTCCCTCGTGACGGTGCAGCCGGGCACCGGGAAAATTCTGGCCATGGCGCAGAACACAGCGTTCCTGCCGGCCGAGGGCAGGTTCGATACCCAACTGAACTTCAACGTGGACTCCCGCGATCCGCAAGGCAACGACCTCAACGGGGCGGGCGGCTTCCAGCCAGGCTCCACCATGAAGCCCTTCACGTTCGCAGAGTGGCTAAACGAGGGCAAGCCGCTGACCGGCGTGGTGGACGCCTCCCGCCGGGTGTATCCGCTGGGCTTCCCGTGGCGTTCCAGCTGCGGAAAGGTGCTGGGCGCCTACAGCACGGCCCAGAACAACCCTGAGCTGGGCGCCGCCGATGACCTGCAGAATGCCGATCAGGGCTACTACCGCCCCATGCCCGTGAACTACGGGCTGTACAACTCGATCAACACGGCCACCTTCGCCTCGGCCACCCAGCTCGATTTCTGCGGCATCCAGAAGATGGTGGACAGCGTGGGGCTCCACAGCGGACTCGATGGCGCGCAGATCAACATGCATCAGCTGGGCAATCTCCTCGGCGCCATCGGCGTCGCCCCGGTCCATCTGGCCAACGCCTTCGCCACCTTCGCGAACGACGGCCGGTACTGCGCCCCCATTGCCGTGCTTGAGGTGACGGACATGTCAGGCGGGAAACTCCCGGGCCAGACCAGCGAGTGCCGCGACGCCGTCAAACCTGAGGTTGCCCGAGGCGTCAACGCAGTGCTCCAGGACGTGCTGAAGGTCGGCTCCGGCGTGTGGATCAACCCCAAAATCCACACCCTGATGCCCGTTGCCGCCAAGACCGGCACGTCCAACAACAACGGCTCCACCTGGGTGGTGGGCTATACGTCGGGGCTGGCTACAGCGTCTTTCTTTGGCGACGCATTGGAGGGTCAGAACCGCCCCGGCCAGAACGTCACTATCAACGGCCAGTTCTACCCCCGCCTTGACGGCTTCATGATCGCCGGGCCGCAGTGGGTCAACTACATGCTCCAGGCCGCCCCGCTCTACCCGGCAAATCCGTTCCCGGCCCCGCCGGCATCCATGATTGCTCCGCCGAAACCGACCCCGGCCCCGGCCGCGCCGAGGCCTGCACCCGCCCCGGCGCCCGCACCAGCACCCGCTCCCGCGCCGGAGCCCGCACCCGAGCCACCTCCTGCCCCCGCTCCTGAGCCCGCGCCCGTCCCGCCGCCCATGCCCGAGGTTCCGGGCATTCCGCCTCAGAACGGCTTCCCGGGCGGAAGACGCTAGGAGCCGACGACCCTGACAGCCGACGACGGCGGGAGGCGCCGCCGTCGTCCGTTGCCTATATCGCGCGTTCCCCTCGCCCGCTCAGCTAAGTGGTGCCGCGCCAGAGCCGCTGCCACCAGGAGCGCTGCGGCTCCGGTTCAGGTAGGGCGTCCTGTGCGCGGGCGGCGCGGCGTTCGTGCCAGCGCGCCACCTCGGCGTCGACGTCCCGCGTTTTGGTGACGACGGGCGGGCCGCCCTGGAGCTGGCGGCGGGCGTCGATCACCCGGGCATTGAAGTCGGCGAGGATGTCCCGGACCTGTTTTTCGGTGAACTGCGCATCAAGCCGGCCGTCCAGTTCGGCGTCTTCGGTGCGGAGCAGAATGGCTTTGGGGCCCAGCCCGCTGATGTTTTCGCGCTGGATCAGGCCCTTGACCCACCAGTCAGGATCGTAGGCCTCGCCCAGCCCGGGGATGGGCTTGCCGGCGTATTTGAGGTTGTCGAATCTGCCCTGTGCCATGGCGTCCCGGATCAGGTACTCCGCCCGCCGCGCATCGTCGACCTTCTGGCGTTTGTCCCGTTCCTTGACCTCGGCCGCCTCGAGTTCGGCCTCTTCCTCGGCACTGATGCCGGCGCCCCGGTAGGAGCGCACTTCCGCAGCCCGTTCCAGCCGGCGCTTGAAGGCACTGTCCCCGCCGCCCATAACCCCTTCACCGCCTCCTTGACCGTCCCAACCCTTCAGACTTCCAGTATTCAGACGTGGACCGCAGGTTTCAACGGAGCGGACACCGGCGGCGGGCACCACGGCTCATTGGAGCCCCAAAGACGGCAGCTCCGTGCCCGAGACCACCACCGCGCCGCTTGCCGTCGAATCCGGGTTCAGCATCCAGCCCACCCGCTTGGCGGTGTTCAGGATCACGACGCTCTCCACGAGCTCGATCTGCGGGATGCGTTGCTGGAGGGCCAATTCGGCGTTCATCACATCGGCCAGCGAATGCAGCCACATGAGGATGACAAAATTTGTGCTCCCCGTAGTGGACGCGCTGAGCCGGACCGTGCGGAGGCTGCGGAGTTCGGCGGCAGCAGCCTCGTGCTGGCCCGCCGGCACGTTGGCGAACCACTGGCAGCTCACCGGATAGCCGGAGAGCTTCTGGGCAATTTCACAACGGAAGGACAGCAGCCCGCTGGCCAGCACCCTGTTAAGCTGCCGCTGGACTGTCGCCGGGCTCCTGCCCAGGCTCCGGGCGATGTCCGCGGCGCCCGCGCGCCCGTCCCGCGCAAGGAACGGGATCAGATCCAGGTGGCTGGGCGGCAGTGGAGCTCCGGTCATCGGGGCCGCCGAACCGGCCGCCTCGGGGCCGGCTAAGGCATACAGCGCCTTTTGCTTCGCCTTGTCCAGAATGTTGAGCCGCCACGTATAGCCACCGGAGTGCAGGCGGGTACACAACGAGGTCCGGTACTTCAGCAGTCCGGGGATCTCCTTGAACCGCGGAAGCACCTCCTCCGTGAACCGGGCCAAGGTGGGCGCTATGACTGTCAGCATGAGGTCCCGGTTGCTTGCAGCTTCCTCCACCGTGACCACTTCCGGGATGGCGGCGAGCGCCGCGGTCACCTCGTCCCGCAGCCGCATTTCGCAGTCCACGTCCACCAATGCCAGGCACATCTGCTTGGGATCGCCGATCAGGTGGGCCGTCGTCCAGGCCGCCCCTGACAACTTCAGCCTGTCCCAGCGTGCGGCCAGCGTGGTGGCGTGCACTCCCAGCACGGTGGCCGCATCGGACCAGCTGATCCTCGGTGCAATCTGCAGCGCGTTGATCAGGGCCAGGTCTTCCTCGCTGAGCACCACCTCGCCACCCCCCCACGCTTCAGTGAATGAATCCTGCCATTTCCATCATACTTTTGATTTTTTCCAGCTATTTCGCAGCTTGTGAACCGCATCACTTCACAATGGAAGCGGGTCACTGACCAAACGTTCAGAAATTAGGAGAGCAGATGTCGATCACCACCGACGCCAAGGAACTGCAGGGCGAGATCGCCCGGTTCCGCCACGAGCTGCATCAGGAGCCGGAAATCGGACTGGACCTCCCCCGGACCCAGGAAAAAGTCCTCAAGGCGCTCGACGGCCTGCCGTTCGAAATCACCCTGGGCAAGAGCACGACGTCTGTCACCGCGGTCTTGCGCGGCTCGGCACCGCACGCATCGGCAACCAAACCAGCGGTCCTCCTGCGTGCCGACATGGACGGCCTGCCTGTCCAGGAGCGGACCGGTGCCCAGTTCTCATCGAAGATCGACGGCGCCATGCACGCCTGCGGCCACGACCTCCACACCGCCATGCTCGCCGGAGCAGCCACCCTTTTGGCGGAGCGCCGGGACCAGCTGGCCGGCGACGTTGTGCTGATGTTCCAGCCGGGCGAGGAAGGCTTTGACGGAGCAAGCCACATGATCCGCGAGGGCGTGCTGGAGGCGGCCGGGCGCCGGGTGGATGCCGCCTATGGGATGCACGTCTTTTCCGCCTTGGAGCCGCACGGCCGGTTCTGCACCAAGCCAGGGGTGATGCTCAGCGCATCGGATGCCCTGACTGTCACGGTTCTTGGCGCCGGCGGCCACGGCTCGGCTCCGCACGCGGCCAAGGACCCGGTCACGGCGGCCGCAGAAATGGTGACTGCCCTGCAAGTCATGATCACGCGCCAGTTCAACATGTTCGATCCAGTGGTCCTGACCGTGGGCGTCCTCCAGGCCGGCACAAAACGCAACATCATTCCCGAAACGGCGCGCATTGAAGCCACCATCCGGACCTTCTCGGACGCCGCCAGGGAACGGATGATGATCGCCGCTCCCACGCTGCTGAAGGGCATCGCCGCTGCCCACGGCCTCGAGGTGGACGTCGATTACCGTCACGAGTACCCCCTCACCGTCAACGACGACGACGAGACACGCACGGCGGAGAAGACCATCGAAGACCTCTTTGGAACCTCCAGGCTCACCCGCTGGGCCACCCCGCTCAGTGGCTCTGAGGATTTTTCGAGGGTGCTGGCGGAAGTACCCGGGACGTTTATCGGGCTCAGCGCCGTCGCCCCCGGCGCCGACCACACCGAAACCTCCTTCAACCACTCCCCGTACGCAGCCTTTGACGACGGGGTGCTGTCCGACGGAACCGCTCTCTACGCAGAGCTGGCCGTCTCCCGCATCGCGGCCCTGGCCTCGGCCAACTAAACTTCCCCCACTTCATGGAGCACACGATGACCACCACTGCAGGCGTCCCAGCCGACGTCCAGGTTCACAAGTCCCACCTGCGCACCCTCGTTGGCACCGGCATCGGCAACGCCGTTGAATGGTACGACTGGGCCATCTATGCCACGTTCTCGCCGTTCATCGCGAGCGCACTGTTCAGCAAGGCGGATCCGACGTCGGCCTTCCTCGCCACCCTGGCGATCTTCGCCGTCGGCTTTGTCGCCCGTCCGTTCGGCGGCTTCGTGTTCGGTTGGATCGGTGACCGGATCGGCCGCAAGACGTCCATGACGTTCGCGGTGGGCCTCGCCGCCCTGGGCAGCCTGATCATCGGCGTCGCCCCCACTTTCGAAGCCGTGGGGGCCTTCGCCTCGGTCCTGCTGCTGCTGGCCCGGCTTATCCAGGGCCTAGCCCACGGCGGCGAGCTGCCGTCGTCGCAGACCTACCTCTCGGAAATGGCGCCCAAGGAACAGCGCGGCTTCTGGGCAACGCTCATTTATACGTCCGGCACGGTCGGCATCCTGGCCGGAACCATGCTCGGGGCCATCCTGTCCAACGTCTTGAGCACGGCTGACATGAACGCCTGGGGCTGGCGGGTGCCATTCCTTATCGGCGGCGCCATGGGCCTCTACGCCCTGTTCATGCGGGCCCGGATGAAGGAAACGGCGGCGTTCGAGGCAGAATCGCCCAAGGAAAAGCACGAGCCAATGTGGCCACAGATCTACCGGCACCGCAAGCAGGCCCTGCAGGTGATTGGCCTGACAGTCGGCCTGACTGTGACCTACTACATCTGGGGCGTCGTGACTCCCAGCTATGCCGCGTCGGTCCTCAAGATGGACCGTGGCGAGGCCCTCTGGGCCAGCGTGATCGCCAACGTGCTGTTCATCGCCGCGCTGCCGTTCTGGGGCAAACTCTCGGACCGTATCGGCCGCAAGCCCGTTATGATCATGAGCGCTGCCGGCGCCGCGCTGTTCCACTTCCCCATGACCTGGCTGTTGAAGGACTCCCCGTGGCAGCTCGCGGTCACGATGTCCGTCATGCTGTTTTTCATCGCCGGCAGCGCAGCGATCGTCCCGGCCGTATACGCCGAACTGTTTCCCACCAAGATCCGCACGGTCGGCGTGGGCGTCCCGTATTCCATCTGCGTCGCAGTCTTCGGGGGTACCGCACCGTACCTGCAGGCCTGGCTCGGGTCCATCGGACAGGGCAACCTTTTCAACGTGTACGCGGTGGTCCTGCTGGCCATCAGCATCGCGTTTGTGTTCACAATCCCGGAGACCAAGGGCAAGGACCTGACACACTAACCGACAACGCCGCCTCCGTAGGAGCGGCCACCACGTCGCGCGAAAGGACACTTGAGGCCCCGGATCCTGGGGCCTCAAGTGTCCTTTCGCGCTAGCCTTTGCGTGAAAGCGTCAGCGTTACTCAGGCGCGGACGTGCTCCGCGAGCAATGCGTCGATCTGGCCGGCGGCCTCCTTCATGCCTTCCTCCATGCCCATCTTGACCATTTCTTCCATCTGCTCTTCGGAGTCGAACGTGGACATGATGGTCATCCGGGTGCGGCCACCGAGATCCTCGAGGTCAACAGCGGCGTGGGCACTGCCCATGGCATCCACTGGCGCACCGGTTTCGTCAGCGAAACCGTCATCAAATTCGAGCTTGCGCGGCGCCTCGATGGTTCTGAATTTCCACCAGCCTCGGGGCTTCTCGCCTTCGGGCGTGGTCATGTAATAGTCGGCCTTCCCGCCGGGCTGGAAGTCGAACCGGTCAAACGTGGCCGGATAGTTGGGCGGACCCCACCAGCGCTCGAGCTGCCGGGGGTCTTCCCAGATCTGCCAGACGCGTTCGACGGCGGCATCGAACTCGGCAACGAGGGTGAGGCTGAGTGCCTCGAGATTCTTGGTGGAACTGATAACAGGCATTGCAAAACCTTCCTATCCTTCAGCCAGAATGTCCGCGATCCGCCCGGCCCGCTGCCGCCAGATCGCCTCGTACTCATCGAGCAGCAGGCGGGCCTTCTCCAGACCTTCGTGATTACCCCGCACGATCTGCTCCCTTCCGCGCTTCTCTTTGGTGACCAGAAAAGCGCGCTCCAATACCGCCACGTGCTTTTGGACGGCGGCGAAACTCATGGCGTAGAGCGCGGCGAGGCCGGAGACGGAGTATTCCGCCACCGTCACGCGCCGGACAATGTCCCGGCGGGTGGTGTCCGCGAGGGCCTGGAACAGGCGGTCAACGTCCGCGTCTCTGAGCTGATCTACAACCATTTGGTTGTACGATACGCCCGTGGCGTAGGGGTGTCAAGGCTTAAATGCGGTCCGCGAGATGGCATATAACGGCGGTTCCGCCGGTCACTATTGCCGCGAAATGCCATCTCGAAGAGACCCTGACGGAGACCTCCCATGCCTCCGGGTTTGACGCGGGTACCCGCCGTTGCGCACAGTGGGTCAGTGCCTGCCACTATCCCTTCCCACGCCCCGGATCCGGCCGTCCCGGGCGGGCCATCAGCATGGCGGCAGTTCGCCGCCCTGGTCGGCTTCCTCGCGCTTTCCTGGACCGTGTCGTTCGTGGGGTCCCTCCCGATCCGAACGGCTGCCGGCGGCTGGTACGCCCTGGCGGACAAAGCCCCTTGGACGCCTCCCGGGCTGATGTTCACGTCGGTCTGGCTGGTCCTGTACGCGGCAATGGCCGTGGCGGCCTGGCTGGTGTGGCGGCAGCGGCGCCTCCCGCGCCGCCGCGCACTCACGCTCTACGGGCTCCAGCTGGCCCTGAACCTGCTCTGGCCCATGACGTTCTTCGGCCTGTATCCCGTGCTGGGAACCGCGGCGCTCTGGCTGGCCCTGGCCGTCCTCGCCGCCCTCTTCCTCACAGCGGTCCTGACAGTCCTGCGCTTCGGACCCATCAGCCAAACCGCCGGCGTCTTGATGCTGCCGAACGTCTCGTGGCTGGTGTTTTCGGCGTCCCTGAACCTTTACGCCGCCGTCAGCAACTAAGGCCGGCGCGGGCGTGTAATCGCTCACACTTTCGCCATTTCTGTTGCAAATGCCGGCGGCGACCATGAAGCATGAGATCGGGACCCCGTTCCCGCACTACCAAGATCAGCAATCCTCACCGACGAGGATGCGGCCCCCTCAAGGACGACGCGGAGCCGTTAACTGCATGAGCGAAAGTACTGACAATGACGTTTGAAAACACTGACTCCATCACGCTGAAAATCTGGGACCGGTCTGCGATTGAGCACACCCTGGAGAGCATTGTGCACGACCTCTCGGTCAAGGCGAACACCACCAAATGCCGCATTGCGGTCCAGTGCAGCGGCCCCAACACTTTCACGGTCAGCGTCCGTGGCCAGGAACGCCAGCTCGCCACCGTCTGATCGGTTCACGGCCAAAAACTGAAGCGGACGACGGCGGGAGGTTCCCGGCGTCGTCCGCTTTCGTTTTGCTTCCGGGCTGACAGCCTTACGCGGTGGCCTGGCGGCTCACCATCTCGTTGATCCAGATCGGCGCGAACGGTGACGTGCAGTTCGGGGGCGTCGGGTAGTCCTTGAGGACCTCGAGCCGTTCGCCGATATCGAGCGCCCGGGCCCGGTGCTCGGGATGCTCGATCCCGATGAAGGCCAGCGTGTGGTTCATGGCCCACTGCAGCCGATCCGGGGCGTCCTTCATCTGGGCCTCGATAGTGTCCAGCAGCCCAGGGAGGTCGAGCCCTGCGGGCTTTTTCGCCACCCGTTCGCTGGTCAGGGCCCAACCGGCGCTGGCGACCACCGGATCCGGGTCCGCAGTCCAGGCCACCCGGAGGTCCTCCGCGTGCGGGCTCTTCTTCACCACGTAGTTGACCAGCCAGTCATGCACCTTGGGTGCCCGCGCCTCCCGCAGCATGGTGTCCAGTTCGTCGCATTCGAAGGCCTTCGGCCGGCAGATCAGCAGCGCCACCAACCTGGCCGGAGTGTCATTCGTGGCCCAGAGTTCGCGGGCGAGTTCCTGCTGGGTCTTCAGCCGCTTCGCGACGGCGCGCAGCTTGGACAGGTTCACGCCGTGGTCGTCGCCGCGCTTCTCGTTCGCCTCGCGCATCTTCGGGTCTTCAAGCACGGCCAGCTCGGCCATCACGTCGCCCAGCAGCCCGGCGGTCATCGTCTCCGGCATTGTCACCCCTTCGGTCACCTACTTGTGGGTTCCAGCCTACGGCCGCTGGCGGGTTTGCAGCAGATTACCGACCGCCGGTGGCCACCCAGGAGCCGAGCGGCTGCTCCGCCACTTCCGTGTCCTCTTCTTCGGTCCCGCACGGCACAAACCCGCGGGACTGGTAGTTTGCCAGGGCTGCGGGACCGTCCAGCGTGCAAGTGTGGACCCAGACGCGGGACACCTGCGGGAGGTCGAAGCGCTGGGTCAGCGACCATGCAGCCGTGATGCCGTGTTCCAGCAGCCGGCCGCCAAGACCCCGCCCGATCGCCTGCTCGGAGAGGCCGAAATACCTGATCTCGACGTGCGTTGCATCCCCTATAACGACGGGCTGAAGGTGGACATAACCCCACGGCATGCCCTCCCCATAGAGGACCCAGAATTCCGTCCCCGGTACGGCGAGCTCCCCGGCCCACTGCTGCCGTGTCCACTCGAGCCGATCCGTCCAGTGCCACGGCCCGCCCACCAGGCCATAGAGGAAACGGGCATATTCCGGCGTGACCCCGTCAGCCCGGTCCAGCCTCGCCTCATCCGGCAGCGGGCGCGCCGTCCAGGCGGGCGGACGGAGCATCTGGAGCGTTGTGGTGGTGACCTTCATGGACGGCTAAAACCTTTCGATCCCGACAGTCCGTCAATCCTATTTGAGACCGAAAGTAGGGCGTCTACTCTTCGCCGGTGTCCCGCGCCTCCAGGTGTTTGGCCATGGCCTCGCAGGCCTGGTTCCAGCGCGCCGTGAGGGCCTGCCGGTTCAACGGTTCGAACATGCTGTTCAGGACTTTCTCCACTGCATCGTATGCGGCGTCACGAACCCGTTCCTGCGCCGCTGGGCTGTAATAGTTCATGACAGGGATTCGTCACCGGGATGCCGGAAGATGGTGTTTCAGGGCTACGAGGTGCGGAGCCGGTCCAGGCAGTAGTTCTTGACGAAGTGCCGGACCGGCCGCGGCAGCCGGGGATAGACCAGGGCAGACCACCGGGTGGCCCTGTCGAACAGGCGGCCGTGGCGGTCGCTCCAGGGCAGCCCGAAGCCGGCGCGCAGGTGGTCCGGCAGCTGCCCGGCGGTGATGAACCGGATCAGCGGCATACTCATCCGCAGCCAGAGTGGCCCGGCTGGCGGGTACAGGAGGTCGCGGCCGACGCCGGCGGTGACGGCGTCCAGCTCCAGCGTCAGCAGGGACGTGTCCCAGTATGTCCTGAAGGCTGCGCGGTCTGCCGGCCACAGGTTCGCCGGCACTTGCAGGACGGTGCCGATTCTTGCGTAATCGCTGTACATGAGGTCTGCCGCTTCGTCGTCGAGCGGGCCGTAGATTTTCTCGTAAATGGTGATGGCGGTGTCGTACAGGGTTGCCACCACCCATAATTGCGCCTGGGCATCGAACGCGCTGTACCCGCGGGAGCCGGCGTCGGGCTTGCGGCGGACCGCGGAGTGGGCCCGGTTAACGCTGCGGCGAACGGCCGCAACCTGGGCGTCGGTTCCGTAAACCACAGCGTAGACGTAGGTGACGGTGGCGCGGAAACGGTCCAGCGGCCGGGCTATGAAGTCGCTGTGTTCGGCGACGCCATGGCCCACTGCAGGGTTCGCGATCTGCAGCAGAATGGCGCGGCCGGCCCCGGCGAGCAATACGCCTTCAGCTCCGATATCGGCCAGGTTCCGCACCATGGACCCACGATACCGGAGAAGGCCGCTACGCCCGGGGCCGCTCCCCGGAGATGCCCGGGAACAAAGGGCATCACGCGGGCCGTTGACATACTGCGACCCGCCGCCCGCACAGCCGGCGGCCTCCTACAGAACGGAACCACATGGTCAGGGCTATCTGGAACGGACAAGTCATTGCCGAGTCCACGGACACGGTAGTAGTGGAAGGCAACCACTATTTCCCGCGCGACGCCGTCAATGCGGGCTATCTCAAGGACAGCGACATGTATTCCGTCTGTCCGTGGAAGGGCCAGGCCAGCTACCACACGCTGGAGGTGGACGGGAAGCTGAACGTCGACGCCGCCTGGTTTTACAGCGAGCCCAAGACGCGGGCCAAGCCCATCGAGGACCGGATCGCGTTCTGGCGCGGCGTGACTATCGAGGAGTAGCCCCCACTTGTGGAAGCGGACGACGGCGGGACAACCCGCCGTCGTCCGCTTTCCTTGCAGACAGCACCCCTGCCCGAGCGGACGGGCTAGCATCAAGACGACAGGGGGCACTGGATGACGGCAACACCGGGCGGCGGCCACGCACTGCTTCTGGTCAACCCAACGTCAGGCCGGGGCAGGGGCCTTCGCCTTTGCCCCGCGGCCGCCGAGGCGCTCCGCGCGGCCGGCTTCAGGCCCGCCGTCGTCATCACGGAGAGCCTGGCTGAGGCCACGTGGAAGACCCGCGAAGCCGCGGCGGGAAGCCTTGTGGCCGTCCTGGGCGGTGACGGTTTCCTGGGGGCGGCCGCTTCGGGAGCGCGAGAGTCGGGCGCCGTGCTCCTGCCGCTGGCCGGCGGCCGCGGGAATGACACCACGCGCCGGCTCGGGCTGGGGTCTGACCCCGTCCAAGCAGTTCGCAACATCCCCCAGCTGGTGGTGCGGGACCTCGATCTGGGCGTGGTTAACGGACGCCCCTACTTTGGCGTGGCCAACGTCGGATTCGACGGAGTCGCCAATGAACTGGGCAACAGCACAAGACTGAACCTCGGCTCCCTGACCTACCTCTACGGCGGGCTGAAGGCATTCGCCGGCTGGAAGGACGTGACCTTCACCGTTACGGTGGACGGCAAGGAGACTTCCTTCCCCGGCTGGTTTGTCGCGGTGGGCAACGTGGGCCAATACGGCGGAGGGCTGCGCATCTGCCCGGAGGCCAAGGTGGACGACGGCCTCCTGGACGTGGTCATGCTGGGGCGGGCCTCCGCCCTCCGCGTCGCGGCCACCTTCCTCCGCTCGTTCCGGGGCACGCACCTGAACACTCCGGGCGTCAGCTTCACACGAGGCAGCAGCGTCACCATCAGCGCCAACAAGCCGTTGAACATCTACGCCGACGGCGAGATGATCGCCCCGTTGCCGGCCACCGTGGAGATTGTCCCGGCCGCGGTCAAAGTCCTGGTACCCCGGAACTCCCCGGTGTTCTCCTAACGTCCGGCGGCCAGGGCGCCCACCAATTCGGGGAGGTCCTTCACGCCGGGAAGTATCCGCAGGTGCGGGTGGCGGCCCAGCTCCTCCGCGCCGAGCTTCCCGGTCAGGACGCCAACGCCGGCCACGCCGGCGTTTGCCGCGGCTTGCAGATCGACGACGGTGTCGCCGGCCGCCAGCACGGCGCCCACGTTCAGGACACCGGTGCGCTCCATGGCGCGGTGGATCATGTGGGGAGCCGGGCGTCCGCGGGGCACTTCGTCGGAGGTGACCACGGCGTCCAGCAGCTCGCCGTCGCCCACGCGCCAGCCCAGCGTGGCCAGCAGCGGATCGGCCACATCCCGCGAGAATCCGGTGGTCAGGGCCACCTTGATGCCCATGGACTTCAGGGTCCGCAGCGCGTCCTCAACACCGTCCAGGGGAACGGGTGCGTTCGCGGCGTAGAGGGCCGCCAGGATCTCCTGGAAGCGGACAAACGTGTGCGCAACGAACCCGGATTCGGCGGCGATGCCGCCAATTTCCAGCAGCGCTGCGATGGCTTCGGTCTTGTCCGCACCCATCCAGGCCTGGAGGTCCTCGGGGGTTACCTCGGCGCCGGCCTCGCGGACGGATTCCCCGAGGGCGCTGTAGACATCCCCGTGTTCGTCGATGGTGGTTCCGGCCATGTCGAGGGCTACAAGTTCAATCATTATGATGTTTCCTTAGGCTGTGGTTGGCACGCGGACCAGGTTGGCGCGGTGCTCGCTGGTGTTTTCGATGGTGAAGTTGGTCAGGCCGGGGATGTACCTGTCGTCGGAGTATTCGATCGGCTCCCCGGCTGCGGATGAGGTCAGGCGCCGCTCGCGGAGCAAGGGTGCGCCGGGTTCGACGCCGAGCAGTTCCACGTCCAGTCCCTCGGCTGCCACGGCGTCGATGGTGTGCCGGCCCCGGCTCAGGTCCACGCCCTGGCTTTTCAGGAAGCTGAAGATGGAGCCGCTGTCCGTATCAAAGTCGAACAGCAGCCGGCCGACGTCGAGGACAAAGCTGGTCCGCTCCACCATGGCCGGCGCGTCCCCGAGGAGCCGCAGCCGCAGGACCTCCACCACAGGCTCGCCCGCTTTGATGCCCAGCTGGGCTGCCACTTCGGACGAGGCCGGGCGGCGGGCAATCTCCCGGGTCTGCTGTCCCGGGGACTTGCCAATGGATCTTGCCCACTCCGTAAACGACATAAACGTGGTGAACGGCTGGGACAGCGCTGCCCGGCCGGCCACCGGCTGCTTGCCGCGCCCGCCCAAAATGAGGCTCTCGGTGCGCAGCGCCGCGAGAGCCTGCCGGACGGTTCCCCGGGAGGCTTCGAATTCCCGGCAAAGCTCTGCCTCGCTGGGAATCTGGAACCCCTCAGGCCACATGCCCGACGTGATCCGGGTACGAAGCTCGGCGGTCAAGCGCTGGTGGAGAGGCTGAAGCTGCGAAAGGGACATGACTTGATCATACAAGTTGGATTGGCGGGATTTCCAAGGATTTCGGCCCCCTCGAATGAACACGGCATTAACTCCGCGGGCTTTCAATGAACAAATCGTAAACTTGTTCAAACAAGTGCCAATCTGGCTTGATCGGCCTGCCCCCGGGCGGCCACTATCGATCTTGTGAATACCGAAAACCTTCAAAACCAAGCCGCCAGCAGCCTCCCGTCCTCCGTGGACGTGGTGGTGGTCGGGGCCGGCATCGTGGGCCTGGCCCACGCCGCCCTTGCCGCCGATCGGGGGCTCTCCGTGCTGGTCATTGATCGCGATCACCGCGCAGTGGGCGCCTCCGTCCGGAACTTCGGACACTGCTGCATCACCGCCCAGACCGGCGACTTGTATGAACTTGCCATCACCGGCCGCAAGCACTGGCTGGACTTCTCCGAACGAGCCGGCTTCTGGGCCACCGAATCCGGAGCCGTGGTGGTGGCGAGCACCGCAACAGAACTTCGCGTACTGCACGAGCTGGCAGAACACCGCGAGCCCGGCCAGATCGTTCTGCTCAGCGCCGCGGAAACGTCCGCCCGGCTGGGGCGGGCGGCTGCTGGTGAGGGTCCGGACGCAACGACAAGCCCCGTCGTCGTCGGCGGCGCGTGGCTGCGCGATGACCTCAGAGTCGATCCCCGGACCACGGTGGCGAGCCTCGCCGCCTGGCTGGATTCGCGTCAGGACACATCCGTGCGTTGGAACGCCTCCGCCCTCGGGTTTGGCGCGGGGACCGAACGGACAGCCCTGGTCCGGACAAGCCGCGGCGAGGTGGAAGCCGACCACGTGTTTGTATGCGTGGGCCACGACGTGGACCTGCTCTTCCCGGAACTTGCCGAAGGGCACAAGATCGAACGCTGCTCGCTCCAGATGGCGGCCGCGGCAGGCCCGGAGGGGCTGGATCTCCAGCCGGCGGTACTGACCGCCACGTCGATGCTCCGCTACGGCGCCTTTGTGGAGATGCCGTCCGCGGGGGAGCTCCTCGCAGAGGTCCAGGCGCAGGATCCGGGTCTCCTGGACATCGGCGCCAACGTCATGTTCACCCAGCGCCCGGACGGCACGCTGCTGTTGGGTGACTCGCATGCCTACCAGAAAACCGCCGACCCCTTCCTGGCAGAGTCCACCACGGCGCTCCTGCTGGACCGGATCCAGGGCGTCCTGGGGGTCGAATCCCTCGACATCACCGAACGCTGGCAGGGCATTTACGCCTCCAGCGAGGTGGGCCCGCTCCTTGTTGCCGGCATTACCCCCGGCGTCACTGCCGTGTCCGTCACCGCGGGAATCGGCATGACCGTTTCCTTCGGCCTGGCGGCGCGCAACGTCGCCGTCCTCCCCTAGACCAACTCCCCCGCTTCCTCCCCCAAGACCCCCAAGACCCCCAAGGATCCCCATGAAAACCCGCTACCTCGCCCTGATTCCGGCTGCCCTGCTCGCCACCGTCGGCCTGTCCTCCTGCGCCAGCCCGGCCGTCCAGAACGCATCAGCGAACACCCCCGCCTACTGCGCCGAGGGCCCCATCAAGTTCGGCATCGAGCCCTATGAGGACCCGGCCAAGCTCGAACCCGCCTACCGCGTCCTCGCGGACGCCATGGCGGAGAAGCTGGGCTGCGAGGTGGAGGTCCAGGTTGTGGAGGACTACTCGGCCGAGGTGCTCGCCATGGCCAACAACCGCCTGGACATCGGGCAGTTCGGGCCCATGGGTTACGTCTTCGCCAGCACCAAGGCGGGAGCGGAGCCCATCGCCTCCTTTGGAACGGCCGACGGCGAGCTCAGCACCTACACTGCCGGCATCTGGGTGCCCAAGGACTCGGCCATCCAGTCGATCAACGACCTCAAGGGCAAGGATGTGGCACTCGGCGGCATCGGCTCCACCTCCGGCGATGTCCTCCCCCGCTATGGCCTGAAGAAGGCCGGCATCAGCGAATCCGACCTGGACATCAGCTACGCCGGCGGGCATCCCGAAGCGCTGCTGGCCCTGACCAACGGGACGGTGGACGCCGCCGAGATCAACTCCCAGACCCTTGCCTCAGCCACCGCCGCGGGCACCTTCAAGCCGGAGGACTTCCGCCAGGTCTGGATCTCGGACGCCATCCCCAACGATCCCATCACCATCCGCGGCAACGCTGACCCGGCCCTCAAGGAAGCCGTCCGCGACGCGCTGGTGAATCTCCCCGCCGAGGCCATCGCAGAAGTGGGCGCCTTCCTGGACGTCACGCCTCCGGGACCGCTGCTGGCCGTCACCAAGGAGACCTACCAGCCGCTGTTCGATCTCGCCGCCACCATGGGGCTCACCGAGGAAGACCTGTGACCGCTGTCCAGGTAGCAGGCCTGACCAAGGCCTACGGCGGGACCACGGTGCTGGACGGCGTCGATTTCACCGTCCGGTCAGGGGAACTGTTGGCCTTCCTGGGTGCCAACGGTTCGGGAAAATCCACCACGCTCAAGTGCGTCATCGGGCTGACCCGTCCGGACGCCGGCACCATCCGCGTCCAGGGCAAGGACCTGGGGACGCTCCAGGGCCGGGCCCAGATCTTGGCACGCAGCCAGGCCGCCATGGTCTTCCAGAAGATCCATCTTGTCCCGCGCCGGACGGCCCTGGACAACGTCTGCTCCGGCGGACTCCTGCGGGTTCGCGGACTCGCGTCAGTCAGCCCGGCGTTTTTTGCCAAAGAATTGAAGGAGGAAGCCATGGCATGCCTGGACCGCGTAGGCCTGGCCGGAGTTGCCCTTGAACGGACCGGGAAGCTGTCCGGCGGGCAGCAGCAGCGCGTCGCGATTGCCCGGGCCCTCTGCCAGCGCGCTTCGGTGCTGCTCGCGGACGAACCTGTCTCCGCCCTGGACCCGCACGCGGCTGAACAGGTCATGGCGCTGCTGGCCGAGCTTGCCCACACGGAGAACCTCGCCGTCGCTGCGGTGCTCCACCAGCCGGACCTCGCGATCCGTTACGCGGACCGCGCCATCGGTCTCCTCAAGGGAAGGATTGTGTTCGACGGCGGCCTGGCCGGCTTGACGGACGATGTCCTGGACACGCTGTACGCACCGGACAGGGTTGCGGCATGAGCGCCCCCGCGCTCCCCCGGGCACGGCGTCAGTGGACCCGCACCGGGACCACCGCCACCGCCGTCGTGGTCCTTATTCTCCTGCACGTCATCGCCCTCGAGAGCACCGAGTTCAAACCGGCGCTGCTGGTTGACGGCGCCCAGGGCATGGGACGGTTCCTCGCCGAGGCGTTCCCGCCGGACCTGGACTGGGAGAAGGTGCTGAAGCCCAGCCTGGAAGCAACGCTTGTGACGCTGTGGATCGGGCTGCTGGGCACCACCCTGTCCATTCCCACCGCCCTCCTGCTGGCCGCGCTGGCGTCGGAAACCACTACTCCGCATCCCGTCGTATACCAGGCGGCGCGTGCCGTGCTGTCCTTCTTCCGGGCGGTTCCTGACGTTGTTTTTGCCCTGATCTTTGTCACCGCTGTGGGCCTGGGCCCGTTCGCCGGCGTGCTGGCCCTGATCTGCCACAACACCGGTGTGATGGGGAAGCTCTGGGCCGAAGCGATGGAGGAGAGCGATCAGGGGCCGGTCCAGGCGCTTGCCTCCGCCGGTGCCAGCAAACTGCAGCAGACGTTCCACGCGAGCATCCCGCTGGTGGTCCCCCAGTTTGTGGGCCTGCTGCTCTACCGGTTCGACGTGAATGTGCGTTCCTCGCTGGTCCTGGGCCTGGTGGGCGCCGGCGGCGTGGGCCTGCTCATCAACCAGGCAATCAAGTCGTTCCAGTTCGATCAGATGCTCACGCACATCATCGTGGTGCTCGTCCTGATCGTGGTGGTTGACCAGGCGTCGGCCCTGATCCGGCGCAGGCTCGCCTGAGCCGCGCCCCCTGGAACAGCAACAGCGGACGACGACGGGACCTCCCGCCGTCGTCCGCTTGCGCCCGCGCCCGGGAACCTTGAGCGCATTTACCTTGAGACGGGCGCCGAGGACTGCTCCGCTTATGCAGGCAGGAGAGTTGACGGGGCACACCACAACAACGGCCACGGTGCTCAGGCGGCGAGATACATCATGGTGGCATGTTCGAGTGGGCTGGGAGCGTGGGGTGTGCAGCCAGGTGGCCAGTGCGTAGGTTCACGGTCCTGTTGTTCGGGTGGGTAGTGCCGGCCGGTTGGTGAAATCCAGCCAGGTGGTTCATTGTGCGTTGCCTGCGCAGGCGTCCAGGCGGATGTGTGTTTGAGGCGGTGGTGTTTCGGGCAGACCTGTCCGAGGTTGCTGATCCCGGTGGTCCCGCCGTCCTGCCAGGCTGTCAGGTGGTCGTTCTCGTTGTCCAGGGACTGGTTGCTGCAGCCGGGGAAGGTGCAGGCACCGTCCCGCATCCTGAGCCACCGTTTCAAGGATTCGGGGAGCCGGTAACTCGTGCGGCCGATCTCCAGTGACGCTCCATCCCGCGGGTCAACCAGGACCCGGTAGAACGAGCTGGCACCATCGGCAACGAGCCTACGCGCGATCGACGCCGGGACCGGCCCGAACCCATCCACCTCCGCGGGTTCCTCAGTGAGCCCGAGGAGGGAAAACACGGGGACGGTCACCAGGACGTCAGCCTTGCGGGAGGTCACCTCACCTGGCTGCTGGCTGGCACTGCCCAGCAGCAGCCCCGCAGCCATGTCAGCCCGGATCTGGGTGAGTGTGCGCGACTCGTCAGCGCCCTGCAGCCCACGGCCCAGGGCAGAGGCCTTGTTCCATATTGCGCAAGCCGTGTCACCGGGAAGGTAGAGCGAAATCCAGCCCATGCCGTCCCGGTCCGGGGTATATTCCATTCGACGGTCCGCCACGCTCTTTGCATGTCGCTTCTCCAGGGATTCGGGGTGGTGGCGTTCGCGCCATGCCCGGACTTTCCGCCGGAACCGGGAGGGCACCAATTCGCCGGGCGTGGCACAGCGGGCGCCGTCCGGCGCCCCCGGGTCGAAGAAATGCGATTCCAAGGCCGAAACGGCCGCCGGGGGTAGGCCAGCGGTTTCGTCGACCATAATCCGGGCGTGCTGCCAGGCGATGGTCCCGGCCTGAAGCGCGTCCAAAGCGGCCGGCAGGGACGTAGTCAGCGCATGGGCCTCCCCCAAAAGGGAGGATGAGGCGCGTTCGCCGATGGTGAGTACGCACGCCACTTCTGCCACCAAGGACATCTCCTGCGCCGACGCCTCATATGCACTGGCGGGCGGGGCCTCCAGCGCTGCTGCGGCCTCCGCGTAGGCGGCCAGCAGCCGGATCTTCGCCGCCGCCGTCGCCGACTCGACCCGCGCCAGTACGCCCAGCCCTTCCAGGCATGCCTCCGAGAACTCCCGCAACGGATCAACATCAGCGGTGTGGTCCGTGTGGTTTGGCAGGGACGAAGGGCAGGCAACAACCCCGGCAAGCTGACCGGCCAGTCCGGCCACCGACACGACGGCAGCCGTCACTGCGGCCCTGCCTCCCGCACCGATAACCGCACCGATAACCGCACCGATTTCCATAGGCACAGCATGGCAGAGGGGTCCGACATTCATGTCGGACCCCATTCCGGCGAACGTGCGCAGGGGAATCTCCTGGCCCATCTCGGCAAAACCGTCCTCAGCAGTGACAAAACGCAAGACGGACGACGGCGGGGACCTCCCGCCGTCGTCCGCTTCCTGTTCCCGTATTACTCAAGCCGCGCCCCGGCAGTTGACACCAACAGGCACGTGCGGTTGACTTTTGCATATGCTGAAATAACAGTTCCATGATGCGGAATCAGTGTCCGCATAGCCCTACACCGTGGATGCCAGCATCAAAACACGAGGATCTGTTTTATGCACCTTGAACAGTTCAACACGGCCGCCCGCCCGGAGGCTGCCGATTTCCTGCGTCCCTGCCTGGACATCCAACGCTGGATCGACGAGCTCGCCGACGCGCGGCCCTATTCCAGCCCCGATGCGCTCCTCGCGGCGGGCGGCGGCGCAGCCAACCCCTTCACTCCGGCGGAGATCGAAGCGGCCCTCGCCCACCATCCGCGGATCGGCGAGCGGGCGCAGGGCGACAGCGCCGAAGCGAAGCTGTCCCAGTCGGAACAGGCCGGACTGGGCGTGGCCGACGCGGCCGTCGCCGGGGCCCTGGCGGAAGGCAACCGGGCCTACGAGGAAAAGTTCGGGCAGGTGTTCCTGATCCGCGCCGCGGGCCGCAGCCGCGAGGAGATCCTGGCCGTCCTCAACACCAGGCTCGGCAACACCCCCGAAGCAGAACAAGCAATCATTGGCCAGCAGTTGCGGGAAATCGCAGTGCTCCGACTCGAAGGACTGATCGGCAGATGAGCACCTCCCACGTCACCACCCATGTACTCGATACCGGCTCCGGAAAGCCGGCGGCCGAGGTCCCGGTTACCCTCCACGTGCTCGACGGCGAGCGCTGGGTCCCGATCGCAGAGGGCGCCACCGACGCGGACGGACGCATCAAAGAGCTGGGGCCGGAGCGGCTGCCGTCGGGGACCTACCGCCTGGCATTCGACACGGGCAAGTACTTCGCCGCCAGCGGCACCGAAACGTTCTTCCCGGAGGTGACCCTCACGTTTGGCGTGGTGGAATCGGAGGCGCACTACCACGTGCCGCTCCTGCTCAGCCCCTTCGCCTATTCCACGTACCGGGGCAGCTGAGCCCACCGGCGCTACTGGAACTGCGACAACAGGAAGGGTCCGCGGCGATGCCGCGGGCCCTTTCGCGCGCCCAGGATCCACACACCGGCCGCAGTCACAATCGGTGATTTGGCCCGGGTGGGCCATAACGGAACAAATTCCTTGACAGTGGTACGGGTCACTTCTATTCTGAATTTTGGGATCCCAAATTGGGATCCCAAAAGATCGCGAACCGGATCCCAGGCCACAGTTCATGGCCCGGCTTCTCCGGATTTAGGCTCCAGGACGCCCCACCAGCGGCCTCCTGCCCCGCGAACACCCAAGCCTTTCTTCCCGTCTGCAATCTCCCTCTCTGCAAAGGAGAAGTTGTGTCTCTTCAAAATACTGAAACCGCTGTACCGCTCCCCGACGACAAAACCGGCAAGGACGGCGTGCAACGTCGCACCAACGTCCGCTGGAAAATGTTCCTGCTCCTGCTGGTCCTCGTCGCCGTCAACTACATCGACAGGGGCTCCATCTCGGTGGCCCTGCCCATCATCCAGAAGGAATTCAATCTCGCCCCCGAGCTCGTGGGCCTCCTGCTCTCCGCCTTCTTCTGGACCTACGCGCTGATGCAGGTCCCGGTAGGCCTCTTGATCGATAAGTTCGGTCCCCGCAAGGTCATGACGGCGTCCTGCGTCGGCTGGGGCGCCGCCACGGCCGCCTCGGGCCTGGCCGGCGGCTTCCTCAGCATGTTCATTGCCCGGCTGGGCATCGGCGTCACGGAAGCCGGTGTCATGCCGGCCGGCGGCAAGCTCAACGCGATCTGGATGCACAAGTCGGAGCGCGGACGCGGCGCCACCATCCTCGACGCCGGCGCGCCTCTTGGCGCCGGCCTGGGCGGCATCATCATTGCCGGCCTGATCGCCTCCACCGGCAGCTGGCGCCTCGCGTTCATCATCGCCGGCGCCGCCACGGTCCTGATGGGCCTGGCGGTCTGGTGGTACGTCCGCGACAATCCCCGCCTGCACCGCGGGGTCAACGACGCCGAGGCCGAATACATTGAAGCCTCCCACGCTGCAGAGGACGCTGCGGCCGAGCTCGACGGCAGCAAGGGCAAGCGCGCCCTTCTGCCGTACCTGAAATTCCGCTCCTTCTGGGCCATGTGCCTCGGCTGGCTGGGCTTCAACGGCGTCTTCTACGGACTGCTGACCTGGGGACCGCTGTACCTGGCCCAGGACAAGGGCTTCGACCTCAAGACCATCGGCTGGTCCACGTTCGTGATCTTCGGCGCCGGCTTTGTCGGCGAAATCCTGGGCGGTGCGATCGCCGACAAGTGGCAGTCCACCGGCGCCTCCGCCAACCGTGTGATGCGCACGCTTCTGGGCACTTCCAGTGTGGTGGTGATCGGCGGCCTGATCGGCGTCACCGTCGTGTCCGACCCCACCACCGCCGTCGTCCTCCTGTCCGTGGTCATGTTCTTCCTCCGCTGGGTGGGCCTGTTCTGGAGCATCCCCTCCATCCTGGGCGGCCGGACCAACGCCGGCGTCCTGGGCGGGGCAATGAACTTCAGCGGCAACATCTCCGGCTTCGTGACCCCGATTGCGGTCGGCCTGATTGTCGGCGCCACCGGCTCCTACACCTGGGCGCTGCTGTACTTCGTGGGATCCGCGATCATCATGGGGGTATCCGTCCTGACCCTGAACTACAACAAGCGGCTACCTGTCTAAGCTAGCCACACGCACCTGTTGCTGAAGCCGGGAACGCAACGCCAGACAAGAACCGAAAGTGGAGAAGCATGCACAGCGCAGAAGAAACCCAGGACAAGGAACGCCCCCTTCGGGAGGCTGTCCGGGACACCCTCCGCAACAGGATCTTCGAAGGGCATTACGTTCCCGGCACCAGGCTGGTGGAACGCGACCTCGCCGCCGAATTCAACGTGTCACGGCTTCCCGTCCGCGAAGCGCTCCGCATGCTGCGCCAGGAAGGGCTCATCAGCGACAGGGGCGCCCGCGGAGCCGAGGTCAGCACCCTGAGTCCCAAAGACGTCGAGGACCTCTTCGATGTCAGGCAGTCCCTTGAGGTGCTTGCCTGCCGCCTGGCCGCCTCCCGCGCCACGCCCGAAGACCTCAGCGGCCTCAAAGGGCTGCTGGACGAAGCAGACCGCTGCCTGGCCAAGGGTGCCATCATGGAAGCCCACCGGGCCAACAGCGAATTCCACGATGCCATCACCCGGATCGCGGACAACGGCTTCCTCAAGTCCGCGCTGGAACCGCTCCAGGGCCGCATGCACTGGCTCTTCCGCCACGTCAGCGACCTTCCGGAGCTGATCGAAGAACACCGCGACCTCTACGCCGCCATCGCCAGCGGCGACCCGGAACGGGCAGCCGCCCAATCGGCGTCGCACATCGGCAAATACCGCGAACAGTTTCCGGAGGATTTCAGCCGGACAGAACCCGCCCTTCATCGGAAGAACTTATGAAACTCCTTGTCATCAACCCCAACATCAGCGACGACGTTACCGCCCTGATCGAAGCGGAGGCCCTCCGCTCCGCCTCCCCCGGAACAGAACTTGTGGTCCGGACCGCCGGGTACGGCGTGGAATACATTGAAACCCGCTTTGAATCCCTGGTCGCGGCCGGAGCCGTCGCCGAAATCGTCGCCGAGTACACCCGTGACGGCGCCAGCATCGACGGCGTTGTGGTGGCCGCCTTCGGCGACCCCGGGATGCCCGCACTGAAGGAACTCACCGACATCCCCGTTATCGGAATCACCGAGGCGGCACTCTGCGCAGCCGCCCTGCAGGGCCACCGGTTCTCCATCATCGCCATCTCGGACCGGATCCGGCCCTGGTACCAGGACTGCGTGGAGCGCTTCGGGCTCGGCGGCCGTCTGGCATCGATCCGCTCCATCAACGAAGCCCTCCACGGCATCGCCTCGGTACAGCAGGACTTCAAGGCAACCCTGCTGGCACTCAGCCACCAGGCCGTCACGGAGGACGGGGCCGACGTCGTGATCCTCGCCGGAGCACCGCTCGCCGGCCTGGCCCGCGAACTCCGCGGGCAGATCGGCGTCCCCGTGGTGGACGGTATCTCCGCAGGCATCCGCATGGCAGAAGCGGTTGTTGGGCTCGATTCCGGACCGCACCGCGCAGGCGCCTTCGCACCGCCGCCGGCCAAGTCCCGCCGCGGCCTCACCGAGAACCTGGACGCCGCACTCACTACCGCGCAGAATGCGTCCGCGCACGATCCTGCCCGGCGCGGCGTCACCCAGCCGGCCGCGCCCGCACAGGCCAACTAGCCACTTTCTATTTAGGAGGACACCGATGTCCGACACCCCAGAACTCGTCATTGCCAACGGCACCGTGGTCAACAGCTTCGGCCGCCACCGGGCCCACGTTGTGGTCCGGGAGGGCCGCATCGACCAACTGGTGGACGCCGCCGAGCCCGTCCCCACCGCTACGCGCGTCATCGATGCCGCCGGCCTGCTGGTCATTCCCGGCGGCGTGGACGGACACTGCCACGTGGCCCAGATAACCGGGCGGTTCCGCACCCTCGATGACTACCGGACCACGTCGACGGCCGCTTTGTGGGGCGGCACCACCACCATCATCGACTTCGGCATTCCCCGGGACGCCCGGGAAACCCCGCTGGACGCCGTGCTTTCCAAGAAGGCGCTGGCCCGGGAGTCCCGGTGTGACGTCGCGCTGCACGGCTCCGTGGTCAGCTGGGACGAAACGGTGCCCTGGCAGCTGGAGCAGCTCGCCGCCGAGGGCGTCCGGTCCGTCAAGATGTACACCACCAACCGCGGCACCACCATGGCGGACGGGGACACCATCCTGAAGGTCATGCGCGAGATGGTCCGCCTGGACGGCCTCACCTACATCCATGCCGAGCACGACCCCATCATCGCGGACTGCACGCAGCAGCACGCGGACGACGGCCGGATCGGCGTCGAACACCTGCACCGCACCCGCCCGGAACTGGCCGAAGAGGTCTCGGTCAAGGAAACCCTGGCCATGGCTGAATACGCCGGCGCGCCCGTCTACTTTGTGCACCAGTCCACTCCCGGAGCCGTGGATCTGGTGACCGAGGCGCGCGGCCGGCGCCAGGAGGCCTACTCCGAGACCTGTCCCCACTACCTCACCCTCGACGACAGCGTCTACGGATCGGTGATGCCGGAGTGGTACGCCTGCTGCCCGCCCATGCGCAGCCCGCAGACCGTCGCCGCGCTCCGGGAACGGCTTGCCGACGGCGCCATCCACACCGTTGCCTCCGACCACTCCTGCTACGACCTCACGCAAAAGCGGGAGCGCCCGGACGACATCCGCGAAATGCCGCACGGACTCCCGGGCGTCGAAACCCGGATGCCCGTCACATTCACCGCCCTGATGGAAGGAGCCCGCGACGCCCGGGTCGAGGACTTCGTCGAAGTCTTCGCCGCCGGCCCCGCCCGCATCAACGCCCTTCCCCGCAAGGGAACTATAGCCCCCGGGTTCGACGCCGACCTGGTCATCTTCGATCCAGCCGAGGAAAGAACCGTCGACGGCGACGCCCTGCACATGGGCACCGACTTCTCCCCGTTCGACGGCCGGACGCTCACGGGCTGGCCCGCTGTCGTTGTCTCCGCCGGACGCGTGGTGGTGGACAGCGACGGGTTCCACGACCCCGGTCCCGTGGGCCGCTTCGTGCCCCGACTCGGCTTCCGCGAACATCTGGCCGCGACTTCCGTCCGTCCTGCCGCCACCCAGGCCACCCGCTAGGAGCCCCCAATGCCTTCCACAACCCGCCCCAAGCGCATCGGCATGATCGTGCCGTCCTCCAACACCTGCCTCGAACCGCAAAGCTACCGGATCCTGGGCGACCGGGACGACGTCACTATCCACTTCGCCCGGATCCCGGTCACCCGGATTGCCCTGGACAAATCCTCGGACAAGCAGTTCGATGCCGCGGTCATGCGTTCGGCCGCCGAACTCCTCGCCACCGCCGATGTGGACGTCATCGCCTGGAACGGCACCTCCGGCTCCTGGCTCGGCGCCGACCATGACCGCCAGCTCGTGGAGGAAATCACGGACGCCACGGGCATCCCGGCCACCACGTCCACCCTGGCGTACATGGAAGCGTTCCGGACCTTCGGCACCGAACGCATCGGGCTCTTCACTCCGTACACCGGGGACGTCAACGAACAGATCGTGGCGTCCTACCACCGGGACGGCATCAAGACCCTCGACCACCGCTTCCTTGGCCTGAGCGACAACGAGTCGTTCGCCCGGGTGGCGGATGAGGAGATGCGTCCGGGGTCGCTGGAGCTTGCCGCGTCCGGGCCGGACGCCGTCATCTACCTCTGCACGAACCTCTACGGCGCCAACATCACCGCGGAAATTGAGGCCGAGACTGACGTTCCCGTGCTGGACTCGGTGGCCGTAACGCTGTGGCATTGCCTCAGGATGGCGGGCGCACCGCTGCTGGACCCGCGCTGGGGCAGGCTCCTCACGTCCGCCTGAGCCGGCGCTGCGGGAACTCACCGTCGGCTGCCGGGGCTGTACCCCCTGGCAGCCGATTGTGACCGTCCGCTCGCCTTGACGCGCGGATCGCGGCTTAGATAATCTCGAGATGCAATAAAGTTTTCTCACAGAACGAAAACTTGAGCCAACTATTCAACGATGAAAAGAGGCTGGACGTGGCTGCAGGAGAAGAGACCTCCCATATCCTCAGCGGGTTGACAAACCAGCTGCCCGATCGTGATCCGGAAGAGACCGCCGAATGGCTGGAGTCCCTGGATGCCCTGATTCAGGAACAGGGTACGGAACGTGCCCAATACATCATGCGGAGCCTGCTCCAAAGGGCGGGCGCGCAGAGCGTCGGCGTGCCGATGGTGACCACCACGGACTACGTGAACACCATCCCGGTGGACCAGGAAACGGCGTTCCCGGGGGACGAAGAGATCGAACAGAAGTACCGGGCGTACATGCGCTGGAACGCCGCCATCATGGTGCACCGGGCACAGCGGTCCGATATCGGAGTGGGCGGGCACATCTCCACGTACGCCGGCGCCGCCACCCTGTACGAGGTCGGCTTCAACCACTTCTTCCGCGGCAAGGACCACCCCGGCGGCGGCGACCAGGTCTTCTTCCAGGGCCACGCCTCCCCCGGCATGTACGCCCGCGCGTTCATGGAAGGCCGGCTCGCCGAGGAGGACCTGGACGGATTCCGGCAGGAAAAGTCCAAGAAAGGCCACGCGCTCTCCTCCTACCCGCACCCGCGCCTCATGCCGGAGTTCTGGGAATTCCCCACGGTCTCGATGGGCATCGGCCCGATGAACGCGATCTACCAGGCCCAGTCCAACCGGTACCTGCACAACCGCGGCCTCAAAGACACCTCGGACCAGCAGGTCTGGGCGTTCCTGGGCGACGGCGAAATGGACGAGCCCGAGTCCCGCGGCCTGCTCCAGCTCGCCGCGAACGACAAGCTCGACAACCTGAACTTTGTGATCAACTGCAACCTCCAGCGCCTGGACGGTCCCGTCCGCGGCAACGGCAAGATCATGCAGGAACTCGAAGCATTCTTCCGCGGCGCGGGCTGGAACGTCATCAAGGTCGTCTGGGGCCGGGAGTGGGATGACCTGCTCACCCAGGACGCCGACGGCTCGCTCGTGAAGATCATGAACGAGACCCCGGACGGGGACTACCAGACCTACAAGGCAGAATCCGGCGGGTTCGTCCGCGAGCACTTCTTCGGCAAAACCCCGCAGACCAAGGACATGGTCGCGGACCTCTCCGATGACGAGATCTGGAACCTCAAGCGCGGCGGCCACGACTACCACAAGGTCTACGCCGCGTATAAGGCAGCCACCGAATTCAAGGGCAAGCCCACCGTGATCCTGGCCAAAACGGTCAAGGGCTACGGACTCGGACCCCACTTCGAGGGCCGCAACGCGACCCACCAGATGAAAAAGCTCACCCTCGATAACCTGAAGAAATTCCGCGACCACCTCCGGATCCCCATCACGGACGAACAGCTCGACGCGGACCTCTACCGGCCCCCGTACTACCACCCCGGCATGGACTCCCCCGAGATCCAGTACCTTATGGAACGCCGCCGCGCCCTGGGCGGTTTCGTCCCCGAACGCCGGCCGGAGCACGCTCCGGTGGAGCTGCCGGACGCCAAAACCTACGAGGTCGCCAAGCGCGGTTCCGGCAAGCAGCAGGCGGCCACCACCATGACCTTCGTGCGCCTGCTCAAGGACCTGCTCAGGGATAAAAAGTTCGGACATCGCATTGTCCCCATCGTTCCGGATGAGTCCCGAACCTTCGGCATGGACGCATTCTTCCCCACGGCCAAGATCTACAACCCGGACGGCCAGGCCTATCTCTCCGTGGACCGGGACCTGGTCCTGGCCTACAAGGAATCGGCCCAGGGCCAGCTGATCCACCCCGGCATCAACGAAGCAGGCGCGGTCGCGGCGTTCACCGCCGCCGGCACCGCCTACGCCACCCACGGCGTACCGCTGATCCCGATCTATGTGTTCTACTCCATGTTCGGGTTCCAGCGCACCGGCGACGCCTTCTGGGCAGCGGCGGACCAGATGACCCGCGGGTTCATCATCGGCGCCACCGCCGGCCGGACCACCCTGACCGGTGAAGGCCTGCAGCACGCCGACGGCCACTCCCCGATCCTGGCCTCCACCAACCCGGCCGTCCTCACCTACGACCCCGCGTACGGGTACGAGATGGGCCACATCATCCGGGACGGCATCGAGCGCATGTACGGGCCGGCCGCAAGCGGCGATGGAACCGGACCTGCATCCGATAAGAACCTCATGTACTACATCACGGTCTACAACGAGCCGATCTCCCAGCCGGCCGAACCTGAGAACCTCGACGTCAACGGTGTGCTGAAAGGCATCTACCGGGTGTCGGCGTCGGGTATCGAAGGGCCCAAGAGCCAGATCCTGGCCTCGGGTGTCTCCGTCCCGTGGGCCCTGGATGCCCAGCGGATCCTCGCCGAGGACTGGGGCGTCTCCGCCGACGTCTGGTCCGTCACGTCCTGGAACGAACTGCGCCGCGACGGGCTCGCCGCCGAGGAAGAGGCCTTCCTGAACCCGGGCCAGCCCGCCCGAGTACCGTTCGTCACGCAGCAGCTCGCCGATGCGCAGGGGCCCGTGGTGGCGGTGACCGACTACATGAAGGCCGTCCCGGACCAGATCCGCCAGTTCCTCCCGCACCAGTTCGCCACGCTCGGAGCCGACGGCTTCGGCTTCTCCGACACCCGCGCCGCAGCCCGCCGCTTCTTCAAGAACGACACCCACTCGATTGTGGTGAAGACGCTGCAGCTGCTGGCTTCGCGCGGCGAGGTGGACGGCGGCGTGCCCGCCTACGCACTGGACCGCTACAAGCTCCTGGACGTCAACGCCGGGACCACCGGCGGCACGGGCGGCGACGCCTGACCCCCTTCATCGAGACAACAGTTGACGGCAGTGTTCCCCTGGAACATTGCCGTCAACTGTCATGTGGCTGGATAGGCTGGGGCGATGGCTGACCTGGACAAACAACGCACGACGGCGGTGCTGCTTGCCGCCGGCGCCGGAACGCGGCTGGGGCTCGGCCCCAAAGCGCTACTCCGGTTCCAGGGCCGAACGCTCGTTGAAGTCCTGGCCGACGTGCTGCTCGCCGGCGGCTGCCGCGAAGTGGTGACGGTGCTCGGCGCGGACGCGGCAACCGTCCGGGCCGCCGCCGATCTCAGCCGGCACCGGATCATCAACAACCCGGCCTGGGCCAGCGGAATGGGAAGTTCGTTCCGGGCGGGAGTCACCGCAGCAGCCCCGGGGGACCATGTGCTCATCGCACTCGTGGACATGCCCGGCCTGACCGCAGAAGCCGTTGCCCGGTTGCTGGCATCCCACCGGCCAGGCCGGGTGACGGCGGCCGCCTACCGTGGCAACGATGGAAAACAACAGCGGGGACATCCGCTGCTCCTGGATTCCAGTCTCCGCGCTGAGGCCACGGAAATGGCAACGGGCGACGCCGGGGCCCGCTATTTCCTCCAGGCCCATCCCGAACTGATAGATCTCATCGATTTCAGTGACCTCTCCGCCGGTGAAGACCTCGACACCCCCGGTCAGCTGCACCTTCTGGAGTAACGCCAGCCTAGTAATCCACCTGCCGCTTGAGCTTGTTGCCGAGCCACAGCATCGCCAGGCTCACCACCAGGAAGCCGACGGAAATGGCGAGGGCAAACACCACCACTCCGCCCCAGCCACCTGCCCGTGCGGGGTCGACGAACCAGTACGGGTACCAGTTCACCAACGCCCCGCGGACCAGGCTGTAGACCAGGTAGCCGACGGGGTAGAGCAGCCAGTACCAGATGTGCTTGACCGTGAGCGTGGCCCGCGGCGGTTGGAAGAGCCAGTCCACCACCATGACCACCGGGATCAGGTAGTGCACCACGAAGTTGACCCACGGCAGCAGCGAGCCGAGATCTTCCCCCGCGAGCAGCGCACCGAACACGAGTCCCACCACGGCCATGGCGATGGTTGCCGTGCCGCGGGTAACGTCGTCGATTTCGCTGGGGCGTTTGCGGATCAGCACCCTGTAGCCGCTGATGAGAAGCACCAACGCAGCGAAGATGTTGGACAGATTAGTGAAGTAGCTGAAAAAGTTCCAGACGTCGTAGCCCATGCCCAAATGAACTGTCAGCTGTGTTCCCACTGCCACCAACGTCAAAAGGCCAAAGAAAAAGCGTCCCCCGATAAGCACAGATCTCTTGGTCATAGCCCCAATCCTTGCCGAATCCCCAGCTCAGACGCGGTTCGACACTCCGAAGCTGAACGGGCGCCACGTGATCGGCAGCGCAAGCGCCTCGGCCAAGTGGCCTACTTCATGTACTAAGAATCCTTCCAAACATGCAAAATCCGCCACGGAAACAGACGCCCACCCGGGAAAACCCCGGTGCGGACGTCCGCTTCCACAGCGGAAGGGTGTGGATTATTCTTTGTCAGCCCCGACCGATGAACGGCATTCCCGCAGCAGTGATCACCACTGAGCCCACACTGGCCGACGGCGGCATGCCTGCCATCAGGAGCACAGCGCGCGCGGCGTCCTGCACCGGGAACGTGGGCTCCACCCTGCGGCTGCCGTCAGCCTGCAGGGCGCCGGAGTCCACGCCGATGGTGGACATGATGTCCGTGGCCGTGTTGCCGATGTCGATCTGGCCGCAGGTGATGCCAAAATCCCTGCCGTCCAGCTCGATACTCTTGGTCAGGCCCGTCATGGCGTGTTTGGTGACCGTATAGGCCACCGTCCGGGGCCGCGGCGAATGCGCCGCTATGGAGCCGTTGTTGATGATGCGGCCACCCTGCGGCTCCTGCGACTTCATGGCCCGTACTGCAGCGGCGGCGCAGAGCAGGGAGCCGGTCAGGTTCACCGCCACCACCGCGTCCCAGTCGGCCACGCTGATTTCATCCACCGACGCCGCCGGGCCGAACACGCCCGCGTTGTTGAACAGGACGTCAACCCTCCCCCACTTGCCGAGAGCCACTGCGAAAAGGCGCTCGACGTCGTCGGGCACGCTCACGTCGCAGGGAACCGTCAGCGCCTGGCGGTGGCCGGCCGCGGACTCCAGCAGCGGAGCCTCACGGCGGCCGGCCAACACCACGCGGTACCCGTCGGCCAGCATGAGCCGCGCCACCGCCCTGCCAATCCCGGAGCCTGCACCGGTCACGACGGCGACCGGTGCCGGCCGGTGGGGATGTGCGGGCCGGTGGGTTGCAGTCATGGGGTCGCTCCTTGAGTTGATGGCCGGGCTGTTGATGGCCTGCTTAAGGCGCAGCGGGCACATCCGCTGCCGTTATTGGCCAGCCTATGACTGTCTTGGGCCGCGGGGTGGCGTAGGTCCGGACCTTTGAGGTGCTCAGCCGCAGCCGGACCAGCGATTCAGCGATGGTGACCGCAGCCGCCACACCGTCCACCACGGGAACGCCGGCACGCTTCCGGATTTCCTCATCCAGACCGGCCATGCCGCCGCAGCCCAGGACAATGACTTCCGCCTTGTCCTCACGGACAGCCAGCAGCGCCTGTTCGATGATGGCTTCCACAGCGCGCTCCGGCTCCTCCTCCAACTCCAAGACGGCCATGCCGCTGGCCCGGACCGAGGCGCACCGGGCGTCGAGGCCGGCCAGCTTCAGCCGGTCCTCGATCAGCGGCACGGCCCGGTCCAGGGTGGTGATCACGGAGTACTTGTGGCCCAGGAACATCGCGGTGCTCGCGGCCGCCTCGGTGATGTCCACTACCGGAACGTCAAGGAGCTCCTGGAGCCCTTCGCGGCCGTGCTCGCCGTAGCCGGCTTGGATGACGGCGTCGAACGGCTCCTGGTAGTTGACGACGGCGTCCATCACGGCGATCGCCGCGAGGTAGCTCTCAAAGTTTCCCTCGCAGGAGTCTACGCCGAAGCGCGGAGTGATTCCCACGATCTCCGTGTCCGGCAGCGCGGCCTGTGTTGCCTGCGCGGCGATGGAATCGGTCATGGACTGTGTGGTGTTGACGTTGGCCACCAGGATGCGCATGGTGCTTTCCTCTTTCAGGACGGGTCGGTCAGTGGGCGCTGGCGACGGCGATGGATTCGCCGTCGACGTCGTCGAGCCGCTGCCTGCGGTCCGAGATGACGTAGTAGACCACCGCGGCGATGCCGGCAGCGACGAACCACGCGAACGGGGCGGCCGCTTCCAGTGCCGGAACAAAGGCGATCAGGAGTGCAATGGCGGCAGCAGGCACCATGGCAATGATGGCCCGGGGGTTGTAGCCCTTTTTGTAGTAGTAGGCACCTGCCGGGTCCTCGGAGTAGAGCTCAAGGACGTTGACCTTGCCGCGGCGCAGCAGCCAGTAATCGGCCATGACAACGCCGAACAGCGGGCCGAGCAGGGCTCCGAGTCCGCCCAGGAAGTACACGATGACCAGCGGGTTGTTGTACAGGTTCCACGGCAGGATGATGAGGCCGATGGTGCCGCTGACCCAGGCCGCCTTGCGGAAGTTCAGGTGCTTCGGGAAGAGGTTGGTCAGGGCGTAGACGGGGGCCACAAAGTTGGCCATCAGGTTCACGGCGATGGTCAGGATCAGCAGGGCAAGGCAGGCCAGGACAAGGAACAGGGTGTTCGGGATGGTCTGGACGATGTCCGACGGGCTCTGGATGACAGTGCCGTTGATCTTGAACTGTCCACCGGCCATCACCACAACGATCGCGCCGAAGAGGAGCATGTTGATGGGGATGCCCCAGAAGTTGCCGCGCACGACGGCCTGCTTGGAGACGGCGGACCGGGTAAAGTCGCAGAAGTTCAGGACGAACGTTCCGTAAATGGCCACCCACAGGGCACCGCCGGCGAAGATGGTGCGCCACATGTCGCCGCCTTCGAGGGCGTTGTCCCCGGCCCAGGCGATGGAGCCGCCGGCTTCGACGAAGATCCAGACGGCGATGGCCGCCATGGTGACCAGGATGATGGGGCCGGCGAAGGCCTCATACTTGCGGATCATCTCCATGCCGAAGCTGACGATGACCAGCTGGACAATCCAGAGGAATACGAACGAAGCCCAGCCCAGCGTGGACAGGCCGAGAATAGAGTTGGTGTCGAGCTCCTGCAGCGAGGGAACCATGGCGACGAGCATGACCCTGAGCACCACGGACGCGAGGTACGTCTGGATGCCGAACCAGGCCACGGCCACTGCCCCGCGCAGGAGGCTGGCAATCTGGGCGCCCCTGATGCCGAAGCTGATCCGGCTCATGACGGGGAACGGGACACCGGTTTTTACGCCCATAAAGCCGGACAAGCTGAGGAGCGCAAACAGCAGGACGGCGCCGACTCCCAAAGCGAGGAGGATCTGCCAGCCGCCCAGCCCGAGGGCGAAGAGGCCAATGGCGAAGGCGTAGTTGCCAAGGCTGTGGACGTCGTTGGCCCACAGGGTGAAGATACTGTAGCCGGTCCAGCGGCGGCCTTCCCGCTTCGTCGGGGCAAGGTCGATGTTGTAGAGGGAGGGGCTGATGGTTGTGCCGGAAGCGGCGCTGGCTACATCGCAAAGCGCGTCGACACCCACGGAGGGATGGGCTGCTTTGCCCAGGCCAACCTCTGTCTCGGGTGCCGGTTCAACGCCGGTCAACGGGGTTGTCTGCATCGTGATCTCACTTCTTGAAGATGTTTTCCATATGTTCCGCTGTGGGGTTTATGCCGGAACTACCGGCAGAAGCGTCGTTGCTTTTTCCACAATGCGAAAAATAGGTATCGAGTAGTGAAATAACGGTATGACCTGGGTCACGCATCAGTCAAGGGGTCGCCGAAACACGGCCGGTCACAAACGGTTGCTTCGCCAGCAACGCGGGGTCAGATACGGCCCAATAAACCCCGCCCCATGGGCCGTATCTGACCCCGCGTTGGTCTTAGCGGGAGAGGACAGGCCCTCCTTCCTTCAAACCCAGGTAGATCTTGTCCCGCCCGATCGGCAGCTCCGCGAACCGGACCCCCGTGGCATTCCGGATCGCATTGGCCAGGGCCGGGGCCACCGGATTGAACGGGCTTTCGCTCATGGACTTCGCCCCGAGCGGGCCCACCTGGTCGTTGGTGGAGGCGAAGTAGACCTCGCTGCGCGGCACGTCCGCGAAGGACGGGATGTGGTACTGCCGCAGGATGTCCGTAGTGACCCGGCCGGCGTCGTCCACGCGGACCTCCTCATACAGTGCGGCACCCAGCGCCTGCGCGATGCCTCCCTCGATCTGGCCGCGGCACTGCCGCGGATTAACCACCACGCCGGCGTCGGCAGCCTGGACACTCTGCAGGATCCGCAGCTCCCCGGTGCCGGTGTTGACCGCCACCCGGAACCCGTGGACGTTGAACGCCACAGATCGCGGGGTCCCGTCCCAGCTGCCCTCGACGGCGAGCTGCACGCCCTGGTGCCGCGCGGCGTCGTGGATGTCCGCGAGCAGAACCCGCCGTCCGGCACAGACCACGCCGCCGTCGTCGAGCACGCATTCGGTCTCCGGCACACCGGTCAGCGCCGCGGCGACGGTGACGATCCGGGAGGCCAGCTCGGTAGCCGCCATCAGGGTGGCCTTGCCGGCCACCACCGTCCCGGCCGAGCCGAACGCGCCGGTGTCGTGCTCCACCAGGTCGGTATCGGACTGCCGCACGGCCACTTTGGCTGCCGTGGTGGACAGCGCCGTCGCGGCCAGCTGCGCGTGCACGGTGGTGGTGCCGTTGCCGAATTCGGCGGTCCCGACGTCGGCCGCGAACGTGCCGTCCGGAAGCAGGCTCACGCGGGTGTGGGCGAAGTGGCCGCGGGGCGGGACGGTGTCGATCATGGACAGCGCGGAACCCTCCCCGGTGACCCAGTCAGGACCGAGGTCATCGAGCCCGGCGTCGCGGTAGCGCTGCTTGCCGCGGTCCAGGGCATCACGCACCAGGGAGATGCACTGGTCCAGGCCGTAGCTGCCGTAGTGGACGTCCTCCTCGGGCTCGGGGTTGGTGGAGAGCATGTCGTCGCCCTCGCGCACCATGTTCCGGCGCCGGAATTCCAGGGGATCCATGCCGATGCCGACAGCCAGCTCATCGATGGCCGACTCGATCGCGAAGATCATCTGGCTCAGCCCGTAGCCGCGGAACGCCCCGGCCGGCACGGTGTTGGTGTAGACGGCATGCGCGTCCACTTTTTTGTTGGCGCACTTGTACACGGCCAGCGATTCGCCGCAGCCGTGGAACATCACACCGGGGGCGTGGTTGCCGTAGGCGCCGGTGTTGGTGACTACGTCCAGCTGCAGCGCGGTGAGGAGACCGTCCTTGCTGGCACCCGCCTTGAGTTTGATGGCGAAGGGGTGCCGCGTGGTGGTGGCGGTGAACTGCTCCGTGCGCGTGAACTCCACCTGCACGGGCCGGCGCAGCGTGAGAGCGGCGAGGGCAACGAGGTCCTCGGTGAGCACTTCCTGCTTGCCGCCGAAGCCGCCGCCCACGCGCCCGGCCACCACGCGGATGCGGTCCTCCCGCAGGTCGAACACCCGGCCCAGCGTGCGCCGGACCAGGAACGGGACCTGGCTGGAGGTGCGGACCACGAGGCGGTCTTCCTCGTCGAGCCAGGCGATGGAGGAGTGCGTTTCCAGGGCGACGTGCTGCACGCGCTGGGTCCTGTACGTGTGCTCGTGGATGAAGTCGGCAGCGGCGAAGCCGTCCGCCACGCTGCCCAGCTCCGAGTGCAGCTCGGCCACGACGTTCTGCCGGGGACGCGAGATCCTGGCCTTCACGGCGTCCTTGTCCCCGTGCAGGGCCGGAGCGCCGGGAAGCATGGCGTCCTGCGGGCTGAAGACAGTATCCAGCAGCTCGTATTCCACCTCCAGGGCGCGGGCCCCGGCCTCGGCGGCACCCACCGATTCGGCCACGACCGCGGCCACCCGCTGTCCGATGAACCGCACCACGTCATCGAGGACGCGGGTGTCGTCGGGATCGTCCGTGTAGAGCTCGTGCTGGGCGGTGGAGAAGTGCTGCGCCGGGGCATCCTCATGCGTGAAGACCGCGACGACGCCGGGCACCTGGAGCGCGGCCGTCCTGTCGATGGAGACAATCCGGGCGTGCGCGTGGGGTGAGCGCAGCAGCTTCAGGTGCAGCAGGCCCTCCAGCTCGTCGTCCGGGACATCGAGTGTGTAGCGGGCGGTTCCGGTGACGACGGCGAGGCCCGCCGGGGCGGGCACGTTGTCGCCGAGCTGACCGGCCCGGGCTGCCGTGGTGCCGGCGGCGGTGGTTACGTCCGCGGTGGTTCCGGCTGCGGAAGCCGGACGGACCGCGCCAGCTGCCGCGCCGCCGTCGTGCGTGTGGGTCCCGCACACTGCGTCCGCGATGGAACGGTAGCCGGTGCAGCGGCAGAGGTTGCCCTTGAGGCTGCGGGGCAGGTTGGCTTTCTGGTCGTCGTCGAAGGTGGCTGCGGTCATCATCATGCCGGCGGTGCAGAAGCCGCACTGGAAGCCCTGTTCGGCCAGGAACTGCTCCTGCACGGGGTGCAGCGCACCGCCGTGGGCGAGGCCTTCGATGGTGGTGACGGCCTTGCCCTCGGCACGGACGGCCGGGTAGATGCAGCTGTGCACGGGGGTGCCGTCCACGTGCACGGTGCAGGCACCGCAGTCGCCGCCGTCGCAGCCTTTTTTGACGCCGAAATTGCCTTGTTCACGCAGGAAGGTGCGCAGGCACTGGCCCGGGCGGGGGGTGGCCGGGGTGGTGGTGCCGTTGATTTCGATTGCCATGCTCAGGCCTCCTTCTGCCGCTTGTTCTGTGTTGTTTCGGGTTGCGCGCTCGGCTGCGGCGACAAGGCGTGCGGCCGGCCAGCCCAGAAATCGCCCGACACGGTGAGCCGTTCCTCCAGCAGTTCCGCACGGATCTCCTCCGCGAGCCGGAGGGTCATGTCCCGGCGCCATTCGGGCAGCCCGTGGATGTCGTCGTGGTACAGCTCCGCGGGAATGGCCTTCCCGACGGCGGCCGCCAGTGCCGCGGGGCCAGCCATCTTGGCAGCGGTGAACCGCAGCTGCACGGGGCGTTTGGTGGCGGCGGTGACGGTGAGGACCAGGCCGCCGTCGGCTTCCCGCCGGCCGATCAGCAGCACCCCGGACCGGCCGAGGTTGCTGAGCGAGAGCCGCCGGAAGGCCACCTTCGAAGACAGGGCCGACGCCGGCAGGTGGATGCTGCGCAGGAGCTCCCCGGGTGCCAGGCTGTTTTGCCCGTCCCCGGTGATGAACGTGGCCACCGGGACCGTGCGGCTGCTGCCGCCGGGGCCGAGGATGGTGGCGGTGGCGTCCAGTCCTGCGCAGAGCGAGATCATGGGCCCGGCCGGGAGCGAGGTGCACAGGTTGCCGCCCACGGTGGACATGTTCCAGACCTTGAAGGATGCCACGAAGGAGTCGCAGCATGGACGGAACAGGTCCAGGCCCGGCCACTCCCTGCCGGCAACTTCGTCCGAGCCCGGCAGGGCGTAGAGCTCCGCGACGGTGCATGTGGCGGCCAGTTCAATCCCTGCATCGCTCACGGTAACGGCGGGCCAACCCGCTTCGCCAAGGTCCAGCAGCCGCTTCAGGACGGTACTCCCGTAGGAGAACAGCACCGTGCCGCCGGCCAGCCAGGCATCACCGTCGCGCCATTCGGCGGGGTCTGTCGTGGGCACGACGGCCTCGATGGTGTTCATGTCCATGGGTTCTCCTGGCGGGCTTCGTGGGTGGAGCGGGGTTCTGATGTGGGGTGGATGGGGCCGCTGCCGTCCTTGAGCGAGGATGCCTTGAGCGGCGCCGGCGTGGTGCTGCTGCCCCGTCCGGCCCGGCCACGGGAGGCGATGATCTCGGCCGTAATGGACACAGCGACCTCGGCCGGGGTGACCGCGCCCAGATCCAGGCCGATGGGCGAATGGAGCCGCTCCAGCGCTTCCACCGGCGTGCCATCCGCGAGCAGCGCGTCGATGCGCTGGCGGTGGCTGCGCCGCGAACCCATGGCGCCCACGTAGGCGAGGCCCAGGCCGAGGGCGGTTTCCAGCAGCGGGATATCGAACTTGGGGTCGTGGGTCAGCACGCACACCACGGTGCGGCCGTCCACGCGGCCCGCGGCTGCTTCTGCGGCAAGGTAACGGTGCGGCCAGTCAGTGACCACCTGGTCAGCGGCGAGGAAGCGGCTTTGCCGGGAGAACGCGGGGCGGGCGTCGCAGAGCGTGACGTCATAGCCCAGGAGATTCCCGGCCGGGAGCAGCGCGGCGCCGAAGTCGTTGGCGCCGAAGATGAGCATGCGCGCGGCGGGGAGCCGGCTTTCCACGAACAGGGTGATGGGTTCGGGTTGCGTTTCGCCTTCCCGGCCCCAGCCGTCTATGCAGCCCTCGGGTGGTGCCAGCCGGACAAGGCCCGCGCGACCGCCTTGGAGCAGCGGCTCCACTTGGGCTGCCGCCGCAAAAACAGTAGCGGGATGGTCGCCCACCAGCATGGCGAGTTCCGGCGACTCCATGGCGCGGAACCTCACAGGATCCTGCACGACGACGGCTCCCCCGCCGGCGTCGAGCCTGCGGATGACTGCCAGGGCCGAAGGTGCACCTGCGTGCGCGAAGCCGCGCAGGGCAGCCAGGTCCAGGCCAGCGGTTCCGAGCGGCTGGATGTGGACTTCCAGCTCTCCTCCACAGGAGAGTCCGACGGCGAACGCGTCCTCGGCACTGTAGCCGAACGACTCAAGGCGGCTGCCGCCGTCGCGAATGGCCTCAAGGGCGGCGTCCACTACGGCGCCTTCCACGCAGCCGCCTGAGAGACTGCCGAGGACGTCCCCGTGTTCCGACACAAGCATGGAGGTGCCGAGCGGCCGGGGCACGGAGCCGCCCGCGGCCACGATGGTGGCGACGGCGCAGCGCTGGCCGGAGACCGCGGGCCGCCAGCCTCCCAGTGAAGGTATTAGGTCCAGCATGGCAACACGTCCTTTACCACTGGGGTTCCGGACGGGAAGCCTGTCCGGAACAGTGCGCGGTCTTGCCTCATAATCTCATTCCTTGCTGGTGTAGAGGGAAAGTCAGGGGAGTTGTTTGAGCGGACCGGGGCGGGGCCTCTAATCCCGCCCCGGTCCGTGACGGAGCATCCGCACTCCACCGCCGCCCGCCGTCGTGGGTTCCGGTGCTGCGAACCACGGCGGCGGACGCCTACTCGATGCGGTGGGTGCGGATGGACCGCCGTTTAAGGCGCCCGAATGGGCGGTTACGCCGGGGGCCTACGCGCCCAGCAGGGCGTTGATCGGCCCGCGGGCGAAGTAGATGATGAAGCCCGCGGTGACCACCCACATGAGCGGATGGACCTTCCTGGCCCGGCCGGACGCCGCACTGATGACCGCGAAGGAGATGAATCCGACGCCGATGCCGTTGGCGATCGAGTAGGTCAGCGGCATGGTGATGATGGTCAGGAAGGCCGGCAGTGCGATCGAGAACTTGCTGAACTTGATCTCGCGGATCTGTGCCATCATCATGGCGCCCACCACCACCAGGGCGGCTGCTGCCACTTCGAGCGGCACCACCGAGGTCAGCGGCGTAAAGAACATCGAGCCCAGGAACAGCACGCCGGTGACCACGGAGGCCAGGCCGGTACGGGCACCTTCGCCGATGCCGGCCGCGGAATCGATGTAGACGGTGTTCGATGACCCGGACGTCGCGCCACCGGCCACTGCGCCGAGGCCTTCGACGATGAAGGCCGACTTCAGCCTGGGGAACGTGCCGTCCTTGTGCGCCACTCCGGCGCTCTTGGCGAGCCCGGTCATGGTGCCCATGGCGTCGAAGAAGTTGGTGAACACCAGGGTGAACACCAGCATGGTGGCGGCCAGGCCGCCGATCCGTGAGAACGAGCCGAAGAGATCGAACTGGCCCACCAGGCTGAAGTCCGGGGCGGAGACCAGCTGGCCGGCGAGCACGGGCACGTTGAGGTGCCAGCCGCCGGGGTTGTCGGCGCTGCCGGGACCGATATGCATGGTGGCCTCGACGACGGCGGCGAGGGCTGTGGTGGCGACGATTCCGATCAGGAGACCGCCCTGGATCTTGCGGGCCACGAGGATTCCCATGACCAGCAGGCCGACGATGAAGACGAGGGTGGGGATGGAGGTGATGGAGCCGTCGTTGCCGAGCTGGACCGGCGGGCCGCCTTTGGTGGGGCGGACGAAGCCGGAATCCACAAAGCCGATGAAGGCGATAAACAGGCCGATGCCGACGGTGATGGCAGCCTTGAGTTCCTTGGGGACTGCCTTGAAGATCGCCGTCCGGGCACCCGTGGCGCCGAAGAGGACAATCAGGACACCGTTGATGACCACCAGGCCCATGGCTTCAGGCCAGGTGACGTCCTGGATGACGGCCACTGCCAGGAACGAGTTGATGCCCAGGCCCGCTGCGAGCCCGAATGGCAGGTTGGCGACGAGGCCGAACACGATGGTCATAACGCCGGCGGTGAGCCCGGTAACGGCCCCCACCTGCGCCGCCGAGAGCCAGCCGCCGGCGACGTCCGTTGGGGCGTTCTCGGCCGAGAAACCGCCCAGGATCAGCGGGTTGAGGATCACGATATAGGCCATCGTGAAGAACGTGACAATGCCGCCGCGGAATTCGCGGGCCAGCGTGGAGCCACGCTTGGTGATCTGGAAGAAACTATCCAGGAAGGATTTCGACGCCGGGGGACGGGGTGCCGCCGTGTGCTCTGCGCCTTCGGGCGCAGCCTGCTTTTCAGCTGCGGTTCGCATTTCTGCGGGGTCCAGGATTGTCATGTCAGCCACCGGCCCTAGTAGTCAATCCTGGAATCAAGCGTGTTCCAGGTGTTGAACGGTTCCAGGATGGTGGGAGCCTGGGGGTCGCCCAGTTCCAGCTTGGCGACCGGCATCAGTGCATCCCGGTCCTCGTTCTCGAAGTACTCGTAGAAGACCGCGTCATCGAAGCCGACGGAGGCTGCGTCGTGCCGGTCAGCGGCGAAGACCACGTTGCCGATCCGTGCCCACAGGGCCGAGGCCAGGCACATGGGGCAGGGCTCGCAGCTGGTGAAGAGGGTGGCTCCGCTGAGATCGAACGTGCCGAGTTCGCGGCAGGCATTGCGGATGGCGGTGACCTCGGCGTGGGCGGTGGGGTCGTTCGTGGCGGTGACCCGGTTGACGCCTTCGAAGGCGTGGCCATCCGCGGTGACAACGACGGCGCCGAACGGACCGCCGCTGTTCAGGACGTTGGCTGTCGCCAGTTTTATGGATGCGGCCAGAAAATGTTCGGCCGTGACGGTTGTACTCATTTTTGCGACTTCCTTAGTGGCAAGGAAGCCCAGTAACCCTGAGACGGGAACGCGCCAGTGATACGGCTACCAGGCTTCAGCATGTGCTTTTGAAGGTTCGCCTGGTAGATAGCTTCCCGGAGTCCGGGTGCCCGCCTTTGGCAAGATCGAGATTAGCACCGGACCTGTGATCAGCGCCATAGTTTCTGGAAACTTAATTTCGTGATGTGAAATTCAGGGTTTCAGGCGGGTCACATTGACGCGCTTCCGCGTGCGTCCTACGCTGATTGCCACCGGCTACCCATGGGCAGGCCGGCATCCTGGATCAGCAGACAGGGCCTAACTGAGCTGGAACGCATTTGTTGCCGACCAGACAAGGAGCCATCCATGGCCCACCCGCATATCCCGTCCCCGTCCAGGCTCTGGATCAAGAACCCACTCTCCGTTTTTACCGCCAACGGGCTCGACGCCGGTGGCGGCATCGTGGTCAGCGGAGGCATCATCGCCGAGCTGGTTCCGGCCGGCGGGCATCCGTCCGCACCCTGTTCCGCCGTGTTCGACGCCTCCGCGCATGTCCTGATGCCGGGCCTGATCAACACGCACCACCACTTCTACCAAACGCTCACGCGGGCCTGGGGTCCGGTGGCTAACGCCCCGCTGTTCCCGTGGCTGCAGAACCTCTATCCGGTCTGGGCGCGCCTGACTCCGGGCAGCCTCGAACTCGCGGTGAAAGTGGCCCTGGCCGAGCTGCTGCTTTCCGGCTGCACCACGGCAGCCGACCACCACTACCTGTTCCCCGCGGGACTCGAGGACGCGATCGACGTGGAGGTCGGCGTCGTACGCGACCTCGGCATGCGGGCAACCCTCACGCGCGGCTCCATGACTTTGGGAACGGACGACGGCGGCCTGCCGCCGCAGTCCACGGTGCAGCGGCCGGAGATCATTCTGGCGGACAGCGAGCGACTCATCTCCCGGTACCACGAGCGCGGCGACGGCGCCGTCATCCAGATTGCGCTGGCCCCGTGCTCGCCGTTCTCGGTGACCAAGGAAATCATGGCCGAGAGCGCCCTGATGGCCGAGCGGCTCGACGTCCGGCTGCACACGCACCTCGCCGAAACCATCGACGAGGAAGACTTCTGCCTGTCGATGTTCGGCCTGCGCACCGTGGACTATCTGGACAGCGTCGGCTGGCTGGGCAACCGCACCTGGCTGGGCCACGGCATCCACTTCAACGACGACGAGATCGCTCGGCTGGGAGCCGCTGGCACCGCCGTCGCGCACTGCCCGACGTCGAACATGAGGCTCGCGTCAGGCACCGCACGCGTGCTGGAACTCGAGGCAGCCGGGGTCCCGGTGGGGCTGGGAGTGGACGGATCGGCGTCGAACGATGCCTCCAACATGATCCTCGAGGCCCGGCAAGCGCTGTACCTGCAGCGGCTGCGCTACGGCGCTTCCGTGCCGGTGGAGCGCGCGCTCGGCTGGGCGACCCGGGGCTCGGCAGCCGTGCTGGGGCGCTCCGATATTGGTCAACTGGCGCCGGGGATGCAGGCCGACTTGGCACTCTTCCGCCTCGACGACCTGCGGTTCTCCGGCAGCCACGACCCCATTGCGGCGCTGCTGCTGTGCGGCGCCGACCGCGCGGACCGGGTGATGGTGGGCGGCGAATGGCGGGTGGTGGACGGGCAGATTCCGGGCCTGGACGTCGCCGGGCTCATCGCGGAACACTCGGCTGCGGCGCGGAAGCTGATGAACGGCTAGGCACTCCGCCCTGCTCGCCCGGCTCGCCCGCTCCGCCCGGACCGCGCCCCGACGAGTCCGCGCCGCCGTTTCGATGGTTCCCTGCGCAGACGATGGTTCGAACCATCGAGTATGCAGGGAACCATCGAATTGGCCTTGTCTAGCCTGCATTTCGGAGGGCCCGCAGGACGCGCATCTTGAACTCGTGTTCCTGGAACAGGTCTCGCCACTTGATCCGGATGAAAGTCCACCCCTCCTCGGTCAGCGCCTTTTCCCGTTGCCGCTCCTTGTAGATGACCTCGTCGGTGGGCTCGTAGTCGAAGCACTTCACCCTGCCGTCGAATTCCAGTGCAACCTTCTTCTCCCGCCAAGCGAAGTCCATCCGGTGCTCTCCTTCCGCCGACCATGCGACTACCTGGAGCTCGGGCGGTTCAATGCAGAGCCGGTGAATCAACTCCCGCGTCAGCGTCTCGCCCGGTGACTCCGACCGCGCGTCGGCGTTCTCAATGGCGCGACGCAACGTCCGCACGCCGTTGCGTCCCGCCAACGAAGCACTCATTAGACGGATTTTCTCCAGATCAGCGCCCATCCTGAGTGCATGATCCATGAGCACCAAGGCCTGCCTGCAGGTCAGCATGAGGCAGCAATCCACCACGGTGCGCTCCAGCGAGGTGCAGGGCATGCCGTCCACGAAGCCAATGTCCGCTGTCTGCAGCACCCTGGTGTGGGCAACTACGTCGCGGCCATGGGAAGTGCGCGAAGGAGCCGACTCCTGGGAGATGTGCACATAATCGTCAACGTCCCACAGGTACAGCCGGTGGAGGCGGGCCGCCGAGGTGTGGCTGTACACGAAGCCGCCGCCCGACGTCGTGAGCGTTCCGTGGGCGTGCGCGGCGATCAGTTGCCGGCTGCGCACCCAAGGTTTTTGGCCCGCCCATGTGCTGCCGCGGATATAACAGCCTCGGCGGAGCCGGACTAAGTCGCCGGCCCGCACCAAAGCCGATACTTTGCGGGCATTGAGCCCGGATTCCTGCAGCTCGCCGGTGCGCCACAGGTCCATTCCGGTGGGAAGTATGCCACTCGGCGGCATCGTCAACTGCTCGTTGTTCGTCATGGGGCAAGCCTCGGACGGCACCCCCAGCCGACGACAGCCGGAGTTCGTCCTATGTGGATAACGCCGGATCGATGGTTCCCTGCGCACAAGACGGTTCGAACCATCGAGTGCGCAGGGAACCATCGAATCGGGGCAGGTGCGGAGGCTCGTGAACGGCCGGGCACGCAAAAGCGGGCGGCACCTCCCCAGGTGCCACCCGCCCGTTGGCTCTGTTGCGCAGAGTCCGCCCTGAACAGGGCCCACAGCCGCAGGGTTCCCTGTCCGAGCTTGCGAGGAGAGGGGCTGCTGGGGATGGACTCTTAGGGACGCTGCCGGCCGAATACCGGGAGCGCGCGCATCCAGCGGGAGAACCCGCCTGCACGGTCACAGTCGGCCGGAATGTAGAAGTCGGGATCCGTGGCGCCGAACGGCAGGTACAGCTCCTGGCCGGGGGCCGGGAAATCCACGACGTTGTTCTTATCCTTCGAGTCCATCTGTTCCTCCTCGTTCTTGCTGCCTGGCTTTTCCGTAATTCGGAAAACTTTTATTGTTATGTGGAAATTCTATGAGTGTCTGGGATCGGCGTCAAGACCTCGGCCGCAAGGACGCACCCCCGCCGGTCACAATCGGAAAGTACATAACAATTCCCGAGAAGTGATGTACACCACTGGCTGCAGTGGGCTACGCTTTTCTCACTTCGTGGCGCAGGTCACGTAACCTGGGAGCAGCAGGCAGGGTCGTAATGAGCTGGCATCAATGGATGCCGGCTCTTTTTTGTTGGGTCGGCTCCACCAGAAACGCGTTGGAAATACGCGCTTAATTTCGTTGGTGGACCTTGAAGGTTCCACCTCGTAGAAGTTGGGATATGACCATGAGCAACAAAATCGTCCTCGGCGACAACCAGTACGGCAAGGCAGAAGTCCGCGTCGTCAAAGTCACCCGCGACACCGACCGCCACCAGATCGAAGACCTGAACGTCACCTCGCAGCTGCGCGGTGACTTCGAGGCTGCGCACCTCCAGGGCGACAACGCCCACGTCGTCGCCACGGACACCCAGAAGAACACCATCTACGCCTTCGCCCGGGCGGGCGTCGGCTCCCCCGAAGCCTTCCTGCTTCGCCTCAGCGAGCACTTCACGTCAGGCTTCGACTGGGTTACGGGCGGCCGCTGGGAAGCCGAGTCCTACACCTGGGACCGCATCCAGTCGCACGGCTCCGAACACGACCACAGCTTTGTCCGGAACGGGCAGGAAGTCCGTACCGCCGTCGTGGTCCGGGACGGCAACACCACGCACCTGATCTCCGGGCTCAAGGACCTGACCGTCCTGAAGACCACCCAGTCCGGCTTCGTGGGCTACCCGCGAGACAAGTACACCACCCTGCCCGAGACCACGGACCGCATCCTGGCCACGGATGTTTCCGCCCGCTGGCGCTACAGCACAGGCCTGGACCACACGGCCACGGACTTCAACAAGAGCTACGAGGACATCAAGGCCCTGCTGCTTGAGGGCTTCACGGAGAACTACTCACACGCCCTGCAGCAGACCCTGTTCGACATGGGCAAGAAGGTCCTGGAAGCACACGGCGAAGTGGACGAGATCAAGTTCTCGATGCCCAACAAGCACCACTTCCTCGTTGACCTCAGCCCGTTCGGGCTCGACAACCCTAACGAGGTCTTCTTCGCCGCGGACCGCCCCTACGGCCTGATCGAGGCCACGGTCCAGCGCGAAAACTCAGGCACGGCCCCCGCCGCCTGGAACGGCATCGCCGGCTTCTGCTGATCTGCCACCGGGTCTCGACGGGCTCGACCACCGGGCCACCCCCGGTGGTTGGGCCCGTCTCCGGTGATTGAGCTTGTCGAAATCCACCGGCCCCAAAGCTCCAAATTGTTAGCCAGACATTGTTAGCCAGACGAAGGCGTCTGCCATGAACCAAGAAGGTCTGCCATGAACAGCAAGAAGAAATCCCGCCCCGCGTCGACTAGTTCCGCGGCCCGCCCCGAGGACAAGCGCCTCCCCATCGGAAGCACGTTCGCGTACGGCTTCCAGCACGTTTTGACCATGTATGGCGGCATCATCGCCCCGCCGCTCATCATCGGAGCCGCGGCCGGCATGTCCGCCACGGACATCGGCCTGCTCATCGCGGCCTGCCTGTTCGTCGGCGGCCTCGCCACCATCCTGCAGACCGTGGGCATCCCGTTCTTTGGGTCGCAGCTGCCGCTGGTGCAGGGCGTCTCGTTCGCCGGCGTGTCCACGATGGTGGCGATCGTCCAGGGCGGCGGCGGCATCCAGGCCGTCTTCGGCTCGGTCATTGTGGCGTCCCTGATCGGCCTTGCCATCACGCCGCTCTTCTCCAAAATCATCAAATACTTTCCGCCCGTGGTCACCGGCACGGTCATCACCACAATCGGCCTGACCCTCATGCCGGTCGCCGCCAACTGGGCCATGGGCGGCAATAGCAAAGCCCCCAATTACGGGAGCATGGCCAACATCGGCCTCGCCGCAGCCACCATGGGCGTCGTCCTGCTGCTGAGCAAGGTCGGCAACGCCGCCATCTCCCGGCTGTCCATCCTGCTGGCCATGGTGATCGGCACCGTGATCGCGCTGTTCACGGGCATGGCCGATTTCTCCAAAGTGGGCCAGGGCGACGTTGTCGCCTTCCCCACGCCGTTCGCCTTTGGCCTGCCGACCTTTGAGATTGCGGCGATCATTTCGATGCTGATTGTCATCCTGGTGACGCTCACCGAGACCTCCGCGGACATCATCGCGGTCGGCGAGATCGTGGACACCAAGGTGGACTCACGCCGCATCGGCGACGGCCTGCGTGCAGACATGCTCTCAAGCGCCATCTCGCCGCTGTTCAACTCCTTCACCCAGAGCGCCTTCGCCCAGAACGTGGGCCTCGTGGCCATCACCGGCATCAAGAGCCGCTTCGTGGTGAGCGCCGGCGGGCTCATCCTGGTGATCCTGGGCCTGCTGCCCATCCTCGGCCGAGTGGTCGCAGCGGTTCCGACACCCGTCCTGGGCGGCGCCGGCGTCGTACTCTTTGGAACGGTGGCCGCCAGCGGCATCCGCACACTCGCCAAGGTGGAGTACAAGAACAACATGAACCTGGTCATCGTGGCCGCATCCATCGGCTTTGGCATGATCCCGATTGCGGCCCCGAAGTTCTACGACCAGTTCCCGTCCTGGTTCTCCACGATCTTCCACTCGGGCATCAGCTCGGCCGCCGTTATGGCCATCCTGCTGAACCTGCTTTTCAACCACCTCAAGGCCGGCAACTCGGACAACCAGTCAGTGTTTGTGGCCGGCACCGCCAGGGTGGTCACCGAAGCCGACTTGAAGATCCTGGCCGACGGCGACCGCTACGAGGGCGGCAAGCTGATCGACGCCGAGGGCAAGGAAGTCCCGGTGGAGTCGTCGTCGAAGTCTGACCACTAGCCCCGTCCAAATGACAGTTGACGGCAGTGTTCCACGTGAACACTGCCGTCATCTGTCATCTCGCGCAGATAGTACGACGGCGGCACTCACCACCGCGCGACACTCGCCGTAGGCTCAAGCCATGACCGAACAGACACCCTGCTTCCGTTCACTCGCCCTTCGGGAGATCCCGGAGCCCGACTACGCCGACGTCTGTCTGGCCACCCTCCCCGCGGGTGCCAGCACGGACCCTGCGGAATGGGCGCAGCGCCTCTTCTCCATGGAATCGATGCCCCGATGGATCTCGGGAGCGATGCGGTTGCGCCAGGCACTTGTACCCCTGATCGGGATACCGCGTGCACCGCGGGACGTGTTCACCGTGACCGAGCAGTCGGGCGAAGAAGCCCTGATCTTTATCCCTGACCGGCACCTGGACTGCGCGATCGCCGTCGGGGTGGATCCGGTGAACCGGATCCTCAGGGTGACAACCGCCGTCGAGCTTAAGGGGTGGCGCGGGCGACTGTACTTTGGCGTCGTGCGGCCGCTTCACCCGATCGTTGTGGACTCCATGCTGCAGCGGCACACCCATCCAAAGGCACGCCGAAATGGCAGATGACGGCAGTGTTTTGAACAAACACTGCCGTCATCTGCCGTCTCGCGGGGAGCGAAACTCAGTTCTGGTTGAGCTCCGCCGAGATCGCCATCGCGGCCTGGCGCAGCAGCGGCACGGCACGGTCCGCGAAACTCTGGTCCACGCGGCTGATCGGCCCGGAGACCGAGATGGCGGCAGGGGTGGGCGCGTTGGGCACGGCCATCGCGAAGCAGCGCACGCCAAGCTCCTGCTCTTCCTCGTCGATGGAGTAGCCGCGTTCACGGATCAGCTTCAGGTCGGCCAGGAGGGAGTCGATGTCGCCGATGCTCTTGGCCGTGGGGGTGGGCATGCCGGTGCGGGCCACGATGCCGCGCACCACGTCGTCGTCCAGCTGGGCCAGGATTGCCTTGCCGACGCCGGTGTCGTGCGTGTGGGCGCGGCGGCCCACCTCGGTGAACATGCGCATGGAGTGCATGGACGGTACCTGGGCCACGTAGATGACCATGTCCGAATCCAGCACGGCCATGTTGGAGGTTTCGCCGAGGCGCTCCACGAGGTTCTTCAGCTGCGGGCGGGCCACGGCTCCCAGCTGCTTGCTGGCGCCTTCGCCGAGCCGGATCAGCCGGGGGCCCAGTGCGTAGCGGCGGTTGGGCAGCTGGCGGATGTAGCCAAGCGAGACCAGGGTGCGCAGCAGGCGGTGGATGGTGGGCAGCGGCAGGTCCGTGGAGGAGGAGAGCTCGCTGAGCGTCACGTCTCCGCCGGCGTCTGTGATGAGTTCCAGCAGTTCGAAGACGCGCTCGACGGACTGCACGCCTCCGGAGGCTTTTTCAGCCATTCCGTTGTCTCCTTGTGGCTCAGATTCTGACAACTCTTATCCACATCGTGAAAAGAGTTGCTTAGAACACTCAACATACAGCACCACAGGGCCGTACGCGATGCCCCCAAACATGACCGTCAGGGGGTTGCATTTCCACTTCGCAGATAATAATATCCATAATACGAAAACATTCGGTTGCATAAGCGGTCCGGAAACGGACCCCACGAGGAGGAAATTCAATGGCGAACCCGAGCCCCGGAAATTCGATCACCCTGCGCGTCGCGGCGCCGTCGAGCTTCACCGCCACGAGTGAACTCGCTGCCGCCGTCGGCGCAGCCGGCGCAGCCATCACGGCGCTTGACGTCACGGAATCCCACCACGACACCCTTGTTGTGGACGTCACCTGCAACACCACCGACGACGACCACGCCGCCCGCGTCAAGGACGCCCTGAACGCGCTCGACGGCGTCACGGTCCAGCATGTCTCGGACCGCACCTTCCTCATGCACCTCGGCGGCAAACTCGAGGTGGTCCCCAAGGTAGCCCTGCGCAACCGCGACGACCTCTCCCGTGCCTACACTCCCGGCGTCGCCCGCGTCTGCCTCGCCATCGCGGAGGACCCGGCAGCGGCCCGCAACCTGACCGTCAAGCGCAACACCATCGCCGTCCTCACCGACGGTTCGGCCGTCCTGGGCCTGGGCAACATTGGCCCGGCCGCGGCGCTGCCCGTTATGGAAGGCAAGGCCGCGCTGTTCAAGCAGTTCGCCAACGTTGACGCCTGGCCGGTCTGCCTGGACACCCAGGACACCGAGGAAATCATCATGATCGCCAAGGCCATGGCGCCCGTCTACGGCGGCATCAACCTCGAGGACATCGCAGCCCCGCGCTGCTTTGAAATCGAGAAGCGCCTGCGCGATGAACTCGACATCCCCGTCTTCCACGACGACCAGCACGGCACCGCCATCGTTACCCTCGCGGCCCTCCACAACGCCCTGCGCGTGGTGGACAAGAAGCTCTCCGAGGTCCGCATTGTTGTCTCCGGCGTCGGCGCCGCAGGCTCGGCCATCATCCAGCTCCTCAAGGCCCAGGGCGCGCAGCACATCGTCGCCGCCGGCCGCTCCGGTGCCATCCACTCGGGCGAGCAGTACGACGACGAGCACCGCGCCTGGATTGCCGAAAACACCAACGAGGAAGGCTTCTCAGGGACCCTGCACGAAGCCATGGCCGGTGCCGACGTCTTCATCGGCGTCAGCGCCCCGTACGTGATCGGCGAAGAGCAGGTTGCCGCCATGGCCGAGAACGCGATCGTCTTCGCCATGGCCAATCCGACGCCAGAGATCGACCCCGTCATCGCGGCCAAGCACGCCGCCGTGGTGGCCACGGGCCGCAGCGATTTCCCCAACCAGATCAACAACGTGCTGGCCTTCCCGGGCTTCTTCCGCGGGCTGCTCGACGCCGGCGCGAGCGACATCACGCCGGAGATGCTGGTGGCCGCCGCAGACGCCATTGCCAACCGGGTAGCTGACGACGAGCTCAACGCGAGCTACATTATCCCCAGCGTCTTCGATCCTCATGTAGCCGCCGATGTGGCTGCCGCAGTGGCAGGCGCCGCTCACGCCGCCCGCGCTCTCTAGAAAAGGACTTACGAATATGGCTATCACTGTTACTGACCGTCAGCCGGTCGCCCGTGCGGAACAGATCCTCACCCCCAAGGCCCTGGCCTTCGTCGAGGAGCTGCACCGGCGCTTCGCCGGAACCCGCAACGAGCTGCTCGAGGCCCGCCAGGCCAAGCGCGACGGCGTCGCCCGCACCAGCCGCCTGGACTTCCTCCCGGAGACGCAGGAAATCCGCGACGGCGACTGGAAGGTCGCCGAGGCGCCCGCGGCGTTGCGGGACCGCCGCGTTGAGATGACCGGCCCGGCCACGCCGGCCAAGATGGCCATCAACGCCCTGAACTCCGGCGCCAAGGTGTGGCTGGCGGACCTCGAGGACGCCAGCACGCCCACGTGGCCCAACGTCATCGACGCCATCCTGAACCTGCGCGACGCCGCAACCGGCACCCTGGCCTACACCTCGCCCGAAGGCAAGGAATACACGCTCCGCACCGACGCGCCGCTGGCTGTTGTGGTGGCCCGCCCCCGCGGCTGGCACATGCCGGAAAGGCACCTGCTGATCGACGGCGAACCCGCCGTGGGTGCGCTGGTGGACTTCGGCCTGCACTTCTTCCACACCGCCAAGCAGCTGTTGCTCAACGGCCACGGCCCGTACTACTACCTGCCCAAGATGGAATCGCACCTCGAGGCCCGCCTCTGGAATGACGTGTTCGTCTTCGCCCAGGACTTCCTCGGCATCCCGCAGGGCAGCGTCCGCGCCACCATGCTGATCGAAACCATCCCGGCCGCCTTCGAAATGGACGAGTTCCTCTACGAACTCCGGGACCACGCCTCGGGCCTGAACGCCGGCCGCTGGGACTACCTGTTCAGCATCATCAAGTACTTCCGCGACGCCGGCGAGGAGTTTGTGCTCCCGGACCGCGCCTCGGTGGTTATGACGGCTCCGTTTATGCGCGCCTACACCGAGCTGCTGGTGAAGACCTGCCACAAGCGCGGTGCCTTCGCCATGGGCGGCATGGCCGCCGTCATCCCCAACCGCAGGCACCCCGAGGTCACCGAAGCAGCCTTCGCCAAGGTCCGTGCGGACAAGACCCGTGAGGCCAACGACGGGTTCGACGGCTCCTGGGTGGCCCACCCGGACCTCGTCCCCACCTGCCGCGAGGTGTTCGACGCCGCGCTCGGCGAGCGACCCAACCAGCTGGACAAGCAGCGCCCCGAAGTTTCGGTTACTGCGGACCAGCTGATCGACATCGCCTCGGCTGACGGCCAGGTCACCGAGGGCGGGCTGCGCCTGAACCTGTATGTCGCCGTCGCCTATACCGCCGTCTGGCTCTCCGGCAACGGCGCCGTGGCCATCCACAACCTCATGGAGGACGCCGCCACCGCCGAGATCTCGCGCTCGCAGGTCTGGCAGCAGATCCGCAACAAGTCCGTCCTCGCCGACACCGGAAACACCGTCACCCGCGAACTGGTCGAAAAGATCCTGGGCGAGGAAACGGAACGGCTTCGGACCGAATTCGGCGACGAGGCGTTCCGCCTGTACTACCAGCCGGCCAGCAAGCTGATCGCCGAGATCTGCCTGTCCGAGGACTACACGGACTTCCTCACCACGCCGGCCTACGAACTGGTGGGCTGAGTCATGGCGGTCTCCCCCACGCCGTCGCTCTCCGCGGCGGACCTTGCCGCCATCGACGCACAGCTGGCCGCCACCGACCAGCTGCTGGAACGCAATTACCCGGGCGACGACGGCACGCGCCAGCCCGTGCACACCGTGTACGTGCCGGCGGACCGTTTCACGCCGTCGTTCGCTGCCGACTGGGGTGCCCAGGCGCTCACGACGGCGGAGGCCCACGGCGGGCTCGAGAAGCTCGGCGCGCTGCTGGGCCAGGAGCCGGAGCTGGCCGCCGCCGTCGCCGCACGGGTCGGCGCCAAGCTGCGCGCGGAACCGATCGAGGACCTGCGCCTCGACTTCGAGGATGGCTTCGGCGACCGCGGCGATGAGGCAGAGGACGTGGCAGCGGTCGCCGCGGCCAACGCTGTGGCCACCGCCGTCGCGGCCGGCACCGCGCCGCCGTTCATCGGCATCCGGTTCAAGTGCTTCGAGGCGCCTACCCGGGCCCGCGGCCTGAAAACACTGGATCTGTTCGTCTCCACGCTCGCGCAGGCCGGCGAACTTCCTGCCGGACTCATCCTGACCCTGCCCAAGGTCACCACCGTGGCCCAGGTCCAGGCGATGGACTTCGCCGTGTCCCGGCTGGAGGAAATCCACGGGCTTCCCGCCGGCCGGCTCCGCTTCGAGGTCCAGGTGGAAACACCGCAGCTGATCCTCGGACCGGACGGCACCTCCCCCGTGGCGCAGTTGCCGCACGTGGTTCCGGGACGCATCAGCGCCCTGCACTACGGCACCTACGACTACTCCGCCTCGCTGCAGATCTCGGCCGAATACCAGTCCATGGAACACCCGGTGGCGGACTACGCCAAGGAAGTCATGCAGCTGGCCGTCGCCGGCACGGGCATCCGCCTCTCCGACGGTTCCACCAACATCATCCCGGTGGGCGACGCCGTCGAGGATGCCTGGAAGCTGCACGGACGCCTCGTCCGCCGCTCGCTGGAGCGCGGCTACTACCAGGGCTGGGACCTGCATGCCGCCCAGCTGCCCAGCCGTTTCGCCGCCACGTATGCGTTCTACCGCGAGGGGCTCCCGGCCGCAGCGGCACGCCTGCGCAACTACGTGGAACGCACGGAAGGCGGGGTCATGGACGAACCCGCCACCGCCCGGGCCCTGGCCGCATTTGTCCTGCGCGGCGTCCAGTGCGGCGCGGTGGGGACCGAAGAGGTCCAGACGCTGGCCGGCGTCGAACTTTCCCAGCTGACCGCACTGGCGCACCCGCGGCTGGCACACTCCACTTCGAAGTAAGGATCCAATGATGGGCAAGTACTACTACCCCCAGGGCGGGCTGCCGCCGCAGACGCACCTCACCACGGAGCGGGCCATCGTCACGGAGGCCTACACGGTCATCCCCAAGGGCGTTATGACCGACATCGTGACCAGCACGCTGCCGGGTTTCTCCAACACCCGCTCCTGGATCCTGGCCCGCCCGATCTCCGGGTTTGCCACCACGTTCTCCCAGCTGATCGTGGAGATCGGCCCCGGCGGCGGCGCTCCGAAGGCCGAGTTTGAGCCCGGCGTTGAGGGCGTTGTTTTTGTCACCAAGGGCAAGGTCAACCTGACCCTCGACGGCGAACTGCACCAGCTGGAGGAGGGCGGCTACGCCTACCTGGCCGCCGGTGCCACCTGGGGCCTGGAAAACGTCTCGGATGACATTGTCTCCTTCCAATGGATCCGCAAGGCCTATGAGCGGCTCGAAGGTTACGAGGCCAAGTCCTTTGTCACCAGCGATGCCGAGGTGGAACCCACCGCGATGCCGGATACCAACGGCGCCTGGAAGACCACACGCTTCACGGATTCGTCCGACCTGGCCCACGACATGCAGGTGAACATCGTGACGTTCCAGCCGGGCGGGGTTATCCCGTTCCCGGAGACCCACGTCATGGAGCACGGCCTGTACGTCCTGGAGGGCAAGGCCATGTACCTGCTCAACAACGACTGGGTTGAGGTGGAGGCCGGCGACTTCATGTGGCTGCGCGCCTTCTGCCCGCAGGCCTGCTACGCCGGTGGCCCCGGCGAATTCCGCTACCTGCTCTACAAGGACATGAACCGCCAGATCAAGCTGACCTAGGCCGCCGTCTACCGGCCGCCTCTTACCGGCCAGCCGCCGAAATCGCCGGAACCATGCCGGGTCGCTGCAAATTTGCGGCGACCCGGACATGGTTCCGGCGATTTCGCGTTAACCGACTCATTCCCACCCCACGGAAAATAAATTCCCACGCCATGGGAACTCTTTAATGCCATCTGTGATTCCAGCCACTAACGTCAGTGTCATGCCTACAGTTCCGAACCATTCCGTGATAACGGAAGGCAACGCCTCGCGGTTCGTCGACATCCTGCTCGAATTCGCGCGGCACCGGACTCTGACCGCAGCCCAGATCAGCAAAACAACAGGCATCCCCGCCAGCGCCGTGTACCGGCACCTGGCACTTCTGGTGCAGTCCGGGCTGGTGGCGCAGACCAGGCGCCGCGGCCAGTACAGCGCCGGCCCGGAAACCCTGCGCCTCGCCGCCAACTTCCACCAGGAGGCCATGGTCAAGGGCCGCATCTCGGAGCAGCTACAGCTGCTCTCGGATGAAACCCAGGAACTGGCCGCCTACCTGGTGGTCCGCGGTGCGGAAGCCCTCTGCGTTGATGCCATCGAAGGCCCCCAGATGCTGCGCTGCAGCTATTCGCCGGGCCGCTCGCTCCCCCTGCTGAAGGGCGCCAGCGCAATGGCCCTGCTGGCGCACCTGGACCCCCAGGAGCAAAGCACGATCGTGGCCGGCCTCGGACTGGGCGAGGAGGACGCTGACAACCTGAACCACGAGCTCCGGCTCGTCCAGGGCCGCGGCTTCGGCCTCAGCTACGGGGCGGTGGATGCGGGCGTCTGGGGCGTCAGTTTCCCCGTGTTCGGCGACGGCGGCCGGCTTTTGGGTGCCGTCAGCACCATGGCCCCGGCGGACCGGGCGGTCCGGCGCGAAAAGCAACTCATAGCAAGCACCCGGGACGCCGCATTGGCGCTCGGACACGGAGAAGGATCCCGATGACCAACCCCACCCTCCAGCACACGTGGACGGGCCGCGACGACGGCCCCGGCCCAGAGCACCGGCGCTGGCACCACGCAGTAAACACGGCCCAGGCCGGCACCACGGGAATCGCGGTCCTTGGGTTCCGCAGTGATGAAGGCGTCCGCCGGAACAAAGGCCGGGTCGGCGCCGTCGACGGTCCCGCAAGCATCCGCTCCGCCCTGGCACCCATGGCCGCACCGGCGGAACTCCTGGTCCATGACCTTGGCGACACCAGCGTTGTGGACGGAAACCTCGAGGACGGCCAGGAGCGCCTCGGTGCGGCCGTCCGCCAGGCCCTGGACGCAGGCCACCTGCCCGTCATCCTGGGCGGCGGCCACGAAACCGCCTTTGGCACCTACACGGGCCTCCGCGCCAGCCAGGTCACCGACGGACGCCGCATCGGCATCATCAACCTGGACGCGCATTTCGACCTCCGAGCGGAGGAAATCCCGTCCTCTGGCACGCCGTTCCGGCAAGTGGCCGAGGCCGAGCGTGCCCTCGGCCACCAATTCAGCTACACGGTGGTGGGCATCAGCCAGCCCGGCAACACCGAGGCCCTGTTCCAGACAGCACGGGAGCTCGGCGTCAAATACATCCTGGACGAGGAATGCACGGAGTCCAGGACTGAACAGGTCCGGCAGTTCACGCAAGACTTCATCGACTCCGTGGACGTGGTCTACCTGACCATCGACCTCGACGTCCTCCCCGCGTACGTCGCCCCCGGTGTCAGCGCACCGGCGTCGTACGGGGTTCCGTTCTCCGTCGTGCTGGACGTATGCCGTCAACTGGCCCGCTCCCCCAAGCTCGCGGTGGTCGACGTCGTCGAACTGAACCCCCGGTTCGACATCGACTCCCGCACGGCACGCACGGCCGCACGCCTCATCCACACGATCGCCACAGAGCGATCCGGGCACCGGCATGCGTAGCCGGAAGCCCGCCTCCCCTCCCCAGAAACGAGCACACATGAAGAACCGATTCTCGCGATTCGGATGGGCTGCCACGACGGCCGCCCTTCTGGCCGCGTTGCTGGGGCTGGCCGCGCCGGCAGCCCAGGCCGAGACGACGCCGGCAACCCCGTCGGCCGGCAAGATGGCGGACCTGCGCTCCGGCAAGACCACCCTCAAGGTGGGCACCGACGCCTCCTTCCCGCCGTTCGAATTCACCGATGCCAACGGCACCAAGATCGGTTTCGACATCGACGTTGTGCGGGACCTCGCCGCCAAGGCGGGCATCAAGAACGTCGAGTTCGTGCAGATGCCGTTCGGCAACATCGTCCCCGCGCTGCAGGCAAACCAGATCGACGTCGGCGCTTCCGCCATCTACATCAGCCCCGAGCGCGCCAAGGTGGTGGACTTCTCCGAGATCTACTACCCCGGCGGGCTGGGCATGTTCGTTTCCACGTCCAACGACACCGTCAAGTCGCTGGCCGACCTCGCCGGCAAGAAGGTTGCCGTGCAAGTGGGCACCAAGTCCGTTGAGTGGCTGCGCCAGAACCAGCCCCAGGCCGAGCTCGTGCAGGTCCAGACCAACGACCAGATGTTCTCCTCGGTCAAGCTCGGCCAGGCAGACGCCGTGGTCACGGGGCAGCCCGGCGGCCGGTACTTCATCCACGAGCAGGGCGGCCTGAAGCAGGTCGGCGAGCGCCTGACGAACGAGAACTACGGGTTCGCGTTCCAGAAGACCGACTCGGACATCCGCGAGGCGTTCAACACGGCGCTGAAGGGCATGCAGGACTCGGGCGACTTCACCAAGGCCTCCACCAAGTGGTTCGGCGACGAAACCAGCACCGCCACCGGTCCTGCCAAGGAACGCAGCATCTTCAACGTAGCCTCAATCACCAATTCCTGGGGCCCGCTCATGCAGGGCCTGGGGACCACGCTGCAGATCATCGCCCTGTCACTGGCCCTGAGCCTGCTGTTCGGCATGCTGGGCGGCTTCGCCAAACTCTCGCACATCCGGCCCATCCGCTGGATCGGCAAGGTGTACGTGTCCGTGGTCCGCGGTACGCCGTTCATCGTGCAGCTGTTCTTCATCTACTTCGGCCTGCCGCAGCTGGGCATCCAGCTCTCGCCGATGGTGGCCGGCATCCTGGCCCTAGGCCTCTACAGCGGCTCGTACGTCACGGAAATCGTCCGCGGCGCCATCCAGTCCGTGGACAAGGGCCAGATGGAAGCCGCGCGGTCCTGCGGCATGAGTTCCGCCTCCGCGCTGCGTCACGTGATCATCCCGCAGGCCTTCCTGCGCATGCTCCCGCCGCTCGGCAACGAGTTCGTGTCCCTGACCAAGAACTCCGCCCTGGTCTCCTTCGTGACCATCAGCGAACTGTTCCTGGTGGGACAGACCATCATTTCCCGCACCTTCGATGCACTGACCGTGTACGTCTTCATCGGCCTGGTGTACTACGTCCTCACCAACATCATCGGCCTGGCCGCAAACGCAATCGAGAAGAAGATGGCGGTTTACATCTAATGGCACTCCTGGAAACGAAAGAGATCACCAAGTCCTACGGTGACCACCACGTCCTCAAGGGCATCGACTTCACCATCGAGCCCGGCGAAGTTGTCGCCGTCATCGGCCCCAGCGGCGGCGGCAAGTCCACCTTCCTACGCTGCCTGAACCTCCTCGAGACGCCCACGTCCGGCCACGTGGTGTTCGACGGCGAGGACCTCCTGGCGCCGAAGGTGGACCTGGACCGTCTGCGCTCCCGCATGGGCATGGTGTTCCAGCAGTTCAACCTGTTCCCCAACATGACGGCCCTGAAGAACGTCATGCTTCCGCAGATGGATGTGCTGAAGCTCAGCAAAAAGGACGCGGAAGCGCGGGCCATGGAGCTGCTTGAAAAGGTCAACATGACCCACCGGGCGCACGTCTACCCGAACCGGCTCTCCGGCGGCCAGAAGCAGCGCATCGCCATCGCCCGCGCCGTGGCCATGAACCCCAAGGTGATGCTCTTCGACGAGCCCACCAGCGCCCTGGACCCCGAGGTGGTCCACGATGTCCTGGACGTCATGGCCGGCCTCGCCGCCGACGGTATGACCATGGTGGTGGTCACCCACGAAATGGGCTTTGCCCGCAAGGTGGCCGACCGCGTGGTTTTCATCGACGGCGGCAAGATCGCCGCCGACCTGCCGCCGGAAGAGTTCTTCTCCGAAAGCAACACCAACCCACGCATCCGGTCGTTCCTAGAGAAGGTTCTGTAACCCGGGACCATCCCCCGAACAACCCAAAGATGAGGGGCGGTGGCACCGGATTTCCGGTGCCACCGCCCCTCAGGTTTTGGCCGGTGCCGTTTGCCTGTGTGGGGCGTGCCTCAGGGTCAGGGCTCAGTAGCCGTCCGCGGTTCAGGTTCAATTGCCCACGCGGCTTCGTGCAGGAGACTGGCCAGCCGCCGCTGGAAGCGGGCCAGTCTCCTGCGTGCGCGTCCGGCTTGCCGTGGTGGCACAACGGGGGCATCGGGCAGGGCGCTGCGGCTGTCGTCGTTTATGAGGTGGACGACTGCCCATGCCATCATCAGCGAATTATCCATGGTTCTCTTCTTGTCATTTGTGGCGGGCACTGAACTTGTGCCCGCGGTTGTTCGGTGGTGCGCTGGCTTTCGGGTTTGCACTTCTCAGGTGCGGATTGGCTACATTTGGCTGTGCGCGGCGACGGCGGGATCCCCGCCGGTGCGGGCGCCGGACTCCAAATCCGTGATTGCGGCTACCTCCGCCGGCGTTAGCGATACGGCGGCAGAGCCCAGGTTTTCCCGCATGCGTGCGGCCTGGACAGACTTCGGGATGACGATGGTGCCCTGACTGAGATGCCACGCGAGCACAATCTGGGCAGGTGTGGCACCGTATTTCGCGGCCAGGGATTTCACGGTGCCCGCCGCCAGGGCGGCGCCCTGTCCCAACGGACTGTATGCCTCCACCGCAATGCCCAGGGAGCGATTCTTAGCCGCCAGTTCCTGCTGCTGGAAGGCGGGGTGGATTTCGATCTGGTTGACGGCCGGGACAATGTCCGACACCGGCAGGAGCATGTCCAGGTGGTCAGCCAGGAAGTTCGAAACTCCGATGGCGCGGATCTGGTTGTTTGAGTACAGCTTTTCCATGTCATTCCAGGCCTCGGTGAAGAGTCCCTGTGCGGGCACGGGCCAATGGATCAGGTAGAGGTCCAGGTAGTCCAGGCCCAGGGCTTGGCGGCTGTTCTGGAAGGCCTGCTGGGCCGTTCCTTGTTCACCGTTGCGCAGCTTGGTGGTGATGAAGAGTTCCTCGCGGGGTATGCCCGATGCTGCAATGGCTGCCCCGACGCCGGCCTCGTTCCGGTAAGCCGCGGCAGTGTCGATGTGGCGGTAGCCGGCTTCGAGGGCGTTCTCGACGATGCGCTGCGTTTCTTCCGGTGGGACCTGGAATACGCCGAAGCCGAGTTGCGGGATCTGGACGCCGTTGTTGAGGGTCACGGTGGGGATGGTAATTTCCTGTGGCTGGGACATCATCAGTTCTTCCGGTGGTGGTGGTGTTTGCTCGAACAGCCCTGCACGGGCGGGCTATTGCATTCAACGCTAAGCACGCCTGCAGGCCGTGTCAGCAGGTAAGCCATTCCCTCCTTTTCCTAGGACTGGCAGTCCTACCTTCGTCACTGGAAAGCTGGGACGCAGGCTTGGACAATGGAACACATGGGTCAGAGCGCGGAGTTTGGAAAGTTCCTGAAGGCTATGCGGTCGCGGCTGACGCCGGAGCAGGCCGGGATAGCCGCGACCTCCGGTGGCAGGCGTGTCCCCGGGCTGCGACGCGAGGAAATCGCGCGCCTGGCGGACGTGAGCACCGACTACTACACCCGGCTCGAACAAGGCCGGAACATCCACCCCTCCCGGGCGGTGATGGATTCAGTGGCGCGGGCCCTGCGCCTGGATCCTGGCGAGCAGGCGCACATGTTCGACCTTCTGGAGAACTGCGCGAAGTCCCAGCATTCACCCATTCCGGAACAGGGTGTTCGGCCGGCGCTCCGCCAACTCCTGGATGCCGTGGGCAACGTTCCCGCCCTGGTCCTGGGCCGGCGCACAGACGTTCTGGCCGGCAACCGCCTGGCGTTCCTTCTGCTTGCCGATTTCCCGGCCATGCCGGCAGCGGAGCGGAACCTCACCCGATGGGTTTTCCTCGATCCACGCTCCCACGATCTCTTCCGGGACTGGGAGACCGTGGCGGCCGAAGCTGTCGGGACCCTGCGCGCGGATATCGGCCGCCACCCCAACGACCCCCAGGCCAATCAACTCGTCGGCGAACTCGCAGTGCACAGCGAACGCTTCCGCCAATGGTGGGCCGGACACCGGCTGGCCACGGGGTCCGCAGGCAGCGTTCGGCTGCACCATCCCGTCGTCGGGGACCTGGAACTGAACTTCGAAGACCTGACGCTTCCCGACGATCCCGACCAGGTGCTGCGGGTGTATTCGGCGAAGCCGGACTCGCCGTCGGCTGATTCCCTGACCCTGCTCGGCAGCTTCGGTGCCGAAGTGCCGGCCGCTGCGGAAGCCTCACGGGCAACGGAGAACACAGACGCTTCCGGCGCCAGCACGGCGCCCTGACTTCCGGAAGGCCGTGGTGATGGCCACCCCGGTGTCACATCCTGCGGTGAGCCTCTGTGACAAGACCTGCCACCGGCCCCCCGTGGTAGTCGTCGTAGGTCCGCACCGGGCTCTCCGGTGCGGACCTACACGACCCGAAGGATGGAAATGCGCAGCGCCAAAGTAATGACCAGGAAGTCTTTGATAGTTGGATCCGGGCTGGGGCTGCTGGCACTTGTCACCGGCTGCAGCAGGTCCGCCGCCGGGGCCGCGGCACCCTCGCCGTCGGCCTCCGCAGCTCCCCATGCCTGGTCCTACGACGGCGCCGAGGGTCCCGAACACTGGGGCACCTTGAGCTCCGATTTCGGCTCCTGCTCGTCGGGCACCGCCCAGTCCCCCATCGACGTGGGCGGCGGTTCCGGCCTGTCCCCTGCACCGCTCGCCGTCGACTATTCCGCCTCGGAAGGCGAGATCACCGATAACGGCCACACCACCGAACTGCGTGCACTGACGGCCCAGGGCATCACGGTTGGCGGCAAGCAGTACGCCTTCAAGCAGATGCATTTCCACGCCCCGTCCGAGCACACGCTGGGCGGTGTACGGCACGAAGCGGAGTTCCACTTCGTCCACCAGGCCGACGACGGCGGGCTGGCCGTCGTCGGGATCCTCGCCACGGTGGGGGCTGCCAATGCGGCGTGGGCGCCGTTCACGGACGGCGTGCCGGCCGCAGCCGGTGGGCAGAAGGTGCCGGCCGGCGTCGTGGACTTCCCGGCGCTGTTCCCGGCGTCGCTGGACCACTTCGCGTATGACGGCAGCCTGACCACTCCGCCCTGCTCGAAAGGCGTGCGCTGGCTGCTCCTCGACACCCCCATTGAGCTGGGAGCCGGACAGCTTGCCACACTGCGCGCGGCGCACGCGGGCAACAGCCGGCCGGTCCAGCCGCTCAACGGGAGGGACGTCGTCGCGGTGGACCAGTAGAACCTCAGACCGTGGCGGGGTCCGTGTTGGCGCCGCAGAGGATCACGGCCACGCGTTCGCCGTCGGCCGGGACGTAGGCGCCGGCGTGCAGGGCGGCGAAGGCCGTGGCCGCCCCGTGCTCCACGATAATCCGGTACTGCTCCCACAGCAGGGAGCGGGCGGCCACGATGTCCTCGTCGGAGACCAGCACGGCGCGGACGCCGGTACGGACGGCCACGTCGAAGCCGATCCGGCCGATCTGCCGGGCCCCGAGGGAGTCGGCGGCGATCCCCGAGACGGCCACGTCCACGGGGGTCCCGGCCGCGAGCGCGGCGTGCAGGGTGGGCGTGGTTTCGGACTCGACGCCCACCACTTTGGCCCGGCCCTCCACGGCGGCCGCGACTCCCGCCATAAGCCCGCCGCCGCCCACGGCCACCACCACGGTGTCCACGTCGCCCAGCTGCTCCAGCAGCTCGGTTCCGATGGTGCCGGCCCCGGCTGCGATCTCGGCCTGGTCGTAGGCGTGGCAGTAGACCGCGCCGGTTTCGGCGGCGTAGGCCATGGCGGCGTCGTAGGCCTCGGAGTATTCGGCCCCGCGCTGGACTACGTTGGCGCCGATGGCCCAGAGCTTCTTGACCTTCACGGCGGGGGCGGACTCGGGCACGAACACGGTGGCGGGTACGCCGGCTTCCCTGGCAGCGTAGGCGTTGGCCAGGCCGGCGTTGCCGCCGGAGGCCACCACGATGCCGACGTCGTCCTTCAGCTCGCCGCGCTCCCGGCAGGCCAGGACCCGGTTGAACGCACCCCGCGCCTTGAAGGTGCCGGTGTGCTGCATGAACTCGCATTTGAGCCACACCTCGCCGGGGAACTGGCCGCGGTCTGCCGCCAGCACGGGCGTGACGCGGATCCTCCCCGCAATCCGGGCAGCGGCTTCGTCGACGTCGGTGCGTGTGATCATGGGGAAATCCTCGTTCCGGGGTGGGGCTGGGTTCAACGTTCAGGCTATCGCCCGCATAGACCTTCGCCGGGCATCCGGCGATAGAATCCCCCCAAACACGAGGCAAGGTACAGGGTGATTCCGTGGCACGTGCTGCAGGGCCTCCGGCGGTGGCCGCAACAAGGGAAGTCAAGCCGGCCGGAGTATGGCGGCGGCTGCTCGCCTTGCTGCTCGACTACGTCGTTATCCTCGCGTGGATGGCTTTCCTGGGGTTTCTCTCGTTCCTGACCCATGTCGTCATGGGATCTCTGCCGGACACCCTTGGAACCCTTGGGCCGCTCGGCAGCCAGGTGCTGTACTTCTTTCTGCTGACCTTCGTTGTTGGTGTCTATCTGTATCGCTGCGAGTCGGGTCCGCACCATTCAACCTGGGGCAAGCGCCGGCTGGGGCTGGCGGTGGTGGGTGTCGACGGCGCGGCTCCTTCCCGCAGCCGGATCCTGGTCCGCACAGTGGTGAAGTTGCTGCCGTGGGAGGCAGCCCATTTCTTCGTGTGGCAGATGATGTGGACGTTCTACCAGCATGGCTATGATGCCGCGCCGCCCGTGTGGATTTTTCTGGGGTTGCAGGCTTCAACTGCCGCGGCATTGGTATACATCGCCATGGTGGTGTTCACAGGCCGTGGACCGCACGATCGCGCGGCCGGGACGGTGGTGGTCTGACGGCACCCAGCAGGAACTGAATCAGCGAGGAACGGGATGCGAAATATCCCCACGGGCGCCGGTGTTTCCCCGGATATGACAACCATCGGAATCATCGGCGCAGGACACATTGGCAGCGAGGTTGCCCGCAAAGCGGTGGAACTCGGCTACGACGTGGTGATCAGCAATTCGCGCGGCCCCGAAACGCTGGCCGCACTCGTGGCGGAACTGGGACCCCGTGCCCGGGCCGCGACGCCGGCCGAAGCAGCAGCGGCGGGCGATTTCGCCGTCGTGACCATTCCTTTCAGGAGCCTCGGCAGCATCCCTGTGGAGCCGCTCGCGGGGAAGATCGTGATCGATACCGGCAACTACTACTGGAAGCGCGACGGCCATGTTCCGGCCCTCGACGACGGCGAAACCACGTCCTCCGCGCTGTTGCAGGAACACCTGCCCACGTCCAAGGTGGCGAAGGGCTTCAACCACATCCGGTACAGCGAGATCACGACGGACGGCACGCCTCCCCGCACCCCGAACCGCCGCGCCCTGGTCACCGCGAGCGACCACGCCGAGGCCAGCGAGCTCGTGACGAAGCTATATGACGAGTTCGGCTTCGACACGGTGAACCTCGGCCCGCTCTCCGAGAGCTGGCGCGCGGAGCCGGGCCGTCCGGCGAATGTGGTGCGGCAGAACGCTGCTGAACTCAGCGAGACCCTGGCCAAGGCGCCGCGGACCGTCTAACGCTTGGCGGGCGGTGCGGGGCGGTTTCGGCCGGTGCCGGCCTGCGGTAATTAATCCATTCGGCGTAGTATTTAGGGTGATCCACGTTCTCTTGGCCCAGACGCGGCCCAACCCTGATCCCTGACACCGAAGGATTTCCGTGAGCCACCTCAACCACGACCAGGCCGCGCGGCCGGCCCCTGGCGCCGAAATGCCACCCCACGCCATCGGCAAGGACGTAGCACTCGCCTTGTTGATCGGGCTTCTGGCGGGTTTGCTTGGGCTGGCCCCGTGGCTGGTCACCGGCGCGCAGCTTCCTCTGCAGAACCTTTGGGGCGCGGAAGTGCTGCCGCAGCAGATGCCCCTGTCGCTTCTGCCGTTGAGCCAATACGAACTCACCACGCTCGTTGCGCTGATGACCGTGGGCGGGGCAGCCGCCGGCCTGGCAGTGCGGCTCTCGTCACCGGCCCGACGACGGCTGGTTAAGTGGTGCGCGGCGGCTGGTGTTCTCGCGGTGCAGGCCACTGCGGCGGTTCAGGCGTTCATAGTGCTCGCCGGCGGCTTGGCCGGCGGAACGACGTCGGGAGTCTATTTCGCCGGGCTGCTCGCAGGGGTCATCGCATCCATCGCCGCGAGCATGGTGGCGCTCCTGCTCGGCTCGGCGAAATCCAGGGGCCTCACGGCCCTGGGTATCGGACTCGTCGCCGTGCCCTTTGGCTCGTGGGTCGGCGAGTGGGCGGGGAACCTGGCCGGAGCGGGCAATGTGTCGCCAGCGGTATTGACGCTGCTGCGCTGGTTGCCCGCGGTACTGGTTGGTGTGGCGCTGGCATGGTGCGGCCTCCGTCCCGCCCGCCGCGCATTCGTTTGGCTGGTGAACCTGGCTGCCCTTTGGGTGGTTCCGGCGTTGTTCATCTCCGTCAATTACGTCCTGGGCACACGATTGCCGGAGCGGGACCCGCAGGAATTGGCCCTCATGATCCGACAGATCCTGACTGCCACACTCGGACCCGACGGCGGCGCCGGCCCGACCGTCCTCCTGGCACTGGCCATCGGCCTGGCAGGCGCAGCCGTCCCGGAGTTCGTCCGCCGGCGTCGGCGCAGCTGAAGGCGCCCGAACTCAGCCGCGGGGCCGGTACCAGAACTACCTCGATCCCCCGCATTCCCGCAGATCTTTTTGGGCTGCCCACAGGTCCGAGGGGGTCATTCCTTTCTACAATTTAAGTGGCGGCATAGGCGGCAATCAGCCGAACCTGCCGCACCACAAGGAGGACCGCAATGGGTTTGGGTGACAGGATCCACAACGCCGCGGAGAGGCTTCACGGCAAGGGAAAGAAGGCCGCCGGTGAGGTCAGCGGAAACGACCGCATGAGGGCAGAAGGCAAGGCCCGCGCAGTCCGGGCCGACCTCAAGCAAGCGGGCGAAAAGATCAGGCACGCCTTCAAGCGGCACTAAGTACAGTCAATCGAACGGGCGGCTCTGCCAGGAGCCGCCCGTTCTTTATGCCCGGTCGGGAAGAGAATACTGTCCCCACCCCCTCCCAACCCACACACCCCCTTGACTCGCGCGCCCGCCTTCCCTAAACTTTTCATAAAGCAGAATCTAAATTCCACAAAGCGGAAACTCGAGAAGAGCCAAGCAAGCGGGAAGATAGATCAAAGCCCTCCTCGGAAGGACCTACGATGACGTACACAGTGAACTGCTCCATCCTCTTGACGGAGCTTCCCCTGCTCGAGCGCCCCGCAGCCGCAAAGGCTGCCGGCTTTGACGCCGTCGAGTTCTGGTGGCCCTTCGACACCTCCGTCCCCACGGACGCCCAGGCCACCGGGTTTGAGAACGCCATCAAGGATGCCGGCGTACAGCTCACCGGCCTGAACTTCAACGCCGGCAACATGCCGGGCGGTGACCGCGGCCTGGTCTCCTGGCCCGCGCGTTCCACCGAATTCCTGGACAACATCGACGTCGTCGCCGGCATCGGCGAGCGCCTCGGGTGCAAGGCGTTCAACGCCCTCTACGGCAACCGCGTCGACGGCGAATCGGCCGAGAAGCAGGACGCCATCGGCGCCGAAAACCTCGCCGCGGCAGCTGCCGGCGTCGCAGGCATCGGCGGCACCGTCCTCCTCGAACCCGTCAGCGGCGCCGCCAGGTACCCGCTCCTCACGGCAGCGGACGCCCTCAAGGTGATCGCCCGCGTCAAGGCTGAATCCGGCGCAGAGAACATCAAGCTCCTCGCGGACTTCTACCACCTGGCAGTCAACGGGGACGACGTCGCAGCCGTCATCGAAAACCACGCCAAGGACTTCGGCCACATCCAGATTGCCGACAACCCCGGCCGCGGGGCTCCCGGAACCGGCGAGCTTCCCCTCGGCGAATGGATCGCCCGCAGCCGCGAACTCGGCTACGACGGCTACATCGGCCTCGAATACAAGGAACCGGCGGAAACCGCGTTCAGCTGGGCCATCCGCCAGCGCGTCGCCAACTAACCGGTGATCGAGCCTGTCGAGATCCAGGGTTTCGACAAGCTCAACCACCGGCACCCGCACCACCACACAGACTTTCAGTAAAGGAACCACAATGAGCAACGTTGCAGTCATCGGGCTCGGAATCATGGGCCTGCCCATGGCCATCAACCTCGTCAAAGCCGGCCACGCCGTCACCGGCTTCAACCGCAGCCAGGACAAGATCGACAAGCTCGTCTCCGAGGGCGGCCAGGGTGCCACGAGCATCGCGGACGCCGTCAAGGACGCCGACGTCGTCATCACCATGGTGCCGGACTCCCCTGACGTCGAGGGCGTAGTCAGCGGCAAGGACGGCGTCTTCGCCAACGCGAAGAAGGGCACCTTGTGGATCGACGCCAGCAGCATCCGCCCGGATGTCGCCAAGCGCCTCTCCGAGGAAGCAACCGTAGCCGGCATCCGCCCCCTCGACGCCCCGGTCTCCGGCGGCGAACAGGGCGCCATCAACGCCGCACTCTCCATCATGGTGGGCGGCGAGGCAGCAGACTTCGAGGCAGCACAGGATGTCCTGAACGCCGTCGGCAAGACCATCGTCCACGTCGGCCCGTCCGGCTCCGGCCAGACCGTCAAGGCAGCCAACCAGCTGATCGTCGCCGTCAACATCCAGGTCCTCGGCGAGGCCATCGCCTTCCTCGAGGCCTATGGCGTGGACACCGACGCCGCCCTCAAGGTCCTCGGCGGCGGCCTGGCCGGCTCCAAGGTCCTCGACCAGAAGGGCCAGAAGATGCTGGACCGCAACTTCGACCCCGGCTTCCGCCTGGCCCTCCACCACAAGGACCTCGGCATCGTCACCTCGGCAGCCCGCGAAGCCAACGTCGCCGTCCCGCTCGGCGCCGTCGTCGCACAGCTCGTCGCCGCAACCGTCAACCAGGGCGACGGCGGCCTCGACCACTCCGGCCTCTTCAAGCAGGTCCTGCAGCTCAGCGGCCGCAAGTAGGAGCAGCCCCGTAATGGGGCACTTCGACACGGACACGCCGGCCGCCGTCGTAATTTACGACGCCGACTCCCCCAAAGTGCCCCGCGACGGTTCGCCGGGCCTTCCCTCAGCACACCCAAAACAGACTTTTCAAGGAGTACACAATGACTAAGATGCGCACCGTTGACGCTGCCGTCGCAATCCTGGTTAAGGAAGGCGCCATTGAGGCGTTCGGCCTGCCAGGCGCGGCAATCAACCCGTTCTACTCGGCAATGCGGAAGAACGGGGGCGTCCGCCACACGCTGGCCCGCCACGTAGAAGGCGCCAGCCACATGGCGGACGGCTACTCCCGGGCCAAGGATGGCAACATCGGCATCTGTATCGGCACCTCGGGCCCTGCCGGCACGGACATGATCACCGGGCTGTACGCGGCCTGGGCGGATTCCATCCCCATGCTCTGCATCACCGGCCAGGCCCCTGTTGCCAAGCTGCACAAGGAAGACTTCCAGGCCGTGGACATCCAGACCATCGCCGCCCCCGTCACCAAGATGTCCATGACCATCATGGAGCCCGGCCAGGTTCCGGGTGCCTTCCAGAAGGCCTTCCAGCTGATGCGCTCCGGCCGTCCGGGCCCGGTCCTGCTGGACCTGCCGTTCGATGTGCAGATGGCCGAGATCGAATTCGACATCGACGCCTACGAGCCCATCGTTGTCCAGAAGCCCACGGCCAGCCGCAAGCAGCTGGAAAAGGCGCTGGACATGCTGACCGCAGCCGAGCGCCCGCTGATCGTGGCCGGCGGCGGCATCATCAACGCCGGCGCCTCCGCGCAGCTGGTGGAACTGGCCGAACTGCTGAACGTTCCGGTCATCCCCACTCTGATGGGCTGGGGCACCATCCCGGACGACCACGTCCTGATGGCCGGCATGGTGGGCCTGCAGACCAGCCACCGCTACGGCAACGAGACCATGCTGGCCTCCGACTTCGTGATCGGCATCGGCAACCGCTGGGCCAACCGCCACACCGGCGGCCTGGACACCTACACGGCCGGCCGCAAGTTCGTGCACATCGACATCGAGCCCACGCAGATCGGCCGCGTGTTCTCGCCGGACCTGGGCATCGCGTCCGACGCCGGTGCGGCGCTGGACGGGCTGATTGAACTGGCACGCGAGCGCCAGGCAGCGAAGTCCCTGCCGGACTACGCCGGCTGGGTTTCCGAATGCACCGCACGCAAGGGCTCCCTGCAGCGCAAGACGCACTTCGAGAACGTGCCGATCAAGCCGCAGCGTGTGTACGAGGAGATGAACAAGGCGTTCGGCAAGGACACCACCTACGTGTCCACCATCGGCCTGTCGCAGATCGCCGGTGCACAGCTGCTGCACGTTTTCGGCCCGCGCAAGTGGATCAACGCCGGCCAGGCAGGCCCCCTGGGCTGGACCGCCCCGGCCGCCCTCGGCGTCGTTCGCGGCAAGCCGGACGAGACCGTTGTTGCCCTGTCCGGTGACTACGACTTCCAGTTCATGATCGAAGAGCTGGCCGTGGGCGCGCAGTTCAACCTGCCGTACATCCACGTGGTGGTGAACAACTCGTACCTGGGCCTGATCCGCCAGTCGCAGCGCGGCTTCGAGATGGAACAGAACGTGTCCCTGGCGTTCGAGAACATCAACTCGCCGGAGACCAACGGCTACGGCGTGGATCACGTCAAGGTGGCCGAGGGCCTGGGCTGCAAGGCCATCCGCGTGGAAAACCCGTCCGATCTGCCGGCGGCCTTCGACAAGGCCAAGGCACTGATGGGCGAGTTCAAGGTTCCCGTGGTGGTTGAAGTGATCCTGGAAAAGGTCACCAACATCTCCATGGGCGTTGAAATCAACGGCGTGAACGAATTCGAAGAGCTGGCCGAACGCGGCGAGGACGCCCCCACCGCCATCATCGCCCTGCTGGACTAGTAAGAAACTGAGAGGAGGTACCGGAATGCGTGTGGTCATCGCCCCGGACAAGTTCAAGGGCTCGCTGTCCGCCCCCGACGTCGCCAGCCGCCTGAGCGCGGGACTGCAGTCAGCTGTGGCGGACCTTGAGACCACCCTCATTCCGGTGGCCGACGGCGGCGAAGGCACCCTCGATGCCGCCGTCGGCTCCGGTTTCACCCGCCGGACCGCCACCGTCACCGGCCCCACGGGCCAGCCGGTCCGGGCCGACTTCGCGGTCCGCGGCAGGGAGGCCGTGATCGAAATGGCCGCCGCATCCGGGCTCGCGCTGCTGCCCTCCGTCATCCAAGGCGGCGGCCCGGACTCCGGAACGGCCACCACCGCCACCAGCCTGGGCACCGGCGAACTCATCCGCGCCGCCCTGGACCTGGGCTGCCGGCAGATCATCCTGGGCGTTGGCGGCAGCGCCAACACCGACGGCGGCGCCGGCGTCCTGCAGGGCCTCGGCGCGGTCTTCCTCGACAAAGAGGGCAACGAGCTCCCCGGCGGCGGGGCCGCCCTGGCCCGCCTGGACCGGATCGATTTCTCCGGCCTGGACGTCCGGCTGGAGGACGCCCGCTTCACCCTGGCGTCCGACGTCGACAATCCCCTGCTGGGGTCCAGCGGCGCCGCCGCGATCTTCGGACCGCAGAAAGGCGCGACCCCGAGTGACGTCGTCGCCCTCGACGCCGCCCTGACGAATTTCGTCTTGGTCCTTGCCGGCGAGATCGGCATCCGCGCCGAGAGGGCCGCCGTCGCACCCGGTGCAGGAGCAGCCGGAGGGGTCGGCTACATTGCCATCGCGGCGCTGGCCGCGGCACGCAGGCCGGGCATCGACGTCGTCCTCGAATTCACTGAACTGGAGCAGCGGCTGGCCGGCGCGGACCTGGTGATCACCGGCGAAGGAAGCCTGGACGAGCAGAGCCTGCTCGGCAAAACGCCCATGGGTGTGGCCCGCGCCGCGGCACGTGCCGGAATCCCTGTGATTGCCGTCTGCGGCCGCAGTACGCTGAGCCCGGAACAACTCACCGAAGCCGGATTCAAGGCCGTTCACGCCCTGACCGATTTTGAGTCCAATGTAGAAAAATGTATGGCCGAAGCAGGCCCGCTGCTTGAAGAATTAGGTAAGCACATCGGCGTGCACCTGCCTACGAGTGCAGCGCGTACCGACACCAAGGAGAACGTCCATGTCTGAAGAAACCACCCCGGCGGCCGGCGCGTTTGACCTGGTCATCCGCGGCCAGCGCATCCTCACCACTGCCGGCATCACAGCCCGCGAAGTGGGCATCCGAGGCGGCGTGATCGTCGCCATCGAACCGCTCGGCAACGGCCTCACCGGCACACAGGTCATCGACCTGGCCGACGACGAAACCCTCATCCCCGGCCTCGTGGACACGCACGTCCACGTCAACGAGCCCGGCCGCACCGAGTGGGAGGGCTTCGCGTCCGCCACCCGGGCCGCCGCCGCGGGCGGCGTCACCACCATCATCGACATGCCGCTGAACTCCATCCCGCCCACCACCACGGTGGAGAACCTCAAGCTCAAGCGCGAGGTGGCCGAGGACCAGGCGTTTGTGGACGTCGGTTTCTGGGGCGGCGCGGTGCCGGGCAACAAGAAGGACCTCCGCGGCCTGCATGACGAAGGTGTGTTCGGCTTCAAGTGCTTCCTGCTCCACTCCGGCGTGGACGAGTTCCCGCACCTCGAAGCGGACGAGATGGAGGAGGACATGGCCGAGCTCAAGTCCTTCGACTCCCTCATGATCGTCCACGCCGAGGACTCCCACGCGATCGACCGCGCCCCGCACCCAGGCGGCGACCACTACGAAACGTTCCTGGCCTCCCGCCCGCGCGGCGCCGAGAACAAGGCCATCGCCGAGGTCATCGAGCGCGCCCGCTGGACCGGCGCCCGCGCCCACATCCTGCACCTGTCTTCCTCCGATGCGCTGCCCATGATCGCGAGCGCAAAGCGCGACGGCGTCCACCTCACCGTGGAGACGTGCCCGCACTACCTCACCCTGATGGCCGAGGAAATCCCCGACGGCGCCACCGCCTACAAGTGCTGCCCGCCGATCCGCGAGGCGTCCAACCGCGAGCTGCTCTGGAAGGGCCTGCAGGACGGCACCATCGATTGCATCGTCTCGGACCACTCCCCCTCCACACTGGATCTGAAGGACCTGGAAAACGGCGACTTCGCCGTGGCCTGGGGCGGCGTCTCCTCGCTGCAGCTGGGGCTGTCCCTGATCTGGACCGAGGCCCGGCACCGCGGCATCACCCTGGAACAGGTGGTTTCCTGGATGGCTGAGAAGCCCGCCGCTTTGGCCCGCCTGCACAACAAAGGCCAGCTGGCCCTCGGTTACGACGCGGACTTCTCCATCTTCGCGCCGGACGATGCGTTCGTCGTCGACGTCACCAAGCTCAAGCACAAGAACCCCATCACGCCCTACGACGGCAAGGCGCTCTCCGGCGTCGTCCGCAAAACGTTCCTTCGCGGCAACGAGATCGACGGCCGCACGCCCAGCGGCAAGCTGATCCGCCGCGGCGGCGTCTGAGGCGCAGCGCGATGGCCGTCAACGTCCATGCACCGTACCCGGGGCGCGCCGGCTCCCGTGTTGGCGTCAGTCCGGGCGCCCGTCCCGGCCTCCAGCCGGGGCTTCAGCCGCGCGGCCTGGCGGTGTGGCTCCAGCCCTGTGAGGGCCAGGACATCGACCCGGCGGTCTGGGCCCAGGCCGCCCAAGCGGTCCTGGCGCGTGCCCGGCAGCTCGCTCCGGAGGCCGGAATCCATTTGTGGACCGCAGCCGGAACCTCCGGCGTCGAGGGTTCAGACGGTCCCGACGTTTCCGACGTTTCCGACGGCGGAGCTGATGTTCCGGAAACGGCGTCCGACGCCGGAAACGGCACCGCCGCCGTCGTCGCCCCGCCAGTCTCCCTGGCCGGGCGGCGCAGCATCGTGGCAGTGGATCTGGCCGCGGACACCGTCCTTCTGGATGGTGTCCCGGTCAGCTTCACCCACATGGAATTCAGCCTCCTGAGGTACCTCGTGGAAAACCAGTCGCGGACGATTCAACGTGAAGAACTGCAACGCGTCCTCGAGTCCCTGGACTGCCCCGGCGCGGCATTCCGCTCCATCGACGTGTATGTTGGACGCGTCCGGCGCAAGCTGGGCTCGGCCCGCCACGCCATCGCCACGGTTCGCGGGGGCGGCTACCAGTTTGTGCCCGGACCGGGCAGCACGGTCCGCGGACCCGCGGAATACTGCATCTAGGCAGCCCGTTGCACCCATAGATTGATCGCCGGTCACGGCGGTTGCCCCACAAGTCAAGGATCCTTACATGACCCAGAAACTCCTCGCCGGAACCCAGGCCCCCGATTTCGCCCTGCTCAACGCAGACGGCCACAAGGTCTCCCTCTCCGATTACCGCGGACGCAACGTCATTGTGTACTTCTACCCTGAAGCCGCCACCCCCGGCTGCACCACCGAGGCCTGCGACTTCCGCGACAACCTGGCCAGCCTGCAGTCCTCGGGCTACGAGGTACTGGGCATCTCCCCGGACGCGCCGGAGAAGCTGGCTGCCTTCACCGGCGACTTTGCCCTGACGTTCCCGCTGCTCTCCGACGAGGACCACGCCGTGGCGCTGGCCTACGGCGCCTGGGGCGAGAAGCTGGTGAACGGCGAAGTGGTTGACGGCCTGGTGCGTTCCACCGTGGTGCTCGACGCCGAAGGCAAAGTCACGCTCACGCAGTACCAGATCAAGGCCCAGGGCCACGTCGCAGCGCTGAAGGCAGAGCTGGGCGTCTAAGGACGCACCGGACGCTCATAGGTCCTTCTCGTTGCGGCACGGTTCCGCGGTGATAAAATTCAGCGTCCTCCTGACGTCGCGGACGATCCATCACATCTGCCTTCGGGGGAACACCTTCACCATGCTGCACACCCGCCACCGCGTCGGACCCGAGATACTTCCGGCCACCGCATTCCCGGCAGCCTCCTAGGATGCGCTCGGCTGTTAGTGCCGGTGCTGTCCCGCAGCTCAGATCGGCAGCACGGGTACTGGCCGTTGGCATCCCGCTGGCCGTCACCGCTGGCCTGACCCTGCCACTGCAGGCCCGGATCAACGGCGAGCTGGGGCAACGACTGCAGGATCCGCTGCTGGCAGGGTTGTTCAGCTTCGGCGGTGCCGCGCTGATCATGGCTGCCGCCACACTGGTCCTCCCCAGCGGCCGCGCGGCCTTCGTGAAACTCCTCTCCGGCACACGGGAGGGCTCCATCCCCTGGTACTTCCATGCCGCCGGAGTCGTCGGCGCGTACTTTATCTTTGCCCAGACCAGCTTTGTCGCAGGCGTCGGGATCGCCATTTATACGGTGGCGGTGGTGACCGGGCAGACGGTCAGCGGGCTGGCCGTGGACCGCGTCGGGCTGGGTCCCGGCGGCAAACGGGCCATTACGGCGCTGCGGGTGATCGGTGTGCTGCTCACGGTAGGCGCGGTGTTCTGGGCTGTGTCGCCCCGGCTCTCCGGCGTGCCGGATCCCGCGGCAATGCTGGTCCCGCTCGCCCTGGTTGTCCTGGCCGGGATTCTGATGACGTTCCAGCACGCGGTAAATGGCAAGATCGCCGCGCAGGTTCGGTCGCCAATTCCGGGGACCCTGATTAACTATGTGGTCGGTAGTTTCGGGCTGGCGCTGATCTGGGTGCTGAAACTCGCCCTTACCGGCGGGATGCCCACGCTGCCGGCCGAGCCCTGGCTCTACACCGGCGGAGCGCTGGGCTGCATTAACCTGGTGCTGAGCGCCCTGCTGATCCGGCATATCGGCGTGCTGCTGACCGGGCTGAGCATGATCGCCGGCCAGCTGATCGGCGCACTGCTCATGGACTGGCTGCTGCCAGTGGCCGGCAGCGCCATCTATCCACAAACCGTGTTCGGCACCCTGCTCACACTCGCCGCGATCGTGGTGGCCGCACTCCCCGGATCAGCACTGCGGAAGTTCTGGCAGCCCGGATCCGGGCCGCTCCGATCCCGTCAGCGCCGCCGGCCCTAGCGATCCTTGGGCAGATCCCTGCTGCGCCCTCGCCCAATGCCATCCACCGTGAGTCGCATCCAGGGGTTTATTTGTTCCGTCCGCGTGCAGCCACGCGCCAGCGGTCCACGATTTCGCCGCCGCTGACCACGGTGACTTCGTCTACGAGGTTCATGGCAATGCAGACGTGATTGGGGACCACCCGCAGCCGGTCTCCGAGAGCCGGCAGCGTCGCCTCCGCCGGCCATACGACGGTGGCGTGGTGTTCTGACAGTGCGGAGATCCGGGCTTCCGGGTGGTCCAGCAGCCGCCCGAAGCCGGTGGCCCAGCCGGGCCGGTCCCCGCCGAGGATTTTGCTGCCGGAGTCCAGGATGATCCTTCGCGGTATGACGTCGGTGCCTTCATGGCGGCTGACGACCGTTGCCGCGATGGTCAGTGCGATGTCTTCGGCCGCACAGCGTTCCAGTTCCAGTTGCTGGGCATCTCCGAAGACGTACACGCCGGGCCGGACCTCCGTCGCTCCGGACGTGCCGGTGAGGGTCGCTGTGGGTGTGGACCCGCCGCTGACGTTGGTGATGGGGAAGCCTGCCGCGATGAGCAGGTCAGCGGTTTTGCCGAGAGCCAACCGTTCCTCGTCCGCAGCCTTTAACGGCATGCCCGGGGCATAGCTGTGCCCCGGAAACGTGAAAATTCCGGTTACGCGCAGCCCTGCCCGCGCTGCGGCCTGGGCGACGTCGACAGCGGCGTCCGGTGATATCCCGCTGCGGTGGTGGCCGCTGTCGATCTCCAGCAGGGCTTCAATCTCACCGACGGCATCGCCCAGGGACGCGGCCATGGTTTCGGCTGCTTCCCGTGAGTCCAGACCTACTGCGATCCTGGCTTTTGTTGCAAGGCGTTGGAGCCGTTCAGCCTGTCGGGGACCGACCCAGAGCGGATACGCGATGAAGATGTCTTTGGCTCCGTGCTCTGCAAAGACTTCGGCCTCTCCGAGGGTGGCCACAGTCAGTCCGACGGCACCGGCTGCCAGCTGCATCTGAGCGATTTCGGGGACTTTGTGTGTCTTGACATGTGGCCGAAGATGCAGGCCCTTGGCCTGGACGGCCGTTGCCATGCGGTCGATGTTTCGCTGGAGCACGTCCCGGTCGATGATGATCTCAGGTGTGTCGATTTCCTCTGGGATGGTCATCCTTACACCTTATGCGGAACCCCTCGCATACCCTATGTATACAACACTGACCATCGGTGGGGACTGAAGGAGATGCAATGCGCAAACCAGAGCTGGAGTTCCACGAACCACTCGTTGACTGGCAGAAGACGAACGGCGACGCCGAACACGGAATCTGGGAGCAGATTCTCGCTGCGGACCCCCTCAGCGGAGATTCGACACTGCTCCAACGCTATGAGCCCAGCGCCGACACCATAGCGAGCGGCGTGATCGTCCACGACTACTGGGAGGAGGTCATGATTCTCTCGGGCGAACTCACCGATGTGACCCTGGGGAAGACTTTTACGGCCGGCATGTACGCGTGCCGTCCACCTGGCATGCGCCACGGACCCTACGCCAGCGGCGCCGGCTGTCGCATGCTCGTTATTGTTCGGCATTCCCCGGAAGCCGGCGCGAACGGACACTTGGCGCCCTAGCCGAACGGACACTTGAGGCCCTGGCCCGGCGGACGTACGACGGCGGGGCCTCCCGCCGTCGTCCCCTTTTCGTTAATGCCCTAACCCGGTCCGCAACGGAACGGACATCTGCCCGAGTGCGGGTCCGGGTACATGATGATGTCCACGGGCGATTCGCCGATGGCGGTGATCATGCTCAGCGGCCGGGGTAGACGACGGCTTTGAGCTGGCCAGCCTGCTTGCCCGCTTTCAGGGCTTCTTCGGACTCGGCGAGGGTGAACTTTCCGGTGACGAGAATGTCCAGGTCCACCTTTCCGTCGGCGATCAGTTGGATCGCCAGCGGCCAGGTGTTGGTGTAGCGGAACACGCCGGAGAGCCAGATCTCCCGGTTCTGGATGTACGAAACAGGGAGTTCGACGTCGTCCGCCCCGAGCCCCACCAGGATGACCCTGCCTGCCGGACCCACGGCTTTGATCCCGGAACGGACGGCCTGAGGTGCGCCGGAAGCGTCAATGAACGCGTCGACGTCGAGCCCTTCAACACTGTCCGTCCGGGCGTTCAGCGCACGAGTCGCGCCATGCTTGAGTGCGAAGGCGAGCCGGTCCTCGGCGATGTCAGTGATGTAGATTTCGGTGGCGCCGAACGCGCGTGCGGCCTGGGCGGCGATGATGCCGATCGGGCCGGCGCCGGCGATCAGGACCCTGCTGCCGGGCTTGATCTCTGCACGCTCGCAGGCCCAGAGCCCAACGGAGAGGGGCTCGATCAGGGCGGCCGCCTCGTCGCTGACACTGTCCGGGATGTCGTAGGCGAAGTCGCTCTGGATGGTGACGTATTCGGCGAAGGCGCCGTCGATCGGCGGGGTGGCGTAGAACTCGATGTCCGGGCACAGGTTGTAGCGGCCGGCCTTGCACTGCTTGCAGGTGCGGCAGGGGCGCTGGGGTTCGACGGCGACGCGGTTGCCGATGCGGGCGGGGTCAACGGCGCTTCCGACGGCGGCGATCCGGCCGGAGAGTTCGTGGCCGAGGATCAGCGGGTGGTCCACCACATAGTCGCCGATCCGGCCGTGCTCGTAGTAGTGGACGTCGCTGCCGCAGACGCCGACGGCGGCCACCTGCACCAGGACCTGGTCGGCGTCGATCTGCGGCAGGGGAAGGGTTTCCATGACCATGTCGCCCTGGCGCTTCAGAACGGAAGCCCGCATGGTGGCCGGCAGTTCGGCGGGGGCAAGGGTGGTGGACTGGGCGGTGGGTGTTGTCATTGGAGTGGTCCTTTCGGGAATTCGGAAGTGGTGGTCCGGGTGCCGTGCGGCGTTATTTCACGGCGCCCAGGGAGAGGCCCTGGACGAGCTTGTCCTGGGCGGCGAACCCAGCGAACAGCACCGGGAGGGAAATCACGACGGCGGCAGCGCACACCTTGGCGAGGAAGAGGCCCTGGCCGGAGACGAAGCCGGTCAGGAAGACTGGTGCTGTTCCCGCCACCACGCCGGTGAGGACCCGCGCCAGGAGCAGTTCGTTCCAGCTGAAGATGAAGCAGATCAGCGCGGTCGCGGCGATGCCGGGCATCGCGACAGGTGCCACCACCTTGCGCAGCGTGAGGAGCAGCCCGGCGCCGTCGATCTGTGCGGCTTCCAGCATTTCGGCCGGTACCTCGGCGAGGAAGGACCGCATCATCCAGACCGCGATGGGGAGGTTCATGGACGTGTACATCAGGATCAGGAACCAGATGTTGTCCAGCGCACCGACGGTCCTGGCGAACAGGTAGAGCGGCAGGATCGCCGCCACCACGGGCATCATCTTGGTGGAGAGGAAGAAGAACATCACGTCGGTCCATTTCTTCACCGGCCGGATGGACAGGGCATACGCGGCGGGAATGGCCAGCACCAGGACGAGAACCGTGGACAGGATGGATGCGGTGGCGGAGTTGATCAGCGACGGCCACGGGCTGACGCCGGACGTTTCCCCGAAGAACTCCCGGTACGCGTCCAGGGTGAGGTTCGCGGCGATGGACGGCGGGTTGGTGGCGGCGTCGGTTTCGGAGTGGAAGGAGGTCAGGATCATCCACATCACCGGGGCGGCGAAGAGCAAGGCGAGCAGCCAGGCCCCGAGGCCGGCGGCGGTGTTGTTGCGGGTGGGGTCCATGCGTGACTTTCCGCGCCGGAGCGTTCCGGTCGCCTGTGCGGTGGGGCCGGTGGTTGCCTTGCGGTGTGCGGCAGGAGTGAGCGTGCTCATCGTGCTGCCTCCTTCTTGAAGAGCGAAAAGACGGTGCGGAGGGCAAAAGTGGCCACGACGATGGTGCCGATGACCACTACGACGCCGGCAGCAGACGCCAGGCCGTATTCGTTGGCGAAGTAGAACGTCTGGTAGATGGCGTAGGGCAGGTTGGCCGTGCCCAGTCCGCCTGCGGTGAGGGTGAAGACGGCGTCGAAGTTCTGCACGATATAGATGGCTCCGAGCAGGCCGCCAAGCTCCAGGTACTGGCGCAGATGCGGCAGGGTGAGGTGCCGGAAGATCGCCCACGGTGTGGCGCCGTCCATCTGGGCAGCTTCCACGGTGTCCATGGGACGGGACTGCAGGCCCGCCAGCAGGATGAGCATCATAAACGGTGTCCACTGCCAGACCAGCGAGACGATGACGGCCATCATGGGTGCCTGGGACAGCAGGTCCAGCTGGGGCGCCGTGGTGCTGCCGAAGAGGGACCAGACCCAGGTCAGGATGCCGTTGATCAGCCCGTACGTGGGGTTGAGCAGGGCGTGCTTCCAGATGAGGGCAGCGGCTACGGGCACCACCAGGAACGGTGCGATCAGGAGGGTCCGGGCCAGTCCGCGCCCGATGAACTTCTTGTCCAGCAGCAGTGCCAGGCCCAGCCCGATGACCAGGCTCGCCATGACTACCGAGACGGTGAGGAGGATGGTGGTGAGGATTGCCTGGCGCAGGTCCGGGTCGGTGAGGACCGTGACGTAGTTCTCGAGGCCGGCGAAGGCGGTCTTGTCAGGGCTGAGGCTGTTCCAGTTCAGGAACGAGATGATCAGCGTCACCACGAATGGGAGCTGGGTGACGAGAATGAGGAAGATCAGGGCCGGAAGCAGCGGTGCACGCCGGGCCCAGGCCAGGGCGCGTTCCCGCGACCGGGCATTCCTTGGAAGTTTGGCTGCGTGGTGTCCCGGGCGGGAGATGCGCGCCGTTGCGGTAGTCATGAGGTTCTCCTGCGGTTCGGTTCTGGCTACTTGTACTTGTTGCCGACTTTTTGGGCGGCTTCCTGGCCCTTGGCCAGCGCGTCGGCCACGGTGCCCTGGCCTGCGATGGCGGAGCTGACGCCTTGGGAGACGTTGGTGCCCAGGGCAGCGAACTCGGGAATGCCCACGAACTGGATGCCGACGGCGGGACGTTCCTGGGCGCCGGGGTTCTTCGGGTCGGCGTTCTCGATGGCGAAGCGTTCGGCCTCGAAGAACGGTGCCGCCTTCTGGAAGTCGGTGTTCTCGTAGGTGGAGATGCGTTTGCCGGAGGGAACCTTCGCCCAGCCGAGCTTGGAGGCGACCAGATCTTCGTACTCCTTCGAGCTTGCCCAGGCGATGAACTTCCCGGCCGCGTCCTGCTTCTTTGAGGCCGCCTGCATAGCCCAGGACCAGGTCCAGAGCCAACCGGAGGATTTGGTTTCCTTGACCGGGGCCTGGGCGTAGCCGATCTTCCCCTTCACGGGTGACGTATCGGCTTCCAGGGCGCCCGCGGCCGACGTGGCGTCGTACCACATGGCCACTTTGCTTTGGCTCATGTTGTTCAGGCATTCGGTGAAGCCGGCCTGCGCGGCCCCTGCTTCACCGTGCTCCCGGACCAGTTTGGTGTAGAAGTCGACGGCTGCTGTGAACTTCGGGGAGTTGACCTGGGCGTTCCAGTCCTTGTCGAACCAGGTCCCGCCGAAGGTGTTCACCACGGTGGTCAGCGGCGCGAAGACCTGTCCCCAGCCGGGCTGGCCGCGCAGGCAGATGCCCTTCATTCCTGGGGCTGCGCCGTCCACCTGTGCTGCTATGTCCGCCACCTCGTCCCAGGTGGGCTTCGCCGGCATGGTCAGGCCCTTGGCGTCCATAATGTCCTTGCGGTACATCAGGAAAGAGGATTCGCCGTAGAACGGTTCGCCGTAGAGCTTGCCGTCCTCGCCGGTGAGGGAGGCCGTGTAGGCGGGCAGGATGTCGTCCTGGTCAAACGCGGCGTCCTCGGCAACATTGTCCAGCGGCGCGAGCCAGCCGTTGGCGGAATAGAACGGGATCTCGTAGTTGGACAGTGACGCGACGTCGTACTGGCCGGCCTGGCTGGAGAACTCCTGGCTGATCTTGGCCCGGACGTCGTTTTCCGGCAGGATCGTGTAGTTGACCTTGATGCCGGTTTCCTTGGTGAAATTATCCGCGGTGAGCCGCTGCAGGTCCTCCATCTGGGGGTTGTTCACCATCAGGACATTGATGCTGTTGGGGTCTCCGGCGGAATTGCCTCCGCCGGCGCCGGCACAGGCCGAGGCGCTAAGGGCCACACACAGGGCGCCGGCGGCAATCGCGGCAGCGCGCGTTTTTGGGCGCATTGAGGACTCCTTTGTTCTTCAGGGGGTGCACAACCGGCTCGCGTCGACTGCCGTGTCGACGTACTCGGCTGGGGCGGCCCGGTCATCGGGATTTCGATGTGCCGGGCTGGTATTCCTCAACTTTAGGTGTGTGGGGTAGGGCACAACTAGCGCCCTACATGCCAGTTTCTGATACTAATTTTCCCTATCGGCCTTCCGGGCGCACGCGCTACTGTGGGAAAGTGCCATTGGCGCTGTCCATATTTCATGAACCCGGATACCTGGAGAACCACCATGAGTGCTGCGGATCCCGGCGACGGGGCATCGGCCAGGCTTGCCGAAAGGCTGCTGGGCATGCGGGCCAGCCGGGAGGTCATCCCGGTGGACCCGAACCATTCGGTCCGGTGGCACGAGCATGACTACCCCACCGCGGCGGCCCGCTGGAATTACCACCCCGAGTACGAGATCCACCTGATCAGGAAAGGCACCGGCAAGTTCATTGTCGGGGACCACATCGGCACGTTCGAGGCCGGGCATGTGTCCCTGGTGGGATCAGGCCTGCCCCACGACTGGGTCAGCGACCTTGAGCCCGGCGAGGTCATTGCCGGCAGGGACGCCCTGATCCAGTTCGATGGAAAATGGGTGGAGCAGACCACGGCCCTGGTTCCGGAGCTGGCCGAAATCGAACCCCTGCTGGAACAGTCCGCACGCGGTATCGAGTTCCTCGGGAGCACAGCCCGGGCTGCGGCCGCATCCATCGAAGCGATGGGCACCTCCACCGGGTTGGGGCGGCTGCACCACCTGCTGGAACTGTTTGCCATTCTTGCGCGCTCACCGCAGGAGGACCGGCGCTACCTCGCTGACGAATGGTTCAGGCCGCAGCTGGACGGCCAGGCCGCGGCGGTGGTGGACATCGTGCTGGAGTACGTGTTTGGCAATCACGCCGGCAACGTCAAAATGTCCGAGGCGGCGGCTCTGGTGGGAATGTCCGAGCCGACCTTCTCGAAATACTTCAAGCGCGCCACCGGCCAGAACTTCAGCGATCTGGTCCGCAAACTCCGCCTGGCCCATGCACGGCGGCTGCTCGAGCGCAGCGACAAACCCATCTCGGACATTTGCTACGAGGTCGGGTTTTCCAACCTGTCCAACTTTAACCGGCATTTCCTGAACGACGCCGGCGAAACGCCCCGGAGCTACCGGCAACGAATGCAAGGCTGACCCATATCCGGCGTGCGCAAAGTGGTTGCGAGCTAGATTGGAAGCCCACTTTCGAGGAGGCTGCATGGAGAAAGAACCAATGTCGTCGCATGCCAAAGACCCCGGGCCCTTTTACCACGGCACCAAAGCTGACCTGAAGCCTGGGGACTTGCTGAAACCCGGCAACACGTCGAATTACGGCGAGCGGAAGACGGCGAACTATGTCTACCTGACTGCCACGTTGGATGCGGCTACCTGGGGAGCCGAACTCGGCCTAGGCGAGGGACCGGGCAGGATCTACCGCGTGGAACCCACGGGCTCCTTTGAGGATGACCCCAATCTGACGGACAAGAAGTTCCCGGGCAACCCCACTAGGTCCTACCGAACCCAAGAGCCCTTGCGAGTAGTTGACGAGATCTTGGATTGGCAGCCGCATTCCCCCGAGGTGCTTCAGAACATGCGGAACCACCTTGAAGAACTCAAACGGCTGGGCATCGAGGCAATCAACTGACTCCCGCCGCGTGCCGGCGCTGAGGGCAGTCCGGCCGTCACGACCGGGTGCCAGCGCCGGGTGGTGGGATGGTTGGCGTGCTGGAGTCACCTTGAGGCGATTCAACCGGGCGCTTGTTGGTGGTGCTCCACATGGTGAGGAAGTCTAGTTTTTCCTGTGATTCGCTGCCCGTTTCGGCCGTGTAGGCGATAAGGGTCAGACCGTCTCCGGGGAGTTCAAGTGAATCGCCCGTGAGTTCGAGGTCGCCGACTATCGGGTTGTGCAGCGTCTTGCGGGCTGAGCGGTGGAAGCGGACGTTGTGCCGGACCCAGCGTGTCGAGAATTCCGTGCTTCCCGCGGCCAGGTCACCGATGAGGGTGTTCAGGGCCCGGTCGCGGGGGTTGCGTCCCGATTCGGTGCGCAGCGCTGCGGCGAGGTCATCGGCGATGGTTTCCCATTCGAGAAAGAAGTCTCGGGATCTGGGGTCCAGGAACATGAACCGTGCGAGGTTCAGCGGCAGCGTATCGGCGTTGAGGATGTCCGTGTACAGGGCGAAGCAGAGGTTGTTAGCGGCCACGATGTCCATGCGTGAGTTGCGGACGTAGGCTGGGGTGCCGGTCATACCGGCCAGGATCCTTTGCACGCTGGGGCGTACTTCCGCCCTGACCTTGCGCGTTCCTGATGTTTGCGAGGGTGCAGCCGCCTTGGCCAGGTCGAATAGGTGGGCTCGCTCGGCCTCGTCGAGTTGGAGTGCGCCGGCGAGGGATTCGAGGACACTGTCGGAGACTCCCCGCAGGTTTCCCCGTTCGAGTCGGGCGTAGTATTCCGTGCTGACGCCGGTGAGCATGGCCACTTCCTCGCGTTTGAGACCGGCCACTCGCCTGGTCCCGCCGTAGGCGGGCAGCCCGGCTTGGGCCGGGGTGATTCGCGACCGCCGACTCATGAGGAACTCGCGGACGTCCTTGCTGTTCTGCATGGCTTCTACGTTACGACGGAGCTGGGCTGGCCTAACAGGAACTGGCAGAACACCGCACAGCAGTGACTCCCCCGCGTGGGAAAGGGCTGGTTTTCTTGAATGCAGTGGACCAGCCGCGGCGGTCGAACTCCTAAAAATGGATGGCGGGAAAGCCCCTATCAAGGACGCCAGAATGCAACTCATATCTGGCCTTGGTCGAGCAGCACCACGGACAGGGCGCCACGTGGCTGGAACCCGTCAATGACCAGGACTACGAAACCGCCCACACGATAGTCACCCACCAAACTAAGGAAACTCATGAATAGCGTGACCCTCAACAACGGAATCCAGATGCCCATCCTGGGCTTCGGCGTCTTCCAGATCCCCGACGCGGAGACCCAGCCTGCCGTCGAAGCCGCCCTCGCCGCCGGCTACCGGCACCTGGACACGGCCGCCTCCTACGGCAACGAAGCGGCCGTAGGCGCGGCGATCAAGGCCAGCGGTATCCCCCGTGAAGACCTTTTCGTCACCACCAAACTCTGGATCCAGCACGCCCCGACCGGCAGCGTCCAAGACGACACGAGGCGTGCTTTTGAAAACTCTCTCGACAGACTCGGTCTGGACTACGTCGACCTCTACCTGATCCACCAGCCGCTCGGGGACTACTACAGCAAGTGGCGGGCCATGCAGGACCTCAACAAGGAAGGCCGGGTCCGGGCGATCGGCGTATCGAACTTCCATTCCGACCGGCTTGTGGACCTCATCGAGCACAACGAGATTCTCCCCGCCGTCAACCAGATCGAGACCCACCCCTTCCACCAGCGCGCCGCTGACCAGGCGGTGATGCGCGAAGGCGGCGTCCAAATTGAGTCTTGGGGGCCGTTCGCGGAAGGGCGGAATGATTTGTTCACGAACCCGGTGCTCACCGCCATCGCAGAGGAACACGATAAGTCCGTCGCGCAGGTGGTACTCCGTTGGCTCATCCAGCGCGAGGTCGTCGTTATCCCGAAGTCCGTGCGGCCGGAGCGGATGGCCGAAAACCTTGAGGTGTTCGACTTCGCCATCTCCGAGGAGCAGATGAGCCGGATCGCGGCCCTGGACACCGGCGCGAGCCTGTTCTTCGACCACCGCGACCCTGCGATGGTGAGCTGGTTGAGTGGTCGCAGAATCGACTGATCCCGTGATGACCTCAAACCGCAGGACTATCGGCCGGCGCTCCGTACTTCGTGCAGCCGTCACCGGCCTGGGTACCGCCATAATCACCACCGGAACGTCAGGGTGCACCACGGGAGAACGGAACGAACCCATGCCCGCGCAAGAAACCGCCCCGTCCCCCACCGCGCTGAGCACCCCGGCTCCCGCTGAAAACGCGCGGGTCCTGCTGGCCTACTTCTCCCGCGCCGGGGAGAACTACTACTACGGCGGACGCACTGACCTGGACACCGGCAACACCGAGGTCCTCGCTGGAATGATCAGCAAGCTCATAACGTGCGATGTGCACCGCATCGATGCCGCCGACCCCTATCCCGAGGACTACGACGCCACGGTCGCACGAAACGTCCGCGAGCAAAGCACTGATGCCCGCCCGGCCTTGGCCTCGTCGTTGGCGTCCATCGACCAATACGACACCGTGTTGCTGGCAAGCGGGATCTGGAACGTCCGGGCACCAATGATCATGACGACATTCACCGAAAGGTACGACTTCGCCGGCAAAACAATCCATCCCGTCACCACGTACGCCATGAGCGGGCTCGGCACCGCCGTTCGCGACTACACAAGGTCCTGCCCAGGTGCGGTGATTGGCGAAGGACTGGCCGTGCGGGGCGAGGAAGTCCAAGATGCCGAACCGGACGTCAAATCCTGGCTACAGCGCACCGGGCTGCTCAAAAGCTAGCCACTTGCCAGCTTGGCCACCAGCGGCAGCACGGAACAGCTCCGAGGACATCTCGTCCGCACTGTCCGCCATCACGGTAGCCAAGGAAATCTTTCGCTCCTGAATCCGCGCCCCGCCGCGAAGCGCACGACGGCGGGACCTCCCGCCGTCGTGCGCTCTCCGTTTCAGAGGGCTGCTTTAGCGGCGATGAACTGCCGGATCCACGGGATGGTTTCCGGACGGTCCAGGTGGAGGCCGTGGCCGGCGCCCGGGACCTTGACCAGCGTGGAGCAGCGGATGTGCCGGTGCAGCTGGACGGCGTTGGGCATGGGTTTCAGGGCGTCGTCGGTGCCGTGGAGGATGAGTGTGGGCGATTCGATGGAGCCGAGGCGGCTCCACGCATCGTGGTCCCGGCTGGCGCGGAAGTGGCGCGCCTTGGCCCAGGCGGAGGCCCGTGAGTTGAAGAAAGTGAGGACCGCCTCGGGGTGGTCCTCAGCCCATTCCGGGGCGAAGAACAGAGGCTCGAGCCGCGACATGTCGCCGCTCAACAGCGCTTCCATAGCGTCCCTCGCGGGCTCGGCCCCGCCCAGTGTTCCTCCGCTCGTCGCAGCAAGGATCAGCGCACGAACACTCTTCAGGTGGTCAATCGCGAGCCACTGGGCCACCCGCCCGCCCATGGAGTGCCCGTACACGTGAGCGCTGTCCACGTTTGCCGCTTGGAGGACAGCTACCGCATCGGCGGCGAGGAGCCGCGTGGTGTAGCGGCCGGCGTCGCCATCGCTGCTCCCGCCGATCCCCCCGTGGTCGAAGCGAATGACGCTGAAATGCTGTGCCAGGGCCGCCGCCGTTGGTCCCCAACCGTCCATGGCAGTTGCCTCGCCCGCGATCAGGAGCAGCGACTGGCCGGTACCCTCTTCGGCCCACGCCAGTTCGGCGCCGTCGGGAGCCAGGGCAATCTTCACCTTATTTGGCCACTACCCAGATGGCCTCTGCTGCGGAGGGACCCAGATCAACGTCGCGGTCCCCGACCCGAATCGTGGTCACGTCCGCATACGGGCGGTGGGCCAAAACTTGGAGCTGTGTGTCCGGTCCCAGCCCGAGCTGGGTGAAGTACCGGAGCATGTCCGGGTCCGCGTCCGAGATCCTTGTGATAGTAACCGTCCGTTCCGGTTCCACGGATGTCAGGGGATCCCCTTGCGGGGGGTGCGGTACCCCATTTCCGGAGGGGATTGGGTCGCCGTGTGGATCCCTGGTGGGGAAGCCGAGCTTCTCGTCGATGCGCTGGATCATGGTGTCGGAAACGGCGTGCTCGAGGATCTCGGCCTCGTCGTGCACCTCGTCCCAGCCGTATCCCAGAATCTGCACGAGGAATGTTTCCAGGAGGCGGTGCCTGCGCACCATTTCGACGGCGTGTGCCCGGCCGGCGGGCGTCAGTTCGATGCTGCCATAGGGGGCATGGGTGACCAGGCCCTGCTTTGCCAGCCGACGGATGCCGTCCGAAACGGTGGACGGTTTGACCGCCATCCGCTCGGCCATGGCGCCAACGGTGATGGGAGCCTCGGCCCATTCCGTTGAGGACCAGATCATCTTCAGGTAGTCCTGCGCGGAAGCTGTCAGCTCGGAGACGGTCATATCCCCATATTACCAGCCGAACATAAATGTTAGACTGGCCTAACAAAAGTGTTTGATCAATGGAGATGAAATGGACGGCACGCCGAAAACCGAAGGAAAGACGATGCCGACGCGGCGTGCCATGCTCTCGGGAGCCGCGGCCTTCGCCACAGTGCCTGCGCTTGCCGGCTGGGCGCCGTTGGATTCCAAGGATCCCGGGCAGCACGCCGGACACGGCACCATGTCAGGTCAGGCAGCGAAGACTTCCACGGACGGTTCCTCAGCGGCAGGCGCTGGTTCGCCCCGCACGGACGCTGGCCACGTGGCGAACCACGCCGGTCACGCAGGCTTCGCCGGCGGTTCGGTCCCGCCGGACCGCGCCGGGATCGACCCGACCGCGGTCCTGCACGATTTCGACCGGGGCAAAACCAGCACGCTTCCGGACGGCCGCACCCTCCGGGAATGGGACATCGTCGCGGTGGATAAAGATTTCGAGATCGCGCCGGGGGTGACGTTCCCGGGCTGGAGCTACAACGGCCGGATCCCCGGTCCGACCCTCTGGGCGCAGGAAGGCGACGCCCTCCGGATCCACTTCACCAACGCCGGTGCGCACCCCCACACCATCCACTTCCACGGGATCCACCGGGCCGAGATGGACGGCACCCCGGGGATCGGCGCCGGGTCCATCGCTCCGGGCCAAAGCTTCACCTACGAATTTGATGCCACACCATTCGGCACGCACCTCTATCACTGCCACCAGTCACCGCTGGCGCCGCACATCGCCAAGGGCCTCTACGGCGGCTTCATCATCGAGCCCAAAGAAGGCCGGTTGAAAGCCGACAACGAAATGGTCATGGTGATGAACGGCTACAACACCGACGGCGGCGACGACAACGAGTTCTACTCCGTCAACGGCCTGCCGTTCCATTTCATGGACTTCCCCGTCCAGGTCAAGCAAAACGAGCTCGTCCGGATCCACCTCATCAACGTTCTCGAATACGATCCGATCAATTCCTTCCACGTGCACGGGAACTTCTTCCACTACTACCCCACCGGGACCTTGCTGACTCCCAGTGAGTTCACGGACACGATCTCGCAGGTGCAGGGCCAGCGCGGCATTGTGGAACTCCGCTTTCCGTACCCGGGCAAGTACATGTTCCACGCCCACAAGACCGAGTTCGCTGAACTGGGCTGGATGGGCTTCTTCGAGGTGAGCCCATCATGAGCCTTGACGAAAAGTCAGCTGCCGCTCTGGCCGCAGCACCCCACAGGCGGCCGCCGGTGCCGCGGTGGATGCTCGGCATTGGACCGCTGGTCCTGATCGCCATCCTGCTGGGCCTGTTTACCTTGCTCAACGCACCGGGTCTCAACAACTTCTCCGAGGGCGTTCCGCCGAAGGAGGAGGTAGCCGTCGAAGACGTTCGCCTGACTGCCGGCCAGATCGCCATCACCGTCCGGAACGAGGGACCGGATCCGGTGTCCATCGCGCAGGTCAATGTCTCGGACTACTACGCCGTGTTCACGCAGACCCGGGAAACCATGGCGCCGCTGGAGTCCACCACCCTCACCATCATCTACAACTGGGTGGAGGGGGATCCCTACGAGGTGGCGCTGGTGACCTCGAACGGCGGCAAGATCCCGGCGGTTATTGACGCGGCCGCCTTGAGTCCGGAGCGCGGGAGCTCCTTCTTCGGACTTATGTTGCTCCTGGGGATCTATGTTGGCGTGATACCCGTGGCCCTGGGCATGCTGTGGATGCCGTTCGTGCGCCGTTCGTCCGCGTCCTGGGTCCGCGTCCTCTTGGGAGTCACCGTCGGGCTGCTGGCCTTCCTGGCCATCGACGCGACCCTCGAAGCCGTGGGACTCGTGGCCGGCAGCGGCGCGTTCGGCGGCCCCATGGTCGTCTTCCTCGGCGCCGTGACCGCCTACCTCATCCTCGAGGGAACGGATGCCTGGATGCGCCGGCACCAGAACCCCAGCGCTGCCGGCCAACCTTCAGCCCCGCCGCCGCAGCGCCTGGCGCTGCTGATCGCCATCGGCATCGGCCTCCACAACTTCGGCGAAGGACTCGCCATCGGATCCGCCTACGCGGTGGGCTCACTCGCCCTGGGCGCGTCCCTGATTGTCGGCTTCGCCATCCACAACACCACCGAGGGCCTGGCGATCGTCACCCCGCTCGCCAAACAAGCCCCCGGCCTGGGCCGCCTGGTGATCCTGGGGCTCATCGCAGGGGCCCCCGCGGCCGCCGGGGCCCTCCTCGGGGTGACCGTGTACCAGCCGGCCCTTGCGGCCTTCCTGCTCGGCATCGGAGCCGGAGCCGTGGCCCAGGTGGCCGTCAAACTCCTGCCAATGCTCAGGGACACCGCGGGCAAGACCTTCACGCCGCTCACCGGCGCCGGCATCGTCCTGGGCATGGGACTGATGTTCGCCACCGGCCTCCTCGTCCAGGCCTAGGCCAGGAAGCGGACGACGGCGGGACCTCCCGCCGTCGTCCGCTTGTGTGATGCCAGGGGTATTTACCCCGCCGTGTTCCAGGCTTCCTCGGACACGGGAATCCACCAGTCGCGGGCCTTGCCCTCGCCGATGTATTCGGGCCAGCGGAAGTCCGTGGGCGCGCTGAATTCGGCGGGCAGCAGCGGGGCCACGGAGCCGCGCCGAACCTTCTCGGCCTCAACTCGGACTTGGCCTCGGCCAGGGTCTCCGGGGAGGTCACCAGGTCCAGAACCATGCCGGCGATCATCTTGCCGGTGACGGTGATGGTGGGGTCAATGGTCTCCGGGATGCCGCCCATCGCCGTCATGGCCCAGCCCGGGTACGGAGTCCCGGCAGGGTCCGGAGCCAGCGTTGGGCGGGCGGTGTAGAAACGGATGGTGGGCGCGTACCAGGTCATCTCCACATAGTCGTCGCTGGTCCAGTTCTGCTGCGTTGCCGGAAGGTGCCGGCGCAGTTTCGTCTCGGCGTCCTGCGGGCTGATCAGCTCCGCCGTCGCCGGGTGGAACGGGTTCTCCATGGGCTCCACCCCGCACGAGGCCTGGATTTCGCGGCCGATCTCCCGGGCCCGCTCGTCCAGGACGGGTGCGCCGACGGCGGCGATGTTCTCCCACGCAAGCTGCGCCACGGTGTGGTTGGCGATGCCGGGCCGGTTGCGCGCCACCCAGCGCGAGCTGACGGTGCAGTGCGAAGCAGCCGCGGCCAGCTCGGCGTTACGGTCCAGCACGGCGAGCACCGAGTCGGCTTCTGCGAGGCTGGGGCAGCGCCAGGAGTACTGGATCTGGGCCAGTCCCGCGGGCTGATTGTCCGCCGTCGCCTGCCCCGCGGTGAGGATCGCCTCGGACAACGACCAGCCGCCGGCCTGCGGCAGCATGGAATCCTGGGTGGTCTTGGTGAGCGAGAACATAGTGAACAGTGCCGCATCGGCCCCGGGAGCCCGCGCCGCGGAGTGCGAGGACGGGATGGGGCTGTCGCCGTAGGTGTTGTTCCAGCCTTCGGGGTTGTCACACGTGAACGTGTAGATCTTGCTGTAGTACGAGCCGCAATGGGTGTCCCAGCGCGCGGTGTTGCACAGCGGCATCATGTAGAAGGGGTGGTACGAAATGATGGCGTCCAGGTTGTCGTAGTAGCCGCGCAGGCCGTGGACCACCTTGGATCCCTGGACCTTCTCCGCCGGTTCGCCCGTGTACACGAGTGTCCCGGGGATGTTGTGCCGTTCCATGGCATCCTTCGCCGCGAGGAACCCGGCGAGCGTTGAGATGCCCAGTGCCGAGTGCGGGTCCGTGTGGCCCGGCGCGAACCGGGACATACCCGTGCGGGGCTCGCGCTTGGTGGAAGCTGCTTGGCAGTTGCCGGGAATGGCGTCGTATTCGGCGTAGCCCAGGATCCGAGCTCCGGGGCCGGCGGGGCTGGTCCACTCGGCGGCGAAGGCGGTGGGCATGCCCCCGCTGCCCTCCTCCACGGTGAAGCCGTGTTCGCGCAGGATTTTCACGTACCAGGCGCAGGACTCGTACTCCCGCCAGGCGGGTTCTGCGAGCTCCCAGATGTTGGTGTGCCACGCGGAGAGCTGTTCCTTCTGCCCCTCAACCCAGCCCCACGCGGCGGTCTTCAAGTCTGCATTCTTGAGCGTCTCGCTCATGGCTTTCCCTCCAAAAATTTAGCGGACTACAAGTTTTCGGTTCACGAATTCGTCCATGCCAAGCGGCCCCAGTTCGCGCCCGACGCCGCTGTTTTTGACCCCGCCAAAGGGCAAAGCAGCCGACGACGGCGCGAGCCGGTTGACGCTGACCATCCCAACTTCCAGCCGCTCGGCGATGCGGTCTGCCCGCCCGGCGTCGGCGGTAAAGATCGAGGCGCCCAGGCCGTACGGCGAATCATTGGCCAGCCGGACGGCGTCGTCCTCGTCCTCCGCCCGGTACACCACTGCCACCGGGCCGAAGAGTTCCTCGCGGTAGGCGCGAGTGCCCGGCCGCACATCCGTCAGCAGCGTAGGTGACACGTAGGCCTCCCCTGCCGCCGTGCTGAACCCTCCGCACAGCAAGGTGGCACCTTCGGCGACGGCGCCGTCCACCTGCGCAAGCAGTGTCCGGGCCGCCGCAGCGGAGGACATCGGCGCAAGCGTGGCGCCCGGGTCCCGGGGATCCCCCGGTACGTATCCAGCCAGCTTGGCGGCAAGTCCGGCAACGAAGTCGTCGTACATCGATGCAGCCACGATGAAGCGCTTGGGCGACGTACAGGCTTGCCCCGCGTTTTCCATCCGCGCCGCCGCCGCGAGGTCAACCACGGAATCGAGGTCTTCGGTGTCCAGGACGATGAAGGCATCCGAGCCGCCCAGCTCCAGCACTGACTTCTTTAGCCCTGCCCCGGCGAGCGTGCCGACGGCGATGCCAGCCCGCTCGCTGCCGGTGAGCGAGACCCCCTGGATGCGGGGATCGGACACCAGCGCGGCGGTCTGTTCCACGCCCGCCAGTACGGTCCGGTAGGCACCTGCCGGCAGGCCGGCGTCGAGCAGCAACTCTTCGAGGGCGAGCGCCGAGCGCGGGCAGGCCGGTGCCGGCTTGATGAGCAGGGCGTTGCCCAGCATCAGGTTGGGCGCCGCGAACCTGGCGATCTGGTAGTACGGGTAGTTCCACGGCATGATGCCCAGGATCGGGCCGAGGGGGCGCCGCTGCAGCACCGCCCCGGGGTGGTCCAGCGGCTCGTCGGCGAGGAAGCCCGGCCCGTGCTCGGCGTAGTACGCGAAGATCTCGGCGCACAGCTCCACCTCGCCGACTGCCTCGGCCAGCAGCTTGCCCATTTCCTCCGTGGCAAGCCGGGCCAACCGCTCCTTCCGTTCGAGCAGCCGACCGGCGGCGCCCCGCAGCACCGCGGCACGCCGTTCCGCCGTCGTTGTGCCCCAGCCGGCAGTCTTGCCCCCGCCGATAAAGGCGCGGCGCGCAGATTCGACAGCATCCTCTACATCCGCGGCCGTGGCCTCGGCGTACTCCGCCAGGACCTCGCCCGTGGCCGGGTTGAGCACCCGGAACGCTGCCTCCAGGACCGGCATCAGATGCTCACGTGGATGAGGCTGGGGCCCTTGACCGCGAGCGCCTGGGTGACGGTGTCGGCCAGGACGTCGAGGGACTCCACGTTGAACGCCGTGAGGCCAAAGCCTTCGGCCATGCGGACCCAGTCGGGCTGCACCAGGTCCACGCCGACGGGCGCCAGATCGCGGTCCTGCATGTTCTGCCGGATCTCACCGTAGCCGCCGTTGTTGATGCAGATAATGGGCAGGTCCACCCCCTGCTCCACGGCGGTGATGAATTCCTGGACGGCGAACATGAGCGCGCCGTCGCCGATCAGGCCCACCACAGGACGGTCGGGAGCGGCCACCTTGGCGCCGATCGCGGCCGGCAGCCCGTAACCCAGCGTGGCGTAGGCCGGCGTGTAGAGGAGCTGGTGCGGCTGCTGCATGGGGAAGAAGGACGTGGTGCCAAAGTAGGTGATCTGCGAGGAATCGCCGGCGATGACGGTGTCCGCCGGAAGGGTGGCCGCCAGGATCTCGTTGATCTGTGCCAGGACCGGCGCCATGGCGCGGGCTTCGGCCTGCAGCTCGGCACGCAGAGGCGCCAGCTGCGGCGCCAGCTGCGGCGCCGCCGCGGCGACGTGGCCCGTGAGGGCGGCGAGCAGTTGGGGAACGACGGCGGCCGCGTTGCCCAGGAGTTCCAGTTCCGGGCTGAGGTTGCAGTGCAGCTGGAGGGGGTCAATGTCGATCCGGATGGAGCCGCCCTGCGGGAGGATCTTGCCGCCCCACATTTCGGACTCGCCCAGCTTGCTGCCGATCACCAGCAGCGCATCGGAGGAGTTGCACAGGTCCTGGGCCGAGGCGAACCGGATCTCGGAGCCGAGGGACAGCGGGTGGCCCTCCGGGATGGCGGCCTTGCCGTTGATGGTGGTGACCACGGGCGCCTGCAGCAGCTCGGCGAGTTCAAGCAGGGCAGCGCCGGTTCCCAGCGATCCGCCGCCGGCCAGGATCACGGGGTTGGACGCATCCCGGAGCAAGGCAGCGGCGGCCGCAACGGCGTCGTCGTCGGCTTTCTTCGGCGCACCCAGGGGGCGGGCCTCCAGTGCGGCGGGGTCGACGTCGGAGGCCGACTCCAACAGATCCAGCGGGATCTCGATGTGGACGGGGCGCGGGCGTCCGTGGGCGAAGGACGCGAAGGCCTGGTGGATCAGTTCCACGGCTTCGCTGCCGCTGGAAACGCGGGTGCTGCGTCCGATCAGCGCCCGGACCGCGCCGGTGGGATCCTTGGTTTCATGCAGAAGCCCGACGTCCGAAAACTCGCTGCCGCGCGGGGCACCCGGGGACAGGATGATCATGGGCCGGGACTCGCAGTAGGAGGTGGCGGCGGCGGACATCGCGTTCAGCAGCCCGGGTCCGGAGGTGGTGATCACGACGCCGGGAAGCCCCTTGAGCTGGCTCCAGCCGTCGGAGCCGTACCCGGCGCCCTGCTCGTGGCGGGTGGTGACCGGGCGGATGCCGAGCGGCTTCAGGTGCCGGTAGAACTCCAGGTTGTGTGTGCCGGGGATCCCGAAGACGGCGTCGATCCCGTAGTTCCGCAGCGTGGTCATGACGGCGAGGCCGACGTTGTTGGTGGGGATGGTGCTGGTCATGGCTAAAGTCCTTTGCTGGCTGGGAGGGCGGGCGGTCAGCGCTTGTAGACGCGGGTTCCGTCCACCCAGGTCTCCACAACGTCGATGCCGCTGATGTCGGCTTCGTGCGCCGCCAGCGGGTCCGCAGCGAGGATCACGAAGTCGGCGAGCTTCTGCGGTTCCAGGGAGCCCAGGTCCTGCTCGCGTCCCATGGCCCGTGCGCCGTTGATGGTGTGGGCGCGGAGGGCGGCGACGGCGTCGATCTTGAGGTCATCCGAGCCCAACTGCACTCCCGAGCGGGTCTTGCGGGTCACGGCGGTCTGGATGGCTTCGAGGGGACGCGGATCGGCCACGGGGGCATCGGAGCTCATGGTGACGGGCACGGCCGCGGCCACGAATTCACCCAGCGGGTTGAAGCGCTCCCCCGGGCTGCCGATCGCGTCCGTGACTCCCGGGCCCCAGTTGTAGTAGTGCTGGGGCTGGTTGACCGGGAGGATCCCCAGTTCGGCCATTTCCGTGATCTGTTCCGGCGTGGGCAGCCCGCAGTGCTCGATCCGGTGGCGGTGGTCCGCGCGCGGCGAGACGGCGGTGGCTTCCTTCACGGCGTCGATCACCATCTGGATGGCCGTGGGTGACTGCGCGTGCGTGGCCGTCTGCAGCCCGGCGCTGTGGGCCCGGACCACCAGCTCCCGGTAGTCGGCGGGATCGTGGTAGAGCGAGCCGGTGCGGCAGGGATCATCGCGGTAGCCCTCCGGGAAGTACGCCGTCCAGCCGCCCAGGGTGCCGTCGGCGTAGAGCTTGATGCCGGCAAAGGACAGGAGCGAGTCGCCGAAGCGGTCCACCAGACCCAGCTGCAGGACCTCGTCCAGGAGGCTGGAAAGGAAGTACGCGTTGATCCGTGTGACCAGTTCCCCGCGCTCCACGAGGTCCAGGTAGGCCGCGAATTCGCGCTTGGTGACTTGGCAATCGCCGATCATGGTGACGCCGTGGCTGAGGAACTCGTGCTGGGCGTGGAGCAGCTGGCCGCGGTGCTGTTCCTTGCTGTCAGCCAGGTGGAAGTTGGGGCCGTGGTGGCCGAGCTTGACGCCGTCCTCGCCGGTGAGGATATCGCAGGCGGCGTCGGAGAGTTCACCGGTCAGATCGCCGTCGGCGTCGCGGAAGAACGTGCCGCCGGCCGGGTTGGGGGTGTCCGAATCGATGCCTGCCTTGGCCAGGATAAAGGAGTTCACGACGCCGCCGTGGCCGCTGGCGTTCATCACGTAGACCTCGCGGGTGGTGGACACCGTGTCCAGTTCCTGCCGGTTGGGGTGGCGCTGTTCGGCCAGGTTGCGGTGCTCGTAGCCGTAGCCGCGGATGGGGCCGTCGCCGGGGTTTTCCGCGGCGGCCTTGGCCAGGCGTTCGAGCATGGTGGGGATGTCCGGAGCGGCTTCCGGCCCGCAGTCCACCCAGGACAGCAGCTGCCCGTACATGAGCGGGTGGGCGTGCGGGTCCACGAAGCCGGGAACCAGGGTGCGGCCCTGGAGGTCCGCAACCTCCGGAACCGAGGTGCTGAGTTCACGGGCCGCGGCGCGGCATTCCTCGGGGGTTCCGACGGCGGCGATGCGGTTGCCGATCACCAGCATCGCCTCTGCGACGGAATTGTCGGCGTCGACCGTCCGGATGGGGCCGCCGAGGAAAAGGGTTGCCGGCGGTGCTGCGGCGGATGTTTCAAGGTGCGTCGGGAATGACATGGGGATGACCTTTACAAGTAGAAGGAGTGCGGTGCCGCTGCGAGCCGGCACCCAGCCTGCGGGCACTTAGACGGCGGGTTCCAGCTCGAACAGCGGGGTGTCCGGGGTGCCGGTACGGGCTTGGGAAATGACGTTCTGCGCCTGGATCCTGATGTATTCGGCCAGGGTGTGATCCGAGAGGAACCCGATGTGCGGGGTCACCAGGATCCGGGGGTGGCCCATCAGGGGGTGGTCCGAAGGGGCGGGCTCGACGTCGAGCACGTCCAGGGCCGCCGCGCGGATGTGTCCTGAGTCGATGGCGACGCGGAGGGCGCCATTGTCGATCAACTGCCCCCGGCTGACGTTCACCAGGTAGCTGCCGGGCCGCATGGCCGCGAGGCTTCCGGCGTTGATGATGTGCTGCGTTTCGTCCGTGAGCGGCATATGCAAGGACACGACGGCGGACTCCGCCAGGACCTCGTCCAGTCCGGTCCGGCGGATGCCGGCCTTCGCCAGCATGGCCCGGGTTGCCGGGGTGTCCGGGAGGTAGGGGTCGTAGCCGATGACTTCGCCGAAGACGCCGGAGGCCAGTTCGCCGAAACGGCTGCCGATCCTGCCGAGGCCGATCAGTCCCAGCCGTTCCTGGCTGAGCCGGAACACCGTGGTGTCCGGCCGGCCGTTCCAGTCCCCTTCGGCCACCCGGCCCTGGAAGAACGGGATCTCCCGGGTGATCGCCAAAGCGAGGGCCAGCGCGTGGGAGGCCACTTCCTCCGTGGCCACGCCGGGCAGGTTGCTGACCCAGATGCCGCGCTCCTTGGCGGCGTCCAGATCCACGTTGTCGTATCCCATGGAGAGCAGGGCGATGATCTTCAGGCCCGGGATGGCGTCCATGACCTCGGCGGTGACGGAGGCGTAGCCCACCAGCAGGGCCTCGGCGTCCTGGGCCTGTTCCATGATGACGGCGGTGTCCTGGCTGCCCAGGTACCGGACGTCGTAGCCGTGCTTCTCCAGCAGGGCGACACCTGCGGAGTGGTCGATGTCGTCCATGTCCGTGTAGACAGCGATGGGCCGCTGTGACGGGTGCGGGTTAGTGGACATGGCTGAGGAACTTCCTGGTGCGCTCGTGCTGGGGGTTGTCGAAGAACTCGTCCGGGGTGGCCTGTTCCACGATCACGCCGCTGTCGAACAGGGTGACCTGGTCGGCAACGCGGCGGGCGAACCGGACCTCGTGGGTCACCACGATCATGGTCATGCCGTCATGGGCAAGGCCTTCCATCACGTCCAGCACCTCGCCCACCAGCTCGGGGTCCAGGGCCGACGTCGGCTCGTCAAAGAGCAGCACGGACGGGTTCATCACCAGGGCGCGGGCAATGGCCACGCGCTGTTGCTGGCCGCCGGAAAGCTCGGAGGGGTAGTGCCCGGCGCGGTGGGACAGGCCCACGCGTTCGAGCATGGCCATGGCGCGTTCTTCCGCTTCCTTGTGCGGGACGCTCTGGACCGACGTCAGGCCGAGCATCACGTTCCGGCAGGCGGACAGGTGGGGAAACAGGTTGAACTTCTGGAACACCATGCCGATGTCCCGCCGTTCCTTGGCGAGCTCCCGCTCAGGCAGCGGCACGGTGGTGGTGCCCCGTTCGCGGACGCCGAGGCGCCGGCCACGAAGGAGGATTTCGCCGTCGTTGGCGGGTTCCAGCAGAGCCATGAGGCGCAGCATGGTGGACTTTCCCGAGCCGGAGGGCCCTAGGACGGCCTTCACCTGCCCCTGGTGGATGTCGAATTCAACGCCGCGGAGAACGTGCTGGTCTTCGTAGCTCTTGTGCAGGTTCCGCACCTGCAGCACGGGGTCGGCGGACGTCCAGGCCGCGGCCTCCATCAGCTGTGGCATCTGGCTCATGCGTGTACTCCTTGGCCGATCGGTTCCAGCGTGGTTGGCTTCTTGGATTTTGATCGTGAGGTCCATAGGAATTTCTTCTCCACGTAGTTCTGGAGCAGGGTCAGCAGGCTCACGATGATCAGGTAGTAGATGATGGCGGCGGCGTAGTACTCGGCGTAGCGGAAGGTGATGTTGACGCCCACCTGGGCGGTGGTCAGCAGTTCCTGCAGGGAGATGACGGACGCCAGCGAGGAGAATTTCACCAGGCCGATGAACTCGTTGCCGGTGGGCGGCAGCGCGATGCGGATGGCCTGCGGCAGGACCACTTTGACCATGACCTTCGCCGGAGACATGCCCAGGGCGCGTCCGGCCAGATTCTGTCCTTCGTCGACGCTCAGGAGAGCGGAGCGGATGATTTCGGCCATAAAGGCTGCTTCCACAATGCCCAGGCCGATGAACGCCGCGATGAACGGGGTGAACCAGTCCTGGCGCAGCACCGGGAACAGCTGCGGCAGCGCGTTCCAGATGATGAGCAGGACAAGCAGCGCCGGAATGGCCCGGAAGAACCACGTGTAGAAACCCGCCGTGCCCTGCGCGATGCGGCTTTGGGACGTGCGTCCCATGGCTACGGCAAACCCGACGGCGGTGGCCAGTATCAGCGCCAGCACGGCAACCGCGACGGACAGGAAGGCGCCGTAGAGATAGCTCGGGTTCACGAGTTGTTGGACGAAGATGCCGATATCGAATTCCATCGGGTTCTCCTTTCGAGTGGGGCCGGGACCACGGCTCCGTGGTCCCGGCGCGGTAACTAGTGAACGTCGACGATGGCGGGATCGAGCTTGTTGTCCGTGGCGATCCGGGCCAGGGTCCCGTCCTTGTGGAGGGCCTTCAGGGCTTCGGCGAGAACCGGGGAGATCTGATCGTTCTTGCGGGTGAAGACGCCGAATGTGGTGTCCGTTTCGAAGACATCCTTGGCGAGGGCCAGCTTGCCCTCGTTCTGGGCGGCCATGTAGGAAGCGGCGACGTTGGTCTCGATCAGGGCTTCGGATTTGCCGTTCATAACGGCGAGGACGGTTTCTGCTGTCTTGGGGTATTCCGTGAGCTTCGGTTCGTCCTTGCCGGCAGCTTTGCACTCGTCCTTGAGTGTGTTGATGCGTGCGGCGTTGGACGAAGCCGTCTGCGCCGCGACGCTGCGGCCACAGAGGTCGAGGGGCTGCTTGAACTGTCCCACCGTTGCGGGACCGGCCAGGATGGACGGGCCGGCGTTCATGACCGGGGCGGCGTCGGCCACGGCCAGGCGCGCCTCGCTCATGTACAGGCCGCCGAAGATGGCGTCGCAGCGGCGGGACTGGAGTCCTGGCATCAGGCCGTCAAAGGTGGTGACTTCGAACTTGGCCTCAAGCCCCCAGTGCTTGGCCAGCGCCCTGGCGGCGTCGGCGTCGAACCCGATGATGTTGCCGCTTGAACCGTTTGCGTAGTACTCCAAGGGCGCGTATTCGGGGTCGATGCAGAGGGTAAGCTTCCCGCTCGTTGCCAGCCACTTGGGGGCTTCGGCGGCAGCCGGCGCCTTTTCTTCGGCAGTCGTGGACGCGGCAGCGGAACAGCCACTCAGGAGCAGGGCCAGTGCGGCCGCCGCCATGGCGGCCTTCGTGAACTTGGGCATGTGCAGATCTCCAATGAACATCTGAATCGTGGTTGGGGAGCGACACCCGGGCGGGGCCGATGTGGCGCTGGTCACGATACTAGCCAAGTTCCACCCAAATGCAAGCGAATCATTCGTTCATGGACAGACAAACGCGTTATTTGCTGGAATATGACCGTGATTATCTTCAAATCCATCGTATTGACGCTGGCCTGTGGAACACTTGAAGGCGTCGGAGGGTCAACTGCGCTGACATGCCGTGGCGCACGGCGACTGCGGCCAACTGGAAGAGGCGTTTACTGTGAAGACCATGCAAGATCTGGACAATCGGCTGATCCGATTACTGCAGGCCGACGGCCGCGCCTCTTTCAGCGACCTGGCCAAGCAGCTGGGCGTGACCCGCTCAGTGGCAACGGCCAAGGTCAACGAACTCATCTCTTCCGGCGAGCTGCGGATTGTCGCGGCCGTCCACCCGCGACTGCTGGGGCTGACCGCCGTCGCGCACGTCTCCATCCAGCTCAACGGTTCAGCCCAACCGGCCCTGGACAAGCTGAGCCAGCTGGACGGGGCAGTCTTCGCATCCCTGACCACCGGCCGGTACGGCATCATCGCCGAACTGCGCCTGCCCACGGTGGAGCGGCTGTACGCGGATGTGGAGGCCATCCGCGGGTGCGAGGGTGTGGCCGCCGTCGACGTCCTGATGTACAAGGAAGTGGTCCGCAGCCTCTTCCTCGGCAAGGAGCCGCCGGATCCCGGTTTGGAGCTGGACGCCGCGGACCTGCTGATCCTGGGCGAGCTTCAGGTGGATGGCCGGCTGGGATTCGAGGCGCTCGGCGAGCGCGTTGGACTCTCTGCAAGCGCCGCCCGGAACCGTGTGATGCGCCTGCTGGACGCCCGCGTTATGCAGATCGGCCCCATCCGCAGCCGCTCCGGTTCTTCCCGTGCCCTGGCCTTTGGATTCGGCATCACGACGTCGGGAGGAACAGAGGAAGCCATCGACTTCTTCTCCGCCACCCCCGGCGTGGAGTTCATCGCCAGCTGCTTTGGAAGGTATGACCTGGTGGCCACCCTCGGCGTGGGCGCCCTGGATGAGATGCACGATATTTTGGACAAGGTCCGCGCCATGGAGTCAGTGGCCAGCGTCGAGTCCTGGCTCCACGTCCGGATCGTCCAGGAGCGGTACGCCAAACCTTTGGACAAGATGCTGGCCAAGCGGACATCCGCCAACGGCCAGGTGGGAGGCTCCTCCAAGGGGGTCACCAAGATGTTGCACGGCGCCTAGGACGGTGCGCGAGGGGACGCGCGGACGACGACGGGACCTCCCACCGTCGTACTCTGACGTTTAGCTGGGCTCCCCAGATTTTTCGGTCCACCTATTGCCCAGGGGCCAACGCTTCAGGCACACTGGCTACAGATCCGCAGGAACAAACGCTTCCGCCGATCCAGCCCGCCGGACAATTCGGCCGGCCACCGCCCCATCAGAGATGCCGGGCAACCCCTCTGGAACCACCGATTTCCGCCTCCCCCGGGTACGCCCGGCCCCGGAAGCCTGCGCCGACCCAGAGTCCCGGGATCCCGCCGAGAAAGAGACCACCATGATCAAGCGCCACTCTGACCTTGTCCTGGCAATCACTGCCCACGATCCTGACACCATCGAGAACGACCTCAACACCGCCGTCGAAATGGCCCGCGAACACGCCATGCAGGAGAGCCGCCATGGCATCCTCGTTACACAGCACAGCTACACCAGCTACACCGTCGCCGTCAGCCGCGACGTCCCCTACGGCCTGACCCACGAAAGACGCGAGCTGCACGCGTAGCACCGAAGCAAGCGGACGACGGCGGCGGCCTCCCGCCGTCGTCCGCCTGCGTTTGGGACCGTCCCCCACTGCGCGAACGGACACTTAAGCCCCCGCGGGAATCCTCTATCGGCGCGCTGGTGATGCTCGCGGGGCATGAGGAGTCAGCGGCGGTGCGCGGCGACCGCTGTGCGGGCTGTGCGGGCAAAGGCGGGGGCGACGCGGTCCTGGCCATCGAGGTAGCCGCCCACCAGCGCGGCATCTCGCAGGAGGACGAGGGATGCCGCCACCTCGTCAGGCTCCGACAGCCCTGCGGCGGCGGCCAACTTCTCGAGCGTCGAGCGGAACCACTCCCTGTGTGCGGCGATAAGCTCGCGCACCGGCCCCTCACCGGGGTACTCGGCGGCGGCATTGATGAAGGGGCATCCCCGGGTGTGGCGTTCACGGATGTCGGCCTCGATGCCGGCGATGACGAGGTCGAGCAGCACCGCGGGATCGGACGAGACCTGCGTGGCCTGGGTGAACAGCCCGCGCAGCTGCTCGTCCTCTCCCCGAAGGTACGCGAGGACGAGCCCCTCTTTGCCCTCGAACTGGTTGTACATCGTGGCCCGGGTCACGCCCGCCCGCCCGATGATGCGGTCGACCCCGACGGAGTGGATGCCCTCGCCGTAGAAGAGGTCGGTCGCGGCATCCAGCAGCCGCTGACGTGCCGACGGGCGCTGCTGGAGGGTGGATGCCGAGCGCGGCGCGGCGGTGGTACTCATGGATCCTCCAGTGGACTTTTTCATTCCTAATCGCTCTGGGAATAGTATTGCATAGATAGAACGTTCGGTCTACTATCGAAGCATCAACCACCCCACCCCATCGAGGAGATCGATATGAGCACCACGACCAAACCCCCCATTGTCCTCATCCACGGTCTGTGGATGACTCCGAAGAGCTGGGACACCTGGGCCGAGCGCTTCCGCGCCGCCGGCCATCGGGTGATCGTGCCCGGCTGGCCCGGCATCGACGACCGCAGCGTCGAGGACATCCGCCGCAACCCGGAGCCCCTCAAGGGGATCGGGCTGAAGCAAATCGCTGACAACTACGAGCGGATCATCCGCGAGCTGCCCGAGAAGCCGATCATCATGGGCCACTCCTTCGGCGGCGTCCTCACTCAAATGCTCGCCGACCGCGGCCTCGGCGTCGCGTACGTGGGCGTCGCGCCGGGCCAGACCGCTGGCGTCACGACGCTGCCGCTGTCGACCCTGTGGACGGGCACGCCGATCCTGTCGAACCCCTTCGGACGCAACGGCGCCAAGCCGCTGTCGAAGCGCCACTTCCACTTCACGTTCGGTAACGACGTCTCCCGTGCCGAGTCCGACAAGCTGTGGGAGGAATCCGCGGTGAACTCCTCCAACCGGGTCTTCTTCGAGGGCGTCCTGTCGGTGCTGAACGAGAAGGGCGGCATCACCCACGTCGACTACGGCCGCACCGACCGTGCACCGCTACTCATCATCACGGGCGAGATCGACCACGTCGTGCCGCCGGCCATCGGCGAGGCAATCGTGAAGAAGTACAAGAAGTCGGGGAGCCCCGCGATCGTCGAGTACAAGACGTACCCCGGCCGCACCCACCGCTTGGTCAGCCAGGACGGCTGGGATGAGATCGCCGACTACGCCCTCGAGTGGGCGACCACCCACGCGGCGGCCGACGCAACGAACTAGCCCACACCCGCGCGTACGGCTGGTGTCAACGATTCCACGAAAATTAGGGAACTGCCGTCCTTGCGGTCGTTCAGTTGGCGAGACGTCTAATGTCCCTAGGGTTGCACGACGCATTCCATAGTGCCGCACGATTAGAACCGGGTAGCGCGCGAGAGCGATTGATGATTACCAATCGGATGTTAGGTTGAGCGTCATGACTGATCCCAACACGCCACCCGCCAGTGGCGGAGCGTCCGTTCTCAGAACCAATTCGCCGATCGGACGGCAATCCTTCGACCGCTTGATCAACGATCTCGCAACTAATCGACCACGAACGGTCTTGGACCATGGGTGCGGATGGGGTGGAATGCTCCTGGACATCCTCGAGGCGATGCCGAATACCAGCGGCACGGGCATTGACATCAAGGAGTCCTACATTGATCAGGCACGCATGGCAGCTAAGCAACGGGGGCTTGCTGACCGGGTCGTATTCCAGGCGGAATCGTCTGCGGATTACGCGGGGAGCGCCGACCTCGTCCTCAACGTAGGTTCGTACCAAGCTTTTGGGACGATCAGCGAAGCCCTGTCCCGTCTTCGCAGCTCCACCACACCTTCCGGACATCTGGTTTTTGGTGCCGAGTTCTGGTCTGCTGTCCCAACCGATAATCAGTTGGCTCACATGTGGCCAGGGACAACGATTGATGATGCTTTACTCCTCCCCGACCTGGTCGACAAGGTCACCAGCGCTGGGTGGCGCGTTCTGGATCTGCGGACCTCAACCAGTCAAGAATGGGAAGAATTCGAGTGCGGCCACCTCCGAAATCGGGAGCAGTGGCTTGTAACTCACCCCGAGCACGAGTCGGCGACAGAAATTCGGGACGAGTTGGACAAGGCAAGAATGATGTGGTTGCGCGGCCACCGGGACGTCATGGGCTTCGTCACCTTCATCCTTGCCAAGGACGGGTGATCAGACGCTGAACGACCCCTGTGATGCGCGGGTCATTCTTGGTTGTCGACGATTCCCCGATTTAGCTGACTCCCTGTTGGGCGATGGTGTGGTCGACGAAATGCCCTGAATCCTTGAAGACATTCCAGGAATGTGCAGCCTCGGCCACGTTCTACCCGGTCTTCTCGCCCGTATCGCCGATCTCGGAAACGCTGGTATGCGGCCGCAGATGCCTGCTCTGGTTGGCCTTGACGTGGATCTGGTCTCCATCGACCCTGCGAAGACGCGCTCCGGAAGGTCCACACTCGGCGCGAGCGGTCACTTAAGCCCCCCGCCCGGCGGAGTAGTTTTGTGGCATGACGGAAACCTTTCGGTACGACGTGGAGGTCCTGCATCTCCTGGTCTCGCCGGCGCACGCCTACTTCGGCCGGGCCCGCGAGGGTGCCGCGGATGTCCCCACCACGGATGCCGGGCGGGTGGAGCTCGTGGCGGGCAAGGGCATCGTCGGGGACCGGTTCTTCGGCAAGGCCGCGCACATGGACGCCGCCGTCACCCTGTTCTCGATCGAGTCACTTGAGGCCATCGCCGCGGAGCTGGGAACGGCACGCTTTGACCCGCTCCTGACAAGGCGCAACGTTGTGCTCCGAGGCGCCCATCTGGCTCCGTTGCTGGGACACGACTTTGCCCTGGAATCCCAGGGAGACCTGGTGCGGCTCACGGCCGGGCGGCCCGCCCACCCCTGCGTCTGGATGGACGAGATGCTCGCCCCGGGCGCACACAAGGCAATGCGCGGCCGGGGCGGTGTGCGCTGCCGGGTAATTTCCGACGGAGTCCTGCACCGCGGGCCGGCGGTACTGGTCAGCCCCGTGCCGCTGGAGCCCGAGCGCGCCGGCGAAGCCACGATGTTGCGCGCATCGCGGCTGCCCTAGTTGGACGCCGCCTTAGTGAGACGCCGCCCTATGAGAGTGGGCCGCTGGTAGGTCAGACGTGCTGATCCACGAGGACCGGGTTGCCGTCCGGATCCACGACAATAAAGCTCCCCGGCCCGTTGGTGGCCTCGTCTGCCTCGGCAACGAACTCGGTGCCTGCAGCTTTGAGTTCCCGCTGGAGGTCGCGCACATCGGTGAAGGAGTCCAGCGCTTCCGCGTTCTGGCTCCAGCCGGGGTTGAACGTCAGCATGTTCTTCTCAAACATCCCCTGGAAGAGGCCAATAACGGTCTCGCCGTTCTTGAGGATCAGCCAGTTCTGGGTGATGTCGCCGCCGAAACTGGTGAAGCCCAGTTTCTCGTAAAAGGCAGCTGACGCCGCGATGTCCTTGACGGTGAGGCTGATCGAAAAAGCGCCGAGCTGCATGGGTAACTCCACTCTCAAAGGGACGGGTTTTCCGATGATACCCACAGACGCAAGCGGACGACGGCGGGAGGTCCCGCCGTCGTCCGCTCCCGGTCATCCCCGCTCGAGTCGGGCGGCTGTGGAGCTGTAATCCCGCTGGTGCAGCCGTTCGATGCCGTCGAGGAGGAGGTCCAGGGCGAACTCGAACTCGAACTGGTCGTCGCAGCCGCTGCCGACTACCGAACCGTCATCGTGGCTGGCAGCAGTCGCCACTTGCAGGACGTTCGGGTAGTTGGCGGACATTTCCTGGTACATGGCGGCCTGGACTTCCGGTGCCACCGCAGCGGGAGCGTCGCCCTCTGAAGTGGCCGTGGCGTCGAACAGTTCCTGCGTGAAGCCCCACATCCGGCTGCCGATGGCATGCATCACGTGGTGCGTAAGGTCTACGGAAAAGCCCCCGGCGAAGAACATGCCGATGAACGAGTCCATGTAGCCCAGGACGGCGGGGGTCGGGTTGGTGCGGGTTTCCAGGACGCGCCTGGCCCACCTGTGGCGCTGGAGGACGCGCCTGGCCGAGAGCACCCGCAGCCGCACCATGCTCTTCCAGTCAGCACCGGCAACGGGAGGGTCAATCTCGCCGATGACCACGTCCACCATGCCGTCAAGGAGCTCCTCCTTGTTGGCCACGTGCTTGTACAGCGCCATGGGCACCACGTCCAGTTCCTGGGCGAGGCGGCGCATGCTCAGCGGGCCGATCCCCACCTCATCAGCGAGGGAGACGGCCGCCTGCAGCACACGACCCCGGTTCAACCGAGGCCGGCGTTCCACGGCAATCTGCTGAGTCACTATTCCCTGCTTCCGACGCTGCAAACATCTTCCATTGACAAGTGTACTAAGTACACCTAGTGTCAGTCCCATCAGATAGGTGTACGACGTACACCTCATGGAAAATCGAGGAGCCAAACCATGAACCCAAGCCAGCCGGCGGCCGCTACAGCCGCGGGAGCACGGACCATGAAAGCCGCGACCTACCGCCGGTTCGGCGGGCCGGACGTGGTCCGCGTCGAGGAGATCGCACAGCCGGCTCCGCGCGCCGGAGAGGTGCTCATCAAAGTCATGGCCAGCACCGTAAGCGTCGCCGACCACCGCGTCCGCAGCCGCAATGTCCCCAGGGGACTCGTGGCACTCACGGCCCTGACCCTCGGCCTCTTCCGCCCGCGGACCCGGGTCCTCGGCATGGACGTGGCCGGCGTGGTGGAGTCCGTCGGCCAGGGCGTGACCGCGTTCCGGCCCGGCGACGAGGTTATTGCGATGCTCGGCGCAAAATTCGGAGGGCATGCGGAGTACGTGTCCGTTCCGGCGAAGGGGCCCATCGCCACCAAACCCCGGAACATGGGCTTCGAGGAAGCCGTCACGCTGCTCTTCGGCGGACTCACGGCGAAATCCTTCCTGGGCATGGCGGCCATCAAGACCGGCGACACGGTTCTTATCAACGGCGCCTCCGGAGCGGTGGGAACGGCCGCCATCCAGCTGGCCAAGCACCTCGGCGCCCACGTTACCGCTGTGAGCAGCGGGGCCAACAGGGAACTGGTGGAATCCCTCGGCGCGGAGAGCTTCATCGACTACACCGCAGCGAATTTCACCGCAGACGGCACAACGTACGACGTCGTCATGGACTGCGTGGGGAACGCCCCGTTCGCGAGGGTGCAAGGGAGCATCGCGCCGGGAGGTGCCCTGCTCCTGGTTATTGCCGACCTCAAAGGCATGCTCGGCGCGCGAGGACAGAGCCGCCGAAGCGGCAAGCTGGTCACTTTTGGCGGCCTCAAGCTCACGTACACCGCCGACGACGTAGCCTACCTCGTGAGCCTCGCGGAGGAAGGCAAGTACCGGGCAGTCATCGACAGGACCTACAACCTCGCCGACGTCGTCGAGGCCCACCGCTTCGTGGACACCGGACGCAAGCGGGGCAATGTGGTCCTGCGGGTCCCCTAAGCAGCGTGCCCCGGATCACTTCTCCGCTGGGGATCCTTCGCCCCCGTTATCCACCGGACCGGCCCCTTCGGACTCAGACACCGCATCGGGGTGCGCATCGTCTTTGTGGCGGGCTTCCTGGAGGTGGTGCTCCAATTTCTCCTCCGCCTCCCGGCGGCGTTGACCTACGGTCCGCATTTGTTGCGTTGTCGGAGCGGCGTGGGCGTGCTGGTGTGGGCCGTGATCCTGCAGGCCGTCAGAGATCTTCTCACTCATACTGAAATGGTCCCACCGTGCGTCAGTGTCGGGAAGGTGCCACGAACGACGGCGGGAGGTCCCGCCGTCGTCCGCTTGCGTTGGGTGCCGCTGACCTGCAGCGCCTTCCAGTCAGTAGACGGCTCGGCCTCCGGAGAGGTCGAAAACGAAACCCGTCGTGTAGGAGGCCTCCGGCGACGCGATGTATTCAATCAGTGCCGCCGCCTCTTCCGCAGTGCCCAGGCGCCGCATCGGTATTCGCTGCAGGTCCTCTGCGGTCGGGGGTTTGCCGCTGATCAGCGGGGTGTCGATCTTGCCCGGCGCTATGGCGTTGATCGTGACGCCGGTGGTGGCGTACTCCTTCGCCAGCGCCTTGACCAGTCCGGTGATGCCGGCCTTGCTCGCCGAGTATCCGGTCATCCACGGGACCCCCTCCTTGCCCGCAGTGGAGGAGAAATGGATGAGCCGACCGAAGCCGTCCTCGGCCAGGAGCGGCAGCACCGCCTGGGAGAGGGCGAACGCGCCGGTGAGGTTGATGCTGACGAGCCTGGCGAACTCCTCAAAGGTTTCCTCCGAGGAGGGCTGAACCTTCCCGAGGATTCCCGCCGTATTGACCACGACGTCCAGGCCGCCCAGCAGGGAGGCCGCCTGGTCGACGGCGTCCCGGACGGAATGCGGGTCTGCGATGTCGATGGCCAGCTGCGGCTGACTGCTGTCCGGGCCGGGCCAGTTCGCTGACGGAAGGTCGGCACTGACTACCCGGTTTCCGTTTCTGCTGAGCCGTTCCGCGGTTGCCAGGCCGATGCCGGAGGCCGCCCCCACCACCAGGCACCGGAGGGTCGCTGCCTGGTGGGTTCCGGCGTCGGCGGTGCTGTCACTGGACATGGTTCAGAGCCCCTGGGCGCGGAAGTATGCGGACGCCCGGGCTGCCGCTGCCTGGGGATCCGGGAACAGCCCGATGCCGTTCGCCGCTTCGAAAAGGTCAGCGAGATGCACCAGTGATCGGCCGGACTCAAAGCCGGCCAGCAAGCGGAAGTGGCTCTGCCATCCCGTCAGGTAGCTCAGCCAGACCACGCCCACCTTGTAGTACTGGGTGGGGGCTTCGAAGATGAGGCGGCTCAGCGGGACGGTCGGCTCGAGGATCTGGCGGAAGCCGGCAACATCTCCGCGGTCGAGCTTGACGAACGCGGCCGAGGCAAAACGGGGCACGGCGGCAAACGCCCCCAGCAGGGCATCGCTGTGCCCGTGTTCGTCCCCGGCGATGAGATCGGCGTAGTTGAAGTCGTCCCCGGTGAAGAGGCGGACTCCTGCCGGGAGCCGGCGCCGGAAGCTGACCTCGTGGTCCTTGTCGAGCAGGGAGATCTTGATGCCGGCCACCTTGTCCTTTTTCGACCCGATGAGTCCCAGGACGGTTTCCGACGCTTCCGCAATGGACCGGCTGCCCCAGTAGCCGGCCAAGGCAGGATCGAACATCGAGCCAAGCCAGTGCAGGATGACCGGCTTCGTTGCGGCGTCCAGCACCTTGCCGTAAACCTCGAGGTAGTCGTCCGGACCCGTCGCGGAAAATGCCAGGTGGCGGCTGGCCATCATGACCACGCTTCCGCCGGCCTCCTCGACTTCGCCCAGCTGCTCGATGTAGGCATCAGCGATTTCCGTCAGCGGATGTGGCCCCGGGCCAAGCTGGTCGGTGGCGATTCCGACGACGACGGACCCGCCGACGGCGCGCGCTTCCGCCAGGGTGCGCCGGGCGAGGGTAAGTGCTTCCTTGGGGCCGAGGCCCATCCCCCGCTGTGCGGTGTCCATGCTCTCGGCAACGCCAAGTCCCAGGTCCCACAGGGAGTGCCGGAGCTTGAGGGTCGCGTCCCAGTCAATGGCCGAGGATCCGGCGCTGGCCAGGAGCGGATCGGCCACAACGTGACCGGCGGCGTACACAATCCGGGCCACGGGCCGGGTGCTGCTGGTTGCAAGGGCTGCCGGGGCGGCGAGTTCGATGGTGCGGTACTGCCCCTTGAGCGAAGGCAGCTCGATGGTGTTCCGGGTGTTCATACGAGTTCACGCTCCAGTGGGTTGACATGTTCACTGACGGGTTCGGTGACGTGGCGGTTGAAGCTGGCCACGGTGCGGTCGATGATCGTTTGCAACGGCAGCTGCCAGATGTCGTCGTTGAAAATCTCCACCTCAACAGGGCCCGTATAGCCGGCACGGATGACCGATGCGGTCAGGGCGGCAAGGTCGATGTTCCCGTCTCCGGGGAAGAGCCGCCCGTTCATGTTTTCGGGAACCGGCAGGGGCAGCGCGAAGTCGCTGACCTGGTAGCCCGCGATCCGCGGGCCGGCCGCCAGGACGTCGTCGTCGAAATTGGGGTCCCAGGACGTGGCATAGGCATCAATGAGAATCCCGACGGTTTCGGCCGGAAAATCACTGATGACGCGCAGCGCCTGCCCAATCGTGGTGACCATGCTGCGGCTGTCCACGAACAGGGGGTGCAGCGGTTCGAGCGCCAGCCGCACCCCGGCCGCACGGGCGTGGGGTTCGAGTTCCTCGAGCGTGGTGCGCAGCCGCTGTTCCGCGTGCCGGATGCTCCGGTCGTGGCCCGGAAGTCCGCCGGCGATGAGGGTCAGCATCGGGCTGCCGACGGCCTGCGACAGGTCGAGTGCCCGCTTCACGCCGTCGATCGCCGCGCGCAGTTCTGCGCCGTCCTTGTCGGCTAGGAATCCGGCCCTGCACACGGAGCTGACGGACAGGCCGGTGTCGGCGAGCAGCTGCTGGGTGCGGGCAATGCCGATCTCCTCCACCGGTTCGATCCACAGGCCGATGTGCCGGATCCCGGCCCGCATCGCGGCTTCCGCGGTGGCGATCAGCGGGTAGGGGCGGGTGGTGGCCTGGTTGAGGCTGAGCTCCACGGTGTTCTCCTGGTGCGTCTGGTGTGTCATCGGGATGCTCCGGAGCCGGCCAGTGCGCCCGGCAGGTGGGCGAAGCGGGGCGCTTCCGCAGAGGTGGTATCGATGCGAACCGGCAGTCCCGTGCGGGCCGATTCGTAGACGGCGGCCACGATCTGCAGGGACTTCATCGCCTCGCGTCCGCTGACGGAGGGCGCCCGGCCGGCCCGCACAGCATCAACGAAGTCTGCGACCTGGAGTTTGTGCAGCGGCAGGAGCTTGGCGTTGACTTCGGATACGGGGATATCCCCGGTGAGGCCGTCCGCGAACACCGTGGATGCACGCTCTTCGCCCGGCACGGCCCAGAGGTCGTTGATGGCATCCGAGCCTTCCGGGTATTCGGTGACGTTCACGGTGGCGCCGTTGCTGCCGGTGACCACGATGCGGGTTCCGAGGTTCGGTGAGGCCGCCACGGTGGCGCTGAGGGTGGCGATGGCACCGGACGCGAAGGTGATGAGCGCCGCTGCGGTGTCTTCGACTTCCATGGTGTCCCCGAGGACGAAGGTCCCTGCTTTGGCGCTGACTTCGACGGGATCGCCCATGAACCACTGGAGGAGGTCGATGTTGTGGATCGCCTGGGTCATGAGCACTCCCCCGCCGTCGGCGGCCCAGGTGCCGCGCCAGGCGGCAGCGTCGTAGTAGTCGGTGCCGCGGTGGAGCAGCACCTGGCAGTGGCCCAGCATCGGCTGGCCGAGGCGGCCGTCGTCGATGGCTGCCCGGAGGGCCTGTGCCCCGGGCCAGAAGCGGCGCTGGAACACCACTCCGAAGGTGACATTGTGGCGTTCGGCGGCCGCCACCATCCGCTCAGCTGCGGCGACGTCGGTGGCGACCGGCTTTTCGCACAGGATATGCACGCCAGCTGCCGCGGCTTCGGACACCACGGCCTCATGGGTGGGATGCGGTGTGCAGACGCTCAGCGCATCGATGCCCAGGGCGATCAGCTCGCGGACGGACCCGACGGCGTGGGCGACGCCGCGCTCGGCGGCAAACGCCTCGGCACGTCCCAGATCGACGTCGCAGACGCCGGCAATTTCGACGTCCGGCAGGGCGGAGTAGGACTGGAAGTGGTTGTCGGCGATGTTGCCGCAACCAACGATTCCGACGCGGAAGGGGTGGCTCATGACTGTTCTCCTGAAGGGACGACGGCGGCCTGGGGCTTGGGTGTGGTGATGGGCGCTCCGAGCTGGTCCAGGGGAACCCTGAAGGTCTCCTTGGCAGTCAGGGCGCTGCCCACGGCGATGAGGGAAATGATGGCGGAGATGACCGCGACCGGCAGCCAGTCTGACGGGTTGCCTGCCGTGAGGGCGGTGTAGAGGCTGGGGGCGAAGCCCGCGGCGATCAGGCCGATCTGGAGGCCCAGGGCCATGCCCGTCTGGCGGACCTTGAGGTTGAACATTTCCGCAAAGAATGACGGGTACGTGGCGTTGATGGCGGCGTAGGCGAACGACATCGAGAGGATCCCGGCGAGGAACAGCAGGGGAACGTTACCGGCCTGGATGGCGGCGAAGTAGGCGAAGATCATGGCGGCGCAGCCGAGGTTGCCGGCAATGAACACCGGCTTTCGCCCCACCCGGTCTGACACCATCGCGAACAACGGCTGGGTCACGAGTGCGAGGACATGACTGACGATGAGGACCCACAGCATGGTGCTGCGCGGGATGCCGTAGACGCCGGTGGCCAGGGACAGTGCGAAGACTTTGACCACCGTGTCAACAGCGAAAGCGAGCGAGCAGAAGGTGACCCGGACGATCGCGCCCCAGTGGGACCGGAAGACTTCGACAACCGGCACTTTCACCAGGGCGTGCTCCGCCTGGGCTTCAATGAAGGCTTCAGGCTCGTCGAGCTTTGCCCGGATGATGAACCCGGCGACAGTAACTAAAGCGCTCAGCAGGAACGGGATGCGCCATCCCCAGCTCAGCAGCTGGTCTTCCGGCAGCGCCGAGATGGGCACAAAGATGAGTGTGGCCAGGATGAATCCGGCGACGATGCCGTTGGGCGCCCAGCTGGTGAAGAAGCCACGGCGGCCCTCGGGTGATATCTCGATGGTCAGCACTGTGGCGGCCGCGGTCTCGCCGCCCACGGAGATTCCCTGGAGGATACGGAGCGTGATCAGCAGGACCGGTGCCCAGACGCCAATTTGCGAGTATTCGGGCAGGCAGCCGACCAGGAAGGTGGACGTTCCCATCAGGATCAGGATGAAGACGAGGACCTTCTTGCGGCCGATACGGTCGCCGAAGTGTCCCAGGAGGATCGCGCCGAGCGGCCGGGCCACGTAGGAGACGGCGAAGGTGGCCAACGCCGCGATGGTGGCGACGGCACCGGCGTCCGGGAAGAAGATCTTCCCGAAGACGAGGGCCGCGGCCAGGGCGTAGATGTAGTTGTCGTAGTACTCCAGCGTTCCGCCGGCCATGCTGGCTACGGCGGCACGTACGGGGCTGTTCTTGGCACGGGGCGGGTGGACCGCCGGGTCTTGCAGGGTGGTGTTCACTGATTTCTCCTTCATTGCAGATTCAGCCGTTGATGCCCGGGAGGGCTAAGGGATGATGATGGTTTTGCCGCGCCCGAGGTGGCCGCGGGCAAACGCTTCGATGGCGGCGGGTGCCTGGTCGAAGCCGTGGATGAGGTCGTTGGGAAGTGCGGCGAGGCCGTGGGTGGCCACTAGTTCGGCGGCCGTGTGGAGGTCCGCCGAGGTGTAGCAGAAGGTGCCGGTGAGCGTGAGTTCGCGCCGGACGAGCTCCGTCGCCGGAGGGAGCGTCCCGCCCTGGGCGAGCCCGGCGACGCAGATCGTCGAGCCCGGTTCCATCAGGTCCATGACCGCGCTGATGGTGGCACCGTTGCCCACGGTGTCGATGGCGATGGTCCACCGCTGTTCGGGCACGTCCCCGGGGGCAATCGCGCTCACGCCGTGCTCTTGGATGGTTGCGCGGCGGAGGGCGTCAGGCTCGACGACGGTGATGCTTCCGGCGCCGAGGCTGCGGGCCTGCAGGGCGCAGGCCATGCCGATGGCGCCGCCGCCGATGATGCCGAGCCGGGCACCGGCGGTGACTCCGGCCCGTGTACAGGCGTGGACGCCGACGGCGAGCGGTTCGATCAGGGCAAGAGCCCGCGGGTCCGGTGTCCCGGGAATGGGGATGGTCTGGGCAACATCAACGGCAAGGAAGCTTTGCAGGCCGCCGTCGAGGTCCCGGCCCATGAGCCGGCGCTCGCTGCACAGGCCGCGGGAACCGGTAGCGCATGCCGGGCAATTTCCGCAGACCAGGTTCGGATCGACAGCCACCAACTGGCCGGTGACCAGGTCTGTGACGTTCGCCCCGACCTCCACCACTGTGCCCCCGAATTCGTGGCCGAGGACGGTACCGGCGGCGACGCCGTCGTGGTTTCCGCGCCAGATGCCCACGTCCGTGCCGCAGACGCCGACGCTCTCAATCCGGATCACCACTTCGTCCGGCGCCGGCGACGGCCACGGACGGTCCTCGACAGTGAGCTGTTTGGGTCTGCCCCAAGCCACCGCACGGCCAAGCGTCACGATACTCACGGGACTGAAACCAGTTCGTTTCCAGCCAGCGATTCGGCGCCCCGCAAGGCTGCGTCTGCCGCACGTCGGCCGAATACGAAGCCAAAGACGATGCCGCCGACGTAGCGGAGGTCCTGGGCGCCGCCCGCGTCGGCTCCCGCGGCAAACAGTCCGGCCACTTGACGGTTGTCCCTGTCCAGGACCTGGCAATCGCCGTTGACCCGCAGCCCGCCGAAAGGGATGGTGATGCACGGTTGGAACTCAACGGCACGGAACGGGCCCTTCTTGAGCGGGCTGGGACGCTCCGGCAGCGGCGCGTCGAGGCTGACGGATTCGCCGTTGGACGCACGCTGGTAGTTCTCCAGCGTCGCTGCGAGCCCCGCACGGTCCACGCCCCAGCCGGCCACTACTTCGAGCAGTTCTTCCAGGGTCTCGGTTTCCGCGGTACGCGCGCCGAGTTTGGTTGCTTCGGCGTGCCGGTCAAGGGCCATGCCGCTCGGATATGGCACGGCCAGCGCACGCTTCTGCTGGACTTCGTCATCCCAGATCAGGACACCCCGCCGGCCCGGTTCACGGACAACGGCCTGGTTGGAAACCTCGTCGCCCAGCGACTCGTCCGTGAATCGCCTGCCGAGCCGGTTGACCATGATCCCGTAGGCGGAGAAGTAGAGGGTGAGCCGGAGGAACACCTCGGGCGAAACAGGCAGCGGGCTGGGAAGAGTGTGGCCGTAGAAGCCTGAAAGATGCCGGCTGGTGGCCCCTCCTGCGGCGGCACCCAGGCGGAAACCGTCACCGACCGATTGCGGGTTGCTGCGGACAGCAATGTCATCGGCGCCGTTGCCAATGAACTTCTGCTTCAGCTCCGGATCGCCCTGGAATCCGCCGGTGGCCAGGACGGTCGCCTGGCCGAACGCCGTCTTCCGTTCGCCGTTGTGCACAAAGGTCGCTCCGGCCACGCGGCCGTCTTTGAGGATGAGTTCAATGTCGGTGACGCTGGTGAGAAGGGCGCCGCCGGTGGCATCAACCTTCGCCGACCACTTCGCGATCAGGTCGAGAATGTCCACCTTGCACGCGCGCCCCCACTCCAGGTGGTCGAGCCATTCGTCGCTGACTTTGACGCCGGCGTCGCGCACGTCCTGGACGGCCTGCTCATAGCCTTCGACGACGAGCGGCCCAAGTACAGGATCGCCGTCGGGCTGGATCCGGCGAAGAACCTCAAGGTTCGGTGCCGTCCAGAGAATGCCCGCCGAAAGGGCAGCGGAACCGCCCGCAGCCTGGCCCTTCTCGAGCACCAGAACGCGTCCGCCGAGATCCGCCGCACGGTTCGCGGCGGCAAGTCCGGCCGCGCCGGCTCCGACCACAATCACGTCGAAGGGTTTTGTAAGGTCAGTCATTGCATCTCTCCTTTGAGTCTGAACGGATAACGTTTGCCACTATATCCAAATGAGTGCATCTGGCAATGGCAAAGGTTTACCATTACGCTAATGGGACGTGGGCCACACTGTCAAGAAGTTATTTTGCGGCGGCCCGAAGCAGTGCGTGGTGCCAGCTAGGCTGGAACGACGCATCCACCGAAGGAGTCTGGACTATGGCCACATTGCGCGAAGTAGCCGAGCTGGCGGCCGTCTCAGTGGCCACGGCTTCGCGTGTGCTCAACGGTTCGGATCATCCGGTATCGCGCGACGTTCGGGAGAGTGTGCGGACGGCGGCCGAAACTTTGGGCTACACGCCGAGCGCCGCCGCCCAGGCGTTGAAGCAGCAGCGCAGCAAGATCATCGGGGTCATTGCCAGCGACATCCTCGACCCCTACTTCGCCGAACTGACCCGGGGCATAGAGATCGAAGCGGCCAAGTACGGGTTCGTGACAATTCTGGCCAACGCCAACAGGGACCCCGAGCAGGAACGGATGAAATTCCGGGTACTTCGGGAACACCAGGCGTCCGGGATCGTCTTTTGCGGCAGTGACATCGAAGGCGCACCCGGCACTGCCCAGCTGGCGCGGGAGGTCAACCTCGCGGTGAGGTCCGGCACCAAGGTGGTGGCGCTGGCACCGCGGGGGTTCGATTCGACGAAGATCATCATCGACAACGACGCCGCGTCCTACGAACTGACGCGGTACATGCTGTCGCTTGGCCACCGAAGCATCGCGTTCATCGGCGGCATGCCCGGACTGACCGCGGTGGAACAGCGGACGGTCGGCTATCGCCGCGCGATGTACGAGGCACACGCACTCCCCCACGTCGTCGGCGGGACGGGAATGCGGCAGGAATCGGGGCGGGATGCGATGGCGCGGCTGGTTGCAGCGGGGCAGCTGCCGAAGGCGATCGTGTGCGCCAACGACGAAATCGCGGTGGGCGTCCTCGCCTACCTCTGGACCAACGGCTACAAGACTCCCAACGACGTCTCTGTCGCCGGCATCGGTGGCACCCGCGGCGGCGCCGTGTTCGGACTGACAACCATGACCCTGCCGCTGGTGGAGCTCGGGGGCCTGGCCGCCGGGTACATCGCCAACGCCAGCGATTCGCCTCCCGTTCCGGACCCTCCGCGTTTTGAGCTGAGCCCCGGCGTCACCACAGCCAAGGCCACGTCGCTGACCGCTGCGCCCGGCGGCTGAGCGCCGTCCCGGTGGGCGCGGACGGTATCGACTGACGGTCTAGCACCCTCCGAGGCGCCTCTTCATGACGATTCGTGGCCAGCATCCAAACCATGAGCACGTTCTGATTGCACGATCCGACGTAGACCGCCCGACCACTCGTGTTCGGGCGCCGCAGTCGCGGATCACCCTTAAAACTCAATCCCTCCCAGGCACGTTAAACCCCAAACGGCTACCGGCCGGACCGTGCCCGGCCAGTAGCCTTGAACACAGACGAACCCAATACGGAAGGAGGAACACCATGAGCGCAGCATCCCGCGGGCCCGTCACGGCGTTCCTCCTCCGCGCCGGCATCGTGGCGGGGATCCTGGCCATCATCGCGGGGATCTTCGGCATGCACGTCATGACCGGCAACCACATCATGCACTCCCCCGCCGCAGCGCAGACACCAGCCGCAGCCGTGAGCGTCGGTGACAGCCACGCCAGCCACCAGAGCACACCCCACCAGGGGCTCCCTGACACGTCGACAGCCGGAGCCACCGGGCACCGGGTTGCCGGCGGTGTGGGTGCAGGGCAGGCGGCGTCGTGTCCGTGTTCTGCCCAATGCACCAGCGTCCAGGCGATGAGCGCGGCATGCATCCCCTCAACCAACGCAGGGGCCCTGACCGCGCCTGAGCCGGGTCAGGGAACTCTGGGTTCCGACAGCCGGGGCGGGCTTCGGGTCCGGGCCGGTGCTTCCAATGCCTATGTCCCCGGCAGTCCTTCACCGGGTGAGCTGTCCATCAGCCGGACGTAAAACAGGGCACACCGCCGCCCACGCGGCGCAACCCCGTTTTGAAGCGCGACTACCGTGCTTCCCGGCATCCCCCGGAATGCTCCCCCGTTCACCGGCCCGGCGCGGCCGAAACTTTGAAGGACCGATTTCCCATGAATAAGAAACTGTTGACCCTTTCGACAACCGCCATCGCAGCAGCCATTGCCCTGGCCGGGTGCGCGTCCGGTTCCGGCTCCGAGAGCATGCCCGGGATGACCCACGGCAGTTCCAGCAGCGCACCGGCTGCCTCGACGGAGTACAACTCCGCCGACGTGACGTTCGCGCAGATGATGATCCCCCACCACGCCCAGGCCGTGGAGATGTCCGACATGATCCTCGCCAAACAGGGCATTCCGGCCCCCGTCACCGCACTGGCCACCAAAATCAAGGAAGCCCAGGGCCCGGAGATCCAGACCATGACTAGCTGGCTTGAGGGCTGGAACGAACCGACCGAAATGGCCTCCGGCCACGACGGTCATTCCATGACCGGCATGCTGGATGAGACCGCGCTGAAGGAACTTGAGGCCGCGCACGGCACCGAAGCCGCCAAGCTGTTTTTGAAGCAAATGATCGCCCATCACGAGGGTGCCATCATGATGGCCAACGCGGAAAATACCGACGGCAAGGATCCCAAGGCCCTAGATCTGAGCAAGGAAATAGTGTCCGCGCAGGATGCGGAGGTCAAGGAAATGCAGGACCTCCTGGCCACCCTGTGAAACTAGCCGGGCCAGGAGTGGATCGGGTGTAACGTCACTGCATATAGCCCTTCCGACTCACGGAGAAAACCGATGACGGACACTAACGAGTCGTTTCCCCTGCTTGGTGCCGTTCGTGCGGGACAGGCATCGCTGGGCAGCAAAGCGGCGGCGCTCCATGAGCTCTCGAAGGTCGGATTCCGTGTTCCGCCAGGGTTCGTCGTCACGGCAGAGGCCTGTGACCGGCCCGGCCGGATCCTCGCCGATGCCTTGCACGAAGCCGCCGACAGGATCGGCCCGGGCCCCTTTGCCGTCAGGTCCTCCGCAGCCGCCGAGGACCTGCCCGGCGCCTCGTATGCAGGCCTCTACGAGACCTTCCTCAACGTTCCACGCGATGACCTTGAGGATGCAATCAGGCGCTGTCTGGCGTCCGCTGCCCACGAGAGGGTGGCGGCGTATGAGTCAGCGCGCGGAGCTTCGGGTCAGGCACAACCGGCCGCGTCTGCCATGGCGGTACTCGTGCAGCAGATGGTCCAGCCCCTTGCCGCCGGCGTCGCTTTCACCGCTAATCCTCTTACCGGGGACCGTGACGAAACCAGCGTCACCGCCGTCCAAGGACTCGGCGAATCCCTTGTGGCCGGTGAGGCCATCGGGGAACAATGGACCGTCCGGGATCAGGACGCAGTCTGCATCCGGAGCGCCGGCACCCTCACTCCAGCCCAGGCGCTGGAAGTCGCGGAGCTGGCCCGCCGTGTCGCGGCCCATGCCGGGGTCCCTCAGGACATTGAGTGGGCCATCGACACAGATGGTGTCCTGTTCCTTCTGCAGGCGCGGCCCATGACAGCCCTGCCGGAGGCTGTTGATTGGGTGGCGCCCGGCAAGGGACTGTGGTCCCGGAACTTCCGTCTCGGTGAATGGCTGCCGGACCCAATGACCCCGCTGTTCGAGGAATGGCTCCTGCCCCGGATCGAAATCGGATTCCTCGACGGTATGCAGGCCGACGCCCGCGTGCGGGTGCCCTTCCGCTATGCCTCCGTCAACGGTTGGTACTACAACGCCCCGCCGGTGCCCTCCCCGAGGTTACTCGCGCGCGTAATTCTAGACAGCCGCGGCCGGGCACCCTGGTTCCTGTTCAACGCACTCATCCGCGTCTCCACCAATCCTGCCGCGGCACACCGGGCAGTTCTCAGCGGTCTGGAACTACGATGGCGCAACTACCTGCTGCCCGATTACCGCCAGCTCGTCCGGAAGGCGGAACAGGAGGTTGATTCAGCATCCCCGGGCAGGCTTGTCGAGCTCGTGGATGCTGTGTGCAACCAGGCAGGAATCTATCTTTGGTCCCTGTCCATCGTTGGCGGATCTGCCTGGAAAATGGAATCCGCGCTGGCCCGGTTCTGGCACAAGCATCTGGCAGGCCCCCTGAGCGGGACGGCGGCAGGAGAAACCGGCCACCAGGTCCTTCTTCGCGGCCTGCCCGGAACCACACCGGCACAGGCTCCCCACGCTGTCTACTCCCTGGACTGGTATCACCCGACTGCCGGCGAATCGTGGCCTGGGCACACGAGAGCCGGACAACTGCCGACAACTGGGAAGGCCGAGGCTCTTAGCGCCCAGCGAGCGGCCGCCGAAGCGGCCGCACGCACGACGCTCAAGGATCAGCCACGGCTGCTCACACACTTCAACGCCCTTCTTGAGGTCGCCCAGCACTACGCGGCCCTGCGGGAAGAACAGTCCCGCGACCTAAGCCTGGGATGGCCGCTCCTGCGCCGCTGCGCCCGCCACCTCGGCGAACAGCTGGCCGCCACCGGTCTCGTCGAAGATCCAGCGGACCTGCACTTCCTGAAACTGAATGAGGTCACCGGCCCATCAACGGGTACGCGGCCACCTGTGACCAGCCGGCGCGACGCTTGGCAGCAGCAGCGCAACGTAGCCGCACCGCTGACACTCGGCAAGCCCGCCAGGTTCATCGGCGATCCGATCGCCCGAGCGGTGAAAGCGGCAAGAAGTTCACATGACCTGCCGGAAGGCGCAATCGTAGGACATCCCGCCAGCACCGGACGGGTCACAGGGATCGTCCGCGTCATGCATGGACCGGAAGACTTCGACTCCTTCCTCGCAGGCGAAGTCCTGGTTGCCAAGTCAACAGCGCCGGCATGGACACCTCTCTTCGCACGCGCCGCAGCTGTCGTCACAGACGGTGGCACCCTGGCAGCTCACGCTTCCCTGGTTGCCAGGGAATTCGGACTCCCAGCCGTCGTAGGAACGGGAGACTCAACCCTCCGGCTCCGCACAGGACAACGCGTCACTGTCGACGGCAGTGCAGGCATCGTCGTGCCGATTCAGGCGGACCTCTGAATCGCCGTGACACCCAAGGACCTACGTCTCGTCCGAAACAGTGCCTGGACATCAACGCGATGACGCGGACTCGCCGACCGCCCCTGGATTAGTCCAGAGACAGTTGATCCCGCTGCATCCGTCACTGACCATCCAAACGATGCCAGTGGGCAGATAACCAGGCACGGCACGTGGAAGTATTCAGGTATGACAATCGATAATGATGCTGCCAACACTCCGGCGCCAATGGACCCACCCGGCCCAGACGCCTCAACTGAAGTCAGCCGTGGCTGGGACCACATCGGGGCCATCATTGTGGATGCCACGCTCCAGCGCCGCCAGAACTACAACGAAACCGTCAAGCCGCGCGTCGAAGCCCTCGTCGCGGAATGGCCGGATGCCGCCACAACCAGTGGATTCCGCCAGCACCTCGATAAGGGGAAGCTCTCGGAAGTCATCGACTGGCCATCGCCTGGCCGCCTGGCCCAGATAGAGGACATCACGCAAGTATTCGAGCGTGAGGGCATCGAAACGGTAGCGGAGCTCCGAGGCACGCTCGAGGACCACACCCAGGGTGCCGATCTTCGGGCAGCCCTTGCGCTCGTGCGGCACGTCAGTCCCAAAACGCTGGATTACATTGGCACATTGAGCGGGATCTCAAATAGCTGCTGCCGCCGACGGGGCTGCCGGCGTGGAGGACCTGACCTAACCGCACATCGCTCGTAATCTGCAGGTCAGACAGTGTGTTCAGGGCTGTCTGGCCGACGTCTGAGGGCAACCCATAAACCGCAGCGCCGGCAAATGTAGGCGGGTTCGGTTCCGAGTGCATGAAGCTTCTTGCGACTCATCACCCTGCCGCAGCAGGAGCATCTGCAGGTCCCTTCAGAGTCCATTGTTTTTGAGCGCTTCGGTTATTTGGCTGATCGTCGGAAGGCCCGCCAGCCCGCTTGGAGTCGCGTATATCCGGCAGGCCAGGTCGTCTGCAGTGGCACCGGTCGGAAAAATGTCGGACCCATTGAGGGTGATCGTGGGGGAACCCGCGAATCCCGTGCCCGCTGTATCCGGCGCGGACTCCAGGAGTCGTATGGTCACTGGAATATCGCGGTGTCCCAAGGCGGTCAGGGCTGATTCCAGTCGCTCCTGCGCCTTAGCAAGGTTGGGGCACTCGTCGATGTGGAGCAGTTCGATCCTCATAGAATCATTCTCCACCCCCCAGCATCAGCCCCCGGGACGCGCCGGCCGCGACTCTTGCCAACCCTACGTGAGCGAATTTACGACAACCTCAAATACATTTTGTTGTTTCATCAACTTCGCTCGTCGCTGCGCTACGGTAAGCATCACCATCAATTTTTCAAGGGGGAAAAATGGAGTTTGCAGAAAAGCTCTCGGCTTTGGCAGCAAAGGTGCGCCAGCAGCGAGAGGTAATCCAGACCGAAGAGGCAACAAAGAATGCGTTTGTGATGCCCTTCATTTCAACAATCCTTGGCTACGACGTCTTTAATCCAATGGAGGTCGTGCCGGAATTCATCGCGGATGTCGGCCTGAAAAAGGGCGAGAAGATCGACTACGCGATCGTCAAGGACGGCGAAGTCCAGATCCTCATCGAGTGCAAGAAGTCCACGGAGCCGGTGAAAATCGAGCACGCGTCGCAGCTTTTCCGCTATTTCGCCGTGACGAACGCGCGCATAGCGATCCTCACCAATGGCGAGGTGTACCAGTTCTTCACGGACCTCGATGCTCCGAACCGGATGGACGCGAAGCCGTTCCTGGTCCTGGACCTCACGGACATCGATGAGTCCTTGATCCCCGAGCTGCAGAAGCTGTCCAAGGACGTCTTTGACCTCGATTCGATCATCAACGCCGCCGGTGAACTGAAGTACATCGGCGAGTTGAAGCGGACCCTGGCAGCGCAATTCAAGGAACCGGAGGATGAATGGATCAAGTTCCTCACTGGCCGCGTCTATCCCGGCGCGTATACACAGAAAGTGCGTGAGCAGTTCACGGCGCTGGTGACCAAAGCGTCCAAGCAGTTCCTTAACGACCAGGTCAACGAGCGTCTGAAGAAAGCCCTCGGCGCCCCTGGCTTCCCACAGACTGAGGTCGCGGCCGCAAGTGTCACCAGCGCGCCGGTGGCCGAAGCCGACCTGGCCGACGCCGAAGCCCTCGAGACCACCCTTGAGGAGATCGAGGGCTACCAGATTGTCCGCGCCATCGTCTGCAGCGAGGTCAAGCCGGCCCGCGTAGTCCAGCGCGATGCCAAGTCCTACTTCGCGGTGCTGCTGGACGACAACAACCGCAAACCGATCGCGCGCCTGCACTTCAACCGGACGCAGAAGTACATCGGGATCTTCGACGACAACAGGGAAGAAACCCGCGTCCCGATTTCCTCCCTCGAAGAGATCTACGAGCACACCGAGGCCCTGCGCGCCAGCGTCAAGAGCTACCTGAGCGCGTCACCCTCAAGCAACTAAGGGGCACGGCGAAGCTTCGTTAAACAGCAGAAGCGGACGACGGCGGGACCTCCCGCCGTCGTCCGCCCGGTGGTTGAGCCTGGCGAAACCTGCCGCTCGCCTACGCCCCGGCGGAGGCGGGAACCTTCAATGGCTCCACCTTGCCCAGGACGAACAGGTAGTTCGCCGCACCGGCCAGCGAAACCAATCCGATGACCGCGAGCGGCGCCACGTAGGATCCCGTCTGGTCCACCAGGACACCGATCAGGACCGGGGTGAAGATGCCTGCCAGGTTGGAGGCGAAGTTCTGGAGCCCGCCAATGGATCCAACGTGGCGGGAGCTCGGGGCAACGTCCGCGGGGAGCGACCAGATGCCGGTAGCAGCAACCGTGAGACTGGAGTACGCCACCGACAGGAGGGCAAGTGCCATCCATGCCTCCGGGACAACGGCGGCGAACATGATGACCGAGCCGCCGATCAGACCGCCGGCTATGGCGGTCTTGCGGACACGTGTTACCGAGACGCCGCGCTGGACGGCCCGGTCTGCAACATAGCCGGCCAGCCAGCCGAAAGCCACCGCGCAGATGCCCGGGATGGCGCCGAAGAGGCCGAGCTTGAGCAGGTCGAAGCCGCGTTCCTTCACGAGGTAGCTCGGGAAGAAGGTGATGAAGAAATAGATGGCGCTGTTCAGGCAGAAGAAGCCGAACATCATGCTGAGGATGGTGCGGTACTTGAAGAGTGAGCGCCAGGGAAGCTTCGCTGCGTCGGCGTCGTCATTTGCCTCGCTCCGGGCACCGCCTTCCCGGATGTAGGCCCGCTCCTCGTCATTGGCCGTCGGGTGATCCTCGGGGCTCCGGTACATCTTCCACCACACGACGGCCCAGATCAGGCCGGCCACACCAATGATGATGAAGACCGCGTGCCAGGACGTGAAGGCGACGATCAACGTGACGATCGGCAGCGCGATGACCGCGCCCACACGGGAGCCTGAATCCCAGATGCTGGTGGCAAAGGCCCGTTCGCGGACCGGGAACCAGGTGGCCACCACCTTGGCGGCGGTGCTGGGGGCCGGACTTTCACCGACGCCGAGCAGGAACCGCGCGGCGAACAGCGACCAGAAATTCTGCGCGAAGGCGGTGACCATGGTGAAGACGGACCACCAAACCGCTGCCAGGGTGAAGGACTTCCGCGGCCCAACCTTGTCGACGTACCACCCGGCGGCCAGCTGGCAGAAGTCATACGCCCAGAAGAAGGCGGCGAAAATGAGGCCCTGCTGGGTTGCCGAGAGCTCAAAATCCTTACCCATAAACGGCAGGGCCACACTGAGGCTGGAACGGTCAAGGTAGTTAATGCTGAGCCCGACGAAAGCGAGCCAGATGATCACCCAGCGCTTGCGGGTCATGGTGCGGGGAGCCTTGGAGGAAGAATCGGGCGAAGAATTGGGGGCGAGCCTGCTGCCTAGGACAGTCATACCGTCTCCTTTGACGTAAACGTGGCTTCGGGTGCCTGGACACCGGGGAAGACGCCGAGGATTCCGGCGCAATATCATGTAGGAATCGGAGTAATCATATAGTTAATGTGATCCAGAGCAACTTCTGGACGAAAACGCCCCACCCCGGCCGCCCCCACCCGTGGAATATGATTCCCACAGCGACTCCACCAACCAGCACAAAGAGGTAACCGCGTGCCCACACGTCAATCGTCCGATGCAACCAAAGGCAAGGCAGCCGTCAGTGACGTCTACGCCGCCATGCGGGCCTCCATCCTCAAGGGCGAAATTGCACCCGGCGCACGGATCAATATTGATGCGGTCTCCCGCAGCCTAGGCGTCTCACAGACCCCGGTCCGCGAAGTTCTGCAACGGCTGGAGGGTGACAACCTGGTGGTCTACAGCCCCGGCCGAGGATACAGCACCACACCCCTGCTGGACCTGCCCGCGCTGCGATCGCTCTTTGAGTTCCGGCTGCTGGTGGAACCGTGGGCCGCGCGGTCCGCGGCCGTGGACCGCCTCGCCAACCCAGCCGCGGCCCTGGAGAAGGAACTGTCTACTATCCGCAACTCCATGAAGACCACCAGCGGCGACGCCCGTCAGGACCTCGTGGCCCATGACACCCGCTTCCATGACACCATCCTGCTGGCAGCGGGGAACCCGGTAGTCCAGCATGCCTTCGCCCAGACCCACTGCCACCTGCACACCTTCCGCCTCTACCCGGCAGACATCGACGGCGCCATCACCATCGCCGAGCACGCCACCGTACGGGAGGCCATCGCATCCTGCCTGCCCGACCGCGCCGAGGAGGCCATGGCCGAGCACATCAGGAATTCCTTCGCCCGGTTCGCCAAGGCCTTCGAAGGCAAGGCGGACCTCTCACCACTGGAGAGCGACGGGCCGCCAAGAAGGCATATCGTCACCTGAAATCGAAGCTCCGGCCTGCTGGCCGGGGCTTCTTTTTTCTCCGGCACTTGATCTGAATCACTGTTCCTATATGATTATGAGAATTCATATAGGAATCGTGTCCAACGAAGTGAATTGACCAGAGAGAGAAGAAACCCATGACCTCCATCATTTCCATCCACACCCAGGACGTGCGGTTCCCCACGTCCCTGGAGCTCGACGGTTCCGACGCGGTCAACGTTGACCCGGACTACTCCGCCGCGTACGTCGTCATCCGCACCGACGCGGGCGACGAAGGCCACGGCTTTGTTTTCACCTGCGGCCGCGGCAACGAAATCCTCACGCACGCCATTGACGCCTACGCCGGCCTGCTCCTCGGCCGGGACATCGATGAACTGATCTACGACCTCGGTGGCGCGTCGAAGCGGCTCATCCACGATTCCCAGCTGCGCTGGCTCGGCCCCGAGAAGGGCGTCACGCAGATGGCGGCCGGCGCCCTTGTCAGCGCACTCTGGGACATCCGCGCACGGCGCGAGAACAAGCCGCTGTGGCTCCTGCTCAGCGAGATGCCCGCCGAGGAAATCGTCGACGTCGTTGATTTCACCCACATCCGCGACGCGCTGAGCCCCCAGCAGGCGCTGGACATCCTGCGCGCCGGCGAAGACGGCAAGGCCGCCCGGATCGCCGCCCTGAAGGTGGACGGCTACCCCGCCTACACCACCTCGCCGGGCTGGCTGGGCTACAGCGACGAGAAGCTCGTCCGCCTGAGCAAGGAAGCCGCCGCGGACGGCTTCTCCATGATCAAGCTGAAGGTGGGCGGCGACATCAATGACGACCGCCGCCGCATGGCCCTGGCCCGCAAGGCCGTGGGCGACCTCCCGATCGCCATCGACGCCAACCAGCGGTGGGAAGTCTCCGAGGCCATCGAGTGGGTCAACCAGCTCTCCGAGTTCAACCCCTACTGGATCGAAGAACCCACCAGCACGGACGACATCCTGGGCCACGCGGAGATCCGGAAGGGCGTTGCCCCTGTCCGTGTCGCCACCGGCGAGGCCGTCGCCAGCCGCATCGTGTTCAAGCAGCTGCTCCAGGCCGGTTCCATCGACGTCCTCCAGCTGGATTCCACCCGCGTGGGCGGCGTCAACGAGAACATCGCCAACCTCCTGCTCGCTGCCCGTTTCAACGTACCGGTCTGCCCGCACGCCGGCGGCGTGGGGCTGTGCGAACTCGTCCAGCACTTCTCGTTCTTCGACTACGCGGCCATCACCGGCAGCCAGGACGGCCGGATGATCGAGTACGTTGACCACCTGCACGAGCACTTCGCCGAGCCGGTCCGCATCGTCAACGGCCGCTACGCCGCCCCGGAACTCCCGGGCACCGGCGCCGAAATGCTCAGCGCCTCGCGGGCCCGCTGGGAGTTCCCCGCCGGGGCCGGATGGCTCGAAGTGGGCGATCGCGCCGCGGTGACGGGCGCCTCCGTGACGGGAGCCGGTGCGCTCCGATGACAACCACGGTCCATGACCTCAACGCGAGTGTCGACGCCGCCCACGCAGCCTTCGAAAAGGGCCGCGCCGCAGACCCCGGCACCCGCGCAGCCTGGCTGGAGGCGATAGCAGCCGCACTGGAGAACGACGCCGATGCGCTGGTGGAGATCGCTGTTCAGGAAACCCATCTGGGCGAGCCACGGCTCCGGGGCGAGCTCAAGCGCATGGTCTTCCAGCTCAGGCTATTCGCCACGGAGGTCCGCGACGGTGAGCACTTCGACGCCACCGTCGATCATGTGGACGCGGACTGGGGCATGGGCCCGCGGCCGGACCTGCGCCGGCTCAACGTGCCCATCGGCGTTGTGGGCGTCTTCGGGGCCTCCAACTTCCCCTTCGCCTTCAGCGTGATGGGCGGCGACAGCGCCTCGGCACTCGCCGCCGGGTGCGCCGTGGTGCACAAGGCACACGACGGGCACCGGAACCTCGCGCTCCGCACCGCCGAGACCGTCATCGCAGCACTCGATGCCGCCGGAGCACCTTCCGGGCTGTTCTCGCTGGTCACCGGCCGGCCTGCCGCGGAGGCCCTGGTGGACCATCCTGCCGTGAAGGCCATCGGGTTCACGGGTTCGACGGCGGGCGGCCGGGCATTGTTCAACCGTGCCGCCGCCCGGCCCGAACCGATTCCCTTCTTCGGCGAACTGGGCGGCATCAACGCCGTGTTCGTCACCAAGAACGCCTGGGCGGTGCGGCGCGACGAAATCCTCAGCGGATACGCCGCTTCGTTCACGATGGGAATGGGACAGTTCTGCACCAAGCCGGGGCTGCTGTTTGTTCCGGCTGGAGAGGCCGACGGCGTCCGGCAGGTTCTGAGCGCCGCGCTGGGGGACTTTGCCGCAGCACGGCTGCTGAGCCCGCGGTTGCACGAGGGCTACCGGCAGTCAGTACAGGATTTGCGGGGCACTACCGGCGTGGAGACGCTCGTGGAAGGAGATTTCGACGAGGCGCCGGCGCCAACCGTGCTCCACACGACTTCCGCGGCTGTCCGCAGTGATCCGCCAATTCTGCGGCAGGAAATGTTCGGGCCCGCCAGCCTGGTGGTGGAGTACGGCGACGAATCGGAACTCCTGGAACTCACCGGACTGCTGGAGGGACAGCTGACCACCACGCTCCAGGCGGAGCCGGAGGATGACGTGTCAGAACTGGCCGCACGGCTGACGGACATCAGCGGCCGGGTCCTCTGGAACGGCTGGCCCACGGGGGTCACGGTCAGCTACGCCCAGCACCACGGCGGACCGTACCCCGCCACAACGTCGGCCACCACCTCTGTAGGAACGGCCGCGATCCGGCGTTTCCTCCGGCCTGTCGCCTACCAGTCGTTCCCGGAAGGTCGCCTGCCCGAACCTCTGCAGGACGCCAATCCCTGGCGCGTTCCGCAGCGAGTGGATGGGGTGTGGCAGCGGCCCACCCAGCAGGGACAGACTGCAGGAATCGAGGTCCAGCCATGAGCGCCGCACTGGACCTCGGCGGGGCCTCGGTACTCCCGGAAGACGCAGCACGGGCACTCCTGATCGGCCGCGTCTGGGACGTCGAAACCGGCGGACCACGCGTGGTCGCCGTCCAGGAGCAGGACGTCTTCGACCTCCAGCATCTGGCCGAAACCGTCTCCGAGCTCCTGGAACGGCCGGATCTCGTGGCGGCCGTCCGCGCCGCCTTGACGCTGCCCCGGTGGAAGACCAGCGAGATCATCCACGCGTCGCTGACGCGGGACGCGGCCCGTCCGCATTTCCTGGCTCCGGTGGACCTTCAGGTCATCAAGGCCTGCGGCGTGACGTTTGTGGACAGCATGATCGAACGGGTCATCGAGGAGCGTTGCGGCGGCGACGCCAGCCGCGCGGCCGAGATGCGGGAACTGGTGGGCCGTGCCCTCGGCGGCAGCATCAGCTCCATCCGGCCCGGCTCCCCCGCGGCTGCCGAAGCCAAGAAGGTGCTCATCGCCGAAGGGCTCTGGTCGCAGTACCTGGAGGTCGGGATCGGGCCGGATCCCGAGGTCTTCACGAAGGCCCCGGTGCTCTCCTCGGTGGGGCTGGGCGCGGGGGTCGGGATCCCTGCGTTCTCCTCCTGGAACAACCCGGAACCGGAACTGGTGCTAATTGCCACCTCGGCCGGCACAGTTGTGGGGGCAACCCTGGGCAACGACGTGAACCTCCGCGACGTGGAGGGCCGGAGTGCCCTGCTGCTGGGGAAGGCGAAGGACAACAACGCCTCCAGCGCCCTAGGTCCCTTGATCCGGTTGTTCGACGACAGTTTCACCCTGGAGACGCTGCGCCAAGAGGAAATCCTGCTGCGCGTTGAAGGCGAGGACGGCTACTCGCTGGAGGGACGCAATTCCGTGTCCCGGATCAGCCGTCCGTTCGAAGAGCTCGTCGCCGCGACGGTTGGGAAGCACCACCAGTACCCGGACGGCTTCGCCCTGTTCACCGGCACGCTGTTCGCGCCGACCCAGGACAGGGACCATCCGGGACAGGGGTTCACGCACCACATGGGCGATACGGTGACCATTCGCAGCCGCCACCTCGGCGCCCTCGTGAACGTCGTTGGGCCCGCGGAACAGTTGCCGGCATGGTCGTTTGGCCTGCGGCAGCTGTTCGGCTATCTTCAGGCCCAACGCGAAGTCCGCGCATCAAGCAGTAAGGAATATGCCTCATGAAGTTCGCCCAGATTGGCGCCCCGGGCGCCGAACAGCCCGTCCTGGTCCACGGGGACCGGCACTACTCGCTCCAGAGCATCACCCCGGCCATCAACGGTGACTTTCTGTCCAACGGTGGCCCCGCGGCTGCCGCCGCCGCACTGGCCGCAGGCACGCTGCCGGACGTCAGCTCCGACGTCGTACGCTACGGCGCCCCGGTGGTGCGCCCGTCCGCCGTCGTCTGCGTTGGCCTGAACTACGCTGCCCACGCAGCGGAATCAGGTGCCGAGCCGCCTGAGTATCCGGTCATCTTCCTCAAGACACCCAATACGGTGAGCGGGCCTGACGATGCCGTGGCCATCCCTCGGGGATCGACCAAGACTGACTGGGAGGTGGAGCTCGGGATCATCATCGGCAAACGCGCCTCATACCTGGACTCCCCCGCAGCCGCCCGGGACCACATCGGCGGGTTTGTGGTGGTGGACGATCTCTCCGAGCGTGACTTCCAGCTGAGCGTTTCCGGCGGCCAGTGGTCCAAGGGCAAGAGCTCACCGGGGTTCTGCCCCACGGGTCCCTACCTGGTCACCCCCGACGAGATCGACGCCGGCAATCTGCGGCTGCGCAGCTGGGTCAACGGCGAAATCCGCCAGGATTCCTCCACGGCGGACATGATTTTCGACGTCGAGACCATTGTCTGGAACCTGAGCCAGTACATGGTCCTCGAGCCCGGCGATCTCATCTGCACCGGCACCCCCGAGGGCGTCGCGCTGTCCGGGCGGTTCCCGTACCTGAAGGCCGGCGACGTTGTGGAAATCGAAATTGACGGGCTGGGACGGCAGCGCCATGAATTCATCGCATGAACGGAGACCCAGCAATGGAGTTTGAAGGCATCCGTGCCATCGTCACCGGCGGGGCTTCCGGCATCGGAGCGGCCACAACGGCGCATCTGACCCGGCGCGGAGCGAAGGTGGCGGTGCTGGATCTGAATCCCGAGGCAGCATCCGAAGCGGCGCTGTCGATCGCATGCGACGTGGCCGATGACGCTTCGGTGCGTGCCGCCGTCGAACGCGTTGCCCGGGAATTCGGCGGGATTGACGTCGTGGTCAACAACGCAGGCATTGGAGCCCAGGGAACCGTTGCGGACAATGACGACGCCGAGTGGCAGCGCGTTCTGGACGTCAACGTGATCGGCGCGGTGCGGGTGAGCCGTGCCGCCTTGCCCCATCTCCGGCAGTCCCCCGCCGCCGCGATCGTCAACACGTCCTCCATCGCCGCCACGGCCGGGCTGCCCGCCCGCGCACTCTACGCGGCCACCAAGGGCGCCATCCGGGCGCTGACGCTCAGCATGGCGGCCGATCACGTCCGCGAAGGCATCCGGGTCAACTGCGTCAACCCGGGCACGGCTGACACGCCCTGGATCAACCGGCTGCTGAGCCAGGCGGATGACCCGGTCGCGGAACGCGCGGCGCTGGAGGCCCGCCAGCCGCACGGCCGGCTGGTGACGCCGGAGGAGGTTGCAGCGGCGGTGGCGTATCTGGCCAGTCCGCTGGCCGGTTCGACGACGGGCACTGAACTGGCGGTCGACGGCGGCATGCAGGCCGTTCGTCTGCGTCCCGTCGAGTAACGTCCCGGCGGGTAGCGTCCCGCCGGGGTAACTCCCGCCGGAGCAAGAAGCTGCGAGGCGCCGTCGTGTCCTGATTTATCGGGGCACCGCGGCGCCTCTGGCGTTTCAGGAAGGAGGCGCGGTCCCCTTCCGGCGAGCGTAGGCAAGCGGTTTTGAGGAGGGGCTTGACCTGTGTCACATTCCCTATATGATAGTGCGTATTCCTATATGATCTTCGACGGCAAGCGACCGGGATCCCCGGACTCCGTCACCCCCGCATCCGATCCGCATCAATAATCCCCAGGAGAGCACCATGTTCAAAGCAACACCGAAGTTGCTTCTTGTACCGGCTATCGCGTTGGCCCTCACGCTGGGAGGCTGCTCCTCCGGCGGCGCCTCGGCCGGCGCTGCGAGCGCAACAGGAGCCGTGGCGGACAGCCACCTCACACAGATCCTCAAGACGAAAACGATCAAGATCGCCGTCAGTGCCGACTCTCCGGGATACGGCGTTATGACGTCATCCGGTGAGCACGAGGGTTTCGACATTGATGTCGCGAACGCGCTCGGCGCCTCGCTGGGCGCAAAGGTTGAGTTCGTCACGGCCACGAACGAAAGCCGCATCCCGCTGCTGCAGACCGACAAGGCGGACGCCGTCATTGCAACCTTCACGGCATCGGACGCGCGCGCCCAGGTGGTGGACATGTCCGAGCCGTACGCCGCCAGCTCCACCGTCTTTATGGTGCCCGCGGGAAGCCCGATCGGCAGCTACGCGGATCTGGACGGGAAATCCGTGGCCACGTCCCGCGGAAGTGTGGGCGAGCAAATCCTCAAGGCCACCTTCCCGAACGCCAAGATCGCCGGCTTCAACACCACGGCCGATTCCATCCAGGCCCTCAAGAGCGGCAAGGTGGACGCGCTGATTGAAAACAACGCGATCATCGGCGGGCTCGTGAAGAGCGATCCGTCCGCATTCCAGGTGCTCAAGGGCGACCCGATCAAGCCGGCGCTGTTCTCCATCGGCGTCAAGCAGGGCGACCAGACATGGGTTAACTACATCAACAACTTCATCCGGAACTACACCATCTCCGGACAGAACGAGGCCTCCCTGCAGAAGTGGTTCGGGCTGGAACTTCCGCCCTTCCTCGCCCACTAACAGTATTCGGACGCACTCCCCGGTGTGGGTGGAGGACAGGCAGTCATTCACCCACACCGCCGTTCACGGATAGGACCCTTTGCTCATGGCTTTATATTTCGGAGACCTTCTCCCGTTCAGCTCGCTATTGCTTGAGGGGCTCTGGACAGCTCTATACATCACGCTCGTGGCCATGGTGGCGGGAAGCGCACTCGGCGTCTTCCTGTACCTGGGGAAGGTCGGGCCCGGAAAAGCAGTCAGCATCTTCTGCACGTGCTACATCGAGGCCATCCGCAACACGCCTCTGCTGGTGCAGCTGTACCTGATCTACTTTGCCCTTCCCGCGCTGGGCATCAACCTCGAACCCATCTGGGCCGCCCTCATTGGCCTGACCCTCAACAACGCGGCATACACGGCGGAAATTTACCGGGCCGGCTTCGAGTCGGTGCCCCACGGCCTGCGTGAGGCCGGCAAGGCGCTGGGCATGAAGAACGCCCAGATCGTGCGCTACATCGTCCTGCTGCCGGCCACCAGGAACGTTTTCCCTGCACTGACCAACCAGCTGATTCTGCTGTTCCTGGCTTCGTCGATTGGATCCATCATCTCGCTTCCTGAACTGACCAACGCGATCATGAGCGTCAGCAACACCACGTACCGGACCATCGAGGTGCTCGCAGTGGGCGGGCTGCTCTACCTTGGTGTATCCGCCCTGCTGTCCCTGGCCTCGAAACGGGCCGAAACGACGCTGTTCCGGTGGGCGGTGGGCGCACGTGTTTAGGGCCTTTGATTGGCAGGACCTCATTCCGCTGGCCAAGGGGGCCTGGCTGACCATTCAGCTCTGCGCCATGTCCGGCATTCTCGGCATCATCTTCGGACTGATCGTCGGCATTGCCAGAACCTCCCCCAGCAGGATCGCCCGGTGGATCAGCACCATCTACATCAGCTGCGTCCGCGGCATCCCGATTCTGGTCATCATCTTTTTCATCTTCTTCGGGATCCCGCTGCTGTTTCCCGGCCTGGAACTGGACAAGTTCACCTCGGCCGTCATCGCGCTGACCTGCTTCGCCGCCGCCTATGTGGCAGAAATCGTGCGGGGCAGCATCGAAGCCGTGCCCCGGGGACAAAGTGAAGCGGCGGATGCCCTCGGCCTCAACTACTGGGCGAAACTCCGGTATGTGGTCATGCCGCAGGCCAGGAAGATCATGGTTCCGCCCGGCGTCGGCTTCATCATTGGCCTGGTGAAGGATTCCTCCCTGGTGACGGTGACCGGGCTGGTGGAGCTGACGCACGCGGGCAACATCGTCACCAACCTCACCGGCGACCCCATCATGACGTTCCTGACGGTAGCCGCCATGTACTTCGTCATTTGCTACAGCATCTCCCTGCTGGGGCGCCTGTACGAGAAACGGACCGGCATCCAGGTGGACCCCCTCAAACTTCCCGAGCCCGCGAGCGTTTAGATCGGAATATGACAGTGATTTTTGTTGAGAATTTGAATAAGAAGTTCGGCCCGAACCACGTCCTCAAAGGCGTTGACTGCCACATCCGTGAGCGCGAGGTGGTGTGCGTCATCGGCCCCTCGGGTTCAGGCAAGAGCACGTTCCTGAGGTGCATGAACGGCCTGGAATCGATCACGTCCGGCAGCATCGTGATCAACAAGCACCGGTTGGACGATTCGAAAACGAACATCAACCTGGTCCGGCAGGAAGCGGGAATGGTCTTCCAGCATTTCAACCTGTTCCCGCACCTGAAGGTCATCGACAACGTTATGCTGGCCCCGCTCAAGGTGGCCAAGGTCAACAAGGACGAAGCCCGCGCCAAAGCCGAAATGCTGCTGGCAAAGGTGGGACTGGCCGAAAAGATGGAGGCCTTCCCCGGGAGCCTGTCCGGCGGTCAGATGCAGCGTGTGGCCATAGCCCGCGCGCTGGCCATGGATCCAAAAATCATGCTCTTTGACGAGCCCACCTCAGCCCTGGACCCGGAAATTGTCGGCGAGGTGCTGACCGTCATGAAGGACCTGGCCAATGAGGGCATGACCATGGTGGTGGTCACCCACGAAATGGGCTTCGCCCGGGAAGTGGCCGACCGGGTGCTTTTTATGGACCAGGGACTGATCGTCGAGGAAGGCTCCCCCGATGAGATCTTCTCCTCGCCGCGGAACGCCAGAACCCAGGGGTTCCTCAGCAAGGTTCTGTAACGAAGACAGACAGTGAGCGGACGACGACGGGACCTCCCGCCGTCGTCCGCTCGGTGGTTGAGCTTGTCGAAACCTTGGTGCCGTGCCCGGCTTGGTCAGGATGGATGCTTCCCGCAACCGGAATTAGTAGGTAGACTGGTCTACCTACTAACCAGTGAGTGAGGACCGGCCATGACGGCGAAGCAGACTGCAGCGGCAACCCGCCCCTCCCGGAGGCCTGCCCGGGAAGCGCTCCTCGAGGCGGCCGCCAGGCGTTTCTATGCCCATGGCCTGACCGGGACGGGCATTGACACCATCACGGCCGAGGCCGGCGTGGCCAAGAAGAGCCTCTACAACAATTTCGCGTCAAAGGCCGACCTGGTCACGGCCTACCTGTACGCCCGCCACGAGGAATGGCTCGCACTTTACCGAGCGCGGCTCGAGAAGGCGGCCACTCCACAGGACCGCGTGCTGGCCGTCTTCGATGCCTATGCCGACCACGCCGACCTGGCGTACGAGCATGGTTTCCGCGGCTGCGGGCTGCTCAATGCGGCCGCCGAACTGCCTGCCGGTGACCCCGGACGCGCAGTGGTCCGGCGGCACAAGGAGGAGGTGGAGGCGTTGCTGGCTGAGCACCTGGCCGAGCTTCTGCCGGACGCTGCCGAGCAGACCGCTCCCCTTGCGCAGCACTTGGCATTCCTCCTCGAAGGATCCATGGTCCGCGCCGGCCTTGAGGGTGACCACCGCTGCGTCCTGGAGGCACGGCGGATTGCGGCCACTATGATCGGCACCCTGTGAAGACGCCGGGTTTTCGCGGGACCACGTGGGGTGCGCTGTTTGTGCTCACAGCGTCCGTCCTGTGGGGCACCACCGGGACGGCGGCCACGTTCGCCCCGGATGTGAGTCCGCTGGCGATCGGCGCAGCGGCCATGGGCTTCGGCGGCCTGCTGCAGGCGGCGATTGCGGGGCAGCCCATGATGGCGTTCCGCGCTGCCCTGCGCAGCCACTGGCGCTCGGTGGCCTTGGGTTCGCTGGCCGTCGCCACGTATCCCCTCGCCTTCTACTCGTCCATGCACCTGGCCGGCGTGGCGGTGGGGACGGTCGTGTCCATCGGCTCGGCTCCCCTGGCGTCCGCGGTTATTGAACGCATCGTGGACAAGCGGCCGTTCACGAGCCGTTGGATTGCCGGCGCGGTTCTCGGTGTCACCGGTGCCGTGCTCTTGTGTATCGCCGATGCCGGTCACGCGGATGCAGCTCCTGCATCCGGCACCGGGTGGTCCACACCTGCGGGCATCGGACTGGGGCTCATGGCCGGGCTGACGTACGCTCTCTACTCCTGGGCCGCGCACCGCCTCATTAGCACAGGCGTGCCGTCGCGGGCGGTGATGGGCACGGTCTTCGGGACCGGCGGCCTGCTGCTGATGCCTGTACTTGTGGCCACGGGAGCTCCCTTGGTTGCGTCCTGGCAGAACCTTGCGGTGGGTGTGTACATGGCGCTCGTCCCCATGTTCGCCGGGTACGTTCTGTTTGGCTGGGGCCTGGCCCGCATCCGCGCCAGCACGGCCACCACCCTGTCCCTCGCGGAGACAGTGGTCGCGGCTGTCCTCGCAGTGGTGGTGGTGGGCGAACGCCTGCCGGCACTCGGCTGGGCCGGCGCCGCGATGATCGCCGGCAGCCTGTTCGTGCTGACACAGCCAGCGCCGAGGAGTCGCGCCCAACCGGCTGTGGCTACCGAAGTGACGCACGACGGCGGCCCCACCTCCCAGCCTCAGCCCACCTCTGTTGCGGCCCCGTCGGCGACGCCGGAGTAGTCAGGCCGCCAGCGGCAAGTCGAAAAGCTGCTCGGCAAGCCGGATGAGGTGCCCGGGTGCATCGGATTCATCTCCGCGGCGTCCGTTCCCGAGGAACACTGCCGTCCCGTTGAGGGTGTCAACGAGATAGACGCCTGCTTCGCGGATGAGCACTTCGGCCCGGTCATTCTGGGGCAGGCGGTAGCCCTCGTCGTTCAAGTACACATGCCAGTCCCTGCTGGTGATGGATTCAATGTTTCCAGCAACGAGTTTCTGCAGTGCCGGCATGCCCGTGTCCACGGTTGCGATGCGCACCGGTTGGGTGAGGTGCGCCGGGACGATCAGGGCGTTGTAGGTGGTGTTCATGGTCTTGTCCTTGTCACTCAAACGAATGGCGTGCGGTCCCAGCGGCAGCGGGAGTGGTGGCGGGCAACCGAATGGGCCCAGGAGTCTCGCATTCGGCTGCCCGAGTTTATTAGCGCTGGTTTTTGCGCGGCTTTGCGAACAGAGTTTCGCTGGATTCGTTTTTAGCTCTTTTATCAGCTCTTTTTTCGAGAATTGATTTTCCCGCTTTTTTGGCGCTGATGCTCTTGGGCGATTTTCCTGACAATGGAATCACACCTTTCTATTCTTTGTGTCTACCCGATACCATACACACTTATATTTTTAATGCCAGTTTCCAGAAAAAGCACCACAAAGCGGAATATTAATCTCCGTTAGATAAATTGCACGCCGCATAAATGCGGCATGGACAGGGCCTTGACAACAGCTCCTGGCGTGGCGCCGCCTGAACGGTCGCCAGTTCGCACTGTTCCTGCCACACTGGGCCAATGAACGAGGCCGTCTCACCCTCCCGCAGGCCAGGCATCAGAGCTGCGATGTTTGTTGATTTCGACAACGTCTTCACCGGCCTGCAGGCGCTGGATCCTGTCGCGGCGAAGCGCTTTGCCGAAGACCCGAAGCACTGGGCCGACGCGTTGTCAGCCGGCGGTTCCGGAGAGGACGCCCGCAGGTTCCTGATCCGCAACTGCTACCTGAATCCGGTGGTGTACTCGAAGTACCGGACATACTGGACCCGCGCCGGCTTCCGCGTGATCGACTGCCCGTCGCTGACGCAGCGCGGCAAGAGCAGCACGGACATCAATCTGGTTCTCGATGCAATGGACGCGCTGTCCGGAAATGTTGGCATCGAAGAGTTCTTCATCGCCTCCGCTGATGCCGATTTCACGTCCCTGATCCAGCGGTTCCGGGCCGCTGACCGGATGACCACAGTCATCGCGGCCGGCGCCGTGGCCTTCGCGTACCGGGAGATGGCGGACCATGTGGTGGAATCCCACGACTTCGTCGCCATCCTCAACGGCTCAACCGTGGAGCCGGTTCATGCGGTGGCGGCCGGGAAGCAGCAGACTGTCCCGCCGGCGGGGAAGGTGAAGGCCAAGTCCGCCTCGCCCGCCATCCGTGAGGTCCTCGAGTTTGTCCGCGCCGCTCCGGGACCGGTAAACGGCGCGATGGTGGCACACCGCGCGCTCACGGCAGAGCCATCCCTGAAGACGGACTGGGGCGGCTGGGGAAAGTTTGGGACGTGGGTGTCCCAGATCGGCCAGGGCGTCGAATATTCCCCGGCACAAGGTGGCTGGGTCTGGGACGCGAAGCGCTTCTCGAGCGAGGACCTACCTGCGCCCGCGGACCTGCAGCCGGGCATCGAGGAACAGGTCACCAGGGTGACGGACGTGCCGGCCCTTTCCGCAGCCCAGTTCCGCCAGATGTTCCAGTCCATGGCAGCCAGGCTTCGTGAGCAGCCACTCAACCGCACCGAACTGTCCCGGCAGGTGAGGGACGACTGCGTCAACGCGGACCAGCCGGTCTCCCGCAACGCCGTGAGCTTTGTCCTTCAGGGCCTGGTCTACGTCAATTTCCCGCTCACCGACGAGGCGACGGCGGAAGGCCTCGCGGCAGCCTGGACGGCAAACGTCGAGGAACTCTGCCGCGTGGCTCTGCTGGAGTTCGACGCCGCCGAGAAGCTCGCCGTACGGCGCTGGGCCAGCGGAGGACTGCTGGACAACTGAACAACGGGAGAAGCGGACGACGGCGGGACCTCCCGCCGTCGCCCGCTTGCATTTTGTCAGGCGTCGGCGGGGGTCCCCGCGCCAGAGGGCCCGGCGGAGGCGGGCCGCCAGCCGTCCAGCTTGAGAAGCCGCGCGGCATTTCCGCCGAAGATCTGCTGAAGCCCGGCGGCGGGCATTCCCATTTCCCAACAGATCCTGAGCTGGTCCACGAGGTACCGCCGCGCGAAACCGCGCGGGAACCACGACGAGTCGGAGCCGAAGATGATGCGTTCGGATCCCATGGTTTCGTAGAAGCGGCGGAAGAGGTCCTCCAGGGTCAGCCGATGCGCCATGTATCTGACCCACTGGTTGGAACCGGAAGTATCCACCACCACGTTGGGGCAGGCCCACATCAGGAAGAGCACCTCCTGGACGTGCTGGATTCCGAAGTGCGGGATCACGAAGGTGACTTCCGGGTACCTCTTGGCGGCTCGTTCGAGGCTGGCGGGGTTGCTGTACGCATTCTGCGCGATGCCGCCCGCTGATCCGCAGTGGCCGAAGTGGATCAGGACGGGGACGTTGTTGCGGGACGCGACGTCCCACACGGGGTCTGCCGCCGGATCGTCCATCCGCGACGACGCCAGGGGCGCGAACAGTTTCAGCCCGCGGAGTCCCCTGGCCACTCCGTTTTCGAACTCCCGGGCAGCTCCCGGCGCGAACGGGTCCGCCATAGCGGCCAGGCCCAGGAACCTTCCGCCGCCACGCTCAACCAGGTCCACCATCGCGTCGTCACCGCCGGCGGTCACGACGGCGGCATGTTCGATCCCGTTGTCGTCCAGCTCCCTGATCCAGCGGTCAGCTTCCGTCTCCCAGCCGGCATCCGCCGACAACGGTTCGGGGTCGGCAAAGTCCCAGCTCCGGCGCCACTGGGCCGAGGTCCTGGCGACGGCGGCGGAACGGGTGGCCTGACCGGCGTCGTATTCCTCGCAGCCGCTTCTGTCGTCGGCGCCGCCGTCCGGCCCGAACTGGCCGCCTGCCAGGGAGCGGGTCAAGGGGTCGTGGGGCATCCGGAAATGCAGGTGGAAGTCGATGATGGAAAGCCCCTGGACGGTGGGGCGGCCATTAATGATGTCCGTTTGCACTGTGTTTCCCCTCAGCTCAGTGTCGCGGTTGGAAGTACGACGGCGGCCCGGCGTTCCGGTGCGGTGGCCACCATTTCGGTGGCGTAGCCAACCCCGGATGCCAGGGCGTCCGGCCAGACTGCGCCGCGTGCCGCCGAGACGAGGAATGCCGCGTTGAACCCGTCCCCCGCCCCCGTTGAATCGACCACGTCAACGCGTGCCGCCGGCTGGGCGGACCATCCCCCGTCAGGGGAGGCCAGGCCGGCGCCACGGGCGCCCATCTTGACTGCAACGAGCGTATTCGTGGTGACGGACAACCGGCGGGCGGCCCGCTCGGTGTTCCCGTCATCCATCAGGCCGTGCAGTTCGTCGTCGTTGGGCAGGAAGATGTCCACCAGGGCAAGGGCGCTGAGCACTTCCTGCCGCGTGGCCGGGGTCCAGCCCTCCGGTGGCCAGCCGGTGTCCAACACCGTCCGGGCGCCCGACAGTCCGGCCCGTCCGAACAGTTCCGCCGACGCGGGGCCGCGCATCCCGGGCAACAGGAAGTAGCCGGCCAGGGCGACGTACCTGCTGGAAAGCATGTCTTCCGTGATGTCGTCAGGGGTCATCGACGCCATGGCGCCCAGGGAGGAGATGAAGGCACGGTCGCGCCCCGGAGCCTCCACGGCAACGGTGATGCCGCTGGGTTCACCGGGGGTCCGAAGCAGCCGCGCCTCGAGCGACGGCAGCCGGAGTTCCGCTTCCAGGACCATCACCGACGCGTCGTCGCCAACGCGGCTGACCAGGGTGGTGGGGAAGTCCAGGCCGGCGCACCGGACAGCGAAGTTACCTGCCGAGCCACCCAGCCGGAGGGAGACCGAGGACACCACGCGCTCGGTTCCCGGCTCGGGCAGGTCCCGGGTGTCGGCCACCACAACATCGATATTCGTGTTCCCGATGATGGTGATTCCATCAGTCACCAATGGCCTCTTCCGGCGTCCGCGGCGGCTGCCATCAGCCGTTCCCTGGCCGAGTCAATCTGGCTCCGTCTGCGCTGGACGTCACGGCCGAAATCATCTGCGCGCTGCTGTGACTCGGCGGCGTTGCGGCGCACGGCCTCGCTGCCGGGACTTCCGCCCTGCTTCCGGGCGAGGATCAGTTCCGGCTGCTGTCCGGCGCTCAGTGTCGTGGCCACCAGCTCCTCTGCGGCGTCGATGCCGGCGTCCGCGAGGGCCTTCGCGACACCGTCCGCGGTCCAGTCCGCCGGCGCGTCGGCGCGCACCAGCCGGCCGACGACGTCGTGGGCCGTCCGCCAGGGGATGCCACGGGCGGCGAGCGCCTCCGCAACGGCGGTGGTGGTGGCCCCGGAGGCGACGATTTCCGCATGGTCCGGCAACTGGAGCACCTTCAGGTCCAGCAGCAGCCCGTCCATCATCCGCATAAAACGGACCACGCGTTCCCCGGCGCGCCACAGGTGCTTTTGCACATCAGTGGTGGCGTTGTTGGAGTCCTCGTACCAGGCCGAGCCGATGTTCGCGTAGGTGGCTGCCATGTCCGCCGCGGTGACACCGGCCATGGACACCATGTGCTCCAGCACTACCGGGTTCTTCTTCTGCGGCATGATCGACGAGCCCTGGGTGTAGGCCGTTGGCGTTTCCACCCATTTGAAGGTCATCCACTCAAGCAGCACCCGGGCGAAGCGGGCGCCGGTGGCGGTGATCCGGGCCTGGACCGCGGCCAGCCGCATGAAGTGCTCCGCTCCCGCCACGGCCTCGTAGCTGGAGGTGAAGCTGGAATCGAAGCCGGTCAGCTCGCCCACCATCAGCGGGTCGATCGGCAGGTCGGTGCCGGTGAACGCGGCCGATCCCAGCGGCGAAACGTTCAGTTCGTCGTAGATGCTGAGCATCTCCTTCGCCTGGCTGAGCATCGCTTCCGAGAGACCGGCGAGGACGTGGCCGATCGTCGTCGGCTGGGCGGGGCGGCGGTGCGTGAACCCGATGATCAGGCTGTCCGCGTTCGCGGCGGCCTGCACGGCCGCGTCGGTGGCAGCCTGGACCACCAGGGCGGCCTGGTCCAGCAGTTGGCGGCGGAGGACCATCCGGAACACCCCGGCGTCGAGATCGTTCCGGCTCCTGGCCAGCTGGACGTCGAGTTCGGAGGTTGGGATCCCGCACTCGGCGGCGAGCTGCTGCTCCAGGAAGTAATACGGATCCTCGACGCTGCCATCGAAAACGTACGCCTGTTCGCCCGATTCGGTCCTGGCCCACAGTGTCAGCAGCCCCTTCAGCAGGACTTCCCCCCGGCCACGCGGCAGGATGCCCTGCCGGGTCAGCATCAGCACGTGCGCCAGGCTTGCTTCGACCATGCCCGGGTAGATATGCGGTGCTGCTTCGTCGAAGGCGTCCCGCAGGTGGTTGTCCCAGTAGATGCTGAGGTTTTCCTGGTCCTTGAGGTCGGGGCGCGGCATGGACGGCTCGGTTGCGGTGTTCATTCGTATCTCCGGTTCCATGGATCAGGTGGGTGTGGGGGCCATAACGGGAGTGAGGGGCGCGCCGGCGGGCCGCTCGCCCCGTGCCTTCCGGTCGCGGCGGGGTGTCTCCAGCCGTTGGGCGATGACCAGCACGATGAGGATCAGCGCCATCTGAAGCGTGCCGTAGGCCGCGGCCGTGCCGAACTCGTTGGAGTAGATGCGGTTGTAAATCTCGACGGAAAGCGGGGCGTAGCGGGCCGGGTAGACCACCACGGACGCCACGTACTCACCGAAGCCTTGGATGAACGCCATCAGCGCACCGGCCAGGATGCCGCGGGACATCAGGGGCACGGTCACGGTCCGCAGGGCACGCCAGGGGCCCGCGCCAAGGTTCCGTGCTGCTTCCTCGACGCTGGGGTCGATCTGGGCCAGCGACGCGTTGGCGGAGCGGAATACCAGGGGCAGGAACCGGACAAAATAGGCCACCGGGAGGATCCAGAGGGATCCGATCAGTACCTGGCCGAGATTGAACGGGCCCGGGGTGGCGAAAGCCGTCACGATGTTGACGCCGATGACGGTGCCGGGGAGCGCCCACGGGAGCATCACCATCACATCGAGCAAACCCCTGCCCGGCCCTTTCCACCGGGTGACCACCCAGGCGGCGAGGACCCCCACCAGGATGCAGCCGATCATGGCCACGAAGGACATCTGGGCACTGACCAGGATGGGGCGCAGCGTGACGGGGTCCGTGAAGATCCGCGTGAAGTTGTCCAGGGTGTAGTCCGGCGGCAGGATCTGCGTGGTCCACGACCCGTCCACGGTGAAGGACAGCAGGGCGATCGTGGCCGGCGGCGCCATCAGGAACAGGACCAGCAGCAACGATCCGACCCCGGCAAGGGTGCGGGGCAGCACACCGTGCAGTACCTTCACGGCCTGGGGCGTTCCCTTGGAGGAACCTCGGTGGAGGCGCCGGTTTTCGTACCAGCGCATGGCCAGCAGGAAGAAGATTGACACGACGGAGAGGACCACCGCCTGGGCCGCGGCGACATCGTACGCGCCGCTGGTTCGAGAGGCGACGATCTGCATGGTCAGGGTCTGCACGTTGTAGAACTGGGGCGCGGTGAAGGATGCCATCGAGACCATGAAGGTCAGCAGCGTTCCGGAAACCAGCGCCGGGGTGAGCATGGGCAGGAGTACCGTGCGCCACATGCGGAAGCGGCTCGCGCCCAGGTTCAGCGCTGCCTCCTCCATGGAGGCGTCGGATCCGGCCAGCGCCGAGGAGACGGCGAGGTAGAAATAGGGGTACATGGTCATGGTGTGGACCAGGAGCACGCCCCAGACGCCGTTGGCGGACACCGCCGCGGCGTCGGCGCCGAAGTAGCGCTCCAGGAAGCGCGGAACAATGCCGCTTTCGGCGTACAGGAAGTAGAAGGACACGGCGCCGATCAGCGGAGGCAGCGCCATGGGCAGCAGCGCGAAGAGCCGCAGCACCCTGCGGCCCGGAAAATCAAAGCGCGACAGCAGGACGGCGAGCGCCGTGCCGAGTACACCGGTGGTCAGGACCGATCCCACCGAGATGCCTACCGAGAGTCCCAGCGCCGTGCCGGATGAGCCGTTGATGAATCCCTTGTAGGCGCTTCCTCCGCTCTCGGCACTGGTGGTGGCGGTGGCCAGCATCGGCACCACGATGTACACCAGGAGCACCAGAACCACCGGGGCGGCGAGGAAGTAGACGAACCGGTCCGACGACGTGAGGGAGGACCGGTTCCGCAGCCTCGGAACGGCGACCGTCACGGCTCCACCAGCCACACGCGGTCCTGGTGCGGTGCCATCGATACGAGGTCCCCGGGTTCGGCGCGGTCCACGGTGTCCGGCGCAGAAACAACGATCTGCTCGCCGTGCCAGTCGATCTCGTAGATATTGACGGCGCCGGTGAACTCCGCGGTAAGGACCCTCCCGGCGAGCTGGCCCGACGCTTCCTTTCCCGGGAGGACAGTGAGGCCGATGGATTCCGGCCGGAGCGACACCGCGGCCTTGTCCCCGGCAGAGACCCGGGCCGAGATCGATCCTTCCACCCGGGGTGTTTTGAGGACTGTGCCGTCGGCCAGGGAAATGCTGACGGAGCCGCCGTCGACGCCGTCGTCCACACCCAGCACGGTACAGGGCAGCACGTTGGACCGGCCGATGAATCTGGCGACGAATGCCGTGGCGGGCCGGTTGTAGACCTCGCGGGGTGACCCGACCTGATGGAGCTCGCCTTCATTAAGCACCGCCACGCGGTCGCTCATCGCCATGGCCTCGGCCTGGTCATGGGTGACGTAGAGGCAGGTGGTGCCTGCCGCCTTCTGCGTGGACCTGATTTCGGTACGCGTTTCCTCGCGCAGCTTCGCGTCCAGGTTGGAAAGCGGCTCGTCCAGCAGCAGGGCCGCCGGGCGGATCACCAGGGCCCGGGCCAAAGCCACGCGCTGCTGCTGCCCGCCGGAAAGCATGTCGATCCGGCGGTCGCCGAACTCCTGGAGTCCCACCTGGGCGAGCGCCTCGTCGATCCGCCTGTTCTTGTCCTGCTTGGGCACGTTGCGCGCATTCAGGCCGTAGGCAACGTTTCCCCGGACGGTCATGTGCGGGAACAGGGCGTAGTTCTGGAAAACCATGCCGGTGTCCCGTTTGTTGGGTGCGGCGTTGGTGACGTCCTTGTCGCCGAAGTGGATGCTTCCACTGGAGGGCTGGATGAATCCTGCCACCATCCGCAGGGTTGTTGACTTGCCGCAGCCGGAAGGACCCAGCAGGGTGAAGAATTCGCCGTCGTCAATGGTGACTGTCAGGTTGGATACCGCAGGCTTGGCCCCCGGGTACTGCTTGCTGATGGCGTTGAGGAAGACGCGTGTCATGGTTGGCTCCACGGTGGTGGTAGGTGCGTGCTGGCCGGGGGGTGGTTTCGGCCATGGGGTGGTCCGGCGGGGCAGCCGGTGGCCGCCCCGCCGTGCGCGGTGCTATTTGTTGCCTTGGCCCTTGATGTTCGCGGCCCAGTAAGCGCTCCATTCGGGCTCGCTCTTGTTGACGCGTTCCCAGTTGACCTTCATTTCCTTCAGGTCCAGGTCAGCCAGCCAGGACGGTTCCTTGGGCAGTGAGATCGTCGGGATCTGGAAGTACGTTTCTGACAGCTTGGTCTGTTCGTCCTTGCTCATAAGGAAGGACAGGAAGGCGTCCGCTCCGGCAGGAGACGGGCCGTCCTTGATCTTTGCCACACCGTCAATGAGCATCGGCGCACCGGATGCAGGCACCACTGGTGTGAAAGGGGCCTTCTGGTTCTTAATCTGCAGCATGACATCCTGCAGGTTCCAGGCAGTCACCGCAGCTTCCTGGCGTGTGATCCTCAGGTAGAGGTCCGTCGGGTTGGCGGCGTAGACCTTGGTGTTGGCATCGAGTTTCTTGAGCCACTCGTAGCCTGCGTCGGGGCTGCCCGCGGCGTCGAATTGGCGGTCAATCATCGCCGCATAAATGCTGCGCATGGTGCCGGATGCCAGGACGTCGCGGATCGCGATCTTGTCCTTCATCGCGGGGCTGATGAGGTCATCCCAGTCTTTGGGAGCCTGGTCTGCGGTGAGCATGTCCTTGTTGTAGAAGATGACCTCGGCCAGCTTCATCTCCCCCACCCAGAGACCCTCAGCGTCGCGCTGCTCGGCGGGGACGGCGTCGATAACGTCCTTCGGCGCAGGAGACAGGACCTGCCCGGCGGCGGCCTGCTGCATCTGCTGCTGGGTGCCGCCCCACCAGATGTCGCCCTGCGGGTTGGACTTCTCGGCCTTGACGCGTTCCAGGGCCTCCTGGGCGCCAAGTGTCAGCAGTTGGACTTTGCCCGCGTACTTCGGATTGGCCTTTTCGAAATCTGCCACCACTTCCGTAGCAAGGGCTTTGTCCCGGGCCGTGTAGATGGTCAGGGTTCCGGTGTCTTCGGCACCGGCCGACGTTCCCGAGGGCTGCGGCGAGTCCAGTCCGCAGGCAGACATTCCAAGCGTGAGTGCGAGACCGCCGGCTAGCAGCGCGAATCGCAGTGGACGTGACGTCATTAGTTTCTCCTAGTAACTTTTGTCTGGCTGATGGGTGGAAAGGATTCCTGGTTAGCTCATCCGGCGACCTCGGTGAAGAGGGTTGCGGGGCTCTTCATCACCTTCGCGATGGCGCCATGCAGGATTGCCTCGTGTCCGAGCTCGGCGAAGACGACGTCGGTCAGGGACGGCGCGGACCTCTGGACGGTGCCGCGGAGCTTTTCCCGCGCATCGCGGGTCAGGAGAACGGCGTCGCCGGAGAAGATCACACGCGCCGGGTTGACGACGCAGGCGCAGATGATGGCTGCGAAGGCCCAGGCCTGGATAACGTCATCAAGAAGCGTGGCAGCGGCCGGCGAATCGGCGCTGCAGAGGGATTCAACCACCGTCTCCTCTGGCAGCGACAGACCGAGCAGCGCTCCGGACTCGCGGATGCCGGCGGCGGTCCAGCGCCGTTCGTAGTCTCCGCGTTCCCCGCGCGGGCTGGCCGCAAGGCTCTGCGGAAGGAAGCCGATTTCGCCTGCGGAACGGCTTGATCCCTCCAGGACCTCTCCGCCGGCGATGATCGTCGCCCCGATGCCTTCGGCAACATGGATCAGGACCAGGTCCTCCACGCCGTTGCCCGCGCCGTCCACCCGCTCCCCCAGGGCGATGAGGTTGACGTCATTTTCCACCGTGGTGCGGAGCCCTGTTGTGGCTTCGAGTTCGTCCACGAGGCGGAGGTGGGCAACGGGGCCGAACGCGGGCGCCAGGGCCACGGACCCGTCGGAGGCGACGACGCCGGGGAGTGCCACCACCACGTGAACGGGCGGAATCAGCGCCCGGCGGTGGAGTGACATCACGGTGCTCGCGGTGCTGCCCACCGGGTCCTCGGGATCGAAATCCTGTTCAGCGGCATCCAGGCGGTTGCCGTCCAGGTCCACCAGGGCGCACCAGATCCGGGTGCCGCGGAGACCGACGACGGCGATGGTCACCGAGGAGCGGTTGAGTTCGATCAGGGTCCGCCGCCGGCCGCCGGTCGATTCCTGTTGCCCCACAACCCGCAGGTAGCCGGCCTCGCTGAGGTCCTGGACGATGCCCGTGACCGTGGAGGGGCTGTAACCGGTCCGGTGCGCCAGGTCTGTCCGGGCGAGGGGTCCGGCCTCCAGCAGGGTGCTGAAGATGGCGCTGACCCGGATTCTGCGCAGCGCATCCCTCCCCGTCGGGGCGCCGCGGTGTGATCCAGGTAACATACTTACTTTATACGGCGAATAAAGTAAGAGTGCAAGGGCACAGCCTGGGCGCAAAGTGCGGACCACCCCGCCTCGAATGTGCCGCAGGCCTCAAAATCGGTGATCCGATGCACCTCGTGCAATCGCTTGCATGGCCAAGCCCCATTTCCAGCGGGGTGCCTTATTTCTACAAAGCAAAATCAGATACCTCAGAGGTATTGTCGTGCAAACGTTTGCATGTCAGTGTGTTCCCTATCACCTCCCAACCGCGCTTCTAGGAGAATCATGCACGCATTGGACTGGATCGTTTTGTCTGGATACTTCCTCGTGATGGTGGGCATAGGGTGGTGGTCGAAGCGCAGGGTCCATAACGCGGCCGACTTCTTTACTGCCGGCGGCAAGATGCCATGGTGGCTCGCGGGAATTTCGCACCACATGTCGGGGTATTCGGCCGCTGTATTCGTCGGCTACGCTGCACTCGCGTATACAACGGGATTTGCCGTTTACGTGTGGTGGGCACTGAGCATCACTTTCGCTTGCGTCGTCGGATCGTTCCTGTTCGCGCCACGCTGGCCGCGGCTGCGCCAGCGCCTGGGTATCATCTCTCCGCTGGAGTACCTCACCACCCGCTACAACCTACCGGCCCAGCAGGTTCTGGCATGGTCGGGAACTCTCCTCGAAGTTTTCGATGTTGCCGCCAAGTGGGCAGCCAGTGCCATCCTGCTCGATGTCTTTGCGGGAGTCCCGTTGTCTGTCGGCATCATCCTCGTGGGCGGCGTGACCATGGTCTACTCGACCATTGGCGGCCTTTGGGCGGACGCGTTGACCGACTTTGGGCAGTTCGTCATCCAGTTCGTGGCCGCATTTGCACTGCTGATTGCCGCTATGGCGAAGCTTGGCGGGATCTCCTCGATCTTCGGCATCTGGGAGCAGTTGCCGCCGTCCCACTCCGCCCCGTTCGGCGGGAATCTGACGATCGCATTCTTCCTTGCATACATCGTCATCAGCACTGTTTCCTACAACGGCGGTACGTGGAACCTCGCCCAGCGGTTCATTGCAGCACCCACGGGATCTTCGGCCAGGAAATCGATCCTTCTCTCTGGTGGCCTCTACCTTGTGTGGCCTCTGGTCCTGTTCTTCCCGATGTGGGCAGCACCGCTTCTTCTGCCGAACCTGGCGCAGCCGGAGCAGTCGTATGCGCTGTTGACTCAAATGTTGCTGCCTGCGGGCCTGGTCGGGCTGGTTCTTGCCGGCATGTTCTCGCACACGATGGCCATGACATCCTCGGACGCCAACGCAATTTCTTCAGTGATTACGCGCGACATCATTCCGGCGCTGCGGCGGTCCAAGAAGCCGTTGACCTCGAAGACCGAGCTGGCGGCAGGCAGGCTGTCGGTGTTCCTGTTCATTGGACTCTCGATGCTTATCGCACTGTCGGCCGATTCTTTCGGCGGCGTCCTTGGCCTCCTGATCCTGTGGTTCGGCGCCCTTGTCGGTCCAATCGCCATTCCGATGCTGCTGGGCATGCTTCGGCCGTTCAAGCGCTGCGGTCCGTCAGCTGCGTTGTTCTCCTGGGCCGCAGGCTTGGTCGTGTTCGCAGTCAACAAGTACGTGCTCACGGCGCAGATCGCAGCGCTGGGTGACCTTTCCCAGGCGGTCTCGGTCGCTGCTCCGATCCTCGCCTCCATCGCGGTCTACTGCCTCATGGGAGTCATTCGTCCATGGCGCAACGAGGAGTCCGATGCCCTCGTCGATTCCCTGAGTGTCGATGCTCCCGTGGACGTTGAAGATCAGGCGGTCGCGCCGGGTGTTCGGGCATGACCCCTATGGGAGTCCCGTCGACCCGCGCGAAACACGGCATGACCGGATCCGGCATTTCACCGCGCGACCACCTGCAGCAAACAATCCTTCCCTGGTGGGACAAGAACGGCGCGGATGATCTTAACGGCGGCGTCCTGACCTGTTTTTCCAACGCGGGGGTGCTCCAGTCCACGGATAAGTACACGTGGTCCCAGGGACGCTGGGCGTGGCTGTGTGCGGAACTCGCCGCCGATGCACGCTTGGGAATCCTGGATGTCGACAGCGAAAAATGGTCGAGAAGAGCAATCCAGACCGCCGAGTTCGTCCAGACGCACTCAGTGCTGGAGGGCGGGCTCACGGCCTTCCGGACAGGCCAGGCCGGGGGCGCTTTGCCATCGGGCCCGAACGGTGAGCTCGCCACCAGCGTTTTTGCCGACCTGTTTGCGGTCCTTGGTCTTGCAGGTACGGCGAAGCTGCCCGGATGCCCGGAGCTTTTGAGGTCCCGGATTTCAGCTACCGCCCACGAGGTTCTGGCCAGTTCCCTGGCGAGAATGAAATCACGAAATGCCCTGACTGCGCCCTATCCCGTCCGGCCGGGGTTCAGCGACCTGGCCGGGCCCATGACGCTGCTTCACGCGGGATCCGAGCTGTTCAGGTCAACTGGCTCGGAAGGTGCTCGGGACGCCGTGTCCTTTGCGCTGGCCGAGCTCATTGAGGGGCAAGGCCGGGCACCAATGTTGCAGGAAACGCAGTGGTGGGAGTTCAGACCGGACTCCGTTCAGGACGCGGAATCCCTCTTGGCGAGGCACCGGACGCCCGGACACTTGTTGGAATGCCTATGGATGCTGATCCACGGACAGGAGGCAGTGGGTGGCTCCGCGGCCCTCCCCCAGTGGCTGCCGGGACTTGCCCTGCACGCGCTGGAGCTTGGCTGGGACGAAGAGTACGGCGGGCTACTCCGCTACGTCGACAAGGACGGCGGCGTACCATCCGGCGCACTTTTCGGCGGCGACCCTTATGAGGATCTTGTTCAGTCCACCTGGAGCACCAAGCTGTGGTGGGTGCACGCAGAAGCCATGTACGCCACGAAACTGCTGGCCCGGCGCTACGGCGGCTACGGATTCGAAGAGTGGAATACCAAGATCACCGACTACACACTCGCAACTTTTCCAAACCTGGATGGGCATGAATGGACGCAGATCCGGGACAGGCGGGGAGCACCCTTGGACATGGTGGTGGCACTCCCCGTCAAGGATCCGTTCCACATTGCCCGGACGCTGATGTTTCTCAATCGACTCGAAAAGGACAACTAATCATGACGCACTATGGCCTCGACGTAAGTCCGGCAAAACAAGGGGGCCTCACGGTCCGCGCCTATCCAACAAGGGAGGACCTCGGAAAGGCAGCCGGAGAGCACGCCGCGCAAATAATCGCTGACGCAATCGCCGCCAACGGCACGGCCAGAGTCATGCTGGCCGCCGCGCCCAGCCAGCAAGCTACCCTGGCGACGCTCATCGCCGACCCCGGCGTCGACTGGTCCCGTGTGGAGTGCTTTCACATGGACGACTATGTCGGACTCAGTCCTGATGCGCCTCAGGGTTTCGGAAACTGGCTGCAGCGTCTGGTATTCAGCTCGGTCAGCGCCAAAGACTTCCACCGTATGAATACGGCCGGCGACCCTACTCAAGGAGCGGAGGACTACGCCCGCATCATGGGCTCAGCGCCATTCGATCTTGTGCTGTGCGGCCTCGGCGTAAACGGACACCTTGCCTTCAACGACCCGCCCGCTGACTTCAACGATCAGAAGGCTGCCCGAGTGATCGAGCTGGATGACGTCTCAAGGCAGCAGCAGGTCGACGAGGGTCACTTCGAACGGCTGGAAGACGTGCCCACGCAGGCCGTGACCGTGACCATCCCGCGTTTGGTCAACGCGGCGGTGATCATTGCCTCCGTTCCGGGTAGGGCGAAGAGACAGGCCGTTGCCGATACCCTCGGCATGCCCGTTACCGGGGAACACCCCGGCACCATCCTTCGAACCCATCCCGGGGCGTCCCTCTACCTTGACAAGGAGTCTGACCCGCGGTGACTTACGTAGACGAACTGGGCGCCGAGTACCTGGCGCACATCACAGCCCTCTTGGCGCGGATTCATGCAGAGGAGCAGGCTTCCATTTCCAAGGCGGCGTCGCTCCTTGCCGAACAAATAGCATCTGATCGGCTCATTCACATCTACGGACCCGGCGGCCATTCCAATCTGGCCAGCCAGGAAGTGTTCTTCCGCGCCGGCGGACTGATGCACATCTCGGCGATTCTGGACGAAGGGACCATGCTCTCCGGCGGGGCACTGCGCTCAATGGCGATGGAGCGGACGCCCGGGTACGGCCGGATAGTGATAGAAAATGCGGGTCTGGTGCCGGGTGATGTGTTGATTTTGGTGAACGCGTACGGAATCAACACCGCCCTCATCGACGCCGCGCTGATGGCCAACGAATTGGGCGTCAGGACAATTGGCATGTCCTCACGAGAGCACGCCGACCAGACAACAGCCGACCACCCTGCCAGGCACGCTTCCCGGTCGAACCTGCACGACGTCGTCGACCTCCACATCGACACTAAGGTCCCGGTTGGAGATGCCGTCGTTGAGCTGCCCGGCGTAAGTGAAAAAGTCGGCGCCATTTCGACGTTCGCCAACGCCTACAGCCTCAATTGGCTCGTGCAATGCACCATCAGGGAATTGCACGAGCGGAACATCGAACCGCCCGTCTGGCGGTCCGGAAACGCCCCTGGCGGGGACGAAGCGAACAAGAAGTTCCTCGACCGGTTCAAAGGCAGGGTGCATTCCTTATGACAGCGCGCACAATCAAGGGCCGGGATGCCACTCGCGGGGACGTCCTGACTGTCCACTATGACAGCAAATACATCCTGTCCGTCGAACGCAAGCACGATCCGAACGCTTCGGACTTGCCCGTGCTGGCACCTGGATTCGTCGACGCGCAGGTTAATGGTTACCTGGGCTTGGACGTCAACGGGCCGGACGCCGACAGCTCAGTTATCCAGGGAATCACCGAGGAACTGGCGCGGATCGGAGTAACCACGTGGGTACCAACCATCGTCACCGCCAGCGAGGAAGCGATTATCCATGCGCTCACGTGCGTGGAAAAGGCCCGAAATGAGGATGCGCGGGTGCGGGACGCCATCCCCAGCGTCCATGTTGAAGGCCCCTTCATTTCGGACCGCGATGGTCCCCGTGGAGTTCACGACGCCAGCCAGGTCCGGGCCATCGATCCCGAGGAAGTGCGTCGGTGGGGCGCGATCTCCCGTATAGGCGTGGTGACCGTGTCTCCACACTGGTCCGACGCGTCCAAGGGCATCCAGGAGATTTGTGCCATGGGGATCAGAGTTTCGATAGGCCACACCCACGCGACCGCTGCCGAGGTTCTCGGTGCCATCGACGCCGGGGCAAGCCTGTCAACCCATTTAGGCAACGGAATTGCTGCAATGATTCCGCGCCATCCCAACGCCATCTGGACCCAGTTGGCCGACGACCGAGTGACCTGCGGCCTGATAGCCGACGGCCACCATTTGCCCCCCGAAACCATCGAGGTCATGCTGCGCGCGAAGGGTCCCCGTGGGGCATTTCTCGTCTCCGATATGACGGCAATCGCCGGGAAACCTCCAGGGCGGTACGCAACACCTGTGGGCGGAAGCGTTGACCTCGATGAGCATGGGCGGCTCTCGCATGTGGGAACCGAGTTTCTGGCCGGCGCCGCGGCCAGCCTTCCCGACGGCCTCCGGTACGTTCTCAGGTCGACGAGCGTGGGTCTTGGACAGGCGCTCAAACTCGTTACCGAAAATCCGGCCCGGACACTGCCGGGAGCCCGTCCAGGACTCGGCACGCTGCAGCCCGGCGCTCCTGCCGACATGGTCCTGGTCTCGGATTCGGGGTCGGTGCTCGAGGTTCTCAGGTCCGGTCCCCGGATGAAGAACGCCGGCCGATGAGCGACTCATTCATGACTGCAGCCAACGGAAGCAGCAACCCGCTGCAGGTGGGCGCCGCCGCCGTCGAGGTTTCCGTTCCGCCCGGCACGATGATGTCCGGGTTTGCGGCCCGTGTCGAGCCAAGCGTTGGAGTCCACGACGCCCTGACTGTGCGTGCCCTTGTGATTGACGACTTCTGCTGGGTGACTGTGGACGTCTGCGGTCTCGATGAGGCCACCTGCCGGACCATTGCGGACCGAATCCCGTTCCGGAAAGGCCACGCGGTTATCAGCGCCACCCACACCCATGCAGGACCGTGCGCCACGCCTGGCCGTTTGGGGAACTGCGACACCGAAATCCTCGAAGCGATCACCGCGGCCGCAGTGACCGCGGCCGAGAATGCCGCAAACGCGCGGGTACCGTCCGATGCCTATTACGAGTCCTTCTCAGGCCTTGGTATTGCCCGGGACCGGCGGCGCCCTGAGCGGGCAATAGATCCGGCCCTGCAGGTTGTTGTCTTCAAGCGGTACGACGGGACTGTCAACGCCTGGCTGGTGCAGTATCCGTGCCATCCTGTTGTGCTGGGCGCGGACAACCTGCTGGTCTCCGGCGACTACCCGGCTTTCGTTCGCAGCCATCTTGAGCGCGCCGCCCCGGGTTCCACCGCCGTCTTTCTGACGGGGGCCGCCGGCGACGTGAACACGGGTCATTCAGCCGAAAGTTCGTATTCCCGGACATCGGCGCAGCACCGAACGTTCGCGGAAGCCGAACGGATAGGAAGTCTACTGGGCGAGGCTGCGGCCAAGGGGAGGGAATCAACCAGGCCGCTTGGCAGCGCCAATCTGGCAGCAACGGCTTCCGTTGAGCTTTGCTTCGAAGTACTCGACGCTCGCAGCCCTGAGGAGTCGGCGGCCCACTGGACTAAGCTCATGGTGGACGCTCCGCCGGGGCAGCGGGCCCTGCTGCAGAACTGGATTGACTGGGCGGCCCTGGACCACACGCTTACGGACATGAAATGGACAGGCACGGTGACAGTTCTGCAGCTGGGCAGTTTGCTGTTGGTAGCGCTGCCGGGGGAACCCTTCCTCGCGTGCGCCGAGCGCATTCAGGAAGCCTTCGCCACGCCAGTCGTTGTAGCGGCGTACAGCAACGGCTGTCCAGGGTACTTTCCGACCTCAGATGAGTATGACCACGGAGGATACGAGGTCACCGACGCCCACCGCTACTACGGAATGCCCGCCCCCTTCAAACGGGGCAGCGCCGAGCAGCTGGTGGCAACCGCGATCGACCTGGGACGGGGATTGCTGTGAAGGCCCGTTCCACAATCATCCAGGTTGCGAAACTGATCGGCGTGGCACCGTCCACGGTGTCCCGCGCATTCACGGATCCCGGAAAGCTGAAGCCAGAAACCGTTCAACGCGTCATGGATGCAGCTGCAGAGATCGGGTACGTACCCAACCGCCACGCCCGCGCCCTGATCACCGGCCGCTCCGGTGCAATCGGCCTGGTGCTTCCTGATGTTGCCAACCCGTTCTTTCCCCCGCTGATCCGCTACGCCCAGTTGGCGGCTGAGGACTACGGGCTGGCGGTCTTCGTTGCCGACACAGCCGAGGACACCAAGCGGGAACTGCAAATGATCGAGCGGCTTTCGCCGCAGGTGGAGGGGCTGATCATTGCTTCCTCCCGGCTTTCGGATCGGGTTCTGCAGACGATTGCTGAACGTCAACCGACCGTATTGATCAACCGCGACGTCGCTGGCGTCCCACGGGTCCTCATCAGCACCACCAAGGCCCTGTCGGACGGGCTCCGCCACCTCGTGGATGCCGGCCATACCCGCATCGCATACGTTGGCGGCCCGGCGAGATCCTGGTCGGACGCCCAGCGTCGTGGCTGCGTGCAGTTAGCGGTGGAAAGCTTCGGACTCGAAGGGCATTTCTTTCAGGCTAAGTCCGGGAACTACGCGGATGCCCTTGACCTCAGTGGCGAGGTGGAAGCCGCCGGAGCTACCGCCGTCGTCGCCTTTGACGACGTTGTTGCCCACGGCTTGATGTCCGGCTTCCGGGCACACGGTCTGCGCGTCCCGGAGGACATCAGCGTCCTTGGGTGTGACGACACGCTGGCAATAACCACCCATCCTCCGCTCTCGAGTATTTCGTTGGATCTGGCGTCCGCCGCCCGCAGCGCGGTCACTATCCTGCGATCGGCAGGCAGGCCTGGTGCCAGCAGCGACCAGCGATTCGAGCTCGAAGGGTCCCTGGTGCTTCGCGGAACGACGAATTGAGCGAGTTCCGCCGCCCTGAGGATGTCGTAGAAAATAGACCCTAATGACCGTGTCCACGACCGTCGATTGTCACTAAACTGGGACGCATGACCGAGCACGAACCGGCCCCCGCCGGCGTCGCAGCGGCTGCAGGCTTGGCCGATTCCGACGCCATCGACACGTCCTTACGCACTCCGGCGCAGCGGTCCCGCACGTTCGCCGGGATCCTGGTGAACACCGCCCTGGCCAACATCACCACCAGCTACCTGTGGTTCGCCCTGACGTTCTGGGTGTACCTGGAGACGCGGAACGTGATCGCCACCGGGGTGATCGGCGGCGCGTACATGCTGTTGATCGCTGTTTCCAGCATCAGCTTCGGCACCTTCGTGGACCGCTACCGCAAGCTGGCCGTGATGCGGTTCGCCGCCGGCTTCACCCTGGTGATGTTTGTGCTGTCCGGGGTCATGTTCCTGCTGACACCAGCCGCCAGCATGCTGGACCTGACACAGCCATGGTTCTGGATCTTCGCCGTGATCATCCTGGTCGGTGCGGTGGTTGAGAACATGCGCAACGTCGCCCTCTCCACCGTTGTCACCATCCTCATCGACCCGGACCGGCGGGCCAACGCCAACGGGCTGGTGGGCATGGTGCAGGGGCTGGCATTTATCGTCACCTCCGTGCTCTCGGGGCTGTCGGTGGGATTGCTTGGCATGGGCTGGACGATCGTCGTCGCTCTGGCGATGACGGCCCTGGCCTTCGCGCACCTGCTCACGCTGCGCATGCCCGAGGAAGTGCGGGTGGCCGCCACGGACGCCCACGGCGCGTTCGACCTGCGCGGATCCCTCGCCGCAGTGCTGGCCATTGCCGGGCTGTTCGCGCTGATCCTGTTCTCCACGTTCAACAACTTCATCGGCGGCGTCTACATGGCGTTGATGGATCCCTACGGCCTGGAGATGTTCCCGGTGGAACTGTGGGGAACCGTCTTCGCAGTCGGCGCCACCGGGTTCATCCTGGGTGGCGCGGTGATCGGCAAATTTGGGCTCGGGTCCAACCCGTTGCGCACCATGCTCATCGCGGTGATCCTGATGGGGGTCCTCGGTGCGGTGTTCACGGTGCGGGAGTGGGCGTGGCTCTACATCGCCGGCATCTGGCTGTACATGCTCCTGATCCCCTTCGTGGAGGCCGCCGAACAGACGGTCATCCAGCGGGTGGTGCCGTTGCCGCGTCAAGGCCGGGTGTTCGGATTCGCCATGGCGTTCGAGTCCGCGGCAGCGCCGATCACCGCGTTCCTCATTGCGCCGATCGCCCAGGTGTGGATCATCCCGTATGCGCGGTCCACGGACGGCGCCGCCCAGCTGGCCCCGCTACTGGGCGAGGGCGTCTCCCGCGGCATCGCCCTGGTGTTCCTGGTGGCCGGGATCATCATGATCGTGGCCGCGTTGCTGGCCTTCCTGACCCCGGTCTACCGCCGGGTCTCGGCGACGTATGCGCAGGCGGCTGCCGAAGAGTCAGAGTCGGCGGAATCGTCCGCTGTGGATGAGTAGGGGCGGACAGGAAGCGGACGACGGCGGGACCTCCCGCCGTCGTCCGTTTGCCTATGTTGCTGCTTCTGCCTCCGCCAGTCTGATCATGCGGAGTTCGCCGGCCACCGCGCGGGACGGCCAATAGTCATTTGCCTTTTCCCTCACCTGGCTTTGATCTGCCGACGGGAAGATCCTCCCGAGCATCTCCGCCGAGTGGAGCAGCGCAATCAGTGCGGTGGTACGCGGATCGGAGGATCCGCCGCTGAGCGCGGCCTCGATCCTTTTCAGCAGCGCCGCCTCCGGAGCGTGGTCCTTCTCCGGATACCGTGTGGTCCTGAACAGGCCAAGGTGCCTTTCTCCTACGTGGTCCACGATGCCCAGCGCCGCCATGCCCTCATAGATGCGGTGCAGTTCGGCGCGGCTCTCCAGCATGGAAACGCACTTCTTGGGAGTATGCAGCCCCGGCCTGTCCCGGATGATTTCCAGCTGGTGCTGGAAATCCGTCTGCGGGGTGGAGCCGGTTGCCACGACGTGCTTCCCCTGCAGTTCGATGGCTCCGAGCAGATCCAGCTCGGCCAGGATCGCGCCGGCCACGCCAGCCCTCAGGACGGCCGACGGCACCTCGGTCCCGCCGTCCATGTCATTTGTCGCCAGGAGGAGGAAAGCCTGGGGCAGGCTTAGCTCCCCGTCCTTCTGAATGTTGGCATCCATATGATCATGGTCGCGCAGCTGGGCACCCACCACAACGATGATTTACAAACCGGAAACGGAAACCACTGGTCGCAAACGAAATTGCAGAGTACATTTAATGCAATCAGCCTTGCAGAGTGATCCACGTTACAGAAAGGGTCCGGCATGAACACCAACGCGGTCGATCTTGAAGCCGGCGCGGCAGGCGTCAACAGCGCCGGGACTGCCGCCCACGCGTGGCTCCGTGACGTGCTGCCGGACGTTCCGCTGTCCAAAGCCCAGAGCCGGGTGGTGGATGTCATCGGCCGCAATCCGCAGCTCTCCTCGTACGCCGACATCGCCGAAATTGCCCAGCGCGCCGACGTCAACAACTCCACAGTGGTCCGCGCCGCCCAGCACCTGGGCTACCGCGGCTGGCCCGACCTCCAGCGGGAACTGCGCTCCCGGTACCTCGTGATGATCTCCACCGAAGACACCCTGACCGAGCACGGCGAACACCGCAGCCCCCTGCACGACGCGATCAACCACGACATCGAGAACCTGCGCCTGACGCTGGACTCCAACACAGCCGACGACGCCGAGGCGGCCATCGCTGCCATGGCCGCCGCGAAGTCCATCACCGTCGTCGGGCTTGGCTCGTTTGCCGGCCCCGCCAGCGTCATGGCGCACCTGGGCTCCACGATGGGCTACCCCATCACCCTGGAGAACCGCGGCGGCGTCCACCTCGCCTCCAGCACCAATACCCTGGGCGAAGGGGACGTCCTGGTGGTCATCAACATGTGGCGGTCCATCCGGCAGATCATTGTCACCGCCGAAGCCGCCAAGCAGGCGGGCGCCACAGTCATTGCCATCAGCGACATGCGCCGCGGCCGCCTCGCAGCAGCGGCCGACCACCTCCTGGTGGTGGCTTCGGAAGGGATCTCCTTCTTCCAGTCCGTCACCGGCGCAAACTCCCTGGTCTACGGCCTGCTCGCGGGCATGGAGGCGGCATACCCCGAACGTAGCCGCACCGCCATCCGCCGCACCCAGCAGCTGTGGAAAGACCTCGACATCTACCTCGACTGACCACTGCCCTCCCCAAGCCCCGAAAATTTCAGGAGTACTTCATGAACACAAGCACCGATCGCCGCGTGGCTGTCATAGGCCTCGGCGCCATGGGCGGGGCGATGGCTGCCACCCTCCACCGCGCCGGCTGGAACGTCACCGGCTTTGACCCTTCCGAGGCAGCCCGGGCCGCCGCCGCAGAAACAGGGATCGCCACCACAGCCAACCTCGCGGACGTCGCCGGCACCCCCTACGCAGTCCTCTCGCTCCCCGCGGCCAGCATCGTGGAAACCACCGTTCCGCAGCTCCTGGCAGCACCGGGAACCGTCGCCATCATCGACACCACCACCTCCGAACCGGGCACCAGCAAGCACATGGCCAGCCTCGCCGCAGCCCAGGGGGCGGCCTTCGTGGACGCCCCTGTCTCCGGCGGCCGCGACGGCGCAGCAACGGGATCCCTGAGCGCCTTCGTCGGCGCAACCGATACGGCGCTGGCGGCTGCGGAACCCGTCCTGCTCGCCCTCACCGGCGGCAAGTTCAGCCACATCGGCGGCCCCGGCAGCGGCAACGTGGTCAAGCTCCTCAACAACGTCCTGGCAGCGGCCAACCTGGTCTCCGTGGGTGAGGCCCTCGGCGTCGCCAAGGCCTACGGCATCGATCCCGCCACGGCCGCGGCCAGCATCAGCGAAGCCTCCGGCGGCAGCAAAGTCTCCGCCAACATGTACCCCAACTGGGTCCTCAGCGGCACCCACAATTCGGGCTTCTCGCTGGGCCTGATGGCACGCGATGCCGCCCTCGCCGTGGAGGTCGCCGCCCAGATCGGCGAAAAACCGGCACTGCTCGCCGCCGTCGCAGGCCAGTGGCAGGATGCCCTGGCCGCCCTCGGGCCGCGTGCGGACTTCACCGAAATCGCCAGGACCGTCGCCCCGGCCATCACCCCCGCCGGCGCACCCAACACCGCCGTCGCCTAAGCACCGCTCCCCCCGCCCCAGCGTCAAAGGACCACCACATTGAGCATCACCACAGCACCCACCTCCTCCTCGGCGGCAGCCGCCCGGACCGTCCTGGACGCAGCCTTCCCCGCCGGCCTCGGCGCCTTCGTTGACGGCCGGGTTGCCCCCGGCAGCGGCGAGAGCATCACGCTCACCGCGGCCGCCACCGGCGAACCCTTTGCCACCTACGCCGACCCCGGCGCGGAGGGTGCCCACGCCATCCTGGAAAGCTCGACGGCTGGTGCGGCCGTTTGGGCCGCGCTGAACGGCTTCGAACGGGCAGCCATCCTCCGCAACGTCAGCCGCGTCGTCGAGGCGCACGGCGAGGAACTCGCCATCCTCGAGTCGGCCACCACGGGAAAGCCCATCCGTGACGCCCGCGTCGAAGCCGCCAAGGTGGCCGAGATGTTCGGTTACTACGCCGGCTGGGCGGACAAGCTGACCGGCCAGACCATCCCCGTCCCCGGCAACTGGCACACCTATACCGAGCGTGTGCCGTGGGGCGTCGTCGTCGCCATCACCCCGTGGAACGCTCCCCTGTTCACGGCCGGCTGGAACTCCGCCGCCCCGCTGGCCGCCGGCAATGCCGTGATCATCAAACCCAGCGAATTCACTCCGGCCTCCTCGGTCCGGCTCGCCCAGCTGGCCCACGAAGCGGGGCTGCCTGCGGGCGTGTTCAACGTCGCGGCAGGGCTGGGCCAGACCGTGGGCGCCACCCTCACCACCGACCGTCGCGTCGGCAAGATCAGCTTCATCGGCTCCGTCCCCACCGGACGCCGGGTGGCCGTCGCGGCCGCGCAGGCCGGGATCCCCGCCCTGCTTGAACTCGGCGGCAAGAGCGCCAACATCGTGTTCGCCGACGCCGACCTGGACCGGGCCGCCGACGGCGCCGTCTCGGCGATCTTCTCCGGCGCCGGCCAGTCCTGCGTCGCCGGCTCACGGCTGCTGGTCGAGCGGAGTGTGCACGCACAGTTCATCGAAATGGTCGCCGCGAAGGCCGCACGGCTGCGCGTCGGCGACCCGCTGAGCGCAGACACCGAGGTGGGCCCCATCATCACCGCCCAGCAGTTCGCCACGGTCAACACTTTGATTGAGGCCGGAATGCACGACGGCGGCCGCCGGGTCACAGGCGCCACGCTTCCGGACGCCCTGGCCGGGTCCGCGCTGGCCGGCGGGCACTGGGTCATGCCCACACTGCTCGACGGCGTGACGCCCCAGAACCGCCTCGAAACCACGGAGGTCTTCGGCCCGGTGGTGGGCGCGGACGCGTTCGACACGGAGGCGGAAGCCATCGCCCGCGCCAACAACACGAACTTCGGCCTGGCCGGCGCGGTGTGGACCTCGGATGTTTCCCGGGCGCACCACATTGCCCGCGAGGTGAAGGCCGGCACGTTCTGGATCAACTCCTACAAGACCATCCACGTGGCCGTCCCGTTCGGCGGCTTCGGCGATTCCGGCCACGGCCGGTCCTCCGGCCCCGGCGTCCTGGACGAGTACACCCAGACGAAGGCCATCTGGGTGCCCACCCGCGCGGCAGGCTCCCCCTTCCCGTCGCTGTCCTACTGAAGCGTCCTCCTCATGCATCCAACTGAAGCAGGCAGGTACTTATGGAACTGACAGACACAACCCCGGCGATGGCGACCCTCCGCGCCGCCCTCGCAGACGGCGTCGAAAAGTGGAAGCCCCGGGTCCAGGCCCTGGCGCGGGAAATCCACGCGCACAAGGAGATCTCCTTCGAGGAGGTCCGCTCCGCCGAAGCGATCGCGGCCCTGCTGGAAGAGGGCGGGTTTGCGGTGGAACGCGGCACCGGCGGCCTGCCCACCGCCTTCACGGCGAGCGCCGGCGGCGGCGAACTGACTGTTGCGCTGTGTGTGGAATACGACGCACTCCCGGACATTGGCCATGCGTGCGGGCACAACCTGATCGCCGGCGCCTCCGTGGCAGCGGCCCTTGCGCTGCAGCCCTACGTCGACGAGCTGGGCATCACGCTGAAGGCCATCGGGACGCCCGCAGAGGAACATGGCGGCGGCAAGGTGCTCATGCTGGAAGCGGGGGCGTTCGACGGCGTCGGGCTGGCTTTGATGGTCCATCCCGTCCAGGACGGCCTGACGTACAACCCGGCGGGGACCAGCGCCCAGGCCGTGGGCCGGTACAAGGCGACCTTCACCGGGAAGGCCGCCCACGCAGCGGCAGCCCCGCACCAGGCCGTGAACGCGGCAGACGCCGCCGTGCTGAGCCAGGTGGCCGTCGGCCTGCTGCGCCAGCAGATCCCCGGGGACCACCGCATCGCGCTGTACGTTGCCGAGGCCGGCCACGTCACCAACATCATTCCGGACCGGGCGGTTGTCCAGTTTGAGTGCCGGGCCTTTACCCTGCCGGAATACGAGGCGCTACTTGAGCGCGTCCGCCGCTGCTTCGAAGGGGCCGCGCTGGCCACCGGAACCACGCTTGCCATCGAGGCGACGGAACCGCTCTACGAACCGCTGCTCCAGGACAACGTCCTGGCTGCGCACTGGACGGCGGCGATGGATGCGTTCGGCAAGGACACCTCACCCTCGGCCGGCATCAGCGGCGGGTCCACCGACATGGGCAACATCTCCCAGGTCATCCCGTCCCTGCATCCCTGGCTCAGCATTCCCGGGGCCAACGTAGCCATCCATTCGCACGCGTTCGCCGCGCTGGCCGACACCCCCGAGGCGTATGGCGTGATGTTTGAGGCAGCCACCGCGCTGGCCTGGACCGTCGCGGCCGCGGCCTCAACCCCCACCCAACGGGAACGCTTCACCACAGCGGCATACCGCCGTCGTACTTTCACCCAGGAAGGCACCTCATGAGTACCAGCACCACAACCGCGCGGATAGACAAAGCTGGTGCCCGGCTGACGCTTCCGGTCGCCGCCTTGGCCTTTGTCATTGCGCTGGCCGTCCAGTTCATCGGCCAGGCCAAGATTGACCTCGGGATCGGCGCAATCGTCATCTTCCCCATGGTCTGGGGCCTCATCCTGGGCCTTCTGGTCTCCATCCAGAAGTTCAAGCCCCTGGGCCTGGACCTGCAGCGGATCGCCGCCGCCCTGGTGGGTGTGGCCGTGCTGCTGCTGGTGGCCCGGCTGGCGTTCAACATCGGCCCCAGCCTCCCCAGCCTGATCAAAGCCGGGCCCGCCCTGCTGCTGCAGGAAGTGGGCCACCTGCTGGGCACCATCATGCTGGCCCTCCCGCTGGCCGTCCTGCTCCGGATGGGCAAGGCAACGGTGGGGGCCACGTTCTCCCTTGACCGGGAGCCGTCCTTCGCCATGGTTTCCGAGAAGTACGGCCCCGATTCGGACCAGTACCGGGGCGTGCTGGCGATGTACGTTTTCGGCACGCTCTTCGGCGCCGTGTTCATCACGCTGCTCACCTCTCTGGTAGCCAACTGGAAGATCTTCGATCCGCTGGCCCTGGCGATGGGCGCCGGGGTGGGATCCGGCTCCATGATGGCGGCGTCCTCGGCCAGCATCATCGCGGCCTACCCCGCGGACCAGGAAGCCATCCTCGGCATGGCCGCGGTGTCCAACCTGATCACCACCATCCTCGGCGTGTACGTGGGCATCTACATCGCCCTGCCGCTGGCGGACCGCTTCTACAAAGTCCTCACCCGCAAGCAGACCCGCGAAGCTGCCGCGGTTGCAGCAGGAGCCGGCGCACCCGGGGCCCCCGCCGTGCCCAGCCAGGCCGACATTGATCGGGACGATGCCCAGGCTGAAGAAAACCGGCGCTTCCGCGAGCAGGTGGCCGAATCCTCGGCAGCCATCAAGCTCCCGCTGTGGCTGTCCCTGTCAGTCCTGACGGTCCTGGGCATCGGCACGGCGTCGGTGGCCGCCAAGGGGTTCAGCCTGACGATCGTCGGCGGGTACGGGATCATGCTGGCCCTGGTCCTGGTCAGCATCGCGCTGGCGAAGGTCACGAAGAAGATCTCGGCCATCGTTTACATCACCACCATCGGCGCGTACATCTCCAGCCCGTGGTTCTTCGGGGCGGAGGCGCTGACCACGGTCATCAAGACGGTCGACTTCCTGTCCATCGCCACTGTCATGCTGACGCTCGCGGGCCTGTCTTTGGGCAAGGACATCCCCTTGCTGAAGAACATCGGCTGGAAGATCATCCCCGTGGGCCTGGTGGCCATCACCGCGTCATTCCTGCTCTCCACGGTGATCGCGGAGTTCGCCCTGGGGCTCTGGCACTAAGGCATGCAGCCTCAGCGCCGCCGTTTGCGGCGTAGGTGAGCGGACGACGGCGGGACCTCCCGCCGTCGTCCGCTTGCGTTAGGAGATGTTCCCACGGCGCCGGCACAAAGCAGCGTCAACAATATTGACGGTCAGCTTTCGGGGAGGCGCCCGGCCAGTCCTTGGAGCGACGGTTCACGGCCCAGCTCCACGTGTGCGAAGGCCAGCGCCGCCGCCAGGTCCGCCTTGCCGTCATAAATGGCCTCGCACAGGCTCAGGTGCTCCGCGCACTGAACCTGGGGGTCACGGTGCCCGGTCAAGGTGAAGAGCCACTGCATCCTGCCCAGCAGGGGCTTCATGGAGGACTCCAACAGCGAGTTGCCCCCCATCGCTACGATCTCTGCATGCAGGGCAGTATTGCTGAGCGGTATCTGCGCATGGTCGTGGCGCAGGGTTGCTTCTTCCGCCTGATCCATCATCTGCCGCAGCCGCGACGACGACTGGCCTCCTGCGCCGGCCTGGGCAGCGAGGCGTGCGGCGAGGACTTCCAGGCTGAGCCGCACATCAAAAAGTTCGTTGACGTCGCGCAGGGTGATCTGCTTGACGGTGGCACCACGCCGGGGGGAGGTGTCAATGAAGCCTTCGGCTTCGAGCTGCTGGAGGGCTTCCCGGACGGGTACCCGGGAAACAGCCAGAGTCTGGGACAGCTCACGTTCCCTGAGCCGGGACCCTGGTGCGAAGTCACCGGAGATGATCAACTCCCGGATCCGAGCCCGAGCAGCGTCAGCCGAGGACGCGGGAGCTTCCGCTTGGACTGTCATTCATGCCTCCCGTTAGTGCATACTTCCGCGCTTGCTCAGTTATTCAGCTCCACGCGGGTGCCAACCCCCTGATGGAGCGCAGCGTCGTACAGGAGCCGCCCGATGGCAAGATCCTGCAGACCGATACCAACCGAGTTGAACAAGGTTACGTCCTCATCACCAAGGCGACCTGCTTTTGTCCCCGCCGCCACGTCACCAAGCTCGGCCACCACGTCCTCAAAGCTCATCACACCTTCGGCCACCGGGATGATCAGCCCGCCGGATTTGGCTCTGGCCGTGGCCAGGCTGTCCACGAAGACCTGCGCCCTCACCATGCCCGCCGAATCAATCTCCCGGTGGTCCGCCCGCGGACGGGATCCGACGGCGTTCACGTGCAGTCCGGGCTTGAACCACTCGCCCTCAACCAAAGGCTCAACGGCCGGCGTGAGGGTGCACAGCACGTCGGCGGCCTCCACAACGTCCCGGACGCTGGCCGCCCGCGTGACGTTCAGGCCGTAATGGGAAATCTCGCCGCAGAAAGCGGCGACGGTGTCCGCGGAACGGGACCACACCACCACTTTTTCAATCGGGAGGACGGCCAGCATGGCTTCCACGTGTGCCACGGCCAGGGCGCCGGCACCTACCAGTCCCAGCGTGGTGCTTCCGGGCCTCGCGAGGAGCTTCGTCGCCACGGCACTGGCGGCGGCAGTGCGGACCCGTGTGGGGACCTTGCCGTCCAGGATGGCCAGGGTTTCGCCGGTTAGCTGGGAGACAAGCATGATCGTGGACCGCTGCGTTGGCAGGCTGGACTCCCGGTTCGCCGGTATGTCCGCCAGTAACTTGACGGATGCCAGCTCCTCGGCGCCGGACAGCGCAGCCATCGGCAGGAACCTCGCGTCCGAGGACGGCAGGAGGAGGGAATCCGGCGCAGGCTGAACGGCGGTGCCTCGGCTGAGGCCGGCAAAGACGCGTTCGACGGCGGCAATCGTCTCGGGCATGTCGGCCAGGGCCTGGAGCTCGGAGGCTTTAAGAATCAGGGTCATGGGTGGCTTTCTGGATTAGGCGGGCGCGTTGCCCGGGCAGGAGGACTGTGGAGGGACAGCGTCGCGCTTATCCCAGGCCGGTCAGAGGTCATTCCGTACCAGCACCCCCTGCGCCACTACCGCGCTGATTTCTTCCAGGGCCGAGGCACTGTTCAAGGGGTCAGAGTCCACGATGACGGCGTCTGCAAAGGAACCGCGCACCAGGCGTCCTGCGTTCTCACTCCAGCCGAGCAGGGCGGCGGCATTGACTGTCGCGGCCCTTAGCGCGTCCAGTGGTGAAAGCCCGGCCTCAGCCAGCAGACGTGCTTCGGTGCCTATCGGGGTCACATCGGATCCGAAGGAGTCCGTCCCTGCGACCACCGTCACGCCGGCTTCATGGGCAGCCTTCACTGCCGCTTTGATGATGGGCGTGTACTCCCTGCCGCGGGCGGCAAGGATCGGGTTGGAGGAGCCTGCCATGCTCGTGATGGCGTCCAAGGTGGGGGTGAAGTAAGTGCCACGGCGGGCCATCCGGGAGATGGTCTCCTCGCTGACGAAGACGCCGTGCTCGATGCTGCGCACACCGGCCCGGACTGCACCGTCTATCCCCTCGGCGCTGTAGGCGTGGCACAGCACGCCTGCTTTGCCTGCGGCCTTGACCACCGCGGAGAGCTGTTCGTAGTTGTAGACCAGTTCGCGGGGGTCTTGTTCCGGCAGGCCCGCCCGGGGGTTGGCTCGGGTCTTGATCACCTGGGCACCGCGTTTCAGGTTGACGCGGGTGAGGTAGGCAAGGTCCGTCGGTTCTGTGACTCCCCCGGACAGGGACGCGAGCGGCGCAAGGTCCGGGTCTGCGAGAAGCGAGTCCCCAAGATCGGGTGAGATGAACAGGCCGGCCGGGCTCATCCGGGGCGAGGCGCCGGCGGCCCAGGCAGGCAGGGCAGCGAGGGCGACGTCCTGATAGAAGCTGCTTGAACCGCTTCTGACGCTGGTCGCTCCGCCCTGCAGGATGGCCCGCGCATCCGAAAGCGCATTCGCATGAACATGCACGTCGATGAGGCCGGGAAGGACCCACCGACCCGAGGCATCCACGGTGCGAGCGCGGCCTGCAAGGGCGGCCACTGCACGCCGTGTTTCCTCCCGGGTGCCCACCGCGGTGACCTTCCCTTCTTCCAGCACAAGGACCCCGTCCTGCACTGCATTGCCCGTCCTGGGGTCCACTATGGTGCCGCCCTCGATGATCATGGGCGGGGGCGAAGCGGGACGGTCAGGGTAGCCGGGGCCTGATGCGTTGCCCGCTGCCCTCGCTGCCGGGGCACTTCCAAGCTGGGCAGCCAGGCTTGCCACCGAGATTCCTGCCAGGGCGGCCGCCCCGGCCAGGATGCCGCGGCGTGGAACGGCAGTTGGAGGCAGGGCATCAGCGGTGTGATCGTGCAGGCACATTGTTCTCTCCAATGAGAAGGGCGCTGCCGGAGTAGCGCGGGTCCGGTGTCAATAGGTCAAAGTCGTGGTTCCAACGAGGGCGGCTGAGCTTCCCGACAAATGTGCTGGCCTCTCGCGTGCCCTCATCATATCGCTTTTGGTATACCAAGCCAAGATTTGATCAAATGATAAGTCGAGAATCCCGGCCGTCACCGGGCAGCGACCGACTGAGAGATTTCCGCGCGTGGATAGGTGGGCGGAAACAGCTCGTCAGGCTCCCGGAGCTGGACGTCCCGTACGGAGTAGGCCGCCCGCATCCCGTCGAAAAGCCGCTGCCCCTCAACCCGCAGCGCGTCGAGGTCGATGCCGGGCAGGGCGCCGCCGACTACGACGGCGCGCCCTGCCACGAACGTGTCGGTCACCTGGCGAGCCGTCCCGTTGAGCACGAGCGTGCGCAGCGGGTCCTCGACCACACCGTCGCCGAAATTGGCCAGGGAGACCACCGTGATGTCGGCCTGCATGCCGGGGGCAAGCCTCCCCAGGTCAGCCCGTCCGAGGGCGCGCGCGCCGCCAAGGGTCGCGGCGTCGAAGTAGTCGGCGAGGGCCCCGACGTCGGGCCTCCCCTCGACCAGCCGGGTCAGGTGCATGCCGGCGTCCATGCCGCGCACAAGATCCGGCGGGAAGGAGTCAGTACCCAGGCAAATGTTGATGCCCGCCTGGCGGAAACGGTCAAACGAAACAAGCTGTTTCTGGTAGCGGAACGATGTCAGCGGGCAGTGGACAATGCTGACGCCGTGGCGGGCCAGTGTGTCAAGCGGGCCGCCCGGCGCTGACGCGGCCGGGTCCTTGCCGTTGATCACCACACCATGCGGAATGAGCAGCCGTGTGCCGAACAGGCCGGTGGATTCGAGCAATTCCAGGACGCCGCGTCCAGTTGAATGCTGCAGGAGCTCGTCCTCCAGCGGGGACTGGAGGCAGTGGAGGCGGACGAGCGCGTCCCGCTCCCTGGCGATCCGCGCCGTCTCCCGCATGAGGTCTTCGGACAGCGTCTCAATGCGGCACGGCAGCAAGGCCCCGGTGACGAGCGGGTCTGCGAGACCCGCGGCGTAGTCCATAAAGCGCTCTGCGTCGCGCAGGCCTGCAAGCCCGCGGGCTTCGTCGAAGTGGACCTGGCGGTCGCCTGCGGCGGTGATGACATGGACCCCGGAACGGTAGGCCGGCCCAAGGTAGCCGCGCAGTCCGATCCGCCGGCTTGTCTCTGCCATGTCCACGAGTTCATCGAGGCCCTCAGCCCAGGAACTGTGGATTTCCGAGGCGATCGGCATATAGGTCGTGATGCCGTGCAGGGCGAGCTGCGCCAGGGCGAACTCGCGGACCGTGGCGCGCTCCGATGGCGTGAACACGTCCCGGCGACGGTTGGTGAAGTAGTCCTCCGACCACAGGTGGCCGGCGGCGACGTCGGGCGAGGGCCACGAGTCCAGGATGAGGTGATCGATGTCGGCGAGGGCGTCCAGGTCTATCAGGCCAGGCATGACCAAACTCTGGCCATAGTGGCGCTCCTCATCCACCGGGCCCCCGTAGTTGCGCCCCACAAAGACGATGGAATCCCCCTCGAAGACGACTTCGCCGTCCTCGATAAGCGTGTGCCGTGTTCCGTCGAACCCCAGAACGTACCGGGCCGAGATTTTCTTGTACACCGTGCCTCCTTGGCGAACTGCCGATAAATGTGACTTGCCTCTCAATGGGTACGAGTATACAGTCACTTGGTATACCAAGCGTCGGATTCCGCGATGCAGGATGTTTTTGTTCTGATCCCCGATCCCCCCTCGAAAGGCCTGCGTCATGCGCAATGAAGCGAAGACCACAGGCGGCTCCGTGTCCGCCCTACTGGATGCGCCGCCGTCCCGTTCCTTCCGTGCCCGCCCCGCCATGTGGCTCGCGATGATCGCACTCTCCACCGCCATCTGTGCCGTGGCCATCACGATTGGAACGCATAAGTTCCACCTCGGCCCGGCCGCCATCGTCCTGATGCCCATCCTGTGGACCGTGCTCATTGGCGGATTCCTTGGTGTCCAGAGATGGAAACCGATTGAAGGGCGTGCCCGTGCCGTGTCAACGCACCTGATGGACGTATCCATTGTTTTCTTCCTGGCAGGCCTCGGCACTCAAATCGGACCATCGCTGACGAAGTTCACAAACATTGGCCCTGCGATCCTCCTGCAGGAGGTCGGCCACGTGGTGGGCACGGTGATCCTGGCACTGCCGGTCGCAGTTGCGCTGGGCTTGGGCCGCACTGCGATCGGCGCCACGTGGTCGATCGACCGTGAGTCCTACCTTGCCTTCGCCATCCAGCGCTTCGGCGTCCGCTCCCCCGAGTACCGCGGCGTGTTCGCCGTGTGGGTGCTGGGCAGCGTCTTTGGCGCCGTGTTCATCTCCCTCCTGGCCGGTCTGCTCGGCGGAATGGACTTCTTTGATCCCCGGGCCCTCGCGTTGGGCCTTGGACTGGGGTCCGCCTCGATGATGCTCGGGGGCGTGGGCGCCCTGTCCATCCTGTATCCGGAGATGGCAGGGGAGATCATGGCCCTCGCCGCACTGTCCAACCTCGTCACCAACATCGTCGGGTTCTACGCAGGTGTCTTTATCGCGCTGCCGATGTGCCAGAAGCTTTACAAGATGTGGTCCCGCATTTTCGGGCGGGACGACCTTGGCCGCCGTGTCCGCCGCGGCGCCCTCCTTGGCGCTGCGGCTGGAACCCAAGCGGGCAGCTCAGGCTCGGCACGCCCGGGCGGCGCAGTGATCGACTCCGGTGAGGCGCCGGGCATCGACACCGTGGACGTCAACAGCATCGAAGAGGACCCCACTGTTGTCCGGACACCCTGGACATGGCTCATAGCCTTCGCCGCAACCGGCGTGGCCGGCGTGCTGCTGAACGCCCTCGGCACCGGTTCCACGCGGCCATTGGATGTCCTCGGCGTGCTCATCCTCCTCACGCTTACCGCCGTCGCGCTCGTTCTTGCGAAGCTAGTCCCGGCGGTCCCGTCCAGCATCTGGGTCCTGGCCTTGGCCACCATTGCCTCTGCGACCTTCATGCCCACCGGCCCCTTCATCGCCTCCACCACGCAGCACATCAACGTCCTCTTTGCTGGCTTGCCCATGATCGCCCTGATTGGCATGTCCCTCGGGCGCGACGTCAAAGCGCTGCGCTCACTGAGCTGGAAGATTGTCATTGTCGCCCTGATGACGTTCACGGCGAGCTTCATCGCCGCGGCAGTCATCGCCCAGGTTGCCTTGAACTTCTAGTACACGCTGCGGCAGCGGAGGCACCGGTCCCGAGGGATCGGTGCCTCCCCTGCCGTTATTCTTAGCCCAGCCGAAAGGAATGAACAATGCTCATTACCAACGTCCGCCCCTGGGGCGGGGACGCGGTAGACCTCGAGGTTCGGCAGGGGCGAATTGCGGCCGTACACCCCGCGGGGACCGCCGTCGCAGACGCCGCCGGCGGGGCAGTCGAGGGACGGGGCCGGATCGCCGTGCCCGCTTTCACCGATGTGCATGTCCATCTCGACTCGACCCGGATCGGGCTGCCGTTCCGGGAGCACACAGCCTCGCCCGGTGTGTGGAACATGATGTGCAACGACCGGGAAAACTGGCGCGACACCCCCATCCCCTACCGGGATGTAGTGGTTGGAACGCTGGAACGAATGATTGCGCGGGGCACCACCCGCGTTCGCTCCTACGCCCAGATCGACGTGGACTGCAAGCTTGAGCGCTTCGAGGCGGTAATGGCCGCCAAGGAGCACTTCGCCTACGCCGCCGACGTAGAAGTCATGGCTTTCCCCCAGGCAGGCCTCCTGCTCGAGGACGGCACAATCCCGCTCCTCGAGGCGGCCCTCCGCGCGGGTGCGACGACCATCGGCGGCATTGATCCCTGCCAGCTGGACCGGGACCCGGTTCGCCATCTCGACATCGTCTTCGGTCTGGCGGAGAAGTACGGCGTCGACGTCGACATTCATCTGCACGAGCCTGGCCACCTGGGGGTCTTCAGCGCGGAACTTGTCTTCGAACGCACGCGCGCGCTGGGTATGGAGGGACGCGTCTCGCTGTCCCACGCGTACGATCTGGCCAATGTCCACCCTGACGTGACCGCCCGGCTCGTGGAGCAGATGGCCGAGCTCGATGTTGCCTGGGCGACGGTCGCGCCGGCAAGCGGCGGCACGCAGTTCGACCTCGCCCGGATGACGGAGGCGGGGATCCGTGTCGGTTTGGGCGAGGACGGGCAGAGGGACTACTGGAGCCCCTACGGCAATTGCGACATGCTCGACCGCACGTGGCAGTTGGCGTTCACACACCGGCTGCGCAAGGACCGGCTGATCGAGCACTGTGCGGCGATCGCCACCATTGGAGGCGCGTCCATCATGGACCGTACCGTCCAGCGCCTCACGAGTCCCGACGACCGGCCGGGGCTGGCTCCCGGAGATCGGGCCGACATCGTCCTGGTTGACGGCGAAACCATCACGAGCACCGTCATGGACCGCGGCACCGACCGCACCGTCATCCACGAGGGCAGGCTCGTCGCCGACAACCTGGTCGTTCTGCCGAACCCAGCCGCGTAGTCAGCGCGCCGCCTTCGCACAGCGCCGACCAGCCGCCTACTTGTCGACCAGCGTGATGTCGAACGAGTACAGGTCCGGACGGTAACAATGGCGGCCGATCTCGACTGCCTTCCCGAGGCTGTCATAGACCCGGCGGTTGACGGTAAGCACGGGAGCTCCGGGAGGCATTTCGAGGAGCCGCTCCTCGTCTGGCTCGGCTGTACGGGCGCCGATGTTCTGCTTGGCCACCCGCATGGTTGCGCCGCGGGCTCGCATCAGCCGGTAGAGGCTGCCTTGCTCCAACTGTCCGCGCGACAAGGCGGCGAACCGTTCCGGCAGGTAGTTCTCGAGTATGGCGAACGGGACGCCGTCGGCGAGACGTATCCTGCGCAGGTGCAGGACCCTGGCGCCATGTCCCGTGCCGAGGGCTTCGGCAACGTGCCGAGGGGCTGTTACGAGCTCGTGCGTCAGGACGCTGGAACTCGGGCGCTTGCCAAGCCTGGACAGGTCTTCAAAGAGGCTCGACAGTGCCACATCCCGGGTGAGCTGGCCATGGACAACCTGGGTGCCGATTCCCCGGCTTTTCACCAGGAGTCCCTTGTCTACGAGCTCCTGGATCGCGTGGCGGATGGTTGGCCGTGAGAGGCCCAGCCGTCGCCCCAGAACCATCTCGTTCTCCAGGCGTGCACCGGCGGGCAGGTGGCCGGTGAGAATTGCTTGCTCAATGCAGGACGAGACCTGGAAGTAGAGGGGAACGGGACCTGCGCGGTCAACATCCACGAAAAGGTCCTCGGGCAAGACGATGTGATCCTGCAGCATTGTGGTCCCTCCGGAATGACGTTGCGAACGGGTAGGGGCCGGAGTCCTGCTCGACTCGACGGCCCTGCCGCCCCGTAGGCAGGGCCGTCGCCGAGCCGGCTCGTCGGGTCAGGCCGCGGTGGCGTTCTCGCGGTATCGGCGGATGCCGAGTTCACCTTCGACGACGGCGGCTGTCAGTTCCTCGACGCTCGTGTCCTCGCGGCGAACGTCGAGGATCTTGCGCCCGTGGTTCATAACGATGTGTCGATCGCAGACTTCGAAGGCGTGGTGGAGGTTGTGCGTGACCAGCACCGAGCTGATTCCGTCGGCTTTCAGTGCCCGCAGATAGTCCAGCAATGCTTCCGTGGCGCGCACCGCGAGCGCGGACGTAGGCTCGTCGAGGATCAGCAGGCTGCGCTTGAAGTGGACGGCCCGGGCAATGGCCACCGCTTGCGCCTGACCTCCGGACAGCGACGAGACAAGCTGCTTGGAGCTCTTGATGCCTTCAATGGTCACCACCGAGTCCAGGATTTCGGAGGTGATGGCATCCATCTCCTTGATCTTCATCAGACCAAGGCGGTTCGTGATCTCACGGCCCATAAAGATGTTGCGGCTAATGGACATCTGCGGGACCAGTGCCGAGTCCTGGAAGATCGTTTCGATCCCCAGGCTCTCGGTCAGGGCCCTGTTCACGTGCGGGTGCTTGGTGCCGTCCCAGGAGAAGTCGCCTGCGGTGGCCGCGACCACGCCTGACATGATCTTGACCAGGGTCGACTTGCCGGCACCGTTGTCGCCAAGCAGGCCCACAACCTCGCCTTTTCCGATGTCGAAGGACACGTCGTCCAGGACGGTGTTGACGCCGTACTTCTTGGTGATGCCCTCAATCCGGAGCAGGTAGTCCTCGTTGATGGTCATGATGCTTTGCCTTCCATGAGCTTGTTGAAGATAGCCGCGACCACGATGATCAGGCCGACGAAGAGCTGGATGTAGAAGCCGGGCGCCTTGCCCAGGATCAGGCCGTTTTCGATGATGCGGATCAGGGCTGCGCCGACGATCATGCCGATGATGGTCCCCCGTCCTCCGAGGAGAGAGGTTCCGCCCACCACGGCAGCGGCTATCGCCATCAGGGTGTAGTCCTCCGTGGAGCCGGGCTGCATGGAGGAGGTCCGGACCGAGATCAGGATGCTGGCCAGGCCCACCATCGCCCCGAACAGGGCGTAGGAGAGGAGCTTGACCTTGAGCGGGTTGATGGAGATCGCCCTGGCGGCAGACGCGTTGCCGCCGACGGCGAAGATGTGGTTGCCGAGCTTGTGGCGGTGCAGGAAGAACCACGCCACGACTCCCACCACGATCATCCAGACCAGCTGCGAGCGGAAGAAGCCGAAATCGCCGGCGAAGAGGGTGACGAGTGCTTCGTCTTTGCCCTTGCGCAGCAGCGCCGGCGCGGTGCCGTTGATGAAGATGCTGGCGCCGGTCCAGAAGAACGCCATGCCCAGAGTGGCGATGAAGGACGGGATGCCGGTGACGACCACGATCAGTCCGTTGATCAGGGCAATACCGGTGGCCGCGGCGATTGCGGCCAGGACCCCCCAGCCCCAGCCGAATGAGTTGGAGACGTGAATGAACGTGATGGAAGAGAACCCGATACTCGCGCCCAGGGAGAGGTCGAATTCGCCGGCGATCATCAGGATCCCGACTCCGATGGCAAGGATGGCCAACACCGGGATGCTCTGGGAGATGACGCCCGAGAGGTTGTTGGCCGAAAGGAAGGGGAAGGCGGGGCTAGCGATGCTGGCGATGACGAAGCCGATGATGACGACCGCCAGGATCGCACCGATTTCGAGGGCTCCGCGGCCACGGGTGTAGCGGATGTAGTCCTTGAATTTCTCGGCCGTTGTGACGGGTTGGTTGTCGGCAAGACGGCGGACTTTGGTGATGGCCCCTGTTTCCAACGGCGCCGTGAGGACGTGTTGGCCGGTGCCTGTGTCGTGTGGTGACATGACCTGATCTTTCGATGACAGCGGCGTCGGTGCCGCGGAATGGAAGAGGTGGGCGCTGAGGCCCAGGAAGGGAGACGGAGCGGGGGCGTGGCCGCCGCTCCGTCCCCCTATGACGCAGTTACCAGCGGACGCCCTGGAGGTCCGGCGCTTCGAGGTTTTCCACGTTTGTCTTGTCGATGAGGGAGACGCCGCCGGAGTTGATGTTTGCCGGTGCCAGGCCGAAGTCGATGGCAAGGGCGCTCTGCATCAGCGACTGGAATCCCTGGACGAAGCCCTGCTGGTCAGCCGTGGCGATGATGTCCCCGGCCTTGATGCCGTCGATAACCTGCGGGGAGGTGTCAAAGCCGACGATAGGAACCTTCACGCCGGCTGCCTCCATGGCAGCCAGGATGTTGCGGTGCGGGGTGCCTCCCAGGGGCGCCACTGCCTTGACGTCCTTGTTGGCGATGAGCCATGAGGTGAGGGAGTTCAGAGCTTCCTCATCGGAAGCGGAGGTCCGGAGGTACTCGCCCTTCGCACCCACCTTGTCGAGCGCTTTCTGCACGCCGCCGCCCCGCTGGATGGCGTAGTTCTGCTCGGGCTCTTCCGCCGGGAAGAGGACCTTGTCGCCGGCGCCCAGCTTGGCCTCCGCAGCGAGGCGCTCGCCAACGAGCGTGCCGACCTCGAAGAAGTCCTGGCCGACGAAACCGCTGACGCAGTCGGCGGCACTCTCGGGTGCCGGCACGTTGTAGGCAACCACCTTGATGCCTGCCTTGGAGGCGTCACACGCCACCTTGACCCACTTCTCGCCTTCGTTGAAAGGCATCACGATGACGGCGGGTTTGGACGCGGTAGCTGTTGCCACGAGGTCCACCATCTTGTCCGGATCGGCGTCGGCAGTCTGGTGCGTCAGCTGCAGGCCGCCGAGGGTGGAGGCGTCTTCCGCTCCCTCGAGGATCTGGGCCCAGAATGCGTCGCCGGCAGGGTTGTAGTAGGTCAGGAAGTACACACTGCGGTTTTCGGCGCGGCTGCCGAACTTGTCGGACAGGCCGGTGGTTGATGATGCATTGGACGTTGCGGTGCAGCCTGCCAGCGCCAGCGTTGCCACGCCCGCCATGGCAATTACGCCGAGTCCTCGCTTGAACGTAGAAATAGGTTTCACTTCGTCGTGTCCCTCTCATAGGTGCCGAAGCCTGCCTCCATCCAGAACTGATGCTCCCGGGGAGTGCCGATCTTCGACTTATTGTCAGGACATTCTTACGCGCAATAACTGGCACGTGCAAGACCTTTCGAGAAAAAACCTGTCTCGTGCCAGTTTTGTGACGCAGGGCACATGTCGGGAATTGGGGCTGCGGGCATACACCTCCCGCGAAAGACGCTGCGCCTGGACGTCGGCGTCAGCGCCGGCTCACCTGGGGTGGAGCTGCGCCTCTGACCGGGGCTGTCCCGTGCTTCCCCGGATGACCAGCGTGGGAACGATCATGCGTTCCTGGGGCGCCGACTCCTGGTCTGACATCATCTGAACTGCGGCCTCGACGGCGGCCGTGCTCATTTCCTCGGGATCCTGGCGGACGCTCGTCAGGTCAACAAACGACAACCTGGCGATGCGGCTGTCGTCGTAGCCCGTGACCGAAACATCCTCGGGCACCCGCAAGCCGGCACGCAGGAGCCTATTGATGAGGCCCATGGCAGCATGGTCATTCGAGCAGACCACCGCGGTGGGCATGACCGGCTCCGCGAGAAGCGACTCGGCGGCACTGGCACCGGATTCCTCGGTGAAGTCCCCGCCAATCTCCCGGACTCGCAGGGGCAGCCCGTGCCTATCCATGGCTGTCACGTATCCCTGGTGTCGGGCAGCGAATTCAGGAAGTGACCGCGTCAGGACGTAGGCAATATCCCGGTGCCCGAGTTCCACCAAATGGTCCACGGCCGCCGCGATCCCCCGTTGCCCGTCTGACCGGACAGCACTGCAGACACCCTGCGGCAGAGGTCTGCCGATGCTGATCACGGGCAGCCTCTTTGCCAGTTTCCGCAGCTCGTTTACAGGCGTTTCCGGCGAAATCAGGATGACGGACTCAGTGCGGAACCCGAGCAGTTCCGTGATGGCATCCCGCTCGTCCCGCGTTGCCGTCAAAGCACCGAGAATCAGGTTGTAGCCACGCTCGTGGGCTGCCGCATAGAGGGCTTCCACAATGTCGTCCGCGGATGAGTGGGCGGGGTTGAAGAGCACGCCGATGTAGTTGCTGCTCCGCCGGCGAAGTGACCGCGCTGCGATGTCAGGGCTGTATCCGAGCTCGGACGCCGCCTCAAAGATGCGTTCCCGTGTGGAGGAACTGACGCCCGCTTCATTGCGGAAGGCGAGCCCCACAAGCTGCCGTGAAACGCCGACGCGAGTGGCGACGTCCATCATGGTCGGCCGTTTAGAGATCACTTGGACATCCTATACGCGGAGGGTTGATGGCCCTCCGACGGGTTTGTCAGGACATCCCTTGACGAAAAACTGGCACGTGCTAGTCTTTAGGAAATTCCGCTCAGATCCCCCTTCCTCACACGGGCTGAGGTCTCGTTCCCTCATCCACGCAAACCCCCGAAAGCAGGGCCTACCAATGTCGCTAGCCACTGATCCGAACACCACCGACATCCAGCAATGCCCGTTCAGCGGCGCCTCCCTCGCCGGCGAAGAAGAACCTACGCCGGACCCTTTCGCGGCGCCCGGGATGGGCCCGAAGCCCGCTCTGGAGACAGATCCCGGCGTCTTCTACGACCCGCTCTCCTACGCCGCATATGACCATCCCTACGAGCTGTACAAAATCCTGCGGGACAAGGCGCCGGTCTACTACAACGAGCGCCGCGACCTCTACGTCGTCTCGCGTTACACCGATGTCCAGGCAGGCCTGCGAAACCACGGGCAGCTTTCCAGCGCACTGGGCAACGACATGGACGGCACGCATGCGTCCTACGGGGCGGGCAACCTGATCATGGTCGACGCTCCCCGGCACACGTCGCTGCGATCGGCCGTCCGCCGCGTCTTTATCGGACGCGAAATACTGTCCAAGGAAGACGGCATCAGGGAACTGGCCCGCCACCTGATCACGGAACTCCGCGAGAGCGGCGGCGGAGATTTTGCCACCGAGGTGGCGCTTCCGCTGGCCATCGGTGCGGCGACGAAAATGATCGGCATGGCCGTCGAGGACAGCGGAATGCTGCAGGAACATCTCCTGCGCTCCATGGTGCGGACAGTGGGCGAGTTCGGCGTGCCGGACGATGCCGCCGTCTCCAACCAGGAAGCCGAAGGGCACCTCGCGGACGTGTTTGGGAAGCGGAGCGAAGAGGTCGAAGCCGGCGGTGCCGCCACAGGGTCGGATGCCATCACCCAGATCATCCTCGGCATGCACGCCGGGAAGGTGGAGCCGGATGAACAGGTGGGCCTCGCCCATCTGATTCTGTCGGCAGCCATCGATGCCCCCGCCGCCCTCCTCACCAACCTCGTGGCAACCCTCGACAAGTTCCCGGCGTTCCAGCGCTGCCTTGCGGAGGACCCGGCCGCCATCCCGGCCTTTGTGGAGGAGACACTCCGCTTCGACACTCCCGGCCAGAACCTCTGCCGGCAGACCACCGCCGAGATCACCATCGCCGGCGTGACCATACCGGCGGACTCCCGGGTGATGTTCCTGCTGGGCTCCGCCAACAGGGACGAAAGGGTCTTCCATAACCCGGACTTCTTTGATATCAGCCGCGAGTTGACGCCGGAGAACCGCATCATGACCTTCGGCGACGGTATCCACGCCTGCCTGGGCGCACCCCTGGCCCGGCTTGCCGGGCGCGTCCTCGTGGAGACTCTCCTCGAAGGCCCTGAGATCCGCGTCGTCGGGCTGCCCGAGCGCTGGGCCAAGCAAATGGTCCGCGGCTTCGCCAAGCTTCCGGTGAAGTTCGTTGACTGAGGTCAGCGGCTGGGAGGACCTCTCCGGCCTCCTGCCGGAGTCACGCGGCTGGATGCACTCCGGCGTCGCCGTGCTCAGCGACGGCAGAGTCCTCTGCGCCCACCCGGAAGGCCGCGACCTGTTGGTTATCGACCCTTCAGGTCGCGCCGAAACCATACCAACGTCCCTAACCGAAATGCACAGCATTTTCACCTGCGAGCGCGACGGCGAGGAAGTCATCGCCGTGGCCGACCCCGGGCACCGCTTCGTCGAGGATCCCGCCGACCCGTCGGCCTACGGCGATCATTTCTCGCCCGGACGCGCAGTGATCCTGAACAGGGACGGAAGCGTCCTCCTCGAACTGGAATGCCCGCCACTGCTGGACTATGCAGCCGAGTCGTGGCGCCCGACGTCGATCGCCGTCGACGACTCCCGGTACACCGGTAGCGGTGACATCTGGGTAGCCGACGGGTACGGCGCCAGCCTGGTGCACCGGTTTGACGCCTCGGGCCACTACCTCGGAACGCGGGACGGGGCAGAAACGGGCACCGCCTTCGCCTGCCCCCACGGGTTAGTGCTGCGGACCGACCACGGGCGCCTCGAAATCTACGTGGCGGACCGCACCAACCGCAGAATCGTGGTCATGGACCCGAACGGAGTTCAGTCGCGGATCCTGGGCGAAGGAGTCCTGGACAGCCCGTCCTCGCTCGTTCTCGTCGGAGACCGGATCTACGTCACCGAACTCTTCGGCGGAGTCGCGAGGTTCGATGGCGATGCGTTCACCCGCGTCCTGGAACAGACGCGGCGCCGGTCGAACGAGGACGATGCCTGGCCCAACCGCCGCACTCCCGGGGGCCTGGACGGACCGGTTGTGGACCCGGGGTTCTTCAACAGCCCCCACGGAATCGCTGCTGACGGCCACTGGCTCTACGTCACCGAGTGGTTCATCGGCGGGCGGCTCAGCCGACTGGCACTCACGCAGTACTAAAACACACTTCCCCCACCGCACCCACGCGACGACTTTCAGATTGAGAGCAGGACCATGAGCACAACAGAGACCATCTCCGGGCCGATTTCGGACCTCACCCTCGAAGAGGCCCATTTCGTTGCCCGCGTCGCGGCGAAGACAAACGCAGCCGACGACGTCGTACTCCTCACCCTCCAGCACCAGGAGGGCGAAGACCTTCCGCCGTGGCGTCCTGGCGCCCACATCGACCTGGTTCTTTCCAACGGCCTGACGCGGCAGTACTCCCTCTGCGGCGATCCGGCAGATCGGAGCAGCTACGTTGTGGGTGTCCTCAACGCGCCCAACAGCCGCGGCGGCTCACAGTTCGTTCACGAGTCGCTGGCTGCCGGCGATTCGGTGACTGTCCGCGGTCCGCGGAACCACTTCCGGCTGGTCGATGCCCCCAACTACCTGTTCGTCGCCGGTGGCATCGGAATCACCCCCATTGCCGCGATGATCCGTGAAGTACAGGAGCGGGGAAAGCCCTGGACCCTCGTCTACGGCGGCCGGACACTTTCCTCCATGGCCTTCAGGGATGAGCTGACAGCCCACGGCACCCGAACCACGCTGTGGCCCCAGGACCAGAAGGGGATCATCGATCTGCCCACGGCCCTGGGCTCCCCGGACAGCCACACAGCCGTCTACACCTGCGGTCCGGAACCGCTCCTGGCCGCCGTCGAGGCAATCTGTGCCGAGAAATGGCCTTCCGGGTCCCTGCACCTGGAACGGTTCACGGCAAAGAAGGTGGACACCGCGCACGATGTGGCGTTCGAAATCGAACTGGCAACGAGCGGCGTACGGCTGACCGTCCCGGCGGATAAATCGGTCCTGCGAGTCCTCGAAGAAGCCGGCACACGCATCCTTTCCTCCTGCGGCGAAGGGACCTGCGGTACCTGCGAAACCACGGTCATCGAGGGAACTATCGACCACCGCGACTCCGTCCTCACCCACGAAGAAAAAACCGAGAACAGCTGCATGATGGTCTGCGTCTCCCGCGCCACGTGCCCCGTTCTGGTGCTGGACCTCTAACCTTCCTGCCGCCCAGTTAAGCGGACGACGGCGGGACCTACCGCCGTCGTCCCCTTCCGTTTGGTGCCCACCAGGCAGCTGTGCTCCGCACATCCGGTCCGGTCCAGTCACGCCGCGGCTCCGAATCCTTGGTAGAGATCACCAGAGGAAGGCGGGCATGAGCGTTCGGCAGGAATCCGCGACGTGGGCGGGCACGCTGCGGCGGCACATCATTCCAACCGGGCTGGGCCCGTGCACGGTGCGCGTCCAACAGGGCACCGGGTTCCCGGCGCCCGCCACAGTGGAGGTGTACCTTCACGGCGCCGCGGGATCGTGGACCACCTTCCAGCCGCTGCTTGCCGACCCATCGCCCCGCGATCGCGTCCTGATTGATCTGCCGGGCTGGGGCGAATCCACCGAGGGCGCCCGGCTGGAACACTTCGGCATCGAGGCCATGGCACGCGCCGTCACCGAGGTGCTGGCCTGTCTCGGCTACCCGCGATGGAACCTCGTGGGCCACTCCATGGGAGGCTTCCTTGCGTTGCATATCGCCGCGGCGTGGCCGGAGCGGACCGCGAGCGTTGCCGCCATTTCGGCCACAACATTCGGCGTGTCTGAGGCCGTCCGCGAGCCGCTGTCCAGCCTGTCGCGGTTCCCGGCGTTTGTCGGCATGAGGCTGCTGATGCGCTCACTGGCGGCCTTGGGTCCGGCAGGGCTGGCCCTGGTCCGTGCAGTCGGCGCCACCCCTGTGATGGGACCGTTGACGTCACCGCTGTTCGCCGATCCCGCAGGCATGTCCGCGGGGGTGGTCCGCGGGCTCGGCCGCGACGCCCGTCCGGCCAGCTTCTCCGCGGCCGCCCGGGCAGTGGCGCACTATGACTTTGACCAGTGGCGCGGCGTCCGGTGCCCCGTTCTGGCGACCCGCGGGGACACTGACGTGTTCACGTCTCTGTCCGACCTGGACAGGCTGGACGCCACAATTCCGGACGTCCGGACCGTGACGATCCCGCGCTGCGGCCACTTCGCCAACGTCGAGCAGCCGGAGCACGTGCAGCAACTGCTCAAGGAGCTGTGGTCACTGTGACGGCGTTAAATCACAAATTTGCGGCTTCTTGCTCCGCCAGCCTGATCATCCGAAGTTCGTCCTCCACCGCGCGGGACGGCCAATAGTCCTTCGACAGCTCAGTTGCCCGGGTCAGATCTGCCGCCGGGAAGAGCTTGCCGAGCATTCCGGCCGCCTGAAGCAGGGCGATCAGCACAATGGTCCTGGCATCGGGCGCCTTCGAATCAGGCTTGGCACCAGTCGCCCCGGCACCTGCCTTCGTGGCCTCGGACGCCCCCGCATCAGACCCGGCATCACTGGTCCCCGCATCAGAGCCGGCATCGGTCGCCGTGGTATCCGGCGGCTCAAGTTCGGACGGCGGGCCGCTGAGGGCGGCCTGGATCTTTTCCAGGAGCGCCGCCTCCGGAGCATGATCCTTCTCCGGGTACCGCACGGCCCGGAACCGGCCCAGGTGCTTTTCGCCGACATGTTCCACGATGCCCAGTGACGCCATGCCCTCGTAGACACGCTGCACCACGGCGCGGCCCTCCAGCATGCCCACCCACCCCTTGGGAGAGTGGGGCCGGGATTTGCCACGGATGACTTCGAGCTCGCGCTGGAAGTCCGTTTGCGGGGCGTCGCCGGTGGCCCTGACGCGCTTGCCCTGCAGCTCGATCCCACCGATCAGGTCCAGCTCGGCCAATATTGCCCCTGCCACAGTGGTCCTGAGTGCGAACACCGGCACTTCAGGTTTGCCGTTCATGTCGTTCGTTGCCAGAAGGAGGAAGGCCTGGGGAAGGTTCAGCTCCGCCGCCTTCGGTGTTTCAGCGTCCATACGAACATGGTGGCCCTGTTGGGCGCCCACCACAATGAGAATTTGAACGGACGACGGCGGGGCGTCCCGCCGTCGTCCGCTTGCGTGGGGTGCCGCTTACGAGGCCCTAGTGAATGTCCCCAGCCCGGTTCTGTCGTAGAAGTCCAGGGTGACACTTGGCGAGGAACCGCCGCCTGCTCCTGCAAACAGTGCACCGGCCAGGCCGTTGGCGTTTTCTCCGATGGATTCGAAGCTGAACGTGTCGCCGTCAAAGTGGGTCAGCGGGAAAGTCGTGGGACTGCCAGACGGTCCCAGTCTCATGGCCAGTTTTCCGCCGTCTTCGAGGACCACAAGCTGGCCATAGTAGGTGTTGTCATAGGTGCCTGTGTAGGCAGTGTTTGTCCGGGGAGGAGTGGGGGTAGCCGGGGTCTTGGTGTAGTCGACCTCAGGCTTCTCGGACTCATCGATTTGTTTGAAGACGCCGGCGGTGAATGCCAGCCAATCCACAGTGGGTGATCCGTGCTGGGCTGCATCCAGAAAGCCAGCGTTGATTGCTTCAGGAATCCCCTGGGGGCGCCCGTTGGTCAGGGCCACAATGGCCAGTTGTTCACCCGGAAGCATCGAGACCGCGGTGGCTGCGCCAAAGTTAAAGGCCCCGGAGTGTCCCAGCTGGACACGGGCCTGGTCGTCGTAGGAGACGTTCCAGCCCAGGCCGTAGAAACGGGAGCGGGCAGCCGGGGCCGACGCCGGGCCGGAGACTATATGGGGCACGTGGGTGGTTTGGAGGGCAGCCGGATCAATAACGGGTTTGCCCTCGTAACTGCCGTTTCCGAGCTGCAGCCGGAGCCATTGGGCCAGGTCCCGCACCGACGAGCTCGCGCCCCCGGCCGGAGCCTGGGGATCGGCGTTGCGGCGGTATTTCGCTGCCCACTCCTTGTTCCCGAACGGCACGTGAAGGATGGCCTTGTTGGTGGCTTTCTCGTAGTCCGAGTGACGGTAACTGCTGGCGGTCATGCCCAGCTTCCGGAACAGGACCCCGTCGGCCAGGTCTTCCCAGGTCGTTTTCATCGCGTCGGCTGCTGCCTGGCCGGCTTCCGTGTAGCCGAAATTGCTGTAGTTGTAGCTGGACCGGAACGTATCAAGGGGCTCCTGATGGAGGTGGCCGAGGATGTACGCCCGATCGAATCCGAGGTCCTCCAGCAGATCACCCGAGCTCGTTTTCAACCCACTGCGGTGGGAGAGCAGATCAGCAAAGCTCGCATTCCGCGTGACGTAGTCATCCTTGAGCGCGAAGTTCTTATTGTGTTCAATGACGGCGTCGGTCCAGTTGACGACCTGCTGCCCCACCAACCCTGCCACCACTGTTGACGCCAGCGGCTTGGACACAGAAGCCACCTGGAACACCGTGTCAGGACCGATCTCCTCCGGCTTACCGACTTCCCGGACCCCAAAACCCTTGGAGTACACCACCTCATCCTGGTACACCACGGCGACAGCCATTCCCGGGAGCCCGGTGCTGTCCATGGCTTCGGCGACCAATCCGTCCAGCACGGTCAAGGCGTTTGTCACCTTCGCCCGGTCCAGCAGTGGTCCGACCTGTCCCGGCGGGGCGGGGAGCAGTGGTGGCGACGCCGACGACGCCAGCCGCGCGGGTTCACCGGTGCAGGAGGACAGCAGGGGCAGGGCTGCAATACTGGCTGCCCCAATCCCGGCCGCCTTCAGCAGCGAACGTCGGTCCGGGGAAACAAAACCGGTGCTGTCCATGGACTCTCCCTTGAGCCGTCAGGCGGTGAGCGCGCCGGACCGAGCCGGCCTTCCCGTTTCCATCCATAGTGAACCCGCGCGCTGCAGCCAGGCAATGGCTGCCGGGGAAATAGGGGGGGCGTTGTCCAAGGCCGGGCAGGCGGCCGACTGTAGACGCCTGCTTAGTGCTGGACCAGCGCATGTATCCGCCGGGAGATTTCTTCGCCTGCCAGGATGCCGCGGGCATCGGTGACGCGCAGGTGATCCCTGCGGAAGTCGACGTCGGCGAGTTCTCCGTGGGAGGGACGGAAGGCGACGTCGGCTTCGGCCAGCATCGGCCCGTCCAGCAGCGAATCCCCGGCGGCGATCACCCGGGAGGCCCCAGTCCGCCGGGCGACTTCTGCGACGGCGCTGTTCTTCGTCACCGCGTGCGGCACACAGTAGAGCTTGCGGCCCTGGACGGACACCGTCCAGCCGAGCGAGGCACACCATGCGTCGAGCTCCCGCACGAATTCCGCGGGCATAATCTCCCGGTCCACCATGGCGTAGAGGAAGAGTTCTTCGGCCCGGCGCAGCCGGAGGATCCAGGGCCGGTATGCCTCGCGGGACAGAAATTCCTCGATGACGGGCAGCGGCGCGGAGCCTTCCGAGACCCGTTCCTCTACGGCGGCCTGCCACTCGATGTCCCGCTGGCCGTTCTTGAGCAGGACACCGCCGTTGGTGGTGACCGCGTATTCAGGCACGGCTCCGGGCAGCCGGACCCGCCGGTACTGGGCCTCGGTCCGGGTGGTCACCGGGACGAAAATGGTTGTCCGCGTCAGTTCGAGCAGCAGCCGCTCGGCGGTGCGGGTCATAAACGAGATCGGCACCCCCTCGTGGAGCTCCGCAACCACCATGTCCGGTGCCAGGTGGTCGGGGACGTCCAGGAAGAAGGCCTTCGCGGAATAGATGAGGGTCCGGTCAAGGTCCGAAGCCACCAGGACGGAATTCACAGGGCGGCCGCCGCAGGAACTCCATCGGCATCCGATACCCCGCTGAACGTCGGCTCGATGAGCCCCACGCAGCTGAAGGGCAGGTCCGGCACCTCCAGCACCGGGACACCGCGCTGCTGGGCCAGCAGCAGGATGTGGGCTATCTCGGGTGCGGCATCTGGACGCACCAGGACCTTCCACGGCACCCTGCGCAGCAGCACCCGTGTTGTCTCGCCGACTCCGGGTTTGATCAGGTTCAGGTCGAAGATCCCGTGTTCCCGGCCGAGGCCTTCCACGGCGAGCCTGCCGGCCCAGGTGGGCGTCCGGTCCTCGGCCAGCAGGGCCCCGGCTGCTGCCCGGGCGGACGCTTCGACCGCTGGAAAATGGGCGGAGACGGCGGCGAGGAAATCCCGTGAAACGTCGTCACCGCGCAGCTGGTCATAAAACTTGGCCCCGTGGAAGTCGTCGGGGCCGATGAACTCGGCGTTCAGGACCGTGCGGGACACGAGCCCGGACACGGTCGAGTTCAGGCAGGCGGAGGGGATGAGGTAGTCCTCGCGGGTGCCGTACATGTCGGCGCAGTGCCCGGGATCGGCGAGAACGGCGAGGTCCTTCGGGAAGGCAACACCGTCGGTTTCGGCGAAGCGGTCGACGGCGGCCGAGAGCTCGCGGGTGATCGCGCCTTTTCCGGTCCAGCCGTCCACGAAGAGGATCTGCTCCGGGTCATGGTGGGCGGCCAGGTATCGCAGCGCCGTCTGGTCCAGGCCGACACCGCGCACGATGCTCATGGTGTAGTGGGGCAGGTCGAAGCCGTGGATCTGCTGCGCCCAGCGGCGCATCAGGATGCCCACCGGTGTGCCGGCCCTGGCCAGGGAAACCAGCACCGGCCGGTTGCCGCGCGCGGCCAGTGCCATCTCGGTCACGGTGCCCACGGCCTGCGCTACGCGCGCGGCGGAGCGGTCCAAGGCGTCCCGGTACAGCTGCTGGTACTCCTGCGAGGGCGAATATTCGATCGGCAGGGATTCTGCATAGCTCCCCCGGACCGATTGCATCGCGGCTTCACGATCGGCCGCCGGCGCTTCCAGCGCGGCATCACCGATGTCCTTCAGCAGCCAGGTGACGTCGTCCGGCGCGTAGGACCCGAACGCCGGTCCGGCCAGCGGCGCCGGGAGGACGGGCGAGGCGGGCAGGAGGACGACGACGACCGCGCGGCAGACGGCGCTGAGCACCTCCGATACGCTGCCGGGACCCGCGAGGACATCCGCGGTGGTTCCGGGTTCGGGCATCAGGACGATCGTGCCGAATCTGCGGCCGGCGGGGGAAACATTGTGGGCGAAGCGCACACCGGGCCCGTCCACAGTGGTGTCATGGCTGGCGAACTGAACACTGCTGGTGATGGCGTAATCCGGGCGGTCAAGGGCGACAATCGGGGATCGGGTGGTGGTGGAGAACCGGACGACGCGGTCCGGATTCAGCCGGTCCAGCTCAGCGGCAACGGCCAGGGGCACGTGGATGAACTCCTCGCTGCCCAGGACCAGGACCGGTTCATCGATTGCCCCCTGCGGAAGCACTTGCTGGATCGATTCCCCGATGTCGGCCAGCATGGCCGCCGAAGGGGAACCGCCGTTGCCGAACCGGTCGCTGCGGACAGCTGCGCCGGCGTTGAGGAAGGTCACCGTTCCAGGTGCCTCTCCCGGGGTTGCCGGCGTCTGGGACAGCGACGCCACCACCTCGTCGGCGCGCTGGAGAATGTCCGTGCCCAGGGTGATCTGTCCCGTGGCCAGGGCCACCACCCGGATGCGGGTTCCGAGCCGTTCCGCCAGTTCGTCGAACCTGGCCCGGTCACCCGGTGTCCGCAGGTCCACAAGCGTGGCAACCGTGTAGCTGGGATGCGGCGCCAGGGCGTGGAGTTCAGTGATGGTGTTGACGATCGTGGCCCCGGTGCTGAGTTCGTCGTCGACCAGCACCACCGGCTCAGGGGCGTTCAGGCGCCGCGGATCCGTGGGGAGCAGCCGGTGTGAGGTGGCGTGCGAATGTGATTCCTCGAAGGACCCGTAGGCTGAGGCGCCCGCCGGGGCGTGCCGGGAGGAGTGGATGTAATACGAACCGATCGTGTCGGCCACAAGCCGGCCCAGGCCGGTGGCCGTCTCCGCGTAGCCGATGGTGATGATCTGCGGGTTGCGGGACTTCAACCCGGCGAGCTGCCGCCGGAGGCTCTGCAACGCGGCCCGCCGACCGTCGTCGTGCGTTTCCCCTCGCAGGACCGCGGCGAGCCCGGCAGCAATGGTCCGGGAGGCCGGCAGCGGTTCCGGGGAGTCGGCCAGCGCCTCACTGACGAGAACCCCCAGCAGCTCACCGGCGGCCATGACCAGCCCGGGTTCCGACGGGACGTGTTTGCCCAGCACGCGGGACACCAGCAGATGGGCCCGCTTGGGGTTGCGGCGCAGTGCCAGTCCCACGAGGTCCTCGACCGGCAGCAGGCCGGCGGAGTGGTCCGTGGTGATGCCGACGCCGAGCGCGTCCCGCACAAAGCCGCCGGTCCAGGGGTGCTGGCTCAATTCATGCTCGCTTCCAGAAGGTCAACGTAGGTGATGTTCTCGGCGGCAACACCGAAGGCTGCGGCACGCAGCAGCGTCTGGCCGGCCCATGCCTGATGGGGCTTCATCTCATTCATCTTGTTGCCGTAGGGAGAGGCCGAGGCGCCGCCGCCGTTCTTCCCGGCGATCTCCAGCGCGTCCACGTATTCCTCGTGGCTAACGACGCACATGGCATGGACCAGCGGCACATGGGTGGGGTGGATGACCGTCTTGCCCAGCAGCCCGTTGGCCAGGTCCAGTTCGATCTCGCGGATCAGTCCGTCGAGATTGGCCGTCAGAATCCGATCGCGCAGGGGCATCTCATTCGCGTCGGCGAACGGAGTGCGCCGCAGCAGGGGGCGCAGCACCCGCTCGCTGTTGCCGTAGTGCTCCCACACCGGGCCGGAGATCACGAAGCCGTCGTCCGGCCGGCCCAGCATGTTCACGATGTCCCCGATCACCGAGGCGACCACCTTAACGTCATAGATGGTCAGGTCCCGGGAGCGGCGCAGGCCGAAGGCACTGGACATGTCCGTGGCGCCCACGCGGACGGCCAGGACATCCTCCCGGTTGGCCTGCAGCACGTCGCAGATGCCGGACAAGGTACTGGCCCGGGTTTCGCCGTGGATCATGACCGGCGATTCCATGATGGGCATGATCCGCATCCTGCGGCCGCCCCCGCGGGAAGCGTTGATCTTATGCAGGGCGTCCAGGAACCGCTGCGCCTGGCCGGTCTGATTCTCAAACTTCGGAATGACAAAGCCCATCAGCAGGTCCAGGGCCCCGCCGCAGCGGCTGGCCAGGCCCAGCATCTGCTCCGGGGTGCGGACCCGGAGAAACAGCAAGGGCCCCCCGTCGGGGTGGAAGGCGCCTTCGGGGTCGCCACTCCTGTCATCGTCGCTGCCGATGCCGCTCCCGCGGCGCGGCCCGGCGGAAGCGGCATGCAGCCGGGTCAGCGTGTTCACGACGTTGGCCTCGGCGGAGTCCACCGCATCATCAGCGATGGAATCCTCGAGGCAGATCACCATGCTCAGGCAGCCGCGGGCCGCCTGTTTCCTGATGTCGTTAGCCAGGTTCGGGCGGTCCGCCGGAGTGTAGAGCGTGGCGCCCAAGGCCACGGCCAGCAGCGCGGGGGCGGATCCCAGGCTCAGCTCCTGCGGAGCGATGTGGAACAGGCGCGAGGCATGCTCGTCGCTAAGAAAACTGAAGTGGCGCATGCCGTCCCGTCAGCGTCCCTGCCGGCGGGCGGCAGCTTGGGTGGTCATGGAAAAGCCAAATTCCTGCCAGAGCACGGCGGCGTCGGCGGTGGCCGGCACCGGTTCGGCGCGCAGCTCGATGACTCCATCGATCGCGGCCAGGGACAGGATGTATCTGGGTTCCCCTTCGGCTGCGGGCAGCGTGACGGTGCCGCCGTCGAAGATCTCCACGGTCAGGGGGGCCGCATACGGTGCGACAAAGAGCGCCCGGCGCAGTTCGCGGATATGCCGCAGCGCCACCACGGCCGTTCCGTCCACGTAGCCCACCAGCGGGCGGTTTCCCGAACACCTGACGGAAGTGCCGGAGACCGCGCCATCAACGGTCATGGCCCCGGTCACGCGCTCGGAGCTTTCCCATGCCGCCGAGGTTGCCCCGGTCACCAGCAGGCTGCCGATCGCTGACTGGCGCGGGTCAAGGCGGATCATCGGCGTTTGGGCGTCGAGCCGCCTTGTGTCGCCGATTCCGGGAGCCGGAAAGAGCCTGGTGGGCCGGGCCTCGGCTGTCGGCCGGGCAGCTGCGGAAGGGTTTGCGGTTGATGTGGCTGCTGGTGGTGTGGGCGCGGGCGATCGGCTCAGCGACAGCGACGGCGCGGCTGCCGGGGTGGTCGGGCCTGCGGCCGGGGAAATCGGCGACGGCGGCGGCGCTGCCGCCCGGACGGATGTGGCCGGGGCGGATGTTTCAGCGCGGGCGGCCGGCTTGACGCGCCGACTGAGGTAGGCGATGTCCGTGCGGATGGTGGACCTGTTCAGTGCCATCGCTTAGACATCGAACCGGAAGTCGGCCGCCACGCCGCGCAGGCCGGTGGTGTAGCCCTGGCCCAGGGCCCGGAACTTCCAGTCCTCGCGGTGGCGGTACAGCTCGCCGAACATCATGGCGGTGATGTTGTCCTGTGGGGACTGGGGAATGTCGAAGCGCACCAGCTCCTGGTTCTGTGCCGTGGCAACCCGGATGTACTGGCTGCGGATGGCGGAGAAGGTGCCGGGCCCACGGAGATCGGGATCGACGTAGACAATGAACGTAATCTTGGCGACGCTGTCCGGTACCAATGAGAGGTCGACGTCGATCTGCTCCTGGTCGTCGGTGCCGGCGAAGGCCACCGAGCCCTCAGGGCTGGCGATCTGGTTGAAAAACACCAGGTGGGCGTTCGAGATGGCCCGGCCGCCGGCGTCGCACATGATCGCCAGGGGAACCAGCTCGGACTGGGGACCCCGGCTGGGGATGGACTGCCAGCCCAAGCCGACCAGAATTTTGCTCAGTCCGGGGTTCTCGGCCGTCAGTGCGGCGTTGGCCCCGGCCACAAGATTGCCCATCAGCGGCCTTCCAGACGAAGCGTGGACGGCGCGAACTTGTCCTCGAGGAAGCGGCCGTGGGTGGACAGCTCGGCAATGGCGCCGATCCGGACCTGGTTGGCCAGGTCCCGGGCGATCTCCTCGAGCGTGGTGAACTGTTCCGCCAGCAGCCGCGTCGGCCCGGACTCCTCAGTCCTGGCACTTTCCGGCAGCGCCAGGTAAGTGCGCAGGGGATCCGGGATGTAGCTGCAGACGATGGAATTCAGCAGCACCTGTTGTTCCATCGAGGCCCCCTGTTCGGCCATATGGCTGAGCAGCGGGCGCAGCACATCGTCGATCTGGCGCAACTGCGAGGAGACCGACGTCGGCAGTTCAGCGCCTGCGCGCCGGATAGCGCTGCGCAGGTTGTCCAGGGATGCGGCTGCCTGCGTCAACTCGGCATCGGCCGTTGGCTCGGGAGCCTGCTCAGCGATGCCCGGCACGGGGGCAGCGCCGAACAGGGAGCCCATGAACTTACCAATCACTGCCGTACCGCCTGCTGCTTTCCGCCGTCACTTAGTCTGTCTGGCCCTGCCGCGCGCGTTCCAGGTAGGGCCTGGCCTTCTGCACGCTGGCTTCGAGGGCGCCGACGGTGCTCTCCATGTTCTTGGCAGCTTCCGACCGGAAGGTATCGATGGCGTCCATCGTGGCGAACACGTTGTCGAAGGCCTTCTGGAGCGTCTCCACACTGACCCCGGAGCTGGAAGCCTGCTGGTGGATTCGGGAAGTCTGGTCCTTGAGCATCTCGCTGGTGCTCAGGATCATGTTGTTGGTGGTGGTGTTGACGGCGTCGATCTGGTCGAGGACCATCTTCTGGTTGGCCAGGGCCTGGGCCACGATCACCGCCGTGCGCAGGGCCGAGATGGTGGTGGTCCGCGCCCGTTCCACACCCTTGATCAGTTCAACGTTGTTCTTACGGATCAGGTCCATCGCCAGGTACCCCTGCACCGAGACAGCAAGCTGGGTCAGGATGTCCTGGTGGCGCTGGCGCACGGGGAACAGGACGTCCGCCTCCATCTTCTGCGCCTCGGCAATCTGCCCGGCGGCGCGGGTGGAGTCGATCTTCTCCACGCAGGCGGCATCCAGTGCCTTGGCGAATACGGCATACTCGCTCAACGCCTGCATCGTTTCCCAGAGCTGGATTTTTTCGTTGGCCAGGCTGGCATTGTCCTTGAGCAACTCGTCCTGGCCCGTCATCAGGGACTTGATGATCTGGTTCAGCTGGGTCTGCGCCGACTCGTATTTCTGGAAGTACTTGGCCAGCTTGTTGCCGCCGGGGATGAAGCCCAGGATCTTCTTGCCCACGCTCATATTTGCCGCGTTGGGGGTGAGGTCCTCCACCGTGCTGCGCAGCTCACCGAGGGTGTTGGCCACCGCAACCTGGGCGCTGCTCCCGGACTTCTTGGCGCCGGCAATGGACGTCGAGGAACGCTCCAGCAGCCTGCTGGACGAGTTGCTGGACGCTGTGATCTCGGCGCTGCCGATCTTGTTGATGCCATCGACCTGTGCGGAGAACTCCGGGCTGCGCGCGTCCAGTTGGGCCAGACCGGCCACGAACTCCCTGGCCTGCTGATTGATCTCGGCCCTTCGTTCGTCGGGGACCGGCACCATGCCGGGAGCGTCTTCGGGCTGGACTATGGCAGGGGCGTCCGGAGCGTGAAGCACCAATGAAGCCTCTGCGGCGTCGGGGGGAGTCAACGGAGAATTCATGATGCTGCCTTTTCGAGAGAGCGGTGGTGTCCCGGTTACAAGCAACCGGGACACCACCTCAGGTGGAAACGATGCGGAGCGGATGCAGTCAGTTCCGGACGTCAGTCCGGAACACGAATCAGCTAAGGTCGACGCCGAAGTCCTTGGCGATCCCGGCGAGTCCGGTGGCGTAGCCCTGTCCGACGGCCTTGAACTTCCAGTCCCCGTTGTTGCGGTAGACCTCAGCGAAAATCATCGACGTTTCGGGCGCTGCGTCCTCGCTCAGGTCGTAGCGGACGATTTCCTTGTCGTCGACCTGGTTGATCACGCGGCAGTAGGCGCTGCGCACCTGGCCGAAGTTCTGGCCGCGCGTTTCTCCCTGGTCGATGGAGACCACAATGACAACGCGCTCGACGTCGGCCGCAACCAGGGAGAGATCGATCAGGATCTGTTCGTCGTCGCCAGCGCCTTCGCCGGACCGGTTATCCCCCAGGTGGCTGACGGAGCCGTCCGCGGCAGCGGGCTGGTTGTAGAAAATGAAGTCCGCGGAGGACCGGACCTTGCCGTCCGCCGCCACCAGGAGGGCAGAAGCGTCGAGGTCGAAAGGCTCACCCGTCGTCGTACGCGGGTCCCAGCCCAGCCCCACCACAGCCTTCGACAGACCCGGTGCGCTCTTCGTCAGGGACAGATTGCTGCCTTTGGTAAGGGTTAGTCCTGCCATGTTTGTACCATTCCTTCGTGTTGAATCGATCTTGCGAACTAGTCCAGTGAGATGCCGAAATCGGTGGCGATGCCGTGGAGGCCCGTGGCATAGCCTTGGCCAACCGCCCGGAACTTCCATTCGGCACGGTTGCGGTAAATTTCGGCGAAAATCATTGACGTTTCAGGTGCCGCGTCCTCGCTCAAATCGTAGCGGACCACTGCCTGGTCCGTGTCCTGGTTCAGCACACGGCAGTACGCGCCACGGATCTGGCCGAAGTTCTGGCCGCGGGCATCCGCCTGGTCTATGGACACAACAATGACCACGCGGTCCACATCTGCTGCGATCAGGCTGAGGTCGATCAGGATCTGTTCGTCGTCGCCGTCGCCCACACCGCTGCGGTTGTCGCCCAGGTGGACTACCGAACCGTCTTTGGCCTGGAGTTGGTTGTAGAAGATGAAGTCGTCCTGGGACCGGACCTTGCCGTCCGCCCCGACTAGGAGAGCCGAAGCGTCCAGGTCGAAGGCTTCGCCGCTGGTGGTCCGCGGATCCCAACCCAGGCCAATCAGGGCCCGTTCCAGCCCCGGATCGGCCTTGGTGAGTGAGAGATTATTGCCTTTGGTAAGGGTCAAGCTCGACACAATAAGGGATCCTTTGAACGACTAGAGGACGGCAGCAGCCGGTGCAATCAGATCCGCGACCGAGCGGCCCTGGGCCCGCTCGCCGATGGCCTTGAAGGTCCACCCCGCGCCGTCACGGGAAACTTTGGACATGATCATGGCCGAATGGGTTCCCGAGTCGGTCAGCTGGTACTTGGCAATTTCCGGGCTTCCTGCCGTGGAGTCGTCCACTAGGCGGCAGAAGGCATTCTGCACCTGGTCGAAGGTCTGGCCGGTGTAGCTGCTGATGACGAACACGATGTGTGCCACGGCCGGGGAGACGAGCTCCAGGTTGACCAGGATGGTCTCGTCATCGCCGGCGCCGTCGCCCGTCAGGTTGTCCCCGGTATGACGCGTGGAGCCGTCTTTGCTCTGCAGCTGGTTGTACCAGACCTGATCCAGCGACTTGCCGGCCGCGTCAAAGAAAATGGCCGACGCGTCGAGGTCCACCTCCACGGTCTTGGCCTTTCCGAAAAAGCCCTTTTTGACCGGAGCCGCCGAGTCCCAGCCCAGCCCCATCTTGGTCTTAGTGAGCGATCCGCCGTCTTTTTTGGTCAGCGACAGCGACTGGCCCTTCTGCAAGCTCAATCCCATAATTTCTCAACCTCCAGCTAGTTTGAAAATACTCGCGTCCTCAAGTCCCAACGAGCCCGCCCATGCGCTAGTTCCGTGCGTACATGTGAAGTTAAATGGGGCTGAGGACACGGACCATGCCGATCAGGCGGGGTTCGAGAGTGATCCTAGCCGGAATCGGGGTGATGGCGAAGCTTCCTGACGCTGCGGAAGGAGAAAGAGTCGGCGAAGGCCTGGTGCGGCGCTACGGCCGGAATAACATTCGACCAGCCAAATGCTTTCAAGAAAACTTCGCGTGCGGCACTTTGAGTTCGAATTGGAGTCGTGGCGCGGGCGGGGCCGGACAAGGCGGCCGTGTATCGTCTCGTCTAATTGGGCGTATTTCAAACGCAAGAAGGCTTTTACTGGACATTCACGTGGAATTAATGTTCAGTGCGAATCGAATTCAATATTGGGGGAAAAATGACTGACGTCAAGTATCAGGCGCGTCTGCAGGTGCTGTCCCAGTGGGCGACGGCGGCAGCCGGGCAGGGCCACCTTGTTCCGCGGATTGCCGATCTGGAGGCCATCTCCGCGGCGAGGACCGTCGAGGCCCCGGGAGTAAGCAGGGAGGCCGTTGAGCCATGGTTGCCGACAATCCAGTGGCTGTTGAAACAAGCGGCTTTTGGTGTCGTGGACCCACATATCCAGCTCCCCGACGAATTGTCGCGTCCCGTGAGTGCGGCCACTGCTCTCCAAGTCCTACCAGCCGACGAAAATTCAGCCGACGCGCCGGCGCCGCCGGTGATGGAAGTAAGTCTCGTGGCGGTCGTTTCCCCGGACACGGAACACGGAAGCAGCCACGCCGCCGAAGCCGTCACAGTCATCGCGGAGATCAAACCCGCTCCCCCCATTGTCAAGGGACCGAAGTGGGAGTCCGAGGCCCATGAGCAGGTTAAAGGTGCTGTTCAGCGATTCACCAAACCACTCCACGATCTCCTCACCCGTGATGCCAATGAGGGCGACACCCGCCTTTTGATTACGGACATGCTCTGCGAGGGTTTGGGCTATGACAAATTCCGAGACCTGACCACCGAATACATGGTCAGGCAGGATTTCGCGGACTACGGCGTCAGAATTGACAAGCAGCTGATTGCCTTCATCGAGGTCAAGCGGGTGAGCCAGAAACTGAATGAGCGGCACCTTCGCCAGGTCCAAATGTATGCGGTCAACGAGGGTGTGGAATGGATGATCCTCACCAACGGCCAGGTCTGGCAGGCCTACCACCTGACCGGCGGGCTCCCCGTGATTTTGAATCTCGCCTTCGAGGTTGACCTCCTCGGCCCTGAATCGCTGGAGGCAAAAGCGGACAAAATGTTCTTCCTCCACCGGGAGGCGCTGAAGCGCCGTCGGATCGATGAGCTGTGGAAGCACCGCGCGGCAACGTCGCCGGATGCGCTGCTGGACGTCATCCTGTCCGACTCGGTGCTGGACATCATCCGCAAGGAAATCAAGCGGAATACCGGGATCACCACAACGGTCCAGACGCTGGCGACAGTGATCCGGACAGAGATCGTTGACCCTAAGCTTCGAAACAAGTAGAGCGAACGACGGCGGGACTTCCCGCCATCGTCCGCTGGCGTTGGGTGCCACTCCCCTACAGCGCCGCCCAGCCGCCGTCGGACGCGAGGATGGCGCCGTTGACCTTGGTGGCGACGTCGGCGGCGAATCTCTGGGTGGCGCCGTTCACTAATTAGGCATAGGGGTTTTCGCACATTCCTTGGACATAGGTATAGGGGATTGGTTGCGCATTCTTTCGCTTCTGGTCTACGCTTTGGCATATCTGGCATTTACATTTAGCCGTCGTTGTTTCTGGGTCGACGCTTGCTTAACCCAATCGGATACTTTAATCCCCAGTAGAAACAGCGATGAATATGAAAACTACGTCCGCTGACTTAGTAAAGCCCTCGTCCTCGCCACAAGCATCGCTACAAGTCTGCTCGGTAATTCCAGCCGTGCTTGGGCCGCCGGCAATTACGGCTATCAGAGCGTCAGTCATTCAGGCGTTGCCACTCCGCCGAGGTCGGACAAGTCGCAGGGCAAGCTGTCGTGGAACGACGGGTCCTGGTGGGCCAACATGTGGAAGTCCGGCAGCGCGTGGCACATCTACCGGCTGGGCCGCAGCCCGGAGACATGGATGGACCGGCACGAACTTCCCGATTGTTCCTAATGGCGGCGATGTAACAATCGCATGGGACAACGGGTCCAACAAGATTTTTAGGCTTAATAGGGGGCGGGCTGATGTTCTGGCGTAAATGCGTAGCGGTTGCATCATCCATTCTGGTTGGGTTCGCAATCATTACTCCGACAACGGCAAGCGCCGCAACGACGATCTCGCCGACCATAGACACATACGTACAGGCGGACAAGGCGACTACCAACTTTGGGGCTAGCGTCCGTTTGTCCACAGATGGCCGTGCGAACATCTGGCGGAACACACTCCTACGGTTCAATGTTCCAGTTCCCGCTGGCGAACATGTTGTTTCGGCTAAACTGCGGGCATATTCGGAGGCATCCACAACTTCCACTGAGTTCGTGGATGTTTTCACTACCTCTGGCGGCTGGACCGAGAGGGGAGTTGCCTGGAATAACGCACCAGTACGCGGGACGTGGCTGGGGAAGGCTGGCGGGTTCGCTACCGGCTCGTGGGTTGAATGGGATGTTACTAAGGGCGTTAGCGCAAAGGGTGGCGAGCAGAACTTCAAGCTGGAAAGCAACGCGCAGAAGTGGATCGGATTCAAGTCGAAGGAATCTTCTTCCGCCCTGCGTCCAAGACTGGTCGTGACGACCGCGCCTGACACGGTAACACCTACCGAGGCGGCCGTAGTCCATGGTTGGGGCACGCCTGTAACTGGCGACGAGTTCAATTACACAGGTGCGCCGGATGCCGCGAAGTGGATTGTTTACAACAGCACCGGGCACGCGGGGAATGGCATTCGGAGTCCCCAGCAGGTCACGGTAGACGGTTCCAAAATGGTCATGACTGGAACTCCGGACGGCACGACCGCTGGAATGGGCGCGAAGTTCGCAAACCAGAAGTACGGGCGGTGGGAAGTCCGTGCGGCCGGGGCCGGTGATAATGAGTACCATATGGTGTCCATCCTGTGGCCGGATAGTGAGAATTGGCCCTGTGACGGCGAAGTTGACTACGCGGAGACGACTGGTGACTGGAACCTCATCACGTTCTTCCACCACTATGGATGTTCGAACTCGCAGACGTCGGCGTCGAGGGCTCTGGACGTTACTCAGTTCCACAATTACGCGGTTGACTGGTCTCCGAATGGGATCGTCGGCTACGTCGATGGGGTGAAGTGGTTTGAGGACAACAACTCCGCGCACCAGCCTCCCGGTTCGATGCACCAGACGCTACAACTGGACTGGTTCCCAGACAGCACTGCCAATGGCGCTGGCGAGATGCGAGTGGATTGGGTTCGCGTGTATGCGGCGGCTGGAACGGCCTAGACCTACACCCTGACCCTGGGCGAGACCCGGTTCACACGGGGGCGGCTGCGGCTGATTTTCCGAGCATCCCGAGCTGGCCAGCCGGAGTTACGAGTCCCTGGCGCCGCAGCGCGAGCGCGCACGGGCGTACCTGGTTTCGGCAGGCGTCGACGATGATGTGGCGGGGAATCTGTACGCCGAGTTCGTGGGCACTACGTTCAAGGCCTGGATGCGGTGGGCCGCGGGGACGGATCCGGATCCCCGTCCCCTATCTGGTGGCGGCCGCCGGGGTGCTGCGCCTGCCGTAGCACGCGGATTAAACGCAAGCGGACGACGACGGGAGGTCCCGCCGTCGTCCGCTTCAGGTTGCTGCGTTTACTGTCCGTGCTGCTCGGCAGTGGCCAGCCTGGCCGTGCGCGTACCGGCCTTGCTTGCCAGGGGGCCCGTGTAGGTCCAGACGCAGGCCCGGCCGGAATCGCTCGGAATGAGCTGGCCCTCGTAGAGCTGAATGCTCGCTCCCGTGGGGCTCCGCCAGACGCCGGTCAGCTCGCAGTGTGTGCCGGTGGCCTGCTGGCGTGGCACCGACAGGTTGATGACGCGGCGGGCCCGTTTCTCGGCCACGGGAAGTCTCCGCTTCACGATGGCTCTCCCGCCGGTTCCCGGTAGGTGCTTTCCGGAACATCAGTAATGAACATGTGCCCGGGAGCGTGGCTGATGGCGAAGGAGGGCCTGGATGCCATCACTGCGCTCTGCGGTGTCACGCCGCAGGCCCAGAAAACCGGCACCTCCCCTGGCCGGATCTCCACCGCATCCCCGAAGTCGGGGCGGTTGATGTCGGCAATGCCCAGATCCTCCGGTGACCCGACGTGGACCGGGCTGCCGTGGACCTTCGGCACTTCGGACGTCACCCGGATGGCCGTTTCCACCAGCTCGGGCAGCATCGGACGCATGGAGACCACCATGGGGCCGTGGATCCGTCCGGCAGGGGTGCACTCGACGTTCGTGCGGTACATGGGCACGTTGCGGCCGGTTTCGGTATGCCGCAGCGGGATCCCCGCACTGGCGAGCGCCGCTTCGAAGGTGAAGCTGCAGCCGATGAGGACGCCCACCATGTCGTCGCGCCAGACAGACGCGACGTCGGTGACCTCCTCGGCCAGTTCGCCGTCCACCCACACGCGGTAGGCGGGGATGTCGGTGCGGATATCGGAGCCGGGCGCCAGGGCGCTTTCATACTGTCCGGCCGGAATGATGTCGATGACGGGGCAGGCTTTGGGGTTCAGCCGGCAGAATTCGATGAATTCATCGGCGTAGTCGGCCGTCACCGCTATCAGGTTCGCCTGGGTGTAGCCGTCGCTCCAGCCGGAGGTGGGGGTGACCAGGCCGTTGCGGAAATTCAGGCGTGCGTCGGCGGGGGCCAGGAGGGCATGTGGCTGGCTCACTTGGACTCCACAAGTTCAGCCGCTGCCTGCCCGGTCTGCAGGTATTCCTCATCCTCGGCAACGTTGGAGTCGCGGCCCAGGGCCAGGCCCACCAGGGTCAGAAGGCAGGCGACGCTGAGGTAGACGGCCACCGGGACCCAGCTGTCATACGCGCTCAGCAGGAGGGTGAACATAAACGGTGCGATGGCGCCGCCGATGATTCCGGCGAACGTGTAGGCCAGTGAGCTGCCGGTGGAGCGGAGCCGCGGCGAGAACTGCTCGACGACGAACGCTGCCTGGGGTCCGTACATAAACGAGTGGCAGAGCAGGCCCAGCACGATGCCCACGACCAGCATGACCGGGGACCGGCCTTCGAGGACGATGAAGAACAGGTAGGCCCAGACGGCGGCGCCAACCGCGGCGATTCCGTAGACCAGACGGCGGTTGATGCGGTCGGAGATGGCTCCGGCGAGCGGCATGGTGAAGATCTGGAGGGCTGACCCGATCAGGACGGCGACGAGCACCTGGCCGCGGTCGAAGCCAAGCTCCTGGATGCCGTAGGTGAGCGTGAAGACGGTGCACATGGCGTAGAGCACGTCCGGGCCGATGCGGCTGAGCATAGCGGCGATGAGGGGCCGGCGCTGGGTGGCAAGCACCTCGCGGATGGGGGCCTTGGGCTTGTCGCCCCGGGCTTCCATGGCCTTGAAGATGGGGGTGTCTTCGAGCTTGAGCCGGATCCAGAGGCCGAAGGCCACCAGCAGCGCGGAGATCAGGAAGGCGATGCGCCAGCCGAAGCTCAGGAAGTCTTCTTCGGACAGGGTCAGGGTGAGGACGGCGAGTGCACCGTTGGCCATGAGGTTGCCGGCGGGCGGGCCGATCTGTGCGGCAGAGGCCCAGAATCCGCGCTTGTTCGGGTCGCCGAATTCGCTGGAGAGCAGGACCGCGCCGCCCCATTCGCCGCCGACGCCAACGCCCTGGGCGAACCGGAGGAACACGAGGATGGCGGGGGCGATGACACCGATGTTGTCATAGGTGGGCAGCAGGCCGATGAGGAAGGTGGCCACGCCGATAAGCATCAGCGTGATGACCAGGATCTTCTTGCGGCCGATCTCGTCCCCGAGCCGTCCGAAGATGATGCCGCCAACGGGACGGGAAATGTAGCCGACGGCGTAGGTGGAGAAGGCCAGCAGGGTACCCGTGACCGGGTCCGAGGCCGGGAAGAAGATGAGCGGGAAGACGATCGCAGCCGCGGCGGAGTAGACGGCGAAGTCGTAGAACTCCAGCGCGGTTCCGGTCAGGCTGGCCGCGAATGCCTTGTACATGTCCTTGCGCGCCACCGGGGGCTTTGCGTCAACGGGGGCCAGTGCTTGGGGAGTGGCCATGTTAATCCTCCATGAAGAGAGTCGATGTCATCCGAGTACGGGATGAATGGTGCTGGTGCCCGCTTCTGTCCTCGCCTGCGGCGTTGCAGGGTGGGACATTTGGGCGGCTGGGCGGCTTGCCGTCAGGGTGGCTGCGGAAGTCGGAATTGCGGCGATCGTTGGATTGTTGAACAATCCTCTTGTTGAACAACCTACGCGACGCAGATCACACCGTCAAGGGGTTCGCGGGATTCAGACGCCGCCGGCAGCTCCGGAGTTGAGCGTGCGGGGCTTCGCGGGAGGCGGCGTGATTTCGATACCATTGCCAGCATGAGCACCCGTGATACTCCTGCGCAGATCGGCGACCTTCCGCCGATCGGACACCCGGCGACCAGCGCACTGATCGAGGCAGGCATTGGCTCTTTGGCCCAAGTTGCTGCATGCAGCCGCAGCCAATTGCTCGCCCTGCACGGTGTGGGCCCCAAAGCTGTCCGGATCCTGGAAGCCGCGCTCCAGGCCCAAGGGCTAGGGTTCGCGGACTGACCACTCGCCCTGCGTGCTGGCCAGTTGTATTGCGGCCATGCCGGCTGTCCCCGCGCATCGGGGCGTATGCTCGCCCTCAGGATTACCGGATGGCTCCGGACGCGCCGGGAACCCACGGCCCACAGCGGACGACGGCGGGAGGCTCCCGCCGTCGTCCGCTTCCGTTTGGTGCCTACTGGCTGAAGGGGACCTTCTCCCAGCTCAGGACATCATCGCTGTCGCTGCTGTTGCCGACGACCGTGAACCTGACGTAGTTGGTGGCGTTGGCCGATCCGTCCACGGTGATGCGCTGCAGGTCATCCGCGGCGGGCTGGCCGTAGACCTCCAGCCATGGTGAGCCTTCGGCCAGCGGCTGGTTCTCGGCAAAGACGTGGCTGTCGCCGTTGATGAGGTAGACCGGGCGGTCGAAGCGGTTGGTCTCTTCAATGATGGCCGCAACGATTTCCCGGAACCCGGAGACCGTTTCCGGATTGGCAGTGGCCGCGGCGAGCAGTGACGGGTCAAACATGTCGGCCTGCGTCATCAGCACCACGGCGCGGTCGTTGCGGCGCTCGGCGTCGGTGAACGTGTCACGTATCTGGCCCAGGACGGCATCCGTCCGGTGCTCAACTTCAGCAAGCTGCTCGGGCGTGGGTGTGGTTTCGCCCAGGCCGCTCCATGGAAGCAGCGAGTTGTTGCTGCCCTGGACGTTCACCACCGAGAAGGCCACGCGGTTCTGGGTGAAACGGACATTTTCCGGAAGCCCAAGCTTCTCCTGCGTCTTGACCGGCATGGTTGCGCCCAGGGTCTTGCCGGGCTCGTCGAAGAAGACCTCCCTCAGCCTGTCCAGCCGTTCCAGCGGGTTGTAGGCGCCGTTGTTGGTGCGGTGGCAGTCCACCCACTCGTTGTCGCCCGGGGTGAAGACCAGCGGGTGCTCGAAAGTGTCGAACTGGGAGCGGATGTTGGCGAAGTACTCGTCTGAGCACACCGAGGAGCCGTTCTTGATGTCGCCCACATGGGTGACGAACTTCAGTGCGCTGTCGGCGTTGATGTCCTGGACGCGGGACGGGAATTTGGCGATTTCGGCGTCGCCGTAGGGGATGTCGCCGATGACGCCAAAGGTGAAAGCCTGGCTGTCAGAGGTGTTATTGGCTGCGATGGCGGGCTGGGCCGCAAGGAGGCCGAGCGCCAGGACGGCCGCCGCCGCCGTCGTCGTTTTCACGGTCTTTGAAGGCATGGTGGTGTTCCTGTGTCTGCTGAGTGGGGCGGCTTTAGAGCGTGCGGGCTGTGAGGAACTGTTCCAGCGCCTCAAGGTCGTCGGTGTTGATGTGGTCCACGCCGGCGTCGAAGAGTTCGTTCCAGACAGCTTCGCGTGCGGCGCCGGGCTGGTCAGGGGTGGCCCAGAAGCGGACCCGGTAGCCCTTGGCGTGGGCGTCAGTCACGTATGCCTGGAGCTTGGTGCGTTCGGCCTCGGGCATGGGGCCCACGCCCTGCCAGGTGAAGAGCTTGGTCCAGTTGTCGCTGATCAGCGGCATCAGCTCGGCAGGCATGCCGGAGGTGAGGTTGGCGGAGCGTCCGTCATAGAAGCCGAACCGCTTTTCCTGCGCCTGCATGGTGGCCAAGGGGCGGTTTCCGCTGATGACGGCGGTGACGGGCCCGGTTTTGGTGGTGCCGTTGCTGTAGCGGCTCATGATGTCCCGGTGCTCGGCCAGTTCCCGCTCGATGGCGGCGTAGGTGGCCTCGCCTTCACTCTTGATGTCGATCAGGAGCTGCAGGCTGCCGTCCCAGTGGGGGTAAACGCTGTGGCCCTGGTTCCGCACCAGCTCGTCCAGGGGATCGAGGTAGAGGCTCTCGAGCGTTACTCCGGGCTTGGCATCCTCAAGGTCGTGGGCCACCAGAAGTTCGCCGTCCACCAGCCAGACGTCGGCTTCGACGCTGGTGAAGCCGTGCTCCAGAGCGTCGAACAGGGGACGGTCGTGCTCATAGTCGTTGTGGGCATGCGCCTGGGCGAGCGGCTGGCCGACGACGACGGGTGCGGGCTTTGGTGCCTCTGCTTGGGCCGGCGCGGCGGCGGTTCCGGTCAGGGAGGTGAGGGCCACGAGGGCGGCAATGGTGCTTTTCACGAACACGGAGTACTCCTACGCATACAGGGGATTCTCCGCCCGGCCGGTTGGGGGCCGGGCAAAAGAGGGCGTGAAAAGACTGCCGGTCGCGGAAAAACGGCGAAGGACCTCCCGGTTGCCGGACGGTGAACTGGGAGGGACCAATGCCCGTGCCGTGCCATCACGGCCAGCCTGCGTTACGGCGCCCCCAGGTAAACGCTGACGGTGGTCCCGCCGCTGGGGCTGGGCGAGATCTCCAGCCGTCCCCCGTGGGCGGTTGCGATCCTGGCACATGTGGCCAGGCCCAGCCCCGTGCCGGCAGGATCGCCTTCCCGGCGCAGGCGGACCAGCGGTTCAACCACCCGGCGCCGGTCCCCCGCGCCGATTCCCTTGCCGTTGTCCTCCACCCGCACCACGACGCCGGCTCCGGCTTCCTGCCCGGTGACGCTGATGACCGGGGGAACGTCCGGACGGCGGTAGGCCACCGCGTTCTGGATCAGGTTCTGCAGCGCTACCCGCATCTGGCTTTCGTCAGCGTCGAAATCAAAGTCCTCACACTGCACCACCGCTCCGGCTTCCCGCAGGCCCAGGCTGAGGTCAGCGGCGACTTCCTTCACCAGGGCAGCCAGCGACAGCCGTGACCTGGACAGCGAACCGCCGATGGACGCGAACGCAAGCAGCTCCTCCACCATGGACAGCATCCTCCGCGCACTGCTGCCCACGATTTCCAGGTACTCTGTGGCCTCCCCTGTCTGGCCCGATTCTGCGTCCGTGGCACCCAGCTCGACGTAGCCCAGGATGGAGGTCAGGGGATTGCGGAGGTCGTGGCTGACCCGGCCGGTGAATTCAGCAAGCCGTTCATTGCTGTCCTTGGCTTCATCCAGGGCGTCGGCCAGGGCACCGTGGAGTGCGGTGACCCGCCGGGCAGCCAGCAGGCGGGTGTGCAGGACGAAGGGGTCCAACGGCTTGGTCACGTAGTCGTCCGCCCCGGCCCGCATGCCTTCCAGCACGTCCTCTTGGGCGCCGTGCGAGGTCAGCAGTACAACGTACGTATAGGAGCTTGTCTCGGCGGCCCGGATCGCCCGGCACAGGTCAAACCCGTCGAGCCCGGGCATCATCAGGTCGCTGACCACCACCTGGGGACGCCGCTCCAGGTAAAGCTGCCACGCCGTGTCGCCGTCAGCGGCCACAATGCATTTATGACCGGATTTCTCGACGGCGGCTTTCGCCACGAGCAGGGACCCTTCGTCGTCGTCGACAACCAGCACCGTCATGGCGGCCCCGGAGTTGCCCAGCTGTCCGGAAATCTTCGCGGCGTCCACGTCGGGGCGGCCCAGCCCGCCCGGCGCACTCCACTTCGAATTAACAGTCATGAGGCCCCCAGGCCATTTATCGTCACGAGCCAGCCCACAGTCGGTCCGCTGGACCTAATCGTCCCACGGACCACGCTGGTGGGGATCGAAGCACCAGCCGCCGTCGGACGCGAGGATGGCGCTCCAATTCCAGGGCGACCGCACGGATCAGCAGGCATAAGCTGTTAGCATCACGTCTCTTCCATTACCGGGAGGTCATCATGGACACTGAAACCGCCGATGTTATCGGTCATGATGTCACCACCATCACCTGCGTGTGCGGCAACACCGTCAGCAAGGACGGGTTGATTCAGGCGAACTCAGAAGGCGTCCCGGTCTTCATCGGAGAGAGCAGCCCGGTCCCTGCGGAACTGGCCGAATGGCCGGCGGATGGGGAGCTCTACACGCTGTGTCCGTCATGCGGCCGCGTGTACCGTGACTCGGTCATCGAGGAGACGGGGACAGCGCCCGTTGCTTTCCGCGTCGACGTCGCCACTGACCCAATGGCCGAGGCCATCCGGGTCCACTGGAACCTCAGTACCTAGGCCAGAACCTGGCGGAGCGGCAGACCTTCCGAACCTTTCATTGGACGGGGAGGGGCCGCATGATAGGCGCATGACTGAAATCGCATCAGCCGACGAATCCGCTGTTGCCAAGGCCCAGCGCGAGCTCGAAGCGGCCGGCGTCCGCACCGTGATCGGCACGGTGGTGAACGCTTCGGGCATCACGCTTGCCAAGAGCGTTCCGTTGGCCCGGCTCAAGGCCTTCCACCAGTCCGGGATGGGCGCTGCCCCCGTCTGGCATGTCTTCACCATCGACGGCGGGATAGCGTTCACGGACAGCATCACCCCCGTTGGCGATATGCGCCTCAAGATCGATATCGCGGGACTCCGTGTCCTCCAGGGCGGCCGTGCATGGGCACCGGGCAGCCTTTTCGAACAGGACGGGGCCGCGTCTCCGGCCTGTGCCCGCGGCCTCCTGGCCGATGTCGACGGCAGCCTCGACGAGGCCGGATACCAGGCACTCGTGGGCCACGAACTTGAATTCTTCCTCGTCGCCCCGGACGGTTCAGCGCTGGAAACCACCCCCTGGGTTCCGTACGGGGCAACCGGCCTCCTGGACCGGTCGGAATTCCTCGATGATCTGCTGTCGGCGCTGAACCATGCCGGCATTCCGATGGAGCAGATCCACGCCGAGTACGGCCGGAACCAGTTCGAGTTTTCGCTTCCCCCTGCTTCGCCGGTTCAGGCAGCGGACACCGTGGTCGTTGCCAAGGTCATCGTTGGCATCGTCGCCCGGGCCCACGGCATGCAGGCCTCGTTCTCCCCGCTGCCCTTTCCCGGCACCGTCGGAAACGGCGCCCACCAGCACTTTTCGCTCCACAAGAACGGCCTGCCGCTGTTCTCCGGCGGCAGCGGACCGCACGGCATCTGCCCCGAGGGAGGCGCGGCCATTGGCGGAATCATCGCAGGACTCCCCGATATCCAGAGTTTCCTCACGGGATCAATTTTGTCCGGAAGCCGGTTGACACCCGGCACGTGGTCGGGTGCCTACTTATGCTGGGGCCTGGAAAACCGGGAGGCCTCAGTGCGTTTTCTGAACGCGGGCAACAGCAATCCGCATGGAGCCAACGTCGAGGTGAAAATCGTCGACCCCTCGGCCAACGTGTATCTGGCCTCCGCATCCATCCTCGGGCTCGCCCTGGACGGCATGCGTACCGGGCGCAGGCTTCCGGCAGAGATCCCGGGTGACCCCGGACGGCTTTCGGAAGACGAGCGGCAGCGGGCCAACGTCCGGCTGCTCTCAGGCTCCCCCACCGCCATCATCGACACGCTGGACAAGTCACGCCTGGCACGCGGGCTTCTCGGAGACGCCATCGTCGACGCCACGGTGGCCGTCCGGCGCTACGAACAGCGAGTCTCGGCGGACCTCTCGCCGGACGAGCTTGCTGAACGCTTTCGACTCTCCTGGTCGATCTAATGGCGGGCGGTTCTTTCCCGGACTTCGTCGACCAAGTCCGGCTTATTGATCACCACGTGCATGGCGCGTTTCACGCTGACGGTGATGAGGCACGCTTTCAGAACTCGCTGAACGAGGGAAACACCGAACCACTGGCCAAGCCCGAGGACACCTACAACACCCAAATCGGGCTCGCCATCCGGCGCTGGTGCAGCGGCATTCTTGATTTGCCGCGGCACGCCTCACCGGCGGACTACTGGAGCCGGCGCTCCGAACTTTCAGAACTTGAGGTGTGCCGCCGCATGACCCGCGCTGCTGGCGTGAGCGACTGGCTGATCGATACAGGATTGGATGCCGCTGGCTACCTCGGCAAGGCGGGCATGGCCGACGTCTCCGGTGGGCGGACCCACGAGATCGTTCGGCTGGAACGGGTCGCCGAAACGGTGATCCGGGAGATCGCCAACCCGGCAGATTACGTCGACGAGTTCGGTCAGCGGCTCCAGGACCTCACCCGCAGCGCCGTGGGCGTCAAAACAGTTCTGGCCTACCGCGCAGGATTCGACCGGAATCTCGGCCGGCCTGCACCGGCTGCGGTGGTTGAAGCAGCCCGCCGCTGGCAGGACAACGCGCGCGCCGGCACCAACCCGAAGCTCACCGATGTGACGCTCATTGCCCACGGGATCCATACGGCGGTGTCGATGAAGCTTCCGCTGCAATTCCATGTTGGATTCGGTGACCGCGATCTGGACCTCCACAAAACCAATCCCCTGTACCTCTTGGATTTTCTGCGGTCCCCCGAAGTCCGGGACACACCCATCATGCTGCTGCACTGCTACCCATTCGAGCGCGAGGCCGGCTATTTGGCCCACGCCTTTGAAAACGTCTACATCGATGTGGGCCTTGCCGTGAACTTCACCGGGTCACGGAGCCGGGATCTGGTGGCCCGCTCGTTCGAACTGGCTCCCTTCACGAAAATCCTGTATTCCTCCGACGCGTTGGGCCCGGCCGAACTTCACTACCTCGGCGCGAGACTGTGGCGGACCGCAATCACCAAGGTAGTGGGCGGATGGATCGACGACGACGACTGTTCCGAGGCGGACGCCCGCAAGATCGTGCAACTCGTCGCGCACGACAACGCCCGCCGTGTGTACGCGCTCCCCTGAGTCAGTGCCGAACAGCTAGTGACTCTCTGCCGTTAGCACTTCACCGCGGCGCTACTGTGGATCGCTGAATCCGCTGCCCGCCCGTCGCGCAGGATCGCCTGGCACTCACCCGCCCGCGCGGCGACGTCGCCATGAACGGCAAAAGTAATTGCCTCGACAACAGCGATTTGGCCGGTTGTGTCAGGGACGCCGGGAAATTGCACCTGCGTCGCCTCAACTGCGGCCACCGGCGACTCTTGCGTGGACCGCATGCGAAGAATCGCGATGGCGGAAATAAGGCACCAGGCAACGTTGGTGACCACTGAGGGCCACGCTTCGTGGACCGCACCATTGATGATGAAGGCACATGCACCGATGAGGTTGGCCACTTGGAAGCGCTTGCCGGCCTTCAACCAACCCATGGAGACAGACAGGTACGCCGACAGGATCAGAACTGCCCCTGACCAACCTGCAATTTCCCACAGCAGTTCCATGATGTCCTTTCAGAGGTGATGCCCAGCTGCTTTAAGAGCAATTATGAATAAGGCACCCCTTTAGAGCAATTGCATTCCACTGAAGACATGGTTTAGAACTACTTAACATGGACATCGATCCGCGCAGGCTGCGCGTGCTTCTTGCTGTTGCCCGCACAGGCGGGGTGCTGGCTGCGGCTGACGAACTGGGAATTAGCCCCTCGGCCGTCTCACAGCAGCTCACCAAATTGGAAGACGAAACCGGGCATGCTTTGGTGGTGCGCACACCCAAAGGCTCAGTTTTGACACCCGCCGGCCTGGCAGTAGCGGAAGCCGGCGAGGAGATTGAACGTGCTCTCAGCGTTGCCCGCGCCCGGATCGAAGGCGGGGCCACGGTGGCTGGTGTTGTGCGCGTGGGCGGATTCACCAGCTTTGTCCGGACGGTGGTGATCCCGCGCCTGCCCGAGTGGCGCACGCAGTACCCGCAATTGCAGATCCGGATCGTCGAGGACGACCTTCCGGACCTGATGCGGCTGCTCCGCCAGCGCCAGCTCGACGCCGTGGTGGTCGAGCTCGATTCGACCACGGCCGAGCAGCGTTCGCTCTCCGCCGGAATGACCGAGGAGCCCTTGCTGGACGAGCCGTGGAAGCTGGTGGTCCCCTCGGGTGCCCTGCTCACCACCGAGAACATCGACCTGGCCCGGCTGCCCCTTCCGTGGCTCGGCGTCGACCCAACAGCCGCGAACGCTGCGGTGCTCGGCCGGCTCCGCCAGTCAACGGGCGCGCAGATGGAGAGTGCGCACCAGTACCAGGAAACGCTGACCGCACTCGCACTCGTCGCCGCCGGCGAAGGAATTGCGATCGTGCCCACCCTGGCATTGAGCGGCATCGCCCACGACGGCGTGGACGTCCTGGACGTCCCCGGACTCGGAACCCGTCGCATCGTTCTGCGACGGTTCGACCGGCGGCGGTCACCCAGCACGCCGGTGGACACCGTCGCACGCCTGCTGCGGGAATCGGCTGCGGCGTTCGACACACGGTCGACATCCTGAGCCACCGCATGCCGGAAACTGACAGAGCGGACGACGGCGGGAGGTCCCGCCGTCGTCCGCTCAGCACTGGTGCGGCAAGAGTCAGCTCTTGACGACCTCCAGCTCAATGACGGCCCAGGACAGCGCCGGCAGCGTTAGCCGCAGTTCGGAGCCGCTGGCCTTGGCCCCTTCCAGCGGCTTGAGCCCCACCTGGTTCTGACTGGTTTGGGTATTGGCCGTGAAACGGTCCCCGCCTTCGGGAATTTCCAGGACCTCGGCACGGACCACCCGGCGGGCGTCGAACCCGCGCAGGGCGACCTCGACGTCGGCGGCTTCCTCCAGGCCGCGGTTCGCGAAGAACAGTGCCACGCGGCCCGTTTCCTCGTTCCACGTGGCGCTGACGTCCACCAGGTCGGTGCCGCCGAAGCGGGCATTCTCGTACTTGTCCGAGTCCACGGACAGGCGCAGGATCTGGCCCTTGGCCAGCTCCGCCATGCGGGCGAACGGGTGGAAGATGGTCTGCTTCCACGCCGGCCCGTTCTCCTCGCTGAGGATAGGGGCAATGACGTTGACCAGCTGCGCCTGGTTGGCGATCTTGACGCGGTCACCGTGGCGGAGCAGCGAGTTGAGCAGGGTTCCCACCACCACGGCGTCCGTGACGTTGTACTTGTCCTCGATGACCCGGGGGTGCTCGCGCCAGCCCGCCTTGGCGACGTTGTGCGGCTGGTCCTCGGTATCCAGGCCGCGCTGGTACCAGACGTTCCACTCGTCGAAGGACAGGTTGATGTGCTTTTTGTGTTTGCCCTTGGCACGCACGGCGTCGGCGGTGGCGATCACGGACTCGATGAAGTAGTCAGTGTCCACGGCGCTGGCGAGGAAGCTGCCGACGTCGCCCTCGTGCTCCTGGTAGTAGGCGTGGAGGGAGACGTAGTCCACCTCGTCGTAGGTGTGCGTCAGGACAGTCTGCTCCCAGTCGCCGAACGTCGGCATGTTGGAGCTGGAACTTCCGCAGGCCACGAGTTCGATGTCCGGGTCCACGAAGCGCATGGCCTTGGCGGCTTCCTGGGCCAGGCGGCCGTATTCCTCGGCGGTTTTGTGGCCGATCTGCCACGGCCCGTCCATCTCGTTGCCCAGGCACCAGAGCTTGATGTCGAACGGATCCTTGTGGCCGTTTTTGGCGCGCAGGTCTGACAAGTAGGTGCCGCCGGGGTGGTTGGCGTATTCCACGATCTCGCGGGCCGCGTCCACTCCCCTGGTGCCCAGGTTGATGGCTTCCATGATTTCCGTGCCGGCCTGGCGGGACCAGTCCACGAATTCGTGCAGGCCGAACGCGTTGGTTTCCACGGTGTGCCAGGCGCCGTCCAGCCGGCGGGGACGGTTCTCCCGCGGGCCGATGCCGTCTTCCCAGTTGTAGCCGGAGACGAAGTTGCCGCCGGGGTACCGGATGACGGTGGCACCGAGCTCCTTGACGAGCTTGAGAACGTCCTGGCGGAAGCCGTTCTCGTCGGCCTCCGGGTGGCCGGGCTCGTAGATGCCGGTGTAGACGCAGCGGCCCATGTGCTCCACGAAGGAGCCGAACAGGCGGCGGGGGACTTCGCCGATGGTGAAGTCGCGGTCGAGGGTGATCCGTGCGCGGGACATGTGCGGTATCTCCTTGGTTGTTGTTCAGGTCTTTTGGTGAGTGGTCAGAAAGGTGCCGGATCAGGTTCCGGCGAGTCCCGTCGTCGCGACGCCCTTGATGATCTGGCGCTGGAAGAACAGGAAGACGAGGATCAGGGGCAGCGCCGCGAGGAGCGCGGAGGCCATGTTCTGCGCGTACTGGATGCCGTACGCGCTCTTGATGGTCTGCAGCCCCACCGGAAGGGTGAGGAGCGCGCCGTCGTTCGTGGCGATGAACGGCCACAGGAAGTTGTTCCAGGCGCCGATGAACACGAAGATCGCGACGGCGGCCAGGATGGGCCGGGACAGCGGCAGGATGATCTGGGTGAAGATCCGCAGGCGGCTGGCACCGTCCATCACGGCGGCTTCCTCAAGTTCGCGCGGGATCTGGTCGAAGAATTTCTTGAGCACGAACACCATGGCCGGGTGGATGACCTGCGGCAGGATGATGGCCCACGAGGTATCGATCAGGTGCAGCGCCAGCATTTGGTAAAAGAGCGGGATGATGAGGACCGGCGGCGGGATGATGATCGAGGCAATGATCACCGTCATCAGCACCTTCTTGCCCTTGAAGTCGATCCGGGACAGGGCGTAGGCCACCAGCGCCGAGATCACCAGCGTGATCGCCGTGATGGCCGCCGACGTGTAGAACGAGTTCCAGGTCCAGAGCGGGATGTTGCCGTCCTGGAACACCTTGACGAACGCTTCAGCGGTAAAGCCCGACGGCGGCATCCAGCTGACCTTGGGGGCTGCGGCATCCGTCTCGGTCTTGAAAGCGGTGGCCGTGGCCCAGGCGAACGGAATCAGCCACAGCACGGCGATGAACGCCGCAACAACGAGGGCGGCGATCTTGCCTGCGGTCATCTTTTTGCGCGGGCGGCGGAGCCCTTCGCTGGTGCTGGTGCGTGCGGTGGGACGGGTGAGGGTAGGGGTTGCCATGGTTATGCACTCCTGCGGCGGGTGACGGCGAACTGCATGACCGAAACGAGCACGATCAGTCCGAAGAAAATGTAGGAGATGGCTGCGGAGTACCCCAGCCGGTAGCCGGTGAAGCCGGTTTCAAAGATGTACTGCACCACCGGGCGGGTTGATCCTCCGGGCCCGCCGGCGGTCATCTGGTACACCTGATCGAAGATCTTCATGGACGCGAGGATCTGCAGGAGCACGATCATCACCGTGGTGGGGGTCAGCTGCGGCAGGGTGATGGAGAAGAACTGCCGCCAGGCTCCGGCGCCGTCCAGGGACGCTGCCTCGTAGTGCTGTGCCGGGATGTTCTGCATCGCGGCCAGGTACAGCAGGAAATTGAACCCCACGGTCCACCACAGCGTGGCGATGACGATCGCCCACATGGCCACGTTGGGATCGTTGAGCCAGGCGACTTTGGGGAGGCCCAGCTTGGACAGGAAGTCATTGAACAGGCCAAGCTGCGGGTTGTACATCCAGGTGAAGAACAGCGAGACCACGGTGGAGGCGAGCAGGTACGGGGCAAAGTAGGAAAGCCGCCACAGCCACTGGGCAGGCAGCCCGACGTTCAGTAGGGCCGCCATCACCAGGGCCACGAGGACCAGCGGGACGGTGCTGATGACGGTGAAGTAGAACGTGTTTCCCAGCGAGCGCCACATGTCAGCGTCGGCCAGTGCCTCGGCGTAGTTCGCGAAGCCGATCAGGCTGTCGTTGGCGCCGGTGAGGGACTTGCCCGTCAGGCTCATGTAGATGCCGTAGAGAATCGGCCACACCAGGAAGACCAGGAAGAAGACCAGGAACGGGGTGGCGAATCCCCAGCCGCTCAGGTTGCTCCTGGTCCGGCTCTGTGAGGGGCGGCGCGTTTGTTGGGGTTGGGTCGCCGTGGCGATGTCCGGCTGGCCGGTGCTGCGCCGGGACGCTAGTGAAGAACTCATGAAGGACTCCTTTGTCGCTCGGTGCGGTTAGACCGGGTTGGGCCGGGAAAGAAGGGTGTTGGTGCGGCGTTCAAAGGCGTCCCACCCTGCGGCTGCCTTGTCGCGGCCCAGGAGCACGTTCTGGACGTTCTCCGCGAAGTAGGTCTGCCAGTCCGAGCCCGAGCCGGTGAACCAGGCTTCGGGATCGTAGGCGATGATGTCCGCTGCGTTGGCGTAGTGGATCTGCGGTGTGAGGTCGCGGTAGGCCTGCGACTGGACCACAGGCTGGTAGGCCGGAATGTGGCCGGCTTCCGCCCAGGAGATGGATCCTTTGAGCACATCGCTGACGAACTTGTAGACGTCCCGCCGCTTCGCGTCATCCACATTCAGCTGCCGCGGCAGGACGAACGAGTGCGAGTCTGCATAGGCTGCCGGCGTTCCGTACAGCGTGGGAATGGTGGCTGCGTCCACCGGAAGTCCGGCTTTCTTGAGTGTGGGCAGTTCCCACACTCCGCTGAACAGCATTCCCGAGCCGCCGCGGGCGAACTCCGCGATGCCTGTGCTGATGTCGCCGGCCTTGGCGGCGATGGTGTCGTCAAAGAGCGATGCCATGAATTCCAGGGACTCAATCGCGGCGTCGCGGTCCACTTTCATCGGCTGGCCGGGGATCAGTTCAATGTCCGCGCCGTGCTGCTTGTAGAGCGTGTAGAACAAGCGCCACATCTGGGAGCCGCTGCCGAGGTAGCCGAAGGACAGACCATGGGCCTGAGTGACCTTCTGCATTTCCCTGGCCATGGCGATGAACTCCTGCGGGGACGTTACTTCCTGCAGTTGTCCGTTGCTCCCGAGGACGCCGGCCTTGCCGGCGATGTCCGTGTTGTAGAACATGACGAACGGGTGCGAATCCAGGGCGATGGAGAAGACCTTGCCGTTCTGCTGGCTCTTCTCCCAGATGCGCGGCGCAAAGTTGTCCCCGGTGACGCCGTGCTCGGCCAGCAGGTCCAGGTCCCAGGGGTCAATGAGCCCGCCGGGGGCGTATCCGGGAACCCGGCTGGCATGCATGATCGCCACTTCCGGCGGCCGCCCGCCGGCCGATGCCATCGCTAGTTTGGTGTAGTACGGCGGGCCCCAGGCCAGGACCGTGGGCTGCACCTTGAAGCCGGGGTTGGCCTGGTTGGCGCTGTTGATCATGGCCTGCATCTTGATGCCGTCCCCGCCGGACAGCAGGTGCCAGAACCCGATGTCCCTCAGGCCAGAGGCCTGGGCGTTTCCACCGCAGCCGGTCAGGCCGCCTGCTACCAGGACGCTGCCTAAGGCTGCCGTTCCTGTCAATAACTGCCGTCGGGATACTTGCTTCCCGAAAAATTCAAACTGCTTCACCCGTCACTCCTTTGGATGGGTCCGCGGAAAGGTCACTTCTTGTAGCTCAAAACTCCGGTTCCGGTGCGTCCCCGTCCCCGGGCCGATGCCTTCAGGGGGTGACGCACGCCTCACATTACATCGATGTAATGGACAGGGCAAGAGAAAATTGTTAGCGCCAACAATCTGGTGGGCCGCTCTCGTTTCAGGTGCGGCTGCTGTCGCTTCAGGAGCGGCTGCTGTCCCGCTCCACGATGGTGTAGTCCACGGAAACCACGCGCTGCTCGTGGCCCCTGTCGGCCATCCGCTCCGTCAGCAGGCGCAGGGCTTCGCTGGCAATGGCACGCTTGTCGAAGGAGACCGTGGTCAGCGACGGAACCGCGTAGCGGCCGTCGGCGATGTCATCGAAACCCGCCACCGCAATGTCCTCCGGGATGCGCAGGCCCCGCTTCCACAGCACACTCAGGGCGCCGATGGCCATGGAATCCGTGAAGCAGAACAGTGCCTCGGGCAGCGGATGGGAGTCGAGGTAGGCCGTGAGCGCATCGGCGGCAGTCTGCGGCGTCCACTTCTCACAGGGAATCAGCAGTGCCTCGTCCCGTTCGATGCCAAGGATCTCCAACGCCTCTTCATAGCCCCGGGTTCGCTGGATCGCCGCGGCCGATCCCCGGTCTTCGGTGGTTCCCAGGACGGCGATCCGCCGGCGCCCGGACTGCGCCAAGGAGAGGGTCATGTCGCGGGCGGCAGCGAAGCTGTCCACGAAGACGCGGTCGGCGAGGCTTTGTGTGACCTCGCCGAGCAGGACCACGGGCGGAAGGGCAACGCCCACCTGGACGGCGCTCTCGTCCAGCACCACAGGGTTGAGGATCAGCCCGTCGATGAGGTTGGAGCGGGCGCGCACCATGAGTTCGTGCTCGCGCTGGGGATCGGAGCCGGTTTCCTCGATCTGCACGATCCAGCCCTGCTCGTGCGCCACTTCCACGATGTGGTGGGCAATTTCTGCCGAGTACGGCGTGCCAAGATCAGGCAGGGCCAGCGCAATCACGCCGGACCTCCCGTTGCGCAGTCCGCGGGCGGAGAGGTTGGGCACGTAATCCAGTTCGAGAATGGCCTGCTCCACCCTGGTCCTGGTGGCGCCGCTGACCGGAATGACGCCGTTCATGACGTTCGAGACAGTCTTGGGCGAAACGCCGGCATGACGCGCGACATCTTTGACCGTTGCGCGCACTGCTCCCCTTTCAAAGCCTTTTGGGACAAAGCCGGCGGCCAGTGAATGCCGCTGCGGATGACCTGCTGACGATGTTACCGCCCTCCTCGGCGAGAGGCGGCGGAAGCGTCTTGACAGGGAAATTGTTAGCGCTCACAGTTGTTGGAGCGAAACGTACCTTCACCCGAAAGCCGAGCACATGAAGAACTGGGCAGGAAATCTCAACTACTCATCAGCGGACGCCTTGCGCCCGGAGTCGGTGGCTGAGCTCGCCCAGGTGGTGGCGCGTTCCAGCCGGGTCAAGGCCCTGGGATCGCGGCACTCCTTCAACCGCATCGGGGACACCGACGGCGTGCACGTGCTGCTGGATGCCCTGCCGCAGCACATCGAACTGGACGCGGACCGGCAGAGCGTCCGCGTCAGCGGCGGAGTGAGCTACGGCGCCCTGTGCCGTACGCTGCAGCAGTCCGGCCTGGCCATCCACAATCTGGCGTCGCTCCCCCACATTTCCGTGGCCGGGGCAGTCCAGACGGGCACCCATGGGTCCGGTGTGAACAACCCCTCCCTGGCCGGGGCGGTGGAGGGCTTTGACCTGGTGCGGGCCTCCGGCGAGCAGGTATCGCTGTCCCGCGCGGACGGCGAGGAGTTCCTGGGCAGCGTGGTGGGCCTGGGCGCTCTGGGCATCGTCACCGGCCTCCAGCTTGCCGTCCGGCCGAGCTTCAGCATGCGCCAGCGTGTGTTGGAAAACCTGCCGTGGGACCGGGCGCTGGCGGATTTCACGCAGCTGGTGTCCAGCGCCTACAGCGTGAGTCTTTTCACCGATTACGTGGGCGATAGCATCAGCCAGGTCTGGCTCAAGGCGCTGGACTCTGAGCCTCCGCTCAGTGAACTGTTCGGCGCCACGGCAGCCACCGGCCCGCGGCACCCGCTGCCGGTGATGTCGGCCGAGAACTGCACAGTCCAGATGGATAAGCCCGGGCCATGGCTGGACCGGCTGCCGCACTTCCGCCACGAGTTCACGCCCAGCAACGGTGAGGAACTGCAGAGCGAATTCATCCTGCCGCTGGAGCAGGCACCTGCTGCGATCCAGGCAGTGCGGAGCCTGGCGGACAAACTTGCGCCCCTGCTGTTTGTCTCCGAAATCCGGACCGGCGCCGCGGACGAATTCTGGCTCAGCCCCTTCTACCGGCAGCAGAGCGTCGCGCTGCACTTCACCTGGAAGCCGCTGCAGCCGCACGTGGAAGCCGTTCTTCCGCAGCTCGAGGACCTGCTGCGGCCGTTCGGGGCCAGGCCGCACTGGGGCAAGCTTTTCACGCCAGGCGGTCACGACTGGGAGTCCCTCTACCCCCGCTTGGCGGACTTCCGTTCGATGGCATCGGCGCACGATCCGGACGGAAAATTCCGCAACGGGCTGCTGGACAGCATCCTCGGCGTCCCGGCGGTGAGCTCCCGCTAGGAGGCGGACGACGGCGGGACCTCCCGCCGTCGTCCGTTCGCATTGGGTGCCGCTCGCCTACAGCGCCGACCAGCCGCCGCCGGAGACTAGGATAGCGCCGTTGAAGTTGGTGCCGTCACTGAGCAGGAAGGTGATGGAGGCGGCGAGCTGCGCAGCGGTGGCGGGCGTGGGGACTGTGGCCTGCATCAGCGGACCGGGGCGTTCGGCCGCGAACTGGGAGCTGAGAGCCTCAAAAGAGTCCATGGACCGCTGCGGGCACAGGCCCGCGAAAGAAGCATCGTCGCGGAAGGAACCGCAGGCCGCGGACGAACCCACACGATTCCGAGAAAATTAGAGCACTTCCCTCGTCGTGGTCGTTCAGACGGTGAGGCGCGTCGTATCCCTAGAGTTAAAAGGCACTACTACTACTGAGACGTCAAGAAACCTCCGGATGCCTCGATCCACCCTTGAAATGGCTCACCAACGACCTTGGCAACACGTCCTATTCGTGCCCGAACGGGGCGAACTCGGATTTTACGGTCGTCGCTGGCTCCAAAGCTTGCGGACTCACTTATCGTGTCGTCGGTGTCCACGGCTCTGAATGGGGCGAGGCCTGGATGTCAAAGTCCACAAAGTCCACAATGTGTTATGTTGTTGGTATGAATAATGAAGTTGAGCGTAAGCCGTTCTTGAACGTGCGCGAGACCGCCAAGTTGCTCAACGTGCATGAGAATACCGTCAGGAACTGGGTGAGGGGAGGCACGTTGGTGTCAGCCCGTCTCCCCGGATCTTCGCAGCATCGTTTCGCCCTCGAAGAAGTCGAGCGCCTTCTCAAGAAGCGCGGCGAAAACGCCTCATCAGTAGCTCCCGCCCTTCGGACCGACGGACCTGAACTTATCAGTGCCACTGAGCTGGACAGCTGGGCAGCGCGTGACGATGCCAAGGGGGCCTTCCCGGAACTGATCCGTCGGCTTCTGGCAGTGACACCCGGCATCACGAACGTCGATATGCGCTCACACGAAGGCGGTGCGGCGCCCGGGTGGGATGGCACGGCCACATCCGCCGGAAGCACGTATCTCCCGTCCGGCGAGCTGCGGTTCGAGTTCGGAACCGAGGCCAACTCGAAGGGCAAGGCACAGAGCGACTTCGACAAGCGCGTGCTGTCACTCCCCAATGACGCTGGGTCGGTCTTCGTGTTCGCGACGCCCCGCAACTGGGCAGGAGCGAAGGGATGGGCATCTGACCGTTCGGCCGAAACGAAGTTCGCCGACGTTAAGGCCATCGATGCGCACCTCCTAGAAGGTTGGCTTCAGGCGTCTCCTTCCGTGCACTATTGGATCTCCGAACGCCTCGGATACCGGCCTCGCGACGCGCAGACAATCGAACGGCGGTGGAACTCGTTCCAGGGGCGCACCACGATTCCTCTGCCGCCGAGCTTCTTCGCCGCCGGGCGTTCAGGCGCGACGGATGAACTGCGTGCCGCCCTGACGGGCGCAGCGCAGACCGATTCGATTGTGACGCTGATTGCTCATTGGCAGGACGACGCCTTGGCGCTCATTTTCTCTGCATTGGAGACGCATGAGGAGCTTCTCTACCGCACCATCGTGGTTACTGACGGAGCAGCGTGGCAACGGTTGGTCGAGTCTACCGTTCCCCTCATTCTTGTTCCGCAGTTTGAGGGCGAGCCCGACCTCGCGGCGGCGGTAAAGGGTGGACACCGTGTCGTCCTGATCGCCGAGCCCGACGACGTCGTTCGCGGTGGGAAGGGAATCGAGCTTCGAAAGATCGACCGCGTTGCCGCCCGCGATGCCTTGAAGGCAACGGTTCCCGACTCGGACAAGGCGGAAGCGATGGTAGCTCTCGCGCGTCGCAGCATGGCTGCGCTCATCCGTTCTATCGCACTCGAGCCACGATTCCGCAAGCCGGACTGGGTCGCCATGCCTGAGCATGCTGGCATTCTCGCGCCCCTTGTTTTGGCCGGATCGTGGTCAGAGCATGAAGGTGATCTCCTCGCTTTGGAGAAGTTGACTGGGCGATCACGGGAGGATATCGAGCGACTCCTTAGGAGCCTCGCCAGCCGTAGCGATGCCCCTTTTGTCCGCTCGGGAGGTACATGGAGGCTGACATCTCCGGCAGAGGCGGCATTGCTGCTTCTGCCTACGCTGACGGCCAGCGACTTGGCGCGTTGGGGTGAGGTGGTGGTGGATGTGCTGCTCGAAGCTGACCCCTACCAAGGCATGGACACCGTTACCCGATTGACAGCGAGTGCTCAGGGCACGACACCGCTCTATTCGGAGACACTGAAGAAGGGGGTCGCGGACGGCCTGGCGCTTTCGGCTGCGAGCGATGTCGAACTTCCGTCGGGTCTCCATATGCAAAGCCGAGTCGATAAAATCGTCCACAGGTTGCTTGCCACTGCAAACGCCGACGCATCCGGCGAGACCTGGGCACGGCTCGCGGGCTCTCTGCCAGCCCTGGCAGAAGCATCTCCTGAGGTCTTTCTGGACGCAGTCGAGCTTGACCTTGAGCAACCGAGCCCTGTCCTCCGCACGATGTTTAAGGATCAGGCGCAGGACGTCATGTTCGGTCCGTCATCGCCTCACCCGAGTCTTTTGTGGGCAATCGAAACACTTTGCTGGTCGCCCAACTATTTTGGTCGCTCAGCGATGCTCCTCGGTCAGCTGTCCTCGATCGACCCAGGTGGACGGCTCAGCAACCGCCCGATCGAGAGCCTTCAGGCGGTGGTCACGGGCTGGCTTCCTCAAAGCGGGGCCACCATCGACGACAAACTCGCGGTAGTCGAACGGATCCTTCAGCGCGAACCTGGCGTTGGCTGGAAGCTCATTATGGGAGTGTGGCCCGACAACTACGCGACTGCCTTTCCCCCTCACTCCCCTACGCATCGCGACTGGAGTCCAGCGAGGCAATCAGTGACCTACGCGGACTGGGGTCGCTTCGTCCACACGCTTGTTGCCATGGCTGTGGCCGTCGCCGGCACAGTCACGGAACGGTGGCTGGAACTGCTTCCGAAGATCGATAAGCTTCCTACCGATGAGCGGCGGGTAGTTATCAAGAAGCTTCGTGAAGCCGTCGACGCCCACACTTGGACGGAGGAAGAGCAGTATGCGATGTGGGAGGCGTTGACCGGCGAGGCAGACAATCACGAAGAGTATGCCGACGCCGAGTGGGCCATGCCCGCCGACGATGTGGCCCTGCTTCGCTCTGTCGCCGATGACATAAAACCTGCCCAGGATGCCCGCCGATTCTCGAATCTCTTTGACTGGCGGCCACGCATTCCCAACTTCAAGTGGGGAGAAGAGGGGTACGACGTCGAACTTGCTCGTTTACGAAACGAAGCCCTCGAAGAGGTCCTCGCGCTCGGTGCGGACGCGTTGGCCGCGCTGACAGTTGAGGTGAAAACTCCGCACGACATTGGTCGCATGCTCTCGACAAGGAGCGACGCACCGGAAGACGCGATCCTCGGTTGGCTCAGCTCTCAGGAACAAAACCTGCGACAAGCCGCTTTGACCTTAGCCAGCGACAAGATCAACATCGAAGGCTTTTCTTGGCTCAATGCTGCGCTTGCCAGCCCTGCGTTAGGGGAAGCGTCATCACAGGAAACACTCATGGCAGCCGTGCCGTTCGCGAAGCGATATTGGACCGAGATCGCCACTCTCGGAAAGGATCTCGAAGCAGCATATTGGGAGCGCGCGCAACATCGTTACGCCACCGCCGATGAGCGAGCAGAAGCCATTAGTCTGCTCGTCGAGCACGATCGCCCATGGGGAGCCGTGGGGCTCCTTAGTGACATGCTTCGTGACAGCAAGGAACCGGGCGTCCGCCTCGTCAAGCTGGTCCTTAACGCGCTCCGTAATGCGCCTGGCCCCATCCACGACACCACCATGAGTGGCTACTACGTCGGCAATGTCCTGAAATACATGGAGCAGCACTTTCACGACGACAAGGACCTTCCAGGGTATGAGTTCATGTTCTTTGAACTGCTGCATGATCACCAGCCCTCTGCGGCGCTCTACCGGGCGCTGGGAACGGATCCAAGCGACTTCATAAGCATGATCAAAGCCCTCTACCGTGGCGATGACGAACCCAAACGGTCGCCCACTGCTCAGGAGAAAGCGTTCGCTCATCGGTCCTACAGCGTTCTTCGCAACTGGCATACCCTTCCAGGCGTCGCCGAAGACGGCACTATCGATGGCGCTCACCTGAACGATTGGGTGCGAGGCGCCCGTCTTGCCCTCTCCGACAGCAGGCGGGCTGCAATCGGCGACGAACAGATCGGACAAGTCCTCGCATCGAGCCCCGTCGGCACCGATGGCGTCTGGCCCGCGGAACCGGTCCGAGAGATAATCGAGAACATCGGCAACGCACGCCTCGACGCTGGGCTGCATATCGGTAAGACGAATAAACGTGGGATTACAACCCGAGGTGTCTTTGCTGGGGGTGATCAGGAGCGCGAAATCGAGAAGAAGTACCGTGAGATGGCGACGAAGATTTCCACTCGATGGCCGCGAAGTGCCCGCGTGCTTCGCGGCATCGCAGACAGCTATCAACACGACGCTCGTCGCCATGACTCCGAAGCCGAGAGAATGAGTGACGACGGCTAAACGTGGAGCGATCAACCTGCTGGTCTTCTCGCGCAACGTGACTCGGCTTCCAGCAATGGGTTCATGCGTCTGCTGCCCGGAGCCGAAACGACGTGCGCACCGAGGCGCATGCGTGAAATGGTTCGCGGATGATTCTCGTGGCGAGCGTTCCAGCGCATGGTATGGAGATCAGTCGGCGGGCGGGTCGTTCGTAGAACTTCTACGAACGTGGCAATCGTGCTCCAGCTCGACAGGACCAGTCGCAGCATCCGTGCAAGCACGAAAGGCTTTGGCGCTCTCAATCCCCGCAACCCGGTAGCCGTCGTGGTGGATCTCCCGAGACGCAGAACGCCCACCCAAAACCGTTCCTCCTTTGCATTCAGGTAAGAACCGCCAGTCACTCAACGTGGTCGTCCGGCACGCGTGTGCCGACAACCTTTCAACGCAGCTTGTGTCGGGAGGTCCGGTTGCAAGGGTTCGTGCGAATGTATCGGTATGACTTTTCTCCTCGAAGCAGGGCTGACAGCATCATTGTGGGATCTGTTTGCCGGTGCCGGGCCGGTGCAGACTGCCATGAAAGCCCTGCATCATCAACTCCCAAACGACGACGCGGATCCTCGAGTTCGGAAGTTTCGGGAACGGGTCGAGCGTCATGGAAGTCAAGCCTGGTTGCCCCGCCGAGCGCCGGGCTCTGACTTGGCATTGGTGGCACCGGATGATGAAGACGGGATCGCAGATGTCTTGGCGTTTGTCGAGGTGAAGGCTAATGCGGCCACCAATTGGCCACTAAGGTCCACCGCGTTCGCACTTCCACCCCTGTCCGGTCCGGTGGCTGCCGCCATCTCTGATGAATACTTCGGGGATCTTCCCAAGGCGGGAGTTCGGATGTGCCAAAGCGACCTCTACCGTTCACGCAAGTGGTGGTCGGAGAAAGATGGTATACGTCTTTGCGACCCTGACGATGTACTTTGGTTGCTCTTTGATACCCGGGGAAGGCCCCCAGAGGAAGCGTTCGAGGGAGCAACACACCCGGGCGCCTGGCACACGATTGATTTGAAGCTCTTTGCCGCTCACCTTCGGGAATTGCGGCCGGTTATGCCACTTTCCGCGGCGCATCACGACACGATTGCCGTCGTACTCTGGCACATTGATCAAGCTGCGGGCAAAAAGTGGGAGGTTACAACCACGATCTCTCCTGAGCCTCCTCGTCGACCGTCCGTTGATGAGATAGGCGACAAGTATTCAGACTAAGAATTCGGTTGTCCAACTGTGGCAAATCGAATTTACGGTCGTCAGGATCATCTGAAACGAACACACCGTGGGAGTTGTACGTTTATCAATCCCAGGTGGTTCTCGACCAACACTCCGGTCGCCCGTGGCAAGATAAAACAGCACACAATATAAAGGAGCGTGCGGTGTACATTGAACGGCTACAAGTTGAGACCGAAGGCTTCCTCTCTGGCTTGAACTTGAAATTTAATGAAGGTCTTAACGTGATCATTGGCGCACGAGGGACGGGGAAAACGTCAATTGTGGAGCTCATTCGGTTTTGTCTCGGCGCAGGCTCATTCACAGAAGACGCAGGACTGAGAGGCAACCAGCAAGCTGTTGCCATCTTGGAGGGCGGTGCCGTGACACTGACCATTAAGGACGGCGACGCCAACTACCTGATCACGCGATCTGCTTCCGGACATACTTCTACTACAGGAGTATTGAGTGATGTCGCTTGTACAGTCCTCGCCCAGAACGAGATCGAGGCAGTCGGAGCGCAGGCGTCCGGGCGCCTACACCTTATAGACCGGTTCCGTACTGATCGGGAATTTACTTTTCAGAAAATGGAACATGTCCGGGCTAAATTGACTAGTCTTACCGTGGAACTCGCTGCCCTGCAAACAGACATCCGTGCACTAGGGGAGGAAGTTGCGGGCATTTCGGCCGTTACGTCCGAATTGACTGACGCAAAGCTTCACCAGCAGCAGTTGCTCGAGGCTTCGCGAACTTCGAAAGAGCAGCAGGACCTACTCAAGTCCCTCCAGTCCTCCGGTCAATCGCTCGCTGCCCAAGAGTCAGTGTTGGCTCAAGACAGCGCGCAGTCTGCCAAATTCGCACTCGATCTGGACCGCTTACGGGCCAACGTTCCTTCGCTCCTGCAGCGATGGCCCGAGTATGCAGGGGCGGATGCACTAGCTGAGTACCGCCCGGCGCTCAGCGACATTGCTTCGCTACTTGAAGCCGTTGCACAAAAAATTTCATCTATCGCCGTAGGCATCGCCAAGGCATCTGCTCAGACGTCGATATCGAAAGGCACCGTCGATCAAGAAAGTCGCAAGATACGGCAAATTTTGGAGTCGGCACAAGCAGGCATCGGCCAGACAACCCGCTTGGTCGCAGAACTTGAGGAACGCAGCGGGCAACTCCAGGCGGTCCAGGGTTTGCTGGAAGAGCGTCTCGAACGGCTCCGATCTGTCACACGCGAGCGAGATTCACTTTACGAGGAACTGGATGAATTCAGGGAGCAAATACACAGCGAGAGAACCGCGATAGCGGACAAGCTGAATCAAAGTCTGTCACCGGTGGTCAGAGTCCGTGTGACTAAGTCAGAAAACATCGAGCAGTATAGGGCGGCGATTATCGCTGCACTGCGAGGCAGCGGCCTCCACTACAACTCGATTGCTCCCAAGCTTGCTCGGGAGGTCTCACCCCAGGAACTGGTTAGCTGGGTGGAAACCAAGAACACAGCCGCGCTCAGTACAGCCCTAGGCATTACTCCGGAACGCGCCGGCGCCATAATCCTTGGCCTGCAGAATCAAGGTGCCGCCGAGGTGATCACGGCTGTGATAGACGACGGCGTGGGGCTCGATCTGCTTGACGGGCTCGAGTATAAGTCGAGCGATCGACTCTCAATTGGGCAACGCTGCACCGCAGTCCTGCCGGTTCTACTTGGCCATCATGGAGACCCCTTGGTGCTGGACCAACCAGAGGATCATCTGGACAACGCGTTCATTGCGTCCACGCTGGTGACAGCCCTACGCCGTCGGGAAGTTGGCGATCAGTTCATTCTCACTTCTCATAACGCGAACATTCCAGTCTTGGGCGGGGCCGATTGGGTAATTGTGATGGATTCCGATGGTGAGAAGGGGTTCGTTTCTCACCAAGGCTCTTTGGCGGAGAGCGAAATTGTATCAGCTGTGTCGCGCATCATGGAGGGTGGCGTAGTGGCGTTCGCTGCGAGGGCGGCGTTCTACGACCGTGAAGGGACCGTTGAAGTTGGGGGTCGTTGATCCGTTTTTCCTCCTGTTATCAGGAAAGTCTCTTGAGCGCCTAAGGGGCGCCCGAATGCTTGCCGAAGCGGATACCCAGCCCTCTCTGTCCCGGTTGAGGCGCATTAGGGACAGCGAACCTGACTCTTGGGTAAGAGTTGCTCTCGAACGGGCGATTGCAAAATGGGAGCATGCCAACGGCGGCCTCGATGTCGGTGAGGCATGGATTTCGGTCCCCAGCGAGGAGTTGGAGGACGCCAAAGCTGAGGCAATTCAATCCGTAACCCAAGTAATCTTGCATGAGATTCGGCCGCTTGTGAGCGATATAAGAAGTGCGGTTAAATTATCACTGGGGGCGTCTTTTGAGGATTCCCTAGCGTTCAAAAGAATTGAACGCCTTAAAAGTTTCCTCACAACTATTCACCGCTTAAATGAAGCAGCGGCGGCTCCTCGTTACATTGAATTTGATTTAGTAAGTTTAGTCCTGGAAGAAATCCATGCTGGCGGCTTCACAAAGAAACAGGCCGTTGCCTCACGGGCCGACCCTGTCTCGACCAAAGGTGACCCAGGACTTTTGCGATTGGCACTTCAGAATGCCATCCGCAATGCTGTCGAAGCGAGCGAAGAGTCACAAAATCAAGTTGTGATCAATTGCGGCGTGAATGATACTCACGCCTGGGTGGCTGTTCTAGACGAGGGCGTTGGCCTACCGGAGGCAACCGAACGCGTCTGGGAACCAGGAGTCAGCAAGAAATCCAGAGACTTACACTTCGGATGGGGACTGACAATAGCCCAACGTGCAATCCACTCCCTGGGCGGCACGATCCGGCTTACGCCGCGAAAACGAGGTGGGACGTCGTGCGAGATTCGCTGGCCGTTACCAGCTGGAGAAGAGGGAACTTATGAAGATTCTGCTGATTGAAGACGAAGACAGAGGTGCTCGCCAAGCATTAGAACTTTTCGAACGAGCTGCCCCGAGCTCATCTGTGCAGATTGCCACGTCTCGAGACGATGCACTGGACGCGATGGACGGTGAAGGGTTTGACCTGATCGTTTGCGATCTCCGCATCCCTCCGTCCAACTCAAGCGCCGACGTGGACGAGCGCCACGGGCTTGCAGTCCATGCGGCGGCTCGGGACTCATGCCCAGGAACGCCTATCGTCTTCCTTACAGCTTTTGCCACTAAGCGCAACACTCGTACTCAACTGTCGAGCGGTGGTACGAAACAAATCTACGGTTTGAAGGATTACCCGATGGTGCAGCTGGTTGAGAAAGGCGATATGGACGAGTTTGAAGATCTCGTGAGTACACTCGCCCAAGCGTTGAAAACAGTCGAGAGCTCCTCCGAGCTCTTGGCCGGAGATGCATCCGATGAAATGTTCTTGCGCGCCGTAAAGACATATGCACACCAAATCAATATGTCCAATGCTGTCATCCATACTATTGCTGGCGGCTTATCGGGCGCACCGCTCGGGCGAGTGGAACTTTCGTCGCCGCAGGGCGGCAAGGCAAACATCTTTATGAAAGTTGTGGCCTTTCAAGATGCAGTAAATGAACGCACGAACTTCGAAGAATTTGTCCCTAACCGTCTTCAGACCGGATTTTTCGCACCGGCGCTTTCCCCCATTACCGCAGGACTACGAGGTCAAGCAGCGCTTCTCTCTAGCCTCGCCGATGGATGCGTTTCACTATTCCACCTGCTAACGCAGAACCCTGCCGTGGCTGCTGAAGCCGTGAAGGCATTGAAGGAGGCGACACGGCCATGGATCCATGCCAGCGAGCCAGCTTTGATGTCCTTGGCAGACCTCCGAAGACGTCGCATCACGGATGAGAAGCTGGCGGAAGCGCTGACCTTCAGTGGTCGTGCCCTAGTGTGCAACGAGTCCCGCACCGTTGAAATGAAGACAAGTGTTTGTCACGGGGATCTCCATGGCGAGAACATTCTCGTAACTGCCGAGGGGAGGCCTATTCTCATAGACTTCGGAGATCTAGGCTTGAATGTCGCTCCCCTGGACCCTGTTACGTTAGAGCTCAGCATCATATTTCATAAGGCCGGGCCCGCGCGGTCAACAGACTGGTTCGCCAACGCAAAGTGGGAATCCTGGGCGGATTTGGACATTTTCGTTGAGGGGTCGCCATTTGAACTATTCATTCGCGAGTGCAGAGCGTGGTCAATGGAACAGGACTGCGCGAACGCAGTATTTGCTTCTGCATACGCTCACGCCATGCGTCAGTTCAAATATCCCGACGTCGACAAAGGCATTACCCAGGCGATCGCACAGTCTGCCTATGCTGCGATGTCAACGAGCGCGCCTCTATAAACCTCCGCCACAGGCGCGGCGCACTGCGCCTCGTACAGCCGCGCAAACGCCCCGCCCGCGGCCAGCAGCGAAGCATGCGTCCCCTGCTCCACGATCTGCACAGCCTCCATCACCAAGATGAGGTCGGCGTCACGGATGGTGGACAGGCGGTGCGCGATCACGAAGCTCGTACGGTCGGACCTCAAGGCCCGCATCGCCTTCTGCACTAGCACCTCGGTCCGGGTGTCCACTGAAGAAGTCGCCTCTTCCAGGATCAGCACCGAAGGCCGGGCCAGGAACGCCGGCGCAATTGTCAGCAGCAGCTGCTCCCGCTGGCGGATACGTTGGACCCTTCATCCTCCAGCAACGTGTCCGAACCCTCCGGCAAGGAGTACACCGACCGGTCAACGTACGTCGCCCGCGCCGCCTCCAGGATCTCTTCCTCGGTAGCAGTAGGCCAGCCGCTACTCGTTGTTGTCCCGAATGATCCCGCCGAACAGCCACGTATCCTGCAACCAGCCGCGAGGGCAGCTCACGCTTGGAGACTGAGGTGACGTCCACGCCGTCGAGCGTTATCCGCCCTGTTAACGCCAACCGAAAATAGGGCCATTAGTGCCAATTGAAAACGGGGCCACGGGGTTGTGGTTCTATTGTGCCGTACTGGCGGCGGGTTGGTGTTTCTTGAGCCGGTAGCTGTTGCCTTTGAGGCTGATGACCTCGGCGTGGTGGACGATCCGGTCGATCATGGCCGAGGCGATGGTCAGGTCTCCGAAGACGTCGCCCCAGCGGGCGAACGGGAGGTTCGACGTCAGAATCATGGACGCGTGTTCGTAGCGGCTCGAGACGAGCTGGAAGAACAGGTTCGCCGCGTCCTGATCGAACGGGATATAGCCGACTTCGTCGACCACCAGGAGACTGTAGCGGCGGAGTTTGACCAGTTCCTGGGCGAGTTTCCCGCGGGAGTGGGCCTCCTGGAGCCGGGCGACCCAGCCAGTGGCGGAGTCGAAGAGGACCCGGTGCCCGGCCTTGGCTGCCTTGATGCCGATGCCGACCGCGAGGTGGGTTTTGCCGGTGCCGGGTGGCCCGAGGAGGACCACGTTTTTGGCTTCGGAGAGGAACACCCCGGTGCCCAGGTGCGCGATGAGGTTCCGGTCCGCGGAGGGCTGGTGATCGAAGTTGAACTCCTTGAGGTCCTTGTGGGCCGGGAACCGTGCGGCCTTGATCCGTGTCGCCGCTCCCGAAGCTTCACGTTCGGAGACTTCCCGGGAGAGGACCGCGGCCAGGTACTCCTCATGGGACCAGCCGGCGTCCCGGGCCTGGTCCCCGAGCCGGCGGAACCCATCGCTGATCCGCGGTGCGCGCAGGGCCCGGGCGTAGTACTCGATCTGTGACGGAGTCCCGGTCATGAGGCCACCTCCAGGACCAGATCCGGCTGCGGGCCGAGGTCGATGCCGAAGATCTCGTCGTAGGCGGCCAGATCCCGCACCTGGACCGCTTCTTCGGGTTCGGGGCGGTGGACTCTTTGGGTCCGGAAGTCCCGGCGCATCACCGCAGCGCGGGCCACATGGACCGGATCGGTCACTACAAGATGCCGGGCCCAAGCACGGACGTGCGTGGCAATGATGACACCCTCGTGCGTGACCCACACGGTGTCCAGATCAGCGACGATATCCACGATCCGCCCAATGAATGAAGGGTCCACGGAATAGTCGTTGGAGAACACCCGCACGTAGTAATCCCGCGGCAGGCGCACCGCGTTCCGGAACACCGACTCCGGGCTCACCGGCGGCAGTTCCCGCATCCTTTCCCGGTCCAGGACGATCAGCTCGTCCGGGCGGCCGTGGCGGGACCGCGAATACCGGTGATTGGCCTTGGGTAGCCAGTCCTCCAGCTGGCCGTTGAAGTCCGCTGGTGAGCGGAAGTCCCGGCCCGGCATGAAGCGTTGCCGGAAGAACCTGTTCATCCGCTCGACCATGCCCTTGGACTCCGGGTCCCGCGGCGGAAGCAGCTTGATCTCCAACCCCAGGGAGCCTGCGAACGCGGCCACGGGCTCCGTGGGCCGGCGCCTGCCGATGCCGGACTCGTTGTCCCACAAGAGCCGCGAGGGGACCGCCTGCGCGTCCTGCAGCAGCGTCCACATTCCGCCCAAAAGATCCGGCGTCGTCCGCGACGGCAGCATCCGTGCCTGGATGAATCCCGAGAACGCCGAGGTCATCACCAGCACCGGCGGCGTGTCGGACTGGCCCGCACCGACCGGCAGCGGCTCGTGCGGGAACCAAAGATCGCACTGGACCTGGAACCCCGGCTCGTGGACCAAACGGTCGGCCGGGTCCGGCGGGGCGTATTCCGGCCGGATCGCGGCGACCTTGGCCCGGAACAACGACGCGGAACCTGACCAGCCCACCCGCTCCGCCAGCGTCGCGGCCGGCATCGTCGGCGTCTTCACCAAAAGCTCCCGCACCCTGGGAGCAAACGCATCAAAACTCGATACCCCGGATGCCCGCTGATACTTCGGTGCCCGGTCCGACTCCAGCGCCCGGTCCACCGTTCCGCGGGAAACCCCCACGATCCTGCCGATCTCCCGCTTCGAGTGCTTGCCTGTCGAGAACAGGTGGCGTATCTCCGCCCAATCATCCAAATTGATCACCTTCCATAATGGTCGGTGGCCCTATTTTCAGTTGGCGTTCCTGGCCCTATTTTCGGCTGGCGTTAACACCGCCCGCATCAAGCTCGTAGAACCTCATCATCATATTGACCAGCATTGTCGTCCCCGGACCCGAGGGAGCAAGGCAGTCCGCGGTGGGCCGCCTGGTCCCGCGCCTCCACTGAGGCCTGGTCTGTGGGCATGATCCAGAGCTCTGCGATGGAGGCGTGCCGGGGCCGGGTGACCATGTAGGCGACGCCGTCGGCGATGTCCTCCGGGGCGAGGACCTCTCTCTGCTCGTAGAAGGGGTCGATCATTTCGCCGCGGACCTTGGCGGTGTTGTGTGAGCCCAGCTCGGTATCGACGCCGCCGGGCTCCAGGACGCCGACGCGGACGTGGCGCTGGGTGACTTCCTGGCGGAGGGACTCTGTGAAGCCGTTAACGCCGAACTTGGTGAGGTTGTAGACGCCTTACCCGTTCCAGGCGACGCGGCCAGCGATCGAACTGATGTTGACAAGGTCCGCGACCCGGCGGGGACTCAGCCAAGGGAAGACTGCGCTCCCGTCGCGCCCTCAGGGCGTCCAGACAGAACATGACTCCTGCGCATCTTCTTGAAGGTGCGGACAATACAGCTGTGCCCTCACCACCAAACTGGCCGGCAGGCTCACCGGCACCATCGAGTCATCGGGGTTGACCGAAACACACTCACCAGTCTGCTCCGAACCCACCCCGGTGCCACAGGAATGCAGCACGCAACGGAACCGCAAATTTCCGACCCCCAGCGCGGAGCGAAGCCCCTCAGGAACTAGCCAGCCAAAGACTTTTCGGTCGTCATGGGCGATCTTTGTGCTGCTCGGGCTAGGCAGCGGTGCTCGTCTTGGCGCCTTCCGAGCTCGGCAAAACTAGCTGCCGCCTCCCGAAGCAGGGCGATGGCCTGATCATCGTGACCCTCTGCGCGGCGCAGGACGGCTCGTGCTTCCCAGAGGGCGGCGTGCCACGGTCCGCCAGGCCACATGCCTGCGAGCTGCTCGGCGTTGGCGAGCCGGCGGCGGGCGGCGTCCAGCTTCCCTGCCAGTGCGTAATGCGTCGCTGCGGCGACTTGATAACCCATAGAGCACGGCGGACAGACGCTCCTTCCGGCCAGCGCGGCGTCGGCTCGCTCAATGATGCGGACCGCTTGCGCCGGAGAGCTGGCTGCCTCAGCGAGCACCCCGTATAGGCGAACAACGAACTCGGCCTCGAACACTTCGGGCCAACGGTCCTGCATGTTCGCCGCGATCGCCAACACTGCGCTGGCCTCGCCGATCTCTCGGCCCAAGTCCGCTTCCATAGCCAGCTCGCGCGCACGCCGTGCGTTTGACGTGGCTTAGACGAGGTCGCCACTGTTGAGGGCGATGAGTGCTCGCGCCAACGTGACCCGCGTGCGATTCTCCACGCGTCGGCTGTCCTGGGCGATGGCCTCCTCGTAGACCGCGACGGTCGCCGCCCCTGGGCCGACGCCCAAGTCGGCACGCAACCGCCGAAAGAGTCGCTCTAATTGGCGGATCGCGCCCTGGCGATCGCCCGCGTCGAGCGCACTAACCATGATCGCTCGGTGGGCTTCCTCGTCCGTTGGGTCGGCCTTGACCACGTCGTCCCACCGAGCCGCGGCCTTGAGCAAACGCAGTTACAGCGCGCGTAGCCGATCGCGGCGGTTCTCGGCAGGCTGAGCGGCCTACTTATGCATGGCCTCATGGATTTGAAGCGCAAACCAAAGCTGAGCCAACGTGGATGTTTCGGTCATGTCCAGGCCCGTCAATTCGCTGATTTTTCGGATTCTGTAGATGACGGTTTGCCGGTGGGCGAACAGTGCCGCCGCTGTCTTCTGCCATGACCTTTGGGTGTCCAGGTAGGTCCGCAGAGTCACGATGAGGTCGCCTTCCTGGCTCTGTTCGTACGCGAAGATCGGACCCAGCAGCCGCTCTACCAACGCGGTCCCTTCCTCGAAACTCGTGAGCCCCAGCCACGAGGCACCCTCGGCGTACCGGGCCAGCTTCATGGCATTGCCCTTGGCCGAGCCGAGCGCCCACAGCGACTCCTGCAATGCACGCTGGATCCCGGGCGCAGACGTCGGCGAGCTGATGCCGATCCGGACCTCGGGGCCCGCGCAGTGGATCAGGATATCGGCGGTCACCGACGCGGACACCGCCACGTGAAGTGTGTTGAAGCGCCGCAGGCAAGCGGCCGGAAAGCCGTGGCGCCACAGTTCGACGTGGACGTCCGCCAGCCGCTCGCCGTCGTCGGCCGATATCGAAACCACCACGAAATCCTGCGCCGGAACATCAAAAGCCGTGAGCCGGCTCTCCAGTTCCGCCGTTCCCAGGCGACCGTCGACCGCTTGCAGCAGGAATTCGCTCGCCAGGCGGTGTCGGCTTTCCAGGGACAGGACATTTCGTGAAAGTTCCAGCCCCAGCACCGTTGCCGCATGCAGAAGCACGACGGCGTCCGGGTGCGGATCGCTGTTGGGCAGCACCACCAGGAGCGCATTGGCGTGCGTGGGGATATCCATCATCAACACGTGCCTGTCCCGAAGCCGATGCCACTGGAACTTCTTCCCGGCGAGGGATATTCGCCCGGTCAGCGGGGCCAATTCCGCCTGCAGGAAATCCGGCAGCGGCCGGCCGTCCGGATGCCACGGATGAAGGCAGCGCCGGTCCACGACGAACAGATCTGCATCGAGCTCAGCCGTGAGGCCCAGAAGAAGGCCCTGCAAGTGGTCCTCGGATGTTCCAGCAGTGCGGAGCAGGTCGTAAATCCGGGCGGTCTGGCGCAGGCGCCGCGATTCCTCCAACAGGGAGGATTCAGCCACCGTTCGCGCGATGGCGATGAAAGGCAGCGGATAGGGCACGTTGATCAGCGGCAGCGGCAGCCTCTCACAAGCCGCCAGGAACTCTGGCAACAGCTCCGGCGCATGCATCTTCTCTCCGATGGCCAGCGCACTGGCGCCCGCGTCCACCAAGGCCTCGGCGAGCGCAACCTGCCCGGGAGCTTCGGCCGGGATGGACAGGCCGTTGGTCATCATCAGCTCGCCACCAGTGACCCATTCCCACAGCCTGGGCAAGTCAGACGTGTGGGCCCACGTGATCCGGTTGCCGCTGCCTGCGGATCCGGCCAGCAGCGTGAGTCCCAGCTGGGGTTCCGCCACGAGCTCGGCCACGGTAATCGCCATGGAATTGCGCTCCCTGCTCCTTGGTTTTCCGGACCGCCAAGAGACTCTTAGACATATGTACAAGAGCCTCTGCCATTTGTAGTCAATCTACCGCTATACGCCGTGATGCGCGTCACCAAGAATTGGATTACGTACTTCCCGCTCAACATTCCCGCTCAACGGCGAGCGACCCACACCTCCACCGAAACGCCGCCGGCGTCACCGCCCGGCAGCACCGCAATCGAAGGATCCCCGCATGACAACGCACAAGCCCATCGGCCCCGTCGACGCAACAAAAGTCCCCCGGTATGCAGGCCTCGGCACGTTCGCCAGGCTTCCCCAAATTGACCGCGTTCCGGACTACGACATTGCGATCGTCGGGGTACCGTTCGACGGCGGCACCTCCTTCCGGCCCGGCGCCCGTTTCGGTCCTGCCGCAGTCCGAGAGGCCTCCCGGCTCCTGCGCCCCGGATACCACCCCGAGCTCGACGTCGAGCCGGTCTACGAAGCCCAGGTTGTTGACGCCGGCGACATCGCCTGCACGCCTTACGACATCACACGGGCAGTCCGCGAAATCGAGGAGCAGGCACTGCCCCTGATCAGTGCGGACAAGAGGCTCATCTCGATCGGTGGCGACCACACCATCGCCCTCCCCATGCTGAGGGCTTTGAACACGGTCCACGGACCCGTGGCCCTGCTGCACTTCGACGCGCACCTGGACACGTGGGACACCTACTTCGACCAGCCGGTCACCCACGGAACCATCTTCCGGCGGGCATTCGAGGAAGGCCTCCTGGTGGAAGACAAGTCCATGCACGTCGGCATCCGCGGGCCGGTCTATGACCGCAACGACTTCCTCCGCGACCACGAATTCGGCTTCCAGATCATCCGCTGCTCGGACCTGGACGTCATCGGCGTCCCGGCAGCCATCGCGCAGGTCAAGGAGCGGCTCGGCGACACCCCGGTCTACGTCTCCATCGACATCGACGTCCTGGACCCGGCCTACGCGCCGGGCACCGGCACCCCTGAAATGGGCGGGCTCCACTCCCGCGAACTCCTGGCACTGCTCCGCGGACTGAACGGCATCAACATTGTGGGCGCCGACGTCGTCGAGGTCGCTCCGGCCTACGACCACGCAGACATCACCACAGTCGCAGCGGCCACCCTCGTCTTCGACCTGCTCGCCCTGATGGTGAACCGCAGCAAGGCCGAAACGAACACCGTCCGTGAACTGCAAGCAGCCTCCTGGAACGCATCATGAGCACCCGTACCACTCCCACCACCGAAGTGCCCCGGCTTGAGGACAAGACCATCCAGCCCATCCCGGCGAACGAACGCCACGGAAAGGCCCGCGACCTCTTCACCATCTGGTTCGGCTCCAACATCATGATCATGACCATCGTGACCGGCGGACTCGCCACCACGGTGTTCGGCCTCGGCTTTGTGCCCGCCCTCGTGGGCATCATCATTGGAAACGTTGTTGGCGGCATCTTCATGGCGCTGCATTCCGCCCAGGGCCCGCAACTGGGTGTGGCGCAAATGATCCAGACCCGCGGCCAGTTCGGTTCGTTCGGGGCACTGCTGATCGTGGTGATCGTGGTGATTATGTACGTCGGATTCTTCGCAGCCAACCTCGTCTTTGGCGGCGAAGCGATGGCCGCAGTCAGCCCCGGCATCAGCGTTGACGCCGGCATCATCATCATCGGCGTCATCAGTGTCATCGCCACGATTTTCGGCTACCGGCTCATTCACGCCTATGCACGCATCCTGAGCGTTGCGGCTGGCCTGGCATTGCTGCTGGCCTTCGTCTGGATCCTGCTGGTGGGCGGCCTTCCGGCCAACTTCCTGGAGCAGGGCAACTTCAACTGGGTTGGCTTCATGGGAACCATCTCCGTATCCGCCCTCTGGCAGCTTGCTTACGCCCCGTATGTCTCGGACTACTCCCGCTACATGCCCAAAGGCACGGGCTCGGCCCCGGCGTTCTGGGCGTCCTATTCGGGCTGCGTCCTGGGGACGCTGTTCCCGATGATCCTGGGCGCACTGGTGGGAACACTGGCGGTGAGTATGAGCGCCGAAGCCGGCAACGTCGAGATCGTCGGCAGTTTGGGCGCGTTGCTGGGGCCCTGGACGCTCATAATCATCGGAATCTTCTGCCTGGGTGTCGCGGCGTCGAACGCCATGAATCTTTACTGTGGCGTCCTGTGCAGCCTCACCATCGGGCAGACGTTCAAGCCGAACTGGTTGCCCCACGCCAAGACCCGGAGCATAGCGGCGGTTGTCCTCTTCGCACTCGCCCTGCTGATCGCACTGTTCGCACGCGACAACTTCATCCTCTTCTATACGAACTTCCTCTCCTTCCTGATGTACGTGCTGGTTCCCTGGACCGCCATCAACCTGGTGGACTACTACCTACTCCGGCACGGCGACTACAAGGTTGAAGACTTCTTCAAGCGCGACGGCGGAGTGTACGGACGGTTCAATTGGGTCGCCATCGGCTCGTACATAGCGGGCGCCCTGATCCAGGTTCCCTTCTCCGCCACGGCGATCTACACAGGCCCCCTGGCCGCAGCGATGGGCGGCGTGGACATCTCCTGGATCGTCGGCCTTGTGGTTGTTGCCCCGCTCTACTACTTTGCGGCACGCCTGTTCCGAAAGAAGCCGGACGCCGCCCCCTTTCAGGCCCCTCTTCTCGCAACCGACCTCATCTGAAAGCGAAACATCATGACATTCACAGACACAAACCAGTTCACCGTCCGACGCTCCACCTCTGGCAACAGCTCCCCTGAGCGCACGCCCGCCAGCGTGCTGCCGCCCACCGGACACTTTATTAACGGGACGTTTGTTCCGGGTTCCTCCACCGAGCTCATCGACGTGGTGGACCCCACCACTGAACAGGTCATCGCGTCCGTCCAGGCCGGCACTGCAGCTGACGTCGACGTCGCCGTCGAAGCCGCCGTCGCGGCCCAGAAGTCCTGGGGCGCCACCACGCCGAAGGAACGCGCGGATGTCCTGAACCTGATCGCCAACATCATTGAGGAGAACAGGGAGGCCTTTGAGGTCATCGAGTCCGCCAACACCGGCAAGCCGCGTGCAGTGGCCGAAGATGACGTCACCAGCACCATCGACACGTTCCGGTTCATGGCCGGAGCTTCCCGCACCCTGACGTCCATGGCCGGCGGGGACTACGCCACCGGCCACACCTCGGTGATCCTCCGCGAGCCCGTGGGCGTCGTCGGGGTCATCACGCCCTGGAACTACCCGCTGCTCATGGCCGCGTGGAAGATCGCCCCCATCCTGGCTGCTGGAAACAGCATCGTCCTCAAGCCGTCCGAGCAGACCCCGCTGTCCACGCTGAAGCTGGCAGAACTCGTGGCCGGACACATCCCGGACGGAATCCTCAACGTCGTCACGGGACAGGGTCGGACCGTGGGACAGCGGCTTTCCGAACACCCTGACATCGCCCTCGTCGCCTTGACCGGCAGCGTCGTCAGCGGCCAAGCCGTAGCGGAAACCGCAGCAAAGTCCGTCAAGCGGGTCCACCTGGAACTCGGCGGCAAGGCCCCCGTGGTGGTCTTCCCCGACGCCGACCTCCGCGCGGCCGCCGCCGGCGTCCGCAATGCCGGCTTCTGGAATGCCGGCCAGGACTGCGGCGCTGCATGCCGCGTGCTCGTCCACGACTCGGTAGCCGAGGAGTTCACCGAACACCTGGTCCGCGAAGTCGGCACGCTGGTGGTTGGCGCCCCGGAAGCAGGGGACGACGTGGAAATCGGTCCGATGATCTCGCGCCCGCACTTCGAGCGGGTCAAGGAATCACTGGCCGAGGCCAAGGCCGCTGGCCTGAACATCGCCATCGGCGGTTCGGCCTTGGAGGGCCCCGGCTACTTCATCGAACCTACGGTGATCAGCAACGTACCCGCCGGAGCCCACATAGCCACCCACGAAATCTTTGGTCCCGTAGTCACGGTCGAGACTTTCAGTTCCACTGAAGAAGCCATCACCCGCGCGAACGAAAGCCCTTACGGACTGTCCGCTTCAATATGGACAAAGGACTCCAGCCTCTCGCTGAAGATTCCCAAGCAGCTCGATTTCGGCACGGTCTGGGTCAATGCCCACCTCGTGCTGGCCTGCGAGGTACCGTGGGGCGGGTTCAAGGGATCCGGCTACGGCCGCGACCTCTCGCTCTACGCCCTGGATGATTACTCCCGCACCAAGCACGTCATGATCAACCACGGCGCATGAGCGTTCAAACAAGCGACGGAGCTCAGCCATGACCGCCACGAACCTTCCCCGCGCCGGGTCCCCGGCTCGGGCGGCAACCCCATCCGCTCCCTTCGGCACGGACGTCACGTGGACCAACTGGGGCGGGAACCAGAGCGCTACGCCGGCCTTCACCGTCCGGCCGCGGACCGAACAGGAAGCGCTCGACGCCGTCCGGTTCGCCATCCGGGAAGGCCTGCCTGTGCGGGCGGTCGGCTCGGGCCACTCGTCCTCGCCGCTGGTTCAGACAGGCGGCGTCCTGATGGACATGTCCGGCCTCTCGGCGATCACCGGGACTGACAAGGTCCGGCGTCGCGCCAGGGCCCTTGCCGGCACCACCATCAATGCCTTCGGGGATGCGTTGTGGGAGCAGGGCCTGGCACTCAGCAATCAGGGCGACATTGACAAGCAGCAGATCGCCGGGGCGCTGGCGACCAGCACGCATGGCTCCGGAAAGGACCTGGGCAGCTTCTCGTCCAAGCTGCGATGGGTGAAGCTGATCAACGGCTACGGCGAGATTGTCGAAATCGGCGAGGGGCAGCTCCGCGAACTCCGGGCTGCCCAGGTCGCACTCGGCACGCTCGGGATCTTCCTGGAAGTCGAGTTGGCCGTCGAGGACAGCTACTACCTGCAGGAACAGATCACGTATCCCACGTGGGCCGAGACAGCGGCAACCTGGCAGACGGACATCGACTCAAACAGGCACTACTCTTTCCTGTGGTGCCCGGGCGACGATTCCTGCGAGCTCCTGGACCTTCCGGGTTCGCCGGGCCAGAGCATGGCGGACCGCAGCTACACCAAGCGGTACAACGTTGCGCAGATCCAGGACGAGAGCGAGATTTCAGGCATCGAAGGCGCCCGGCTGGACCGTTCGTACCGCATTTATCCGGGCGGCTTCACCACGCAGTTCCACGAACTCGAGTACTTCGTTCGCAGCGAGGACGGCCTGGCCGCCGTGGAGGTCATCCAGGACCTGATCCGCACCAAGCATCCCGGGCAGAAATACCCGGTGGAGGTCCGTTGGGTGAAAGCCGATGAAGGCTACATGTCCCAGTTTCAGGGGCGCGACAGCACCGTTATTACTCTGACCACCGAGCCCGGGACAGACTACTGGCAGTTCTTCCGGGATGCCGATGCGGCACTGCAGGAATTCGAGCCACGTGCGCACTGGGGGAAAATCCACTTCATGACCAGGAGCCGCTTGGAACGCCTCTACCCGGAGCTGGACACTTTCATCCAAGTACGCCGCGAGTTCGATCCTCGTGGAATGTTCCTCAACGACCACACCCGCGCCCTCGTAGGCTAAATCAGCAATCCCGGAGTATGCCCTCGAGCCTTGCTCCGGGGCATACTTACTTACCGGCCTCCGATTTTGACGAGGAACTGTTCCGCGGCAGATTCTTACCCGCGCTGCCGTCCGGCCTTTGAGTCCGGCGTCGATGAGGTCGACGACATGCTCGGGCAGGGCCGAAAGGGACGCTCAGTTGCCGAGTGCAACTGAGCGTCCAACGGCTCAGGCGAGACTACCGGTGGTATTGCCGTGGAAAGCCCCTGCTGTGGGCGGCGGGCACGTCGCCCACAGCAGGGGTCTTCATGGCTGCCGCGGTCAGACGGCCGGCTGATGCTGGGTGATGCAATGGATGCCGCCGCCCCGGGCGAAGATGGCGCGGGCATCGACCGTCACCACTTCCCGGCCCGGATACGCCTGCTCCAGGATCCGGCGGGCTCCCGCGTCCGCTGGGTCGTCGAAACTGCAGGCGATGACGCCTCCGTTCACCACCAGATGGTTGATGTAGCTGTAGTCGACCCAGTCGAGCTCGTCGCGCAGCGTGTCCGGGGCCGGTACCTCCACGATGTCCCAGACACGGCCCTGCGCGTCCCGGGTCCCGGCGAGCATCGCGATGATATCGGCGGTGATCTGGAAGTCCGGGTGTGATGGGTTGCGCTGGGAGTGGACCAGCAGCACACCGGGCGACGGGATAGCGGCCACGATGTCCACGTGTCCGCGGGTTCCGAGTTCCTGCGAATCACGGGTCAGCCCACGTGGCAGCCAGATGACATGCGTGGCGCCGATCGTGCGGGCCAGCTCGGCTTCGACGTCCGCCTTGGTCAGGTGCGGGTTCCGGAACTTATCCAGCTGCACCGTCTCGGTGACCAGCACGGTGCCCAGACCGTCCACCTGGATCCCGCCGCCTTCATTGACCAGCGGGCTGTCCAGCAGCTCCGCACCGGCCAGCCTCACCACTTCCGCACCGACCCCGGAATCCTTGCCCCAAGTGGCCCAGTCCTGCTGCCCCCAGCCGTTGAAGACCCAGTCCACCCCGCCCAGCCGGCCGTCGTCGCCGGTCACGAACGTGGGCCCGATGTCCCGCATCCAGGCATCGTCGAGAGGCACTTCCACCAGGTCAATGCCAGCCGAAAGATAAGTCCGCGCGGCAGTTATGTCCGGCGGGTCCACGATCATGGTGACCGGCTCGAATTCCGCCACAGCATGCGCCACGGCTGCCCACACTGTCCGGGCCTCATGGGTTTCCTCCGCGGTGTGCCCTATCGAGGATCGCTCCGGTGGAAATGCCATCCAGACCCTTTCCTGGCGGGCCGTCTCGCTCGGCATCATCCAGTTCATGGCTGGGCCGCGGTCTGATTGGCGGATACCGCCCCGTACGGGCGGTCGAAATCGACGTCCCGGGTGAGCTCGGCGTAGGTGTCGGGGCGGCGCGTGGTCAGGAACGGGAACAGGTCCAGCCAGTCCTTGCGCTGGTCCAGGTCGAGGTCGGCCACCAGGACGGCTTCCCGGTCCCGCGGCGCTTGGACCAGGACGCGGCCGTAGGGATCGGAAATGAACGAGGAACCGTAGAAGTTGATGTCGCCTTCGTCGCCGGTCCGGTTGGGGACCACCATGAACGTGCCGTTCGTGATGCCGTGGCCTGTGATCACGTGCTGCCACAGCGGCTGGTGGTCGAACTCCGGGAAGGTCGGCTCCGAGCCGATGGCCGTGGGGTAGACCAGGATTTCCGCGCCGGCCAGCGAATACAGCCGGGCGACCTCCGGGAACCATTCGTCCCAGCAGGTGGGGAGTCCGACGGCGGCCCCGTCCAGTTCCGCGGGGCGGTGCACGGGGTAGGCGTCGCCGGCCGGCCCGGCGCGGAAGTACGTGTCCTCGTAGTATCCGGCGCTGACGGGAATGTGGGTCTTGCGCGTGCGTGCCAGCAGCTCCCCCTGGGGCGAGACGAGGATGGCGGTGTTGAAGCCCAGCCCGTCGTTTCCGTCTGAGCGCTCGTAGAGCGAGGCGTGGACGGTGACGCCGTGCTTCCGGGCCGCGTTGGCGGCGAACTCGAAGGTGGGGCCGCTGAGCAGGTCCTCGGCATTCCGGGCGGGGTTACTGCCGGCCCGGACGTTGGCAGGATATTTAGACAGCGTAAGTTCCGGCAGGAACACGGCCCTGGCTCCGGCGTCGGCGGCTTTGCCGATGGCCCCGGTCAGCACTGACCTGAGCTCGGCGGCGTTTTCGCGCCAGCGGTGCTGGACCAGGGCCACTCGGAGCGGCCGGCGGTTGCTTTCCTGGCTCCGGGCGAAAGAGGCGGGCGGTTCGGTGTTGGCGATGATGTCCAAGGTGGTGCTTCCTAACGGGACCCTAGGGGTCCCTGCATATTCGCGGGATTCCGCTGGAATCGCGTCGTTTGATAAGTGGTTGAGAGTTGGGTCGGTGGTTCATTTGCCCAGACCCTGTCCGGAAGGTTCCTGCAGGGTCCTCGGGTGTGCTGTGGTGAGTGAGTCGATGGCCGTCGTCAACAGGGAACGCGCGTGGTCTGTGGTGATGAAACCGTTGAGCCAGCGGCCGGAGATCCCTTCCACCAAACTGGTGAGGATCTCCGCAGTGACTGCGGCCTCGTCCTCGCTGGTGCCTTCGCTGGCGGCCACGATGGCCTGGGCGATCTCGCGGTTCCATTCCGCCGTTGTCCGGGAAAGTGGTTCCGCCAGCTCCTGTTCGAAGATGGAGCACGCCCGGAGCTCGTTCCAGGCCACCGAATTCCGGCGGACATCAGCGTCGTCCTTGATTTCGTCAAGGAGCAGGTGCCTGAAGTGCCGGGCGCGGTCTTCCGCGTCAGGGGAGGAGGGGGCGGCGTCGTCCTTGCCGACCTGCTTGTTGATGTGTTCAAGCGTTGCGGCAAGCAGGCCGGCCCGGTCGGTGAAGTGGTAGTACAGGAGGCCCGGCGAAACACCGGCTTCTGCAGCCACATCGTTGACCCGCATTCCCCGGACGCCGTTCCTGGCGATGCAGGTGGTGGCGGCGGTGAGGATCTTGGCTAGTTTGTCAGTCATGGTTTGACAGTAATACGTGCTCACCTTCCTCCCGTGCGGACTCCCTCGTTGCGGCGGGTTCGGGCCAGAACCGCAAGGCCAGCAGATAGCCTGCCGCTCCGATGATCGTGGACCCGATGAAACTGAGATCGATTCCCCCGGCGAGCTGCGAGAACGGCCCGGTGTACAGGGACGTGTCCGTCGCGAGCAGGCCGAAGACTGAACCGATGGCCCAGGGAATTACAGCGCGCAGGTTCCAGCCGTTGCTGAACCAGTAGCGTCCGCGTGGTCCGCTGGCCCGGAAGAGCTGGAGGTCGGCGGCGTGGTACTTGCCGCGGCGGGCGATCAGGAATCCCAGGACGTTGATGGCAACCCAGGGTCCGGCGAAGCCGTTGAGGACCAGTGTCATGGCCGTAATGGAGTCCACCGCGTTGAAGACGAAGACACCGACGTAGAGAAGACCGACTGCGATCACCGAGGTGATGAGGGTGGTGTGGATCCGCCGGAGCCTCGGGAAGAGGGCTTCGAGGTCCAGCCCGCTGGCGTAGAGGTTGAGCACGCCCTGGCCGAGTCCGCCTGCCAACGCGATGATGAGGATCGGCAGCAGATACCAGGCCGGGGATGATTTCACGAGATCGGCGACGTACGAGCCGCCAAGCTCCGGCAACGCCGAGGCCGTGAAGGCACCGAAAAGGGCAGTGACGAAGAGCCCGAGGAAGACGCCGAGGCATGCCGAGGTCACCACCGAACGGTCCGAGTGCCTGGTCCGCGAGATGCGCCGGCTGTAGTCGCCCAGTGTGGGTGCATAGGAGAGGGGGCCGCCGACGGAAATGACGGCCGAGAGGATCCACGTGGGCCAGAAGTCGCCCAGGAGGTAGTCGGCATGGACTGTTGTGGGGCTGAACGTCGGTGCGAAGGCGACGACGCCGATGAGGAGCAGAACGCCGACGACGGGTGCGACGAACTTCTGCATCGCCACCACGGTGCCGTGGCCGAAGAGCGCCACGAGAACAATTTCCACGGAGATCACGGCGTAGCCGATGGCCAGCGTGGTGCCGTCGACGGGTATCCCGAGCAGCCGCTCGGCGGCGGCAACCAGCGCGTCGCCCGAAGTCCAGACCGCGATGGCGGCGTACGCAAGGGCGAACAACAGGGTCAGGGCGGAACCGATCAACCTCCCGCGGGTGCCGAAGTGTGCGGCGCTGGAAACGGTGTTGTTGGTGCCGGTCCGTGGCCCCAGGAGGGCCATCGGGGCGATCAGGGCTGTACCAACGAGGAGACCGGTGAGGCTGGCGGTGGCGGCGCCGACGAAGTCCAGGCCGAAGGTGATGGGAAGCCAGCCGAAAACGATGACCGAGAAGGCGAAGTTGCCGCCGAAGAACACGGTGAACAGGTTCCGGGGGCGGGAGGTGCGTTGTTCGTCGGGAATGAACTCAATGCCGGCCGACTCAATGCGGCCGAAGCGGTCCTTGTGCGCGGATGCGGCACCGACGGAATCCGCGTCTTTGCGGAAGCGCGTGCTGATCATGGCAAGCCTTTCGTGAGCTACATCACGTTGATGTATTGCATCAACCATAAGGCCTGACTGAATTTTCAGTCAATAGCTGATCTACAACACGCATCTCCGCCACCATGCAGCACCGGACGGGTTTGAGCGATGAGCACGCCCCGCCGTCGGACGCGAGGATGGCGCCGTTGACGTTGGTGCCGTCGTCGCTGAGCAGGAAGGTGATGGAGGCGGCGAGCTGCGCCGCCGTGGCGGGTGAGGGGACGGTGGCCTGCATGAGGTGCCACGGGACCGTCCGCTGCCCGGGTGCCTACGCCATCATGTCGCGCACTAACGGAGCCACGTGGGATCCGAAGAGCTCGATGCTGGTCATTATTTGGGTCTGCTGTACCCCGGGCATGCCGTACTTCAGGTCAAAGCGGCTTGCCCCGATCGTCTTAAGCGTCTCGGCGATCTTTCGGGCCACCGTTTCGGGCGAGCCCACATAGAGCGCTCCCCCGGGGCCGACGTCCCGGAGGAAGCTTTGCATCGTCGGAGGCCTGAATCCTCGCACCCGGGCGGCTTCAGCGAACGCGGTTTCGTAGTGGGGCCAGAACTCTTCGATGGCCTGTTCATCGGTGGCGGCAACGTGCCCGGGCGAATGCACGCCGACGGGGCGCCGGGGCTGACCAAACTCAGCCAGGGCCCGATGGAACAGTCCCGCGAAGGGTGCAAAGCGTGCTGTTTCGCCGCCGATGATGGCAATCATGAGGGAGAACCCGTACCGTGCGGCGCGCACGACCGATTCTGGGCTGCCGCCGACTCCGATCCAGGTCGAGAGGTGTCCCGATTCCGTACGGGGATAGATACTCAGTCCGTCCAGGGCTGCCCGGGTATTTCCGCTCCAGGTGACGGGCTTTTCCTTGAGGAGCTCGGCGAAAAGATTGACCTTCTCTTCAAACAGTTCGTCATAGTTTCGGAGGTCGTACCCGAACAGCGGGAACGACTCGGTGCTTGATCCTCGTCCGAGGATGACTTCGGCGCGGCCGTTGGACAGTGAGTCCAGGGTTGAATAGCGCTGGAATACCCGAACGGGGTCGTCGGAACTGATGACCGTGACCGCAGATCCAAGGCGAATGCGTGAGGTGCGGGCCGCGATCGCGGCGAGAACGACGTCGCCGGCTGAGAGGGGGAAGCTATCGGTATGGTGTTCCCCGATCCCGAAGTAGTCCACACCGGTTTCCTCGGCGAGCACACCCTCGTCGACGAGGTTCCGGATGGTCTGGGCGTCCGAAAGCCTCGTCCCGGAACCGTCGGTGTGTACGTCACCAAAGGTATCGAGTCCGAGGGTGATGGCCGGATTTAGTGCCTCGTGGTCCACCTCGTATTCAGCCATTGTCGTAGCGCTTCCTGCCCGGGACGGTCGCGGATTGCCGGGTTGCATCCCCCGGCTTGCGCTTGCGGTCCAGCACGAGGGCCGCGGCGATACCGATCATCCAGATGTCCTTTGCCAGCCCGGTTCCCTGCGGGCTCGGGCGGATGCCATCCTCCAGCGTCATACCGGGTGTCCTCAGGTACATGGCGAACAGGGATCCGGAGAAGATCCCGAGACCGATCCCGGCCAGGCGGCTGGGCAGGAAAGGTGTCAGCAGTGCCGCACCCAGCGCCATCTCCGCGTAGCTCAACATCTTGCCGAACTTCTCGGTGTCGATGTTGCTGACCGGCGGAATAACCCTTGCTGCCATGGCCTGCAGCCCGGCCGCACTGTCTTTGTCCAGCTTGCGTTTGCCCCAGCCGGCATTCAGGATGAACGCTCCTGTGGTCAGGCGGAGAGGGATGTTGTTGAGTCTCATGGTCGACTCCTTTCATGAAATCTGGTCAAGCTTCGGCCCGGCTCGTGGTTGGGCGGCGGATCTCGTCGACCTGCGATACCGAGCTGGACTTCACCCATGACACGGGCTTCCTGATCGCTCCACAGGTACTTGCGATTGCAAATACCTGTGGAGTTAACTGGTGGACATGCACGAAAATTCCACGCCCGGTGATGTGACTGCCCTCTTCGAGCGGCTTGTCGAGGACTCCCTGCCGGGACGGCGTGGAGTGAGGGCGTGGAGCGCTTTACTGCACGCCCACGCCACTCTCATGCGCCAGCTCGACACCGATCTCAGGGAGGACACCGGCCTGCGCCTCGCCGACTTCGATGTATTGGCTCACCTGGCCGACGCGGGCGGTCAGCTACGGATGACGGAGCTAGCGGCCCGTACGCTCCTCTCGCGCTCGGGGTTGACCCGCCGCGTCGCGAAGTTGGTAGATGAGGGTCTGGTACGCCGGGCGAACGCCGCCGGGGACGGGCGAGGCGTGCTCGTCACCCTGACCGACGCCGGCGTCGCCCGTCTGACCGAATCAGTGCCGGTCCATCTTCAGGGTGTGTCGAAGCTGTTCGTCGAGCGGCTCGACGAACAGGAACTCGCCGTTCTCGAGACCGCTCTGCGAAAAGTCATCGTCGACTGCACGTTCGGCTGAGGACACGAGGGCTAGATGCGCCCGGTAATCGTTGACCCGGCCTGCGCCATAGTTTTTTCGTAACGGACAGAGCGCACGACGGCGGGACTTCCCGCCGTCGTGCGCTTGCCTCCCGCCGTCGTCCGCTCCTGTTTTGTCAGGCGTCGCTTAGAGCGTGGTTGTGGTTGCTGGAGAGTTCGCAGTGGGCGCCAGTCTGGTCCATGCCTTGGTTCAGGCTTGGTCGGTGGGCATGATCCAGAGCTCTCCGATGGAGGCGTGCCGGGGCCGGGTGACCATGTAGGCAACGCCGTCGGCGATGTCCTCCGGAGCGAGGACCTCTGTCTGCTCGTAGAAGGGGTCGATCATTTCGCCGCGGACCTCGGCGTTGTTGTGGGAGCCCAGCTCGGTATCGACGCCGCCGGGTTCCAGGACGCCGACGCGTACGTGGCGCTGGGTGACTTCCTGGCGGAGGGACTCGGTGAAGCCGTTGACGCCGAATTTGGTGAGGTTGTAGACGCCGTACCCGTTCCAGGCGACGCGGCCGGCGATCGAGCTGATGTTGACGATGTCCGCGACCCGGCGGGGACTGTCCTCGGCGGCTTTGAGCAGGTGCGGCAGGGCGGCGTGGGTGGTGTGGAGCAGGCCCTGGACGTTGACGGCGATCATGCGGTCCCAGTCCTCGGGGTCGGCGCCGACTACCGGTCCGAGGAGCATCAGGCCGGCGTTGTTGACCAGGATGTCCAGTTGCCCGAAGCGCTCCACGGTCTGGTCGACGGCGGCCTGGGCCTGGCCGCGGTGGGTGATGTCTGCTTCGATGACCAGGGCTGTGCCGCCGGCTTGTTCGATTTCGGCGGCGAGGGCTTCCAGCCGCTCACGGCGCCGGGCGACGAGTGCCACGGAGGCGCCGAGTGCGGCGAGCTGCCGTGCGGTGGCGGCTCCGATGCCGCTGCTGGCGCCGGTGACGAGTGCGGTGGTTCCGGTCAGTTTCGATGTCATGGGAGGTTCTCCTACGAGGTTGGTACCGGTTTTTGGGCAGCATGAAGCTGCTGGCATCCGGCTGGACTTTGGTGGGGCGTTGAGGTGGTGGGTGATGGACGACGGCGGGACCTCCCGCCGTCGTCCGTTTCCGTTTTGTCAGGCGTCGCTGTGGGCGAGGTTGCTGGAGAGTTCGCGGTGGGCGTCGGCCTGTTCCTGAAGTGCTTTGGCCCGGGTCTCGAACGTGCCCACGGCGTCGGCTCCGGCGGCGAACCGCAGCGGCGGCTCGTCCAGCTCGGCCAGCTGGATCAGCGCGTCGGCGAGCTTGGCCGGGTCCCCGCCCTGCAAGCCGTTCATGCTCTTCCAACCGGCGACGGTCTGCGCGGTGCGTTCGGCGTAGTCCCCGATGGTGGATTCGGCGTAGCTGGTGGATTCCGGGGTGAGCAGCTCGGTGCGGAAGAACCCCGGCTCTACGATCATGGAGCGGATGCCGAACGGGGCGACCTCGGGAGCCAGTGACTCGGCCCAGCCCTCGACGCCGAACTTCGACGCGGCGTAGGCGGACAGGAACTCCCCGCCTGCCAGCCCGGCGGTGGAGGAGATGGTGACCACCAGGCCGGAGCGCTGGGCGCGCAGGACCGGCAGGGCCGCGCGGGTGACGTTCATGGGTCCGAACATGGTGGTTTCGATCTGTGCCCGGAAGTCCTCCGGGGTGATTTCCTCGAAGAACCCGGCGTAGAAGTTGCCGGCGTTGTTCACCAGGACGTCGATCCGGCCGAACCGGTCCACGGCTGCCTGGATGGCGGCGGCCGCGTCGGCGGCATCGGTGACGTCGAGCTTGACCGCGAGGAGGTCCTCGCTGTCGCCGACGGCCTGGGTGACCTTTTCGGGGTTGCGGCCGGTCGCGACCACGGCGTGGCCGGCGGCGAGGGCTGCCTTCGCGATGTCAGTGCCCATGCCGCGGCCGGCGCCGGTGATGAACCAGACCTTCTTGCCCGTGGTGTTGTCGGCCTGATCAGTGGTGTTTTGTTCAGTCATGGGAGGGTTCTGTCTTTCCTGTGGTGCGCCCTGGCTGCGCGTGGGAGCGCGCGGGGGCGGTGGATCCGCCGGCAGGATCGCCGGCGGTGGCTGTTTGGGTGGTTTCTTCGGGTGGCGATGCGGCCCAGCTGGCGAGGAATGCCAGCGCGGTTGCGGAAGCGGAGCCCGGCTCGGCGGTGAAGGTGAACACGACCTGTCCTTCGTCGCCGGGGAGGTCCAGCGTTTCGTACTGCAGGGACAGGTCGCCGGCCACCGGGTGGTGGAAGCGCTTGGTTCCCGTGGTGTGGATCCGCACGTCGTGCCCGGCCCAGAGCGCGGCGAACAGTCCGCTGCGCGTGGTGAGCTCGCCGACCAGCTCGTTCAGGGCACGGTCGTGGGGATTCCGGCCGGATTCCAGGCGCAGCATCGCGACCATGATGGCCGCGATCGCGTTCCAATCCGCGTAGAAGTCGGCTGCGCGCGGATCGAGGAAGATGTAGCGGGCCTGGTTCGGCAGCCGGCCCGGAACGTCCCGACCGTACGACACAGCTGAGTTAAATACCTCGGAGTACAGGGCCCGTCCCAGCATGTTGCCGGCGAGCACGTCACCGCGGCCGTTCTGCACCATGGCGGCCACTCCGGTCATCCCGTCCAGCAGACGCAGCACTCCGGGACGGACCCGTTGCTGCGCCGGACGGCGGGGCATCCGACCCGACGGTGCGTTGGCCGTCCGCGCCAGGTCCATCAGGTGTGCCCGCTCTGCCTCGTCCAGCTGAAGAGCCGAGGCCACAGCCTCGAGCACCGAGTCCGAAACGCCGCGGATGCTGCCGCGTTCCAGCCGCGTGTAGTAGTCCGTGCTCACCCCGGCGAGCTGCGCCACTTCCTCCCGGCGCAGGCCCGGCACACGTCGCAGTTCCCCGTAGCTGGGGATCCCGGCCTGCTCCGGGCTGACCTTCGCTCGACGCGAGATCAGGAACTCACGGATCTCTTCTTTTCTGTCCACAAGTTCCACGGTACGCAGCACGAGGATGCGGTGGCAGTGTCCATCAGACACCCCCAGCCCGCCGGAGACAGAAGCAGCCACGACGGAAGGAAACGCACGACGGCGGGGCCTCCCGCCGTCGACCGTTTGAGTCAGCGCCGAACGGCGTTCTATTTGACCCAGTCGGCCGCAAATGAAGTGGTTCGGCGGAACCCCGGATACTGAGCGGTCAGCCCGCACCCTCACCCTCGCGGCCCACTTCCTCCAGGATCCTTGCAGTGGGCGCTGCCGTCATCAGCTGCCCTATCACCTCGGGCTTGTCCCATACCTCGCTGCGTAGCCGTTCCAGAAAGACGGTCGCGGCATCCTTGGTGTCGAAGTCAAGGAGCACGGCCACGCTGTTCTGGTCGTCCGTGTCCCGGAGCAGCCGGACAGACCTGGCGCCCGAGGCGGCGCGGCCTGCAGGATCGCTATCGAATACCTTCTTGAAAGCCTCGTAGTCCCGGACTGGATAGCTGATCTGCAAGGTGAACATCGTTGTTCCTTTCCTTGGGTGTGTGTCAGACCAAGATAGGCCGTCCATCGTCATTCCGATAGGGCCGGAGGGTCGGCCCTAAACCGGTGATGCGTTGCCCTCCTCGCGCGTGTATCCGGGCCCCTGCAGCGCCGACCAGCCGCCGTCGGATGTGGGGATGGCGCCATTGATGCTAGTAGGCATATGCTCCCCCGTCGATGAGGCTCTCGGCCTGCCGGGCGAAGGTCTGCTTGAGGTAGTCGTAGGTGGTGTGGCCGAGCCTGGGGAGCTTGATACCCGGCCCGATGGAGCCCAAAACCCACCGCATCCGTCCGCCTGCTTTTTCTGCGGCTTCGGCGCGGTCCCGGTCGATCTCCGCACCCTTCCGGGCGAGCTTCAATCCGGTCGTCGATGCCGTAGTCGGAGAGGTTGGACCAGTTTGCACCGAAGGTGTTGGTTTCGACCGCATCGATGCCCACCGCGAAGTAAGCGTCATGGATGTCCGCGATGACATCCGGTCGCGTGACATTGAGGATCTCGTTGCAGCCTTCCAGACCCAGGAAGTCGTCCTCGAGCGAGAGCTCCCGCCCCTGCAGCATGGTGCCCATCGCCCGATCGGCAGTACGACCCGGTGGTTCACCGCATCCAGCAGCTCCTGCGAACGGACTGGGCGGGCGACGGCCTCAACATCAAGCGCAAAACGAGGCAGCTAACAGAGTACGAGCGGGGCCGACACATTGCGCCGTGTTTCCGAATACTACGACGGCGGGTGGTGGGCAGTTCTGTTTAAGCCTACGTCACGGTCGCGCCATGTTTCCCCATCTATGCGAATGGGGGACAGTCGTTTGGGCAAACCTCACCGCCGAGTACTCGGTCGGGCCAACCACGGCGTGCTTGGCCGTGGTGTTGGCGGCGTCGCCGTGGAATGGAAAATATCAACGCAACTACGACGAAGAGGTTCTTAATTCTCTGGCGGAACACCGCGTTGCCAGTAACTGTTGTTTTGGTCCTTAGACTGTCCTAATGACTATGCGACTGCCGTCCAGATACGAAGACCTGGACCCTGCTTTCCGAGGACGGCTTGAACCGAATCCGCATCTCATTGACTTAGTACAAAGAGGTCTCAAGAGCATGCAGATGTCTGGTGGAATCAAGTTCCTCCCGATATATGGCCCCAGCGGATCGGGCAAGAGTTCTGCGGCCCGCGAACTCCAAACCCATCTTCCGGACATCAAGGTAATCGAACTTTCCCGCGCGGCGATTTCGTCGGAATCATCGTTGGTTGCAGAAATTAATGCAGCCAAGGGGCGACGGAAACAACCCAATCTCATTGTTGCTGTTATCGATCAGTACGAGGAGAACGTCGCAACGCGCTCGGACGTGCCGACACAATTTGTGGAGCGGCTCAGCCTCTTGGACCGCGGCGACCTGCGCCGGGAGCCGGTCCTTTTCATCTGGCTAACGACCAGCCAAGAGTTCCAGTCCGAACTGGCTGAAGCAACGAGCCGGAATACCAGGATCCTGCTTAGTGGGGACTTCAGGCTCGATGGCCCGCCTCGTGCCGAGTGGTCTCGTCTCGTAGAAGAGACATTTGAGTTCCATAATGCCGACCAGCCATTGGCCGATTTCGAAGTCCTTCGTACCGACATTGATGAGGTCGCAGACAAGGCCGAAACCATAGGGCAATGCATCGAGGGCGTAGCTGACCTTCTAATGAGCTCTGTAAGTGGGCTTCAGGATCTGTCCAAGTATCAGGTGATCATGCTGTGGCCTGTTACGGACGGCCGCAGAATCGCCTTGATCAACGGATTCAGCAACCCGCGAGATGGATACAAACTGGACTGGGGCGCCTTCTACCGGGAGCTCAACGACCTGGATAGGCGTACGCTTCCACTTTCACAGTTGAACCGGGCACGCCTATACTTTGACGTTCGATTGATTCCCATTGCAGCGGCGGACCTCCACAAGCTTTGCCACGATCTGACGAGCGACTCCGCCAAACTCCACAAGTCGTACCTAGATCGCTTCAGCAAGTCACACTTTGCTTCTATCGTCTCTGAAGCATGGGACCCGACGGCATATAGCACCATGAGAGAACGAGAAACGTCGAACCGGGCGAATGAAGCTCGAGACTGGTACTCGACAGTTACGACGAGCCCCACGGCGATCGGCAAGCGAATAGCGCGGGTATTTCAAGAGCTTGGCTACGAGGCAAAGCACGAGAAGGACGTCGTTTCAAAGCACAGCACCGTTCGGGCTGATGTCTTCTTGGAACGCCCCAATAGTCAACAGAACTCCGTCATCGTCGAACTGAAGGCGTTTGCCCCTTCGAACACAATGCCGTCAACCATAAAAGATGCGATCAAAACCACCTTGAAACGGCACGCCCAATTCGGCGGATTTTTGGGGCGTCAATGACGTCAGGTCAGAGATCAGCGGTTTGTCCGACAATTAGGAGAAGGAAACTATCTTGAACGCCAGCCGCACTACCCTGCAGAAGCTGTACATGCATCAGAGGGGGTAGGCAGGCTACTCGTCAGAGTCCGCATCACTTTTCTGGCGCTGTTGTCTTTAGTGGCAAGCTATGCTGACAGGCAGCTCAAGGACCTTGACGACGGGGAACATTTTGGCCGACGAATACATCAAGTACGTTCCTAGGCCGCTCCTTGATGATCTGGTGCAAGGACGATGGCTTCCTCTTATCGGTGCTGGTTTTTCACGGAATGCGTCCGTCTACACCGGTGAGCCTCCGCTGATGTGGCATGAGTTAGGGGAGGCTCTTGCCCGGGATGTACCTGGCCTCGATTCAGGAAACAATACTCTTGACTCCATCTCCGCCTATGAGCAGAGCTTCGGCCGGGTAGCCTTGGTCGACAAAATAGCTCGACTCATACGTGCCCACGACGCAGTCACTGGCGAAACTCATAAAGCAATTGCCGATCTCGGTTTTGAAACTGTCATTACGACGAATTTTGACTTTCTATTGGAGCGCGCCTACCAAGAAGGCGGCCGGCCATGTCATCCCGTAGTAGACGAGTTACAGCTTTCCGGCCCTAACCGCTATGCAGGTCCTCGGCTGATTAAGATGCACGGTGATGTCCACCATCCAAATCGCCTCGTACTAACAGAGGATGACTATGACAATTTCTTGATCCGCTACCCTTTGCTGGCAACCAGCGTGACGGCACTTTTGGTTGACCGAACCGCAATCCTCATCGGCTATAGTCTCGACGATCCAGACACTCGTCAACTTTTGGCGGTCATTCGAAGCCGCCTCGGGCCTCTTACGCGCCCGCTGTGGTCCATTCAAATTGGCGCCCCATCACACGTTGTATCCCGGTACGAGCGACGCGGCGTCAAAGTTGTAAATCTTCCGACGAAAAGGGGCCTGTCGTACGGTGAACAGTTAGCTGCTTTCCTGCGCGAGCTTGGAGAATACTGGCGCGATCACGTTCTCGAAACCGGAAAGAGTTCATACGACCGCACGAGTGCAGATCTGCTCCTGCCTGCGCCTAGTAGCAGGATGTGTTTTTTCGCGGTGCCTGCAGCGGTGGTCGCCTGGTATCGGGAGTACATATTTCCGGTGGTTGAAGCAGAAGGCCTTGTCCCAGTGGTTTCCAAAGATGTATCTACGCCTCCCGGCACGCATCTGGCTAAGAATGACGCGCTTTTGAGTAGAGCGCGATTGGTCGTAGTTGAGCCCGACAGCCCAGAATTCCACACCAGTCTTCTTTATGACTCCGGAGCAGCTGGGACTAGGAGCACGCTCGTCGTGACTCCCTCAAACCGACCCATGATTGCTGGATTTGATGGGCGGGTTCTTATCCGACCCGCCCGACCCGATGCCGATCCAGAGCAGTTCATTGCCAATTTCACCGAAGTCATCCGTCAAATCACACGGAACAGCGCAAGGAGCACGGAAAGCGATGCGATCAGGCTCATGCGGCTGAAGGAGCCCCGGGCTGCGCTAATCACGGCGATAGCACTGCTCGAAACGACGCTATCGAAAACATACGACACGAACAAACGGGAGGAAAAACTACCGGGAAATCTGCGGTCATTACTTCGCCAGGCTTCTGTCGATGGCAAGATTACGCCCGATGAGACTGCTACTTTATCAGCCGCGCAACAGGCACGAAACGAAGCAGTTCACACCAATCAAGAAGTGAATGCCTCGCGCGTTAAGGAGTACGTTGACACGATAATCCGAGTGGTGAACCGACTGGAGTTGAATTTGTAGTCAACGCTTGAGTGTCTGACTGCGAGGCTCGCCTCGGGCTTCCTAAACCTCCGCCACCGGAGCCGCGAACTGCGCCTCATACAGGCGCGCATAAGCCCCGCCAGCTGCCAACAAGGAAGCGTGCGTTCCCTGCTCCACGATCTGGCCAGCCTCCATCACTAGGATGAGGTCGGCGTCGCGGATCGTGGACAGGCGGTGCGCGATCACAAAGCTCGTCCGGTCGCTCCTCAAAGCCCGCATCGCCTTCTGCACCAGCACCTCGGTCCGCGTATCCACTGAAGAAGTCGCCTCGTCCAGGATCAGCACCGACGGCCGGGCCAGGAACGCCCGCGCAATCGTCAGCAGCTGCTTCTCACCGGCGGACACGTTTGAGTATTTGAAGCCCTGAGCGCCACCCATTCGTGCGGTTGAGCGCCGGGGATCGTGCCAGAGAGCGCCAGCAGTCGCGTGGCTTGGCGCCGCTGACGCTCTCTGTCACAGGATTAGGCGCTCACGAGTGCTGCGTGTTCGCGCATGTTGTAGTTGCCGGTCTCGACCCAGATCGTGTTGTGGATGATCCGGTCCATGATCGCGTCCGCATGGACGCCGGAGCCGAGCCGCTGGTGCCAGTCCTTCTGCAAATACTGAGTGCAGAACACTGTTGAGGTCTCGCCGTAGCGGCGCTCCATCAGTTCCAGCAGCATGCCTCGCATCGGTTCCGTGGGTCGATCCAGGAGCCACTCGTCGATGACCAGCAGCGTGAATGCCGCATACTTTCGCAGGAATTTACCGGAACCGCCGGGCCTGTCTTGCGCGGCGACCCATTCTTCCTCGAGGTCTGGCATACGGACGTAATGTGCGCGGATTCGGTGCTCGCAGGCGCGTTTGGCGACCGCGCATCCCAGATACGACTTCCCCGACCCAGTGAACCCCTGCAAGACGACGTTCTGCTGCCTGCCCACGAACGAGCAGGTGCCCAGCTGGGTCAGCAGCTGCCGGTCAAGACCGCGCTCGTCGAGAAGATCGATGCGACGCAAATCCGCGTTCGGATAACGCAGTCCTGCCCGCCGGATCAAGCCGGCCACCTTGGAATGCGTAAACGACGAATAGGCGTCATCGACGACCAGCCGGACACGATCCTCGAACGGCAAGCTGATACTCAGCCTCTCGTCTTGGGTATCGATGGCCTCCAGCAACTCGCCCGCGTTCATCTCGCGCAGCTTGCGTTTGGTCTCCGCATCCAGGCGGCTCATCGAGCCCCTCCGGCGTAGTAGGCGCCGCCCCGCACGTATCCGCCATCGTCTCCCTCCGGCTCATCAGGGACGATCCCGGTTTTGTCCTGCCCGGTATCCAGGATCGGCCGCAGGTGGGCGTAGCGGGGCGATCGTATCGACCCCCGCAGCGCGAGCTGGCTGGCCGCTTCCACCCGGGCCGGGGAGAACCGGCGGGACAGGCGCAGCACCGCCAGCGCGGGGTCGTAGCCGGCCTCCTCGACCCGCACGGACTCGAAGATCTTGCTGATCACCGTCACGGTTGCCGGGCCCATCCGCAACGCCCATTCATCGATCCGGGCCCGGTCCCACGCCTGCCAGCTGCGACCCTCCGGAAGGTCCGCCTCGTTCGTCTGATGCTGGTTCGCCGTCGTCGCTGGCAGCAGCAGGTGGCTGGTGAGGCGCTCATCGCTGCGATAGATCTCCAGCATGGTCTCCGTGACACGAAGATCAACATTCGAGCCGATGTGCGCGAACGGCACGGAGTAAAAGTTCTTCGCCCAGACCACGTGGCCGTTGCGCCCAACTTTGCGCCCATAGGTCCAGGTGCTGATCTCGAACGCCACCGCCGGCAGCGGTTGCAACACCGGCTTCTCCTCGGCGGTGAACACGCTCAGCCGGGAGCCCTCCCGCTTCTGGAACGGCTGCCTGTTATAGGCATCGATCTGCTCCCGAATCCGTCTCCGCAACTGCGCCAGGCTCGTGAACACCTCTTTCCTCAACCCGGCAATCACCCAGGTGGCGACGTGCGAGACAGTGTTTTCCACGCTCGCCTTGTCCTTCGGGTGCCTCACTCGGCCCGGTAGTACCGCCGCTGAATAATGCGCCGCCATCTCCCGATACGCGTCATTGAGCACGACCTCGCCCTCGCGCGGATGAGAGATCACCCCGGTCTTGAGATTGTCGGGCACGAGCCGCGGGACCGTGCCGCCGAAGAACGCGAACATCTCCGCATGCGCGCGCAGCCACGAATCCTGCCGCATATCCAGGCACGCCTCCACGAACGCATACCTGCTGAACGGCAGACACGCGACGAACAAATACACCTTCGAGACCTCTCCCGTTGCCGGATCGACCAGCTGCATCGTCGGCCCAGACCAGTCGACCTCGATGCTGCGGCCAGCCTTGTGGCCGACCCGGGACGAGGCGCCAGTGACCATCGCGTGATCGCCATAAAGCCTGCAGAACCGGTCATAACTCATCGACGCTTGCCCCGCCCGACCGGATGCGTCGACGTACTCCTGGTGCAGCAGCTTCAACGTCACCCCAACCCTGGCCAGCTCCCGGTGCACCTGGCCCCAATCCGGCTGCATAAACACGCTCTCGCGCACCCCGCGGCCGGGAAATAGCGCCAGATAAACCTCACCATCAGACAAATCAGCAACGTCATCCCAGCCGAGCCCTGCCCGATCAGCAGCCTCGATCACCGCCTGAACGCTGTGCCGAGACATGCCCTGAGCAGACGAGATAGCCCTGCCCGATAGGCCTTGATTGCGAAACTGCAAAACCAGTTTCGCCTTGATCTTCCGTACCATTGCCGGTAATCCTTCCGCCACGTGGCCCTCACGTGGTGGAAGGAGCCTTACAGATGGCGCTCACCCACACCGACACTGGCGCTCACCCACGCCAATCGGGATTCCGACCACGGCGCTCACCCGCACCACCTCTGGACCCCCTGAAGGCCAATATTCACACGTTCCCACCCTCATCCTCCAAAACGGTGTCGTACCCCTCCGGCAGCGAGTGCACGAACCGGTCCACGTACGTCGCCCGCGCGGCCTCAAGGATCTCGCCCTCCGTAGCAGTAGGCCGGCCGTACGCGATGTTGTCCCGGATGGTCCCGCCGAACAGCCACGTATCCTGCAGCACCATGCCCAGCCGCGAGCGCAGCTCGCGCCGGGAGACTGAGGTGACGTCTACGCCGTCGAGCGTTATCCGGCCTGCATCCAGCTCGTAGAACCGCATCATCAGGTTCACCAGCGTGGTCTTCCCAGCACCGGTGGGCCCGACAATCGCCACCGTCTGCCCCGGCTCCGCCACAAGAGACAAAGAAGAAATCAGCGGCTTGTCCGGCGAATAAGAGAACGAGACGTCCTCAAAGACCAGCCGTCCCCGCCCGAAAACCGGACCAGACGAAGGAACAGGCTCAGCAGACTCCTCATCCTCATCCAACAACGAGAACACCCGCTCCGCGGACGCCACCCCGGACTGCAGCAGGTTGGCCATCGACCCCAGCTGCGTCAGCGGCATGGTGAACTGCCGCGAGTACTGGATGAACGCCTGCACGTCGCCCAGCTGCATGGCCCCGGACGCCACCTGCAGGCCTCCCACCACCGCGATCCCCACGTACACGAGGTTCCCGATAAACGTCATGGCCGGCATGATCAGCCCGGAAATGAACTGCGCACCGAAGCTCGATGCCGCCCGGGCGGGTTTCTTCCTCGCTCATCTCATCCGGCCCGGTGGCGCAGTTCAGGCAAATGGCGCCGATGCCGAGCGGCTCAAGCGCGGTGAGCGCCGCGCCGATTCCGGAGCCCATCAGCATGGTTCCGTTGGTCTCGACAGTCACCTCGGCGAAGATCGGGAGCCGGACGCCGCGGGTCACGATGCCCTGCTTGCAGCCATTGACCGCGCCCTTGGTCTGCAGGAGGTCCTGGCTCGTTTCGATGAGGAAGGTCCGCTCCCCCGTCGACGAGGCCCTCGGCCTGCAGGCCAAGGTCTGCTTGAGGTGGTCGTAGCCGGTGTGCCCGAGGCTGGGGCCCCCAAGGACTAGCCCCGCGCCCGATGGCAGGCGACAAGAATGGCGCGGCAGCATCGTGGGACAAGGCACCTCCTGGGCCTTATATTCTCTTGGTTGATACCCACATCATGGGCAGGGCGGTGATGTTTAGGCGCCGGCTTTGATCAGAAGGGCATCCACCAACATGAAGAACATAGATCGGTGATCGGTAGCCTTCGGGTCGGTCATGTATTGAATGGCCGCTCCGTCGTAAATCATGAGGAAAGATCGCACAAGCGTAGGAAAGCCGATCAGGCACTTTTCACCGCTGTGGTTGGCAGCGGACGAGAATATGCTTCCTAACTCTTTCTCGTAAGCGGGATAAATTTTTGCGGCCAGCGGGCTGACGGGGGCGTTGCGTGTTGCCCACAGAATGAGTTCGATCTCAGCGAGGAGGCTGGCTGGCTCTTCTTCTAGTGCACGCCAGTAGCCTTCCGCTACTTGTTCCACAGCCTTACGAAGTCCCAAGTGGACCGGGACATCGCCGGAAAAACTGCTGAGGTTCTTCAGCCACGCCTCGGCAGCCGCATCCATGAGTTCGTCTTTGCCGCTGAAGCAATAATGTGCCGTGGCCAAGGGGGCATTAGCCTCCTTGGCTATAGCCCGGATGGTCACCGACTGAACGCCCTCACGACGCATCAGTTCAACCGTCGCTGCAATTAGCTGTTCTTTCCGTTCCTCTGCGGGTACCCGCATAGCCCACTCTCTAGTCTCCAGGTTGCGGCCCGACAGGGGCCCGTTCCCTAAGACTAATGGCTACGCCTTTGTCCTGAACCATTGACTGGAACAAACGTCTCCGTCCCAACGCGTGCCCCGCGTAAGGATGGTGCGATCTCGGCGGCGTGTGGATGCGGCAACGACCGACCGCAGCCCGGCTTCAGGGGTCAGGCGATGGGATTGGCCTGGGACGTAGCGGTGGATCACCGTAGCTGCATTGACGGTGCTGCCTGGGACGTCCAGTGCGTCGAAGTGGATCAGCCTGTCGTGTGCCCCGCCCCACGGTCCAACCAGTGTTGGTCCCGTGGAGTGGGGCACAACTTCGTACCGCTGGACAACCCGGCACTCTAACTACCAGCAGGCCTCATATTGGCCAAGTATTAACTTGTCCAGACCCCTGGGTCGCGATGAATCTGGTTCACTCAGCAGGAACGACCGATGCGAGGGTTCAGCCTGGGCCGCAGGCCCGGAATTATCTGGCGGCCAAGCTGTCGGTGACGTCGGCAGGAGTTTCGGTGTCTATATCCTGCGAGGGACCATACAGGTACCGCTCCAAGGAGTCATCCATGGCGTTGAGCCAGCGGGTGTGGTGCCTGGTCGCCATGGTGCCGGTGACCACGGAGCGGTGGACCATGTCGCGGTACCCCAGGATGTCCGTCTCCTTGTGATGCATCCAGTCTTTGAAGAGCTGGGAAACAGCGTCCAAGTCAAAGGGCGGGTAATCAGTGGCGTCAATGAGTTCCCGCAGGTAGTCCGTCTGGAAATCAGCTTCCGAGTCATGATCCGGCAGCGCGGCTTGGCGCTCGAGCCAGAGCTGGATGTCCGCCTCGCGCTCGTCAAGGGACGGCAGGTCAATCGCTCCGGTCATGACGTCGCGGGCAAACCACGCTTGCGCGTCAAACATGTTGAACGTGTAGTACTGGTCCTGAGCGCCAAGGTAGAAGAGGTTGGTGTTCTGCTGCCACACCACCCCCTTGTAAAGGTTGCCCGGGTACAGCACGTTTGGCGACATCAGCGACAGCTCGCTGGGCAGGAACGGGTACTTGTGCTGGTATCCGGTGCCGAGTACGACGGCGTCAAAGTCATCTTGGGTGCCGTCGCTGAAGTGCGCGGTGCGGCCCTGGAAGTGAGTGACGAGCGGGCGTTCAACCGTGTTCTCCGGCCAGTGATAATCCATCGGGGATGTGCGGTAGCTGATGGTGATCGACGCGGCGCCCATCTTGTGGGCCTGCATGCCGATGTCCTCGGCGGAATAGCTGCTGCCGATCATGAGCAGGTTCTTGCCGTAAAAGCGCTCTGCTCCGCGGAAATCGTGGGCATGCAAGACCTCGCCCGGGAAGGTTTTGATGCCTTTGAACTCGGGGACGGAAGGGACGGAGAAGTGTCCGGTAGCGACCACGAGCCTGTCGAATACGTGGGTTTCAGTGAGGTTGGTTTTGAGGTCCTCTACCGTCAGGGTAAATTCCTGCGTTGCCTCGTTGTAGCTGGTGTGGCGGGCGACGGTGTTGAACTTGACGTACTTGCGGACGTCGGACTTTTCCACGCGGCCCTTGATGTAGTCGAAGAGAACCTCTCGGGGCGGGAAGGAGGAAATGGGGCGGCCAAAGTGCTCGTCAAAGGAATAGTCCGAGAATTCGAGGCATTCCTTGGGCCCATTGGACCATAGGTGGCGGTACATGCTGGAGTGGACCGGCTCGCCGTGAGCGTCCAGGCCGATCCGCCAACTGTTGTTCCACTGGCCGCCCCAGTCGTCCTGCTTCTCAAAGCATAGGATCTCGGGAATGGGGGCGCCTTTTTGGCGTGCTGATTCAAACGCCCGAAGTTGTGCCAGGCCGCTGGGGCCGGCACCAATGATTCCGACTCGTAGTGTCATGTTGCTCTCCTCTACAAAAGGACTTTCTTGGATCGCGGATGTGCGATGGTGTGAGTTGCGCTAAGTGTCAGGCCGGCAGCTAGCCAGGTGCCGTTTGCGGTAGCGGGTGATGCCCAGGTATTCGGCCATCTCCGGCGTTGCAGATTCGCAACGCCCGGGGGCCTAGGGCGCGAAGGAGCGGTGGCCGGCGAAGAACCCCAGACCGTACTCAGGGGTCTCGAACTTGACTGTAGTGCCCTTGGGGAAAAACAGAATGTCGCGCTCTTTCGCGTGGGTGACTTCCCCGCTGGTCTGGTCCGTGAGGATGAATTCACCCTGCACGACTACCTTCATTTCGTCGTAGGTGTACGTGTATACCAAGGGTTCCGAGGCCTTCAATTCGAAGAAACCGGCGCTCATGATCGAACCCTCGGGGTTGTGGAGGGAGTCACCGATTGCAGCGACCGTCCCAGGCTCGTTCATCGGCGGCAGACCGACATAACCGCCTTCTACCTTGTGGATGGATCCGGCCTTGCTGAGTGTTCCTACGAGGTTGGTTTCCATGGTGTCTCCTGTGTAAATGTTTCTCGGCAGGACTGTTCATCTTTGACAGAACTGTCATTCTTGGGGCGAGGCTGCTCTGAAAAGCAGCTGAGTAGGCCCGATCGGGCCTCTCGTGGGATCGATTGCAAACCGGAGATTTTCGGATTTGCAGGGCTAACGGAACAGTACTGGTGTGATGCCAGTCACGTTAGCCCGTGCCAGAAACTTTGACATGAACAGCTGTATAAGTCAACCGTCCAAGATGACATTTCTGGGGCTGGCCCCTCACCAAAATTTCCAGGACTAGCCCCACGAGAAAAGCTTCCACTGCCCCGTCCTGAACCATTGACTGGAACAAGTGTCCGTGTCACAGTGTTGGACAGCGCCGTGATCTAGATCACGAAGTCGCTTCTGATGAGATTCACCGAAGCATCCCGCAAAAGCAGATTTCCCATTCAAGAAACGGGTAAAAGACAATGACCACAACGCCTCAGCTCCCGACACCTACGACGGGCAAAGCGGTCGATTTCTGGCCGGCGACGTCCATGAAGGCCATGAAGGACGGATGGCCACGATTGCGCTGCAGGTTCATAAACTCGAATCCCGTAGGCCCATGGGACGAGCTCATCCTGTCGGAGTGGGAGCTGGAAGCCTGTGGCTGGGAGGACTTCCACCCCCACAGCGAGACGAACTTCGTCCTGGAAGGCGAACTCCACATCGAGAGCGAAGGCAAGACTGTCATCCTGAGGCCGGGCGACGCGGCACGCGTAAATCCCGGACAGCTCGGCAGATACTGGGCGCCGGTCTACGCGCGCATGGTAACCACTTACGGCCCCAACCCCGAGGGTGCAGAGTCGCACTCCTTCCGATACTTCGAAATCTGAGCCTGATTTCCTGCCCGGCACCTTCGTCCAGGTCCGCCGCTGGTTCGATCCGGACTGACGACCCCAACGACTCAATCGTCTAAAAGACGGCACAATCGCGCCCCGGGTTTTCTACATCCTCACATTGCGGTAATAAATGCCGCTGCGATGCCATGTAGTTCTTTCCACTGCCATTCAAATTTTGAATTCCTAAATTGTTCAGTTAAAAAACCAGACGGCTCTAGGTCGTCCTAGGGAGACTTTTATGAGTAAAAACCATTCAGACGGCGTCGGTCACTTGGAAAGGTCGATCGACTGGAAACAGGGTCTGGCCATTGCGCTGGGGGTGCCCTTGCTGATTCTGCCCTCTCTGGGCTACCTTCCGATGTATTTATCGGCTGCGGCCATCCTTGTCTGGGGATTATCAGTCCTCCAGGGCTTCTTTCAGAACACCGCCTATGCCGAATTGGCCACCACCTTTCCCAAGGCCTCCGGCCTGCCAGGTTTTGCGCAGCATGTATTTCGTACCGGGAACTACAAGGGCAAGTACGACAAGGGCAAGCTGATCGGCGGCTTCAGCGCCTGGAGCTACTGGTTTGCCTGGAATCCGGTACTGGCGATCTTCGCCATTCTGGTCGGCGGATACCTGCACGGGCTGTTCCCGGTGCTGGGCGAGACCTTTACCGAGTATCAGCTCGCACTGCTCTCAGGCTTGGTGATCTTCACCGGGTTGTCCGTGGTCAACTGGTTCGGCCTCAAGGATGGCGCCCTTCTGGGCTACGTCCTGGCTGCCATATCGCTGATCCCGCTGGTTGTCCTGGCCGTCGCGCCTTTTGCGACCGGGCACGTTGAGCTCGCGAACATCACCGGCAACTGGCTGCCGGCTGATTGGTCCTGGGACATGCATCACATCCTGATCCTCTTCGGCATCTTTGCGATCGCTCAGTGGAGTGCCTGTGGCTGGGAGACGGCAGCCATCTACGGTCCTGAATACAAAAAACCCGGCAAGGACGTCCCCAAAGCGCTGTTTGCCTGCGGCATTATCTGCTTCTTCTCGTATGTACTGGTGCAGGCAGCAGTGATCGGTGTCCTTGGTGTCGAGGGTGTTCAGGCTGAGCCCATCTCACCCCTGATCCCAGTCGCACTGGCCGTCTTCGGCGAAGCCGGTACCGTCATCACCATCATCATGTTGATCGCCGCCATGATCCTGATCATTCAGACGGCTTATCTGGGTTCCTCCCGCGCCATGCACTCCATGGCGACGGAAGGCAACCTTCCCAGGGTCTTCGGCAAAACAAACCGGCAAGGAACCCCGTTCGTTGCCATGCTCGTCACCGCAGCATTCAACATGGCACTGATTTCCATGGGATCCATATCGGCGATTCTTGCAGCCGCAGCCATCGGCTACACCTGTGCCAACGGCATCAGCCTGTTCGCCTACGTCAAAGCCAAGAAGCACCCCGACTTCGCGAACCTGGAACGACCGTTCAAGGCACCCAAGGGCTGGAAACATGTCGCCATGGCCTTTGGCTTGTTCAATCTGCCCCTGTGCCTGGTGGGCGTGGTCTACCTGAATAGCCTGGAGATCGGCTGGACCTCAACCTGGCTCGGCTTCCTCGTGTTGGCGCTCTACATACCCATCTGGTTCTATTCCCAGCACGAATCGGGTCGCTCCAAAAAAGCAGCCACTGCTCGCTCTTCAGATCACGATGCCGCAGATCTGGCAAAGCTTCCAGCTTCCAGGTGATGTCGCCGGCGCGTGAAAGCTGACCGCCGCGACGCCAGACGCAACGACGCCAGACGCAACACCGACGTTGTTTCAGATGGCATAGCCGCTTCCTGCCGGGCCGAACGACCCGTTTGTCCCGGCAGGATCGACTACACGGTGATCCCGGCGGTCCCACGCGGCCTTAGACTTCTGCCACAGGGGCCGCGAACTGCGCCTCATGCAGCCGCGCGTAAGCCCAGCCCGCAGCCAGCAAGGAGGCGTGCGTCCCCTGCTCCACGATCTGCCCTGCCTCCATCACCCAGGATGAGGTCGGCGTCGCGGATCGTGGAGAGCCGGTGCGCGATCACAAAGCTCGTCCGGTCGGACCGCAAAGCCCGCATCGCCTTCTGCACCAGCACCTCGGTCCGGGTGTCCACCGAGCTCGTCGCCTCGTCCAGAATCAGCACCGACGTGCCAGGAACGCCCGCGCGATCGTCAGGAGCTGTTTCTCGCCGGCCGATACGTTGGAGCCTGCCGCGAGTACTGGATGAACGCCTGCACGTCGCCCAGCTGCATGGTCATAGCCGTTCCAGAAGTAACTGTGTGACGGCTGGACAGGCCTGCGCTGGCTGCTGACAGGCGGCGCTAGACGGTAGACAGACGCCCAATTTAGTAACGGGCTCCCCGCCTGCCCCGAGGCAAACAGGTGAAAAAGGAGGGCTGCTCAACTGGCGCAAATGGGACGACAAGCCACTGGCCTCCGTAGAACTCCACGTACGAGTCTGAAGGGCAACCGGCATAGGCTTCTTCTCGCGTCATGCTGATCATTTCCTTTCAAAACCCGGGTACTGGAGGTCGTGCAGATCTTGCATCTACCTCTAAGTCTTAGACCTTTAACGTTACATGTCAATAGACATTTAACTTTAAAGGTCAGATAATGAAGGTGGCGGAGCCAAGCATGCCTGACAAAGGAGCACCGGTCCATGACCACGTGGAGAGAGCAGCTCGCATTCGCCCCCTTGGCCACCTTTGATCGAGGGGAAGAGGTCGGGAGGCGGCTCAAGTATGCCATCGAGCTCGGCGTCCTTGAAGACGGGTCCCAGTTGCCCAGCGAAAGCGAGCTTGCGGCCAAGATGGGTGTGTCGACACTAACTCTTCGCGCCGCGTTGGCTGAGCTGCGGGGGCGCGGCCTGATCGAGACGCGGCGCGGCAAGGGCGGCGGAAGCTTCGTCAAGGCCAGTACTGGCGACATCATCCAGGCGGAGCGTGAGTCGCTCATGGCCTATTCTCTTGATGACCTACGCGACATCCGTGAGTACTGGGCCTTTTTGGCGGGCTCGGCAGCTGCTTCCGCTGCGGAGCGGAGTGGGCGGCTTTCCCTGGGGCGCCTGGCATCCATGGCGGTCAAGATTGCATCGTCGGAGGATTCTGCGCAGGCGATTCGCGACGACAGCAGGTTTCACATCGAGCTTGCCGCAAGCTCGGGTTCTGTGAGGCTTACCCGCGAGGAAATGGCGATGCAAGCCGAGGTCGGGCCGCTGATCTGGGCAGCCCCTGCCGAAAACGGAAACGCGGCAGCAGAACATGTCTCTATCGTGGAGGCGATTCGGTCCGGAGACGGGATGCTTGCCCGGGCTCTAGCCGAGGAGCATGTACGTTCGGATATGAACCGCGTGCTCGACCTACGAATGAGCGTCGATGCATCACGCGAAGAATCCTTCCCTGGCCCCGGCAAGGAGGAACGCGAAGTAGCATCGATCGAGTCCTTTACCGAGCTGCTGGCAAATACCGCCTCAGCTTCGATCCGTTCGATTGAGCACGCGGTGCACGTTCAACTCGGCTCCCAGCCTCAGGGCGACAGCTCTGACCTGGACGCAATCTACGACGCTTCGCGACGGACTCTCGAGGGGGCCGTTCCACTTTTATACGGAGCGGGCTTCCTGCCCGACGTTTCATTCGGCCCTGCGGGTGCGGCGTGGTGCCATGCCCCGGCGGGACCTCAGTCGCTTCAGCGGCTCGTCATCGACTGGGACTTATACGAGAGCGGTACCGCAACCTGGCGCCCCGAGGACTACGGCGACGGAGCCGTCCACATCAGCCATGCTTACCTGGATGCCAACGGGAGCAACGAAAACATCGTCACCTTCAGCAAAGCCGTTTTTTTGGGGGAGGAAATGGTCGGGATAGCAGCTGCAGATGTACTTGTCCGGGGAATCCAAAGCCAGCTCGAACCGCACCTCCGGGCCTTACCCCCGAATACGTGCCTCGTCGACCAGAACGATGTGATCATCGCAACCAACACCGGCCGCTTCATGGGGGGAATCTACTCACCCGCACAATACGCCGGGAAGCAGCTTGACCTCCACGCCATGCCCTGGCGGCTCTTCGTGGGCATCCCTACCGCCGGCACCACTGGAGAATGAGGCACCTCCCACAACGTGCCATTAAACGGGAGCTTCGACCGCCAGACTGAGACGGTCAACCCCGTGCATGGCATCTGCCGCCCTGACCAGGGTCAAGTGCGAGAATGCTTGCGGAAAGTTCCCGGCCATCCGATCTTCGTCTGTTGCGTACTCTTCGCTCAGCAGACCAAGCTCGTTGGCAAGCCCCACGAGCTTGTCCATCAAGACCTTTGCCTCGGCCTGGCGACCTGTGCGCGCATACTGCTCCACAAGCCAGAAAGAGCATGCGAGGAACGGATGTTCACCCGGCTCCAGGCCATCAACGCCGCTCTCTGTCCGATAGCGCAGCAAAAGGCCGTCGTCGGTAAGGAGTTCCTGTTCCAGCCGTGTGACGGTGCTGAGCATGTGCTTGTCGTTGTAGGGGAGAAAACCGACCTGGGGCATAACGAGTAGCGCCGCGTCTGTTTGCGTTCCGCCATAGGTCTGCGTAAAGGAGTCAATGCTCCGGTTGAATCCCTCGCGCATGATCTCTTCACGTAACCGGTCACGGAGTTGCTCCCACTTTTCAGCGTCTCCAGGAAGTCCATGGATCCGTACCGCCCGGATCCCACTGTTAAAGGCGGCCCACATCATCACGCGGGAGTGGGTGAAGTACTGTGCGGCACCACGCATCTCCCATAGGCCGAAGTCCTTGTCATCGATGTGTTTTTCGACGAATCCCAGGAGTACCTTCTGAAGGGCCCAGGAGAAATGGTCTTCCTTACCTCCGGCCATACGAAGTCTTTCCAATGCAACCATCACTTCACCGACAACATCAGCCTGGAACTGCGATACTGCGGCATTTCCAATGCGTACAGGCTTGGAGTTTGCGTAGCCAGGGAGGTGGGGGAGCTCGCGTTCAGGGAGCTCCCGTTCTCCGCCTATCCCGTACATGATCTGCATCTGCTCGGGATCGCCGGCGAGGGCCCGAAGGAGCCAGTTGCGCCACTGAAGTGCCTCCGTTTCGTAGCCATGGGTCAGCATCGATTCCAGGGTCAGGGCCGCATCGCGCAACCAGCAGTACCGATAGTCCCAGTTCCGCGGCCCGCCGAAATCCTCGGGGAGGGACGTGGTGGGCGCTGCGACTATGCCGCCGGTTTCAAAATGTGTGAGGGCCCGCAGTACCAGCAATGAACGTTTTACCGCATCCCCATAGGCGCCGTCCTGGCGGCAGTGACTTCCCCAGCGGCTCCAATAGTCAGTGGCTTCTTCGAGGGCCACATCAACGTCAGTCGCTGCCGGCAAGGGGCGATGCGAGGGGAACCACGTCAGTTCGAAATCCAGCTGCTCGCCCTCCGAAACGAGGAACTCTCCTTCGTGCCCGTGCGCGTGGGCATGCGGAAGATGAGGTCCCCTCAGTGCGAGAGCATCCGGACCGGCCATGGCCAACAGGACCGGCGCCGCCGTATGCGCATTGTCGCGGACACGGCTCATCCAAGGCAAAACCGTCGAATACCCTGGGCGGATCCGAAGTTCCTGGTGCATTTCTACACTGCCTTCCAAACCGGTCAGCCGGCGGACAAGGGATGATCCGTTGTCCCCCAGCGGCATGAAATCGGTTACCAAGACGGTTCCGCCACCGGACTTCCAGATGGTTTGGAGCACAAATGTCGAGTCAATATAGTGCCGGTCGACAACGGCAGCACCGGCCTCGCTGGGGGCCAAGAGCCAGTGACCGTGCTCATCGGTGCCTAGGATTCGGCTAAACACCGACGGTGAGTCGAAGCGTGGGAAACAGAGCCAGTCCACGCTGCCATCCCGGGATATGAGGGGACCGGTCTGAAGGTCCGATAGCAACGCGTAATCCTCTATGGGGGAAGCCATGCTCCACTCAATCACAATTTTTCATCCGGGTGAGGCCCGACCTCCCGCGGAAGCCGTCGTGCCCGGCCGATCGCTCGAGCTACCTATCAAAAGGGATGGTTTAAACCATCCCGAACTAGCGTTTCGCCTACCTGCAGATGACAGGACGATAGATGACAAGCCCACCTCCGGCGAAAGAGGACAGGTAGTTCCCTACCCAGCACTGCGTTACCTAGCGAGAAAGTCTGAGCGACATGACACGAGAAGAAGCCTACGCAAGGTGCCCCTCGGATTCGTACGTGGAATTTTATGGCGGCCAATGGCTGGTAGTCCCACTTGCGCCCGTCCAGCAGCCTGCCTTTTTCACGTGTCTGCCTGGTGAACGCCGGCTCATCCGCCATTGATCGCAAGAGCAGAAGCCTCAAACCTCCGCCACCGGAGCCGCAAACTGCGCCTCATACAACCGTGCATAAGCCCCACCTGCAGCCAGCAGCGAAGCGTGGGTCCCCTGTTCCACGATCTGCCCGGCCTCCATCACCAGGATGAGGTCGGCGTCGCGGATGGTGGACAGGCGGTGTGCGATCACAAAACTCGTCCGGTCGGACCGGAGGGCACGCATCGCCTTCTGCACCAGCACCTCGGTCCGGGTGTCCACCGAGCTCGTCGCCTCGTCCAAAATCAGGACAGACGGCCGTGCCAGAAACGCCCGCGCAATCGTCAGCAGCTGCTTCTCACCAGCGGACACGTTGGAGCCTTCATCCTCCAAAACCGTGTCGTAACCATCAGGCAGCGAGTGCACGAACCGGTCCACATACGTCGCCCGCGCCGCCTCCAGGATCTCGTCCTCTGAAGCAGATGGCCGCCCGTATGCGATGTTGTCCCGGATGGTCCCGCCGAACAGCCACGTATCCTGCAGCACCATGCCCAGCCGCGAGCGCAGCTCGCGCCGGGGCACTGAGGTGACGTCCACGCCGTCGAGCGTTATCCGTCCCGCATCCAGCTCGTAGAACCGCATCATCAGGTTCACCAGCGTGGTCTTGCCCGCTCCCGTCGGCCCAACGATCGCCACCGTCTGCCCCGGCTCCGCCACCAAAGAAAGCGAAGAAATCAGCGGCTTGTCCGGCGAATACGAGAAGGAAACAGATTCAAACACCAGCCGCCCCCGCCCAAACGCAGGACCCGAAGAAGCAACAGGCTCCGCAGACTCCTCCGGCTCATCCAACAACGAGAACACCCGCTCCGCGGACGCCACCCCGGACTGCAGCAGGTTGGCCATGGACCCCAGCTGAGCCAGCGGCATGGTGAACTGCCGCGAGTACTGGATGAACGCCTGCACGTCGCCCAGCTGCATGGCCCCGGACGCCACCTGCAGGCCGCCCACCACCGCGATCCCCACATACACCAGGTTCCCGATGAACGTCATGGCCGGCATGATCAGCCCGGAAATGAACTGCGCGCCGAAGCTCGCGTCGTACAGCTCCACGTTCTTCTGCCGGAACCGCTCCTCCACCTCGCGCTGCCGGCCGAACACCTTCACCAGCGCATGCCCGGTGTACGTCTCCTCGATCTGCCCGTTCAGCTCCCCCGTGTGCTTCCACTGCGCCACAAACAGCTTCTGCGAGCGCTTGGCGATCAGCGCCGTGATCCCCAGCGTCAGCGGCACCGTCACCAGCGCGATCAGCGCCAGCGTGGGCGAGAGGATGACCATCATCACCAGCACGCCCACCACGGTCAGCACCGACGTGACCGCCTGGCTGATGGACTGCTGCAGGCTCTGCGAAATGTTGTCGACGTCGTTGGTCACCCGGCTCAGCAGCTCACCGCGCTGGATCGAATCGAAATACCGCAGCGGCAGCCGGTGGATCTTCGCCTCGATCTCCTCGCGCAGCCCGAACACCGTCCGCTGCACCACCCCGTTCAGCACATACGCCTGCACCCACATAAACGCCGACGCCAGCACGTACAGCACCAGCGCCCACAGCAACACGGAGGACAGCGCCGCGAAGTCGATCCCCTGCCCCGGCGTCAGCGCCATGGGCGTCAGCATGTCCGCCTTCTGGCTCTCCCCCGCGGCCCGCAGCTGTGCGATCAGCTCCGCCTTGCTCACCCCGGCCGGCAGCTCCCGCGACACCACCCCGGAGAAAATCAGGTTGGTGCCCTCCCCCAGCAGCCGCGGCCCGATCACCGAGAGCGTCACGCTGGCCACCCCCATGATCAGCACCAGCAGCAGCCACGCCCGCTCCGGCCGCAGCGTGCCCAGCAGCCGCTTGGCCGACGGCCCGAAGTTCATCGCCTTCTCCGCCGGGACGTTCATCCCCGCGAACGGTCCGCCGCGTCCCGGTCCGCCCGCCGGACGGGGAATGCGTACGACGTCGGGAGTCCCCGTTTTCGAGGCCGCTGCGGTTCCGCCGGGGGCGGCAGAGTTGGGTCCGGCACTGCGGGGAGCGCCCGACGTCGGCCGGTTCTGCGTGCTCATACCGTCTCCTCCGCTGCCAGCTGGGAGGAGACAATCTCCCGGTACGTTTCGGACGTCTCCAGCAGCCCGCGGTGCGTTCCGCGCCCCACGATCCTGCCGTCGTCGAGCACTAAGATCTGGTCCGCGTCCACGATGCTGGACACGCGCTGGGCGATGATCACCAGCGTGGCGCCGGCGGTGTTGCGCTTGAGGGCCTGGCGGAGCCGGGCGTCGGTGCCGGTGTCCAGCGAGGAGAAGGAGTCGTCGAAGATGTACAGCTCGGGCCGTTTCACCAGGGCCCGGGCGATGGCCAGCCGCTGCCGCTGTCCGCCGGAGACGTTGGTGCCGCCCTGGGAGATGGGCGCATCGAGCCCGCCCTCCATCTCCTCCACGAAGTCGCGTGCCTGGGCGATCTCCAGGGCGGTCCAGAGCTCGTCCTCGGTGGCGTCCGGCTTGCCGTACTGCAGGTTGCTGCGGACGGTGCCGGTGAACAGGTAGGGCCGCTGCGGGACGAGGCCGATGTGCCCCCAGAGCAGGTCCGGGTGCAGCTCGCGGACGTCCACGCCGTCCATCCGCACCGAGCCGGTGGTGGCGTCGAACAGCCGCGGCATGAGGTTCACCAGGGTGGTCTTGCCGGCGCCGGTGCTGCCGATGATCGCCGTCGTCTGCCCTGCTTTGGCGGTGAAGCTGAGCCCGGAGAGGACGGGCTGGTCGGCACCCGGGTAGGCGAATCCGACGTCGCGCATTTCCAGCTCCCCGCGGCGCCGCCCGCCGGACGGAACCGCGCTACTCACGGGCTTTAGCGGCGGCCGGACGCTCGACTCGGTGTTCAGCACCTCGCCGATCCGGTCCGCGGAGACGGCGGCGCGCGGGATCATCACCGCCATAAACGTGGCCATCATGACGGACATCAGGATCTGCATCAGGTAGCTCAGGAACGCGATGAGGGTGCCCACCTGCATGGAGCCGTCCTCGATCCGGAACGAGCCGAACCAGATCACCGCCACGCTGGAGACGTTCAGCACCAGCATCACCACGGGGAACGCGAGCGCCATCAGCCGGCCGGCCCGCAGCGCGGTGTCAGTGACGTCGTCGTTGGCCCGGGCGAAGCGGGCGGTCTCGATGTCCTCGCGGACGAACGCGCGCACCACGCGGATGCCGGTGAGCTGCTCGCGGAGCACCCGGTTCACGGTGTCGATCCGCTTCTGCATCTTCCGGAACAGCGGCACCATCCGGGTGATGATCAGCCCCACCCCGATCATGAGCACGGGCACGGCGACGGCGATCAGCCAGGACAGCTGCACGTCCTGCCGCACGGCCATGATCACGCCGCCGATGGCGAGCATGGGCGCGGCCACCATCATGGTGGCGGCCATCAGCACCAGCTGCTGGACCTGCTGGACGTCGTTGGTGGAGCGGGTGATGAGGCTGGGCGCGCCGAACTTGGTGACTTCCTGCTCGGAGAACTCCCCCACCCGGGTGAAGATGGCGCCGCGGAGGTCCCGGCCCACGCCCATGGCCGCCTTCGCCCCGAAGTACACGGCAATCACGGCGCACACGATCTGCAGCAGCGTGATCGCCAGCATCAGGCCGCCCAGGCTGAGGATGACGCCGGTGTCCCCCTTGGCCACACCCTCATCGATGATGTCCGCGTTCAGCGTGGGCAGGTACAGCGACGCGATGGACTGCGCCAGCTGGAAAATCACGACGGCGATCAGCAGCTGCCGGTGCGGCCGCAGGTATTCAACAAGCAGTTTCCAGAGCATGGCGGCTCCAAGGGTTTGTCCCGCGATAAATGGTGCGGAGGTCAGTTTACGTCCGGCGGCTGGGAATGGGGACGGGTTTTTCGGGGGGGACAGCTGTGAGGAACCGAGGACAGTTGCGTGGCGGAGCATCCGCTCATCAGAACAGGAGAGGCGATAGCCGTGTGGTCAGTTCACGTGCCGCCTCCGCGTGTTCGGAGATTGTGGTGAATCGTTCCGCGGGGCCAGTGAGACACAGCGCCGCGCCCACTGAGCCGTCGGGCTGCCGCACGGGAAGTGCCAGGCTGGCGGATCCCGATTCGAGTTCGTTGATTTCCGAGGCCTGGCCGTTGAGCCTAATTTCCGCGAGTTGCTTGTACAGCTGGCCGCTGTCGGTAATGGTGTCCTCGGTCAGCTTCACCAGCTGGCCGCTCGGAAGCGGGAAGACCGAATTACCAAGTTCAGCGAGCATCAGCTTCCCCGGGGCGGAGGTGTGCGGGTACCGGAGCATCTCGTAGACCGAGTGGAGCGGATAATCAGGATCTTCATCGGCGATCCGGAGGGACGCGCTCCTGAACATAAAGAGGTGCACGGCGAAACGGTTTCCCTGCCGGAACTCCTCCAGGACGGTGCGGGCCGCGGTGGGAACAGTTGGCGGGTTCGCCGCTGTCACCAGTCCTGAAATTGCGTGGCCGAGCGCGAATCCGCGGAGATCTGAGGTGCGGACCAGATATTCGTCCCCGACAAGCGCATTCAAAAGCCTGTAGGCGGTCGCCGGAGGCATGCGCAGGGCGTCGGTGATCTCTTTCGCCGTTGTCCCGGTGCCGAACCGTGCCACGATCTCCAAGAGCCTGAGCGAATTTGACGCTGGGCCGGAACCGTAGTGTGAAGGTCTGTAGTTCATTTGATCGGCCCGCCATGAAACAGGTCTGATTCGCGGGTCTCGTCGTAGATGCCCACTGACGCCAGGCGCATTGGTAACCGGCGGTGAAGGTACATGGCGTAAATGACGCTGGCGAGAAGGACACCGGCGTAGATGAGAGTCTGCAGGTTGCCTGTTCCAATCGATGTTGTCGCAGCCATCCAGAGCACCGCACCGAGGACCAGGGAGGTTGCTGCTCCAAGTACCCAGCTGGCGTACGTGTTCTCCCCGATCCTGCGCAGGAAGAAAGGCAGGGACGCGCTGGCAAGGATGTAGGACCCCAGGTATCCGTAGGCGCCCAGCGTGAAGAGGTTGGCGAGGCCCTCCTCAGGACTTGCTCCGAAGATGATGATCGCGATGGGGACGATGGCCACAACCGGCATGACGGCCAGGATCGCCGTCGAAGGTGTCCGAAAAGCGGGGTGTGTCCGGCCGACTGCCCGTGGGGCAACGCCTTCCCTGCCCATGCAGAAGAATATCCGGGCCAGGGCGTTCACAGATGCGATGGCGCACGCAAACCACGATGCGGCGATTCCCAGGTCAAGGACTGCGGCGAACACCGGGGAAGTCTGGGAAAACAGGTCAGACAACGGTGTGGAGCTTGCTGTTATGTCTGACGGTGCATCTCTGAGGGCTACGTCCTGGGCGGTCGCGGCGAGGAGATAGAGCACGCCCGCCAAGATGGGGGTCCAGGTAATGGCCCGTGGCACGCTGACGAAGGGTTTCTGCGCCTCTCCTCCGAGTGTGGTTGGGCTTTCGAATCCGACAAAGGCACTGACGGCCACGACGATTGCGATCGATAACGAATCAAAATGTCCGTTCCACGCAAACACAGTCCCGAGATTGACCTTCGGCTCGTTGAAGGCGAAGTAAACGACCATGAGGACGGCGAGGATTCCAATTGAAATGGATTCCATTAACAGCGTGGACCACGCGGATAACTGGATCCCCCTGATCATGAGGAAACAGGCGGCGCCTGCAGCGGCAAGAATGACCAGCACCGCTAAAACCTCAGGATCGGCGACGGGGATGCCCAGGTTGATGAACAGCTCAACGACATACATGCCAACAGCCAACAGACTGGCCATGGCCACAAGGCCGTACCCGAAGATGGCCGACCAGCCGGCGGTAATTGCCGTCCGTTGGCCAAGTCCCTTGGCTGTGTAGCTGTAGAGCCCGCTGACGGCAGCCATGCGCTTTGCCATCGGTCTCAGACATAAGGCAACCAGGATCATGACTGCCATGGCTGCGCCGAATGTCAGCACAAGGTTCGGTCCATCGGATCCAAAGACAAGACCCGGAAAAATCAGGGCCGGGATGACGGTCATGGCGCCCGCGGGCGCCACGTTGGCTACTGACTGCGCGAAGACCGGCAGGAAGGAAAGCTTCCGGCGGCTCAGGCCCTCCACGGGAGAGCGGGGCGTGATGAAGCGATCACCGCGGGCAGACACTGGGACCAACTTTCCCTCCGGCATGCAGGCTCGTCTTTGATTTCGCGTGACACACGTCACCGGCCAGAGGTGCCAAACATTAGCATTCCCGGCCCTCGATGACGGCGGCGAACGCGTTTGTGAATGTTTCCAGCATGTTAACTGCGGTGGGAAGATTCAGCCTCAAATTTCTCACGGACCGACCCGCCCAGCCCGCTCCCGAATGTTTCCAACATGTTAACTGCGATGGGAAAATACCGCCGTGAATTTCTCACGTAAATATCCACAAAAGGCTCGCCTGGCCGAGTTGAATGACGTAGTTTTCTTACACAGACCGAATGCAAGTGATCTGCATCACGCCAGAAGGGGCCGGAGTAAGTGCTCGGCTGACACTCTGGAAACAGAGGATGCCAATTACAAGCGATCCCTTCTCCAGCCTCAACCGGGTTCGGGGAGGGTCTTTTAGCGCAGCATCGTATGTACGAAAGAATTAGCAGTTCTGGGAAATCCAAAGATTAACAGTTCTGATATTCCGTGGATCTTTTATCCTTTATCCCGCGATGGCAATAAAACCATGCTGGCTGCCAGCTATAAGCGCCGTTATTTTGATTAGAAACCAAGGAGAAACCATGACTCTCAACACTGAAATCCACACCGAGGTGGGGGTTGCGCACCCTCTCGACCCGTTGTCCCGCGCCGAGATTTCCCGGGCGGCGTCCATCCTGAAGGACGGCCCGGCCGCGGCAGAAACGTTCCGGTTCATCAGTATTGAGCTGCGCGAGCCGGACAAGGAACTGCTCCGGACCGGCGCCGCGACGGTCCGCGAGGCAGACGCCGTCCTCGTGGACCGTGCCGAGGGACGTTCCTACGAAGCGATCGTGGACCTGGACTCGGGCATCGTCTCGAAGTGGACCCAGCTGGCCGCCCACATCCACCCGCCCTTCATGCTCGACGAGTTCGCAGAGGGTGAAGAGAGCTGCCGCAAGAACCCCGAGGTCCAGGCCGCCCTCGCCAAACGCGGCATCACCGACATGTCCCTGGTCTGCTTCGAACCCTGGTCCGTGGGCTACTTCGGCGAAGACAACGAAGGCCGCCGCCTGATGCGCGCCCTGGTCTTCGTCCGTCAGGAAGCCGACGACAGCCCCTACGCACACCCGATCGAAAACTTCATCGTCATCGTGGACCTCAACTCCGGCGACGTCGTCAAAGTCGAAGACGACCAGGCCATCCCCGTCCCGTCCGCCAGCGGCAACTACCTGCCCAAATACGTCGGCCCCGCCCGCACCGACCTCAAACCCATCTCCATCACCCAGCCCGAAGGCGCTTCCTTCAACGTCACCGGAAACCACGTCCAGTGGGCCGACTGGTCCTTCCGCGTCGGATTCACCCCCCGCGAAGGCCTGGTCCTCCACCAGCTGAAGTTCCGCAACAAAGACACCGAACGCCCCGTCATCAACCGCGCCTCACTCTCCGAAATGGTCGTCCCCTATGGCGACACCGCCCCCGTCCAGGCCAAAAAGAACGCCTTCGACTCCGGCGAATACAACATCGGCAACATGGCCAACTCCCTCACCCTGGGCTGCGACTGCCTCGGCGAAATCAAATACTTCGACGGCATCACCGCCGACAGCCACGGCAACCCGCTGACCATCGAAAACGCCATCTGCATGCACGAAGAAGACGACTCCATCCTCTGGAAGCACTTCGACTTCCGCGAAGGCACCACCGAAACCCGCCGCAGCCGCAAACTCGTCATCTCCTTCATCGCCACCGTCGCCAACTACGAATACGCCTTCTACTGGCACCTCTTCCTCGACGGCAGCATCGAATTCCTCGTCAAAGCCACCGGCATCCTCTCCACCGCCGGCCAGAAACCCGGCGAGAAAAGCCCCTACGGCCAGACCCTGAACAACGACGGACTCTACGCCCCGATCCACCAACACATGTTCAACGTCCGCATGGACTTCGAAATCGACGGCCCGAACAACGCCGTCTACGAAGTAGACATGGAAATCCCCGAAGACAACCCCACCCACACCGCCTTCATGGCAGTGGACCGGCTACTCGAAACCGAACAAGCCGCCATCCGGAAAACCGACTCCTCCAAACACCGCTTCTGGAAAATCGCCAACCGCGACAGCAAGAACATCGTGGACGAACCCGTCGCCTACCGCCTCATCCCCACCGACGGTATCCAACTGGCCGCCGGCGACGAATCCTACGTCAGCAAACGAGCCCAATTCGCCCGCAACAACCTCTGGGTCACCGCCTACGACCGCACCGAACGCTTCGCCGCCGGCGAATTCCCCAACCAAGCCACCGGCGCCGACGACGGCCTGCACATCTGGACCCAAAAAGACCGGAACATCGTCGACCAAGACCTCGTAGTCTGGTACACCTTCGGCATGCACCACGTCGTCCGCCTCGAAGACTGGCCCATCATGCCCCGCCAAAACATCGGCTTCATGCTCGAACCCCACGGCTTCTTCGACCAAAACCCCACCCTCAACCTCCCCAGCAACGAAAACCGAACCGAAACAACCACCACCGAAACATGCTGCACCACGGACTGACAGTCCCTAACTGAGTCCGCGGGAGCGCGATGATTCGTCACGGCGCTCCCGCGGACTCGCCTCGCCACAAGGGCGAATCCTGTCGGACCTTCCTATGTGCCTGGACGTTCGCGCATCGGGGTCCGTCCCATACTTGCTGGCCGCCAGAGGCGTCAAGGCAGTAAAGATCACATGACGTTCAGTTCATCAAAGGAGATGTTATGAGTGAAAATCGTTTGGATGAAGGCGATGACCTGAAAAGGTCGATTAACTGGAAGCAGGGTGCGGCCATCGCGCTGGGTGTTCCCATGCTGATCCTGCCCTCGTTGGGCTACCTGCCGATGTATGTATCCGCCGCAGCAATTCTTATCTGGGGAATATCCGTCCTTCAGGGCTTTTTGCAGAACGCCGCGTATGCCGAGATGGCCACCACCTTTCCCAAGGCCTCCGGCCTGCCAGGCTTTGCGCAGCATGTGTTCCGCACCGAAAACTACAAGGGCAAGTACGACAAGGGCAAGCTGATCGGCGGCTTCACCGCCTGGAGCTACTGGTTTGGCTGGAACCCGATCCTGGCGATCTTCGCCATCACGGCCGGCGGATACCTGCATGGGCTGTTTCCGGCGCTGGGCGACACCTTTACCGAATATCAGCTCGCTTTGATTTCGGGTCTGGTGATCTTCGGCGGGTTGTTCATAGTGAACTGGTTCGGCCTCAAGGATGGCGCCCTCCTGGGCTACATCCTGGCAGCCATCTCCCTGATCCCGCTGGTTATCCTGGCGGTGGCGCCTTTTGCTACCGGACACGTTGACCTGGCCAACATCACCGGCAACTGGTGGCCCACTGACTGGGCCTGGGACATGCACCATATCCTGATGCTCTTTGGCATCTTTGCCATCGCACAGTGGAGTGCCTGCGCCTGGGAAACGGCGGCCATCTACGGCCCCGAATACAAAAACCCGTCCAAGGATGTCCCCAAGGCGCTGCTCGCCTGCGGGATCATCTGCCTCGTCCTTTATGTACTGCTGCAGGCGGCAGTCATCGGCGTGCTCGGTGTCGAGGGTGTTCAGGAACAGTCTGTATCGCCCCTGATTCCGGTGGCTCAGGCCGCCTTTGGCCAGGCCGGGTCAATAATCACCATCATCATGCTGATCGCCGCCATGGTGCTGATCATCCAAACGGCTTACCTGGGTTCCTCCCGCGCCATGCACTCCATGGCGGTGGAAGGCAACATCCCCAGGGTCTTCGGCAGAACCAACCGCCACGGAACCCCCTTTGTTGCCCTGCTGGTGATCGGAGCCTTCAACCTGGTGCTCATTTCCATGGGAAACGCCGCGGCAATTCTTGCGGCCTCGGCGATTGGCTACACGTGCGCCAACGGCATCAGCCTCTTCGCCTATGTCAAAGCCAAGAAGCACCCCGCTTTCGCGAACCTGGAAAGGCCCTTCAACGCACCCAAGGGCTGGACGAACGTCTCCATGATCTTTGGCCTGTTCAATGTGCCGCTGTGCCTGATTGGCGTGGTCTACCTGAATAGCCTGGAAATCGGCTGGACTTCAACCTGGGTCGGCTTCCTCGTACTGGCGCTCTACCTGCCCATCTGGTTGTATTCCCAGCACGAATCGCGACGCACGAAGCCTGAAGCAGCTGCTCCCCCTGCAGTTCACGCCGCCGACGAGCGGGAAAAGGTCCTGGACCTTACCTAAGGAAATCTGCACCTACCGGTCCCCGGCGCTAGCGAACAGTCGCGCCGGGGACCGCCCCACCTCACCTACATCGTTCTTAGGGCGTGATCCGCGTGTTCAATTCCCCCGCAATTACCTGGGCTCTGACGGCCGTCCTGCTGCTCGGAGGCAGCCACTACGTGCTTCAGGCGGCAAAGTCCCGCCATCTCACAAACCGGGTGAACAACAGCCTCCATGCCCTCATGATGGTTCTGATGGCCGCCATGCTGTGGAACCTCGCCGCGTCGACCGTGCTGGCTCAGATCGCCATCCTCGCCGGTGCTGCCCTGTGGTTTGTGATCCAGGCGGTCGCCCGGCCGGAATTCAAACTGCTCTGCGCCGGCAGCCAGGGCCGGCTGAAATGCGTTTATCACAGCTTCACCATGGGTGCTGCTGCACTCATGATCGCGATGATGGGTCATGCCGCCACCGCCGGCCATGACATCGCCCCCGCAACTGCAATGCCGGCGTCGAACGCCCATCACGGAACAGCTTCTGCAGTCCACAGCACGGCAGCACCAGGATTGGATCACTCAGCTGACCTGGCGATCCCGCTGACGGTATTCTTCGCAGCTGCGGCGGTTGTTTTCATTGTCCTTTTGCTGCGCTACCGGGCCACAATACCCGCTCACCACAGCGCTTACATTCCCAAGCCCTCCCGCCGCGCGGAACACGGACTCGAAGCACTCGGCGCCGCTGTCATGGCCCTGATGTTTGCCACGATGTCGGCATAACGGACCTTTTGCGCTGATGAAAGCTTTGGCGAGGAAGCCGTCCAATCTCGGGAAGAGGCCATGAACCCGCTTGCCTTGAGCCTCATAGAACTCGGGGCAGTGGTGTTCTCCCTCGGCCTGTTGGCCAGACTGGCCGAACGGATCGGAATGTCGCCCATCCCCCTCTATCTCCTTGGCGGCCTCGCCTTTGGCACAGGCGGGATTGTTGAGCTTGAAGGCATGAAGCAATCCGCGCACCTTTTTGGGGAGATCGGCGTCATTCTGCTGTTGCTTGTGCTCGGGCTGGAATATACGGCGTCCGAGCTTTTCACCGGACTGCGAAGATCGTGGCGGGCCGGTCTCCTTGACCTCGTCCTGAACTTCCTGCCGGGGGCAGCACTTGCCCTGTTCCTGAACTGGGGGTTCGTGGGTGCCATGGTGATGGGCGGCGCAACCTACATCTCGTCATCAGGCATCGCGGCGAAGGTGATCACTGATTTGGGCTGGCTGGGCAACCGCGAAACCCGGGTGGTGATCTCCATCCTTGTGTTTGAAGACCTGACCATGGTCATCTACCTTCCCGTCCTCACCAGCATTCTTGCCGGCGTCAGTTTCGTCAGCGGACTCACCACGGTGGGCATTGCGCTGGCGGTGGTGAGTGTGGTCCTGCTGGTTGCGCTGCGCCACGGACACCGGGTCTCCAAGGCTGTCCAAAGCGAGAACTCAGAGGTGTTCCTCCTGAACGTCCTGGGCGCGGCGCTGCTCGTAGCCGGCGTGGCATCAGCCATGCTCGTGTCAGCGGCAGTTGGAGCCTTTTTGCTCGGCATCGCGATCTCCGGTGCCACATCGCACAATGCCGCGCGTATTCTGGCACCGCTCCGGGACCTTTTTGCCGCGATCTTCTTTGTGGCGTTCGGCCTGAACACCGACCCTGCCTCCATTCCACCGGTCCTTGGCTGGGCACTCGCCCTCGCTGTTGTCACCACGGCCAGCAAAATGGCGACCGGTATCTGGGCTGCGAAGCGTGAGGGCATTGCCCGGCCCGGCCGTCTGCGTGCCGGAGCGGCGCTTGTGGCCCGCGGGGAATTCTCGATCGTTATTGCCGGACTGGCAGTGGCATCCGGTGCCGTCACCCAAGAACTGGCGGCCATGGCTACTGCCTATGTGCTGATCATGGCCGTGGTTGGCCCATTGGCCGCGCGCTACGTCGAACCGCTGGTGGAAATCGTGCTGTCCGCAGAGGGCGTCGTTACGAAAGTCTAGCTGTGGTGCGTTCGACGGCGCGCGCGAACCAGAGGGAGTGTCTGTGGCAGCCAACGGGAAGGCCGAAAACCGGTTTTGCCGTCGGCGTCTCCGGCTCGGGCGTCAAATTGTCAGCTGACGCCTGCGCCAGCGCCAGAATGCGGTTTCGGTTCGGACGCCTCGTGTTTCCGCGCCGCCTGGTCGAGAGCTTCCAACACCCGCGCGTTGGCTCCCGCGTCCGTGAGATCGTAGCGGAGCGGCCTACCGTTTAGGACGCTGTCGGCGAAATGTTCGCCCATCCGGACGAAATGGTTTTCGCCTTTGAACTCGTGATGGATAGTGTCCTGCCCGAAGTGATGCTCCTCCAGGACCGAATCCTCCTCCAACAGCCCAAAAGGATTGTCGAGGTAGAGTCGGCCCTCGGTGCCCGTGATTTCCAGGAAATTGCGGCGCTCGAGGTTCACTCCGGTATCAAAAAGCGCGGTGGCGCTGCCGGGAAAGCGCAGCATGCCAGCAATGCTGGCATCAATGAGACCTCCGTCGTTGGCGTCGCGGTAGTTGCCAAAGGCGGTGACCCGGGCCGGCTCCTGCCCCACGACCATCCGACTCACATTGACGCAGTAACACCCTGTGTCGAAAAGTGCGCCGCCGCCGAGGCCGGCATACCAGCGGATATTGTCGTCGCCGCCCGCATCGAAGGAGTGACCGACGTGGAGAAATGTCAATTTGCCCACCGTACCGGCCGCGAGCAGCTCTTGCAGCTTTTCGAAACGCGGGTGAAAACGGTACATGAATCCTTCTAAGACTTTGAGCCCGGTCTCGTCGGCCTTGCGCGAAATCTCCTCGCACTCGGCGGCGCTCATTGCCAAGGGTTTTTCACAGAGGACGTGCTTGCCTGCGTCTAAGGATTTCAGAATCCATTCGAGGTGAAGTGAGTTCGGCAGCGGAATGTAGACAGCGTCGATGTCCGGCGAAGCGAGCAGCGCCTCGTAAGAGCCGAACGCCTGTGGGACGCCGTGCTTGTTGGCGTACTCCCTTGCCTTTTCCTCGGTGCGGGAAGCAATACCTACTACCTCACCGTTTTTCGTTTTCTGCAACGCCGTAATTGTCTTGCGGACGATGTGGGCGGTGCCGAGGACGCCCCAACGCAGCTTCTCGCTCATTGAACTCTCCTTTTCTAGTACCTGCCCCGTTTGAGGAGGGTTCTGCACACCTACTGCGGTTCATTCCTGACCGAACGCCCCTATCCAGCCGTCGTAAACACGATTTCCGGCGCAGAACGCGGTGTCATGAGCGGGTGGGCTGCCCACCAGGCGGCGCACGCTGCGCGCCAGCTGTTGAGGTCGTTTTCACGGCCGTTGATGCTTACCGTCGATCCCGATGCCCGGGCCACTGCCGCGCCACAGGAGTAGGCCCCGTCGTCGGCCGTGATCGCGGGGTACTCCACGTAGAGTTCGCCCAGAGAACGAATCACGTAGTTCGGACGCTCGTCCAAGCGTGCAGCCAGCGCCGTTTGGACCGAGTCCACGCCCGTGAGGACGAGAACCGTGGCCATGCCTGCGCGGTTTCCGCCGAGGATGTCGGTGTCCAGGCGGTCGCCGACCACGAGAGCGCGCTCGACGCCGGAGTGGCGCGCCGCCGTCTCGAAGAGGGCTGCTTCTGGTTTTCCCGCTACTAGGGGCGACTTGCCGGTGGCAGCGGCAACCGCGGCCACCAATGACCCGTTACCCGGAGCGAACCCCCGCTCCTGGGGAAGGGTCATGTCCATGTTTGTCGCTACCCAAGTGGCACCTGCTGTGACCGCGTAGGCGGCTTCTGCCAGGTCCTTCCAGCCGAGGGCAGGGGAAAATCCCTGGATGACTGCGTCTGGCCGATCATCCGAGCTTGACACGACGACGAGCCCTTGCGCCCTGACGGAGTCTGCGAGGATCTGACTGCCCACGACGAGCACAGCCGCGCCTGCGGCCATCTTGGCGGCCAGCAGCTGTGCACCGGCCAGCGCGGATCCGAAGACCTGCTCGGCGGTGGCAGGTGCTCCTAATTCCCGGAGGTGGGTGGCAACCTCCTCTGGTGAGCGCGACGCGTTGTTAGTCACGTATGCCAGGCTCTTGCCCTCACCTTCGAGCTTATCGAGTGCGTTGGTAGCGCCGTCGATCGCCCTCGGCCCGGTATACACGACGCCGTCAAGGTCCGCCAGCACTCCATCAAAGCCGTCAATTAACCGCATGCTCATTTGATACCTCATCTTCCGCTGGTGTTGATGACCGGCTTGCACTCTTGTGCGGCGCCAGTAACGAAGGCTAATAAACCGGCTGCGCCGGCCCGATGCGTGCAAGGCACAGACTCCGCCACGCTCAGGAATGAAAATCGGATCGCGAACGGCCGAGCCAGGCCGCGCAATATCCTGACCTGGCTCGGCAGCGGTCCGTGTCAGGCCGAGAAAATCACAAAGAATTTCCTGATCCGTTCCTGGATCTCCCATGTCCCCTGCCAACCGATGGGGAAGACGGCGGCGGTTCCGGCCTCCAACGTGATCGGTCCAGCGCCATCCTGGGTGACCACCATGCGGCCTTCAAGGACATGAATCGCTTCGCCGCGCTCCAGGAATTCCCACCGAGAGAGGCCTGGGTCGGCTTCCCAGACTCCAGAGAGGATGCGGGAGTCGTCGCTGGTAAAGGGAATGGCAATTCGCGTTGGTATCTCGTCGCCGAGCACTTCGGCCAACGGGGGGCCGAGCAGGGATTTGTCTAGGTCCCCAGCGAAGAGCTCGCTGGGCTGGAAAGTTACGCTCATTTGATTTTGCCTTTCTGCTGCTACTCGCCGGCAATGTCTCCGGCTGGCTGGCGGGTGACCAGATAGAGGCACTGTAGCCCAGCCCGTTCGGGTAGGGAAGTGACCGCCTTCCGCCCCGGCGCGCCGCCCAGACTACCCAATAGGGTAGTCAGAACCATCCCGAAATAGCGTTTCCCCTATCCGCAAATGACAGGACGATGGAGGCTAGGCCAAGCTCCAACAGATCCGACCCATTGCGAAAGGAAGCCCGATGCAACAACTCCCAGATTCCTGCCTTGATACGTGGATGGGCCGGGAGGCCCTTGCCGAGGCCATGATTCCGGTGATCGGCCGGCTGTACCGCGAAAACAACGTGGTGACCAGCATCCACGGCCGCAGCCTGATCAACAAGTCCACCATGGGCATCCTCAAGGCGCACCGCTTCGCGCGTCGGATCAGCAATGACGAGCTGCTCCCGGGGGAAACCGCCCCGCTGCTGAACACCCTCGCCGGCCTGGACCTGGGCGCCGCAGCCATCGACATCGCCCGCCTCAACCAGAAGTTCAAGGAAGAGGGCGGCGGGGCAACCCTGGAAGAGTTCCTCCGCGCCGAACTCGCCGACGTCGTCGGCCGGCGCGGCGCTGATGACCGCGCCAGCACCGACGTCGTGCTCTACGGCTTTGGCCGCATCGGCCGCCTGCTGGCGCGCCTCCTCATCGAAAAGGCAGGCGGCGGCCACGGCCTGCGCCTGCGCGCCATCGTGGTGCGCCGCGGCTCCGACAACGACCTCACCAAGCGCGCCAGCCTCCTGCGCCGCGACTCGGTCCACGGCTCCTTCGAGGGCACCATCCGCGTCAATGAGGAAGCCGGCACCATTACCGCCAACGGCGTGCAGGTCCAGGTCATCTACTCTGACAACCCCGCCACGATCGACTACACCGCCTACGGCATCCACAACGCTCTCGTGGTGGACAACACGGGCCGCTGGCGCGACGTTGAAGGGCTGTCCCAGCACCTGTTGAGCAAGGGCGTGGCCCGCGTGCTCCTGACCGCTCCGGGCAAGGGCGAGCTGAAGAACATCGTGCATGGGATTAACCACGGCACCATCCTGGACTCGGACAAGATCGTGTCCACGGCGTCCTGCACCACCAACGCCATCACGCCGGTCCTGAAAGCCATCAACGACAGGTTCGGCGTGGTCCACGGGCACGTGGAGACCGTGCACTCGTTCACCAATGACCAGAACCTGATCGACAACTTTCACAAGGGCGACCGCCGCGGCCGCTCCGCCGCGCTGAACATGGTGATCACCGAAACCGGAGCGGCCACTGCTGTGGCGAAGGCACTGCCGGAACTGCTGGGCAAGCTCACCGGCAGCTCAATCCGCGTTCCTACCCCGGACGTCAGCCTGGCCATCCTCAACCTGAGCCTGGAGAACGGCACCACCAAGGATGAGGTCAACAGCTTCCTCCGCGATATGTCGCTGCACTCGGACTTGCGCAAGCAGATCGACTACATGGACTCGCCCGACGTGGTCTCGACGGACTTCGTCGGCTCCCGCCATGCCGGCATTGTTGATAGCCTCGCGACCATCTCCAATGACAAAAACCTCGTCCTCTACGTCTGGTACGACAACGAGTTCGGCTACAGCTGCCAGGTGGTCCGGGTCATGGAAGAGATGGCCGGCGTCAACCGGCCGTCCTTCCCCGCGCGGGATGTCGTTCAGGAGGCCATGTCGGTGCTTGCCGCGCTGAAATCGGCCTAGCGCGATCCTCCCCCACCAGCAGCATTCGAGGGGAGGGAGCGGACGAACCTCACTCGCCTTGACGACGGAATTTAGGGAGACTCAATGTGCATTGTTGATCCCCCTACGGCTGAGAAGCCGCCTTTCACGGCACCGTCGCAGTCCCCAGCAGGAGTTTCGCCATGAAACGGCACGTGACCCTCAGGCTTGTACTGTGTGGCGCACCTTGAATCTGCAACAGGTTTATGCCGTACCGCGTACCACCCTCAACACTTCCAGGTGCGTCAGTGTGGCGCACTGCCTGTAAATCCTCTCGCAGAATTTGAGCCGAACATGAAAATTGGAATCCTCACCAGCGGTGGCGACTGCCCCGGACTGAACGCTGTCATCCGCGGCGCCGTACTTAAAGGCATCACCGTCCATGGCCACGAGTTTGTCGGGTTCCTGGACGGCTGGCGGGGCGTGGTTGAGGGCGACATCATCGATATCCCCCGCACCATGGTCCGCGGCATCGCCAAGCAGGGTGGCACGATCCTGGGCACGTCCCGCACCAATCCCTTCGAAAACGGCGGCGGCCCCGCAGTCATCAAGGACCATATGGATCGCCTGGGCATCGACGCCATCATTGCCATCGGCGGCGAAGGGACCCTTGCCGCCGCAAAGCGGCTGACCGACGCAGGGCTGAAGATCGTGGGCGTCCCCAAGACCGTGGACAACGATCTTGACGCCACGGACTACACCTTCGGCTTCGACACCGCCGTGCAGATCGCCACCGAAGCAATCGACAGACTGCGCACCACGGCAGAATCCCACCACCGGTGCATGATCGCCGAGGTCATGGGCCGGCACGTGGGCTGGATTGCCCTGCACGCGGGCATGGCCGCAGGCGCCCACGCCATCCTGATCCCGGAGCAGAAGATCAGCATCGAACAGATCGCCCAGTGGGTGAAGGAAGCCCACGCCCGCGGGCGCGCACCGCTGGTAGTGGTGGCCGAGGGCTTTGTTCCGGACCACATGGAATCCCCGCACTCCGAGCGCGGCCTGGACACCTTCGGCCGGCCCCGCCTGGGCGGCATCGCGGACCAGTTGGTCCCGGAACTGGAAGCCCGGACCGGCATCGAGACCCGTGCCACGACCCTGGGGCACATCCAGCGCGGCGGCGTCCCGTCCGCGTTCGACCGTGTGCTCGCAACCCGTCTGGGAATGGCCGCGATCGACTCCGTGGTGGAGGGCTGCTGGGGCACAATGGTGGCGCTCAAGGGCACCGATATCGAGCACGTTGGCTTCGCGGAAGCGCTGGGCAAGCTGAAGACCGTGCCACAGGACCGCTACGAGGAAGCAGCGGTCCTGTTCGGCTGACCTCCTTTAGAACGTCTTTCCGGCGGAACCGAGCTGCTTGGTGGCCTCGACGATCCGGGCGGACAGGCCTGCCTCGGCGGAGGCGCCCCAGACACGGGGATCGTAGAGCTTCTTGTTGCCCATTTCGCCGTCGATCTTCAGGACGCCGTCGTAGTTGGCGAGCATGTGGCCGGCCACCGGACGGGTGAACGCGTACTGCGTGTCGGTGTCGATGTTCATCTTGATCACGCCGTAGGAAACGGCGTCAGCGATCTCCTGGTCCGAGGAACCCGAACCGCCGTGGAACACCAGATCAAACGGGCTGTCCTTGCCCAGCTTCGCGCCCACCTGCGCCTGGATGTCCTTCAGGATCTCCGGGCGCAGCTTCACCCCGCCCGGCTTGTACACGCCGTGCACGTTGCCGAACGTCAGGGCCGTCAGGTAGCGGCCGTTCTCGCCGGCACCGAGGGCTTCGATCGTGGCCAACGCGTCCTCGACCGTCGTGTAGAGCTTGTCGTTGATGGCGTTTTCCACGCCGTCTTCCTCACCGCCGACAATGCCGATTTCAACTTCGAGGATCATCTTCGCGGCGGCGGTGCGCTCCAGCAGCTCGCGGGCGATGCGCAGGTTGTCTTCAAGAGTCTCGTGCGAGCCGTCCCACATGTGGGAGTTGAAGATCGGGTTGCGGCCGGCCTTGACCTCGGCCTCGGACGCTGCGAGCAGCGGCAGGACAAAGCCGTCCAGCTTGTCCTTGGGGCAGTGGTCGGTGTGGAGGGCGATGTTGACGTTGTAGTTCTTGGCCACTTCGCGGGCGAACGCCGCGAAGCCGAGGGAACCGGCAACCATGTCCTTCGTGGCAGCACCGGACCAGTACGCGGCACCGCCGGTGGAAACCTGGACGATGCCGTCGGACTCGGCCTCGGCGAAGCCGCGCAGGGCGGCGTTCAGCGTCTGCGAGGAGGTGACGTTGACGGCCGGAAACGCGAAGCCGCCGGCCTTCGCGCGGTCGATCATCTCGGAGTAGATCTCTGGGGTTGCAATGGGCATGCTGACTCCTATGCTGAGTTTTCGTCTGTGAACGCGTCATAGCCCCGCCGCATGGGACGGAGCTATGACGTAGCCGGGGTTTTTACTCGGCCACCTCGCCGGTGGTTTCGTAGGTGGCGATCTTGCCGATGCGGCGTTCATGGCGCTCGGCATTACTAAACGGTTCTGCCAGGAATGCCTCGATCAGTTCGGTGGCCTCCTGCACGGTGTGCTGCCGCCCGCCCACTGCCACCACGTTGGCGTTGTTGTGTTCGCGGGCCAGCTTGGCCGTATCGAGGTTCCAGGCCAAGGCCGCGCGGACGCCCTTGACCTTGTTCGCGGCGATCTGCTCGCCGTTGCCCGAACCGCCCAGCACAATCCCGAGGGCGTCAATGCCTGCGGCCTGATCGGCCACGACGGCGGAGGCTGCCTTGATGCAGAACGACGGGTAGTCGTCCTCGGCATCATAGGCCGCCGGCCCGTGGTCCACCATCTCGTAGCCGTTGGCAGACAGTGCATTGATGAGGTGGGAGCTTAGCTCCATACCGGCGTGGTCGGTTCCGATGTGAACGCGCATGAGTGGTCCTTCAGACTGGTTGGGGTGCGATGTTGTTGAGGTGGAGAGCCGTTCGGCCGAAGGCGAGCTGGCCGTTCGCGCGCAGTGACTCGATGGCGTCCGCAGGAGACGGCTTGCCGTACACGGCTGACCCGGCCACAAAGACGTTGGCACCGGCCTCCGCGGCCCGAGTGATGGTTTCCTCCGTGATGCCGCCGTCCACCTGGATGGCCACGTTCACTCCTGAACCGTCAACCGCCGCGCGGGCACGGCGGATCTTGGGCAGCATGACATCCAGGAACGCCTGGCCGCCAAAGCCCGGCTCCACCGTCATGATCAACAGCATGTCCAGTTCGGGGAGCATGTCCAGGTACGGTTCCACCGGAGTGGCCGGACGCAGGGCCATGCCCGCCTTGGCCCCGCGTGCGCGAAGTTCGCGAGCGAGTTTGATGGGGGCGTCGGATGCCTCGACGTGGAATGTCACAGAGCTCACGCCGGCGTCGGCGTACAGCGGAGCCCAGCGGTCCACGTTGGCAATCATCAGGTGGGCGTCCAACGGGACGGGGCTGACCTTCTGCAGGCGTTCCACAACAGGCAGGCCGATGGTCAGATTTGGCACAAAGTGGTTGTCCATAACATCCACGTGCACGGCGTCGGCGTTGCTGATGCGGGCGAGTTCGGCCTCGAGATTGACGAAGTCGGCCGAGAGGATGCTGGGGTTGATGCAGCAGTTCAGAGGTGATGCGGACATGATGTCAGCCTTTCGGTAGCGGTCAGAGCTCGGGTCAGGATGCCTTCCGTGCGGTGGCGAGGGCGCCTTCGACGTCGGCCAGCAGTTCCTTCCAGCTGGCCACAAACTTGTCCAGGCCCTCCGATTCGAGGAGGGCAACCACCTCGTTGTAGGAGATGCCGAGGGCGTCCAGTGCGTACAGCACGCCCTTGGACTCGGCATAGGTGCCGGTGATGGTGTCACCGGTGACCACGCCGTGGTCGAACGTTGCGTCAAGCGTCTTCTCCGGCATGGTGTTGACGACGTCGGCGGCAGCCAGTCCGGTGACGTACAGGGTGTCGGGGTAGGCAGGGTCCTTCACACCGGTGGAGGCCCACAGCGGACGCTGCGTGCGTGCGCCGGCTTTGGTCAGAACTTCCCACCGTTCGGTCGAAAAGAGCTGCTCGTACACCTGGTAGGCCAGGCGGGCATTGGCTACGCCGGCCTTGCCCTTGAGTGCCTTGGCTTCGTCGGTGCCGAGGGCGTCGAGCCGTTTGTCGATCTCGCTGTCCACGCGGGAGACGAAGAACGAGGCGACCGAGTGGATCGTGGACAGGTCATGCCCGTTTTCCTTGGCCAGTTCCAGGCCGGATTGGAAGGCGTTGATGACGGCGCAGTAGCGGTCGAGGGAGAAGATCAGGGTCACGTTGACGCTGATGCCTTCGGCGAGGGTTGCGGTAATCGCTTCCAGGCCTTCGAGCGTCGCGGGGATCTTGATGAGGACGTTGTCCTTGTCCACCTTCTTGTAGAGGTTCTTGGCCTCGGCGATGGTGCCGGCCGTGTCCCAGGCGAGGCGCGGGTCAACTTCGATGGAGACACGGCCGTCCACTCCCTTGGTCGCAGCGGCGATCGGGGCGAACAGGTCGCAGGCGTCCGCGACGTCGGTGGTGGTGATCTCGAAGATGGTCTCCTCAACACCGGCGCCCTGGGCGGCGAGTTCTGCGATCTTTGCGTCGTAGTCCGAGCCGGAGGTGATCGCGGCCTGGAAGATGGACGGGTTGGTGGTCACGCCGACGACGTTCTTTTCGTCGATGAGCTTCTGGAGGCTTCCGCTGGCGAGACGCTCACGTGAGAGGTCGTCGAGCCAGATGGACACACCGGCGTCGGACAGCTGGGCGGTGGGGGTTGCGTTGGTCATGGCTTCTGCTTCTTCCTTCAAAAATTGTGGACTGGTGACGGTTCGCGGCGGCACCGCGGGACGCCCCCATAAGGCCGTCCCGCGGCGCCGCCGCAGTGCAGGGGAAAGGCTAGTTGCGGGCCGCGGCGAGGGAGTCCTTGGCAGCGGCGGCAACAGCCACCGCGGTAATGCCGAACTCCTGGAACAGGCGCTTGTAGTCGGCGGAAGCGCCATAGTGCTCGAGCGAGATGGAACGTCCGGCGTCGCCGACGAATTCCCTCCAGCCCAGGGCCAGCCCGGCCTCCACGGAGACCCGGGCCCTGACGGCAGCGGGGAGCACGGACTCGCGGTAAGCGGCGTCCTGCTTGTTGAACCACTCCACGCACGGCATGGAGACAACGCGGGCAGCGATGCCTTCAGCCTGGAGGGCTTCGCGGGCCTGGACAGCCAACTGGACCTCGGAGCCGGTGCCGATCAGGATCACGTCGGCCGGCACGGTGGCGCCGTCCTTCGATGCTTCAGCCAGGACGTAGCCGCCCTTGGCCACACCGGCCGGGGAAGCAAAAGTGTCGCCCTGTGCTGCACCATTACCGCGGGCGAAGGTGGGGACGTTCTGACGGGTCAGGACGATGCCGGCCGGGTTTTCGTGGTTCTCCAGCATGGTCTTCCACGCTATGCCCACCTCGTTCGCGTCACCGGGGCGGACCACGTCCAGGCCCACGATGGCGCGCAGGGTGGAGAGCTGCTCCACCGGCTGGTGGGTGGGGCCGTCCTCGCCCAGGCCGATGGAGTCATGCGACCATACGTAGATGGACGGGACACCCATGAGGGCGGAGAGGCGGATGGCGGGGCGCTGGTAGTCGCTGAAGATCAGGAATGTGCCCGAAAAAGCGCGGGTGCGGCCGTGCAGCGAGATGCCGTTCACGATCGAGGCCGCGGCGTGCTCGCGGATGCCGAAGTGCAGGACCCGACCGTACGGGTTGCCCTTCCACGTGTCCGTGGAGCGCGAGGCCGGGATGAACGACGGCGATCCCTCGATGGTGGTGTTGTTGGACTCCGCGAGGTCGGCCGAACCGCCCCACAGTTCCGGCATGACCGGGCCGATCGCGTTCAAGACCTTGCCGGACGCTGCGCGGGTGGAGACGTCCTTGCCTGCTTCGAAGACCGGCAGGACGGCGTCGAGTCCGGCTGGAAGCTTCTTGGCTTCGATCCGCTCCAACAACGCAGCGCCCTCAGGGTTGGCCGACTGCCACGCCTCGAAGGACCCGTCCCATTCGATGCGGGCAGCAGCACCGCGTTCGACGACGGCGCGGGCGTGCGCCAGGACGTCCTGGTCAACGTCGAAGGACTTGGCCGGATCGAAGCCCAGGACCTCCTTGAGGCCTGCCACTTCGTCGGCACCCAGGGCGGAACCGTGGATCTTGCCGGTGTTCTGCTTCTTCGGCGCCGGGTACCCGATGATGGTGCGCAGCGAGATGATGGACGGCTTGGAGGTCTCGGCCTTCGCGGCGAGCAGGGCCGAGTACAGCTCCTGGACGTCTTCGACATATTCGCCCGTCTCGGTCCAGTCAACGCGCTGGGTGTGCCAGCCGTACGCCTCGTAGCGCTTGAGGACGTCCTCGGTGAAGGAGATGTCGGTGTCGTCCTCGATGGAGATGTGGTTTTCGTCGTACACCACCACGAGGTTGCCCAGTTCCTGGTGGCCGGCCAGCGAGGAAGCCTCGGAGGTCACGCCTTCCTGGATGTCGCCGTCGGAAGCGATGACCCAGATGGTGTGGTCAAACGGGGACGTGCCCCCGGCAGCGTCGGCGTCGAACAGGCCGCGCATCCGGCGCTGCGAGTAGGCGAAGCCCACCGAGGAGGCCAGGCCCTGGCCCAGCGGGCCGGTGGTGATTTCGACGCCGGCGGTGTGCTTGTACTCGGGGTGGCCCGGCGTGAGGGAATCCCAGGTGCGTAGCGCCTTGAGGTCGTCCAGTTCCAGGCCGTAGCCGGACAGGAACAGCTGAATGTACAGGGTCAGCGAGGAGTGACCGGGAGACAGGATGAAACGGTCACGTCCCAGCCAGTCCGGGTCGCGGGGGTCGTGGCGCATCAGCTTCTGGAAGAGAAGGTAGGCGGCCGGTGCAAGGCTCATGGCCGTGCCGGGGTGGCCGTTGCCAACCTTCTCGACGGCGTCCGCAGCCAAAACACGGGCTGTGTCCACGGCGCGCTCGTCCGCGGGCGTCCAGTCGAGTGTTGCTGAATTTGTAGTGCCGGGGAGCATAACATTTGTTCTCGGGTTCACGGTTTGTCCTCTTGGATCTGGTCGGCCTGTAGCGGCCGGACGGATGCTTTCTGGTTGATATCCATGATTGCGAATCGAATGGGCAGGGGTAACACTGTTTTCTGACGGTTCTTACTACCCTTTTGGGTTGGTTGGACGCTTCCGCCCCGGTAAGCTGTTGGGATGAGTGCAGCCCCTGACCCATCCCTGAAGGAATCCACCATGCCTCTTCCAGACCTGCCGTGGCCGCTTTTGCAGAGCGTGGCAGCCTTGGCCGATGCCCCCCTGGCCCAGATAGCGGAGCGGTTGCGCGATGCCACACTCCCCTTCATGGGAGGCAGTGCGCTGGTCATCTTCACCGAAGACTGCACGGGGCGGCCGCAGAAAAAGGCGGGCGACGAAGAAATCATCTCCCGGGCCTCCATCGCCGAGCTTGACACGCTTCGCGCTGCCCTTTCGGATGAGGCACCCTGGTTTGGGGAAGCCGAGATCGCTGGCCGGACCCGGCCCGTCCTCGCCCTGAAGCACGCCTCCAGCAATGCCCTCCTGGTCCTCACGGATCCCGCCCCTGCCGATTCGGGACACAACTCCGGATTGGACCTGGTGACGTATCTCTGGCGCCTTACTGCCCGCCGGATCCGCGAGAAAGTGGCTGATGCGCCGCCGTCGTACCTGCTGGAATCTCGGGCGGCTTCCGCTGAGCGCCTCCGCGTGACGGCGGAACTGACCGATCTGCACTCCACCACCCTGGAGACCCTCCTGGCAGCCCTGCGTTCTTCCTCCTTGGAGGATGCAGCAGCCCGCTCAACCGTCACTGACCTCACCGCCAAGGCTTTAATCGGGCTCCGCACCCACAGCGACCGCACGACAGACCTGGTCAAAGAGCCCGTTGCCAAGGCTTTCGAACGACTGCGGGAGGACCTGCGGCCGCTCACACGCTACAGCGGCATCGAGATCGAATTTATCGAACCGCCGCTGAATGGAAGGGCGCTGCCCGGCGAAGTTGCCCACGCGGCACGGGCCATTGTCCGCGGACTTGTGCTGGCCATGACGGAACAGCCGGACGTCAGCAGGGTACGGACGCAGTGGGACTGCGATGGCGAAAACCTGCTGATCAACGTACGCGACGACGGCCGCGGTGCACTCGCCGCCGACGCGCCGAGCATCGCCCGCCTGGACCGCCGGGTCCAGGCGCTCACCGGACAGCTGCGGATCGACGTCATGCCGGGCTGGGGTGCAGACGTCTTCGTCACGCTCCCCTTGGACCTGCCGACACGCCCGTCCGGGGATGTCGCCGGATGGGACCTTGCCGCCCGGGAACTCGAGGTGCTCCAGCACCTTGTCGCCGGACACCGCAACAGGACCATCGCCTCAAAGCTGGGCATCAGCGAGAATACGGTCAAGTTCCACGTGCGAAACCTGTTCAAGAAGCTCGACGTCGGCTCACGCACCGAGGCCATCGCTCTGGCACACAGCCACGGACTCCGGTGACGGTGTAAACCCCGCTGACCGGCTAACGCAAGGAGGACGGCCCCGACTCCCATCGGAGACGGGGCCGCTATGCTGTGTGATCAGCTGGCAGTGGCAGCCGCCAGCGAAGCGGACTCCTCGGCGGCTTCCGGCTCCGCCACGTGCGGCACAAACCGGACGAACATGGCCTTGAAACCGGGGGTGTTGGATTCCCGCGCCACGTTCTCTTTATGAACCAGGGCGTTGGCCTCGGGGAAGTATGCCGCCGCGCAGCCCTTCGCCGTCGGGTAGGCCACCAGTCGGAACTTGTACGCCTGCCGGTCGTGCCCACGGAAGGTGCTGACCACGTCCACGAGGTCCCGGTCCTGGAAACCCAGTTCTGCCAGGTCTTCAGGGTGCACCAGAATCACCCGGCGCCCGCCCGAGATCCCCCGGTACCGGTCATCCAGGCCGTAGAACGTGGTGTTGTACTGGTCGTGGCTGCGGATGGTCTGGAGGACCAGATGGCCGTGGGGCGGAGACAGGTACTCGAGCGGGCTGACAGTAAAGCGGCCCCGGCCGATGTCCGTCTTAAAGGACCGGGTGTCGCGCGGCGGGTTGGGCAGCACAAAGCCGTTTTTGGTCCGGACCCTGGCATTGAAATCCTCGAAGCCGGGCAAAACGCGGGAGATGTGGTCACGGACCACGTCATAGTCCTCGGCCATCCCCTTCCAGTCCACGTGGTGATCCGGCCCGAAGGTCGCCTCTGCCATTCGCGCCACGATGACGGGTTCGGCGAGCAGGTGATCGGAGACCGACTGGAGTCTGCCCTGGGTGGAGTGGACCACGGACATGGAGTCCTCCACGGACAGGAACTGCGCACCCTTGGGGTGCTTGTCATCTTTGTCCGTCCGGCCCAGTGTGGGCAGGATCAGGGACGTGCGGCCGTGCACCACGTGGGACCGGTTGGGCTTGGTGGAGATGTGGACAGTCAGGCCGATCCGTTGCATGCCCGCCTCCAAGGTTTCTGTGTCCGAGCAGGCGAGGGAGAAGTTGCCGCCCATGGACACAAAAACGTCCACCTCGTCGCGCTCAAACGCCTCCATGGCTTCCACGGCATCGTGGCCGTGGTGCCGCGGGGACTCGATCGCGAACTCTTTGTCAAGTGCTTCGAGGAGCCATTCCTTGGGCTTTTCCCAGATGCCCATGGTCCGGTCGCCCTGGACGTTGGAGTGCCCGCGGACCGGGCAGGCCCCGGCGCCTGTCTTGCCGAAGTTGCCCTGCAGGAGCAAGACGTTGACCATTTCCTTGATGGTGTCCACGGAGTGCGGCTGCTGCGTCACGCCGAGGGCCCAGCAGAAGATGGTGGCCTTGGACCGGATCAGCATCCCAGCCACGGTCTCAATTTGTTCGCGGGATAGGCCGGTGGCCTTCTCGGTTTCCGCCCAGTCCAGTTCCTGGCGGGCGTCGCTGTAAGCGTCGAACCCGTCGGTTTGTGCGTCAATAAAGGACCGGTCGACGACGGTGCCCGGGTTGCGCTCTTCCTCCGCCAGAAGCAGGTGGCCGAGTGCCTGGAACAGTGCCAAGTCACCGCCGACCTTGATCTGCAGGTACTCGTCGGCGAGCGGCGTGCCGCCGCCCACAACACCGGAAACGGTCTGCGGATCCTTGAAGTTGAACAGCCCGGCTTCCGGCAGCGGGTTGACGGCTACCACCTTGCCGCCCTTGTCCTTGCATTCCTTCAGGGCTGACAGCATCCGGGGATGGTTGGTGCCGGGGTTCTGCCCGACCACAAAGATGAGTTCGGAGTCGTGGATGTCCTCCAGGGACACGGTGCCCTTGCCGATGCCGATGGTCGGGTTCAGCGCCGAGCCTGAGGACTCGTGGCACATGTTGGAACAGTCGGGCAGGTTGTTGGTGCCCAAGGCCCGCGCGAACAGCTGATACATAAACGCGGTTTCGTTGGCGGTGCGGCCCGAAGTGTAGAAGACGGACCGGTCCGGGGTGGAGGCCCGGATGTGTTCGCCGATCAGCTCGAAGGCTTCGGCCCAGGAGATCGGCGAGTAATGCGTGTCGCCCTCGCGGATCACTACCGGTTCGCTCAGCCGGCCCTGGTTGCCTAGCCAGTACTCCGTTTTCCCGGAGAGTTCGGCGATGGAGTGCCGGGCCCAGAACTCGGCCCCGACCGTGCGGAGGGTGTTCTCCTCGGCCACCGCTTTGACCCCGTTCTCGCAGAACTCGGCCGCTTTGCGCTTCGTGGCCGATTCCGGCCAGGCACAGCCGGGGCAGTCGAAGCCGCCCTGTTGGTTCAGCCGCAGCAGGGACTGCGCCGTGCGGGTCACCCCGGCCTGGGCCACCGCGCGCTCGAGGGCCACCATGACGGCCTTGACTCCGGCCGCTTCCGTTTTGGGCTTGTGGACTTCGAGGTTGTCCTCGTTGATGTCCGCGACGGGGGCGGGCTGCTTGCCGAACTTCATTGTTCCAACTTCCTTTGCGGCTCACGCCGTTCTTGTTCAAAACGCCCGTGAGGCGCGCCAGCTGTCCTGGCGCGCCTCAACGGGATCCTGCTGTTAAAGACCCTGCTCTATTGGGAAACCTTAGCCAGCGTTTCCCGTTCCGCACCAATAGTCGTGTTGTCGCCGTGGCCGGTACGGACCACGGTCTCCGGCGGGAGGGTGAGCAGCCGTTCCCGGATGGAGGTCAGGATGGTGGGGTAGTCGCTGTAGGAGCGTCCCGTCGCTCCCGGTCCACCGTTAAAGAGGGTGTCGCCGGTGAAGACCGTTCCCTCACTTTCGAGGTAGAAGCAGGTGGAGCCCGGGGAATGGCCCGGGGTGTGGATGGCCAACAGCGCGGTGCCGCCCACCTCGAACACGTCGCCTTCCCCGTGGTACCGGTCCGGTTCCGTATCAGGGTAGACCTGCTTCCAGAGGACCAGGTCCTCCGGGTTCAGGACGATCGGGGCGCCCACAGCAGCCGCGACCTCCCGCGCCGCGCCGATGTGGTCATTGTGCGCGTGGGTCAGCAGGATGGCCAGGACCTTCCGGCCACGGACCTGGTTGATGATCGCTGCCGCATCGTGCGGGGAATCGATGATCACACACTCATCATCGTTACCCACGATCCAGACGTTGTTGTCCACGTCCCAAGTGCCGCCGTCGAGCGAAAAAGTGCCCGAGGTGACCAGGTTTTCGATGGTGACTGTCATGAGAACTCCTTCAGTGTCTTTACTTCAACAACCGAGCGCAGGACCTTGCCCTCGTGCATCTTGGCGAAGGCTTCCTCCACCTGATCGATGGTGATCCGCTCGGTGACGAAGGCGTCCAGATCAAGGTTGCCCTGCTTGTACTGCGCCACGAGCATGGGGAAATCACGGGAGGGCAGGCAATCCCCGTACCAGGAGGACTTCAGCGAGCCGCCCCGGCCAAAGACGTCCAGCAGGGGCAGCTCAAGCTTCATGTCCGGCGTCGGGACACCCACCAGCACCACCCGGCCGGCGAGGTCGCGGGCGTAAAACGCCTGCTTGAACGTTTCGGGACGTCCGACGGCGTCAATCACCACGTCCGCTCCGTTACCTCCGGTGAGGGCCCGGATGGCCTCGATGGGATCGTCCTTGCTGGAATCCACGCCGTGGGTGGCCCCCAGGGTCTTGGCCATCTCCACCTTGTTGGCGTCGATGTCCACCGCGATGATGGTGGTGGCTCCGGCCAGCCTTGCGCCGGCGATCGCTGCGATGCCCACGCCGCCGCAGCCGATCACGGCCACGGATTCGCCGCGCTTGACCTCGCCCGTGTTAATGGCGGCACCGATGCCGGCCATCACGCCGCAGCCGAGCAGCCCGACGGCGGCGGCATCGGCGTCGTCATCCACTTTGGTGCACTGCCCGGCGGCTACCAGGGTCTTTTCCGCGAAGGCGCCGATGCCCAGCGCGGGAGAAAGCTCTGTGCCGTCCTCGAGCGTCATCTTCTGCGTCGCGTTGCGAGTGTTGAAACAGTACTGCGGCTGGCCCTTGGCACACGCACGGCATTCGCCGCACACGGCACGCCAGTTCAGGATCACGCGGTCGCCGGGAGCCACCTCGGTGACGCCGGAACCGACGGCGCTGACCACACCCGTGGCCTCGTGGCCCAGCAGGTAGGGGAACTCGTCGCCGATGCCGCCCTGCTTGTAGTGCAGGTCGGTGTGGCAGACCCCGCAGGTGAGAATGTCTACCAGCGCCTCCCCCGGCCCCGGATCCGGGACCAGGATAGTCTCCACCGAAACAGGGGCATTCTTCTCCCTGGCGATGACCGCTTTGACTTTGTGAACCATTATTTTGTGTTCCTTTCCTGGATCCGGGCGGATCCGGTGAGTCGAGGTCCCCTTAGACGGCGATCAGTGACAAGCGATCCCGGTTACGTTCTGGCTCCCCGCTGCAGGTGAATGTCACGCTGCTGGCTTGATGCAGTCTGAAAGTACCAAGGCTGCGAACGGTTTCGCCGAAGACTTCGTCGGGGTCGAGGCGGCGGAGTTCTTCGGCGAGGCAGTCTTTGAGGCTGCGGCGTGGCAGGGAGATGCGTTGGGCGGGCTGTCCGGGCTGGGTAAGTTCAGCGACGGACAGTCCGGGGCGGAAGAGCTGCACGTCGCCGGTGTGGCGGGTGAGGCGGACCCGACGGATGCCGGTCCCGGCGGGGTCCGCGACAATCGTCACGGGCGCGTCCAGGGCCAGGGTCAGCCAGGCCGCGAGCAGGATCGTGGACGGGGAGTCGGAGGCGCCTTCGACGGCCACGGCGGTCACGGGCGAGGAGTCCACCTGGTCCAGGACCGCCGCGAGCTGGATCCGCCAGTTCGTCAGCCGGGTCCACGCGAGGTCGGTGTCCCCGGCCTTGTAGGTCGCCCGGATGTTCTCCAACGCCATTTGAGGGTCAGTTTCGTTCGCGGAATCGGTGATCCGGCGGTGCGCGATCCGGCCCACGGAGGTTTCGCAGGCGTTCTCCGGTGCCCCGTGCGGCCACCAGGCCACGATCGGGGCGTCCGGGAGGAGCAGCGCCGCGACCAGGGATTCGCTTTCGTGGGCGAGTTCGCCGTAGCCGCGGAGCACAATGACCTCGGACGCGCCGGCGTCACCGCCGACCCGGATCTGCGCGTCGAGCCGGTTCGGAGCCTCAGAGCCGGCGTCGGCGAGGACGATGATCCGGCAAGGGTGTTCGCGGCTGGCCTCGTTCGCGGCCTCGATCGCTTCTTCCTCGAGCCCGGACCGGGTCACGACCACGAGGGTCAGGACCCGGCCGAGTGCGATCACCCCGCCCTGCTCACGCAGGGCCATGATCTTCTTGGAGATCTTCGAGGTGGTGGTGTCCGGCAAATCTACAATCATGGCCTTCTCCAGGTTCGTCCGTCACGGGCCAGCAGCTCATCGGCCGAGGCAGGGCCCCAGGACCCCGGAGCATACGGCTCCGGCTGTTCTTTGAGCCCGGCCCAGTAGTCTTCAAAGGGGTCCAGGATCTTCCAGGACAACTCCACCTCCGCGTGCCGCGGGAACAGCGGCGGCTCGCCCAAAAGCACATCGAGGATCAGCCGTTCGTACGCTTCGGGGCTGGACTCGGTAAAGGAATGCCCGTAGCCGAAGTCCATCGTCACGTCCCGGACTTCCATCTGCGTGCCCGGGACCTTGGACCCGAACCGGATCGTCGCACCCTCATCGGGCTGGACCCGGATCACCACGGCGTTCTGGCCGAAGTCATCCTCACCATGGTCACGGAACAACAGGTTCGGGGCGCGCTTGAACACCACCGCGATCTCAGTCACCCGACGGCCCAGCCGCTTGCCAGCGCGCAGGTAGAACGGCACACCGGCCCAGCGCCGGGTATGGATATCCACCCGGATCGCCGCGAACGTCTCCGTCGAAGAATCCGCCGGGATACCCTCTTCCTCCAGGTAGCCCTGGACCTGTTCCCCGCCCTGCCAGCCGCCCGCGAACTGCCCCCGCGCCGAATGCGTCGACAAATCCTCCGGGAGCTTCACCGCGGCGAGGACCTTTTCCTTCTCCGCCCGCAGATCATCGGCGTTGAAGGAAATCGGCTCCTCCATCGCGGTCAACGCCAGCAACTGCAGCAGATGGTTCTGGATCACGTCCCGGGCAGCACCCACACCGTCGTAATACCCTGCCCGGCCGCCCGTGCCGATGTCCTCGGCCATCGTGATCTGGACATGATCCACATAATTCGCGTTCCACAACGGCTCAAACAACTGGTTCGCAAACCGCAACGCCAGGATGTTCTGCACCGTCTCCTTACCCAGGTAATGATCGATCCGGAACACCGCATCCGGCGGGAACACCGACTCCACAATCTCGTTCAGCGCCCGGGCCGACTCCAGATCATGACCGAACGGCTTCTCGATCACCACCCGCCGCCACTTCTCACCCTCAGCCTGCGCCAGCCCATGCTTGGAAAGCTGCCGGCAGACCTGCTCAAACGCCTTCGGCGGAATCGAAAGGTAGAACGCATGATTCCCCCGCGTTCCACGGACCTCATCGAGCCCCGCGATCGTGTCACCCAACCGCTCAAACGAATCATCGTCGTCGAACTCGCCCCGGACAAAACGGATACCCTCAGACAGCTGGTTCCACACCGCCTCATCAAACGGTGTCCGCGAGTACGCCTTCACCGAGGCCTTCACCTCGGCCGCGAACTCCGCATCCGACCACGGCCGCCGACCGAAACCCACCAACGCGAAACTCGGCGGCAACAACCCCCGGTTCGCCAGGTCATACACGGCCGGCATGAGCTTCTTACGGGCAAGATCGCCGGTCACCCCGAAGAGCACCAACGACGACGGACCGGCAATCCGATTCAAACGACGGTCACGCGGATCCCTCAACGGGTTACGGCCTGGCTTATGCCCGGACCTCACACTTGAATCAACGTAAGTAACTGACATGGTTGCTTCTAACTTTCGACAAGGCAGTGCGGCAGTCGACCGACGGTCACGAGAGTATCTGCTCGCGGGTCTCCCCATAGGGAACGGTGTCGCTGAGTGCGAGGCTGTAGCGGCTGGGATCATGGCGGGTGACCAGAATGCCGGCATAGCATTGGGGCCTGGCTATTTGCCGGAGCGCGGCTTCTGCATCGTCGAGCAACTCGTAGAGTCGACCAGGCTCGGTAACGTGGACTTCCAAATGCTCGGCGGTCTGAGTGCGCATGATGAACAGGTTCCTTTCCAGGATGAGGGTCCCCCGAATGTGCCAACCCTCATCATTGAGGGTGTGATGTGTTCTTGGATCAAGTCGGTGTGACGGGATCGTCTTAGTTCTTCCACCGAACGCGTACTGCCCGCGGTGACGTTTCTCCGCGGGCAGTACAGGTAAGACATTCCGCGGCTGCAGGCCCCCAGAAGTAACAGGGTCCTGCAGCCCGGAGGTGGCTTCCCGCAGCTTTACGGGTGTGGGACGCCACCGTCACTCGGATGGTTAGACGATGGCAGCGCGGAGCTGCTTCGCTGCCAGTGCCGGGTCGGCCGCGCTGTAGATGCCGCCTCCGACGACGGCTACGTCAGCGCCGGCCTTCTGGACTGATTCGATGGTGGCGAGCTTCACGCCGCCTGCGACGGAGAACGGAACGCGCGCTTCTGCTCCGGCGCGGAGCAGTCCGGTCAGGTCGAAGCCGGGCAGGGCCTGCTCGTCGAGACCGGCGTGCATCTCCACGAACTTGGCACCCAGGGCGCGGGCTTCCTTGGCGCGGGTTACCTTGTCTGCCACGCCGATGAGGTCAACGACGATGCCCTTGTTGTGGGCTTTGGCTGCCTTGACGGCGCCGGCGATGGTGGAGTCGTCGGCGGTGCCGAGCACGGTGACCAGGTCGGCACCGGCCTTGAAAGCGATGTCGGCTTCGAGTTCTCCGGCGTCCATGGTCTTCATGTCAGCGAAGACGATCTTGTCCGGGTGGGCGTTCTTGACGGCGGTGACGGCGGAGAGGCCGGCAGCCTTGATCAAGGGGGTGCCGAGCTCGATGATGTCGACGTACTCGGCGACCTGACCGGCCAGTTCGAGGGCGGCTTCAGTGGTCAGGACGTCCATAGCAACTTGGAGTTTCATGGTGTTGTTTTCCTTCTGTTGGGAACTGCGGTGGGTGTGAAAAATTGTGGTTCGGTTATTCGAGGTTGGCGTGCCGGAGCCAGAGCTCTTCAGCCGGTACATCGGTGTTGTCCCACAGAGACTGGAAGAGTGCTTCCGTGGCGAGGAAAAGGACCTGTTCGAAGAGAGACCCCGAGTACTGGCGGGAAACGCTGGAGCCGTGGTCGGTCTTCTGGGCGGCGGGAATGATCACCACCGCGTCTGCGAGCCCAGCGAGCGGCGAACTCGGATTGGTGGTGAACGCCGCAATCCGCGCTCCGGCCTTCGCTGCTGTTTCCGCTGACTTGACCACTCCCGAGGTGGTTCCCGATCCGGAGGCCACCAGGAGCAGGTCACCGGAACTGATTGCGGGAGTGGTGGTGTCACCGGCGACATGGACATCCAGGCCCAGGTGCATCAGCCTCATGGCGGCCATACGCAGGACAAGCCCGCTTCGGCCCGCGCCGGCCACGAACACCCGGCCCGGGTGGCTGAGATGGCGGGCCACGTCAGCTACCTGCTGCTCGTCGATCTTGGCCGCTGTGTCCGCGATCTCGTCCCTGACGAGAGACAGATTGCGGACAATGTCACCGGTGGTGCTGTACCCGGTGAGCGTTGTACTTGCTGTCGGATTCACGATTTGTCCCTTCCCTTCGGTCGTCGGCCTGTGTCGGTCGAACGATGCTTTCTGGTTGATATCCATAATCCCGAAGCAAAAGGGCAGGGGTAACACTGTTTTCTGACGGTTCTAACTACACTTAAGGATTGGGCGTTGTCCCAGGCCGTCCGTTGAGGAAGCGTCCAACGCCGTGGTCCATGGACTGCCATGCCGGACGAGTGGCTCCTTAGAGGGACCGGTCCGCTGGAGCGCGGAGGCCTACCGTTCTGAAAGCCGCAGTTTTGAAGGATTTATTGCATAGACTCTGAAGAACGAGTTAAGTCCTTTAGGTCCTGTCCGGGCTGCTTGTTGTTGTCCTGACCCGTAGCCCATTCTCGGAGCGCAGACTTTTGGCCTCGCCGTCCTCATTCCAATCGCAGATATATCGGTCCTTGCCGGAAATCGAGAGGGCCGACGCAATTGTGGACAGGATTACCAAGGCCATTGGCCTCGGGCTGCTCAAAGTAGGTGAACGTCTGCCCCCGGAAGCGGCACTCTCGGAGATGTTTGGAGTTGGCGGCGCCACTCTTCGCGAAGCTTTGGGGGACCTGCGCGAGCGGGGAATCGTCGAGACTCGCAGAGGCCGGAGCGGGGGAACCTTCGTCGTCAGCCAGCCTCGTACGCAGACCGACACCATCCGGGATTGGTTCCTCTCGACGTCCATTTCGGAAATACGTGACATCGGAGACGAGCATTCCGCTATTGCAGCCACGACCGTCCGGCTGGCATGTGAGCGCGCGGAAGCACACGACGTCGACCGTCTTCAGGAACTTGCGCGAGCATTGGTTCTGGCCTCAACCCCCGAATTGCGTGCACCTGCTGACAGCCGCTTCCATATCGAGTTGGCAGTAGCCGCGCAATCACCGAGGCTTGCCAACGCCGAAATCCGGCTTCAGGAAGAAACAGTTCAGCAGCTATGGACCCCGCTCACGGTGGCATTTGACCCAGAACAGGCAACCGCTGAACACTTGGAATTGGTCCGGGCAGTCGCCCAGGACCAACCCGAGAAGGCCCAGAAACTGGTACTTGAGCACATCAGGCGAAACATTTTCCATCTGATTGACACGAAACTCACCCTCGGTTACGCCCGATCAATCCAGGATGGTCAATGAAGCCCGCCACTGAAGTCGTACAAGCTGCCAATGCCCTCACTTCGTGGATTAGCGGCGTCGCCATGGAGACTCAGAAACTCTCCAGGTCCGTTGCCTCGCTGCTTGAACAGAATCTCGCCGGCAAGTCCAAAATCGACAAGGCTGCCCTGGTCGGATTGGACGAACTCTCACGGCAGTTCCTGACGAATAACACTTTTGCTGTCGGCGCCGGGACCTTCTTCGCCACGGAATCCGTTGAGGAGGGCGGCCGACCTTGGGAATGGTGGTCCCGCAAGGAGTCCGGCGCCATCGGCAGGCTTGATTTTGACCTGACTCCAGGCAGCAGCCGATATTACAACTATGAGAAGCTACCGTTCTTTTCAACCGCCGCGTCCACAGGTGAGCAGACCTTTTGGGGGCCGTATGTCGACTATCTCGGCTTCGAGGAATACATCCTTACGTTCGCGGCTCCGTTTTCCGTCCACGGGAACTTTGCCGGCGTAGCCGCATGCGATATTCGGATCAAGGACCTGGAACCCCTCATCATGCCAACCCTGCGAGCCATCCCAGGCGATGCCGCCCTCATCAACGCCAGCAACCGCGTCGTTCTCGGCAACTCTGGCAGGTACTTGGTTGGCGAGCGGATCAAATCCGGATCTCCAGACCAACATCGGTTGGATTTGGATGTTCCCCACCTGGGGCTGTCCTTGATCTATACCCCCTAGCCTCGGACCTCCTGAAGTAGGCAGTGGATCGTTGTTATAGTTCGCGCTCTGGTGTGCCGGCCTCAATACATGGGACCGACAAAGTTGGCTGAGATCCGCAAGAAAACTGTTGCCATATAGCTTTAAGTCTGCAACCTTTGAAGTGATATACATCACAGCCGCCTCCGTTCCAGAGTCTGGATCGGAACATCCCAAGAAGCACCTCCACCAGGTGCACTCCACCCCCGGTCTGCCGTCGCACTCAACGCCAACGGCTCATTTACTGGCTTACAAGCCATCTGGATCGGACCCGGCACAGCTCTCCTTGCCTAAGGCAAGCGCTGCGATTCTTGCCCCCGCATGCTGACGCGAAAATTGAGCCCGGTCGGAAACCGACATTTAAAAAAGACTGGACTAGATGAATTTCGAGGCGTAGCTTTGCCCGTTAGGACGAACCTTCGTGACAGGCATCACACCGGCAGAACTCCGAGCAGAGCTCGGCTGGCCCTCTGGAAGTTGGAGGATGCCGGGTTCGCAGACGATCCCTCCCGGAGCCTCGGCCAGGGCCCTGACTTGAACTTCAGCAAGTCTCATATGCAGCAAAGATGAACAGCTCTGACAAAGATGAACAGCTCTTAGAAATCTTTGACGCCACTATTCATAGGAGAAATTATGGACACCGCATTCGTAGGAACACTCAGCAAGGCCGGCTCCATTCACAAAGTAGAAAACGGCTTCATCGGACTGCCTGAGATGAACGAACCCGGGTGTGATGCCGCCATCGGCGACTGCCTCTCCAACCCTGCCGGGTCGGTCATGTGCGCCGGATTCTTCGAACTGAAGGAGTCAGAACCGCTGGTGTACACGTACACCTACGACGAAACGAAGGTCGTCATCCAGGGTGAATTCATCCTCACCGACCAGGCCACAGGGGAAGTAACGCACGCCAGGGAACGAGACGTGCTGTTCTTCCCAAAGGGCACAACCGTCAAATTCGAGACGCCTGACTATGGTCTGGGGTTCTTCACCGGCCACCGTTCCTTCGCACCCTAAGACCCCACCATGCGTTCTGGGTCCAGGCCACCCGCTTCAGGCACCGGCAGCGAACATCCATGTACCTTTGGTTGGGTCCCCAGGTAGAAGTCCAGTGTTTGTGTGAGTTTCGTGTCCGAGAATGGACACAGGAGGAAATTCACGAATCATGGCACGCAGACACACCCCCGAGCAGGTCATCGCCAAAGTCCGGCAGGGCCAGAAAATGCTCAACGACGGACGACCGATGGTCGAGGTCATCAAGGAGCTCCAGGTCACTGAGGCGACCTGGTACCGGTGGTTGAACCAGTACGGCTCCGAGAAGAACGCCGAGGCGTCCAAGCGGACCAGGGAGCTGGAGAAGGAGAACGCCCGGCTTAAGCGGCTGCTGGCGGAGAAGGAACTGGCTATCGACATCCTCAACGAGGTGGCCAAGGGAAAATTCTGAGCCCCGAACCCCGCCGCCGTGCCGTGCGCATGGCGGTGGAGAAGTTCGGGGCGTCCGAACGCTTCGCCTGCGCGGTTCTGGGCCAGAACCGGTCCGCTTTCCGCAAGAAGAAACCCGAGATGGGCTTCGAGGAAGCCCAGCTCCGGGCTGCCCTGCGCGCCGTCGCCGGGAAGCACCCCTCCTGGGGCTGGCGGAAGGCCCGCTGGCACCTGCTGGCCCAGCCAGAGTGGGACGGCGTGGCGCTGAACAGGAAGCGGATCCGCCGGCTCTGGCGCGACGAAGGCCTGGCCTGTAAACCCAGGGCGCGGAAGAAGCGCCGCGCCGGGCCCGGCGCCGGGGAGCAGAAGCGGCTCACAGCCGAGTACCCGATGCACGTGGTCAGCTTCGACTTCCAGTCCGACGTGACCTCCTGCGGCCGGCACATCCGGTTCTTCAACGTCATCGACGAATACACCCGCACCGCGCTGGCGATCATCCCGCGCCGGTCGTTCAAAGCCACCGACGTCGTCGCGGTGCTGGAGAACATCATCGCCGAAACCGGCACCGCCCCGGCCTACGTCAGGTGTGACAACGGACCGGAATTCACCGCCGCGGCACTGCTCGAGTGGTGCAACACCGCCGGCGTCGACACCGCATTCATAGACCCGGGATCACCCTGGCAGAACGGCTTCATCGAATCCTTCAACGCCCAATTCAGAAGGGAACAACTCTCCGGAGAAATCATGGACACCATGGCCGAAGCGAAGTATTTGGCAGAGGAATGGAAAGCTATCTACAATCATGAACGGCCCCACGGATCCCTGGACGGCATGACGCCGAAACGCTACTGGGAAAACTGGACGCAAGAAAACCAATTAGCTATCGCATAAACGCTGGACTGCTAACGGGGGCCCAACCACCTTCAAATCGCCGTAGTGTACGCCGTAGCATGCGCTGCCTGTTGAATCAATCAGCACGATTGATCCCGCCGAGCAATGGCAACCCACACGATTACCAGCTGCCGGCAAGAGTGTTGTGGTTTGCCACGCCGCCTCTTTAACGATTCAAGAAGCAACTCACATGTCTAAAAAATCAGACGAATCTAAGTTCGTCTAAAGGAGATTCTTATGAGTAAAAATCGTTCGGACGGAGTCGATGACCTGGAAAGGTCGATCGACTGGAAACAGGGTCTGGCCATTGCGCTGGGTGTGCCCCTGCTGATACTGCCCTCCTTGGGCTATCTTCCAATGTATTTATCGGCTGCAGCCATTCTTATCTGGGGATTGTCGGTCGTTCAGGGATTCTTTCAGAACGCCGCCTATGCCGAGATGGCTACGACCTTTCCCAAGGCCTCCGGCCTGCCGGGTTTCGCGCAGCATATTTTTCGCACCGAGAACTACCAGGGCAAGTACGACAAGAGCAAGCTGATCGGCGGCTTCAGTGCCTGGAGCTACTGGTTCGCCTGGACCCCGGTACTGGCGATTTTTTCCATCCTGGTCGGCGGTTACCTGCATGGGCTGTTTCCGGTGCTGGGCGAGACGTTTACCGAGTATCAGCTCTCGTTGATATCCGGGGTAGTGATTTTCGGCGGATTGTTCGCCGTCAACTGGTTCGGCCTCAAGGACGGCGCCAAACTGGGGTACATCCTGGCTGCCTTTTCCCTGATACCGCTGGTCGTCCTGACGGTGGCGCCTTTTGCTACCGGACACGTTCAGCTGACCAACATCACCGGCAGCTGGGTGCCGACAGACTGGGCCTGGGATCTGCACCATATCCTGATTCTCTTTGGCATCTTTGCGATCGCACAATGGAGTGCCTGCGCCTGGGAAACGGCAGCCATCTACGGCCCCGAATACAAAAACCCAGCCAAAGACGTCCCCAAAGCCCTGCTTGCCTGCGGCATCATCTGCTTCTTCTCGTATGTGCTGGTGCAAACCGCAGTGATCGGCGTGCTGGGTGTCGACGGCGTACTGGCCGAACCTGTCTCGCCCCTGATTCCGGTCGCCCAGGCAGTCTTTGGCCAAGCCGGCTCCATGATCACCATCATCATGCTGATCGCCGCCATGATACTGATCATCCAAACCGCTTACCTGGGCTCGTCCCGAGCCATGCACTCCATGGCCACGGAAGGCAACCTCCCCAGGTCCCTCGGCAAAACGAACCGCCACGGCACTCCCTTCGTGGCCATGCTCGTCATCGGAGCCTTCAACCTGCTGCTGATCTCGATGGGAAACCCCGCCGCGATTGTCGCGGCATCGGCGATAGGTTACACCTGCGCCAACGGCATCAGCCTGTTCGCCTACGTCAGAGCCAAAAAACACCCCGACTTCGCTGCCCTGGAGAGGCCATTCACGGCACCCAAGGGCTGGAAAAACGTCGCCATCGTCTTCGGCCTGTTCAACCTGCCCCTGTGCCTAATCGGTGTGGTCTACCTCAACAGCCTCGAGATCGGCTGGACCCCGACCTGGGTCGGCTTCATCGTACTGGCGCTCTACATACCCATCTGGTTCTACTCCCAGCACGAATCGAGTCGCTCCAAAAAAGCAGCCACTGCCCGCCCTTTAGATGACGATGCCGCAGATTTGGAAGATGAGGTTCCCGTAGCCAGGTGACGGAACCTGCACCTATGGCTTCTAGATCCAAAGGAGTCCCCCTGCTGACTGCCGGTCACCGTTCCAGTCACTGCCTCAAAGACGGGAAGGCAGACCGGTCAAGAACGGTCTGCCTTCCTGTTTCTGCGTCCGGGAATCTGCGTACTTGCGTCCCTCTACGCATTTTTTCCTTGGCCCCTCCCAACCGCCGGACTCCATGTCCCGCCGCAGCCATGACGGCACCGCCTGCCTCCTGCACCATGGCCCGCATCGCTCGGTCCATGTATTTCGTGATCTCCTGGAAGAAGGGCGCGGCGCCGCTGGCAAAAATATCGTACTAAAGGTATTCCTCGGCGTAGCGCGAAGAGCTTCGCGAGCCCTGTTCAGGACCGGCGCCGGAGATCACGACCGTGTTTCCGGCGTCGCGGGTCCTCCACCCGAGATCGGGGCGCGATGATGCCATCGCTGCGGGCGGACACCGGGGCCGGCCCCTTTTTCTCCAACGAACCAAGGCTCGCATTGGATTTTGTGGGCATAAGTCATGGATTCGAGCGCGAACACTGACCTCCCCGTGCCCCGTGATTGGCGGTCGCGCACACACCAGGCTTGATTGTTCCGATATGTCAATACTCGGGGAGAAAAATTAACTTGAAACTCTCAAATTAATAATCCTAAAAAAGACTGGACTAGATGAATAACGTCGCGTAGCTTTGCAACCAGGACAAACGTTCGTGACTGGCATCACACCCAGCAGGGCTCGAGTAGAGCTCGGCTGGCCCTCTGGAAACAGAGGATGTCGGGATCGCAGACGGATCCTCCCGGAGCCCATCCAGGGTTCTAACTAGATCTCCAGCGCAGTCTCACATGCAGCAAAGACGAACAGCTCTGACAACGATGAACAGCACTGAGAAATCTTTCACACCACCATTCATAGGAGAAATCATGGAAACCGCACTCGTAGGAACACTCAGCAAGGCCGGCTCCATCCACAAAGTCGAAAACGGCTTCATCGGACTGCCGTCGATGAACGAGCCTGGAACGGTCGCTGCGATCGGCGACTCCCTCCACAACCCCGAGGGATCGGTCATGTGCGCCGGATTCTTCGAACTGAAGGCGTCAGAGCCGTTGGTGTACACGTACACCTACGACGAAATGAAGGTGGTCATCAAGGGTGAATTCATCCTCACGGACCAGACGACAGGCGAAGTGACGCACGCGAAGGAACGCGATGTGCTGTTCTTCCCCAAGGGCACAACCGTCAAGTTTGAAACCCCTGAGTACGGTCTGGGGTTCTTCACCGGCGACCGCACCTTCGCTCCGTAGGACCCACCATGTGTTCCGCATCCAGGCGGCCGGTAGCTGGCACCGGCTGCGAACCAGGTTTCCGCGGGGTCATCTGTGCCTCATTCGGCTCAACAGATGCTCCCGCGGATCAAAACAACGGTGGCCGGCCCCGGCACGATCTCCGTTTTTCATCTGCAGACCAGGGAACCCTCTCGAACCTTAGGTCTGTGCTCGGCCGGTCATGCATCGGGGTCCGTCTTGTGCTGGCCGGCCCTGCAGTCGACGTCCATGCAGCCGCAGCCGCAGCAGCGGAATGCGGACTGCTGGACGAGGAGATGACCCTCCTCTGTGAGGAAGGGGGTCCGCGCCTCGTTTTCTGCGGACACTGCCGCACGGCCACCATTACCGATCAACCCAGCGGCTCCGAGGTGGACTGTCAGGGATGCACTATTGCCTTGGCAATCAGTAGCCACTTTTCCCGGCGCATTGGAGGCTACCTGGGATTCTCAGCCCATGCCGAGGAGGCAGCAGCATGACCGCGACGACTCTCGAGACCACTGTCCACCCGGCGGTGGCAGGAGGCCTGGTGCTGGAGGTGACAAACGTCAGCATCCAGACGCCATCGATTACCAGCATCACGTTTGGTGATCCGTTGGGGGAAGCTCTGCCTCCCTATGTTCCGGGAAGCCACCTTGTGGTCCAATACGGGGCAGGCGCCAATGCCTATTCGCTCACCGGATCAGGCAGCGCCCCCTTCGAGTACACCATCTCTGTCCTGCGCGTTGAGGGCAGTGCCGGGGGATCGCTGGCCATGCATGGGCTCGCCGTAGGTGACCGCGTCCACGTTTCGCGTCCACGCAGTGCCTTCGCTCCTGCGGCGAACGCCAAGCATCACTTGCTTATTGCTGCAGGAATCGGAATCACGCCGGTGCTTTCACACGCCCGGTTCGCAGCCGAATGGGGGGCGGCTGCATCCCTGATCTACTGCTACCGGCCAGGTGAAGGGGCCCACGTTGCGGAGGCAAGGGAACTGCTGGGAGAGGGATTGACGGAATGCCATAATCGCGGCAGCTTCCAGGAAGTTCTGACGGAAAAGCTCACTACCCAGAAACTCGGAACCCACCTGTATGTCTGCGGCCCGGCCGCCTTCATGGACTCAGTCCTTGAGCAGGCCCGCGATCTTGGCTGGCCGAAGGGCCTGCTGCATTCGGAAGCGTTCGGCGCGGCTGACCTGGACGAGGGCCAACCGTTCGCAGTGAACCTGGCCCGCAGCGGCATCAGGCTGGAAGTTCCGGCCGGCGTTTCGTTGCTGGACACCCTCGAAAAGGCAGGAAAAACCATTCCCAACATGTGCCGCAAGGGCATCTGTGGGGAATGTGTCCTGCCAGTCCTTCGAGGGACACCCCATCACCGGGATCTCTACCTGAGTGACCAGGAAAAGGCCGAGAACACCACCATGATGTGCTGCGTTTCACGCAGCCTGGATGAAGAATTGGAGTTGGACCTTTGAGCACCATCATTGACACGGACCCGGTCACCGCGGCCCTCCCGGATCGGATCAAGCACTTTCCCTTTCCCTATTCCGGTGACAGTTACCGCTACAGCGCCAACGTCGAACCGTCCCGCAAGGTAGTGACGACTGAAGCCGGCGAGTGGGGCGGCCGGCTGCTGGACATCGACGAGCACTACCTTTCAGACGTCAAGGAACGCGGCGAGGTGCTGGACCGGGATCCCTCACGAATCCAGGTCCTCCCGCACATGCGGCCAGCCGTGTGGGACGCCATCGGTACCCTGCTGCCCGCAATGGCGGAAGAAAACCCGGACAGTATGTCCTTCCACCGGGACGGAAATAATTGCCGCTGGCGGAACGGCCTGCAGGACCTCGAGGTGGAATTCACCATCGGAGACGACAGTTCCCTGCCGGGGGGCCCGTTGCGGTTCCTCGGCAGCCAGATCCAGGACGACATGGTCTTTCTTGACCAGCGCGAGGATGCTCTATGGCTCGACGCCGGACTCGTCACCTTCGCCGCCGACTGGTCCCTCGGATTCGATACCGGCATGAAATTCCACGAAATCCATGGCCCCGTCCCACGGGTGCACGAGGAGAAGATCGTCAGCCGGGCCGAGCAATTCCTCTTGAGGCTGCAGCCCGGCGAGCAGTACCGGCGGACCAACTGGACCTTAACCATCGACCGGCGTCTGGACACCTCCACCGAAACCTATCCCAACTGGGCACCGGATCGCGGCACCATCGCCGACGATCCCGCCCTCCCGGACAGAGTCCACCTGCGGGTGGAGGTCCAGCACCTCATCCGCCTCCCCCACTCCGGGGCGATCCTGTTCCTGGTCCGGACCTACCTTCTGTCGCTCGCCGACATTGCCCGGGTCCCCGTCTGGCGGGAGACCGTGGGCCGCGTTTTGGCCGAACTCCCGGAAGACATGGCCGAGTACAAGGGCATCAACAGGTACCGCAAAGCGGCATCTGACTGGCTGCTGGCCAGCTAACCAGCGGCCAACCAGCGTCCCTGGCCCGCAAGCCAACAAGAACCCTCTTTTTAGACAAGGAAACAAGGAGAAACCATGACTCTGAACACTGAAGTCCAGAACGTTGTAGGGGTTTCGCACCCTCTCGACCCGTTGTCCCGTGAGGAGATTTCCCGGGCGTCGGCCATCCTGAAAGACGGCCCGGCCGCCGCGGAGTCGTTCCGCTTCATCAGCGTTGAACTGCGCGAACCGGACAAGGAACTGCTCCGCTCCGGCGCCGCCACGGCCCGCGAAGCAGACGCCGTCCTGGTCAACCGCGCCGAGAACCGCGCCTACGAAGCGATCGTGGACCTGGACTCGGGCATCGTCTCGAAATGGACGAAACTGGCCGAGAACGTCCACCCGCCCTTCATGCTCGACGAATTCGCCGAAGGTGAAGAAGCCTGCCGGAAAAACCCCGAAGTCCAGGCCGCCCTCGCCAAGCGCGGCATCAACAACATGGACCTGGTCTGCTTCGAACCCTGGTCCGTGGGCTACTTCGGTGAAGACAACGAAGGCCGCCGCCTGATGCGCGCCCTGGTCTTCGTCCGTCAGGAGGCCGACGACAGCCCCTACGCACACCCGATCGAGAACTTCATCGTCATCGTGGACCTGAACTCCGGCGAAGTCGTCAAACTCGAAGACGACCAGGCCATCCCGGTCCCGTCCGCCAGCGGCAACTACCTGCCCAAATACGTCGGCCCCGCCCGCACCGACCTCAAACCGATCTCCATCACCCAGCCCGAAGGCGCTTCCTTCACCGTCACCGGCAACCACGTCCAGTGGGCCGACTGGTCCTTCCGCGTCGGCTTCACCCCCCGCGAAGGCCTGGTCCTGCACCAGCTGAAGTTCCGCAACAAGGGTGTGGAGCGCCCCGTGATCAACCGCGCCTCACTCTCCGAAATGGTCGTCCCCTATGGCGACACCGCCCCCGTCCAGGCCAAAAAGAACGCCTTCGACTCCGGCGAATACAACATCGGCAACATGGCCAACTCCCTCACCCTGGGCTGCGACTGCCTCGGCGAAATCAAATACTTCGACGGCATCACCGCCGACAGCCACGGCAACCCGCTGACCATCGAAAACGCCATCTGCATGCACGAAGAAGACGACTCCATCCTCTGGAAGCACTTCGACTTCCGCGAAGGCACCACCGAAACCCGCCGCAGCCGCAAACTCGTCATCTCCTTCATCGCCACCGTCGCCAACTACGAATACGCCTTCTACTGGCACCTCTTCCTCGACGGCAGCATCGAATTCCTCGTCAAAGCCACCGGCATCCTCTCCACCGCCGGCCAGAAACCCGGCGAGAAAAGCCCCTACGGCCAGACCCTGAACAACGACGGCCTCTACGCACCCATCCACCAACACATGTTCAACGTCCGCATGGACTTCGAAATCGACGGCCCGAACAACGCCGTCTACGAAGTAGACATGGAAATCCCCGAAGACAACCCCACCCACACCGCCTTCATGGCAGTGGACCGGCTACTCGAAACCGAACAAGCCGCCATCCGGAAAACCGACTCCTCCAAACACCGCTTCTGGAAAATCGCCAACCGCGACAGCAAGAACATCGTGGACGAACCCGTCGCCTACCGCCTCATCCCCACCGACGGTATCCAACTGGCCGCCGGCGACGAATCCTACGTCAGCAAACGAGCCCAATTCGCCCGCAACAACCTCTGGGTCACCGCCTACGACCGCACCGAACGGTTCGCCGCCGGCGAATTCCCCAACCAAGCCACCGGCGCCGACGACGGCCTGCACATCTGGACCCAAAAAGACCGGAACATCGTCGACCAAGACCTCGTAGTCTGGTACACCTTCGGCATGCACCACGTCGTCCGCCTCGAAGACTGGCCCATCATGCCCCGCCAAAACATCGGCTTCATGCTCGAACCCCACGGCTTCTTCGACCAAAACCCCACCCTCAACCTCCCCACCAAAATCGAACCCACCACCACCACCACCACCGAAAAGTGCTGCAGCACCGACTAAGTGCTGAACCAACAAGGCGTCCCTGCTGGAGCTAACGAGCAGGAACAGTCTTAAACCGGCGGTCCCCCGGTGCTGCGCCAGCTGCACCGGGGGACCGCCCCCTTAACTAACCCAAATCCAGTAGTGAGAGCGTGATCCGCGTGTTCAATACCCCCGCAATTACCTGGACCCTCACGGCCGTCCTGCTGCTTAGCGGAAGCTATCAGCTCCTGCAGGCGACACGGTCCCGCCAACTCACGGACCGGGTCAACAAAGGATTCCATGCCCTCATGAACGTCCTGATGGCTGCCATGCTGTGGAACCTTGTGCCGGCGACCATGCTCGCCCAGATTGCAGTCCTTACCGCCGCGGCACTGTGGTTTGTCATCCAGGCGGTCGCCCGGCCGGAATTCAAAATACTCTGCGCGGGTAACCAAGGGCGGCTAAAATGCCTGTACCACAGCCTCAGCATGGCTGGCGCTGCGGTCATGATTGCCATGATGGGTCAGGTCACCACCGGCCACGTTCCGGCAGGCGGAATGTCAATGCCCAACGCCCATCACTCGATGGCAGCCGCAGCCCCAAGCACGGCTGCAGCAACCTTTGACCACTCACCCGGTCTCGCGATCCTGCTGACAGTATTATTCGGAGCTGCGGCAGTGGTTTTCATTCTCCTTTTAGTGCGTTTCCGGGTAACGAAAACCACTCTCCGCGACACGGCGGCCTCGCGGCTTTCCGTCCGTGCAGAACACGGGCTGGAAGCTCTCGGCGCCGCCGTCATGGCCATGATGTTTGCCACCATGTCATGACCCTGGCAATTGATCGCCCACAAGCAACACAGTGCGTCGCGAAAACCCGAGCCCTATCCAACGCCGAGCGATCCACCCTCATAGAAAAGACTTGCGACTCAAGCCTCGAGGCCGGGGAGTGCTTCTTCTGCACCGGACCTGAGACCGACTGAGCGCAGCAGACCCCAGGGCCTTCCGTTGCCCAACGCGGAAGGCCCTGGTACCAAAAAAGCGGGCGGTCATAAGATCCGAATGTGGACGCAGCTTCCTTAATACCCATCGGCGCGGCGTCCGGTTCGGAGCCCGTGACACCGCTCTGAGAAAGGCAATCACGATGAACTCTTCAACCGGCCGCACGCCCAAGACAGCCGCGGTTCTGGCCGTTGCAACCTGTTTGATGACCTTCGGCGCTGGAGCCGCGTCAGCACACGTCGGCGTTACACCTGATTCAACATCTGAAGGTGGTTTCTCCCAACTGACATTCCGGGTCCCCAACGAATCCCAAACGGCCAAGACGACCAAACTCACAGTCACCCTCCCATCCGAAACGCCCTTCACGTCCGTGTCGGTCAAACCGATGGATGGCTGGACGGTCGAGGTCCTGGAAGCAGAGCTTGCAGCTCCAATAACTGTCAAGGGCGCAACGATCACGAAAGCTCCGGCCTCTGTTGTATGGACAGCAGATGAGGCGCATCAGATTTCCCAGCGGCAGTACCAGACCTTTTCTATCTCAGTGGGCCGGTTGCCGCACGCAGGAAATACCGTGCTGCTGCCGGCAGCCCAAACGTACTCCGACGGAACAGTTGTGAACTGGAGTGAGGCGGCAGTTGCCGGCCAAGCGAAGCCCGAGCATCCCGCGCCTTCCTTCATCACCACCCCTCCGGCAGGTGCGCACGGCGCCGAAGCAACCGCAGATATTGAGGCGGCATCGGCTACCTCTGCCGTGTCCCACGATGCCGGCTCTGCGGCCCTTGGATGGGCAGGCCTGGGCACCGGCCTGCTGGGTCTGGCCGCCGGAGCAACCGCGCTGGCCAAGACCCGCAGGGTCGACAAGGGCTAACACCGGAAGACTGGCGGGCGGCTCTGTCATGGGCGAGCCCTGCCTGCTCCTAGGGCCCGTACACCCTCTGCTACCTGGCGGCAGCAGAGGGTGTACGGCGCGTCAGCGCGCTTAGACGCCGGCCTTGATCAACAGTGCATCAATCATCATGAAGAACTGGGCGCGGTGATCGGTAGCCTTCGGGTCGGTCATGTATTGAATGGCGGCTCCGTCGTAAATCATCAGAAAGATCCTCACCAGCGTAGGGAAGCCTATGAGGCACTGATCACCGCTGCTTTGGGAGGTGGGCGTACAAGCCGTCGGGAAGCTCATATGCCAGCCCGCCCACCACCACCGCGCGGAGGCCCGTCAGGACCGAGCCCCATATGGGCCTCCCCCGAAGCCGCGCCCACACGGCCGTGGCCGCAAAAGCGAGTGCGCCGAGCAGTACCAGCCGGTGCCCCACTGCGTGCGTTGGTGACCGGACGATGAAATTGAACGAGGCGGCCAGCCCGCAGGCCATCATGGCGGCAGCGAGCAGGACCAACAGCGCCCACAGCCCTTCGTTCCAACCCATCCAGTCCGCTAATCCGCGTCTGATCGGGCGGACTTCTTCCTTGCCTTGAAGTGTCTGGGAAGCATTCCACTGGCGGCACGAGAATGAGGATTCAACCTATGTATATAGTCCCGCACTGCCCCTCCAGGTCGTTGTCGAAGGGGCAGTGCGGGGCACGGACTACGCTAGGTCCGAGGCGGCGCGGTGAGGCGATTTCGCCAGGTGTGCTGACATCGAAATCCGCGCTTTGGCTGCTGTGATCCGCCCTAGAATCAGCACCAACACCAGAGCGATGATCACGGGCACGCATACTGAGAGAACGATGATGCTGGTATCCACGCCGAGTCCGATGAGGACGCCGCCGAAGATCGGGCCGACAACCGATCCGAGTCGGCCCATTGAAGCCGCCCAGCCGATGCCGGCAGTCACCGTTGCTTGGGGGTACAGCGTCACTGCCACCGCGGCCTGGCCGATCATGCCGGCCTGAAGTCCGAGGCCGACGCCACCGAACACCAGCAGCAGCAGCGCTTTGTCCGGGCCGAGGAATGCAGAGATGACAAGGAACACGATCGCTGCTGCCGAGGTTCCAGCCAGGACCGACGTCATCCGGTATCGACTCGACCCGAGGATTAGTACGCAGGCACCGACGATGCTTCCTATGCCCAGGGACGCGGACCCCAGCGGTGCTAGACCGGTGCTGAAGCCGTAGCTGGTGAGCAGGGTCGGCAACCACGACGAGAACACGTAGAACACGGCGAAGATGAGGAACGAAAAAGCCCACAGGAGAATCGTTCTGCTTCGTACGGAAGCATCGAACAGACGCGCAACTGACGCATGGTGCTTGGCCTCAGCCGCGTCGTTGGGCGTGCTCGATACGTGGCTACCGGACAATCCAAACCACAGGAACGGCAGAAGTACAGCAGAAGCGATAGCTCCGACAATGAACACCCATTCCCACCCGAATGCGCTCACGATACCGCTCCCGGCCAGCCCTGCAATGAGAGCCCCGAGTGAGATGCCCGTCATCACGGCCACCGCAATCGGTTGACGCAAACGACCGGGATTGACTGCGGTCGCATGGGAGACAGCGGCCGGCAGCACGGCACCCAGTCCCAGGCCGGTTACGAAACGTAGAATCGTCAGCACCATAATCGAATCTGACCACGCCGTCAGCAGCGAACCCAGAGTGAACACCACGACCGCCGAAAAAATGACGTTTCTGGTGCCGAGCTTGGCCACGAGGCGCCCTACCGCCAGATACCCCAGAGCCACTCCAGCGCTGGTCAGCGCGAGCGCAGGAGTGAAGTGCGAGGGTTCAACACCCCAGTCCTTCGCAATCGCCGGTATGGACACGCCCAACGCGACCGTGTCGTATCCATCGAGCACTACAGCGGCACATGCGAGACAAAGTACCCACCAATTCGGTTTGGTCTCGTCCTGCTTCTTGGGTTCGATCATCGTCTCCATCGGACATCCTTAAGGTTGTGAGGGCTTCGAATTCAGTCTCGAAGCGGGGGGATGCCACCATCATCGGCGGCTCGCCAGCCAGTGCCGTGGACGAGGTGCACGCTCGCAGGCTACGTCATGGCGATTTTCTCCGTTCAAGCCCGACATGTGCTCTCTCGCCGTCGGCCCGGCCATAAATACGCGGGCTGGCGAGGTAGGCAAGTGTGGTGAAGATCATGCCACTGCGTTAGTTCTATCTCCTTAGCGCTTAAAGGTCAAGCCCCCACTTCCTTGACACAAAGTATCTTAGTGCTGTTATTCTTTGGCATGACCTAGTTCACATTCCGGGTCGCCCCCGCGACCTGCGGGACAAGCCGCGAACAACGTCGACGGCAGCATGAGTGACTATGAAGATTGGTGGACCCTGAGGATGACAACGCAGAGTAGCGCGGGCATCGTGGACCGGCCGGCGGGTACGGGCTCCGAAGGATTCGACCCCACCCTCGGCTCTGAACCGGGCATGGACACGCTGGACGAAATTTATGTCGGCGGGGTCTGGACCCGGGGCGCGGGGGCACTGATCGAGTCCGTCAATCCCGCAACGTCAGAGGTGTTCGCGACGCTCCATGGTGCCACCATTGACGATGTTGATCTAGCAGTTACGGCCGGCCTGGCGGCCATTGAAGAGTCCGGCTGGGCCCGTAGGCTGCCGCACGAACGCGCTGCTGTTCTGCACAGGATCGGTTCGGCTATCGAAGCCAATGCTGACCGCATCGCTATTCTTCAGACCCAGGACACCGGTAAAACCCTCAAAGAGACACGTGGGCTGGCAATGAGCGCTGCTGCCACCTTCCGTTTCACCGCGTCAGCCCTGGAAACTATGGAGGACGCGTTAACCCCGCCGCGGGGTGACTACCTGAGCATCTCCACCTATGAACATATCGGCGTGGTAGCTGCCATCACGCCATGGAACTCCCCGATCGCCAGCGACGCGCAAAAGGTTGCCCCGGCACTTGCTGCGGGCAACGCCGTCGTGATCAAACCGCCGGTCTGGGCCCCGTGGGTGTCGCTGCTGCTGGCACGGATCTGTGACGAGGCAGGATTGCCTTCGGGTCTGCTTTCGGTGCTTCCGGGCCCGGGACGGACCGTCGGGGATGCGCTGGCACGGCACAGGGATGTCGGCAAGGTCTCCTTCACCGGCGGCACCTCGACCGGCCGGCAGCTGGGCCGCATCGCGGCCGAGAAAATCATGCCGATCACGCTGGAACTGGGCGGAAAATCGCCAACCATCGTTTTTTCGGACGCGGACCTGGATCAAGCCGTCGCGGGGGTGCTCTACGGAATCTTTTCCTCAAGCGGACAGAGCTGCATCGCCGGTTCGCGGATATTTATCCAGCGGGCCATCTATGACACCGTCCTGGCGCGCTTGGTCGAGGGGGCCAAAGCCCTGCGGGTGGGTCCAGGAACCGAGGCGGGCACGCAGGTTGCACCGCTTGTTGCCCACGCCCATAGGGATTCCGTTGAAAAGATGGTTGAGGACGCACGGGCAGCCGGAGCACAGATCCTGTGCGGCGGCGCACGGCCGGTGGAGGCGGAACTACAGCAGGGCGCCTACTACCTGCCCACCATCATTGCCGGTGTGACCAACTCCGACCTGATCTGCCAGGAGGAGATCTTCGGTCCTGTGGCAGTGGTTCTTCCCTTTGATGATGAAGCTGATCTGCTCGCCCAGGCCAACGACAGTGTGTTTGGCCTGGCCTGCGGCATCTGGACGGCAGACTACCGGCGGGCCTGGCGCATTGCGCGCGCAGTTGCTGCGGGCACTGTCTGGATCAACACGTACAAGCAGTTCAGCATTGCCACCCCCTTTAGCGGGATCAAGGAAAGCGGTCTGGGAACCGAAAAAGGCAGGGACGGCATCCGCTCCTACATGCGCCAAAAGAGCATCTACGTGGATCTTTCCGGTGCCCCGTTGCCATGGGCCGGCGCATGAGACCTGCAGCATATTCCAATCCATCCCCGATGAAAGGCAAGTCAGTGAGTGCTCACCCCTACAGTCCGGCATATCAGGCCGGAGGTTTCGGCTTTGTGTCCGGGGCGTTGTCCGTTGATGAAAACTACGAGCCCGTCAGTGGTCGACTCGAAGCCATTGAGGCCGCTGCAACCAGGCTCTCGGAGCGGTTGGCGACCATCGGCATGTCCGTGCAGGACATCGTCAAGACCACCTACTTCGTCACGGACCTGACCCTGCGCGAAGAAGCGAACAGCCACTATGAGCAACTCTTCAGTGCTCCCCGGCCAGCCCGGACCTTCGTGGAAGTTTCTGCGCTGCCATACGGTGCCACGGTGGAAATTGAAGCCATCGCGCACCGTGGCCAGGAGTGAACCATGACTACCGCCATTTTGAACACACGGGGACCGGAAGAATCACCCCGGCCGGTTCCCGCCAATGAACGGGCAGTAGCCGGGGAGCCCCCCGCACGGACCCTGAGAGTACAGCAAAAGACCTGGGAAGCGGACGGGGCTACCAGTGTCACGTTCACTGATCCGTCCGGGGCGAAATTGCCGCAATGGCAGCCAGGTTCGCACCTGAGCCTTCATCTGCCCAACGGGCTCATACGTGAGTACTCGCTGTGCTCGAATCCGCTGGATTCGACCAGCTGGACAGTAGCTGTGCTGCGGACGCCTGATTCACGAGGCGGCAGCCAACTGGTCCACGAGGGTTTGCCGGTGGGATCGCTCCTTAAGGTTGAAGGCCCGCGCAATAACTTCGCGCTCGAAGACGCCGGACGCTACGCGCTCGTGGCCGGCGGAATCGGCATCACCCCGATCATCTCCATGGCACGAGAACTTCAGGCGGCAGGGGCGGACTGGTCGCTGCTCTACACCGGCCGGTCCCGGGCCACTATGGCCTTTCTGCCTGAGATCGTGGCCCTTCCGCAGGACCGGATTACCATCCACGCCGATGACGAGGCCAACGGCAGTTACCCTGACCTGGCAGCCGCCGTCGGAACCCTGAACCCGGATGCGCTGGTCTACGCCTGCGGTCCGGAACCACTGCTGAAGGCTGTTGCCGGGGCCATGCAGGACGAAGCCCAGCTTCGGATCGAGCGGTTCAAGGCACCGGAGAAGGTTATCGTCGCGGAGCAGAGCGAATCAGCGTTTGACGTGGTGTGCAACAGCACCGGCCAACGCATCCCTGTGGCGCCTGATGTATCTGTCCTTGATGCTCTCAACAACGCCGGTGTTGACGTTCCCAGCTCATGTGCTGAGGGAATCTGCGGTACGTGCGAAACCCGTGTCATCAGCGGCGAGGTGGAACACCGTGATTTTCTCCTCAGCCAGGCTGAGCAGGCCGCGAACAAGTCCATGTTCGTCTGCGTCTCGCGTTGCCGTTCGGCCGAACTGATTCTTGATCTTTAAACCTCGAAAAGTAAGAAGGTAGCCCCATGAATTTCTTTGCAGCCGAGCCTGTCTGTAAGTTGCGATCTCTTCGGTCAGTGTCCTTGAAGGTACCGGAAACGGCGCGTGCCAAGGATTTCTATCACGAGGTTTGGGGCCTTTCCACCGTTGAGGAGGACAGTGACCGCTTCTGGCTTCGCGGAACCGGCTCGGAGCACCACATTCTGAAGCTGGAAAAGGGCCAGCAGAACGCCCTTGGCGGCGTGGCCTTCGCCCTCGCTACGCCCCAGGAGGTGGACCAGGCCGCACTTAAGCTCACCGCTCTGGGTATTCCCCTCTTCCGCGAGCCAGGACCATTGGACGACGCTGCAGGCGGTTACGGCCTGCAGCTGGTTGACCCCGAGGGAAGACTTGTTGAACTTTCCGCTGATGTTCATGCCGTCCTCAACCAAGAGCCTGCGGGGCGGCGGGCGATCCCCCGCAAGATCGCCCACGTCGTGCTGAACACTATTGACATTGACCGGGCTACGGCCTTCTACACCCAAGTTTTGGGGATGCGGGTCTCGGACTGGTCCGAGCATCAGATGTCATTTCTTCGGTGCAATTCAGAGCACCATGTCATCGCCTTCAATCAGGCCCCCTGGACAGCGGTCAACCATGTCGCGTACGAAATGCAGAGCATCGACCATTTCATGCGCGGCATCGGGTCCCTCAAAACCCACGGTATTGCCCCCCAGTGGGGTCCGGGCCGCCACGGTCCCGGGGATAACACCTTCTCCTACTTCACCGACCCTTCAGGCCTTGTTTGTGAGTACACCTCTGAAGTGGCGCAGGTTGATGAAGACAGCTGGCTGTGCCGTACGTGGAAGCGGACTCCCGAGCTGTCGGACCAGTGGGGAACTGCCGGGCCGCCCACGGTTGATGTTCGCACCGCTATGGCCGGAATCCCCGATGACGGCTACCGCTCGCTGGTTGTTCCGGGTAGCGCCGATTACTTCACTGTCCCCTCGGTAGATGCGGCAACCCATGCAGCAGCCCACTGAGGTGGCTACCGCCATCCGAAACCTGGACGGCCGTATTTCCCTCCACGGCGTATCGCTGGTGGTCCGCGGCGAAGGAGCGCCTGTCTTCCTGATGCATGGCATCGGGGGAAATGCCTCATCCTGCGGGGCGTTGGCGCAACTGCTCAGTGAGGCCGGCTACCGCACGTTCTGCTGGGATGCGCCCGGCTACGGGGAATCTGCGGATCCGCGGGGCCCGGTGGACCACTCCGGTCTCGTCCTGCAGATCTTGGCTTCCCTCGCCGTCGGACCCGCCCACCTGATTGGGACCTCGTGGGGAGGAGTTATCGCCACCAAAGCGGCAGCGCAATTACCGGATGCTGTCCGCTCTCTGGTTCTGGCGGACAGCACCCGGGGTTCGGCTGTTACCGGGGATTCGGCGGACAGGATGCTGGCGCGCATCCCGGAACTGGCCGAAATGGGGCCAGAAGCCTTTGCCGGTCGACGGGCTTCCCGGCTGCTCTCGCCAGCAGCGGATGCTGTCACGGCCGCGGCGGTCAGGTCCGAGATGGCCGCGGTCCGCCTGCCCGGGTATACCGCCGCAGCGACGATGATGGCAGCCACCGACACGTCGGATGTGTTGCCGTCTCTGCAGGTACCGTCACTGGTCCTGGTCGGCGAAGACGATGTAGTTACTGGCGTGGCAGAATCCAGGGTCCTCGCCGAATCCATACCAAATGCCTCGTTAGAAGTCATTCCGCGTGCAGGCCATGCCGCAGTGCAGGAGAAGCCTGCAGAGATGGCGTCATCGATTCTTGAGTTCTGGAAAGGGCTGTCATGACACGGTTGATAGTAATCACCGGCTCCGGCCGCGGACTGGGGTTCAGTATTGCCGAACGGCTGGCGGCCGACGGTGACCGCGTCGTCATCGCCGAGAAGAACGCCGAGCTCGCCGAACAGGCAGCCGCGACGCTGCGGGGACGCGGACTCGATGCCACGGCAATCATTACCGACATCGCCGACAAGGCCTCCGTCGCGGCCTTGGCCGACGCCGTCTGGAAGCTAGGCGGCGCAGATGGGCTGGTCAACAATGCCGCCCTCGCCGACGGAGTCGGCGGCTACGCATTCTGGGACCTTGACGAGGATTTCTTCCAGCGGGTCATGACAGTCAACGCCTACGGTACCTGGCTCGTGAGCAAGCACCTCTATCCACACTTAGCGAAAAAGCAGACGGGCTCCATCGTCAATATCGCGTCCGATGCCGCCCTGTACGGGTCTCCCCGCCTTGTCCACTACGTCGGCTCCAAAGGTGCGGTCCTGGCGATGACCCGGACCATGGCCCGCGACGCGGGAGCAGCCGGGATCCGCGTCAACGCCGTCGCCCCAGGCCTGACCAGGGTCGAAGCAACCGAGTCCGTTCCGTCCTCCCGCTATCAGCTTTATGAGGACAACAGGGTACTCACACGGGACCAGGTACCCGAGGACGTCTCCGGCGTGGTCCAATTCCTGCTCTCCGACGCGGCGGCGTTCATCACAGGTCAAAACATCGTTGTGGACGGCGGCTTTGTTATGGGGCACTAAGGCGGCCTTCGCCGACCTAAGAACATCCCCTTCCGAAAACTACCCCATGATGCCGACCACCGGCTAACGATCAAGGAGATTCCAGATGGACCTGCAACTCAAGGACCGCACCGTCGTCGTGACAGGCGCGAGTTCCGGTGTCGGCCTGGCCACCGCCCGCTACCTGCTCGCGGAAGGCGCCAAAGTAGCTGCTTGCGCCCGTGATGCCGGGCGCCTCGCCGCAGCCTTCGATCAATTTGCCTGGGCCGACAAGAACTCCATCTACCTCGCCTCCTGCGACGTCACTGACCGCCAGGCGACGGACGCATTCGTCGCCGGCACGCTGGATAGCTTTGGCACCGTGGATGGGCTGGTCTGCAATGCCGGCCGTTCCCTCATGGCCACGTTGGATGAGACGACTGACGAACAGTTCCGCGACGAATTCGACCTCAAGATATTCGGCGTTTTGAACATGGTGCGATCCGCTCGTGCCGCACTTGCCGCATCGGCGCAGGGCTCGGTGGTCAACGTGAATGCCATCCTGTCCCGCCAGCCCGAGCTGCGCCTGGCAGCTACTTCGGCCGCCCGCGCCGGGTTGCTGAACTTGTCCCATTCGATCGCAGATGATCTCGCCGGGGACGGTACCCGGGTCAACTCGGTGCTGCTGGGACTGATCGACACCGGCCAGTGGCGCCGGCGATTTGAGAATTCCGGCAGCGGGCTGGACTTCACGGACTGGAGCGCCGAGATCACGAAAGACCGGGGGGTAAAGCTGGGCCGTTTCGGCACTGCCGAAGAAGTCGCCTTCCACATTCTCACCCTTCTATCCCCGCTTAGCGGCTATACAACGGGAGCCACGATCGACGTCGGCGGCGGTGTTGGCCGCTATGTGTAAGGCGCCTGCCAATCCGGCTTCCGCTGCACGGCCTCCCCGGCGGACCCGGCCCTGATCTACGAAAGAGATAAGACATGTCACAGGAACAAGCAACAGAAATACCCCGGGATCCTACGGGCGGGGACATCCTCGTCCGCGTCATGCGCAGGCACGGCATTGACACCGCTTTCGGGGTGATCAGCATCCACAACCTGCCCCTGGTCGAGGCCGTGGACCGGGAACTGAACTTTGTAGCAGTCCGCCACGAAGCCGCCGCAGTTAATGCGGCCGACGCTTACGCGCGCGCTTCGGGTAAGTTCGGTGTGGCCCTGACCAGCACCGGCACCGGGGCGGGCAATGCAGCCGGCTCCATGGTTGAGGCACTGACGGCGGGCAGCAGGGTGCTGCACATCACGGGCCAGATCGACAGCGAATACCTCGGAAGCAACCGGGGAGTGATCCATGAGGTCCCTCGCCAGCTGCAGATGCTTCAAGCAGTATCCGGTTACGCACGGACGATCTTCAACGAGAAAGATGCGGAGGCGGATCTGGAGGAGGCTATTGCGCACCTGCTCACTCTTCCGCACACACCAGCCAGCCTGGAATGGCCCATCGATCTGCAATACCTGGCCCTCCCGGAAGACCAGCGCCCGGCCGACACTCCCAGCCCGGCCGCTGTCTCCTTCGATCATGACGCCGTGGCTGAAGCCGTGAAATTGCTCTCTCAAGCCAAAAGACCCCTCATCTGGGCAGGCGGTGGAGCCGCCGGCGCCGGTACCGCCCTGGCTGAGCTGCTGCACCGCCTCGGGGCCGGGCTGCTGACCAGCAACTCGGGCAGGGGCGTAGTACCCGAAGACGACGATCAGGTGATCGGAAACTTCGCCACCACGCCCGAGGCCGCCGCGCTCATTGCGGATGCGGACCTGCTGCTGAGTGTTGGAACGCATTTTCGTTCCAACGAAACGAAACACTACTCAATGACCTTGCCCAGGCCGCACATCCAGCTTGATATTGATCCTGCCGCCATCGGCCGGGTTTACCCGGCTGATGTCGGGCTGGAGGGTGATTCACGGATCCTGCTCGAAGAGATCGTTAAGAAACTCCCCGCGCACAGCGTCGAAGCAGGCTGGACCGAGCGGGTCCGCGCGACCCGCCGCAGTGTCCGGGCCGCCCTGACCGAATACATCGGCGGGTATGCCGAGATCTGCGAAAGCCTTCGCCGCCGGCTTGACCGTGAATCAGTGATCGCCCGCGACGTGACGATCCCCTCCAGCCAATGGGGCAACCGCCTGCTGGAAATTTACTCGCGGGAGACGAACATTTTCCCGCTCGGCGGCGGCATTGGCCAGGGACTTGCGATGGGTATCGGTGCCGCCTGCTCCCGGCCCGGAATCCCGACGGCGGTGATCGTCGGTGACGGCGGACTGGCGGTCCACCTCGGTGAGCTTGCCTCCCTGGGCGGGTCGGGTGCCTGGTGCGTAGTGCTGGTCTTCAATGACAGCGGCTACGGGGTCCTTCGGAACATGCAAAAAGCCAACGGCTTCGCCGAAGCCGGCGTGGACCTTTACACACCGGACTTCGATTTGTTGGCCCAATCACTTCGCCTGCCGTTTTGGCGGGTCCGTGGTTCCGGGCAGTTCGACCAGGCCCTGGCAGAAGCGCTGGCAGTTCCGGGACCGGCAGTTATCGAAATTGATGTCACCGCCCTGGACCCAGCCCCGGGAGCCTTTGTGCCGCCGGTGCATATCCCCAGCCGGAACCACTAGACGCACGAGGAGGAAATTATGGAACCGACAGAAACTCTAACCTGGGACGGCCCGGAACTGGAAGCAGGGCAGATCCGGCATCGCGTCGTCTGTCTTCACAACGGCACCGGAGCCGGAGAGTGGTTCGCGCATCAGATAGCCGCCTACGACGCCGTGGCCTGGGACGTTCCGGACGGTGTCATTCCGGACGCCGCTGGCTCACCAGACCAGATTGAGGCATGGGTGACAACTGCTGCGGCAGCGCTGCGGGACGGCGGGGTCACCCCGGTGCACCTAGTGGCCTCCGGCCGTGCCGTCTACGGCACGATCGTGCTCGCCGGCCGTTATCCCGAGCTGGTCAAAAGCATGATTCTTGGCGACCCGGAAGTTGACATCTCCATCGAGGGATATGCCCGTTCGCTCCAACTCGTTCAGGCCCCATCGCTGGTTATCGCCGCCGCGCCGCACGCGGACACAGATATTAACGAGCCCCAGAGCATCGCCGGCGGCATCGACAATGGCGTCTTCGTCATTATCGAAAATACCGCCGTCCCCGCACACCGAACAAGGGCTGACTCTTTCAACGAGTGGGCCACATCATTCATGACCATCGCCGAAGGCCTGCACACCTTCGCCGAATCAGAGGAGGACTTCCGTGCCTGAACAGTACCTAGAACCGAATCAGGCCCGCACCGGGCCTGCGACTCCCTACGAGAAGAAACTCGCCGGGGCACTCAGCGAGATCTTCGCCGGCGGCTCAAAAGATCTGCCAGGAGTGGTTGCAGGTTTGAACGGCCTCGGTCTAAATGCTCCGGATGGCAGCTCGTGGGACGAAGCCCGTTTCCGCGCCGAAATGCGACGATTGGGAGAATAAGAAATGACAACTACAACACAAACCGCACGTCCCACCAGCGGCAAGAGCAGGACAAAAAACGTCGTCGGCGTCCGCCACGAAGTCGATGCCAAGGAACTGGCAGCGATGGGCCTGCGGGACCGCTGGTACCCCATCTACCCCTCCCGCTTTGTCGGCGTTGGGGACATGGTCAAGGTCAAGCGCCTGGGCGTGGACTGGCTGCTGTTTCGCGATGCCACCGGACGTATTCGCATGCTAGAGGACCGCTGCCCCCACCGCAGCGCCCCCCTCTCAGTCGGTCAGCACCTCGGAGACCGCGTGGCCTGCAAATATCACGGAGTGCAGGTCGATGGAAACGGTACGGTAATTTCCGTTCCTGGCATGCCCGGATGTGCCCTCGAAGGCCGAACCGTTACCACGTCGCTGGCAGTTGCAGAAGCAGCCGACACCATCTTTGCGTTCATGCCACTGACAGCTGACTCCGAGGTAACGGAGTTCAAGCTGCCGGACCGCTTGGCCAATCCGGAAGTTTCCTGGTTCTCGAACTTCGCGGAATGGAAGGGGCCCTGGCGCTTCTACATGGACAACGTCCTGGATCCGATGCACGGCGCTTTCCTCCACCGCGACTCACACTCCATGTTCGGCGGAGACACCAGCGCCCGCTTCCGCATCCGCGAAACTGATCGCGGCTTCTTCTTTGAGAAGACAGACCAGCGCGGCGTGAACTTCGACTGGGTCGAATACTGCCGCGAAGCTATGGACTACGTCGATCTGGAAATCCCCTATGCCGAGTCTGCAGGGCCCGGCGGGAATTTTGGCATCGTCGGTATGGCCACTCCCATTGATGCAAACAACTCGGCAATTTTCCACTGGCGTACCCGCACCGTCTCCGACTGGGAGCGGGACGTCTGGCGGTTCATGTACAAGGCGACACTTGAGGAAAAGCACTGGGCAGTCCTCGAACAGGACCGCGAAGTCCTCGAAGCACTCGCCGCAGACGCCGACAAAGATGAACATCTCTACCAGCATGACCTTGGCGTCGCACGGATCAGGCGCATATACGAAGCCGACGCAGAAAAGCAGGCCGCCGTCCTCAGAGGGGAAGGCCTGTAACGGAGGACTCCATGCTGCTGGACGGTGGAAATCGAAGCACAAGGGATTATCGGGGCTGCCCACCAGTGGGATTTGCGTCAGATGCCCTGGATGCGCGGTCCGGGTGGATACGTCTCTTCCAGTTCTGACCCTCCGAATGCCGGATTGTAGTTGGCAATCCGACATTCGGAGGGAACCGACCTTCTCTCCTACTAAGGCGCTGTAAAGCGCGTGAAAGCACCGGTAGTTCAGAGTGGTATTCGAGTTAGCACTAATGCCTCCGAGCGTGACGAGAATATTCTCGTCACTGTGCTTCATGAACCCTCTGTGCGAGCGGAACTAACTACCTACTCTCAAGACTCGAAGGACATTATGAAGTCAGCACGCACCTGCCGGGTCGGAGTCATCGGTTACGGCGCCATCGGAGTACCCGTCGTTGCTGGGATTACTACGGGACGGGTCACAGGGGCTGTCTTGGAAGGGATCATCTCCCGGAGCCCGCTAAGGAGTGCTCCGGCGAAGCAGTTGGACCTGACGGAGGCTCTGGAAAGCTGCGACTTGCTAGTTGAATGTGCAGGTCAGGAAGCACTCGTCGAGCACGCCGAGGTTGTGCTCCGGGCGGGTGTTGACCTGCTCGTGACGTCTATTGGTGCCCTGGCAGATAGAGAATTCTCAAAGCAGCTCAATGCCGCCGGGCCGGGGCGGCTCTTCCTGACATCTGGCGCAGTTGGCGGCCTCGACCTTTTGTCCTCAGGCGCCCGTGCGGGAGGCTATGACAGAGTCACGATTACGACGACGAAGTTGCCGGGCTCCCTTGTCCAGCCCTGGATGAACGAGGCCTTGGTTGAGGAGATACGCAATGCTCGTGGCCCACTGGACGTTTATGAAGGATCGGCCGCTGAAGCCGCGCTGTTGTTCCCCAAGTCTCTAAACGCTGGCGCCGCCGTTGCCATCGCTGTTAACAACTGGGACGCTGTGACGGTCAGAGTACGGGCAGACCCCGCAGCGGAACTGACCAGCCACGTCATCGAAGCTTCTGGAACCATCGGGGAATATCGATTCGAAATCCGCAACAAGCCTTCTGAGGACAATCCGAGGACAAGCGGTGTAGTGCCGTTCGCCGTACTACGATCCCTGGAATCCATTATCGGTGGCCGGGGTGGACTGATATGAGTGCAGGAACCGCCTCGAATTACTGCCCTCCTCGCAGCGGGCAGTAAGTCTTCGCGCCAGAAGCGTGCCAGTTAGCGCTGGCAGAAGAATTTGGAATGTTTCAGGAGCCTTGGCCAACCGCTTCCGTCGCATTTACATCAAATGCGACCACCGATGCCTCTGCCTTCTTAAGCAGCGCTGCGAGTTGATCGAGTTCCGATAGTGTCAGACCGCTCAACATCTGACGTTGCTTGTCTAAATGCTTTCCGAGTGCCTCATCGATAACAGCCTTGCCATGTGCGGTCAGCTGGGCATAGACAACCCGACGGTCTTCGCGGGTCCGAACTCTCTCAATGAGGTTCTGCTCCTCCATCCTGTCCAACCGGAAAGTAATGCCACCGGTCGTGAGCATGGAGGAGGTCGCGAGCTCTCCGGCAGTCTTCCGGTGCGGTGGCCCGGAGCGGCGCAGGTTGGCCAGGACGTCGAAGGACGCAAGTGTCAGCCCGTACTCATCAAAGTAGGAACTTTCGACAGCGCGGACCTGATTGGCCAGCCGCAAGAGCCGCCCGAGGACGCCAATGGAGCTCGCATCCAAGTCCGGCCGTTCACGCAGCCAATCCGCCAGAATGCGGTCAATAGCGTCGTCTTCAGTCGTATCGTCAGGCATGGCCCTGTCCTTTAGATGTAGGTGATGCATCTTAACATTGAGCTTTTAAGCAATCAACTAACTCAGTCTAGTTCCACTCAGGGTCTTGATACTTGATCCAATCTACCTTAGTGTTGAGATAGTTAGAGTTGAGGGAGTTGCTCCTTAGCTTTGCTACCAGTTTTTGGTTTACATCGACCCAGTCCGAGAGGTTTAACAATGAGCGAAACCGTAAGTGCACCGACAATAGATCTTGAAGAGCTCATCGATTCGTCTATCGCGTCCCGTGAGAGCCGCGTCGTTGACTTTGACACTCTGAAGTTCCAGACGAAAATGGGAGACAAATTCCGGCGTGGCCAGGTCCGCTACATCGGCTCTGGCGCTACCGGGGACCACTCGGACGACAACAACATCCTCCAGGCCGAGCACTTCACGTTCTCTAACATGGTTCTGCCGGCCGGGTGCGTAGGACCGGAGCACACTCACCCCGACGTCGAAGAGGTGTTCTTTGTCCTCGAGGGGCAGGTGGAGTTCTGCGTCCACGATGTCGAGGACGGCACAAAGACGGCCAGTCGCGTTTTGGGCTACCGCGACCTCATTCGTGTTCCTGCAGGCGTTCCCCGGAGCCTTCGCACTGTCAGCGAAGATGATGCGCTGATCTGCGTAATCATCGGTGCGAAAAAGCCGGAGATTCCCTTCTACCCGCCGACATCCGAGATGCACGGAGTCACTCGCTAGAAATGTTCTCCGAGAAGCGCGGGTACCAGCTAGAGCTGGTACCCGCGCTTCTTGGTGCAGCTGTCGATGACCAACGCCCGCTCGATGGACAGACTGCACCGCGCGACCCCCTGAACGTCGCTAACACCGGATCGGGCTCTGCAAATTCAGGCCTCGATCACGAGATCCTAAAGCCCGGGAACCATCTCAGCTTGCGGGTGGGTCAGAAGTCCTGAGCGGCATGGTGGACGCGGTGATCCCAGATTAATCCGGCTTTGGATCTGGGCTGACAGTGGCATGGGCCGACGCATGATTGACGCCGGCAATTTGGCTACCATCGGAGCGGAGATCAGTAACTGAATCAAATCCGGGACCTCGGACGACGCTGCCGAGAAGTGCGATATCGCCTTCACATTGTTCGCGCGAGGATGAGGGCCAGATACGCCTCCGGGGATACGTCCGCTATTGGCCCTGTTCAGGGAGTTCGGAAAGGAGTCGAGCCCGCCGCGCAGGAAGCCTACCCACACGCAGCGGCCGCCATCGTGGACGGCCTCTTGAAGCCATACGGACACCAACGGAGCCATAGCCGGATTCATCTTCCTAGGCATCCTCTTTGTCCTGGCCCTCCTCTGGGGTCAAGGGATTCCGAACTTCGTGACTTCCTGCTCGGAGAACTCCCCCACACGGGTGAAGATGGCCCCGCGCAGGTCCCGGCCCACACCCATGGCCGCCTTCGCCCCGAAGTACACGGCAATCACGGCGCAGATGATCTGCAGCAGCGTGATGCCCAGCATCAGGCCGCCCAGGCTGAGGATGACGCCGGTGTCCCCCTTGGCCACGCCCTCATCGATGATGTCCGCGTTCAGGGTGGGCAGGTACAGCGACGCGATGGACTGCGCCAGCTGGAAAATCACGACGGCGATCAGCAGCTGCCGGTGCGGCCGCAGGTATTCAACAAGCAGTTTCCAGAGCAATGCGGCCCCAAAGGTTCTGTCCCGCTGGTGTTCGAGCTGGAGGTGGTGCGAAGGTCAGTTTACGTCCGGAGGCTGGGATTCATCCGGGGAGCCGGTGGAGAAAATGGGCCGGTTCTCCGAGAGCGTATTAGCGCAGACAGCGGTCTTCCGGGTCGATGGCGGTCATGATGCGGCGGCTGATTTCGCGGACTTGTTTGAGTTGGGCCTTGGTCAGCGGGTCAAAGACGAGGCTGCGGACGGTCTCGACGTGGCCGGGCGCGGTTGCAACGACCTTTTCCCAGCCATCGTCGGTGAGGGTGGCCAGTGTGTACCTGCCATCGGCGGGGTCGGGGGCCCTGCGGAGCCAGCCTCTCTTCTCCAATTTTGCCACCACCTGGGACAGCCTCGGGAGCATAGCTTCGGCCATCACGGCCAGCTCGCTCATCCTCAGCGTGCGTTCCGGGGACTCGGACAGAACAGACATGACAACGTACTCAAAATGGCTGATGCCGGCATCCCGCTGAAGCTGCGCATCCAGCGCACCCGGCAGGCGAAAGACAACGCTGCCGAGGGCAATCCAGACCGCCTGTTCTTCCTCGCTCAGCCAGCGTGGCTCGCTCGCAGGACGGGGAGCCGCCGACTGCTCCTTGGCTTCGACACTGAGTGACCTTTCCATGTCAGCCATGCTACAGGGTTCACTTCATTCATGAAGTCTCTGGTCAAGAAATTCACTTGCATCTTGAAGTCATTGGTTCTACTGTTGAGTTCAAGGTTGAAGTGAGAGCCGGAAGTCGCAGCACTTCGATCGCGAACATCATCCACCCTCACACCAAATAGGAATCATCATGAACATCGCCCTCTGGATTGTCGCTTCTGCCCTTGCCCTGGCCTTCCTGGCCGCGGGTTTGATGAAGATCTCCCAGCCGCAGGAGAAGCTCGCCGCTTCGGGCATGGGCTGGGCGGAAGACTTCAATTCCGGCGCCGTAAAAGCCATCGGCCTAGCTGAAGTCCTCGGCGCCCTGGGCCTGATCCTGCCGGCAGTCACGGGTATCGCCACTTTCCTCGTACCTGTCGCCGCCACCGGCCTGGCCGTCGTGATGGTCGGCGCCATCATCACCCACATCAAGCGCGGCGAGAAGCAGGCGGTTGTCATCAACGCCGTCCTGGGCGCGTTGGCACTCTTCGTCGCCGTCGGCCGCTTTGGCCCCGTCCCGTTCTAACCCGACACCGCCCGGCATACCAGCGCTACATCCCCGCCACGGACAAACAGGATCCTGAAAGGAAACAGCCATGACAACCCAGCATGACCCGTTCCACCCTGCAGTCCCCGCGGGTGCCTATGACAACCTGCTCGCCCACGCCCTGCCCCGGGCGCGGGCACAAAAAACCTGGGAACCCGAAGACGGGCCGCTGCCGGCACTGTTCGTCAGCCACGGTGCCCCGCCCACCCTGGATGACCCGCAATGGCTTGACGACCTTTTCACCTGGTCACAGAGCATGCCCAAGCCACGGGCCATCGTCGTCGTCTCAGCACATTGGGAAAACGCCCCGCTGGCCATCTCCGGCGCAGCTGCGGGCACTCCCCTCTACTACGACTTCGGCGGCTTCCACCCGCGCTATTACACCCTCCAATACGCCACACCGGATGCCACCCATCTGGCCCGGCGCATCGCCGCCACCCTGAGTGACACCACCACGGTGCACCACTACGCCGACAGGGGCCTCGACCACGGCGCCTTTATCCCGCTGATGGCCATGTACCCCGCCGCCGACGTCCCCGTCGTGCAGCTCAGCATGCCCAGCCTGGACCCCGAAGCCTTGCTGAAGCTGGGTCAGCGGCTACGCCAGCTCCGTAATGAAGGCATCCTCATCATCGGCTCCGGATTCATGACCCACAGTTTCGCCATCATGCGGAACCCCGCCCTCGTCGGCCACACAAAGGCCTTTGACGAATGGGCGGCCGATGCACTCTCCCATGGCGATATCGACGCGTTGACCGATTATCGCAATAAGGGTCCCGGCGTTGAGGTCGCACACCCCACCGCCGACCACTTCGTCCCCCTGCTCCTCACTCTCGGGGCAGGTTCAAAGCTCGGAGCGCCCGCCACCACAGCAATCGACCGCCTATGGTTCGGCAACTCCATCCGGTCACTCCAAGTCGCCTAAGACTTTGGAACCGCAGTGCAGCGGACGACGGCGGGACGTCCCGCCGTCGTCCGCGCATCGCGGATTGACGGTAGCTGTTGATCTTCAGCCGCACTCAGGATCAGCCGAAGAGTCCTACCGATCGTCGACGCGAAGGTGCTACAGAAGAAGACCACACGGCCGGGAAGCCCCGTTCATCGAACTGGAGTACTTTTCTTCGGGCTCAGGAGGACCTCGGCCTGTCTCCTGATGTCCTGCAGAAGGTCGTCGACGGTGCTGCCGATATTGACGGTTGCCGCCATGCTGACAAACATAATGGCGGAGATGATGTGCGCCTGGGCCGCGGCCTCGGGTTCGCCGACGCTTTCATCGCGCCGCAGGATCGCGACGATGGCTTCCTCAGTTTGACCCGTCAGGGCGAGTGCGTCCCGGTGGTGAGGTTCTTCGGGATCCCCGAAGATCATTTCCCGCAAGTAGGTCCGTCCGTTGTCAATCTGGGTGCGGTTGCATTCCACGACGGGCCGCACGATTGCCATCACGGCATCAAGGACTTCGGGGATACCCGCGGCCGCCGCCCGGCCGCGTACCAGCGCGTCGACATAGCTGGAGTTCTGAACGAGAAGGAGGAGCTCGCCCTTGGTCTTGGCGTAGAGGAACAGCGTGCCGGTGCCGATGTCGGCCCTATCGGCGATCTGCTGCGTGGTGACGTCGTCGACGCCATGCGTTGAGAAGAGTTCCCTGGCCGCAGCGGTGATGCGGTCAAGCTTCTCCTGCTTGTTGCGTTCGCGCCGGCCGAGGGACTTGGATGCGAGCGACATGGTGACCTTCCCGGGAATAAACTCTGACTACACTCAGTTATGAACGCAGTCACTAATGCTGCTGCTCAGATACTGCTCTCATCTTCGCATGGCCTCTGAACACGGCTTCATCGCAACGAAAGAAGACACCATGCCCTCACTTAAAGGATCCATCGTCCTCGTAACCGGTGCGAACGGAGGCATTGGAACGGAGTTCGTTCACGACGCCCTCGCCCGCGGCGCAAGCAAGGTGTACGCCACAGCCCGGTCTCCCCGCAACTGGGAGGACGAGCGCATCGTCCCGCTCACCCTCGATGTCACGGACCCGGCCTCCATACAGGCAGCGGTCGAGGCCGCCGGGGACATCACGGTGTTGATCAACAACGCCGGAGCCTCCGTGGCCAGCAGTGGCATTCTCACCCACACCATTGAAGAAATCCGAACCAACGTCGAGACGAACTTCCTCGGCCCATTGTTCCTCACCCGGGCATTCGCTCCGACCCTGTCAGCGAGGGAAGAGTCTGCGATCATCAACATCCACTCCGCCCTGAGCTGGTACGCCGTCGCCGGCATCTACAGCGCCACCAAGGCCGCCCTCTGGTCGGCCACCAACTCACTGCGCCTGGAACTCGCCCCCGCAGGCGTCCACGTTGTGGGCGTACACGTCGGCTATGTCGACACCGCGATGGCTGCTCACGCCACTGGCCCAAAAATGCAGCCAGCCGAGCTGGCCAGGGCGGTCTTCGATGCTGTCGAGGCCGGCGAGTACGAGGTCATCGCTGACGAAACAACTGCGACAGTCAAAGCAGGGCTGAGCGGTCCAGTTGAAACGCTCTACCCCGAGCTGCGCAGCACGATCGTCTGAAGCAGCGCCCACACCTGACGCGGGGCGGAACCTGCATGGGCCGGGATGGGGAATCCCACGCCGATGCAGGTTCCTCCTTGCTCAGCGGTCCAGAAACTCCACCGCCGCCGGGGCGAACTTGTCGTGGAACTGAAAGATACCGCCGTGGCCGGAACCCGGGTAGATGATCAGCTCGGAGCCGTTGATGCGGCGGTGCAGATCATGAGAGAGGATCGAGGGCACCATCCGGTCGTTGTCCCCGTTGGCGATCAGGGTGGGCTGGGTGATCTTCGACAGATTAGCCGGCGTCCCGCGCCCCCACTTCCTGATGGCTTTCAACTGGGTCTGGAACGCCTTGACCTTGATCGGCGCGTCGCGGTCGGCGGTTCGCTCCCCGAGTCGCTTCACGAATGCTTTACCGGCTTGCTTGCCCGCGGTGTCGCGGTTGAAGAACAGGAATTCCTTGGGGTCGGACCGGGTCAGGGCCGCGCGGAGCATGTCGTAGTAGGTGGTCCCGGCGACCTTGTCCATGTCCTTGCCGCCCCTGGGGCCGGTGCCGGTGAGGACGAGCTTGCGGACGAGGTCGGGGTGCTTGAGCACCAGGTCCTGGGCAACCATGCCGCCGAGGGAGAAGGAGAAGATGTCGATCTTGTCGAATCCGAGCGCCTTGATGAAGGTGTAGGCGTCGTCGGCCATCGCCTCGATGCTGTCGGGCACCCGGCCGGTCGAGGCGCCCACACCCTGGTTGTCGAACGTGATGACGTGGTGGTTTTTTGCGATGGGGTCGATGATGCGTGGATCCCAGTTATCCAAGGTCGCGGCGAGATGGACGAAGAAGATGACGGGAATGCCACCCTTGGGTCCAAGCTCGCGGTAGGCGTAGGTGACGCCGCCGGCGCTGATGGCGCTGGCCGGCGCTTTGGCGTAGGACATAACTACGGGTTCGTTCAAGGGCTCGTGCGCGTTCATGACGGTTCTCCTGTGAAGTTGGTTGGTAGTCGCCTGGTGAAGATGGTGTCGGTGCCTTGGTTGTCCTCAGGGGTTGCTGATGACGGCCTTGCCACGGATGCCGCCCTTTTCCAGACCCTCGAGGGCCTCGATGGTCTGGCCGAAAGGGAAAACGCGGCCGACGACGGGGCGGAGCGCGCCGCCGTCGATCAGTGCGGTGATCTGGCGCAGCTGGTCGCCGCTGGCGCGCATGAACAGGAACTCGTAACTGACGCCGAGCTTCCTGGCCTGCCGGCGGATCCCTGCGCTGAGGCCGCTGATCGCCAGGCGGAGCACCGGGTTCAGGCCGGCTTCGCGGGCAAATGCCGGGTCCGGAGGCCCGGCAATGCCGATCGCTTTGCCGCCAGGCTTGAGCACGCGCAGGGACTTCTCGAGATTTCCGCCGCCCAGGCTGTCCAGCACCAAGTCGTAGCCGCTCAGGAGCTGTTCGAAGTCTTGGCTGCGGTAGTCAATGACGGTGTCTGCGCCGAGCTCGCGCACGAAGTCCATGTTTGAGGCACTTGCTGTGGTCGCGACGGTTGCGCCGAGGTGCTTGGCGAGCTGGATCGCGGTCGATCCGACTCCCCCGGCGCCGGCGTGGATGAGGACCTTCTGGCCGGGCCCCACGTTGCCGCGCTCAACAAGCGCCTGCCACGCGGTCAGCGCGACTAGTGGAAGCGAGCCCGCCTCCTCCATGCTGATTGAAGCCGGTTTCAGCGCCAGATCGGCCTCGGCGATGGCGATTCGCTCGGCGAACGTGCCGATGCGGTCCTGGCCGGGGCGTGCGTAAACCTCGTCGCCAGGCTTGAACGCGCGTACCTTCGAACCGACACGGATGACGGTTCCCGCGACATCATTTCCGGCGATCAAAGGAAGCCGGTACGGCAGGATCTGCTTGAACTCGCCCGCCCGGATCTTCTCATCGAGCACATTGAGGCCCGCGGCCTGCACCTGCACCAGCACATCCCGCTCCCCCACTGTGGGCTCAGGAACATTCGATTCCTGCAGTGCGCCCTTGTACTTTGTGACGACGAACGCTCTCATGGTTCCGACTCCCTCTTGGTGATGTTGCACCACTCCATTACTGACTGAACTCAATTCTGAGTCCAGTCAGTAATATTGTCAAGGGAACCTACCCCTACCCAACATCCGACGTAGGCGTCAGCCGGTCCGGGTGAAGCGGTAGAGAACCACCTGGTCGGGGTGGATCCGCGGGGATGCGACACCGACCTTTGACAGCACCCTGCCGGGCAAGCTGGCTCCGGGAAAGATCGCGTCATCCTGGGCGGCTCGCCGCAGGGGGCGGGTTCAATCGCCTGGCCGGCGGCTGTCGGCCGGCCCCACCACTCGGGCGGCAGAAGCCCCGAGGGTGTGGTCCCGCGAAGGTCAGATTACGCCCGGAGGCTGGGATTCCGCCCGGCCCATAGAAGAGATTCAAAAAGGATCCGCTAAAACGCTTGATCACGACGGCGCCAACATTTATCTTTAGCTTGATCAAACGCTTAAGCAGGATCGGGCATCAAAGTTGATGCCTGCAGCTACCACCCTTTGCGAGGAAGCAAACATGACCCATGATTTTTCTCGGCGCCACGTCCTGCAAGGCACAGGAGCAGGAGCACTCGCCCTGTTCATGAGCAGCGGCATGCCCATCACGGCCGCCCAGGCCCAGGGATCACTGCGTGCCGTCTACCACCTGACCCCGCCGTCCGGCTGGCTCTGCGACCCGCAGCGCCCGGTGTATGCCAACGGCGCCCACCACCTCTACTACCTGCACTCCGGGCAGAACAACGGCCCCGGCGGATGGGACCACGCCACAACCACCGACGGGGTGACCTTCACCCATCACGGCGTCGCACTGCCGCTGCAGCCAGACTTTCCCGTGTGGTCGGGCTCGGCAGTCGTCGACACGTCAAACACTGCGGGCTTCGGCGCAGGGGCCATCGTGGCGCTCGCGACGCAGCCCACCGGCAACATCCGCAAGTACCAGGAGCAGTACCTGTACTGGTCAACCGACGGCGGTTACACCTTCACGGCCCTCCCCAATCCGGTGATCTTCAATTCCGACGGCCGGACCGCGACGACACCGGCGGAGATCGAGAACGCGGAATGGTTCCGCGACCCGAAGATCCACTGGGATGCGGCGCGCAGCGAGTGGGTGTGCGTAATCGGCCGAGCCCGATACGCAGCGTTCTACACCTCACCGAATCTGCGCGACTGGCAGCTGAAACGCAACTTCGACTACCCGAATCACGCGCTTGGCGGCATCGAGTGCCCCGACCTTTTCCAAATGACCGCCAATGACGGCACACGGCACTGGGTGCTCGGCGCAAGCATGGACGCCTACAGCGTCGGCCTGCCAATGACCTTCGCCTACTGGACAGGCGCGTGGGATGGCGAACAATTTATCACCAACAACCTCGACCCGCAGTCGCTCGATTGGGGCTGGGACTGGTACGCCGCCGTGACCTGGCCGGCGGTCGATGCACCGGACGAGCGACGGTACGCGGTGGCCTGGATGAACAACTGGAAGTACGCCGCGCGCGATGTTCCCACCGATGCCTCCGACGGGTACAACGGCCAGAACTCGATCGTGCGCGAGCTGCGCCTGGAGCGTCAGCCAGAAGGCTGGTACAGCCTACTCAGCGCCCCTGTCGGGGCGCTCTCAAACTACGTCAGCTCGACAACCGTGCTGCCCGACCGCACCGTGAACGGCAGCGCCGTGCTGCCGTGGAGCGGCAGCGCCTACGAACTCGAACTCGACATCTCGTGGGATGCGGCCGCGAACGTCGGCGTATCGGTGGGGCGCTCCGCCAACGGCACGCGCCACACGAACGTCGGCAAGTACGTTGACGAGGTCTACGTCGACCGCGCCCCTTCGGACCAGGGCGGCTTCTCGCTCGTGCCGTACACTCGTGCGGCGGCGCCCATCGACGCCGCCGCACGCTCAGTGCACCTGCGCATTTTCGTCGACAAACAGAGCGTCGAAGTCTTCGTTAATGCCGGGCAAACGGTGCTCTCGCAGCAGGTGCACTTCGCAGACGGCGACACCGGAATCTCGCTGTACGCCGACGGCGGCCCTGCGACCTTCTCCGGAATCACCATCCGCGAATTCAGTTAGGACCTGAACCAGACTGCCGGCCCTCAGGAGCTTCCTGTCGGCCGGCAGTGCTGTTTCGTCCGAAGCTTCTGGAACCGGGTACGTGGGAAGTATGAGGCTGCTTCCGCGCTGTCCGCATCTTCCGGATTAAGACCAGCGAAAGAATAAACCTAAACTTTGCTAAAACGCTTGATCAGGTTTCCGATTAGGGCTAGATTACAAGTGATCAAACGTTTTAGCAGAAATGGACATCAGTGCCGATGAAACGCTCAGTTTTCTTCCAGCCCTCCGATGGATGGGTTGGCGATCTTATCCCCTTCGAGAAGGACGGGGAGTTCTGGCTCTTCTACCTTCACGAGGTCCGCTCAGACCCGAAGCCGGGGACCTCGTGGAACCTGGTCACCACCAAAGACCTCACGCAGTTTGCGGACCAGGGTGTTTCGCTCCACCACGGAAGCGACACCGACCTGGACTTCAACGCTTACACGGGCAGCGTCGTCGTCGATGAAAGCGGCAACCACCGCCTGTTCTACACGGGACAGAACCCACGGAACCTCGGACCGGACGGCGTTCCCCTGCAACTGGTCATGCAGGCCACCAGCACCGATGGCATGCAGACCTGGGTGAAGCACCCCGAGCTCACTTTCGGCGCCCCGGACGGCTATGAGTCCGGGGACTGGCGGGATCCGTTCGTCTTCCGGGATGAGGCGGCAGGCCAGTGGCGGATGCTGCTGGCGGCACGACACTCCACAGGACCTGAACGCCGCCGCGGCGTCATTGCGCAGTGCGTGTCCGATGACCTGGTGAACTGGCGGCACACCGAACCGTTCTGGGATCCGCGCCGCTACATCACGCATGAATGCCCGGATGTCTTCGCGTGGGGTGACTGGTGGTACATGGTCTACTCGGAGTTCTCCGAATCGTTCACCACCCGGTACCGTATGGCCAAGAGCCCCGACGGCCCGTGGACGGTACCGGACCTGGACAGCATCGACGGGCGCGCCTACTACGCCTCAAAGACCGCGGAGCGGGACGGGCGCCGCTTCTTTTTCGGCTGGATCGCCAGCAAGGAAGGCAACAGCGACGACGGACCCTGGCAGTGGGCAGGCACGATGTCCGTCCTGGAAGCCCGCCAAAATGCGGACGGAACGCTCGGGTTCGCCTTCGCCAACGAACTGGTGGACAGCTTCTGGGAGGACGTCCCGGTGTCTCTGGCGCACGAACTGCCCACCCGGCTCAACGTCCCGGACGGATACACCGCGGTCGTCTCGGAGGAAGAACTGCCCAGCCAGTTTTACGCGAAAGCAGTGCTGGACATTGCCCCCGGGACAACGGAATGCGGTCTGCTGCTGCGCTCAGGGCCAGACGGTGACCAGTCCTACGTGCTGCGCCTGGAACCGAAGCGCGGCAGGCTCGTCTTCGACCGATGGCCAAGGACCAGCACCGGAGACGCGCAATGGCATGTCTCCGGCGACATTCCGTTCCACATCGAGTTGGAACGCCCGTGCGACCTTTCCCCCGGCGAACACACCCTGGAAGTCATCGTCGACGGCGACATCTGCGTTGCCGTCCTGGACCGGCAGGTGGCCCTCAGCACCAGGATCTACGACTTGCCCGCGGGGCGGATCGGCGTTTTCGCCGGCGAAGGATCCGTCACCGTCACTGAACTTCAAATACGTCAGCGCACCGACAACTAAATACACACCACCCTCACCTCCGTTCCAATCAAAGGAGATTGCCCTCATGAAAAAACTCTTCCGTGCTGCCGCTGTCGCAGCCGTCACCGCCCTGGCTTTGACAGCCTGCGGCGGCGGAGGGTCCAGTGACCCTTCCAACGTCAGCCCCACCGGGGAAATCAAAGCCCGTGAAATCTCGTGGCTCCTTTCGCGGCCGGCCGACGGGGCCGTCATCAACATCATGAAGAAGCTGGCGGACGAGTACGCCAAAGACCACCCGGGCTTCGAACTGAAGCTCATCACCACTCCCGACCGGCCCTCTTACATCCAAAAGCTCGAGACGCTGGCCGCGGCCAACAAACTCCCCGAGCTCTTCGACACCGACGCCACGCCCTTCGCCCAACAACTGGCCAAACAAGGCAAAATGGTCGACGCCGAAAAGCTGCTGAAGTCCCTGGACGTCTACGACGACTACCGGCCCAGCGCGCTGGATTACCAACGGTTCGACGACGGGTCCCTGAACATGATCCCGTTCCAGTTCGAGCTGGAGTTCGTCTGGTACAACAAAGCCCTGCTGCAGAAGGCCGGGGTCGCCGTCCCGAAGTCCCTCGATGACATCCCCGCCATGTGCACCGCCCTGCGCGATGCCGGCATCACCCCCATCGCCATCGACGGCCAGGACCAGTGGCCGCTCGAGCGGTACGTCGCCTACCAGCCGTTCCGTGAAGCCGGGCCGGACTTCATCCAGAAGCTCAAGAAGGGCGAAGCGAAGTTCTCTGACCCCGCAGGCCAGAAGACCGTCGAATGGCTGGCGGCGCTCGGCAAGGCCAAGTGCTTCCAGGATGGCTTCTCATCGCAGGGCTACTCCGACGCCCAGAACCAGTTCACCTCCGGCCAGGCAGCGATGTACAACATCGGCACCTGGGAGCTGCCCAGCCTGGCAACGGACAAGCTGAATCCTGAAGTGCGCGAGGACATCGATTTCTTTACCTTGCCAACCACTGCAGGATCCGTCACGGCGGCGAACGAGTTCGTGTCGCCGTCGGGCATTGGAATGGCCGTCAACTCCAAGACCTACGACCCGCTGGTCAGCGACTTCCTGAAGTTCGCGCTGACGAAGTACCCGGCCGAGTACGCGGCCACCGGCGCGCTCTCGCCGACCACCAATGTGGAGACCGCCCTGCCGGCCAACGCCACACCCTTGTACAAGAAGGCCCTGGAGAAGGCCAACGACCTCGGGGGCAAGCAGGCCATGCCGTGGGACACCCAGCTTGACCCGACAACCAACGGCCGGCTGCAGCAGGAGCTAGTGCTCCTCGTCCAGGGCAATATCACGCCCGAACAGTTCACCAGCACGATGGACAGCACCATCGCGCAGAACGCCCCGAAGTTCTTCAAGTAATCACAGCGGTGGGGGCTGCGGCTGCGGCCCCCACCCGAAAGGCCTAGCCATGCTTCCCAACAGGTCACGACTTTCTGTCCTGGTGTTCCTGCTCCCACCCTTGCTCCTTTACTGCGTCGCCGTGCTGTTCCCCATCGTGCAGTCGCTGTTCCTCAGCTTCTTCTCCTGGAACGGCATCAGCGACATGGAGTTCGTAGGGCTCGCCAACTACGTGCGGATGCTCACCGCAGACGACATCTTCTGGCGCTCCTTCTTCAACGCCCTCGGATATCTCGCCATCTGCCTGGTGCTGCAGCTCGGCGGCGCCCTGCTCGTGGCCAGCCTCCTCACCTCAATGCGACGCGGCCGCGAGCTCATCAAGACCCTCTACCTGCTGCCGGCGGTGATCTCCACCGTGGCCATCGCGTTCCTCTTCGTGCGCATCTACTCGATCGAACCGGTTGGCCTGCTCAACCAGCTCCTGCACTGGATCGGCCTCGGCGCCCTTGAACGGCCGTGGCTCTCGGACATCAACACCGTGCTCACCGCAGTATCGGCTCCGGAAGGGTGGCGGTTCACCGGCCTGTACATGCTCATCATCTACGCGGCGCTGCTGTCCGTCCCGCAGGAACTTGAGGAGGCGGCCCGCCTCGACGGCGCCTCACGGTGGCAACTGTTCACCAAGATCCGCTTCCCGCACATCATGCCCGTCTGGATCACCACCACGATCATGGCAACCACCTACGGCCTGCGCGGATTCGACATCCCCTACCTCATGACCAACGGCGGCCCCGGACAGTCCTCGGAGCTGCTGACCACCTACATGTACAAGACGGCCTTCTCGAGCACCGACTTCGGATACGCCAGCACCATCGCCGTATTCATCGTCGTCGAGTGCCTGGTGGCCGTAGGGCTCATCCTCTTCCTGCTCAAACGAAAGGCGGACGCATGACCGCGCCGGCAGCTCCGATCACCAGGCCTGTGGCAGTCCCATCAGACAGCCTGCCGCCGCTCCGCCGACGCAAGCCGCCCACCCTTCACAGCACCCTGTCAAGAGTGCTCATCGCCCTCATCGTCATCGTGCAGGTCTACCCTCTCGCCTGGCTTTTCATCACCAGCCTCCGCACCGAACACGACTTCGCGACCGGCGACCCCTTCGCACTGCCAAAGTCCCTGACGTGGGAGAACTACGCCCGCGCCTTCGAGACGGGCAACCTCTGGTTGAACATCCTGAACAGTTTCATCGTCACCATGGGAGCCAATGTCCTGATTGTGCTGCTGGGAATGATGGCAGCCTATGCGCTGCAGGTCCTCGGGTTCCGGTTCAGCAAGTTCGTCCGCAGCCTTTTCCTGGTCGGCATCATCGTGCCCGTCCAGATCGCTCTCGTGCCGCTCTTCATCGACTACTCAACCATCAACCTGCTCGACACCTACCCGTCGATGATCATTCCCCTGGCCGGCTTCGCCCTTCCGATGTCGATCTACCTTTTCTCGTCGTTCTTTGAATACATCCCCCGGGAAACGTACGAGGCCGCGTCCCTTGACGGAGCAGGTCCATACCGGATCTTCGGACTCATCACGCTGCCCCTTTCGGTAAATACCGTCGTGACGGTCGTCCTGGTCAACAGCATCTTCATCTGGAACGATTTCATCTTCGCCAACACCTTCGTCCTTTCCGAAGAACTGAAGACCATTCCACTGGGCCTGCAGAACTACATCGGCGCCATGGGAAAAACGGACTGGACGGCCACGTTTGCCGCCGTCTGCATCACCATCACGCCCCTGCTGCTGGTCTTCCTCGTGCTGAACAAAGCCATGATCCAAGGCCTGGAGAGCGGTGGGAGCAAGGGATGACAGCAGGAACAGCCGGATATACTCCTCAAGGAGGGCTCATGAATTCGCAGGAGAATAGTTCGGTCACACCCCTGGGTGCGGCTGCACCCCTCGAACGCCCCGGGCGCCCTCAACCCGTCACGCTCCGGCAGGTAGCCGAGGCCGCGGGCGTTTCGACTGCCACCGTCTCCCTGGTAGTGAACAAGAAAAAGACTGCCCGGATATCCGACGAAACCCGCCAGCGCGTGCGCGACGCCATCCGGGACCTGGGCTATCGGCCGAATGCCATGGCGCAAACCCTGGTCAGCGGGAGTTCGCGGTTCATCGGGCTCGTAGCCGATGCCATTGCCACCACCCCTTTTGCCGGCCAGATCATCCACGGCGCCCAGGATGAAGCCTGGAAGCACGGCTACGCACTTCTCATCGCCAACACCGAAGGCAACCGCGAGCTGGAGACGGACGCGATTGCCATGATGCTCGAATACAAGGTGCGCGGAATCCTCTACTCCACCTGGTTCCACCGGCCCACGGACATCCCGGCCTCCCTTAAGGAGTCGGACTTCGTCCTCGTCAACTGCTTTTCCACGGAACCAGGCTCCCGGGCCGTGGTCCCGGATGAAATACAGGGCGGCCGTTCAGCCACGGAGATCCTGCTGAAACACGGTCACCGCCGGATCGCCTTCATCAACGCCACCATCCCGGCCCCGGCTAAGGACGGACGACTCCAGGGGTACAGGGAAGCGCTGGAAGCGGAAGGCATCCCGTTCGACGCGGGCCTGGTCTTGGAAGCCTACCCAGACCAGGAAGGCGGGTACGGAGCGACCGAGGAACTCCTCAAGCGCGAAGCCACTGCCGTGTACTGCTACAACGACCGAATGGCGATGGGGCTATACGACGGACTACGCGAGCACGGGCTCTCCATCCCCGAAGACATGGCAGTGGTGGGATTCGATAACCAGGAAGTCATCGCCGCCCACGTCCGGCCCCCGCTTTCCACCGTAGCTCTCCCCCACTACGAGCTGGGCGCAGCCGGAGTGCGGATGCTCCTGGGCCTTGAAGAAGCACCGGCCGCTGACCCCACAAAAATCTACTGTCCCACCGTGGAACGAAACTCGGTGCGGGCTCTGGCCCCCGCATAGCCGCACCCAGGAATTGGCCAGTGCCGCCGTCCAACAAGCCGTGCGTTCGCCCGGACAGCCAGGTCGAGCCTGTCGGATTCCGGTGGTGGTTTCCGACAGGCTCGATCACCGCTACTCATCAGCGGTGCAGGCGGTTGAGTACTACCGTCCGATTACGGCGGAGACCTTAAGAAGATCTCCGAGCGTGCTCATCACCCTGTCCGTGACCTCGCCGACCCCGCCGATGCCGTCAACCTGGGTCAGGATGCCGCGTTCGGCATACTTGGCCACAACGGCCTCGGTCTGCTCGTGGTACAGGTCAAGGCGGTGGCGGATCACGGCTTCGTTGTCGTCGCTCCGGCCGGTTTCCTTGGCACGGCCCAACAGGCGCGAGACGAGTTCCTCGTCGTCGGCCGTGAGCTGCAGGACGACGTCGAGCTTTTCTTCGCTGTTCGCGAGGATCCCGTCAAGGTAGTCCACCTGCGCCGTGGTGCGCGGGTAGCCGTCCAGGAGGAAGCCGTTTTCGACGTCGGACTCGCTGAGCCGGTCGCGGACCATCTTGTTGGTGACGCTGTCCGGAACAAAGTCCCCGGCGTCCATGTACTTCTTGGCCTCGATGCCAAGAGGAGTTTCGCCCTTCACGTTGGCGCGGAAGATGTCGCCGGTGGAGACCGCGGCGACGCCGAGGCGCTCCGAAATCCGTTCGGCCTGCGTCCCTTTTCCGGAACCGGGAGGTCCGATAATCAGCATTCTCGTCATGTAAAAGCCCCTTCGTGGTACAAGTTTGTTGAACGCTAGCTGTGCTATCTGCCCGGGCTAGAAGAAGCCGAGCTTGTTCTCTGAGTGGCTGACCAGGAGGTTCTTAGTCTGCTGGTAGTGGTCCAGCATCATGGAGTGGTTTTCACGGCCGATGCCTGAGGACTTGTAGCCGCCGAACGCTGCCCCGGCAGGGTAGGCGTGGTAGTTGTTCACCCACACCCGGCCGGCCTGGATCTCACGGCCGGCACGGTAGGCCACGTTCCCGTTGCGGGACCAGACGCCGGCGCCAAGGCCGTACAGGGTGTCGTTGGCCATGCTGACTGCGTCCTTGTAGTCGCCGAAGCGTGCAACGGAGACCACCGGGCCGAATATCTCCTCCTGGAAAATCCGCATGCTGTTCTGACCCTCAAAAATGGTCGGCTGGACGTAATAGCCGCCGGCCAGGTCCCCATCGAGCTCCGTCCGTGCACCGCCGGACAGGATTGTGGCGCCCTCTTCGAGTCCGATGTCGATGTAGGAGAGGATCTTCTCCATCTGGCCCACGGATGCCTGGGCGCCGATCTGGGTGTTGGTGTCCAGCGGGTTGCCCTGGATGATCTGTTCTGTCCTTGCCACGGCATCAGCCATGAAGGAATCGTAGATACCGTCCTGGACGAGGGCACGGGAGGGGCTGCTGCAGACCTCGCCCTGGTTGAAGGCGTAAAGGGTGAAGCCCTCCAGCGCCTTATCGTAGAACGCGTCGTTGGATTCGGCAACATCGTTGAAGAAGATGTTCGGGCTCTTGCCGCCGAGTTCCAGGGTGACCGGGATCAGGTTCTGGCTGGCGTACTGGCTGATCAAGCGCCCGGTGGAGGTCTCGCCGGTGAACGCGATCTTACGGATCCGCGGGCTGGAGGCCAGCGGCTTACCCACTTCCGCCCCGAAGCCGTTGACGATATTCAGCAGGCCCGCAGGCAGCAGGTCCGCAATGAGTTCCGCCAGGACCAGGATGGAGGCCGGGGTGTTGGAAGCGGGCTTGAGCACCACCGCGTTGCCGGCCGCCAGGGCAGGAGCCATCTTCCAGACGGCCATCAGGATGGGGAAATTCCACGGGATAATCTGGCCCACGACGCCGAGGGGTTCGTGGAAGTGGTAGGCCGTGGTGTCGTCGTCGAGCTGGGACAGCCGGCCTTCCTGGGCGCGGATGGCCGAGGCAAAGTAGCGGAAGTGGTCCGCAGCGAGCGGAATGTCCGCATTCAACGTTTCGCGGATGGGCTTGCCGTTGTCCCACGATTCGGCGACGGCGAGCATCTCAAGGTTCGCGTCGATCCGGTCGGCGATCTTGTTCAGCACGGCGGCGCGCTCTGTGGCCGAAGCCTTGCCCCACGCCGGTGCGGCCTTGTGCGCGGCATCGAGTGCGAGCTCAACGTCCGCGGCGGCGCCGCGTGCCACCTCGGTGAATTGCTTTCCGTTCACCGGGGAAACGTTCTCGATGTATTGGCCGGTCGTTGGAGCCACCCATTCTCCGCCGATCCAGTTCTCATAGCGGTCCTTGAACTGGACCTTGGATCCTGATTGGCCGGGCTGTACATAAACAGTCATGGTCACTCCTCTGGAAAACAGACGTCTTCGTCCTGGCCCCCATGCTAGAACTTCAAAGGTTGCGACCAGGCTGCGAAGGGTGCCGCCAGCTACCGACCTCGGACTGGACGCGTCGTCCCCGTCACTTGACTCGGCGGCCGCGACAACCTTGGCCCGTTCCCTACGGAGTTGGCCCGTTCCCTACGGAAAGGTGGTTAGTCGTTGCCCAGGTTTTCCCTGAGCAGGGCGCGGTGTTCGATGGCGGCTTGCCTGTGGAGCGCGCGGCCGGCGTCGGTGAGTTCCAGGAACAGCGAGCGCCGGTCATCTTCGCAGGACTGGCGGGAAATCAGTCCGGCTTTGTCGAGCCGGTCCACCACCTTGGACATGGCGCTCTGGGTCATGGGCGTGCGCTCACCGAGTTGCTTCATGCGGCATGCCGCGTCGGTGCTTTCGGCCACGAGGTCCAGGATTTCAAACTCCGTCAGGCCGATGCTGAACTTCGACTCCAGCGCACGCTCCAGCGCCCCCGCCGTGTGGAAGTACGTGGTCTGGATGCTGCGCCATTGCTCAACCAACTGGCGGTCCTGCGGTTTTGCCATGCAGCGATTCTAGTTCATGACGAATTAAAAGTCCACGTCATAATATTCCTTGTCATTCAATGACGTGTCATATAAGTTGTTGCCATGACTTCAACTTCCACCCTTGAAAGATCAGCCGGAGGCCGGCTTACAGCTGTGCGCTGGACCCATGCACAATGGATGCTCCTCCTGGTCCTGTGCACCGTCCTGGCACTCGACGCACTGGACGTATCAATGGTCGGTGTGGCCCTGCCCTCGATCGGCACCGAACTTAATCTCGGCACCGAATCCCTGCAGTGGATCGTCTCCGCCTACGTGCTCGGCTACGGAAGCCTGCTCCTGCTGGGCGGTCGCATGGCGGACCTGCTCGGCCGGCGGCGCATCTTCCTGATTGCGCTCAGCGTTTTCGCCGCAGCATCCCTGCTCGGCGGGCTGGTGGATGACCCGGCCCTGCTGATCGCCACCCGTTTCGTCAAGGGCCTGGCGGCCGCATTCACGGCTCCCGCCGCCTTCTCGATCATCACCACCAACTTCGCTGAAGGGCGCGAACGCAACCGCGCCTTGTCCATCTTCACCACGTTCGGCGCCAGCGGATTCTCCCTCGGCCTGGTTGTAGGTGGCCTCATGACCTCCCTGAGCTGGCGCTGGACCTTCCTGGTCTCCGTTCCGGTGGCAGTCGCCGTTGTGATCCTTGGCCTGAGGTACATCCCCCGGGACGGAGCCGCAGGCAAGGCCGCAGACGGGGAGCAAGAGAGCGGGCATGACGTCTGGGGCGCCATCACGCTCGCGGGCGGCATGCTGGGGTTGGTGTACACGCTGGTAGCGGCGCCGGGGAACGGCTGGGGATCTGTGGCAACTATCGCCGGATTCGTGGCCTCCACCGCGGTGCTGGCAGCGTTCGCCGTGATCGAAAACCGCGTCAAACACCCCCTGATCCGGTTCAGCATCCTCAAGGAAGGCTGGGTTGCCCGGGCCAACCTCAGTGCCGTGGGGCTGTTCGGTTCCTACCTGAGTTTCCAGTTCATCCTGACGCTCTACCTGCAGTCCGTGCTGGGATGGAGCCCCCTTGGCATGGCCCTGGCGCTGCTCCCGACCGGCCTGCTGGTTGCCTCGAGCGCACCCTTCGCGGACCGGCTGATCGAGAGATTCGGCGCCCCGCGACTGATCCTGACCGGGCTGGCGGCGTTGACGCTCGGATACGTGCTGTTCCTTCGCGTGGGCACCTCGCCCAATTACGTGACTGACATTCTGCCGTCCGTCCTGTTGCTGGGGGTCGGTTTCGCCCTGGCGTTCCCGTCCATCAACGTCCAGGCCACGGCTGGCATCCGTGATGCCGAGCAAGGCCTGGCCGCAGGCCTGATCCAGACCAGCACCCAAGTCGGTGCCGCCCTGGTGCTGGCCGTCACCACGGCAATGGTGAGCGGTCACGGCAATGCGCCCGACCCCGGTGCCGCCGTCGATGCGGCCGCGATGCTGGAACAGTACCGGCCGGGCCTGATCCTGAGCGCCGCGGTGGCCGTGGCTGCCCTCCTCGTTGCCGCTACGCCCAGGCTCTCGCTAGGCAAAACGCGGCGGCCGGTAGTTGACGCCGACGAGCGTCTCTTGGACACACCATGAGCCCTGAGGATGTGGCGGAGAACCTCTCGTTTCCCTAGTGCTGGATGAGCCAGGATATGGACTGCGCCACGGAAAACACTGGGTGAACGTCTGGCTAACCAGGCCAAAAAGCCGCCCCTTGACCCTTTGAGCGTGCGGATACTGGAAGGCATGACTAACTTTACTCGTCGTCAAGTACTGCGCTCAGCAGGCGTCGCTGCCGTGGCTGGGGCCATTGTCTCCGGCACCGCAGCAAGTGGCTTTTCCGCCCCCCAGGGTGGCGTCTTCTCCCACGGGGTCGCCTCGGGAGACCCGATGGCAGACAGCGTGCTGCTTTGGACCCGCGTGACGCCAGCGCCCGCAGCGCTGCCAGGCACCGGGCTGGGCCCGGAGGTGTCCGTCGGGTGGGAAATCGCTGCGGACGCTGGCTTCAAGAAGATCGTGGCCAGGGGCACTGCCGCCACCGGCGCGGCCCGGGACCATACGGTCAAGATCATCGCGGGCCGGCTGGCCCCCGCCACCAACTACTGGTATCGCTTCACGCTGGGACAGGCCGTATCGCCGGCGGGCCGTACCCGCACCGCCCCCGCGGCGGGTGCGGCCGTGGACCGGCTGAAGTTCGGCGTCGTGTCGTGCGCCAACTGGCAGGCGGGCTACTTTTCGTCCTACCGCCATCTCGCCGCGCGCGGCGACCTCGACGCCGTGCTTCACCTCGGCGACTACCTCTACGAATACGGGCCCGGCGAATACCAGGCGCGCGACGTCGTCGTCCGCCCCCACGAACCAGCTCACGAAATGACACAGCTCGCGCACTACCGGCGCCGTCACGCCCAGTACAAAACCGACCCTGACCTGCAAGCCCTGCACGCCGCCGCCCCGTTCATCGTGACCTGGGATGACCATGAATCGGCCAACGACGCCTGGAAGGGCGGCGCCGAAAACCACACCGAGGGCGCCGAAGGCGCGTGGAGCGAGCGCGTCGCCGCCGCGCAGAAGGCTTACGCCGAATGGATGCCCGTGCGCTATGAGCCGGGCGGCCAACTGTACCGACGCCTGGACTTCGGCTCCCTCGCCAGCCTGTCCATGCTGGACCTGCGCTCCTACCGTGACCAGCAGGCCGCCAACGGTGCGGATCCCTCCGTCAGCAGCCCCGCCCGCACTATCACCGGCGCCGCACAGATGGACTGGCTGCTGGGCAACCTCAAGTCAACGGGCCCGCAATGGAAGCTTGTGGGCAATCCCGTCATGATTGCGCCCGTCCGCGTTCCCTCGACCCTGAACACCGCAGAGCTGGCCGGTGTGCAAAAGCTGATGGGCGGGACGAGCATCAGCGGCGTGCCTTATAACGTGGACCAATGGGACGGCTACGAGGCGGACCGCAACCGCGTGGTCCGCCACCTGCGGGATAACGCCGTCAAGGACACCGTGTTCCTCACCGGCGACATCCACTCCGGCTGGGCCTGCGACATCCCCGCGGATCCGGCCAGCTACCCGGCCACCGGTGATTCCGTGGCCGCGGAGCTCGTCTGCACTTCCGTCACGAGCGATAACCTCGACGACATCCTGAACGTTCCGCCCCGGACCGGATCCGTCGGCGTCGAGAACGCCATCAAGGCGGCCAACCCGCACGTGAAGTACCTGGACTTCGACTCACACGGCTACTCCGTCCTGGACGTGACAGCCGCCGGCGTTCGGATGGACTGGTACGTCCTCGCCGAACGCACCTCCGCCAGCTCAGGAGCCACACTGTCCACATCATTCAACGTCCAGGCCAACTCCGGCAAAGTTACCCCGACGCCGGGAGGACTCCAGTGAGCCGTTCACCGCAGCAGGGCATGCTCGCCAGCAGCAGACTTTCGACGCCGGGACGCCGGCAGTTCCTGCAAATCGCCGCCGCCGGCGGGGCCGCCGTCGTCCTTTCAGCGGCACCCGGCACCGCCTGGGCCGCCCCCGCCGCTGGACGGACGCGAAGCTACGTGCTGGTGGTGGACGGCTGCCGGCCGGACGAAATCACGCCCGCGCTGACGCCGAGGCTGGCTGCACTGCGCGATGCCGGCACCAATTTCCCGGCGGCACGCTCCCTGCCGGTGATGGAGACCATCCCCAACCACGTCATGATGATGACGGGTGTCCGCCCGGACCGCTCGGGCGTGCCGGCCAACTCCATCTTCGACCGGACCGACGGCGTTGTCCGCGACCTCGACCGGTCCACGGACCTGCACTTCCCGACCCTCCTGGAGCGGCTGCAGGAGCTCGGCCTCGCCACCGGCTCCGTGCTGAGCAAGAAGTACCTTTACGGCATCTTCGGTGCCCGCGCCAGCTACCGGTGGGAACCCCAGCCGGTGCTTCCCGTAACCGGCCACGCGCCCGACGCCGCCACCATGGACGCCCTGCTGGCGATGGTGAACGGGCCGGACCCGGACTTTGTGTTCACCAACCTGGGCGACATCGACCGCGTAGGCCACTCAGACCTTTCCGGAACCACGCTGCGGGCCGCGCGCGAGGCCGCCCTGGCCGAAACAGACCTGCAGGTGGGGCGCTTCATCGACCACCTCAAGAACGCCGGCAAATGGGACTCCAGCGTGGTGATGGTCCTCGCCGACCATTCCATGGACTGGTCCATCGCCAGCAACCTCATCTCGATCAACCTCATCCTCCAGTCCCGTCCGGAGCTGCAGTCGAACATCACGATTGCCCAGAACGGCGGCGCGGACCTGCTCTACTGGACCGGCCCCGAACCGGACCGCGCGGCCGGACTGGCCGCCGTCGAACAGCTGGTCCGGGCGCATGAGGGCGTGCTCTCGGTCAACAGGCCGGCGGACCTGCGGCTAGGCCACGAGGCCGGAGACCTGGTGGCCTACTGCCGGGCGGGCTGGCGCTTCTCCGACCCGTACGTCGCGTCCAACCCGATCCCTGGCAACCACGGTCACCCCGCCACGGAGCCCATTCCCTTCTTCGTATCAGGCGGCAGCCCGCTGGTGGTGAAGGGATCGGTATCCTCCGAGGCTGCCCGGACTCTCGACGTCGCGCCCACCATCGGCGGAATCTACGGACTCAAGGCCCCGGCGGGTGGCTACGACGGCACGGGCCGGGTCTCTGCCCTGACGAAACCGCGCAACTGAGGACGCAGTGTTAGGCTCTGCTGCCTGGCTGGTGGTTCCCATGCGCGGTCTCGCCCGTCGTGCCCCCATTCTTGACCGCGTAACGGTCAGGCATGTGAAGAACCTCAACATCGACAGCTGGAACGGCCTCGACCGGGCCTCCCAGGTGATTCACCTCAAGCGATACACCAATGCTGCTGGTGAATAGATCACCATCGGCAACGAGATCCCCGACGGCCTTGGCCTCGCACTGGAGAACAACTCCGTCGGAGGCGAAGTGATCGAAAAAACAGTCAACAACTGGGCCGACCACCAACTTGGACTGCTCGGCTTCGACGGCGGGAACTGGGACAGCTGGAACGCCTGGAAATAGCCGGAGCATCAACGATGTGGGCAGCAGCGGATGACCAGCTGCTGCCTGCATCGGCCCGTACGCGGCGCGCGGCGAGGCTGCCGTCATAACCAGCCACCGCCGTCGGACCTTGAATTGGTTGGAAGCCCCCACGCGAGTTGAACTCAAGCGCGGGGGCTTCCAGGGCTTCGGTGGGGGGACCGAAACCGAGATCAATCTACCGAGTCTGCACGGGCGCAACGGTCGAAAACGGCCTGCCCGCACAAATCTTGTGTGAACCTTGAGCCAGCCGCATGCCCCTAATCCGCTGGCCGCAATGAGGTGATCATCCTCTTGATGTCCTGGTACTCCGGGGTCTCCGCGTACTTCTTGGCCTGCTCCAGATACGGCAGCGACTCGGCCCCCGGCGTCACGTTGTTCTCCGCGTTGTAATACGCGCCGAACATGGCAGCGGTGGGCGGCCAGGTGAAGAAATGGAAGATGGCGCACGCCGAATCACCGGTGGGCGCCGGGACCGAGGTGATGCCGTAGGCCGCGGCCGGGATGTGGGCCGGCCCCGGCATGGCGTCATTCCCGCGGGTCTCGAAAACGAACCGAGGTGCCACGCCGCCCTGCGCCAGCAGCGGCAACTCCTCAGATTCCAGCACCGAGTACGGGTAGCGCTCCAGGCATGTTGAGCCGGTGGCAAAGTTGGTCTGAAGCGAAGCCAGCGGCTTGCCGGCCTGGTTGGTCACCTCGGCGAAGGCACCGCCGCCTTCGGGCAGTTCGCCGGCCGGGTCCCGGATGCTCCACGCGGCCGGGTGTTCGAACGACAGTTGGCCGTCCGCCGTGGTGTAGACGGTCCAGGCGGCCGACGCCGGCGCGGTGCCGGTGGCACTCGGCGAGACTGTCGCCGTCGGCATGGCAGTTGTGGTTCCGGTGGCCGTCGCTGCGGTGACGGTGGGGCTGGGACTCGACGTCGTCGTCGGTCCCGCCTGGGGGCCGCAGCCCGTGAAGAGCAAAGCCATCAGAATGGCTGTAGAAAAAACCGCGCCTGACACGGCCGGACTGCGCATCACACCCTCCTTTGGGTCCGAGTTTGGTCCTTAAATTGTGGGGCTGGCGGGCGCGCCAGGATCCGGCGGCGGCCCGATTGGCGCCGAACCGTTGCGGGGATAACAAACGGATCCCGCAAACGCCCGGGTCAGGAAGCAAACGCGCGGCTCAGGAATAGAGCGCCGCGAGCAGCTCGACGACGCCCTGCGTCCCCGCAGGCGGGTCGGACTTGGACCAGGCGACATAAACGGGAACCGGGGCGGCATCACGCACGTGCCGGTATACAACACCCTTGCGCCGGTACTGGTGCGCCGTTGATTCCGCAGTGATGCCCCGCGCCTTGCCGCTGCCGATCACCGTCAGCCAATCGTCGACGTCGTCCGTGGCGATAGTGCGCTGCGGCTGCTGGCCTTCCGGCCACAGGTCCAGGCGCGTACTTCCGGTGCGCCGGTCCAGGGCCATCGGTTTGCCCGCGGCTTCTGCAAGGGTGATGCTTCGCTTGCCGGCAAGGGCGTCATCCGCTGCCATGGCGCAGAAGCGGCTCTCCAGTCCGATGAGGACAAGGCTGAGCGCCGCCGTGTCGGGGACCCGTCGCAGGATGGCGAAGTCGCTGGTTCCTTCCGCCAGTCCCGCCGTCGGGGTGTTGGTCCGGATGAAGTTCAGCTCCGTGTTGGGAAACGCGTCAGCCCACCTGCGCTGGAATTCCGTGGTGTGCCGGCCCAGCGCGGACCAGGCGTAGCCGATCCGGACTGTGCCGCCGCCGTCGGCCGCCTCCTGCTGGATGGCCTCCAGAATCGAGAGAACGCGGCGGGCGTGACGGACCGTCCGGTCGCCGGCGGCCGTGAACTCAATGCTCCTGGTGGTGCGGTGCATCAGGCGCACCCCCAAGGCGCGCTCCAGCGCGGCAATGTTGCGCGACACCGCCGCCTGCGACATCCCCAGCTCGATGGCGGCGTCCGTAAACGTGCCTGCTTCGGCCACCCCAACCAGGCAACGCAGGTGCCGCAGCTCCATCTCCATGACGTCATTCTATTCATACGCTGTACGCATAAGAGAGCCCGTCTATGCATTTTGGAGGAACTTGCTGCGGCCCCACACTCCAGGGATGGACAACACACTAACTGCCGGCCGCGGCCGGGCCGGCGCCATCCTCGTGGCGAGCGCACTCTCCAACCAGCTGGGTGCTGCCAGCGGTTCACTGGCCTTCCCCGCAATAGGCCCGGTGGGCGTGGTCGCAGCGCGGCAGCTTATTGCCGCGGCGGTGCTGCTGCCACTTGTCCGGCCACGCATCTTCTCCTTCACCCGCCACCAGTGGTGGCCCGTTCTTCTGCTGGCGCTGGTGTTCGGGACGATGAACCTCTCCCTGTACGCGGCCGTGGAGCGCATCGGGCTGGGCCTCGCGGTCACCCTCGAATTCCTGGGCCCCCTGGCCCTCGCCCTGATCGGTTCACGGACCAAGGTGAGCGCCGCCTGCGCCCTCCTGGCCGCGGCCGGGGTTGTGGCCATCACGCAGCCGGAGGCGTCCACGGACTACGTGGGCATCGGCCTGGGACTGGTCGCCGCGTGCAGCTGGGCCGCCTACATTCTCCTGAACAGGACCGTGGGCAAGCGGATCCCGGGCATCCAGGGGACCGCTGCCGCAACCGGGGTGTCGGCAGCACTCTTCCTCCCCGTGGGGCTGGTGACGTTCCTCAACCACCAGCCGGACGCCTTCACCATCCTCTGCGCAGCAGGCGCCGGGGTACTGGCGTCCGTGGTCCCGTACGTCGCGGACGTGGTCACCCTGCGCCGCATCCCCACCAGCCTGTTCGGGGTCCTGATGAGCATCAACCCCGTCTTTGCGGCTTTGGTGGGGGCGCTGGCGCTCGGTGAAGCCCTGGGCATTGTGCAGTGGGCCGGTATTTTCCTGATCGCGGCGGCGAACGCGGCCCTGACCGCCGGGGCCGGGCGGCGCCCGCCAGTACCGCTGATGCCGACGGTCAGGAGAAGTTCTTCAGGGCTGCCGTCAGCAGGTTTCCCGCCGCTCCCAGGCGGTGATGCACGCCGTCGGACGCCACCAACTCCCCGTTGATGACCACGGACGTGACGTCGGAGGCGGTGGCGCTCAACGGGAGCTGCTGCGGTTTCGATCCCGCGGTCCGTGCCGAGCCGGCGGCCACAGCCACCAGATCGCAGACAGTACCAACGCGCAAGGCCTCCGGTGCCACCGGCGTGGCCATGGAGCGGGCTGCCCCCTCCGTGGCGGCGTGGAGCAGCTCCTCCGGAGAGAACCGGCCGCGCTCCCCGGAGCCCAGGCGCTCCCCGTATTCCAGGGCCCGCATCTCGATCCAGGGGTCGATCACGGCATGCTGGTCAGTCCCCAGCGCGATGGAGGCGCCGGCGTCGGACAGCGCCCGGGCGGGCCCGATGCCGTCGGCCAGGTCCGCCTCGGTGGTGGGACAGATGACCGCTGTTGCCCCGGCGTTTCCGAGCAAGGCGATGTCTTCAGCCGTCAGGTGCGTGCAGTGGACTGCAGACAGGCGCGGGCTCAGCAGGCCGTGCCGGGCCAGGAGTCCTGTGGGCGTCAGCCCGTGCGCTGCCACGCACGCCGCGTTCTCGGCGGGCTGCTCGCTCAGGTGGATGTGCAGCGGCAGGTCGTGCGGCAGCTGTTCGGCCACCACGGCCAGGTCCGCCTCCGGTACCCCGCGGACGGAATGGAGCGCCGCCCCAACACTGACCATGCCCTGCGGGAAGGTCCCTGAGATGTGGGTCCGAAGGGAAGCCAGCCGGTCAAGCCAGGCGTGCACGTCCCGGTCCCCGAACCGTGCCTGTTCAGGGCTCAGCGGCATGCCAATGCCGCCGGCCAGGTACAGCGTGTCCAGGAGCGTCAGCCGGATGCCGGCGGAAGCAGCAGCCCTCGCCAAGGCAAGCTCCATGGCATGCGGTTCCGCGTACGGTTTCCCGCCGGGCTGGTGGTGAACGTAATGGAACTCGGCCACGCTGCTGAAGCCGGCCACCACCATTTCGACAAAAACCGCCGTCGCGAGCTGCTCGTAGGCTTCGGGCGTCAGCTCCGCTGCACTCCGGTACATGTGCTCCCGCCAGACCCAGAAATCGCCGCGATTGTGGTGCGTGCGGCCGCGCAGGATCCGGTGGAACGCGTGCGAATGGGCGTTGGCCGCGGCGGGGAAAACAACGCCGGGCAGGAGATGCGCGCCGGGCGAGGCGTCTACGGACGGGGAGATGCGGGTGATCCGGCCGTCCTCAGCCTCGATCTCCACCCGTTCGGCAACTGAGGGACCGGCACCGACGTCGACCATTGCCTGCTCGCACCAGTACCGCATCACAGCAGGCCCGCCAGGACGTCCGCGAGGGCCGCAGCGCCCGCGCCGGCGTCCTCGTCCGTGACGTGCTCTTCCGGGGAGTGCGAAATTCCGCTGGGGTTCCGGACGAACAGCATGGCGGACGGCACAAACCCGGCCAACACACCGGCATCATGACCTGCCCCGGTGGCCAGCAGCGGCGCGTCCGGCAGCATCCCGCTGATGCTTCGGGTCAGGCCCGGATCAAAATGCACCGTCCCGCTGTAGGACTCCTCGGTCAGAGTCACGGTGCAGCCTTCCTCCGCTGACACCCGCTGGGCCCTCCCATGGATGGCTTCGATCAGCCGGGCGGTGACGGCGTCGTCCGGGTGGCGAGCATCCAGCCACATGTCCACCCTGGAGGCGATGACGTTGGTGCCGCCCGGCACCGGGATCAGGCGCCCCACCGTGGCGCGCGCATCGGGTTGGCGGGCGGCGGCCTGCCGGATGGCCACGATGATCTGGGCGGCCGCCACCATCGGATCCGCCCGGTCCGCCATCAGGGTGGTCCCGGCGTGGTTGCCCTGGCCGCTGATGCTGAGCTTCCAGCGCCCGTGGCCCAGGATGGAACTGCCGACGGCGATGGCCGGGCCGCCCGCGCCGAGGCCCTTGCCCTGCTCCACGTGCAGTTCAACGAAGTCACCGATCCGTGCCAGCGCCTGCGGATCCGGCCCGATGTGGCGCGGGTCCAGGCCATTGGCGCGGGCGACGTCGGCGAAGGTGTTGCCGTCGCCGTCGCGCAGGTTCCGCGCTTTGTCGACGTCGATGGCTCCGGTCAGGAGGCGGGATCCGAGGCAGGCAACTCCAAAGCGGGACCCCTCCTCTTCCGGGAAGGCGGTAATGGCCAGGGAGCGGTGCGGCTGGACGCCCCGGGCCTTGAGGAGATCGACGGCGGCCAGCGCGGACGCGACCCCCAGGGGACCGTCGAAGGCCCCGCCGCCGGGGACGGAGTCGAGGTGGCTGCCGGTCACCAGGGCACCATCCTGGGGCTTGCCCCACCACGCCCAGATGATGCCGTTCCGGTCGGTCTCGACGTCCAGGCCACGCCGCGTTGCCTGCTCGATGAACCAGGACCTCAGGTCGAGTTCCGCCGTCGAGTAGACGGCCCGCGAATAGCCTCCGCGGACCGCATCGCGGCCCACGTCCTTGATGGAATCGAGGAGTTGGTTGACGGTTTCCACATGAACCTCCGATTGGTACGAACTGCCACCAAGTAAAAGCCACTTTCCATTCCATGGCAAGGCTTGGGGACAACTGCCCGTGACAGTTAACGAGCCCGCAACACGTCGGAAACAGGACTGTCGCACTGGCGGCGATCAACCCGGATTTTGTGAAGAACGAGTGAAATGTAGGCGCCACCTATTGTCATCGAGTGAAAGTTGGTTTTTACTTAGTGGCAAGACATAGTGATTCACACCACTCGAAAGCGGGTCAACCAGTGGCTGCAGATTCTTCAACCCGGACGGTGGAACGGGCCCTGGCGCTGCTGAGTGCCGTCTGTACAGACGGTGCCATCAGCCTCAGCGACGCGGCCCGGCTGGTTGATCTGTCCGCCAGCACGGCCCTGCGCCTGCTCCGGACGCTGGAGGCCAGCGGGTTCGTATCACGGGATCCGGGCGGGAACTTCAGGCCCGGCGCCAGCGTCATCCAGCTGGGGGCACTGGCCCTGGGCCACGAATCCCTGGTCTCCCTCTGCACCCCGGCTATGAAGGAACTCGTCGCAAAAACCGGTGAGTCCTGCTACCTCAGCATTCCCGGCACTGGCGACACCGGAATCTACATAGCAATCGTTGAAGGAACCCACTCGATCCGGCATGCCAGCTGGGTCGGCAGAAGCATCCCGCTGGAGGGATCGGCCGCAGGCAAAGTCCTCACCGGTGGCGAGTCCGAACGCGGCTTCGCAGTCATGCGCAGCGGCGTTGAAGATGACGTGACGGCGGTTGCCGCCCCCGTCATCATGGGCGGCCGGACCGTGGCCGCCCTGAGCATCGTGGCGCCCAGTTACAGGCTGAACGAGCTGAAGGCAACGAAGATCGGCGCGGACCTGGCGAAGGTGGCCAAAACCATTCTCACCACGCCCTCCGAAAACCATGAAAAGCCCCTGGAAAGCATGGATACAAAATGATCAGGTTTGAAAGTGTTACCAAGACCTACCCGGACGGGACAGTGGCCGTGGATGGGCTGGACCTCGAAGCCCCCACCGGCAAGCTGACCATCCTTGTGGGCCCGTCAGGCTGCGGGAAGACCACCTCGCTCCGGATGATCAACCGCCTCATCGAGCCCACCGCCGGAACCATTTACCTTGATGACCAGCCCACCTCCGGAATGGACGCAGCTTTGCTCCGCCGCAGGATCGGCTACGTGATCCAGCACGCCGGGCTCTTCCCGCACCGCACCATCGTTGACAACGTGGCCACCATGCCGCTGCTCCTGGGCGAGAGCCGGCAGAAAGCCCGTATGAAGGCCCTTGAGCTCATGGAGCGCGTTGGCCTTCCGGCGAACTTCGCCAAGCGGTACCCCTGGCAGCTCTCGGGCGGCCAGCAGCAGCGTGTTGGCGTGGCCCGCGCCTTGGCATCGGACCCCGCGTTCATGCTTATGGACGAACCCTTCAGCGCCGTGGACCCCGTGGTCCGTGCGCAGCTCCAGGACGAATTCCTCCGCCTGCAGCGTGAAATCGGGAAGACCATCATCATGGTCACCCACGACATCGACGAAGCCCTCAAGCTGGGGGACCAGGTGGCGGTGATGCGCGTCGGCGGGAAGCTCGCCCAGATGGCCACGCCGTCGGAGCTGCTTACCTCCCCGGCCGACGAGTTTGTGGCCGACTTCGTGGGACGCGACCGGGGCTACCGTTCCCTCGGCTTCACCAGCGCAGCCGGAACCGTGACGGTGAGCGAAGAGGCTGTGGTTCAGCTCGGAGACTCCGCCGCGGAGGCACACGCCAAGGCCACCGGCGCGTGGGTCCTGGTGGTTGACGGCGGACGGAAGCCACTTGGCTGGGCACAGCCCGAGCTGATCGTCGGCGAGCTCAAGCGGGAGCATCTGAACCTCAGCGGCACGTCCGCAACATCGGCCGGCACCATGCGCCAGCTGCTTGACGCAGCACTGTCCTCCCCCAGCCGGCGCGGCGTCGTCGTCAATGACACCGGTGAGCTCATCGGCACGGTCACTGCGTCCGACATCGTCAAGGCCATCGAAGCCGAACCACACCTGGAGACGGCGCGATGAACATTGAATGGCTGGGCCGCCAGTTCGACAATATTGTCTTCCTGCTCGGCTGGCATGTCCTGCTTGCCGTCACCCCGTTGATCCTCGGCCTGCTGATTGCCCTGCCCCTGGGCTGGTGGGCACACCGCAGCCGCCGGATCTACCCCCTCTTGGTGGGCATCGCGGGCCTGCTGTACACCGTGCCCTCGCTGGCATTGTTCGTGCTGCTGCCGCTGGTGCTGGGCACCAAGATCCTGGACCCCCTCAACATCGTGGCCGCGCTGACCATCTACACGGTGGCGCTGCTGGTCCGAGTGGTTGCCGATGCCCTGGATTCCGTTCCTGAGGACACCGCCCAGGCGGCCAAGGCCATGGGCTACCGCGGCTACCAGAGCCTCCTCAAAGTTGAACTTCCCGTCGGCGTTCCGGTGATCTGCGCCGGTCTCCGCGTCGCAGCGGTCTCCAACGTCAGCCTGGTGTCAGTGGCCGCGCTGCTGGGTATCCCCCAGCTCGGTTCCCTCTTCACCCAAGGCTTCCAGCTGCGGTTCTTCACCCCGATCATCGCCGGCATCATCCTCTGCGTGGTCCTGGCCATGATCCTTGACGGCCTGATCATCCTCCTCAACCGGTGGCTGACACCGTGGACCCCCAAGGTGGTGGCATCATGAACTACTTGTTCGACCCCGCGCACTGGACCGGCGCTGACGGCATCCCGAACCTGATCGGCGAGCACCTCGTTTACTCGCTCATCGCCCTCGCCATCGCGGCCGTCATCGCAGTTCCGCTCGGCGTCTACATCGGTGTCACCGGCAAGGGCGTCTTCATGATCGCCGGCCTGGCCAATGCCCTCCGCGCCCTGCCCAGCGTGGGACTGCTGATCCTGCTCGTGCTGCTGATCTCGCCGGCCTTCCCGTCCAAGATGGGCTACATCCTGCCTAGCCTCATCGTCCTGGTACTGCTCGCGGTGCCGCCCATCCTGACCAACACCTATGCCGGCATCCGGGCAGTGGATGCGGCCGCCGTCGACGCTGCCAAGGGCATGGGCTTCCGCACCATGAAGATCCTCACGGATGTTCAGCTCCCCTGCTCGCTCCCGCTGGTGCTGTCCGGCGTACGCAGCGCTTTGCTGCAGATCATCTCGACGGCGACCATCGCGGCCTACATTTCGCTCGGTGGACTCGGCCGCCTGCTGATCGACGGCAAGGCCCAGAACGACTACAACCAGATGGTTGCCGGCGCCGTGCTGGTAGCCCTGATGGCCCTGGTCTTTGACCAGCTGCTCGCCTTCATCACGCGCCGGATCGTCTCACCAGGACTGACCCGGCGCACCGTCAAATCGGCCGCCGCGGCCGACACCGTGAAAATCCCCGTCACGGTCTGAATCACCGCCCCACGCATCATCCCCCCTCGCCGTCCGGCGAAAACCCCAGCCTGGCCACTGCATACCCTGCGCCAGCCTCCCCCAGAGAGCATCGACATGAAAAAGTACCTGACCGGCATCACCCTCGCGGCCGCTGCCGCCCTTGCCCTGACCGCCTGCGGCGGGGATCCCATGAGCAACTCCAACACCCAGGCAGGCTCCAGCGACAGCATCATTGTGGGCTCCGCGGACTTCCCGGAAAGCCAGCTCATCGCCAAGATCTACGCCGAGGCCCTCAAGTCGAAGGGCGTCCAGGTGACCGAAAAGCCCAGTATCGGCAGCCGCGAAGTCACCATCCCGGCCCTCAAAGACGGCTCCATCGACCTCATGCCCGAATACGGCGGAGCCCTCCTGCAGTACCTTGATTCCACGACCAAGGCAGTCTCCTCCGAAGAGGTTGCCAAGGAACTGGCCACCAAGGTCCCCTCCGGGCTGACCATGCTGACGGCGTCCGAAGCCGAGGACAAGGACGTCCTGGCGGTCAAGAAGGAAACGGCCGAAAAGCACAACCTCAAGTCCATCAGCGACCTCCAGCCCGTGGCCAAGGAGCTCGTCCTGGGCGGCCCGCCGGAGTGGAAGACCCGCCTGAACGGTGTGGCCGGCCTCAAGTCGGTCTACGACCTGGAGTTCAAGGAGTTCTCAGCGCTCGACGCCGGCGGTCCCCTGACGCTGAACGCCCTGCTTTCCGGCCAGGTACAGGTAGCCGACATCTTCAGCACCGACCCTGCTCTGGCCGCCAACAACCTGGTTGCCCTCGAAGACGACAAGAACCTCTTCCTGTCCGAGAACATCGTCCCGGTCATCAACGAGAAGAAGTCCACGGCCACCGTCAAGGAGGTCCTGGACAAGGTCTCGGCCGCGCTCACCACGGAAGACCTGATCGAGATGAACGGCCGCGTGGCGAAGTTCGAGGACATAGGCGAAATCGCCAAGGACTGGCTCAAGTCCAAGAACCTGGCCTAGGCCGCGCAGGATATTAGGAGAAGTACATTGAAAGCCGATTTCACTACCGGTGCCCGCCCGGTCAAAGCTGCCCGCGGCACCGAGCTCACCGCCAAGAGCTGGCAGACCGAAGCCCCGCTGCGGATGCTGATGAACAATCTGGATCCCGAGGTCGCCGAACGCCCGGATGATCTGGTGGTTTACGGCGGGACCGGCCGTGCCGTCCGGTCCTGGGCGGCGTTCGATGCGATCACCCGCACCCTGGAAACGATGGAGAAGGACGAGACGCTGCTGGTCCAGTCCGGCAAGCCGGTCGGTGTGTTCCGGACCAACGAGTGGGCGCCGCGGGTGTTGCTGGCGAACTCCAACCTCGTGGGCGACTGGGCGAACTGGCCCGAGTTCCGCCGGCTCGAGGCCGAGGGCCTGATGATGTATGGCCAGATGACCGCCGGGTCCTGGATCTATATCGGCACCCAGGGCATCCTGCAGGGCACCTTCGAGACGTTCGCCGCGATCGCCCGCAAACTCACCGGCGACGAGAACGGGACCCTCGCCGGGACCCTGACCCTCACGGGCGGGTGCGGGGGCATGGGCGGGGCCCAGCCGCTCGCGGTGACCCTGAACGAGGGCGCCTGCCTGATCGTGGACGTCGACGAGACCCGGCTGCGCCGCCGGGCCGGCAAACGCTACCTCGACGAGGTCGAAACCGACCTCGACACCGCCATCGCCAAGGTCCTGGCGGCCAAGGAGGAGCGCCGGGGCTGGTCCGTCGGGTACGTCGGGAACGCCGCCGAGGTCTTCCCCGAGATCCTGCGCCGCCACATCGCCGGCGAGCTCACGGTCGATATCGTCACGGACCAGACCTCGGCGCATGACCCGCTGTCCTACCTGCCCGAAGGCATCACGGTCGCCGAGTGGCAGGCCGAGGCCGCCGCGGACCCGGAGGGCTTCACGAAGAAGGCCCAGGCGTCCATGGCCCGGCAGGTCCAGGCGATGGTGGAGTTCCAGGACGCCGGCGCGGAGGTCTTCGATTACGGCAACTCGATCCGTGACGAGGCCCGCACGGGCGGCTATGCCCGTGCCTTCGAGTTCCCCGGCTTCGTCCCGGCGTACATCCGGCCGCTGTTCTGCGAGGGTCTGGGCCCGTTCCGCTGGGTCGCGCTCTCCGGAGACCCGGAGGACATCGCGGTCACGGATGCGGCGATCAAGGAACTGTTCCCGGAGAACAAGCACCTGCACCGCTGGATCGACGCCGCCCAGGAACGGGTGGAGTTCGAAGGCCTGCCGGCGAGGATCTGCTGGCTCGGCTACGGCGACCGCGCCAAGGCCGGGCTGCTGTTCAACCAGCTCGTGGCGGACGGCAAGGTCAAGGCCCCGATCGTGATCGGCCGTGACCACCTGGACTCCGGCTCGGTCGCTTCCCCGTACCGGGAGACCGAGGCCATGGCCGACGGCTCCGACGCGATCGCGGACTGGCCGCTGCTCAACGCCCTGCTCAACACCGCCTCCGGCGCCACCTGGGTCTCGATCCACCACGGCGGCGGCGTCGGGATCGGCCGCTCCATCCACGCCGGCCAGGTCTCCGTCGCCGACGGCACCGACCTCGCCGCGCAGAAACTCGAACGCCTCCTCACCAACGACCCCGGCATGGGCGTCATCCGCCACGCCGACGCCGGCTACGACCGCGCCGTCGACGTCGCCAAAGAACGCGGCGTCCGCATCCCCATGCAAGAAACCCGGTAACCGACCAGAACCGGTGGTTGAGCTGGGCCCACGCCAGTCGGGTTCCCTGAGCGAGCTTGCGAGCTTAGGGGGCTGGCGGGGAGCGAAATCCCGGTTTCGACAAGCTCAACCACCGAGGAACAAGGCTCGATCACCGGCCCAGAGAAAGAATCAGTCCATGATTGAAATCGACGGCACACAGCTGGCTTTGGCCGACATCACCAAGGTGGCTGCCGGAGGCACCCGGGTGACGCTGGCGCCGTCGGCCGTTGAACGGATGGCGGCATCCCAGCGGTCTGCGCGGGCAACCGCCCGCGCCCGGCCCGTTTATGGGCGTTCCACCGGGGTCGGCGCCAACCGCTCCGTCACCCTGGATCCAACGGATACAGGGATGGACCTGCATGGGCTGAATCTACTGCGCAGCCATGCGGTGGATGCCGGACGTGCCCTCGACCGTGAAACCGTGCGGGCGATGCTGGTGATCCGGCTCTCCCAGCTGGCGGCAGGTGCCTCCGGCATCAACCCGGCCATAGCCGAAGCGCTCGTGGAGATGTTGAACCGTGATGCTTTGCCGGAGGTGCGGGAATTCGGCGGGATCGGGACGGCGGACCTGCCGGCTTTGGCCGGGACCGCACTCACACTCCTGGGAGAGCGGCCAACCATGGGCGGCGGCGTCATCCCCGAAGCGCTGGACGGCTGGGGCACGGAGGACGCCCTACCATTCATCAGTTCGAGCGCGCTCACCGTTGCCCAGGCCGTGCTGGGCCATCAGAAACTTGCCGTCCTGGTGGAGAACCTCACGCTGGTGAGTGCTCTGTCCTTCATGGCGATGTCAGGCAATCCGGAAGCGTTCAGCCCTGAAGTGGCCCGGGCGTCCGATTCGGCTGCTGTGGGGGAAACGGCGACGACACTTCACGGGCTGGTGGCTGGGACCGGCGTGGCCGCCCGGATCCAGGATCCGTACTGTCTGCGCACTTTGCCCCAGGTCCTCGGGGCGGTCACGGAGGAGCTTGCCTCGCTTGAAATGCTCCTGAACCGGCTTGTGGTTGCCGGCCACGAGAACCCGATGGTCTTCGGCTCTGAGACCGACGGGACCAACGGGGTGGCCCATCACGGCCTCTTCCAGATGACAACCCTTGCCAGGCGGATAGACGCGCTGCACTTGGCCCTGGGGACGGCCTGCGCCACCAACCTCCGCCGGATAGACCTGCTCTGCGACCCCGCGTTTACGGGTCTCAACCGGTTCCTGGCAGCCGACGATTCCGGCCAATCCGGCGTCATGATGCTCGAATACGTAGCTGCAGCCGCCGCGGGGCTTGTACGCGCCAACGCCCAGCCCGCGAGCCTGCAGACAGTGGTCCTGTCCCTCGGCGCCGAGGAAGACGCCAGCTTCGCCAGCCTGGCGGCATCCCGGCTGGACTCCACCGTCCAGGCGCTGGCGACCATGACGGCCGTTGAATTGGTGTGTTCAGCGCGGGCACTGCGGATGCAGGGACGGAAAACGTCCGAGTTCAGCAATCCACTGCTCAGGAGAACCCTCGAAACCGGATTCACGCTGCCGGCTGCCAACCAGGACCGCGACCTCCGCCCCGACGTCGATGCGGCGTTGAAACTCGTCCGGCTGCCGGCCTTGGGACGACACGCGTAAAACAACACGGAATCTTCCCCGAAAAATTGATCCAACCTTGAGCCAACCCTTGGCAACTCATGCAGTGGGCGGTCCACGCTGGATTTATCACCACAAGAATACGGCGGGGAAGCAGGAAGATTCATGGGGAAGGAATCAGCTCTGGACGAGGTCGTCGCGGTGGGAGGACTGATCACTGATCACCACCCGCTCGACTTCCACACCTTGGGGCTGGCCGGTTGCATTGACCGGCTGACCGGCCCCCTCCGTCAGCAAGGAACGGCAGTCCGCTGGGAAACTCCGCACTGGGGCATCGAGATCCCGGCGGACTGCGCGTCCCTCCTCTACCAATCGGCCCGCGAAGCGCTGAGCAACGCCTTCAAGTACTCCGACGCCGCCGAGCTCACCGTCCAGTTGTCTGCCGTTGACCACGGCATCCGTCTTGTGGTGTCCGACGACGGCACGGGCTTTGACTGCGACCTCGCGTTAAGCGGCAAGAACCACGGCTACGGGCTGCGGCTGATGTCCGTGGCAGTACATGAGGCCGGCGGCACCGTCAACGTCTGTTCGAAGCCAGGGCAGGGCACCACCGTGACGGTCACCCTCCCCCTGGACTGAGCCTGCGGGCTTGGGAAGGCTGGACTACCGTGAAAGCTTGTCCGGATCCGGCTCCGGATCGCCGATGTGGCCCGGCGCATTGGCGGCCAGTACCCGCTGGACGAACGCGGCGTATTCCTCCATGTAGTGCCGCAGGAACTTGGCAGTCGATTCATCCCGTATTTCGCCGCCTTCCCCGAAAACCTCGGGCTTGAAGTGAATGTACACTTCCGGGGCGTTCAATTGGGGGGCGTCCAGGAAGCTCAGCACACTCCGCATGGAGGACTGCATCACCGCCGTGCCGATGCTGCCCGGCGAGGCGCCGATGATGCCGGTGGGCTTGCGCGCGAAGGAGTTGGTGCCCCAGGGCCGCGACGCCCAGTCGATGGCATTCTTGAGCGCTCCCGGAATGGAGCGGTTGTATTCGGGGGACACAAACAGGATGCCGTCCGAGGCCTCGATCGCTTCCTTGAGGGCGCGGCCTGCCGGCGGGAAATCGGCGTCGTAGTCGTAGCTGTAGAGGGGCAGGTCCTTAATAGGGATCTCGGTGAATTCAAGGTCCGCCGGGGCCAGCTTGATGAGGGCCTTGGCGAGTGTGCGGTTGATGGAGCCGGTGGCCAGGCTCCCCACGAAGTATCCAATTTTCTGCGTTGCCATGAGATTGTTCCTTCCCAACAGCCGGCAGAACCGGCTGGCCGTAGAGCTTAACAGGATGAAGCGGGCACAGTGCGCCCCCAGTCCAGCACAGAACACGTGCCGCCGCCAGAGCTCTGGAAGGGTTCTTGACACCCCGCTTCGGGAGGCGCTGAATGATGGTTGAGGCACATTCCACACACCATAGGAGCGGTTGAGATGAAGGAAAAACCAGTCGTGGCGCAGCGCATCCACAGCGAGGCTCCGGCCGAAGGGGACGAGTTGGCGGACCCCACCGACATCCGAGTGCACTCCCAGGAACCCGCCGAAGGCGCCGACACAGACGACGACTAACCGCCGTCTCACTCCCCTCTGGCCCATGCGCCTCTGAAGCCTTGCCACTGACGCCCCGCCCCTGACGCCTTGCCTCTGACGCCTTGCCCGCAACGGCGATAGGTAAGCATACTGACTGTATTCAGTTTGTCATCAGACCGTTCCAGTCAAAGGAGACGTTGTGAGCAGCAAAGTCGAGAAGCGGATTGTGGTTGACGTGCCGGTCAGCACCGCCTACAACCAGTGGACCCAGTTCGAGGATTTTCCGCAGTTCATGGGTGGCGTGGAGAGCGTGACCCAGCTCAGTGCCGACCGCCTGAAGTGGGTGGCCCATATCGCCGGGGTCCGCCGTCAGTGGGAAGCCACCATCGTGGAGCAGATCCCGGACCGCAGGATCGAGTGGGCGTCCACCGAAGGGGCCACAAACTCCGGTGCCGTGGAATTCGCCGACGCCGGCGGCAACAAGACCGAGCTCTCCCTCACCCTGGAGTACCAGCCGGAGGGCATGGTGGAGAAGGTGGGCGACCTGCTGCACGTCGTGACCCGCCAGGCGGAGCACGACCTGAAGAAGTTCAAGGAGTTCATCGAACACGAGGGCCATGCCACGGGCGCCTGGCGGGAATCCGTCCCCAAGGGCGAGCCGTCGGCGTACAACCGGTACACGCACCCATTCGACCAGACCGGCGGGATGGTCGATCTTGAGGGCGAGTCGGACGGCTCGGCAGAGGGCGAGATCCGCAGCGCGGCCCAACGCAACGTCAAGAAACCGGACGACGACGGCACTATCCCGCCGCTCGGCGGTACCTTGGGCGACCGTTGACGGGCGGAGTCGCAGACTGGCGGAGTCGAACCTAAGGTGCCGCCCGCCGTCGTACTTTGCAACAGCAGTACGCGGCATCAGCTGCCCGGCCCCACACAAGCTGCCTGGCCCCGCACGAGCGATGCTGCCCCGCACCGCTCAAGCGGGGCAGCACCGTCCCAACGTAAGCGGCCTAATCGCGGGCCGGTACCAGCACCACTTCATGCGGACTGGCCGGCCGCATGAACTGCGCATTCACGGCAGCCAGTGTGTTCCCGAACCGCGCAACCGTGGTGGGAACATCGAAGTGGGGACTGGTGATGGTGTCCTCGATCTCGCCGGAGGAGAGATCGTTGGAGAGGTCAATCCGGACGATCTGGTTCAGGAAGTTCTGCACCGCCCAGACGGTATGGCCCCGGACCAGGATGCCGTCAACATTCGGCACATCCACACCCTCAATCAAGGCGCTGTGGCCGGTCTCCGGGTCGACGGTGTAGAGGGCCCTGTTGTTCGAATGAGCCACGATCAGGACCCGGTCGCCCTTGGCGGCGGCAATGCCGTTGAGGTCGAAGCCCGGAGTCAGCTCGGCAGCCGGCCCGCACAGCGGCAGGAACTCAACAGTGCCCAGCTCGCCGTGCCTGCCCACGGGGAGGAAGTAGAGCTCGCCAGCGGCCGAGTTCGTGAACCACGCGCCGTCCCGCGTCAGGGCGACGTCGTTGATGAACCCGGGAGCGAGCGCGAAGTCAGCCACCGGCTCGCCTGATTCAGTGTCATAGACGAACGCCTTGCCCGTGCGGCCGCCCGCTACAAACAGCAGGTTGTTTCGCGTATCTGCCTTCATCCCGACGGCGGCCCTGGGCTGCGAATCAAATTCGGATACGTCGATGAACAGCCGCGCTTTGCCTTCACGGATGTCGCCGCGGTAAATGTCCCCAAGTGCCAGGTCTCCGGCGTAGAACGTGGTTCCGCTGCCGGCTGCGATCCCCTCGGCGGAGGTGGCATCCTTGAGCACAATGACCGAGTCTTCCGGCGGCGACGCCGAGGCCGGGAGGACAGGCGCCAACAGCCCCATGAGTGCAATGAACCCAATGGCGGTACGGCGCTGTACTTTTCCTGAATTCTGGGTTGTGCGGGCCATGATTCTTCCTTGAATTTAGGTGATCCGCACGGGCCAACCTGCGGCAGGCCCGCACGATTGTCCTGCCAGTCTATGCACGCCGAGAACCGCCCCGCCAGAGTCCAAAGCCCCCTCTCTGCCGGGTCACACTCCGCCCTCCTGAGCCCCCGGAGCGGCAAGGCGCCGCGGTCTCTGCTTACAATCGAAACCTCAATCAACTACTGAGGGACCCATGAAGAAACTCGCCACCGCCCTGATCGCTGCCGGCCTCGTGCTTTCCGCTTCTGCGTGCACCGCGCCCACCAAACTTTCCACCCCCGAAACCTGCGACCGCGTCAAGGCCGTCCTGGCGAACCCCGCGAACAACGTGGGCAAGACCGGCCTGGTGCGTCTCGCCAACCAGATCCGGCCCATCGAAGTTGTGGCATCGGATGACCTCAAGCCTGCGCTCGGATCCATCATCGCGTTCACGGACGAGTCCGCCAAGGAAACCCCGGACGAGGCCAAGCTCGCCGAGCTGGAGTCCAAGTACCAGGAAGCCGGCGCCGCCTTCACGAAGCACTGCAGCTAAGACGCCTCCTGCGCTAACGTTCGACGGCGGCCGGTTGGCCGCCGTCGTTGGCTTATCCTTGGCTCGTGGATCTCTATCAGTCACTGCTCTCGTTCGGCTTTGTGGCCGGACTCCTGACGCTGGTTCCGGGCATCGACACGGCACTGGTGCTCCGTTCGTCCCTCGCCAGGACCCGCGGTTTCGCCTTCGCCACGGCCCTGGGCATCTCCACCGGACTGATGGTGTGGGGAATCGCGGCTGCCGTGGGCGTCTCGGCGCTGCTGGCAGCATCTGAGCTGGCCTACCGGGCACTCACCATCGCCGGCGCCGCCTACATGGTGTGGCTTGGCGCTTCCCTGCTGTGGAAGAGCCGGGCCAAGGACCAGCCGTCCGCCTCGCCCGAGGTTGGAGTGCCCGCGGCGGCCCGCCATCAACTGTTCCAGGGCTGGCTGACCGGGACAGGCACTAATCTGCTTAATCCGAAGGTGGGGGTGTTCTACATCGCCACGATTCCCCAGTTCATCCCGCCGGGGACACCTCCGCTGCTGATGGGAATTTTGCTGGCCGGCGTCCACTGCGTCCTGGGCCTTGCGTGGCTGACCTTCCTGATTTTCGGAGCAGGCTTTGCCTCCAAATGGCTGAAAAGCGCCCGCAGCCTCCGGATCATCGACCGCATCACCGGCACCGTCCTGGTCGGTTTCGGGCTGCGGCTCGCCCTCGAACCAAAGCACTGACGCTAGTTCAGGGACAGGACCAGGTAGAGGGCTGTCAGGATCACCACTGTGGGTGTCATGACCAGGCGCTCCGGTTTGCTGCGGGAGATCCCGTTCAGCACGATGCCCACCGCGAAATAGGCCGTCAGCACCCAACAGAAGACGTCCGTGAAACCTTGGTTCACCAGCGGGGCCGCCATGCCAGCCTTGGCCAGCCCAACATAGGCGAAGAGGACGTAAAGGATGATCGAGGTGGCGCTGCCGATCCGCAGCTTGGTGGGCAGGACGTTGTGCTGGCCTCCCCACGCGAACCGTCCCAGTGGTGCTCCCGCGATCAGGGCGGCCTGAAAAACCGCGAGCGCGGCCAAGAGTACACACGCGGCAATCGCGGCTAGCTGGGCTAACTGCATCGAAGATCCCCCTTCTGCGGGAGCGGTAGCCGGCCTGTTGCAGGCACCGTCCGGACGTAAGCTTATTGTGACCTCCACCTCATGATGGGACGATCACACGGTCCCTTCCGTTAAACCATTGGCGAAAGGAGGCCAAGTGCTTATTGTCTTAACCGGAATCGACGGCTCGGGAAAATCCACGGCCGCCCGCGCCTTGGTAGATGCGGCCCAGGCTGACGGCGAAAGCGCCCTGCTGCTCAGCAACCATGCCGGCAGGCGGAGCATGTCCGTGCTGGCTGAACGGCTGGCCATCCGCTGGCCCCGCCACCTGGCCGACGCCGTGGAAACCACCCTCCGCGTGGCCAACGTGCTGGTGTCCCATGCCCGAGCAAACCGTGTCGACGGATTGGTGGTGATGGACCGGCACCTTCACTGCCAGCTGGCCCTGCGCGCGGCCAAAGGTCTCCGGCGTGGCCGCCTGCTCCCGTGGCTGATTTCGTCCCTGCCGGAGCCTGACGCCGTGGTGCACCTGGACGTTGAGCCTGCGTTGGCACACGATCGCATCATGGCCCGCGGCACCGATTCGGAGACGCTGGCTGACCTGGTGGACTTGCGCGACGCCTACCGCTCCATGCCGGAATACGCGGGTTTCGTACAGCTCGACGCCGACTGCCCGCCGGCCGAGGTTGTGGCCAGGCTCAAGCGGATCATCCGCGCGGAACCTGCCGTGGCTGTATAGCCCCGCCCTGGCCCCGGCAGGCCAGCTCCGGCTCAAATCAGCGCGCTCAAATCAGCGCGTGGGATCCCTTGCTCCGCGGCCGGCCGAAGGACGCCGTACCCAGGAATTCGATGGCGACGAACGGCTCGGAGCCAACCACCCACTCATCGTGCCCGGGAGGCAACGCATAGGTGTCATGGGCGCGGATGGTGGACCTCACGCCGTCGGACGTTTGAATCTCCAGGCTTCCGGACACACAGTAACCGAGGTGGTTGTGCTCGCAGAAGTCTGTCAGTTCAGTAGGCTTGGCGGACTCGGACCAGCGCCAGCCTGGAGCGAGGATGAGGCGGGCCACCGAGTAGTCGTCAACGGTGACGAGATCGAACTCGGCCTTGTCCGGACACCGTTTCTTGTCCGGGATGTCAAAGGATTTTACGGCCAGTGCTCTGATGAAATTTGCGGTCATGGGGAAACAGCCTTGGGATCATGTGCGGTGGACGCTTAGGGCTGGGACCAAGCGGTTGTGCGTGGATGCCGGCTAGCGGCTACGTAGTGCGGATCACGTACTGCGGAGACCAGAAGTGCGTACCTCTAACCGTATCCATCCGGCGCCTCAAGTCAATGGACCGCCGGACATTCACGGGGCCGAAAAGGGCCCCCTGCACAGGTCCCGGCCCCGGACCAGCCGGAATACTTCAAATGACGCCGGAGTTGTTGTTTAAACTGGAAAGCCGATTCACTGGTTTCCTGTCTTTTGCCATCAGAGTCTCCCGAAGGAACGCCATGAGCCCCCAACTGACCATCAAACTTCAGCCAGGTACCCAGGCCCCCGAGTTCACGCTTCAGGACGCCGAGGGCAAGGAAACCTCCCTGGCCAACTACCGCGGCAAGAACGTCATCGTGTACTTCTACCCGGAGGCGGCAACCCCCGGGTGCACCACCGAGGCCTGCGATTTCCGCGACAGCCTCTCATCCCTGCAGGGCTCCGGCTATGAAGTCCTGGGCATCTCCCCCGACGCCCCGGAGAGGCTGGCTAACTTCACCGGCGACTTCAACCTGACCTTCCCGCTGCTCTCCGACGAGGACCACGCAGTTGCCCTGGCCTACGGCGCGTGGGGCGAGAAGCTGGTCGACGGCGAGATCGTCGAAGGCCTCGTCCGCTCCACCGTGGTGGTGGACCCCGACGGCAACGTGTCGCTGGCCCAGTACCAGGTCAAGGCGCAGGGCCACGTGGCAGCCCTCCGGGAGTCCCTGGGGGTCTAGTCTGTCAGGGCACGGGTAGCCCACCAACCGGGAGTCAGGCATGACGATCGAAGTCCGTCCGGGAACGCTGTTCGAAGACGTCAAAACGATGGTTGGACCCAAGCGGCCCGATGCCAACGTGTGCTGGTGCCTGAGCTACCGCATCCCGTCCAAGCAGAACCTTGCGCTGCGCGGAACGGCCCGCGGCGACCTGGTGAAGGAGCTGGTGGCGCAGGATCCGCCGCCAGGGGTTCTGGCGTACGACAGCGACGAAGTAGTCGGGTGGGCAGCTGTCCATCCGCGCGCCGACACCAGCTTTGCCCGCAACCGCAGGATTCCGCACGTGGACGACCTCGATGTTTGGTCTGTGTGGTGCATCCGGGTCCGGCCCGGTTACCGCGGCAAAGGGATCTCCCATCACCTGCTCAAAGGTGCCGTGGAGCTGGCCCGCGGATACGGCGCGCCCGCCATTGAGGGGTACCCGGTGGACAACGGCGGCAGCAAGGTGGACCTCACCATGGCGTACGTGGGCACGCGCAAACTCTTTGAGAAGGCCGGGTTCGTCAAGGCGGCTGATACGGATTCGGTGCTCAACGGATTCCCGCGCGTCCTGATGCGCCTGGACCTGCGCTGATTCCGCGCGAACTGACGCGGGACCAGCTGACCCAGCCTGCGCTAAATCAGGGTTTCTTCCGCCAGCTGCCCGGCCAGTCGTTATCTATGAACCACAAGGCCAGCAGCACCGCGTCCATGGTCATAAGCCCAGCTAAAAGATAAGCCCACCCGGTGTACCAATGCACGGCAATCTCCTGACCTGGTATCCCCCAGCCACTTGATTGTCCTCAAGTGTGGCACGGAAAGGGTCAGCAGGGAACGGCTACTTTGCGAGCGCCGCCAGACGGCCGTGAACTTCGGTTTCGCGGTTGAGGAGGCGGGTGAGCTGTTCGACTTTTTCCGAGAGCTCCAGGCCGACGGCCAGCCGGTCCCCCGGCCAGCTCGAAGCCTCCCAGGACTCCCCCAGGGCCTGGGCCAGCGAGCGGGACAGCGAGCGGAGCTTCCAGGAATGGCTCAGGTAGTGAACGGTGCTGCGCGGGCGGCGGCCCTGCTTCAAGAGCCGCCGCCACGAGCGCCCCAGCCTGCCCGGCAGTCTGACGGATTCCGTTGGTTCCATAAGTCCTGCACCGTCCTCCGGCAATCCGCACATTCCGTTCAAAACTGGTCCTTCGAGTGTGGCCAAGGAGCCTCAAGGTCCCATCAAGGGCAGGTAAGTATTCCGGCAAGTCCGGGCCACACCAAGGCCAGCACAAGGCCGCCCGCCCCTGAATGCCGGTACTGCGACGACTTCCGACCGTCTATGTCAGGTCCATGACATGCTTCAGCGGCACTAATACGGTAGAAGTAGAGGCATGCCTTCCATGCCCGAACCGCGCCGTGCCGTTGTGATTGAGGACGATCCGGACATCCGAGGCCTCCTTGTCCGGATCCTGGCCAAGGAGGGTTTCGAGGTCACCCACGCTGAAGCCGGTCTGCCAGGCGTGGAGGAGGTCCGCCGCGCCAAGCCGGATCTCATCACCCTGGACCTGAACCTCCCGGACGTGGACGGGCTGGAAGTCTGCAAACTCCTCCGTGAATTCTCCGATGCCTTCATCGTGATGCTCACCGCCCGTGCCGACGAACTGGACAAGCTCACGGGCCTGGACAACGGCGCCGATGACTACATCAGCAAGCCATTCAGCCCGCGCGAACTCCAATCCAGGATCAACGCCCTGTTCCGCCGCCGGCAGCCGTCCGCCGCGGACACAGCCGTGGCGAGCGAGCTGGAGCGGGCCACCGAGGTCCAGCAGAGCCTGCTGCCCCAGGAGGACGTCCGGGTGGACGGGTACGACGTCGCCGGCGTCTTTCGCCCCTCCCGCAGCGTCGGCGGTGACTTCTACGATTGGTACCGCACGCCGGAGGGTCTGCACCTGACGTTCGCCGATGCCATGGGCAAGGGCATCGGCGCCGCCCTCATCGCGGCCACTGTCCGGGCCGTCATGCGGTCCACGGGACAGCGCCAGGACCTGGACGCCGCCTTCGCCTCCGCCAGCACCACCATCGCGGCGGACCTGGATTCCTCCAACTCTTTTGTCACCCTCTTCCACGCCCGCCTGGACGCCGCTTCCGGCGTCGTCAGCTATGTCGACGCCGGCCACGGACTGGCACTGCATGTCACCGCCGAGGGGTCGGCGCACCGTCTCCCCAGCGGCGGTCCGCCCGTGGGCGCCTGGGCCGGATCCGCCTGGCCGCAGTCCGCCGTCGGCCTGGCCCCGGGAGACTCCCTGGTGGTGGCCAGCGACGGCGTGCTGGACGTTTTTGACTCGGTGGAGCAATTCACCGAGGCGGTGCTCGCCGCAGCCCATGGCCAGGTTTCTGCGCAGTCCGCCAGCGACGCCATCATGGCACTGGCCCCTGCCGAAACCGCCGAGGATGACGTCACCGTCGTGGTGGTCCGCCGCCTGCCTGAGCCAGCCCCGGCATGACGCGCTTCTGGACCCGCCTGGTTGTGGTCCTGACGGTCATCTTCGGCCTGAACTATGTGGGCTGGCGCTGGGCGTCGTCGCTGAACTGGGATGCCTGGTGGATCGCCGTGCCCCTGGTGCTGGCTGAGACCTACAGCCTGATCGACGTGATGCTGTTCGGGATGACCGTGTGGCAGCTCAAGATCCGCAAGGGAGCCCCCGCGCCGCCCCACGATGCCACCGTGGACGTCTTCATCACCACATACAACGAAGACCTGGACATGGTGATGACCACTGCCCTGGCGGCCCAGAAGATCCGGCACCCGCACAGCACCTGGATTCTCGACGACGGCGCCCGGCCCGAGCTGAAGGCCCTCGCCGAACAGCACGGGCTGGGTTATGTGACGCGGAGCGGGGACTGGACCACCAACGTGCCGCGCCACGCCAAGGCCGGCAACCTGAACAACGCCCTGATGGTCACGCACGGCGAATTCCTGCTGATCCTGGACGCGGACCAGATCCCCGAACCGGACATCCTGGAAAAGACCCTGGGCTATTTCAACAACCGCCGGGTGGCCCTGGTCCAGACCCCGCAGTACTTCAGCAACGTGCCCGCCCACGATCCACTCGGCAGCCAGGCACCCCTGTTCTACGGCCCCATCCAGCAGGGCAAGGACGGCTGGAACGCGGCGTTCTTCTGCGGCTCCAACGCCATCCTGCGCCGCGAAGCACTGATGCAGCTGGGCCTGGTGGGCTACGTCAAGGAGACTGAAAAGAGCATCCGCCGTGCCCTCACGGCGTCCCGGTCCGCCATCCGCCAGGCGCGGAAATCCGCTGACATGGACACCCCGCTCGTAGCTGAAGTGCTGGATGCGGTGGAGGCCGCCACGCGCGAAGCCCAGGAGCAGCTGGCGGCCGGACAGCCATTGAGCGAGATCACGTACCGGGTCCGCCGCCGCGTGGACGCGGCCGTGCAGACGCTGGTCCAGGCTGACATGTCCGCGCTGCAGGCCGACCTCGAAGAGATCGCCGCCATGGAAATCGCCCACGTGGGTGATGCCGGCGTCCCCGTGGTGGCCGATGACGCCGTACAGCGCATGTCGGCCCGTGACTGGTCGCCGCTCGGCGCGCTGGAATCCGTGCAGGCCGTCCTTGATGCCCTGAGCGTTGAACGCAACGACGAAGCCCAGCCGGTCATGCCGCTGGCCACCATCTCCGTCACGGAGGACATGGCCACAGCAATGCGCATGCACGCCATGGGCTGGGAAAGCGTCTACCACCACGAGATCCTGGCCTATGGACTGGCGCCCGAGGACCTCAAGACCATGCTCACCCAGCGCCTCCGCTGGGCGCAGGGGACCATCCAGGTGCTGCTCCGCGAGAACCCGCTGGCCCAGAAGGGTCTGAAGATCGGCCAGCGGCTGATGTACTTCGCCACCATGTGGACCTACCTCAGCGGCTACGCGGCGATCATCTACTTCGCCGCCCCCATCATCTACCTGCTGCTGGGCGTCCTGCCCGTGGCCAGCCTCAGCTGGGACTTCTTCATCCGGTTCATCCCGTTCATGGTTGCAAACCAGCTGCTGTTCGTCGTCGCCGGCCGCGGGATCCCCACCTGGCGCGGCCAGCAGTACAGCCTCGCGCTGTTCCCCACCTGGATCAAGGCCTGTTCGACGGCGGCCCGGAACGTCTGGTTCGGCCGTCCCCTCGGGTTCGCCGTGACCCCGAAGTCCCGCCAGAGCGGCGGCCCCAGCTGGAGCCTCATCCGCCCCCAGATCGTGGTGACCGTGCTGCTGGCGGTGGCCGCCGTCGTCGGGATTATCCGCCTGACCGCGGGACTGGCGGAGCCGCTTGGCACGCTGGTGAACGTGGCCTGGGTTATTTTTGACCTGGTGATCATGAGCGTCCTGGTCCGCGCTGTTTTGTACAAGGGGTACGTACCCGCTGAGGACGTCGAGGCTGGAGAGAGGAAACGGGATGGAGTTTAGTTATGAAGTCAAGGATTCGTATGCGGAGGTCAAGGCGGACGGGCGGCTGAACATGGTGTCCGCGCCTAAGCTGCGCGAATTCGTCACCGATGTGATCGCCGGCGGTTCCTCGCGGATCGTGGTGAACCTGGAGAACACGGCGTTTATGGATTCCTCCGGCCTCGGCGCGCTGATCGGGTGCCTCAAGGCCGCCCGTCAGGCCGGCGGGGACCTGCGCATCGCCGCCGTCCAGCCGCAGGTCAAAATGGTTCTTGAGCTGACCAGCATGGACCGGGTGTTGACTGCCTACGCCTCCGCCGACGAGGCGTTCAGCAATGACTGAGGTCCTGGCCCGGCGGACGTTCCGGGGACTGTCCTCTGCCGAGTCCATCGACTCCGTCCACAACGAACTGGACAAACTCTGGGAGGACGCCCCGTTCGTCCAGGCCATGGACCAGATGACCTTCACCACGGCGGTGATCGAGTCCGCGTCCAACATCGTCCAGCACGCGCGGCCGGCCAAGGCGCAGAAACCCGTGGAGCTGGGAGTGGACATCAGCGTCCAGCCCACGCTCCTGCAGGCCCGGGTCAGCGCGTTCTTCGCCAAGCCCCCGTTCGGCCCACTGGAACCGAGGACTCCGGACGACGATTCCGAGTCCGGCCGCGGCCTGGCGCTCATCGAGGCGCTCGTCACCACCGTGACCTTCGAACGGCAGGACGGCACCAACACCTGGATCCTGTCCCGGACGTCACAGCCCTGACCCTCCCACCCCGGATGCTCTATCACCTACGGTTCCCATTCGGCTGCTGTGGCAGCTGTACGTGATAGAGCAACGCCAATGATGAGTAGGCTAGAGGGCATGGCTTTTGAAGAAACCCCCGCTGAACGCCGCGAGGTCACCGTCCGCCGGGCACCGAAATATGTGCCGTTCCTCATCCTCGGCGCCCTGGTGGGCGCAGCGGTGGCTGCCGCCGTCGCATACGGTCTCCCCGGTGACGAATCCTTCGAGCGCGGCTCGGTGTTCGGCTTCTTCCTGGTGATGTTCGGCGCCGGCGGCGCGGTGCTGGGCGCCGTGGTGGCCCTGCTGCTGGACCGGCGAAGCGTCAAGCGCCAGAAACGTGCCATCGTGGAAGCGGTTCCGGATTCAGAGCCCGACGACGGCGCTTAGCCGCTGCACGTCGCCTGCGGCCGGCCCCCGGCCCGGTCACAAAGCCGGCGGCGGAAAAGTCTTAGCGCATCTCGTGAGATAATCGACCAGTGGCACGCGGCGATGGAAAACTTTCTCATGATCTTCTCCCTGGCGAAAAGGGACCTCAGGACGCTTGTGGCGTTTTCGGGGTCTGGGCACCAGGTGAAGAAGTAGCAAAACTAACCTATTACGGGCTGTATGCATTGCAGCACCGCGGTCAGGAGTCGGCTGGTATAGCTACCAGTGACGGCAAGCGGATCAACGTCTACAAGGACATGGGCCTCGTATCCCAGGTCTTCGACGAGACCACGCTGAACACGCTGACCGGGCACCTGGCGGTGGGACACTGCCGCTACTCCACCACCGGAGCCAGCCACTGGGCCAACGCCCAGCCCACCCTCGGCGCCACCAGCACCGGCACGGTTGCCCTGGCGCACAACGGCAACCTGACCAACACGGCCGAGCTCAACGCCATGATCATGGAACGCAACGGCGGCCAGCTCAGCGGCGAAATGAAGCAGGGCAACACCTCGGACACCGCCCTGGTCACGGCATTGCTCGAAGGCGAGGAGGGCAAGACCCTCGAACAGACCGCCATGGAGCTGCTGCCGAAGATCAAGGGCGGCTTCTGTTTCGTCTTCATGGACGAAGGCACCCTCTACGCAGCTCGCGACACCTACGGAATCCGCCCGCTGGTCCTCGGCCGGCTGGAGCGCGGCTGGGTGGTTGCCTCCGAGCAGTCAGCCCTGGCCACCGTCGGCGCCAGCTTCATCCGTGAAATCGAGCCAGGCGAATTCATCGCCATCGACGAGGACGGCGTTCGTTCCAAGCGCTTCGCGGAGGCGACGCCGGCCGGCTGCGTTTTCGAATACGTTTACCTTGCCCGTCCGGACGCCGCCATCGCGGGACGCTCCGTGTACGAGTCCCGCGTGGAGATGGGCCGCCAGCTGGCCCGCGAAAACACCCAGGACGCGGACATCGTCATCCCGGTCCCGGAGTCCGGCACCCCTGCGGCCGTGGGTTACGCCGAGGAATCCGGCATTCCCTTCGCGCACGGCTTCGTCAAGAACTCCTACGTGGGCCGCACGTTCATCCAGCCCTCGCAGACCCTGCGCCAGCTGGGCATCCGGCTCAAGCTGAACGCCCTCGAGTCCGTGATCCGTGGCAAGCGCGTCGTGGTGGTGGATGACTCGATCGTCCGCGGCAACACCCAGCGCGCCATCGTCCGGATGCTCCGCGAGGCCGGCGCCGCGTCCGTCCACATCAAGATCTCCTCCCCGCCGGTCAAGTGGCCGTGCTTCTACGGCATCGACTTCGCCTCCCGCGCGGAACTGATCGCCAACGGCGCCACCATCGAGGAAATCTCCCAGGCCATCGGCGCCGATTCCCTGGCGTACATCTCCGAAGACGGCATGATCAACGCGACCATGCAGCCGCGGGAGCGCCTCTGCACCGCCTGCTTCACCGGCCAGTACCCCATCACGCTCCCGGGCGCGGACAAACTGGGCAAGAACCTGCTGGAGCGCACCGACCTCGGCGGCCTCACGCCGTCGCCCTCTGCGCTCCCCGGCGCAACGGTGGCACTGGCCATCGACGCCGAGGAGGACCCGGCGGACAAGGCCGGCGCCACCGGCTGCGATCCGGGACCGGACGCCGAGTTCGAGAACCTGCTCACCGAAGAAGACCACGTGCCCGCGATCCGCCACGAAGCCACCACCCCCGGCGCTGAAAAGAAAGAGTCCGTATGACTTCCGCAACCCCCGCCGCCGGCAACAGCCCACTGATCCCCGCAGGCATCACGTACGCCTCCGCGGGTGTTGACGTTGAAGCCGGCGACCGCGCCGTGGAACTGATGAAGGGCGCCGTGAAGGCCACCCACAATTCCTCCGTCATCGGCGGTGTGGGCGGCTTCGCCGGCCTGTACGACGTCTCGCGCCTGCTGACCTTCAAGCGCCCGCTGCTGGCCACGTCCACCGACGGCGTGGGCACCAAGGTAGCCATCGCGCAGGCCATGGATATCCACGACACCATCGGCTTTGACCTGGTGGGCATGGTGGTTGACGACATCGTCGTAGTGGGCGCCGAGCCGCTCTTTATGACTGACTACATCGCCTGCGGCAAGGTTGTCCCGGAGCGCATCGCGGACATCGTCCGTGGCATCGCCGCGGCCTGCTCCGTGGCCGGCACCGCCCTGGTGGGCGGCGAAACCGCCGAGCACCCCGGCCTGCTGGGCGAGCACGAATACGATGTTGCCGGTGCCGCCACCGGCGTTGTTGAAGCTTCCGACCTGCTGGGCCCGGACCGCGTCCGCGCCGGCGACGTTGTGATCGGGATGGCCTCCTCCGGCCTGCACTCCAACGGCTACTCCCTGGTCCGCCGCGTCATCAACCACGCCGGCTGGGCACTGGACCGCCAGGTCTCCGAACTCGGCCGCACGCTGGGCGAGGAACTACTGGAGCCCACCCGCGTCTACGCTGCAGACTGCCTGGACCTGGCCCGCGCCTTCCCGGTCAGCGGCTCCGCCGGAGGTGCAGCCGTGCACGGCTTCAGCCACGTCACCGGCGGCGGCCTGGCCGCCAACCTGGCCCGCGTGCTGCCGCAGGGCCTCGTGGCCACCGTGGACCGCGCCACCTGGGAGCTTCCGGCCATCTTCAAGCTGGTCTCCGAGCTGGGCAACGTCCCGCTGGCCGACCTTGAGCGCACGCTGAACCTCGGCGTGGGCATGGTGGCCATCGTGTCCGCCGAAGCCGCAGACGCCGCCGTGGCCCGACTCAATGACCGCGGCGTCCCGTCCTGGATCATGGGCACCGTCACCGCGGACTCGGATTCCATCTTCAAGTCCGGTCCGGACTACGTCCAGGGCGCCAAGGGTGTGGACGGCGGCGCCGTCCGTTTGGTCAACGCCTACGCCTAAAGCGCGTCCTCGGGTGCCCCGCAACCGCCAACTGGCGGCTGGGGGGCATCCGTGTTTAAACCTCCAGCAGGCTGAACTCACCGCCCTGCGGGTCCCGGAGGGTGGCCGTGGCGCCCGGAGTATCGTCGTCATCCGGCTCCGGCGCGATCAGCACTTCCGCCCCCGCCGCCACGGCCTTCCGCACGGCCTCGGCCACGTCGGTGACGCCGAAGTAGATCTGCCATCTGGCAGGCGCCTCGGCCGCGACGATCCCGGCCACCTCCGCGCCGTTCACCATCAGCGTGCTGTACGTCCCGCCGTCGTCCTGGGGATACTCGGTCACCTCGTGGCCGAACAGTTGCTGGAAGAACCCGACGGCGGCCCGCGGCTCGGGCGTCAGCAGTTCCGTCCAGGACAGCGCACCGGCCTCGTTGTACCGGCCGGAGCCTGTGTGGGTCCCGGGCTGCCACACGCCGGTGGTCCCGCCGCCTGGAGGATCCACAAACACCATCACGCCGGTGTCCGCCACTTTCTCGGGGCCGAACTGCACAGCGCCGCCGGCGTGGGGAACTTCCTCGGCCAGCGCACCGGCGTCCTCGGCCGCGAAGTAGATGTTCCATTGGGCGCGCGTGCCGAGAGATTCCTGGTGCGGGTTCTGCGGCGCCACCACGGCCACCAGGTCCTCCCCCGCGAACGCCTGGGCATAGCTGCGGCCATCGGGCGTGGGGAGGTCCTTGAAGGTCCACCCGAACACCGCCGTGTAGAAGGCCTTGGCTGCTTCCACGTCCCGGGTCTGGACGTCAGCCCAGCACGGTTCACCATGGCGGTAGCTGGGGGATGAGGAGTTTCCTGGCATGGGAGGTCCTTTCGCGGGCGGCACACGCATCAACGCCTCCAGTCAACACCAAAAAGCCCGCCGCCGGCACCGGGTTTCGGCGCAGGCAACGGGCCTGATAACTGAGGCCAGCACCGCGGGTCCGCTGGGATCCGGGGTGCTGAAAAGAAGCGCTGTACTAACGAACGGCGTCCGAACGTACTGCAGCGTCGCGGGGCCGGGCACCTTGCGGCGGGGCCGGCGTGCAACAACTAGCCGATCCGACGGGTGTGTACCTCGTCGTCGTCTTCTTCCAAATCGTCCGCGTACTTATCCACATAAGCCGAATAGTCCGGTTCAACCGGGTCATTCGCGAAATGGCTCGTGGCACGACCTTCAGGACCTTTGAGCTCTCGCTGAAGGGCCGAATAGTCAGTGTTCGGGGAATAGTACTTAATATCCCGAGCCTGCTTGGTAGCTTTTGCCTTTTGACGGCCGCGCCCCATGGCGTGACCCCCTTTTGTACTCGGACCGGAGGTGGTCACCTTGGCTATCGGTGAGGCCCCGGAATGTTTGGTCAATTTGTCGTAACACCTAGATTACATGCTTTCCGCGCACGGTGCGCCCCGGCCCGTGCGCGCGGACGCCATGTCGGGTACCCTTTCCGCCGCGACGCGCACGGTTCCCGGCTTTTTTGTTGGATAGAGTCTCTTCATCAGCTGCCGATCCGGGTCCCCGGAGAATCCAGCATCCCGAGGCGAAACCCAGGAGGGGTATCCGGATGGACAACCAGGAACCGCGCCCCGTCCCGCCCAAACCTGCCGCTCCGCCCACCGCCGGATTGCCGCAGGTGGCTTTTCCGGCAACTGCGGTGGAGCCCCCGGCGCGGAAGCCGCGGCGGGTCGCTTCTACGCTCCTGAAGACTGTCTTCGTGGTGGTTCTGCTCGGTGTGGTGGGAGGCCTGGTGTGGCTCGCCGCGTGGCTGGATTCCGGGGCACCGGAAACGACCGGCGACGGCGGCTCCGTGATCGTGGAAACCTCACCCACCCCCCTGGCCACGCCGCTCCCGCTCCCCCGTGAGGGTGTGGAGCCGCCGGACTACCGGCTGGGCGACTGCTTCAAGGATTTTGACCCCGAGGCTTTGCGGTCAACGGTGGTGGCCTGCGATGCAGGCCACTCAGCCCAGCTTGTGGCCGTTTTCCGCTACCCCGCCGTCGGCTCCTATCCGGGCCGGGAGGCCCTGGCCGCCAAGGCCCTGGAGGCCTGCCAGGCGGCGAAGCTGGGACCGGCGGCGAACGAGTACACGCTGAACTTCCAGCGGGCCTACCCCAGCAGCACCAGTTGGGAATCAGGCGACCGGCGCGTGGACTGCTACGTCACGGCCGACGGCGGGAACGTCATCAACGCCAGCGCGCTGCCCTAACAGACCGCATTGCCCGCGAACGGATACAGAGCCTACGGCTTCATTGCATTCGGCGGTTCGCTGGATTGACCTTTGGGCTGGGGTTTAGGCTCGGGGCATGTCAGCTCTTTGGGGGACGCAGACTCAGCGCACACGGGTCCTGTTCGTTTCGGCCGCACTGGTGGTGTCGCTGTCGGGCTGTGAGTACGGTGGCCCGGCTGAGGGTGCAGCTGGCTCCTCGTCCCAAGGCGCAACGGCGCAGCCCCGGTCAACCGGCGTTACTTCGGCGCCGAACAGCGACCCGCGGGCATCATCGCTCGAAGACATGAGTGACTGGTCATCTCAGCAGCTGAAACCGGCGCTGCCCGGCCAAGTGGCGGGCAGCGCCAGTTCGAATTCAACCACCGGCTTTGGGATGACGGCCAAGCCCGGCAATTACGAACTGCACTTCCTGTGCGAAGGACCCACCGGCGTCGAGTTGTCAGTGGCGAGCTGGGCAGGCGCCGCCGTTCTGGATCCAGTCCGTGTCGCGTGCGACGGCGGGGTGTTCGCGGCGCAAGTGAAGCTGGACACCGACGGTGCAGACTTCACCATGAATCCCGGCAGCGGCCCAGACGGACGCTATGCCTTCAGGCTCGTCCCCGCTTCGTAGCTTCTGGAAGTCCTGGACGGCCGCCCCGTCGATTTGCTGATCAACAACGCGGCCCAAGGAGCGCCCCATGATGAGCTGGGATCGATTCCAGCCGATGGGGTCTTGAACGCGGTCGACGTAAACGCCGCGGGTCCGTTGCGACTGGTGCAGTTCCTGTTGCCAAACCTGCTGGCGGCGCCTGATCCGATCGTCGTCAACGTGACCTCTCGCCTGGGCTCCCTGTCGGCCCAGACCAGCGGTACGTTCGCGGACCTGTCCACAAGTTATGCCTACAAGATGTCCAAGGCGGCGCAGAACATGCTGACCATCGCGCTGGCTCAGGACCGTCAGGGGCGGGTCCGCTGCTGGGCAGTGCACACTGGGAAACTGGCCACGGACATGGGACAGGCCGACGCATCCAAGGATCCTCGCACTGCTGCTGCGCAACTGAGAGAACTCGTCGACTCTGGCGACCGCACCTCGCCCCGGTTCTGTGCGCTCGGGGAACGGGACCTCCCCTGGTAGCTACAGTAGGCGGATGCTCATCATTCGACAGGCAACCACCGCTGATACGCCCAGCCTCATCCGTCTGCGGGCCGCGTGGGTTGCAGAGCAAACAGGGGTATCGACCGAGGATCCGGACTTCGAGACTGACTACCGAGCCTGGCAGGAAAATAACGCGCGCACCATGTTCGTCGCAGATCTGCACGGCACGCTTATCGGAATGCTGAATCTCATGGTCTTTGAGCGGATGCCTAAACCCGGCAAGAAGTCGACCTGCTGGGTGTATCTCGGGAACGCCTTCGTTGCTGCCGACTATCGCAACTGTGGAGTGGGAGGCCAGCTATTGGAGGCGGCTAGTCAGTTCTCACAGAGCATCAAGGCAGCCCGGATCGTCCTCTCCCCCTCAGCCGAATCAAAGACCTTCTATGCCAGGTACGGGTTTGCTCCGGCCGAGGAACTGCTCGTCAAACGCTTCGAGTACGAGAGTTAGAAACGCCTTGCCGGTGTAGATACCTGGTGTCGCATCGGCGAACATGAACGCCATCATTGGGCCACTACGTAATGACCGTGAGTGGACCTTCCTCTGCTGTGGAGACTTCGAAGTGGTCGAAATATTCGGCCGCCAGTTCAGCGCTCAACTGGAAATCGTCCGCGTGGCCGGCCATGCGGGCGCGGACGCGGGCAAGTGCAACTTCGCGGGTCGTGGCCAGGTAGATGGTCTCGGGCTCGACACCCAGCGGCGTTAACAGGAGACGGTAATCCTCCCTCATGCTCCTGGACCAGAATGAAAAGTCGAGAACAACATCTGCCCCTGACGCGACCAGATCTAGGAGGCGGGCCTTAAGCGCCGCCGCGATCTGCCGCTGGATGCCCTCCTCAACGGGCATGATGCGGAGTCCCATCTGCCACGCCACTTCGTCAAAGGACAGCCGGACCATACCTTCGGCCGCCAAGCGACCGGCAACAGCGGATTTGCCGGAGCCCGCCGGCCCGCACATGAAGATAACTCGACTCATACTCACGATCGTACGCAGGGCAATCTCGCACCGACGGGGATCTTAACCCCCCATACTGTTTTGTTTCCAGCGGATGAGGCGACGACGGTAACTGTCACCCTTCACGGCGATTAGTTCGCTAGTTCATCGGAGAGCCCGCAGGTATCGCCTCCGCACGATTCGCTGCGCCACCAGAAGGAGTGGGTAGAGCACTCGCCACGGCTGCCGTGCGGCCGCCCGGGTCAGGGAGCGGATGGTGAGGTGCACGTCGTCGCCACGGCGGTCGACGATGAAGGCTTCTTCGCCGTCGACGGGGTGACCTGGCATCGTCCGGTAGGAGAACCCGCTTCGGTCAGGCTCCTGCACGACAGTCACAACTTCGACCGGTTCTACAACGGTGAAGCCCAACGCGCGGGCCGTCACGATCGCGCGGTCGCCTGCGGACACCTGGCTCGTGGTGTCCACATCAAAACCACTCGCGGTTTTTACCTTCCAACGGAGCACCTCTGATGCAGCGCGCTGCCAAACAAGGTCGCCGCTTCCCACTATGGCTGTGACTTCTGACCGACGGTATTTGCGATCACTGGGAGGCCACGGCCGTAAGTCCGGGCTGGTCACACAGAGCCGTCAGTTCGGGTTGCGTCAGCCTTTTCGGCCTTTCGGGCCGCAATGTTTCCGTCCCGCGTCGCCGCCCGGATGACCCCATAGAGGACGTAAAAGAAAATGGCCGCAAAAACGGCCGACAGGACAATATCCATGTGTTGTTCTTCCCCCAAGAAGTTTTGCAGTCCCGTTCGGACGTTTGAAAGCCTACGTCAGATAACCGCCATGTTGTTTGCGGTTTTAGGCGTCGCCCTAAGGCAGAGTGAGGGATATGGATCAAAAGGCTGACTTGCTTGGGTACCTTCGCCTTCGAAGGGCAGATCTTCTCGCGAAACTCGACGGCGTCAGCGAGTACGACATTCGCCGTCCGATGACGCCCACAGCTACCAACCTCCTGGGGCTGGTCAAGCACGTCGGTGGCGTGCAATTGGAATACTTCAGCGACGTCTTCGGCAGACCGCACGGCCGGGAAGTGCCCTGGTTGTCCGATGCTGGGGAAGTCGACGATGATATGTGGGCAACGGCCGACGAGAGCCGGGCAGACATCATTGACTTCTACCATTTCTCCGCTCGACAAAGCGACGCGACGATAGAGTCACTCAGCCTCGACTCTGCAGGTGAAGTACCTTGGTGGACGCCCGAGCGCCGACGTGTGACCCTCCATCAGATCCTGGTTCACGTGTGCGTTGAGACAGCCCGGCATGCAGGGCATGCCGACATTTTGCGCGAGCTAATCGACGGCACAGCGGGCAACGGACCGCAAGATCCGAACGTGCCAAGCCGCACATCGGAAGAATGGGCTGCCTATCGGTCCCGGATTGAAGCCGCTGCACGCGAAGCCGGACGATAAAGTCAGCGCCTACGAAATTTCGGACAGGTGATCAGTTGGGAACCATGGACTCGAAGTATGTGCGCTACCAGGCAGGCATCGCCAATGGCCGTGGACGCTACCCGGGCATCTTTAATCTCGCCAACGGTTTAGCAAACGGTGGCAGACTCAGCACCCAGGACTGGGCTTCCTGGCGGCGCTCAAATGACCATTACGATTCCGCATATTTGAATCCGTCGACGATGGATAAATCGATATACGACCATGCAATCAACCCGACAGCGGAGGCTTGGTTCAAATGCACAGCTGGGCATTTGCTCGTCCGCGTTGAGTTCTACACGGACCTTCTAAGCCGGTACGGCATTGAGTGGCAAGTGCTTCATTCAAACGATCCCGGACGGTTGTTGTACGAAGACGACGTACAGGTAATAGTCGCGCCCCATGCCGCCAGCTGAACTCCGAGAACCATCCGGGTCGTGACGGCCCCGCCATGATCGTTCTCGGTGTACCTCATGCCAATTTTCTCCACCACCCGACGAGAAGCCATATTTTCTGGATGGATAATGGCGACGAGCTGCCTAACAGCGAGCTCGTCGCGTGCGAATTCCATGCACGCCGCGGCCGCTTCGGTCGCATATCCCCGGCCCCACGCCTCCGCTCGGAGGTGAAATCCGACCTCCAACTCGCTGCGACCATTGACCTGCTGCCAGGTAAGTCCGCAGTCGCCCAGAAACTCGCCATCGAGGGTTTCCACAATCCAAAGGCCGTACCCGTGCGTGGCGTAGTTCGCTTCATTCCAGGCGATCCAGTGCGCGGCCTCTTCCCGCGTCTTGGGCGCAGGGTAATACGCCATGACAGCAGGATCACCCAGAAGCGCAGTCATGTTGTCCAGGTCTGCTGACGCCATCTGCCGGAATCGAAGCCGGGACGTCTTTCCGGGAATCACCTACGAAGCCTACAGGCGCCCCCGCACGCTGGCCCTTGTGCATCGAATGCTAGATTGCTAGCATTCTAGCCATGGCCGATAAAACACAGTTCAACATCTACCTGCCGACGGACCTGGTCAAGCAGGTCAAACACGCAGCCATCGAACGCGGACTATCACTGTCGTCGTTCGTTGAAGAAACGCTGACCCAGGCCCTCAACAAGGAAGGTTCCACCAAATGAGAGTTACTCCAATCCGCTTCGTGCGGAACATCGAGGCCGCCAACAAGTTCTATTCCACGCTTGGGTTGAACGAGAACGCTGCAGCAACGAGCGGAACCTGGGCGGACCTGCACGGCAACGGCGGGCAACTTGGGCTCCACATTGCCCAAGCGGGAACCACACACTCAGATGCGGGAGCAGTCGCGCTGCACTTCTCCACCGACGAAAGGCTGGAGCTCACCGCAGAGCGACTAAGAGCTGCCGGATATGCCCCGTCGGACATCATGGACGAAACGTTCGGCCGTTTCATCACTGTCAATGACCCCGAGGGATACCGCATCCAAGTCAACGAAGTGGATGCGGACCTCCAAAACCTCAGCTATGAAATACGGGAATCTGCTGCCCTGAAATAGGTTTCGCCCGAGCCTTGCAGGACCGCTATTCCTTGCGCCGCACCACCAGGCCCGTGCCAGCGGGAGCATCGCCGTCGGGTCCCGCAAGCGCCTCCAGCCCTTCGATCGTGAGTTCGTCGACGTCGGCCGCGGTGTCCACCAGCACCGTGTCACCGTCGGCGATGTCGCCGGACAGGATGGCCTTGGCCAGGCGGTCGCCGATCTCCCGCTGTACTAGCCGGCGCAGTGGCCGGGCACCGTACGCGGAGTCGAAGCCGGACATGGCCAGCCAGGCTCGGGCGCCGTCGGACACGTCCAGGAAGAGCCGGCGATCGTGCAGCCTCCTGCCGAGCTCGGCCACCTGCAGTTCCACAATCTCCGCCAGCTCGTCAACGGTCAGGGCTTCAAACAGCACAATCTCGTCCAGCCGGTTCAGGAACTCCGGCTTGAAAGAGGCGTTGACCATGGTCATGACCGCGGTCCGCTTGGCCTGCGCGTCCAGCGACTGGTCCACCAGGAACTGGCTGCCCAGGTTGGACGTCAGCACCAGGATGGCGTTGCGGAAGTCCACGGTGCGGCCCTGGCCATCGGTGAGGCGGCCGTCGTCGAGCACCTGCAGGAGGATGTCGAAAACCTCCGGATGGGCCTTTTCCACCTCGTCCAGCAGGACCACCGAGTACGGCCGGCGGCGGACGGCCTCCGTCAGCTGGCCGCCCTCCTCGTAGCCGACGTACCCCGGAGGGGCACCCACCAGCCGCGCCACCGAGTGCTTCTCGCCGTACTCGGACATGTCCAGCCGCACCATGGCGCGTTCGTCGTCGAACAGGAAATCCGCGAGCGCCTTGGCCAGCTCGGTCTTGCCCACGCCCGTGGGCCCCAGGAACAGGAACGAACCCGTGGGCCGGTTGGGATCGCTGATGCCGGCCCGGGCGCGACGGACGGCGTCGGACACCGCGGCCACCGCCTTGGCCTGGCCGATCAGGCGCTTGCCGAGCTCCTGCTCCATATGGAGCAGCTTCTGGCTTTCACCCTGCAGCATGCGCCCGGCGGGGATGCCGGTCCACGCGGAAATGACCTCGGCAATGTCGTCCGCGGTGACCTCGTCAGCCACCATCTGGGCAGGCTTTTCCGTCACCGCCTCTTCGGCTGCGGCGGCCGCATTCAGCTCCCGCTCCACTGCCGGAATCTCGCCGTACAGGATCCGCGACGCCGTCTCCAGGTCGCCTTCGCGCTGCGCCTTGTCCGCCGTGGAGCGGAGCTCATCGAGCTTGGCTTTCAGGTCGCCCACCCGGTTGAGCCCGGCCCTTTCGGCCGCCCAGCGCGCATTCAGCGCGTCCAGCTCCTCGCTCTTGTCGGCCTTGTCCGCGCGGAGGGCCGCCAGCCGTTCCACCGAAGCGGCGTCCTTCTCGTTCGCGAGGGCCAGTTCCTCCATGGTGAGCCGGTCCACGGCACGGCGCAGCCGGTCGATCTCCTCCGGTGCGGAGTCGATCTCCATCCGCAGCCGCGAGGCGGCCTCGTCCACGAGGTCGATGGCCTTGTCCGGCAGCTGGCGGCCGGAAATGTAGCGGTTGGACAAGGTTGCGGCGGCTACCAGCGCAGAGTCGGCGATGGTGACCTTGTGGTGCGCCTCGTAGCGTTCCTTGAGTCCGCGGAGGATCCCGATGGTATCTTCCACGCTGGGCTCACCCACGTACACCTGCTGGAACCTCCGCTCCAGCGCGGGGTCCTTCTCGATGTTCTCGCGGTACTCATCCAAGGTGGTGGCACCGATCAGCCGCAGCTCACCGCGTGCCAACATGGGCTTGAGCATGTTGCCGGCATCCATCGATGATTCCCCCGTGGCGCCGGCGCCCACCACCGTGTGGATCTCGTCGATGAACGTGACAATCTGGCCGTCCGAATTCTTGATCTCCTCCAGGACGGCCTTGAGCCGCTCCTCGAACTCGCCGCGGTACTTCGCCCCTGCCACCATGGACGCGAGGTCGAGGGCGATCAGATTCTTGCCCCTCAGGCTTTCCGGGACATCGCCCGCCACGATCCGTTGGGCGAGCCCTTCGACGACGGCCGTCTTGCCAACGCCCGGCTCGCCGATAATGACAGGGTTGTTCTTGGTGCGGCGGCTCAGCACCTGGATGATGCGCCGGATCTCGGTATCGCGGCCGATCACCGGGTCCAGCTTGCCCGCACGCGCCATCGCGGTAAGGTCAGTGCCGAACCGCTCCAGCGACTGGAACGTGTTTTCCGGGTCCGGCGTGGTGACCTTGCGGTCGCCGCGGACACCCGGCAGGGCGGCGAGCAGCGCTTCATGGGAGGCACCGGCGTCGCGCATTAACCGCCCGACGGCGTCACTCCCGGCAGAGAGCCCCAGCAGCAGCACTTCGGTCGAGACATACGTGTCACCCAGCCGGTCGGCCTCGTTTTTCGCGTTCTGGATGGCCAGCAGCGCGGGCCGGGACAGCTGGGCCTGCTGCGTGGAGCCGCCCGACGTTGCCGGCAGCGCCTTGATGGCGCCACTCGCCTGCACGCTGACGGTATCCGGGTCTGCGCCGGTGGCGCGGAGAAGCGCCACGGCGACGCCTTCCCGCTGATCCATCAGCGCCTTGAGCAGGTGGGCAGGTTCCACCTGGGGATTCCCCGCCGTCGAGGCGTTCATGGCTGCTGCCGAAAGAGCCTCCTGGCTCTTGGTGGTGAATTTGACGTCCAAAGAGAGCTCCTTCCGGGATGTGCATTTTTCGCTAAGTTGAGTCTACAACGCTCAACTTTGAGGAAATGCCCTCTACGCCCCATGTTTGCCGACGGCGAACTGCCTGTCCAGAGCCGCACCACGCCTATGTGGAAATCCGTGTCCAGGGACTGGCGTAGCGACAAGATGCTCGCGAAAAGTGTTGTGCGGAGCTAGAGGCAATCGTTAGAATCCTGTCACTGCGGTTGGGGCCGCCCGACAAAGAATCGGAAGGACCCTAACATGAACCGTTTGACCCGCTTGGTCGTCGCCTCCGGCGCTGGCCTGGCTCTCGCCCTCACTGCCTCGCCGGCGCTGGCCGCGCCGCCGTCCGACCCGGGCAGCAACCGCGCCCAGGTGGAACAGACCGAAACCAGCAGCCCCGATGGGTCATACACCTATGACTACCGCGGCGCGACCCGAAACGTCGACGGCCACTACACGACGAACACCCGCGATCAGACGACTGCCAGCCAGTCGTCGTTCGACTATAAAACGCACTACACGCTGACGGACAACGTGACAAAGTTGAGTAGCCAGAACACGTTTACCGAGGATGGCGTGACGTGCCGCGCCAACTCCCAGGTTGTCCTCACGAACGGTGAGACGCGCACGGAGAAGACGCGTTCGAGCTGCTGAGGGAAAACTGAGGCCGGCCCCTAAGGGGCCGGCCTCACTCGTTAAGAGCTGCTCAGGAATCCGTTGACAATGTCATTAAGATTCCTCGAGGCCCTCCTTCGTCGGGGGCCGTCGGCCACCCCTGCCGTAGCGGCGCGTGACGCCCTAGGATCATCCTGTGACCGGCGGGAGATCCTTTCGGCGCACGAAGACAAGGACGTACCGTGAAGAAATTTGTGGTTCTGTACAAATCGCCCAAGCCAGCCGAAGAAGCCATGGCGGAAGCGAGCCCCGAAGAGGCCGAGGCCGGCATGAAAATGTGGATGGATTGAGCTGCCAGGGCCGGTGACGGCATCGTTGACCTCGGAACGCCGCTGGGCGCCGCCAAGGTCCTGGACGGTTCGGCAGTCACAGATGCCGAGGCAACGCTGGGCGGATACAGCGTCATCCAGGCCGAGGACCTGAACGCCGCTGTTGCGTTGATGGAAGGCCACCCGCACTTCATGTCCGGCGAAGGCGCCACCATCCAGATCCACGAAACACTCGACATCCCGGGGATGTAGCCAGCGGTCTGCGGCCGGTTTAGGGCTTTGCCGGATAGCCGGCCGCAGGCTTGGTTTCGATGTAGTTGATCACCAGGAACTCCCCCGCCGGGACGAGTTCCACGTACCAGCGGGTCGGTGTGTCCAGGTCCTCCCAGCTGCCCTGTCCGGCAATCACGGGGCGGTAGACGGCGTCGAACTTCAGGAACGTGCCGCTGTCCGTGGCGCTCGAATCGATCTCCTGCAGCAGCTCAAACGTGCCGCGCCCGCCCGAGCCCGCCTCGGCAACGCGGACCGCCGCCAGGTTCTGCTGGTTCATCACCTTCACCGCCGCAAAGTATTCCTGCCACGCGACGTCGCTGTGCGTGGTGAACAGCGTGCTCGAATAGGCTTCGGCGTTTTTTGCAGCGAGGTCTGCGACGCAGTCTTCCGGGACGGCCTTGCCCGGGCTCCAGGCCCTGACCAGCTCGGAGCCGGCGTTGAGCCATCCGCTGTAGGCGTTCAGGACGCTGCCGATGGTTTCGCGCGGCGTGCCCTTGGGGATCCGGACCGGCGACACGTCGTCCCGGCCCACAAACGGGCACTCCGGCGGCAGCACGGACGCAGGCGTTGCCGGGGCGATGTCCGGCAGCGGCGTCGGCGACGGGAACAGGCTGCACCCGGACAGGCCCGCCAGCAGCGCCAGGACGGCAGCCGCCGTCGTAATTTTCTTCATCGTTCTCCCCCAATACCGCCGCCGCGTCCGGACGACGCTGACCAGCCTACCCGCACATTCCCGCCCCTTCAGCCCGGGTAGATGGCCACGGCACCGGCCTTGATCACGAAGAACACCTGCATGCCCGGCGCCAATCCGAGATCAACAGAGGCCGCCGGCGTGATGTCCGCGCTCAGCTGCCCGCCCTCCCCGGCGCGGACCCGGATCCCGTCCCCGTGCGGCTCCAGGTCGGTAATGGTCACGGCGAAGGAGTTCCGCGGGCTGCCATGCGCTTCGGTGAGGAAAACGGAAACGGCCGACGGCGGGAAGACAGCCACGCCCGGCTGACCGGTGAGGAGCGGGGCGGCTACGTCGTGGTGGCCATAGAGGTTAAGGGCGCCGGACCGCAGACCGTGTTCGGTCAGGTGGCCGGCCACAAAGTTGAGTCCGGCGAGTCCGGCCGCGAACCGGCTGCGCGGGCGCTGGAGGATGACGCGGGTGGGGCCTTCCTCAATGATCCGCCCGTTTTCGAAGATGACCACCCGGTCGGCCAGCATCAGGGCATCGAGGACGTCGTGCGTGATGATGATGGCGCGCCGGCCCGTCAGAACGCGCTTGAGCAGGCGCCGGAGCAGCGGCGCGGCATGGATATCCAGCGCGGCCATCGGCTCGTCCAGGAGCAGGAGCCCGGGGTCGGCAGCGAGGGCCCGCGCCACCGCAACGCGCTGCGCCTGGCCGCCGGAGAGCTCGGCCGGGCGGCGGGACTGCAGCTCCGTCGCCTCGACTTCCGCAAGCCACCGCAGGGCGGACTCCCGCGCGGCTGGCTTTGAAGCCCCCGCACTCCGGGGCCCAAAAGCCACGTTCTCCAGCACGCTCAGGTGCGGGAACAGCAGCGGTTCCTGGGCCAGGAGCGCCGTGCCGCGCCGGTGCGGAGCCGTCCATGGGCCGCGTCCTGCGGTGAGGTCAAACAGCGTCCTGCCGTCCAGTTCGGCCGTGCCCGAGTCCGGGTGCAGCAGGCCCGCGATGACGTTCAGCAGGGTGGATTTGCCCGCGCCGTTGGCCCCCATCACGGCAACCGTTTCGGCCGGTCCCACCGCGAGGGAGACGTCGAACCCGCGGCCGGCCACGGCGGCCTGAACCGAGAACGTCACCGGACCGCACCTCCCTGGGCGGGCGCCGTCGTCGTGCGTTCCCCGCTAAGCGCGGGGGCCCGTTCGGCGGCGCGGGGACTGCGGTACGCGAGCGCCACCACGGCAACCGCCACCGCCACGAGGACCAGGGAAAGCGCGACGGCGGCATCGGCGTCCGTTTCCCGCTGCAGGTAAATTTCCAGCGGCAGGGTCCGGGTCACCCCCTGCAGGCTGCCCGCGAACGTGAGGGTGGCGCCGAATTCGCCCAGGCTGCGCGCGAAGGACAGCACCGCGCCGGAGGCCAGACCCGGCAGCACGAGCGGGAGGGTGACCCGGCGGAGCACCGTGGTGGGCCCGGCGCCGAGCGTCGCGGCCACCGCTTCGTACCGGTTCCCGGCGGTCCGCAGGGCACCCTCGAGGCTGACCACCAGGAACGGAAGGGCCACAAAGGTCTGGGCCAGGATGACCGCCGTCGTCGAAAAGGCGATCTGCAGGCCGGCCACTTCCAGCGTCCGCCCCAGCAGCCCCTGTCGCCCGAACGTGTACAGGAGTGCGATGCCGCCCACCACGGGCGGAAGCACCAGCGGGAGCAGGACCAGTGAGCGGAGGAAGCGCTGGCCGGGGAAGCTGCCGCGGGCCAGGACCAGGGCCAGCGGCACACCCAGCACGATGCACAGAAGGGTGCTGGCCGCGGACGTGCGCAGGCTCAGCCCAAGGGCCTGCAGCGACGCTTCCGAGGTGACCAGCGGAATGAACTGCGCCCAGTTGACCCTGGCCACCATGGCCGCGAGCGGCAGCACCACAAACAGGCCGCCGGCAGCGGCAAGGACGTAAATCCAGCGCGGGACGCCGCCGTACCCGCCGTTCCTGGCCTGTCTCATGGTCTCCTTGGGTGCGGCTTTACATACGGGTGTTGCTTACTTACGGGGCGCCGAAGCCGGCCGCGCTCAGGGTTTTCTGCCCGTCGGCGCCCGTCACCATGGCGATGAAGGCCGCCGCCAGTTCCTTGTTCCGGCTCGAGCCTACTGGGGCGATGGGATACGTGTTGACTGCCTTGCCGGATTCGTCGAACGGGATTCCCTTGACCTTGCCGCCGGCGCCTTTGACGTCGGTGACGTAGACCAGGCCGGCGTCGGCCTCGCCCGAGGTGACCTTGCCCAGGACGTCCGTCACCGATGACTCCTCGCTGACCGGCGAGAGGGTCACGCCCGCGGCCTTTTCCACCGTGTCCGCGGCCGCCCCGCACGGAACCTGGCTCGCGCAGACAACCACCTTGACGCCCGGTTTGGCCAGGTCGGCGAAGGACGCGATCGACGCCGGGTTGGACGGCGGGACGGCGATCTCCAGGACGTTGGTGGCGAAGTTCTTCGCGGTCCCGTCCAGGAGCTTGGCATCGGCCAGCTTGGTCATGTTCTTGGTGTCGGCGGAGGCAAAAACTTCGGCCGGTGCGCCCTGGGTGATCTGGGTGACCAGGTCCGAGGACCCGGCGAAGCTCAGCACGATCTTGGTTCCCGGGTTCTTCGCCTCGAAGTCACTGGCCAGCTTGGTGAACGTCGCTTTGAGCGACGCGGCCGCGAAGACCGTGATGGTCCCCGAGACCTGGCCGGCGGCGTCCGGGGACTGCGACGCGGCTGACTGCGTGGCCGTGGGCGTCGTAGCCGGTGCGCACGCGGCGACGCCCAGCATGAGGGCAGCCGTGATGATGGCCGCGCTGGCGTGTTTGCTGATGCTCAAATGATGCTCTTTCCGTGCGGGGTTTCGATGATGACTGTGGTTGCTTTGACCACCGCTGTGGCCACGGAGCCCAGTTCCAGGCCCAGGTCCCGGACGGCTTCGCTGCTCATCAGCGACACCACCCGGAACGGTCCGCACTGGAGTTCCACCTGCGCCATGACCTTGTCCGCAGTGATCCCCGTGACCAGGCCAACGAACCTGTTGCGCGCCGAACTCCCTGAACGGTGCGGGTCCTCGGGAAGCTGCGCGAGCTTCTGGGCGTGCCGGGCCAGTTCGAGGCCGTCGACTGCCAGCCGGCCGGCGTCGTCCTTTACGGGCGTGAGGCTGCCGTTCTCGGTCCAGCGCCGGACTGTGTCGTCACTAACGCCGAGGAACCGGGCGGCTTCGGATACGCGAATAGTTGGCATTTCATGATCCTAGTCCGCATTTGCGGGTTTTCTTAGTAGTTTCCGCCGCGGATCAGAATATGACTTTGCCGCTTCTTCCGCCCCCTCGCGAGCCTCCGGACCGGCCACCTATGGAACGTCGTGTGCCGAAGTCCTACGCTATGTGGAGGGGAGGGGCCGCAGTCGCTGAGGAGCGTTTGTGATGAAGTGGATCAGGCCTGACAGCCCCGACTATGACCCGGCCCGGAAGGTCTTCAACGCCATGATTGACCGGCGGCCGGCGGTCATTGCCCAGTGCTCAAATGATGCGGACGTGGCCGAAGCCCTGCGCTACGGACGGCAGAACTCCCTCGCCATTGCCGTCCGCGCCGGTGGCCACTCAGTGGCCGGAATGTCCATGAACAACGACGGCCTGGTGATCGATGTCCGGCCCATGAAGTCGATCGACGTGGACCCCGAATCCGGCATCGTCACGGTGGGAGCAGGCGTGACGTGGGGCGAGTTCGACCGCGCTACCCAGGAGCATGCCCTGGCTGTGACCGGCGGGCGGGCCTCCACCACCGGCGTCGCCGGCTTCACCCTGGGCGGCGGATCCGGTTGGCTGGAGCGGTCCTTCGGGTTCGCGTGCGACAGTCTCGTCTCGGTGGACCTGGTGACGGCCGACGGCGAGCGCGTCACCGCGAGCGTCCGTGAAAACCCCGAGCTCTTCTGGGCTCTCCATGGCGGCGGCGGCAATTTCGGCGTGGCCACGTCCTTCACGTTCCAGGCGCACCGGCTCGGCCCGGTGGTCCACGCCGGGTTTTGGCTGTGGCCCGGGGAGGCAGCCACTGATGTTTCGCGGGCGTTCCGGGACCTGGCTCTGGCCGCCCCTGATGGCGTGGGCCTGGGGCTCCTGTATTTCACTGCGCCGCCGGAGCCGTTTGTTCCGGAGCACCTGGTGGGGAAGATGGCCACTCTCATCGCCTACCTGTACGCGGGTGAGCCCGAGGAGGGCTCCGAACATGCCCGGCCGTTCCGCGAGCTGGGGCCGGCCGCTGACCTGGTGGCCGACACTCCCTATGCAGAGTTCAACGGCTCCATCGACGATCCGCCGGACCACTACAACTACTGGAGCGCGGACTACCACGACGAACTTCCCGATGCGGCCCTGGACCTGTTTGTGGAGTCGGCCCGGAACCTGCCCGATGCCACGTCCCAGCAGCTCATCGCCCGCTGGGGCGGTGCCGTCGGCGGGAACGCGGGGGCGGCCACGCCCTTGAACAACCGGAACGCGGCCTGGGTGAGCCACCCCTACGGCATCTCGCCAACACCCGAGGAAGGCCAGCTGGCCAAGGCCTGGGTGAAGGACTTCCGCGGCAAGATCGCACCCTATGCCACGGGTGGCGTGTGGCTCAACTTCATCGGCAACGAAGGCCAGGAGCGCATCCGCGCCGCGTTCGGCAACGGAAACTACGCGCGACTGGCCAGGGTCAAACGCGACTTCGATCCGCGGAACGTCTTCCAGGGCAACCAGAACATCCTGCCGGCCGGCTCCTGACCGGCCCAGCGGAGAGCCGCCGCACTAGACTTCCCCCATGGCGATTTACCTGGATCCGCCGCTGTGGCCCGCCCACGGCACACACTTTTCGCACCTCATCTCGGACACGTCGCTGGCGGAACTGCACGCCTTCGCCGCCGCGGCCGGCATCCCGGACCGGGCGTTCGACGGCGACCATTACGACGTCGCCGAGCGCCGGTTCGATGACCTGGTGGCTGCGGGCGCCATTCCGGTGGAAGGCCGGATCCTGGTGCGCAAGCTCATCGCCAGCGGGCTGCGCATCCCGGCCCGGCAGCGCAACAAGTCACTCAAGGTCCCATTGCTGAACCGCTGGGAAACCATCATGCCCGGACACGACGCCCTCTTCCTGGACCTGCTGGACCGCTGGAGCGAGGACCACCGCCGGTATCACGGCTGCACGCATCTGCTGGCAGTACTTGAGGCCATGGACCTGCTTACCGACCCCGCCGATCCGCCGCGGACCGTGCTGCTCGCAGCCTGGTTCCACGATGCCGTGTACCGAGGGGTCGCCGGCCTGGACGAGGAGGAATCGGCCCGCCTCGCCGAGGAGCGCCTCACGGACGCGGGTCTTCCGGCCGCCCAAGTCGAGGAGGTGGCCCGGCTGGTCAGGCTGACGTCGGACCACCGCCCGGAACCAGGGGACGACGACGGCGCCCTCCTCTGCGACGCGGACCTGTCAGTCCTCGGCGGCGAACCTGAGCCGTACGCCCGGTATGTGGCCGCCGTCCGGGAAGATTACGCGCACATCGGCGACGCCGACTTCGCGGCCGGCCGCGCCGCCGTCGTCCGTCACCTGCTGGAACTGGACCCCCTCTTCCACAGCGACCGCGCACGGGAACTGTGGCTCGAAGCCGCCCGCCGGAACCTGCGGGGCGAGCTGGCCTGACTCAACGCCGCAACCGCCGGAAGCCTTTACGGGCGCCCCGGCCGGTGCAAGACTGCTCGGATGAACCTGCGCATCCAATCTGTCAGCGTCGACTCCACCGACCCCAAAGTGCCCGCCGATTTCTGGGAGAAGGCCCTGGGCTGGCGCCGCACCTACGAGGTGGAGGACGAAATCGTACTGGAGCCGCCCGCAGGCAGCCCGGCCGACGGCGTCAGCCCGGACCTGCTGTTCGTGAAGGTGCCGGAGCAGAAGGAGATCAAGAACAGGCTGCACCTGGACCTGCGTCCGGATGACCAGGCCGAGGAGGTGCAGCGGCTGGAAGCCCTTGGCGCGTCGCGCATTTCGGTCGGGCAGGGGCCGGAGGTGACCTGGGTGGTCATGGCTGACCCGGACGGAAACGAATTCTGCGTGCTGCGGGCGCTCCGGTCAGAGGAGCTCGAAGCCCAGGGACTGGTCCCCGGGTTTAGCGAAACCCCCGGGAATGCCGCCGGCTAACGGTACGCGGTAACGAACGGGCTGTTGGTGGGAACGATCTGCTTGCCCAGCGGCATCAGGCTGACCGGGATGAGCTTGAGGTTGGCGATGGCCAGGGGGATGCCGATGATGGTGACCGCCATGGCAATGGCCGTGAGCACGTGGCCGATCGCGATCCAGATACCGGCCACCACCAGCCAGATGACATTCCCCAGCAGCGGGAACACGCCCGTCCCGCCCGGCTTGTCCACCACCATGCGCCCGAACGGCCAGAGCGTGTACGCCGCAATCCGGAACGACGCGATGCCCCACGGGATGGTGACGATCAGCAGGCAGCAGATGATGCCGGCCAGGAAATAGCCCAGAGCGAGCCAGAGTCCGCCGAATACCAGCCAGATGATGTTGAGCAGAGTCTTCATCTGTCCATTGTGCCCCGCGGGGTCTGACAAAAACGTAGGGGTATGCCCTGATTGGCCCCTGATCTTCGGCCCTGGAACTTGGACCCTAAACCTGGACCGGGCCTCAGCCCTTGGCGGCCTTCACGAAGGCCCGGATCTTGTCCAGGTCCTTCACACCACGGGAAACCTCGACGCCGGAGGAGACGTCCACGCCCCACGCGCCTGAGGCTGCGGTGGCGTGCGCCACGGTGTCTTGATCCAGGCCGCCGGCCAGCAGCCACTTGCGGTCCTGGAGCGCCGTCACGTCCACCATGGAGGCGTAGTCCCAGGCCTCTCCGGAACCGGGCACGGCGGCATCAATCAACAGAAGTTCCTCCCCCCAGTCGGCGAACGCGCCTGCTGTGGCAGCCATGGTGACCGCCCTGATCAGCTTCATGCCGGCGTCGTGCACTGTTGTGACGTCTTCCGGGGTGAGGTCCGCGTGCAGCTGCAACCATTCCAGGCCGGCCGCGCGGGCGATGGCAATGGCATCGGCGACAGGTTCATGCCGGAAAACGCCGATGGCAATCACGCCTTCCGGCACATCGGCCAGAAGGGTGGAAACCTGCGACGGCGAGACCACCCGCGGGCTGGCAGTCAGGACAAAGCCGACGGCGTCCGCCCCGGCATCCACGGCGGCACGGACTGATTCGGGCGTACTGAGACCACAAACTTTGACGAACATTTTCCGGCTCCTTCAGGCTGTCTTCGCATAGTCCCCCCGGAGGAGGCTAACAGGCAAGTACCCGCGGCGCCGATGTTGGCCGGTTCCATTTCAGGAGCCGGACAGCACACGCTCCACCATGGCGCGGCCCGTCTGTTCAAACGCGGCGTCGCCCACCTGGTTGGCCCACACCACCGTGCCGATGGACTGGTTAAGGTTCTCCAGCCGCCACAGGTCAGCCTCCGCCGGGCCCACCGTTTTGCCCAGGCCCGCATAGAACGCATCCGCCAGGTCGGGCCGGCCCACGAACCTCTGGTGGCTGAGCCGCACCAGATCGTGCACCCACGGACGCGGATCGGCCCGGCCGAAGTCGATGACCTTGATCTGACCGTTGTCCTGCAGCCAGTTCCTCGGCTGGTAATCGCCGTGCGTTGCCACCAGCTGCGCCACGCCCGGCCGCAGGGCATCGAGCGCCTGTTCAAAGCTGTCGAGTTGGGATTCGGGGAGCAGCCCGTGGGCGCGGTCCATCCATGCCCGGGTCTTTGCCGTGAGGGCTGTTGCGTACGTGGACGAGTCCCCGGCCGGCCGGTGAATCCTCGCCAGCAGCTCCCCCGCCTGGCGGTAGGTTTCCGGATCATCCTCTGCCGGCGTCCCCTCCACCAATGTTCCCGGCAGGAATTCCGTCACCAGGATCCCGGCCTCCGCCGAGGCCTGCCGTAACGCCGGAACGCGGCCGTGGAGCCCTTCGAAACCGCCGGAATGGGCGGCGATCTCGCGGCGGATATGGTGGCTGGTGGTGCTCGCCTTGACGATGAATCCTTCGCCCGACGGCGTTACAACGTGGAGGACGTTCGTGTCCTGCAGAGGCCAGGAGTAGTCCTGCACCATGCTGAATTCCCCAAGCCAGGATGTCAGCAGCCGGCTCTGTTCCTCGGTGATCCCCTGGCGCATTTGCCCAGCATGCCACGCGTGGCGGCGACGCCCAAACACAGGCCAGGACGCCCAAACAAACTAGGCTGGTCCGATGGAGATCATCCGCTTCGCAGAACTCAGGTCCGAACCGTGGCGCAACGGCGGCGGGGTGACCCGGGAGCTTGCCAGCCACCCGAAGGCCGCCTCGGCGCAGGACGGCGCCTGGGACTGGCGGGTCAGCATCGCCGATGTCAGCAAGGCCGGGGATTTCTCGGCGTTCCCGGGCATGGAACGTGTGCTGACCGTGATCGACGGCGAGCTGCTCCTCCTCACGGTGGACGGCGCCGAGCACCCGCTGGAAAAGTACCGGCCGTTCAGGTTCTCCGGCGAAGCTGCCGCGCACGGGGCCCTGCCCACCGGGGACATCCGCGACCTGAATGTCATCACCCGGACGGCGTCCTTCAAGGGCTTCACGTCCATCATCGAGCTCTCCAAAAAGCGCGCGCACCCTGTTTTTGAGGGCCAGCTTGCTGTGCTGCTGCAGGGCCAGGCCACCGTCAGCGCGGGCAACCTCAGCGTCAGCGCGGAAGCCGCGGAAGCCACTGCCGCCGCGGAAGCCGACGGCGACGAAGCTGCCCCCAGCCCCACGGAACCCGAGGCACTCAACAGGTATGACGCCGTCGTCGGCTCCGATACCGGGACCCCCGAAATCCTGGGCCGCGGCTTCCTGGCCGTGGTTTCAATCGACCGCGTGACTGCCTGATCCAGCGCTGCAGGCTAGCCTCGCCTTCGTTATCTGAGCCTTCCCACACTGGTCAGCGGCGCGGGGCGCTCCTAGACTCTGGCTATGACCTCCACACCCTTTAATGCGCTCCTGTCCACCCAGATCGGCAACGAATTCGCGGCCTCGCAGCAGTACATCGCCGTGGCCACTTGGTTCGCCAACCAGGACCTCCCGCAGCTGGCCCGCTACTTCTACCGGCAGTCGGTGGAGGAGCGGAACCACGCCATGATGATGGTGCAGTACATGCTGGACCGCGACATTGAATTCACCATCCCCGGCGTCCCCACCGTGCGCAACGACTTCTCCTCCGTGACCGAGCCGCTGGCCCTGGCGCTGGAGCAGGAGAAGGAAGTGACGGCCGCGATCGAGGCCTTGTTCCGCGCTGCCCGTTCCGAGGACGACGCCCTGGGCGAGCAGTTTATGCTGTGGTTCCTGAAGGAGCAGGTGGAGGAGGTTGCCGCCATGACCACCCTCTTTAACATCGCCGAGCGCGCGGACAACCTGTTCGACATCGAGAACTTCATCGCCCGCGAAACGGTGGGCAACGGGGGCCGCGACTCCTCCGCTCCGGAAACCGCCGGCGGCGCGCTCTAAAGTTCTGCCCGCCCGGCCGGTGAGGTTGGCCACCAACCCGGCCACCCGCCGTCGGGCGTTGCTATGCTGGAAACAAGGCTCCGCACAGGACCCTCCGGACGACGGTTCAGTACCCGGCACGCGACAAGACTGGCCAAAGGATCTGTCATGTCGTGGTTAATTCTCATTCTTTCCGGGGCGCTGGAGGCCGTCTGGGCCGCAGCCCTGCACCGGACATTCCAGGCCTCTGGCCGACGCCGGCTCGCGCCTGCCCTCCTCTTCCTGGTCTCCGTCCTCGCCAGCATGGCCGGCCTCGCCATCGCCATGCAGTCCATCCCCACCGGCACCGCGTACGCCGTGTGGGTGGGCGTGGGCGTGGTGCTGACCTCCGCCTACGCGATCATCACCAAGGCGGAACGTCCGACGACGGCGCGCCTGCTGCTGCTCACCGGCATCGCCGCGTGCGTAGTTGGCCTGAAGGTGGTGGCGTAATGAACAAGCGTTCCGCTGCGTGGCTGATGCTGCTGGCCTCCGCCGTGCTGGAAGCCGTGTGGGCCACCGCCCTGGGCCTGTCCGACGGTTTCACCCGGCCCCTGCCCACTCTTGTTTTCGCCGTGACGGCCACCCTGAGCATGATCGGCCTCGGCCTGGCCATCCGCAGCATCCCGCTTGGCACTGCCTACGCCGTCTGGGTGGGGATCGGCGCTGCCCTGACGGTGGGCTGGGCGATGGCCACGGGCGTCGAACCCTTCAGCGTCCTGAAGGTGCTGTTCATCGGGGGGATTGTGGCCTGCGCGGCCGGGTTGAAGGCGCTGCCGGCTGGCAGGAACACTGAGCCAGCCACCGAGGACACGCCGGCGTCGGGAACCGTGCCCGTCAGGCCAGAGCGCCTTTGATCAGCAGGCTCACCCCGGCAACCAGGCACAGGCTGAGGGCCGCGGGACGGATGGCGGCGGCGGAAATCCGCTTCACCACCGGCCGCGATGCCAGTGCCCCGAGGGCAACGCCCGGCAGCAGCCAGCCGGTGAGCAGCAGTTCCTCCGTGCCGAAGGAACCGGCGCCCGCCAGGGCGAGCAACGAGACCAACGACGAAACCAGAAAAAACAGGGAGAGGTTGGCGCGGTACCGGGCCGGGTCCTCGCTCCGGTAAACCACCACAAGCGGCGGCCCTGAGGTGGAGGCAACCGTACCCAGGACTCCGCCGAGCAGGCCGGCCGCGAACAGGGAGAAGCGGTTTTGCGGGATGCGGAACCCCTTGAGTCCGGTGAGCACGCTGGCCACCACCAGCCCGCCAACGATCATCCCGGTCCATTTGCCGTTCAGCAGGGGCAGCACACACAGTCCGGCAACGGCACCGGGCAGGCACCCGGCAATCGCCAGCGTGAGATCCACGTGCCGCAGTCCCCTCCGGTTCTGCCAGCTCACGAACAGCATCACCACCACAGACACGAGAAGCAGCGGGCCGGGCACCAGCTGCGGGCTGATCATCAGCAGCAGCGGCGAGGAGACGATGCCGAATCCGGACCCGGTGCCGGCCTGCGCCACCACGGCGACGGCAACTATGAGGGCCGCGATGATGAGTTCCGTGGTGGTCATGATGTCCATTCCTAGATGAATTGCACTCCCACGTAGGCGAGTACTCCGATGAGGCCCCAGGAGAGCATGGCGACGACGATCGCCCTGCCGCTGGTGTGAAGAATTGACCGTATTTGCACGGACGCTCCCAGCCCGAACAGCGCCGCAGCGAGCAGAAGGTCCTGGGCGAGCGCAGCACCTTCCAGGACCGCATGCGGCAGGATTCCCAGCGTCCGCAACACGATCATCGCCATGAACCCGGCCACGAACAGCGGGATCAGGGGTGGGAATTTGAGCTTGCCTTCTTCCATGCCGGCGGCGGCGTTGCTGTGCTGGGAACGGTTGCGCCGGGAACGACTGCGGTAGCGCTGCACCAAAGCGGCGGCGGTGACCATTGGGGCGAGCATCAGGACACGGGTGAGCTTGATGACCAGGGCCCCTGCCAGGGCCGCGGTGCCTGCCGTCTGTGCCGTCGCGACAACCTGCCCCACGTCATGGACGCTGGCCCCCACCCAATGCCCGAACTGCACCTCGTCCAGGCCGAGAGGACCCATGAGGGCCGGCAGCACGGCGATGGCAAGGGTTCCGCACAGGGTCACGAGCGCGATGGGCACCACGGTGCCGCGGTGATCCGTCCTGGTCACTCCGCTCATGGCCCCGATGGCGGAGGCGCCGCAGATGGAAAAGCCTGCGGCCAGGAGCAAAGGCTGGTCCCCCGGAAGCCTGAAAGCCTTGCCCAGCAGCAAGGTGCCCACGAAGGTCAGCAGCACGATGCCCACGACGATTCCCAGCGTCGCCCAGCCGAGGGCCGCGACGTCTATGAGGCTCAGCTTCAGTCCGAGCAGCACGATTCCGAGCCTCATGAACCTCCTGGCGGCCAGCACCAGCCCAGGCTGCATGACTCCTTCGACTGCCGGGCCGATCCCGGGCAGGTTGGCGGAAAGGATGCCCAGGATGACGGCCACCGTGAGGAAGGGGAGCACCGGGACGGCCGCGTGGACAAGCCAGGCGACAGCCACGGCAGCGGCCGCCAGTGCGAGCCCAGGCAGCCGCCCGTCCCGCAGGCCTCGCGGGAGAAATCCACGCTGTTTGCCGCTTCCTTCTGGCTTGTCGCTTCCTACGGGCGTGGCAACGTCTTGTGTCATGGTCGTCTGCGATCCTCCCGGAGCGGGCTTGCGCCGTGCTCAGGCCGGATCTCCTTTCTGTCGAGTACGGAGAGCGATTGCATGGCGCTCAACAGGCCAACGGACGCGATGTCCCCGGCGCTGCAACCACGGGACAAATCGTTCAGGGGCGCTGCCAGCCCCTGCAGGATCGGGCCCACGGCCACGGCTCCCCCGAGCCGTTCGGTGATCTTGTAGCCGATGTTTCCGGCGTCCAGGCTGGGGAACACCAGCACATTTGCCTGACCCGCCACCTCCGAGCCGGGTGCTTTCGCCGCCCCGATGGCGGGGACCATCGCGGCATCAAACTGCAGCTCGCCGTCCACGTGCAGCAGCGGGTGGCGGGTCCGCAGGATTTCCATCGCGGACCTGACCTTGTTCACGTGCGAGTGGCTAGCGCTGCCCCGGGTACTGAAGGACAGCATGGCCACCTTCGGCGACTGCCCCGTCAGCGCCTGGTGCATGGCGGCCGCCGAGGCGGCGATGTCCGCCAGCTGTTCGGCGGAAGGATCGGGAACGACGGCGCAATCGCCGAACGTCAGTTCCCTTCCGTCGGGCAGCAGCATCAGGAACGAGCTGCTCAGGGTGGTGCAGCCGGGGTCCAGGCCCACCACGCGCAGCGCGGCCCGGAGCACCAGCGCCGTGGGCGTCCCGGCACCGGCAACACAGGCGTCCAGATACCCGGCCCGCAACGCTGCCGCGGCAACATGGACCGGTTCCCGGCTGGCGTGGGTCAACAGCCCGGGCTTGCGGGCGTAAGCCTCCCCGATCAGCGCGGCGATGCTGCTGTCGCCGGCCAGCCCGCCGACGTCGAGGATGGCGTCGCCGGGCAGCACACAGTCCAGTTCGGCCGCCACGCGCCGGATTTCACGGCTCCGGCCAATGAGCCTGGGGTTGATGATCCCTTCCGCGGCCAGCGCACTGGCAGCGCGGACGGCACGCTCGTCCTCGCCGTCGGCGAATCCGACCACCCGGCCGCGGCCGGACAGCTCCTGGCGCCAGCGCTCAAACAGCGCGCTTCCCGCGGGCGGCGCTGCCTGCGGAATGCGCTTCTCAACAATCGCCGTCACCATGGTTGCACCTCTTCTCTCGAACCTGCGGAGGTCACATCGGATCCTGCGGAGGCGTCCACGAAGGGGCGCCTCCGCAGGCGAAGAACCGGATGCGGTGGTTAGGGCTGGATGGCCTTCTCGATGTCGGTGAGCATGCCGTCCACACCATGCAGCAGCGCGGACAGGACCTCTGCGTCGGCCACGAGCGGCGGGGAGATCATGATCATGGTGGCACCGCGGTCATCCCCCCGCAGGATCACCTTGGTCCGCTTGAAGGACTCGGGAAGGACTTCGCGAAGGACCTTCAGCGACTCGGCTTGGGTCAGTTCGCGGCCGCTGAAACTGTCCGCCATGAGTTCGATCGCGTAGAAGAAGCCCATGCCCCGGACTGCCTTGACGCAGCGGTGCGAGTTCTTCAGGGATTCCAGGGCCTCCATGAGCTTCGGGCCATGTTCCTGTACGTTGCCCAGGACGTTTTCGTCGCGCATGGCGGTGATGTTGGCGACCGCGACGGCGGTGGAGACCGGGTGCCCGCCCCAGGTGGCGCCGTGCGTGAAGACGCCGCCCGTGGATGAGTTAAACAGCTCCTGGACCAGCTGCTCGCGGACGATCAGGCCGCCCAGGGGTGCATAGCCTGAAGTGGAGCCTTTGGCGAAGGTGACCAGGTCCGGGACCACGCCGGTGACGCCGTAGCCGAAGAAGTGGCCAAGCCGGCCGAAGGAACAGATGACTTCATCGGAGACCAGAAGGATCCCGTACTTGTCGCACAGTGCGCGCAGGGCCGGCCAGTAGCCGTCAGGTGCCACGAGGGCTCCGCGGCCGTTCTGGACCGGCTCGACAAAGATGGCCGCAACGGTTTCCGGACCCTCTTCGAGGACAACCCGCTCAATGGCGCGGAAGCAGTCGAGTTCCGTGACCGGGCCGCAGTCGCCGGTGAAACCGAGGGTGTTCGGGACGCTGCGGATTCCCGGCAGGAGCTCGCCGAACGGTTCCTTGATCTTGGGCAGTTGCGTGATGGACAGGGCACCCATGGTGGTGCCGTGGTAGGCCATGTCGCGGCTGATGACTTTGGTGCGCTGCGGCTGGCCCTGGCTGCGGAAGTACTGGCGGGCAAACTTCAGGGCCGTCTCCACGGCCTCGGAGCCGGAGTTGACGAAGAACGTGGTGCCCAGGTCCCCCGGGGCCAGGTCCGCGATGAGCGCGGCGGCCTCGATGGCCGGCGGGTGCGCCGAGCCCCAGTTGGAGGCGTAGGCCAGGGTGCTGATCTGCTCGCTGGCAGCCTTGGCGATGTCCTGGCGGCCGTGGCCCATGTTCACGCAGAAGAGCCCGGCGAGGCCGTCCAGGTAGCGGTCCCCTTCGGTGTCGATGAGGTAGCTGCCTTCGCCCCGGACAAAAATCGGGAACTCGCTGTCCCAGGTGTCCTTGCGGGTGAAGTGGGGTCCGAGGTGGCGCCGGGCCTGGGCCCGGAGTGTGGTGGCGTCCAAAACTATCTCCTTCTTGTCGAGGTGAGTAGCGATGATCGAAGCCTAGGCTGGCGGCCACCCCGGGCATCAGGGCCACATCGTGCCCGGCTGATGGGTCCAGTTTGGTCCCGTCAGCCGGCGCGCATCTGGTGCTTCTGGTCCCATCCTGGACCGGACCATACTTCGATAACGCTGCGCAGCCCGCACGGCGGACTTATTTGCAGAGCACCCATCAACAACATGGAGGTCACAATGAAGATCGGCATCCCGAAGGAAAGCAAATCCCACGAATACCGAGTAGCCGTCACGCCGGCCGGCGTCCACGAGCTCGTTACCCACGGGCACGATGTGTTTATTGAGGCCGGCGCCGGAGAAGGCTCGTCCATCTCCGATGACGCCTACACGGTAGCGGGAGCCACCATCCTTCAGACGGCCGACGAGGTCTGGGCCGCCGCCGATCTGCTGCTCAAGGTCAAGGAACCGATCGCGGGGGAATACCACCGCAGGCGGCCGGACCTGACGATCTTCACCTACTTGCACCTGGCCGCCGACGAGGCCTGCACCCGGGCCCTGCTCGACGCCGGCAGCACCTCCATTGCCTACGAGACGGTCCAGCTCGAAGACGGCTCGCTGCCGCTGCTGTTCCCCATGAGTGAAGTGGCCGGCCGGCTGGCTCCCCTGGTGGGCGCACAGTGCCTGACCCGCCCCGAGGGTGGCCGCGGCGTACTGATCGGCGGCGTCTCCGGTGTGGCACCGGCCCGCGTGGTCATCATCGGCGCCGGCGTGTCCGGCATGAACGCCGTTGCCGTGGCTGCCGGCATGTGGGCGGACGTGGTCCTCTTCGACAAGAACGTGGACAAGCTGCGCGCAGCAGACCGGATGTACCAGGGCCGGGTCCGCACGCTCGCCGCCAACCAGCTCGCCATCGAGCAGGAGGTCATCCAGGCCGACCTCGTCATCGGCGCCGTGCTGGTCCCCGGGGCCAAGGCGCCCAAGATCATCTCCAACGAACTGGTCTCCCGCATGAAGCCCGGCAGCGTCCTGGTGGACATCGCCATCGACCAGGGCGGCTGCTTCGAAGACTCGCACCCCACCACGCACCAGGAACCCACCTTCCGCGTCCACGGCTCGGTCTTCTACTGCGTGGCCAACATGCCGGGCGCCGTTCCCCACACCTCCACCTACGCACTGACCAACGTCACACTGCCGTACGTGCTGCAGATCGCCGACAAGGGTGTGGAGCGGGCCGTGGCAGAGAACGCGGCACTGCGCGCAGGCCTGAGCACACTGGGCGGGCGCCTGACCAACGCGGCCGTCGGCGCAGCCCACGGCATCGACGTCGCTGATGCACTGGAATCTTTGGCCCGTAGCTAAGGTACAAGGAGTAATTCTTGGCGGGGGAGTTCATACTGAACTCCCCCGCTTCTTTCGGTCCTGATACTTCATCGCGCTGCTTGGGAGGCGAAACGTGCCACGGACACTCATAGAGATTGACCGCAGCTCCAGCGAACCCCTGTACCGGCAGGTCCGTCGCGTCATCGAGCACGGCATCGCCGTCGGCATCTTCGATTCACGCCGCAGGCTCCCCAGCTCCCGGGAACTGGCCGCCGAGCTCAAGGTTGCCCGCAACACCATCAACCTGGCGTACCAGGAACTGCTCACCGAGGGCCTGGTACTCAGCCACGAACGCAGCGGAATCTTCGTCAACCCGGAAATGCTGGCCGCGGCGGAAGCCGAAGTACCGGCCACGGATTCGATGATCGATTGGTCCTCCCGGATGCGCCGCTACGCGGACGAGGGCGTCCCGGAGGTGGAAAAGAACGCGGACTGGCACACGTATCCGTACCCGTTCGTCGCCGGCCAGGTGGACGTCCACAGCTTCCCCGCCACGGCCTGGATACGGAGCCTGCGCGAAGCCCTCTACCAGCCCCACCGCTTCGCCAGCCTCCAGGACAGCGTGGGCGCCGACGACCCGATGCTGATCGAGATGATCCGCCGCCAGATCCTGCCGGCACGCGGCATCGAGGCCGGTGCGGACGAAATCCTGATCACGGTCGGGTCCCAGCAGGGACTGGACCTGCTGGCCAGGACTCTGCTCGGCCCCCACCAGCGCGTGGGCATCGAGAACCCCGGGTATCTGGACGCCCGCCACATCTTCCTGCGCACCGGCGCCCAGGTCTACGGGATCGACGTCGACCAGGACGGGCTCTGCCTTCCCGGGACCCTCAGCGGCACCGCCTTGCTCTACGTCACCCCCAGCCACCACCACCCCACCAACGTCACGCTGAGCATGGAGCGCCGCCGTCGTCTGCTCAAGCTCGCCGCCGCGTCCGGAACGGTCCTCATCGAAGACGACTACGACAGCGAGTTCCGCTACGAAGGCAGCCCCAGCCCCGCGCTGAAGGCCCTGGATTCCACCGGCGACGTGCTGTACCTGGGCACGTTCTCCAAGTTCCTCTCCCCCGGGCTGCGGCTCGGGTTCCTGGTAGGGCCCGCAGAACTGATCACGGAACTGCGGCGCGTGCGGCGGTACCAGGTACGCCACCCTCCCGGGCACATGCAGCGCGCCCTCGCCCTGATGATCGACAGCGGCGATTACCACCGCGCCCTGCGCCGTCACCGGCGGCAGCTGAAGACGCGCTGGGAGACGGTCACCGAGATCTCCGCACTGTGCCTCCCCTGGGAGCAGGGCCCGTACCCGCCCGGTGGCGTCAGCCTCTGGATGGAGGGACCGGCCCGGCTCGATGCCGTGGAGCTCGTGCGCCGTGCCGAAAAGCGCGGTGTGCTGATCGAGCGCGGGGACATCTTCTTCAGCCAGGAAAATGCGCCGCGGAACTGCTTCCGGATCGGCTTCGGCGCCATTCCCACGCGTTCCATCCCGGAGGGCCTGGCCCGCGTGGGCGAGGTGGCCACGAAGCTGCTCGCCGAGGGGTAGTCCGGTCCCGCGGCGCCGGACCAGGCGCCGGCAACGGTCCGGCCTCTTAGCACCGGCAAAAGCCAAAGACTCCCCGGACCTTTCGGTCCGGGGAGTCTTTGTGTCACCTACCACTGGCTGTCCGGTTTACACGTAGTCCTTGTACTTCTCGAGCGTGCGGACCGGCTTCGCGAGGGCATCGCGGCGGAAGGGGTCTCCCAGTTCGCGGGTGCACATAATCTCGATGACCGTGGTCTTGCCCTCTTCCATCTGGGCGGCGAGCGCGCGCTTGAGCGCGGGGCCCACCTCGTCGAGCTGGTCGACCACGATGCCTTCGGCTCCCATGGTCTGGGCCATGGCGGCGAAGCTCTCGCCGTTGTCGAGTTCTCCGGCGATGAAGCGTCGGTTGTAGAACTCCACCTGGTTCTTTTTCTCCGCACCCCACTGGCGGTTACGGAAGACGACGGCGGTAACAGGGATGTCGTGCCGCACGGCGGTGAGGACTTCGCCCATGCTCATGGCCCAGGCACCGTCGCCGGCGTAGGCCACGGCGGGACGGTCCATGGCTGCTGCCTTGGCGCCGATCATGGTCGGCAGGGCGTAGCCGCAGTTGCCGAAGCTCATCGGGGCGAAGAAGCTGCGCGGTTTCTCGAAGCGCAGGTAGCTGTGGGCCACTGAGTTGATGTTGCCGATGTCCGTGGAGATCATGACGTTCTCCGGCATGGCCTTCTCCAGCTCGCGGAGCACCTGGCGCGGGGACAGCCAGTTGCCGTCTTCGTTCTTGTGCTCCTCGAGCATGTCGAGGCTGTACTCATCCTTTTCGTGCGTCCACGCGGTGAGTTCCTCTTCCCAGCTTTCCTTCTCGGCCTTGATAGTGGCGGCACGCTCGGCCTTCGTGGCGTCGCAGGCGAGGGTGAGCTGGTCCAGGCGCTTGCTCAGCTCAAGTGCCACGGCCTTGGCATCGCCGCAGATGCCCACGCTGATCTTCTTGACCAGGCCCAGCATGGTGTGGTCGGCGTCGATCTGGATGATCTTCGCTTCGGTGGGCCAGTACGCCTGGCCGTACTGCGGCAGGGTGCCGAACGGGCCCAGACGGGTGCCGAGGGCGATCACGACGTCAGCCTGGGAGATGAGCTTCATGCCTGCCTTGGATCCCTGGTAGCCCAGCGGACCGGCCCAGAGCGGGTGGCTGGCCGGGAAGGAGTCGTTGTGCTGGTAGCTGTTGACCACCGGGGCGCCCAGGCGTTCGGCCAGGGCTTTGCATTCCTCGACACCGTCGGCCATGACCACGCCGCCGCCGGAGACGATCACGGGGAACTTGGCCGTGGCGAGCAGGGCGGCTGCCTCGTCCAGGCTCTTGGTACCGCCGGCGCCGCGATCCACGCGGCGCGGCTGCGGGATCTCGACAGTGATCTCGCCGTAGAAATAGTCACGCGGGATGTTCAGCTGTGTGGGTCCGTTTTCAGACATGGCGCGGTCGAAGCAGCGGCCGGTGAATTCGGCCATGCGGGCCGGGTGGGTCACGTGGCCCTGGTATTTGGTGAATTCCTGGAACATGGGCAGCTGCTTGGCCTCCTGGAAGCCGCCGAGGCCGATGCCCGTGGTGCCGGCTTCCGGCGTCACGATGACCACGGGGCTGTGCGCCCAGAATGCCGCGGCGATGCCGGTGACGCAGTTGCTGATGCCCGGGCCGTTCTGGCCGATGACCACGCCGTGGCGTCCGCTGGCACGGGCATAGCCGTCAGCCATGTGGGCTGCGCCCTGCTCGTGGACCACTGGAACCAGACGGATGCCTGCGGGGGCGAAGATGTCCATGGCGTCCATGAAGGCTGAACCCATGATGCCGAAAATGTCGGTGACGTCGTTGGCGACCATGGTCTCCACGAAGGCCTCCGAGGGTGTCATTTTCTGCACGCCCTTGGCGACTTCGCGGGCGGCCTTGGCCGGTGCTCCCTGGGCCGGGGCGCCTTTGCCCCGCCCCTCGGATGAGTCGGTGACGAGCGCTTCTGCCGTGCCGTCGTCGGCAACGGATGAGAGTTCGACGGTGTCTTGGCTCATGATGATTGCTCCTCCTCCAGGATTTCGCCCAGATACGTTTGACTATAAAAAATGGAACGTAGCGTTCCTGTTTTGGTGCTGATGCCGAGATTATGGCAAAAAAACAATAACGTCAACGGGTATTTCAATTATTCGGAACGATGCGTACGATATTCTTGAACCAGATGCCAATTTCGGTGCGGCTTGACCACGTGGAGGACAACAAAATGGCTGAGATTCACAGGCTGGGCGAGCCCGCCCTGCAGGCGCCGACGGAGCTGGCCGGGGACACGCCCACCATGCGGCTGTTCTCGCTGCTGGAACTGATCGCCACCAAGGACCAGCTCTTCACGCTCCAGGGCCTGGTGGAGGAAACGGGCACACCCAAGCCCACGCTGCACCGCATGCTGCAGCAGCTGGAAGGCTCCGGCCTTCTGATCCGGGAGAACAACGGCCGGCACTACGGCACCGGGGTGCGGCTGCGGCGCATGGCGGAGAATCTGCTGATCAATGACATGCACCACGGCGCACGCCATGCGGTGCTGCGAAACCTGGTCGCGGAACTGGGCGAGAGCTGCAACGTGACGGCGGTGTCCGGCAGCGAAGTGGTCTACCTGGACCGTATCGAAACGTCCGAACCGCTGCGGATCACCCTCCAGCCCGGCTCCCGGGTGCCGGTGCACTGCTCGGCCAGCGGGAAGATGATCCTCTCCCAGCTCAGCCCGGCACAGCGCAGGCGCCTCATTGCCGCCGCGCCGCTGGAACGCTACACGAACAAGACCGTGACGGACCCCGAGCTGATCGAGGAGGAACTCCAGCGCGTCCGCCGGGACGGCTACGCGATCGACGACGAGGAATTCCTCCCAGGCATGGTGTGCGTGGCCGTGCTGGTTCCCACAGCGAACACCGTGTCCAACCTCTGCGTCGCGGTCCAGGCGCCGGTCATGCGGCTCACCCCCGAGAAGGGGCTGAAGCTGCTCCCGGCCCTGCAGCGTGCTGCGGCGGCGATCGGTCTGATCGAGGCAGAGGCCGGTTCCGGCACCGCTGAAGGAACCGTCGACGGCGGCAGCACCACCGGGGGCAGCCAGGCCGGGGCGGCCGGCATCGACGCGGGCCGCTCTGACGGCGTGGAGGACGAGCTGTGGACCAGCTGAGCCGCCTGATGCCGGACGAGATGGTTTCAGTCCGCGAGGTGTTCAATCTCGATTCTGACCTCAAGGTGGCGGCCTTCCGGGAAGCCGACGAGCACGTCCCCGAGGTGGACCCCGCCTACCGTTTCAACCACGACGTCACCCTGGCCATCCTGGCCGCCTTCACCCGGAACCGGCGGATGCTGCTCCAGGGCCTGCACGGCACAGGCAAGTCCACGCACATCGAGCAGGTGGCCGCGCGGCTGAACTGGCCCTGTGTCCGGGTGAACCTGGACGGCCACATCAGCCGCCTTGACCTGGTGGGCCGCGACACCGTGGTGCTGAAGGACGGCAAGCAGGTCACCGAGTTCCAGGAAGGGATTGTCCCCTGGGCCATCCAACGGCCCGTGGCCCTGATCCTGGACGAGTACGACGCCGGCCGCCCGGACGTGATGTTCGTGATCCAGCGGCTTCTGGAACGCGACGGCAAGCTGACCCTGCTGGACCAGAACCGGGTCCTTGACGTGCACCCCGGGTTCCGGCTCTTTGCCACGGCCAACACCGTGGGACTGGGAAACCTCAACGGCATGTACCACGGCGTCCAGCGGCTCAACCATGCGCAGATCGACCGCTGGAACATCGTCGCCGCCCTGAACCATCCCCCGGCGGAGGACGAGATCGGGATCGTGCTGGCGCGGGTCCCTGAGCTGGACGACGCGGCCGGCCGAAAACTGGTGGCGTCCATGGTGGCCGTGGCCAAGCTGACGCGGGACGGCTTCCGGGTGGGCGATCTGTCCACCCTGATGTCCCCGCGCACCGTCATCACCTGGGCCGAGAACATCGGGATCTTCGGCGATCCCGGCAAGGCGTTCCAGCTGTCCTTCGTCAACAAGTGCGATGAAGCCGAGCAGCCACTCATTGCCGAGTACTTCCAGCGCTGCTTTGACCGGGAGCTGGAAGCGCCACGGACCTCGGGGTACCTGCCCGCCGAGCTGCCGCCGACCCGCGCCTTCGCTGCCGCCGCGGCCAGCTAAGGGCCGCCCATGGCCTCCCTGGCGGAACAGACGGAGCAGGCGGAGAGGGAAGGGGCGGAGACCGCCGCCCGGCAGCTCGCCGCCACCTCGCTGCGCCGCCGCAAGCAGACCCTTGAACTGTGCGCCGCAGCCATGCGCGGGCTCAGCAGGCAGGGCGGCCTGCACTTCCGCGGCCCCGCGCTGTACCGGGAGAGCACCCCGGTGGCCATGCCCGCGCCCCATCTCCACCCGGGCACGGACGCCGTTACCTTGGACGCCTTCCGCGGCGCGGCGGACGGCATGGCGCTGCGGCTGCAGCACAGCGATGCCGCGCTGCATGCGGAGTTCTGCCCCGCAACGCCGGCACGAAGGCTGGTGTTTGAGATGCTCGAACAGTTCCGTACCGAGTCGCTGGCCGACGCCGCCATGCCGGGGGTCCGGGCCAACCTGAACCGCCGCTTCCAGCAATGGTCCCGGGAGTTCGAGGCGTCCACGCTGGCGGACACGGACCTGGGACTCATTCTCTTCACCGTGGCCCAGGTCTGCCGGGCGAGGATCACCGCGGAGCCGATGTCCCCGGACTTCGAGGACCGGATTGAATCCGCCCGGGCCGAGCTTGCCCCGCACCTCGGCACGCATCTGGCCGCCCTGCGGCGGGAACGGTTCTCCCAGCCGGGCTTTGCCCGCCATTCCCTCGCCATCGCGGAGACCGTCGCCGCCATCAGCGAGCACCTGGAAGCCCGGGAAGCGCGGCCCTCCCGCTCCAGCGGCCGGGTGCCGCAGTTCCAGCTGCTCTTCGATCAGGACAGCAACGACGACGCCGTCCCCACCGCCGGGTATGGGCGCAGCGATGCGCTGGAAGCCGGAGGGGACGGCTACCGAAAGTTCACCACGGCCTATGACCGCGAGCTCCACGCCACGGATTTGGTCCGCGCCGAACTACTGCGCGGATATCGGCAGCAGCTGGACGACGACATTGCCAGGCAGGGCATCAACGTGCCCCGGCTGGGCCGTGCCCTGGGCGCGGTGCTGTCCACAGCCGTCCAGGACGGCTGGGACGGCGACGCCATTGAGGGCCGGCTCGACGGCAGCAGGCTCGCCCGGCTGGTCACGGCATCCGGGGACCGCAGGGTGTTCCGGACCGAACGGATCGAACCCCGGACCGACGCTACAGTGACGTTCCTGGTGGACTGCTCCGGTTCCATGAAGGAGCACAGCGCCGCCGTGGCCGCCCTGGTGGACGTCTACGCGCGCGCCCTGGAACTGGCGGGGGCGCGCTGCGAAGTCCTGGGCTTCACCACCGCCGCCTGGAACGGCGGCCGCGCCGGGAAGGACTGGATCCGTACCGGCAGGCCCCCGCATCCGGGGCGGCTCAACGAGGTGCGGCACCTGGTCTTCAAGGACGCAGACACCCCGTGGCGGCGGGCCCGCCCGGCCATTGCCGGGCTCATGAAGAAGGACCTGTTCCGTGAAGGAGTCGACGGCGAGGCCGTGGACTGGGCCTGCGCTCGGCTCGGGGGCGGCCCTGGGAACGGCGGCACGGGGAGCAACGGCTCCGAACGGCGGATCCTGCTGGTGGTGTCCGACGGCAGCCCGATGGACGGCGCCACCGCCCTGGCCAACGACGGCCACTATCTGGAACAGCATCTCCGGGATGTCGTGGCGGCGCACGAAGCCGCCGGCAACGCGGAGATCTTCGGACTGGGCGTGGGGCTGGATCTCTCGCCGTATTACCGCAGGAACATCGCACTGGACCTCTCGCGCGGAAGCAGTGCCGCCGTCGTCGGGCAGGTCCTGGCCATGCTTGCCGGACGCCGCTGACGCTACCCCCGTGCGGCGAAGCCGCTCAACGCAAAAGCCCGCCGCGGGGATGTGCCTCCATTGGCACTTCCCCGCGGCGGGCTTTACGGACCGGACGGACATCCGGCCTGAAGATCAGGGGCGGGCCGCTACCGGCTGCTTGTCGGGCTCCTCCTCGAGCCCTTCAGCCGAGGGGTCCAAGGACGGATCCGCCGGAAGGTCGGCGGCGTCGTTGCCGGCTTCTTCTCCAGGCGTACGGCCGTAGCGCCGGCGCAGCTCGTAGCTGAGCAGGATGATCACGAGCGTCACGCCGCTCATCACGAACTGGGTCTGGGTGCTGGGCAGCAGGGCCATGGCGGCGATGACCAAGAGCATAAGCGCGATGGTTGCGTAGCTGAGCCACGGGAACAGCCACATCTTCAGTTTCAGCGCGCCGGGGTCGTCGCGGTCCAGCCTCTTGCGCAGCACCACCTGTGACAGTGCGATCGCCAGGTAGACGAAGAGCGCCACGGCACCGTAGGAGTTCACCAGGAAGGCGAACACCACATCGCCCCACACGTAGACACACACCACCGAAACGTAGCCCACGGTGGTGCCCAGCAGGATGGCACGGCGCGGAACGCCGCTCCGTGACAGCTTGGTGAAGAACTTGGGGGCATCGCCGTTGCGGGTGAGCGCAAACAGCATGCGCGAGGTGGTGTACAGGGCTGAGTTCAGGCACGAGAGCACTGCCGTGAGGACAATGAAGTTCATGATGGTGGACACCGCCGGGATACCCAGGACGTCCAGCACCGCCGCGTAGGGGCTCACGCCGACGCTCTCGGCATCCCACCTCTGGATCGCCACCACCACGAAGATCGAGCCGACGTAGAAGGTCACCACCCGGGCCACGATGGAGCGCATGGCCTTCTTGACGGAACGCTCGGGGTCTTCGGACTCGGCGGCCGCAATGGTGATGATTTCCGCGCCGGTGTAGAAGGCCACACAGGGAACGACGGCGGCCAGCACGGCACCCCAGCCCAGCGGCGTGAAGCCACCGTGGTCAAAGAGGTTGCCGATGCCCGGCGTCGACTCGGGCCACAGGCCGGTGATCCACAGTACGCCCAGCCCCAGGAACAGGACGATGGCCACCACTTTGATGGAGCTGAACCAGTACTCGAACTCGCCGAAGGAGCGGGCCGAAGCCATGTTCGTGGCGCTCAGTACCACCATCAGGCCCAGGCTGAGCATCCACAACGGAACCATGGGGAACCACAGCTGGATGATCCGGCCACCGGCAATCGCCTCGACTGCCACCACAATCACAAAGAAGTACCAGTACATCCAGCCGGTGGCGAACCCGGCCCGCTGTCCCAGCGCCTGGCGTGCGTAGACATAAAAAGAGCCCACCACCGGACGCGCTACGGCCATTTCGGCCAGCATCCGCATGAGGAGCAAGGTGATGACGCCTGCGATCGCAAACGAGACGATGGCCGCCGGGCCGGTGCTGCTGATCACAACGCCACTGCCGACGAACAACCCGGCACCGATGACGCCCCCAATGGCGATCAAATTCATGTGTCTGTTCTTGAGGCCCTTGCTAAGGCCGGCGTTGTCGGCCTGCCGGGGTTCGGCTTGATACACGTTTCCTCCAAGATGCTCTGACGAAACCCGTTGAAGTGCACTTCGGTGCCCGCGCCACGAAGCGCGAAGCCAGGTCCACCGGAGGTTCGGACCGTACTGCAATCACTGGGTGATTCAGATCACTCCTCCTGGTGTAGCCATAAACCTACGGAGCCGACATAGGGGGTGCACAGGGCCAGATCACGCGGAAAAGAGGGAGCCAGCGTTGAAAGCGTGGGTCCAGGAAGTGTCTCATGGCTGCAGTCCCGTCCGAAGATGACTGCACCTCCACCGCCGCGACCTCCGCGTTCCGATAGTGGAAACCTGGGAGGACCGGCCTCCGGTTTAGGCTTTTGCCATGGACTCCCCCGAAGTACAGCAGGCACTCGCCGCCCTGCGGCACAGGCTCGACGGCGGCCGGCGGCTACTCCTGGGCATCACGGGCGCACCCGGCTCCGGCAAGTCCACGTTCGCGGCCCGGCTGCAGCGGGAGTTCGGCCCTGGTACCGCCGTCGTGGTGCCGATGGACGGCTTCCACCTGGGCAACGCGATCATCAACGGCACACCGCTGCGACAGCGCAAGGGCGCAATGGACACGTTCGACGTCGGCGGCTACCTCTCGCTGTTGCAGCGGCTCGTGCGGCGGAATGAGGCCGTGGTGTACGCGCCCGAGTTCCGGCGGACTTTGGACGAACCGGTGGCCGCGTCCATCGCAGTCCCCGCGTCCGTGCCGCTGGTGATCACCGAGGGAAACTATCTGCTGGCGGAGATGCCTGAGTGGAAGGATGTCCGGGCGCAGCTGGATGAGGTCTGGTTCATGGATTCCCCTCCCGCGCTGCGGCTGGCCCGGCTGGTGGACCGGCACGTGGAATTCGGCATGGACCGGGCCGCAGCGGAGGCGTGGGCGGCGGGACCGGATGAGGCCAACGCGGTGATAATCGAGGCAACGCGGCAGGGCGCCGACCGGATCATCCCGTGGTGCCAGGACATCGGCTAGGAATCCAGGACATCGGCTAGGAATACTGGGGCAAGGGCCGGGGTTCTTGGCTGGGACGAGAATCCACAAACGAATGGAGAGCGCTCATGACTGCACCATTGGTACACCTCGGCGACGGCCTCAACGTCAGCCCCCTGGGTTTCGGCGGCATGGCCCTCACCCCGGTCTACGGCGAAGTTGACCCGCACGAGGCCCTCAAAACCCTGCACCATGCGGTGGATGCCGGCGTCAGCTTCATTGACACCGCGGACATCTACGGCGGAGGCAGCAACGAGCAACTCATCGCGCAGCTGCTCAAGGACCGGCGGGGTGAAGTGCAGCTCGCCACGAAGTTTTCCCTGGTGGGCTCGCCGGCTGATGGCTACACGGATGTCCGGGGAGATGCCGCCTACGTTCGGCAGGCGGTCGACGCCAGCCTGAAGCGGCTTGGCACGGACGTGATCGACCTCTACTACATGCACCGCCGTGACCTCCGCGTTCCGATTGTGGAAACCGTGGAGGCCATGGCGGGGCTGGTGCAGCAGGGCAAGGTCAAACACCTCGGCCTGTCAGAGGTGACCGCGCAGGAGCTGGCCGAAGCCCACTCCGTGCACCCCATCGCCGCGGTCCAAAGCGAATGGTCCATCTGGAGCCGCGATGTGGAACGCAACGTGGTTCCGGCCGCGGCCAGCCTGGGCGTCGGCTTTGTGCCGTATTCGCCACTGGGCCGGGGATTCCTCACCGGCACGGTGGACGCTTCCAGTTTGGGAGCCAACGACTTCCGACGCCGGATCCCGCGGTTCGCCGCGGACGCCTTTGACGCGAACCAGGGCGTCGTGGCGGCCGTGCGGACGGTCGCCACTGAGCTGTCTGCAACACCTGCCCAGGTTGCACTCGCGTGGCTGCTGGAGCAGGGCAAACGGCGGGGACTGGCCGTGGTCCCCATCTCCGGCACGCGCAAGACGCACCGGATCGACGAAAACCTGGGCGCCCTGTCCCTGGACCTGACCCCGGCGCAACTGGAGGCGCTGGACCAGGCTGCGGACGCCGTCGTCGGCTCCCGCTCGGCGGACCCCAACTGGGTGTCCCAGGGCCGTGAATAGACTGAAACCCATGGACACGCTCATTCACGACCTCCCCGACATCACCATCCGCAGCATTTCCGTCAGCGAGATGAACAACAACGTGTACCTGCTGACCGCGAAGGCCAGCGGCGCACAGCTGCTGATTGATGCCGCGGACGACCTTCCGGCCATCCAGGCGATGCTGCAGGACGCCGCTGCGGATACCGCGGCCACAACCAGACTGGCGCAGATTGCAACGACGCACCAGCATTGGGACCACGTCCGGGTACTGCCGGCGTTGGTGGCAGCCACGGGCGCCCCAACCCTTGCCGGAAAGGACGACGCCGAGGCGATGCCAGTGCCCGTGGACCGGATCCTGGAACAGGGGGATACCTGCGCCGTGGACGGCTTCGAGCTCACCGCCGTGCACCTGCGCGGCCATACCCCGGGATCGATCGCGTTTGTGTACCAGGCCCCGGAAGGGCCCGCCCACATTTTCAGCGGGGATTCGTTGTTCCCGGGCGGCGTGGGCAACACCCAGAATGATCCTCAGCGGTTCACGTCGCTGCTGGACGATGTCACCGCGCGGCTGTTCGAGGCCTACCCGGACGACACATTGGTGCACCCGGGCCACGGCAGCCCCACCACCCTCGGCGCGGAACGCCCGCACCTTGAGGAGTGGCGCGCCCGCGGCTGGTAACTTTCGCTACGCTTTCCGGCTGGCGCTGCGCTTCGTGATTTGCGCTACGCGAAATGCCGGTCGCTGCGGATATATCCGTCGCGGCCGGCATTCTGCGTATCGCTAGCTACTTTACGTAGCGAAAACACGAATCTTAGCGGCTGCGGCGTTCGTTCGAGGCCGGAGCCGACGCGCGGCGGGGACCGCTGCGTGCCGGACGGCCACTGCCGCCACCGTTACCGGCGTACGAGCCACCGGACGTGCCGCCGGTGTTGGAGGACCAAACAGCCTTGTTGCCGGCGTTGCCACCGTTGCCCGAGTTGCCGCCGTTGCCCGTGGAGGCACCGGCGCGCTGGCCGGATCCACCCGTGCGGGCACCTGCACCGGCGCCCGCAGTGCGGGCTCCGGCTGCGCGCTGGCCCGTTGCCGGACGTCCGCCGCGCTGTCCGCCGGTGGTTGCCGGGCGGCCCGTGCCGCCACGGGGAGCATCGCTGCGGGTAACGCGTGAATCAGAACGGCCGTCGGAACCGCGGCCGGCCGCTGCACGGCCACCTGCTGCGGGGACGTCGTTGCGGTGCGTGGAGCCTGTGGCGCCGTGGCCGCGGGAATTGCGGCGAGCAGCAGCTGCTGCAATGGCGCGGTCCTCGTTCTGCTCAGCTACACGGTCAAATGCTGCCCGTGCCTCGGTGCGGCCTTCGTAGGCAACAGCGCGGCGCTCGGCGCGCGGAAGATCGGTGCGGGTCGGCTCAGCGGAGACGCGTCCACGTCCACCACGGCCGCCACGGCCACCGGCGGTGGGGCCTTCCTGGCTGCGGCGGGCGCGCTTGCGCTCGGCGTTGGCACCCGTGGAGGTGCCGCCACCCTGCTGTGCGGACTTTTTGGCGAGAAGAGCGGCGCGGGTGCGCGGATCGATCTTATCGGCCATTTCGCCCACGAGCTCGGCAACCAGCGGGGAGTTGGCGGTGACGCGCTCGAAGTTGACCTCGACGCCGGCCGCCTTCATGAGCTTCTTGACGTCGGACTGCTGCTCCGGGAGGGTCAGCGTGACCACGGTGCCGTCCGAACCTGCGCGGGCCGTACGGCCTGAGCGGTGGAGGTATGCCTTGTGCTCTGTGGGCGGATCCACGTGGATCACCAGTTCGACGTCGTCCACGTGGACGCCGCGGGCTGCGACGTCGGTGGCCACCAGGACGCGGACGTCACCGGAGGAAAACTCGGCCAGGTTGCGGTCACGGGCGTTCTGCGAGAGGTTGCCGTGCAGATCGACGGCGGGGATCCCGGCGTCGGTAAGGGTCTTGGCCAGCTTGCGGGCGTGGTGCTTGGTCCGCATAAAGAGGACGCGGCGGCCGGCGCCCGAGGCGAGCTCAACGATCAGCTGCTTCTTGACGGTCTGGTCGTTGACCACCAGGACGTGGTGCTCCATGGTGGTCACGGCGGCCTGTGACTCGTCCACGGCGTGGGTCAGCGGGTTGGACAGGTAGCGCTGGACGATCTTGTCCACGCCGTTGTCCAGGGTGGCGGAGAACAGCAGTCGCTGGCCCTGGCTGGGGGTCATGTCCATGAGCTTCTTGACCACCGGGAGGAAGCCGAGGTCGGCCATGTGGTCGGCCTCGTCCAGGACGGTGATCTCGACGCCTTCGAGCGTCAGGATGCGCTGGCGGATCAGGTCCTCCAGGCGGCCCGGGCAGGCGATGACAATGTCGACGCCGGCGCGCAGCGCCTTTTCCTGGCGTGCCTGGGAGATGCCGCCGTAGATCACGGTGGTGGTCAGGCCCATGGCCTTGGCCATCGGCTCGATGGTGGCGTTGATCTGGGTGGCCAGTTCACGGGTCGGCGCGAGGACCAGGCCCATGGGGCGGCCGGGCTTGCGGAAGTGCTTGGCTTCCCGCTCAGCGAGTCGTGCTACAAGCGGGATGGCGAAAGCGATGGTCTTGCCGGAGCCGGTGCGGCCGCGGCCCAGGACGTCGCGTCCGGCCAGGGTGTCCGGGAGGGTCTTGACCTGGATGGGGAACGGCTCAACAATTCCCTGTGCGGTGAGGGTGTCGGCAAGTTCTTTGGGTGTGCCGAGGGCAGCAAAAGTAGTCATATATTTCATGGTCTTTCAGGCGGTATCCGTGCGGATATCGGCCCCCGATGCCGGTTGGCTCAAGGGTTTCGCCGAAGAAAAGTCAGGTGATCAACCGTGCTGCTGCCCAATTCTGGGCGGCGGCTGGGACCAAATGGAACGCGTTCATCGACGCAGGATGTGCCTCTCACATGAAAAAACCCGCTTCCCAAATGAAGGGACGAGCGGGCATCACTGCACATCAAGTCCCCTAAGCGTACCATCCCCGCGCCTTGGCCTCTTTCAGGCAGGTGGTGCTGGGGGTGCTGGCGTTGCCTTTGGGTGCCCGGCAGGCGCAGGCTTGAGGCATGACTGAACAGGGTGCGGACCACCACCACACAACGGACGACGGCGACACCCGGCTGGGGGATGCACCGCAGCGCAGTGCCGCCGAGGCGTGGGACGAAAGGTACCGGAGCAAGCCGAAATTCTGGAGCGGGAAACCCAACCCGCAACTGGTCCGCGAAGGCGCTGGACTGAAGCCGGGCAAGGCGCTGGACCTGGGCTGCGGCGAAGGGGCCGACGCCATCTGGCTCGCCCAGCAGGGCTGGACCGTCACCGCCGTCGACGTTTCCGCCGTCGCTCTGGAACGGGCAGCAACCCACGAAAAGTCGGCCCTGGACCGCGAGAGTGTGCACGCCGAGGGAGCGGGTGAAATTCCCAGCCGCATCCACTGGCAACAGTGTGATCTGGAGGACTGGCAGCCCACGGCAACCTTCGATCTGGTGACCTCCCAGTTCCTGCATTCCCCGCACCTGGCGTGGCAGGGTCCGCTGCGGACGGCGGCTGCGGCGGTCAAGCCGGGCGGCACGCTGCTGATCGTGGGCCATCATCCGGACCACCTGCCGCCGTGGGGAAACCACACCAGACCGGAGATGTTCTACACCCCGGCGCAGCTCGTGGCGGAGCTCGGCCTGGACTCGCCGGACTGGCAGCTGGAGGTCAACACCACACGGGAGCGGACGGCTTCGGGTCCTGACGGCGAGGAAGCCATCATCGGCGACACCGTACTCCGCGCCACCCGGCTGGCTTGAGTTTTTGTAGTTAGCGGGAAACCCGCGGCGCCACCGCAACCGCGGCGACGGCCACCACCGCCGTCAGTGCGAAGACCCCCGCGAACGATTCCGCCGTCGTCGTAAACGCCGCGAACACGATGCCCGTGGCGGCGAGCGCCAGCGCCCCGCCCAGCGAGTCCGAGATGGACATCGCCGAGCTGTTGAAGCCTTCGTTTTCCTTGGCGGACATGGCGAGCGTCATCACGCTGAGCCGCGGATACAGCAGCCCCATGCCGCCGCCGGCGAAGAGCCAGCCGGCAATCGCGACGGCGGCAGGCCAGTGGAGCGCCGACGTCGCCAGCGTGAGGAGAATGGCTCCCAGCACGAGCGCTGAGCCGATGCGCACCGCGGCCCGGTGCTTCAGCCGGGTGCCGAGGCGGCCCTGAATGGCGGCCGCGGCTGCCCACGACAACGCGCCTCCGGTGAGTGCCAGGCCGGCGAACGTCGGCGGGAACTGGTACTCCTCGATCAGCAGGTACGGCAGGTAGACCTCGGCGCCGAAGAATGCGGCAGACGCCAGGCCGCGGGTCAGGATCACGCTGGGCAGGCCGCGGCGGGCGAGCAGTGTTCCGCGCGGTACCAGCGGCCGCACGGCTACGAGGGCAATCACGACGGCGGCCGCGGCCAGGAGTGCCGGGGCTGCGGGAATGCCCGCGATGGTGACTCCGGCGGAGAGGTTCAGCCCCAGCACAGCGAGCGCGGCGAGCGCCGCCCAGGCCAGGCGGCCCAGCGCCCAGGGCGGGACCGTGGCCTGCTCAGCAGGCCGGTCGATGCCGCGGAGCACCGGAACAATCATCACGAGGGCGGGCACCACCAGGCCCACCACACCCAGGAACACCCAGTGCCAGCTCAGGACCTCCGCCACGATGCCGGCCGCGAACGGGCCCACCAGGGACGGGATCACCCACGCGGCGGAGAAGGCAGCGAAGATCCCGGGGTGCAGGACGGCCGGGTAGACGCGGGCCACCACCACGTAGAGCGCCACCGTCAGCGCGCCGCCGCCAAGCCCCTGCACCAGGCGGCCGGCAACCAGCATGGGCATGGACACGGCCGTGCCCGCGATGATCAGGCCCAGCACGAACAGGGCCACGGAGGCGTACAGCGGGACTGTTGGGCCGCGGCGGTCCGACCAGTTTCCGGCCGCCACCATCCCGATCACGCCGGTGGCCAGCGGCCCGGCGAAGGCCAGCGCATACAGGCTGGCGCCGTCGAGCTCGCGGCTGACGACAGGCATGATGGTGGTCACGGCGAGCGATTCGAAGGCCGCGAGGAACACCAGGGCACATGCGCCGATGGTGACCCACAGGTACGGTCGCTGCAGGATCCCGGCTGTGGTGGCGGAATGCGTGGCCGGCAGGGCGGGTTCCTGCACGCTATTGGCCCGATCGGCTGGAGTCGCCGATGTAGCGGTTCCGGCCCGCGCGGTAACCGAACACCGCGGCCAGTGAACCGACCACCAGGAACAGCACCCCGGCGGCCGTGAACGATCCCGTGGCCTGGTGCAGCTGGCCCACCATCAGCGTGCCGGTGGAACCTAGCCCGTAGCCCACGCCCTGCATCATCCCGGACAGGTGCGCCGCGGTGTGCCCGTCGCGGGTCCGCAGCATGATCATGGTCAGGGCAACCGCGGTGAGGCTTCCCTGGCCCAGGCCGAGCAGCCCCGTCCACACCCAGATGAGTTCCAGGGGTCCGAAGATGCTCAGCGCAAACCCGCCGCCGGTCATCAGCGCCACCACTACAGCGATGGCCCGCTGGTCACGGAACCTCGCCGCCAGTGCAGGGGCAAACAGCGAACCCGTCATCTGGAGCACGATCGAAACAGAGACCATCAGGCCGGCCGTGCCGCCGTCCACGCCGCGTTCGCGCAGGATCGGCGCCAGCCAGGCAAAAACGCTGAAGGACATCATGGCCTGCAGCACCATGAAGATGGTCACCTGCCATGCCACCGCCGAACGCCACACGTTGACGCCGAGGTTGGCGGCCTGGTGCCGGACGGGATGCTGGCGCAGCGCCACCGGAAGGAACAGCAAAAGTACGACGGCGGCAGGAACGGCCCAGAACCACAGCGCCGAGGTCCACTCCCCCGTCGCCGTGAAGACGGGGTAGGTAAAGCCGGCTCCGAGGGCGGCCGACGCGCAGATGGCAGTGGTGTACAGGCCGCCCATGAGACCCAGCCGATGCGGGAAATCGCGCTTCACCAGCCCTGGCAGCAATACGTTGCACAGGGCGATGGCGGCACCGCAGGCAGCAGTTCCCGCCAGCAAAGTAGGGAGGTGGCCGGCACCGGGCACGAGGCCGCCGATGTCCGCGGGCCGCAGCAGCAGCCCCGCCGTGAGTACTGCCATGGCACCAAGCAGGACGCGTTCGGCGCCGAACCGGCGGGCCAGGACAGGGGCCAGCGGCGCGAAGACCCCCAGGAGCGTCACGGGCACGGTGGTGAGCACCACGACGGCCCAGCCCGGCAGGCCGGCGTCGGACGTGATCTCCGGAAGAACCGCAGCGAAACTGGAGAACACCGTGCGGAGGTTCAGCCCGATAAGCACCAGGCAGAGGCCCAGGTACACGAGCGCGCGCCGGCTGCCCCGCGGGCTCTCCGGACCGCCGCCCGACTGGCCCGGAAGGCGCGTCGGGGCGGCTGGGGGGATGTCGTCGATTTCGGCGTCGATCAGCAGTCCAGGCACGTCAACGTTGTCAGCACGGGTCACGGGACCCATTCTGTCATTGCGCATCCTTGAGCCCTCACGCCCGGACTGGCCTTGGCGCCAGCCGGCCCTTGCGAAGTTATCCACATAGGCCAGAAAGGGGCTGGTGACCCGCTTGGAGCGACTCTAGTTTGGGATCAGCAAGCGGTATCCAGCCACAGCATTCGGGAGAAACCATGAGCCTCGCACCGTTGCACGATCCGTCCATTGCGCCAGCCCCGGCCTCGCCGAAGGCCCACGGCAGCGGCGAAGGGACAGCCAGCCTCGCCTTCAGCCTCATTGCGCCCGCCAGTATGTTTTTGACTGGGCCGCTCAGCCTATTGGTTGCCCTCTTTACGAGGCCTTCCGAGGGCGCTGGGCGGCTGGACTGGGTTGCACCGTTGGTGCTGTGGAGCTATCCGGCGCTGTTTGGCCTGCTCGCAGTGGCGCTCGGCATTGTTTCGCTCCGCGTATTTGTGCGTCGGTCAAACGGTTGGCGGGCTGGTGTGGCTGCGTTGTGGATATCGGCGGCCGAGGTTGCCGTGGGCCTGGTGCTCGTGCTCAGGGACGGGGACTTTATGATCCTCTTCTGAGATTTCATTTTCCTTTCCGACTTCGCAGGGCGACCATTTTCGCGTTCCATCGCGTCCCGTTCGAGGCTCAGGTGAGTGCCCAAGCCGTGGGCGTGGGCCCCGGGTATTCTGGAAGGGATGAGCGAATCCCCAGAATCTCCCCAGCCTCCGCATGTCCCGCGCCCGGTGACACCCGGAACCCAGGCGTCTTTCGGCACCTACGGCGGCAGGCCGGTGAGCTTTGTGCGCCGCGGCACCCGCCTCCAGGGACGCCGGCAGACGGCGTGGGAAGAGCACTCGGACCGGTGGGCGCTGGACGTGCCCCGGCACATTGCGAACACGTCGGTCCACCCGGACTACACCTTCGACGCTGAGTCCGAGTTCGGCCGCAAGGCACCGCTGATTGTGGAAATCGGTTCGGGGCTGGGCGATGCCATCTGCCACGCGGCCGAGGAAAACCCGGACACGGACTTCCTGGCTGTCGAGGTCTATACCCCGGGGCTGGCCAACACCATCATCAAGATCAACAGCCGCGGGCTGAACAACGTCCGGGTGGTGGAAGCCAACGCGCCCGAGGTCCTGGCCACCATGCTGCCGGCAGGATCCGTCAGCGAGCTGTGGGTGTTCTTCCCCGATCCCTGGCACAAGTCACGCCACCACAAGCGCCGCCTCATCCAGCCGGAGTTCGCCGAACTGGCAGCACGGGCACTCACCAAGGGCGGACTGTGGCGGGTCGCCACGGACTGGTCCAACTACGCCGTCCACGTCCGCGACGTCCTCGCGGACTCCCCAGACTTCGAAAACCTCCACACGGGCGAGCGCCACGGCCCGGAAAGTCCGCTCACCCAGGTGTGGCAATCCGGCGTCGAAACCCTGGTGGGCGGCGCGCCCGTCCGCGAAGGCCGGGCGCCGGTGAGTACCGCGCATACAGGCCCCAACGAGGGTGTGGATGAAACGGGCGGCTGGGCGCCACGCTTCGAAGGCCGGATCCGCACGAGTTTCGAGGCGAAGGCCCACGAGGCCGGCCGGCTGATCTTCGACCTCTGCTACCGCCGCCGCTGAGCCACGGAAACTGAGTAGTTATGAGCCGTCATAACGACACCTACTGCTACTTAGTTGGGGTCAGTTCACGCTGATGGAGGCGACGATCTCCTTGAGCATCCCCAGCCGCGGCTCGATCTCCGGGTTCACGTACGGCCAGATCACCACAACACCGATGAAGCGGTTGTTCTCCCAAACACCCACAGTGGCCGCGACCCTCGCCTCGCCTGTCGGATCCGTGTATCCAACCACGACGGCGTACGAGGACTTACCGGGTACGTTCAGTTCGCCTTCGGTGAGGATGGTCCCGGCCCGGTCTTCAAGGTAGAAGCCTGACATCAGGTGTGCCCAGCCGTTAGCCTGCGCGGCGCCGGTCACGGAGGTGTCGTCCTTGATGACCGTCACCAGGACACCGCCCAGCAGGCCATACTGCTCAGTGTTTGGCCCGGCGGCGGAGTCCTCCAGAACCTGGGTGTGCTCGGGGAAGTCTGCCGTGAATCCCAGCGGGGACTCGATATGAACTGACATGGTTGCTCCTTAGCGGTAAGTCTTGGCTGGGCTGGCCGGCACGTGCGGATCCGCACGGGACGTCAGAGCTCCTCGAGCTTGGTGTCGTTCGGGACCTTATAGTACGTGGACACGTTGGTGGTTGCCTTGTTCTCGGTTTTGACCTCCACCTCGCCGGCCTTGAGGTCAACGCCGAACTCGTTGGATGCCGTCACCACACTGTTCACCTGGACCGTGGCGGAACCTGCCGCGTAGAGCTTGGCCGCGTCGTGGCCGGCCGCAACTGTGTCTCCCAACGCCATATTGCGCATGTAGCTATCGATCACAGGCGCGTTCTCCGGTGAGTACTCAACATTGATCTTCACGGTGCCCTGAGTGCCCACTGTCACGCTGGACTCAGCCTTTGCGCCCTGGAGGTCGGCACCCGTGCTGGCGCCCGAGGCAACCGTGCCCTCCATGGATACGGCGACCGATTCCATGTTGCCGTTCTTATCCAGGTTCACTTCCAGGCCGCCCTTGCCCGAGGCCTCGAACACCCTGCCGTCAAGGTCCAGCTTGCCCTGGGCCGACACCTCGGCGCTGGCGGTGGCCGTGCCGTCCGTCAGGTTCCGCTCGTAGGCAAGATCCAGCTTCGCCGAGCCCGAAGCCTGGCCGGATTCACCCTCGGCTTCCAGGGAAAGGGTTCCCTTGGCTTTGTCGTCGTGGCCGGTGGAGCCGTTGTCGTCCGCAGCATCGTTGATGGTGTCCAGGACGTAGCCGGGCGGGTTGCCTGCCATATCCTTGATCTCACCGACGCTGTCCGGCGGGAGATCCGTGTAAATCTGGTTGCGGGCGGCCATGGCCTCCTCCAGGCTGCCGAATTTGTACTCGCGCGAGGCCTCTCCGTTCAGCGTGACCCCGGCCGTGCCGGTGGTGTCGTTTACTCCTACGCCCACGTTTCCGTAGACCTTTATGGTGGCCGAACCGTCTGCATTCTCTACGACGACGGTGCCCACCTCCGCGCCGGCGTGGAACCAGGCCACCCGGGCATCAAGGGAGGCCTTGCCAGACTCCGTGTATACAGGAGTTTCTGTCCTGGCGAGTTCCCGGAGGTGGGCACTCGCCTGATCCTGGGCGGACTGGGGAATCCCGCCGTCCATCCTCATGAGGTCCTCGGCGAACGGGCCGTTCTCGTCTTCGCCTTCTATCAGGTATTTCCGGTCCGCCTCGGACAGGCTGGCCCACCACTTGGCTTGCTCTTCCGGGCTGGCCTTGAGCATGCCATCCATGTCCCCCTTCAGCTCCTGGCGGTGGGCCTCAGCCGCTGCCGCCTTCGCCACCTGTTCCTCCAGCCAGTTCTGGGCGCGGCTGCCCAGGTCCTTGATTTTGTCCAGGACGCTGGTCCCGCCACCGCCACTGCTGCCGCCGCCGGTCGCGGCAGAGGACTGTTCCTGTTCGTTTGCGTGCTGCAGGAGCAGCTTGGAGTTGTGGCGGAGGCTGGATGCCACCCGCTCCAGGCTGGGGCGGTGGTTGCCGGACCAGTCCTGCCGGAACAGCTCGCCGTCGGCACCCTTCCATGGCGCGGACTGGATCTGGCCCTGCAGGGAGCTGGCCCGGCTGCTGAGCAACGCGGCCGCCTTGTCAACGGCCCTCGCCAGCTCCCGCAGCTGGCTGACGTCGGCGCCGTAAAAAGTCATGGTGTCTCCCCCGGAGAATATTAAGAGTTAGTTCTATCGCTGGACATATCGTCGCATGGTGGCAATTCTCCCGCGATGGGGAACACTCCCATCGCCGGGCACACCAACGCACGTGCAGTTATTGTCGGTCCGCGGTGCGCAAGAGTTGGTACTGTTCGCGGCCGGTTTCCCGTGGCACGATGGGGTTGTGCGGGGGCACGCAAATCTGCGCCCCTGCGGCGCTGGCCCGAAGGAAGCGCCATCAAAAGAGAACTCAAAGACGCCGCAGGCGCGGCGGAGGACGTCACCAACTCGCGCGCACTGGAGTTGCTGGCGAGGGTGGGTTTCGCGGTAAGCGGCCTACTGCACTTTCTGGTGGGCGCCATAGCCATCCGCCTCGCCATGGGCGGTTCAGGGAATGCTGATTTCAGCGGGGCTGTTTCCGAACTGGCCAGCCAGCCCGCCGGGCCGTTCCTCCTGTGGGCAAGCTTTGCCGCCTGCGCGGCCCTTGCCCTCTGGCAGGCGAGCGATGCCGTCTTCGACTACAACCGGCTGCCCACCAAGGACAAAGCCGGCAAGAAGGCCAAAGCGGCAGCGCAGGCCGTGGTGTTTGCGGGGCTCGCCGTGACCCTGGCCAGCTTCGCCATGGGCACAGGGTCCGGCGGCGACAACCAGCAATCGGCAAGCGACCTCACCGTCGCCGTCATGAAGGCCCCCGGCGGCGTAGCACTGATGGTCCTCGTGGGACTAGGCGTCGCCATCACCGGGATCATCTACGGCATCCGCGGAATCAAGAAGACCTTCGAGAAACACCTCACGATGCCCGTTTCCCGCCCTGCCCGGACGGCCGTCTCCGCCTTGGGCGTGACCGGCTACGTCGCCAAAGGCGTAGTCCTGCTGCTGACCGGGATGCTCATCACCATCGCCACCCTGCAGGCCGATCCGGGTGAATCCACGGGCCTGGACGGTGGACTCAGGGCCCTGCGCGACCAGCCCTTCGGCGTGTATTTGCTGGCCGCCGTGGGCACCGGCCTCATCTGCTACGGCGTGTACATGGTGGTCCGGGCTCGCCTGGCCAAAATGTAGGGTGGGGCGCCATCACCGGGCCCCACCTGGAACACCCGACCCAACCCGGAACACCCGGCCTCCGGTTAGGGTGGGTCCATGCCCCAGGTACGCGCCGAACGCCTCATCCGCCTCGATCCGGAGACAGTCTTTGCCCTCTCCCAGACCACGGGTGCGTTCCGGCTCCAATGGGACCCGTTCATCTCGGCCCAAGGTTTCCTGGACGGCGCAACGTCCGCCGGAAAGGGCGTCCGGACCCGGACCGTGTCCCGCCTGGGCCTGGTGATGGTGAGCGAATACGTTTCCTATGCGCCACCCAGGAATGTGGGTATGACCATGGTGTCCGGACCGTGGTTCTTCGGGAATTTCGGCGGCGGCTGGCGTTTCACCGCGGACGACGGCGGCACGCGCACCGTCTGGAAGTACACCTTTTCGTGCCGCCCGGCCTGGTTGCGGCCGGTGGCGGAGCGGATGGGCGCCTGGCTCCTGGGCCGTGAGATCAATAAGAGGATCGAAGCGTTTGCCCGTGCCTGCGAGGATCCGGCCCTGGTCGCCGAGTTCCGCGCCCTCACTGCACAATAATCAAGGCACTGTAATCACAGCCACGGCGTGCTGGGTTTCGTCCCGCAGTTCCAGGCTGGCGATGCTGGCCAGCTGAACAGGCGTGGCGCCCGTGACCTTCACCCTTCCGCTCGGCGTGGCGGTCCAGGCGCAGGCCCGGTCCTCGCCGCCGTCGCGGTCCCGGATCCAAAGCGAAAGGGTTCCGTCCAGCGGCAGTTTGCTGCCGTTCACGGCCAGCTCGGTGCCCCATGTTTTCCGGGCGAGGTCGATGCTGAACTGCAGGCCATTGCCGGACTGGACCGAGTAGCTGGCGTCCGGCGCTGGCGGCCGGCTGAGCAGCGGGGCCGCCGCTATGCCCAACGCGAGGCACGCGGCGGCGACGGCACCCACCAACGCCACCCACCGCCGTCGTAATTTACGACGCCGGGTGGCCAGTTCATCGAGGACCCTGCGCGGCACGGAGCTGGCCGGCTCAGCGGCCACCCCGGGGCGGGTGCTCCCGGTGAGCGCCACCGCGTCCGGGACGGGCAGCGCGTCGAGCAGGGCCGGCAGGCTTTCAAGCTCGGCAAGTTCGGTGCGGCAGTCCGCGCAGTCCTCAAGGTGGGCTTCGAAACGTTGCGAATCCGCGGGATCAAGCCCGCCGAGCACGTAGGCGCCCAGCAGCTGGTGCAGCTCAGAGGCGTTCACCGCTCCACCCCCATCTCATCGAGGATGGTCCGCAGCGCCCTGACGGCGTAATAGGCCCGGGACTTCACGGTTCCGCTGGGGATGTTCAGCTGCACGGCGGCCTCGTTGACGGTGAAACGGCGGTAGTGGAGGGCGACGAGGACATCGCGGTGTTCGGTACTGAGCCGCAGTAGCGCCTCTTCCATCAGCACGCGGTTCAGGAGTTCATCCACGCGTTCCACGGCCTCGGCGGGATCGGCGAGTTCGCGTTCCATCACTTCGGCCGGACGCCTTTGGGCTTTGCGGTAGTTGTCGATCATGATGTTCCGCGCTGTACGGAACAGGTAGCTGCGGAGGCTTCCGGTGATGTCCGGGGCCTGCTGCCAGACGCGCAGCACGGTCTCCTGGACCACGTCCTCTGCCAGCTGTGGGTCGCGGGAGGCGCTGAGGACAAAACGGCGCAGGGCGGAGCCGTGTTCGCGGTAGATCGCAGCCACCACGTCCTCGTCCAGCGGCATGCCGCCCTCCTGTCCCTGATCCGGTCTGCGGTTACAAATGCGCGCCTACAACGACGCTGAAGCTCCGAGCACTCATGCGATATAACGTCGGCGGACGGAAAACGGTTCACTTTGAACCATTCTTCACCCTGGTGCGTCGTACCGGTTAGCGTCCGGTGATCTACGCCGGGCCCCAGCCGAGGAGCATTCCATGAAACAGCATTTGTGCACAGGTCTTGCCGCAGCGGCTCTCATAGCCGCACTTTCCGGCTGCGGCGGCAGCCCCGGAACCACCACAACCACTCCGGCGGCCACCAGCCCGGCCGCCACGTCCGCCGCCCCGACCGCTGGCTCCCCCACCGCAGCGGCCGCCGTCGACCTCAAGACAGCATCCTCCAGCGCCGGCAACATCGTGGTGGACGCCGCCGGCATGAGCGTCTATTTCTTCACCAAGGACGTGAAGGATTCCGGCACCAGCGCCTGCACGGGAGCGTGCCTGACCGCGTGGCCACCACTCCTCACCACAGCGGCCACGCCTGCCGCCGAGGGGGTCACCGGCACTCTCGGGACAATCACGACGCCGGACGGGGCCAAGCAGGTGACCCTGAACGGACTGCCGCTGTACTACTTCGCGCAGGACAAGAATCCCGGCGACATCCTGGGGCAGGGCGTCAACAACGTCTGGTATCTGGCCACGCCGGCCGGGGAAATGATCCCGAAAGCGGCGTCAGGCTACTGACCGTTCAGGCTAGGACCGTCCTGGCTACTGACCGTTCTGGCGCCCACGGACGAACCGCCTACGGGTTGACCGCCTAAGGATGGAGGCCGGGCAGCGGGACTGGAGGCGTGGCCGGCAGGGGCAGGGCCGGGGGCTGTCCCTCGCCGTTCAGCGGCCCACCCGGCATACCCGGTGTGACGTTTTCGGGGAGGGGAAGGGCCGGCACGGGCACTGCCGGCACTGAACCTGAGGGGGCCGGAGTGGGCTGCGTGGCCTGGCTGGAGCCGGATCCCGGTACGGCCGGAACCGGCACAGTGTCAGCCGTCCCGGTGGGTCCTACGGCAGGGACGGCTGGCTGGCCCGGTCCCGGAGCCGGGGTCTCCACCGGCGCGGGGGCAGGCCCGCCGCCAACGGTGGACACGAAGGATGTAACTGCGTGGTTGACCTGGCCGATGGAATCCCGGATCCCCTGATCGGAGGCCACGGCAACGGCGCCGCCGGCCGCCAGCGAAACCGCGACGGACAATGTAGTGAGGGTGATTCTGCGCTTGGCACGACGGCGGGCGGCAAGCTCGTCGGTGGCCGCGGTGACCTGGCCGGTTGCCGCGGCGGGGGCTACGGCGGGCTCTGACTGAGGGGATGCCGCCACGGCCAGGTGACGGGTCGCTGCCGCGTGGCTCGGTCCAGGCGTCGGGACAACAGTCTGTGTTACGGCAGGAGTCTGTGTCACGGCAGGCCTCATAAGCGCGGCAACCGCAGCGGAGGGCGTTGGCTGCTCGGCTGCGAGTGCACGGAGTTCCAGCAGAGCGGGGCGGAGGCCGCCGTCGTCCAGCCCTGCCTCCAGCAGCAGCCGGTCAACAGACGCGTCGTCGCGGGAACCGTTGCGTGAGCCTGCGGTGTCACTCATGATCTGCCTGGTTTCTTCTAAGAGTCTGGTCCTTGAGGTTTTGCAGCGCCCTGCGTTGGAGCTGCTTAATGGCACCCTGGGACTTGCCCATAATGCCGGCCACCTGTTCGATGGAAAGATCGGCCACCACCCGCAGTGCCAGGACCTCGCGGTGTTCATCGGAGAGGCCTTCAAGCAGGGCAGTCGCGCCGCCGCCGTGGCCCAAGGCGTGGTCCTCTGCGGACGCCGTGCTGCGCCCGTCCTGCAGGGGGTCGTACGGAGTGAAGTCCGGCCTGCGTTCAACCCGCCGATAGTAATCCACCATCCGGGCGTGGGCGATGGAGAATACCAGCGACTTGGCGCCCTGAAGGCCGCCGGTCAGCTCACCAATCTTGGGGAAAAAACGCCAGGAACACGTCCTGGGTGACAGCCTCGGGATCATCCACGCCACGGGCCTTGAGGTAGCCCAGGACCGCTCCGGACAAGGTTCGATAGACAGCGCCGAAGAGCACAGCCGGATCAGCACCGGCTGTGTCTGCAAATGTATCTATGTCTTCTTCGGCCAAAGTGTCTAGCACCAGTGGCTCCTCCATCCCGGGCAGCGTAGTCGCTCATCCCGGTATTCGGCGCGGCGTGCTCCGCTGCTGTCGGTCAGCTGCGGTCGGTCAGCTATCTGGCTGCCATGTGGACTGCGGGAATCCGGTCCGTCCGGAGCCGGTTCCCGCAGTCCACACTAGCTGAGCAGGTCCTACTGGCCCGAAACGGCGGGAACGTCTACAGCGTCGCCCGGTACGGCGGGAACAGCAGGAACGGCGGGAACGGAAGGCTCGCCGTCGACACCCGGAACTGCCGGCACGGCGGGAACGGCAGGAACAGCGGGCAGCTCGGGGCGCTCAGCCTTGGCTGCGGCAGAACCCTCGCCAGCAGCGTCGGCGTCAGCGGACCCGGCACCCTGCGCGACAACGTCGGCGCAGAAGGCATCAACATTCGTTTCGCCTTCGGCGGCGATGACCAGCGAGGAGAAGCCTTCAGAGGCTTCGTTCAGTCCACCGTTGGCGAAGGCGGTGCAGAGGCCAAAGGCTGCGGCGCCAGCTGCGTCCACTGCGGTGGCGGCGGCGGAGGCGTTGGCCTCGGCTGCGACCTCATCCTCGGAGACGGCTGCTTCGCCGGTTACTGCTGCATCGCCGGAAGCGTTTGCGGAAGCCGACTCGGTGGCCTCAGCGGCCAGCTTGGGGGCCGGGGCGCCGAGCAGTTCGTGGGCGGTCTGCTGTGCGTCGGCCGGGAGGGCGCCGGAAGCAGCTGCGACGCCGGTTCCACCGACGGCCAGGGTGCCCGCGGCGAGTACTCCGGCGGCGATTTTGCTGGTGGCGAGAACAGTGAACAACGACATGTGACACTCCAAAACCTAGAGAACAATTCAGATCCGGCTCCGTGAGGAACCCTTCACCCCCTTCATCGCTGGCCGGACCGGGAAAGTTACGGCGCCTCCCAATTTTCTTTTCCAGGGCCCGGCTCCGGCCCATGGACCGCACTAGCATCGAGGCATGGCGATCACTCCGGAACAGCAGAAAACGGCCAAGACCTGGCAGCCATGGTGGACAGCAACAAAGCCCTGCTCCTGCGAAAGACGGGGCACGACGTCGGGTACTGGGCCGAGCAGGCACGCTCCGCCGGGCTGAAGAACGACGCCGAGCTCCGCCACTGGATGCGCGACGAGCACGGCGTCACGGGCTATGCGCAGTACGCCGTCTCGTGGGAGCTGTTCGGCTATCCGGAGTTTATGCTGCGCGACGCCGACGAGCTTATCGATGGCCAGTACATCAACCACCCGGAGCTGCGGCCCATCGCCGATGCGCTCCTGGCGTGGGCGGCGGCCACCGAGGGCGTGGAGATCCAAATGCGGAAGGGCTACGTCTCGCTGCACAGCCCACGACGGAAGTTCGCCCAGGTCACCCGGACCACCAACACCGCCGTGGACGTCGCGCTCCGCCTCGACGCAGCTACCGGCAGGCGTTTGGAAGCCCTGAAGACCCGGGCCGATGATCCCTTCGACCGCCGCGTCCGGCTCACGTCTCTGGACCAGGTGGATGAGGAACTGCTGGAAATCCTCGCCAGGGCGCTGGACCAGAACACCTAACAGCAGGAAACAACAGCGGGCCGGGTCGCCGGAAACTTCCGACGAACCCGGCCCGCAGCCGTGGTGAGGGTTCTACGCGTCGATCATCTCGTCGTCGTCCGCTTCCTCGAACTCAACGGCGGCGACGATTTCCTGGGTCTCCGGGTTGATCATGAACGCCTCTTCGTCGTCCTCGACCATGATGAAGTCGCCGTGGTCCGTGGTGAAGTGCCAGGCCAGCGTCTTCTCGCCGTCGTGCATGTAGTTGGGGTCGCCCATGGTGATCTTCTGGAGCGTGTAGCCGGCGATGTCGCAGAGTTCGCGGATGATGACCTCGAAGTCCGGAGCGTCCTCCAGTGCTTCCTCGTCGGCCGCGGCCTGGCGTTCCTCCAGGTTGGGGATGAGCGCAACCTGGCGCTCGATGTAGGCGTCGAGCTCTTCTTCGTCGAGCACCAGCAGGCCTTCCTGGGACAGGAGCCAGGCGGCGTTGAGCGCCGTGATGTTTTCGGTTTCGAACAGTTCCTCGAACTCACCGTCGAGCTCTTCGATGGTGCGCACTGCGTCGTTGGACTCTTCCTCGGTGTCCAGGTCGCCGTCGAGGTAGCGCTCCTCGTCTTCCTCGGACAGGGCATCAAACGCCGCAACGGTCCGGTTGAAGAGTTCCAGGTGGGCGTTTGCGCCCATGCCGGCGAGGCCCTCGCGGATGAGCGGGTCCACTTCGTCGCGGTCCGCGGTGAACACGTACTGGGCGAAGCCGCCCTCCAAGGACTGCGTGACGTAGAAGTCAACGTAGTAGCTGCCGAGCGCCGCGGGCGCGATCTCGCCGGCGTCGAGCAGTTTCCCGTACATGGCGTTCACCACGTGAACGTTGGCATCTACGACATCCTCGCTGCCTGCTTCGATGCTGGCCTGGGTCAGGACGACAGGGTTCTGGCTCTTGGTCATGGGATTCCTCACTGCTGAATGCCGGGTGCTGCTCGGGACACTTTCACGCTACGTCGGCGGGGGCGGCGCCGTGTTGAGGCGGAAGTGAACGTCAGGCGAAGTTTCAGGCTCCCGCCGGGCGAACTAAGATGAAGCAGATAACCTCCGATCGGACACGGCACCCCCGTGGCCAGCTGAAAGTAGCGCGCACCATGCCATCCCAACCGGACGAGAGTGCGGCACTGGCAATACAGACCCCCGCCATTAACGACCGCTCCCTCGCGGCCGGGTTGGCGTATGCCATGGGCAGCCGGGTTTCCGGGATGTCGTTCGACGCCGCCACCGGGCTGATGCTGGGCAAGGTCCGGGGAGGTGCCGACGTCCCGTACTCCACCACGGCCAAGCTGGTGCGGAAATCGGGCGGCTGGAGCTGCACCGTGGGTGTCTGCAGCTGCCCCGTCCGCAAGGACTGCAAGCACGTGGCCGCGCTGCTGTTCGCCGCCGAGGACAACCCGGCCATCCGGGTCCAGCTCCTGGCCCCGGCTGAAGTGTCCCGGCTTTCCCGCCAGCCCGCCAGCCTGGACCTGGCCGACTGGGAGCAGGCCCTCAGCCCGCTCATCTCGCAGCCGGGCATCACCCAGTCCATCAGCGGCATCCCGCTGGCCCTCCAGTTCGAGATCGAGGAACCGGCGCCGCACTTCTCCTACACAGGCCGCCGCGACCCGCTCCGCAGCGTCCGCCAGCTCAAGGCCCGGCCCGTGATCATGGGCGCCAAGGGCAAGTGGATCCGCGGCGACGTCTCCTGGAACACCCTGAGCTACCTGAACTTCCGCCGCGAATGCAACGAGGCGCACATCGAGTGGATGCAGGCATTCCTGGCCGCCCACACCGCCGCTGCCAACCGCGTTCATAACTCCTCCGCGCTGTGGCTGGGCCTGAACACGTTCGCCGGAAAGAACATGTGGAGCCTGCTCGTCGACGCCAAAAAGATCGGCCTCGCCCTGGTTCACAGCCGCGGCACCGAGCCGGTGCGGCTCGCGGAGTCTCCCGCCGCCGTCGGGCTTAATTTGAGCCGTTACGGCTCGCCTGTGAGTGGGGACGCTGCGGCTCCCGGCGCAACGCACGACGACGGCGGGCTGGAGCTCGCGCCCACCATCACCGTTGAGGGGGAAGACGTTGATCCGGCGTCGGTGGGGACCATTGGCCGCCCCGCGCACGGCATTTTCCTGACCACGGGCGGGGAGGCGTTGCCCGGTGTTTCCGCGGACAATGTGATCACGCTGGCCCCGCTGGAAAACGGGCTGAGCGAGGAACTGCTGACCTTCGTGACTGCCGGCAGCACCCTGCACATTCCGGCGAAGGACGAGACGCGCTTCCTCACCGGCTTCTACCCGAAGCTCAAGCAGGCTGCCCGGGTCACGGCAACGGACGAGTCGGTGGCGCTGCCCGCCCTGGCCCTCCCGACCCTTTCCCTGCTGGCCAATTACGGCGCGGACCACCGGGTCCGGCTGCATTGGGAATGGCACTACAAGTCCGGAAACCTGGTCACGGCCCAACCGCTGTGGCGGCACCCCGGCGACCACGGCTACCGCGACGACACCGCCGAGGCCCGCATCCTGGAGGGCATCGGCCAGCCGTGGAACGTTGTTCCGGCCCTGGGCGAATCGGCCACCGGCGGCTGGGGCACGCCCCGCCTGTCCGCGTCCGCCGAACTCAGCGGCCTGGACACCCTGGCCTTCACCGAAGACGTCCTGCCCGAACTCCGGAACGCGCCGGACGTATCAGTGGACACGGCCGGCGACATCGCCGACTACCGCGAGGCCGAGGAAGCGCCGGTCGTTTCCATCTCCACCAAGGCCACGGAACAGCGCGACTGGTTCGACCTTGGCATCCAGATCTCGCTCGAGGGCCAGCCGGTGTCGTTTGCGGCCGTGTTCTCCGCACTGGCCGCGGGCCAGACCAAGATGCTCTTGCCCAGCGGCGCCTACTTCTCGCTGGACCTGCCGGAACTGCACCAGCTGCGTGCCCTCATCGAGGAGGCCCGCTCGCTGCAGGACAACAAGGACGCCCCGCTGCAGATCAGCCGTTTCCAGGCCGGGCTCTGGGACGAGCTCGCGCAGCTTGGCATTGTCGATGAACAGGCCGCCGCCTGGCGTGAGGCCGTGGGCGGGCTGCTCGAAGGCGGGATCAACGGGCTGCCGCTGCCTCCCTCGCTCAATGCGGAGCTGCGGCCGTACCAGCTCGAGGGCTACAACTGGCTCAGCTTCCTGTACCGGCACAGCCTCGGCGGGATCCTCGCCGACGACATGGGCCTGGGCAAGACCGTGCAGGCACTCGCCCTGATGTGCGCGGCGAAGGAGCAGGCCGCGTCTGTGTCTGAGGGTGCTGATTCTGCCGGGGCGCCAGTTCCGGCGCCCGACGGCGTGACTCCCTTTTTGGTGGTGGCCCCCACCAGCGTCGTGGGCAACTGGGCGGCGGAAGCCGCACGCTTCGCTCCCGGCCTCACGGTCCGTATTGTGAGCGAAACGTTCGCCAAGAACAGCCAGGATGCGGCCGTTGAACTTGCCGGCGCGGATATCGTGATCACGTCCTACGCGCTTTTCCGGATCGACTACGATTCCTACGCGTCCAAGACCTGGGCGGGGCTGGTGCTCGACGAAGCCCAGTTTGTGAAGAACCACCAGTCCAAGGCCTACCAGTGCGCCCGGAAGCTGCCCGCGGCGTTCAAGCTGGCCATCACCGGCACGCCGCTGGAGAACAACCTTATGGAGTTCTGGGCGCTGACGTCCATCGTGGCGCCGGGCCTGTTCTCGAGCCCCAAACGGTTCGCCGAGTATTACCAGAAGCCGGTGGAAAAGAACGGCGACAAGGGGCAGCTGGACAAGCTCCGCCGTCGCGTCCGTCCGCTGATGATGCGCCGCACCAAGGACCAGGTCATCCAGGACCTGCCGCCCAAGCAGGAGCAGATCCTGGAGGTGGTGCTGAACCCGCGCCACCAGAAGGTCTACCAGACGCACCTGCAGCGCGAGCGGCAGAAGATCCTGGGCCTGATCGAGGACGTGAACAAGAACCGGTTCACCATCTTCCAGTCGCTGACCCTGCTGCGTCAGCTCAGCCTGGACGCGTCGTTGGTGGATCCGTCGCTGTCCGGCGTCCGGTCCAGCAAACTGGACGTGCTGTTCGAGCAGCTGGAGGACCTGGTGGCCGAGGGCCACCGGGCGCTGATCTTCAGCCAGTTCACCGGTTTCCTGGGCAAGGTCCGCGAGCGGCTGGTGGAGGAGAAGATCGAGTTCTGCTATCTCGACGGCGGCACCCGGAACCGTACCGACGTCGTCAACGAATTCAAGAACGGCAGCGCGCCGGTGTTCCTGATTTCGCTGAAGGCCGGCGGCTTTGGCCTGAACCTGACCGAGGCCGACTACGTTTTCCTGCTCGATCCCTGGTGGAACCCCGCGTCCGAGGCGCAGGCCGTGGACCGGACGCACCGGATCGGGCAGGCCCGGAATGTGATGGTCTACCGGCTGGTGGCCAAGGACACGATCGAGGAAAAGGTCATGGCCCTGAAGGCCCGGAAGTCGCAGCTGTTCGCGGATGTGATGGAAGGCGACGCCCTGTCCAGCGGGTCGATCACGGCCGAGGACCTCGCGGGCCTGTTCAAGGACTGAGCTCTCGTTCGCGTCCCGGGGCCGTCTAACTGCAGCCTGCCAGGATACCGGCGATCGCGTCCCGCTCGGCCTGGGTGACCCACAGGCTGTACTTGGCCTTCACGGCGGTCTGGCGGGCTGCGTATTCGCACCGGAACGCCTTGTTTGGCGGGAGCCATGTGGCCGCATCCTTGTCGCCCTTGGCGCTGTTGGTGGGCCCGTCGGCAGCCATGAGGTTCAGCGGATCGTTGGCCAGCTGCCTGCGCTGTTCGTCGCTGAGCTGCTGGGCGCCCTTCTGCCAGGCGTCGCTGAGGGCGATGAGGTGGTCGATCTGGACGGCGGAGCTGGTGGTGTTGCCGCGGACAAAGCTGATGGTTGTGCCGGTGTACTTGTCGGCCAGCGTACCGGTGGCAACGACGCAGTTTTGTGTACCGGGCTTGAACGTCTCACCTTCGAGGTCCCTGGCGAGGATGTCGTTCCGGGTGTCGCAGCCGTTTCGGTCGACGTCCGCCCACGCGGGGCCGAATTCCTCGCGGGTGTAGCCGGTCTTGGGTGCGCGCCCCTTCACCGGGATAGTCTCCAGCTGGGCGAGGGCCGTCGCCACGTCGGCTGGCCTCACGGATGATTCGCCGGAGTTGCCCGACGGCGGTGCTTCCCCGACCGCTTCGGCCACCTTGTTTGCGGCCTGCGTTGCGGCCTGGGCTTCGGCGTCACAACCGGTGAGGGCGCTGGCGAGAAGCAGCGTGGTGAACAGCGTCAGTGCTTTGGTGGCGGCGGAGCGGTTGATCGTTATGTCCTTCAGGAGTGCGGCGGAGGTGAACACGCTACTAGCGCGGGGCGTTCTGACCTGTCATGCCGGGTGTGGAGTCTGTCACCCTAAAATGTCGTACCCCCTGGACATGATGGAGGTATGGACAACACGGCAGCGGCAGAGATTCTGGAGACCATCGCGGCCTCTGCCCTGCAGATGGCCGGTGTGCTTCGTGGGACGGCCGTGGATCCAGTGGCCAGCCCGGCTGATTGCCCTTCAGCACCTGGGCCGTCCGCGATGTGTGGGGACTTGGCTCGCTGGCAGGCTGAGCTTTGCCTGACCGTCCTGTCGGGGACCGCGGGGATGGAAGCCATGTTCGCTGCCGTGAAGGTCCATGCCGCCAGCGGTTACGACGACGCCGCTCAGACCATCGCGGGCCCCATCACTTCCCCTCAGGAGCAGACCGCCCAGGACATGGGCATCGTGGCCGAGGTCGCCTGCGCCCTGACCGTCAGCGAACGCATGGGTGACGCGCTGCTGGGCGAAGCACACCGCCTGACCACCGCTCTGCCTTTGACGCTCGCCGCCTTGGAAGCAGGGACCATTTCGTGGCAGCACGCCCGGATCATGATTGACGAAACACACAACTTGGATCCCGCCGGCGCGGCCGCGTTGGAAGCGCATTTCCTGGACCCGGACGCGCCCAACCCGGCGAGGGGTGGCCCGGCCGGAGAAATGGTCCCGTCCCGGTTCCGTCACAAGGCCCGGACCTGGCGCGAACGCCACCACCCGGACAGCATCGAAAAACGCCACACCCGCAGCGCGGCGGACCGGCGGCTTGAGTACTCCCCTGACCGGGACGGCATGGCCTGGCTCTCCGCCTACCTCCCGGCCGATCAGGCCGCCGGGATCTGGGACCGCGCCACCACCGCCGCCCGCGCCCTGCAGGGCCCCACCGAGTCCAGGACCCTCACCCAACTCCGCGTCGACAGCGCCGCGGCGTGGCTTCTGGGCGGGCAGGCCGATCTGATCCCGTCACCCAGGGCCCAGGTCCTGGTCACCGTGCCGGTGTTTGCGCTGATGGGCCTGACCGATGAACCCGCGATGCTCGACGGGTACGGGCCCATCCCGCCGTCCATGGCGCGGAGCCTCGTCGCCGACGGCGCCGATTCGTTCCACCGCGTCCTGACCGATCCGCGCGACGGAGCATCGCTTGAAATCGGCCGTGACAGCTACCGGATCCCCAAAGCCATGCGCCAATGGCTCAGATTGCGGGATGGGAAGTGCCCGTTCCCCGGCTGCAGCAACCAGTCGCTGGACAACGAAGCCGACCACCTCCTCGCCTGGCAGCAGGGCGGGACCACCGGGATCAGCAATCTCGGTCAGCCTTGCCCCAAGCACCACCGGCTCAAACACACCACACCCTGGAAACCCGCCACGGCGAGTTCCAGCGAACCGCCCGGCTGGATTTCACCCACAGGCCGCCACTACGCCAGCGAACACCCGGACTGGGAACCACCCATCTGGCCAAACCAGATATTGAACCAACTCCCGCATAAGGAACCTGGCCCTGCCCTGCCCGAAAGCCATCTGCCGGCAGACCCAGACCCAGAGCCGGAGCGGAAATGGCTGCGCCGCCTCCAAGAAGCAGAGCCGGCACCTTTCCCATCCGTACCCGACTTCCTCTGGCTGACACAACAGCCTGGGGCCGGCGCGGCACCTCCAGCTAGGGACGGTGCGGCAGCTCCAGTCCCCTGCTCAAACACCGGCTGAGCCCTGCCACCGCAGCAGGGAAGCAGCTGCGGGAAAGCGATTTCCCGCATATGCTGTAGGGAATTCTGACTTCGCATCCACCTGGAGATTCCCGTGCGCACCGAAGCCACCGCTTCAGATTCAATCCGTGAACCTGCAGCATCCAGCGTCCCGCCACTCAGGGCTGATGCCTTCAGGACTCCCTACCGGGATCCAGTCTGGGACGGCCCCACGGATCCCGTCCTGGTGCCCGACCACCTGACCGGCGACTGGGTGCTTTTTTACACGCAGCGACGCGCCACGGAACCCGGGCTGACCGGCGTCGAGTGGGTCCACGGCACAGCCATTGGAGTGGCCCGCTCAGCCGACGGCGGACTCACTTGGGCGTATCAAGGAACCCTGGACGGACTGGTCCCGCCAGGAACTGAACTGCCCGCCACACTCTGGGCGCCCGACGTCGTCCGGATCGGCGATCAATGGATCATGTACCTGACGGTCCTCGGCGGCGTCCGTACGGACTGGACCGGTACCGCATCCATTGTCCAGCTCGCCAGCCGGGACCTGGTTACCTGGGAACACCTGGGACCCATCGATCTGGACTCCCCTCGCGTCATCGACGCCGCCGTCGCCGTTTGCGGGGATGGCCAATACCGGCTCTGGTACAAGGATGAATCCCGGGGATCAAACACGTACAGTGCGGTAAGCAGGACCCCGGCAGATCCGTCGTCGTGGGTTCTTGAAGGCCTGACCATCGCCGGGCGTCCGCACGAAGGACCCAAAGTCTTCAAGCTCGACGGGCAGTTCTGGATGATCGTGGACGAATGGCGCGGCCAGGCGATCTACCGGTCCGAGGACGCCTCAGGCGGCTGGACGCGGCAGGAGAATTCTGACGGGCTCATCCTGACGGCACCTGAAACAGCCGACGGCGGTCCGGTAGTAGGCCGGCACGCGGACGTGGTGCCACTGGAGGCCACGGCAGACGGTAAAGAACGGGCGCTCATCGTGTATTTCACGCACCCGCACTGGAACGGCGAGGATATCGACGGCATGACAGCGGACCCCAAGAGCCACCTCGGCCACATTCGGGCAGCAGTGCTGGAAGTGCAGGACGGCACCCTGCTCTGCTCACACAGCTAACCCGTCACACAGCTAACCCGCCGTGTGAAGGGCGGCGATGTCTCGACCGCCGCGAATGCACGGTCAAGAGGCAAATGCACGGTCAGGAAACTGCCGGCATGCCGTCAGATAAGACCCTGCGCGAGCATGGCGTCAGCCACCTTGACGAAGCCGCCGATGTTGGCGCCCAGCACGTAGTTGCCGGGGTCGCCGTATTCGTCGGCGGTTGACGCGCAGCGGTGGTGGATTCCCACCATGATCTCGGTGAGCCGCTGTTCCGTGTGCTCGAAGGACCAGGAATCGCGGCTGGCGTTCTGCTGCATCTCGAGCGCCGATGTCGCCACACCGCCTGCGTTGGCGGCCTTGCCGGGCCCGAACAGCACGCCGGCATCCTGGAACACCGAGACAGCGTCGCGGGTGGAGGGCATGTTGGCGCCTTCGCCGACCGCGACCAGGCCGTTGCGGACCAACCGCGCGGCAGCATCGCCGTCGAGCTCGTTCTGCGTGGCGCAGGGCAGCGCCACCGTTGCGTCGACATCCCACACCGATCCGGCTTCCACATAGGAAACGCCGGGGCGACGCACTGCATAATCCTTGAGGCGTCCGCGTTCAACTTCCTTGACCTCGCGGAGGAGCGCGACGTCGATTCCCGCCTCATCCACGATGTATCCGGAGGAGTCGGAGCAGGCCACCACGCTGGCACCGAGCGTCTGCGCCTTGGCAATGGCGTTGATGGCCACGTTGCCGGAACCCGACACCACCACGCGCTGCCCGTCGAAGGAGGACCCACGGGTTTTCAGCATCTCCTGGGTGAAGATGACGGTGCCAAAGCCGGTGGCTTCCGGCCGCACCAGGGAACCGCCCCAGGACATGCCCTTCCCGGTGAGGACGCCGGATTCGTAGCGGTTGGTGATGCGCTTGTACTGCCCGAAGAGGTAACCGATTTCACGGCCGCCGACGCCGATATCACCGGCCGGCACATCGGTGTACTCGCCGATGTGCCGGTAGAGCTCGGTCATGAACGACTGGCAGAACCGCATCACTTCTGCATCGCTGCGGCCGCGAGGGTCGAAGTCCGAGCCGCCCTTGCCGCCGCCGATGGGCATGCCGGTGAGGGCGTTCTTGAAGATCTGCTCGAAGCCCAGGAACTTCACAATGCCCAGGTAGACAGAGGGGTGGAAGCGCAGGCCGCCCTTGTAGGGGCCAAGGGCGGAATTGAATTCGACCCGGAAGCCACGGTTGATCTGCACGCGGCCGGAATCGTCGGTCCACGGGACGCGGAAGATGATCTGGCGTTCGGGCTCGCAGAGCCGCTCCAGGATGGCGGCTTCAAGCAACTCGGGGTGCCGGTCGTGGACGGGGCCAAGGCTCTCAAAGACCTCGGTCACTGCCTGGTGGAATTCAGCTTCACCTGGGTTCCGCGCCAGTACCGTATTCCGGATGGCCTCAAGCCGAGCGTCCACGCCGCCTCCTCTAGTTCAGCAGTTATTCCATGTCATGATAGCAAAATTTCATTTTGCGGAATCTAACGCGACGAGCGTCACACACCTCAACGGCTGACCGGCTGCCGGAGCCATGGCCTTGTGGGTGTCTGGCCCAGCCTGTCGTTGAAGTCCTGGGCTTCCCGGTAGTAGTCCAGCAGGCTCAACTGCGAAGCTGCTCCCGGGTCCAGGATGACAACTGCCCGGCGGTGTAGCTGGAGCACCGACGCGGGGCAGTGGGCGCTGACCGGACCTTCCACCATGGCCTGCACAGCGGCGGCCTTGTTCTCCCCCATTGCCACCAGCACTGCCAGTTTGGCTTCCCGGATGGTCCCGAGACCCTGCGTCAGGCACAGCCGCGGAACATCGCCGTCGGAAAAGAACCGCGCGTTGTCAGCCCGCGTGGCCCCGGCGAGCGTCTTCACCCTCGTGCGGGAAGCCAGTGACGACGTCGGCTCGTTGAAGCCTATGTGGCCATTGGCGCCGATGCCCAGGATCTGAATGTCCACACCCCCGCCGCCGGCAATGGCTGCGTCATAACGGTCAGCTTCGGCCACCAGGTCCGACGCGTCCCCCTGCGGGGTAAAGAGCCGTTCCAGGGGCAGGTCCACCTGGTCAACGAACTCCCGCCGGATGGTGGAGTAGTACGACTGGCCGTGTTCCGGCGGCAGGCCCGCGTATTCGTCCAGCGTGAAGCCGGTGACCTGGCTGAAGCTGAGTTGCTCCTCGCGGTGCCGCCGGATGAGCTCCTGGTAGGTGGATCGTGGGGAGCCGCCGGTGGCCAGCCCCAGCACGGCAGGACCCTGGCGGACCCTGGCCTCGATGATGTCGGCCGCCCGGGCTCCTACGTGATCGGCGGAGTCACACAGAACTATCTGCACGGTCATTCCTTTCCTGCGTTTGTGGTGTGCCGGCGCGGTAGGCCTGCACGAGTTCAAGTTCTTCGGTGGTCACCAGCACGTCCGCCCGGAAACCCTGGGCAATGGCTCCCACCCGGTTGGGGCCAGGCCGATCCAGGCCCATCAGCCGCGCCGGAGTGGAGGATGCCGCGACGACGGCATCGGCCAGGGGAACGCCCCACTCAACGCAGCGGCGGACGTTCTCCAGCAGGTGGCTCGTCGCGCCGGCGATCGCCCCGGGACCGGCGTCCGGACCGGCGTCGGCAGTTCCGGCCAAGCGCGCCACGCGGTCCTGGACCAGCACGTCCAGGCTGCCGAGAGTGTAATGGCCGTCGGGCATGCCCGCCGCTGCCATCGCATCCGTAATGAGCGCAATGGAGCGGGGTCCCACCAGCCCGAAGACCATCCGGACGATCTCCGGGTCCAGGTGCACGCCGTCGGCAATCAGTTCCAGCACCATCTGCCCGGGCGACCGCTCGGCCGCCTGCAGCAGGACCGCGATGGGTCCGGGCGTGCGGTGGCCCAGCGGGGGCATCCGGTTGAACAGGTGCGTGGCCGACCACGGGCCGCTAACCCCACCGTTTGCGCCGCCCAGGGCTTCCCGGGTGCGGGAAGCCGTAGCGGCGGTGTGGCCAAGGGAAGGCACGACGCCGTGATCCCGGCAGAGCTGCACCAGCTCGGCAAAGTGCGGGGTTTCGGGGGCAAGAGTCATTGACCGCACGGCCCCTCGTCCCGCCTCAAGCCACTGCTGCAGGAGCGCCGGGTCTCCGTCGATGATGGCTGCCGGGTCCTGGGCCCCACACATGCTTGTGGTGATGAACGGCCCTTCCAGGTGCAGGCCGGCCAGGGTGCCGTCCTGCACCAGGTCCCGCAGCACCTCGATCTGTTCCTGCAGTACCTGCGACGGCGCCGAGACCAGCGAGGCGAGTACCGACGTCGTGCCCTGCGCTGCATGGTGGCCGGCAGCCAAGCGCGCGCCGTCCGCATCCGCGGAGAAAGTGTGCCCCACGGCACCGTGGCAGTGCACGTCCACGAGTCCGGGCAGGATGAGCGGCACTTGCCGTAGGTCGGCGTCGAAACCTTCCGGCAGGTCCGACGTCGGGCCGCACCACACGACGTTCCCTCCGGCCATCACCACGGTGCCGTCGTCGATCACCGCATCACCGGGGAGTCCGGTGACGAGGCGGCCCCGCAGCCCCACCGCGCCGCCGGCCCCGCCGGCCCGGGCCGACGAAGGCTCAGCTGGCATCGGCTTTGGCCATTGAGCCGTTCTCGTCGTTTTCATCTTCGCGGCCCATGGTGCGCAGGTTCCAGCGACGGATCACAAAGCGGAACACGACGTAGTACACGGCGGCGTAGCCCAGCCCGATGGGGATCAGCCACAGCGGATTCTGTGCGATGCCGAAGTTCAGGACGTAGTCGATCGCTCCTGCTGAGAATCCGAACCCGTGATGGATGCCGAGGAAGTTGACCAGCATCATGGACGTCCCGGTCAGGAAGGCATGGACGACGTACAGCGGCCAGGCCACAAACATGAACGAGAATTCCAGCGGTTCGGTGATCCCGGTGAGGAAGGCCGTGAGACCCGTGGAGAGCATGATGCCGCCCACGATCTTCTTCTGCGACGGCTTGGCTTCCTGCCAGATGGCAAGGGCGGCCGCGGGCAGGGCGAACATCATGATGGGGAAGAATCCGGTCATAAAGACGCCTGCGGTGGGGTCCCCGGCGAAGAACCGGTTCAGGTCGCCGTGGGCACCGTCATAGTCTCCGATGATGAACCAGACGATGGAGTTCAGGATGTGGTGCAGGCCCAGCGGAATGAGCAGCCGGTTGAGGACGCCATAGACCCCGCTGCCCACCACGGTGTTTTCCGCAACCGTGTTGCCCACGGCGGTCAGTCCGTTGTTGAACAGCGGATACAGGAGCGCCATGGCCACGCCGATCACGATCGCGGCGAAGGACGTCAGGATGGGCACCAGGCGGCGGCCGGCGAAGAAGCCCAGCCAGTCCGGCAGGGTGGTGCGGTGGAAGCGCTGCCAAAGCAGCGCCGTCGTCAGGCCCATCACAATGCCGGCCAGCACGCCGTAATTGATGACGGGGTCCTTGCCGCCCTCCGGGGCGGCTCCCAGCACCAGCGGGGCCATGACCTTGAAGACGTTGGTCAGGACCAGGTATCCGACGACGGCGGCGAGGGCCGTGGAACCGTCACCCTTTTTGGCGAAACCGAAGGAGATGCCGACGGCGAAGAGCAGCGGCAGGTTCTCGAACAGGGCACCGCCGGCGGCGCCGATGACCTGGGCGACGGTGGTCAGGTTTTCGAAGCTGCCCAGCAGGTCGTCCTGGCCCAAGCGGAGCAGGAGGGCCGCCGCGGGGAGGGCCGCGATGGGCAGCATCAGGCTTCGGCCGAAGCGCTGCATGTTCTGCAGGGCCTTGCCGCTGCCCTTGGTCTTGCCCGGGGCCGGGTCGGCCAGCGGGCCGGCCCCGGCGGAAGCTGATGGGTTTTCCGTGGTCATAATGTTCCTCGTCTCGAAGAGGGTGGTGCTTGTGCGGGGATGCTTGATTCAGTAGAGTCTAGCTAACTGGTTATAACCAGTGACAACCATCACTGTGAAGGGCGCCGACCTCAGTTGTCAACCTCAAGCCGTAAAAAAGCTTCCGGACCCGGCGTCATTCACCGCGAAACGAACTCAGGAGTGGACATGTCCAAAGCAGAAATCATCCTCGCCGCCCTTGGCGGCGCCGATAACGTCGAAGAAATCGAAGGGTGCATCACACGCCTTCGCACCGAAGTGGTGGACTCTTCCCGGGTTGACGAGGCCGCCCTCAAGGCCGCCGGCGCCCACGGCGTCATGATGTCCGGCACGGTGGTCCAGGTGGTTGTGGGCCCGGAAGCCGAAAGCCTCGCCGAAGACATCCAGGACCTGATGTGAGCAGCCCTGACGTGGGCACGCCTGACGTGGGCACGGAAGCGCCGGCCCAGGTCATCAGCGTTGTTTCCCCCCTGCCGGGCCGGCTCATTCCCATGAACGAGGTGCCGGACCCCGTGTTCGCCAAGGGGCTTGTAGGTGGCGGCGCCGCCGTAATTCCCGACGACGACGCCGGCGTCCTCACCGCCGTCGCACCGCTGGACGGCCGGGTCATCAAGGTCATGCCGCACGCCTACATCGTCCAGCACGCGTCCGGGCCCGCAGTGCTGGTCCACGTCGGCATCGACACCGTCGGCCTGAAGGGCGAGGGCTTCACCGTGCTCGCGCAGAAGGGGGACCAGGTCCGGGCCGGCGACCCCATGATCACCGTGGACGTCACCTTGGTCCGTTCAAAGGACCTGAGCATGTGCAGTCCCGTGGTGGTCCTGGACAGCGCGGCGGACGCCATCGAACCTCCGGCCTCGGGTGGCCGCGTGGAAGCAGGCGGCCACCTGTTCAAAATTCCCGGAAAATAGGAGACATGGATACGGCAGGGGAACTAAAACACGTCTGGGTCCGCAGGCAGCTCCAGGATCTCGTGGCCACCACAATGCGGCCCGGGGATGCCCTGCTGGGTGAGCGGCAGCTGGAGGAGCAGTTCGGCGTCTCCCGCATCACAGTGCGCCGTGCCATTTCGGACCTGGTCCAGGACGGCGCGCTGGTGCGGATCAAGGGGAAGGGCACGTTCGTCTCCCATGGGCTGGTGCGTTCCACCCTGCACCTGGCCTCGTTCAACGAGGACATGCGGGCAGCCGGATTCGAACCCAGCACACGGGTCATCAACGCCTCCACGGCAGTGCCGCCGGCGGCGGCCGCCGATCACCTCGGGCTGGCGCCCGGGGAAGCTGCCTTTCGCGTCCGCAGGCTGCGGCTCGCGAACGGCGCGCCCGTCAGTGTGGACGAATCGTGGCTGCCGCCCGCGCTGGTCCCCGGGCTGCTCTCGGAAGACCTGACGGGGTCCCTTTACCGGGCCCTCGGCGCCGCGGGGCACCCGGTGCAGCATGCGGAACAGACCGTCGAGGCCGCCGCCGCCCCTGACGAGACCGCCGCGCTGCTGGACATCGAACCGGGGGCACCTGTCCTACTCTTCCGGCGCCGTTCGTTCACCGGCGAGGAGGATCCTGGCACGCCCATCGAATACGCCGTCTCAACGTACCGCTCCGACCGGTATCAGGTGTCCATGCGGCTGGGCGTGGGCTAAGCCAAGACTGCTGCGCCGCACCAATGCCTCTGGCTCGGTGTCATCCCGCCTCTGATTCCCCGACTGAGTAGCGCTATCAGTCGTTTTGAACCCTCAAAACGACTGATAGCGCTACTTAGTTGGGTGGGCAGGCACCTGACGTGAAACCATACGGACCATGGCCCAGAAGATTGCGTACCAGGGTGAGCCCGGCGCCAACTCCAATATCGCGTGCATGCAGATGTTCCCCCAGCTGGACAGCGTTCCCTGCGCCAGCTTCGAGGACGCCTTCGAGCTGGTCTCCAGCGGCGAGGCGGAGCTGGCGATGATTCCGATTGAGAACTCGATCGCTGGCAGGGTGGCGGACATCCACATCCTGCTCCCCCAGTCGCACCTGCAGATCGTGGGCGAGTTCTTCCTGCCCATCCACTTTGACCTGCTGGGCATTCCGGGCAGCACCATCGATGCCGCCACGGAGGTCCACAGCCACATCCACGCCCTGGGCCAGTGCCGCCGCCTGATCCGCGAAGCCGGGCTGCGTCCGGTCATTGCCGGGGATACCGCCGGTTCCGCCCGGGAAGTCCGGGAGTGGAACGACCCCACCAAACTGTCCCTCGCTCCCCCGCTCGCGGCCGAGATCTACGGCCTCGAGGTGCTGGCGTCGCGGGTCGAGGATGACCCGTCCAACACCACCCGTTTTGTGGTTCTGGCGCGGGAGAAGGAACTGCCCACCCGGGAAGAACTGCCCGGACCGGCGGTGACCAGCTTTGTATTCCGCGTCCGGAACGTCCCATCGGCGCTGTTCAAGGCCCTGGGCGGGTTCGCGACGAACGGCGTGAACATGACCCGGCTGGAGAGCTACATGGTGGGGGACGAATTCGCCGCCACGATGTTCATGGTGGACGTCGAAGGACACCCCGAGGACCAGCCGTTGCGCCTGGCCCTTGAGGAATTGGATTTCTTCACCACCGAAGTCCGCATCCTGGGCGTCTATCCCGCTGCCGATTTCCGGACCGCACAGACTGTCAACGCCTGACCCCGGGTCAGCGAATCAGGCCGATCGATGCCCCGCCGGTCAGGCCTGCGTGGGCAGCTCCTGCGTCTCATGGAGCAGGAGGAGCGGGGCGAAAAACGCGGCGAGTTCCGCCGTCGCGTCCAATGGCAGGACGTTGGCCACGTACTGGTCCGGCCGCACCACCACCACCACGCCGCCGCGGTCCAGGCCGCGGAGCTCGAAGATGTCAGCTGAGGGATCGGTAGCGTAGACCTTCTCGTAGTCCGTCAGCTGAAACGGCCCCACTGACGGCTTGAACGCCGCCGGAACCGCACCGATATCAACGTTTGTGTGGTCCTGCTGGTAGATGACCTTCACATCGAACCATGCGTCCCAGTCAGCGCCCGACGGCGTAGCGGCCAGCGGCGATTCCGGCGAGTTCGCGATCCACTCGGCGAAGCCGGAGACGGACGACGGCGGCGACGCCGTCTGGGGTGCCGCCGCGTCGGCGAAGACGTAGATGCGCCACCGGCCGTCCGCTGTGGCGTGGTGGCCGAGATGCATCGGGTTGCCGTCGCATACCCGCACCACGGGCGCGGACTTGAACCGTTTGCCGATGGGGAAGCCGGCGGACACGTGCTGGTGCACCGGTTCTGCGGTAATCATGGACGGCGGGTACTGGGTCATGAAGCCCGCGGGGAACTCGGCGGTACTGACGTAGAAGTCCTCAAGCTCGGAGGGGTTCGCAAACTCCTCCGGCTTCTTCGCCATCATGGTGGACCACTCTTTGTCGAAGTCGATCAGGTTCTTCGCCACCACCTGGCGCTCGGCCGAGTACGTGGCCAGCAGGCTTGCCGGGCTCCGGCCCTCGAGCACATGCCCGAGCTTCCAGCCGAGGTTGAAGCCGTCCTGCAGCGAGACGTTCATGCCCTGGCCGGCCTTGGCGCTGTGCGTGTGGCAGGCATCGCCGGTGATGAACACGCGGGGTGTGCGCGTCCCGCGCTGGTCCGGCAGGACGTCGTCGAACCTGTCCGTGAGGCGGTGGGCGACCTCATACACGCTGTGCCAGGCGACGTTGCGGACGTCCAGGGTGTAGGGGTGCAGGATGGTGTTCGCGTGGCTGATGATCTGCTCGATGGTGGTGCTGCGCACGGCCCCGTGATCCTCCGGCGCGACCTCGCCGAGGTCAACGTACATGCGGAAGAGGTGCCCGCCTTCGCGCGGGATCAGCAGGATACTGCCGCCCGCACCGGACTGGATGGCGCATTTTGTGCGGATGTCGGGGAAGTCGGTGACCGCGAGGACGTCCATGACTCCCCACGCGTGATGGGCCTGGTCGCCGGCCATGGTGCAGCCGATCGATTCGCGCACCTTGCTGCGTGCGCCGTCCGCGCCGACGACGTACTTGGCCCGGACCACCCGGGTCTTGCCCTCGTCAGGTCCTGAAGTGTGGACGAGCCTCACGGTGACGGGGTACTCGCCCTCGCCGACGTCGAGGCTGCGGAACTCATAGCCGTAGTCGGGCGACATCCGCGCTGGCGCGTTGGCCATGTACTCGGCGAAGTAGTCCAGCACACGGGCCTGGTTGACGATCAGGTGCGGGAACTCGCTGATGCCCGTGGGGTCGTCCGGCGTGCGGGCGGCGCGGGCGATCCGGGAATGGTCGGCGGGGTCCGGCTTCCAGAACGCCATTTCGGTGATGCGGTACGCCTCGGCGATGATGCGCTCCGCGAACCCGAACGCCTGAAAGGTTTCGACGCTGCGGGCCTGGATGCCGTCCGCCTGGCCGATGACGAGCCGCCCGGGGCGGCGCTCCACGATGCGCGTGGTGACGCCGGGGAACCGGGAGAGCTGGGCCGCGGTGAGCATGCCCGCAGGACCGGTGCCCACGATGAGCACGTCCACTTCGTCGGGAAGTTCGCCAGGCCGGTCCAGGCCGACGCCGGATGCTGGCTGGACCCGCGGGTCACCGGATACGTAACCGTGGTGGTGGAACTGCACGGGCTTTCCTCACTTCGTTGTGTGGCTGGCACTTTCGAGTTCGATAATAGAACTCTGCGTTCCATATACGAATCATGCCCTGAAGTGGAATTCTACGCGGCCGTGATGCATGCCACAACCGGCCCCTTAGGCCGTATGCCCGGGTCGCCGGAGTCCTACCCCATCGCCGGCGCTACCGACGTTCCCGAGCTGAACTGGCGGCGGGCCCAGCGGGCGAGTTTTTTGCCCTTGCCCTTCCACCAGTTGTCTTCGTCCTTGTCGTGGTGCAGACGGAAGATGATTGCCACCATCACGAACATCGACATGCCAACGTCCATCCAGGACCAGGCCAGCGCGTCGATCAGCACGCTCATGCCGGCGGCGATGATGGACGGAACGGCCAGCGTCCGGAAGACCGTGCTGGCCACGTAGCGCCGGTGCGACCTCGGCACGGACAGCGCCCGCACCATGTCAAAGCACACGCACACCACCACGACGGCCTGACCGACGGCAAGCAGGATCAGCCCAACACTGGACCCTGCGAACATAACGACTGAAGAACCAAACACGAGAAACCCCCAGAGGCTCGAACCCTGCGCTGCGAGACCCAGCTGCAGTTCCATTCAAGCCAGTGGGGGTGGTCCGGTCACGAGTAGTGGGTACTCTAATTTCCCAGCTGTTAGTTTCCCAGTGCCCTGGGCCGCCAGACCACGACGGCCTGGGACCGCGCGCGGGGGCGCTGGCCGCGGGCCAGGCTCACCACGTCGCCGGCCGCACCGGCTGCGAAGATCCGCGAATCGAGGGGATCACGACGGCGGCCCAGCTCCTCGGTCAGCTCGCTCACCCTGCGCTGCAGGGCGGCCACCTGGTTCTCGAGCTCAAGGATCCGTTTAATGCCTTCGAGCGAGACGCCCTCGTGGGACAGCCGCTGGACTTCGCGCAGCATGTTGATGTCCCGCTGCGAATAGCGGCGAGACTTCCCCGGCGCCCGGCTGGGCGACACAATGCCCAGCCGGTCATACTGCCGGAGCGTCTGCGGGTGCATATCCGCAAGTTCAGCCGCGACGGAGATCACGAAGATCGGCTGGTCAGCGCTGATGTCCACGGTCTGCTCCGTTGCTTACAGCCGGGCCTTGGCGGCCAGGCCTTCACGGACATCGGCGTCGGCGGTGGCTTCGGCAAAGGCCTTCACGGCCGCTTCGGCTTCCGTGTTCAGGTTCTTCGGCACCGCGACGTCGATGGTCACCAGGAGATCCCCGGTGACCTTGGAGGTCTTCACGCCGTGGCCTTTGACCCGGAGCGTACGCCCCGAAGGCGTGCCGGCCGGAACACGGACCTTGACGGTCTCGCCGTCGATGGTGGGGACCTGGATGTCGGCGCCCAAGGCAGCTTCCGGGAAGGTGACCGGGACATGGATGCGGAGGTTGTCGCCGTCGCGCGTGTAAAACTCGTGCGGCTTGACGGACACGGCCACCATGAGGTCGCCGTTGCCGGCGGGCCCTGGCTGTCCTTTGCCTCGGACGCGCACTTTCTGGCCGTCCCTGATGCCGGCGGGAACCCGGACGTCAATGACGTCACCGCTGGGTTCGCGCAGGCCGATGGTGGTGCCGCGGATGGACCCGGAGAAGGAAATGCTGGTGGTAGCCGTACGGTCGGCACCCTTCTGCGGCGGGCGCTGGAAGCCGGTCTGGCCGCCGAAGCCGCCGCCGCCGCCAAACAGGTCAGCAAACTCGGGCGGGATGCCACCCGACGTGTTGAACCCGCCGGGCTGACGCCGCGCGCCTCCGGTGAACAGGCCGCCGAACATGTCCTCGAAGCCACCGTTACCGGCACCGGCACCGGCACCACCGGGGGCAAAGCGGGCGCCGCCGCCCATGGCCCGGATGGCGTCATACTGCTGGCGCTCGTCCGGATCCGACAGCACTGAATAGGCCTCGGAGATGTCCTTGAACTTCTTCTCCGACGCAGCGTCCCCCGAGTTGGTGTCCGGGTGGTGCTGGCGGGCAAGTTTCCGGTAGGCCTTTTTGATGTCGGCGTCGGAAGCGTCCTTGGCGATACCAAGGATCGCGTAAAAGTCCTTGTCCACCCAATCCTGGCTAGCCAATGGCGTTTCCTTTCAAATCTCTGTGCCGAGATGGCAGTTCGCGGCAATGTTCTTGCGAATCACTGCCGCGAACTGCCATCTCGATGGGGTAATGCTAGGCCGGAACTGCGACGATGACCTGTGCTGCGCGGAGGACGCGTTCGCCTGACCGGTAGCCGGAGCGGAGGACCTGGCTGACGGTGTCAACCTCGATGTCCTCGCCCGGCTGCTGGATGAGGGCCTCGTGGATCGTGGGATCGAACTCCACTCCGGTCTCATCAATGCGGACCAGGCCGTACGTCTTCAGCGCGTTCTCCAGCTTGGTGGCGATCGCGGCGAACGGGCCATCGGTCAGGTCACCGTGCTGGCGGGCTGCATCGACGTCGTCCAGTACCGGCAGCAGGGAGTTCAGGACGCCGATAACGGCCATCTCCCCTGCCACGGCCCGGTCGCGCTCAACGCGCTTGCGGTAGTTGACGTATTCAGCCTGGAGGCGGAGGAGATCGTTCTTCAGCTCGGCAGCCTCAGCGTGTCCTGCACCCTGTGCCACCGATTCCTCGGCCGGCACCTCGATGCCGTTCAGGATTTCCTCGGCCTGGGCGAGTGCATCGCCGTCGCTGTCAACAGGCTCGCCCACTAGGGGCTCGCCAACCGGAGACCCGCCCGCCGGCGCGTCAGCGGGCTGCTCGCCCTCCGGGTGCCGGGCCTTCCCTGTCACCGGATCAACCTTGCGGTTGTCCCGGATGACCGGCTCCTGGTTCGCGGATGAGTTGTGCTCTTCCTCGTTACCGTGGTGCGGCATGGCTACTTCTTCGCTTCGTCTTCGTCGATGATCTCGGCGTCGACGATGTCCTCATCAGCAGCCTTGTCACCGGAGGAGGCTCCACCAGCGGCGCCTTCGGCACCTGCGGCACCCGTGGCACCGTCCGGCGAACCGGCCTGTGCGTAGATGGCCTCGCCGAGCTTCGACTGGGAAGCCTGGAGCTTCTCGAACGCGGTCTTCACGGCTGCGTCATCGGTGCCTTCGAGGGCCTTCTTGAGCGCGTCGACGTCGGCCTTGACCTCGGTCTTGACCTCTTCGGGCAGCTTGTCGGCGTTGTCGGCGATCAACTTGTCCACGGAGTAGGCGAGCTGCTCGGCAGTGTTTCGGGTGTCGGTCGCCTCACGGCGGGCCTTATCCTCAGCTGCGTGCTCCTCGGCGTCCTTGACCATGCGCTCAATGTCTTCCTTGGAGAGCGCGGTGCCACCGGTGATGGTCATGGACTGTTCCTTGCCGGTGCCCTTGTCCTTCGCGGAGACGTGGACGATGCCGTTGGCGTCGATGTCGAAGGTGACCTCGACCTGCGGGACGCCGCGCGGAGCCGGCGCGATGCCGGTCAGCTCGAACGTGCCCAGCGGCTTGTTGTCCCGGGTGAACTCGCGCTCGCCCTGGAAGACCTGGATCGCCACGGACGGCTGGTTGTCATCGGCCGTGGTGAAGGTCTCGGACCGCTTGGTGGGGATGGCGGTGTTGCGCTCGATCAGGTGCGTCATCACACCACCCTTGGTTTCGATGCCCAGGGACAGCGGGGTGACGTCGATCAGCAGGACGTCCTTGCGCTCGCCCTTCAGAACGCCGGCCTGGAGTGCTGCGCCAACGGCTACAACTTCATCCGGGTTGACGCCCTTGTTCGGCTCCTTGCCACCGGCAAGTTCCTTGACCAGGTCGTAGACAGCGGGCATACGGGTGGATCCGCCAACGAGGACGATGTGGTCGATCTCGGAAAGCTTGATGCCGGCTTCCTTGATGACGTCGTGGAACGGCTTCTTGGTGCGCTCGAGGAGGTCCTTGGTGAGGTCCTGGAACTTGGCGCGGGTCAGCTGCTCGTCCAGGTGGACCGGGCCGTCGGGGGTGACGGAGAGGTACTGGAGCGAAACGTTGGTGCTGCTGGAAGAAGAGAGTTCCTTCTTGGCCTGCTCGGCAGCTTCACGGAGGCGCTGCAGGGCGATCTTGTCCTTGGACAGGTCGATGCCCTTGACCTTGAGCTGGTTCAGCAGGAAGTCAACAACGCGCTGGTCCCAGTCGTCGCCGCCGAGGTGGTTTTCGCCCGCGGTGGAGCGGACCTGGATGGTGGAGAAGTTGTCTTCGTCCTTGCCAACCTCGAGCAGGGAGACGTCAAACGTTCCGCCGCCGAGGTCGAAGACCAGGATGAGTTCGTCTTCCTTGCCCTTGTCCAGGCCGTAGGCCAGTGCAGCCGCGGTGGGCTCGTTGACAATGCGGAGGACCTTGAGTCCCGCGATTTCGCCGGCTTCCTTGGTGGCCTGGCGCTCGGCGTCGTTGAAGTAGGCCGGGACGGTGATAACAGCGTCGGTGACCTTTTCGCCCAGGTAGGACTCGGCGTCGTTCTTCAGCTTCATCAGGATACGGGCGGAGATTTCCTGCGGGGTGTACTTCTTGTCGTCAATGCCAACGCCCCAGTCGGTGCCCATATGGCGCTTGACGGAGGCGATGGTGCGATCGATGTTGTTGACGGCCTGGCGCTTGGCGATCTCGCCAACCAGGACTTCGCCGGACTTGGAGAATGCAACGACGGACGGCGTGGTGCGGCCGCCCTCGGCGTTGGCAATAACGGTGGGCTCGCCACCTTCGAGAACGGAGACGACGGAGTTGGTGGTTCCGAGGTCGATACCTACTGCACGTGACATGTGTTGCTTCCTTCTTTCCTTGGAAACTTGCTGGCGCTCGTGTTGAGCGTTCTGCACTCAACTTTACTCAGGGCGCAAGCGATGTCAATCCAAAGTTGAGCGTAGTACGCTCAACTTTGGATTTTTGGGTCACGGCACTCTCAATCGAACCCCCGGAATCCCGGGGGTTTCAGGCGAGAAATCCGCTTCCCTGGCAGTAGTTCGCTGTGCGTGAACGGCCGCTACGAGTTCTTGTCCTCGTCCACTTCCACCTCGCGCGCGCCGTCAACAGAGCCGGCGTCGCCGTAGTCGCCTTCGGGATAGTTGCCCTCCTCGGGCTGGTTCTCCGCGCCGCCCACCACGCCGGCCTCGCCGTAGTCGCCTTCCTCATACTGGCCACCTTCACCCTCCAGCCCGGGTTCGGTGCTGCCTTTGCGGCGGTCTTCTTCAGGTGCGGTGTTCTCAGTCATGATGCGATCTCTCCTTTGAGTTTCCGCGTCCATCCGGGCGCATTTGGAGTCTACCCAGCCGGAGGCGGGCTAAACAGGGGTGGCGGCAGACTTCGGGGCGTCCTGCGGGTTTCTGTCAGGCACGAGCCCGGCCACCCCCGCGAGGACGGCGAGGTGGTGTTCAAAGAGCTCGTCCCGGGCACGGAACGTGTCCGCTCCGTATTGGCCAAAAACCTCAAAACTCACGGCCCCGAAGAGCGACGTCCATACGAGGGCGCCGTTCGCCTGGAGCACGTCCGGCATGGCCAGCCCGAGTTCGCTGCGGATCGCTTCCAGATCGGCAGACAAGGCAGAAGGTACGACGGCGGTGCGCGCCGACGTCGCGGTCAGCGCACCTGCCCGGTAGGCGGCGTCGAGAATGCCGATCAGGCGGTAGATCACGCGCGTTCCCGGGGTTGTGGTCTGGCTCGAGGGGGCCTGGTAGCCGGGGACCGGACTCCCGAAAAGCAGGCCGTAGCGCGCCGGCTCCCGTAGCGCCCAGGTCCTGACAGACCGGCCGAGCGCCTTGAACCTGCCATCAAAGTCACGCTCCGGCACCGCGTTCACCGCGGCATCCACGGCGTCGCCGAGCTCGCTGTAGGCGTCCACCAGAAGCAGCGTGAGTAGCTCGTCGCGGCTGGCCACGTAGCGGTAGACCGCGGAGGAGACCACGCCAAGATCCCTTGCCACGGCGCGGAGGGACAGGGCGGCCGCGCCGTGCGTTGCCAGGTGCTCCCTGCCCAGCCTGACGATGTCAGCAATGGTCTGGGCCCGGGCGCGCTCCCGCGGTGTCCGAAGGGTGGTTTCCGCGTCCGCGGCAGGGTCATTCATCGGTCCAGCATCGCATAAAGCAGAGCAGTGTCAACAATTGAGAGCACCGCTCTTGACAGCTGCGGGCTGGAGGTGCACGCTACTGGGAGAGCGGTGCTCTCAATAACGAATCCTAAAGGGGAAGCCATGAACGATGTATTTGTAGTAACGGGCGCGGGGCCTGTGGGCTGGACGGTCGCAGGACAGCTCGCCAACCAGGGGAAAACCGTCAGGATCCTCACCCGTTCCGGCAGCGGCCCCGAGCATCCGCTGGTGGGGCGGGTCAAGGCCGACGTCCAGGATGCCGCCCAAGTGCGGGAGGCCTTCGCGGGCGCCACCGCAGTCTTCCACTGCATCCACGGCTCCTCCTACACCGTGGACGCGTGGCAAGCAGAACTGCCCCGGGCCGAGCAAACGGTGCTGGCCGCAGCGGGCGAGGCGGGCGCCGTCGTCGTCTTCCCCGAAAGCCTTTACTCGTACAGCGAGCCTGAACGCCCCATGGTCGAGGCGGGTCCGCGGACTGCCGAGGGCGGCAAGCGGGGCGTCCGCACCGCGCTGCTCAAGGCGCGGGACGCCTCCCCCGTCAACACTGTCAGCGTGGTTGCCGGCGATTTCTTTGGCCCACGGGTGCGAATCTCACATGGCGGCGAGCGTGTGGTCCCCACAGTGCTGGCCGGCAAGAAATTGTGGGTCATAGGAGGCACAGACCAGCCCCATTCGTTCACGTACGTCCCGGACCTGGCCGCGGCGATGATCCATGCCGCGAAGACGCCCTCGCTGTGGAACAAGGTGTGGCACGCCCCCACGGGTCCGGCAGTCACGCAGCGGCAGCTGGCCACAGCGTTCACCGAGGCCGGCGGAGTACAGCCGCCGAAGATAGGGGCCATACCCGGCTGGGCGCTCCGTGCCATGGGTGTGTTCTCGAAAGACTTCCGCGAAGTTGCGGAACTGCTCTACCAGTTCGAGCAGCCGTTTGTGATGGACTCCGCGGCCAGCCAGGCCGCGTTTGGGCTCCGCCCGACGCCCCTGCCCGAGGCGGCCGCGGCCACGGCGGCCTGGTGGCGCGCGCAGGGCTGAGGGAACCCCGGCCGGACAGGGCTCCAGTCCTACCGGCGGCCAGCGTCCTCTGCGGATTCCAGATCGGCGCCCAATGCGCTGGCATCCAGCGCGCCAGCATCCCGCCGCCCCGCCACTTCCAGCGCCGCAACATCCAGCTCCGGCCTGCCGAGCTTGCCGGGCCACCAGATGCGCGGGCCGATGTCGTGCGCCAGTGCGGGGACCAGCAGCGAGCGGACCAGCACGGTGTCCAGCAGGACGCCGAAGGCCACAATGAAGGCGAGCTGCACCAGGAACATGATGGGAATGACGCCCAGGGCGGCGAATGTGGCAGCCAGCACCACGCCGGCCGAGGTGATCACTCCGCCGGTCACTCCGAGTCCGCGCAGGATGCCCGGCCGGGTCCCGTGCTTCAGGGATTCCTCCCGGACGCGGCTCATCAGGAAGATGTTGTAATCCACGCCCAGGGCCACCAGGAACACAAACCCGAACAACGGGACGGTGGCGTCGGCACCCGGGAAGCCGAGGATGTGGTTGAAGACCAGCGCCGAGACGCCCATGGCCGCCCCGTAGGACAGCACCACCGAAAGCACCAACAGGACCGGCGCCAGGACTGATCGCAGCAGCAACATCAGGATGAGCAGGATGACCGCCAGCACAATGGGGATGATGATCACCAGGTCGCGCTGGGCGGTGGTGTTGGTGTCCAGCGCCGTGGCGGTCACGCCGCCAACCAGCGCGCCGGCGTCGACCGTTTTTACCTCGTCGCGCAGCGCCTTGACGGCATCCTCCGCCTCGATGGAATCCGCGGCGTAGTTGAGCGTGGCGTTGATCAGCACCTTGCCGTCGTGGACGTCCGGCACGCTGGTAGTCCCGGGGGCGCCGGTGATCGGCACACCGCCTTCAGCCAGGAGGTAGGCGTCGCCCACGCCGTCGGCCGCTTTGACCTTTGCCAGCACTTCATCGGCTTTACTTTCGTCCGCGATGACGACGGCGGGGCTGCCGCTGCCGGCGTCGAAATGTCGGGCCAGCGCGTCCTGGCCGTCCACCGCATTGGACGCGGTGAGGATGACGTCGGTCTGCGGCACGCCGTTGGCCTTTAGCTGCAGCACCCCGGCCGAAGCGACCAGCAAAAGGAGGACCGACGTGACCCAGACCGTTCGCGGGCGGCGGGAGACCAGCGAACCCGTGGCCCGCCAGACGCCTTTCTGCCCTTCCAGGCCGGTGACCAGCTCGGGCTCACGCTCGCCTGCCGGAACCAGCTTGGGGCGGAACGGCCAGAACGCAGCCCGGCCCGAAAGCGCCATCAGCGCAGGCAACAGCGTCAGCGCGGCGAAGAGCGAGCAGAGGATGCCAGCGGCCGCCACTGGACCAAGCGCCTTGTTGGAGTTCAGGTCGGAGAACAGGAGGCAGAGCAGGGCAATGATGACGGTGGCACCGGAGGCCAGGATGGGTTCGAACGAAGCTTTCCACGCTGTGAGCACGGCTTCGGTCCGGTTGCGCGTGTGGGTCAGGGCCTCGCGGAACCGCGCCACGTACAGCAGGGCATAGTCCGTGGCCGCGCCGATCACCAGGATGGACAGGATGCCCTGGCTTTGGCCGCTCAGCTGGATCCAGCCGAGCTTTGCCATGCCGAACACCAGCAGGATGGCGGCGCAAAGCGCAAAAACCGAGGTGAGCAGGACGGCGATGGGGAGCAGGAGTGAACGGTAGACGATCAGCAGGATCAGGAAGACCGCGCCGAGCGCCACCAGCAGCAGGATGCCGTCAATGCCGGCGAAGGCGCTGACCAGGTCTGCCGTCAGTCCCGCGGGGCCGGTGACGAAGGCCTGCATGCCCGCGGGGACGGAATCCGCCAGGAAGTCCCGCAACTCCTGGACGGATTCCTTGAGCTGGTCGGAGGACCCGATCGGGGCAATGAACTGTACCGCTTTCCCGTCCTCGGACGGGATGGGGCCGATCACCGCGCTGCCCGGCTCCAGGCCCTCTAGCCCAGCCTTCAGGGATGCCAGATCGCCAAGCTCCGTGGGGCTGATGGCGGCGTCGTTTTCGATGACGATGACCGCCGGCACTTCGTCTGAATCGCGGAACTTTGCCTGCCAGTCCTGGGCCGCGGTGGCCTCGGCGCTCGCCGGCAAGAACGAGGCCTGGTCGTTCGAGGAGACCTCGTCGAGCCGGCCGAACGTGGGGCCGCCCACCCCGGCAATGGCCAGCCACGTGAGAACCAGCAGAACGGGAAGGAGCCAGCGCAGCCAGAACGGAACCCTCGCGCTGTGTAGGGGACTTGATTTCATGATTCCTGCTTCGCTCGGGTGGCCGCGGTACACTTGATTCCATCCTAGAGTATCTCCACCATGGAGATAAGTGCCCTGGGTTGGGTTTCCTGTTTGAAACTACCCAACGGGCGTCGCTGCAGTAATATCCGTCAGGGCACCAGACCAGATCTTGGGCACGCAGCAAGCGAACGGAGGCGGGACGACCATGACAGACGAAGCGTTCCAGCGCCCACCGGACTCCGCACCCTTCGCCCTGGTCCGCCTGCTTCAGGACTTCACGCTGGAGGCCAACCGCTACGTGGACACCGCCGGCGGCCGCAACGACATGCACCGCACGGACCTCAACGCGCTGGCGGTGATCATGCGGCACACTGCCAAGGGCCTGGTGGTCACGCCGGGCATCCTGCGCAAGGAACTCAACCTCAGCTCGCCGGCCACCACCGCCCTCATCGACCGGTTGGACAGTTCCGGGCACGTGGTCAGGGAGCGTCTCGGTCCGGACCGGCGGCAGGTCCAGCTCCGCATGACACCCAAGGCGTTCCGGGACGGCAGTGCCATGTTCATGCCGCTTTCGCGCCACATGGGCAACGCCATGGCGGACTTCTCCCCCGAAGAGCTGGAGCTTGTCAGCCGGTTTATGACCGCCATGGTGGATGCCACCGTCGCGGCCCGGCAGGAAGCGTCCGACGGCGGCCCCGCCTCCCCTACGCCGCCCAAGTAAGTAGCCGCGCGGAACGATCCGCTTGTTTTTCACTGCGGAGAGGTAGCGTTTCATTATGAGTACGCAGCAGCCTGACGACGACGATGTGTACACGCACGGCCACCACGAGTCGGTGGTCCGCGCCCACGCCTCCAGGACCGCGGAGAACTCCGCGGCTTTTGTCATTCCGCACCTCACGCCCGGGGTTTCAGTGCTCGACGTCGGCTGCGGCCCGGGGAGCATCACCTGCGATTTCGCCGGGCTGGTGTCGCCCGGAAAGGTCACCGGCCTGGACCGGTCGCCGGACATCATCGCCCAGGCGACGGCGCTTGCCGTCGAGCGCGGCGTGGCCAATGCGGAGTTCCTGGCCGGCAACATCTATGACCTCGACTTCGAGGACGAAACGTTCGACGTCGTCCATGCCCACCAAGTGCTCCAGCACCTGACGGACCCGGTGGAGGCGTTGCGCGAGATGCGCCGGGTGGCGAAGCCGGGCGGCATTGTGGCAGTGCGCGACGCCGACTTCCACGGCATGAGCTGGTACCCCGCCATCCCCGAACTGGACGAATGGATGGACCTGTACCAGCGGATCGCACGACGCAATGGGGCCGAGCCCGACGCCGGCCGCCGGCTCGTGTCCTGGGCCCAGTCCGCAGGCTTCAGCAACGTGGCACCCACCAGCAGCAACTGGCTGTATGCCACCGGGCAACAGCGGAGATGGCAGGCCCGGGTCTGGGGCGAACGCGTGCTGCATTCGGCCTTCGCGGAGCAGGCCCTTGAATACGGCTTCGCCAATCCAGCGGACCTGGCCCGGATTTCGGCAGGCTGGCACCGCTGGGGATCCACCGACGACGGCTGGTTCCTGATCCCGAACGGCGAGGTCATCGCCCGGGCGTGATGCGAGCCTGCCGTTGTCCACATATGGCAGCTGACCTGTTCCGGCGGCTGGAAGCGGCAAATAGCCTCGAACCAATCTTCACGCCTTTGAGCCCGTGACCACCCTGTGGTGAGGTCGGCACTAAACTTGCCAAGTGCAATTCTCCCTTTGGCTCGCCCTCGCGGGCGCCGGCGTCCTGATCAGTTTCACGCCCGGCGCCGGTGCCATCAACACCATGAGCAACTCACTCACGTCCGGATTCCGCCGCTCCATCTGGGGAATCCTGGGCCAGCAGGCAGCCCTGGTTGTCCACGTGGTGATCGTGGCGTTGGGGGTCGGCGTGCTGGTGGCGAGCTCCCCGGTGGCCTTCAATGTGATCCGTTACGCCGGAGCCGCCTACCTGGTCTACCTGGGCATCCGTCAGTTCCTGAGCAAACCGGAAGTGGACCAGGAACAGGCCGCCGCTCTCCGGAACGAGCCCGCCTGGTCGATGTTCCGGCGCGGCCTCTGGGTCAACCTGCTCAACCCGAAGGCCATCGTTTTCTTCCTCGCGTTTATGCCACAGTTCATCCGCCCGGAACAGCCGCTCCTGCCGCAGTATCTTGTGCTCACAGCCACCGTGGTGGTGATCGACATCGTGGTCATGTGGTTCTTCTTCGCCTTTGCCGCCAAATCCTTCCAGCGCTTCACGCACAACGCCCGCGGCCAGAAGATCCTGAGCCGGATCTTCGGGGTGCTCTTTGTGGCGGTAGGCATTCTCCTAGCGCTGATCCACTAGGCCGTCCACTAATCCGCCAACGCGCAGATGTCTGACATTTTTGCCCAGAGCATGGTCATGAAGTGGCCACCCCCCGGACATCAATGCCACGATCAATAAATGCTTGAGGCAACCAAATCCCCCAAAACGACAGAATCCGGCACTGATCACGCCCCGGTACCCACCAACGCGGCGCTGGCCGCCGAAGCGAAAATCGCGCGGCTTGCCGTCACGATCTTCCCGGCGCTGGTGGTCCTGGCAGGCGTCGCCGGCTTCCTTGTGCCGGCAACCTTCCAGCCCCTGGGACCCAGCGTCCCCTACCTGCTGGGCATCATCATGTTCTGCATGGGCCTGACCCTGACCCCGCCGGACTTTGCCTCCGTGGTGAAGCGCCCGTGGGCAGTGGTTCTGGGCATCGTGGCGCACTACGTGATCATGCCCGGTGCGGGCTGGCTGATTGCTGTGGGGCTCCAGCTTCCGCCGGAGCTGGCCGTAGGCCTGATCCTGGTGGGCTGCGCACCATCCGGCACAGCCTCGAACGTGATGGCTTTCCTGGCCAAGGGGGACGTGGCCCTGTCCGTAGCCGTCGCCTCGGTATCCACCCTGATCGCACCGGTGGTTACACCACTGCTCGTCCTGTTCCTGGCCGGATCCTTCCTGGAAATCGACGCCGGGAGCATGGTCCTGGACATCGTCAAGACGGTACTCCTGCCCGTCATCGCCGGGCTGCTGGCGCGGCTGTTCTTCAAGAACCTCATCGCCAAGCTGCTACCGGCGCTCCCCTGGGCATCCGCCGTCGTAATTTCCTTCATTGTCGCGATCGTTGTGGCGGGCAGCGCCTCCAAGATCGTGGCCGCGGGCGGCATTGTGTTCCTCGCAGTGGTCCTCCACAACGGCTTCGGCCTGGGCCTGGGCTACCTGGCCGGCAAACTGGGCCGGCTGGACGATAAAGCACGGAGGGCGCTCGCCTTCGAAGTGGGCATGCAGAACTCCGGCCTGGCCGCCACGCTGGCCACCGCGCATTTCACCCCGCTGGCCGCCCTGCCGTCCGCCGTTTTCTCACTCTGGCACAACATCTCCGGCGCGATCGTGGCAGCATGGCTGGCCCGGCGCCCGCTGCGGGACGCCTGACGAACATTGAAGGCGGCCGGACGGACACAATTTTGACTTATTCGGTCAGATTTCTTACGAATCTGTCACGCCACGTGAATGCCAGCTGGCCAAAAATGTCCCCGGTCCCGCATGCTTAGCCCCATGAACTCATCGTCGAGCCCATACCGCATCATCTCCGTCTGCACGGGAAATATCTGCCGGTCACCCATGGCCGAGATGATGCTGGGCGCGGCGTTCCAAGCCGAAGGCCTGGGCTCGGATGTGACAGTGGATTCGGCGGGAACCACCGGTTATGAGGCAGGGCGGCCCATCGATCCGCGCGCCGCCCGCCGGCTTGCCGCAACGCACCTGAGCTCAGATCACCATGTTGCCCGCGTCTGGCAGGACGCGTGGTTCCGCGAGCGCGATCTCATCCTGGCACTGGACATTGACCACTACGCCTGGCTGCGCGACGCCGCGCCGGACGCGGTCTCCGTGGACAAGGTCCGGATGCTCCGCAGCTTCGACCGCGCCGTTGCCGGCAGCGACCTGCTGGACCAAGGCATCGAGGATCCCTGGTACGGAGGCCATGCCGATTTTGACGCCGTCTGGGAGCAGATCCGCGGCGCTGTGCCCGGCATCGTCGCGCACGTCCGCACGGTCCGTGGCCAGGCGGCGCCGCTACAGCAGCTGATGCAGCAGCAGGTACGCTCTATTTCATGACCCCCGCACCTGTGATCATCGCCATTGACGGGCGATCCGGCGCAGGGAAAACCACTCTGGCCATCGAACTGGCCGCGCAGCTGCGGAACCATCACAAAGTCGCGCTCTTCCACCTGGAGGACATCTACCCGGGCTGGAACGGCCTCACCGCGGGCATCGAGCGCTACGTTTCCACCGTGCTCACGCCGTTGAGCCGCGCCGAGCCCGCCACCTGGACCAGCTGGGACTGGGACAGGCATTACGACGGCGACACCCGGGTCACGCTGCCCGCCGAGATCGTGATCATTGAGGGAGTGGGGGCGGCGGCTGCGGACGCCCGGCCCCTGCTCAGCGCTGTCATCTGGGCCGACTCGCCGGACGACATCCGCCGGAAGCGTGCCCTGGACCGCGACGGCGGCACGTATGAGCCGTTCTGGGACCAGTGGGCTGAGCAGGAGGAGGCCTGGCTCGCCGCCGACGACGTCCCTAACGAAGCCGATATCCGCGTCCTCAACAATGCCGACAGTTCCGCCACCGCCGACGTCCTGCAGGCCCTCGCGTACCTGCCCGCGCTCGGACCGGCCCTTGTTCCCGAGCTTGCCGCCCGCCGCGGCCTCAGGCTGCGCGCAGAACGGCTGGACGCCAGGCCGGACGCCGCCGTGCTCTTCGAGAACCTCTACGGCGGCTCGGCAAATGCCGTCTGGCTGGACTCCTCCAACGCAGGCTCCCCCAACCCAGGCTCCTCCGCCAGCGAATCCCCCGGCGCGCCCGCGACGCCGTCGGAACAGCAGCCCGCCACCGCGCGCAGCCGCTTCAGCATCCTGGCCGACGACGGCGGGACGTACGGCCAGGCGGTCACGCACCGGTCCGGCGAAAGCGTCATCACGGCAGGCTCCGCCACGGCGCGCGTGCCGGGACCGTTCTTCCGCTGGCTGGACACGGTCTGGGGACGCCGGGCGGTCCGCACGCCGGACGGTTACCCGGGCGACTTCACCCTGGGCTGGCTGGGCTGCCTGGGCTATGAGCTCAAGCGCGAAACCGGCGGAACGGACGTGGCGGCACCGACTCCTGATGCGGCCCTGATCTTCGCGGGCCGAGCCGTCGTTCTGGACCACGTGGACGGATCGGCGTGGCTCCTTGCCCTGGAGGCGCCCGACGCCGACCGCTGGCTGACCGACGCCCGCACCGCCGTCGCTGCCGCCGCCCCCGCCGCCCCCGCCGCCGCGAGCACACCGGGCCCAGGGGACCAGCGCACGCACGCCGGCGGCAGCAACGGCGTCGTACGTCCCGTGGGGCCCGCGTTCAGCAGCCGCGACACGGAGCCGTCCTACCTGGCCAAAATCGCGGCCGCCCAGCACGAAATCCATGAGGGCAACTCATACGAGGTGTGCCTGACCACCACCCTGACGGCCCGGTTGCCGGCCGCCGCGGCGGCCCCCTGGCCGACGTACCTCGCGCTGCGGCGGAAGAACCCCGCGCCGTTCGCCAGCTACCTGCGGTTCGGCCGGCTGACGGTGGCCAGCACGTCGCCAGAGCGGTTTCTGAAGATAACGTCCGACGGCGGCATGCGCGCCGAACCGATCAAGGGCACCCGCCGCCGGGGTGCTGATCCGGAGCGTGACAGGCAGCTGCGGGAGGACCTGGCGACCTCGCTGAAGGACCGCGCGGAAAACATCATGATTGTGGACCTGCTGCGGAACGACCTCAGCCACTTCGCAGAGCCCGGATCGGTCACGGTCAGCAGGCTGTGCGAGATCGAAAGCTACGCCACGGTGCACCAGATGGTCAGCACCATCGACGCGCGGCTCCTGCCCGGCTCGCCGCGGGCCGAGGCGGTTGCCGCCTGCTTCCCGGCCGGCTCCATGACCGGCGCCCCGAAAATCAGCACCATGGCCATCCTGGACCGGCTGGAGGAGGGCCCGCGCGGCCTGTATTCCGGCGCGATCGGCTACTTTTCCCTCAACGGGGCCACGGACCTGGCGGTGGCGATCCGCACCCTGGTGACCACGGCGGAGGCCGGGGACGGCAGCGAACAAGCGCCGACGGCGGAACTCACCCTCGGCGTCGGCGGCGCCATCACTGCCGACTCGGTACCTGACGAGGAGTACGACGAAATCCGCGTGAAGGCGCACGGGGTCCTTTCCGCGCTGGGCGCGGACTTTCCCACCGCCTGACCCCGCCCGGAGCTACTGGAGCGTGGCGGTCAGCCTGGCAACGTTGTCGACATAGCGGGCAGCGAGGGGGCGCTGCAGCCAGTCCTCGAGTATGAGCTCGTTGGAAATGTCGCGGTATGTGTCTTCGACCGCGCGCATGTTGTTCACGGTTTCCGCGCCGAGCAGCATCACCGAGACCTCCATGTTCAGCGAGAAGGAGCGCATGTCCATGTTGCTGGAGCCCAGGACGGCCACTTCGTCGTCGATGGTGAAGTGCTTGGCGTGGAGCACAAACGGCGCTTTGTAGAGGTAGATCCGGACCCCGGCCTCCAGCAGCGCCTCGTAATAGGAGCGCTGGGCGTGGTGGACCAGGAACTGATCGCCCTTTTCGGAGACGAACAGCTCCACGTCCACGCCCCGCTGGGCTGCGGTGGTGATGGCGTAGAGCAGGGAGTCATCGGGCACGAAATACGGGCTGCAGATGGAGATCCGGTGCTGGGCGGAGTAGATCAGGGTGTTGAAGAGGCGCAGGTTGTTTTCGGTGATGAACCCGGGTCCGCTGGGCACCACCTGGGCCGTGACGTTGCCCGGCTCGGGGTTGTCCGGGAGCTGCAGCTGGTGTTCCAGGGACTCGTCGGTTTCGCTCAGCCAGTCCGTGGCGAACACCACGTTAAGCGTGGTGACGATCGGTCCGCGCAGGCAGGCCATCAGCTCCACCCATTCGCGGCCGGCCTTACGGTGTTTGGGGTTGTTGTAGGAGGGCTCGATCAGGTTCTGCGAGCCCGTGAAAGCGAGTTCGCCGTCGACCACCATGATTTTGCGGTGGTTCCGAAGGTCCGGGCGGCGCCATTGGCCGTGGATGGGCAGCACCGGGAGCATGCGCTTCCACTGGATCTTTCCCGCCCGCAGCCGTTTGAGCAGGTCGCGGTAACCCTTGACGCGGAGCGTGCCGATGTGGTCAAACAGCACCCGCACTTCCACGCCCCGCTCCGCGGCCTCCTCCAGGGCGGTCAGCAGGTCATCGGTGACGTGGTCCGTGCTCATGATGTAGAACTCGGCGTTGACGAACGTCTTGGCTTTGCGCACGGCCTGGGTCATGGCCAGGATCGAGTCCGGGTAGCCGGGAAGGAGGTCCACGGAATTGCCGTCCACCATGGGGAGGGAGCCGAGCCGCCGGTTCAGTTCCCCGGCGGACGTCACCCATTCGGGCCCTTCGTATTCACTGACGACGTCGGCGAGCGCCGAGATGCCGGACCGCACCCGGCTGTTGATGATCTCCTGCTGCTGGCGGCGGCGGCTGGAGAGCTTGAAGTTTCCGAACAGCAGGAAAAGGACCAGGCCCAGGAACGGTATGAAGAAGATGCCCAGCAGCCAGGCCATGGCCGTGGTGGGGCGCCTGTTGCCGGGGATGATGCCGATAGCCAGAACCCGGATCACCAGGTCCGCAATGCTGAGCACCACTACCACCCACATCGGCGCGGTACCGACAAGCGAAACTGGCCACAGCACTGGACTACCCCCGGATTGCGCGCACCCGCGGACCGGTTCCGGCGGGGCAATGACCACAGCTTAGCCGCGCCGGGCCCTACTAAGCTGGAGCCATGACTTCTCCTGCGCCCGTGGTGCTCGTTTTCCTTGACCCCGCGTTCCCGGACGGCCGGCTGGCCGACGCTTCGCAGCCCCAGCTGATGGCCACGGACCAGGGCGCCACCCGCGGGGACGGCGTGTTCGAATCGATGCTTGCGGTGGGCGGCGCGGTCCGGAAGCTGCAGGCTCATCTGGACCGGCTCGCCGGGTCCGCCCAGGCCCTTGACCTGGTGATCCCGGCGCAGGATGCGTGGCGGGCGGCGATCGCCGCGGGCGTCGCCGAGCACCGCACACAGCACCCCGCGCCGTCGCCCGCCGAGGACGAGCTGGTGGTGAAACTCGTGGTCACCCGCGGCCCGGAAGGCGCAGAGTCCCCCACATGCTGGGTTCAGGTCTCCCCGGTAGGCGCCCTCGGACGCCGCCAGCGCGAAACCGGGATCGACGTCATCCTCCTGGACCGCGGCTACGACAGCGACGCGGCTGAGCGTGCCCCGTGGCTGCTGCTCGGCGCCAAGACCCTGTCCTATGCCACGAACATGGCCGCCCTGCGGTACGCCCACAAACAGGGCGCCGACGACGTCATCTTCACCTCCTCCGACGGCCGGGTCCTGGAAGGCCCCACGTCCACTGTGCTGCTGGCACATCTGGAAACCTCCGACGACGGCGCCGGCGCCACCCGGACGGTGCGCCGCCTCATCACCCCGCAACTGGACAGCGGGATCCTCCCCGGGACCTCCCAGGGTGCCCTGTTCGCGGCGGCCAAGGCAGCCGGCTGGGAACTCGGCTACGGGCCGCTGGAACCGCGGGACCTGCTGGACGCCGACGCCGTGTGGCTGATTTCCAGCATCAGGCTGCTCGCGCCGGTAAACCACATTGACGGCAAGGAAGTCGGGACGCCCGCGGTGCAGAAGCAGCTGACGGCCGAACTCAACGCATTGTTTGCCGGGATCCAGTAGCTTCCGGGATCCAGTAGTTTCGGGGGGGGTCAGCAGGTTCCCGGATCCCGTAGTTTTCCAAAGTTCAGCAGGGAGGCCTTAAGCCATGGTGGTTCGCAGTGCAGGGATCCTGCTGTACCGGCAGGGAGCAGACGGGCTGGAAGTGTGGATCGCGCACATGGGCGGACCGTTCTGGGCCCGCAAACAAACCCAGTCGTGGTCGGTTCCCAAGGGCGAGTACCTTCCCGACGAGGATCCCCAGGTGGCCGCGCTGCGCGAATTTGCCGAAGAAATCGGCACGCCGCCGCCAGCTGTTGCCTACTTCGAGCTGGGCGCGTTCAGGCAACCGTCGGGAAAGATCATCACAGTGTTCGCCGCGGAGTCTGACTTCCAGCCCGAACGGATTGTGAGCAACACGTTCCCGCTGGAGTGGCCCAAAGGATCCGGCGTCATCCAGGACTTTCCCGAGGTGGACGATGCCCGGTGGGTGACGGAATCCGAGGCCCGCAGCAAGCTGGTCAAGGGCCAGCTGCCCCTCCTCGACGCCCTGCTGGAGCATGTTGGATTGCCCTGAGTCGACCTGCCCAGGCCCGGGCCTGGGGGTTGAAGCGTGGCAATACCCTGTTGGTCCGTCCCGCAGGTCCGTATGGTTTGGTGCATGAACTCTCACACGCAGCCGACCAACAAATTGACGTTCGACGAATGCTGGGAATTCCTTGCCGGGGACACACTGGGGCGCTTGGCCCTTGTAGTGGACGGCCATCCGGAGATCTTTCCGGTCAACTACGTCCTGGACCGCAGGAGCATCGTCTTCCGCAGCGCCGGCGGCACCAAACTGTGGGGCGCCAAGGCAGACCGTCCCGCGGCGCTGGAGATCGATGGATACGATCCCCGCACGGAGGTGGCCTGGAGTGTGGTGGTGCGCGGAGACACCGAACTGATCGAGGCACAGGCTGACAAGGACGCCGTCGACGCCCTGCATCTGGAGCCCTGGCAGCCCGGACCCAAGGACTACTACATCCGGCTAAACCCGCTCGCACTTACTGGCCGCCGCTTCCAGGTTGCCAAACCGGACGTTTGGAACACCCGGTTGTCGGACCGCCGTCGTGCTTCCTTCGAGTAGCGCGGGAGAGCTTATGGACAGCGAAGCCCCCGCTCCGCTCGTCCCGGGGGTCCGGATCCGGCTGCTGCGGCGGAGCGACGCGGCCGGCCTGAGTAAGGCCTACCTCCGGAACCGCCAGCACCTCGCTGCGTGGGAACCGGAGCGGGACGAAGCCTTTTTCACTCCCAGGCATCAGCTGGACATCATCCGGGCCAAGCTCGCCCAGCATTCCGTGGGCCAGGAAGTTCCGTGGGTGCTGGTGAACCGCGACGATCCCGCGCACATCGTCGGCGCCGTCACCCTTACTGGCATCGTCCGTGGGCCGTTCCTCAACGCCAACCTCGGGTACTGGGTTGATTCCAGCCTCAGCCGGCGGGGCATCGGAGCTGCCGCCGTCCGCTTCGCCACGGACCATGCCCGGACAGAACTGGGCCTCCACCGGGTCCAGGCGGCAACACTGCTCCACAATGAGCCCTCACGCAAGATCCTCAGACGCGCCGGGTTCAGGGAAATCGGCGTGGCGCCGCAGTACCTGAAGATCGCCGGCCGCTGGCAGGACCACCTGCTCCACCAACTGCTCCTCCACGGCTGACGCGATCGCGGCCGAATCCACAGCGGCTGCGCCCACCTCACAGGCCCTCACGGTTCGCCTAAGCTGGCCCCAAGCACTCTTGAATCCGCAAATCGAAAGGCACACCATGAGCAACGACGCTCACATCCCCGTCATCCTTGGCGGCGCCCGCACGCCTTTCGGCAAGTTCCGCGGCAGCCTCTCCGGGCTCACCTCCAGCGAACTGGGTGCCCACGCCATCCGGAACGCACTGGAACGCTCCGGGGTGGCGCCGGAACAGATCCAGGCCGTGATCGTGGGCCAGGTTATCCAGGCGGGCGCTGGCCAGGGACCCGCTCGGCAGGCCAGCCTCGCCGCCGGCATCGGCTGGGACGTGCCCACTGTGACCATCAACAAACTCTGCCTGTCCGGCCTGACTGCCGTGATCGATGCCGCCCGGATGATCCGCGCCGGCGAGGCTGATTTCATTGTGGCGGCGGGCCAGGAATCCATGACCAACGCCCCGCACCTGCTGCCCCGGCTTCGCGGCGGCGTGGCCATCGGCGATGCGCCGCTGCTCGATTCGCTGAACTTTGACGGCCTGCAGGACCCCGTCTCAGGTGAACTGATGGGCTCCGCCACGGACGCCGGGAACGCCCGCCTGGGCATCAGCCGCGAGGACCAGGACGCCGTCGCCGCCCTTTCGCACCAGCGGGCGGAGGCCGCCCGGGCGGCCGGCATCCTGGCTGAGGAGATCGCTCCGGTGGAGGTCCCGCAGCGCCGGGGACCCGCCGTCGTGATTGATGCCGACGAAGGCATCCGCGCCGGCACCACCATCGAGACGCTGGCGGCACTGAAGCCCGCCTTCTCCACGGACCCGGCGGCCACCATCACCGCCGGTTCTGCCTCCCCGCTGTCAGACGGCGCCGCCGCCGTGGTGGTGGCCAGCAAGGCAGCGGCGGAAGCGGCCGGCCTCAGCTGGATCGCGGAAATCGGCAGCCACGGCCAGACCGCCGGACCGGACGGATCCCTGCATTCCCAGCCGTCCCGCGCCATTGAGCGAGCCCTGAAACTCGAAGGGCTGACCATTGACGACGTGGACCTCATTGAGATCAACGAAGCCTTCGCCTCGGTGGTGCTGCAGTCCGCCACGGACCTGGGGATCGACGCGGACAGGATCAACGCCGACGGCGGCGCCATCGCCCTGGGCCACCCGGTGGGCGCCTCGGGGGCCCGCCTGGTGCTGCATCAGGCACTCGCGCTGAACCGGCGCGGCGGCGGGACAGGCGTGGTTGCGTTGTGCGGCGGCGGCGGCCAGGGCGACGCGCTGATCCTCAAAGCCCGCTGATCCTGATAGTCAGGTGGGGATGATTCCGAAGAGGAAGCGCTTTTTCACCATCACCCACAGGAGGCCAAGGAGCACGGCGTAGGCGGCGGTGTTGAGGAGGATGTCGCCCTGCCGAAGGGCCGGAATGTTGGCGATCACGGCGATGAGGACCACGTGGAGGATAAACACATACAGCGTGGCCTGACCGAGCGGAATCAGGAACCAGCCCAGCGCCCGTTCCACCGGTTTCCAGTACGCCGTTAGGAACGCGTAGGAAGCTACCACCAGGACCAGGACGTTGAGCAGGCGGCCGGGGTCCAGGTACGTGCGCGCAAAGAAGGCGTCGTACATGGCCCGGTAAGCAGAGTCGGGAATGATGGCCAGGCGGACGTCGAACCCGTTCGCCAGGTAGGGGTTGCACCAGGAGAGGAAGGCAAAAGTCAGCGCCAATACCGTGCAGGCCGCCACCACCCAGGAGTGCGCGGAGAGCCAGGCGACAATTCGGTGCCGGTGGAACCCCGCCACCAGGCCGATCACAAAGAGGACCTGCCACACCAGCAGCGGAAACGAGTCCTCGAACTGGGACGGCAGGATTCGGAAGCGTGCGGCCGCACCCACGGCATAGACGCCCAGGGTCGCGGCGAGAACCCACAGCGCCTTCCCTCGGTTGAGCGCTGCAAGGATCAGCGGGCTGGCCAACAACAGGACTACGTACAGCCCCATGACGTTGAACTGCCACGGGCCGAACTGCAGCAGCAGGATGGCCGGAAGCACCTGCGCCGGAACCGGGAACTGCAGCAACGTTTCCATCCCGGCGTACAGGTCATAGGTCCGGCCGACGGCGTTGTGCCCGGCGCCGCCCGTCCCCTGATCCACGTAGGTGGTCAGGGCATCAGTCTGGAATAACGGCAGCAATGACAGCAGGAAAACGCCCACCATAACCACCAGGGCCGTCACGTAAAGCTTGCCCGCCCGCCGTGACGTCAGGTCCACTACTTTGCCAAAGTCGTCCTTCACCCGCGGGCCATAGACCATGCCTACCACCAGCCCCGAGAACAGGACAAACAGCTCCGCGCCGGAGACAAACCCCACGGCTTCCTGCGTGAGCAGCTGGAACAGCGAGGACATGCCCAGGTGGTTCACCACCACAAACACAATGGCGAGTCCGCGCAGGAAGTCGACGCGCGAGTCCCGTTTGGTCGGTTCGCCGTAGCCCCAGGAGGCAACCGCACCTACGCGCCGCGGCAATTGCCACAGCGCCGCCAGGAGGAGGGCCAGGGCTGCGGCCACCGTCCAGACAGCGGCACCGGACAGGGAGTTGGCCCGGGTGGCCTGCTGGCCGCCACTGCGGGCCGTCGCCGGCCCGGTTGCCAGGGCAGACTGCTTCAGGGCTTGGCCCGCGGCTGCAGCCGTCCCGGCGTCCCGGGTCAGCCGCCAGTCGATGATGGCCACGCCGGTGTCGCGGGTGCTGGTCCGTTCGTCCCATACGACGGCGGCGATGCGGCCGAAACGCGCAGAGGTGCCCGTCTCGAGTACTTGTTCCCACCAGGACACCTTGATGTCCCGGTTCGCGGCGCCGCCCGTGGCCGGGCTGTAGAAGGCCGAGGTTTCGAGGACCATGGGCTTGTTCCGCCCGTCCACGTAGGAGGAATAGAAGTCCTCGCTGCCGGACTGGGTGAGCATGGCCGAGAGCTCACCCTCCACCGGAAGCGTGTTGACCGCGGTTTTGCCGCGGGTGTCATCGTGGTAGGCCGTCAGCCCCACCCATTCCACGGCGTCGTCGCCGGGGTAATACGGCGCATAGGCGGCATCTGATCCGTTCCAGGTCCCGTCACCGTTGGTGTCCAGCGCGGCGAAACCCTCGGAACCCGTAGCAGGCGCATTCCGGTGGCGTTCAAACGGGTAGTCCCGCCCGAGGTACGGCTGCCACACCATCACCGTGCCGGCGTCGTCAGTGGCTTTGAAGGCGGCGGCCACGTTCCTGAACGCTGCCTTGTATCCGAGGGGCTGCTGCCCCCATTGCGTCAGCTCGCGTTCATGTCCGGGGCGAACCGGATCAGGAGCTGGCCCTGGAATCCGGCCGCGAGCTGCTGGACTTTATTGGCAAAGGCTTGGGCGGCTGCCGCGTCCACCTGATCCAGCGGGTCGGACGGGCCCACTGTGAGCATGGCGTGGGAGCCCAGGGCGGAGGCCTGCCCCAGGAACTGCCTGATGTCATTTTCCTCGTCGGACCGGAGGGGAAGGGCAATGTCGTGCCCCAGCAGCGCAGGTGAGGCACCCAACCGTTCGGCGAAGCCCTGCGCCGAATCCTCGCCCCACTCAAGGACAACGCCCAGCAGGGGCTTTCCCGGCTCCGGTGCGGTGCCAGCGGCACGGGCGGTACCGGCGGTTAGTCCCGCCGCCAGGACGGCCAGGACACCAGTGAGGATGAGTCCGACGGCGGCCCGCAGCCGTGTCCGCCCGGCAGGACTGGCATTGTTGGCCGGCGCTGTGGCTGTTGGCATGCTGGTGTATACCCCCAAGGACGGCTGTTTCAGAGACGGCGGCCGGTGCCCCAGTAAACTCTATCGGTCCCGTCCTCAGCTGCGGATCAGCCTCAGCCGCCCAGGACCACCAGCGGCACCAGGCGTTCCGCGCAGGAAACCCGGACCAGTGCCGGCGCCCCCGGAGCCGCCCGGTTGTTCACCCCTGTGTCGTCGCACCAGTCCAGGTTGTACGGGTAAGCGGTGACCCCGGCCTTCCCGGGAGCCACGCCAGCCGGGACGGTGAACACGAAAGTGAAGCCGCCGTCGTCGGACATGGGAGCGAGTTCTTCCAGCACCGCGGTACCGGTCGCGTCCTTGACCGTCACCTGGACCTGCGCGTCGGTGCCGTAGCGGGCATCGCAGGTGGTATCCGGGGCGCTGACGCTGACCTGGTCGCCGGGTTTCGCGGCGGCAGGCGAGACGGAAAACTCCGGCGGCATGCAGGGCGGCGGCGCGAAAATGTTCCGGCAGCCTGTCACCCCCACCAGCACCGGCACAGCGCACAACGTCACAGCCAAAACGCGTGCCCAGGCGCCCGTCAACGAACGCCCCTGAATGTTCCCCATGACCCGATTGTCCCGTCGGCGCCGGCGTTACGGAAGCACGGCGGGATCACGGAAAAACGCGTTGGTTACGGAACATGACGACGGCGGCGGTGCGGCCGGGCGGGCCGGATGTTACGTTTTTGGGGAGTAATGAGAACCGGCGCCAAGCCCTGACTGGCCGGTCGGCAACCCTCCCTTTCGCGGCGGGGTGCCTCAGGTGAATACTCGGCATATCGACCCATTCGAGCTGCAAGCGTGAAAGAAGGAGTTCCGTCGTGTCTGACGCACCCGCCCCTGAAGAGAAACTGTCGTACCGGCTTGTCACCGGGCCGGATGACAGGTCATTCTGTGAACGTATTTCCACTGCCCTGGCCGAAGGGTATGTCCTGCACGGCAGCCCGGCCGCGACGTCCAACGGCGGCGTTGTGATTGTTGCGCAGGCACTCATCCTCCCGTCGGCCATCGCCACCGCTGACGCCGCCGTCGCCTCCGCCGTGGATGACCTCGATTTCGACGGCGAGGGCCACGCGTGAGCTACGCCGGAGACCTCACCCCGCAGGAAGCCTGGGCCAAACTCGAACGGGGCGCCATCCTGGTGGATGTCCGGACCGAAGGCGAATGGGCCCACATCGGCATCCCGGACACGAAGGCCACGGACAACGATCCCCTGTTCATCCCGTGGACGTTCCCGGGCGGCATCCCCAACCCGGATTTCATCACCGACCTGACGCAGCAGGCGCCGGAGGACGACGGCGCGGAGCTGGTCTTCCTCTGCCGCTCGGGCCAGCGCTCCATCGCCGCCGCCATCGCCGCGACGCAGGCCGGCTTCACCTCCTACAACGTCCTGGAGGGTTTCGAAGGCGAGCCGGACCGCTACGGCGAGCGCACCGTCAACGGCTGGAAGAACCGCGGCCTGCCCACCAACCTGGGAATAGCCAAGTGACGTTCAACCCAGACGCCGCCGGCTGGAGCGCCGAGACGCAGGCGGTCCGCGGCGGGCTGGACCGTACCAACTTCCAGGAGACCACGGAGCCGGTCTTCCTGAACTCGGGCTTCGTCTACGAGTCCGCTGCCGCCGCCGAGCGCGCCTTCACCGGCGAGGACGAACGCTTCGTCTACTCCCGGTACGGCAACCCGTCCGTGGCCACTTTCCAGGAACGCCTCCGCCTGCTCGAAGGCACCGAAGCGTGCTTTGCGACGGCATCGGGCATGTCAGCGGTGTTCACGGCCCTGGGCGCCCTGTTGGCGGCCGGGGACCGGGTGGTTGCCGCGCGCTCACTGTTCGGCTCCTGCTTTGTGATCCTGAACGAGATCCTGCCGCGCTGGGGCGTGGAAACCGTGTTTGTGGACGGCCCGGACCTCCAGCAATGGGCGGCCGCACTGTCGGAGCCCACCACCGCAGTGTTCTTCGAATCCCCGTCCAACCCGATGCAGGAAATCGTGGACATCGCCGCGGTCAGCGAGCTGGCGCACGCCGCCGGGGCCACCGTCGTCGTCGACAATGTCTTTGCCACTCCCCTGCTGCAGCGCTGCGGCCAGCTGGGCGCGGACGTGATTGTGTACTCCGGCACGAAGCACATCGACGGCCAGGGACGCGTCCTGGGCGGCGCCATCCTGGGCACCAAGGAATTCATTGACGGCCCGGTCAAGCAGCTCATGCGGCACACCGGCCCGGCCCTCTCCGCGTTCAACGCCTGGGTGCTCACCAAGGGACTGGAGACCATGGCGCTGCGCGTGAACCACTCCTCCACGTCCGCGCTGCGGCTGGCCGAATGGCTCGAACAGCAGCCCGCCGTCAGCTGGGTCAGGTACCCGCTGCTGAAGTCCCACCCGCAGTACGAGCTCGCCGCCAAGCAGATGAAGGCCGGCGGCACCGTCCTCACGCTGGAACTTGCGACGACGGGTGGCCGCTCCGGCAAGGACGCCGCCTTTGCGCTGCTGGACGCCCTGCGGATCATCGACATCTCCAACAACCTGGGCGACGCGAAGTCCCTCATCACCCATCCGGCCACCACCACGCACCGCGCTATGGGTCCCGAGGGCCGCGCAGCCATCGGGCTCAGCGACGGTGTGGTGCGGCTGTCCGTGGGCCTGGAGGACGTGGACGACCTCATCGGAGACCTGGAGCAGGCCTTGAAGCACATCTAGCCCCACCTGGGTTCGACAGCCTCCGTTTGATTGGCGCGAACTGGCAGATAATGACCTATAACTCGCGTTTTGAGGGGATTATCTGCCAGTTCGTGCTGGAAGGCGGTGGAGCATGGTTAGTCCCCGGGACTGGCGCCGGCTGCTGTCCAACATCCCGCTGCCCGAGCAGAACCTGGTGGGAATCGCCGCCGGCGTGGCCCTTCAGCGCTTGCTGCCGCTCCGGCTCGGCGGGCCACGCATTCTGGGACGGACCATCGGCGCGGCATCGATGGCGGCCGGTGGCGCAATCGTCACCTGGGCGTGGCTGGCTGCCCGAAACACCCGGTTGGCCCGGCCCGATGCATTGGTGACCGCCGGGCCCTATTCGCTTTCGCGGAACCCGATGTACGTGGGCTGGGCCCTGGCGCACCTGGGAATTGGGCTGCTGCGCGATGATGTCTGGACGGTGGCGGCCCTCCCGGTGGCTTCCGGCGCAGTCCACCGCGGGGTGCTTCGAGAAGAAGCGATCCTGGCAGCGTCATTCCCGGCAGAGTTCAGCCAGTACCGCTTGTCCGTACCCCGGTACGTGCCTCGTCTTCGCCTTGGATCGCGAGCCGGACGGCCACTTCATCCCCGTCGCTGATGCCCGCCGCGTCCCGGACGGTCTTCTTGACGGGCAACAGGTAGGAGCCGCTTTTGCTGTCCGGGAAGACCGAGGTCTGCCAGGTGTGGCCGGATATTTCCGCCGTGACTCTGACCGAGCCGAAGCCCTTCCGGAACACCGCGGCCTCCTCCCGGAGGTCGTCGGCGACCTCCACCGGGAGGGTCAGGAAGTGCCAGCCGGATTCGTCGGGATAGCGCCACAGTTCGGCCCGGAATGAGTACGACGACGTCACGGCCTGAGTATGGCATGCCGCGTTGCCGGACGCATCCCCTGTCGGGGCCGGGCCAGGCGAATGGCGCGTGAGGTAAACGGCGGCTCAGGCGCCTGGCTGGCGCAGTTCCCGGGAGGCCGTCTCCCGGACGGCGGCGGTCAGCTGGTTGAGCACCGGGGAGTCGATCTTCCAGCGCTGCCAGTACAAGGACACATCAACGGGGTTCGCGGAGGCCAGCTCCACGAGGGCGCCGCTGCGGACGTCTGCCAGGCACTGTTGCTCCGGCAGCAGCCCCCATCCCAGTCCCAGCCGGATGGCCTGGGCGAACTCGGCCGACGACGGCACATAGTGCCGCGGCGCGGTCAGTTCCGCGCCGGTCATCGTGCGGAAGAACCCGTCCTGCAGGTCATCCTTGCGGTCAAAGTCCACCACCGGTGCCTGGCTCCCGGCAACAAGTTCCGGCACGTCGGGCCACCAGCGCCGGAGGTAGCCGGGACTTGCCACCGCACGGTACCGCAGGGAACCCAGCGGTTCCACGCTGCAGCCCTGGACCGGTTCCGGCGTTGCGGTTACCGCGGCCATCACCGATCCGGTCCGCAGAAGCTGGGTGGAGTGCTGTTCGTCCTCCCTGCGGAGTTCAAAGCACGCGCCGAGATCCGCCGGAAGACCCGCCAGGGCAGGCATGAACCAGGTGGAGAGTGAGTCCGCGTTCACCACCAAGGGGATGGGCGCCGTCGCCCGGTGCCGGCTCTGGCCGAGCTCCTGCTGGGCGTCCCATTCGAGCTGCCGGACCTGCCGGGCGAACCGCAGGACGGCTTCCCCGGCTGGTGTGGGCCGGGCAGGGTTTGTGCGCTGCAACAGGATCTGGCCGGCCGCGTCCTCCATCGCCTTGAGCCGCTGGGAAATGGCCGACGGCGTGACGTACAGGCTGCGGGCCGCCGCCTCGAGCGTCCCCTCATCCACGACGGCCGCGAAGGTACGGAGCTGCTCGAACTGGAACATCTTCATTAGCTTTCCTTAATAGAGCTAAGAATATTTAGCTGGAGTAATCATACGTCCGCCCGTACGTTGGAGGATATGGAACTGACTGCACTTATCGGCCCCACCGCGCTGGGCTTCGGCACGGGCCTCGCCCTCATCGTGGCCATCGGCAGCCAGAACGCCTTTGTCCTCCGGCAGGGAATCCGCGGTGAGCATGTGGCCGCCGTCGTCCTGGTCTGCAGCGTCTCGGATGCGCTGCTCATCGCGGCGGGCATCGCTGGAGTCGGGGCGCTGCTCCAGTCGAGTCCCGTGATCGTAGACGTGGTCCGGTTTGCCGGCGCCGCCTTCCTTGTGGGCTACGGCGTAATGGCGGCGCGCCGGGCGGTTCGCCCGGGAGCGCTAACGGCGTCGGGGCGGCAGCCCGCCGTCGGCCTCGGCGCCGCCCTCAGCACGGTGCTGGCCCTGACGTGGCTCAACCCGCACGTCTACTTGGACACTGTGCTGCTGCTCGGATCGGTGGCCAACCAGCAGGCGCAGGATTTGCAGTGGTGGTTCGGGGCCGGAGCCATCGCCGCCAGCATCGCCTGGTTCAGCGCGCTGGGTTTCGGGGCCAGGGTCCTTCGGCCGTTCTTCGCGCGGCCCGCCTCGTGGCGCATCCTGGACGGACTCGTCGCAGCGGTCATGCTCACGCTGGGTGTGCGCCTGGCTGTCGGTGCATGACGTCGTCGTCTCTTGGCGCGAACGGACACTTGGGGCCCCTCACAGCGAAGAACCGGGCCATATCTGCCCGTTCGAGCACTTCCGTTGACCTCGGCGGCAGGGCGGCGTAGCTTCATGGTCACCACCGCGATGTTGCTGGGCCAACGCATCCGCCGTACCGGGAGCCAGCCATGAACGGAACCCAGCCAGTGCAGGGCAGCAGGCCTTATCGAAAGGCCGGAGCAGTCATCGTCGCGGCCGGCGCTTGCTGGGGACTCGGAATCTCCTTCGTGGGGAATGTGCACGCCACCCGCGACCCGGCAGCCAGGCTGGCCATGCTGGAGCGCCACCGCAGCCTCTGGGTTGCCGGACAATTCCTGGCAGCCGCCGGGACAATGGCTGTTCCCGTCGGATTTGCCCGGTTCGCCCAATCCATCCGCTACGGCCCCGGCACCGACCCCGCCAAGACGCTGGCCGCCGGCGCAGCAGCCGCCCTGCTGGCAGGCGCGCCCTTGTTCGTTGTGGCCCTCGCGGACCGCGCCTCGGACCTGGAGAGGTTCGCGTATCGGCGGGGTTCCAACTGGCCGTTCCTTACATATTCAGGGCTGCATATCGGCGGGCTCGCGGCCCTGGGGGCGGGGCTGCTGCTCTTACCGCTGAAACCCTGGACTGGCATCACGGCGGCCGCCAGTGCTCCCGTCTTTGCTGCAATCCTGGCTGGCACGAAGGATATTCCGCCGTTCGCTTTCTACCTGGTGGAGACCGCGGTGGGTGTCCAGCTGATGCGCTACGAGGAACCCATGGCTCCCTCCGAAGACCACTCGGACGCACTCCCCAGGCGTTGACGCTGGGGCTGGCTCGAACGGGCAGATAATGACCCCAAAAACGGGCAAACAGGGCATTATCTGCCAGTTCGCGCAAAGGTTTTTCGCACAAAGCCTCAGGGAGAACTCAGGACAGGCGTACGCGCAGCAGCTCCGGGACCTCGTCCGCCTCACGCAACCCGGAGGTGCCGCGCATCGTGACACGCACGGCGTGGGCAACCACGGCCCCCAGCCCGCCGTCGTCGGGCGCCGATTCTTCCATCACCGCGTCCCGCACCCTGCGCTGTTCGGTGGAGCCGGTGCCGCGGGCAATGATATCCTCGACGCCCTGCCGGGCTAGGGAAAGTTCGTCCTGCTCGGCGAGGACCGGAGCCAGATAGTCCACCAAGGATCGCACCACGTCGACGGCCGGCGCCGGCCTGAACGTGCCAAAATCCAGCAACTCACCGCTCAGGCCACTGCTGCTCGCCTGCCATGCCGCCATCCGCAGCAGCACCGTGGGCACCGGGGCCGGCTCCACGCCGTCGCGCCATTCACGGCTGGCCGATTCGACCAAGGCCCGCACCAGCACCGCGATCAGGGCAGCGTCCTCGGCGCGGAGGCAGACGTCGGCCACGCGGACCTCAACCGTGGGGTGGTTCCGGGACAGTCGGGCGTCAAAGTAGATCATGCCTTCATCCAGCAGCACGCCACTGTCCAGCAGACGCGTGACCACCCTCCGATATGCGGAGTACGTGCTGAAAATGGCCGAAGGGCCGGACATAGGCCAGCGGTTCCAGGCCTGGGTTCGGTAGCTCTCGAATCCTGTGGGCATCCCGTTCCAGAACGGCGAATTTGCGCTCAGTGCCGTGAGCACTGCCAGCTTGTCCCGGATCCTGTCCAGCACGGCCACGCCCTCGTCCTTGGATTCGATGAACGTGTGGACGTGGAAGCCGCAGGTCAGCTGCTCCTGCGCCGTCAGGCCGAAGCGTTCCAGCATCCGGGCATAGCGGGCGTCCGGAGTGGTGTGGCTCGCAAGGCCAAACGGAGACGTGGCCAGCGCGGCAACCCTTGCACCGTTCTTGGTGGCCGCCTGGTCCGCCAGCAGCCGGCCAGCCCGGATCTGCTGCAGCAGTTCTGCGTACTCGAGGCAGGGACGGGTCTGGGTTTCGATCTGCTCAAGCTTCAGCTCGGCAGTCAGGCCAGTCCAGTCGTCGTGGGCGGTTTTTTCCTTGGCTGCCAGCGCATAGGGACGTTCCGGGGCGTCGTCGGCTGCCATCCGGCGGCCGGACAGCATCGCGTCCGCGAGGGCAAGCGGCTCCCCCGTGTCCGGATCAACGATCAGGAGCTCTTCCTCGACGCCGAATGTACGCATTCTTATATTGTGCTGCAACGGTCAAGGAGGCGGCAGCCCGCGGGGTCGTCGGATTCTGCGAGCGTTAGTCCTGGAAGTACTCCACCTTGGCGCCGATGGTGTTGAGCCGCTCGGCCAGGTCTTCGTAGCCGCGCTCGATCACGTAGATATTCCGCAGCTCCGAAACACCCCGCGCCGCAAGCATGGCCAGCAGCAGGCAGGCGGCGGGGCGGAGTGCCGGCGGGCAGCCCACCTCGGCGGCCCGCCACTTCGTGGGGCCGTTGACGTAGATCCGGTGCGGGTCCAGCAGCTGCACCTGGGCGCCGAGCCGGTTGAGTTCCGTGAGGTAGATGGCCCGGTTCTCATAGACCCAGTCGTGGATCATGGTCTGGCCGTGGGCGTTGGCGGCGATGACCGCGAAAAACGGCAGATTGTCGATGTTCAGGCCGGGGAACGGCATCGGGTGGATCTTGTCCTCGGGCGCCCGCAGCTCGGACGGTTTGGTGGTCACATCCACCAGCCGGGTGCGGCCGTTGCGCGCCACGTACTCGCCGGAAATCTCCAGCTGCTGGCCCATCTGCTCCAGCGTGGCCAGCTCGATCTCCATGAACTCGATGGGCACGCGGCGGATGGTCACCTCTGAGTTGGTGACGATCCCGGCGGTGATAAGGCTCATGGCCTCGATGGGGTCCTCGGACGGGAAATACTCAATGTCGACGTCGATCTGCGGCTGCCCGGTGATCTTCAGTGTGGTGGTGCCCACGCCGTCGATCTTCACGCCCAGCATCTCGAGGTAGAAGCAGAGGTCCTGGACCATGTAGTTGGGGCTGGCGTTGCGGATGACGGTGGTGCCGCGGCGGTGCGCCGCTGCCATGATCGCGTTCTCGGTGACAGTGTCCCCGCGCTCCGTCAGCACAAAGGACCGGTCGTGAGTGTCCGGCGGCGGAGCCTGCACGGCGTAGAAACCGGCAGTGGCCTCCACGGAGAGCCCGAACTGGCGCAACGCCTGCATGTGCGGCTCCACGGTGCGGGTGCCCAGATCGCAACCTCCGGCATACGGCAGGCGGTACTCCGCGGATTCGTCAAGAAGCGGGCCCAGGAGCATAATCACGCTGCGGGTGCGGCGCGCCGCGTCCACATCCATGGCCTCGAGGTCCAGGACCGCGGGGCGGCGGAGCTGGAGATCCGTGTCGTTTAGCCACGTGCACTCGACGCCGATGCTGGTCAGGACCTCCACGATCCGGTTGACCTCTTCGATCCGGGCAAGGCGGCGGAGGACGGTGGTGCCGCGGTTGATCAGGCTGGCGCACAGCAACGCCACACCGGCGTTTTTACTGCTGTTGACATCCACCGCCCCGGAAAGCGTGCGGCCGCCTTCGATCCGCAGGTGCGTCATCTGCGGTTTGCCCACCTTGACGATGCTGCGGTCGAGAATGGCTTCGAGCCGCTGGATCATTTTTAGGCTCAGGTTCTGCTTGCCCTGCTCCATCCGGGCGACGGCGCTCTGGCTGGTTCCCAGCGCTGACGCGAGCTGGCCTTGGGTCCAGCCCTTCTCGGTCCGGGCGTCCCTGAGTGTGGCGGCGACGTGCTCGGCAGTTTGCTGAATCATAGATAAAAAATATCACAGATGAGCTATTGGCTGGGCATTTTGCCCGCATGTCGCGGATTGCTGGATGGAATACCCACTCCATGCGATATTCGACACGACGCGCGGCGGGGGCCTACGTCACCCGCCAGTACCCCAGCGCATTGATCCGCTGCTTATCCACACCAAGGTCCTTGCGCAGGTGCTTGACGATGGCGCGCGTATTGGACGCCTCGCAGGCCACCCAGAAGTAGTCCTCGCCGACCGAAACGGAGTCCGCGGTCAGCGCGTCACACACCGCATCCACCAGCGCAGCGCCGTCGCGTTTGCGCGGAATCCAGCTGACGACGTCGGACTCCCCGGTTCGCAGCTCCAGCGAGGGGTCGGCGTCGTGCTGGTATTCAAGCCAGGCGGTCACTGGCGTGGGGCGGCCGGCGGCGGCGTCCACCGTCCGCAGCTCGTCCAGCAGCGAGTTGATGGCCGGCACGGATGCCGGATCGCCCACGATCCATGCACGGCGCGGAATTGGCTTCGGGAAGTCGAAGGCACTGCCCTGGACGGTGGCTTCGATGGTGTCGCCGGGCCGCGCGCCGCGTGCCCAGTTGGCGGCGATCCCGTCGTGCATGGCGAAGTCCAGGCTGAAGGTACCGGCCTTCGGGTCCGGATCAACCAGCGTGTAGGCGCGCTGGTACCCCTTGCCGGCGTCGTCGAACCACAGGCGGATCCACATGGTGGGGTGCAGGTCAGAACGGTCCAGCAGACCGCCGTCGCGCACGTGCACCCGAAGGAAGTCGGGCGTAATCTCCTCACGCCCGGTGACTTCCAGCCCGAAGTCCTTGGCGCCCATGACTTTGAGGACAACGCCTTCCCAACTGCGCTTCAAGCAACACTCCTTCACGTACCGGCCCGATTTTGCGATCAGGGCCGGCTCCACCTATCTTGACTAAAGTTAGCCTAACCTAAGCTCGAAAGCCGCTCCTGACTATGACGCCTGCCCCGACACAACATGCCGCCCCCGCAGGCGGCACCGGAACCTACCGCGGCCCGTGGGGAATCCCGCATTTGTGGGCGGACTCCGTTGAGGAGCTCGCGCATCTTCAGGGCATGAATGCGGCGACGGACCGATCCTGGCAGATCGAGCTTGAACGCTGGCGATCCGAGGGCCGGACCGCAGAGATGCTGGGCGCTGCCGGCCTGCACTGGGACCGCCTAGCCAGGCAGGCCAGGCTCGACGACACGGCACGCCGCTGCTTCGAAAGGCTCGACGCCGGCACCCGGCGTTGGTGCCAAAGTTACGTGGCGGGCATCAACCAGGCCCTGGCGGACGGATTGCGGGGCGGGCTGGAGTTCGAGGAATCCGGCACCGCGCCCGCGCCGTGGAATCCGTGGACGCCGCTGGGTGTGTTCCTGGTCCAGCACATCCTGTTCTCCACGTTTCCCAACAAACTTTTCCGCGCCCACGTCGCCCGGACGCTGGGGCCCGACGCCGTGGGCCTCTTCAGCATCGAGGCTCCCGTGTGGTCCGGCAGTAACGCCTGGGCAGTGCACGGCTCTGCGACCGCGAGCGGCCTGCCCCTCATCGCCGGCGACCCCCACCGCCTCTTGGAACTGCCCGGCGTGTACCAGCAGGTGCGGCTCGCCTGCCCGGAGTTCGACACCGTCGGATTCGCCTTCCCGGGCGTTCCGGGGCTGCCGCACTTCGGCCACACCGGACACACGGCGTGGGCCATCACCAACGCCATGGCCGACTACCAGGACCTCTTCGAGGAGGAACTGCGCCGCACGGTCTCCGGCTCAGGCGAGGCCGGCATCGAGGCGCGCGGCCCGCTCGGCTGGGAACCCGCCGTCGTCGAACGTGAGACGATCCTCGTCCGCGGCGGCGCCTCTGAGGAGGTGGAACTCTTCGAGACCGCCCGCGGCCCGGTGATCGCGGGCGGGCCCGACGGTGGCGCCCTGAGTCTGCGGTTCCCGGCGCGGGTTGAGGAGCGGCTGGGTTTCGAGGCCCTCCTGCCGCTGCTGCGGAGCCGCTCAGTCGCGGACGTGGAAGCAGCCCTGCAACGGTGGGTGGAGCCGGTGAACAGCGTGATGGCGGCGGACGCCGAGGGCAATGTCAGGCATTTTCTCGCGGGGCTGGTCCCGGCGCGAAACCACCACAACCGCCGGATTCCCGTACCGGCATACTCCTCGGAACATTCCTGGAACGGCATATACGTGCCGCTGCTGGGCACTCCGGTGACTCGTTTTGCGGTCAGCGCGAACGACCGGGAGGCCGGTGGCGGCGATGCTGTGGGCATGGAATTCGCCCCGGCCCACCGTGCCCGGCGGATCCGCGAGCTGCTGGAAGCTCCGCGCGCCGCGGCCTTCACCGTTGATGACATGCAGGCCATCCACTCGGACACGCAGCTGGGTCCCTGGCCGCAGTTTCGCAGGCTGCTTGAAGGCCTCGACGCCGGCTCGCTGACGGCGCGTGCCGCTGGCCTGCGTTCCCGGCTGCTGGCGTGGGACGGCCGCATGGACGCCCACAGCAAGGACGCGGGCGACTTTGCGGCATGGCGCGGCCTGTTTGTCCGGCGGATTGCCGGGCACGCGGCGCTGGCACCCCTGGCGGCGCCGACCGGACACTCGCCGCTGTTTGGTCCGTGGTTGTCGGTGGCTGCGCGGGTGGGATTCGCCCTCGAGACACTGCTGCATCGCGGAGCGGAACTTGGCATCAGCCCCGCCGTCGAATCCGCAGCAGCGCTGGAAGAGGCGGCAATCCTCGCGGGCAAAAAGCTCTGGGGCCAGCGCCACCAGCTCCTGGCCGTTCACGAACTCCCCGGCAGCCTGGCCAACTCCGTGCCCACGGCTCCGCTCTCCGGCGACACGGGCTGCGTGCTCAGCACCGAAAGCCTCCCGGGGATCGAGGATCGAAGCTTCCGCGGACCGGTTGCGCGGTATGTCTGGGATCTCTCGCACCGGCAGCAGAGCCGGTGGGTTGTCCCGTTCGGCGCCGGGGGGAGCCCTGCCAGCCCGCACTTTTCGGACCAGCTGCCGTTATGGGCCGCCGGCGAGCTGGTTCCCGTCATCACCGACTGGGCGCGGCTCACATTCGATACCGCGCACAATGCCGGCAGCCAGCCCGTGTCGGACACCACAGCACATCGCCAGCCCACAAAGGAAGCCATGAACACCACCATCCGGGACTACTCCCTGCGGACCACGATCTACACCGAAGAGCTCAAGGGCTGGGGCAGCCTACGGATCGTCCCGCTCACTCCCGCGGAAGATCTCGATCTGATCTACCAGTGGGTCAGCCAGCCGCGTGCCAGGTTCTGGGGCATGACCGAGCACACGCGCGAAGACGTGCTGGGGATCTATGAGTTCCTGGATTCGCTGGAGACGCACCATGCCTTCCTGGTGGTGCTCGACGGCGAGCCGATGGCGCTGTTCCAGACGTACGAGCCGCTCCACGATCCTGTCGGCGAGGCCTACGCTGCCCGCGAGGAGGACATCGGGATGCACCTGATGCTGGCTCCGGCCACCCGGCCTGTCCCGCACTTCACGCCGCGGCTCGCCACGTCCCTGATCCAATACATGTTCTCCGTGCCGGGTAAGGACAGGATCGTGGTGGAGCCGGATGCCCGCAACACCAAAGCCCTGCGCCGGCTCGACGCCACATGCTTCGAGCTGGGACCCGTCATCCAGCTGGCGGAAAAGGAAGCCCAGCTGGCGTTCCTGACGCGTGAGAGGTTCGACCGGGCGGCTCCGCTGCGCACGCGCTGACAAGCCCCGCCGCCGCAGAGCACGCCGACCAGTCTGCGCTGGCAGAACTGACCAGCGCCGCTGACAAGATCCAGCTAGCGCCAGACGAAGTTCCAGGTCCCCAATACAGCCGCGGAAACCACAGCAGCCGCCGCGATCAGTACGCCGCCCGCCAGGACCCAGGCATCCAGTGGCGAATACGTGGATTCCCGGGCCCATGTCCTACGCCCCGCGCCAAAACCGCGCGCTTCCATGGTGATGGCCAGCCGGGACGCCCGGCGGATGGCCTGGACCAGGAGCCCGAAGCTCTGCCCGAGGGTGGCCCGCAGCCGTTGCAGCGGGCTGCCCTGCGAACCGACGCCGCGGGCCCGCCGCGCCATGCCGATGGTCTGCCATTCCTCGGCCATGAGCCCCACCAGCCGCATCGCGGCCAGCGTGCCGAGGACAAACCGGTGCGGCAGCCGGGCCTTCTGGGCCAGGGCATCGGCGAGGTCGGTGGGGTCCGTGCAGGTCATAAGCAGGATCGCCGGAAGTGCAATCGCGAGTCCGCGCAGCATAAAACCGATGCCCAGCTGAAGGGAACCCTCGCTGATGGACCAGATCCCGACGTCGAGCAGGACAGCGCCGCTGTCCGCCGCGACGATCGCCGTGCTCCAGCCGCCCAGGGCTGCCGCGATGATCAGTGGCCAGCCGCGCTGCCACAACAGGCGCAGGGTGAGCCCAGCCAGCGGAAAGAGCGCCAGCTCGGCCGCGAGCGCCACCGAGGCGGACACCCAGTCGATGGAGAGCGCCAGCACCAGCGTGATGAGGAAGACGACGGCGAACTTGGCCAGCGGGTTGGCGCGCGTAAGCAGCGCGTCGTTGCCGCGGAGGGTCAGGGCATCCCTCATGCCGCATCTGCTTCCTGGCGGGCGCCGCCGCGGGAGGCCGGGCCAAGCCGCAGTTCGGCCCCGCCCAGGACGGCGCTGAATTCCTGGTCGTGGGTCACGGAAACCACGGAGGTCCCGGCGTCGAGCAGTTCTGAGAGGAACGATGCGAGCTCGGCCCAGGTGTTGGCGTCCTGGCCGAAGGTCGGCTCGTCGAGGACGAGCACACGCGGGTGGGCAGCGAGGACAGTGGCCACCGAGAGGCGCCGCTTTTCGCCTCCCGAGAGCGTGTACGGATTGGCGTCCACCAGGTGCGTCAGGCGCAGCCGTTCCAGCAGCTCATCAACCCGCTCCTCGCCATGCCCCAGGTGCCGCGGGCCGAACATCAGTTCGTCCAGCACGCGGCCGGTCACGAACTGGTGCTCGGGTTCCTGGAAGACGGTTCCGATGCGGGAAATCAGCTGGTTGGCTTTCCATGTGAAGGGATCGATCCCGGCCCCCTCGGAAAGCTCGACGGCGGCGGACACCTTCCCTGCCACCGGTGCCAGAAGTCCGGCGAGGGTCAGCGCAAACGTTGATTTGCCGGCGCCGTTGGGTCCCGTGACGGTGAGTGCCTGGCCGGAACGGACCTGTGCCGCGATGCCCTGCTGCACCGGCACGGGCGGGATGGTCCGGAAACCGCGGCGCCGCGGACGCTCGCGGGAGACGGCAAGGTCCTCGGCAGCCAGCAGCAGGTCACCGGAGCCTGCGGACACGCGGCGGCGGGTTGCCGGGACATACCCCGGTACCCAGACGCCCGCGCCGATCAGCATGTCCCGCGCCTCCGCCAGCACCTGGTCCGGCGGCCCGTCCAGCAGGACGGCGGACGTCCCGGCGGAACTTCCAGCGGAGCCCGCTGCGGAGCCCGGCTGGAGCACCACAATCCGGTCCACCAGGTCCTTCCAGACGGACACCCGGTGTTCCACCACAACAAGCGTGGCGCCGGTTTTGTCCAGGCAGCGGCCCACGGCGTCCCGGACTTCCAGCACACCGGCGGGATCGAGGTTCGCTGTGGGCTCGTCCAGCAGGATCAGCCCGGGCCGCATCGCGAGGATACCCGCCAGCGCGAGGCGCTGCTTCTGTCCCCCGGACAGGGCCGACGTCGGGTGGTCCAGCGCGAGCCCGGCGGCACCAGCGCCGCCGTCGGCGTCCAAACCAGTGCCGCCGGCACTTCGCAGCCCGACGTCGTCGAGCGCTTCATGGACGCGCCGCCAGATCTCGTCCCGCGGAACGGCGAGGTTCTCGGCGCCGAAGGCGACGTCGTCACCCACCCGGGAAAGCACCACCTGCGTTTCCGGATCCTGCTGCATCAGGCCCGAGCGGCCGCGCTGCCCGCGGGGCACCACACCGTTGATCAGCAGCGAACCGGTTTCGTCGGCGTCGTCCCCTTCATCCCCCAGCACCCCTGCGAGCGCGTGCAGCAGCGTTGACTTGCCCGCGCCCGACGGGCCCAGCAGCAGCACCCGCTCGCCGGGCGCGATGTCGAGGTCGAGGCCCTGGACGGCGGGGGCGGAACGTCCCGCATGCCGCCAGCCCCAGCCACGGGCGGACACCGCGGCGGGGCGCACTCCGGAAGCGCCGGCGTCGGAAGCGGTCATCAGTTGAAGACGGGCTCCGACGCTGCCTTCCGGGACGCGAACGAGCTCAGCACACCGGTCCGGGCCAGGCCGCGGGTGGCAATCCAGGACAAGGCACCCGCAATCACCGCGCCGGAGATGGTGCAGAACACGATGTACGCGAGCTTGTCGCCGGGCTCGTAGGCGATGTTCCAGCCCCACGGCAGGAACGAGTCATTGAGGCCACAGAACAGGCCCGCCCCGGCACCGGCCAGCAGTGCGGCGATGAGGTTGTACTTCTGGTGCAGGAAGGACTTGAACCGGAAGTTGCCGTACACCAGCAGGAAGAACACCAGCTCGGCGCCCAGGCCCTGGAGGAGTCCGGAGATCAGCACCGTGGCGCCGTACTGCGAGCCCATGATGAGTTCGCCGGTGGCGGCCACCGCTTCGCAGAAGAGTGCCGCGCCGGGTTTGCGGATGATGAGCATGCCCAGCACTGCCGGGATCATCCAGCCGCCGGCGATCAGGCCGGTCAGCGGGGGGTAAACGGCGTTCATGGGGGCGGAGACGATGCCGGCGCCCTGGGACCAGGCCCAGAAGATCACGCCGCCGGTGATGGCGATGAGTGCCGCCACTACGATGTCCACAACGCGCCAGGTATTGCCGGTCTTTTTGATTGCTGCAGTTGTCATTTTGGTCCTCCTGAGGAACAGGAGGGGAAAGTGCCCCGGCGTGCGGCGCTGCCGCCGTTTCCGGACACTTCGAGAACTCGACTCCCTTGCGCCGGTACTAACCGGATCAGGTTCGAGGGTCTGCGGCTGTCCGCACTCTCAGCGCCCACCTGCGGTTCCCTGGCAATGCCAGTGATGTCCGACGGCGGCGCTCCCCTGTCGTAATAAATCTGCCCTGATGGGCGTGCTCCAGTTTACACCGAGGGCGGGGTAGATTGTGGGCCATGACTGCCAACAACCCGACTGTGACTGCGTTCAATCCCGATTCGACGGTGCCCCAGCCGGCGGGGCTGCTGGAGGCCCTGATTGCCCGGGTCGAAGCCGAGATCAACGAGCTGCAGTTTCCGCATTTCAGCAAGGACGACTCCCTCAACCTCGGGCTGCTCCTGGTGGAGCTGGGCAAGAGCCGGAAGCTGCCCATCGCGATCGACATCACCAAGGGTGACCAGGTCCTGTTCCACGTGGCCCTGGACGGCGCCACCCCGGACAACGAGCGCTGGATCCAGGCGAAGCAGCGCACCGCCGCCAGGTATGAGATCCCTTCGTTGCTGGTGGGCCTCCGCGGCAGGCTGCACGGCGGCCGGATCGAGGACCACGGCTGGTTTGACGAGTCCACCTACGCCCCGCACGGCGGCTGCTTCCCGGTCTACGTCGCCGGCGTGGGTGCAGTGGCCACGGTGACGGTCTCGGGCCTGCCCCAGCAGCAGGACCACGATCTGGTGGTGGAAGCCCTGCGTGAGATTCTGGAGTCCATGCAGCCGGGTTAGGCTAAAGGAAGTCCCGGATCCGCTCACAAGGAGTTCAACGAATGAACCTGTTCATCAAGCTGCTCGGCACTGCAATCAGCATCGGCGCCGGGTTCGTCGGCACCAAGGTGGTCAATACCGTGTGGGAAAAGTCCACCGGCCGCAAGCCCCCCACCGGCAAGGATGAAGACACTCCCACCACCCTGCGCTCGGCCCTGACGTTTGCGCTCATTTCGGCCTCGGTCAGCACCATCATCCAGGTGCTCGCCAACCGCGGCACGCAGCGGGCCATCACCCGTTTCGCCAAGTCCCAGGACATCGTCTAAACCTGGCGAGGTTTAACCCTGGCAAGCAGTCCGGCGGTGGGTTGACGCTCAGTCCCGCCGGCCGCCGTCGGACGCTTCATCCCGGGATGACTCATCCCGGGCCGACTGGGCCGCCTTCTGAACCACGGCTTCGAGTTCATCGGAGCTGAGCAGCTCACGGTGCAGGTGTTTGGTCCGGTAACCGGCGCGGCCCACCATGTGGGCGGAAACCGGCACCGTCAGCAGCTGGAAAATCCAGGCCACCAGCAGCACCGGCCACACCCACCAGGTGCGCAGCTGCAGGCCGATGGCCGCCAGGAGTAGGAACAGCCCCAGCACCTGGGGCTTGGTGGCCGCGTGCATCCGGCTCAGCAGGTCCGGGAAACGGAGCAGGCCCACGGCGGCGGCGAGCGACATAAGGGCACCCACTACCAGGAACACCGCCGACACGGTATCGATGACGTTATCAACCACGCTGGCCTCAGGACTCATTGGCTTGCTCCCGCCGGTCGGCCACGTAGCGCGCAACGGTCACCGACCCGATGAAGCCGACCACGGACAGCGCCACCAGCAGCATCAGGTTGTTCAGGTGCCGGTTGACGGCCATGTCGATGCACAGGGCCGCACCGAGGATCGCGAGCAGGACGTCGGAGGCCAGCACCCTGTCCAGCAGCGACGGGCCGCGGGAGATCCTGATGATGGCTCCCGCCGCCGCCAGCGAGAGAATGACTGCGGTGACAGCCAGGACGGTCTGCATCATGCTGCGGCCTCCTGCCGGATTGCTTCGAGTTCTTCGCGGGTGCCCATGATCCTGATCAGGCCCGCTTCGATGGAGCGGACTTCCTTGCGCAGGCTTTCCACTTCTTCCGGGTTGCTGACATTGAGCGCGTGGAGGTACAGGGTGGACGTTGACCGGTCCACTTCCACCACCAGCGAGCCCGGGATCAGCGAAATCACGTGCCCGGTGGCGGTGACCATCAGGTCCTGGTGGCTCCGCAACGGCACCGCGACGACGGCGTTGATGACCCGCGGGCCGCGGACAGCCGCCAGATACATGACCTCAACGCTGGCTGCCGCCACCCTGCCCAGGAAACGCAGGGCGAATGGCACTGCATAAAGAATGTTGAACCGGCCGCTGAGTTCCACCGGCGGCAGGTAGAATATCCGGGCCACGAGGACGGCCAGCAACGCGCCGAAGAGCAGGTTGCCGGGGCTGAAGTCCTGCCACAGGGCGCCCCAGACAATCACCAGCCATACCAGCAGGGGCAGTTCCTGGCGGAGGGAAATCCGGCGGCGGCTCATTTGCCCCCACCGTCTTTCAGGGCCAGCGGGGGAACGTCCGTGTCCTCGCCCAGTACGGCCTGGATGTAGGCGGACCTGTCCAGCATTTCGTGGGCGGCCTGGTCCGAGACTGTGAACAGCGGGCCCGCGAAAACAGTGAGTGACACGCCCAGGACCACCAGGCCCAGGGTTGAGCCCACCATGGTGCGGGGCAGCAGCGTGACGTTTTTGCGGCCGGCCCGGCTGCCGGTATCCGAATCCTCGGGCTCAGCCAGCAGGACGGGGTCCGGGTGCTCGGCGTCCGAGGGCTTGCGCCAGAATGCGCGGTTCCAGACCCGCGCGACGGCCAGCAAGGTCAGGAGGCTGGTGACCACACCGCCGATCACCAGGGCGTAGGCCAGGGGCGTGCCCAGTTCGATGCCGGCCTGGATGAGCCCCACTTTCCCCAGGAAACCGGAGAACGGCGGGATCCCGGCAAGGTTCATGGCGGGGATAAAGAAGAGCAGGGCCAGGATGGGTGACAGCTTGGCGAGGCCGGCCAGCCGGTCCACGGAGGAGCTGCCGCCGCGGCGCTCGATCAGGCCCGTAACCAGGAAGAGGCTGGTCTGGATGGTGATGTGGTGGGCCACGTAGAACACGGCGGCGCCCAGCCCGGCCACCGAGGACATCGCCAGGCCGAACACCATATAGCCGATGTGGCTGACCAGGGTGAAGGACAACAGACGTTTGATGTCGCTCTGGGCCAGGGCGCCCAGGATTCCCACCACCATGGTCAGCAGCGCCGCCACCATCAGCGGAGTGTTCAGGCTGTCCCCGGGGAAGAGCAGGGTTTCCGTGCGCACCATCGCGTAGACACCGACTTTGGTCAGCAGGCCGGCGAACACGGCGGTGACCGGCGCGGGCGCCGTGGGGTAGGAGTCGGGCAGCCAGAACGACAGCGGGAACACGGCCGCCTTGATGCCGAAGGCCACCAGCAGCATCACGTGCAGCAGGGTCTGGGTTCCCTCGTCCAGGTCCGCGAGCTTGATGGCGAGGTCGGCCATGTTCACGGTTCCGGTGGCGCCGTAGACCATCGCGATGGAGATCAGGAACAGCACGGAGGACACCACGGAGACCACCACATAGGTGACGCCGGCGCGGATGCGGGGGCCGGTTCCGCCCAGTGTCATCAGCACATAGCTTGCCGTCAGCAGGATCTCGAAGCCGACGTACAGGTTGAACAGGTCCCCGGACAGGAACGCGTTGGACACCCCGGCCACCAGGATCAGGTAGGTGGGGTGGAAGATCGACACCGGCGCGTCCTGGTCGCCGTCGGCCATGCCCTGGCCGGTGGCGTAGACCAGCACAGCGAGGCTGATGGCCGACGACACCACGAGCATGAGGGACGAGAACTGGTCCACCACCATGGTGATGCCCCACGGCGGCAGCCAGCCGCCGATGGTCACGGCGGCCGTTCCGCCGTCCCACACGGAGGCCAGCAGCAGGCACTCCAGCAGAAGTGTCAGGGACAGCACGCCGATGCTCACCGCGCGCTGGGCGCGGGAGTGCCGGATCAGCAGGAAGGCCAGGGCGGCACCGAGGATGGGAAGTACGACGGCGAGCGGGGCAAAGCTTGCGATGTTCACTTCACACCTCCTTCGGGACCAGGGGTTACGTTCTGCGAGCCGGGTTGCTCTTCGGCGGCGGCGTCCCCGGCAGGAATCTCCTTAGCGCCGGCGGTGACGGAACCCCCGGCCTCATCCGGGCCGTCCGCAGCCGTGGGGTGGTCCGAGACGGCTGTCCCGTCACTGCCCAGCATGGTCAGGGGAAACTCCGAAGTTTCGGCCGGAATCGGGGCGTCATCCTCGGCGTCGAAGCGGGGCGTCTCGGCGACACGGAGGTCCTCGATGTCGTCCTGGATCTCATCCTGGCGGGCCAGGACCCACGTGCGGTAAATGATGCCGAGCATAAAGGCCGTCACTGCGAACGAGATCACGATCGACGTGAGGATCAGGGCTTGCGGAAGCGGGTCCGCGTACTCCTGGGCGCCGGTGTCCTTGTTGTACAGCGGCGCCAGGCCTGCGTAGCCGCCGGTGGCCAGGATCAGCAGGTTGGTGGCATTGGCCAGCAGCATCAGCCCCAGCAGCACGCGGGTGAGGCTGCGTTCCAGGATCAGGTAGATGCCGCACGCATACAGGGCACCCATCACGGTAAGCAGGGTCAGGTTGACGCTCATCCTTGGCCCCTCGCGGTGGTTTCGGCGGGGACGCCCGCGGGTTCCTTGGCGTGCACATCCGCCTGCACCGCGGCAGCGGCAGGAGCGTCGTCGCTTTGCGCGTCCTCGGCGGGCGCAGTTCTCTGCTCTTCAAAGTGTTCGTCGATCTCGGAGCCCAGGCTGCGCAGCACGTCCAGCACCAGTCCGATCACCACAATGTAGACGCCGATGTCGAAGATGGTGGACGTAACGAACTTGATGTCCCCGAACACCGGAAGCCAGAGTTCGATGATGGCGGTCTGGAATACCTGGCCGCCCAGCAGCAGCGGCACCACACCGGACGCCGCCGCAGTGGCGAGCCCGATCCCCAGCAGAGTTCCGGCGCCGACGGGCGTGGCCTCGCGCAGTTCGAACCGGCCGCCGGCCAGGTAGCGGATGGCCAGGGCAAGCCCGGCAGTCAGGCCGCCGGCGAAGCCGCCGCCGGGCAGGTTGTGGCCGGCCAGGAGGAGGTAAAGCGAGAAGATGATCAGGGAGTGGAAGATCAGCCGCGTGACCACTTCAAAGATGATGGAACGCCGTTCCGGTGCCAGCGTGCGCCCCGCCACGATCCAGGCATCCCGGGCGGAGGCGGCGAATTTGCGGCTGATGGCCAGGGCCGCGGCTTCCCGCGACCCGGGATCCACTGCGACCTGGCGGCCGACGCTGCCCTCGGCAATAGTTTCAGAGACCCTGGTCCGGTCGCCGCGGCCGCGGACGAAGATGAGGCTGGCAACACCTGTGGCGGCCAGGGCAAGGACGGATATTTCACCGAACGTGTCCCAGGCTCGGATGTCCACCAGGGTCACGTTGACGATGTTCAGCCCGCCGCCGCCTTCATAGGCAAGGCGCGGGAATTCCAGGGACACGGGGACGGCCACCCGGGCGCCCATGGCGTGGATGGCGGCGAAGACCATGGTGACGCCGAACGCTGCCCCGATGATCACGCGGATCACCCGGTACTTGCCGCCGGTGCGGTCACGGAGTTCCGCGGGCAGGCTGCGCATGGCCAGGACAAAGGCCACCAGGATGATGGTTTCCACAAGCATCTGCGTGAGGGCCAGGTCCGGTGCGCCCTGGAGCGCGAACATCAGGGCGATCCCGTATCCGGTCACGGACACCATCAGCACGGCGAGGAACCGTTTGTTGGCCTTGACCGCGGCCAGCGCACCGATCACAATTCCCGCCCCGACCACTGGCTGCAGCGGCGAGTAGGGATCGATGAAGTACAGGTTGTCCGGCAGCGGCTTGCCCGCCAGCACCATGGCGGTCAGCGGCAGCGCAAACGCCATCGTGAGGATTACCGCGAGGTAGAAGTACAGTGAACCACGCTGCGTGCGGCCCGTAATCCAGACCGCGGTGTCGTCCAGGGCGCCGATGGTCAGCTGGTACATGCGGTCGCCGTCGATCCAGCCGGGAACGCGGGACTGCGCGCGGGCCACCAGGTTCCGTCCGAAGTACATCGCCAGGCCCAGGGCGAACGTGAGGGCCGTCAGTCCCAGGGCGGGGGTGAAACCGTGCCACAGCGCAAGGTGGCCGGCCTGCTCGGCCGATGTGCCGGCGTCGGACGCGGTGGAGGCGAACAGCGCGGCGTAGGGCTGGACCCAGGCGTCCACCGACGCCGGCCAGAGGCCGTAGACGATGCTGAGGACGCTGAGGACGGCCGGGGCTGCCAGGAAGGAAGGCTTGACCGCCTTGAACGTTGTCCGCTCGATCCCGGGCTTCACCGCGAACGCTCCCCACATAAAGCGTGCGCTATAGGCGAACGTGAGAATGGAACCGAGGACGATGCCCACGAGCACCACCATGCTCCAGGCCTCGCCGCCGGAAGCGTGGTGGATAAAGGCTTCCAGGACTGCTTCCTTGGCCACAAATCCGGCGAGCAGCGGGACGCCGGCCATCGAGGCGGCACCGATGCCGGCCACTATTCCGAGCGCCCGCGACTGCCGGAACACGCCGGAAAGCTGGCGCACATAGCGGGTACCGGCCTGGTGGTCGATGATGCCCACCACCAGGAACAGGGTGGCCTTGAACAGTCCGTGGGCGAGGAGCATCGCGAGACCGGCGAGGGCCGCGTCCGGCGTGCCCAGCCCCACCACCATGGTCAGGAAACCCAGCTGGCTGACGGTGCCGTAGGCCAGGATGAGTTTGATGTCGGTCTGCCGGAGCGCCCGGTAGCCGCCAACGAGCATGGTGGCCAGGCCCAGGCCCAGCACAATGGACTGCCAGTAGGCGGTGTCGGAAAATCCCGGGGCAAGCCGTGCCACTAGGTAGATCCCGGCCTTCACCATAGCCGCGGCGTGGAGGTAGGCGCTCACCGGCGTGGGGGCCGCCATGGCTCCCGGGAGCCAGAAGTGGAAGGGAACCAGCGCGGACTTGCTGATGGCGCCCGCCAGGATAAGTACGACGGCGGCGGCAACGATTGCGCCGGTCGGTCCGCTTATCAGCGTGGGAGCCTGCGCCAGGATCGCCGAAATCCGGTACGTGCCGGCGCTGTGGCCAAGCATGACCAGGCCCACCAGCATGGCCAGCCCGCCCGCGGTGGTGACCATCAGGGCCTGCAGCGCCGAACGCCGAGCCGCCAGCCTGGTGCGGGCGAAGCCGATCAGCAGGTAGGACAGGATGGTGGTGAGTTCCCAGAAGATGAACATCAGCAGAAGATCGTCAGCGATCACCAGGCCGAACATCACTCCCGCGAAGGCGAGGAACTGGGCGCCGAAGCCGCCGAGATCCTGGTCCTTGAGGCTGAAGTACCGGGCGCAATAGACGAGCACCAAGGCGCCGACGCCCAGGATAAGGAGCGACATCACCCAGGCAAGGGGATCGAGCCGGAAGGCGAATTCAAGATCCAGCCCGGGAATCCACGGGAAGACCTCCGAGACCGCGCCGGCGTCCGAGTACACGGCGCCGTGCTGGAACAACAGCCAGACAAAGGAAGCAGAGGGCACAGCCGCCAGCGCATAGAACGCGTTGCGACCCCACGCCCTGAAGAGAAACGGCGCCACGGCAGCAACCGCAAAATGCACGGCAAGGACTGTGATCACTGGTATCTCCGCAACGTCAGGGATTCGATTGTCAAAAAGTTAGGGCAGGCGGTCATTCGTCAGGTTCGGTGGCCACAGTTTATCAAGGCACCACTGACACTTTTCCCGCCCCAGATCGCGGGTCCCTGGAATTTCCCGGGTGTCCGGCGTATCATCACCGCGATGTTCGCCAGGGGCGGATACGATTCAGCCTATGAACACCGCCAGCGCTCCTGAGGCCATGCAGCCGTCATCGGAACTCGCGGCCGGAACCCAGGCCGCCGGCAAGGGCCGAGTCCTCGCCTGGGCCGCCTGGGATTGGGGATCTGCGGCCTTCAACGCGGTCATGACCACCTTTGTGTTCACCGTCTACCTCACCTCCAATGCCTTCGGCGGCGAGGATCAGGCCTCTGCAGTTCTTGGCGGTGCACTGGCCATCGCGGGGATCGCCATCGCGCTGCTCGCTCCGGTGACCGGGCAGCGCTCGGACAACGGCGGGCGCCGCAAACTGTGGCTGGGGGTCAACACGGCCGCCGTCGCCGTCCTGACTGGCCTGTGCTTCTTTGTGTTCCCACGGCCGGAGTTCCTGCTCCTGGGCGTTTCCCTGATCGCGCTGGGGAATGTGTTCTTTGAGTTCGCCGGCGTCAACTACAACGCCATGCTGGCCCAGATCTCCACGCCGAAAAACATCGGCAAGGTCAGCGGGTTCGGCTGGGGCATGGGCTACCTGGGCGGCATTGTGGCCCTGCTGATTGTGCTGCAGCTGTTTGTGCAGCCGAGCTTCGACTGGTTCGGCGCCTCCACCGAGGACAGCCTGAACATCCGGCTCGTGGCTGTGTTCTCAGCCCTGTGGTTCTTCATCTTTGCCATGCCCGTGCTGTTCGCTGTCCCGGAGCTGCCGCGGCCGGAGCGGGCCCAACCGCTGGGTTTCCTGGCCTCCTACCGCCTGCTGATCCGGCGGATCAAGGCCATCTACGCCACCAGCCCGCACACCATTTACTTCCTCCTCGCCAGCGCCGTCTTCCGGGACGGCCTCGCGGCCGTGTTCACGTTCGGCGGGATCATCGCTGCCGGCACGTTCGGCTTTGAATTGTCACAGGTCATTTTCTTCGCCATCTTCGGGAACGTGGTGGCTGCCGTGGGGGCGGTCATCGGCGGGTTCCTGGACGACCGGGTGGGGCCCAAGGCCGTGATTGTGGGGTCCCTCGTGGGGCTGCTGATCGCCGGGACCATGATCCTGGTCCTCGGCAACGGGGACTACATCTTCTTTGGCACGGCGTGGGCAGGCAGCACCACCTTCTGGGTCTTCGGGCTGTTCCTGTGCTTGTTTGTGGGGCCCGCCCAGTCCTCGTCGCGGGCTTACCTGGCCCGGCTGGCACCCCACGGCGAGTCCGGCGAACTGTTTGGCCTCTACGCCACCACCGGCCGCGCCGTCAGTTTCCTGGCCCCGGCGCTGTTCACCCTGTGCATCACGCTGGCCACGCCCCTGGTTGCACCCGGCGGGGCACAGCGCTGGGGAATCCTGGGCATCATGGTGGTGCTGCTCGCCGGCCTGCTGGTCCTGCTGCCGGTGAAGTCGCCGGACAAGACCGCCATCGCCGTCGTTCCAGCCTCCTAGCGCGAACGGACACTTAAGCCCCACACCCTTGAAGCGCGAACAGGCAGCAGATGACCTCAAAACCGGGATTTGGCGTCATCTGCTGCCAGTTCGCGCCGCGTGTGTGCGCCGAGGGCCGCAAGTGTCCGCTCGCGCCGCCTTGCGCACCCCCGCCCGAAACCGGCCTGCAAAGACTAGGCTGGTGGTATGAACGTGGACGAGACTGACCTCCCCGGCCTGGGCCGGCGGAAGGACTTCATGACGACTTCCGGCCGCCGCATCGGCGTCGTGGAGCTGCGCGAGGGCACGATGGAACTCATCGTTTCCACTTGGGACGATCCCGACACCTGCCAGGCGTCGATTCCCCTGACCGGCGATGAGGCCGCCACCCTGGGTAACCTCCTGGGCGGGCAGCACCTAGCCATGAAGCTGACTGAAGAGCACCGGGAGATCCCGGGCATCGTGACCCGGCAGTTCTCCATCGCGCCGGAATCCCCGTTCCAGAACCAGCCCATGGGGAAGGCCTGCATCCGCACCCGGTGCGGAGTCTCGATCGTGGCGATCATGCGCGAAGGCGAAGTGCTCCCGTCGCCGGGACCCGACGTCGTACTTCACTCCGGTGACCTCCTCGTTGCAGTTGGAACGCAAGAAGGCCTTGATTCGGCGGCCGATATCCTGCGCAACGGCTGAGCGTCATGGACCCGCTGGCCCTGACCCTCATTGAACTGGGGGCCGTTGTGTTCTGCCTTGGCCTCCTGGCCAGGCTGGCCGGACGGATCGGAATGTCACCCATCCCGCTCTACCTCGTTGGCGGACTCGCCTTCGGCGCAGGCGGCGTGGTCAAGCTCGAAGGTATGCAGGAATTCGCACATCTCTCCGGCGAAATCGGCGTGATCCTGCTGCTGCTAATGCTCGGTTTGGAATATACGGCTGCCGAGCTTTTCACCGGTCTGCGCAGATCCTGGCAGGCCGGTGTTCTTGACCTGGTGCTGAATTTCATCCCCGGCGCGGCACTGGCGCTCCTGCTCGGCTGGGGAACGGTGGGCGCCATGGTTATGGGCGGCGTCACGTATATCTCCTCCTCAGGGATCGCCGCCAAGGTCATCACGGACCTGGGCCGGATCGGTAACCGCGAGACCCCCGTGGTGCTGTCCATCCTGGTGTTTGAAGACCTGGCCATGGCTGTGTACCTGCCCATCCTCACCGCCACCCTCGCGGGTGTGAGCTTCCTGGGCGGGCTCACCACGGTGGCAATCTCCCTGGCGGTGGTCACCGTCGTCTTAATGGTGGCACTGCGGCACGGCCACCGTGTATCAAAAGCGGTGCACAGCGAAAATTCCGAAGTCTTCCTGCTCAACCTGCTCGGCGCCGCACTGCTGGTGGCCGGCGTCGCATCAGCCCTGCAGGTTTCGGCCGCAGTGGGCGCGTTTATGTTGGGTATAGCGATCTCGGGGGCTACCGCCCACAGCGCCACCCGGATCCTGGAACCGCTGCGGGATCTCTTTGCGGCCATCTTCTTTGTGGCCTTCGGGCTCAACACAGACCCGTCGACGATCCCGCCGGTACTCGGCTGGGCTCTGATCCTCGCGGCCATCACTGCCACTACCAAGATGCTCACGGGCATCTGGGCTGCCAAGCGGGCCGGAATTGCACGCCCGGGCCGCTTCCGTGCAGGCGCCGCCCTGATAGCCCGCGGCGAGTTCTCCATCGTTATCGCCGGCCTGGCCGTGGCGTCGGGCGTGGTCCCGGACGACCTCGCCGCCCTGGCAACCGCCTACGTGCTGATCATGGCCGTCCTCGGGCCGCTGGCCGCGCGCTATGTGGAACCGGTGCTCAAGGCGTTCGGCGGGCCTGTCCGGTTGGCCGCGAAGGCGTAGGCCACCCCGCTCCCTTGCGCCGAGACGTGAGATCTCGGCGCTATAACGGACCGTTGGCGCCGAGACCTCACCCCTCGATCCGCCATCCCGCCCGAGCAAGGGAGTCCAGTACTCGGTGGGCGCACCCATCGAAGCCCCACTGGCGTACATGCCCAGCTGTGACGGTCACCGATGCCCAGCCGATGGCCACGATGGACTCGTCCCGCCGGATGTCTGACTCACGCTGGCGTTCTTCCAAGTGATGCCGGCCGTCGTAATTAACGGCCACCTTGAAGTCCGGAAACGCCACGTCTGGCCAGGCAAGTTCCCACCCTGTAGCGTCCTGCACCACGTACCTCAGCGCGGGTTCCGGCAGTCCGAGCCTTCCGATGGCCAGCCGTAGCCGGGTCTCCGGCGCGGAATCGGCACCGACCCGGCACAGTTCCAGAGCCTGCCTGGCTTTCCGGATGCCGCGGGCGCCCGGGGTGGAGTGGACCCGCTCGAGAAGGTCCCCGAGTGAACACAGCGCGTCCTTCTTAGGCCCGAAGCTCCTCGATTGGCTGCAGATGAAGTAGTCCGCCGCGGCCACCAAATCCTCCAAGTCCAGGACCGCGGCCAAGTCCAGCCACGTCCGCGCAGGGCAGGTGACCGGGACGCCGTCGAGTTCCCCCACGTCCTGGCTGCGAAGGGCCAACCGGTGACCGGATACCCCCTTGCGCACTGGCCGGGCGCCTCCGCCGATCTTCGCCAAGTGGATTTTCAGTTCGTTCTGAAGTGCCAATGGCAGCGGGCAGCCCCACAGCAGCGCCGCGGTGGCCAGACAGCAGACGAGCCCAGGAGAGAGTGTGGCCAGCAATGCGCAGGTGTGGGGAAGCGGCTGCGGCGCACCCCAGGGAACGCGTACTCCGCGGCTTGCCACGCGGAGATCGCTCCGCCATGCACGCGCAGCGGGGACGCCGGCGTGGACCTGCTCATGAAGGGTAAAGGAACGTCCAGCGAGGTGGTCCGGAAGAGGTGACGGCTGCCGCATGACCCATTGTTGGCACAGCCTGGCTGCCCCAACCCGGTTATCCACAGAGTGGAGGAGTAGTGGTTCCCAAACTGCCGCACCGAGAGGTTAGATCTCGGCGCCAAGACGGACGGTTAGAGCCGAGACCTCACCCCTCGAAGGAAAAGGCTCAGACCTCGGTGCGGTGGAAGTTCAGGTGGCTGCGGCTGGCTGTCGGCCCGCGCTGGCCCTGGTAGCGGTTGCCGTATTCGCCGGAACCGTACGGGAACTCCGCAGCAGAGGTCAGCCGGAAGAAGCACAGCTGTCCGATCTTCATGCCCGGCCAGAGCTTGATGGGCAGCGTGGCCATGTTGGACAGCTCCAGCGTGACGTGGCCGGAAAACCCCGGATCAATGAACCCGGCCGTGGAGTGCGTCAGCAGGCCCAGCCGGCCCAGGGACGACTTGCCTTCCAACCGCGCAGCAATGTCGTCCGGCAACGTGACGGCCTCGTAGGTGGAACCCAGGACAAACTCGCCGGGGTGCAGGATGAACGGCTCACCGCTCTCCACCTCCACCAGCCGGGTCAGCTCTGGCTGCTCTTCTGCGGGGTCGATGTGCGCGTACTTATGGTTGTCGAAAAGTCGGAAAAACCGGTCGATCCGCACGTCCACCGACGACGGCTGGACCATCACGGGATCGTAAGGTTCGAGGACAATCCGTTGGGAGTCTAGTTCGGCACGAATATCGCGGTCAGAGATCAGCACGCCTCCCAAAATACCGCATTATCCACAGCCCACAGTTTTTCGTTGTTGCTGTCGCTTAGTGGGGCTAATGTTGCCTCAGCATGTCAGCCGCCGGAGGGTCTCCCGGTTGGTACAACTGAAACTGATCTGGGGTTGGTTTTGAAAAAATTCGCGGCGCCCGCCGCTGTGGCTATGTTGTGCGCGCTCGCACTCGTATCCCCGGCCGCCGGCATGTATTCCGGCCCGCCGGAGAATGCGCCGTCCGTCCAGGCCGGTGCCTTGGGGCCGCGCACGGTGACGTTGGGACCGTCGGGAACAGCGGACGACGGCGGCGCACCCGACGTTGAGACCGGCACCGGTTCTCCACTCGCCCCAGCCGTGGAACCGGTGATCACACCGGCATCGCCCGCCGGGGAAGAAGGCACGCCAGGCACCGCAGGGGCGCCGCCGGCGGCGACGGTTGCTGCACCCGAGACCACCACGTCCGAACCAATTGCGCCCGAGCCGCCCTCCCTGCCACCTCTCTGGGCCCCCGAATCCGAACTGGCCCACAACAAAACCGCGGCCCCAGCCCCGCCAGCCTCGGCAACCGAATCCCTCACTACCGAATCCCTTGGCACCGAGGCCCTGGTGCCGGACAGCAACACGGCCGCCATCCTCACGGTTTTCAACGAAATCAACAAGTACCGGGTGTCCAAGGACCTGGCCCCGGTCAAGTACCACCCCACTGTGGCGAGCATGGCGCAGGAATGGTCCAACAGCATCGCGTCCCGGGACGTCATTGAGCACCGCGCCAGCTTCTGGACCGACCCCCGCGCCCTGAACCCCAACAGTGGCGGTGAGGTCATCGCCATCCGCACAGACCGCGACGCGGCGCAGCTGGTGGAGTGGTGGAAAAAGTCCGAGGGCCACAACGCCATGCTGCTTGACCCGCGCTTCAACGTCATGGGCGCCGGGATCTCCTACACGAACAATCTGTTCACCATCTGGGGCGTGGTGAACTTCTTCGGCTACACCACCCTGCCCGCCGGCACCGTCACGTCGCCCGGGGGCGGAGGCGCCTTCCCACCTCCGCCGCCGACCATGTGCGACCCGGCCGTCAAACACATGCCGCCCACCCTGGATTTGAGCAGCGCGGCGATCAACAGTGCCGCTGATCTGGTGACCATCAACGCCTCGGGCCAGCTCATCAACCGCCCCTCCACAGGGAACAGGACCTTTGGTGCTGCCAAGGTCATCGGCTCCGATTTCGGAACGGCCAAGGAAGTGTTCACCACGGACTGGGACCGCGACGGCGCCTATGACCTCCTGACCCAGTGGACAAACGGCGACCTGACCCTGCACCGAGGTATCGCCACCGGCGGGTTCCAGGCGTCGGTCACCCTGGGCAGTGGCGGCTGGGAAACCCTGACGCTGGCCGTCGGCGGCTGGTGCGCCAACAACCGGCTCCCCCAGCTGGTCGCCCTGGATACTGCCGGCAACCTCTACCTCTACCCAAACAAGGGTCTTGGGGATCTCTCCGCCCGCACCACCGTGGCCAGCGGCTTAGCGGCCAGGAAGCTGAGCATGGTGGATTATGACGCCGACGGTTTCCAGGATCTCCTGGCGATTAGGTTCGACGGTGGTGTGCAGCTTTACCGCGGAGCCGGCACTCCGGCGCCACGCGTCGAGGCCCGGCTCACCGTCGACTGGACTGATGTCACCGGGATCCGTCCACTCCGTGATGTCACGGCCCTGAACTCCACGGGAGTGGCACTCCGCCGGGCCAACGATGTGGTGCAGTACTGGGACCTGAGCAGCGGAAGCCTTGCGTCGCCGTCGAACATTACCGGCAGCTGGGCGGGCCAACGGCTTGCCCAGTAGCGGGCGTCCGCCAAGGGAGTCTTTGCCGCGAAACTTAGGCGGCCGTCCGCACTTCCAGGACGTCCTTGAGCCGCGCGAGCTGGGACACTTCGGCCTTGATGGTGCGCTGGATGCCGGTGTTCATCAGGCCCAGGAGGCCTTTGGGCTGGTACTCGAGTGCGAACCTGACGCGGGTGCCGGCCGGTTCGGTGCTGAGGTAGTACCCGCCGGTGGGCTGCGACGGTCCCGAGATCACACGGAACTGGATCTCGGCGCCCGGCCTGGCCTGCGTAATTTCAAAGTCGGCGGGGATGGTCCGTCCTGACCGGCCCGTGGTCGTCTGCCGGTACACGGCGCCCTTGGTTCCGGCGGCACCGGACATCAAGCCGATGCTGCGGATGCCCTTGCGCCATAGGGGAAGGTTCATTCCGTCCACCAGGAACGCGTACACGGTCATTGCGTCGCACCGGATAAGCACCTCGTGCTCTGCAAATACCATGGGAGTCCTTAGTTAGCGGCTGGTCAGGTGGTAGCCCGCCCCACCCCCATGACACTGCAGCTAACGGGTTCAGAGTAGCCACTCTGCCCGCCCCGGACCTAGCCACCGACGGCGCCGTTATTGAAGAGTTACTGGATGACGCGGCCGGTAGCGGCCATCCCGGCGGACACGGGTCCAGTGCTTGGTCACGGTTGCTGGCGCGTGAACGCATCTGCGCTAAGCTAAGTTCTGCCCCGCTCAAAACGGGGCGATGCGGCTGTAGCTCAATGGTAGAGCGCTAGCTTCCCAAGCTTGATACGCGGGTCCGATTCCCGTCAGCCGCTCCAATGTTTCCCACCACCGTTTTCGCTCCACAGCAGATGGCGCGCCGGCGCGGCGACTCCCACTCCATACGGCCATCACCCGGGGGCCGTTAGGCCCAGCCGTGTATCGTCAGAAGTCAGGAACCTCTTCGGTTCCGCTACAGGAGCAATCATGGCTGACAAGTCCCCGCGTCAAGCAGCATCCAAAAAAGCCGGCAAGTCCATCAAGGAAAAGCGCGCCGACAAGCGGGCCGCCGGAGCGCCTGCCACCTCCCTGGACATCACGTCCAAGGCCGCAAAAAAGAAGTGAGTGGCCAACAGAGCCACCTGACCCTCGGCGTCCTGGCGTCCACCCGGAAACCGGACGAACGCCGCCTCCCCATCCACCCCCTGCATTTCGAGCGGATCGCTCCGGAACTGCGCCAGCGCATCATCCTGGAGCAGGGCTATGGTGAGCGTTTCGGCGTCTCGGATGACCAACTCTCAACCCTCGTGGGCAAAATGGCCACCAAGGAAGCGCTGCTGGCGGAGGCCGACGTCGTACTCTTGCCCAAGCCACAGCCGGAGGACCTCGAGGAACTGCGCGACGGCCAGATCCTCTGGGGCTGGCCGCATTGTGTCCAGGACCGCGCCATCACCCAGCTGGCCATCGACAAGAAGCTCACGCTCATCGCCTTCGAAGCGATGAACCACTGGGCGAGCGACGGCGGTTTTGGGCTTCACGTGTTCCACAAGAACAACGAGCTGGCCGGCTACTGCTCGGTGCTTCATGCGCTCTCGCTCACCGGCTCCACGGGTGACTACGGCCGCCGGCTCAGTGCCGTGGTGATCGGCTTCGGCGCGACTGCCCGCGGCGCCGTGACCGCGCTGAACGCGCATGGGATCCACGACGTGCAGGTGCTGACCAACCGCGGAGTTGCGGCCGTTGGCGCCCCGATCCACTCGGTCAACATCGTCCAGTTTGATCACGACGACAAGGCCCCCTTCCTGAGCCAGGTCATCACCGAGCGGGGCCGGGTTCCGCTGGCGCCGTTCCTGGCCGAGAGCGACATCGTGGTCAACTGCACGCTGCAGGACCCGAACAATCCGCTGACGTATTTGCGGACTGAGGACCTCGCGGCGTTCAGCCCGGGCAGCCTGATCGTGGACGTTTCGTGCGACGAGGGAATGGGCTTCAGCTGGGCGCGGTCCACCACGTTCGCAGAACCGATGTTTACGATCGGCGACCACATCAACTATTACGCGGTGGACCACAGCCCGTCCTACCTCTGGAATTCCTCCAGCTGGGAGATCAGCCAGGCCCTGCTGCCCTTCCTTGAGACGGTCATCGGCGGCCCCGCGGAGTGGGACGGGAACGAAACCATTTCCCGCGCCATCGAAATCCGCGAAGGCGTGGTCCTCAACAAGGACGTGCTGGAGTTCCAGCGGCGCGAGGCCGAGTACCCGCACCTGCCGGCATAGGCTCTGCCGCTTTGGGCCGCGGCGTAGACGCCGCGGCCCAAAGCCTGCAGCCTTTCCCGCAGTGGTCCTTTACGCCGGGGCCACCCGGCGGACGATCCGCAGCGGGTGGCGGCGGTCCTTGAGGTCCACCCTGAGCGCCAGCGCGCCTTTTCGGGCCAGGACGACGGCGACAGTCACCGCGGCGAGCGCCGGCACCCCGCCGGACACCATCAGTGCCACGTGCGGGTCCACGTGCTCGGCGATCCACCCGAGCATGGGCCCGCCGATGGCCTGGCCGCCGATCAGCACCATGATGTACAGGCTCATGACCCGGCCCCGGATGCCCATGTTGGAGCTGATCTGGACCAGCTGGTTGGAGCCGGTGAGGAACATCAGGCACCAGAATCCGGACAGGACCATCACCACACTGAACCACACCAAGGACGGCGCCAGGGCGGCCAGGCACAGCATCAGGCCGTACATTCCGGCACAGAACACCACGGAGCGGAGCCGCAGCTGGCGGCGCCGCGTGGACGCGACAGCACCGGCCAACGCCCCCAGTGCCACCAGGGCGTTCAGCAGGCCATAGCCGCCGGCGCCGACGTCGAACACGTGGTCCGCGAACGCCGCGAGCAGGACGGGCAGGCTCATGGCGAAGACGGAGATGAAGCCGGCCATCAGCCACGGCCAGTAGATGGTGGGCTTGCTGAGCGCATACTGCAGTCCTTCCCGCAGCATGCCCTTCTTCTTGGGCGCGGGGGTGCTGACGAACAGCTGGTCCTTGCGCAGGAGCAGCAGCACGGCCACCGTGGAGCAGCACGCCAGCGCATTCGCGGCGAAGGCCCAGCCGGCGCCGACGGCGGTGAGCAACAGCCCCGCCAGTGCCGGACCGATCAGGCCACCCAGCTGGAACGTGGTGGAGTTGACGCTGATGGCGTTCCGGAGGTACTTGGGGCCCACCAGCTCGTTGACGAACACCTGGCGCGCGGGCTGATCCAGCACCGTGACCAGGCCCAGCAGGAGCGCGATGACGTACACGTGCCACACTTCGATGGCGCCGGTCAGGGCAAGCACGGCGAGCGCTGCGGCGAGGACCGCGGCCAGGCTCTGGCACAGGATGAGGATCCGGCGCTTGGCAAACCGGTCCGCCATCATGCCGCCCCACGGCCCCAACAGCAGCGACGGCATGAACTGCAGCGCTACGGTGATGCCCACGGCGGTGACGGAACCGGACAGTTCCAGCACCAGCCAGTCCTGGGCGATCCGCTGCATCCAGAGGGCGACGACGGCGACAAAGTGCCCGATCGCGAAGATGCGGAAATTGTGGACTTTCAGGGAGATAAACGTGTGCCGCCAGGGAAGGTGTTCACTGACGACGGCGATGGGTTGGGTCTGGGCGGAAGCGGCGGTAGCGGACGCGGAGGCGGAGTCGATGACGGGCTGGCTGACGGTTGCCGACGTTGGCGGTGGGGGTGCCACAGGGATGTCCTCAGGGAAGCGGGCGGACTGGGATGCTTCCCACGCTAGGCTGGTTCCTGGTGATTATGTAGCCCTATCTCGTCTATAACTACCATTACAAAGCGTAATAACGCCCACTCTGACGTGGGTGGACAGTCAGCCCGCAGCCAAAGGAGTCCACTGTGTACGAACCCACCCAGCTCCGTTCCTTCCTGGCCGTAGCCGAGACGCTCAGCTCCACCAAGGCCGCGGAGCGCCTGGGCCTGGCGCAGCCCACCGTCAGCCAGCATGTCCGCAAGCTGGAGACGGCGGCGAAGCGCATCCTCATCAGCAGGGACACCCGCGATGTCCGGCTCACGGACAACGGCGACGCGATGGCCGGCTTCGCCCGCACCATCCTTTCGGCCCACGATGCCGCCACACGTTACTTCTCCGGCTCGGCCATGCGGGGCCGGCTGCGGTTCGGCACGGCGGACGACCTGGCCATCACCGGCCTCCCCCGGATCCTTCGGGAGTTCCGCCAGGTCTATCCACAGATCAACCTGGAGCTCACCGTTGGCCAGAGCGACCAGCTGTATAAGAAACTCAATGCCGGCCAGCTGGACCTGGTGTTTGTGAAGTGGGTGGCTGGCGTCAAGGACGGCACCGTGGTCCAGCACGACACCTTTTCCTGGGTGGGGCTGGAACAGACGTCACTGGAGCCCGGGCATCCCGTACCGCTGATCTCCTACCCCTCCCCCAGCCTCAGCCGGAAGCTGGCCATCGATGCACTGGAATCAAGCGGCCGGACCTGGCGGATCACATGCACTACCCGGCAGATCAGTGGTGTCCTGGCGGCACTCCGGGCAGGCATCGGCGTGGCTGTGATGCCGACGTCGCTGGTTCCCGAAGACCTCAAGATCATCACCCGCCGGTTCGACCTGCCTCCAGTGGGCGATGTGGATTTCACCCTGATCCGGAACCCGCTGGCCAACGCCGAAGTGATCGATGCGCTGACCCAGACCATCGTCGGGCGGACGCTCAAGAAGTCGGTTTGACCGAATTTGCCGCAGGAATCAGGGCTGGAAACGAACCATTGAAGTAAAAGCCCGCCTCGCCTATGCTGGAATATCCATGGGTCAAGCAGTGGCCGGTTCAACACTACGAGTGCGCCATGCAGCCCATGATGCGGCCGCACTCGGGATAGGCAGCCAATGACGACAGCCGAGAACACCCATTTACACACTGTATATACCCAGCGACATAGCACCGCACGGCCGCTGGTCACGCATCATTCCAGCCACAACGCCGGTATTTCGCGGGCCGCCGAGTACGTCGGCAAGCCCACGTGCGACAAATGTGGCACGGATGAATTCATCTATCTCGAGTCCTACATTCCACCGGTTTACCGGCGTGACGGGGCGGTCAGGACACTGGGCGAAGTCGCCTACACCTGCACCCGTTGCGAAGATTTCTCCGCCCACAATGTTCCGGCATCGTGGACTCCCCCAGGCTGGTATCTGGGCTGATTACCTACGGTCTCCAGGCTCGCATCGCGCAGCCACCTGACTACTCAATTCAACAGCGAAGGCCCGGCAACCGCCCGAAGGCGGCCACCGGGCCTTTTTGTGTTTGCTGGGGGTTTCGGCCCGCCTAGTGTCGTGCGCCTGAAATTCGCTTCGTAATTATAGAATGGGGTATGGCGAACGTTGGACGGCCGAAGGCCCCTCTGGAACTGTCGGATGAAGAGCGGGAAACGCTGTCCCGGTGGGCCCGCAGAGCGAAATCGGCACAGGCGCTGGCCACGCGATCGAAGATCGTGCTGGGCAGCGCCGAGGGACTGAGCAACGTGGAGGTGGGCGCCCGGTGCGGAGTGGAACCTCATACCGTGGCGAAGTGGCGGCGCCGCTTCCTGGAGCGCCGGCTGGACGGGCTGGTTGATGATCCCAGGCCCGGCCGTCCTGCCAGCATCACCAGCGATCAGGTCGAGGATGTCGTGGTGGCGACGCTGGAATCGACGCCGAAGAACGCCACGCACTGGTCACGGGCGAAGATGGCAGAGCGGTCGGGGCTGTCGAAGTCAACGATTGGGCGGATCTGGAAGGCGTTCGAACTCAAACCCCACCGCGCCGACGGGTTCAAGCTCTCCAACGACCCCCTCTTCGTGGAGAAGGTCTATGACGTCGTGGGACTCTACCTCAACCCGCCCGAATCCGCGGTGGTGCTATCCGTGGATGAGTTATGCGAAGCTTCGCATAACTCGTCTGATGTGAAGTCATCGGTTATGTGAAGTTTGTCGGTGTTTGAGGTGGTGAGCGGCTTGACGGGCGCCGACTTCTTCGCATAACCGAGGTCTCCTTGATTGGTCATGGTATTCAATCAAGGAGGTTGATCGTTGATGTCTGACGTTAGCGAGTTGACGGCCCAAGCGGCCGCGTTCATGGTGCAGGCCGGCTACTCGCCTGGCTCTCGCGCCAGCTACCAGCGGGTGTGGAATCAGTTCGGGGAGTACTGCGCCGAAAGCGGGATTCGACATCCGGATCGGGAGGCCGCTGCTCGGTTCTGCGTGGCTGCCGGCGCGGATGGCGTTGAGCAGTGGCAGGTGTTCTGCCGCCGGGCGGTGGGCTGCTTGTTCGATGTGGCAGAGACGGGCCGGTTTGCGTTGCGGGCCGGGCGTGGGAAGATCCCGGTGCCCGAGGTGTTCACGGCGGAGTTCGAGGTGTATGCCGCGCAGTTGGCGGGATGCGGGCTGGCCGAGGCGACCATCCGCGGCAAGACCGGGATGCTGCGCCGGTTCTTGGCGTTCCTGGCGGATTTGGGGGTGCCGGAGGTGGCGGCGCTCAGCGTCCTGGACGTGTCCGCCTACGTCCGCTCGCTGGCGCCGATGGCCGCCTTCAGTCGCGCGGGCCAGCTGTATTTCCTGCGCGAGTATCTGCGGTTCGCGGTGCGACAGCACGGCGCCGATCCTGCCCTGGGCTCCATGTTCCCGGTGATCGTCACCGACAAGGACGCGGTCCTGCCTTCGGTCTACCGGCGGGGCGAGGTCGCCGGGGCCTTGGCGGAGGCCGGGAGCGCGTCCGAGTCACCGCTGCGGGACAGGGTGGTGATGCTGCTCGCCTCGCTGCTGGGGATGCGATCGGGAGACATCAAGGGACTGCGGTTCGACCAGATCGACTGGGCGAACCGGCGGCTGTCCTTGATCCAGCATAAGAGCGGCCAGCGGCTCGACCTGCCACTTCCGGAGGAATGCGCGCTGGCGATCATCGACTACTGGAAGAACGAGCGCCGGCAGGTCGAGGATCCGCACCTGCTGGTGCGCCAAAGAGCCCCGCACCAACCGCCCACGGCGGGCAACCACTTTCACCAGGTGGTTGCCGGGTGCTTCGACCGTGCTGGGGTCGAGACAGCTGGCAGGCACCGCGGCCTGCACTCATTGCGGCATTCTGTCGCGGTCGGGATGCTCGAGGCTGGGACACCTTATCCGGTGATCGGCGCTGTGCTGGGCCATGCCAATGCGAACACCACTCGCAGATATCTCAGGGTCAACGTCGCCGACCTTCGCCCGTTGGCGTTGGAGGTGCCCAATGGCCGTTGAGATCATTCCCGACGGGGCGTTCCCAGAGTTGTTCAGCGAGTTCGTCGAGTACAAGAGGAACCTGGGCTACGTCTATCCGAAAAGCCGCCTCTACCTCGTCAGGCGCCTGTCGAGATTCCTCGCCGGGCAAGACGGAGACGAGCGGGTGCTGACCAGGGACGCGGTCGAGGTCTTCGTCCGGCCGGGCGATGGAGAGTCCACTGGGTCGATCGCGGGCCGGCGCGGTATCGTCCGTCAGTTCGCCTTGTTCCTCCGGTGGAAGGGAATCGAGGCATGGGTGCTGCCGGACCGAGTGCGGCCGCGCCAATCCAGCGCGTTCATTCCCCGGATCATTACGGCTGACGAGATGGCCCGGATCATCGCCTGCGCCGACGCTCGTCCCGCATCGCGGTGCGGACCGCAAACCCAGCCGGTCTACGCGATGGTTGTCCGCTTGCTGTGGTGCTGCGGGCTGCGGATCGGCGAGACGCTGTCTCTGCGGATCGGCGACGTGGACCTGGCCGATGCCGTCATCACCGTCCACAAAGCGAAGCACAACCGGACCAGGTTGGTGCCGATGTCCGAGTCTTTGGCGGCATACGCCCGCCGCTACGTGGTTGCTGTCGGCCTTATCCCCGAAGATCGGGGGGCGTGGTTCTTCCCCTCCCCACGAGGCGGGCGCTACAACCCGGGCTCGGTCACCGCGCACATTCAGGGGTTGATGCTCCAAGCGGACGTCACTACCGCCTCGGGTCGTGCTCCGCGTTCTCATGACCTGAGGCATTCGTATGCGGTGGCCTGCCTGGGGAAGATGCAGGCCTCCGGGGTGGACGTTTACGCGGCACTGCCTTTGCTGGCGACCTATATGGGACACGCCGACATCGTCTCAGCGGAGTATTACCTGCGCCTCGACCCGTCAGCCTGGGGCAGCATCGATCAGGTCATGGAAGGCGCCTACGCGGGCGTATTCCCCAACGAGGAGGTGTGAGATGGCTGCCGCCCGCCCTTTCGCCGACATGCTGGCCCGGTTCCTCACCGTCCACCTGCCCGTCACCCGGGACTGTTCCAGGAACACCATCTCCGCCTATCGGGACGCGTTCACGCTGTTCCTGCGGTTCATGGAAGACCGGTTGGCGATCCCGCCGGACAGGGTCTCCTTCACAGACTTCACCACGCCGAACGTGGCGGCCTTCCTCGATTGGCTGCGCACCGACAGGGGCTGCTCCTCCGCCACCGCCAACCAGCGCCTGGCGGCGTTGAAATCGTTCTTCCGATACGTTCAAACCGAAGCCCCCGAGCAAATCGCACAGGCCCAACAAGTCTTCAGCCTCAAAGCCGCCCAAGCTCCCGAGCCCGCCATAGACTACCTGCCCCTGGAAGCGATCGGGCTGCTGCTGGAGCACGCCAAACGTCGCGGACCGCGCGACCTGGCGCTGCTGACGACCCTTTACGACACCGCGGCCAGAGTCCAGGAAGCCTGCGATCTGTCATATGCCGATCTTCATCTCGAGAAACCCGCCAGCGCGACTCTCACCGGAAAGGGCCGCAAAACCAGGGTCGTTCCACTGACACAACAGGCCGCCGTGATCCTTGCCCAGCACGTCGGCACACTGCCTCAAGACCCCTCCGGTCCGGTGTTTGCCAACAGAGCCAATCAACGGCTGGGACGCGCCGGCGCCGCTTACATACTCGCCAAAAGCGCCCAGGCCGCGCACGCCGACCGTCCCGAACTCGTCCCCACGACCGTTTCGCCCCATGTCCTGCGCCATTCGAAGGCCATGCATCTACTGGAAAACGGCGTCAATCTGATCTACATCCGCGACATACTCGGCCACGCCTCCGTCATCACCACCGAGATCTACGCCAAAGCCAGCCCGGAAATGAAACGCCAAGCCATCGAAGCAGCCGCCGCGAAGGTACTCGGAACAAGCAACTACGACCAGACCGCCCGGCGGGATCTGCTGGCCTGGCTCCGCCAAGCGATCTGAATCCACCTGTTATGCCAAGAAGTCGGCGCCCGTCAAGCCGCTCACCACCCCAAACACCGACAAACTTCACATAACCGATGACTTCACATCAGACGAGAAGTCCCAGGTCCAAGCGCTGGCCCGGTCCCAGCCGGCCTTCCCGATGATGCCCGGCATGCCGGAGAGGCGCACACACGACTACGTCCGACACGGAACGACAACCCTGTTCGCGGCACTGAACACCGCGGACGGGTCCGTGATCTCCAGCCTGCACCGCAAACACCGGGCCATCGAGTTCAGGAAGTTCCTGGCCAAGATCGACAGTCAGGTCCCCGAGGGTCTGGACGTGCATCTGATCTGCGACAACTACCAAACCCACAAGACACCCGTTGTGAAGACATGGCTGCAGAACCACCCGCGTTTCCACATGCATTTCACACCGACCTACTCATCCTGGCTGAACCAGGTCGAGCGGTTCTTTGGCTTCGTCACCGAGGACCTGCTGCGACGCAGCGATCACCGCAGCGTCCAGGCGCTCGAGTCCGACATCCGCAAGTGGGTCAGCGAATGGAACACCAACCCCACACCCTTCACCTGGACCAAAACAGCAGAACAGATCCTCGAATCCATCGGAAGACTTCTGAACCGAATTTCAGGCGCAGGACACTAGATCAGCCCATCGGAAAGGTGGTTCGGGGTGCCGAAGCGGTGGGCCGTGATGCTGATGGCCTGCTCGTGCAGGAACGGCAGCAGCTCTACCCGTCCGGCCTCCGTGACCGCGTGGGCGTAGATCGCCAGGTCCGGGCGCCCGTCCGTGGCCTCGGCGAGGGCGGTGGCGTCGCCGCCGATCAGGCGGATCCGCGCGCCGGACAGTTTGCCCGCCGCCGCGAGGCGTGCCGCCGAAGCCAGCCAGCCGGCGTCCGACTCCACAGTGACCGAAATGTCCAGCCCGGTGAGCACGGTGCGCAGCTGTGCGGGAAGGTCGACGGCGGTGGACACGGTCAGTGCTGAGCCGGCCAGGACACCGGCCGCGACGGTCCGCACGAGGTGGGCCAGCAGGGCACCTTCGGAGAGCCGCACAGTGACCGGCAGCGCGCGGTAGCGGAAGATGTTCCGTTCCGCGCTCAGGCCGGAAACGTCCTTGGCGGTGCCGAACTCGTCGGCCCAGGCCAGGGCATCGGACCCGAGGGAGCGCTGCAGCGACTCAATCTCAGCCGGCTGCAGTTCGCCTGCGGCGGCGTTCTGGATGCGGCCCACGCCCGCGTTGGTGACGGCCCGCGTGACTGACGCGTCCGCGCTGACCCAGTCGCCGAGGCCGGCGAGGTAGTTGGGTCCGCCGGCCTTGGTTCCGGCGCCGACGGCGGATTTCTTCCAGCCGCCGAAGGGCTGGCGCTGCACGATGGCGCCGGTGATGCCGCGGTTCACGTAGAGGTTGCCGGCCTGGACGGAGTCCAGCCAGGTGCCGAGCTCGTCCGGGTTCAGGGAGTGCAGGCCGGCGGTGAGGCCGTATTCGATCTGGTTCTGGATGGAGATGGCCTCTTCGAGCGTGTCAGCGGTCATGACGCCGAGGACCGGTCCGAAGAATTCCGTGAGGTGGAAGTATGATCCGCGGCGGACGCCGTAGCGTACGCCGGGGCTCCACAGGCGGCCGGTTTCGTCGAGCTTCTTCGGTTCCACGGCCCAGGTTTCGCCTTCGCCCAGGGTGGTGAGCGCGTTCAGGAGCTTGCCGTTGGCGGGCTCGATGATGGGGCCCATCTGGCTGGTGGGGTCCTGCGGGTAACCCACCTTCAGCGAGGTGACGGCGTCGACGAGCTGGTTGTGGAAGCGCTTGGACTTGGCAACAGAGCCCACCAGGATCACCAGTGATGCTGCCGAGCACTTCTGGCCGGCATGGCCGAACGCGGAGTACGCCACGTCCTTGGCGGCCAGGTCCAGATCCGCGCTCGGCGTGACGATGATGGCGTTTTTGCCGCTCGTCTCGGCCAGCAGCGGCAGGTCCTTGCGGAAGGAGCGGAACAGCTCGGCGGTCTCGTAGCCGCCGGTCAGGATCACGCGGTCCACGGACGGGTGGGAGATCAGCTGCTGGCCGAGTTCACGCTCTCCGAGCTGGACCATGGTCAGCACGTCGCGCGGGACACCGGCTTCCCAGAGTGCTTCGATCATCACGGCACCGCTGCGGCGGGCCTGCTTCGCGGGTTTGATCACGACGGCGGAGCCGGCGGCGAGTGCCGCGAGGGTGGACCCTGCCGGGATGGCCACCGGGAAGTTCCACGGCGGGGTCACCACGGTGAGTTTGGCTGGGACGAACGTGGCGCCGTCGACCTTTTCCAGCTGCCGGGCGGACTCGGCGTAGTAGTGGGCGAAGTCCACGGCTTCGCTGACCTCGGGATCGCCCTGGTCGATGGTTTTGCCGGTTTCGCTGGCCATGACCTCCAGGAGGTCGGCGCGGCGGGCTTCGAGGACGTCGCCGGCGCGGTGCAGGATCTCGGCGCGCTCGTCGCCGGTCAGGGCGCCCCAGGCCTTGCCCTTCTCGACGGCGGTGGCGATGACGGTGTTGAGGGTATCCGCGTCACTGATGGTGGCGGCGTCGACGGCGGCGTTGCCCAGCGTGGAGGTCGGGACACGGTCCAGGATGGCCCGGCCCCAGGTGCGGTTGGCGGGCAGCGACGGGTCGGTGTCCGCGGTGTTCGCGAACGTGTCACGCGGCAGGGGCTGCGGCGGGAGGCTGCGGTTCTGCTGCCGGTTGGCCGGGGGGACCTCGTCGTCGAGCGTGTCCAGGGAGGCGAGGAAGCGCTGCTTCTCGCGCTCGAACAGCACTTCGTTTTCACTGAGTTCAAACACGGCGGACATGAAGTTGTCCTGGCTGGCGCCCTCTTCGAGGCGGCGGATCAGGTAGGCGATGGCGACGTCGAACTCGGCCGGGTGCACCACCGGGGTGTACAGCAGCAGCGAGCCGACGTCCTTCTTGACCGCTTCAGCCTGGCCCTGCGCCATGCCGAGCAGCATCTCGAATTCGATGCCGGACTCCACGCCGCGCTGCTTCGCGAGCAGCCAGGCGAAGGCGATGTCGAAGAGGTTGTGGCCGGCCACGCCGATCCGGACGTTGTTGATCCGGTCCGGGTGCAGCGAGTAGTTGATGACGCGCTTGTAGTTGGTGTCCGAATCCTGTTTGGTGTGCCAGGTGGCCAGCGGCCAGTCGTGCAGCGAGGATTCCACGTGTTCCATGGGCAGGTTGGCGCCCTTGACCACACGGACCTTGATCGCGGCTCCGCCGTTGGCGCGGCGTTCGGCGGCCCAGTCCTGCAGGCGGATCATGGCGGAAAGGGCGTCGGGCAGGTAGGCCTGCAGCACGATGCCGGCTTCCAGGTTCTTGAACTCGGGCTTCTCCAGGATCCTGGTGAAGACCGCGATGGTCATGTCCAGGTCCTTGTATTCCTCCATGTCCAGGTTGATGAACTTGGCCTTCTTCGCCGCGCCAGCGCCTGACGCAGCGCCCGCGAAGGACGCGGCCTTGGTGAACAGCGGGGTGAGCTTCTCGACCACGTGCTCCACGGCCTCCTCGAAAGCCCAGGCTGAGTGCGGGGCCACGGTGGAGGAAACCTTGATGGAGACGTAGTCCACGTCCGGGCGGGCCAGGAGCGTGTGCGTCCCCGCGAGCCGGCGGGAAGCCTCGTGTTCGCCGAGGACGGCCTCGCCGAGGAGGTTCACGTTGAGCTTGATGCCGTCCTTGCGGATCTTGGCGATGGCCGGGCCCAGCTTGGCGTCGGTGGCGTCGACGATCAGGTGGCCCACCATTTCGCGGAGCACGCGGCGGGCGATCGGGATGACCACCTGCGGCAGGACCGGGGCCATGGTGCCGCCGAGGCGGACGGCGCTGCGCATGTACCAGGGCAAGAACGCCGGGACCTTGGGCGCCAGGGCGGCGAGGTTGCGGGCAGCCACATGCAGGTCTTCGGGACGGACCACGCCGTCCACGAAGCCAACGGTGAAGTCCAGGCCGTTCGGGTCCTTCAGCACACCGGCGAGCTGCTCGGCCGAGGCGTCAACGGGAACTTTGGAAGCCTCGGTCAGCCAGCGGCGCACCAGGGTGATGGTGTCCGCCGCGAGGGCACGGGCCTGCGGGACGTCTGTCTGTCCGGTGGCTTCCGTTGCAGTGTGAGTCATGGTTTGCTCGTTCTTTCCTTGGTGTGGAAGGGGTCTTATCCACCAGTATGAGCTTGCAATCACATAAGATAAAGCGATGTTTTCTAAGCAATACAGGTTAGGAAAACCAATGCTTTGACCGCCCCCTAAACACGAGTTGCCCTATCACGTTTGGTTCCTAAAACGTGGGTTTAGGGACCAAAAGTGATAGGGCAACGTGCAAGGGGGGTCAGGTGAGGGGGCGGTGCATCTCCACGATCTCCTCGTGCCGCGGACTGTCCGGGTTCATCAGGGAGTGCTTGCGGCCGTAGAAGAAGTAGATGGCCAGGCCGATAACCAGCCAGACGCCGAAGCGCATCCAGGTCTCCCAGTGCAGCTGGAACATGAGGAAGGCGGACGCCAGCACACCGAAGGCCGGAATAACGGGCATCAGCGGCAGGCGGAAGGTGCGTGGAGCGTCCGGCTTCTTGTAGCGGAACACGATCACGGCGAAGCAGACGACGACGAACGCGGCCAGGATGCCAATGTTGGTGAGGTCCGCGACGGCCTTGATGGGGAACACGCCGGCCAGCAGGGCGGAGGCGACGCCGGCAATCCAGGTAACGCGCTGCGGGGTTCCGTGCCGGTCCGTCTTGGCGAACCAGCCTGGCAGCAGGCCATCGCGGCTCATGGAGAACCAGACACGCGTGACGCCCAGGAGGAAGGTCAGCATCACCGTGAGGATGGACAGGACAGCGAAGACCGAAATGATGGTGGCGATGACTGGCAGACCCACGCCGGTGAAGGCGGAAGCGAAGCCGGCCTTGGGGTCGATGTCCTTGTAGTTCTGCATGCCGGTCAGGACGAGGGTGGCAGCGACGTAGAGCAGCATGGCGATGATCAGCGAAAGGATGATGGCCTTCGGCATGTGCTTCTTGCCGTCGGTTGCCTCTTCCGCCGCGGTACTCATGGCGTCGTACCCGAACACCGCGAAGAAGACGGTCGCGGCACCGGCCAGGACCGGCCCAAAGCCGCTGGGCATAAACGGGTTGTAGTTGTTGGTGTCGATGTAGAAAACGCCGAGGCCGATAATGAACAGGATCAGGATGACCTTGATGGCCACGGCTACGAGTTCAAAACGGCCGAATGCCTTGGTGCCGCGGGACAGGATCCAGGTCACCAGGAGGCAGACCACGATGGCGGGAATGTTGACGATGCCGCCCTTGCCCTCATCCGGCGTGGACGTCATCCAGACAGGCATGTTAACGCCGATTCCCGACAGGAAGGCATCGAAGTACCCCGAAATGCCAATGGCCACCACGGCCACAATGGCAATGTATTCGAGCAGCAGGTCCCAGCCGATGAACCATCCAATCACCTCACCCAGAGCAACGTAGCCGTAGGTGTAGGCGGACCCTGCGCGCGGAATCATGCCTGCAAACTCGGCGTAGGACAGGGCAGCCGCGGCGGATGCGAGACCAGCGACAAGGAACGAGATCAGCACCGCTGGCCCCACCCCCGGGTTTCCTTCACTGCCCGCCGCCACCAGGCCCGCGAGGGAGAAGATTCCGACGCCGATGATGCCGCCGACACCAATGGCGGTGAGCTGCCAGAGCCCGAGGGACTTGAACAGCCCGCTGTGCTTGTTTTCTTCTTCGATGTCGTCGATGGGCTTGCGCCGCATAATCGACTGGGACATATCTCTTGTGCTCATCAGGAACTCCTGCGTGGGGTGCGGCCCCATCGCGGCGCCCCGGCGAGGGGCTGTGACGGGGGTAACTCAGGTACACCAGTATGCAAGCGCAATTGCATTAGATAAAGTGACTACTTCTAACCTATATTCATTAGATTCATCAAGGAATGTGGCCATGCTCGATGTCCGGCGCCTGCGGCTTCTCCGCGAACTGAAAATCCGGGGCACCTTGGCGGAGGTGGCGGAGGCACTGCAGTACAGCCCGTCGTCGGTCTCCCAGCAGCTTGCCCTGCTGGAAAAGGAAGTGGGCGTGGAGCTGCTCCGGAAGACGGGGCGGCGCGTGCAGCTGACGCCCCAAGCTGAAGTCCTGGTGGCCCACACCGCCCAGCTGCTCGAAACCATGGAGCAGGCGGAAGCAGACCTGGCGGCGTCGCTGACCACTGTCACGGGAACCGTCCGGATCGCGGTGTTCCAGTCCGCGGCCCTGGCGCTGATGCCGGACACGCTCTCGCGGATGACGGCGGAGTACCCGGAGGTCCGGATTGAAATGATCCAGCGCGAACCCGAAACGGCACTTCATGAGACGTGGGCGCGCGATTTTGACCTGGTCATCGCCGAACAGTATCCGGGCCACGCCGCCCCGCGTTACCCGGAGCTGGACCGCATCAAGCTGACCACTGACGCGATCCGGCTGGCCGTTCCGCCCGCCGCTCCCGGCCGGCCGCCCATCACGTCGCTGGAAGATACTGCCGCGCTGCCCTGGGTTATGGAGCCCCGCGGCGCGGCCTCCCGGCACTGGGCGGAGCAGGCCTGCCGGAGTGCCGGGTTCGAACCCGATGTGCGCTTCGAAACTGCCGATCTCCAGGCGCAGATCAGGCTGATCGAGTCCGGAAATGCCGTGGCGCTGATGCCGGACCTCGTCTGGACCGGCCGCGGCACCACCGCCCAGCTGCTGGACCTGCCGGGCAACCCGCACCGCACCGTGTTCACATCCGTGCGCCGCTCCAGCGCGCAGCGGCCGGCCATCCTCGCCGCCCGCGAGACGCTGGCCGCCACCGCCACCTCAGTAGCAAGGACGGACGACGGCGGCGCATCCAGTTAGGTGCCGGATCGCCCGGTCACGTGCGGGTAGGCGGGGAAACAGCTTCCGCCGGCATGTTTAGTGCGTCACAGCGCGATCCGGGTGCCGACGCTAGACTGGGCGGGTTATGAATCGCACAATGTTCAAGTCCAAAATCCACCGGGCCACCGTCACGCATGCCGACCTGCACTACGTAGGATCGGTCACCGTTGACCTGGACCTGCTGGATGCTGCCGATATCCTTCCTGGCGAGCTCGTGGCCATCGTGGACGTGACCAACGGTGCGCGCCTGGAGACCTACACCATCGCCGGCGAGCGCGGCTCCGGTGTCATCGGCATCAACGGGGCAGCAGCCCACCTGATGCACGAGAACGACATCGTTATCCTCATCACCTATGCCCAGATGACCACGGAAGAGGCCCATGCCTACACCCCGAAGGTCATCCATGTGGATGAGGACAACAAGATTGTCCAGATCGGAAACGACCCCGCCGAGTGCCACACGCCCGGCCTGATGCGTCCGCCGTTCGCCCTGAACAACGCCGCCCTGTAGCCGGAGCGTGAGTCCGGGCAGACCCCGCCGCCGCAGCCTTGGAGGCTTTTCTTGGTAGGCGTGCTGCAGGGCTTCTTTGTTGTCTGGTTCATCATCATGGTGGGCTGGTTTGTGGGCCGCCAACGGATCCTGGGCGACAACGCCCGCCAGGTCCTCAGTGGCCTGACCTTCTTTGTGGCCAGCCCTGCACTCCTCTTCGAGACGCTCAGCAAGGCGCAGCTGCGGGAAGTCTTCGCGGAACCGCTGCTGGTCACGGCGGTGTCCGCCGTCTGCACCGCCCTTGTCTTCTTCAGCATCGTGAAGTTCGTCCTCAAGCGCGCCTTGCCGGAAGCACTGATGTCCTCGATGGCCGCTTCCCTGGCCAACTCCGCGAACCTCGGTATTCCCATCGCGGTATATGTTCTGGGCGACGCCAGTTACGTGGCACCGCTGCTGATCTTCCAGCTGGCGTTCTTCACTCCGATTTTCCTGATGATCCTGGACGCCAGTACCAGCTCACACCGCACCACGCCCTGGGGATTCATTCTGATGATCCTGCGGAACCCGATGATTGTTGGCTCGGGCCTGGGCCTGCTGGTGGCGGGGACCGGTTGGGAGGTTCCGCCGCTGCTTCTGGAGCCGATCCACCTCATTGGCGGTGCCGCGATTCCGGCCATGCTGATCGCCTTCGGCATGAGCCTGAACGGCAGCCGGCCGTTGCAGGCCGCCGCCGGCAGGCGCGTGGACACCCTCCTGGCCAGTGCCTTCAAACTGGTGGTCCAGCCGGCCATCGCGTACGTTTTTGCCCGCTTCGCCCTGGGTATGGACGGCCCCGCCCTGTTCGCGGCCGTGGTGGTGGCATCCCTCCCCACGGCGCAGAACGTCTTTGTTGCGGCCAGCCGCTACCAGACCGGCCTCACCGTGGCCAAGGACACCGTCCTGATCACCACGGTGGTGGCGGTACCCGCCATGATCGGCGTCGCGCTGCTGCTCAACTGACCGGCGCGAACGGACAGTTGGGGCCCTCCCGGCCGGGCCTCAAGTGTACGTTCGCGCGCGGCTACGTCCTTTTGGCCTCTGGCTTGTGCCGGTCCAGGATCCGGGTGCAGCGGATGAACCCCAGGTGCGAGTAGGCCTGAGGGTGGTTCCCCAGGTGCGTCTCCGTGCTGGGATCGTATTCCTCGGGCAGCAGGCCGGTGGGCCCAAAAAGGTTCACCAACTGGTCGAACAAGTCCCAGGCCTCCTCGATCCTGCCCACCGCAACGTAAGCCTCAATCAGCCAGGTGGTGCAGATGTGGAAGCCGCCCTCCAAACCCGGCAGGCCGTCGTCGTACCTGTACCGGAACACGGTGGGGCCCACCCGCAGTTCCCTCTCCACGGCGGTGACGGTGTCCAGGAACCGCTGGTCAGTGACATCCAGCAGGCCGGAGAGCCCGATGTGGAGGACGGCTGCATCCAGGTCGGGGCTGTCGTAGGCCACCGTGTAGGACGCGGCCGAGTCATCCCAGCCTTCGCGCAGGACTTCCTCCCGGATGATCCGGGCCGTGGGTTCCCACGCCGGATCCGGCGTCCTGCCGTGCCGGTCGGCGGTCCGCAGTGCGCGGTCCAGCGTCACCCAGCACATCACCTTGGTGTAGACGTGGTGCCGCGGCGGCCGCCGGGCTTCCCAGATGCCGTGGTCAGGCTCGTGCCACCGGGCCAGGACGGCGGCCGCCATCTGCACCAACAGGTCCCAGTGGCCGCCCTCAAGGCCACCATTCCGTGAGCTGACGCCGTGGATCAGTTCGGCCACCGGTCCGAAGACGTCCAGCTGGACCTGGTGGTCCGCGGCGTTGCCGATCCGGACCGGCCGGGACCCCGCATACCCGGGCAGGCTGTCGATGACGGCCTCCGTGGACAGCGGCGCCCCCGTCACCGAGTACAGCGGATGCAGCCATTCCGGGCCCGGCGCATGTTCAAGGATCCGGCCCAGCCAGCTCAGGAAACCGGCCGCCTCGGCCGTGGAGCCCAGGTCCACCAGCGCGTTCACCGTCATGGACCCGTCCCGCAGCCAGCAGTAGCGGTAATCCCAGTTCCGTGTGCCGCCGATTCCTTCGGGCAGCGACGTGGTGGGCGCGGCCAGCACGGCACCCGTGGGCTCGTGCACGAGTGCCCGGAGTACCAGCGCCGAGCGGCGGACCAGCGATGGCTTCACCGAGGGCAGCTCCAGTTCCTGCACCCAGCGGCGGGAGTGGAGCGCCACCCCCGCCCGCCGTTCCGTCTCCCCGCCGGGGTCCGCCAACGCAGGCTCGGTGTCGCCGCAGCGCAGGTTGAGGACCACAGGCCCGTCCTGGAGGTTGACCGAAGCGGTGGCGGTGGCGTGGAGGCCGTCCGAGGTGATGGTGAAACTGACGCCTGGCGCAAACAGGAAAATGGGATCGGAGGTCCCCACCACATGGAGTTCATCGCCCCGGGCTTCCATGCTGAACGGCGCGTTGGCGTAATCCGGCCGGGGCGCGAAGACGATCTTGGCGCCGCCGGTGCCGGAGAGTACCCGGACCAGGCTGGTGATCCCGGCCGGTGCCGGCTCCAGGTAGTCCGTGACGGTCACGTCCGCCCAGCGCGTCTCCACGATCATGGTGCTGTCCACGTAGCGCTGGCCCAGAACCTGCGAAGACTTGAGCGGCTCAACGGAGAAATGCCCGGCGGCGTCGCCGCCCAGGATGTGGGCGAACAGCGACCCTGAATCCGGGAGCGGGTGGCTCATCCAGCAGACCTTGGCATCCGGCGTGACCAAAGCGGTGGAGGATCCGTTGCCAATCATCGTGTGGCGCTCGAGCCCCACGGCGTCCTCGCCGAAAAGCCAGGCCCGCCGCAGCTCGAACAGGAGGGCAAGGACGCGGGCGAAGGATTCCGGATCCCGCAGCCGGTGGGAAGCACGGGTCTCCCCCGGCCCCACGCGTAACCCCAGGTCCGGGCCGCGGAGCGTGGCGATGGCCAGTTCGTCGCTGTGGGCGTCCCCGGCGTACAGCGCAGCACTCGCGCCCAGCCGGGACCGGAGATTTTCCAGGGCGTCTGCCTTGGCCGGTTCCAATACCGAGAGGTCCAGGACCGAACCGTCCACGATGAAGAACAGCCCGTGGGCCCTGGCCATCTCCCGCGCCGTTTCCGTCACCACCTGCACCACAGCCGGCGAGGCCGGCCGGGTGTGCACGGACACGGCCACCGGCTTCCGCTCGATCCAGATGCCCTCCTGGAAACCCACGGCCTCAGAAAGCGCGATGCCTACCTTGTGGAGAGTGGCTTCGGTGGCGAGGTCCTGGACGTGGGCGAAGGCCATGTCCGACTCCGCGCCGTGCGATCCGATGAGATGCACCTCCGCGGGCAGCCGTGACACAGCGGCGAGGTCACGCAGCGAGCGCCCCGAGATGACGGCGGCATGGGTGTTGGGCAGGGCGGCCAGGGCGCGGAGCGCGATCGCGGCGCTCCCCAGGGGAAGGGTCTCGGTGGAGATTCCCTCCGCGTCGCACAGTGTTCCGCCGTAGTTGCAGGCCACCAGCAGCCCGGGGACACGGGCGAGGACCTTCAGTTCGGCCAGGAGGGTGGGGGTGAAACCTTCGTCCGCCAGGTCCGACTGGATGAACGTCCGCAGCAGGCCCAGCGGCAGCGATCCGGTCAGCAGGGCGGAATCCGCCACGCTCTGGTTCAACGGCGTAGCCATGCGTGCACTCCTTCAGCAGAGCCTGGCCCGGAAAGGCCGGAGGGGCCGTATCCCATGTTTCCGCCGGGTGGTTTCGCCTGAATGTCCCGGCTATTGCCACCATGTAAAGTCCGACGGCGGGACCCACCCGCCGCCGCCGGCGTCGCTTCACGTCGTGTCACGCAGCCTCGCGTCATGTCGTGTCACGCAGGGCGGGCTTTAACGCCCGACGACGGCGCCCCACCGCGCAAATCCGCGGCAGGGCGCCGTCGTGCTTTCCAAATGGCTGCCGTGCGTGACGCCGGTCCGTTGGCATCAGCGTCAGCCCGCCACGGTCACCCGGCGGTCAGCGTTACCATCGTGAAGCCGCCCGGGGCCACCGTGACGCGTCCGGACGTGCTGCCGGCGCTGTCGTTGGAGCCCTTGACCGGCTGGCCGGCGGAATCGTACTGGCGCTGGACCAGCACAAAGCCTTCCGGCACGGCCAACTCCTGGACCGTGACGGACTTGGCCGCGCTGACGTACAGCGTGGACTCGCCGCCGGAACCGGAGACCCGCACCGTGGAGATCAGCGGCTGGACCAGGAGTGCGTCCAGTGCCGCGTGGCCGTCGGTGCCGGCGGTGACCGACGTCAGTCCGGCAGCCAGGGAGCGCCTGAGCGTGAGCGGGATGAGGATGCCGGGGGCGTCGGTGATGCCCTGCGCCCCTGCCCCGCCGTTGGCCGTGGTGCCCAGCGGTCCCTTGGCCGAGGTCCAGGTGGTGGTGCCCGAGGGCGCAATTGCCTGGTTCACGATGGGGAAGATGTTGCTGGGCTGGTCCGTTGCCGGCAACGGGATGGAGAGGCTGCCGCCGGCGTTCAGGTCGACATATGCCCCGCCGGATATATTCGCTTCGCCGGTCCAGGACGACGGCGGGCGGACCACGGTGCCGTTGCCCGTGATGGTACCGGCTTCGGCTTCCACCACGTTGAGCCCGTTGGTCCCTTCGGTCACGCTGATCCCCAAGGCCTTGGCCCGGAGTTCCGGGTCGGCGTCGAGGGCCAGCATGGTCAGCAGGGCATGGATGGTGGATTCGGCGCCGGAGTTGGGGTTGATCCGGCCGTCCGTTTCGATCCCGTCGATGGCCGTGCCGGTGGCCGGGTTGTACGCGGGGGCGCCGTTGGGGTTGGCGCCGAAGAACCAGCCGGCAGCGATGGCCGCTACGTCCAGGAGGCCCGGGGCGTCAGCGGCTTCCGCCGTCGCCACCAGGCTTTGGACGCGGGAGTCCACGCCGTACGCGATCTGCGCCTCGCCGGGAGCGGGGCTCCAGGCGTTGTCCGGTCCGCCTGCTGCGAGCAGCTGCGGCGTGAACTGCGCGGTGTCCTTCACGGCTGCCGTCAGCAGGTCGGGCCGGTCCAGGACAGTGGACGCGGTGGCCACAGCGGCCGGGGCCATGCCGCCCCACGCATGCCAGAGGCTCTGGGACTTGTTCCACGGCATGATCGCGCCGAACGGCCATTGCGTGGCCGATCCGGAAGACATCGCCGCCACGCCCTCGCTCAGCCGGGACAGCGCCGTGGTGGCCACGGCATCGGACGGAACGGTCTCCACATAAGCGGCCAGGCCCAGCACGGCCTCGGCGGAGGCATCCGCGCCGCCGGCGATCAGCCAGGCCGGGACCTTGACGCCGTCGGCGGTGTCGAACGTGCCGTACTTGGCGAGGGACTGGCGGTTCAGGGCTCCCAGGGACAGGTGCAGCCGGTCCTGCAGGAACGCGGCGAACTCCGGATCGGACTCGGCAAACCCGGCGAAGCCTTCGCCGAGGGCCCACACCGTGCGGGCCAGCCAGTATGATTCCGCGGAGTCGGACGGATCCGGCAGTTCCACGGGAATGGCGCTGGGGTTCAGGCTGCCATCCGTCTGCTGCCAGAGGATGACGTTGCCGGCGTTCCGGCCGTCCACCGTTTGCAGGTAGGTGAGCGTACGGAGGTTCTGGAAGGCGTGCTCCTTGCTCGCCGGGTCCCCGGTCTGCTTCCAGTGCCGCAGGTATACAACGGCGGTGCGGGCAATATCGTCCGCGTTGTAGGCGCCCTGGGTCCAGTCACCCGTGGCCGGGTCCAGGTCCCCGCCGCCCACACGGTCATAACTGCCGTCGTCGTTCTTGTCGGCGTAGGTCCACGGCGCTTCCGCTTCGGGGTCCTGCTCCAGCTGGTAGGTGGTGTGCCCGGCCACCGGAGCCAGCGGAACCGTGTCCAGCAGGAAGTCCAGGTGGTCCAGGTTGGTCAGGCTCCCGCCGTCGGCCAATGCGGGTGCCAGGACGGGTGCCGCCGGTGCAGTGTGCGCAGTGGCGGACGACGGCGGCGCGGCAGGGGCCGCCGTGACGGCACCTGCCTGCAGCGAAACAGCCAGCAGGGAAACGGCCACCGCCGTCACCACCGGCCGTGTGGCCTTCGGTGAAGCCAGCACCGTCAGACCCGGTCCAGTTTGGCGACACCGATTTTGGAGTCCGCCATCCCGTAAAACACAAACAGCTGGTCGCCGATTTTTTCGATCGCGGTGGGGAACACCACGTTGGGCACGATCCCCGAAATCTCATCCTCGGTTTCCGGCGCCAACAACGGCTTGTCGCTGCGGGCGATGACCTTGGACGGGTCCTCGGCGGACAGGATCATGGCCGCCGCGGTGTAGTTGACGTTCTGCTGCTGCTCGAAGGCAGAAGCGGCCATCTTGCCGGCCACGCCGTGGTGGATCAGGAGCCAGCCTTCGTCCACGCGGATGGGGGGCGGGCCGCCACCGATCTTCAGTTCCTCGAACGGGAACTCGCTGAGGGCCACCAGCCGGTGCTTGCCCATGTGGACCAGGTTGCGCAGGTCGCGCTCGACGTCGGCCACAGCCACGTAGGAGATCCAGATGCCGGGGCGGTTGTCCGTTACGCCGGCGGGCAGGTGCTCGCCTTCGCCGGGACGGATCCAGCCCAGGTCCCACATGGGGCGGTGCAGCATGGCGTAGGAGGGCACGCCGTCGGGGTCGTTCACCGGCTCCGGGAAGAACACCGCGTCCTTGTTGGGAAACAGGTTCAGATCCATGGAGAGATCGGCCTGGTACTCAAAGAAGCACGGGCCCAGGCGGTCCCAGTTCCGGAGGTCCTCGGAGTGGGCGAAGGCGAGGCGGGGACCCAGCGGGCCGTAGGCCACGTAGGTCATGAGGTGCTTGCCCAGGGCGGGTACCCAGGTGGTGCGCGGATCCTCGGTACCGGCGTTGTTCATGCCGCGTTCCCAGCCCTCGTCCGGAGCCAGGACCACGCCCTCGCGCTCCACTCCGGTGGGCACGCCGTCGTCGTTGATGACCACTTTGGCGAGACCCACGCGGGACACGTTGCCCGTGGCCACAAGCCGCGGCAGCAGGTACAGCTCGCCGTCCGGGCCGCGGCCGCTGGCGGGGTTGAGGACACCCTCGGCCTCGAAGTCGTTGCCGGGCTCCGGGGTCATGATGACGCCGGCGCGGGTGAGGGTGAACGGGACAGTGGGGAGTGCTGAAGTGTGGGGGGAAGTCATTGATTAGCCCTTTACGCTGGAACCGATATTGGTGGAAATGAACTGGCGCTGGAAGAAAATGAACAGCGCGACGGCGGGCGCCGCCAGGACGCAGGCACCGGCAAGGATGGCGCCAAACGGGTTGCCGGCCTGGCCGGCGATGTTGGAGATGAAGTTGGCCAGGGACACGGCCAGGGGCTGCAGGGACTGCTCCTTGGTGACCAGGAACGGCCACAGGAACTCGTTCCACGGGCCGATGAAGGTCAGCAGCACCGCGGTGACAATGGCCGGACGGACCAGCGGGATGGCGATCTGCCACAGTATCCGCAGTTCCGAGGCGCCGTCGATCCGGGCCGCCTCAAACAGGGTTGAGGGCAGCTGGAGGAAGTACTGGCGGAACACAAACACCGCCGTGGAGTTGATGGCGAACGGCAGGATCATGCCCAGGAAGCTGTCCGCCAGGCCGTAATCGCGCACGATCATGACGTAGAGCGGGATGAGCAGCAGCTGGAACGGGATCATCTGCACCAGCAGCATCATGCCGAACACCACGCCGCGGCCACGGAACTTCATCTGCGCCAGGGCATAGCCCACCAGCAGCCCGAAAACCACCGTGAAGAAGATGACTCCGCCGGTGAAGATGCCGGAGTTGAGCAGGCCGCGGAACAGGTTGATGGACTCGTTGATCTGCACATAGTTCGCCCCGGTGATGTTGGCCGGATTGGGAAACGCGCCGAAAATTGACGTGTCCGGGGCTGTCTGGAGCGAACCGATGAGCATGTAGTAGAACGGGAAGAGGAACACGAAGGCGCCCACGCCCAGCAGGATGAAGCTGCCCACGCCCAGGTTGCGGCGCTTTTCGACGCCCGAGTCGGGACGAAGGACAGGTTCCGGTGGTTCCGGACGCCGGCTGGCGTCGTCGTCGTTCTTGGCGTTTTGTGCGTTGGTGACGGACATTCTCAGTCCTCCTTCCCGCCCACGAGGCGTTTCTGGATCAGGGCGATCAGCAGGACGCCGATCACCAGCACCACACCCAGTGCGGCCGCGACGTCGGGGTTCCCCTGCAGGAGGCCCCGCTGGTACATGATGAACACCGGGGAGGCCGAGGCCCCGTCCGGACCGCCGCCGCCGGTCAGCAGGTACGGCTCGGTGAAGAGGTTCGCGCCGGTGATGGTGGCCAGCAGCGTGACCAGGACGCTGGCGGGCCGGACGCCGGGAACGGTGATGTTCCAGAACTGGACCCACTTGTTGCCGCCGTCCACGGATGCTGATTCGTACAGCTCATCGGGGATGTTCTGCAGCGCCGCGAGGTAGAGCAGGATGAAGAATCCCAACTGTTTCCACGTCACGTACAGGGCCACGGTGGGCATGGCCAGCCACGAATTCACCAGCCAGGACGGGGCTGGGGCCAGGGGCCCCAGCCCCGTGTTCAGCAGCCCGTTTTGCTGGAACAGGAACAGCCAGACCCCGACGACGGCGACGCTCGCCGTCACGTACGGGACGTAGTAGCTGAGGCGGAAGAACGTCTTGAACCGGGTGATGCGGTTCAGTGCGTTGGCCAGCAGCAGGGACAGGCCCACCGTTAACGGGACGTTAATGATCATGAAAACGCCGATGTTCAGGAACGAACGCTGGACGGCGGGGTCTGAGAGGACGGTGATGTAGTTGTCGAACCCTACAAACGGCCGGTCCACCTTGACCCGTGGTGCCGTAAAGAAGAAATCGTGGAAGGAAATGTAGACGGCGTAGCCGAGAGGGAACGCCAGGACGGCCAGCACGTAGATGACGTAGGGGGCGCTGAACAGCAGGCCCAGCGGCTGGGGGCCCAGGAAGTTCTTACGCTTCCTGGGCACCAGCCGCCGGTCCGCCGTTCCACCAGCCGGTTTCCCCGTGACGGGGTTCCCACTAGAAGAGCGGAGTGACATTGGGGGTCACCGCTACTTCTGGGCTACCAGTTGGTTGATCTTGTCCGCCGCGTCCTTGAACGCGGTGTCGATGCTTTCGTTCCCGAAGATCACGGCCTTGGCGTAGGCGGTGCGGAAGGTCTGCCAGACTTCAACCGAGTTGGCGACGTTGGGGACCTCCACAGTCCGCGCAGCCTGCTCGGCGAACTGGGTGTACGCCGGGTTCTTGGCGAAGTAGTCCGCGTAGACCGTGGGAAGGTCCTTGCGCATGGGCATCTGGCCGGTGTCGGTCAGCAGCTTGCCGTCCTGCTCCTGGCTGGTGGCGAACTTCATGACCTCCCAGGCGGTGCCCTGGTTCTCGCAAGCCGAGTACATGGCCACATTCTTCGCGTCGGAGAAGGTTGAGGCATCAGCCTTGGCGGCGGCAGCGGGGACCGGGACTGCGCCCCAGTTCACCTTGTCCTTGTAGGCGGCAATGGCCCACGGACCGGCCATGGACATGGCCGCCTTGCCCTCGGCGAATGAATCGCCCTGGTAGACCTCCTTGGAGGCCAGGTTCTCCTTGTAGAGGGTCTCGAACATGGTGGCGACCTGCTTGCCCTCCTCGCTGTCGAACGTGGCCTTGCCGTCCTTCACCAGCGGCGCGCCGTCGGAGTTGGCTGCATAGAAGGAGTAGAAATCGAACCAGGCTTGGAAGAAGTCACTGGCCGGTGAGGGCCACATGGCGTTGGTGGCAGCGCCGGAGGACACCAGGGTCCGGGCGGTGTCCAGCAGTTCCTGGTGCGTCCCCAGCTTCGGGTTCTCCGGGTCCAGCCCGGCCTTGGCAAACATGTCCTTGTTGTAGAAGAGGACAACGGGATTGGACTTCCAGGGCAGCTGGTACATCTTGCCGTCCGCGGACTTGTACTGGTCCGCCAGGTCACCGGTGCGGTCCTTGATGTACTGGAGCCCGTCCGGGAATTCGTCCAGGGCCACCAAACCGCCCTGCTTCTGGAACTGCGGTACGGCCACGGGCGCGGTGTTGAAGACCAGGCAGGGGGCGTTGCCGGCCGTGATGGCTGCGCCGATGACCTCTTCGGAGCTTTTGCCGGCAGGGATCTCCTGCGCATCGATCTTCTCATCGGGGTGGGCGGAGTTCCAGGATTCCACCATGGCTTTGCCCCACTTAACCTCGAACTCGTTGTTGGCGTACCAGATCTTGATGGGGCCCTTGGCGGACGTGGCGGAACCGCCGTCGCCACCCCCTCCGCTGCCGCCGCAGGCAGCCAGGCCTGCCCCCATGACGGTCAGGGCGGCCACTGACAATATTCGCGTGGCTTTGGTAAAGCGCTTCATTGCGACTCCTTGGTACTGGTCCCGGTGGGGATCTGCGACTGGTTGGTGTGCTTTTTGCTTGCTTGGGGGCTTGCTACGGTGCTGGCTTGGTGGTTGTGGATGGGGCCGGGCCGGTGGAGGCGCGGACCAGCAGGGAAGGTGCCTGCAGGTCCGTGTCCTCACCGGAGTGGGTGCCGTTGAGCTGGTCCAGGAGGGCCTGCGCGGCAACTCTGCCCCAGCGCATGGGGTCAGTGGAGATAGTGGTGAGGGGTGGGTTGAGGTACTGGGTGAACTCTGCGTTGTCGTAGCCGGTGACTGACAGGTCACCCGGGACGTTCAGGCCCTGAGACTGTGCGAAGGACTGGCCGGACGTGGCCATGAGGTCGTTCGCATAGACAATCGCGGTGGGGCGGTCCGGCCGGCGGAGCAGTTCCGCGGTTGCAGCCACTCCCCCGGGCGCCGTGAAATCAGCCTCCGCGAACAGATCCGCTGCCAGGCCGGCAGCGGCCATGGCCGCTTCCCAGGCCCGGCGGCGGCTGCGGCCGTGGATGTATTCCTGGGCGCCGCCCACATGGCCGATCCGGACGTGGCCCAGGGCCAGAAGATGTTCGACGGCGGCCGTGATGCCGTCCGTGTCATCCATGGACACCGCGGGGAAGGGTGAGTCCGAATCCGGCCTGTTGAGCGTCACGGCCGGCAGCTTGAGCTCGCGCAGCAGGCCGATCCGGGAATCGTTGTGCCGCACATCGGTCAGGATCACGCCGTCCACGCGGCCGCCGTCGGCCAGTTTGCGGTAGGCCCGCTCTTCGGCGCCGGGGGCGGTGGCAACGCTCAGGACCAGCGTGTAATCGTGCTCGGCGAGGGTGGTTTCGATGCCCGCAATGAATGCCGGGAAGAACGGGTCCGTGCCGAGGAGCTTCGGGTCGCGGGCCACCACCAGGCCCAGCGCGTAGGCCTTCGCGGAGGACAGGCCCTTGGCGCGGAGGCTCGGCTTCCAGCCAAGCTCTTTGGCGACCTGGAGGATCCGGCCCCGGGTGGCGTCGCTGACGCCGGGCTGGTTGTTCAGCGCATACGAGACAGCACCTTTGCTGACGCCGGCCGCGTGGGCGACGTCGCTGATGGTTACTGCCATGATGTGGGGCCCTTCAGGTTTCGGGTCCCGTGACTCACGCCACTGAACCGGTTCAGTAGACTCTACTAAACCGGTTCAGTTGAGGGATGTCAAGGGCCCGCCGCCACATTGATGATTTCCGGCGGCCGCCTTGGTTCCGTCCTGGCCGGCTTCCGCCGTCACGCAGGGCACGCCTTTTGGACCACGACGGCGGCGCCCGCCGCGTTATTCCGGGGGACCCCGCCGTCGGGCTTTCCAAAAGGGTGCGTGGCGTGACGCGCGTGCGTCCCCCGCTTGCCGGTGGCGCCGGTCTGAACCTTTGCCGGACCTAGACCCGGGCCAGCCCGGCAACCCCCGCCAGCAGCTCTACGGAGCGGATCCTGGCCTCGGTGCCTGTGTTCTGGTGCGCCACGATAAGCTCGTCGGCGTCGGAGTGCTTGGCGAACTCCTCGAGGTAGTCGTTCACAACGTCCGGGGTGCCGATGGCCGAGTACGTCATCATCTGCGAGACGTGCTGGCCCTGCGGGGAGTCCAGGATCATGTCCGCTTCGTCGTCGGTGAACTCGCGCCCGCCGCCGAAGAACAGCGAGACGCGGGCGCGCAGGGTGGCCCGGAAAGCCGCCTGTGCTTCGGCAGCCGTATCGGCGGCCACCACGTTGACGCCGGCGATCACGTGCGGGGCATCGAGCTGGGCCGACGGCTTGAATTCGCTGCGGTAGAGCGCCACGGCCTCCTGCAGGGCGTTGGGGGCGAAGTGCGAGGCGAAGGCGTACGGCAGGCCCAGTTGGGCGGCGAGGCGGGCGCCGAACAGCGACGATCCGAGGATGTACAGCGGGACGTTGGTGCCCTTACCGGGCGTGGCCTCCACGCCCTGGATCCGCGTGGGACCGGTCAGGTAGCCCTGCAGCTCCAGGACGTCCTGCGGGAAAGTGTCCGCGGACATGGGGTCCCGGCGCAGCGCGCGCATGGTGTTCTGGTCGCTGCCGGGGGCGCGGCCCAGGCCGAGGTCGATCCGGCCGGGGTGCAGCGTTTCCAGGGTGCCGAACTGCTCGGCGATGGTCAGCGGCGAGTGGTTGGGCAGCATGACGCCGCCGGCGCCGAGCCTGATGGTCTTGGTGTGGGCGGCCACGTGGGCGATCAGCACGCTGGTGGCCGACGACGCGATGGCGGACATGTTGTGGTGCTCGGCGTACCAGATCCGCCGGTAGCCCAGCTCCTCCGCCCGCTGTGCCATTGCCACACTGCCTGCGAAACTTTCCGCCGCCGTCTGGCCTTTGCCGATGGTTGCCAGGTCAAGGATGGAGAGGGGAAGCGTCACGTCGGTGCCGGCCTTTCAATGCGTTGCGTAGGGTGGCCGGCCGGGTCGCGGCGGGCACATTGTGGACAACGACGGCGGCACCCGGGTTATTTCTGCGGCCTGCGGTGGGGTGGCCCACAGTCTCGTTTGTGACCGCCGCGGTCGCCCGGTGAACTGCCGTTACTCCCGGTATCGCACCGTTTCGGCGGCCTTTGATCCCGCACCAGCGGTCCCGGATAGTTGCTGCCAAGAACACCGTTCCGTTCCGAAAATCAGCAACTTGCAAGGGGAAATCATGGCGAAAATCAAGACAAGACAGGCTGCGGGTGCAGCACTCGCAGCAGTCACGCTGCTGGCGCTTGCCGCCTGCTCGGACCCGGGCGCAACAGCGGCGACGGCACCGTCGTCGGGCTCTACGGCGAGCGCGGCAGGCAAGACGTTCAACCTGGCCCCGGAGCAGAACCGCGTCAAGGTGGCCGTGGATGCGCAGGCTGCCGCGCTGGTCCCGGAGGCCATCAAGGCGGACGGCAAACTGACCGTGGTCACCACCGGCGGCACAGCCCCGCTGAGCCTGTTCGCCACCGACAACAAAACGCTCATCGGCAGCGAAGTGGACATCGCCTACGCGGTGGGCGAGACCCTGGGATTGACTGTGGAGGTCCTGCCGGTGGCCTGGGCCGACTGGCCGCTGGGCGTTGAATCCGGCAAGTACGAGGCCGTGCTCTCCAACGTCACCGTCACCGAGGCGCGCAAGGAGAAGTTCGACTTCGCCAGCTACCGCAACGACCTCCTGGGCTTCTACGCCAAGACCGATTCCACCATCGGCGACATCAAGGAAGCCAAGGACGTCGCCGGCAAGCGCATCATCGTCGGCTCGGGCACCAACCAGGAAGCGATCCTGGTGCGCTGGGACGAAGAGAACAAGGCCAAGGGGCTCGCGCCGGTTGAGTTCCAGTATTACGACGACGACTCCGCCTCCACGCTGGCACTCCAGTCCGGCCGTGCGGAGCTGACGTTCGGGCCCAACGCCGGGGCGGCCTACAAGGCCGCGAAGGACGGCAAGACCAAGGAAGTGGGCACGCTCAACGGCGGCTGGCCGCTGACCGCCGAAATCGCCTTCACCACACAGAAGGGCAACGGCCTGGCCGTTGCTGCCCAGGCTGCGCTGAACACTCTCATCAAGGACGGCAGCTACGCCGAGATCCTGGACCGGTGGGGCCTGTCCTCGGAGGCCATCAAGACCTCCGAACTGAACCCGCCCGGCCTGCCCAAGAAGTAGGGCCGCCGCCAATGCATCGATTGCTCCCCACCGGCCCCCTTTTGGGACCTCAAAACGGCGTTTACGGAGCACTCGATGCATTGTGGGTTAATGGTCCGGTGAGTGCCGAATTCTCCCTTCATCCCAGCCAGACTTCCGACGCCGCGTGGATCGCCGAGCTCCGCGCCGTCGTCATGCGTCCGGACCTTGAGCGGCTGGGCCGCTTTGACCCGGTTCGCGTGCGCGAGCGCTTCCTCAACGGGTTCCAGCCGGAGCACACCTTCGTCGTCGAGATGGCGGGGCAGACTGCGGGCGTGATCGCTGTCCGCCCGGAGCCCGACGCGCAGTGGATCGAACACTTTTACCTGGCCCCGGAGCATCAGGGAAAGGGCCTCGGCGGCGCCGTGCTCCGGCAGGCCATGGACGGGTCCCGGGACCACCGGCCCTTCCGCCTGAACGTCCTCCAGGGAAGTGCTGCTCGGCGGCTGTATGAGCGGCACGGCTTTGCGGTGGAATCGGAGGACGCTGTGGACGTCTTTATGGCGGCACCGGTCCCTTAACAGATGCCGCGTTCCTGGAGTTCCGGGACGAGGTGGTTGACGATGTCGTCCGCCTGTTCCGGAAAGTGCACTAACGGCGGGTTTGGCAATAGTCTGGCCAGATGGGGACAAAGACCGTGAACTCCGGCGAACAGATCGACAGGCAGTCGCGCATTCTCGAGGCGGCGCTCGATCTGCTGTCGCGCCACGGCATCTCCGGCGTGAGCATGCGTGCCGTGGCGCGCGAAGCCGGAGTCGCACTGGGCCTGGTGAACTACTACTACGACGATAAAACGAGCCTGATCCGGGCAGCCCTGCACCGGGTGGACGAGCATGACCTTCAACTGGTGGCCCAGGACCCTTCGTTGCCGCCGGACGAACAGCTCCGCAAGGCCCTGCGGCGGGTTGCCGGCGCCGAGCTACTGACCACCCGGTACCTGTCCCTGCGCCTGCACCTGTGGGCCCTCGCCCAGGCCGACGAAGGTTATGCAGAGATCAACGCTGCAGCCTTCGACCGGTACCTCGACGGCGTTGCCGCACTCGTATCCAACGCCAAACCCGAACTCTCCTGGGAGGAATGCCGGGAGCGGGCAGCGGACATCGTCGTCATACAGAACGGCATGTGGCTGACGTCGCTTCTGGGCGTGGACAACGCCTCCATCCAGCGCAGCATCGCCCGCACGGAGGAGATCGCCTTCGCCCCGAGCCGCAGAAGAACCAGCGGGGAAGCAGCACTCAGGGAGCTCTAAAGCACACGCCGCGCGGCGATGCAGTAGCGCGCGTCACACTTGAACGAGTGTTCAAGAAAGTATTGAACACTCGTTCAACGTGCGTTAGTGTCCTCCGTATGACTTACGCCACACCGTCTTCTGACATGACAGCATCCACTCTGTTCATCAACGGCTCGTGGGAGCCGGCGGCGTCGGGCGCCGTACGCCACATCCGTAACCCCGCCGACGGCGAGCTGGCCGCCACAGTGTCCGAGGCCGGCCGGGAAGATGCCGAGCGGGCCATCGCTGCAGCCCGGGCGGCCTTCGACTCCGGCGTCTGGGCTTCGGTACCGGCACCCGAGCGCGGCACTTTTCTACTCAAGGTCGCCTCCGAACTGCGCCAACGCCGGGAAAAGTTCGCCCGCGCTGAATCCCTGGACACCGGGAAGCGGATCGCCGAAAGCCGCATCGACATGGACGACATTGCCGCCTGCTTCGAATATTTCGGACGGCTGGCCGGGCAGCAGGCGGGCCGCATGGTCGACGCCGGGGACGCCGCCGTCGTCAGCAAAATCGTCTACGAACCGGTGGGCGTCTGCGGCCTGATCACACCGTGGAACTACCCCCTGCTCCAGGCCGCCTGGAAGATCGCACCCGCTCTGGCCGCGGGCTGCACCTTCGTTCTTAAACCGTCCGAGCTGACGCCGTCCACCGCCATCCTGGCCATGCAGCTGCTGCAGGACCTCGGCCTGCCGGACGGCGTCGCCAACCTCGTGACCGGAGTCGGCGCGGAGGCCGGGGCGCCGCTCTCCGAACACCCCGCCGTCGACCTCGTTTCCTTCACCGGCGGGCTGGAAACCGGCAAGCGCATCGCCGCGGCCGCCGCCGGCACCGTGAAAAAGGTGGCCCTGGAACTAGGCGGCAAGAACCCCAACGTGGTGTTCGCCGACGCGGACTTCGACGCCGCCGTCGACAATGCCCTGAACGGCGCCTTCGTCCACTCCGGGCAGGTCTGCTCCGCCGGAGCCCGGCTGGTGGTGGAGGAATCGATCGCCGAGCGTTTCGTGGACGAGCTGGTCCGACGCGCTCAGGAGATCAGGCTTGGCGGCCCGTTTGACGATGCCGCCGAAACCGGGCCGCTCATTTCCGCGGCCCACCGCGACAAAGTCGACGCGTATGTCCAGCGCGGCATCCAGGAGGGCGCGCGGCTGCGGTGCGGTGGCGCGGCACCTGTTGGGGAAAAGTTCGACGCCGGGTTCTACTACCAGCCGACAGTCCTGGACCGCGTCCAGAGGGGAATGTCCGTGGTAGTGGATGAGGCGTTCGGCCCGGTGGTGACCGTGGAGACCTTCCGCACCGAGGACGAGGCCGTGGCCACGGCCAACGACACCATCTACGGCCTGGCCGGCGCGGTCTGGACCCAGGATGCCGGCAAGGCGCAGCGTGTGGCATCACGGCTGCGGCACGGCACGGTCTGGATCAACGACTACCACCCTTACCTCCCGCAGGCCGAGTGGGGCGGCTTCGGCCAGTCCGGCGTCGGCCGCGAGCTGGGCCCCACGGGCCTGGCCGAATACCAGGAAGCCAAGCACATCTACCACAACACCAGCCCGCAGGTCACCGGCTGGTTTGCTGACCACGGCAAGGAGAACTAGATGCACTACGACAATATCGACGACGTCACCGAGCGCGGGTTCGACTATGTCGTCATCGGCGGCGGATCCGCGGGTGCCGCCGTCGCCGCCCGGCTGAGCGAGGATCCGGACGTGACCGTTGCCCTGGTGGAGGCCGGCCCGGATGACCGGAACCTTCCCGAGATCCTGCAGCTGGACCGCTGGATGGAGCTGCTGGAATCCGGCTATGACTGGGACTACCCGGTGGAGCCGCAGGAGAACGGCAACTCCTTTATGCGCCACGCCCGGGCAAAGGTCATGGGCGGCTGCTCGAGCCACAATTCCTGCATCGCCTTCTGGGCCCCGCGCGAAGACCTGGACGAGTGGGAATCCAAATACGGCGCCACCGGCTGGAACGCCGACGCCGCCTGGCCGCTGTACCAGCGGCTGGAGACCAACGAGGACGCCGGGCCGGACGCACCGCTCCACGGCGGCTCTGGCCCCGTGCACCTGATGAACGTGCCCCCGGTGGATCCTGCCGGCGTCGCGCTCCTGGACGCCTGCGAACAGACCGGCATCCCGCGGGCAAAGTTCAACACCGGAACCACCGTGGTCAACGGCGCAAACTTCTTCCAGATCAACCGCCGCGCGGACGGCACCCGGTCCTCCAGCTCCGTCTCCTACATCCACCCCATCATTGCGCGCGAAAACTTCACCCTGCTGACGGGCCTGCGCGCCCGCCAACTGGTGTTCGACACGGACAAGCGCTGCACCGGCGTGGACGTGGTGGACTCCGCGTTCGGCCGGACCCACCGGCTCACCGCCCGCCGGGAGGTCATCCTGTCCACCGGCGCCATCGACTCCCCGAAGCTGCTGATGCTGTCCGGCATCGGCCCGGCCGCGCACCTGGCCCAGCACGGCATCGAGGTGCTGGTGGACTCCCCCGGAGTGGGTGAGCACCTGCAGGACCACCCCGAAGGCGTGGTGCAGTTCGAGGCCCGGCAGCCGATGGTCCAGGCCTCGACGCAATGGTGGGAAATCGGCATCTTCACCCCCACCGAGGACGGCCTTGACCGCCCGGACCTGATGATGCATTACGGCTCCGTCCCGTTCGACATGAACACCCTGCGGCACGGCTACCCCACTACGGAGAATGGCTTCAGCCTCACCCCGAACGTCACGCACGCCCGCTCCCGCGGCACCGTCCGGCTGCGCAGCCGCGACTTCCGCGACAAGCCCATGGTGGACCCGCGCTACTTCACGGATCCGGACGGCCACGACATGCGGGTCATGGTGGCCGGCATCCGCAAGGCGCGCGAAATCGCCGCCCAGCCGGCAATGGCCGAATGGACCGGCCGCGAGCTTTCGCCCGGCGTCGAGGCGCAGACGGACGAGGAACTGCGGGACTACATCCGCAAGACCCACAACACCGTGTACCACCCCGTCGGCACCGTCCGGATGGGCCCGGCCGACGACGACATGTCGCCCCTCGATCCCGAGCTGCGGGTCAAGGGCGTCACCGGCCTGCGCGTGGCGGATGCGTCCGTCATGCCTGAACACGTCACCGTCAACCCCAACATCACCGTCATGATGATCGGCGAGCGCTGCGCGGACCTGATCCGCGACGGACGGTCCGGCGAAACCATGACCTCAGGAGAAATGGAGCTCACCGCGTCCCTCGCCTAAGCGGCAAGGTCCCGGCGGCAGGGCATCGACCTTCCATGCGCCACGGCCGGCCGGTCATCACTATCGTGCTTTTCTGATTTAGGAGTCCACATGGCGGAACCCAGCAAGAGTATTGATTCAAGCGGCATGGACGAGTTTGGTTATTCGCAGACCCTGGACCGGAGCATCGGCAAGTTTGCCAGCTTCGCGGCAGGTGTCAGCTACATCTCCATCCTCACTGGTGTTTTTCAACTGTTCTACTTTGGCTTTTCCATGGCCGGCCCGGCGTACGCGTGGTCCTGGCCCCTCGTCTTCGCCGGCCAGCTGATGGTGGCGCTGTGCTTTGCCGAGCTGGCCGGCCGCTACCCCGTGGCGGGGTCAGTCTACAACTGGGCCAAGCGGCTCTCTTCGGGGACCTCGTCCTGGCTGGCCGGCTGGCTGCTGATGCTCTCCTCCATCGTGGCGCTGGGCTCCGTGGCACTCGCCCTGCAGCTCACCCTGCCCCAGCTCTGGTCCGGTTTCCAGTTCGTCGGTGACGGCACCGGCCCCTACGACTTCGCCATGAACGGCGTGGTGCTGGCCACCATCATGATCACCATCTCCACCTTCATCAACGCCTTCGGTGTGAAGCTGATGACTAGGATCAACAGCATCGGCGTCTTCGTGGAGCTGACCGCGGCCGTGCTGCTGATCCTCGCGCTGGGCTGGCACGTGGTGCGGGGGCCCGAGGTCTTCTTCGACACCGCCGGCTTCGGCGAGGGGCACGACCTTGGCTTCTTCGGCGTCTTCCTCATCGGCGCCATGGCGTCCGGCTACGTTATGTACGGCTTCGACACCGCCAGCTCCCTCGGCGAGGAAACGAAGGACCCCAAGCGCACGGCACCCAAAGCCATCCTGCGGGCCATTACGGCCTCGTTCGTGCTGGGCGGCCTGATCCTGCTGTTTGGCATCCTGGCCGCACCGGACCTGGCCGATCCCAAGGTGGGAGCTGCCGACGGTGGCCTGCAGTACATTGTGCTCTCCGTCCTGGGCGGACCTTTCGGCAAGGCCTTCCTGGCCTGCATCGTGGTGGCCGTGGTGGTCTGTACCCTGGCTGTCCATGCCGCCGCCATCCGCATGATGTTCGCCATGGCCCGGGACAACAACCTGCCGTTCAGCCGGCAGCTCAGCAAGGTGGATCCGGTCCGCAGGACCCCCAAGATCGCGGCGATCGTGATCGGCGTTATGGCCGTCATTCCGCTGCTGGTCAACGTGATGCAGCCGGCCATCTTCACCATCATGTCCAGCATCAGCATCGTCCTGATTTACCTGTCCTACCTCCTGGTCACTGTTCCGTTGCTGCGCAACCGGCTCCTGAAGAAGTGGCCGCTCGCCGCGGACGGCAGCGAGCCCGGATTCAGCCTGGGCAAATGGGGTCTGCCGGTGAACATCCTCGCGGTCTTCTGGGGCGGCGCCATGACGTTGAACCTGATCTGGCCGCGCCAGGAGATCTACAACTCCGTGCCGCCGTTCGAGTGGTACCTGCAGTGGGGCGGCGTGATCTTCGTGGCCGCCGTGATCATTGGCGGAACCCTGCTCTACCGTCTGAAGATCCGCCACCAGACCGGGGTGCTGGCAGAGCACGCCGCGGCAGTCGCAGCACATCCGTCGTCGGACTCCGCGCTGCAGTTAACATCGGCTGAAACCGGTGTGGCGGACGCCAAAGTACCCTAGAGGCGCTGTTCCCACACCGTCAGCTGCAGCTGCACGTTCCCCAAGGAAGGGTCGACGACGGCACTCTCCTTTCCGCCCTCGGCCCCTCCGAGGAAGCTGCGGCGTGCGGTAAGGAACCAGCGCCGCAGCCACCCGACGGGGCGGTCCGTGCTCATAAAGCGCGGACCGCCTCAGCGGCTTCGTCAGCAGTACGCACGGGCGTTTCCAGGCCGAGGTTGTCGCGCAGGGTGCTACCCCGGTACTCCGTCGGGTAGACGCCGCGTTCCTGCAGTTCCGGCACCAGATGGTTCACGATGTCATCCAGGCCGGAAGGGATCAGCCACGGCGAGATGTTGAAGCCGTCCACCGCGCCGACCCGCGCATATTCAGCCAGCTGGTCCGCCACTGCGGAGTACGAGCCTGTGAACGTGGCGTCCATGCGGGCTGTGCGGGAGGTGACGAACTGGCGGATGGAGAGGCCCTTGTCCTTGGCCTCTGCCCGCCACTGGTCCGCCAGCTGCCGGGCTTTGGCGCCGTGGAAGCCGCTGCCGCGGGTCTCCGAGGTCTCCTCCACCACAGGGTCAATCTCCGGCAGCGGCCCGTCAGGATCGTATTCGGAGAGCTCGCGGCCCCAGAACTGCTCCAGGTATGCCACTGCCTGCTGCGGACCGATTTGGAGGCTGCGCACCCATTCCTTCTTCGCCGCAGCCTCGTCAGCTGTGGGTGCCAGGATGAATTCGCTGGCTGGCATGATCTGTACCGCATTCGCTCCGCGGCCTGCGTTCAGCGAGCGTGCCACAAGGTCCTTGCGGAATTCGACCGCGGCATCAAACTTCGGGTGGGCCGAGAAGATGACGTCCGCTTGGCGGGCAGCAAAGTCACGGCCTTCCGGGGAGTCCCCGGCCTGGAAGAGCACGGGCCGGTATTGGGCGCTGCGAGGCAGCCGCGGAGTCACGTCCACCGTGTAGTGCTGCCCTTCGTGCAGCACATTGCGCGCGGGTCCTTCCGCGGTTTCCCAGGAGTCCCAGATGCGCTTGGCCGTCTCCACGAATGCTTCGGCGTGCCTGTAACGGTCGGCGTGGTCCAGGTATCCCCCGCGCCGGAAGTTGGCACCGGTCCAGGCGTTGTCCGTGGTCACGATGTTCCACGCGGCACGGCCACGGGAAATCAGGTCAAGGGACGAGAGGCGGTGTGCCAGGTCGGCGGGGTCGTTGTACGTGGTGTTCTGGGTGGCCACCAGGCCGATGTTGGTGGTCACGGAAGCCAACGCCGCAAGCATGGTCTGCGCGTCCGGCCGGCCTACGACGTCCAGCGCGTGAGGCCTGCCGAGGTGTTCGCGCAGGCGGAGGCCCTCGCCCAGGAAGAACGCGGCAAACAGTCCCCGCTCGGCCGTCTGCACAATACGGCGGAACGATTCGAAGTCGGTCTGCGAACCGGATTCGGCTGCCTTCCAGATTGTTCCGGAGTTGACGCCCTGGAAAAAGACGCCGAACTGCAGCTGGCCCGTCGGCACAAAAACGTCGGATTGGGCTCTGCTCTGCTGTGTCATGGTCTTCCCCTTAGTTTCCGGCGGCAGTGGCCGCGGATGAGTCTGCGTAACGGCTGGCCGGGCGCGTCAGTCCCAGGACGTCCCGGAACGTGCCGTCAAGGAGCGGGGCACGCAGTGCGCCGCGGCGCCGTAGTTCGGGCAGGACCAGCCGTGAAAGTTCGTCCAGTTCCAAGGCGAGCGACGCCGGGTGGAGGCGCACGCCGTCGGCCTCCGCCAGGAGTGCCTGAAGGAGGTCAGCGAGGCCGGCAGCGGTGCCGGCGTAGCGCGCGCGGCCACTCTCGGAGCCGGCCGAGCGCTCGGCGGCGGCCAGCCCGCGGGCGTCCAGGACGACGTCGAGCTCGGCGATGACCGCCACGGACACTCCCAGCCGGCTTCGAACATCCCGGATTTCGGCGGCGAGCAGTTCGGCCGTCGGTGCGGTGACGAGCACGGCGTCAACGGCGTCCGCCGAAACCTGCCCCTCGCCCACCAGCGACGCGGCAGCAAGCACCGGCAGCTGCCCCTGCAACGGCCTGGGAATGATGGACGGGCCCTTGACCGAGTATCCGGCCCCGGCAAAATCCGCCGGTGTTTCATAGTCCGCATAGTGCAGCTTGTCCACGTCGATGTACCGGCCGGTGGCGACGTCGCGGATGACGGCGTCGTCCTCCCAGGAGTCCCACAGCCGGCGGGAAACCTCAATCGAGGCGGCTGCCTCCTGTGCAAGCGCGGCGCCGGTGACGTTGCGGCGCCCGACGGCGGCTGCGGCCTCCGGTGATTCCGCTGCGGTTGCGATCCACCCGGCACGGCCGCCGGAGACGTAGTCCAGGCTCGCGAGCTGGGTAGAGACGTGGAACGGCTCGGTGTGCACCGTGTCCACTTCGGGAACCAGGGCGATGGTCCGGGTTAACGGCCCGGCGTAGGCGGCGCGCTGCAGGGCGTTGGTCCGCCCCGCAACGGGCGCGTCGGTGAAGGTGACTGCGTGGAAACCCGCGGATTCAGCGGCGAGGACGGCTTCGGCGAGGCTCGCGAAGTCCCCGCCATCCCACCCTGCTCCGTCGAGTTCGATGGCCAGGAATCCGGCGTGTCCCGCTTCGGTGGTGTGCTCTTCTGGGGTGCTCACTGCTGGTCCTGACGTTCGTAGGGGATCTTCTCGCCGGCCTCGATGGCCACCGGCAGCCGGTTTTCCGCAGGCGGCAGCGGGCAGGTGGCGAGGTCGGTGTAGGCGCACGGCAGGTTCACCGCGCGGTTGAAGTCCAGCAGCACTGTCCCGTCCGCGGCAGGGACCACCGACAGCGAGCGGTTGGCCGCGTACGTGGTCTTGCCGGAGGTCTGGTCCGTGAACAGCACCGAGAGGGAGCCCGGGGCGTGGCCGTTGAACGCGGTCAGCGCCAGCTCCTGGCCAGCCAGCTTGAAGCGGATCTCGCCCGGCGCCTCGTAGACATGCTGGATGCCTTCGACGGCGGCACCCACTGTGGTGGCGCGCGGCTCCTCGAACGGCACGAACGTACCGGTGACTGCGAAGGCCTGTTCCGGTTCGTAGGCGGGTGTCCCGGTGTAGCCGGTCAGCAGCGCGTTTTCAGGGTGACGAGGGCGGACTATGTACTCTCCGCCGCGTTTGGCCAGTTCGACGACGGTGTCTCGGGAGGCCAGGTTGATGCCGCCGCGCTCCTCGATGGGCCCGAACTCCAGAGTGGCCCCCGACGCGCCGTTCAGTTCCTTGCCGTCCCGCTGCAGGCTTTCGCCCGACTCCAGGACCACGCGGACGACGTCGGCATCCGTACTCCAGGTGCCCGGGGCACCTTCCAGACGCGTGGCTTCGCTGCCCAGCCAATGCAGGTGGGTCACGGCCAGGAAGCCATGCGGATGGGCGCGGTGGCGCTCATGGGCAGCGTGCCAGTCTTGCCAGTCAGCTTCAAAGGATTCAAGGGCGGTGTCAGTGTGCGTGGGCATGAGTGCTCCTGCTCGTGTTGTCGGTGGCGCCAGTGCAGGCTAATTTGGGCCGGCTGCCGTAGGGATCTTCGGCCTCCCACAGGGTGGTGGGGGCGGCGGCCCGGACGGCGGGAATCACTTCCAGCGCGAACCGTTCCAGGATCTCCAGCTGCTGTTCGAAGGGCAGCGTGGTGGGCAGCGAGATGGACTGCAGGTCGTGGCCGTAGTGCGAGTGGTAGCTGAGGATCTTGTCGATCACCTGTTCCGAGCTGCCCACCAGGGCCGGTCCCTCGGCGACGGCGTGCTGGATGTCGCGGAAGGGGGAGTTGTTCCCGGGGACGTTGCGGTTGGCCGTCAGTGCCTCGTAAACCGGGCCGAACTGGCGGATGGCTTCCTGCGTGGTGTCGGCAATAAAAACGCCGCCGGCGCCGCTGCCTGATCCCAGGAATTGCTGCTTGGAATCGTGGCCGTGACGCTCGTACTCGGCACGGTAGTGATCGATCAGGACCTGGTAGTTTTCCCGGGGCTGGATGGCGTTGGCGGTGAAGAGCGGGTCGCCCCATTTTGCGGCCAGCGCGGCGGACGTCAGGGTTGTAGCAGACCCGTGCCAAATCCGGGGCGGCCCGAAAAACGGCCGCGGCGTGGTGGTGGTCGGCTCGGTCAACGGCTCACGGAAGCGGCCGGACCAGGTAACGCCTTCCTCGCGCCAGAGCCGCCGCAGCAGCCCGTACTTCTCGGCCAGGAGGTCCCACTGGTCTGCCAGGTCCAGGCCGAAGAGGGGGTACTGCAGCACTTCGTTGCCCTTGCCGATCACCAGTTCCAACCGGCCGCGGCTCAACTGGTCGATCGTCGCGTAGTCCTCGGCCACCCGGACGGGATCCAACACAGCCAGGACTGTGACGCCGCTCTGCAACCGGATCCGGTCCGTGACGGCGGCGATGGCCGCCAGAACGGTGGTGGGCGAGGAGGAAATGAATTCACCGGCGTGCCGCTCCCCTACCGAGAAGCTGTCGAAGCCCAGTTCCTCTGCCCGGCGCGCCGTTTCCACCACCTGGTTGAGCCGGTCCGCCGTGGAGACAATCTCTCCGGTCAGGGGATTCTCGAGGTGCGGGATGATGTCCAGGACCTGGAACTTCACTTTTTAGCCCCGGTCTGGGCAGCGGCGAAGGTTTCCTCTGTGACGGTCTTGGACTCCGGCAGCGCCTCCTCGGAGAGCCCCCAGCGTTCCAGCACCTCGGCGTAGGATCCGTCCTTGATGGCGGAGTTCAGCGCGTCGGTGAGCACGGGTGCCAGGCCGTTGCCGCGGAGCGTGGTGGCGGCCACGAGCGTTTCGGAGGGCCAGCCGGCGTTGACCTTGCCCACGATCTTCAGGTCGTCACGGGTGTTTTCGCGGTACACCGTGGACGGGTACGGGGCGATGTTCAGGTCGGTCCGGCCGGAGGAGAGCGCCAGGATGGTGTCCGCGTCCGAGGAGTAGTACTGCAGGACCGCGGGCGCCCTGCCCTTGCCTTCCAGCTCCGCGTTCCACGCCAGCAGGATCTTTTCCTGGTTGGTGCCCGAGCCCACGGAGATTCTCAGGCCGGAGATGTCGTCCGCGCCCTTGATGTCATAGCTGGCGGATTTCTTGGCCTCGAAGCCCATAAACGCGGCCCGGTACGTGGCGAAGTCGAACAGCTTCACCCGGTCCTTATTGACGCCAACGTTGGAGAACCCGGCCTCGAAGTCCCCGGACTGGGTCTTCAGCGGCCAGTTTTCCCAGGACGTCACCTGGATATCAAGTTCCAGCCCCAGTTTGTCCGCCACCAGCTGGGCGATGTCCAGCTCCGAGCCGATGGCCGTCTTGTCGTCCGTGGCATGGAAGGACAGCGGGATGGAGCCCGCCGTGGTGGCCACGGTCAGCTTGCCGTCCTTCCCGATCAGCTCCGGCACCTTGGCCGCGAGCGCCGCGTCCTTCTCCGCCCGGACCCGCTGCTGGTCCGGCGAGGTGTTGTAGACAACACCGTTGCGGGCCGCCGTCGTGGACGTATCGCCGGACGCGCTGGAAGCGGAGGCACCGGGATCTGAGCAGGCGGACAGCGCTGCGGTGCCAAGAAGTACGACGGCGGGCAGGGCCACCAGGGGGCGCACCCGGCCACCGCGGCGGTTAAGGTCTGTGAAGAAGGCCATGGGAAGTTCCTTTAGATGTTGAAGGCCGGTTCGAGCACCTTGGAGAGGAAGCTCCGGGTGCGCGGTTCCTGCGGGTTGGTGAAAATCTGTTCCGGACTGCCCTGTTCCACGATCTGGCCCTCGTCCATAAACACCACGGTGTCCGCCACGTCGCGGGCGAACCCCATCTCGTGGGTGACGATGATCAGGGTGGTGCCGGACTTCGCCAGTTCGCGGATGACGTCGAGGACCTCGTTCACCAGCTCGGGGTCCAGGGCGGAGGTGGGCTCGTCGAACAGCAGGATTTTCGGGTTCAGCGCCAGTGCACGGGCAATGGCCACGCGTTGCTGCTGGCCACCCGACAGCTGCCGGGGGTATGCGCCGGCACGGTCTTTGAGGCCAACGCGGTCCAGGAGTTCCAGGCCTCGGCGGCGGGCCTCCTCCTTGGACCGGCCCTGCGCGACGACGGGCGCCTCTGCCACGTTCTCCAGCGCGGTGAGGTGCGGGAAGAGGTTGAAATTCTGGAACACCATGCCGATTTCGGTACGCTGCTTCAGGATCGCCTTTTCGCGCAGCTCGTGCAGGCGCTTGCCCCGGACCTCATACCCCACCAGCTTTCCGTCGATGACGATGTGGCCGCCGTCGACTTTTTCCAGGTGGTTGATGGTGCGCAGCAGGGTGGATTTGCCGGAGCCGGACGGACCCACAATCACGGCCACTCCCCCGGGCTCGACGGTCAGGGTGATGCCCTTGAGGACCTCGGTGGCTCCGAAGGATTTCCGGACTTTGGTGATTTCCACGAGGCCGCGGGTGGGTGCCGAAGCAGCATCGGGTGCAGTGATGGAGGTCTGGCCGGCGATTACGGTGCTCAACGGGGGCTCCTTGCACGGTTGGGTGCCACGGCGTGGGTGGCGAAGAATTTGCGGGCCTTCTGGAGCGGCGTCAGCGGCAGGATCCGGACGGCGCCTTTGGAGTAGTGCCGTTCGATGTAGTACTGGAAGACGCTGAGGACGGAGGTGATCACCACGTACCAGAGCGTGGCCACCAGAAGCAGCGGCAGGACCTGCTGGGTGCGGTTGTAAATGACCTGCACGGTGTAGAACAGCTCGGAATAGGCCAGGACGTACACAATGGAGGTGCCCTTGACCAGGCCGATGATCTCGTTGAAGGCCGTGGGCAGGATGGCCCGCATGGCCTGCGGCAGGACAATCCGGGTGGACCGGCGCCAGGCGGGAATGCCCAGCGCGGCGGCGGCCTCGAGCTGCCCCTGGTCCACGGACAGGATGCCGCCACGGATGATTTCAGCCGAGTAGGCAGCCTGGTTCAGGGTCAGTCCCAACACTGCTGCCGCAAACTGGCTGATCAGGGTGGTGGTCTGCACCTCGAAGAAGCGGACGTCCGTGAACGGGATCCCTAAGCTGATTTTCTCGTAAAGGTAGCCCAGGTTGTACCAGAGGAGCATCTGCACCAGCAGCGGAGTGGAGCGGAAGATCCAGGAGAACGTCCAGGCGACAGAAACCAGCAGCGGCGAGGCGGAGAGCCGCATCAGCGCCAGGATGAAGCCCAGGACAAACCCCAGCAGGCCGGAAATGGCCGTCAGCTTGAGCGTCTCCAGAAGCCCGTTGACCACGGACTGGGCGGTGAACCACTGCGCCACCACGCCCCACTCCCAGCGCGGATTGGTGGCCAGCGACCACGCAATGGCAACGATGCCGAGGGCTACCGCTGCCGTCCCCACCCAGCGCCACGGATGCTTCGCGCCCACCAGGGGGAAACCGGAGTAGTCGGTGGCCGGCCCACGGGATCCCGGGTTCGGTCCGGACGGACCGGAAGTCAGGGCCCCGGTGGACGCCGGTTCGGAGGACGGCCGTGCTTTTGCTGACTGTGCTGACTCTGCCGGCTGGGCCACGTCGGTTGCTGCTGAACTCATGCGCCACCTCGCTTCTGATGCGTCGGGATTTTCGGTGCCGGATCGGGTTGCTCCGGGCTGCTGGCTGCAAATCTAGGGCGGCCAGGAAAGGGGCAGCAAGGCAGCAGGTTGCATAACTTCACCCGGCTTCGCACAGCGTCATGAGTCGGTTTTTTGCGTCTCTTGACCTGCTGTGACGCGGAGTTAACGGGCATTACCGGCCCGTCGACCGCCGCCTTCAACGCTGCCTAGCATGGGCACTCAGCCACCCGTCCAGGCGGCCCCGCCCACACCGTCCCATTCCCGACCACACCGACCACCCCGACCCGATCAGGAGCCACCATGCCAGCGAATGCCCCCTCGGTTGTCTTCATCGGCGGCGGTCCGCGGGCGGCAGGGGTGCTGGAGCGGCTGGCCGCCAACCGCGACGAACTGTTTCCCGGACCGCTGGACCTCCACGTGGTGGAACCGTTTGAGCCGGGTTCGGGGCGGATCTGGCGCTACGACCAGCACCCCGGCCTCATGCTCAACTCGGCCGCCGCGGACGTTACCATGTTCACCGATTCCTCCGTGGCGTGCGAAGGCCCCGCCATCGACGGGCCTGGGCTCGCCGGCTGGGCCGCCGGCGTCCTCGACGGGTCCATCACGGACGTACCGGACTTCCCCCTCGCCATCCGCCAGCAGCTCCGTGCCCTCACGGGCGCCACTTTCCCCACCCGCCAACTCCACAGCCAGTACCTCGAGTGGTTCTTCCGCCGGGCTGTTGCGAAACTCGGCGGAACGGTCACCGTCCACCGCACCACCGCCGTGGCCGTCGAGCGTGCCGGTGACTTCTCCTTCCCAACCGCGGACGACGCCGGCACGCACCTCGTGCGGCTGGCCAACGGCGGGACGTTGCGGGCCGACGTCGTGGTCACCGCACTCGGCCACACGGACTCGCAGCCGGACGCCGCGTCCGCCGGCTGGTCCGGCTTCGCCGCCCGGCACGGCGCCTTCCATGCGGCACCCAGCTACACCACCGACGTCGACTATTCAGCCCTTGCGCCCGGCCAGGACGTCATCGTTGCCGGGATGGGCCTGGCGTTTGTGGACCTGACGGTGCTGCTGATGGAAGGGCGCGGCGGCAGATTCGAGGAAGCGCCCGACGGCGGCCTGCGGTACCGCGCGTCCGGCAGGGAGCCGCGGCTGTGGGCCGGGTCGCGGCGCGGGGTGCCCTACCACTCCAAGATTTCCGCGGCCCTGCGCGGCGAGGCTCCCGGTGGCCTGCGCTTCTTCACCGCCGCAGCCGTGGACGCACTGCTGGAGCAGCACGCCGAGCTCGATTTCCAAGCCCACCTGTGGCCGCTCATCGCCAAGGAAGCCGGCTACGGGTACTACCGGGAGCTGTTCACCGGCAGCCCGGACCGTGTGCGCGCCGGCTGGCCGGAGTTTTCGGCCCGCTTCGCCGGGCTGGAGTGGTACAGCACCGCACGGGAGGAACTGGTGGCAGCAGCCGTCCCGGACCCCGCCCTGCGCCTGGACCTCGAAGCCCTGGACCGGCCCTTCGTCGGGGCGTTGTTTGGCGGATCCGCCGACGTCCAGCAGGCCGTGGCCCGGTACATCGAGCAGGATCTCGCCCTCCGCGACAGCCCGGACCATCCTGAGACGCTGGCCCTCTTTGTGGCGCTGCTGATGGTGTACATGGAATTGGGCCGTCTGGTCCCGGCCGAGCGGCTCAACGCCCTGTCCCAGCAGACCGTCCACGGCTGGTGGCACGGATTCTTCAGCTTTGTGGACTCCGGGCCGCCCCCGCGGCGGCTGCGCGAGATGCTGGCCCTGCACCGGGCCGGGCTGCTGCGGTTCCTGGGCCCGGGCCTTAGCGTCACGGCGGATGAGTCCACCGGCGAGTTTGTGGCTACGTCCCCGCAGGCAGGATTTACCGTCCGGACCGCAGCGTTCATCGAAGCGCGCCTGCCGGCTACATCGGTGGCCCGGTCGCTCAACCCGCTGCTGGCGTCGCTGCACCTGTCCGGGCTGGCAAGCGAACAGCTGCTGCTCACGGCGGACGGCATCCACTCCACCGGAAAGCTGCTCGTCTCGGACCGGCACGAGCTGCTGGACGGGCACGGCCGGGCAGCCGGCCGGCTCTTCGGCGTGGGGCAGGGAACGTCCGGCTGGGGCGCCGGCGCCTTTGCCAGGCCCGGCACCAACGCCGCCCCGTTCCGCGAGAACGACGCCCTGGCCAGGACAGTCCTTGGCGTCGCGGCGGACCTGGCTTCGTCCCGCCCGGCTTCCTCCCGCACAGCCGGCCAGACCGCACCTGCCGAACCCGCCGCCGTCGGAAGGGCCTGAACAATGAACGTGAAAACCAGCATCGCCAGCCCGGCAGCCCTGAACCGGGCAGCACTGGACAGGTCCGACCTCACCGTCCTGAACCTGCCCATGCACGATCCGCGGGTCCGCCCGCTCCTGGATGAACTGGCCGTGGAATACGATTCCCGCTACGGTGACCTCTTTGGCCGCGGCGCCGCGGCCGACGAACTCAACCGCTACCCGGCGTCGGAATTCAAGGGACCGGGCGGTGCGCTGCTGGTGGTCCAGGAAAACGGCGAGTCCATAGCCGGCGGCGCGTTCCGCCGGTACGACAACGAGACGGCGGAGTTCAAGCGGATCTGGACCCACTCGGCGCACCGCCGCCGCGGCCTCGCCCGTTTCGTCCTGGCGGAACTGGAGGCCCTGGCGGCCCGCCGGGGCTACCGTCGCGTCTTCCTGACCACCGGTCCGCGCCAGCCTGAAGCCAAGCACCTGTACCTCACCTCGGGTTATGAGCCGCAGTTCGACCTGGACCAGGATCCGGAGATCATCAGGTCGCTCGCGTTCACCAAGAATCTCCCGGCGGCCCCGCTAAGCTAGCGGCATGGCCAACAAAACCACTGCAGAAAAGCTCGCCACCATCCAGAAGGGCTACACCCTGGAGGGTGCCACCATCGAGTTGGGTGCCGCCATTGTTGACGGCGAACTCCACAAGGAAGCCCAGGTCCGCCTGCCGCTGGCCATGATGAACAGGCACGGCCTGGTAGCCGGCGCCACCGGCACCGGCAAGACCGTCACGCTGCACATGATGGCCGAGCAGCTGTCCTCGGCCGGAGTTCCCGTGTTCCTCGCGGACATCAAGGGTGACCTGTCCGGCCTGGCCACTGCGGCCGCCGGCAGTGACAAGCTGAAGGCGCGCACCGACAGCATCGGCCAGGACTGGGCCAGCAAGACATTCCCGGTGGAGTTCCTGGCCCTGGGCGGCGACGGCAACGGCATTCCCGTCCGTGCCACCATCACCTCGTTTGGCCCCATCCTGCTCTCGCGTGTGATGGAGCTCAACGACACCCAGGAATCCAGCCTGCAGCTGGTCTTCCACTTTGCGGACAAGAACAACCTTGAGCTGATCGATCTCAAGGACCTCCGCGCGGTCATCCAGTTCCTCACCTCGGACGAGGGCAAGGACGAGCTGGAGGAACTGGGCGGCCTGTCCAAGGCCACCGCCGGCGTCATCCTCCGCGAACTGGTGAACCTCGAAGCGCAGGGCCTGGAACGGTTCTTCGGCGAGCCTGAGTTCGACACCGCCGAGCTGCTCCGGACCGCCCCGGACGGGCGCGGCGTCATCACCTGCCTGGAGCTGCCCACGCTGCAGACCAAGCCGATGCTGTTCTCGACCTTCCTGATGTGGCTGCTGGCGGACCTGTTCGAGGACCTCCCCGAAGCCGGCGACCTGGACAAGCCCAAACTGGTGTTCTTCCTCGATGAGGCCCACCTGCTTTTCAACGGCGCATCCAAGGCCTTCCTCAACGCCATCACCACCACGGTCCGGCTGATCCGCTCCAAGGGTGTGGGGATCTTCTTCGTCACCCAGACCCCCAAAGACGTCCCCGCCGACGTCCTGGGCCAGCTGGCCAACCGCATCCAGCACGCCCTCCGCGCCTTCACCCCGGAGGACGCCAAGGCCCTGAAAGCCACCGTGTCCACCTTCCCGATGAGCGACTACGACCTTGAGGAAACACTCACGTCCTCGGGGATCGGCGAGGCCGTCATTACCGTCATGAATGAGAAGGGCGCCCCGACGCCGGTCGCGCACACTCGCCTGCGCGCCCCGGAATCCGTCATGGGCCCCAGCACCGACGAGCTCATCAAAAGCACCGTGGGCGGGTCCGCCCTGCTCGCCAAGTACGGGACCGCGGTGGACAATGTGTCCGCGTACGAGAAGCTCACGGGCAAGGCCGCTGCGCCCACCGGCGGGGCAGCACCGGGTCAGCCCCCGGTCCCGGGGACTTCCGGGCAGCCAGGTCCGGGGCAGGCAGGTTCGGACCAGGCCGACGTCGACGCCGAGGCCCGCAGGATCGAAGAGGAAATCCTGGGCCGGCCCAGCAGCCGTCCCGCGCCGGATCGTGGTGCCGGCACTGATGCGCCTGCGCGGCGCGCACCGGAGCCTGCGGCCCCGGCCGGCGGCGGGATGGTGGGCGACATCGCCGGTGCGCTCGGCGGGGCACTGGGCGGCGGGCTGAAGAGTATGGTCCGTTCCCTGGGCACGCAGCTTGGCCGGGAGCTCCTCCGCGGCGTCTTCGGCACCTCGTCCCGGCGCCGCCGGTAGGCAAAACCGGACGATGTCCCGCCCTGGACTTCCCGCCGTCGGGCATCAGGAAAGCCGCCGCACCCCGCTACACGGGGCGACGGCGACACCTGTGTTCAGCGGGCTTGCAGGTAACGTAAGTGAAGTGCAGATGAGTCAGGCGTTGGTGAGGATGGCAGCAGGGTGGCTGCTTGGCCTCATGCTTGCCGTGGCCGCGGCCGTCGTTGGGGTCAACGTCGTGAACAATACTGTGGCGAGTCCACAGCAGCCTGTCCGGGAGTATCTGGACGCCCTCCACGAGGGCGACGGCGGCAAGGCGCTCGGTCTGTTGCGGGCCACTGTGCCGCCCAGCAACGCCGCCATGCTCGACGGCACAGCGCTGCAGACGGCCTCTTCCCGGCTGGCGAACGTCAGCATCGGCGATGCCGAGGAACGCTCGGGCAACCAGGTCATGGTGCCCGTGCAGTACACGATCGATGGCAGCAGGCTTCGCACCGAGTTCCTGCTGGAGAAGACCGGCACCGAATGGCTGTTCTTTAACACGTGGGCGTTTGTGCCGTCGCGACTGCCCACAGTGGGCCTGACGGTGGTCAACGCCAGCGAAGCCAACCTCAACGGCGTGCCGGTGAACATGCCCCAAGGCAGGAATTCGTTCGCCGTGTTCTATCCGGGAGAATACGAAGCCTCTCTGAACGGTGAATACTTCGCCGCGCCCGCCACACGCGCCACGGTGACATCCCGCGATGTCCCGGCGGCTCCGTTGAACCTGCTGACCGAGGCCACCGACCAGCTGCGGAAGGATGTGGGCGCGAAGGTCCAGGAGTTCCTGGACACCTGCGCCGCCGAAGCCGTGAAGCAGCAAAAGCTGCAGCCGGACTGCCCCTTCTACTTCGCCAGCACCAACAACGTGGACGATGGCACCATCAAGTGGACCATCACGGAGTACCCGGAGATTTCCATCGAGCCCTTTGGCGGCCGCTGGGTGGTTGCCCCCCTCGACGGGAAGGCCAAGGTGGAGGCGGTCCAGCAGAGTTCCTTCACCGGCGCCTGGTCCCCGCTCAACGCAGAGGTGGACTTCAGCTTCACCACCCGCCTGGACGTCGCCGGCGACACCATCAGGGTCACCCCGCTCCTGAGCTACTAGCGTCAGGGCCAGCGGGCGGCCTGGCCCCGGGCCTGGCGCGCAAAAGGCTGCCTCCCGTGACGCGAAGTCTCGGGAGGCAGCCTTTTGTCTAAACCACGACGGCGGTGATCAGTCCATGCCGCGCAGGTCCAGGACCAACTCGGTGTCGCCGTCGTCCGTCAGGAGAACCGGGATGCCCCAGTCCTGCTGGTACAGGTGGCAGGCGGCGTGGTCCGGGATCTCGCCGTCCGCATCCTCCGGGCCGTCGCAGGCCGCGGCGCGGGCGGTGATGTGCAGGATGCCCTCCGGAATGTCGGAAGCCAGTTCCAGCGTGCGGAGGAGCCCCACCGAGGTTCCTCCGCCGGCCACAAGCAGCTCCGGCGGGGTGGAGGAGATCTTCAGCTGCGTGGGGTCGCCCCAGCGGTCGTCGAGCTTCTGCCCGGTGGGCGCGGTGAAGCGCACGGTCAGCTCGAGCAGCCCGGGGGCGACCGGGCTCTTGGGCCGGTGAGTCTGCGAGGCGCCCTCGTCCACCTGCTGGGCTTCCTTGGGGATGGGCACGTAGACCAGCTGGTGCTTGTTGGCCTCAACCACCACCAGCAGCGGCTCGGAGCCAGCGGCGTGCGTGTGGTCCACAATCACGTCGGAGGGTTCCGAAAGTCCGCGGGCCAGCGTGGACACGGTCCCCGCGGCGGGGTCGTAGCGCCGCACAGCACCGTTGTAGGTGTCGGCGATGGCAATGGAGCCGTCGGGCAGGACGGTGACGCCGAGGGGGTGCTGGAGGCGTGCCTCGGAGGCGGGGCCGTCGCGGAAGCCGAAGTCGAACAGGCCCTTGCCCACGGCAGTCACGACGGTGACCGTGCCGCCGTCGTCAATGACCAGCTTGCGGATGGCGGAGGTTTCGGAGTCCGCCACCCAGATGTTGCCGTCGGCGTCCTCGGCCAGGCCGGAGGGCTGAGCGAACCAGGCTTCGTGGGCGGGCCCGTCCAGCAAACCCTCCAGGCCGTTGCCGGCAATAATTGCCACGGCGCCGGTGAGGGGGTCGAAGCTGAAGATCTGGTGCGTGCCGGCCATGGCGATCACCACCGCGTTGAGCTTGGTGGACCAGACGACGTCCCACGGCGAGCTGAGGGACACTTCCAGCGGGTGCTCGCTGAGCTGGCCCGTGAAACCGGCAGCGTCTTCGTCCACGCGCGCGGGGCCGGTTTCCAGCAGGCGCTGCACACCGTTGCCAACAATCGTCGTGGCCTTGCCGTCCGTGAGCGAGAGCCCCCGGAGGCGGTGGTTGACGGAGTCTGCAATCACGACGTCGTAGCCCGCCTTCGCTGCCACCTCTTCCGGAAGCAGCACGAGGCCCTGCGGCTCGTTGAACCGTGCGGTCGGCTGGACGGAGTCGACGGCGGCCGCCGGGCCGTCAGCGTGTCCCTTGGTTCCGGAGCCGTAGGTGCGCAGCACCGTCTGGAAGTCGTTGCCCAGCTCCACGAGACGGTGGTGGCCCGTGTCGGTTACCAGCCAGGAACCCCCGGTGGCGGTATCCGCGGCAGCCGGAGTCCCGCCGTCGGACGCTTCCTGCACGCCTGAACCCTGGGCGCCTGAACCGGGTCCGGCGGAACCGCGCCTGGCGGGCAGGAACAGAGCCTTGCCGGGGAAGCGCAGCGTGCCCGAGGTCGCTTCCGGCGCCACGTACGGGCCGGAGCCGCGGTGCAGTGTGCCTTTGGCCTCGTGCTCGGCGATCAGCTCGGGGACGAGCACGGCCAGGCCGTCAGCGTGGCCTTCGCCGGACAGGTGCGCCACGATGTAGCCCTCGGGGTCGATGACCACCAGGGTGGGCCAGGCGCGCGCCGTGTACGCCTTCCAGGTCTCCAGCTCGGGGTCGTCCAGGACGGGGTGGTGGATCTCGTAGCGTTCCACGGCGGCGGCCAGGGCCACGGGATCTGCTTCGTGCTCAAACTTGGGCGAGTGGACGCCCACGGTGACCAGGACGTCGGAGTACTGTTCCTCGAGCGGGCGCAGCTCATCGAGGACGTGCAGGCAGTTGATGCAGCAGAAGGTCCAGAAGTCGAGCAGCACGATCTTGCCGCGCAGGGCTTCGAGGTCCAGCGACTTGCCGCCGGTGTTGAGCCAGTTGCGGCCCACCAGTTCGGAGGCGCGGACCCGGTGTTGGGTGCGTACGGTTTCGCTCATCAGCGTCCTTCCAGCTTTGAGTTGCGTTCAGCCAATCTGGCATCGCGTTCAGCCAATTTGGCAAACATATCGTTGTAAGCAGTGAGATCGGCGTCGTTATTCCTGTCCGCCGCCCGATCGGTCCGCTTGGACTCCCGGGCATCGGAGCGGGACCACATGATCGCGACGCCGATGGCCACCAAGAGCGTGGGCACCTCGCCGATGCCCCAGGCCACGGCCCCGCCCATCTGCTGGTCCAGGAGAGCGGACGGCCCCCAGGCGCGGCCAAGGTTGCCGAAGTAGTCGGCCGCCAGCAGGCTGGTGCCGCCCATGATGGCGACGCCGAAGAACGCGTGGAAGCCCATGGTCGCCAGCAGCAGGAGCAGGCGCATGGGATACGGTGCGCGGCGGGGCAGCGGGTCAGTGCCGATCATGGTCAGGATGAAGATGTAACCCGTGAGCGTGAAGTGCAGGATCATGAGCTCGTGGCCCACGTGGTCCCGCATGGCAAAGCCGAACGCGTCCGAGTAGTAGAACAGCACGATGGAGCCCGCGAAATTGGCCGCCGCGAAGATGGGGTGCGTGACCAGTTGGGAGAACTTGGAGTGGATAAACACGAGCAGCCACTCGCGCGCCCCACGGGTGCCGTCGCCGCGGGCAGGCAAGGCCCGCAGGGCCAGCGTCGCCGGGGCGCCGAGCACCAGGAAGATGGGTGCCACCATGGTCAGCGCCATGTGGTCCACCATGTGCGCGGAGAAAAGGATCCTGCCATAGACCGACGGCGGCCCTGATGTGATGTAGGTCAGCACCAGGAGGCCGATCACCCAGTTCACGGCGCGGAACCACTGCCACTTGTCGCCGCGTCGAACCACCTTGGCGACGCCCAGGAAGTAGGCCACCAGCCCGAAGAGCACTACGGCCACCCAGAGCCAGTCAAAGCGCCATTCCGTCAGCCAGCGTTCCGGCGTCAGTTCAGGCGGCAGCTCGTAACCGGTGAGGATGAAGGCCGGCGACGCGTCCGGTGCAAACGTGGTGGGCTGCGGCGGGGCCGACCGGCTCAGGGCCACGGCGACGCCGGAGGTGGCTCCCATAACCAGGAGTTCCACGAGCACCAGCTGCCACAGCACACGGCGTGAGGACATGGCCGAGCCTTTGCGGCCGAGCTGGGGGATGACCCATTGCCGGTGCATCAAACCGATGCCGCCAAGGACCAGGGTGGCTGCCGATTTCGCGAGGATCAGCTGTCCGTAGGGGGAACCAAAAAGGTCACCCCAGTTGGTGATGCGGATGCTGGCATTGATGACGCCGGAGGCAAAGACGAGCACAAACGCAAAGCCGGCCAGGGAGGAGAAACGCCGCAGCGTCGGTTCGGTGATGTCAGCGGCGGCCGCGGGCTTCGAGCCAGTCAGGATTCCCGACAGCAGCGCCAGGACGACGATGCCGCCAACCCACGCGCTGACGCCCACAAGGTGCAGGCCCAGGGAGTTGATGGCGCCTTCATGGTCCGACGAGCTTGAGGAGTGGCCGATCAGCGCGGCGGGAACCAGCCCGGCGAGCGCCAGGATCAGCGTGAGGGCAAGGCCGCCAAGGGATCTGACACCGAAGAGCGCCGTGGTCACCACGGCCGCGATGATGGTCACGCTCAACCATGCCCGGCCGGTCTCGATGTCCGTCATGAAGTACACCAGGGCGCGGGTGAACTCCGCGTCCCCGCCAACGGCCTGTCCGGCAACGTCTGAGTAGGTAAGGACCAGCACGGCCACCGCTGACAGCGTCCAGGCAGCACCCGCAGCGGCAGCAATGGCCAGGGCCCGGGCGAACGCCGGATGTTCCTGAGCGTCGCCGGTGTGGGTCCGCGACCGGGGACCCGCAGTTCTGGGGAGGATGCCGACGGCGAAGATCAGTCCGCCGATCACCGTCGCCAGTGCCACGTTGTGGATGGCCTTGCTGACGGGCAGCCCCCAGCGGACCAGTGCCCCGGGGTCAGAGACCTCACGGGCCGCGGCGGCGCCGGAGAAAAGGAGCGCCGCCGTCAGTCCCAGGAAGAGGGCCGCAAGGCCCGCGAGCTGCCACGGACGGGAAATCCCCACGACGCCGCCGGCCCTGGCCGAGGCGCCCCTGTCGGGGCCTGGCTGGGGTGCTGCGGGACTGGATTTTGCTGCAGAAGGCACCTATCCATTGTCCGCTACGGGTGCCCGCGCGGCGAATCGGATTAAAGCAGAATCGGCTTAAAGCAAAGGAGCGGCAACCCTGAGGTTGCCGCTCCTTTGCTGCTGTTGCTGAAGAAGACTACTTCTTCTTGGCGACTGCAGCCTTCAGCTTGGAGCCGGCGGTCAGCTTGACGCTGTGGCCTGCCGCGATCTGGATGGTCTCGCCGGTCTGCGGGTTGCGGCCGGTGCGTGCTGCACGGTCGGTGCGCTCAACTGCGAGCCAGCCCGGGATGGTGATCTTCTCGCCGGCGGCGACGGAAGTCTCGAATACCTCGAACAGTGCATCGAGGACGGAGTTGACGGCTGCCTGGCTGGTGCCGGCCTTGCCTGCTACCTCTGAAACAAGTTCACTACGGTTCTTAGCCATTGATGTCCTCCTGGACGGTCACGATTTCTGGAGCCTGAACGCGGCATGCGTGCAAGCCACTCTTCGAAAACTTACCAGCTTGGGCCCCCGAGGTCCGCAAATTCCGCGTGTTTCCGCCCTTTTTTGACTAAAATCACCGGATTTCCGGGAAATTGCCGGGGAATTGCGCCCACAGCGGACGCTCTCTCAGTTCGTGCGACGTTCAGCCGGACGCTGTGTCACTTCGGGTGCCGGGGTGTGTGGTGCACGACGGCGGAGCGTGTGGTGGGGTGCCGGGTCGGGGTGCCGGGGGTGGTGCCGTGTTTTCGGTCGGGGTGTGGGGTTTGTGTGTTAAATGGGAGAGCCCCCCAACCTGGTGGTTGGGGGGCTCTCGACCGTAATGATGTTCCGGCGGTGACCTACTCTCCCACACCCTCCCGGGTGCAGTACCATCGGCGCTGTGGGTCTTAGCTTCCGGGTTCGGAATGGGACCGGGCGTTTCCCCCACGCTATGACCGCCGTAACCCTTGCTCCGCACCCGTTGGCTGTGCCGTGGGGTGGGAAATCTGTGGTTACAACATGCTTCCTGCCGGTTAAGGCAGGTGTGGTGTTGTTATTGTGTTGTGTTTTTGTTCCCTGCAACAAGCCGGTGTCGGGTTTGTTGTTTGGGAACCACATAGTGGACGCAAGCAGTCTTGTTATCTTCGTACCACCCCTGGGTGTAAACCTCTTTTGAATAGGTTTACGGGGTGGTGTGTGGTGTAAGTTATCGGCCTATTAGTACCGGTCAGCTTCACGAGTCGTTAGTCCTCGCTTCCACATCCGGCCTATCAACCCAGTGGTCTGGCTGGGGGCCTCTCACACACAAGGTGTATGGAAATCTCATCTCGAAGCGAGCTTCCCGCTTAGATGCTTTCAGCGGTTATCCCATCCGAACGTAGCTAATCAGCGGTGCACTTGGCAGTACAACTGACACACCAGAGGTTCGTCCGTCCCGGTCCTCTCGTACTAAGGACAGCCCTTCTCAAATTTCCTGCGCGCGCAGCGGATAGGGACCGAACTGTCTCACGACGTTCTAAACCCAGCTCGCGTACCGCTTTAATGGGCGAACAGCCCAACCCTTGGGACCTACTCCAGCCCCAGGATGCGACGAGCCGACATCGAGGTGCCAAACCATGCCGTCGATATGGACTCTTGGGCAAGATCAGCCTGTTATCCCCGAGGTACCTTTTATCCGTTGAGCGACGGCCATTCCACAATGTACCGCCGGATCACTAGTCCCGACTTTCGTCCCTGCTCGAGATGTCTCTCTCACAGTCAAGCTCCCTTGTGCACTTACACTCGACACCTGATTGCCAACCAGGCTGAGGGAACCTTTGGGCGCCTCCGTTACTTTTTAGGAGGCAACCGCCCCAGTTAAACTACCCATCAGGCACTGTCCCTGACCCGGATTACGGGCCGAAGTTAGATGTCCAAAGTGACCAGAGTGGTATTTCAACGATGACTCCACCCGAACTGGCGTCCGGGCTTCAACGTCTCCCACCTATCCTACACAAGCCACTCCGAACACCAATACCAAACTATAGTAAAGGTCTCGGGGTCTTTCCGTCCTGCTGCGCGTAACGAGCATCTTTACTCGTACTGCAATTTCGCCGAGTTTATGGTTGAGACAGCGGGGAAGTCGTTACTCCATTCGTGCAGGTCGGAACTTACCCGACAAGGAATTTCGCTACCTTAGGATGGTTATAGTTACCACCGCCGTTTACTGGGGCTTGAATTCTCAGCTTCGCCGTAAGGCTAACCGGTCCTCTTAACCTTCCAGCACCGGGCAGGAGTCAGTCCGTATACATCGTCTTGCGACTTCGCACGGACCTGTGTTTTTAGTAAACAGTCGCTTCCCCCTGGTCTCTGCGGCCCCGATCCCCTCCCACCAGCAAGTGGTGTTCAAGGTTGGGGCCCCCCTTCTCCCGAAGTTACGGGGGCATTTTGCCGAGTTCCTTAACCATAATTCTCTCGATCGCCTTAGTATTCTCTACCTGATCACCTGTGTCGGTTTGGGGTACGGGCGGCTAAAACCTCGCGTCGATGCTTTTCTCGGCAGCATAGGATCACCAAATCCCCCCGTGAGGGGGTCCCATCAGATCTCAGGCATCATGAACGGCGGATTTGCCTACCGTTCGCCCTACATCCTTAGACCGGGACAACCATCGCCCGGCTTGGCTACCTTCCTGCGTCACACCTGTTAATACGCTTGCCTCCCAGGATCAGGTCCCGCGCTCCACCAAAACCCACATCACCCCGAAGGGTGGGCGGGCAGGCATCGGGCGGTTAGTATCCCCTGTTCAACATGGACGGTTTTTCGCCGGTACGGGAATATCAACCCGTTGTCCATCGACTACGCCTGTCGGCCTCGCCTTAGGTCCCGACTTACCCAGGGCAGATTAGCTTGACCCTGGAACCCTTGATCATTCGGCGGACGGGTTTCTCACCCGTCTTTCGCTACTCATGCCTGCATTCTCACTCGTGTAGGCTCCACCGCTGGTTTACACCGCGACTTCACTGCCCACACGACGCTCCCCTACCACTCCAGACGCCTGAACCAACCCACAAGGGGCGGCTTAGCTAATATCTGAAATCCACAACTTCGGCGGTGTACTTGAGCCCCGCTACATTGTCGGCGCGGAATCACTTGACCAGTGAGCTATTACGCACTCTTTTAAGGATGGCTGCTTCTAAGCCAACCTCCTGGTTGTCTTCGCAACTCCACATCCTTTCCCACTTAGCACACGCTTAGGGGCCTTAGTTGGTGGTCTGGGCTGTTTCCCTCTCGACTATGAAGCTTATCCCCCACAGTCTCACTGCTGCGCTCTCACTTACCGGCATTCGGAGTTTGGCTGACGTCAGTAACCTTGTAGGGCCCATTAGCCATCCAGTAGCTCTACCTCCAGCAAGAAACACGCAACGCTGCACCTAAATGCATTTCGGGGAGAACCAGCTATCACGAAGTTTGATTGGCCTTTCACCCCTACCCACAGCTCATCCCCTCCATTTTCAACTGAAGTGGGTTCGGTCCTCCACGACGTCTTACCGTCGCTTCAACCTGGCCATGGGTAGATCACTTCGCTTCGGGTCTAGATCACGCCACTGCAACGCCCTATTCAGACTCGCTTTCGCTACGGCTTCCCCACACGGGTTAACCTCGCGACGTAACACTAACTCGCAGGCTCATTCTTCAAAAGGCACGCCGTCACAACTACAAGGTTGCTCCGACGGATTGTAAGCACACGGTTTCAGGTACTGTTTCACTCCCCTCCCGGGGTACTTTTCACCTTTCCCTCACGGTACTGGTCCGCTATCGGTCATTAGGGAGTATTTAGGCTTATCAGGTGGTCCTGACAGATTCACACGGGATTTCTCGGGCCCCGTGCTACTTGGGATACTCTCCAGGCGGCACAAAACATTTCGGTTACGGGGCTCACACCCTCTCTGGCCGGCCTTTCAAGACCGTTCACCTATGCCTGCACATCACACCTCACCAGTCCGGCAGAACTGGTATGGAAAGTCCCACAACCCCGACCATGCAACGCCCGCCGGCTATCACACATGGAACGGTTTAGCCTGATCCGCGTTCGCTCGCCACTACTGACGGAATCACTATTGTTTTCTCTTCCTGCGGGTACTGAGATGTTTCACTTCCCCGCGTTCCCTCCACGCACCCTATGTGTTCAGATGCGGGTCACCAGGCAGCTCGCGCCCCTGGCGGGGTTTCCCCATTCGGACACCCTGGGATCACAGTCCGGTTATCGACTCCCCCAGGCTTATCGCAGATTCCTACGTCCTTCTTCGGCTCCTAATGCCAAGGCATCCACCGTGTGCTCTTAAAAACTTGACCACAAAAGATCAAAAAAACTAATTTACGAGAGAACCATGAAAACCACCCACACCCAAAAGAGTGCGGACAGATCCAGGTTCATAATTCTTGGAAATTGCTTCTTATAAAAGATGCTCGCGTCCACTATGTAGTTCTCAAACAACAACCCCAAACCACACACCCCACACACAACCCCAAAAGGTCAACCGTGTGATCGGTGCAGCCAGGAAACCAGAAACAAACAAACCCGACAAAACACACCACAACCCGTAAGCTGCAGCCCATCCTCCCGGCCCTGTTGCCTCAGGACCCAACAGTGTGCCAAACACTAAACCACCCATACCCGCACCCACACCGTTCCAGGACACCCTCAAGAGGGGATCCGTACTGGGCGAGGCACAAAACAAGCGGCCGCTATTCGTTGATATTCCACCCTTGAGCACCCGCCGCAGAACAATCGTCTGCGCAACGGGCATATACTCCTGACAAACCCCCACACCACATACATGGCATGAACAATCCGTAGGTGCTCCTTAGAAAGGAGGTGATCCAGCCGCACCTTCCGGTACGGCTACCTTGTTACGACTTAGTCCCAATCGCCAGTCCCACCTTCGACAGCTCCCTCCCACAAGGGGTTAGGCCACCGGCTTCGGGTGTTACCAACTTTCGTGACTTGACGGGCGGTGTGTACAAGGCCCGGGAACGTATTCACCGCAGCGTTGCTGATCTGCGATTACTAGCGACTCCGACTTCATGGGGTCGAGTTGCAGACCCCAATCCGAACTGAGACCGGCTTTTTGGGATTAGCTCCACCTCACAGTATCGCAACCCTTTGTACCGGCCATTGTAGCATGCGTGAAGCCCAAGACATAAGGGGCATGATGATTTGACGTCGTCCCCACCTTCCTCCGAGTTGACCCCGGCAGTCTCCTATGAGTCCCCGCCATAACGCGCTGGCAACATAGAACGAGGGTTGCGCTCGTTGCGGGACTTAACCCAACATCTCACGACACGAGCTGACGACAACCATGCACCACCTGTAAACCGACCGCAAGCGGGGCACCTGTTTCCAGGTATTTCCGGTTCATGTCAAGCCTTGGTAAGGTTCTTCGCGTTGCATCGAATTAATCCGCATGCTCCGCCGCTTGTGCGGGCCCCCGTCAATTCCTTTGAGTTTTAGCCTTGCGGCCGTACTCCCCAGGCGGGGCACTTAATGCGTTAGCTACGGCGCGGAAAACGTGGAATGTCCCCCACACCTAGTGCCCAACGTTTACGGCATGGACTACCAGGGTATCTAATCCTGTTCGCTCCCCATGCTTTCGCTCCTCAGCGTCAGTTAATGCCCAGAGACCTGCCTTCGCCATCGGTGTTCCTCCTGATATCTGCGCATTTCACCGCTACACCAGGAATTCCAGTCTCCCCTACATCACTCTAGTCTGCCCGTACCCACCGCAGATCCGGAGTTGAGCCCCGGACTTTCACGGCAGACGCGACAAACCGCCTACGAGCTCTTTACGCCCAATAATTCCGGATAACGCTTGCGCCCTACGTATTACCGCGGCTGCTGGCACGTAGTTAGCCGGCGCTTCTTCTGCAGGTACCGTCACTTTCGCTTCTTCCCTACTGAAAGAGGTTTACAACCCGAAGGCCGTCATCCCTCACGCGGCGTCGCTGCATCAGGCTTTCGCCCATTGTGCAATATTCCCCACTGCTGCCTCCCGTAGGAGTCTGGGCCGTGTCTCAGTCCCAGTGTGGCCGGTCACCCTCTCAGGCCGGCTACCCGTCGTCGCCTTGGTGAGCCATTACCTCACCAACAAGCTGATAGGCCGCGAGTCCATCCAAAACCACAATAAAGCTTTCCACCCCCCACCATGCGATGAGGAGTCATATCCGGTATTAGACCCAGTTTCCCAGGCTTATCCCAGAGTTAAGGGCAGGTTACTCACGTGTTACTCACCCGTTCGCCACTAATCACCGGTGCAAGCACCGGGTCATCGTTCGACTTGCATGTGTTAAGCACGCCGCCAGCGTTCATCCTGAGCCAGGATCAAACTCTCCGTTGAAGTAAAACAGACACAACCACCAACCCCGGAAATAACAGGATAAAATGGCTGCACAAAATTTGAAACCAGCTGTAAAAACCAGACCACACCACGGGGTGGCATAATCCAGTCAATTCAACCAATTCAATACAATAAATTGGTATCAACAAACTTGGCACACTATTGAGTTCTCAAACAACAGACACACCCGGCACCACCACAACCAATCGGCCGTGGATCGCTCCGGAGCAACTTTTCAAACTTACCCGGTTTCCCGCCCCGATGCAAATCCATATTCCAGGACCCGCACCAGCAGAAAACACATCCCCACCAAACAAAGGCGCTCAAAAGAACAACCAACATTTGGTCTTGAATTAGGGGGTTTGGCCGCCCGCGGTAACCAGCTCTTCGCTGTTCCCCTCGCGGCGACTTAGAAAACAATACACCCACCCAACCCCCACCGCAAATCCACCCCCACAAAGGGACCCATACCCCCAGGATCCGCGTCGTGGCGGGGAATCTGAGGCGCTCACCGGAGTCCCGGTGCAGTATTCGGCCGGAACGGGTTTCTGTTGACTGGATCACATCACGCGAGGATTGGCCCACGGCCGATTCGACCCAGGCCGGCGCCCTTTCCGGTTACAGGTCAGCCCAAGCCTTGTTGTAGTTTCGGTTTACCTTTCGCCTGCTCGCATTCCTCCGGTTGCTGTCTCTTATGAATGGCTCAGGCGTGCACTGATAGCGGCATGCGGCCGATGACCAGGATCAGTTCGTCGCTGATGGGAGATGGTTTCGAAGCCGGCTACACTAAGGATCCTGCTGAGGTCTCCCACAGGCCAGGAGTACGCAGGCGTCACCGCATGTGGAAATCTCGCAATTTCGTCTCCTTCAAACAGACCTATGAGGAGAAGTCCGCCAGGAGTCAGGCGCCGTGCCAGTTCCCGCAGAACGGAGGGAACCTGGTCGGGTTCAAAGTGGATTAGCGAGTACCAAGCCAGGATGCCGGATGCATATCCTTCGGGAACACCGAGACTCGTGAGGGAGGCGACGCGGAATGGGATGCCGGGGAAGGATGCTTGTGCCTGCTTGATGAACGCCGGCACCAAATCAATTCCTTCGACCGCCGCCCCTTGGTCCGCGAGGAACTTGGTCCAATGGCCGGGCCCGCATCCCACATCCAGCACTGGCCCCACCAGAGGTGCGACCCAGTCAGCTACGAGCTTCCGGTCAGCTGGATGAGAGGACTCGACCGACCCAAATCTGGCAGTGTACTCGGCAGCTCTCTTTGAGTACGCGGTCTCGACCTCTGCATCTGTCATTCAGCCACCTTATGGTGGGCACAGGAATCGATGCTTCCGGGCAGAGTTGCCTATTTCATTTGACGTGCCCTCCACAGACCGGTACGGCCGCGGTGGCCACGGATGGCATGCTGGCCCCGACGCCGGCACTCATCGAGCGCCTTGCCGGCCAGGAGCGCCACGTGGAAGTGATCCAGGACCGCGACCGCCTCGGGGAGCTCGTCGGCGGCGGCAGTCTTGAATCGGCTCTTCAGAGTTGAGGGTGTAATCGCTGGCTGGATGTTGGCTAGCGCGTCGGTCCCGGGGCAGCGATGCGCAGCCGGAGGCCCGATCTTGTGTCACCGTTCGCAGCGGACTTCTTCGCGTACCCGCTCAGATCGGTCAACGGCGTACCCGATAGCGCAGGTGAAGCACCCGGTTGCCCTGAATCACCACGTCGGGATCCTCCAACAACAGGTGCTGTGCGTGGACCGACCCGAAGTAGCGCTTGCCGGACCCGAACACGACGGGTACAACGTCCATGCGCACCTCGTCGACCAGGCCCGCGGCAAGGACCTGGCCACCGACGTCGCCAGCGGCGACCTCGACGATGCGGTCACCCGCGAGCTCCTGCGCCTTGGCCACGGCTGCCTCGACGCCGTCCACGAAGTGAAACCGCGCCCCGAGGTCCCAGCCCTCGGGCTTCGGCCGGTGCGTCACGACGACCACGTGGTCGACACCGCCCGGAGGCTTCCCGTCCCAGCCGTCCGTCATGTCTAAGACGTGGCGGCCGACGATTGTCGCCCCGATCTGGTCCCAGTACGGCCGGGTGTAGTCGTAGGACGTCTGCGACACCTTCACCTCGCCGCTCTCGTCCAACGGCACGTCACCGCTGGTCAACCAGTCGAACAGAGGTCCGGGCTGGTCGTTCTCGTCCGCGAGGACGCCGTCCACCGACACCGAGCCGTACATGACCACCTTGCCCACGGGGCTCTCCTCTGCCTTGGGATGCCCTGTTAACGCCAACCGAAAACAGGACCACTTCTGCCATTTGAAAACAGGGCCACCGACCATTATGGAAGGTGATCAATTTGGATGATTGGGCGGAGATACGCCACCTGTTTTCGACAGGCAAGCACTCGAAGCGTGAGATCGGCAGGATCGTGGGGGTTTCCCGCGGAACGGTGGAGCGTGCGCTGGAGTCGGACCGGGCACCGAAGTATCAGCGGGCGGCCGGGGTATCGAGTTTTGATGCGTTTGCTCCCAGGGTGCGGGAGCTTTTGGTGAAGACGCCGACGATGCCGGCCGCGACGCTGGCGGAGCGGGTGGGCTGGTCAGGTTCCGCGTCACTGTTCCGGGCGAAGGTCGCCGCGATCCGGCCGGAATACGCGCCGCCGGACCCGGCCGACCGCCTGGTCCACGAGCCGGGGTTCCAGGTCCAGTGCGATCTCTGGTTCCCGCACGAGCCGCTGCCCGTCGGTGAGGGCCAGAACGACACGCCCCCGGTGCTGGTGATGACTTCAGCGTTCTCGGGATTCATCCAGGCACGGATGCTGCCGTCGCGGACGACGCCGGATCTTTTGGGCGGAATGTGGACGCTGCTGCAGGACGCGCAGGCGGTTCCGTCGCGGCTGTTGTGGGACAACGAGTCCGGCATTGGCAGGCGCAAACCGACGGAGCCGGTGGCCGCGTTCGCCGGGTCTTTGGGGTTGGAGATCAAGCTGCTTCCGCCGCGGGATCCGGAGTCCAAGGGCATGGTCGAGCGGATGAACAGGTTCTTCCGGCAACGCTTCATGCCGGGCCGGGACTTCCGCTCCCCGGCGGACTTCAACGGCCAGCTGGAGGACTGGCTGCCCAAGGCCAATCACCGGTATTCGCGGTCCCGCCACGGCCGCCCGGACGAGCTGATCGTCCTGGACCGGGAGAGGATGCGGGAGCTGCCGCCGGTGTCCCCGGAGTCGGTGTTCCGGAACGCGGTGCGCCTGCCGCGGGATTACTACGTGCGGGTGTTCTCCAACGACTATTCCGTGGACCCTTCATTCATTGGGCGGATCGTGGACGTCGTCGCTGATCTGGACACCGTGTGGGTCACGCACGAGGGTGTCATCATTGCCACGCACGTCCGTGCGTGGGCCCGGCATCTGGTCCTGACTGATCCGGTCCATGTGGCCCGCGCTGCGGTGATGCGCCGGGACTTCCGGACCCAAAGAGTCCACCGCCCCGAACCCGAAGAAGCGGTCCAGGTGCGGGATCTGGCCGCCTACGACGAGATCTTCGGCATCGACCTCGGCCCGCAGCCGGATCTGGTCCTGGAGGTGGCCTCATGAGCGGGACACCGTCACAGATCGAGTACTACGCCCGGGCCCTGCGCGCACCGCGGATCAGTGATGGGTTCCGCCGGCTCGGGGACCAGGCCCGGGACGCCGGCTGGTCCCATGAGGAGTACTTGGCCGCGGTCCTCTCCCGGGAAGTCTCCGAACGTGAAGCTTCGGGAGCGGCGACGCGGATCAAGGCCGCGAGGTTCCCGGCCCACAAGGATCTCGAAGAGTTCAACTTCGACCATCAGCCCTCCGCGGACCGGAACCTCATCGCGCATCTGGGCACCGGGGTGTTCCTCTCTGAGGCCAAAAACGTGGTCCTGCTCGGACCTCCCGGCACGGGCAAAACCCATCTCGCGGTCGGCATTGGCATCAAGGCAGCCAAGGCCGGGCACCGGGTTCTCTTCGACTCCGCCACTGGCTGGGTCGCCCGGCTCCAGGAGGCGCACTCCCGCGGGAAACTCGCCCAGGAACTGGTCAAACTCCGCCGCTACAGTCTCCTGGTGGTCGACGAAGTCGGCTATATCCCGTTCGATCAGGACGCGGCGAACCTGTTCTTCCAGCTCGTCTCCAGCCGCTACGAACATGCGTCCATGATCCTGACGTCGAACCTCCCGTTTGCCCGCTGGGGTGACGTCTTCGGAGACCTGACCATCGCCTCGGCCATGATCGACCGGATCGTCCACCACGCCGAGGTCATCAGCCTCAAAGGCAACAGCTACCGGCTCAAAAAACACCAACCCGACGCCAGTACGGCACAATAGAACCACAACCTCGTGGCCCCGTTTTCAATTGGCACTAATGGCCCCATTTTCGGTTGGCGTTAACATGCCCCCATGTTAGCAAGTCGTGAGTTGTCGCTCCTGTAAGAATTCAATCGGCCGGCAGCGGCCAACCGTCCAGCGCGTGGCCGGGATGTTCCCGCAGGAACCGCCGCCTGACTTCGACGTACCGGGTCGGCGTGAGCCGGTGAAGGCCCGGAACTCGTGGCCGAAGTGGGCCTGGTCGAAGTAGCCTGCGCCACGCTCAGGTCGCCGATCACGATCGTGTCGAAGTGATCCATGGCTGACCGTTCTTCGCGGGCGCACGCTTAAGAACGTGCTCCCAGACGGTACCGCCCGAACAGTTTCAGCGGGTCGGTCGCGACGCATACCTTGACCATATGTCGGGCGCCGGAGCCATAATCGGTCTGGGCACCAGAGCGGTGCCGCAGAGAAGAGACCGTCGGTTGGCGCCGCCGGAGCAGAGGAGTCCTCGAATGACGAAGTACCTGATCTCGTTCCCCGGTGAAGCCATGGTGTTCCCCGAGGAGGACTTCGAGGCGGTAGTCGAAGCCTCGCATGCCGTCATCGACGAGGCCAAGGCGGCGGGGGTGTACGTCTTCGGCGGCGGGATTGATGAGGACGTTGACCCGGTGCTCGTGGCCGGTGACGGCACCGTCACCGAGGGCACGTACCCAGGCCACAAGGTGCCCAACGGCGGCTACACCGTTCTCGAGCTACCCTCGCGGGAGGCGGCACTTGAATGGGCCGCGAAGATCGCCGTCGCCTGCCGCTGCTCGCAAGAGGTCCGGCAGTTCCTGTACGACCCGGCAAGCTGACGAGGGCGACGTCAGCCAGAGCCGTTCGTGCGTCAGGGGCCCATGGTGAGAGGCGTGCACCAGCGCAAAGGGCGGCCGAGGGATGTCGGCGCTTAGTATACGACCGGGAATTCAGACAGATGCGGGCCGGCAGGTCAGCGGGCAAGGCTCTTTGAGGAACTCGCCAGGGAACGTGCCGCGGCAACGGGAAGACATATTCGACCCGAGGGTCGTTGTTGATGCACCAGCGCTGGCCGACCGCCGTTGATAATGTGACCTTCGGGTGTCCAAATTCACTGCATTAAGTGAGAGAGCGTCCCGGGTTTTCGGTGGGGTGCCGGGCCGGGGTGTGTGCGGGGGTGGTGCCGTGTTTTCGGTCGGGGTGTGGGGTTTGTGTGTTAAATGGGAGAGCCCCCCAACCTGGTGGTTGGGGGGCTCTCGACCGTAATGATGTTCCGGCGGTGACCTACTCTCCCACACCCTCCCGGGTGCAGTACCATCGGCGCTGTGGGTCTTAGCTTCCGGGTTCGGAATGGGACCGGGCGTTTCCCCCACGCTATGACCGCCGTAACCCTTGCTCCGCACCCGTTGGCTGTGCCGTGGGGTGGGAAATCTGTGGTTACAACATGCTTCCTGCCGGTTAAGGCAGGTGTGGTGTTGTTATTGTGTTGTGTTTTTGTTCCCTGCAACAAGCCGGTGTCGGGTTTGTTGTTTGGGAACCACATAGTGGACGCAAGCAGTCTTGTTATCTTCGTACCACCCCTGGGTGTAAACCTCTTTTGAATAGGTTTACGGGGTGGTGTGTGGTGTAAGTTATCGGCCTATTAGTACCGGTCAGCTTCACGAGTCGTTAGTCCTCGCTTCCACATCCGGCCTATCAACCCAGTGGTCTGGCTGGGGGCCTCTCACACACAAGGTGTATGGAAATCTCATCTCGAAGCGAGCTTCCCGCTTAGATGCTTTCAGCGGTTATCCCATCCGAACGTAGCTAATCAGCGGTGCACTTGGCAGTACAACTGACACACCAGAGGTTCGTCCGTCCCGGTCCTCTCGTACTAAGGACAGCCCTTCTCAAATTTCCTGCGCGCGCAGCGGATAGGGACCGAACTGTCTCACGACGTTCTAAACCCAGCTCGCGTACCGCTTTAATGGGCGAACAGCCCAACCCTTGGGACCTACTCCAGCCCCAGGATGCGACGAGCCGACATCGAGGTGCCAAACCATGCCGTCGATATGGACTCTTGGGCAAGATCAGCCTGTTATCCCCGAGGTACCTTTTATCCGTTGAGCGACGGCCATTCCACAATGTACCGCCGGATCACTAGTCCCGACTTTCGTCCCTGCTCGAGATGTCTCTCTCACAGTCAAGCTCCCTTGTGCACTTACACTCGACACCTGATTGCCAACCAGGCTGAGGGAACCTTTGGGCGCCTCCGTTACTTTTTAGGAGGCAACCGCCCCAGTTAAACTACCCATCAGGCACTGTCCCTGACCCGGATTACGGGCCGAAGTTAGATGTCCAAAGTGACCAGAGTGGTATTTCAACGATGACTCCACCCGAACTGGCGTCCGGGCTTCAACGTCTCCCACCTATCCTACACAAGCCACTCCGAACACCAATACCAAACTATAGTAAAGGTCTCGGGGTCTTTCCGTCCTGCTGCGCGTAACGAGCATCTTTACTCGTACTGCAATTTCGCCGAGTTTATGGTTGAGACAGCGGGGAAGTCGTTACTCCATTCGTGCAGGTCGGAACTTACCCGACAAGGAATTTCGCTACCTTAGGATGGTTATAGTTACCACCGCCGTTTACTGGGGCTTGAATTCTCAGCTTCGCCGTAAGGCTAACCGGTCCTCTTAACCTTCCAGCACCGGGCAGGAGTCAGTCCGTATACATCGTCTTGCGACTTCGCACGGACCTGTGTTTTTAGTAAACAGTCGCTTCCCCCTGGTCTCTGCGGCCCCGATCCCCTCCCACCAGCAAGTGGTGTTCAAGGTTGGGGCCCCCCTTCTCCCGAAGTTACGGGGGCATTTTGCCGAGTTCCTTAACCATAATTCTCTCGATCGCCTTAGTATTCTCTACCTGATCACCTGTGTCGGTTTGGGGTACGGGCGGCTAAAACCTCGCGTCGATGCTTTTCTCGGCAGCATAGGATCACCAAATCCCCCCGTGAGGGGGTCCCATCAGATCTCAGGCATCATGAACGGCGGATTTGCCTACCGTTCGCCCTACATCCTTAGACCGGGACAACCATCGCCCGGCTTGGCTACCTTCCTGCGTCACACCTGTTAATACGCTTGCCTCCCAGGATCAGGTCCCGCGCTCCACCAAAACCCACATCACCCCGAAGGGTGGGCGGGCAGGCATCGGGCGGTTAGTATCCCCTGTTCAACATGGACGGTTTTTCGCCGGTACGGGAATATCAACCCGTTGTCCATCGACTACGCCTGTCGGCCTCGCCTTAGGTCCCGACTTACCCAGGGCAGATTAGCTTGACCCTGGAACCCTTGATCATTCGGCGGACGGGTTTCTCACCCGTCTTTCGCTACTCATGCCTGCATTCTCACTCGTGTAGGCTCCACCGCTGGTTTACACCGCGACTTCACTGCCCACACGACGCTCCCCTACCACTCCAGACGCCTGAACCAACCCACAAGGGGCGGCTTAGCTAATATCTGAAATCCACAACTTCGGCGGTGTACTTGAGCCCCGCTACATTGTCGGCGCGGAATCACTTGACCAGTGAGCTATTACGCACTCTTTTAAGGATGGCTGCTTCTAAGCCAACCTCCTGGTTGTCTTCGCAACTCCACATCCTTTCCCACTTAGCACACGCTTAGGGGCCTTAGTTGGTGGTCTGGGCTGTTTCCCTCTCGACTATGAAGCTTATCCCCCACAGTCTCACTGCTGCGCTCTCACTTACCGGCATTCGGAGTTTGGCTGACGTCAGTAACCTTGTAGGGCCCATTAGCCATCCAGTAGCTCTACCTCCAGCAAGAAACACGCAACGCTGCACCTAAATGCATTTCGGGGAGAACCAGCTATCACGAAGTTTGATTGGCCTTTCACCCCTACCCACAGCTCATCCCCTCCATTTTCAACTGAAGTGGGTTCGGTCCTCCACGACGTCTTACCGTCGCTTCAACCTGGCCATGGGTAGATCACTTCGCTTCGGGTCTAGATCACGCCACTGCAACGCCCTATTCAGACTCGCTTTCGCTACGGCTTCCCCACACGGGTTAACCTCGCGACGTAACACTAACTCGCAGGCTCATTCTTCAAAAGGCACGCCGTCACAACTACAAGGTTGCTCCGACGGATTGTAAGCACACGGTTTCAGGTACTGTTTCACTCCCCTCCCGGGGTACTTTTCACCTTTCCCTCACGGTACTGGTCCGCTATCGGTCATTAGGGAGTATTTAGGCTTATCAGGTGGTCCTGACAGATTCACACGGGATTTCTCGGGCCCCGTGCTACTTGGGATACTCTCCAGGCGGCACAAAACATTTCGGTTACGGGGCTCACACCCTCTCTGGCCGGCCTTTCAAGACCGTTCACCTATGCCTGCACATCACACCTCACCAGTCCGGCAGAACTGGTATGGAAAGTCCCACAACCCCGACCATGCAACGCCCGCCGGCTATCACACATGGAACGGTTTAGCCTGATCCGCGTTCGCTCGCCACTACTGACGGAATCACTATTGTTTTCTCTTCCTGCGGGTACTGAGATGTTTCACTTCCCCGCGTTCCCTCCACGCACCCTATGTGTTCAGATGCGGGTCACCAGGCAGCTCGCGCCCCTGGCGGGGTTTCCCCATTCGGACACCCTGGGATCACAGTCCGGTTATCGACTCCCCCAGGCTTATCGCAGATTCCTACGTCCTTCTTCGGCTCCTAATGCCAAGGCATCCACCGTGTGCTCTTAAAAACTTGACCACAAAAGATCAAAAAAACTAATTTACGAGAGAACCACGAAAACCACCCGGACACCACCACCACAACCCGAAGGCCACAGCAACAGACGCCCGGACAGATCCAGGTTCATAATTCTTGGAAATTGCTTCTTATAAAAGATGCTCGCGTCCACTATGTAGTTCTCAAACAACAACCCCAAACCACACACCCCACACACCAGCACCCCACAAAAGGAGAACCAAACGCGCATGATCGATGCAGCCAGGAAACCAGAAACAAACAAACCCGACAAAACACACCACAACCCGTAAGCTGCAGCCCATCCTCCCGGCCCTGTTGCCTCAGGACCCAACAGTGTGCCAAACACTACCCAACAACCCATCCCCGCCGCTTTCCAGGACCCCCGAAGGAATCCGTACTCGCTGCCGGCATGTGCCACCAGGCACCTATTCGTTGATATTCCACCCTTGAGCACCCGCCGCAGAACAATCGTCTGCGCAACGGGCATATACTCCTGACAAACCCCCACACCACATACATGGCATGAACAATCCGTAGGTGCTCCTTAGAAAGGAGGTGATCCAGCCGCACCTTCCGGTACGGCTACCTTGTTACGACTTAGTCCCAATCGCCAGTCCCACCTTCGACAGCTCCCTCCCACAAGGGGTTAGGCCACCGGCTTCGGGTGTTACCAACTTTCGTGACTTGACGGGCGGTGTGTACAAGGCCCGGGAACGTATTCACCGCAGCGTTGCTGATCTGCGATTACTAGCGACTCCGACTTCATGGGGTCGAGTTGCAGACCCCAATCCGAACTGAGACCGGCTTTTTGGGATTAGCTCCACCTCACAGTATCGCAACCCTTTGTACCGGCCATTGTAGCATGCGTGAAGCCCAAGACATAAGGGGCATGATGATTTGACGTCGTCCCCACCTTCCTCCGAGTTGACCCCGGCAGTCTCCTATGAGTCCCCGCCATAACGCGCTGGCAACATAGAACGAGGGTTGCGCTCGTTGCGGGACTTAACCCAACATCTCACGACACGAGCTGACGACAACCATGCACCACCTGTAAACCGACCGCAAGCGGGGCACCTGTTTCCAGGTATTTCCGGTTCATGTCAAGCCTTGGTAAGGTTCTTCGCGTTGCATCGAATTAATCCGCATGCTCCGCCGCTTGTGCGGGCCCCCGTCAATTCCTTTGAGTTTTAGCCTTGCGGCCGTACTCCCCAGGCGGGGCACTTAATGCGTTAGCTACGGCGCGGAAAACGTGGAATGTCCCCCACACCTAGTGCCCAACGTTTACGGCATGGACTACCAGGGTATCTAATCCTGTTCGCTCCCCATGCTTTCGCTCCTCAGCGTCAGTTAATGCCCAGAGACCTGCCTTCGCCATCGGTGTTCCTCCTGATATCTGCGCATTTCACCGCTACACCAGGAATTCCAGTCTCCCCTACATCACTCTAGTCTGCCCGTACCCACCGCAGATCCGGAGTTGAGCCCCGGACTTTCACGGCAGACGCGACAAACCGCCTACGAGCTCTTTACGCCCAATAATTCCGGATAACGCTTGCGCCCTACGTATTACCGCGGCTGCTGGCACGTAGTTAGCCGGCGCTTCTTCTGCAGGTACCGTCACTTTCGCTTCTTCCCTACTGAAAGAGGTTTACAACCCGAAGGCCGTCATCCCTCACGCGGCGTCGCTGCATCAGGCTTTCGCCCATTGTGCAATATTCCCCACTGCTGCCTCCCGTAGGAGTCTGGGCCGTGTCTCAGTCCCAGTGTGGCCGGTCACCCTCTCAGGCCGGCTACCCGTCGTCGCCTTGGTGAGCCATTACCTCACCAACAAGCTGATAGGCCGCGAGTCCATCCAAAACCACAATAAAGCTTTCCACCCCCCACCATGCGATGAGGAGTCATATCCGGTATTAGACCCAGTTTCCCAGGCTTATCCCAGAGTTAAGGGCAGGTTACTCACGTGTTACTCACCCGTTCGCCACTAATCACCGGTGCAAGCACCGGGTCATCGTTCGACTTGCATGTGTTAAGCACGCCGCCAGCGTTCATCCTGAGCCAGGATCAAACTCTCCGTTGAAGTAAAACAGACACAACCACCAACCCCGGAAATAACAGGATAAAATGGCTGCACAAAATTTGAAACCAGCTGTAAAAACCAGACCACACCACGGGGTGGCGGATCCAGTCAATTCAACCAATTCAATACAATAAATTGGTATCAACAAACTTGGCACACTATTGAGTTCTCAAACAACAGACACACCCGGCACCACCACAACCAATCGGCCGTGGATCGCTCCGGAGCAACTTTTCAAACTTACCCGGTTTCCCGCCCCGATGCAAATCCATATTCCAGGACCCGCACCAGCAGAAAACACATCCCCACCAAACAAAGGCGCTCAAAAGAACAACCAACATTTGGTCTTGAATTAGGGGGTTTGGCCGCCCGCGGTAACCAGCTCTTCGCTGTTCCCCTCGCGGCGACTTAGAAAACAATACACCCACCCAACCCCCACCGCAAATCCACCCCTGGAAGGGGCCCCAACCCCGCCATTCCGGGCCCAAAGCCGGCATCGGCACGCAAATTCGGGCGCCGCCGTCGTACGTGAGTTCTGTGTGCTGCGGCACAAGGGCCAACACTGCGCGGGACCTCGACAAGCTGGATCACCAGACGAGGCTCGATCAACGGGAGAGCGCGATCAACCCGGGGGCTCAATCACCGCAAGCCTTAAACGCAGAAGGGCCGGCAACCAAATGGTTGCCGGCCCTTCTCAAGCAGTTGGAATCAGCGGTACTGAATTACCAGGAAGACTTGGTGATGCCCGGGAGCTCACCACGGTGAGCCATGTCGCGGAAGCGAACACGGGAGATACCGAACTTCTGGAAGGTACCGCGGGGACGGCCGTCGATGATGTCGCGGTTACGCAGACGGACGGGCGACGCGTTGCGGGGAAGCTTCTGCAGGCCGAGGCGTGCTGCTTCGCGAACTTCGTCGGTCGAGTTGGGGTCAACCAGAGCCTTCTTCAGTTCGAGGCGCTTTGCAGCGTAACGCTCAACGATGACTTTACGCTGTTCGTTCTTTGCGATCATTGACTTCTTAGCCATGTGTTTAGCGCTCCTCTCGGAATTCGACGTGCTGACGGATCTTGGGATCGTACTTCTTCAGAACCATGCGGTCCGGGTCGTTACGACGGTTCTTCCGCGTCACGTAGGTGTAACCCGTGCCCGCAGTCGACTTGAGCTTGATGATCGGACGTACGTCCTTGTCCTTAGCCATTAGAGCTTCACTCCCCGAGCAAGGATGGCGGCGACGACTACGTCGATGCCGCGTACGTCGATGGTCTTGATGCCCTTTGCAGAAAGCTGCAGCGTGACATTACGGCGCAGGGACGGAACCCAGTAGCGCTTCTTCTGGATGTTCGGATCGAACCGACGCTTGTTGCGACGGTGCGAGTGCGAAATGCTGTGCCCAAAGCCCGGCTCGGCTCCGGTCACTTGGCAGTGTGCTGCCATGACTTCTCCTCAAGAATTGAATGTAATGATCCGCATATCTGCTGCAGGATCATGCGGCTAAGTGCGACCCAAAGTGATCAGGGTGAACGGTTAGTAGCGCAACTTGAGCCCCTAACTACCGGCTACCCTGGAGAAAATTACCGGGCCACCGGAGCAATTGCGCACGCTCCGCGCACTTAGCGCTCACCAAGTCTACGAGTTCACGCAATTAAAGACCAATCCGTGCTCGGACGGTGTATAAGGGGGCGTTGCCTCAGAGGCGCGTGAGCTGGGCGTACTTGGGCTCCAGTCCGTCACCCGAGGACTTGCCCGTGACGCGGCGGACCACCCACGGGCCGGCGAATTCGCGGACCCAGCGGGCGTTGGCGCGGAGGGCTTCGGCCCGGTTCAGTTCGGGCACGGGGGTCATGGGCGGGACTTCGATCGAGTGGTCGTGCTCCAGGACGGTGAGGACGCGTTTGGCCATGTTGGCGTGCCCGGCAGCGGACATGTGCATCCGGTCCTGGGCCCACATGCCCCAGTCGTAGTACTCGTTGAAGCGCCAGTAATCCACCAGCAGCGCTCCATGGTCCCCGGCAATTCCGCGGACCAGTTCGTTGTAGATGGCGGTGCGGCCGCGCATAGTGCTGAAGACCTTCGAGCCGCGCGCGTCGAAGCCGGTGAACATCACCACTGTGGCGCCGGTGGCCGCCAGCTTGCGGATGCCGGCGTCGTACTCCGCCAGCAGATCGTCGATGTCGATCTTGGGCCGCAGAATGTCGTTGGCACCTGCGTAAATGGTCACCAGCGTGGGGTTAAGGTCGACGGCGGCGTCCACCTGTTCCGCCATGATCTGGCGGAGCTTCCTGCCGCGGATGGCCAGGTTGGCGTAGCCGAAGCCGGGATCCGCCGTGCCCAGCTGCTCCGCCACGCGATCCGCCCAGCCGCGAACGCCGTTGGGGCGGCTGGGATCGTCATCCCCGACCCCTTCCGTGAAGGAATCGCCGAGCGCTACATACCGGGTCGAAAAGTCCATGGCATCAGTCTTTCATCTGTTGCCGGGAGCAACCAAGGCGGAGCCTGTCCGGACGGTGTCCAGCAGGGCGAGGGCTTATGGCCGGCTTTCGGTCTCGCGGAGGATCCAGTGGTCATCGTCCAGCCGGGCCACGATCTTTTCGCCGATGCGGGCGAGGTCATTGACGTCGCGTTCCGTCAGGGCGTCCAGGAACTTGGTGCGCACCGCCTCCACGTGCCCCGGTGCAAGCGCCTCCAAAGTGGCCATCCCGACGTCGGACAGGTGAGCGGTGGTGACCCGGGCATCGCGCGGGTGCGGACGCCGCTCCAGCCATCCGCGCTTCTCCAGTTTGGCAACAACATGCGAGAGCCGGGACAGCGACGAACTCGTACGGGCGGCCAGCTGGCTCATCGGCAGGAAGCGGCCCTCGGCTTCGGACAGCATGGCCATGACGTTGTAATCGAACAGGGACACCTTGCCGGCGGTGTGGAGCTGGTTGTCCAGGGCAGCCGGCAGCAGCGTGTTGATGCTCAGGAGTGCCAGCCAGGCACGGCGTTCGTCGGCGTTGAGCCAGCGCGGTTCGGTCATGCGTCCATTCTAGAAGCAGAGCGTGGTTGAGCGTTCAAGTGACGCACGTTCCCGTGGACCCAGCCGGGTAGGCTGACTTTATGTTTGTTGTATCGCTGACCTACAAGGTGCCCGAAGACATCGTGGACTATCACCGCCCTGCGCATATGGCGTGGGTTAAGCAGGCGTTCGACGACGGCGTGTTCCTTGCGTCCGGACGCCTGGTTCCCGCGGTGGGCGGTGTGCTGTTGTCCAAGGCCGACCGAATCACACTGGATGCTGCGTTGGCCAAGGACCCTTTCTACAGCAACGGCGTGGCCGAGTTCGAAGTTATCGAATTCACCGCCACGACCGTGGCGGAGGGTTACGAAAACCTGCTTGACACCTAGGCCCCTGGCCCCTGCCCAGCAGGCTCCGGGGAACTGCCCGGCATCCCCGGCAGTTCCCCGGAAGCACCTACTGCTCCAGAACCAGCAGCTGCGCCTTGTCCGGTTCCCAGGTCACGAACAGCTCCGCGACTGGCGCGGGCCGACCCGTCGCATCTGAGCTGAGTTCGCGCACCTGGAGCTCGTGGCCGCCGGCCGTCAGGCGGTGGCGCACCGTGGCGCCCAGGTTGGTCGAGGAGACCAGCGTCGCCTTGCCGCAGTTGTCCGTGCTTGCCTCGGAGCTGAACTTGAGGTTTTCGGGGCGGATGGACACGGCGTATTTCTCGCCGGTGACACCGCGGTCGCGAACCCTGCCCAGGCCCAGGCCGCCGAGGTCAACCAGCGCCTCGCCGTCCTTGCGTTCCAGGACGGTGCACGGGATGAGGTTTGTGTCACCCAGGAAGCTGGCCACCCAGTCCGTGAGCGGGTGGTTGTAGACCTCTTCGGGCGGGCCCGACTGGACGATCCTGCCGTCCTTCATGACCACGATCCGGTCCGACATGGCCATGGCCTCGTCCTGGTCGTGCGTGACGAAAAGGACGGAGATGCCCAGGCTCTTCTGCAGCGTCTTGATTTCTTCCTGCATGTGTTCGCGGAGCCGCTTGTCGAGGGCAGCCATGGGCTCGTCGAGGAGCAGGGCCGCCGGGTTGAACACCAGGGAGCGGGCCAGGGCCACGCGCTGCTGCTGCCCGCCGGAGAGCTGGCGGGGCTTGCGGTCGCCCATCTTGCCCAGGCCCACGCGTTCCAGCGCGCTATCGGCGCGTTGTCGCCGTTCGGCCTTGGGCACCTTGCGCATCCGGAGCGCGAACTCCACGTTTTCGCGGGCGCTCATGTGCGGGAAGAGGGCGTAGTTCTGGAACACGACGCCCAGGTTCCGGTCCCGGGGCGGGAGCGAATCCACGGGCTTGCCGTCGATCAGGACGCTCCCGGAGGTGTGCTCCTCGAAGCCGGCAACCATCATCATGGTGGTGGTCTTGCCGGATCCGCTCGGTCCCAGCAGGGTGACGAATTCGCCGGGTTCCACCACCAGGTCCAGTTCGTCGACGGCAACCACGTCGCCGTACGTCTTACGGACCTGCCGGAGTTCAATGGAACCCTGCGCGGACGCCGTCGTCCTGGTGCTTGCTGCTGCGGAAATCACTGAAGTAGTCATGGGCCTTCCTTAGTTTGGTGCGGACACGGCCAGCGGCAGCATCCTGGCGGTGGAACGCCGTTTGAGAACGAACATGACCTGGAACAACAGCCCCAGGGTGGCCACGGTGACCAACAGAGCCGAGGACACCGCGATCTTGGGGGTCAGGTTGAACTGGATGTCAGTGAACATCTTCACGGGCAGGGTGGTGGCGCTGGGCGACTGCATGAACAGCGACATCACGGTCTCGTCGATGGAGACCGAGAAGGCGAACAGCGCCCCGGAAACCAGCCCGGGCAGGATGACCGGCAGATAGACGTGCCGGAACACGGACAGCCATCCGGCGCCCAGGCTCTGCGCCGAATTGACCAGCGCCGGGTTCAGTCCGGCAAGGCTGGCACGCGTGGTCAGGTACACGTACGGGGTGGCGATGACGGCATGCGCCAGGCCGATGGGGAGGATGCTGCCCAGCACGCCGAGGGAGATGAAGAACTGGTAGAACGCCAGCGCCAGCACCACGGTGGGGACGATCATCGGCGCCAGGATCAGCCCGACGACAGCCTGCTGGCCCGGGAACTTGCGTCCGTGCAGGCCGATCGCCGCGGTCGCGCCGAGAAGCACACCGATCACGACGGCGATCGCTGCAGATTGGAGGCTGGCCGTCAGGGCCGAGGTCCAAGCCTTGTCAGCGAAGAAGCCCGCGACGGCGGCGAACGAGATTCCTTCGGGCGGGAACGTGATGTAGCGGCTGTCGTTAAGGGCAACAGGCACCACGATCGCCGTCGGGACCACCAGGAACAGGAACACCGGAATGGAAAGCAGCGTCAGCAGTCGCTGCCGGGGATTAGTTGTCTGCATGTTGGCCTCCCGCCTTGAGCACTCGCTGGTAGATGGCAACGAGGATGCTGACCAGCACTGTCAGGATTACGGCCAGGGCCGCGGCCCCGGAGAAGTCGGTGAGCTGTCGCGCGTAGTAGTCGATCTGGTTGGCGATCATCATGTCGCCGGGTCCGCCCATGACCACCGGGGTGATGAAGAATCCGGTGCTGATGATGAACACGAGCAAGCCTGCCGCGGAGATGCCCGGCGTGCTGAGCGGCAGGGTGATCCGGCGGAAGATTGAGGCTTCCTTGGCCCCGAGCGACCGCGCCGCCAGGGCAAGCCGGTCATCGATGGAGGTCAGCGAGGAGAAAATCGGGAACACCGCATACGGGAGCAGGCAGTGAACCATGCCGATGATCACTGCCAGCCGGTTGTGCAGCAGCTCAATGGGAGCATCGGTGAGGCCCACCGTCTGGAGGAAGGAGTTCACGATGCCGTTGTCCTGGAGTAGCACGGCCCACGCGAAGTTCTTCACCAGGATACCGGTCCAGAAGGGCAGCAGCACCACGGCGAACAGGATCACGCGGGTCACCGTGCCGGAGCGCCACAGCACCAGGGCAATGACGTAGCCCAGGACCACGGTGACGACGGTGGATGCCAGGCTGATGCTCAGGGTGTTGATCAGGGAACGGACCACCAGCGGGTCTTCGAGGACGCGTTGGTAGGCGTTGCCGGTGAAGCTCGAGCCCACCAGTTTGCCCAGCGGGCTGAGGAACAGTACGACGTCGAAGGCCAGGATCGGGGCCAGCAGCAGCCACCACATGGTGCGCCGCCGTCGGGGTTTCTCCTGCTCCGGTGCCGGGGCGCGTCCCGCCGGACGCGCGCGTTGCAAGGTTGCGTTGCTCATGTCAGCTGGCCTGCCACAGCTTGAACTGCTGCTCGGTCTTCTTCAGGTTCTCCGACCACCACTTGTCGTCACGGACCAGGATCTTGCCGGCCAGGCTCGGGCTGGTGGGCAGGGTGTCTGCGACCTCCTTGGGCAGCTTGGACAGCGCCGGAGTGTTGGCCAGGGTCAGGTTGGTGACCGTGTCGAAGGCGGCGCCGGCCTCGGCGTCGTTGGACATGAAGTTCATCAGTTTGAAGGCGGCTTCCTTGTTCTTGGCCCCCTTCGGCACCACGAAGTAGTCGCCGGCAAGCACCGCGTTTTCCGCGCTGAAGTTCAGCTTGGCGCCGTCGTTGCGGGCCGCGTTGATGCGGTTGTTGAAGCTCGTGGACAGCGAGACCTCGCCCGAGGTGAGCTGCTGGATGGGCTCCTGGTTGGCCGCGTGGTAAAGCAGGCGATCCTTGCCGGGGTGGTGGCCCAGCACGCGCAGGGCCCGGTCGACGTCGAGCGGGTAGATCTGGTCGAACGGCACGCCGTCGGCCAGGAGTGCGGCCTCCAGCACGGAGCTGTCCGAGAGCTGGTTGTAGACCGAGCGCTTGGTATCGTACTTGCCCTGGTCGAAAAACTGCGCCCAGTCCTTGGGGGCCTGCGCATCGGGGATGGCCTTCTGGTCCCAGGCCATCACAAACAGGAAGCTCAGGTACTTGATGCCATACTCCGCCTTGGCGTAGCCGGGCAGGCCCTTGTCGCTGATGATGTCGTAGTCGAACGGCTCCAGGAGGCCTTCTGCCACGGCCGTTTCGTACTCCGGGGCGGTGATTTCCACGAGGTCCCACTGCACGTCCCCGGACTGCACCTGGGCCTTGAGCGCGGCCAGGCTGGTGTTGGCCAGCAGCGTGGTTTGGATCCCCGATTGCTTGGAGAAGGGGTCCAGAATCGTCTGGGTCAGCTGGTCATTGTAGGAGCCGCCGTAGGAGGTGACCGTGACTGTCTTGTTGGCTGCCGCGCTATCGGCGGGCTTTGCCCCGCAGCCGGACAGTGCCAGGCCTGCAAATGGGGTCAACGCTGCTGCTTTCAGGAGTTTCCTGCGGTCAAAATGAAGGGAACTGTCAGTCATCGCGGTGGTGCCTCTCAAGGCTGGGGCCCGCCCGGCGCACGCCAAAGGACGCCGTGTGCCGAAGGGGCAGGTTGGGGATTCCGCGTTCACGCTGGCATCCCGACGGCGGCGGTTCACGCCCCGAACGGCCCACACAGCGCTGAGCGGACTAGAGCTGACGCGTTGAGTCGTCGTCAGTGCCGCAACAGTATCTGTGATGTTGCACACAAGTCAACAGCTGTTTACAAACCACTTGCTTTCGGGCTGTTCTTGAGCACCGCGTCCCGGTCCATCAGCTTCTTCAGCCCGCGCTTCCGCGGCACCTTGACGGGTTCCGGCCAGCGCGGCGCCAGTGCATCCCCGAGGGTGACGCCCCTGATTTTGCGGCCAAAAAGCGGCAGCACCCAGTCGTTAACCCAACGCCGCTGCCGCTGTTCCCACTCCCGGAGGCTGAGCCGCTCCGGCGGGTCCCAGTCCTTGAGCCGGATTTTGTGGGGCACCCCCAGCTGATCCAGCACCTGCCCGGCGAGGTACTTGTGGCCCGCCTTGGACATGTGGAGGCGGTCCGAGTCCCACATCCGCCGGTCATGGAAGGCGTCCAGGCACCAGTAATCCACCAGGACCGTCCCGTATTTGACAGAGATCTCGCGGACGCGCTGGTTGTAGACCGTGTTCCGCTTCTTCAGCAGCTCCAGAACGGCCGAGACTTTGACGTCGAAGCCGGTGAACAGGACCACCGTGGCCCCGGTCCCGGCCAGTCGCGCCACGAGGTCCTCGTACTCGTCCATCAGGGCAGCCATGTCCGTGCCGATGTCCAGGATGTCGTTTCCGCCGGCGTACAGCGTGATCAGCGTGGGCTTCATGGCCAGCGCCGGTTCCAGCTGCTCGGTGATGACGTGACGCAGGCGCTTGCTCCTGATGGCCAGGTTGGCATATTCCCACCCCGGCTCAGCCTTGGCCAGTTTCTCCGCCACCCGGTCAGCCCACCCCCGGACGCCGTTGGGCAGCCGCTCATCCCGGTCCCCAACACCTTCTGTAAACGAGTCCCCCAAAGCGACAAACACCCGCCGGCCCTCACGGTCCGAGAGTAAAGGATTAGAACCCATCCACTGAAAGTAACCGGCCAAAGAAACGCCAAGGTAAACGGACAGCAACAGGCTGTGCAGAAGGGTTGCGACCCAGGGGCAGCGTGCGGGGGCGCGTTTGGAGTGCCGGGTGCTAGGCGTGTCCATCAGGCCGCCGCCTCTGATCATCGGCAGCTGCTCAGCCTTTGTCACATTTTTGCGACCTATGGTCACGATCAGGTAACGTTGGCGGCTGGCCCCAATGCAGGGCCCCGGGCGCCCGATCACTGGACCCCCGACGCGCCCCTTCGGCGCCTGCTAGCTCCGGCCCTGCCAAGGGGCCCCAGGATGCTTTCCGCACTCGTCATCGTCTCAAGTGCATCAGTAGTTTCTTCCAGTCCTAGCCCGGAGGTATCTTGTTCAAGAAAATAGCCATCATAACCACCATGGGTGCTTTGTCCCTGACAGGATGCGGCCTAGCCCCTACGACCAATGGGGCGTCTGCCCCATCCTCGGCTGGCCGCGCGTCCGCACCTGCCACTCCAGCCCCAACTGCCTCAGCCTCGGCGTCTTCAGCCGCAGCGTCTCCGGCGCCCACGGCTTCGAGCAGCGGCCAGACCCCAGCTTCGGCGGCGGAAACCCCGGTGGCAGCTGTCCCCCCGGCGCCTGCGCTGGCCGCGGCCCCGGCCCCGGCCCAGCCGGGGCCCGCAGCCGGCCAGGCTCTCGCCACGACGGGTGACGGTGCCCAGGCAGCTACCGCCTTCGGTTGGGGCCCGGTCCTGACGGGCGACGAATTCTCCAACACCGGCGCACCGGACCGGACCAAATGGAGTGTCTACAACAGTGCAGGGCATGCCGGCAAAGGCCTGCGCAGTCCCCAGGCTTGGTCGGTTGCCAACGGCGTGGCCACCGTTAGCGGAGACGCAGCCGGCACCACGGGCGGCATGTCGGCAAAGTTCGCGGAACAAAAGTATGGTCGCTGGGAAACGCGCATGAAAACCAATTCACGGGACCCGAAATACCACCCGGTCCTGATCCTTAACAACAACGCTGCCCCGAACTGTGCCGAGATCGATTATGCCGAGGGCAGCTCAGTCACCTCCGTGATGAGGTTCTTCCTGCACTACGCCTGTGGTGGAGCGGATTTCCAGACCACAGCGGCGACGCCCGTCGATGGCACACAGTGGCACAACTACGCGGTGGAGTGGACCCCGGCCGGCATCAGCGGATACGTCGACGGAGTAAAGACCTTCACTGACACGAACCCGGCGCACCAGCCCTCTACCGTAATGAAGCAGACATTGCAGCTGGATTGGTTCCCGGACGGCTCCGCCACCAAGCCCTCGCAGATGCAGGTCGACTGGGTCCGCGTCTACAAGTAAGAAAAACCCACCAGGACCTGGCGAGTTCCAGCGGTCGTTGCAACACCCTGACTTTCGGGAGTGGCAACGACCGTGGTTCGTTAAGGTGATGATTCATCAAGATCCCGGTGGCAGGGGAAGGTCCAGAAGCGCTCGGCTAGACCTCGGCCTTACCCTGGCGCCAGTACCCCATGAAGGCAACCTGCTTCCGGTCGATCCCCACGTCCCGGACCAGGTACCGCCGCATGTCCTTGATAACGGCGGCCTCACCGGCGATCCACGCGTAGAAAGGCATGGCACCGGCCGGCATGGCGGGGTTCTTGGTGGCCTCGATTTCAGCTGTCTCCATCCGTGCGGGCGTCTCCCAGAGGATGTCCACGTCCACATTGACGTCTTCGGGCTCCGGGCCCGCACCGGCGTCGGACGCTTTGATGCCCACCCAGCCGGGAACGGGAACTGAAGTGCGCACTGCCTGCTGCAGCAGTTCGCCGTGCGGGCGTGAGCGGCCGATCGCGGCACCCCGGGCAAGCCAGGTGATGTCGACGTCGGCGGCTGTCTTGAGATCGAGGAAGTCACCGGCCTCCGGTACTTCCAGGAAGGCATGGCCGCTCATGTAGGACGGCAGGTTTTCGAGGATCGCGGAGATGGCCGGGATGGCGGTTTCGTCGCCGGCTAGCAGGACACGCTGGGCCATACCCGGCCGCCACTCGATGCCGGAGTAGATCTCGGCCGTGACACAGTGGGCGGCGCGGTTGTTGGGGCCGATGATAGTGATGGCGTCGCCCGGCTGGGCGTTCTGGGCCCAGTTCGCGGCGGGACCGCCGTGGCCGTCGGCGTCGAAGTGCATCACAAAGTCAACGTCAATTTCGGGATAAACGGCATCGAGCCGGGACTGGCGGACCGTGTACGTGCGCATCGAGCCGCGGACCGCTGGGTCCATGGCCAGCCATTCCTGGTACCAGCCGGCCTGCGCCATTTCGAAGACCGGCAGCGGCAGCTTTGTGCCGTCGGACGCCAGGGATGGGATCATCAGCTTGATCCGCAGGTCGAGGGTGTCGCCGTTAACGCCGAAGTCACGCAGCGAATACCCGCCGAAGGTGATCCGGCGGAAGTTGGGGCTCAGCTCCTGCACCGAGGAAACCGTCACCTCGAAAGCCAGGGTCATGGGCTCGGTGGCGGCGATGTCGCGGGTCTTCATGAAACGAGCTCCAGTTCGGTTGCGGCGGTGTGGTGGCGGCCGATGGGGATGATCAGGGGTGTGCCCGAGACCGGATCGGGAATCACCCGGGACTCAAGGCCGAAAACGTCGCGGACCAGCTTTTCGGTGACAACAGTTATGGGGTCACCCAGGGCCACGATCTCGCCGCCCTTCATGGCGATGACATGGTCCGCGTAGCGTGCCGCGAGGTTCAGGTCGTGGAGGACGATGGCCACGGTGGTGCCGCGCTTGCGGTTCAGGTCCGTGACCAGGTCCAGGACTTCCACCTGGTGCGCCAGGTCCAGATATGTGGTGGGTTCGTCCAGCAGGAGCACGTCGGTTTCCTGGGCGAGCGCCATGGCGATCCAGACACGCTGCCGCTGGCCGCCGGACAGTTCATCGACGTTCCGCTCAGCGAGTTCCAGCGTTTCCGTCGCTTCGAGCGCGCGCTGCACGGCGGCGTCGTCCTCGGTGCTCCAGCTGCGGAAGAAGCCCTGGTGCGGATACCGGCCGCGGCCCACGAGGTCGCGGACAGCGATGCCGTCCGGTGCGGTGGGGTGCTGCGGGAGGAGGCCCAGGGTGCGCGCCAGTTCACGGGCCGGGCGGGCGTGGATGTCCTTGCCGTCCAGCGTAACCACGCCGGCTGCGGGTTTGAGGAGGCGGGACAGGCCGCGGAGGAGCGTGGACTTGCCGCACGCGTTGGCGCCCACGATCATGGTCACCTTACCCTCGGGGATTTCCGCCGTGAGGCCGTCCACCACGCAGCGCTGGTCGTATTTGAGGGTGAGGTCCTGGGCGCTGAGAACAGCCATGTCAGGCATCCTTTCGGTTGGCCGTGACCAGAAGCCACAGCAGGAACGGGGCACCGAGCGCGCCGGTGATAACACCGACGGGCAGCACGGTGCCGTCCAGCAGCAAGGGGGCGAGGTTGGCCGCGACGTAGTCGGCCGTGAGGACAATCAGCGCACCCACCAGGGCCGACGCCGGGAGGCTGGCTTTACGGGTGAAGCGCCGCGCGATGGGGCCGGCCAGGAAGGCGACGAACGAGACAGGCCCGGCGGCCGCCGTCGCCACCGCGGCGAGTGCGACGGCGGTGACCACCACGGCGAGGCGCGTGAACCCGACGCGGATGCCCAGCCCGGCCGCGGCGTCGTCGCCGAGTTCCAGGATGCGCAGCGGCCCGGCAAGGGCGATGACCGCGGGGACCAGAACCAACAGCGCCAAGGAGAGCAGGCCCGCCCGGTCCCAGTTGGCGGAGTTGAGGGAGCCGTTGAGCCAGACGAGTGCGTCGGCTGCCGTGCGGATGTCCGCGCGGGTCATCATGAAGTTGACCACCGCGTGGAGGGCGGCGGCGATGCCCACACCGGCCAGAATCAGCCGGCTGCCCGCGGCGTTCCCCCGGTTGCCGCCGCCTGAGCCCAGTGACGGTCCGCGGGAGATGGCGTAGATCAGCGCTGCGATGCCCAGCGCGCCGCCTAGCGCCGCTCCGGATACGGCCGGACCGGTGGCGCCGAAGATCACGATGGCGGTGACCGCGGCCGCGCTGGCTCCGTAGCTGATGCCGATCACGTCGGGGCTGGCCAGCGGGTTGCGGAGCATGGTCTGGAACAGGCCGCCGGAGAGGCCGAACGCGGCGCCGATCATCACGCCGATGACGGCCCGGGGCAGCTTGTTCTCCATAACGATGAAGCTTGCGCCGGGGATTTTCTCGCCGCCGGTCAGGTGTCCGATGAGGATCTTGAAGAAGTCCGGGATGGTCACGGTGTAGCTGCCCAGGAGCACGTAGATGGCGAACATAACCAGAACGGCGAGGGCCAGGGCGGTGGTCCGCCAATGTTGCGCTATCAGTTTTGGTCGTTTAGACCCGGTTTTGGCAACCGGAAGTGATAGGTCAACGGGGGGTTTGGTTTCGACGAGGTTCACAGGCCGGCCCCCTTGCCACGGCGGATGAGCCAGACGAAGACGGGCGCACCCACGAGTGCGGTCATGATGCCGGCCGGGACCTCGCCGGGAAGCAGCACAACGCGGCCGATGATGTCCGCGCCGAGCAAAAGTGCCGGCGCGAGGACCAGGGAGAACGGCAGGATCCAGCGGTAGTCGGGGCCGGTGAGTGAGCGGACCGCGTGCGGAATGACCAGGCCAACAAAGCCGATGGGCCCTGCCAATGCCGTCGCGGAGCCGCACAGCAGCACGATGCCCAGGGCGGTGACTCCCCGGCTCAGGCCCACACGCTGGCCCAGGCCGCGGGCAATGTCATCACCCAGCGCGAGGCTGTTGAGGATGCGGCCGGTGCCCAGAATAATAAGTGCCCCGACGGCCAGGAACGGGAGGCCCGGAAGCACCACGGCCCAGTCGCGGCCGGAGATTCCGCCCACCTGCCAGAAACGGAAGCGGTCCAGGGTGTCCTGGCTGGAGACGAGAATGACGCTCATCAGGGAATAGAGCCCGGCGCTGAGCGCGGCGCCGGCGAGGGCGAGCTTGACCGGCGTCGCACCGTCCCTGCCCATGGATGCGATGAGGTAAACCACGACGGCGGCGGCTCCGGCGCCAATGAAAGCGAACCAGATGTAGCCGCTGAGGGAGGTGACGCCGAAAAGATAGATGCCGGTCACCACGGCCAGCGCGGCGCCGGCATTGACACCCATGATGCCTGGATCTGCCAGCGGATTGCGGGCAACGCCCTGCATGGCGGCGCCGGCCAGGCCCAGGGCGCCGCCAACGAGGATGCCGAGGACGGTGCGCGGGATGCGTGCGTGGACCACGGCGTGGTCCCCGTTGGCGGCGTCGAACTGGGTGAGCGCCTGCCACACGGTGGTCAGGGAAAGGCCCCGGGCGCCGATGGCCAGGGAAGCGGCGGCTAACAAAGAAAGTACGACGACGGCGGCCAGCAGCCAGGCAAGCTGCGTGGTTCTGGGCGTCCCGCCGGCGCTAGCCAATCGACCCGATCGACCGGCGCGAACGGACACTTGGGGCCCTCGTTGCGACCCGATCGGGGCCCCAAGTGTCCGTTCGCGCTGTCCGGCGGGTGCCGCCGTCGTACTTTCCGTCATGGAGCGGTGCTTACTTCACTGCATCCGCGGCGGTGGCGAGCTGCGGGAGGAACGTGTCCAGCGCCCACGGCAGGCTCAGCGGCGAGGAGGCCGAGATTGCCAGGACCAGGCTCTTGTCCGCGTCGGCAACGAATGCGCCGTTCTTGATGGCCGGAATCTGGCCCAGCAGGGGGTCGCTCTTGACGGCCTCGGCGGTGGCGGCATCCTCGACCGAGCTCAGGAAGATATCGGCCTCAAGTTCGTTGGCTTTCTCGGCGGCCCACGTCACGAAAAAGTCCTTGGAGCCGGCTGAAGCCTTCTCGGCGACCGGGGCCAGCTTCATCCCGACAGCTGAGAGGAACTTCGGACGGTTGTCATTGGCGGTGTAGAAGCCCGTGGCAGTGAGGTCTGCGGGATCGGTGTAACCGTAGACGAAGCTCTTGCCGGCGATCTGCGGGTACTTGGCAGCTTCCGTCTTTACGGTGGCCTCAGTATCGGCGATGAGCTTGGTAGCCTCAGCCTCCTTGCCCAGGGCCTTGCCGATGATGGAGGTTGAATCCTGCCATGAGGTTCCGTAGGCAACCTCGGGGTGCGCCACCACGGGGGCGATCTCGCTGAGCTTTTTGTAGTCCTCTTCGGTAAGGCCCGAGTAGGCGGCCAGGATGACGTCCGGGGTGAGCTTGGCGATCTCGGTGAAGTTGATGCCGTCAGCCTCGGAGAACTGGACCGGGGCCTTGTCGGAACCGAAGCCCGCGCCGAGTTCCTTCAGTGCTGCGTCCTTCCACGGTGTGGAGCCCTGCTCGTTGCCGCCCCATTCGTTCTTGGGGACGCCCACCGGAACAACGCCGAGGGCAAGGGCAACGTCGTCGTTGACCCAGGAAACGGTGACTACGCGCTTGGGCTGTTCCTTGACGGTGGTTTCACCGAAGGCGTGCTTGATGGTGACCGGGAACTGCGAGCTGCTGGAGCTGGAGGTGCTGGCGTCCGATGTGGAGGACACGGGGCCCGTGGAGCAGGCGGACAGTGTGAGTGCCGCGGCGGCCAGAACGGCCGTTGCCTTGCCGGCTGACTTGAACAGCGTGCGGCGGGTGGCGCTCGGGCCGGAGAAGAGGGGGGAAGTCACGGAACTCCTTAGGTGAATGATGCGAACCTAAGTAAGGGTAGCCTAGCCTGCCCGTAATTAGAAAAGCTTTGTATTGCGTAATTGATCATGTGACGCAACATATAGCGGAAGGTCATTGCCGGTCGGGGGTGAACGGTGGTTCACTCTTAAGGGGGTAAACACGCGTTCACCGTGCCGCGCCCCATCCCAGCCCACACCTGAAAGCACCTGATGCCGCGTTCCAACGCCCTGAACACCACCCGGGGCCCGTCCCCGTCCGCCATCACCGCCGTCCTGGCCCTTAGCGGCACGGTGGTAGCCCTTATGCAAACCCTGGTAGTGCCCCTCCTTCCGGATTTTCCCCGGATCCTGGGTATCACCGCCGACGACGCCTCCTGGCTGGTGACCGCCACCCTGCTCGCCAGCGCCGTGGCAACGCCCATCGTGTCCCGCAGCGCGGACATGTACGGCAAGCGCAAGATGATGGTGGTTTGCCTGGCGATCATGGTGGCCGGCTCGGTCATTGCCGCGGTTGGCGGATCCTTCCTGTGGCTGGTCATCGGCCGGACGCTCCAGGGCTTCGCATCGGCCCTAATTCCGGTGGGCATCAGCATCATGCGCGATGAACTGCCCAAGGAGAAGATGGGCTCCGCCGTTGCCTTGATGAGCGCCACGCTGGGAATCGGCAGCGCCATGGGCCTCCCCCTGGCCGGAGTGCTGTACGAGAGCCTGGGGTGGGCCTCGATCTTCTGGGTTTCCGCTGCCGCGGGCGCACTGCTGCTTGTTGCCGTGGCGCTGGTGGTTCCCGAATCCAAGGTCCGCACCCCCGGGCGGTTCGACTACGCGGGAGCACTGGTGCTCTCGGCAGCGCTGGCCGCCCTGCTGCTGGCGATCTCCAAGGGCGGCGCCTGGGGCTGGGGCTCGGAGCCGGTGCTGCTGCTGTTCCTCACGGCCGCAATACTCCTGGCTGCTTGGGTCCCGTACGAGCTGAAAGTCAGCCAGCCGATGGTTGACCTGCGGACATCGGGCCGCAGACCGGTGCTCATGACCAACGTGGCCTCGCTGCTCATCGGCTTCGCCATGTTCGCCAACATGCTCCTCACCACCCAGCAGCTCCAGCTGCCTACCGCCACGGGGTACGGTTTCGGGCTGAACGTCATCACCGCAGGGCTGTGCATGGTCCCGTCCGGGCTCGCGATGGTGATCTTCGCCCCGGTGTCCGGGCGCATCATCCGCGTCTTCGGCGGCAAATCCGCGCTCATCGCCGGCGGCGTTGTGATGATCGTGGGGTACGTGGGCCGCGTCTTCTTCTACGACTCCATCGCCTGGGTGATCATCGGCTCAACCGTGGTCAGCGTGGGCACAGCCATCGCCTATGCCGCCATGCCCACTCTGATCATGGGCGTGGTGCCGATTACCGAGACCGCCTCGGCCAATGGACTGAACAGCCTGGTCCGGTCCATCGGCACGTCGACGTCGAGCGCCGCGGTTGCCGCGGTCCTCACCTCGGTCAGCATGACGGTGGGAGCCGTGCACCTTCCGTCCTTCGACGCTTTCAAGGACGTGTTCTGGCTGGCCGCTCTGGCAGCGGCAGCATCGGTGGCGGCCACGGTCTTCATCCCGAAAGCCACCGCGGCCCACCGGCAGGCCGCGCCCGTTTCCGCCACGGCCGCCTCCGTGAACACCACCGAAATTGTGGTGCGGGGCCGCGTCCTTGCCCCTGACCACCGCCCCGTCGCTCCCGCCGTCGTGACCGTGCTTCAGACCGCCGGCGAGCCGGTGGACTGGAGCCGGGTGGACACGGAAGGCAACTATTCGGTGGCCCTCCCCGGCGCCGGGAAATACCTCATCGTGACCAACGCGGCAGGCTGGGCGCCCACGGCCGACGTTTTCGACTTCGACGGACGTACCCTGCACCAGAACTTCCTGCTTCGGGACCGGCTGGAGATCGGCGGACGGGTCACCGCCGGCAGCGAGGCTGTGGCGGGCGCGGTGGTGACGCTCCTCGAGGCAAGCGGCGGCTACGTGGACACCACAATCTCGGACGACGACGGCGCGTACGCGTTTCCGCTGCCCGCCGCCGGCCGCTACGTTGTGACCATGGTTAACCCGGCCACACATCAGGCCATGGCCCGGAAGCTCGCGGTGGACAACCGCTCGGTCACCGTTGATCTCGCCGCGCCTCGCGTGGAGGAAAAGTCCATGGAACCGGTGGGCGCATGAGCAGCCCCAGCCACGACGCGATCTTCAGCGCCGCCGGACGCCTTTTCGGTGAACGCGGCTACCGCGCCGTCACGGTGCGGGACATCGCCGCGGACGCGGGCGTTTCGGCCGCCCTGGTCATGAAACTCTTCGTTTCCAAGGAAAAGCTCTATGCCGCCGTGCAGCCGGACGAGTCGCTGCTCACCGAACTGGAAGTCCCGACGTCGGAGCTCGGCAGGGCCCTCGTGTTCCGTGTGTTGATGCGCCGGGAACGCGGAGTGCAGGAGCCGTGGGCCATCATCCCGTTCGCCGTCCTGGACTCTCCCGACCCCGAGGCCGCCCGGACGGATATCCGCGAAAGGTACCTCACCGCCATCGTCCGGCTCATCGGGGACACCACACCGGAGCGCCGGTTCGCCTCCACCGTGGTGGCCCTGATGACCGGCTTCGGCGAGACCGTCCGCACCCTGGGCCTTTTCGACGGCTGGGACTTTGACGAGCTGGTGGGACACTACGGCGCAATCGTCCAGGCCCAGATCGACGCGTGCACCGCCGCCAGCTAAGACGCTCTTTCACTTAACGCAGGAAAATCACCAACGCTCTCTCGCTTTCTTCAAGAAAGTGAGAGAGCATCGGCGGAAAACCCACGTTAAGTGAGAGAGCGTCTGACCTAGCGGAGCACGATGTCCACGGGGTTCGCCTCGGACCGCCACTGACCTTCCGCGCCGGGCCGGGGCCGGATCACCGGGGCGGTGAGCACGCCGGAGCGGTTGGTGCGCTTGTCCCGCAGGATCTCCGTCACGGAGCCCAGGTGCCGGGACAGGTCGATCACGTTCTCCGGCGCGGCCAGCAGCAGCTGGAAGCCGAACTCGTGCAGCGCCTTGATCCCGGCGCCGGCAAACTCCTCCGAGGCCAGCACAAACGCCTCATCCATCATCACGGTGCCGTACGTGGTGAACCCCTGCTCGGCGATGCCCAGCTGGTAGCTCAGCGCCGCGGCCATGATGAACGCGGTGAAGCGCTGCCGCTCGCCGCCGGACATGGAGCCGGTGTCGGCGTGCATGTACACGTCGGTCCGCTTGCCGTTTTCCCGGTGTTCCTTGCACTGGATGAACAGGTGCCCGCGGACGTCCAGCACTTCCGCGCGCCAGCGCCGGTCCTCGGGGGTGGGTGAGCCGAGCCGCTTTACGAGCGTTTCGAGGGTCTTGTAGCGGGCGGTGAGCTCGGCGTCGTCGCCTCCCCCGGCTTCCGGGCCGGAAACCGTGCCGGATCCGGCGCGGGTGGGCCGCATGTGCCGGGCCTTCAGCGCGTTCTGGATGGCGTCCTTGAACTGCTTGGCCGTGGCCGGCAGGGTCTGCTTGATGTCCAGTTCCAGGAAGCTGCCCTCGTGGAAGTTGACCTCGGACAGGATGCCGTTGAGCGGCAGGATGCGGCTGGTGATGGACCGCCGCTCCTCGTCCAGCAGGTGCAGCAGCGTGCTGAACGATTCGTGCGTGCGCTGGTTGAAGAACTGCCGGAACTCGGACTCCTGGGCGGGCAGGCCGTCGCTGATGATGGCGTGGTAGCGGCCTTCGAACTCCCCCGCCGCACCGATGGAGGTGCCGTGGTCCGCGGAAATCGCGGAACCCCACTCGCGCACAAAACCCTCGAAGATCCGGGTCAGCCGCTCCGAGGTCGCCTGCCCGCGCGTCTCGGCCACGTGCAGCTCTCCTAGCAGCGCCGTCCGGACACGGTTGGCCAGGTTGTCCAGCTCATGCATCTCGCTGACGTCGCCGAAGTCGGTGAAGTACGGTTCCAGCGCGGTCACTGTGGCGTCCGACGGCGGCGCCTGCTCCAGGCGGGCACGCGCGGCTTCCAGCAGCGAATCGGCAGCGCTCATTTGCCGGTCCAGTGCCTTGTATTCGCTCTGCAGGACGGCGGCTGCTTCGGTGCTGGCCTGGTGCTTCTGCCGGGCAGATTCGATGTTGGCCCGCAGCGGTTCCAGGTCGGCCTGGGCCGCGAGGGCATCCTTGAGCCGCTGTTCAATCCTGGCGAGTTCATCGGCGGCGACCGCAGCTGACACCTGTTCCCAGGGCCGGTGGTCCTCCGCGATCCGGCGGAGGGCATCGAGCTGCCGGCTCATGCCCTGGTGCGACTCTTCACGGCTCTGCGCCAGCTCGGCAGCCTTGGCGAGTTCCTGCTGCAGGTCCTCCACCTGGGCGGCCACAAGTTCCAGCTTGGCAGCATTGTCGAACCCGAGTACGTAGTCCTGGCGACCGGTGAAACGGTCGTCCTTCTCTACCGTGTGCCGGTTGCGTTTGACCACACCGCCCAGGCTCAGGCCCTTGTCCAGGGTGGCCAGCTCGTTAGGGTCCTCGACGCACGGGTAAGCGAAATCGAGGGCGATCCGCTCCCGGATCCATTCCCCGGCGTCCGCCACCGCGCCGCTGGCGAGGATGTCCAGCTTGGTCAGCAGGTCGCCGTCGTGCGCGTCTTCCACGGCGAGGGCGCCGCCCGCGAGCGGTTTGGATACGTCCACCGCGCGCAGGGCTCCGCGTACCTTGTTGTCGTTGAGGTAGCGGGTCACGGCGGCGAAGTGTTCGCCGGGGACCAGCAGCGTGGTGGCGAGGTTCCGGAGCGCGCGCTCCGCCGCCGGCCGCCACTGCTCCTCCCCTTCAGCGAGGTCCATCAGCTCGCCGCCGAACGGCATCCGGTCTTCCGGGACGCCCGTGGCCGCGGCGATTGCCGCGCGGTTTTCAATGCTCGACGGCGGCAGCAGGGACTTGCGCGTCTTCAGCGACACGAGCTCCTGCTGGGCCGCCGCCAGCTCGCGCTTTTTGGTGGCGTGGCCGTCGAAGGCTTCGAAGCGGAGCTCCTGCAGGGCCTGCGAGTCGTCCTTAAGCTCGGCCGACCTGGCGGCAGCCTGCTCGTGGGCCTGTTCCCAACCCTCAGCGGTCCACTCCAGCTGCAGGCCGGCGTCGGACAGGGCCGTGCGGGCCGCTTCCTCCACCTGCTCGCGAAGCCGCAGACCCACGTTGGCGTTGTCCAGCGACTGCTCGATCGCGGAGATCGCGTTGCCGCCCTGGTTGTTGTAATCGGTCTCCAGCTGGCGCAGATCCTTGGCCAGCCCGTCGCGGACGGAGCGTTCCGCGCCCAGTTCCTTGGCTTTCGCCTGGGCCAGCTCCTTGAACCGGGCCAGTGTCTTCTCGTGCACCGTGACCGCGAGCTGCTGCTTGTAGGCTTCGAACTCCTCGCCGGACAGCTCACGGAGCCGGTTCGCATCCAGCAGCGACTGCGCGTATTCCTTGTTCAGGCCGGGCACGGGGGCCAGCTGGTCCCGCTGCTGCCGCACGTCCTCCAGCCGCTGCCGGATGGACATGAGGTTGCTGAATTCCTCCACCACGTCGTCGGCCGCGGCGAGGGTGGCGGGGGCGTCCAGGACCTGGTCGCGGAAGAAGGTATTGACGCTGCCGCCCAGGCCCTTGCCGGCCTGGATCACGCGCAGCAGGGGCAGAGCCTGGTCCGAACTGATGCCGAGGAGCCGGCGGAAACGCTCCGCGAAGGCCTTGTGGACATCGAAGATCTGGGCGTCCGGGAAGATCGTCTCCAGCGCAGCCTTGGTGAAGCGCTTGTCCGCGATGTCCTCGATGGCCGGCAGGTCCAGCGGCTTGCTGTCGATCACGTAGAAACGCCCAACACTGGACTCCGTGCCGTTCTTGGGCAGGTCGAACAGTGCGGACACCGTGATGCGGGTGCCCGCGGCGTTATCAAACGTCAGGGCGACAGCGGACCACGTGGCGCCGGGCCGCTGGAACGCGCTGGCGGAGCCTTCGCCAACGGCCTTGTCGCCCACCTTGCCGCGCATGTACGTGAACGTGGTCCTCTTGTCCTCCACAGCACCGCCGGCACGCTGGGCCGCCGCCTCGTTGGAGCGCGGCCGGGCATCGAATACGCGCAGCATGGCGTCAAACAGCGTGGACTTGCCCACGCCCGAGTTGCCCGTCAGCAGGGTTCCGTTCCGGTCCACGTGCATTGTGTGCGCCCCATGGAACGTGCCCCAGTTGACCACCTGCACCAACGCAAGGCGCATCTGACCGGGGTTCGTGAGATCGCCCATCGGCAGCATGGTTGCGATGCTCATGCGTCTCCTTCTTCGTGGTCGGCTATCGCGCCACCACCGGACACATGCTCTGCATGCTCGCTCGTTCCTCGCTTAGACGCATGCTGCCGCATGTCCCCGGAGTCGTCGCTGTTGTCAGTCACCGGTTCGTTGTCCTCAGTGTCGTCGTCTGCGCGGAGGGGATTCTCGCCGTCGAGCTCTATAAGCGCTTCTGTGCCTGTGGGGTCTGCGGTGGCGGCTACCAGGGCTTCGATTTGGGCGGGGATGTCGCCGATGTTTTCGAAGGGGAGGGCCAGCGGGAGGGCGTTGGAGATGGTGTAGACGTCGTCCAGGCCGGTGGTGAGGAGCAGCTGGCGGGCCAGGAGCTTGGTGATGGCCCGGGTGACCACGTCCGAATCGCGCAGCGCGTCCTGCTGGCCGGCGGGCTGGTAGTGGGCCACGAGGTCTGCGATTTCCTCGCGGGTGATGGTGGCATCGGTCTGGGCGGTGACGTGGCGGTCCAGCAGCATCCGCAGGCGGAGCAGTACGATGGTTTCCACCCGGCTCAGGGCACGCTGTTGGCGCAGGATGCTGGACCGGTTGCTGCCGCCGATGGCTTCAGGATCCACCGGGCGCAGGACGGCGATCTTGCGCTCGTGGTCCAGCTGCAGGGTCAGGAACAGCTCGGACAGGCGGCTGCGCAGGATGATCTGGTTGTCCAGCAGCGTGGTCCACAGCTTTTCGTCGCGGCCGCCGTCAACGTACGGACCCTTGAGCAGCTTGACCAGCGCCTGGCGCACTTTCATCGAGAGCACGCCGGTGTCACCGGGAAACAGGGCCGCGCCGTCCACAAACGTGTCCCGGGGTGTGATGGTAGAGGTCCGTCCAGCACCAAATGCCGCCCCCGCCCCTTCGCCGCGCAGCTGATCTTCGATCAGCCCAGCGCGCGGCTCCGATAGCGGGTCAGGACTTCCCAATACTCGCAAGCTCGCATCGGGGCCCTCGTCCGGTCCCTTAGATGCCACTCCCTGGGCGGCATCTGGTGCTGAACTCATGGGGTTTGAAAGGTCAGTCATCGTCAATCCTTCTTGAGGGTGACCACCGGCAGGTACGCCGTGCGGGTGGTGCCGTCGATCTGTTCGTAGTCCAGGCCATCCCAGGCGTCGCGGTCAAAGGCCGCGCCATCCTGGAGGGCGTGCGAGAGGAGTGCGCGGATGGAGTTGATGTGCTGTTCCTCCGGCGGCAGCTGCCCCCAGGCCTCGGCCAGGGTGGCCGCGCCGGCCACGGCAGCCCGGATGGCCTCGGGGCGGGCTTTGCCTGTTCTCGGCGAGCGCACGCGGTCTGAGTCGCTGAAGGCGATGGGGTCGGCCAGCTTGGGCGGAACGGCGAACTCGTCCGGGTCGTAGAGCTTGACCATGGCCAGCGATTCGAACCCGGCGTTGAACAGCACCGGACCGCGGACCAGTCCCGGCCGTTCGCGTTCATACGGCAGGGACCTGATGGCCTGCTCGGCCTCGCGCAGCACCTTCCGGAGGCGGACGGACTGGCGGAAGTCGTCGCTCTGGACGTAGGTGTTCAGGCTTTCGCTGAGCTTGCCGTAGATCCGCTGGATCTGGCTGTGCTGGTGGCGGAGCTCGGCCACCAGGTTCTTGAGCGTCTCGCGGTCCTCCGGCGAAAGGTCGTCGGCGAACTGCCGACTGAGGACCTCACCGATGGCCGCCCGGAACCGGAGCTGCTGCTGCGGGTCTTCGAGGAATGCGGTGAAGGAGCGGAAGGTCCTGCCCTCGGGGCTCTGCCGCAGCCGCTTGTCCGCGTCGAGCACCTGCGCCATGGTGGCGCCTTTGCTCAGCGACTCCTCGATGATCTGGTTGCGCAGCTCGCCCACCAGTTCCTCGATGCGGTCGCGCATCTTTTTGTAGTCGGCGGGCAGGCTGGCGGCGAGGTCCAGGATGTTCCCGGCGGCTTCCACCGCTTCGTCGTCGTCCAGCAGGCCGTCAAAGTCGCCGGAGCTGATGTCCTGGATCAGCTGCTGCCGTTCCCCGATCTCGTCCTCAAGGGATTCCAGCCGGGCACTCTGGTCCGGATTGGTCTCATTGGCCAGCTTCTCCACGTCGCCCAGGAGCGTGCCCAGCCGGGAACCGTTCAGCGTGGACCGCTCGCTGGAAAGGCTGTCCAGGAAGGCGAGCACGCGGGCGGCCGGCTCGGTCACCTCGTAAACGATCTGCCCCGACTGGTTGCGGCGGGTCAGGAAATGCTTGCGCGTCCACTCGTCCGCATAGTTCCTGCCGGACGACGTGCCGATGGCGGCACCACCCGGCCCGGGCTCCTGGCGCCGGAGCTGCTCAAGGAAGGAGTCGACGTCGGCGTGGAACTCCTCGAGCGGAAGCTGCGGACGTGTGCGGGTGAAGGATGCCTGCAGCACCGCGATCACCCAGGGCGCCGAGCGCGTCAGGGCCCAGGCGGGTCCCTTGGTGAGGAGTTCGAGGTCCCGGAGCCGGGCACTGATCGCGTCAGCGGATGACCTGGCGGAGCGGGGCACGCGCTCTCCTTCAGCTGCTGGGGGATGGTTGGGCAGCGCGGATCGCGAAAACTGCCAACTACAAGGTTAACGCAGGCCCCGCGACCGAAAACTCGTTGTACCTTGCTGGCCGCGGGAGCACACTGTTTAGATCACCTGAGAGGAGTTTGTCATGCGTGAAAAAGCTGTACTGATCACCGGCCTGGCGGCTGCGGCTGTCATTCTGGGTGGCGCGACAGTGGCGGTCGCCGCGAGCACCGGGACCAGCGGAGATCAGCCCTTGAGCAAGATCGGGGTCAACGTCGACCGGTCAGTGCCGGTGTCCACCGTCCCGGGGCCCGAGCGGGACGATGATTCCAATCTGGCACCACTTAACACTGCGGACCATGACCAGGCCGCGAACGCCGCATTGGCCAGGGTGGGCCAGGGCAGTGTCATCGAAGTGGAACGGGAAAATGACGGGAACGTCGCGTACGAGGTTGAAGTCAGGCTGGACAACGGTTCCCAGGTTGAAGTGGGGCTCGGCGCCGACTTCGCGGTCCTGAACCAGGCCGCCCCGGAGTTCGACGACGATTAAAGGCACGCGCGGACAGTGACTTCCGCGACCGCTCCGTGACCTACGTCCCGGTAGCATTGCGATCCCGTATCAACCCGCCATGACGGCGGGGCAGGTCTGGCTGGGACGCCTCAGCACCCCTACGCTCATGCTACTGATCTCAACCGAAGCAACGGCGCAGCAGGGGGAACAATGCAGTTCGACTTAAGTGCAGTGGAGACGGCCACCATGGTGTTCATCGGAACCCTGGTGTTTGCCCTGGTTCTGGTGGGTTTCGTCCTGACAGCGGGCTTCCTGGCCCTGGTCATGGTTGGGGTAGGCAAGTTCGCCTGGTTCCTCGCCTCCACCACGCTGCTGACGGTGGTCCACGGGATCAACAGCGGCTGGGACAGGTTGGTCCACCACGCCTCCGCCGGATCCCCGGGGGACTTCCAGGGCCAGCCATCCCCTAGCACTGGAAGCTACCCGCGGGTAATGTTGAGAGACAGCTGAAGGGTTCTCCAACCCGGCGGATCCATGGCTTGAACCGGCCATCCCGGTCAGAGGAGATACCCCATGAGCTTCGCCACTGACAGTCCCGCCACGAACCCACCTGCCACCGAAGTTCCTGCCACGGATGCCCCGGACGCCGAAGTCCCCGTCGCCGCGGCCAATATCGGGCCCGAAGCCACCGCGGCGGACGCCCGGGCACTTGCTGAAGCCTCCCGCGAACTCGACTGGGAGCGGCCCAGCTTCGCCAAGGGACTCTACCTGGGGAATTTCGACCTCAGCCTCATCCACCCCTGGCCGAAAGCGAACGCCGATGACGTGGAACGCGGTGAGGCCTTCATGGAGCGCCTCACCGCGTACGCCCGCACCATGTCCGGGCGCGTGATCGAACGCGAGGCCCGGATCCCGGACGAGTACCTCCAGGGCCTGGCGGGCCTGGGCGTCTTTGGCATGAAAATCCCGCAGGAGTACGGCGGACTAGGCTTGTCCCTGGTCTACTACGGCCGGGCCCTGGCGCTGCTCGGCAGCGTCCACCCGAGCATTGGCGCCCTGATCTCCGCGCACCAGTCCATCGGCGTCCCCGAGCCCGTGAAGGTCTTTGGCACGCCGGACCAGAAACGCGAGTACCTGCCGCGCTGCGCCGGCGGCGCCATCACGGCTTTCCTCCTGACGGAACCGGACGTGGGCAGCGATCCCGCCCGGATGGGCAGCACCGCCGTTCCCACGGACGACGGCGGGAGTTACGTCCTGGACGGCGTGAAACTTTGGACCACCAACGGTGTGATCGCCGAGCTCGTGGTGGTGATGGCCGTGGTGCCGGCCCACACCGATGCGGACGGCACCGAACATAAGGGCGGCATCAGCGCCTTTGTGGTGGAAATGGACTCCCCCGGCATCACCGTGGAGAACCGCAACACGTTTATGGGGCTGCGTGGGATCGAAAACGGCGTCACCCGCTTCCACCAGGTGCGGGTGCCGGCGGCAAACAGGCTGGGCCGCGAGGGCCAGGGCCTGAAGATCGCCCTCACCACGCTGAACACGGGCCGGCTTTCCCTGCCGGCGTTGTGCGTCGCGTCCGGCCGCTGGAGCCTGAAGATCGCCCGGGAATGGTCCAACGCCCGCACCCAGTGGGGCCAGCCGGTGGGCAAGCACGAGGCCGTGGGCAAGAAGATCGCCTTTATCGCCGCGTCCGCCTTCGCCCTGGACGCCGTCTTCGAACTGTCCGCGGAACTCGCCGACGCCGGGCAGAAGGACGTGCGGATCGAGGCTGCCCTGGCCAAGCTGTGGTCCTCCGAGATCAGCTACCGGATCGCCGACGAACTGGTCCAGATCCGCGGCGGCCGCGGCTTCGAGACGGCGGAGTCCTTGGAAGCCCGGGGAGAACGCGCGGTTCCGGCCGAGCAGCAGCTGCGCGACCTCCGGATCAACCGGATCTTCGAGGGCTCCTCGGAGATCATGAAACTCCTCATCGCCCGGGAAGCCGTGGACGCCCACCTGGCCGCTGCGGGCGACCTTGCGTCCGTGGACGCGAGCCTCCAGGACAAGGCGAGGGCCGCCGTCGGGGCTTCAGGTTTTTATGCCCGCTGGCTGCCCAAACTGGTGGCCGGCGCCGGAATGGATCCCCGGTCGTACAGCGACTTCGGCAGGCTGGCCAAGCAGCTGCGCTTCGTGGAACGGTCCTCGCGCCGGCTGGCCCGCCAGACGTTCTACGGCATGGGGCGCTGGCAGGCGAAGCTGGAGTACAAGCAGGCGTTCCTGGGCAGGGTGGTGGACATCGGCGCCGAGCTGTTCGCCATGGCCGCCTGCTGTTCCCGGGCCGAAATGATCCTTCGCACCACGCCCGAACATGCCGCCAGCGCCTACGAACTGGCAGAGGCATATTGCGAGCAGGCCCGCGTCCGGATTGACGAGTACTTTGACCAGCTGTGGCGGAACACGGACGACGGCGACCACATCCTCTCGCGCAACGTCCTGGCCGGGGATTACACCTGGCTTGAGGCGGGCGTACTGGACCAGTCGGAGGGCACCGGCCCGTGGATCGCCGATGCCACGCCGGGGGCATCCAGCAAGGAAAACCTGCACCGGAAGTACCGCTAGCAACTCATAAGCAGCCTTGTTATCGCTGGTCAGCAGTGGTTGAGTTGACCCATGAGCAACCAAACGGACCCAGAGGACAGAGTTCCGCCAACGACGCGGAACAAGAATCTACGGAATGAAACTGCTCGTGATCAAACCTTCGCCAGTGGCGAGCCCACGCGCGCCTTCGATCAGACGCCGGCGCCGTATGCCGAGCAGGACTATGCCGAGCAGGGCTATGCCCCGGCAGCCGAAACGCCGGTGGCCGACGCTTCGGTGCTGGATCCACGCCTGACGGATCCGCGCCTGACCGACCAGCAGACGGCCGTAGCCAGGGAGAAGGAACAGTTCGGCGGCGTCAAGGTGGGATCTGCCTTTTTCGGCTGGCTCGCTGCAACCGGCATGGCCGTCCTGCTCACAGCCTTTGTGGCCGCAGCGGGAACCGCGGTGGGGCTGGCGAACAACACCGACGTCAACGAGGCCGTCAACCAGGTGACGACCAACGGCGCCGTCGGGCTGGTGGGCATCATTGTCCTGCTGGTGGTCCTGTTCGTCTCCTACTACTCCGGTGGCTACGTTGCCGGCCGGATGGCACGGTTCAACGGCGCCCGGCAGGGTTTTATGGTGTGGATCTGGGCGCTGATCGCCGCGGTTGTGATTGCCCTGCTGGGCATCATCGCCGGCCAGCAGTTCAACGTCCTCGCCAATTTGAACAGCTTCCCACGGATCCCCATCAACGAAGGCGAACTGACCCTCACCAGCATCATTGCCGCCGTTGTGGTGGCCCTGGTTGCGCTGGTGGGTGCCGTGCTCGGCGGCCTAGCGGGCATGCACTTCCACCGCAAGGTGGACCGCGCCGGCTTCACCCCGGACGAAACGTACAGCGGGGCCTAGGCGAGCATCACGGCGTCGACGTAGTACCAGCGGCGGTTCTCACGGACACAGCGGCTGGTTTCGTGGTGGACTCCGCGTTGGCCGTTGTGCCGGAAGTGGGCCTTGAACTCCACGGTCCCCTCCGTATCCAGCGGGCCGCCGCGGCTCGTGGAGAGGATGTCCAGGCGGCGCCACTCCATGGCCGGGTCCAGTTCCAGGTCCGAAGGCGCAGTATCCGGATGCCAGGTTTTCCGGAGGTAGTCGGCGTCCAGCAGGACAAACGCGCTGTAGCGGGAGCGCATCAGCTGCTCCGCCGTGGCTGCTTCGGCCCCGCCGATGTGGAAGCGCCCGCAGCAGTCCGCGTAGGTCTCGCCGGACAGGCAAACGCACGGGCCGGCGGTGCTCGGATTCTCGGGCATGGTGCTCCTGTCGCGGTTGTCCGGACAACAGTCCGGCGGCCTCGTGGGTCCCTTCCGACTATAGGCCGCAGCCGGCGTTGTCATATCCGGTAACAGCTTCGAAACAACCTCGGACGAACCCCGCCGGGCGCGGCAGGACGGAAAAATAGTCCGTAAGGTGGAGGAGGGCTGTTGCCCGTGGTGATGAGTGCCGGGACGGACTCCGCCGCCGGCAGAGAGGAGAGATGACGTGGGAGATTCAACGACGATCGCTCTCAACCTGACTTTTTTCGGCACCCTCGGCCTGGCGCTCCTGATGTTCCTGGGCCTGTTCCTGCTGGTGGTCATCACCTTGCTGCTTGCCGGCGTCGGGCGGCTGTTTGTGCTGACCGTCATGGCCCTCTTTGGCCGGCTCCCGAAAAACGAAACCCTCCCCCTGGTCCGCCTGACCGGGGACTCCGCGCCGCCGTCGGACGCCCCCGTTGAAACGCACGACGACGGCGCTGCCGCCCCGTCTGCCGGCCAGCCGGCCCTCGCCGAGGTGCTGGGCTCAAAGGCCGGCGCGCTACGGACGACAACCGGAGCGGCCCTGTCCACGATGTTTGCCCACGGCGCGGCCGCAGTGGCCGCAGTGAGCACGCCGCGCAACTGGCGCAAAGCCGTTCAAGACGCCCGCACCTTCCTGAAACCCTCCAAACTCCGGCCCCGCTTCCACCATGCGGTGGAGCATCACCCGCTGCTCACCGCGGCCCGCAAGGAACCCCCGGTGTTCGCCGAGGACTGGGCTGCCGCGGTGGCCGAAGCGGATGCCCGGGCCATGGCGCGCGCCCGGGCCGCCGCCCCCGAAATCAAGATCACGGTCCGCGATCTTCCCGGCCCCTCCGTTCCCGCAGCGAAGGTGGAAGCGGTGGCTCCGCTGGTGGAGTCGGCGCTGCACCAGGACAACCCTGCGCGGGACAATTCCAACCGCGACAACCCCAGCCATGAGAGCGCCGGCCTCGGGGCCGCCCGCTCCTTCACGAAGCCGCCCACCCCCGCGCCCCTGTCCCTGCTGGACACCGGATCGCTGCTGTCGTTGTCCGGCCACGCGAACGTCCTCAAGGCCAAGCTGCCTGCCGACCGGAGCTGAGGACCGTGCGGCTCCCGGGCCGTCACAAACCGTCACTGCCCCGGCCCGCGTTACCCCGTGCTACGAAAAGCGAAGCACCATGGCGCTTTCCTGCACCACAGCGCCGAATTTGTGTAGCGTCGTGACGATCCACAGCAATCCGCGTGGGAAATCGATCGTGAGGAGCCGGGGATGAGCCTCAGCGAACTTCGTGTGTTCGGGCGGTCCGGCACGCCCATCAGCCCGCTCACACTGGGCACCATGAACTTTGGCGAAGGCCCGGGCGGCGCGGCCGGCGGCCCCCAGGCAGGCGGCGCCCCCACCGGTGCGGATGAAAGCATCCGCATCATCCAGGCCGCCCTCGACTCCGGCATCACCGCGGTGGACACCGCCGACGTGTACTCCCAGGGTGAGTCCGAACAGGTGGTGGGCCGGGCGCTCCGCGGCCGCCGCGACGACGTCTTCCTGGCCACCAAGTTCCACGGCCAGATGAGCGCCAACCCGGCCCACTCGGGGAACTCCCGGCGCTGGATCATGCAGGCGGTGGAGGGCAGCCTCCGGCGGCTGCAGACGGACCGGATCGATCTGTACCAGGCGCACCGGCCGGACTACAACACCGACGTGCTTGAGACCATCACCGCCCTGAACGACCTCATCCGGCAGGGGAAGATCCTCTACTACGGCACCTCGGTGTTCACCCCGGCGCAGCTCGTGGAGGCCCAGTGGCTGGCCACCACCAACCACCTGATCCCGCCCGTAGCCAACCAGGTCCCGTATTCGATGCTGGTCCGCGGCAACGAACGCGATGTCCTGCCCATTGCGCAGCAGTACGGCCTGGGTGTGCTCGCCTACGGTCCGCTGGCCGGGGGCTGGTTGTCCGGCGAGTTCGTCCTCGATGCCGGGAAACCGCCCACCCGAGTCCATTCACTGCCGGGACGCTACGACATTTCCGGGCCGTCCAGCGAGCGGAAGCTGCTGGCGGCGGACGCGCTGGCCCGGCTGGCCGACAAGCTGGAGATCTCGCTCGTGGAACTTTCCATCGGGTTCGCGCTGAACCACCCCGCCGTCAGCAGTGTGATCATCGGCCCGCGCACCGAGGACCATCTCAAGGCCTATCTCAAGGCCGCGGACACCCTCCTGGGCGAGTCCGTGCTGGATGCGATCGACGAACTGGTGCCGCCCGGGACCAACTTCGTGGAGCGCGACGCCGGGGCGATAGTGCCGTCCCTGGAGTACGCGGAACTCCGCCGCCGCTGATCGCGGGGGCGGCCGCACCGCCGTCGCGCGTTTGCGGAAAGCCCTTTCCCTCAATAACTATCTCCGCTAGCGTGGAAACCATGGAATTCAGATACCTCGGAAACAGCGGCTTCAAAGTCTCGGAAATCACGTTCGGCAACTGGCTGACGCACGGCTCCCAGGTGGAGAACGACGTCGCCACCCAGTGCGTACGCGCAGCGCTCGACGCCGGCATCAGCACCTTTGATACGGCGGATGTTTATGCGAACACCGCCGCCGAAACCGTCCTCGGCGAGGCGCTGAAGGGCGAACGCCGCGAGTCCCTGGAGATTTTCACCAAGGTCTACGGCCCCACCGGGCCCAAGGGCAAAAACGATGTTGGCCTGTCCCGCAAGCACATCATGGACTCGATCAACGGCTCACTCAGCCGGCTCCAGACGGACTACGTGGACCTCTACCAGGCCCACCGGTACGACTTCGAGACGCCCCTGGAAGAGACCATGCAGGCGTTCGCGGACATTGTGCGGCAGGGCAAGGCGCTGTACATCGGCGTCAGCGAATGGACCGCGGAGCAGCTCCGGGACGGCCACGCGCTGTCCAAGGAACTGGGTTTCCAGCTGATCTCCAACCAGCCCCAGTACTCCATGCTCTGGCGCGTCATAGAGTCCGAGGTTGTGCCGGCGTCGGAAGAACTGGGGGTGTCCCAGATTGTCTGGTCCCCCATGGCGCAGGGCGTGCTGAGCGGCAAGTACCTGCCCGGCCAGCCAGCACCCGCGGGCAGCCGCGCCACGGATGACAAGGGCGGCGCCAGGATGATCGAGCGCTGGATGCGTGACGACGTCCTCGCGGGTGTCCAGGACCTCAAGCCGATCGCCGCGGAAGCCGGGCTCTCCCTGCCCCAGCTCGCGGTTGCCTGGGTGCTGCAGAACCCGAACGTTGCCTCCGCCATCGTCGGGGCGTCGCGCCCTGAGCAGCTCGCAGACACCGTGGCCGCCGCGGGTGTGACGCTGGAGCCGCAGACCATGAAGAAGATCGACGACGCCATCGGCTCACTGGCGGAACGCGATCCGGCGCAGACCAAGTCCCCCGCCACGCGCGAAGCGTAGGAGCTCCCCTCCTGGAGTTTTTGTCCAGATAATGGCCGGAAAACGCTCGAACGGCCCCGTTATCTGGACAAAAACTCCGGGCTGGCGTACGGGTGCTACAGGCTCAGCAGCCCTCGAAGTCCGTGAGCACCTTGACCTTGTCCGCCGAAGCAGAGCTCGGATCAAACGTGTAGCCGATCCATTCGCGGGCCAGCCTGCTGGCCAGCTCCACTCCCACCACGCGCTGCCCCATGGTGAGGACCTGGCAGTCATTGGACAGGACGGACCGCTCCACCGAGAACGAATCATGGGCCGTGGTGGCACGGATGCCGTCCACCTTGTTGGCGGCGATCGCCACGCCGATTCCCGTGCCGCAGAACAGGATGGCGCGGTCGGCCTTTCCGTCGCGGATCAGCTCTCCCGCCGCGATGCCAACGTACGGGTAGGGCCGGACGAAGTCCTCCGCGGCATCGCTCCGGTTGACGCCGATATCGATGATCTCGCTGATCCTCGGATCGGCCTGCAGGTCTGCCAGGATGCGGTTCTTGTAGTCGACGCCGGCCTCGTCGGCCCCCAGGACCAGGCGCAGTCCGGGCGTTGCTGGAGTGGGCGTTACTGGCTCCGTGGTCATGAAAGTGCTCCTGCGGTCTCGCTGGAGGTGGTGGCTGATTGGCCCGAACCTGCCAGGAACGGCCCCATGACGGTGAAAATCATCGCGAGTGACGTCGCTCCGGGGTCCGGCGTGCCCAGGCTCTTTTCCGCGAGTGGCCGCGCCCGTCCCTTCAGTGGGCGGAGTGCGGCCGTGGCTTCGGCCGCCGCCACAGCATCAAGGGCCGCTGAAGCCCAGGCCTGACGCGGTTCTGCGCCCTCCTGGACGAGGCGGGTAAGCGTTTCAGTGAACGGCAGCAGCGCATCCACCATGGTCTTATCGCCCGGTCCGGCCTTCCCCAGGTCAGTGATCCTGGCTGCGAAGGCGCTCATGCCGGCCGCCAGTTCCTCGGCGCCAGGGGTCCGCTGGTTCCCCAGCGATTCACCCAACGCCCGCAGCCCCGCACCCCACAGAACCCCGGAAGTGCCGCCGGCCTTGTCTGCCCAGGCGTCACCGGCGGCGATCAGGACCGAGCCCGCCCCGGCACCCCGGGTACCCGCCGCGGCACCTGCTGTGGCGGCGGCGTCGATCCCGCGGACCATTCCCCGGCCGTGGTCGCCGTCGCCGGCCACCGCATCGAGATCACCCAGCCGCGACTCGGCCGCATGTAGTGATTGACGGGCGGCTTCGAGCGCCGCAACGCACTGGACGGCGTAGGCGCGGGAGTCGCCGTCGGCCTCGAATGGCACGTCGGCGGTCCCGGCGTCGGACGTTTCCTGGCCGGAGGCGGCCCCTAACTGGACGGCGGCAGTTCCCCGGCGGTAGGCAGGGGTTTCCGCGGGCGCCGTCCAGAGCGGTTCCAGCTCCTCGTCCAGCCAGGTGATGGTGAGGGAGACACCGGACATGTCGAGGCTGGTGACGAGCTCCCCCACCTCGGGCATCACCAGGGTGTAGCCGGCGTCGCGGAGGAGAAGGGCCACGGTCAGCCAGAGGACAAAGAGCTCCTCGTGCTTGGTGGACCCCAGCCCGTTGAGGATCACTGCAAGCCGGTCGCCGGCACCGGGCGGGGTTTCGGCCAGCAGCCGGGACACAAATTCCTGGCCGAGTTCCTTGGCGGACGGCAAATCGGTGTCGAACAGGCCGGGCTCGCCGTGGATTCCCAGGCCGAGGCCCATCTGCTTGTCCTGGAGCGTAAACAGCGGGGCGTCCGCGCCGGGGAACGTACAGCCGTGGAAAGCGCTGCCGATGGTCCGCGTCAGGCTGTTGGCTTTCCGGCCCAGGCGGACGACGTCGGCCAGGTCAGCGCCCGCTTCAGCGGCAGCACCCATGATCTTGAAGACCGTGAAGTCACCGGCGATGCCGCGGCGTTTGTCGGATTCCGACGGGGGCGCGCTGGCGATGTCGTCCGTGACCAGGACGTTCTCAACCTGGATCCCTTCGGCGGCGAGGCGTTCGCTGGCCATGCCGAAGTTCATCACGTCCCCGGCGTAGTTGCCGTAGGTGAAGACAACGCCGGCGCCCGAATCCGCGGACTTGGCCACGGCGTAGGCCTGCTGCGCCGAAGGCGACGTGAAGATGTTGCCGACCACGGCGCCGTCGGCCAGTCCGGTGCCGATCAGCCCGGCGAACGCCGGGTAGTGCCCGGAACCGCCGCCGGCGAGGACGGCAACCTTGGGGTTCGCCGGACGGTGGCGCCGCACGGCGCCGCCGGGGACCTGGCGCACCAGCCCGGAATAGACGTCGCAGAATCCGGCAAGGGCCTCTTCTGCGAATTCGGAGGGATCATTGAAAATCTTGGTCATGGTGGGCTCTCTGACGTTTGCGCCGGGGCGGGCTGTTAGTGGATGTGGCTTCCGCCGTTGATGTCGATGGTGGTTCCGGTGAGGTACGCGGATTCCTCGGAGGACAGGAACGTGATGACGGCCGCGATCTCTTCGGTGGTGGCATTCCGGCCCAGGGGGATGCCGGCGTTGATGGCGGCTTCCTGCTCGTCAGTGCTGCCCACCCGGATGTTGGTGTCCACGGCGCCGGGCGTGATGGCGTTAACGGTGACGCCGGTGGCGCCGATTTCCCGGGCCAGCGCCTTGGTGAGGCCCAGGATCGCGGCCTTGGCTGCTGAGTAGGGGACCTTGCCGAACACGCCGCCGCCGCGCTGAGCGGACACTGAGGACATGTTGACGATCCGGCCCCAGCCGTTGGCGATCATGTCCGGCAGGAACGCCTTGGTGACCAGGTACGTTCCGGTGGCGTTGACATCCATCACCTTGTGCCAGAGGTCCAGCGTGGTCTCCAGGAACGGGACCGGGGAGGTGATGCCGGCGATGTTGGCAAGGGCTCCGACCGGGGGCAGGATGCCGGCAGTAATCTCCGCATTGACTGCTGCGTAGGCGATGTTGACGGAGCCTTCGTTGGCGACGTCGATCTCGTGGCCGAAGGCAGGCACGTTGAACTCATTGCCGATATCGGCGGCGACCTTGGCGGACTTCTCGCCGTCGAGGTCCAGGATCACCACCGCCCAGCCCTGGCTGGCATAGCGGCGGGCGGTGGTGATGCCGATGCCGCGGTCCGAGGTTGCCCCGGTGAGGACGGCGGTGCGCTGGATGGTGGTGGTCATGATGCTCCTTGGATTACTTGGTGGTGGTTCAGATGAGGTCGGTGATGAAGCTTGCCGCCTTGGCGGCGGCAGCGGGACGTTCGTCGTGGGTGACGTCGCGGGTTTCGAGTTCGAGGGAGAAGTGGCCGGTGTAGCCGCCCTCCGCCAGCGCGCGCAGCCCTGCGGCGAAATCCGCGTTGCCGTTGCCGATGCTGAGGTTGATGTTGCCCGGCACCGCATCACGGAGATGAACGTGGGCAATCCGGCCCTGGTGGCGTTCGAGGTACTCCAGCGGATCTTCTCCGGCGGCGACGATGTGGCTGAAGTCCATGACAATTCCGACGCCGGTACCCGCCAGCCGCCGGGCCAGCAGTTCCGCGCGTTCGAGGTTCCAGCAGAACCGCAGGAAGTGCAGGGATTCGGTCCAGAGCTCGACGCCGAACTCCGCCGCACGCTGCCCGGCATGGATGAGCTGGGCTGCAACTTCGTCCAGATCCGCGTCAAGGCTCCGGACCGGTTCGTGGCTCAGCGCGCCGCACGGGAGGACCAGCGCTTTCGCGCCGGTGTTGGCCGTGAGGGTGAGCAGCGCCTCCAGGTGCCGTTCGCGGGCAGCATGCTGGCGGGGGTCGAGCACTGCGTTGAGGTCGCCGATATCTCCGTTGACGGAACGGACGCGCAGCCCGGAAGCGGCAACTTCCGCAGTGACAGCGGTGACGGCCGCGTCATCGAGGTTGTACGGGACGTGGTCGCACACCCCCGGGAGGGCGCCGAGGTCGATCTCTTCGAAGCCCAGGCCGCCGATGGTACGCAGGGCGGCTGGCAGGTCCTGATGCCTGAAGCTGATGGACGAGCAGCCGAGTCGTGAGTTGAACATCGTCGTTGATCCTCTGAACGAGCGGGTGGTGATGTGAATCACTGTAGATTAATTCACTGTCAACAGTCAACCTCCAACATTGACTGTTGACAATGGAGCATGACCCGGGTCACACTGGCATATCATTTGTTAACAGTCGACAGCGGTGGCGCGGAAGCGTTCCCGCTCTTCGAAAGGGATTCAGCAATGAGCAATGAAGCTCTGAAAATGCGCGGCCACGTGCATGGCACAAAGGACGCAAAGCGCGTCGCAATCGGGTCCGGCGTTGGCGCCGTAATCGAGACGTATGACTTCATCGGCTTCGGCACCGCGGCTGCACTGTACTTCGGCACGGCGTTCTTCCCCACCGGCGACCCGGTGACGGGCACGCTGGCAGCCTTCGCCACGCTCGGTGTCGGTTTCGCCGCCCGCCCGATCGGCGGCATCATTGGCGGGCACCTCGGCGACAAGGTGGGCCGCAAGCCCGTCCTGGTGGCCTCCCTGATCCTCATGGGTGTGGCCACGTTCCTCATCGGGCTCCTGCCCACCTACGAGCAGGTTGGCCTGCTGGCCCCAGCCCTGCTGGTCTTCGTCCGCGTGGTCCAGGGCCTGGCCTTCGGCGCTGAGTGGGGCGGCGCCATCCTGATGAGCTACGAGCACGCGCCCTGGAAGTCCAAGGGCAAGTACACCGGCATCGTCCAGGCTGGCTTCCCCGTGGGCCTGCTGCTGGCGAACCTCGTCTTCCTGGTCAGCGTGAACCTGGGCGGCGAACTTGCCTGGCGCGTTCCGTTCCTGGCCAGCATCGTGCTCGTCGCCGTCGGCCTGATCATCCGTTCGAAGGTCCCGGAATCACCGGTGTTCGACGAGGTCAAGGAGAGCGGCTCCATCGTCAAGTCCCCGATCATCGAGGTCATCAAGACGGACTGGCGCAGCATCGTCCGGGGCATCGGCCTCCGCATTGCCGAGACCGCCGGCTACGCCGTTTCCATCACGTACATGATTTCCTACCTGCACACCCAGCAGCTGGCTGACAAGACCCAGACCCTCGTGGCCCTCTGCATCGCCTCTTTCATCGGCATCTTCGCCACCATGGCGTGGGCCCGGCTCACGGACAGGATCGGCCGACGGCCCCTGTACATCTGGTCCACAGCCTTCGCCGTGCTGTTCGGCATCCCCATGTTCCTGCTGGTGAACACCGGAATGTTCATCTTCGTGATCGCCACCATTGTGATCTCCTACGCCGTCTGCCAGAACTCCCTTGCCGGCGCCCAGGGCGCGTGGTTCCCCGAACTGTTCCAGGCCAAGACCCGCTCCTCCGGCGCCTCGCTGGCCTACCAGATCTCGGCCATGGTCTCGGGGTTCACGCCCTTCGTCACCACCCTGCTCTTCGTTTCCTTGGGCTGGATGGGTCCTGCGATCCTCTTCAGCTTCTACGCGGCCATCGGCCTGTGGGCCGCCTTGGTCACCCGGGAGACCTGGGGCAAGCGCGAACGGCAGCTGGCAGATGAGGCCACCAAAAGCACGCCGCAGTCAGTGAGCGTCTGATGACTGCGACACAGGAACTGCACTCACACGAACTCCCCCAGCAGGAACGCATGATCCAGGAAACGGCCGCGGAACGCCTCGACCGCGTCGGCGCCGCGGCGTACCGGATCCGGCATCACGCTTTGAACATGGGCGAGGTGCAGGGCCAAGGCTACGTGGGCCAGGCCCTCGGCGCGGCAGACATGCTGGCCACCGTGTACTCCGACCAGCTCCGCTTCCGCGCCGAGGACCCGGAATGGGACGCCCGGGACCGGTTCCTGCTCTCCACCGGGCATTATGCGATCGGGCACTACGCGGCATTGGCCGAAGCCGGCACCATTCCCGTCGCCGAACTCGAAACGTACGGCTCGGACGACTCCCGGCTGCCGATGTCCGGAATGTCCACCTACACCCCCGGTATGGAAATCTCCGGCGGATCCCTGGGCCACGGCCTGTCCATCGCCGTTGGCATGGCCCTGGGCCTGCGCTACCAGGGCTCCAACGCCAGGGTCTACAACTTCCTCTCCGACGGCGAACTCGACGAAGGCTCCACCTGGGAGGCCGCCATGGGCGCCCACCACCACCAGCTCGGGAACCTCACCGCCATGGTGGACATCAACGCCCTGCAGGCCGACGGCAAAACCGACACCGTCCTCCGCACCGAGCCCGTGACCGAAAAATGGGAAGCATTCGGCTGGTACACCCAGCGTGTGGACGGGAACGACGTCGGCGCGCTGCTCGCAGCGTTCGACAACGCAGCCGCCCAGGCCGCCGCCGTCGGACGTCCCTCCGTGATCCTTTGCGACACGAAGGTGGGACGCGGCGTCCCGCTGCTGGAGGAGCGCAAAAAGGCGCACTTTATGCGCATCGAAGAACACGAATGGCAGACCTGCCGCGAACAGCTGACCGCAGGACACGAAGGAAAGGACGCCCGATGAGCACCGCAGCCGTTTCCACGGGACCCGCACCGAAGTTGAAGACGTCGGCAATGATCGCGTCCTTCGCCGACCCCGGCCAGAAAACTACCTCCGCACCGTTCGGGCATGCGCTCGTCAAAGCCGCGCAGGAGAACGACAAAATTGTGGGCCTCACCGCGGACCTCGGCAAATACACCGACATGCACGTCTTCGCCCAGGCCTTCCCGGAGCGGTTTTTCCAGATGGGCATGGCCGAACAGCTGCTCTTCGGCGCCGCCGCGGGGCTCGCCGAAACCGGGCTGGTCCCGTTCGCGTCCACCTACTCCGTGTTCGCCGCCCGCCGCGCCTACGACTTCCTCTGCCTCGATGCCGCCGAACCAAACCTCAACGTCAACATCGTGGGCGGCCTGCCCGGCCTCACCACCGGGTACGGTCCCAGCCACCAGGCCACCGAGGACATGGCGATCTTCCGTGGCATGCCCAACCTGACCATCGTGGACCCCTGCGACTCGATCGACATCGAACAGGCCGTGCCCCAGCTCGCCGCCAGCGAGGGTCCCACCTACCTGCGGCTGCTCCGCGGGAACGTGCCCACCGTGCTGGACGAGTACGGCTACACGTTCGAACTCGGCAAGGCCAAGGTCCTGCGCGGCGGCAATGACGTGGTGTTCATCTCCTCCGGGCTGATGACCATGCGTGCGCTGCAGGCAGCGAAAGCCCTCGCGGCACACAACGTGGACGTCGCCGTCGTCCACACACCCACGATCAAACCGTTCGACGCCGCCACCGTCCTGGGCGAAATCAACACCGACCGCCTCGCCGTGACCCTGGAAAACCACAGCGTGACCGGCGGCCTCTTCGAAACCGTCGCCTCCGCCGTCGTCACCGCGGGGCTCGGCAAGAGGGTAGTGCCGGTGGCGCTGCCGGATGAGTTCCTCGACGCCGGCGCCCTGCCCACCCTCCACGACCGCTACGGACTCACCGTCGAAAAAATCGTCGCGAAAGTCCTCGCCGAACTGAAGTAGAAGCGTTTCGCCGGAAGCGCGGAGCCTCCCCGGCCGGCGCCGCGCTTCTGGCGTACCATCGACAGTTAACACATCGACTGTAAACAGTTGACCCCTGACATTGAGGAAGTATCACGATGGCCGGAGCAACAGCATCGCTGCTGGGACTGCAAAAGAAGAGCCTTCGCGAGCAGGCCCTCTCGGCACTGCGCGCCGCCATCACCAGCGGCGAGCTGGAGCCGGGGCGGCATCTGGTGGAAACCGAGCTGTCGGAAATGCTCCAGATCAGCCGCGGCACGTTGCGGGAAGCGCTGCGCCAACTCGAACAGGAAGGCCTCCTCTCCCCCGGGCCCCGGGGCCGGCTTTCCGTCCGGCACCTGGATGAGAAGGAAATCCGCGATATCTACTCCGTCCGGGCAGCACTTGAATCCCTTGCGGCCCGCACCCTGTGCGAACTCCCGGACCGGGAGCACGTCATCACCTCGCTGCGGGCCGCCATTGAAGCCATGGCCGCCGCGGAGAAGGCCAGCCTGCAGGAACGCATCGAATCGGATCTGGAATTCCATCGGACCCTGTGCCGCCTGACCGGCAACGAAACCCTGCTGCATTCCTGGGAGTCGCTGGAAGGGTCCATCCGGATGTCCATCATGTTCGCGGGCAGGGACAAAGGTGTGAAGAACATGAGCGTGGACCGGCACTACGACATCGTCACCGCCATCGAGACCGGAGACGCCTCGCTGGCCCGGAACACCATCCGCGAGCACATGGACACCGCCGCCGCGAACCTGGTGGCGTAAGGCTCTGCCGCAGTAACCTGGTTCCGCGAGACCGACGCCGTATACTCAGTGCCAGCCATGACCATCCCTCCGTCCTCCCCCGCCAGCGTCCGCATCGATGCGTGGCTGTGGGCGATCCGCGCCTACAAGACACGCTCAGCCGCCACCGCTTCGTGCCGCGCAGGCCACGTGCGGCTGAACGGAAGCCCAGCCAAAGCCTCGGCCACCCTGGTCACGGGCGACACCGTCACGGTGCGGATGTCCGGCTTCGAACGCATCCTCGAAGTCCGCCGCCTGATCGCCAAACGCGTGGGCGCAGAGGCCGCGTCGCACTGCTTCACCGACCACACGCCGCCAAGGCCGGTGGCACCTGCGCTTGGCCTCCCGCAGCGGGACCGCGGCGCGGGGCGTCCCACTAAGAAGGACCGCCGCGAGATGGAACGGCTCAAAGGCTCCGCAACCTAGTCAGCGTCCTGTTCGCCCGTTGAGCCATCAGAATTGGAACTGTGAACAACATCGTCCTGTGCTCCGTCCGCCAGCCCGGCGAGGTCACCGTCTCGGACCTGCACATCGTTGATGGCGTGGTGGCCGGGATCCGTGCCGGCGGCGGAATCCCCGGCGGCTCCCGCGTGGTCAGCCTGGACGGGCGCTACGTTATTCCAGGTCTCTGGGACGAGCACGTCCACATGACCCAGTGGGCGCTGCACTCAAACAGGATGGACCTGTCCGCCGCCGCATCCGCGCGAGAGGCTGCCACCGCCGTCGGACGTTATTTTCGCAACGCCGATCCTTCCGTCACGGCCGTGGGGGTGGGCTTCCGCGACGCCTCGTGGCCGGACGTCCCCACTCTGGAAATGCTCGACGCCGCCACCGGCAACCAGCCCACCGCCCTGATCAGCCACGACCTGCATTGTGTCTGGCTGAACAGCGCTGCCGCCCGGCGGTACGGGATGGAGGTTGATGCCGGCGGCCTGCTCCGGGAGGAACTTGCCTTTGCGCTGACCCGTGAGCTGGGCAAACTTCCGGACTCAGTGGTGGACCGCTGGGTCCGCGATGCCGCAGACGCGGCATCCGCCCGGGGCATCGTGGGCGTCGTTGATTTCGAGATGACCTGGAACCGCGACGTGTGGCTGCGGCGCATCGCCGGTGGATTCACCAGCCTGAGGGTTGAGGCCGGCATCTACCCCGAGGACCTGGAGCGGGCCCACAACGACGGCATGCGCACGGGCCTAGAGCTCGACGGCGGCAAGGGGCTCCTGCGCGCCGGCCCGCTGAAGGTGCTCATTGACGGCTCGCTGAATACCCGGACGGCGTTTTGCGTGGACCCATACCCCGACGGCGGCTACGGGCTGCTGACTGTCAGCTTTGACGATCTGGTGTCCCTGCTTCGGCGGGCACGTGAATACGGCTTTGTCCCGGGGGTCCATGCCATCGGGGATGGCGCCAATCAGGTGGCGCTGGATGCCTTCGAGCGCGCAGGGATCGGCGGCCGGATTGAACACGCGCAGTTTGTCCGGACGGAGGATCTGGCCCGCTTTGGGCCCCTGGGCGTTACGGCCAGCGTGCAGCCCGTGCATGCACTGGATGACCGCGACGCCGCGGAGTCCAACTGGGGCGGCCGCACGCAGCGGGCGTTTCCGCTGAGATCGCTCCTCGACGCCGGAGCCACGTTGGCGCTGGGTTCTGACGCGCCGGTTGCGCCACTGGATCCGTGGGCTGCGCTGTCGGCGGCCACCACCCGGTCCCGGCAGGACACCCGCGGGCCATGGCATCCCCAGGAATGCATCAGCCGGGGGCAGGCACTAGCGGCTTCAGCCAGGGGTCGGAGCCGGATCCGAGTCGGGGACCCGGCGGACCTGGTGGTGCTCGACACCGATCCGCTGGCCGCGCCGGACTCCGAATTCGCAGCCATGCCGGTTGCGGCAACGCTGCTGGCCGGCCGCTTCACGTACGACGGCGGCCTGGCCTAATTCCGCACCTTGGCCTGCACGAGATTCGCGAACGGCAGCCGGCCATGCTCGGCAACAAAGGCTGCGTGATACGCGGCCTCGGCCTGGTTTACTTCTTCGGCGGGCACCTCTTTCCACGCCATGATGAGTTCATCCGTGTGGGTCAGCTGCCAGATGAGCCGGCCGTCCCAATGGCCCGGCGGCCTGCCCCGCCCAAAATCCAGGAACTCCTTGATCTGGTTCCGGAGGCCGCGGTTACCCTTGCTTCCCGGCCCGGCTTTGCCAATGTAGAGAATGTCCGCGCCGTCCACCCATTCAGCCCATATGGCGTCCGCCGGCAGGGTGGGATTCTTTTTCTTGAAGGTCCCGGCGGTGCTGATCTTGAGGAAGTGCGGCTCGAACTCATTCGGCCGGAGAACGGCGAACACCCCGGTGCTCTGCGGAATCCTGATGATCTCCAGGCTATCGAAGGCCCGGAAGCCGGCAAAGCCGTCGGACTTGAGCGTTTTCCTGTTCATCATGATGACGTTACCCGGCCCGGCGCCGGTCCGACGCAAACTTGCACTGCGCACCTATACCTTCAAAAGCGTAGAGTGGGTTCAGACGCCTGTTTCTGGACGCCGTGCTGCTGAGGGAGAGATCGTGACGATTGACTGGGACGAAAAAAAGGCCCTGCTACAGGAACCAAACATCGCGGCGGTAACGCAGCTCTGCGATGAACTGATGGAAAAGAAGCCAGGGTCCGTCGTCCCCTACATCGACCCCGTGCATGACGAGGACGAATGCCGGATCGTCAGCCTCCACGTCAGTCCGGGCAAGGGCACCGAATCGGGGTTCGTCTCCCATTTCAATGACGATGAGGCCGCCCGCCGGGCCACCCAGATTTACGAACTTGCCGAGCTTGATCCGCGCTACGTGATGCCGTGGAATGCGTACCCGTGGGTGCGGGATCCGGAGCTTCCGTCGGCGCTGAACGTCCAGGAGAAGACTGACGGCCTGCGGCCCTTCCGGCAGTTCCTCAAGATCAACCGCCGGGTCTCTGCAGTAATCGCACACGGCACGGACGCCTCCACGTTCCTCACCCTCTTCGAGAAGACCTACCATTCTTCCCTGAAGAACAGCGGCATCAAGATCTACAAGGCCAGCGCGCTCGGCGGGCGGGCCTTTGCTGTTTCCGAAGCAAAACAGGAGGATCTCCTCGCCAAAAGCGTGGACGTCTACAAGGACGCCATGCAGCGGGCAGGCATCCAGCACCTCTAGCACGCACGACGGCGGGACTCCCCTCTGTGGCGCCGCCCACCGCGGTGCTAGGTTGGGCGAATGGACGTGCTCAACTGGCTGCTCGACTCTGATCCCGCCATCCGCTGGCAGGTCCTGGGCGACCTCGCCGACGCGCCTGCTAACGAGATTTCTGCCGAGCGGCACCGCGTTGCCACCCATGGTTGGGGCGTGCGGCTGCTTCAACTGCAGGGAACGGACGGACAGTGGGCTGGCGCCACGTATTGGCCGGCAGATGACGACGATCCGAACAGTCAGCCCTGGACCGCCACGACATACAGCCTGTTGCTCCTCCGGGATTTCGGGTTGGACCCTGTCAGCCCGGAGGCCAGGCACGCGATCACTCTGGTGCGCGACAACAGCCGTTGGGAGGCAGCCAACCAGCTTTTCTTCGAGGGTGAGATCGAACCCTGTGTCAACGGCATGGCCGTAGCACTCGGGGCATACTTCAGCGAAAACGTGGACCCGGTGGTAGAGAGGCTGGGCCGGGAACAGCTCGCCGACGGGGGCTGGAACTGCGAGGCAGAAATAGGATCCAGGCGCTCATCTTTCCACACCACCATATGCGTCCTGGAGGGTCTCCTCGAGCACGAACGTTCCACCGGCGGGACCTCCCAATCGCGGCAGGCGCGGCGGCGCGGAGAGGAATACCTCCTGGAACGCGTCTTGCTGCGGGGAAAGTCCTCCGGCGAGGTGATTAGCCCGGACTGGCTGCAATTCTCCTACCCCACCCGCTGGTACTTTGACGTGCTCCGCGGCCTGGACTACTTCCGCGCCACCGGCTGCAATCCAGACGAACGCATGTCGGAAGCAGTGGACGTGGTGCGGTCCAAGCAACAGCCCAACGGCACATGGCTGTTGGAGAACACCCACCCCGGTCGGGTCCACTTCGCTCTGGAAGCCGGCGACGGACAACCAAGTCGGTGGAATACTCTCCGCGCCCTGCGAGTGTTCAAGTGGTTCGACGGTTTGTGACTACTCACTGCTTAGCCTTCCAGCAGCCTCCGCCGGTGTTTCAGCTCCTTCACCCACGCCCTGGTGACCATGTCGGGGAACGGCGAGCCGCCGTCGTCGTTCTTTCCCGGACCTCCAAGTGCGGCAAATGCGGTGCCCGCCTCCAGGTCGGCGATCAGCGGACCTGACGCCTTCAAGGCGAGCTCCAGCACCTGGGCTGCTGTGCGGTCACTCAATCCCAAGTCCTTGGCCCAGCCAAGAAAGTGCCGGCGCGAGATCCCGCTCCGCTTCCCCTTCAGGGTCAGCGCAAGGGTCTTGTCCCCGTAGACCACTGTGGAGGGAATGTCGTAGACCGGGGCGATGGTCCACTCGCCATGCGGCTGCTGGACCATGGAAACGTTCTTGGCGTGCAGGTCCCCATTGCCACTCAGCCACGCAAACGCCCCCTGGACCGCGAGGTTCCGCAGGGCCGGGAGCGGGGCCGAGCAGTAGTCGGCCAGAGCATGGCAGACCTGGCCATAAGGCACGTTGTACTTGTCCGCCGGGTAGAGCTTCAGGACCTGGGCCCCGTCCTCCACCGCCAGCCGCCTGACATCATCGGGCCCGCCGTCGGGAAGCGGGATCCGGTCGAAACGCTCCACCAGCAGACCCGGCCGGCCCGCGACGTCCCGGATCAGCCGGACCCGGCTCAGCGGAATCCGCAGCCTGGCCGCATACCGGAACATCACCAGCTCGTTCTCCACCACATGCGGGAATTCGGGGGCGTTGAGTTTGAGGATGAACCGCCTGCCGGCGCTGGCCACAGGGAGCGAGATCATGCCGGCGGACAACTTGTCCTGCACGCCGGCGAGCGCCACGGGGTCAATAAGGTCCGGATCGCCGAGCAACTTGTCGAAATCAACCGGCAGCTTGGGATCCAGCTGGACAGCGTGCTCGTCCGGATCCAGTGCCTCGCCGTGGCCGACGATCTGGACGTCGCCCACCGGATTCCCGCCGGCGGCGATCAGCAGGGACAGGTCATCGTCGGCGCTGGTCTTGATGGAGCGCCGCAGCGCGTTGAGCCGGCGGCCCTCGGGCAGGAGGCCGGTGAAGTAGGGCGGCGCCGCCCCCGCCGCTGAATCGACGGGCGCGCCGGTGAGCGGCAGGGAACTGGCGACGGCGGGTCCCCCGGACCCGAGGTACGCCGGCACGTAGCTGAACCGGGTGCCGCCGTCGTGCCGTTCAAGCCTCGCGGCGAGCACGCCGGCCTTGTAGATGTCTGCGACGCGGTGTTTCATCGCCGTGGTTCCTGGCCGCTGGTTTGGCCTGCGAGCGCGCGGGCACCCTTGCCGGTCCTGGTGGTGATCCGGAGCTCCAGGCCCAGCGTGTCCAGGACGGCCAACAGGGAATCCAGCTGGATGCTGGGCTTGCCCTGCTCAACGAACCTGACGAAGCGTTCCGAGACCCCGGCCATGTCTGCGAGGTCCTGTTGGGTCAGGCCCAGCGCTAGGCGGCGCGAGCGGACCTCTGAAGGCAACTGATCCCCAAATGCGTCGGCCATGAGCAACTCCAATAGGTACGATCGTTCCGAATCCGGCTTGCAGCCAGCTTAAGCCTTGGCATTTGCTTCTGCATAGGGCTGAACGGCACGTTCGTACCGATCGGCCCTGGTGAATTCGCGAAGTCCCCTGCCCCGGTTGCTGGCGCAACACGCAGAACGGCGGGAGAATCTAAGTACCAAGACCAAAGAATCTGAAGGAGCCAGCAGGCATGCCTGCTCCAGCGTTTCCGCGCCCGGTGGAAGGGCGGTTCCGGCGGCGTGGATGCCGCGCTGCTGTCCCTCCCCATCCGGAATGTCATTTCATTCAACGATCCGAGGATGGTCTCCACCACCCAGGCCATCGCGGCGAACCTGGACGCCGGCAACTGGCTGCCGTTCCGCTACCTGCCGCAGGAGTCGCCGGACGGACTACCCGGCGGCGAAGGCGCCTTCCTGCTGTGCAGCTTCTGGCTGGTGGACAACCTGGCCGGGCAAGGGCGGCTGGACGAGGCACATGAACTTTACGAATCCCTGTGCAGCCACGCGAATCCCCTGGGCCTGCTCCCCGAACAGATCCATCCGGACACCGGGGAGTTCCTGGACAACTTCCCCCAGGCCTTCAGCCATGTGGGCGTGCTCGCCAGCGGGTTGCGGCTCCTGAAGGCCCAGCGCCGCAACGCCGCGCACTCCTGACCGTCTACGTCATAAACATTGACACTCCCTATGGCCCGTGCCATATTTGTGGCGTGAACCTGTCAGACAGCCGGACAGCAAGACAACCTGTGACGGCCTGTCCTTAGCTCCAGGAACTTCGCAGCCCCGAACACCTGGCCAACCTCAGCAAAATGGCCCCAACCGCCCAACCCCTCCGATCACCATGCTGATCCGGTGCACATCGTCGTGCCCAAAATCCCCGCCGGGGCAGCAGCCGCCAGACTCATGCAGAAGAGACCCGCGTCCGCGCTCCAGCAATGCACTGATCGAGTCACGCCCTGAAAGGCATGCGAAAAATGATTCATTCACTCACGGTCCCCGAAGACGCGGACCGTCCCCGCGACGTCCGGTCGAGGATCATCGAGCATCTCGCCCGTAACGGAGCGAGCAAGGTGTCCGACATCAGCAGCGCCATCAATTCCTCCAGGGAAAACGTCCGTTACCACCTTGCGGCGCTTGAGGCTGCTTCGCTTGTCCGCTCCAACATTTCCCCCGGGACAAGAGGCGGCTGCACCCCCTTCTACGCCCTCCTACCCGCGATTGCACGGTCCCGGCAACCAGTTCCCTGAGCAGCGGCGCGCATTCTGCAACTCCTTGTGCGAACCTGACGGCTTGTCCCGACCCTGACGACCGGCGGATCCTGGTCCGGGGATTCAACCGCCTCGGGCCAGGGCCCGCAGGCCCCTCGGGTACCCGCATTGACACACACTGTGACCCGTGCCATATTTGAGGCGTGAACCTGTCAGACAGCCGGACAGCAGGGCATCCTGCGAAGCCCTCCGGACACCAGCCCCCCGGAGCCCAGCGGCTCGACGCCCAACCGCTGGCCCGTCTCAGCGCGGCGGAAGCTGTCTTCAACGCCATCCGTGCCGATATCGAGTCCGGCACCGTGGCAGTGGGCGGCAAGCTCAGCTCCGAGGCGATGCTCTCGCAGCAGTACGGGGTCAGCCGCTCGGTCATCCGCGAGGCGCTCCGCTCCTGCACCGCCCTGGGCCTGACCGTCACCAAGACCGGGAAGGGCACGTTTGTGGTCGCCAACAAGGTCGCCAGTGACCTAACCCTGGGGCATTACTCTGCCCGGGACCTCACCGAGGCCCGCCCGCACATCGAGGTTCCGGCAGCAGGACTGGCAGCGCAGCGCCGGACCGACGAGGAACTCGAGACGCTGCGGCAGATCGTCGCCGCGATGACCACGGAAACAGACCCGGAAAGCTGGGTTGCCCTGGACTCCAGCTTTCACGCTGCCATCGCCCGCGCCAGCGGCAACAAGGTGTTCGCCAGCGTGGTGGCCGACATCCGGGGAGCCCTGGCCTTCCAGTCGGAAACCCTGAACATGGTGGCAGACCGCCAGCACGCGTCGGACACCGAGCACCAGCAGATCCTCGCCGCCATCGAGGCCGGCTCCGCCGAGGCCGCAAGCATAGCCATGGCCGAACACCTGCGCGCCGTGGGCGCTGCCCTCGACTCCATCCTCAACAAGTAACTCCCCTAACAAAGACCCCTAGGACTCCATGCCTGCCCCTGCCCTTCCTGCTGCCCAAACCGCTGTCCCCGGCACGGCCGCACACGCATTTTTGACTGGGATCGACGCCGCGAACCTCCCCCGGCACGCACCCCTGGTGGTGGCCACGCGCGACGGACTGGTGGAAAGCGTCCACTACGGCTCGGCCATCGCCACGGCAGCCGACGGCTCGATCCTGGCGACGGCAGGCGACCCGCTGGCGCCGTTCTACCCGCGCTCTTCCCTCAAGCCCCTGCAGGCCGTGGCCATGGTCCGCGCCGGCCTGAACCTCCCCGCCGACCTGCTCGCCCTGGCCGCAGCCAGCCACTCCGGCGGAGCCAAACACCGCGGCGGCACCCAGCGCATCCTCGCCATGCACGGGCTTGCTGTGGGCGACCTTGAGAACAGCACCGACCTGCCCTACGGCACCGGCGAGCGCGAGGACTGGCTGCGCACCGGCTTCCGCGCCACGCAGCTGACCCAGAACTGCTCCGGCAAGCACGCCGCCATGGCCGCCACGTGCGTCATCAACGGCTGGCCGGTCAAGGGTTACCTCGATCCGTCCCACCCGCTGCAGCAGCTGATCGCCGCCACCGTCACCGAACTGACCGGCGAGGAGGCCTTCGCCCGCAGCACGGACGGCTGCGGGACGCCTCTCTTCGCCCTCACCCTCCGCGGCATGGCCCGCGCGTTCGGCGCCATCGCGGCGGCCGCCACCGCGGTTACCATCGTCAGCACCTCCGACGACGGCGGGACCGCCCCGCTGCTTGCGGAAGCCGCCGTCGGGCTCGCCATGCGGCAGCACCCTGACATGGTGGCCGGCGATCGCCGGGACGTCACGGATCTGATGCGGCTGCTGCCCGGCTCTGTGGCGAAGGACGGTTTTGAAGGTGTGCAGCTCGTCGGCCTGCCGGATGGCCGCGCAGTTGCCGTCAAGATTTCCGACGGCGGTGACCGTGCCCGGATGCCCGCCACCGTCCACGTTCTTGAATCCCTCGGTGTGGACATTGCGCCGATCGCGAGCATCGGCACCGTCCCTGTCCTGGGCGGCGGCCACAAAGTGGGCCTGCTGCGGCCCACAGATTTCCTGCCTGCACTAACCCTGTCCGCGCCCGTCAACGAAGCCCTGTGAGGACCCCCATGACCAACCTGACCACCAACCCGAGTGCCGTGGAAACTTTCCCGGAAACCCGGTCCGAGCATGACCTTCTGGGTGACCGCGACGTCCCCGTTAACGCCTACTGGGGTGTCCACACGCTCCGCGCCGTGGAAAACTTCCCCATCACCGGGCAGCCCCTGTCCTCCAACATGCACCTGGTCCGGGGACTGGCCGCCGTGAAACTTGCAGCCGCCCGCACTAATCGGGAACTGGGACTGCTGGACGCCGAACGCGGCCAGGCGATCGAGCAGGCGTGCACCGACGTGATGAACGGCCAACTCAGCGAGCAGTTCGTGGTGGACGTGATCCAGGGCGGCGCCGGGACGTCGTCGAACATGAACGCGAACGAGGTCATCGCCAACCGCGCCCTCGAAATCCTCGGCCACCCCAAAGGCGACTACACCCGCCTGCACCCCAACGACCACGTGAACCTCAGCCAGTCCACCAACGACGTGTACCCCACCGCCGTGAAACTGGGTACCATCTTCGCCGGCCGGGAACTGCTGGACGCACTGGCCGAACTCGAAGAGGCCTTCGCCGCCAAAGCACTGGAATTCCGCACCGTGGTGAAGATGGGCCGCACGCAGCTGCAGGACGCCGTGCCCATGACCCTGGGCCAGGAGTTCGGCACCTACGCCATCACCATCGGCGAGGACCGGCTGCGCCTGGCCGAGGCGGAACTGCTGATCCACGAAATCAACCTCGGCGCCACCGCCATCGGCACCGGCCTGAACGCCCCCGCCGGCTACACCGAGGCGGCCTGCCGGCACCTGGCCGAGGTCACCGGCCTCCCCCTGGTCACCGCCGTCGACCTCATCGAAGCCACCCAGGACGTGGGCGCCTTTGTGCATCTGTCCGGCGTGCTCAAGCGCGTGGCCGTGAAGCTCTCCAAGATCTGCAACGACCTCCGCTTGCTCTCCTCCGGCCCCCGCGCCGGCTTCGGCGAGATCAACCTGCCAGCCGTCCAGTCCGGGTCCTCCATCATGCCCGGCAAGATCAACCCGGTCATCCCGGAAGTGGTCAGCCAGGTGGCCTACGAGGTCATCGGCAACGACGTCACCATCACCATGGCCGCCGAAGCCGGGCAGCTCCAGCTCAACGCCTTCGAACCCATTATTGTCCACAGCCTCCACAAGAGCATCTCCCACCTCGAAGCGGCCTGCCGCACCCTCACGGCACGCTGCGTCCGGGGCATCACCGCCAACACCGAGCACCTCCGGCTCACCGTGGAACGGTCAATCGGCCTGGTCACCGCCCTCAATCCCCACCTCGGCTACGCCACCGCCACCGCCATCGCCCAGGAAGCCCTCGCCACCGGCAAGGGTGTGGCCGAACTCGTGCTCGAACACGGCCTGCTCACCGCCGCCCAGCTCCAGGAACTCCTCAGTCCGGAACGCCTGGCGAACCTCAGCAAACAGCCTTAAGGACACCTCCATGACACATTCCCCCGTTACGGACCACACGGTCCCGCCCCAGGCGCACGCCACCGAAAGTGCCCTCCACGCGGAGGACCAGGGCTACCACAAGAACCTCAAACCGCGGCAGATCCAGATGATCGCCATCGGCGGCGCGATCGGCACCGGCCTGTTCCTCGGCGCCGGCGGCCGCCTCAACGCCGCGGGCCCGTCGCTGGTCATCGCCTACGCCGTCTGCGGCTTCTTCGCGTTCCTTATCCTGCGGGCGCTGGGCGAACTGGTGCTGCACCGGCCGTCGTCGGGCTCGTTTGTTTCCTACGCCCGCGAATTCTTCGGCGAGAAAGCCGCGTTCGTGTCCGGCTGGTTCTACTGGATCAACTGGGCCACCACCACCATCGTGGACATCACCGCCGCCGCGCTCTACATGAACTTCTTCGGCAACTACATCCCCTGGATGGCGGCCGTCCCGCAGTGGGCCTGGGCCCTGATCGCCCTCGTGGTGGTCCTCGCCCTGAACCTCGTTTCCGTCAAGGTGTTCGGTGAGCTCGAGTTTTGGTTCGCCCTGATCAAGGTCGCCGCGCTGGTTGTTTTCCTCGTGGTGGGCACGTACTTCGTCATCTTCGGCACACCTGTGGACGGCCAGCCGGTGGGCCTCAGCCTCCTCTCGGACAACGGCGGCGTATTCCCCAACGGCCTGCTCCCCATGATCATCCTGATGCAGGGCGTCCTGTTCGCCTACGCCTCCATTGAACTCGTGGGCACCGCCGCCGGCGAGACCGAGAACCCGGAGAAGATCATGCCCAAGGCCATCAACTCCGTGGTCTTCCGGATCGCGGTCTTCTACGTCGGCTCCGTCATCCTGCTCGCGCTCCTGCTGCCGTACACGTCCTACGAAAAGGGCGTCAGCCCGTTCGTGACGTTCTTCGGTTCCATTGGCATCCAGGGCGTGGACGTCATCATGAACCTGGTGGTCCTCACCGCCGCGCTCTCCTCGCTGAATGCCGGCTTATATTCCACCGGACGCATACTCCGCTCCATGTCCGTGAACGGTTCCGCCCCGAAGTTCGCGGGCCGGATGAACAAGGCGGGCGTCCCCTACGGCGGCATCGCCATCACCGCCGGAGTGTCCCTGCTGGGCGTCCCGCTGAACTACCTGGTGCCTGCACAGGCCTTTGAGATCGTGCTGAACGTGGCGTCCGTGGGCATCATCATGACCTGGGCAACGATTGTGCTCTGCCAGATCCAGCTCCAACGCTGGGCGAACAAGGGCTGGCTCAAGCGCCCGTCGTTCCGGATGTTCGGCGCTCCATACACCGGCTACCTCTCGCTGCTCTTCCTGGTGGGCGTGCTGGTGATGGTGTTCATCGAATCCCCGCTCACCATGCTGGTCACGGCCATCGCCTCCGTGCTGATGGTGTTCGGCTGGTACGCCTGCCGCGCCCGCATCCGTGAAATCGCCGAGACCCGCGACGGCTTCACGGGCACGGCTCCCGTCGTCGCCAACCCGCCTGCGGAGAGCTTCAAGAAGTAGCGCCCTGCCCGGCCAAACCGGCCGTGACGCCCGACGGCGGCACCTGGGTTCCGTGGTCACGGAACCCAGGTGCCGCCGTCGTACGTTCCGTAATGCAACGCTCCCGCAACCCTTCGCCGAGGGCTGATCGCCTATGCTCAGCAGAGCGCGTCACAGCGCTTTTTGCAGTTCAATGACGAAGCTCAATGACCCGTTCAATGACGAACCACCCGGGAGACACGGCATGACCAACTGGCGCATCAGGGATTTCCATTCAGCAGACCTGGACGGGATCCTGCACCTCTGGGAGTCGCTCAAGGCCACTGATGTGGAGCCCGTCTATGCCCTCTCCGAGGTGCTGGCATCCTGCGAAAAGGACCACGCGGTGGTGGCGGTGCAGGGCGATCAGGTGGTGGGCGCCGCCGTCGGACGCGCCGCGCATGACCAGGGCTGGATCGTCTTCCTGGCCACGCTGCCTGAATACCGCGGGCGCGGGATCGGCACCTCGCTGCTCGCCGCCGTCGAAAACCGCATGGCCCCGCACGGCCTCAACAAGCTCTCCGCGCTGATGCCGGAAGCGGAAACCCGGGTGGAGGCGTTCCTCAGCCGCGGCTTCGCGCTCAAGAAGAACCTGCGCTATTTCGAGCGGACCATCCCCGTCCAGCGCCAGGAACTCGGCGCACTGGGCCAGCTGGGCGGCCGGATCCTGGCCCGGGACCTGTGGGAGAACGTGGCCGGCATGCGCAAGGAGAAGGAACTCCTGGAACGCCGGCTGGTCCTGCCTCTCGCGGAGGCCGACCTCGCCGATGAATACGGCGTGGTGCCGCCGCGTGCCGTGGTGCTGTTTGGTCCTCCCGGCACCGGCAAAACCACGTTTGCGAAGGCCATCGCGTCCCGGCTCGAGTGGCCGTTTGTGGAGGTTTTCCCGTCCCGGCTGGCCTCTGATCCCAAGGGCCTCGCCGGCGCCCTGCGCGAAACATTCCTTGAGATCGCGGAACTGGAGCACTGCGTGGTGTTCATCGACGAGGTGGAAGAGATCGCCTCCCAGCGCTCGGGCGAACCGCCGTCGCCCCTTCAGGGCGTCACCAACGAGCTCCTGAAGATCATCCCGGCGTTCCGCGAACAGCCCGGCCGCCTGCTGGTGTGCGCCACCAACTTCATCCGCGCGCTGGACAGCGCCTTCCTTCGCCATGGCCGGTTCGACTACGTCATCCCCATCGGCCTCCCGGACCGCCAGGCCCGTGAAGCCATGTGGCAGCGCTTCATCCCGGCCGCCGTGGTGGACGATGTGGACGTGGAGCTCCTGGTGGAACGGACCGAGGGCTTCTCCCCCGCGGACATTGAGTACGCCGCCCGCAGCGCCTCCCAGCGCGCGCTGGAAAAGGCAGTGTACGACGACGGCGGCGCGGCTTCCGCGGGCAGCGTTTCAGTCCGCGAGGCGGTCCGGAAGGGGCCTTGCACCGAGGACTACCTCGACGCGATCGGCGATACCCGGACCACCGTGAGCCAGGAGGTCCACGAGCAGTTCCTGGAGGACATCGACGCACTGGGGCGGGTCTAAAACCCCCGGCCCAGGGCGCGAACTGGAAGGAAGGCAACTGCACTCTGGAGCTGGCCACGGCCCCGGCGGTACCTTTGAGCCATGTCCAACAATCCCATCCGGCATGCCATGGCCCGCATGGGCGGCCGCAACCCGCATCAGCAACACCGGGCAGCCACCCCGCTGGAGCTATTCTTTGACCTAACGTTTGTGATTGCTTTCGGAGTGGCCGGCAGCCAGTTCGCCCACGAGGTCGCCGAAGCCCACTTCGGTGCCGGGCTGCTGGCCTTCTCCTTCGCGATGTTTGCCGTGATCTGGGCGTGGATCAATTTCACGTGGTTCGCCAGCGCCTACGACACCGACGACTGGGTGTTCCGGCTGGTCACCCTGGTCCAGATTGTCGGCGTCCTGATCCTGGCGATGGGCATCGAGCCGCTGTTCCACTCGCTCGTGGAGGGCGACCACGTGGACAACGCCGTGATAGTCGGCGGCTACGTGATCATGCGTTTGGCCCTGGTCTGCCAATGGCTGCGCGCGGCGCGGCAGGATCCGGAACGCCGCCAGACGTGCCGGCGCTACGCAGCCTACCTTGGCGTGGTCCAGCTCGGCTGGATCGCTGTGCTGATCATCCGGGCCGACGTTCCCACCACCATCCTCATGACTGTGCCCCTCTTCGTGCTGGAAATGGCTACGCCCTACGCGGCCGAGCGCTCCATGCGGACCCCGTGGCACGCGCACCACATCGCCGAACGCTACGGGCTGCTCGCCATCATCGCCCTTGGCGAATGCCTGTTCGGTGCCGTCGAAACCCTCCGGGTCATCGTAGGCAACCACGGCTGGACGCTGGATGCGGCGTTGGTGGGTTTCGGCGGTACGGCGCTGGCGTTTGGCATGTGGTGGATCTACTTCATACTGCCGACGGGCCAGGCCCTGCACCTCCAGCGGCACCGCGCCTTCTTCTTCGGCTACGGGCATATGCCCATCTTTGCGGCCATCGCCGCAACTGGCGCCGGACTGCATGTGGTGGCCTACTACATCGACCATGCGGCCCACATCAGCGCCGCCGTGGCCGTGGCCAGCATCGCCCTGCCGGTGGCGATCTTCAAAGTGTCACTCACGGCGATGTTCAGCGTCATGATCACAGTGGACCGCACCATCATTGCCGTGGCAGCTGGCGTGCTCGCGGCGCTGGCGGGCAGCGTGGGACTCGCCGCTGCCGGGGTCCCGGTGCCGGTCTGCCTGCTGGTTATCGTGCTCGCGCTGGGCGTTTCAATTGTCCTTGATGAGCGGCTCGACAGAACGCAAATGAGCGCGGCGCTGGAGCGGATGAAGCAGGAGGCTAAGACGTCCCGTCCGACCTAGTGTCCGCCGTGTTCATGGCCTCGACAGTTTCAGCCACCGGTGGTTTCCGCTCGCCCACCGGAGCGTCGTCGTAGGAGAGGTTCTCGTAATCCGTGTCGTCTTCGTCGTCGAGCCTGTCGTCCAACTCCTTCAGCAGCCAGGGATTAACCCGCGCAAGGATCTTGCGGACTTCCTCAACGTCGACGGCGGCATAAAGCACCGGACGGGCATCCCGGTACTTGGTGACCGGCGGCTTGTCCGGCCACTTCGCGGCCAGAGCCCTGACGCGTTCAGGCAGGGAATTGTGGGCGTTGTCGGCGATCTTCACGAGTGCCGCGTCGTGGTCCTCGGCAATGAAGTGCATCCCGGCCTGATAGTCATCGGGGTTGTCGTGCAGCCGGTTGGTGACCCGTTCGATGATGTCCGCTGCCCGCTCGGAAACGCCCATGTCCAGCAATGCCTGCCGCGTGATGGGAGTGTCCTCGGCAATGTCATGAAGGTAACCGGCAATCCGGATATCTTCGTCGAAATCTGCCAGGGCATCACCCACCGCAATCACGTGGTCACGGTAGGGCCTCTTGAGCTTGTCCTTCTGCCGGTTGTGGGCCACCTCGGCCAGGACTCGCGCCGTCTCGACAGTGAATCGCGGTTGAGGGATTTGTGCTTCAGTGAATTCGGGTGCCGACATAGCTCCAGCCTACGCGTAGGGCAGCAGGTGGCCTCACGTCCGCGGGGCCGCAAGCGTCCTTTCGCGCGATGCTTAGGGGCCGGTCCAGACCCACGGTTCCCGCGGGAGGTCCGCCGGGCGGAACGCCGCGAGTGCATGCTCCAGCGTCCCGGCCGGCAGCCCCAGGGACTGCAGGATGAGGTTCCGCACGTCAGCGGCGGAAACGTCGGCACGGGCGAGATCGGCCAGCGTCACGGCGCCGTCGCGCTTGGCCAGCCGGGCGCCGTCGGAATTCACCACCAGCGGCACATGCGCATATTCCGGGGCAGGAATATTCAACAGTGAAGCAAGATATGCCTGCCTCGGCGTGGACGGCAGCAGGTCATCGCCCCGCACCACCTGGTCGACGCCCTGTGCGGCGTCGTCCACCACGACGGCCAGGTTGTAGGCGGTCACGCCGTCGTTGCGGCGAAGGACAAAATCGTCCACCACGCCGGTGAAATCACCGTGCAGCACATCCCGCACGGTGTACTCCGCAACGTCGGCGCGGAGCCGAATGGCAGCCGGACGGGTCGAGCGTTTGAACTCCAGCTCGGCAGGATCGAGGTCCCGGCAGGTGCCCGGATACGCGCCCTGCGGCGCGTGCGGCGCGGACGGCGCCTCCTGGATTTCGCGGCGCGTGCAGAAGCATTCGTAGGTAAGGCCCGCAGCAGCCAGCCGGCCGATCGCTTCGGCATAGACGGCGCCGCGGTCCGTCTGGCGCACGACGGCGCCGTCCCACGTCAGGCCCAAGGCCTCCAGATCGCGGAGCTGCTCCGCCTCCGCGCCGGCCCGCGCCCGGTCAAGGTCCTCGACGCGCAGCAGGAAGTCGCGACCGGAGGACCGGGCGAACAGCCAGGCGAGCATCGCGGTGCGGAGGTTTCCTACATGCAGTTCGCCGGAGGGGCTGGGGGCAAAGCGGCCAGCAGGGGTCATGGACCAACCCTAGTCCGGACAGCACAAGAGCCCCTCAGCTACCGATGACTTCGGGGATCCGACGTCGGTGGCTCAGGGGCTCTTGCCGTGTGTGCAGAATGACCGTGGTGTGAACAAGTGTCAATCAGCGGCGTCCTCCTTGCGGGAGGCGGTGTCCAGTTGCCGGGTGGTGTGCCGGGGTTCCTGTAGCCTGCGGGATTCGGCGGTAGCCTTAGCCCTTGTTGCCACAATTTGAGCAGACGCCATACAGTTGGCACAACTAGCAAGCATTTCATTGGTCAGTCTGACCAACAGGGACCACATACTCCGACAGGAACTGATCAGATTGCAGCAATTGGACGCCACGGACAAGCGCATCCTCAATGCCCTGGACGAGGACCCCCGCGTCCCCGTCATGGTGCTGGCCCAGCGGCTGGGCCTGGCGCGCGGGACCGTCCAGTCGCGCCTGGAGCGGATGACGGCGTCGGGCGCACTCCGTCCCAACAGCAGCCGCGTGCTCCCCTCCGCCCTGGGCAGGGGTGTGGCCGCGGCCGTCAGCGCCGAACTGGACCAGAGCCACCTCAACGAAGCCATCGCGGCGCTCCGTAAAATCCCCGAGGTCCTCGAATGCCATGCCCCGGCCGGCGACACCGACCTGCTGATCCGCGTGGTAGCCACCAGCCCGGACGACCTCTACCGCGTGTCCGAGGAGATCAGGCTCTGCCCCGGCATTGTCCGGACGTCCACCAGCATGTTCCTGCGGGAAGTCATCCCGTACCGGACCACCGGACTGTTGCAGGACTGAGTTCCGTCACTCCGGGCCCGCACTCGACCCCGCACGGGGAGCTCTCCCCATCGCCCTCGCGGACGCATCGCAGCTAGGCTGGCACGGGAATCCACTCAGGGGGAAACATGGCGGGAAACTTTTACGGCGGCGACGTTGCCCAGTTGCGGCAGCTCGCCAAGGACCTGGCAGGCGGCGCCACCAGGTTGAGCCTGCTCGGCCAGCAGCTAAGCAGTGTCATCAGCACCGGCGCCTGGAAAGGGGCCGACGGCGAGCGCTTCCGCAGCGACTGGACGTCATCGCACTCGAAGCTGCTGAAGTCCGCAACGGCCGGGCTGGAGTCGGCATCCAAGTCGCTGCTCGCCAACGCCGACGAGCAGGAGAAGGCCAGCGACGGGGCCGGTTCAGGCGGTGGCTCCGGGAGTGGTGGCAGCGGTTCCGGGAACGGCGCTGCCCAGGACCTGACGGACCGGCTGAACGGCATGACCCCCGAAGAACGCCAGGACTACCTCGGCAGCGAGGAATTCAGGCAGTGGGCGCTTGAAAACCCCGAGGCCGCAAAGGCCGCCCTGGATGCGGCCGCCGATTCGGGGCTGATCGACAAAAGCTCCGAGGAATACGCGGATTTTCTCAGCGACTACTGGAACAACCAGGCCATGCTGGACATGGGCATCGACCCCGCCAGCTGGGACACCTCCAAAGGCACCGAACACAACTGGGAGACCATCAAGAAGGTCTACGACTTCTACGGCCAGGCATACCTCTCCAACCCGGACCTGCAGTGGGCCGGCATGGCCAACATGATCGGCCCGTCCTTCGCGGGCGGCTTCAAGGACATGGCCATGCTGCGGGACCTCGCCCAGCAGATCGCGGACAATCCGGCCTCGGACATCCCGCTCCCCATCCTTGATCAGATCGAACAGCTCGCAGGCATGACCGACCAGGAGATCCGTTACTACGAGACCAGCATGCTGGATATGAACAAGGAGATCTTCCTGGACCAAGCCCGCCAACATGAGGCCTACATGAGCGGCGGAATCGAGGAGATCAATAGACTGCGGGACTCGGGTGCCATCGATACGGGTACCGCCGAGGAATGGGCGAAGATCGATTCCGGCGACCCGGACCTGATCCAGGAAGGCAACACCGCCCTCCTGTACCGCGAGCAGAACGAAATCATCGCGGACGACTACGACGACATGCGGAACCACCCTGGCGGAGAGGCCGTGACGTACCTGGTCACGCTAGCCGGCGAGCCGTCCATCCCGGGCGCCAAGAGCTACCCGGAAGTCTTTCCCTACACCTTCAGCGTGGAGAGCCCCGGCCCGAAAAACGTGCCCTTCACCAACTGGGACAACCCCACGCAGTTCCGCACCGACTTCACCACCGGCTTCCCAGATGGGAACATCTCCCACGCGGACCAGCGGTGGGACCTCATCCGGCAGGACACCCTCCCGGCCTACCAAGACCTCCTGGCGACGGATCCGGGACGTGCGGAGCAGATTATCGGTTCGGACTTCAACGACCGCGTGGAGCAGCACCGCCCCACCAACAACATCCCCGGCATCATGGACCGCTTTGTGGATGGCTTCGGCGCGGAGGTCCACCAGTGAAGACCACATGCCCAACCGCACCTCGGCGCCAGAGCCGGCGGCCCGCCGTCGTACTCCTCGCCCTTGCCGCTTGCCTCGCCCTGACGGGCTGCCAGATCAGTGGCACCACGAACGAACCCACCTCTCAAGGGAGCACCATGAGCACCTCGGAATTTTCCACCCTCGACGCTGCCGGCGTGGACCGGATCCGTGACTCCAAGACCGCCCGGCTGGACATGAGTTCGGGAAAGCTGGAAAAGGCTGCTGTGCGGGTCACGGAAGACAGCTATGGGCCCGAGATCAACACGAAGGACTCGGGAAAGATTAAGCTCACCATCGTTGCTCCGAGCGGCGAGATCAGCGGGGAAACGGACCGCATCCGCTTGAACACCACGAACAAGCGGCCGGACTTCAGCGAGGTCACTTACTTCCTCACCGCTGGCTCTCCCGACGAGTATTTTGAGCTCATCCGGGACGGTGTGGCGCGGTACGGGATTGACGGCGACTCGGCAGAACGCTGGATCGCCGGCGCCCAGCGGGACCCGGAACGAAAGACTGATTTCTCCATCACGTCGGGCACGTCGACGGGCCTGGACGTGAATTACGACCTCCGGTACGACGGCGGCAAGGACACCCAGGTGATCATCGTCCACGTCCGCCCCACGGACTGAGGCAACGCAGGACGGACGCATCTCAAGGGCACAAGCGCTAAAGCGGCGGGCCCGCATTGGACTTGATGTTCTTCATCACCAGCGTGGACGTCAGCCGCTCAACCCCAGGCAGTGACGTGAGCTCGGCGTCGTAGAAGCGCTGGTAGCCGGGCAGGTCCTCGGCGATGACCTTCAGCAGGTAGTCCGGCGAGCCGAACAGCCGCTGGGCCTCCACAATGTTGGGATTGTCCGCCACCCGGTTCTCGAAGATCTCCATGGTGGAGCGGTCCACCTGGCGCAAAGTCACAAAGACAATGGCCTCAAAACCCAACCCGACGGCGGCCGGATCGATGTCCGCCTTGTAGCCGCGGATCACGCCCGACGTCTCCAAATCCCGGAGCCTCCGGTGGCATGGCGCCACCGTGAGCCCGACCTTCGCGGCCAGTGCTGTGGCGGTCATCCGGCCATCCTCTTTGAGGTGGCGCAAAATGTTTCTGTCGATGTGGTCAATCACGCAAATATCTTACCAATTCGGACTCGAACTGAGCGAAAAGGGTAAGCACTTATGGCCGGAAACTTCATAAGGTTTGTCCTGTACCTAATCGGACAGGAGCCCGCCATGAATCCCCAGTTGTTTTTCGCCTTTGTGCTGGTGGCTGTCGCCCTCGCCTGCACCCCCGGCGTGGACTGGGCGTACTCCATCACGGCGGGTCTGCGGCAGCGCAGCTTCGTCCCGGCCGTGGCCGGACTGTGCGGCGGCTACGTCCTGCATACGCTGCTGATGGTGGCAGGTCTCGCGGCCCTGCTGTCCGGCCATCCCGGCGTCCTGGGCTGGCTGACCGTGGCCGGCGCGGGCTACCTGCTGTGGCTGGGCATCAGCACCCTCCGCTCCTGGCGCGGGGCCTCCTTCAGTGCGGCAGACGCCGTCGGGAAGCCCGCCAACCAGCTCCGCACGTTCCTTCAGGGCATGGGCACCAGCGGCATCAACCCCAAGGGGCTGCTGTTCTATGTGGCGCTGGTGCCGCAGTTCGTCAGCCCGGAGGCTTCCCTCCCGGTCCCCGTCCAGTCCGGCCTGCTGGGCCTCACGTTTGTCCTGCTGGCCGGAACCGTCTACACCTGCGTGGCGCTGCTGGCCCGCAAACTCCTGCAGTCACGGCCTGGTGCCGCACGGACAGTCACCCTGGCCAGCGGCATCATCATGGTTGCCCTCGGCGTGGTGCTCCTCTCGGAGCAGCTGGTTCCGCTCGTTGCCGGGCTCACGCAGCAAACCTAGGCTTTGCGCTCCATAAACCATTCCGTGAACTCCGACGCCCGACCGTCCGGTTCGAGGCGGATGACCCACAGGTTGTCGTAGCTGGGATTATCGCCGACGTAGTCCGTGAACCCCTGCACAAAGGCCAGCCCGCCGTCGGTCCCCAGCCCGCTATCAGCCCCAAGCAGCGTCCAGTCAAAGGTCCAGTTCCCGGGGTCGTCCTGCGCCTCCAGCCAGCGGTCCACGATCTGCTCGCGGCCCCGCCATGAGTCGGCATCGTGCGGCCGGGTGGCGTAGACGGCTTCCTCGGTGAACAGTGCCCTGATGTCGTCCGGGTTGTTGGAGGTCCACGCCGCGATGTACTTTTCCATCCAGGACCGGACTGCGTCGCTCATGCCTCCGTTGTACTCCGAGGCGGCCCGGTCCACAAGGCAACGCCACAAGGCAACGCCACCAGGCAAGTCCCTAAGGCCGCCCGCGCCCGAAGCCTATTTCCCGTCCAGGTTTTCCCACTCCTGCTCCCACAGCCGGCGCTCGTCAATGTCCTTGCGGATGACATCGAACGTCGCCAGCTCCGCCGGCCGGCCGCGGAGCCAGTCCCGCGGGTTGAGGGATTTGCGGCCGTTGTCGAGCACCAGCAGGGCACGGTCGGTGATGGCGTCATTGCGGAGCACCACGTCCGTTTTCCGACGGCGGAGCACCTCCTTCAGGGCCTCGTGCGCTTGTGCGTGGGCGCCGAGCCGCCGGAGCACACGCCCGCGGAGCAGCAGCAGGGCCGCCGAGAGGTCGTCGGAGTTCAGCAGCCCCTCGGTCCAGATCACCACTTCCTTATCGCGTCCCAGCGCGAACGCCAGTGCGCAGCGGGCCAAAGCTGAAGGCAACGACGGCGGCAGCCCGGCCACCGTCTGCAGCGCGGCTTCCAGCTGGCCCGTCTCCCGCAGGGAGTGCGACAGGGCCAGGAAGACCGATTCCTGGCTGAACAGCACGGGGACTTCGATGCGCTCGGCAACCTCCACCCGGGTGACCACACGCGTGAGATAGGTGGCCGCATACTGGTTGGCGTCGTCGTCGTTCCTGATGGACAGGCCGCGCTGGAGGAGTTCGGACGCACGCAGGTAGCCGCCGTGCTGGTACGCCAGGAGGCCGGCCATAACGGAACAGAGCCCGGCCCAGCCCGGATACATGCGGCCCACGGCGATGAGCCGCTCAGGTTCCCTGCTGGTGAAGATGGCATCGTGGACTGCTTTGGGCGCCTTGCCCGGCATCCGCTTGAGCCTGGGAACCTCGCCGTCCACGGCAATCAGCGCGGCATCCCGGCCACCCAGCACACCATGGATCAGCCCGCCCACGCTGCCGGCGAGTTCCCGGACAGGGGTCTGCAGGTGGGCGTTCCCGAACGGCGTCAGGTCACGCGCGTCCCGGTAAATCGGTCCTCTGGCATCCCCCGCGGTCATCCCTCCATGCTACGTGGCGGACCTGCGTGCACGCCCTACGTGGCGGCGGCAACCCAGAGCCCGATCACCCAGGTGCTGCCCGCCAGGCACGCCAGCCCGAACTCCGCCAGCATGCCCAGCCCGGTGGCCTTCAGGGCGGCCCAGCTGGTGGTGGTTGCGGTGCGGAAGCGCCGGGTCCGGTGCAGCTCGCTGAGCAGCAGGCCGGCGGCGAACCCGATAAAGAGCCCCACGACGGGGATGATGAACATGCCGATCACGCCCGCCACGAGGCCGATCACCACGCTCCGGCTGGGAATGCCGTGCTGCTTGAGTTTCCGTCCGGTCAGCACGGCGCTGGCCGACATACCGGCCAGCACAAACACCATGCCCACCGCGAAAACCACCCAGCCGATAGCACCGGCTCCGCCCCAGATAGCCCACGCCAGCAGGCTGAGCCCGATCAGGAAGCTGCCGGGCAGGATGGGGATGATGGTGCCCGCCACCCCCACGAGGATCGCCAGGCCGCACAGGATGCTCACCACGGTTTCGGAGTTCATGTGCCCCAGTTTAGGGTGGCGCAGAGGTGAGCTTCGCAGGTTTACTTCACACTTAAAGCCCGACGGCGGTGCGTCCCCTGCGCGGGGAGGCACCGCCGTCGGGCGTTATGTCAGGTTGTATCGGCGGAGGTTACTCGGCTTCCACGGCGGCGGCGACGGCGGCCGTCACTGCCGGGGCAACGCGCGGATCCAGTGGGCTGGGCACGATGTAGTCCACCGAAAGGTCAGCTTCCGCGAGTTCGGCAATGGCGCGGGCCGCGGCGAGCTTCATGGCGGGCGTGATCCGGCGGGCGCCGGCGTCCAGCGCGCCGCGGAAGATTCCGGGGAAGGCCAGGACGTTGTTGATCTGGTTGGGGAAGTCGCTGCGGCCGGTGGCCACCACGGCGGCGTACTTGGCGGCCACCTCGGGAAGGACTTCGGGGTCCGGGTTGGAGAGGGCGAACACGATGGAGTCGGCGTTCATCAGCTTCAGATGCGCCTCGTCCAGCTTCGAGGAGGAAACCCCGATGAACACGTCGGCGCCGAGCAGCGCTTCGCCGGGGCCGCCCGTGACGCTGCGGGGGTTGCTGCGCTGTGCCATCTGGGATTTCTTGCTCTGCGGGTCGGCGGCAATGTCGGCCCGTTCGCGGTTGATGACGCCCTTGGAGTCGAGCAGGACTACATCCGTGATGCCGGCGGCGAGCAGGATTTCGGCGACGGCGATGCCCGCGGCTCCGGCGCCCGAAACCACCACGCGGAGGTCTGCGAGTTCGCGGCCGGTGACCTTGGCGGCGTTCGTCAGGGCGGCGAGGGCCACCACCGCAGTGCCGTGCTGGTCATCGTGCATGACCGGGCAGTCCAGCGCCTCGATCAGCTTCTCTTCCAGCTCGAAGCACCGGGGGGCCGAGATGTCCTCAAGGTTGACGGCGCCGAAGCTGGGGCGGAGGCGGACCAGGGTTTCCACGATCTCATCGACGTCCGTGGTGTTCAGGACCAGGGGAATGGAATCCAGCTCGCCGAACGTCTTGAACAGGGCGGACTTGCCCTCCATCACCGGCAGGGATGCGGCGGCGCCGATGTTGCCCAGGCCCAGCACCGCGGTGCCGTCGCTGACCACAACCACCAGGCGCTGCGCCCAGGTGAGGGTCTTGGCGAGTTCCGGGTTGTTGTGGATGGCGCGGCTGACCTCGGCCACACCGGGGGTGTAGGCGATGGAAAGGTCGCGCTTGTTGGACAGCGGGACCGTGCTGGTCACCGAGAGCTTCCCGCCCTGGTGGGCGTCGAAGATCTCGGCCTCGCTCAGGGCAGTGGCTGCTGAATTGTCGGTCGGTGCGATTACGTCAATGGACACGTCGTTGTCTCCTGGGGCTAGCCGTGGGCGCACGGCGCAGAAAGGCTCAAGCACAGGGAGGCTCAAGGTGGTCATATTCGGCGCTTCGTGGGCCCAATGGTGGCGGGCCCGGGGGTGAAGCCCTTGCAGTTGCTGGTTGCCAGCCACTCCGGTCCTGCCATAATAAACAGCGCCAACGCGCCAGAAAGTGCATTTGGGTGCCCTGGGGCATGACAAATCGTTTAATCAGGCCGTTTTGTGAGCCACGTCACGGCATAAAGACGTATTTATTGGCCGATTGGTCTAGACCAGTTACGCCGATCGGTGGGCAGCGCGGGCCCCGGAAGCTACCGGAGCAAGCAGGGTGCAGGCCTTTTTGAGGTCTTCTTCGGCCTCAAAAAGCGAGAGCCGGCGGTTGCGGACTGACTGGACCAGACCAGTGACGGTCAGCAGGAGCACGCGGGCCGCCACGGCGTCGTCGGAGGCGGTGGCTACAGCCGTTTCGCTCAGGGCATCGATTTCATGCAGGAGCGCCGTGGTGTCCTTGTCTTTGAGGTAGACGCAGCGGGTCAGGCACTGCTCGACGGCGGGCTGCATCACGCGCATATGGAAGATCTCCATCACCACGCCGGTGAGGGCCCGGCCGCCGAAGCTGGCCGCCGACGTGCGGGCCCGGGCCTGAAGCTCGTCCAGCTGCTGGCGGTAGAGCGACAGCATCAGGTGGTTGGCGGTGGGGAAATAGCGGTAGACCGTGCCCGACGGCACGCCGGACTTTTCCGAAATTTCCGCGAGGTCCACGGACTCCAGCCCTTTGCGGGCAAACCCTGCGGCAGACTCAAGGACGCGCGTGTAGCGCAGCCGCTGACGCGGTGTGGAGGGCCGGGCGGCCATGGACGGATGGGCTGAAAGTGTCTCGGGCATCAGGATTCCGGGGTTGTGAATTATGGTGCAGCGGCCGGCGGATCCCCATCCCGGCCGCCCTGCAGTCTGCCTCAACAATACGCCACGCGGCGTTGGCGCCTCAGTCCACGCCCTTGATCTTGACCACGAACACAGCTCCCAGCAGGCCGATGACGGCGGCCGTGGTGAACAGCGTGACGTAGCCGCCGAACTGCGTCACCGCGAGGAAAGCGAGGCCTGTCGCGAACACCTGCGGCAGCGAGGCGGCCACGTTAATGACCCCCATATCCTTGCCGCGGTCCGCGGCCTGCGGCAGCACCTGCGTCAGCAGCGCAAAGTCAACGGCTTGGTAGGCGCCGTAGCCGATACCCAGGATGGCGGCCCCAACCAGGGCGCCGGTCCACACGGGGAAGAACGCCATGGTGAGGCCTGCCATGGCGATCATGACGGAGGAGGCGATCACGAAGGGCTTGCGCTTGCCCACCCGGTCGCTCCAGGGGCCCGCAAGCACCGCAGTAACCATGACCAGCGCCGCATAGATCCCGGTCAGGGTCAGGACTCCCAGCGCCGGGTTCTCATGCTTGAGGACGTCCCCGAGGAAAAAGATCAGGTAAACAATGGTCAGCTGGTTGCAGACGTTGACCAGGAAGCGGGTGAGCCACGCCCAGGCGAAGTCAGGGTGGCGGGCCGGGCTGATCCAGAAGCCCCGGAGGAAACTGCCCCACGAGAACGGCGGCCGGAGCTCCCTGGGCAGCGGCGGGTCATTCCGGTGGAACAGGTACGGCACCACGGAGAACAGCAGGGCGGCCGCACACATGGTGTACCCCACCATGAAGTTTCCCGACACGACAGCCCCGAAGACTGCGCCCAGGAGGATGCCCGCCGTTTGGCCCAGGGCCGCCAGACCCCCCACTCCGCCGCGCTGCAGCACCGGCACCCGGTCCGGGATGGCGGCGGTGATGGCCGCATAGGCCGCGTTGGCGCCCAGCTGGACCAGGCACCAGAACAGGACCATCAGGGCAACAGCCGCGGCTCCGGACATCGCCAGCAAGGCGGCGGTGGCCAGGACGGCGCCGGCCAGGACCCAGGGGGAACGACGGCCGAAACCGGAGACTGTCCGGTCGGACAGCGCCCCGAAGAGCGGATTGGCCACCAGGGATACGGCGGCGCCGCACCCAAGTACGAGGGAAGCGATGGCTTCCTTGTTTGTTTCGTCGATGCCAATGGCCTGCTGGGCGATGAAGATGTTGATGGGTCCGAAGAACGCGGCGTTGATGCCAACATTGACCAGTACCAGACCGGTCACCCATCGCGCGGTGACCTTCGTGGTCGGCTCGGCGAGTGCCGCCGTCGGGCCTTCCGCTCCCGCTTCGGGAGCCGATGCGGCGCTGGGATCCGGTGCTGCGGGTGTGTCGGACAGGCTCATGGCTGGTTCCCCCTGGAACGGTTGGTGATGCTGAAAATCAGACTATCGTGGGCTGCATCGCCCCGCTTTGTTATTCGGAGCCCAACTTGTGCGGCTAAGGAAAAGCGCGGAGCCCGCCACGACAACACCTGGAGATCCAATGACCGCTTCTGCTGCAGGCAACACCACGAGCCCAAACACCGCCGATCTGTACGACGAGCGCGGCGAGGAGCTGGCCTCCGTATCAGTCCAGTTCCAGTCCCTCGGCGGCCGGTCGCACTTCAGCGGGCCCGTACGGACCATCCGGTGCTTCCAGGACAACGCCCTGGTCAAGTCCACCTTGGCCACCCCCGGCAATGGCGCGGTGCTGGTGGTGGATGGCGGCGGCTCGCTGGGCACCGCCCTGATGGGGGACATGATCGCCGAGAGCGCCGTGGCGAACGGCTGGGCCGGCGTCGTAATTAACGGCGCCATCCGCGACCGCGAGGCCATTGCCCACCTGGATCTGGGCGTCAAGGCGCTGGGCAGCAACCCGCGCAAGAGCGCCAAGGCCGGCGCCGGGGAGGTTGACGTGGATGTAGTGCTCGACGACGTGACCTTCCGTCCCGGCGCCACCGTCTGGTGCGATCCGGACGGCATCCTCGTGGAGCGCTGATTTGGGTCCTCCAGCTGCCGTGGGGGCTGCGGTTCCGGACGAAATATCTGGCAGCGGGAATGAAACGCGAACTAACATAGTTACTGAAAGCAACTATCGAGCGTGATCCCTTTTCTTTCCTGGAGTAGCCATGTCCAAAACAACCGCTGTGCGTGCCGCCGGCGAAACCCTGACGCAGCGTCAGATCGTCACTGTGATGGTGGGGCTGATGCTGGGCATGTTCCTGGCATCGCTGGACCAGACCATCGTGTCCACCTCCATCTACACCATCGCCAACGACCTCGACGGGCTGTCCCTCCAGGCGTGGGCCACCACCGCCTACCTCATCACCTCCACCGTCAGCACGCCGCTGTACGGCAAGCTGAGCGACATTTTCGGCCGTCGCCCGCTGTACCTGACCGCCATTGCGATCTTCCTGGTCGGCTCGCTCTACGCCGGCTCAGTGCACTCCATGACGGAACTGGCCATCGCCCGCGGCGTCCAGGGCCTGGGCGCCGGCGGCCTGCTGGCCCTCGCGCTGACCATCATCGGCGACATCGTGTCCCTCAAGGACCGGGCCAAGTACCAGGGCTACTTCATGTCGGTGTTCGGCATCTCCTCCGTGCTCGGCCCGGTGGTGGGCGGCGCGTTCGCAGGTTCGGCCAACATCCTGGGCTTTGACGGCTGGCGCTGGGTGTTCTTCATCAACCTGCCCATCGGCCTGGCGGCCCTGGCTGTGGTGTTTATGTTCCTGCACCTGCCCGCCAAGCACGTGAAGCAGAAGATCGACTACTTCGGCGCAGCGGCCATCACGCTCGCCATCGTCCCGCTGCTCCTGGTCGCGGAACAGGGCCGCAGCTGGGGCTTTACGTCGCTGAACTCCTTCCTCTGCTACGGCCTCGGCGCGATCGGCATCGTCTGGTTCCTGCTGGCTGAAAAGCGCGCCGGCGACTACGCCCTGATCCCGCTCCGGCTCTTCCGGAACGCTACTTTTGGCCTGTCCTCGCTGCTGAACTTCATCATCGGCATCGGCATGTTCGGGGCCATCGCCATGCTGCCCATGTACCTGCAGCTGGTGAAGGGGCTCACGCCCACCGAAGCCGGCCTGATGATGATCACCTTCACCCTCGGCATCCTGACCGGTTCCATCACCGCGGGCCGCACCATTTCGGCGTCGGGCACGTACCGGATCTTCCCCATCGTGGGTACGGGCATCCTCACTGCCGCCGCCGTGGCCATGGGCCTGTCCCTGGGCGTGGACACGGGCCTCTGGGTTCCCGGCGTGATCGCCGTGTTCTTCGGCATGGGCCTGGGGTTCTGCATGCAGCCGCTCACGCTGGCAATGCAGGTCTCCGTGCCGCCGAAGGACATGGGCGTGGGCACCTCCTCCGCGGCGTTCTTCCGCTCCATGGGCGGCGCCGTGGGCACGGCCGTGTTCATCTCCATGCTGTTCAGCCTCGCCGCGAGCAGGATCGCCGAAACGATGAAGTCGGCCATGTCCAGTGCCGACTACCAGGCCGTCCTGCGCGACCCGGCCGTGGCGGCGGACCCCGCCAACGCCAAGCTGTACGAGTTCTTCCAGAACGGGGCATCGAACGAGTCGCTCAATGACACCAGCTGGCTCCACTCAGCGAACAGTGTGCTCACCCGGCCCATCACCGAGGGCTTCGCGTACGCGATCGACACCGTGATGATCACCGCGGCCGTCCTCACCGGGATCGCGTTCCTGATCAGCTTCGCGCTGCCGAACAAAAAGCTGACGGATCCGAAGGTCGCCCCGCGCGGAGACACAGCTGCGGTGGCGGCGCGCTAAGGCAGCAGCTTCGGCTCCCCTTACGGAGACGGAAGACGACGACGACGGCACACCCCGCCGTCGTCGTCTTCCTGTTTCGGCGGGCACAGGTCCGAAGTGGAACGGCGGGCGGTGACGTGCCACACTGTTTAGCGCGTGTGCGCCGGCCTGTGAGCCGGTACCGCAGCCGACGACGTCCGCACCCGCATCCACCCGACCCCCAAACCCAGGGAGCAGCATGCCCACCGCCAAGGAGCAGACCACCGCCAAGATCCCGCAGCGGGTGATCTGGCTGGCACTCGCAGGCGCGGTGGGCGGATTCCTGTTCGGCTTCGACTCCTCCGTGGTGAACGGTGCAGTGGACGCCATCAAGGATGAGTTCGCGCTCTCCGAGGCCGTCACCGGCTTCGCCGTGGCCATCGCCCTGCTGGGCTGCGCGGCAGGCGCGTTCCTCGCCGGCAAAGTCGCCGACCGCTACGGCCGCATCCCCGCCATGAAGCTCGGCGCGCTGCTGTTCCTGGTCAGCGCCATCGGAACCGGCTTCGCCTTCGGCGTCTGGGACCTGATCTTCTGGCGCCTGGTGGGCGGCCTCGGCATCGGCCTCGCGTCAGTAATTGCACCGGCCTACATTTCCGAGATTTCGCCGCGGCAGGTCCGTGGCCGGCTGGCATCGCTTCAGCAGCTGGCCATCACCACCGGTATCTTCGCCGCGCTCCTGTCCGACGCGCTCTTCGCCACCACCGCCGGCGGCGCGGACCAGGCCTTCTGGCTGGGCCTGGAGGCCTGGCGCTGGATGTTCCTCGCCGCGGCGGTTCCTGCAGTGGTCTACGGCTGGATCGCCTACACCCTCCCGGAGTCCCCGCGGTTCCTGGTGTTCCAGGGCAAGGAAGACGAAGCCCGCAAGGTCTTCGCTTCCATCGCCCCGGCCGAGGACACCGACCGGAACATCCGCGAGATCCAGGACGCCATCGAAGAGGACAAGCTGTCCGGCCAGAAGGGCTCGCTCCGCGGCAAGACGTTCGGCCTGCAGGCAGTGGTCTGGGTGGGCATCGTCCTCTCGGTCCTGCAGCAGTTCGTTGGCATCAACGTGATCTTCTACTACTCCACCACGCTGTGGAAGGCCGTCGGTTTCCAGGAGAAGGACTCGCTCACCATCTCGGTGGCAACCTCCATCACCAACATCCTGGTGACGCTCGTGGCCATCGCCCTAGTGGACCGGATCGGCCGCCGCCCCATTCTCCTGGCCGGTTCCATCGGCATGGCGGTTTCACTCGGCACCATGGCGCTGGCATTCTCCGCCGCGGTCGGTTCAGGCTCCGAAATCTCCCTTCCGGGCGCCTGGGGCCCGGTGGCCCTCGTGGCGGCCAACATCTTTGTGGTCAGCTTCGGCGCGTCCTGGGGCCCGCTGGTCTGGGTCCTCCTTGGTGAGATCTTCCCGTCCCGGATCCGTGCCCGCGCCTTGGGCCTGGCCGCAGCCGCGCAGTGGGTGGCCAACTTTGCCATCACGCTCAGCTTCCCCGTGATGGCCGCGGCTTCCCTGCCCCTGACCTACGCCATGTACGCGCTGTTCGCGGCGGCGTCGTTCTTCTTTGTGATGTACAAGGTGCCGGAGACCAACGGCATGTCCCTGGAGCAGGCCGAGACGCTGTTTGTGCCCAAGGGTTCCAAGAAGGCATAGCGTCCGGGGCATACCCCAACTAGTTCAGAGCGTGAGCTTCATGCCCTCATGGCTGGCCTCAAAGCCGAGGCGTTCGTAGAACCGGTGGGCCGCCGTCCGGGTCTTGTGCGTGGTCAGCTGCAGCATGGTGCAGCCGCGGCGCCGGGACTCCTCGATGGCCCACTGCACCATCACATTTCCCAGGCCCTGGCCACGCAGGCTCCCTGCCACGCGGACCGCCTCAAGCTGCGAGCGCCACGAACCCTGCCGCGAAATGCCGGGCAGGAAACTCAGCTGGAAGGTGGCCACGACCGGGCCGTCGGCTGCCCCCATCGGGACGTACTCCCCCACGACCAGCAGGTGGCAGGGGTCGGCGTCGATCGCTTCGAAGGCCCTCTCGTAGGGCGCCATGTCGTGGCCCAGTTCGCGGGCGGAGCCCAGGGAATCGTCGGCCAGCAGTGCCACGATGGCGGGCAGGTCCGCGGACACGGCGTGCCTGAGGCGGAAGGTCCCGCCGTCGACGTCGGCAGTCAGCAAGGTGATCAAGGAGCCGGGGTTCGTGGTCATCTCCCCAGCATTCCACAGCCGGGTTCCTTGTGATCCAGGCGGGCTCGTGCTTGGCTGGGGCCAGCACGGAACAACAGTCATTTGGGGAAGGCCTGGAATGGATCAGCAGACGGTCTCACGTTTGCCGGCAACAACTCTGCGGACAGGAATAATTGTGGGCGTCATCGGCGCCTTCTCGATCATCCTTGCACCGCAAATCATGCAATCGCTGCAGTTAGGGCCAGCCTATTCACAGGCGCTGGGCATGGTCCTGCACACAGCCTTCCAACTGGTCACGTTGTTTTTCCTCCCGTTTTCCGCCGCCCTGATAGCCGCCTCACTAGTCATGCGCTATCTGGATGGATTACTCGCCCGGGTGAGCCAGCCGGAGTCCTGAGGCGCGAGGGTCGCCGAAGAACGTAACGCACGACGCCGGCACTCGGGTGAGTGCCGGCGTCGTACTTTACTGCGAGAGGGTTCCCGAAAAACCCGCAGGATCTGCGAGAGGGTTCCCGAAAAACCCGCAGGACGTGAGAGAGCGTCCTGGCGGTGGGTGCGTGCGGTGAGGGTCAGGCCGGGGCCTTCGCCCCTTCCGCCTGGCGTTCCTCCACCAGCGTGGACACGGCCGCGAACAACGGGTGCTCCGGTGCCAGCCCTGTGATCCTGGCCGTGGCGTCGGCGGACGATGAGGCCGCCAGGATCTGCGCGAGCTCGGTGGCCTCGGCGTCGGCGGGGTCGGTGAAGCGCAGGGCCGCGGCGATGGCACCCAGAAGCGCCTCGGGAACGATCCCGCGTTCTGCGAGCTCAGCCGCAGGGCCGATGAACCGTTCGTGCCGGCTGAGCTTGCGCATCGGGGCGCGGCCCACCCGGTTCACCGTGTCCGGCAGGTGCGGGTTGGAGAACCGGACCAGGATCTTCTGGACATAGGCTTCCTGCTCGTCGTTGCTGAAGCCGTGCTTGGCCACGAGGAGCTGCTTGGTTTCCTCCAGGACCGCGCGGACGTCTTCCGCCACGTCCTGATCGGCCATGGCCTCGGAGATCTTTTCCAGCCCGGCCTCAAAGCCGAAGTACGCAGCCGAGGCGTGCCCCGTATTCACGGTGAAGAGCTTCCGCTCGATGTAGGGCGAGAGCTGGTCCACGAAGGTTGCGCCCGGGATGACCGGGGCCGCATCGCCAAACGCCGTCCGGTCGATGACCCATTCGTAGAACGTCTCCACGGTCACATCCAGGCCCTGGCCAGGCGCCTGGTTGGGCACGATCCGGTCCACGGCGGTGTTCGCAAACACCGCCGCGGCGTCCAGGGACCCGGCGGCGTCGTCCCAGAGAGCGGCGACTTCGGCCCGCAGGATGTCCGTGGCGTTGATGGCGTTCTCGCAGGCCATGACCTGCAGCGGCGCCAGCCCGGCAGCCCGCGCTGCGATGCCCTTGGTGATGGCGGGCGCCACGAACTTCAGGATGTGCGGCCCCACGGCGGTGGTGACGATGTCCGCCGTCGCGATTTCCCGCACCAGCTCCGCTTCCTGCGTGCCGGAGTTCAGCGCGCGGAAGTTGTCCACCGTCCGGACGGTGGGGTTCTCCCCCACCTCGTGGACGTTGTAGCTGTCTGCTGCCGTCAACTGGTCGATGAGTGCGTCCGCGACATCCGCGAACACCACCTCATACCCGGCCTGGTGCAGCAGCAGCCCCACAAAGCCGCGGCCGATGTTCCCGGCTCCGAAATGTACCGCCTTCACTATGCGTTCACCTTTCCGAACAGCTCCAGGACTTCCTCAACGGACGTAGCCGCTTCCAGCTGGGCCACCTGGGCCTTGTTGGTGAAGACCTTCGCGATGGAGGACAGGATGTGGAGGTGTTCGTTGTTGATGCCGGCCACGCCCACCACGAACTTGACCTGCTTGCCGTTCCAGTCGATGCCGTCCGGGTAGCGGATCACGCACACCGCGGACTTCAGGATGTGGTCCTTGGCGGCGTTGGTGCCGTGCGGGATGGCCAGGAAGCTGCCCATGTACGTGGATACGGATTCCTCACGCTCGTGCATGGCCGCGAGGTAACCCTCGTCCACGGCGCCGCGGGCCAGGAGAAGCTGACCTGCTTCGTCGATGGCCGCGTCACGGGTGGTGGCTGTGCCGTTAAGGATGACGCTGTCGGCTACGAGGATGTCCGACGGCGCCGCCGTCTCTGCAGGTGCCGCACCGCTGGCAGCGGCGGGTGCCGCATCCGCCGGGGCACTGGCAGCGTGCGCGCCGTGGCCGGCGCCAGCTGCGGTGCCGGCAGCACCGGCGGCGGCAGCACCGGCGTCGGCAGCACCGGCGTCGGGCGTTGAGCCTTCGGTGTTGTGCTCCTTGACCAGTTCCACAATCTCGTCGTACCGCGGGCTGTTCATGAAGTTATCCACCGAGAAGTGCGCGGCGCTGGAGGTGACGGGCTTGGCGCGTTCGGTCAGGTCCTGGTGGGTGATGACAACGTCGTAGGTGTCACTGAGGTTGGCGATCGCGGCATTGGTGACCTTGACGTCCGGGAAGCCGGCAGCCTTGATCTTGTTCCGCAGCACCGAGGCGCCCATGGCACTGGAGCCCATGCCGGCGTCGCAGGCGAACACGATGTTCTTGATGGGGCCGGCCAGGACAGCCGTGCCCACGCCTGCACCGGCGCCGGTCAGCACCGAGGAGACGGAGCTCTTTTTGCCCTTCATGGCCTCCATCTTGGACGTGGCATCGCTCAGGTCCACCTCGTCGCTGTGCTTGGTGGTTTTCAGGATCACCGAGGCCACCAGGAACGAAACCGTGGTGGCGAGCACCACCGCGAGGATCACCCCGACGTAGCTGTCACGGGAGGTCTGGGCGAGCACGGCGATGATCGACCCAGGCGCCGCCGGCGCCACGAGGCCGGAGCCGGTGATGGCCAGGGTGGCGATGCCCGTCATGCCGCCCGCGATCGCGGCCAGGATCAGCAGCGGGCGCATCAGGACGTACGGGAAGTAAATTTCGTGGATGCCGCCGAAGAAGTGGATGATCGCTGCGCCGGAGGCCGAACCCTTGGCCAGGCCCTTCCCGAAGAACATGTACGCGAGCAGGATGCCCATGCCGGGGCCGGGGTTGGCTTCAAGCAGGAACAGGATGGACTTGCCCTGCTCCAGCGACTGCTGGATGCCCAGCGGGGTCAGCACGCCGTGGTTGATGGCGTTGTTCAGGAACAGCACCTTGGCGGGCTCGATGAAAATGCTGGTGAGCGGTAGCAGGCCGTTGTTGACCAGGAACTGGACCACATTGCCGGCGGCCGTACTGAAGGCCTGGACCAGCGGCGAGATGCCGTAGAAGCCCAGCATCGCCAGCAGCGCGCCCCAGATACCGGCCGAGAAATTGTTGACCAGCATCTCGAAGCCCGGGCGGATCTTGCCCTCCCACAGGAGGTCGATCTTCTTCATGGTCCAGCCGCCCAGGGGGCCCATGATCATGGCGCCGATGAACATCGGGATGCCGGCGCCCACAATGACGCCCATGGTGCCGATGGCTCCCACCACGCCGCCTCGGACGTCGTAGACCATCCGGCCGCCGGTGTAGGCGATCAGCAGCGGCAGCAGGTAGGTGATCATGGGGCCAACCAGGCCCACATTAGGCACTCCCTCGGCGTTGGTGTCGAAGCCACCGAGGGCAGGGACCGGGATCCAGCCCTTCTCAATGAAGAGGGCCGTGATGAGGCCCCACGCGATGAACGCGCCGATGTTGGGCATGATCATGCCGGACAGGAACGTCCCGAACTTCTGGACGTGAACCCGCAGGCTGGTGCGGGGTTTCGCAACTGTCTCTGTTGCCATGTGCTTTCCTAACCGTCATTCCTGCTGCAGCGCAGGATGGGTCCGATACTTACGACGACGTGCTGGTGGAGATTCGGTGAAGCCATTCGAGGAACAGCTTGAGTTCCGAGCTTGAAAGCTGGTCTGAGTGCGAAGCCTGAAGTGCGGCATTCAGGGCAATCGCTGCCACCACTACCGAGGACTTGCCGGAGTCTTCCGGCGCGGCCCCTTCGGCCTGTGCCGCAGACACCGCAAAGATCATGGCGTCCCGGGTCATGGTGGACAGTTCAAGGTTCCGTTCGGCGGCGGGTTCCGCAATCAGCATCAGGGTCACACCCACGTTGGCTGCCAGGATGGACCTGGCTGCTTCGCGCGGCTGGACGTTCAGCTGGCCCGCTGCCGCTGCCTTGTTCAGCATCTCCTCCATGAGCGCCTCGGCATCGGCAACGATGGCAGGGCGGCTTTCCGGACGGATATTGCCGAACATCACCAGGTACAGTTCCGGCTGCTTGAGCCCGAACTGGACGTGGTTATCCCACATCCGCCGGATGTCTTCCAGCGGATTTCCGGACGGGGCGAAGTCCCTCTCGCCCGCAACATACTCTTCAAAACCTGCGGCGACGACGGCGTCGAAGAGACCTTCCTTGTCACCGAAGTGGTGGTACAGCGTGGGCGCCGTAACCCCTGCCAGCTGCGTGATCTGGCGGGTGGAGACGGATGCTCCCGAGGACTTTGCCAGCAATTCGGCCGCTGCACGCAACAGACGCATTTTGGGGGGAAGCTGGCCATCCAAACTCATAGCCGCTACCCTATCACCTATAGCATTGCTATATGAACTGAATCACATACAATTTTTTCAGGCACGTTTCCGCCCTCGCACATAGTGGTCGCGGCGGCCCCGGCATGGCGCCGGGATAACCTTGGCGGGCCTGGCTACCGGCAGAGAATGAGGACCTTCAGTGCAGACCTTCCCAGGAGTTGGCGTCAGCCCCGGCCGCATCATCGGAACCGTCCGGCAGATGCCCAAACCGATCAGCGAACCCCCTGCAGGCGAGCAGCTGGCCGGCGGTACGTCCGCCGAAGAAGCCACGGCCGGGCTCAAGGCAGCCTCTCAGTCCGTCCACGACGAACTTAAGGCCCGGGCCGCGCACGCCACAGGAGATGGCAAGGCCGTCCTGGAGGCCACAGCGCTGATGGCCAAGGACACCATGCTGATCAAGGGCGCGGCCAAGCTCATTGCCCGCGGCCTCTCGAGCGAGCGCGCCATCTGGGAATCCGGTTCCTCCGTCGCGGAGATGCTCCATAACCTGGGCGGCTACATGGCCGAACGCGCCACCGACGTCCTGGACGTCCGCGCCCGGATCGTGGCGGAACTCCGCGGCGTCCCTGCGCCCGGCATCCCCACCTCCAGCACGCCCTTCATCCTGGTTGCCGAGGACCTGGCACCGGCCGACACCGCAACCCTGGACCCGAACAAGGTCCTGGCACTCGTAACAGCCGGCGGCGGCCCACAGTCCCACACCGCCATCATTGCGCGTTCGCTGGGCCTGCCCGCCGTTGTGGCTGCCGTAGGGGTGGACGAACTCGCTGACGGCACGGAAGTCTATGTTGACGGCGCCGCAGGCAGCATCACCGCCGATCCCGACAGCTCGCTGCGTGCCGCAGCGGATGCGTGGGCGGCCACAGCTTCCCTGCTGGCCGAGTTCAGTGGCACGGGCACGACGGCGGACGGCCACCTGGTACCGCTGCTCGCCAATGTGGGCGGCGGCAAGGACGCCGAGGCGGCCGCCAAGCTGGGCGCCCAGGGTGTGGGCCTCTTCCGCACCGAATTCTGCTTCCTGGAACGCGACACCGAGCCAAGCGTGGAGGAACAGGCCGCGGCCTACAAGAGCGTTTTTGACGCGTTCCCGGGAAAGAAAGTGGTTCTTCGTACGCTGGACGCCGGCGCCGACAAGCCCCTTCCCTTCCTGACCGACTCCACGGAACCCAACCCGGCCCTGGGCGTCCGCGGCTACCGCACGGACTTCACCACACCGGGCGTGCTGGACCGCCAGCTGGAAGCCATCGCCTTGGCCGAGAAGCAGTCCGAAGCGGACGTGTGGGTCATGGCCCCCATGATCTCGACGGCGGAAGAGGCCGCCCGATTCGCCTCAATGTGCGCCGACGCCGGCATCAAGACGCCCGGCGTGATGGTTGAAGTCCCGTCCGCCGCACTCACCGCCGAGGCCATCCTGCGCGAGGTGGGTTTCGCGAGCCTGGGCACCAACGACCTCACGCAGTACGCCATGGCGGCCGACCGCCAGCTGGGCCCGCTGGCCAACCTCAACACCCCGTGGCAGCCTGCCGTGCTGCGCCTCGTGGGATTGACGGTGGAAGGCTCCCGCGCGGAAGGCCACAACAAACCCGTGGGCGTCTGCGGTGAGGCGGCCGCTGACCCGGCCCTCGCCGTCGTACTTACCGGGCTGGGTGTCACCACGCTTTCCATGACCGCGCGGTCCCTGGCCGCCGTGGCCGCGGTGCTGAAGACCGTCACGCTGGCCGAGGCGCAGCAGCTGGCCAAGCTGGCCCTGTCCGCGCCCAGCGCCACCGAAGCCAAGGCCTGGGTACGGGAAAAACTGCCCGTCCTCGAGGAACTCGGCCTCTGACCGGCCGGTTCGTACCAGCCGCCCGCCTTCGACCCACCGCCCGCCGCTAGCCACAAAGAAGCACCCACCAGGAGGAACAATGCCCGAACGCATCGCCACCATCGCCAGCCGCTCCGGCCTTCACGCCCGTCCCGCCGCGCTGTTTGCCGAAGCCGCCGGAGACGTGGGAGTGGAGGTCACGATTGCCATGCAGGGCGACCCGGAGGACGACGCACTGGACGCATCCAGCATCCTGTCGCTGATGACCCTGGGCGCCGCCAAGGGCGATGTTGTGGTGCTCCGGGCTGAAGGTGACGGCGCCGACGCGGCATTGGATTCGCTGGTCAAGCTCCTGGAAACGGACCTCGACGCCGAATAGGTTCTGCTTGGCCGTTTCGATGGTTCCCTGCCGGGTCGACGCTCGCAACCATCTGGTGGGCAGGGAACCATCGAAACGGGAGGCGGCCAAGGCTTCGCGGGGGTAGGTTCAGGGTATGAACGAGCGCGCTATCCCCATCCTGCCGTGCCGCCGCCTGGACGACGTGGCGCCCTTCTACGAGGTCTTGGGCTTCCAGGTCACCTACCGGCAGGAGCGGCCGAACCCGTACATATGCTTCAAGCGTGGCGGAATCGACCTGCATTTCTTCGGGCTGGAAAGCTTCGAGCCCGAAAATTCCATGGGAAGCGTGATCCTCCTGGTGCCGGACACGGGGCTTCTGTTCGACGAGTTCGCCGCCGGACTGCGGGCCGCCTACGGAAAGTTGCCGATCTCCGGGATTCCGCGGATTACCCGGCCACGCCGCAAGCAGGGCACCACGGCGGGCTTTTCCGTGGTGGATCCGGGCGGCAACTGGCTGCGGGTGAGCGCCCTCGGCGATTCCGAGGATGCCTCCGATGCTTCGGCTGGTGCGTCCGGGTCAGCGTCTACCCCGGCAGGGCGGCTCGACCGGGTCCTGTTGAACGCGGCACGGCAGGGCGACGCCCGTGGCAGCGAGGCGACGGCCATCTCCGTGATCGAGGCCGGGCTCCAGCGGCATCCGGAGGCGACGGACGCGGAGAAGCTGCCGCTGCTGGTGTACCTCGCCGAGCTGCACGAGCGGACCGGAAGCCGCGCATTGGCGCTGGCTGTCCTGGATACGGTGGATGCCCTCGAGCTCGACGCTGAGGCGCGCCAAGTGCTTGCCACGGAGCTGGCGAACGCAGAAGAGCTCCGCCGCGGATTCGAAGGATGAGCAGAATCCTCAGGAAGCGCGCGGGTTAGGCTTCTGGCATGGCACTGATAGCTCCACGCGTCACGGCTGGCCTGCCCGCCGACGACGCCCAGAACCTCGCCCGTTCCCTCCGGGACAGCAACGACATCACCGTCTTCGTGGACGGCACGGTCCACCGCCTCCCGGGCGAGGCGAGGGACGCCGTCGTCGACCTGCTCGCCCGGCTGGGCCGCGGCGAAGCGGTGACCGTCAGCAGCGTGGAGGAAATGCTCACCACCTCCCAGGCGGCCGAACTCGCCGGGATTTCCCACACGTACCTGCGCAACATGACCGATCGCGGCGAGATCCCCGTGGAATACCGCGGCACGCACCGCCGGATCAGGCTCGCGGCCATCTTGGCGTGGCTGGACGAGCAAAAGAAGGGCGAGCAGGCCTAGGTCTGTCGAGGTATACGCCTAAGGGAACTAACTCACCTCCCGTGTTACATAGAATTGTCCGGTGCCCGGACCTCAAGCAATCACCGTATCCATTGCCCGCACCGTCCAGCCCGGCTACCACCGTCAGTTTGCCGCCTGGGCACATGCCGGTCAGGAACTGGCGCGTGAATGGCCCGGCTACTTGGGGTCGGGCTGGGTCCGAACCGGGCAGGATTCTGATGAATGGCACGTGATATATCGCTTTGCAGATATCGATTCGCTCCAGGCCTGGGACGATTCGCACGAGCGGCACTGGTGGATCGACAGTGCCGGCGGGCTTATGCAAGTCACCCGGGTGGAACACCGGACCGGGATCGAGGGGTGGTTTGACCAACCGGGCGATGCGTTAATCACGATGCCGGAGACTGTGGTCCCGCCCCGATGGAAGCAGGCCGTCGGCATTTTCCTTCCGTTCTTCCCGCTCAGCCTGCTGGCAAACTTCCTGCTGCACCCGGTCACGGGCCAGTGGCCGCTGGCGCTGGCTGTGCTGCTGAACGTCTGCCTGCTGACGCCAATCATGACGTACCTGTTCCTGCCGTTGAGCACGCGGCTGCTTCGGCCGTGGCTGCAGGCCCCAAGGAAACGCGCGAAGGGCTCCGCCGGACGGTAGTCCTCCGGGTCGGTTCCAGAGTCCGCGAGCTTAAATCCGCGGGCGCGCCGCCCAGCGCCGCATCTTCAGTGCGGCGTGGAGTTCCAGCCGGGGCATCCCCTTCAGCGGGTCCACGCCCAGGAGCTGCCGGATGCGGCCCAGCCGGTTGTAGATGCTGCTGCGGTGCAGGTGGAGTTTGGTGGCCACGTCCTGGACCGATCCGTCGTTGTCATAGATGAGCTCAAGTACAGGGAGAAGCTCATCGTTACGGTCGTGGTCCTCCAGCATCCGCACATAGACGGACCCGGAGTCAGCCCAGGCGCCAGCTCCCCCGCCTGCCGATGCCAGCAGCTGGTACACCCCGGTGGCACGGCAGTCCACCAACTCGCCGAGCTGGAGGTCCACAGCTGCCGCCTGCGCTGCCAGCCGGGACTGCCGGTAGGCCTCGGCAAGCTCGCGCGGCTTGGCAAAACCCTCGCTGATGCCCAGGATGATGCGGTGCACGGGCCGGCCCGAACGTTTGGCCAGCTCCAGCTGGTAGTGGACCAGCACCTGGGCATGGTTTGCCCGGCCCACCGACTCACGGAACAGCACCACCGAATGGGTTTCCGTGCCGGCGCTGAACAGCGCCACGTCCACCCCCACCGTGGCCTGCAGGGCGGCTGAGCGGTGGATCAGCGTGGAAGCGATGGGATCCGGGCCGCCGGCCCAGCCGTCGGCGTCGAGCACCGTGACCATCTGCCACGGCCCCTTGCCCTGGATTTCCTTCCAGCCCGCCACGGAGGCCACCGCGTTGGCCTCTCCGGAACAGGCGGCCAGGAACTCGCGTTCGCGGCCCCGCCGGAACTCGGACTCGGCGGTGTTGGAGTCCAGCAGCAGGCCGGAAAGCAGCTCGATCTCCGGGGTCACGTCCGGCAACTGGGTGAGGATCGCCGTCGGACTTTCCTCTGCCGAGTCCTGCTGCACCCAGAGGTAGCCGACGCGGAAACCGCGCACCATCAAGGGGACGCACACCCGGCCCAGCATCCCCAGCTCCTGGTTGGCGGGAATCGCCACCGGGCGGACCGCCGTGGCGATGCCATGGGAAAGCTGCCAGGCGCTGACATCGGCCGGGACCCGCTTGCTCAACAAAAAGTTCACCCGGACCCGGTCCGCGTGGGACTGGTTGGAGCTGTAAGCGAGCAGCAGGCCGTCCAGGTCCTCCAGCGACAGTCCCCGGCCAAGCTTCTGCGCCACCTGCTCCACCAGTTGTTCCACGTCCTGCTGCATGGGGTAACCCTACTGCTCCGGCAGGCATCCGGGCGAACGAACAGCAGGCGACACCTGACGCCCTGACGCTGAACATTTGTCGACCCGCGAAAGTAGAAATTCCCGGAATCACGGGGAGCTTACACGCCCCGACCCCTGCTTTCCTGTCAGTTGGGTCACAACCGGATTTATTCTGGAATCACAACTTCCCCCGCAATTTCGGGCCTACCCGGCCTGAGAATATGGAGCCACAAATGATCATCGGTGTCCCCAAAGAGATCAAGAACAACGAATTCCGCGTCGCCATCACCGCTGCTGGCGTTCACGAGTTCCGCACGCACGGCCACACGGTCCTGGTAGAGCGCGGCGCAGGCTTGGGCTCAGGGATCACGGACGAGGAATACGCGATCGCCGGCGCCGAAATCGTTGCCGAGGCCGACGACGTCTGGGGCCGTGCCGACATGGTCATGAAGGTCAAGGAACCCATCAAGGCCGAGTACCACCGCTTCCGCAAGGGCATGATCCTCTTCACCTATCTTCACCTCGCCGCCGAACCGGAACTCACGCAGGAACTCATCAACTCCGGCGTCACCGCCATCGCCTACGAGACCGTGCAGGAAGGCCGCACCCTGCCGCTGCTGGCCCCCATGTCCGAGGTTGCCGGCCGCCTGTCCGTGCAGGTCGGCGCCACCTCCCTGATGGCACCCGCCGGCGGCAAAGGCGTCCTCCTGGGCGGCGTACCGGGTGTCCGCCCGGCGAAGGTTGTTGTCCTGGGCGCCGGCGTCGCCGGCACCAACGCCGCCGCGATGGCCCTGGGCCTGGGCGCCGACGTCACCATCCTGGACATCAACATCAACCGCCTCCGCGAGCTCGACGCCCAGTACCAGGGCCGGCTCAAGACGGTCGCGTCCAACTCCTACGAAATCGAGAAGTCCGTCGTCGACGCCGACCTCGTCATCGGCTCCGTGCTGATCCCGGGCGCCAAGGCACCCAAGCTGGTCAGCAACGAACTCGTCTCCCGCATGAAGCCCGGCTCCGTGCTGGTGGACATTGCCGTGGACCAGGGCGGCTGCTTCGAGGACACGCACCCCACCACACACCAGGAACCGACGTACAAGGTCCACAACACGATCTTCTACTGCGTTGCCAACATGCCGGGCGCCGTACCCAACACGTCCACCTACGCGCTGACCAACGTCACCCTGCGCTACGCCGTGGCCCTGGCCAACCTGGGCGTCAAGGCCGCCTTCGACCGCGACCCGTCCCTCGCCGCCGGTCTCAACATCGCCGGCGGCAAGGTTGCTCACCGCTCGGTCTCCGAGGCGCACAACCTGCCCCTCGTGGTGGACTGGCACGAGCTGGTTTCCGCATAGTCCTCTAGGTCGCCGCCTGAACGGCAGTCATCCAACGCGTGCTGCTCCTTCGTCGCTTGGGCCCACGCCAGCAGGGTTCCCTGGCCGAGCTTGAGAGGTTAGGGTGCTGGTGGGGAGCACGCTTTCTGGATGGCTGCCGTTCCGACGTTCGGTGGTTGCGCTGGCCGAAACCCGGATTTCGCCAAGCTCAACCACCGGACCTGCTTAACCGCCGATCGCTCGGAGAGCGTTCACCTGGCCGTGGCCGTTGAAGCCGTTGTAGCCGGCACCGCCCTGGCACACCTGGGGTGCGCCGTTGTCCGTTGCAGGGAACGGGGCGTACACACTCATGTCAGCCGGGCAGTCCATCTTGTCGGCGGTAGTGTTGATCCGCGATGCCACGGTGCCCGGGTTGGTGACTCCGCTGCTCACAATGAGCGCCGCGACACCGGCCACGTGCGGGGCAGCCATGGAGGTACCCTGCAGGTAGCAGTAGCGGGCGGCTCCGTCCGTCACAGTCAACACCTCGGGACAGGATGCGGCGAGGGCTGAAGGCCAGGTCGACAGGACCCGGCCGTTTTCGGCGGCCGGAGTCAGCTGGAAGCGGCGGTCCCCGCCGGGGGCGACGACGTCGGCGGTGCCCATGCCGTAACTGGAGTAGTACGACTTGAACAACTTGTTGCCGTTGGCCGTGACACCTATGACTCCAGGCACTTCTACGGGCACCACGGCGCAGGCGTTGCTGATCTCACGCGTGACAGGTGTGGTGTTATCCGGGCTGGTCTGATCCTGTGTGGGATGGGCAAGGTCATCGGACTGGTTGCCCTCCGCCGCCACAATTGTGGTGCCGTTTTGCTGGGCAAACTTGATGGCCCGGCGCTCGGCCTCCCAGATGGCCCGCTGGGTGGGGTCATTCTTGCAGTTGAAGAGCCAGGGATCGGCAAAGTAGCTGTTGTTGGTGACCTGGATACCGTTCGATCCTGCCCACATGAAGGCGCAGACCACGGCTTCGGGGTAGAAGAATCCGTCGTCGTCGCCGGCCTTGATCCCGGCAATCTTCACGTTCGGCGCAACGCCCACCATGCCGATGTCGTTCTTCGCGGCGGCAATGGTGCCGGCCGTGTGGGTGCCGTGGCCGTTGTTATCCATCCAGGCCGCCGGGGTCTGGTCCGGGACGCCGCCAACGCAGGAAACGCTCTTGGAGAAGTCAACATTCGGGGCCAGGTCCGGGTGCGTGTAGTCCAGTCCAGTGTCGATGTCGCCAACCACCACCGAGGCGCTGCCGCCATTGATCGCCCGGGCGGCCGGGGCCTGGATCTGCTCCATATCCCATTGGAGCGCGGCCAGGTTGTCGTCACCCGGCGCGGGCGTTCCGGGGTCGATGGCCGCCACAGCCGCACCGGAGTTGTCGTCTTCGACAGCCACGCCGAAGCCTGCTGTGGAAGCGGCCCCCTGAATGGAAGAATCTGCTGCGCGCAGAGCCGCATCAAAGCCGCCGCGGTCCGACTTCACGATGGCCACACCGATCTGCGGATAGGCCTGCACCACGGTGCCGCCAGCGTCCCGCACAGCCGCAAGCGACCTGCCGGAAACCCCGTTGGCCTTGTACAGGACGATGTAGGTTTGGCTTCCCGCTTGGGCATTTGCCTGCATTCCGGTTTTGGCAGGCTGCCCATTGGCCGACAACGCCGCAGGAGCCGCGGCGGTCGAAAGGCCAATGGCGAGGGCTAGTGCCCCGATTGGCGCCACAAGCTTGGTGAATCTTTGCATGGTGTTGCTCCAATTCTGCCGGCGGGCACCACGCGATCGCAGGTGCCGCTGGCAAGAGTCAATCGATCACGATCCTGACGGCTGTTTGCCTCGGATCCTTCCGGGCTACACCTGCCCAACAATTCGGTGTCACCCGCAACAAGAGACCCTAGTGACTCACCTCACGCAATTTCAATGGCCGGCGGTTTCGTAAGCCCGGGCTGATTCGATAATCTTCAGCACCTCGACGGCGTCTGCCGGGTCTACCGGGAGGGACAGCTTGGAGGTGGCGCCGCCGTCGTCGATCTTGGCTGCCAGGAGCCGGTAGAACTCGGGGTAGGCACCTGGTTCCGTGGGCAGCGGATCGAGGTGGCCGTCGCGGCCCAGGGATCCTGCCCATTCCGGTGCCTCAACGCCGTATTCAGTGTCCAGCGGGCTGCCGCCGGCAACGATGTACGGTTCCTGCGGGTCGATCCCGTGCTTGGTGAACGCGCCGGTGGATCCGAGAATGCGGAAGCGCGGGCCCTGCTGGGCGCAAAGCATGTTCATGCTCAGGTGGCTGGTCACCCCGGACTCGTGGTTGAGCACCAGGAAAACGTCATCGTCCACCTTCTCGTGCGGACGCCGCGCCTGCAGTTCCGCGTGGGCCACGGCGGCTGGACCGAAAAGCAAAAGCGCCTGGTCGATAAGGTGCGTGCCCAGGTCGAACAGCACGCCGCCGCCGTCCGCCGCCGTGGCGCTGGCTTTCCACGCCTTGGAGATGTCCGGGGACCAGCGCTCGAAGCTGGACTCAAAGCGGGTCACTGCGCCCAAGGCTTCGCCGGCCAGCAATTTCCGGACCGTGAGGAAATCGCCGTCCCACCGCCGGTTCTGGAAGACCGTGAGCACCCGGCCCAGCCGCTCCGCGAGGGCGATCAGTTCCTGCCCCTCGGCAGATCGGACCGCGAAGGGCTTGTCGACGACGACGTCGAGCCCGGCCTCCAGGGCGGCCTTCGCCAGCGGGAAGTGAGTGGCCGGCGGGGTCCCCAGCACCACAAGATCAAGGTCACTGGCGAGCGCAAGGACCGCATCGCCGTCGGGCACTGTTTTGGTGCCGGGGTACCGCTGCGTCGCGGCAGCCTGCCGGCCGGCGTCGGACGTTGCGATGACGTCCAGCGCGTAGCGGGGATCCGCCGCGATGAGGGGCGCGTGGAAAACGCTGCCGGACAGGCCATAGCCGACGACGGCGGTCCGGATACGTTGGTCGGGTTCAGTCCAGGTCATAGGGGAAACGGTACCCGCACGCTCTCGCAGTTAGTGTGCATTAAGGCCAAACGCTCTCTCACTTCCCGCGATGACTTGCCGGAAGTGAGAGAGCGTTGCAGGGAGGGTGTTACTTCTTGATCCAGCCCAGGGTGGACCAGTCCGGAACCTGGGAGAGGCTCTGGAACAGGGACGGGCCGTAGTTGGCCAGGCCGGTGCGGACGAAGGAGATCTGCGGGCCGTTCATGACAACACCCATGGAGAAGTACTTGGCCATGTGCTCCTTTTCGACTTCCATGGCTGCCTTGTTGCGCTCGGCGTTGTCCTCGATGGAGGCGAGATCGGCGATCTTCTTGTCCAGCTCGGCATCGCCAAGACCGTTTTCGTTGACCTTGGAGTCGTAGTACTGCTTGACGGCATCGGTGGAATCCGGGCCAACGGTGTAGCCGGAGACGCTCATGTCGAAGTCGCGGCCGCCGATGACCTTGCCGAAGTCGGCGGAGGCACGCTGGTCAATACCGACATCCATGCCGCCGGCCTGGAGCTGCTTCTGCAGGGTCTGGGTGAAAGCGAGGGTGGTGGGGTCGTCACCGAAGTTGCTGATCTTGAAGGCGGCAGGCTTGCCGTCCTTCTCCATGATTCCGGCGGCGTTCGGCGCGTAGCCGGCGTCGGTCAGGACCTTCTTGGCAACGTCCGCGCCGGTTTCCTTCACAGGGTAGTTGTCCTGGTAGTAGTCCGAGAACGGCAGGACCATCATGGAACCGGAGCTGGGCTCTTCCCAGTTCAAGCCATTGAAGCGGACCTTGCGGAGGGCTTCGCGGTCAACAGCGGCGAAGATGGCCTCGCGGACGGCGACGTCGGTGATCTTCTGGGCGTTGATGTTCATGCCACCGGCGAAGAGGCGCTGGCCACGGCGGACCTCGGAGTCCTTGGTGCCCTCAAGCTGCTTGTACAGGGCGATGGTGTTGGCGGACATGGCATCGATCTCGCCGTTCTTGAAAGCAGCGATCTGTGCGCTGGTTTCCAGCTGGCGGAAGACGACGCTTTCCAGGACAGGCTTGGTGCCCCACCACTTGTCGTTGGGAACCATGGTGACGGTCTTGGCTGCGGCGTCGTACTGGTCCACCTTGAAGGGGCCGGCCATCCATTCCGGATGCATTTCGCCCACGAAGCCTTCGTTGAAGATCGCAGGCGTGTTCACGGCCGGGTGGATCAGGCCGAAGAAGAGCGAATCCACGGGGTAAACCGGCTGGGTGGTCTTGACGATGATTTCTTTGTCGCTGCTGCCAGCCTCGACGGACTCAACGAATTCGTAGGCCCCCGAGCTCACAATGTCGTATCCGGCATCCGGGCTCTTCAGGATGTTCCAGGTGTTCTGGAAGGCCTTGATGTCGATCGGGGTGCCGTCGTTGTACGTGGCCTTGTCGTTGACCTTGATGGTGACGGTCTGCTTGCCGTCCACAACCTTGCTCTCCACCGACTCGCAGAAGTCCTTGTTCGGCGTTGCCTTGCCGACGAAGTCGACCTTCCAGCAACCGCCGATGCCGCCACTGTTCACGGCCACCGGGTTGATCGGGGCCATCATCGCGGAGTTGTCCGAGCTGTTGCCGTTGTTGGAGAACCCGTTGAAATCCGGCCCGATGCTGCCCAGCGGCAGGGTGACCTTGCCACCAGGCTCAAGATCAGCGGCCGGCTTCTCGTTGATGCTGATGAGCTTGGCCAGATCACTGCCCGTTCCCTGCCCCTTCGCAGTTTCCGGTCCGGTGGGTGTTCCGCCACCGCCGCAGGCCGTCAACGCCAGGGCTGCGGCAATGGCCGCTGCGCCGCCGATCTTGGTCAGATTCCTCATGGTTTTCCCTTCATAGGTGCGGGTGGTGCTTGTGATGGGTCGAAAAAATCTAGGGTGCATGGGGTTCCGCCGTTTCGTGGACCACCAGCATGTGCTCGTCCAGTTCACCATCCGGGAAGAAGCAGGCGAACTGCTGATCCGGTGTAGGCGCCGGGCCGGCCTCCAAAACCTGCACCGCCGCGGAAGGCTGCACGGCCTCGAGCGGGGGCTCCAGGGTCAGGCAATGCTCCTGTTTCGCAGCGGGAAGCGCCGCGAAGACGGGGCAGCGGGTGGCGAAGTTGCAGCCCTTCGGGGCATCCAGCGGGGAAGGCAGGTCGCCTTGCAGGATGATCCGCTCACGAGTGCGCTCGAACTGCGGGTCCGGGACTGGGATCGCGGACAGCAGCGCGCGGGTATACGGGTGGCGGGGGTTGTCGAAAACCCGGTCCACCTCCCCGATCTCCACGATCTTCCCCAGGTACATCACCGCCACCCGGTTGGAGATGTGGCGGACCACGGACAGATCGTGGGCCACCATGAGGTAGCTGAGGCCCAGCTCCGCGCGGAGCTTGTCCAGGAGGTTGATGACGCCGGCCTGGACCGAGACATCCAGCGCGGACACGGGCTCGTCCAGGACCACGAGTTTGGGGTTCACGGCCAGTGCCCGGGCGATGCCCACGCGCTGCCGCTGTCCGCCGGAGAACTGGTTCGGGAACCGGTTGACGTGGTCCGGCTGCAGGCCCACCAGATTCATCAGTTCCATGATGCGTTTTTTGATGGCCCGCTTATCCATGCCGGCGTTCTGGAGCGGCTCGGCCAGGACCTCGTAGACGGTGAAGCGGGGGTCCAGGGCGCCGGTGGGATCCTGGAAAACCATCTGCATTTCCTTGCGCATGGCGCTTTTGGTCTTGGCGTCGGCGGCCTGCTTGTTGCTGATGCCGCCGATGATCACCTCGCCGTCCTGGTCCTTGTGGAACTCCATGATTTCCAGCAGGGTGGTGGTTTTGCCCGAACCGGACTCCCCCACGATGGAGAAGCACTCGCCTTCACGGATGTCGAAGCTCAGGCCGTCCACGGCCTTTACGGTGCCAATGCGCCGCTTGAGCAGGGCCCCCTTGGTCAGCGGAAAGTGCTTGCGGACATCCTTGAGTTCCAGCACGGTTGAGCGTTCCCCGCGGGGGATGAGGTCAAAGCGCGAAACCGGGACCGGCGGTGCGGAAAAGATCTCGTGGACATCCACGTCCCCGCCGAGGGAACCGGATTTGATGCAGGCCGCCTGGTGGTAACCAGTCCCCGGAACCGGGCTCAAAGCGGGCTCGCCGTCCAGGCAGGCATCGGTCACCAGCGGGCACCGCGGTGCGAAGGAGCAGCCGGTGGGGGTATGCAGGAGGTTCGGCGGGATGCCGTCAATGGGGACCAGTGAGGATTTCTCCGCGACGTCCACGCGTGGCACCGCCCCGAGAAGGCCCATCGTGTAGGGCATCCGGGGATCGTAGTAGATGTCATCCACGCTGCCGGTTTCCACCGGCTTGCCGGCGTACATCACCATGATGTCGTCGGCGATGCCCGCCACCACGCCCAGATCGTGCGTGATCATCACGACGGCGGCGCCCGTTTCCTCCTGCGCCTTATGCAGCACCTCAAGCACCTGGGCCTGGATGGTGACGTCCAGTGCCGTCGTCGGCTCATCTGCGATCAGCACACGCGGGTTGTTGGCGATGGCGATGGCGATCATCACGCGCTGGCGCATGCCGCCGGAGAACTCGTGCGGAAAAGCCCTGAGCCTGTTCCGGGGGCTGGGAATGCCCACCATTGCCAGGAGTTCGACGGCGCGGGTTTCCTTCGCCGCCTTGCTCATGCCCGGGTTGTGGATAGTGAGGGCCTCGGTGATCTGGGTGCCCACCGTGTACACCGGAGTGAGGGAGGACAGCGGGTCCTGGAACACCATGGCGATGTCGTTGCCACGGTACGCACACATGGCCTTGTCGCTGAGGCCCAGCAGTTCCTTGCCCTTGAGCCTGACCGAGCCGGAGATCTCGGCCGTGGCGGGAAGCAGGCCCATAATCGCCAGCGATGTTACCGATTTGCCGGAGCCGGACTCCCCCACGATTCCCAGCGTTTTGCCGGGCATCAGGTCGAAGTTGACGCCCCGGACGGCATGCACGGCCCCGTTTTCGGAGTTGAAGCTGACGTTCAGGTCCCGGACGGACAGGACCGCGTCCGACGGCGAGTGGAGACCGGCGATGTGGAGCCGCTCGGCTGCTGTGGGGGCCGGGTCAGCCGGCTCAAGGAAGGTGCTCATTTGCTCTTCTTCTCTGCGCTGTTCTTTTTGGCCCGGCCAACCGAACTGGAGCTCGGGTCGAAGGCGTCGCGCAGGCCATCGTTCATCATGGCCAGGGACCCCGTAAGCAGGAACATCACAGTGAGCGGGACCCAGAACATCCACGGGAAGGTCTGGACCTGGGACGTGGCGCCGCCAATCAGCACGCCGAGGCTAACATCCGGCACCTTGATGCCGATGCCGATGAAGGAGAACGCCACTTCGGCCAGAATGGCCCCGGTGACGCCGCGGGTGATGTCCAGGACCAGCAGCGACCCGATGTTGGGGACCAGGTGCCGCCACACGATGCGCCGCGGCGGGACGCCCATGTACTGGGCCGCCTTGACGAAGTCCCGCTGCATCAGCGACATGGACATGGAGCGGATAAGCCGCGCGGTCCCCATCCAGCTGAACACCAGGAGCACGATGATCAGCAGGAGCCAGCTGGGGAGGTTCTTCTTCAGGCCGTCCCCTCCGCCGCTGGTGGCCACTGCCACCACCAGCAGGGCGGGCATCATGATGAGGGCCTCCAGGACGAAGAGCATCACCTTGTCCACTTTTCCGCCGAAATAGGCCATGGTGCAGCCGTAGACCGCGGCGACCAGGACGGATACGAGGCCCACGATCAGGCCGATCATGATGGAGATCCTGGTGCCTTCGACAGTCATGGCGTAGAGGTCGATGCCGGCCTGCGACGTGCCGAGGAAGTGGTCACCGGAAGGCGGCATGCCGATATTGAAGGGGTCGATGGTCTCCTTGTCCCAAGGAGTGAAATACCCGCCGACGAAGGAGAAGATGGTGAGGCCCAGGAACACCGCCAGCCCGGCGACGGCAGTCTTGTTCCGCATGAAGCGGCGGAAAATGATGGTGGACTTGGCGATCACCACATCGGCGCTTTCGAGGTGCGCGTCCTGCGCCACGGCTGCCGGATCAACGGCGTTGAGGTTGGTCATGGCTACTGCACCCTCACTCTCGGGTCAACAAGCGTGGTGGCGAAGTCGGCGAGGATGGCGCCCAGGGCGAAGATGACCGAGCCGTAGGCGAGGGTGGCCGTTGCCGCATTCACATCCTGCAGCGAGATGGCGTCAATGCTCCAGGACCCCACTCCTGGCCAGGCGAAGATCTTCTCGGCGAAGAAGCCGCCGGCGAAGATGGCCGGGATAGTGAAGGCGATGCTTTGGGCGACCGGGATGAAGGAAACCCGGAGGGCGTGCCGGGTGATGGCCTGGTTCCGGGTGAGCCCCTTGGCCCGTGCCGTCCGAACGAAGTCCGCATTGACGTTGTCCAGCAGGTACTGGCGCTGCGCGATCTGGTACGAACCCCAGCCGACGAGCGTGATGGCGATGGTAGGAACCGCATAGTGGGCCACCATGTCCACAAACTGTGCCCACCCGGGTTGCATGCCGGGCGTGGAGATACCTGTCACGAAGAAGATGCGCTCCCCGACGGTTTCGTTGATGTTGATGGCACCGAGCTGAACCAGGAAGTAGGCGATGGGGGCGGGCACGATGTACGCGAGGTAGCTGTAGGACGTGATCACCCGGTCCTGGAACTTGTACTGCCGTGCCGCCGAATAAACCCCTAGGGCGACGCCGATGACAAGGGTCAGGACGATGGATGCAAGGAAGAGCCGGGTGGAGATCCACACACGGTCGCCGAATTCAGCGTTGATGAACGCGCCGTTGGGGCTGCGTCCCCAGTCCCACCGGGTCACGATCCCGGTGAGCCACTCAACGTAGCGTTCCCAGGGGCTGAGGTCCGGGTCCAGGCCCTTCAGGCGCATGGAATTGGCTACCTGCTCGGGTGTGGGCCGGGGAATCCGCTCCTGTTCAAGGAGCGCCGGCTTGAGGGAGCTGACCGCCAGGAAATAGCCGGCAGACGTGGTCAGGAAAATCATGAAAACGTAGGTGATGCCGCGCTTGGCGAGGTACCTGATCATGGGGCAGCTACTTCAGGATCGTTGCCGCCGGGACTATGGACGAACACTCCAGGGGATCACCCTGGGCTGGCAACGGACTTCCTGCCTTCACTACATCCACGTTCCAGATCCTTCCGATTTCCCCGCCAGCAACGGGTCTCGCCGCCACCGGGTCTCCACCAGCGTGTGGCCGGCCTCCCGCGACCAGCGCAGAGTGAGTCCGGGTGGACTATGTTGCGGGTCACATTCCAGAGGAAACTACCACAGAGTAGCGTCCGAAATGCGGGCACCTGAGCGGAATCCGCGCGCTCCGTATCAGATTGTTATGAATAATTCAGTGGAACTGATTTGACTGGACGAGTCACTGGATTCAGGCGTACCCTACCGCCCGCGGACCACCCGCGTAACAAGTTCCCGCCAGGAGTCCGTCAGCCGCTCGGGCGCCAGACCGTGGACGCGGACGGCGTGCAGGAGCCGGTCCGGATCCAGTGTTGCGGTCAGGGACATGGCCATCAGCAGCGGATCCGCATCCATGCCCTCCTCCCGGAGGAGGAGCTCGATGTGGCGCTGCCACAGCTTGACTGCCGGGACCTCGTACCGGCTGCGGGCCGAAGCCTCGGCCGCCCTCGCCAGGTCCCCGTGCTCCATCACATACGCGATCCGCTCTGCACCGAAGGCGATCAGCCGCTCCAGGCCCGGGGCGCCCGGCCCCAAGGGCGGCGGGCCGAACATAAAGCGGGCCTGGAAGGCGGCCTCGGAATCGCTCAGCAGCGTCATCATCAGCCCGGCGCGGCTGCCGAACCGGCGGAAGACGGTGCCCTTGCCCACGCCGGCCCGCTCGGCCAGCCTGTCCATGGTCAGGGCGTCCGGGCCACACTCGGCAATCAGCTCCCGCGCCGCGCCCAACAGCCGCTCACGGTTCCGGGCAGCATCACTGCGCTCAGCGGGCGGGCCGGAGAGCGAACCGGGCAGCAGCGGGATAAAGCTCACAGTCCATATCCTAGACCCGGGAATAATAATCGGACTACGGTCCGTTTAGTCCATGAAGGCACCAAGCCTCCACCCTTCCACCGGCCAGCGGTCCCGCCGCGGCCACTAAAGGAGTCCGTATGTCGAAGAGCACCGTCCTTACACTTGTTGGCAGCCTCCGCGCCGAATCCACCAACCAGAAGCTCGCCGAAGCCATCCAGCTGAACGCTCCCGAGCAGGTTGACGTGGTCATCCACGAAAGCCTGGGCAACATCCCGTTCTATAACGAGGACATCGACGTCGAGGGCCAGGTTCCCGCCGCGGCCGCCGCCCTCCGCGCAGCAGCCAACGACGCCGACACCATTCTCCTGGTGACCCCGGAGCACAACGGCACCGTGCCCGCATCGCTGAAAAACGCCATCGACTGGCTGTCCCGCCCCTTCGGTGCCGGCGCCCTCTCCGGCAAGCCCACCGCCGTCGTCGGTACCGCATTTGGCCAGTTCGGTGGCGTGTGGGCACAGGACGAAGCCCGCAAGGCAGTGGGCATTGCCGGCGCCCAGGTGCTTGAGGACGTCAAGCTCGCCGTCCCCGGCTCCATGGTCCGCTTTGCCGAGCTGCACCCGAAGGACGACGCCGAGGTAGTGGAGCAGATCAAGGGCGTCTTCGACGCGATCGCCGCCGTCCAGCCGGCAGCGTAAGGCAGCCGCACGCAGCAGCGCCAAGCAACCAAATGCCCCGGGCACCGCAAGGTGGCCGGGGCATTTGTTATCGCACCGTGAGCGGACCGGCGCTCACGCCCGTACGTGTGACCAAGTCTTGTTCCAACCGGTACCTCGCGGGCATTTTCAGGGCTGAGGGACCGCCGTAACGTTTAATGCACGGAAAGCATTCGGGATGGAACGCGGTGCGGACATGGCAGGCAGGCGGAGCGCCGGAAAGCTGATGGCGACGGCGGCAGCACTTACGCTTCCGCTGTGGCTGGGGTGCTGCGCCCCCACCCCCAACCCGTCTGCCGGGAGCAGCGTCGCACCCGGCGCAACCACCATTGAACACTCTGACCGCGCCCACCCGCCCTTGGTTCCAATTCCCCAGCCGCAGGCACCTCCGCCGGTCATCGCTGTGCCCGCCGAAACCACCGGCCAGTCCGCCGCTTCACCCCCCGAGCCCTCTGGCCACGCCTCCGGCGGGACGCCCGGAACACCCGGGCCGAGTTCCGGCACCACGCCCTCGTCCGGAACGGCTTCGCCCGGAACTGCCGCGCCCGGAGTCGGCGCGGCATTCGGTACAACCAGTGCCGTCGGAGCAAGCCCCTCGCCGGCCCCCGAGCCTTCGGCGCCGCCCCCGGCCCAGCCGGCCCCTGGCCAGTCCAGCGGATCCCAGATGGTGACTGCCTACTACGTGCTGCTCGACGACGGCGGGGCCGGAGGTGTGCGCTTTGGCTGCAACGACAGCCTGGCCGGCGTCCGCCGCACCGTGGCGGGCTCCACGGAACCGTTGGCCAACGCCATGCGCGCCCTGCTGGACAGCCCTGCAGAACCGGCCCCCGGCCTGTACAACGCCCTGTCCGGCTCAACCCTCACGTTCCTGTCCGGCACTTTCGACGGCACGGCCGTGACGGTCTACCTGTCCGGCTCGTTCCGTCCGGCGGGGGTGTGCGACATCCCGCGCATCGAGGCCCAACTCACGCAGACCGCCGTCGCGTCGGTGGGCGCCATCCGCGCCGAGGTCTATGTCAACGGCGTGAGGCTCGCCGAGGCACTACGCCTCCAGTAACGCAATTGATCAACAGATGTTGCCTTATCGGCAACTGCCGGCTGTATCCTGAAGATGTGAGCCACGAAACACTTGATGCCGGCGCAGTGCAGTTACCGGCCGAAGCCATTGATGCCATCGAGCGCGCGGCCACGTCCGCCCACCGCGCCGCCCATCCCCACGAGGCGCTGTTTTCGGAGCGCGCAGCCAACATTAAGCAGTCAGCAGTGCGGGACGTTTTCGACATTTCGATGCGCCCCGGACTGGTGTCCCTTGCCGGGGGCAGCCCGTACCTGCAATCCCTTCCGCTTGAGCGGCTGGCCGCCACGGCGGCAAGCATCATCGCCAACGAAGGGCTCACGGCCCTGCAGTACGGCGGCGGGCAGGGCACGGAAGAACTGCGCACCCAGATCTGCGAGGTGATGGCGGCAGAAGGAATTCTGGACGCTGTCCCGCGGAATGTGGTGATCACCGCAGGCTCCCAGTCGGCCCAGGATGTGGCCACCAAGGTCTTCTGCAACCCGGGGGACGTGGTGCTGGTCGAGAACCCCACCTACGTGGGCGCCCTCAATACGTTTGAGGCGTACCAGGTGGAGGTGGCCGCCGTGGAGATGGACGACGACGGCCTGGTGCCTGAGCTGTTGGAGGCCCGGATCGCCGCCCTCCAGACAGCCGGGAAGAACATCAAGTTCCTCTACACCATCCCCAACTTCAACAACCCCTCAGGAATCACCCTGGCACAGGAACGCCGCCAGCGGGTTGTTGATATATGCCGGAGCGCGAATATTCTGGTGCTGGAAGACAACCCGTATGGGCTTCTCCGGTACAACGGGACACCGCTGGAACCGCTCCGCGCGGCCAACCCCGCCGATGTCATCTACATGGGATCCTTTTCCAAGATCTTCGCCCCCGGTCTTCGCATCGGCTGGGCATTGGTCCCGGAGCACCTCCAGCGGCGCTACTACCTGGCATCCGAATCTGTCACGCTGTGCCCTCCGACGCTGAACCAGATGCTGGTGTCCGCCTACCTCAGCGACTATGACTGGAAGGGCCAGATCGAGACCTACCGCGGACTCTACGCCGAACGGTGCACGGCCATGCTCGCAGCCCTGGACGAACACATGCCTGCGGGCACCAGCTGGACCAGCCCGGAAGGCGGCTTCTTCGTCTGGGTCACGCTGCCGGAAGGCGTGGATACCTATCCCCTGCTGCAGAAGGCGATCGACGCCGGCGTCGTCTTTATCCCGGGGGCTGCCTTCACCTCGTCAGATGCGCCGTCCAATAAGCTGCGGCTGGCGTTCAGCGCGGTGCCGCCCGACGCCATCAAGGAAGGTGTCCGCCGCTTGGCCCCGGTACTGCGCGAAGCCCTGGCAGCGCTGTAACGTTGGCCGGACTGAGTGTGGCCACGATTGATACTGAACAAGGAGTACAAAGCATGAGCGGAATTATTGTTGTTGGCGTTGACGGCAGCGGCACCGCCAAGAAGGCCGCCGAATCGGCCCGGGATCTCGCCGCCGCCGTGGGCGCCTCGCTGCACGTCGTCTCAGCCTTCGACAGCGACCGCACCGAGGTCTTCGGCTCGGGCAGCGACCAGTGGATCGTTTCGGACGCCGACGGTGCCGAACATGTTGCCAAGACAGTGGCCGAGGCCCTGGCCGGTTCCATCAAGGTGACCTACTCCGCCGCCCGCGGCAAGCCTGCCGAAGCGCTCATCAAGGAAGCCGAGCGCCTGGGCGCCAAGATGATCGTGGTGGGCAACCGGCGGATGCGCGGCATTGGCCGGGTCCTGGGAAGCGTGGCCAACAGCGTGGCCCACAACGCCACCTGCGACGTCTACATCGCCAACACCTACGACGCCGACTAACTGACAACGGGACACCATGCACCACCCGCAGCGCGCGCGGGTGCATGGTGTCCGTTCTCACCCCTTCAAGCCCGGTTTCGGCACCCGGCAGGCGATAAAATGGAAGTGCCCCCAACGGAGCGGACAACCACTCTCCACTCCAGCCAAAGGGGCCCTCTTGCTTACTCTTCAGCGCCGCCAACTTGTAGGCCACGACATTCTCCTGGCCCGCCACGGCAACCACATCTGCTCCATGCGGGTGGACCGCGGCAACGGCCGCGTCATTGCGCTGCTGGATGACGGCTCCGTGGACAGCGCCCCCAACCTCATCGCGCCGGGGCTGCTTCTGCCGGAGACCCTGGAGAGCGTGCTGCGCGGCGACTGGAAATTCTTCGCGGCCCTCTCAGGCATTGCCCTGGTTCTGGGCGGCCTGATGTTCGCCACATTGCCTGCCTTGGCTGGCGCCATGGCGGGTAATCCCGAGATGGTCGAGATGATGACGGCCTACTCCGCCGACGGCTACTGAAACCAGGCTTCCGCTTCTAGAGGAGCCAGCCGCGCAGAAGCCACCACAGGCCCGCCATCACCAGGCCGCCGAACAGCGACCCGGCCACCACCTGCGCCAGGGTGTGTGCGCGGAGCACCACCCGGGACCAGCCGACGGCGGGAACCAGCAGGAGTAACGGCAGCCAGGCCGGACCGAGCATCAGGACGGAAATAACTGCCGCCGACGACACCGCCGCCGCGTGGCCGCTGATCTTCCAGAAGGGGCTCACGGCGGCCAGCACAACGATGCCGCCGACGATGGCCAGCACCATGACCATCACGCTTCGCGGCGCACCGGCGGCTTGCAGCACCACCAGGCCGGCGGCCACGGACGCCAGTGCCATGAGCAGTACGGGTGCCCGCTGTTTGCGGTTGCTGACGTGGTGGTCCGTGACCTTGCCCAGCCTTACGAGCCCCAGGAGCACAACGAGCGGCAGTACGCACACAAACAGTACGGCCAAGGCTCCATAGCCGATGGTGCCTGGGAATCCGGCCTCGACCACAGGGCTGACCAGCAGCTGAAGCGTCACCACCACCGGTGGTTGGAATACCTCTGTCAGCCATCTGGCTGCCCGGTTCCTGGACTGAATGGCGGTTTGGTTCACGGTGTTGATGTTCTTAGTCCCGGCGTCCTAGTCCAGCAGGAGCGCTGGCTCCTCAAGGATCGCGGCGACGTCGGCCATAAAGCGTGCGGACAGGTCCCCGTCCACCACCCGGTGGTCAAAGGAGCCGCCGAGGGTGGTGATCCAGCGCGGGATGACCTCTCCGTCCAGGACCCAGGGCTTCTGCTTGATGGTTCCGAAGGCAACAATGGCCACTTCACCCGGGTTGATGATCGGCGTTCCGGTATCAATGCCAAGCGCACCGATGTTGGTGATGGTGAGCGTTCCGCCCTGCATTTCGGCGGGCTGGGTCTTGCCCGCCCGGGCTGTGGTGGCCAGGTTGTTCAGGGCCAGCGCGAGCTCCTTGAGCGAAAGGTCCTGCGCATCCTTGATGTTCGGCACCATCAGCCCGCGCGGGGTGGCTGCGGCGATGCCGAGGTTCATGTAGTGCTTGACTTGGATCTCCGCAGCATCGGTCCCGTCCACGTTGTCCACCCAGGTGGCGTTGACGCTGGGGTTCCGGGCTGCAGCCCAGATGACGGCCTTGGCAAGGATCAGCAGCGGGGAGACTCTGATTCCCTCAAAGTCGCGTGAAGCCTTCAGCCGCTTGACGAATTCCATGGTGCGGCTGGCATCAACATCAACAAAGATGCTCACGTGCGGCGCGGAGAAAGCCGACTCCACCATCGCCTTGGCCGTCGCCTTGCGGACGCCCTTGACCGGAATCCGTTCAATCCGCTGGTCCTGCGGCTTGCCTGCCTTGCCCCAGAAGCCCTCGGCCTGGTCCAGCTCTGCATCGCGCTGGGACTGGTAGCTGACCAGGTCCTCGCGCGTGACTTCGCCGCGGGAGCCGGTGGCCACCACATCGGCGAGATCGATCCCCAGATCCCGGGCGATCTTGCGGACAGGAGGCTTGGCCAGGACGCGGTTCACGAGGCCTGTGATCGTTCCGCCGAAAGTGGGCCGGTTATCGACCATTCCGCTGGTTGAGCTCGCCTGGGTCTCGACAGGCTCGACCACCGGGTTTTCGGTGATTGCGCTTGTCGAAATCGCTGGGACCGGGGCTGACCCGGCCTGGGCGGCGGGTGCCGCCTTCCGGGGACGGCGTTTGACGGCGTCGGCCTTGGGGCCCGATCCCACCAGCGGACCGCCGGCCAGGGCACTGCCTGAAGTGCCGCCGTCGTCCGCGGGAAGCTTGCCATAGAGGGGCTGGACGGGAGTGGCCGGAGCCGGGACATCGGCCGGCGTCGGGTCACCGGAGACGGCGTCCGAGACGCTGATGATGGCGGTTCCGACGTCGATGGTCACGCCCTCGGGGACCAGCAGTTCGGTGACGGTGCCGGCGAAGGGGGACGGCAGCTCAACGAGCGACTTGGCGGTCTCGATCTCGCACAGGACGTCGTTGATGGCAACGGTGTCCCCCGGCTTGACCTTCCAGGCGACGATTTCCGCCTCGGTAAGGCCTTCGCCCACGTCGGGCAGGTTGAACTTGTTCAGAGTCATGATGTCCTCTTTCGCGGCAAGCGTGAGCGGGAAGCGTGAGCGGGGAAGGTGCCTGCGCCTAGTAGGCCAGGGCGCGGTCCAGCGCCTCGAGGATGCGGTCGATGTCGGGGAGGTAGTCTTCCTCGACCTTGGCCACCGGGTAAGGCATGTGGAAGCCGCCCACACGGATCACGGGAGCCTCCAGTGAGAGGAATGCACGTTCGCTGGTCCGGGCAGCAATCTCGCCGCCGATGCCGCCGAACGTCGGTGCCTCATGCGCCACCACGAGCCGGCCTGTCTTTTTAGCGGACGCCGTGACGGTGTCGAAGTCGATCGGCGAAATGGAGCGCAGGTCGATGACCTCGATGCTGTGGCCGTCCTCGGCGGCGGCGTCGGCAGCGGCAAGGGCCACCGGCACGAGCGGGCCGTAGGCCACCACGGTGGCGTCCGTGCCCTCGCGGAGCACATGCGCTTTGAAGGGATCGGCCGACGCGCCGGGGTTCTGGGTGTCGACCTCGCCCTTGAGCCAGTAGCGGCGCTTCGGTTCGAAGACGATCACGGGGTCCTGGCACTCCACGGCCTGCCGGATCATCCAGTAGGCGTCGTGGGCGTTGGACGGTGTGATGATGCGCAGGCCTGCTGTGTGGGCGAACAGCGCCTCCGGTGATTCCGAATGGTGCTCAATGGAGCCGATGCCGCCGCCGTAAGGGATCCGCACAACGACGGGAACGGTGAGGTTGCCGTTGCTGCGGGCGTGCATCTTGGCCAGCTGGGTGGTGATCTGGTTGAAGCCCGGGAACACAAACCCGTCGAACTGGATCTCGCAGACGGGCAGGTAGCCGCGCAGGGCCAGGCCGATGGCCGTGCCGATGATGCCGGATTCGGCGAGCGGTGTGTCCACCACGCGGTCCGCACCGAACTCCGCCAGGAGTCCGTCGGTGACGCGGTAGACGCCGCCCAGCGCCCCGATGTCCTCGCCCATGAGCAGGGTCCGCGGATTGTTGTCCAAGGTGGCGCGCAGGCCCTCGTTAATGGCCTTGGCTATGGTCATGGTGGTCATCAGCGGGCCACTCCTGTCGCTGCGTCATCCGGGTCCGGGCTGCCAGGTTCAGCGCTGTTGTGCTCCGGCGTTTCGGCGAAGCCTGCGCTGTACTCCTCAAACCAGGCCAATTCCTCGGCCACCAGGGGGTGGGCCTCGACGTAGGTGTTGGCGAAGGCGGTCCGGATGTCCGGGGTTTCAAGGTCGTAGGTGGTCTTGCGGACGTAGGCGGCGAGTTCGTCGCCGTCGGCCTTGACCTGGTCAAAGAACGCGTCATCCGCCAAGCCTTGGGCCCGGAGGTACTTTTCCAGGCGGTCAAGCGGATCCTTGGCCCGCCACAGGGTTTCCTCGGCCGTTTCCCGGTACTTTGTGGGGTCATCAGCCGTGGTGTGCGCACCGACGCGGTACGTGAAAGCCTCGATCAGCACCGGCCCCTTGCCCTCGCGGGCATGTTCGAGCGCCCACTCGGTCACGGCGTGGACGGCGATCGCATCGTTGCCGTCCACCCGGATTCCCGGGAAACCGTAACCCTTGGCACGGTTGGACAGCGGAATGCGGGTCTGCACCGAGCTGGGAACGGAGATGGCCCAGTGGTTGTTCTGGCAGAAGAACACCACCGGCGCGTTGTAGGAGGCGGCGAACACCATGGATTCGTGGACATCGCCCTCGGAACTGGCCCCGTCACCGAAGTAGACCATCACCGCGGCCTTGGGCTCGGCCGGCCGGTCCTGCGCCCCATCCGCGGCGACTGCGGCGGCCGCCTTCTGGTCCCGCTGGATCCCCATTGCGTAGCCGACGGCATGCGGCGTCTGCGCGGCGAGGACCAGGGTGTAGAGATGGAAGTTGGTGTCCTTCGGGTTCCAGCCGCCGTTCGAAACCCCGCGGAACTGGCGTAGGAGCTCCGCGAGGTCCACGTTGCGGGTCAGCGCCACGCCGTGCTCGCGGTAGGTGGGGAAGATGTAGTCCTGCGGCTGGCTGGCCCGCCCGGAGCCGATCTGCGCGGCCTCCTGGCCGGTCAGCGGGACCCACAGGGCCAGCTGCCCTTGGCGCTGGAGTGCCGTTGCCTCGACGTCAAAGCGGCGGATCTTGGCCATGTCAGCGTAGAAGCCACGCAGCTTTTCACCGTCCAGCCGGTCCGCATACGCGGAGAAGACCGGATCCGTCCCCAGGGTCCCGTCAGGCGCCAGCAGCTGCACCATGGGCTCGGCCGGGCTGCCCAGGTGGGCCTCGGCCTCTGCCTCGAGTTGGTCGTCTGCCGCTGTCTCATCGAACTCGGTGGAGGGCAGATGTGTGGCGCCCATACCGTCTCCTTGCTTGCCGCATGCGGATGCATTGCAATGTCGCTGGGATATATGCCGTTGGGGGAATGCATTCCCTTGTTGGCATATATATTGGCTTACTGGTCCTTACTTTATCTTCAGTAGGTGCCGCTGCTGGTGCATGTTAAGCACTAGGAACGCTACGGCGCCTTTGTATAGTTTGCACAGAGCTCGAGGAACCGGCTGTTGGCCTCGACCTCACCGATGCTGACGCGCACGCCATCGCCGCCGAAGGCGCGCACTGAAAGCGCCTGCGTGCCCGCCAGTTCGGCAAATTCCGAGCTGTTTTCGCCCAGGTTCAACCAGACGAAGTTGCCCTGCGCCTCGGGTACGAACCAGCCGAGTTCACGCAGTCCGGAGGTTACGCGGGTTCGTTCGTCCACGATGCTTTGTACCCTTTCTACAACCAGGGGGTAATTCTGCAGCGACACAATGGCTGCATTTTCAGCGATCTGTGACACGGCGAAGGGTGTGGCGGCCACGCGAAGGTACTGGGTCAGCCCGGGGTTGGAGACGCTGTATCCCACGCGCAGGCCCGCCAGTCCATGGGCCTTGGAGAACGTCCGGAGCACCACAACATTCGGGTATTTGCGGTACATCGCGATGCCGTCCACAGCATCGCTGGCGCGGACGAACTCTTGGTAGGCCTCGTCAATCACCACCACGACGTCGGACGGGACCGCCTGGATGAACCGCTCCGTTTCGGCAGTGGTCAGGATGGGGCCGGTGGGGTTGTTCGGGGTGCAGAGCAGGATGACTTTGGTGCGGACCGTTACGGCTGCAGCCATGGCATCCAGGTCGTGGCGTCCCTCGGCCGTCAGCGGAATGCGGACGCTCTCCGCACCCACAAGGCCCACGCTGATGGGATACGCCTCGAAGGACCGCCACGCATAGATCACCTCGTCCGCTTTGCCGTCGTCGTTCTGGCCGGCGAACGTGGACAGCAACTGGTTGAGGGCTCCGAGGCTTCCGGCGCCGGTGACCACGTCCTCGGCCGGCACCGCCAGGAACTCGGCGAGCGCCGCACGAAGCTTGCTGCTGAGGGGATCGGGGTAGCGGTTGAAGTCCGTCTGGTTGGAAATTGCCTCCAGCACTGCCGGAAGGGGGGGGCAGGGGGTTCTCGTTGGAGGACAGCTTGTAGCTGGCCAGCCCATCCACGGCGACGGGAGGCTTTCCTGCGGCGTACCGGGGTAGCCGGCCAACCACGGGGCGCGGCCGGATTTCGCCAGGCAGGATCTCGGGTGAAGTCATGCAAACTAGCCTACTTCGCGTGAACGGCACGGGGCGGGCAGGAACTCAGACGGGGCCCAGGGGCAGTGTGACAGCATGGGCCTATGCGCTCTTTTATTGTTCGAGTCCTTATCAACGGGCTGGCCCTCTGGATTGCCAGCTGGATACTGCCGGGCCTGGATATCTCAACTTCGGCGACTACCGAGGCGGTGGCCAACTCGGGCGTAACGCAGGGCACCGACACCATCGGCATCATCCTGGCGTACTTGTTCGTCGGTTTGATTTTCGGCGTGGTCAACGCGTTCGTCCGGCCCCTGGTCAGCCTCTTGTCCTTGCCCATCACCATCCTCACACTGGGCCTCTTCACGATCGTCATCAACGCCGCCATGCTCTACCTGACGTCCTGGCTCAGCAGTTACACGCCGGTGCACTTCACCATTGACTCGTTCCTCTGGACGGCGGTCCTCGCGGCCATCATCATCACCCTCATTTCGCTGGTGGCAGGACGGCTGACAGGGGCCGGCAAGCGCTGACCGTCGGATTACCTCGTCCGGTCAATCTCAGAGGCCCGCTGTGGAGCATCCGGCTTGGACCTCGGTAGCAGTTCAGGTGGCTTCGAACGGGACAGTGCGAAGCGGGTGGCCGTTGCCGTGCCGCCTGCCCCCAGGACGCCGCCAAGAACCGCGGTTGACGCCATCAGAGAGGGATCGTCGCTTGCTGCGACGAGCCGCGCGGCTCCCTGGTAGTTGTTGAGATTGTGGCCCGGCCCAATACCGAACTCGCCACCTTGGGGCGTGGTTACTGGGCTGTTGAGGGTCACCGTAACCCGGTTTCGGGCGTCCGGGTTCGGTGTACCGTCAGTGCCGGGCACCCAATCCTGCCTGTGCTCCAGGTGAAGAGCAGTGACGTCGGCGTCCGGAACAATGCCACCCACGGGAGACCCTGCGGTGAGGACATATTTCATGTCGTACTCGTTCAGGAAAAGATCGTCGGCCGCCAGGTTCATTGCATGGATTCCACCTTGGCTGTAACCCACTGCCACTACGGGTGCCCCCTTTTCCGCGCCGGCAGCCTGCAGGGCTTGAAACACCGCTGCGTTGATTTCTGCCGAGCTGTGGCCCAGCCCTTCAACGATGCCGACTTCGTCGAACGGATTAACGCCGCCCATTTCACCTCCGGCCTGCGTTCCGGGAATGACCACCACGTAAGCCTTCTTTCCGCCGTTATCCACTTCGATGACTTCGATGTAGCCTTCACCGCGTTCATCGATGATCCGTGCCCGTTCCAACAACGCAGCCGGTGAACCGTCGAATTCAATGGGCAGCGTCTCCTTCTTTTCCAACGTGACCGGACGAGGCTGAAGGATTCGGTTTGAACGCCCGGACACACCGGCGAGCAAAGGTACCGCCGCCGCAATATGCCTGCCCGCCGCCATGTCTGCCGCGAGCGCTGCCCAAAAGCGCTCCGGGGAGACTGCCAACAAGGCAGCCATGGCAATAGGTCCCACGGCGAGTTCTGTGACTTCCCTGTTGGGAACCGGACCCAAGCCGAGGTCTACCGCCTGCCTGCCAAGGGTTTCGGGGCGCGTCAGTCCGCCGCCCATTCCGCGCGAGAATCCCGCCCACGCTTCCGCCGTTTCGTAGTTCCTTTTGCAGTCCCGCACCTGGCTGCTGATTCCTTGCAGCTCCGCACGGACGGCCTGGACACTCCACTGCGCCTCTCCGACGCCAATCAGGGCCGCCGTTCCGGTGGGACGCGCTTCATCCTGGTACGGGCACAGGTCTTCCCAGATGCGGCGGACCTCCACTTCCACGGCAGCCAGCTCCCCCGCAGCAGCGTCGAGCTTCTCCGCGCCGCCTACGAGCTCCTCCAACTGAAAACTGATGCCACCAACGCCGCCCCTGATTTCCATGCCCCCGTCCACGGCAGGCCCTGTCAGCTGGATAGGGCCGCCGCTGCCGGATGGCGTCACCTCGGCCATCAGTACCGCCCCGCCGGGTTGCCGGCGGACGTTCCCACCGCCTGCGCGTGGCGTTTCACCGAAGCCAGCGCGTCCTCGAGCCGTACCCTCGCCCTCCCTAGGGCCACCTCCTGCAGAGCCACCGAGTTCCTGTACGCCCTCCCGGCAGGTGACTGCCAGTCCAAAAGCTGGATCTCGCGAAAGCCGCCGAGGACCTTTTCCACCCTCGCCAGGCAAAGGTCAACCCGGGCCGCCAACTGCTGAACCTCATAACCTCGGGACATGCATGCCGCGATGTCGGCTGCCGTCACGTCACTGCCCATGCCCGTTCCCCCGTCCCGGATATCCGCCCGAACCTCTCGTCCGTCAAGGCCAACTCCTGAACCCCGACGCTACGGAATGCCGCCCCCACGACGGAAGCACCGCCGTCGGCTATGTGGACAAGTCACGCCGCTGTTCACATGCGACGGAGCGCTTAAGCGGCAGTGAGGAGTTCATGAAAGAATCAACACATGCCTGAAACTGCCGCCACAGCTGATACCCGCACGCCCTCCGGACGCCTGGCCCTTGCCGCGTCACCGGACCAGATCGCCCTGGGTCCGCTGGACGGCCGCTACCAGTCCGCCGTTGCGCCCCTCGTTGACTACCTGTCCGAGGCAGCCCTGAACCGTGACCGCGTGGCCGTGGAAGTCGAGTGGCTCATCCACCTGACCAGCAACAATGTCCTTCCCGGCGCAGGTCAGCTCACCGCGGAACAGCAGGAAAAGCTCCGCGCGATCGTCACCGAATTCAACTCCGCCTCGGTGTCCGAGCTCGCCGAAATCGAAGCCGTTACGGTCCATGACGTGAAGGCTGTGGAGTACTACATCGGCCGCCGGCTGCCCGCCATCGGCATCGAGAACCTGACCGCCATGGTCCACTTCGGCTGCACGTCCGAGGACATCAACAACCTCTCTTACGCCCTGGGCGTCAAGGGTGCTGTGGAGGACGTGTGGCTGCCCGCCGCACGCGCCCTCGTTGCCCAGATCAGCAAGATGGCCGAGGACAACCGCGCGGTCCCCATGCTGTCCCGCACGCACGGCCAGCCGGCCACGCCCACCACCCTGGGCAAGGAACTGGCCGTCATCGCGCACCGCCTGACCCGCCAGCTGGACCGGATCGCGGAGACCGAATACCTGGGCAAAATCAACGGCGCCACCGGCACCTATGCAGCCCACGTGGCCTCTGTCCCCGGCGCTGACTGGCAGCAGGTGGCCAAGTCCTTCGTCGAGGGCCTGGGCCTGACCTGGAACCCGCTGACCACCCAGATCGAAAGCCACGACTGGCAGGCCGAGCTGTACGCCGACGTCGCGCGGTTCAACCGGATCCTGCACAACGTCTGCACGGACATGTGGAGCTACATCTCCATCGGCTACTTCGCCCAGATCCCCGTGGCCGGCGCCACCGGATCCTCCACCATGCCGCACAAGGTCAACCCCATCCGGTTCGAGAACGCCGAAGCGAACCTGGAAATTTCCTCCGGCCTCCTGGACGTGCTGGGCTCCACGCTGGTGACCTCCCGCTGGCAACGCGACCTCACCGACTCCTCCAGCCAGCGCAACATCGGTGTGGCGTTCGGCCACTCCCTCCTGGCGATCTCCAACGTGGCCAAGGGCCTGGACCGCCTCGATGTTGCCGAAGACGTGCTCGCCGGGGACCTGGACACCAACTGGGAAGTTCTGGGCGAGGCCATCCAAATGGTCATGCGTGCCGAAGCGATCGCCGGCGTCGAAGGCATGGAAAACCCGTACGAGCGGCTCAAGGACCTCACCCGCGGCCAGCGTGTGGATGCCGCCCGGATGCAGGAATTCGTGCAGAGCCTGGGCCTCTCCCCCGAGGCCGAGGCGCGGCTGCTGGCCCTCACGCCGGGCAAGTACACCGGCATCGCGGACCAGCTGGTGGACCACCTCAAGTAAGCACGCCCGCGGGCACAAGAAGTACGACGGCGGCGCCGGGTCCTTGGAGGGCCCGGCGCTTTTCGGTGGTTGAGCCTGCCGAAACCGGTTGCGGTGGGAACGCACGGCGCCGGCCCGGCAGGCAGACGCCGAATCTCGCCGCCGGATGCGAAACTGGAGTCATGAAGCTGCTCCTCATCCGCCACGGACAGACCCCCGGCAACGTACTCGGCCAGCTGGACACCGCCCACCCGGGGCCGGGGCTGACCGAGCTGGGAGAACGCCAGGCCGAGGCCATGGCACGGTCCCTGGCCAACGAGCAGATAGGCGCAGTGTACGCATCAACACTTCTGCGGACCCAGATCACGGCCGCCCCGCTGTCCCGGCTCCACGGGCTTGAGGTTGAAGTCCTGGATGGGCTGCACGAGATCGAAGCAGGGGCGCTGGAGAAACTGACCGACCACGAGTCGCACATGCGCTACATGGGGACAGTGTTCGCGTGGGCAGCCGGTGACCTGGACCGCCGGATGCCGGCTGGCCCGGACGGCCACGAGTTTTTCGAACGGTACGACGCCGCCATCTACCGGATTGCCGAGCGCGCGGCCAACAATGGTGGCTCCGCCGTCGCGGCCGTGGTGAGTCACGGCGCGGCCATCCGCACGTGGACCGGTCGCCGCGCCGCCGGCGCCGACCATGAGTTCGCAGCCCGCCACGCCCTGTCCAACACGGGCATTGTGGCCCTGGAAGGGGACCCCGGCGCCGGTTGGAAGCTGATCCACTGGGACGGGAGCCCGGTGGGCGGCCTAGCTCTCGCGGATCCGACCGCCGAGGACCCCACGGGCGGCGCCGCGTAGCCGCTGCGAAACACTGGACGCCATGTGGCGGGGCGTCCATGATGAAGTCAGGCATGAGGCTTCCCCAGGGGACCACGGCCAGTGGTGCCAGCCCTTGCCGTGGAGGCGCAGTGGAATGTCACGCGAAACCGCACCGGCTGCCCAGGGAGGGGCTGCCGGTCCGTTCGAGCCCAACGATTCCTTCTTCGCGGACTACTACGAGCACGTCGCGGCGGAGGACCTCCTGGACTACAGTCCGGAGACCCTGGGCCGGCGGGCTCGGTACCACGCGGAATTAGCGGGCATCCGCACTCCCGGACAGTCCGTCGTCGGGGTCCTGAATGAAACCGATGCGAGCATTGTGATGGTGGTCGCCAATGACATGCCCCATCTGGTTCACTCGGTGACAGCCGAGCTGACCAGGGAGAGCGCGTCGATCCGGCTGCTCGTGCATCCCACGTTCCGGGTGTTGCGGGACCCTGAAACGCATGCGTTGCTGGACGTCGCGCATGGGCCATCGCGGGCCGGACTGACAGCGGCGAACGCCGGCCACGCGGAAATCCCGGACGTGCGCCCGGACGAGTTGGACGGCATCCAGGAGGGGACCACAGAGACTTGGGTGGCCGTGGAAATCGGCAGGCTGCCTGGGGACTCGGGCGCCGAGGAAGTCATCGCGAACCTCCACGGGGTGCTGGCCGATGTTCAGGCAGTCGCCGAAGACCTCCCAGCCATCCATGCCCAGGTGACAGCCGCCGTCGGCTCCGTTGACGGATTCCCCAGCGCCACGGTCCCGGCCCCGGATCAGCTCCGGGAACTGCTGCTCTGGCTGGACAACGGCAACTTCGTGTTCCTCGGGTACAGCGAATATGAGCGCACGACGGCGGGCGGCCGGGATGCCCTGCGCGTGCGGGCCGGCGCGGGGCTGGGGCTGCTCCGGGAGGACCGTCCGGAAGGCGGGACCGGTCCGGCCTCCGGCGCACCTCACACAGAGGAGTCCGGGGAGGCAAGCCTCCACAGCCCGCGGGCACTCACGCTCGCTACCTCGGATCTGCGTTCCTCGGTCCCCCGGCCCGCCTACCTGGACGAGATCCGTCTTCGGATCTTCGACGATGGCGGAGCCGTGGCCGGAGAGCGGCGCTTTGTGGGCCTGCTCGCCCCGGGCGCCACAGGCCAGTCCGTACGCCGCATTCCGGTGGTCCGGGACAAGGTCCTGGCCGTGCAGGAGCGCCTTGGTTTCAAGACTGCCTCGCCCCAGGGCAAGGAACTGCTGGCGGTGCTGGAGTCGTTTCCACTCGACGAGCTGTTCCATATGGAACAGCACGATCTGGCCCAGCTGGCCACGGAGATCTTGCGCCTGCAGCCGCGCCGCCAAACGCGGCTTTTCCTGCGGCCGGACAGTATCGGCCGCTTCATGTCCGCCCTGGTTTTCCTTCCCCGGCGCCGCTACAACACGGCGGTCCGGCTCAGGATCGAGCAGGAACTCAGGCACGCCTTCAAATCCCCGTCCATCGAGTTCGAGGTCCGGTTGGGCGACTCCCCCATGGCCCGGGTGTTCTTCCGGATCCTGCTGGGCCCCGGGACGCCAGCGCCCGACGTCGACCCCCTGGAGCTGGAGCGGCGTGTAGTGGCGGCAAGCCGCTCGTGGACGGAGGGCCTGGACGAGTCCCTCCGTGACCGATTCACCGCAGAGGAGGCGGCGCGGCTCTCGACACTGTGGCAAGGCTCGTTTCCGCCCGGCTACCGTGCGGACCACGACGCCGAGGACGCGGTCCGCGACATCGCCGCCTTCGAGGAATTCGATCTTGACGGGACGGGCGGGCGGGCGCTGGACGACCCCCTGTTGACTGTCTATGTCCGGCCGGAAGCCACGCGGCCGCCGGCAGAGGACGCGCGGATGCGCCTCTACCTGACCAGCGCACAGAGCCTCACCCGGTTCCTGCCATTCCTCCACAACCTGGGGCTTGAGGTGCTGGACCAGCGTCCCTTTGAGCTTCGGCGCGCCAACGGCCAGGACCTCTTCCTCTACGACCTCGGGCTGAAGTACCCGCCCGGCATCGATCCCCTGGAAACCAGCATGCTGCTGGCGGATTCGTTCTGCGCGGCCATGCGCGGAGACATCGAGTCGGACGGCTTCGATGCCCTGGTGATCAGGGAGGGGGTCAGCTGGCGCCAGGCCGTGGTCCTCCGCAGCTACGCCAAATACCTGCAGCAGCTAGGCACCCTGAATTCCTATGGCTTCATGGCGGACACCCTGCTGTCCAACACCCGGGCCACGCACGCACTGCTCGCGCTGTTCCACGCCAAATTCGTTCCCGGCATTGACTGGACCCGGCGCCTCCACGACACGGCCGCCGCCAGGAAGGAACTGATGGCCGCGATCGAGGAAATCCCCAGCCTCGACGCCGACCGGCTGCTCCGCACGTTCATGAACCTGATCGAGGCCACACTCAGAACCAACTACTTCCTGGACAGGCCCCATGTGAGCTTCAAGCTCAGCCCGGGCGCCATCCCCAACGCACCGTTTCCGAGGCCCAAGTTCGAAATCTGGGTCTACTCGCCGCGCGTGGAAGGGGTTCACCTGCGCTTTGGCATGCTGGCCCGCGGCGGCCTGCGCTGGTCGAACCGCAGCGAGGACTTCCGCACCGAAGTCCTGGGGCTGGTCAAGGCCCAGAACGTCAAGAACTCGGTCATTGTGCCCACCGGGGCCAAGGGCGGCTTCTACGCCAAACGGCTTCCGGATCCTGCGATTGACCGGGCCGCATGGATGGCCGAGGGGCAGGAGAGCTACCGGATCTTTATCAGGGGAATGCTCGATCTCACGGACAACCTGCTTGGTTCCGGAAACGGCGGCACGGTGGTAGCCCCCAAGAATGTGGTCCGGCACGACGGCGACGATTACTACCTGGTGGTGGCCGCGGACAAGGGGACGGCTGCTTTTTCGGACACCGCCAACGAGGTGGCCCACGCGTACGGCTTCTGGCTCGACGACGCCTTCGCCTCCGGCGGGTCCGTAGGCTACGACCACAAGGCAATGGGCATCACGGCCCGCGGCGTGTGGGCGTCGGTGAAGCAGCACTTCAGCGAGCTGGGCCTGGACACGCAGCAGGAGGATTTCACGGTCGCGGGCATCGGCGACATGAGCGGCGACGTCTTCGGCAACGGGATGCTGCTCTCCCGCCATATCGTGCTGGTGGCAGCCTTCGACCACCGGCACATCTTCCTGGACCCCAACCCCGATCCGGACGCCTCCTACGCCGAACGCCGGCGGCTTTTCGGGCTGCCCCGGTCCTCCTGGGCCGACTATGACGCCCGGACCATCAGCGCGGGCGGCGGCGTCTACCCCCGGTCCGCAAAGACCGTCCCGATCAGCGATCCGGTCCGGATCGCGCTGGGCCTCGAAAGGGGCCGGAGCAGCATGGCGCCGCAGGAACTCCTCCAGGCCATCCTGCGCGCCCCCGTGGATCTGATCTACAACGGCGGCATCGGCACGTACATCAAGGCCTCCAGCGAAACCCAGGCCGAGGTGGGAGACAAGGCCAACGACGCCATCCGCATCAATGGACACGAACTGCGGGCCCGGGTCATCGCCGAAGGCGGGAACCTTGGCGTCACCCAGCGGGGCCGGATCGAAGCCGCGCTGCACGGAGTCCTCCTGAACACTGACGCGATCGACAACTCGGCCGGCGTCGACTGTTCCGACCACGAGGTCAACATCAAGATCTTCGTCGACGCGATGATCGCGGCAGGACTGATGCGCCGGGAGGAGCGGGCCGGGTTCCTGCATTCGCTCACCGATGAGGTGGCCAGGCTCGTCCTGAAGGACAACACCGAGCAAAACGCGCTCCTCGTGGCCGAGAGGCAGCTCGTGCTGAACTGGAGCCCCGGGTTCGAGCGGACCATGGACTGGCTGGAAACCACGGCCGACCTGGACCGGAACCTCGAAGGGCTGCCGAGCACGGCGGCCCTGCACGCCCGCCTGGAGCACGGGGAAGGTCTGACCTCCCCCGAACTGTCCGTGCTGGCCGCCTACGCCAAGATCGAACTGGCCCGGGAACTGAATGCCAGCGACCTCGCCGACGACCCCTGGTTCCACCAGGCCCTGCGCAGCTATTTCCCCCGCCAGATCGTGGAACGCTTCGGCGCCGAACTGGACAGGCATCCGCTGCGCCGTGAGATCGTGGGAACCGTCATGGCCAACGACATCGTCAATATCGGCGGAATTACTTTCGCGTTCCGCGCCATCGAGGAAACCACGGCCAGCGCCGCCGCCGTTGCCAGGGCCTTCGTGGTCCTGCGGGAGGCTTACGATCTGGATTCAATAGTCGCGGCCCTGGCCGCACTTCCCCCGGAATTCCCCAGCAAGGAAAGCGCCGGGGTGGCCCTGCACATGCGCAGGCTTTTGGACCGCGCCACCCGCTGGTATGTGACCCATGACCACAGGGACCAGCCGATCTCCGAAGCCCTGGCCCGCATCAAGCCGACGCTCGACATCCTTCGAACCAAGACCTCGCACTACTTGCGCGGGTCCGATCTTGATCTTGTGGAGGACCGCCTGGCGCACTGGGACAGCGTCGGTCTGCCCGCGGAGCTCGGCAAGCGGGCGTCTGATTTGCTGGAAAGCTTCGGCCTCCTTGACATCTCGCTCATCTCGGAACAAGTCCGGGAGCCCGTCACCGCGATCATCGACGTCCACTACGCAATCTTCGAGCGCATTGGCGTGGTCAGGTTGTTGCTTCGCATAACGGACCTCCCGAGGGCGAACCGCTGGGAAGCCCTTGCCCGGGCGGCCCTGCGTGACGATGCCTATTCGGCCGCCGCCGACATGACCACGTCCGTCATGAAGTCCACTCCGCCACAAGCTGCAGGAGTCGATGCCATGGAACGGATCGTGGCCTGGGAGCGCGGGTACCAGGAGCAGCTGGCCCGGATCAAGGACACGTTTGCTGAAGTGACGAAACCAGGGGACGTGGACATCGCCTCGATCTCCGTCGCCCTGAAGCTGCTGCGAACCCTGGTCCGCCGGTAGCCGGTAGTTCTCCGGACGCTTACGCCAAGGAAACACCACGGTAACCGCGGCTTCGTAGGCTTGATGTGCATAACCCCTCCGGCGAAAGAGGCTCGCGATGCAGACCAACCCACGGCTCAACATCAGGCAGGTCACCTGGGCCAACCCTGTGGGTGCCGATCTGCGCAGGGCCCAGCAGGCGGAACTGGACGCCCGCTTCGGTACCCCTGACCACGAACCGGGGACCCCGCCGTCGGGCGCTGACTGTGCCGTGTTCCTGGTGGCGTACGACAAAGGCTCGGGACAGCCCGTGGGCTGCGGCGGACTCAGGCTGCTGGACCGCGCCACGGCCGAAATCAAGCGGCTCTACGTGCTCCCGTATACGCGCGGCTCCGGCGTGGCCAGCTCCATCCTGGCTGCCCTCGAAGCCGAGGCGCACAAGCAGGGCATCACCCGCATCAAGGCCGAAGCAGGCTCGGCCCAGCCGGACGGCCGGAACTTCTACGAGAACTCCGGCTTCGATTCCGTCCCCAACTTTGGCGCTTACGTGGGCGTGGAGCACTCGTACTGCTACGCCAAGTCGATTGACTCGCACAGCGCCGCCCACACTGCCATGGCCTGAGCCAAATCCGGGCGGCGGTCCGTTACACAACAACTGCCACCACGTAACCTGCGCCGCGGCACGCTAACCTCGCCATATGGAATCCACCGACATCACCTTCCGCACCCGCAAATGGATCCGGCCGGAGGACCTGAACGCCAACGGGACCCTTTTCGGCGGAAGCCTGCTGAAGTGGATCGATGAGGAGGCCGCGATCTACGCCATCCTCCAGCTGGGCAACGGCCGCGCCGTCACCAAGTACATCTCCGAAATCAACTTCGTCAGCTCTGCCGTGCAGGGAGACCTGGTGGAAATGGGCCTGACGGCGACGCGCTTCGGACGGACGTCATTGACTATGCGCGCCGAAGTCCGCAACATGATCACGCGCCAAAGCATCCTCACCATCGAAGAGATCGTCTTTGTGAACCTCAGCCCGGCCGGCAAGCCCGAGCCCCACGGCTACACCGAAATCACTTATGAGCGGGACCGGATTCCCACGCATCACCTGACGGAAACCCTCATTCAGGACTGAGCAGGACGTGTCAGTCATCCGTCACTGACACGTCAGGAGCAGGTCCCTCAACGTTCACGGCCAGTTAATGAACCGTGCGCTGGATGTTCCCTTGACCGGACAAGACTAATCAGCCGGGCTGTTTATCAAATCGATAGCATTTATCGCCCTTATCTGCACAGTCCGCCTATAGGCTTGCCGGAATATGCTCCGGTTCGTTCCAGTGAAGAAATGAGTCCTGATCGTGCGTAAAGTCCAAACCCTGGCCGCCGCCGTCCTCGCCATCACCCTGCTTGCCGGTTGCGGCGGAGGAGCAGCCACCCCTGCAGCCTCTGGTGGTTCCTCGTCCGCGCCGGCCGGTGGTTCCGGCGAAACCCTCGTGATCTATACGAACTCCAATGGGGAAGGCCGTGGTGAATGGCTGACTACGGAGGCCGCGAAAGCGGGTTACAAAGTCGAAGTTGTGGGTGCCGGCGGAGCGGACGCCACCAACAAGCTGATCGCCGAAAAGAACAACCCGATTGCTGACGTGGCCTTTGGACTGAACAACATGTACTTCGCCCAGATCAAGGCCGCGGACGCCCTTGAGGCCTACAAGCCGGCGTGGGCAGGAGAAATTGACCCAGCCCTGGGAGACGGCGAAGCCTATTGGCCGCTGGTGAAGCAGGCCATCCTGCTGGGCTACAACTCGGATAAGGTCACCGCCGACGCCGCTCCCAAAGACTGGACGGACCTCTGGACCAAGGACGAATTCAAGGACCGCTATGAGCGCGTCACCGGCATGGGAACTGCCACGGCACAGCTGGTGTTCGCCGGCATCCTCACCCGTTATAAGGACGACTCCGGTGACCTCGGCATCTCCGACGAAGGCTGGAAGCAGGCTGAGCAGTACTTCCAGCACGGCAGCCCCGCAGTACCCAAGACGGATCTTTTTGCCCGCATAGCCAGCGGCGAAGCGGACATGGGCCAGATGCCGTCCTCGATCATCGCCGAACGCGAGAAGACCTTCAAGGTCAACGTGGAGTCCGTCAAGCCATCGGTCGGCGTTCCCCTCGCTGTGGAGCAGGTGGCCCTCGTTAAGGGGACAGACAAAAAGGAAGAAGCGCAGAAGTTCATCGACTGGTTCGGCAGCGCGGATGTGCAGGGTGCCTGGGCCAAGCAGTTCAATTCGATGCCGGTGAACAAGAGTGCCGCAGCGAAGGCTAACCCTGACGTGGTGGACTTCTTCGCGGACCTCAAGCAGCAGGACATCGACTGGGAATTCGTCCAGGAAAACATGGGCTCGTGGGTGGAGAAAATCGAACTGGAATACATGCAGTAGTCGTCCGTCCCCTTCCAGCCCCACCAGACAGGTTTCACCATGATCCGCTTGGACAACATCGAAGTCACGTTCGGCGATTTCACTGCCATCCCCAACCTTGACCTCCATGTCAGGCCGGGAGAATTCTTCACCCTGCTGGGTCCATCCGGCTGCGGCAAAACAACGGCGCTCCGGACACTGGCGGGCTTCATTGAACCTTCCAAGGGAAGCGTGCATGTGGACGGGAAGAACGTCACGAAGCTGCCCAGCGACAAGCGCCAAGTGGGCATGGTGTTCCAGAACTATGCGCTGTTCCCCAGCATGAGCGTGTGGGAAAACATCGCCTTCGGCCTCCGGGTACGGAAAGAGAAATCAGCCGAAAGCGACAGCCTTGTGCGCGACATCGCGCACCGGGTGGAACTCAGCGATGAACAGCTGCACAAGAACGTGGCCGAGCTTTCGGGCGGCCAGCAGCAACGCGTGGCAGTTGCCCGCGCCCTGGTGCTCAAGCCCAAGATCCTGCTCCTGGACGAGCCGCTGTCCAACCTGGACGCGAAGCTCAGGCACCAGTTGCGCCAGCAACTCAAGGACCTGCAGAGCGAGTTCGGGATCACCACTGTCTACGTGACACACGACCAGGACGAGGCCCTGGCCATGAGCGACCGGGTGGCCGTCTTCAACAGGGGCGTGGTGGAGCAGGTGGGCACACCCCAGAGCATCTACGACCAGGCAGCCACCGAATTTGTCTGCAACTTCATCGGCGACAGTTCCGCCCTCACTGCCGATTTCATGGCCGAAGTGAACCGGATCTCCGGCGCCGGACTCAGCCTCGCAGCGAACTCCTACCTCCGCGTGGAAAAGGCGTCCCTGACCCCGCCCGCGGACGGAGGCGCCGCCGTCGGCCTGTCCGGGAAGGTGGTGTCGCGCACCTACCACGGCCTCCACAGCCGCTACGTTGTACGCAGCCACGGCGCGGAGATCCGGCTGCTGGTCAGGGAAGACGGCGGCGTGCACCCGGAAGCCGGCACCGCGATCACCCTTTACGTCGAGCCCGGACACATCCTGCAGTACCACGCGGACAGCGGCAAGGCGCTGGACAGACTGGACCCGGCAGTGTCCCTGCCATGAGCGCCGCGTCCGCCAAGGGCATGGTGCGCTCCCCGTTCGTCCTGACCGTGGGCGTAATCCTGACCTGGTTTATTGCGGCGTTCCTGGTGTGGCCCAACCTCAACGTCCTCATTGCCACGTTCTTCCCGGACGGCAGCTTCTCCGGCCGCGCCGCCGAAAAGCTGTTCTCCTCGCAGCGGGCCATGAAGTCCCTGGGTAACAGCTTCCTCCTGGCCGTGGCGCTGTCTGTCACGGTCAACGTGGTGGGAATTTTCATTGTCTTGGTCACGCAGTACTTCAGGATCCGCGGATCCAGGATTTTGTTCCTTGGGTATGCCTCTACGTTCATCTATGGCGGCATCGTGCTGGCGGCCGGATACAAGTTCATCTACGGGGACAAGGGCATCGTCACGTCCCTGCTGCTGAAAGTCTTCCCCGGCATGGACTCAGCGTGGTTCTCCGGCTTCTTTGCAGTCCTGGTAGTGATGACGTTCGCCACCACCACCAACCACATGCTGTTTGTGGCCAACGCGCTTAAGGGTGTGGATTTCCAGACCATCGAGGCCGCCAAGAACCTCGGCGCGTCCGACTGGACCATTCTGCGCCGGGTTGTCCTCCCGATGCTCAAGCCCACGCTGTTCGCCGTCACCATTCTGTCCTTCCTCACCGGCCTGGGTGCCCTCAGCGCCCCCCAGGTGCTCGGTGGCAGGGATTTCCAAACCATCACTCCCATGATCCTGACCTTCACCAACAGCCCCACATCGCGGGACCTGGCGGCCCTGCTGGCCGTCATCCTGGGTGTGGCCACCATCCTGATGCTGGCCGTGATGACCCGGATGGAGAAGGGCGGCACCTACTTCTCGGTGTCCAAGGTTTCGTCCGCCCTGCAGAAACAGCAGATCACCGACCCGTTGGCCAACGCCGTCGTCCACACCGTCGCCTACCTGCTGTTCGCTGTGTACACCCTGCCGGTACTGCTGATTGTGCTCTATTCCTTCGCCGACGGGGCGGCCATCCAGACCGGGCAGCTCTCGCTGGGCAGCCTGACACTGGACAACTACGTCCGCGTCCTGACCCAGGAATCCGGCCTGCGGCCCTTCATCGTCAGCGTCATCTACAGCGCCCTCGCCGCCATCATCGCGGTGGGCGGGCTGCTGTTTGTGGCCCGGCTGCTGCAAAAGTACAGGAACTGGGCCACCACGGTTTTCGAGTACTTGCTCCACATCCCGTGGATCCTGCCGTCGGCGCTCCTCGCCCTGGGACTGATCATCAGCTACGACCACCCGAATCCGCTGGTGGGCGGTGCGGTGCTGACGGGCACCACTGTGATCCTGCTGATCGCGTTCGTGACCGTCAAGATCCCGTTTACCCTCCGCATGCTTAAGGCCTCATTCGCCTCGGTGAACTCGTCACTGGAGGAAGCGGCGGCCATTATGGGCGCCAAGACCCTCTACGTGTTCCGCCGCATCCTGCTGCCCCTGGTGCTTCCCGCCGCCGCAGCGATCGCAGCCCTGAACTTCAACAGCCTGCTGGATGACTACGACACCGCGATCTTCCTGGCTCACCCGCTGGTCCAGCCGCTGGGCCTGGTCATCAAGGCCAACACCGATGGCGCTGAAGGCGTGGCCGGCGTGGCCAACACGTTCGTGTACACAGTGCTGCTGATGGTCATCACCGGATTGACGATGTACTTGGTCTACGGCCGAACCAGCAGACGTCAAAAAGCGCAGAAGCGCCCCCGCGGCATCCCGGGGACCGCGCAGATGCCGGGTTCGTCGTCGGTGGACGTTTCTGGCGACAAGGAACCAGCCGCACCCATGCGCTGACCGGCCGACGGAACATGCCCGACGGCGGCGGGCAAGGTCCGCAGGACAGGCTGCAGCCGTGTCCCTGGGGCGTACGGCATAAGATCGATAGCCGGACCCATTGAAAGGACCCCCTTGGCCAAGCTCTACTTCCGCTACGGCGCCATGAACTCGGGAAAGTCCACCGGGCTCCTGCAGGCCGCCTTCAACTACGAGGAGCGGGGCCAGCGTGTCCTTCTCGCCAAGCCCGATGTGGATACCAAAGGCGATACCGACATTGTGTCCCGGCTGGGCATGACCCGGTCCGTGGACTTCCTGATCTCCGCCACCACGCCTGTGCGTGAGCTCTTCGCCGCCCATGCCGCCGGCGATGACCCCGACGCCCTGCTGGAGCACGTGGACCAGAAACCGGTGGCCTGCCTGCTGGTGGACGAGGCCCAGTTCCTCACCCCGGACCAGGTGGATGACCTGTTCCGCGTCGCCGTCCTGGACAACGTGCCCGTCCTCGCCTACGGCATCAGGACAGACTTCCTGACGCATGCCTTCCCGGGATCACGCCGGCTGATGGAGGTCGCCCACACGCTGGAAGAGCTCAAGACCATTTGCCGGTGCGGGCGCAAGGCCATCTTCAACACCCGGCGCGTTGGCAACGAGGTGGTGTTCGACGGCGACCAGGTGGCCATCGACGGCCAGGACGTCTGGTACGAATCCTTGTGCGGCTCCTGCTATCTGGAGGAGTCCGGCGGCCGCCTGGGCTCGTGAGCTGATCCCCGGCGAACCCGCGCCCGCCACACCCGCCGCCAAAGGACAGGCGCCAGCACCACCGCAATGCCGACGGCGGCACCGATCACCGTCTCGACGATCCGGTCGCGGAGCAGGCTGGTAGGCGAGGCCGGCGCCACCAGCAGCGTGGAGATCAGGGCCAGCGGCGTCACGAAGACCTGCGCCAGCAAGTACTGGCGGGCAATGAACAACTCGGCGCCGAACTGGCACAGGGCCATAACCAGCACGGTCTGCCAGGGTTGCAGGCCCAGCAGGAGGATCCCGGCCAGCACCACGAGCCCCAGGACCGTGCCGATGATCCTCTGCACGCCGCGGCGGACCCGGTGCACGGTGGTGTGCCCCACGAGCGGGACCACTGCGGCCACCATGGCCCAGTAGTTATGGCCAAAACCCAGGCTTTGGCCGGCCAGGGTGGCCAACGAACCGGCCAGCCCGGCGGCCACGAAATAGCCCAGGCCTTCCAGCCAGGCCGCCCGCCGCTCATCCGGAGTGCGGCGGAGCGGGCGCGGCCAGACCCAGGGTGTGCGGTGGCTGGGCAGCACCCGCGAAGAGAAGCCGATCAGCAGGCAGAAGGCGGTGGTCAGGACGGCCACCAGCATGCCCTCCCAGAGCGGCGGCTGGTTGGGGATCGAGGCAATGGCCGCGAAAGCAAAGATGTGGAACAGCGACCCGGCAGGCCGCAGCCGAAGCCACGAGATGGCCACGGAGCAGCCGCCGGCCACCAGGGTAGTGGCCAGGACCAGAAGCCACGTGGTGTTGTCCCCGTCCACCCCCCAGACCCCGCCGGCGCGGGCCGCGAGCGCGGCCAGCAGAATGATCAGCAGCATCAGCAGGCCCGCGCGGAGCTGAAGGAAGAAGCGCGATCCGTGCGGCTCGCCACGGCCGTAGATTCCCGTGAATGCGCCGAAAGACGCGAAGATCGCGAGGTCCAGCCGGCCCAGCAGCACCAGGGCAAGGAGCGGAACAAACACCCCCACGGCGCAGCGGAGCGCCGGGTGGTGGTCCTTGTTGGCGGGAGCGATGCTGAACATCTCAGCGAGGATCTTCACGTGCTGATGGCGCCTTCCTGCGGTACAACGGGTACATCACTGGCGGGCGGCCGCGCTGACGTCCCCATCGATCCTACGCCGCAGCCTGTTCCCACAATCGGAACGGCAGGGCAACGCGGCCGAAACACCCCGCTGTGATCCTTGAGGCATGAAGCCCACTGCAAGGAACCCTGCCGCGGCTGATTTGAGCTGTGAAGTCTGCGGCCTGATGCCGGAACCCACCAAAACCCGCCTGACCGTGGCCAACGTGGCCGTTATGCTCCCGATCGAACTGTTGGTCCACGCCCTCGTAGTGGGAACGCACCTGCCGTATCTTGCCAAGGTGCTGGTCCTCACGCTCACGGCCACCGTGCTGGTGATCTGGGTGGCGGAGCCCTCCGCCGCCCGCATGCTCCGCGGCTGGCTGCACGCGCCGGCGCTCCGGCACCACAGGAAGCTGGGCAGCGCACCGGCGTTGTGGCGGGCGCGCACGGTGCTCCAGGACCACCCGGGTTCGCTGCAGAAAATCACCCGGGCGCTGGCCCGCCTGGACACCAACATCCTCAGCATCCACGTCCACCCCGTTGCCGGCGGCGTGCTGGACGAGTTTGTGCTCTCGGCGCCGGGGAACCTCAGTGAACGGCACCTGCTGGAGGCACTGCACGACGCCGGCGGCTCGAGTTCGCGGGTCTGGCCCACCACCGCGCTGGCCATGGCGGACGGCCAGACGAAGGCGCTGAGCCTGGCGGCACGAATCGCCGACGCCCCGGACGAGCTGCCGCTGGCAGTCGCCGAGCTGCTTCGTGCCCGCATCCTCACCCCCGCGGAGGCAATCCTGGAAGCGGACGACGCCGGCACCCGCCTGAAGATCCCCACCGCCTGGCACGGACCCATCACCTTCGCCCGTCCCGGCGAACCGTTCACACCCGCCGAGTCAGCCCGCGCGCACCGGCTCGCCGAGCTCGCCGAAATCCTGGCCCACCGGCCGGAGCCCTCCCAAGTGACTGGCATTTAATGTCGTCATTCCCGCGTTTGACGACGTTAGGTGCGAGCTAGTTGGGGTTACATCCGGATGGTCAGCGCGCCTGGCTCAATGGTCATCAGGACGTGCTTGCCGTCGCCCTCGTGGTCGCCGTCGAGCTGGTAGTCATCGTTGTGCTCGAGGGTGACCTCCACGGATTTCCCCTGGTAGTACTCGACGGACGTGTCTTTACCGCGGCCCTTGCCGATCATGCCGGCCACCACGGAGAACCACCCGAATTTCCCCCTCGGTGCCAGCACGGCCACGTCCAGCAGGCCGTCATCCATCTTGGCGTCCGGGAAGATCTCCAGTCTGCCCTGGACCTTGCCGCAGTTGCCCACCATCACGCTGCGGACCCCGCGGTGTACTACTGTCTTGCCGTCGAGGACGATGGTTGCCTTCACCGGTTTGCCGGGCAGGTTCCGGATGCCGGCGTCCACGTAGGCCAGCCAGCCCACCTTGTCCTTGAGGTCCTCGTTGGTGTCGGCCATGATGGTGGCGTCGTAGCCCACTCCGGCCATGACGAGGAAGACCTGCTCCTTGTCCGGATCATTGCGGGCGGCCCGGACCACGTCGATCTTCCGCTCCGTGCCTGCCAGGGCCCCGGCCATGGCCCCGTCAAAATCGGTGACGTCCATGCCCAGGTTCCGGGCCAGGAGGTTTCCCGTGCCGAACGGAAGCAACCCCATGGGCACGTCCCCGCCGGAAAGGACCTCGGCCACACACCGCACGGTACCGTCGCCGCCGGCGGCAATAACGACGTCGGCCCCTTGCTTGAGTGCCTCCTTCGCCTGGCCGACGCCGGGGTCCTCCTTGGTGGTCTCGAGCCAGATGGGCTCGCCCCAGCCGTTCGCCGAGCAATGCTTCGCCGCCAGGGCACGCACGTCGATGTCCACCGGCTTGGCAGGATTGATGATGATGGCCGGGCGCTTGAGGGACGTGGAGCTGTTGGCTGGCATGGTTTCCTTCGCTGACATGGGAATGGGGCCTTTGGGACAGCGTACTTCGCTACAGCGCCTTCACCGCGCCCAGCACCTTGGCCAGGGAATCCTTGGCGTCGCCGAAGAGCAGCGAGGTCTGCGGCTCGTACAGGAGCTCGTTCTCGATGCCCGCGAATCCTGGCCGCATGGAGCGTTTCAGGAAGATCACCTGGCGGGCGTCGGCCACTTCCAGGATGGGCATGCCGTAGATCGGCGAGCCGGAGGACGTCTTCGCTGCCGGGTTCACCACATCGTTGGCGCCCACCACCAACGCGACGTCGGCCATCCGGAATTCGGAGTTGATTTCGCCCATCTCCTTGAGCGATTCGTACGGCACGTTCGCCTCGGCCAGGAGCACGTTCATGTGCCCCGGCATGCGGCCCGCCACGGGATGGATGGCGAAGTCCACCTCGATCCCGCGCGCCTCAAGGGCCAGGGCCAGCTCGGCCGCTGTGTGCTGGCCCTGCGCCACCGCCAGGCCATAGCCGGGCACGATGATCACGCGCTGCGCGTAGCCCAGGAGCACCGCCACGTCCTCCGCAGTGGAGGACCTGACGGGACGTTCGCTCACGGCGGTGGATCCCGCCGTCGAACCTCCCTTGAAGGCGCCGAACAGGATGCCGGCCACGCTGCGGCCCATCGCGGCGGCCATGGCCCGGGTGAGGATAGTACCGGAGGCGCCCACCAGCGTGCCGGCCACCACCAGCAGCACGTTGCCCAGCACCACACCGGACGCCGCCACGGCCAGGCCGGTGAACGCGTTCAGCAGCGAAATGACGATGGGCACGTCAGCACCGCCCACCGGCAGCACCAGCAGGACGCCGGCGGCCAAACCCAGCACCATCAACAGCACCGCGAGCGCCAGGGAACCGGTCAGGACGACGGCGACGGCGGTACCCACGGCGGCGAGCAGCACCGCTGCCATCACCACGGGGAGGCCCGGAAAAACGATGGGCCGGGTGGTCATCAGCTCCTGGAGTTTGGCGAAGGTGACCCCGGAGCCGGCGAAGGACACGGCCCCCACCAGGAGCGTGAAGACGATGGCCAGCCGGACCCAGGGGTCGGCGGTGTGGCTGAGTTCCAGCAGCGCCACCAGGGCTGCGGCGCCGCCGCCCACCCCGTTGAACAGCGCCACGAGCTGCGGCATCTGGGTCATCTGCACGCGCCGGGCCACCGGTGCGGCCACGGCGGACCCCACCGCGATGGCACCGATGATCCAGGGGATGTTGTCCAGCCGGGCGGAAAGGAAGACCGTGACGACGGCGAGGAGCGCACCGAAGGCGCCGATCAGGTTGCCGCGGCGAGCAGTCCGGGGCGAGCTGAGGCCACGAAGGGCAAGGATGAAGAACACCGCGGCGGCGAGGTAAAGGAGCGAGGTCCAGACCGGGTCGAGGAGGGTCACTTTGCGTCCTCCCTGCCGGTGGCTTCCTTAGCCGGGGCTTCCTGGCGGACCACGTCTTTCCGGGCACGGAACATATGCAGCATCCGGTCCGTCACCACAAAGCCGCCCACCAGGTTGGCGGTGGCCAGCACCACGGCGAGCAGCGCCACGGCCAGGATCCAAGGGTCCGCGGCCTGGCCCGCCACGATGATGGCGCCCACCAGGATGATGCCGTGGATGGCGTTCGCGCCGGACATCAACGGCGTGTGCAGGGTGCTGGAGACCTTGGAAACCACTTCGAAGCCCACAAACACCGCCAGCACGGTGACCGTCAGCAGACTCATGCCGTCCATCAGATTCCCCCCTCGTTCTGGACCTTGTCGTGCTGGAGCCGCTCGATCCGGATCCCGTCGTTCCGGACCAGATCGTCGTGGACCCGGGGCGCATGGTCGGGCAGGGCGGGGTCAAGTGCCGCCAGGGCCTCGGCCGTGGGCAGGTGCCGCACCGCGCCGTCGTGCGTGAGGCACGCGCAGGCGATCACGTCGTCGTCGAAATCGGGGGCAACGGTGCCGTCCCGGACCATCAGGGCGAGCAGGTTGGCCACGTTCTTGGCATACAGTCGGGACGCGTCCTGCGCCATCGCGGACGGTGCGTCCTTCAGCCCCACCAGGGTGACGTAGCCCTGCCCGTCGGCGGTCGGGACCAGGATGTCCTCGCCGGGAACAGCGCCCTCAACGTTGCCGCCGGATTCCGCGGCGAGGTCGACGACGACGGAGCCGGGGCGCATGCCCTGCACCATTTGGCGGCTCACGAGGAGCGGTGCGCGCCTGCCCGGGACGGCCGCCGTCGTAATCAGGACATCCGCCACGGCGACGTGCGGGGCGAGGAGTTCTCGCTGGAGGGCGCCGCGGTCGGCACTGAGTTCGCGGGCGTAGCCACCCGATGCCTCCGCCGTTTCCAGATCCAGCCTGATGAACGTGCCGCCCATCGACGCGACCTCGTCAGCGGAGGCGGGCCGGATGTCGTTGGCGGAGACCCGGGCCCCCAGCCGTTTTGCGGTGCCGATGGCCTGCAGCCCGGCAACCCCGGCGCCCAGCACCAGCACCCGGGCGGGCGGGACAGTGCCGGCGGCAGTCATGTACAGCGGGAAAAAGCGCGGGAGCCGGATGGCGGCTTCGAGCACGCAGCGGTAGCCGGCCACCAGGGCCTGGGAGCTGAGCGCATCCATGGACTGTGCGCGCGAGATGCGGGGCACCAGTTCCAGGGCGAAGGCGGTGACGCCGGCCTCCACGAGCGCCTGTACGGTGGCGAGTTCGGACGACGGCGAGGCCAGGCCAACCGTGACGGCGCCCCTCTTCAGGGCTGCCGCCGTCGGGGGTTCCAGCGGGCGGACGTGGACCAGGACGTTCAGTTCGCCGGGATCCAGGTCCTCGACGATGCGGGCGCCGGCGTCCGCGTAATCGTGGTCCGAGTGGCCGGCGGCGGCCCCTGCTCCTGCCTCGATCAGGATGTCCAGGCCAAGCCCCGCCAGCTGCTTGACCGTTTCCGGCGTGGCGGCCACACGCCGCTCACCCTCATGACGTTCCCGCGGTATGCCCAGTTTCAAACCGCCAACTCCCTTACGGACGTAGTTGGCTCGAGTCTATGACCCCTTGCGCGAACTGGCAGCTAATTCCCTCAGATTCGCGTTTTGGGGGCATTTGCTGCCTTTTCGCGCGACTGCCTGCCGCGGCCAGCACCGGGCGTTCAGCGCCGTGCGGTCAGGTCCGCCGAGACGAGCTTCGCGGTAGCCACGATTTCCCGGGTCACGGCGGCCAGATACGCTTCCGGGTCCGGCTGGGCCGCCACCGATTGGGCCTGGAGGGACACGTTCACCGCGGCCACCACTTTGGTTGGCCCGTCGTACACGGGAGCGGCAACGGACATCAGCCCGATCTCAAGCTCCTGGTCCAGCAGGCACCAGCCTTGGGCCCGGACCGTGTCCAGCACCGCCAACAGCTCGGGGACTGTGCCCAGCGCGTGCGGCGTCAGCGGTTTGATCTCGGCCGCAGCCAGGTAGTCCTTGAGTCCGGCGGGCGGCAGGGCCGCGAGCAGCACCCTGCCCATGGACGTAGCGTAAGCCGGGAAGCGGGTGCCCACGGTGATGCCGACGTTCATGATGCGGCGCGTGGTCACCCTTGCGATGTAGGCGATGTCCGTACCGTCCAGCACCGCCGCCGACGTGGATTCGCCCAGCTTGAGGGACAGTTCCTCCAGGTGGGGCTGGGCCAGCTGCGGCAGGGACAGACCGCTGAGGTAGGCGTAGCCGAGCTGCAGGACCTTGGCCGTCAGCGCAAACGTCTTGCCGTCGGTCCGTACGTAGTCCAGCTCCACGAGGGTGTGCAGGAAGCGCCTGGCTGTGGCTCTTGTCAGGTCCGTCCGTGCCGCCACCTCGGTGAGGGTCATGACCGGGTGGTCGGTATCAAAGGCGCGGATCACGGCCAGCCCGCGCGCCAGCGACTGCACGTAGTGGTCACTCGCATGCGGGGCGGCCCGTGAGTCTGCAGGTGCGTTGGTCATGGTTACCAATCCTATTCGGCGCGAACTGGCAGATAATCCCCTCAAATCACGGGTTTGAGGGGATTATCTGCCTGTTCGCGCCGTGGGTGGGGGGTTAGTTTCGACAGGCTCAACCAACGACGGCGGCGGCTGACTTGAGCGGGACGGCTACCAGGTCCTGGAGTTCCTCGAAGGTACAGCCGAACGTCTCACGGACAGTGACGCCGTCGGGCCCGGTGAGGAAGACGGCCTTGTCCGTGTACACGCGCGTCACGCAGCCGACGCCGGTGAGCGGGTACGTGCACGCCTCCACGATCTTCGACGCACCCTCGCGGGTCAGGAGCGTCATCATCACAAACACGTCCTTGGCGCCGGTGGCGAGGTCCATCGCGCCGCCCACAGCGGGGATGGCGTCAGGGGCGCCGGTGTGCCAGTTGGCGAGGTCGCCGGTTGCCGAGACCTGGAACGCGCCGAGCACGCAGATGTCCAGGTGGCCGCCGCGCATGATCGCGAACGAGTCCGCGTGGTGGAAGTAGGAGGCCCCCGGCAGCTCCGTGACCGGGATCTTGCCGGCGTTGATGAGGTCGCCGTCGATGTCGTCCCCTTCAGCCGCTGGGCCCATGCCCAGCATGCCGTTCTCCGTGTGGAGCGTGATGTTCTGCTCCGGCTTGAGGTAGTTGGAGACCAGGGTGGGCTGGCCGATGCCGAGGTTCACGAACGAGCCGGGCGCGATGTCGCGGGCCACGAGTTCGGCGAGCTGGTCGCGGCCCAGGGGCCTCTCGGACGTCTGAATACTGGCCTGGCTGTTGGTCTGTGCGCTCATGTTCAGGCCACCTTCACGATGCTGTTGACGTAGATGCCGGGGGTCACGACGTTTTCGGGATCGAGCCCGCCGGTGGGGACAATCTCGGACACCTGGACCACCGTGTGCTGCGCGGCAGCAGCCATAATGGGGCCGAAGTTCCGCGCGGTCTTGCGGTAAACAAGGTTCCCCACGCCGTCGGCCTTCAGCGCCTTGATCAGCGCCACGTCTGCGTGGATGGGGGTTTCAAAAACCTGGCCGCGGCCGTCGATGATGCGGGTTTCCTTGCCCTCGGCCAGCATGGTGCCGTAGCCGGTGGGCGTGAAGAAGCCGCCGATGCCGGCACCGGCGGCGCGGATCCGCTCGGCCAGGTTGCCCTGCGGCACGAGCTCCAGCTCGATCTCGCCAGCGTGGTATTTGGCGTCGAAGTGCCAGGAATCGGACTGCCGCGGGAAGGAGCAGATCATCTTCTTCACCCGGCCTTCCTTGATCAGCAGCGCCAGGCCCTGGTCGCCCTGGCCGGCGTTGTTGTTCACCACGGTCAGGTCCTTGGCGCCGCAGTCCATCAGCGCGTCGATGAGTTCGAACGGTTGGCCGGCGTTGCCGAACCCGCCGATCATCACGGTGGAGCCGTCCTTGATGCCGGACACGGCCTCGTTTACGGAATCAACAAATGTCAGCATTTCCTATGCCTTTCCTGTGCTGGTGCCGGTCCCGGCCGTTACGTTTTCGAGCACTACGGCGAGGCCCTGGCCCACTCCGATGCAGATGGCGGCGACGCCCCAGCGCTCACCGGAAGCCTGCAGGGACCGGGCAAGGGTGCCCAGGATCCGGGTGCCGGACGCGCCCAGGGGGTGCCCCATGGCGAGCGCGCCGCCGTGGCGGTTCACGATCGAAGGATCGATGCCCCAGGCGTTGACGCACGCCAGGGACTGTGCGGCGAATGCTTCGTTGAGTTCGACGGCGCCTACCTGGTCCCAGCCGATGCCTGCCTTCGCGAGGGCCTTGTTCGCGGCCTCCACCGGGGCGTAGCCGAAGAACTGCGGATCGTTGCCGTGCGCGCCGCGGCCGGCGATGCGGGCCAGCGGTTCCAGTCCGAGCAGCCCGGCGGCCGCTTCACTGCCGATCCAGGCCGCGGAGGCGCCGTCGGACAGCGGGGACGCGTTCCCGGCGGTGACGGTGCCGTTCTCGGTGCGGAAAACGGTCTTCAGCCCCGCGAGCTTCTGGGCTGAGGAGCCGGCGCGGATGCCTTCGTCACGGACCAGGTCGGTGCCCGGCACCGGGGCCACGAGGTTGTCGTAGAAACCCTCATCCCAGGCAGCGGCGGAGAGGTTGTGGGAGTTCGCGGCGAACTCGTCCTGGGCCTCGCGGGTCACGCCGTACTTCTCGCGGAGCCGCTCGGTGGCCTCGCCCAGGGAGATGGTCCACTCCTGGGGCATGGCCGTGTTCACCAGGCGCCAGCCCAGCGTGGTGGACGCCAGGGTCATGTCCCCGGCGGGGTAGGGCTTCTCGGTTTTGGGCAGGACCCAGGGAGCCCGGGACATGGACTCGGCGCCGCCCACCAGCATGAGCTCGGCGTCGCCGGCGTTGATCTGGCGGGAGGCGATGATCGCGGCGTCGAGGGAAGAGCCGCAGAGCCGGTTCACCGTGGTGCCCGGGATCGACACCGGCAGCCCGGCCAGCAGTGTGCCCATCCGGGCGATGTTGCGGTTCTCCTCGCCGGCGCCGTTGGCGTTGCCGAAGACAACCTCGTCGATCCGCTCGGGATCGAGGCCCGGAGCCCGCTTCACGGACTCGGTGATCACGTGCGCGGCAAGGTCATCCGGGCGGACCGCCGCGAGCCCCGAGCCGAACTTACCGAAAGGCGTGCGAACGGCGTCGTACACAAAAGCCTGGTTCATGAGTTGGTGTCCATTTCCTTAAAAACTTGCTGTGCGGTCTTGAAAGCTGTGTTCGCGGAGGGAACGCCGCAGTAGATCGCGGTCTGCAGCAGGATTTCCTTGATTTCGTCCCTGCTCAGGCCGTTGGTGAGGGCCGCGCGGATATGCATGGCCAGCTCGTCCCAGTGCCCGTGCGCCACCATCGCGGTGATGGTCACGGCCGAGCGCATCTGCCGTGAGATGCCCGGCCGGGTCCAGATGCCACCCCACGCGATCCGCGTGATCATGTCCTGGAAATCCTCGGTGAACCCGTCCTTGTTGGCGTTGGCCCGGTCCACATGCGCGGCGCCCAGCACCTCGCGGCGGACCACCATGCCGCCGTCGTAAATCTCCTGGCTGGTGGCATCGGGCTGGACGACGCCGTTCCGTTCTCCCCCGTTCGGGGCTGCGCCGCTCACTTGGCTGCCCTGCGGGATTCGCTCCAGGTGATGAGGGTCCGCAGCAGTTCGGCGACGTGGGCGGGGGCCTCGGCGGGGGCCAGGTGCGCCACTCCCTCGAGCGTCACAGCATTCGCCGTACCGCCGCCGGCGGTAATCCCGTCAACGGTTTCCTGGGCCATCGACGGCGGCGCAACAGTGTCCGCCGCGCCGGCCACCGCCTGGGTGGGGACGCTGATGCTGCCGAGTTCGGCACGGACGTCGAAGCCTGCCAGGGCTTCGCAGCAGAAGGCGTAGCTGAAGCGGTCGGTGTCGCGAAGGGAGTGCAGGAGCCTGCTGCTCCGCTCGGGCTCACGGTCCATAAATCCCGGCGCGAACCAGCGCTGCGCGGAACCCTGGATCATCACGGGAGTGCCCTGGGTGCGCACGGTTTCGGCGCGTTCCAACCAGGCTTCGGGGGTGCCGATCTTGGCGCCGGTGCACTGGATGGACAGGCTCTTGAGGCGATCGCCGTGCTTGATGCCCAGCTGGAGGCCGGTGGCGCCGCCCAGCGAAACCCCGGCGTAGTGGAAGCCGGCGCCGGGGGCGATGGTGTCCACCAGGTCCACCACGGCGTCCGCGAGGTCGGCCACGTCAAAGCTTTCGGTGGCTGCCGGTGAGACGCCGTGGCCGGGCAGGTCCCAGGCCACCACGTCGTAGTCGGTGCCGAGCAGTGTTGCCGCCTCGGTCCACAGGAGGGTGGACGTGCCCAGGGACGGTCCGGCGACGAGCAGGGGCCTGTCCCCCAGTGGGCGCTGGGGCGAAAGCAGCACTGCCTTCAGGGTCGGTTTAGCCACGGTTGGCTCCGTTCGCGTCGTTGTGTGCTGAATTAGTGACTGCTGAAGAATCCGATGCGACAAGCGCAAAGTCCGGAAACGCGGCGAGGATGCGCCGGGAGATCTCGGCGGCCTGGCCCAGGTAGCCGGCCGGGTCCAGGAGTTCCGCCAGCTGCCCATCGGAAAGCGTCTCCGCCGGGACGGCCTCGCGGAGCAGCCGCCGGTAGGTGGCGCCCTGATCGGCGGTGGGCGTCTGGAGCGTCCCGTCCACCACGGCCTGCAGCTGCTCCTTGCCATTGCGGCCATCCTGTTCGGCCAGCAGCGGGGCCACTGCGGCGCCCACCCCTTCGGCCAGGAGCAGCGGCCCGGCAACGTCCAGGTTGCGGCGCATGGCGTCGGGGAAAACCTGCAGGCCTTCGGCAAGCTCCCGGAGCTGTCCGGCCACGCCGAGTGCCAGGCGGAGAAGCTGGCGCAGGGCCGGCCATTCCGTGTGCCAGGCGGCGTCCGGGCGTTCGTCGTTGAAGTTGGCCGCGGCCAGGTGCAGCTGGGCCACCAGCTGCGGTGACTGGAGGGCGGCGCTGCGGATGAGGACCGACAATACCGGGTTCTGCTTCTGCGGCATGGCCGAGGAGACGCCCCGGCCGGCGGCGCGCGGTTCGGCGAGTTCGGCCACTTCAGGCCGGCTCAGGAACAGGACGTCCGCGGCGATTTTGCCCGCTGCGTCCAGCACCGAGGCCAGCGAATTGCCGAGCGCCGTGACGGCCAACCGGTTGGTGTGCCAGGGTGCCGGTGCTGCGGCCAGGCCCAGTTGCCGGGCCAGTGAGTCGGCCAGGTCAAAGGGGCTGGTGGCCGAGCCTGCGGTCAGCACGGTCCCGGCGGCCAACGTTCCGGCCGCCCCGCCGAACTGCACCGGGAACTGCACGTTGCCCAGCTGCCGGCCTGCGGCGGCCAACCCGTGGAACCACTGCGCTGCCCGCAGCCCAAACGTAAAAGGCAGGGAATGCTGGGTCAGGCTCCTACCCACGCCCAGCGTGTCCGCATGCTGTTCCGCCAACGTGGCGAGCGCCGCCGTCGTGCATTTCAGATCCGCCAGCACCGCCTCAACGGTGTTGCGCGCGAGCAGCATCAGGGCCGTGTCCAGCACGTCCTGGCTGGTCAGCGTGGTGTGGACCGCCTTCAAGGCACCCACACGGCCGGCATCGAGCGCGGTGACATGCTTGCGCAGGTCTGCCAGCAGCGGAATGACGGGGTTGCCGCCGCCCTGGGCCCGGAGCGCGATGTCTGCTGCGTCGAAGCGTCCCGCCTCGGCGGCGGAGGCCACGACGGCGGCGGAACCGGCAGGCGCCAGGCCCGCCTTCTCCAGCACGGCGGCCCAGCCGGACTCAACAGCGAGGATCGCCGCCAGCACGGCGCGGTCACCGGTCAGCGCCGTCACCAGGGGCGACGCCGAGACAGGACTCAGCAGGCCGACGTCACCGTCGGCCGCGCTTCCGAAGTGGCCGGTACCGTCCATGCCGGCAGCGTCCGTCACTGGAAGTCCAGGAAGACTGTTTCGCCCTCGCCCTGCAGGCGGATGTCCCAGGTGAGTCCGCCGTCGGGATCGCGGCGGGCAATGAGCGTCTGGCGGCGCTCCGGGTCCAGGGAGCTCAGCAGCGGGTCCTTGGCGAGGGCTTCCCCGTTCTCCGGCAGGTACACGCGGGTGAAAAGTCGGTTCATCAGGCCGCGGGCAAACACGGCCACTGAAATAAACGGCGCGGCCACTGGTTTTCCGGGGACCTGCTCGGTGGGGCCCGGGTTCACGGTGGTGAAAGTGTAGACGCCGGAGTGGCCCACGGAAGCGCGGCCCCAGCCGGTGAAGGTGTAGCCGTCGCGGACCAGGGAACCGGTCTGCTGCACGATCCTGCCGTCGGCGTCGGGCTGCCAGATCTCCAGGATGGCGTCCGGGATGGTTTCCCCGGCGCCGTCATACACGGTGCCCTGAAGGCGGATGGAGCCGGGCGATCCGGGCGCCAGGAGTTCGTTGTCCTTCACGAACGGCAGGGCGTAGCCATAGAACGGGCCGACGGTCTGGCCGGGGGTGGGAACAAGCTGGGTGGGTGTGTTCACGTTATTCCTCGTCTCCTGCTGCGCCGAGCGCCTCGTTTTCGGTCCAGGTCCGCTTCGAGCCGGTCAGGACAATGTCCCAGTTGTAGCCCAGCGCCCACTCCGGCTCAGTGAGATTGTGGTCGTAGCTGGCCACGAGCCGGTCGCGGGCGTCCTGGTCCACGATGGACTGGTAGATGGGGTCCAGCGGGAACAGTTGGTCGCCGGGGAAGTACATCTGCGTGACGATCCGCTGGGTGAACTCGGTGCCGAACATGGAGAAGTGGATGTGGGCCGGCCGCCAGGCGTTGACGTGGTTCTTCCACGGGTAGGCGCCGGGCTTGATGGTGGTGAACCGGTACGAGCCGTCGGGGCCGGTGATGCAGCGGCCCACGCCGGTGAAGTTGGGGTCCAGCGGCGCCGGGTGCTGGTCACGCTTGTGGATGTAGCGGCCGGACGCGTTGGCCTGCCAGATCTCCACGAGCTGCCCGGCCACCGGGCGGCCGTCGCCGTCCAGGACCTTGCCGGCCACGATGATCCGCTCGCCCTGGGGTTCGCCGTTGTGCTGGATGGTCAGGTCAGCTTCCAGGGCGTGCACGTCCTGGTGGCCGAACGCCGGCGAGTACAGCTCGATGGTTTCCGGGTCCGCGTGGTGCAGGCTTTTGGTGGGGTGCCGCAGGATGCTGCTGCGGTAGGGCGCGTAGTCCAGCCGGGGCTGCGTTTCGGCCGGGGCGCCGTCCTTGAGCGCCCGCGCGTAGGCATCGCCCATGGCGTTGATCTCTGCACTGAGATCCTGCTGTGTCTCCACTGCGGCCTCCTTTTCTCTGGTTGTTGCTGCTAGGTGGTTGTTGCTGCTGAGTGGTTGTCTTACCGGTGCTGCAGGTGGTCGTACTGGACGGCGTGCCGCACAGGGGCGTTGGGGGCGCCGTAGCCGTCGTAGGCGCCGCGGCGTTCCACCATTTCGAAGAACACACTGCCCACGGTGGCCGTGTAGAAGTGGAGGAATTCGCCGTCGGCGTCCCGGTCGTACAGCAGGTTCAGCTCCTGCAGCGTGGCCAGGAAGTCCGGTGCCAGCCCGAAGCGTGCGTCCAGGTCCACGTAGTAGTTCGCCGGGATCTGCAGGAACTCCAGGCCGCGGGCCCTGCAGTCCCTGGCGGTGGCTACCAGGTCATCCACCGCGAAGGCGATGTGTTCCTGGTAGGTCTTGCGCTGCTGGTTCAGCGGCGCCAGGTTCAGCACCAGCCGCACGGCGCGGTCCCCGGTGGCCATGACCTGCGAACGGACCAGGCCGGTGGGGCTGGGCACCTCAGCGAACGGCTGGGGCTCCAACGCCAGGGCGCTCGTGTAGAAGAGGACGGCCTCGTCGAAATGCTGCCACGGCTGCGCCAGGTTGACGTGGTCGATCACAGCGGTGGGGCCGGCGGTGGGATTTTCCAGTCCCTCTCCGAATTCACCGGTCCACGCTGCGGTGCCGTCGGAAGTGCCCTGGCACAGGAAGATCTCGGTGGAGTCCGGGGCGGCGAAGCCCTGGAACACCTCCTCGTTGGCCTGGCTCTTGCGCGGGACCGCGGGGGCCCTCAGCTGCTGGGCGCGGGCGGCGGCAATCACCGGGGAGGCGACGTCGAACCCCAGTGCGGCGATGGCGGGCGACGCATCCCCCGCTGCGCCGTCCCCGTCTGCCGGTGCGGCCTCGTTGATGATCACCCGGGCGTGGCCCATGCTCCAGAGCTGCACGTCCTTGGTGCGGTGTCGGCCGTTGAACTCGAAGCCCAGCTGGCCCAGGACCGTTTCCAGCCCCTGGGTGTCCGCGGCCCTGACCTCGGCGAAGTTGTAGCCCGCCGGTTCGGCCACCTGCGGGAGCGTGGCCAGTTCCATGGGATAACGACGGCGGCCAGGGGCCTGGGTGCCAGCAGCGCCGGTGCCCGTCCCGGCGTCGGAAGCAGCGTCCAGCCATTTGGCGCTCTGTTCCTCCAGCCAGATGAGCGAGCGCATGGCGTCGACGGCGGTGCGTTCCACGTCCGACTGGCGGAAGACGTCGTTGAAGATCTCCAGCGACACCGGACCGCTGTACCCGGCCCGGACCACGTGGCCCATGAACTTGGCGAGCTCGAACTGGCCCTCGCCCGGGAAGACCCGGTAGTGCCGGCTCCAGGAGAGGACATCCATGGAGAGCTTGGGGGCGTCCGCCACCTGGACGAAGAAAATCTTGTCCGGGTTGAAGGCCTCGATGGGGGCGGTGTCCCAGTTGCGGGACAGGATGTGGAAGGAATCCAGGCAGGTGCCCAGGTTGGGGTGGTCCACGGCTTCCACCAGCTTGTGGGCGTGCTCGTAGTCGCTGACGTACTTGCCCCAGGCCAGGGCCTCGTAGGCAACCCTGACGCCGTGGTCCCCCGCCAGGGCGGCCAGCTGGCCGAGCTGTTCCACCCGGAGGTCGTCGCTGTCGATGCTGGCGGTGGCCACGTTGGAGCAGAGCAGGATGGTGTCCATGCCCAGCCGCGCCATGAGTTTGAATTTGGCTTCGGCGCGCCGGAGGTTAGCGGCCAGGAGGTCGTCGGACACGCTGTCGAAGTCGCGGAACGGCTGGTAAAGATCCAGCGTGAGGCCAAGGTCGGCCGCCATCTTACGGACGTCCTCGGGCGTGAGCGGCGACGTGACCAGGTCCGGTTCGAAGATTTCAATGCCGTCAAAGCCCGCGATGGCGCAGGCCTGCATCTTTTCCTTCAGGGTGCCGGAGAGGCATACCGTGGCGATTCCGGTGCGCATCAGGCTGCCACCCCTTCCTTGGCCACGAGCGCCAGGAAATGGCTGCGCATGCGCTCCGCGTTGGCTTCCAGTCCCGTGAAAATCCGGAACGAGTCAGCCGCCTGGCCCACGGCCATGCGGCCGCCATCCAGGACCTCGCAGCCCTTGGCGCGGGCACCCAGGACCAGTTCCGTTTCGATGGGCCGGTAGACGATGTCCGCCACCCAGTGCCGGGATTCCAGCAGGTCCAGGTCCAGCGGGACGCCCGGGTGGGCGGCCATGCCGACGGGCGTGCAGTGCACCAGACCGTCGGCCAGGGGCATCAGCTGCGGCAGCTCCGCCGTCGTACGCGCCGTGACGGTGCTGCCCGGGAAGAAGCCGGCCAGCTCTGCGGCGCGTGCCGCGCAGCGGGCGGGGTCCACGTCCACCAGGTCCAGCGCCTTCACGCCGGCAGTGAGCAGGGCATAGGCGACGGCGGAACCGGCACCTCCTGCACCCAGCTGGACGACGCGGTCCAGCCGGGCACCCGGGAGGCCGGAGGCGAGCGCGGCGGCGAAGCCGGAGAAGTCGGTGTTGTGCCCGATGAAACGGCCGTCCTCGATGACCACCGTGTTGACGGCGCCGAGCCTGAGGGCATCCGGCGAGACCTCGTCCAGGTGCGCCAGGACAAGCTGCTTGCACGGATGGGTGATATTCAGGCCATTGAAGCCCAAGCTGCGGGCGCTCTTGAGCAGGTCCCCCACGGCTTCGCCGGAGAGTCCGAGCTCCAGCAGGTCGATGGGGCGGTAGAGGTAGCGCAGGCCCTGCATATCGCCTTCGCGTTCGTGCATGGGGGGAGTGAGTGACGGCATAACGCCGTCGCCGACCAGTCCCACAAGGTAGGACTCAGTTCGATTGCTCATCCGGGCAGCTCCTTTGATACGGAACCCGGCGGGCGGTGGCGCTCAAGGCGTCCGCGGCGGGTCGGGTGATAGGGATTACAGTACAACACTTGTTCACTTCTCGCACGCTTGTTCTACATACGAACATTTCAAGGCTTTTTACCGTTGTGGCAAGCGCGCAGCCAGTTCTGCCGCGGCTTCCTGCAGCAGGGGCACATGGGCCAGCAGGGCTTCCATGCTGAGGCGGAACACGGGAACGGCGGTGGCCAGGGAGGCGAACGCGTGGCCCTGTGAATTAAGCAGCGGCACAGCCACGGCGCGCATGCCGTTCTCGTTCTCCTCGTCCATCACGGCATATCCCTGCCGGTGGACCTTCTCGATCTCCGCACGGAACGCGGCCCGGTCTGTGATGGTGCGTTCGGTGAGGGGTTCCAGTTCGAGCTCTTCAAGCAGCGCCGCACGCTCCGAATCCTCGGCAAAAGCCACCAGCGCCTTGCCCACGGCCGTCGCGTGCAGGGCGCCCAGATGCCCGGGATCGCTGGTGACCCGGAAGGTCTGCGGGCCGTCCACCTTGTTGACCGTGAGGTGGTGGTGGCCGTCGCGGACACTGAGGATGGTGGCCTCCCCCGTCCGCTCGGTCACGCGGCGCAGGACCGGCAGCGCCGTGCCGGCAAATCCGTGATGGTTGGAGACGCGCTGGCCGAGCTGGAAGATTCGAAGGCCCAGGTGGTAGCGGCGGCCGTCCGGCTCATAGTCCACAAACCCGTCCCGCGTCAGGGATCCCAGCAGGCGGTAGGTGGTGCTGAAGGGGAGGTCGGCGCGCCGCGAGATCTCCGCGGCGCTGGCGCCGCGCGGCTCGTCGCCCAGGAGGACCAGCAGGCCCAGGGCCTTGCCCACCATGTCCGTACGGTCAGCTTTGGGCGCCCTGGGCTCAGCGGCAAGGTCGTCGGGCACTGTGGTTTGATTCACACTCATACGTCGATGTTGCCACATCGTGGGAACTATTTCTAGATGGTGATTATTTTCTTGACAAGTGACTGTGCTCACAGCCATCATTGCTGTATCGCACAAGTAGCTCCCACCATGTGGCTACTAGTCCGGGTCTTTCAACGGACTCCAGCCGCACCGCACCAGGCCTCCACACAGGCAGCTGCGGCTGCGACCCTCCAGATCCATCCGCGACAACGTCGTCACATCTAAGGAACTCCATGAGCCAGACACTTCCGTCCGCGGGGCCGGGCACCGTTGCCCCGGCCGGGACGCCAAAGAAGGCAGCCCTCGCCAGCTTCCTGGGCAGCGCCGTCGAATACTACGACTTCTTCATCTTCGGTTCCGCCGCCGCCCTGATCTTCCCCACGGTGTTCTTCCCGGACGCCGGGGCCAACGCGGCCGTTATGTCCTTCGCCACCTTCGGCTTTGCCTATGTGGCACGGCCGGTGGGCGCCGTCATCCTGGGCCACTTCGGTGACCGGGTTGGCCGACGGAAGGTCCTGATGTTCACGCTGCTGCTGATGGGCGCCTCAACGTTCCTGATCGGCTGCCTCCCGGACTTCAACACCGTGGGCTGGTGGGCTCCGGCCCTGCTGGTGCTGGCGCGGCTTTGCCAGGGCCTCTCCGCCGCAGGCGAGCAGGCCGGCGCCTCATCCATGACGCTTGAGCACGCACCGGACAACCGCCGCTCCTTCTTCACCTCGTGGACCCTCACCGGAACCCAGGGCGGCCAGATCCTCGCCGCCCTCGTCTTCATCCCCGTCCTCGCCCTCCCGGACGAGATCAAGTTCGGCATCGGCTGGCGCATCCCGTTCTGGCTCAGCGCCGTCGTCGTCCTTGTTGCGTTCTTCATCCGGCGCACGCTGCACGAACCGCCCGCCTTCGAGGAAGCCCAGAAAACCGCCCAGATCTCCAAGCTGCCGGTCGCCGATCTCCTCAAGGACCACTGGCGCGACGTGCTCCGCGTAGTCTGCTGTGCCTTCATCGCCGCCGTCTCCACCGTGTTCGGCACCCTTGCCATCAGCTACGCCAAGACCGTCGCCGGCGTTGACGGCACCACCACACTCTGGCTGGTCGTCGGAGCCAACCTGGTCGCTTTGGGCACCCAGCCGCTCTTCGGCATGCTCGCAGACAAGATCGGACGCAAACCCGTCTTCATCTACGGTGCCGTGGCCAGCGCCATCCTGACCCCGGTGTTCCTGCTCAGCCTGGAATCCGGCAGCGTCCCGCTGATGTTCCTCGCGGCCATCGGCTTCTTCTCCTGTGGCTACGCGGCCTCCAACGCGGTCTGGCCGTCCTTCTACGCCGAAATGTTCAGCACCAAGGTCCGTTTCTCCGGCCTGGCGATCGGCACCCAGCTGGGCTTCCTGATGGCAGGGTTCGCCCCGGCCGTTGTGGCAGCGATGGGCGGCATCAAGCCCGGCGGCTGGGTCCAGATCAGCATCTTCACCGCCGTCATCTGCGGCATCTCGGCCATCTCCGCCCTGACGGCCAAGGAGACGTTCAACGTCCCCACCAAGCAGCTCGGCCTGAAGTAACGCACTAGCCCAATTTTGAGACCGGAAAGCCCGCCATCCCCCCAAATGGCGGGCTTTCCCCGTTGAAAAGTGGTCTATTCCGCCAGCAAAAAGTACGACGGCGGGTGGCCGGGGCTGCTAGGGCCGCCCGGTCTCCAGCACCGACGCCAGGTCAAAGTTCACCGGCTCCTCCAGCTGGGCGTAAGTGCAGGATTCGGGGTCCCGGTCCGGCCGCCAGCGGTTGAACTGGGCGGTGTGGCGGAAGCGCTCACCTTCCATGTGGTCGTACCTGACCTCGACCACCAGTTCGGGCCGGAGGGGCACAAAGGACAGGTCCTTGCCGGCGCTCCAGCGGCTGCCTTCCGCGTTGCGCGGGGTCCGTTCGCCGTCCGCCTGCTTGGCCCACGCCCACGGGTGCCCGTCGAAGTCCGTGACCAAAGTCTGGAGTTCCTCGAACAGCTCCTGCCGGCGCTTCATGGGGAAGGCCCCAATCACACCCACGCTGGCCAGGCCGCCGTCGTCCTTGTACAGGCCCAGCAGCAACGAGCCGATCGCGTCCGGTCCGCTCTTGTGCACGCGGTAGCCGGCCACCACACAATCGGCCGTACGTTCGTGTTTGATCTTGAACATCACGCGTTTGTCCGGCTGGTAGCTCCCCTCCAGCGGCTTGGCCACAATCCCGTCCAGGCCTGCACCTTCGAACTGCTGGAACCATTGCTCGGCGGTGGCCTTGTCCTGGGTTGCCGCCGTGAGGTGGACGGGAGCCTTGCTGCCTGCGAGTGCCTTTTCCAGCGCTGCCCGCCGCTCGGCGAAGGGCCGGCCGGTGTAGTCGTCGTCGCCCAGGGCCAGCAGGTCAAAGGCCACAAACATGGCGGGGGTCTGTTCGGCGAGGAGCTTGACGCGGCTGGCGGCGGGATGGATCCGCTGCTGCAGCGCATCGAAATCCAGCCGGTCACCGGATGCCCCCACCAGGACAATCTCGCCGTCCAGCACACAGCGGGGCGGCAGGTTTTCCTTCAGGGCTTCCACGAGCTCAGGAAAATACCTGGTCATGGGCTTTTCGTTGCGGCTGCCGATCTCCAGCTCATCGCCGTCGCGGAAAATGATGGACCGGAACCCGTCCCATTTGGGCTCATAGCTGAGGGCCCCGTCGGGCATTCCGCTGACGGCCTTGGCGAGCATGGGCGGGACGGGAGGCATCACGGGAAGTTGCATAGTGCCCATTCTTGCCCGGGAGGCCCGCCGGCGGTAGGCCTGAGCTGGCACGATGCCCAACTGAAGGCCGCAGCGGGGTTTGACGTGTGGGATTCGCCGAAGCCTGTGGTCCCGGCGGAAACGTACCGATCGCGGAGAACTAACCCGCCCCTAACGTTGAGGAAACCAGGGCGCAACATTGCCCCGCCACACTGGAAGTGCCGGCAAGCGCAGGCACCAGCTCCAGCCAGGAGGCCCCCATGTTGAAGGAAGCCAAAGCCCATGTAACAAGAGTCCGCGCCCTGGACCAGCTCCACCGCGGCGATGAAATCGAGGCCCGCCTCTCCGTAGGCCCCAGCTACGACGACGTGGTCATCCGCCGTGGCCGGGTCCAGGAGACAGCACCGGGAATCGGCGTTGTCTGGATCATGGACCATCACACCGGCTCGCGGAAAGCGATCAATACGGACGAATGCACCGTCTGGCGGATTGCTTGACCGCGTGTTGGGCCGCTGGCGCAGCACCACTTGCGAAATTTTGCACCCTTGAATCTTGTACTCCGGAGTCTTGCACGACGACGACGGCGGGCGCAGTCAGTCAGGACTGCCCGCCGGACCGCCCGAGAGATACTTCGGCCCTAACCTCCGGCCACCGACTGGATAACCAGTACCTCCTGGCCGGGCGACACCTCGGTTTCCAGGCCCTGGAGCCGGCGCACCTCGTCACCGGCAACGTAAATATTCACGTACCGGCGAAGCGCCCCGGTTTCGTCCCGCAGCCGCCTGGCCAGCACCGGGTAATCCCCGGTCACCGAATCCAGCAGGCTTCCCACCGTCACCGTCCCGTCGGCGGGCGCAGTCAGGATGGACTGGCCGCCGGCCAGCGGCTGGAGGATGCTGGGTAGTACCACGCTGATGTCAGGCACCGCGGGCCGCTGCCGTTTCCGGAACCGGCAATCCAGCCGTAGAGACTACGGCGGCGCGGACACACAGGACGTCGGGGAGATGGCTGACAACCTCAGCAAATGTCTCCCCTTCATCCGCGCTGGCGTACACCGTGCCGCCGCGTGTTCCGAAGTAGACGCCGGCCGGCTCGGATGAATCCACGCCCGCGGCGTCGCGGAGGACGCTGTTGTACTCCCCCTTGGGCAGGCCCGTATCCAGGCGCTTCCAGCTGGCCCCGGCATCGTCCGTTCGGTGCACGGCAAGCTTCCCGTCGGGCGGGATCCGCTCGCCGTCGGCCTTGAGCGGCACAACCCAGGCGGTTCCTTCCCGGCGAGGGTGCGTCAGCATCACAAAACCGAAATCGGCCGGAAGTCCCTCGGCGATGGAGTTCCAGTTTTCGCCGTTGTCATCCGTGCGGTAGACGCCGTGATGGTTCTGCGCGTACAGCCGTCCTTCCACGGCGGCATCCGCCGCGATCTTGTGGACGCACTGGCCGAACTCAGGATTGGGGTCCGGCATGAAGTAGGCCGAAATACCCTTGTTGCGGGGCTCCCAGGACTCACCGCCGTCGAGCGAGCGGTACACACCGCCGGTGCTCATGGCGACGTGGACGTTGTCCCCGGCCGGATTCACCACGATGGAGTGGGCGGCGGCGCCGCCGTAGCCCGCACCCCAGTCGCTGCGGTGAGGGTGGTCCCATAGCCCGCGGTTGAGTTCGAAATGCTCGCCGCCATCGGTGGATTTCCAGACCGAAATCGGTTCGGCACCGGCCCAGACCACCCCTGGCCGCGACTCTGCGTCCGGGTAGATCTGCCAGATGCGCTCCACGGCCGCGCCGGTGTCTTCGGGGAACGTGATGGCGCCCTGTTCAGGTTCGGTCCAGGTGGCGCCGAGGTCATCGGAATGGGCCACAGTAGGGCCCCAGTGCTCGGACCTGACGCCCACCATGATCCGGGTACGGCCGTCCCGTGTGTCGATCCCGATGCTGGGGATTTCGCTCATCAGGAAATGCGGGCCGGAGAAGGACCATTGCTTCCGGTCCTGGCTGGTGGCCAGCCAGAGGCCTTTTTTGGTCCCGATCGCTAAGACAAAGTTCTCTGCGGTTGCCATGCACCCATGCAACCACCCCCGGCCGGAGGGCCGCAACGCTTTTCTTCGCTATGTGGACTGGTCCGAGGGGACTGCTCCGGGTGAACTGGTCCGGCGTTGCCGTGCAGGCGGCGCCAGGGGCGTCCGGTCAGTCGACGAATTCGGACTGCGTCTCGATGAAATCCCAGTCGGCTTCGGTGAGGACAGCCACCGGGGTACCCGGATGCGGCCCGCCGGCTTCGGCGATGCCCTGTAGCACCGGCAGCGGCAGTTCCGCCGCACGGAGGTTTTCCCTCAGCCATTCCTTGGTTTGCAGGTCCAGATCCAGCCACCACATGTAGATTTCCATGCCGGTCACGCACCTTTCGTATGCTCCAACGTTAGGCTCCGCCCTGTCCGCGTTCAAGGGGGCAACACTTCAGTAGTGGGCTCCCGTTTCCGCGTAGGGGCAGGTATCGCCGCAGGTCAAAGGCGGAAAAAGACGAGTACCCGCTACTCGCGACCGCACCCGCCCGCCGCCCCTAGCCTGAAGCCACAAGCAAAGCTGATCATGCTGCTGGGGGCATTCAGAACCGCCGCCTCTCCCTCGCCGCCATGGTCCTTTCGGAACAGTCTGGGGAGACGAAAACCATGAAACGAACATTCGCAACTTTGGGAGTAGTGGGGCTGGCAATGCTCAGCGTCACGGCCCCGGCCAGCGCGGCAGACAACTTCACTCTTTGCCACAACGGACACACCATCAGCATCGACCTCAACGGGGTGAACGGCCTGGCGGGACATGGCGGGCACGACGATGACATCATCCCGCCGAACCCTCTTCTGCCTGCCGGATTGAACTGGTGGCCCGTGGGTGGTGACCCTACCCAGGCTTGCGTTGTACCGCCCCCGGTCGACCCACCTGTTGATCCCCCGGTCGACCCACCTGTTGATCCCCCGGTCGACCCACCTGTTGATCCGCCGGTTGACCCGCCGGTCGACCCGCCCGTTGACCCCCCGGTCGACCCGCCCGTTGACCCCCCGGTCGACCCGCCTGTCGATCCCCCCGTGGACCCGCCGGTCGATCCGCCCGTGGACCCGACCACCGAGGTCGCCCTGGCCGCCGGCGCGGTCACACCGGCGACGCAGACGCCCGCACCGAAGGCAGCCGCAGCCAAGGCGCCCGCCGCAGCAGCAGCCGCTGTCAGCCAGGGCACCAACCAGGGCTTCAACGCACAAACCGCCATCGGCGGATCAGATGAAAATACTACCTGGCTGGCCGGGCTGGGCGTCCTGCTAGGTGCGGGCACTGTGGTTGCAGTGCGCCGCAAGTCCCGGACGGAATCGCCGACGGCGGGCTGACGCCCGCCAGAGCCTCCGGGGACTGTTACCGAGGGCGTCCCGCCAAAACCCGGCGGGACGCCCTCGGCGCAGTTTCCAAGCGGGCGCACCCTTCACCTGCTGAACGCAAGGCGTCTGAAAGCAAAGGAACATCATGTCCAAGCACTCCGGCACTCGCGTCGTCCGCCGTGGCGTCCTGCGTGTCCTGGAAGTCCTGCGCGTCCGCGGATGGAACCGTGGAGATCTGGCAATCCTGCTGTGCGGAGTCCTGGGTTTCCTGTCCCTCACCTTCGGTGCACCCCTGCTCAAACACGGGGAAGTCGCCGTCCCCACAGCGGAACTGTCGGCACCATTCCGGGCCACGCCGTCGCCCGCTCCCTGGCCGCTGTCCGGCACGGGCGAAGCTCCGGGGGCAGCTCCAACGACGGCAACAGCCCCGGCCGCAGACGCCACCACCCCCGGCCCGGCCTTGCCGGAAGCCTCCGCACCCGTGCGTATCCTCTATCCCGCTGCGGCAATCGACACGGCAGTCCATCCCCTTGAACCGGACACCTCGGCCGTCGCCACCCGTACTGTGGAGCCGCCCACCACCATGGACGGGTATTGGCTGACACCGTTCGGGACTCCCGGCAACGGGTCGGGCAACACCACGTACATCATCGGACACAGCTGGGAGGGCCGGGACGCCCCGTTCAACCACCTCAGCTCCGCTGCCGTCATCGGCGACACCTTCGACGTCGTCACCGCGACCGGCACCATCCCTTACAGGGTGGACAGCGTCACCACGTACCTCAAGGACACCCTCAAGGACAGCCCCATCTGGGACATGGTGCCCAGCCGTGTGGTCCTGATCAGCTGCTACACGGAAGACCCGTGGGGCAAGAACGTGGTTGTCTCGGCGTCCCCCGCTGCCGCCTGATACGTCCACGCGGCGTCGGCCCTGTTCAAGTGGCTCCGCGCAGGCACAGAATGGTCCTATGAGTCCCGAACGATTCAGTGGTCCGCCTCCGTTGCTGGTGGGCGTGTTGCCCCATCAGCACCCGGAAGTGCTGAAGACCGCCACCTCCCTGGCGGCCAAACTGGCCGTGCCGTTGCTGTGTGCCTATGTTGACGAGGCCAGCTACCTGGTGGAATGGGATCCCACCAGATCCGCACACCGGCTGTCGCTGCACCCGGACAAGGACGACGACGACATCCGCTCGGTCACCACGGAACTCAGGGGGGTGATCGCGGAAGCCGTGGCCGACGCCGCGGCGCCGGCCACCCCTGTGGACTGGACGCTGCGGACCCTGGCGGGGGATCCGGCCCGCGCCCTCGCCCGGCTCGCCGCGGAAAGCAACTCCCCCATGATCATTGTGGGAACGTCGGAGCGCGGCCTGACCCACCGGATCTCCGAGATGCTCAACGGATCAGTGGGACTCTGGCTGACGCACCATCAAAGCCGGCCGGTGCTGGTGGTTCCCTACCGGCGGCCGGCGCATCAGGACGATGCCTGAGCCGTTACCTGAGCCGGCTGCCTCGCCCCACTCGGGCGGTTTTCGGGTGACCGAAATAATAAAGCGAAAGTAGTTATTCGAGGTGGTAGCGGACGGCTGTACTGGCAAGTAAGCTAATTCAAGCAGAAGGATCCGGCCGGAGTGGCCGGGTGAATCTGCCCAAATGCTGCTCCGGAGTGCGTATCCCCCAATAACGCACTCCGGAGCTTTTTTGTGCCCGCCCAGAGCCGCACCCACCCAACCTCGTGGCGCGCCCATCTCCGCATTGGATACCCCCAGGGGGTACTTGCCATATACCCCTGCGGGGTATATGTTTGGCTGCATGGAACCTTCGCAGGAAACTTTGACCACACACGCCGGCGCTGACCCGGCGCCTCCGCATGGCTACACCGCCAACAAGGAGGCATACCTGCGCAGGCTCAAGCGCATCGAGGGCCAGGTCCGCGGGATCGCCCGGATGGTGGATGAGGACAAATACTGCATCGACATCCTGACCCAGGTCGCCGCGGCCACCAAGGCCCTGCACGCCGTGAGCCTGGGACTTGTGGAAGAGCACATCGGCCACTGCGTGGTGGGCGCCGCCGGGGAACCCGATCCGGCCCTGCGCACTGAGGCCATAGACGCCAAAGTCCGGGAAGCCACAGCGGCCATCGGCCGCCTCCTGCGCTGACCAACCACCGCTAACCACCTGCCACCCATTCACGGCCGGCCACCGCCGGACCCTTAAAGGAGCCAGCCATGAGCACCACCTCCACCACCGTCAACGTGTCCGGCATGACCTGCGGCCATTGCGTTTCGTCCGTCAGCGAGGAACTTGAATCGCTCGCCGGGGTTGAAACGGTCGACGTCGAACTCAACGCCGGCGGCATTTCCACCGTCACCATCACCTCAAGCCAGGAACTGTCGCCGTCCGAGATCGGCGAGGCAGTAGCCGAAGCCGGCTATCTGGTTGTTGCCAACGACGCGTAACGCTGTCCGATCGGGGGATCCCACATGAGTACAGACCATCTCCAGCACCAGCCCCAAAGCCGGGTGGTTGAACTGGACATTGAGGGCATGACCTGCGCCTCCTGCGTGAACCGCGTGGAAAAGAAGCTGGGCAAGCTCGACGGCGTCGAAGCCTCCGTCAACCTGCCGCTGGAATCCGCCCACGTCACGGTCCCGGCCGGCATCACGGACCAGCAAATAGTAGACACAGTCAACGCCACCGGCTACAAAGCAACGGTCCGCCCCACGCGCTACCCGAGCCAAAGCACCGGCGACGATCACAACCAGAGTCAGCGCGGCGGTCCGGAAGCCGGGCACAGCGCCGACTCCGGAGACTTGCGGCAGCATGCGTCTAAGCGAGGAACGAGCGAGCATGCCGAGCAAGTCGCCGGTGGCGGCGCGCAAGGTGACCACGCGACCCACGAAGGCGGCGCGCAACATGACCACATACAACACGGCGGAACCTCGGCCCAGCTACGCCCGCGCCTGATCGTGGCCGCGATATTGACCGTCCCGGTCCTCGCGATTTCGATGGTCCCGGCCCTGCAGTTTCCCAACTGGGGCTGGGTGGCAGGGGCTTTGGCACTTCCGGTGGTGAGCTGGGCGGCCTGGCCCTTCCACCGCGCGGCGGCCATCAATGCGCGCCATCTGGCGTCCACCATGGACACCCTGGTGTCGATCGGCGTCGCAGCCGCCTACCTGTTCAGCGTGTGGCAGCTCGCTGTGGACCCCGCCATGACTGAACATCCGGCCATGGCCGGGATGGAGTCCGCGGGCCTCTACTTCGAAGTGGCCGCCGTGGTCACCACTTTCCTGCTCCTGGGCCGGTTCCTCGAGGCCAACGCCAAGCAGAAAGCCGGCGACGCCCTCAAAGCATTGCTGAACCTCGGCGCCAAGGACGCCACCATTCTGCACCACGGATCCGAACATAAAGTCCCCGCTGATCAGCTCCGCGTGGGAGACGTCGTGGTGGTCCGCCCCGGCGAAAAAATCGCCACGGACGGTGAGGTGATCGACGGCGTTTCAGCCGTGGACGCGTCCCTGCTGACCGGCGAATCCGTTCCGGTGGAGGTGGAGCCCGGGAGCAAAGTCACCGGCGCCACCATCAACACTTCCGGCCGGCTGCTGGTCCGGGCCACCCGCGTGGGCGCCGAAACCACGCTGGCCCAGATGGCCCGGCTGGTCTCGCAGGCGCAGACCGGCAAAGCCCCCATCGCCCGCCTCGCCGACCGGATCAGCGCGGTGTTTGTCCCGATTGTGCTGGCCATCGCTGTCGTCACGTTTGGGCTGTGGCTCGCGTTCAGCGGCCCGGTGATTGAACCTGCCGAACTCAGGGCCGCCTTTACCGCCGCGGTCACCGTCCTGGTCATCGCGTGCCCGTGCGCCCTGGGCCTCGCCACTCCGGTGGGACTGCTCACCGGAACCGGCCGGGGCGCCCAGCTGGGCATCCTGATCAAGGGCCCGCAGGTCCTCGAAGACACCCGCACAGTGGACACCATCCTGCTCGACAAGACCGGCACCGTCACCACCGGAAAGCTTGCCGTGGGCAATACTCTCGCATTTGAGGGTTTCCCAGGCACCGACGTGCTGCGGTTCGCCGGCGCCGTGGAGGCGGCATCGGAGCACCCGATCGCCCACGCCATCGCGGCCGCGGCGGTTGAGGCGCAAACCGGGAACGACGACGGCGGGCGGCTTCCCGCCGTCGAACACTTCCGTTCGGCACCCGGCGGCGGAGTGGTGGGAACCGTTGAAGGACGCGTGATCCTGGCGGGCCGGACCGGCTGGCTCACGGAGAACGGCGTCCGCCCTTCCGGCACGCAGCTGGAGGCGCTGGCCGCCGCGGAAGCCACCGGGGCCACGGCCATCTGGGTGACGGTGGACGGCACCCCTGCCGGCATCATCAGCCTCCGTGACACCATCAAGCCGGGATCCGCGGAAGCTGTGGCAAAGCTGAAGAGGCTCGGGCTGCGCCCCATCCTGCTGACAGGGGACAACGCCGCGGTGGCCGCGCAGGTCGCTGCCGCCGTCGGCATTTCCCCTGACGATGTTTATGCAGGTGTCCTGCCTGCCGGCAAGGTGGACGCCGTCCGTCGGCTCCAGGCGGGAGGGGCCATTGTGGCCATGGCCGGCGACGGCGTGAATGACGCCGCCGCGCTGGCGCAGGCTGACCTGGGCATCGCCATGGGATCCGGTACGGATGTGGCCATCGAGGCGGCGGACCTCACCGTCATGGGAAACGATCTGGGACAGGTGGCACAGGCCATCGAATTGTCCCGGCGGACGCTGGCCACCATCAAGACCAACCTGTTCTGGGCATTCTTCTATAACGCCGTCGGCATTCCCGTGGCCGCCCTGGGCCTCTTGAACCCGATGATTGCCGGTGCCGCGATGGCGGCGAGTTCCGTCCTGGTGGTGGCAAACTCGCTCCGGCTGCGCAGCTTCGGCAAGTAGGCAGCGCCCACCGCAACCAGGTCGCGCTAACGCTCAAAACGACTGTTGGCGCTACTTACTTTGAGGGGACGCGCGGCTCAGGCGGTGCCGAAGCGCACGGCCGCGCGGGCCCTGGCTTTGGCGGCCTCTTCGTCCCGGTGTTTGGCGGGAGCGTGGGTGACCAGCGAATCCAGCAGGTGTTGGGTGATGTGGGCGATCTCGTGCACCGCCGCTTCGAAGGCGTCCTCGTTGGCCTTGGACGGCTTGGTGCTGCCGCTGACCTTGCGCACATACTGCAGCGCGGCGGCATGCACTTCCTCAGAGGTGGCATGGGGTTCGAAATTGTGGAGGGTTCGGATGTTCCGGCACATATGCCCATGCTAGGCTCTGGAACGCCTCGGATCGACCCCCAGCCCACCGGTGATCGAGCTTGTCGAGATTCAACCACCGGGCGCTGTGGCCCATGGGGAGCGGTGCATGGGCAGCGGTGCCCATCGACAGTGATTTGGGGCCGGGATAGGTTCTAGGTAATGGATCTTCCGGATGAGCCGGGGGCCGCTGGGGATGCCGATCTGGATCGGATCCAAGACTAACGAGGAGAAAACTGATGGCTATGTGGGGCGCAGATGTAGAACAGCTCAGGACTCTTGGCAGCAAGCTGCAGGCCGGTGCCGGCGAGATCGAGCAGCAGAGGTCCAACCTGACCCGCGTGCTGGACAGCACCAACTGGAAGGGCCCGGACGCCGACCACTTCCGCGGCGAATGGTCCGGCACGCACACGGCGGCGCTGAACCAGGTCATCCAGGCGCTGAAGGACGCGGGCCAGAAGGCCACCAAGAACGCCAGCGAGCAGGACCAGGCTTCACGCTAACCGCAGAAGCCCTATTGCGAGGGCCCGGACACTGCACAGTGTCCGGGCCCCGTGGCATTTAACGGCCGGGACACAAACGAAAACGGAGGCACAACGGCGGGGCGGCGGCGGTGCCCCGAGCTCTGGCACCTGCCCTTTAGGGCAAGTCCTTCAGGGCAAGGCAGCCGGCACTCAGGGCACAGGTTCGACGTCGTTCGCGTGGTCCAACGGGGCTGGCGCACCGACAGTTGCAGCGGCCGTGCCGAAGCGCAGCTCGTCCAGCCGGACCAGAACCACCCCGCCGACAATGAGAGCGCCGCCCAGGAGTTGGATGGCACCGGGCAGCTCACCCAGAAGCAGCCAGGCCCAGGTCACGGCGAACAGCACCTCGGTCAGCGAGACGAAGGATGCAACCTTGGAGCCAAGGGCGCGGGCAGCGACAATGCCGGAAACGTACGCCAGGACTGTTGCCAGGATGACCAGGCCACCGAGGGAAACCCACCAGGGTGTGATCCAGGGCCCGAGCCTGGTATCCGCGGTGCTGAAGGCCATGGGAAGCAGTCCCGTGGCCGCCGCAAGCCACATAACGGCCGCCCCCACCAGCAGCCCGGCGGACGCCAGGACGATGGGCGGCAGGGAATCATTCTCCTTGGCCGTGATGAAGAAGTAGATGGCAAGGCATACGGCAGCGGCCACCCCCCACAGGACCCCGATGATGTCGATCTTGACCGTTCCGGTGAGGTCCAGCACGAGGACCAGGCCGCCGAGCGACAGCATGGTTCCGCCGAACGTCAACGCACGTGGCCGCTTCTTGCTGGTTCCCCAAAGCCAAAGCACGATGAGGACGGGAGCCAGGTATTCAAGCAACAGCGCTACGCCCACGGAAAGGCGGGCTACCGCGTTGAAGTAGAACAGCTGGCACGCGGCCACGCCGATCAGGCCGAATAGACCGATGGTGACCCAGTTGTCGCGCAGCTGGTACCACCGTCCGCGCAAAGCCAGAACGGCAGGAACAGCGAGAATCAGCGCGGCACCGGTCAGGCGGGCCGTTACGGCAGCGCCCGGGGACCATCCGGTTTCCAGGAGCGCTTTGGCGAAGGAGCCGGAGAGCCCGAAGACGGCAGAAGAGAACAACGCGATTCCAAGGCCGGAGCCAAGGAATCCGCCCGCGGCTGCGGGGTTAGGGGCGGCAGTCACCGACGCCTCCTGTCAGGAGTAAAGTGGGGTAATGGTCCTGACATTACGCCCGATCTCAGTAAGGAGTCAAGATGGTCTTTGCCCCTGACACCGAAATAGCCCTGCGCGCCGTCGTCAATCTGATCAACACCGCCGCCAACGGACGCGAATCGCTTGCCACAGTGGCGGACCTGGATCATTTCCTTCAGTCCGAGGGGTTCAGTGGAGCCCGCGCGGGCGATGCGGCGGAGCTGTCGAGTGTCCACGAACTGCGCGGGCGGCTCGCCGCCCTCTGGACTGCAGACGAAGACTCTGCTGTGGCGGGCGTCAACCGCCTGTTGCGCGAGGCCAACGCGCTCCCCCAGCTGATGAAGCACGATGAGTGGGACTGGCATCTGCACGCCACTGCCAGGGACGCGCCGCTGGCAGAGCGCATGGGCACCGAAGCCGCCATGGCCCTGGCGGACGTGATCCGGAGCAAGGAGATGGACCGCATGCTCGTGTGCGAGGCCGAGGACTGCGACGCCGTGGTCCTGGACCTCAGCCGCAACCGGTCAAAACGGTATTGCGATACCGGGAACTGCGCCAACCGCGCGCACGTGGCAGCGTACCGCGCGCGGCAGGCTACCGTTCGCTAGGAGTGGCTGGAGCCGGTACCGTCAGCGTCCGGGGTCTCAGGGGCGCCGCCGGCCTGGCTGGGGCCGTGTCCCCCGAATCCGTGCGACGGTTTCCGGGCTGAACTCAGGTTGACGCCGGATCCCTTGCCCAGGTGTTCGGAGTTCTCCTTGTGGCTCATGGCCAGCATGGCCGCGATCACCAGCGTGACGATGAACGCGATGCCGGCGCCCGTGAAGGCGAGGTCGAACCGCGGGGTCTTCGAGCTGCCGCCGGAGGCGAAGATCAGCACCGTAACGAAGGCGAGGACGGCCCAGAACGCAGAGAACATCAGCGGCCCCTTCACCGAGGTCCGCAGCTTGCGCGGTTTTCCTGGTTTCTGGTCTGCCAAGGTAGTTCCTCTCCTACAGCCATGCCGAAGGGCGTGCTGGTTCGAATGTGTGTGGGGTTGTTCCGGGCGCGTTTTCTACGCCGGGTAGAACCTTTCGCTTCTAGTTTACGGCTTCGCGGAGGCGGGCCGGGAATCGTGCCTTAGAGTCAACCCCGACAGGACCCAGAGCACACCGGAGATGATGGCTCCGCCGCCGGCGACGCCCAGCAGGGCATGGGCTCCGAGGCTGATGAAGAAGGGCAGGATCGCCGCGGTACCGAGCCCGATGATGCCCGAGGCCAGCCAGTCGCGGGCCAGCACGTGCCGGCCGCGATACTTGAGGCCGCAGTACAGCTCCACGGCTCCGGCCAGGCCAAGTCCCACTGCCGCGACGACGCCGAAGACGCGGTCCCCGTGAAGCAACGCCAAGGCAACACCGGCGCCTGCCAGGGCGGCCCCGGCAGCGGAGAGGATTTTGCCGGGCATGCCGTCCCGCGCGTAGCCGGTCTTCGGGATGGCCCAGAGCAGCAGCAGGCCCGTGACCAGCAGATACAGCCCGCCCGCCCAGCCCATGACCTGGACCGATGGTCCGGCCCAGAAAATGGTCACGGCGCCGAACACCAGTGCGGCCACGGCCCGGAGCAGCACCGGCTTCCACAGGTCTGCCTGCTGGGCGGTGCCGGCGGGAGCATCTGTGGGTGTCAGTGGTTGGTTCACCGGTCCAGTTTAGTGGCCGCCGGCCCTATGGCGAACCCAGCACCATCCAGCGGTCCGACCGGGCGCGCAGGCCCAGCGTCAGCGCCCGGGCGGCCATATACCCCAGCGCAAACGCGGCCCACAACCACACGAGGCCTGCAGCGGCGGACATGCCGGAGGCAGCAACGGCCACGAGCATGGGGACGTAGACAGCGAGGTTGACCACGCCCGCCACCGCCAGGTACTTGGCGTCTCCGGCGCCGATCAGCACGCCGTCCAGGACAAAAACATAACCGGCAAGAGGCTGACCGGCGGCGAGGATCCACAGGGCGTAGGTCAGCACGGACTGGACGCCGGCGTCGGAAGTGAACAGAGCCCCTGCCCAGGGCGCCGCGACGGCCAGCAGGGCTCCCGTGACCACGCCGAATCCGATGCCCCAGCGGATCATGGTCCGGGTCAGGTGCCGCGCCCTGACGGCGTTGGAGGCGCCCAGTTCCTTGCCGATCAGGGCCTGGGCGGCGATGGCAAGGGCATCGAGGGCAAAGGCGAGGAACGAGAAGATGGTCATGGCCAGCTGGTGTGCCGCCAGGTTGACGGCACCTTGCCCCGTGACCACAAATACCGTGGCCAGGATGGCGATGCGCAGGCTCAGCGTGCGGAGCATAAGCCACGAACCGACCCGGGTCATTGCGCGGATGCCGCTCCAGTCGGGCCACAGGCTGATGCCGTGCCGGGCGGCATTGCGCTGGACCATCACCAGATAGACGGCCGCCATGGCCCATTGCGCCACACTGGTGCCCGCCGCCGAGCCCGCAACGGACCAGTCCAGCCCGTAGACCAGCCACAGGTTGAGGGCAATATTCAAGGCAAAGCCTGCCGTGGCCACGAGCAGCGGCGTCCTGGTGTCCTGCAATCCGCGCAGGACGCCGGTGCCCGCGAAGATGAGCAGCATGGCCACCAGGCCGGGCATGGACCAGCGGAGATAGTCCACAGCGAACGAACGGACTTCACCTTCCGCCCCCATAGCGGCCACCAGCGGTTCAGCGGCCCAGAAGCCGGCCACGGCCAGGACCACGCCGAGCAGAAGTGCCAGCCAGACGCCGTCGCGCCCTGCGGCGAGTGCCTTGCCCAGCTGGCCGTGTCCCATCGCGCGGGCCACCGCCGGGGTGGTGGAGTAGGCGAGGAAAACCATCAGGCCGACAGCGGTGTGCAGCACAGCGGAGGCGAGCCCCACCCCGGCCAGCTGGGCCACGCCGAGATGGCCCACAATGGCCGAATCCGCGAGCAGGAACAGCGGTTCGGCGATCAGTGCGCCGAACGCCGGCACGGCGAGCCGCAGGATTTCCCGCGCATGGCTGGCAGGACGCTGGACGGCAGCGGGGGCGGACTGGTTGGGCACGGTTTCAGCCTAACGGCCGGCGCCGCCCACCTGGCTGCTCCGCTTCCGTGACGCCGGAAGTCATGACAAAGGACACAATGCCTGACCATTAGTTGACACTTCAACTAATTGTCAGAGAGACTCGACTTATGAATCAGTCACGCCTCACCACCGCTGCCATCACCGTCCTGCGCGTCGCCCTCGGCTTCCTCTTCGCCGCCCACGGCTGGCAGAAGTTCAACGAATGGACCATCGCCGGCACCCAGGCCGCGTTCACCCAGATGGGCGTTCCGGCAGCCAACGTGTCAGCGCCCTTCGTCGCAGGCCTCGAACTGGCTGGCGGCATTGCCCTCATCCTGGGCGTCCTCACCCGCGTGGTGGCCGCACTGCTGGCCGTCAACATGATCGGCGCCTTCTTCCTGGTGCATGCCCCGGCAGGAGTTTTCGCTGACAAGGGCGGGTACGAACTGGTGCTGCTCCTGGGCGCTGCCGCCCTCGCACTTGCGCTCACCGGAGCCGGCCGCGTGTCCGTGGACCGCGCCGTGTTCGGCCGCATGAACAACAAGCTGGCAGTCCTCGCCTAAGCGGACTCCTCTTCAACGAGCAACGCCCGACGGCGGACAGGCACCCAGGTGCCGGTCCGCCGTCGGGCCTTAACGTCTTTGCCGTGGCAGAAACGTCAGCCGGTCACCCCAGTCAGTTCGTTGGGCACGTGGTCCAGGTCCGCGCTTTTGATGATTTTCCCGAATTTGAGATCCACGGCGTGGATCCTGGAAGCCGCGGGCTCGGTGATGAAGGCGGTTGAGCCCTGGACAAACAGGGTCGGGCGGGGATCCTGCCAGGCATCCGGCTCCGTCCAGGCGCCAACCACGGGAATGGCAGCGGTCTCCTCGCCCGTCGTCGGATCAATCACGTGAAGCGCCCCGTCCGTGCCCAGCACCAGAGCCTCCCCGCCCGGACCGCGGCCCAGGGAACGGAAGGAATAGCTGGCGCCCAGGTCCACCAGCTGCAAGGTCCCGGTGTCGGTGTTGACCAGCGAGATCCGGGTAGGCCGCTCCAGGTCGGCGTCCCTGTCCACCTTGTAATCGCCGAGGATCACCGGAGATTCGTGGCTTCCGGCCTGGTTGCCCATGCGGCCGTACGGGTCAGGGCTTGCAACCTTGGTGAAGGCGCCGTTGCGGTAGACCAGCATGCCGTCCTCACAGCCCACCACCACGGTTTCATGGCCCGCCACTGCCTCACCATGCACGCCGGGGCACTCCTCGTTGCGGAGCAGTTCACCGCGTCCCTGCCCGCCGCCATTTCCCGGCGCACTCAGCAGCGCCAGGCCAGTGCGGCCCTCCTCGTTCCCGAGGGTGACCAGCAGCTTCCCATCCTCCAACGCGATGGCGACGCCGTGGTGGGCTTCGGGTGCGGTGTAGGTGCTGGTCTCGGGCAGGCCGGCCTTGAGTGCATCAGTCAGCGCGGCCGGGTCAAAGACCTCCACCTTCCCTGAACCGTCATTGAACAGCACTGTCTTCCCGGCGTGGTTGACCACGTGGCCGGCCTTGCTGGCGCCGAAGGCCCGGTCCGTCAGCCGAGGCGCGGCGGCATAGGAGTGCCCATGGTCGCCGTGCGCCTCGGTCCACACACCGGCATCGAAGACGCGGAAGGAATCTCCGGTGGCCACCAGGACGTGGCGGCCGTCGCCCGCCGGGCTGAGGCGGTTGAAGCCTTCCAGCGGCACTTCCTCCACGGGCTTCAGCGTCTTCGCGTCAAGAACCGTGATGCCAGCGTCGTGGGTCAGGACCAGCCGAGGGGTGGGTGCCTGGCCTTCCTTCGCCTGCCCTGCTGTGGCAGAAGCGGAGGTGCCGGCCGAGTCAGGGCCTGCGGCCTGCGACGGTCCGGAGCCCGCGCCCGGAGCAGCCCCGCACGCAGTGAGGAGCAGTGCCGAAACCGCGAGAACTGCCGGGAGAGCCTGCGGATAAATGCGCATATGGCCGGGATGTAAGTGGGTTTTTATCATATCGCTAACGATAGTCATTATCAATAGTGATGCAAATTGGATGACCTCGGCCGCGTCATGGCGGGACGCTCAAGGCATCGCATTTTCACCCAAAACACCACCTGACATCAAAAACTCCCAGAAACCACCAGGAAACCCTTGACCTAAACAAACGTTGTACTGATAAACGCTGTGAGCGATAGTCCACAGACAGAACTGCCCTGCCCGCCCCCAAAGGGCGGGCGGGGCAGTTCCCGTTGCGGGTATGTGTCGGCCCCGACCCTCCGGTAACACCGCGCCTCAGTAAGATCGCAGCATGACTGAGACCGCGGCCAATTCCGTAACCCTCCGCTTCCTGGCTGCCCCCACGGATGTGGGCCACAGCGGCTCGGTGGATGCGGGGACCGTCCTCGAATGGGTGGACAAGGCTGCGTACGCTGCTGCCGTGGGCTGGGCGAAGTCCTACTGCGTCACCGCCTACGTGGGCAACATCCACTTCGCGGACCCCGTGAACAGCGGCGACATGGTGGAGGTGGAGGCCACCATCGTCTACACGGGACGCTCCTCCATGCACATCCGGACCGTCGTCTCGTCAAGCGACCCCAAGGGCGGGCCTGCCACGATGCGCAGCCAGTGCATGGTGATCTTTGTGGCGGTCGGCGACAACGGCAAGCCGATCCCCGTCAAACAGTTCGAACCGGTCACGGCCGCGGAGATCGAACAGCGGGACCATGCCCTGGCGCGGATCAAGGTCCGTGAACGGATCGTCGAAGCCATGAACGCCCAGGTATATACGGACGCCGGGACCGCCGAACGCGTCACGCTGCGGTTCATGGCCGCCCCCACGGACGTGAACTGGGGCGGGAAAGTGCACGGCGGCATCGTGATGAAGTGGATCGACGAAGCCGCCTACGTCTGCGCGTCCCGCTACTGCGGCATGGACACCGTGGCGGTATTCTCCGGTGGCGTGCGCTTCTACCGGCCCCTGCTGATCGGCCATGTGGTGGAGGTCGAGGCCAGGCTGGTCTACACCGGGACCAAAGGCATGCACATCGCCGTACATGTGCGCTCCGGAGATCCGAGGGGCAAGGAACTGAACCTCACCACGTATTGCCTCACAGTGATGGTGGCACGAGACGCCGACGGCAACTCGGTGCCCGTCCCCGGCTGGGTGCCGGTATCGGCGGAAGATACGCGGCTGCATGCACACGCCCGCGAACTGCTCGAAATCCGTGGGACCGCCCCGGGGAACCCCCTGCCCAACCACCTGCTGGGGCAGGGCTAAGACAAAGGGATCCACCTGCTGGGGCAGGGCTCAGCCAGCCGGTCGAGAACGACCCTAGAAGCCGCTGCCTCCGGCGTCGGCCGCCATGTTGGCGAACCGCGAGTAGTGACCCTGGAATGCCACCACAATGTCCTTGGTGGGGCCGTTACGGTGCTTGGCGATCAGGATGTCCGCCTCGCCCGCGCGCGGGGATTCCTTGTCATAGACGTCCTCACGGTGCAGCAGGATGACCATGTCCGCATCCTGCTCGATGGAGCCGGATTCGCGGAGGTCAGAGACCATGGGCCGCTTGTCCTGGCGCTGCTCGGAGCCACGGTTGAGCTGCGACAGGGCGATGACCGGAACCTGGAGTTCCTTGGCCAGCAGCTTCAGCGCACGGGAGAACTCGGAGACTTCCTGCTGGCGTGACTCCACTTTCTTGCCGGAGCTCATGAGCTGCAGGTAATCCAGGATCACGAGCTTCAGGTCATGCTGCTGCTTGAGGCGGCGGCACTTGGCCCTGATTTCCATCAGCGACATGTTCGGGCTGTCATCGATGAAGAGCGGGGCATCATTCATCCGGCCCATGGTGGTGGCGATCTTGGACCATTGCTCGTCCTTGATGGTGCCCTTGCGAAGGTCCTGCAGGCCGATGGTTGCCTCGGCGGACAACAGGCGCATGGCGATTTCGTTCCGGCCCATTTCGAGAGAGAACATGACCGTGGCGAGGTTGTTCTTGATGGCCGCAGAGCGGGCGAAGTCCAGGGCAAACGTGGACTTACCCACTGCCGGACGGGCGGCAATAACGATCATCTGCCCCGGGTGCAGTCCATGGGTGAGTTCATCGAGTTCGTAGAACCCCGTTGGCACACCGGTCATGCCTTCCCCGCGGTGTCCGGACGCTTCGATCTCGTCCACAGTGGCTTCCATGACGTCCTTGAGGACCACGTAGTCCTCTGCTGTGCGCCGCTCCGCCACGGCGTAAACCTCGGCCTGTGCCTGGTTGACCAGGTCCTCCACCTCACCGTCGGAACCGTATCCCAGCTGGACGATTTTGGTGCCTGCGTTGACGAGCCGGCGCAGAATGGCGCGCTCCGCCACGATTTCGGCGTAGTAGCCGGCATTGGCGGCCGTGGGGACAGTCTGGATGAGCTCGTGCAGGTAGGCGGGTCCGCCGATCCGGTTGATCTCTGCGCGCTTGGTCAGTTCGTCCGAGACGGTAACCGCATCCGCGGGCTCGCCGCGGCCGTAGAGGTCGATGATCGCCTCGTAGATGGTCTCGTGCGCAGGCCGGTAGAAGTCCTGGCCGCGGAGGATTTCCACAACGTCCGCGATGGCGTCCTTGGACAGCATCATGCCGCCGAGGACGGACTGCTCGGCGGGAATGTCCTGTGGTGGCTTACGGCTGCCTTCTGATCCGCGGGTACCCTCGATCGAGTCCAGGTGCGTTACTGACAAAGCTGCCGTCCTCCATAGTGTGCCGCGACTTGATGCGGCGAGTAAGTCATTTACCTGCCGGGGTGCCCTCCTGCGGGACCTCCACGGGACGGCATACGTTCAGGTCTATCAGCGGCCTCCGACAATGAAGCCCGGCGGGCCAGATTGAAGCCTCCGCAACGTTGAGTCTGCGCAACGCGTGTGGGAGTTATCCCCATGTTCCGCAAGTTATCCACAGAAAGCGCCGCAGCGGCCGGACCGAAGTCCTCCACTGCTGCGACAGCACATGTCCGCGACGGCGTCATAGCGCCCCAAAAGCAGGTATCCCGCAACGGTAGCCGCCACCGCCCCAGCGTCCAAGCCCACCAACCCGGAGGGCTGTGGATAACCTGTGCACTAAGGGGCATAGCTTGTGCACAGCCTGTGGGTGAACCTGTGGAAACAAAAAAACTTTTGCCGTATATAGGCCTCTGACCTGCGAAAACGTTCGTCGAGGATGTGGACTAAATTCTTTTTTTCCTAACCTTCATCCACAGCTTGCGGCGCGGCGCTGTTGAAAGATCCGGCTTTCCGGGCGCCTCCACCGGCGATTCATACCCGTTTAGTGATGCATCGCACACCTGCCGGCATCTTTTGACGCCGCAACGAATCGGCTGTATGCAACGGCAGGAATGTGCTGTGGATAACGGGCATCTGGCATAAGCTCTGACTATGGGCGATGTACTGATGGTGTTTCTGCCGGCCGGCGTGTTGGCGGCAATAATCTGGGCATTTACGACGGCCCTCAGACCCCGTAATTCCGGGACCTCCGACGCCGAGAAGTACCAGCAGGACCTGGCGAGGCGCTCTGCGGAGCACTATGCCGAGCAGGTACGCGTGGCAACAGCCGTGCGTGCCCGCCTGGAAGCCAACACCCGGCCCAGCCAGAACGAACAGCAGCAATCGCAGCAGGAAGACCATGCCCGGGCAGCACGGCGCGGGCAGTCAGGAGCGGGTGCCGGCCAGTATGGCTATGCGGCGCTCCCCGGCGGGATTCTGGACCCTCAGCTGGCCATGCAGTTGCAGACAATGGCGCACGACGGGCACAAGATCCAGGCCATCAAACTCCTCCGCCAGGCAACCCAAACGGACCTGGCGACAGCCAAAAAGTATGTAGATCGGCTTTAGAAATGGAATCGCTCGTGATCCCCGTTATCATCCTCGCGGTCGTGGCCGCCGGTGTCGCACTGGCTGCCCGGGCCCTCAGCAGGCGGCAGGCGGCCGTCAAGCAGTCCGGCACGGCCCCTGCGCTGGATCCGATTGAGGCGGCCCGCCGGGCCGCCGCCAAGCTCTCCGAGGACCAGCACCGCAGGTTGTACGCGCTGATTGCCCAGGGACAGGCGATGGCGGCCATCAAGCTGTACTACGAGGCCACAGGAGAAGGACTGCGGGCATCCCGGGACGCGGTGGGGGCGTTGGCCGCCCACCCGCAGGCCTACCGCAGCCCTGCCGCTGAAGCGGCGGAGGCAGAGCCCGACGACGACGACACGCCCCAGCGGTTCCCCTACCGCTACCGCGCCATTGCCAGCAAGGGCGATGTGACGCGTGAGGTCAGCAGCAATATGCTCAACGACGAGATCTACGGCCGCATCCGCACGCTGGCGCGCAGTGGCGACACCGAAGGCGCCGCCACTGCCCTGACCAAGCACTCGGACATCTCCATGAAGCAGGCACGCGAGTTCATCGCGCTCCTGGACGACTAGGGCTCCTGGGCGACTACGCTCCTGGACCCCAGGGCTCTCAGCCGCGGCACAGTGCGCCGTCCGGCTGTCAGAAGTCGAAGATGTCTCCCAGCCAGCCTTCCTTCTTTTTGGGCCGCCGGCGGTCGTGGTCGCGGTCATACCCCGGCTTGTCGTACTTCCGGTCGTCGTAGCGCGGCTGGTCGTAACGGGGCTGCTCGTACCGCGGCTGCTCGCGGCGGGGTTCAAAGTTCGGATACAGCGGGGGCGGAACCGGAGCAGCGACAGAGGCCGCGGCCGCCGGGCGCGCCGGCGTAGGAGCGCGGCCGTTCATAGCGTCGTTGGCGCGGTCGATGATCTTGTCCAGCTCACCGCGGTCCAGCCAGACGCCGCGGCACTGCGGGCAGTAGTCGATCTCGACACCGCTGCGTTCGCTCATGATCAGGTCAATTGAATCCACAGGACATTTCATGTTCCGGTCAACGACCGGGGAGACCGGATAGTTCAGCACCCGGGATCCCGGGGCTGACGGGAGAGCTTTGCCGACGGGCGCGGACTTTGCGGACCCGGCGCGCCTTAGCGTCCGCCGGAAATGCCTGCCAGGAGCTGCGCGAACGGCAGGGACTCCAGTGCCGCCGGCTTGCGGCCGGGCTGATCCTCCGCGAGGAGGGCGGCAAACTCAGCCGCCGCACGGTCGATCCGCGACGAGAGGGGCGAGCCGCCGTCGTCCGTGTTTCCCCAGTCCTGGGGGCCGGCGAAAACAGCCGTAGCGGCCATCCTGGTGCGCAGGTAGCTGAACAGCGGGCGCATCGCGTACTCGAGGACCATCTGGTGGCGGTCCGTGCCGCCCGTGGCACCCAGGAGGACAGCCTTCCCGTCCAGGGACTTGGGATCCAGGACGTCAATGAAGGACTTGAACAGGCCGCTGTAGGAGGCGCTGAACACCGGGCTAACAGCAATGATGCCGTCGGTTGCCTCCACGCCGGCAATGACATCCGCCAGGCGAGGGGCCGCATAGCCGGTGACAAAGTTGTTGGCGATGTCCACCGCGAGATCCCGGAGCTCAACGACCTCAACCTTCACCTCGAAACCCGCATCGGCGAGGCGGTGCTCTGCTGCAGCGGCCAGCTGGTCGGCGAGCAGCCTGCTCGAGGACGGCACGCCCAGGCCGGCGGACAGTACGGTGATGCGGCGGGTTTCCACTTGGACTCCTGAGGTTCGGTACAGCCAATGCTACATGCATTTGCATGTATCGAGATAACCGATGCCTGTCCGCGTTTATTCCAGCGGTGCCAGGTCACCGGCGGTTGCACTCCGGGCGGCATGACGCGAGCATCTCCGTTTTCCGGGATGCGCGGGACGGGCACCCCTGCTACCTAAAGCGCCTACGGGATAAGTCCCCGATGCACCTAACAGATCACTCGGCGTCGCCCCTCCACACCTAGCTCTGGCGGGAGCACGAAATTCCCTATGTAGGACGCGATACAAAAAGCGAGTACTCAGTACTGGTGTTTACCTGGCCGGGCTGGTCATATGCTCAATTTACGGGCAGGGTCACTCGGCCGGGGGTTTCGAATTCCTCTAGAGGCACTGGCTGGATTAGTCGCCGGGGCCGAGACACCATCCGACCGAGACCACCCAGACAGGAGACGACCATGCGCACCTTGCAGAGCAAGGCACTGCACTTCGACATCCACGGCCGCATCACGATCCGCGTCGACGCACAGGCGCCGTCAGCGACCCAGCTCCAGAGCATGTTGGCGTGTTTCGCCACCGACACCGAACGGCCGGCCGACATCGTCGTCGACGCCGGGCCGGAGCCTATGCCGGATGCGGGTCTGCTCGAGCACGAGCTCGCGTACACGGGGAACAGCGTGCGCTTCCAAGCCGATCGGGTCCAGATCGTGAGAGACGCAGAGCAGTGGCGCATCCACGGGCCGGGCGAGCTGTTGACCTCCGTGGTCCCTGTTCTCGATGTCGCCATGGTCGGTCGAGGAGCCGGCATGATCCACGCGGCAACGATGGCGTACCGGGGTCACGCGATTGCTCTTCCCGCCGCCGGAGGGACCGGTAAGACGAGCACCGCCGCCAAGCTGATGCGGCGCGAGGGGTGGTCGTTCATGGGTGACGACTGGGCCTTCCTCGCCGAGGACGCCACGCTGCTCGGCTACGCGAAGCCGATGTTCATCAAGCCGCACCACCGGGACATCTACCCGCACCTGTTCGAAGGTGTCCGGAAGCCCCTCGTCCCGTCACGGCTCTCGGGGAGCGTCGGCCGTCTCACTACGGTGGTGCATCCGTACGTCATCCGTTATCCGCGCCTCGCGGACTTCTCCCGGCGATGGTCACCGGAGCACCGCATGGTCGAAGCGGGGACCGCGTTCCCGGGACGAGAAGTGACGACCTCGGCTCCGCTCGCGGCCGCCATCTACATCGAGCGCTTCGAGGGCGACCGGTCTCGGATCGTCGAGCGGACGACCGAGTGGATGGTCGACCGCATGATCGGCAATTTCCACATCGAGATGGCGGGCTTCTCGCAGCGGGTAGTGACTGGCCTGGCGGCCACGTCTGTCCTCCCGTGGCGCGAGCACTTCGCGGCGAAGGGGGTTGTGCTGAGCAAGGCACTCGACGGACGTCCGTGCCACCTGCTGCAGGTGCCCGCCGCGTACACGGCGGACGAAGCGTCGGACGACATCGTCCGGTATCTCGAGGAGCTGCTACCGTCGGTCCTTGACCAGGAGGCCTGAGGTGCGGGACACAGAGGGTCACAGCCCTGCCGACGTCACCGCGGTCGTTCCGGCCCGCAACGCCGAGCACCTGCTCCCGCGCTGTCTGGGGGCCCTGCGTCAGTCAGGTGTAGCCGAGATCATCGTGGTGGACGGATGCTCCACCGACCGCACCGTCGACCTCGCCCTCGCGGCCGGTGCCCGGGTCCTGAGTGACGAGGGGCGCGGCCTGCCATGGGCTCGAACGCTCGGTGTGCAGAGCAGCAGCACCCGTTGGGTCCTGCTCGTCGACGCCGACGTCGTGTTCGGGCCCACGGGGGTTGCCGACCTGCTCACGGAGCTCGTCGAGGGCGGCTACGACGCCCTCCAGGCCGGTCTGGAGAGTGTTGCTGGACCGGGCTACTGGGGGCAGGCGCTGGCACATCACCATCGCACCGGCCGCAGCCGCAACTGGTTCGGGCTCGTGGCGACGGTCGTGGACCGGGACCTGATGCTCGGCGTGGGTTTCGACGACTCGTTCAAGTCGGGAGAGGACATCGAGCTGCGTTGGCGGATGCGGGAGTCAGGGCTGCGAACGGCAGTGTCACGCCGGGTCGTCGTCGAACATCGTTTCGCCGCAGACGACTTCGACTTCGCGCTCGACCAGTTCCTCATGGACGGAACGGGACTGGGACGGATGGTCCGCAAGCACGGCTGGCGCGGTGCGAGATTGGCGCTGCTGCCCTTCGCCGCGGCAGTCCGGGGCAGCGCTTTGAGCCTCGCCGCGGGCCAGCCTCGGTGGCTGCGCTACTACTTCGCCTTCTGCTGGTACAACTACGCCGGCCTGGCGAAGGGGTTGCGTCGTGAGCGCTGAGCGGGGGACCACTGTTAGGGCAGGCTCGACCGTCCGGCACTCCGCCTTGCGCAGCTCGCTCGGCCTCATCGTGGGCAAGGCCGCCCAGACGGGCGCGGGTTTCGCCTTCTGGGTCGTGGCCGCGCGCGCGACGTCCGACCGTGAGGTCGGGCTCACCATGGCCGCCGTCGCGGCCGTGATGATCTGCACGCAGCTCGCGGTGCTGGGCGCCGGGTCGGCCGTGATCGTCGCGGTGGGGCGAGGGGAGCCGCCCGCGCGGGTGCTGGACGCCGCGTTCGCCATCGTGGGGGTCGCCGGCACCGTGCTGGCCCTCGGCTACCTCGTGCTGCAGTCGGCCGTGACGCCGGACACGGCCTCGCTATCGGTTCTCTTCTGGCTCACGTTCCTCGTGGCTGCCGTCACCGGCACCCTGGTCATCGTGCTGGACCAGGCGCTCGTTGCGTTGGGACGCGGTTCCAGCGCGACCTTGAGGTACGCGTTGGGCGGCGGGGTCTCACTCGGGGCTGCAGCACTCGTGTACTGGGGGGCGCATGGCGCCTCCGCCGACGTGCTGATGGCCTGCTGGACCCTCGGGACGACCGTGGCGTGCGTCGTCGGTGCAGTCCAGCTGCGAAGACTGGTCGGCTACCGGCCGCGATTGTCCTTGCGCCCGGCGCGCGGCCGTCCACTGCTGGCGGTGGGCCTTCCGTACCAGCTCCTCACCCTCACCGAGCGCGCTCCGGGGCTGGTGCTGCCGCTCCTGCTCGCGCACATGGTGGCGCCGGAGGCAGCTGCCTACTGGTATCCCGCATGGATGATGGCCTGGGCCGCCTACTCCGCTCCGATGCTGATGGGCATCGTCCAGTTCTCCGAGGGTGTCCGCGACCCGGCCCGCCTGGTGTCGACCACCTGGGCGAGTCTCCGTTGGTCACTCGTCGTAGGAGGTCTGGCTGCCGCCGTCCTCGTCCTCCTCGCCCACCCGCTGCTCAGCCTGCTGGGGGAGCGGTACGCCGACGCGTCCGCCGGAGCTCTGCGGTGGTTGGCGGCCGGACTGGTGCCGTACGCGGTGCTGCAGGCCTACAACGCCATGTGCCGGGCCCTCGGTCGCTACACGGAGGCCATCGTGGTCGGCGTGATGCTCGGAGTCGCCCTCTGCGCTGCAGCGCTATGGACCGCCGACAGGGGCCCCAGCGCCATGGCCCTTGCGTGGCTGGTGGTGCTCTCCATCGGTGCCGCGGCGGTCGGCCTCCGGCTGGTCGCCCTCCTCCGACGCGTAAGGAAGGACGCACGATGAGACACACGATGACCGGCACGCTCGATGAGACCAGCCGCACGGAGGGACGCTGGAAGCCCCGTGACGTGTGGTGCGCGCTGGCGGGAGTCGTGTCGCTGGCGCTTGCCGTGGGGGCCGCCTCCACGGTGACCGTGCCCGTGAACAGCGATCTGGGGCTCGTCGCCGTGCTGCCCTACCCGTTCTGGGCGGGGGTCCTGCTTCTGAACGTCGCCTTCGTCGTGGCCCTGCGGGGGGATACCGCGGGCCCGGCGCGACGCCCGGTCATGATATGGCTCGTCGTGGTGCTCGTGCTTGTGCTCTTCGGGACCGCAGCCTTCGTGACGGACGTACCGCGGGGTGAGGTCGCGTTCCGTCACCTCGGCGTCGCCGACGCCCTCTCGCGCACCCAGGGGATCGACCCGGACATCGACGGGTACTTCAACTGGCCGGGTTTCTTCGCGCTCCTGGCGACGCTGCTCCGGGCGACCGGTCTTGACCCGGTGGCCGTTGCCCTGTGGGCACCGGTGCTCAACATGGGTCTGTGGCTCGCTGCCCTGGGCGTGCTGACCGGCTACCTGACGCGCGATCCGCGACGGCGCTGGCTCGTGCTCTGGGTCTTCTGCCTCGGCAGCTGGCAGGACCAGGACTACCTGTCTCCCCAGGCGTTCGGCTTCTTCCTGTACCTCGTCGTGGTCGCGCTGCTCGTCGGCCCGTTGGCCGCGCGGGCTCCCGAGATCCGCGGCTACCGACGCGCCGACCTGGTGGCGTGGTGGCAAGGGCGGTCACCCGCCGAGCCCCGGTCGGGGCACCGGGTGAGTGCGCTCGTGGTGACCCTACTGCTCGTCACGGTCATCTGCGCGAGCCATCAGCTGACGCCGTTCATGGTGCTTATCGCCATCACCGCGCTCACCCTGAGCGGACGTGTCTGGCCCAGCCGGCTGCCCCTGATCGCCGTAGTCGTGCTGACGCTGTGGCTCGCCTACCCCGCGAGTGCATACCTCATCGGGAACCCACCCCTGGCGGAAGCAGGACTGCAGGCCGCGACCGAGGCGAACGTCATCGACCGCCTCGACGGGACCGCTGGGCACGTGCTGGTGGTGCAGGTCCGGATCGTTCTCACCCTCGTGCTGTGGGCGCTTGCCGCGGCGGGGGCGGTGCGCGACTGGCGCAGAGGACGTCTCGACATCCGGGTGGTCCTCCTGGCCACCACCCCACTGCTGCTCTTCCCCGCGCAGTTGTACGGCGGGGAGATGCTCATCCGCGTCTCGCTGTTCGCGCTGCCCTTCATCGCCATGCAGGCGTGCTCGGTCCTGCTTCCCACGGAGGGCAGCACACGCCCCTCCTCCCGCGCCGCGGGGGGGCTTGCGCTCACCTGCTTCCTGCTGGCCGTGCTGACCGTGACGGGCCGGTTCGGGAACGCCCAGTATGACGTCTTCACCGATGATGAGATCGCCGCCGTCGCCGCCGTGCAGCGTCTCGCGCCCCCCGGCTCAACGATCATCTCGGCTGCCCACCCGACGCCGTGGCGCAGCGAGGCCTACCTCGAACACCGGGCCCGAACGATCGACGACATGTGCCGGTCCGACTTGTCGACGGCGACGTGCGGCCCACTTGTTTACGACTACGCCCGACACAGCCCTGGCGGTGCCGTCGTGTTGCTCACGCGCTCGTCGGAGGCGAGTCTCGTGGTGCAGGGCGCCAGCAGCGCGGGCGGCTTCGCCGAGCTGGAGAAGTGGCTGAGCGTGCAGGACGGCGTGGAGCTCGCGTTCAGCAACGTCGACGCACGCGTGTACCGGGTGACGCCATGAGCGGCGGGGGCGTCAGCCGGCTCACCGTGGCGCTCGGTCTCGCGGCCGTCGCGCTGTCGGTGGTGACACTCGTCGGGCTGCCGACACCGCTGCAGACGGTCGCCGCGATAGCGGTCCTGGTCCTGCTCCCGGGGCAGGCACTGGCCCGACTCATGCAGGTGACCGACCTCGCGCTCGGCGTGCTGCTCGTCCTGGCGCTCGGCCTCGCCACGCTCACGGCGGTGTCCACGGCGATGTTCTACCTCGCTGTGTGGTCCTGGCAGGCGTGCGTCGTCACGATGGGCGTTATCACCATCCTCGCGTGCATGGCACGCGCACGACAGGAGGCGGCGTCATGATCGACGTCATGATTGACCTGGCGGGACTGCTCGCGGCTGCCGCCCTGCTCATCACCCTCATCGCGCTCGAGGTCCGACGCGCCGCCGGACCAGACACCGGGCAGCCCACACGCCCGGGGCTCCTCGGCCTAACTGTGAGCCACTGGGTCGTCGCCGTCATGTGGACGATGTACCTGCTCCTCTTCCTTCCACGAGTGCTGGGACTACTCGTGTGAGCCACGCTGCGCGGTGGTGGCTCCTTAGCGACCTCCACCTGGGCGTGTCGGACGACGACCCCCGGTGCCCCGGCAGAGTGCTGCCCGAGTTCCTGCACCGCGAAGTGCTGGCAGCCTCAGGTCCGCAGCAGCATGTCGCCTTCGTCGGTGACACGTTCGAGCTGGTCGGGTTCGCCGAGGACGAGAGCCTGGCCCGGCTCGAGTCCATCCTCGCCCGCCACCTCGACACTTTCCGGGCGCTGAAGGCGTGTGCGGCGCGCGGCGTGCAGCTGCACTTCGTGTGCGGCAACCACGACGTGGAGTTGGCCCGGCCCTCGGTTGCCGCCCGCCTGTCGGCGCTGCTGTCACCCGCCGAGCCCACGCGGGTCCGGGTGCACCCGTGGTTCCTGCACGTGCCCCACGTGCTCGTGGCCGAGCACGGGCACCAGCACCACGCGCTGCACCGGATGCCCGAGTTGCTCCGCGCGGCGGTCAACGGCACCGACGAGCTGAACCTACCCCCGCTCGCCGCCTGGAACGCCCAACCGTCGAGGTCGCACCTGAGCCGTGCCGGGGCCGTTGCCCGGGCCTGCCTGGCGTCCGAGCGGGCGGAACGCCGCGTCCGGGAGCTCGCTTACGACGAGCTGTTGCAGACCGAGTCACTGCGGCTCGTGCTCGACGGCGTGGCCGTTCGGGACCTGGCGCGCCTGTCCCGGTTCCGGACGGTGTCGGCGCTCCCGGTCGCCGCGACTCGCATGGTGCTCTCGGCCACCGGGCGCAGAGTCACCGGCGAGAAGGCTCCTGCTGCAGCGGGCCGGTTCGCACGTACCCTCGAGGCGCACGGTTCCGGAGTGGCCTGGTACGTCTCGGGCCACACCCACCGGGCCCTCGAGGCGGCGCTCGAGGCGTGCCCCACCCGGTACGTCAATACCGGCACGTGGTGTTCGGACGTCCGCGGTCGCGGACCTGACCAGTCGGACCGGCGGGCGTTCCCGTACGCCGTGGTCGACGTCGCCCGCGACGGCACCACCAGCGGCGGGCTGCGGTACTGGCGTCCGGACGGTGGCTGAGCCGTACCGGTGTCAGCGCACGAGGGAGTATTCTGGCTCACCGCCGCTGGCTACCACCCGGACCGGCGCGGCTGACAAGTGACCTGGGCTCTGCGAGACTTCCGTCATGGCTGAAAACAAGACCCAGGCAACCGGCGCCTCAGTGGACGAATTCCTGGCCGCAGTCGAGGACCCTGTCAGGCACCGTGATGGCCTGCGGCTGCTGGCGCTCATGAGGGAGATCACCGGCAAAGAGCCCGAGATGTGGGGGGCCGACCATCGTGGGCTTTGGGCGGTATCACTACAAATACGAGAGCGGCAGGGAAGGGGATGCGGCGGCGGTGGGCTTTTCACCCCGGAAGGCAAGCCTCTCGCTCTACGGGCTGATGTACGGGCCCGAGGCTGCGGAACTGCTGCCCCGGCTCGGGAAGCACAAGACCGGCGCGGGGTGCCTGTACGTGAACAGGCTCGAGGACGTGGACCAGGCAGTGTTGGCCGAGCTGATCAAGGCGGGCTACAGGCACGTGACCACGGCCCTTCACAGCCCCTGACTGACGCGCGAGATGGCACGTAACCGCAGTCCCGGGCAGCGACACTGCCGCCAAGTGCCATGTCGGCGCAGCGCAGGGCACAAAAAACCCCGCCGCCGGTGACGGCAACGGGGGTTTTTGTGCAGTTTGAGGCTGCGTAACCGGAAAAGGCTACTTGCCTGCGACTACGTTGAGTTCGATCACAGCGGCAACGTCAGCGTGAAGGCGGACGTTGGCCTGGTAGGAACCAACCGACTTGATGTGTGCCGGCAGTTCAACCTTGCGCTTGTCGATTTTGCCAAGGCCAGCGGCCTCAACAGCGTCGGCTACGTCGGCCTGCTTGACGGTGCCGAACAGGCGTCCGGTCTCGCCAGCCTTGACGACGAGCTTGACCGGCTTGGCGGAGAGTGCAGCGGCCTGCTTCTGAGCGTCTTCCAGGGAAGCGTGCTCGCGGGCGGCGCGGGCAGTCTTGATGGACTCAACCTGCTTCTCGCCACCCTTCGACCAGGTCAGGGCGAAGTTGCGGGGCAGCAGGTAGTTACGTGCGTAACCGTCCTTGACCTCGACAACGTCGCCAGCGGCACCGAGACCGGTTACTTCGTGGGTCAGAATGAGCTTTGCCATGTTAGTCAGTCCCTTCCTTAGCCGCGGCCAGCGCCGGAGTAGGGCAGCAGTGCAACTTCGCGGGCGTTCTTGATTGCCTGGGCGATCTTGCGCTGTTCCTGCACCGTGACGCCAGTGACGCGACGGGCGCGGATCTTTCCGCGGTCGGAGATGAACTTGCGCAGCAATGCTACGTCCTTGTAGTCGATGACAGTGATGTCAGCGGCCTTCAAGGGGTTGGACTTTGGTTTGGGCTTACGGAGTTCAGCCTTAGCCATCGTGGAGCTCCTATTCTATGGAGCCCGTGGATGTTGATCCACGGGATGGTGGTGGTCCGACGGCGGCAGCCACGTCAGGTGCCTTGCGGCACTTTCGGCGGTCCCGGCGTCGGGCCTAAATGATTGGTTTAGAAGGGAGGTTCGGAATCGGGGCCGTTGCCCCAGCCACCACCTGCATTGGAGACACCGGGCGTCGCCCAGGGATCCTCCTGTGCAGCCGGCTGGTTGCCGCCACCGAAGCTTCCACCGGAGTTGCCGCCCTGGTTTCCACCAGTGTTGCCGCCTCCGAAGCCACCGCCGCTGTTGCCGCCGCCGAAGCCGCCCTGACCACCCTGACCGCCTGAGCGCTGGGTGCGGTTGACCTTGGCATTGGCGTAACGCAGGCTCGGGCCGATTTCGTCGACTTCGAGCTCGATAACGGTGCGCTTTTCGCCTTCTTTTGTTTCGTAGGAACGGCTCTTCAAACGGCCGGAAACGATCACGCGCATGCCCTTGGTGAGGGACTCGGCGACGTTCTCGGCTGCTTCACGCCAAACCGCTGCGCGGAGGAACAGGGTTTCCCCGTCCTTCCACTCATTGGACTGGCGGTCAAAGGTGCGCGGGGTGGAAGCGATGGTGAAGTTCGCGACTGCCGAACCTGACGGTGTGAACCGCAATTCCGGGTCACTGGTGAGATTACCGATGACCGTAATAGTGGTTTCGCCTGCCATCTACTGCCTCCTTGTTCGATCCTGGGTGAAGAATTCGATCCTGCGGGGTAAAGAATGAAAATGGGAGCTGAAATTACTCAGCAACAACCTTCTGCTCTTCGGGGCGGGTGATCTTGGTGCGCATGATGGTCTCGTTAAGAGACAGCTGGCGGTCAAGTTCCTTGGCGGTGTCCGGCTTGGCGGTGAAGTTCACCACGGCGTAGATACCTTCGGACTTCTTCTTGATTTCGTAAGCCAGTCGACGACGGCCCCAGATGTCAACCTTTTCGATGGTTCCACCATCGTTGGTGATGACGTTCAGGAACTTCTGAAGCGACGGCTCAACGGTACGCTCTTCGACCTCGGGGTCGATGATTACCATCAATTCGTAAGGACGCATATGTGAACCCACCTCCTTTGGGCTAAGCGGTTACGGCATTTCCGTAACAGGAGGTTCATTTGCGATGCCGTGCGATGCCCGACCAACAGAACGGAGGCAGGGCGCAGCACAGACTTCAATATCTTAGTGCATTTGGACCGGATAGGCGATTCGCGCTTGACTCAAGGCTACGCGCAGCGCGCGCGCCGCCGGAAGCGTCCGGCGGGCTATGTGGATAACCCGGGAAACAGGCTCCGCGCTTGAGGAAAAAGTCTCTCTGGTGCCCGCCGCGGAACAGGGCTATATTTGCAAGAACGGCTGGGTACCGTGCTGGACGCAATGACGCGGCCAGGAAAGCCGGTCCGCGTGTCGCGCAAGCGGCTGGATGGACCCAGGATTTTGCATAGAGCAAGCAGTTCGGTCTCCTTCTTCGATGGATGGGGACCACATGTCGTTAATAGGCAGAAGCAGGGAATTGGACCGGATACTCTCCGTAATCCGGGGTCCTAAAGATTCAGCACTCAAGGTGGTGGGCCGGCGTGGGATGGGCAAATCCGCCCTCCTGTCCGAGATTCCCCGCCTTTCCGACTTTCGGACCGTTTTTCTCACCGCGAGCGTGTCCGAGTCCGACTGGCCGCTCTCCGGCCTTACCGCGCTCCTCACCGGCATCGACGACCCCGTCCTTAATCGTTTCGCCGATGAACTGCTGCGCGATTCCAGCGGCGCCATGAACGTCCCCACTGTCTCCACCATGCTGCTCAACGGGCTGCACCAGCGCTCGTCATCCCGGACGGTCATCGTCATCGATGATGCCGACCAGCTGGACCCCAGCAGCCAGGCCGTGATCGGCTACCTGGCACGCCGGCTGACCGGGACGGACATGGCACTGTTTATGAGCGTGCGGGAAGAGACTGCCGAAAGTCCCTTCGCCTCCCTGCCCGCCCTCCAGCTGGCGCCGCTGAGCTACAACGACACGGTCCGCATGTTGGAGTCCATTCCGGCTCGGCAGACCGCGACAGCGGCGGTCCACGCAGTTGCCGCGGCCACCCAGGGGAACCCGCTCGCCGCCGTCGAGCTTTTTGGGCTGCTGCTGGAACGCCAGGCCGAGGGAAAATACGCACTCCCCGTCCCGCTCCCCGGCAAAGGCAGCTTCGAGGCCGAGTTCGCCGCCACCGTGGGCGGGCTCTCGCCAGGTGCGAGGCAGGTCCTGGACCTCCTCTCGCTGTCCTGCCGCAGCGATATCGCCACCTTGGAACGGGCATACGACCAACTGTGGGGCGGGATCGACGAACTGCTGGCAAATGGCATGGTCAACAGGTCCGGACCACACCTGAGGATCCAGGACCAGCTGCTCCGGGGCTATGTTTATGCTGCCATGACACCGGCAACGCGGACCGCCAGCCACCGTGCCATGGCGGCCGCGGCGGAGCCCGCGGATCCCTATGCCCACCGCTGGCATCTGAGTTTTACCGCTTTGGAGCGGCAGACTCCGTTTGGCCTGCTCCGGTTTGCCGTTGACCTGATCCGAAGCGGCGAGGTGCCCTTCGCCGTCGAGTACATTGAACGGGCCCTGACCATCAACCCCTGGGAAGCGGAGACCACCGCCAGGCTCACCACGGTGGCCGAACTGCTGTTGAACAGGGGTGAGTTCGTCTACGCCAAGCGCTACCTGGACTGGGCCCAGCGGGTGACGCGGAACCCTGCCTTGGTCCTTCGACTGACGGGCCTCGCCTTCGAGATCCAGTTCATCCAGGGCGGCGCCGTGCGCTCCAGCATGGTGCTCCGGCTGGTGAAGGAACTCGGACAGCATGATCCGGCATTTGCAGCCCGCCTGCTCGTGGCCGGTGCGCTGTACTACGCGGACCGTTGGGAGCTTGAGGATGCCACCGGCCTGGTGCAGTACGCCGAGAAGTACCTGGACCATGCCTCCCCCGACTGCCTGGCGCTGGCGGAGAGCGCCCGGCGACTCATCGAGGTGATCAGCGGGAAGTCCGGACAGTTCAGCCGCAAGCCCGACGGCGGGAACGAAACGGTGGCGGCTCTTCTGGTACAGGGCCGCGCGCTGGCCTATGCCGAACACCATGCTGCCGCCCAGGAGGCCTTTGCCCGGGTGCGGAACGTTCTGGAGGCCAATACGGTCAATTGGCGGGAAACCGCCAATTTCTTTGCTGTGGACAACGAAATCCGTGCCGGCAACGTCCGGAAAGCCGTGAAACTGATCGAGGACCTTGAACTGGCTGAACCGGAAACCAAATACCACCGTGGAATGCGGCACGTCTTCCGGGTCTGGCGGGCCAATGCGCTCGGAAACGAGGAACTCGCCCACGCCTACGCAACAGACGCACAGCACTTCTCCGGGGCGGAAAGCCACCCGGCCATCACGGCGCAACTGGCCGCGTGCCAGGGGCATTTTGCCCTCATGCGCGGAAATCTCGCCGAGTCCTTCGCGCAGCTGTCCCGGGCAGCGGAGATCGGCCAGGCCTTCAGCAACCCGACTCTGCTGCGCTGTGAGGCCGATCTGGTGGAAGTCCTGGTCAGGCTGGGCAGGCACAGGGAAGCCGCCCAGGCGCTGTGGCACTTGGAAAGCCGGGCGGTGGGCCTGCGTTCGCCCTGGCTCATGATGGCGGTTGCCCGGAGCCGGGCGATGCTGGCTGACGGCGAGCAGTCCCTCCAGATGTTCAATGATGCACTTGCAAACAGGAACGCCCAAGAGTCCCTGCTGGAACGCGCCAGGACACTGCTCTGCTACTCCGAACGCCTCAACGCCTTCGGCCGCATTCGGAGCGCCCGGGACGGTCTGCTTCGTGCCAAGGTGATGTTCGACGAAGCGGGTGCCCATGCCTGGGCCCAGCACGTGGACTCGCTGCTGCTCGACGAGCGGGTGGAACCAGCCGGCACGTCCGACAATCCGGCGATGCTGATGCTTGCAGACCACGAACGCGTGCTGGCCCGAATGGTGGCCCGCGGGATGCGGAACAAGGAAATCGCGGCCACCCTCTATGTGTCCGTCCGTACCGTGGAGGTGCGCCTGACTGCGATTTACAGGAAGCTCGGAGTCGAATCACGAGCCCAGCTGACGGCCCTTGCGGCCGGCAAGGAAGCCGCCCTGGCTAAGGAGCCGTTCGTCCTTCCTGCCGTCTAGGACAGTAGCCGGGCGGCGCGCTTCCGGCTGGGGTGCGCCCCGCCGCCGGGCCCCGGCTCAGGCGCTGGCGTTGCAGGTACCCGCAGTTCCCGCACTGTTCCCGGTCGGCGCCCGCAGTACCGCCTCCGTTCCGCACCGGAACGGGACGGAACGGACTAATTTTGCAATAGGCAATGCACATCCCGGAGCTACACGTGGGAAAGGACTCGGACATGAGAACGGCCACCAGGAAGGCCGGTGCACGGTGACTGCGGAAACCGTCCTTGCCCGCATCAACGTCATGGAACCCTGGCTCGGCGACAAAGAAGCCCGAGCCGTGGCGGACGTCCTGGCCTCCGGTCTGCTCTCGCAAGGGCCCAAGGTCAGGGAGTTCGAGGCGAGGTTCAGCGCCTCTCAAGAAGTGCGCCACGCCGTCGCAACCTCCAGCAGTACCACCGCACTGCACTTGGCGCTGATAGTGGCCGGCATCGGTCCCGGCGATGACGTGGTGGTGCCGTCGCTGGCCTTCATCGCCACGGCGAATGCAGTGACGTATATCGGGGCACGGCCGGTTTTCTGCGACGTGGACCCCGCCACCGGGACTGTGACTGCGGCAACGGTCCGGGCGGCATTGACCCTGGACACGCGAGCGGTGATCGTGGTGGACCAGTCCGGCGTCCCCGTTGACCTGGACCCCGTCCGCGAACTGTGCGACCGTCACGAAATCACTGTGATCGAAGACGCCGGCTGCGCCGTTGGCTCGGAATACAAGGGCAGGCCCGTGGGCACGGGGGCCGACATTTCCGTGTGGTCGTTCCACCAGGACAATGTGCTGACCACTGGTGAGGGCGGGATGCTGACAACCCACCGGGCCGACTGGGCGGCACGGGCTCGGAGCCTCCGCGGCCACTCCCTGAACGTGCCGGCGGCGGACCGTCGCGGACCCCGCATTGCCGCGCCGGAGGTGTACGTCGAGGTCGGCTTCGACTACCAGATGACGGATCTGCAGGCCACCGTCGGCATCGTGCAGCTGGGCCGGCTGGGCGAGATAGTGGCTCGCCGCCGGGAGATCGCCGCGAAGTATGAGGCAGGGCTTTCCGGCCTGGCCGGTCTGCGGTTTGTGGCCGACCCACCATACGGGACGGCCAACTTCCAGTCCTTTTGGGTCGAAGTCCTCCCGAATTTCGCCATTGACCGCGAAGGGCTCCTGGCCCGCCTGGCCGATGCCGGAATTTCGGCGCACCGCGGCGCCATGGCGGCTCACCGGCAGCCTGCCTACCGGTGGCGCCAAACTGGCAACGTAGGGCTCCAGAACACCGAACGGCTAACGGACCGGACCCTGGTTCTCCCGATTTTCCACGGTCTAGATAACGTGGGCCTGAACCGGGTCATGAACAGCGTACGGGCGGCCGCCGGTGTACGCCGGTGAGCGAACTCGTGCTGATCGCAGCAAGCGGGCTGGCCCGGGAGGTCCTGACCATGGTCCGCGCCAGCGGGCAGTACGACGTCGTCGGGATGCTCGACGACGACAAGGAAATGGCAGGCGTCACCGTGGACGGCGCGCCGGTGCTGGGGACCATTGACGACGCCTCCAAGTTCACGCACGCACTGGTGCTGGTATGCCTGGCCTCGGGAAAATCCCGGGAAGCCGTGGTGGAACGGCTGGCGGCCCAGGGCGTGCGCGATGCCCGGTACGCCACTGCGATCGACCCCTCCGTGGAGTGCCCCGAGGGTTGCCGGATCGGCCGGGGCAGCATCATGCTGCGGAATGTGACGCTGACGGCTTCGGTCACGCTTGGGGCGCATGTTGTGGCCATGCCGTCCGTGACTTTCACGCACGACGACGACGTGGCGGACTTCGCGACGTTCGCGGCCGGTGTGTCGCTGGGCGGCGGAGTCCGGATCGGCCGGGCGGCCTACCTGGGACTGAATTCCAGCGTACGTGCACGGACTTCAGTGGGGTCCTACGCGACCGTTGGAAATGGGGCGGCAGTGTTGAGCAACGTACCCGACGGCGAAACTTGGGTCGGCGTCCCAGCCCACCCTATCGATCAGGAATGAGGCAGGGAGTTCGTCGACGCGTTCGCTCACTGGACCTCCCTCCATGGTGTGCCTACGAGCGCTGTCCCGGCCGATGCGCGGCCCTCGATATGCGCGATCCGGCGCCCTCGCAGATAGCCAGCGGCAGTGCACGCCAGAACGGCCATCACCGCACCCGCGCGACCCAAGCCCTGGGGGTCTGATCCCCGGCCCCAATCACGAATCCCGGAAAAAACGGCCCGTGGCAGTACGCTGCGCACGTATCGCCGCTCAGGGCCGAGTGCCCGCTTGTGGCCAACCATCTGGCTGACCTGGGCTTTGGAGATACCTTCGGACCAGGAACGCGACAACATGTAGGGGATGGTTCCCCTGTCGGCAGGGACGTGGTGACGAACCAGAGCGGCCGGCTCGTAGACGATCCGTGACCCAGGCGCGCCCATCTTGGAGCGGATGCAAATTTCGGTCTCCTCGCACCCGAGCGGTTTCGTGCCCTGCCGGCCGAGGGAGACGTTGAAGCCGCCAACCTGCCGCAGGACTTCGAGCCTGAAGGACATGTTTGCGCCGATGACGTTCCGGACCTCGGAGGCCACCTTGGGCATTCCGCGGTGGCTGCATCCTACGATCCAGTCGAGCTCTTCACCGAAGTAGCCCGGACGGCCCGTTTCCCACACCGGTTCCACGCGGCCGCCGACGGCCAGGACATCAGGATCGTCATAAAGGGCAAGCAGCCGCTCCAGCCAGTCCGGCGCGGCTTCGGCGTCGTCGTCCAAGAAAGCCACGACGTCGGAATCTGCCAGGCCCACCCCGGTATTTCGTGCGCCTGAGAGCCCCGGGGGGCCGGAGCTCTCCACTACCGTCACGTTGTCCACGATCTCGATGAGCCGCTCATACAGAGCCTCGTTGTGGTCAATGACCACCAGGACCTCCTGGGGCGCGACCGTTTGGGCCCGGACGGACTCGATGACATCCAGTAGCAGGTCCCAACGCTTCGCGGTGAAGGTACAAATGACAATAGAGGCCGTCGGCGGCGGGTTAAGGCTAAACATGCTGGCCACCCCGAGCCGCGGAGAGGACCGTTTGGGGGTCCATAGGCGTCCGCGGGACGCTGACATTTGCGTAGGTATATTTCACCCGGCGGAGGGCTTCAGGTCTGGCCCCTGCGGTGGGCGCCTCCCACATGGTGCATTCGCGCGCCAGCGTTCCCAGTACCCGCCAGCCGTCACGGAACGTCTGCAGGTTCGACGCGCCGGAGATCCGGTCCAGCTCCAGGCTGGGAACTTCGGCAATGCGCAGACCGGCCTTTGCCGCCCGGACAATCAGCTCGGTCTCAATTTCGAAGCCGTCCGATTCCAGCTGAAGGATCTCCAGGCATTCCCTCCGAAACGCAATATATCCATAGCAAAGGTCAGAGTAGTTGCTATGCAGGACCGCATTGGCCAATCCGGTCAGGGCGCGGTTGCCGGCCTTCCTCAGCCGGGTCAGGTCTTCGGATCCTCCGCCCGTGACATGGCGCGAGCCCTTAACGAAGTCGAAATCGTGCTGAAGCGGGGCAACGAACCAGCCGATCTCCTGCGGATCCATGCTGCCATCCGCATCCAGCATGACAATGATGTCCCCTGAGGCTGCGGCAAAACCCGAACGGAGGGCCACGCCCTTACCCTTGCGCTGCTCATCGACGATGACAAGGTTGTCACGGATAGCGCGGGCTACTCCCACCGTGTTGTCCGTGGAACGGCCGTCCACGATGACAACCTCGTCCACATACGAGGGAATCCGGCGAAGAACCCACGGGATATTCCTCGCCTCGTTCAGGGTGGGAATGACGACACTGACTGACGCCCTCGGAGCTTCGAAGGCCAGCATCGGGAATGTTATTGGGAGCTGGGTTGAAATAGACAAATGCCTCACCACTTCATGACGCTTGCGGATTTAGTCAACTCCGCGCTCGGCTCGGAAGTCGGGCGCGGCACTAGCGCTTCATCCGGTCATGGGTCTGGTCTCTGGCCCAGCTCTCATTCATTGCCATTGACTCTGGCCGTGAAAAGAGCCTACGTTGCGCTCCAGGAGCTATCACGAGTAGTCAGTACTCGCTTTTAAGAGCGCTCCCGCTGACTGTTCGTAAGTACAGGGATTTACCATGGGGTGAATTCTTTAGGTATGGGGTATTGAGAACACAGTAATTATTAGGTACAGGGCTGTCATTGTGCGGCCTCATTGGGCGCTCCTACGCTTGGTGCCTAGGGCTTCTGCCGTCGTTTCTGTCGACGCATATACGGAGCTCAGGCGTGACATCCAAGAACCCAGGAGATCAGCCATGAAGATAAATAGGCCCGTCAAGTGGCTAAGCCAGGCACTCGCCCTTAGCACCCTAGGCGTAAGGCGGGGAGGTGGTCGCTCGGCTGGTCTTCGTCCACGCGGGTCGCGGAATCTGCGGCTCCATGCACTGCTGACAGCGCTGCTGCTTGCGCTGGGTGGTGTTCTGGTGGTGCCGGTTGCAGCGTCGGCTGCTGAGGGTGATGTTGGGTTTGAGGGTCCGTCGCATTCGGGGACGGGGACGCCGACGGGCTCGAAGCGGGCGACGAGTGCGTTGTGGTTCAACGACGGGCTCTGGTGGGGGAACCTGTGGGACACTGCCAGCTCGGATTTTCATATCTTCCGGTTCAATGCCGCGTCGAAGTCGTGGGTCGATACGGGTGTGGCGACGGACCCGCGGGCGAACACCCATCATGACGTGTTGTGGGACGGGACGACGTTGTATGTGGCGAGTTATCGGTTCGTCGCCGACGGTGTGCCGGCTGAGGTGAACTTCCCGACGACGATGCGGCGTTACAGTTACAGCTCGAGTACGAAGACGTACTCGCTGCTGGCGCAAAGTCCTACAAACATCAACAACTACCGCGTTGAGGCCCTGACCATCGATAAGGACTCGACGGGTCGGGTGTGGGCCACGTGGCAGCAGGCGAACCGGATTTATCTGAACGCCACCGGCACGGATGGCAAGACCTGGGGGACGCCGTTCCAGCATCCTGCGTCATTGAGCAACGTGTCTTTGGACGACACGTCGGCTCTGATCGCGTTTGGACAACCCGGGAAGATGGGTGTGATGTGGAGCCGGCAGGTCGGTGGCTCCACCGACGGCATGTACTGGAGCTACCGTGCCGACAGTGTCGGCGGAGCCCCGAACACCGGATGGAGCACTCCTGTGGCGGCGGTGTCGGGGCAGGGCAGCAGCGATGACCATATGAACTTGAAGTGGCTGGACTCCTCAGGTGATCGGGTTTTCGCCGCCGTCAAGACGTCGTTCACGTCGGCGCCGCAGCCGCTGATCCAGCTGTTGGCATTGAATGGCACGACCTGGTCGGCGCACACGATCGCGCCTGTGTCGGAGTGCCCGAACCGGGTGATCGTCTTGATTGATGAGAGCAGCCCGAAGAGGCTGCGTACCTTCGCCACCTATCCGAAGCCGAGTGGCACGACGAACGCCGGTGTCTGCACTACCTCGGGGGGGGCGATCTACGAGAAGTCCGCGCCGCTGGACGACCCCGGCAAGCTCGCCACCGCGACGAAGACGGCTAGCATCGTGGACGCCGACCAGTATGTCCACAACGTGACGTCAACGAAGCAGAACCTCAACAGTGGGGCGTGGGGCACGGCCAACAGCGGTCTGCTGTTGCTCGCCGATGTGAACGCCACAAGCCGGTACTGGCACTCCTACGACCCCAGCGGTGGTGGTGATACGACGGCTCCGACCGTGACGGCTACGTCTCCGACTGCTAATGAGACTGGTGTGGCGGTGACGGCGGATGTGACGGGGACGTTCTCGGAGGCGATCGATGCCTCGACCGTCACCGCGACCACGTTCACGTTGACGGGGCCGACGGGGACGGTGCAGGCAGCGTACAGCAGCACGGGCAACGTTGCGACGTTGAACCCGACTGCCAATCTGGCGGCGGGTACGACGGGTACGCCGTACACGGCGACGATCAAGGGCGGCCCCGCTGGGGTAAGGGATCTTGCCGGCAACCCGCTGGCGACGGACAGGACCTGGACCTTCACCACGGCTCCCGCGGGCGGCGGTGATACGACGGCTCCGACCGTGACGGCTACGTCTCCGACTGCTAATGAGACTGGTGTGGCGGTGACGGCGGATGTGACGGGGACGTTCTCGGAGGCGATCGATGCCTCGACCGTCACCGCGACCACGTTCACGTTGACGGGGCCGACGGGGACGGTGCAGGCAGCGTACAGCAGCACGGGCAACGTTGCGACGTTGAACCCGACTGCCAATCTGGCGGCGGGTACGACGGGTACGCCGTACACGGCGACGATCAAGGGCGGCCCCGCTGGGGTAAGGGATCTTGCCGGCAACCCGCTGGCGACGGACAGGACCTGGACCTTCACCACGGCTCCCGCGGGCGGCGGCACGCCGGAAACGGTCACGCTCACGGCCACCGCTGACAGCTATGTCTCAAGCGCGGCGCCGGGGACGAACAATGGCACAAGTACCTTGCTGGGCGTGGACAACAGCCCGGCGGAGGTCACGTACCTGAAGTTCGACCTGTCCGCGTATGCGGGCAGGACCATCCAGAGTGCGACGTTGCAGCTGCGCAGCGCCGGCAGCGGGTCAACGGGCACGCAGAACATCAAGCTCGTCGCCGATGACAACTGGACCGAGACTGGGATCACCTACAGCGGCACCCCCATCCGCCCGACGCTCGGCACCAGCATCGGCACCCTCGGCCCGACAACCACCAACACCACCTACAACATTCCGCTCACGGTCAGCGGACTGACCGGTGAGCTCGGCCAACAGCTCTCCCTGGGAATGGACACCAGCAGCGGTGACGGCCTGGACCTCAACTCCAAGGAGGCCGGCAGCACGCTCGCACCCAAGCTCGTCCTCACCCTGAGCGGCGGTGGTGGTGGTGATACGACGGCTCCGACCGTGACGGCTACGTCTCCGACTGCTAATGAGACTGGTGTGGCGGTGACGGCGGATGTGACGGGGACGTTCTCGGAGGCGATCGATGCCTCGACCGTCACCGCGACCACGTTCACGTTGACGGGGCCGACGGGGACGGTGCAGGCAGCGTACAGCAGCACGGGCAACGTTGCGACGTTGAACCCGACTGCCAATCTGGCGGCGGGTACGACGGGTACGCCGTACACGGCGACGATCAAGGGCGGCCCCGCTGGGGTAAGGGATCTTGCCGGCAACCCGCTGGCGACGGACAGGACCTGGACCTTCACCACGGCTCCCGCGGGCGGCGGTGATACGACGGCTCCGACCGTGACGGCTACGTCTCCGACTGCTAATGAGACTGGTGTGGCGGTGACGGCGGATGTGACGGGGACGTTCTCGGAGGCGATCGATGCCTCGACCGTCACCGCGACCACGTTCACGTTGACGGGGCCGACGGGGACGGTGCAGGCAGCGTACAGCAGCACGGGCAACGTTGCGACGTTGAACCCGACTGCCAATCTGGCGGCGGGTACGACGGGTACGCCGTACACGGCGACGATCAAGGGCGGCCCCGCTGGGGTAAGGGATCTTGCCGGCAACCCGCTGGCGACGGACAGGACCTGGACCTTCACCACGGCTCCCGCGGGCGGCGGCACGCCGGAAACGGTCACGCTCACGGCCACCGCTGACAGCTATGTCTCAAGCGCGGCGCCGGGGACGAACAATGGCACAAGTACCTTGCTGGGCGTGGACAACAGCCCGGCGGAGGTCACGTACCTGAAGTTCGACCTGTCCGCGTATGCGGGCAGGACCATCCAGAGTGCGACGTTGCAGCTGCGCAGCGCCGGCAGCGGGTCAACGGGCACGCAGAACATCAAGCTCGTCGCCGATGACAACTGGACCGAGACTGGGATCACCTACAGCGGCACCCCCATCCGCCCGACGCTCGGCACCAGCATCGGCACCCTCGGCCCGACAACCACCAACACCACCTACAACATTCCGCTCACGGTCAGCGGACTGACCGGTGAGCTCGGCCAACAGCTCTCCCTGGGAATGGACACCAGCAGCGGTGACGGCCTGGACCTCAACTCCAAGGAGGCCGGCAGCACGCTCGCACCCAAGCTCGTCCTCACCCTGAGCTAGGTCAGGCAGGAAGAGGACTAAACATGGCCGGGACCCCATCCTTAAGGATGGGGTCCCGGCCATGTTTAGCCAAGGCGCAGGACGTGAGTTTAACTCCGCGGGTGACCGCAGATTCATTCGTCACCCGTTGAACGTCATTGCGCACATCCGCATGCACATCTCCCTTTTTCAAGCCCGGTTATGCCGATAATTCCAGGCTCCCCACCCCATCTGATACCGACAATGGTGGTCCCACGACAACGCCCACGTGGAGCAGAAAACGGCGACGTAGTCCGCCGGCACGCCTTCCGCTACCGCTACGACACCGCCGCGGAGCTGAAGCTGATCAACGCGCTCTACGCCCTCGTGCGTGTACGGCTGAACCTCTTGATCCTGACCGGGGCCAAAGCCGCCAAACTCGCCGAGCTCATGGAGATCACAGCATCACCAAGATCCAGACTCAGCTGATCGCACTCGCCGCGGCGAGAACACGGGCACTGGAAGCATCATCCTCTTCCTGCCTGACCTAGGAAGCTGCTGAACAACGGGGTTGTGGGGCGGGCGGAACGCCACCAAGTGGCCGTCGGCGTGTTCTGGTCAGCACCCTTGGATGCGACAACGGGGTCGTTCCGCCCGCTTGGATTCATTCTGCCCCAGATCGGGGGCGTCATCCAGTGGTTTTGTTGATGGGCCGGGGTCCGGGCGGTGGATTATCCCAGCGCCCATGATCCCTCGTTCGTGGTCAGTCCGAGCGCGAGCATTCGTCGCAGGTTCAGTCCCGCGATCCGCAGTTGCAGCCAGGCGTTGTTCCGTTGGATGCCGCGGTGCGGAACGCGGCGGTTGCCGCGGGTGAGCCAGGCGATGGACCGCTCGACCATGGGCCGGTGCGTGCGGTAGTCATTTTGGAAGGCCTGGTCCGTGGCGCGGTGGCGGTGTTCGCCCAGCAAGGCGTTGTGTTCGTGGGCGTGTGGGCGGTGCGGGCGAGGGTGGCGAGCATTTCCCCGGAACCGTAGGCCGAGTCGGCCAGGACGTCCACGCTGGTGCCGGCGATCGTGGGATCCATGCCGATCAGCCGGGCACCGACGGCTCCGTCACTGTTTCCCGGTCCAGAGGCCTTGGTCAGCTCCGCGGCGGTGATCAGCCCGGTATCGGGCTCGATCACAATGTGGGCCTTGAATCCGTCCTGCTGCCGGGACCGGGTCTTATGCGCGTGCCGGGTGTCCGGATCCACGGTGGAGATCATCCGGTCCGCGGCGACCTTCCGGGCGATACGCCACCGCCCGTCGGTCACGTCAGAATCCTCGGCCGGTTCCACGTCCTGCCCGGGCGACGAGTACAAGCAGCGAGTACGCATCGGCCGCCTTGCCGTCCAAGGTCTCGGGATTCGACCGCCGCCAGCAGGGGCGCCAGCGCGTCGGTGACGAGCGCCGAAACCAGCCCACCTTGGCATCCTGGTCGTCCCAGGCGATGTCCGGTCTGCCGGTGCGCGTGTAGTCATACCCCGTAGCGTAGGTGCTCACCAGCTCCTGGGCGCCCGGGACATCACGGCCGAAGCGGCGGATCCCCGCGATCAGCTGCGTGATCGAGTCCTGCCTCGCGACCGCGTCATCCAGGACCGTCGAATCCACAGCTCGCCGGCGCTTGCCCTTCAGGATTCCGGTCTCAGCCACGACCTCGGCGATGGCCTCCATGATCCGGCGCGGGTTTCCCGACCCGGCAAGACGCCGTCGCCAATACGTCAGCGTGCTCGGATGGAACGCGGTATCAGTCAACCCGTACCCGCACGCGGCCTTCCAGCGCAGATCGAAGGTCAAAGCCTCGGCGGTTTCCCGGTCAAAGAGGCCCCGCAATGCCTGCAACACCAGCACCGCACCGATCACCGGCGCCGGAACCGACGGCCGGCCCCGCTGCGACGGAAAGAGGTCCTCCATCATTGAATCCGGAAACAGGCGCCCCCGATGTTTGGCCAGAAAAGCGAAGACACTGCCCGGAGCCAACAACTCACCGGCCAGCGCCTCCACATCCAAATGCCCGCGTTGCGCGTCCTCGCGCGTCCCTGCATAAGCCAGTCTTAACCACCAGGCCCACGAGTCCAGCCGACGCGGACACCCTCGACTAATTCAGCAGTCTCCTAGCTCAGGGTGAGGATGAGCTTGGGTGCGAGCGTGCTGCCGGCCTCCCTGGAGTTGAGGTCCAGGCCGTCACCGCTGCTGGTGTCCATTCCCAGTGAGAGCTGTTGGCCGAGCTCACCGGTCAGTCCGCTGATCGTCAGCGGAACGTTGTAGCTGGTGTTTTTCGTTGTCGGGCCGAGGGTGCCGATGCTGGTGCCGAGCGCCGGACGGCTGCTGTACGGGATCGCAACACTCTCGGTCCAGTTGTCATTAGTGACCAGCTTGATGTTCTGCGTGCCCGTTGACCCGCTGCCGGCGCTGCGCAGCTGCAACGTCGCACTCTGGATGGTCCTGCCCGCATACGCGGACAGGTCGAACTTCAGGTACGTGACCTCCGCCGGGCTGTTGTCCACGCCCAGCAAGGTACTTGTGCCATTGTTCGTCCCCGGCGCCGCGCTTGAGACATAGCTGTCAGCGGTGGCCGTGAGCGTGACCGTTTCCGGCGTGCCGCCGCCCGCGGGAGCCGTGGTGAAGGTCCAGGTCCTGTCCGTCGCCAGCGGGTTGCCGGCAAGATCCCTTACCCCAGCGGGGCCGCCCTTGATCGTCGCCGTGTACTTCGTGTTTGCCGTCAGTTCAGCATCCGGGTTCAATGTCGCAACCCTGTCGCTGGTGTAGTTCACGGCGGCCAGCACCGCCGTCGCCGTGGGCTCCGTAGGCGTAGGCTCCGTAGTCAATGTGAACGTGGCCGACGTGACCGTCAACTCATCCATCGCCTCCGAGAACGACCCCGTCACATTCGCCGACACCGCCACACCAGTCGCAACGTCATCCGGAGACGTACCCGTCACCGTCGGAGCCGTCGTATCACCGCCGCCACCGCCACCGCCACCGCCGAGGGTGAGGATGAGCTTGGGTGCGAGCGTGTTGCCGGCTTCCTTGGAGTTGAGGTCCAGGCCGTCACCGCTGCTGGTGTCCATTCCCAGGGAGAGCTGTTGGCCGAGCTCACCGGTCAGTCCGCTGACCGTGAGCGGAATGTTGTAGGTGGTGTTGGTGGTTGTCGGGCCGAGGGTGCCGATGCTGGTGCCGAGCGCCGGACGGCTGCTGTACGGGATCGCAACACTCTCGGTCCAGTTGTCATTAGTGACCAGCTTGATGTTCTGCGTGCCCGTTGACCCGCTGCCGGCGCTGCGCAGCTGCAACGTTGCACTCTGGATGGTCCTGCCCGCATACGCGGACAGGTCGAACTTCAGGTACGTGACCTCCGCCGGGCTGTTGTCCACGCCCAGCAAGGTACTTGTGCCATTGTTCGTCCCCGGCGCCGCGCTTGAGACATAGCTGTCAGCGGTGGCCGTGAGCGTGACCGTTTCCGGCGTGCCGCCGCCCGCGGGAGCCGTGGTGAAGGTCCAGGTCCTGTCCGTCGCCAGCGGGTTGCCGGCAAGATCCCTTACCCCAGCGGGGCCGCCCTTGATCGTCGCCGTGTACGGCGTACCCGTCGTACCCGCCGCCAGATTGGCAGTCGGGTTCAACGTCGCAACGTTGCCCGTGCTGCTGTACGCTGCCTGCACCGTCCCCGTCGGCCCCGTCAACGTGAACGTGGTCGCGGTGACGGTCGAGGCATCGATCGCCTCCGAGAACGACCCCGTCACATCCGCCGACACCGCCACACCAGTCGCAACATCAGCCGGAGACGTACCCGTCACCGTCGGAGCCGTCGTATCGCTAGGGCCGACGCTCCAGGTATGCGTCGCTGCTGTCGCGTCGGTGTTGCCGGCTACGTCGGTGGCCCAGACACCGAAGGTGTGGGATCCGATCGACAACCCGGTGTAGGTCTGGGGAGACGTGCATGCGACGCGCGGCGCACCATCCAGGCTGCACTGGAATGTCGAATTGGCTTCACTCGAGGTGAATGCGAAGGAGGCGGTGGTCGACGTCGATGTCGCAGGTGGTCCCGACGTGATGGTCGTCTCCGGTGGTGTGGTGTCCGCCGGCGGAGGCGCAGTGTCCACGGTCCAGGTATAGCTGGCGGGGGTAGGGTCAACGCCGTTCTGGTCAGAGGCATGAACCCGGAAGGTATGCGCGCCAACGGACAGTCCAGGGTACGACACCGGACTGGTGCAGCTGGCGAACGCCGCAGAGTCGAGCGAGCAGGCGAAGGTCGCGCCGGTCGACGTTGAGGTGAAGCTGAACTGAGCCGATGTGGAGCTCGTCGGATTGGCCGGTTTGCTCGTGATCGTGGTGTCAGGCGGTTCGGGAGTGGGGGTCCCAGCCCCGATTTTGCGCGGGTCGTAGGCCGCATCGACGAGCAAAGCCGGCGTGTAGGCGGCAGCGATGGACTGCCATGGCACCACCTTGAAGTTCTGGTGCCCGTTGTCGTTGCCGTGGTCTTGTGTGACGAAGAAGCCCTGGGGGAAGGGCCCCCCGACGCCGAAGTTGGTGACGTCTATCCCGTCCATGCCGGTGACAGCATCGATCCCGTTCCCGGCCGGGATGGCGAAGGCTCCCAGCGGCCGGTTGTCGTCGCGGGCATAGGCGTGGAATCGGTTGGAGCCCTGGCTCGCGGCCAGCAGGTAACCGGCGCCACCGCTACCGTAGTAGATGCTGATGCCCTTGATGTCCTGGACGATGTCGCCGCCATTCTCGGTCGTGCTGACAACTTTCGTCCCGACGGTCGAGTCCCCGGGCTCGGCGCCGTAGCGCCAGATTCCGCCGATGTCCTCCTGCGCAATGTAGAGCCGCTTCATCTCATCATCGGCCACGAGGCCCTCGGTGTGGGCCGGGCCGCTCACCGTCCAGCTGCGCACGAGCCGGCCGGTAACTGAACCTGTGGAGCCGTCAAGTTCCCACTGCTCGACCTTGCCAATATCGGTGACATAAGCGAAGTACTTACCGGTCTCCGGGGAGTGGTAGAAGGAGAACCCGCGGGGCGTGCCGATGTTGGCAGTGGGCGCGAAGCTGCCGACTTTCGTCAGCGAGCGATCCGACTCGTTGACCTTATAGAAGTCAAGACTCCGTGCTCGGTTCGAGACACCGACCAAGCCGACGCGGCTGCTGCCGAGGGGGAAGTTGTAGCGGACATCAACATTGTTCATCAGCCCGTCGGGGTAGTAGAACAACTCCCGTCCAGACAGGTCGTAGACGACAAGACCGCGCCCATCGGTGCTCTTGTCCGTACCGATGATGGTGCTCTTCGACGGGTCGGTGGGATGTATCCAGATGGCTGGGTCGTCCGCGGCATCCCCTGATCCGTGCACTGGGGCCGTTTCGACCGTTGCGCTCACCTGCACCACGGCCGCACTCGCGACCGGAGCGGCGAGCCCCACAAGTAGTCCAGCCACCGTCAAGGGGGTGAGGATTCTGATGACCATACGCATGGTGACCTCTCTGTCAGCTGCTGCTTACGTGTTGCGGGCAAGCCGTTTCCTAAACAGGCAGGCACCAAGTGGCGACCTGGCCGGTTTGTGTGCCAGGGACGTTTGCTTCCTGGACGGCCTGAGCGAGAGGGATCTCTCGGGGGCGGCCCTTTCCATCACGGGGCGCCGGCGCTCACCCTTGGCAAGCGGGATCAGCGTCGATGTCGCCCGGAAGCTCCTGGGCTCGTGTGACCGACGAAGCAGCGAGGGGCGACGCGACTATGCCATCATGCTCACCCTGCTGCGTCTGGGCCTGCGGGCCGGCACGCTCGCCTCCTGGGGGGAGTTCGTCGACGCGTTCGCTCACTGGACCTCGCTCCACGGTGCGCGCGCAATGACGGTCCCGGACAGCGGGCGGCCCTCCACGTGCGCTATCCGGCGTCCGCGTACGTACCCGGCGGCCGTCCAAGCCAGGACTGCGATGACGGCTCCCGCCCGGCCCAGCCCCTGCGGGTTGTCGCCCCGGCCCCAATCGCGCACTCCCGCAAAAACGGCCCGCGGCAGTACGCTGCGCACGTAGCGCCGTTCCGGGCCGAGTGCCCGTTTTTGGCCTACCACCCGGCTGACCTGGGCTTTGGAGATACCCTCGGACCAGGAACGCGACAGCATGTAGCGCAATGTCCCCCTGTCCGCCGGCACATGGTGACGGACCAAAGCCGCGGGTTCGTAGACGATCCGCGATCCGGGTGAGCCTATCTTCGAACGGATGCAGATCTCGGTCTCCTCGCAGCCAAGGGGCAAAGTGCCCTGGCGCCCCAGCGAAAGGTTGAAGCCGCCAACCTGGCGGAGGACTTCGAGCCTGAAGGACATGTTTGCGCCGATGACGTTCCGGACCTCGGAGGCCACCTTGGGCATTCCGCGGTGGCTGCATCCTACGATCCAGTCGAGCTCTTCACCGAAGTAGCCCGGACGGCCCGTTTCCCACACCGGTTCCACGCGGCCGCCGACGGCCAGGACATCAGGATCGTCATAGAGGGCAAGCAGCCGTTGAAGCCAGTCCGGGGCTGCCTCGGCGTCGTCGTCGAGGAAGGCCACAATGTCCGAATCGGCAAGTTCGACGCCGGTGTTCCGCGCTCCGGACAACCCGCGTGGACCGCTGCTCTCCACCACCGTCACGTCATCCACAATTTCGGTGAGCCGCTCATACAGAGCCTCGTTGTGGTCAATGACCACCAGGACCTCTTGGGGTGCAACTGATTGGGCCCGGACGGACTCTATGACGTCCAGCAACCGGTCCCAACGCCTTTCGGTATAAGCACAAATGACGATCGTTACGCTCGGACGTGCACCACGATCCAGCATGCTACGCTCCCCGAACGAGGGAGAGGACCGTTTGGGGGTCCATAGGCGTCCGCGGGACGCTGACATTTGCGTAGGTATATTTCACCCGGCGGAGGGCTTCAGGTCTGGCCCCTGCGGTGGGCGCCTCCCACATGGTGCATTCGCGCGCCAGCGTTCCCAGTACCCGCCAGCCGTCACGGAACGTCTGCAGGTTCGACGCGCCGGAGATCCGGTCCAGCTCCAGGCTGGGAACTTCGGCAATGCGCAGACCGGCCTTTGCCGCCCGGACAATCAGCTCGGTCTCAATTTCGAAGCCGTCCGATTCCAGCTGAAGGATCTCCAGGCATTCCCTCCGAAACGCAATATATCCATAGCAAAGGTCAGAGTAGTTGCTATGCAGGACCGCATTGGCCAATCCCGTCAGGGCGCGGTTGCCGGCCTTCCTCAGCCGGGTCAGGTCTTCGGATCCTCCGCCCGTGACATGGCGCGAACCCTTAACGAAGTCGAAATCGTGCTGAAGCGGGGCAACGAACCAGCCGATCTCCTGCGGATCCATGCTGCCATCCGCATCCAGCATGACAATGATGTCCCCTGAGGCTGCGGCAAAACCCGAACGGAGGGCCACGCCCTTACCCTTGCGCTGCTCATCGACGATGACAAGGTTGTCACGGATAGCGCGGGCTACTCCCACCGTGTTGTCCGTGGAACGGCCGTCCACGATGACAACCTCGTCCACATACGAGGGAATCCGGCGAAGAACCCACGGAATATTCCTCGCCTCGTTCAGGGTGGGAATGACGACACTGACTGACGCCCTCGGAGCTTCGAAGGCCAGCATCGGGAATGTTATTGGGAGCTGGGTTGAAATAGACAAATGCCTCACCACTTCATGACGCTTGCGGATTTAGTCAACTCCGCACTCGACTCGGAAGTCGGGCGCAGATTTATCGCTTTATCCGGTCATGGGTCTGGTCTCTGGCCCCAGCTCTCATTTAGCCTTCGACTCTGGCCGTAGAGATGAGCCTATGGCTGGCCTGAAGCGCCTGTCACCAGTGGCAGGTACTCACTTTTGAGCGCCGGACATACGTTGCCTACCCAAGTACAGGGGTCTGGCCGCCGGTCCGAATATTAGGTATAGGGGTTCTCATTCCGCCCATACTGTAGGGATTTGACCGCTGTCTCTGGGCTAGCGCGCATAAGGGAGTTCAGGTTGACGATTTCCAAGTGCCCGGGAGCCCCGATGAAAATGGCCCGTAGCGTCAGGTGTCCCGCCTTCAACCTGGAAACCTGCCTACACCGCCGTCCGGAAGAAAAGCTCCGTGACTATTGCCAGCCGGTGCGGGTCATCCACGCCGCAGAGCTCACGGGCGGAGTGCATCGAGAGCAGGGGCACGCCGACGTCGACCGTCCGGATCCCCAGGCGCGTGGCGGTCAGCGGGCCAATGGTGGAGCCGCAGGGCATCACGTTGTTGGACACAAATTCCTGGTACGGCACCTCCGCCTCCCCGCACAGCCTCGCCCAGAAAGCCGCGCCCGGCGCGTCGGTCGCGTACCGCTGGTTGGCGTTGATCTTCAGCAGCGGGCCGCCGTTCAGGACCGGGTGGTTGGCCGGATCGTGCCGCTCCGGGTAGTTGGGGTGGACGGCGTGGCCGGCGTCCGCGGAAACACAGAACGACGCCGCCAGCGCCTGCCGCCGCTGGCTCACCGTGGCGCCGAGGCCGTCGGAGACCCGCACGAGGACGTCTTCGAGGATGGGCCCGCACGCGCCGGAACGGGAGTTGGAGCCGATTTCCTCGTGGTCGAACGCCGCGAGGACCGCGATCGGCCCACCTGCCGCGCCGCCAGACGCAGCTGAAGAATGCGCGATCAGCGCCGCCAGCCCGGCGTGCGTCGCGGAAAGGTTGTCCAATCGCCCGGAGGCAAAGAACTCACTGTTGGCCCCGAAAACCCCAGGTTCCTGCGTGTCTGCAATCACGACGTCGTACCCGCCGATCCTGGCCGGATCAACGGAAGCGCCGGGCACGTGAGACGCCAAAACCGCCAGCAGGTCAAAATCGGCGGGATCCCCCAGGCCCCACACGGGGTTCATGTGCCGCTGCTTGTCCAGGGTCAGGCCGTCGTTCACGGCACGGTCAAGGTGGATGGCCAGCTGCGGGAAGCGGAGCAAGGGCCCTGTGGCGGCGAGGTGCTCTGTGCCGTCCAGCATGACCAGCCGGCCCGCCAGCCGAAGTTCGCGGTCCAGCCAGGAGTTGAGCAGCGGCCCGCCGTAGACCTCCACCCCAGCCTGCAGCCAGCCGAACGCTCCCGTGGTGGGCTTGGGCTTGAGCTTGAAGGACGGGGAGTCCGTGTGCGCGCCAAGGATGTTGAACCCGGTGGTGGGTCCGGCGTCTTCCGGGACCACCCAGGCGATCAGCGCGCCGTCGCGGACCAGGTAGAACGAACCGGCCCCGCGGGCCCAGGGCTCACGCTCGTCCAGGCCGGTGAACCCGGCTTCATCCAGCCGGCGGGCGGCCTCGTGGACGGCGTGGAAGCTCGACGGCGATGCGCTGACGTACGCGCCCAGGTCCTGGATGTGGTCACTGGCACTGGAGGCGGCGGCACTGGAGCGTGAAGGCATGGTTCCGAGTCTAGATGGTCACGTTGAGCCCCGCGGTGTAGCCGGCCGAAGCCGATCCGGTCATGGTTGCCAGCTGGTAGATGCCGCCGTCATTCCTGAAGACGTTGTCCGACTGCAAGGTGGTCCGCTTCATGTTTGCGACGCTGGCCTCGTAGCCGGGCGTGGCGTAGACGTCGTCGCAGGCGGCCTTGGTCAGCGCGATCTGCGATACCGCCAGCACCTGGCCGGCGGCGGTGGCGTTGCTCATGGACTCGAACACCTCGAAGTGGATGTGCGGCCAGCGCCCGGAATAGGCTCCGGGGAAGATGGAGGTGAAGGTGACCTGGCCATTGACGTCCGCCTCCTGGACGCCGCGCAGGTAGTTTTCGTTTGCCAGTACGGAATCGTACATGGAGTACCTGCCGTCCCGGTCGCAGTGCCAGGCGTAAACGGCAGCGCCGGCCAGCGGGACGCAGCCGTTGGCGTTGTCCAGCAGGGTCAGGGTGAACGTCAGCGGCACGCCTTCAGCCGAAGCAGACCCTGTTCCGAAGCTTGAGGTGATGTCCTGCCGCACCACCCCGGAGGCAGCCAGGACGTTGGGGCCGTTCGAGCCGTCACCGGGGTAGGGACCTGCTGTTTCCTCGGGGATCTCCACACCGCACTCCGCGATCGCCCGGGTAAGCGTGGGGCTGGCGGTGGGTGTCGCCGTCGTGGTGGCCGCGCTTGCGGTGGCTGCGGCACTCTCCGTGCCGGCCGACGTCGACGTGCTGGCTGTGGTGCCTGACCCGCCGGGGGTGCACGCTGCCAAAGCCGCTGCCGCGCCGCCGGCGCCGAGGAACATTCCGAGGGAACGGCGGCTGATCATGGTGGACAGATCAAACTCAAGGCCGCGGTCGTGGTTGGGGTGGGGTAGGTGGTTGCTCATGGCTCCATCCAACGCGCCCCGCCTATCCCCTGCATAGGCCCTTCCTGTGCGGAACCTGTGCGTCAGTAATCCGGATTGCTGGGGACCACCAGGCCCGTCTCGTAGGCGTAAACCACTGCCTGGACCCGGTCGCGCAGGTGAAGCTTGGTCAGGATGCGGCGGACGTGGGTCTTCACCGTTGCTTCGGAGAGGAAATACCGGTGCGCGATCTCGGCATTGGAGAGGCCCTCCGCCATGGCTTCGAGCATTTCTGTTTCGCGCGGCGTGAGGTCTTCGAGCAGCGAATCCCGCGGCGCGGCGGACGGTGCCGGCACGGCCGCACCGCGGACATAGGTCTCCAGCAGCCGCTGCGTGACCCTCGGTGCCACCACGGCATCCCCGCTGGCCACCACCCGGACGGCATTGACCAGATCCGACGGCGCCACGTCCTTGAGGAGGAAGGCGGACGCGCCTGCCTGGAGCCCGGCGAACGCGTATTCGTCCACATCGAAGGTGGTGAGGATGATGATCCGGGCGCAGGATCCGGAGGCGGTGATGGCGCGGGTTGCCTCGATACCGTCCAGCACAGGCATCCGGACGTCCATCAGGACCACGTCGGGTTTGAGGTCGCGGACCAGCCGGACCGCCTGGGCACCGTCGGAGGCTTCGCCCACAATATGCAGGTCTTCCTCGCCCTCGAGGATGAGGCGGAAGCCCATCCTCAGCAGCGGCTGGTCATCCACCAGCAGGACGGTTATGGGTTGGGTTTCAGTCACGGGTGCCTTGCAGTCGGGGTGGATGGTTGTGGGTTGCCGCGGGCTCGTCGGCCGGCCAGGTCAGGACGGCACACACGCGCCAGCCGCGGCCGCGCCGCCCGGCCACCACGGTGCCTGCGTAGATGCGCGCCCGTTCGGCCATCCCCGCCAGCCCCTGGCCGGAACCGGGCCCGACGCCGGAGCCCGGGAGTCCTGGACCCGGCCCGCCGCCGTCGGAGGTGCCCGGACCCGGGACTCCCGCGCCGTCGTCGAGCACTTCAATCGTGACCGTGGAGCCGGCCCGGACGATGCCCACGTCCACGCGTCCCAGCGACCGGCCGTACCGGAGCACATTCGTCAGTGACTCCTGCACAATCCTGTAGACCGTCAGCTGGAAGGCCGCGTCGTCGGGCAGCGCCGGACCGGTGTGCGAGTAGTGCAGCGGCAGGCCCGCGGTGCGGAAGCCTTCCAGGAGCTTCGCCAGGCTGTCGCCGGAAGCGAGCGGCTGCCGTGGCGCGGTCCCGCCGGCGTCGTCCCGGAGTACGCCCAGAACGCGCCGCATGTCCGCCAGCGCGGTCCGGCCGGTCCGCGACAGTTCGCCAAGCACCTCACCGGCGCGGTCGGGACTTTTCCGGACCACGACGGCGGCGCCATCGGAGAGGCTGACCATTACCGTCAGTGAGTGCGCCACGACGTCGTGCATTTCGCGGGCGATCCGGTTGCGTTCGTTGACGGAGGCCAGGCTGGCCGTCCGTGCCGCCCACGCGGCGATCTCCTGCTCATGCTCCCGCCGCTGCCGCACCGAGATGCCGATCCCGGTGGCGATGACGTTGGACAGGGCGATGGTGGCGCCGGTGGCGATGCTGGTCAGGAGGTGAAAGTCGCCGGGATTGCCGCCGGCATCGTGGACGAAGGAATTCTCCATGGGGCCGACGGCGGCCAGCAGGTACAGGAGGGCCAGCGGCGCCGTGGCGGCGGCCATGGCCACCAGCGCGAACCGGCGCGTGTGCACCACGGCCACGGCGTAGAGCGAGAACCACAGGCCCGCCGAGACATTGGAGCCCCACGGGTGCAGCAGCGTGACCGCCACTTCCATCACCGCGACGAAGGCAGCCAGCGCCACGGGGTGGGAGCGCCGGAAGAACAGTGCCCCGGCGACCGCGAAGAGGAGCGCCGCCGCCAGCCAGGCGCCGGACGAAATTGCGTCCACCGCTGTCGGCGCCACAAGCAGCGCATAGCTGAACGCCACCACACCGTCCATCACCCGGGGGTGCTGGTAAAGGTAGCGCCGGAGCAGGCCGCGGCGCTTGGCCGTGATTTCGGCAAAGGACGCGTCGGCCTGGCTGGCCGGCGCGTCCCTCACGAGTGCCGCTTCATTCATGCTCTGAGCCTAGTGTCCGCCTAGACGTCGCGTTTCTTGAGCACGATCATGGCCGGTACCAGGAACAGCAGAACGTAGCCCAGGAATATCAGGCCGCCCTGCCAGGGATCGATGACGCCGTCGGTGTGGCCAATGGACAGGAACCGTCCGCCGGCGTCGCTGGGGAGGTACTGGGGCACGTACTTCCAGAAGTCACCGGGGATGAATGTCATAAAGCTCGCCGCAATGGACAGGACGAAGAACAGGCCCACCAGCACGGTGATTCCGCCCGCGGAGTTGCGCAGCAGTGCGCCGAGCGACAGGCCGATCAGGGCTACCCCGGCAACGTAGAGGCCGCCCGTGAAAACGCTGTACAGCACGCCGTCCGTGGACCAGTCCAGGTCCAGGCCCAGCCCCTGGAAGACCGGCATGGCGATCAGGAACGTGGCCACGGCGGCGATGGTGGTGATGACGTAGGAGATTACGGCGAGCAGGATCGCCTTGGCCACAAAGGCCGGTGTGCGGCGCGGGACGGCGTTCATGGTGGAACGGATCATTCCCGTGGCGTACTCGGAGGAGATGAACAGGACAGCCAGCGAGCCCAGCACCAGGATGCCGATCTGCAGGCCTGCATTGGGCAGGTTGTACAGGTCAAAGCCTGATCCTGGTGGGAAGGTCTGCGACATCATTTCCGGCGTCAGGGTCTGGCCCTGGTCCCGGGCCTGCCGTGCCATTTCGTCGAGGAAGGAGAACCGGATCAGGACCGCGAGGGCCCCGACGCCGATAATCGCCACCAAGGTCAGGAGCAGCAGGATGCGGGTGGACATCAGGGAGAACAGCTTGATCCATTCGGACCGCAGCACACCGGCGAAGGTCACGCCCTTGGTACCAGCGGTGGAACGGACCCGGGAAGTTTGGGTTTCAGTCATGGTGGTCATCGTCCTTACTTTCCTGCCGTTGCCGGGGCGGTTTCCGGGGCGAACTCGCCGGCGGGTCCACCGGTCAGGTGTGAGTGGTATTCCACTTCGTCCTTGGTGAGGTCGAAGTAGGCGTCTTCCAGAGACGACTGCTGCGGGGTGAGTTCGTAGACGAGCACCCGGTTGTCCAGTGCCACCTGGGCGATCTGGCGTGCGTCCAGGCCTGTCACTTCCAGGGTTTCGGGCTGGCCCTGGTCCACGGTCACGCCATCGCCGGACAGCAGGGCGGACAGTTGGGTGGCTGCGGACGTGCGGACCAGGGTCTTGACCTGACGGGTGCCCGCAATGATGTCCTGCACGGGGGCGTCCGCGATGATTTTGCCGCGGCCGATCACGATCAGGTGGTCTGCCGTCTGGGCCATTTCGCTCATAAGGTGTGAGGACAGGAAGACGGTCTTGCCCTGCCCGGCGAGATAGCGGACCAGGTTGCGGACCCACAACACACCTTCCGGATCGAGGCCGTTGACCGGCTCGTCCAGGATCAGGGTCTGCGGGTCGCCAAGGAGCGCGTTGGCAATGCCCAGGCGCTGCCCCATACCCAGCGAGAAGCCGCCTGCCTTTTTCCGGGCCACTGCCTCCAGGCCGGTCATTTCGATGACTTCATGCACCCGGGACGTGGGAATGTTGTGCGTCGCCGCCATGGCCCGCAGGTGGTTGTAGGCGCTGCGGCTGGTGTGGACGGCTTTGGCGTCCAGCAGCGCGCCCACCTGGTGCAGGGGGGCCTTGTGATCGGCGTAGTGCAGGCCGTTGACGGTGACCGAGCCCGACGTCGGCCGGTCCAGTCCCATGATCATGCGCATGGTGGTGGATTTGCCGGCACCGTTCGGGCCCAGGAAGCCCGTTACCTGCCCTGCTTTGACGGTGAAGCTGACGCCGTCAACCGCCGTTTTGCTGCCGTAGACCTTTGACAGGCCTGTTGCCTCAATCATGGAAATGTTCCTTAGAACAGCAGCCTGGTGGCTGCGGGATGCGGGGAAGTTTTCGTGTGTACGCTCCACGCTACCGACGGCTCGGCCGGATTTCGCCTGTCTCAGGGATGATTCAGGGTCGAATCAGGGTAGTCCGCACGGATGATCAGGGGTCCCCCCTCAGGGGGCGCAGCAGCCTTAGGTGCGGGGCGAGTAGTAGGTCAGGGCGCGCGGTTCCACCCGGATCCGAACACTGCGCACGCCCGCCAGTGCCTCGCCGTCGACGGCCAGTGCCAGGGGGGAGCCCTCCGACTCAATCCGGACCTCGGTAGCCTCCCGCAGATGGGTGATCCGGGACGTCGCCACCGTACCTGTCAGCACCGACCACAGGAGCCGGAGTCGGGCAAAGGATTCGTCGGCGGTGATCATGCGGACATCCAGGATGCCATCGTCCAGCACGGGCCGCGACAGGGGCGCGTGGTCCCGGGGGTAGTAGCGCCCGCGTCCGATGTACGCGATCCAGAGTTTGTGCCGGACGCCGTCCACGGTCAGGGTGGTGGGTGTTCCCGCGGCGAAGGTCCGGAACATGGCCACCACGCCGGCCAGCGGTTTGCCGAGGGCCGGCTGCAGCTGCTCCCTGCGCCGGACGAGATTGGGGTACAGGCCGATGCTGGCCGTGTTCAGCATGACCAGGTCAGCCGTTTCCGGGTTGCCTGCCAGCCCGCGCTCCACTGTCACAAGGCCGACGTCGGCCCGCGCGGCTTCACCAGCGGCCGCGGCTGCCACAGCGTCCTTGAGGTTGGCAGTTCCTGTGTCCCGCGCGAAGTGGTTGAGCGTTCCGCCCGGGAGCACCAGCAGGGGAAGGGAATGTTCGACGGCGGCCGCGGCCGCGGTGCCAACGGTTCCGTCGCCGCCCCACACGCCCAGGGCACGGGTGTCGGCGTGGGAAGCGGTGGCCTGGATGGCCTCGTCAAGGCTCTCGCCCGGCTCGACCGTTTTTATATACGCCTTGGGGAATACTTCCTGAAGGGCTCCCGCGGTTTGTTCCGTGAAGGAGCCGCCGAGGGTATTCACTACGATGCTGAGACCTTCGCCGCCCGGCAGCTCGGGGGCTTCGGTTGCGGTGCGCGATACTCCGGGAAACGGTGGTCGGACGGGCCACCACTTACGGGTCACCAACGCCGCCCCTGCGCCGATCGCCGAACCGAAGAACACATCCGATGGCCAGTGGGCCCCCGTGTGGACCCGGGAATAGGCCACCCCCAGCGCCGCCGGCGCAAGTGCCGCACCGACAGCCGGCTTGACCAGGCCGGCGCCGAGCGCGAAGGCGATAGCTGAGGCCGAATGCCCCGATGGCATCGATGAACTGGTGGGCTGCGGATGGACGAACCGGAACACCGGCAGATGCTCAGGGAGCGGGCGTGCCCGCGGCAACAGGGTCTTGAACACCACGTTGGTCACCGCCGATGCCACCGCTTGGGCGATCAGCCCGTGCAGGGCAGCCCGGCGGGGCTTGCCGGGGAAGGCGGCCATGATCGCCGCTGCCCCGATCCACAGTTTGCCGTGCGTGGCGGAGGCGGAGAGGCGCCGGAAAAACTCATCGTGGTTTCCACCCGGGAACGACGACACGCCGCGGACAAGGTACCGGTCAAAGCGGCTGATCCAGCCCGGTCCCTTGCGCAACGCTCTATACATCTCCCCACCCTAATACCGGCGGGTTCCCCTACTTGGAGGACCGGGGCGGGGAGGACTGGGGCGCGGAGGGCTGGAGCTTGGAGGGCAGGGGCCTCGCAGCGCCGGCAAGGAGCAGTGCCACCAGGATCGGGGCGAGGATCGCGAGGAGCGCCAGGTGGATTCCCGTGAGGTCGCCCAAGTAGCCCAGCAACGGCGGGCCGGCGAGGAACGAAACATACCCCAAAGTGGATACAACGGAGACCCGCGCCGCTGCATGCTTCGGATCGTCGGCCGCCGCTGACATTCCCATGGGGAAGGCCAGCGCGGAGCCCACGCCCCACAGCGCAGCACCAACCCCGGCCAGCCAGATGTTCCCCGCAAGCACAAACAGGCACAGACCCGCGGTGGCCGCGGCCATGCTGGCCCGTAGGACTACGACGCGGCCGTAGATGTCGATCACGCGGCCGCCAAAGAGCCGCATCGCCGTCATCGCCAGGACAAACAAGGCGAACATCAGGGCACCGGTGGATTCCGAACTGCCCAGGCCGTCAACAGTGGCCTTGGCGATCCAGTCGTTCCCGGCTCCTTCGGTAAGGGTTGCGCCCAGGACAACAACGCCGATCAGCAGGGTGCGGCCGTCACGCCAGGCCGAGGGCCCCTTCACGGCCGTCGGTTCACCCTCGACCGGAGCCGCCTGGGCCGCGTGGGGGAGGAAATAGCGGGGCGCCACGAGGGCTACCACCACCACCACACCGGCGATGACCAGCAGGTGCAACGGCAGGCCAATACCGAGTGTTGACAGTCCCGCACCGATCAGTGCCCCCACAAAGGCCCCGCCGCTGAAGGCCGCATGGAACTGCGGCATGATGGTGCGCCGAAGCTTGTGCTCGACGTCGGCTCCTTCAATATTTTGGGAAACGTCCCAAAGCCCGACGCCAATGCCGAAGAAGAACAGCGAAACGGCAGTGCCCGGGATCGATTCCGCCGACAGGGAAAGGGCAATGCCCACCCCGGCCAGTGCTGACAGCAGACCGCCTGCCCGCACGGCATTGGCGGTGCCGATCTTCCCCACCACAAGTCCCGCCGTCGGAAGGGCGAGCAGGGAACCGACGGCGATGCACAGCAGCAGCGTGCCCATCTGGCCGGAGGTCAGGTGCAGCGTCTCGGTGACGGCGGGGATCCTGGCGGCCCAGCTGGCAAAGACAAAGCCGTTGATCCCGAAGACCACAAAAGTGGCTGCGGCGGCTGCCCTGAGGGACGGTCCGGCCGGCGTGCTGGTGTTGATGCTCATGCTTTGACTACTTCCACCGAGAGCTTGTTGAGGTGTGCGAGTTCGTCCGCACTCAGGTCTTTGTCCGTAACTATCACGTTCACGGCGTCCAAGGGGGCAACCAGGGCCATCGCGGTGGCATTCCATTTGGCGCCGGCGCAGGCAACAATCACCCGCGCCGCGGATTCGAGTCCGGCCCGCTTCACTGCGGCGTCTTCCAGATCATGGGCCAGGAGACCGTCCCTGAGGTTCAGGGCGCAGGGCGTGACCACCGCCGTGTCGAAACGCAGGGACCTGATGTTGGCTTCCGCGAGCGGGCCACGGAAGGAGAGCTCGCCGGGAACCAGGCTTCCGCCCGGGAGCAGCAGGGCAGGACGTTGGCCGGCATGCGGGTCGTCGTCGGTGACCGTCGTCAGGGAGCGCATGGACATGGGCATCAGCGTCAGTTCGCGCCCGCGGAGGACACGGGCAATTTCCGTGGCTGTGGTGCCGCTGTCCAGCCACACGAGTTCGCGATCTCCCAGCAGGCCTGCCACGGCAACGGCGATCCTGGCCTTCACGGCCTGGTCTTCAAGTTCGCGCTGGCCGTAGCCGGGGTTTTCGCCGCCGGCAATGAGGCTCCTGGCACCGCCATGGACCCTGCGCAGCACACCATGCGATGCGAGCAGCTCAAGGTCGCGGCGGATGGTGGCGCCCGATGCGTCGCACGCCTGGGTCAGCTCGTCCACCGAGATCTCGGCCTGGTGGCGAAGCAGCTCCCCGATCAGGCGGTGCCGCTCTTCAGTCTTCATGCTCATATGATAGCAATTTTTGATCATATGCGCATTGCCTATGCTTAGCGGGCGCGCTCAACCCGCTTTTCATCCCATACTGGCTCGGCGGATTCGTAGACGCGGCCGTCGGAACCGAACACCAGGAACCGGTCGAAGGTGCGGGCGAACCAGCGGTCGTGGGTGACTGCCAGGACCGTTCCCTCGAAATGGTCAATGGCTTTTTCCAGTGCCTCGGCCGAATGCAGGTCCAGGTTGTCCGTGGGTTCATCCAGCAGCAGGAGCGTGGCGCCGGAGAGCTGCAGCAGCAGGATCTGGAATCGTGCCTGCTGGCCGCCGGAGAGGGACTCGTACTTCTGCTCCGACTGCGACGCCAGGCCGTAGCCGTCCAATGCGCCGGCGGCTGCCTCGCGGCCCAGGCCGGACCGGTGCTCGTCGCCGCGGTGCAGGATCTCCAGCAGGGTCTTGCCCAGGAGGTCGGGCCGGACGTGGGTCTGGGCGAAGAAGCCTGGCCGGATACGGGCGCCGAGTTTCACAGTCCCCTCGTGCGGCACTTCGGCAATATCGACGTCGGACACGGGGAGGTGCTCCCGTTCCGGGTCCGTCCCGCCAGTGGCCAGCAGGCGCAGGAAGTGGCTCTTGCCGGAGCCGTTGGAGCCGAGCACACCCACGCGGTCCCCGAACCACACCTCGGTGGAGAACGGCTTCATCAGCCCGGTCAGTTCCAGTTTCTCAGCCACAACGGCCCGTTTGGCGGTCCGGCCGCCCTTCAGGCGCATGCGCACGTTCTGTTCGATCGGCAATGCTTCGGGCGGGCCGGCCTCGAGGAACTTGGCCAGGCGCGTCTGGGCGGCCTGGTAGCGGTTGGCCATATCGGAGCGGAATGCCGCCTTGTTCTTGTACATGTTGACGAGTTCCTTGAGCTTCACGTGCTCCTCGTCCCAGCGCTTGCGGAGCTCCTCGAAGCGGGCATTCCGGTCGGCGCGGGCGTCGACGTAGGAGCCGAAGCCGCCGCCGTGCACCCAGGCGCCGGCGCCGTTGATGCCCGGTTCGAGGGTCACGATGCGGCCGGCGGCATTGTTGAGCAGCTCGCGGTCGTGGCTGATGAAGAAGACAGTCTTTTTGGACTCGTTGAGCTTGTCCTCCAGCCAGCGCTTGCCAGGCACATCGAGGTAGTTGTCCGGTTCGTCCAGGAGCAGGAGTTGGTCAGGTCCCGCGAACAGGGCCTCCAGCACAAGCCGCTTCTGCTCGCCGCCGGAAAGGCTCGACGCCGGGCGGTGCTGTGCCCGGTCAAAGGGCAGTCCCAGGGCGGCCATGCAGACCTCGTCCCAGACAGTCTCCACGTCATAACCGCCGGCATCTCCCCAGTCCACGATGGCCTGCGCGTACCGCATCTGGCTGGGCTCGTCGTCGTGCTCCACCATCGCGAGCTCCGCCTCGTCCACCTCCCTGGCCGCGGCGGCCAGGGCCGGCGGAGCGGCGGACACCAGCAGATCTCGGACCGTGGAATCGTCCCGGACCTGGCCCACGAACTGGCGCATGATGCCCATGTTTCCGGAGCGCCCGATCACGCCTTCGTCCGGTACGAGGTCGCCGGAAATGATCCGGAACAGGGTGGTCTTGCCCGTGCCGTTGGGGCCGATCAGGGCGGTTTTGGTACCGTCCGGGACCTTGAAAGTCACGCCGTTGAGCAGCTGGGTGCCATCGGAGAGGAAGTAGTCAATGCCGGAAATGTCTATATGGGCCACGCCAACAATCTTCCCACGCCCGCCCGACCCGGGTTTTTGTCCAGATAATCTGCCTTCGAGGCAGTTCTGCGAGCATTATCTGGACAAAAAGTCGGGGGCGCTAGCCGGCGGCGGTCAGGAACTGCTTGAGCAGCGGCCCGGACGTGGTGGCTCCGAGTCCGCCGTCCTCAACAAACACGGCCACAGCCAGGTCACCGTGGACGGCCACAATCCAGGCGTGCGTCTTGGGCGGGCTCTCCTTGCCGAACTCCGCCGTGCCGGTCTTGGCGCCCACCGGCGCGCCCGGAACTGTCGTCAGGAAGCCCGCGTGGCCGGACGTGACGACCGCCCGCATCATGTCGGACAGTGCCGCGGCCTCCGCGGCAGTAATGGGCTGGCCGGACGCCTTGGCCGGTGCCTCGGGCGTAACGGTCGACGACGGCGACGCGCCCTCCGCCGTCGTCCCGCCGGAGGTGTCTGCCGCGGCAGCCCCGGCGTCGGGGTTCAGGACCAGCTGCGGTGAGACGGGGGATCCCTTGCCCACGGAACCGGCCATGATGGCCGCAGCCAGCGGGGACAGGAGCACCTTGCCCTGGCCGATCATCGAGGCGGCATGTTCGGTGCCCGCAGCCTCGCCCGGAACGGACCCCAGGAACGCCGCGGCGCCCAGCGCGGGGGGCCTCCACCGCCACGCCCATGGCGACGGCGGCAGCCTCCAGCTGGGCCTGCGTGACAGTGTCGCGCGCAGCGATGAACGCCGTGTTGCACGAATGGGCAAAGGCATCGCGGAGTGCCACGGACCCCAGCGACGTTTCCGGGTAACCTTCCGCGTTCTTGAACGTCCGGCCGTCCACGGTAAGGGTGGGTGTGCATTCCACCTTCGAATCGGGCGTCAGGCCGTTGCGGAGCATGGCAAGCGAATCGACGATCTTGAAGGTTGACCCGGGTGCGTACTGGCCCAGCATGGCGGTGTTGTAGCCGTTGCTTCCCGGGCCTGAGGCCGCGGCGAGAACGGCCCCCGTGGAGGGGCGGAGCGCCACGATGGCCGATGCCGGGCCTACCCCGGCAAGGGTGCTCTCGGCAAGTGACTGGAGGTTCGGATCAAGGGTGGTTTTCAGTGGTGTGCCGGGGGTCGGGGCCGCCTGGAACACCACCCTGCGGGGATCCGTTCCTGCGGCCTGGATCTGTTCGCGGGTCAGGTCGGCCCGCTGCGCCCGGATCACCACGGCATCGGTGCCGCGGAGCTGCGCGTCGTACTGCTGCTGGAGCCCGCCGATGCCGGTCACGTCGCCGGCGGTCAAGACGCCGTCGGACGCCTCGATCTGCTCGGCCGTGGCCTCGCCGACGGTGCCAAGGACTGCCCTTGCGAACGTGCGGCTGGGTGCCAGCGGCTGGGCTTCCGGGATGGCGCGGGCACCGGGAATGGCCGTGATCTGCGCGTCCGTGACGGTGCGGCCCTCATCACGGAGAGTGATGGCCCGGACGAACGCCTCGGCACCGGAGGCCGCAACCTGTTGGGCGTAGGCGGCGGGATCCACACCCACCAGTTCGGCCAGTTTGGTGGCTGACGCGGCGGCGTCCGCGGATCCCAGTAGCAGTCTGTCGATCCCCACGTTGACCACGGGACGGTACGTGACCAGCTTCGCGTCATCCGCGCCCAGGATGTCGGCGCGCTGCGGCGACTGGGTGCCCTTGCTCAGGATTTCGTTGTCGGCGAGTCCGGGGACCAGGGCTGCCGGGTTCCAGACCGCCCGCCAGTTATCCCCTGACTTCGTGAACTCTGCGGAGACCGTGTACTTCCACTCGCCGGTGCCGATTTTCCAGGTGTAGTCCAGCGGAACGGTTGCCGTGTCGCCGTCCAGGGTGAGCTCGCCGGCCGACACGGTGGGCTTGTCCGGCTCCAGGGCCTTGAAAACGTCCTGGACCTGTTGTTTGGCCACCCCGGAGTCCTTGCCATCAAACGCGACCGAGCCGACGTCGAGCGTGGAAAGAGCGGACGCAAACTGCTTGGCCGCGCTTTCGGCACCCCCTCTGCCGTCGTCGCAGGCAACCAAGGAGGCGCCGAGGATGAGTCCAGCTATGGCAAGCGATAGTTTCTTTGAGTTCCCCACGGCGCTATTATGCCCCGATTTGGAACGCGCTTGCTGTCACCCATTCCGCGCGAACGGACAGTTGACGCCCCAATGATTTGCGCGAAAGGACACTTGAGGACCGCTGCCAGGGGCTTAAGTGTCCGTTCGCGCCGGCATAGAGGCGGGGTTCAGAGGCCGAGCGAAGGGACCCCAAGACCAAACATGTCTTTCAGGGCATGTTTCGCGGCGAAGAACCCTGGCATGCCCGTTACGCCGGGGCCGGGCGGCGTAGAGGAGGAACAGAGATACACGCCGGGCACGGGCGTCCGCCATGGAACGCGGGAGATCACGGGGCGCTGGATAAGTCCGCGCACATCCATGATGCCGGCACTGAAGTCCCCGCCCACGTAGTTCCGGTTGTAGCGGGCCAGTTCCGCCGCAGTGGTCACCCGGGTCTGCATCACCACATCCCGGAACCCGGGCGCGAAGCGCTCCAGCTGCGCGGTGACGGCCTCGCCCATGTCACGGGTTGATCCGGCAGGCACATGGCAGTATGCCCACAGGATCTGCCGGCCGGCCGGCGCCCGGCCCGTGTCGAACCGTGATGGCTGGGCCACCAGGACGTAAGGGTGTTCCGGGTGTTTCCCGGCGGATACTTCGTTCTCGGCACGGGCCAGTTCAGCACGCGTGCCGCCGACGTGCACCGTTCCGGCGTCCCCCAGTTCCTTTGCTGCCCACGGAACGGGTCCGGACAGGATGAAGTCCACTTTGCAGGAACCATTCCCATAGCGGAACGCCTCCAGGGCTTGCCGGTACCTGGCCGGGAGGCTGTCGCCCGCAATGTTCAGGAGGCCCCGTGGGGCCACGTCCAGCAGAGTGGCCCGCACGCCGCGGAGTTGTTGGAGGCTCTCGATCGTTGCCCCCGTATGGATCACGCCGCCGTGGGCACGGATGTCGGCCTCCAGCGCGGCCGCAATGGAGGCCGATCCACCCAGCGGAATCGGCCAGCCTTGGGCGTGGGCCAGTGCGGTGAGCATGAGCCCGGCGCCTGCAGAGGCCAGCGAGGGCAGCTGCGACACCGCATGGGCGGCCACGCCGCTGAGCAGTGCAGGCGCAAGGTCCTCGTGGAACCGCGCGTTCCACAGCCGCGATCCCTGCTCCAGCGTCCGCAGCCCGAAAAGCGCCGCCGCCAGGGGATCCCGGGGGATCCTCAGCAGCTGGTGCTGCGTCAGATCCATCACGCCGTCAATGCGGTCAACCAGCGGGCCAAGAAGCCTGCGGTAGGCGTCGCCGTCCCGGCCCAGGCCTTGGACCGTCCGTTCGAGGCTGTGATATCCGAGGGCCGCCCGTCCGCCGTCGAGCGGTGATCCGAACGAAAGCTCCGGGACCACCAGGTCTATCCGGCGTGCCAACTCGAAGTCGCGGAAGAAGGGTGATGCCAGCGCCATGGGGTGCACGGCCGAGCAGATGTCATGGAGGTACCCCGGCTGCATCAGTTCGGCGGTGCGGGTGCCGCCTCCGATGGTGTCCGCCGCCTCGTGGACTTCGACGGAGAGGCCGGCGCGCGCCATCACGGCGGCTGCAGCCAGCCCGTTGGGTCCGGACCCGACGACGGCGACGTCAGGCATGGTGTTTCGCCCGCCAAGGGAGCACCGCGTGCGAGGGATGGCGGGGGCTGAACCGCAACCAGTCCGGGAGTCCGTCGAACGGCCCTCCCTGTGGATCATCGAGGTGATGGCGGCGGACAGGATCGTAGTCCGGATCGTGGATGTCCCATACAACCCGGAACATCAAATATGCCGTTACAAGCATATGTGCTGCCACGGCCAGGACGTAGTAGGGCATGTCAATATTGTGCTGGGTCGGGCCCTGGCTGGCCACCTGGCCCAGGTACATCCAGACGGCTGCCCAGTGCAGGCCTTCAACGCCCTGCCAAAGAAGAAAATCCCGCCACCGCGGCCGGGCCAGCGCCAACAGCGGAATGAGCCACAGGACGTGCTGCGGCGAATAGACCTTGCTGGTCAGGACAAAAGCACCCACGATGAGGAACGCCAACTGGGCCAGCCGCGGCCGGCGTGCTGCTGTCAGCGCCATCGCGGCAATCATGGTGCAGGCCAGCAGGAACACGGCCAGCGCCAGCCAGTTGATGGTTGCGGGATCCAGCACCGGCCAGCGCAGCCGCCGGGCCACGAGGTTGTAGGCGAACCATAGGGACCCGTAGCCGGCTTCCCTCGTCTCGGTGAACCTGAAGAAGTACGCCCAGCCGGACGGATTTGCCACCGCAACAGGCACGTTAATGGCCAGCCAGGCCGCTGCGCTGGCGCCTGCAGTGACCAGGAAACCCCGGATCCGCCCGGTCCGCAGGGCCAGCAGGAGCACGGCTCCGAGAACCAGGGCGGCATAGGGCTTCGTCGCTGTGGCGAGGCCAATCAGGGTGCCGGCGAGGACCAGCCTTTCCCGCGAAAAACACAGCATACCCAGCGCCAACAACGCCACGGCCCACATGTCCCAGTTGATAGTTCCGGCCAGCACGATGCCAGGTGCCAGCGCCACCATGGCCGCATCCCAGGGGCGCCGCTGTGACATCCGGGCCGTAGCCAGCACGGTGACAATCCATACGGCTGCACCCAGAGTGGCATTAACGTCGAAGTAGCCAAGAATCCGCGCGTCGCTGATGCCCTGGCCCGGGACCATCCAGGCAGTCACCCCGGCAATGAGTCCCATCAGGACGGGGTCTTCAAAGAGGGATCCCGGGCTCAGGACCGGGAACGTGCCGTCCCCCAGGCCGCGGTTGCGGAAGAATTCCGGGAAGTCGGAATAGCACGTGGAATAGAACTGGCCGGGGCTCGACCAGCCGTTGGCCCGGCAGTAGCCCTTGATGGCGAGGCCGGCCAGCGCCGCCACGACGGTCAAGATGATCAGGACACGTTCCACGGTAAAAACGCCGGGGGAGACGAGGCCGGGCGCCGACCGGGCACCCATCGGCCCGCCGATCAGTTCCGTGAAGTTCTTCAGCAGCAGGTCGCTGCGGCTCGGAACAACCAAGCGGGCGCGCCGTGGGTGCGCCGGTGGCTTCGTCTCCTGCATGTCTGAGAGCTTACCCGGGACGCCCTGCCGGACGTTGGACTTCATTCCTGGCCCCCGCCTCAGTTCATGCCGCCCATCTGCTGGTGCAACAGGACGAAAACGTCTTCGCGTTGCCGTTCCAGCAGCTGCCCGTTGAATTCCCGGCGCGCATCCCGGACAGGCCGGTCATCCCGGACAGGCTTCCGCAGGAAGAACAGTGCATTCTTGATTCGTTTGATCATGGTGGTCACCTCCTTTCGGCGTGTAATTGGGCATGACAAATAAAGCCATTTAATGTCGGAGCAATAACGGCATAATTAGGCAGGGAAATGCCCGGTGGTTATGAATTGTTCGCGAATGCGAAGAAGGACCCTGTTGCAGCGGCAGTGCAGACCCCAACAAAGAAGCTTGAGTTCCGAACTATGGGGATGCTGCGGCGCCGCGCGGACCAGCCCTGAAGCTACGCCGACGGGAGACTTCCAGCAGGCGTCGCCTGAGGCGAGCCACTAGCGCGAGCCATCCGAGAAGGAGGTGGCCTGGATATCCCACATTGCAAGTGACGCCGCCGCGGGGCGGGATCAGTTGCAGGAAGGTTAGGAGGCAGACACTCCGTTAAGACGGCGCGCAAAAGCAGCAGAGGCCGGGTTCGCGGTGATGGTCATCTTCCATCCGCTAGTCAAAGTAATCATTTTCCCAACCTCCTTTTCCGTTATGCCGCTGTCTCGGCTGACTAGCCGGACAACGCGCGCCGCGACCCCGGCAAAGACGCTCTGGGGTCAGGAATAAAATTACCCTACGAATAGAGCAATACGCCACTTAATTCGCAAAGTTTTTCAAGAAAGTTTATGAATGCGCCGTTAGAGTCCCCAGCGGACAATGGCCGGGGTCCGCTTATCCCAGCCGAGTGTGCAGACTTTCGCGGTTCCCAGGATGAAATGGCGGCCTTCGGCGGGCGGCAGTTCCAGCCAGCGCGCGGTGAGGATCCGGGAGAAGTGCCCGTGCGCCACGATCAGCACGTTGTCCAGCCCGGATTCCAGCACGCGGGCCACAATTTTATCGGCGCGGGCAGCCACTTCGTCCAGGGATTCGCCGTTGGGCACACCATGGGTCCAGATCAGGTAGTCCGGGTTGTCCTTGCGGATCAGGTCCGAGCTGATGCCCTCATAGTCGCCGTAGTTCCATTCCACGGCCAGCGGTTCGTGCTGCGCGTCAGGGTAACCTGCCAGTTCGGCTGTGCGCCGGGCGCGGCGCAGCGGGGACGTGAGCACGAGGTCGAAGTCCACCTGGTCCAGCACCTTGCGGGCCTCCACGGCCTGCTGCTCGCCTTCCACGGTCAGGGGCAGGTCGGTGAGCCCGGTGTATTGCCCGCTCTTGGACCACTCGGTCTCACCGTGGCGCAGGATCCAGAGCTGAGGGCGGGGCGCGGTCATCGGGTTGGTCATTTGGACTCCTCGTTCGGGGAAGGTTCGACGGCGGCGGGAGGTTCTTCTGTTTCCGGAACCGGGGGTGCCGCCTCGGGCTGCTCCGCCCACCAGGCGAGCAGCCTCGTTTCGGCGTCGTCCGGTTGCAGCGGTCCGTGTTCCATCCGTTCCTCGAGCAGGTACTTGTAGGCACGGCCCACCACGGGTCCGGGTTTGAGGTTCAGAAGGGCCATGATTTTGGCGCCGTCCAGGTCGGGACGGACCGCGTCCAGGGACTCCTGCTCGCGCAGTACGGCGATCCGGTCTTCCAGGTCGTCGTAGGCGAAGGCGAGCCGTTCAGCCTTCCGCTGGTTCCGGGTGGTGACGTCCGAGCGGGTCAGCCGGTGCAGCCGTTCCAGGAGCGGGCCGGCGTCCGTGACGTAGCGGCGGACGGCGGAGTCGCTCCAGCCGGCATCGCCGTAGCCGTAGAACCGCATGTGCAGCTCCACCAGCCGGGCCACGGCCTTGATGGTGTCGTTGTCGAACCGCAGGGTTTTCATCCGCTTGGCGGTGAGCTTGGACCCCACCATGTCGTGGTGTCGGAAGCTGACCGCGCCGCCCGGTTCGAAACGCCGCGTAGCCGGCTTGCCGACGTCGTGCATCAGCGCTGCGAACCGCAGCACAAAATCGGGAGCCGGCACGGCGCCATCGGCATCCGTTTCCAGGGCGGCGGCCTGTTCCAGGACCTGAAGGGAGTGCTGGTAGACGTCCTTGTGGCGGTGGTGCTCGTCGGATTCCAGCCGGAGCGCGGACACCTCAGGCAGCACAAACTCGGCGAGGCCGGTGTCCACCAGCAGGTCCACACCGACCCGGGGGTTCGCACCGCAGATGAGCTTGACCAACTCATCACGGACCCGTTCAGCCGAGATGATGTTGATCCGCTCGGCCATCTGGGTCATGGCCAGCCGCACGTCGTCGTGCACGGAAATACCCAGCTGCGATGCGAACCGGGCAGCGCGCATCATGCGGAGGGGGTCATCGGAGAAGGAGGCCTCGGGTGAACCGGGCGTCGCCAGGACAGAGGCGCTGAGGTCCCGGACGCCGCCGAACGGATCAATAAGTTCAAGGGAGGGCAGTCGCAGCGCCATGGCGTTGATGGTGAAGTCGCGGCGCAGGAGATCGTCGGTGAGTGACGTGCCGAATGCCACTACGGGTTTGCGCGACTCCGGATCGTAAGCTTCGGCGCGGTAAGTGGTGATCTCGATCTGGAAGCCGGCTTTCCGCATGCCGATCGTCCCGAACGCGCGGCCGATCTCCCAGAAGTTGTCCGCCCATTTCTTGATCAGGGCAACTGTCTGGTCCGGGCTGGCGTCGGTGGTGAAGTCCAGGTCCGGCGAGGTGCGTCCCAGGAAAAGATCCCGTACCGGACCGCCCACCAGGGAGAGCTCGTGGCCGGCGTCGACAAAGCGCTGCCCGAGCTCCAGGACCACCGGGTCCACCTGGAAATCGACGGTGTTGGAATCAATCTTGTGATGTGCGTGCGCCATAGTTACTTAAGCTTGTCAGAAACCAGCGGCTTGGCAGGCCAAAATCTCCTCAAGATCGCGCCTATTCGCCTACAGCCCCTCAAAGTGCGTCATACGCAGTCCACTTTGATGTCATGTTCAGGTCATCATGATCGGACAAGAGTCGTTAGAGTGGACTCCATGGCCCATCCCGTACCGAGCGCTCCCGGCAGGAGGACAAACGCACCGTTGCCGTCGGCAATTGGTGCCCACGTCGCGCCTGTCTTGCACTCGGCCCCGGCCTCGCTGCCTACGGTGGAGGAAATTTCCGCCGGCGGCGTTGTGGTGGACACGTCCGACGGCGAACTAAGGGTTGCGATCATCGCCCGCCTTAACAGGGGCGGACGGCTGGAGTGGTGCCTGCCCAAGGGCCATCCTGAAGGCAAAGAAGACAACGAGCAGGCAGCAGTCCGCGAAATTGCTGAGGAAACCGGCATCGAGGGCGACATCCTGGCGCCGCTGGGCAGCATCGACTACTGGTTCACTGTCAGCGGGCACCGCGTGCACAAGACCGTGCACCACTATCTGCTGCGCGCCACCGGCGGCGAACTCACCATCGAAAACGATCCGGACCACGAAGCTGTGGACGTCGCATGGGTCCCCATCAAGGAACTCGCACGGAAGCTCTCGTTCCCCAATGAGCGGCGCATCGCGGATCTGGCCCGGGACGTCCTGCCCGAACACCTCTAAGGCTGTCGCCGCCGGAGCCGCGTGTATGCCTGTACGGGCATATAGCCTGTCCGTTGCGGTACAAACAGCGTCCGGGTGAGACTATGAACTCGATGTCAGCTACCAATCCCCCCTCCGATAAGGCAGGCCGCGCCGCCCCGAGCGAAACCGCGAGTGAAACCCGGTCCAGCGCCATCATGGCTGCCGGCACCCTGGTGTCGCGGTTCCTGGGCTTCGGCAAGACCTGGATGCTGGGAGCTGCCCTGGGGCTGAGCTCCACTGTCAACGACACCTTCATTAACGCCAACAACCTGCCCAACCTGATCTTCCTGCTAGTGGCCGGTGGTGTGTTCAATGCCGTGCTGGTTCCGCAGATCATCAAGGCCAGCAAGGCACCGGACAGGGGAGCGGACTACATCAGCCGGCTGCTGACCCTGGCCGTCCTCCTGCTTCTGGGGCTCACCGCCCTTGTGACCCTCGGGGCGCCCCTGATCATCGACCTGACCACGCAGGGGTACTCACCGCCGCAGAAGGCGTTGGCCATTGCGTTCGCGTTCTGGTGCCTGCCGCAGATTTTCTTCTACGGCCTCTATGCACTTCTGACGCAGGTGCTGAACGCCAACGGCGCGTTCGGGCCGGCCATGTGGGCGCCCATCCTGAACAACCTGGTGGCCATTGGCGGCCTGGGCATGTTCATCGTGATCTACGGTGCCAACGAGATCAACCCGCACACCCTGGACAACTGGGGTCCCTCGCAGACGCTCTTTGTGGCGGGCTTCTCCACAATCGGCGTGGTGGCCCAGACGGCCATCCTGCTCATTCCGGTCTTCCGGCTGAAACTGGGCCTCCGTCCCCGGTTCGGCTGGCGCGGCGTGGGACTGGGGCAGGCAGCGAAGCTGAGCGTCTGGACGCTGCTGACGGCTGCCGTCGGGCAGCTTGCCTTCCTCTATGTCATGCGCATCGCCACAATTCCCGGTGCCGAACGCCTCCGCCTGGCGCAGGCGGGCGATCCTGCTGCGGACTTCCTACCTGGCAACGCCGTGCTGGAAGTGGCCAGCCAGCTTTATCTGCTGCCGCACTCCATCATTGCCCTGTCCCTGGCGACGGTCCTGTTCAACCGGATGACCCGTGCCTCGCAGGACGGCAACAAGGCGGAGCTGCGTGACGCCCTGTCCCATGGGCTCCGGACCATGGCCGTGGCCACGGTCTTCGGTGCCCTGGCCCTGTTTGCCCTGGCAGGGCCGCTGGGCATGTTTTTCTCGGGCGGTGATAAGCAGGACGGCGTGATGCTGGCCCAGACGCTCACAATACTCGCGCTCAGCACACCGTTTATGAGTGCCAACTTCATGATGTCCCGGGTGTTCTATGCCAACGAGGACGCCCGGACTCCGTTCTACATCCAGCTGTTGCTGGCTGTGGTCTATGTGGTTGGCGCGTTCGCCATCCAGTTCCTGCCGGTGGGCCAGGTCATTTACGCCATTGCCCTCCTGTACATGGTGGGCAACATCCTCTCGGTGGTGATCAGTGCCTACTTCCTGCGCCGGCTCCTTGGACACCTCGACGGGCCGCGGATCGCCAATTCGTACATCCGGATGGGCTATGCGGCACTCGGATCCGCGATCGCCGGGGCCGGGGCCCTGTGGCTGATGGGGAGCTACAGCCCCGACGGTTTCGCCTGGTCAGACCGACTCGCCGCCCTGGTGACGGTCATCGTGGTGGGACCGATCATGTTGGTTGCCTATGTCTTCCTGCTCAAGATCTTCCACGTCGAGGAACTCCGCGACCTCATGCGCCCGCTGTTGGGACGGCTGGGACGGGGCACCGGACCGGCCGGCGGCGGGGGAACGCCGTCGTCGGCTGCGGGTGCCGACGTTTCCGGAACGGAACGTCCGACGCCGGAACGCGCCACGGTCGCGGTGGACACCGGCCTGATTCCCCGGATTTCAGGCGAATTCGACGCCGCCTCCTTCCGCGCAGGACCCGTACCGGAACGCCAGGCAGCGCCTACGGCGCCAGCTGACGGCGCACATGGGGAAACTGAAGCAGTGGCTAACGGGGGCACTGAAACCGCCGCGGGATACCTTCCCGCAGAGGATGTGCCCGGCACAGCGCGGGGCGGGCTGCTGCGCGACGAGATTCCCCTTCCCGGCCGGCGCACGTTCCAGGGCCAAGCCGGACAGAACCCCCATTTCAGGCCCCGCCGGCCTCGAAAAAAGTGATCTTCTCGCGGTTTTTGGTTGCCTGTCGACCACGGCGGCCATAGCCGATCGGCTAGGATCGACAGTGAACAGGGGTAGTTGCAGGCAAGCGCAGACCGGCTCGCCGGCTGGCTTTTGGCCGGTTTCTGACCGGCGGTGGCATCATCTACGCCGGCATTCCCGGACAGTCAAGGAGGAACACGTGTCCCACCCGATCGACGTTGGATCAGTACTCGGCGGCCGCTACAAGGTCACAGCCACGGTATTGACCTCACACGACCAGGATCTGGTGCTGGACGGGGTGGACCAGGTTCTCAACCGACCGGTCAGCATTCTGGTCGCCGGCCCGGACAACACCGAACAGGTGGCCCAGAGCGCCCGCGAGGTGGCTACCGGTGAGCGCCCGGGCAACGTCCAGGTCTTGGACCTTGGGGTCACTGAGGCCACCACGTACCTCATCACCAACCACACGTCCGCGGCAGACCTTTTGGACCTCGTGGTTGCCTCCGACGTGCCTTACGTCGAGCCGTTCTTCACGGATACCCTGGGCAGCGAAATTTTCGGCCAAGTGCGTTCACACGAACCGGAACCGTACGACGACGAAGAGAACGTCGACGCCGGATATATCAACTACTCGGACAACCACTCCAGCCAGGTTGACCCACGCCGGTCGGCCGCACCGGTTGCTCCGCCGCTTGTACCCCCGGTTGTTCCGGCCCGTCCGCCGCTCCGCCCGGCGGTCCGTCCGGCGTCGGGGCCTGTCAAGGCCGGAGCCGTTGGAGCAGGAGCCGCCGCTGCTGGCGCCACGGCCGCACATCAGCACGTCACTGCCCCGCAACCGGTGCAGGCTGCGGAAAACCGGCCAGTTTCCGGACCGGCCGAGCCCAGGGCAGGTGCGGGATCCGATTCGCCCAAGGTCTCCCTGTGGTCTGAGGACGACTATTCCAACGGCTCCCAGGACGCAGCCTACGACGAACCCGTGGTCTCCCGAGCGCCGGAACGCTCCGATCGCGCAGCGGGCGCCTTCCCGTCGCTTGCCCGGAAAGTGTCTCCGGCGGCCGCAGTACCGCCTTCCGGCGGGACGGATGACTTTTACGATGACGACGAGCCCGAGCGTGAGCCCCGCTCGATGCGCTGGCTGGTGGGCGGACTGCTTGCCGTGGTGCTGATTGCCGGGCTGGTCTTTGCGGTCACCAACCTGGGCAGTCTATTCAAAACGGGCCCTCAGGCCGCCCCATCCCCCACGTCGACGGGCTCCACCCAGCCAAACACCGGGTCGCCTTCATCCAACCCGAGCTCCGCAGCGCCGGCGGCACCGCCTGCCATTGACAGCATCACCCGCCAGGGGGATTTTGACTTCGCAGGCACGTACGACGTGGATCTTGTGAAGGCCTTTGACGGCAACGCAGCCAGCTACTGGTCAGACATGGAATTTGCCACCGAGGGCTGGGGCGGCCTCGCAGCCGATGGCGTGCCTTTGTTCGTCAAGCTGAAGAATCCGGCGAAGGTTTCATCCATCACCCTGACTCAGCTCGGAGCCTCGGGCGGCAATCTCAGTGTCTTCACCAATGACCGTCCGTCACTGGACGGAGCCAAACTAGTGGGGACCAACAGCTTCACGTCAACAGATCTGACCATGCCACTGGCCGAGCCGGTGGAGGCACAGTACGTGATCGTGTCCATCAAGACCCTTCCCAAGCTGGCTGCCCCGAAGACCCGCTATGGCTTTGGCATCCGCCTGGCGGAGATCAAGATCCAGTAGGACCACACCCGGGTCGTTCCCGTTGAGCCGCGGCTGTTCTGCCCGGAGCATTGCTCCGCAGTAACAGACGCGGCTCAGCTGTTTTCAGACGGTAATCTGGTAGGGCGTCCCGTTCAGGTGACGGGGTTAAGGCCGCTGATGGTTCCTCCGTTCGCGCGGCGCCCGGAATATTCACCACCTAGATTCAGTTGTGCCATGTGGCCGGCCGCAAAAAGCCGGCGCATCGACTAAGGAAGAGGTTCACCGTTCAGTGAGCAACGCAGAAAACACCGCGTCCGAAGTACGTGATGTCATCATCGTCGGCTCGGGCCCGGCCGGGTACACGGCCGCTGTCTACACGGCGCGCGCCAACCTGAAGCCTTTGCTTCTGGCCGGATCAGTTACCGCCGGCGGCGAACTGATGAACACCACCGACGTCGAAAACTACCCTGGCTTCCCCGAAGGGATCATGGGGCCGGACCTCATGGAGAACTTCGAGAAGCAGGCAGCCCGGTTCGGAACGGAAATCCAGTTCGAGGACGTCACAGCACTGGACCTCGACGGCGACATCAAGACTGTCACCATCGGTACCGGCGAGACCTTCCGTGCGCGGGCGATCATCCTGTCCACCGGATCCGCTTACCGTGAGATGGGCCTCCCGAACGAAAAGCGCCTCTCCGGTCACGGCGTCAGCTGGTGTGCAACCTGCGATGGTTTCTTTTTCAAGGACCAGGACATTGCGGTCATCGGCGGAGGAGACTCGGCCATGGAAGAAGCCCTCTTCCTGACCAAGTTCGCCAAGTCCGTCACCGTTGTGCACCGCCGCGACACACTCAAAGCTTCCAAGATCATGGCGGACCGTGCCCTGGCCCACGACAAGATTTCGTTCATCTGGAACAGTTCCGTTGACGACGTCATCGGAGCGGACAAAGTCACTGGGCTCAAGATCAAGAACCTGCAGGACGCCACCGTGTCCGACCTCGCCGTCACCGGCGTCTTCGTCGCCATCGGAAACGACCCCCGCACCGACCTGGTCAAGGACTCCCTGGAGATCACTGCGGTCGGTACCATCGCCGTCGAGGGCCGGAGTTCCAAGACCAGCATCCCTGGCGTCTTCGCCGCCGGCGATGTGGTTGATCCCACCTACCGTCAGGCCATCACGGCCTCCGGTTCCGGATGTGTAGCCGCGATCGACGTGGAACACTACCTCGCAGACGTTCACGCGTAACCTCGCGTACCCGCCGTTCGAAGAGAGAGACAAGGTTATGAGCAACGCTAAAGACGTAACAGATGCAAGTTTTGCTGCGGACGTACTGTCCGCCGACAAGCCGGTAATTGTGGACTTCTGGGCTGAATGGTGCGGCCCCTGCCGCAAGCTGGGACCCATCCTCGACGAGATCTCGGTGGAATACAGCGAGAAGGTTAATGTCGTCAAGCTCAACGTCGACGACAACCCCGCCATCGCCGCCGAGTACGGAATCACGTCCATCCCCGCCGTTTACCTCTTCCAGGACGGCCAGGTGAAGAGCACTGTCATCGGTGCAAGGCCGAAGCAGTTCTTCGAAAAGGAATTTGCCGACGTCCTGTCCTAATCAGGTAGGGGACTTCTGTCCCATATGACCAGGGACACCGGCCTGTGGCCACTGCTTCCATGAAGCGGTGGCCACGCGTCTTTAAGACCGAGCCCGTCGAAGCACAACCATATTGCATCAACCTTCATTTGTTTCTTAACTTCAGTGATTGCTCAGAGTCGCTCCTGGAGACCCAGTGCAGGGATGAGCGTGTTACCTATGAGGGCTAGCGGGCTGAAAATTCCAGTCAGACGTCTCCGCCGCCATCCTGGAGTTCGCCTTTCGGATTCGGATTCTTGTTTCACGTGAAACATTGGCGATCGAGATGCAGAGCGTCGTACTTCTGGTCTCGTTCGCGTGAGGAATCGGCGCACGACAATGTGGGACACTTCGCAGGACGTGCGGTCTTCGTTGCTTCGGCCCGCGAGCCGCGGTAAGAAGGCATAAGTTCGCCAACAGTAGACAAAGTGTTTCCAGATTCCAGCACGCTACGGGACTTCTATGGGCCCGACGCGAGCCCGAGTGCACTGTTTCACGTGAAACATTGGCGATCGAGAAACATGGAATCATACGAACATCGACGATTCGCCAAACCAAGCCGCGGACGGTGTGGCCACACTCGCCGGACGGACGAAATTTCTTCGGCGTCAGTGCACGCTGATCCCTGCATCCGAGTGCCCTTGTCGCACGACAATGCCGCAGCGATTCAGTTCGACATACTTGAATTCAGTTGAGTTCAGTTCGGCGCACGACGGTAAATCAATCAACCCAGGCTCCCACTTTCGCGACGGTCATACTCTGCGCTGATGCGAACCCCGCGCTATGTTTCATGTGAAACACTGCCGAAGCTTGTGTAAATCTGTTCCCTCTAGCTCCTACTGGCCTGCCCGACGGCACTTCGAGCCAGTCTTCAAGGATCGGGTTCACGCGATATAGCACGTAATGCGTCCCCTCCATTCGCTGAGAAGAATCTCTGCGGCTGACTCAGTCATTGGATCCAACTCTGAACAGCGCATGACAATTGGATTAGGTGGCCTAGTGGCCTTAGCGCCTCTTTTCACCTCGCGGGGGACAAGATGGAACCGGAGCATCGGACTACCGTAAGCACCTTGACCAGGCTCGCGTCCCAGTCTCGCTGGCCGTCCATGGTCTGAATCAAACGCCGATTCTCGCAGTTGGCGCCTAGAAGATCGGGATTCCAAGGGTTGGTCAGACTCAACGCCGGTGGTCGGGGGAGACGGCGTGCGTCGGGGGATGAGGCGCTGGTCGGAGGAAGCCAAGGGACGCCGGCGACGCCAGGTGACTGCTATAACGCTAGGATCCGAGCAATAGGAATAGATCCCCGACAGCAAATGGCTCTGACCCCTCGTAAATGACTGCAGGGTCAGAAATGCGCCCAAGCCTCATCGCCAACCGCAGCACGTCGTTTACCTGCCGCGACGGTATCCAGTTCAGTGGCAGCCTGACCAGTTGCCACAGTTCAGACTTGTCCACCGCATGTCGACGACACGGTAGCGGGCCGGGCACCCCGCGATTCAGCGACCCGGGAGCAGCCTCACACAGCGCTGGGAACCCTGCCAGCACCGACAAGTTGCCTGTGGATCAATTCGGGACCGTGGGCCGGGAGCCTCACAAAGCCCATCCGCCTATACCTCCAGCCTCGGATGGTAATTCGGGAACCGCAAGGGGGAGGCCCCGCGTGGCGCAGTCGGCCTGTGCTCGCCGCGATGGTGGGCCCATTCGGGCTCATCGTCCTATCCGTGCGAAGTGTCCATTAGAGCCGATAGCTGAAGAGGCAACAAATCCGGAGATTGTCCAAGCCCGATATTCCCCTTGGCCGCACACAACGACGACCTCGATAGACACCTGTTTCGGCCTCACACCCTGACAACGCCGTGCACGTCTCAACTGGGCCATACCAGGAGACGGGACATGCCGGGAGACCTCATGCGCCCCATGAGTGCGGGCCGACAACGACGCCACGAAGACACGGATCTTCTTCCAGGCCGGACTGTTTCACGTGAAACAGTCCGGCCACGGCAACGGTTCGTGGAGGGGCAAGACCTCGGGCGAACTGTTTCACGTGAAACGAACTGACCGAAAGCTCCGTCCAAGCCTTCCCTGAATGGGATGCTAAGGACGCCGGCTTCGCATGTGCCGGATGCTTTCATCTGAGGCCAACAGCCAGATGACCGCAACCCCACGTCAAGCTCGTTGTGCCGCGACCGGTCATACGTACACACCTGGATCATCCGTACGCAGCCCAGGCACACGAGGCATATTCTCCTCACCGCAGGTATTCTCTACACTGCCAGGCCCCCATACTTGCCACAGGGCCCTATGCACGCTTGCGTGACCATTAGGCCCTCGCCCAAGCCCTGGCTGTCTACTGCGCCGGTGGGGGATCGACAGCCTGACGCTGGACTGGAGGAAGGTGATCTCCGTGTATCTGCCCGTGGCCCAACTTGGACTCGTGGCTTTGCCGCCAGGCTCATCTCTGTTGGCAAGATCGCTACGGCTGCCGTCCAGTCAGCGAGGGACGGGACCAGAACACCCTTGCTCAGTCATCACCGAGGGACGGGACCAGAACACCCTTGCTCAGTCATCAGCGAAGGACGGGACCAGAGCTACCTGCTCGGTCATCAACATGTCAGTCCGCAGTGCAGCCCCCGACCGGAGCGACACGCCTCGGCATCTGCCGATATGATCCACGTCTGAGCAAGGCACTGGGCACCCAGCTGCGAACAGATCCTTAGGGCAGGTCATGAATCAACTGGCCAATGCCGGCTTTCCTGTTCGAACGGCGTCGCCCTAGGTGCCCGACCAACTCCACCCCAAGGACCCAGAGCAGGTGATGAATGTCAGCGGACGACGGAATCGTATCCATCCGAAGTGTGACTGTTCGGTTCGACTGGTGGGTTCCATCGCGTTGATGTCCACCGACTTGGAAGTTATCCCCAAATGTTATCCACACCGATATCCACAGGCTTATCCACCGGACTTCAAACCGCGGATGCGGTACCCCTAATGCCGGACTTTAGATCAGCCGACACCCTCAAGCCGGGCTTGCTCCCAGGACAACTACCACGGCCGAAGCGCATGCTCACGTCGGACTGGAAATATCGGCAGAAATCCAACTATTGAAGTCGCTTTCCGTCCCCAAAGAGAGTCTAGATCGGCCTTGGTAGTGTTTCACGTGAAACGTGACTGCAGGCGTTATCCAATATTCGTGCGGACCGCTCGTTGCAGGATCCGCTGGTGTGGGCCAAATCTCTTCGTGATGCCTGCCACCAAGCAATCTATCCACAAAGTTATCCACAGCGATATCCACCGCGATATCCACCGCGCAGTTCACACCTACGGGCCCAAGGCTGTCTTGGCTTCATCTGTTGTTGTGGCAAGTTTGCCGCACACGATGATGAAGAGTGGGCCGAGGAATCATAATCCTTCGGGCATTCTCTTTCCCTTAAACCAGACTCCTGCCCGCCTGGCTAGCTGATTCATCTGCGGCCGGGGCATGATCTGACGTGTTGCAATTGCGGTCGCTTCCCGCTTAGGTCCGGACCTACCGAAAATTCCCTTCTGTCTCAAACTGCCGCACAGCAAGACGATTCGGCTACCACCAATTCCTTCTCCTCCCGGACGCCCCAAGACCGAGCCTATTCTGTGCACCCTGGGGTCACGTCCCAGAGGGGCGAAGCCCAGTCGCGGAGCTGGTCCAGAGACCGCACTACGGCGAGCTACTGAGTGTCATGCTGGGACGTCTTGGAGTGTCGCAGTCCCTACCCAAGGGTGCTTCCGGATGAGGCAGTCGGCGAACCTATTGGCCACGCCAGGGGATCGAGGCGCCCTCCTGAGACTCCTTTGTATCAAGGAGCCCTCCTGTTACTCGCGTGTATCGAGGCACCCTGTAGATTCGATCCCGTCGACCTTCCCATCTCCGCAGAAGACTGTTTGACGAAAGGCCCCGGGGGCGAGGTCGTACATGCCTGCCTGCCTGCCTCAGCCGATGCTACCTATGCGCCGGCGCGCGGCCAGCAGCCCGAACCTAACCCGAACATTCTGAGGTGCCACAGCCTCGGGCATCAACACTGGCTGCCAGATCAAGAGTCCTCGGATGTGCCAAGAAGCTATCCGTTCAGGCTAGGTGCCCGGCGGATGGAACTCAGGCGTCAGGGTTGGGCCACCGCGGACGGGACAAGCTGGACTCATGCCATGGTTCTCCACTGGATACGAACCCTCCGGACGGCTTGCTAAGGTCCCCGAGCCCTCGGCGGGCATGCGCTGGGTTACCAGGATGTCGCCAGTCGAGGGCCGTCACTGCCGGCGGGGGATTGGGGCCGGCATCATCCTCGAGTCGGTAGAGGCCATCGTAGGCTCTAAACCGTCAACTCCAAGCTCCGTCAATTGTCTCTGTTTCCACGGCGATCGAGATGGGAGGGCGCCGGGGCTGCATGTTTACAATCCGAGTCGCAGCCCGCTTGCCGGCGGCGTAAGGGCGTCGGGTGTCGGGCCATGGGGAGATGCCGGGCACAGTGCGCTGCACTCGTCACGATGTTTCACGTGAAACCATGTGGAGGAGGGCGCAGGCCGCGCCTGCCCAGCAATCCCGTTACCCTCACGAAGCTTGATGGACTGCCTCTGTTGGAGTGTTTCTGGCCGGCTTTGGCTGCGTGAGTATTTGAAGCCCTGAGCGCCACCCATTCGTGCGGTTGAGCGCCGGGGATCGTGCCAGAGAGCGCCAGCAGTCGCGTGGCTTGGCGCCGCTGACGCTCTCTGTCACAGGATTAGGCGCTCACGAGTGCTGCGTGTTCGCGCATGTTGTAGTTGCCGGTCTCGACCCAGATCGTGTTGTGGATGATCCGGTCCATGATCGCGTCCGCATGGACGCCGGAGCCGAGCCGCTGGTGCCAGTCCTTCTGCAAATACTGAGTGCAGAACACTGTTGAGGTCTCGCCGTAGCGGCGCTCCATCAGTTCCAGCAGCATGCCTCGCATCGGTTCCGTGGGTCGATCCAGGAGCCACTCGTCGATGACCAGCAGCGTGAATGCCGCATACTTTCGCAGGAATTTACCGGAACCGCCGGGCCTGTCTTGCGCGGCGACCCATTCTTCCTCGAGGTCTGGCATACGGACGTAATGTGCGCGGATTCGGTGCTCGCAGGCGCGTTTGGCGACCGCGCATCCCAGATACGACTTCCCCGACCCAGTGAACCCCTGCAAGACGACGTTCTGCTGCCTGCCCACGAACGAGCAGGTGCCCAGCTGGGTCAGCAGCTGCCGGTCAAGACCGCGCTCGTCGAGAAGATCGATGCGACGCAAATCCGCGTTCGGATAACGCAGTCCTGCCCGCCGGATCAAGCCGGCCACCTTGGAATGCGTAAACGACGAATAGGCGTCATCGACGACCAGCCGGACACGATCCTCGAACGGCAAGCTGATACTCAGCCTCTCGTCTTGGGTATCGATGGCCTCCAGCAACTCGCCCGCGTTCATCTCGCGCAGCTTGCGTTTGGTCTCCGCATCCAGGCGGCTCATCGAGCCCCTCCGGCGTAGTAGGCGCCGCCCCGCACGTATCCGCCATCGTCTCCCTCCGGCTCATCAGGGACGATCCCGGTTTTGTCCTGCCCGGTATCCAGGATCGGCCGCAGGTGGGCGTAGCGGGGCGATCGTATCGACCCCCGCAGCGCGAGCTGGCTGGCCGCTTCCACCCGGGCCGGGGAGAACCGGCGGGACAGGCGCAGCACCGCCAGCGCGGGGTCGTAGCCGGCCTCCTCGACCCGCACGGACTCGAAGATCTTGCTGATCACCGTCACGGTTGCCGGGCCCATCCGCAACGCCCATTCATCGATCCGGGCCCGGTCCCACGCCTGCCAGCTGCGACCCTCCGGAAGGTCCGCCTCGTTCGTCTGATGCTGGTTCGCCGTCGTCGCTGGCAGCAGCAGGTGGCTGGTGAGGCGCTCATCGCTGCGATAGATCTCCAGCATGGTCTCCGTGACACGAAGATCAACATTCGAGCCGATGTGCGCGAACGGCACGGAGTAAAAGTTCTTCGCCCAGACCACGTGGCCGTTGCGCCCAACTTTGCGCCCATAGGTCCAGGTGCTGATCTCGAACGCCACCGCCGGCAGCGGTTGCAACACCGGCTTCTCCTCGGCGGTGAACACGCTCAGCCGGGAGCCCTCCCGCTTCTGGAACGGCTGCCTGTTATAGGCATCGATCTGCTCCCGAATCCGTCTCCGCAACTGCGCCAGGCTCGTGAACACCTCTTTCCTCAACCCGGCAATCACCCAGGTGGCGACGTGCGAGACAGTGTTTTCCACGCTCGCCTTGTCCTTCGGGTGCCTCACTCGGCCCGGTAGTACCGCCGCTGAATAATGCGCCGCCATCTCCCGATACGCGTCATTGAGCACGACCTCGCCCTCGCGCGGATGAGAGATCACCCCGGTCTTGAGATTGTCGGGCACGAGCCGCGGGACCGTGCCGCCGAAGAACGCGAACATCTCCGCATGCGCGCGCAGCCACGAATCCTGCCGCATATCCAGGCACGCCTCCACGAACGCATACCTGCTGAACGGCAGACACGCGACGAACAAATACACCTTCGAGACCTCTCCCGTTGCCGGATCGACCAGCTGCATCGTCGGCCCAGACCAGTCGACCTCGATGCTGCGGCCAGCCTTGTGGCCGACCCGGGACGAGGCGCCAGTGACCATCGCGTGATCGCCATAAAGCCTGCAGAACCGGTCATAACTCATCGACGCTTGCCCCGCCCGACCGGATGCGTCGACGTACTCCTGGTGCAGCAGCTTCAACGTCACCCCAACCCTGGCCAGCTCCCGGTGCACCTGGCCCCAATCCGGCTGCATAAACACGCTCTCGCGCACCCCGCGGCCGGGAAATAGCGCCAGATAAACCTCACCATCAGACAAATCAGCAACGTCATCCCAGCCGAGCCCTGCCCGATCAGCAGCCTCGATCACCGCCTGAACGCTGTGCCGAGACATGCCCTGAGCAGACGAGATAGCCCTGCCCGATAGGCCTTGATTGCGAAACTGCAAAACCAGTTTCGCCTTGATCTTCCGTACCATTGCCGGTAATCCTTCCGCCACGTGGCCCTCACGTGGTGGAAGGAGCCTTACAGATGGCGCTCACCCACACCGACACTGGCGCTCACCCACGCCAATCGGGATTCCGACCACGGCGCTCACCCGCACCACCTCTGGACCCCCTGAAGGCCAATATTCATGCGGGCGAAGCCACCCCGGATGCTGCAAAGCCGAATTCACTTAACCGCAGCCGCAGCCGCAGATCAGATGACGCGCTGGCGACATCATACGCCGAGAGCTTTAGACCATACCAACTTCATGTTTGTTCTCGATGGCGCCGCCGCCTAGATCCGGCACCTACCCTGTTGATGTTCCACGTGAAACATTACCGGGAGGCGCCTTCCCCTCTGAACCTGACGCTGCCGAAACCGGATGCTGCCGAACCAGCTTGAAGGTCAGAATACTATCTCATGACAGGTCCGGGGGAAACGTCCACCCTGGCGCATCCCCGTAGTCAATGAGCCAGCCGGAGGCTGAGGCCAACAGCTGCACGGGTGCGTACGCTGCACACCAGCTCTCTGGAAGTGAACGGGGCAAGAGCATCGAACACAGTAATCCCGCCGCTTGGCAGGTTGGGCGCCGCAACGACTGATTGGAAATTGTGCGAATCGACGCATTCTTCACTGCTTCGGAGCAACGGAACCCATCGGATGCCCAGCATCACGAGTCGCATCGCAGTGTCCAGCGATCCTTCGAATCCTCCACTCCTGCCTGATCGCCGTTCGAGAGTTCGCGGCTCCGCCATCTCCATCGCCCTCAGTGCCCACCTCCAGTGCGTCAGCAAACCCGAAACCACAGAATTCCACCGCTGCCGCGGGAACACAAGCAAAGATGCCAGACGCTGGGAGAGTCCAGTCTTTAGAGGAGTCCAAGGCAGCAGCAGTGCCAAACTCGCGTCCCACACCGGAACCATTTCATCGGGCCCAGAATGCTACGCCATGCGAACCGCGGGCTCGATCCCGGGGCGCGACACAACCACGATGGCCACGCCAGTATCAGCTCGGGAGTGCAAAGATGGCGTCGATACAGACGAAAGAAGGGCCTGTTTCACGTGAAACAGGCCCTTCTTTGAATAGAGAACGCTAGTTTTCAGATCCTGGCGCAAGAACTTCCATGATGCGATTCAGGTCTTCAACACTGGCGAATTCAATGCTGACACGTCCCTTGCGGACACCCAGGGAAATCTTGACATTAGTGTCCAAGCGGTCTGACAACGAGGATGCCAGATAGTCCAGGCGCTCATGGCGGGCTCCCGGACGAGGGATGTTGTTCTTGGCAGGCTTCGCAGGATCCTGATAGAGAGTGACGGCCTCTTCGGTTGCCCGAACAGACATGCCTTCAGCCACGATCTTCTGGGCGAGGCGTTCCATGGCTGCTGCATCCGGCAGGGCGAGCAGGGCGCGCGCGTGGCCAGCGGAAATAACGCTGGCCGCCACTCGACGCTGAACCAGGGGCGGAAGTTTGAGGAGACGCAGCGTGTTCGAAACCTGGGGACGCGATCGGCCAATGCGGTCCGCGAGCTGCTCGTGAGTGGTTCCGAAGTCTTCAAGCAGTTGCTGGTAGGCCGCTGCCTCTTCGAGCGGGTTCAACTGGCTGCGATGCAGGTTCTCCAGCAGTGCATCCCTGAGGAGGTCGTCATCAGTGGTGTCCCGGACGATGGCAGGGATGGTCGCCATCCCGGCCGCCTGCACTGCCCTCCAGCGACGCTCACCCATCACCAGCTCGTACGGTTCTCCACCTTCTTCGGTGGAAGTACGAACCACAATTGGCTGGAGGACGCCGATTTCGCGCACGGAGTGGATGAGCTCCGCCATGTCATCGTCATCGAAGACTGAGCGGGGCTGTTTACGGTTCGGATGGATGTCGGTGACCGGAATCTCGGCAAAACGCACGCCGGGGACTTCCACGAGGTCAACACCGTTATCCGGCGCACTGCTCTGGGACTCAGACACCTCGGACACAGACTCGCCAGCTGCGTCTTCAACTGGCCTGGGCGAGCCGTCCACCGTCGATGTAGCTGCACCGCCCTTTACAGGAGCTTTCGCAGGAGCCTTGGCGGGAGCTTTTGCGGCCGGCAGCGTCTCTGCTGCCTTGGCCGGCGGATTCGCGGGGGAGGCAGTTCTCGGCGCAGCTGCCTGCTTCGTTACGGATGCGCCGTTGGCCTGAGCCGGCGCAACCGACTCGGAAGCAACCGACTCGGAAGATGAAGCATCTGAAGCTGCCCCACCATTCCCTGAAGCGTCGTCAGGGGACGCGACTTTCTTACGGCCTTCAGGGAAGAAGAGATCCACAGGCCGCGACACAGCACCGCCGTTGCCCGACGCACTACCGGCGGAACTTGGAATGAGTGCGCCAAGACCGCGGCCTAGGCCACGTCGCTTTTCGCTCATGGATAAATCCCTCCGATGGAAGAGTCAGACCTTGCCGGACTCCGGTTGTTGCAGTTCTTGAAGATTCTAGCGTTCAGCGATTTCGGCTGCGGCTTCCAGGTAAGACAAGGCTCCACTGGAGGAAGGATCGTACGTCATGACGGTTTGCTGGTAGCTCGGAGCTTCTGAAATCCGGACGGAGCGGGGGACTACAGCACCCAGGACCTGCTCAGGGAAGTGGAGGCGAACTTCCGCTGCCACCTGGGCTGCAAGATTGGTCCGTCCGTCATACATCGTGAGGAGAATAGTGGAGACCACCAGATCCGCATTCAGGTGCTTCTGGATCATCTCAATGTTTTTGAGGAGCTGGCTGAGGCCTTCAAGTGCGTAGTACTCACACTGGATGGGGATAAGGACCTCACCGGCAGCACAGAAGGCATTAACCGTGAGCAACCCGAGGCTGGGCGGGCAGTCAATGAAGATGTAGTCGAGGCGTTCTTCGCCGTTCTTTGCCCGGGTCTTGGCATAGACATCGATCGCCCGGCGGAGCCGCTGTTCACGGGCAACAAGCGAAACAAGCTCAATCTCCGCGCCGGCCAGGTGAATGGTGGCAGGGGCGCAAATCAGGTTGCTGATGTCCGGGCAGGGGGCCACGACGTCGGCGAGAGGGAAATCGTTGATGAGGACGTCGTAGATGCTGTCCACATCGGCATGGTGCTCGACGCCGAGGGCGGTGGAGGCGTTGCCTTGGGGATCGATGTCAATGACCAGGACGTTCAGGCCGGCTGCGGCCAGGGCAGCAGCGATGTTCACGGTGGTGGTGGTCTTGCCCACGCCGCCCTTTTGGTTGGACACCGTGAAGACACGGGTCTTCTCCGGCTTGGGAAGTTTCCGGCCAACCAGCCGTTCGCGGCGCCTGGTCTCGTGGGCGAGTTCCCGGGCGATAGGGCTGGAATCGTCCATGGTGTCCATGACGTTGATCCTGCCACCCGTTGTTGTTTCACGTGAAACAGAGGCAAGAATTGCCATTTCCGCAACCGGATTAGGGTGACTTTCCCCTCGTCCGGGCGCGGAACCCATTCCCATGCCAGCAACTGATCGTGCTGACCCCAAAGACACAAACGGGGGTATCCGTTGTGTGGAGGCTTCGCTACTGGTCACTGGGACACACTCACTCTCGTTCGGCTTTTGCTGCCGTTGTCTAGCCTAACCGCTTCGCCCTGCAGACCAAGGCTACCGGGCCAGGACTAGGAGATCTTTCGGGACTTGTTAACGACGATCCGTACCACCGTGGTGGGTTCCTCCAGGAGGTTTTCACCGACAGTCACTACAGAGGTCTGGACGCCACCGAGTTTCCGGATGACCTTCGCTGCTTTTTCGATTTCCTCGCCTGCGCTGCGTCCCTTAATGGCCACAACTTCGCCCTTGCCGGCGAGCAAGGGGATGGTCAGGCCGGCGAGGTTGCTCAGCGCGGAAACAGCCCGGGCAGTCACAACATCAGCGTCCACCATGCCAACCGCAAGCTCCGCGCGGGTCCGCATCACCGTGACGTTTGTCAGGCCGAGATCGTCCACCACTTCCTGGAGCCAGATCACCCGGCGTTCCAGTGGCTCGATCAGTGTCAGCTGGAGGTCCGGACGCGCGATGGCGAGGCAAAGTCCGGGAAGTCCGGCTCCGCTTCCGACGTCGGCAACATGGCTGCCGTGCGCGATCTCGCTTTCGATAACGGCACAGTTAAGGACGTGCCGGCTCCACAACCGTGGGATCTCACGCGGCCCGATCAGCCCGCGTTCGGTTCCGGACGTGGCCAGGTGCTCCACGTAGCGTTTGGCCAGGTCCAGGCGATCACCGAAAATCTTCTCGGCCGCCAGCAATTCTGCTGCCGTGATGTCAACCATGATTAGCGGTTCAGCATTCTCTAGTCTGCGGATACTACGATGTGACGCCCGGCGCCTTCGCCCTCGGACTCGCTGACGAGTCCCAGGTCAGCGACGGCGTCATGAACGATTTTGCGTTCGTAGGCACTCATCGGCTCCAGTGCCACGGCTTTGCCGGACTCCTTGACCGAAGCTGCCGCGTCCTCGGCGATCTTCTGCAGGTGGACGCCGCGCTGCTGACGGTAGCCGTTGATGTCCAGGACCAGGCGTGAGCGGTTCTCCGTTGCGGAGAGAACAGAGAGCCGGGTCAGTTCCTGAAGGGCTTCGAGGACTTCGCCGTCTTCGCCTACGAGGCTGTCGAGACCATCAGTTTCTTCCTCGGCAACGATGGAAATGTATGTGCGGCCGTTCCGGACTTCAATGTCAATGTCGCCGTCGATGTCAGCGATATCAAGGAGTTCCTCCAGGTAATCGGCGGCAACGTCGCCTTCCTCTTCGAGGCGGCTGGCAGCGGATCCCTTGGGCGAAGCATCGGCGTCCGTTGACGCTTCGTCCTGATCGTCAATGACCTCGTCGGAAAGGGCGTGTTCGGTGCTTTCGGCTGACATTACTTTTTCTTCCTGTTCTTACGCTGGGGCTGGACGCGCTGTGCCTTGTGCTCGATGACCGCAGCTGCGGCAGCCGCCTCCGCTTCGGCGTCGGCCTTCTTCCCGCCCAGAATGGACAGGGCCGGCAGGCCCTTGGCAGCCCTGCGCTCGGCGAGGGCCTTGGCGGCGGGGGATCCCGGCGTCGGCATGCGGCGGATGACGAAGAACTGCTGTGCCATGGTCCAGAGGTTGGTGGTGGTCCAGTAGATCAGGACGCCGATGGGGAAGTTGATGCCACCCACACCGAAGACGACCGGCAGGATATACAGCATCATCTTCTGCTGGCGCATGAACGGGCTGGCCATGGCCTCTTCAGACATGTTCTTGGCCATGATCTGCTTCTGCGTGATGAACTGCGACGCTGTCATGGCCAGGATCATCACGATCGACAGGATCCACACGGCAACCGCATTGCCCTCAGGGTTATGCAGCAGCGTTGCAGACAGCGGCGCCCCGAAGATGGTGGAGTCGTCAAACTGCAACACCTGTTCGTGGCTCATCGCCCCCATGCCCTTGCCCTGGTCACGGGCCGTGCTGATGCCGGACAGAACCTGGAAGAGCGCGAAGAAGAACGGCATCTGGATCAGCATAGGCAAGCAGGCAGAGAACGGGTTGGTTCCGTGCTTCTTGTACATGGCCATCTGTTCCTGCGCCATTGCCTGGCGGGAGAGCTGGTCGGTCTTGCCCTTGTACTTGTCCTGGAGTTTCTTCAGGTCCGGCTGCAGCAGCTGCATGCCACGCTGCGCCTTGATCTGCTTGACGAATACGGGGATCAGGGCGGCACGGATCACCAGCACCAGCCCGATGATGGACAGCGTCCACGTCCAGCCTGAGGCCTCAGGCAGCCCGATGCTGCTCAGGCCTTCGTGGAAGCCCACCATGATGATGGAAACCAGCCACTTGAACGGAAACATGATTGTTTCAAAGAAGTCCATACGATATCCCTATTCGTCAGGCCGCAAGGCGGCCTTCTCCATCAGTCTGAGCAGCCAGGTACTTGTCCGGGTTGTTCAGCACAACAATTGTGGGGGTCCGGTGATCGGGCCAGTGGCGGTGGCCGGCGGGGACATGGTCCACACCGCCGGCATTCCACGGATGGCAGCGCGCAAGGCGACGGGCCGCAAGCCAGCTGCCCTTCACTGCCCCATGGACAGTGATCGCCTCAAGGGCGTACGCCGAGCAGGAAGGAAAGAAACGGCAGACCTGGCCATACAAGGGAGAAATCACCTTGCGGTAGGCCATCAGCAGCAGAATAAGAATGTTTCTGGGCAGGTTCCAGAGGAAGGTACCCACGGCGGCAGCACCAGGATGAAGGTAGTGGACGACGGCGGCAGTTACCTTACGCACGCTGTGTCCCTTCCTGTGTTGTACCGGTTGAACCGTTTACAGCAGCCCGCGGAAGGCGGCTGCCCAACCGGCTCATAGTTGATTCCAGTGCGGCGTTGTAGTCCGCCAGCAGTTGATCCCAGCTGGCGGCAGCGGACGCAGGCAACGCCCGGACCACTATGGCGAACCCGGTACCGTACTCGCGCAGCGAGGCAGCACCGGCTTCTCTCAGTCTCCTCTTAACGAGGTTCCTGACCACAGCGTTCCCGACACCTTTGGAAACGATGAACCCGATCCGGCTGGGTTCGTCGGCAGCAATAGCTGCCGCATATAACACTACGTTCCGGCGTCCATTGCGGACACCGGAACGTACAGTTGTTGAAAAATCGGTTGCAGTCCTCAAACGGTTACGGGTGGCCAGCACCTTAAACTCGCAAAGAAAAGTTGAACCGACGAGTCAGTTATCTAGGCCGACAGTTCGGTGCGGCCCTTGCCACGACGGGCTGCCAGGATGGCACGGCCGGCACGGGTACGCATACGAAGGCGGAAGCCGTGCTTCTTGGCTCGACGGCGGTTATTCGGCTGAAAAGTCCGCTTGCTCACGTTAGTTACTCCAGTGGATCAAAGGTGCGCCCACCCGATCAGTAAAGGGGAAGAACTGGCCGACGCTAAGTTTTGTGTATGCACGCCTCCCCCGGCTGCTCAAACGCGGTGCGTCAGAGAGATTCAGATGGGGCCAAAAAGCGTACACAAAGGACTTCACAACACTAGGGCAATCTGCCTCCGAGAGTCAAACCGGGGTACCCCTGGGGCCCTGTCCACGGCTGTGGTTAACCTGGCCCCACAGCCTGTGGATGAAGTGGCTCACAAGTGCTGTTTTCGAACCACAACCGTGTAATTATCCACAAGCTACTTCCCAGCTATCTTCTGGTCTTTTGATCCCCTAGAGTGGCTCAGTAGCCGATTATCCACGGACTGTGCATAACCCTGTGGATGAAGCTGAACCAGCATCCTGGTTCGGGACTTGGGGCTGCACGTAATGCAGGCACGCAAGTTTTGAGGAACTGATTGATGACAGTAGACGAAGCCAACCACGCCAATACTGTCGGAAGTTCCTGGCGTCGGGTTGTGAGCCTGCTCGAGCAGGACGACCGCGTTTCACCACGGCAGCGGGGCTTTGTCATTCTGGCGCAGGCCCAGGGCCTGATCGGATCCACCCTCCTGGTGGCCGTTCCCAACGAGCTGACCCGTGAAGTCCTTCAGACCCAGGTCAAGGACGCCCTGGATGACGCCCTGCATAACGTTTTCTCCGAGGACATCCGCTGCGCGATCGACGTGGACACCGATCTGGTGCCGCTCCACACGGAGCCGGAACCCGTCGTCGAACCTTCCTACTCGCCGGACCAGCTGATCGAACAGAAGCCGCAGCCGATGCTGCCGAGCACTTCCCACGAGTTCGGCCGGCTGAACCCCAAATACGTCTTCGATACGTTTGTGATCGGTTCGTCCAACCGCTTTGCCCATGCAGCTGCCGTGGCCGTAGCCGAAGCGCCCGCCAAGGCCTACAACCCGCTGTTCATCTACGGTGATTCCGGGCTGGGCAAGACCCACCTCCTGCACGCGATCGGCCACTATGCCCGCCGCCTGTACAGCGGAATCCGGGTCCGGTACGTGAACTCCGAAGAGTTCACCAACGACTTCATCAACTCCATCCGCGATGACGAAGGCGCCAGCTTCAAGACCACGTACCGCAACGTGGACGTGCTGCTGATCGATGACATCCAGTTCCTGGCCGGCAAGGACCGGACGCTGGAGGAGTTCTTCCACACGTTCAACTCCCTGCACAACAACAACAAACAGGTGGTCATCACCTCGGATCTGCCGCCCAAGCAGCTGGCAGGTTTTGAGGACCGGATGAAGTCCCGCTTCGAGTGGGGCCTCCTCACCGACATCCAGCCGCCCGAGCTTGAGACCCGCATCGCCATCCTGCGGAAGAAGGCCCTCAGCGAAGGCCTCTCCGCCCCGGACGATGCCCTGGAGTACATCGCTTCCAAGATCTCCAGCAATATCCGCGAACTCGAAGGCGCACTGATCCGGGTGACGGCATTCGCCAGCCTGAACCGCCAGCCGGTCGATGTTGCGTTGGCTGAGATGGTCCTGAAGGACCTCATCACGGACGACGGCGCCCAGGAAATCACGTCGAGCCAGATCCTGATCCAGACGGCGGAGTACTTCAAGCTCACCATGGAGGAACTCTGCAGCAAGTCCCGGACCCGCACGCTGGTGACCGCCCGGCAGATCGCCATGTACCTCTGCCGCGAGCTCACGGACATGTCCCTGCCGAAGATCGGCCAGGAACTCGGCGGCCGCGACCACACCACGGTGATCCACGCGGACCGCAAAATCCGTGAGCTGATGGCTGAGCGTCGTGTGATCTACAACCAGGTCACCGAACTCACCAACAGGATCAAGCAGCAGCAGCGCAACTCCTGAGCCGTCGCCTCTATACCTTATTAACAGGTGCATGTGGATAACCCTGTGGATACTTAAGGGGACAACCGAGCTTAATGGGCTTAAAACCCTTAAGCCGCCTGTGGATCAGCGAAAACCCAAAAATTGTTATCCCCATCCACAGCCTGTTTAAAACCTGCGTCACCCACAATCCATGAACAGGGCTTAACCGCTGGATCCTGCGGCCGGATCGAGTTATCCACAGTATCCACAGCAGTTATTAACACTACTAATCCCAAGAAATTGATTTCCCTCAAATAACAATCTCGATCCGCACCCCGAACCGGCCCAGGCCCAAGGGCCTCCGGACCCCAGGCGTCCTGACCGGGGATGGGTTAATCAGCAGTCTTGCGGCTAAGCTGTCAGCAGCGCTCCCATCCTCGGGTTTCTTTGTGGTTCAGCACTCGATGAACCATGCAGGTTCCGTTGTTGGGGCGCCACTACTTTTGGGCTCCCTGTGGGAGTTTCCGGTTCAGACAAGGCAGCAGCAATGAAAGGCGGCACCCTTCCGTGAAGTTCAGAGTCGAACGGGACGTCCTGGCAGAAGCCGTCACCTGGACAGCCCGGTCGTTGTCTCCGCGGCCGCCGGTTCCAGTGCTGTCGGGCCTGCTCCTGAAGGCTGAAGCCGGCACGGTCAGCCTCTCGAGCTTTGACTACGAGACCTCCGCACGGCTGGACATCCCCGCGGACATCACCGCAGAGGGAACCATCCTCGTTTCCGGACGCCTCCTCGCAGACATTTGTCGAAGCCTGCCTTCCGCTCCGGTGGTCGTGGAGACCGACGGCAACAAAGTGACGCTGACCTGCCGCCGCAGCAGCTTCCACCTGGCCACCATGCCCGAGGCCGAATACCCGCCGCTGCCCGCGTTGCCTGCCATCAGCGGCACCGTCCCGGGTGATGCATTTGCCCAGGCTGTGTCCCAGGTGATTATTGCGGCCAGTAAGGATGACACGCTCCCCATCCTGACCGGCGTCCGGATGGAGATCGAGGACGACCTCATCACGCTTCTGGCCACCGACCGCTACCGTCTGGCCATGCGCGAAGTGCCGTGGAAGCCCACCACGCCGGGAATTTCCACCAGTGCGCTGGTCAAGGCAAAAACCCTCAACGAAGTGGCCAAGACCCTTGGCAACAGCGGCGACATCAACCTCGCCCTTGCTGACGATGACAGCCGCCTGATCGGTTTCGAAAGCGGCGGCCGCACCACCACGTCGCTGCTCGTGGATGGCGATTACCCCAAGATCCGCTCGCTGTTCCCGGATTCCACGCCCATCCACGCAACTGTCCAGACGCAGGAGCTTGTGGAAGCCGTCCGCCGTGTGTCGCTGGTGGCCGAACGCAACACACCGGTTCGCCTCGCCTTCACCGAAGGACTGCTGCACCTGGACGCCGGCACTGGCGAAGACGCTCAGGCCTCCGAAGAACTCGAAGCCCAGCTCTCCGGTGACGACATCACCGTCGCCTTCAACCCGCACTACCTGGTGGAGGGCCTCAGCGTCATCGAAACGAAGTACGTCAGGTTCTCCTTCACCACGGCGCCGAAACCCGCGATGATCACGGCCCAGGCAGACGCCGACGGTGAGGACCAGGACGACTACCGTTACCTGGTCATGCCCGTCCGCCTTCCCAACTAGTCCCCACCGCCACCCTCGCCTCGCAGGCTCGGCCAGGGAACCCTGGCGGCGTGGGCCCGGACAGTTGTCGTTCTGGGTCCCCAAAACGACAACCGTCACCCCGCGCAGAAAAGAGACCCACGTGCATATTGGACTGATCGGCCTTGGCAAGATGGGTTTCAACATGCGCGAACGCCTGCGCAAGGGCGGCATTGAGGTCACCGGCTTTGACCGCAACCCCGAGGTCACCGATGTTGCCTCCGTGGATGAGCTCATTGCGGCGCTTCCGGCCCCGCGGCTGATCTGGGTCATGGTCCCGTCAGGCGACATCACCGATGCCGTCGTCACCGAACTCGGGGACAAGCTCGACGCCGGCGACCTGGTGATCGACGGCGGCAACTCCCGCTTCACCGAGGACCAGAAACATGGTACCGCTCTGGCTGAGAAGGGGATCCGTTTCGCCGACTGCGGTGTTTCCGGCGGAGTGTGGGGCCTCCAGAATGGGTACGGGCTCATGGCTGGCGGCGACGCCGCCGATATTGAGCGGGCACTGCCGGTTTTTGATGTGCTCCGTCCCGAAGGCGAGCGGGCGGACAGCTTTGTCCACGTCGGAGGAATCGGTGCCGGACACTACGCCAAGATGGTCCACAACGGCATCGAATACGGCCTGATGCAGGCTTATGCCGAAGGCTACGAACTGCTGGCTGCCAAGGACATTGTTGACGACCTGTCCGGTACGTTCCGCGCCTGGCAAAAGGGCACCGTGGTCCGGTCTTGGCTCCTGGACCTCATGGTCAAGGCCCTGGACGAGGACCCGGGACTGGAATCCATCGATGACTACGTCGAGGACTCGGGCGAAGGCCGCTGGACCGTTGAGGAAGCCATTGCCAACGCTGTCCCGGCACCGGCCATCACGGCTGCACTCTTCGCGCGCTTCTCCTCCCGCGAGGAAAACTCGCCCGCCATGAAGATGGTTTCAGCGCTGCGCCACCAGTTCGGCGGGCATGCCACCCGTCCCGCCAAGTAACATCCACCCCGGGACCCGCAGGTTCCGAGAATTGTCGAACACCGCGTGTACCTAGAACACCTTTCGCTCACTGATTTCCGCAGCTACGCCCAGGTTGACCTTCCCCTCGAACCGGGTGTCACCGTGCTCGTCGGGGCAAACGGCATCGGCAAAACCAACCTCATGGAGGCCATCGGGTACCTGGCCACCCTCAGCTCGCACCGGGTCAGCTCCGACGCCCCGCTGCTGCGGTTCGGTACGGACCGCGCGCTGGTCCGGGCCCGCCTGGTCCGCGGCGGGCAGACCACGGTCCTCGAACTTGAGATCAACGCCAGTCGCGCCAACCGGGGGCGGATCAATCGCAGCAATCCCGTCCGCGCCCGGGATCTCCTGGGAATCTGCCAGACGGTGCTTTTCGCCCCCGAGGACCTGGCGCTCGTCAAGGGAGATCCGTCCAACCGCCGCCGGTTCCTCGACGAGCTGCTTGTCAGCCTCATGCCCCGGCATTCGGCGACGCGCACGGACTATGACCGTGTCCTGAAGCAGCGCAACGCCCTGCTCAAATCCGCCCGGGCCGGAAAATTCACTGTCGGGCACGAGGCCACCCTCGATGTCTGGGACCAGCACATGGCCCGGGCGGGCGCCGAGCTGCTGCACGCGCGGCTGGAACTGGTGGAACTGTTGAGCCCGCACCTGGCCAAGGCGTATGCCAAGCTCACGGATGGGTCCAAGGACGCCAACGCCGTCTACCGGTCCACCCTCCAAAACCTGATGGACGACGACGGCGGCGCGGCACCGGGTGCCGGTGGCGGTTCGTTGACGGAAGGGTCCGCCGCTGCCGAAGATCTGCGGGACCTCACCGTTGAGGACCTCACCGGCCGCTATGTCCAGGCCTTTGCGGCCTCCCGCCGCAAGGAACTTGAGCGCGGAATTTCCCTGGTGGGGCCGCACCGGGATGAGCTCGAACTGATCCTCGGCGAAGCGCCCGCCAAGGGGTACGCCTCGCACGGCGAAACCTGGTCGATGTGCCTCTCCCTCCGGCTTGCCTCCTATTACGTCATGCTCGATGATGCGAGGACCGGCGGATCTGCCCCGATCCTCATCCTTGACGACGTTTTCGCCGAGCTGGATGTGCAGCGCCGGCGTAAACTGGCGGCAATAGTCTCCGGCGCGGAACAGGTCCTGGTGACCGCCGCCGTCGACGCCGATATCCCGGAGGAGCTCTCCGGCCGGCGGGTGAAGGTCATCCCGGGAGGAATCGATGAATAAGGATGAAAAGGGCGGGCTGCAGCCTGGCCGGGATCCTGACAACATCGACGCGCCGCAGGCCGCGCTGAACCGCATGCGTGAGGCCGCGGCCGCACGCGGCGAAATCCGTCGGAAGGCACCCCCCAAGGCCGGCGCCGCCAAGACAAAGGGTGGGATCCGGGATACTCGGGGTTTCAGCCAGTTCCATTCCACCGGCCGTGATCCGCTGGGGCTCGGCAAAGTGGTGGGACGCCTTGTGGCCGAACGTGGCTGGAGCTCTCCGGTAGCGGTGGGCTCGGTCATGGCAGAGTGGGCCACGCTGGTGGGCCCGGAAATTTCAGCGCACTGCATCCCGGAGAGCTTCACCGATACCACCCTTCATGTGCGCTGCGACTCGACGGCCTGGTCCACGCAGTTGCGCCTGCTGAGCAACAGCCTGCTGGAGAAGTTCCGCACGGAACTGGGCGATGGCGTGGTCACCAGCATCCAGGTACTCGGCCCGTCAGCACCCAGCTGGCGCAAGGGCGGACGTACCGTCAACGGCCGCGGGCCGCGCGATACTTACGGCTAGGCACGGCCGTCGACCCTTGAATATTCGTCCGGCGGCGTGTAGGGCGGGCTAACGCCCTTGGGGCGTATAGGAACCCGGAGGCGGGACCTTGAGGGCGCCCTAGGCGGGGTCAATGGCCTCGCATCGGCACATCAAGGTCCCGCGACGCCCGCCGGAATGCGGGTTTGCAGCCCAATTCACGATAGAATCACAGCAGATAACTGGGCGCCGGTGAAACGTTGACTGAGTCCGTTTTCCGCACGCTCTCCGCAGGCGGACTTCGGTCCTGCACGTCGACATATCCGTCAGCGCCATCAGCTTGTGCCTGTTGGCGGATGCTTTCCCCTGGAAGGCTGCCGCCGGCCATCATCGAAAAAGAGGAGTCGACAGCACCTGTGGCTAACGACAATACAGATACCCAGGCAGTGGAACGCGCAACGGAGGACGTCCCTACCCCCGATACGCCGGCGGAGGCCGTGACACCCCGGGAATACGGCGCAAGCGACATCACCGTACTTGAGGGCCTCGAAGCCGTCCGGAAACGCCCGGGCATGTATATCGGCTCCACCGGGCCGCGCGGCCTGCACCACCTGGTCTATGAAGTGGTGGACAACTCTGTTGACGAGGCGCTGGCCGGGTACTGCACGCACATCGAAATAGTCCTGCAGGCCGACGGCGGCGTCAAAGTCGTAGATGATGGCCGCGGCATCCCCGTGGACATGCATCCCACCGAGCACAAGCCCACTGTTGAAGTTGTTATGACTATCCTTCACGCCGGCGGTAAGTTCGGCGGCGGCGGTTACGCAGTCTCGGGCGGCCTGCACGGTGTGGGTATCTCCGTGGTGAACGCGCTCTCCAGCAGGGTGGACACTGAAGTCCGGCGGCAGGGCAACGTCTGGCGGATGTCCTTCGCCGACGGCGGCAAGCCCCAGGGCGGGCTGGTCAAGGGCGAAGAGAGCGCCACCACCGGCACCACCCAGACCTTCTACCCCGACGCGGGAATCTTCGAATCCACGGAGTTTGATTTCGAGACGCTCCGCGCCCGCTTCCAGCAGATGGCCTTCCTGAACAAGGGCCTGCGGATCACGCTCACGGACGAGCGCACCGCAGCGTCGAACGCGGACGCCAATGAGGACCTCAACCTTGACATCGTGGTCACCGAAGGTGAAGTCACCGCTGAGCACCGCACCGTGGTGTACCAGTACGACGACGGCCTGCTGGACTATGTGAAGCACCTGAACTCGGGCAAGAAGGTTGATGTTGTCCACGAGGACGTCATTTCCTTCGAAACCGAGGACACGGAACGGCACATCGCGCTGGAAATGGCGATGCAGTGGACCAACGCGTATTCCGAGAGCGTCCACACCTACGCCAACACCATCAACACCCACGAGGGCGGCACCCACGAAGAGGGTTTCCGCGCCGCGATGACCTCCCTCATCAACCGCTACGCGCGGGAGAAGAGCATCATCAAGGAAAAGGACGACAACCTCACCGGTGACGATATCCGTGAAGGCCTCACGGCGGTCATCTCGGTGAAGCTGGCAGAGCCGCAGTTCGAGGGCCAGACCAAGACCAAGCTCGGCAATTCCGAGGTCAAGGGCTTCGTCCAGCGCGTTGTCACCGACGGCCTGGGCGACTGGCTGGAACGCAACCCCGGCCCCGCCCGCGATGTCATCCGCAAGGCTATTTCCGCGGCCCAGGCCCGGATGGCCGCCCGGAAGGCCCGTGACAATGCGCGCCGCAAGAGCCCGCTGGAATCCTTCGGGATGCCCGGCAAGCTGTCGGACTGTTCCTCGAAGGATCCCGCCCGCTGCGAGGTGTACATCGTGGAGGGCGATTCCGCCGGCGGTTCCGCCAAGCGCGGCCGCAACCCTGAAACCCAGGCCATCCTGCCGCTGCGCGGCAAGATCCTGAACGTGGAGCGGGCCCGGCTGGACAAGGCCCTGGGCAACACCGAGGTCCAGTCCATGATCACCGCGTTCGGCACCGGCATCGGCGAGGACTTCGACCTCAGCAAGCTCCGGTACCACAAGATCGTGCTGATGGCCGACGCTGACGTTGACGGCCAGCACATCACCACGCTGCTCATGACGCTGCTGTTCCGCTACATGCGCCCGCTGATCGAAAACGGCTACGTGTACCTGGCGCAGCCCCCGCTGTACCGGATCAAGTGGTCCAACGCGCCGCACGACTACGTCTTCAGCGACAAGCAGCGCGATGCCAAGCTCCTGTCCGGGCAGGCCGCCGGCCGCCGTATCCCGAAGGACAACGGCATCCAGCGGTACAAGGGCCTGGGCGAGATGGACTACACCGAACTCTGGGACACCACCATGGACCCGGACCACCGGACCCTGCTGCAGGTCACCATGGACGATGCCCTGGCAGCGGACCAGACCTTCTCCACCCTGATGGGTGAAGACGTGGAGTCCCGCCGAAACTTCATCCAGCAGAACGCCAAGGACGTCAGGTTCCTGGATATCTGACCGGTTCACCGAGTAGATATTCCAAGTCCGACATATACCTGAAACGGAAAATATAAACGATGAGTGACGAGACACCCGAGAATCCGGCGGAATCCGCCGATCTTCCGGAAACCGTTCTTGAAGGCGACGTGCTGGTTGACCGCGTGGAGCAGGTGGACCTGCAGACGGAAATGCAGCGCTCGTACCTGGACTACGCCATGGCCGTTATTGTGGGCCGCGCCCTTCCCGACGTGCGCGATGGCCTCAAGCCCGTGCACCGCCGCGTGCTGTACGCGATGTTCGACGGCGGTTACCGGCCGGAACGGTCCTTCAACAAGTGCGCCCGTGTGGTGGGCGAGGTCATGGGCCAGTACCACCCCCACGGCGACACCGCGATCTACGATGCGCTGGTCCGCCTGATCCAGGACTGGACCATGCGCTACCCGCTTGCCCTGGGCCAGGGCAACTTCGGTTCGCCGGGCAATGACGGTGCCGCCGCCCCGCGGTACACCGAAACGAAAATGTCCCAGCTGGCCATGGAGATGGTCCGGGATATCGACGAGGAAACGGTCGACTTCCAGGACAACTACGACGGCAAGAACCAGGAACCCACCATCCTGCCGGCGCGTTTCCCCAATCTGCTGGTCAACGGTTCGTCCGGCATTGCCGTGGGCATGGCCACCAACATTCCGCCGCACAACCTCCGCGAAGTGGCTGACGGCGTCCAGTGGTACCTGGCCAATCCGACGGCCAGCCGAGAGGAACTGCTCGAAGAGCTGCTGCTCCGTATCAAGGGACCCGATTTCCCCACCGGGGCAACGATTCTTGGCCACAGGGGCATTGAGGACGCGTACCGGACGGGCCGCGGCTCCGTCACCATGCGCGCCGTGGTCAACGTCGAGGAACTCCAGGGCCGCACATGCCTGGTTGTCACCGAACTGCCCTACCAGGCCAACCCGGACAACCTGGCCATCAAGATCGCCGAACTGGTCAAGGACGGGAAGATCTCCGGCATTGCGGACCTCCGCGACGAGACCTCCGGCCGCACCGGCCAGCGGCTGGTCATTGTGCTCAAGCGCGATGCCGTGGCCAAGGTGGTGCTGAACAACCTCTACAAGCACACCGACCTGCAGAGCAACTTCTCCGCCAACATGCTGGCCATCGTGGACGGGGTTCCGCGCACGCTGAGCCTGGACGCCTTCATCCGCCACTGGGTAACGCACCAGCTGGATGTCATTGCGCGCCGTACCCGCTACCGTCTGCGCAAGGCCGAAGAAGAGGCGCACATCCTGCGTGCCCTCCTGAAGGCACTGGACGCGCTGGACGAAGTCATCGCGCTCATCCGTGCGTCCAACACCACCGAAGCCGCACGCGACGGACTGATGCAGCTGCTGGACATCGACGAGCTGCAGGCCCGGGCCATCCTGGACATGCAGCTGCGCCGCCTGGCAGCCCTGGAACGCCAGAAGATCCAGGACCGCCATTCCGAACTCGAGGCCCTGATCGCCGAGTACAACTCGATCCTTGCCTCCGAAGAACGCCAGCGCGAAATCATCAGCACCGAGCTGGGCGAGATTGTGGCCAAGCACGGTGATGACCGCCGCACCAAGATCCTGATGGGCTTCGACGGCGACATGTCCATGGAGGACCTGATCCCCGAAGAGGAAATGGTTGTCACCATTACCCGCGGTGGTTACGTCAAGCGCACGCGCAGCGACAACTACCGGTCGCAGCAGCGCGGCGGCAAGGGCATCAAAGGCGCCCAGCTCCGCGGCGACGACGTGGTGGAGCACTTCTTCGTGACCACTACCCACCACTGGCTGCTTTTCTTCACCAACCTCGGCCGGGTCTACCGGGCGAAGGCGTACGAACTGGTGGAGGCCGGCCGTGATGCCAAGGGCCAGCATGTCGCGAACCTGATGGCCTTCCAGCCGGACGAGCACATCGCCCAGGTCCTGGACATCACGGACTACCAGCAGGCGCCGTACCTGGTGCTGGCCACCAAGCGCGGCCTGGTCAAGAAGACCCGCCTGGAGGACTACGACACCAACCGTTCCGCCGGCGTCATCGCGATCAACCTGCGTGACGAGGACGAGCTGGTTTCCGCCCAGCTGGTCTCCGAAACGGATGACCTTATGCTGGTGTCCCGCATGGGCCAGTCCATCCGCTTCACCGCCACCGACGATGCCCTGCGTCCCATGGGCCGGGCCACGTCCGGTGTGACCGGCATGAAGTTCCGCGAGGACGATGAACTGCTGGCGGCGGACGTCGTTACGGACGGTTCGTTTGTCTTTGTGGTCACCGAGGGCGGGTACGCCAAACGCACCGCGGTGGAGGAATACCGCCTGCAGGGCCGCGGCGGCCTCGGCATCAAGGTGGGCAAGTACCAGGAGGAACGGGGCCACCTCGTGGGCGCCCTGATTGTCCAGGAAGAGGACGAGGTCCTGGTGGTCATGGAAGGCGGCAAGGTTGTCCGTTCATCCGTGGCCGGCGTACCTGCCAAGGGCCGCGACACCATGGGTGTTATCTTCGCGAAGCCGGACAAGAACGACCGCATCATTGAAGTGGCCAGGAACAGCGAACGCGGCCTCGAGGGCGAAGAATCCGTGGACGATGACGTAACGTTGGCTGAAGAGGCCGGGTCCCCCGAGGGATCCGCAGGGTCAGCAACAACGGCAGATACGTCACCGGCTGTTGAGTCAGAGGACGCCTCCGGCGACGCTGAGCCGAACGAAGACTACACCGGAGGTAACGAGTGAGTAATCCCGACTCATATCCCAAGCCGAGCAGCAATGTCCCCGGCGGAACGCCGCCGCCCGCGGCCGCACCCCGGGTGAACGCCCCCGTCCGTCCGCAGCAGCGCCCACCGGCCCCTGCGGGCGCGCCGGGGCAGCGGCCGGCCGCTCCCGGCCAGCGCCCTGCGCAGGATCGGGTTCCGGCAGGCCAGGCCGGCCAGCGTGCCAGCCAGGGCAGGCAGGCGGCAGCACAGGCCAGCCAGCGCCCAGTGCAGGGCCGGTCTCCGCAGGCCCAGCCCGGCCTGGTCAAGCCCGCACCCAAGGCCAAGGTCAGGCGTGCACGGCTGCTGGTCAGCAAGGTGGATCCCTGGTCTGTCCTGAAGATGGCATTCCTCCTGTCGGTGGCGCTGGGAATCGTCACCGTGGTGGCCGCCATCGTCCTCTGGACTGTCCTGGACCTCACCGGAATCTTCGACCAGGTGGACAGCCTCCTGGGCACCCTGGCAGGCTCCGAAGGCGGCGGGTTCGAACTGAAGAAGGTCGCATCCCTGGGCCAGGTGGCTTCCTTTGCCACGATTATCGCCGTGGTGAACGTTGTCCTGCTGACGGCGCTGTCCATGCTGTCAGCGGTGCTTTACAACATCTCCGCAACGCTTGTTGGCGGCATCGGCGTCACCCTCACGGACGACTGAAAACCCTTAATTTCACCGGAAATTCTCCGGCGAAATGCCTCGATTTGAGATCGGGCCGGGATGTGCTGTAAAGTCATGTCTCGGCCCGATGAGGCATCGGGGCGTATAGCTCAGGCGGTTAGAGCGCTTCGCTGATAACGAAGAGGTCCCAGGTTCAAGTCCTGGTACGCCCACGGAACCTGTGCAGGTTCGAAGGAAGGTTCGGTTTGCTTCACGGCAGGCAGGATCGGAACGGGGAGCATGTGAAGAAGTTGCTGGTACTTGCAGCTGCGATCGCAGGCGTCCTGCTCTACAGGAAAGCACAGGAATCCGAGGCCCGGAAAACAGTCTGGAGCCAGTCGACCGACAAGGTCGAATAGGCCGGATCCCCGGACCGGGAGCTTGCAAAAGGCTCCACGGTTCTAGGGTATGATTGACGGGTTGCTTCTTATGGGGGCATGGCGCAATTGGTAGCGCACCTGCTTTGCAAGCAGGGGGTTCGGGGTTCGAGTCCCCGTGCCTCCACCATAAGGAAGTCCCGGACAGCCGCAACGCTGTCCGGGACTTTTTCGTTAAAAGCAGAACAGTAGGGTTGAACGGTGAACTTTCTTCTTGCGGCCGTGGGCGTCCTGGGCGTGGCGTCGTCCGGGCCGTTGATCGCCGCGACCCTCGGTGCCACCACCGTCAGTGCCCTCGCCATCGCCTTCTGGCGCAACGCCATCGGGGCCGCCGTCATGGCCACTCCCACCGTGGTCCGCGAACCCCGGCAGTTCGGCCGGATCACCGGCCCCGAGTTCCGCTGGTCGCTGCTCGCCGCCGTCGCCCTGGCCCTGCACTTTGCCTGCTTCATCACGTCCCTCCAGCTGACGTCCGTGGCTGCCGCCACCGCCCTGGTCTGCCTGCAGTCGGCCTGGATCGCCGTCTTCCAGCTCTTCCGGGGCACCAGGCACCGCTGGCAGGTGCTGGCAGGGCTGGGGATCGCTTTTGGGGGCGTTGTCACCATCACCGGGTTCGACATGGGATCCTCGCCGGACGCGCTCGTGGGCGACCTGCTGGCCGTCGCCGGCGGGGCCCTGGCCGGCCTCTACACGCTCGCCGGCGGCAAGGCCCGGCAGACCATGACCACGGGAACGTACACCACGCTCTGCTATGGGATGTGCGCGGCATTTGTGGCGGTGCTGGCGCTCTTCAGCGGCCAGCCGCTGGTGGGGTTCGACGCCGTTGGCTGGGTGGGGATCCTGGCCATCACCGTGTGTGCCCAACTGGTGGGCCACACAGCCTTCAATCACCTGCTGGCCACGATGAGCCCGCTGCTGGTGTCGATGATCATCCTGCTGGAGATCCCCGGCGCAGCCGTGCTGGCCGCGGTCTTCCTGCAGGAGACCCTGCCCGCAGGCACCTACGGCGGGCTGGGGCTCATCCTCGTGGGCCTCGCCGTCGTGGTTCTGGGACAGCGGTCAGGCTTCAGGAAACGGCGCGAAGGTTCCGGCGCGCGTGGGGATGAACCGCCGTCGGACCGTCTGGCTGAACTCGGAACGGACTGAGGCCGGGCAAGGGCCGTAAAGCGGGCCTATTGTCCGCCGCGGCGGACAGACTGGGCGGTGTTGACCGTGTGGATGGCCCGCAGGAGCTTCGCCGGGAAGTAGACCGAGAAGAACACCACCATGGGTGCCTTGAGGGCCATTTTCTTGACGTTGTGCGCCTTGTACGTACGGTCGAAGCGGGTCACGTAGTACCGGTAGTCCCGCGGTGAATCCTCGAGCCGGCGGGCGGACATCCCGGACACCATCTGGGGCCAGTACTGGACCTTGAGTTCGTGGTCGGCGAGGTGCAGGGAGAGGTCGATGTCCTCGTGCATCTCGTCCTTCTCGTCACGGCAGGTTTCGTCCCGAATGGTTTCCCATGCCGTAGCCCGCAGGGCCATGTTGGATCCGAACAGGAAGTGGTACTGGTGCTTGGCGAGCTTGAGCATCAGCTGACGCATCTTGTCGTCGGCCTTGAGCCCGAACCGCCGCATCGGCATGTCGTAGTAGACCACCGGTCCGGTGGCTGCCTGGACTGACGGATCAAAAAAGGCCTTCTGGACCTGCTCCACCCAGTCCGGCTCGACAACCGAATCGGCGTCAATGCGACCCAGGACGTCGCCGGTGGCATGGTTGAGGCCAAAGTTTCGGGTGGGAATCAGGCCCTGGTCCTTGTGCTGGCTGAGCAGGATGACGGGACTCTCCGGATACTCCAGCTGCATCTGCGCCACGATGGCGGCGGTGCGGTCAGTGGAAAGGTTGTCCACCACGATGATTTCGTGGGCCGGCACCGACTGGTATACCGCGGCGATGAGACACTGCCGGATGACACTTTCCTCGTTGTAAGCCGGGATGACAATGGACACGCGCGGCAGCTGTGCTGCGTCGTTCAAGGCATCCCCAGAGGATTTATCGGCTGACATCAGTTCAAATTTAGCACCGATCATGGTTCGTCCCGCCAGCGACTGGGCCCGGCCCGGACAAACACTGGGAAAACACTGAAAGGGCCCCGCACCAGGCGGAGCCCCTTCGGTGGGCGGCGCGAGGGCGCCGGAAGTGCTAGTTGCTGCTCTTGTCCGCGGAACCGTTCATGTTGGCCGCAATGTTCTTGATGGCGGTCTTGGCATCGGTGGACGCCTTGGCTGCTGCGTCTGCCGATTCATCGGCGACGTGCTTGGCCTTCTCCGTTGCATCCTCTGCGGTGTCCTTGGCGTCCCCGGCAACATCCTCTGCCTGGCCGGCCACGGCGTCAGCGGCCGAAGCGGTGGCGGCTGCAGACTTGCTGGCTGCGTCCGCGGCCGCGTCCTTGGCGTCGTTCACGGTGGTGGCAGGAACCGGCGCCGGAGTGGGCGTGACCGGGGAAGGGGTCTTCCACGGGTCTTCCACGGGCTTGGAGGCCTTCCAGGCGGCCACGCCGGCGGCGACGGCTGCGGCGATGATGCCGAACACCAGCCAGCCGCGCTTCTTGGGCTTCTGCGGCTGGGCGATCTCGACCCCTACGGCCTTACCGGCTTCGTGCGCGGCGGCCTTGAGCTGCGTGCCGGCCGTCTGTGCCTGCTCCTGGAGGGAATGCACGACGCCGGAATCGGCAAGCCGTTGGGCGACGGCGTCCACGTGGGACGGCGCGCTTTCCAAGGTGCGGTGCACGGCGTCGGACGCGTGGCCGATCTGGTCCGAAAGGCGCGGCAGGTATTCCACCACCACGCGGTCCCGGGCGTTCTGGATGACGGGAGTGGCCTTGTCCAGGGCTTCGTACAGGCGCGGAGTGGCGACCTCAACGGCGTCGTGGATTTTCGGGGCAAGCTGGGCGAGCCCCTCCTGGATGCGCGGTGTCACTGTTGCGACGCCGTCGGCAAGGTTGTGGGCCGCCGTCTTGAGCCCTTCCTGAATCCTGGGAGAAGCGGTGTCCAGGCCATGCTGCAGGCGGGGAACTGCCCAATCCACTGCTGCTTCCACGCGGGGGGATGCCCAGTCCTTGGCGTTCTCAACCGCGCTGTTGACTGACTGTTCAAGGTCACGGGCAATACGATCCGATTTCTTCACAACTACCTCCCGATTAATGTGACGGTTCTGTTGTTAGCCTACGTGCCTTGACCTGCACGGGCTATTCTTCCCGCGGATTTCCGGCTGATTTCACCCAGCGCGGAACTGCCGGTCCAGCCCCTTTCACGTTGACCTGCCGTGAAAGAATAGGCGGCATGACTGCAATCGCAACTGCAAAAGCAACCATCCACACCAGCCTCGGCGACATCGTCGTTGACCTCTTCGGGAACCACGCTCCCAAGACGGTCAAGAACTTCGTTGGCCTTGCCACCGGTGAGCAGGCCTGGACCCACCCCGAGACCGGTGAGGACAAGACTGGCACGCCGCTGTACGACGGCACCATCTTCCATCGGATCATCAAGGACTTCATGATCCAGGCCGGCGATCCGCTGGGCCGCGGTGTGGGCGGACCCGGCTACAAGTTCGACGACGAGATCCACCCCGAACTCAGCTTCAACGCCCCCTACAAACTGGCCATGGCCAACGCCGGCATCCAGGCGGGCAAGGGCACCAACGGTTCGCAGTTCTTCATCACCACCATCCCCACCGACTGGCTGCAGGGCAAGCACAGCATCTTCGGCGAGGTTGCTGACGAGGACTCCAAGAAGGTCGTCGACGCCATCGAGGGCGTCCGCACCGGAATGGGCGACCGCCCGGTTGAGGACGTCACCATCAACAGCATCGACATCGAGCAGCTCTAACCCATCACATGAGCTACGGAATTCCGGCGGCTGAGCCGTCCGCGCAGGTTCCGGTGTGCCCCAGGCACCCGGACCGGCCCTCCTATGTGCGCTGCCAGCGCTGCGGCCGCCCAGCGTGCCCGGACTGCCAGCGGGCGGCCGCCGTCGGATTCCAGTGTGTTGACTGCGTCAACGAAACAAAGCGCACGACGCCGGCGGTCAAGACTGTCTACGGCGGCGCCGTAGCAACCGGCAAACCAATAGTGACGTTTGGAATTATCGCCCTGTGCGCGGTGATGTACGTTCTGCAATGGGTGGTCCCCGGCGAGTGGATCTACCAGAACCTGGCGTTCGCCAATGTTTTTGCCACTCCCGAATTCGGTGAGTTCGAACCGTGGCGGATGCTGACGGCGGCGTTCCTGCATTCCCAGGGATTCATCCTCCACATTGTGCTGAACATGTACATGCTGTGGATTTTCGGCCAGGCACTCGAACCGCTTCTGGGCCGGGTCCGCTTCCTGGCGTTGTACCTCATCTCTGCCATCGGAGGGTCTGTCGGCTACCTCTTGCTGACCCCCGGCTACGTGCCCGGCGTGCCTCTTGCCGGAGTGGTGGGCGCCTCGGGCGCAATCTTTGGACTCTTCGGGGCGATGCTGCTGGTACAGCGGCACCGCGGCGGGGATACGCGGCAACTGTGGATCCTGATCGCCATCAACGGCGTGATCGGATTTGTGGTCCCCCAGATCGCCTGGCAGGCGCACCTGGGCGGGCTCGTCACCGGCGCCCTTTGCGCTGCCGTGATTGCATACACCCCCCGGGGCCCACGGCAGCGCCTGCTGCACGCGGCCGGGCTGGTCGCCATCGTTCTCCTGCTGGCCCTGGCGAGCTGGCTCCGCGTCACGGCCGGTTGACCGTCCGGGTCCTTGGGCCCGGCTCCAACAGAGCACTTAGACCCCGGTGTCCCAACGGACACCGGGGTCTTTTCTGTGCCTCGTGAGGCCTCCGCACCGCACTGCCCGTTCACGCGCTGGGTGCGTCCCGGCGTGCGAGCAGCCCGTGGTCCGCGTCAGGCCATGACGACGGCGCCGAAGTTATCCACAAGGGTTATCCACACTGTTGGTAACTTACACGGGTGTAGTTCAGGATTTCGATGAGCCCCTGCTCCCGCATCTCCGCCCTTTTGCCGGTTTTGATCATCCGGTTGTCCACAATTGTGGACAACACCTGGGGATGCGCCTGTGGTTAAGTGGAAAAACACGCCATTTGAGCCCGACCTGTGGATAACCTGGCCATTTCCCGCGCCGGGGACCCAGAGGAGGGGATCCGGGCTGCCCGTATCAACAGGGTTATTCACAGTGTTAACAACTTACAGACATGTAGTTAACCTTCGGTGTTTCCCCGGCTGGGGCACCTGAGGGGTCCGCTCGGGCCGTCCTGTGGATTGTTATCCACAACTGTGGATAACTTGTGGGTAGTCCAGTGTTAGTAAGTGGATAACACGCGTGTGTGCGAGGGTGTTCCTACGCAGCATCGGACCCAACAAGCTTCCAGCCAGGAGGACCGCCTTGAGCGCCACCGCCACAACCCAGCACATCTACCTCGACAAGCAGCACCCCGCGGTATGGCGCGCCCTCAACGGTCTGGGGCTGAAAGTGCGCGAAGCCGCCGACGCGGCCGGGATTGACCGCAAGACCATAGAGCTGCTCAACGTGCGGATCTCCCAGATCAACGGCTGCGCCTTTTGTCTCGACATGCATGTGCGGGACGCTGTGGAGGCCGGGGAGAGCCACCAGCGGCTAGCTGTGCTGCCGGCCTGGCGCGAGACGGCCCTGTTCACGGACAAGGAGCGGGCGGCCCTGGCCCTGGCCGAATGTATCACCGAACTGCCGGACCACCGGGCCCGCGAGCTTGAGGAAGGACATGCCCGTCAGCACCTCAGTGACGATGAATTTTCTGCGGTCAGCTGGCTGGCGATCACCCTGAACGCCTTTAACCGGGTGTCCATCACCAGCCACCATCCGGTCCGCCGGGATCGCTGACCGGGCCCGGAGCCGGTAACGGACCACGCAGGACCCGGGCAGGGCAACTGAGATTGCCGCAGGCCTTTAACGGACTGCCGGGTGTGCCTCTGGGTGGTGACTCCAAGGACGCCGTCGCCGGGTCAATGTGAATTATCCACAGCCAATCCACACTGTTAATAACTGTCCGTCCGAGCGCTTTGGATCCGGTCCCGCGCGCCATGGCCTGCACGGGCGGCAGTCGCTTCCGGCGCCGGAAAAGTTATGCACACTGTGGATAACTTTCCCAACAGCTGTGGACAACAGGCCTTGGCGGAGCGTCCGGTCAGTTCCCCGCGGAACGGCAGGTCAGCCGGTCCAGACGCCTGAGGATCCGCGCCGGTGGCTGTCCAGAAGATGGGTGTCCACCATGCCGATGGCTTCCATCAGCGCGAACATGGTGGTGGGGCCAACGAACGAGAATCCCTGCGTCCGCAGCGCCTTGGACAGCGCCGCCGATTCCGGTGACTGCGTGGGGATCTCCGCGTGCGTGACCGGCTGGGGAGTGGCCCGGGGCTGGAACTGCCACACGAAGTCAACCAGGCCTTCCCGCTCGCGCAGCGCGATGGTGGCCCGGGCATTGGTGATGGCGGCACGGATCTTGAGCCGGTTGCGGACGATGCCGGGATCCTGGAGCAGGCGCTCTACATCCGCTTCCGCAAAAACGGCAACAGCGTCCGGCTGGAAGTCGAGGAAAGCCTGACGGAAGGCGGGGCGCTTCCGGAGGATCGTTGCCCACGAGAGACCTGCCTGGAAGCCCTCAAGGCAGATGCGCTCGTACAGGCCTTGTTCGTCCCGGACGGGCAGGCCCCATTCGGAGTCGTAGTACTCGCGCAACAGCGGATCCACGGCGGCCCACGGCGGACGGGCGAGGCCGTCGTCGCCCAGGACAGTTCCGTCCACACCCTCGTTTAGGGGCTGGTCGGCGGACGCGGGAGTCATACGGGTCCTGCGGTCAGGTCAGGAACGCCAGCGCGTGGTCATCAGGAAGCCGATGATGGCAATGCCGAAGCCGGCCACGATGTTCCACGACTCCCACGCCTGGACAGGAAACCGGCCCTCGCTGATGTAGAACGTGATGATCCAGAAGAGCCCGATGATCATCAGGCCGAACATCACCGGCTTGAACCAAACAGCGTTGGGCTTATACGCCTGCGCCCCGGAAGCGGGCTGTGCGGCGCTGGAAGTCTTCTTGCGAGGCTTTGACTCGGGCACGTGCTCTCCTTGGCGGACTGGAGCAAGCTCGGCGCCGCGGGCTTGATATCCTGCAAGAAGGAAGTTGCCAGCGGTCTGCGCGATCTTGGTCAAATCTGGATTCTTACTAGCAGTCAATTCTAGCCGTAGTTCAGGGCATTCAAACGCCCATCGCGGCCACCCGGAGGAGAGCGCGTGGTAGTGCAGGAGAAGGCGAGGCGCGCCGCTACGCGGCCCGCCCGTGCGGCGCCCGCCCGCGGCTCCATTCTGCGTGGCACAGTGCAGGTGCTTGGCGAGCTGCTCATCACGGCCGGCATTATCCTCCTGCTCTTTGTGGGCTGGCAGCTGTGGTGGACCAACATCGAATCCGACGCCAAGCAGAGTGCCGTCATCAAGGAGTTCGCCCAGGGGCTGGGCGGCGCGGTGCCTGAAAGCCCGGAACCGGATCCATCGGCAGCGCCCGTGGATTACGGCACCCCGGCCGTTGCCGCGGCACCAGGGCATGCCGGCACCATCGGCATCATGTATATCCCCCGCTTTGGCCCCAACTACACGCGACCCATCGTGCAGGGAACCACCGGGGATGTCCTGGATACGCTGGGGCTTGGCCATTACGCCAACACCGCCATGCCCGGCGCCGTCGGTAACTTCGCGGTGGCCGGACACCGACAGACGCACGGTGCCGTCCTGGACAATATCCACACCCTTGTCCCGGGGGACAAAATCTACGTCCAGACCAAGGACGGCTACTACATCTATGTCTTCCGCAACAACCAGATTGTGATGCCGTCCCGGACCGATGTCCTGGAACCGGTCCCCACCCGCCCCGGCGTCACTCCCACCGAAAGCTTCCTCACCATGACCAGTTGCAATCCGCGCTTCGGCGCCGAGGAACGCATCATCGCGTACGCGCTGCTGGATAGCTGGCAGCCTGCCTCCGCGGGCCCGCCGGCCGAGATCGCCGCCCAGGTGGCCGCAGCGGTGGGAGGAAACTGAGTATGTACGGCTGGATTTTCCGCCACCTGCCAGGCCCCCTCTGGCTGCGGATCCTCACGTCGCTGGTGCTCATCGCCGGCGCACTGATCCTGATGGTTCAGTTCCTGTTCCCATGGATGTCCGGGTTCACCGCATTCACCGACTCAACGATTGGTTCTGCAAGCCAGCCATGACCACAACCAAAATTCTGGTCGTAGACAACTACGACAGCTTCGTTTACACCCTGGTGGGCTACCTCCAGGAACTCGGCGCCGAGACCACCGTTGTCCGCAACGACGACGTGACCCTCGCTGAAGCCATCGAGATGGCACAAACGCGCGACGGCGTCCTCATCTCACCCGGTCCGGGAAACCCCGCCGAGGCGGGCGTGTGCATTGAGCTGATCAAGTGGTGCGGGGCGAACAACAAACCGATGTTCGGTGTGTGCCTGGGCCATCAGGCCCTGGCCGAAGCCTATGGCGGCACAGTGACCCACGCGCCGGAGCTAATGCACGGCAAGACCTCACTGGTGGAGCACAACGGCACCAGCGTCTTCGCCGGGCTCCCCTCCCCCGTGACAGCGACGCGCTACCACTCGCTGGCAGCGGTAAGGGACACCATCCCCGACGTCCTGGAGATCACCGCAGAGACCGCGACCGGCGTCGTGATGGGCCTGCAGCACCGCACTGCCCCGCTGTGCGGGGTGCAGTTCCACCCGGAGTCGGTCCTGACCGAAGGCGGCTACCAGATGCTGGGCAACTGGCTCGAGTCCCTGGGAATGGCGGGAGCCGCCGCCCGTGCGGCCACGCTGAGCCCGCTCATCCAGCACTGACCGGAACACACGAGCAACGCGGGGTCACTTCGCGCCCATGTTCCCCTTCGGGATGGGCGCGAAGTGACCCCGCGTTGCTTTAAGGAGCGGGTGGAGGCTTAGCCCTTTTTAGTGGGTGTGGGCGTGGCCGTAGGCGATGGTGAAGGCGGAGGGGCCGGTGCCTTGGCCACCACAATATTGATCGTTTTGCCCTGATCGACGGCGGCGTTCACTGGGTCACTTTGATCCGTGACCCGGCCCGCCTCCACCTCAGAGTTCTCCACTTCCTGGACGTTCGGGACCAGGCCAAGTTCCTTCAGCGCCGTTTCCGCCTCGGCACGCGTGCGGCCGCGCAGTTCAGGCATGGACACCTTGCCGGTGGAAATCACGATCTCCACCGTGGTGCCCGGGCCTACCATCTGGCCTGGTGCCGGGCTGGTGGTAATCACCCTGCCGCCGGGAACGGTGGCGCTGTTGGCGGTGGTGGTGGAAGGGGCTCCCACGAGTCCTGCCTGGCGCAGGATGTCCCGCGCCGCGGCTTCTGTCTGGCCCGGAAGGTTCTCCGGAATCTTGACGGCGCTGGGGCCTTCAGAGATATTCAGGATCACCTCCGCATTGGGGTCAAGTGAGGTTCCGGCCACCGGGTCAGTGCCGATGGCCGTCCCGCTGGGTATGGTCTCGTGCTTGTTCCGTTTGATCTGCGGGCGCAGATTGGCACCATAAAGTTCTTGCAGCGCCGCCGATTCCGTCAGAGTCGCCACCGCCGGAACCTCCACCTTGGGCGGCGCGGCAGGGGGCTGGTTCACGACGTTGTAGAGCCAGAGACCGCCGCCGCCAAGAACCAGCAGGGTGAAGATCACCAACGTGGCAATCCACGTACGACGACGGGACTTCTGCCGGGCGGTCCGCTCACGTTCCGGCGCGAAGCCCAAGGGCAGTTCATCGACATCCGACTGTCCCAGGGTGGCGGCCGCCATGACCGGTACGCCGTCAGTCCGGGTGTCGTCCGCGTTGCGCTGCCGGCCGGTGGGGGCATCGTCCAGGAAGCCGGCTCCGGTGAGCCCGAACGCCTCTGTCACGGGCGGGCGTTCCGGCGTCGGGACATGGTCGTTGGGATCGGTGGGGGCTTCGGTCGCGGCCAGCGCGGGCACGGACACGCCCGCCCGGGCGGCGCGGAGCGCACGCCGGAAGGCGGCCGCGTCCTGGAAACGGTCCGCCCGGTTCTTCTGCAGAGCCTTGGCCAGGACACTGTCCAGGGCGGCCGAGACCTCCGGGTTCACGCTGCTCGCGGGCTCCGGGATTTCCCTGACGTGCTGGTACGCCACGGACACGGGACTGTCACCAATAAAGGGCGGGCGGGCGGTGAGCATTTCGTACAACAGGCACGCTGCGGAGTAGAGGTCGCTACGCGCATCCACTGTTTCGCCCCGGGCTTGCTCGGGCGAGAGGTACTGGGCAGTGCCCACCACGGCCTGGGTCTGCGTCATGGTGGCGGATGAATCGGCGATGGCCCGGGCGATCCCGAAGTCCATGACCTTCACGGAATTGGAGCCGTCGCAGTACATCACGTTGGCGGGTTTGATGTCCCGGTGGACGATGCCCGCCTTGTGGCTGTATTCAAGGGCAGAAAGCACGCCCAGGCAGAAGTCGATGGCCCGGTCAATGCTGACTTCCTTGGCCCGGATCAGGTCGCGGATGGTCCGGCCCTCAACAAACTCCATCACGATGTACGGCACCCGGACACTGTCCTCCGAGCCATCCGGAACCGTATGTTCGCCCGTGTCGTAAATGGCGACGATGGACGGATGGTTCAACGCCGCCACGGACTGCGCTTCCCGTTTGAAGCGTGCCTGGAACTGCGGATCACGGGCCATATCCGGGCGAAGTAGCTTGATGGCAACGGTCCGGCCAAGGCGGGTATCCACTCCGCGGTGGACATCCGCCATCCCCCCGCGGCCGATGATTCCGCCGAGTTCGTAGCGGCCGCTCAGGACGCGCTGGTTATCCACCGGGAGGCTGTCCTCCCGGTGGAGCGGGGTGCGGGCCGAATCACTCACTGTCAATCCCGAACGCTACGGCGCGCAGGTAGGAGGCAATCCCGGCAGCTGGCCGGGGTTGCATTTGGGGAGGGTGGACGTTGGTGCAGCGGAGGCCGGCGTGGACGGCGGAGCGGTTGGCGTGCTGGCCGGGACCGGGACGGCGTAGGTCACGGTCACTTCAGCCCCCTTGGGCACGGTGCCGGTGGGGTTGACCTGCAACACCGTTCCGGCGGCGGAGGTACTCTGCTGCGGGATGACCCGGACGGACAGGCCCATGGTTTCCAGCGAACCCTGGACCTGACGGTAGTCCTTCCCGAGGTAGGCCGCCGAAATGATGTCCACCGTGGTGGGGGTGGGCGTCGGCGTGGGCGCGTCGGTGGTCCGAGTGGGGGTAGGCGTAGCGGACGCCGAGGTTTTTGACGGGCTGGGGCTGGTGGACGGCGGGTTGCTGGAAGCCGAGTTCGTGACGGTGCCGGACGGGTTAAAAATCCCCTGCTGCGTCAGGAAGAAGCCCACCAGCGCGAATAGGACCAGCACGATCAGGGCGACCAGTGGCCAAGTCCAGGGGCTCCGGCCGCGACGCTGGGGCTCGTCCTCCGGTTCGTCGTCGTACTTTTCTTCCTCCTGCACCCAGCTGCGCTCCGCGGCAAGGGCGTCCGCACGCGAAAGCGTGCTCCCGGCTCCAGTGGCTGCGCCCGCGGCGGCGGCGCCGACTGCAGCTCCACCGGCAGCGGCACCCAGCACGGGCAGTGCGGACGTCGACGTCGTGTTGCTGTCCTTCTGGGCAATGACGCCGGTGGGGGCGGTGGCAATGTCCACCGGCGCGGTAATGGGGCCCGTGGTTGCCTCGAAGAGCAGCATGCCGGGAACCGCTGCGTGCGCGGCGTCAATATCGCCGTTGCGGATGGCCTCGGCGGCTTCGGACAGTTTGATGGCGTTGGCCGGGCGGTTCTTGGGGTCCTTGGCCAGCATGGACATCAGGAGCGCGCGGACCGGTTTGGGCAGGGTCTCCGGAAGCGGCGGCGGGGCGTCGTTGACCTGGGCCAGGGCAATGGCGATCTGGGATTCGCCGGAGAAGGGCCGGTGCCCGGTGAGGCACTCGTAGCCGATCACGCCGAGTGAGTAGATGTCCGAGGCGCCGGTAGCGGTCTGGCCGGTGGCCTGCTCGGGGGCGAGGTATTGGGCTGTGCCCATCACCTGGCCCGTCTGCGTCAACGGGACCTGGTCGGCCAGGCGGGCGATGCCGAAGTCGGTGACCTTGACCCGGCCGTCGGGGGTGATCAGCAGGTTGCCCGGCTTGATGTCGCGGTGGACCAGCCCCTGGGCGTGGGCGACGGAAAGCGCGCGCGCGGTCTGCGCCATCATGGACAGCGTCCGGTCCGGGGACAGCACCTGCTCGTGCTCGATGATGCTGCTCAGCGGCTGGCCCGGAACGAGCTCCATGACCAGGTAGGCGGAGCCATCCTCCTCGCCGTAGTCAAAGACGTTGGCGATGCCCACGTGGTTCAGCAGTGCGGTGTGGCGTGCCTCGGCGCGGAACCGCTGGAGGAAACCGGGGTCCCCGGTGTATTCCTCCTTGAGCACCTTGATGGCGACAACGCGGCCCAGGACCTGGTCCTTGGCCTTCCAGACCTCTCCCATCCCGCCGATCGCAATCCGCGTGGTCAGCTGGAATCTGCCGCCGAGGGTGATTCCTGTTGTAGGCCTCACTTATTCAACACCGCCTCAAAAATCTTCTTCGCGTTCGGACTGGTTAGCTGTGCGCCGGTGGTGATGTCTACGCCTTCCATGACGATGGTGACACTCACCTCCGGGTTGTTCGCCGGGGCAAACCCGGTGAACCATGAGTTGTTCAGGCCGTTGCCCAGTTCAGCGGTTCCGGTCTTGCCGGCCACTTGGACACCGGGGACGGCCGCCCCGCGGGCTATGCCCTGGCTCACCGCACTGGTCATCCACTCGGTGATCTGCCGGGCAATTTCCGGGGTGGTGGACGTCCGGAGCGCTTCAGGCTGGGGCTCGTCAATGACCCTGAGGTCCGGGGACCGCACGGTCTTGACCAGGCTGGGGCTCATCTGGACGCCGTTGTTGGCGATGGCCGAGGTCATCAAGGCGATTTGCAGCGGAGTGGCGCGCACGTCCTTCTGGCCGATGGCGGACTGGGCCAGGCCTGGCCCGTCCAGGTCATCGGGGAATCCGCTGCCCCTGGCGTAGGCGAGCTTGAGCTGGTCGCCCTGATCCTCGCCGAAGCCGAATTTCGCCGCCTGCTCGGCGATGGCGTCGCGGCCTAGGTCGAGGGCAATGCTGGCGAACGGCGTGTTGCAGGATTGCTGCAGGGCGAAGGCAAAGCTGGCCTTGTCCTGGGTGTAGCAGTTGCCTCCGGCGTAGTTCGGGAGTTTGTACTGGATCCCCGGGAACGGCATCTCGGCCGGGTTGGGGAGCACGCTGTCCTTGTTGTACTTCCCGGATGCGAGGGCCGCTGCCGTATCCACGAGCTTGAACACCGATCCCGGCGCGAGCAGTTCTCCCGTGGGGCCGCTCACATTCTGGTTCAGGTTGATCCCGGGGACCTTGACCAGCTCATTGATGTTGGCTTCCTCGGCGGCGCGGTCCTGGGTGGCGATCAGGTTGGGGTCATAGGACGGCTTGGACACCATGGCCAGGATGGCACCGGTCTTGGGGTTGGTGACCACGATGGACCCACGCTGGCCATCCGGGATGAGGTCGTACGCGAGCCTCTGGATGGCGGGATCGATGGTGAGTTCCACAGAGGCGCCCTTCGGCTGGTTACCCAGGAACAGCTGGCCGATCCGGTCAAAGAACTGCTGGTCTGAGCTGCCGGTCAGCTGGCCGTTCATGGCCACTTCCAGGCCGGTGGCACCGTAGCTCTGCGAGAAGTACCCGGTGAGGCCTGCGTACAGTGCCGGCTGCGCGTAGGTCCGCTGGAACTGGCAGACCTCCGAGGTGCCTTCCACCGATTCGGCCACAGTGTCCCCGCCCACGATGATGGAGCCGCGGTCGTTGCAGTAAGTCTGCAGAATGGCGCGCTGGTTCAGGGGGTTGTCCTTGAGGTCATCTGCACCCACCACCTGGACGAAGCTGATGGCGCCGAAGATCAGGGCGAACATGGCGATGGCTGCCACCCAGGAATTACGGATTGCTTGGTTCACGCTTGTTTCACCGCCTCGGTGGGAGTATCAATTCCTGCAGGTTCCGCAGCGCCGCCGGGAGGAAGTGGTGTGGTGTCCACTGGTCCCCGCGCCGTATGGGAGATCAGCAGGAGCAGGCCCACGATTATCCAGTTGGCCAGCAGCGACGAACCGCCGGCGGCGAGGAACGGTGTGGTCAAACCGGTCAGCGGGATCAGTCGTGTGACTCCACCGATCACCACGAAGCACTGAAGGGCGATGGCAAAGGAAAGTCCGCAGGCAAGCAGTTTCCCAAAGGCATCCCGGGTGCCGAGGGCCGCCCGGAAACCGCGGGTGAACAGCAGCAGGTACAACATAACGACGGCGAACAGTCCGATCAGGCCCAGCTCCTCGCCGATGGACGCGATGATCATGTCGCTGTTGGCGAAGGGGACGAGGTCCGGCCGGCCCTGGCCCAGGCCGGTACCCACCAGGCCGCCGTTGGCCATGCCGAAGAGTCCCTCGATGACTTGCCGGCTGCCGGTCTCGTACACGTCTGGGCTGAAGGCGTTCAGCCAGCCGTAGATGCGGACTTCGACATGGGAAAACACCTGGGCTGCCACGAAGCCGCCACCCAGGATGAGGCCCAAGCCAATGACGACCCAGCTGATACGGCTGGTGGCCACGTAGATCATCACGATGAACAGGCCAAAGAACAGCACGGAAGACCCGAGGTCGCGCTGAAAGATCAACACGCCGATGCTCACCAGCCAGGCGGTGATCATGGGCCCCATGTCCTTGAACCGGGGGAACTGCAGCGGGCCGATCTTGCGGCCGGCCAGCAGAATGAGGTCGCGGTTGGAGGAAAGATAACCGGCGAAGAATATAGCGAGGGTGATCTTGGCGATCTCACCCGGCTGGAACGTCATGGGACCCACCCGGATCCAGACCCGGGCCCCCAGGATTTCGCCGGCCGAGATGCCGGGCACCAGCGGAAGAATCAGCAGAAGCGCGCTCACAGCCAGCGAGATGTAGGTGAAGCGGCGCAGCACCCGGTGGTCCTTGAGGAACCAGATCACGCCAATGGCCACGGCCATGGCGATCAGGGTCCAGCGCAGCTGGTTGTTGCCGGTGTCCTCACCTGGGGCGTCAAGGCGGTGGATCATCGCGAGACCCAAGCCGTTGAGTGCCACCACCAAAGGAAGCATTACCGGATCGGCATATTTTGCCCGGATCCGCAGGACCACGTGGAAGACCAGTGCGGCCACCGCGAGGAGGCTGGACTGGAACCAGAAATCGGAGTCGAACGCCTTCGCCTGGTCAACGCCCACCAGCATGTTGGCGCCGATGCCCACAGACAGGGCAAGGACCAGCAGCAACAGTTCCACGTTGCGCCGGGGCTTGGGGATGGTGCTGAGCTGGCTCACTGGCCCCCCTCACAGACCGCAGTGGGGGTGGGTGAGGCGGCCGGGGCAGGTGCCGCCGCCGGAGCGGCTGGGTCCGGCGATGGGGCAGGCGCGGTGGGTGTTGCAGCGGGCGCAGTTGTTGGCGCCGGAGTGGGCGAGGGGGTCAAACACTCATCCGGCGGAGCAATGGTGCCGGTGCCTTCGAGGTTCTTCACGATCCGCTGGGCGTCGTAGAGGTCACGCGCGGGAACTGTCTGCCGGACGCGCTGCTGGGAGAACTGGGGCAAGGAATCCATCCGGATCTCTGTTACGGCTTCGAGGGTTGAAAGCTGGAGTGGGCCGAGCCGCTGGGACACACCGTTGTAGATGGCCACACGGGAATCGAATTCTCCGATGTAGTAGCGGGTCTGGGTCCAGGCATAGCCGAGCCAGAGGCCCACTGTCAGCACCAGCAGCACTGACGCGGCGATGGACATGGTGACCCAGCGGCGGGGTTTGGGCCGCCCCAGGACGTCATCTACCTCCGCAACGGGCGCGTCGGCCTTGTGTGTCAGGACGGTGGCGGCCCGCCGGGCCACGGTACGGCCGGCGATGGTGGGAATCGAGCCCGACTCGGCCGCGGTGGCCGCAGCACCGACCAGTTCGTGCGGGCGCGATGCGAGTTCCTGCCGCAGCACTTCGGCCGAAAGGTGCTCGCCGAGACGGGGGTCGGTGGAGTGCGGCGGTTCTGCGGCAGCTGGCTTTTCGGGGGCTTTGTCGGCGGCGGGCTTTTCGTCGTCGGCCGCCTCGGGGTCCGGTGAAGCGCTGGCGGCGTCGCTGGCCGCGGCGGGGGCTTCGGTGAGCAGCTGCAAAGGGATGATGTCGACGGCGGCGGTACTGACGTCGTCGGACGTTTCCTCGGTGATTTCCACCATGACCACGGTGACGTTGTCCGGTGAGCCGGCTTCCAGAGTCAGGTTAACCAGGGTTTCGACGCACTCACGCAGATCTTTTGTCTCGCGGACGGTCCGCTCCACCACATGTCCGGCCACATAGTTGAGCCCGTCCGAGCACAACAACCAGCGCTCCCCGGGTTTGACGTCCAGAGTGTCCAGATCCAGCTCGGGGCTGGCGTCGACGTCACCTAGAACACGCATGAGGACGTTTTTGTGCGGGTGGGTTTCGGCCTCTTCGGGCCGGAGCCGGCCCTCATCGATCAGCCGCTGGACGAACGTGTGGTCCACGCTGACCTGTTCAAACTCGCCATCACGCAGGCGGTACGCCCGGGAGTCGCCGATATGCGCGAAGTGCAGCTTGCCCTCGGCGAGCAGCAGGGATGTGACGGTGGTGCCCATGCCGGCGAGCTTGGGGTTGATGTGCACCAGCTCCGATAGCAGGGAGTTGGCCGTCTGGATCTCGTCGGCGAGGACCGTGCCGGCGTCGCCGTCGTAGTCGCCGTGGTCCAGGTGCAGCATGTCCAGCACGGTGGCGGCGGAGGCAACATCGCCGCCCGCGTGGCCACCCATGCCGTCCGCGACCACTGCCAAATGGCGGCCGACGTACGCCGAGTCATCATTCTTGGCCCGGATGCGTCCCACATCCGAGCGTGCGGCATAGCGCATGATGAGGGGCCGCTGGACGGGTGCGGCCCCGCCGGCGGGAATGTCAGCGGCCATGGCTACGGCCTCAATTCGATGACCGTCTTGCCGATCCTCACGGGTACACCAAGCTCAACGGGCAGAGCCCGGGTAAGTTGCTGGTCGGCCAGGTAGGTGCCGTTAGTGGAGCCAAGATCCTCGATGAACCATCGACTGCCTTGCGGGAACAACCGCGCGTGGCGGCCGGAGGCGTAGTCGTCCTCAAGTACCAGTGTGGCTTCCTGAGCGCGGCCCAACAGGATGGGGCTGGCGGCCAGGGGGATGGTGGTTCCCTTGAGCGGGCCTTCGGTGACCACCAGTTGGTGGGCCTGCTGCTTGAGCGGCTGCGGCGGAGCCTCGGCCAGTTCCGGGTTTTTGCGGACCTGACGGGCGGTGGGGGTTCCGGCGGCGGCTTTGCGGCCCACCATCAGGTCCCGGCGCATGGCCGAAACGATGCTGAAGATGAGGACCCAGAGCAGGATTAGGAACCCAAACCGCAGGGCAGTGATGGTCAGGTCGCTCATGGGCGGCCCCCAGGGTTGGCGGGAAGCAGGCGGAAGATGATCTTTGTCCGTCCCATTGTGATGGTGGAGCCGTCGGTCAGTTCGGTGCTGCCTGCCAGTTTATGGCCGTTGACGTAGCTGCCGTTAGTGGAGCCGAGGTCCACAGCGCTGGTGACGCCGCTGGCGGTGCGGATCTCGAGGTGGCGGCGCGAGACGCCGGTGTCGTCAATCAGGATGTCGGCCTCGGAGGACCGGCCCAGGACGATGGAGGGGGCATTGAGGGAGTAGCGCTGGCCGTCGATGTCCAGGACGGGCTGCAGCCGTACGGGCGGGCGGCTCGGGGCTGCCGGCATGTTGGGCCTGGCCGAGGAGACTCCGGGTCCGGCTTTGGACTTCTCAGTGGAGGAGACGATTTCGAAGTCCCCAGCGCGCAGCTCCTCGGAACGGCGGAAAGAGATCCGCACCGAGCCCTGCAGGGTGTAGCCCTGGCTGCGGACGTGGTTGATGACGACGTCGCAGAGTTCTTCCGCCAGCGGCGTGCCCCAGTCCTGTGCCCTCCTGAAGTCGTCGTCACTGAGTTGGACGTCGAAGACATTGGGGGCCAGTGTGCGGCCGGCGGCGATGGTGAGGGCTTTGTTGTCCACCTCGCGGCGGAGCCGGCTGGCGATTTCCACAGGTTCAACCTGGGCGCGCGAACCGGTGGAGAAGACACCGCGGACGGCTTTTTCGATGCCGCGCTCGACCTTGTCCAGCAATCCCATGGTCCTTCTCCTTTCCCCCCGACTGCGGGGCAGTTTTCGTTCCAGAACTCAGCCAACAATGCAGTTCAGAACCCAGCGGCCTGCCTGGCAGTGGCAGGCACTACTACATCAGATACTACTGGGCAGGCCTGTGAATGACCTTAATCCACAACGGCCGGGCCCCCGGAAAAGTTCGCTAGGGGTTCCCTGCCGGCCCCCTCCCGGCGTTGAATTTGACCACTCCCGGGGCTCAATTGGTGTTTTGCCGTCGATGTCCGTTATGCTTGATCTCGCTGCTTTTACAAGGTTGCGGATCCGGGAAACCGGCCGTAATTCATGGAAAAGAAGTTGCGCGCGAGTGGCGGAACGGCAGACGCGCTGGCTTCAGGTGCCAGTGTCCGAAAGGGCGTGGGGGTTCAAATCCCCCCTCGCGCACGCAATCAAAGGAACCCCGGTCTTCGGACCGGGGTTCCTTTCTTTAACGCTGGGTCGGTCCCTAACGCTGGGCCCCGAAAACGCTGGGCCCTGAATCCGGCATGCCGCGGGCGTAACCGTGGGTATAGCATGCGAACGACACCATCTGTTCATGCTCCCGGAGGAGTGCTCATGCTGTCATTGAGCTCAATTGATCTGGAAATGCTCCAAGAAGCCCTCGAATCCCAATCCGACTGGGATTCCAGGTACTGGTTCGACCCCCGCACGGGAAAGACCAACCTCTGGCTGAGGGACTCGCTTGACGAAGCCGAAGAGTCCGAGGAAGACCTCGAAGCAGGCGGTGCCATCCTGGTGGAACCGACAAGACCGCATGAGGCATACCGCGACATGGAATCGTTCATCGCGGATGTGCAGGATGAACGCGCCAGGGACCTGCTGTGGCGCGCAATAGACGGCAAGGGAGCGTTCCGGCGTTTCAGGAACACGCTCGCCGAGTTCCCCGAGCTTGAGACCCGATGGTTCTCTTTCCATCACCGAGCCATGCGGCGGCGCGCCATAGAGTGGTTGGCGGCATCTGGTTTAGTGGAACAGGATGAGGCTGAAAACGCCCTGCGCCTACTCGCGTAACGCCCCGAAGCCAGCAATAAGGGCCTCAAGCCCCAGGCTGAACGCCACGTCTGCAGGTTTCTCGTGCCCCAACGCGGCCAGGCTCCGGACGGCACCCGTGAAGCTCGGCGTCGATTCCGCCATGCTGCCGGAATCGAAAATGTCGGCTGGGGCCGTGACATCGTAGGCGGATCCGAAGATGAAGGATTCCAGGGCTACGATGGCGGACACGATCCGCTCCTCCGGGAAACCGGCCGCCCGGAATCCGGCACTGACGGTCTCATACATGGCGAGGGTCTGCGGTGCGTCAGTGACGGGAAGTACTGCGATGACGGGAATCAGGGGCGTGTGCTCCGCGAAGACGTCCCGGTAACTCCAGGCCCACTTCCGCACGGCGGACTCCCAAGGTTCCGCCGCGAATGCTGTCACGTCCACCAGGGCAGTCAAATGGTCTTCCACGAGGAGGAGCACGTCCCGCTTGGATTCCACATGGTTATAAAGGGCCGACGGCGCCACGTGCAGTGAGCGGGCCAGCGCGGCCATGGTGAGACCGTCGTAGCCGTGCTTGCCGATGAGCCGCAGGGCTGCTGCCGTGATGCCCGCCTGGTCCAGGACAGCCGCGGCGGGCCGCCCCGCGCGGCGCCGTGCCGCACCGGTTTGCGGCACGGGATCGCGTTCCGTGGCAGTTCGTGAAGCGGCTGGTGATGCCGGCATTGCTGGCCTTTCTGCGGGCAGATGTCTCCAGCATTATTCCACCCGGCTCTTCCTTGCGGACCGCAAAACAGCTATAGTTCTAATAAATGAATGACATTCATTTAGTGGTTCGTGTCACTCGACCGGCCATAGAGAGGACATCATGCTGAATCTTGACCGTGACGTTGTGATCGTTGGCGCCGGACCCTCCGGGCTCACCGCTGCCCGCGAGCTGAGGAAGGCCGGCCTCAGCGTGGCAGTGCTGGAAGCACGCGACCGCGTGGGGGGACGGACCTGGACCGACACCATTGACGGGGCCATGCTGGAAATCGGCGGCCAGTGGGTCTCCCCGGACCAGACCGTACTGCTGGAGCTCCTGGACGAGCTCGGCCTGAAGACATACTCCCGCTACCGGGAGGGCGAGTCCGTCTACGTCGGCGCCGACGGCAAGAAAACCCGCTACACCGGTGATTCCTTCCCGGTGAGCGCAGCCACCGGGGCGGAAATGGACAAGCTGATCGGCATTCTGGACGGCCTCGCCGCGGAAATCGGGGCCACCGAGCCGTGGGCCCATCCCAAGGCCCGTGAACTGGACACCATCTCCTTCCACCACTGGCTGCGCCGGAACTCGAACGACGAGGAGGCCTGCAACAACATTGGCCTGTTCATCGCCGGCGGCATGCTCACCAAGCCCGCGCACGCGTTTTCGGCACTGCAGGCGGTCCTCATGGCAGCCTCCGCCGGGTCCTTCAGCCACCTCACCGACGAGGACTTCATCCTGGACAAGCGGGTCATCGGCGGGATGCAGCAGGTGTCCCTGCTGCAGGCAGCGGAACTGGGTGCCGACGTCGTACTTAACAGCCCGGTGCGCACCATCCACTGGGAGGATGCCGGCGAAGGCGGACACCGCGTCAGCGTTGTCTCGGAGCGTGCCACCGTGAACGCGCGTTTTGTGATCATGGCCGTGCCACCGAACCTTTACTCACGTGTCACTTTTGACCCGCCGCTTCCGCGGCGGCAGCACCAGATGCACCAGCACCAGTCGCTGGGCCTGGTGATCAAGGTCCACGCCGTCTACAGCACGCCGTTCTGGCGTGAAGACGGACTGTCCGGCACGGGTTTCGGTGCCGGTTCGCTGGTCCAGGAGGTCTACGACAATACCAACCATGGTGATTCACGTGGAACCCTGGTGGGCTTCGTCTCGGATGAAAAGGCCGACGCCGTCTTCGAGCTGAGTGCCGAGGACCGCCGCCGCGCCATCCTGGAATCGATCGCCGGGTTCCTCGGGGACAAGGCCCTGGCACCCGAGGTCTACTACGAATCCGACTGGGGTTCCGAGGAATGGACCCGGGGCGCGTACGCGGCTAGCTACGATCTGGGCGGGCTGCACCGCTACGGCAAGGACCAGCACACTCCTGTGGGCCCGATCTACTGGTGCTCCTCGGACCTCGCCGCCGAGGGCTACCAGCATGTTGACGGAGCCGTCCGCATGGGCCAACGTACAGCGGCGCGCATCGTGGACGCGGCGGACGCTTCCCGTGCGGCAAACGAGGCCGTGGCCGCCGTCGGCTGAGCGCACCAGGTCCAACCCATTCAGCGTCGAATGAAAGAGAGGCAAGGCCATGAGTCCCAAAGAAGTGACAGCACAGCCACCAAGCGCCCCGGGCAATGGCCTGGCTGAAAAGGGCCTGAGCGGGAAGGGCCTGAAGGCGGGCGCGGTGGGATTGCTGGGCGCCGTCGTGATCGGTGTCTCCTGCATCGCGCCTGCGTACACGCTGACCGCGGCGCTGGGGCCAACGGTTTCGGAAGTGGGGGTCCAGCTGCCGGCGATCTTCCTGGTGGGATTTATCCCCATGATCCTGGTGGCGTTCGGCTACCGCGAACTGAACAATGCCATGCCCGACGCCGGCACCTCGTTTACGTGGGCATCGCGCGCCTTTGGTCCGTGGATCGGCTGGATGGGTGGCTGGGGGCTGATTGCGGCCACCATTATTGTGTTGTCCAACCTGGCGGCCGTCGCCGTCGACTTCTTCTACCTCATGCTGGCCCAGCTGTTCGGGAACCCGGAACTGGGCGAACTGAGCAAGAACCTGCCGCTGAACATCGCCACCACCCTGGTGTTCATCGCCCTGGCTTGCTGGATTTCCTACCGGGGCATGGAAGCCACCAAGGGCGTGCAGTATGTACTGGTGGCGTTCCAGCTGCTGGTGCTGGGCTGGTTTGCCGTTGCTGCCCTCACCCATGTGGCCAACGGCACCGCGTTTGATGCGACCGCCATTTCGCCTGACTGGTTTAACCCGTTCGCTGTTGGATCCTTCTCAGCCTTTGCGGCCGGGGTTTCCCTCTCCATCTTCATTTACTGGGGCTGGGACGTCACGCTGACCATGAACGAGGAAACCAGGAATCCTGAGAAGACTCCGGGACGGGCGGCAACCGTCACCGTCGTCGTGATTGTGGCGATCTACATGACCGTCGCGCTGGCCACCCTGTCCTTTGCAGGGGTGGGCGAAACCGGCCTCGGTGCCGGGAATCCGGACAACCAGTCGAGCATCTTTGCCGTCCTCTCCGGGCCGGTGATGGGGCCGTTCGCCATCCTGATGTCCCTCGCCATCCTGAGCAGTTCGGCCGCCTCGCTGCAGTCCACGTTTGTGTCGCCGGCGCGGACCATGCTGTCGATGGGTCACTACAAGGCACTCCCGGGCCGCTTCGGCAAGGTCAGCCCACGCTTCAAGTCCCCGAGCTACGCCACGATCGCCGCGGGCGTCGCCGCCGCAGCCTTCTACGTCATCACCCGGACCACCTCCGAAAACGCGCTCTGGGACACCATCACGGCGCTGGGCATGATGATCTGCTTCTACTACGGCATCACAGCCCTGGCATGCGTCTGGTTCTTCCGGGCCCAGGCGTTCAGCAATGGCCGCGCCTTTTTCTTCAAGTTCCTGGCGCCGCTGCTGGGCGGAGTCATCCTGCTGGTGATGTTCTTCAAGACCGCCGTCGATTCCATGGACCCCGAGTACGGCTCCGGATCATCGGTGGGCGGGCTCGGGATGGTGTTCATCCTGGGCATGGGCGTGATCCTGCTGGGCGTGGTGATCATGCTGGTGATGTCCCGGCTGCGGCCCGAGTTCTTCAGGGGCCAGGTGCTGGCCCGAGGTCGCGAGGAGGGCTGAGTGCGGGCGGTGCCTAAGCGGGTGGGCGTACCGAAGCCTTGAACCGCCGTCGGGAATTTGCGAGGTGGCTGCGCATGGCGGCCGAGGCGGCGGTCTCATCACCGTCGGCGATGGCGGCGGCGATGGAGCGGTGCTCGTGGACCACCTGGTCAAAGTGGTCCCGGGCGTAATGTTCGACGCCGGTGAGCAGCCGGGTGCGCGGCATCGCGATCATCGTCTGGCCCAGTGCGGCGAGGCAATCTGAGTAGAAAGGGTTGCCGGAGGCGGCCGCGATGGCCCGGTGGAACTCGAAGTCGGCCTTCATGGCGTGGCCGGGGTGGTCGGCGCTGGCAGCGAACTGTTCCAGGGCAGCATTGATGGCCCTGAGCTGGCGGTCGGAGTGGTTGCGGGCGGCCAGGGCCGCAGCCTCGGACTCCACACCCATCCGGAATTCCAGCAGGTGAAGGCGGTCTTCGACGCTGGCGACCGGGCGGCTGCCCGGGACTGGCTGGGGGCCGTCGTCGGGCGGGGTCAGTGCGAAGCTGCCCCGCCCGCGTTCGGTTTCCACCAGCCCTTCGGCCTGGAGCCGCGTCAGTGCCGAGCGCACTACTGTGCGGCTGACGCCGAAGTCGCCCATCAGCGTGTTTTCGCTGGGAAGCTTGTCGCCGGGCTGGATGACGCCGTCCACGATGCGGGTGCGAAGGTCGGCGGCGAGGTCCGCGGTCAGGTTCCGGCTCATGCCTTCAAGGTTACGCGCCGAACTCCACGGACTCGGTGGTCCAGGCGCGGGCCTGGTCACTGAGGGTCACGCCCAGGCCGGGACGGTCCGGGACCAGCATGCGGCCGTTCTTGGTTTCGAGGCGCTCGTTGAACAGCGGATCCAGCCAGTCGAAGTGCTCCACCCACGGTTCCCGCGGGTACGCCGCGGCGAGGTGCAGGTGGATCTCCATGGCGAAGTGCGGCGCCAGGCCAAGGCCGCGCTCGTCCGCGAGGGCGGCAAGGCGCAGGAACTGGGTGATGCCGCCGACGCGCGGTGCGTCCGGCTGGATGATGTCGCAGCCGTTGGCGGTGATGAGGCCCTTGTGCTCGGCCACGGACGCCAGCATCTCGCCCGTGGCGATGGGGGTGTCCAGGACGTTGGCGAGGTGCGCGTGGCCCTCAAAGTCGTAGGCATCCAGCGGCTCTTCGATCCAGATGAGGTTGTACTGCTCCAGCTGGCGGCCCATGCGCAGGGCGGTGGCCCGGTCCCACTGCTGGTTGGCGTCCACCATTAGGGGAACATCCCAGCCGATGTGTTCGCGGATTCCGGCCACGCGGCGCAGGTCTTCCTTGCTGTCGGGCAGGCCCACCTTGATCTTGATGCCGCCGATGCCTTCCTCCAGGAGGATTGTGGCGCGGTCCTTGACCTCTTCCAGGGAGGCGTTGAGGAAGCCGCCGGACGTGTTGTAGGTCTGAACGGAGTCCCGGTAAGCGCCTAGGAACTTGGCCAGGGAGAGGCCGGCGCGCTTGGCCTTGAGGTCGTACAGCGCGATGTCGATCGCGGCCAGGGCCTGCGTGGCCACCCCCGAGCGGCCCACGGAGGCGCCGGCCCAGAGGAGCTTGGTGTAGATCTTGCCGATGTCGTTGGGGTCCTCGCCGATAAGTCCCTGTGCGACCTCCTTGGCGTGGGCATACTGGGCGGGGCCGCCGGCGCGCTTGGAGTAGCTGAAGCCGATACCGCTGTAGCCCAGTTCCGTGGTGATCTCCGCGAACAGGAAGACCACTTCGGTCATGGGCTTCTGGCGGCCGGTGAAAACCTTGGCGTCACTGATGGGGACGGCCAGCGGCAGCCGCGCGGTGGAAAGCTTGACGTGCCGGATGACATCGACGGTACTCATGGTTGCTCCTCAAAAAGCAGGCTGGGCGGGCTGCGTTGCCCTGCTACTTAGATTACAAGTATCAAACTTGTATTACAAGTAATGCCGGGGGTGCCGGTCTTTCTGGGACGTCCCGCTGTCAGGCCAGGGCGATACACTCCCGTTGCCGTTCCATGATCCTGCTCCCGCTCCTTGATAAAGGCCCGTTCGAATTCGGCGAAGGCGCCCGTTCACCGAGAGTATGAGATCGGATTTCGGAGACCTCGCCGGTGAGGACCAGGCGTACTTGACGAACGCCACACGCGCACCCTTGTTGGTAGGAGCCTGGGCTAGTGAGCGCAGGCCGTCCATATTTCGATCGAGCCGGTCCATGCTGTGGACCACCACAGCGTTTCCGTCCCGGGTAAACCGCATCAGCTCGGCAACTGTGGCCTGGCAATCTCCCTGCCGGACGTCGTGTCGCTGAAAGTCCTATCCAGGGCCTGACCGTCGAGCTGGCGCTTGTCGTTCTGGTCCACGGTGCTGACCTTGCACAGCCGATCCTCTGATTTGCCATAGAATTCTTCTGCGCCAAGGGCGTCAGGATGAAATCTATGACTGCCTCCGAGGGCTGTCTAGAAAACGGCGAATCGATCCTATTCTGACAACTACTTTGGCAATGCCTGACGTCAGGTTGGGGTGTGCGTCAAACTGACAGCTTGTATCAAGAAGGCAGGCGGTGAAGGGACTCAGAATTGGGAGGTCGACTGCTTGTAAGGGCAGGTGGACCTATCCGTGAGTAGCCGCATCGTGGCGAGGATCGGGCGAGCTGTCAGCCCCGAGTTAATGGCCCTAGGGGCCAGGTCACGCTGCTTCTGGAAGAGGACCCGCGGACTGAGCTCGACGAATTCACACTACTTGACGCATCTTGCTGCCCCGGTTTCGCTACGGTAGACGCAACTCCCGGCCTGGACGGCAGCTCACACAGGTCAACCAGCTGCGATCAGTTTGCAGACGGGGCCTCAGGGGCGCTGAACGCCACCAACCAGCAGTTTGCCGACCTTCGCCTTTCTGCAGAAGTGCTCGGACTTCGGCGGCGGGTCACCTTACGGGATCTGTCCGCACCGCAATCCGCTGGGCGGTCTTCGTGGAGAAAAGGGTCGACGTCCGACTGAGGTGAACCTCCCGCACTCTCCAGATATTCCGTCCACCGGACATGCAGCTGGAGTGGCGGATCATTGGATAACCGGGGTAAGGGCGTGCTTGGACTCCCATACGCCGGATCTCGAAGATGCAAGAAGATCGGTGCGATCGAACCAGGCCTGCGACCGCGCGATCGCGCCGCCCGGAGCGTCGAGGGAGAGCACGAGGAAGAAGCCGCCGCCTGGTTGCACCGGTACGGTGTGCCACTGGCCCTCGGAGTCGCCGTCGTTCTCGACATCGACGCGGATGCGCACCGAGAGCGGGAGCTGGCTCGCCAGCTGGACGCTGGTGTCAGTGTCGAGGGAGAGCACGCCGTGCAGAACGAAGTGATCCTCGTACCAAGAACCTCGAGACCAGTCCAGGCGTGTGCGAACGCGGGGCCGGAGCCAATAGAAGCAACTTCCCCACCGCTCGTCCGCGTCGTTGGCGACGCGCCATGCGGTGAGCAGAAATCCTTGGTCGTTGTCGCAGCCCGGCCGGATGATTTGGTCGTCGACGGTGAGCGTGCAGTGGAACACCACCGCGGTGCCGGGCTCAACTGCGGCACTGCTCGGGGTTACTTCCAGGCGAGTGCCGAACGGCAGATGCTCGGGGGTCAGGTACGCAGTCTCCGAAACGCTGGCGTCGTTGTGCACCTGGAAAGGGAAGTGGATCGTGTCGTATGTCATGTCGCGGCCTCGAAATCGAACACATTTTTTTGGGCGTTGCCGTTCTGCAGCTTGACGTCGTCACCGGCAAGCGCGACGGTGTCACCCGTCGCGGGGTCTACCCCGTTAGGGATGCGCCAGTCGATGATTTCGGCCCGCAGGCACTGATGCGAGCTGGTGTCGGGGGTCACGGTCCACGAGAACGGGATCGCCTCCCAGCTGTCTCCGTCCAACTGTGGGAGTGTCACGGTGTCGCGCTCGACCCAGCGGCCCTCGTCGCCAGCGCCAGGCGGGTCGCAGATGAACCACTTCACGCGCACGTTCTCGGCGTGGATGTTGCCCGCGTTGTGAGGACGGACCACTAGGAAGTGGGGCTCGGTGCCGCTGCTTGGGTACCGGACCGTCTCGCCTTGATCGGTCGGGGTGCCCTCGGGGTAGATGCGAGGTTCGTCGGGGTCTGGGTTGTCTTCGGGCCAATCCACCCAGATGTCGGGACTGCGCCACGATGGGATCGGGTCTTGGAAGTGCAGGTCGATGAATTCGGCCGCTTCCCGTTCGATCCGCAGGCGGCAGATGGGGATCGAACCTCCGCGGATGGTCTGGATGTCGACGATCTCTGCGACGCATCCCTTGATAGGGAACTCTGCTCCATCGGCGAAGTCCCAGCGATCGCCGGGCGCGGTCAGTTCTGTGCCGTCATTGAGGAGGTGCGCGTTCCGTCGGTATAGGCCGTTGACCGCCCATCGGCGGTCGGTGGCGGGATCGAGTACGTTGGTCACGACTACAGTGGGCACAGGGTTGGTGTTCTGGGAGTACACGTCGCCCCGCGCCCGGAACTCGGCGATGTCGATCACCCCGCCGTCGCTGCCGAGGTCGATCTTCATCATCTGGCCTATCGGCAGACCCGACCCGACGGCGGCGACGACGTCGGAGCGCATCGAATTGTCCCAGTACTCCACTGGCACGAGCCAGGCCTCCGTCCGGCTGACCCCCGTCGGCTCGGGCATCTGCACCTCGATGACCCGGTTCACGTTCGGATCCATGCTATCGGGGATCCACCCCACGGCCCACTTGGACCATGCGCAGAAGTGGTTGAAGTTGGTGTTGCTGCCGGCCATGTTGCACCATGCATCCACATACTGCACGTCATCCCGAAAGCCAGTTGCGTAATAGAGGTCCGGAAGCCCGAGCCCGTGCCCAATCTCATGGGTCATCATAGCGGCGTCAAACCTGTCGAAGCGCTGACCGATGACCGGGCTGCTCGGCATGGCCACCGGTGTGGCGCTGGGATCAGGGTCGTTTTGGTCGGTTGCGGAGTGCCACCGCACGAACATCCGGAATCGGTTCTGGTCGACGGCATTCGTGCACTGCCATCTGTCGGCGGCGGGCACAATCGACGGGCAAGAGCCGACGAACGCAATCATCAGGCCGTCGAACAGGGCGAACTGCGAGCGAATTGCCTCCCGATCCCATATTCCCTGCGAACGGATGCGATTCATTGCGGCGGTGAAGGTGTCGTGGGCGAGCTTCTCGCTGTCGCGCACGGTGTTGCGGCCGTTGAAGCTCGTCTCACTCCCGACTTGTGGAGTCGAGGTGCTCCACCCCGTTGACACGAGGCCCGAGGATGACACCCGTTCGATGTTCGCAAGCTTACCCCCGTACTCGTTACTGAGCCGTATAACGGCCCTGACGATCCGCGCTCCCGAGTCTTCCTCGGTGGCGGGTTCGTTGGACAGCTGTGTGTCGTTGAGCCCTGGTCCTTCGCCCGCGTCGCGGATCGTAGCGTCGAGGCAGTGCGACAGGTAGGAAGCGATCCGGGCTCGACTGTCGGCAGTTCCGGACGATGAAGTAGTGCCCGTTCCTGCCAAGCCCAGGGCGACGAATCCCGCAGGGATCGTGCCGCCCGGTGGGACGGTTTGGATGCTTCCCTTGCTGCCGCCGCCTCCGGCGATGCGCCACTGACCGAGCAGGTGCCCGAACTCGGTGTCGTCCGACGACGTGCGCACACGGCGGAACACTACATCCTCAATGACCTGTCCAGACCCTGCTGTCGCTTCGGCCGCCCGGATCGCAGCAGTCAAGTGCTGGCCGATCCTCGTGAGGAATGCGTTCTCGTCATCGCCTTGGGCGAGGCTCTCATTGAGCACACCAAAGTTGAGTATGAGTGTGCGGGTTGTGCCCCCTCCATCCGTCACGGCGACAGTCAGCGTCTCGGTGCCCGTGAGGTTCACAGTAACGGGGTAGCTGCTGTGTGTCCGACGCGTCCACAGCGCAGCGAACCGCACGTTGTAGTCGCGGGACGAACCTTTCGACGGATGGGTTCGTACTCTCAGCTGCTCACGGCCGTCGAAGACGACAGGAGCGGGCCATACGGCGGGCATCACGGCAAGCAAGCCACCGGCGCGGTAATCATCCCAGAAGTAACTCGCGAACGAGGCGGGGAGAGTTAGCGGCTTGCCGGTTCCGCCGATGTCGACGCCGAGAACTGAAAATTCGGTCGTCAGCGTCCCGAAGCTGTTTTCGCGGTAGTAGTCCTGCGCAATCGAATATGCGTTCTGCTGCATGAGGGCGTGCAACTTGGACTGGTCGGCGTCGCTGAAAACCTGTCCTGGTTCGATGACGGGGCACACCACGATGCGCAGGTGCGGGTTGGGTGAGGCGGGCGAGGTCGGCTGGCCGTAGAAGACGGATGTCGTCAGCGGCGGCGCCGTGAACTTTGGTGTGAAGGCGGGCCGGATTCCCGCGGCGACGACGTAATCCTGCAAGTCCCAAGTCTCGAGCAAGCCACCCCGTCGGTCAAGAACGGCGATGCGATCGGATGCCGGTGTGCCGAGATCGATGGCCGAAGAGCCCACGTACCGTTCTACGAGCACGTTTAGATCGGCGTCGAGGACGGCGACGCGATCTCCCTTCGCAGAGATCGCCGTGATGTACGGACCGGTGCGTGCCAGCGTCGCCACCGACCAGGCAAGGCGGGCGCGGTGCTTGCGCCCGCAGGGCTCGTCGTCGCTGGGCCCACCGACGTGTCGATCGGGCTTGCCGGGACCGGGTCGGCCCAGTTCGTTGCACTCGCAGGGTTCTTCCGGCTTCGGCCGATTGGGCTCGTGGCCGCCCGGGTGCGTGTTGCACGCGCACCCGCAGGTTCGCAGGGCATCCCTCAGCCGCGCGCAGACTTCGTCGAGCGACGCAGCGGATGAGGTGTCGAATCGAACCTTCTGCATCTCGCCGCCCTTGCGCGCGATGATACGCCACCCGCCCGGAGCCTTGGTGACAGCGGTGACGCGGTCTGCATCGTCGAGCATCGTCACCTCGAGCGTGGGTGCGTCGCTGCTCGTCGTGAAGCGCGTGAGGTGAGCGCCGTGGCGCTCGTCGACCACGATGAGCGTGCCCTCGTCGTCGAGCGCGGACAGATGGGAGATCCGTGCAAAAGGCAAGACTGCCGACCTGCCGAGCCTGCCACCGCGCATGACTTCGATGAGCCTGGTCTCACTCGCGGATTCCGTGACCACGAGAACGGCTCCGCGGACCGGGAAGATTGCGCGTGCCGTGCCTGCGAACTCTGCGAGCAAGTCGGTTGTCGGACGCGCACCAGGAGACGGCGAGATTCGCCATAGCGTGCCATCGTCGAGCCCGGCGATGACAGCGTCGCTGTGACCTGCGAGTCGGACGACCGGATTCTTCAGCACGACCTCCGTCGTCGGCTTCGTATCACCGGCTTCGAACTCGTCCACGCTGTAGATGCGGACGACCTCGCCGAACGCCGCAGCCAGCAATGTATCGTCGTGGAAGAGGGCAATACGCTCGGGTGCGCGGTGTCGCGGGGGAGGAGCGGTCGGCGGCTTCTTCCTGCCGTTGCCCGCGGCGACCTTGGACGACCGTGTGGGCTCGCTTTCGCTCGCTGACTGTCCTGGCGGCTCGAGCCGCACAGTCCGGAGACCGGCGATGTTCGGGCGGCGACGATCGGCTATGAGCGGCTCGTTGGTGTCCATTCCCACCCCGCAGTGTCTCGCGACCAGCCCCAAGTATCCCCGGGGATTTTCGGTCCAGTGTCCCGCCGCATCTGAGCGATGTCAACGGGCGGGCCGCGTTGACTCATCAATGAAGCCCGCTTAGCCACGTGTCCGTCGGGCGGTGTCTGCCACGTCGCACTGCGAAGCATGACGCTTCGACTGAGTGAATACAGGGCTGTCACGAAGGTCATCGCTACCCTCAAAACCCGATCGGAATGGGAGTGAAGGAGAAGCTCGGGAACGTTTTCCTCGTAAGAGGGCATCAGCACATCTAGACAACCCGGAGCTAGCCGAGGACTATTTGTGTGAAGGATTTCTCTATCAGTGGGAGCCACAGATGTCCGTTGCGATACTTTCTAGCGAAGTAGATGTCGGCATTCCCCGTGGAAGTTACCAGCACAACAAACGCTTCCTCGATGTGATCGGCGTAAAGGAGTTGCGCCACGTCTTCTATAACGAAGTGCGCCCCGAAATGGTGGAGGAGCTCGCAGAGATCCTCCACGAAGAAGTGGCTCCCCACCGAGATCTTCGAGACATTATCTGGGTCTTCATGTTCGCTAACGGTCCGGGATGCTCGGACGAGATCGTGACGAAGGAATCCGTCCACGCAGTTAGCGTGTTCTGTCGCTCCGCCGATGGCATGGATCACCGGTACTTCGAGCGCGCTGGCGACAGTTACAGCGAAATCAAAGAACTTGCGGTCACCGTCAGGGCCATGCCGGACCTTGACGACATCCGGCTACTTCACTTCGCCGCGTTCAAGCTCAACCAGCTCCCGGCCGAGTCTGTAATTTATGAGTTCAAAGCAGGTTTCTGGGGCATCGAGCACCGACTCAAGATTTCGGATCAAGGGCTACGTAAAGCGGTCCTCGTCGATGGGCAGAGGCTGGCCGGCGCCCCGGCAATTGGGCTCTATGGTGATGAAATCTACACGGCGCTGCTGCGGCGACCTCCGGGGGGAATAGGCGGTAACTGCGGAAACAGCACATCCTGCGGCGGCGGAAGCGGCTCCTGCGAGGCCGTCCCCCCAAATATGTCTGCGGGGTACTACTGCAAGACCGATTCAAGCGGTGACCCGTTTGTGGGAGTTTTCACTAAAGCCATTCGCCTAGGGCTGGTCTCATCAGACCAGGTGGATTTTTTAAGGGTAAGAAAATTCATCACAGAGTTCCTTCCGCAGTCGCAAGCGGGACGCGCGATCCTGGCAAATTACTACACAACTTCGGCAATGGTCCGTCGGGACAGAGAAGCGCTGGACGAATACGTTCGTGCGCTGCCATTGATCCAGCGTTGGGTCCGCGATGTACTAGAGGGTCCCAACGACTTAGTGCTTCTTACGGACGACATTCGGGAGATATCGTCGCGAATTTTTGCTCTACATCGACACGTGCGGCTGCCAGACCTCCCGTCAGCAAACAGCGCGATTGGGCCAAATCATTGGTCTACAAAGGCTGACCTGATGGATTTCCTCCACATCGGCACAGTCGATGGGTCAGGCGGGGGCGGCGGCTGATGAGCACTGTTAGGCCCACCAGGGCGCCGACCTCGTGGAGGATCGCGTTTCGTACAGGCTGCAGGCATCCTCAAGCTGCTGCCCACCGATCGACCTGGTGGTCCGCATCGTGTACATCCTCTGCACGTTGAACAGTGCTAAGGAACATCGCGACACCATCTGCGGAGTGCAGTTCCCGGCAAGGCGGCCTACGAAAAGATGCTGGAATGCTATTCCAATCATCTAGACGACCGGTCAACAATGCTCGACGCGGGAGGTAGGAATCATGACAATAGATCCTTTGGGGCTAGGTCTTCAGACCGGTAAAGGCCTTTTGGAAATTACGGAAAAACTCGGGTTTCTGGAGAAGGATTAGGCGCAAACTAATAAAACAGCCGGATGTGGCGGCGCAAAAACTCCAAATTGTCCTCTTTGAGCTCGGCAAGATTCATGCCATCCTCTTTCAGACCGTCAACGATTATCTATCCCTTTGGCTAATACCGGACGAAAAGAATGTCAAATTTCATGAAGAGGAAATTAAGCTTCGGAGCTTCGCGTCCGGTGGACATGAGGCCGAGATGCGCAAGGCAAAAGGCGACTGTGCAAAGATCTGGTCGATTTACGCAGCCTATCTTCAGCCTTGGTTTAGTCGAGTTCTGCATCCGGAGGAGGCTGATGAACTCTCCAGACTATTTCGAGAATTATCTGATATCGACTCTATAATGGTCGACGCTATACAAGCAACCTCTAATTGGCTCCGAGAGGAAGCAAGCGTCGCCTTCGGTCTCATTCAGGATTCTAACTACCTGGGCGCCGACGAGTATGTTCGCAGGGGATGGGAGAAATGGCAACCATCAGCGAAGATAATTAGAGATAACATGAATCGTCTGTATGACTTAGAAGCGTCTTTTATCAACGCGACTCGAGCAATATAGCGATCTGGGCTTTTCGGTACCCGTGGGGAATACCGCGTCAGAAGAGCTAATTGCACGCGGCCTGCGGAAGTCCGCGGCAGAGAAGAGTGCCCATGTGTCCCGTCTCATTTAAGTCGACCCACGAAAACCACGGAATCTCGGGGGTTGGGTCAACGGTTGTGAGAAAGATTCTTCCGGTTTGTCTCACTACAGTTGGACCAAAGCGAAGAATCCCTGGGTGAGCTGTCGAACCAAAAACCGCCGGCAATACAAGGAACTTGGACCGTTGGGTCAACTGTTGAGTATTTGAAGGTTTGGAAGCCAGCCGATCTTGCCTTTCGGGGCCATTGATATTGCCGGTGGGGGCCAGTGGCCGTGGTTGTGGGGGCCGCCGGCTCCCACCGACGTTTTCTTACTGCTTCATGGTGGCGTGTTGGCGCATGTTGTGGTTGCCGGTATCGACCCAGATGGTGTTGTGAACGATGCGGTCCATGATTGCATCGGCGTGGACGCCGGAGCCGAGCCGTTGGTGCCAGTCTTTCTTGGCGTACTGGGTGCAGAACACGGTTGATGCTGTGTCGTACCGGCGCTCGAGCAGTTCCAGGAGCATGCTGCGCATGCCCTCGTCGGGGTGGTCGAGAAGCCATTCGTCGATCACGAGGAGGGTGAAGGCCGCGTACTTGTTCAGGAATTTGGTTTGTCCCTGTGGTTTGTCCTTTGCCAGTGCCCAGGCTTCCTCAAGGTCGGGCATGCGGACGTAGTGGGCCCGGATCCGGTGCTGGCAGGCCTGCTTGGCCAGCGCGCACCCCAGGTAGGATTTCCCGGATCCGGTGAATCCCTGAAACACGACGTTCTGCTGCCGTTCGATGAACGAACACGTGCCGAGCTGGGCGATCACGTTCCGGTCCAGACCACGCTCGTCCACGAGGTCGAGCCGGCGCAGATCCGCGCCCGGGTAGCGTAGCCCGGCCCGCCGGATCAGTCCCTCAACCTTGGCGTGGTTGAACCCGGAGTGGGCCTCGTCCACGACCAGCCGGAGCCGTTCCTCGAAGGCCATGCCGAGCACGAGCGTCTCGTCCTGGGCCTCGAGTGCCTCCAGCATCGGGGCGGCACCCATCTCACGGAGCTTGCGTTTGGTTTCGATATCGATCCCGCTCACTTGGCACCACCTGCGTAGTATTCGGCGCCGCGGACGTATCCGCCGTGTTCGACCGGTTCATCCCGTGGTGGCCTGAGTCCGGCGGCTTTGTCCTGCTCTGTGGCCAGGATCGGCTGCAGATGGGCATACCGCGGGGACCGGACGCGGCCTGCCAACGCAAGCCGGCAGGCTGCCTCGACCCGTTCGGCCGAGTAGCGCCGGGAGAGCCGCAACACGGCCAGTGCTGCGTCCAGGCCCTGCTCGTCGACCGGGACGGACTCGAAGATCCGGTTGACCACGGTCACCGCTGCCGGGCCGATCCGTCCGGCCCACTCCCGCACCCGGGCCGGGTCCCACTGCCGGTACTTCTCGCCGGCGGGCAGGTCCGCGTCGTTGGTGCGGTACTCGTTGGCCGCGCCCTCGGGCAGCAGCAGGTGGCTGGTCAGCCGTTCGCTGCCCTGATAGGCCTGAATCACCCGATCGGTGATCCGCAGGTCCACCGTGGTGCCGATATTGGCAAAGGGCACCGAGTAGTAGTTTCTCTCCCAGACCACGTGCCCGTTCCGGCTAACCCGGCGCCCGTATGCCCATCTGCTGATCTCGTAGGCCGCCGCCGGCAATCCCGTCAGCAGCGGCTGCTCCTCGGTTGCGAACACGCTGGCTCTGGACCCGGGCCGCTTCTGGAACGGCTCCGCATTGTAGGCCGCCACCCGCTCGATGATGGCGGCCCTGAGCTCCGGCAACGATGTGAATTGTCGCTGGCGCAGCCCTGCGATGATCCAGGTAGCCACGTGGGCGACCGTGTTTTCCACGCTCGCCTTATCCTTCGGTGCCTGACACGTCCGGGCAGCACCGCCGCTGAATAGTGCGCCGCCATCTCGCGGTAAGCGTCATTGAGCACGACCTCGCCCTCGCGGGGATGCTTGATGACACCGGTCTTCAGATTGTCCGGCACGATCCGCGGCACCGAACCGGTGAAGGCCTCGAACATCGCCACGTGGGCCCGCAACCAGGTGTCCTGCTTCATGTCCAGGGCAGGTTCAACGAACGCATACCGGCTGAAGGGCAGGCATGCCACGAACAGATACACGGTCCTGGACTTGCCCGTGGCCGGATCGGCCAGCTGCATCGTCGGCCCCGACCAGTCGACCTCCACCGTCTGCCCGGCCTTGTGCCCGACCCGGGATGCCGCCCCCGTTACCAACACATGCCGCTGGTAGGTCCTGCAGAACCGGTCATAACCCATCATCGGCTCACCGGCAGCGGCGCATGAATCGGCGTACTCGCCATGCAGCAGCTTCAGCGTCACCCCGACCCGGGCCATCTCCCGGTGGACCTGGTCCCAGTCCGGCTGCGCGAACACGCTTTGATGCTCACCGCGGCCCGGGAACAACCGGGCATACACCTCGCGGTCCGTACTTTCGGCGATCTCATCCCAAACCACACCGGCCGCGTCGGCGGCCTCCAGCACCGCCGTGATGCTCTTCCGCGACATTCCCTGCGATGCCGCGATCGCCCGCCCGGACAGGCCCTCGGCGCGCAACTGCAACACGAGCTTCGCTCTGATCTTCCGTACCATTGATGATTACTCCTTCCGCCGTGCGCCCTATACACACGACGGAAGGAGCCTAAACTGGGTGGCCCCCAGGCACGCCACTGCCGGCACCCAAGACCGCTACTGCGCGCTCTGCCCACCGGCCCCCAAACACACGACAGATGGACCCCAAAAGCGCGAATATTCACTGTAGTGAGACAGATCGGTGGGATGGGCAACTGTAGTGAGAGGGCGTCGACTTGGATGAGACAGTTGAGTGAGTGAGACAGGAGATCAACACATAATGAGACCGGCCATTAAATAGAAGGGCGTGTGCAACTATTAGCATACTTACTGGTAACCGTGCATATTCACTTTGGAACTATTCAGCGTCGGTCGACGGAAACCGCTCCGGATGCTTAGGATCTCTTCCTCGTTCTCGCCAGTACTCGTCCCTCTGCCATAGCGAGAATCTGGTTATTTGGACGCCCATTACGAGGACGGCGATGCCGAAGAGAATGGTCCGAGTCCAGAGCCATGGCTCCGAATCGACACCAACGAGGCTTAGGACGGTGGAGATCAGCATGATGACCATTACTGGAAGGAACCAGCGGAGGATGCGTTGAAGCCTCCGTTGCAGTTCTTCCTTTGTTGCCACCATTGCCTCCATTAGTCGGGCTGCCATCCGTTAGTCGGGCTGCCATCCGTGAGGCCCGTCCCAGATCTCTAGGGAGTGGCTATCGATCGATTCCGATGGTGTCAGTCATTATCCGCGTCGCCTAGATTCTTGGATAGCGGGACCAGGGCTCGGCGGCCGCGGTTGCGTGCTTCTGGGTCACTTGATAGCTGTAGCCGAGCATTTCGGCGACGAGCGGGGCCGGAACTTCGGTGACGAGCGCGCGGAGGGATGCGTTGCGTGCACCGAGGAGGTTGATGCCGATTTCCCTGAGGCGCTCCATGAGCGTGTTTGGGTGGATGTGTTGCCCGGGCCGGTAGCCGGGGAACAACCATTCGCTGCCTGAACTGCTGCCGGTGCGCAAGTTGGGGCGTGCGGCCAGGTGTTCTGTGAGCAGTGACGCGAACGGCTCCGGTACTGGTGCAGGGTCGCCTTCGCCGAGGGACAGGCGCAGGCCGTCGGGCGTGAGGATCACGTCGGTGCTTCTCATCGCGGCGATCTTCACGACCGGCTGGGCGTAGAGCAGCAGGAGAGTGGCGGCGACCCGGTAAGGCAGGGTGTCTATGTTGTCGGTCAGGCAGGCTTTGAGCATTCCGAGGCGCTGGCCCTGGGTGAGCAGTGGCACGGTCTTGGCCTGCCGGAATCCGATGGTGATGTTGGTGCAGGTCCGGTTCGTGACCGCCCAGACGAAGAAGGTTCTGATGGCGTGCCTTGTGGTCGGGCCGTCGGCCAGCCAAGCGTCGACGTCGGCCTGGACGCACGAGGCGACGGTCCGTCCGTGGGTGAGCTTGAGCCAGTTGAGGAATTTTATGGTTTCGCTGATTTCCTGCTTCGCGCTGTGTACGGGACCGCGGGTGGGCTTCCCCTCTGCGGAGAGGCTCCGGATGCGTCGCAGGTGGTGCCACCGGGCAAAGGATTCAACGGGTCGTCTGATGTCGACGTCGTCAACGTTCGCGAGCTTGCTCGTGAGCCAGCGTTGAAAGAGCGCGAGGTAGTGGTCCCTCTCCGGGAGTAACTTGTGGTGGGTGAGCAGGCTGCGCATGTGTTCCACCCGCAGGCTGTTTGGTTCCTTGTCCAGAGCTTCATGGCTGAGGGCGATCTCGCCGGTGGCAAGCCGGGCTAGCAAATCGCGGACACCGGTTTTACGCAGCCACGTGAGGATGCTTTCGGGGCGCTGGGCTCCGCAGAGCGCGCCAAGCAGTTTCGTCGCCGTGGTTTCCGATCCCCGGGCCTCGTCGACGCGCAACAGGACGGTGAGGTCGTCCCGAAGTGAGCAGCGTGCGCAAATGTTCTGGCGGTAATGCTCGGTTTCCGTGCCGCAGCCGGAGCAGTGGTAGTCCTGGGTGATACCTGCGCAATCGACACAGACCGGTTGGTCGCTGTGGGCAGCAGACCTTCCCGGGAGCATGCGCTCCGTTCGGCAGCCGGGGCAGGGCCCGTGAGTGCGCATGGCGACGGTGAAGCAGGTCCCGCAGATCCTGCCTTCTGGCCAGCTGGCGCGGTGCCTGCCGGCTGTCCGTGAGCATCTGTCGCAGGTGAAGTCTCCTGTCGTGCGGGGCCGGCCGCGGACGACAAGCCGCGGTGTGATTTCAGCCGTCATCGCGGATCACGCGGGCACGTTTTGGCCGGATGGTCTTGTTCAGGTCCACGACGTTGGCGTCGGAGGCGACCTTGCGGACCTTGGCGTCTGTTGCAATGACGGTGACCAGGTCCTCGGGTCCGCAGGAGAAGATATCGCAGAGAGCAGCGACCATCATCAGCGAGACACGTTCCGGGCGCTGGGTGACCAGCCGATATACCTGGGAGGCCGAGAGCTCGATGCCGCGTTCCTTCAGCAACGGGCCCAGGTCGGTGCTGTTGTGCATTCCGCGGGCTGCCATGAGTTCGGCGAGCCGCCACCGGTAGTCGATCTCTCGTTTCATGAGGTTCAGTCTTCCATTCCGGCAAGGGCGTCCCGGACGGTGGAGTCCAGGGCCCGGCGCAGCGTTTTGATCCGGTAGTCGCTGGAGACGGAGGTATAGAGGGCCGTGGTCGAGGCGTGTTCGTGTCCAGCCTGGTGCTGGACGAACAGGGGGTCCATGCCGGCTTCGATCAGGTGGGTGACGTAGGAGCGGCGCAGCGAGTGGATGTCCAGGCCGGGGGAGAGGCCCAGGTCTTGGCAGTAGCGGTTGAACCTGCGGTTCAGCGCGGTCTCGGAAACCAGGGTGCCGCGTTCGGAGGGGAACAGGTCCAGCCCGTCGGTCATGTGCGGGTGGCCGCGTTCCAGCCAGTCGGCGATGATCTCCGCCGACCAGTCAAACACTGTCAGGACGCTGCGGCGTTTCGGGGGAGAGCCCCGCATGGCCTTGCCATAGCGGACCTGCAGCACCCCGTACTTGCCAAACTCCCGCGCGTGGGGGTTCCTGGAAAAATCCACAGTCTGCAGGTGTCTGACCTCATTGCGTCGCAGCCCCCAGCAGTAGGCCACCTTGAACAGGACAGCGTCGCGGTAGGCCGGCAGCCAGCCTTTGCGGCCCAGAGTCGCGATCCGGTCCACCTCGTCATCGGCTCGGTCAAAGAAGGCCTGCAACTCCTGCCTGGTGAACGGGCGCCGGACAGGAGCTGACTCTGTCGCCTGCGCATGGACCGCGGTGTTCCAGTCAAAACATACCTGTGCAGGGTGCGTTCCGAAGTACTGTTCACAGACCCGGTCCCAGCCATACTCAGGCGACGCCGCATAGGCGCAGAACGCCCTCAGCGCTGCCTGGTAGCTCCGGATTGTGGACTGGGCGGCACGCTTCACGCTGCGCAGATCCCCGAAGAACTCGTCCACGTGGGCCGGCGTCCACTGCCACGGATACTCGTTCGTGGACTCCTGGAACCGCGTCACCAGCCGTTCCCGGCCCTCGATCGTGCCAAACGACAGGTTCCTACTCAGCTGCTGGTTGCGCCAGCCCGTGAGCATCTGTGTGAACACGTGGTCCTCCGGGTGAAGGAAACGCACAGCGCCGAAGTCGAGCACCCGCCCCGCTAAATCGACCGCCACGAACCCTCCTGATACATTGCATTGGATGCAAGAATCATGCAATTAATGCAGAATCCGCGCAAATCCGCGGATCAGAGGGCCCATTCCAGCTTGATGCACTCCAGCTTTTGAGGGCTGCTTGGTGGACCTACGAGTAGCCCCGCCGACCATTCGCGCGGTGTTTCCGCAGGTCACAGGCATATTTCTACTTCAAGTGACGCGGTACCGGGTGGCAATGGGCGGAGGAGGTGTGATCGTGCATCGGATGCAATAATCACTGTTCTACTTTACGTAACGTCCGTTATCGGTTTTCAAGGCACGGGAGTAGAAGTAGCTGCGAGAACTCCCGTTCCATGGAACTCAGTCTTTCCAGAGCTCAGGCTGAAGTCCGCAGGAGTTGGGGCATGCTCGCAGCCACAACCCGTCGGACCTGCCTTTGGACGTCGGGGGGACAGACGGGAGATCCGCCCCGGGTCTACCCAACCAGCCAGGCGACGGCCAGGAGTGCGCCCACACTCAGTACGGTGGTGCACAGGATGACGTCGCGGGCCACGGTCATGCCGCGGCCGTAGGGGGATGCAAAGAGGAACACGTTCTGGGCGGTGGGAAGTGCCGCCATGATCACGCTGGCCAGGAGATGCTGGCCTTCCAGCCCGAAGACAAAGCGGCCAAGCACCCACACAATCAGCGGCATCCCGGCGATTTTGAGGAACGTTGCCACGAGGGTTTCCGTCCGGCCGTCATCCTTCTGCAGCGGGGCGCGGCCGGCGAGGGAAAGGCCGAAGGCCAGCAGGACCATGGGCACGGCCCCGCCGGCCAGCATGTCGATGGGCTTCTGCAGCAGGTCCGGCGCGGTCCAGCCGGTCAGGGCGACGGCCACACCCAATGCCGAGGCGATGATCATGGGATTGCCCAACGGCTGCAGCAGCATCTTCTTCCACGAGATTTTGGAACCGGAGACCAGGCCCAGGACTGTCAGGTAGAACGGCGCCATCACCAGGAGCTGGACCAGCAGCACCGGTGCCACGTGCTGTGCCGTTCCCACGGCGTACAGGGACACCGGGATGCCGATGTTGTTGGCGTTCGCGTAGCTGCTGGCCATGGCCCCGACGGCGGTCTCCGCCGCCGGACGCCGGAAGAACAGGAAACTCGCCAGCCAATAAAGAAGCCCCACTATCGCTGCGGAGAGCAGCGCGAGCGGGGCATCGGTTCCCAGGGCGGCGCGGATATCGCTGCCGGCAACCACCGTGAAAAGCAGCGCCGGGTTGGTGACGTAGTAGGCAGTGCGGGTCAGTGCACCCTGGACTTCCGGCCCCAGGATCCGCAGCCGGGCCGCGAAATAGCCCACGGCAATGACCACGGAGACGATCAGGATTCCGGAGACAACGCCGCCCACAGTCCACCCTTCTATTTAGCTGTTGGAATTTCCGCACGGCCAGCCCCTCTCTAAGGGGACCGACCGTGCGGAAGCTATGGTTCTAGCGGACCAGGCAGGGCCGCTTCGGGTCGAAGGACCAGCCATCGACGTAATACTGCATGCCGATGCTGTCGTCCCGCGCGTCGAGGCCGTGCTGCAGGTACAGCTCGTGCGCCTTGTCCAGGGCGTCGCGGTCCAGTTCGATGCCCAGGCCGGGCGCATCGGGCACCGAGATGGCGCCGTCGCGGATCTGCAGCGGGTTCTTGGTGAGCCCCTGCCCGTCCTGCCAGATCCAGTGCGTGTCCAGCGCGGTGATTTCGCCCGGGGCGGCCGCGCCGGTGTGCGTGAACATGGCCAGTGAGATGTCGAAGTGGTTGTTCGAGTGCGATCCCCAGGTCAGTCCGAACTCGTTGCACAGCTGCGCCACGCGGACTGAGCCGGACATGGTCCAGAAATGCGGGTCCGCCAGCGGAATGTCCACGGCGTTGCTGCGGATGGCGTGCGACAGCTCCCGCCAGTCCGTGGCGATCATGTTGGTGGCCGTCTTGAGGCCGGTGGCGCGGCGGAACTCCGCCATGACTTCGCGCCCGGAGAACCGGCCTTCCGCACCGCACGGATCCTCGGCATACGCCACCACACCCTGCATCCGCTTGCCGAGGCGGATGGCTTCCTCCAGGAGCCAGCCGCCGTTCGGGTCCAGGGTCACCCGCGCGTCCGGGAAGCGCGCGTGAAGGGCGGTCACCACATCAACTTCGTCATCCCCGGACAGCACGCCGCCCTTGAGCTTGAAATCAGTGAAGCCGTACCGCTCGTGGGCGGCCTCGGCCAGGGCCACAACTGCCTCCGGAGTCATCGCCTCCTGCCGGCGCAGCTTCTCCCAGCGGTCCGACGGCGTCTCCTCCACCAGGTAGGGGAGGTCTGTGCGGGCCTGGTCACCAACAAAGAAAAGGTATCCGAGCATCGGCACCGAGGTGCGCTGCTGCCCGTCACCGAGCAGTTCGGCGACCGGAACGCCGAGGAACTGGCCATGCAGGTCGAGCAAGGCCGATTCGACGGCGGTGACGGCGTGGACCGTGGTGCGGAGGTCGAAGGTCTGCAGGCCGCGGCCGCCGGCGTCGCGGTCTGCGAACTCCGCCGCGATCTCCCGGAGCAGGGAGCGGAAGCGGGCCACGGGCTGGCCGGTGATCAGCGTCCCGGCCTCCTCGATGGTGGTTTTGATCTTCTCGCCGCCGGGAACCTCGCCCAGGCCGGTGCGGCCATCGGAGTCTGTCACGATGACCACGTTGCGGGTAAAGAAGGGCCCGTGGGCGCCGCTGAGGTTCATCAGCATGCTGTCGTGGCCAGCAACGGGGACCACTTCGACGCGGGCGATCGTGGGCTGGTTGCTCATGCGTTGACCTTATCTTTTGCATCGGCTGCGGCTTCAACGGTGCCGTCGATGCGGCGGTTCAGCTGCCAGGGGTTGGTGTCCCGGAGCGCGGCCGGCAGCAGTTCCTGGGGCAGGTTCTGGTAGGCGACCGGCCGGAGGAAACGGTTGATGGCCAGCGTGCCCACCGAGGTGGTGCGGGCGTCCGAGGTGGCGGGGAACGGTCCGCCGTGGACCATGGCGTGGCCCACTTCGACGCCGGTGGGCCAGCCGTTGACGATGATGCGGCCCACCTTCTGCTCGAGGGCGGGGAGCAATTGCGCCGCCGTCGGGTAGTCCTCTTCGGTGAGCTGCAGGGAGGCGGTGAGCTGGCCTTCCAGCCGGTTGGTGGCGGCAATCAGTTCGTGCACCGAGCCGTAGCGGATCACCAGGGACGCGGCGCCGAAGATTTCGGCGTGCAGCACGTGGTTGGCAACGAATTCCTTGACGCCGGTCCCGAAGATCGTCGGGGCGGGCGCGTTTTTGGTGGGACCCTCAGTGCCCTGTCCGACGACGGTGACGCCGTCCGCGGAACCGAGGGCTTCGGCTCCGGCGTTCCAGGATCCGGCGATTCCCTCGGTGAGCATCGTCTGGCCGGCGCAGGCGGAGACGGCGCGGCCGACGGCGGCTGCGAGTTTGTCGCCCAGCTCGCCTTCGGGGGCGAACAGCAGGCCGGGGGAGGTGCAGAGTTGGCCTGAGCTGCCGGTGACGGCGGTGACGTACTGCTGTGCCAGCGCGTCAACGTCACCCTTGAGGGCGCCGTCGAACACAAACACCGGGTTCAGCGAGGACATTTCCGCGTACACCGGGATGGGTTCCGGCCGGGCGGCGGCGGTCCGTATCAGGGCGATCCCGGCACTCTGGGAGCCGGTGAAGCCCACTGCCTTAATGGCGGGATCGGCTACCAGGGCCTGGCCGATGCTGGCGCCGGGTCCGTAGATCAGGGAGAAGACGCCGGGGTGCAACCCTGCGTCCGCAACGGCCTTGGCGATGGCCTGTCCCACGAGTTCGCTGGTCCCGGGGTGGGCGTTGTGGGCCTTGAAGACCACCGGGCAGCCGGCGGCGAGGGCGGAGGCGGTGTCTCCGCCCGCCGTCGAGAACGCGAGCGGGAAGTTGCTGGCACCGAACACCGCCACGGGACCCAGCGGGATCTGGCGCTGGCGGATGTCCGCGCGGGGCAGGGGAGTGCGCTCCGGCAGGGCCGGATCGATGCGGACGCCGCGGAAGTCACCCTGGCGGACCACGTTCGCGAACAGGCGGAGCTGCCCGGTGGTGCGGGCCCGTTCACCGGTCAGCCGGGCGGTGGGCAGCCCGGTTTCCTGGCCCGCGCGGATGATCAGTTCATCGCCGATGGCCTCGATGTTCCCGGCGATGGCTTCAAGGAAGCCGGCGTGCGTCTCGGGGTCCAGGGCACTGAAGGAGGGGTAGGCGGCGGCGGCGGCGGAGGTCGCCGTCGTCAGCTGGTCTTCGGTGATCAGCGTGTACGCGGGTTCGAGCGCCTCGTTGGTGGCGGGGTTGAAGCCGAAGGCGGTCCTGCCGCTGCCGACGACGGGCTGGCCGGCGATCAGGGAATGTCCGGTGAGTGTCACTGTATTTACTCCTAGGGAGACGTTGGTAAGAAGGCCGAGGTTCAGGAAACGGTGGCGATGAGGGCCTTGAGGTCTGCGAGGTCCTGGGGCGCCAGGTTCTGCAGCGGCGGGCGGACGCCGCCGGCGGAGCGGCCGATGGCGTCCAGGCCGCCCTTGACGATGGAGACGGAGTAGCCTTTCACGCGGTCGCGGATGTCCAGGTACGGGATCACGAACTCGTTGAGCTTCTTGTTCACGGCGACGCGGTCGTTGTTGCGGACGTCCTGGTAGAAGTCCAGGGCGAACTGCGGGACGAAGTTGTACATGGCGCTGGAGTAGGTGCTCATGCCCAGCTGCAGCAGCGGGAGGGCGAAGGTTTCCGCCGTGGGAAGGCCTCCGAGGTAGAAGAGGCGGTCGCCGAGCTTGGCGTAGACGCGGGCGTCGTGTTCGAGGTCGCCCACGCCGTCCTTGAAACCGATCAGGTTTTCGTGGCGGTCCGCGAGGGTGGCCACAGTGGTGTCCTTGTAGATGGCGTTGGCGCGGTTGTAGATGATGACGCCCAGCGAGGTTGAGGCGCAGATGGCGCTGACGTGGTCGGTCAGGCCACCCTGGTCGGCCTCGGTGAGGTACGGGGGGAGGAGCAGGAGCCCGTCGGCGCCGGCAGCTTCGGCGGCTTTGGCGTTCTCGATGGCCTGGGCGGTGGACCCACCGGCAGAAGCCAGGACGGGAACCAGGTTGCCGACTTCCTCGACGGCGGTGCGGACCACACGCTCGGATTCCGCCGGAGTGAGGGAGAACCCTTCACCGGTGCCGCCCGCCGCGAAGAGGCCGGCAACCGGGAAGCTGGCCTGCCAGGCGAGGTGCTTGCGGTAGTTTTCCTCGTCGAACTGCAACTGGGCACCGAAGGACGTCACCGGGAACGAGAGCAGGCCTTCCTTGAGGGTGTCTGCCAGTTCCTGGGGGGTGTATTTCGCCACGATGTGTCCTCTGTCTGGAGGCCTCGGGGCGAATGCCGCGGGCCGCTGGATGCTGATTCCTGTCCAGAGTAGGGAGGTCACATGATGCCTGTCTAAGCCCTTTTTCGTATTGATTGATACCCGGACTGCATCACTCCCAAGGAGTCAACCGGCCGCTACTCCGTCCTGAATTCCAGGTCCTGCAGCAGCCGCCGCAGGGCCGGGTTGGCCACCTTACGGTTCCAGATGGCGTGCAGTTCAACCGGGTCCTCGCTGCTGGCGCCGGCCAGTGGCAGGAATTCGACTCCCTTGATCGCCAGGAGCGTAGCTGAGTGCGGGACAAAGGCAACACCGCGCTTGGCTGCGACAAGGGAGACCATGGTGAGGATCTGGCTCACGGTATGCAGGACATTCCCGTGGTGGATGGAGTGCAGGCGGATGACCAGGTCGTAGAAATAGGCGGCTTTCGCCGGCGAATGCATGATGAGGGGTTCGTCCCGGAAATCGGCATCCTCCACCGGCCGGGAAAGGTCCGCCAACCGGTGGCCCGTTGGCACGGCCAGCACCAGAGGTTCCCGGTACAGGAGATGCGAATCAAAGACGTCCCGGTCAAAGGGCGGCCGGGCCAGGCCCAGGTCGAGTTCACCCGTCAGCAGGCCCTGGATCTGTTCCCCGGTGACGAGCTCCTGCAGGTCGATGTCGACGTCGGGAAGGATTGACGCGATCTCCTCCAGGAGGGGACCAAGGATGCTGAACCCGCTGGCCGCGGTGAAGCCCACCCGGAGGACGCCGGAGCGGCCGGTGGCGATCCGGCGGGCCGTCACCGGGGCCCGGTTGGCCAGGGCCATAAGCCTTTTGGCCTCGTCCAGGAAGGCCCGGCCGGCGGGTGTGAGCTCCACTTTGCGGTTGTCGCGCTCCAGCAGCTCCGTGCCGATGCTTTTCTCCAGCTTCTGGATCTGGCGGCTGAGCGGCGGCTGGGTCATATTCAGCTTTTCCGCGGCCCGTCCGAAGTGGAGTTCCTCCGCGACCGCGATGAATCCGGCCAGTTGGTCGAAAGTGAACATGATGCCTTTCGGGTATCACAAATGCATGCAGGGGCTTAGAGATGCATCGTAGCCGACGGCGGTACCCGGAAATTCACCGGATGAGGGGTGGATCCCTTAGCCGGTTTTCCGGTCTTGGCCGGCGGCCAGTGTGGCTCGCCGGTCCTGGATCCACGGTGCGGCCACCCACCAGGCCAACCCGGCCGGGACGAGTCCGGTCCCCACGAGCACCAGGGTGGGCAGCTTGGCCAGCACCAGCAGCCACGTAACCATCACGACGACGGAAAGCGCCAGGGGGATGGCCCGGCGCTGCGCGAGCGACCAGGCCGCAGAAAGCCGCTCGCGGAATCCCGCGATGCTGCCGCTTCCCAGGGTGCCTGTATCCGCGGCGGAGGCCTGAAGGGTGGACGCGAGGACGGCAACATAGCCGGCAACCAGCACCCCATACATCGGAACCAGGATGCACAGGGCCACCACGCCCGCCAGGCCGCCTGCCGTCAGCCAGAACAGAAGTGACGCGGCCGCCAGAACCATGATCAACGGCAGCAGGACAGCCACTTTCCACGTGCGCCTTAAAGCCCAGGTGAAGTTCGCCCAGAAGAGCCTCGCAGGCCGCGGCCTTCCTTCCACGAAGATGTCGCCAAGGGAGTACTGGAGCGCCAGGGCCGCCGGAAACATCGTGATCACAGGCAGGGATGCCAGCAGGAACAACAGCTGAAGCGTCAGGATGTCCCCGGTCACCTCGAAAACGCCGAGCAGCCGGGCAGAGCGCGATGGCCCCTTGGTCGACTCCACTGGCGTCCCTCATCCTTCGTCATTGTGGCTGGTGCACGTCCGGCCGACAGCGTTCCGACGTCCGGACGCGCCTTGCGCGTATGTTCATTTGATCGGATTATGATCGATATTGCAACGGTCGGGCACGAAACTGATCTCGGATGAAGGAACCACGCCATGCTTGCAGAGGAACGCCAGAAGCTCATTCTCGAGCACATCCGCCTCTATGGCCGTGTCCGTGCCGTGGATATGGCCCGGGAACTCAACGTCGCGGAGGTCACTATCCGGCGGGACCTGAACGGCCTGCACTCTGCCGGGATGCTGAGCCGGATCCATGGCGGTGCTGTCCGTCGCGGACAGGAGCAGCCAGGCAGTCCCGGCCAGAAACTGGTGGGCATCGTGGTGCCGAGCAGCCTGTATTACTTCAGCGAGGTCATCCGCGGGGCTGAATCAGCGGCGGAGCGTTTCGGTGTCCGTTTGGTCCTCGGCGTCTCCGACTACGGTGCCGTGGAACAGGACCGGGTGCGCCGCATGATCGCCCTGGGTGTGGAGGGTATCCTTTTGGCCACTGCGGCCGGTGACTCCGATCCCGGTGCCGCGACCTGGCTGGAGGACATCAGTGTTCCCACGGTGCTGATGGAGCGGGCCTTTGGCAGTCCCGGCCTTAAGCGGGAAATGGATCACGTCCGGACGGATCACAGGGCCGGTGCTGTCCTGGCCCTGCGGCACCTCCATGGGCTGGGCCACCGGTCCATAGCGGTGGCCATGTCCGAAACACCTACGTCGTACTGGCTCGAACTGGGTTGCCGGGATGCCTGGGAGATTCTCGGGCTGACGAATCAGCCGGACGTTGTCCAGCTGGGACGGGTGGGCGGAGATGGCGTGCCGGCTGAGTTGGAACGGCTCCTTGACCGCTGCCTGGCAGACAGGACACGGGCGTTCTTTGTTCACAACGACATGGCCGCTGCCCTCCTGGTTGAACTCGCCTTCCAGCGGGGACTCCGGATACCTGAGGATATTGCCGTGGTGGCCTACGACGATGTCACCGCGAGCATGGCGCCCGTCCCGCTGACGGCCGTGTCACCCCCCAAGCAGGCCGTGGGTTCCCTTGCCCTGGAACAGCTCATGCGCAGCATCGGCTACGGCTCCACGGCTGCGGGCCCGGTGTCCCACCTCTCCCTGCTCCCCACGTTGCACATCCGCGAATCCTGCGGAGCGAGGGAACCGCGCGCTGACCGATAATGTTCGATCATGCACGAAACGATTGAATGAAGGGTTGTTTCGATCTACCTTCTTAGGAGGCGCTGGCCCCTGTGCGGCGCATCACAGTCAAGGGAGACAACTCATGAAGAAGAACGCTTTGAAGGTCATGGCGATGTCCGTCGGCCTCGGGCTTGCGCTGGCGGCGTGCGGCTCCGGAAGTGCACCGAGCTCATCCACGGACGACCCCGCGACCGCGACCGGCTCGCTGCGGGTCATGATCCCCACGTACCCCCTTTCCAACGAAGGCAAGGCGGAATTCCAGAAGGTCGTTGACGACTTCAACAAGACCTACCCGAAGATGACCATCGAACCGGACTTCGTCACCTACGACACCATGAACGAGAAGATCTCCACTTCGATCGCCTCCGGATCCGGCTATGACGTCCTGGTCACGGGGATCGGTTGGATCCAGCCGTTCGCCGCCAAAAAGGTTTTCAAGGATCTCGCGGACGTGGGATTGACCAAGGAGGACATCAGCACCAAGACGGCGGAGGCGATGGTCCCGGCCGTCACCCACGATGAGAAGGTTTACGGCTACCCGTTGATCGCCGATGCCCGTGCCGTGGCCTTCCGCAAGAGCGCCTTCATCGAAGCCGGCCTGGACCCCGAAAAGCCGCCGGCCAGCATGGCAGAGCTCAAAGTAGCAGCCGAGAAACTGACCCAGCGCGATGCCTCCGGGGCCATCACCCGTCCCGGCTTCGACTTCTGGGCAGCGTCCGGGGCATACCGGCAGACGTTCACCACCTTCCTGGCTTCGACAGGCACGCCCCTGTTCGTGGACGGCAAGCCGAACTTCAACAATCCGGAGGGTGTGGAGACGCTCGAATGGATGAAAAGCATGATCAACAACGTCCAGGCCTTCGGCCAGATGAACTCCGCCAAGAAGCCCCTCGTCTACACGAATGAGGCCCCCATCGGCATGGTGGGCGGTGCTGTGGACTGCAGCGACCAGGGCATCGGCCAGGCCAACTGTGACGACCTCAGCTTCTTCCTGCTGGACAGCGGCACCAAGGCCGAGTTCGTGGGCGGCGACATTGCCTCGATCGGTGCCAAGACCAAGAATGCCAAGGCTGCCTGGACGTTCATCGAATCCCTCATCAAACCGGAGGCCAACAACGCCCAGGCCAAGCTCAATTCGAAGATCCCGGCTACCAAGGACACCGCGAAAGCAGGGCAGGCCCAGTCCAACCCGCTGAGCAAGTTCGTCGCGGCGAACCTCTCGCACGCGGCCTACGAAGGCGGAGCCTCGAACTGGCTGGAAGTGCGTAAGTCCTTCAACTCCGGCCTGGACGAAGCCCTGCTCGGCAAGCGTCCGGCAGAGGAAGTCCTGTCGTCCCTGGCGGCGCTTTCAAAATGAGCAACCGAGCAACCATGACGCCGACGCTGGCGTCGGAGTCCCCAACCGCGGCGCCGTCAGGCCCGCAGAAACCGGCCGCCGCCAACCGGCGCGGCGGCCGCCCGAAGCGGCGCTCCGTCACACGAAAGCAGGTGTGGGCCGGCTGGTTCCTGCTGACTCCGGCGCTGCTGCACTCCACGCTCTTTATCTCCGTGCCCACCCTCGCCGCAGTGTTTCTGAGCATGACCGACTACAGCTTCAGCGGCGAGTGGGCGTGGGTTGGTTTTGACAACTTCGTCGAGCTGATGGGCGATCAGAACTTCAAGACCGCCTTTGTGAACACCGTTCTGTACGCCGTCGTGGTGGTGCCCATCTCCATGGGCCTGGCACTGGTCATCGCACTGGGGCTCAACCAGAAGCTTCGCGGCATGGCCTTCTTCCGGACCGCCTTCTACATCCCTACGGTGACCGCCACGGTGGCGGTGGCCACCGTATGGCTGTGGATCTACAACCCCGGCGCAGGCCTGGCCAACGGCGCGCTGAGCTTCTTCGGCTTCGGCCCGCAGCCGTTCCTCAACAGCCCCGACACGGCACTGCCCTCCCTGATGTTGGTGGGGATCTGGCAGGGGCTCGGCGCCAAAATGATCATCTACTTAGCCGCCCTGCAAGGTGTTTCCCGGGAACTCGTGGAAGCCGCGGAATTGGACGGCGCCAACAGGTGGCAGACCTTCAAGCATGTGAAGTGGCCGGCCCTGGCTCCTGCCCAGTTCTTCGTCCTGATCACTTCGATTGTGGGCACGTTCCAGGTCTATGACCTTGTCTACGTCATGACCAGGGGAGGTCCCGGGATCTCCACCAACGTGCTGGTGCTGGACATCTACAACAACGCGTTCCAAGGGATGCGGCTCGGGTATGCCTCAGCCGAAACGGTGATCATGATCCTCCTGATCAGCGTGTTCATCATTGTGGGCCGGAAGCTTCAAGGATCTGATAAGAGTGAATAGAACCGCAGGAATCAAACCCGGCAGGATTGCCCTGTATGTGGCCTTAACGGTGGGCTCGCTGCTGATGCTCGCGCCGTTCATCTGGATGGTGCTGACCGCGCTCAAGGCTCCCAACGAAGTGGGTGTCTTCACGTGGCTGCCCACCGAGTACCACTGGGAGAACTTCGCGGAAGCGATGAAAATCGCCCCGTTCCTGAACTACTTCCGCAACAGCTTTATCATCGCCATCGGTGAGACAGCGGTGACCCTGGCCGTCTGCACGATGGCCGGTTACGCTCTGGCCAAGCTCCCCCTTCGCGGGGCCAAATCGCTGCTTAACTACTTCATCGTGCTGCTGATGGTTCCGTTCCAGATCATCCTGGTCCCGTTGTTCCTGATCGTGAAGAGCATGCCGCTGTTCGGCGGCAATGACATTCTTGGCCAAGGCGGCACGGGCTGGCTGGATTCCTGGTGGGGTCTCATCATCCCGCTTGCGGCCGGCCCGATGTACACGTTCCTGGCCCGGCAGTTCTACGTCTCGCTCCCGTCAGAGCTGGCCGACGCGGCCCGCATGGACGGTGTGGGGGAGTTCGGGATCTTCCTGAAGGTGATGACACCTTTGATCAAGCCCGCGTTGGTCACCATTTTCGTCTTCCAGGTCGAAGGAGCCTGGAATGCATTCCTCTGGCCCCTCATGATCACCAACACTGACGAAATCAGGCCGCTCCAGCTTGGCCTCGCGATCTTCTCCCAGGACCAATCCGACGTCCTGTGGCCGTACCTCATGGCCGGGACCGCACTTGCCACTTTGCCGATGATCATCCTGTTCATCTTTGCGCAGAAGCGGTTTGTTGAAGGCATGGCAAGCGCGGGGCTGAAAGGATGAACCGCTGGACGGACGACGACGGCGTGAACCAGTTGCGGCCCCGGGTGGCCTTCGCCATGGGCTCCAATGAGCTCAGGGACGGCCTCATCAATGCTGAAGGATTCGTCCGCCTCCGGGCGGTTGCCGACGTTGTCAGCACGGATGTGCTGACCGACTTCACGACTCCACGGGCGCGGGAGGTGTTGGCTGGGACCACGGCGCTGATTACGGGGTGGGGCAGCCCCAGCATCGATGCGTCCGTCCTGGACCTGTCTCCCGGCCTGCGCCTCGTGGCGCATGCTGCCGGAACGGTCAAGAACCATGTGGCACCAGTGGCCTGGGACCGTGGACTGACAGTCACCACGGCGGCGCACGCCAACGCGGTCCCGGTGGCGGAATATGCGCTGGCCTTCATACTCCTGGCCGGAAAGGACGCCTTCGCCTTCCAAGCCGGGCAACGCGCCAGGCAGTCCGGCTATCGGAAGGAGGTCCTGCGGCAGGACGTGGGCAACAACGGAAACACCGTGGGCATCATTGGTGCCTCCAGGATCGGGCGTCTGGTGATAGAACGGCTGAAGTCGCATGGGCTTCGTGTCCTGCTGTCGGATCCGACTGTTTCACCATCCGAGGCCGCACGCCTGGGTGTCGAACTGGTGACCCTGAAGCAGCTGATGCACAGCAGCAAGGTGGTCTCACTGCACGCTCCCGTGCTGCCCTCCACACTCGGGATGATCGGTGCGGCAGAACTGGCGCAAATGCACGACGGAAGCACATTCATTAACACGGCTCGTGGCGTCCTGGTGGATCACGACGCGCTGCGTACCGAGCTGCGCAGCGGCCGGCTCAGCGCCGTCCTTGATGTCACAGCACCTGAACCGCTGCCGGACGGGGATGAGCTGTACGGGATGCCCAATGTGATCCTGACCCCCCACATCGCCGGCTCCCTGGGCAACGAGCTCGCCCGCATGGGGGACCTTGCCGTGACCGAGGTGGAACGCCTGGCGCAGGGCAGGGCGCCGGAGCATTCAATCAGCCGGGAGACGCTGGACGGCATGGCATGAATGTCCTGACACCAGGCATTTGCTCGGTGACGTTGCGGAACAGCAGCATCGAGGACGTTGTGGACGTCGTTTCCACAGCCCGCCTGGCCGGCATCGAGTGGAGCAGCCAAGCGCACGTTTTCGATGCGGCTGCCGCGCTCCGGGCCAAGCAGGCCACCGCGGCAGCCGGCCTCAAAGTCCTGTCGCTCGGTTCCTACTATCGTGTGGGGAGCCGGGGTGACTTCGGCGCTGTCACGGCTTTGGCGTCAGCCCTGGGAGCTCCGCGGATCAGGGTCTGGGCGGGGGAATCGGCGTCACTGGACGCCAGCTCGCAGGTCTGGGATGCGGTGGTGGAGGACGCGCAGCGGATCTCCGGGCTTGCCGCGGGGTATGGACTGGAAATCGCCTTCGAATACCACGGCGGAACGCTGACTGACTCGGCGGAAACCACCCTGGAGCTATTGGCGCGGGTGGGCCGGCCCAACGTCGGAACATACTGGCAGCCCGCCGTCGGACTCACCGACGAACAGGCCGTCGAGTCGCTGCGCCAAGTGCTGGATCACGTCCTAGGCATTCATTGCTTTTCCTGGTGGCCCGGGCGTGAACGGCTGCCACTCACGGACCGAAAACAGCTGTGGCATTCAGTGGCGGAGATCCTCCGGGACAGGGGAGCGTCCACGGACCTCATGCTGGAGTTCGTGGAAGCGGACCTTCCGGAGAACGTCATCCGGGACAGTGAATTCTTAACCCGCATCACCCTCGGTGCGGAGCAGGCAACGGCACTCAAGGGAGGACCGGAATGACCACCATCGGCGTACAGGCAATGATGCTGAAGGACAGCTTCGCGGAGATCGGGGCGTTTGAAACGCTGCGTAAGGTCGGCGGCATCGGCTACCGCGCCGTCGAGATCTCCCAGATCCCGATGACGCCGGAAAACGTCGCCGAGCTGGACCGTTCCCGCGGCGAGCTGGGCATGGACATTGCGGCCCTGTCCGTCGCGATGGAAATCCCCAAGGGCATGCCGGGCGATTCGCTCAAGGACAACTTCGACAAGGTGGTGGACGACGCCAAGCGCCTGGATGCGAAGCTGCTGCGGATCGGCATGCTGCCGTACTCGGCCATGAAGTCGATCGACGCCGTCATTGACTTCGCCAAGCAGGCGAATGAATATGCCGAGCGGCTGCAGGAGCAGGGCCTGGGCCTGTATTACCACAACCACCACATCGAGTTCGCGAAGTTCGACGGCAAGTACATGCTGGACATCATCGCCGAGAACTCCCCGGCCATGGGCATGGAAATCGACGTGCACTGGGTCCAGCGCGGCGGCCTGGACCCGGTCCGGACCCTGGAAAAGTACGCCGGCCGCACGGCCATGGTGCACCTGAAGGACTACCGGATCGGACACCTCCCGGACGCCGCGTTCGGCAGGCTCGAAGCGGGGGATATGGCTGGCTTCAAGGCCCAGTTCAGGGACCTGGTCCAGTTCGCCGAAGTGGGCGAAGGCAACCTGGACTTCGCCTCCATCATCCCGGCCGCGCAGGCCGCCGGCGCCCAGTACCTGCTGGTGGAGCAGGACGAGCTCTACGGCCGCACCGTCTGGGAAGCGCTGCAGACCTCCTACGACAACCTGGTTGCACTGGGCCACGCCGACCTTTTCTAAGGTCCCACCATCCACCGGCGGAGCCGGCGCGGCTGCCCACTGCGGCAGCCGCGTTCCGGACGCCCCGGGCTGTGATGCCTTGCGGGTATCACCTGATGCATATTTGGGCTTAGACAGGCATCATAACGCCTCCTTATAGTCGTTGAGCGAGCCAGAAGTGATTCGGTTCACAGCGAAGACCGGGCCACGTCCCGAATCTCTATGAGGAGTTCCAATGATGCACTTCCCCACACGGCGCACGATTCTGGGTGCGGCCTCCGCCGTCACGCTGTTGGCACTGACCGCCTGCGGCAACGTCGCAGGCGGCGCCACCGATTCAGCGAAATACCCCAACGGGCCGGTCAACCTCACGGTGGGGCAGGCGGCCGGCGGCAGCACGGACCTGATCGCCAGGGCCCTCGCTGAAGGTGCCTCCAAGACCCTAGGGCAGCCGGTGCCCGTGGTGAACAAGCCGGGTGCCAATGGCGCGCTGGCCACCAAGGAAGTTGCCGGGAAGCCGGCCGACGGCCAGGAACTGGTCCTGCTCACCGCATCCCTGATCACCATTACGCCGCTCGCCGTCACCCAGGACGAAGCCGTGAACATCGATGACCTGGACATCATTGCCGGGTTGTCGCAGGACGACTACGTCCTGGTGGCCAGCACGCAGTCAGGCTTCAAGACCTTCAAGGACATTTCCGATGCCGGCCGCAACGTCACGTTCGGTACGACGGGCGTCGGGACCGGCAGCCAGCTCGCCCAGACCGTGCTCTTCAAGCAGGCAGAGGTCAAGGGCACCGACATTCCCTTTGACAGCGGCAAGCCCGCCCTGACGGCAGTCCTCGGGAACCAGGTGGAACTGGCTACCATCCAGCTCGGCGAAGCGATGCCGCAGATCAAAGCCGGAAAGGTCACGCCGCTCCTGGTCTTCTCCGAAGACCGGAACAGCTTCCTGCCGGACACGCCGACGGCGAAGGAGTCAGGCTATGACGTGCCCGTGGCGCAGTACCGGGCAGTCGCGGCGCCCAAGGGCACCTCGCAGGCAGTCAAGGACAAGCTGCTCGCGGCCTTCCAGGAGACCTTCAAATCGGAGGCCTACAAGGAGTTCAACAAGAAGAACTCCCTGACGCCGAAGGAAATCTCGGGTGAAGAGGTACTCACCGAGTGGAAGAGCTACGCGGCGAAGTACAAGGAACTGGTGGCGAAGTACGACATCAGCCTCAGCGGAACAAAGTGATTCCTGTGAAGGACTCACCCGCAGGAACCACCGACGAGGTTCTCGATGACCTGACCCCCGAGCAGCTCGCCGCCCAGTGGGAGGACGAAGAGCCTCCGGCCGCCGGAGCCCTGGCCAACGCGGCCTCGTCGCTGGTGGTCATGGGGGTGGGCCTGGGAGCCGTGATCCTTTCCTTGGCGATGGGACTGGGAACTCCTGACAAACCGCAGCCCGGCCTGTGGCCGTTCATCATCAGCTGCGTCATGGGGGGTCTCGGGCTGTTCCAGCTGATCGCCGGCCGGAACAACCGGGACGCGGAGAAGTTCACCCGCATGTCCGGCGCGCCGCTGACCGGCCTGGTGACCCTGGCCGCCATGGTGGCCCTCATGCCGCTCATCGGGTTTGAGCTGCCGGCCCTGGCGCTGTGCCTCATCTGGATGCGCCTCCTGGGCGGCGAAACGTGGCGCTCCACGCTGGTGGTCAGTGCCGCCGTCGTGATTTCCTTCTACGCCATCTTCGTCCTCGCGCTCCAAACCTCCATTCCCCACCTCTTCTAGGAGACCCCGTGGATTTTCTGAATCCCGTCATCAACGGATTTGCCGTTGTCCTGGAGCCCACCAACCTCCTGTACTGCCTGCTCGGCGTGGTGATCGGCATGCTGATCGGTGTGCTGCCCGGCCTGGGGCCCGCGGCAACCATCGCCATCCTGCTTCCGCTCACGTACAACGTGGAGCCCGTCACCGCGATCATCATGCTGGCCGGCATCTTCTACGGTGCCCAGTACGGCGGCACCATCACCTCGGTCCTCCTGCGGCTGCCCGGCGAAGCGTCCTCCGTGGTCACCGTCTTCGACGGCTACCAGATGGCAAAACAGGGCAAGGCCGGCACGGCGCTGGGCCTGGCGTCCATCGGCTCCTTCATCGGCGGAACCGTCGCCATCATCGGCCTGACCTTCCTCGCGCCCCTCGTGGCGAGCTTCGCGCTGGACTTCGGTCCGCCCGAATACACCGCCCTGGCGATGCTCGGCATCCTCCTGGTGGCCACCATCAGCAGCGGCTCGAAAGCCAAAGCGCTCATCGCGGCGGCCCTTGGACTCCTGCTCGCCACCGTTGGCCGGGACATCTTCACCGGCGAAAGCCGCTTCACGTTCGGCAGCCTGCAACTGGCCGACGGCATCGACTTTGTGCCGATCGCCATGGGCATCTTTGGCCTCGGCGAGATCCTCTACAACCTGGAGGAACGGCATCGGGCCGCCAAAGCGCCGTCGAAAGTCACCAACGTCTGGCCGTCCCGCCAGGACCTCAAACAGGCCTCAGGCGCCATCGGCCGGGGATCCGTCCTGGGTTTCTTCCTGGGGATCTTGCCCGGCGGCGGCGCCACGATTGCGTCCATGGCCTCCTACGCCATGGAGAAAAAGCGCGCCAAGCAGCCCGAGCGATTCGGCAAGGGCGCACCCGAAGGTGTGGCCGGGCCGGAAACAGCCAACAACGCTGCCGCCACCTCGTCCTTCATCCCGCTGCTGACCCTCGGGATCCCCGCCAACGCCACCATGGCGCTGATGTTCGGCGCGCTGCTGATCCAGGGCGTAACCCCCGGCCCGCAGCTGGTGGAAGAGAACCCGGAGCTGTTCTGGGGCGTGGTGAACTCCATGTACATCGGCAACATCCTGCTGCTGATCATGAGCCTGCCGCTGGTGGGAATCTTCGTGAAGATCCTCCGCGTCCGCGCCGCCATCCTGGCACCCGTCACGGCCCTGATCACCCTGCTGGGTGCGTACACCATCAACAACAGCATGTTCGATGTCACCCTGGTGGTTGTCTTCGGCATCGTCGGCTACCTCATGAAAAAGTTCGGCTTCGAACCGGGTCCCCTGGTACTGGCATTTGTGCTCGGCGAACTGCTGGAAAGCTCCATGCGCCGTTCGCTGCTGGTCTTTGGCGGCGATCCCATGGGCTTCTTTGGCCGCCCGATTTCGGCCACGCTGCTGCTGGTCTTTGTCCTGGTAGCGGTTCTCCCGGCCATCCGCGGCGCCATCGCCAAGCGCAAGTCCCTGGCCACCCCGGCCGTTATGCCTGAGATCAAGGAGAAGGTATGAGCATCGTCGTCGGATTCGTCCCAACACCCGCAGGACAGGCCGCGCTGACGGCCGGCATCGCCGAAGCCAAGCTCCGCAACGAGGACCTGGTGATCGTCAACTCCGCGCGGGAAGGTGCGCTGGTGGACAAGTCGGTGGCACCCGACGACGTCCTCGCCCAGGCAGCCAGCCGCGCCACCGAAGCCGGCGTGAAGGCCACGGTCATCCAGCCGCCATACCTGAACGATCTTGCCGACGAGTTCCTGGAATTCGCCCGGGAGGCCGATGCGTCCCTGATCGTCATCGGGCTCAGGCACCGGACCCAGGTGGGCAAGTTCATCCTGGGCAGCCACGCGCAACGGATCCTGATGCAGGCGGACCGCCCGGTCCTGGCGGTCAAGGCCGGTACTTCGGACAGCTAAGTTCCCGACGGCGGGATGCAGCTTGGGTGCCCCGGTGTCCCCGGCGCCCCGGTGGCCACGCGGAAAGGCAGGCAGTTCCCGCGAGGGGCCGCCTGCCTTTTGTGTCGAGCCGTCGCGGGGCACTTAGGGCATCGGAACCCGGGAACCGGCCCAGTCCGGCGGCGTGTCCGTGTGGAATGCCCCAGTTCCGCCGGACCCTGGCCGGGAGTCTTACTGCCTGAGGTAGAAAATAAGCATGCTTACCAATACGCTGGCAAAGGGAACTTCCCCGTGAACCAGGACGAGGTGAGAGCATGACGGAGACTGAGGGCATCAGCAAAGTTACGGACATCATCAACGGCGCGCACATCGGTATGTTGACCACCATCAACGAAGAGGGCGCCCTAGTCAGCAGGCCGCTCGCCGTCCAGGACGTGCAGGATGACGGCGACCTATGGTTCTTCACGGGCCGGGGAACCTCGCAGGTGGCCCATGTCCAGGCCGATCCGCGGGTCAACGTGTCCTTCGGTAAACGCACCGAGTGGGTGTCGGTGGCCGGTACCGCCGAAGTGGTCACCGACCGCGCCAAGATCCACGAAATGTGGAACCAGACGGTCGAAGCCTGGTTCCCGGACGGACCGGACACCCCCGAGGTGTGCCTTCTTCGTGTCGACTCCGACTCAGCCGAATACTGGACCAGCCCCGGCGGGACCGCGGCCACGGTCTTCCAGTGGGTGAAGTCCAAGGTCACGCACAGCCGCATGAGTGTGGGCGAAAGCGGCACGGTAGAGCTGTAGGGGCCGGCGCCCCTAGTCCCCGGCCGTCAGCGCGGCGAGGACGGCGGGCAGCAGCACGTCATTGCGGCCCCAGACCGGATCCAGGATCTCCACGTACCAGGAGTCGGCGAGCAGTAGCGCCAGCGTTTCGTTGGTTTCCTCCGCCCAGTCCTGGATCTGCTCTTCCTGCACCGGAGTCTCGCTGGAGCCGAGGACGGTAACTACCTCGTCGCCGTCGAGCGTTACCGGGATGGCGGCGCTGCTGGCCTCGCCCGGGGCGTGCGCCACCGTCACCAGCTCAGTCCGGGTGGAGAGGGCCAGGAGTTCCACGGCCGCCTCTGCGCTGCAGAAGCCGGTCACGTACTGGCGCTGGGCGGAGGTGTCGGCCCGCAGGCCGGGCTGGGATTCCTTGGTGAACAGCCCGCTCCTGTTGAGGGCGGCAAGCTCGGTGGCGATCGGTTCTGTTTCGGCGTCGTAGCGGGCCGTGAAGGTGGCGGCCTGGTATTCGCTATGGCCCTCCAGCCACCGCGCCGTCAGTTCCCCGGCCGCTGCAAGGGTGGTGGCCTGCCGCCAGGCCCCCTTATTCTCCAGGCGCCTGCCGAACTGGTCGCGGATTTCCGCTTCTGTGGGTTCCATCCTCGGATGCTACGGCGCCCTGCCGCCGGACTCCAGTGGCAGCGACACAGCAGTTAATGTCCGACGGCGGGAAGTTCCGCAGGGATCCCGGCCGCCCGTTCCGCCGCGGCGAGGGCAAGGCCAAAGCGGACGACGGCGGGAGCGTAGCCCTGGTGCTGCACTGCACGGAGCTGTTCCGCCTCCCTCATGGCGCGGATCAGCGCGGACGTTTCGGGCCGCCGGACGTCCGTCATGGCGGGGTAGTCGATGCAGCTGGCAGGGTCCAGTTCATAGCGGCTCCACCGGGCCAGGAGCGCGTCATGTTCAGCCTGCGCCGCGGTGTGGACGGGCCGGTCCTGCCGCAGCTGCTTGCGGCCCTCCTGCCAGGCCAGGATCTGGGGACTGCCCCGGTATGCGGCCACGCCCGCACCTGTGCCCAGCGCGGCGAGGACCACACCAAACCAGGGTGAAGCGAGTGTGGGAATAAGGATCGCCGGAAGTGCCACGGCGGAGCCCATAAACACGTCCCAGAACACGGGGTCCGGGGCCCGGACGGCAGGGTCCGGCGTTGAATGCTGGCGGACGGCCAAGACGGTGGCAGCCACGGCGCACACGAGCACTGCACCCCAGAAACCCAGCTGCAACGCTCCAAACAGGACGGATTCTGCAAATGCCGGCACTGCGGCACCTCCCCGCGTCAGGCCCGGCCCAGGATTCCGGACTGCTACTTCCATTGCAGCCCTTCCGGCCGCGGGGGTCAATGGCAGGACCGGCTCGGGCGCGGTTTCGGGACCGGCGGTTCCCGCGCCTGCCGCGGGCCGGTAGCTTGGGACCATGAGACTGAAAATGTGCAGCATCCATGTCCAGGATCCGGCCGCCGCCCATACGTTCTACACCGGGACCCTCGGGTTCGAGACGCTGATGGCGATGCCGGAGTACAACCTCTTCATCATCAAGGATCCGGGCTCCGACGCCGCTTCGGTGGGTCTGCTGCTGGAGCCCAGCGACAATCCGATCGGTGCGAACTACATGAACGCACTGCACGACGCCGGGATCGCGGCCATCACCTTCGGGGTTCCGGATGTGCAGGCCGATTACGACCGGCTGGTGGCTGCCGGCGTGAAATTCCAGGGCGAGCCGTCAGAGGATCCGTCCGGGATCAGTGCGGTCTTCGACGACGGCTGCGGCAACTTCGTGCAGCTGCACCAGGACTGACGTCGCAGGTGACTCAGAAAGCGGAGGCTACTCGGCTTGGGCGCGGGCTTTCTTGGCGTCCTTTTTGGCGGCTTCGTCCTTGACGCGCTGGGCTTCGGTGCGGACGGCGGCGTGGGTGGAGCGCTCGGCGACCAGCCAGGCCGGGGGAGCCTGCAGCAGCGCGGTGATTTCCGCCGTCGTCAGCGCTTCCTCAACACCGCCGCGGGCCAGGCCGCTGATGGAGACGTTCAGCTTCTGGGCCACCACCGGGCGGGGGTGCGGGCCGTTACGGCGGAGCTCCACGAGCCACTCCGGCGGGCTGGACTGGAGTTCGGCGAAATCGGCGCGGCTGATGGTTGAATCCTGGAACTCCTGCGGTGTTGCCGGCAGGTAGATGCCAAGCTTCTTGGCAACGGTGGCCGGCTTCATGGACTGGGAGTTTGCAGAGGTCATGGTTCAAGGGTATCCGGCCGCCCGCCCGAAGGGCACCAGCACATCACCAACTCAGTACCAGCACTGCGCCATCCCAGCACCACTCCTGTACCAACCCCGCACCGGTTCCGGCATTGCGGGGCCGCGCGAGCGGTACTGTGAAGACGTGCCCGCAGACAATGAATCCCCCCAGAACGCCAGCCCCGACGAATCGCCGGAGCAGGAGGCGCCCCGCGTGCTCCGCTTCGCCTATGTGGCCGGCGTAACCCCGGGCAAGTGGATCCGCCGCTGGGAAGAGCGCGTGCTGGACATCCCGCTGGAGTCGTTTATGTCCGACGACGGCGCCCAGCTTTCCGTATTGCGTGACGGTTCCGCGGACCTCAGCTTTGTCCGGCTTCCGGTGGAGCGGGAGGGCCTCAACGTGATCCCACTGTATGAGGAGCAGCCCGTGGTGGTGGCGCCCAAGGGGCACGAGATTTCAGTGTTTGAGGAAGTGGCCCTGGCCGACCTCTCGGCAGAGACTTTCCTGGACGTCGCCGAAATGGGTGGCCCGGAAGCGGCCATGCAGGTGGTGGCGTCCGGTGCGGGCCTGGTGATTCTGCCCATGTCCGTGGCCCGGCATTTCAACGTCAAGGACACCGTGGCCCGCCGGCTGACGGGTGGCCCGGTCACGGAGATCGCGCTGGCCTGGCCCAGCGATTCCTCGGACGACATCATTGAGGAGTTCATCGGGATTGTCCGCGGCCGCACCGCGGCGAGCTCTCGGCAGCCCTCGGCCCAGCAGGAGAAGCCCAAGAAGGAGCCGAAGCCGGACCGGCGCGGCCCGGCGGTCAAGAAACCGAAGGTGGCCCAGCGTTACGCGCCGAATCCGGACAAGGGCCGCGGCAAAGGATCACGCAAAAAGGGCAAGCGCTAGCAATTTTGCCGGCGGTGCCGGCTAAGTTGCCCAAGCTGTTGGCAATGCCGGCGCTGCCGCCAAAGGTCGGAACTAGGCCGAGCAGGCTTCCGTCAGTGCTGCGACTGACTCAGCCGGCACCTGGTCTCCGGCCTCGGCGATCTGGCCCAGCGGCGTCGTAATTTCCGCGGGCACCCCGGCAGTGTCCGCGGCGGACACCAGCCCGCCCAGCAATGCCTTGTCCTGGACGCTGACCAGCCCGTCCTCCACCACGGTGCAGACCTGCTTCCTGACCTCGTCCGAGGCTGCGGTTGCCACCTTAAAGGCGGCATCGTTCGCGGCGGTTTCAGCGACTTCCTGGACCGATCCGCAGGCGGAGAGCAGAAGCATCAGGGGGACGGCGGACAGGGCGGCAAGGCGGCGTTTCATTCGTCCAGCCTAACGGCTTAGTCTGTTCCGGATTCGCCGTGCACTTCGCTCAGGTTGTCTTCGGAGCGGTCCAGATACGCCAGGAGGAGATCGGCCGCGCGGTCCAGTTCCCCGGCTTCCAGGGCCAGGCAGATCGCTTCGTTGTCCTGCAGGTAGTGCTGGTAGAACTGCGCGTCCACGGTGGCTTTGTGGAAGAACAGGCGCATCTCGGCCAGGACCTGGCCCATGATGCTGTTCAGCCGCGGGCTTCCCGCCATGGCAACAATGGCGCCGTGGAAGTGCTGGTTGGCGGTGCCCAGGGCTTCGTCGTCACCGGCTGCCGCAGCTCGTTTTCCTTCCTCGACGGCGGCCCGGACAGCGGCCACGTCCTCCGGGCTGCCTCCGGCCCGCAGCGCGCTGACCTCGATGGCGCGACGGACGGTATAGACGTCGTGGACGTCCCCTGCCTCCAGGCTTGCCACAAAGACGCCGCGGTTGGGATGGCGGACCACCAGGCGTTCGCTGGCAAGTTCAACGAAGGCCTCACGCACCGTGTTGCGGGAGACGCCCAGGTCCTCGGCGATGGTGGATTCGGTGAGCCGCGTTCCGGGAAGCAATGCTCCTTCCGCCAGCTGCAGGCGGAGTTCATCCGCCACCCGCTCCGCCACGGACGGAACGGCGACGCGAAGGCGGCCTGCAGCGGTCCGCGTCACCGCGTGATTCGCCGATCCCCGCGGAGAGAAGGACGAAGAGGGGACGAGCGGTTCTGAAGAGGCCATACTCGAGAATTTACACGATCGTCACATTGTTGAATCGAAGGATTGTTGAACAATCTGCAAATTAAGTGCATCCTAGTAGGACCACTCCATGAGACGGGGATCACAAATGGCAACGATTGACCTGAACAGCGACGTCGGCGAGTCCTTCGGACGCTGGAGCCTTGGCGATGACCTGGCAATGTTCGGCTCGGTTTCGAGCGCTAACGTGGCCTGCGGATTCCACGCCGGCGATCCCAGCGTCATCCGCAGGACCTGCCGCGAGGCAGCTGCTGCCGGCGTTGTCATCGGAGCCCACGTCGGCTACCGGGACCTGGCCGGGTTCGGACGCCGTTTTATGGACATCAGCCCCGCGGAGCTGGCCGACGACGTCGTGTACCAGATCGGTGCCCTGCAGGCCCTGGCCGCCGTTGAAGGAACCCAAGTCCGGTATGTGAAGCCCCACGGCGGACTGTACAACGCCATCGTCACACACACGGCGCAGGCCCAGGCCGTCGTCCACGCCGTGAAATCGGTGGACCCCAACCTTCCGATCCTCGGCCTCCCCGGTTCGGAAGTTCTGCGGCTTGCCGAAGCAGCCGGACTGCGCGCCGTGACCGAAGGGTTCGCGGACCGGGCCTACAACCCGGACGGCACCCTGGTGTCGCGCTCCCTCCCCGGAGCAGTCCTTGAGGATCCGGAACAAGTGGCGGAACATGTCCTACGGATGGCCACGGAATCCGCCGTCCGCGCCATTGACGGCTCCACCCTCAAAATCCGCGCGGAAAGCATCTGCGTACATGGTGACTCACCGGGGGCCGTAGCGATGGCCACTGCAGTGAAGTCCGCTCTCGGAGACGCCGGTGTCAGCATCGGCTCGTTCCTCTAGCCCCATCCCGCGGCCGCACTCAGGCCCCCGCACCACCCCTCATCCCCCCGGAGGAAACCATGACCAGCACAAACAAGGCCGCAAAGGCCGCGGCAAGGAAGCCGCCGCCCGGCGCGCTCAAGGCGTACGTCGCCAGCCTCACCGGCACCTCGCTTGAGTACTACGACTTCGCCATCTACTCGGTGGCCTCAGCCCTCGTTTTCCCCAAGATCTTCTTCCCTTCGGATGATGAATTCGTGGGCCTCCTCCTGTCCTTCTCCGCCTTCGCGGTGGGCTACCTCGCCCGCCCCATCGGCGGCATCGTGTTCGGCCGGCTCGGCGATAAGGTGGGCCGCAAGTACGTCCTGGTCTTCACCCTGGTGCTGATCGGTATCGCCACCGTCCTCATCGGTGCGCTGCCCGATTACTCCGCGATCGGCATCTGGGCGCCCATCATCCTGGTGCTCCTGCGCCTGGCCCAGGGCATCGGCGTCGGCGGCGAATGGGGCGGCGCTGTGCTGCTGTCCAGCGAATTCGGCGACCCGAACAAGCGCGGCTTCTGGTCTTCCGCAGCCCAGATCGGCCCGCCCGCCGGCAACCTCATGGCCAACGGCGTACTTGCGATCCTGGCAGCCTCGCTGAGCACCGAAGCGTTCCTCTCCTGGGGCTGGCGCGTAGCCTTCCTGGCCTCGGCCCTCCTGGTGGTCTTCGGCCTGATCATCCGCCTCAAGCTCGAGGAAACCCCGGTCTTCAAGGCCATCGCAGCCCACGGCGACCAGCCGAAGGCGCCCATCAAGGAAGTCTTCACCACCCAGCCCCGTGCGCTGATCGCCGCTGCCCTGTCCCGCGTCTGCCCGGACGTGCTCTACGCGCTCTTCACGGTCTTTGTGGCCGTTTACGCCACCAAGGAACTGGGTATGACCACGGGCAACGTGCTGGCCGCCATCCTGATCGGCTCCGCGTTCCAGCTCTTCCTCATCCCGCTCGCCGGCGCCCTCACTGACCGGTTCAACCGCCGCTGGGTTTACGGCATTGCCGCTGCCGCCACAGCCGTCTACATTCCCCTGTTCTTCCTGATGATCGCGGGCAAGTCCGTGGTGATGCTGATCATCGGCGTGGTGATCGGCCTGGCCCTGCACGCCTTTATGTACGGCCCGCAGGCGGCCTTCATCACCGAGCAGTTCCCGGCCCGCCTCCGCTACGCCGGCAGCTCGCTGGCCTACACGCTTGCCGGCGTCATCGGCGGCGCTGTGGCTCCGTTGATCTTCACCGCCCTGTACGGCGCAGCGTCCGGCGGCTGGTACCTGATCGCCGGGTACATCCTCCTGACGGCCATCATCACCATCGTGGGCATGCGCCTGGGCCGCGACCCGCAGCCGGAAGAGGACCTCCGCCTACTGCACCGCGACGACTCGCAGGAGAGCCGCGCCTGAGCGGCGCGGCCTGATCTCTATGGAAACAGTCAGTAAGCGCGCTGCCGCGGCCCGGGTGCTCGCCGTCAGGCCGGTAGGTACGACGGCGGTACTCGCCGAACTCTTAGGGCTCCACGACGTGCTGGCCCTGCAGGCCCTCCTGCTGGAGGAGCCGCTGCCCGGCCAGGTGGACGTCCTGGCCGCCGCCGAAACCGTGATGGTCAAGGCGGATTCACCCGCTGCGGCGCGCAGGATGGCGGCCCGGCTGCTGGAGATGGACCTGACGGTCCAGTCCCACGCCGAAGGCAAACTGGTACAGATTGAGACCGTGTACGACGGCGACGACCTCGCCGAAGTGGGCCGGCTCACCGGACTGGGCGCCGACGGCGTCATCGCCGCCCACACCGGGCAGGTCTGGACGGTGGCGTTCGGCGGCTTCGCGCCGGGTTTCAGCTACATGGTGGGGGAGAACCAGGTGCTTGAAGTCCCGCGACGGAGTTCGCCCCGGACGGCCGTCCCCGCAGGCTCCGTGGCCCTGGCCGGCAACTATTCGGCCGTGTACCCGCGGAAGTCCCCGGGCGGCTGGCAGCTGATCGGCCGCACCGCGGCCCCCATGTGGGACCTCAGCCGGGAGCAGCCGGCCCTGGCCGCGCCCGGTGACCGCGTGCAGTTCAGTGCGGTCCGCGAACTCGTTGAAGTCGCTGCGCCGCACGCTGCATCGGCGGATTCCGAAACCCCGGGTTCCGGGGAACCGGACGTCCGGTCCGGCCTGCTGATCCTGTCGCCGGGACTCCAGAGCCTGATCCAGGACCTCGGCCGCCCCGGCCACGCCGGGCTCGGCGTGTCCTCAGCCGGGGCACTGGACCGCTCCTCCCTGCGCCGCGCCAACCGGCTCGTGGGCAACGACCCGTCGGCCGCCGTCGTCGAATCCGTTGCCGGCGGACTCCGCGTGCAGGCTGTGGGGGACCAGGTGCTGGCAGTGGCCGGTGCGCCCTCGGCACTGACTGTGGTGACGCCGTCGGACGTTCCCGGCCCGGAAGCTGAAGACGAAGAAACTGACCAGTCCGAGCAGGTGCGCGAGGTGCCCATGGCCACGGCGTTTGCCCTGCTGGACGGCGAAATCCTGACCATCGGCGCACCCGAGCGGGGCTTCCGCAGCTACCTGGCCATCCGCGGCGGCGCAGCAGTCGATGCGGTGCTGGGGAGCCGGTCCACGGACACGATGTCCGGGATCGGACCTGCACCGCTGGCCGCCGGGCAACTGCTGGGAGCCGGCGCCGCCACGTCCTCCAACGTGGTGGGCAACCCTGAGCTGCAGCCCGACTTCCCGGACACCGGCGTCACGGTCCTGGAGATCGTTCCCGGACCCCGCGATGACTGGTTCGACGCCGCAGCACTGGAATCGCTCTGCGCCCAGGACTGGGCGGTGACGCCCCGCTCCAACCGCGTGGGCATGCGCCTGGATGGCCAGCCGCTCAGCCGGAGCCGGGACGGGGAGCTGCCCAGCGAGGGAACCATGGCCGGCGCGCTGCAGATCCCGCCGGAGGGACAGCCCGTGCTGTTCCTGGCCGACCACCCCATCACCGGTGGCTACCCGGTTATCGGCGTGGTGGTTGACCACCAGCTGGACCTGGCCGCCCAGGTTCCCATCGGCGGGTCCATCCGGTTCCGATGGGCTCCCGGCTACGGGCTGCCCACGAGCTTTTCCCATTCTTCCCCTGACATTTCCCAGACAAAGTGAGCAACTGATGCGCAAGGTCCTGATCGCCAACCGCGGAGAAATCGCCGTCCGCATCGCCCGCGCCTGCGAGGACGCCGGACTGGAATCCGTGGCTGTCTACGCGGACGTGGATGCCGACGCCATGCACGTGGGCGCCGCCACCGAGGCGTACAGCCTGGGCGGCAACGCGCCGTCGGAAACCTACCTCGATATCCTCAATCTCCTGCGCGTGGCCGCGGAGTCCGGGGCGGACGCGGTCCACCCGGGGTACGGCTTCCTGTCCGAGAATGCCGGCTTTGCCCAGGCGGTCCTGGACGCCGGCCTGACCTGGATCGGGCCCAGCCCGGAGGCCATCCGGCAGCTCGGCAACAAAATCACGGCCCGCGAGATCGCCGTCCGCGCCGGCGCCCCCTTGGTGGCCGGCACCGACGGTCCGGTGGCTTCGGCCGCGGAGGTCCGCGAGTTCGCCGAACAACACGGCCTGCCGATCGCCATCAAGGCGGCCTTCGGCGGGGGAGGGCGCGGTCTGAAAGTTGTCCGCGAGATGGACCAGATCGAGGAGTCCTTCGATTCCGCGGTCCGTGAGGCAGTGGTGGCCTTCGGCCGTGGCGAGTGCTTCGTGGAGCGGTACCTGGACCGGCCCCGGCACGTGGAGGCCCAGGTCCTGGCGGACCAGCACGGCAACGTGGTGGTGGTGGGCACCCGCGACTGCTCGCTGCAGCGCCGGCACCAGAAACTGGTGGAAGAGGCCCCTGCACCCTTCCTGACCGATCAGCAGACCCAGCTGATTTACGACGCCGCCAAGGCAGTGTGCCGCGAAGCCTCCTATTCGGGGGCCGGGACGGTGGAGTTCCTGGTGGCCGCCGACGGCACCGTCGCGTTCCTCGAGGTGAACACGCGCCTGCAGGTGGAGCACCCCATCACCGAGGAGACCACCGGCGTGGACCTGGTCCAGGAGCAGTTCCGGATTGCCGCCGGCGAGCCGCTGCGCTTCACCGCCGATCCCACGCCGCGCGGCCACTCGTTTGAATTCCGGCTCAACGCCGAGGACGTGGGCCGGGGCTTCCTGCCGTCGCCCGGCACCATCGCTACCTTCAGTGGCCCGACGGGACCCGGCATCCGGCTTGACTCCGGCGTCAGCTCCCGCTCCATCGTGGCGCCGCAGTTCGATTCGCTGCTGGCCAAGCTGATCGTCACCGGCGCCGACCGCCAGCAGGCGCTCCGCCGGGCCCGCCGTGCCCTCGCCGAAATGGAGATCACCGGCGTTGCCACCGTCCTGCCGTTCCACCGGGCCGTGGTCCAGGCGCCGGACTTCACGTCCGAGACCGCGCTCGGCATCCACACCCGCTGGATCGAGACCGACTTCGCGGATTCCATCGCGGCGGATCCGGAGTTCGGCACGTCCGTTCCGGACGGTGAGCGGCGCACCATTACCGTTGAGGTCGACGGCCGGCGCCTCGCCGTCGGCCTTCCCGCTGACCTGCTGGATGGCTGGGCGCGCTCCGGTGCGGGCGTTCCGGCCGGACTCTCCCTTGACGGGGCTGGTTTGGATGGCGCTGCCGACGGCGGTGCTGCGGCTGGTGCCGCTGATCCCGGCGAGCTGCGGGCCGACATGGCCGGGACCGTGGTCAAGTGGCTCGTGGAGCCGGGCGCCGACGTTTCGGCGGGGGACGCCGTCGTCGTTCTTGAGGCGATGAAGATGGAGACCCAGGTGACCGCCCACCGCGCCGGAACGGTCACTGATGTCAGGGCCCAGCCCGGCGGGGTTGTCAACGCAGGAGCCGTGCTGGCGCTGATCGGCTGACGCGTCCCGTCCGAATGCCCGAACCCGGCCGCCGGCTTACCCTGCCCGCTCCAGCCGAATGTCCTCGCCCGCTTTCGGCTTCCATCCGAGTTCGAGCGAGATCGACATGGTGGTGGCCAGAAGATCCGGGACGCTTTGACGGAGCTCGTCCAGGCCGGTCTTCTCACGGAAGGTCGTGATGGAGATTGCTCCGGCAACCCGGTCGGCGTGATCCCAGACGGGGGCCGCGATGCAGTTCGAGACCACGTCGAATTCTCCGTTGTCCTCTGCCCATCCGCGCTTCCGGACCGTATCCAGGCGTTTCATGAACTCGGGCCTGGAAGTGATGGAGGTCGGTGTTCGTCGTTCGAAGGTGGCGGTGTCGAGGATGGCATCTCTTCTGGCTCCATCCATGAAGGCCAGGATCGCCTTGCTGACGCCGGCGGTATGGATAACCACGAATCCGCCGATGCGGGTGTTGAGGCTGATGGCTTCCTGGGGTTCCACCTTGTCCACATAAACGATGTGGGTGGACTCTGGAACAGCGAATTGGACTGTGTGCCCGAGCTGTTCGCTGAGCCGGACAATGTGGGGGTGGACCACGGACCGGAGGTCGAACTGCTCAAGGGCCGATTGTGCCAGCCCGGCGAGCCTGAACCCGACCCCGTACAGGCCTCGTTCATCAGTGCGGACAAACCCTGCGTCCATCATGGTCTGTAGTATCCGGGACGCCGTAGTCCGATGTACACCGAGGTCGGCCGCGATGTCCTTCAGCGACCGAGGATGAGCGCTGCAGTATTCCAGAATCTGGATAGCTCTGGCTACCGTTTGCGACATGGTCTGCTCGTTCCTCTGGTTTCTCGGGTCGTCCTACGGACTGGGTGCAGCATATGATCCGGTTTCTTCAGTTTAGACACTTGTCTGTCGGGGGTTGGTGGATGGGCTGCGGTGCCCTACTTCATGCCGCTCATCGCTACACCACGAACCAGATAGCGCTGCAGGGTGATGAAGAGGATGATCGTCGGAATCATGCTGATCATGGTGGCTGCGTTGATGAGGTTCCATTGGTTGAATTCGGATCCGGCGAAGTTCACCAGGCCAACGGTCACGGTGTACATCTTCTCGTCCTGCGCGATCAGCATCGGCCACAGGAACGTGTTCCACGTGAACATGAACTTGATGATGATGAAGACAACGATGGCCGGAGCGACCATTGGCGTGATTACACGGGTCATGATTCGGAACTCGCTGGCACCGTCCATGCGCGCGGCTTCCACGTAGCTGTACGGGATGCCCTCCATGAATTGCCGGAGCAAGTACACGCCCAGCACCGTGAACAAGTCCGGGAACGCCATTCCGATGTAAGTGTTGTTGAGGCCGGCGCCGGAGACCATCAGGAACATCGGAATGACGAGTGCTTCCTGGGGAACCATGAACAGGGCCAGTACCAGGAGGAAAATCGGTTCCTTGAACGGGAATTGGTAGTAGGCAAACGCATAGGCCGCAAATAGGGCAATGACCAGGCTGGTGATGATACCGATGCCCGTGACCAGGAACGAGTTAGCGATATAGCGGCCGAAGTCGTACTGGGCGAACAGCTGAACGTAGTTGCTGAAGTTGAAGAAATTCTCCGGTAGCCATTTCACCGGAAGCTGCAGGATCTCGTCCGGACGCTTTAGTGATGACAGAGCGACCCAGGCCAGTGGCACCAGCAACACGACGCCGCCAGCGATGAGCGCGATCTTGATCAGCAGCAGACTCCATCGGAATCGGATGCGGCGTTGGGCAGGCTGCGATGTGCCCTTCGTTTCAGGTCGGATAATCGTGGTGGTCATTCCGATATGTCCCTTGTGAAGAGTTTCCGGATCAATCCGGTGACGACGAGCAGGAAAATGAAAAGGAAAATTACGTAGACCGCAGCTTCTCCCCACCGGTCGGCGCGGAACGCCAGTTCGTAGATTTCCATCACGATCGATCGGGTTGAGCCCACTGGTCCCCCCTTGGTCGCGACGAACGGCAGCTCGAAGAGCTTGATTGCGTTCATTACCTCCACGCTGATGACCAGCACCATTTGACGGTTCAGGAGCGGAAGCGTGATGGACCAAAACATCTTGAACGGGCCTGCACCGTCGATTCGTGCGGCTTCGTAGTAGGAGCGGTCAATCGCTTGAAGTCCAGCCAGGAGGATGATTACGTTGAAGCCCAGACGCGCCCAGATATACATGATTGCCAGAGCAGGCACAGCTTGCGATTCATCAGTCAGCCACGGCTGCGGTCCGATTCCAAAAATGCCGAGCACCTCGTTGGCCAGACCGTATGACGGATTGAAGATCCACAGCCAGACGAAGGCCACTGCAGTGAGGGATGCAACCACAGGGGCGAAATAGAGTGCTCGGATGAATCCTGTGATTCTCGTGATGAAAAGCGCGTTAAAGCCCAGGGCAACAATCAGCGAAAGGGCGACGCCGATGGGAACGGCCAGCGCGGTGAAGTACATGGTGTTGCCGGCCGCGTTTAGGAATCGTTCGCTACCCAAAACTTTGACATAGTTCTCGATCCCATTGAACTGCTTCCGGCCTACCGCCGACCAGTCAAAGAAACTGATTAGGACGTTGTAACCGAGCGGGATGATGAAGAGAACCAGGACGAAGAACAGGGCGGGCGCTAGAAAGATGTAGGCGCGGCGCGTGTGAAGCGACGTGTTCATTCCCTTTGTTTTCAGGACAGTTGCATTCACTGTTTACCGCCCGCGCTCGAGTAGCTCATCGACCTGCGAAACGATGCCGTCCAGGGTCTGTTTGACCTCGGCACCCTGCAGGCACTTTTCGATGGCGCTACCCACCACGAGCGCGATCTGGTTTGTGTAAGGAGCGTTATACACCGGCCCTCCGCCTTCCGCGATCTGCTTTTCCACAGCTTGGAAATCTCGGCGCTCCGTGACATAGGGAGTGGCGAAGTTTTCGTTCCAAACCGGCAGGTAACCTTCGAGCTTGGCGAGCTCCAGATCAGTGGCGGGGTTGGCGACAGCCCTCATCCATTCCCATGCCAGGTCCTTGTTATTGGAACGATCGTTGACCATCCAAGCCCAATTGAACAGCAGCGATACCTTGGGGTAGCCCTCGGGGCCTTCAGGGTAGGGGACGACGCCGAATTCCACCGTGGGTGCGTTCTGCTTCAACCAGCCTTCGTACCAACCTTCGCGCATCGTCATCGATGAGAGTCCTTGTGCGAAGGTATCGTCGGGGCTTCCCAGCTCGAGGCTGGTGACGCGGTCCTTGGTAATCAGGTCCTGCATGTACTGGATTCCCGCGACTGTTGCTTCGCTGTTGATGAAGCCTTTGGACGTCTTGTGGTCCTCGGAGTACAAACGCCCGCCAAAGGCGTGAACATAGGGAAGTGCCTTGTCCGCAATGCCGGTGGGGTTCCCGGAGTAGCGCAGTGCCAGCCCGTTGCGGGTGACCTTTTCGCCATCTCTTTTTGCAAGATCTCCGGCAAACTGGCGCAGTTCCGCGAACGTTTTCGGCGGTGATTTGGGATCCAGGCCGGCGGCCACGAAGTGCTCAGTGTTGTAATAGAGCTGCATTCCCAGGTCAGTGCTAACCGGATACCCGGCCCATTTTCCATCCACCTTGAAGTTGTCGCGGGTCACACTGCTGAGCTTCTCCTCCCAGGTTTTCTGAAGCTCGTCGGGCGCTAGGGCCGCGATCCCCATTGCGCCGCCGTAGTAGGAAACTTGGCCCATAAAGATGTCCGGCGCATCAGAGGAGCTGCTGAATCCCGAGGTGTAGCGAGCTTCGTATTGTCCATAGGGAACGTCGACGTATTCGACCTTCACTTTGGGGTATTTATCCGTGAACGCCTGGACCCTGCCGTCGTAGAACTTCGTGGTCTTGCGCCAGTTGTCCTGAGGGTTCCAGACCTTCAGTGTGGCCTCGCGGTCGCCCGCCGGGGCGGCCGGCTGGGAGCATGCCGCCAACGCGGTCATTGCCAGGGACCCGGTGGCCAGTATCAAAAAGCTGCGCCTGTGCATCAAGTGATCCTCCTTGATCAATCGCCCTTTACGGGGAAAGTCGAAGTGCAACATATGCACTAGGTGTGCAAGAACGATAAGGCGACGCTGTCCAGAATGTCAACGGTTTCGATGGAACCCGCTCCTCGATGCGGTATTCAGCGAATCCCCAGTGGCGCTGCTTGCACATAGTGTGCATATGTTGCACACTATGTGAATGATGAGTAGATTCCTCATCCGCCGTTCACACCACCCCTACCTCCGGAGGACCAGTGCCGAATTCACTCGCAGGAAAAACAGCCCTAATTACCGGGGGAGGGGTTGGAATCGGATTTGAGATTGCTGCCGCATTGGCCGCGGCCGGCGCCCGCGTCGCCGTCACTTACCGATCGCATCAGCCTGACGATGAGCAGATGAAACAGCTCATTTCCAGCGACGGAAGCCGACCGCTGGCCATCGCATCAGACGCAACAAGCGATGCTTCGGCGGCCGAGCTTATGAAGACCATCGAAAATGAATTTGGGAAGCTGGACATCCTGGTCAACAACGCCGGCGGCCTCATCCAGCGGTGCCTGATCAAGGACATGGACTTCGCACTGTGGCGTTCCGTCCAGGCCGTCAACACCGACAGCGCATTCCTGACCACCCACCATGCGCTCTCGCTGTTAAGTAGCCCGGGCGGAAGAATCATCAACATCGCCTCCCTTGCCGGACGCAACGGCGGACACCCCGGGGCAACGGCCTACGCCACCAGCAAGGCAGCTCTATTCGGCTTCACCCGTGGACTCGCAAAGGAAGTCGCGCCCGACGGCATCACGGTAAATGCAATCGCACCCGGTTTCATTGAAGCAACCCCGTTCCACGACACGTTCACATCCGCGTCGTCTAAAGCGGCAACCATCAGCGGTATCCCCGCCGGCAGAGCCGGACGCCCGGGCGATGTGGCCGACGCCGTCCTGTGGCTTGCCGGAGAAGGATCTTCATTCGTCTCCGGCACCGTGGTCGACGTCAACGGCGCCCAGTACTTCGGCTAAGCCTTATGATTCGCGGAGAAATAAAGCACCCAGGAGTGCTGGCAGCCCTCGCCAGTGCAGGTCACGGGTCGAAAATTATCATCACCGACGCCCATTACCCCGTGGCAACAGCCGTTCGGCAAGGAGCCCCCATAGTCCGGCTGGCCCTGATTGCGGGTGAGCCCACCGTTTCATTTATCGCCCAGCGCATAGTTGCAGCCATTCCGGTCGAGTCAGCAGAGCTGCCAAGGGTTCCGGACGAGCACCTACCGGCGGAGGTCCACGCCGAACTCTTAGACATCCTTGGCGACACTCCCATCAACTGGGTATCCCGCAGTGAGCTGTACGAAGTGGGGCGGTCCGAAGACATCGCACTCTGCCTGGTCAGCGGAGACACCCGGCGATTCGGCAACCTCATCCTGACCGTTGGGGTACTCCACAACGACTGACTCCGCGCCCAACGCGAGGATCACTTATTCGATAAAGCCTCACTCGTCCCAATTCGACAGAGGAGTTGAAAGTATTGGAATCTGCAAGCGCGTTTTTTCTGGCCAAGCTCCGCCACGAAATCGACGTCATGGCTGTTGCCGATGCGTTAGACGGAGGGGGATTCGTCCTTGTCGACTCACGTCGTCGCGAATCGTGGGACCACGGCCACGTTCCTGGGGCGCTCCATCTGCCTACTGCTGACGTTGAGCGTCGTGCGCGGCAATTGATTCCGCTCGACAGGAAAATAGTGGTCTACTCCTGGGGTCCCGGCTGCAATGGCAGCACACTTGCAGCGTTGGCTTTCGCCAATCTCGGCTACTCGGTCCAAGAGATGATGGGCGGCATGGAGTATTGGGCCAGAAACGGCCTTCCAGTTGAAATATCCGGCAGACCGATGTCCTCAGCAGCTGACCCGCTGGTGACGGCCCAAAAACATCCTGTAGACGGTGAAACAGCATCTAGCCCGTAATGTGAGGAAGCGGTGGTCTCCATCGAAGGTGGTCAGGGGCTTGCGCCGGACTTTCTCATCGAGCAGGCCGCCGTTCCGGTTGTGAACGCAGGAGCTGTGCTGGCGCTGATCGGCTGAGCCGTTCGGGCATGCCAGGTTCCAGCGAAAGGTCCGGCCGGCGTTCTCACGCGGCCGGACCTTCCTGGCGTGTGGAGGTGCTTCAGTCGACGTGGTTGGACAGGGCCACCAGGACGCCTGCCAGGGCGAAGTACTTGTTGCTGCCGAGCTCCCGGACCGTTTTGATCCCGAGGCCGGCAAGGAGTTCGTCGTGCTTGTCCGTGAGGCCGGCCAGGGCGGACGGCGGGGCGTCCAGGACTTCCTCCAGGCTCTTGTTCTCGTAGTCCTTGTCGAGTTTCTTGCCCAGCTCAATTGAAACGGCCATGATCATCCTTTGCTTGAACGAAACAACAGTCACAACCCGGCGGCAGCATCACCGCGGATCCCGGGGCCGCGGAAACTACCCGATCCCCAGATGAAACACACTCTAGTACTACGGCCTGCGGCGCAGCCGGGATCCCCGCCGTCGGAGTCGGAAGAGGAAAGTGTTTGAATATGCTTCATGACACTAAATCGAAACACGGCGGTTGACTCTTTTCTTGAGTCACTGGACCACCCGCTGAAGCCGGTGATCGAGCGCCTTCGGGTCGCCATCCTGGACGCGGATGACGCAATCACGGAGCGCATTAAGTGGAGGGCGCCGAGCTTCTGCTTCAACTCTGTCGACCGAGTCACGTTCAACTTGCGGCCGCTGCATCACGTGCAGCTGATTTTTCACCGCGGCGCGAAGACGATCGAGGATGACTTTCCTTTTGATGCGTCGAAATGGAGCGGGCTTTTGGAAATGATCGGGCAAGACCGGGGCCAGGTGATTTTTCCCAGCGCGGAAGCGGCGGCAGCCCAGCAGGACGAATTTGTTGCGCTGGTGCGGGAATGGGTGCGGGCCTGACCTGCTAAATTCGACGGCTTTGGCTGGCGGTGCCCTGGCATGATTCTGATAGTCTTCAGTCATCCACGGGCCTCCCGGTCGCCTCTTTGGCCGGTTGTAGATAACGAGTGGGAACTCGCGATTTATCGCGAATGATTGGGAGGCTTTAATGCATCTAACGCCACGCGAAAGCGAAAAACTGATGATCGTGGTTGCTGCCGATCTTGCACGACGGCGGCAGAAGCGCGGACTTAAGCTCAACCATCCGGAATCCATCGCGATTCTTACCTATGAGCTGGTGGAGGGCGCCCGCGACGGACGCCGGGTCGCGGACCTCATGAGCTATGGCACCACCATCCTGACCAGGGAAGATGTCATGGAAGGCGTCGCCGACATGATCCATAACGTCCAGGTCGAAGCGACGTTCCCTGACGGCACCAAGCTCGTCACCGTGCACAATCCCATTCGCTAGGCGAAGGAGAACCCCATGAAACCCGGCGAATACATCCTCCGCCCGGAGCCCGTTACGTGTAATGCGGGCCTTATTCCCCGCGCCCTCAGCGTGATCAATCGCGGTGACCGCCCCATTCAGGTGGGGTCCCACTATCATTTCTTCGAGGTGAACGATGCCCTCGAGTTCGACCGGGATGCGGCCCACGGCTTCCGGCTGGACATCCCGGCGGGCACCGCTGTGCGCTTCGAGCCCGGTGATGCCAAGACGGTCAACTTGCTCGCTCTCTCGGGCGAGCGTGCGGTGTTCGGATTCCGGGACCGCATCAACGGCCCGCTTGAGCCGAGCCGCGGCCTGATCTCCCTGCAGGACGACACCAAATGAGCTTCGAGCTGAGCCGCAAACAGTACTCGGACCTCTACGGCCCCACCACGGGCGACGCCGTCCGCCTGGCCGACACTGATCTGTTCCTCGAGATTGAGCACGATCACACCAACTACGGTGAAGAGGTGGTGTTTGGCGGCGGCAAGGTGATCCGTGACGGCATGGGCCAGAACGGGCAGCTGGTCCGGGACGAGGACATCCCGGACACCGTGATCACGAACGTGATCGTGTTTGACTACACCGGCATCTACAAGGCCGATGTGGCCCTCCGGGACGGGCACATCTTCAAAATCGGCAAGGCCGGTAACCCCCAGATTTCCCGGGGCGTGAACATCACGATCGGCGTCGCCACCGACATCATCGCGGGTGAGGGCAAGATCCTCACCGCAGGCGGCATTGATACGCACGTGCACTTCGTGAGCCCCGACCAGGTGCCGGTGGCGCTGGCGTCGGGAGTCACCACCCTGATCGGCGGCGGCACCGGACCGAGCGACGCGAGCAAGGCCACCACCGTGACGCCGGGCGCCTGGCACATTTCACGCATGCTTCAAGCCGTGGAGAACCTCCCCATCAATGTCGGCCTGCTCGGCAAAGGCCACGCCAGCGCAATGGAGCCCCTCGCGGAGCAGATCCGGGCGGGTGCCATCGGGCTGAAGGTGCACGAAGACTGGGGCGCCACCACGTCCTCGATCGACATGTCGCTGCGCGTGGCTGACGAGTATGACGTGCAGGTGGCCATCCACTCCGACACCCTCAACGAGTGCGGCTTCGTCGAAGACACCATCCGGGCCATCGGCGGCCGGGTCATCCACACGTTCCACACCGAAGGCGCCGGCGGCGGGCATGCCCCGGACATCATCAAGATCGCGGCGCTGCCCAACGTCCTGCCGGCGTCGACCAATCCCACCCTGCCGTACACGGTCAACACCATCGACGAACACCTCGACATGCTGATGGTCTGCCACCACCTGAGCCCGGACATCCCCGAAGATGTGGCCTTCGCCGATTCGCGTATCCGCAAGGAAACCATCGCCGCGGAGGACGTGCTGCATGACATGGGCATCTTCTCCATCACCAGCTCCGATTCCCAGGCCATGGGCCGGGTCGGCGAGGTGGTCCTGCGCACCTGGCAGGTAGCGGACGCCATGAAGCGCCAACGCGGAAAGCTCGACGGCGACCCCGCGGTGGGAGACAACTTCCGGCTCAAGCGCTACGTGGCCAAATACACCATCAACCCGGCGATCGCCCACGGCATCGCGGACGCGGTCGGAAGCATCGAGGAGGGAAAATTCGCCGACCTCGTGCTCTGGGACCCGATGTTCTTTGGGGTCAAGCCCGAGCTCGTGCTCAAGGGCGGGCAAGCGGTCATGAGCGTTATGGGGGATCCCAACGCCTCGATCCCCACGCCGCAGCCACGCACCCTCCGCGGCAATTTCGGGGCGCTCGGCACCGCGGTACATGCCTCCTCGATCACGTTTCTTTCCAAGGCCGCCATAGCCGCCGGAGTCCCCGAGCAGCTGGGCCTGCGCCGCGTGATCCGGCCGGTGAGCGGTGTCCGTACCCTCACCAAGGCAGATATGAAGCACAACGGCGAGACGCCGGACATCGGCGTTGACCCGGAAACTTACGAGGTGACTGTCGACGGCGAGCCAATCACGGCGGAGCCTTCAACGGTGCTGCCCATGGCGCAGCGCTACTTCCTCTTTTAGACACGTATCCCTAAGGGGGCATATATGATCATCGACCACGTCATCGCCAACCGGCACGATCTCCCCGACGACGAATTGGCCGGCCTCCACGAGGAGCAGGTCCTCCTGCCGAGCGCGGAACTCGTCAAGAAAATCCAGCGGGTGACCACCGACCACGGCCGTGAACTGGGCATCCGGCTCAGCGATGCCGCGGGCCCGGTGCGGGATCTCCGCGACGGCGACATCCTGTTCCGCGACGACAAAACAGTTATCGTGGTGACTGCGCTGGCAACCGACGTCCTTGTTATCGCCGCGCGCAGCATCCGTGAAATGGGGGTTGTTGCGCACAACCTCGGCAACCGGCACATGCAGGCGCAGTTTTTCGACGCCGACAGTGAATATGCCGCCGAGGTGATGGTGGTGCAGTACGACCACACGATCGAGGATTACCTGATCCACGTTGGTGTGCCGTACTCGCGCCAGGAACGTGTGGTGCCCGTGCCGTTCCGCCATGCCGAACACACCCACTGAGCGCGTGAACGAGCCACCGTCGTACCTGCTGCCGCTGTTGCAGCTCTCTGATTCCGCGCTCCCCACCGGCGGGTTCAGCCATTCCTTCGGTATGGAAACGTTCCTGGAACGTGGCCTCATCGACGGCGAAGCGAGTTTCGCCAGCTGGTTGAGCCAGTTCGTGAGCATCCAGCTGACCTACAGTGACGGGTTCGCCCTGCGCCTGGCGTACGAGGCATCCTCGGCGGACGACATTGCCCGGGTCGACCGGATGATCGCCGCGGCGGCGCTGCCCCGTGAGGTGCGCGAGGCGGGGACCAAGATGGGCGCACGGATGCTGGCCATCGCCGGAACCGTGGCGCCAGGTGCCCGGCTCGCGGGCTACGCGGCCGACGTCGGATCCGGGCGTTGCGCCGGGCATCCGGCGGTCGCGTTCGGTGTCGCCGGCCGGCAGTTGGGCGTCCCGCTGGAGGAATTGCTCGCGAGCTACCTCTTCACGGCGGTCACGTCCCTGACGCAAAACGCCATCCGGGCCATCCCCATCGGGCAGGACGCCGGGCAGCGTGTGCTGCTGGGAACGCATCCCAAGATCATGGATGCCGTCCACCGGATCCAGGCACTGGATGCCGACGACTTCGGGATCACGGCCCCGGGCCTGGAAATCGCCCAGATGCGCCACGAACGCCAGCGCGTCCGCATGTTTATGTCTTAGCAGTCCGCGGTTCGCCGCACCCAATATTTAGCAAGGAGCATCATGAATCTCATCAAAATCGGCGTCGGCGGTCCTGTCGGCGCAGGCAAGACCCAACTCGTGGAACGCCTGACCCGCCACCTCAGCGCCGAGATCTCGATGGCCGCGATCACCAACGACATCTACACCATCGAGGACGCCAAGATCCTCGCGGCCACCGGGATCCTGCCACTGGACCGCATCATCGGCATCGAAACCGGCGGCTGCCCGCACACGGCCATCCGGGAGGATACGTCGATGAACTCGGCCGCTGTAGAGGAGCTGCGGCTGCGCCACCCCGGCCTCGAAGTCGTCTTCATCGAAAGCGGGGGAGACAACCTTTCGGCCACGTTCAGCCCGGAGCTCGTGGACTTCTCGATCTACATCATCGACGTGGCGCAGGGCGAAAAAATCCCGCGCAAGGCCGGCCAGGGCATGATCAAGTCCGACTTCTTCATCATCAACAAAAAGGACCTGGCCCCGTATGTGGGTGCCGACCTCTCCGTGATGGAGGCGGACACGCTCGAGTTCCGCGGCAACAAGCCCTACTGCTTCACGAACCTCAAGACCGACGAAGGCCTGGAGCACGTCATCAACTGGATCAGGCGCGACGTGCTCATGCTTGATCTCCGCCAGTGACGGGTGCGCCGGCGCCCGAACTCCCGGTGCGCCGCGCCGCCGTCGCGCTCGCCGGTACGCTCGCCCTCACCGTGGGTGTGCGGGGCGACCGCTGCATCGCCACGAGCCAGTACCACCAGGGCGCGCTGCGCATCCTGCGCCCGCACTACCTCGATGACACCGGCCAGGTCTGCTACGTGGTGGTCAATCCCGGGGGCGGGTACGTCGGTGGCGACGAGTATGAAATCGACATCACTGTGGAAACAGGGGCCCGGCTCCTGCTGACCACACAGTCAGCGACGAAGGTCTACCGCACTCCCGGGACCCGCGCCGAACAGCGGACGCACATCCGGCTCGGCCCCGACGCGAGCCTGGAATCTGTGCCCGACCCCCTGATCGCTTACCGCGGGGCGACCTACCGGCAGGCCACGGTGATTGAGATGCACGGCAGCGCCTCGCTGGTGATGGCCGAGATCGTCACCCCGGGCTGGTCACCGGACGGCGCCCTGTTTGGCTACGACGAAATTCGGCTGCGGAACGAGATCTCGGTCGACGGGCGCCTGGCGGTGCTCGACAACCTTCTGATCCGTCCGCTGACCGGTGCCGCCCCGATAGACGGCATGGCCTTCCTTGAGGACTACACGCACGTCGGTTCCCTCCTGGTCATGGATGCCCGCGTGGACGCCGCGCTGCTGAACGAGCTGCATGAGCTGCTGGTGCCGCTTGCCGACGGCTGCAGCCTGGGAATGACACTGCTCGACGGCGGCCTGGCCATCCGGGCACTGTCCCACGCCACCGAGCCGCTGGACGCCGTCATCCGCGCCGGCATCGATTTTCTGCGGTTCCGCTGGCACGGCCAGCCCCGCCTCAACCTTCGAAAGTACTAAATGAAAGCCCTGTTGAACCACCACGAGCGGGAAGCCCTCCCGACGGCCCGCCGGTTGGCGGTCACCTTCGCGGCAGTCGCCGCCCTCCACATCGTCATGCTCGCGCTGCTGGCCGATTCGCTGCGCACAAACCACAACCCTGTGGTAATCGGCCTGCTCATCACGGCTTACCTGGCCGGTGTGAAGCACAGCTACGACTGGGACCACATTGCGGCGATCGACAACTCCACCCGCCGCTTCGCCGCCCAGGGCCGCAGCCCCGTCAGCGTGGGCTTCGCCTTCAGCATGGGCCACAGCATGGTGGTTGTGCTTGCCGGGGTGCTTGTGGTCAGTGGTGCCGGCATAATTCAGGACGCGCTGAATGACGGATCCACTGCGAATGTGGTTCTGAGCATTACCGGGGCATCCGTTTCGGGGCTGTTCCTGCTGACCATCGGTGTCTACAACGCCGCCGCGTTCCGGCGGACCGCGTTGCTGTACCGGCGGGTCAAGGACGGCGCGACCGTCACCCGTGAAGCGCTAGCCCCGACCGGACTCGTGGCCCGCCTGCTCGACAAACCGCTCTCCCGCGTCAACCGCCCACGCGACATCTTCGTCCTGGGGTTCCTCTTCGGCCTCGGCTTCGACACGGCCTCGACCATCGCGTTCCTGCTCCTCACAGCGACGGCCGCCCTCGCCGGCATCTCCCCGGTGGCGCTGATGGCCCTGCCTTTTGGCTTCATGGCGGCGATGACATTATGCGACACGGTGAACGGCGTCGCGATGATGAAGATGTACCGAAGCGCGGTTGTGGACCCCAAGCGCCGTATCGGTTTCAACATGGTCATCACGGGCGTTTCCGCGGCCTCTGCCCTGTTCATCTCGGCCATCACGATCGCCGGGATCTTGCACGGGCTGCTCGGACTTACCGACCCGGTGACCACGTTCCTGGCCGAACTCGACTTGGGCCACGCCGGGCTGGTCCTCGTGGCGCTGCTGCTGTTCATCTGGGGTGCGCATGCTTGGGTGCGCCGCGTCGGCGAAGCCGCCTCTGCCGCCTCTGCCGCAACGGGCGGAAATCCGCAGGGATAGGGCTCGACGGCGGGATCGCCGCTTGGTGCCGCCGGCGCCAGGCCGGGGGCGGTGCTACTCGGCGGACGGCCGCTGCCGTTGCCGCTTCGTCGCCGACCGCTGTTCCTTGGCGGCGAGGCGACGGCGGTTCGAACGCCGGGTGGGTTTGGTGGCCCGACGTCGGGGGCCTTCGGGTGCCAGGCCCTCCGCTACAAGCTCGGCGAGCTTCGCCAGTGCGGTCTCGCGGTTGCGCAGCTGGGAGCGCTGCTCGGAGGAGGCCACGGTGATCACGCCGGAAATGAGGCGTGGTCCGAGCCGCCTGAGGAGCATCTGCTGCTGGTCATCCGTGAGGACGGCGGAGCCGGCGATGTTCCACGAGACTTCCGCACGGCTGTCCGTCGTGTTGACGTGCTGACCACCAGGCCCGGACGAACGTGAGAACCGCCAGCGGAGTTCCGACGCGGGAATCGTGAGCGCGGGCGACACCTCCAGATCCATGCAACCAGCGTTGCACACTATGGGCGCGATCCAAGCCCGCATCCCTGGGCTTACCCAATAGGGCACATGATCTTAACCCTGGTGTTGGTAGATGTCGCGCCGGTGGCCCATGGCGACTACCAGGATGATCAGCTGTGCGTCCAGGATCTCGTAGATGATCCGGTAATCGCCTGTACGGACACGCCAGTCGCCGCTGCTTCCGGTTAGTTTCTTGGCTCCTGGGGGACGCGGTGTCTCGGCGAGTAGTTCGATGGCGGCTTGGATGCGTCGGCGCGCATCGGGCGGAAGTTTGCGCAACGGCCGGACAGCGGCCGGAGCGAGCTGCACGGCATAGCTCACACCAGACCCAGTTCCGCCTTGACTTCCTCCCAGGGCACCGGGCCTTCGCCTGTATCGGCCATTTCGGTCCGTGCCGCGGCCGCTGCGCGGAGATCCTCCAGGTCCTCGGCAGCCTCGATCAAGCGGGCGAGATCCCCGGCGTCGATCAGCGCGGCCACGCGGCGTCCCCGGCGCAGCAGGTACACCGGTTCGTGGTTCACGCGCGCAGTATCGACGGCCTCCGAAAGCCGGCTCCGCGCGTCCGTCACAGTCATCTCGCTCATGAAGTCATTTTAGTCCGAACTCGCCGAAACGTACATAAGTGCCATAAAAGCGCAAATGCCGTCCGCGCTACGCCGTCCGCAGCGGAGGGGTACTGGCAGGCCCCTGATCAGCAGGGCCCTCGCTAGGACGGGGATGACCGGGTTCTATTGAACGTGACCCCAGTCTTTGCCCTCAACCCGTAGAACGGAGCCAGCATGACCGCCGTCGAAGCCCCGCTTCGCGAGCAGGCGGTGGGCCGGCCTCTGGCGGTTGTAGCGCATGGACGTCAACGGGCAGTGGATCATGCTCGCCCATGATGTAGTGCGGCCAGGTCTCTGCGGTCTTCGCCGTGCACCGCCGGGTTGCGGTCCGTGTAGGTGGCATGCGGAATGAGGAGCGATGCCCGTAGATCCAGCTCGCACCCTTCACTGATTGGTGCGGACAGGCGGAACAGGCTGCAGGTGCTCAAAGATCAGCGTAGTTTGGGTGTTCACGAATGATTGATTGCTGCCAAGATGTGCGGCGACAAAGTCCCGCAGGTCGCCTGTGCTGGCACAGGCAACGTGGAGAAGCAGGTCGTGCTCGCCGCCGAGGACGAAGACATTGAGCGTTTCGGGCAGATCGCGCAGTCCGCGCGCGAGTTCCAGCATGTTCTTTCGCGCCTGAGCATGGACATTGATGGAAATCAAAGCTCCAACATCAAGCCCCAGGCTGCCCAGACTGATGTCGGCGTGGAAGCCGCGGATGACACCCGCCTCCCGCAGGGCCCGGACCCGATTCAGGCAGGTTGACGGGGCCAGACCGGCACGACGGGCCAGCACATTGTTGGGTGTGCGGGCATCATCGGAGAGTTCGCGCAGTATGACCATGTCCGCCGCATCAAGGCGAATCGGATTCAATTGAGGCCGACGCTCGCGGATAGCTTCTGAATGCAGCACTAAATTTCCCGCTAACCTTGATTGATTATTCAGAACAGATACTCAACACCTGATGATTATTCTATCCTGTGAGGAACAGATGAACACTGCGCCACCCCACGGCGTCCTCAATGCCAGGAGTCTGAATGTCCACCAGAAACACCTTCGTCCGCACGGAACGTGAGGACTGCATCGCCGCCGACGCGGCGGACTCCCTGTCGCACTTCCGGGAGCGGTTCATCCTGCCCGAGGGGGTCATTTACCTCGACGGAAACTCGCTCGGTCCCCGTCCGGTGGGCGCCTTGGAACGAGTGCAGGACGTTGTTAGAGCTGAATGGGGCGAGGGCCTGATACGCAGTTGGAATACAGCAGGCTGGTTCGACCTTCCAGGCCGCCTGGGCGACAAACTCGCGCAGCTCATTGGTGGACGCCGGGGCGAGACAATTGTCACCGACACCACCAGCCTGAACCTGTTCAAGGCGCTCGCCTCGGCGATCCGTCTCCAGCAGGTTGACCACCCGGAAAAACGTGTCATTGTCACCGAGCGGGACAACTTTCCGTCCGACGTCTACATCGCCGAGGGGATCACCGACTTCCTGAACTCCGTGGCCGAGGAATCTGGCATCCGGTACGAGGTCCGGCTCATCGACGACACCCTGCCGTTGAATGAGGCCCTTGACGAGTCGACCGCAGTGATTGCCCTCTCACACGTCAACTACCGCAGCGGCGCCATGTGGGACATGGCTGCTGTCACCGCCCAGGCCCACAACCTCGGCGCATTGGCGGTCTGGGATCTGGCCCACGCAGCCGGGGCCGTCAATGTCGACCTTAACGGGGCGGATGCCGACTATGCCGTAGGGTGCACCTACAAGTACCTCAATGGTGGGCCCGGGTCCCCGGCATTCATTTGGGTCAACGACCTCCACCAGGACCGCTTCTGGCAGCCGCTCGCGGGCTGGTGGTCCCATGCCAAACCATTCGACATGGCGGACGCCTACACACCGGCCAAGAACATCAACAGGTTCCTCTGCGGCACCCAGCCGATCACCGCGCTGGCCATGGTCGAAACCGGTCTAGACATCATGCTTGACGCCGATGCCGACGTCCTGCGTGCCAAATCGCTTGCATTGACCGACCTGTTCATCTCCCTTGTGGAGCAGCGATGCGGCGGCCATCCTCTCGAACTGATCACCCCGCGCGACCATGCCACCCGGGGCAGCCACGTCAGCTTCCGCCACCCCGAGGGCTACGCCGTCATGAGCGCCCTCATCGCCCGCGGCGTCATCGGTGACTACCGCGAACCCGAGGTGCTGCGCTTCGGCATTACCCCGCTCTACCTGGGTCATGCGGACGTTTGGGACGCCGTCGAAATCCTGCGCGACATCCTCGACACCCGCGCCTGGGACGCCGAGGAATTCAAACAGCGCAACGCCGTCACCTAAGCACTCCCCGCCCCGCCACTCGGCACAGGTACCTGCATTTCCCCGTTATCGCGCCCAAAGCGCCACGCCCCGGCAGCTTCGATGCCCCCACTAAGGAGACAACGACGTCCGACACCTTTGACCAAATCAGACAGCGCGAACACAGGCTTAGACCCGAATTGACCAGCCCCCAGCTCACCAAGATCGCCCTCGGTGGCGCTATCGGCACCGGTCTGTTCCTCGGCAGCAAGTCAGACATTGCACGTCGGTCTGCGGCCATACCGCTGCGACCGCGTCCGGCAGACCCTTAAACCCGTCGCAGACCCGATGCAACAGTCGGCCACGCCGCGGTTCTTGATCTCGGTCAGCACCCGCAGCCAGTGCTTTGCTACCGGACGCCGACGGTGGCGCTCTCCCCTTCCGCGTCGCCGTCGAGCACTCGGCTCGCCTGCTCGCCGCCCTCAGCCACGGCTGCGGGAAACCGGGTCCTCGGTGCGGCGCTTCGGAATCATCGCCACGGCACCTGCCGCGAGCACGGCGATTCCGGCGAAGATGGCGAAATTGTACTCGAACGGCAGCTTCGAACTGGCAATCCAGCCACCGATAAGAGGCCCGGAGATGGCGCCCAGGCGGGCGAAGCTCACGGCCCAACCCGTGGCAGTACCGCGGATCTTGGCCGGGTAGTAGTCGGCGATATAGCCCGTCAGGACAAGCGACGTGGAGATGGATCCGACGACGGCAAAGGCCACGAACAACAGGTTGACCACCATGGTGTTGGGGAAGACGAGCAGCATGATGCCCAGGCCACCAATCGCAGAGGCAAGGCTGAAGTCCAGCAGGAACGTCAGTGACGAGCCCAGATCGTAGCCGGCCTTCTTCATGATGCTCGGTAGCCAGGTGTTGAGGCCGTAGACGAGGACCAGGCCACAGAACAGCGAGATCCAGAAGAAGACGGTTGACCGCAGGTACTTCAGCGAGAACATGGTGGTGATGGTCTTCCACCACGGCTCCGCCGGCCGGGACCCAGGACCGCCCTGGGGGACCTGCAGGAGACACCGGGACAACAGGAACATAGCTGGCGATCTTCAGCTTGGATGCGAGGGCTTTGGCTTCCGCCTTCCGCCCTTTCGACTCAAGGTATTCGAGGGATTCCGGAAGGAACTTCCAGATGATGGGCAGTAGCACGATCGGCGCTGCGCCCATGGCGACGACGGCACGCCACCCACCGGTGGGGAGCACGAACAGGGCGGCGAGTGCAGCCGAAACGATGCCCAGCGAGTACCCAGAGTACATGAGGCCGTAGTTATAGGACCGCTTGTTGGGCGCCAAGTATTCGACGGTCAGCGCCGCCGCCACTGGGATGACACCGCCCATACCCAGCCCGCCGATGAGGCGGAAGAGTCCGAACAGTTCAGGCGTGGGAGCCCACGCTGCGCCGGCCTGGGTAATCGTAAAGATCACCATGGAGGCCAAGAGCATCTTCTTGCGGCCCACGAGGTCACTGAGGGTGCCAATGCAAAGGGCTCCAATAAGCATGCCTCAAGGCATATGAACCGAGTCCGCCAAGAGCCACCGGGCTCAGGTTCCATTCCTTATACTCAGCGAGGGCCGGCAGGACGGCTCCCAGGACGCCGACGTCGTAACCTTCGGCAAGGATGGCGAGCCAGCAGCAAAACAGCACAAGACCTGTTGTGCGCGTGGGCACTTTCCGGTCGTTGACCGGAGCGGTGGCCAATGGCTACTTCACCAAAACCGATGCGGCAGCCGACTCAGGAGTCCAGCGCAAGTGGGTGGTGGCCTCTTCGGCATCCGGTTCCTTGAGCAGGGACAGACGCGGACGTACGGCGTCAGTGCGGGAGCTCGGCGGCTTCCGGCGGCCGGCGCGGAATTGCGGAATCCACTGCGCACCGGGGCCTCGGTATTCCTGTTCAGCGGCGGCATGCAGGGTCCACTGGGGATCGTAAAGGTGCGTGCGGCCCAGAGCGATCAGGTCCGCGCGGCCTGCGAGGAGGATCGAGTTCACATCGTCATAGCTGGAGATAGCGCCGACGGCGATCACTGCCGCGCCTGCCGGAGCGGCAACTTCCTGACGGATACGGTCGGCAAACGGCGTCTGGTAGCTACGGCCGAAAGCGGGCTTCTCTTCCTTGGCCACCTGGCCGGTCGAGATATCCAGGCCGGCAGCACCGTGGGCGACGAACGCCCTGGCGATCTCCACAGAATCGTCGGAGGTGTTGCCACCCTCGATCCAGTCGGTCGCTGAGATGCGCACAGTCACAGGCTTGCTGGCAGTCCATGCCGCACGAACGGCGTCGAACACTTCCAACGGGAACCGCAACCGGTTCTCCAGGCTGCCACCGTATTCGTCGGTCCGTTTGTTGGATACCGGCGAGAGGAAGGAGGACAACAGATAACCGTGTGCGGCGTGGATTTCGAGGAGGTCGAAGCCTGCATGGTCTGCACGGACGGTGGAGGCGACGAACTCTGTCTTGATGGCTTCCATGCCGGCGCGATCCAACTCTGCCGGGGTCTGGTTGTCCGGACCGTACGGCAAGGCGGACGGACCAACCGTGGGCCAGTTGCCGGACTCGAGTGGCTGGTCGATGCCTTCCCACATGAGCTTGGTGGAACCCTTGCGGCCCGAGTGGCCAAGCTGGGCGCCGATCTTGGCGGTGGAGCGGCTGTGGACGAAGTCCACGATCTCCTTCCAGCTGTCACGCTGGCCATCCGTGTACAGGCCGCTGCAGCCCGGGGTGATACGGCCTGCTTCGGAGACGCAGACCATTTCGGTCATGACCAGGCCGGCACCACCTAAGGCCTTGGAACCCAGGTGAACCTTATGGAAGTCGCCCGGGATGCCGTCCACCGCGGAATACATGTCCATGGGCGAAACTACAATGCGGTTTTTTAGTTCCAGCTCACCGATGGTGAATGGCTGGAACATGGCAGGTGCAACGTCGGAGAGGCCCTGTGACTCCGCAAAGCCGCGGTCAACGGTGTCCGCGAATTCGGGGTCGCGGAGGCGCAGGTTCTCCTGGGTGATGCGGCGGCTGCGGGTCAGCAGGTTGAATGCGAACTGTGTGGGGTCCTGGTCCTTGTACTGGCCGATGCGTTCGAACCACTCAAGCGATGCCTGGGCCGCGCGCTGGGTGGAAGCAACAACGGGCCGACGCTCGGCCTCGTAGGCAACCAGCGCAGTTTCAACATTCGGGTGCTCGTGCAGGCAAGCGGCCAGAGCCAAGGAGTCCTCCATGGCCAGCTTGGTACCGGAACCGATGGAGAAGTGTGCCGTGTGGGCGGCGTCGCCGAGAAGGACTACGTTGTTGTGGCGCCAGCTCTCGTTGCGGACCGTGGTGAAGGTGATCCACTTGGAGTTGTTGGTCAGGACCTCGTAGCCGTTCAACTCTTCGGCGAAGATCTCGCGGATCTTGGCGATTGCCTTTTCGTCCGAGACGCCTGGAGGGAAGACCTCATTGGCGGTCTCGTCGAAGCCTGCCGCGTCCCATACGTCCTGGTGCATTTCCACGATGAACGTGGAGCCCTCATCCGAGTATGGGTAACCGTGGATCTGCATGATGCCCCACTCGGTTTCCTTCACGAAGAACTTGAAGGCCTCGAACACCTGGTCCGTACCGAGCCACATGAACTTGTTGGTGCGGGGGTCAAGGTCAGGCCGGAAGGAATCGGCGTACTTGGCACGGATCTGCGAGTTGATGCCGTCGGCGGCAAGCACGAGATCGTAGTTGGCTTGGAGTTCCTCAATGGCCGGGGCCAAGGTCTGGAAGCGGAGGTCCACGTTGAGTTCGGCGCAGCGGCGCTGCAGCAGCTCCAGCAGTTCCTTGCGGCTCATGGCAGCGAAGCCCTGGCCGCCTACCGTGATCATCTCGTCGCGGAAGTGGATATCAATATCGGACCAGCGAGCGAAGCGGCGGCTCATGTAGTCGGCCACCACGGGATCGGCGTTGCCGATGCCGCCCAGGGTCTCATCGGAGAATACGACGCCGAAACCAAAAGTGTCGCTGGCAGCGTTTCGTTCCCACAGGGTGATGTCGTGAGACGGGTCCAGCTGCTTCATCAATGCTGCGAAGTACAGGCCTCCGGGGCCGCCTCCAACGATTGCGATTTTCATGGTGATGCTCCTTCTCAGGCCTGGCTCTGGCCGGCGGGGGTCAGTTGTACGGATTCGCTCGTATGGTTCTCTTCGAGTCCGTCGCGAAGTTTGAAGTGCTGGAGTTTGCCGCTGGGGTTGCGCGGCAGCTCGGTGACGAAGCGGATGTCCCGGGGGTACTTGTAAGGGGCGATGGTTTGCTTCACGAAGTCCTGGATTTCCTTGCGCTTCCCGGCGTCGCCAGTGACGCCTTCGCGCAGGACGATGAACGCGCAGACAATGCTGCCGCGCTCAGGATCCGGGCGGCCGATGACTGCGTTCTCCACCACGTCCGGGTGTTGATCAATGGCCGATTCAACCTCAGGTGCGCCGATGTTGTAGCCCGAGGAGACGATCATGTTGTCCGAACGGGCCTGGTACGTGAAGTACCTGTCCTCGTCCATGGAGAACGTATCGCCGGTGACGTTCCAGCCGCGGACCACATAGTTGGCCTGCCGCGCATCGTCCAGGTACCGGCAACCTGTGGGGCCAATCACGGCCAGGCGTCCTGACTGTCCGGGGCCGAGTTCATTGCCGTCATCATCGAGGATGGTGGCCCTGAAGCCCGGAACAGCGCGACCCGTGGTTCCGGGCCTGATGTCGTCGCCAGCGGCGGAAATGAAAACATGCAGCATCTCCGTGGCTCCGATCCCATTGACCAGCCGCAGACCCGTCGCTTCATGCACTGCTTCCCACGTCTCTTTGGACAAGTGCTCTCCTGCCGAGACCGCAATCCGCAGGCCCCCGAGCAAGTCTCCGCGGCCCTCTTTGAGGATGGCCCGGTACGCCGTAGGGGCGGTGAAAAGAATAGTGGCCCCGGCCGCGGATGCGTGCTGGGCCAGTTCCACAGGACCGGCCTTCTCGGTCAGGAGCGACGACGCGCCAAACCGGAGTGGGAAGACCACCAGGCCGCCAAGGCCGAACGTGAAGGCAAGTGGTGGCGAACCGGCAAAGACGTCGTCCGCCGTGGGTTGCAGGATGTAACGGGCGAAAGTGTCTGCGTTGGCCAGGATGTCCCGGTGAAAGTGCATGGTCACCTTGGGCACACCGGTGGTGCCGGACGTCGGACCCAACAGCGCAACGTCGTCGGCGGACGTGTCCACAGCCGTGAATTCGCCGTTCTTGAGCTGGCAGCGCGCGGTGAGGTCGCCGCCGTCGTCGGATCCGTAGGCCAGGACTGTAACGTCATCCCCAGCGGCGACCGCGAGCTCATCCACGAAGCGATGGTCCGAAATGGCCACCACTGGCTTGGTGAGCTGGATCAGCGTGGCAACCTCGGTGGAGCGCAACATGGGCATGGTGGTGACCGCCACGGCGCCGGCCTTCAGCACACCGAGCCACGCGGCGACGATCCAGGGGTTGTTGGGGCCGCGCAGCAGCACGCGATTGCCGGGAACAATGCCGAGGTCTTCGGTGAGGACCTGGGCCACCTGGTTGGAGCACTTCTGGAGCTGACCGTAGGTCCAGACCGTGCCGTCAGATGTCCACAGAGCCGGGCGGTCTGCGCCGTACTGCTCGACGGCGTCGTCGATCAGCACCGCGGCGGCGTTAAGCCGCTCCGGGTAGTGAAGTTCAGGGAGGGTGAATTCAAGCGCAGGCCAGGTATCGGCGGCCGGTAGGTGGTCGCGGGTGAACGTGTCCACGTGGGCCGATGGCATCATGCTCATGGCCGTTCCTTTCAGTGGTGCGTCGTTGAAGCTTGGATGGTGTTGCGGCCGGCGCTCAGGCGCCGGCGCGGATCATGCCCTCTTGGGCGACAGTGGCAAGGAGCCTTCCTCGCCGATCGAAGAAGCGGCCCATGGCCAGGCCCCTGTTGCTTTGGCCAGAAATGGCGTCCTGTGCGTAAAGGACCCAGTCGTCGGCGCGGCCGTCGCGGTGGAACCACATGGAGTGGTCCAAGCTGGCGGTGGCAAGTCCGGGACTGGACCAGTTCAGTCCGTTCACCCGGAGCAACGGCTCCAAAATCGTGTAATCGCAAACGTAAGCCAGGGCTGCGCGGTGGAGGTCAGCGTCGTCAGGCAGTGCGTCGAAAGCCCTGACCCAGATGGCCTGCTGCGGCACGGAACCGCCCTCCAGCTCAATGTAAACCGGTCCGGGTATATGCCTCATGTCGAAACTGCGACCCGTGGACCAATAGTCTGCGGCCGGACCCTCAGTCCCGTCCAGCGCTTCCGCCGCACTTCTGAGCGATTCAGGCTCGACGGCGGCAGGAGCCTCGGGCTGGAAGTCCGGTCCCTCTTCGGGAACCTGGAAAGAACCCATCGCGGCATATACCGGTTTGCCGTTCTGGAAGCCGCGGACGGTGCGGGTGGAGTACCCGCGGCCGTCCCGCAAACGCTCCACTTCGTACCGGACACTTGAACCGATATCCACGGGACGCATGAAGTAGCTGTGCATCGAGTGCAGCGAGCGGTCCGTATCCACCGATCGCATCATGGCCGCGGCGGCCTGCGCCACCATGTCGCCACCGTAGGCCTTGGGCCACGGCACGTACTGGGTGGTTGCCTCATACGCTTCATCGTGGACCTGCGCCGGAACCGGGGTAAGCTCCACTGCCCTGAGGAAAGTCTCTGACATCAAGGTTCCAATGATCATTGCTTCTATGCCCGGTGGTAGTCGGCGAGGGTTTCGTCGGGAACGTCCTCGAGGTTCACCACGAGGTTCTCCGGGGTTCGCGCGGTCAGCCACACGAGTTCCTCCGTGACGGACATATTGGCCTCGACGTGGGGCATGAACGGCGGGACGAAGACCCAGTCGCCTGCCTTCATGTCCAGGAATTCCTGGTAGTTCTCGCCAAAGTAGATGCGGCCGTGGCCGCGCAGTACGTAGCCGCCGGTTTCGGCCTCACCGTGATGGTGCGGCAGCGAGCGATAGCCGGGAGTGTTTGAGACCTGGCCGAACCAGATCTTCGTGGCCGGGGTGTGCTGGATGCTGACACCGGAGACGCGGACGCAGTCCCCGGACTGGGCGGTGTTGGTGTCTTCCTGGCCGGCGCGGGTCACGACCGGCACCACCTTGCCGTCGGCCTGGGCGTAGGTGGAGTTGTCGCCTTCGAGGCGGTAAACGGTAGCGGTTGGGTTCATGGTTGGTCACTCCTTTGAAGTGGTAGTTGCTTGGGCTGTCTTTAGGCGTCGGCGACGACGGGAGCGTAGATCCGGAAGAGGTTCTCCAGCCTGCCGATCCCGTCGATTTCAGTGGTGAGGACGTCCCCGTCGCTGAGGAAACGCGGGGGAGTCATTCCCATCCCCACTCCGCCGGGCGTACCCGTCAGGACAAGGTCGCCGGGGCGCAGCGTGGTGAACTGGGAAATGTAGGACAGCAGCTTCGCCGGGCCAAACACCAAGGTGCTGGTGTTACCGTGCTGCACGAGTTCACCGTTGACGTAGCCGCGGACCTCAAAGTCGCCGTCCGCTTCGTCAGCGGTCAGCATGACCGGGCCCACCGGCGTGGTTCCGTCGAAGGCCTTGCCCTGGAACCATTGAAGAGTCCGGCTTTGCCAGTCGCGCATGGAGACGTCGTTGGCGACCGTGTACCCGGCGATTGCCTCGCGTGCTTGGTCCTCGTCCGCGCGGAACAGTTCAGCACCAACGACGACGCCGAGCTCGGCTTCCCAGTCGACGCTGCCGCTGCCGTGGACTTCCACGGTGTCCGAAGCGCCGACCAGCGTATCCGCGTACTTGGCGAAGAGCGTGGGGTACTCGGGAAGCTCGCGGCCCATCTCCTGGATGTGATCGCCATAGTTCAGGCCGCAGCAGATGACCTTCCCGGCCTGGGGAAGGAGGGGGGCGAGGTCGGCGTCGGTGATCGTGTCTTCCGTCGCTTCAGTTCCACGAACGATGGCCTGCCAATCCGGCTGGGCGAGGAGCGCCCCGACGTCGGTGGCCGGCAACGCGACGTACGTGTCGGGGCCCGTGGCGAGTGCCGCCGTCGTGCCTCCGCCGGCCGTGCGCAAGGTGGCAAGTTTCATGCGTTCTGTCCCTTCGAAATTGATGTGTCGACTTTTTTACGATCGTCACATATGCTCAAGGTAGCACGGCAGAAATGATCTGCACAGAGGCTTTCCAAAAGTTTTGCAGTTGCCACGACCAGGAGGAACAGCATGAGCCACCAGACGATCAACCCGGAATCGCTCCCCAAGCCTTCGGGTTTTGCGCACGGCATTCTTGCCGGCAACACAATCTTCCTGGGCGGCCAGACGGCCCTGGACAAGAACATGAACATCGTTCCCGGCGGCATCGTTGAACAGTTCAAGCAGGCGTTCTCCAACGTCCTGACAACGCTGCGGGAGGCGGGCGGCCAGCCCGAGGACCTCGTCAACGTGACCATCTACCTCACGGACGTGGACGACTATATGGCGAACGGGCGCGAGATCGGACGCATCTGGCGTGAAATGGCCGGTTCCGAGTACCCGGCAATGGCGGGTATCGGCGTCACCCGGCTATGGCAGAAAGAGGCTCTGATCGAAATCCAGGGCATTGCGGTGATCCCGGAGGGCTGAGAGACGCCCACTGAACATGCAAGGGCCGGCCGAGGGTTGTGGCCGGACAGCAGAATGCCCGCGACGGGTGCCGCCATTGGCGCCAATCGCGGGCATTCTGCTGTCTGTTCGCGCTACCGGCGCGTCATGCTAGGCGTTTTTCCTGCGGTTCTTCGTGCGAGAAGAGTCATTGCCACGACCGCCAACACCACGGGAGCGCAGGCCATCACCACAACAGTCTGGGCTGACTGGCCAGCGGCGAGCATCAGGCCGCCGGCTGCGGGGCCGGCGATCGAGCCCATACGGCCCATGGCCGAGGCCCAACCGACACCGGCCGTCCGTGAAGCCTCCGAATAGGCACTCACGGCGACGGCCGCCTGGCCGACCATGCTGCTGGCAAGTCCGGCACCGACCCCTGTGAACAGAATCAACAGGAGCACGGGGCCGGGCCTGGTGAACGAGACCAGCATCAGGAAGACGATGGCCAGGGCACCGGCAGCAATGAGCATTCGGCTCGTGGGGAACTTGCCTGCGAAAATGATCAGCAGCGAAGCACCCAGGATGCCTCCGATTCCCAGCGAAGCAGCACCCAGTGGGGCCATGGACGGGCTGAAGCCATAGCTAAGCAAGAGAGTGGGGAGCCAGGAGGAGAAGGCATAGAAGGTGGTGAAGATCAGGAACGCGAAGGCCCACAGGAGCAGTGTGCGCGGCGTCATTCCTCCGCCGAACAAACTGCCTACACCCGACCTTTCCAGCCCCCGGTGTTGTGCCGTGATTCGGACATCGGCAATGCCGAACCACATCATGGGCAGGAGAACAGTCGGTAGGATGGCCCCCACCCAGAAGATGGATTGCCATCCGTAGGCGCCGATCAGGTTGCCGCCACTGAGTCCGGCAGCGAGGGATCCCGCGGACAGCCCCATCGTGACCAGGACCGCGAGTCGTTCGCGCGTACGCGCCGACGCGCCGTGGGTGGCCAGGGAAACGGCCGACGGCAATACGGCGCCCAATCCAAACCCTGTGATGAGCCTTGCCAAGGCCATCATGGTGATATCACCCGACAGGGCGGTCACGGCTGAGCCCACCGCGAAGATTGCCGTCCCCCCGATCAGTGTGAGCCGCAATCCGAGTTGGGCGGAGATCCGCCAGCAGGCGATATATCCGATGACCACACCGGCGTTGGTGGCGATCAGCGGTGCGGTGAAGGCGGCTGGGGTCGCTCCCCATGCGGCCGAAAGGGAAGGAATGGACAGCCCCATGGAAGCGGTGTCGAATCCATCGAGGACCACAGCCAGGAAGGTCAGGAGGATGACCGCCCAGCGCAGCGGCCGGACCGCTTGAAGTGCGGGGGCACCTTCCGTAGGGGGAGCCGTTGGAACAGGGTGACTATTCATGGTTTCACTTTCTCTCAGTGATTTCGCCCGGGTGGGCTGGTTCGAGGCAGGGGAGAGCCTGGATGCGGGGGAGCACGCCGCCGTCAAATTCGCCGTGGCTGACGCGCCCGTCCACAACCGTCAGGAGGACCTCGATGGCTCCGATGTCATGGCTGGCAACCGCGCCTGGGTCGTCGGACAGGACCACCAGGTCCGCCAGCATCCCTGGTGCCAGGGTGCCCAGCCGGCGTTCGGCGTTCGCACACCATGCGCTGCCGCTCGTGTACATGGCCAGGGCATCGCGGGGTGATATGGCGAACTCGTGGCCCAGAACTCCCGCGGACCGAGTGGAGCGCGTCACGGAGGCCTCGATTCCCAGCAACGGTTCATACGGGGCAACGGGGCTGTCCGAGCCGCCGCCGATCGGATTTTCGCACTTGGCCAAGTAGTCTGCCAGTGGGGCAATTGCCGCAGCCCTGTCGCTGCCGAGATACTCGGCAAAACCGCTGCCCAAGGCGAAATGGAGCGGCTCCTGGGCGGCGATGCCCACGCCCAGCGCGTTGACACGGTCCCAGTGTTCTGAATGTGGGTAGAGCATGTGGATCAACGTCCAGCGCTGACCCTCCAATGGCTTCAGGACGTTCGCCTTTTCGTAGGCATCCAGGACCATGTCAATGCCTGCATCCCCCACGCAGTGGGCGCCGACGGGCAAGCCCGCCAGATTCGCTGCCTTGCAAAGACGGTCAAGGTCTTCGGTTCCCAGGAAAGGCTTGCCGCGGGGATGATCGATGTCATCCACCCGCCGGTACTGCTCCCGGTAGTAGCCCGTTTCCACCCCGCCGTCCACACAGATCTTGACGCCGATCGTGCGCGCCCAACCATCGCCGTCGTCAACCTGGACCTGCCCGGATTCAATCATCCGGACGGCGGCGTCCACTCCGACTCTGGGAGGGGGAACGCGCCAGAGCATCGAGACCCGTACCTGCAGCCCCGAAGAAGCCGCCAGGGAGCGGTACAGCTGCATTTCCTCAAGGGTCAGGGCAGGGTCGATCACTGAGGTGATTCCGGCCGCGCTGTAACGGCGCTGGACAGTCTCAAGAGCCTCGCGGTACTGGTTCGGGCCAGGTTTTGGGAGCAGGTCGAGCAGATCCGTCACGTGGGCATTGCCGATGATCTGCCCGGTCAGGCGGCCGTTGTCCCTGACATACGTAGCACTTGCCGGGGCTTGGGAGTCTTCGGCAATCTCCAGGCGTTCAAGCGCCATGCTGTTCAGGACAATATTGTGCCCACCCCGACGGAGCACCGCAGGGTGTGCGGGGCATGCCTCGTCCAGTTCAGCCCGGGACGCCATGCGGGCTTCGTGCAGCCTGCTCTCATGCCAGTCACCCGCGGAGACCACCCAGGTGCCGGCCGGCGTATCATCGGCCTGCGTACGCAAGACCGTCAGCAACTCACCGACGGACCGTGCGCCGGAAAGGGTGGGGATCAGCATCCCGAGGCCGGTCATCAGCATGTGGTTGTGCGAATCGTGGAACCCCGGGCAGATGAACCGGCCCTTCGCGTCCACCACCGTGGTGGCCGGTCCAAGGAATTGTTCCGCGTGCTGGTCGTTCCCGACGAAGACGATCGTGTTTCCCCGCACGGCCACGGCGCTGGCCCTTGGTTGCTCGGGGTTCATCGTGAGCACAAGGGCGCCACGGATGATGAAATCAGCTGGTTCGCCAGCGGGTGAAGAATCATGGCTTTTCATGGAGGCCTTCCGGGAGGTCGTAAAAGTTGCCGGCTTTCTTGCCGCGGTCCCTGCCATGCACTGCCGGGATATACCGGAAGCCAGACGGCGATCGCGAAATATGTAGCAACATTGACTATCGTCACGGAAGTGGGATATGCCCGTGACGTATCCCGTTGACACCAAAGGCGCAACGGATGTTTCGTTTATTTCAGCGCGACATGTCAATGTCCGTTCCGAGGCCGTGCCGCACGGCGGCGTCATACAGCAGGCGGCCGATGGCCAGGTCCTGCATGCCGATGCCCACTGAATTGAAGAGGGTGACGTCGTCGTCGTTGTCACGCCCGGCCAACTGCCCGGCAATGACCGCACCGAGTTCACCCCGAACCTCGTCGAGCGAGATGGCACCCTCGGACACGGCCATCATGAGATCGCCGGACTTCTGTACGGCGGTCTCCATGCTGTCGACGAAGACCTTGGAGCGGCCCATCCCGGCCGAATCTATTTCACGGTGGGTTAGCCGGGGGCGGGCCCCGACCGCATTGATGTGGAGCCCCGGACGGAACCAGCCGCCACGGACCAGGGGCTCTTCGGATGGTGTCAGCGTGCAGAGGACATCAGCGGCTTCCACCGTTTCCTGGACGCTGGATGCTGCCACGAACTCGATGGCGTGATGCGCGGTCCTCGCTTCGAAGGCCTGAATGGTGGCTTTGCTGCGGGACCAGACGACAACCTTCTTGATGGGTAGCACGTGCAGCAGGGCCTCGACGTGGGCGATCGCCAGGGCGCCGGCGCCAATGAGGCCGAGCGTTGAACTGTCCGGGCGGGCTAGGTACTTGCTCGCCACAGCGCTTGCCGCAGCGGTCCGGACGCGGGTGGGAACCCGGCCGTCGAGAAGAGCAAGCGTTTCCCCGGTGCGCTGGTCCGCCAGCAAGATGCTTGAACGCTGCGTGGGTAGTCCAGCTTCACGGTTCGCGGGAATATCGGACAGCAGCTTCACGGCCGCGAGTTGCTGCGTGTCAGCCAGCCCGGACATGAGCAGATACCGTGCGTCCGAAGACGGCAGGTGAAGGGACATCGGAGCGGGCTGTTGGGCAGTGCCTCGTGCGATATCGACGAAGCCACATTCGACGGCGGCGATAGTTTCGGCCATGCTGGCCAAATCTTCAAGGGCTGAAGCGGTGAGAATGAGTGTCATGGGCACCTCCGGTTGTTGGTCTTTGCGATGGGGCGTCGATTGCGCCAACGGTATACCAAGCGAGAAATTACCGTCAATGATTGATGGGATGTTTCCTGTCAATGCGGTTTTTTTGCGCAGGCTTCACGAAGCCAAGTGAGCATGACGAAACCACCTGGCATACCAAAGACGGTTTTTGACGATCCTACCCATGGCGGGCATGGGCGGCCTCCCAGCGTTGCGGAGGGCTATTTGTGGGCGGGGAGGAGGCGATTGTATCGTCAAAATGACTAATCTGTAACGACCGTCGATTTTTATGCATAAGTCGTCAATCAACGCCGAAGGGGCATGCAGGAAGCCGGTGTGCGCATTCAAGGAGAGAGTCGCGTGCCCGTCCGGCCAAGCGTGGACCAGCCCCTTAGTGGGCTGGGAGGTCCGCCTGGCCGTGGATGAGTTCGTTCGCGTGGGCCGCCGCCAAGGGCGCGGCCAGCCGGTGCACAGCCTGGAACGTTTTCCGGACCGTGGGGCTTTTCCAGTCTTCCGGCAGGTATTCCAGCGGGAGATTCGGGTCCCTGTATGGGAAGCGGCGCCACACTGTCAGCATCGGGATGTAGTAGCGGAACGCGTCGCGGCGCAGCTCGGCCGTCGATTCGGCCAGGGCAGCCTCTGGATCGTCGTCCACCAGCCCGGCCCAGAGTTCACCGGCGCCCTCGTAGAGGTCCAGGAAGTCGGCGAACTGCTCGTCGATGGCTTCCAGGTCCCACCACTCGGCAACCTTCGGCCGCATGGGCCCGTCAAACAGGTAGTCGCCCTGGAAGAAGTCCACAAACTGGATGAGCCCCCGCGCGGTGAGCCGCTCACGGGCCTGCTCCAGGATCTGGGCGGGGGCTATCCACACGCCCGAGGCCACGGAACCGAAACCAAGGCCGGACAGTTCGGAGCGCAGCTGGTGCCGACGGTTCCGCATGGATTCCGGAACCGAGAAGACGGCAAGAACCCAGGCATCCAGCGGGGTGGCCCGCTCCGGCGCGAAGATTCTCTGGTCGCCTTCCCGGAAGACGTCGAGGACCGCCTCGGAAAGTTCGTACTTGGCGACACCGTTCTGGCGGATGCTCTTGAGGACACCCTTGGCCTTCAGTCGGGAGACGGAGGATCTGACTCCCGGGGCGTCGTAACCGAGGGAACCCAGCATGGATATCAGCACGGATACCGGAAGCGCATCGCCCGAGCTGCGGCCATAGAGCCCGTAGATCGTGACAATGAGCTGCTGGTGGCGCACCGGTGGTGCGGGGATGGCCAACATGGGTGGATCCTCGTTTCTGCGCCAAGGGGTGAAGGCAACAATCGTTTTCATCATAGGGCGGGAGTTGCCGGGCCCTGCGATGCCCGACGGCGACGCCCGGAATTTGCCGGCCCTCAGCCAGCAGACACACATTGCCGAAACGATTCCTCTCGTGAACTTCAAATCCATATTTGGTATGCCAAGTTGCATGCTGGCAACTTCTTGTGCGGTTAATTTAGTTACAAGCAGCGGAAATAATCAGAATTTGGCGATGCTGGTATTGCCTTGGAATACCAAAAGCACCTACTATGTGTTTATGGAGACAACGTGACGATCGTCACAAGAGCGGGAGGTTTGGTATGCAACGCACACTCATTGAGCGCGTTCGGCTGGCGCATGAAGCGCCGCCGGTGGACCTGCTCGTCCAGGACGGTCGCATCGCGCAGATCCAGCCGTCCGGTGTCATCGACGCCGCCGCGGCGGTGCGCGAGGACGGCGCCGGTGCGCTCGCGCTGCCAGGAATGGTCGACGCCCACTGCCACGTCGACAAGAGCCTCTGGGGCCGCGACTGGGTTCCGCATTCCGCAGGGCCCGTGCTCGAGGACCGCATCGCGAACGGCGAGCGGGGCCGCGCGGAGCTCGGCCTGCCCAGCCGCGACGGCGTGCACGCGCTGCTCGAACAAATGGCCGCCACCGGGACGACCCTCGCCCGCACGCACACCGACGTCGATCCCGAAATCGGGCTGCGCGGTCTCGAGCTCGTCACGAGCGTCGCCGAAGAGCTGGCCGATGTGATCGACGTCGAACAGGTCGCCTTCCCGCAGGGCGGGCTGCTGACTCGCCCCGGCACGGCCGAGCTGCTCGAATCGGCCCTTCAGCAGGGTCTGGTCGGATGCCTCGGAGGCATCGACCCCGCCGCGCTCGAACGCGACTCGGTGCGTCACCTCGATCTGATCTTCGGGCTCGCCGAGACCTACGGCACCAGGCTAGACATCCACCTGCACGAGCGCGGCACCCTCGGTGCGCACACGATGGAGCTCATCATCGAGCGTGTGCTGCGGCACGGGCTCGAGGGTCAGGTCGCGATCTCGCACGGCGTGGCCATCGTCGAGGTCGACCGCGCCCAGTCCGAGCGGATCTCGCAGGGCCTCGCCGAGGCGCGGATTTCCCTACTGACGGCAACGGTCTACAACACACCGGTGCTGCCGGTCGCCGAGCTGCGAGGGCGCGGGGTCAACATTGGCGCGGGCAACGACGGCGTGAGAGACCTCTGGGGCCCGTACGGAAACGGCGACATGCTCGACCGCACCTTCCACCTCGCATACCGCAACGGCTTCCGCACCGACGAGCAGATCGCCACCGCATTCGACGTGGCGGTCAGCGGCGGGGCAATCGCCCTCGGGCGCGAACCCGCCCGGATCGAACCCGGCGCACCCGCTGATCTCTTCCTCATCGATGCCTCGAGCATCGGCGAGGCAGTCGCAGCCCGACCGCCGCGGCGGCTCGTGCTGAAACGCGGCAAGGTCATCGCGCGCCACGGGATACCCGTACGCACGGGTTGACCCTGCACCCGGCGAGCGGAACCCTGCTCGCTTCCTCCCCCCAACCAGTTCCGCATCCCGCGGAACCTCGCCCCGAAAGGCAAGAACAATGTCGTTCTACCGCACCACCTTCGCACTCCGCGCTGCGGCCACCCTCGCGGCAGGCGGCCTCGCCCTGCTCGCCTTCACCGGCTGCGGCGTCTCCGACTCCACGGCCACGGCCGGCGGATCAGCGACCGCCGTCGCCCTCGACGATAAAGCGCCCCTCTTCGACCTGCTGCCGCAGAAGGTCAAGGATAAGGGTGTGCTCACCGTCGCCACGCAGCCCGACTTCGAGCCGGCCAACTTCACCCCCGCCGGCTCGACCGGCATCCAGGGCTACAACGTCGACCTCATGGAGTCGATGGCGAAGCAATTGGGCATCCCGGTCAAATGGGAGAAGGTGCCCTTCGACCAGATCCTGATCGGCATGCAGAGCGGCAAGTTCGACGCAGCGATCGCCGGAATGACCGACCGCAAGAAGCGGCAGGAGCAGGTCGACTTCATCGACTACCAGTGGGCCGGCACCGTGTTCATGCTCCAGAAGGGCAACCCCAAGGGCATCACGAGCGCCGTCGACGGCGCCTGCGGCCTCAAGATCGGCGACGTGAAGGGCTCCGACGCCAAGCGCCTCGTCGACATGATGGCCGCGGCTTGCGTCGCCGCGGGCAAGCCCGCAACCGAACTGGTCTCCTTCCCGAACTCTAGCGACAAGAACCTCGCGGTGACCTCGGGCCGCGTCGACGCCATCTTCTGGCCCGACATGGCGGTCTCGGTCATCCAGCGCGAGACCGGTGACAAGCTCGAATCGCTCCCCGTGGACTTCGAGCAGAAGGTCTACCTCGGCATGACGTTCAACAAGGAGCAGACCGAACTCCGCGACGCCTTCCTTACCGCCCTCAAGGCGATCCACGAGGACGGCACCTACGACGAGGTCCTGAAGAAGTGGGATGTCGAGGTCATCGACCTCGACACCCCGGGCATCAACCTGGCGGAGAAGTGATCATGGCCGACCTCACCCACTCGTCACTGCCGACATCTACCGGTCCGGCGCATTACGTGCGCCGGCCCGGCGACGAGCCGCCCGTGCAGGAGGCGCCGATCCGTGCGAAGCGGCGCCTCCAGTACGGCCAGATCGTCTCCGGGCTCGTCGCGATCGCGCTGCTCGTCCTCTTCATCCAGTCCCAGGCCCAGAACCCCAACATGGAGTGGAGCGTCACCTGGGAGTACATGTTCAACCCGGTGGTGCTGCAGGGCGTCGGCGTCACGATCCAGCTGGCGATCTCCGCCATGCTCATCTCGATCGTGCTCGCCTTCATCATCGCCCTGATGATCCAGAGCAACAACAAGGTCGCTAGCGCCATTGGCCGCGCCTACGTCTGGTTCTTCCGCGGCGTCCCGATGCTCGTGCAGGTGCTGCTCTGGTTCAACCTGGCGGTGCTCTTCCCCGTGATCCTGGGGCAGGACACAAACACCCTCATCTCGGGGTTCACCGCCGGCCTCATCGCCCTCTCGCTCGCCGAGTCGGGCTACATGGCCGAGATCATCCGAGGCGGCATCATCTCGGTGCCGACGGGCCAGACCGACGCGGGCGTGAGCCTCGGCCTCACCCGCAACCAGGCCCTGGCGCGCATCGTGCTGCCCCAGTCCATCCGGGTCATCATCCCGCCCACCGGCAACCAGTTCATAGGCATGCTGAAGGCCACTTCGCTTGTCTCCGTGATCGGTGGCAGCGACCTGCTGACCCGGGTGCAGCTCATCTACGGGCAGAACTTCAAGATCCTGCCCCTGCTCATCGTGGCTGTGCTCTGGTACCTGATCCTGGTGACCATCGCGGGCGTCGGCCAGCACTTCCTCGAACGTCGCTTCAACGCCTCGCAGCCCGGGTCGCGCCGGGCGTCGAAAAGCACGGCGCCGGGGACGACGCCCATCACCACAACTACGAACGGAGATGCGCTGTGACGCAAGTAGCACCCGCAAGAACTGCGACCGACACGATGCTGCGCATTGACGGAGTACACAAGTGGCTCGGGCACAACCATGTGCTCCGGGGCGTCGACATCGAGGTGCGCACCGGTGAGATCGTCTGCATCCTCGGGCCGTCGGGCTCGGGCAAGAGCACGCTGCTGCGGTGCATCAACCACCTTGACCCCGTCGACGGCGGCGTCATCGAGGTAAACGGCCAACGCGTCGGCTACGAGCTGCACGACGAGCAGCTCTACGAGCAGAGCGAACGCCGCGTGGCCAAGGCCCGCCAGCACATCGGCATGGTGTTCCAGCACTTCAACCTGTTCGGTCACATGACGGCCCTCGACAACGTCACCTACGGCCCGGCCAGGATCCTGGGCCGCCCGCGCAAGGAGGCGCTCGCGCACGCGCGGCAGGTGCTGGCCAAGGTCGGCCTGGCCGACAAGGAAGACTCGTACCCGAGCCAGCTCTCGGGTGGCCAGCAGCAGCGCGTGGCGATCGCCAGGGCGCTCGCCATGGAGCCGCGACTCATGATGTTCGACGAGCCGACGAGCGCGCTCGACCCCGAGTTGGTGGGCGAGGTTCTGCAGACCATGCGGCAGGTCGCCGACGAGGGAATGACGATGATCGTCGTCACGCATGAGATCGGCTTCGCCCGCGAGGTCGCTGACCGGGTGGTCTTCATGGACCAGGGCCGCGTGCTCGAAGACGGTCCGGCGCGCGAGGTACTCGACAACCCGCAGCACGAGCGCACAGCGGCCTTCCTCCGCCGCGTGCACTGAATCCCAGAAGAAAGAAGGAACAGAATGACTGGCAAGAAATTCACCCTGAGGAACGTGCGCCCGTGGGGCGCCGAGGCCGCGGACGTCACTATCAGCGCCGGCGTCATCACCGAGGTGGCACCCGCCTCGGGAGCGTCCGAACCCGGTGACCTCGACGGTGGCGGGCTGCTGGCCCTTCCCGGGTTCATCAATTCACACGCCCACGTCGACAAGAGTTGGTGGGGCAAGCCGTGGGTGCCGTACACCTATTCCGACCACCCGACCGTCGAGGGCTGGATCGCGAACGAGCGCGCCGAGCGCGGGAATTACGACATCCCGAACGCGAACTCGGCCACCGCGGTTCTGCGCGAGTTCCTCCGCCACGGCACCACCGCGACCCGCACGCACATCGACGTCGACCTCGGCATCGGGCTGAAGGGCCTCGAGTCGGTGCATGCCGCCGTCGCCGAGCTCGACGGGGCGATCCACGTCGAGACGGTGGCGTTCCCGCAGGACGGCGTGCTGCGCCGGCCGGGCGTGATGCGGCTGCTGGACGAGGCCGCCCAGGCCGGGGCCGACAGCATTGGCGGGCTTGACCCGGGCACGATCGACGGCGACGTCGAGGGTCAGCTCGACGGGCTGTTCCAGATCGCCGTCGACCGGGGCGTCGGCCTCGATCTGCACCTGCACGACTTCGGCTCGCTCGGCGCGTACGAGTACCGTCAGGTAATCCGCCGCACGATCGACTCCGGCCTGCAGGGCAAGGTGAACATCTCGCACGGCTTCGCCATGGGCGCGCTGCAGCAGAGCGTGCAGGAGGAGATCATCGAGGGCCTCGCCGAGGCGGGCATCTCGTGGACCACCGTCGCGATGAGCGGTACCGCGCCGCTGCCTTGGCAGCGGATGCGGGAGCGAGGCGTTCCGCTGGGCCTCGGCACCGACGGCATCCGCGACCTGTGGTCGCCGTTCGGCGACGGGGACCTGCTGCGCGTGGCATTCGCCTTCGCACGCCTGCACGGGCTTCGCCACGACGACAAGCTCACCACCGCGGTCGAGTACGCGACGAAGCACGGCGCGCCGTTCGTCGGACGGGAACAGCATGACCTCGTCGCCGGTGCGCGCGCCGACATCGTGCTCCTCGACGCCGAGAACGTGCCGGACGTGCTCGTGCGCTGCCCGCAGCGGCGCCTTGTGGTCTCCGGAGGCCGCGTCGTCGCTCGCGACGGCGAAGTGCTGGTCTGACGCGCGAACGGAGACCGACGGCAGTCGATACGCTCCTGCCATCGGTGACGGCGCCGTCGCCGAGGTGACGTTGCGCCCGCAGCACCAGATTGTGACAATCTTCGGTCGCTGCGGGCGCGCCGTGCGCGTGCTCTGGCGGCGCAAGCGCATCACGGCAGAACCGGAGCCGGTTTCGGTTGGGGTTCAGTAGGTATCGCCAGTGACGGGCCCGGCAGCCTCGCGGATATGCGCCGGCCATGGTTGGGCGGAGCTTGCTCCCGCGGGAACATGGGCGGTCGTTACGGTTCCGTATGCGGCGATACCGCCCTCGGAGGTGCCTTGGGCATGGCCGTGGACCTCGAAGGCCAGGGTCATGGAGGTGCGGCCCAGTGTGTGGATCCGCACCGTGGCGGTGACGCGTTGGCCGAACCACAGTTTGGCCCTGTAGTTGATCACCTGCTGGACCCTTGGTGCACTCGGAAAATAGTCGGGCAAGTCGAGACTGCGGAAGAGCTCGGCCTCGGCCCCTTCCACCCAGCGCAGGATGGCGGAGTTGTGTTGGTGGCCGGAAGCGTCGGTATCGACCCATTCGACGGTCCGTTCAATGCTGGCCTGCGGGTAGCGTGCTGCAACGTCGTTCATTGGCCCCTTTCGCGGCATGAAAGGAAATTCATGCATAACCCAATATATAGATTGTGACGACCGTCTGAAATGTGCGATAGTCATGGCGCTTGTGGTGTCAGTCACTGATCAGCCTCGCCGTCCTCCGCCGTGAGTGACCCGCCGGACACGGAGGAAGCCGGGTGCCGTGCTGCTGCAGATAGCCGGGTCGGTTCTGTCAGTCGTCCAGCGGTCGGCTTTTTGAATGGAGCGGCCGACGTCACGGCGTTGGCCGTGGTGGGTGGCACCCCGGTCTTTCTGCGGCTGGGGCCGCCCACATACCCCGTCAACTACTTCACGGACGAAAAGGAAGCCCTTATCTGGCTCCAAACCACCGGGTGAACATCAGGGGTCATAACTTGGCGTCCGGTGAAGTTAGCGAGGTGATGGTCGGGTCGCATGCACCGGCTGGTCGACTGCCAGGGTGTCCTAGGTGTCGGTGGCTGCGGTGGAGTGTTGGAACTGGTCGTACCAGGTCCGGTTGATGACAGTCGCGATGTGGAAGGCTTTCCGCACTCGGGGCGGCCGAGTCGGGCGATGAGGTTTTTGTGGTGATGCCAGGCCGTGGTGATGTGCGGGCCGGCTTGAATGGAGAACTAGTCGGCGAAGCCGGTGGCACCGGCGCAGATCCAGAGACCATGGCGCGGGCAGATGCCTTGATCGTGGGTGCTGTGTATCCCCACGTCCCGGCTGGCGCCGCTGGCGAGTGTGTAGCCGGGGAAGGCGACGGTATCCAAAGTGAGGCAAACTGGGGAACTTTTTTCTCACTTAGTTGACCCAAACCGCATTTCCGGGGCGATGCGGTTCAACTAGATTGACACGGGACACTCGTTGACCGAATTTCGACGGCGGCACTCAGGCAAGTGCCGCCGTCGAGCGTTTTAGGGCTCTAGGGTTTCCGCGAGGCCGGCCAATACGGGTTCGCGGCCCAGTTCGATGTGCGTGTACGCCAGTGAGTAGGCCAGGTCCGGCCGGCCCTTCAGGATCGCATTGCACAGTTCCGTGTGCTCGTCGCGTTGCAGTTCGTTGCTGCGGTTATGGGACAGCCCAAAAATCCAGCGCATGCGTCCGAACAAGGGCTTCACGGATTCGATCAATAGTCTGTTGCCGGAGAGGCGCACGATTTCGGCATGCAGCTCGGCACTGATTAAGGCCACGTCTTCCCCTCGGCCTTCATCAATGGCGGCCTTCGAGGCTTCCATCAATTCCTCGAGCCGTCCGCCGGACTGGCCTCCGGCAACACGCGTGGCGGCCATCCGAGCGGCGAACGTTTCCAGGCAAAGGCGAACGTCGAAGAGTTCGTTGACGTCCGTCAGAGTCAATTGCCGGACTGCGGCGCCACGGCGCGGGAAAGTGGCCACGAAGCCGTCCTGCTCCAGCCGTTGGATGGCTTCGCGGACGGGAATCCTGGAGACGTTGTACATCTCGGACAATTCTCGTTCGCGCAGACGCACTCCCTGGGCGAACGTGCCGGTAACGATACCCTCCAAGACCAGTTGGTAGACGTACTCTGCGCGGGCCTCGTCATCGCGGCCATTCCCGATTTCCGGCATCGCCTCAGCCACTGTCAACTTCCCTTCGTGCATCCGCTCCATTCGCCGGTCGGCGCCGGTCAGCGTTCCAACCGAGCATATACGGCTGGAAACAGCTCGTCGGCGGGGCGGTTCAGGGCATCCCTGACTGTATAGGCCCGGCGCATCTTGTTGAAGGGTTCTGGGGCCTTCCCGCGCCAGAAATCCAGGTCTACTCCTTCTATCAAGCCGGCATCAGCATCAGCCACCGCTGTTCCTTTGGGAAATGACTCCGGCGGGATGGACGTTCGGGAATTCCAAACAGGTCAATTCTCTCCCCGCGCTGCGCGCCAAACTGTCACACAATAGCCTGACGTACAGCGTGAACGGGAGGATTATCGAACAAGCGAGGGTTTCGTGTGCGGCTCTGTGGACAGCCCGGCAGGCTCTACGCTCACCACCGGCCCTCTGATGGCAAAGTAGCCTGCACCTGCCAGCACCACGGCTTCGGCCGCGAGCGCCCAAAACGTCACCTCCCAGCCGCCAGTCAGTGTGTGCAGAAGGCCAGCGCCCAGGGGACCAAGGGAGGCCAGTGCGAACCCGAATCCTTGGCTCATGGCGGAGAGCCTTCCCGCCGACTGCGGTCCTGCCGAGCGGATCACTACCAGGGCCATGGCCAAACCGAAGCCGGCGCTCTGGACTGTTCCTAGCAAGCCGACCGCGACGAATTGCAGGCCAGCCGGTGCCAAAAGGACCCCGAGCAATGCTGCCGCCACGAGCAGGCCAAGGCCGGGCGCCATGAAACGCAAGACGGCTGGACGGCTTGCCAAGACAGGAGCCAGCAGGCTCGCAGGGAGTCCCGCCAGGCTGAACCAGGCCAAGAGGGCGGCGGCGTCGGCAGGCGACAGGCCCAGGGACACCAAGTACACGGCCAGCCATGACGTAATGGCGAAGTACAGCATGGCTTGCAGCCCGAAAAAGGCTGTTACAGCCCAGGCTGTCCACTGCTTCCGTAGGGGCGTGACCGTTCCGGAGACTCCGGAGGGCGAGCCCGCTGTGGTGACTGCCGCTGGTGAGCGTCCTCCGGAGCGCTGGATGAGGACGGCACCCAACAGTGCCGGCACGGCCCAAACGGCCAATGCCCACGTGAGGCTGCCTCCGAAGGCCTGCTCGAGCGGCTGGACCAGCCCGGCACCGAGGGCTGCTCCGAGTCCGAAGCCCATGGTGCAGAGCCCGGTCCACCAGCCTGTGCCGCGGTTGGCTTTGACGATCTGCGGAACCAGCACGCTGGCCGTCATGATGGCCATGCCGGCCAGGAACGTGCCTGGCAGGAGGAGGGCTGGCACCACGACCCGGACAATCAGCGCCACAGCCAGGATCAACAGCGCAAGCGCAACCGCCCGGCCTGTTCCGAGCCGTTTGGCGAGCCATGGGCCGATCGGTCCGGAGACGCCAAACGCCAACACGGGCAGGGTACACAGAAGCGGCAGCAGAGAGGGGTCCAGGCTAAATGCACCCTGGAGCTGGTTCATGACGCCGGCGATGGTGGTGATGGCAGGCCGAAGATTGACGGACACAAGCACCAATGCGAGCAGCGCCAGGCCTGCATAGAAACGGGACCCACCTGTGGAAGGGCCGGGTCCGGCCTGCCGCTTTTCTTGCACGTCATTCTCCTCATAGCCATTTTGGTATACCAGATAAGTCTAAAAGGAGAATGAAGGAAAAGTGAATCTGCATCAGATGTGGAGGCGCATATGACCAATCAAAAACATTTACATCGCCTGGAATACCAAGCTGATTAGACGACCGGCAGCGCAGTGACCGATCCAGTGACTTCGACCTCTGGCGATAATCGCAGACCGCCGGCTCCGATGGTGCTCGAGTACCCGAGCGGACTGGATCAACGCCACTCGCTGACTGCGTTGGCCCCTACGCTCGGGACGTCCAGCAAAAAGCCGCTGCAGTAAATCCAGGAACAGTGAGGCTGGGCAGTTCCACGGAATGTTCGAAGAAGACGAACGCTGGTCGCGAAAGATCTTCAACCCCGGCGTGACTCACACATACTCTGGGTTTGCCGGTTCCCACGGGTATTCGTACCTCGGGGAACCGCAGGTCGCACTGTGCCTGGTTACCCGGTTCGTAACAGATCCGATCTGCGGGACCCGCAGGGGGCATACTCAGGCCGGATCCTTGCCACATTCTCACGGAACCACGTCGAGTGCCCGGACCAGCCCACACGCTCTGCGAGAGCACCGTCGCCGGCATCCGCGGGTTCTCCCTCCGATGCTCACGGATGGCTGTTCCACCCCCCTAATCCCGGAGTCATGTTGGCGGTCCGTCAGCGCTGACTGCCTTCGCGACGGTGTTCGGGGACATACCAGCCGCGCCGCTATCAATCTCATCGATTCACCCTCGGCAAGATGCAACCGCCGAATAAGAGCCCAATCCTCCACTGTGATCACCCACCCAATCGTTTGGAACAGGTGGCTCAGTTTTCAAGCCGTCACAATAGCTCAGTTTCGGCCGTCACCGACCGGTTCGCCAGGCCGTTTAGCATCAAGCCAGGTGGACTATTGCCCGGGTCGAAGGGGGAGCTTGGTCGTAGGTTCGGCCGCATGGTGCTTGGAGGCACATCGACGCAATGATGAATCATTTGATTACGCAGACAGATTGACCTTCGCGAAAATGAAAGAGTCTCCTCTCATTTAGGTCGTCCCGAATCCAAATAATGAGCCCGTCGTGGGTCTTGGACTCGACTGTTCCGACACAGTTGTGAGTAGCGTGCCCTCGGAGTGACACGACGTCGCCGGGACTGAGGCTTGTCCAGATCACCATGGCGTGTTTCTCCACCTCTTCGTGCTGCTGTCCTTCTGCTGGGTGCGCGTCGACTTGTTGCGGCTCTTTCACTAAGTGTCCTTAGGCGGGTCCAGGAGATCGGGCGCGGATGATTTAGCGGGATGTGGGGCCGCATGCCCGGCTCTGATTCAGAGCAGATCGAGTTCGCGGGTGAGGCCGAACTCGACGTCGGGGCTGATGGCGACCTCGAAGGTAGTGTGGTCGACTCGGGTTACGAGAATGCCGCAATCTGTAGCTTCCCTGCGGAGCAGGGCACATGTCTGCTCAAGCTGTCGGTCCCTTGATGCGGGGTCCTCAGCTTTGACAGTGATCGTTGAGGTTGTTGTCGACATGGCGGCTTTCCTTTCTGTCAATTCAGGGCTTTTATGGACATGAAAAATGCTCAGCGGGTTTGGGTGCCTTTGTTGATCATCGTGAGAGCCCAAGGAGTATGCTCCTTGGCCCAGGCAGGCCGACGATTGCGAGGATTGCAACGGCCCGGGGCACCGGCGACCCCGTGCCCCCTTGGTTCGACTGCGGGCTCGACGAGCTGTTCTCAGTTGGCCGCTCCACCGTCTACCGCGCCGACGAACTGGCACGTCTGAACAGGGCAATAGGGCCACCGAACGGGCCGCAGGTACCCAGCGATGATCCTTCCACGGCGTCTGGACCAGCTTGTAAAAACTCAGTAACGAGGACAGGTTCCCGATCATAGGCGAGGGCCTGGGTCGGCTAGGAGACCGTGTAGCGCATTTGGCGCGATCGGTAGCGGAACGCGAGCAGGGCGGCGATGTCGTGGCTGCGCTTGACATTATTTGCACGGAAGGCCCGCGAAGGTCCTTATCCTGCAGGACTTGGCCAGATGCATGCACCGCAACTCCGGCATTTCGGAGTCCGTGTCGTGCACTTCGTGGACGACGACGACGCATCATGGCTCCGCAGATTTCAGAGGTCCAGGACCATCGTGGTAGGTAGGACAAGGGTTCAGTCGGCCGGCAGCGGACACTACTTCTCGGGCGACCAAGTCGAGCCCGTCGGTCTGGCTTGCCACCGGATCGCCGTGGGCTATTGCCGGGTCAGTGTTGATAATGCACCCGTATGGGGTCGGCCAGCCACGCAAGGAGTGGGTGGTCGCACGCAGTGCGCTGAGGTTGGTGACAGCAGCCTGCCAGCCCATAGCAACGGAAATCAGCCCGATGGGAAGACCACTGAAGTAGACCCGTTCGTCTTCTGCGAGGTCCTCTGCGTAGTCAAGTGCATTCTTGAGAAGCCCCGAAGGACCACCGTGATACGCGGCGCTGGAGATGACGACTCCCTCAGCGTCGCGGAGAGCGGTCACCAGGGCCCGAGCTTGATCTGTGCGATCCTCTGCGCCGGGGTCGTACATCGGCAAATCCTTGAGGAAGTGTCCGGTAAAGATCGTCGTCCAAGCGCCCAGATCCTCTGCGGCGCGCAGGGCCTTTCGGAGGGCTCGCTCACTCGAGGACGACGGACTGACCGTTCCGCCGATTCCAACGATGTACATGTGTTCTCCATTCCTCTGGTTCTCCGTACATGTGCTGACGTTCGGTCGCCCTGGGACTAGAGAGCCGGACGGGAAAGCACCGACGAACTGATCGATCTCTTCAGCAACCGGCCGGACGGGGGTGCGCCGGTCAGACGTCCGTTCTCCACCAGCACTTCGCCGCGCACCATGGTGAGTACGGGCCATGCGGAGGCGACGTAGCCCTCCCACGGCGTGTAGTCGGCTTCATGAAGCTCTGTTGCTGTGATGATGTGGGGCGCCGACGTATCCAGCAGGACGAGGTCGGCGTCGCTGCCGATTGCGATCTCGCCTTTCTGCGGGTAGGCGCCCATGACACGAGCGGCATTGCGCGAGGTGAGGTCAACGAACCGCTCCAGTGGCAACCCGCGTTTGGTGACCGCCTCGGTGTAGGCGACGGCCATTCGGACCTCCACCCCCACGTGGCCTCCCACGGCATCTAAGATCGTCTTGCCAGTCGTCTTAACATCGAGATCGACACACACGGAATCCGTGGCGATCGTGCTGAGTGTCCCGGCCGCCAGGGCACCCCACATAGAGTCCCGATCGGTAGACGCCTTCAGCGAGGGGTATGTGTGGTAAATTGCGCCGTTGCTTTGTGCGTAGACTTCGTCGGAATAGTTCGCGTAGTGCGGAAGGCACTCGCCGTACACCGGTTGCCCGGTGCCGCGCGCGGCCCTGATCGCTTCGATTCCCACTTGTGCACTCACATGCATGATGTAGAGCGGGGCACCAACGTGTCCCGCAAGTGAGATAACACGCTGGAACGACAGCTGCTCTGACAGCTGGTTGTGCGCCTCGGACATGTGCCGGAGGGCGGTTCGACCCTCGTGTTGGAGCCGCTTGTAGGCGTACATCACGATGTCGTCGTCTTCGGCGTGGACGCAGAGCATGCCGTTCGCTGCAGCAGTGCGTTCCATCAGTCCCCAGATGTGTCCGATGTCGGTCTTCTGCCATTTGCGGTCCGGAGTGGTGTTGGTCATCCATACCTTGAAGGACGCGTGGCCGTCGGCGACGGCGTCCTCGACCTGATCGAGAATGTCGAATGGGATCTCAGGCTCGCGGAACGTACCGTGGAAGCCATAGTCCACATAGGAGCGATTGCGCCAGTCGGCATGCTTGCGTTCGAACGTCTCCGCCAGGTCGTCACCGGGGCGCCAGTGGGCGAAGTCCAACATCGTGGTCGTGCCGCCGAATGCGGCCGCCATGCTTACCCGGTCGGGACCGTAACTGCTTATCCCGTCGCCCAGTGTCGGCATGGGCGAACTTGTGTGTACGTGAGGGTCCACGCCTCCGGGCACGACCGTCTTGCCGGCGGCGTCGATCGTACGGACCCCCTCAAGGGGGCTTTGGGTGTCGCTCTTCTTGAGCTGGACGATCCGCCCATCCTGAATGCCGATGTCGAGATCGAGAGGGCCAGATTGCGTACTGACCAGTCCATTGCGCACCACAGTGTCAAGCATTATTGGTCTCCTTGGAGTGAACGGGAGGGAGTTGCACGGGGAACCGATTCTTCGGCAACGTCACTCGTACCGACTTTCGAGGGTTCACGACCTGGCAGATGCCGACGTCGGCGGCGATGCTGAGGAACATGGCCGATTCCTCGGCGGTCCACGTGCTCTGTGCCCGAACAAGGCCGAGCATGTCGTCCAGAGCGAGTCGGGCGGCTTCGTCGAGGTCGTCGCCATCGCCGATCGTGATGGTGTCGTTAGTTGTAACGAGGATGGGCCGTTTGAGCTGCCAGCCACGAAGCACCTCGCAGGAGGCGATCACCGTTCCCTCGACCTCGACACCAGTCAGGGAGGCTTCGCCATCGCATTGCCGAGCGTGCAGGTCACCCATGTAGAGCTGGGCGCCGTCGACGAAGATGGGGACGTACAGCGTGGAACCTGGCCCGATCGAGGTGCAGTCCATGTTTCCGCCGTGGGGGCCGACGGTGCTGCAGTGGGGATCACCTGGAGCTCCGACACCGATCTTGCCGATCATGGGTTCCAATGGCAGGGCTGTGTCGTCGAACATCACCTTGTCACCCGCGATCGGGATCAACTTGCCGGCCGGCTTGAGTGTCGTGCTGAAACCTCCACGTCCCTCGAGGGTGACCATGGCACCCATCTCAGCGATATAGATCTCGTGGACATCGACCCGGAGGACGTCCCCGCGGCGGGCGCCGAGCACCTCGATCGGTCCGGTCACCGGGATATCCATGTGGGAGTAGTCGGTCAGAATCTCGAAGTTGTCCCGATCCGCGACATCGACGTGAGTGAGAATGCTTCGGGTCTGGACCGCAAAGGTGTCGCCTTCGCCGACGGTGAGCACTGGTGGCAGGTCGCATTCGAAGGCAGACGAGACCGACGTGGCGTCGGCGATCAGGGAGGGGAGCCGGTCAGGCATGTGTGCCCCTCTTGATCGACAAACGAGTCAGTGTCGTCGCCACCCGGTCAAGGATTCCCGGCATGACGCTGTCGGCCTGGGCAAAGCAGAGCCGGAAGCCGCCAGATCCACTTGGGCCGAACGAGAGACCGGGATAGACGAGGACGCCGGCGTCTCGTACGAGCACCTCGGCGACTTCGAAGTCGTCGCCGAGGGGCTTGCGGAGCCTGGGGAACACATAGGCAGTCCCGCCCGGGCTCGTGATGTCGATGCCTGGCACGCATTCGAGACGACTGACCGTGAGATCGCGCAGCTCCCTCAATTTGGTGACGCGCTCGGCGATGAAGCTCTCATCCGGCCCGAGCCAGTCGAGGAGGGAGTATTGCGCATATGACGATGCACGGAGCGCAGTGACCTCAAGTACTTCGGGTAGGGCGGCGATCAGGGTCTCGGGTGCTACAACGCAGCCGACGCGAAATCCGGACATGGATTCGGTCTTCGAGGTTCCGAGGGTCGTGATGCAGTGATCCCGCATATCCGGCTGGGCGGCAAGGTGGCAGAACTCGTCACCGAACACGAGCCTGGAGTAGAGCTCATCGACAAGGACGTAGGCGTCGTACTTCTTCACAAGACGTGCCACCCCCCGCGACGAATGACGAGTCGTACACGGTTCCGGTCGGATTGCAGGGATTGGAGAAAACAAGCAGCCGGGCACCGGCCTCAAAGCCGCGCTCCACATCATCGAGGCTTATCTCTAGGCTGCCCGTTTCGGGTACGGCGCGGGCGGGTAGGTGGATGACATGTGCGCCGAAGAAGCGGAGGTTCTTTTCCAGCGTCATGTAGTCGGGGTCGGCGACCATGACCTTGTCTCCGTACTCAACTGCCATTGAGAGGATCGCAAATAAGGCGTTCTGGGTTCCCGAAGTGATGGCCAATTCGGTTTCGGCGTTGACATCGGTACCAAGGAACCGGGCGATCCGTGGTGCGAGCGTCGCACGCACGTGGTCGTCACCCAGGAAGTTCGAGAACGGATTCACGCCTGCCTGCAATGCCTCGGTGTAAAGGCGGCCGGCGGTCGGAGGTGGAGGGAACGCAACGGTGTCCGCGTGCGTCAGAGAGACCAAGTTCTCCCGTCTCCCGGCGAACTCAAAAAGCTGTCGCTCGGCGGCCAGGATCGGCCTACCGAGGTGCTGGTCTCTGACGGCCATCGCGAGTTGTTTAGTGCGGTCAGTAAGTGGTTTTGGCACGGGAGCTCCTTTTGGCGACCAAATCATTATCTTCATTATGATGATGAACTGAACGAAGGACAAGTCATTTCGAAAAATGCGCACCCGTCCAAATTCTGCTTCAAAACCCTTGCCAAATGGGTGAATGGGTCGTAAGAATAGCCAACAGATCTATTCAATCTGATGAAGGAATGAAGTGATGGCGATTTCAGTATCGGCCGATTCCGGCCCTCCGACGGCGCGAGAGAACAACGAGGATGGTGAGGCGCGCCCTCGTCGAATGGCGCGAAAGCACCGCGGCGAGAAGATTTCGTTGGTGCTGTCGCTGGCCGTGATCATAGGCTTTCCGCTGGCAGGTCTGCTGCTTCCCCTGCCGTATAGCCCGATCACGCCTGACATCAAGACGATTGGACTGCCGCCTTCTTGGCAGCATTGGTTTGGAACCGACGGATCCGGGTTCGATGTGTTCTCGCGGACGGTGGATGCAGCCGGGCGGGACGTCCCCCTGGCCATTGGGGCCACCGTTGTTGCTCTGATGATCGGCGTTCCGCTCGGCCTTGCAGCGACCCAAGGCTGGCGAGGGGAAGTCATCATGAGAATCGTCGATGCGATCTCAGCCCTTCCGATCATCGTCATCGCCGTCGTGTTCGTCCAGATCCTCGGCGGCTCCGCCATCAACATCGTGGTCGCCATTGCCCTTGTCGGTATTCCACGCTTCATTCGTGTGACACGGTCGAGCGCGATAACCCTCAGGTCGGCCCGCTTCGTCGAGGCGGCCGTGGCTATCGGATGTACGCCCACCCGGGTTGCGTTCAATCATGTGCTGCGCAACTCGTACGGAGTCGTATTGGCGCAGGCCACGCTGACGGCGGCGAACGGCATCAGTGCCATCGCGGCTCTCAACTTCCTTGGAATCGGAGTGCGGCCACCTCAGCCCACCTGGGGCAGCCTGATTGATGCCGGATCCGCAATGCTGATTCGCGGAGACTGGTGGGCTGCGCTCTTTCCGACCCTCGCCATCGTGTTGTTCATCGGTGCGCTCAACAGCAACGGCAACACGATCGAGCGGCACATGGAGTCGGCCGGGGGTGTGTCATGAGCACCTTGCTTGAGGTTACGGGTATCACGGCGGGCTTCGACACACCCTCTGGCTGGCAAGAAAGGCTCCACGACGTATCTTTCGCCGTCAATACGCGGGAAATCGTCGGCATCGTCGGAGAGTCCGGCTCGGGAAAATCAACCGCGGTTCGTTCGGTGCTTGGGCTGCTGCCCGTCGGCGGCCGGGTCCAGCGGGGCAGTGCCTCGTTCGACGGCGTGGACCTCATATCGTGTGGTCCAAAGCAGCTTCGCAAAATGCGTGGGCGGCGGATCGGATTCGTGGCGCAGAACCCGTTCGGGGCGTTGAACCCCGTCCTTCGGTTGTCGGCGCAGTTCGCCGCGATCTTCAGGGCACACAGTTTGCCATTCGGCGAAACCGAACGTGGACGCTGCATTGCCATGCTCGCGGTGACCGGAATCCGGGATCCTGAACGTGTGATCGACGGGTATGCCTTCGAGCTAAGCGGCGGGATGGCACAACGCGTCGTGATTGCCATGGCGATGGTCCTGGAGCCGGCACTGGTCATCGCCGACGAACCGACCACGGCTCTGGACCTGACGGTGCAGCGCCAGGTCCTCGATGTCTTCGCCGGCCTGACGATGGAATCGGGGCGCTCGGCTTTGATCGTGACCCATGACCTTGGCGTCGTCGCGAACTACTGCGATCGGGTGATCGTGATGCTCAGGGGGCAGATCGTGGAGTGTGGCGATGTAGCCGACATCGTGGGCGATCCACAGCACCCCTATACCCGGAAACTCTTGAGTTCAGTCCGCACGGGCAATCCGATGGGTGAGGTGGTGGGCGATGTCGTTCGTTGAAGTTCGTGACTTGGTGAAGAAATACCGCCGTCCCGGAGGGGATGAGGTGCTTGCAGTTGACCGGATCTCCATGGACATCGAACGCGGTGATTCCATGGGTGTCATCGGTGAGTCGGGTTCGGGTAAGTCGACCCTGGCGCGCCTGGTTCTCCGGCTGATTGATGCCGACTCGGGATCTGTCGTTGTTGACGGAGTCGATGTACGGGCTTTGGGTGGCCGGGAGCTGCGCCGCAGGCGACAGCATTGGCAGATCGTGTTCCAGGAGCCTTTCGCATCCCTCAACCCGCGCATGAAAATCGAGGATATTGTCGGCGAGCCCCTTGTTATTCACGAGCCGGGCTTGTCGCATCGCGAGCGCGCCATGCGTGTGGCCGGCATGTTGGAAGAAGTCGGTTTGTCGGGCGATCATCTGATGCGACGGCCAGCACATCTCAGCGGCGGTCAGCAGCAACGTGTCGGCATTGCCCGGGCACTCATTACCAATCCGTCGTTCATCGTCCTGGACGAACCCACCGCGTCTTTGGACATGACCATCCGGGCAAGTGTGTTGGCGACTCTGGCGAAGCTGCGCCAGGACAGAGGGTTGACATATCTGCTGATTTCACACGACATCACGACCGTGGAAGCGATGTGCAGCCACGTCGCAGTCATGCATAGGGGGGTGTTCGTCGAATACGGCGAAGCGTCGGACGTGATCAACGCCCCGCGCGCCGCCTACACGAAGGAACTTATGTCGGCCCGGCTCACAGTGGACTTCGGGGTCGGCCAGGCGAGACGGGAACTCGCAAACGCACGGAACACAGGGAAAGGAACGGACGCATGAAGGGAATAGTCGCCTACGTCATTCGGCGGATCATCATCGGCTGGTTCCTCTTCATTGGCTTGCTCAGTCTGAGCTTCTTCCTGGTCTCCATGCTTCCAGGCAGTCCCGCGAAGGCGCTGCTCGGTGAGTACGCCACCCCGGAGGACATTGCGCGGCTCAACGAGACGTTGGGTCTGGACAAGCCCTTGCTCAGCCGGTATTTCGACTACATCTCCAATGCGATGGTCGGAGACTTCGGCAACTCGTTCTTTACAGGGCGCCCCGTACTTGACGACCTGCTCGTGCGCGTTCCCAACACTCTTGTGTACCTTGTGCCGGGCCTCCTCCTGGCGCTCCTCTTGGGCGTCATCTTCGGCTCAGTGGCGGCCTATCGGTACCGCCGTCCTGCCGATCGGGCATACACGGTCGGATCCTCGGTCCTGCTCGCCGTACCGGAGTTCGTTCTGGCGCTGCTGCTGATTGTCGCCTTCTTCAGCGTCCTTGGCATCGCTCCGGCGCCTGTTGGAATGCTCTCGGGATCAGATGCTCAACCCCCCAGCTCAACAGGTTCAGTGGTCCTGGATGCGCCGCTGGCGGGATACTGGGGCTCGTTCGCTGCGATCCTGTCCCATGCGGCCCTGCCGATCGTCACTGTCGGGGTGTTCTTTGCCGCGCCGGTCTCGAAGATCGTCAGGACCGGCATGGTGCAGGCGCTCGCTTCGCCGCAGATCGAGTTTGCGCGGGCCTGCGGGCTCCGGCCCCTCCAGCTTTTCCGATATGCGGTAGTCGAGATCCGCGGAACGATCATGACCTACTTCGTGATCATCTTGGCGAGCTCGATCAGTGGCGCGGCAATCATCGAGAGCGTGTTCTCCTGGCCCGGAGTGGGCGGGTGGTCGCTGGCGGGTGTCCTGGCCAATGACATCCCCATTATCCAGGGGTTCGTGGTGATCATGGGCACCGCCAGTCTCGCCGGCTACATCGTGTTGGACGTCGCCACAACTCTGCTTGATCCCCGCACCCGCGCTCAGGTGTCCCGCATCAGGATCACCTCGCGTTTTCTCGCTAAGAAAGGTTGACACTCATGCTTGATATTCAATACAATGAAGATATGTTCATTATAGACGAGACGGCCATGACGGTGGCCCTTGGTGGCATCTACCAGCTGGACGATCGGGTTAGCTGGGTTCCCGCCGGGTCAACCGGCTACCAGCCGGCGAACTGCTACCTGCTGGGCGAAGGCGAGCACCGGTTGCTTGTTGACTCGGGTCTCGCGATCCACGAGCAGGAGGTGATCGGGGCCCTGACCCGGCTCCTCGGTAGCGCGGAGCTGTCGATCTTCTTCACACGAGGCGAGATGGACTGCGTTTCCAATCTCCAGTCAATTGCCACGTCATTCCCGCTGCGGCGCCTCTATACAGGCGGAGTCACGAACCCCTTCGATGCGTTCGATGACATTCACCGCATGGCGCTGCGCAGCCGCAGGCAGCAGATCGATCAGAAGGGTGAAGGCGGTGACTCGATGGCGCGTACGCCTGAAATCGAGATCCTGCCCGGCAGGGTGCTGGAGATCGAGTCGCCCCTGTTGCGTCTGTTGCCGACGTTCTGGGGCTGGGATGCCGCCAGCGGAACGATCTTCACCTCGGACACATTCACCCACGGGGTCATGGATGCTGCAACCGACCCTGTCGTGATCGATGACCTTTCAACGGACAACACCACACCGGCGCAGGTCCGCGCTCACCTTCTCGCCAAGTATGAATGGATCGAGCGGGCTTCGACACGTCAGCTGCGCGATTGGATCGCCGACAAGTTCGACACTCTGCAACCCGAAACGATCGCACCCTCAAGGGGCAGAATGCTCCGCGGCCGCGATGTGGTCAAACAACATGTCGAGTACCTGCTCGATGCCCTTGCCCCCGCCGACGATTGAGATTGGGAGTTCACAATGTCTGAAGCCCTTGCACAAGAACCGCTCTGCGAATCGATGAGCAGCGATCTTCCACGATCGATCGCCCCCGGCGTCACGTGGATGAGCTCGTGTCTTGAGTTCCACCTTCCCACCCGGGTAATCCACGGTCACACCTCGACTTACCTCGTGCAAGGTTCAGAGTCGTCGCTTCTCGTGGATACGGGCAATCCGTCAAGCTGGTCGGCTATTTCCGACACGCTCGACGCGTTGCTGTGGGACAAGCCGCTGACCTACATCATGCCGACTCATCCGGAGTTGCCCCACACCGGTAACCTGCCCCGATTGGTCGAGAAATATCCGGACGTCGTCGCGGTCGGTGACGTCCGTGACTACCATCTCTTCTACCCCCGGGCGGTACCGAACCTGCGCACTGGAGTGCCCGGCGATCGCATTGATCTCGGCGGAGGACAGGAATTCGTTCTCGTCGAGGCAATGATCCGAGATCTTCCGAACACCTTGTGGGGCTTCGCCACGCAAGGTGGAGTCCTCTTCACTGCCGACGGGTTTTGCTACATGCATCGCCCCGATCTCGATGATGAAGATCCGTGCCATCTCCCCGGAGAGTGCGGGCTGCTCACTTCTGAACTCGAGTCTCCGCCGACCGTGGAAAACGCCGCGATGTTCACAGGAAGCGCCCTGTACTGGGCGCGCTGGGTCGACGACGCCGACTCCCTCTATGCAGGTGTATCCGAGGCGATGCAGGCCCTGGGGACCAGGATCGTCGCACCGACCCACGGCAACGTCATCGATGACATCGATGCCGTCTTGCCGATCATCCGCAGTGGCCACAAGTCGGCTTACCGCGGTTAATTTCGCAGCGCGGCCGGACCATTCCGCCCGTCGTATGGCAAGTGCACCATCGCGATTACAGATTGAGGAAGACGCATGAAAGTACGTAGACACCCGTTGTTGGTCGGGCTGTTGGCAGCGGCCATCCCACTCGGAGCATGCTCCAACCCGGGAGCGAACGCCAAGAGCGACAACCTGGAGACGGTGACAGTTGCGGTCAATGGCATCCCCGCCGGACTGACCGCATCCAAGTGGGGCGGCTCGGCCTCGCACGTTGTCCTCACTGGACTCGGCTCGCAGCTCCTCGCCTACAACCTGGGCGCCACACCGAAAGAGGCTTGCGAAAATCCGGCGTACAGCGTGAAGGGCAGGCTTGCGGATTCGGTCGAGTTCAACGCGGCCGGCACCGCGGTTATCTTCAAACTGAAGGACCTCACCAGCCAGTGGGGAAACAAGCTCTCTGCCGAAGACGTCAAGTGGAGCTTCGAGACGGGCATGGTGAGGGACTCCGTGATGAAGGGGGCGCTGAAGAGCGCGGGATTCAACACCGCCAACTTGGTGACGATCATCGATAGCAAGACCGTCCAGCTGAACCTGGCATCGAAGTACTCGTTCTCGATTACCGCGCTTCAACAGAACTTGTTCGATGTCTACGACAGTACTGAGGCCAAGAAGCACATCACCAGCACTGATCTGATTGCCGATGACTGGCTCTCCAACAACCTGGCCGACTACAGCGGTTGGAAACTGGAAAACTTCACGCCCGGATCCTCTCTGGTTCTCGCGGCTGACCCGCAATGGGGCGGTGAACGCGGACCTGTCAAGAAGCTGGTGGTGAATGCCGTTCCGAATGTCGCAACGCGGGCCCAGCTCATGACCTCGGGCGAGGCGCAGATCGCCAATGGTTTCAGCTATGACCAGTATCCCGAATTCGCAAAGGATGCGAAGCTGCGTGTTCAGGACTGTGCCAGCCTCGGCCGGGACACCATGATGCTCAACACGACCGCCAAGGAGCTCAAGGACGCGAAGGTTCGCCAGGCACTTTCGATGGCGATTGACCGCAAGTCCCTGGTGGAAGGCGCCTATACCGGATTCGGCAAGGCGGCGACCGGCACCTTCCCGCCACTCTCAGGTGCGGCCTCCTACAACTACGATCCCGATCGTGCCAAGAAGATGCTCGCCGAAGCCGGGTACCCTGACGGGTTCAACCTCACCTTGTCGTACGGCACCTCACGCCCAGGGCCGGTTGCGGAAAAGTCTGCAGTGCTCATCAAGTCGCAATTGGCGAAGGTCGGCATCAAGGTCGAGCTGCACGTCATCGCGAGTGCGACCGATCTGACGACCGTCTTGCAGGAAGGCCGATACCAGGCACTCCTGTACGCAGAGCCGATCGTCATCGCCGATCCTGCCTTCTACACCTATGCGTTCTACGTGTCGGACGCACCGAGCAACCGCACGGGTTGGGGCGATCCTGAATACGACAAGTTGCGGATACAACTCGCGTCAACGCCGAGCGAGAAGACGCAGGAGCGTGAGGCCATCATGAAGAAGATGGGCACCATTGTTGATACCGCCGCTGCCACCCTGGCGCTGGTCAACGTGCGCAACGTCAACGTCGTCACGACGTCGGTCAAGGGGGCCACGCCTCAAACGAATGGCCAGATCTACTTCAACGACCTCGGTCGCTGACAACTGGGAGCGCGGGGGCCCATGTCCCCGCGCTCCCCTCAACCTGAGAAGGGACCTATTGTGATCGAATTATGCGGCAAGCAAGTACGTGATTCATTGGATGAATTGCTGGATCCGTCGACCACGGCCTTGGTCGTGATCGACATGCAGATCGGAGGCCTGACTCCGGGCCACGCACACGGTGATGCCGGACTGGATTTGTCGATGATGCCGCGGGTTACTGAGCGCTGCGGCGCCGCAATCGCCGGGGCCCGTGAGCATGGTGTCCCCATCTTCCATATCCGGGTCGAGAACCTCCCCAATGGTGCGAGTTCGTCGCCGGTATGGCTCCGCGCCCTGCATACAGCAAGCGGTGACAAACCTGTTGATCTCGCCCGGCTGAGCACTAGGGGTGACCCGGCGACGGGATTCATCCAGGAATGCGCACCGATTGACGGCGAAATTGTCATCACCAAGCGTCGCCAGAGTGCTTTCGTCTCGACGGAGCTGGCACTGCTGCTGCGCGGAATGGGTATTGAGTCCGTTGCACTCGTCGGTGTGTCGACCGGCGGCTGCGTGGAGGCAACGGTCCGTGACGCCGTGCACAACGACTTCTACGCGGTACTCCTCGAGGACGCTGTTGGCGCATACGATGTCAAGGTTCATGAGGCCGCGCTCACCGTCATGAAGTCGCGCCACGACGTGACAACCGTCGACGCGCTGCTCGACGTGTGGCAGCGAGCTGACACACGGGCAGGGGTCCGGTCATGAAACCGATGTCCCTTGGTGCCGGCCCGCAGCCGGTGACTCGATTGGGTGGGGTTGCCCCCATCGGCCCGGACACGAGCTGGTGCCCCCCGGGCGTCCGGGGCTGGCAGTCGATCAGCGCCTATTTGATCAGGAACGGCGATTCGGCCGTCTTGGTCGACACCGGTGTGGGCCTCCACGCCCCGCAGGTTCTCGATCAACTCCGGGCACTGCTGGACCCGCAGGCCCACCTGAATGTCATTTTGACGCGCACCGAGATGGAGTGCTGCCTGAACCTTCCGGAGATCGAGCGGGAGTTCACGGTTGATCAGGTGTGGTACACCGGCGGCATCACCGTTCCCGTCACCTCCGCCACTGCCAGGCGAATATCGGTCGATGCGGGTTCGTCGATCGAGTTGGAGGCCGCGCCTGGCATCATCGTGAAGATCTATTCGCCGCTTCTGCGGCTCTTGCCCGTGCTGTGGGTGGGCGACCCGGTTTCTCGCACTCTGCTCACGTCGGATAGTTTCTGCCATCTGCTCACTGACGAGGCGGGCCTCGCTCAGCCCCTCGATGTGGGATTGCTTCAGGCCTTCCATGACATCAAGTTCGGTTGGATCGCCGACACCGCAGCCAAGGCTGACACCGAGGCCCTGGCTCAGAACATCCGCGACATCGTCGGTGATCTTGCCTGGGCGGCAATTGGTCCGGGATATGGCGGCGCGATAGTCGGTCGCGATGCGATCGAGTCCCAGGCCGGGGAACTAATCGGACATCTCCGGAAGGTGGTGGAGCATGCCGCGTGACGATGTGAGGCAGATTGCCGACGGAGTGTGGTGGTTGGGTGGGTGCCTTCAGGCAGCGACCTCCTCGGGGCCCGTGCACTATCACGTGTCCACCTATCTGGTGGTGGGCGAAGAGTCTGCGATCCTGATCGACTCCGGAGACCCGGCCCATGAGGCAGCGGTCCTCCGCGGCGTCGCCGCCGTGCTCGGCGACCGGCCCCTGGACTACGTCTTCCCGACGCATCCGGAAATTCCACATGCAGGCAATGTCGTGGCCCTCGTTCGCAGGTACCCAGGGCTCCGCATCGTGGGTGATGTGCGCGACTATCACCTGCACTGGCCGCTTCTGGTGGACCGTCTGGTGCCGATGCAAGCTGGAGATGTTCTCGATCTTGGCGGAAGGAACATCGAGATACACCCTGCGTACATCCGAGACCTGCACAACACGCTGTGGGCTTTCGATAGTGTTTCGCGGATGCTCTTCGTATCCGATGGCTTCGCCTTCATCCACGAAACCCCATTTGATGAGCTCGAGGATGACGAGCCGATCCACCGCGATGACGAATGCCTTCTCACGTCGTCCGAGTTCGCGAAGGCTGTCTCTGTCGACGCGGCTGCATATGGAGCCGGCCGTTCGCTCTACTGGACCCGGTTCGTGGACGTTTCCGCGGCTTTCGATGACATCGAGCGTCTGGTGGTCGAGCGTGACGTGCGTCTTGTCGGACCGGCACATGGCGCAGTGATCGACGACGTTTCCCAAGGTCTGCGGGTCGCAATCGGCGCACATCGGAAGGTCTTTCGTGAAGGTTCAGGTGCGATGGCGCCGATTGGTTCGGGGGCCGCTCATGCGTGACTTGATTGGGTACGGGGAGCAGCCACCGCGCGGTTCCTGGCCGAATGGTGCCCGGGTGGCGATCAGTGTGGTTGTGAACTTCGAAGAAGGCGCGGAGAGGTCGATCGCCGCCGGCGACGAGGCTGATGAGGACGTGTACGTCTTCGGCGGCTGGAAGAGCGATCCGGCCAAGCGCAGCCTCATGAAGGAGTCTTACTTCGAGTATGGAAGCAGGGTTGGCATCTGGCGGATCCTTTCGCTCTTGCGACGCCACCAGGTACCAGCCACCGTCATGGCCTGCGGAATGGCGCTGGAGAAGTCGCCCGAGGTTGGTCCAGCAATTGTGCGCGACGGGCATGAGATCTGTGCCCATGGCTACCGATGGGCCGGCACGGTCGGGATGGACCCAAGGGAGGAGCTTGCGGAGATTCGACGGTGCGCCGAGTCAATCGAACGCATGGCCGGCGTGCGTCCGGTGGGGTGGTACGTCCGCGATGGCATTACGGAGAACACCCGTTCGTTGCTCGCCGCGGAGGGGTTCCTCTACGACTCCAATTCCTACTCGGACGACCTGCCCTACTTCGTGTCAACTGATCTCGGCCCGCATCTCGTGGTCCCCTACACCTCGGATGCCAACGACGGACGGTTCTGGGGCAACGCGAGCCTGGCAACGGGCAACGAACTGTTCGAGGTTTGTCGGGACACGCTGGACTTCCTTCTCAGCGAGGACGACGGTGTTCCCCGCATGATGTCACTCGGCATTCACACGAGAATCGGCGGGCGCCCGAGTGTCGCCCGGGGCATCCAGCAGTTTCTCCAGTACGCCGTGGGGCGTGAGGACGTGTGGTTCGCGACGCGTGAACAAATCGCTCGATGGTGGATCGATGCTGCCGGAGATCAGGCCGTGGAGACATCGGCGGTGACGCTCGCATGACCGCCGGCCCGCTTGTGCAGAACATCGAAGATCTGGGCTTTGTCGAACTGGATCAGATGACACCTTCTGGAATCCGCGACGAAGGGCTGATCTGTCAGCTCATCTCTGACAAGGTCAACGGTTCAAAGGAGTTCACGGTGAGCTGGGGTAGGATGCTAAGCGGTCAACATCACGTGAAGCACCACCACGAAACTGTCGCGGAGTTCTATGTGATCGTGGCTGGCACGCCGATCATCCACCTGGGCGACGACGACATTCGTGCTCGACCAGGAGATGCTTTCTACATCCCACCCACAACAGTCCACGGGATCACGAACGACACAGACGAAGTGGTCGACCTGGTGGCTGGTGTCAACAGTGTGGGACAGTGGGATTTCATCGCCGATGAGTGACGGCCATGTTTCGTAGTCTCCGTCCCTCTTCGAGCCTCACTCAGGAACAGGTAAGAGGGCGGATGGAAACCACCGTGGAGAAAGACGGGATGGACGAACGACGTTCGTCGTGGGTGTCGCACATTGGTGCCACGATCAAGGCGAGCCGCGCGCGCCGATTCACTGTCGAGGAGCTTGCGGACAGGGCCAAGGTCAGTGCTGGTCTCATCAGCCAAATCGAGCGTGGCATCGGCAACCCTTCGTTTGAGACATTGCTGCGCCTCTCCGGCGCCCTTGAACTTCCGATGGCTGAATTGTTCTCTGCGCCGCCGGAGGGTTCTCCGGATGATCGCGTTGTTCGCCGCGATGAGCGCCGTACCATCGAGGTGCCCCGTGAGGGCATCGGCATGGAGCTGCTCGTGCCGGATGTGAATCGCCAACTCGGTGTGTTGATCATGAAGCTCCCGCCCAATCTCGAAGGCAGCTCGATCCGCAGTTCCCACGAGGGCGAGGAATGCATCCTGGTTCTGGAAGGTTCATTGGTGGCCACGATCGGTGACGAAAAGTACTCACTCGAGGAGGGAGACACGATCACGTTCGACGCCGTCATTCCGCACTGGTGGTCCAATCTCTCATCCAAGCCCGCGCGAATCCTTGCGATCTCCACACCGCCGTCCCAGGGGCGCGCACATTGACCGATGATCGGCCGCTGGCCCGTCGGATCGGCCTGTTGGTCCCCGCCAGTAACTCCAACGCCGAGCCGTTGACTGCGGCGGTACTCAGTGGCATCCCCCACGTCGAGGTTTTTGCGACCCGGTTCCGGCTTCCGCCGTCGCTGTCGGCAGAAATCGACGACTCCGTTCTTGGGGAGAGCGTCTCGCTGATTGCCGAAATCGAGCCGGACGTTGTCGCATTCCATGGGACCGCCGGTTCCTGGACCGGCATCGAGAGAGACCGGCGGATGGCCGGACGACTGGCGGAGCGCACAGGCGCTCAAGCCGGCACCACTGCGACCCAGGCCATGGTGGCTGCACTGCGGACACTGCGCGCGACTCGCATTTCGCTTGTCTTCCCGGGCTCCAGTGCGATCGTCGACGGCATAGCCGATGAACTGTCTGAACTCGGCATCGAAGTGGCCGCCCGGTCGGCCTTGGCCAGTGACCTGACGAACCCCGAGATCGCAGCACTGAGCTCTGAAGAAGTTGCCCGATTGGTGAGCGCCGGCATCGTCGAGGGGATCGATGCGGTGCTGTGCGTGGGCACGAACCTCCGGGCGGGCTACCTCTTGGAACGGCTCGAGCAGGACAACGGCCTGCCGATTATCGACAGTGCCGTGGCGTTGGCGTGGCACGCCCTGCGGCTGGCAGGGATCCACGATCAGATCCCTGGCTGGGGTTCACTTCTGCGCATGCATTGATCGCCACCACGCTGCAATCTGGCGTCGCTCGGCAAAGACGACATCGGGAATGTCGAGGGCACGGGCGATGAAGCGCTGCAATGCGCCGGCGTATGCCGGACGCCCGATCCAGCGTGGGTGAAGGCCGATACTCAAGACCTTGGCGCCCGGGCGATCATCCTCAAGAAGGCTTTCGAGCGCGGCCAGGAGCTGCCATGAGAACTGGCTTCCCGTGGCGATCGCTGACACGAGCATCGAGTCGTTCGTGTCAGCCGCGTAGGGGATGGTGACCAGCCCGTGAGGACCGTCGGGAACGTATGGCATGTCCTCGGAGAAACAGTTCGAGTCGTGTGCGAAACCGCGATCGTTCATCACGCCCAAGCTCGCCGCGGAATGGCCGTCCTTTGAGTACCACGACGTCGGCAGGCCGGCTGTTGAAGCTGCGATGATCCGTGCCGATGCGTCCATGCGCGCTGTGAGTTCCGGCAGGGAGAGGGAACCATGTGGCTCCCAAAGCAGACCATGGTCCACGATCTCGATCATACGTGCGCTCAGTGCTCTTGCGATGTGGGGGTTCAGATCCAAGGCTCGACCACAGGCGAACGCCGTGACCGGCACGCGGGCAGCATCGGTGATGCGCAGGACCCGCCAGAAGCCGGCGCGCGCTCCGTAGTCGAACCCCGACTCCAGGCTCGGGTTGCCGCGCTCGTGGGCGAGGTCGGTGATCCAGTGCGCGTTGACGTCATCGGCGGCGTCGCCGCGGCTGAGCGAACGTTCTGCGCCGTCCTCGATGTTGATGACCAGGCTGACCGCCACCCGGGCGCCAGATTCGGGCCAGTGGCTTGTCGGCGGATTTTCACCGTAGCCGGCGAAATCACGTGGTCGACCGAAACGTTCCGTGAACGAACTCAACTCCATCAACACCCCTCGGTTTCAGATCCCTTCAATATTGTATACTGAAGAACCTTCTATAAGATGAAGATATCGAATGATTGACACAGATCGGAGCATGCAATGAAGCGTGTAGTGACCGGTGCCTTGGTCGTGACCGGCGATGGTGAGTCGATCCTCGAGGGGGTCGATGTCCTCATCGTGGGCGGTCGCGTCGAGCGAATCGCTGCGAACCTTGCCGGACCTGGCATCGAGGTGATCGATGCCCGCGGCTCCGTCGTCATGCCAGGACTGGTCAACCTCCACGTGCACGGTGTGAGTCCGGGGCCATTGATGCCAAGCGGAGGCCGCCCGCTCCCGCGGTGGAAGTGGATGGAGAACCTCGACCGCCACCTGACGCAAGGGACAACAGCTGTGCTGAACCTGTGTGGCCTTAGCACGATGGATTCGGTGAACGTGGCCAATGACGCCCATCCTGTGCGGGTGGGCGGCGCAACGACTCACGAGCCGATGGCGGTCAGCGCGGCTCTCGCCGCCGACGGGGCGGGCCTCACGGAGGACGTGCTCAAGACTACTGTGGCAGAGCAGATCGCTTTAGGTGCCGTCGCGATCGGTGAACTGGGCGGTGGCCAGACACTTGCCGGTGGTGGACAGGATGTCGTCTACCTCCCGGCAGCATTCCTCGATCGGTACCAGGTGCGGGTCGAACCCTGGCAGGCCAGGCTGCTCAAGGAGGCGGTCCTCGGCCGATCCCTTGAGTGGCTCGCCGAAGGCGCAGTGGCGCTCGCCGAAGAGCGCGTCGACGCGGCCCTCATGGATGCCGGCCTCAAGGGGGAACTGCAAGCGGCTGCAGTTGTGGATACCGTGCGTGCGGTAGTCCTGCCTTCCCTGACACCTGCGCTGGCCGGCATCGAGGAGGGAATCCGGCTCGCCGGAGTGCACGGCGTGCCGGCCTTCGTACACAGCGCGGCTGTCACGGGCGGGCTTCTGACCTCCCTCGCGCAATCTTCCACGGGTGCAAGAATCGTTGCGAGCCACGTGAATCATCCGTCCTATCTCCCGGATGAGGCGATTGAACTCGCGCGTCTTGGTCGTGCCGCCGGCTGGGCCAATGAGGCTTGCGTTTTCGACCTGGTGCACCAGCGGGAGATGGTCACGAGCCGAGAACACTGGGACGCCGTCTTCGACGCGGGCGACCTCATCGACGTCATCGCGACCGACTACGGCCCGGGTGGTAAGCATGACAGCCTCCTCCACGCCGTCAAAGACCTGGTAGACGGTAACAGGCGGTCATTGGCCCAGGCGGTGAGATTGGTGACGTCAGCGCCGGCGGAACTGGTTCCCGGCCTCACCCCGGCAGCCGGACGCCTCACACCTGGCGGCATTGCCGACTTGGTGATTGCTGAGCGCGGTGACATCAGCGTCGTCCGGGACGTCCTCGTCGATGGCATGACGGTGGTGCGAAATGGCGTGGTTGACTATCACACAGCACCGGTGCTCAGCTGCGACGAGTTCGCCCGCCTGGAGTCGGTCGTCGGGGCAGACATTGCGCTGGGCGATGAAGACGCCATCGCGGCATCCCATCGGGAGCTGCAGGCCAGGGTGTCCGACCTTCGCAACTGGATGTCACGATGAAAATGCCCGCCACCCCTATCCCTGGAGTAGCCGTCACGGCCGTCTTGATCCGGTCCGGCGCCATGAGCGCTGTCGAACATGTCGAACAGGTCTTGACTGCAATCGAGACCAGCCAGTCCGAGTTCGGCAGCTGGGCATATGTAGACCACGCCAGCGCCACGGCTGCCGCACTTAGTGCCGACAAGGCCCGTGCTGCCGGCGGTCCACTGGGTCCGCTTCATGGTGTGGCGGTAGGCATCAAGGACGTCATTCCGGTCGCCGGGATGCCCTTGCGGGCCGGTTCTGCTGCGACGGACGACACACCGTCGCGGGAGGATGCGGCCGCGGTTCGACAACTCCGAAACGCCGGTGCGGTCATCGTGGGTAAGACTACGACCCACGAATTTGCCTCGGGTCAGGGTGATCCCGGCACACGAAACCCGCGGCACGGTGATCGACATCCTGGCGGGTCGAGCGTCGGCTCGGCAGTTGCCGTGGCTCTGGGGACAGTCGGTGCAACGCTCGGCACAGACACCACCGGATCCATCAGGAATCCGTCTGCGGCCAACAAGGTGGTGGGATTCAAGCCGTCACGTGGTGTCGTCAGGACCGACGGACTCCTCTATTTCAGTGACACCCTGGACTCGATTGGGCCGATTGCCCCGACCGTGAACGACTGCCGCCTGTTGCTGTCGGCTTTGACTGGAAAAACTGGAGCTGCCCCGGAGCCAGGCCGCCGATTCACCGTGGCGGTGGTGCGCGGCACGGTGGAATCAGCGCTGGTACATCCGGGATTTCGGGAGGTGTTTGAGGGCGCACTCGAACGACTTAAAGATTCCGGAATCGAACTGGTCGAGTGCCAGGCTCCTGCCTACGCGCAGGGCATGACCGCGGCTTTGATCCTAAGCCTGATCGAAGGAGCGCGGCACCACGAAGCTCGCCTGACCAACAGAGCTGCCGACTATCTCCCCGAGACGCGCAGGCTCATAGAAGCGGGATTGCTGCTCGATTTCGTCGACGAAGAATTGGCCCGACGGACCGCGATCCGGTTGCGTGCTCAGCTCAAAGACTTGGCCGTGGAATCGGGAGCCGACGCTCTCGTTTCCCTCACGCTGCCTGCTCCGCAATCGCTGCTGTCCAGTGCCGTCACGTATTTGACTGCTCCTCCGTCGGAGGGCTCGCTATCGGCAGGGATTCAGCATCTGTCGTTGGCCAATGTGACCGGTGCCGCAGCGATCACCGTTCCGGCCGGCGAATCGGATGGTCATCCGGTGGGGCTGCACCTGCTCGGTCTGCGCGGGGGCGACGACGACCTCCTCCAACTCGCCATGAAAGTCGAAGCCAGCCTAATGAATTTGGGAGGGCCACTGCCTCGGGCAGCGTTGGTCTCGCCGGAATGATTGGTTTTGTGATGCACTGGCGACACATGCGGCGGAGGCGAAAGCCGGACATCTCCGAAGCGTCCCCGTTGCTGTCTGGCTCGTCGCATCCCTGACTCACCTTGTCGCGGTGTTTCATCGCTCGTCGTTGGCTGTCGGTGGTCTCGATGCAAATGGATCGTTTCGACATTGCATCGGCAGAGTTGGCGACGCTTGTCGTTCTACAGCTCGCAGTCTACGGTGCCATGCAGAAACCGGTCGGTCTTCTGGTCGGCCGGTTCGGACCACGCTGTGTACTTCTGACGGGAAAGGTCGTCCTTGCCGACTCGCAGTTGTGCTTTGCCTTCGCGCCGAATTACGATTGCGCTCTCGTTGCCCGAGGATGTGTCGGTGTCGGAGACGCTTTGAACTTCCTGTGTGTTTTGCGGCTGATGACTTCCTGGGTGAAGTCCGCCGACGTGCCGCTGGCTTTGTAGTTCAATAAAATCCGGTATGGAGTGCGGGGTTCAGGACCCGTTTGAGGCGTAGTACGCCCGGAGCCAAGGTCGCGAGACGAGCTGGTGACGCTGCCTGGCCTGCAGCGTCACCCCGCCCGTTCCACCGCCGCCAGGATCGCCTGGCCCAGTTCCACAGGTTTCGTGAACTGGGGCCAGTGCCCGGTGGGGAGGTCCACGTACTCGACGTCGCGGATGCGGGCCAGTTCGGCGGTGAACGGGTGTCCGGCGTCGATCCATTCGGTGAGCAGCGACGACGGGAACTGGCACGCGATCACAGTCGCCGGAACGTCGTACCTGCGGACGTCATGCAGGCGCTGCCGGCCATGCGCAACGCCCCTGGGCTCGGGGATGGCGCGTGCCCGGAACGACGCGCGCAACTCATCGGTGAGATCCACCAGATCGGCGTCATCGAATCCATCCCACGGCGGCAGCGGCACGTCGTCGCCCTCGGTGGGCAGCCCGTCATTGATGACGCCGCCCTCGCCCAGGGGTCCGCTGTCCACGTAAATATTCCGGGCAACGCGGTCCGGCCGTGCGTCCGCCACGCCGTGGATGACCGCGCCACCACCGGAGTGCCCCACCAGAACCACCTTTCCGTCGAGACCGTCCAGAACGTCTACGACGGCGGCAATATGGTCCTTCAGAGTGATGCCGCCACGCCGTGCGTCCACAGATTCAAGGCCGGGAAGAGTCAGTGGATGGGTTGTGTGCCCCGCCGCCTCCAGGGCCGGCGTCACCTCCTCCCACGACGACGCGTCCAACCAGAAACCGGGTACCAAGATGATGTCCATGACGGAACCCTACTCCGCGACCCCGGCGCTAAGTAAGGCGCCGGGTACGGCCGGGGCGGTCAGGCCGCCGTCGCGCATTACAGCGACGGCGTCGGTCAGCGGGACGAATTCGGTGTCGTGCGTGACCATCACCGTGGCCACCTGGAACTCGTCGGTGACCCGGCGCAGCAGCCCGACGGTCGACGCGCTGCGCGCGTGGTCCAGCGCCGCCGTCGGCTCATCCACCAGCAGCACCTTCGGGCTGCCCATCAGCGCCCGGGCAATGTTCACCCGCTGCCGCTGCCCGCCCGAGAGCTGGTGCGGCCGCTTGCCGGCGGACTCAGCCAAGCCCACCAGATCCAACAGGTCAAGAGCCCGCGAACGCGCGGCCTTCAGCGGGTTGCCGCGCAGGTGGTGGCCAATCATCAACTGCTCGACGGCGGTCAGGGACGCCAGGAGGTTGGGCTGCTGGAAGATGATGCCCACCGTCTCCCGCCGCAGCGCGGTCAGTTCCTTGTCCTTCAGCCCCGCGGTGTTGGTCCCGTCAATGATCACGTCCCCGCTGGTGGGCCGGACCAGGGTGGCGGCGACTGCCAGGAGGCTGGATTTGCCCGAACCGGACGGGCCCACCAGCGAGACCATCCTGCCCGCTGCGACGTGGAGGCTGACGCTGTCCAGGGCCTTGATGGTTCCGCCCCCGTCCGGGTATTCGAGGGTGACGTTGCTGAGTGTCAGCGGGTGGGTGAGGGCGGAGCCGGCGGTAGGAGTGAGGGGAGCAGTACTAGTAACAGACACGGGAAGTACCTTTCGGGCGTTTCAGGGAGAGGAATTAGTTGCCGCCGAGGGCGATCAGCGGATCTACGGTGGTCACCCGGCGCACTGCAAGCGCGGCGCCCGCCAGGCCAATGGCCACAATTCCCAGCACGGGCAGCAGGGTGGTGGCCGGCGTGACCAGGAAGGGTGCCGCCTGGGCTGCGGCGAACCCGCCCAGAATTCCGACTGCCCCGCCCAGGCCCGCGCCGGCCAGCAGCACAATGGCGGCCTGGGTCATGGCATCGCGCAGCACGTAGCCGCCGGACGCGCCCATGGCCTTGAGGACGGCGATATCGCGGGTGCGCTGCACGGTCCAGACCGTCAGGAACGCAACGATCACCAGTGCCGAAATCCCGTAAAGGAACGCCTGCATCAGCATCAGCGACCCGTTTTCGCTCTTGAAAGAGCCCAGCGCCTGGAACGAGCCGGTGCGGCTGGTGCTGACCGTGCGGGCCATCGCATTGGCCGCTTCCTCGTCCACCACGGCGCCGTCCTGGTAGGTGACGGCGGCGACGGTCGCCACCGGAATGCTCCCCGGAGTACTCCCGGCAGCCGGCGTCAGGTGCGCCACCTCGGCCCACGTCGGCAGCGCCATCCACACCACGCCGGTGTGCGAATACCACTGGTCATCCACGACGGCGGTGACGGTCACGTTAGTGCCACTCACCGTGGCCGTGTCTCCGACGTCGAGTGAAAGGTCCGCGGCGACGGTCGCGCCGATCACCACCGACCCCGCCCGGACCGGCGACGGCGCCAGCTGCCCGTCCTCGGCAACGCCGAATACCGCCACGTTGGTGGTACCGCCGTCGCCGCTCTGGAGGCGGGACTGGCTGATACCCAGGGCCTCGGCCCGGGCCACCCCCGCGGTGCGCTTCCAGCTGTCCACCTGCGCGGCCGTCACTTCGCTTTCGGTGAAGGATGCCGTGGGCTGGTTGGTGCCGGGTGCGCCAAAAACGATGCTGTCCACCGGCCTGGATCCGGCGCCGGACGCATCGCCGCCGGAACCAGAGCCCAGCTTCCCGATGGCGGACGTGGACTGGTCGCCCAGCCCTGCGGTGAGCCCGGAGAGCAGCACCAGCAGCAGCGTCACCAGGGCCACCACGCCGCCCATCAGGGCGAACCTGCCCTTGGCGAATCGGATGTCGCGAATAGCGAGAAACACGTTGTACTTCCTTCAGTGGGGGTGGAATTCCTTCTGAATCCACTCTCCGGCGCATCGGCCCGGCCCACATCGAGGATTTAGTTGAGCCCGGCGGGACAAGAGGTTGAAGGGGCGGTCAACCTTTTGGTTGATCCGCATATTCCCGCAGGCGCCTAAGCTGGTGAAATGCCTGCCGCGGACCCACAGACCACCCCGTCGGGGGCTGCCATCCTGCGGTTCCTTCGGGTGACGCTTCACGTCGGTTTTGCCGTGCTGCTGCTGGTCGCCATCCTGCGGCTCCACTTCGCGGACGGAGCCGTCGGCGCGGACGACGCCGGCACTCCCGCGGGAGCGCGGCGCCTCGCCTGGTCCGCACTCGCCCTTGCCCTCGCCGCGGCTTACCTCGCAGGCACTGTCCTGGAGAAGCGCTTCGCCGCGGGCCGCTCCAGCTTCAACCCGCACCCCTACGCCGCCCCCTGGCTGGGCCTTGTCACAGCACTGTGGGGAGTCCTCCTCGCCGGCAGCGCCGAATTTTCCTGGGTGGCCTTTCCGCTCTTCTTCCTCCACCTGCATGTTCTACCTCGCCGGATTGCTCTGCTCACCATCGCCGCGATGACGGCCGCCGTCGTGGCTTCGCAGTGGGTGGCCAGCGGGCTGCCGTCGCCCACGTTACCCATGGTCCTGGGGCCGGGGCTGGGTGCCGTTTTCGCCGTGGTCACAGGGCTGGCTTACCGCGCGCTCTACCAGGAGAGTGAAGCCCAGCGGCTGGCGGCGGACGAACTCCGGCGCACCCGCGCAGAACTTGCCAGAACCCAGCATGAGGCCGGCGTCGCAGCTGAGCGTGAGCGCCTGGCCCGCGAAATCCACGACACCTTGGCGCAGGGCCTGTCCAGCATCGTCCTGGTGGCGCGGGCGGCGGAGAAGTCCCTGGCCAGCGGCGATCTTGCCACCGCCGCGGAGCGGTTCGCGCTGGTGCAGCAGACGGCGTCGGAAAACCTCGCGGAGGCCCGCAGCTTTGTCCGCGGCCTCACCTCGCCCCAGCTCCAGGAGTCGTCGCTCCCGGAGAGCCTGCAGCGGCTCTGCGGCGAAACCGAAACGCTGGCCGCCGCGCGCGGTGACGGGCTCCGCTGCCGCTTCGAGCTGGTGGGCGACCCCGCGGAGCTGCCGCCGCAGTACAGCGTTACCCTGCTCCGGGCCGCCCAGGCCAGCTTGTCCAACGTCAGGCTCCACGCCAAAGCAAGCACCGCCGTCGTTACCCTCGCGTTCCTCGGCGACGAGGTCACCTTGGACGTATATGACGACGGCACGGGCTTTGCGCCGGAAGCTCCCGGTTCCGGCGTGGCCGGCCGGGCGGACGGCAGCGGGTTCGGGTTTCGCTCGCTGGCTGCCCGGGTGGCTGAGCTGAACGGCTCGCTGGAGGTGGAGACGGCACCCGGCGAGGGGACCGTCGTCGCCATCCGGCTGCCGCTCACCGGCGGGGGCAACGGCGCCGAGGGGGAGCGGGACTGATGGGCGAGCTCCGCATTCTCCTGGTGGATGACCACCCCGTGGTCCGCGCGGGCCTGCGCGCCATGCTCACCGAATTCGAGGACTTCAGCGTGGCCGCCGAGGCCGCCGACGGGGACGCCGCGCTGCGGGAACTCGCGCGGCTCCGGACACTGGGGGACCGCGTGGATGTGGTGCTGATGGACCTGCAGATGGGCGCCGGGATGGACGGTGTCACCGCCACCGCCGCGATCCGGAAGCTGGACGCCCCGCCGCCGGTCCTGATTCTGACCACCTACGACACCGAGGCGGACATCCTGGCCGCCGTCGAGGCAGGCGCCAGCGGCTACATGCTCAAGGACGCGCCGCCGGAACAGATCCGCCAGGCGGTACTGTCGGCGGCGGCCGGCCAGACGGCGCTGGCTCCGAAGGTCGCGGCACTGCTGATGTCGCGGATCAGCAGCCCGGAAACTGCCCTCACAACCCGCGAGGTCCAGCTGCTTGAACTGCTGGCCACCGGCCTGACAAACCGCGCCATCGCCCGGCGGCTTTTCATTTCCGAGGCCACCGTCAAAACCCACCTCGTGCACATCTACGGCAAGCTCGGCGTGGACAACCGGACCTCCGCCATCGCCCTGGCCACGCAACGCCGGATAATCCGCCCGCCGGGCCAGTGACGGTGCCATACTGAGGTCTGCATCACTCGGCGGTCGGGGGGAACTTCTGAAATGGACCTGGATACTACTACGCTGAGGATCGCCTTCGGCGTGATGGCTTTGGTCCTGGTGCTGCTGTTCTACTTTTCGGCCTACCGCTCCACGCGCTCGCCGTACAGCGGCTGGTGGTGCCTCGCGCTGGTGTTTTTTCTGTCCGGATCCGCCGCCTTCCTGCTCAACGGAACCGCCCACCAGTGGTGGGCCAATACGCTGGGCAATGTCCTGCTGGTCCTGGGCAGCGCAGCCGTCTGGGCCGGTGCCCGGTCGCTCCGGGAGGTGCCGCCGCTGCGGTGGGTGTTCACCGGGGTACCGCTGGTCACCCTGGTTGCCTCCGCCGTCGACAATCCCGGCACCAACACTTGGTCCGGCGGTGCGGTATTCCTCTCCGCCATGTGCCTGACCATCGGCTTGGCATCCCGGGAGCTCTGGCGGCTGGAACCTGGGTATTCGCGCGTGCGGGTGCCGATGGCTGCCGCAGCGGCAGCGATGTCCGTGTTCTATTTCGGCCGGCTGGTGTACTTCCTGCTGGAGGGCCCGGACGGACACACGTTCGCCACATTCTTCGGCTCCGCTGGGACCACATTGGTGACCATGGTGCTGCTGGTGGTGGTGTCCTTCAGCATGGCTGCCTTGAGCACCGAACAGCAGACCCGGGCCCTGCGCATGGTGGCCACACGGGACGATCTCACCGGCCTGCTCAACCGCAAAGCATTTCTGGACCTGGCCACAGAGTTGCTGAGCGACAGGGCCGTCACTCCGGGAACGGGCGCCCTGGTCCTCGCCGACCTGGACAACTTCAAGGCAGTCAACGACACCCACGGCCATGCCGCCGGGGACGTCGCGCTGCGGGCATTCGCCGCCGCAAGCCAGGACACTGTCCGGCCCACGGACCTGGTGGGCAGGTATGGCGGGGAAGAGTTCATCCTCCTCATCCCGGGCGCCACCGCCGGGCGTGCGGACAAAATAGCTGAGGAGATCAGCCGGCGCCTCGCCGAGGTCTCCACTGCCGACGGACTCGAAATGCCCACCGTCAGTTACGGGGTGGCGCTGTACGACGCCGAGACGTCCGATGTGGATGACCTCATCGCCGCCGCTGACCGGGCCCTCTATAGGGCCAAGTCGTTGGGCCGGAACCGCACTGTCCACAGCGACCCGCGGGGCTAGCCCGTCAGTAGAGTTTTCCCGCCAGCCGTTCCCGCATGGCCACGCTGGCTGCATTCAGCCCGATCAGCTCCACGTCCCGCCCGTGCCGGCGGTACTTCTCGGTCACGGCGTCCAGCACCGCGACGGTTGAGGCGTCCTAGAGGTGCGAGGCGTGCAGGTCCACAATCACCCGGCTGACGTCCGGCTCGGCGTCCAGGGCGTACTCGAACTGCGTGTAGAGGTCGTTGGACGAGGCAAAGAACAGCTCGCCGTCCACCGTGTAGGTGGCCACGTTCTCACCGTTAAGTTCGACGACGGTCCGTTCCACCGTGACGAAGTGCGCCACCCGCCGGGCGAACAGCGCCGTGGCCGCCAGCACGCCCGCCCCGACGCCGATGGCCAGGTTGTGGGTGGCCGACACGACTGCCACGGTGATCACCATGACGGCGGTCTCGGACTTGGGTATCCGGCGCAGGGTCCGCGGAGCGATGGAGTGCCAGTCGAAGGTAATGGCGGAAACGAAGATCATTACGGCCACCAGCGCGGCCATCGGAATCAGGCCCAAAACATCGCCGAGCACCACCACCAGGACCAGCAGAAAAACGCCGGCCAGGAACGTGGACACGCGGCTCCGTGCCCCGGATCCCTTGACGTTGATCATGGTCTGGCCGATCACGGCGCAACCGCCCATGCCGCCGAAAAAGCCTGTGACGATGTTCGCCACGCCCTGGCCCCAGGACTCGCGGGTCTTGTTGGAGCGGATGTCCGTGATGTCGTCCACCAGCTTGGCGGTCATCAGCGATTCGAGCAGCCCCACCAAGGCCATGGACAGCGAGAACGGCGCGAGGACCTGGAGCGTCTCCCACGTCAGCGGGACATTGGGGACAAACACCGAAGGCAAGCTCTCGGGCAGCTGGCCCTTGTCCTGGACGGTGGGAACATCCACGCCGGCCAGCACGGCAAACAGGGTGAGCACCACGATGGCCACCAAAGGTGAGGGCACCGCCGTCGAAATTCTGGGCAGTCCCACCACGATGACCAGGCCCACGGCCACCAGCGGATAAACCATCCACGGCACGCCGATCAGTTCGGGAATCTGGGCCATAAACACCAGGATGGCCAGGGCGTTCACGAAGCCCAGCATCACCGAGCGCGGGATGAACCGCATCAATCGTGTGACGCCGAGGACCGCCAGCAGGATCTGGAAAACGCCGGCCAGGATCACGGCCGCGATCAGGTGGTCCAGGCCGTGGCTGCGCATCAGCGGGGCGATGACCAGGGCGACGGCGCCGGTGGCGGCGGAAATCATGGCGGGCCGGCCGCCCACAAAAGAGATGGTGACAGCCATGGCGAACGAGGCGAACAGGCCGATCCGCGGATCCACCCCGGCGATCACCGAGAAAGCGATCGCCTCCGGGATCAAGGCCAGTGCCACCACCAGGCCTGCCAGTGCCTCGGTCTTCAGCCGCCGCGGCGAGCGAAGCGTGGCACGGACTGATTAGAGCTGCTGAAGCGTGCTGGTCCGGGCATCGGGGACGCTTCGTACGGCCATGGCTGGGTCCAATCGTGCTGGCGAAGCCGGCAGTGGCGGCTTCATTCATAGGCGGGGATGGGGCGGCGCGACGCCTCATTGCGAAATAGGGGGCACGTCCGCCCCTACAAGTCTGGGGTGCGCCGCGGGCCAACTGCTAAAATGACTGGGTTGTAGACCGGCCTATAGCTAGTCCAGCCAGCGCCGTAACGTAAGTAGGGGACCACACAAGACATGACGGCAGGCGGTTCACACATCGGCACTTCGGAGAGCGTCCCCAGTCCGTCGAAAAAGACGGCGGCCGGCGCGGAGCTCCCCAAGTCTGCTGCGCCCGCCGTAGCTCCCCCCACGAAGCGCCGGGTGTACATCGCCACCTGGCAGGGGTTCCTGGGCGCCCTCATGATGTTTGTGGGATCGATCGGAACGGGCTGGATCGCCAACGGCTCACCCATGATCCGCCAGCCGGTGGTCATCGCGCTGCGGACCGAGGGCTGGGGGGTGACGCTGTCCACCGTGCTCCTGACGGTGGGGGCGATGCTCCTGATGCGGTCCTGGCTCCGGCTGGGCCAGCGGCTGGACGACTGGGGCGAACACTCGCTGCGATCGGTGGTCATAGCCATCTCCGCCTGGTCCCTGCCGCTCCTGCTGGCCGTCCCCATCTTCTCCCGCGATGTTTACGCCTACACCGGCCAGGGCCGCCTGGTCATGGAAGGCCAGAACCCTTACGCCGTGGGCATTTCCACCCTTAACAACTGGTTTGCCCTCGGCGCGGACCCGGCGTGGGCCGAGAACAGGACCCCCTACGGGCCCTACTTCCTGTGGCTCGCCCGCGGCGTGGTGGAGCTGACAGGGGCGCAGCCCGACGTGTCCGTCCTGCTGTTCCGCCTGATCGCCGGCGTCGGGGTTCTGCTCTGCGTCATTTACGTGCCCAAGCTGGCCGAACTGCACGGCATCAACGGCGCGCGGGCACTCTGGATCGCGGTGGCCAACCCGCTGTTCCTCATCAGTTTCGTGGCTAGCGCCCACAACGACGCGCTTATGGTGGGCCTCGCCGTCGCCGGTGTCTACTTCGCGGCGACGAAGCGCTACCTGGCCGGAATCCTGCTGGTCACCGCCTCCATCGGGATCAAGCCGATCACCGTGCTGCTCCTGCCATTCATCGGGGTCATGTGGGCCGGGCCCGCGGCCTCGTGGACGCGGAAGTTCCTGATTTGGGGTGCGACGGCGGGAATCAGTTTCGCCGTGCTGGCCGTCAGCGGGATCCCTTACAACCTCGGGCTGGGCTGGGTCTGGGCCATCATGGACCCGACGCCGGGTTACACCGGCTATTCGCCGTCAGGGTTCCTGGGGCAGCAGGTTGAGTTCCTCGGCAACGTGCTGGGACTGCCGGGCGGCACCATCGCGGACCTGCTGCGGACGGGCATGAAGTGGGCGGCCATCGGGCTGGTGCTGCTGCTGATGTTCCGTGGCGATTACTCGCGGGCGGTGCGCCGGCTGGCCCTGGCGTTCACCGCCGTCGTGATGCTTTCGCCCATCATCCAGCCCTGGTACATCCTCTGGTTCCTGCCGTTCGTGGCGGTGACCGGCATCCGGAACGACTGGCAGATCCGGTGCCTCTACGTGGGCGTGACGTTCTTTGTGGTGTTCGGCGCACAGGACCAGCTCTCGGTCTGGTCCTTTGTGGAGCTGGCCATTGACGCGTCGTCGCTGGCGTTCGTGACCGCGCTGCTGTTCACGTTCTATCTGCTGGTCCTGGACATCCACACGCGGAAGCTGCTGATCGAGGGTAAACCCTTGGACTGGGCCCGTCGGGGTTGGCGCTGGCTCCTGGACCAGCGCCGGGGCGCGCGCTGAGGCGAAACACGCCACACGGGAATTGGGACTGCTAAAAGGTACTGCTTACGCGAGGGCTTCCGGCCCGGCCATCACCAAGGGCCCCTGCCATTCTTGCGGCAGGAGCCCTTGGGTAGGAACTGGCGGTTATTGCTCAGGCCCTGCCGTGTGCGGATCGAGACCGGCGGGAGACTGAGTCGAGGGTTACTGCCAGGAGCAGCACCACACCCGTGACCATGAAACGGAATGACGAGTCGAGATTCAGCAGGGTGAGGCCGCTGGAGATTGACTGGATGACGATGATCCCCAAGATGGCGGCGAAGGCGCTGCCACGGCCCCCGAACAAGCTCGTTCCGCCGATGACAGCCGCAGCGATTGCGTTCAGGTTTACGTCGCCGGTGCCGCTTCCCTGGTTGGCGGCTGCGAGGCGGGCGGCTCCAAGGAGTCCTCCTATCGCTGCGAGCGTTGAGCAGGTGATGAAAACGGATGTGTAAATGGCTTTGACATTTATGCCGGCGCGGCGGGCTGCCTCTGGGTTGCCGCCGACGGCGTAGACGGAGCGGCCCCACTTGGTTCGTTTGAGCAGGTAATTAAGGATCAAGGTCAGTGCGATGAACAAAATGAACATCCAGCCGACTCCGCGGCTTTGGTTCAGGTAGGAGAGAGCTACTCCGAGGACTACCAGCAGGAGAATGGCGCGCAGGGCGACGTTCTGCAGGGACATGGCGGACAGCCCGGCGATTCTGCGGGCTCGTGAGTGGAAATAGTCGGTGGCGAACAGGCCTGCCGCTGCGGCTGCTACCAGTACGTAGGACAGCCAGATGGGCACGAATGCCAGTTGCGCGAAGTACACCAGGGGTGAGACGAACGGCAGGTTGATGGATCCCTTGGCGCCCAGGATGTAGAGCTGCAGCCCCAGGAATCCGAGTAGCCCGGCGAGGGTGATGACGAAACTGGGAACGCCGAACCGGTTGAAGATTTGTCCGTATATCCAGCCGGTGCCTGCTCCGAGGGCAACTGTGGCCAGGATAACCAGCCAGACGGGCCAGCCCATGTTGACCGAAGTGACTGCGACGACTGCGGCGGCCAGTCCGCTGACGGAACCGACGGAAAGGTCGATTTGGGCTACCAGGAGGACGGAGACGATGCCGAGGGCGATGATCCCTACGGCTGAGCTTTCCATGGTGAGGTTGACCAGGTTGGCGGGGGAAAGGAAGATCGGGTTCAGGGCCTGGAGGACGGCCCAGATCACGATAAGTCCGCCGATGACGGGCAGGACACCGAGGTCCCCGGAGCGGGTTCGGTCCAGGAATGCCTGGAACTGGCCTTTGAGTCCTGTCCGGTCTTGCAGCCGTTCGTCCTGCAAGTCCATGGCGAGGGAGGCGGGAGCGGTTTGTGTCTTGGTTTTCATGCTGTGTCGGTCTCCTGGGTCGGTCCCGGGCCGGTGCCGCGTGCTGCGGACCGTCGTGAGACGACGTTGTCCGTTGCTCCGGTAATGGCGGCGATGATGTCCTCGGTTGAGACTTCGCGGACCCGGAAGTCTCCGTTGTTGCGGCCAAGGCGCAGTACAACCACGCGGTCCGCGACTGCCTTCACGTCGGCCATATTGTGGCTGATCATAATGACGCCGTGGCCGCGTTCGCGCAGTCTTTCAACGAGGTTGAGTACTTCGGCGGTCTGGGCGACGCCGAGCGCTGCGGTCGGCTCATCGAGGATGACGATTTTGGGGTCTCCGAGCAGGGACCGGGCGATGGCGACGGTCTGCCGCTGGCCGCCGGACAGCGCTGCAATGGGTGTCCGGACAGAGGGGATCTTTGCCGAGAGCTGCCTAAGCAGCTCCCATGAACGGACTTCCATGTCCACTTCGTTCAGCCGGAGCGGTGATATTTCCCGGCCAAGGAAGAGGTTGTCGACCACTGTGAGGTTGTCGCAGAGCGCCAGGTCCTGGAAGACGGTGGCGATGCCGAGGTGCTGGGCGGCCGCTGGACTGGGAATCGTTACTTCCCGGCCTTCAAAGGCGATGGTGCCGGAGTCGGCTGAATGTACTCCCGAGAGTACCTTTACCAGCGTCGATTTGCCGGCGCCGTTGTCACCGACGACAGCGACAACTTCGCCTTCGGCTACGTCCAGCTCAATGTCCATTAGCGCGGCGACGGCACCGAAGGACTTGTTTATGCCGCGCAGTGACAGCAGTTGGGGGCTTCCTGCTGCGGCAATGGGTTCTGATGGCATGTTTTTCCCTGTTGTTCTCTGGGGTAAGTGATGTTGGGGTTGAGGTTCCGGTGTCCGGACCGGAGCACCGGAACCTCCTTGCCTTGATGCCGGCTCTACTTGATGCCGGCCTTGGCGCAGGCTGCCGCGTAGGCGGAGGTGCAGAGCCCGGACGCCTTCACGATTCCGGTGTCCACCAGCGACGCTTTGAGGTTTTCCGTGGTGACCACTGTCGGGACGAAGAGTTCCGACGGGGTGTTGAACAAGGTGGTTTTGCCCGCAGGCTTCTCGCCCTTGGCAAACGAGTAGGCAATCTGAGCGGCGGCCTCAGCCACAGTCTTGATTGGCTTGGAGATGGTGTTGTACTGATCCCCGGCCACAATGCGCTGGGCGGCGGCGAGCTCAGCGTCATTGCCCGTTACGGGGGGCACTTCGGTTCCGGCAGCTTTGAACGCCGCGATGGCGCCGCCTGCCGTGCCGTCGTTTGCTGCGACAACTCCTGCGATTTTCCCGGAGAACTGGGTAATCTGGCCGCTGACCCAGTCCTGGGCTTTGGTCGGTTCCCAGCCAGGGGTGTCAAACTCGGCGAGGAGCTTGAACCCACTCGGGTCAACGGCGGAGTGGATGCCCTTCTTAATCAGTCCGGCGGCTGCGTCAGTAGGGGATCCGTTGACCTGCAGCAGTCCTCCCTGGACGTTGGTTGCCTTGAGATGGTCGACCAGGGACTGGGCGATCATCGAACCGATCTTTTCGTTGTCGAAGGAAACGTAGTAATCGGCGGGGGCGTCAGGGATCGGGCGGTCGTAGGCGATGATCGGGACGTTCTGCGCCTTGGCTGAGTTGACGATCGTCGCGGCAGCCGCGGAGTCTACCGGGTCAATCACAATTGCCTTTACGCCCTGGGCGAGTGCGGAGTTGGCCTGTTCCTGCTGCTTTGCCGCGCTGGCGTTGGCGTTTGAATACACCACCGTGCATCCCCCACAAAGCTCCTTGATCTTTGCTTCAAACATGGGCTTATCAAACAGTTCATACCGGGTTGAGGCGATATCCGGCATCAGAAACGCTATTTTGGCGGCCGAGGCGTCGCCCGTGCCGGCTCCTGCAGAGCCCTGGGAACCGCAGCCAGTGGCGGCGACGCCGAGAATGGCGGCCGTGGCGGCTGCCGTCATGATGCGCGCGTAGAAGTTCTTCATTGAATTCTCTTTCGTGAGGTGAGCCAAGCGAGTTGGGTCCTCCATGACCTCAACTTGTATGTCGAGAATAACAGAAAAAATGTGAAATAGGTCACGAAGATTGATAAATTGTTTCATGGCTTGTGCGGGCATATCCTAAGCACAGGCCTGCCGTATGGGTCCACGCAGCCGTGGAAACCCGCGCGCAGCGACGAAAGTGAGCATGATGAACGACAACCCCGGACTCAAAAAGCCGCGCATCACCCGGCAGCGGCGGATCATCGAACATGTTGTGGGCGCAGGGTTTTCCAGTGCCGCCGATCTTGCGACCCTCACCAACGTCAGTCTGATGACCATCCACCGCGACATCGATGATCTGGCAACTCGGGGAATCCTGCGCAAAGTCCACGGCGGAGTGTCGGCACTGCCCTCCACTGTCTTTGAGGCGAGCTCTGAGATCCGGATGCAGATCCAGCCGCAGGCCAAGACGGCGCTTGCGCGCAAGGCCCTGGAGATGGTCGAGCCAGGCATGTCCGTGATGCTGGATGACTCCACCACCGTGTTCGCCCTTGCCCGGTTGCTCAACGATGTTGGACCCCTGACGGTCATCACCAACTACAGGCAGGCGATAGAGCTGTTCCGGGAGAACGATGACATCCGGCTGATCGTGACCGGAGGCCAGTACTCGCGCACGCATGACTCTTTCATTGGCCTGCCGAACGACGGCTCGTTCAGCTCATACGCGGTGGATGTCGTGTTCCAGTCCACCTCAACGATGGGATCTGAGATGACCTATCACCAGGAGCAGGATGTCGTTCACATGAAGCGGGCCATGCTGAAGGCCGGCACTCGACGCGTGCTGATGATGGACGGGTCCAAAGCGGGGCGGACATCGCTCCACCACTACGTTCCCGTGAGTGATTTCACCGACCTCATTCTTACTGACGATGTCTCTTCCGAGTTCAGGGAAGCAGTATCTGAGCACACCACCTTGCACATCGCCCCGCTGCATTCCACGCACAACCAGACAGGTTAATCCGGTCTGCAGGAGGGCATTCTCGACGATTCCGATCCGGCACCGAAATGGCGCCGAGGGTTGCGGGCGGGGCCAAACGACCCATGCCGGCCCCCGGAGCCGCGGGAGCCGGCGCGCCCGGGGCGCCAGCGTGGTTCTAGGCCGTGCGTGCTGGCATGAGGGCTTCGGGGTTGGCGCAGTGGGCGAGGGGTTCCCCGTTCAGGTACCTCCGCACATCCGCGGCTACGATCTGTGCCGCCTTGTTTGCGGTCGCTTTGCTGGCCCCGGCCAGGTGCGGGGTCATGACGATGTTTGGGGTGGTCAGCAGCCTGGAGGCTGCGGGAATGGGCTCCTCGGGGAAAACGTCAAAGGCGGCGCCGAAGAGGTGGCCGGAGTCGAGGGCGTCGCAGAGTGCGTCGTAGTCCAGCAGGGCGCCCCGTGCGCAGTTGACGATAATGGAACCGGGTTGCAGGGCGGCGATCTGTTCAGCTCCGATCATGCCGGTTGTCTCGGGCGTGACGCGGGCATGGAGGGTGATGAGATTTGAGCGGGCCAACAATTCGTCGAACTCGACCTTTTCCGCCTGTCCGGCCAGTACGTCTTCGGTGACGTACGGGTCGTGCACCAGGACTGTTGCCCCGAAGCCTTGCAGCATGCGGGCAACGCGGCTGCCGATGGCGCCGTAGCCGACCAGGCCGACGGTGCTGCCTTCGAGTTCGGGGCCGACGTTTTCGTACATGTAGTAGTCACCCCGCCACGTTCCGGCGGACAGATCGGCGTTGGTCTGGGGGATGCGGCGCATCGCGGCCAGCATCATGCCCAGGGTGTGCTCGGCTGTTGCTGCAGCGTTCCGTCCCGGTGCTGACGTGACGGCTACACCGTGCCGGGTGGCTGCTTCCAGGTTTGCGTTGACGGGGCCTCCGCGGCTGATGCAGAACAGTTTGAGGTCGGGGCATGCTTTCAGGACTCTTTCGGTCAGGGGGGGCCATCTGCGTGATGCAGATTTCCACTCCCTGCAGGGCTTCGATGAGTTCATCTTCGGTCCCGGAGGCTTCATCAACTTCTGCGACCCGGCCGAAGGGGACGACGGGCCAGGGCAGGGTGAGTTCGGTGAAGGACACGCTGCGGTCGGTGACTTCCTTGGCCACGGCGCCAGTGAGCAGGTCATTGAGTACGAAGTGGTCGCCTGCGGCGAGAATGCGGGTGGTCATGATGGGATCTCCTTGCTGGATCAGGGCTGGGGCTGGGAGGCCGGCGCGGTGCTGTCCGCGACGGGGGTGTTGAACTCGAGCACGGAAACGTAGCCGTCCCTGACGCTGATTTCAGTGAGTGAGCAGTTCCGGATGGTGGGGAAGACCCGCCGGTATTCCCTTAGCGGGATGCCGATCAGCTGGCACAGGGCGAGCCGGATTGCCGTGGTGTGGGCTACTACCAGCACCCGTTCGTCCGGATGTTCCTTAGTGATGTCCTGAAGGCAGTCCACGAATCGGTCAGCGGCTTCGAAGGGGTCCTCTCCGCCGGGGAGATGGTGCTTCGCCGGATCAGCCCGGAAATGCGCCAGGGCCTTAGGGAAACGCTGTTCCATCTCGGCGGTTGTCAGGCCTTCGCCTTCACCGAAGTCCAGTTCACGCAGGCGCGGGTCCACCTGCACGCTGAGGCCTGTGACCTTCGCACTGGCCTCTGCTGTGGTCTGGGCGCGGCTCAGAGTGGAAGTGTAGATCGCGGAGAGCCCGGCTGTTTGGGCCCAGTTTGCGAGCTGCGCCGCCTGTTTATGGCCTCTGGGAGTCAGGTCGATGTCGCTGACTCCGGCGTAGCGGTTATCGGCGTGCCAGACCGTCTCGCCGTGGCGGCACAGGATGATGTTGGTCATGCGTTAGTCCTCTTGATGGCGTGTTCAGCAGCTGTGGAATCCAGCCAGCCGCGTTGTTCCAGTTCGGTGATGAGGCGGACGTAAGAGTCGTCGAACCGTCCGGCCGACTCCGGGCGGGGCTCTAGGACCTGGCGTACCTTGACCATTTCTGCTGCGACGTCAGCGGTTTCCCGGTCCGGGGACGCGGCGAGGACAGCCATGCCAAGGGCTGGTTCTGCATTCTGGGGGAGTGTCACCGGGCGGCCGAGGACATCGGCACGTAACTGGTTCCAGTAGGGGCTTTTAGTGGCGCCGCCGGTGAGCACGAGGCTGCCGTCGGTGGGGGCACCCAGGAGGTCCAGATAGTCAAAGCACAGCCGCTCGATGAACGCCACTCCCTGCAGGGCGGCGGCGTAGCGGTCGCCCTCAATTTCCGATGTTCCAAGAGTGAAGCCCCGGGCCTGTGGTGCCGCGAACGGGAACCTTTCCCCGGATGACACCAGCGGATAGGTCAGGACGGGTGCGGGTTCCCGTGTTTTTGCCAAGGCCTCCAGGATGCGCAGGTCCTTTCCGGCGAAGTCACGGGAAATCACACCGGCCCCGGTGCTGGAGGCGCCTCCCGGCAGCCAGTCACCGTCAGGGCTTTTGTGGGAGTAGACCACCCCGAGGGGGTCCTGGATCAGGTTTCGGGTGACCCCCTTGAGGATCAGCGTGGTGCCCAGAACGGAATTCCAGCTGCCGACTTTCAGGGCCCCGGAGCCCAGCTGTGCTGCACATCCATCGGTTGCCCCTGAGATGACAGGGGTGCCTGCCGGGATGCCGGTGGCGCGGGCAGCGTCGGCGGATACGGTCCCGATTCGGGTGCCTGAGCGGACGAGACCCGGAAGCATTTGACGCGGTACGTCCAACGCGTCCAACACGTCTTCCGGCCACTTCTCCTCAATCAGATGTGCACCCGTTTTAAGGGCGCTGCTCAGGTCCGTTGGGACCGGATGGCCGGTGAGGCGCTCATTGATGAAGTCTGACTGGTGCAGCAACCGTGTCCCGGCAGTCGGCGTTCCTGGATCGTTGAGGAGCCAGAGCAGCTTGGGGAGTGCCCAGGGAGTCTGCATCCGCTGGTAGCCCAGCTCGTTCCAGACATGGGATCCTGCCTGGTTCACCCGGTCGGTTTCGCCGCTGGCACGGCCGTCGTCATACATGAGTCCGGGTGTGACGGGGTTGCCCCGGGCGTCGGCGAGGAGGATCGTTCCCGAGGTGGCGTCCACTGCGACGCCGAGGACGCTGCAGTGCTCAAGGCCCCGAAGTGCTTCCGAAGCCGCCGCGGATACGGCCTGCCACCATTGGTACGGGTCCTGTTCATGCCGGTGTCCGTCGCGGCGGCTGGTGAGCTCTTGGGTGCCGGAGCCGAGGACGTCGCCGTCGGCGTTGACTGCCAGGGCGCGCACACTCTGTGTTCCCAGATCCAGACCGACCCAAATGCTGCCGCCGTTCGTTGCTGTCATGATGTTCCTTCTAAGGTGGCCGGGTACTTCCCGGGAACAGTCAGGTCGTCGGACCCTTCGGACGGGTGCTCCGGGACGATGACCGGCAGCCGGTCTGTGGTCTTTGTCTGCGGGCTTCGGCCCCGCATGGCCGCAAGTCGCGGCCAGGTCTCGCTCACGGTGGTTCTGAGCGACAGGAAGTCCTCGTACAGCTCCGAGTATTGAGTGGCTTTCTGCGGGTCCGGGGTGAAGGTGTCCCGGATCCTGATGTACCAGGAGGAAACGTCCTCGACGCGTACGGCTCCGCCGGTGGCGACCAGTCCGACGAGGAAAGCTCCCTTGGCGCCTACTTCCGTGTCAGTGGACCTCTGCACCGGAACGCCCGTGATGTCGGCGATGAGCTGAAGCCAGATGGGGTTGGCGGCCCCGCCGCCGCAGACCCGGAGTTCGGTTGGGGTGACTCCTGAGGTGCTGAGGCAGTCGCGGACGACCAAGGTAAGGCCTTCCATCACCGCGCGTGCGATATGTTCACGTTTGTGATCGAAGGAAAGGCCCAGGAAGGACCCGCGCGCCTGCGCGTTCAAGAAGGGTGCGCGTTCCCCGGCCGGCGACAGATACGGTATGAACGCCAGGCCGCCTGCCCCCGGGGGGCATGTATCGGCGAGGTCGGCCAGCTCCGTCGGGTTATCCAGATCCAATAGCTGACAGGCCCATTGGATGACTTCACCGCCCGCCAGCGTCGGAAAGGCATTGAGGTATTTGCCGGGAAGGCCCAGGGCCACAGTCAGCCCGGCGGATTTTCCTTCCGTGCTCACGGTGTCGGCAACAATTTCCGTGCACAACGTCGTGCCGAGGATGCAGCAGGCCTGGCCGGGTTCTACCGCCCCGACTCCTATTGCCGTGGATGCGATGTCGTACGAGGACATGACGACCGGCAGGCCGGCGGGCAGGCCCATCTCCAGTGCTGCGTGCTGTGTCAGCGGGGCAACCCGGCGGTCGTCGCCCCGCAGCTCCGGCAGGAAGGGCAGGGCCCACTCCATGTCATAGAGCTTCAGCAGTTCCGGTGAGTACTGGCGGGTGCGGATATCCATGAACGGGGCAGCACCGTCTGATTCATCGATGGCGAACTGTCCGGTCATCCGGGCAAAGAGCCAGCCTCCGCAGGTGAGGGAGACGTGGGAGCGTTCGAGCCTCTCGGGGTCGTTCTGCTGCAGCCAGGTGAGGATGGCGTTAGGCAGCCCGGGGAAAGTCTGGGATCCGTTGATTTGGAATGCCTGTTTGAGCAGTCCCTGGCGCGACCATTCCTCCACGATGTCGGCGGCGCGTCCGTCGTTCCACAGGATCGCGGGCCCTGTGGGTTCCACTGCCTCGTCAACGAGCCAGCATCCGTCACCTTGGGCGGTGATGGCCAGGAAATCAATGTCCGACTTCAGTTGGCGCTGGACGCTGCGGACGCTGAAGACGACGGCATCCCAGACGGCGAGCATGTCCTGCTCGGCCCACCCCGGGTGCGGGCGGCTTACGGAGGTCGACTGGCGGACGACCACGATTTCTGTGCCTTCTTCGTCGTAGCCGACTGCCTTGATCATTGTGGTGCCGGCATCAACAGCGATGACCGCCATGGCTTGGGCCTTTCTATTGGTGGAAGTATCTTCCTCGTGCGGGTGTGCTTTGGAGTTTGCGGTGCTCGTGGCGGGGGATGCCGTACGGGATGTGCCGGCCGGAGTTCGCTGGCAGCCACTTCAGGTGTAACGGAAATTACTGAGTGTTGCTAGGTACAGCGTGGCGGGAGGTGGCGGGGAGCTTCAGCTGCCAGGTTAGGACGGCGCTGAGCAGGTAGAGCCCAGCGAAAATCCACATAACGCCGCCGACTCCGATCAAGGACAGGAACAGCGTTGCGATCAGCGGGCCAAGGAAAACCGACAGGCCGGCGCCAAAGTTCAGGGCGGACATGGCTGCTCCTTTGTGTTCCGGTGCCAGTGACGGCATCAAGGCTGACAGTGGGACGAAACCGGCCAGGGTGGCGCCGTAGGCGGCACCAACAGCCATTGCCACGATCAGGTTCGGACCGGCAGCGAGCGGCACGTAGTAGAACGCCAAGGTCGTTACAGCGCATCCGACGCCGCCGAAAAGTGCGATCGTCTGCCGCCAGCCAAACTTGTCCCCGACGATTCCGAAGATCAGATTGAAGAAGATATTGGTGAGGAACACGACGCTGAGGATCTGAAGCCATTCGCTGAGTTCGAACCCGATTACCTTGGTGAAGAAGACAGGAAGGAACACCAGGAAACCGAACTGGGAGGCGGTGTTGATGGCCCGGACAGCGGCGCCCATGCCGATTCTAGGATTGCGCCACAGGATGGTCAGGCTTGAGGCCAGGGTCGCGACTGGATCCTCACCCTCAGGAGCGAGTCGTGAAAAGCCTGTGCGTTCCCGGACCGTAGTGAGAACGACAAGTCCACCGGCAATGACAAGCCCAAGAGCGATCCAGAGTGTGTTGAAAGCCCCGAGCGCCGGAATGGTGGCGCTGGCCAGCAAGGAACCGAGGGTTGGCAGGCCGCCGGTGAATGCGAACCAGAACCACCCCACTGCTGAGCCCAGCCGGTTTGATGGAGTGCAGGCCGCGATCCACACCAGGAAGCCATACGCAAAGAGCGGATACCCCAGCCCTCGCAGCCCATAGCTGACCAGCAGCAGGGTGAAGTCCAAGGACGGGAGCGCGATCGTAAGAAGGACAAGCTGGAATGTCACCCAAAGGACGAGTCCCAGGAGCATGACGCGGCGGGGGCCCCAGAGGTCCGACAGGGCGCCCGAAGCCCAGGCGGCAACGCCCGCTGCGACTCCGTACACCGTGAACAGAAGCCCCACCTGGCCCTGTTCCAGCCCCCGGTCCAGCAGGAAAGTCGAGAGATACCCTGACTCAACTCCGTCGCCGATCATGAAGATAAGCAGACCGACAAACCCCCAGCGCAGCGCGTGGGGCATGCCGAGCCGGCTTGCCCAGGTGCGGGAGGGCGTCAGTTGCGGCGTTGACGGAAGGGTGGAGGAAACGGAACGTGCGGCCATTGCAATCTCCTGGGTGGTGCGGCACGAACCGCTTCGTTGCGGAAGGCTTCTGATGCCGACGGGAAACTAAAGAGTATGTGATCTATCTAACGTCAAGTGCGTTCCTCTGTCAACTTAAACGTTAAAAATAACAATTTTAATGTTAGTCCGAACGACCGGCTGCTTAGTCAGGTGCGATCTAGCCAGGCGGGGACTGACGTGAAAATTGCGGTGACCGTTTTCCCGGTGGCTTTGATCCGTCCGGCGGATTCGTTGGATCCGAGGGGATGCGCCGGCCGAGCGCATTAGTGAGCTCAGGGATCTTTGAACCCACTCACGGCGGCACCATCGCGGACCTCTTGCGGACCGGCATGAAGTGGGCGGCCATCGGGCTGGTGCTGCCGATGTTCCGCGGTGACTACTCGCGGGCGGTGCGCCGGCTGGCCCTGGCGTTCACCGCCGTCGTGATGCTTTCGCCCATCATCCAGCCCTGGTACATCCTCTGGTTCCTGCCATTCGTGGCGGTGACCGGCATCCGGAACGACTGGCAGATCCGGTGCCTCTACGTGGGCGTGACGTTTTTTGTGGTGTTCGGCGCGCAGGATCAGCTCTCGGTCTGGTCCTTTGTGGAGCTGGCCATTGACGCGTCGTCGCTGGCGTTCGTGACGGCGCTGCTGTTCACGTTCTATCTGCTGGTCCTGGACATCCACACGCGGAAGCTGCTGATCGAGGGTAAACCCTTGGACTGGGCCCGTCGGGGTTGGCGCTGGCTGCTGGACCAGCGCCGCACCGCCCGCTGAGGCGGCCTCTCCCAGCTCCATCGACTTCTGCCCCGACCACTGCTCTACGCGAACCCGGTTCTAGGACTTCTCGTGGCAGAGGACCGAAGCCCGAAGCGCGGCGGTGTACAGACCATACATAACGTCTGATCTATTTCACCCGCACTCCCTTGTGCGTGGACTACTCGGCGATGTCCTCCGCCCATAGTTCAGGGTGTTCGTCCTGGAAGGTGCGCATCATCTCGACGCATCGGGCATCATTCAACACCACCACTTCGACGCCGCGTGAGCGGAGAAGTTCGAATTCGCCGGGGAACGTCTCGGCCTCGCCCACCACCACGCGCGGAATCTTGAATTGGATGATGGTCCCGGTACACATCGCACACGGCGCCAGGGTGGTGTAGAGGGTTGTGTCCCGGTAGCTCTTCTGGCGTCCGGCAGCCCGCAACGCAGACATCTCGCCGTGGGCGATTGGATCGCCATGCTGGACACGCCCGTTGTGGCCGCTGGCAATCACTTCTCCGCCGCGGGCCAAGGCAGCACCGATCGGGATGCCGCCCTCTCGGAGGCTCTTTTGTGCGGCCTCGTAGGCAGCTTCGAAGACCGGGTCTGTGATGGTTCGTTCAGTTTCGGACATGGGTGCAGTCTAAATCGCGCGCGTCGAAGAATTGTTAGTGGGCGCAGACGGCTTGACAGCAAAGGCTATGTGTCCAAGGCCTGGCCAACAGCCCGCCAGCTTAGGCCGTCCGCGCCTCGGGGACCGCCTGTGATTTGCGGCCGAGCTCGGCGGTCCGCTTCACCGACCACCACAGCAGCACCACCAGGAGCACGTTGCGCGTGGTCAGGATGGCGGCCATGACCGGGTGGGCGTGGATGAGGGGCGTGTAGAACAGTGGATAGATCACAAACGTGGTCACGGCAATGCCCATCAGCAGCGCCGCAGGGACCTTCCACCGTTCCCAGTCGTGCGTGAGGCCGGCGATGATCACCGGGGCCAGCCAGATGATGAACTGCGGCGAACCCACCTTGTTGAACACAATGAAGGCAGTGGTCATCATCAGTGCGCCCTCGAGGAAGAGTTCCTCCCGTTCAGCGCCGCGATTCAGCGCCCGGACCAGCAGGACTGCGGCCACCACGGCGGCGACGATCAGCAGGGGCTGCATCAGGAACGCGGCCACCTCGGCACCCGGGCCGTAGACCTCGGTGGAGTTGATGGCCGTGTTGTCCGCCATCTTGGAACCCGCGATGTTGAACACGCTGAGCCACACCCACGGCGTGGAAAACGTGGCTTCAAGCTGCATGCCTCGCTCGCCCTGGTTGGTCAGGAAGTCCATGATGTGCGGCAGGCCGCCGGACAGGTACGTGCCCAGGCCCGCGACGGCGGTGACTGCGACGCCGGACACCAGCACCTGGATCCGTTTCCGGCTGGCAATGACGATCGGCACCAGGACCGCTGCCGGCCACACTTTGAGCCAGGTGGCCACGCTCAGCAGGATCCCTGCCACGACGGGGCGTTCGGCCGCGTACAGGAGGGCAATCAGCACGATGGGGGCGGTGATTCCCTCCACCCGGGCGAAGCTGAGGTAGCCCATAAAGACGGTGAAAAACAGCCACCACCAGGCCGGGGCGATGCCCTTCGCCTTCCGCGCACCGCGGGTAAGGAAAGCAAGCCCGACGGCGTTCAGGGCTGTGATGATCAGGAACCAGCACAGGAGGTAGAGGCTGGGTCCGGCAATGTTCGCGAGGAAGATGGGGATCTGCGCCAGCACCGGGTACACCCAGGGGCTGATCTTGCCGTCCAGGCTGTCCGGGTTGTAGCCGTCCATCGCCCACTGGCGGTACTGCTCGGTGTCGCTGAACGTATCGCCGTTGAGGAAGAACGACGCCATCCAGCCCAGGAAATACAGGTGGATGACCGCGAAGCCCCACCAGACGCTGGTCGGACGGGCGAACCAGTCCACCACGCGGGCGGGCAGGACGGTGCTGCGGACGCTGACCAGCCGGTCGAAGAACTTCGTGGAAATCTCAGGACTCCTTGAGCGCGGGGACGGACGCGGGAGTCTTTTTGCCCAGCGAGTACAGGCGCCGGACCGACCACAGGAACAGGACCACCAGGAGGACGTTGCGGATGGTCAGCACGCCGGCCATGAGGGGGTTGTTGTGGCTGAGGGCATCGTAGAACAGCGGGTAGATGAAGAACGTGGCCACGGCGATCGCGATGAGCATGGCCGCGGGGACCCGCCACTCACGCCAGCTGTGCGCCAGGCCCACCGCTACGGCCGGGGCCAGCCACACCATGAACTGGGGCGAGCCCACCTTGTTGAACACCACAAAGGCGGTGGCCAGGGTGAGCGCCCCGGCCAGCAGCAGCTCGGTGCGGTCCACGCCGCCGTCGGCCTTGCCGTTGCCGTTGAGCTTGCCGTTGTGCAGTGCCCAGAACGTCAGTCCGGCTACGAGCAGCGCGGCAAGGATGAGGAGCGGCTGCATGAGCACGGACATCACCGCGGTGCCGGGGCCGTCCACCTGCATGGAGTTGATATCGGTGTTCATGTACATCCGGGAGTCGCCGATGTTCAGCACGGACAGCCACAGCCACGGGGTGGTGAATGTTGCCTCGAGCTGCATGCCCCTGTCGCCCTGCTGGGTCAGGAAGTTCAGCAGCTTGGACACACTGCCAACCGCGGCGGCGAGTGCCACCACCACTGCTGACGTGGCCACTCCGGCCAGCACCACCAGCAGGCGGTTCTTGACCACGGCGAACAGGGCCAGCATGACGGCGGCCGGCCACACCTTCACCCAGGTGGCCGCGGCGAGCAGGACCGACGCGATAAACGGCCGGCCCACACCATAGGCCAGGGCCACCAGGACGATCGGTGCGGTGAGGCCGTCCACGCGCGCGAAGCCGAGCCAGCCCATCAGCAGCGTGAAGATCAGCCACCACCAGCCCGCGGGGATCGCGTCCTGGTTGCGGCCACGCTCCGTGAGCTTGGCCAGGGCCCAGCCGTTGAGGATGGTGGTCATCAGCACCCAGAGGAAGAAAAACGGTCCGGGACCGGCAAGCCCTGCAAGTGCCATGGGGATCAGCGCGAGGATCGGGTAAACCCACGGGCTGGGGCCGCCGCTGAGGTTGGTTTCGTCAAAACCCGCCCGGGCCCACTCGCGGTAAATGAAGGTGTCGCTGAAGGCCTCGCCGCGCAGGGAAAGCAGCGCCGCGAAGATCAGAAACCCCAGGTGCACCAGGATGAAGCCGGTGAGGAGCCCCCGCGGCGTGTTCAGCCAGGACCGTGCGCCCGCAGGCAGGATGACATTGCGGATCCGGGTGAGCGTGGCGAAGAATGCGTCCGTGGAAATGGCGGAATCCTTGTCAGAGAGGGGCAAAAACAGGTGCCGGATCTTGCCGCGGGGCTGGAGCCGGGAGCAACGGAGGTCCGTCTACAACAGCCTCCACCTTGAGTCAAGGGTAGTTGAATCTCGGAGGTGCCCAATAATCCTGCGGTTTCGTGAGCGGTCTACTCGGACTTGGTCTGGCGGTAGCGCTCGATCTGTTTGAGCCGCCGCAGGAGGCTGTCGCGCCGCGGGTGCGGGACGGCGTCGGGCGCCTCTGCGGTGAGGTCGATGTGTTTGGTGCCGTACTGCCAGAGCAGGAGGTCATCCAGCAGGCGGTCCGGGCCGGGGGAGTAGCGGTGGTCCAGCGCCTTGCGGACCTCGGTGATCCGTTGGGCGCTGAGCAGGCCGGCCAGCTGGACGGTCTGGTTGAGGCCGTGGGCGGCCATGAGCTCGGCGGCCCAGCCCCAGTCGTCATCCACTTTGCGGTCCACGTGCGGCAGCAGCGTCCGCCAGACGTCGCGGATCCGGTTGGGTGTGAGCTGCGCGGCGCCTTCACCGTCCAGGTCCCAGTAGCTGCGGACTTCCTCGTAGCGTTCGTGGAGGTCCGCGAAGGCGCTTTCCACGGTTTCCAGCATGGCGGCGGTGGCGGTGAACTGCCGGTCGAAATGCGGCGTCCAGGCGCGTGGGTCCTCTGCCTTGAAACGGATGTCGTGCTCGATCTCGCTCCACGCGTGGGCGAAGACGGTGCGGATCTGGCATTCAAAGAAGTAGCTGCCGTTGGCCGGAACGTCAGGATTGAAGGCCTGCTGGTAATCCTTGACGGCCTCGTTCTGGATGGTGCGCAGGATGAGGTGGCGGCTGGAGTAGCCGTACGTGCCGGACTCGATGGAGCCGATGTCCTTCTCGCGGTCGCCGCGGCAGTCGAACACCTGGCGCTGGCGCTTGATGATGTTGGCCACCAAGGCATTCTCCGCGGGCAGCTTGGTGATAACGCGCACGCCCACCATGTCGTTGAGGGTGCGGAACGGGTCCGGGAACTTCAATACTGGCGGACCGCCGGGTTCCAGCGGTTCCTCAATCCGGGAAATCTTCTCCCGGAACGATTCCACCGATTTGGTGCGCCCGGTGACAAACAGCGGCGTGACCTCGGTGTCCTTCAGCATGTCGCGGAGGATGTGGAGAACGTCCTTGGTGACCAGCTTCAGGGCAGGGCGGACGCGCTCGTAGATCTCCACGTTCTCCTGCACGGATTCACGCAGGCTGATGTCCAGGCTGTCCCAGTTACTCGGCATGCCCCCAGCTTACGGCGGGGGTGTGACAGCGGGTTGTCATGCCGGCACAGTGTTATGCCGAGGTGGAGTTGCGGACCACCAGGGAGCTCTCCAGCGTCAGCTGCGGCTGCTCCAGCCGATGGCCTTCTATGAGCCGGCGCAGCTGCCCGCCTGCCTTCAGCCCCAGTGAGGTTGCCGGCAGGTGAACGCTGGTCAGGCTGGGATTGCTGGTGGCGGAGTACGGCAGATCGTCGAAGCCGGCGATGGCCAGTTCGTCCGGAATCTGCACGCCTGCCACCCGTGCTTCCTGCAGCACGCCATAGGCGTGGGTGTCCGTGCAGCAGACGACGGCGGTGACCCCGGCCTGCTGCCACTCCGGCCAGGCGGCGGCGAACGCGGCGGCGGACGCGCCGACGTCGATGGTGGTACTGATGATGTGGCCGGGCTCCACCTTTATTCCGTGGGCCGCTGCCTCGTCCAGGAAGGCTCCGCGGCGGATGGCGAACGTGGCTGTGCCGGTGACGCTGTCCACGTAGGCCACCCGGCGGTGCCCGGTGTCCGCCAGATGCGCGGCCAGCTGGCGCGCGCCGTGCGCAACGTCCAGATTCACGGACGGGGCGTAGGCCTCCAGCCCCGGGGCATCGAGCAGGACCACGGGGCCGGCGGCTGAAAGATCGTCCAGGAATTCGGCGTTGGGGGGCACCCACCAGCAGCCCGGCCGGCCGGAGCGCCATCAGCTTCCGGACGTCGCCCGCCTGCGGGAACTCGCCGGCGGGGGTGACGGACAGCAGCAGCTGGTAATCAGCCCCGAGTGACTCCCGGACGCCGGCGATCACCTTGGCGAAAAACGGGTTGGAGATGTCCGGAGACACGAGGATAACGATGGAGCTTACACCTTTGGCCAGTGAGCTGCCGATCCCGTCCACCACGTACCCGAGCTCGGAAATTGCGTCCCGCACCCTGGCGACGTTGTCCTCAGAAACGCGGCCCGCAGTCTTGCCGTTGGCCACCAACGAAACCGTCGCCGTCGAGACGCCGGCGCGGGCCGCCACCATGGCGGCGGTGATGCGCGGCGTGCGTCCAGGGTGCTGCGCCTGCTCGACGGATTCCATACCCCCGATGGTAGCGGGCAGTAGGCGGTCGGGGTTGATGGCCAACGCCGCGGCTGGATCTACTTTCGGTGCGGGGCGGCTCCGGTGGAGGCGCGGATGGTTAGGTGGGTAGGAAGTTCGACCTGCATCCGAGGGGAAACGGTTGAGGGACGCAGGCGGCTGAGGAGCATGTCGGTTGCCACGCGGCCCGCCTGCTCGATGGGCGCCGTCAGGGTGGTCAGCGGCGGGTTGCAGAAGTCGGCGCCGAAGACATCGTCGCAGCCGATCACGCTCAGCTCCCCGGGCACGTCCACTCCGCGTTCCTTGAGCCGGACGAGCATGCCGATGGCGACCAGATCGTTGAAGGCGATGCACGCCGTGGCCCCGCTATTGAGGGCCGCATCGGCCGCGGCAGCTCCGGAGCGCTGGCTCGGATAATACGGCCCTAGCCTGCGGATGGAGATGCCCAAGGTGTCGGCGGTTTCCTGGAGTGCGGTCCAGCGGCGGCCGTCCGACCAGGAGGCAACCGGCCCGGCCATGTACGCGATGTCGCGGTGGCCCAGGGAAAACAGGTGCTCAACGGCTTGCTGGACACCGCGGGCGGTATCGATCAGGACGGTCGGAACGCCGGGGCTGGTCCTGTTGATCGTGACGATGGGGACCCTTGCGGCGGCCTGCGCGAGCTTGTCGTCGTCGAGCCGGCTGGCCGCCAGGATAAATCCGTCTACGGAGCCCCGCATCTGGTCCAGGTAGTTCTCCTCAAGGTCGTTGTCTTCTTCGGTGTCTACCAGCAGCTGCGTGAAACCCGAGGCCCGCAGCTGGCGCTGGGTGCCGCGGATGAGATCCAGGAAAAACCCATTGTTGATGTCAGGAACGAGCAGCGCGACGAACCCGGTACGCACGGAGCTTCTCGCACGGCCAACGGAGGTGGGCACATAGCCCAGCTCTGCCGCGGCCGCTTCGACCCGCTCCCTCGTGGCCCAGTTGACCCGACCGGGCTGGGACAGTGCCCGTGAGACCGTCGAGGTGGCAACCCCGCTGAGGGCCGCGACGTCCTTGATGGTCGGTGCCCGCCTGTGCACAGCCTCGTTTGGTTCAGCGGCGGTGACGTTTTCCATGGTAATCCCCTTGGCAACCCTGTTCGGATGATGTGTTTATCATGGCATTTTTGGCAATTTTTGGCAACGCATTGCGCCTGTTGCCATGCTTGCCATAGTGTCCCAGGTAACACTTCGGCCCTTTTGGCCGTGCCCTGTATATCCGGGCGATGACTCAATGAGGAGATACCAGAAGACATGAACAGAGCTAAGTTGCGGCTTATCGGCGCCGCCGCCTCCATCTCAATCGGTGCGTTGGGCCTCGTTGCCTGCGGCGGCCCCGAAGCCGCCACTGACGGCAAGGTAGACGGAGCCGGTAAGACACTGAACGTGCTGGTCGGAGCGAATGCCCAGCACGGTGAGAAGTACAAGGTCTGGCAGGCGCACATCGCTGAGGAGTTCAAGAAGTCCACCGGCGCGGATGTTGAGTTTGAGACGTTCGCGTCGGCTTCTGATGAACTGTCCAAGATCCAGACCTCGGTTGTGTCGGGGCAGGGCCCGGACGTTTATTCGGTGGGTACGACATTCGTGCCGACGGCATATTCAACGGATGCCTTCGTCAAGTTCGATGACCAGCAGTGGGACAAGGTCGGCGGCCGGGACCGTTTCGTGCCGGCGACGCTGGGTATCTCCGGTCCCGACGAGAAGAATGAAGTGGGAGTTCCTTTCCTGAGCCGGCCGTTCGTGCTGGCGTACAACACTGAACTCTTCGAGAAGGCGGGCCTGGGCAAGCCGGCGGAGACCTGGGACGGTTTGCTGGAGCAGGCGAAGAAGCTTACTGGCGGATCGACCTATGGGTTCGCGACCGGCTATGCGGATAACTATTCGCCGTGGAAGTTCATCTGGACCATGGCCAACCAGGCCGGAAATCCCCTGGTAGACGGGGACAAGGCACGCCTCGAGGACCCTGCAGTGCTGAAGGCCTACGAAACCTACTTCGGCTGGCTGACAAAGGACAAGGTGGTCAACCCGGCCGCAGCGGGCTGGAATGACAGCCAGGCTGCTGCAGATTTTGCCGCCGGCAAGTCGGCGATGATGCTCATGACGACGGCAAATGCCAAACCGACCTTCGACTCGTCCGCTATTAAGGGCAAGTACGCCTTCACCACCATGCCCACCGTACCGCCGGGCCAGAGCACCGCTCCTTCCGGCGGGAACGCTGTCACTTCGATCATCTCGGGTGACGATCTTGTGATCGCGGAGTACTCCGAGAACCAGGACTTGGCAGCCGCCTACATCAAGCTCGTGACCAGCGAGGACGAACAGCTGCACTACCACAAGACGTTCGGCGACCTGCCCGCCAATGCGGCGGCTGCAAAGAAGGTCGCTGACGCCGATGCGGCCCTGGCACCCATGATCGAGTCCGCGAAGCAGGCCAAGTCGACCCCCTTCACCGGAGCTTGGGGTGACATCCAGCTGGCCCTGACCAACATTGTTGCCCAAGCGCGCCCGGCCCTGGCCAACGGCGGGGTCAGCCAGTCCGCGATCGAAGCTGCCCTGGCCCAGGCGCAGAAGGACGCCCAAGCCTCACTGGACAGGGCAGCGGCCAGCAAGTGAGTATCCTGACGAAGAACAAAGACGCCCGACAAGGGCGCCCACCGGCCCCGGCACCTGACGGGGGGACGCCTACTGTCCGGCGGCGGACCGTTAGCGAACGCAGCCGCCCGTTGTGGCTGCTTACCCCCGGCGGTCTGCTGATCGGCCTGATCATAGTGATACCCCTGCTGCTGGGTGTCTACATCTCGATGCTGCAGCTGGACCAGTACACGATCCGCAAGTGGGTCAGCGCACCCTTCGTGGGCCTGTCCAACTTCGTTGAAGCGTTCACTGCCACGGACATGATGCACGCCTTCGGCAACAGCGTCTCGTTCTCCATCATCGCGACTTTGCTGACCGTGCCCCTCGGAGTGTTCGCAGCGCTTGCAACTCAGAATGCGTTCCGTGGCCGGGCGCTTGTCCGTTCGGTTTTTCTCATCCCCTATGTGCTGCCGTCTTTCGTAGTTGGCACGTTCTGGCGGACCATGCTCCAGCCCGACGGGATAGTCAACCAATTCTTGATGAGCGTGGGTCTCCCAGCCGGCCAATGGCTGAGCGGCCCGGCGAGCTATTGGGTGCTGGTCATGGTCGAAGTTTGGGCGGCCTGGCCGTTCATCTACCTCATGGCCCTGTCGGGTCTGCAGGCCGTGGACCAGGAGGTCCACGAGGCCGCGGCCATCGACGGCGCCCTGTGGTGGACGAAGCTGCGGTACGTAATCTTTCCCTACCTGCGCGGGCCGGTGGCCCTGGCCTGCCTCATTGCCACGCTCCATCACATCGAAAACTTCTCGCTGGCCTTCGTCCTCTTCGGCGTTCCGGCCCCGTACGACATCCAGCTCCTGCCGACCCTGGTCTACAGCATGAGCTTTACCAGCCTCCGGTTCGGTGTGGGCGCGGCGATGGGCCTGCTGTCCCTGCTGTTCATCGCCCTGCCGTTGTACTTCTACCTGCGGGCCGTCAAACTCGATACCGGCGCGGATTCAGGAGCCAAAAAATGACCGACACAACTACGGCCGCTGAGCAGGAGACCCTGCCGGGCAGAACCGAAGTCCGGGAGGCCGGCCGAAAGAGGGCCCGCTCAGGAGGGCAGTCGGCGGCCGTCAACAAGCTGCTGCCCAAACCACTGCTGGTCACCGGCATTGCGGGCCTCTGCACGATGATCGCCATCCCGCTCCTCTACCTCGTGTTCGCCTCGATGAATTCCGACGTGGAGGTAGCACGGGGCGCGTTCTTCCCCACCGAATTCACCTTGGAGAACTACACCAAGATCTGGAAAACGCTGCCCCTGGGCCTGGGCCTGACCAACAGCATCCTGATCGCCGGCGCCGTCGCGGTCGTAGCCTCCTTACTGGGCATCATCACCGCGTACGTACTGGTGCGTTTCGAATTCCGCGGACGTCTCGGCATCCTGCGCGGGTTGATCGGATTGCAAAGCCTGCCCGGCACCCTCCTGCTCCTGCCGGTGTTCGTGGTCTTCGCCTCCGCCGGAAACTACCTGGGCATCACCGTCATCGGCACCAGCTGGGGACTGTTCCTTGCGTACCTGACGTTCGCCCTGCCATTTGCGACCTGGGTCATGGTGACTTACCTGCGCGGACTGCCGAAGGAACTGGAGGAGGCGGCCCGGATCGACGGAGCCTCCTCCGTCGGTGTCCTTTTCCGGATCATTTTCCCGCTCAGCTGGCCAGGGCTGGTCGTTGCCGGCGTCTTTTCGTTCCTCCTAGGATGGAATGACGTTCTCTTCGCCTCGGTACTGACCCGCCCGAACACGCAGACCGTCGCCGTCGTCCTTCAGGTCTTCGGTTCCTCCTCGGAAGGAGGTGCACTGCCTCTCTACGGGCAGATGATGGCCGCCTCGCTGGTCTGCGCCGCACCGGTGGTCATCCTTTACCTCATTTTCCAACGCTTCCTCGTCGGCGGGCTCACCGCCGGCGGCGTCAAATAGCGACTCAAGTCCCTAAGGAAACCAAGAATGAACGAAAACAAGGTCACCTGGGCACTGTCCGGCTTCGGCGACGAAATCAGCCCCGACCCCGTCATCCAGATCGCCGTCCTTCAGGCGCTGGGCGCCAACCACATCGAAGTCCGCAGCACCTGGGGAACCAACATCGTTGACTTGTCCGAGGAAGACCTGCAGCGGCTGCAGGGCATCCTGTCCGAGCACAGCATGGGCGTTTCCGCGATCGCCTCGCCCGTCGGAAAGGTGGATGTCAGCGAACCGGTTGAGGCCGAAGTCGCACGGCTTCTCAGGGCCATCCATGCCGCGAAGACGCTGGGCACGCGATACATCCGCATTTTCTCGTTCTACCGCGCTCAGGATGCGACCGCCGAATCGATCCGTGAGCCGGTGATGGAGCGGATGCGCGCCCTGGCCGCCGCGGCCGAAGCCGCCGACGTGATCCTGCTGCATGAAAACGAAAAGGACATCTACGGGGACACCCCGGACCGCGTCCTGGACATCATCGAGACCGTTAACTCGCCGGCCCTGCGGGTGGCGTGGGATGCGGCCAACTTTGTCCAGGTCGGGGTCAGGCCGTTCACGGAGGGGTATGCACGACTCCGTCCCTACCTTGAATACCTTCAGGTTAAGGACGCCCGCATGGACAACCAGCTGGTCATGCCCGCCGGTGAAGGCGACGGAGAGATGCAGGAAACCATCAATGCGTTGCGCGATGACGGATTCACCGGGTTTGCTTCCCTGGAACCGCACCTTGCCAACACGCACCACCTTGGCGGATTCTCCGGCCCGGCCGCCTTCGGCGTCGCCGGACGAGCCTTCAACCGCATCCTCGACGCGGCAGGAGTGGCAACCCGATGAACAACGAAGCCGCGAACACCGAGACTTCACTCCCGGTCCAGCCCCCGGCCCGGTTACGCACCGCCCTGGTCGGTTGCGGGGTGATCGGTCGGCAGCATGCCCGCGTCGTCGCCTCCAACGACGACCTGGACCTCGTTGCTGTAATCGACGTTGCGGAACCCGCCGCAACGGCCCTGGCCGACACCGTCGCAGCCGAACTTCACCGCCCCCGCCCGGCCATCCACACTTCCCTGAGCGATGCCCTCGTAGGCGAACGCATCGACGTCGTGGTGATTTGCACACCCAGCGGTCTCCACTCCGACCTGGCAGTGGAAGCGCTGAACGCCGGCAAACACGTCATCATCGAGAAACCCCTCGACGTCGATCTGCCTAGCGCCCGCAAGGTGTCCAAGGCCGCCGAAGAGGCCAGTTCCCGGGGCCAGGTCATTTCAGTGATCAGCCAGCACAGGTTCGATCGGGCCAGCATCGCGGTTGCCTCGGCGATCGACGCCGGCCGCTTCGGCCGCGTCACCTCCGTCGTCGCCTCCCTTGCCTGGTGGCGCTCACAGGACTACTACGATTCCGGGCAGTGGCGGGGCACCTGGGATATGGACGGCGGCGGAGCCGTGATGAACCAGGGCGTGCACACCGTGGACCTGCTCCTGTGGTTCCTTGGCAGGCCCATGGAGATTCACGCCCACACAGCGCTGCTGGCCCACGAGAACATCGAAGTCGAAGATACCGCAGTGGCCACAATCCGCTTCGAATCCGGGGCCCTGGCGGTGCTGCACTGCACCACCGCCGCATACCCCGGGCTGACGGCCCGGCTGCAGGTCCACGGCAACCGCGGCTCTGCAGTCATCGACAACGACCGCCTGGTGTACTTCCATAGCGCCGCCAACGACCCGGACGTTGCCTCCGTTCCCTCCTACGGCCTTGCCGGCGGAGGGAACCAGGCTTTGGACGAAGTGGGCGAACGGGACGCGTCAGCCAACGCGAGCGGCGCCGATGACCTGCAGACAGCACACCAAAAGCAGTACGAAAACGTTGTCGACGCCATCCGAACAGGTTCCCCGACGCTCGTGGGGCTCAGTGAGGCCACCGCCGCGCTGGCCACAGTCCGCGCCCTCTACGTCTCGGCCACACTGGGAACCCCGGTGAAATTCGAGGATGTCATGGCCGGCAAATACGATGACCTCCGGCTGCTGACAGGCGGAGCGCCGTGAGGAGCGCCCGGTACTCCGCCTGAGCTGTGCCCGGAGGTTCCGGTGCATGCTGCAGGGCCCTCGGCCATCGACGGGACCCGCGGCACTTCATTGACCGGCCTGCGCTGACCGGCCGCGTCGCCGGAGCCGGCGGCGTGGCCCGGCAGGGTCAAGCCGCGTTAAGCCGCGGCAATGCGTCAAGCGTTTGACGTGCGGCAACGTTAAGCGCTTGACGCGCGGCTTGGGCAGGTGTCATGATCTCCGTGAATGCTTTCGGCCACTGCTCCGGCAGGCCCCAATGACGTGGAGATTTAACGTGGAATCCAAACCGATGAAACCCGCCCCCAAGAAGATCATTCTTGACTGCGACCCCGGGCATGACGACGCCGTGGCCATCCTGCTCGCACACGGCAACCCTGACATTGAACTGCTGGCCGTCACCACCGTGGTGGGCAACCAGACGCTCGAAAAGGTCACCAAGAACGCGCTCGCCGTCGGGACCATCGCCGGCATCACCGGTGTGCCGTTTGCCGCCGGCTGCGGCCGGCCCCTGGTCCGCACCATCGAAACCGCGCCGTCCATCCACGGCGAAACGGGCATGGACGGCCCTGCACAGCCCGAGTCCTCCATCGAACTGGACCCGCGCCACGCCGTCGACCTCATCATTGACACTGTGATGGCCCACGAACCGGGCACGGTCACTTTGGTCCCCACCGGCGGCCTTACCAACATCGCGCTGGCAGCCCGCAAGGAACCGCGCATTGTGGAACGCGTCAAGGAAGTTGTCCTGATGGGCGGCGGCTACCACGTGGGCAACTGGAGCGCCGTGGCCGAATTCAACATCATCATCGACCCCGAAGCCGCCCACATCGTGTTCAACGAGAAGTGGCCCGTGGTGATGGTGGGCCTGGACCTCACGCACCAGGCCCTGGCCACCCCGGACGTGGTGGAGAAGATTGCGGCTGTGGGAACCGGACCCGCCAAGTTCGTGATGGAACTGATGGAGTTCTTCACCCAGACCTACAAGGACGCCCAGGGCTTTGACTTCCCGCCCGTCCACGATCCGTGCGCCGTGGCCTATGTGATCGATCCCAGCATCGTCACCACCCGCAAGGTTCCGGTGGACATCGAACTGCAGGGCACACTGACGCTCGGCATGACCGTGGCCGACTTCCGCGCCCCCGCACCGGAGGACTGCACCACCTCCGTGGCCGTTGACCTGGACCACGCCCGTTTCTGGGACCTCGTCACGGATGCCCTCTTGCGCATCGGCGAACCTGCCGTTCTTGAAACCGCCGGCCTTGCAGCAGCCACGGGAGGCAAGTAAATGAGTGCCACCCTCACCGACACGAAGACCAGCCGCGGCAACGTCACTGCCCTGATGGTCGCCCTGCTGGCCGCGTGCGTCGCCTTCCAGCTCAACGCCTCCATGCTCAGCCCCGCCCTGGTCACCATGGGCAAGGAACTGAACACCGATCAGGCCGTCATCGGACTCTCCCAGACCTGGTTCTTCACCGCGGCCGCCCTGTTCTCGCTCTTCCTGCCGCGCCTGAGCGACATCATCGGCCGCAAGAAGATCCTGATCGGCATGATGCTCCTGATGGCCGTCGGTTCGGTCATCGCGGCCATGGCCCCGGACGTGACCTGGCTCTTTGTGGGCCGCATCATCCAGGGCGTCAGCGGCCCCACCGTGCCGTTGTGCCTGATCATGCTGCGGTCCGCCGTCAGCAACCCGCGCAAGTACGGGACGCTCATGGGCCTCATCACCGCCGTCAACGGCGGCGTGGCCGGCGTCGACTCCTTTGTGGGCGGCTACTTCGCCGAACACTTCGGGTTCCGCAGCATCTTCTGGCTCATGGTGGTCCTGGCCCTCGTCGCCACCGCCCTGATCGCCTTCCTCGCCGGCGAGAGCAAGCCGGCCGCCGGCACCTCCATGGACTGGCTGGGCGTGTTCTTCATCGTCGTCGCCGTGGGTGCGCTGCTCACCGCCCTCAACGAGGGCTCCAAGCTGGTGGGCGCCTTCGCACCCGGCACGCTCCTGCTGGCGATCGGACTGGTGGTGGTCGCCGCCGTCGCGTTCTACTGCTTCTGGACCGTGGAAAAGCGCGCCAAACAGCCCATGGTGGAAACCGTCCACCTGCGCCAGCGTTCCACCTGGGCGCCGCTGCTGACCACCACGCTGACCATGACCGGCATCTTCGCCGTGATCAACGGGATCGTGCCGGCGTATGTGCAGGCCGCGGACCCGGGATTCGGCATCGGCCCGACCGAAATGTCGCTCATCATCCTCACCCCGTACGCCCTGCTCGGCTGGCTGGTGGGTCCCCTCAGCGGCAGGCTCGCGCCCATTCTCGGCTACACCAAGGTCCTGCGCATCGGCATGCTGGGCAGCATCGCCGCCCTGGCCATCATCGCGTTCTTCGGCCTCAGCAGCCTGCCCATGATGATCGCCGGAACCGTCTTGCTGGGCATCATGTACGCCGGTACGGTCAACATCATGCTCAACGGACTCGGAGTTGTCCTCTCACCCGCCGGAAACCCGGGGTTCCTTCCCGGCATGAACGCGGGCGCCTTCAACCTGGGCGCCGGCCTGAGCTTCCTGGTGCTGCCCGCCGTGCTGGTGGCCACCTCGGCCCTCGGCGACGCCCAGGCGTCCTACCTCTCCGTGGTTGTGACGGGCTTGGTCATCACGGTGGCCGCTTTCGCCGCCTCGCTCCTCATCCCCAAGCCCGTCGAGGCTGAGGTGACCGAATGAGTTCCGCAACAGCCGGCACCCAAGGCCGGATCGTCGTCGTCGGTTCCCTGAACGCGGACCTGACCATCTACTGCGAGCGGCTGCCGCTCCCCGGCGAGACGGTGCACGGCAACGGTTTCGTAGTGAACCCGGGCGGCAAGAGCGCCAACCAGGCCGTCGCCGCCAGCCTGCTGGGCGGGGCCGTCAGCCTTGTCGGTGCCGTGGGGGACGATTCCAACGGGAAGATGCTGCTTTCCTCCACCGCCGGCGCGGGCGTCCATGTCGGAGATGTTCGGACCGCCCCCACGGAGACCGGCGTCGCCGTCATCGCCGTGGATGCCCACGGCGAAAACAACATCATCATCTCTGCCGGCGCCAACGGCACCCTGTCGCCCGCGGATGTCACCGCCGCGGCGGAAACGTTCCACGGCGCCGCGGTGGTCTGCCTCTGCCTGGAGGTCAGCCTTGACACGGTTGAGGCCGCCGCCCTGGCAGGGCGCGACGCCGGCGCCACAGTTCTGCTCAACCTCTCGCCGTACGCGGAAATCCCGCAGCAGCTGGCGGACCTGACGGACGTCCTGCTGGTCAACGCCCATGAGGCCTCGCAGTTCCTTGGCGGCGCCGCCATTTCCGGCAGCGACGCGGATGCCGGCGACTGGGACACCGTCCGCCTCCGTTTCGCCGAGCGCGGGCTCCAGCGGGTCCTGGTCACGCTGGGTGCCCACGGTTCCGTGGTGCTGGATTCGCTGGCCCCCACCGGGCAGCAGCTGGTCCAGATAGCACCCGTCAAGGTTGACGCGGTGGACACCACCGGCGCCGGGGATGCCTTCACTGGCGCGGTGGCCGCGCGGCTGGCCGACGGGGCGTCACTGGCTGACGCCGCGGCCTTCGCCTCGATCGCCGCCGCACTCGCCACCACCCGCAAGGGAACGCAGGCCGCCTACCCGGATGAGAACGACGTCAAGCGCGTACTCACCTCGGGTGCCGTCTGACAGTCTGACGGCAGCTACACAAGAAGCGCCCGACGGCGGCAGTCTCCTGCCGCCGTCGGGCGCTTCTTTTCCTTGGGGTTACGGGTCCGGGGCTATCGGCTGCGGCTGCCGGATGGTTTCCACTGGTGAACGGCGGCCGGCGTGAACCGGGCTCCCGTGTCGGGGAACGAAGGGACCTCGATCCGGGCGTGAGTGTGGACCTCCTCGACGGTCCTGCGGGTGTGCTCGGCGATCTCCTCCATGGTGGTGACCCACATGCCGTCCATTGATTTCACCCGGTCAATCAGCTTTTCCAGGGCGACGGCCTTGGACGGGCGCCCCGAGATGAACGGGTGGTTGGTCAGGACAAAGCAGCTGCCCTGGGCGTGGTGCGCCTCGGCTTCCAGTGTCCACATTTCCAGGACCTTGGCCGGGCTTTCGATCACACCGCTGCCGGTGACGCCTGGGTAGAACGCGTACTGTTCCCAGTCGTCCAGGGTCCAGTCGACCGGGATCTCCACGATGTCCCGGGAATCGCCTTCCGCCACCGCAAAACGGTACGGTGCGTCGCCGTCGAGCAGGCTCGAATCGTAGAGGAAACCGCGGTCCGCCAGCAGCGCCGGGGAGTGCCAGTTCAGTTCCCACCACGGCGCGCGGTACCCCACCGGTTCCACGCCGACCTTCGCGAGGGCCTCGAGCCCGCGGTCGATAAAGCGGGCCTCGGTCTCGGCATCGATCCCCTGCATGGGTTCGTGCAGGTACCCGTGGTGGGCCACCTCGTGCCCGGCGTCCACGATGCGCCGGACCGTGTCCGGGTAGCAGTCTGCCGTGAAGCCGGGAACGAAGAAGGTGGCCCGGATGTCCTGTCGCTGGAGGATCTGAAGCAACCGCGGGACCGCCACCTTGGGCCCGTACGACTGGTGGGTCATCAGGGACATCCGGCGCGTGCTCTTCGGATCGTGGGCGATGGTGCAGGACTCGGCGTCGACGTCGAACGTGAATGAGGCTGCTGCCCGCTTGCCCTCGGGCCAGGTGATGGGGTGGGCTGAATCCGCGAATGCTTCAAAGGTCATGGTGTGGTTCCTAGAGGTTCAGTGTCCGTCAGTAATTCAGGTCCGGGGCGTTTCAGAGACCGGCGGGGGCGTTGGTCCGGGCGGCGAATCCCAGGTCTGCGGACGCCGGATGGGCGGCGGCGTCCGTTTGGTCGGCCTCGAGGTATTTGCGGTGGACCTTCGGCCCGAGGATGGCGTAGGTGCCTGCACTGGCAAGGCCGCCGGCAAGCCAGGACAGGTCCCAGCCGCCCAGGGCCACGGCAATGGGGCCCTGCATCGCTGGAACGAGTCCGTACATAAACAGCCAGGTGGCGAAGATGCCGACCAGGAGGGAAACGACGCCTGCCCAGTTGACGCCGGGGAGGCGTTTGGTGCCGACGGCGTCGAAGAGCCTCTCCGGGTTGCCCGGCCAGCGCTTCTCGATCCAGAAGTAGTGGACCAGCATGACTCCGCCCCACGCGGCAACCCACGCCACGAGCCCGATGAGCCAGGCGTCGAGGACTGTTGCGAAGTCTTCCTGGAAGATGAAGAACACGACGGCGGCGAGAGAGAAGACGCCGACGAACAGGTTGAGTTTGCGGCGGCTGATGGTGATGTCCAGCGACTGCGTGGCCACGGAGAAGGTGTAGATGTTGAGGATGTTGGTGGCGATGGGGCCGTGCAGCACCATGAGCAGCACCGGCAGCGCGAGGACGCCGAAGTTCTGGACGATGAGCTTCCCTGGGTCGATTTCGCCGCTGTTGGTGGCCAGGCTTGCGCCGAGGATTCCCAGCCAGACAACGGGGATGAACTGGCCAAGGACCGACGCCAAGTAGACCTTTTTCTTGGGAACTTGGGTGCTCACGAACCGGGAGTAGTCTGCGGCGTAGGTGAACCAGGTGATGCCCCAGCCGATGCCGATGGCGGTCATCACGGCGCTCATGGCCGCGATCCGTTCGGAGCCTTCCAGGATGTTGCCGGCGGGCCCGGCGTACGTCCAGTTGATCTTCATGCCGAACCAGGCAACCGCGGACATCACGGCCAGGATGAGGATGGTGGGCGGCACGGTCCACTTTTCGAAGGCGGCGATGGCTTTGTAGCCGAACCAGGCGATGGCTACCTGCGCGGCCATGATGGCGGTGGCGACGCCGATCTTCCAGCCATAGTTGTGTGCTGTGGGATCCACCCATCCGAGCGTGCCGAAGAGTGCCATGACCAGGTCCAGGATGATCCACGTGTTAACCGCGCACCAGCCGATCACCAGGACCGCCTGGATGGCTGCCGGCAGGTAGTTGCCGCGGCGGCCGAAGGCTGCGCGGGCCAGGACCATGCCGGTGGCGCCGGTCTTTTGGCCGAGGAGCACAAAGCAGCCGAAGAGCAGCATGCCGATCAGGTTGCCCAGGACCAGGACGATGACGGTATCCGCGAAACCCAGCCCCAAGTGGATTCCGAGGGCACCCAGAACCCAGTTGATGGGCGCCAGGTTGGCGCCGGCCCAGATCCAGAACTGTCCGGAGACCTTGTGCGTCCGCTGGGATTCGGGGATCGGCTGGAGCCAGGCTTCGCAATCTTCAAGTGCAGGTTGCTGTCCTGCTCCTGCGGTTGAGGGTTTTTGTTGCATTGGGGCCTCTTCGTTGAGGGGATGGGGATTCCTCAAGATTATGTGTCTCACGCCACATGCACCACATACAATGTGTCTTGAAGTTTATGAGAAAACGCGACGGAGTGTCATGCCAATACGCCTGCAGGATGTTTTGAACCATTCCACCCTCACGCCCGCGGATCCGGTGGTCCGCGCAGCGGCGGCCATTGCGGCCCAGACGCAGCTGCGCTGGATTCACTCCAGTGAGGTTTTGGACATTGCCCCGCTACTTGGCGGCGGTGAACTGTTGCTGACCGGCGGCCAGGCTCTTGCTTTGGCAACGGACAAACGGCGCGCGGACTACATCTGGGAGCTGGCAGAACGCGGCGTGGCCGCGCTGGCCATAGAGACTGGCACGGAGCTGGCCTCGATACCGTCGTCGATGGTGGCAGCAGCTGAAGCGGCCGGCCTTCCGCTGATAGAGCTTCGCAAGGTGGTGCCCTTTGTAGGCGTGATGGAAGCCATCAACTCACTCCTGGTGAGCGAAACTGCTGCCCAGCTGCAGCAGGCTGACCGGGCCAGTCACGCGATGGCGGTGGAGTTGGCCCACGGCGGCAGTCTTGACCGGATCCTGGCTGTCCTGGCGGACGCTACCGGCGCGGAAGTTGTCCTGACATCCACCGCGGGTGCCCCGCTGGCCAGCGCACTGCCGGCTGATCATACGGTTGAGCCGGAGCCCGCCGAATCCAGCGACGCGCCGGACCGTGCCCGGACCATCCAGGTTGACGTGTCCGTGCGTGGCATTCCTTCAGCCCGCCTCAGCCTTCATGCCCTGGCGGGTGCCGACGTGAACCTGGCGAGGATCGCAGGGAACCGCTCGGTGGACATTCTGGCGTTGGCCCTGCTGCAGCGCATGCCCCCCGGCCTCAAGGAGATGGCGGGTGCGGCGCTGATCCGCGCCGTCGATTCCGGAACTCAAAACTGGCGGCTCCAGCAGCTCGCTCCGGCAGCCGGGATCCCGTTGGCCGCGCAGCTGGTGGCTGTTGTGGTTCGTTCCCCCGGCTCACGGCAACCCCGGATGGCTGTGGAGCACGTGCTGGAGCGGGTGGGGCATCACAGTGCAAGCTACGCCGACAACGCGGAACTCTTGGCGCTGGCCGTGCTCCGCCCCGGGAAGACGCAGGAAGACCGGGACGCAATTCTGGCCGGACTGCAGTCGCTGGCGTTGCCGGAAGGGACTGTCAGCGCCGTCGGTCCGGTGGCCACCGGAATCTCGGCGGCGCCATGGTCCCTGACGGAAGCCAGGCTGACGCTGGACCTTGCCGCCGGCGCCGAGCCGTTCAAGGCCGGGCCGGGGCAGTCCGGTGTGGTCCTCGATGCCGACGCTTTCGCGGTGGAGCGGCTCGCGTTCCATACGCTGGATGAAACCCAGCGCACGGACTATGTCAGCCAGCAGCTGGGTGCCCTCCTCGTCCACGATGCCCAACGAAACTCCGCGCTGGTTGAGACGCTGCGGGTCTGGCTGGATTCCGGTTGCAACACGGCGCAGGCCGCGCGTGAGCTGCACCTGGAGCGGCAGTCGATGCATCAGCGGCTCCAGCGGATCTTCTCCCTTTGCGGCGGCGATCCCCGCGGAACGGGCCGTCTGGCAGCGCTGCACCTGGCGACGAAGTTCGTGCGGCTGCCCCGCGCTGGATCTGTTACGCGTAACTAGAAGCGCGCTGTACGCAATGGGTTGAGGGTGGTGAGACCCCGCTACAGAAAGGTCCTGAAGAACGGCGAGAAAGTCAGCTCACGTTCTCTGACACCGAGTTCGAGCGCCGTCTCGCCGTCCTCCGCCGCATGGTGCGTAAGGATCAGGCGATGGCGGCCCGGAGCTCCTTGGCTGCCAATGCGGGATCAGCTGCACCATAAATGGCACCGCCGGCTACGGCAACCTCGGCGCCGGCCCGCTGGACGGCTTCGATGGTGGAGAGGTTAACGCCGCCGGCCACTGAGAAGGGCACGCGGGCCTCTTCCCCGGCACTGAGCAGTCCATCCAGGTCGAAGCCAGGCTGGGCCTGCTCGTCCAGGCCTGCGTGGAACTCCACGAATTTGGCGCCGAGGGCCCGTGCTTCCTTGGCGCGGGTGACCTTGTCCGGCACGCCGATGAGGTCCACGACGATGCCTTTGTTGTGTGCACGGGCCGCCTTCACGGCGCCGGCGATGGTCGAATCGTCGGCGCTTCCCAGCACGGAGACGAGGTCTGCGCCGGCCTTGAATGCGATGTCGGCTTCAAGTTCTCCGGCATCCATGGTCTTCATGTCGGCGAAAACGATCTTGTCAGGGTGGGCCTGCTTGACTGCGGTCACAGCCGTTAGTCCGGCTGCCTTGATCAGGGGCGTACCGAGTTCGATGATGTCAACGTACTCGGCGACCTTGCCGGCCAGCTCAAGCGCGTCTGCGGTGGTCAGGAGGTCCATGGCTACCTGAAGCTTCATGATGTTTCTCTTTCTGTTGGTGTTGGTATGGGGTAAAAGCGGGGGTTTATTCGAGGTTTGCGTGCCGGAGCCAGAGTTCTTCAGCCGGTGCGTCGGTGTCGTTCCAGATGGTTTGGAAAATGGCTTCGGTGAGGACAAAGAGGACCTGCTCGAACAGGCTTCCCGAATACTGGCGGGTGACATTGGAGCTGTGATCCGTCTTTTGCGCGGCAGGTACGATCACCAGGGAATCCGCCAGGTCTGCGAGGCGGGAGTCGGGGTTGGTGGTCACCGCGGCCACACGGGCACCGGCCGCCGCAGCTGTTTCGGCTGCCTTCACCACGCCGGATGTGGAGCCGGAGCCGGAAGCGACCAGAAGCACATCGCCGGCACGGATGGCCGGAGTTGTGGTGTCGCCCGCTACATGGACGTTGAGGCCGAGATGCATTAACCGCATGGCAGCCATACGGAGGACGAGGCCGCTGCGGCCGGCACCGGCGACGAAAACCCTGTCGGCGGAACGGATGGCTGCCGTCAGTGCTTCCAGGCGGTCTCCATCGACCTGGGCAGCGGTGCCACTGATCTCGCCGGCAATGAGGGACAGGTTCTGGAGAATTGCGCCGGCGCTGAGTCGGTCCGATGAACCGAGTGCTGTTGGACCCACAGTTATTTCCTTCGCTCTGTTGGAGGCGTCCATCCATCTGGGATGTATTCCGCCATTAATCCTGCCGCTGCTTTGGTATGGGTGGAACGCCCGCAAAAGGTGGCTATAGCTATACTTTCTGGTAGTTCGTAAGCTGTGCCCGTCGAAAGGACCCCATGACCGGCTCGCCAGTGGACAAGCTCCCACCACTTACACCGGATGGCAGCCCCGGAGTCCCGTCTTTGCCGTGGCCTTTGCTGCAGTCCATCGCGGCGGTGGCGAACGCGCCACTGACCTCCATAGCGGAAGAACTACGGAAGGCGCTTGCTCCTTATCTCGGAAGCAGCGCCCTGGTGATCTTCACGGAGGACTGCACCGGCAGGCCCCGGAAAAAGGCGGGTTTGGAGAGCATCATCTCAAGCGTGTCCATCGACGAACTGGACAGCCTCCGTGCTGCCCTCAGCGGGGAGGAACCTTGGGTGGGGGAGGCCGCGATAGCGGCAAAGGAACGACCAGTTCTCGCGATGAAATACCTCGCCAGCAGGGCCTTGCTGGTGGTTACAGACCCTGTTGCGCCCGGTCCTGAGACCGGTAACGCGGAAGCGGACGCAGACATCGCCAAGTACCTCTGGCACCTTGCCGCGCGCAGGATTCACGAAAAGGTCGCGGATGCTCCGCCCGCATATTTGTTGGAGTCCAGGGCGGCGTCTGCTGAACGCCTCCGGGTGACTTCCGAGCTGGTGGACCAGCACGCGACGACGCTTGAGATCGTCGCTGGGGCGCTGAGGTCAACGGCACTGGACGACGCCTCAGCACGTACGGCAGCCACGGATTTGGTGGCCAAAGCCCTTGTGCGTCTGCGCACGGTGAGTGACAGGACCACGGACCTGATCGAAGAACCGGTAGCCAGGGCATTCGAGCGCCTCAGGGAAGACCTACTTCCGCTGACGCGTTTCAGTGGGGTGGAGGTGCAGTTCGTCGAACCTCCCCTGACGGGGCGGGCCCTCCCGGGGGAAGTCGCCCACGCAGCCCGGGCCATCGTGCGGGGCTTACTGCTGGCCATGCTGGATCAGCCGGACGTTCGAAGGGTCAGGGCCCAGTGGGATTGCGACGGCGAGAATCTGCTGATCAATGTCTGCGACGACGGCGGCGGCACGCTTGCCGCCGACGCATCCAGTTTGGGCAGGCTGGACCGGAGGGTTCAGGCCCTGGACGGAAAGATGCAGGTAGATGTCATGCCCGGCTGGGGTGCAGATGTCTCGGTGACGCTTCCGTTGGATGCCCCGCAGGTTGCTCCTGCCGACGTCAGCGCTTGGAAATTGGGCAGCCGAGAGTTGGAAGTGCTGCAGCACCTTGCATCCGGTCAGCGGAACAGGTCCATCGCAGGCGCCCTCAACATCAGTGAAAACACGGTCAAGTTCCACGTGGGAAACATCTTCCGGAAGATGGGCGTCACCTCGCGTACGGAGGCAATAGCTCTGGCAACCAGCTTTGGCGTGCGATGAATTGAAGCACTAACCGCCCGCGAAGGGCGGCAGGACGTCAACCACATCGCGCGCACGGAGCGCCGAGTGGCGTTCCCGCACCGCGGCGATGATGCCGGCTAGGTCCGGTCGGATCAAGGGTTCGCCACCGGTGATTCGGAGTTCCCTCACACCCGGCATCTCGACACCGAGGCTCACGATTCTCTGGATCTCAGCTGCCGTCATGACAGCCTCCTTCGGAAGCCACTGCATGCCGTCTGCCGGCATGCAGTATGTGCAGCGAAGGTTGCATTTGTCGGTGACTGACAGCCGCAGATCGGTTGCTTGGCGGCCAAAGCGGTCCAGCAACTTCGAAGGCAATCCGGCCGGGCGTGAACTAAGTGCTGGCCCTTGATTGCTGTCCCTGGAACGCCGGATTACCGGGATGCCCAGCTGAACGGTCATGCTTTTGGGGCTGATGCGGCGCGGCCGGTGCAGCCTCCCTCAGCGGATACCAAAGTCGCTGTCGACGTACGAGCCGGGGCGGTTTTGCGTGGGGTGGTGGCAGGTGCAGCCGCTGACCAGCTGCAGCCGAACGGTTACTGGGTTTGATGATTCAAGCTGGATTTCCACAGACTCCTTCCCTTCACTGCTAACCCGGAGGATCTGTTCTTGATCGTGGCGCTCGGACATGTAGGTAACCTTTGCTGCTGGGTGTGGGGGTGTGCCCCGGTGGCACGGGCTGGGAAGCCGCGTGCTACCGGGGCGGGTTGTTTTGGTGGCGGGCTTATTTGGCGTTGTGGTCTGTGTGGCGGGTCTGGATGATGGGGATGCTGCCGGTGTGGGTTCCGCCTTGGTGGGAGTCGGGGTCCGGGCATGTATCGGCGCAGTCGTGTTTTGTGACGAGGTCGAATTGGATGCCGCCGTGTTGTTCCACGCCGGTTCTGATGGCCCGTTCGACGACGGATGTGGCCAGGCGTCGTCGTAGGGAGAGGGGATCGCGGCGCAGGTCTTTGGCGAGAGCGAAGCAGAGCAGGAGCATGACCACGATGAAGGGTAGTGCTGCCACGATGGTGATGCGTTGCAGTCCGGCCAGGGCTTCGGAGGGTTCGGCGCCGCCGGCGAGCAGCATGACTGCGGCGACGGCGCCGGTGAGGGTGCCCCAGAAGATCACCACTCCGCGGCGCGGGTGTTCGGCGCCGTTGGAGCTGAGTGATCCCATCACGATGGAAGCGGCGTCGGCGCCGGTGACGAAGAAGATCGCGACCAGTACCATGGCGAGCACGATGACGGCGGCAGTGAGCCAGCCGGGCATGCCAAGGTTTTTGACGAGGTCGAAGAGTGCGCCGTCGAAGTTGACGGACGAGACTCCGTCGGTTGTTGTTACGAGCCCGGGTGTGCCTGCCTTATCGGCTTCCTGCTGGACGTGGAAAGCGGCTCCGCCGAAGATTCCGAACCAGATGACGCTGACGACGCTGGGGACCAGCAGCACGCCGGTGACGAACTGGCGGATGGTGCGGCCGCGGCTGATGCGGGCAATAAACATCCCTACGAAGGGCGTCCAGGAGATCCACCAGGCCCAGTAGAAGATGGTCCAGCTGGTCATCCAGCTCCGAAGGGCTTCATCGCCGACTGCTTCGGTCCGGGATGACATTTCGGCCAGGTCGCGGGCGTAGTCGCCGACGGCGGACGGGATCAGGTTGAGGATGAACAGGGTGGGGCCGGCGATGAAAACGATGAGTGCGAGGATGACGGCCAGGACCATGTTGATGTTGGAGAGCCACTGGATGCCGCGGCTGATGCCGGAGACGGCCGAGGCGACGAAGCAGAAGGTCAGGACGGCGACGATCACAACCAGCACGGGAGTGCCGACTTCGCCGAACCAGCCGTTGGAGGTCATACCGCTGCCGATCTGCAGGGCGCCCAGGCCCAGGGAAGCGGCTGTGCCAAAGAGGGTGGCGAAAATGGCCAGGATGTTGATGAATTTCCCGAGCGGGCCTTCAACCATTCTGATACCGAAGAGTGAGGTGAAGGCTGCGGAGACCAGTTGCCGGCGGCCGAGGCGGTAGGTGCCGTATGCCATGGCAATGCCGACCACTGCGTACATTGCCCAGGGGTGCAGGGTCCAGTGGAAGATCGAGGTGGCCATGGCCGTTTGGATCGCTGCGGGGGTGCGGCCGTCCACGGTTCCGGGCGGGGGAGAGATGTAGTGGTAGAGCGGTTCGGCTACACCGTAGAACATCAGTCCGATGCCCATGCCGGCGGCGAACATCATCGCAACCCAGGAGACGGTACGGAATTCGGGTTTCTCGCCGTCCTTGCCCAGTGGGATGTTGCCGAACTTGCCTAGGGCCAGCCACAGGACGAACACTACGAACAGGGACGCCAGGACCATGAAGAGCCAGCCGGTGTATTCCATGACCCAGTTCAGGGCAACCGTGGAGGACGAGGCGAGGCTGTCCCGGCCGGCAAATCCCCAGATCACAAAGGCGACGGCGATGGCGCCAGTGATCCCGAAGGTGACTTTGTCGAGCGTGAGCGAGTGGTTCCGGCGCCGGGAGACGGCCTGTTCGGTTTTGGCATGACGCAGCTCTTCGAGGATCTGCTCGTATTCTTCTGAATCCGGCAGGTCCTCTGCGGCTCCGTCCTCCGGAACGAGGACAACAAGGCCCGTGTCTATCTCCTCGGAGACACCAAGGGCTGCTTTACTCCTCTTTCCACCTCCAGGTTCTTCGTTGCGGGGAGTTGCGGCCAAAGCGTTCTCGGCAGGCAACTCCTCGGGGGTATGGGATTTTAGATCACTATTTAGAGCCATGAACGGTCCTTTGATCGATGAGGCATGGGCCTGCGGCATAACACGGCCGTCAGGAATCAGGCCGGGAGGCTGGGGGCCCCGCCCAGTCGGGGCCTTGTGTATGGGGCACCTAGTTGGGGCCAGGGATCAACTTTGCTTACGTAAGGCCGGAAGCCTCCCATCGTTAGGCGCGGATCAACACATTTCCTCGGACTAGTTGCTGAGGTAGCCGTTCGGGTCCAGGACATACTTCGTGGCGGCTCCGGCATCGAATTCCGCGTACCCCCGAGGGGCATCCTGGAGCGAAATGGCCGTGGCGTTGACCGCCTTGGCGATCTGGATCCTGTCATGCAGGATCGCCATCATCAGCTGCCGGTTGTACTTCATCACCGGGCACTGGCCGGTGGCGAAGGAGAGGGACTTGGCCCAGCCGGTGCCCAGGGACAGGGACAGGCTGCCCTTCTGGGCCGCCTCGTCCGCGGCGCCCGGGTCCCCGGTGACATAAAGGCCGGGAATGCCCACGGACCCGCCGGCGGCGGTGAGATCCATCAGCGAATTGAGCACGGTGGCCGGCGCCTCCTGGGCACCGTGTCCGTGTCCGCGGGCTTCGAAACCGACTGCGTCGATTCCTGCATCGACCTCCCGGACCCCCAGAATCTGTTCGATCTGGTCAGCCGGGTCGCCGTTGGCCACATTGACGGTTTCGCAGCCAAAGGATCGTGCCTGGGCCAGGCGATCCTCATTGAGGTCCCCCACGATGACCACCGCGGCGCCCAGCAGTTGCGCGCTGGTGGCCGCGGCGAGACCCACGGGACCGGCCCCGGCAACGTAGACGGTGGACCCGACGCCGACACCTGCCGTGACGGCCCCGTGGAAACCGGTCGGAAGGATGTCCGAGAGCATGGTCAGGTCCATGATCTTCTCCAGGGCCTGGTCCCGATCAGGGAACCGCAACAGGTTCCAGTCCGCGTAGGGGACCAGGACGAACTCCGCCTGCCCGCCGACCCATCCGCCCATGTCAACATAGCCGTAGGCGGAGCCGGGACGGTCCGGGTTCACGTTCAGGCAGATTCCGGTCTTGCCCTCCTTGCAGTTCCGGCAGCGCCCACAGGAGATGTTGAAGGGGACCGAGACGATGTCCCCGACCTTGATGAACTCGACGTCGGGCCCGGTCTCGATGACTTCCCCGGTGATTTCGTGCCCCAGGACGAGACCGGCCGGGGCGGTGGTCCGGCCACGAACCATGTGCTGGTCCGAGCCGCAGATGTTGGTGCTCACGGTGCGCAGGATGACCCCGTGCGGGACTTTCCGGCCGACATTGACGGGATTGACGCCGGGACCGGCCTGCAGTTCAAAGGTGGGAAACGGGGTATCGATGATTTCCACGATCCCCGGCGCCTTGTATGCAACGGCTTTGTTACCTGACATTGAATGGCTCCTATGGGTTGGCGATCGAACCTCACAGTGTTGTCGGTCGCATCAGACTGTCTGTGAAGTAGTTGTTGTCAGTTTTGGTGAAGCTAGCTGGAGGCGGCTAGGCATCGATCACCAAATCGGTCCGGGCGGTGGAGCAGCAGGGCAGGAACTTGCCTGCATCGATTTCGCGGGCCCGGATCCCGCCCTGGTGGTTCATCTCGACCTCCCCGGAAAGCTTGACGACCTTGCAGGAGCCGCACATGCCCTCCTTGCAGTTCGCGCCGATCCTGACGCCCGCACGCTGGGCCGCCCCGAGGATGTGTTCGGCGGGGTCGATGCGCACGTTGATGCCGGTGCGCATGAAAGACAGGGTGAGGCTTCCTGTTCCGACCGTGTCGAAGCTCGAGGCATCGGGGGACCCGGCCTCCGGCCCCACGTCCTGACCGACGCCGGCAGCTTCGGGGTCGGGCGTCTCCGAGTCGAAGGTTTCCAGCGGCAGCCCCGTGGCTTTCAGCGTTCCCTCGGCGTCGTAACCGGGCTCATAGAGCCCGAAAGCGGTGGGCTGGCTTTCATAGTAGTCCTCGGCGGAATCGGCGATTTCCTCGGCGATTTCCTCCGCAATGTCCGCTGCAAGCGCTAGCTCGGCCTGGTATTCCAGGAGCGTCTGGCGATCCCCCGAGAAGAACTCCATGTGGATGGAGGTGCCGTCGACGCCCACGTTCCCCAGGAGCTCGGTGGCGGTATTCAGGTAACCCTCGGGGCCGCAGGCATAGACCTGGCGGCCGTTGGCGTCGGGGGCCACCTCGTCGAGCATGGCCGCCGTCAGCCTTCCGCTGAGCCCTTCCCACCCCTCGGGTTTGCTACGGTCGCCCAGGGAGTAGAAGACCTTGACCCGAGAGTCCACGGAGGCGATGTAGGCCAGCTCCTTGTGGAAGGCAAAGCCTCCGGCCTCCGCCCCGTGGTACAGCACCACAACATCGGCCTGTCCAGGAAGGGAGTGGATGGTCCGCACCATCGACATGATGGGGGTGATGCCGGCGCCGGCGGCAAGCAGGAGGTACCGTGCCCGGCGGTCGGCATCTGGCAGATGGAATGCCCCGACCGGTCCCAGCATCTCGAGGACGGTGCCGGGCTTGATGTTCTCGTGCACCCACGGTGAGACCAGTCCCGTGGGATCGCGCTTAACTGTGATGTCGAAGGTCCACGGTTTGGTGGGCGAACTGGACAGCGAGTAGCTGCGGTCCGCGGGATCCTGGTCCTCGCCGTTCACGGGGAAGGCAACGTTCACGTACTGGCCCGCGCGGAAAGCCAGGGGCGCACCGTCAGAGCGACGGAACACGAAGGTCATCATGCCGCCCACCTCGGGAACGATCTCGACACATTCGGCCATGAACTCCTGCGGATGCCAGGGACCCAAAGCACGGGCTGCACTGGCGGGTCCCTCTGTGCTGCCCATGACCCTGTTCCACGGCATCTCAAGACCGCGAATACGCTGTGGTTCCTGGGTTGCCGTCTCAGTGAGGAGTTCAATCATGCCAAGTGCTCCTGCACACGCTGGACATACCAGTTGATGAACGCCTCCACCTGGTATTCGCTCTTCATGTACGGGCCGGGCTCGTAGGCAGGACTGCCGGCGCCCTTCTGGCACAGCTCCACGAACGCCTTGTCCTGCAGATTGGTCTGCTTCCAGGTGTAGGTGAGTTTGTCCAGATCGTAGTCGACGCCTTCCTCGGCGTCGTCAGCTACCAGCCAGGTGGTGCGTACAAGTGACTGGTGTTCGTTGATGGGGAAGACGCCGAACGTGATGACGTGGTCCCCCAGGAAGTGGAACCAGCTGTTGGGCTGCAGGTGCATCGAGCAGCGGCCAAGGCGGAAGTCCCGCAAGTCGCCGAGCAGCTTCTTGGAGAGCCTGCGACCATCGGGCGAGAACGATTCGCCGTCACCATCGAGTGATTCCCGTGAGATGCGGATTCCCGCGATGCGCGTGTCAAGTTCCTCCACTACCTCATAGGGGAGACCATAGCGGCGGCAACGTTCCTCGAGCGATGACTGTGCTTCCTTGTTGCGGTCCCACACTTCCTCAAGATGGGCAGGGATCAGCCCCTCCGTCAGGCCCCAGGTGGGAAAGAGGGAACAGGCGAGCTCTGGGTGGCCGTCGCAGTGGTAGCACTCACGGTTGTTCTCCATGACGAGCTTCCAGTTGCCTTCCTCTACGATGTTCTGCTGGTAGGCGACTTTCGTCTTCGACAGATCGTGGGGCGCGAGGTAGGGCTCGAAGATCTTGGCGGTTTCGTCAAAATCCGCCGGCGGCTCGTCCGCAATGCAGACGAAGATGAGTCCGGCGACCACGCGGCTGTGGGCGCGCTTGAGGCCGAAGCAGCCCTTGTCGAACTTCGTCTCCCCCGGAGCGGAGGCGTGGATCAGATTCCCCTCCGGGGAGTATGTCCAGGAGTGGTAGCCACAGACCAGGTTTCCGGTTGACCCTGCGGGCTCAGTCAGGACGCGGGCGCCGCGGTGGCGGCACACGTTATGCAGGACGTTCACGCCGCCGTCGTCGTTGCGCAGCACGATCAGGGAGTAGGGCCCGTAGTCGACGGTGACGTAATCGCCCGGCTCCGGCAGTTCGGCGATGCTGGCGGCAAAGATCCAGTGCTGGCCGAAGATGGACTCCATATCGATCTTGAAAATCGTGGCATCGGTGTAGAAGGGGGCATCGAGGGAATATCCCTTGCGCCGGAACTCGAACAAATCGCTGATTTCCGCCAGCTGCTCTGCAGGCAAGGATGAAGCGAGCTTTCCGCGTGAGTTGAGGGGCAAGACTGGAACAGACATATGTTTCCTCCCGGGAGGCGTGGGTAAGTGTGTGATTCGTGGGGACCACGGCTGCGTGGGGCGCGAGCGGCGTTGTCGAAACCTTGTATTCATGAGATTAGGGATCATTGATCCGCAACAAAAGCGCAAGATTTGGATGATATCTGTGCACAATAGGTGCATGATCGATGCGAGGCTCATCACACTTCGGGTGTTCGCCCGGTGCGGCACCATTGGCGCCACCGCGGAGCTCACAGGGTATTCTCCCTCCGCCGTCTCCGCACAATTGCGCGAGCTCCAGCGTGTGCTTGGAATGCAGCTGCTGACGAAGGACGGCCGCGGAGTGCGCCTCACTGCCACGGGCCGCTTTCTAGTGGCCGGCTCGGACACCCTCATCGCCGAATGGGAGCGCCTGCGCGCAGCAGCCATGGAGGCCGGCGACCAGGTACAGTCCCGTTTTGGCCTGGGCGGTTTCTCCACGGCGGCCGCGCAGTTGCTTGCGCCACTGGCCGCTACCCTGCGTTCGACACGCCCACTGCTTGAGGTGCAGGTACTCGAGGCCAACCCGGCCCGCTGCTTCGATTTGTTGGTTGCCGAGCGAATCGACCTTGCGGTCATTGTTGCGATGCAGTCCGACACCTACGTTGAGGACGATCCTCGCTTTGAACAGACCGTTCTGCTCGACGATCCCCTGGACGTGATCATTCCCGCTGACCATCCGCTGGCATCGCGGGAAACGGTGACGCTTGAAGAGCTCGCGTCGGAGCCATGGATCACCGAAGCCGCCGGTTCCACCTACCACTCCCTCTTCACGGCGGCGTTCACGGCGGTCGGGGTGACACCGCGCATTGCCCATGAGGCCGTTGAATGGGAAACCCAGATCGCCTTCGTGGGTGCGGGGCTGGGCGTGGGCCTGCTGCCGCGACTGGCACCCCTGCGCAGTGCCGAAAACGTGGTTCGGCTGCGCATCACTGGCAGAGGGAAGCCCTCGCGCCGCATTGTCGCTGCGGTGCGGATGGGCAGCATCGCATCGCCTCTTATCCAGGAGTCACTCGGAATCCTGCAGGTCAGCGCTAATCGGATCCTCGCCGCCCGACCCGAAGACGATCTCTGAAATCGCCTGGCCGCGATTTGAGGGGCCTGCGGAAACCACTCATCGCCCATGAAGAATTGGTCGCATGGCTCACTAGCCGTACTGCCCGAAGAGCCCAGTAGCACTGGGGGCCTATGTCAACGACCCATCGCCCCGCCCTCCGTAGATGGAGAGCGTGGCGTTGGTGTTTGGCTATTGCGGTTACGCGGTCAGGGATTGTTGCATGTGCCCGCGCTGTTTTAGCGCCGTGGGGGTGGGATGTTTTTGGTGGTTGGTTGTGGGTGCCGCCTTGGCGGGAGTCGGGGTCCGGGCATGTGCCGGCGCAGTCGTGTCTTGTGGCGAGATTGAATTGGATGTCGCCGTCGTGGTTCCGGGCCACTCCGCTGAAGCTGGGCCCAGCCTTTCGCGACCGGCGTAGACGTTCAGGCTGTGACCCCGGCTGAATCCAACCAGCGTCAGTCCGGTCTCGACGGCGAGGTCGGCGGCCAGGCTTGAGGGCGCGCTCACAGCAGACAGGACGGGAATGCCGGCCATGGCGGCCTTCTGGACAAGTTCGAAGGACGCGCGCCCGGACACCTGGAGGACCGTGCCACTCAGAGGCAGCACGTTTTGGCGCAGCGCCCATCCCACCACTTTGTCCACAGCGTTATGGCGTCCGACATCCTCACGGAGACAAAGCAACTCAGGGCTGGCGCCATCCACCTTGAATAGGCCGGCCGCATGGACGCCGCCCGTCTTGTCGAAGACCGCCTGGGCCTCGCGAAGCCGCTCCGGCAGTTCGGCGAGGACATCCACGGGAATCTGCAGCGTGTGCTGGGCAGGATCGAAGGGAAGGGTCTTGCGGACGGAGTCGATCGAGTCTGTCCCGCAGATGCCGCAGGAGCTTGAGGTGTAGACATGCCGCATGGTGTCAGGCATGGGGACATCCGGCCTTAGCTGGGCCTCGACTACGTTATATGTCTGTTCTCCCCCGGCATCGCCGGCGCAAAAGCGCAGCGATACCAGCTCGGAGGGGGAACTGATGATGCCTTCCGAGACCAGGAACCCGGCCACCAGGTCAAATTCGTCCCCTGGGGTCCTCATGGTGACAGCGAAGGAGCGGCCGCCGATGCGGATTTCCAGGGGCTCCTCGGCGGCGAGTACGTCTTCCTTGAACCGCACCGGGTATTCGGCGCCGGAACCGTCCAGCTGGAAGCGGTGGATTTTGCGGCGCTGTGTCATGCGGGCCATGCTGTGCTCCGTGCTCGGTTGGTGGTGGAACGGATTGTTTCGTTGGTCTGCGTCCAGGGGAGTGGGAGCACAGGAACTGGCTCGCCGGATTGGACTCCGGCAGGGGGAACGGCCATGACGCCGTCGGCCCAAGCCAGTCCACGCATCATGCCGGGTCCTGTATGCGAGGTGGGGAAGGCAAGCCCCTCGATGAACGTGCAGGGAATCAGACGCGTACGGCCGGGGCACGGATCAAGGTCAGCCGCGGAGGTCACCTGTCCAACGGCACTCAGGGGCCTGCCTCCGAGTGCCTCCAGCAGCGGTGCACCCATAGTGATGAGAGCCATCATTGCTGCCAGGGGGTTACCGGGCAGCCCGACGACGAAGCGGCCGTCCGGGAGCCCCGCCAGGACTGCCGGGTGGCCCGGCCGCATGGCGATGCCATCCAGCAACAGCTGTCCGCCAAGGGCAGCGATGACGGCGCGAAAATAGTCTGTCCCGGAACAGCCGGTTCCGCCGGTGGTTATGGTCAGGTCCGGCATCCGCCCGGGGAACGCCTCAGAACCGCCAATCGCCGCGAGCCACTCGGGGTAGGAATCCCCGATCCGCAGGGAGCCGGCAGGCGTGCCCCCCAGAAGGGAAATGACCGTCCCCAGCTGCGGACCAAAAGTGTCCCGGACATGTCCTGGTTCCGGAACGCCTGACGTGACCACTTCGGAACCGGTCAATACGATGCCGACCATGGGCTTGGCCTGCACCTGCAGGTTGTCGTGGCCGGCCACGGCGGCGAGGGCAATGTGTCCCGGGTTCAGTGTTGTGCCGGCGGGGATCAGCACCTCACCGGCAGCAGCTTCCTCGCCCGCAGGACGAATGTGTTGGCCCAGGCCCGGCTCGCCTTCCTTTGCGTTGTCGGTGAGCCGCAGGAGAAGGCTGCCGTCGGCATCTTGGTGGATCTGGCCACTTTCCTTGCGGAGTATCGACTGGGCGCCAACACGTACCAGTCCGCCGGTGGCTATGACGCTGGCACTCCCGGGGCGCAAAAAGGGTTCGTGGCCGGCAAGGATCCATGGACCTCCGCCGTTGATGGCCCAGCCGTCCATGGCAGAAGAGTGGTAATGGGGGAGCTCCTGCAGGGCGGCCACGTCGCGGGTAAGCCTGTGGCCTGCTGCCAACGCGAGGGGAACCTCCACGGGCGCGAGCGGGACGGCGCAGTCGAAAGCCAGTTGCCGGGCTTCGAGCCAGGTGGGGGAGGGGTGTCCTGAAGATGGCTTTGCAGAGCGCAACTCCGAAGTGCTGCCGCTGGTGGCGGTATCTTGGGCCAGCAAGGGTGCCCCCTTTCCTGTAGGTAGTTGTGCAATGAAACGTGCGGGCCCTGGCCGGGTTGGTGCCAGGCTGGCCACGTCGGATTGCATTGCTCTCCGGCCATTGCCGGTGCTGCCCCGTTGCCCGAAAGCGGTGCTTCGATGAGGATACCTCCCCAGGTTTCAGGCCCACCGAAGCACCATTTACAGGAACGGGACAGCTCATTCTTCGCAAGGACGAAGGCTGTCAGTGGGATGCCGGGCGAGATTTCCTATCGACCGTGGATGAGACTCAACGCCTCGGCGCGGGCGGCCGGCAGGCGCAGTTCACCGCGGACTGCCGATGTGATGGTCTTGGCCCCGGGCTTGCGCACGCCCCGCATCGACATGCACAGGTGCTCGCACTCGATCACTACAATGGCGCCCAGCGGCCGCAGTGATGTGACCAGCGCGTCCACCACCTGGGTGGTGAGCCTCTCCTGGACCTGTGGCCTTCGCGCAAAGACGTCCACCAGCCTGGCAAGCTTGCTGAGGCCGGTCACGAGTCCCTCAGCGGACGGGATGTAACCTACGTGCGCCACGCCATGGAACGGCACCAGGTGATGTTCGCAGGTGGAATAGAACGGGATGTCCTTAACGATGACCATTTCACCGTGGCCGAGGTCGAAGGTCCTGTCCAGGACGGCAAGGGGATCCTCATGGAGCCCGCCGAAAATCTCCGCGGCCGCCCGGGCTACCCGCGCCGGGGTATCCACGAGCCCTGGCCTGTCCGGGTCCTCCCCGATGGCCAGGAGGTACTCGCGGACAGCCCGTTCCACCCTTGGCCCGTCCACACCCTGGGTGACGGTCGCTTCGGTCGTCAGGACGGAGCTCACGCTTCGGCCCGCTCAAGCCGCACGATAACGGACTTGGAGGTCGGCGTGCCGCTGGTGTCGGCTACCGAATCAAGCGGCACGAGGACGTTGGTTTCCGGGTAGTAGGCCGCCGCGCACCCCTTGGGCGTCGAGTATGACACGATGCGGAAGTTATCGGCGCGTCGTTCGGTCCCCTGGAATTCGGAGACGAGATGAACCATGTCCCCGTCCGTGAACCCCAGCTCAGTAATGTCGTCGGCGTTGATCATGACGACGCGGCGCCCGCCGTGGATGCCGCGGTAGCGGTCGTCCTTGCCGTAGATGGTGGTGTTGTACTGGTCATGGGAGCGCAGGGTCTGAAGGACGAGCCGTCCCGCGGGGACACTGATGAATTGGAGTTCGTTGCCTGTGAAGTGGGCCTTGCCCGAAGCCGTATCGAACTTTCTGGCATCCCGGGGAGGGTGGGGAAGGACGAACCCACCAGGATTCTTGATCCGTTCCTCGAAGTTCTCGAAGCCGCTGAGGACCGCCTCGATGTGTTTCCGGATGATGGAGTAGTCGTCCCTCATGGCGAGCCAATCGGCTTTGGGGGTATTGGGCAGCGGGAGGTTGTCGCTGCCGGTGAAGATTTTGTGGGCAACGTTGCAGACAATAGCCACTTCGGAGTGCAGGTGCTCACTGGCGGGCTTGAGGCGCCCGCGGGAGGCGTGGACCGCGCTCATGGAATCCTCGACTGTTACCCTCTGGTCGCCGGTGCGCTGGGTGTCCCGCTCGGTACGTCCGAGCGTCGGAAGAATCAGCGCACGACGACCCGTCGATACGTGGGAATGGTTCAGTTTCGTGGAGATCTGTACCGTCAGGCGGGTGTTGGCCAGCGCCTGTTCCGTGACCTCGGAATCGGGGGCTGCCCGCACGAAGTTGCCGCCCATGCCGATGAATACGCGGACCTTGCCGTCCCGCATGGCGCGGATGGCGGCCACGGTGTCGAAGCCATGCGCCCGGGGGGAGTGGAACTGGAACTCGTGGTCAAGCCGGTCGTGGAAGTTCTCCGGCATCTTCTCGAAGATGCCCATGGTCCGGTCGCCCTGGACGTTGGAGTGGCCGCGGACGGGGCAGACGCCGGCTCCGGGCTTGCCGATGTTGCCTTGCAGAAGCAGGACGTTGACCACGTCGCGGAGCGTGGGTACCGAGTGCTTGTGCTGGGTCAGGCCCATGGCCCAGCAGACGATCGTGGCGCTCGAGGCCAGGAGGCGCTCCCCGATGGACTTGATCTGTTCCAGTGTCAGTCCCGTGGCTTCGACGATGTCGTTCCATTCCGCCTTTTCGAGGTACCGCAGGTATTCGTCGATACCAACGGTGTGGTCCTTGATGAACTCATGGTCCAGCACAGTGGGGAGGCCGGGGGTCTTGCGCCCCTGGGCTTCGGCTTCGAGAAGGTATTTGCCAAGCCCTTGGAAGAGGGCCTGATCGCCGCCGGCACGGATTTGGAGGAAGTCGTCGGTCAGTTGTGTGCCCACCACCATGCCGGAAATGTTCTGCGGATTCTCGAACCGCAGGAGCCCGGCCTCGGGAAGCGGATTCACGGAGATGATGACGGCGCCGTTCTTCTTCGCCTTCTCCAGCGCGCTGAGCATACGCGGGTGGTTGGTGCCGGGATTCTGCCCCGCCACGAAAATCAGCGATGCCGTTTCCAGGTCCGTGAGGCTGACGGAGCCTTTGCCGATGCCGATGGTTTCGACCAGGGCGGAGCCGGACGATTCGTGGCACATGTTGGAGCAGTCGGGCAAATTGTTGGTCCCGATGCCGCGAACGAGGAGCTGGTAGGCGAAGGCTGCCTCGTTCGATGTCCGGCCGGAGGTGTAGAAGACCGACTGGTCGGCGTGCTCCATGTCCCTGATCTCCTGGGCGATCAGCTCATAAGCGTCGTCCCACGCGATGGGCTTGTAGTGGGTTGCGCCTTCATCGAGGAGCATCGGATGGGTCAGCCGGCCCTGTTGACCCAGCCAGAAGTCATCACGCGTCTTCAGGTCCGCAATGGAGTGTTGTGCGAAGAATTCGGGCGTGACGCGGCGGCGCGTGCCTTCTTCGGCCACCGCCTTGGCGCCGTTCTCGCAGAATTCCGCAGCATTGCGCTTTTCGTGTTCAGGCCAGGCGCAGCCCATGCAGTCAAAGCCGTCAACCTGGTTGACAGCCATGAGCGTCTGGATGCTGCGCAGCGGGCCCATCTGCTCAAGGGAAATTTTCAACGCGTTCGCTACAGCCGGAAGGCCGACGGCCGTCGTTTTGGGCTTCGTCACGGTCAGTTTTGACTCGTCGATATTCTGCTTGGGGGCTTTGGAAGCCATGTGATCTTCCCTTCAGATCTTGGCAGGAAACAATGGAATGGAGGTGCTGCCTGGGGCCAGCGTGGCGGTCGGCGGCAGTGTCCGCAGATCATCCAGGAGGCCAGGCATGCGGCCGAGATCGTTGAAGGTGTAGACATGGAACCCGGCAAAAAGGGGATCGCCCGCCACCTCCTGGCGGACCTCGCGGATCAGGCGTCCGCTGTCGTAGCTCAGGAAGTCGTCCCGACGCCAGAGAGCCCCCGCCATACCCGTCCCGCGGGCGAGCTTGAGGGAGCGCCCCACCCCGAGGCGCGCTCCCAGGGAGACCAGCTTCCTGATGGATACCGGGCCGGGGACTCCGACCCACACGGGCAGCTCTATGCCGCCCTTCCGGATTGTCCGAAGGTACCCGCTGATTGCCTCGGCGGAAAAGCACATCTGCGTGACGATGGAGGACGCCAAAGGCGCTTTCATGAGGAGGCTGCTGGTGAGCTGTTCCTCGCTGAGCTCCGGGTGGCCCTCCGGGTAACCGGCGATGCCTATGGAGAAGTCGGGTGAATAGGCGTTGACCGCCTCAAGGAGTTCTCCGCTCCAGGCGTAGGGACCTGCGGGCTTGTGCCGGTCACCGGCAACAATAAACAGTTCCGAGACCCCAGCGTTCTGCAGTTGCAGCAGCAGCGAATGCAGTTCTGCCTCGCCCGTGATGCTGCGGGCTGCGAGATGGGGAACGGTGTGATAACCCAGGCTCGCCAGATACACAGACGCCGCCACAGTCCGGGCAGGCCCGTGGTGCGGGAGGCACGTCACGCTGACGGACCCCGTGGTGTCAAAGGCTGCTGGGAGACGCGTGAGCAGATCGGCAGACGGAACCACTTCCAGTCGTATCCTTGCAACAGCCTCTGTGCTCATTGCTCTCCATTAAGGTTGACATTTTTCTGATGGAATATTGATATATCAGTTCTAGGAATACTATGTACACGAGGCCTTCGCGTCAAGGCTCAGCCGTGCATCGGGAGGAGACTTGGAAATGGCAAGCGGTGGAGAACTACCGTCGGATGCTGGGGGGTCCTTTCTGCCAACGAGGCAGGAGGAAGAGTCCTTCGCCGACTTCGCCTACAGGGTGCTCTGCGATGAACTGATCGTTTTGGACATCAAGCCCGGCGAACCATTGAATGACGAAGTGATTTCCAGGCGGCTCGGAGTGGGGAGGACACCCATCCGGGAGGCCATGAAGCGCCTTGAGAGCGACCATCTGGTGGTGGCATATCCCCGCCGGGGAACATTCGCCGCAGGGGTGGACATCACGGATTTGGCTGAAATCTCCGAAATCCGGCAGCTTTTGGAGCCTGCGGCCGCTGCACGGGCAGCCCGGATGGCGTCGCCGCAGCTCCGGCAGGAGATCAAGGAATTTGCCACGGAAGTCGGCCAGCTCCTGCCAAGAACGCACTCCCAGCGGGACCTGATGCGCCTGGACATGCGGGTCCACCGGATGATCTACCGGGCCACAGGGAGCCGCCATCTTGAGGATGTCCTGATCCGGTACGACAACCTGGCGACGCGGATCTGGAGCCTAGTGCTGGAGAAACTTCCTCCGGTATCCGAGCATATTGCCCAGCATATTGAGCTGCTCGAGTGCATCGCCGAAGGGGATTCCGAGGCGGCTGCGCGGCTGACCACCAAGCATGTGACGGACTTTGAGAACCTCATCAGGGCCGTTCTGTAGCTCCTTGGCAGGACACGGCCTCCGCGCCCGTGCAGATCGCATGGATCTGCACGGGCGCGGAGGCAACAACCGTGCCTAAGCGAAGCAGGTGTGCCTGCCGTGGGTCACCCGGCTGTTCCCCGGACCAAGGCACGCGACTGTTCCCGCGCGGCCTCGGTGGTGTGCAGGAGCAGCAGGGACGTGGTGACTGAGCCAACGCCACCCGGAACGGGTGTCAGCGCCCCGGCGATGCCCCGGACGCTGGCTTCGTCCGCATCCCCCGCGAGGGACCCGTCGGAAAGGACGTTGGTGCCGACGTCGATCACAACAGCCCCGGAGGAAATGTGGCCGCCGTTCAGCAGGCCGGTGCGCCCGGCGGCGACCACCACGACGTCGGCCGTCTTGGTGTATTTCTCCAGCGCCCCTGACCTGGAATGGCAGACGGTGACGGTGGCGTCGCGTTCCAGCAGTAGCAGGGACAGCGGTTTTCCGACGACGGCCGAGCGTCCAATCACGACGACGTTCCGGCCCGCCACAGGGATGTCGAAGTGGTTAAGGATCTCGGTGACGGCCCGTGCGGTGGCGGGGGCGAACGAGGGCTGGCCCACGGCCAGCCGGCCAAGGCTCAGAGGGTTCGCGCCGTCGATGTCCTTCTCAGGGGCGATGTGCCCAACCAGCGCCTCGGCGTCAACGCCGGGAGGCAATGGCGTCTGCAAGATGATGCCGTTCACCGATGACTCGGAGCTGAGGTCCTTCAGGACAGAGGCCAGCACCTGTCCTGTCGCGTCGCGGCCCAGGTCCACGATCCGGCAATTGATGCCCGCGCTTTCTGCAGCCCGTTGGATGGACCGCACATACCAGTGCGTGGAGCCGTCGTCGGTGGCCACAACCACTGCAAGGGTGGGGCGCAGGCCGTCAGTTTCGAGGTTCCGGGCTTCGTCGTGGGCCTTCTGCTGAATGAGCTTTGCCAGGTTTCGTCCGGAGAGGAGTGTGGTGCTCAACCGAGAATCCTTTCGCGCACGCGCTTCACGAGCGAGTCGGCTGCCAGGATGACCTTGTCCTCAAGGCCGTCCGTCTGCTCAGCCAGCCGGGAACGGGCTTCGGTGTCCTTGATGGCCACCACATTGATGTCGATGTTCACCCGTGCAGTGGTGGCGGCTGCCCGGGCTGCGTCGACGGCGGCGGCGACGTCACTGATCACGTTGGCATTGGCCACCTCGAACAGTTCCGTGGCAAGATCCACGATGGCGCCGGCAACGAGAATCAGTTGTGCCGGCGTTTTTGCGGCCTGGACCAGCGCGTCCTGGATGGATGCTGTCCGTTCGGCCTTGAGGTCGTCAGTGCCGGCGGGGAGCTTGTAGGCATCAATGACGCCTTGGAACGCGTGCTGGTCGGCGTCCGCGAGGTGCAGGGCCTGGGCCACCAGTCCGTCGGCGCTGCTGATGATCCTGGTGACTAGTTCGGTGTGCTGTTCGTATTTCGTGCCGGTGGTGTACCTGGCCACCATGGCGACAAGTGCCGCCCCCTGAGCGGCGTGGAGTGCTGCTGCGGCGCCGCCGCCCGGGGTGGGTTCGCGCGAGGCAAGCCTGGCGAGGTAGTCGTTTATTGTTTCTGAACTGATCATGTGTCTTCCTGGGCTGAAGCTCTACTCGACTGGCCTGGGGCATGGGACGGGCCATGGAAAAGCAGCGGCCCGGACTCTGGTTGCGAGGAAATGAATCCGGGCCGCGTGCCCTTGAATGGCCCGGCAGCTGTCAGCCGCGGAGCCGGGTCATCGTGGGGTCATACAGTGGATCGGCCGTGACCGTGGCCTGGATGCGCCGGCCAAAGTACTCGATTTCAACCGCGTCACCCACGGAGACGGCGGCGGGCAGGTACGCGTAGGCAATTGGCTTGGCCACGGTGTAGCCATAAGCGGCGCTCGTGACGTAGCCAACTGCCTGGTCCTTGTAGAAGACAGGTTCCTTGCCCAGCACAATGCTGCGGCCGTCGTCGACCGTCAGGCAGCGAAGGCGGCGGGCGGAGTTTTCCTCGGTCCGGCCTTCCAGTGCTGCCTTGCCGACGAAGTTTTCCTTGGTCATCTTCACTGCGAAACCGAGTCCCGCTTCCAGCGGGTCGTGCTCGGTGGTCATGTCGGTGCCCCACGAGCGGTAGCCCTTTTCCAGGCGCAGCGAGCTGAACGCGGCGCGGCCGGCAGCGATCACGCCGAACGGCTGCCCTGCCTTCCACAGTGCGTCCCACAGGCGCTGGCCGTTGTCCGCGCTGGTGTACAGTTCCCAGCCCAGCTCGCCGACGTAGGACAGCCGCATTGCGGTGACGGTGACGCCGCCGATGACAACCTTCTTCGCCCGGAAGTAGCGCAGGCCGTCGTTGGAGAAGTCGTCGCTGCTGACCGTGCTGATCAGGTCCCGGGCGAGGGGTCCCCACAAGCCGATGCAGCATGTCCCGCCGGTGGTGTCGCGCACCTGGACCCAGTCGCTGGCGGTTCCGTTCTCCGTCTGGTGGCGTGCGGCCCGCTCAAAGTAGGCCGTGTCGATGTTTCCATTTGCTCCGAGCTGGAAGGTGTCTTCGCTCAGGCGTGCCACGGTGATATCGCTTCGGATCCCGCCGGCGTGGTCCAGTAGGAGGGTGTAGGTGACGGCCCCCGGCTTCTTGGCCATGTCGGCCGTAGTCAGCTCCTGCAGCAGCTTCAGGGCTCCGGGGCCGGATACCTCAAGGCGCTTGAGCGGGGTCATGTCGTACATGGCCACCGCGGTGCGGGTCTTCCAGGCTTCGGCGGCGGCGATGGGCGAGCTGAACATCCCAGCCCAGGCGTCACGTGCGGGCGGCTGCCATTCGTCAGGCATCTCCTTGAGCAGTTCGGCGTTGGCTTCGAACCAGTAGGGGCGCTCCCATCCGGCGCCCTCCAGGAAGTAGCCTCCCAACTGCTTGTGACGGGCGTGGAACGGGCTGACTCGGAGGTTGCGTGGAGAGAGCTTGGGCTGCAGCGGGTGCAGCACGTCATAGATTTCCACGAAGTTCTGTTGGGACGTCTCGCTGACGTACTCGGGGGTCAGCTGGACCTCTTCGAAACGGTGGATATCGCAGTCACCAAGATCAATGCTGGACTTGCCGGTGGTCAGCAGCTCAGCAACGGCGCGGGCAATGCCGGCGGAGTGGGTCACCCACACGGCCTCAGCCACATAGAAGCCGTCCACTTCCTTCGATTCGCCCACCAGGGAGCCGCCGTCCGGGGTGAAGGAGAAGATGCCGTTGAAGCCATCCTCGATTTCGCTTTCGCGCAGGGCCGGCAGCAGTTGCTTGGTGGCTTCCCACGCAGGAAGGAAGTCCTCCAGGGTGAAGTCCAGGCGCGAAGGCATGTTGTGTTCGCTGATGCTGCTGGGCTCGTAGCTGCTCAGCTCGTCAAGATCCACAGGCATAGGGCGGTGCGCGTAGGAACCAATGCCGTAGCTCTCGCCGTGTTCGCGGTAGTAGAGGTCCTGGTCCTGGTGGCGCAGGATGGGCAGCGAAGCGCCGTTGGGCAGTTCGTTCTTGCCCTGCTGTGCCGGTACGGGAGTGGTCTTGACGTACTGGTGGGCCAGCGGGAGGAGCGGAACGGACATCCCGATCATCTCGCCGATCTTCGCGCCCCAGAAACCGGCGCAGGAAACCACGATGTCCGCGGGGATGACGCCTTCAGCGGTCTCCACTCCTGTGACCCGGCGGTTGGACTGTTCGATTCCGGTGACCTCGGTGTTGCCGATGTACTTAACCCCGGCGGCTTCCGTGCGCTTGATGAGCAGCTGGACTGCGCGGGCGGCGAGGGCCAGGCCGTCGCTGGGTACGTGGAGGCCACCCAGGATGTCTTCCTCATTGATGAGCGGGTAGAGCTCCTTGCATTCCTCGCGGGAAAGGATCTTGCCGTCGATGCCCCACGCGGCGGCATACCCGAGCTTCCGCTTCAGGTCCGCGAGGCGGGTCTCGGTGGTGGCAACTTCCAGACCGCCGACCTGGTTGAAGCAGCTGACGCCGTCTTCGCTCAGGGACAGGAGCTTCTCAACCGTGTACTTGGCGAAGGCAGCCATGGTCTTTGAAGGGTTCGTCTGGAAAACGAGGCCCGGAGCGTGGGACGTGGAGCCTCCAGGCATGTTCAGGGGTCCCTGGTCCAGGACCGTGATGTTGTTCCAACCCCGCGCGACCAGTTCGTCGGCCAGGTTCGTGCCGACGATTCCCGCTCCAATAATGACAATGCTTGGCGTCGAAGCCATGTGGTTTCTCCTGCTGATTTTCGGGTGTTGTCTCTGCTGATGTGGTGGTGGTGCTTACCGGAACACGACAGTGCTGGTTTGGTCCAGCAGCACACGGTGCTCGCAGTGCCACCGCACGGCGCGGGACAGTGCCAGCGCTTCCGCATCCTGCCCGACTGTTGACAGTGTGGTGGGACCGTAGCTGTGGTCCACCCGGATGACTTCCTGTTCGATGATTGGCCCTTCATCAAGTTCAGCCGTCACGTAGTGGGCGGTGGCACCTACCAGTTTGACGCCACGGTCGTACGCCTGGTGGTACGGGCGCGCTCCCTTGAAACCAGGAAGGAAGGAGTGGTGGATGTTGATGGCCCGGCCTTCAAGGGAGCGGCAGAGGTCATCGGAGAGCACCTGCATATACCGGGCGAGCACAACGAGGTCAATGTTGTGTTCGTCTACGAGGTCCAGCAGTCGCTGTTCGGCGTCGGCCTTCGTCTCGGGGGTCACGGGGAGGTAGATGAAGGGCAGGCCGGCGGCTTCGGCCATGGCCCGGTGCGTTTCATGATTGGACACCACGAGGACGATGTCGCCGCCGAGGCTGCCGCCGCGCCAGCGGAAGATCAGGTCATTCAGGCAGTGGCCGAACTTGGACACCATGACCAGAACGCGCTGTTTGGTCTGGTCGTGGAAGCTGAACTTCATCTCGAAGCGGTCCGCGATGGAATTGAACTCCGCCTCCAGCCGCTCCGGCGTGTACTCGGGGGAACCCGAGAATGCGGTGCGCAGGTGCAGCGTCTCGCGGAGCCCGTCGTCGAACTGTTGGTGCTCATCGATGTTGAAACCACGTTCGAAGAGAAAAGTGGTGACTGCTTGGACAATGCCGGCACGTTCGACGCACGACAGTGTGAGTACGAACTTCTGGGCCTTGTCCTTCACGCGGGGGTCGTTCTGAGTCAGCGTGCTGGTTGATGAGTCTGTTGCCACTAGGGTCATGTCTCCTCCTTTAGGTATCTTCCCGCTAGATATATTCTCAAAACATCAACTGATATATTAGGGTTGGGAATCAGCGTATACTGGTCAGTGGGCGAGGTCAATAGCCTGTTTGGCTTGAATGGAAGGGGTCCAGGTTATGGCAGTTGAAGCGTTGGCGATCGTGGCAGATGCGGTCAAGCAGTCGTTGGCGGACGTGGCGTATGAGCGTATCCGCGACCGGCTGCTGATGCTTGACATCAAGCCCGGGGATCTTCTCAACGACGACCACCTCGCCAGGGACCTCGGCATGGGGCGGACTCCGGTGCGGGAAGCTTTGAAGCGGCTCGAGCTCGACCGCCTGGTGGTTTCGTATCCGCGCAGGGGCACCTTTGCGACCCGCGTGGAGGTGACCGACCTTGCTTTCATTTCAGAAATCCGGACGCAGCTAGAACCGCTCGCCGCGTCCCGTGCCGCCCGGGTGGCCACGGAGCGGCAGCGGGAGCAGTTGCGGGCTGTGATGCGGGCTGTTGAATCCTTCGATACCCATGCGGCCTCCGTCGTCGAAACCCTGCGCCTTGATGCGCGCGTCCATCGAGGCATCTACGCGGCTGCGGCCAACCCCCACCTCGAGGACGTCCTGATCCGGTACGACAATCTCGCCACCCGCATCTGGTGCATGGTGCTGGATCGCCTTCCCGACCTTTCCCGCCACGTGCATGAGCACCTGGACCTGCTCGGCGCAGTGATTGACGGTGATGAGGCACGGGCCGCTGACCTGGCAAGGAGCCACGTCAGTGGCTTCGAGGATGCCGTCCGCAAGGCGCTCTTCACCTGATCCAAGCCCCACCTCGCAAACTTTCCACCAGAAGCGCGGCCCTTCCGGCCGCGCTTCCGGCGTCTCTGGGACGGCTTGAAAAATCTGTTGACACCCACTTGGCTGAATAGCATACTTGAGTCACGTAACTAATATATCAACAGGATATTAGATAGCAGAGGAGAAAAGATGGTCGACGTTCTGACCCGTACGCTCGCAGAGACCGATCCTGCGATCCACGCAGCCGTTCAGCAGGAGCTCCTGCGCCAGCAGGGCACGCTGGAGATGATCGCCTCCGAAAACTTTGCGCCGACTGCCGTCATGGAGGCACAGGGATCCGTCCTGACCAACAAGTACGCCGAAGGCTACCCGGGCAAGCGCTACTACGGCGGCTGCGAACACGTTGACGTGGTCGAGCAGCTGGCCATCGACCGTCTTAAGTCATTGTTCGGCTCCGAGTTCGCCAATGTGCAGCCACACTCCGGCGCCCAGGCCAACGCCGCGGCGATGTTCGCCCTGATCCAGCCCGGCGACACCATCCTGGGGCTGAACCTCGCACACGGTGGCCACCTCACCCACGGCATGAAGATCAACTTCTCCGGCAAGCTCTACAAAGTGGTCCCGTACGGAGTCGGCGAAGACACCCATACCATTGACATGGCCGAGGTTGAGCGCCTGGCGGTTGAGAACAGGCCGAAGCTGATCGTCGCCGGCTGGTCCGCCTACTCCCGGCAGCTGGACTTCGCCGAGTTCCGCCGTATCGCGGACCTGGTAGGCGCCTACCTGATGGTGGACATGGCCCATTTCGCCGGCCTCGTGGCCGCAGGGCTTCACCCCAGCCCCGTGCCTCACGCCCACATCGTCACAAGTACGACCCACAAGACCCTTGGCGGCCCGCGCGGTGGTGTGATCCTGACCAACGACGCCGGCATCGCCAAGAAGGTCAACTCCGCGGTGTTCCCCGGACAGCAGGGTGGCCCGCTGGAGCACGTTATTGCCGCGAAGGCTGTGGCGTTCAAGCTCGCCGCTGAGCCGGAGTTCCGCGACCGCCAGGAACGCACCCTGGAAGGCGCCCGCATCATCGCAGAACGCATGCTGGCGGCCGACGTTTCAGAGTCCGGCGTGACCGTCGTCAGCGGTGGCACCGACGTGCACCTGGTCCTGGTGGACCTCCGCAATTCTGAACTGGACGGCCAGCAGGGCGAAGACCGCCTGCACCGGATCGGCATCACGGTCAACCGCAACGCCGTGCCGTTCGACCCGCGTCCGCCGATGATCTCTTCCGGTCTTCGTATCGGCACGCCGGCACTGGCCACGCGTGGATTCGGGAAGACGGAATTCACCGAGGTCGCGGACATTATCGCCGGAGCACTCAAGCGCGAGTTCAGCGACGAGACCGTGGCGGAACTGCGGCAGCGGGTTGAACTCCTGGCCGGAAAGTTCCCGCTCTACCCCAACCTCTCCTCTGACGTGAACGAGGTGGCATGATGGCCGATCAGCTCCCGGAACACCCGGATTTCCTTTGGCGGAACCCGGAACCCAAGTCCTCGTACGACGCCGTGATTGTTGGTGGCGGCGGGCACGGCCTGGCCACCGCCTACTTCCTGGCCAAAAACCACGGCATGACAAACATCGCCGTCCTCGAAAAAGGCTGGCTGGCCGGCGGCAACATGGCCCGGAACACCACCATCATCCGGTCCAACTACCTCTGGGACGAGAGCGCGGCCATCTACGAGCACGCACTCAAGCTCTGGGAAGTCCTGCCGGAGCAGCTCGAATACGACTTCCTCTTCAGCCAGCGCGGCGTGATGAACCTCGCCCACACCCTGGGTGATGTCCGTGAAAGCATGCGGCGCGTGGGCGCGAACAAACTCAACGGAGTGGACGCCGAGTGGCTGGACCCGCAGCAGGTCAAGGAACTCTGCCCCATCCTGAACATCAACGACAACATCCGCTACCCCGTCATGGGCGCCACCTACCAGCCGCGCGCCGGCATCGCCAAGCATGACCACGTGGCCTGGGCCTTCGCCCGCAAGTGCGACGAACTGGGCGTGGACATCATCCAGAACTGCGAAGTCACCGGGTTCATCAAGGACGGTAACCGGGTCACCGGCGTCAAGACCAACCGAGGCACCATCAACACCGAAAAGGTGGGCCTGTGCGCCGCCGGGCACAGCTCGGTCCTGGCCGAAATGGCAGGCTTCCGGCTCCCCATCCAGTCCCACCCGCTGCAGGCGCTGGTTTCCGAACTGCACGAACCGGTCCACCCCACAGTGGTCATGTCCAACCACGTGCACGTCTACGTCTCCCAGGCCCACAAGGGCGAACTGGTCATGGGCGCCGGAGTGGACTCCTACAACGGTTACGGCCAGCGCGGCTCGTTCCACGTGATCGAGCACCAGATGGCGGCCGCCGTCGAGCTCTTCCCGATCTTTGCCCGTGCGCACGTACTCAGGACCTGGGGCGGCATCGTTGATACGACGCTGGACGCCTCCCCGATTGTGGGCACCACTCCGGTGGACAACATGTTCGTGAACTGTGGCTGGGGCACCGGCGGCTTCAAGGGCACGCCGGCCGCGGGCCTCACCTTTGCCCACACCATCGCCACGGGAACGCCGCACGAACTGAACAAGCCGTTTGCGCTGGAGCGGTTCGAAACCGGCGCCCTGATCGACGAACACGGCGCAGCCGCCGTGGCCCACTAGAAGAGAGTCCGGACATGCTCCTCATTTCATGCCCCAACTGCGGCTCCCGCGACGAGACCGAGTTCCACTACGGCGGGCAGGCCCACGTGGCCTATCCGGAAAACCCGAACGAACTGAACGACCGCGAATGGGCCGAGTTCCTGTTCTACCGGGACAACACCAAAGGCGCTTTTGCCGAACGCTGGCTCCACAGCACCGGCTGCCGCCAGTGGTTCAACATGCTCCGCGACACGGTCACCTACGAGATCCATGCGATCTACCCCATGGGCGCGCCCCGGCCTGACGCAGCCGCCCCGGCACGTGAGTCCGGCACGGCCAGCCTCGCGGCTGACAGCACCACCACCGGTACCGCTGCGCCGAGCACCGCCACGACCAGCATCGCCGCCAGCACCTCATCTGCCAGCATCACCGCCCCGGAAGGAGCAACCAAGTGACTTCCCAGAACGCCCGCCTCGCAGCCGGCGGACGCATCGACCGCACCATCTCCTGGCGATTCACCGTGGACGGCGAGGAATTCACCGGCCACCCCGGCGACACACTCGCCTCGGCGCTGCTCGCCAACGGCCGGATCGCCGCCGGAAACTCGCTGTACGAGGACCGCGCACGCGGCATCATGTCCGCCGGCGTTGAGGAATCCAACGCACTGGTTCGCGTTGAAGCCCGGTTCCCGGGCCACGTGGCCGAGTCCATGCTTCCCGCCACCACCGTCACCCTGGTGGACGGCCTGGCAGCAGGCATGCTGAACGGCCTGGGCAAGCTGGACCCGGAAGATGACCGTGCGGAGTACGACAAGAAGTACGTCCACACCGACGTCCTGATCATCGGCGGTGGCCCTGCCGGCCTGGCCGCGGCCCGTGAAGCGGTCCGCGCCGGCGCCCGGGTGATGCTGATGGACGACCAGCCCGAACTGGGCGGCTCCCTGCTGTCCGGGTCCACTGCCTCCGGCCTCGCCGAGACCATCGAAGGCAATCCGGCCCTGGAGTGGGTGGCGGACGTGGAAGCCGAACTGGTTTCCGGGGCCGAAAGCACGGTCCTGAACCGCACCACGGCCTTCGGCGCCTACGACGCCAACTACGTTATTGCGGTCCAGAACCGCACCGACCACCTGTCCAGCCCGGCAGCGCCCGGCGTCTCCCGGCAGCGGATTTGGCACGTGCGTGCTAATCAGGTGATTCTGGCCCCCGGCGCCCACGAGCGTCCGCTGGTCTTCGAGAACAACGACCGCCCCGGCATTATGCTGGCCTCCGCCGTCCGCAGCTACCTCAACCGTTACGCCGTCGCCGCTGGCCAGCGCGTGGTCATCAGCACCACCAACGACAGCGCCTACGCCCTCGCCGCGGACCTGCGGGCCGCCGGCGTCAAGGTGGCGGCCGTGGTCGACGCCCGCCCTGCCCTCACCCAGGTGGCAGCAGCCGCTGTCGAATCCGGCACCCGGGTTCTGATCGGCAGTGCCGTTGCCAACACGGCAGCCGGCGATGACGGCCGGCTGTTCGCAGTCACCGTCCGCAGCATCAACGACGACGGCGAGCTCACCTCCGGCGTCGAAGAGATCGCCTGCGACCTTCTGGCAGTCTCCGGCGGCTGGAGCCCGCTGGTGCACCTCCACTCCCAGCGGCAGGGCAAGCTGCGCTGGGACGACGAACTGGCCGCTTTCGTGCCAAGCACCGCAGTTCCGAACCAGCAGACCATCGGCTCCGGCCGCGGCAGCTTCGAACTTGCCGACGTCCTTGCCGAGGGCATTTCCGCCGGCGCCGCCGCGGCCATCGCCGCGGGATTCGCGTCGGAAACCAAACCGTCAGTCCTCGGCGAACCGAAAGCTTCAGCTCCGACCCGCCAGCTCTGGCTGGTACCGGGCCAGGACGGCACCCCGGATGACTGGCACCACCACTTCGTGGACTTCCAGCGGGACCAGTCAGTGGCTGACGTGCTGCGGTCCACCGGTGCCGGCATGCGGTCTGTGGAGCACATCAAGCGGTACACCTCCATCAGCACCGCCAACGACCAGGGCAAGACCTCCGGCGTCAACGCGATCGGCGTCATCGCCGCCGCGCTCCGGAGCGTCGGCGACGCGTCCCGAGGCATCGGCGACATTGGCACCACCACGTACCGCGCACCGTTCACTCCGGTGGCATTCGCAGCACTGGCCGGACGCCAGCGCGGCGAGCTGTTCGACCCCGCCCGCGTCACGTCGATCAACCCGTGGCACGTGGCCCAGGGCGCACTGTTCGAGGACGTGGGGCAGTGGAAGCGCCCCTGGTACTACCCGCAGATCGGGGAAGACATGGACGCAGCCGTGCTGCGCGAATGCGGTGCCGTCCGCGACTCCGTCGGGTTCATGGACGCCACCACCCTCGGCAAGATCGAAATCCGCGGCAAGGATGCCGGTGAGTTCCTCAACCGGATCTACACCAACGCGTTCAAAAAGCTCGCCCCGGGTTCGGCCCGCTACGGCGTGATGTGCATGGCGGACGGCATGATCTTCGACGACGGCGTGACCCTGCGCCTGGACGATGACCGTTACTTCATGACCACCACCACCGGCGGCGCCGCGAAGGTGCTGGACTGGCTGGAGGAATGGCTGCAGACCGAATGGCCGGAGCTGGACGTGCACTGCACCTCGGTGACCGAACAGTGGAGCACCATTGCCGTCGTCGGGCCTAAATCCCGCGCGGTCCTGGCAAAGGTGGCCCCCGAACTCGCAAAGGACGGCGGGCTGGAAGCCGAAGCCTTCCCGTTCATGACGTTCCGCGAAACCACCCTCGCCTCAGGCGTGCAGGCCAGGGTCTGCCGGATCTCCTTCTCCGGCGAACTGGCCTACGAGATCAACGTGCCGTCCTGGTACGGGCTTAATACCTGGGAAGCCGTGGCCGCGGCAGGCGCCGAATTCAACATCACCCCCTACGGCACCGAAACCATGCACGTGCTCCGCGCCGAAAAGGGCTACCCGATCGTCGGGCAGGACACCGACGGCACCGTCACCCCGCAGGATGCGGGCATGGAATGGGTGGTGTCCAAGGCCAAGGACTTCATCGGCAAGCGCTCCTACGCCCGAGCCGATGCCCGGCGCGAGGACCGCAAGCACCTGGTCAGCGTCCTGCCTGTGGACGGCACCATCCGGCTGCCCGAAGGCACCCAGCTCGTGGAGAAGGGCATCAGCACCAGCCCCGCCTACGGCCCGGTCCCCATGGAGGGCTTCGTCACCTCGAGCTACCACAGCGCCGCCCTGGGCCGCTCGTTTGGGCTGGCACTGATCAAGAATGGCCGCAACCGCATCGGCGAGACCCTGGTGGCCGCAGCCGGCGACCAGCTGGTTGATGTTGTTGTCGCAGAAACCGTACTTTTTGACCCCGAAGGGACCCGCAAAGATGGCTAATTCAGCAGCACTCGAAGGCATCAATGGACTCCGGGACATCCGCCGGAGCCCCGCCTCCCACCTGGCCCCGGCACTGGTGGCAGGCTCCGTCCGGGGCAAGGTTGTCCTGGCCGAGGGCCCCTTCCAGACCATGGCCGGGATCCGCGTGGACCCCCGCTCCGAGGAAGGGGCGCGGATCGCTTCTGTTGCCGGCGGCCTGCCGGCACGCTGCGGCGACGTGGGCGGCGCCGACGGCGTCAGCGTCCTCTGGCTGGGACCGGCGGAGTTCCTGGTGGTTGCACCCGAAGAGGCCCACGACTCCCTGGGCGGCAACCTCATCGGGTCCCTCACCGAGGCGCTGGGTGACGCCCCCGGCCAGGTGGTGGACCTGTCCGCCAACCGCACCACGTTTGAACTGTCCGGTCCCCGCGCCCGGGCCGTCCTGGAAAAAGGCTGCGCCCTTGACCTGCACCCGCGCAGTTTCACCCCGGGAACCGCCCTGAACACCGAGGTGGGCAACATCCCGGTGGTCCTGCAGAAGACCGGGGAGGAAAGCTTCCGGCTTTTCCCCCGCGCCTCCTTCGCGGACTTCCTGGGCCGGTGGCTCCTCGATGCAATGCGCGAGTATGCCTCGCCAGAGGTCCCCTAAATGGCACTCAGCGTCCTGGACCTCTTCTCCGTTGGTATCGGGCCCTCGTCGTCGCACACGGTGGGCCCGATGCGGGCGGCAAAGCTCTTCGCCGACGGACTCAAGGGCGACGGCCACCTGAGCGCCACCAGGCGCGTCCAGGCTGAGCTGTTCGGTTCGCTGGGTGCCACCGGGCGGGGCCACGGCTCGGACAAGGCCGTGGTCCTGGGCTTCAAGGGACTGGACCCGGAAACCGTGGACACCGCCACGGCGGACGACCAGGTGGCTGCCGCGGCCCTCGACGCCGAACTCCTGGTCGGTGGCCACCACCGCGTGGACTTCAACTGGGACGAGGACGTGGTGCTGCACCGGCGCAAGTCCCTCCCGGCCCACCCCAACGGCATGACCTTCCGCGCCCTGGACCACGCCGGGGCGGTGCTGAGCGAACGGAGCTTCTACTCGATCGGCGGCGGCTTTGTAGTGGACGGCGATGCCGGCGCCGAAGACAGGGTGGTGGCGGACTCCACCGTCCTCCCGTACCCCTTCAGCACCGCCGACGAACTCCTGGAGATCTGCAAGCGCGAGGGCATGTCCATTTCCGACGTTATGCTCGCCAACGAACTCACATGGCGCAGCGAAGCGGAACTCCGGGAAAAACTGCTGGCACTCTGGGCAGTCATGCGCGAATGCGTGGACAACGGCTGCGCCGCTGAGGGGATTCTTCCAGGCGGCCTTAACGTCAGACGACGGGCGCCGTCGTTGTTCCAGACCCTGACCGCAGACACCGGCGTCACCGATCCCCTGCGGGCCATGGAGTGGGTGAACCTCTTCGCCCTGGCGGTCAACGAGGAAAACGCCGCGGGCGGTCGCATTGTCACCGCCCCCACCAACGGCGCGGCGGGAATCGTGCCCGCCGTGCTGCACTACTACGTGAAGTTCGTGCCCGGCGCCAATGACGACGGTGTGGTTCGTTTCCTGCTGGCCGCGGCCGCAGTCGGAATTCTGTTCAAGATCAACGCTTCCATCTCCGGTGCGGAGGTTGGGTGCCAGGGGGAGGTGGGCTCGGCCTGCTCCATGGCGGCCGCGGGCCTATGCGAGGTCCTCGGAGGAACGCCCGAGCAGGTGGAGAATGCCGCCGAAGTAGGGATCGAACACAACCTCGGCCTGACCTGCGACCCCGTGGGCGGCCTGGTGCAGATTCCCTGCATCGAACGCAACGCCATCGCCAGCGTCAAAGCCATCAACGCCGCGCGGCTGTCCCTCCACGGGGACGGCAGCCACAAAGTGTCCCTGGATAAAGCGATCAAGACCATGCGGGAAACCGGCGCCGACATGAAAAGCAAATATAAGGAGACGTCCCGGGGTGGCCTCGCGGTAAACGTCATCGAATGCTGACTCGGTGAAACCCCTCTGGCCCCGGGTGTGCACATACACCCGGGGCCAGTCCCTTAACTCGAATGCCTGGCTTCGCAGGCGCCCCGTCCCCTTGGAGCAAGAAGTGACCCTGAAACGACTCCCCTACGAACATGTCGCTGTTACGGGCAGCAGCCGCGTCAAGCGCGGTATGGCTGAGATGCTCAAGGGCGGCGTCATCATGGACGTCGTCAACGTCGAACAGGCCCGCATCGCCGAGGACGCCGGTGCCGTTGCAGTGATGGCGCTGGAACGCGTTCCGGCTGATATCCGTGCCCAGGGCGGCGTGTCCCGCATGTCGGACCCGGACATGATCGAGGCGATCATCGCAGCCGTGTCCGTCCCGGTCATGGCCAAGGCCCGGATCGGCCACTTCGTGGAGGCCCAGGTCCTGCAGTCGTTGGGCGTGGACTACATTGACGAGTCCGAGGTCCTGACCCCGGCCGACTACGTCCACCACATCGACAAGTGGAACTTCAAGGTTCCCTTCGTCTGTGGCGCCACGAACCTGGGTGAGGCGCTGCGCCGCATCAACGAGGGTGCGGCCATGATCCGGTCCAAGGGCGAGGCCGGCACCGGCGACGTCTCCAACGCCACCGGGCACATGCGCCAGATCCGCGCCGAGATCGCCAAGCTTGCGGCGCTGCCCGAGGACGAGCTGTACGTCGCGGCCAAGGAACTGCAGGCCCCGCTCGAACTGGTCAAGGAAGTCGCCGCCGCCGGCAAGCTCCCCGTGGTGCTGTTCACCGCGGGCGGCATCGCCACCCCGGCCGACGCTGCGATGATGATGCAGCTCGGCGCCGAGGGGGTGTTTGTCGGTTCCGGCATCTTCAAGGCCGGCAATCCGGCCCAGCGTGCCGCCGCCGTCGTCAGGGCTACTGCCTATTACGACGACCCCGACGTCATCGCCCAGGTCTCCCGTGGCCTCGGCGAAGCCATGGTGGGCATCAACGTGGACGAGATCCCGCAGCCCCACCGCCTCGCCGAGCGCGGTTGGTAAAAAGGGGCGGCTGTGACGGGAAACCAACTGGAAAAGGCTGCCAGCGGACGTGGGTTGCGCACAGACTGGGCACGCCTCACGGGCCATACGGTTGAGGTCTGGTGCATGGACGAATACATTGTGACGGGCGTTGTTGACCAGGCCTCAGCAGACGACTCCGTGCTCTGGATTGCCGCAGCCGGAAACGACAGGCGACGGCTTTTCGACAAGCGGAGTGGATTTCAGGTCCGGGCCTAGGCCGCAGTGCCTTGGGAGGTGTTTCCTCGCCTCTTTGGCCGTACCCATGGTCGCCGCGGGCCGGAACGGGTACAACTGAGTGATGACGACTTCCCTGGTGCTTGGTCCCATGATGCGGTATGTGGATGAGACCTCGGCGAGCATCTGGGTGGAGACCCGGAGCGAGTCCCGCGTCACCGTCCGGGCCGGCGGCAGGGACTGGGCGGCGCGTACTTTCGCGGTGCACGGCCACCATTACGCACTGGTGGAGGCGGACGGACTGGAGCCCGGAACGGTGCTTCCCTACACCTTGGAAATCGACGGCGAACACGTCTGGCCGGATCCGGCCACCGGGTTTCCGCCGTCGGTGATCGCGACGCTGAAGCCCGGCAAGCCGCTGCGCCTGGCCTACGGCTACTGCCGCACCAGCGTCCCGCACGACGAGTCCGGCAACCGGACGCACGGCGTCGACTCGCTCCGCGCCTACGCCCTGGCGATGGCCTCAGGCGGTGACTTGCCGTGGCCGGACCTGGTGGCCTTCCTGGGCGACCAGGTCTACGCCGACCTGACCAGCGAACAGATGCAGCAATTCATCCGCGCCCGCCGCGACATCGACGAACCGCCCGGCGAGGAGCTCAAAGACTACGAAGAATATGCGCACCTCTACAATCTCGCCTGGTCCGACCCGGCGAACAGGTGGCTGTTGTCCACCCTGCCCAGCGCGATGATCTTCGACGACCACGACATCCGCGACGACTGGAACGCCTCGCTGAGCTGGAAAAGGGAGATGGAAGCCACCACGTGGTGGCACGGGCGGATTGTCTCGGGGCTTGCCTCCTACTGGGTGTACCAGCATCTGGGCAACCTCTCGCCACAGGAGCGGCGGGACGATGCCATCTGGCAGCGGATCGCCGGGCACCAGGGCGGGGCCGAACTCGACGTCAGTGCTGAACTGGACGGCTTCGCGGAACGCGCAGACCGGGACCCGGAATCCTACCGGTGGAGTTACTGCCGGGATTTCGGCGACACACGGCTGATAGTGGTTGACTCCCGCGCGGCCAGGAATCTGGACCCGGAAGCCCGCGCCCTGCTTGACGACGACGAAATGGCCTGGCTTGACGGCCGGATGCGAGGCGGATTCCGGCACCTGCTCGTGGCCACATCCCTGCCTTTCCTGCTGCCGATGGGCCTGCACCACGTTGAGTCGTGGAATGAGGCCGTTTCGGAGGGCGCGTGGGGGAAGCGCGCCGCCCGGGCTGGCGAGAAGCTGCGCCAGGCGGTGGACCTGGAACACTGGGGCGCCTTCCAAAAAAGCTTTCAGGACGTGGCTGCCATGGCGGCCGAGGTCGCCGATGGCAAGCGTGGCCCGTCACCCGAGACCGTGACATTCCTGTCCGGGGACGTCCATTTTTCTTACGTCGCCGAGGTGGAACGCTCCTCCGGCAGCCGGATCATCCAGGCAGTCTGTTCCCCGATCCGCAACCCCCTTCCCCGGCTGATGAGATACTTCGGGGCCGTCATGGCCTATGGCCTGGCTTCACCGGTAGGTGCCCTGGTGGCCCGCTCGGCGCGTGTGCCGAATCCGCCGTTCCGCTGGAAACGCCTCGAGGGGCCCTGGTTCACCAACAACCTGGCCAGTCTGGAGGTTGTCCCGGAGGGGCTGAAGCTGTGGTGGCAGACAGGCGTGGTGGAAGACGGCGACGAACTTCACCCACGGCTCGAGACTGTGGCATCCGTTATTGTGGCGTCCCGGGAGGAAGGCGGGAGCCCACGTGTCGGGCGGGGTTTGGACAGGCTCACCCACCGGCGCGCGGATCGAACCTAGCTGGCCAGGACCTAGCCGGCCAGGTGCACAATACCTTCGAGGTACCGCACGCACGTGCCGGAGAGCAGGGTGCGCTCCCCTTCCACACGGCAGAGCACGGTCCCGCCGCGTGCCGAGAGCTGGCGGGCGCCTGCCAGCCCAGAGCGGTGCCAGCTGGGAGTGCGCCGAGCCGGTCACCGGGTCCTCGCCAATGCCGGCCCGGGCACCGAAGAACCGTGAGACGAAGTCGTGGCCGGTTCCATCACCCGCAGCGGTGACGACGACGCCCCGCACCGGCAGCTTCGCAAGCGCCCCAAAGTCGGGGGTCAGGTTGCGCACGGTCTCGGCGTCCTTGACGACATGGATGAGGTCGGTTGCCAGGAAAGCCTCGAGTGCCGGAACGCCGAGGGCTTCGGTGACCGAGGGGTCGACGGCCACCGGTTCGGGCATCTCGGACGGGAAGTCCAGGATGAAGCCGTCACCGTCGCGCTCCACAAACAGCCAGCCGCTGCGGCTCCAAAATTGCAGCCGTTTGGCGTCAGGGTGAACGTCCGTGAAGAGGTACGACGCCGTGGCCAGGGTCGCGTGCCCGCAGAGGTCCACTTCAATGGCCGGCGTGAACCAGCGGAGGTGGTAGGCGGGCTGCGAGGAGTCGAAGGGCGTGGCCTCGTCCGGGATCGCGGCAACGAGAAAGGCCGTCTCGGAGAGGTTGTTCTCCTCGGCCAACTGTTGGAGCACACGGTTACCCAGCCAGCCCTCCAAAGGCATCACGGCTGCTGGATTGACTTCAAAAGGCTTGGTGGCGAAGGCGTCGATCTGGATCAGGGGTATGTGCATGCGCCCCACGGTAGCGGCGAACTGGACTGGAAAAATATAGCCAGTTTGAGAAAGTGTTTGCCCGCCGCGGTGGAAACGGCGACGGCGGCACACCGGACTGACCGGTGCGCCGCCGTCGGGGTTTCCGAAGAAGCGTCAGGCGTGAGTGCCCGCCAGGGCCGATTCCTCGTCCGTTGCGAGTGGGCCGTGCGGCTCAAATCGGACGAACATTGCCTTGAAGCCGGGGGAATTGGATTCGCGGGCCACGTTTTCCTGGTGGACCAGGGCGTTGGCTTCGGGGAAGTACGCGGCGGCGCAGCCCTTCGCCGTGGGGTAGGCCACCAGGCGGAATTTGTCGGCCTGCCGGTCGTGGCCATAGAAGGTGGTGTTGTACTGGTCGTGGCTGCGGATGGTCTGGAGGACCAGGTGTCCGTCCGGCGGGGTGAGGTATTCGAGCGGGCTGACGGTGAAGCGGCCGCGGCCGATGTCCGTCTTGAGCGAGCGGGTATCCCGCGGCCATGGCCTTCCAGTCCACGCCGTGGTCCTCGCCGAAGGACCGATAGCGCTGACCACCCTTGTGGCCTCATGGCCCAGCAGGATGGGGAAATCGTCAGTGATGCCGCCCTGCCTGTAGTGCAGGTCCGTGTGGCAGACCCCGCAGGTGAGGATGTCCACCAGTGCCTCCCCCCGGACCGGGGTCCCGGACCAGGATGGTCTCCACCGATACCGGGGCATTCTTTTGCTTGGCGATGACCGCCTTGACTCTGTGAACCATTAGCTGGCGTTCCTTTCCTGAGTCCAGGGACTCCTGGGCGACGGCGCTCCGGGCAATCCAGTCGACCCGTCGGGTTCAAAAGGTTCTCACGCCGCAGCTCCGGGCCCCCAGCCGCTGGTTGCTGGAACAGCTGTCCGAGCGACGGTGTGGATGTACGCCATTGTCGCAACATGATTTCATCCTACGCAACTGATGCCTTGTCTTCTCTGGCTGCGCGCCGCCGGGAAGCCCGATGCTGTCCCGGCGAGGAGCCATGTGCCGAGCAACAAAATAACCATTGACTGTGTTGCTGATCACGCTTAGTCTGTTGCAACAGCGTTGCGCTGATTGCAACCCCAAACAAACTTGGTGGATTCATGAGTAACGAAACTTCCTCTCCCGCTCGTGCGGGAGGCCGTGGCCCGCAACCGCATGATGTACCTGACGGCCACCCGTCCGGCCGCAGCACCATGAACGGCCAGAATTTTGAACCCGCTGACAACGTGGTCAGCAAAGAAACGCGCCGCAGAGTCATTGCGGCCAGCTTCATCGGCAACTTCGTTGAATGGTTCGACTACGCCGTCTACGGCTATCTGGCCGTCACGATTGCCACAGTCTTTTTCCCTGAATCAGATCCCCAGACCGGACTTCTGCTGACCTTCGCCCTGTTTGCGATTTCATTCCTGGTACGCCCGCTCGGCGGGTTCGTCTGGGGCCACATCGGTGACAGGGTGGGCCGGCGCACAGCGCTGTCCCTCTCGATCTTGATCATGTCAGGAGCAACCTTCTGCATTGCACTCATTCCGGGCTATGCCACGATCGGTATCTGGGCTCCCATCCTGCTTCTGGTCATCCGGGTAGTGCAGGGCTTCTCCGCCTCTGGTGAATACGCTGGAGCGTCGGCCTTCCTGGTCGAGTACGCTCCGGCCAACAAGCGTGGCCTATACGCCGCGGTTGTTCCCGCCAGTACCGCGGCCGGCTTGCTCCTCGGCTCCCTGATCGCAGGCCTGTTGACAGTCCTTCTGAGTTCCGATGCCATGCAAAGCTGGGGTTGGCGGCTGCCGTTCCTGCTCGCAGCCCCGATGGGACTGATCGGCCGCTACATCCGGACCAAGCTCGAAGACACCCCGGTGTTCCGCGAGCTGGCAGCGGAGGACGAGGCAATCAAGGCACCCGTATCCAGCCTGTTGCGGAACCACTGGCGGCAGCTGCTGCAGGCCGTCGGAGCGGTGCTGCTCAACGCCGTCGGGTTCTACGTCATCCTCAGCTACATGCCCACCTATTTGTCCTCGGAACTGGGCCTTGGCGAAACCGAATCGTTCCTTGCGACGACCATCGCGCTGGTCACGTACATCGGCTTTATCTTCCTGACCGGGATGCTTTCGGACCGTTACGGACGCAAGAAGGTGCTGATCAGTGCATCCGTCGCCTTTATTGTGCTGACCGTGCCCGCATTCGCACTGCTGGGAACCGGGAATTTCCTGGTCATCGTCCTCATGCAGATCCTGCTGGGAGCGATGCTCACCCTCAATGACGGAACACTTCCCAGCTTCCTGGCCGAAATGTTCCCCACCCGCGTCCGCTACAGCGGCTTCGCGGTCAGCTTCAACCTCTCCAACGCCCTGTTCGGCGGTACCGCCCCGTTCATGGCCACGCTCCTGATCGCGGCCACCGCAAGCGATCTGGCTCCGGCCTGGTACCTCGTCGCTGCGGCAGTCATCTCGCTGATCGCCGTTTCACTGTCCAGGGAAACCTGCAAAGAACCGCTGCGCCGCGAATAGCCGAACCCCTTCCAACCACTTCTCCCTTCAAGCAAACCGCACCAAAGAAAGGCATCACTTCAATGACCACCACAGCATCTGAAAACGCCACGTCCGTCGCCGAACTGGAGCGACTGAAGGTCCTCAACAACGGCCAGAAGGTCTCCCTGACCTTCTCCGATGCCGAATTCGAGCGGCGCATTGCCGGTCTTCGCCGGATCATGGCCGAGAAGGACCTGGACGCCGTCGTCCTCACCAGCTACCACTCCATCAAGTACTACTCCGATTTCCTGTTCACCACGTTCGGCCGCTCCTACGGCATGGTGGTCACCAAGGATGAAACCGTCACCGTAACCGCCAACATCGACGCCGGCATGCCCTGGCGCCGCAGCTACGGCGACAACCTGGTCTACACGGACTGGCGCCGCGACAACTACATCTTCGCTATCCAGGAAGTCCTGCGGACCCGAGGCATCAGCCCGCGCCGCCTCGGCGTCGAGGACGACTCGCTGCCGCTGGATAACCGCAACAAGATCCAGGCCGCCTTCTCCGGCGCAACGCTCGTGGACGTGGCGCAGGCAGCGATGCGCCAGCGCATGATCAAGTCAGCGGAGGAAATCGAGGTCATCAAGCACGGTGCCCGGATCGGCGACGTCGGCGGCGAAGCCATCCGCAACGCCATCACGGCCGGCATCACGGAGTACGAGGTCGCCCTGATTGGCACCGAGGCGATGGTCCACGAGATCGCCAGGACGTTCCCCAACTCCGAAATCCGGGACACCTGGGTCTGGTTCCAGTCCGGCATCAACACGGACGGCGCGCACAACTGGGCCACCACCCGCAAGATCCAGGAACACGACATCCTGTCCCTGAACTGTTTCCCCATGACCAGCGGGTACTACACGGCCCTGGAGCGCACCCTGTTCTACGGCGAACCCGATGCCCGCTCCCTGGAACTGTGGAACATCAACGTGGAGGTCCACAAGCGCGGACTTGAGCTGATCAAGCCCGGCGCCGTGTGCAAGGACATCGCCGCGGAGCTCAACGAGATCTACGTGGGCCACGGGCTCCTCGCCAACCGGACGTTCGGCTACGGACACTCCTTCGGTGTCCTCAGCCACTACTACGGCCGCGAAGCCGGGCTGGAGCTCCGCGAGGACATCGACACGGTGCTGGAACCGGGCATGGTGGTCTCCATGGAACCCATGATTACCGTCCTGGATGGCCAGCCGGGCGCCGGCGGCTACCGCGAGCACGACATCCTGGTGGTGGGCGAAGACGGCGCCGAGAACATCACCAAGTTCCCGTTCGGCCCCGAGTACAACATCATCGGAACCTCCCCAACCGCTCCCTAGCCTCGCAAGCTCGGCCAGGGAACCCTGCGGTCGTGGCCCCAGGCTCAACCACCGCCCCGGGAAGCGGCGCCGTGTCCCACACGGCGCCGCTTTCCGCTGACTATGCGCAATGATAGTGAGCATCATGACCACACCAGATTCCATTGACACCCACGGCAGCGACACCAACGGCAAGGGCGACACCAAGGGCGCCTCAGTCATCGTCAACGCCATCGCCGTCCTTCGATCATTCACGGCCGACGAGCCGTTGCTTGGCGTGACGGAGATCGCCAACCGGGTGGGCCTGCACAAGAGCACCGTGTCAAGGATCCTGGCAACCTTCGAACAGGAAAACCTCGTGGAACGCGATGCGGACACGCGCCGTTTCCGCCTCGGACTGGGCCTGATCGCCGTCGCCGGTCCGTTGTTGGCCGAACTGGAGGAGCGGCGGGTCGCCTATCCGGTCCTGCGCGAACTCACGGAACTGACCGGCGAAACCAGTGCCCTGATGATGTGGGAGGGCAACGAGTCGATCTGCGTGGAGCAGATTGCCAGCCGCCACCAGATCAAGCACACTGCGCCGCTGGGGGCCCGGTACAGCGACGCGTTGAGTTCCTCGGTTCAGGTGTTCCTTGGAATGCAGCCGGAGGAGAGGGTGCGTGCCCTCCTGCGCAGCGGAGCCATTACCTACCCCGGGCTGGACGAGGTCTCCCTTGAGGACTATCTGCTCCGCCTTAAAGACGACTCCCGCCGCGGGTGGGCCATCAACTACGGCGAGTCCTCCTTGGATGAAGTCGGCGTTGCCGCCCCCGTCTACGATCACCGCGGCGACCTTGTGGCAGCAGTCCTCATCCCGGCCCCTAGGTTCCGCGTCTCCAAGGAGCGCCTGCAGAGCCTCGGCGAATCCTGCAGGGCAGCGGCGGACAAAGTCACCGCACGGCTGGGCGGCAACGCACCCGGCGCCATCAAACGCTCTCTCACTTAACGCAGGAAAACCACCAACGCTCGCTCACTTGCCTCAAGAAAGTGGAAGAGCGTTCGGCCCGCTAGGACTCTTCGGGCCGGGACGGGTCCCCGGACCCCAGCTCGTCCGAATAGGGCGCACGCGGACCGGCCTGGTCAGAGGACAGTTCGTTTGCCGCCATGGCCAGCCGGTCCCGCTGCAGTTCGGGGAGCGAGAGAAGTGCCTGCAGGTAGGCCTCCACTTCATACTCGCCCACAGATCCGCCGATGCCGAAGTAGTAGAGCCACAGGTCACCCGTGCTGACTTGTGCTGCTGTCAATGCTGACTGGAGCCTGCGGCGTTGCTCCGGTTCGCTGCTATCGAAGCCCATCACTTCTGCCTCTGCGCGGGTGAGAGGCCACGCCAGCCAGGACAATGGCACTGACTTCCTTGAGCGTGCTGCGCGTCGCGCGGGCCTGCCGCATCAGCTGCTGCAGGGCGGCGTCCTCGGTAATGGTGTGGCGCTCCATGAGTATTCCGCAGGCCCGGTTAATCAGGTCCCTGCTGTAGAGGGCCGATTGCAGGCTCTCACTGATGCGTTCCGGAGTTTCGGCAGTCTGGATATGCGACAGAAGGGTGGCCGCGGGGGAGGCAAAAAGCTCCATGAGGGCGGCGGTGGCATCTTCGAAGGCGCCGGGGGAGGCGGCGTAAATCTTCATTGCACCTACGGCCTGCCCGTCGGCGATCAGCGGGGTGCTGATCACTGAGCGGATTGGCATCTCAACGACGGCGGCGCTCCAGTTTGGCCAGCGGGCTTCAGTTGCAACGTCATGGATGAGGATGCTCTGTTGGGTGGCCCAGGCTGTCAGGCAGGGCCCCTGGACCAGTTCATACTGAGGGCGTCAGCGCGTTCCACGATGCTGTCGGTAGACCCGGAACTGACCGGGCGGGCATGGGGATCAAGGATTGAGACACCTGCCCCAAGAGTCCCCGGGATGGAATCCCTCACGGCGCGGGAGAGGTGCTGGACGGCGTGGTCCACTTTTTCTTCCGTGAGGAGCAGCCCCATAATCCTGCCCAAGGCAGTGGATAGTTCATCCAGGGGATACTTCTTGATCATGGTTTTTGCCTCCGGCCATTCTGCGTGACCGGCCTCCGGCGGGCCGGATGAGCCTGTTTGTGACCGTTCAGCGCTTGAGGTAAAGCCTAGCGTGCGTGGTGGGTTGCGGACCCCGACCTGCACGGATTCAGGCTGTTTGGCTATTCATCGTAGGTGGTGGGGAATTCCCGTTCGCCGCCAATTCCGGAAATGATGCCGGCGGCCACCTCCTTTAACTTGATATTGCGGTAACTGGAGGCCTTGACCAATATCTGGAACGCGGCATCGCGGTCGCACCGGTTCTGCGCCATGATGGCCCCAATGGCCGTGTCAATGACAGTGCGGGATTTCAGGGCGGCGGCGAGGTCGTCACGCGCGTCGCGCAGCTGTGCGATGTTCAGGGCAAGGTCCAGCGCCTTGGCGGCGATGCCCGCCAGGCCAACAGCCGCATCAATCCCGTGGTGTGGAAAGCCATCCGTGTTGGGGGAGTAGAGATTAATCGCCGCCTGGGCAGGAGCCTGCAGATGCATTGGTACTGCCAGGATGGAGCCGATGCCCAGCTGGCGGGCAGCCTGGTTGTATTTCGGCCAACGGACATCGGCGTCCAGATCTGGGACATGGACCATCGATTCTGTCCGAAGGGCTGTCAGGCACGGTCCGTGGCCGAAGCTGTTTTGCAGTTCGTCCAGGTTCCGGGCGAGGGCATCGCTGCTGGCCGCAGCGACCGGCCGCTTCTGCCGGACTACCGTGATCCCGCAGGACAAGTGGTTCCCTGGCTGTGACAGCTGGGTGGCAAAAATCGCAGCGGTGTCCGTCAGGAATTCACGGACGTCGGAGCTTGCCAGGACGAGGTCCTGCAGGTGGAGCACAAACTCGTGCAGGCCGGCGCCGGTGCGTCCAACGTTGCCGGATTCGGGTTCTCGGATATCAAAGTCCTGGGACATGTGCACTTCCCGGTCCGTCCGCCGTGATCTCCTTGATGGCGGTCTGGATGAGATCCATCTGCAGTGGGGCCAACTCCACCAGCTCGTGCAGATAGGCGTCCACCCCGAGCTGATCGACGTTTCCGCCGATCCCGTAATAGTAGGTCCATAGCCCGTGGAGGCTGATGTTCCCGCTCTGGAACTGGGCGGCCGCAAACTTGCGCTGGTCCGCCTCGAAGGCAGGCTGGGGGGTGCCCAATCCGCCGTCGTCCATCATTTCGCTCCGCCTCCGGTGATGACGGGGATATCCGAGGCGTGGTGCAGGATGTCCCCGGCGATGTCATGCAGCCGGCGGTTGCTGCTGCTGGAAGCAAGGTGCAGGAGCTTGACGGCGGTTTCATGGCTGCACCGGTTCTGCACCATGATCAGGGCAACGGCCGAGTCCATAACGGCCCGGGACCGCAGTGCCGACCTCAGGTGCTCGGGGTACGGGTCCGACGGATGCACGCGGATTGCCAGGCGCAGGATCCGGGAAAGCGATGCAGCGTGCTCTTCAATGGCGGTCACCGTGCCGGGGCCAAAAGTATTGAGCTCGGTTGAATAGCAGTTCAGGGCGGAGCGGGATCCGTTGTCGGTGGGGATGGGGACGGCCAGGATTGTCCGGATGCCTTCGTCTGCGACCGCCCCGGCATACCAGGCCCAACTCTCGTCCGCCTGAAGATCACGGATAAGGACTGTGCGCTGCTCCCGCAGCGCCGTCAGGCAGGGGCCGTCGTCGAATGCGTACTGGCGTTCGTCCAGGCTCCGGGCCGTCTCGGTGCTGCTGGCTACCGTCGCTGGCCCGGTCTCCCGTTCCACCGTGATGGCACAGAGCAGGGGCGTGTCCCCGCCCAGCAAGGACGCGGAGATCGCGGTCAGTCCCAGGAGGAATTCGGTGAAACCCGGACTCTCAAGAAGCAGGTCCTGTAATTGCTCTGCCGTCGGCAGGGCGTCATTCTCGGCCATGCGGCCTCAATTCCAAGCAACGCCGGGGTCACACGACCCGGCTGGCGGCTGTGCGCTCTCTTCGCGCGCGGCCCGTATATTCAACCCCGGACCTATATATGCCACCCCGAAATCTCCTACTACCGACACTACGCCCTTCCAGGGCAGCCGCCGGTGGTCCCGGCGAAGTACTAGTAGCCGGGAGCGCCACGGAGCGCCCGCAGAAAACGCGCGACGGCGGCTGTTGCGTCCCGGTAGTCCCTCCGGGTCATCCCGAGGATGGAATGCACAGGCACAAATCTACGGTTTCCTGCTCGGCGACTTTGCCGGGAGGCGCCACGCTGTAGGCTCGGCACATGGCTGATCTGCGGCGTCGGACGTTTGTCTTTCGCACGCTGGTTGGTGCGGCTGCCGCGGCGGCCGTTGGAATTCTCGGCGCCGCGTGTTCGCCCGGCGCCGAGCGGGACGGTACCGCCGGTGGCGGTGCCAAGGGGGATGCATTGAAGCGGCACAAGTACCAGTACGGTGAGGACGCCAGTCAGTGGGGCGAGCTTTTCCTGCCGGAGCTGCCGGCCGGCGGCGAGCACCGCGGCGTGGTGGTGGTGATCCATGGTGGCTACTGGCGCTCGCAGTACGGCGCAGAGCTGGGGGAGCCCATCGCCAAGGACCTGGCCGCCCATGGCATGGCCGCCTGGAACCTTGAATACCGCCGGGCCGGAAACGGCGGCGGCTGGCCAAACACCTTCATTGACGTGCTTGCCGGTATCGACAAGCTGGGGGACCTCGCGGCCAAACATGCACTGAACCTGGGTCCGGTGGTGGCGCTGGGCCATTCAGCCGGCGGGCATCTTGCCGCCTGGGCTGCCGGCCGGGGCAAGCTTGCCCAGCTGGGAATGCCGGATGCTGACCGCCAGGTGCCCCGCACCTCAGATGCCTCCGCGGTGCACCTCACCGGAGTGGTCAGCCAGTCTGGCCTACTCAACCTGGCCGAGGCGGAGAAGCTGAACCTCAGCAACGGTGCGGTGAGCAACCTCCTGGGCGGGTCGTCGTCGAAGTATCCGCACCGCTACAGGTACGCCGACCCCATGACCGCCCTTCCACTGGCCGTGCCGGTCATCGCTGTCCATGGATCGGAGGACACCACCGTTCCCTTGGGTCAGTCCGAGTCCTATGTGAACGCCGGAACCACGGCAAACATGGAGACCCGGCTGGTGAGGGTCCCTGGAGACCATTACGCCCTGATTGACCCCAAAGCGCCTGGTTACAGGGCGTGCCGCGAGCTTGTTCGGTCCCTTTTGCGTTAGATTCGGCGCTCCAGGGTTAGATTCGGTCCCTCAGGGTGGAACTGTTCAAAAAATATGTTCCCACTATCTAGACATTGGACGTCCCATCTCCTGTACCCTTGAGATGTAGGACAAGTCGCGACCCCTAAGCGCGGCAAGGAGGAGACCCACGTGGCCATCGCATCGCAAGAAGTATCGCCCGCCCGTTTCAGTGCGCAGCTCCGTTCGCACGCCCTGCAGACGCAGATCATGGACCTCATTCTGGACCGCGGCCTTGACGTCGGCGACGCGCTGCCCACCGAAAGTGAGCTCTCCGCAGAGCTCGGGGTGGGCCGCAACACCGTCCGCGAGTCCCTGAAAGTACTGCAGGCGCTGGGCGTCATCGAGATCCGGCATGGCTTTGGCATGTTCGTTGCACCCAACAACTTCAGCGCCCTGGTGTCCGGCCTGACGTTCCGCGGCCGGCTGTCCCTCCGCCACAAGGGCGAGGAGGCCATGGAGCTCATTGATGTGCGCCAGGCCCTTGAGTCCGGGCTGATCGGACCGGCCATTGACCTGCTCACCGGCGAGCACGTGGCTGACCTGCGGGCCACCATGGAAGCCATGGAGGACGCGGCCAAGAAGGGGGAGCCGCTGCATGAGCACGACGCCGAATTCCACCGCCGCCTGTACGCCCCCCTGAACAATGAGCTGCTGATCAACCTCATGGATGTGTTCTGGCAGGTTTACCGCAAGATCCACCTGGCCATCGGTACCGGCCCGGTCAACCTCGAGCAGCAGACGCAGGACCACTGGGACATCTTCGAGGCCGTAGCCAACAAGGACAAGGCCCTGGCGTCCGAGCGCCTGCAGCGCCACTTTGACGGCATCCGCCTGAAACTCAAGGACGTCGCGGCCGCCTAGCCTCTTTTCCCTCCGCCGCCCGCGACCCGGGCGGACTTAGCCTTGCCCTTTTCGTAGAGAGTGCCCTTGTTGTGGAAATTTTCGTTGTGCCTACCGCCTCAGCCACCGGTTCCGTAGCCGCCGGGATCCTCGCTGCCGTCATCCGCAGCAAGCCCGACGCCGTCCTGGGCGTGGCCACGGGCGGATCGCCGCTGCCCATCTACGCGGCGCTCGCCAACCATCGGCTGGACATGTCCTCAGTCCGTGCCTTCGCCCTCGACGAGTACGTGGGCCTGCCCGCCGGACATCCCGAAAGCTACGCCGAAGTTGTCCGGCGCGAAGTGACTGAGCGGCTGCATCTGGATCCCGCCAACGTTGCCGTGCCGGACGGAAGCGCCGCAGACCCCGAGGCTGCCGCCGCTGATTACGACGCGGCCATTGCCGGAGTTGGCGGCATCGATGTGCAGATCCTCGGCATCGGCCACAACGGCCACCTGGCCTTCAACGAGCCCGGCTCCGCCCTGGACTCCCGGACCCGCGTGGAAGTCCTCACGGAACGCACGCGCGAAGCCAACGCCCGCTACTTCAGCACCCCGGAAGAAGTGCCGCTCCGCTGCATCACGCAGGGTCTGGGCACTATCTTGGAAGCCCGCCACCTCCTGCTGGTGGTCAACGGCGCGGACAAGGCCGGTATCCTGGCCGCCGCCCTCAACGGGCCGGTCACCGCTGACTGCCCGGGGTCGGTCCTGCAGCTGCACGCGCACGTGACGGTGGTGGCTGACGAAGCCGCAGCCTCGCAGCTGGCGCAGGGGAGCGGGCAGGTCGCCGTCCGGGTGTCCGGGGCGGCCGCCAGCGTCTAAGAACTGGCTGTCTGCCATTCGTACTGCGGATCTGATGTCTCAGGAGTGTGCCGTAGAGGTATTTGGCGTTGTTCTGGTCCTGCATCCACTTGTGGCTGATTAGACGCTGACGAACTCCCCGACCACTGCTTTGCCGCGTTGTGTCGTAGACGGGGACCGAGAATGACTTTCCGCGGCGAGCCTCCTACCAGGCCACTGCGTCGGCCGGGCCCCTGAAGGTTTCATCGCCGCTGTGCCGTCCGCCTCTTCCAACTCCGTTCTATAAACGTAGCCACGGGTTCCATTTGCAGGCATAACTGGCCCGTCGCATAACTGCGGTCATGTCCGGTGTCCTATTTTCGTGCTCAGCGCCTCGTCTCGTACCTGGTCAGGACCACCCCGCCGGGAAACGTCCGCGTCTCCACCAGGTTCAGGTTCACCCAGCTATCCAGCGCGGTGAAGAACGGCGTGCCGCCGCCCACCAGGACAGGATGGGTCACGATCGTGTACTCGTCGATCAGCCCGGCCCGCATGGCCGCCCCGGCGAGCGTTGCACCACCAACCCTCATCGGCTCGCCGTCCTCAGCCTTGAGCCGGGTGATCTCCGCGACCGCGTCGCCGGTGACCATGCGGGTGTTCCAGTCGACGGTGTCGATCGTTGAGGAGAACACCACCTTCGGCGTGTCCCGCCAGTTCCGCGCGAACTCGATCTGCGCAGGGGTGGCATTGGGCTGCTGGTCGCCGGTCGGCCAGTGGGAACTCATGGCCTCCCACAGCTTGCGCCCATACAGCAACAGGCCGATCGCCCGCTCCTGATCGAGCCACCGCTGAAACAGCTCGTCGCTCGGCCGGCTCCACCCGAGGTCGTCGCCGGGCGCGGCGACGTAGCCATCCAGTGTCAGGTTCATGCCGTAGATCAGTTTCCGCATCGCGCCATGCCTTCCGTCTCGTAGTGGTCGAGGGCGTCATTGAACTCTGTCGTCCCGCATATGATCGGCAGCATGCTGTCCCTCATGGAGCCACCGTAACTGCCCATGATCTGGATGCCATAGCCTTCGGTCCGTGTTTCAACTGAGCTGCCCGGTGAAGGATCCCCACCGGGACACCTCTGGGGCTTCACTAACCGGGGAAGCAGCGCTCGTTAGCCGGCGCCTCAGCCGGAGTTCGTCCCACGGCGGAATGTGTACGCACGACTTCGTCGGTGCAATACTGCGTTGATGAACATCCTTGAGTGGTGGCCTCTGGTCGATGCGGAAACACGCGACTGGCTCATTGAGCACAACGGCGAGCCGCTGCCGCCGAATGTAATCGCCGACATCATGGCGGTTACGAACGGCACGACCGATTCTGAGTGGTGGGCTGGCGAATCAGCAGACGGTCCCCAGCTTTCCGACGAGGCTGTGGATTGGATTGAGGCTGTCGCCAACGACGAGAAGCCGACAGCCGACTGAAATCTTCTGCCGCGTCGCGCTGAGGGTTCTCCTTCCGGAAACCATGGTGCTTGCAATCCACGACCGCCAGCTAATACCGTCTCGACAAGGGGTTGCAAACCACAAGCGGAAGGCATTTCATGCTGAAGGAAGTCGCTGAGGGCGTTCTGGTTCACGAGAGCGAGTTCATCCAGAGTAATTCCGTTGTCGTGCAGGGCCGGGACGGTGTGTTGCTCATCGACCCCGGTATAACGGTCGCCGAAATGGCGGCCCTCGCGAACGACCTCCGCGAGTTGGGCCAGCCTGTCGTGGCAGGCTTCTCGACGCATCCTGATTGGGACCACGTGCTCTGGCACGCCAACTTCGGCGACGCGGCCCGTTACGGTACAGCCCGCTGCGCGGCCTCCATCCAAGATCTGCTGTCGAACGCGGACTGGAAGGCCCGCATAGCCGAGGGGCTCCCGCCGGAGTACGCCGAGGATATCCCGATGGATCTGCTCGGTCTCATTACCGGTCTGCCCGCCGATACTGCGCAGATTCCTTGGGATGGCCCCACAGTCCGGATCATCGAGCATCAGGCCCATGCCCCAGGCCATGCGGCGCTGTTGATCGAGGAGCGCGGCGTCCTCGTCGCCGGCGATATGCTTTCTGACATCCTGATGCCGTTCCTCGACCTCGAGGCAGCGAATCCGATCGAGGACTACCTCGGCGCGCTGCGGCTGTTTGACAGCGTGGCCGACTACGTTGATGCCGTCATCCCCGGTCACGGCTCAGTCGGCGGAGCTGAGCAGCTACGAGCACGTATCAAACAGGATCGCGCGTACGTGCAGGCCCTGCGAGACGGCGGTGTTCCCGACGACTCGCGGGTCGGTCCATCGGCCGCGTTGGAATGGCTGCCCGACGTGCATAGATGGCAGCTCCAGCGGCTCGCCCAAAGAGAACAGAACGAGACGCCCGAATAGCCGTGGCATCCCGGGCGCTGCGGGGTGTCCCGACGACGGCCCGCCACCTGAGCTCGCCTGACCTAATGTCGCCGAATCCGTCTAGGCCACAACGAAGAGTCGACTGGCTCGCTGCGCATCGATGGCGGATCCGTCAGCCATCTCGAAGAAGTAATTACACTGCCACTGCTGGGATTTTTTCGCCTGCCGATTCGTCGCAGCTGACCACGGCGGATAGACGCGGAAGCCTCGCTTGCCTCCGGCGCCGCCAACGGACACGACGCCGTGCTTGACCAGCGCCGCCTTCGGAAAAGCGAATGCTCCGACTCGGGAATCCTCCCGCACGCAGATCACCAGCACGTCGCTGTACTCCTCCGCAGGCAGAGGTTCGGTCGACCCATCGAGAGAGCGCCGCCACACTGTCACGAACAAGCCCACCTTCGTCGGGGTCAGCTTTCCGACCCTGAAGCGAACCGGAGACTGACCGATTGTCGAGATCGCGGCACCGTACTCAGCGTTGTCGACCTCGACTTTGGCGGGGGAACAGACGAGGCCGAGGTCGCCGAGAGCCCTCATCACCATGGCGACATCCGGATGGATCTGAACACCAGACATAGCACTCCCATCGAAACGAATCCCCGGCAGGAACGACGGGGCAGCACACGAAGAGCTCAGTCCTCACCACCCCGACGATATCCGCACGTGCACGTCTTTCGGAAAGAGGATCCTGGCAACGAATCCTCTCATTCACAAACAACCCCTAAAGGGTCGATTTGAAGGCTCGAAACGGGACACGTTCTGCGGAACGCCGTGATGGTCTTTGCGGCACGTTGAACGCGCTTGGAATTCGCGCTACGTCAGCTCCACCAGTCCAAGGCATTCGATCACAACGTGTTCAGGCTGCCGGGGATCGTCACCCCAAATACGAACCGGAAGTCCCCCTGTGAGTGTCCTGATGCCGGCGATGCGGTCCAAATAGACAGTCTCAATCTCAACAAGCCTGCGGCCCGTCGGAAGGATTGGTTGGGTCCCCAGGTAGAAGTCCAGTGTTTGTGTGAGTTTCGTGTCCGAGAATGGACACAGGAGGAAATTCACGAATCATGGCACGCAGACACACCCCCGAGCAGGTCATCGCCAAAGTCCGGCAGGGCCAGAAAATGCTCAACGACGGACGACCGATGGTCGAGGTCATCAAGGAGCTCCAGGTCACTGAGGCGACCTGGTACCGGTGGTTGAACCAGTACGGCTCCGAGAAGAACGCCGAGGCGTCCAAGCGGACCAGGGAGCTGGAGAAGGAGAACGCCCGGCTTAAGCGGCTGCTGGCGGAGAAGGAACTGGCTATCGACATCCTCAACGAGGTGGCCAAGGGAAAATTCTGAGCCCCGAACCCCGCCGCCGTGCCGTGCGCATGGCGGTGGAGAAGTTCGGGGCGTCCGAACGCTTCGCCTGCGCGGTTCTGGGCCAGAACCGGTCCGCTTTCCGCAAGAAGAAACCCGAGATGGGCTTCGAGGAAGCCCAGCTCCGGGCTGCCCTGCGCGCCGTCGCCGGGAAGCACCCCTCCTGGGGCTGGCGGAAGGCCCGCTGGCACCTGCTGGCCCAGCCAGAGTGGGACGGCGTGGCGCTGAACAGGAAGCGGATCCGCCGGCTCTGGCGCGACGAAGGCCTGGCCTGTAAACCCAGGGCGCGGAAGAAGCGCCGCGCCGGGCCCGGCGCCGGGGAGCAGAAGCGGCTCACAGCCGAGTACCCGATGCACGTGGTCAGCTTCGACTTCCAGTCCGACGTGACCTCCTGCGGCCGGCACATCCGGTTCTTCAACGTCATCGACGAATACACCCGCACCGCGCTGGCGATCATCCCGCGCCGGTCGTTCAAAGCCACCGACGTCGTCGCGGTGCTGGAGAACATCATCGCCGAAACCGGCACCGCCCCGGCCTACGTCAGGTGTGACAACGGACCGGAATTCACCGCCGCGGCACTGCTCGAGTGGTGCAACACCGCCGGCGTCGACACCGCATTCATAGACCCGGGATCACCCTGGCAGAACGGCTTCATCGAATCCTTCAACGCCCAATTCAGAAGGGAACAACTCTCCGGAGAAATCATGGACACCATGGCCGAAGCGAAGTATTTGGCAGAGGAATGGAAAGCTATCTACAATCATGAACGGCCCCACGGATCCCTGGACGGCATGACGCCGAAACGCTACTGGGAAAACTGGACGCAAGAAAACCAATTAGCTATCGCATAAACGCTGGACTGCTAACGGGGGCCCAACCAGGATGCCATCGAAAAGCAGGATCATCTTGGACGAAGACGGGGCCTCGTGAGTGATTCGGAGTTCAACGTCACCGTCTACGTCGTGTTGGACGGCAAGGGCGAGCGTGCTCTCGCTTTGCCAAATGTTGGCTATTCCGTCGATGTCCGGAACATTGGGGTCGTCTTCGGTTATCAGGAGCATTAAGGCATTCGGATATGCAGCGGTGGTCTTAAACAGGGGACTCATGGCCGGTGGCTCCCTCACTCTGATTGGTCAGTCCCAGCCTATAGACCGGGGGGTGACCGCAGCTGTACCTATGTCTTGAGAGTGCCGTCCCGTAACGGGGCTCCTCTGCTCTTTCCGTTGTCTCCTGCGTATTACTCCCAGAGGTCCGCGCCTTATCTAATTCGACTCCGTGTAGACAATTTCGATTGTGGTTGCATTCTCGGCCGGCTGTCCGTAAATCAGCGTGTAACGCGAGTATGGCTCCGGCCGTCCGTCTCTCGTGAAATGGTGGTCCTCCCAGCGAAGGAAAACCTCGAATGGGTGACCGTCTGCGTTCTTCGCCCCCCATTCGATGACGTCCGTGACCTGCTCGGCGTCAGTGACATCCCATTCATCCACGTACCAGGCGAAATGCGACGCTGGCGGCGGGGTCCAGAGCCGAACTCTGTAAATCGGTGCGGAGTCACCACCCCCAACGGAATCACTCGAACCAGCTCGGACGCTATGCATGGGCCGAGCCTACGCCCAGGGAGGAACCTGAAGAACGGCCGGCCTCAAAAGCGCGGCCGGCGAATCGCGACGGCAGACTGATCGGCTCCGCATTGCTGAGCTGAAACGTGCGGCCCCGCCCAAGAACATCGCCAACGGCAGTGACGGAGGCTAGGCGCGCTGCCCGTTCCTGCTAGCCTTCGGCCCAGGTTGAAGTAATCCCAGGGCACAAAGGCCTGGTCAGGCCCCGGCCTGCGGCAGCACCAGCAGGTAGCCGGCCGGCAGATCGCTGCTCCAGCGTCGCGGCTCGCGGACCACGAACTGCGTCGCCAGCTGCTCGGGGGTGAGCAGGCTGTTGGGCGCGGGCGACGGACCCCACTGCCCGCTGCCGTGCGGGTAGAGCGGATCCAGGACGCGGATGCCGGTGACCGAGAACTCCGTGAACTGGCCGGGATCGCCGAGCGACTCAAACCCGCTCATCACCCACGCGTGGCGACCACTCCACATGACCAGCCCGACCGGCCGGCCCGTTTCGGTGATGGCGCGCGCCGCCGTTTGCAGCGCGTCCCCGTAGTCGGCGATGCTGACGACGGCGTATGGTCCCATCCCGACGTCGGTCAGCACCTCCGCCCATCCGAGCGGGTTAGCGCCGTTGAACGAGTTGGACGAACGTGCCCGGGCCTTCTCCCACAGGTCGCCCTGCTGAGCGCGATCGGCCCACGTGCCGCCCCCGGTGTCATCGATGAGGTTGTGCGTCATCTGGATGCTCGCCGCAACACACCAGTCGAAGGTGTACTGCGGCACGAAGTCCCCCTCCTGGTAGAGGTTGAGGGCAAACGCCTGGGGCGCCGCGGTTGGCGTGGGAAGCTGAGCAGGAGCGGGGGTGGGCGTCGGCGTGGCGTCCTGGGTCCGCTGAGGGGCGGGGGCGACGTCGCCAGCGGCCGGCCGGGCCGAGGAGCTCGGGCTCGGTCGATCCGTGACGGTCTCGTCAAAGCCGATCGCGGGCGCGCACGCAGTGAGGAGCATCGTCAGGGCGACGAGCCAAGCCAGAAGACGGGCAGTGGCACCGGTCATGATCGAAAGTCTAGCGCGATGCGGCGGGAATGCCTCGGGCAGGTCCTCCCTCGGCTGGGAACCGGGTCCACCTAGAGTGGCGGCAGAACGACAGTCGTTTTCCCATATTGGAGCGTTACCTCCCGCGAGACGTCCACCTCATTTGGGGTCCTGATGATGTAAGTGCGCGGAGCCAGGTCTGCGGTGCAGTTCGGTCCACCGCGGGTGTCGATACCCAGCGTCAGGTGATGGGCATCGACCACCTCGATTGAAGACGGGAAAGCCGGACAGCTTGAGCTGCCACCCAGGACGACAGCGAATTTCGCGCCGGCATCGAGCCAGCCTGCCTGAGGGAACGGATATAAGGGACTCTGAGCAGAAGAGCCTGGCTTCGCGGTGATCGCATCCGGAGGAAGCCCGCCCTGACGCTCAGATTCGGCAATCGACGCGGGCTCGACCGAGCATCCGGCCAACACCGCGGACATCCCAATAAACCAAAACCGACCGAACTTCCCCATGCCACAAGGCTACGGCGTGACCTGTGGGAGGTCATTTCAGGTACGTCCCGGGGGTTCTGCTGGCTTCTCATCCGTCAGATTCTGTTCAGGACCGGACCTTGCACGACTACCGGGAACGCGCCTAAGACCGCGGGCGCGTTGTCACTCCGCGGGGAGGCGTGGCCGGGGCGCCTGTGCGGATGATCCACCATCCCAGTGCTGCCATGACCAGGCCGATGGGGATCCCGTACGGCGGCAGTCCGGCGTTGTAGCCAAGGAGTCCTGCGACAACGAACAGCAGGCCAAGCCACACGGGAAACATGTGTGAACGCCAGCCAGCGATGCCAAAGACCACCCAGCCGACGGCGAACAGAACATAACTGGAGAACCCGCCGATCACCAGCATTCCAGACCCGCCGGCAAGGATCGCGCCGGGGGCGACGTCGGCAATCCAGGGGCCGGCGAAGCCGTCAAACCACATGTTGCCGGCCATGTCCAGGGTGCCGACGAGCGCGAAGCAGAATGCAACGGCGCCCAGTCCTCGCGCCCGGCCGCCGAGCCTGAAGTAGACAGACACCAGTGCGAGGACAAGCCCAATGAACACCACCCAGTACAGGGCATTGGCGACTATGAAGGGCGTCTGCCGCATCATTTCGATCCGGTCGAGGCTCCGGTCGGCAGTGAGTAGACGGGCCACGTCCACAGCAGCGAAGACGACGCCGGACACCAGAGCGATAGGGCCGGCAGCCTTAGCTAATGGTGGGGCCATTTTTCCTCCTGACTTGGTGGGATGCGCGCGCCCGCCGTCGTTTACATCGGACGCCTCCTGAAGGAGAAACGCCCGACGGCGGTGGCCGGGCGGGGTGCCTTGCGCCAGGCCCGGCGGTCCAGCGCCACAGTGGCCAGAACCGCGAGGACGACGACGCCGAAGTAGATCAGCTCCGCGCGGTCGGCGCCGGCGCCGGCGCCGGTGAAGCCGAAGGAACCCGTCGTGAAGGTGCCCTGGCTGTTGTGGAACAGGAGCGTCAGCAGGACGCTGCCGCCTGTGCGGTTGAAAAGCCACACGTAGAGGAAGGTGATGGCGAACGTCGTCGGCAGGCCGATCAGGCTGAGCCCGCCAAAGAGGACCAGCGGCAGGTGCCACAGGGCCACGAGGACGCCGAGAATGGCTGCGGACAGCAGCGGCGGACGGGAGGCCTGAAGCAGCGGGAGGGCGTAGCCGCGGAATCCGGGTTCTTCGCCCAGTGGTCCGTCCATCGGATTGACCAGCCGGACGGCGAAGACGGTCAGCAGCCCGCTCCACGTCAGCTGTGCGAGGCCCGGAGCGGAGGCCCCGAGTGCCATGGTGATGAGCCCCGTCACGAGGACAAGGACGACAGGGAGGAGAAGCGCGACGGCGTACCAGACCCACCCGACGCGCCACCGGATGAGGCGCCGGCCCCAGTCGCGGAAGCCAGGGCGGCCCTCGGCCAGGGCGATGACGATGATTGCCGCAGCCAGCGGGCCTATCGGCAGGAATTCCATGCGCGGGATCAGTCCTGACGCATAAGCGGGCCACGATGCCCAGGAAATCGCGTAAGTCAGGACAAAGAATGCCAAAAGCCTGTGGTGTCTTAGCCAGCCAGTGGAACGGCGCATGATGGCTCCAAACAGTCACTGCAAGGTGCTCCAATTGTCCGCCCCTGCAAGCGTGCGCGCCAGTGCCGATGCTTCGGAAATCGACGGTGCCACTTATCCGTCGATTGGCGCAGTTGCCGCCTACAGGGCGGGAGTGCGCAAGGACGCGTCTTCGGCTTCGTTCACGTCGTTGGGCTGATGTGGGCTGAGGTTCTTCCGGTATCGGAATACGGCAATGCCGACGACGACAGCGGCGAGTGCCATGGAGAGCAGCAGCGATTCGCGGGTTGCGTCCAGGATCAGCATGCCGATGAGCAGGGCGACGATGCTGGCGATTGCGAGCCACGTCAGGTACGGGTAAAGCCACATCTTCATGGCGAGGTCCTTTGCGGCTGCGCCCATACGGCGGCGCAGGATCAGCTGTGAGGTGGCGATGACCAGCCACACGAAGAGTGCGATGGCGCCCGAGGTATTGACCAGGAAAAGAAATACCGTTTCCGGGGCAACATAGTTCAGTCCCACCGTGATGAACCCGACCACGGTGGATGACAGCACGGCGGCCGCCGGAACACCGCGCTTGGAGATCTTGGTCCAGGACTTCGGGGCATCTCCTCGCTGGGAGAGGGAGAACAGCATGCGGCTGGCGGTGTAGAGGCCGGAATTCAGGCAAGACAGGACCGATGTCAGCACGACGATGTCCATAATGGTTCCCGCACCCGGAATGCCGAACAGCTCAATGACGGCCACATACGGGCTCTTGGCCACGTTGGCGGAGTTCCAGGGCAGCAGGGTTACGACGATGGCGATGGACCCGATGTAGAAGACCAGGATGCGCCATACGGTGGACTTGACGGCCTTCTTGACCGCGTCAACGGGATTTTCGGACTCGCCGGCGGCGATCGTGGCGATCTCGGCCCCGAAGAAGGAGAACACCACCACCAGAATGCCGGCCAGCACGGCGCCTGGACCGTTCGGGAAGAACCCGCCGTTTTCAAGCAGGTTACTGACTCCCGGGGCGGGAACCCCGGGAACAAGGCCGAGGATGGCGGCAATGCCGAACAGCAGGAAAAGCACGATGGCCGTCACTTTGATAGAAGCGAACCAGAACTCGAATTCACCATAGGACTTCACCGAGCCAAGGTTGGTCAGCGTCAGAAGGACCATGAGCAGCAGCGCCCACACCCATTGGTCGATGCCCGGCACCCAGCGGTGCATAATTGCTGCGCCGGCGGTCGCCTCGATTCCCAGGACGATGATCCAGAACCAGGCATACAGCCAACCGATGCTGAACCCCGCCCAGCGTCCCAGCGCTTTGTCGGCGTAAGCGGAAAAGGACCCGGTTTCCGGATTGGCTGCGGCCATTTCGCCGAGCATCCGCATGACCAGGATGACCACGAGCCCGGCTGCCGCGTAAGCCAGGAGGATGCCTGGGCCTGCTTGCTGAATCGCTGCTCCTGAGCCAACGAACAGCCCGGCGCCAATGACGCCGGCGATCGCGATCATGGAGAGATGCCGCGGCTTGAGTGTTTTTGACAGCTGTGTGTCCGTGTTCATGGTGACGAGGCTTTCGATAGGCGGACCGTCAGGTTCAACGCTGGGCGGCGGGTGACCTGAGCCACATGCCCTATAGACGCTAGCCGCCGCTCGCGAAAACGGCATTGGTCGTTTGCCCAACCAGGCAGCGCGGCGGGTGTGCGATTGCGAAATTTTTGACCGGGAGCCCGCCCTGCCGTGTCCCATAGGTAAACATTGAACACGCTCGCCTTTGCACTCTCCGCCGGGCCCTCGTCACCACGGAGTGTCAGGCGGCCAGAGCCGTTGCTAAACCCCGACGGCGGGGCGGCCCAGGGTGCGCCCCTCGCGCAGGACCAGGACGCGGCGGAAGTTCCGGTCCGCCACCACGACGTCGGCACGCAGGCCCGCGCGCAGGCTTCCGAATTCCTGCGACTGGCCGATGATGGCCGCCGGAACTGCGGTGGCTGACAGAACAGCGGCAGCCGGCTCCACGCCGGCGTCAATGGTCCGCCGCACAACGTCCAGCAGGGTGGCCGTCCCGCCGGCGAGGGTGCCGTTGCTGAGCCGGGCCACGGCACCGCTGACGGAGACGGCGGCGGGGCCAAGCTCGTAGTCCCCGTCCGGCAGCCCGGTGGCGGCCATGGAGTCGGTCACCAGGACCACATTGTCCGCCCCCACCAGCTCGAAGACCATCCGAACCGTTTCAGGGTCCAGGTGCGCGCCGTCGGCGATGAGTTCGACGGCGATCGTGCCGGCCCCGGCCAGCCGGAGGCACGCGGCGACGGGTCCGGGGCTGCGGTGGTGCAGCGGCGGCATGCCGTTGAAGAGATGTGTGATGGTGGGGCGCGATACGGTCCCCAGGCCGGATGCCGCCAAAAGCTCCGCCGCCTCGGTGAGGGAGGCCGCCGTCGTCCGCGCGTCCGCGTCAGTATGGCCCAACGACGGCGTGACGCCGTGTTCGGCGAGCATACGCACCACGGCGTCGGCGCCGGGAAGTTCAGGCGCGTAGGTCATGGTCCGCAGGTGGCCGCCGGCCGCGGCCAGCAGGTCGCCCAGCAGAGCGAGGTCCGGCTCACGCAGGTACCGCGGATCCTGTGCGCCGCAGCGAGCGTGGGACAGGAACGGCCCCTCGGAATGGATGCCCGCGATGAGCCCTTCATCGGCGAGCAGCCGCAGGGTTTCCAAGCCACGCAGCAGGTCCTCGCGGGACGCGGTCACCGTGCTTGCGAGCAGCGTGGTGGTGCCGCTGCGGTGCAGGAAGTCAACGGCGGTCCTGGCAGCCCCGCTGTCGCCGCTGGGGAAGTCGCCGCCCACCGCCCCATGGCAGTGCAGGTCCACGAGGCCGGGCAGAATCATGCTCCCCGGTGGAAGTTCGAGTTCTTCAAGGCCGGGCAGCGACGCCTCAGCCAGGCCAGCGCGGGGCCCCACATAGGCGATGCGGCCGTCCGCGACCGCCACAACCGCGTCGTTCTGGACCGAACCGTCGGTCAGGACTGTGCCGGCCAGCAGGTAGTTCCCGGACCCGGCCGCGGTGGGCTGTGTTTGTTCCGGATGTGCTCGTTCCGGCTGTGCTCGTTCCGGCGGCGGAGTCACTTCAGGGCCTCTGTGAACCAGCCGGTGATGGTGGCCGGGTGCGTGATCGCGGTACCGACGACGACGGCGAACGCGCCGGCGTCGAGGCACTGGCGGGCCTGGGCGGGGGAGTGGAGGCGGCCTTCGGCGATGAGCGGCACGCCGAAGCCGGCGGCGGCGATCTGCTTCAGCAGTTCCAGGTCGGGGCCGTGCGTCTTGGGGCGCTCGCCAGAGTAACCGGACAAGGTGGTGCCGATCAGGTCGGCTCCGGTCTCGACCGCGGCGGCAGCGTCGTCGAACGAGCCGCAGTCCGCCATCACCAGCGCGTGGGAATCCTGGTGGATGCCCGCCACCGTCTGGGCCAGGGTCAGGCCGTCCGGACGCTCCCGGCGCGTGCCGTCGATCGCCACCACGTGGGCGCCCGCGTTGGCCACCGCCAAAGCGTGCCGGAGTGTGGGAGTGATGAAGACGCCGTCGTGACCATCCTTCCAGAGCCCGATCACCGGAACCTCCACCGCTGCACGGGTGAACTGCACATCGGCCAGGCCTTGGACACGGACGGCGGAGGCGCCGCCGATCACTGCGGAAGCGGCCATCTGCGCCGTGGTGCGCGGGTCCCGCAGGGGCTCGCCCGGATACGCCTGGCAGGAGACGATGAGTTGCCCGCGCAGGGCTTCGAGGGCTTCGGGGGTCAGAATCACGGTCGGTTCCTCTGGATATGTGGCGGCGTGGAATAAGAGTCTGCGTTGAGCACCAGGCGCGCGGCGCCCACCATTGCTGCCGCGTTGCCGAGTTTAGCGGGAAGGATGGGGAGGCCGAGCAGCGCGGGCAGGAGTTCGGCGCGCAGGGCGCGTTCCATGGGACGCCACCAGGGCGCGCCGGCGTCGGAGAGCCCGCCGGAAACCACCACCACTTCGGGGTCCAGGATGTTGGCGAGTCCGCCCACGGCCTGGCCGGCGGCAGAGGCGCCCATCCCCACCGCCTGGATGGCTATGGCATCGCTGGCGCCGGCGAGGGCAAAGACACCGCGGGCGTCCAGCGCCGGCTCCTGGCCGCCCAGACGCACGTACGCCTCGCGGATGGCGGGCCCGGAGGCGATGGCCTCAACATGCCCGGCCCCGCCGCAGACGCAGGGCAAAGCCTGACCCTCATGGAACGCATATGGGGACGCGAAGTGGCCCACGTGCCCGCCCGCGTAGCGGTGACCAAGGACCGGGTGCCCGGCCAGCACAAAACTGCCGCCGACGCCGGTGCCGAAGGCCACCAGGAGCGAGCTTGCGGTTCCCGCGGCGGAACCCGTCCACGACTCGCCCAGGGCGTGCGCATGGACATCGTTCACCGCCTGCACAGCCTCCGGCGCCAGGCCAAGCCGGGCGGCCAACCCTGCGGTCAGCTCCGTCCCGGCCCACCCGAGGATCGCATCGGTAGCGGACACCACAACACCATGAGCGGCGTCAATGACCCCGGCCGAACCAACACCAACCCCCACAACGTCCAGGCCCGCTGCCTGAGCCCGCGACATAAGAGAAGAAACCAGCGCCGCAGTAGCGTCCAAAATGGCGTCCCCACCATCCCGGTTCAGAGTCGGAATAGTCTCCGAAAACAAGACCTCCCCGTCCCCGGAAACAACCCCGGCAGCAGTCTTAGTACCCCCAAGGTCAACACCGATCGCGTACATTATTTTCTTCCTAACAAGGGATCTCGACAGGCTCGATCACCGGGGTCTGGTTGATCACGGAAGCAGCGCTGGACATGTTTCTTTTGCGTAGGCTGCGTTGTTGCGTGAGGAACGAGCGCAGCAGCCGGCAAAAGGAGCATGCCCAGCGCCCCAGCCGAGGAGGACCTAGATCAGGCCGTTGCGTTCGAGGATGACCTTGACCGCTGCGGTCTCGCCTTCGTCCAGGGAGAGCATGGGGGCGCTCATGACGTTCGTCTTGATGATGCCCATGAGCTGCAGGGCGGTCTTGAAGGCGCCCAGGCCCGCGGCGTTGCCGGACATGCGGCCGGCCTTGGGCGTGTTGACGATTTCGAAGACATCGGCGAGGCGGTCCTGCTCGGCGGCGGCCTTGGCCCAGTCGCCGGCCACAGCGGCGTCGTAGAGGCGGCGGTAGCCGGCCGGGTCAACGTTGCCGAGGCCCGGAACAACACCCTGGGCGCCGCCCAGGAGGGCGCCGTCCACAACCACTTCGTGGCCGGTGAAGATGTCGAAGTTGGGGATCTCCTTGGCTGCGATGAGCAGCTGGCGGAACGAGACGTCGTCGCCGGAGGAGTCCTTTACCCCGGCAATGACGCCCTCGCGGCCCAGCTCGACCAGAAGGTCGGTGGGCAGCTTGAAGTGGGTGCGCACCGGCACGTCGTAGGCGAAGACGGGAACGTCGACGGCGGCGGCGATGGAGCGGAAGTGGGTGTTGTTCTCCTGGGCGTTGGAGATGGCGTAGTACAGGCTGGTGGCCACGATCGAGTCGGCGCCCAGCGCGATGACGCGCTTGGCTTCTTCGATGACGCGGTTGGTGGTCTGTTCTACGGCGCCCACGATGACCGGCACCTGGCCGGCGTTTACGCCTGCCACGGTCTGCACGACGAGGTCGCGCTCGGTGTTGGTCATGTGCGTGACCTCGCCGGAGGAACCCAGCACAAACAGGCCGCTGACGCCGCCGTCGAGCAGGTGCTTGGTGACGTTTTCCAGCGACGGTACGTCGATGGCGCCTTCGGCGGTGCGGGGGGTTACGACGGGCGGAATGACGCCCTGGAAGCGGGAAGCGACGGTGGTCACAGAGTTCTCCAAATATTGATGGTTAGACGAAAATTTGCGGCGGGAAAGCTAGATGTGGAGCAGGCTCGGGGCGGCGCCCAGGAGCTTCTTGGTGTAGTCGTTGGTAGGGCTGTCGAAGACCTGGGTGGCGGTGCCCTGCTCGACGATCTTGCCGAAGTACATAACGCAGATGCGGTCCGAGACGTAGCGGACGGTCTGGATGTCATGCGAGATGAACACCATGCCGAGGTTCAGCTGGGTCTTCAGGTCCGAGAGCAGGTTGAGCACCTGGGCGCGGACGGAAACGTCCAGGGCCGACGTCGGCTCGTCCGCCACAATGATGTCCGGGTCCAGGGCCAGGGCGCGGGCGATCGCCACACGCTGGCGCTGGCCACCGGAAACCTGAGACGGCGTGACCTCGGCCGCGGACTGCGGCAGGCCCACCAGGGCCAGCAGTTCCTTGACCTTCGCCGCGCGTGTTGCTGCGTTGCCGATGCCGTGGATCTGCAGCGGGTCCGTGAGGATGTCCTGGACGGTCATGCGCGGGTTCAGCGCCGTGGCCGGGTCCTGGAAAACCACGGACACGGACCGGCCGAATTCCTTGCGGAGGGCGGCGTTCCGCTTGATGGCGGGCTTGCCGTGGAACAGGACCTCGCCCGACGTCGGCGGCTGCAGTCCCACGAGCACGGACGCGAGCGTGGACTTGCCGCAGCCGGACTCACCCACGATGCCCACGGTTTCGCCGCGGCTGATGCTGAAGTCGACGCCGTCGACCGCCTTGACGATGTTCGGGCGGAAGAGCCCGCCGCCACGTGCGTGGTGGTAGACCTTGACGTCCTTGAGCTCGATGACCGGCTTGCCGGTTGAAATGCTCATTTTGCATCCTCCTTCAGGTGGCTCGCCCAGTAGTGGTCAGCGTCCCCGCCGTTGGCGGCTCCTACTGACGTCAGGACCAGCTGCTGGTCGGGGTCGGCGTCGGATCGCAGTGAACGCGGGGCGAAGCGGTCGCCCGGGGCGAAGTCGCGCGGGGACGGGACGGTGCCGGGGATCTGGTGCAAGCGCACGGCGTCGGCCTCGATGGAGAGGACAGCGCCGAGCAGGCCGCGGGTGTACTCGTGCTTGGGGTTCTGCAGCAGCTCCGAAGCCTGTGCGGATTCCACCACCTGGCCGGCGTACATCACCGTGATGCGGTGGGCCAGGGAGGCCACCAGGGCGAGGTCGTGGCTGACGAAGACCATGGCGAAGCCGAGCTGTTCGCGCAGTTCGTTGAGCAGGTCCACTACCTGTTTCTGGACGGTGACGTCCAGGGCGGTGGTGGGCTCATCGGCAACCACGATCTTCGGCGAACGGGACAGTGCCATGGCGATCAGGACGCGCTGGCGCTGGCCGCCGGAGAGCTCGTGCGGGTAGCTGGCGAGCGTCCGGACGGGATCGAGCTTGACCAGTTCCAGCAGCTCGGTGGGGGTCTTGCGGCCTCCGCGCTTGGTCAGCTGCTCCATCTGGTCCTTGATCTTCATGGACGGGTTCAGGGAGCTCAGGGCGTCTTGGTAGACCATAGCGATCTGCTGGCCGCGCAGGCCTTCGTAGGCCTTGATGCTGCTGTGGCTGGTGGCCGGATCCAGCAGTTCCTTGCCGTCGAACTTGATGGAACCGGTGACCTGGGCGGTTTTGGGCAGCAGGCCCATGACCGCGAGGGACGTGATGGACTTGCCGCAGCCGGATTCGCCCACCAGGCCCATGGCTTCGCCTTCGCGGACCGTGAAGGAGACGTTGTCCACAATCGCGGTGTCGCCGAAGCGGCCCGGGAAGCGGATGGACAGATTCTTGACCTCCAGGACGTTGCGTGCGCCGGCCGGTACCTGGGGGAGGCGGTCGGTGCGCGTGGCCTCGATGGCGGAGAGCAGTTCCAGTTCCTTGTCCAGCAGCAGGTGCGGGTTCGCCGCGGCCAGCTTCGGATCGGAGAGGATGGCTGCCTCGTTGTAGTGCTCCTCGGTGAGGACGTCGCCGTAGGCGGCGCGGACGCCGTCGAGCTCATGCTCTTCCACTACCGACGGTTGGGCCACTGACGTGGCGATCTGAGTGTCGACGCCGGCACCCACGGCTGCGCCGGCAACAACAGCTGCCGAACCGTCGTCGTCCTTTACTACAGGTGCCTTGCGCAGTTTCGGGTTCACCATGGCGTCGGTGAGGCCCTCGGCGAGGATGTTCAGCGAGAGAACGGTGAGCAGGATGGTCACACCGGCGAAGGTGGTGGCCCACCAGCCGCCGGACAGGACCAGGTTGCGGCCGTAGGAGATCACGTTGCCCCACGACGGTGCGGGGTCCTGGACGCCGGCGCCGAGGAAGGACAACGAGGCTTCGAGGATGATGGCGTCAGCCACCATCACCGTGGCGAACACCAGCACGGGGGCGGCGGTGTTGCGGACGATGTGCTTGAGCAGGATGTAGAAGCGGCCTGCGCCGATCACACGCTCGGCGCGGACGTAGTCTTCGCCGTACTGGGAGAGCACGTTGGCGCGGACCACGCGGGCCAGCTGCGGGGTGTAGATGATGGCGATCGCGATGATGATGGTGGGAACCGAGTTGCCGAACGCGGCCAGCAGCACTGCGGCCAGGGCGATGCCCGGGAACGCCATCAGGATGTCCATCAGGCGCATGATCAGTTCGTTGACGGCCTTGCTGGACGTCGCGGCGAAGGAGCCTAGCAGGGCGCCGGCCAGGATGGCCAGGATGACGGCGCCGAGGCCGATCATCAGGGAGGACTGGGCGCCGAAGAGCAGGCGAGAGAAGATGTCGCGGCCCAGCCGGTCGGTGCCGAAGAAGTGCTCGGCGCCCGGCGGGGTGGCGGGGATGAAGGTCTCCAGCGGATCGTGCGGCGCGATGACCGGCGCGAATACGGCCGAGAGGACGATCATGATGAGGAAGAGGAGGGCGATGCGGGAGCCCCAAGGCAGGGCCTTGAAACGGAGGCCCGGGGCACTCAGCCGTTCAGCAAGCTTGCTACGCATGAGCTATACCGTCCTGATTCGGGGGTTTATGAGCAGGTACAGGAGGTCCACCACGATGTTCACCAGAACGAAGGTGACCGAGATGGTGAGCACCACGCCCTGGACCAGGTTGACGTCCAGGTTGGTGATGCCGTTGAGGATCAGCTGGCCCATTCCGGGGAGGGCGAAGATCATTTCAATCACGACGGCGCCGCCGAGCAGGTAGCCCACGCGCAGTCCCAGCACGGTCACCGGAGTCACCAGGGCGTTGCGGAGGACGTTCTTGGAGACTACTTCGTGGTACGGGACACCGTTGCCGATGGCGGTGCGGACGTAGTCGCGGTCCAGCTCCTCCACCATCGAGGTTCGGACCACGCGGATCAGCGAGGCGGAGACCGGGATGCCGAGGGCCAGGGCCGGGAGTGCCATCGAGTTCAGCCAGCCGCCGAAGCCGGATTCCGGCGTCGCGATTCCCCCGGAGGGGAACAGGGGGCTGGCGCCGAGGGCGAACCACTGGATCAGCAGGATGCCGAGCCAGAACGACGGCGTGGCGATCGCGGCGATCGAGAAAACGCGGACCAGCTGGTCCTGCCATTTGTCCCGGTAGAGGGCGCCGAGGATGCCGAAGGTCAGGGACAGGACGATGGCGATCAGCACGCCCAGGAACGTCAGCTGCAGCGTCAGGGGGAACGCGGAGCCGATCATGGAGGCCACCGACTTGGCCGGCGGCGTGGTGACGCCGAGGTCCAACTGCAGCAGCTTGCCGAGGAAGCTGAAGTACTGGATCACCAGCGGGTCGTTCAGGCCGTTTTCCTGGCGGTACTGCTGCTTCGCTTCTTCGGACGCACCGTCGCCGAGGGCGGAGCTTGCCTGGTCGCCAGGTGCGGCCTGCAGGACGAGGAAGACGAGCAGGGTAATGCCCAGGATCATCAATGGCAGTGCTGCGAGTCTGCGGCCAAGCAGACGCAATATCGTGACCAATTTGTTCTCCGGTTTGTTTGGGTGCTGCAGTTTCAAAATGTTGCGAGGCCTGCTCTAGGGCTCCCGGGGATGAGGGCGCAGAGCAGGCCTCGCAACGCAGTGCCTTGGTTAGGCGGTGCGTCCGACGTCGATGAACGACATGCCGGTGGTGGGCAGCGGCTTGAAGCCGTTGAGCTTCTTGTCGTCCCAGGCGGAGGGCAGCTGGCGGTGGAAGATCGGGTACAGGGGAAGTTCCTCGGAGACGAGGTCCACGATTTCGCCGGTGATCTTCTTGGCGTCTGCTGCAGCGGCCTGCGAGCCCTTGTTCATCAGTTCCTGCAGCTTGGCGCGTTCCGGGGCGGTCCAGTAGGCGCGCTTTTCCATCCAGGTGGCGCCCGAGTAGAACCAGCTCAGGAGCAGGTCAGCGTCGTTGCCGAAGACAGACGGGTCGCCGGGGGCTGCGACGACCGTGTAGTCGCCGGCGCCGACGCGGTCGGTGTACAGGGCGCCGGACTGGATGCTCTTGACGGAGACCTTCACGCCCGGGATCTTGTTCCAGGATTCGAGGATCAGCGGGGCTACGTCCTTGACCCAGGCGGTGTCCGTGGTGAGCAGCTCGAACTCGAGGCTCGTTACGCCGGCTTCCTTCAGGAGGTCCGCGGCCTTCGCAGCGTCGTAGCCGTACACGTTCTTGGCCTTGACGTAGTCCGGGTGGCCTTCCTGGAAGTAGGAGCTGGCGGGCTTGGCGTTGCCGAACAGGGCCTTCTTGATGACGGCTTCCTTGTCCAGGCCGTAGTGGAGGGCCTGGCGGACCAGCTTGTTGTTGAACGGGGCCTTGTTGCAGTTGAACATGAGGAACATCAGACCGAAGGACTGGACGGATTCAACCTTGACCTTGGACTTGAGGCCGTCGATGTCCAGGTAGGGGACGTCCTCGATGGCCTGGACACGGCCCGACTGGACGGCGGTGACGCGGGCGGCGGCGTCGGAGAGCAGGAGCCAGGTCATGCCCTTGGCCAGTGCCGGCTTGGGGCCGTTGTAGTCCGCGAACGCTTCGAAGACGATCTTGTCGTCCTTGGCGGCGGAGATGAGCTTATAGGGGCCGGTGCCGACGGGCTTGGCGTCGAAGGCCTTGAGGTCCGTGGCCAAGGCCTTGGGGACAACCTTGACCACGGAGATGCGGGGGCCGAAGCCGGGGAAGGCGTACTTGAGGGTGAACTCAACCGTCTTCGCGTCCAGGGGCTTGACGTCCTGGATGAACGGGATGAACTGCGAGAACAGGGACTTGTTCGCCGGATCCATCACGCGGGTGAAGGAGAAGGCCACGTCTTCGGTGGTGACAGGGGTGCCGTCGTGGAACTTGGCGCCTTCGCGGATGGTCACCTGGTAGGTGGTGTCGTTGACCTTCTTGGGGTCCGCCGCGGCCAGGGCGTTGTAGGGCTGGCGGGTGGCCGGGTGCAGTTCGATGAGGCCTTCGAAGATGTGCAGGTTGGCGGCCATCGGCGTGGCGCCTGAGGAGCTCAGCGGATCGAAGCCCGTGGAGAGGGCGTAGGAGATGCCCGCTTCGATGGTGAGGTCCTTGTTGATTGCCCCGGCGCCCGCGGAGCTGCCGGTGGTGGTGGCTGCCGGGCTGCCACATGCGGCGAGGGTGGTGGTGAAGGCTGCAGCGGCACCCATGGCACCGGTCAGCTTGAGGAAGTTCCGGCGGCTGGCGTCATTGACCAGCGGCAGGTTCTTGGTGATGTTGTTCATGAGGGCCTCGCCATTCCAGAAGGTTTATCGGATGTAGGACGTCCGAGCTCGTATGTCGACTGTAAGCGTCATCACAGGTTCACGTCAAGCGCCAGTTTCCCCGGACGCTCTCTCACTCGGGTGTACTGACGCCGCCGGTCCGGGTGTTAAAACTGAACGCACGACGCCGGCGCTCGGCAGTGCCGCCGCGCTCGCCGACGACTTCAAAGACCACGTCCGCGCGGCCGCGCGCCACATCCGCCTCTGTGACGGTGTACCCGGGCGTGAAATAGAGCGCCTCTTGCCCGGGGCCAAGATCCGCCGCGGGGAAGGCATCCGAGCCGGGACCGGACAGCCGGACGGCCGTCGCCGGCGAGGCTCCGTCGTTGCGTGCCCTGCCGGTGAAGGCCAAGATGTCCCCGGCCTTGTAGCCGGGAATGATGCGGCCGTAGTTCAGGTCCTGCGCCTCCCGGGTGCCGATGACCTGCGCAGCCTCGGCCGAATAGCCCTGGCCGATTTCCTTCCAGGTGTGCACGCCCCAGTCCCCGCCGCCGGGCTGCAGGACGTGGAACTCGCCGGCGTTCTGCCAGACCCTCGGGCGGCCAGGGGTGATGGAGCGGAGTTCCATGTCGAAGACCAGGCCGGCACCGTCCTCCGGAGCCCTCGCATCGGCGTCGGATGCGGGCGAAGCGCTAGCGTCAGCTGCACCAGCTGCACCAGCTGCACCAGCGGCGGCAGCAGGGCTGGCGGTGAGCTGTGCGGTGAGTTGTTCCGCGGGCACCGAGGCAAACACGATTTCCCGGTAGCCCTGGCGCTCGTAGAGTACGCCGATGTTGCCGTCGGGGAGCCGGGCGGCCGTTGAATAGGCCGAGCTCCCCGGGCACAGGACCAGCTTGGCCGGCCAGTTGGTTCCGTTATCGGTGGACAGGCTGATCACCGTGTTCCGCCGCAGTGCCGTGTCCTGGTTGTTGGTGGCCAGCAGCCACGGGCCGGTGGCGTCGCCGGCGGGGAAAGCCAGGGACGGCAGGCCGTCGAAGCGTACCAGCGAGCCGTTGTCACCCGGGTCCGGGAGGTCCTCGACCGGACGCAGGGCGCTCCAGGTGGCCCCGCCGTCGTCCGATATTGCGGCAAGGCGGCGCGGGGTGCCGCGGCTGTGCAGCAGGAGCCGGCCGTCCTGGAGGGCGGCAACCTTGTTTTCGTTGGGGGCGTGGCCGTGCGTCCGGGCGCCGATGAGCTCGCCGAGCGTCCAGGTGTCGCCGTGGTCGTCGCTGTACGCAGAAGCGGCCATGATCTCGCCGCCGGCAAGGACCACAAACTGCTGGACCAGCCGGCCGCGGTAAGGGCCGGTGTGGATCTGGATGCCCTGCCCCGCCGCCGCGAAGATCCCGGTGATGTCCGGCTCGCCCGCACTGGGCCCACGCGGGTGAGCCGGCTGGCGGATCTTGAGCTGGGCGGTGATCCTGCGGTGCTGCCAGGTCAGGCCGTCGTCGTCCGAGTAGCTGAGGTCGCAGTGCTGGACGTCGTCATCGGGCTCCATCCCGGCCGCCGCTTCGAAGAATCCGGCGTGCGTTCCGGCGGCGTGGAACATGAAGATCCGGCCGGTTTCGACGTCCACCAGGAGGCTCGGATCGCCGTAGCCGTTGAGGCCGCCACCCGTCCTCACTACCTGCTGTCCGCCCCAGGTCCGGCCGTTGTCCGTGCTGCGCCGGAGCAGGAGGTCGATCGGGTTGGGCAGGTCATCGAGGTTGGGGCGGCCGTCGTAGGCGGCCAGCAGCGTGCCCTGCCGCGAGACGGCGAGGGCGGGGATCCTGTATTGCCGGTAGCCGCCGGTGCCGCGGACCGCCAGGACGTGTTCGACGTCGGGCATGGCAGCCGTCATTGACTGGAGGACATGGGATGTCATATCTCCATGGTAGGCGACGCGTAACACGCCTGTGTAGGCGGGCGCATCTCTGGCAGAGTATGACCATGCTCACAGTTATAGGCGAGGGCCTTGTTGACGTTGTCCAGCGCGCCTCCGGAATCGAAGCCCACGTGGGCGGCAGTCCCCTTAATGTCGCGGTGGGCCTGGCCCGCCTGGACCATCCCGTACAGTTCGTCGGCCGTTACGGCCGCGACGCCTACGGGGATTCGGTGGCGGCGCACCTGCGCTCCAGCTCCGTCATGCTGCCGTTGGGCCCGGACGAGCTGCCAACCAGTGTGGCCACCGCCGTAATTGACGACGACGGCGCCGCCACCTACACGTTCGACCTCGCCTGGGAGCTTCCCGGCCTTTCGGACCGCCTCGCCTTTATGCTGCAGGGAACCACCCTGCTGCACACCGGCTCCATCGCCACGATGCTGGCGCCGGGCGCCGCGGCGGTGCTCGCCGCCGTCGAGCACGCCCACCCCGCCGCCACGATCAGCTTCGATCCCAACTGCCGGCCCAGCATCATCACGGACGTGGATTATGCGCGAACGCAGGCGGAGAAGTTTGTCACCCTTGCGGACGTGGTCAAGGCCTCGGACGAGGATCTGGAGTGGCTGTACCCGGGCGTGGACGCCTTGGAATCAGCGCGCCGGTGGCTGTCGCTGGGCGGCTCTGAGGGGCCGGCCCTGGTGGTGGTTACGCGCGGCGCGGCCGGACCGTGGGGCATTACGGCCGCGGGTGAAGCCGCGATCGACGCGCCCCGCGTGGAAGTGGCGGACACCGTGGGCGCCGGTGATTCCTTTATGGCCGCGCTGCTGTCGGGGATCGTGGACCGCGGCCTGGACGGCGCGCAGAACCGCAAGGACCTGCGCGAACTTCCGGCCGAGGGCCTGGCCGAACTCCTGGCCCACGCAGCCCGCGCGGCGGCCATTACTGTTTCCCGCCCGGGCGCCAACCCGCCTACGCGCGCCGAACTGAACGCGGTTCCGGCGGAGTAGCAACGTTTCCCCTCATCGATTGCTCCGTAGACGCCGTTTTGAGGGGTCCAAAGGGCCTGGGCCCACGCCGGTAGGGTTCCCTGGCCGAGCTTGCGAGGCGAGGGGACCGGTGGGGAGCAATCGATGGAGTTCAAATGTTGGTTGCGCGGGTGAAACGCTCACCCCATTCGCGCAGGTACGAGGTGAGTTCGGGTGGGGAGCGCACTTCGAAGTCGGCCCCGACCGCGCCGAGGAAAAGTGCTATCCATTCAAGGGCGTCCACGTCCGCCCGCAGCAGGCTTTCCTGATCGCTTATTTCTTCGACGGCGGCCCAGCGGCCAACTTCCGTCCGGACTGCAGCTGCCGGCGCGCGGATTAATACTTCGACTTGGTACCGCCGCGGAACGTTCTCGATGCCGGTCCGGACAAAATCTGCAGCGTCCCCGCCGGGCAGATCGCGCGGACGGAACCGCCCACCGGTTCTCTGGGCGTTGGCCAGCCGGTCGAGGCGGAAGCTTCGCCAGTCGTGCCGGACCAAGTCGTAGGCAACCAGGTACCAGTGCCGGCCCAGGGAGACCAGCCGGTGCGGTTCGACGTACCGCTCACTCGGCTGGCCGTCCACGCGGGCGTATGTGAACCGCAGGCGTTCGGCATCCCGGCAGGCTTGTGCGATCAGCGTAAGAACCGCCGATCCGACGTCGCCCGCCGGAATGGCGTCTGCCCATACGGCCGGGACCGTCATGGCGCGCAGCGCGTCCACCCGCTCCCGCAGCCGGGGCGGCATCACCTGTATTACCTTGGTCAGCGCACGGACGGACGGAGCCTCGATTCCCGCCACCGGGCCCTGGGCTCCGGTGTGCAGGCCGACGGCGATGGCAACTGCTTCCTCGTCGTCGAGCACCAGCGGTGGCAGGGTTGCGCCGGCGGCGAGCTGGTACCCTCCGCCAACGCCGCGGCCGGCCTCCACCGGGTAACCCAGTTCGCGCAGCCGGTCGACGTCACGCCGCAGCGTGCGGGCGCTCACCTCAAGGCGATGGGCGAGATCGGCACCGGACCAATAGCGGTGCGTCTGCAACAGGGATAACAGCTGCAGCATGCGGAAACTGGTGGACATTTCTCCACCCTAATTCCTATAGCGGTCAATAACTGGCCGCTATAGGAGGCATCGTTGATTGTGTCAGCAGACGCGGTAACCAAAGGAGAAAATCATGAGCGCAAATGGCGATACCCGGGCAACGCCGACGGCCCCCGAGGGGTACAACACCGTCAACCCGTTCATCATCACCACGGACGCAGCCGGGATGATCGATTTCCTGGCGAAGGTTTTTGGAGCTCGGGAAGTGCCGGAAGCGCGCACCCTCGACACCGATGGCCTGATTCTGCACTCGGAGCTGAAGATCGGCGACTCAGTGGTGATGGTTGCCGACCGCAAACCGGACTGGCCGTTCACCCCCAGCCTGCTCCAGGTATACGTGGACGATCTCCCCGCCATCCTCGAACAGGCCCAGGGCCTGGGCGGGAGTGTTGTCACCGATCCCACGGACTTGTACGGCACACAGTTCGCCCGAGTGCTGGACCCGTGGCGCAACCTGTGGTGGATCTGGCAACACGGGGAAGCCCCTTCATGGGAGCCGGACGGAGCAGAGGCCGGCTTTGCCTCGCAGGAGGATTCTGAAAGGGGCTGGAGCCAGGACTCGCCCGAGCTCACCTACATCCACGGCACGCTGCTCAAAACCATGCGCGAGCTCGGACGCTGACGAGGCGGCTGCAACACCCCCTGGTAGGGGGTGGCTGGCGTTCAGGGCTCCGGGCTGCGCAGGTGCTCCTGGCAGCCCACCGCGTAGGCCTCGCGGAGCCAGGCGGCAAGTTCGCCGTCGACGTCGGATGCCTCGGTCACGCGCACCGTGTACAGATGTGTGTACGGAGACAGCGTTTCAATCCGTCGGAATCTGGGCGACTCAACCCGGCGCGTGAGCCAGAACTCCACATCGAGCCACTTGTTCGCGGGTTTGACCCCGGCGAACCGGACCCGAACCATAAAGGCGACACGGTCCCGGTACGGAACAAGCGTTACCGGGCCGATCGCCTCAACCGTCCGGCGAACCACCTCGAACAGCCGGTGGATGCTGGCTGGCCTGCCGCGGAACGGCTCGTCGAGGGTGTGCTGTGAGCAGGAATGGTTCATGTTCCGCGTGACAAACTGCCGTCCGCAAGAGGGGCAGGTCCACAAGGCGCGGCCAGTACGCCGGCCCGGTGGCGGGACGTCCGCGCCCAGCACCTGGGCCACGAGCTGTTCAACGCGGCGCGCCCGCGTCAACGGGGTCCGCGCGTCCTCGAGGAAACGCATCAGCTCCCGCCGCTGCGAAACGGGCAGCTGCCCCCAGTTGCCAGCCGCTCCTACAGCCGCGTTCAGGGCGGCAGCCAAATCTCCGGGCGGGATGACCTCGCCGGAGCCGAGCGCGTGAACGTCCACTGTGACCGTTTCCCCGACGCGCACGCCCGTTGCCGTCCGCAGGCCGCCGGAAAGATACAGGACGTGCTGGCCGGACCTGCCCGGCATCACCGTGGCGTTGAACTCCGCACCCCTGAGAGTGCCGGTCACCCTGATCCGGCCATGCTCCGCACGCGGCAGCAGCTCAGCCACGGCTGCCGCCGGAACATCCACGAATGGGTTGGAGCCCCGCAGCTGAACGTCGGCGGTGAAGCGAACCATAGGGTCATTATCGACCCGGCCGGTCGGCTCGAAAAGGAACCCTGAGGGATCGCGAAAAACCCGCCCACTGTCTGCAATCCGGAGGAGTTGCAGGCAAGCGGGCGGGTTGAACGCGGGTTATTCCTTGCCGAGTCCGGCGGCTGAAGTCTTCTGCCCGGTCACTTGGTTCAGGGCCGTCAGGTCAAAGATGCCTTTGATGTCCGCCTGCTTGGTGGTGCCGGCTTCCACACCGTCCTTGAGCAGCTTGGGGTAGGTTCCGGCGAGCGGATCCACCGTGAAGACGATGTTCTTCAGGGACCGCTCGATCACGTCGGCCTTGAGTTCGGCGCCGGCCGCTTCCTTGAGGGCTGCGTTGATGACGCTGGCCTTCTCGGCGGCAGCAGCGCTGTTCAGCCAGTCAACGGACTTGGCGTGGCCTTTAAGGAGCGCCTTTACGGTGTCCGGGTGCTCGGCGGCGAACTTCTTGTTGACGATCAGGATGGTGGTGGGGAACTCGCCGGCCTTGCCGGAGAGTGAGCCGTCCCAGAGGTCCTTTTCGTCCACCAGGACCTTGGCTCCGGCGGTGAGCACCAGGCGGGAGGCCCAGGGCTCCGGCAGCCACGCGCCGTCGAGCTTTCCGTCCTGGAACAGTTTCAGCGTCTGGGCGTTTTCGGTGGGGTTGATGGCGACGTCGCCGCTGCCGTCCACGTTGGTTTTGTAGCCCTGGGCGGCGAGCCAGGCGCGGAGCGCCACGTCCTGGGTGCCACCGAGCTGCGGGGAGGCGAGGGTCTTGCCCTTCAGGTCCGCGGCGGAGGTGATTTCCGGCTTGACCACCAGCTGCGCACCGCCTGCGGCCGCTCCGGCGATGATGCTGATGGACTCGCCGCCGCTCTTGACGAACGAGTTGATGGCCGGGTTGGGGCCGATGTAGGTGGCGTCGATGGCGCCGGCGTTCAGGGCCTCGATCGCGGCGGGCCCGGCGTTGAAGACCTGCGTGCTGAGCTTCGTATCGCCCAGCTCTTTGGCGATGTGGCCCTGGCTGACACCCACCAAGGCGGGTGCGTGCGTTACGTTGCCGAAGTAGCCGAGTTTGAGCTCAGCTGCCAGGTTGCCGGCAGGGGCGGCGGAGGACGCCGCGGAGGTGGCGGCGTTGTTGCCGGAGACGGCCGAGGCCACAGCCACGCCGCCGCCGACCAGCGCCAGAACGCCGGCCACGATGCCGATCTTCAGGCCGAGCGGACGCTTCGGAGCGGAAGCCTGGCCGGCCACGATGCGGGTGGTGGCCGGCTGGTTTTGCGGAGTGTTATCCGGGGGAGTTGTCACGGTATTTCCTTTGCTTGCGGAGATGTTGAAGATGAGGTTACGGACGGCCCCCACCCCCCACAACGGCACCGGACACGGACGTTCACGCAACGACGCGCAGGCTCAACAGAACGTAGCGCGGCGTCAAAAAACGTCGCCGGGCGACTCCAATAGGCCAGCCCAGGGAGGAGGCTTCACGGCCCGGGAAGCCCGCCGCTCCACGTAGACTGGCAGGATGCGGCTGGTAGCAAGTGATATTGACGGAACGATTCTTGGGCACGACGGAAAGATCAGCGACCGCACCGTCCGGGCCTTCCACGCCTGCCGGGACGCTGGCATCGAGCTCGTTTTTGTCACCGGCCGCCCGCCGCGCTGGCTCCACCCGCTGGAGGAACAGCTTGGCCACACCGGCACGGTCATCTGCTCCAACGGCGCCGTGGTGTGGGACCTCGAAGCGGACCGGCTGGTTTCCGCCCGGACGCTGGGCATGGAGGCGGTGCTGGAACTGCGGCGGATCATCAAGGAACTGCGCCCGGCCGCTCTCTTCGCCGCGGAAACGCTGAGCGGATTCCATCTCGAGCCCGGTTTCATCGAGAACGGTTCCAGCGAGCTGCTGGCCGAATTTACCCCCGCCCCGCTGGCCGAAACGCTCACCCCGGACGACGCCGTCGTGAAGTTCCTGGCAATTGTCAGGGATGGCACCGCGGACGACTTCCTGGCCGCGGTGCGGCCCGCCGTCGCCCATCTTGCGTCCGCCACGCACTCCGCGCCCACCGTGGCGATGCTGGAACTGTCCCTCCCCGGCGTCAACAAGGCCGTCACCCTGGCCGAATACGCCAACTCCCTGTCCATCGACGCGGCCGACGTCGTGGCGTTCGGGGACATGCCCAACGACGTCGAGATGCTGCGTTGGGCAGGCCACGGGTACGCCATGGCCAGCGGCCATCCGGACGCCATCAGCGCCGCCGGGCAGCAGGCGCCCCATTTTGACGACGACGGCGTGGCCCAGATCCTCGAGGCCAGGCTCGCTGCGCTGGGCGTAGAGCTGTCCTGATCCCGGCTCTGTAGCCGGAATTCACAGCTTCCGCTCACCTTCCGTTCACGTTTGCCGCCTACCGTGGGCTACGGATACACATCCGCGGCTAAAGGGGAAGTCATGGCAAGGAACGGCAACCAACGCGCGGCCGAAGCGCCGCTGCGCCCGGCAGAGCCGGCTGCGCACTGGAAGGCACTGAAAGAGGGCGACCGCGTGCGCGTCCGCCGCGCCCCGGGCTACGAAACCAGCGGCTTCGTGGACGCCATCACGTGGGACCACACCGCTGTGTGGGTGGATCTGGACGACGGCCACGGCCGCACGCTGCTGCACTGCAGTGACGGCGTGGAGATTGTGCCGCAGGACGCATAGCCCAGCGGCTCCGGTACGCTCGCAAACGTGACTGAGCCGTTTTTTGATGCTTCCGGCGGTGCTGCCCGTCCCTCGCATCCCATCGCCATGGCCCACCGCGGATTCTCGCGGGAGGGGCTGGAGAACTCGATGGCCGCCTTCCGGGCCGCCGCCGAACTTGGCTATGAGTACCTCGAGACGGATGTGCACACCACCTCCGACGGCGTGCTGCTGCTCTTCCACGACGACACCCTGGACCGGGTGACTGACGGCCGTGGCCGGATTTCCGAGCTGACCGCCGCCGAGGTTTCCACCGCACGGATCGGCGGGCGCGAGCCCGTGCCGCTCTTCGATGACCTGCTGACGGCCTTCCCGGCCGCCCGGCTGAACCTGGACGTCAAAGACTGGAACTCCGTGCAAAGCCTGGCCGCCGGCATCGAACGGCACGGCGCGCATGACCGGGTCCTGGTGGCCAGTTTTTCGGACCGCCGACGCCGGGCGGTGCTGAAGCTGCTGAGCCGTCCGGTGGCGTCGTCGGCCGGGATGGTGACGAACGCACTGTTCGTCCTCTTGGGCCCTGTGCTTCCGGCCGCGTGGCTGCGCTTTGTGCTGCGGGGTCCGTTGCGGGATGTCCAGGCGCTGCAGGTTCCGGTCCGCTATGGTGCGATCCGCGTGGTGACGCCCGCCTATGTGCGGCGGGCGCACGCCGTGGGCCTGGTGGTCCATGTGTGGACCATCAACCACCCCGCCGAGATGCACCGGTTGCTGGACCTGGGCGTGGACGGGATCCTGACGGACCGCGCGGATCTGCTGAAGCAGGTCCTGCAGGAACGAGGCGAGTGGCCCGGCAGCTGACTTCCGTCAGTCGGAGCCGCCAGGACCGTGCGCGTGATCGGCTGCGGCGGCGAGGCGGCGGAGCCCGTCGGGGTCAAGCGGCGTATTCCATGCCGCCCAATCCTTAGGCTGCACCGAGGGCCGGCCCAGCAGGTAGCCCTGGCCGGCGCTGAAGCCCAAATCGGTGAGGACCATCAGTTCCTCGGCGGTTTCAACACCCTCGGCCACCAGAATACTGCCGATCTGCTCCGCGAAGTCCACCAGGCAAGCGGCCAGGGCGTGCTGGGACGTATCCGTGTCCACGCCGCTGATCACGTTCCTGCCCAGCTTGATGAAGTCGGGCCGCAGATGGAGCATCCGGCTGAGGGCGCCCGCGCCGGGGTGTGAATCATCGATTGCAATGCGCAGCCCGCGTTCCCGGAGCGGCGTAATTGCGGAAACGAAATGCGAGTATTCCTCGTCCGGAATTCCGTCCGTCAATTCGAGCACAATGCGGTCTATTGGCAGCTCGATGTGGTCGAACAATTCGGGCAGCCGGGGATCCAGGCATGACGTGGGGGAGATGTTCAGGGCGACATAGACGTGCGGGGGGAGTTTTGCGGCTGCGGCGGCTGCGGACGCGAGTGCCGAGAATTCCAGGTTGGCGCCCAATCCAACGGCGGCCGCCTCGGCGAACCAGAGTTCCGCGCTGGCGCCGTCGTCGCTGACAAAGCGCGACAACGCCTCTACGCCCACAACGGCCTTGGACTCGAGGCCGTAGATGGGCTGGAACGCGGTCATCAGCATCTGGTTTTCCAGTAGCGCGCTGATCCGCGACAGGCTGCGCAGGGAATCCAGCTGCTCGGCCACCTGCGGCGGCATGGCGCTGGGAGGCTGTGGGAAGCGCGCGGTGTCAGGCGTATCCGCGTCTGTGGTGTCCTGTTGCCGGCGTTCCAGAAGATATTCCAGGAGGGCCCGTTCCGGCATGCCGGGGTTTTCCCCCAAGCGGTTGCTAAGGCGCTGACGTATTGCCGCGCCGGCAGGATCGGAATCCGCCAAAACCGCCGCAATAACTCCCCAAGCTTGTACCCGAACCGTCATTAGCAACGCCCCCAGTTGACGAAGTAATGGCTCCTTGGCCCCTTTATTTTCAAATTTCCAGTTGCCTTCGGAATGCGCTACTTCTGATTAATGCCGATCTTCCTGGCCTCGAAGAATCGGATACCGCAACTTGATCGTATATCGGGATGATCCAAAAGCGCAGCCCTTAATCGATCAACCTCTATTACTTTCGGAAGAAGTTTCGGCCAGTAGCGCAGGAATCCGTTCGGGCGGGACGGGTTTGCTGAAGAAATAGCCCTGTGCGCTGAGGCACCCGAGGTTCCGCAGGTGCTCGGCCTGTTCCGCCGTTTCCACGCCTTCCCACACGGCTTCGAGCCCGCAGGCGCGCACCAACTGCAGGACTGCAGCCACCAGTGCGGGCTGGCTGGGGTCTGTGCCCAGGCCCTCGATCAGGGACCGGTCCACTTTGACCCGGTCCACGGGGAGCCGGCGCAGGTAGCTGATGGAGGAGTATCCGGTACCGAAGTCGTCGATCTCGATCCCGACCCCCAGCCCGCGCAGCCCGCCCAGGGAATACCGGTCCAGGTCGTTGCCCCTGACGATGGCCGCTTCGGTCAGCTCCAGGACAACCTGCTCGGGACGGACGCCTGTCTCCTTGAGCACGGCGCGGACGTCCTCGATGAACTGCAGGCTCTGCAGATCCGTCGCGGAGATGTTGATCCGGACGGAAAACCGGCTGTCCACCAGGTCGGCATCAATCCAGGTGCGCAGCTGCCCTACAGCCGTGTTGAGCACCCACAGGCCCAATTCGGAGATCAGGCCGGCTTCTTCTGCCAGCGGGATGAACTCGTCCGGCATGATGCGCCCGCGGGTGGCGTGGTCCCAGCGGATCAGGGCTTCCACCCCTTCAATGCGCCCGCTGCCCAGTTCAACCACGGGCTGGTAGTGCAGCACCAGGCCGTTGCCCTTGATGGCGGCCCGGAGATCCTCCAGGAGTTGGCTGCGGAGCCTCCGGATGAGCAGGAGTCCGGGTTCGAAGACGTGGAGCCGGTTCTGGCCCTCGGCTTTGGAGGCGTACATGGCCACATCGGCCTCCATCAGCAGGTCCTCGGCCCTCCGTCCGGCCGCCCCGACGCTGAGTCCTACGCTCGCCCCGCAGCGGACGGTCCGGTCAGGCAGGTCAATGGGTTCTTTGATGGCGGCCAGGATGCGCTGGCCTACGACGGCGGCCTGGTCGGCGCCCGTGGCCGGCATAACGATGGCGAACTCGTCCCCGCCCAGCCGGGCAACCACGTCGCTGGTACGGACGGCGCTGCGGATGCGTTGCGCCACGGTGATCAGGACCTGATCGCCGGCAGTGTGGCCGAGGGTGTCGTTGATGGATTTGAAGGCGTCAAGGTCAAGGAGGAGGATGACGGGCTGGCTGAGGGGATCGCCGTCGTGGTCCTGGGCGGACTTCAGCGCGGACAGAAGCGCCGAGCGGTTCGCGAGGCCGGTGAGGGGATCCTGCATGGCCATCATCTGCATTTCGCGGTGGGCTTCGTGCAGCAGCTGTGTGCGGACCTCAACACGCTGCTCAAGCTCTTCGTAGATGATCTGCAGGTCCTCGGCCAGGAGGTTGGTGCCCATGATGATGGCGTCGAGCTCGTCCCGGGCCGGCGATACTTCTATCCGCGACTGGAGGTCTCCGGAGGCGAGCCTGACGATGCCATCGAGCAGCTGGGAGAGCCTGGGGTCATCGTCAGCGAACATCTGGTGCCTCCTTTCCGGGTTCAGGTTCCGTGGGACGCGTGGGCTCCAAGGCGGAGGTTCACGGTGACAGTGGTGCCAACGCCCAGCTCCGAGGTTACGTCAATGCGGCCGCCGTGGCGTTGGACGATGTCCTGCGTGATGGCGAGCCCAAGTCCGGTGCCCGGAACCGCCCCGGACATCGCGTTCGAGGCGCGGTAGAAGCGGGTGAAGATGTGGGCTATCTCGTCGCTGGAGATCCCTATCCCGCTGTCCGAGACGCTGACCGTTGCCCAGCGCGTGCCGTCTGCATCTGCCCGCGTCAGGCTGACGACATCGATCTGTCCGCCGCCGGGGGTGAACTTGATGGCATTGGAGACCAGATTCGTGAAAACCTGCTGCAACTGAACCTCATCGGCGAGGATTTCCTGATCCTCCGAGGCTTGGGCCATCACAATGGCGACGTTCTGCACCTTCGCGAGCGGCCTGAGCGCAGCGGTGACGATCTCCAGAGTCCGGGCCAGCCGGACAGGGGTCAGGTGCAGCGGGCTTTGTTCATGCCCGTTGCGGGAAACGCTCAGCATGTCTTCGATCAGCAACCGCAGCCGTTCCGTGTTCCTGACCACAATGTCCAGCATCTGGTGGACCTCGCTGGACACGGGAGCGGACGTATTCTCCTGGATCATGTCCAGGTACGCCATGATCGATGTCAGCGGCGTGCGGAGCTCATGGTTGACGGTGGCCAGGAAGTCGGTTTTGGCTTTGTCCAGCTGCTGGAGCTGCTTGACCACCTGCTGCTGGCTGGTGATCAGGTGGCTTTGGATCAGGCCGTGGGCGGTATTGCCGGCCACGTGCTGGATCAGTGCCAGCTCGGCCCGCGACCATTCCCTGGGCGAGTTAAGCAGGGCGATCCAAATAATTCCCAGGGACGAGCTGCCGTCCCCCATCGGGACGGCCACGGATGCGGCGGCGCGCAGTTTCGCGAGTTCGGCCGGCAGTTGGACGTCGCCGGTGCCCAGCGGTGCGAACGCTCCGTCCGCCGTCAGGGCCTCAGCCCGCGACCACAGTACGTCAGCCGTCCTGCGCACCGGGTCTTCGTCCGTGAACAATCCTTCGGGCAGCGGAGCCAGGCCGGGCCGCTGCCACTGGGCGGTGATGGGTGGCACCCTGTCGTCGTCGAATGTGGTCAGCCAGACGCGGTCCGCGCCGAACGTCTCGCCGAACCCCCTGACCACAAAGTCGGCGATCTGTTGCGGATGGTTGGTTCCGCGGACCGCCGCGGATACCTGCCGCAGCCTTTCGCGGAGCGTCTCCGCTTCCTGCCGCGCTTCATTCCGGCGGGAGACCAGGTTGATCAGGGCTGCGGCGCGGTGGACGAGTTCCTTGGCAGCAGGCGGCTTGGCGATGGAGTCCCGTACGCCGGCATGCTCCTCTGACTTGACCTCTGCCGGACTGTCGAGATCCACGAGGACCAGCACGGGGGCGGTCGCGTCGACGTCGGAGAGTGAACTGTCCAGGATCAGGACGGAGGGCTCGCGCTGGTCCAGAAGCGCCGACAGTCTGGCCGCGTCGCCGGCAGTTTTGACCGTAAAGCCCGCCGCCTCCAGGGCCGCCGTGGTGAATTCCCGGCGCCCGGCGTCGGGGTCCGCAACGACAGCCAGGTATGGCACGGTTGCGAAATGTGGTGTGACCGCTGGCAAACCTGCCCCCTTGGCTCCTGAGTGAGCACCTGCTTGCTCCTGACTGAGTACATTGTAGGGTGACGGAGCACACCTGCTCCTATAAAAATGCGCGGAGGGTAATCGTGACGAGTCAGCCTGCAGAAGCGGCCAAGGCGGACCTGACGCTGGATGAACGGGGTGTTATCCAGCTGAAGTGGCCGCGGGGTGTGTCCATTACGGAATCCGACGCTGAGGCGGCCATGCAGAAGGTCAATGACCTGTGCGGCGCCCGCCGGCTCCCCATGCTGGTGGATATGGCCACCACGGCCAAGGTCAGCCGGGGAGCCCGTACGGTTTTTGGTCGCCCCTGCCAGGCCTCCCGCATTGCGCTGCTGGGGGCGTCGCCCGTTGACAGAGTACTTGCCAACTTCATCCTGGGCATCAACAAAGTGCCCTGCCCCACCCGGTTCTTTACGTCCCGAGACGACGCCATGGCCTGGCTGCTGAAGGGGACCGCGGCCACCGCCTGAACGTACCCGCCCGGCCAAACCGGTGCCGCGTGTTCGGCGTCCTATATTTGTACGATGCCATCCCCAGCGAAACCGGTGCTCGCCGCCTTGCGGAAGTACTTGATCCTGCCCAAACTGATCAGGCTGTCCTGGTCGGCTCCCAAAAACAGGACCGTGGCCTGGGACAGGTATTGGGCCGGAATCGCCCGGACAGGCGCCCGCAGTGACGTGCTGTGGGACTCCGGTACGGACCAGGAGCTGCTGGGCTACCGGGACATCCTGCAGCGGCACTTCGATCCCAGCCTTCCCGTGGTGGATGTGGGGTGCGGGCACGGCGCCTTCAGCCGCGCGCTGACTGCTTTTTCACCGCAGGTGCTGGGCGTTGACGTGTCTGCGCATGCGGTGGCCCGTGCCCGGGACGAATCGGCGGGCGTTGAGGGTGTCAGCTACCTGGCTCGTGACATGACCGAGCGGGAGGCGGCTTCCGGGCTGGTGGGATCCACGGATGCCAACGTCTTTGTCCGGGGCGTGCTGCATGTCCTGACCGAGGCCGATCAGGCCGCGCTCATGGAAAATCTGAGGCAGCTCGTGGGCGTCCGCGGCACAGTCTTCCTGGCGGAGACGAACTTCCAGGGCAACCCGGTGGAGTATGTCGCGCATCTGGGTGCGTCGCTGCGGAGCATCCCGGCCCCGCTGGAGCTCGCGATCCGGACACTGCCCATGCCGGGCCACTTCGGACCGCAGGAGCTCGCCCGTGTGATGCCCAGGGACCGGTGGACGCTGGTGGCGGACGGGGCCGCGACCATCGAGACCAACCCCCTGATGGACGCCGGGGGGAATAGCCGCATACCGGGTTACTTTGCGGTGCTCAAGGCCAAGGATCCCGACGCCGGCAGTTAGAGGGCGTCCCGTGCTGTCCGCATGCCGGATTGGGCAAGCGCTTTCCCGGATATGGCTGGCATGATGGACCGCATGCGCATTCTCATCGCTCCGGACAAGTTCAAGGGCTCGCTCACCGCCGCGGAGGCCGCCGCCGCCATCGCCGAAGGTGCGCTGCGCGTCTACCCGGACGCCGTCGCCAACCAGTTTCCAATCGCCGACGGCGGTGAAGGAACCCTGGAGGCTGCCGTTTCGGCCGGCTACGAGGAGCGGCTCAACGCCGTCGTGGGTCCCATCCTCGCCCCCGTGGGCGCCGCCTGGGCCATCCGGAAGAACGCCGACGGCGGTGCTACCGCCGTCATCGAGACGGCGCAGGCCTCCGGCCTGGCCGAGATGGAGCCCACCCCCGCCAACGCCCTGCGGGCCCACAGCTACGGCTGCGGACAGCTGATCGCCGCGGCCCTCGACGCCGGAGCCACCGAGATTGTGCTGGGCCTGGGCGGATCGGCCATGACCGACGGCGGCAGCGGCGCCCTCCGTGCGCTGGGACTCAAGCCGCTGGACGCCGCCGGCAACGTTGTTCCGCTGGGCGGCGGATCACTGGCCGACGTTGCAGCCCTCGACACCACCGGACTGGACCCGCGCCTGTCCGCCGCCACGTTCAGGATCGCCGTGGACGTCCAGAACCCGCTCTATGGCGCCGCCGGCGCGGCCCACGTCTTCGGTGCCCAGAAGGGTGCCGACGACGACGCAATGGAACAGCTCGACGCCGGACTCCGCAACTGGGCGTCCGTACTCCGCGAGGCCACTGGCCGGGACGTCAACATCCCGGGCGCCGGGGCGGCAGGTGGCTTCCCGGCGTCGTTCCTTGCCTTCACAAACGCCCGGCTGGAAGGCGGGTTCGCGCTCGTCGCGGGGCTCACCGGCCTCGCAGGCCAGCTGGAGGACGCGGACCTGGTGATCACCGGCGAGGGTTCCATGGACTCGCAGTCGCTGACCGGCAAAGCCCCCATCGCGCTCGCCGACGCAGCCCGGGAACGCGGGATCCCGGTGATCGTGGTGGCGGGGCGGATCCTGGTGACGCCGGAGGACCTGGCCGTGCACGGCGTGGTAGCCGCCGCGCAGCTGCTGGATGTTGCGGCCAGCCCGGAAGACGCCGTCGCCAACGCCGCAAAATACCTGGCCTGGGCTACCAGCCAGGTTCTGGAAGGCGCCTGAAGCCAGCCCCGGCAGCAAGCGCCCCCGGCGGCGCTGGGCTTACTGCTTGGGCTGCTGCTGCCTGGGCGCGCGCCGCTCAGGCCCTTTGGCCCACGTGCGCATGTGCACTCCTTCGAATGGATTCCCCGCAGCTTACTGACCTGGCTATTGTTCGGCTGCGCGTTTATTGAGACGCAGCGGGACGTAGACCAGCAGCACCAGAAGGACCGCCAGCAGGATTCCGCCAGCGGTCAGGCCGGCGGTGCGGCCCGCTGTCACGTCAAAGACCAGGGCGGCTGTCCCGACACTGAGCATCCCCACGCCGGCCAGGGCAATTTTGGTAATGGTGTCCGCGCTGGAGACCAGGGTTTCCTTGAGCCTTTGGCGGAAGAGTCGGCGGTGGACGCTGACGGGAAGCAGGATAAAGGCGGTGGTCAGCGCCGCGATCACCACGTTGACGAGGTAGAGGCCCACCTGGAAATTTTCCAGGTCCTCGAACCGCTGCTGGAACGGCAGTGTCAGGAGAAAACCGGCCAGGATCTGGACCCCGGTCTGCAGCACCCGGAGTTCCTGCAGCAACTCAGCCCAGTTCCGGTCAAGCTGCTCCTCGCGGGTTTCATTCCGGCCGGTGCTGCCGGTGAAGTCCTCCCCATCCGACATGTCTCTCCTTGCTCCCGGGCTAGGCGTGTGCTCCAAAACTAGGCTGAAGTTGCGCCAAGGGCAACGTTTGATAAGTTTACTGATTATTTGCCGAATCAAATGATGAGGGCACGTCAGATTCACATCCACAACAGGAGGAACCATGAGTCAGGACAACCAGCGCACGGAACCGGACGAGGAAGTGGGCGGCTACGGCACGCCGACGCCGGAACAGGAGCTGGGCGGCGCGGAGACCAATGATCCCGGGTTCGAGCCGGGCGAACCCCCCATTCCGCGCGACGCCGACGTGCCCTCCGCCGAGGCGGAGATCAACGACGCCAACGCCGATTCGCAGGGTTCTGAACCCTTCTCGTCGGAATCCGGACAGGATGCTGCCGGCCTGCCGGACGGCAGCGGAACCGACCGCGCCAAGAACAAATCACCGAACGACGACGGCAACGAAAGTTTCGACGCCGGGTAAGCGCTGTTCTGTGCCCGGACTGCGGTTTTTATGTGGCTGGACCACGCCCTTGGGGGCCTTCACCGGACGTATCCTAGAAGCAGGTTTTGCAGTGGGCCACGCGTTTCGAACCTAGGCGTGGAACATGGCCGCAGAGACACCGGGGGAGCCGGGCTGGGAATCGCTTCCCGACCCCCAGGATGTGGTGTTCGACAGCACGGATGTTGAAGACTTCCTTGCTGCGGTTACCCGCGAGTTCATGCGCGACATCGATGGCGATTCCCGCGGGATCAGCTGGGCTGTCACCTTCTTCCGCCCCGGATCGGCCCGAACCGCCGCCGCCGGCACCCCCGCGGCCCGCGCCGCAGACGAAGAACAGTGCTCGTTTGCAGACGGACCCGTGCTTGAGGCCGTGCGCACGGGGGATTTTGTGCACCTGGCCGACGTCGCCCGCGACCGGCGATGGCCGGGCTATGCCAGTGCTGCCGCGGACCACGGCGTCAGGTCGCTGCTGTCAATGCCGATTGCGGCCGCCGCCGGTTGGAGCGCCGCACTGAGCCTCTACGCGTCCACTCCCCACGCCTTCACCAGCGAGGACATCATCAGGACGCGCCGGTACGCGCGGCAGGTGGCCCGGTCGCTGTGGATGGTGGTGCGGGTGGCGGAGCGGGCCGAAGCCGGCGCGCAACTGGCGGTAGCCCAAAGCTCCATGGTGCTTATGGACCTGGCAGTGAGCGCCCTCAAATCCGATTACGGACTCGGCCATGAGGCGGCCCTGCAGTACCTCCGGACCGTCGCGCGGCACACCCGCCAGGGGCTTCGTGAGACCGCCTTGAATATTGTGGCTGCCTCGCGCCTGGACCCGGCCGGACGCAGCCAGGAAAACGCCCCTCTCAGGGGACTCGCTGGAATTGAAACCTCCTCACTCAGCGAGGGACCCTACAAAACAGGGAGCACGGCATGAACGTCTGGAAACAGGACATTGCAGCCAAGAACACCGCTGTGGAACCGGCGCCCCACCCGTGGCACCGCCTCGTGGCACTGGGCGATTCCTTTACCGAGGGGATCGGAGATCCCGAGCCGCGCAGCGAGGGTGGTTTTCGCGGCTGGGCAGACCGTGTGGCCGAGGAGCTCAGTGCGAACCAGGCTGATTTCGCCTACGCCAACCTTGCCGTCCGGGGCCTGCTGGTACAGCAGATCCTCGACCACCAGCTTGCCGCGGCGGTCGCCCTGAAACCTGACCTGGTCACGCTCTCCGCCGGCGGTAACGACATTGTTTTCCGGCGCAGCGATCCTGACCGGCTCGCAGAAAAAATCGATGACGGTGTGGCACAACTGGCAAGGTCCGGCGCCACCGTGGTCCTCTTTGCCGGGCCGGACTGGGGTGCGACGCCGGTCTTCAGCCAGATCCGCGGCAAAGTGGCCATCTTCAATGAGAACCTCCACGCGGTGGCGGCCCGCCATGACGCGGTCATGGTTGATCTGTGGTTCCTGCGCGAACTGTCGAACCCGGGCATGTGGGATCCGGACCGGCTGCACTTCTCACCACTGGGGCACCACACCATCGCCGCGGCCGTGCTGAAGGCCCTGGGTGTCCCGCACACGCTGGAGCCCCTGGTGCCCAAGCCGCCACTGCCCCGCAGCTGGAAGGAAGCCAGGACCGAGGACCTCATCTGGGCACGGGAATACCTGGTTCCGTGGGTGATCCGGCAACTGAAGCACCCCGCAGCCGGGGAGCTGACCGCCAAGCGTCCCGAGCCGCGGCCGGTCTTCGGCATCGGAACCCCGCCCGGACCATTCATCGGCGGCGGTCACGCGGCCTGACGCAACAGCCGGACGCAGGTGCGGACGGGTCAGCGCTTCTTATGCGCGCGTTTCGCTGCTGCGTTGACGGCTGCCTTTACGGCGGGAGGCAGACCCGCCTGCTCCGTTTCCGGTTCAGCCACCGAGCCGCGGACCTTCGCGATGGCTTTCATGCCGTGGTAAATCACCAGGGCGGCGGCCGAGCCGAGGGCGATGCCCGTGAACGTCAGTTCCCCGATGGTCCACGTGTAGTCGGCAATGCCGATGATCAGGGCGACGGCGGCGGTGGTCAGGTTCACCGGGTTGGAGAAGTTCACCTTGTTCTGCACCCAGATCTTGACGCCTAGGACGCCGATCATGCCGTAGAGCATGGTGGCCGCTCCGCCCAGCACGCCCGGCGGGACCGTGGCAATGAGTTCGCCGAATTTCGGCGAGAAGCTCAGCACAATGGCGAAGACGCCGGCAACCCAGTACGCCGCCGTCGAATACACCTTAGTGGCCGCCATAACGCCGATGTTCTCCGCGTACGTGGTGGTGCCGGAGCCGCCGCCGATGCCGGCGAGGACCGTGGCGGCACCGTCGGCCATCAGCGCGCGGCCGGAGACGCCGTCGAGGTTCTGGCCGGTCATGGCCGCCACGGACTTCACGTGCCCGATGTTTTCGGCCACGAGGACCAGTACTACGGGGACAAAGAGGCCAAGCACGCCCACGTGGAACTCGGGGGTCTGGAAGTGCGGGAGGCCGATCCAGGCTGCGGCTTCCATTTTTTCGTAGCTCACTTCGCCGCGCAGCATGGCCACGAGGTAGCCCACCACCACGCCCACGAGGATGCTGAGCCGGCCGACGATTCCGCGGAAAAGAACGCTGACCAGGATGATGGTGGCCAGCGTAATGACGGCGGTGACCGGGGCGGCGTCGAAGTTCATTTTCGCCGCGGGTGCAAGGTTCAGGCCGATCAGTGTCACGATGGCGCCGGTGACGATGGGCGGCATCAGCCGGTTGATCCAGCCCGCGCCGAACTTCTGCACGATCGCACCGATCAGGGCCAGGGCGACGCCGGCAAGCACCACTCCGCCCAGCGCGCCGGGCACGCCGAACTGCTGCTGGGAGGCCATGATGGGCGCGATGAACGCGAAGCTGGAGCCGAGGTAGCTGGGAACGCGGCCCTTGGTGATCACCAGGAACAGCAGCGTGCCGATGCCGGAGAAGAAGAGGGTGGTAGCCGGCGGCATGCCGGTGATGATGGGCACCAGGAAGGTGGCTCCGAACATGGCCACGACGTGCTGCATGCCTACGCCGATGGTCAGGGGCCAGGCCAGCCGCTCATCCGGAGCAACCACGTGGCCGGGCTTAATCGATTTGCCGGTGCCGTGGAGCTTCCATTTCATTCCGAGCATGCTCATGGTCGGGGCCTTTCAAGGGGGTTGCCGCTGGGGCTGGGATCTTCCGGTGCAACAATACCGCGCGGCCCGGTCCGGGTTCAGCAAGTGCTGTCGAGTGCCTTCCGCGCGATCCGCAATACTTCCCAGGCCAGCTCGTTACTGGGTGTGTTGGGAGTGAGGTTGAGCGGTCCAGGTGGATACGCCAAGTTAATGGTCAACTGGCGCCTGGCGTCCGGGGTTGTCAGGGCCATCGTTCCGTATCCTGCCGTGTCGCCCGGGTGGCCGTAGTAGAAGCCGCCTTCGCAGGCGTCGCCCCACCGCTCTAGGCCCAGCCCGTAGCCCTCGGGCGCCAGCAGCATCTCCTTGACGGTGTCGGGCTTCAGGAGCCGCCCGTCCATGAGCGCCGCGTAGAACGTGTTCACGTCGACGACAGTCGAGACGAGGCCGGCCGCGGTGTCGCCGATCAGCCCGGCCAGGTACGCCGTGTCCAGCCGAACGCCGTCGATGGTGATGTAGCCATGGACCATGTTTGCGGGTGCCGGGCCGGGGCCGGTCATCTGCGTGCCGGTCAGCTTGAGGGGGTCGATAATGTCTGACCGGAAGATCTGGGCGATGGGCTGGCCGCGCAGGCGCTGCACCATGAGGCCAAGGGCAATGTAGTTCGCGTTGGCGTACAGCATGCGGTCGCCGGGCGTCAGCACCCAGGGCACGCTGGCTGTCAGGGCAAGAATTTCTTCAGCCGTGATGGGCTGCGTCAGCGCCTCGTGCAGCGTGCCCGACGTCAACTGCGGGTCGTGATAGTTGGGCATGCCGCTCGTGTGCCGCAGGAGATGCTCCACCGTGACAGGGCCTGGCGGCTTCATCAGGGTGTCGAATTCGGGGAGGTGCCTCCCCACCGGATCCTGGAGCCGGATGATGCCTTCCTCCACCAGTTTCAGGACTGAAACGGCCACCATGGATTTGGTGACGCTGGCGACGTGGACCGGGTCGGTGACCTCGGCCGGCGCCGACGTTTCCAGGCTGCGGACGCCACCTGCCGACGAAAATGTCTCGCCGTCGATCCGCGCCTCGATCAGGACCGCCGGGGCTCCGAGGTCCAGCATCCGTTTGCTGAATTCCGCCAGGATGGTCCGGTATGTCACGGACGCTCGGGTGACCTGCGCAGGCGCCGGCGGTGCCGCCGTGCAGCCCGTCAGCACTACTGCCACGATGGCGGCCAGAACGGCGGAGAACCGGACCGGTGATGGGCGCTTCCGAGGCTCCGACATGTCTTCACGTCCCTGCTGGGGTCGGGCGGCGCAGGGAGCACGATCAGGCAGGCTGCGCCTTTACCGCCCATGTTCCTCAGGCTTTCTGGAGGGGTCAAGCCGCAATCCCGGCTCTGCTGTGGTGAACGTCACCTGCCGTATTGGGAAGAGGTCCGGCCTGCTTGAAGTTACAACTATGGAAAGCAGACCGCCGGCCCATCGTTTGCGATGAGCGGCCCAGCGAAAGGTACGCCATGACTATTGCCCACGAAGAAGCCGTCATCGATTCGGCCGCCGTCGACGCCATTTTTGCCGAGGCCCGCACAGCCAACACCTTCACCGGCGAGGTGACCGAGGACCAGGCCCGTGCCATCTATGAGCTCACCAAGTTCGGCCCCACGGCTTTCAACTCCCAGCCCCTCCGCGTGACCTACGTCCGCTCGGACGAGGCCCGCGCCAGGCTCGTTGACACCCTGGCCAACGGCAACAAGGCCAAGACTGCCTCCGCGCCGCTGGTTGCCGTCCTCAGCTACGACACCGCCTGGGCCGAGCAGTGGGACAACTTCCTGCCCGAGTACAACGCCCCGAAGGCCATGTACGACGCCGCCCCGGACCTGGCCGCATCCACCGGCAACAACAACGCGCACCTGCAGGCCGGTTACTTCATCCTGGCCGTCCGGTCCCTGGGCCTCGCCGCCGGCCCGATGACCGGAGCCGACTTCGGTGCCATCGACGCCGCGTTCTTCCCGGCCGGTGACCAGAAGAGCTTCATGGTGGTGAACATCGGCCAGGCCGGCGCAGACGCCTGGGGCGCCGCGAAGCCCAAGTTCAGCTACGACGACGTTGTCCGCACCGTCTAACGCTCTATCACTTAACGCCGCTTAAACACCGACGCTCCCTCACTTTCTTCAGGAAAGTGAGGGAGCGTCGGTCATTTAAGCGCATCTAGTGAGAGAGCGTCAGCTTTTGCCTGCGCAGGTTAGGCGATGACGCCGTCCACCAGCGCCTTGGCTTCTGCCTGGACCTGCTTGAGGTGCTCCTCGCCCTTGAAGGACTCGGCGTAGATCTTGTAGACGTCCTCGGTCCCGGACGGGCGCGCGGCGAACCAGGCGTTCTCCGTGACCACCTTGAGCCCGCCGATCGACGCGCCGTTGCCGGGCGCCTCGGTCAGCTTTGCGGTGATGGTTTCGCCGGCCAGTTCAGTTGCGGTGACGTCCGACGGCGAGAGCTTGCCGAGTGCCGCCTTCTGCTCCCGCGTGGCTGCTGCATCAATGCGCGCGTAGACGGGGGCGCCGAACTGGTCGGTCAGGCCCTTGTACAGCTGCGATGGCGACTTGCCGGTGACGGCGGTGATCTCCGAGGCAAGCAGCGCCAGCAGAATTCCGTCCTTGTCGGTGGTCCAGACGCTGCCGTCCAGCTTGTTGAAGGATGCGCCGGCAGATTCCTCGCCGCCGAACGCGCCTTCGCCGGACAGCAGTCCCGGCACAAACCACTTGAAGCCCACAGGGACCTCAACCAGTTTGCGGCCCAGGCTTTCCGCCACACGGTCGATGATGGACGACGAAACCAGGGTCTTGCCCACCACCGAGTCGGGGTTCCAGCCGCCGCGGTTGCGGTAGAGGTAATCGATGGCGACCGCGAGGTAATGGTTCGGGTTCATCAGGCCACCCACCCCGTCTACAAGAGGTGTCACGATGCCGTGCCGGTCGGCGTCGGCGTCGTTGCCGGTGGCGACGTCGAACGCGGCTGAACTGCCGCCGTCGGACATCCTGTTGATCAGGGAAGCCATAGCGAACGGCGAGGAGCAGTCCATCCGGATCTTCTCGTCCCAGTCCAGGGTCATGAACGCCCACTGGGGATCCACGGTGGGGTTCACCACGGTCAGGTCCAGGTGGTGGCGCTCGCCGATCTCGCCCCAGTAATCCACTGCAGCCCCGCCCATGGGGTCGGCGCCGATGCGGACACCGGCCTCGCGGATGGCGTCCAGGTTCAACACGGACGGGAGGTCGTCAACGTAGCTGCTGAGGAAATCAAACTTGCCGGTGCTGTCCGCGGCGAGGGCGTCGGAGACGGGGATGCGCTTCACGCCCCGCAGGTCGTTTTCGAGGAGTTCGTTGGCACGGTTGGCGATCCAGCCCGTGGCGTCGGAATCGGCCGGGCCGCCGTGCGGAGGGTTGTACTTGAAGCCGCCGTCTCCGGGCGGGTTGTGGCTGGGCGTGACCACAATGCCGTCCGCTTCCGGAGTGCCGGGCTGGCGGTTGTTGTTGTAGGTGAGGATGGCGTGGCTCAGTGCCGGTGTGGGGGTGTAGCCGTGCCGCGCGTCGATCAGCACGTGCACGCCGTTGGCCGCGAGAACCTCCAGGGCGGAGTTCTGCGCCGGCTCGCTGAGGGCGTGGGTGTCCTTCGCCAGGAAAAGCGGGCCGGTGATGCCCTGCCCGGCACGGTATTCCACGATTGCCTGCGTGATCGCGACGATATGTTTTTCGTTGAACGACGCCTTGAGGCTCGAGCCGCGGTGCCCGGAAGTGCCGAATGCCACGCGCTGGCCGGGATCACCCAGATCCGGCGTGATGTCGTAATACGCGTCGAGGAGCGCAGTGATGTCAACAAGGTCCTGGGGTTGGGCAACTGTGCCCGCGCGGCTAGCCATGGCACCAGCATGCCAGACGTGGGCTGGAGTCAAAACGCGGGGTCCATAATCCGGCCCCTATGACGCGGAAAAGTCCCCGCCGGACGCTTGGCAGCAAGTAGTTAAAGCAGGTACTGGCCCCAAAAGTACCTATATACCGGCTCCCCGCGGCGCTGCTACGTTCGGAAAACTCAGGAAAGAATGCCCGACGGCGGGGAGCGCCGCCGTCGGGCCCTGCAGTAAGTGTCTGGTACTGCAGTAAGTCGCACACTGCAGTGAGTTGGCATGCGGGAGCCAGGGGGTAGGTCATGGGGGCAGGAGACGGCGCGGCCGAGCAGTCGAGGCTTGCTGCAGAACGGGTGCAGCGGCTGAAACGCCAACTCGATCAGGCCGAACGGGCCACGAAGTCGTGGGACGCCGGTTCTGTGGGCGAACGGCTCGTGGCGGACAGGTTGAGCCGGCTCATTCCGCACGGCTGGTACCTGCTGAACGACGTCCACTGGCCCGGGCGGCCCAAAGCCAACCTTGACCATGTGCTGGTGGGTCCCGGTGGGGTGGTGGTGGTCGATGCCAAGAACTGGACCGGTGAGGTCAGTGTCGCCGCCGGTGTCCTGTGGCAGGGCCGGTTTGCCAGGACGCAGTCGGTTGACGGGGCATTGGCGCAGTGCGCCGCCGTCGCGTCAGTGCTGGCGCCGCCCCACCGGCGGTTCGTCCGCCCGTTGATCTGCCTCACCGGGCAGCCGGACCTCTTTGGCATCACCAATTCAGACGTCGCCGTGGCAGGGGTAGACCGCGTTGTTGCTGCCGTGCTGGCGCTGCCCCCGGTGCTGGACCAGCAGACGGTGGTGGGCCTGTATGCGCACCTCGGCGAGCAGCTCACGCAGGAATCTGCGGCGGAAAGTCCTGCGGTGAACTCGCTGTCCGTGAAGCCGCTGACCGTTAAGTCACCGACCGTAGAGCCAGCGGGCGGAGGGCCGCCGGTGGCTGGGCCGCCGCGGTCCGGGCAGACCGGGGGCCGGAGCGGGTCCCGGCAGCCCGCCTATGGCACCCGCCGTGGGGCGCGTACTGGGGCGGGCAGCGGCGGCTCGGGACGCGCCAGGAAATCGAAGGCGCAGCACGACGCAGCCAGTGGAATGACCCGGTTGATGTTCCTGGCTGCCTTTGTGGTTTTTGCTGTCTACGTGCTGCCGTATTGGGGGCGGTAGGACTGGATGAGGGCGGCTGTAGGCCTGTAATGCAGGCGGCGGTAGGCTGGGAAGCGAAGACTTCGAATGGGGAAAATCATGACTGACCAGCCAACTCCGCGCCCTGATTCGCAAGGGTCCGGTGCGGGACCCGGCGATTCGCCGGCAGGCTACGAGCCGCCGCAGTTTGTGCCGCCCCAGGGCCCAAGCATTCCGGCGCCGCCGCCGTATGACCAGAACCCGTACGGCCAGAATCAGTTTGGCCAGGACCAGTACAGCCAGAACCAGTACGGCCAGCCAGGCCAGTACAACCAACCCGGCGCCTACGGCCAGCCTGGCAATCCGTACGGCGCGACGTATGGCCAGCCTGGCAATCCGTACGGCGCGACGTATGGCCAGCCTGCAAGCCCTTACGGCCAGGGTGCCAGCCCTTATGGCCAGCCTCCAAGCCCTTACGGCCAGGGTGCCAGCCCTTATGGCCAGCCTCCAAGCCCTTACGGCCAGGGTGCCAGCCCTTATGGCCAGCCGGCGTACGGGCAGCCCGCCTACTACGGCATGCCCGCCCAGCAGCCAAAGGGCCTGAGTATCGCCAGCATGGTCTGCGGCATTGCCTCGGTCATCGTTGGCTGGATCATGATTCCGCAGATCGCCGCCATCATCACCGGCCATCTGGCCCTCCGCCGTGAACCCTCCGGCAAGGGCATGTCCATCACCGGGCTGGTCCTGGGGTACCTTTGCCTGCTGGGTTACGGGGCGTTCTGGCTGCTCCTCATCATCGGGCTGACGTACAGCTCCACCTACGGCTACTGAGCCCCCGGTCGCAGCTGACCCCGGCTAAGAGACGCCGGGCAGCGGAAAGGCCCCCGTCTGGGGGCCTTTCTTCAGGTGGGCCTGACTCGCAATATCAGACTCTCTCGCGCCTGCGCTCAGCGGCCGGTTCCTGGGTTTCGTGGGTCCTCCGGCGACGCGGGAAGGCCCAGAAGGTGAAGTCCTGGGCCGTGTAATGCGGCTCCGGACGGTCCGGCGGTGTTTCCTGGCGCGCTTCGGGTTTCCGGTCGGCTTCCTTCTTGGCTCGCCACCCGAAATCCTCCATCGATGAATAGCACATCACAGACCTCCTCATAATGACTGCCCCTTAATCGTCCTCCGGATCGGCCCCCGCGTCGACACCCTGGAGCACGTCAAACGGCCATCAGAAACCGAGCTGGACCGCCACCTGGAGCAGGAGCAGTTCCGATCCTGCCGGCCCTACAAGCTGGATCCCCATCGGCAGGCCATGCGCCGGGTGCCCGCCGGTCCAGTGCACGGGAATGGTGATGGCAGGCAGGCCGCAGGCATTCACCATGGAGGACCACGGGGCGAATTCGCACTGCCGGCGGTAGTCGCCGTCGGCGTCCCCGGGCCATTCTGCTGCCGGCCACGGTTCGTCGCCGTGGGTGGCGCCGGTAAACCAGCCCACGGGGCGCGGCGTCTGCGCCAGTGCCGGCATCAGCATCAGGTCCCAGCCGCCGTACTGCGTGATCGTGTCGCGTTCGAATTGCCGCAGGAACGCCAGCGATTCATTGAGTTTTGCGGCGCTGCGCTGCTGGGCCCGGCGCCTGAACGTACGGGTCAGCGGGGCCAGAAGCGCTTCGCGGTGCGGACTGATCCGGGCGGTTCCGACTGCGGCGGTCCACGCGGTGGTGAAGGCGTCCGGGTAGCGGTTGTCGTAGCGGATGGCGGCTTCGCTGACGGCGTGCCCGGCATGCTCCAGCATTTCGGTGCCCGCCTGCAACGCGGTCAAGGCTTCGGGTTCGGGCGTGAACGGGAAGGTGGCGAACCAGGGGCTGTCCAGGGTCAGGCCTATGCGCAGCCGGCGCGGTTCGTGTGCTGCAGCGTCGAGATAACTGCTGTCACGGGACGGTGCCAGTGCATCCATCAGCAGGGCCGCGTCGGCTGCGCTGCGGGCCAGGGGCCCCGCCACCACCAGGCGCGCGGGGTCGCCTGAACTCTCGCCCGACGGCACCACGCCGCGGCCGGGTTTGAGTCCCACGAGGCCGCAGGCGGCGGCCGGGATGCGGACGGAACCGCCGCCGTCGGTCCCCGGCGCGAACGGAAGCAGGCCCGCGGCCACCGCGGCAGCGCTGCCTCCCGAGGAGCCGCCGGAACTCCGGCTCGGGGCATGGGGATTGCGCGACGGCGGTGCGATGCGGTTTTCGCTGTACGCCGTCAGTCCAAACTCCGGAACCTGCGTCTTGCCCAGTGAGACCACGCCAGCGGCCTTGAGGACTGCGGCGAGGGCGCTATCGGCGGGCGCCGGTTTGTGGTCAAGTGCGGCGCTTCCGTGGGTGGTCACCACGCCGGCGACGTCGGTCAGGTCCTTGAATGCCACCGGCATGCCGTGCAGGATCGGCAGGCCGCCCGCGCTGCCTCCGGAGTCCCGCGCGGAGTCGTTCCCGGAGTCTTTCCGGAACTGGACGAACCGGGCATCGGCGGCGGCTGCGTCGGTCATCGCCTGATCCGCCGTGACCGTGACAAAGGCGCCCAGCAACGGGTTCTGCTCCGCGATCCGGGCCAGGAAATGGGCCGTGGCTTCCCGCGCTGAAAGCTCTCCCGCACGGAGCGCATCCCGGAGCCGAACAGCCGGCAGGTCGTGGATGTCAGCCAAGGAAGCGAGGCTCCAGGCGCCGCTCGGAAGCGGTGCTTCCATCCGCTCCACCGGCTTCCGCGGTGACGATGTAAGCGCCCTTGCCCCGTACCTCGGCAACCGCTTCCACAAGTTCCGTGCCGTGGTAGACCAGCCCCACGCCGTCGTCCGTGCAGTGCGTTTCCCCCAGCATTCCGTCAGCCACGAGCCGGTGCACCAGCGGGCGCCGCCTTTCCTCTGAGTCGTAATGGACGCCATTGGCGTACGGGAGGAAGGCCAAGCCATTGGTCACTGCACGCAGCTCCGGCCCAAACGAATCAGTGGTGCCGCCCTGGTACCAGCAGATTGATCCGGCCGAAACCCCCGCCAGCACAACTCCGTGCTGCCACACGCGGTGGAGGATGCCGTCCAGCCCGTGGGCACGCCAGACGGCAAGCAGGTTCACCACGGAGCCGCCGTTCACCCACACCACGTCCTGTTCCAGCAGATGCGCCTCCGGGTCTGCGTGGTTTGGCATGGTGAAGAGATTGAGGTGGCTGAAGTCGAAGCCCGCCAGCCGCGCGGCCTCATCCATTTCCGCATTGAACCCGCGCTGATCCCCGGCGGCCGTACCCACGTGGGTGACCCGCGGCGGCCGTCCGCTGGCTCCGGAAAGCTCCACGGCGTAGTGCAGCAGGCGGTCAAACTCCAAGCGTGTTCGAACACCTTGCCTGTAGCCTCCAGACGTGGCCAAAATGGTGGGCTGCTCAGCGGGCAAGGATCCTCCTACGGGTCTTCAACAGCGTAACTTGTCCCTGGTTTCGGGAGCGGCGCGATCGGCTGGCGCTAGGCTGGAAGGAGACCCGTGATTCTCCGAAAGAGGACTCCTATGAGCGATTTTGATACCGTGCCCGTCAATGACGTCCCAGCCGACGCCGTGATTCTGGATGTCCGCGAAGACTACGAATGGGTTGCCGGACACGCTGAGGACGCTGTGCACATTCCCCTGGACCAGCTTCCGGCGCGGCTTGACGAACTGGACCCGGACCAGGACGTCTATGTCATCTGCCGCACTGGCGGACGGTCCTTCCGCGCCGCGCAATGGCTCACCGGACAGGGCTATACAGCCATCAACGTGGCCGGCGGAATGGACCAGTGGCTCGAGTCCGGCAAGCCACTCGTGTCCGACAACGGCCTCAAGCCGCTCATCCTGTAGTTCAGCCCGAACCTGCGTCCCGCCACCACAGAGGAATCCATGCCCGCGACACCTGTTACGTACACCTTCCTCGGGCCTGAGGGCACGTTCACCGAGGCGGCACTTATGCAGGTTCCGGATGCCGGAAGGGCCACCCGCATCCCGGCCTCCAACGTCAACGCTGCGCTGGACATGGTCCGCGATGGCTCTGCGGACGCAGCGATGGTCCCCATTGAGAACTCGGTGGAAGGTGGGGTCACGGCCACGCTGGACGCCATTGCCAGCGGGCAGGAACTCCGAATTATCCGCGAAGTCCTGGTCCCCATCAGCTTTGTCCTGGTGGCCCGACCCGGTGTGCGCATTGGTGACATCCGCCGCATTTCCACTCACGGCCATGCCTGGGCACAGTGCCGTCTCTGGGTGGATGCGAATATTCCAGGTGCAGAATATGTTGCCGGCTCCTCCACGGCGGCGGCAGCCATGGGCCTCCTGGACGGCGACGCCCACTACGACGCCGCGATCTGTGCGCCCATTGTGGCCCAGGAGCAGCCAGGGCTGACAGTCCTGGCGGAGAACATCGGCGATAACCCGGGTGCAGTGACGCGGTTCATCCTCGTGAGCAGGCTCGGCGCACTGCCCGAACGGACCGGTGCGGACAAGACCACGGTGGTAGTCCCGCTTCCGGAAGACCGCCCGGGTGCGCTGATGGAAATTCTGGACCAGTTCGCCACGAGGGGCGTGAACCTCAGCCGGATCGAATCCCGGCCTACGGGTCAGTACCTGGGACACTATTTCTTCAGCATCGACGCTGACGGGCACATCGCGGACGCCCGTGTGGCTGATGCACTGGCTGGGCTTCACCGCATCAGCCCGGCCACCCGCTTCCTTGGCTCCTATGGACGGGCTGACGCCCAAAGCTCCTGCGTCGCGCAACACACCTCTGACGAGGCATTCCGGGCGGCGCATGAATGGGTGGAGCAGATTCTGCAGGGGGAATGAACGCAGCCTGACGCCGCCCGAGGCTTCGCCCACAGCGTAGGCCGAGGTACTTCCGCGGGATAGTTACTGTGCGTATGCTTGCTTGATCCACTTGGGGGATGGCCCCTAATGAAGGGAACAGGTCATGAGTACCAGCAGCACAGACAACGACGGCCAGGGCATGATCGTTAATCCGAAGCCCACAGCCGACAACCAGGACTGGGACGGGGATGACGCTGACCGCGCCGACCGCCTGCGCTTCGAAGAGGAGCAGGCCATGATCCGTGAGCAGTCCGAGGCACGTGCCGCGAAAGCTGCTGCAGAGGCTGGAGCTGCCAAGAAGGCAACTGCCTAAAACCGTCAAGGAGTTCTTCAGGGAGGACTGACTTTCACGGGAAAAAGTGGGTCCGGCTCCTCCGGAGCCGGACCCACTTTTTTGACGCTCAACTGCGCGTCGTGGCCCCTGCAGAAACTGTCTTCCGCCGCATGCCGTCGTGCTATGAGCTGGTGGCGCTGGTGTTGATTTGGCCGTTGACGCCGTCGGGGAAGAACCCGCCTTCACGTACTGCCTTGGGGGTGAGGTAGGCGATGTTCAGGACTTGTCCGGGGTTGCGGCTGAAGGCGATACCGTTGGCGTCTGTGGGGACGAGGTTGGCAGTGGCTTCGTTGCCGATGCCCTGGTCGAGATCCGTGGAGCCGTCCAGGCTGTCCCGGGCATCCGAGATGGCCTGGGTGGGCTCCTGCAGTCCGCGGGCGTAGAGGGTGGCTCTGATGATACCGGCGTGGTACGCCTCGACGGCGAGGATGCCGGCGGCCGCCTCCAGATAGGTTTTGTTATCGATCAGGGGGGCGGCTCCCTTGTAGGCGGTGACGCCGACGTCCTCGAAGATGAACGCGCCCAGGAGAAAGCTGGTTTCGTCCGCGAACGGGTTGAACGTCTGGCCTGCCGTGATCAGGCCCGCGGCCGTTGCCGCTGCGGTGAAGCTGGCCTCCAGATCAATCTGGGGCCGGGAAACAGCGGCCTTTCCCAGCGCGGTGCGGAGGAATCTGACGTGGGCTTCTTCATCGGCCGCGATCTCCCTGGCATATTTCTCGATGAGGCTCCCCGGTGTAAACGGGACCTTCCCACCGCCTGTGACGCCGCCCCGGCGGCCTTTGCCGTCCGTGAGCCCATCGTCCAGGCCTCGGCCCGTGACGGCACGGAGGTAAAACTCCGCTTCGAGGTATTCCAGATTCAGGGCGAAGTTCAGGATCGCCCCGTCGCTGGGACTGTTCCCGGAGTTCTCGGACTCCGATGATGCATGGGCCGATGACCCGGCAAGCAGAGCCGCGGCGCCCCCGATCCCGGCGACGCCAGCGGCCCGGAACAAAAGACGCCGGTCCAGCGGATCCTCGGCGCTGCGGCTCATTGCATTTGAAATGAATCTCTGATCAAACATTCGTTTGCTCCTGTCATGAGTGCGATGCGATTTTGAGACCATGACATCCGGACGGTACTCACGCCGGGTCGCCAGCCGGGTGAAAGCCTGAAGCCTTGCCGATGGGCATGCCCGTGATGGCGATACAGAAGGTTCGTAGTGATCCGCGTCACGGATGGGTCGCCAGCGAATTCTTTTTCCTTCCGCTTTCGCGGAAGCCTGGCGGCAGATCAGGGAGTCTGACCGGGCCCCGTGCCGCTGTGGTCGCTCCAAAGCCGGGGACGAATCACACCTGCGCGTAGACGTCCTGAACAGTTGCGCCAAGGCACCGGGAGCGACTTGGTTGGGCGCGCGAGCGATGTCGACGGCGGCTAATTGTGCGATGACAGCGTGGGTGGCGAGTTCTGGAGCTCCTTAGGGGATCTTGCCGGCGTCGCCGACCCCGTCGCGGTTCCGTCTGCGGCGATGCGCGGGTTTTCCCAGCCAGAATGTGGTCTCCCAGTCCCCGTGTCCACGTACTGGAAAATCATCTCTTCGACCGCGTCAGCCGTCGAGGCTATATCGGTGGAAGGCAACCGCCTCAGGCCGGTTGGCCCTTGACCCTTATCAGGAGCGAGCGCGGTTCCACCCGGACGGTGAGCTTGGTGGCCAGCCCGGACGTGTCGCCGTCGATTTGCGTGGGCATGGGCTCGGGGCACTTGATGACGATTCGGCCGGCCCGGTACATCGTCATGATGGGCAGGTTGCCCTTGTGTTTGAAGAGGATTTTCGCGTACATGGCCAGCCAGCCGATGGCGCTGCGGGGGCTCATGACCACCACATCCAGCATGCCGTCATCGATCATGGCTTCCGGGATGAAATCGATCCCGCCCGGGACCAGCCCACAGTTGGCAAAGAGGACGCTGCGGATGTTCCGGACCTGCTCAGGCTTGTCATCCAGCGCGACTGAGACCTTCCTTCGCCGCCCCGGCAGGTGACGCATTCCGGCTTCGGTATAAGCGAGCCAACCCACGGCTTTCTTTAGGCCGGCATTGGTATCAGCGAGTATTTCGGCGTCCATGCCGATCCCGGCGATCACCAGGAACGCGTGCTCGGAAGAGTGTCCCGTGCGGGAATTCTCGATGCCCATCCGCGCGGTATCGATGTAGCGCTGGTGGCCGAAAAGCGCTGTATGCACGTTTGCGTGAAGGTCGTTGACATCCAGATCCACGTTTCGCGCCAGGAGGTTTCCCGTCCCCAGCGGAATCAGGCCCATGGCCACATCCGTGTGTGCGAGGGACTCTGCCACCACCCGCACGGTGCCGTCGCCACCGCCCACCAGAACGACGTCGGCCTTGTAGTCCAGCGCCGACCGGGCCTGGGAGTATCCGGGGTCCTCAGCGGTGGTCTCCAGGAAGAGCGGTTCGTCCCACCCGGCTGTCAAGCAGGCGCGCTGGATGGCTTCCTTCGCTTCGGGGGCACGTGCCTTGACGGGGTTGAGGATGACGACCACGCGTTGCTGGGTAAGTCCCGTTTCGTGCGCTTCTTCATGGACCGCGCTGCGGATGTGCAGGGCCTTGAGCTTCCGGACGCCCCACCAGCTGGAGACGGCGAAAGCCAGCGCCGCCGCGCTCAGGACGTAGAGAAGCCAGTCGTTCATGGTGCTTCAACAGTATCCCGGCCGCGGCGCCGCGATTCCCCCCGTCCGGCCGGGCAGTGTTGGTCCCGCCGGATTCGATACTCTTGTCTGGTGATCGACGTAAAAGACCTCAGCGAAAACCCGGACAAGTTCCGTGCCAGCCAGCGCGCCCGCGGCGCAGACGAATCAGTGGTGGACGCGATCATGGCCGCAGACTCCGCCAGGCGTGCCGCCCTGATCCGGTTTGAAAACCTCCGCGCCGAGCAGAACGTCTTCGGCAAGAAGGTGGCGCAGGCCAAGGGCGATGAAAAGAAAGCCCTGCTCGCCGAGGTCAAGGAACTGGCCAACACTGTGAAGGCCGCATCCGCCGAAGCAGACGCTGCCCAGGCCAAGCAGGACGAACTGCTGCGCAGTATCCCAAACCTTATTGAGGCCGGCGTCCCCGAGGGCGGCGAGGACGACTACATCGTGGTCAAAACCGTTGGAACGCCCCGCGAGTTCCCCGATTTCGAGCCGAAGGACCACCTGGAAATCGGTGAGCTGATCGGCGCCATCGATATGGAGCGCGGCGCGAAAGTTTCGGGCTCACGCTTCTACTTCCTGCGCGGCGTGGGTGCACGCCTGGAGATGGCGCTGCTGCAGATGGCCATGGACCAGGCCATCGAGGCCGGCTTCGTTCCCATGATCACCCCAACCTTGGTGCGCCCCGAAACCATGCAGGGCACAGGCTTTGATGTAAAGCACGACGCCGAGATCTACCGTCTCGCCGAGGACGACCTTTACCTGGTGGGCACCTCCGAGGTTGCCTTGGCCGGCTACCACGCGGACGAGATCCTGGACCTGGCGGCCGGCCCGATCCGGTTCGCCGGGCAGAGCTCCTGCTACCGCCGTGAGGCCGGCTCGCACGGCAAGGACACCCGCGGCATCATCCGTGTCCACCAGTTCAACAAGGTGGAGATGTTCGTTTACACCACGGTGGAGAAAGCCGCAGCCGAACACGAACGGCTCCTGGCCTGGGAAGAGGAGATGCTGGCCAAGTGCGAGCTCCCGTACCGCGTCATTGACACCGCCGCCGGCGACCTCGGCATGTCCGCGGCCCGCAAGTTCGACTGCGAGGCCTGGGTTCCGACGCAGGGCGCCTACCGTGAGCTGACCTCCACCTCGAACTGCACGACTTTCCAGGCCCGCCGCCTGAACATCCGCGAGCGTGTGGTCAACGACGAAGGCGTTGCCAAGGGCACCCGTGCCGTAGCCACCCTCAACGGCACGCTGGCCACCACCCGCTGGATCGTGGCCATCCTGGAGCACCACCAGAACGCTGATGGCTCGGTCAACGTCCCGGCCGCACTGCAGAAGTACCTCGGCGGCATGGAAGTCTTCCCCGTCCTCTAGGCTTCGCTGATTCGTGGACAAGTCCCCGCCGCGTGGTCCATTCCCCTTGTAACGCGAGGGGGATTAGGCCACGCGGCGGGGATTCTTGCGCGTTACTCCGGCACGTTCAAGTTTCCGCCGCAATAACTCCGGACGCCGTATTCGGGCCAAAAAAGTCTGTCCGCGCAATGAAGCCTTCATGGTCATAGAAGGAATGCTGCAGGACCGGGGCCGGGAGCCCCAAGATGTGGATGAGTGCCCTGCTCCGGGAATCGCCTACGGATTCCGAGGCCTCGTCAGCCAGTTCGAGCACTTCCAGGACCCTACGGCGTTTGGCAGCCGACGCGAGTCCGGCCGCCGCTTGCTCCACATCGATCCGGGTGAGGCCTTCGCCTTCCTTGCGCCGGCTCCCCAGCGCAGCGTCCACGATGGCCACGGACTCAGGAAGTTCCAGCCGAACAACACAATCCATAACCGTCTGAACCAGTGACGTCACACCGAACCCCCGGGTGCTGGTGACGTCCGATTGCCAGTGATGCAGGGAGATTCCATAGCCGCGCACATCCTCCAACCCGGTGCGGCCGGTCCTGGGGTCCTTTGCCGCCCGCGTCGTTGACGGAAGCCTGCCCGCCTTATGTGGTGATGCCGTCAGGATGTGGACGTGATCAGGCACGCGTGGGCTGGGAAGTCGCCAGACACGCAAGGCGGTCAGGTAGCAGAACCCTGTTTCCGGATAGCTGGCCGCCACCGCTTCCACCGTGGTCGCATAACGCTGCCAGGCTTTGAGGGCGAGCCAGGCGGGCTTGCTGTAGTAGACGCCGGTTCTGACCCGGACCAGATCTCCCTAATTGTAGGCGCGGCTCAAGCCACGGCTGCTTCCGGTGAGAGCGCGCCGGGCGGCTGGCGAGGATCAGGGCAGGAGGGGCGGATTCCATGGTCCAATGCTGGGCGATGAATTCCTGCGGAGCCAGCCATGCGATCCCGGATGTGGATAAGTCCCGGCAAGTCCCCTCAACGTGGACTTTTCCCCGTGTCCCGCGGCGGGGAATTGACCACCCGGCGGGGAATTCCAGGGCCAGCCAGCGGGAACGGCGGGCCGAAGGTTAACACTCACACCGGGGATAACCCTGTGAGTATTAACCGGGTGTTCATGCGCGCTGTGGCCTGCGTCCTAGCCGGTTTCAGGGGGACTCTGGTCTACTGGATGTATGACTACATTGACTGAAACCACAGTCGCTGGCATCGATGACCAGCGGATCGCAAACGAAAACACCACCACCAAGTTCATGGTTGCCCTGGACGTGGACGGAACCCTGGTGGACCACGACGGCCACATGTCCGCCCCTGTCCGTGAGGCCGCCCAGGCCGTTGTCGCCGCAGGGCACGATGTCCTCATCGCCACCGGCCGCTCCCTGAACGCCACGCTGCCCATCATCGAGCAGATCGGCATCGACCGCGGCTACGCCGTCTGCTGCAACGGAGGCGTGACCCTCCGGCTGCATCCGGACCTGACTGACGGCTACGAAATCATCCACAAGGCCACCTTCGATCCCGCCCCGGCGCTCCGGGCATTGCGGCAGAAGCTGCCCACTGCGAAGTATGCGCTGGAGGACGAGGACGGCAATTTCCTGTCCACGGAACGATTCCAGGACGCCAGCTTCGGCGTCGAGGCGATCGGCGTCGACTTCCAGACTCTGCTCGAAGCCACCGCCGTCCGCCTTGTGGTGTTCAGCACCGAAAACACCCCGGAAGAGTTCACCGCAACCATCCAGGAGATCGGACTGGCCGGCGTCACCTATTCCGTCGGCTGGACCGCGTGGCTGGACATCGCCGCCGCTGGTGTTACAAAGGCCAGCGCGCTGGAACGGCTCCGGGGCGAGTTGGGTGCTGAACCCCACTGGACCGTGGCCATTGGCGACGGCCGGAACGACATCGAAATGCTGGGCTGGGCCGGGCGCGGAGTCGCCATGGGCCAGGCCCCGGAGGAAGTTATCGCCGCCGCGGATGAGGTCACGCTTTCGGTGCTCGACGACGGCGCCGCGCATGTGCTGCGCAGCCTCCTGGCGTAGGGCTGCCTCCGCCTCCAGAGCCTCGCTTGGGGTTTTTGTCCAGATAATGCCACCTAAACACACTCCAAATGGGCATTATCCGGACAAAAACTCGTGGGTGCTTGCCAAACGCTAAGCCCCCTCGAACCAGCCCCGGGAAGGGTTGCTCACGGCCGGTACGGATCGGTGCAGCCCAGGCTGGGCCGCCCAGCGCACGCCGTTTGCGAGAACCCGCTGGATCTGCGGGTGGTGGTACACCGGGTATTCCTGGTCGCCGGGGCTGAAGTAGAAGATCCGGCCCTTGCCGCGGGTGAACGTGACCCCGGACCGGAACACCTCGCCGCCGGCGAAGGAGCTGATGAAGATCAGGTCGTCGGGGTCCGGGATGTCGAACAGCTCGCCGTACATCTCCTGCTCGGGGATGACGATGGGGCTGTCCACACCCTCGGCGATGGGGTGCGACGGCTTAACGGTCCACACCAGCTCGCGTTCGCCGTCGTTCCGCCACGCCAGCGAGCAGCTGGTGCCCAGCAGCCGGGTGAAAACCTTGGCGAAGTGCCCTGAATGGAGCACTATGAGCCCCATCCCGCCCAGGACGTGCCGGTGGACGCGTTCGACGACGGCCTCGCTCACCTCGGCGTGGGCCATGTGGCCCCACCACAGCAGGACGTCGGTATCGGCGAGGACCTCCTCGTCGAGGCCGTGGTCATCGTCGGTGGCCAGGACCGCCGTCGTGATCTCCGCTTCCGGGTAGTAGGACCGCAGGCCGGACGCGATGGCACCGTGGATGCCGTCAGGGTAGATCTCCCCGATGTGGGACGGTTCGTTGCGCGCCTCGTGGACTCCCTCGTTCCAGACCCGGATTCTCAGCTTGTCGTTCATTAGAGTCGAACCTCCCTTTGTTCGCGTGCCGACTGGTAGCACGCATCGATGATTTGGGCGCGGTAGAGCGCCAGTGAGCCATCATGTTCGCCCCAGACCCCCGCGCCGCCCCAAACAGCCGTCACGAAGTCTTCCACTACACCATCGTGCGCGCGGCCAGGCAGCGCAGCCGGCACGTAGTCGGCGTTTTCGCCGTCTTTTTCCGTGAACACCCGGAGCTGGCCAACGGGCGCAAAAGGCGCTCCCTGCACCTTCAGCTCGGCGCCGCCGTCGGTTCCGTAGACCGTAAAGTCCAGCAGGTCGTCCGTCTCGCGGTAGCTGGCCCAGCCGGCCTCAACCAGCAGCGTGGCGCCGCCCTCAAGGCGCAGGAATGCGGACGCGAAGTCTTCCACCTCGAATGCGTGGCTGGTGGCCATCGCCGTGTAGCGGTCGTTGCCGCCGCGGCCGCGGGGGCCCAGCTCTGAATGGGTGGTGGCGGACACGGCCACGACTTTCGGTTCGCCGAGCAGGTGCAGGGCGTAGTCCAGGGCATGAACGCCGATGTCGGCCAGCGGCCCGCCGCCGGCGAGTTCGGGGTTGGTGAACCAGCTCCCCAGCATCGGGATGCCGGAGCGGCGCAGCCAGGAAGCCTTTGCGTAGTACGGGCGGCCCACGCCGCCGCCGTCGATCACTTCCTTGAGCGCCTGGATGTCACCACGGCGGCGGTGGTTGAAGGCGATGTCCAGGACGCGCCCGGCCTTGCGGGCGGCGTCCACCATGGCCTGGCCTTCGACGGCGTTGCGCGCGATCGGCTTCTCGCTCAGTACGTGCAGGCCCCGCTCCAGGGCAGCGATGGCGATGGGTGCGTGGAGGAATGTAGGCACTGCCACGCTTATCGCGTCCAGGCCGCCGTGCTCCAGCATCTCTTCCCAGCCGGCAAACGCGTTCGGGATCGAGTATTCGGCCTGCAGGGAGTCGCGGAGTTCCTGTTCCATCCCTGCCAGCGACACGATGCGGACGCCTTCCAGGGACTCGTAGGCCTTCAGGTGCTGCTGTCCCGCCCAGCCAATGCCGACGACGCCCACCCTCAGTTCTTCGCTTCGTGGTTCGTCAAGGGCAGAAGCCTGCTGGCCCGGGGACTGCTCGTTGCTCACGGATGGTTCCTTTTCTTGTGGGGTTGGTTTGGACATGATGGGTTAGGTTTTAGCCCTTGACGGCGCCGGCGGTCATGCCGGAGACGATGCGTTTCTGGCACACCAGCACGAGGATGACGAGCGGGACCGTGATGATCACCGACGCGGCACTGATGGTGCCCAGTGGCTGGTCAAACTCGCTGGTCCCGCTGAAGAACGCGATCGCGACCGGGACCGGACGGGCCTCCGGGGAGGTGGTCAGGGTGACGGCAAGCAGGAATTCATTCCACACGGAGATGAACACGAGGATCGCCGTGGTGGCAAGGCCCGGGACCGCCAGCGGCAGGATGACCTTGCGGAAGGCCGTGAACGGCGTGGCGCCGTCCATGTACGCCGATTCCTCCAGCTCACGCGGGATTTCCTTGAAGAAGGAGGTCAGCGTGTAGATGGCCAGCGGCAACGCGAACGTCAGCTTCGGGATGATGAGGCCGAGGAGCGTGTCGTAGAGGCCGATTTCGCGCCAGATTGAGAACATCGGGGCCGCGATGGCGATGGCCGGGAAGGTGGTGACCGAGAGGATGAGCGTCAGGATCATGGCTTTGCGGCGCATCTTCAGCCTGGCCAGGGCGTAGGCGGCGAAGGAAGCGAACACCAGCGCCACCGTGGTGGTGACGACGGCGATGATCACCGAGTTGCGCAGCGCAAGGAGGAACTCGGGGTTCTGGAACACCACCAGGTAGTTCTCGAGGGTTGGCTGGCTCGGGTACAGTTCGCCCTTGGACAGGCTCACGCCCTTCTTGAGGGAGGTGTTGACCAGCCAGTAGAACGGTATGAGCGAGAAGCCCATCACGGCAAAGACGAAGACCCACACGATGGGGTGCAGCTTCGCCTCACCGCGGAGCCTGCGCTTCGGTGAGCTGCGCTTGGGTGACCTACGCTGGGCGGCGGGTGCCGCCGTCGTGCGCTGTGCAGTCAGGATGCTCATTGTTCCTCCTTGGCGACTTCACGGATGTTGCCGCCGGCGAAGCGGATGTAGACCACCGAAACGGCCATGACGGTAAGGAAGGTCAGGATGGACAGCGCCGATCCTTCGCCCACCAGGCGGTTCTCGCGCAGCTGCGTGTAGGCCAGCATTGACATGGACTCGGTGCCGTTGGCGCCGCGGGTGAGCACAAACGGCAGGTCGAAGACGCGCAGGGCATCCATGGTGCGGAAGATCGCCGCGAGCACAATCGCGGGACGCAGCAGCGGCAGCGTGATGTGCACGAAGGCCTGCCACTTGCTGGCACCGTCGAGTTCTGCGGCCTCGTAGGTCTCGGCCGAAATGACCTGCAGGCCGGCCAGGATGATGAGGGCCGCGAACGGCGTCGTCTTCCAGACGTCGGCAAGGACAATCACGGCCATCGCGTAGCCGTGCTCACCGAGCCAGACGACGTCGCCGCCGGGCAGGCCCAGCGTCGAGAGGACGTTGGTGACCAGTCCCAGGTTGGGCGCGAACATGGTTTCCCAGGTGATGGCGCTGACCACGGTCACCACAGCGTAGGGCAGCAGGACCACGGTGCGGAGGAGTGCGCGGCCCTTGAAAGCGAGGTTCAGCAGCAGCGCCATCGCAGTGCCGAGAACCAACTCCAGCGAAACCGAAAGTCCCGCGAAGAGGAACGTCTGGCCGAAGGCGGCCCACCAGTGTGGACCGCTGAGCGCCGTGATGTAGTTTTCCAAACCGACGAAGCGGGACAGTCCGGCGGTGCGGACGCTGTACTGGTTCAAGGACAGCCAGAGCGCGTAGCCGATGGGGACCGCCGCCACCAGGGCCATGAGGACCAGGGACGGAGCGGTCATCCGGATGGCGACCCGCCGCTCCGCCCGGTCGCGGCCGCTCACGCCGCGACTGTTCACCCCGCGACTGTTCACCCCGCGGCTGGCGGATAGGGATTTGAGTGCCATGATCAGAAGCTCGCCTTTGCGGTGGTGATCTCTTCGGCCATTGTCTTGACGGCGTCCTCGGTGGACGCAGCGCCGGAGAGGACGGCGTAAACGTTTTTGTAGATCGCCTGCGAGATCTGCGGGTAGACCGGGGAGATCGGCCGCGGCTTGGCGCCCTTGACGGAGGCGAGCAGTTCGGTGGCGAACGGCATCTTTGCCAGGACGGCGGCGTCGGAGTAGGCGGCCTCGTTGACCGGGGCCTGCGAGAAGTCCATGGCCACGTGCTTCTGCCAGTCAGGGTTGGTGGCGAAGTCGATGAAGGCCACGGCCCCGGCCTGGTTCGTCGAGTGGGCCGAGATGGCCAGGTTCCAGCCGCCCAGGACGCCGGAGGCCTTGCCGCCTTCCCAAGCCGGAAGCGGAGCCACGCCGAAGCTGCCGGCCAGCGGGGTGGCGTTGAGCAGGCGGAATACGTGCGGCCAGTTGCGCTGGTATCCGTAGTTGCCGGACTCGTAGGCCAGCCGGGCCGGGTCCTCGTTGTAGGTCAGCACCGCACGTTCCGCGGAGCCGTCCTTGAGGCCCTGGCTCATGAAATCGAGCACCTCACGGGTCTCCGGTGAATCGATCTTGACCTCGCCTTTACTGTCCAGCACCTCTCCGCCGGCGCTGTATAGCATTTCCAGGAAGTTGACGGTGAGGCCCTCGTACTGCTTGCCCTGGTAGACGAAGCCGTTGCCGGGGGCCGCGGCTGCCTCAGCGTAGAGCTGCTGCCAGGTCTCCGGCTTGGCCACCTTGTCCTTCTGGTAGTACACAAGTCCCGCGTTGGTGAAGAACGGGGAAGCCCAGTACTTGTCCTCGTACTTTGCGGTCTCCACGGTGGAGGGGATGAGCCGGTCCCTGTTGGCCTCGACGAGCTTGGTCTGGTCCAGCAGCCAGCCCTGCGAGGCGAACTCGGAGGTCCAGATGACGTCGGTGAGGAAGATGTCGCATTCGGTGGACTTGCCTTCGAGCCGCTGCACCGCCTGCGTGCGGGCCTCGTCGGTGGTCGCTCCGATCTCGGTGTACTGGGCGGTGACCTTGCCGTTGGCCTTGGTGAAGGCCTCCGCCGTGCCCTTGTAGATGCCGGAGGCGTCCTTGCCGCCGCAGATGTTGATGCTGCCGCTGGCGCCAGCGGCCGACGCCGGATCGGCAGCCGCCGCGTTTTCCGCACCCGGGGTGGCCGCGCCGCCGCCGCAGCCGCTCAGCAGCAGGCCCGCAGCCATGGCCGCAGCGGCGACGGCGACGACGGTGCGCGGACGCCGCCGGGAACTTCCGTGCAGGGCGGTGGTGCGCGCCACAGCCTTGGATGGTGCGGTGTCCTCCTGGAGCGGAGAAGAAGGTCGAATCAAGTCCACGAGTGGCTCCTTTGCCTGGCCGGCGTCTTTTCGAGTTCCAATTTGGAATCGATTCCAGATCGGAGGCAAAAAAGCCCCGCGGGAACGTTTGGAATCGATTCCAAAGTAGTGTGACAGGCGCCACGTAAGGCTGTCAACCCTTCGCTTAGTTCTTCGTCGAGTCCCGAATTACGAGCTCATGCGGGAGGAAGGTCCGGCCGCGGCGGTGAACCCCCGGCGCTGTCATACGCGCCAGGAGCTCTTCGAAGGCCAGGCGGCCCATGTCATAAGCCGGCTGTCTGATCGTAGTCAGCTCCGGGACGCACATTTCCGCCTGCACTGAGTCATCAAAACCTGCCACGGCGATGTCGTCCGGCACGCGGAGTCCGGCGTCGATGATTTCACGGACGCATCCGGCGGCGACGGTATCACTGCCGCAGAAGACGGCGTCGGGAAGGGGGTCTGCCTTCAGCAGTTCCCTGGTGAGGCGGCGCCCGGTGTGGAAGTCGAACTCACCTTCTACGAACAGCGTCTGTTCCCGCGAGATACCCGCTACGGCGACCGCCTGGCGAAAGCCTTCTTCGCGCAGCCGGCCGGAGCGGGCTGCTCTGTTGCCGATCATCGCCAAGCGGCGGCCGCCCGTCTCAATGAGGTGCCGCGTAATGTCGAAGGCGGCCTGCCGATCGTCGATGGATACGCCGAAAGCCGCCTCGGAATCGGCGATTTCGCAGACCTGGACAACGCTGAGCTGCTCCGCCAGTTCGTCCATATCTTCATCCGGCATCGTTGGCGAAAACATAATCAGCCCGTCCACGGAACCGTTCCGGAGCATGTCCACCAGCTGCTGTTCCCGTTCCAGGTCCCCGGATGTCGGAGCGATGAGACTGACATAGCCCGACGACGCCGCGGCGTCGCCGACGCCGCGGAAGGCTTCACTGATGATGGGCGAGTTCAGGTTCTTGGCGAGGGCCAGAATGCGCATTGTCCGGTCCCGCCTCAGGTCGCGGGCAGAGGCGAGGGGCCGGTAATTGAGCTGGCGGATGGCCGCCGTGACCTTTTCCTTGCTCGACTCGCTGACGGCCGGGCTTTGGTTCAGGACGCGGGACACTGTTCCTACTGACACCCCTGCTGTCTTAGCGACGTCCTGGACTGTCGCTCGCGCCATTCGGTGGTCCTTCCGCGACCAGTGTCGCTGGTCCTTGCTGTCATGCCCCTGCCGTGCAGTGGTACGGCCCGGTTTTCCTCAGCATAGCCGCCCGCCGGCCTTGACCGTGATCCACAGGGACGCCCCCTGCCGGGTTGAATCCACCCGCGGGCTGCTTCGCGAAGGAGCCCGGCGGTGACGAACATCCGGCGGTTAGGCGCCCCACGGCCGTACACTGCTCGTGTGCTCTTCGAGGAGTGCCCGGCGCCGCCCGGGCTGCAGCCGTTCGTCACGGGTTTTTGGTATGTCCGGACCAGCCCGGTGGCACGCTATGAAAAGATCCTGCCCGGCCCCTCGGCCCACCTCGTCCTGAACCTCTCTGATCCATACCGGCTCATCGACCCCAGCGGGTCCGAGGGTCCGGCGCAAGAAGTCGCCGCAGGGTTTTACTCAGGACTCCAGCGGACGTACCTCATCAGTGAAAACCCCGCGCAAATTTTCAACGTGGGAGCCGTTCTCGCGCCCTTCGGCGTGGCCGCATTCACGGAGCAGCCGCCGTCGGCCCTGACCGGACGGGTAGTGGACGCGGGCCTGATCTTCCCGGGGCTGGGTGCGTTGTGTGAGTCGTTGCGTCACGGACCTGAGGGCCCGACGCCGGAGCGCGCCTTCGCCGCGCTGGAATCGTTCCTCACGGGGAGGCTTCGCCCCGGGTACCGACTCGACGAAAGGACGGCCACCGCCGTCGGCCTCCTTGCCCGGGACGATATTCCGGTGGCCGACCTTTCAGGGCGGCTTGGACTCAGTACGTCCACGCTGGAACGGATCATGATGCGGGACTGCGGAACAACGCCCAAGGGGTTCTCCGACGTGTGCCGTTTCCATCGTTTCGTCAATGCGGTGGCGGCTATGCCTCCCGGGACGGCAGCGGGCAGGGATCTGCTTGCCCTGGCCGATTACTATGACCAGCCCCATCTGATCCGCAGCTTCCGGCGCTTCAGCGGATTCACGCCGTCTGAATATCTCCGCCTCATCCGCCAGCACGGCCCCGACTACGCCACGTTCGTGCCGGTGGAGGAGCTGCCGGCCTCAAAACGGGGCATGCCTGATACTGCGGCATTTTTACAAGACCACACGGATTTCCGCCGCTAGCATCGGGCTATCACCCCTTGAAAGGCGGATGCCCCCATGGCCATCAACATCAACTGGCTGGCCGTGCTGCTGGCCGCCCTGGCGAGCTTCATCGTGGGAGGGCTCTGGTACTCGGTGCTCTTCGCTAAGGTATGGCAGCGCGAGGCCGGCGTGACGGATGAGCAGCTGAAGCACGGGACCGTGCGGGTTTTTGTGGGATCGTTCCTCCTCGCAGCGGTGATGGCCGTGGTGCTCGCGGCGTTTATCGGCGACGGCGGTGCCGGATTCGGTGCCCTAGCCGGGTTGGCTACGGGCGCGGCCTGGGTTGCGGCTGCCCTGGGCGTCAACTACCTCTTTGAACGCCGCAGCCTCATGCTGTTCGCCATCAACGCCAGCTACAACATCGTGACGTTCACGGCGATGGGGGCGATCATCGGCGCCATGCAGTAACGGCGAGATGAAGGGATCGTTCAGCGCACCTCGAGGATGAGCGCCAGCAGCCGTGCGGCAGCGGGGCGGGCAGCGTGTTCCTCGTTCCATTGGGACCGGGCCACTGCCTTGCTGACGGCCTGCGTGGTGATGCTGAGTTCCTGGGCCACCGCTTTCTGCTGTCCGCGGACGCCGGGGGTCATCAGGTCCAGCACGCGCCATTCAGCCCCGGATCTGTCCCGCACAATATGGCCCAAAAGCTGCAGCACGGCCTCGGCTTCGTGGGCGATGTCTGCCAACGGTCCTTCCACGGCGACCGGGATGCGTTCCTTGCTGTTCCGGAGCCGGTCCACAGCGCGCCGGGCATAGATCAGGCCGTGGCCGGAGGCATCCTTGATCTGGTTGGGAAGCGGCTCGTTGACCGGCCCGACGCCGAGCCCCACGTACCAGGAGCCGCACCGCAGGGCGATCAGGGCAGCCTCCACGGCCTGATGCGGGCAGTCCACAATGCCCTGGACTTCATCCTCCACCGACCGGTCGAAATCCAGGCGCGCGGGTATGTGCCGCAGGTCCTTCAGCAGCTGAGGGACGCGGTCGCCGTCGTGCCGGCTGTCGGTCTGGTTGATGGTCAACGTGAACATGTGAAACACAGACTACCCGCTGGCAGCTGGCTCAAGGCAAGTGGGCGACGGGTCCCAGGCCCGTCACCCCCGGGCCGGAGAGCGGGCCCTAGAAACGGATGGCGTCGATGACCTTGACGCGCACAGCCACCAGGGCCGGAATCGCTCCGGCCAGCGCTCCCACCAGCACTGCTGCACCCAGGCCGAGGAGCGCGGCCTCCACCGGGAAGGGCGGGAACTCGGTAAGCCCCGACCCAACCCTGGCCTCGATCCACGGATTTTTGACCACGGCTACGGCAATCATCACGCCCACAATGCCCGCCACCGCGGTCGCCACAACAGACTCCATCATCACGCCCACAAAGATGCGTTGCGATGTTGCCCCGAAGCTGCGCCGGATGCCAATCTCCCGCACCCGGTACCTCACGGTGACCATGGAGATGTTCAGCATCCCCACGGCGCCAAGGAGCATCACCAATCCGGCAACGCCCGCCACCCCCAACTGGACCATCGCGAAGGGATCGCCGTTGCTGGCATAGTCCCTCCGCTCCACGTGGGCCTCCATGCCCGGGAATTGCTCCCTGAGGTCCGCGGCGATGGCTGCCTTGAGCGAATCGGCCTGAGTGTCCTGCACCCAGATCTCAAACTGGCTGGGGCCGCCCATGGACACCACCCCGGCGCGGGCGGCGGCGTCGGTCAGCATATAGGCCGACGGCGGCATCTGCGGATAGAGATCGGGAACCACCCCGATGATCACTGCAGTGGTTTTCTGCGGACCGGCAAGCGTAACCGCCGGCTGGGTGGTGAGGTTGGGCCGTCCGGCGGCGGTGTAGAAAGCCTCGGAGACCACAAGTGCAGGGGCAAACCGTTGCTCGTCCGTGTCCGCAAACCATGATCCCTGGGACAGGTCCACGCGATGGATCACGCCGTAGTCGGGGTCAACCACCTGGACCTGGACCGGCTGGACGCCTCGCGGAAACTGGAAGTTGTGCTGGGTCTGGGACACGTTTGTGGAGTAGGTGATGCCGTAACGCTCGCCAATGCCGCGGTACGCCTGGCTGAGCTTTTCCGGGTCCGGCATCGTCTGGCTGTAGACCCCGAGGCTAAGGGTCGCGGTGCGGCCGCCGCTGCGTTCCGAGGTGGCCTTGTAGCCTTCGCGGACCAGGTTACCCATGCCCACCACCGAGGTCAGCGCAGCGACGGAGAGCGCTACACCTATCAGGGCAAGCAGGATCCGGGTCTTGTTGATGCGAAGTTCCTGCCAGGCCTCAACAATGGCCGACACGAGGCCGCTCATGACGCCACCCCGGCTGATGCTGCTGCGGAAAATCCCGCTGGAACACCCGGGGCAGTGCCGTCGGGATCGGGGTGGGCCGGGACCTCGGCGCCGGTCAGAACGCCGGATTCCAGCCGGTAGCAGGCGCTGGCAAGCGCGGCCACGTTGACGTCGTGCGTGATGGTGACCAGCGCCGAGCCGGATTCGGTCGCGACGGTATCCAGGAGCGCCATCACCGCCTGGCCGGTTTCGACGTCGAGGGCTCCGGTTGGTTCGTCCGCAAGGATCAGCCGGGGCTTCCGGACCAAGGCCCGGGCGATCGCCACGCGCTGTTGTTCGCCGCCGGAGAGCATGTTCGGCATAACGTCCGCCCGGGCACTGAGTCCCACCCGGTCCAGCATTTCCATCGCGAGCTCGCGGCGGCGCCAGAAGGCAGTACCGCGGGCATACAGCAGGGGGGTGATCACGTTGTCCAGGGCGCTGCGGCCGGGCAGTAGGTTGAACTGCTGGAACACAAATCCCACGGAAGAGCCGCGAAGCCGGGCCCTGGCGTTGCTGCTCAGGTGGGCCACAGGTTCGCCCAGGAAGCGGACCTCGCCGCTTGAGGGCAGGTCCAACAGGCCGATCAGGTTCAGCAGGGTTGATTTTCCGCCGCCGGACCGCCCGATGATGGCGGTGTGGTCGCCGGCGTGTACGGCAAAGTCCACACCCTTGAGAATGTGCAGTTCCTGGTCGTCAGGAAGCCTGACGGTCCGGGTGACGCCCGTCAGTGAAACCAGTTCCTCCACGGTCAGCCTCCGGCCGGGTAGGCCATGCCGGGCTGGAGCCCAGGCTGTACCTGCGCCGGCGCGCCCGGGATGAATTCGAGGACAAATTCGCCCTCGGCCAGCCCGGAAACTACCTCAACCCGGGAACCGTCATTGAGGCCCAGCTGGACTTTCCGCTCTTCCGGAGGGCCCGAGGACACTGCTCCGCCTGGAACGCCATGGCCTGAAGCGGCGCTACCTTCGCCCGGCGCTGACTGGCCCGGTCCGCCTACCGCTGCGCCGCCGTCGGACGGTGAACCATCGGGAGCGGGAGCTCCCGGGGCCGGACCTCCGGCGGAGACCCATACAGTGCCGTCCGTAACGGTGCCCCGGACCGCGGTGAGCGGAACGGTAACAACATCCGCCGACTGGCCGGCCGTGACGGTCATGGTGGCGCCGAGCCCGGCAAAGACCTCGACTCCGCTCGGGACAGGGCAACTGATGGTGCCGGTGGGGGTGCCGCCCTCTGCCGGGCTCCCGCCGGGAGGTCCGGCGGCAGCGAACGGAACTCCCCGGCTGACGCCGCCAGCCCCGCCAGCGCCGCCGGCAGTGCCGCCCGAAGTACTTGCCAGGCTCTTCAACGTCACGGCGGGACAGGTGAAGGGAGCCGGGCCGCCCACCACCGAGATCACCGCGGAACCCGGCTTGGCCAGGAGCCGGTACTGCTGGGCGGCGTCGATTGAACCGCTGACCGTGAACGTACCGGGATTCACAGTTGCTGTCGTTTCCCCTACGCTGACCTGCTGATCGATCAGGATAGTGAGTGTTGCCACCGTCCCTGAGACCGGAGCGTAAACGTCTGTATAGGTGTAAACCGGTGCGCTTCGGACAGGTGCCGCCGGTGCTCCGCCGTCGGACTCCCCGGAAACCCGGGCTGTAGCGGCCGGATCCGGCTGAACCTCGGTGCGGACCTGGTAGAGCGGGGCCTGTGTGCCAACCTCCTGGCCCGGCGAAACGAACAGATAGCTGACGGTGCCCCCCTTGGTGTTCTTCACGGCAACGGCGGCGTCACTGTCCACAGTGGCTTGCACCTCAACCGTGTTCGTCACGGTGGCCCGGGTTGCCTGGACCACCGGGATTGAGACCTCCGCTGACGGTCCCATGAGGCCTTGCTGCGGCTTCATCCCGTCCACGAAAGCGATCTTCACCAGTGCCACGGCGATGACGGCAAAAACTGCCAGCCACGCCACCGGCAACACAATGCGCCTAAAAATCCTCATTACTGCCCCCATCAGTAACTCCCCGCAGACCAGTTTCCGCGGAAAGCGTGCTGCCCACACCCTATACTGAGTACGTAGCCAATCCGCGCAAGCCCGGCTCCTACATCGAGCGGTACTCGAGCGCTCCGGGAATCCGGCCCGTCTCACCCAATCCGTCGCCGCGGGCAAATCCGGCCCACAGCCGGCGCATCTCACGGCCAACGGCGTCGATCTCATCCCAGGTTGCGCCCTTGAGGAGCCCGGCAGCGGCCCAGGTCTGTTGGTTTCCGAAGAGCAGCGGCAAATCAACGGTGTGTGCGGCGCGGTAGGAGTTTCCTGGTGCGCCCCAGGACAGCAGGTAGCTATAGGCCTTGCCCCCGGCACGGGCGTGGCGGCGGGCAAACTTGCGGGCGGATCTGCCGTAGACCGCCTCCGTCACCGCCCAATTAATCGCCCGCACGGCAACGCCGCCCAGCCCAGGGATCTTGCCCAACCGGCTGACCACGGGACTGCGGGGCAGGAACAGCCGGGCCTCGTCGGACGTGTGCCCGATCAGCACTTCGATGCCCGGGGCCGTGGCGTTCCAGGCGGCCTCGACGCGTGATTCCGGCGGCAGCGGCGCGTGCCCGTACTGGGTGCCGAACGGCATGGCCGCCATCAGGCCAAACTTCCGGGCCACCTGAGAGACATGGTCTTCGATGGCCACAACGTCCAGCATCGGGGTGTCCTCCGTGACGGCTTCGGCGGCGATGCCCATGGCGCGGCTCATCTTGTGCCGGCCGCGGGTGATGCCCAACGGTGCACTCTGGATGATGGCCCGCTGGAACAGGGACGGCGCTTCGGGCGTCGCCATGAGGTGGGCTACGGAGTCGCCTCCCGCGGACTGCCCGAACGCGGTGACCCGCCCCGGGTCCCCACCGAACGCCGCAATATTGCGCTGCACCCACCGGAACGCTTCCAACTGGTCCAGCAGGCCGAGGTTCGCCGGCCGGCCGGTACCGGTGGCCAAATATCCGAACAGGCCCAGGCGGTAGGTCACCGAAACGACGATGACCCGGTTCTCTGCCACCAGCGACGTGGCATCAAAGATCGCAAGGTCGCCGGAACCGGACGTGTAGGAGCCGCCGTGCAGCCACACCATAACGGGGACCTGTTCGCCGTCGGCAAGCCCGGCCGGAACGGTGATCGACAGGCGCTGGCAGTCCTCACTTCCGGGGAGCTCGCCGTACCGCGTACCCAGGACGTCGTCCAGGAACGGAACGGGGCCCTGCGGGCAGGCCGGCGCGAGGGTGGTGGCGGCATAGCTGGCTGTCCAGTCGGACGCTGCCACCGGAGGCTGAAAGCGGCCCGCGGTGGCGTAGGGGATGCCGGTGGCGCGAACCACCTCACTGTCCCGCCACCCTGTGATGGGCCCGCACGGGGGTTCAAAATACGGGGGACTAAACGAAGGCTCGGAACTCACAGGGCAACGATTCCACAGTTTCCTGAGACTTCGCTCTCGCCGACCCCCCCCACGCGCGAACGGACACTTGAGGGCCCCGGATTCCAAGGGCCTCAAGTGTCCGTTCGCGCCGGGGAGCTGATTAAACAACGACGGCGGGTGCCGGGCTCTCGCGAACCCGGCACCCGCCGTCGGCTGGGCCCACGCCGTCAGGGTTCCCTGACCGAGCGAAGCGAGGTGAGGGGGACGGTGGGGACTAGTGCGCTGCCGGTACGTAACGCTTGATGGAGGCTTCCAGCTCGGCCTCGGCGGCGGCGCGGTCGCCCCAGCCCTCAGCCTTGACCCACTTGCCCGGCTCCAGGTCCTTGTAACGGGTGAAGAAGTGCTCGATTTCCTTGATCAGGAAGTCACTGACATCGCTGATTTCCTGGATGTGGTCAAAGCGGGCGTCAACGGGGACGCACAGGACCTTGGCGTCTCCGCCGCCGTCGTCGGTCATGTTGAAAACGCCGATGGGGCGGGACTCAACGATGACGCCGGGGTGCAGATCGAAGTCCTGCAGGAGCACCAGTGCGTCCAGCGGGTCGCCGTCTTCGCCCAGGGTGTTCTCGAAGAAACCGTAGTGCGTGGGGTACTGCATGGAGGTGAAGAGGACGCGGTCCAGGCGGACGCGGCCGGTCTCGTGGTCAACTTCGTACTTGACGCGTGATCCCTTGGGGATCTCGATGGTCACGTCGTGCTTCATGGAATGCTCCTCGGCAATTGCAGGGGGTTCGCGGCACAGGAGACGAACAACAAAAAGGAGTGTCGGTGCCGCCGACTACTATTGAGGATATAGCGAGAGGCCCAGGTTTCAGGAACTTGCGGGGAAATTTCAGGACTTGAGGACCAACAGCAGCATGAAGGAAACATCGCGTCCCGCAGGGATAAGGGCGGCATTCGGGCACACCCTCCGGCGCGGGCTGCGAGCCTGGCCCACCGCGCTGCTCCTGGCCGTGATCGTTATGCTGGCCCTCCCCGCCGCATGGCTGGTTGCCCCTGCTTTCGTCACCCCGCCTCCTGCGGCGACACCCGAAGTGCCCGCCTGGCAGCAGGCCCCCACCGCGCTTTCCGCAAGAATGGGCCTTTCTCCGCTCACGGAGTCGGCGCCCGTGCCGCTGCCCTCCGCGGTCGCCGCTCAGTTGGACGGCTTGTTAAAGCCCGACGGCGACGGCAGCTTCACGGGGCTGGTCCAGGATGCGCTCACCGGCCAGGTCCTGTTTGACCGCGGCGGTTCGGAGAGCCGGATCCCCGCCTCCAATATGAAGCTGCTCACTGCCGTGGCCGCGCTCCGTGCAATCGGGCCGGAGCACCGTTTCAGCACCAAGGTCCTGGCCGGGCCCGTTGCCAATCAGGTGGTGCTCACCGGCGGCGGCGACGTCCTCCTGGGCGCCGGGGAATCCGCGCCCAGCCAGGTGATGGGCCGCGCCGGACTCGCCACCCTCGCCACCTCCACCGTGAACGCGCTCCAAACCGCAGGAACAACCGGCGAGCTGTCGGTCCTGGTGGACGACTCCCTGTTCACCGGCCCAGCGCTGAACCCCGCCTGGGCGGACGGTGACGTTGCCGCGGGCGAGGTGGCCCCGCTGTACCCGCTTGCGCTGAATTCGGCGCGTTTCGACCCGGCCGTGACCACCGGCCCCCGCCCGCAGGACTCAGCAATCACCGCCGCCGAGGCGTTTGCCGCGCAGCTCAAGACGGCAGGTGCCGCTGCGGGACTCACGGTAGCGGCCGGCGTCGAACGTTACACCGCGCCTTCGGGCGATGCGCCCCCGGCAGAAAAGCCGGTGGTCCTTGCCGAGGTCCAGTCCGCCACTGTCGGCCAGCAGGTGGACCTTATGCTGCAGACCTCGGACAACTACCTGGCGGAAGTGCTGGGCCGGATGGCCTCGGCGGCTGCGGGTGAGCCCGCCAGCAACGACGGCGCCACCGGAGCGGTCCGCGCACAGCTCGCGGATTTGGGCATCCCTACGGACACCATGCGGCTCGCGGACCTGTCCGGGCTGGCGCTGGCCAACCAGGTCTCTGCCCGCCAGTTCGCGGAAGTGGTGCGTGCCATCACCAGCGGGACCGACACCCGTTTGCGGGCGGCGCTGGATGGGTTTCCGGTCGCGGGGCTGACCGGAACACTGGACACCCGCTACGTCGATGGCTCCACGGCCCGCGGCGCCGGCCTGGTGCGGGCCAAGACCGGGACCCTGAATTCGGTCATCGCCCTCAGCGGCTACGTGGTGGACGCCGACGGCCGGCTCCTGGTCTTCTCCTTCATCGGCAACGACCTGAAGCCTGGCGCGGCCGGAAACAGGGAAGTCCTGGACCGGGCCGCCACGGCGCTCTCTGCCTGCGGCTGCCGCTGACCTGCTCCCACCGCAACCTGGTTCCTACCGTATCCGCTGCCCTGCGCCGCAATAGCGGTGCCGGGCAACACAGTTCGTGCGGGTCCTGACCGCTGTTATGCGGGCAAGCTCTTTTGGGAGCACCTACTTGCGGCGCGGCGGGCGAAAAAACAGGTACCGGCTACTCGTGACACTTGACGGAGGCCAGCCCTAGGCTCAACCACACGCGGACTCCGTGTGTTCGGCTACGCAAAGAACATCCGCCGTGGAAACGTCATGAAGGGGGAGGCTGTGTCCATTTCCGATCAAACTCCGTGATGCCGCCCCGACCCATTCCCGCCAGGACGCGGAACGGCATGACCTTGTGCTCGAGGCCGCGCGTTCGGCGGCTCGCCGCGCCCCACAGAGGGCGTCTTCGGATCGCCTCAGACCCGGCGCGGTTTCGACAGCGCTGCCCCTCGGTGAGCTCCGAAACGGGGCGCCCGTGGCAGTTTCTGAAAGCAATAAATTCCGAGAGTGAAGGCCACAATCATGTTCCAGCCAAACAGGCGACTATTAGCCCTCAGTTCCGCTTTCACGCTGCTCCTGACGATGTCGACTGTGGCGTCGTGCGCGGCGCTGGATGCCGGGCAGGCGCAGCCCAACTCCACCGGCACTTCGGAGCCGGCATCGCCGTCAGGGTCACCGACAGCGACAGCGACGTCGCAGGCGCCAGAGCTGTGCGGGCCAGGGTCTGCGGTCAACTTCGACAAGACCGCTTTCCAAGGCTCTCCGACGATCGACAATAAGTGGTTTCCGCTAAAGCCAGGCACCGTGTATACCACCACCGGTACGGTAGCCGCTGAAGATAGCACCACCGAGCGGACGGTTACACACACCGTAACCGGCCTGACCAAGGTCATTGACGGTGTGAAAACCCTGGTGATGTGGGACCGCGATTACCAGGACGGGGCGCTGGTTGAATCGGAGCTGGCCTTCTTCGCCCAGGATAACGCTGGAGCGGTTTGGCTCTTCGGTGAGTATCCCGAGGAGTTCGAAAACGACAAATTTATTGGGGCGCCCAATACTTTCATCCACGGGATTTCGGGGAGCCAAGCCGGAATTGCAATGCAAGCGCAGCCACGGACCGGCACGCCGGAATATGTTCAGGCTCACGCGGCTTCAGTGGGTTTCCTCGATTGCGCGCGTGCCTACGAGGACAACGTAGCGCTATGCGTCCCCACCGACTGCTACGGAGGCGTGCTGGTGATTAATGAGCGCAATCCGCTGGAACCGGAGGTAGGCCACCAGCGTAAGTTCTATTCAGCCGGCACTGGGCTGGTAAGGGTGACAGCCGAGGGTGGCGTGAAACAGGAAACCCTGGACCTCGAAAAAATCGAACAGCTCTCCGACGCCCAACTGGCCGACGTAAATGAACAAGCCCTTGAGCTCGACCAGCACGGATACGAGGTCAGTAAGGACGTCTACGCCAAGACGGCTCCTGCCGAAGTTGCTACCAAGACTCCGTGACGCGAGTGAAGGACAGCGCAACCGGACGATTTCTGAAACGAACCACAGGCGCAGGTCACGGATGCCTCGAGCCGTTCGCCGGTCAGCGAACTTAAGGACCATCCGCCGTCCGCTGTGATGTGATGGGGACTATGGAGTCCACTGCGCGTGATTCGTCAGCCCCGGCATCATCCAGCCCGGCCCAGGCCCTGATCAACTGGGACCTGGCCGCGTCCACGGCCGCCCGGCTGGCCTCGGCGGGGCCAACCCTCAACACGGCGGAAATCGGCGAAGCCGTGGACAGCCTTCGCCGCCTTGCGGACGCCTCCGTCCCGCACGTCCACGAAATCACGGGCCTCGAAGCCGCACGGGACCTCCGCGACTCCTCTGTCCTGGTGGTGGACCGGGCCAGCTGGGCCAAGGCAAACACACAGAGCTTCGCCGTGATGCTCAAACCCGCCATGGACAAAATGCTCGAAAGCCGCCGCGGCAACGTCAGCCCGGCGGCGGCCAGTGTCAGCGGCGCCATTACGGGCAGCCAGCTCGGCGCTGTCCTGGCGTTCCTGTCCAGCAAGGTCCTGGGCCAGTACGATCCCTTCGCCGCGCTCGCCGAAGGTTCCAAAGCGCCCGCCGCCGGCCGCCTGCTGCTTGTGGCGCCCAACATCGTGGCTGTGGAGCGCGAGCTCAACGTCGCGCCGGACGATTTCAGGCTCTGGGTCTGCCTGCACGAGCAGACTCACCGGGTGCAGTTTGCGGCTGCGCCCTGGCTCCGCCACCACATGCTTTCCGAGATCGACAACCTCAGCGGGCACCTGCTGGGCAACGTTGATTCGCTGATGGAGCGTGCCTCCGCCGCCGCGCGTTCCCTCAAGGACCGGACCGCCACCGGCAATACTCCCGGCCGCGGCGCCATCCTGGACCTGCTGCAGAACCCCGAGGAAAAGGCGTCACTGTCCCACCTGACGGCCGTGATGAGCCTGCTGGAGGGCCACGCCAACGTTGTGATGGACGCCGTCGACGCCAGCATCGTCCCTTCCGTCAGGACCATCCGGCAGCGCTTCACCGACCGCGGCAAGGACCGCGGCGTGATGGAGAAATTCATCCGCAGCCTCCTGGGCCTGGACGCCAAGATGCGCCAGTATTCCGACGGCGCCAAGTTTGTCCGCGCTGTAGTGGACGTGGCCGGGATGGAGGGCTTTAACCGGGTGTGGGAATCCGCGGATAACCTCCCCACCGAGCCCGAAATCCACGACGCCAAGCTGTGGGTCGACCGGATGGGCTTGTAGGTGCCGCACGCCCCAAAAGTGCCGGACGCTCCAAAAGTGCCGGAAGCCCGCACGGCTTCAAGCGGACGACGACGGCCTGGCCGGCTCGCGCCCGTCGTCGGCAAGGCGCGCAAAATGGTCCAGAACGCCCTGGCGGACGCCGGCTATCCGGCCCACGTGCTGGTGGCCTGCAGCGGTGGCCCGGATTCGATGGCCCTCGCGGCGGTGGCGGCCTATTTCGCCCGCCGCGGCCACGTTGACGGGCACCCACTCACGGTCGGCGCCGTCGTGGTTGACCACCAGCTGCAGGAGGGCTCGGCCAGGGTGGCTGCGGCCACAGTCCAGACACTGAAGGAACTGGGCCTTTCGCCGGTGGACCTCCGGACCGTCACCGTCGCCGGTACCGGGATGGGCCCGGAGGCCGCCGCCCGGGATGCCCGCCATGCAGCGTTGGAGGCGGCGGCCCAGGAGCACGGAGCCGCGGCGATCCTGCTCGGCCACACCCTGGACGACCAGGCCGAACAGGTCCTGCTGGGTCTTGCCCGCGGCTCCGGCACGCGCTCGCTGGCTGGAATGCGGCCTGCCCGCGGCCTGTTGCTGCGGCCCTTCCTCGGCCTGCGCCGCGCAGACACCCTGGAGATCTGCGATGTCGAAGACCTCGAGCCCTGGCACGATCCCAGCAATGCGGACCCGTCGTTTGCCCGCTCCCGGACACGGGTGGAAGTACTGCCGATGCTCGAGGAAAAACTCGGGCCCGGCGTGGCTGAATCTCTGGCCCGGACAGCGTCCATCCTGCAGTTGGATGCCGACTATCTGGAGGACGTGGCAGATCGCACATTTGCGGCCTTGGCCGAGCGGTCCGGACCGGAGGTCAGCCTCCCGGAGGAGGCTTTGGGGGAACTTTCCCCGGCCATCAGGTTCCGGGTCATCGCCAAGGCAGCGGCCGACGTCGGGGGTCAACAGCCCAGCTACCAGCGCCTTCTGGCGGCGGAAGCGCTGCTGCGCCGGCAGGGTTCCGCCGGTCCCGTGGAGCTGCCTGGCGGGGTGAGCGTGTACCGGCTGTCCCTCGCCGAGCTGGCCCAGCGGGACGCTGCGGAAATGCGGCCCGACGGTCCCGACGCCGGCGCCCCCGTTCCCCGTGAAGCGGCCCGCTGTGGGAAGCTAGTATTCCGGCCTCAAAAACCGCCCCAAGAATAGTCGCACCCCGCATCTACACAGGAGCCATTGGTGGATTCAAACGACGTCCAGGCAGACCTCAAGCACGTTCTCTACACCAAGGAACAGATCCAACAGCGGATCGCTGAGCTCGCTGCGCAGATCGACAAGGACTACGAAGGCCGCGAAATCCTTCTGGTCGGTGTACTCAAGGGCGCTGTGATGGTTATGGCCGACCTCGCCCGCGCGCTCCACAGCCACGTTTCGATGGACTGGATGGCAGTGTCCTCCTACGGCTCCGGCACCCAGTCCTCGGGTGTTGTCCGGATCCTCAAGGACCTGGACACGGACCTGATGGGCAAGGACGTCCTGATCGTCGAAGACATCATTGACTCCGGCCTGACCCTGTCCTGGCTCAAGACCAACCTGGAATCCCGCGGCACCGCTTCCGTGGAGATCTGCACCGCCTTCCGCAAGCCCACGGCCGCCAAGGTGGAGATCGACGTCAAGTACGTCGGCTACGACATCCCCAACGAGTTCGTGGTGGGCTACGGCCTGGACTACGCCGAGAAGTACCGCAACCTGGACTTCGTGGGCACGCTCGCCCCGCACGTTTACGAGTAGCCACTCTCGCCGAGGTGGCATTTCACGGCAGTCGCACCAACGGACACTGCCGCGAAATGCCATCTCGCTGCATTTAAGCGGTCGGGGGAGAGAAATTGAGCAACAAGAACATTGGCATCAAGGACGTAGCAGTCGCCGCCGGGGTGTCCGTCACCACCGTCTCGCACGTGCTGAATGATGTCTCGTACGCGCGGATCAGCAGCGAAACCCGGGCGAGGGTGAAGTCTGCAGCGGCGCAGCTCGGCTACGGCCCCAACCGCCTGGCCCAGGCGCTCCGTACGCGGCGCACGGGGTTACTTGGACTGGTCAGTGAGGACATCGCCACCACGCCCCATGCAGGCAGGATCATTCTTGGCGCAGACGATGCGGCGCGTGCCCGCGGCTACAACCTCATGATCGTCAACACTTCCATTTCGGCCAGCCCTGGATCCCGAAATGCAGACGTTGAGGCGCTTCTGGAGCGGCGGGTTGATGGCATCCTCTACGCCACCATGTACCACCGTATTCTGGATGTTCCAGGGAATCTCGGCTCGGTCCCGTCGGTCCTGGTGGACGCGGTCAGCAGCAGGTCAACCATCGCCGCCGTTGTCCCCGACGAAGAAGGAGGGGCCAAAACGGCGGTCACAGCCCTGCTGGCCGCCGGGCACACACGCATCGGCTTTCTGAACAGCACCGATGACGTGCCTTCCAGCCACGGCCGCCTCCGCGGATTCGCGGACACCTTATCGGCGGCAGGGCTCGACGGCGCTGCCGCCCCCGTTCAAACCGGACCATCCGAGGTGCAGGGCGGCTACGAGGCAGCACTCAGGATGCTGCAGCTCAGCAAACCTCCCACCGGCATCTTTTGCTATAACGACCGAATGGCCATGGGCGCCTACCGGGCCGCGGCCGAGCTGGGGCTTTCCGTCCCCGCCGACCTGTCCATTGTGGGCTTCGATGATCAGGAGCTCATCGCCGGCAACCTCCATCCGGGCCTCACTACGGTGGCCCTGCCGCACTACGAAATGGGTGCCTGGGCCACCGGCACACTGATTGACGCCATCGAAGGCAAAGCCGATCTGGCCGGACTTGCGCTGCAACCCACGGTTCTGGACTGCCCCCTGGTGACCCGGGGATCTGTGGGACCGCCGCCGGATCCCGCTACGCCCAGAGGGAACTTTTGCGCGGCACCGTGCGTGAATTACTCCGAACGGTGTATAGCTAGTAGCTGATGCAGCACCACACGCGCGCAGACTCACTCGCCGTGCAGCACTACCAGGAGGGACGGGGCCAGCCCCGAACAGATGAAAGCTAAGAGTTTCTTCAAGGGCCCGGGCATCTGGATCGTTGTTGTGATCGCCATGCTTCTCGTGGCTTTTGCAACACTGGCCCCCGGTGGTGCGGCACGGATCGATACGGACAAGGGCCTTGAGCTCCTCGCCGACAGCGGCAAGGTTGAGCAGGCGAAGATCTTCGACGGCGAAAACCGCGTTGACCTGACCCTCAAGGACAACCTGAACGTCAACGGGCAGGACAAGGGCAAGAGCGTCCAGTTCTTCTTCGTCGACGCCCGCGCCATGGACGTGGTCAAAGCAGTCACCGCTGCCAACCCCGCGAACGGCTACACGGACCAGCCGATCGAAAGCAACTGGTTCTCCGGCCTGCTCTCGCTGCTTATCCCCGTCATCCTGCTTGGTGCGCTGTTCTGGTTCCTGATGACCCGGATGCAGGGCGGCGGCTCGAAGATCATGCAGTTCGGCAAGTCCAAGGCCAAGATGGTCAACAAGGACATGCCGCAGGTGACCTTCGTTGACGTAGCCGGCGCGGACGAGGCTGTGGAGGAGCTCCAGGAAATCAAGGAGTTCCTGCAGGAACCGGCCAAGTTCCAGGCCGTAGGCGCCAAGATCCCCAAGGGCGTGCTGCTGTACGGTGCTCCGGGAACCGGCAAGACCCTCCTGGCCCGTGCCGTCGCCGGTGAGGCCGGCGTGCCGTTCTTCTCCATCTCCGGCTCGGACTTCGTGGAAATGTTTGTCGGCGTGGGCGCGTCCCGTGTCCGCGACCTTTTTGAGCAGGCCAAGGCCAACTCTCCGGCCATTATCTTTGTCGACGAGATCGACGCCGTCGGCCGGCACCGCGGTGCCGGCATCGGCGGCGGCAATGACGAACGCGAGCAGACCCTCAACCAGTTGCTGGTTGAAATGGACGGCTTCGACGTTAAAACCAACGTCATCCTTATCGCTGCCACCAACCGCCCCGACGTCCTGGACCCGGCACTGCTGCGTCCGGGCCGTTTTGACCGCCAGATCTCGGTGGACGCCCCGGACCTGATCGGCCGCGACCAGATCCTGCAGGTGCACGCCAAGGGCAAGCCGATGGCCCCGGGCGTTGACCTCAAGGCCGTGGCGAAGAAGACCCCGGGCTACACCGGTGCGGATCTCGCGAATGTCCTGAACGAGGCAGCCCTGCTGACCGCGCGCTCCAACGCCAACCTCATCGATGACCGTGCCCTGGACGAGGCGATCGACCGCGTTATGGCCGGCCCGCAGAAGCGCAGCCGCGTGATGAAGGAACACGAGCGCAAAATCACCGCGTACCACGAGGGCGGACACGCCCTGGTGGCGGCCGCGCTGCGGAACTCGGCGCCGGTCACCAAGATCACCATCCTGCCCCGCGGCCGTGCCCTGGGCTACACCATGGTGGTCCCGGAGAACGACAAGTACTCCATCACCCGCAACGAACTGCTGGACCAGATGGCGTACGCGATGGGCGGCCGCGTGGCGGAGGAGATCGTCTTCCACGATCCCTCCACGGGAGCCTCCAATGACATCGAAAAGGCCACCTCCACGGCCCGCAAGATGGTCACCGAGTTCGGCATGAGCGAGCGTGTCGGCGCAGTACGCCTGGGCCAGGGCGGCGGCGAACCCTTCCTGGGCCGCGACGCCGGGCACGAGCGCAACTACTCGGACCAGATCGCCTACGTGGTGGATGAGGAAGTGCGCCGCCTGATCGACCAGGCGCATGACGAGGCCTACGCCATCCTCACCGAAAACCGGGATGTCCTGGACCAGTTGGCCCTGGAACTCCTGGAACGGGAGACCCTCAACCAGGCCGAGATCGCGCACATCTTCACGGACATCCGCAAGCGTGACTTCCGCGAGGTGTGGCTGTCCAAGGAGACCCGTCCGGTCCAGCAGGCCGGCCCCGTGGAATCCCGCCTGGAGAAGTCAGAGCGCGAAGCCCAGGAGGAAGCCAAGGAGGCCCGTCTCGAAGAACCGCTGGACGCGCTGCCGCCGCACCCGCAGGGTGTCCCGAATGACGCCGCGTTCCAGGGCGGCATCCCCGACTCGGGGCCTGACGCCACGCACGGCTAAGCTTTCTCCTGTGACTCACTTCGACGACGACGACGCTCCCGCCTCCGCCGGACACCCGGCGGAGGACGGCTCCCACCACAAAAAGCACGAGAAAGTGGACCGGCCCCGGATCGAGGCGGCAGTCCGTGAAATCCTCCTGGCCATCGGCGAGGACCCGGACCGCGGCGGCCTCGTAGACACCCCCAGGCGGGTGGCCAAGGCCTACGCCGAGGTGTTCTCGGGACTGCACCACGATCCCGCGGACGTCCTTTCCACCACCTTCGACCTGGACCACGAAGAACTGGTCCTGGTCAAGGACATCCCGTTCTACTCAACGTGCGAGCACCACCTCGTCCCGTTCCACGGGGTTGCCCACGTTGGCTACATTCCCTCCCACGACGGCAAAGTGACCGGGCTCAGCAAGCTGGCACGCCTCGTGGACATCTACGCCCGGCGCCCCCAGGTGCAGGAGCGGCTCACCACCCAGATCGTCGAAGCAATGGTCAGCCACCTCAAGCCGCGTGGCGCGATTGTCGTTGTCGAATGCGAACACATGTGCATGTCCATGCGCGGTGTCCGCAAGCCCGGAGCAAAGACCGTCACCAGCGCGGTCCGCGGGCAGCTTCATGACCCGGCCACCCGTGCCGAAGCCATGAGCCTCATCCTCGGAAGGTAAGTATCAGACCATGGACTCACTCGCTGCAGCCCCGGGAACCGGGCCCGCAACATCTCCGCTGCCCATCCTGCGCAAACCGCGCCCGGCCGCGAAATTCGCGGACCTGCCCACCGGCCGCACCCTGGTCATGGGCATCCTGAATGTCACCCCGGACTCCTTCAGCGACGGCGGGAAGCACCCCACGGCGGACACTGCCATCGCGGCGGGCCTGCGGATGTTCTACGCCGGAGCGGACATCATCGACGTCGGCGGCGAATCGACGCGCCCCGGCGCGGAGGACGTCAGCCCGGAGGAAGAACAGCGCCGGGTGATCCCCGTCATCGAGGCCCTGGTCAAGGCGGGAGCCCTGGTCAGCATCGACACCACCCACGCCGCCACGGCCGCCGCTGCCCTGAAGGCCGGCGCCGCCATCATCAACGATGTTTCGGGGCTGACCATCGAACCTGAGATGGCCGAGCTCGTGGCCGCGTCCAAGGTCCCCTATGTGCTCACGCACCGCCGCGGCGACGCCCGCACCATGGACTCCCTGGCCCAATACCAGGACGTGGCCGGCGAAGTGGTGGCTGAACTGGCCGGCGTCCGCGACAAGCTCTACGCAGCCGGGGTGAGCAAAGAGCAGATCATCATTGACCCGGGCCTGGGGTTCGCCAAGAACGACGCCCAGAACTGGGAGCTCCTGCAGCACCTGGACCAGCTGGGCAGCCTGGGGCACAAGGTCCTGGTGGCTGCCTCCCGCAAGCGTTTCCTGGGCACACTCCTCACGGTCGCCGGCAAGTCCGCCGCCCCCGAGGAACGCGGCGCCGCCACGGCCGCCATCACCGCGATCAGCGCATTCCGGGGGGCCTGGGCCGTCCGTGTGCACGACGTCGCTCCAAGCCTTGACGCCGTCAAGGTGGCCGCGCGGATGGCCGCCGCCCCTACCACCACCTAGGCCGGGCACCCATGGACAGGATCACGCTGAGCGGTGTCACCGCCGTCGGCCATCACGGAGTCTTCGATTTCGAGCGCCGTGAGGGCCAGCCGTTTGTGGTGGACGCCGTGCTGCACCTGGACTTCGCCAAGGCGGCAGTGTCTGACGACGTCCGGGACACTGCCCACTACGGCGAAGTGGCTGAGCGGATCAAGGCCTGGATCACGGGGGAGCCGCTGAACCTGATCGAGGCCCTGGCCGTCCGGATCGCCGATGGCCTGCTCGCCGAATTCACCATCCAGGCCGTGGACATCACCGTCCACAAGCCCAAGGCACCCATCGAGGTGCCCTTCGGGGATGTGGCTGTCAGCGTGCACCGGGAGCGACCATGACCGGCGGGTACACCAAAGCCGTCCTGGCCCTCGGCAGCAACCTGGGCGAGCGGAACGACACCCTGTCCGAGGCCGTTGCCGACCTTGTGGACCCGCCGGAGGTTCGCCTGCAGGCCGTTTCCCCGGTGGTCCAGACCAAAGCCGTGGGCGGCCCGGCCGGCCAGCCCGACTTCCTGAACATGATCATCACCGTGGAAACCACGCTGTCCCCGACGGAACTGCTGAAGCACTGCCAGGCGGTGGAAAACAAGCACCTCCGCGTGCGTGAAGTGCGCTGGGGGGCGCGGACGCTCGACGTCGACATCATCACCTACGGCGACCTCACCAGTGACGACCCGGTGCTGACCCTGCCGCACCCGCGCGCGGCCGGACGCGCCTTTGTGCTGTATCCGTGGTCGCTGATCGAGCCGGCGGCCACCCTGGGCGGGGAACGCATCAGCGAGCTGGCTGCCCGTGCCCCCGACTTTGACGACCTTGCCCCGTTCGACGGTTTCGGCGATTACGACGGCGTCCCCACAGCCGGGGCGGTCGAGTAACCGGTGAAGCCCATCAACCCTGTCCGCCTGCTGCTGATCGGCCTGGTCCTGACCGTGGCCGGCTGGTCTACAACCGTGGTGACCACACGCTACAGCATGGCCACACCGGTTCTTCCGGCTACCGCGCTGGCCACCATGGGCGTGATTGTTGCCATCACCCTGGTGCTTGGCATCCGTGTTCTCCGGTGGCGCAACAGCACCAAACGCAAAAAGGCGCTGGACCCGATCCTGGCCGCCAGGACCCTGGTGCTGGCCCAGGCGTGCGCTTACGCGGGCACCGTCCTGCTGGGCTGGCATGTCGGAATCTTCCTGGACCAGCTGCGGATCTGGAACCTGCGCAGCGACCAGGCCATCACCTGGGTGGCAGTCGCGATCGCTGCCGGCGGTCTGGTGATGATCGTCGTCGGCCTGCTGGTGGAGCGGTTCTGCAAGATCCCGCCCGAAGACAGCGACGCCGCGCCCGGTGACGGGAAACCCGGCCGCGCGGCCCGCGGGGAAGCAGCGGGGGAAGGCGAATATGCGTACAGAGGCGATTGATCCGCCGGGCATTACCTGGCAGCGGGTATCCCCGAAATACGTCACGGTGCGGCTGGTGCAGTGGGCCATCGGGAACCTGGTCACGGTGATCGTCCTGGGCCTGCCCCTCGTTCTTGTCCTGCTCGGCTGGTGGCGGTGGCCGCCGCTGTGGCTGGCCATCACCGTTCCGGCGGTGTCTCTGGTTCTGGCAATCTGGCGGCTGCTGCTGATTCCGCGCCAGGTGCGCGCCATCGGTTACGCCGAGCGCGACGATGACCTGCTGATCCGCGGCGGCATTTTCTTTCAACGGACCATGACGGTTCCCTACGGCCGCATGCAATACGTGGACATCGGCGTGGGCCCGGTGGAACGCGGGCTGGGACTCTGCACGCTCAAACTCCACACCGCCTCGCCCGGAACCAACGCCACCATCCCCGGCCTGCCCGCTGCGGAAGGGGCACGCCTCCGCGAGCAGCTGGCCGCCCGCGGTGAAGCGAGGCTGGCAGGGCTGTGACGGCAAACGTTCCGGAGGCCGGCGCACCGACCGCGGTTCCGGTGGCGCCCGACGGCGAGTGGCTGCGTGTGCACCCGGCGTCCGCGTTTGTGCGCGGCTGGGTGGCCCTGGCGGCCATCGGTTTCTTCTTCGGGCGGGACTTTTTCGAACGGTTGCTGCAAGGCCGTCCCCTGTTCGAGGAGGACTTCGCCGGCCGGGCACCCTGGCTGGTGGCCGGCGGCGGCATCGTCCTTGTGGTGACCGTGCTGGGCTTCATCCTGACCTGGTACTTCACCAAGTACCAGGTCGCCGAAGGGTACGTCCGGGTCAACTCCGGCTTCCTCTTCCGCCAGCAGCGCCAGGCCCGGCTGGACCGTGTCCAGGCCATCGATATCGTCCAGCCCCTGCTTGCCAGGATCTTCGGCCTGGCCGAACTCAAGTTCGAGGTGGCCGACGCCGGTGAATCGGCCGTCAAACTGGCCTACCTGCGGATGGACGACGCCCGCCAGCTCCGGGCCACCATCCTGGCACGGGCCGCAGGCGTGGTCCCGGACCCGGCCCGGCCGCAGGAGGCCGCGCCCGAGGCACCCGAATATCCGGTGCTGTCCGTGCCGCCGTCGCGCCTTATCGGTTCCCTGCTGCTCAGTGAGCAGAGCTTTTTTGTGGTGGTGGGCGGGATCGCCGCCGTGATCCTGTCCGCCGTGACGGACAACCGCGGCTTCTTCTTCTACCTGATCCCGGCGGTGCTGGGCCTCGCCGCCAGCTACTGGGGCTTCTTCAACAAGGGCTACAACTTCACCGCTGCCATTTCGCCGGACGGGATCCGGCTCCGCTACGGGCTGCTGGACACGCAGGCGCAGACGCTGCCACCGGGCCGGGTCCAGGCGCTGAAAGTGGCACAGTCCCCGCTGTGGCGGATCTTCGGCTGGTACCGGATCCAGGTCAACGTGGCCGGCTACGGCGCGATCGAAAGCAACGGCGAGACGTCGTCCCGGACCACGCTGCTGCCCGTGGGCAAGCTGGCCGACGTGATGAGCATGCTCGCACTCGTGCTGCCGGATCCCGGAACACCTGAACCCGGACGCATCTTCGCTGCCGGGCTCTCGGGGCTGGATTCCGACGGCGGCTTCGTCACCACGCCGCGCCGCGGCAGGTTCCTCGCGCCGCTGGGCTGGCGCCGCAACGGCTTTGCCACCACCGACACCGCCCTGCTGATCCGCTCGGGCCGGTGGTGGCGGGAACTGGTGATGGTCCCGCACCAGCGCACCCAGTCCATGGCCCTTCACCAGGGTCCGCTCGCGCGGCGGTTCCGTGTGGCGGACCTCGTCCTGCACACCACGGCGGGACCGGTCTCGCCGCGGCTCACCCAGGCCGGGCTTGACGAGGCCCGAGGCCTTTTTGATGCACAGTCCGCCCGCGCCCGGCTCGCCCGCAAGCGGCAGACCAGTGAACAATGGCTGGCAACAGTGGCGCCGGCTCCGGTGGTTGAGCCTGTCGAAACCGCAAGTCCGGTGGTTGAGCCCGCTCCGGTGGTTGAGCCTGTCGAAACCGCTAGTCCGGTGGTGGAGCCCGCTCCGGTGGTTGAGCCTGTCGAAACCGCTAGTCCGGTGGTGGAGCCCGCTCCGGTGGTTGAGCCTGTCGAAACCAGTCCCCAACAGGAAGGCCCGCAACGTGGCTAAGCCCGGGCGCCTTGGCGTCGGAATCATCGGTGCCGGGAAAGTTGGCGCCGTCCTTGGCGCGGCGTTGCGCTCGGCCGAGCACGCCGTCGTCGGGGTTTCCGCGGTGTCCGAGGCCAGCCGCGAACGGGCGGAGACGCTGCTGCCGGGCGTGCCCATCCTGGAGATCCAGGAGATTGTGGAACGGTCTGAACTGGTGCTCCTGGCCGTGCCCGACGACGCCCTGGCCGGACTGGTGGACGGACTCGCCAAACTCGGGGCGTGGCAGCCCGGACAGATCGTGGCGCACACCTCAGGCAGGTTCGGGGTGGGGGTGCTACGCCCGGTGCGCGCCGCCGGAGCCATCCCCCTTGCACTGCACCCCGCCATGACGTTCACGGGCATGAGCCTGGACCTGACACGACTGCTGGATTGCACCTTTGGCGTGACCGCCGATGCAGCGATGCTGCCCATTGCCCAGGCGCTGGTAGTGGAGATGGGTGCCGAACCCGTGGCCATCGCCGAGGGGGACCGGACGCTGTACCACACGGCCCTCGCCCATGGCTCGAACCATATGGTCACCCTGGTGGCGCAGGCTTCGGAGCTGCTCCGAGACGTTGGCGTCGACGCGCCGGAGCGGATGCTGGGGCCTTTGCTGCGGGCCACGCTGGAGAACGCGCTCGCCTCCGGCGAGTCGGCGCTGACCGGTCCGGTGGCCCGCGGTGATGTGGGGACAGTGGCGGCCCACGCCGAGGCGTTAAGGGAGTACGACGCCGGTGCGCACGGCGATGTGCTGGAGGCTTACCTCGCCATGGCCCGCGCCACGGCACGGCGGGCCAGCAGCCGGGGGCTGCTCAAAGAGGATCAAGTGGGGGCCCTCCGCGCGGCCCTGGAAGAGGGAAACTGACATGGCCACTCAACTGGTGACAACTGCCGTTGAGCTCAGGGAGGCGAGTGCACGGCTGCTCGCGCAGAAGGCGGGCAGGTCCCAGGGCCTGGTGCCAACCATGGGCGCGCTGCACGAAGGCCACGCCCGGCTGGCGCGCACCGCCGTCGAACAGAACGACGTAGTGGTGGCGTCCATCTTTGTGAACCCGCTCCAGTTCGGCGATGCGGTGGATCTGGACCGGTACCCCCGCACGCTCGACGCCGATCTTGCCCTGCTTGAGGAACAGGGCGTGGACCTCGTGTTTGCGCCTCCGGTGGAAGAGGTCTATCCCGGCGGCGAGCCGCTGGTCCGCGTGACCGCCGGCTCCCTGGGGGAAAAGTGGGAAGGCGCCTCACGGCCGGGCCATTTCGACGGTGCCCTCACCGTGGTTGCCAAGCTGCTGCACTACTGCATCCCCGGCTCAGGGCTTCCGCCGGCCGGTGCTTTTGCCTCCGGCGGCGGGGGACTGCCGGCCTATCGGGCCTATTTCGGGCAAAAGGACGCCCAGCAGCTGGCGCTGGTGCGCCGTATGGTGGCGGACCTGAATTTCCCCGTCGAAATTGTTGCCGTGCCTACCGTCCGGTCCGCGGACGGGCTGGCCCTGTCCAGCCGCAACCGGTTCCTCTCCGCAGAGGAGCGCGAGGCCGCCCTGGTGTTGTCACGGGCGCTGCGGCTCCTGGCGGAGCGGGCAACTGCCCACCAGCCGCTTGATCTGGAATCGGCCCGGGCCATGGTTGAATCGCAGTCGTTGGTGGGACTGGACTACTTCGATGTCGTGGATCCGCTCACCCTTGAGCCGCTGGCCGAGAACTGCCGGAAAGTCCCGTTCCGCGGCGAAGGCCTGGCTCTCATCGCCGCCAAGGTAGGGCCGGTCCGGCTGATCGACAACGTGCCGCTCAGCAGCTGATAAGTAGGGTCCGCTTCCGGGGCACGCAAGGCCTCGGATCCCTGTCCGTCTGTCCCGGCATCCGCTATGCTGAATTTGTTGCCCCAGACCCTGGCATCGCCTTATTTCGGCGTACCCCAGGAGGACAAATTTCACGCAGGGCACCCCATACTTCTTCCGCAGTTATCCTCGGCCTTTTGTGCTGCCCGGCTCCTGTCTGCCCGGCGCAGCCGCATACACGGCAAGCGGGATGCTCGCGTGCATTCCCCATCCCCGTGGCCTGCCGGCCACGCTCAAGTCAGGAGCGAATCCAATGATCCGCACAATCGATGACGGGCTGTCCTATCTCGTCAAAGTGAATCACGCGTCCGTCCTGGACGACTATTTGAATTCGGCCGTTGACATGGCCCGCCAGTATGCCGCCAGCACTGGCCTATGCGGGATTCTGGTAACCCGCCATGCGCACGACACCTATACCGTTGCGGTCAGCGAGGCCGTACCTTTCGGAGAGACCCGTGAGCGCCACGATCCCTAAGGTTGAGGAGGCGATGGCCAACCACATCGCAGCTGACGGATTCACGCCGATCGGGTGGCAGGCGTACGAAATTATCTACTCGATCCTGGGGGACCCGGCACCGGATCTGGCCGACGTCAAATGGCGCCTTCGCAGGTGTGTGGCCGCCCACCCGGGCGCACCGGAACGGGCCTTGCGTGACCACCTGATGGTCACCTCAGAGATGGCCAATGCCAACGGCCAGGAAGGGCGGGACTGAGGCCCGGTCGGCGACGACGGGCGGGTTCGACGCAATCTGTATCCTTGAAGTGACAACTCCGCCGTTCCGGTTCAGCCTGCAGCCGGATCTTTCACCGCGGGATGATTCAGGGATCAGAGGCTCACCATGGACATTGCACCCGATATGGTTGCCGGTGACCAGAACGTGTGTGCTCCATATCTGGAGAAGCTGCCCATAACGGGTGCCGCGGTGTCCCTCTTCGGCGGCTCTGCCGCGGAGACCCTGGTCTCCGCCAGCGACGAACTCGCCGCCCGCCTGGACGAACTGCAGTTCAACCTCGGCGAAGGCCCGCGGTGGCGGGCCCACAAGACCCGCTTGCCCGTGCTGATCCCCGACGCACAGTCCACCGCCGACGACGAATGGCCCATGTTCCGGCAGGCGATCGCCGGGACGGACGCAGCCGCGCTGTTCGTTTTTCCACTCACAGTAGGCGCGATGGACCTCGGTGTTGTTGAGCTGTATCACGCCGTTCGTGGAAACCTGAACCGGTCGGACCAGTCGATGGCGGCCGTACTTGCCGGGCAGACTTCCTGGTACCTCCTGCGCAAGATCCTGAGCCTCAGCGCACCGGATACGGACCCAGCCCTGGAGCCGGCGCTTATGTCGCGCCGCGAGATTCACCAGGCCACCGGGATGGTCCTGGCGCAGTCCGGTGCTACGGCAGCGGAATCCTTGCTTTTGTTGCGTGCCTACGCTTTTGCCAATGACCTCACGTTGGGGGAGACAGCCGCCGCTGTGCTCGAAAGAAGGCTCACCTTCGACACCGACAAGGGTGGGGCCAGCGGACCTGCCCTGCAGTAAAATAGGGCCATGGTAACCAGTACCCGCGCCGAGCGCGCCAGTGTGGCGTTCGTCAAGCTCACTGACACGCTGGTGGCCGACTACGACGTCGTGGATCCTCTGCATGTCCTGGTGGAGGAATCCGTGGGTCTCCTTGACGTCGCAGCCGCGGGTCTGTTGCTTGCCGATCCCAGCGGAGAACTGCAGGTTGTCGCATCCACCAGCGAGCAGAGCCAACTCGTCGAGGTGCTCCAGCTTCAAGCCGGAGCCGGTCCCTGCGTTGAGTGCTACCTGACCGGGGCGGCAGTCTCAGTGGACGACATTGCCGGGCTTACCAAGTGGCTGGGCTTCCGCCAAGCCGCGCTGTCGCAGGGCTTCCGGTCCGTGCATGCTGTGCCCATGCGCGTTCACGGCAGGATTATCGGGGCCATGGGTCTGTTCGGCGCCCGGGAGGGTTTCCTGACTGCAGAGGATGCCGCGATCGGCCAGGCGCTTGCCGACGTCGCCACCATCAGCCTTATGCAGGAACGCACCATCCGGGAAGCGGTACTGGTCAACGAGCAGCTGCAGCTGGCCTTGAACACCCGGGTGCTGATTGAGCAGGCCAAGGGCGTCATTGCGCACACTGCCGGAGTGGATATGGACGCGGCATTCAACCTGCTCCGGAACCATGCCCGCGCCAACAGCCAGAGCCTGCACATGACCGCCGGGCGCATCGTGGACCGCAGCCTCACGTTGTAAGGCCGGCCGTTACTGCGGTGATTCAGCCTGCGGGTCGCGGTTGAGCATCAGCTGCTGAAGGAGTGCACGTTCGGGCTTGCCGGGGTTCTGGGCGACGCAGCGGCGCAACCGGGCCCGGGACAACTCCTCGCCCGGAACTGTTCCGCGGAGCACCTCATCAATGATTTCCTGCGCCTGCCACCGCAAGGATTCCCGGGCGAAGTGCCGGATCTCGGCGGACGCAGCGGCACTCTCTATCCATGGGTCAGTGTCGCCGCCCGGGATAAAATCGTACGTTCGCTCTGCTGACATCGGGGCCTCCTTGCACCAAGCCGACGGGGCCTTTACGGGGTTCCGTCGGCGTCATAGCACTGCGTCTGGGAAAACATTACAACGAGTAAGACCGGTCTGTCTGCACCTTGGAGTAAACTATTCCTACGATGATTTCCGATGCAGACCACACTGCAGAACCCGCGCTGTCTCCGGCGGATTTACCCGCCGAGGCGGCAGTTCTGCCTGCCGATTCCCGGAGCCGAATCCTGGCTGTGGCTTATGAACTCTTTTCCCGCCGCGGTGTGCGGGATGTGGGTGTTAACGAACTGATCGAACGTTCCGGCGTGGCCAAGGCAACTTTTTACCGGCACTTCCCGTCCAAGGACGCGCTGGTTCTGGCGTTCCTGGAGCAGCGGGACCAGGTATGGACAGTTGATGCCATCGTTGGCCAGGCCAAACTGCGCGGCACTACCCCCACTGAGCAGCTCCTTGCCATCTTCGACGTCTTCGGCGACTGGTTCCTGCGCGACGACTTCGAGGCCTGCTCCTTCATCAACATCCTGCTGGAAATGGGCCCGGCCCATCCCCTGGGCCAGGCCAGCATCGACTACCTGGCCAGGATCAGGGGCCATGTGCAGGACCTCGCCGAGCAGGCAGGGTTGGACCGCCCGGAGGATTTCGCCCGGTCGTGGCACATCCTGATGAAAGGGTCCATCGTCTCAGCCACCGAAGGGGACACCCAGGCGGCCAAGCGGGCCCAGCAGATGGCCGGCTGGCTGATTGAGCACCACCGCAGTTAACCACCCGGCGCGAGCGGACACTTAAGCCCCCGGCGCGCGAATGCTCCGTTCCCTCGATGCCGAGCGCCGGATTGCAAGGAGTCAGCAGGAGCCCGGTTAACCCGCGGGAAAGAGCGTCCCGACGACTGCCCGCGTCAGATCGTGGATCATTTCAGTGCGTTCGGCCTCGTCGGTGCTATCGGCGCCTTCCGTGAAGATCACCAGCGCATACGTTGTCCCGCCATGTTCCAAAAGGGATGCGTCATGGAGGTTTCCTCCAAGCTGACCGTATTTGTGATAGACGGTAATGCCGGGCCCCGAGGCCGCGGGGATAAGTTCCTCGTTGTTGGTTTCCTGCATGTACCCCAGCAACTGCGCGGTGTCATTGGGGTTAAGCAGCTGTCCGGCGTAAAGCTTCGTCAGGACCTGGGCCACTTCCCCGGGAGTCAGCCGGTTGTCTTCGGGATCGTAGGCGATGCCAATCGAGGCTGCATACTGGATCAGCCGCTGGTAGCCGATCCTGCCCATCAACAGGAGCCAGGAATCATTGTTGCTGTTATTGATCATGGACTTGAGCTGGAAAGCGGCAGTGTAGTTCCCCAGCGTCTCATCGAGCCGCACTTCACCGGCCTCCACAAGCCTGAGATAGGCCGCTGCGGTGATCAGCTTGGCAGTGCTGGCCGCAGTATAGGCCGCCGTGTCGCCGAAAGTGCGGACCTGTCCGCCAGCTGTATCCGCGACGGCCACGCCAACGCGGAAGCCGGAGACCCTGCTGATAATTCTCGCGACGCTTCCGTCCTCGGCGCCTGCACCAACCGCGGCCATGGCGTCAACCTCGGGGCCTGCACCAACAGCGGCGCCGGCACCAACCGCGGCCATGGCGCCAACCGGCCCGGTCCCGGCGAAAGCCGCATTCACGGTTCCGGTGACGCCCTCAGAACGGACCACGGCCGAAGTGACGGCAGCCAGCAAAACCATCAAAGCGGCAGCCACCGAAAGAACCAGGGACAACGGGCTTCGGCCATCGCCGTGGTAGTGGCGCCCTGCCGGATATGCGGGGGAGTACGCGTCCACCTGGGGCTCCTGCCTGACCGCTTGCGCGGTCGAACATCACTAGAGGCCCCAGCCCCGACTCATACTCAGTGCGCTGATTAAACCACACCGGCCAGCGAAAACGACCGATCAGAAAAAGCCCGTGCCTAAGAAAAATCCTGTGTCCCGGAATTACTCCGGACGGTAGAGTGTTGGAATCTGCAGCGACGATGCTCGCGAGCCACTTCATACTTACTCCCCGGGGGAACACCCATGTCTACAGAAGTCTCTTCGAACGCCTCCGGGCGGCCCGGGCCGGTTGCGGCGCCGAAGTCCTCCGTGCCGGAGAAAATGTCCCGGGAATCGGTGACCATCATCGCCACTTTGCTCGTGGCGACCTTTGTGGTGATCCTGAACGAGACCATCATGAATGTTGCCCTGCAGCGGCTGATGGTTGACCTTGGCGTGGACGCGCCCACCGTTCAGTGGCTCTCCACCGGCTTTATGCTCACCATGGCCGTGGTCATCCCCACTACCGGGTTCATCCTCCAAAGCCTGTCCACGCGGGCTGTCTTTATGCTGGCCATGGGACTTTTCGCCGGCGGCACCGCACTGGCCGCAGTGGCTCCCGGTTTTGAGATCCTCCTCCTGGCCCGCATCGTCCAGGCCGGCGGCACGGCCATCATGCTTCCGTTGCTGATGACCACCATCCTCACCCTCGTCCCGCTGGCCAAGCGCGGGGCTGTGATGGGCAACGTCAGCATCGCGATCTCCGTGGCACCGGCCATGGGGCCGACTGTCTCCGGGCTGATTCTGGAGCACTTCACCTGGCGCTTTATGTTTGTCTTTGTCCTGCCGGTCGCCCTGGCCGCGCTGGCCATCGGCGCCAAGTACCTGACGAACGTGGGCGAAACCGGGAAGACCAAGCTCGACTTCCTCTCCGTGCTGCTTACCGTTCCGGCCTTCGGTGGCCTGGTGTACGGTCTCAGCCAGATCGGTGGTGGCCAAAGCGGTCCGAGCGCCGTGGCCGTCGCCGCGCTGGTCATCGGCGTCGCCAGCCTGACGGTCTTTGTGCTCCGCCAGGTCCGGCTGCAGAAGGCCGAAGCCCCGCTGCTGGACCTCCGGGCCTTCAACTTCAGGATGTTCACGGTCTCCGTGCTGCTGATGGTGGTGGCCATGATGGCGCTCTTCGGCGGCGTGATCCTGCTGCCGCTCTACCTGCAGGAAATCCGCGGCCTGGGTTCGCTGGAGACGGGGCTCGCGCTGCTTCCCGGCGGCCTGGCGATGGGCCTGCTGGGCCCGTTCATCGGCCGGCTGTTCGACAAAGTGGGCCCGCTGCCGCTCACCGTCACTGGTTCCGTGCTTATGGTGCTGGCCCTGTGGCAGTTCTCAACGCTCGACGCCGGCACTCCGGTCTGGTGGATCGTCACCCTCCACGTGGGGCTCAGTTTCGGCCTGGCGCTGCTGTTCACGCCGGCATTTACCACCGGCCTGAACCCGCTGCCGCCGCACCTCTACTCGCACGGCTCGGCGATCATGAGCACCGCGCAGCAGGTTGCCGGTGCCGCCGGAACGGCGCTGCTGGTGTCCATCTTCGCCGTGGTCTCGGCCGCGTCCGGGCTCGTTGCCGGCATGAGCGCAGCGTTCCTGACGGCAACCGTCATAGCCCTCGCCGCCGTCGTGCTTTCCGCGATGATGCGCAAAACAGAAGGCGCCGCCCCGGGCCACGGCGCCCACTAGCGGACACTACTGACACCGCCACGCATTAAGCGCGAACGGACACTTGAGGCCCTGTTTTCCAGGAAACCAGGGCCTCAAGTGTCCGTTCGCGCTGGGGGAACCACCGCGGGGCTAGCCTGCGAAGAAGTCGCTCAGTTCGGTGATGAGCTTGTCCGGGGCGCGGAGGACGCCGTCGTGGCCGGCCCCATGGAGGATGGTGTAGCTGGAGCCGGTCAGGATGTCGTGGATCTGGCCGCAGGCAACACCGAAGTACGCGGGGCTCTTCTCGCCCACAATAATCAGCGTTTCCAGGGGCAGTTCCAGGAACGGCTCGGCCGGCATGTCCGCGGCGATGATCGCCTTGATTTCCCGGACGCCGGTGCGCATCAGTTCACGCTGCTGCTTGCCCTCGGACGTGCCGGCGGTTAGCTTGTTGGCGATGGTGAGCATGGACAGCGGCATCCGTGAGCGGGTGCCCGCCTCAAGTCCGCGCTGCAGCACGGCCAGGGCGCGGTCGTCGTCCCCGGCGGCCGTGGCGCGTTCGTATTCGGTGGTCCAATCGGCCTTCACGCTGTGGTTCACGGACACGGCCGGGTCGTACACGGCCAGCCGCTCCACCGGAAGGGTCCGGGCCGCGTGCAGGGCCACCGCGCCGCCGAAGCTGTGGCCAAACACGTCGGTACTGGACGTGTGTTTCATAACGGCGTCCAGGTCCCGGATGTCCGAATCCAGTGTGTAATCCTCGGCCTGCGGCGACGACGAACCGCGGCCACGGCGGTTGAACGTGTGCACCGGGCGGCCCAGCGCGGCGCTCAGTTTCTGGGCGAACTTTGTGTAGTCGGCCGCGGTCACCATGGAGGCCGGCACCACAACCACGCCGGAGCCGGCGGAGGCCAGTTCAGCACCCGTGGAGAAGAGCTCCAGGGTGCCGCCGTCGGGGGTCTTGATGTTCTCGCTCGTCATGATCCGAGCCTAGCCGAGCAACCTGCGGAAAGCCTTAGCCCTTGAAGTATTCCGCGATGTCAGCGACAAGTTCCTTCACCGCGGCGGGAATGGACCCGTGGAAGCCCTTGGGTGAGAGCTCGAACGTGCTCCCCGGGACCGCAGCATGAAGGCGCTGGGCCGTGACCTTGTAGTAGCTCGGGCTCTTGCCGCCCACCATAAAGTGCGTGTTGGCGGGCAGGACGGCGAAGTTCCTGACGTGCTCGGCTTCGTCATACGCGGCGCGCAGTTCGCCCACGCCCGTGGGCATCAGCTCCCGGAGCATCTGGTTCACCTTCGTGCGGGACACGACGGCCATCAGCCCTGCCAGGACCGGCTCGGGGACCTTTGACAGCGCGGTGCCCGGCTGCATACCTTTTTTCATCCGGGCCATGGCATGCCCCACCTTGCCGGCGTTCACCGCGGCCTCGAAATCGTCGAGCCAGGACATGTCGATGCTGCCGTCGATGTTGACCGCCGCATCGTAGACAGCCAGCTTGTCCGGTTCGTAGGGGGTGCCCGCGAACTCCTGGACGGCGTTCAGCGCCACCGACCCGCCCAGGCTGTGGCCCAGGACGTTGCGGGCGCCCGTGGCATCCATGACCGTGCGGACATCGGCAATCTCCGTGGCCATGGAATAGTCGGCCGGCTGCTCCGTGGAGTTGCCCCTTCCGCGCCGGTCATAGACATCCACTGCCCACCCGTCGCCGAGCCCGTCGGCCAATGCCATCGAGAACGGCCGGTAGATCAGGGCGGTGAGGAACGCCCCGCCGATGACCACCACCCGGCGTTCGCCCGGCGCATCCTCGGTTCCGTAGCTGTATAAAGCCAGCCTGCCGCCGTCGTGCGTGGGGACTTCCTGCTGTTTCACGCTCCCCATCCTAGGCGCGCCCCCAGGCACCCCACCGGCAAAGCGACCTACCGGCGCCTCCCCAGCTTCCGGACCTGGCCGTCGCTGCCGTTGATGAACCGGGCAATCCGCACGGCCAGCCCTTTGCCTGGGCGGATGGGTCCCTCATGCAGCTGGCCGGGGACCACTTGGAAGTTGATGGACGGCACGGCGGCGGCGAGTTGCCGGCCGGTCTCGGCAAAGTACGCCGGACTCCAGCTGCCGCTGAGCATCAGGATGGGGGTGGTGAGGGCGGTGAAATTCTCCAGGTCGGCGTCCGCGTCCAGTACGGCACGCATTTCGGTGACGGCCGTGGGCAGCAGCTGGCGCATCTCCGCGCCCAGGTTGGTCCTGGCCGAGAGGATGCTCAGCATCCGCAGTGCGCCGAGCGGGAGGTAGGACAGCGGACCGGCCGTGGCCAGGCCCTGGACCAGGTGCGCCCAGGCGTGGTTGAGCTGTCCCGCACTGACGGCATCCTCAAGCTCCGGCCTCCAGCGGTGGGTTAGGTTTCCGGACACGGACACGGCGGCGTCATACGTCACCAGACGGCCGATCGGCAGGGTCCGGGCCGCCTGCAGCGCCACGAAGCCTCCGTAGCTGTGGGCCACCACATCCGTCGCGCCGGTCTGGCGCATGACCGCCGCAAGGTCTCGGACCTCCGTCTTCACCGAATAGTCCTCCGGCTGCGGGGCCGACCCTGCCCTGCCGCGCCGGTTGTAACAGTGCACCGGCCGGCCCAGCAGGACGCTGAGCTTCCGGGCAAAAGGCCGGTAGAGGGCGTCGGTGACCAAAGTTCCGTGGATGAGTACGACGCCGGGAGGTCCCGCCGTCGTCGGGTCCAGCCCCGCGGGGGTGCGGAAGGAGTGCACGTCGAGGCGCCCGCCGTCCTCCGCTTCAACATTCCACGTCTCCACAGCCCGAGTGTATGCCTGGGCGTCCACCGGGAGCCGGCGGCGCGAACTCCCGGTAAACTTGGGGATTGTGACTTCCCAAAACACCCCCACCCCAAAAAATGCCCCAGAGCCGCTCGACGCCAGCGAGCAGATGCGCATCCGCATGGACAAGCGTGCAAAGCTGATCGAGCGCGGCACCGAGGCATATCCGGTGGGTGTGGAACGCACGCATTCCCTCACGGAGATCCGTGAAAAGTACGCGCACCTTGAGGCTGACGACACCACGGGCGACGTTGTAGGCGTCACCGGCCGCGTGGTTTTTGTGCGCAATACCGGCAAGCTCTGCTTCGCCACGCTCCAGGAAGGTGGCGTTGACGGCAAGGGCACCCGGCTCCAGGCGATGCTCAGCCTGGCCAACGTGGGCGAGGAAGCTCTCGCGGACTGGAAGGCGCTGGTGGACCTCGGCGACCACGTGTTCATCAAGGGCGAAGTGATTTCCTCCCGCCGCGGCGAGCTGTCCGTGATGGCCGAGTCCTGGTCCATGGCCTCCAAAGCACTCCGTCCGTTGCCGGTGCTGCACGCGGAACTGAGCGAGGAAACCCGCGTCCGCCAGCGCTACGTGGACCTGATGGTGCGCGACGAAGCCCGGGAAATGGTCTACACGCGCGCCGCGATTACCCGTTCCATCCGCGAGAGCCTGCACCGCCACAGCTACGTCGAAGTGGAAACCCCCATCCTGCAGCTGGTCCACGGCGGCGCCCTGGCCCGCCCGTTCGAGACGCACATGAACGCGTTCGACCAGAAGATGACCCTGCGCATTGCCACCGAGCTTTACCTCAAGCGTGCCGTTGTGGGCGGGATCGACCGCGTCTACGACATGGGCCGCGTCTTCCGCAATGAGGGCGTGGACTCCACCCACAGCCCCGAATTCACCACCCTTGAGTGCTACGAGGCCTGGGCGGACCAGTTCGTCATGGCTGAGCGCATCAAGGAGATCATCCTCGACGCCGCTGACGCCGTGGGTATGGGCCGAACCATCCAGACTGAAGCCGGAGAGATCAACCTCGACGTCGACTGGGCCTGGGTTTCGGTTTACCCCGGACTGTCCGACGCCGTTGGCCAGGAAGTCACGCCGGACACTTCGCTTGAGGTGCTGCGCGAAATCGCCCAAAAGCACGAGGTCAAGGTGGACCCGAAGTGGGACGCCGAGAAACTGGCAGTGGAACTGTTCGGCGAAATTGTGGAACCCACGCTCCTGAACCCCACGTTTGTGTACGACTACCCGCCGTCTGCCCAGCCGCTGGCCCGCCCGCACCGGGAGGACGGCCGGCTGATCGAAGCCTGGGACCTCATCATCGGCGGCATGGAACGCGGCACGGCCTTCTCCGAGCTGATCGACCCCGTCATCCAGCGCGAGCGGCTGACTGAACAGTCGCGGCACGCTGCCGCGGGCGATGTCGAGGCCATGCAGCTGGACGAGGACTTCCTGCGGGCCCTCGAATACGGCGCGCCGCCCATGGGCGGCATCGGCTTGGGTATTGACCGGCTGGTGATGTTGTTCACCGGCGCCGGAATCCGCGAAACCATCCTTTTCCCGCTTCTGAAGCCCGAAGGCCACTAATCATGGAATATGTAGCCGTACTCCTGCCCTCGCTCGTGGTCGGCCTGCTTTTCTGGTTTGCCATGAAATCCATCTTCAATGCCGATAAGTCCGAGCGTAAGGCCGAAGCGCGGGCCCAGGCCGAGGCGGAATCGCGTTCCGCAGCGCCATTGAACGAACAGAACCCGGAAACGGACAAATAGCTCGAAAGAGCTTTCTGCGGGTTCCTGCGGATTTCCACAGGAACCATCCGACGCTTTGACGCGTTGCCATTAAGAGGTTCATACTTTTAATAGGAACATCCTCATTTTCTGACAACCGAACCTTTCCAAGAGGAAGACATATTTAATGGCACAGAAAGTAAACATCATCCTCGTCGATGATCTGGATGGGGGATCTGCGGACGAGAACGTCCGTTTTGGCCTCGATGGGGTCAGCTACGAAATCGATCTGTCCTCGGCCAACGCGGCCGAGCTCCGTTCTGCCCTGGAGCGCTTTGTTGCCGCCGGGCGCAAGACCTCGGCCGGCAGAGCCACCCGCACCAAAGCGGTGGTAGGCCCCCGTACCAACGACTCCGCGCAGATCCGTCAATGGGCGCGGGATAACGGCTACACGGTTAACAGCCGAGGCCGAATTCAGGCTGAAATCCAGGAAGCCTACCAAAAGGCAAATTCCTGACCTGCGCCTCTCCGGCTTGGTATTAGGCCCTGTCTTCACCTTCGGGTGGGGGCAGGGTTTTTTGATGCCAATTGTGAATGCGCAAGACGGGCTTGGGTATGCGCAAAACCCTTGCTGACTAACAGCCTCCGGGCGTACCGTTGGGCTAATCGTCGCGCAATTTCCTTGGGATGAGCCGGCGATTCGGTTTGAGCCTTCGGTCTGGGACGCCCGCTCGAATTCGCCCACTTGAATCTTTGCGTGGCGGGAGCCTGGAATGTCTGTAATTAGCGGGTCTCGGCGATTTACGGCAGTGTTGGCGACTCTGATTCTGCTGCTGGCTGCGCCCCTCGGCGCTCCGGCGTTTGCAAATGATGACGTGCACCTGAGCGTCATCCTGGATTCGCCGGATGTCCTGGCCATTATCAACGCCAGCCCGGAGCCCGAAATCGACACCGACGTCACATTTGAGGTGTTCAACGCGGGCAACGGCGCGCTTTTTCGCACGTACACGCAAACGGCAAGTTCTGGTGTGGCGAATAAGTCGATAAATCTCGCGGACGGGCGTTACAAGATCAGGGCCACGGCCGCCGGGTTCCTGGAAAGTTGGTACACAGCATCTTCAGGCAGCGATGGGAATGCGTTAGCGGAACTGCTCGGCTACCAGGAGAGGGGCACGCTCGCGACGGCTGATGAAATAGTGGTGGACTCCGTCACAGGCACGTCCAGCTGGAACTCCGAGAGTTGGACGGTGCTGCACCGATCGGAGTCCTCGATCTCCGGTGCAGTAGGAGATGACTTTTCAGCGCGGGAGGGATCCCTGTTGGAGGGCGTGGCGGTGGAACTCTACGACGCGGCAGCGACGGATCCAGAGGCCGTCCCCGTCGCTGAGGTCTCAACAGACGAAAACGGCTACTACACCTTCCCGGACGTGGCCCCTGGAGCCTACAAAGTTCGCTTCCAACACGAGGGAGTGGAGCGCTGGTGGCCCGAAACGCCTAACCGGGCCGAGGCTGAGCCCATCAACCTAACCGGCGCCAATAACTTCAACCTCGCCTACGCAATTTTCCGGGTTGAACCGGTTGCTGTGGACCAGGGACGTGTTCTGACGCTCACGGGTCAGCCTGCACTGGGCGCTACCCTGACGGCCGTACCGGATTACGTTGAGGACGGTCCTGATGGAGAGGACTGCCTGCAACGGTACACGTGGTTCATTGGCACTGAAACGGTTCCGGGCGCCTTTGGCTCAACGTTTGTGGTGCCGCTGGATGCGGGGGGGCAAATCCGTGAGCACGCGGCTGGACATCGTGGGCATCGGTTGTACGAACACAGCCCTGATGAGCAATGCTGTGGGGCCGGTGGATCCAAGCCTCACTGTGTTTGGGCAAGGCAGTGTGGCGGCATACGTGGACAGTGCGGGCGGGGGAGGCCTCACGCTGACGTTCGGTGATGTGGTGACGGCCGGCATAACAACAGTCGCCAAGCTTGAGTTGGATGACCTGCTCCTCGACGGCGGGTTTTCCTCGCTGACTGACCCGCCGCTGTACTACGACATTGCGACCACGGCTGGGTTCGATCGGGAGCTCGGCGTGGAAGTCTGCGTCGTCTTTGACGTCGGGAACATGATGCCAGCGGAGGCGGCGAGTCAGCATCTGTACCACTACGTGGACGGCGTCTGGGTAGACATCACCAGTAGCAGCAGTCACGGGAAGGTGTGCGGGTTGACCACTTCCTTCTCACCATTTGCCGTAGGCCAGCCAGGGTGGCGGTTCCGTGGCTTCCTGCAGCCGGTGGATAACGGCGGCACTCTGAACGCCATGAAGGCCGGCGCTGCCGTGCCCATCAAGTTCGGGGTCGGCGGGAACCGGGGGCTGGATATCCTGGCGGCGGGAGCGCCGTCGTCGTCCGTCATTGCGTGCCCCGGCGGCACCGCGCCGGACGAAGTGGAGCAGACTGTCGCGGCGGGAAGCAGTTCGCTGAGCTATGCGGCCGGCTCCGATACGTACACGTACGTGTGGAAAACCCAGAAAGCCTGGGCAGGAACGTGCCGGCAATTCACCCTGGGATTGAATGACGGGACAACTCACACGGCGCTGTTCGACGTCCGGAAATAGGGTGCCCCCCGACAGCAAGACTCACGGCTGACCCAACGCTGCCCAGGCAACGCTGAGCGCGATCAGCGCCGCCAGCGACAGCCAGGTGCGGTGGATGTTCCACCGGGTCCATCGGCGCTCGAATGCCCTTCTGCCGGCGGCGGCGTCTCCTGAGCTTGCCTGGTCGAGGCCATTGTTCAAGGGGATGTTCGCGGCGAATGTGATGACCAGCGTCGCTGTGTAGCAGGCCAGGGACACAGAGAGGGGGAGTGCGCTGGCAAGACCGTTGGCCCATGAAAAGCCTGCCGAGCCGGCCAATGCCAGGAAGGCGCCGACAAAGCTCAGCGCGAACACCGGATTCTGGATGGCCGTGTTGATCCGGGACATGGCGCTGACAAATGTCGCGTCATCGGTGGCGCGCAGCCCCGGCATCACCGAGCAGGCGTAGGAGTAGTAGAGCCCCCCGATCCCGGCGAGGGCTACGGTCGCTGCGGTCATGAGCAGGGTGATGACTTCCATGGCTCTGGTCCTGTTCCGGGGCGGGCGCCCGTATCGGTGGTTGTTTGGAAACGAGAAAAAACCCCTCATTCCTGACGCTACCTTCAGTGTGGGATTCAAAACCGCCTGTGTGTCCGCCAGCCGGGCAGACCGATACGGGAACGAATGAAGTTGAGTGGAGCGCGTATGTCGGGCGGCCAACGTCCTTGGTTCGATAGGACCATGGAAAACCACAAGCCCACCATGGCATCGAACTTGACGGACAACGGCACTATCCTGGTCATCGGCGGCACGGGCAAGACGGGGCGACGGGTAGCGGAGCGGCTGACGGATCTCGGCATTCCCGTCCGCATCGGATCACGCTCCGGGAGCCCGGCTTTTGACTGGGAAGACGCCGGCACCTGGGATGCGGCCCTCGACGGAATCACCAAGGCCTACGTCACGTATTACCCGGATCTTGCGTTCCCCGGCGTGTCCGAGTTGATTGCCGAGTTCGCTGCGGCAGCCGTGGCCCGCGGCGTCGAGAAAATCGTCCTGCTGTCCGGCCGCGGTGAGGACGGGGCTGTAGCCAGTGAGGAATCGGTCCGCACGTCAGGCGCGGCCTGGACCGTCGTGCGATGCAACTGGCTCAACCAGAACTTCAACGAAAGCTTCTTCCTGGGCCCAGTGTTGGAGGGTGCCATCTCCATCCCTGCAGGAGATGCGGTGGAGCCTTTCGTCGACGCCGAGGATATTGCGGACGTCGCCGTAGCAGCCCTGACCCAACCCGGCCACGACGGCCAGGTTTACGAACTCTCCGGGCCCAGGCTCTTGGGATTCCATGAGGTTGCCCGGGAGATCAGCGCCGCAACCGGCCGTGACGTGGTCTATAGCCCGGTGACGGCGGCCGAGTATGAAGCCATCCTGGCCAAGGAAGGGTTGCCGCGGGAGTTTGTTGACCTCTTCACTCTGATTCTCGACGGGCGCAACGCCACCTTGGCTGACGGTGTCCAGCGGGCCTTGGGCCGCGAACCCAGGGACTTCCGTGAATTCGCACGTGAAGCCGCGGCGACAGGGGTATGGGCCGTCGCAGCGGAGCCGGTTGCACGCGAAGTTTCAGGCGTCAGTTGACGGGAGTATAGGAAGACTTTTCATTATTTGAACAGCAAAATGCATGTCCCATGCTCTAGGATTTCCGTATGGATCCATTGGCTGATTTTCTCGATGGGCCCCGAGCGCGGAACGCGTTCTTGCTGCAGGTAAAGATGTCTCCGCCGTGGTCCATCAGGGTGGAGGACGACGCGCCACTCACGATAGTCGCCATGCTGGGCGGCTCGGCGTACTTCCGACAAAGCGGGAGCGAGCCGCTACTGCTGGAGCCTGGAACCGTTCTGCTGATCCGGGATCCTTCCGCGTATGTCCTCGCCGACAATCCGCACGAAAAGCCCCAATATTTCATCGGGGTGGACCAGACCTGCTCGGGATCCAACGGCGAGGAACTTGCCCAGAGCCTCCGCACCGGATTGCGGACCTGGGGCAACAGTGCCGACGGCAGGGATGCCATGCTGGTGGGCACTTATCGAAGTAGCGGCGAAGTGGGGGACATTTTGCTGGCTTCGCTGCCGCCGCATCTGCTCGTCGAGGCGACCGATAATCCGATTGTCACCTTACTGATGCAGGAGATCGGGACCGACGGCGTAGCCCAGGCCAGCGTCCTTGACCGGCTTCTGGACCTCCTGCTCATCCGTGCCGTCCGGACTTGGACCGCCCAGGATTCCAACGCCGAGCACAGTTGGCTTACAGCGGAGCGGGACCCGGCCGTCCAGCAGGCCATCCGCCTCATCCACAGCTCGCCGGCCAAGTCCTGGACTGTGGAATCCCTCGCGGGGAGTGTCGGAGTATCCCGGGCGTCACTGGCGCGCCGCTTCCATGACCGCGTCGGCAAACCGCCCATGGCTTACCTGAACCAGTGGCGCCTTGCGAAGGCCGCTGACCTGATGAGCGATCAGCGGTTCACCCTCTCCGCCATTGCGCGCCAGGTGGGCTACGCAAGCCCTTTCAGTTTCAGCACTGCTTTCAAGAAACGGTACGGCGTAAGCCCCCAGGAATACCGACGGCGGCAGCCGGCAGCCCCGCCTTTGGAGGCGCCGGGCGGCCCCTGACCGTTCAACCTGCGCCTCTACCGCAGGCTCGATGCCGCAGTTTGCACGCGTCATGTTTCCCCTGTGGCGAACACGCTCCCCAAGACTGGGTCTGCCACGTAGCATCAAAGTACGTCGTAGCTAGGAGTGTGGCGAAAATGTTTGAGCGATTTACGGACCGTGCCCGTCGCGTAGTTGTGCTTGCCCAAGAAGAGGCACGCATGCTGAACCACAATTACATTGGTACCGAACACATCCTCTTGGGTCTGATCCACGAAGGTGAAGGCGTTGCCGCCAAAGCTCTTGAGTCCTTGAGCATTTCGCTCGACGGCGTGCGCGAGCAGGTACAGGAGATCATCGGCCAGGGCCAGCAGGCCCCGTCCGGCCACATCCCCTTCACCCCGCGCGCCAAGAAGGTGCTGGAACTCTCGCTGCGCGAAGCCCTGCAGCTGGGCCACAACTACATCGGCACGGAGCACATCCTGCTGGGCCTCATCCGCGAGGGTGAAGGTGTTGCCGCCCAGGTGCTGGTCAAGCTGGGCGCAGACCTCAACCGCGTCCGCCAGCAGGTTATTCAGCTCCTCTCGGGCTACCAGGGCAAGGAAACCACCGGCGCCGGCGTCGGTCCGGGCCAGCCCGAAGGCACTCCTGCGGGTTCCGTGGTCCTGGACCAGTTCGGCCGCAACCTCACCCAGGCTGCGCGCGAGAACAAGCTGGACCCGGTGATCGGACGCGAGTCCGAAATGGAACGCGTTATGCAGGTCCTTTCGCGCCGCACCAAGAACAACCCAGTCCTGATCGGTGAGCCCGGCGTCGGCAAGACCGCCGTTGTCGAAGGCCTCGCCCAGGCGATTGTCCGCGGCGACGTCCCGGAAACCATCAAGGACAAGCAGCTGTACACCTTGGACCTCGGTTCCCTGGTGGCCGGCTCCCGGTACCGCGGTGACTTCGAAGAGCGCCTGAAGAAGGTCCTCAAGGAAATCCGCACCCGCGGCGACATCATCCTCTTCATCGACGAGATCCACACGCTTGTGGGTGCCGGCGCGGCTGAAGGCGCTATTGATGCTGCGTCCATCCTGAAGCCCATGCTGGCCCGCGGTGAACTGCAGACCATCGGTGCCACCACCCTTGATGAGTACCGCAAGCACATCGAGAAGGACGCCGCGCTCGAGCGCCGTTTCCAGCCGATCCAGGTCAAGGAGCCCTCCGTCGCGCACGCGATCGAGATCCTCAAGGGCCTGCGTGACCGCTACGAGGCGCACCACCGCGTCACCATCACCGACGGCGCCCTCACGTCGGCCGCGAACCTCGCCGAGCGCTATATCTCGGACCGCTTCCTGCCGGACAAGGCCATCGACCTGATCGATGAGGCCGGTGCCCGGCTGCGTATCCGCCGGATGACCGCTCCGCCGGAGCTGAAGGCCATGGATGAGCGGATCGCCAAGCTGAAGATGGAGAAGGAATCCGCCATCGACGCGCAGGACTTCGAAGGCGCCGCTTCGCTCCGGGACAAGGAGCAGAAGCTCATTACTGAGCGCTCCGAGAAGGAACGCCACTGGAAGTCCGGCGGCATGGATGACATTTCCGAGGTGGATGAGGATCTCATCGCCGAGGTATTGGCCAACTCCACCGGCATCCCTGTCTTCAAGCTGACCGAGGAAGAGTCCACGCGCCTGCTGAAGATGGAAGACGAACTACACAAGCGTGTGGTGGGCCAGAACGAGGCCATCAGGTCCCTGTCCCAGGCAATCCGCCGTACCCGTGCAGGCCTGAAGGACCCCAAGCGTCCGGGCGGCTCGTTCATCTTCGCCGGCCCCACCGGCGTCGGCAAGACCGAGCTCGCCAAGGCCCTGGCCGAATTCCTGTTCGGTGACGAGGACGCCCTCATCACGCTGGACATGTCCGAGTACTCGGAGAAGCACACTGTTTCACGGCTCTTCGGTGCCCCTCCGGGGTATGTCGGCTACGAAGAGGGTGGCCAGCTCACCGAGAAGGTCCGCCGTCGTCCGTTCTCCGTGGTCCTGTTCGACGAAGTGGAGAAGGCGCACGCTGACCTCTTCAACTCACTCCTGCAGATCCTGGAAGACGGCCGCCTGACCGACTCCCAGGGCCGCGTGGTGGACTTCAAGAACACCGTGATCATCATGACCACAAACCTGGGCACCCGGGACATCTCCAAGAGCGTTGCCACCGGCTTCCAGTCCGGCACAGACACGCAGACCGGCTACAACCGGATGCGCGCCCGTGTGACTGAAGAGCTTAAGCAGCACTTCCGTCCGGAGTTCCTGAACCGTGTGGATGACGTTGTGGTGTTCCCGCAGCTCACCCAGGACGAGATCATCGAGATCGTGGACATGTTCGTTGGGCGCCTGGAGAAGCGCCTCAAGGACAAGGACATGGGCATCGAGCTGACCACCGCGGCCAAGGTGCTCCTGGCGACCCGCGGCTACGATCCCGCCATGGGTGCCCGGCCGCTGCGCCGCACCATCCAGCGCGAGATCGAGGACCAGCTCTCCGAGAAGATCCTGTTCGGCGAGCTCCACGCCGGTGACATCGTTGTAGTGGACGTGGATGGCGAAGGCGACGACGCCAAGTTCACGTTCGCCGGCAACGCCAAGCCGCGCATCCCGGAGATCGCCCCCAGCGTCTAAGCACGTCGCGTCAGCCAAGGCCCCGCCACTCCCAAAAGGAGCGGCGGGGCCTTCGCTCTTAACTGGAGTCGTGGTTGAGTCCGGCGGCGAGCATCAGGCATTTGCCGGCGCCTGCTCGTACCTCGCTCTGACGGCGCCTACACAAATGTCTGATGCTCGCCGCCTCGTGCGTTGGTGCGCCTTTTCGCGAAGCGAGCGTGCCGGGGTCATTTGTGTAGCTTGCGTCAGAGCGACGAAGGAGCAGCAAGCGGCAAATGGCGCCGGTACGGGAGCGACCCGGCCAACGGAAGCGCACCGGCGCCTCCGGATGAGCGCGGACGGGCTCAGCCCGATGTACTTCCGCGCTACCCGTTGAAGGGTTCTCGGCGAAACAAACAGACGCGCGGCGACGTCTTCCATGCGGGTTAGGTCGGCGCATGTTCCGATCATGTCCATCATCGCGTTGGCAAGGATGCCTTCCTCGGACACCCCTGGACTCTGCGTTACCAGCCAGCCAGTGAAAGCCTCCACCGCGCGTTGTCGACGTTCCCGTGGATCAGTTCCCCTCATCGCCTCCGCCACTGAGGCATGCAGATCCGCGAGCGGTAGTGGCAGCTGGGAATCCCGCAGGCTCCCCGGATCATCGGTGAAACGTGGAACCAGCGCGGGACGCAGGAGGGCGCCAACCGCCCAGCCCCGGCCCGTGAGATCGCGATGCGATCGACGGGTTGTCGGGCCTGCGAACTCAACGAGATCCTTTTGGACCACAAGGTTGGACGTCGGGAACGCGATCACGTGCTGGCGGGACGTGTGCCCTGGCTCAATGTCCCACTCGGGGATCCAGAACCACTGCACCAGGTTCGTGACGGACTCAGGCGCGGGCACACGGTGAAATGTGGGGAGCCGGGCCGGGTAGAGGATTCCCTTGAACGAACCCACCATGGGAGGACACTCCTTATCCAGGCTGTCGCAATTCTCCAAGCCGCTGAGCCGACCTGTGCGTACCGTGAGATCTATGACTGATACTACAAGCCCCGAACTGACCAACGCCGCCGATGGCAAACACACGAAATCCGGTATCCCGCACGGCTTCACGAGCCTCACGCCGTTCCTTGCGATCCCTTCTGCCAAGGAGGCGATCACCTTCTACCAGGACGTCTTCGGCGCGCGAACAGTAAATGTCACCGAGATCGGCGGAATCGTCGTCCACGCCGAACTTGACTTCGGTCAGGGGCGACTCCAGATTGGCGAGCCCAACCCGGACTACCACCTCGTTCCGGCGCCGAACGGCGACGATGATTGCTACTCCATCGGTTTCTACTGCGCCGATGCGGACGCTCTTATTGCGCGCGCCGAGCGGATGGGGGCTACCGTTCGGGAGCCGCTGTCCACATTTGTCTCAGGAGACCGATTCGCCAGCATCCGGGACCCCTACGGTGTGCGCTGGTCCATCATGACTCGCGTGGAGGACCTCTCCGAAGAGGAAAGCACCCAGCGCGTCGCCGACTGGGCCGCCAAGCAAGGCTGAGCCTCGCTTTACCCTCCGTCCCGGTGGTGAGTCCGGCGTCGAGCATCAGACATTTGCCGGCGCCTGCTCCTTCGTCGCTTTGACGGCGCCTACACAAATGCCTGATGCTCGAAGCCTCGTGCGCCGGCACGGGAGCGCCCAAACCAGCGGGGCTGCCATCGTAGGATGGACCCTGTGACTGACTCCTTCCATATCCGTTCTGCACGTACCAGTGACGTGGCCGCCATCAAGCGCCTTGTGGCGCCGTTGGCTGTGCAGCGGATCCTGATGGCGAAAGAGACCGTTGCCTATTACGAAAGCCTCCAGGAGTTCCGGATCGCAGAAGCCGACGACGGCGAAGTCATCGGCTGCGGCGCCCTGCACGTTATGTGGGAGGATCTCGCCGAAGTCCGCACGCTGGCCGCATCGGACGCGTGGCGCGGCAAGGGCGTAGGGCACGTGCTGGTGGAAAGCCTGCTGGACGAGGCCCGGGAACTGGGCGTTGCCCGGGTCTTCTGCCTCACGTTCGAGGTGGATTTTTTCAAGCGTCACGGCTTCGAGGTCATGGCCGACCAGACGGCCGTGGACCCGGTGGTCTACTCCGAGCTGCTGCGTTCCCATGACGAAGGCGTTGCCGAGTTCCTGGACCTGGCGCGGGTCAAGCCCAACACCCTGGGCAATACCCGCATGATCAAGACCCTCTAGGCACCCCCAATCACCCTGCCGCGGGCAACCCCGGCAACAAGGCGCCCTGTGACATAAATAGCTTTATGTCGAATTGATGGATAAACTGTCAGGGTTGCAGTGTGGGGCCTGCCGTAAGGGACAGTCATTGGGGGCTGTCCCTTACCGCTTCCGCCGCATCGTCGCAGGCTACCGGACTTCAGGCGGCGGTAGTAGGGTCAAAGTGCATCCTCCAGGAAGCACCCACACCCCAGGAGTTCTGCCATGAAAAAGCTCATCAATGATCCCCGTTCCGTGGTTGACGAATCCGTCGAAGGATTCGGTCTGGCCCACGCGGGACTCGTCACCGTCACTGCCGATCCGAAGTACGTCACGCGCAAAGACGCGCCGGTGGCAGGGAAGGTCGGACTCGTCTCCGGCGGGGGTAGCGGCCACGAGCCGCTCCACGCCGGGTTTGTCGGGCTGGGAATGCTCGACGCCGCCGTGCCGGGGGCGGTGTTCACCTCGCCGACGCCGGACCAGATACTTCCGGCGACGCTCGCCGTTAACTCGGGCGCCGGGGTCGTCCATATCGTGAAGAACTACACCGGCGACGTCCTGAACTTTGAGACCGCAGCGGAACTGGCGCAGGCCGAAGGTGTGGACATCCGCACCGTCCTGGTCAATGACGACGTCGCGGTGGAGGACTCCCTGTATACCGCAGGCCGCCGCGGAGTGGGCGGCACCGTTCTGGTGGAGAAAATCGCCGGCGCCGCGGCTGAGCGGGGCGATAGCCTCGATGCCGTGGCCGCGATCGGTGACCGCGTCAACAGCAACGTCCGCACCATGGGGGTTGCGCTGTCCGCGTGCACAGTACCGCATGCGGGAACGCCCAGTTTCGACCTGGCGGATGATGAGATCGAGATCGGCATCGGCATCCATGGCGAGCCCGGCCGGCACAAAATCCCGATGGAGAACGCTGACGGCATCACGGACCGCCTGCTGGACCCGGTCCTCAGCGACCTGGGCATCACCGGCGGCGAGAAAGTATTGCTGTTCGTCAACGGCATGGGCGGGACCCCCCTGAGCGAGCTGTACATCGTCTACCGCCGCGCTGCCCAGGTGATCGCAGAACGTGGAGCCGCCGTCGAACGCTCGCTGGTAGGGAACTACATCACGTCCCTGGAAATGCAGGGCTGCTCCATCTCGGTGCTCCGGCTCGACGATGAACTGACGCAGCTGTGGGACGCTCCGGTGCACACCGCAGCCCTGCGTTGGGGCGTGTAACCGTGGTGCTGGACGTGAAATGGGCCGTCAGATGGCTGACTCTCTGCGCCCAGGCCATGGCGGAAAACCGGGTGTGGCTCATCGAACTCGACCGTGCGATCGGGGACTCGGACCACGGCGAGAACATGGACCGCGGCTTCCAGGCGGTGCTGGAGAAACTGGCTGAAGCGCAGCCTGAGACGCCCGGCGCGGCCTTGAAGCTGACTGCCATGACCCTGATGTCCAAGGTGGGCGGCGCCGCGGGGCCCTTGTACGGAACCGCGTTCCTGCGGGCCTCCACCGCTTTGGGCGATGCCGCCGAGATCGATCCGGGGCGCCTCGCCGACGCACTTGTGGCTGCACGCGACGGGATCGTGGCCCGGGGCAAGGCTGAGTCCGGCGACAAGACCATGGTGGATGCCTGGACCCCAGCCGCGGAGGCGGCGCAGGCCGCCGCGGCGGACGGCACAGACAACGTCCTTGGCGTGCTGATCGCCGCAGCCGAGGCGGCTGAGGCCGGAGCCGTGGCCACCGATCCGCTGGTGGCCCGCAAAGGCCGCGCCAGCTACCTGGGGGAGCGGAGCGCGGGCCACCGCGATCCCGGGGCCGCCTCCAGCGCCCTCATTCTCCGGGCTGCTGTTGGGGCCGCAGCATGACGGTTCGCCTGGTGGTGGTGTCCCATAGCGAAAAAATTGCCGACGGCGCCGTGGAGCTTGCCGCCCAGATGGCGCCCGACGTCGTAATCCTCGCCGCCGGGGGCACCGCCGACGGCAGGATCGGAACGAGCCTGGAGAAAGTCATGTCTGCCCTGGACAAGGCGGCCGGCGGCGATGGCGTGGTGGTCCTGACGGACCTGGGATCGGCAGTGATGACGGCGGAATCGGCCCTGGAGCTCGTGGAGGAGCCGGCCGGCGTGCTCCTGGCGGACGCGCCCCTGGTGGAAGGCCTCGTGGCTGCCGCCGTGGCCGCACAGGGCGGCGCCGACGTGAAGGCAGTCAAACGTGCCGCCGAAGCGGTCTACGGATTGGGACCGGAGGTGGCGGCTGCTTCGCGGGTGCTCGCCGAAAGCACCGTGGCTGAAGGGTCCGTCACCGGTTCAGGACCGGACTTCACCGGCGACTTCGAACTGGTGAATGAGGCCGGCATGCACGCCCGTCCGGCCGCCAAGATCGCGGGCGGTCTGGCGTCCCTCAACGCCGAGGTCACGGTCAACGGGGTGGATGGCGCGTCAATGACGTCCCTAATGACCCTGGCGGCAGGCAAGGGATCCCTGCTCCATATCGAGGCTTGGGGGCCCGACGCCGAGCGCGCCCTGAACTACGTCGGCGGCTTGGTGCAGGCAGGCTTCGGCGAGCCGTAGGCCGTGGCCTGAGTTGCCTATTTGACCTGGCTGCTGCGGCCCAAGCTAAAGGACCGCTTGTCCACGAGCAGGTACGTGCCGGCTCCCATCAGCAGGAAACCGCCGACGCCGACCGCGATGATCTGCGTGCTGACCCCGACAATAAGCAACACCAGCCCGAGCAGGCATGCAATGGCACCGAGGTAGATACGGCGCCCAAACCTGAGGCCCACCGAGCCGGTCGAGAGTTCCTCAGCGAGCCTGGGGTCGTCTGCCGCCAGGCCCGACTCCAGCTCCTCGAGCTGTTTCCGCTCCCTATCTGAAAGTGGCATCCTTACCCCTTCCCGGCGGGGAACCTGTGCTAAATCCAACGTTGCCGATGCTGGTAATACAGACCGTAGAAGTGTCCTGAGTGGAAGTCAAGGGCGGGGCTTGACGGGGCTTATTTGTCGCCAGCGAGGGCGGTCAAACGGCTTGTCGCAGTCCCTCGGCGTCGAGAATCACCGACGCCGTGACGAACCTCCCGCAATGCTCCCCGTAGGGGTAGGCGCCGCGGGGCCGGAAATCCAAGGTGCGCACAGGGAGGGCGGATCCGCCAGCAGAAGTACCCGTGGCGGTCAGCGCCATCGGGGCCTCCGTGAGGGACTCCAGCATCAGCATCCCGATCATGGTCCCGTCCGGGGACGCCGTGGCAGAGCAGACCCCGTCCGGTGCGCAGCCTTGGTCAATCGAGGCAGTGCCGGGAAAAAGCTCGACGGCGGCTTCCTTACAGACGCCGTCCTGGCAGGCCTTCAGGCGCAACGACCCCACCTGCGCCACGTACTCCCGCGCCACTGTCACCGAGACGGCAGTGGCCTGGGCGATGGCAGGGCACGGCGGCGGGACGGGGTAGTAGTAGTAGCAGCCGGAGGTGAGAACCGCCGTCGTCATCAGTGCCAGAAGTACCCCGGACTTGCCCATACTTCAGGGTAAATCCGGAGCCGGAAGCCCGCATTGCTACCAGGAAAGTGATGCAAACATTGTTATGGCTGTGGCCCCAAAGATCACCATAATGAGACCTGTGGCCAGCCGGCCTTTGGCAACAGCGAAGACCGGCAGCGTGGATTCGGCGGGATTGGCCGGGTTGTAGACCACGGGTATGTGCGTGCCGATGATCGCCTGGTCCTGGCTGTAGATATCGGCCTGCCCCAGCCAGCGTTTTCCCCCGGCGTCCGCGAATTCGTACGACGGCGCAAACCGGTTCCGGCCGTTGCTCGCGGGTCCGTCCGTGCCGTGCAGGTTTCCCGTGACGGTGGCCGAAGCCTCCTGCCACCCCGCCATGGAACGTTTGCGGCGGAAGGACGCGGCCAGGGACAGCCCCATCAGGATCAGGCCCGCGGCAAGGAAAAGCCCGGGCAGGACGATGAACAGCATTTTCAGGGAGTCCACGGCTCAGCCCAGCGGGAAAGCGCCGGCGACCCAGAACAGCAGTAGGGCGAAAAATACGAAGACCGGCATGAGGCACCCGATCACCATTTTCGATTCGGAGGCCACCTGGAATGACTGGTTGGGATTCGCCGGGTTGTAGGCCACTGCCAGGGGCGATCCCGGTGCCTGCCGGTTGGCGTACGAAACCTCGGATTCGCCGGCAAACAGGGTCCCGTTGGGGTCGGCGAACTGGTACGTGGGGTAGAAGCGGCGGCTCCGCGTTGAGCCGCCTCCGCCATGTGTCCAGCCCGCCACGTTGCCGGTGACGGTCGCCTGGACCTTTGGCCAGCCGGCGATCAGTTTTTCCTGCCGCTTGGCTTTCCGCAGCGAATGGACCAGCGCAAAAATGACGCCCGCAACAAACAGTGCCCAGATGACGTACAGCACGATTCTCATGAATTTCCCCCGGTTTGAGTCACCAGAAAGTATGCCATCGGGCGCGGGCCACCCTAAAGGCGGCTCAGGCAGGCAGCCGGTAGCCGCCCTGGTGCAGCTCGGCCAGCCCGTCGCCAAGGAGGCCGGCAATGGCACGTTCGAGCTGTTCCGGCGCGGAGTTCAGGCGGTGCAGTGCGGACAGGGGCACGCCGATTCCGTCCGCCGCGAAGCCCAGGTCAGCAGGCTCCCGCTGGAACATTTCCGCCGGCACCGGTGCGTCCGCAAGCCGGAGCACAGCCATCACGGCACCCCGGACCTGCCGGTCAGTTCCGTGCCACGCCTGACCTTTGGGAACGTACGACGGCGGCGGCGCACCGGCTGCCAGCCACGCACAGGAGTCCCGCACCGGGCAGTCCGCGCACTTGGGCGCCCGCGCCGTGCAGACCAGCGCCCCCAGTTCCATCACCGCAGCATTCCAGTGCACGGAGGTCCCGACGTCGTCCGGCAGCAGTTCCGCCGCGAGCCGCATCTCCGCAGCGTTCAGCGATGGTGAGGGGAGCGCGACGCCGGAGACCAGGCGCGCGTGCACACGCCGGATGTTCGTGTCCACCACAGTCTCCCGGCGTTCGAAGGCAAAGGCGGCAACGGCCGCGGCCGTGTAGCTGCCCACCCCGGGCAGGGCCAACAGCTCCGTGTAATTGTCGGGGACCTTGCCGCCGTGGTCGCGGACGATGGCAGCGGCGGCTGCGTGCAGGCGGAGTGCCCGGCGGGGGTAGCCGAGCCTTCCCCAGGAGCGGACGGCTTCCCCTGCAGGCTCGCCGGCGAGGGCGGCGGGGGTGGGCCAGTGCCCGAGCCATTCCCGCCAGACAGGCAGCACCCGCACCACTGGGGTCTGCTGCAGCATGACCTCGCTGACCAGGACTCCCCACGGTGAGCAGTGGCGTTCGCGCCAGGGCAAGTCCCTCGCCGTCTCGGCGAACCAGCCGGTGATCCTGCGGTGCAGGGCCGCGAGCTGGTCGGGGCGGAGGTCATCCGTGCCGAACTGGGCCGTAACGGGGGCGCCGTCCGCGGGCATGGCTGGGGAAAGGGTTGTAGCGTCGATCCCAACACTGTAGTGGATTCGCGGGAGGCCGCGCGAAGATGCCGCGGAAAAACTGTGACCTAGCGTTGGCCGGGGGACCGGCGTGGTGGGACGGCAGAATCCGGCGGGTTCTCTAGCCTAGAAGGATGGGCAGGCAAGGCAATTCATCACCGCGCAAGACGGCATCCGCATCCGGTTCCCGGGGCGGGTCCGGCGCTACCCGGCAGCCGAGCGCAGCCGTGTACCGCCGCCGTCGGCTGTTTGTGGGAACAGCCCTGCTGATGGCGGTGGCGCTCACGTTCGGTGGCTTTGCCGTGGCAGGCGCCTTCAGCGGCACCGAGCAGGCATCCTCCACCGACGGTGCAACTGAAACGGCCCCCGCCTCCGGTGCCTCACCGTCGGAACCTGCAGGCAGCGAACCCACTCCCACACCCACGCCTTCCTGCAACCAAAACCTGGTGACGGTGTCCGCGTCGACCGACAAAGCCGCCTACGGCCCCGAGGAGAACCCGCTGCTCACCCTGAAGGTGACCAACGGCGGAACCATGCCCTGCGAGGTGAACATCGGGACGTCCCAGATGGAGTTTCTGGTGACCAGCGGCGCGGACAGGATCTTCTCGTCCAAGGACTGCCAGGCCGAAAGCGAAGACCTGGTGAAGACGATTGCCGCCGGTGCCAGCGAAACGGCGAACTTCCCGTGGGCCCGGAACCGCACGCTGGAAGGCTGCAGCCCCATCGAGGCCAAGCCCGGAGCAGGCGGGGCGTACTACATTTTCACGGCCAAGCTCGGCTCGAGGGCCAGCCCCAAGGCAGTGTTCCAGCTCAGCTGATCCGCCCTATCCTGGGCCCACTCCGGTGGGGATTAGAGGAAGCGGTCCAGCAGGCTGGCTTCGGCCATGCGGCTCAGGCCTTCGCGGACCGTCCGGGCGCGCTGGTCGCCGATGCCGTCGACGGTCATGAGGTCGTCGATGGTGGCCGCCATCAGGAACTGCAGGCCGCCGAAGTGGTCCACCAGGCGGTCGGCAACAGCCTTGGGGACTGCCTTGAGGCCGGACAGCAGGCGGTAGCCGCGGGGCTGCACCACGGCGTCGAGGTTGGCCTCGCCGCCGGCGAAACCGACGATCCCGGAGATCTTGCCCAGGTCGATCAGCTCTGTGGGGCCGAGATTCACCAGCGCACTGACGGCCCGTTCGATGTCCTCGGGGGACGCGTCCGGTCCGGCGTAGTCGCGGATGATGACGTCGCTGCCGGGGCCGCGGCCCACCGTGAGCTCATCGAGCTGGAGGGACAGCAGGCGCCCGTCCTCGCCAAGTTCCAGGACATACTGCGAGATTTCCTCGGAGATCCGGCGGACCATTTCCTGGCGCTGCAGGGTGACCGCGACGTCACGGACGGTCACCATGGCCTCGATCTCCAGGGCGGACAGGGAACTGGTCACCTGGTCCAGCCGCGAACGGTACCGTTCCAGCGTGGCGAGGGCCTGGTTGGCGCGGGCCAGGACCTTCTCGGATCCCTCCAGCACGTGCCGGAGCCCGTTCACATAGAGGGCGATGATCTGCATGGACTGGCTGACGGAAATCACGGGAACGCCGGTCTGGATGGCCACACGCTCCGCCGTGCGGTGCCGCGTGCCGGATTCCTGGGTTTCGATGCTTGAGTCCGGGACCAACTGGACCGCGGCGCGCAGAATGTTCCCGGCGTCCTTGTCGCAGATGATGGCGCCGTCCATCTTGGCCAGTTCGCGGAGCCTTGTGGGGGAGAAATCGATGCCGATGTCGAACCCGCCGGAACAGATGGACTCGATGGTCCGGTCCGAGCCCAGTACGATCAGCGCACCGGTCCGCCCCCGGAGGATGCGTTCCAGCCCATCGCGCAACGGCGTGCCTGGAGCCACTCTGCCCAGAGTCGCCTTGAGCGATTCTTCGGGGCTCCGAGCCATAGGTGTTCCCTTCAAAGGTGCAGACTGCCGCCCGCAGGTATGCCGGTTTTACACTCCGCCGGCAGGATCAAAAGTACTCAGTTTCCCGCAAGCTCCATGATAGAGGTAAGAAGCGGCAATAACCGCACGGACAAGCCCCAAAGTGCCTCATTAGGGGTTGCCGCGAAGTGCCTCGGGAACGCGTTCGACGGCGGCCGCCCGGGAGGCGTTTGTGGCCTGTTTGGGTGGTGGTCACATCAGAATGATGAAACGAGGCGGTCGAGCGGCGGGGGTGCCTGCCCAGCTGGCAATGCGTCGATGAGTAGGCCTGCGTATCGGACCTTGTTGCCGCTGCGTCCCCCGAAGAACCGGCGCAACTGCGCCGTTATCGGCCGCTCTCGCTGTGACGGCTGGCGTTGGAGGATCCGGAACGACGCGAGCTCGCCCTGAGCCGCGATGACGTCGAGCACGCCATCGACCCCAAGGCAGCGGATGAGTTCGTCCTCCAGGTCGGCGTGACAGACGTGGAACCCAAGATCGGCCAGCGAACCGGACCCGACGCCTGCCCGGGCGAGCGCTCGAGCGATGCCACGAGACTCCCCTGCATCACACAAGCCGAGCAACCGGTGGCCTGCGCCGTCCGGGCCGTAACGGTCAAGGAAGTGGACGATACTGGTCGCGCCTCCCATCGGCGCGACCGTCACTCGCTCGGCTGTCAGATCATGGCCAAGGCGAAGGGCCAGTGTCTCGACCGCCATCCGGTCACTCTCGCCCTCGACCAACACCGTCGTCGCCTGCATAGATCCAGTATGGCGAAGGCCGGCTCGGGCGGCTCGCACGCCGTCTGATCTGGCGCGGTCCAGAAAAATCGCATCCTAGGCCTGGGGCCGAAATGGCAATGCCCGACGATGCCCGAAAGGACATATGCCGACGCGCAGCGGTTGGTGACGTTGTCGCTCGTCTGATGCGTCGCCTCCGTTCCGTTTGGGAACCCTTAGCGGGACAGATCCCCTCGAGTCTGATCAGCCGCGAGGATCAGGCGTTACCAGGCCATCTGCAATTCACGGTGCAGGAGCTGTTTGGTAGCCTGTTCGAGCTCCAACGGCCAAGCCGCTTCGCACTCCTCGGCGAGCTTGCGCGCCCTGCTCAGATAGACGTTTGCCATGCTCTGCTGTGCGTCTCGAAGGCTGAGCTCGCTGAGCCCAAAAGCAGGAACTCCCTGCTCCTAGCTGAGAATGGGATTCGGAGTGCAGGCATTGCATTTGTTCATCGCTCAAATGCTGGCCAAGCCGCTTATTGACCGTCCCAGATTGACCAGCAGACGATCACGCATCATCGCTGTAGCCTGCGAAAGTGCGATGAGATCGGAGCGATGAACCGACGCGACCGTCTTGCCGAGGAAGTACAAAAAAATCTGGACATCCTGGGCGGGAAAGAACGGCTGATCGGGAGGGCGTTGTGCGTTTGGTCTGTCCTGAATTAGACCGTCGCGGTCAAGTAGAATGTGGCGCGCTCCATCGGACGGGAGTTCGTTTTCCGAAGAGTGAACATTCAAGTCGATGTGGATCCAGTCGGAAGTAAGGCAGATAAACGCTCCCGTCAGTTCAGGGATAGCATCTGAGAGGACCAGGTGCACCTCGGAATCGAGCCATTCGATGGCAGCGAAGTTCTCCGGTTCCATTACTGCTAGGTGAAGGTCGATGTCGCTCCAGTCATCTGCCAATCCCCTTGCTACCGAGCCTTCGAGCCAGACTGAGCGTACGCGTTCGTCATCGATACATTTCGTCAGCAGCATTCGAAGCATTGCTCGAAGCCGAGGCGGTACATCTTCAAGCGTGGCATCCATACGCAGATTGTTTCATCTTCGGACGGCCTTACGATCCGGGACTCGCAACGATGCTGGCGCTTCTCAGGTTGCTCAATCGTTCACCTTAGGAACAGCGGTCGGCGCTGGCCGAAGCCACAAAACAGTGTGACTGTTGCTTGGGAATGGCGGTTTCGGTTTCGCGTTGGGGGATCCCCATATGGGCTCCGCTTGGTTTCAATCTCGAAGTGCTTATGCGTAGATTCCGGGATGAACGTCGGAGCGGTCGGCTACGAGGGTTTCCAGACGGGGATCATCCACGAGAGCCGAGACGCATTCTTTGGAACCAGCGACGTAGACAGAATCAGCGTAAAGATCATTTCCGACGCACCAGGTTTGGTCAGCCGGCCACCACCGCAAACTGCGCCTGGAGCGTTGTTCGTCGAACGCCTCTGTTGCAGCCTCTACGGGTCCTTCCAGGAGGTACATCTCCCGCTCGGGAGGAAGGATTACCACGGGGGCACCGGCGAGCTCGTCCCTGATGTCGGAGTAACCTGCCCAGGCGGCGAAGAAACATTTGTCGGGCGTGGTCGTGTGCCGGCTAAGAACCTCTGCCATGGCAGATGCCACCTCGTAATCGAGTGTCCCGAAATCGACATTGACCTGCTCACCGGTTTTGGCCGCGTAGTCCTGGCATAGACGGTCCCCAACGGCGGCACCGTTCAGGGGAATGCCCAATTCCTGCGCAACGGCGGCCCAAGAGAGTTTCCGTCCGGCGGCGCCGACAAGGGGATTTAGAACACGAACGACTGCCGCAAAAGCCTCTGGCACAAATGTGCTCACGAGAAGGGGAGGCCCCGGAAAGCCGCGGGCCAGCCAATCCGCAGAAGATGCGGAGCTGGCAGGAGCCAGATTTGCTTCCATGTACCTGCTCCGATGCTGTCTGAGTGATTCTTCAGTCGCTAAAGGATCACCCTAACGGGTGACCCTTCACTGCCACCGAGACGCACGCCGGTCGATGGACTGTTCAGATGCATCGCGACTGTCCCACAAAGCGTTCCTCAAGCGGAACAAACCCTTGAGAATGTCAATCTGATTTGAGCCCAGTTTGGCGGTAAATCGCAGTCTCATTTGGGACCCATGTTAGACGGGGTCCGGTGAGAGCCCGGCTGAGCCACCGGCGGTATTCTGGCGGGAAGAAGGTTTGGTTTCACCGTTCTAGCTGTTCAGGCTCAAAGGAGATGCAGATTGGTTGAACGTCAGACGCTGACTGTTCCCGATCTTGTTGGGCAGCCTGTGCATATTGCACAAGAGATGGCGGCGAACATTGGGTTTGGTCTCGCAGCCGGGGACCCTGACGGGCCGGGGCTCCGTTCGCGTACGTGGCCGGGGCTGTTCTGGGTGACCTCCCAAGATCCTTCCGCAGGGTCGGTCCTTGAGTGGGGGAGCCAAATTTGGATTACTTTCGTTCAGGATGGTCAAGCCCGAAGCGACGTGCCGGAGAAGACGGGCGGCGGGCCGGCCCCCTCACTTAAGAGTCATGCGGAGGCTGAGAAGGACGAGTGAGAGCAGTTCGAGAGAACTTGGCAGCTCTCATCGCAGGCCGGGCGCGGGAAGACCGTCTCCAAGGAAATGGAACACCGGGGCAAACTGTGTCAACAGTTGTACGCTCTCAACATGAGGGAGGCCGTCGCACAGGACGAGCAGCTGGAGTGTGTCCCAGTGGAGGTTCCTCAGCGGGACCGGCTTGCAGCCATGGCTTTTCGACGTCCGCGACAGCAACCCGCGCCAAGCAAGCTTGAATCAGGGCTGCGGTATCAGGAAGTGCGCGACGACTGTCAGGACCAGGATTACAGGCACGGCGAAGACGACACTTCGGGACATTCCGCCCAGCCAGGCGTTTGCCCGGGACCGCCGAAGCAGTAGCCCGACGATGACAGTTGCGAGCAGTACGCCGAGGATGCCTGCGCTGATCAGCGATGCACGAACCGGCAGCAAATGCGGAGGGCACATCGCCGGAAAACTGGCCGCGCATCCCCAACCAGGCAGGACCGGCTGCGCTATCCACAGGACGAGCAAGCCCAGAAGGATGACGCAAGCCGCGACAGCAGGAGAGCGCGTGGCGCCGCGTGTCTGGATGGTCATGTTGCCAGAGTATCGATCAGCACTCCCGTTGCACGACGACCACGCAAGGGCGACGAGGTGTACCCCTGAACCCCTAGAGGGTTATGCAGGGAGCGGACGAGCACCAGCTCCAGCCTTTTCATCAAGAGCAACTGAATGGTGATCAGATTGAAACCAGAGGTTCCGCCTGAACCCCTGTTTTTGTGATCCGCGTATGGGGACAATCACGGAATGGGACGTTCGAGAGGGATCCGCGGGTTTACTGCTGCATGCGTCCTTATCTTCTCCATCACCGGCTGCGGACGTGCTGGCGATAGTGGGCAGGGAGAAGATCGACAGGAGCCACCACTGCCATCCGCAGGGCCTTCCCCCGAAGCTAGCGAGGGTGCAAACGTAGCCGACGGAAGCGAATGTCGGGAGACAGCCCGGCTCCCAACGAATGCACAAGAATCAATTGCCAGTTCCTCTGGTTCTGCGACTGCATCAAGCTGCGGCACAAGATCAGTCCCGCTCACCGAAGAACAGATGCGCAACGCCACTCCTGCGCCGATGCCCCTTCAACCGCGCGCCCTCCCAGAAGATCGCTCAACAAATTCTCAGGTCACTACGCCCAAAGAGGTAGAGCAGCGCGAGTGGACCCCTGAACGAATGCGAAGTGCTTCTCCAGAACCAATGCCCAGGGTTCCATAGCGTCTTAAGGCATGTTCGGAGCTGAGAATGTTCCGTAGAAGGTTCCGCAAGTGGGATCGCAGACAGTGGTGGCCGTGATTTGTCGACTTCTGTGATTCGTGATGGAACCGACAGGGGGTTGCCGGACACTTATAGGTATGGGGGACGCAGGGAAGGGATCCAGGGATGGTGAGCTTTGGCTGCGCGTCATGGATGGTGACGGTACCGCTTTTGCTTCCCTCTTCCTACGGCACCGGGACCGGGTCTTCGTCCACAGTCTCCGGCTGGTGAAAACTCCTTTTGAGGCTGAAGACGTCACAGCCATGGTGTTCCTTGAGGCCTGGCGGTGCAGATCCAGAATCCGGATGGTCAACGATTCGATGCTTGGTTGGCTGCTGATAACGGCCACGAACGTGGCAAGGAACAAGCTCAGGTCCACACTGCGCTATGAACGCCTCCTGCGGAAACTTCCGCAGTGCCAGATGGTGCCGGATCACAGCGATTCCGTGGCTGACACCGTCGATCAGGACCGGCGGTCTCTACTCCTGCGCCAGGCCTACCGTTCGCTGGGCCGGCGGGACCAGGAAATTATTGCGCTCTGCGTTCTGGAGGACATGAGTACCGCCGAGGTGAGCGAGCTGCTGGGCATTCCGTCGGGCACCGTGAAGTCCCGGCTCTCACGCGCCAAACAGAAACTGTCACAGCTGATGAACCCACCAGCCGGGTTCCTGCCGGCGCCGCCCTCACTCAAGCCTGAAGAGGAAACACCATGAATGAGATTCCGCGTTCACAGCGCTTCAGCGCGGAACGCAGCGCAGCCATCGAGGCTCTCCTGGCCAACGTCGCGCAGGACGGAACCCCGGAAAACCGGCACTTCCAGAACACCAAAGGCAAGCGGATCCTGCTTGCCGGTGTCGCCGTCGCCCTGGTGGCAACCGGAGGTGCCGTCGTCATGCAGCTGCCTGTCACGGACAAAAGCTCAATTGATTGCTTTGCACGCGCCGAACTCCACGGCAACCAGTTCCCCGGCACCACAGTTGTACTGGGGGAAGGAACACGGGTCGGCGAGCCATTGACGCAACGCAACCCGATTCCTATCGAGGATGCGTTGGCCGCCTGCCGGGCTGTCTGGGCTCACCACGGGCTCGACCCCGATGCCCCTGACGGAAGAACGCATCCAAGCCTCCGTGACGGCAGCTCCTCCTACCCGATCCCGAACCCACTGACCGTCTGTGTTCTGAGTGACGGCCGCGCCGCCGTCATCCCCGGGGACGAAAAAGTGTGCGCTTCACTGGGGCTAGCGTTGAAAGCCGACACCGTCCCCTAATCCGACCAATTCCAGCATTCGTCCCGTTCAAGGTTCCGCAAACGAGACCCCAGGCAACGCCGGTCGTTGCAGACGACTTCGGAAACTGATTGGTCTATTCACTCTTGAAGCTGAGCGTGTCTGTTCCGCTCCTCCAGTTGAGAGTGCCTTGGCTGAAGGTCATCTCAATGGGCCGCTTGAGGTAGTTCTTCACCCACAGCTGCTGCTCGCCGGTATCTGCCGTGCAGCCCGACGCACCTGTTGCGATGTCCTTGGCGGTAAGGGTGTTCCCCGTAATTGTTGCCTGGGCACTCAGGGGTCCGCATGGGGTGGTCAAGCTCAGCTGCAGTTCTCCGTTAACGGAAGTCAGCCTTGCTGTAACGCTTCCGGAGGACAACCAGGGGAGTTCGATACCGCTAGTCGTCCCGGAAACGCTGGTGTACTTGGTGCACGGTGTCGACGGCAGAAACGCCGCGCATGTTTCCTGGGGTGGGGTGGTGCTGGTCGAGCCAGGGGTTGAGCTAGTGGAGGGAACCGAGCTGGTGGAGCTGGGCGTGGGTACGGCAGTTCCCGGTCCGCCCGTTTTCGTGTCTCCGCAAGATGTCAACAGCATGACGAGAAGTAGGACGGGAACCGTGTATTGCCACAATCGAGTGCGCTTCATTGTGCTCCCTTGAGGTCGACGCTGATGGGAGCCTATACGCAGACGGCCGAGTTTTTCATGAATCCCGAAAAAAGCGCTCCGCTGAGGGTTCCTTCAACGGGACGGCAAACCGCCATACACGCCCGGCCGCTTGGACGCAGCGGCTGCCGTCCACCGGCTCACTTGCGGGTGGCACGGACGGGTTCCGTGTTCTCATGCGCCCAAGCTAGCCGGACGGGTTTCGCAGTCTTGAACTGCTGGTTTCGGGGGCGACAAGCTGCCACCTTCGGAGCCAGCCCGCACTGCGATAAACTTGGAACTTGGCTGTCACAGAGCCATGCTTCCCCTTGAGGCCTGCCGAGCGCCTTGGGGTAACCCCACCGCAGCGAAAGTAGCACCGTGTCCCAAGATGTCCTTAGCCCCGCCCGGGTCAACGAGATTCACAAACAGGCGGCCCGGCGTCGGACCTTTGCTGTCATTTCGCACCCTGACGCCGGCAAATCCACCCTCACCGAGGCCCTGGCCCTGCACGCGAAGGTGATCGGCACCGCCGGCGCCTCCAGCGGCAAGGCCAACCGCAAGGAAACGGTCTCGGACTGGATGCAGATGGAGAAGGACCGCGGCATCTCCATCAGCTCCGCCGCCCTGCAGTTCTCCTACCGGGACACCGTCATCAACCTGCTGGACACCCCCGGCCACGCGGACTTCTCCGAGGACACCTACCGGGTCCTGGCCGCCGTCGACTGCGCAGTGATGCTCGTGGACGCCGCCAAGGGCCTGGAAACGCAGACCATGAAGCTCTTCGAGGTCTGCAAGGCACGCAACCTGCCCATCATCACCGTGATCAACAAGTGGGACCGGCCCGGCCTCGACGCGCTGGCGCTGATGGACGAGCTCACGGAGCGCACCGGCCTGCAGCCCATGCCGCTGACCTGGGCCGTGGGCATCTCCGGTGACTTCCGCGGTGTCTGGGACCTCCGCCAGGACCGCTTCGCCCGCTTCCAGCGCAACAATTCCGGCGCCAACATCGCGCTGACCGAGTACTTCACGCCCGAAGAGGCCGCGGAGACGCAGGGCAACAACTGGACCGACGCCGTGGACGAGGCCGGCCTGGTCATCGAGTCCAACCTCGAATTCGACGTCGACGCCTTCCATGCGGGCACCGCCACCCCCATCCTGTTCAGCTCCGCCGCCCTGAACTTCGGCGTGAAGGAACTGCTGGACGCCCTGGTTGACTTCGCGCCGCACGCCGCACCCCGGCCCGACGTTGAGGGCAGCCCGCGACCGGTTGAATCGTCCTTCTCCGGCTTTGTCTTCAAGGTCCAGGCCGGCATGAACAAGGCCCACCGCGACCACGTCGCCTTCATCCGCGTCTGCTCCGGAGTCTTTGAACGCGGCATGGTGGTCACCCAGACCCGCACCGGAAAGTCCTTCGCCACCAAGTACGCCCAGCAGGTGTTCGGCCGCGAACGCGAGGTCATCGACGAGGCCTACCCGGGCGACGTCGTGGGCCTGGTCAACGCCTCAACACTTCGCGTGGGCGACAGCCTCTTCCTAGAAGGGGCCGTGGAATACCCGGCCATCCCGCTGTTCGCCCCGGAACACTTCCAGGTGGCCCGGTCCAAGGACCCCAGCAAGTTCAAGCAGTTCCGCCGCGGCATCGAGCAGCTCGAGCACGAGGGCGTCATCCAGGTCCTCCGCTCCGACGTCCGCGGCGACCAGGCGCCGGTGCTTGCCGCCGTCGGCCCCATGCAGTTCGAGGTGGTGGAGGACCGGATGGCGCATGACTTCAGCGCCCCCATGCGGCTCGAACGCCTGCCGTACTCCATCGCCAGGATTTCGACCGCGGACGCCATGCCCGCGCTGGCCAACGTGCCAGGCGCCGAGGTGCTGTTGAGGTCCGACGGCGAATACCTCGCCTTGTTCAACGACGTCTGGGCCCTGCGCCGGATCGAGAAGAACCACCCCGATCTGACCCTCGTGCCCATCGGCACCCACAACCCCGCAAAGTAGCGACCAATGCCTGCAGACCAACCCCGTGCGCTGATCACCGGCGCCGGCACCATCAACCCGCTCGGCTCCACTGTGGCGGAAACCTGGACCGGCCTGCTGGCGGGACAGTCCGGCATCGCCGCACTGGATCAGGACTGGGCGGAACAACTGCCCGTGCGCATCGCCGGACAGGTCACCGCGGATCTCTCGGAGCATCTCACCACGCGCGAGCTGAAGCGCATGGACCGGTGCGGGCAACTGGCGCTGGTGGCTGCCCGGGAAGCCTGGCAGCAGGCCGGGGCGCCCGACGTCGACCCCGAACGGTTCGCCGTGGTGATCGGCTCCGCCTACGGCGGCCTCGGCTCCACCCTCGAACAGGACCGTGCGCTCGCCAGCGGCGGCCCGCGCCGGGTCTCGCCGCACACCCTCACCCGGCTGATGGTCAACGGCCCCGCGGCCTGGGTCTCCATTGACCTCGGCGCCCGCGGCGGAGCCCGGACACCGGTCAGCGCCTGCGCGTCGGGCGCTGAAGCAATTGTCCAGGGCGCCGAAATGATCCGCTCCGGAGCGGCCGACGTCGTGATTGCCGGCGGCGTGGACGCTTCCGTCAACGACCTGGTGATCACCGGTTTCTCCCAGATCCGGGCACTCTCCACGCGCAACGGCGAACCCCAGCTCGCCTCGCGCCCGTTCGACGGCGGCCGCGACGGCTTTGTCCTCGCGGAAGGCGCCGGCATTGTGGTGCTTGAGAGTGAAGCCCACGCCCTGGCACGCGGCGCCGCCATCCTCGGCGCAGTGGCCGGCGGGGCGGTAACCTCCGACGCCAACGACATCGTGGCTGCGGACCCGGCCATGCAGCGGCGCGTCATGCAGAAGGCCCTGGAGTCGGCCGGAATGCAGGCGTCGGAGATCGGCTTCGTCCATGCGCACGCCACCTCCACCCCGGTAGGGGACCGGCTGGAAGCCCAGGCCATTAACGCCATTTTCGGTGCCGACGTGCCCGTGACCTCCACTAAAGGCCACACCGGCCACCTCCTGGGCGGCGCCGGTGCGCTCGCGGCGGTTGTGGTGGTCCAGGCCCTGCAGACCGGACAGCTGCCCGGAACGGTGAACATCGAGGCGCTGGACCCCGAAGTGAACCTGAACGTCGTGACGGAGAAGGCCCACACGCTGGCGCCCGGCTCGGCCCCCGCCGGCCTGGTGAACGCTTTTGGCTTCGGCGGACATAGCGTTGCCCTGGTGATCACCAAAGACTGAACCGGCCTGCGGAAACGACGTCGGTCCTTAAGGTCCACAAACTGCCGTATCTCACGCCAGCCAATGACCAGGCGGCCGGGAACTAGCCGAAGAAGCGGGTCACGACGCCGGCAGGACGAACGTGGCGGTGGTGCCTGCGCCCGGTGCGCTGGAGAGGCTCATCGAACCGCCGTGCCCTTCGATGATGGTCTTGCTGATGGGCAGGCCCAGACCGGCTCCGGGGATGGCCGTGTCGCGGGACCTCGCGGAGCGGAAGAACTTGGTGAACGCCTGCTCCTGGTCCTCCTGGCTCATGCCGATCCCCGGGTCCGTGATGGAGCAGACGAGGTCCGCTCCGGTCCGATGCACCCGGGCCGTGATGCGGCCGCCGTCGGGGGAATATTTGATCGCGTTGGACAGCAGGTTGTTGACTACCTGGCGGATCCGCGCGGTGTCCATCCTGGCGGGGAGCGGATGCTCGGCTTCGATCACCAGCTCCAGGCCCCTGGTGGCCGCCTTGGGAAGCGCGGAATCCACGACGTCGGTCAGCAAGCGGGCGAGATCGGCCTCTTCCAGGCTCAGGTCCACCCGCTCGGAGGCGACTGCTATCAGATCGTTGACGAGGCCCAGGAGATGCGTGGCGTTGCGATGGACCACTTGCAGTTCAGCTTCAATACCTTCCATGCCCGGCTCATCCATCACGAGCTCCAGGTAGCCCAGGATAGACGTGAGCGGCGTGCGCAGCTCGTGGGAGACGGTGCCGACGAAGTTGTCCTTGGCCGCCAGGGCAGTTATCAGCGCCGTCACGTCCACGAAGGTAATGACGCCCCCGGTGTGCCCGCCGTTTTTCGGTTTCATGGGATGGGCGCTCACCGAGTAGGCCCGCTGGTCTCTCCCGCGTCCGGCCCACATCAGCTCGTCAGTGAACCCCTCTCCACGCGCCAAGCGGGCAGCCGGGAGCATTTCCGCCGGTACAGGCGTGCTCCTGTCGCCCAACAGCAGGGCGGGACCGCCCTCCGGGTCGGCGAGCCCGGCCAGGGCCGGGTCGGTGCGGAGGGCCCGGTTGGTCAGGATGTTGTTTCCGTCCTGGTCAACCACCCAGACGCCCACTCCGACGGCGCCCAGCACGGCGTCCAGGAGCCGTTGGCGGTCCATGCTGTCGGCGAGCGTTTCCGCAAGTGCCTGGTCCTTCAGCACCAGCGCGGTCCGCTGCCGGTGGATGGTTCCGGACACGAGGTGCGCTGTGACGGCGACCGCGGACAGCACGAGGGGCAGGAAAATCACGCGGATCATCGACCCCTGCGCAGGAGGTGCACCGCCCAGCACTGCGGGCGGGACCACTGTGGCGAGTACTGTTGCCAGCACGGCCAGGACCACCCTGCTGCGCTGGCGGCCTACGGACAGCCAGATGACCGGGAACACCAGCATCAGGCTCAGCACGTTGAAGGCAGGGCCGCCGGTTTCCCTCGTGAAGCCGATGGCAATGCAGTCAAGGACCGGAATGATGACGAAGGCCCCCGGCGGCAGCTTCTCCCACGGCACGGCCAGGCAGGCGGCGAAGACAGCGGCATGGGACAGCAACGCCATCCGGAACTGAAGCTCAGCCAGCGTGGACGGGCTGAAAACGGCGGCGGCCAAGACAACAAGCAGCACCGTCACCGTGAGGGGCAGTTGGCTCATGACCACCCGGCCGCGGACGCCGAGGCCACCCGCGAACGCATCGATTCTCCCGGCGAACAGACTGCCTGCCGGTCCCTCGTCCTGTGTGGTGTCGCGGGTCGGTGTTCGGTTTGTCACTCTGGGCCCCCAGCGCAGCGGTGAAAACCTCCGGCTGCCTGAAGGTCGTGCCGTCAGCCTACCCCAGCCACGGGGCGGCGAAGCGCCCCCTCCCACACGAGTTTCACGGCGGCGTGCACCCGGGACCTCGTTTCCTCGTCGTCGGAGTCGGCGCGGACCACAAACTGGTAGTAGTACAGCCCGTTGATCAGGTCGATCATCGCCTCCACGTCCACGGACGGATCCAGTTCGCCCGCCTCGATGCCCCGGCGGATCTCGGCGGCGATGGGTGCCCGCCGCCGGGAGACGTGCCTTTCCCAGGACAGCGCCCGGAGCGACTCGTTCTCCAGGCCCAGCGCCACCCGCTTCTTGACCAGCTTCCCTACCCTGCCGTCCACCGCAACCGCTGCCTGTTCGTAGGCGGACAGGATGGTCTCCAGGCTGCTGCCGCGGCGCGTCAGTTCAACACCTGAGCGGACGCTGTCCAGGGCGGCAGCCAGCAATTCTTCGCGGCTGGCCCAGCGCCGGTAGACAGCGGCCCGGCTGACCCCGGACCGCTCCGTGATGGCGGCGATGGTCACGTCCCGGGTGTCGCGTTCCAGGAGCAGGTCCACGGTGGCGGCAAGGACAGCGGCCTCCAGCGTTGTATCGCGCGGCCGGCCGGGTGCCCGGCCGGAGGCCGTGTCTTCAACCGTTGCCGTCTCAACCACCGGCAACCACCAGCCTGTTCCGGAGCTGGGCAATGGTTGCGTCACTGAGCCCGGCGCGACGAAGAGGTTCGATCACGCTGCCGTGGCGTTCGGCCAGGACCTGTTGCATCGCATCCATTGACGCCGCGTGCGCGCCCATCATCGCACCCAGCTCCGCGGTCTGCATCGTGACGGGAACCTCGGGTATCAGGCCGCCCATGATCGCCCGGAGCCTCGGAAACAGTTGCGGAAGGCGGGTTGCGGTCACCGCGTAATCCGCGGAGACGGTTTTCGGGGAGGCGCCCAACAGAGAAAGTACGACGGCGGCGAACACGCCTGTGCGATCCTTCCCAGCCGCGCAGTGGAAGACCGTGGCGCCCTCGCTCATCGCGACCAGCGTGACTCCGAGCGTGAGCTGCCGGGCCTGGGTTTCGAGGAGGTTCGCGTACCAGGAGCCCACGAGTTCCGGAGTGGCCGAGGCCGACAAAAGCTCGCGGCTGATGTCTTCGGGCATGGACACAGAGGCCGTCAGGGCAAGGTGGTGGTAGTTCACCCCCGGAACAGTGAGCGGCCCGCGGCCGGTCCGGAGTGCCTCCTCCGGTGATCGGAGGTCGATAACGCTGCGGACGCCGTCGTCGACCATTTTCTGTGCGAAAGCGGCAGGCATGACGGAGACGTCGTCGCTGCGCAGAAGCACTCCGGTGCGGGTGACGCCGCCGTCGACGGGGAGGCCGCCCAGGTCGCGGAGGTTGACTGGGGCAAGGTCCACGGCCGGCTCAGGCAAAGTGGCAACAGATGATTCGTGCATGTGGGATTCCTAACTGAGCTTGGCGCGGATGAAGGCGCTGATGCGGTCGATGATAGTGACCAACACGATGATGCTGATGATGATGGCGCAGAGGTGGCCGTAGTCGTACATGCGCATGGCGGTGGTGAGTTCCAGGCCGATGCCGCCCGCGCCCACAAGTCCCAGGATGGTGGCGCCCCGGACGTTGCCTTCGAAGAGCAGGAGTGTGTAGCTCACGAGCAGCGGGGCGGCCTGCGGGAGGACCGCGTAGCTGATGATCTGGCGCTTGTTCGCACCCACCGCAGTGAGCGCTTCGACCGGTCCGGGCTGCACGGACTCCATCGCCTCGGCGTAGACCTTGCCGATTGACCCCACGGAGCCCAGCACTATCGCCAGGATGCCGGCGAATGGGCCCAGGCCCACGGCGGAAACGAACATCAACGCGAAGATCAGTTCGGGAATGGAGCGCAGGACGTTGAGGATACCGCGGCAGGCTGTGTACACCCAACGCGGGGAGACGTTGCTGGCTGCGCCGAAGCTGAGCAGCAGTGACGCGAGGGCGCCGAGCACCGTCCCAACCAGTGCCATCTGCAGCGTTTCGATGAGGAGCTTGGCGATGACGCCGAATTTGTCGAACGTGGGCGGGAAGAGCCGGGCCAGGAAGTCGCCCATGTTCGGGATGCCGCTGAGCAGCTTGTCCGGGTTGATGCCCGCGCCCATGCCTGCCCAGACGAGGACGACGGCGATGATTGCCCAGAGTGCGGCGCCCCGGGGAGTCGGGAGGCTGAAGGGGCGGGAGAGACGGCGGCGGTCCGCCTCCGGGAGGTGGGTGTTGATCTGTTTGTCCCGGGTTCCCGGGGTCCTCTTCGGCTCTGCGGTGTCAGTTTTCGAGGAGCTCAGTGTCGGTGCCATAGATCTGGTGCACCTCCTTTTCGGTGAGATGGGCGGCCGGGCCGGCGAAGACGAGTTCGCCGGAATGCAGGCCGATGACGCGGTCCGCATAGCGGCGGGCGAGGCCGACGACGTGCAGGCTGACGATGACGGGAATGTGCTCCTCGCGGGCAATGTTGCGAAGAAGGCCAAGGATGTTTCCAGCGAGCCGGGGGTCCAGGGACGCGACGGGTTCATCGGCGAGGATGAGCCGCGGCTCCTGCATGAGGGCCCGGGCGATGGCCACACGCTGCTGCTCGCCGCCGCTGAGGCTTCGGCAGGACTGTTTCGCCTTGTGGGCCAGCCCGACGCGGTCCAGGAGGTCAAGCGCCTTTGTGCGCTGGGCGCTACTGAAGGTGCCGAGCACGTTCAGCGGTCCGGCGGTGTGCAGACCTCCGGTCAGGACGTTGGTCAGGGCGCTGAGCCGGGGGACCAGGTTGAAATGCTGGAATACGTACCCGACGTCGGAACGCAGCTCCCGCAGGCCAGTCCCCGTTTGTGTGCCGACTTCGCGGCCAGCAACAGTGAGTGCGTCCGCGGTGAACGGGGCGATGCCGGTGAGGGTCTTCATGAGGGTCGACTTGCCGGATCCCGAGTGGCCCAGCAGCGCGACGACTTCGCCCTGGTGGACGTCAAGGTCGACGCTGCTTAGTGCCACCTGCTCGCCGTACTGGACGCGCAGCTTTCGCGCGTGCACGGTGGGCGTCGCCGACGGGTCGAGTGCTGCCGGTGACAGTTCCGGCCTTTCTACCGTGGGGCTGCTCATCGGAGGTCCTCGAGGTCCACCCCGACGGACTGGGCCACATCCACCAGGGGAGCGTAGGTGCTGAATTCGGGGTCCTTGGTGGGTTCTCCCTTGAGGCCGAAGGTCTTGGCGAGCTTTTCGTTGGCTGCCATCACGGCGGGGAGCTTGTCCTTGAGGCTGGTGCGGGCGGCCTCGTCCAGGCCCTTGCGGACCACGATGGAGATACCCACGGGGATGGGATCGGACTTTGCGATGACTCTGACGTCCTGCTCGGTGAACACGCCCTTCTCCACGAAGGTTGGGTACAGCTGGCGGGCCGTGCAGGCCACGTCCACGCTGCCGTTGACCATGGCCATCACCGCGGCGTCGTGGTTGCCGGCGAAGGTGCTCTTGTAGTCCGTGCCATCGACGAGGCCGGACTTGGCCAGCAGCGATTTCGGCATGAAATAACCGGTCGTTGAACCGGGGTCAACGAAGGCGACCTGGCGGCCCTTGACGTCGTCCAGCGTGTTGACGCCACTGTCAGTCCTGGTCAGGCAGAAGCTGGCTGGCTCGGTGCTGGCGCCCCAGACCAGGAGCGGGTCCACACTGTCCGTCTTGTAAGCGAGGGCGGCGGAGAACTGGCTGAGGACGGCGACGTCCACGGAGCCGTTGCGGACGGCCTCCACCACGCCCAAGTAGTCGGCGGGCTGGAGGTTCTCCACGGTCCGTCCGGTGGCCTGGCCGACCATGGCGGAGAGGTCGCCCATGATGGCCTGCTCTTCAGGATCGTCAGTACCGGGCGGGGTGGCGAAGACGAGTTCGGTTGAGGGGGAGTCCGGCGACGCGCTGGCTCCTCCGGCGCAGCCTGAGATGGCGAGCAGGCCGATCAATGATGCGGCGATGATTCCTGCACGAGCGTGCATTGTGGTGCCTTCCGTCAGTGTTGGGGGTGACGGAATTACGAAACCACCGGTATCTGAATCGGAATTACGAGACTGCCGTACCTTGAATGGCGCTCAGGTAAACAGTTGCCTCCTGCACCTGCGCCCTACCCGATCAGCAGGCTCAACGCCTCCGTAAGGTGCTCCACTTCGCGCACTGAGAAGCCTGGTGGCACGGGTCCGGGTCCGTTGTGGCTGGCCGGGACCACGGCGTGGGTGAAGCCCAGACGGTGTGCTTCCTGGATGCGCTGGTTTATGCCGGGCACGGGCCGGACCTCGCCGGCCAGGCCTACTTCGCCAAAAGCGATCAGCCGGATGGGCAGCGGTTTGCGGGCCTTCGCGGACGCGACGGCAAGGGCAACAGCGAGGTCAGTGGCCGGTTCACTGAGCTTCACACCGCCCACGGTTGCCACGTAGGAATCGTCCTTGTGCAGCAGGCAGCCGGCACGCTGCTGCAGCACCGCCAGGAGCATGGACACCCGTGAACTGTCCAGGCCGCTGGTGGCCCGGCGGGGCTGCGAGTTGGCACTCTCGGCAAGCAGCGACTGCACCTCGGCCAGCAGCGGCCGCCGCCCTTCCATGGTCACCGTGATGCAGGTGCCTGAAACGGGTTCCTTGGTGCGGCTGACGAACAGCCCACTGGGGTCCGTCAGCCCTTCGATGCCGTTCTCATTCAGGTCAAAACAGCCGACGTCGTCCGTGGGCCCGTACCGGTTCTTTACCGCACGCAGCATCCGGAGCCGGGAGTGACGTTCGCCTTCGAACTGGCACACCACATCCACCAGGTGTTCGAGCAGCCTTGGGCCTGCGATGGACCCGTCCTTCGTCACGTGCCCCACCAGCAAAGTGGTCATGTTCCGGCGCTTGGCCGCCGCGATGATGGACGCCGCAACCTCACGCACCTGCGAGACGCCGCCGGCGCTGCCGTCCACGTCTGCGCTGCTGAGGGTCTGGACCGAGTCCACAATCAGCAGCCGCGGCTCGATCTTCTCCACCTGCCCCAGTGCCTGCCCCAGGTCCGTTTCGGCGGACAGGTACAGGGAATCGGCGACGGCGTCGATCCGTTCGGCGCGAAGCTTCACCTGCGCGGCGGATTCCTCGCCTGTGACATACAGAACGTCCTGGGCGGTGCGGGCAAACTTCGCCGCGACGTCCAGCAGCAGCGTGGACTTGCCCACGCCAGGCTCCCCGGCCAGCAGGATGACCGCGCCCGGGACCAGGCCGCCGCCCAGCACGCGGTCCAGCTCGTCCACTCCGGTGGGCAGGAAAGCCGCCGTGGTGGCATCCACCTCGGCAATCCGGCGGGCTGGCTCCAGAACTGTGGTTGCCGCCGTCGTACGCGCTACGGCGGCGCCGGTTTCCTCAACCGTGCCCCACGCCTGGCACTCGCCGCAGCGCCCAACCCACTTGACCGTGGTCCAGCCGCATTCGGCGCACTTATAAGCCGGCGTCTTGGACGCCCGGGAAGTCTTTGTTGCCATGGGTTCCACCCTACTGGCGGGCACCGACAGTATTGGCCCGAGAGGGCAGCATGCACCAAGGGTGATCCGGGTGACAGCGCTACAACCCCGGCAGCACGTCCCGGGCCTCGCGCGCATCCATGCCGGTGGACTCCAGGAGGTCCACCATGAGCGGCCGGAACAGCATCACCACAGTCTCACCCTCAAGCCGCTCGACCTCCAGCAATTTGGGGTGCAGCCGCAGCGCGATCTCGCTGAAGTCCTGCCGGGCCGTCCGAAGATGGGCGCGGCGCACGCCGTCGTGCGTTTCCGCCAGGCCGAGCGACAGTTCATCTATCGCGGCCGCGGTTTCCTGGAGCACGTCGGCAATGTTCGCGGTGGCGTTGTCTGAAAGCGCGGCGTGGTTGATGGCGCTGGTGAGCCGGCGTGCGAAGACGCGGCTGTTCCTGAGCGCAAGGTCGATGAAGTCAAGGGAATTCTCAAGCCGGTCCAGCTCGTCGCGGTGCCGGCGGTGGGCCGGCGCGAGGGTGGCCACTTCACCGGAAGCGCGCAGGGAATGGCGCATCGCGTCCACGAGCGGCTGGCAGTTCCGGCCGCGGATCAGCGCATGCCAGGCCTTCGTGGAGTCGCTTTCGGTCAGCGCGGCGGCGCATTCCCGCAGCACTTCGGCCAGTTCGTGGAGCAGTTTGCGGACATCCTTGCGGGGCTCCCGGCGTGGATCCTTCGGAATCAGGATGGTCACCAGGAGGGCGAAAAGGCCACCCACCACGGCGTCCAGGCTGCGCGTGAAAGGCCCGCCGTCCGGCGCCGGCAGCAGCACCACGAGCAAGGATTGCAGCCCCAGCTGCGTGGTGAAGATGTTGCCGCTGTCCAGGAAACGGGCCAGCAAGATGGAGAACAGAAGTACGACGGCGGCCTGCCAGATTCCGCTGCCCAGCCAGTGCAGCAGCAGATCGCCGACGGCGATCCCGATGGTGCAGCCGAGGCCCACCTCCATCACCCGGCGCAGCCGCGGGTCACGCGAGAAGCCCAAGGCGATCAGTGACGATGTGGCCGCAAAAAGGGGTCCGGAGTGCCCCAGGACGTACTCGGCGAAGGCGTAAGCCCCCACCGCGCACGCGGTCATCTGGATGGCGGGGACCAAGGAGTTCCGGCTCCGGACGAGGCCGGTCCGGATGCGTCCGCGCAGGAAACGCCTGCTTGCTGAGAGTCCTGCTGCTGCGGCCATGCCCTCCAGTCTATTTCCCGCCCGGGCACCTAAGTCCGAAAGTGTGACGTGCGCAATAGTGGCGCTGCAGTTGTAAGCCAATATGCCGCCGTCGTTAATCTCCTGTTCATCTGCGGCCGCCCATCCCGTTACCTGCGGCCCATAGATTCGTTGAAGGTACAAAACGTACGCATCGCGCTGCAGGGCGTCTCCGGTCCTGCCGCCGCTGAATATCCCTGGAAGGGGTACATCTAGTGAAGGCACTCCGATTCGGCCGCCACGCGGCTATCGCTGTAATCGCAGCCGGCGCACTCGCGCTCACCGCCTGCGGTTCAGATAACGCCACGGGCAACACGCCTGCAGGCAACCAGACTTCTGCCGGCCCCAAGGTCACCGGCACGCTGACCGGGATCGGAGCATCCTCCACCGGTGCAGCCATGGACGCCTGGAAGGCCGGCTTCGCCGCTGCCAACCCCGGCGCCACCGTGCAGTACTCCCCGGACGGTTCCGGCGCAGGCCGCAAGGCAATCATCGACGGCTCGGCCCAGTTCGCCGGCTCCGATGCGTACCTCAAGGATGAAGAGCTGGCCAGCTCCAAGGCCATGTGTGGCCCGGAAGGCGCCATCAACATCCCCGTCTACATCTCCCCGATCGCTGTGGCCTTCAACGTCCCCGGCATCACCGAGCTGAAGCTTGACGCTACCACCGTGGCCGAGATCTTCCGCGGCGAGATCACCAACTGGAACGACCCCGCCATCGCCGCCCTGAACTCGGGCGTCAGCCTCCCGGACCTGAAGGTCACGCCGGTGAACCGCTCTGACGATTCCGGTACCACCACCAACTTCACCGAGTACCTCGCGGCTGCTGCTGCGGATGTTTGGACCGACAAGGCTGCCGGCATCTGGCCCGCAACCCTGCAGGGCGAAAACGCCAAGGGCACCTCCGGTGTTGTCAAGACCGTCACCGACACCCCGGGCGCCGTGACCTACGCGGATGACTCCGCTGTGGGCGGCAAGCTGGGCACCGCCTCCATCAAGGTGGGCGAGGAGTTCGTCAAGATCTCCGCCGACGCCGCTGCCAAGGCTGTTGAAGCCGGCAAGGCCGTAGATGGCCGCTCCGCCACCGACGTCGCCATCAAGCTGGACCGCAAGACCACCGCGGCAGGTGCCTACCCGGTCGTCCTGGTTTCCTACCACGTTGTCTGCACCACCTACGACAAGCAGGAAACCGTTGACCTCGTCAAGGCCTTCGAAAGCTACGTAGTTTCGGACGCCGGCCAGAAGACGGCGGCTGATTCCGCGAAGTCCGCGCCGCTCTCCTCGGCCCTCGCCGAGAAGGCCGTCAAGGCCATCGAATCCATCAAGGTCAAGTCCTAGTACCTGTCCCTGAACCAAGTTCCCCGCCACGCCGAAAGGCGGGGCGGGGAACTTTGGCTTGTAAGCTCGATTTAGGCACCGCCCACAACCGAAGGGTCTGGAATGACCGCCACCCCCCTGAGTAGTTCCCAGGGCGCAGGCCGCGCCGGGGATAAGATCTTTTCCGGCGCCGCCCTAACCGCCGGGTGCCTCATCCTCGCCGTCTTGTTCGGTGTGGCACTCTTCCTTGTTGTCCAGGCCATTCCGGCGCTCACCGCCCCGGCCGCCGAGATCCAGGGCGGCGAAGGCTTCTTCGCCTACATCTGGCCGATCGTTATCGGCACCCTCATCGCAGCCGTCATCGCACTGGTGATCGCAACACCCATCGCCATTGGCGTGGCCCTGTTCATCTCCCACTTCGCCCCGCGCGGACTCGCGTCCGGCCTTGGCTACGTGGTGGACCTCCTGGCCGCCATCCCGTCGGTGATTTACGGTGCCTGGGGCGCGGCGTTCCTTGCCAAGGAAATCTCCCCCGCCTACAACTGGCTGGCCGAGAACATGGGCTGGCTGCCCATCTTCCAAGGTCCCGCCTCTGCCACCGGCAAAACCATCCTGACCGCCGGCATTGTGCTCTCGGTGATGGTCCTGCCGATCATCACGTCCCTGAGCCGCGAAATCTTCCTGCAGACGCCCAAGCTCCATGAGGAAGCCGCCCTGGCCCTCGGCGCCACGCGCTGGGAAATGATCAAAATGTCGGTCCTGCCGTTCGCCCGTCCGGGCATCATCAGCGCCGTCATGCTGGGCCTGGGCCGTGCGCTGGGCGAGACCATGGCAGTTGCCCTGGTCCTCTCCTCCGGTGCCCTGACAGCCAGCCTGATCACGTCCGGCAACCAGACCATCGCCGCGGAGATCGCCCTGAACTTTCCCGAAGCCAGTGGCCTCAAAGTCAGCACGCTGATCGCTGCCGGCCTGGTCCTGTTTGTGATCACCCTGGGAGTCAACATGATCGCCCGCTGGATCATCACCCGGCACAAAGAATTCTCGGGAGCCAACTAAATGTCCTCCACTCTTACCCCCGTGCGCAGTAAGCGTTCAGCCCTCACCAAAGGCCAGCTACCCAAGTACGCGCCGTACGTTGTCCTGGGACTCGCGCTCATCGTGGGCGCGGCAATCCTGGCACTGATCGGGTTCAACGCCTTTGGCTGGGGCATCGTCTCGGCCATCCTCTTCACTGCCGGCCTGGTGGGCTGGAGCGCCGCGGTGGAAGGCTCCCGCAAAGCCAAGGACAAGCTGGCCACCTGCCTGGTGGTGGGCTCGTTCCTGGTCGCGCTGCTCCCACTGATCTCCGTGATCTGGACGGTACTGGTCAACGGAGTTCCCGGCCTCATCGCCCCGGGCTTCCTCACCAGCTCCATGAACGGCGTCACGGGCGTCTACGACAATAGGGCCGTCGAAGAGGGCGCCCCCGTTATCGGTGGCATCTACCACGCCCTGATGGGCACCATCCAGATCACGCTGGTAGCCACCGTGATCTCCGTGCCCGTCGGACTGCTGAGCGCCATTTACCTGGTGGAGTACGGCAATGACGGCCGTTTGGCCCGCGCCATCACGTTCTTTGTGGACGTTATGACCGGCATCCCGTCCATCGTGGCCGGCCTGTTCGCCGCAGCGTTCTTCTTCGCGGTGGTGGGGCCCGGCACCAAAACCGGTGCCGTCGCCGCCGTCGCGCTTTCGGTCCTGATGATTCCCGTAGTGGTGCGTTCCAGCGAGGAAATGCTCAAGATCGTCCCCAACGAACTGCGCGAAGCGGCCTACGCGTTGGGTGTGCGTAAGTGGCGCACCATCCTCAAGGTGGTTATCCCGACGGCGATCTCCGGCATCGCGTCCGGCGTCACCTTGGCGATCGCCCGCGTTATCGGTGAGACGGCGCCCATCCTGGTCACCGCCGGGTTTGCCACCAGCATCAACAACAACGTGTTCGGCGGCTGGATGGCCTCGCTACCCACGTTCATCTACACCCAGATCCTGAACCCCACCTCGCCGGCGAACCCGGACCCATCCTCGCAGCGGGCCTGGGGCGCTGCCCTGGTGCTGATCATCCTGGTAATGGTGCTGAACCTTGGCGCCCGGCTGATCGCCAGGACCTTTGCGCCCAAGACCGGCCGGTGAAATTTTTTCAGCAGGCCATTCCGGTCCTCGCGGCCAAACCCTAGACTTCAATCCGTACCCCAGCAAGTGAAGGAACACCATGTCTAAGCGCATCGACGTCAAAGACCTGAACGTGTACTACGGCGATTTTCTGGCCGTGGAGGATGTCAGCATCAACATCGAGGCCAAGTCCGTAACGGCCTTCATCGGTCCCTCAGGCTGTGGCAAGTCCACGTTCCTGCGCACCCTGAACCGCATGCACGAGGTTCTGCCCGGCGCCCGCGTCGAAGGCGAAGTCCTGATGGACGGCGACAACCTCTACGGCCCCGGCGTGGACCCCGTGACGGTGCGTTCGCAGATCGGCATGGTCTTCCAGCGGCCCAACCCGTTCCCCACGATGTCCATCCGCGACAACGTGCTGGCCGGCGTCAAGCTGAACAACAAGAAGATCTCCAAGGGCGAGGCCGACGTCCTCGTAGAGAGGTCCCTGCAGAGCGCCAACCTCTGGAACGAGGTCAAGGACCGCCTGGAGAAGCCCGGATCCGGCCTGTCCGGCGGCCAGCAGCAGCGCCTCTGCATCGCCCGTGCCATTGCGGTGGAACCGCAGGTGATCCTCATGGACGAGCCGTGCTCCGCGCTGGACCCGATCTCCACGCTGGCCATCGAGGACCTTATCAACGACCTCAAGGACCAGTACACCGTGGTGATCGTGACCCACAACATGCAGCAGGCCGCCCGCGTTTCGGAAAAGACGGCGTTCTTCAACATCGCCGGTACCGGCAAGCCGGGCAAGTTGATCGAATACGGGAACACCCAGACCATCTTCAACAACCCCAACGTGAAGGCCACCGAGGACTACGTCTCCGGCCGCTTCGGATAAGCCCCAGCCACAAATACGCATCGATTGCTCCGTGAGCGCCCTTTTGACAGCTCAGAAGGGCGCTTCGGAGCCGTCGATGCGGCGTTTAAGGTTTGGGCTCAGCCCGCCAAAGGTGACATCGCCAGGGCCAGCACGAAGGCCCCAGCCGCGGCTGCCGCGGGCGTCAGGACCCACAGCGCCAGGATCTGCATGACCAGTTTCCGGTTGGTGACTGAGAAATGCTGGTTCTCGCCGGCACCCAGCACGGCCGCGGTGACAGTGTGGGTGGTGGAGAGGGGCCACTGCAACGCGATCGCCCCGAGAAACAGCATCACGCCGCTGAAAGTCTGGGCCACGGAGCCCCGCAACGGGTCCACCCTGGTGATCTTGTAGCCGATGGTGTGGGAGATCCGCCAGCCGCCAAAGAGTGTTCCGGCCGTGATCATCAGGGCGGATACCAGGGCCACCCACAGGGGGATACTCTCGCCGTCCGCGTATCCGGCCGCGACCAGGGCCAAGAGCAGCACGGCGCCCACACGCTGGCCGTCCTGCATGCCGTGGCCGAACGCCACGGCCCCTGCCGCGATGGCCTGGCTGCGGCGGAAGCGCTGGTTGATGACGCTGGGCTGGGCGTAGCGCGCTGCCCAGGTCGTTGGGAATACCAGCAGGTACGCGCCAATGTAAGCGACGGCGGGCGAGAGCACCAGCGGCAGGATGACCTGGACCAGCAGGGAATGGTTAACGCCGCCCACTCCGGCCCCGCCCACGGCCAAGCTGGCGAGCCCCGCCCCAGCGAGCCCGCCCACCAGGGCGTGCGTCGAGGAAGCCGGGATGCCCCGCCACCACATGAGCAGGCCCCACGCAGAGGCACTGGCCAGGGATGAAACCAGGATGCTGAGGCCGCTTTCGCCGTCGGGCAGGTGGATCCACGTGTGGCTGACAGCAACCACTGCGGTGGCGCTGATCATGGCGCCCACGAAGTTGAAGAAGGCAGCCAGCAGCACGGCAACGCTGGGTGTGAGCGCCCTGGTGCGGACAGCCAACGCCACGGAGGTGGAGGCGTCCCTGAAGCCGTTGAGGAAGGCAAACACTGCGGTCAGCAGGACCACAACGCCGAAAATCACTGCCGTCACGTCAGGATTCCTTGACGATGATGCTGCCTACCTGGGTAGCGATGCGGCGCATGTCCTTGGTGACTTCCACCAGCTGGTTGGCGACGTCGCGGTTACGGGAATACTGCGACCACTTCATGTCCCGGATCATGTCCGCCACCCAGGCCCGGTGGGTCCGTTCCGCGCGTTTGGCGAGCCTGAGGATCTCGATCCAGTAATCCTCGAGGTCGTCGAGGTTGTCGAGCCGGCGCATGGCGTCCACGGTGAGCTCGGCCTGCCGGCTGATGATCTCGAGCTGGTCGGCCGCCCGCCGCGGCAGGCGGTCCAGCTGGTACAGGAAAACAAGTTCGGCGGCGCCGTCCAGCTTCTCGAGGGCCTCGTTGAGGTAGCGGGACAGCGCGTACATGTCTTCGCGGGGGAGCGGGTTCACAAAGCTCGTGCGCATGTGCGTGAGCAAGGCAAAGTGCAGTTCGGCGGACCTGGCCTCGTGGTTGTGCATGTCGTCCACGAGGTTGGCGTGCTCCGTGGCAGGTACGCCAAGGATCTCTGCCATGGTGGCGCTGGCATGCACAATTTGCTGGGCCATCTGGGACAGCAGGGTCAGCCCTGCGGGCTCCTGGGGAAAAAGGCGCAGCTTCACGTTGGGATACCGGTCTCCGGGGATGTACAGGGGTCGGGGGCCGCCCACTTGTGACTTGACGCAGGCCAGCAGCTGATGTTGATTCTACCGGCCCAGTGCCCGCGGCCTGTAAACAGGCGCAAAAAATGGTGCCGAACCGGATACGCCTCTCGGCGGTAGGCCGCTCTAGGCGGCTAATTGTTGAAGCCCGGGGGTTTCGCGGCTCGACACCAGTTTCAGTGTTCTACGTTGCTTGGCCCAAGTCAACATTGACAGATCGGCGCCGGTGGTTCAGTCGAGCTCGCCCAGCCGCCAGGCGTTTGCCGCATGTTCAAGGTCCTCGGCCGTCTTCACGAGCTGGTGCGAGTTGCGCGTGAGCTTGCTTGCGTGGGCCTCGTTGCCGTGCTCGGCACCGTCGGCGATCGTTGCCTGGCCGAGCGCCACCACGCGGCAGAACGCGGCGGAACGTTCCAGCGCGACGTCGAACTCGCCGTCGAACGCTCCGGAGAGAATGGCGTCAGCCATGGTCCGCATTTCCTCGGCTCCCGGCGGTTCAGCGGCGCCGGCCACCACGTTGGAAACCTGCGCGGTGTCCTTGCCTGCCCGGAAGTACACGGAGATCCGTTCGGGGTCCTGGACGGTGGCGGCGCGCAGGGCGTACAGCCGCCAGAGGGCGCCGGGCAGCGAACGTGCCGGGCTTTCCGCCCACATCTCCGCGATGGCCTCCAGGCCCTGCTCGTCGGTCAGCTTGACCAGGCGTTCGGTGATGACGGGATCGTCGCTGTCGCGTCCGTGGCGCACCAGTGCCTGGGCGGCGAGGTGGGCGGCCTCGGAGACGCGCGCAGGATCGGGGCCGCCTGCGAACGGCTCAAAGTCGATGGGGGCGAACGGCTTGGGCTTGTGATGCCGGTTGGCTCCGCCGTAATGACTGGGTCCTGCTTGTTCGCTCATGCCCCCCACGCTACTCCTGTGCCGCGCGGGAAATCGAGTACTGTTTGCAGCCGGTACGGACCTTGCCAGCGCCGGTGACGCTGTGTGGAATTCGGAACATACGACGGCGGCGGACAACCTGCGTGCCAAAGCCGCCCCGTGTGTGGGGTAAAGTATTTTACGTCCAGAAATGGACTGGGCTGATCGGTTGTTTGACCGTCGGCTGGGGCCTTTAGCTCAGTTGGTAGAGCATCGGACTTTTAATCCGTGGGTCGTGGGTTCGATCCCCACAGGGCCCACCCACGCGGAAGACCAGAGACACTTCGTCTCTGGTCTTCTTTCGTGTACGCCCAGCACGGGCATTGGCGGTGCCGGCGGTAGCCTGAGCCGCGGCAGCCTAATGCTCGAAATGCGTGTCCGGTGCTCCGCCTGGCAGGTTCGCCAGGATGCCCTCAGCCACCTTGCGGAGCTTGATGTTCCGGTGGCTGGATGCCTTGGCGATGATGGCAATTGCGTCGTTGTAGGAGCACCTGTTCTGCGCCATGATGACGCCGCAGGCAATGTCGATGGACGTCCGGCTTTCCAAGGCTGACTGCAGGTCCGACGCCCTGGTGCTGGCCGACTCCAACTCAAGGGCCAGCCTGAGGCCGCGGGACGCGAGGTCAGTGAAACTGCGGGCCTCGGCGATGACGTGCAGCGGGAACGCCTGGGGGCTGGCTGAGAAGAAGGCGAGGGCGGCCTCGGTGCCCTCATCCAGGGAAAGCCGCATGCCCAGGACGCTGTCGAATCCGGCGTCCTGCAGGTGCGGCCTGTAGCGTCCCCAGCGGAAGTCGGAGGCCACGTGGTTCATGGCCGCGATCCCCGTGCCGGTGAGGGCTTCGGTCAGGGGGCCTTCGCCGACCTCCTTTTCCAGCCGGGCCAACGTCGTGGTCCGCGTGCCGGTTCCAGCGGTGGCTCTGGAGCGTTTGGCCCGGCTCAGGACCAGGGCGCATTCGATGGGAATGCCGGCGAGCCGGCTCAGCGTGGCCGCTCCCAGGTGGGCCAGGATCTCCAGGGAGTCAGACAGGTCCTTCGAGCCGGTGACCAAATCGGGGATAAGCCCGTCGGTGCCGACCATCCCGATGGTGAACGCCTTCGCTGCCGCTTCCGCGCCAGGACGATCGCCCGGTGCCGGGATGGGCCTGCGGTCCGGGATTGCCGCCGGCCCCGGATGCGGGGCTGCATGCTGGGTGGTGTGTTGGGCCGGATGAGCGGGCGCTGGCCTCCTGCCCGCCGACGCGTGTGCCGGGGAAGCCTCGGATCGGGAATACTTCACGTCCGCCTCCCGCCGGGACACCAGGAACTGATTGGAACCGTTGGATGAATGTGACGCGTGGAGGACAAAGGGCCGGCGACGGCTGGGGGAGAGGCCTTGGTCTCTAAGACCTCCTCGTCGCCGGCCCCGCTTACTTCCCGGACCCCTTGGAGCGGGAAAACGCGGCTGCCGAGTCGGGTATTCATCCTTCCCACAACCCCCTAGTGAGACATCCAAACCAGTGCGATTTGCGAGTCTTAACTCATTAGTCGAACGTAGTTCTGGCATGGCCTCCGGCAACCGCGTAATCGGTACTTGTTTTTAAAATTAGGTAGTACTTGGTTTTGGAACTGACCCGCGAACTCGGTGTTTCCACGGTCCGGTACCGGGCGGCAACTTCGTGTCCTGATTCCGAGTTTTTCTCCAGGTAATGCGCGCAAAACGACTGGCGAAGTCCCATTACATGGACAAAAACTCCAGGTCATGACGCAGGCCGCCGGAGGTGGAAGGATGAGGGCCATGGAACTGCATATCACCGGTGACCCGGCCGCCGACCAACTGCTAACCGATGACGCGTTTGCGCTGCTGACAGGCATGCTGCTGGACCAGCAGGTAACCATGGAATCCGCCTTTGCCGGGCCGGAGAAGATCCGGGCCCGGATCGGGTCCATCGCCCCGGCGGCGGTGGCCGCGTACGAACCTCAGGCGTTCGTCGACGTGTTCAAGGAACGGCCCGCGGTGCACCGGTTCCCCGGCTCGATGGCGGGACGTGTCCAGGCGCTCGCCGAGACGGTGCAGCATGACTGGGACGGCGACGCGACGCTGATCTGGACCAAGGGCGACCCGGACGGCCCGGAGGTGCTGCGACGCCTGCAGGCACTGCCAGGATTCGGGGAGCAGAAGGCAAAGATTTTCCTTGCGCTCCTGGGGAAGCAGCGCGGGCTGAACGCACCCGGCTGGCGCGAGGCCGCCGGCCACTACGGCCAGGTGGATGCCTTCCTTTCGGTTGCCGACATCGTGAGTCCTGAATCGCTCGCGAAGGTGCGGGCCAGCAAGCAGGCAGCAAAGGCGGCGGCCAAGGCTGCCAAAGGCTGACCGCTCATGGCAGTGACCATGAACGATGTGGCGCGCGTCGCCGGGGTGTCGTTGAAGACGGTGTCGAACGTGCTCAACGACTACGAGTTCATCCGGCCGGCCACCAGGCAACGGGTCCAGGACGCCATTGCGGAACTGGGCTACGAGGCGAACCTGACGGCTCGCAGCCTGCGCTCGGGGAAGACCCACATGTTGGGCCTGGTGCTGTCCGACCTCGCGGCGCCGTACTACGCAGAGCTGGCCTCGAGGGTGATGACGGTGGCGGAGCGGCGCGGCTACCGCGTGCTGGTGGAACAGTCCGGCGCCCTGGAAGCCAACGAGCTCGGTGCCCTGCGGGGTCCGCTGCGGCAGCTGACCGACGGACTCCTGTTCACGCCACTCGTCATGAGGGCCGACGCCGTAGCCTCCCACCGCGGCACCAAACCGGTGGTGCTGCTCGGCGAGCACATTGTGGATCCCCGGCTGGACCTGGTCACCATGAGAAACCAGGACGCCGCCCACGCCCTCACCGCCCACCTGCTGGCGGGAGGCCGCCGTCGTATTGCGGTGCTCGGCGCCCATCCTGGCGAGTCAGCGGGCTCGGCCGGACTGCGGCTCAACGGTTACCGGAAAGCACTGGGAGGCGCCGGTGTCCCGTTTGACCCGGCCCTGGTGGCACCCGGGGAATGGCGCCGCGACGGGGGAGCAGCCGCCGTCGCCGGCCTCCTGGAACGTGGCATTCCGTTCGACGCCGTCTTCGGGCTGAACGACGCCCTCGCCCTGGGCGCCATGCACGAATTGCTCGTCCGTGGCGTGAAGGTGCCCCAGGACGTTGCCGTGGCGGGCTTTGACAACATCGACGAGGCACGGTTCGCCTCGCCGTCGCTCACCACCGTGTCGCCCGGCATGGACGAGATTGCGGAACGGTCCGTCGGGTTGCTGATCGACCGGATTGCCGGGCCGGAAGCGAGGTCAGACGGGGTTCATGCGGAGGCGGGCTTTGACCTGATAATCCGGGATTCGGCGCCCTGAGGGCTGCCGCCGGACTATCGTTGGCTGCAACAGTCGTGCGCGGGGGCGTGTTGCTCCCGTGCGTCAGCAAGCAATGTAAGTTCGGGCCCATCACACCAGACGAGGCGGACATCCATGAAGGCTCCAGACCAACAGCACGCTCAAATTTTCGGCACACCGGTTCCACCGGGCAATGATGATGCCGCCGGTCATGAGCCCGTGGACCGGCACCTGCTCCAACGCCTCGCCGACGTTCACGGCGTGGGCACCTCGTTCCACGGCTGGGACGGGCTGCCGCACAGCGTGGCCCTGGAAACCCTGACCAAGGTCCTGGCGGCGCTGGGCGTCCCGGCCCAAACGAACCAGCTGATCGAGGCTGCCCTGGCCGAGGCGGAAGTGGCGCCGTGGCGGCGGATGCTGCCGCCCGCCGTCGTGGTCCAGCAGGGCCAAACCGCACTGGTTCCCGTCCACGTCCGGGACGGTTCGACAGCGCGTCTGACAGTTGTGCTGGAGGCCGGCGCGGGGGAGCCCGCGGAAGCCGTCCAGCAGGACGTCTGGGTGCCGCCCCAGGACGTTGACGGCGTGGCCACCGGCCGGGCCACCTTCGCCGTGCCGGAGGGGTTGCCGCTGGGCTGGCACACACTGCACGCAGAGTCCGACGGCGTCACAGCCGAGGGTGCGCTGGTGGTGGTTCCGGCGCGGCTCACCACCGCCGATTCCCTGGTGGAGCGCCGCGGTTGGGGCCTGGCCACGCAGCTCTACTCCGTGCGGTCCAAACGGTCCTGGGGGATCGGCGACTTCGCCGACCTCGCGGACCTGGCCACACTCAGCGGCGCCCGTGGCGCAGACTATGTGCTGGTCAACCCGCTGCACGCCGCGGAACCCGTGCCGCCGGTCCAGCCCTCGCCCTACTCGCCGTCCACGCGGCGCTTCTTCAACCCGCTGTACATCCGTGTGGAGGCCATCCCGGAAATCGCCTACCTGAAGCCGCGCAAGCGCGCGGCGGTGGACAGCTTGCAGGAGCAGGTCCAGGCCCTGAACAAGGACGGCGAACGGCTGGACCGCAACACCGTGTACGCCGCCAAGCTCCAGGCCCTGGAACTGCTGTATCACGCCCGGCGCTCGCCGGCGCGGCAGGCAGCGTTCGACGAATTCTGCCGGATCTCCGGCACCGGGCTGGATGATTTCGCGCTGTGGTCCGCCATCCGGGAAGACCTGGCACCGGACCATCCGCTGTGGACCGACCCGGACTGCGCGCTGGGATCCCCTGAGGTGGAGTCGCTGCGCGGGAAGCTTGCGGACAGGATCGGGTTCCACCGCTGGCTGCAGTGGATCTGTGACGAGCAGCTTGAGAACGCGCAGCAGGCTGCGCGCCGGGCGGGGATGCGGCTGGGCGTGGTGCACGATCTTGCCGTGGGCGTGGACCTCAGCAGCGCCGACGCCTGGACCCTCCGCGATGTCCTGGCGCCCGGGATCAGCGTGGGGGCGCCGCCGGACATGTACAACCAGCTCGGCCAGGACTGGAACCAGCCGCCGTGGCATCCCGCCCGCCTGGCGGAGGCCGGCTACGCCCCGTTCCGCAACATGCTCTCCACCGTGCTCCGGCATGCCGGCGGCATCCGCGTGGACCACGTGCTGGGCCTGTTCCGCCTCTGGTGGGTGCCGGCCGGCAACTCCCCGCGCGATGGCGCCTATGTCACGTACGACCACGAAGCACTGATCGGCATCCTGGCGCTGGAGGCCCAGCGTGCCGGCGCCGTGGTGATCGGGGAGGATCTGGGAACCTTCGAGCCGTGGGTGCGCGACTACCTCGCTGCCCGCGGCATCCTGGGCACCTCCATCCTCTGGTTCGAGAACGACGGCGATTCACCCCTGCCGCCGGAGCTGTACCGCACGCAGGCCCTCGCCAGCGTCAACACCCACGACCTGCCGCCCACCGCCGGCTACCTGGCGGGCGACCACGTGGCGCTTCGCAGCAGGCTGGGACTGCTGGAACGCCCCGAGGCGGAAGAACGGGCGGAGCACACGGCCACGCTGGAAAAGATGATGGGGCTGCTGCGGGAACGCGGCCTGCTGCCTGAGGATGGGGGCACGTCCGGCGCCTCCGCCGACGGTAGCCGCGGCAGCACCGGCAGCGAGGAACGCACTATAGAGGCGCTGCACCGCCTGCTGGCCCAGACGCCGTCGGTCCTTCTGGGCGTGGCGCTGGTGGATGCCGTGGGGGAGCGGCGGGTACAGAACCAGCCCGGCACCACCGAAGCGCTGTACCCGAACTGGCAGGTCCCGCTCGGTGATCCGGACGGCAAGCCGGTGTTCATCGACGACCTTCCCGACAACCCGCGGTTCAACGCCTTGCTGGGTGCCGTCTCGGAAGCGCTGGGGGATCCCCGATGACCGACGGGCCCGTCCTCGTAGTGGGAGGCACCGGCATGCTGGGCCGCCAGGTTGCCACGGAGCTGCTCAAGCGCGGTAAGCAGGTGCGGGCGCTGGTGCGGCCCGGCTCGGATGCCTCCGTGCTCGAGGCGCCCGGGGTGGAGATCGCGCGAGGCGACATGATGGATCCCTGGTCGTTGCTGCGGGCCATGGAGGGCGTCGACGCCGTGATCACCTCGGCGGCGGGCTATACCAGGCACCGTAAGGGCGATACCCCCAAAACCGACACGGTGGGCAACATCAACCTCGTGGAGGCAGCCAGCCGCTCGGGTGTCCGGCGGTTTGTCCTCACCAGCATCCTCACGTGCGACCAGACCCCGAAGGTTCCGCACTTCTGGCATAAGAAGCTGACCGAAGACAAGCTGGAGGAACTGGGCGTACCGTTCGTGGCGCTCCGTCCCGGCGCGTTCCTGGACCAGGTCACCCGGTTCGGCGGCGACCCGTTCAGCAAAGGGCGGCTCAGCTGGATCGGATCGCCGCGGATCCCGCTGACGTTCGTGCTCACCTCCGACCTCGCCGGCTATCTTGCGGAGGCGGTTGACCTGCCGGATCTGGAGGGCCGGCGCATCGACATCGGCTGGGACCGGCCGGTGGCCATGCAGGACGTCGCGGACATCGCGGGCCGGCTCACCGGCCGGCCCCTTCGTGTCCGGTCCGTCCCCGCCGGGGTTGTCCGGGCTGCGGGGACCGTGCTGGCGCCGGTCAATCCCATGGCCAAGGACCTGGCTGCCATGATCGCGTGGTTCCAGAGCGGCCGGTACATCGCGGACACCACTCTTCAGCGGCAGTTCTTCGGCGAGCCGCCCACTGCCGAGCTCGCCATCCGGCGGTTCGTCACGGGCCTGGGGCAAACGGTACGCACCCAGGCCCGCGACAAGCCCTAGCCGGCCGCGGCTAGCCCGCCGTGAGCAGGTGGGTGGCGTGGTCGTACCGGAAGGTGACCGCGCCGCCGTCGTGCGTGTAGGAGATGTTGGCCCCGTTGGGCACCCCGTCAGCCCCGTAATTCACGTCCCAACTGCGGTTCAGCGCCGCCTTGAACTCATACGTCCCGGCCGGCAGGTCCGGCACGGACAGCGTCCACACCAGCGTTGCCGGATCCAGCGTCAGCTGGGCCTGGCCGCACGCTGGATCCCAGTCGGCGCCGCACCCGAGTTCGTTGTCCAGGCTCCCCGCGATGGCGACAGCGCCCGGCTGGTGGGAGGCGTACCCGGTGCTGAGGACGTGTGTGCTGTTGTCGTAGCGGAAGGTGACGGCCCCGCCGGGATGGTCCAACACGATGTTGCTGCCGTCAAGGACTCCGCCGGCGCCATAGTTCAGGTCCCAGCTGCCGTTGAGCGCGGCCTTGAACTCGTACGTCCCGGCGGGCAGGTCTGCCGTGAGCCGCCAGATGTTGTCCGCCGGGTCCAGGGTCATGGACGCGGCTGGGCAGGCCGGGTCCCAATCCGCAGGGCAACCCAGCTCGGGGTTCAGCGACCCCGCCACGGTCACCGAATCCGGCTGTGGAGCCTCGCCCACCGTTACCGTCCGCAACTCGCTGACCACGCCGAAGCCGGGGCCGCTCATGGCCGCGCGGTAGCGCACCTGGGTGCCGTCCGCGAGCTCAAGTGCCGCCAGGTCATCGGTGACCGAGTACACCGGTGAGGAGTCATCGGAGCCTACGGCCGTCCACTCGCCGCCGGCCACGCTGCGCTCGAAGGACACCACGTGGCTGGATTTTTCCGGATCGGCCGTAGCGCTGAGCTCCACGGCCCCCTCCACACTGCTTCCTTCCACAGGCTTCTGGATCGTCACGACCGGCGCCGGCACTGCGGCTGCCCGGAGCTGGCTGGTGGCCCGGTGGCCCCCATTGTCCAGCACCGTGGCGCGGTATTCGAGAGCGGCGCCTGCTTCCAGGGCAGCAACATCGTGGAACACCTGGTACGGCGCGGTGTCGTCGGTGCCGATCGGTGCCCAGCCGCCCGCCGTCCTGGCCTCAAAGGTGACCTCGTAGAACGAAGCACCGCCGACGTCGGCCGTCACGTTGATCCGGCCGTTGTCCGCCGGTGACGCGGCAGGTTCCTGGAGTGCGACGGCGGGCGCCGCCTTGGAGTGCGGAATGCGGCCCGATGACTGGTAGACCACGGCCGACAGCGGCGGGACGGTGACTGTCAGCTTTCCGTCCGCTGAGGTCTCCACACTGTCCGCGCCCGCACCTGTGCTCCCATAAATACGTGTGTAGCTGCGCTTGCCGATGTAGGAGGGCACGTCGGCGGTCTGCGGCTGTTCGCTGTTGCTCAGGGCTACGACATACTCACGCTGGTCCTCCGCGTCGGTGCGGGAGAAGGCGTAGATCCCTGGCCCCTCGGAGGCGTAGCGGTGCTGGTGGGCGCCGTCGCGCAGGGCCGGGTGGTCCTTGGTCAAGGCCGCGAGTTCTCTGATCTTGGAGTACAGCGGGTGGCCGGCGTTGAAGTTGTCGGTGGCGTGCGTGGCGTCAGTGCCCAGCAGGTCGTCGTCGAGGTACTCCGGCACCTGGCTGGCGAAGAGCGTCTGCCGGGCATCCTGGTCCCCGCCCGGGCCGGTGAAGCCTTGCTCGTCGCCGTAGTAGATCACCGGGTTGCCGCGGGAAAAATACATGAGCTCGTGGGCCAGCTGGTCGCGGGCCACCTGTTCCGTGTCGGCTGAGCCCGGGTTGTCGGCGGCGATGAAGCTGCCGATGCGGCCCATGTCGTGGTTGCCCAGGAAGGTGGGCAGTTGGTAGACGTTGGAATCGCCGTCGGTGTACCAGTCGTCGCCGGCGAAGAAGGTCTCCAGCGAGCGGGTGTCCTGGCTCTTGGACGCGAAGTTCCGGGCCGCGTCCTGGAACGGGAAGTCCAGCACTGCCTGCATCTGGTTCCGGGTGGTGAACTGAGAGGTGAAGGACTTGGTCGGGTCGAAGACCTCGCCGAACATAAAGAACTCGTCCTTGCCCGGTGCCTTGGCGTAGCTGAGCATCTCCGGGCCGAATTCCTGCCAGAACTCGTTGTTGACGTGCTTCGTCGATGAGGGCCTTCAACTCGTCGTTGGTTCCCAGATGGGGGTCGATCTGGGTGAAGTCGGTGATCCAGTAGCCGTGATAGCCGGCCGACTTGTCCTCGGGCTGCACCGCCTTGTTCTTGAAGCTGGGGGTGAGCCAGATGGACGTGGTGCCCAGGCCTTGGATGTAGTCGATTTTGTCCAGCAGCCCGGCCAGGTCGCCGCCGTTGTAGAAACCCTTTTTGGTGGGGTCGAAGCCGGACGCCATGGGGTCGGCGCCGAGGCCGCCGTCGTCATTGGTTGTGTCCCCGTTGCTGAATCGGTCGGCCATCACAAAGTAGAAATTCTCGTCCGTCACCGGGGCTCGGAGGGAGTGAAGGGCCGACGGCGACCCCGGGTCCTTCGGTCCCGGCGCGGCGTGCGCCGGGAGGACGGAAGTGGAAGCGACTACGGCTGCGGCGAGCAGTCCCAGCCACGGCGTTAACGGATAGTTGAGGCGTTGGATTGAGCTTCTGCGGGTGCGTGTTTTCACGTCAGGAGACCTTCCTGGTAGCGGCGATGCTGTTCAGGCTGCTGTGGAGATGCGAGTGGGGGCGGCGTCAGTTGGCGGTCAGGGAATGGGGTTCGCGCTGGCGATCAGGGATGATCGCCAGGTGAACCACGGCACACTGTAAGCGCTTGCACAGAATAAATCCAGTCTTTTGGGTTGGGCTGGCAGCGGCTATCTTCGCGTACATTCAGAGGCGGGCGACGGTGCTCGGCGCCCATCAGTTTGCGGAAGGTGTACGCATGTCAGCCACTGAATTTCATGTTGTGTCCCCTTTGGGGATCGCTGAGCGGCTGCGCTCGGCCGGGTGCGTCTTTGCGGAGGAAGAAGCCCGGCTTCTCCTCGCCGCGGTGTCCGGCCCGGCCGAAATCGCCGCGGCGGTGGAGCAGCGCGTTGCCGGGTACCCGCTGGAGCACATCCTGGGCTGGGCCGAGTTCTGCGGACTCCGGATTGAGCTCGATGCCGGGGTTTTTGTTCCGCGCCGCCGCACGGGGCTCTTGGTGAATGAGGCCGTAGCCCTGCTCTCGGCGGACCCGGAGCGGGAGCACCTGGATGGTGCGGAGCAGCCCGTTGTTGTGGACCTGTGTTGCGGGTCCGGTGCGGTGGGGGCTGCCATCGCCTTCCGGATTCCGGGGCTGGAGCTCCATGCGGCGGACATTGACCCGGCTGCGGTGGCCTGCGCCCGCCGGAACATTGGCCGTGTGGGTGGTGACGTCCACCAGGGCGACCTGTTTGAGGCGCTGCCGCCCGCCGTCAGAGGGCGGATCAGTGTAATGGCTGTCAACGCCCCCTATGTCCCCACCGGTGCCATCGATTCCATGCCGCACGAGGCACGCGAGCACGAACCGTTGTGGTCGCTCGACGGCGGCACTGACGGACTCGAGTTCCACCGCCGCGTCGCTGCGGAGGCCAGCGAATGGCTGCGGCCGGGCGGGCATCTCGTCATCGAAACCAGCCAGCGGCAGGCCGGAAGAACGTCGTCGATCCTGGCGCATGCGGGCTTCGCGGTGAGGACTGTCCGCTCGGAAAAACTGGACGGCACTGTTGTAGTCGGACACGCCCGGCCTTACTGACGGGTGCGCCGGCGGGTACTTCTTCGTGCGATGGCGGCTGCCCATTCGCGTTGTGGCTGCCTTCTCACGCTGTGGCAGTGTCTATTCGCGTTGCTGCGGCGTCTATTCGCGTTTAGGCGGTGGGGGTGGTGGTTTGAAGTAGTGGTTTTGTTGGGGTTTTTGGGTGGGGTCGGTGTGGCGTGGGGGTGTGAACCAGGGGACGCCGTTGCGGGTGTGGATGGTCCATTGTTCTTTGTGGATCAGGTGGTGGTGATGGGAGCAAAGGAGGGCTCCGTTGCTGACGTTGGTGGAGCCGTCGTGTGACCAGTAGGTGATGTGGTGGGCTTCGCACCAGGGGGCCGGGATGGTGCAGTTGGGGAAAGCGCAGCCTTGGTCTCGGGCGGTGAGGGCGAGGCGTTGGGCAGGCGTGAAGAGCCGCGTTTTGCGGCCGAGTTCCAGGATTTCGCCGCTGGTGCCGAGGAGGACGGGGATGATGTCGGCGTCGCAGGCGAGTTTCCGCAGGGTGGTGGCGGCGACGGGCCCGGTGAACGTGAAGCTGCCCGTGCCAATACCAGTACCAGTACCGGCGCCGCCCGTGCTAATCCTATTACCGCTGTTGTTGTCTGTGCCTGTTCCTGCAGCCAATCCGTCGCCAGTGCTGGTGGCTGTGGCCGGGTGGGGGAGGAGGTCTTGGTAGTTGATGGTGGCAAGGATTTGGGGGCGGTTCCCGCCGGTGGTGGGCAGTTCGTTGGTGCTCAGGGCGGCTTTGAGGGCGCCGATGATGCCGTCGAGTTGTTTCTGGGAGCGGGTGCGCCGGTCCAGATCGATGTCTGTGTCCTGCCAGACGTCATTACCCTGCCCGGTGTCGGGAGTGCCGGTCCCGGACCCGGCTTCTGTACCGCTGGCTGCGCCGGTCCCCGTGCCGGTTTCCGAGCCTGTGGTGTCGCCTGTGGTGGTGCGGGGGTTGGTGGCGGCGTTCATGACCGTAGCGAGGTGTTCGTATTGGTCGGTGGTGGCGAAGATTTCGAGGTGGTGGAGGCCGTGGCGGGGTTTGCGGATGAAGGCACCTTGGGTGTGGCGGAGTGCTTCTTCCGTGGGTTCGGTGCCATCGGCGTCGAGGGTATCGGCCCAGCGCCGGGCGACTCGGGCAAGGAAGTCGGGGTCAGCGGTGGCGGCGGTGTGGGTGAGGTCGTGTTCGATCCGGTCCAGGTTTTCCGGGGTGGTGTGGTGTTTGAGGCGGTCGAGGGTGGCGCTGATGATGGTCCCGGCGCGGGAGGAGACCACGGGCCCGGATCCTGGCACGGCCTGAAACGGGGTTACAGCGGCGTCGTCGTCGGCGCTTGTCTCTGCCGGGCTGCTGGTGGCGCCGGCGGTCGGGGTGAGGGCTGCGGCGAGGTGTTCCCTCATTGGAGGTACGGGGTCTCCGGTGAGGGTGGTGGCGGGCAGGATGGTGTGGGCGAGATGGATGCGTCGCTGGGCTTCACTGCGCCCGATCCGGAGCCGGAGGCGCAGGAATTCGGCGGTGTTTTTGCAGCCGTCATCGGCCGGGGACCGTGGCACAGTCCGGGTGCTGCCGGTGGCGGTCTCGGGGGTTCCGGCGGTGGTCCCGGCGGGCCACTCGGCGTCGGTTTCGTTCAGGGTTTCAACGCCGTTGTCCCAGCCGGTGACCCAGTCCCGGGTGCGGCTTGTGGTTGCGGCGGCGGTGATGGCCTGCGTGCGGGTGCGGTCCACGGCGCCCGCGGCGAGGATCTGGAGGTAGTCCACGGTCCGGGAGAGCCCCTCAACCAGTCCGGCGAAGTCGGCGGCTTCGACGTAGCTGGCCATCGCGAGCGTCCCGGGTGCAGCAGCGGCGGCAGCGTTCACCGAGGCGATCACCGAAGCCAGCCCGGCGTCGTTCGAGAGAACAGCGTCGTCCGACAGAACAGTCGCGGCAGTCGGAACGTCGGTGTTACCGCCGCCGTTCCGAGCCAGCTGATCCCCCAGAGCTTCCATAGGATTACTCTGCCGTGGGGGTGTGACATTTTGGCCGCCGTCGCATATCTCAGGGATGGAAGCGCCCCCAATAGGCGAACCTGCAAGCGTCAGAACGGCAGCAGTGCCGCCGTCGTCCGCAAGCTGACCCCCAAGAGCTTCCATAGGGATACTCTGCCAAGGGGGTACGACATTTAAGCCAGTCCTGCCGTTGAGCTCCAAAAAAACAACAAATTCCGGCTACGGCTGATCCGTTGCGCCAGTCGCCGGATACGCGGACGATGATTCCATGAGCGGAAAGTCCATGAGCCGAAAGCAGAGTCCAAACCGACGCCGGACCTGGATGATCGCTGCGGCGGCCGTTGCAGCGGTGGGTCTGGTGATTGGACTTGTGCTGTTCAAGCCCTGGGCAAAGTCAAGTAGTCGGAGCAACGCGGGGGTTTATGCCGCGTGTAGCAGCTGGTTCAGCCGGTTGGCTGGGGTCTCGAGGTTAAGGGTGGGCCGGGGCCGGCGGTTGAGTTTCGCGGCGACCCGGCGGAGGTCCTCCGGGGTGTGAACGGAGAGGTCAGAGCCTTTCTCGAACCAGAACCGCAGGAGCCGGTTGGTGTTCTCGTTGGTCCCGCGCTGCCAGGGTGAGTGCGGGTCGCAGAAGTAGAGCGTGGTCTCGAGTGCGGTCTGGATTTGGGCGTATTCGGCCAGTTCCGTGCCGCGGTCCCAGGTGATCGACCGTCGCAGGTGATCCGGGAGCTGGCCCATCTCCCGGATCATCGCGGCGGCGACAGTCTCAGCGGTGTGGTCCCCGGCGAGGTGGAGGAGGATCGTGAACCTGGTCGAGCGTTCCACGAGTGTTCCGATCGCGGTCCCGTCGCAGCCGATGATGAGGTCACCTTCCCAATGCCCCGGCACCGCCCGGTCCTGGACCTCGGCCGGGCGCGCACTGATCTTGAACGCCTCCTTGTAAGGGCTGTTCTTGTGCCGGTCCGCGGCGTGGGGAACGCGCTGCTTCCGCTTCAGGCTGAGCTTCTCGGCCAGATCTGCCCGCAGACTTCCGCGGGATTGAACATACAGCGCCTGGTAGATCGTCTCGTGGCTCACCTGCATAGTGTGATCACCGGCGAAGTAAAACGCCAACATCGCCGAGATCAGTTTCGGACTCCACCCGTCATCCATCCACACGCCGATCAGCCGGCACAGATCCTCGTCCTCGACCAGCTTCAACGCCTTGGGCCGGCGCCTGGCCTGATGCGCCCTCGTATGGGCGACCGAGGCGTAATACACCCCGTCCGCGCTGGCGTTCCGGTTCACCTCCCGCCAGACCACCGACTTGTCCCGACCAATCGCCTCACCAATGTCGGCATAGCTGAGTCCCTTCCGCCGACCCATCTGGATCATCCCCCGATCAGCCAAGTTCAACGCCCGGCCACCCGGACCGTCCGCCGTCGGTGCCGGATCCGAAAGACCCCCAACAGCGCCCATGTTCACAGTCATCATGTGGCCAGACTGGGCCCACCAGTTCCTCCCAGCCCCATGCGTGACTCCGACACGCCGCGCGGCAGCGACAATCGACATCCCGCCACACACCATGTCAACGAACTCGGTGCGGGTATTCGGAGGAAATGATCTGGCCATGAAAACGCTCCATCAATCAGAGCGTTGCTACGACCGTATGACTCTGCCCTGGCTTCTCTTTGTGGACGTGAGAGTGGATGAACAGCTGCCCATCGTGGCCAGCAGTCCAGCGCAAGCACAACCGACTCCGCCTACACCCCTGGCGCCGACTCCCGCACCCATGCCTGCCGGCCCGGTGCAGCTTGCTGTGGGCACGCTGATCAGCCATGAACACGCCACCACTGGAACTGTCCGGATCGTACAGCAGCCTGACGGCGCCAGGCTGCTCACGCTCGAAAACCTGGATACGTCCAATGGTCCGGATGTGCACGTCTGGTTAAGTGCCGCTCACGTGGTGGAAGGGACGGCCGGCTGGTTCACCGCCGGCTCCGCAGATTATTACGACCTCGGCATGATCAAAGGAAATCAGGGCAATCAGGTTTACCGGATTCCCGCCGACGTTGACCTGTCGAAGTACCCGTCAGTTGACCTGTGGTGCGTTCAGTTCAGCGTGTCATTCGGTGCTGCCGAGCTGGTCACCTGAGACGGCATCTGGCCGTGACCCGAGACGTGGCTGGCCGCCGCGTCCCCCAAGGAGCGCGGCGGCCAGCAAAGACCATTTTTAGCACAATTTCAACGTGGCTTCCGTGTCATACGGCGAATCCCGCGTAACGTCCCGGCAACGATCCCGGATCATTCCCGTCGGGGGTCAACGTTCGTGGCTGCGCCGGCAGCAGTGGCGCCTCCTTCACCGGACCAGTCCTGGCCCTGGTTGTCATTGAACGCGGGGTCTGACTCAACGTCCGATGTCCCCAGGTTCACCGTGTCCGGGTGCGTGCTGTGGCCGGGAACGTGATCGCCCACCGCAGTACTGCCGGCCGCAGCGCTGCCAGCCGCAGCGGTGCTGTAGGCACCCACCGAGGCGCCGGCGTCGGACGTTTTGGACTTGCTGGTGCCGGACGCGGCGTCGTGGTGAACGGCCGAGCCGATGACTGTGCCCGCCCGGCGCGCGGCCTCACCCAACTGGTCTGCTACCTCGGGGGCCTTCTCCTTGATGACCTCCGCGGCGGCGCTGACCTTGTCCTGGACCGGCTTGCTGTCCCAGATGCTCGCCGCCCTGGCCTTGAGCTTGTCGTACGCTGCCCGGCCGGAACGCGATCCCAGGACGTAGCCTGCCGCGATGCCAATACCCAAAAGAAGCTTAGATTTCATAGTGAACTCCTGTCCGTTGAGAAGGTGCAACTTCCCGAGCCGCTTGGCCGTGGAAAGAAAAACCGGCCCCGGGAGATTGTCCCAGGGCCGGTATCAATGCCGGTGACAAAGCTAGCTGCGTACGCTGCGCTTCGTGATCATGCCGTAAACCAGCAGCACGATGATCGAGCCGGCGATAGCGAGCAGCCAAGTCTGCAGCGAGAAGAACTCCTGCAGGCCGGTACCGAAAATCATTCCGCCGAGCCAGCCGCCGAGGAACGCACCGACGACGCCCAGGATGAGGGTGATGATCCAGCCGCCACCCTGCTTGCCCGGAAGGATCGCCTTAGCGATCGCGCCGGCAATAAGGCCAAGAATCAAAAATGCAAAGAAACCCATTTTGTCGTTCCTTCTTTCCTACATCAGGGAGGTGCCCGGATCCCGGGCACGCTTCATCCCTCTGCCCCAATACTAATCATGCTTACTATCTTTTCGCCACTCTGAATCCCCGCGGAAAGCTTGTACAGGGCCTTCTCAGTGCCCTGTTGCGTCCGAATTGTTGCCGGTGCCGGGCCCCTCGTCCAGGATGGCAAGTTCCGCGAGATCCTGCCGATCCAGGGAGAAATCGAAGATGTCCAGGTTTTCCTGCATCCGCTCGGGATTTCCCGATTTTGGAATGACTACAAGTCCCTTCTCAATATGCCAGCGCAGCACCAGTTGAGCCGGGGTCTTGTCGTATTTTTCACCAAGCTGCGAAAGGAGGGGAGCGGTCAGCAGGCTTGCCCCGGACCCGCCCAGCGGGCTGTACGATTCCGTGACAATTCCATGCGCGGCATTGAACTCCCGTTCCGCCTCGCGGGTGATCGCCGGGCTCAGCTGGATCTGGTTCACCGCAGGCACAACATCGGTTTCGGCCAGCAGCCGTTCCAGGTGTGCAGGCTTGAAGTTGGAGACGCCGATGGACCGGACTTTGCCCTCCGCCTGCAGCCGCTCAAACGTCTTCCACGTCGAGACGAAATCATCACGCGCAGGGAGCGGCCAGTGGATCAGCAGCAGGTCCACGTAGTCCAGCCCCATGCGGGTCAGCGACCCCTCCAACCCCGCCACTGCGCGGTCCTCGCCTTGGAACTGGCCGTCCAGCTTGGTGGTGACGAAGATTTCGCTCCGGTCCACCCCGCCTGCGCGGATGCCGTTCCCAACGCCTTCCTCATTGCCGTATTTCACTGCCGTATCGATGTGCCGGTACCCGGCTTCCAGGGCCTGTACGACGGCGGCAGCCACCTGTTCGTCGTCCAGCGGCCAGGTGCCGAGCCCCAGCTGCGGAATGCTGTAGCCGTCATTGAGCATGATGAGCGGTGAGAGAGTCATTTCAACAGTCTGCCGTGCTTTCGCCTTCCTAGCCTTCGAACGCCCGGAGAATATTTGCTGCCTGGTAGTCGAGTACTGTTCGTGCCACGTCGGACACCTGATCTGGCCTCTTTTGCTGGTCCAGGAACTTCACAAAGCGCTGGATGGCCTGTGCCGCTTGGGAGGCATCGCCGTCGTCCACTGCCTTTGCCGCCTCCTGCACACCCGCTGCCAGCTGCTTCGCGACCGGGCCCGCCACGTCGCCGGACTCAACCAGGTCCTCCAAAGTTTGCTGGAGGGCCTTCACGCTGCCAGGGAGCCAGGCTGCCTGCAGTGGCACATCACCGAAGTGCATGTCCGAGGCCAGATAGAAGTCCGTGTACGAGGGCTGGTTGTAGGTGGTGTTCTGCCGGGCAACTTCAGCGCGGTACTGCGGATCGTGCATGAGCGTGTAGAGCTTGTGGTTGGTGACTTCGGTGCTCAGGTACATCCGGAGCGCTGAGCTGTCTGCCGTCCGGACCAGCATCTCCTCACGCCAGTCACCCACGACGTCGGCCACCAGGCTCGGTGTGCCTTTGGTGCCGTTGTTGGTCCGGGTGTCCGTGGCGGTGAGCAGCCGGCCGCGCTTCCAGTCGTCAATGGAGGGGGTCTGGTCGCCGGAGCCGTTGATGATCTGGGTTGTCATGTCGGCAGCCCATTTGATGCTCATGTTGGTGCCCGGCGAGGTCGCGGAGAGTTTGTCTCCGTCGGCCGACTGCATGCCAATGGCCCAGTTTTCGATGCCGGGCACTGCAGGATCCACGTCGCCGATCATGCCGCGGCCGGTGTCCTTCCCCGAATAGGCGCCGAACAGTACCTCGCCGGTGGCGGCGTCGCGCATGGCGTAGCCGTACGGGGCGTAGGTGCCGCCTTCGTGCACCGTGAAGATCTCCTTGCCGGGGCGGGCCGGATCAATGTCCGTGACGTGCATGGCATCGCCGTGGCCCAGCCGGGCCTCCTCTCCCGGGGTCGCGCTGCCGGCCGGCATGGTGTCGGACGAGCTGTACAGCAGCGAACCGTCGTCGATGGTGGCCGAGCCGTACACAATTTCCTGCTTGCCATCACCGTCCACGTCGGAGGCGCTGAGGGAATGGAAGCCCTGCGTGGTGAGCGTGCCGAACTCGTGGTCCGTCCCGTCCCGGCCGGGCGGGCTGTCGTTGAAGGGGTTGGTCATGGGCGTCCAGCCCGAGTCGACGTTCCAGGCCGGGGAGAGGTTGGCGCCGTCCCAGGTGTAGGCGGCAAGTGTGCTGCGCGTGTAATAGCCGCGGGCAAATACGGCGGCGGGCTTCTTGCCGTCCAAATAGGCGACGCCGGCCAGGAACCTGTCCACGCGGTTGCCGGGTTCGATCCGGGCCATGGCGTAGTCGCCCCACATCAGGCCGTCGTCGTGCCTGCCGGGCTCATACGCGACCGTCTTCAGTTCCTTGCCCGTGGCGCCCTCAAAGACGGTGAGGTATTCCGGGCCGGAAACGATGAAACCCTCAAAGGCCCGCAGGGCGTTCCGGGCGCTCCGGGCCGGCGCGTAGACATCCATGAAGTAGTCCGTCACCGCTTCTGCGTCAGTCCGGGACAGCGGGTACTGGTACTGCGGAGCGATGCCGAAGGCTTCTTCCAAGGTGGCGGGCCAGGTGCCGGCCTTGACCTCGGGGTGGTCGCTCCAGCCCCGGAACGTGTCCACCATGTGCTGGTAGTAGTCGGCGGCGCTCATCCGGTAATCGTCGGAGTTGGAATAGCCGGCGTCGAGGTCCTTCTGCAGCAGCGAGATGAAGGACTCGGCGGCCACGGAGCCGTCCGGATTGTAAGAGATGGACTTGGTGCCCGGGGCTGTCTTGAACATCATTTCCGAACGTCCGTCGCCGTCGAAATCGTTCACCAGCATCTGCGTGTAGTGGGCGCCGGACCGGATGTTGACGCCCAGGTCGATCCGGTGGAGCAGCGTGCCGTCGGCCTTGTAGGTGTCCACGTAGGTGTTGCCCGTGTAGCCGACCTGGGAGACGTCCTTGGAGTTGTTCGGATCCCACTTGACCACGAACTCGTACTGGCCATCGCCGTCGACGTCTCCCACCGAAGCATCGTTCGCCGAGTAGGTGTACGCCTGGCCGGCGGGTGTCACGCCGTCGGCCGGCTTCTTCAGCGGGATGTCCCTGAAGTTGCCGCCCCACGAGGTGGCAGTGGCGCTCCGGTCCAGTTCAACGCCGCCGACGACGGCACGCACGTCATATGCCGACGACGCAGTTCCGCCGGCGTCAAGGTAGTTCGTGCTGTCCGTGACGGATGCGAGCTTCTGGCCGTCGCGGTACACATTGAAGTCGGTGCCGGTGAGGCCTGTGGCGGACGAGCCCGTTGCCTCGTGGCCCAAGAGGCGCCAGCTCAGGAAGACGCCCTCGGATGTGCCGGCGGCAACCAGCCCGCGGTCCAGATAGTCGAGCTGCACGCCCGCCGGAGCGGGCATCGTGGAAGGCCCGACGGCGGCTGCCGGGGTGGTGAGGCACCCCACGGTCAGGGCAAGGCCCGCAGCTGCGGCCACCGAAAAACGGCGCACGGATATCCTGCTCGGATTCATCAGTGAATCCTTTCAATTTTGGATTGGGAAAACGCTTCCCCAGTAACCTAGTGGGGGTGTGCGCCACAAATCAACCCCTTGCGCCTGGTGGGAATCCCGAGTATTTAGAACGTTGTAAATGGCATAGCCCAGGCGGCGCGGTCAGTCCGCGGCCCTTGGCGCCCACCTAATCAGCCGATCACTCAGATCCATGAACGATTGGTCCACCACCTGCAGCTCGGGGTGCCCGTCATGCCACTGAACGATCTCCCGGGTCCCGTCAGCGAAAGGGATGGTGGCGGCAAAGCCAGGCACCAGGGCTTTGATCTTGGCATTGTCGAACACCACCGAGTGGGCGCGGTCGCCCAGGAGGCTTGGCCCTAGATGGGGCTGTGCCCGGCACCGTGTGCGGCGATGGTTTCCGAGGGCACATGGACCAACTCGGGATCGGGAACCCCCGCCGCCCGGGCAAACAGGCCGTAGATCTGGTTCCAGGGCAGGTATTCGTCGGAGGTGATGGTGTAGCTCTCGCCCACCGCCTGCGGCCGGCCAAGCAGCCCCACGAAGGCCTTCGCGAAGTCCCTGGCGTGGGTCACCGTCCAGAGCGACGTGCCATCACCATGCACCATGACGGGCTGGCCGGTGCGCATCCGGTGAATATCTGTCCAGCCGCCCACCAGGCCCACTCGCGTGCGGTCGTAGGTATGGGAGGGGCGCACCACGGTCACCGGGAAATCGTCCGACCGGTACGCCTCGAACAACAGGTCCTCGCACGCGATCTTGTCCCGTGAATACTGCCAGAACGGGTTCTTCAGTGGAGTGGATTCCAGGATCGGCAGCCGGGTGGGCGGCTTCTGGTAGGCCGACGCCGTGCTGATGAACACGTACTGGCCGGTCCGGCCGCGGAACAGTTCCATACTGGACCGCGCCTGGTCCGGAGTGAAGGCAATAAAGTCCGCTACGGCGTCGAACTCCCTGCCCTGCAGCACCTCCCGCACAGCGGCCTGGTCGCGGATGTCCGCGTGCAGGACCTCTGCGCGGTCCGGTGCCGGCTTGCCGGATTGGCCGCGGTTGAGGATGGTCACCCGGTGTCCCAGTACGACGGCGCGTTCCGCCGCTGCGGCGCTGATCACCCCGGTGCCGCCCAGGAAGAGGATGCTCCGTGGTGCCACGGTGTCGGCCGCGGGATCCAACGCGGCCGGATCAAACAGAGTCACCATGCGTAGTCCTCCGGTGCCGGACGGTGGCCCGGGAAGATGTCGTCGAGCCGCTTGAGCGCGTCGGCGTCGAGCGTCACGTCCAACGCCCGGATGCCGGCGTCGAGCTGTTCCTGCGTGCGCGGCCCCACTATCGGTGCGGTGACAGCAGGCTGGTGAAGCAGCCACGCGAGCGCAATGTCGCCGGGTTCGTGCCCCAGCCCGTCCGCGAGATTCTCGAACTGCTGGATCTGGTCCCGGTGCTGCTTGAGCGTTTCGGCAGCGCGCCCTTCGGTGCGCCGGACGCCCGCGCGTTCCTTCTTCAGGACTCCGCCCAGCAGCCCGCCCTGCAGCGGGGACCACGGGATCAGGCCCAGGCCGTACTGCTGTGCCGCGGGAATCACCTCCAGCTCCACCTCGCGGCGGAACAGGTTGTAGATGGACTGCTCGCTGACCAGCCCGGTGTAGTTCCGGCGGCGGGCGGCTTCCTGTGCCTGGGCGATGTGCCAGCCCGCGAAGTTGCTGCTGCCCGAGTAGAGGATCTTGCCCTGCTGGACGGCCACTTCGATGGCCTGCCAGATCTCGTCCCAGGGCGTGTCCCTGTCAATGTGATGGAACTGGTACACGTCGATGTAGTCCGTCTGGAGGCGCTTCAGGCTGGCGTCCAGGGCGCGCCGGATGTTCAGCGCGGACAGCTTGGACTCGTTGGGGCGGTCAGTCATGGTGCCGTACAGCTTTGTGGCCAGGACGGTCCGTTCGCGGCGCTCGCCGCCCTTCGCGAACCAGCGGCCAATGATTTCCTCGGTCCAGCCCCGGTGCCCGCTGCCGCCATAGACGTTGGCTGTGTCGAAGAAGTTGATGCCGGCGTCCAGTGCGGAATCCATGATGTTGTGCGCGTCAGCCTCGTCGGTGTGCGGGCCGAAGTTCATGGTGCCCAGGCAAAGCCGGGAAACTTTCAGGCCCGAACGGCCCAGGTGCGTGTACTGCATACGGAGGGATCCTTCGCTGGTGGTTGGACGTGGCGGAGCGCGGCGACCGAGCCCGCCGGAATCGGTGCCGGCAGGCTCGGTCAGCGTTGGCTACAGCTGTGTGAAAGCGGCGACGGCGGGATCGGAACCGATGCGCGCGCCCCGCTCGAGGGCGGTGATGGAGGCGAGCTCGTCGTCGGTCAGGGTTAGGGAAGCGGCCGCGAAGTTTTCGCGGATGCGGGACGGGTTAACCGACTTGGGGATGACGATGGTGCCGGCGGCCAGGTGCCAGGCCAGGACCACCTGCGCGGTGGTGGCGTCGTGTGCCTGCGCAACGGCGGTGACGGCTTTTCCGTTGAGGTCCCCACCCTGGCCCAGCGGGCTGTAGGCCTCCACCGCAATCCCGAGGGCACGGCTTTTGGCGGCTAGTTTGGCCTGCTGGTAGCTGGGGTGCAGTTCAATCTGGTTCACGGCGGGTACGACGTCCGTGGACTCGAGCAGGGTGTCCAGGTGGTCGGAGAGGAAGTTCGAGACGCCGATGGCACGGATCGCCTTGGCGGCATACAGGGCCTCCAGTTCCTTCCAAGCCTGGACGTAGAGGCCCTGTGACGGGACCGGCCAGTGGATGAGGTAGAGGTCCACGAAGTCAAGACCCAGCGCCTCGCGGGTGTCCTGGAATGCGTCCCAGGCCCGGCCCTGATCGCCGTTGCGGAGCTTGGTGGTCACGAAGATTTCCTCGCGCGGAATGCCCGAGGCTGCGATGGCAGCGCCCACACCTGCTTCGTTGCGGTATCCGGCGGCGGTGTCGATGTGGCGGTAGCCGGCTGCCAGGGCATCCTCAACGACCCGCTGGGTGTCTTCCGGCGGAACCTGGAAAACGCCGAAGCCGAGCTGGGGGATAGTGACGCCGTTGTTCAGCGAGATTTCTGACATGGGTACTCCTCGTAGTGCTGAAGGATGGTTCCTGGCTCGGGATGTCCGGCAGGAAACCGCTTTCGGGAACTGCTCCGGTACGAGCCTATGCACTTTCGCGCCGATAGTCAGTCCTTGACCGTGTCCCAGTTCGTCCTAGGACTGGCAGTCCTACTTTCGTTGTAGGAAATGCCTGGCAGGGCCGTGCCGAATGGCTCAACAGTGATGGCTGAACAGTGATGGCCGCGCCCAAAGGACGCGGCCATCACTTTTCAGACCTTGGAAGGGTCAGCCTTCGTGGCGGAAACCGAGCTTGATCCGTACCTGCCAGTCGGCAACTTTGCCGTCTTCGAGGTGACCGCGGATTTCCTTGACCTCGAACCAGTCCAGGTTGCGCAGGGTCTTGGCGGCCTCGGCGATCCCGTTGCGGACTGCCGCGTCCACGCCTTCTCCGGAGGTGCCGACAATTTCAGTAATGCTGTACGTGTGGTTGGACAACTTCGCTCCTCGTGATCGCCTTCGATTCCCGGTTGCGGGCCGTTCTTGAACACTAGTGGCACTTCTGAAGCGTGGCCAGAGCCAATACTCCGGAGCGGACTCTGGTCAGGGCGCTTCGAGGACCAGGTTCTTGAGGTCATCCAGGGTCTGTTGCATGTGCAGGTCCATGGCTTCGCGCGACCTGCTCGGGTTACGCGATTCCAGTGCCTCGGCGATGTTCTGGTGGTGTCCGATGGCGTGCTCCTGGATGGTTGGCACGGCCGACGTTTCGGCCCGGCGCTTTTCCAGCACGCGGTGCAGCGGCGCGAAAAGGACCGCCACAAAAACGTTCTCCGAGGCGCGCAGGATCAGGTCGTGGAATGCCAGATCAGCCTCCACGAAGGCGGCAATGTCGTTGACCTCATGGGCGGCCCGCATCGCCGCGACATGACCGAACAGCGCCTGGATGTCGGCGTCGCTGATCCGTGCCGCCGCGAGTTCGCACGCCCCGGTTTCAAGCATCCGGCGCAGTTCAATGAGCTGCACGGAGGCGGCGGCCTCGTTCTGTCCCTCGGACGCGGCGCGCAGGACAGCTTCCAGCGAAGCCCAGCGGTTCAACGGGTTAACGAACGTGCCGCGGCCGCGTTCCACGCTGAGGATCCGCTGCGCTTCCAGAGTTTTCATGGCCTCGCGCACTGTCATCCGGCTCACCTCGTGCCTGGCGCTGAGTTCCAGCTCGCCGGGCACGCTGGATCCGGGTGGAAAGTCCCCGGCAATGATCCGGTCCAGGAGTTCGTCGGCAACAACGCCCACCAGTGATTTCCGTGCCATTACGTCCCCCTTGCGGCGTCGCCAGATATGTCTGACAAGTCTACTTGCGAGTTTCTATGTCCTGTGCCACACTATTTGAAATGTTAGATGTCAGACATCTTACAGTTACCTCAATACTTAGATTTCCACACAACGGAGTGCACTGTGACGCTTGAAGCAGACATCCTGGCCGCCTTCCCGGCCGAAGTCCGGATTCCCGCCCGCCTTGTTGCCGACGCCGTCGCCGCGTCCAGCGCGGAGACCCCCCGGATGCTCGTAGTGCTCGACGACGACCCCACCGGAACGCAGTCCGTTGCGGATCTGCCCGTGCTCACCCGCTGGGAAGTGGAGGACTTCATCTGGGCCTTTGGCCAGGCGAAGCCCGCCGTGTACGTGCTGACCAACACCCGCAGCCTGGACCCCGCCGAAGCCGCAGCCCGCAACGAGGAAGTGGTCCGCAACGCACTGGCCGCCGCCGGCTCCGCAGATGCCCTGCGGCTGGGGTTCGTGAGCCGCAGCGACTCCACCCTCCGCGGCCACTACCCGCTGGAACCCGACGTTATCGCCGCCACCGTGGCTGACGTCAGCGGAGAAGCCACCGACGGCGTTGTGCTGGTGCCGGCATTCCCCGACGCCGGCCGCGTGACCATCGGTGGCGTGCATTACATGCGCGGCACCGGGCATGACGCCGGCAAGCTCACCCCCGTGGCCGAGACCGAATTCGCCAAGGACGCCAGCTTCGGCTTCGCCAACTCGGACATGACCAAATACGTGGAAGAGAAGTCACAGGGCCGCTTCGCCGCGGAATCCGTGATTGTCCTGGACCTGAACATCATCCGCGCCTCCACCGATCCGCAGATCACCGCCAAGGCCATCGCCGACGCCATCGAGCCTGCCACGAACTCCACGCCGATCGTCGCCGACATCGTCACCGAGAACGATCTCCGCGCCCTGTCCCTGGGCCTGGAAGAAGCCGAACGGCGCGGGAAGAAGCTCCTCTACCGCGTGGGACCGCCGTTTGTCCGCGCCCGGATCGGCCAGGAAATCCGCACCGAGCTCACTGGTGCTGAAGCCTACGCCGGAAACACCCCGTCCGAGGCCGGCGGCCTGATCGTGGTGGGCTCCCACGTGGGCGTCACCACCCGCCAACTCAAGGCCCTCACCGAACAGCACAGCGCCGCTCGAATTGTGGAGATCGACGTCGAGGAGCTCCTCAGCGACGCCGGGGACGCCCACCTCGACCAGACCGTTGACACAGTCGTGGAGGCACTCCACGGGGGAGACGTCATCGTCCACACCAGCCGCCTGCTCATCAAGACCGATGACCCCGCAGCGAGCCTGCGGATCGCGCGCACGGTGTCCGCCGCCGTCGTCGCCGTGGTGAACCGGACCCTCAAGGCCTTCCCGCCGCGCTTCGTCATCGCCAAGGGCGGCATCACGTCCTCCGACGTCGCCGCCCACGGCCTGGAAATCCGCCACGCCATTGTCCGCGGTCCCATGCTGCCGGGCATCGTCTCTCTCTGGGAGCCGGTGGACGGCCCCGCCAAGGGCATCCCGTACATCGTGTTCGCCGGCAACGTGGGCGACGACCTGTCCCTCGCCGACGTCACCCGCAAGCTCAGCAGCACTTTCTAGCAGTCCCGCCAGTATTCAAGGAAGAACACCATGACCAGCAACTACACCATCACCGTCCTGGGCCTCGGCGCCATGGGCCTGCCCATGGCCACCCGACTGGCCAGCGAGCTCACCGTTCACGGCTTCGACATCGCCGAGCCGCGCCTGAAGCTCGCCGAAGAAGCAGGCATCCGCACCTTCGCTTCCGCCCGGGAAGCCTCCAAGGGCGCCGACGCCCTGCTCCTGGCGGTCCGCAACGGCGAGCAACTCAACGATGTCCTCTTCGGCGAGAACGGTGTGGCATCCGTGCTGGAGCCGGGCGCCGTCGTCATCCTCGGCAGCACCGTGGGCACCGAAGCCATCCCCGCCACCGTGGCACGCCTCGCCGAATACGGCGTTGAGCTCGTGGACGCGCCGCTGTCCGGCGGCCCCAAGCGCGCCGGCGAAGGCGACCTGCTGATCGTCGTCGGCGCTTCCCCCGAGGCCCAGGAGAAGGCCCGCCCGGCCCTTGAACTGCTGGCCTCCACGCTCACCGTGGTGGGCGACAAGCCCGGCGACGGCCAGGCCCTCAAGACCGTCAACCAGCTCCTCTGCGGCATCCACATCGCGGCCGCCGCCGAGGCCATGGCCCTCGCCGACGCGCTCGGCCTGGACCAGGCCAAGACCCTCGCAGCCCTCGAAGCCGGCGCGGCAGGTTCCTTTATGCTTTCCAACCGCGGCCCGCGCATCCTCGAGGCCTACACCGAGGAAGGCGCCGAGGTCCTGTCCCGCCTGGACATCTTCGTCAAGGACATGGGCATCGTGGGCAAGGCCACCCGCGCCGCCGGCCTGGCAGCCCCCGTTGCCGCCGCCGCCGAGCAGCTGTACCTCCTGGGCCAGGCCCAGGGCCTCGCCGCCGCCGACGATTCCGCAGTCATCAAGGTTGTCGCGCCCACCAAGCGCACGGCCTAGGCACCCCGGCTAAAGCAGCCCGGCTGAAGCACCCCCAAAAAACGTACGACGACGGCGGTCCCCCCTCCGCCGTCGTCGTATCTTCCAGCGTTCACAAAGCACAAGAAACAGCGCCCGCCAGCCCGTCTTCTGGAAGACTGGCTTGTCGAAGGAGACACCGCAATGAACCCCCTGACCAACTCGCTGATGGTGCGGGCGGCCGACGCCCCCGCCATCAAACCCGCGGTGGAGCTGGGTACTCCGCTGCTCCTCACCATCGCGGCGATCGGCATCGCCGTCCTGCTGGTGATGATCATCCGCTTCAAGATCCAGGCCTTTGTGGCCCTGCTGACCGTAAGCATCGCCGTGGCCGTGGCCGCGCAGATCCCGCTGAAGGACGTCTTCACCGTCGTCGCCAACGGTGTGGGCGGAACCATGGGCAAGGTAGCCCTGCTGATCGCGCTCGGCGCCGTCCTGGGCCGGATGATCGAGGTTTCCGGCGGCGTCCAGTCGCTGGCCGCGCACTTCACCGAGAAGCTTGGCGCCAAGCGCGTCGCGGTGGCGCTCACCGCCGTCGGCTTCCTGGTGGCCATCCCCGTGTTCTTCGAGGTGGGCATCATTGTGCTCGTCCCGATCGTCTACGCCTTTGCGAAGATCGCCAACGTGCACCCGGTCAAGTTCGGCCTGCCGATGGCCGGCATTATGCTCTCCATCCACGTCGCCGTGCCGCCGCACCCGGGCATCGTGGCAGGCGCCGGCGTGTTCGGCGCCGACATCGGGCTCATCACGCTGATCTCCCTGCTCATCTGCATCCCGCTCGGCTTCCTGTCCTACTGGGTAGCCAGCATCATGAACCGCAAGGAGTACGAGCTCCTCCCCGGCGTCAAGGCCCAGGTGGACGAATTCGGTTCCGACTCCCTGGTCAAGGTCGGCCACCAGGGCCCCGGCGCCGTAGGCATCGCCCCGCCGCGTCCGGCCCTGATCATCTTCCTCATCGCCGCGCCGATCGTGCAGATCCTCATCGGCACCCTGGGCACGCTCACCATCCCCAAGGACAACTCCTGGTACGGCCTGGCTGCCTTCATCGGCAACCCGTTCTTTGCCCTCCTGGTGGCCGTTGCCCTGTCCTTCTTCCTGCTGGCGGTCCGCCGCAACTGGTCCCTGAAGGAAACCGGCGAGATCTTCGAAGGCGCCCTGCCTCCCATCGCGTCCATCCTGATGGTTGTCGCGGCCGGCGGTGTGTTCGGTGAGGTCCTGCGGACCTCCGGCATCGGTGCCGCGCTGTCCCAGACGCTGGACCACCTGGGCCTGCCGGTCATTGTGCTCGGCTTCGTGATCTCGCTGGCACTGCGTGCAGCCCAGGGTTCGGCAACCGTCGCCATCGTCACCACCACCGGCCTGCTGACCTCCGCCGTGATGGAAGGCGGCTACTCGCCGGCCCAGATCGCCGTCATCGTGATCGCCATCGGTTTCGGCTCGCTGGGCCTGTCCCACGTGACTGACGCCGGCTTCTGGACCGTGGTGCGCTACTACGGCCTCACCGTCTCGGACGGCCTGAAAACCTGGACCGTCCTCACCACCGTCCTCGGCGTGGCCGGCTTCATCCTGACCTACGTGGCCTGGATCCTGGTGGGAGGCCTGAGCGTCTGATGCGCACCCGACTCGACCACCTCGTCACCGCTGCCCTCCAGCAGGGCTCCGCCGTTCCAGCCTTCACCTGCTACGACTTCACCACCGCGCTCGCCGTTGTGGGCGCGGCCGAAGACGCGGGCCGCGGGGTCATCCTGCTGGTGGCCCCCAAAACGGCCGGCACGTCCAACGGCCTCCGCCTGATCGCCGCGCTCCGCGGGCTGGCAGACTCCGCCTCCGTTCCCGTGGCCGTCCAGCTGGACCACGCGACGGACCTGCGGGTGATGGCCGACGCCGTCGCTGCGGGGGCGGATTCGGTCCTCGCGGACGGCTCGTCCCTTCCGTATGAGGACAACATTGCGCTGGTCCGGGAGGCGCGCGCTGTGCTGGGTGCCGACGTCGTGCTTGAAGCGGAACTCGGCGGCCTCGCCGGCGACGAGGACCGTGCCTTCGGCGCCGACGAAGCCGGTGTGGCCGTGGCCGGCCTGACGGACTCCGCGCAGGTGGAGGACTTTGTGGCCCGGACCGGTGCCGAACTCCTGGCTGTTGCGGTGGGCAACGTCCACGGCAAGTACAAGGGCGAGCCGCAGCTGCGCTGGGACGTCCTGCAGGACATTGCCGTGCGGACCCACATCCCGCTCGTGCTCCACGGCGCGTCCGGCATTCCGGCGGGGGAGCTGTTCAAGGCTGCCGCCATGAACGTGGGCAAGGTGAACTTCAATACCGAGCTCCGCACCGGCGTGCTGTCCACGCTCCAGGAACAGCTGCCGGCGCACCGGGCCGACGGCGAGAACCTCCAGGGCTTGCTCGGCCACTGGAACACCTCGGCCAGGGAATTCGCCACGTCGGCGTTGGGCATGCTCACCCGCTGACGCTCGTTTGAGTTTTGGGGAGGCTAGGATCAGCACATGATCCTGGCCTCCCTGCTTTTTGCCTTCCTCGCCGCCGCGCTCCATGTGTACATCTTCACCATGGAATCCCTCACCTGGACCACGCCGGCCACGTGGAAGCGCTTCGGACTCGCCTCCCAGGCCGACGCCGAGACCACCAAACCCCTCGCCTACAACCAGGGCTTCTACAACCTGTTCCTGGCCATTGGCGCGTTCATCGGGGTGGGCTGCGTGGCGCTTGGCCCCGACGCTTCGGCGCAGCACGTGGTGGGCTGGACGCTGATCTTCAGCTGCTGCGGCTCCATGCTGCTCGCAGCGGCGGTGCTGGCACTCAGCGGGAAAAAGTACCTCCGCGCCGCGGTACTGCAAGGCACGACGCCGTTGCTCGCCGTCGTGCTTGGGTTGCTGGCCGTTGCCGGCTGACTGACGCTCCTGAGGCGACCACTGCTGAGGCGACGTTGTGCCCGTTTCTGGCCGGGACCACGCTTTTCTGGCCGGGAGCGCATCGCGGGCGGACAATTGAGTCAACAACAGCATCGGCGCTTGTAGGGACTGCACGTGAGTGGTGTGAAGGGGCCAGCCCCGCACAGTGAACAGGCGGTCCAGCGCGACCTCGTGATCGACCTTGTCCGGTTCGTCTGCCTGGCCCTGGTGGTGGTGGGCCACTGCATGATGGTCAGCCCCGTCCTGCAGGGGGACGGCACCGTGACCTCCAAAAATACGCTGGGCGATCAGCCGTGGTTCGAGCCCGTCATCTGGATCTTCATGGTGATGCCGCTGTTTTTCGTGACCGGCGGCACCACCGGCCTCCAGTCCTGGCAGCGGCTGAGAGCCCGCGGCGGTACGGGCGTCGAGTTTGCCCAGGCCCGGCTGCTGCGGCTGGTCCGCCCGGCGGCGGCACTCCTGGCGGTGATGTTCCTGGGCTTTTCGGCGGCGCTCCTGCTCGGCGTGGACCCCCAGGTGGTCCAGCTGATGGCCACCGGGGCCGGCATGCCCCTGTGGTTCCTCGCCGCCTACCTGGCAGCCCAGCTCAACATCCCGCTCCTGGCCCGGTTCCACGAGCGCGCGCCCTGGCTGACCGTTGCGGTCCTGGCGGCCCTCGTGGTGGCCATCGACTGCTTCCGCGGAGCCCTGCCCCTGCTCGCCTACGCAAATCTTGTTTTCCTGTGGTGCGCCGTGCAGCAGCTTGGTTTCCTGATGGCCGACGGTCACCTGGCCAGGCTCACGCGCTCCGGCCTGGTGGGGCTCATCCTGGCAGTCAACCTGCTGCTCGGGCTGGTCACTGGCCTGGGTCTCTACTCCGGGAACATGCTGGTCAACCTCAACCCGCCCAACCTCTGCCTGCTGCTCCTGGGTGTGTCCCAGGCTGCCGCGCTCCAGCTTTTCCGGCCGGGGCTCGGCTGGGTTTCCGGGGTGCGCTGGATCCGCGCGGTGGTCATGGTTGCCGGCCGCCGCTCCATGACCGTGTACCTCTGGCACCTGCCGTTGCTCGCGGCCATGTCCGGGCTCCTGCTCCTCACCGACTTCCCCAAGCCCGCGGCAGGCACCGCCGAATGGTGGTGGGCCCGTCCGCTGGTCCTCCTGGGGGTTGTGGCCCTCCTGCTCCCGGTGCTGGCCGCGTTCGGCCACCTTGAGGAACGTTCGACGGCGTCTGTCCACACCCGCGGCCGGCCCGCCGCCGCGGTGGTGATGGCCGCCGTCGTCGTCTTCATTCCGGTGGCGGACGCTGCCCTCAACGGCCTGACGCTGGGCCTGCTCGGAGGCGGCGCAGCATGCTTTGTGTTGGCCGTCCTGCTGCTGGGCCGGATGCCCGAACGTGTCCCCGGCGATGTCGGTGCCGAACGCGTCGCCCACGATGGCAGCCAGTCTGACGGGCCATTGCCAGCGGGGCCAAGTAGTGCCAATGTCGAACCATGACTGAGAACATGATTTCCACCGAGGACAAGTTTAGCCCTGACGTCTCGCTGTCCAGGGATGACGAGCATCACCGCTACGAGCTGCGGGTGGGCGGAAAGGTCGCCGTCCAGTCCTTCTTCCGGGACCTGCCCGGACATGTGGATTTCCTCCACACCGACACCGCCGAGGACTTCAAGGGCCAGGGGCTGGGCAAGGTGCTGGCTCACTTCGCGCTCGACGACGTGGTGGCCTCGGGCAAACGGATCATCCCGCATTGCCCCTTCATCTCCGGCTACCTCCGTGCCCACGAGGGCTACGAACAGCACATCGACTGGCCGGACAACTAGCTCGAACGGTCATTTAAGCCCCCTCGAACCAGCGCGAACGGTCATTTAGCCCCCGGAAACTCCCTCCGGAGGGCCTTGAGTGTCCGTTTTCGCGGAGTATTTTGCACCCGATTCTCGATCGGGGCCAGTCAATGACGCGCCCGCGACCTGAAGAACGCCCTTATTCCCGCGGCTTAAGATAAATAAGTCACTAAAGTTTGACGAAAAGGTTCACCTAAGTAAGGCTTACCTTGCTAACGACCCCCAACGTCGAACTAAGGATGACCACTGTGCCGCTGCTGCCCCGTGTTGAAGAGATGTACGTGGATGAAAATCGGGTGAGCGAAACCCTGCCCGGGCAGGATTTCGGCTCCCGCGTGGAGCTGGCCCTCGCTGCCACCAACCATCTGTTCAACACCAGGAACTCCACCCGGTACGTGGCGCAGGTGCTGCAGGGCGTCAACGCCGTGGCCACCAAAATCGACCGCACCACCCGGCCCTTTACCGGCGTCGGGCCTGCCGAAATGAAGGCGCGCATCGGCGCCGTAGACCTGGACCAGCCGCTCCCGGACACCGCCGCGGCGCTGGAAGAGCTGGAGACCGTGTACCTCCGGGACGCCATCTACTTCCACGATGCGAAGTACGCGGCACACCTGAACTGCCCGGTGGTGATCCCGGCGCTGGTAGGGGAGGCCATCCTGTCCGCGGTGAACTCCTCGATGGACACCTGGGACCAGAGCGCCGGGGCCACCATGATCGAGCGCCGGCTCATCGACTGGACCGCCGAACGGCTGCAGCTGGGGGGCGGCAGCCGACGGCGTGTTCACCTCCGGAGGCAGCCAGTCCAACCTGCAGGCACTGCTGATCGCGCGCAACCACGCCGTTGCCGGGCTGCGGCAGGAGCCAGCCAACGCCGGACTCCGGCTGCCCGCTCTGCTGGAAAAGCTCCGGATTTTCACGTCGGCAGACAGCCACTTCAGCATCCAGAAGTCCGCGTCCATGCTGGGCATGGGCTTCGACGCCGTCATCTCCATCCCCTGCGCCGCGGACCACAAGATGGACCCGGCCGCGCTCGCCGAGGCCATGGCGGAAACCCACGACGCCGGGCTGGTGCCGATGGCGGTTGTGGCCACCGCCGGGACCACCGACTTCGGTGCGGTGGACCCGCTCGCGGACCTCGCCGCCCTGGCCCGCGCCTACGGTGCCTGGTTCCACGTAGATGCGGCTTACGGCGGCGGGCTGATGGTTTCCGGCCGCTACCGCCGCCTGCTCGACGGGACCCGCCTGGCAGACTCCGTCACCGTGGACTTCCACAAAACGTTCTTCCAGCCCGTCAGCTCCAGCGCCCTGCTGGTCCGCGACCGCGCCATGCTCCAGCACGTCACGTACTACGCGGACTACCTGAACCCGGAAAGCGCCGCCTTGGCCGAGATCCCCAACCAGGTGGACAAGAGCATCCAGACCACCCGGCGCTTTGACGCCCTCAAGCTGTGGCTGACCCTGCGCATCATGGGCGCGGATGCCATCGGCGCCCTGTTTGATGAAGCGATCGATCTCGCCGCCCGGGTGGGATCAGTGCTGGCGGCCGACGACGAATTTGAACTCGCCGCCGAACCGCAGCTCAGCACGCTGGTCTTCCGGTACCGGCCGCCTGTCTCCGACGGGAGGCTTTCGGAGGATTCGGCCGACGCCCTCAACCCGGCCATCCGTGCAGCGATCTTCGCGTCCGGGCAGGCCGTGGTGGCCGGCACCAAGGTGGCTGGCCGCCACTACCTGAAGTTCACGCTCCTCAACGCCGAGGCCACCCTCGAGGACATCAGCGAGATTATCGAGCTGCTGCGCCGCACCGGCGCGCAGCTGCTGGCCGGCGCAGGCACCACCAACAGCCCCAGCGAGGTGTCCGCATGAGCACATCCACGGAGCCGCGCATTTTCGACTTCGCCGGGATCGGTGTCGGGCCCTTCAACCTGGGCCTCGCCGCCCTCAGCGAGCCGGTGGACGGCCTGGATGGCGTCTTCCTGGAGCAACGGGAATCCTTCGACTGGCACCCTGGGATGATGCTTGAGCCGGCCCATCTCCAGGTGCCGTTTATGGCGGACCTGGTGACGCTGGCCGACCCCACCTCGCCGTACTCGTTCCTGAATTTCCTCAAGCAGACCGGCCGGCTCTACCGGTTCTACATCCGGGAAAACTTCTATCCGCTGCGCGCCGAGTACAACCAGTACTGCCAGTGGGTGGCCGGCCAGCTGCGCTCCGTCCGTTTTAGCACAGCTGTGCTGGATGTAACGTACGACGCCGGCGTGTACCGCCTTTCGGTGGAAGGTCCGGACGGGCCTGAGGTGCTGCTGGCGCGGCGGCTGGTGCTGGGCACCGGCACCTCGCCGTACGTGCCGGCGTCCTGTGACGGAATAGTCGACGCGGCCGCGAATGGCGGCGGGGGACTTGTCCTCCACAACGCCGATTACCTGTCGAGGAAGAGTGAGCTGCAGGCCAAACGGAGCATCACCATCGTGGGCAGCGGCCAGAGCGCCGCGGAAATCTACTGCGAGCTCCTGCAGGACATGGACACCTACGGCTACCAGCTGAACTGGGTCACCCGGTCCGGGAGGTTCTTCCCGCTGGAGTACACCAAGCTCACCCTGGAGATGACCTCGCCGGAGTACGTGGACTACTTCCACGGGCTGCCGCAGGACCAGCGCGACGGCCTCATCAAGAGCCAGAAGAACCTGTACAAAGGCATCAACTCCGAGCTGATCGACGCCATCTATGACCTCCTGTACAGCAAGAGCCTCTCTGGCATGGTGGACACCCAGCTCCTGACCCATTCGTCGCTCACCGGCGCCGCTTGGGATCAGGCCACCGGTTCCCACACCCTGCAGCTCCGGCACGAGGAGCAGGGCTCGGATTATGTGCTGGACAGCGAGGCCGTGGTCCTGGCCACCGGCTACACCTACCGGGAGCCGGACTTCCTGGCGGGCATCCAGGACCGGATTGCCAGGGACTCCGCCGGCCGGTTCGCCGTGGCACGCAACTACAGCACCGGCGTCGAACCTGGCGAACTTTTCGTCCAGAACGCCGAGCTGCACACGCACGGCTTTGTTACCCCGGACCTCGGCATGGCCGCCTACCGCAACTCGTGCATCCTGCGCGAGATCACCGGCCGCGAGGTCTATCCAGTGGAGCGCAGCATCGCGTTCCAGCAGTTCGGCGCGCCGGATGGTGTTCCAACTGCTGCCGGCCCGGTCTCCGCTTCAGTCTCCTGTCCGGCCGGACGCAGCGCCGAGCCGGTTCCCACCCAGACTGTGGAGGTGTCCGCATGAGCTTCGCGTTCCGCTGTGTTGACGCCGTTGCCGATGCACCCCTCCTCCACAGCTGGGTCACCCAGCCGTACGCGTCGTTCTGGGGGATGCTGTCCTCCACAGTTGACGGGGTTGTGGAGGAATACTCGAAAATCCAGGCAACGGGGCATCACCATGCCCTGCTGGGGATCAACGACGACGGCGTCCCCGCCTTCCTGATGGAGGAATACCTGCCGGCCGCCTCGCCGCTGGCCGCGATCTATGCCGTGCAGGAGGGCGACATCGGCATGCACCTGCTGGTGGCGCCGCCGTCGGGAGATCCCCAACCGGGGTACACGGCCGCGGTGATGGATGCCGTGCTGGAGCGGTTGTTCGAAAAACCGGGCGTGGAACGCGTGGTGGTGGAACCGGACGCCAGGAACGCCAAGATCCATGTGCTCAACGAGCGGCTGGGCTTCCAGCCGGCGGGGGTGGTCACCCTGCCGGACAAGGAAGCGCTGCTCAGCTTCTGCACACCCCAGGACTACCTCGCCGCCCGCGCAGCGCTGGGCCACCCTCAAGTCCATTCCCATGATCTTTCCGCCCCGATCCTCCAGGGAGCATCACTGTGACCATCATCGAGCTGGACCCCGCCGTCGTGCGGGAATCCGCCCCCGTCATTGACACCGCCTCTGTCATTGGCGTCGCCGCCGACAGGCCGGACAGCACCGCCAACACCGTTCCCCACCTCGCACCCGAACGCTGGGCGGCGGCCAACCGCCACCTGGTCCGCAAGGCGCTCGCGGAATTCCTGCACGAACGCATCCTGGAGCCGCAGCGCCTGGGCTCCGGCAGGGGTGCCGAAGGCCCGGAGGAGCCCTCGGTGTACGTGGTCCGCAGCGACGACGGCCTCACGGCATACTCGTTCACCGCCCGCGTCCTGGAGCTGGAGCACTGGTCCGTGGACGACGCTTCCATCCGCTGCACGCGCGGCGGGGAGGACGCCGCCCCCGATGCCCTGCGTTTCATCACCGAGTTCAAGGACACACTGGGGATCCGCGAGGAGATGCTCCCGGTCTACCTCGAGGAGATCAGCAGCACGCTGGCCGGCCACTCCTACAAGCAGTGGCTGGGACAGCCGTCCGCTGACGAGCTCGTGGCCGGAGTCACCGGCGGCACGGACCCCGCAGCCGACTTCCAGGCCATCGAACGCAGCATGACGGAGGGCCACCCGTGTTTCGTGGCCAACAACGGCAGGCTGGGGTTCGGCATCAGTGACTACCGTGCCTTCGCGCCGGAGACCGGAGCGCCCGTACGCCTGGAGTGGATCGGGGTCCACCGCAGCAAGGCTGTCTTCACTGCCAGCGCCGGACTGGAGTACCGCGACCACCTCGAGGCCGAGCTCGGCGCCGCCGCGCTGCAGTCCTTTGACACCGAATTCACGGCCCAAGGTGTGGACCCCGCCCAGTACTTCCTGATGCCGGTGCATCCGTGGCAGTGGGAGAACAAGCTCACTGTCACGTTCGCTGCCGAAATCGCCCAGCAGCACATCATCCATCTGGGGACCGGCGCAGACAGTTACCAGGCCCAGCAGTCCATCCGCACGTTCTTCAATACGGCCGCGCCAGCCAGGAGCTACGTCAAGACGGCGATGTCCGTCCTGAACATGGGCTTTATGCGGGGACTCTCGCCGCAGTACATGAAGGCAACCCCCGCCATCAACGACTGGCTGCGGGACCTGATCCGGTCAGACGAAGCCCTGCAGAAACGCGGCCTGGCCATGATCAGCGAGATCGCTGCCATCGGCTACCACAACGGCTACTACGAGGCCGCGTCCGCCAAGGGCTCGCCGTACCGGAAGATGCTGTCCGCGCTGTGGAGGGAAAGTCCGCTCCCCCTGCTGGAGAACGGCCAGCAGCTTGCCACCATGGCGTCCCTGCTCCACGTCGATTCGACCGGCAAACCGATGGTGTCTGCCCTGATTGAGCGCTCCGGACTGGAGCCTGCCGAATGGCTGCGCCGCTACTTCGAGGCCTACCTCGTCCCGTTGGTCCACTGCCTCTACCGGTACGAACTCGCCTTTATGCCGCATGGCGAGAACGTGATCCTGGTGCTGGATAACGGTGTGCCCGTCCGCGCGGTGATGAAGGACATCGCCGAGGAAATCGTGGTGATGGGGCGGCGGCTGGACCTGCCCGAGGAGGTATCACGGATCCAGGTTGATATCCCTGACGGCGAAAAGGTGCTGGCCATCTTTACGGATGTGTTCGACTGCATCTTCCGCTTCCTCGGTGCCCTGCTGGTGGAGGACGGGAAACTCGGCGAGGAGGAGTTCTGGGGCACGGCCGCGCGGGTCATCCGGGACTACCAGGCAGAGCACCCGGAGCTGGCGGACCAGTTCGCCCGCCACGACCTGTTCGCCCCTGACTTTGAACTGTCGTGCCTTAACCGGCTGCAGCTGCGGAACAACCAGCAGATGCTTGACCTCACGGACCCGTCCGGCGGGTTGCAGATGGCCGGCCGGCTCGCCAACCCGCTCGCCAGGTTCGCGTAGCGTCGTCGAGGTGGCAGTTCGCGGCAGTTGCGGCGCGGCAGAGTCATACGGTCGTAGCAACGCTCTGATTGATGGAGCGTTTTCATGGCCAGATCATTTCCTCCGAATACCCGCACCGAGTTCGTTGACATGGTGTGTGGCGGGATGTCGATTGTCGCTGCCGCGCGGCGTGTCGGAGTCACGCATGGGGCTGGGAGGAACTGGTGGGCCCAGTCTGGCCACATGATGACTGTGAACATGGGCGCTGTTGGGGGTCTTTCGGATCCGGCACCGACGGCGGACGGTCCGGGTGGCCGGGCGTTGAACTTGGCTGATCGGGGGATGATCCAGATGGGTCGGCGGAAGGGACTCAGCTATGCCGACATTGGTGAGGCGATTGGTCGGGACAAGTCGGTGGTCTGGCGGGAGGTGAACCGGAACGCCAGCGCGGACGGGGTGTATTACGCCTCGGTCGCCCATACGAGGGCGCATCAGGCCAGGCGCCGGCCCAAGGCGTTGAAGCTGGTCGAGGACGAGGATCTGTGCCGGCTGATCGGCGTGTGGATGGATGACGGGTGGAGTCCGAAACTGATCTCGGCGATGTTGGCGTTTTACTTCGCCGGTGATCACACTATGCAGGTGAGCCACGAGACGATCTACCAGGCGCTGTATGTTCAATCCCGCGGAAGTCTGCGGGCAGATCTGGCCGAGAAGCTCAGCCTGAAGCGGAAGCAGCGCGTTCCCCACGCCGCGGACCGGCACAAGAACAGCCCTTACAAGGAGGCGTTCAAGATCAGTGCGCGCCCGGCCGAGGTCCAGGACCGGGCAGTGCCGGGGCATTGGGAAGGTGACCTCATCATCGGCTGCGACGGGACCGCGATCGGAACACTCGTGGAACGCTCGACCAGGTTCACGATCCTCCTCCACCTCGCCGGGGACCACACCGCTGAGACTGTCGCCGCCGCGATGATCCGGGAGATGGGCCAGCTCCCGGATCACCTGCGACGGTCGATCACCTGGGACCGCGGCACGGAACTGGCCGAATACGCCCAAATCCAGACCGCACTCGAGACCACGCTCTACTTCTGCGACCCGCACTCACCCTGGCAGCGCGGGACCAACGAGAACACCAACCGGCTCCTGCGGTTCTGGTTCGAGAAAGGCTCTGACCTCTCCGTTCACACCCCGGAGGACCTCCGCCGGGTCGCCGCGAAACTCAACCGCCGGCCCCGGCCCACCCTTAACCTCGAGACCCCAGCCAACCGGCTGAACCAGCTGCTACACGCGGCATAAACCCCCGCGTTGCTCCGACTACTTGACTTTGCCCCCCCAACACTGCTGTGAAGTGCCACCTCGGCGGGCGGGCGGGGGCTTAAGCGTCCGTTCGCGCTCGGTGCTGGAGCGCGGCCCACCCCGGGGTCAGCTGAGCTCGTCCACCTTGCGCTGCAGCACCGCGCGCTCGGCGGCGTTCCCGCACAGCGCCACGGCCTGCAGGAGTGCGGACCGTGCGTCGTCACGCCTGCCGAGCCGGGTGAGCATCTCGCCACGGACCGCGGGAAGCAGATGCGAGCCCGCCAGTTCGCCGCGTGCGGCGATCGCCTCCACCAGCTCCAGTCCGTCCGCCGGGCCGGAGGCCATCGCGACGGCGACCGCACGGTTGAGTTCGACGACCGGGGACGGGGCCAGCCGGCCGAGGGCTTCGTAGAGGATGACGATCCGCTGCCAGTTCGTCTCGGCAACCGAAAGAGCTACCGCGTGGCACTCCGCGATGGAAGCCTGGAGACCGTACGCACCCAAGCCGCGTCCGGATCCCGCGGCCCGCGCCAGCGCCGCACGTCCGCGCCGGATCGCGGACTGATCCCACCGCCGTCGGTCCTGGTCTTCCAGAAGCACCGGGCGGCCGGACGCATCGAGCCGGGCCGGGAACCGCGCGGCGGTGAGTTCCATCAGCGCAATCAGCCCGAACACCTCGGGCTCCGGCGAGATCCTCACTAGCACCCGGGCCAGGCGGCGGGCTTCGCCGGCCAGGTCCGTGCGGATCCATTCCGCGCCGCCCGAGGCAAACGAGCCCTCCGTGAAGATCAGGTAGATGACGTTGAGCACCGAGCCGAGCCGTTCAGTCCGCTCGTGCGGCTCAGGCACAGCGAAAGGCACCTGCGCGGCGGCCAGCGTCTTCTTGGCACGGGTGATACGTGCCTGGATCGTCGCCACCGGGACCAGAAAAGCCTTGGCAATCGCGTCGCTGCCCAAGCCGCCCACTACGCGTAGCGTCAACGCGATCCGGGCCTCCTTGGCCAGCACCGGATGGCAGGAGATGAACATCAGGGCGAGCACGTCGTCGTCGATCGCTTCGGGGTCGAACAGGGCGTCCGCTCCTGGCTCCTCGACTGAGAGGTCGCTGGCCAGCAGGGCGTACTTTTCGTCCCGCGCCGCCCGCCGGCGGAACGTGTCAATCGCACGACGGCGGCCTGTGGTGAGGAGCCAGCCGGCGGGTTCGGCGGGTACACCGTTGACGGACCAGGAGACGAGTGCCTCGGCTAGGGCCTCCTGGGCGAGATCCTCGGCCAGCGGGAAATCGCCCGTGTAGCGGGCCAGGGCGCCGACGATGCGGGCGGATTCCATCCGCCACACTGCCTCGACGGCGCCCCGCGCCTCAGTGCCACTCACGTCAGAGCCAGCGGCTCAGAGCTGCCCGGTCACAGCTGCCCGGTCTGCTCGCGCCAGGCGCGTTCCTTCTGGATCCATTCGTTGTCCTGCGGGAACTCATCGATGCTGGTCACGCGCCGGATCTCGGTCTTGGTGCCCGCCGTCATGGGGGCCCGCTTGGCCCACTCGACGGCTTCCTGGATCGATGCCACATCCAGGATGTAGTAGCCACCGAACAGTTCCTTGGTTTCGCCGTAGGGGCCATCGGTGACCACCGGTGTTTCGCCGGTGAAGTCGACCACCACCCCGCCCTTCGCGTCGTCGAGGCCTTCGGCCGCCAACAGGACCCCGGCGCGGATGAGCTCGTCATTGAACTTGCCCATGGCCTCGAGGATTTCGTTGAAATCGATGTTCTCGAACTTCGCGAACGCCTCGTCGTCTGCGCGCATAATCAACATGTACTTGGCCATCACGTACTCCTTGGTTTGTGGAAGGTCGCCCTTCGACCTTCTCATCCATAGGTCGAACGGCGCGAGGCCCGATCGACACAAACCCAGGACTTTTTCTGGACCGCTGAGCGAACACCGTGGCTCTGGACCGGGGTGCCGGGCAGGTCTAGGGTGGGTTCGTTCGATGGGCCGCACCCGACCCACCTGAGCTACAAAAGAAGGAGAAGCCATGGCCGGCGAACCAGCGTTCTTTGAAATCGGCGTCGAAGATCCTGAGCGCGGCAGGGCGTTCTACGGCGCGCTCTTCGGCTGGGACTTCAGGCCCGGACCGTCCAATGAGGGCGGGTCCATCATCGGCACACCCGGCATCCCCGGCGGGCTGCACGGCGGCGACAAGGGCGCGGTGCCTTACCTGTTCTTCCGGGTGGACGACATGGATGCCGCCCTGGCCCGGGTGCGTGACCTGGGCGGCTCGACGGACAGTACGGAACTGGGCGACGAGGACCCGGCAGAGTACGGGCGCTTCAGGCTCTGCAAGGACGATCAGGGCTCAACCTTCGGCCTGCACCAGCCGCCGGTGCCGTAACACGGCTAGTCTGGGCGCATGGAGACACCCACCACCGCGCTCGTAACAGGGGCAACCGCAGGACTGGGAGCCGAGTTCGCCCGCCAGCTCGCGCAGGAAGGCCACCACATGGTGCTGGTGGCCCGCGACGCCGCCCGGCTCCGGCAGATCGCCGACGAACTGGAGCGTGACTACAGCGTTTCCACGGAGGTGCTGCCCGCAGACCTGACGGACGACGCCGGGGTGGCAGCCGTCGTCGGGCGTCTCACGGACGCCGCGCGGCCGGTTGAGGTCCTGGTGAACAATGCGGGGATCGGACTGCTGCATTCGTTCGAAAAAAACTCCTTGGCGGACGAGACGAGGCACCTTCGCCTGCACGTGCAGACCCCCATGGAGCTCTGCCATGCCGCCCTGCAGGGGATGCTGGAACGGCATTCCGGGCGGATCATCAACGTGGCCAGCGTGTCGGCTTTCGCCAACCGCGGCAGCTACTCGGCTGCGAAAGGCTGGCAGGTCATCTTCAGCCGCTGGGCCAACCTGGCCTACGGACCGAGAGGCGTGCACGTCACGGCGCTGTGCCCCGGATTCACGCACACCGAATTCCACGACCGCATGGGCATGGACAAATCGGTCGCCCCACGCTGGCTGTGGCTGCGGGCGGACCAGGTGGTCCGGGACGGCCTCGCCGATAACGCCCGCGGGAAGGGCGTTTCGATCCCCACCAAACGCTACAAACTGGTGGCCGTCATCTCGCGCGTGCTGCCGGCGCGGTTTACCTCCGGGCCGCCGCGGCGTCCGAAGCAGTAGCCCTCCGCGGCGCACGGACAGTCACCACCACGGCGATACCGATCACGGCGCCCACAAAGGTCTCCACCGCGCGTTCGGTGACCAGCAGGCCCGGGTCCGCGGGCGCAGCAAGCTGCGTCATGAGCAGGATCACCGGCGTGAAGAAGACCATGGCCCAGCCGTAGTGCCGCGCCATGAAGAGTTCGGTGGGGAACTGGAAAGCGATCACCAGCAGCGCCAGCACGGCGGCAGTGTGGCCGCGGAAATACTGCAGCGGGGACAACGGTCCCGGGAAAAGTACGACGGCGACCAGTGCCAAACCGACGAACGTCCCCACTATGCGGTGGATCCCGCGGTGGACGCGGCTGGGCAGGTCGGCCCCCGCGAGCGGGACGGCGGCCGCGGCCATGGCCCAGTGCGGGTGGCCGCTGCCGCTCAGGACACCGCAGGTTCCGGCGGCACCGACGGCCAGGACATAGCGGGCGGCGTGCACCAGCGCAGCCTGCCGGAGTTCACCGCTGAGACGCGGAGCATCCCGCACGGCACCGGCCTGCCAGGCCCGGACCCGCAGCCAGCCGGCGAAGCCCACCAGGATCGAGAACGCGGCCGAGGCCGCACCGATCAGCACGGCCGTCAGGAACGGCACATTGGTTGGGACCGAGGCGCAGGCGCCCAGTGCCAGGATGCCGAAGAACGGTCCGTTGGGCTTGAGCTTCACTTTGTCGGAGAACAGGGAACCGGCGCCGGCCAGCACGGCCTCCACAAGCACCAGCCACCAGGAGTGGAGGTGGTTGACGGACAGGAACACACCCACCGAAATGCCGCTGACCAGGACCACAGCCGCCTGCGCCTGGTGCTTGAGGCGAAGCTGGTGGGTTTCCGAGCGTCCATACATGCCGGTCAGGGCACCGAAGACCGCGTACATGGTCAGCTCGGGACGGCCGATGGCCAGGAGTACCAGGGAGGGCACTGCCACACTGAGGGCAACCCGAACGGCCGAGAGCCGGTCGTTGTTCGCCGGGCCCAGGGCGTGCAGCGTGCGGGCATGGGCCATGACTCTGCGCACAGCCAACACCACCTATTCCTCAAGCCCTTGTTCGAAAATTAGCAGAAGCCCGGAATGCTGACCATTAGCTGGGTCACAGGGCGTCGCGTGGGCACGGCCGGAAGGGCGGCGCCGGGCACGGCTAAGGCCCGCCCTGCGTGCTTCCCCCAAGGAAAGCGCGCGGGACGGGCCTTTGAGCGCGGGCTACAAGACGGCCCGGTCAGGCCGGTTTGTTGTTGCGGTGCTTAGACTGTGGTGCCTAGACTCCGGCCGGAACCTTGGCGGCCGCGGCATCGGTGACGTCCTGGGATTCGAACGGCATGTCGGCCAGGTCGATCAGCGGGTTTTCGTCCTGAGTTGCAACCAGTTCCTTGGCTTCGGCCTGGGTGTCCACGCTGGGCATGGAGCCGGGCAGCGGACGCTTGGCTGATTCCTTCAGGAAGTAGATGGCCACAGCCCCGATGGCTGAGGTCGCCATGAGGTAGTAGGCCGGCATCATGTCATCGCCGGTCGCCGTGATCAGCGCGGCCACGATGAACGGCGTGGTGCCGCCGAAGATGGCAACTGCGAAGTTGTAGGCGATACCCATGGCGCTGTACCTGTTGGCTGTCGGGAACTGTGCGGGCAATGCCGAGGCGAGGTTCGCCACATAGAACGTCACCGGGAACGCGATCAGCGAAAGGCCTGCCAGCGTGGACCAGACGTCACCGATGCCGATCAGCAGGAACGCCGGCGTAGCCAGCACCACGGTGCTGATGGCGCCGATCCAGAGGACCGGCCGGCGGCCGATGCGGTCGGACAGCTTGCCCGTCAGCGGGATGCACAAGGCCATGATGACCAGCACGGGGATGGTCAGCAGTGTGCCGTGGACGGGATCGTAGCCCTTGGACTCCGTGAGGTACGTCGGCATGTAGGACGTCAAGGCGTACCCGGCGGTGTTGGCAGCGGCCACAAGGATCATGGCCACGATGAGCGAGCGCCAGTAGGCCTTGACGATTCCGACCGGACTCTTGGCGGCGTCCACGTCAGCTGCTGCGGCGGCCTGCCCGATGGATTCCTGGGCATCCAGCGTGGCCTGGAACTGAGGGGATTCCTCGATCTTGTTCCGGAAGTAGATGGCGATGAGGCCCAGCGGGCCGGCAATGAGGAAGGGTATGCGCCAGCCCCATTCCTCCATGGCTGTCTGGCCAAGGGTCAGCTGCAGGACAGAAACCAGCGCCGCACCCAGGGCAAAGCCGAGGTAGCTGCCCATGTCCAGGAAGCTTGCAAAGAATCCACGACGCTTATCCGGGGCGTATTCGCTCACGAACGTGGTGGCGCCTGCGTATTCACCGCCGGTGGAGAAGCCCTGTACAAGCTTCAGGATTACCAGCAGCGCAGCGGCCCAGATGCCGATCTGGGCGTATCCGGGCAACAGCCCGACGGCGAACGTACTGGCAGCCATAATCATCAGTGTTGCGGCGAGTACCTTCTGCCGCCCGATCTTGTCGCCGAGCCAGCCGAACACAACACCGCCGAGTGGACGGGCAATGAAGGTGGCAGCGAACGTTCCAAGCAGGAACAGCGTCTGGACGGACTTGTCGGCCTCGGGAAGGAAGACAGGTCCCATGGTGGTGATCAGGTAGCCGAACACGCCGACGTCGAACCACTCCATGGTGTTACCCACGATGGTTCCGCCGAGCGCTTTTTTCAGCATGGGCTGGTTTACAACATTCACGTCGGACTCTTTGAGCCTGCGGCGTGCAAGGATCTTCGGTTTACGCGCACTGGGGAGTGCGTTATTTGGTGCTGCGTCGTTGGGTCGGCTGGCGTTGTTCACGCCTGCTGAAGAGTCGGTCGTGCTTCGGTCTGTGGGCATTTGGGCGACTCCTATGGAGGTCATTTGCTTGCGACTTGTAGCTGCCCCGCTCTGGGCAGGCTTCCAATTTTACGCGGATTCCATGGCAAATGAGAGTTTTATACCGTAAAGTGCCTTCCTTAGAGAGGGTTTCCACCGGTTTTCAGGGATTTCTTTTGGGTGCTCTCGCCCCGTCATCATTGGGATTCGGGCGGTTCGGGCCCATCGTTACGGAATCTTTTTGTCCACGACCCCTTTTTTGCGCCATTTTTCCCCTGATTCGCGCGGAAAAGTGACAGCCGCCACGGCCGTTCGGGCACCAGTTCCGGCCGCCACCCGGCCCCATGTACAGGCCGGAAACCGGGGGTTCACAACCGAGCCTGAAACTGCCTATTGTTGAACCATGGGAACACTGATTTTTGAGTAGGCGGACGCCTGCGGCCTGGTACCACCGGCCCCGTCCATGCTGATCTCGTCAGACACACTGATTCTCCTCAGAAAGGTTCCACCAAAATGACTGCAAACAACACGCCCAGCCAGCCCGAATCCGCGCAGGACGACGCCGAAGCCAAGGGCATCCGGGCCGGGCTGACCGAAGCGCAGCGGGCCATGCTGGCCAGCAAATCCAGGGGCGGCGACTCCGGGCTGCAGAGCGTCGGCAAGAACCACAAGCCCACCCATGTCAGCGGCAAGCAGGGCCCGGCAGAGAAGAAGGTCCGCTGGTAAATCCAGCGCCAGGACAGCACGCCAGACCTACTATTGGTAACCACTTCATTTCATTGCGGAAGGAAGAAAAAATGGCTGAAAAACATGCTGGACCAAAGATCGAACCGGAGGTCGCGGACCATCTCGCGGCAGCCATGGACACCCCGACCATGCCGGACCCGGCCACCATTGCGGTGACCACGGCGATGGCCGGCGAACGCCACTGGCCGGACGGCAACGGCAAGCGCCGGCACCCCAAAGAGCGGGGTGAAGGCCACGGCCGCGTGGGCCAGGAAGCTGCAGTGACGGCCGTGCACCGTACCGGACGCCCGCAGATGCCGCACTCGTCCTAGGAACACCCCCGCTGACGACGCACATCTGACCTGGCGACACACAAAAGGCCTGGAGACACCCGAAGATTCGGGTGTCTCCAGGCCTTTTGTGTGTCCCGGGAGAATTTGCGCGTCGCCAACGCAGCCTCACTAGCCCTCCGGCACTACTTCGTCGGCGTTCTTGTCCAGCCGCCAGCCCCGCCACACAGGATGCCTGAGCTTCCCGCTGCCCGTCCACTGGCCGAAGGTCACCTCGCCGACCAGCCGTGGCGTCACCCAGTGGGCGTCCGAGGCATCCTCGCGGGGAACGTCGTCGAACGGTGACGTCTTGCGCGCCAGATCGTCCACCTTCTGCCGGAGTTCCTCCAGTTCGCGCATGCTGAACCCGCTGCCCACCCGGCCCACATACCGCAGCTTGTTGCCGTCGGGGATGCCCACCAGCAGCGAACCTACCGAACCCTGCCGCCCGCCCTTGCCCGGCCGCCAGCCGCCCACCACCACTTCCTGGGACTGCTCCAGCTTGATCTTGATCCACGTCCGGGTCCGCTGCCCGCTGACGTAGCGGCTGTCGGTCCGCTTGGCCATCACGCCCTCGAGCCCCAGCTCCTGCGCGCTCTCCAGGATGTGCTCGATCCTCTCGTCCAGGACGGCGGACAGCTCCACGGGACACTCCGACGGGCGATGGAACTCCTCCAGCCGCAGCCGCCGCTTCGCGAAAGGCAGCCGGCGAAGGTCCTCGCCGCCGTCGGACAGCAGGTCAAAAAGCATCAGCCGGACAGGGATTGCTGCGCGGGCCTTGGCGACGTCGGCCGGCCGGGTCAGTTTCATGCGTCCCTGGAGCAGCCCGAAATCGGGTCTGCCGGAAGGCCCGACGGCGATAATCTCACCGTCGGCGACGAACGGGCCCGCCGGCCAGCAGGTCCGGTCCGTCAGTTCGGGGTAGGTTGCGGTGACGTCGATGCCGTTGCGGCTGAAGATCCGGATTTTCTTTTCGTCCGCGACCAGCAGGCCACGCACGCCGTCCCACTTCAGTTCGAACTGCCAGTCGCTGCCGTGCAGGTCGGCGGCGGTCCCGGACGTTGCCATCATGGGGCCGAAATCTTCAGCACGCAGTGGGGAAGGCACGGCCGCGGCCGGGGAAACGTCCACGGCAGGCTCAGCCCCGGAAGCCGCCGCCGCCGCATCATCCGCCGCGCCCTCCGCCGGCTCACCCTCCGCCGGAGCCTGCCGCGGATGAAAGGTGTGGTGGTCCTTGTCCATCAGGTGGATGAGCCATTGCCCTTCGGCGTCCCTGCCCTGCCCCCGGCCGGTGTGGATGAGGGCAAACTTCTTGGTGCCGCCCAGGCCGCCGCCCTCGGCGCCGGTCAGCGTGGCGATGACCTCCCGGCCGTTGATCCATTTCTCCAGTTCATACGTGCCGTGGTCCCAGATAGTGACTTCGCCGGCGCCGTACTGGCCTCTGGGAATGGTGCCCTCAAACGTGGCGTAGTCCAAAGGGTGGTCCTCGGTCTGGACCGCCAGGTGGTTCTTCCCGCCGGATTCCGGGATGCCTTTCGGGAGGGCCCACGACACCAGCACACCCTCGTGCTCCAGCCGGAAATCGAAGTGCAGCCTGCTGGCATGGTGCTCCTGGATCACGAAAGTATCCCCGTTTCCGGAGGCGCCGGAGAACGGCTCAGGCGTCGCGTCAGGGTCCCGCATCGACCGGTACCGCTCCAGTCGGGCGTGGGCGCCGCCGTCGTCCGTCTTCGCACTGGGGTTCCCGGCGTCCCCGGGGTGCCCGGCACCCCGGTCGACAGCGGCGAACGGGTCTTTTCCCGCCTTGACCCGGCGCAGCACGGCTTTGTAGTCGAGGTGCTCGAGCTTGGCAGACCCGATCTCCTGCCAGGTCCGCGGGGCGGCCACCGTGGGCGTGAGGCGGCCGCGCAGGGAGTACGGAACGATGGTGGTCTTGGCGGCGCTGTTCTGGCTCCAGTCCACCAGCACCTTGCCTGTGCGCAGCGTCTTTTTCATGTCGCTCACGGCGAGATCCGGGTGGTCCGCTTCCAGCGCGCGGGCCAGTTCGTGGGCAAAGTCCGAGATCTGATCGGAGGTCTGCGTCCCATCAAGGCCGGCGTAGAGGTGGATGCCCTTGCTGCCGCTGGTCACCGGCACCGGCTCCAGGCCCACGTCCTGCAGGATGGCGCGAGCCAGAAGGGCAACCTCGGCGCATTCCTCCAGTCCGGCACCGTTGCCGGGATCGAGGTCCAGGACCAGGCGGTCCGGGTTCAGCTGCTTGCCGTGGGAGTCCACCTGCCACTGGGGGACGTGGATTTCCAGCGAATTGATCTGGCCGAACCAGGTGAGCGTGGCGGGATCGTTCACCATCGGGTAGTAGATGGTCCGGTCCTTGTGCGTGATGGCGGCGCGGGGGAGCCAGCCCGGCGCTGAATCCTCCAGGTTCTTCTGGAAAAACACCTCGCCGGGTTGCCCGGCGGTGCCCACGCCGTTGACCCATCGCTTGCGGGTGGCGGGCCGGTTGGCCGCGGCGGGAATCAGAACATGGGCCACGGCGGCGTAGTAGGCCAGGACATCAGCCTTGGTGGTGCCGGTCTCCGGGTAGATGATTTTGTCCAGGTTGGTGAGCGTCAGTTCCCTCCCCGCCACCCTGACACGCTCCTTAGGGCCGGCCATGGGTCTTCACCTCCGGCCCCGGGTGATGTTCACTTGAGGGATGAGAGCCATCTGGAAAGGTGCCATCGCGTTCGGCCTGGTCAACGTGCCCGTGAAGGTCTACAGCGCCACCGAGGACCACGACATCAGCCTCCACCAGGTCCACAGTGCCGACGGCGGCCGGATCCGATACCAGCGCCGGTGCGAGGTCTGCAGCAAGATCATCGACTATTCGGACATCGACAAGGCGTTTGAGGACGAGGGCCGCACGGTGGTCCTGTCCAAGGATGAGCTCAAATCCATCCCGGCGGAGAACAGCCACGAGATCGAGGTGGTCCAGTTTGTTCCGTCGGAGCAGCTGGAACCGATGATGTTCGAGAAGAGCTATTACCTCGAGCCGGATTCCAAGTCGCCCAAGGCCTATGTCCTGCTGCGCCGGGCGCTCGAGGATACGGACCGTGTGGCCATCGTCCAGTTCGCCCTGCGCGAGAAGACACGGCTGGGGGCGCTGCGCATCAAGGACGAGGTGCTGGTGCTGCAGTCCCTGCTGTGGCCCGACGAGGTCCGGGAGGCCAGCTTCCCCGCTCTGGACACGTCCATCCGGATTTCCGCCCAGGAACGCGAAATGTCCGCCGCCCTCGTGGAGTCCATGGCCGCGGATTTCGAACCCGAGCACTTCACCGATGACTACCAGGTGCAGCTCCGGAAGCTCATCGAGGCCAAGCTGGAGAAGGGCGATTCGCTCGATACCGACGAAACGTTCGGCGCGGAAGCGGGTGAGGGCGGCAACGGCGAGGTCATCGACCTGATGGAGGCGCTGAAGCGCAGCCTGGAGCGGAAGCGCGGCGGCGGGAAGCCTGCCGCCTCTGACAATGCGGACGCTGAGGACGCGGCCTCCGGGGACGCGGACGACGCCGGCACAGGAGAAAGTGCCGACAGTTCCGGCGGGAAGGCTCCCGCCAAAGCCGGTGCCAAGACTGCGGGGACGAGGACAACGAGTGCCAAGACCGCTGCAGCGAAGTCCTCCGAAACCAAAACCGCCGCCGCGAAGCCTGCGGCGAAGGCCACCGCCACGCGGGCGCGAAAGGGCGCTTGAGGCCGTCCGCGCAAAACCGGACCGGGAATGCGTAGGCCGCGAACACGCTGTGTTGGTGGGGATGGCAGCCGCCTAGGAGTTCCGCAGGGCGGAGATAAGCTCGCTCTTCTTTTTGGCTGAGTAGCCGGTGAGGCCTATTTCCTTTGCTTTGGCCTTGAGTTGCGGGACGGTCCAGTCGTCGTAGTCGCCGGATTTCCCGCCCTTGCGGCCCACCGCGGAGCGGCCTTTCTTGGCGACCGCGTTCGAGATACGGGCGGCTTTCTGCTTGGACGCGCCGTCCTCGCGCAGTTCCTCGTAGAGTTCAGGATCTTTCAGGCTAGGGTTCTTTTTGCCGGGCATGTCGTCCTCCTTCGCCGGGACCGGGAAATCCTGGACGCCGTAGCGCCGTAATGGCTGGTCAGGCTTCCACGCTAATTCCGGGGTTGGGGAAACACAAGGAAACCCTAAGTTTGCTTGCTTCCACGCCGAGCCCTAGCCCCAGACGCTTTACAGCCCGCCCCGCTGCGGCCACAATGGGTCGCATTGCAGCCCTGTGCAACAGCGTGCTGTCACTCGAAGCCTGTCAAGGGAAAAGCCTGTCAAAGGAGAGGGGCGCCACCATGAATGACAAAGTGGACGTAGACGAGGCAGACCGGGCTCTGAAGCAAAAGCACCGGGCCATGTGGGCTTCAGGGGATTACCCCGCGCTGGCTAGTGAGATGCTCCTGGATCTCGGAGCCATCCTGGTGGATGCGTGCGGAGTCAAAGCCAAGCAGCGTGTTCTGGACGTCGGTACGGGTTCCGGCAACGCGGCCATCCCCGCTGCCATGATGGGTGCCCAGGTGATTGCCAGTGATCTGACTCCGGAACTGTTCGACGCCGGGCGCCGGCAGGCTGCCGATCGCGGCGTCGAGCTTGAATGGGCGGAAGCAGACGCAGAGGCCCTGCCGTTCGAGGACGACAGATTCGACGTGGTGACGTCCTGCCTGGGTGTGATGTTCGCGCCGCACCACCAGGCCGGTGCGGACGAAATCGTCCGGGTGTGCAAACCCGGCGGCACCATCGGCCTGCTCAGTTGGACGCCCGAAGGCTTCATTGGCAGGATGTTTGCCACCATGAAGCCGTTCGCGCCGCCGCCTCCGCCCGGAGCCCAGCCGCCCCCGCTGTGGGGCAGCGAAGACCACGTGCGGGAACTCTTCGGCGACAGGATCACCGATATCCAGGCGAAAAAGCGCACGTTGGCCATCCGCAGTTTCCACCAGCCGGAGGACTTCCTGCGGTACTTCAAGTCCCACTACGGTCCCACGATCTCGGTCTACAAGTTCATCGGCGACGACCGGGACAAGGCACAGGCCCTGGACAAAGCCCTGACCGAACTGGCCGATTCGTTTGGCGAGGCCCACGGTGATGCCGTATGGCAAATGGACTGGGAATATCTGCTCTTGACCGCCAAGGAGGCCCGGTAGTGCCCGTGAACCTCGTAGCCACCTCCACCATCACCATTGATGCTCCGGCGGACCGAGTCTGGAAGGTCATCACCGATCCAGCCGCCGTGAAGGAATTTATGTTCGGCGCGGACCTGGAGACGGATTGGACGGAGGGTAGCCCCATCGCGTGGCGCGGCGAGTGGGAAGGCAAAACCTACGAAGATAAGGGCACGATCCTCGAGGTGGATCCCGGCCGCCAGCTGGTCCACACGCATTTCAGTCCGCTGGGCGGCGAAGAGGACAAGCCGGAAAATTACCACACGCTCACGTGGACCCTTGAGGACCAGGACGGTGCAACAACGCTCACGCTCTCACAGGACAACAACGCCAACGAAGATGCGGCGGAGCACTCCAAGGGCATGTGGGACATGCTCGTGGCGGACGTCAAGAAGATCGCCGAACGCCCCTAAGCAGCCCAAGTGAGTAGCAGTAAGTCGTTATGAGCGTCCATTACGACACTTACTGCTACCTCGTCGGGCCAGACGCTTAAGAACCAGCGGCCGCCGTCGTACCTACCCCGAAGAGGGGACAGGCGCGACGGCGGCCGCTGGCGCAGAGCCGCTACTCGGCGTCGTGATCCGTTTCCAGGATCTGGACGAGACGCGCCAGGGCGTCATCCGCGCCGGTACCTTCGGCGCGGAGCACCACAACGTCGCCGTGGGCGGCACCCAGGCTCATGAGGGACAGGATGCTCGCGGCGTCCATTGCCTCATCGACCGGCTCGCCTTGGCGGGCGATGGTGATGTCCAGGTCGGACTCGCCGGCGGCCTCCGCAAAGATGGCGGCGGGGCGGGCGTGCAGGCCTACGCGGCTGGCGACGGTTGCGGTGCGTTCTGACATTGTTGCTCCTTTTGTCTTTCGGCGCCTGTACGTTCAGCGCCGTGAATCGTTGTTTGGTAAGGCCGGGTCAGACCGTTGCGGGAACGGGCTCCACGGTAGCAGCCGGCTTGGCAGCAGCCCAGCGCTTCAGGGCGATGACGGCCAAGGCGCTGACCACCATTCCGGCGAGGATGGCGATGATGAACATCAGCAGATTGCCGATGGCGAAGAAGACGAAGAAGCCGCCGTGGGGCGCCTGCGACGTAACGCCGGTGGCCATGCAGAGGGCGCCGGTGAGGGCGCCGCCCACCATGCTGGCGGGGATGACGCGCAGGGGGTCGGACGCGGCGAACGGGATGGCGCCTTCTGAGATGAATGACGCGCCCAGCAGCCAGGCCGCTTTGCCGTTTTCACGCTCGTTCAGGGTGAAAAGCTTCTTGTCCAGGACAGTGGCCAGGGCCATCGCCAGCGGCGGGACCATGCCTGCAGCCATAACGGTTCCCATGATCAGCCAGGGAGCCTGGTTGTCGGCGCTGCCGTTGGTCAACCCCGCAACAGCGAAAGCGTAGGCCACCTTGTTGACCGGGCCGCCGAGGTCGAAGCACATCATCAGGCCGAGGATGATGCCGAGGACCACGGCCGAGGCGCCGCTCATGCCCGTGAGCCAGCCGTTGAGGGCTGCCGTGAGGCCCGCGATGGGACCGCCGAGGACCAGGAACATCAGGCCGGAGGCAAAGATGGAGCCGAGCAGCGGGATGATCACCACGGGCATCAGGCCGCGGAGCCAGCGCGGTACCTGCCAGGTCCCGATCAGGTGGGCGATGTAGCCCGCGAGCAGGCCGCCGATGATGCCACCCAGGAAGCCGGCATCCATGAAGAACGCCACGGAGCCAGCCACGAAGCCCGGTGCAATGCCTGGCCGGTCGGCGATGGCGTATGCGATGTAGCCGGCCAGTGCGGGAACCAGGAAGTTCATGGACAGGGCGCCGATCTTGAACAGCACAGCGCCGAGGTAGATGGCGAGGCCGCCCTCGGGGAGGTTGAAGAAGCTGTTCTCCAGCACCACCGTGTCCGCGACTTTAGTAATGTCGTAACCGCCCAGCAGGAAGCCCAGGGCGATCAGCAGGCCGCCACCGGCAACGAACGGGATCATGTAGCTAACGCCGGTGAGCAGTGCCCGCTTCAGCTTCTGGCCGATGTGCTCGCCCTTTTCGGATGCTTCCTGGTCCGCCTGCTCTTCGGCACCGAAGTGCGGTACGCGGCGGGCGTGCGGATCCGTGGCTGCAGCAAGTGCTTCCTGGACCATTTTGGCGGGCTCGTCGATGCCGCGCTTGACGGGAGCGTTGATGACGGGCTTGCCGGCGAAGCGCTCCTTGCCGCGGACGTCCACGTCCACCGCGAAGATCACGGCTTCGGCGGCGGCAATAACGGCAGGGTCAAGCGGCTTCGCGCCGGAGGAACCTTGGGTCTCCACCTGCAGGTCCACGCCCATTTCCTGGGCTGCGGCTACCAGTGAGTCGGCGGCCATGTAGGTGTGGGCGATGCCGGTGGGGCACGCGGTCACGGCCACCAGGCGCCTGGGGCCCGCGGTGGTTGAGCTAGTCGAAACCGAGTCTGTCGAAACGGCAGCAGCAGCCGCCTCAGCAGGAGCAGCAGCCGCATGGGCTGCCGGCTTGTCCGCCAAAGCGCCGTCCACGAGTTCCACGATTTCCTCGCGGGAAGACGCCGCACGTAGCGCGGCAGTGAAGTCCTTTTTGATCAGGGACCGGGCCAGCTTGGACAGCAGCTTCAGGTGCTCCTGGTCCGCGCCTTCGGGGGCTGCGATGAAGAAGATCAGGTCCGCGGGGCCGTCCTTGGCGCCGAAGTCCACCTTGGGGTTAAGCCGGGCCATGGCCAGTGTGGGTTCGAGGACAGCGGCTGAGCGGCAGTGCGGGATGGCAATGCCGCCGGGGATGCCGGTCGCTGTCTTCTGCTCGCGGGCGAATGCGTCGGCGAAGAGGCCTTCAACTTCTGACGCGCGGCCGGTGGCAGCAACTTTGCTGGCCAGGTGCCGGATCACGTCCTCGGGCGAGGTGCCCAGGTTCTGGTCGAGCTCGACCAGTTCGGTGGTGATGAGCTGAGTCACTGTCAATCCTTTCGAAGGGCCGTGATGGTTACGGCTTCCGGGGTGGTTTGGTGGACTGCCGGAACAGTAGAACCCGGCAGCGAAGCGGCGGCGGCACCATGTGCCACAGCCTGACGGAGGCAATCGGCCGGGGCGGCGCCCTGGCCGTGGGCGAGCAGATAGCCAGCCAGCGATGAATCGCCCGCGCCGACAGTACTGACCGCGGCGACCGGCGGATGCGTGGCAAGCCACGCGCCGTCGGCCGTTACCAGGACAGCTCCCTTGGATCCGAGAGTTGCCAGCACAGCACCCACACCGGAACGCACGACGGCGGCGGCGGCCGCTGCGGCGGCCTCCGGATCCGCTTCAAGTTCGTCTGCGGTGGACGCCGTGGCGAACCCGGCTGCAGCAGCCAGTTCCGCTAGTTCCTCGGCGTTGGGTTTGAGGAGGTCCGGTTTGCCGGACATGCCATCCAGCGAGGTGCCGGAGACTGCGGCCGCGAGCGGCGCGCCGGAGGAGTCGACGGCGATGAGCGGCGCGCCGCCGTCGGCTCCCGAACCAGAACCCGCCCGCAACCGCCGCGTGACGGTGGCGTAGAAGTCGGCCGGGAAGCCGGGAGGCAGGGAACCGGCCAGGACCACCCAGCTGGCGCCGCGGGCGCGTTCCAGCAGCAGACCGATCAGGGCTTCCTGCTGGACTGCATCCATGATGGGTCCGGGCTCGTTGATCTTGGTGGTCACACCACCCGGCTCGGTGAGCGCCACGTTGGTTCGCAGCGGCTCGTCGATGGGGAGGGCCGCGAACGGCACGCCATCGTGGAGCAGCCCGGCGAGGACGGGATCACTCGCGGCGCCCGGGAGCACCGCGATGGTCTCCAGGCCGGAGGCAACCAGGGCGCGGGAGACGTTGACGCCCTTGCCGCCGGATTCCTGGCTGACCGAGACGGCGCGCTGGACCTCGCCGCGTTCCAGGGGTCCGGGCAGGGCCACCGTGCGGTCCAGGCTGGGGTTGGCCGTGAAGGTGACGATCACGCGATCACCACGTCGACGCCGGCCTCGGTCAGGGCTGCCGCCAGTTCGGGGCTGGGCTCGCTGTCTGTAATCAAGGTGTCCAGATCTTTCAGGGAGGCGAACTGGACCAGGGTTTCTGCGTCCAGCTTGGAGGAATCGGCCAGCACCACGATGCGGCGTGCCGAATGGACGAAGGCTGCCTTGACGGCGGCTTCTTCAGGATCGGGCGTGCTGAGGCCAAACGTGGGGTGGATGCCGTTGGTGCCGATGAACGCGATGTCCGGACGCATCCGCTGCGCGGCCTCCACTGTTGACTGCCCCACGGCGGCCTGGGTGAGGCCGCGCACCCGGCCGCCCAGGATCTGGAGGGCGATTCCGGGAGCGCTGGACAGTTTGGCTGCTATGGGAACGGCGTGGGTGATGACCACCAGTTCGGCTCCACTTCCGCCGGCGGAAGGTTCGACGGCGGCGCGGCGGGAGAGGAGGTCGGCCAACGCTTCGGTGGTGGAACCGGCGTCGAGCAGGATGCTGCCGGACGTGCCCTGGGGGATCAGGGCCAGGGCCGCCTGCGCGATGCGCATCTTCTGATCCGGGCGCTGGATGGTCCGTTCGATGATGCTTTCCTCAGTGGTGCTGAAGCGGTCGGCCGCCACTGCTCCGCCGTGGACCCGGCGCACGGTGCCGGTGGTTTCGAGGGCGGCGAGGTCGCGGCGGACGGTTTCGGTGGTGATGCGGAAGCGCTCCGCCAGCATGGTGACGCTGACCCGGCCCGTGCCGGCGACTAGCTCGGCGATCTTCTGCTGGCGCTCCTCGGCGAACACGTACCCTCCATTGCGTAAAGTGCTGAATCCCAGCGGCTGTGACGTCCAGTGACTGGCATCACATGATGTTGAATTACTTGACTTTATCTGTGTCTATGTTGGTTTGTCAACGAAAGCCACAAAAACACAGAAAGCCGGGCCGGGTCTTCGCGCGGAAACGGAAAAGCCGGGCCGGACCTGTGTGGTCCGGCCCGGCGTCGGGGTGGTTCTGAGCTAGATGCCGCCGTCGCGGCTTTCGTTGCGGGTGATGCGCTCGCCGGTGTTGGGATCAACCACCGAACGGGTTTCGCTGACCCGGCGGCTGCGCCCCGGTGAGGCCAGGATGAGGGAGGCGATCAGGCCGATCACGCCAACGGCCATCAGGATGTAGCCCACCATGACCTGGTCTATGAAGGGGATCAGTCCTGGGGCGACGGCCCAGGCCAGGATGGCGCCGAGTGCAATAAGGAAGATGGAGGAACCGATTCTCATGACTTGCTCCTTGTTGTCCGCTGATCTTGTGGGGCGGTACTGCGTGCGGCAGTGTTCTGTGCGCCGCACTTGCTAAGCATGCTTTCCAGCGTCAGGCTACCTCATCTGTCCGGTGTTGGGCGGAACGCTGGCCTCAAATCCGGCGCCGGGCCCGGCTTCCCAGTCGATGTGGTGCCGGTAGACCCAGTCGAAGTTCTCCGCGGCCTTCCGGGAGAGCGAGCGGAACACGGATTTCAGGATCAGGTCCTCGAACGCACGCTTGAACTGCCCGCGGATCTTTGGCGCCGCGTTGCGCCGGCCCCACTCCACCACGGCCTCGGCGCGTTCGCGGCGCTCGCCCTCGTAGCGTGTGAACGCGGACTCGATGAGGCCTCCGGTATGGGTTTCGGGGCTGATGCCCTGCAAGGCCCGGCCCAGGGTGACGGCGTCCTCGAAGGCCATCGAGGCGCCCTGTCCGGACGACGGCGAGGCGGCGTGGGCGGCGTCGCCAACCAGGACCATCCGGCCCCGGTGCCATCGGGGGATGCTCGGGAAATCGAAGGTGGAGTATGGCCTGATGATGTCGGGTGTGGCGGTGACGATGGCCGCCATGGGTGTCCTGTCGGCGGACACCAGGCCTGCCAGCCAGTCCCTCACCGCCGCGGGAGCGAGCCTCGATGGATCCTCCGAGGCCCGCTGTAAGGGATTGGCGAACCACCAGATCCGGCCGTCCGGGTCCTGCATGTAGCAGTAGAAGCAGCGTTTGCCGAAGATCATTTTCATCTGCCCCGGCAAGGTGTCCGCGGTGCCGGCGGGCATCGTTCCGGCCGGAACGATGCCGCCCGTGTTGAGCAGCGGGACGCTGCGCGGTGGCGGAGATTGGGGTTCGATCAGCGTCCGGACGGTGGACCGCAGCCCGTCCGCGCCGATCAGCAGGTGGCCTTCGGCGGAGGTTCCGTCGTCGAATGCTGCGGTCACGCCGTCGGGGGTTTCCGTCACGGACCTGAGCCTCTTTCCGTACAGGATGCGGATGCCCCGCCGCGTCGCTTCCGTGCGGAGCAGGCTGTAGAGCTCGGAACGGGTCAGTGTGCGGGCGGTGGTCCCGTCGGGCAGGGCGCCACCGTACTCGAAGTCGATCAGGTGGCGTCCCGTGGAGCCCAGGTACATGGACATCCGCGGCGTGCTGAACCCCAGCCCTGCCGCGGCGTGCTTCAGCCCCAGGGTGTCCAGGGCGTCGAAGCCGTTGACGGCGACGGTAAGGAAGCCTCCGACGCCGTCCGACGGGCCGCCGTACGCTTCGAAGACAACGGGGGTGTGCCCCGCCTTTTGCAGTGACAGGGCCGTCGCCAGCCCCGCGACGCCGGACCCGATGATGAGGCAGATCAACATGGCTGTTCTCCTTACTGAATTTATTTCGTTCGTTCAAAAGAAATATATTCGCAAAAAGGATCCAGGGCAATCCTTTCGGTGGTACGAAATAATTTGTTAGCCTCGGAGCATGCGGACACAGCGTGAGGACCTGCTTCAGGCGGTCTACGAGTCAGGACGGGAACTGTCGACGGCGGCGGTCATGTTCCATACGAAACTCTCCGAACTGCGGGGACTCTCGGCCACCGAGGGCAAGGCGATCGACATTCTGATGCGCTTCGGCCCCCTGACGGCGGGGGAGTTCGGCGAGCGGTCCGGCTTGGCCCCCGCCTCCGTGACCGGCCTGATGCAGCGGCTTGAGGCCAAGGGTGTGGCCCGGCGCGTCCGGCATGAGGAGGACAGGCGCAAGGTGCTCATCGAACTGGTGGGGGACCAGGCCTCTGCCGCAGCGCCTTATTTCCTGGATTTCATGGGCGGGCTGGCGGCCCTGCTGGAGGGCTACAGCGACGAGCAGTTGCGGACCATCGCCGACTTCTCATCCAAGGCTGCTGCGGTCCAGCAGGATGCGGCCGGGCGCCTGGGGTCCGGGGCAGAATAGAGCGCCAAGCAGGGCGAGCGGCTTTTCCGGCACATTCGCGGCAGGAGTCGATGCGAGCCGCTGGCCCGCCGGACTGGCTACGCTGATCCGATGGAAACAGTTACGTGGTCCAAGCCGGAAAGCGAACGGGACGGCACACCGCTGCTCGTCATGATGCATGGCTACGGCACCGACGAGTCGCGGATGGTGCGGCTGTTCGAATACCTGCCGGCCGAGTTCACTTGTGTTGCCCTGCGCGCACCCATGGTGATCGGCGACCACTACGGCTGGTTCCTGCTGGACTACTTCCTGGCCAACGATTTCGCGGATGTCATCGCTGCCACCAACACCGTCCAGGCGTGGATTAACTCTGTCAGGAGCCAGCACAGCAGTGTGAGTCTGTTGGGTTACTCGCAGGGGATGGCCATGGCCAGCACGCTGCTCCGGCTCCATCCCGCGGATTACAGGGCCACGGTTGGGCTTTCCGGTTTTGTGCTGGAAAACGAGCTGCTGTCCCTGACCGAATCCTTCACGGCCCCGCCGCCCTTCTTCTGGGGGCGGGACAAGGCGGACCTGGTGATCAATGAGGACGCCACGGCCTACACCGGACAATGGCTGAACGAAAACACCCGGCTGACCGCCAGGACGTATCCGGGCATGGGCCACGCCATGAGCAAGACGGAGATGGTGGACGTCAGCGCGTTCCTGCGCCAATATGTGCTCGGCTGACCTGCGTCATCGTTTCAAGCGCGTGATCGGTTGAACCCTGTGCCGGCAGGGCGTTTGCCCGGTACCGCAATATGAGAAAAAACAGTTGCGCGAGAAATTTGTAAGCGCTTACACTCGTCCGTGGCCCACTCTTTGCGGGCCCTTGAAACCGTCGGAAAGGGCAGCCGGACAGATGCCATGTGCCAGGCCTCCATCCAAGCCTCCTGCCCGCCTTGCGCCACGATGCCTGCTCCGCCAAGTTGTCAGGCCGTGCCAAGGCGCTCATGATGGAAGAAGACGTTAAAAAGCAGCCCATCGGCCCGCCGTGGTTTTACCGTGGCCCTTAGCCGACCCTGCTGACCCGGCGGCATCGTGGCCGCCCCTCCGCTCCTTGCTTGGACCCCTCCTTGCTGCCCGCCGCTTTTCTGCCAGCTCTTCCACGTTCCGCCTGTTTGCGCAGCCCCCGCTTACATAGCCCCATTACTTACCGCCCCGTGACATCCCGCCCGTGACATCCCGCCTGTTGCCCGCCGTCTGAAAGGACACCGCGCATGACTGACGTACTGAAAGCCCAAAGCACCAGCTGGACCACGGCCTCCGCCATCCTGTTCGACCTCGACGGCGTGCTGACCCCCACGGCCACTGTCCACGAACAGGCGTGGAAGGAACTTTTCGAGGGCTTCCTGGCGTCCCGTCCGGATGTGCCCGGCTACCGCGAGGACGATTACTTCGATCACATCGACGGCAAGCCCAGGTTCGACGGCGTCCGGGACTTCCTGGCGTCGCGCGGCATCGTGCTCCCCGAAGGAGCACCCAGTGACGGCACCACCGGTCAAGGTTCCACCGAGGACTCCGGGCAGGACGCCACCCAGCAGGACCTTACCCAGCAGGACGCCGCCAACGCCACCGTCCAGGGACTGGGCAACCGGAAAAACAAGGTTTTCAACGGCATCGTCAGCGCCGGCGTCGAGCCGTTTGAGGGCTCAGTGCGATTCCTGGAAGCCGCCGTGGACCGCGGACTCAAGGTCGCCGTCGTCTCCTCATCCCGGAACGCTCCGGCTGTGCTTAAAGCCGCCGGCCTGAACGGGTACTTCGAAATAGTGGTTGACGGTGTGGTGGCTGCGGCCCAGGGCCTGCCCGGCAAACCGAGCCCGGCCACGTACCAGTACGCCGCGGAATTGCTGGGCCTGCCCAGCGAAGAGTGCGTGGTGGTTGAGGACGCTGTCTCGGGTGTCCAGGCCGGACACGCGGGGCAGTTCCACTCGGTGATCGGCGTGGACCGCGGCGCCGGTCGGCAGACCCTGCTCGACGCCGGAGCCACGAGCGTGGTCAACGACCTCGACGAACTGCTCTAACAGCCATCGCCGCCCGAGGCTCCCCGGCCTCAGGCACGAAGCACCTCCCCGCAACGCACAACGCCAAAGGACCCCAACACCATGGCTCTTATCACCGCGGACCGTGAACGGTTCCCCAACACCCCCTGGCAGCTTGTGGAAACACGCCACCAGCCGGGCAGCGCGGGCACCCTTGAGACGCTATTTGCCCTGGGCAACGGCCATCTGGGCATCCGCGGTGCGCACTGGGCGGCCTCGGACGCAGACCTTCCGGGCAGCTTCATCAACGGCCTCCATGAGATCTGGGACATCAAGCATGCGGAGAACGCGTTCGGTTTCGCCCGGACCGGACAGCGGATCATCTACATTCCTGATGCGAACAACTTCACGGTGATCATCGACGGCGAGAGCCTCACCCTCGCCGAATCAGCCGTGCTGGACTACCGCCGCTCCGTCGACTTCGCCACCGGCATCTACGAATGCCGGATCACCTGGCTGTGCCGGTCCGGCGCCACGGTGACCACCACAGAACGCCGCGCCGTGGGCTTCGCCTCGCGCGGCAGCCTGGGCATCTCGCTCGAAGTAGCTTCGGACCGCGAGGTTTCCGCCGATGTGACGTCCTCCGTCATCAACCGCCAGGACCAGCCTGTGGAGGACCACTCGGCGCATGACCCGCGCCGGGCAGGCCGGCACGCAGGCCGGGTGCTCCTCCCGGTAAGGACCGACGGCGGCGACGGCTCGCTCCGTCTCTCCTGGGAAGCGGCGGAATCCGGGCAGCGCGTGGGAATCGCCGTGGACCACTGGACTTCCGCCGGCCACCAGCCCTTTGAGACCGTGGCAGGCGAAGACGACAGTAGCGTCCGGTACGTCCTTGCCGTCCGCGCCGACGAGCCGTTCCGGCTCGAAAAGGGCGTCAGCTATGCCGCCGGCCGCGGCGTCCAGGACTCGGATCGGGACGCGGCGGAGGCCGCCGAAGCCGGGCTCCGGTCTGTGGAGGACATCTTCACCGAGAGCCGCGAGCATTACCGCGCGTACTGGGACACCTCGGACATAGAGGTGGGCGGCCAGCCCGAGCTCCAGCAGGCCATCCGTTGGAACCTGTTCCAGCTGGCCCAGGCCACCGCGCGGGCCGACATCGCCGGCATCCCCGCGAAGGGCGTCACGGGCTCAGGCTATGAGGGGCACTATTTCTGGGACCAGGAGGTCTACCTCCTGCCCTACCTCACCTACACGAACCCCGGCGGCGCCCGCCAGGTCCTGGAGTTCCGGCACGACATGCTGCCGGCCGCCAAGATCCGGGCCAAGGAGCTCAGCGTGGAGGGCGCACTGTTCCCGTGGCGCACCATCAACGGACTTGAAGCCAGCGCCTATTACGCCGCCGGCACGGCGCAGTTCCACATCGCTGCGGCTATCGCCTTCGCCACCAACCGCTACCTGTGGGCCAGCGGCGACGAAACCTTCCGCGAGGGTATGGGTGCCGAACTCCTGATCGAAACCGCCCGCATGTGGGCCGCCTTGGGCTTCTTCGGCAAGGACGGGGCCTTCCACATCCACGGCGTTACCGGCCCTGACGAGTACACGGCGGTTGTCAACGACAACCTCTATACCAACGTGATGGCCCGCTTTAACTTGCGCGCGGCTGCGGCGCTGGACCACCCGGAGATCGACGACGCCGAACGCGAGCTGTGGGAGCAGGCCGCGGCCCGCATCCACCTGCCCTTCGACGAAGACCTGCAGGTCTACTCGCAGGACAACGACTTCATGACCCTGGAGCCGTGGGACTGGACCACTCCCAGGTCGAAGTACCCGCTGCTGCTGAACTTCCACCCGCTTGTGATCTACCGGCACCAGGTGCTGAAGCAGGCAGACACAGTGCTGGCCATGTTCCTGCAGTGGCAGGATTTCTCCGCCGAGGAGAAGCGCCGCGCGTTCGATTTTTACGACCCCATCACCACCGGCGATTCCACCCTGTCCGCCTGCGTGCAGGGGATCATGGCTGCCGAGGTGGGGCACGCTGAGGCCGCCCTGGAGCACTTCACGAACGCCGTTTTCATCGACCTGGACGACACCCATGGCAACACGATCGACGGCGTGCACATCGCCTCCGCCGGGGGAGTCTGGAGCTCGCTGGTCTCCGGTTTTGCCGGGCTTAGGGACCAGGGCCACCTGCCGTTCTTCGATCCGCGGCTTCCGGCAGAGTGGGAGGCGCTGTCCTTCCACCTGAAGATCCAGGGCCGGCTCCTGCTGGTGGAGCTTGACGCCGGGGCACTCACGCTCAGCGTCCGCAGCGGCGGACCGCTCGACGTGGATGTCCGCGGTCAAGTGCACAGCATTGGTGAAGTAGCGGTCCGGGTTGCCCTGGATCCCTTTGAGGTTCCGGAACGCACTGTCTTCCCCAGCGGGCCCCCGACGGCGAGCCTCCCCATTGTGGGGTTCCGCGCCTGACGTGATTGCGCGCCTGACGTGATTGCGAGCCTCAGGTGACGGGGTGCGTCAGTCTCCTGCCGCCGTCGTGCGTTCCACCACAACTGGCCTGTCCAGCGGGTGGGCCAGTTCGTCGGCGGGCATCCTGGCGGCGATCATGGCGACCACCGCCAGGACCGGGCAGACGACGCCGGCGGCCAGGAAAATTGCCCAGATGGGGAAGACCATGCCCACGCTGCCGGTGGCGCCCCAGACGAACATTGCGGCGGCCACGGTCCAGAAGCTGTCCAGAATGCCGACGGCGGCCAGCGGCAGGCTGCCCGCACCCCAGGACACCATCATGACCGTGAGGTAGCGGCGCGGCAGTTTCAGGGATGCGGTCACCAGGGAGCCGACGGCCCCGCCCACGCCCATCACGGCCAGCAGGAAGCCGAACATGCTCGAGTCACCGCCGAGCTGGTCGCGGACCACAAACGGCATCAGCACTTCGATGGGACCGATCAGGAACAGCACCGATACGCCGGCCCACAGCAAGGTCCACAGCAGCCACGGTGTGCGGATGGTGTAGCTGATGCCCTCGCGGAGGTCGTGGAAGAAGGACGTTTTTGCGGCGCCCGTTGCCCCGGCGTCTGCGTCTGCCCCGGCGTGCGCCCCCGCCCCGGCCCTCGCGCTCCCGCCGTCGGCCCCGTTGTGGGGCGCGTCCAGGGCATGGCGCCCCAGGAAGTTCAGGACGATGAACGCCAGCAGGTGGCAGGTGGCCACTCCGGTCACGGCGTGCGACGGCGAGAGCGCCGCCACCACCACGCCCGCCACGGCGGGTCCGGCCGCCTGCTGGAGGATGGGCCGCATGGTCCCCTCCATGCCGTTCGCGGCCAGCAGGTCCTCGGGCGGCAGGATGCGCGGCAGGATCGCGGAGTAGGCAGGGAAGAAGAACGCGGCGCCCACGCCCAGCACAAAGCTGCCCACGGCGAGATGCCACAGCTGCAGCCACCCGGCCATGGCCAGCCCGCTGATCGCCGCGATAACGGCGAGGTTGGCACCTTCAACGGCAATGATCAGGAGCCGCTGCGGCACGCGGTCAGCGGCGATCCCGCCCGCGAGGACGAAGGCCACCAGGCCGATGCTGCCGGCAGTGGCCACCAGGGACAGCTCCAGCGGGCCGCCGCCGAGGTGGATCACCTGGTAGACCATGGCGACAGCCCACATTCCGGATCCGAAAATGGAGATGGCCAGCGCCGCTATGAGGACCCGGTACTCGCGGTGCGCAAAGGGCCGCAGGGCTTGGAGTGTGGGCATAGGGCAAGTCTAGGCTGGGCCGGTTTTTGGCGGAACTCAACGACGTGGTCCGGTGGGCGCCGGGACCGCTTATTCTTAAGCACCCTTAGTGTTAAGGGAGGGCCGCAGCCAAAACTGCCGGCGGACACAAGCAGTACCGAAGCAGAGGTGACCATGGCCAAGCGCAGCAATCCCGCAGTACGTATCGCACAGGAGACCGCCCACAACGCGGTGTTCGACGCCGACGGCAAGCCGAAACCCGGAGTCCACAACATGCTCCTCCGGGCAGTCGAAATCCAGCGGCCGCTGGTGCTCGCCTACGTCCGGCGGCTGCAACGCAAGCACCCGCGCGCCAGCGCCGCCAGGCTCGCGGAGATCCTGGAACGCGACTACCTGCGGGCGGTGACCGGCGGCGGTGCGATCGTCGGGGCAACTGCCGTTGTGCCCGGCGTCGGAACCGTGGCCTCCCTGGGCCTCTCCGCCGTGGCTACCGTTGGCTTCCTTGAGGCCACGGCACTTTATGCCACCTCGCTGGCGGAACTTCATGGCATCCGGCTGACCAACCCGGAAAAGGCCAGCACCATGGTCATGGCCATCATGCTGGGCGAGGAGGGGACGTCACTGCTGGGAACGCTGAGCGGCCAGGCCATGGGCAAGGGAGCGAGCGCCACCCAGGCGTGGGGCAACGTGCTGACCAAGTCCATGCCATCGGGCTTCGGTGCCATTCGGAACAAGATCCAGAGGGCCTTCCTCAAGAACCTGCTCAAACGCCAAGGCACGGCCCTGCTTGGCCGGGCGCTTCCGTTCGGCATCGGCGCGGTGGTGGGCGGTGCCGGTAACCTCATTATGGGCCGCGCCGTGGTGGCGAACGCCAAGGAAGCCTTTGGCCCCATGCCGGACACCATCCCGGGGGAGCTCAGGGCCGTGGCGGCGGAACCGGAAAAACTTACTCTGGAAGGCAACAACCTTGGATCTTAACGCTGACCTCGGCGAATCGTTCGGCTCATGGAACATGGGGGACGACGCCGCCATGTTCCGGCTGGTGACCAGCGCGAACGTGGCCTGCGGCTTCCACGCGGGGGATCCCGTCACCATGCTGGACAGCTGCCGCGCCGCCTTCGAGCTCGACGTCACCGTTGGTGCGCACGTGGGGTACCGGGACCTGGCCGGCTTCGGCCGCCGGTCCCTGGACATGTCCTTCGATGAGCTGTTCGGTGACGTCCTCTACCAGCTGGGCGCGCTCGACGGCGTGGCGCACGCCGTCGGGGCCTCCGTTGACTACGTCAAACCCCATGGCGCCCTGTACAACCGCCTGGTCCACGACGCCGAGCAGGCGTCCGCCGTGGTTGCCGCCATCCAGGCCTACGACCCCGGCCTGCCGATCCTCGGCCTGCCGGGCTCACAGCTGCTGATCCAGGCCAAGGAAGCCGGCCACCCGGTGTTTGTTGAGGCCTTTGTGGACCGCGCATACCAGGCGGACGGGACTTTGGTGCCGCGCTCCCAGGCTGGTGCTGTCCTCCACGACGTCGACTCGATCGTTGAGCGCGCAGTGCGCCTCGCGACGAAGGGCGAAGTTGTGGCCGTGGACGGAACGGTGGTTCAGGTCCGGCCCGACTCCCTGTGCATCCACGGCGACACCCCCGGAGCCGTGGAAATGGCCGCCGGTGTTCGCGCCGGGCTCGAAGGTGCCGGCGTGCAGCTGGAGTCCTTCGCGTAGCCGTCAGGTCAAAACGGCGCGAACGGACACTTGAGGCCCCCGGAGTCGAGGGCCCCAAGTGTCCCCTCGCGCCGGTGGAAGGCGCGGCTAACCGAAGACCAGGTGCGCCGCGCTGAAGATGACCAGCCCGGCCAGTGAGCCCACCACGGTGCCGTTGATCCGGATGAACTGCAGGTCTTTGCCCACCTGGAGTTCGATCTTCTGCGACGTTTCCTCGGCATCCCAGCGGGCCACGGTATCGGTGATCACGCCGGCGATGTCGGAGCGGTAGGTCCGCACCAGGTAACCGGCGGCGTCGCCGATCCAGGCATTGACCTTGCCGGCCAGTTCGGCGTCGTTCACCAGGCGTGAGCCGAAATCGCGCACCGCCGCCTTGAACCGAACCGTCAGTTCACTGTCCGGATCGTCCACCGCAGACAGCAGGGCGCTCTTCACGGTTCCCCAGGTGCGGGAGGCCAGCTCGCGGACCTCGGGGTCTCCCAGAACCTGTGCCTTGATGTCCTCGGCCCGGGCGATCATCGCGGGATCATGCTGAAGGTCCTGCGCGAGGTCGTTCAGGTACTTGTCGATCTGCTGCCGGACCTGGTGGTTCGGATCGGACTGGACGGCGCGCGTGAACTTGAGGATCTCCACGTAAACCTTGTCGCCCACCAGCCCGTCCACAAACTGCGGAACCCAGGTGGGGGACCGGTCCGAGACTAGCCGGCTGACGGTTTCGTGATTGTCGTCCACCCAGTCCGCTGCGCGGTCAACCAGCAGGTCCACGAGCTTGTGGTGGTGCCCATCGGCAAAAATCCGTTCCGCCATCCTGCCCACTGGCGGTCCCCACGGCGGAGCCAGCAGGTGCTTACGCACCATTCCCTCGATGACCGCCTGGACGTCGTCGTCGTTCAACACCTTGAACGCACCGCGGATGACGGCGGCACCCTCCTTCGCCACGCGCTCGGCGCCACCCGGACCGGCGAGCCATTGGCCGGCCTTCCGCGCCACGTCCACCGAAGCGAGCTTCTCCTGGACCACCTGCTCGGACAGGAAGTTGGTCTCCACAAACTCGCCCAGCGACGCCCCGATCTGGTCCTTGCGGCGCGGGATAATGGCGGTGTGCGGGATCTTGATGCCCATGGGGTACTTGAACAGCGCGGTGACGGCGAACCAGTCGGCCAGCGCGCCCACCATGCCGCCCTCAGCCGCGGCCCGGACGTACTGCAGCCACGGATACTCCTTCTGCAGCGCGAATGCGAACACAAAAACGATGGCCATGGCAATGAGGAGTCCCAGCGCCACAAGCTTCATTTTCCGCAGCGCTGCCGCCTTTTCAGCGTCCCCGGCGCTGAGTTGATGACCGACGACGGCGGCCCTCGCCTTGGGCGACCGCGGCGCGGGGCCTGCGGGCCGGGACGGGTCCGGGAGGGTAGTTGGCTCAGAGTTCACCTGCATGTGCCCAGCCTAGCGCCGAGCCGCCTGGCGGCGTCCGCTAGCGTGTCCTCATGACATTCGAGGAGTCTGAGCCGGAACGGCCACTGGTTTTTGCCCACCGGGGCGCCAGCGCGGCATTTGCCGAACACACGCGCGCCGCTTACCTTCAGGCCATTGCCGACGGCGCGGACGGGGTGGAGTGCGACGTCCACTTGACCCGGGACCAGCACGCCGTGCTGCTCCATGACGCCAACCTGGACCGGACCTCGGACGGAACCGGACCTGTTGCTGACCGAACACTGGCGGAGTTGCGGCTGCTGGACTTTTCGTCCTGGAAAGGCGCCCGGATCCCGGAGGAATACGGCGCAAAGTCAGAGCAGCTCCTCACGCTCCCTCAACTCCTGGACATCCTGCGTGGCGCTGGCCGGCCGATCGGCCTGGCAATCGAGCTCAAGCACCCCAGTCCTTACCAGCTGAAACTGGAAGACCGTGTGCTGGACGTGCTCCGGGGCGAAGGCTGGGACGCCGGAACTTCCTCGGTGGACAACATCCAGGTGACGTTCATGAGCTTCAGCCCGGATTCCGTAAAGCACCTGCTCCGGAGTGTGCCGGCCGAATTCCTCTGCCAACTGGTGGACGACATCGACGTCGACGAACTCCGCGACGAACTGAGCCTCGGCCCCCTGGCTGGCGGCGCCATCGCCAACCTGATGAAGGCGGCGCAGCTGGAAGGCGAACGCATCCTCGACGAGTGCGACGTGGGACTCGCGGGGCCCGGAATCATGTACGTCCGCGAGCACGCCCGGACCGTGCAGCGCTGGCTGGAGTCCGGCCGCCGCTTCCGCGTATGGACCGTTGATTCGGAGCGGGATGTGGCGCTCTGCCAAGGGCTGGGAATCCACGAGATCACCACGAACAAACCAGCCAGGGTGCTGGCGCAGCTGCAATCGAGCGGGCAACAGGTCCAGCTGCCGTCCTGAGCCGCTGCTGTTCAGCCGCTGCTGTTTAGCCGCTGCTGTTTAGCCCCCGGGGCGGCGCTGTGATTGAGTGGACCCATGCCTTTTCGCTGGTCCGCCCGGGCCACCCAAACAGTCTCCGCGGCGGCCATGAGCGCGCTGCTGATGACCAGCGCCATGAAGCACTTCCGCGAGCCACGGTTCTTCGAACAGGTGGTCCCGGATTATCTGTGCCGCGAGACTCGAGGTGCCGGCGGCGAGTTGCGGGAGGGGCGCGAAGTGCCAGCGCCCGACGGCGGTAGGCGGCCCCTGGCAGTGATGTCACGGGAGGAATGGATTGCGGTGAGCGGACTGCTGGAGGCGGGTGCCGCCGTCGGCCTCCTGATCCCGGTGACACGGCGGGCAACCGCCACCGCCGTGACTGGAATGTTCACGGTATTCCTGGCCGGCCACGTGGACGCACTTCGCCGCGCCTATGGCTCCGCCGGGTCCCCGATGCAGCGCAAGGTCCATACCGTCCGGTTTCCGCTTCAGCTGCCGCTCATCCTGTGGGCTTGGAGCCTGCGGAACCCGGGACGACGGCGGTGAAGCTGCTCGCCTCGCCCGCCGTGCGCGTGGGAATCTCGATCAGCATCGCCACCGGCCTCTACGGAGTGTCTTTCGGCGCGCTGTCCGTCACCTCAGGACTTGATTTCTGGCAGACCATGGCGCTCAGCCTGCTGCTTTTCAGCGGCGGTTCCCAGTTCGCGTTCATCGGTGTGGTGGCCGGCGGAGGCTCCGGAATTGCCGCCATGAGCGCAGCCACGTTGCTGGGCATGCGGAACGGCATCTACGGCATGCAGCTCAATGCGCTCCTGCATCCGACGGGCTGGCGGAAGTATGTTGCCGCACAAGTCACCATTGACGAGTCGACCGCCACCAGCAGCGGGCAGACCGACCCCGACGAGCAACGCCGTGGTTTTTGGACGGCCGGGATTGGCATCTACATTCTCTGGAACCTGTTCACCGCCGTGGGGGCCCTCGCCGGGAGCGGATTGGGTGATCCCAAACAGTGGGGCCTGGACGGTGCGGCAGTGGCCGCATTCCTGGCCCTGCTGTGGCCGCGGCTCAAGGGGCGGGAACCGGCGGCGATTGCCGTGGTGTGCGCACTCGCCACGGTTGTAGCCGTGCCGTTCGTTCCCGCAGGCGTGCCCATCCTGATCGCCGCCGTGGTGGCTGCGCTGATCGGCTGGTTCAGCCACGGACGCAGTGACGAAGGCCTGGAGCCGGATGTGGATCCCTACGACGAGCACCATGGGCGCCGGGGCAAAAACCGGGACGCGCACCTGGACAATCAGAGGGACAGCCACGGGGACGGCAAGGGGGACGGCCACGGGCAGACGGGGCAGGCGGGCGCATGAATCTCTGGATCTGGTTGTTGCTGGCGTGCGTCCTTGCCTACGCGTGGAAGCTGGTGGGCTATTTCGTCCCGGCGAAGCTGCTGAAGGACCCCCGGATGTCGCGTATCGCCGGCACCATGACCATCGGACTTCTGGCATCCCTGACCATTGTCAATACTGTGGCGTCCGGCCAGACGCTGGCCGCCGACGCGCGGCTGGGAGCCCTGGCCGCCGCCGCCGTCGCGTTGGCTTTCCGGGCGCCCTTCCTGCTGGTGGTGGTGGTGGGAGCCGGTGCCGCAGCCCTGCTGCGGCTCATCGGATGGAACTGACCGCCGATCTGGTGAAACCGACGCCGGAACACTGGTGGTGCGGCTCATATGCGTTATAGCATGGGCCTGGCTATGCAGTTGGCCGTGGACTCTCATGAGAGCGCTGACCATGGAAATAAGGCTGCACCCAGCCGGTGCGAGACCCGGCAAAACCCGCCGTCCAGCACGTGACGGTTGGCGCGCCGGGCTTCCGGTCAAGCGCTTCTTTACCCGGTTCCGGTCCCTGGCAGACCTGCCGCCGGAGGACCTGGACGTACTGTCCGAGCGGATGAGACTGGCGCTGGACGTCAGCCAGGAAGCAAACATCGCCGCCCTGCACGCGGCGGTACGGGCCGAACTCCGAAACCGGGAAACGGAACCGGACGATTGATGGCCGGCCGGTGTATCTGCGTGAGGCTGTCGCTACGGCCTAAAGGAGTCACAGAAGATGAACGAACAGCCAGAGCCCAACACCCCGGATCCGGATAGCGGAACCGACAACCCCCAGGCTTCGGACCCGAAGCCACGGCCGGTCTATGACACCACTGTCTCCGAATCGACGCGGGAACTGCGGGATACTTCCCGGCGCCGCCGCGATGCCGAGGAGAAGCTGCAGCAGCACCTGTTGGAGGCCAAGGAGCACGTGCCCCATCACTACGATCATGAGCCTCACAAGCACGGCCAGGAGCCTCCCACGGCGGAAGGGAAAGGCAGCGCCGGGCCGCAGGAGAACACGCCCGAAGAAACCAAACCTCAACAAAGGAACCCCGGGGGCGACGTCAGCTGATTGGGCTCACCGTCAGCCCGGCACCGCCACCCTCGTGGTCCGGGCCGTAGGCCGGTCAGGCGGTTTGCTCATCCTCTGGCGACCCGGTCCGGCGGGCGCTTTCCTCGACGGCCAGCTCGTACCACGCCTGCGCACCGAATACCGGGGTGGGAGTGTCGAGGTTTTGGTAGAGGGCGTCCAGCAGATTGGCCAGGTCCTCCGCTGCGAGGGAAGGAAGGACCACTTCCGGGCCGCGGGGGTCGTGGATAACCTGGGACAAGTGGGTCTGGTTCATCGGCGGACGATGGCGTTGGACTGGCTGCGCTGGAGGTGTTTCACTCATGCTCCCTCAGAAGATTCAGAGGCTGGCTGCGTAACCCTACCTGAGTCTAATCCAACGTTTGGACACCAACAATGGGGCGCCCGTGGTGGTGGTCCGGCGGGAGGGCACAAGTGTCAGGTGAACTGTGGACCCTGCAGCTGCGGGGCGGGCAGCGGCACATGCGCGGGCAACGGACGGTGGGGCCGTTCAGTGCGGATGGCGTCCTCGATCAGTGCCAGCGGGCGGCGCCAGGCGTCGGAACCTGGCTCCATGGTGTCCACGACACCGATCAGCATGGCGAGCAGGCGGAACATGTCAGTCATGGAAATATCCGAACGCAGGGTGCCTTGACCCTGGCCGCGGCCCAGCAGGACACTCATGGAATCCATCAGCGAGCCGGTGATGCCGGTGAGGAGTTCGCGGCGGCCCGCAACGGCGCCCAGCAGGTTGGCGTCGGCACTGGCCGCGGCCATGATGGCCTCGAGGACGCGCAGCAGTCCCGCGGTTGCGTCGATGTCCGCCAACGCGTCCGCCATCACAGGGTCCACCGACTCCCGGAGCTGCCGGTTGAGGGCGGCCAGGACCAGCTCCTCCTTGTCGGCGAAGTTCCGGAACAGGGTGGCCGGGCCAACGCCTGCCGTCAGTGCGATGATCTGGAGGGGAACCTCGGGCCCATGCTCGCGGAAGCACTGGCGCGCGGCCAGGATGATCTTGTCCACATTCCGGGCAGCGTCTGCGCGTAGTGGCTTGCGGACGACAGCAATGCTCATTCGTTCAGGTTAGCAATGCCGCAGGCAGCCCTCATGGTTACCGGAGGGTAGCAACGTATGTGACGCTGCGCCGGCTTCACCAGACCCGTTTCGGGTTGGGCCACATGGCAGACTTGCCCTATGTTGCTTGCATTTTCAGTCGCCCCGTCCGGTACGCCCGCAGGGGGATCGCGTCCCACCGACGCATCAGTGCACGACGCCGTTGCGGCCGCCGTGCGGATCGTCCGGGAGTCGGGCCTGCCCAACCAGACGGACTCAATGTTCACCACCATCGAGGGCGAATGGGACGAGGTGTTCGACGTCGTAAAGCGCGCCACCGAAGCCGTGGGCAAATTTGGCAGCCGTGTCTCACTGGTCATCAAGGCAGACATCCGGCCCGGTTATAAGGGCGAGCTCAGCGCCAAGGTGGACCGCCTCGAAGGGGCACTCGTCGACGGTTCCTAGACCGTCGCGTGCCGGCGTGCCAGACTGTGGCCATGTTTGAGCACAAGACCCAGCCGGGGTGGGTGGCAGTGGAAGACTTTCTCACAACCACCGTGGTGCACCCAGACACCGCGCTTGTACAGGCCGTGCGCTCCGCCGTCGACGCGGGCATGCCGCCCATCGAAGTGACGCCCAACGCCGGCAAGCTGCTCAAGCTCCTGGTCCAGCTGTCCGGCGCCCGCCGGGTGCTGGAGATCGGCACGCTCGCAGGGTTCAGCACCATCTGGATGGCGCAGGGACTGCCCGACGGCGGCCGGCTGGTGACGTGCGAATACCTCGCCAAGCATGCGGACATCGCCAGGGCGAATGTGGAGGCGGCCGGCTTGGGGGACAAGGTGGAGATCCGCGTGGGCGCTGCCCTGGACACCCTGGCCGCGCTGCAGTCGGAGGGCCAGGAGCCGTTCGATTTTGTGTTCATCGATGCGGACAAGGAAAACGACGCCGCGTACCTTGAGTGGGCCGTGCGCCTGGGCAGGCCGGGAACCGTGGTGGTCCTGGACAACGCCGTCTGGGAGGGCGCGGTGCTGGATCCTTCCATTGACCAGGTCAATGCCCCCGGGATCATCAGCGCCCTGGAACTGCTGGGCCAACATCCGCAGCTCGATGCCACCGTGATCCAGACGGTCGGGTCCAAAGGCTGGGACGGGTTCGCCTTGGCACGCGTCCGCTGAGTGCCGGTCGGCTGTGTACCTGCGAGCAGAGCAAGGGGGCCGACGACGACTGGGGGGACTGGCCTCGGTCTCAGAAGAGGCCACCTCGCCGCCGACCCCGTCTGATACCCGGGACGCGGAGGAGCCGGGAAGCCTGAAAGAATCTGCTGGTATTGATTTTCCTCCAAGTGGCAGGCCCTGCCTAGTCCCGTGTGGCACTGCCTGTCCCGGCTGGTCCCACACTGGCCGCAAGATGCTAAGCATGGTTACTATTAGGGGTCGGGTACCGCGGCCAACTGGATTGCAGGAGGTCTGTATCGCCTGCCGGCCTTGCATCGCAGGGACCCCGTCACAACGAAGTGGAAAGAGGTGGGCAGCTTTGGACACAACATCGTGGATTTGGGTGATTGTTGCCGTCGTCGTGGTGGTCCTGATTGTGCTGTGGCTGGTGACGGGGCGTCGCCGTCGGGCCATGGAGCTGAAGCGGGACGAATCGCACCGCGAAAAGGCAGCCGAAATGCGTCGGAAAGCCGGGGACATCGAACTCGACGCGCGGGAGAACGAAGCCCGGGCCAGCCGCGCCCGCGCAGACGCGGAACAGGCGCAGGTGGACGCGGCGCGGCTGAAGCAGGAGGCTGAGCAGACGGCCGACAGCGCGAGGTCCCTCCGGGAGGACGTCGCCGAGCGCACGCAGAAGGCCAACGCGCTGGACCCGGACATGAATCAGGACGGGGACGCGCGTGCCGACGCCACACGCACGGACGCCAACGTGCATCCGGACGACGCCACCCGCACCGACGCCACCCGGGCGGAGGAACTTCGGCGGGACGCCGACGTGAATCCGGAAGGCGACGAGCGAACCGACGCCACCCGCTCTGACGCCACCCGGGCGGAGGAACTTCGGCGGGATCGGGAAAGGACAGATCGGGACAGGCCGCTCGCAACCTAGCCAGGTTCGGCGCCCGGATCGGTCTGGACCGCGACCGCGCCGGACTGCTGACGCGGGGCGGTCAATTATGGTTGATCCATGACTGAAGCGGCATACGGGTAATGGCTAAGCGCGGCAAGTCAGGCGGGCGGAACAGCCAGCGTTCGACGGCGGGTGTCATCGAGGTGCCCAAGGGGACCCGTCCCGAGGGCCCGGTTGAGGGTGTCTACTACGTTGATACCGGCGACTGCGAGCTCATTGCGGACCAGGACAACTCCAACGGTTGGCTCCTGAAGATCAACGGCGTCATGAGCTCCCACATCGACCTCGCCGATCCGTTGTTCCTCGATTTTGAGTACATGCGCTGGATGGCGGCGCTGATTGAGTCACGCTGGCCGCCGAAGTCCGGAAAGGGCGGCACCAAGGCTGCCGCGCCCACCGCGGGCGGAGCCGAGAAGCTGCGCGGACTGCATCTGGGCGGCGGCGCCTGTTCCCTGGCCCGGTACTTCCACACCGCCTATCCGGACGCCCGGCAGGTGGTGGTGGAGCTCGATGGCAAGCTGGCCGGGTACGTCCGCGGCTGGTTCGATCTGCCCAAGGCGCCACTGCTGCGGCTGCGCGTGGGGGAGGCCCGCGAGGTCACCGAGACGCTCACGCCGGACAGCCGCGACTTCATCATCCGTGACGTGTTTGCCGGTTCACTCACCCCGCGGCCGCTCACCACCGCCGAGTTCAATGACCACATCAAGCGGGTCCTGTCGCCGGGCGGCATCTATGTAGTGAACTCAGGCGACGCCCCGGATCTGAAGAATGCGCGGGAGGACGCTGCCACCATCGCGGCCGCGTTCGCACACACCGTCATCATCGCCGACCCCTCCATGCTGAAGGGCCGCCGCTACGGCAACATGGTGATGGCCGGCAGCGACACCCCGCTGGACGGGGACCCGCAGCTTGCCCGCCGGCTTTTGGGCGGTGCCGTCCCGGCCCACATCTGGAACGACGCCCAGGTGCGGGCCTTCGCCGCGAACTCCCCGGTCCGTCACGACCCGGCAGCGCCATCGATTGAGCGTTAGCCCCTGCCCAGCAGGGCGTCCCGGTGCGCCGCCGTCTGGTCGCGCAATGCCTGCACCACGGCGGCCACTGCAGGGCGGCGCATCGAATCGGGTCGCAGCACCATCCAGTAAGGGAGCAATTCGGCGAAGTCGTCGGGGAGCAGCCGGACCAGGTCGCTGTGCAGATTGCCCATGAAGCACGGCAGGAATCCGATGCCGGCGCCGGCGCGGGTGGCCTCCACATGGACAAACACGTTAGTGGACGTCAGCCCTTCGCGCATGGCCGGCACCAGCCGCCGGGGCGCGTCCAGGTCGTCCACCTGCAGCATCGAATCCACAAAGTACACCAGCGGGTGCTCCGTCAGCTCAGCAACGCTCGCCGGCGTCCCGTTCTCGGCAAGGTAGGCACGCGAGGCGTACATCCCCAGCATGTACTCGCCCAGCTGGACGGCTTCGGCCCGGTGGACCTGCGGTTCGCCCACCACTACCTCGATGTCCAGCCCGGAACGCTGCTGCAGCGCCCGGCGGGTCATCGTCACCACTTCCACGCTCAGTCCCGGGTGTTTCCGGCGCAGCCGTGCCACGGCGGGCGCGGCGATGTAGGCGCTGAAGCCGTCGGTCGCCGTCATGCGCACGACGCCGGTAATCGGGTCCGGTGCCTGGCCTGCCGGTCCCAGCGCACTCACCGCTGCCTCCACCTGTTCGGCGACCCGGACGGCCTCCGTGCCTAGCTCTGTCAGTTCCCAGCCGCCGGCCGCCCGCGCCAGGACGCGGCCGCCCAGCGCCTTCTCCAGGGCGGCTATCCGACGCGAAACGGTGGTGTGGTTCAGCCCCAACACTTGCGCCGCCGTCGTAAATTTGGCGGAGCGGGATACAGCGAGCAGGACCAGGAGGTCATCGGGATTCGCCTTCATATCTGCAATTGTGCACACAGCTGGTGCTGGATTGGGCATTGAAGGCGCATGTTTGTGCAGTAATACTCAGTGGAGCCATTAGTGCTGTGGATCACAGCGCGTGTCAAAGTGGACACTAAGGAGAAACTCATGAGCGTAGAGCAGCGCTCGGCAGACAATGCCGCCGGATCCGCACCCAAGGGATCCGGGCTTAAAAAGATTGTGGCCGCGTCGATGGTGGGCACGGTGGTGGAATGGTACGAATTCTTCCTCTACGCCACCGCCGCCACCCTGGTCTTCGGGAAGTACTTCTTCCCCGCCACCGGCAACGAGCTGGACGGCATCATCCAGGCGTTCATCACCTACGCGGTGGGCTTTGTTGCCCGCCCGCTCGGCGGAATCGTCTTCGGCCAGATCGGTGACAAGCTGGGCCGCAAACCCACGCTGCAGCTGACCATCGTGATCGTCGGTGTGGCCACGTTCCTCATGGGCTGCCTCCCGGGCTTTGCCGAAATTGGCTACCTGGCCCCCACCTTGCTTGTTGCCCTGCGGTTCATCCAGGGCTTCGCGCTCGGCGGTGAATGGGGCGGCGCGGTGCTGTTGGTTGCCGAACACAGCCCCAACAACGCGCGCGGATTCTGGTCCAGCTGGCCGCAGGCCGCAGTGCCGGTGGGCAACCTGCTGGCAACGCTGGTGCTGTTTATCATGTCTACCGCCCTTAGTCCGGAGGCATTCCTCGGCTGGGGCTGGCGCGTGGCGTTCTGGCTTTCCGCCGTGATCGTCTTCGTTGGCTACTACATCCGCACCCACGTCACCGAGGCGCCCATCTTCCTGGAGGCCAAGGCCCTCGTGGAGAAGGAGCAGGCCGTCAGCTACGGCGTCTTCGAGGTGGTGCGCAAGTACCCCAAGGGCATCCTGCAGGCCATGGGGCTGCGCTTCGCGGAGAACATCATGTACTACCTGGTGGTCAGCTTCGCCATTGTCTACCTCAAGAGCGTGCACAAGTACGACACGTCCTCGCTCCTGCTCGCACTCCTGATCGCCCACGTCATCCACTTCCTGGTCATCCCGCAGGTGGGACGGCTCGTGGACAAACTGGGACGCAAGCCGGTCTACCTGATCGGGTCCATCTCCGGTGCGGCCTGGCCGTTCTTCGCCTTCCCCATGTTCGATACCCGCAACGCCGTGGTGATTGTCCTGGCCGTGACCATCGGCCTGTGCCTGCACGCGTTTATGTATGCCGGCCAGCCTGCCATCATGGCCGAGCTCTTCCCCACCCGGATGCGGTACTCGGGCGTATCCCTGGGCTCGCAGGTCACCTCGATCTTCGCCGGTTCGTTGGCCCCGCTGCTTGCTACCCAGTGGCTCAAGGACACCGGTTCCTGGCTGCCCACGGCGATCTACCTCGTGGTTGCCTGCGCGATCACTACGGTTGCCGTGCTGAGCCTTAAGGAAACCAAGGGCATCGCGCTGGAAGAAGTGGACAAGGCCGACGCCGCCCGCGAGGGACTGCTCCCGGCGGCCTCACGCTGAACTGCCTGAGCAGTTCACCGCAGGGAAATTGAGCGCGCACACGATGGGAAACAGATCTGCAATGGAAAACACACTGAACGGCCGCAAGGCCGTGGTGACCGGCGGCGCCAGCGGGATCGGGGCTGCCTGTGTCCGGGAACTCGCCGCCCGCGGGGCGAAAGTGGTGGTGGCCGACGTCGACTCCGCCGGCGCTGCCGCCCTCGCCGATGAAGTGGGCGGCACCGCCTGGGCCGTTGACCTGCTGGACGTTGACGCGCTCGCCACCCTGAGCCTGGACTGCGACATTCTGGTGAACAACGCCGGGATCCAGAGCATCAGCCCCATCGAAGCGTTCGATCCGGCGGACTTCCGCCGGATCATCGCGCTGATGCTCGAAGCGCCGTTCTTGCTGATCCGGGCCGCGCTGCCGCACATGTACGCCAACGGCTTCGGCCGCATCATCAACGTGTCATCCGTGCACGGAATCCGGGCCTCCCCGTTCAAAAGCGCGTACGTTTCCGCCAAGCACGGCCTGGAAGGGCTGAGCAAGGTGACGGCGCTGGAGGGCGGGGGGCGCGGGGTCACGTCCAACTGCATCAACCCCGGCTACGTCCGGACCCCGCTCGTCGAAAAGCAGATTGCGGACCAGGCCAAAGTGCACGGCATCCCCGAGTCCGAGGTCCTGGCCAGGGTGATGCTCACCGAGTCCGCCGTGAAACGACTGGTGGAACCGGAGGAGGTTGCTTCCCTGGTGGCCTGGCTGGCGTCCGATCACGCCGGCATGGTCACCGGGGCCAGCTACGCGATGGACGGCGGCTGGTCGGCGCGCTAAGCCCCAGTCCGTCCGGGCCGGGCTTGGAGTTTTGTCCAGATAACGGGGGCCCACCGGCATGGTGGGCGCGTTATCTGGACAAAAACTCAGTCCTGCCGCCTCAGGTGGCGGTGGTCGTAGAAGAAGACCCCAGCCGCGGCGCCGAGTTCTACGGCTGGACCGCGGTGGGACATGATGATCCCCTCGTGCCGGCCGTTGAACGGATCGTCGCCCACCACGGCATCGCCCACGCGATAGGGGCACCGCGGGCGGAACGCCGCGAGGACTCGGCCGCAGGCGCGGTGGACGAGGGTAGAAAGTCTGACGGGCCGCCCCATGCTGGCCAGGTCCTGGACATGTGCTTTCACCATGCGAACCACTCCTTGAAGCGGCGTGGAGCCGCCCACTTTGGTGCGGTAGCCGGAAAGCTCCCAGCAGAGGATGGTCCTCCTATTCCTGGCTGGCACCTTACATTTACGCTAAGCGCTATTCACACCAGTCACACCAGTAACATGTACTCGACTTTGCGGACGAGTCCTACTTAGGGATTTAGGGGTTGGTACGGGCCGGGAATCATCGTTGTCCGAGAATCAGGGCGGTCCGAAAATCAGCGCTGGCCGTTGAGGATGTCGTCAGCGTTGTTGTAGGCCCAGGTGACGAGCGGGACGAGCAGGCCGGACAGCTCAAAGCCGCGTTCGGTCAGGCTGTAGTCCACGCGGGGCGGGATGACCGGCTGGGCCTTCCGCAGCACCAGGCCGTCGCGCTCCAGGGTCTTGAGGGTCTGCGCCAGCATTTTTTCGCTGATGCCCTCTGCCCGGCGCCGGAGTTCGCTCCAGCGCTGCTCACCTTCAGAGAGCGCCAGGAGGATCAACACTCCCCATTTGCTGGTGATGTGGTCCAGGACGGTGCGGCTGGGGCACCCAGCCGGGAACACGCCGTCGGCCAATCCTTCCGGCAGGTGTGCCCGGAGATCTTCCGGCAGGTTGGTGGGCCATACAGTCGCTTCCATACCCATAACTTACCAAAAGGTGAGTACCTTACTTAAAAGTGCGTACTGTCTTTCAGGAAGTAATTGGCGGGGCGGCTGGTTGTGGAAGGTGACCCCCTAAGAAATGGTGAAAGGAACCAACCCATGAGCATCGTCATCACCGGAGCAACCGGACAGCTTGGCCGCCACGTCGTCGAGGCCCTCCTGGAGCGCAACGTTCCGGCGGCAGAGATCGTGGCCGCCGGCCGGTCCATTGAAAAGCTTGCCGACTTCGCAGCGCGCGGCGTCCAGGTCAGGGCAATGGACTACACGGACGTCACGTCCGTGGCTCTGGCCCTGCAGGGCGCCCACAAGGTTCTCCTGATTTCCGGCACCGAGGTTGGCCAGCGCGTGGACCAGCACCGCACGGTGATTGAGGCAGCCAAGGCCGAAGGCGTGGAACTGCTGGCCTACACAAGTGTGGCCAACGCTGACACCACCGCCATGAAGCTGGCCGCTGAGCACCAGGGAACCGAGGCCATCCTGAAGGACTCGGGGGTTCCATTCGCCATTCTCCGCAACGGCTGGTACCTGGAGAACTACACCGACCAGCTGCAGGGCGCCCTTGCCCAGGGCGCGCTTGCCGGAAGCGCCGGTGAAGGCAAGGTCAGTGCCGCGGCCCGGGTGGACTACGCCGAGGCAGCGGCAGCCGTGCTGGTTGCCGAAAACCAGGCCGGCAAGGTCTACGAGCTCGGCGGAGACCACGCCTTCACGCTCACCGAACTGGCCCAGGAAATCAGCGCCGCGGCCAACAAGCCCGTGGTGTACCAGGACCTTCCGGCCAGCGACTACGCCGGACTCCTTGCCGGATTCGGCGTGCCGGAGCTCTTCGCCGACATCCTGGCGGACTCGGACCTCGGCATTGCCCGTGGCGACCTCCTGGTCAGCGGCTCGGACCTCCGCACCCTGATCGGCCGGCCCACAACGCCGATGCCTTTCGCCGTCCGTTCCGCGCTCGCTTCGGCCTAAGCAGGACGCGGCCTCGCGACATGGGTGCTACCCCGCGGGGCCGCGGTCCGGACCAGGAAGCGGCCCCCACCAAAACGATGGGAGCCGCTCACCTGTGCCTCTTGACCCTGTTCCTAACTATCCATGGCTAGCTTTTGCCGCCCTTTGAATTGGTGGCGGCGAGAGCGTGCAGGGTTCCGTCGTCAGTTAAGGCGAACAGGAGGTTGCCACTGACGGACATTGCGGAGGTGACCGCAGCGCCGAGGTTGTACTCGGCGAGGCGTTCGCCGGTGGCCCGGTCCAGGGCCACCACGCGTCCGTCACGGGTTGCTGCATAGACGACGGTCTCGGTGACCAGCGCGTGCGCAGCCGGGGAACCCGGTCCCGCCGCCTTGCAGCCAGACGCGACATTCCATGGGTCATCCATCGGGCTTGCGCCCGGCAGATAACCCATCGGGGCCTCCCAGAGGGGGACCGCAGGGGTGGCCGACGTCGTGTCATAGGCCCGCACGACGCCGTCCATGCTTGCCACGTAGGCAATGCCTCCCCAGGTGGCGGGGCTGGTCACCGGCGGCGGACCGGCCTCGCAGGCGCTGGAGGTGCCCAGCTTGGCGTGCCAGGTCAGGGCGCCACCGGCGGCCGGGTTATGCCCCCGGACGCCGGAGGACGTTGCCGTCACCAGCTGAGCGTCGCCACGGGCGGGCTTCGTGAAGGCCGGGGTGGAGTTGCTGAACAGATCGCCCGCGGTGTCCACCGAGGACAGGCGCGTGCAATTCGTCAGGTCCATCCCGATCAGGCTCTGGCTGGAGCCGGAGTGCAGGTAGGCCGTGGTGGAACCGGGCTGCCGGATGGCGGCGCTGTGGAACTGTCCCCATCCCGCGGGCGCGGAGAAGCCGCCGGGCAGCACCTCGCCGGTGTCGGCATTGCGGCACATGACCTTGTCCCATTCCTGGTACACAGCAACGGCAGGCCGGTCAGGCAGGTCGAACACGCTGACCGGGCCACCGGCACGGCCGTAGCGGCGGACGGTACTGCCAATGACCTGCTCGTGGCTGATGGCTTCCCACGACACCTTGCCGTTCGCGGTGTCCAGGGCGTACACGCGTCCGACGCCGGTGGTCAGGTAGACCTTGCTGCCGTGGACGGTGGGGGAGGACTCGGCGTCGCCGTCGAGGTAGGTGCGCCACGCTTCGGCACCGGTGCGGGCGTCGTAGGCGAGCATCATGCTGTAGGGCGAATCGAAGGCGCGGGAGGCGACAATGACCTTGCCGTCGGCCACGGCCGCACCGTTGAGGTGGAACTGCTCGCCCGTGTTGGCTGACCATTTCAGGTCAAGCTTGGCGCCGGGGTTGTCCGCACTCGCGGATCCGCCGGTTTCGTCGCCACCCTGGCGCAGCCAGTCCTGGCCCGGGTTAGCCTCCGAGACCCGCATGTCGGCAAGCACCTCGAACTCGTTGACCACCTTCGGCCATTCCTTGCCGGCGGTGTCGACGGCCGTCATGGTCGCCGTGTAGTTGCCGGGCTCCAGCCCATCGATGTGGGCACCGGCCCGGGTCCAGGAGGTCCTGACATCAGGGCAGGGCTCGGGCGTGCCGCCCGGGGGCGTGTAGCAATTGACGATCCCGGTCGCGGCCGTGTTCTTTCCGAACGCGAGGGCGCCCTCCTGCCACACGGTCGTGCCGCTTTCCTTCCTCGTCACAACCAGCGACGCCGTTGCCGGAGTGCGCCCGTCGTCCTCAACGAACACCTGCACGGGCACACCATCTTTGTGGCCGTGGGTGCTGCCCGCAGCGGGGCTGACCAGTGCGACGTCGTCGTTTACGCCGAACTGGCGGTGCGTTCCGCCGATATAGCCGATGTCCTCGTTGGCTGGCGTGTTCGGGTCGTCGGTGATGGTGGAGAAGTCGAGGATCTTGTAGTCGGGCCGGGCGGAGTCGAGGCCGTAGGTGCCCATGTTGTTGACCTCAACCGAGCGGGCGAATGCACCGCGACGGAATTCGGCCTGCTGGTTGTGGCCTGCGGCGAACATGCGCACGTCGTATTTGGCGAGCTCGTCCACGATCGGCTGCATGCCGGCACCTGGACCCCACTTGGTGAACAGCGAGCGGTGTGCGAAGACCATCACCTGCTTGCCCACGGCGTGGCGGCCCAGGTCTTCCTTGAGCCACTGCAGCTGGGGTGCGAGGCCGGATGAGTCGTAGTTGTTTTCCAGAACCACCACGTGGCGGCCGTTGCGGTCGAAGCTGTACCACTCCGGACCCATGTTGCGGCGCCAGTACTCCATGCTGCCGCCGTAGCCCACGGACGTGGCGGTGCCGCCGACGTCGTGGTTGCCCATCACCGGGTAGAAGGCGTGGCCAAGCTTGCCATCGGTCAGGCCGTTGCGCAGGACGTTGTAGCCGCCCTGGCGGCGGGGCTCTGCGGCGTAGTCCGTGACCGTCAGGTCACCGGTGGTGATGGTCATCGTGGTTTCGAGGTTCTCGGACATCGCCTTCACACGTCCGGTCCAGGTGGGCAGGCCGGAGGCTGCTGCCTGGTCGGTGGTGTTGCTGACTTCCACGTCAGAAACGAGCGACCACTTCTCGGTCGGGTTTGCCGCGTTCTTGTCGGGCACCAGGGCGAAGTCCAGGCCGGTGAGCGGGGACGGGCCGGCGGGGACCTCGCGGAAGTGCTGCGGCACGGAGTCGGCGCGCAGTGCGGGGGTGTATCCGTTGGGGGACACGATCTGGACCAGGTCGGTTTCGCGGCGCGAGCGGTCCATCTGGATGCTGTAAGCGCCGTCAGCGCCGCTCTTGGACCAGCTGGCGCCGTCGGTGACGGACACGTCGGCCATTCCGGGCTCGCCGGCGTCGCGGACGCCGTTCGCGTTGGTGTCGGTGAATACCGAGCCCTGAACCACCACAAGCTCAGTGGTGCTCGAGGAGGCGAGTGTGAAGATGATCGGCGCGGTCAGCGGCGCATAGCCGTCCTTGGCCAGGAAGTGCGCCTTCCAGGTGCCGGCGCTCAAGCCGCCGCTGCCCAGGGTCACCGTTCCGTCTGCCTGGGGCGCATAGGCCCAGGTCCTTGCCGCTATCGGGCCCGGAGTGTCGTTGGGGCCGTAGATGCCCACCCAGTTGTTGGATGCGGGAGCATCGGTGGAGTAGTGGAATGCGAGCGGTGTCCCGACCTTCGGGTTCACCGTGGTGAGGCTCAGTCCAGGCGTTGCGGCCATGGCCGCGGTGGGCGAGAGCACCAGTACGGGGGCCAGCGCGATAACGGCCAGGCCGCCGCTGAGGGCTGCACGGAACCGCTTCGGCTGCTTTACCAGCGTCGGCTTCTTTGCCTGCAGCGGGACAGCTGACGGGGTCCTCTTCCGGCGGGCCAGAATCACAGCCACCGCGAGTCCCAGAGCCGCGGCGACCAAGGCGATCGGAAGCATTTCCGGCCATTCCGAGGACGCAACGGGAGCGTGGGCGCCGATTGCGTCAACCACGGGTGCCGATTCCTTGGCAACGACCGTGTTGCCATCGAATTCGACTACCAGGTTCTCCAGGGTGGCCGCTTTCAAAAGTGCGGAAAGGTCTAGCTGGGCTACGCTGCAGCTCCAAGCCAGTTCGATCACGACGTTCCCGGGCGCTCCGCCGCTGGCCCCGTCCACGCCTTGGGCGGTGAGGGGGCACTCTGCGGCGAACAGGCCCTGGGCCCACTCGCCGGCCTGGTCGACAGGAACGATCTCGCTGCCGAGGATCAGACGCCCTTCGGAGCTGGTGCCGTTTGTGGTGACAACAAGTTCACCGTGTTCACGGCTGTCGTGGGCAAAGGCGGTGCCCACGGAGGATAGGAGGATGGCCGTTGTCGCGGTCAGGACCGCGAGAACGGTACGACAGAAGAGGTTTGCGCGGTGCGCTTCATAGTTCACGGTGAAAAATGTAGCCACCCAATGCAACGGTTGAGTGGACTCTGGGTGAACGACATCGGACATAGGACGTCCAGGGGGCTGGATATCCTCCGATGGCGCCGGCCAGGCGGCAGGCGACGGGCTCCTGCCGCCCCCTATCAGGCCGCGGTCTTGACCCCGGGCCTGGCTCCGGTCTTGCTGATAGTCCTGGGTTTGGCGAATCCGAGGAGAAGCATAACCCCCGCGAACACGAGGTAGGAGACCAGCGGGTACGCGGCGACGCCGTCGAAGAGTGGGGTCAGCGCCGAGTCCGAGTCGGTCCAGATGCCAACCACCCATGCCGCCGAGGCCACAATGCCGAAAACCGCGAAGACCCCGCAAAGCCGACGGTAGTGGTTTCCGGTGGCCGCGACGTGGATCAGCGGGACGGTCAGAATCACGCCGAGCAGCTGGGCCAACTCGATGCCGATGTTGAAGCCGAGCACTGCCAGGAGTGTGTCCGGCGTGTCGAGGTTCATCTCGAGAATGGTCGTTGCGAAGGCCATGCCGTGCACGAGGCCGAAGACACTTGCCAGCACCACTTCACCGTGCGCGAACATGGGGCGGACCAGGTTCCACGCCGCAACGGCAATTGATGCCGCGACGATTGTCTCGACATATTGGACCGGGGGAGTGAACCAGCCCAGGCTGACGATCAGCAGGGTGATCGAATGACCGAGCGTGAAAGCGGTGACGATGGTGAGAATTCGTTTCACTGACGAGCGAAGACTGTCAGCTCGGGGGCTCCAGCGCCATCCGGCAGCCGTCCGCTTCGCCACAAGCGGCGCCGACAGCAGCAGCACTGCCAGGAACAACAGGTGGTCGTAGCCGTCGGCGATATGGTGCATCCCGTGCCCGATCATCGCACCGACGCTGGCCTTCTCCGTGTCGACGTCGATGGCCAGCGTCGGTTGGTCCGCAGTGATGACGCCGAGCAGCTCGGCCTCATGTCCATCCACGACGCGTGAGACGTAGACCTTGTGGCCGCTCAGCTTGTCGGTCAGCAGCGAATAGTCCAGGGTGAAGGGGCCAGGTCGGGACGGAGACGCAGCCGCCACGTTGACGATGAGAGCGTCGCTGCCGTTGATTGTGCCGTAACCGATGCCGGTGATTTCCGTGGTGTAGGCGGCGTCGCCCGCAGTGATCGCTATCTTTTCGTTGACGAGCCGCGCGATGTCCCCGGCGGGAACGGACCCGTCACGCACCAGGTCAAGTCCGGTGGCCTTGTTCAGCTGATCAAGCTGCAGCTGCAGGGTCAGCCCCAACCGGTCCTCTTTGACCTCGATCAGGACGCCGGTCGTCCCGACCGGATGAGCCTGGGCCGCCGTAGCCGGGCCGAACAGGACAACGAAGGCGATGAGGAACATCACGAGGCGGCGCACATAAACTCCATTGGTTAGCCGAGACTGGTCAACCCAAATTGAGTCATGAAGCCATGAATGCTTCGGGAATACTGGGTGAGTGGCCGGCAGCCATGAGGTTAATGGTCGAATCACCGGGTACTGGTTGCCCTGCCTTCAGGGCGGGGCAACTAGGACTTGCTGCCGGTCAGGGCCAAGGTTCCGCCGAGGCCGATCATCAAGGCCCCTCCTGTTGCCTCAACCGTTGAAACCCGGCGGGGCGAACGGGCAAACCATTGGCGGGCTGAACCTGCGGCGACGGCCCAGAGGCTATCTGACACTATGGCGATCAGCAGGAACACCGCCCCCAGCAGCGCCAGCTGGAACGGAATGGCCCCGGACGGGTAGTCCACAAACTGCGGCAGCACCGCCACGAAGAACACCACGGACTTGGGGTTGGTGATCCCCACCACCAGGCCTTCCGCCACGAGCCGTCGTGGCGAGGAGGCCACTGGCTGACGATCCGCGAAGGAGTTGTGGCGCCGGTTCCGGATCGCCTTGATGCCCAGATAGACCAGGTAGGCAGCCCCTGCCAGCTTCACCACGCTGAAGAGGACCACGGACTGCGCCACGATAATGCCCACGCCGAGCGCGACTGCAGCCACCTGCACCAGCTGCCCGGTCGCGTTGCCCAGTACCGTCAGGACGCCGCCCTTCCAGCCGAGCGCCAGGGAACGGCCGATCACGAACAGCACGCTGGGTCCGGGGACGGCGATCAGCACCACGGATGCCAGCGCAAACGCGAGAAGGTTTGAGAGCGGGACCATGCCTGATCTTAGCTCCGGCGGGCTGAGGCGACCACCGGGAGCGGTGAGGTTTCGTCCACAAGTTCGGCCCGGCGTCGTCCGTTACCTCTGACCCACAGGCGGTAGGCGAGGACCAGAAGCCCCAGCCACGCCGCTCCTACGTACAGCGCCACGCGGGTGTCCTCGAAGGCGCCCAGGACGGCGATGACCAGCGCCATGAACGCGATGGTCAGGACGGATGCTGCGGGCCACCACGGCGAGGGGAATTCCGACGCCGGCAGGGCCTTCCGCGCGATCTCCCGCTTCATCGCGACATGGGAAGCCAGGATCATGACCCACACCCAGACGGTGGCGAACGTGGCAATCGAGGCGATCAGGATAAAGACGTCCTCGGGGATGACCGCGTTCAGAACCACGCCCACCAGGAGGATGCCGGCCATCATCACCACCGTCATCCACGGCACGCCATGGCGCGAGACCTTACCGAAAACTGCCGGCGCGTGGCCTTGGCCGGACAGCCCGAACAGGATGCGGCCGGCGCCGAAGATGTCGCTGTTGATGGCGGAGAGCGCCGCGGTGATCACCACGGCGTTGAGGATGTGCGGTGCGGCCGGGATGCCCAGGCCGCTGAAGATCTGGACGAACGGGCTGCCGTTGCTGCCGATTTCGTTCCACGGGAAGAGGCTCATCAGCACGCCGAGGGTCAGGACGTAGAACAGCAGGACGCGGACCGGCACCGTGTTCACCGCCTTAGGGATAACCTTCTTGGGGTCCGCGGCCTCGCCGGCGGTGATGCCAAGCGTCTCGATCCCGCCGAACGCGAACATCACGACGGCGAACGAGGCCAGGAGCCCCTCGAAGCCGTTCGGGAACAGCCCGCCGTGCTCCACGAGGTTGCCGAGGCCCGGAGCCACGGTGGACCCGCCGGCCTGGAAGCCGAACGCGATAATGGCGGCGCCGCCAACGATCATGGCGATGATCGCCACCACCTTGATCAGCGAGAACCAGAACTCCAGCTCGCCGAAGACCTTCACGCTGAGCAGGTTCAGTGCGGCCAGGAGGCAGATGATGGCCAGGATCCAGATCCAGCGGTCCACCTGCGGAAACCAGAAGCCCATGTAAATGCTGAATGCGGTGACGTCCGCGATGGCCACAATCGCCATCTCAAAGACATACGTCCAGCCGGTCACAAACCCGGCCAGCGGGCCGAGGTAGCGGCTGGCGTACTGGCCGAACGAGCCCGAGACAGGGTGGCGGACGGCCATCTCGCCGAGCGCCCGCATCACCATAAACACAGCCGCACCGCCGATGATGTAGGCCAGCAGCACGGCCGGGCCCGCCTTCTGGATGGCAGAGGCTGAACCGTAGAACAGGCCGGTTCCGATCGCCGAACCGAGGGCCATAAAGCGGATATGGCGGACGTTCAGTCCCCGGTTCAGGACGTGCGCGACGGCGGATCCCGGTTTGGGCTTTTCGGCCGGGCTTGCGTCTTGGGCGGCTGTGTCTTGCCTGGTGGCGGCGTGCTGCATACGAATACCTTCTCGTCATTGGGAGGGGGATCGCCAACCAGCAGATCACTTTGGCGCCTTACGTGATGAGACTCACTGGCGGTTCCTGTCTTACATCTCAGACTTGGGGCCGGCATTTGAACTTCGCGTGGCGTCTAGTCCAAAACTATTGACATCATGTCTGGTTTTCTTTACTTTTGAGATGTCAGCTTTGTTTTACATCCGGTGGGAATGGCGGGAGCGGAAATGTCCTTCGAAGAGAAGAGCGCCTGGATCATGGGGGTGGTGGCCACGGGCTCTTATGGCGTGTATCTGGCCATCGTCCTGGGCGTGGCCGGCACGATGCCCGTTGCCGAGGTTCCGTACGTGGCTCCACTGCTGTGGACCATCGGGGCATCCATTGCTGCGTCCATCGCGCTAAACATACTCTTTGGCATCTTTTCGCCCAAGGAGGCCGGGAAGAAGGACCAGCGCGACAGGGAGATCTACCGTTTCGGCGAGTACATCGGGCAGTCGTTTGTGGTCATCGGCGGCGTCGCGGCGCTGCTCCTGGCGATGGCTGAGGTGGACCACTTCTGGATCGCAAACGTCATCTACCTGACGTTTGTGTTGTCCGCGATCCTGGGCTCCGTGGCCAAGATCGTCGCCTACCGCCGGGGGTTCCAGCCGTGGTGAAGCCAACGCGGGTGACCAATTCAATCCGCCGCCTGCGGTTCGAACGGGGCGAGATGACGCAGGCCGAACTCGCCGAACGTGTGGGCGTCACCCGCCAGACCGTCATCGCCATAGAACAGGGCCGGTACTCGCCGTCCCTGGAGATGGCGTTCCAGATCGCCCATGTGCTCAGCGTGCCGCTCGAGGACGTGTTCCAGTACCCGAATCACCAAGGAGACGCATCATGAAAGCTATCGTGCAGGACGTTTACGGGAATGCCGACGTGCTCCAACTAAGGGATATGCCGCTGCCGGTGCCCGGCGATGGGGAAGTCCTGATCAGGGTCCGCGCGGCCGGCGTCGACCAGGGTGTGTGGCACCTAATGACCGGGCGGCCGTACCTGCTCCGCCTCTTCGGCTTCGGGCTGAAGAAGCCCAAGTTTCCGGTCCGCGGCCGTGAGGTTGCCGGCGTAGTGGAGGCCGTGGGGGCTGGCGTCACGCGCTTCCAGCTGGGCGACGAAGTGTTCGGCACGTGTGAGGGGTCCTTCGCGGAATTTGTCTGCGCCAGGGAGGGCAGGGTTGCCACAAAGCCCGCGAACCTCACGTTCGAGGAAGCTGCGGTGGCACCCATTTCGGGTGTAACCGCGTTGCAGGCTGTCCGCGATGCCGGACAGGTGACGACCGGCCAGAAAGTGCTGATCATCGGTGCTGGCGGGGGAGTCGGGTCCTTTGCGGTGCAGGTGGCGAAGGCATTCGGGGCGGCGGAGGTCACAGGAGTCTGCAGCACAGGAAAAGTGGAGCTGGTCAGGTCGCTCGGTGCTGATCACGTCATCGACTACACCCGGGACGACTTTGCCCGCGCCGGCCAGCATTACGACGTCATCCTGGATACCGCCGGCAACCGGCCGTTCTCAGTCCTGCGGCGCGTGCTGACCCCGCGGGGAACGCTGGTGATCGTCGGCGGCGAGGGCGGTGGGAACCTGACCGGCGGATTTGAGCGTTCGATGGGTGCGCCGCTGGTGTCACTGTTCTCCGGGCAGAAATTCAAGGGGCTTGTTTCGACGGAAAACTATCGCGATCTCGAGGCGCTGACCATGCTCATTGAAGCCGGCAGTGTGAAGCCTGCCGTGGACAAGGTCTATGCGCTCGTTGAGGCGCCGGCCGCCGTCGAATACATGCACGAAGGGCGCGTCCGCGGCAAGGTTGTTGTCAGCATCTGACGCTCCTCACCGTCCCCCATTACAAGGCGCGAAGGGACACTTGAGCCCCCTGCGCGCGGGGACACTTGAGCCCCGCCCAGCCCCGCCCAGCTCCGCCGACACGTCAACCATGACGTCAGCGGAGTTATGCACATAGCCGTTCGGCCTCGCCGTTATTGTCAGACCCTCGCGGGGATGATTTGAGTATGGATAGCAGAGCAGCGGTGGCGACGGCGGAGGCCCTTTCGGTGTCCTTCGTTGAGCTTGCTGTGGTGCTCCGGGACGGGACCGATTCCAACTATTCCGGGGACCCTGATCCGGTGCGTCGGAGAGCAGATGCACTCCTAGACGGGCTGGCCGAGATCTCACGGCTGGACGCGAAAAGTGCCGCCCTGAAGGCCTGGCTGGCTGCCGGTTACACCGCAGCTGCCGAGGCTTTGGCTGGCCCTGCAACGTCGCCCGAGGACAACACCGGGCAGGAAATGGCCGTGATTGCGGAGGTCGCGTGCGTGCTGACGGTCAGCGAACGCGCCGCCGGTGCCCTGCTTGCCGAGGCGCATTCCCTGACCACTGCTCTGCCTTGACGTTGTCGGCGCTGCAGGCCGGGACGATCTCGTGGCAGCACGCCCGGATCATGGTCGACGAAACCGTGAACCTCGACAGGCCGGGCGCGGCGGCGTTGGAGGCACATTTCCTGGACCCCCACGCGGTGAATCCGGCACGTGGCTTCGCCGGTGGGCTCATCCCCGGCAGGTTCCGGCACAAGGCCCGGAGCTGGCGGGAGAGGCATCACCCGGTCAGCATCGAAAAACGCCACATCAAGAGCGCCGCGGACCGGCGCCTGGAATATGCCCCGGACCGCGACGGCATGGCCTGGCTCTCCGCCTACCTCCCTGCGGACACCGCCGCGGGGATCTGGAACCGGGCCACCTCTGCGGCCAGGGCGTTGCAGGGGCCTCATGAGGACCGGAACCTGAGCCAGCTCCGCGCCGACACCGTCGCCACCTGGCTCCTCGGGAGCGCCGGGGACCCCTCTGGGGGAATAGTCGGAGGTGTTCCGTCGCCGCGCGCTCAGGTTCTGATCACGGTCCCGGTGATGGCGCTGCTGGGCCGCACCGACGAGCCGGCCATGCTCGATGGTTACGGGCCGATCCCGCCGTCCATGGCCCGGCGTCTCATTGCCGACGGCGTGGAGTCCTTCTACCGCGTCCTGACAGATCCCCGGGACGGCGCACCGCTTGAGATTGGCCGGACCAGCTACCGGCTCACGAAAGCCCAACGCCAATGGCTCCGACTGCGCGACGGGAAATGCCCGTTCCCCGGCTGCAGCAACCACTCCCTCGACAACGAAGCAGACCACCTTCTCGCCTGGGCCAAAGGAGGCAGCACCGGGATCAGCAATCTCGGCCAGCCCTGCCATAAGCACCACAGGCTCAGACACACCACCGCCTGGAAACCCACCGCCGCCACCAAGAACGAACCACCCGGCTGGATATCACCCAGCGGACGCCACTACGCCAGCGAACACCCCGACTGGGAACCACCTGAGTGGCCGCAACCCTGGCCACACCAGATCGAGGAACAGCTGGGGCATCAAGAAGTTGGTGAAAGGCTAAGACTTCAGGATTTCGGCCCGGATCCTCAACACTCGCCCGGCGACCTGTCCCTGCCCGAGGACCACCAGCGCGACCAACCCCGGACAGAAGACGCGTCCCCGGAGGAGCGGCCGTCTCCGACCACATCGAACGCCAGCGTCTTGGAACATCTAGGACGATGAGTCGCTCTGCGCTTCAATGTCCCTTTGCAGGAGGAGTCCACACAAACGGCGTGGTGGTGGTGATTGCCCTGAATCCCAACCTTCGCAGGATCGGCTCGCTGTCAGCGGAGGCGTCCACCTGCAGATACTTCACTCCCCGGGCGGCCGCCACCTCGGCGCGTGCGGAAACGAGAGCCTTATAGATCCCGCGCCCGCGCCAGGCAGGCAAAGTTGACCCGCCCCACAAACCGCCAAAGTCCGTGCCGGGATTGATCTCCAGCCAGGCCGCCGAGACCACTTCCCCCGAGGCCTCGGCCAGGAAGACCACCAGGTTTTCTGGGTCCGAGGCCAGCCGGTGCTGCAGATCAGCGGCCACCCAGCTGTAATCGGCGGCCCACACTTCAGACTTCATCGCCGCGATGCGCTCCAGGTCAGGGCGTTCGCGGGCAAGCCTCACCTGAATACCCTCCGGGACCACAGGTTCACCGGCCATCGCGGCCGTCTCACCCACCAGGACGGTCTCGCGGTCTTCCGGTACGAAGCCTGCTGCGCGGAGACGGGACTCAAGATCAGCTGGGAAGTCATGCGCCCGGGTCTTCCATTCGACGGCCTCCCCCCGGCCGGCAAAGTACTCACGCTGTTCGACGATCATCCTGTCGAGCATCCCGCCCTCCACACCGAGGTCACGAGCCGATTCGATGAAGCCCCGCCGCTGTCCGGTCACACGTAGCAGGGGTCCCAGCAGCTGATATTCGTGGCCTGGCGGAACGGCTGGGGGAACCAGCCGGCGGAGCTGGGAATCGTACGCGGCAAGGATATCGGTGGTTGAGGCCATACGCTTCAGCCTACGACCAGCGCCGCCGGAGGCCGCCGGACCCGATCCGACCCGATCCGACCCGAGCGGACCCGGGCGGGCCGGGACGACAACCCAGGCGCAGTAGGCGGGAAGGGGCGCACGACCGGCTATGTCTGGCATCCCGGACACCTGCCGTGTTTTGATGGCCCTTAGAGGACCGGTCGTGGGCGCAAGGTTAAGTACGGGATCCCGGACATGGCCGGAAGCCCCGCGAGAAATGACGGAGGGCGCAGTGGAGTCGAGTGCAGTGGTGTCGAGCGCGGAAGCAAGGCCAGAGGCGGGCAGTGAACCAAGGGCGACGTCCAAAGTCCCCGCCGCCGAGAACACCCTGCGTATCCTCAAGCTGCTGGCCTCGAAGCGGGGGCCGATGGCGGCGTCGAGCATTGCCACGTCCTTGGGATTGCCGCGCTCCAGCGTTTACCACCTGCTCGGGGTGATGGAGGCGAACGGCTTTGTCCTCCATCTGCACGAGGAGCAGCGCTACGGGCTGGGCATCAGTGCCTTCGAGCTGAGCTCGGCCTATTCGCGGCAGGAACCGCTGTCCCGCCTGGGCCGGCCGCTGCTGGCGTCGCTGGTGGACGTGATCGGTGAGAGCGCGCACCTGGCGGTGCTCCATGGCCGCGACGTGCTCTACATTGTGGAGGAACGGGCCAAGAACCGCCCCTCCCTGGTGACCGACGTCGGCGTCCGGCTTCCCAGCCACCTCACCGCCAGCGGCCGCGCCATTCTCGCCGCACTGCCCAAGTCCCAGGTCCGGGCGCTTTACCCGAATGCCGAGGCCTTCACCGCCCGGCATGAGGTGGAGGGCGCCATCATGAAGTACTCCGCGCTGTCCTCGCACCTGGACCAAGTGAGGCAGCGCGGCTACGCCACCGAACATGGCGAGGTGACGCCCGGCTTCGGCTCGATCGCCGCCGCTGTCACGGACCACGTGGGATGGCCGACGGCGGCAGTCGCCGTCACGTTCCTCGAGGACAAATTGCCGGCGGACCAATGGCCGGCGCTCGCCGCGCGGGTCCAGAAAGTAGCGGACGAACTGTCCATCCGCATCCACGGACGCCCTGCCAAGTAGTGCTGCCCGCCGCCTGCTGGCTCTGCCTCGCCGGCGGTCCGACAGGAACACCGCAGCGGTCTGGAATCCCGGACACCACCCCTCCGAAAGCCCTGTCCGGCCCGGCCTGGAACGGCTTTAGTTGATACAGAACCTCTTCCCAACACCGCGAACCTCGTACTCGCCCAGAACACAAAGGAGCCCCCTCATGACACCCGCCGATTTCACTACCGGTGCCCGCCCGGTCAAAGCTGCCCGCGGCACCGAGCTCACCGCCAAGAGCTGGCAGACCGAAGCCCCGCTGCGGATGCTGATGAACAACCTGGACCCCGAGGTCGCCGAACGCCCGGATGATCTGGTGGTTTACGGCGGCACGGGCCGTGCCGTCCGCAGTTGGGCTGCGTTCGATGCGATCACCCGCACCCTGGAAACCATGGAGAAGGACGAGACCCTGCTGGTCCAGTCCGGCAAGCCGGTGGGTGTGTTCCGGACCAACGAGTGGGCGCCGCGGGTGCTGCTGGCGAACTCCAACCTCGTGGGCGACTGGGCGAACTGGCCCGAGTTCCGCCGGCTCGAGGCCGAGGGCCTGATGATGTATGGCCAGATGACCGCGGGGTCCTGGATCTACATCGGCACCCAGGGCATCCTGCAGGGCACCTTCGAGACCTTCGCCGCGATCGCCCGCAAGCTCACCGGCGACGAGGACGGTACCCTCGCCGGGACCCTGACCCTGACCGGCGGGTGCGGGGGCATGGGCGGTGCGCAGCCGCTCGCGGTGACCCTGAACGAGGGCGCCTGCCTGATTGTCGACGTCGACGAGACCCGGCTGCGCCGCCGGGCCGGCAAACGCTACCTCGACGAGGTCGAAACGGACCTCGACACCGCCATCGCCAAGGTCCTGAAGGCGAAGGAAGAGCGCCGGGGCTGGTCCGTGGGGTACGTCGGGAACGCCGCCGAGGTCTTCCCCGAGATCCTGCGCCGCCACATCGCCGGCGAGCTCACGGTCGATATCGTCACGGACCAGACCAGTGCGCATGACCCGCTATCCTACCTGCCCGAGGGCATCACCGTGGAGGAGTGGCAGGCCGAGGCCGCCGCGGACCCGGAAGGGTTCACGAAGAAGGCCCAGGCCTCCATGGCGAAGCAGGTCCAGGCGATGGTGGAGTTCCAGGACGCCGGTGCCGAGGTCTTCGATTACGGCAACTCGATCCGTGACGAGGCCCGCACCGGCGGCTACACCCGCGCCTTCGAATTCCCCGGCTTCGTCCCGGCCTACATCCGGCCGCTGTTCTGCGAGGGCCTGGGCCCGTTCCGCTGGGTCGCGCTCTCCGGTGACCCGGCGGACATTGCGGTCACCGACGCGGCGATCAAGGAACTGTTCCCCGAGAACAAGCACCTGCACCGCTGGATCGACGCCGCGCAGGAACGGGTGGAGTTCGAAGGCCTGCCGGCCAGGATCTGCTGGCTGGGCTACGGCGACCGCGCCAAGGCCGGGCTGCTGTTCAACCAGCTCGTCAAGGACGGCAAGGTCAAAGCGCCCATCGTGATCGGCCGCGACCACCTCGACTCCGGCTCCGTCGCCTCCCCGTACCGGGAGACCGAGGCCATGGCCGACGGCTCCGACGCCATTGCGGACTGGCCGCTGCTGAACGCCCTGCTCAACACCGCCTCCGGCGCTACCTGGGTCTCGATCCACCACGGCGGCGGCGTCGGGATCGGCCGCTCCATCCACGCCGGCCAGGTCTCCGTCGCCGACGGCACCGACCTCGCCGCGCAGAAACTCGAACGCCTCCTCACCAACGACCCCGGCATGGGCGTCATCCGCCACGCCGACGCCGGCTACGACCGCGCCACCGACGTCGCCAAAGAACGCGGCGTCCGCATCCCGATGCAAGAAGGAATCACAAAGTGACCGTCACAACCCACTCGCCGCTCACCGTCACCCTCGGCTCCAGCGGCGTCACGCCCGAGGACGTTGTCGCCGTCGCCCGTCACAACGCCCAGGTGACCATCGCCCAGGAGGCGCTGGACACGGTGGCGAAGGTCCGCGCGCACATCGACGAACTCGCGCACAGCGAGACCCCCGCCTACGGCATTTCCACCGGCTTCGGCGCGCTGGCCAACCGGCACATCCCCGGCGAGCTGCGCACCCAGCTGCAGAAATCGCTGATCCGCAGCCACGCCGCCGGCATGGGCCCGGCCGTGGAACGCGAGGTGGTCCGCGGCATCATGTTCCTGCGCGCCAAGACACTGGCCTCCGGCCGCACCGGCGTCCGCCCGGTCGTCCTGCAGACCATGGTGGACGTGCTCAACGCCGGAATCACCCCGGTGGTCCGCGAATTCGGCTCGCTTGGCTGCTCCGGCGACCTCGCCCCGCTGTCCCACTGCGCCCTGGTGCTGATGGGCGAGGGCGAAGCGGAAGGGCCCGACGGCGTGACGTACGGCGGGCGGGGTGAGGCACCTGTCGCCGAGCTGCTCGCCGGGCACGGTATCGAACCGGTCACCCTCGCCGAGAAGGAAGGCCTGGCGCTGGTCAACGGCACCGAGGGAATGCTGGGCATGCTCCTGATGGCCATCGCGGACCTTCGCCAACTGCTGACTACGGCGGATATCACCGCCGCGCTCAGCGTCGAGGCGCTGCTGGGTACGGACCAGGTCTTTGTGCCCGAACTGCATGCGGCGCTGCGTCCGCACCCCGGCCAGGCCGCCAGCGCAGACAACATGCTGCGTGTGCTGTCCAACTCCCCGATCGTCGCCTCGCACCGGGTGGGGGACTCCAAAGTCCAGGACGCCTACTCGCTGCGCTGCGCACCCCAGGTGGCCGGGGCCGCGCGGGACACGGTGGACTACGCCGCCCTGGTGGCATCCCGCGAGCTCGCTGCGGCCATTGACAACCCGGTGGTCCTGCCGGACGGGCGCGTCAGCTCCAACGGCAACTTCCACGGCGCACCAGTGGCCTACGTACTGGACTTCCTGGCCATTGCCGTTGCGGACCTCAGCTCCATCGCCGAACGCCGCACGGACCGGATGCTGGACCCGGCGCGTTCGCACGGGCTGCCGGCGTTCCTGGCCGCGGATCCGGGTGTCGACTCGGGCCTGATGATCGCCCAGTACACGCAGGCCGGGCTGGTCTCGGAGAACAAGCGCCTGGCCGTCCCGGCGTCGGTGGATTCCATTCCCAGCTCCGCCATGCAGGAGGACCACGTGTCCATGGGCTGGCACGCGGCCCGAAAGCTGCGCAAGGCCGTGGAGAACCTTCGCCGCGTCCTGGCCATCGAACTGGTGACGAGCGCCCGTGCCATCGACATTCGGACGCAGCTGTCCGACGGCGAGCTCCTCCCCGGCCCGGCAGGCGCTGCAGTGATCGGGGTGCTGCGGTCCGTTGTCGAAGGCCCCGGAACCGACCGGTTCCTGTCGCCGGAGCTGGAGGCGGCTGACCGGTTGGTTGCCTCCGGCAAAGTCCGAGAGGCCGCCGAATCCGCCGTCGGAATTCTTGCCTGAGCGGGAATATTCTTCGGCACTGCCGCCATATTCGTCCAATGTCGAAATATGGTGCAACACGAACAATTCGACGCCGGGAAGTGTAGTAGAACTGAAGGTGTAGTAAAAGTCACATCAAAGAGGCTGTGGCGCAGGACGTATACAAAGGGGTAGTAGTTCAAATGAAAGCACGTGGGGCTGTCCTGTCGAGGCGCAATGTCCACTCGGCCACCATCTCGGAGTGGGGAACGCTCAAAGCCGGGGACCGGGTGGAAATCATCAAACACGCGCACGTCATTGCGGCGGGTGAAGTGGAAGAAGTATCGCAGAGCGGGAACGTGCTGTGGCTCGTGCCGGCCACTCCGTCAGAAAAGGAACTTTTCCTTAAATCCGACGGTGTAGAAGTCCGCAGGAGTTAGGAACACAAGACCAAATAGCAAAGAGTCCCCGCCTTCCGTTACCGGAAGGCGGGGACTCTTTGCGTGGATCGCGGGCTGGATCGAAGCACGATCGACGCCCGGATCCAAGGCCGAATCAGCTCAGGCCGCAATGCTTTCGTACGTTTCACCAAAGGGGACCGACTCGTCCAGGGCCACGGTGAAGCGTCCCGGGCGCAGCCGCGTAACAAGGATGCCGCAGGCGGCTTCTTTCGCCGGCTCGATCAGCGTGGCAACAGCGTTGTCCAGCCCTTCGTGCATCTCGTGCGCTGTGGAAAACTGCAGGTCGATGGACAGCGAAGCCGCGGCTTCGACGGCCGCCACGGCGGCAAGGGGGCGTTCCAAAAATGCTGTAGTCATGTGCCGAACTTTCTGTGTCTCGTGCCAAACGGCTCGATCCACTGTACCGGATACAGGACCTAGGATGTCAGATGACTGCTGTCTCCTGCGCCCAGACGCCAAAAATCCGAAGCTTGTTCGCCGGACCACACCGTCAGGGCGGGGTCCGGCGAACAAACTTCGGATAAAAGGTGGTGCCCGGATCAGCCTGCCATGCCCGCTTTGACGGCCAATACTGGACAATCAGCCTCGAGCAGGATCCGTTGCGACGTGCTGCCCATGATCAGTTTGCCCACCGGGCTGCGGCGGCGCAGCCCGATCACGATGAGTTCGGCGTTGTGCTCTTCCGCGGCATCAAGCACCTCCGCTGCCGCATCGTGGCCGCGGACCGGCTGCTTGATCACGTGGTCGATCCCGTGGGCGGCCAGGCGCGCCTCGATGCCCTGCATTTCGGACTCCTGGGCGTACCGGTTGTCCACCAGGGCATCACCCTTGGAGGAATTGATGACCAGCAGGGTGGTGTTGCTCTTCCTGGCCTCGGCGATGGCCTGGGTCAGGGCCGCTTCGCCCTCCGGGGTAGGGACGTATCCCACCACAATCGTCATGGCTGTACCTCTTTTTCTGTCAGTTGATCTTCTGCTGCGGGGCGGATACGGGCGGGGCGGATGCGGGGGCGGGTACGATGCCGGGCTGATGCCCAGGACTGGGTAACCGACTGGTTAGCCGTCGCCATCCACGTCGCCGCCAGTGGTGGCACGGTGGCTGCCATGGCTGGCGCTGCCACCCGAGGCATCCGTCGGTTCGGATGCGCCGGAGCGGGTGGCGGGCACCCCTGCCGGCACTGCTGCCGGCCGGTTCCGGCGGATCAGTTTGAACAGCAGCGGCCACAGGAGGATGAGGGCGATGATGATGTAGATGCCGACGGCGATCGGCTCACTCCAAAGGCCGGCGGGGTCGCCGGCGCTGAGCTGCAGCGTCTGGCGGAGCTGCTTTTCGATGCGCGGTCCGAGGATGACTCCGAGGATGAGCGGCAGGACGGGAAGTCCGAACCGCCGCATCATGAAGCCAAGGGCGCCGAGCGCCAGCAGGAGCACCAGGTCGAATGCCTGCAGGTTCACCGAGTAGGCGCCCAGCGTGGCGAAGAACAGGATGCCGGCATACAGGTAGGGCCGCGGGATCTGCAGGAGCTTGGCCCACAACGGTGCCAGGGGCAGGTTGATGATCAGGAGCAGGAAGTTGCCAATGAAGAGGCTCGCGATGAGGGCCCACACCAGCGGTCCCTGGCTCTCGAACAGCTGCGGTCCCGGCTGGATGCCGTACTGCGTGAAGGCTGCCAGCATTACCGCTGCCGTGGCGTTGGTGGGTAGGCCCAGTGCCAGCATGGGGGTCAGAGTGCCGGCTGCGGCAGCGTTGTTGGCTGCTTCCGGACCGGCCACGCCCTCGATGGCGCCCTTGCCGAACTCCTCTGGGTGCTTGCTGAGTTTCTTCTCGGTGACATAGGAGAGGAACGTGGGGATCTCGGCTCCGCCGGCAGGAAGTGCGCCGAACGGGAAGCCGAACGCGGTGCCGCGGAGCCAGGGTTTCCAGGACCGTTTCCAGTCCTTTTTGCCCATCCACGGACGTCCCACGGGGATGACCTGCAGGGGTGTGCGGCGCAGGTGCGCGGCCACCCACAGCGCCTCGCCCACGGCGAAGATAGCCACTGCAACCACTACGATGTCCAGGCCATCAGCCAGGAGCGGTACGCCGAACGTGAGCCGGGCCTGGCCCGTGACCACGTCCAGGCCCACCAGGCCGATGGCGAGGCCAAGGCCCAGGGACGCGAAGCCCCGAAGGCGCGAGGAACCGAGGACCGCGGTGACCGCCAGCAGGGCGAGAACCATGATCGCGAAGTAGCTGGGGGCGCCCAGGCTGATGGCGAACTCCACCACGATCGGAGCGCAGACTGCCAGGAGGGCAGTGCCGATGGTGCCGGCCACGAACGAGCCGATGGCCGCCGTCGCCAGCGCCTGCGCGGCCCTGCCGGCTTTCGCCATCTTGTTGCCTTCGATTGCCGTGACCACCGACGACGATTCACCCGGCGTATTAAGCAGGATGGAGGTGGTGGAGCCGCCGTACATGCCGCCGTAGTAGATGCCGGCGAACATGATGAAGGCGCTGGTGGGTTCCAGGGCGTACGTGACCGGAAGCAGGAGCGCAACGGTCATGGCCGGGCCGAGGCCCGGGAGGACGCCGACGGCGGTACCCAGGACGACGCCGATCACGGCGTAGAGGAAATTCATGGGGGTGAGGGCGGTGGCAAAGCCGTCCATCAGGGAGGAGAAGACATCCATCAGAGAATCCCTTCCAGGAGGCCGGCGGGCAGGTTAATGCCAAGGCCAAGGTAGAAACCGTAAAAGGTCAGGAGGGACATTGCCACCGAGATGAGTCCGTCGCGGATGTAGTTCCGGCCGCCCAGTGCCCAGACGCTGCCCCAGAACAGGATGGTGCCGGAGATGACCCAGCCGGCCCAGTCGATCAGCAGGATGTTCGCGATGAAGGCGCCTGCCAGCGGCAGGACCGTCTTCCAGTCGGCGGGGTGGGAAAGGTCCACGTCCTCGCCGCCTTCCGCCTCGCCTTTGCCACCGCGGAGTACGTTGACGGCCAGCATCACGGCGCAGACCAGCAGCAGGCCGCCCACGATGAACGGCAAGGTCTTAGGTCCTACGGGATCAGACTGGGAGTAGGTGGTAGCGATGCGGGTTGCATCCCAGATGACCAGGGCCCCGGCCGCCCCGAGCAGGAGGGCAACCCCCAGCTCGGAGCGGCCTTTAAGCCGTGAGGCCAAAGTTGGTGAGGAGCTCACGCCAGGCCAAGCTTCGTGAGGACGTCCGCCACCCGCTTGTCCTGCTCGGCCAGGAAGCTTTCGAACGCGGCGCCGGTGATGAAGGCGTCGCTCCAGCTGTTGGTCTTCAGGGCTTCCTTCCAGGCGGCCGTGCCGTGCATCTTTTCGAGTGCCGCGATCAGCTTGGCCTTGTCAGCGTCGGTGATACCCGGAGGGGCCACGATGCCGCGCCAGTTGGTGAACACCAGGTCGATGTTGGATTCCTTGAGCGTAGGAGCGTCCACGCCGTCGAGCCGCTTCTCGCCGCTGGTGGCCAGGACGCGGACCGCACCGGATTCGATCTGCTTGAGGTATTCGCCTGCACCGGAGGCCGCGAAGCCCACCTTGTTGCCCAGGATGGCCGGAAGGAGGTCTCCACCGCCGTCGTAGGACACGAAGTTCACCTTGGTGGCGTCGATGCCCAGGGCTCCGGCCAACTGCATGGGCAGCAGGTGGTCAGGGCCGCCGGGGGAGGAACCGCCGCCGACGCTGATGGAACCCGGGTCAGCCTTCCAGGCGGTGACCAGGTCATCGATGGTTTTGTAGGGCGAATCCTTGTTGACCATGATGGCGCCGGGTTCTTCGATGAGCCGGGCCAGGGGGGTGGTGGCCGTCAGCTTGGACTCGGACTTGTTGGTGTAGCTCGCACCCACCACGCCCAGGCCCATGAGCATGGTGAGGTCGCCGTTGCCCTTTTCGTTGACGATGCGGGCCAAACCCACGGTTCCGCCGGCGCCGGCGAGATTGAAGACTTCGGGGTTCGTGGCGATTTTCTCGTCTTCGAGGACTTTGGCCGCCACGCGGGCGGTGGTGTCGTAGCCGCCGCCTGCAGTGTTGGGGACCATGATCTGGAGCCCGGTCAGCGGGCCGGCGGGGGCGCCGGAGCTGGCTCCGTCAGTAGAGCTCTTCCCGGTGGCACCGCAGCCGGTGGCCATCAGGGCGATGCCGGCGGCGACGGCGGCAATTCGCAATGCGCGGATCTGGCGCATGGTGTTCCTCTTCTCTAAATCTGATCAGCAAGAAACTGACTGGTGATCCGATGCTAGGCCCCGAAGTGACGGGCATCACTCTTGTGTACGCAGAGAAAGTTAAGTTCATTGCGTTCACGTTTCCGGTGGCCCACCGGCGCCATGCAGCGCCCATAGTTCAGGTAGCCTGACCACCAGAGACCCGACAATCAAAGACCACGCAACCAGAGGAAAGAACCACAGTGACTCGACGAAGAGGCATGTCCCTTGCGGGGCAGTACCTGGTTCTGCAGTTGCTCATCGTTTTCGCCGTCCTGGTGGCCGTAGTGGCCATCTCCCTCGCCCAGTCGGCTGCGGCGTTCGAACGGGTTGAGGGCCGCCGGGCGCTGTCCGCTGCCGAAGCCCTGGGTGCCAATCCCACCGTCCGGGCGCTGCTGCCCGCGGCCGAACCCCGCGGCGGCTCAGCCCTTCCCGCCGTGGCCGAGTCGGTGCGGACAGTCTCGGGATCCTCGCACGTAGCGCTCGCGAAACTCGACCGCACAGTGGTTGCCTCCTCCAATCCCAGCCTCTTGGGCCAGCCCTTGGAACTCGGCGCCAGCCGCGTGCTCGAAGGCCGCGCGTGGACCGGCGTGGTGGACGGATCCGGCACGGAAGAACTGTCCGCGCACGTTCCGGTCCTCGACGACGCCGGAAAAATGATCGGCATCGCGTCCATCAGCCGGAACTATCCCTCCGTCCTGGAGCGGCTGGGGGATGCCGTGCCCAACCTCCTCACCTATCTCGGTGTGGCCAGTGTGCTGGGTGTTGCCGGCTCGCTGCTGCTCTCCCGCCGGGTCAAGCGGCAGACCCTGGGCATGGAACCAAGCGAAATCACCGGCCTGGTGGAAAACCGCGAGGCCATGCTGCATGGCCTGAAGGAAGGCGTGGTGGCGCTGGACCCGCACGAGCGCATCACCGTGGCCAACGACAGTGCGCGCGCGCTGCTTGGCCTCCCCGCTGACTGTGTGGGCAAGCGCCTGGCCGGCCTGTCCGTGGAGCCGGCGCTCAAGGAAGTCCTCACCCGCGAGCAGCCGGAGCCGGACCAGCTGGTGCTCGTTGGCGACCGACTGGTGGTGCTGAACCGCGTGCCCATCCGTTCGCGCGGCCGCGACATCGGCTCCGTCACCACACTGCGCGACCGCACGGAACTGTCCGCACTCGAGCGGGAACTCGGCGCCACCCGGACGGCCACCGACACCCTCCGCGCCCAGGCCCACGAATTCGCCAACCAGCTGCACGTGATTTCCGGCCTCATCCAGATCGGGGAATACGATTCCGTGGTCCAGTTCGTCAACGGTGCCACGCTGGACAGGACCCGGCTCAACGACGAGGTCACCAGCCGTATCCAGGATCCGGCGCTCGCCGCGCTCCTGATCGCCAAGTCGAGCCTCGCCACCGAACGCGGGGTCACCTTGCAGCTTGACCCGGAATCCGGGCTGAAGCGCGTTGATGATGAGCTGTCCCGCGACTTGACCACGGTGGTCGGGAATCTGGTGGACAACGCGTTCGACGCCGTCACCGGGCTTCCGGAGGCAGTGGTCAGGGTGCTCGTGGAGGACACAGCCGCCGGCGTCACGGTCACCGTCCGCGACTCCGGCCCCGGCGTCACCGGGGATCCGGGGGAGATCTTCCAGCAGGGCTTCACCACCAAGGACCCGGGCCCCGGCGGCAGCAGGGGCTTCGGCCTGGCGCTCTCCCGGGTGGTCTGCCGGCGCAGCGGCGGCGACCTCACGGTAACCAACAACAACGGGGCGGTCTTCACCGCCCGGCTGGAACGAACACGGAGAATGCAGCAATGATCAAAGTCCTGATCGTCGATGACGACTTTATGGTGGCCAAGGTCCACGCAGGGTTCATTCAGCGCACTCCCGGGTTCGCCGTCGTCGGGGTGGCCCATACCGGCGCCCAGGCGGTCATCGAAACGGGGCGGCTGCAACCGGACCTGGTGCTGCTCGATATCCACCTGCCGGACATCAACGGCCTGGACCTGATGCACAAACTGCGCGAAGTGGCCCCGGAACTGGATGTCCTGGTGATCAGCGCCGCCCGTGAGGTGGACACGGTGCGCAAGGCCCTCCGCGGCGGGATTGTGCATTACCTCATCAAGCCCTTCTCGCAGACTGACCTACAGGAACGGCTGGAGCACTACCGCAGCGCCTACCAGGGCCTCGACTCGGCCAAGGATGTGGCGGAGCAGTCGGACGTGAACCGGGTGTTCGGGCTGGACCGGACCGATCGGCCGCTGCCGAAGGGCTGCAGCATCGAAACGCTGAAGCTCGTGGAAGCTGCCCTGAAGGAGGCCGACGGCGACCTCTCCGCCGCCGAAGTGGCCGTCCAGTTGGGCACGTCCCGGGTCAGTGCGCGCCGGTACCTGGAGTACCTCCACGACGAAGGCGTGCTGGAGGTCCGGCTCAAGTACGGCGTGGGCAGGCCCGAGCGGCGGTATGTGCTGAAGGGCTAGCTGGACCGGCAGCCCGCACCCCCAAAAACAGCGCCGAGATGGCACTTCGCGGCAGTGTTTCCCCTAAAACACTGCCGCGAAGTGCCATCTCGGCGAGTGTGCCGCTAGGGCATGCCCAGTGCGGCCTCGATGGGACCGACGGCGAAGAACAGCAGGAACGCGCCGGCCACCGCCCACATCAGCGGGTGGACGTCCTTGATGCGGCCCTGGAAGGTCCGGATCAGGACGTAGGCGATGAAGCCTGCGCCGAGACCGTTGGCGATGGAGTACGTGAACGGCATCAGGGTCATGGTCAGGAAAGCCGGGATGGCGATTCCCCAGTCCTGCCAGTCGATCTTGCCCACCTGGGAGACCATCATGAAGCCCACCACCACCAGGGCCGGGGCCACCGCCTCGAACGGAACAAGGTTGATCAGCGGGGTGAAGAACATGGCCACCAGGAACAGCAGGCCGGTGACGATGGACGCCACGCCCGTCCGAGCACCCTCGCCGATCCCGGCGCCGGCCTCAACATAGATCTGGTTCGAGGAGACGGAGGCGCCGCCACCCACGATCGCGCCGAGTGCGTCCACCTGGAGCACGCGGTCCACGTCAGGGATGTTGCCGTCCTTGTCCACCGTGCCGGCCTCGTTGGCCAGGCCCACCATGGTGCCCATGGCATCGAAGAAGATGCTGAGAAGGATCACGAATGCCAGCAGGGTGGCGGCTACGAAGCCCAGGTGTTCAAAAGCGCCGAACGGGTTGGCCTTGCCGATCAGCGACAGGTCCGGGGCGCTCCACCCAGTAAAGGACGGCGCCACGAGGGACCAGCCCTGCGGGTTGGCGGTAGTGCCGTCAAAGCTGGGACCGATGTGGAGGGTCATTTCCAGGATCACGGAAATGATGGTGGAGGCAATGATGCCGATCAGGATGGCGCCCTTGACCTTGCGGACCACCAGCGCGATGGTCAGGATCAGGCCGAACACAAAGACCGCCGTGGGCCAGCCCAGCAGCTTGCCGTCGAAGCCCAGGCCCACGGGAACGGTGGTGCCGGCAGCGTCCGGGATCCGGCGCACAAAGCCGGCATTCACCAGCCCGATCAGGGCGATGAACAGTCCGATGCCCACCACGATGGCGGTCTTGAGCCCGTCCGGGACGGCCTTGAAGACGGCGGTCCGGAAGCCGGTGAGGACCAGGATCATCATGGTCACGCCGGACAGGACCACCAGGCCCATCATGTCCGGCCACGTCAGGCCCGGGTTCGTGGCGACTGTGACGGCCACAAACGCGTTCACGCCGAGCCCCGCGGCCAGCGCGAAGGGGTGCCGGCCCCAGGCGCCCATCAGGATAGTGAGGATGCCTGCCACAAAAGCCGTCACAGCGGCCACTGCGGCAAAACCAAGAGTGTTGCCGCTGGAATCCGGGCCGGAGAGGATCAGGGGGTTAAGCACCACGATGTAGCTCATGGCGAAGAACGTGGCAAAGCCGCCGCGGATCTCGCGGGAGAGGTTGGACCCCCGCTCGGAGATCTTGAAGTACCGGTCCAAGGCAGAGCCCTGCTTAAGCATTAGTCCTCCGGGATGTGTTGTTGGGGTTACTTGATCCTAGAGGGCAGGGACCGCGCCGAGTGTGCGCGCCTAGAATGTCTGTCAGGAACCTCACAATGCCGAGCAATATGTTGGAGACACCATGACTACTGACACATCGACAGTCCAGCAGCTCCCCGCGACGCACGTTGCAGACACCCACGATCTGATCAGTGTGCAGGGCGCCCGGGAGAACAATCTCAAGGACATCAGCATCGAGATCCCCAAGCGGCGCCTGACCGTGTTCACCGGCGTGTCCGGATCGGGCAAGAGCTCACTGGTGTTCGCGACGATCGCCGCGGAGTCCCAGCGCATGATCAACGAGACCTACAGCGCCTTTGTGCAGGGGTTCATGCCTAACCTGGCGCGGCCCGACGTGGACCACCTCGACGGGCTGACCACGGCGATCATCGTTGACCAGGAGCGGATGGGCGCGAACCCCCGCTCCACGGTGGGCACTGCCACGGACGCCAACGCCATGCTCCGGATCCTCTTCAGCCGGCTGGGAACGCCGTACGTCGGGCCGCCCACGGCATTCTCCTTCAACGTCCCGACGCGGAAGGCCAGCGGTGTGATGAGCACCGAGAAGGCCGGCGGCCGGGTGGAGAAGGCCGTGGTGCAGAACGTTGTCTACCTGGGCGGCATGTGCGCGCGCTGCGAGGGCATGGGCTCGGTCTCCGACTTCGACCTCACGGCCTTGTACGACGACAGCAAGTCGCTCGGCGACGGTGCACTGACCGTCCCCGGCTACAGCATGGACGGCTGGTACGGCCGGCTGTTCGAGGGCATGGGACTCCCGATGGACAAGCCGATCGCCACGTTCACGAAGAAGCAGCTTGAGACGATGCTGTACGCCGAGCCCACCAAGATCAAGGTTGAGGGCATCAACCTCACGTTCGAGGGCATCATCCCGAAGATCCAGAAGTCCATGCTGTCCAAGGACGTCGAGGCGATGCAGCCGCACGTGCGGCGCTTCGTGGAGAGTGCCATCACTTTCCAGGCCTGCCCCGAGTGCGAGGGCACGCGGCTCAGCCCCGAGGCCAGGTCCTCAAGGATCCAGGGCAAGAACATCGCCGACCTCTGCGAGATGCAGATCAGCGACCTGGCCGAGTGGGTCCGCGAATTCGACGAGCCGTCGGTTGCGCCGCTCCTCAAAGGCCTGCGGCACCTGCTTGACTCGTTCGCCGAGATCGGGCTGGGTTACCTCTCCCTCGACCGCCCGGCCGGCACCCTCTCCGGAGGAGAGGCCCAGCGCACCAAGATGATCCGGCACCTGGGGTCGTCCCTCACGGACGTCACCTACGTCTTCGACGAACCCACCATCGGCCTGCACCCACATGACATCGAGCGGATGAACCAGTTGCTGCTCCAGCTGCGGGACAAGGGCAACACAGTGCTCGTCGTCGAGCACAAGCCCGAGACCATCGCCATCGCCGACCACGTGGTCGATCTCGGTCCTGGCGCCGGCACCGCGGGTGGCAACGTTTGCTTCGAGGGCAGCGTGGAGGGGCTGCGGGGGAGCGACACCATCACCGGCCGCCACCTCGATGACCGGGCCAAGGTCAGGGAATCAGTCCGCAAACTGTCCGGCGTCCTTGAGGTGCGTGGCGCCTCCACGCACAACCTGCAGAACGTGGACGTCGATGTTCCGCTCGGCGTGCTCTGCGTGGTCACCGGTGTTGCGGGTTCGGGCAAAAGCTCGCTGATCCACGGTTCGGTGGCAGGATGCGACGGCGTGGTGGTAGTCGACCAGGGCGCCATCAAGGGCTCGCGCCGCAGCAACCCGGCCACGTACACAGGCCTGCTCGAGCCGATCCGCAAGGCTTTCGCGAAGGCCAACAATGTGAAGCCGGCGCTGTTCAGCTCCAACTCCGAAGGTGCCTGCCCCACCTGCAACGGCGCTGGCGTCATCTTCACCGAGCTCGGCGTGATGGCCACCGTCGAGTCCACGTGCGAGGACTGCGAGGGCCGGCGGTTCCAGGCGTCAGTGCTGGAATACACGCTGGGCGGCCGCAACATCTCCGAAGTGCTGGCCATGTCCATGACGGAGGCTGAAGTGTTCTTCAGCGAAGGGGAGGCCCGCACGCCCGCCGCCCACAAGATCCTGGACCGGCTCGTCGACGTCGGGCTCGGTTACCTGACCCTCGGCCAGCCGCTCACCACGTTGTCCGGCGGCGAGCGGCAGCGCGTCAAGCTGGCCACGCAGATGGCAGAGAAGGGCGAGGTCTACGTCCTCGACGAACCGACCACCGGCCTCCACCTGGCCGACGTCGAGAACCTGCTGGGCCTCCTTGACCGGCTTGTTGAGTCCGGCAAATCGGTCATCGTGATCGAGCACCACCAGGCGGTCATGGCGCACGCCGACTGGATCATCGACCTCGGTCCCGGCGCAGGGCACGACGGCGGCAAGGTCGTTTTCGAGGGGACGCCCGCAGAGCTCGTGGCCGCCAAGTCCACGCTCACCGGCAAGCACCTGGCGGCCTACGTCGCCGGCTGAATGCCGGTGCCCGGGAAGCGTGCCCGGGAAGCGTGCAGCGCGCGCTGCCGCTGCCCGGGGAAGTTCGCCTAGGCTTGAAGGACGCCAACCCAAGGGAGCAGTACACCCATGCGATCCATCCGCCGCCAGTTGCTGAGCGTTGTGCTCGGGACCTTCGTTCTCGCCGCCGCGCTGCTGGGGTTTTCCGCCCCGGCGTCGGCACATGATGCAGCCGAGTCCAGCAGCCCCGCACAGGGCGCCACGGTGGCCACAACGCCGGAACAGGTCTCCGTCACCTTCAACAAGAACCCGCTGGGCATCGGCGCACAGTTCTCCGTCAAGGATTCCGCCGGGGCTGAGTGGGCGGACGGCGCTGTTCAGATCGTGGACAGCACTGCCACCCAAAAGCTCAAGGCCGGCGCTCCGGCGGGGGCGTACACGGTGGCCTGGCGGGTGGTCAGCTCGGATTCCCACCCGATCGAGGGGACGTTCGGCTTCACGGCGACCGCCGCGGCGGCGGGAGCCGCGCCCTCGGGAACATCGTCGGCGGGAGCATCGCCGTCGGCCGCTGTTCCCACGATGGGAACCGCGGAGCCGGGAACCGTCGCAGCTCCGGACCCGGCCGAAAACGCGTCCGAACCGTTCCCCTGGAGCCTGGTGATCTTTGCCGTAGTGGCCGTCGGGCTGCTGGTGGCCATCGGTATCCTCGCGAAGCGCCGCCTCATCGCAGGCAGCGACGACGAATCCGAACAGGCCTAGACGGCGGCGGCGCTTTCCGGGTGGACCGTGGCCTGGACCGTTGCTGAAATGGCCTGGCCCACGGTCTTCGCCTGACGCAGGACTTCCTTGGGTGAGGGCGTGATGAGCTCGCCCACCCCCACGAGGTAGATGCCGATCTGCCGCATGGCTGCCACCAGGTTGCGGCCAACGGTGATGCCGAAATCGCTGAGCATGCGCCGCAGCTGGCTGTGCGCGCACCGGGTCAGCACAATGTTGTCAGCCAGCAGGATTCCGTTGGGCGTATGGACTTCCCACTTGCCGGACGGGGAGCCCTCGGTTGTTCCCGCAGTATTTCCGCCTGGTGCGCCGCCCACCATGGTCAGCTGAACCGCCCGGGTGGTGTTGCGGACATCCATGTGGTGGCTGGCGGCGTAGTTGCGCAGGTGGCGCAGGATCTCGTTGCGCTCCCGAAGGGAGTCGGAGTCTGCTGCGTCGCAGCGCTGCAGTGAAGCAGTGTTGGCCGGTTGTCCGGCGCCGAGGATGTCGAGCCCGTCCACCACAATCGCGTCCACGCCGCGGCGGCGCAGTTCTGCGCCAACAGCCAGGCCTGAGAGCCCCGTGCCGATGATCACCGTGGTGGTCCGTTCGGTCCCGCCATTCACAGGCATGCTTGACACTACAGTTTTCCTCCTTCAAAGGCTTTCGGATGCAGGCAGCGTTGCCCCGCATGCGTTCCGTTACCCCCAAAGTCCGGCCGCAGCACCGGCCCGGGACGCTCCTGAATTGGGCGTCGGCGGACCGGCAGTGCCTCGAAGACTACAGAACATTCAGGGCCGTGGATAGCCCAAACTCAAACATTCTTCTTATCGTTGAATACGGTTGCCACTCCGTTTGCCATGGGCTGTGGATAACCCGCCATCCAGCGGTCCGCAGCCGCTTGCTAAGTGTCTGCGGACCGAGAATAGTGAGAAGCGGAAGCAGGGTTCTCCAGCCCGTCGGGGCCCACATCGCGGCCGGTGCGGGCGGAGGGCGCCGCTTCTGGCAGAATAGCCGCAACATAAGGCAGTATCGCGAGGAGGCGGCCCGATGGGCGCACAAGAGATGCATCCGGATCCGGAACAGGACCGGGCCGGAAATTCGGCTGCTCCGGTGGGAATTGTTGTGGGGGTGGATGGTTCCGACCACGGTCAGTGCGCTTTGGTGTGGGCTGCCCGGGAAGCCGAGCGCCGCCGTCGGCCGTTGCATATTGTCACCGCGTATTCAGTGCCGATCTTTGCGGCGTCCGGGCTGGACGGCGGGTACGCCACCGTGGATGATTCGGTGATCCGCGAGGGCGCTGAGGCGATCGTCAAGCAGGCGCTGGACAAGGTTTCCGGCTACAACATCGAAGTTGACGGCTCCGTGGAGAACGGAGACGCTTCGGGCGTCCTCCTGGAAATGTCCGAGACAGCCGATCTGCTGGTGTTCGGCACCCGCGGCCGCGGCGGATTTGTGGGACGCCTGCTGGGCTCGGTGAGCAGCGCCCTGCCGGCTCACGCCAAGTGCCCCACGGTCACGGTGCCGCTGGTGTGTTCGGACCGGCTGGGCGAAACCACCGAAGACAAGCGCATCAGGGCCGAGCAGGCCAAGCCAGGACACAAGCAGGTCGAGAACGTTGTCGTAGTAGGCGTGGACGGGTCCGAACAGGCACGCATCGCCGTGCTGGAGGCTGCGGACCAGGCTGAACGGCTCGGGGCAACCCTGCGCGTGATCTGTGCGGTGCCGCAGTTCAGCGGCTCCCTGGCCTGGGTTCCGGCCCCCATGGACCGCAAAGCCCTCTTCGATGACATCCGGGTCCAACTTAACGCCGGGATGGCCTGGCTCAAAAGCCACTACCCCAACCTTCCCGTGGAGTCGGAACTGCTGGACGGTTCGGCCGTGGATGTTCTCGTTGAGGCCAGCCGGCACGTAGAACTGGTGGTTGTGGGCACCCGGGGCCGTGGCGGGTTCACCGGCATGCTCCTGGGCTCCACGTCCGGTGGCGTGCTTCACCACGCCAAGAGCCCGGTCCTTGTGGTTCCGGACCGCGACGATCCGCGGCTGGCGGACCGGGCGCAGTTCGGACCGATCCCCGGCGCGGCCTGACCCCCACCTCGCACCACCTTCACAGCAGGAGGCATGAAAATGCCTGACACCGGCAGTTCGTCTCCCATCCTCGGATTGGCGGCGGTTACCGCAGCAATGGTTCCCGTGGTGGGTGGCAAAGCGGCCAACCTGGGGGAGTTGCTCGCCGCTGGCCTGCCCGTGCCGGACGGCTTCTGCCTCACCACGGAGGCCTACCGCGTGGCGACGGCGGGCGAGGCCACCGCGGGATATACCACTGCGGGCGGTTCCCCCGCCGTGAATGCGCATCGATCGGACGGCCTGCTCGCCGAGGTCCACACTGCTCTTCAGGCAACGCCCGACGGCGACCTCCCCGCCTTGGCTGCGCTGGCGTCCCGGGCCCGGGATATTATCCAAAACGCCCCGGTCCCCACCGAGGTGGCCGCCGCCGTCGAACGGGCCTACGCAGCCCTGGGCGACAACGTTCCGGTGGCCGTCCGGTCCTCCGCCACTGCCGAAGACCTTCCGTCGGCGAGCTTCGCTGGCCAGCAGGACACCTACCTCAACGTGGTGGGCGCTGCCGCCGTCGTGGAAGCCGTGCGCAACTGCTGGGCCTCGCTCTGGACGGACCGGGCGGTCAGCTACAGGGCAAGCCGGGGGATCGACCCGGCCGTGGTGGCGCTGGCCGTGGTGGTCCAGCGGATGGTGGACGCCACCGCCGCCGGCGTGCTTTTCACCGCCAACCCGCTGACGGGCCGCCGGAAGCAGGCCGTGATCGATGCCAGCCCGGGCTTGGGGGAAGCGGTAGTGTCCGGGGCCGTGAACCCGGACCATTTTGTCGTTGACCCACTCACCGGGCGCGTGCTGGAACGCCGGCTGGGCGACAAGCGGATCGCGGTCCGGCCCATCCCCGGCGGCGGCATACGGACTGTGGCCATCAGCAACGGCGGGGCCGCGGCGTGCCTGACGGACAAGCAGGCCGCCGAACTTGCAGCCCTAGGCCACCGGGTGGAGGGTCACTTTGGCTCGCCGCAGGACATTGAATGGGCCATTGCCGGGGATGGTCATTTCTGGCTGACCCAGTCGCGGCCCATCACCACGCTGTTCCCCGTCCCGCAGCGGGCCGCCGGCGGGGAGGGCACGCGCGTTTACCTTTGCTTCAGCCTGGCGCAGGGCCTGACCCGCCCCATCACACCCATGGGCCTGGCAGCCTTCCGCCTCATTGGGTCGTCGGTGGCCCGCGCGGCGCAGTTCGATGTGCCCGAGCCACATAAGGGTCCGGCGCCGTATGCGGTGGCGGGCCAGCGCATCTACTTCGATCTGACCGCGGTAGCCCGCAGCACCACCGGCCGGCGGATCGTTCCCCGCGTCTTTGACGTGATGGAAGCCCGCTCGGCCGCGGTGCTGCGCAGGGTTTTCGAGGACCCACGGTTTTCCGTGACGCGCAGGACGCCGCTGGGCTTGCTGCGGCACGTGGTCCCGGCGGCGGTGCATGCCAGGGTTCCGGAGACGCTGCTCCGGGCGGTCTTCCGGCCGGATGCCGCCCTCCGACGGGCCAACCGGCGGGCGCGGGAGTTCGCCGACTCCCTCGAACCGCCCCCCGGCGTCACCCCGCTGCAGCGCCTGGACCACGCCGAAAACCTGCTCGGCACCCGCATTTTCTCGGTGGTGCCGTCCATCGTGCCGCTCCCGGCGCTGGGTTTCGCCGCACTGGCGCTCGTCGGAAAACTGCTGGGTGGCGGCCGGTGGGATGATCTGCAGGTTGTGCTCCGCGGGCTGCCCAACAATGTCACCACCGAGATGGACCTGGAGCTGTGGCGGCTCGCCCAGGTGATTAGGAACGACGGCGTATCCCGCGCTGCTGTGACGGAGCGGAAACCCGCCGAGCTGGCCGAAGAGTTCCACTCGGGTCAGCTGCCCGCGGTGCTGCAGGCCGGGCTGGCCCGGTTTATGGGCCAGTACGGGCACCGCGCCGTGGCCGAGATCGACGTTGGCATGCCGCGCTGGTCCGATGACCCCACCCACATCCTGGGTGTCCTGGCCAACTACCTCCGGCTTGAGGGTTCCGCGCTGGCGCCGGACGCCCAGTTCAGCAACGCGGCGGAAGAAGCCGAAGCCTGCGTTGACCGCCTCGTTGGGGAGGCACACATCCGTGGGCGGCTGCGCGGGACGGTGGTCCGGGCCGCGCTGCGTCGGGCCAGGCTGTTCGCCGGACTGCGCGAACTGCCCAAATACCAGCTGGTGGTGGGTCTCGCCGAAGTGCGCAAGCAACTGGCCTTGGCCGGCGCGGCGCTGGCTGCGGCAGGGGTGGTTGCCGACGCGGATGACATCTTCTTCCTCGATCTGGACGAAGCCAGGGCCGGCCTCAGTTCCGGAAAAGCTGACCTGCGCGACCTAGTGGCGCAGCGGCGCGCGGACTACGCCGTGGAACTTGAACGGCGCCACATACCCCGGGTGCTGCTGTCGGACGGCACGGAGCCGGAAGCTATTCCATCCGGCGACGCTGTGACGGCATCCATGGTGCCGGGGGCACTGAGCGGGAGCCCGGCGTCGGCCGGTATTGTCACAGCGGCCGCCCGCGTGATCCTCGACCCTGTGGGTGCGCATCTGGAACCGGGAGAAATCCTGGTGGCGCCGTCCACGGACCCCGGCTGGACGCCGTTGTTCCTCACCGCGGGCGGACTGGTGATGGAGATGGGCGGACCCAATTCGCACGGGGCCGTGGTGGCGCGGGAGTACGGCATCCCGGCGGTGGTGGGCGTCCCGGACGCCACGCTCCGGCTCTTCACCGGGCAGGAAATAACGGTCGACGGCGGCGCCGGAACCGTGGTGCCGTCGTAGCCGGAGTGCCCCTCGGCATGACTTCCAGAAGGGACGTGTGCGGCGGCGGTCCCCAGGCGTAACCTGAAGTATGGGCTCCAAGGATGAAGCAGGGCTGGCATGAACCGCGCATGGCTGCGCTGGGTGCCTGCCGCAGCCGTACCTGCAGTGATCGCCGCCGGTGTGTTGGTGGGATCCATTCCGGCGCGGGCCGGCGATCCGCTGCCACAAAAGTCTCCGGCTGAGGTCCTGACCCTCCTGGGCCAGCACAACACCAAGTCATTCTCCGGAACTGTCCAGCAGTCCGCCGAGTTGGGCCTGCCCGAACTGCCGGCCGCCGGTCCCAGTTCCGGACCGGTGTCGGCCGGCGGGGCCGCGTCGGTCCTGGAGTTCCTGACCGGTCAGCACACCGCCCGGATCTTTATGGACGGGCCAACCAAGATGCGGGTCCAAGTGATGGACCGGCTCGCCGAACGGGACGTCATCCGGCGCGACAACGACGTGTGGTTCTACAACTCCAAGGACAACAGCGCCTCCCACCTGGCACTGCCGGCGTTCGCCAGCGACCTGCCGCTGCCTGTGCCAGGAGTTCCCGCACTGCCTGAACCTCCCGCACTGCCTGAACCTCCCGCACTGCCTGAACCTCCCGCACTGCCTGGCGACCTGCCGGGCCGGGACCTGCCCGCGCCCGTTCTGCCTATGCCCATCCTGCCCGGCGACATCCTGCCCGGCCCACCAGTACCGCCCACCCCCGAGGACCTGGCCCGGAAGTTCCTCGCCGTCGTGGACAGTTCCACCGAGGTGACGGTGGGTCCGGACGTCGAAGTCGCCGGCCGGTCCGCCTACAGCCTGGCACTGGCGCCAAGGACGCAGGGAACACTGCTTGAGAAAGTTGCCATCGCCGTCGACGGCGAGACAGGAATGCCGCTGCGGGTAACTGTGATGGCACGCGGCCAGGCGGAACCGGCTTTTGAGGTCGGCTTCACCAGCCTGTCCCTGGCGGCTCCGGACGACTCCGTGTTTACGTTTGTTGCCCCGCCGGGCGCCACTGTCAAAGAGCTGCCAGTGCCGCCGGTCCCGTATATGCCCGGCATGCCAGCCCTCCCGCCCAGTCCCGGTGGGATTACGCCCGGCGTGGTTCCAGACAGCGGCCCGGACCAGCCCACGGCCCCGGACCAGCCCACCGCGCCGGACCAGCCCACCGCGCCGGACCAGGTTCCTCCGGACGCGGTTCCGCTGGACCAGCCCACCGCCCCGCTGGAACAGCTCCCCGCCCCGGACAAGATTCCCGGCAGCGACGCCAGCCTGCGGCACCGCGACGTACCCCGGCCAACGGTGACCGGCAAGGGCTGGGAAACGGTGATCGGGTTCCCCGCGGCACCCGGCGGGCAAGGGGCTGCCTTGACTGAATCCTTGCTGAAGGATCCGCTCCTGTCCCAGGCCGCCGTCGTCGTTCCTGGCGGACGGCTCCTGTCCACGGCGCTGGTCAACGTCCTCCTGACCGACGACGGCAGGATCTTTGTGGGGATGGTCCCGGCGGAGCGGCTGCAGGCCGCCGCCGGCGCGGCGTGACCGCGGCCGGGGGGACGGCTGCCGCCGGGATAGCCGCCGCCCGGACCCCTTCCCCAGGGAATGGGACAGCCGGGCTGACTATCGAGACCCAAGGCCTGACCAAGCGTTTCGGCCACCAGCTGGCGGTCGACAACGTGGACCTCGCCGTTCCCCACGGCGCCGTGTTCGGGTTCCTGGGCCCCAACGGTTCCGGCAAAACCACCACCATCCGGATGCTGCTGGGCCTTGCCGCGGCGTCGGCCGGAACCGTCAGCGTCCTGGGCCTGCAGATGCCGCAGCGGCTGCATGAGGTCCTGCCGCGCGTCGGTGCGCTGGTGGAGGGGCCGGCGTTTTATCCGTTCCTTTCCGGCACCGCCAACCTGCACCGCCTGGATGCCGCCGGCCGGCATGCGGCGCCCGCTACCCGGACCGCCCGCGTTGCTGCCGCGCTTGAGCGCGTGGGCCTCTCACACGCCGCCGGCAAGCGGGTCCACGCCTACTCCCTGGGCATGAAGCAGCGGCTGGGGATCGCCAACGCGCTGCTGTCGCCGCGGGAACTGCTGGTGCTCGATGAGCCCACCAACGGACTGGACCCGCAGGGAACCCGGGAAGTGCGGAGCCTGGTCCGGTCGCTGGCCGCCGACGGCGCCACCGTCTTCGTCTCCAGCCACCTCCTCGCAGAAGTGGAACAGATCTGCACACACGCGGCCATCATGAGCGCCGGGCGACTGGTGGCCCAGGGGCCGCTGGCGGAGCTCCGCCAGGCCGGTGAGACCCGGATCCGCCTGTTAACGCCCGACGCCGGGACGGCCAGTGAGGTCCTGCTGCGGTTGGGCATGCCCCCGGAGAGAAGCCCTGAGGCCGGAACGCCAGAACCTGACGGGGACGTGCTGACCGCCGTCGCCGCTGCGTCGCGGCTGGCGGCCCCGGAGGACATTGTGGCGGAGCTCGTGGCGGCCGGGGTGCGGGTCCGGGGCTTTTCCGTTGAGCGGGAGAGCCTGGAGGAGCGCTTTGTGGCGCTGACGGGGGAGGGGTTCGACATTGCCCAATAGTGCTTCCGACGCCCGTGGGTTCCCTTCAGCCAGCAGTGTTCCTGAGACGAGCAGAGGTTCCGAGACGAGCAGCGGTTCTGAAACCAGCAGTGGTTCCGATGCCCGCAGCGGTTCCGGGCTCAGTAGCGCTTCGGGCGCGCCGTCGAGCCTGTCACTGCTGGCGTCTGAGCTGAAGACGCTGTTCCGGCGTCGCCGGACCGCGGCCATGCTGCTGGCGCTTGCCGCGATACCGGTGCTGATCGCCGTCGCCGTCCGGCTCTCGTCATCCGTTCCGCCCGTAAGGGGACCGGCGTTCCTGGACCGGATCAGCCAGAACGGGCTGTTTGTGGCCGTCACGGCGATGCTCGTCTCCGTGCCGCTCTTTCTTCCGCTGACCATTGGCGTGGTGGCGGGCGATACCATCGCCGGCGAGGCGAGCCTGGGCACGCTGCGCTACCTGTTGGTGGCGCCCGCCGGGCGGGTTCGCCTGCTGCTGGTGAAGTACGCCGGGGCGCTGGCGTTCTGCCTGGCCGCTCCCGTCACCGTTGCGCTGGCCGGGGCGGCGATCGGAGCTTCGCTGTTCCCTGTTGGGCCTGTGACCCTCCTGTCCGGCGACGTCGTCCAGCCACCCGAGGCTGCGCTGCGGCTGGTCCTGATTGCTGCCTACCTTGCGGTATCCCTGGCCGGACTCTCGGCGATCGGCCTGTTCCTGTCCACCTTGACGGTGGTCCCGGTCGGCGCCATGGCCGCCACTGTGGTGCTGTCAGTGGTCTCGCAGGTCCTGGACCAGCTGCCGCAGCTGGAATGGCTGCACCCTTGGCTGTTTACGCACTACTGGTTCGGCTTCGCGGACGTCCTGCGCCAACCGGTGCTGTGGGACTCTTTTGCCAGCAACGCGCTGCTGCAGGCGGGCTACATCGCCGTCTTCGGGGCGCTCGCCTATGGCCGCTTCGTCACCAAGGACGTTCTGTCCTGAGCCTGAATGCCCTGGGCCTGGATGCACTGCGCTTTCCTCCCTGGGACCATTCCTCCCTGAGACTGGAGCGCTGCGCCTGGTATCCGGGCCGGAGCCTAGGACAGGAGCCCTGCCCGGTCAGTAGCGGGCTGCATAGGGGTGGAGCTGCATCCCGGCCATCCAGCTCAACTGGGTCACGCCGATGCCCTCGTCCGGGTTCAGCGCCTGCACCACCTGGCCGTTCCCCAGGTAGATGGCAACGTGATAGAAGCCCGGCGCTGAGCCCCAGACCAGCAGGTCGCCGCGCCGTGCCTGGGAGATCGGCACGTGAACGGGAGCTGCCGCGTACTGCTGCGAAGCCGTGCGCGGCAGGTACTTGCCGGCGGCGGCGAAGGCTGTTTGCACGAGGCCGGAGCAGTCAAAGCCGTTGGGGCCCGTGCCACCGTACTGGTAGAAGTACGGCGCCCCCACCTTGGACATCGCCACGGAGATGGCAGTCTCATTGGAACCGCCCGGCGATGGGGCTGGAGCAGGCGCGGGTGCTGGAGCCGGGGCTGGTGCTGGTGCAGGCTCCGGGGCCGGGGCCGGAGCCGGAGCCGGTGCAGGCGCGGGAGCTGGCGCCGGCGCCGGCGCTGGAACTGGAGCGGGAGCCGGTGCGGCCGGCAGGTTCCCGCCAGCGGCCGGTCCGGCTGCGGGCCGGTCTGGCGCTGCTTGGGCCGCAGCCCGATCAGCAGCCGCAGTCAGTTCGGCGAGCCTCGCCTCCTCGCGCTGCCGGTCCAAGGCGTCAATGCGAGCCGATTCGAGGGCAACAGTGGTGTTCCGCAGCTGGGCGAGCTGATCCACGAGGATTGTCCGCTGCGCCGCGGCTTCGGCTACGGCCTTGGCCTGGGTGGCGTTGGCTTGTTCGGCCTCTTCCTTGCGGGCTTCGGCCTTCTGGGCGGCGTCATCGGCGGCCCGGTTGGCGTCGTCGGCGGCCGCCGTCAGGGACTGCGCCGCGGACGCTGCGGATGCGGCCGCTTCGAAGGCGCGGCTCCGGCTGGCCGAAATGGCTTCCAGCGTTGCGGCCTGGTGCAAAGCTTCGGCATTGCCGCTGACGAAGGTGCCCAGCGTCGGGTTCAGCCCGCCGTTGCGGTAGAGGTCGCCGGCGAGCTGGCCTACCTGCTTCCGGGTCCTGTCCTGCTCGTTGGTCGCAGCGGTGGCCTTTGCCGTGGCCGCTTCCGCCGTCATCCTGCGGTCCTGCAGTTCCACCAAGGCTTCGCCGTAGGCGTTGTTGGCTTGCAGCGACAAGGCAAACGTGGCTTGCTGGGCGCTGGTGGCGTCTGCGAGGAGGCGCTCGATGATGGCGACCTGATCCGCCGTCGCGCGTTCACTCGCCTTGGCTGTGGCGATGTCCTCCGGGGTGGGAAGTTCCGGCGACGCCGGACGCTGGACTGTTGGAGCCTGCGGTAGCGGCGCTGCCTGGGCGGGGAGGGTCGTGCCGAAAAGTACGACGGCGGTGCACAGTACGGCGGCCTTCAGGCCGGATCCGGTCAAACCCATTCGCAGAACCTCGCACGCAGTAAGGCTGGGGGAGCGAGGTCTGGTGGCGGCACAAGGAGCCCCTCTGCTGATCTCCCAGCAGTCCGAGGCTACGTGAGCGTGTGCACTTTGGCAACACTGGTCACATCAATAACATAATCAACAAGAGTGCGATTCCGGCGCATCTGTATCCGGCGTGTCGCGGAATCGGCTCCCGCTCCGCAGGACAGATCTCTCCCGGCCAAGTGGCTAGGGCTCCGCGGGCTCCGCGGGCTCCGCGGGCTCCGCGGGCTCCGCGGGCTCCGCCGCGCCGCCCACGCGGCTGCCACGCCGCCGTCGTCGTCCTACTGGGAGTCCTGCTATGCGTGCTGGCGCGATTCGTGCTCAGAGTGGCTGGCGGGTTCCAGCTGGAAAGTGCAGTGCTCGGTGTCAAAGTGGGAGCCCAGGCAGGTGGTGAGCTTGTCCAGGAGCTGGTCGGCGCCGCGGGCATTCAGGACGCCGTCCTCCACCACCACGTGGGCCGAAAACACCGGCACGCCGGACGTGATGGTCCAGATATGGATGTCATGGACGTCAACCACTCCGTCAACGCTGAGGATGTGTTCGCGGATCATCTGCACCTCCACGCCTTTGGGGGTTGCCTCCAGAAGGACGTCCACCACATCCCGCAGCAGGCTCCAGGCCCGCGGCAGGATCATGATGGCGATGAGCACGGAGGCGATCGTGTCGGCGGCCTGGTAGCCGGTGAACATGATGACCAGGGCAGCAACGATGACGGCGACTGAGCCCAGCAGGTCGCCCAGCACCTCAAGGTAGGCGCCCCGGACGTTCAGGCTGTCCTGGTGGGCGCCGCGCAGGATGAGCAGCGAAACCAGATTGGCCACCGCGCCCAGGATGGCGGCGAAGAGCATGATGTCGGTGCGGACCTCGGGCGCGGAGCCGATCCGGCGGATGGCCTCGGTGAAGATGACCACGGAGATAACAATCAGGATCAGCGCGTTGGCCAGAGCGGCCAGGACCTCGGCACGCTGGTAGCCGTAGGTCCGCTGGTCACTCGCCGGGCGTCCGGCGATCCAGGCAGCCAGGAGCGCGATGGTCACGCCTGCCGCGTCGGAGAGCATGTGGCCGGCATCAGCCAGCAGGGCCAATGATCCGGACAGTGCCGCGCCGATCACCTGGACCACCACCACCGCCAGGGTGATGGCCAGGACGGCGATGAGCCGTTTGCGGTGCCGGCCTGTTGCCGTGATCCCGTGTGTGTGGCTGTGGTCGTGTCCCATGCCTACAAGGCTAGTCCCAGCCGAGCTCGTGCAGCCGCCGGTCATCGATGCCGAAGTGGTGGGCGATCTCGTGGACCACAGTCACGGCCACTTCCTGGATCACCTCGTCGCGGGACCCGCAGATGTCCAGAATGGGTTGGCGGAAGATGGTGATCCGGTCCGGCAGTGAACCGGCATCCCACCATGAATCCCGCTCCGTCAAGGGAACACCCTCGTAGAGGCCCAGCAGAACGGTGTCCGGGTCCTCGCCCGGGCCGGGCACGTAGTCGTCCTCGACAAACACCGCCACGTTGTCCATGGCGGCCGCAAGCTTGGCGGGGATCAGGCCCAGGGCATCCGTGACGGCGGCTTCGAAATCGTCAGCGGACATCTCAAACGGACCGGACTCTTGCGGGCCATCCGGGATGATGGGCAGGCCGGGCGGCAGGTTGACGGGCATAAGCAGACTCTAGTCCGCAGCCGGGTTGGCGCGCATACTGAATCCCATCGCTGACCACCTGTGAGGAGCCGGATGTCCGTCCGCCATCGCCTTTTTGCCGCCATGTACGACACCTTATCGGCCTCTGTAGAGCGCAGGGAGCTGTCTCCGCGCCGGGCGCGGCTGCTCTCCCCGCTGGCGGGAACCGTGGTGGACGTCGGCGCTGGCACCGGGGCCAACCTGCGGCACTTCCGCCACGCTGACCGGGTAATCCTCGTGGAACCGGACCCCTACATGCGGGCCAGATTGCGGGCACGTCTGGGGGAGTCGCCCGTTCCGGTGGAGGTTTCCGACGCCGATGCGGAGCACCTGCCGCTGCCGGACGGCACGGCTGACGCCGTTGTGTTCACCCTGGTGCTGTGCTCGGTGCCGGATCAGCGGCTTGCCCTGTTGGAGGCCCGCAGGGTGCTCAAACCCGGAGGTACCCTCGCCCTGCTGGAACATGTCCGCGGGCAGGGCCGTGCGGCCCGCTGGCAGGACAGACTGGACGGTCTGTGGGGCCGTTGTGTGGCGCCGGGTTGCCACCTCAACCGGAACACGGTGGCATCCATCGGCGAGGCCGGGTTTGAATTCACGGAAGTCAGCAGGTTGGAGGCTCCGGCTGTTGCCCTGGCCACGCCGATCATCGCGGGCACCGCAGTGCCGCGGTCGGAACCCTGAGAGCCCCTACCGGGACCTGCGGCGCGTTAGGCCCACACCCACCAGACAGACCACCCCGCCCACAAGGCCCAGCACGGCGGGGACTTCGCTGAGGACCAGCCAGGAGATCAGGATGGTGGTGCCCGGCACCAGATAGGTGGTGGCCGCCAGTTTTCCGGCGTCAATCAGGGACAGCGCGTAGGCCCAGGTGGTGAACGCTATGGCGGTGGGGAAGACGCCCAGATACACCAGGCCCAGCGTTGCCGGCAGCGGGGCCGACTGCAGTTCGGACACCAGCTGGCCGCTGAAGGGCAGGCAGCAGACGGCCCCCACCATGATGCCGAACCAGGTGGCCTGGCCCGCCGGGAATTTCCGCAACACCGGCTTCTGGATGATGACGCTGACGGCGGCGAGCACAGCGGCAAGGAGGCAGAGCAGCACGCCCGCCACATCCGCCGTCGAACGTTCCCCGGAACCTGAGCCGGATCCGAGCGCGATCAGCGCCACCCCGCCGAACGCCACCAGGCTGCCGATTATCAGCCAGCGCGGGAAGCCCTCCTTCAGGAAGAAACCGGCCATAATGGCAACGAGGATGGGGTTGACGTTGATCAGCAGTGCAGCGGTCCCGGCGTCCAGCAGGTGTTCCGCCGCGTTCAGGGCCACGTTGTAGCCGCCGAACCACATCACGCCGTACCCCAGGATGGGCCACCATTCGCGGCCTTGCGGCAGCACTCTGCTCTTGGCCAGCTGCGGCAGCACCAGTGCACCGAGCACGACGGCGGCAACCGCCAGCCTGCCCAGGGTCAGGGATCCCGGGGAGAAGGTGGGGCCGATGGCCCGGATCCCCACGAATGCCGAAGCCCAGAGCACCACGGTGACCACCACGGCGGCGACGCCGAGCGCATTTGTTCGGCCAGGTGGTGGGCGAAGCGGCGTTGTTGTTGCGGCGCGGGGAGGGGTGCTTGAAGCCATGCTGCCAATCTATCCCCGCGGCGACGCCGGCAGCTGGCGGGAATCGGTCACGTCTAGTCGAGTTTCTGCCAGTCCCCGGCCGCCCACTCCAGGAGCCGCTCCAGGGGCCAGGTGGTCACAATGCGCTCCGCAGGAACGTTGTTGTGCGAGGCGCGGGCAGCCCCGTACTGGAGGAAGTCGAGCTGGCCCGGAGCGTGGGCGTCGCTGTCGATCGAGAACAGGCAGCCGGCGTCGAGGGCCAGCTGGATCAGGTCATCCGGCGGGTCCTGCCGCTCGGGGCGGGAGTTGATCTCGACGGCCACGTTGTTTTCGGCGCAGGCGGCAAACACCTTGCTGGCGTCGAAGTCCGATTGCGGGCGGGTTCCGCGCGAGCCCTCCACCAGGCGTCCGGTGCAGTGGCCCAGCACGTTGGTGCGGGGGTTCCGGATGCCCTGGAGCATCCGCTGGGTCATGGTGGCGCGGTCCGCCCGAAGCTTCGAATGGACGCTGGCCACCACAATATCCAGCCGGTCCAGCATGTCCGGCGACTGGTCCAGTTCGCCGGATTCCAAGATGTCCACCTCTATGCCGGTCAGGAGCCGGAATCGGTCTTTTTTGCCGTCAGCTCCGGAGGCGTCGTTGATCGCAGCCACAACGTCGAGCTGTTCGGTCAGGCGCTCCGCGCTGAGCCCGTTGGCGATGGTCAGGTTGGGGGAGTGGTCGGTCAGTGCCAGGTACTCGCGGCCCAGCAGCCGGGCGGCATCGGCCATGAGCTGGATGGGGGAGCCGCCGTCGGACCAGTCGCTATGGCTGTGGAGGTCGCCGCGCAGTGCTGCGTGGAGCTCGGCCCCGCCGTCCGCCAAAGGCGCCCCGCTGCGCTGGCGAAGATCCTCAAGGTACTCGGGCACCTCACCGTCCACTGCCTGCCGGACCACCTGGTAGGTCCTGTCGCCGATGCCCTTCATGCTCTTGAGCCTGCCGTCCCGGGCCCGGGCTGCCACCTCGGAAGGGTCAAGCGCGGCGATAATCCCGGCCGCCTTCCGGAAGGCCTGGACCTTGAAGGTGGCGGCGCGTTCCCGTTCCAACCAGAAGGCAATTTCATTGAGCGCGGCGACGGCATCCATCTGTCCATCTTCGCGTGTTACAGCCGCTTCGGTCAGGGGTCTGCGGGCCGATTTTGAGTTATTCCCGCCGAGGCCCTATAGTTTTAGAGTCCAGTTCGGAGCAACTGCAAAAGACAAGACTGAGAGCCAAGGCTCGAAGCCTTTTATTTTGTGCCGAACGGGTTCTGGCCCCCATCGTCTAGCGGCCTAGGACACCGCCCTTTCACGGCGGCGGCACGGGTTCGAATCCCGTTGGGGGTACGCAAGGAACTGGTCTGGCAGGCTGAAAACGTCTGGTAAGCTGGAAGCCTTGAAAAAAGCGGTAGCGATGCCGCGAAGCAAGAAAATCAAGGCCCTGTAGCGCAGTTGGTTAGCGCGCCGCCCTGTCACGGCGGAGGTCGCGGGTTCAAGTCCCGTCAGGGTCGCTCTGATTGCCAGAAGAAATTCCGGCGGTCAAGGTGACATGTCACCTAGGCTCTGTAGCTCAGTTGGTAGAGCGTTCGACTGAAAATCGAAAGGTCACCGGATCGACGCCGGTCGGAGCCACCACTGGGAAGCATCAGTTCTTCGGAACTGGTGCTTTTCTTCTTTAACCCCATCATCGATGACGAGGCTGCCTCCCGACTGCGACGCGCACTCTCGCCTGCGACCCGCAGAAACCCTGTCGCTACCGGGATTCGCGTGTCGTCAGGCCGTTTCTGTGGCGGTAGGAAATTTGCGCATCATAAAGGAAGCCCGCACGAGGCGCCTGACCATCGAGGCCGAGCACGCGGCGTTCTGAAAGTTCTTCAAGACGATGTGCTCGTCTTCTCCGCGTGGGACGACGGTGACCCCCGGCACCCGCTGTACTGGACCGGGCGGTACGCGGGAGATTCGTACACGCCGCGTCAGCTGCGCCGGCCGGATTGCGGTGGAGGCAGGCTGGTTCGGCGTCATGAGCCAGCCTGCCTGGACCATTCTGTGGACGCGGAGGAGCGGACCGGCAAAGCTTCCCGGCGGCAAGCTCCACCTTCGGGCCTTCGTGGGCCGCTCCGCCGTCGAGATTTTCGCCAACGGCCACCCGCTGCCGCCCGGCACCCCATCCATTGCTCCGTAGAAGCCCTTTTGGGGCTTCAAAACGGCCGTTACGGAGCAACCGATGAGGAAAAGCAAGCAAACGGCGAGTGAATCTTCTCACCAAAAGAGATTCGAACCGAAACATTTGACGCTGCCAAACCGATGTGGCACGCGCGCGCAATCTGGAATGTAAGCGCTTGCACAAAGTTGCGTCCACGGCCGGTTTCGGCCACGGACACATGGTTTGGCAGGCCCTCGCCGGCTGCCTAGCGTAGAGGCGGGCCAGGGAAGAGATCTCGTTCCTGGCCCCGAAGCGGGGCCCTACCCAAGCCCCGTACCCCTCGACACAACGGCGTCCTCGATGACGCCTGTTGTGTCGTCGGGGCTGCCGGAGTTTCGGGGAACAGGGCACCTGCCCGTCTTCCACGAATAGTTTCAACTCCGCGAGAAGAGCAAAACATGCACAAGCACCCCCAACCTGTCCGGATGCTGCGGTGGCGCCCTGCCGCCGCGGCACTGGCTGCAGCTGTAGTGGCATCGGTCTTCCTGGCCGTTCCCTCAGCGCAGGCCAACGAGCCGGCGGATCCGCCGGCCGCGCAGCAGATGCCGGCCCCCACCCCGGGCTTCCCCCTGCCCAGCACGCACAGCCAGCAGGCCTATGACCCGGCGTCGGACTTCACCTCGAAGTGGACCCGCGCGGACGCCAAGCAGATCATGGCCCAAAGCGACTCCACAGTGGCTCCCGGCGTGAACTCCATGAGCCCGGACGTCACCATGCCGGAGATCCCCGAAGACTTCCCCACCATGAATGACGACGTCTGGGTCTGGGACACCTGGTCCCTCACGGACGAAAACGCGAACCAGATCAGCTACAAGGGCTGGGACGTCATCTTCTCCCTCGTGGCTGACCGTGACGCGGGCTACGGCTTCGACCAGCGCCACTGGAACGCCCGGATCGGCTACTTCTTCCGCAAGACCAACGCTGACCCGGCCACGGACAAGTGGAACTACGGCGGACACGTCTTCGCTGACGGCGCGTCCATCGGCAACACCGAGTGGTCCGGTTCTACCCGCCTGATGCAGGGCAACCACGTCAACGTCTTCTACACGGCCACCACGTTCTACGACGTGGCCGAGCGGAACGCCGGCGGCGGCGGCATCGCCCCTGACGCTGCCATTGCCAAGGCCCTCGGCAACATCCACGCCGACCAAAACGGCGTCACCTTTGACGGTTTCACGCACACCAAGCTCCTTGAGCCGGACGGCGAGATGTACCAGAACAAGGCGCAGAACCCCGGGTTCGCCTTCCGCGATCCGTACACGTTCGAGGACCCGGCACACCCCGGCAAGACCTACATGGTCTTCGAAGGCAACACCGGCGGCACTCGTGGAGAATACGAGTGCAAGGCCGAGGACCTCGGCTACCAGCCGGGAGACCCCAACGCCGAGAACCTCAACGAGGTCAACAGCTCCGGCGCCTACTACCAGACCGCCAACGTGGGCCTGGCCGTGGCGGACAACAAGGACCTGACCAAGTGGTCCTTCCTGCCGCCGGTCCTGTCCGCGAACTGCGTCAACGACCAGACCGAACGCCCGCAGATCTTCATCCAGAACGAAGGCGGCAAGAACAAGTACTACCTGTTCACCATCAGCCACCAGTTCACCTACGCGGCAGGAATGCGCGGCCCCGACGGCGTTTATGGCTTCGTTGGTGACGGTGTGCGCTCCGACTACCAGCCGATGAACAACAGCGGCCTGGCCCTGGCCTCGCCGACTGACCTGAACCTGCCGTCCGAATCCCCGGAAAGGCCAACCCCCAACCAGAACGGCCGCCAGTTCCAGGCCTATTCGCACTACGTGCAGCCGGGCGGACTGGTCCAGTCCTTCATCGACAACGTGAACGGTGTCCGCGGCGGATCCCTGTCACCCACCGTGAAGATCAACTTCCGCAACGGTGTGTCGGCAGTTGACCGCACGTTCGGCCAGAACGGCCTTGGCCCGTTCGGCTACCTGCCCACCAACCTCAACGTTGGCGGTGCCGGCCACTACAAGTGACCGGCACTATCGGTGAACGGCACAAGCAGTAGCCAGTACCTCCCCTGACGGGGGCGAAATCAGTAAACGGGGACGTCCGTGACATTCACGGGCGTCCCCGCCTCAAATTTTAGGATCCACATGCTTTTCTTCACCGCTTCCTGGCCTCACCTGAGCAGCCCGGACAGACGCAGGTCCAGCAGACCGGCCGTTTCCGCCGTCGTCGCCCTGTTCCTGGCGGTGACGGCCGCCGGCTGCACCCCTGATTCGCAGAACGGGAATCCCGACGCCGGGAGCCACCCCCCTGAGGGTTCCTCCCAAGGTGCCGCAACGCCGTCGGCCGGCGATCCCTGGCGTCCTGCGGCGCACCTGACGCCGTCAAAGAACTGGATGAATGACCCCAACGGCCTGGTGTACGAAGACGGCACCTACCACGCGTTCTACCAGTACAACCCCAAGGGCAACGACTGGGGCAACATGTCCTGGGGCCACTCCACCAGCACCGACCTGGTGCACTGGGCGGAAGAACCGGTGGCCATGGAGGCCACGGAGACCGAGGAAATCTTCTCCGGCTCGATCGTGGTGGACACGAACAACACCTCGGGGCTGGGCAGCAAGGACCACCCGGCCATGGTGGCCCTATATACGAGTGCCTACAAGGACAACGCCCCGCTGCCCAAAGGCACCCAGGCCCAGTCCGTCGCGTACAGCCTCGACCACGGCCGCACTTGGACGAAGTACCAGGACAATCCGGTGGTGGATCTGCAACCCTCTTCGCAGAACTTCCGCGATCCCAAAGTCACCTGGTACGAGCCGGGGCAGTATTGGATCATGACCACCGTCGTGGCCGACGACCACGTGGTGAAGCTCTATAAATCCCAGGACCTGCTGCACTGGGACTTCCTCAGCGACTTCTCCGGTGTCGGCGCCCAGGGCGGACTGTGGGAAATGCCTGAACTCCTGGAGGTTCCCGTGGAGGGGACCAACGAACGGCGCTGGGTCATGCTCCTCAGCATCAACCCAGGGGGCATAGCCGGCGGCTCAGGCATACAGTACTTCATGGGAGAGTTCGACGGCGTGACGTTCCGCGCCGAGGGTGCCGCCGGTCCGGACGCTCCGCTGCAGGACCACCAATGGGTGGATTACGGCGCGGACTTCTACGCCGCCACCACCATCTCCGGAGCCCCCGGCGGCAAGCCCGTCCTCTTCGGCTGGATGGGGAACTGGGACTACGCCCAGAAGATGCCCACCACCCCGTGGCGTGGCGCCATGGCAATTCCCCGCGAACTGACGCTCTCCGGCGGCGGCGGCAGCAGCAACAGTAACGACGACGGCGGCAGGCCCGTCTTGCGCTCGTCCATCGCCGCTGCCCCCGCTGGAGTTTTGTCCAGCGGAGCTGCCTCCGAGCGGCAACTCACCGTTGCCGAAGAAAGCAAGCCGCTGGGGGAGGACTTCTCCTCCAGGTCCCAACTCCTGGATGTTGAACTGACGCCGGACGGTGCTGCGGAGGCTGGAATCGAACTGCGCGGGCTCCAGATCCGCTACCAGGCGCAGTCCGGCACGCTGACGGTTGACCGGTCCGCGGCAGGGACCTCAAACTTTTCGGACAAGTTCAGCCCCTACCACCAGGTGAGCGTCCCGCTCGTGGACGGAAAACTGAAGCTGCGGATCCTGCTCGATACGTCCTCGGTGGAAGTGTTCGCCCCCGGAAGTGGCACAGTTGTCACAGATCTCTTCCTGCCCGACTGGTCCAACACTGACACGTCCGTGTTCAGCGAAGGCGGAAAGACCGGATTTACGCTGACCGGCCGGAAGCTGGCCTGACTCGCCACGGATTCCCGTGCGTTCCCACACGCAGGGGATAGGGTTGGGAACAACAGAAGGGGAACTGTCTGATGGAATACCAGAACCCACAACCCGATGCGGGCGTCGAGCGCCAGCAAGCTGCCAGCCAGCCTGCTACCAGCCACCATGCCGCCAGCCAGGCGCCCGTGTCCGGTCATGGCCGCACCGTGATCGCTGAGACCGCCGTGGCAAAAGTTGCCGGCATCGCTGCCCGTGCCGTGCCCGGCGTCTATTCTTTGGGCTCGGCTCCGTCGCGTGCGCTGGGGGCCATCCGGGACGCCGTCGGCAGTTCGGACCATGCTGCCGGCGTCCGTGCCGAGGTCGGTGAGACGCAGGTGGCGGTGGACATCAGCCTGGTGGCCTCCTACGGGTCGCCCCTGCATTCGCTGGCCGATCAGGTCAGATCAGCCGTTTACCGCGCGGTCGAGGAACTCGTCGGCCTGCAGGTCATTGAAGTGAACGTCGAAATTACCGATGTCTATGTGGCGCCGCCGGCGAAGGTCGGAACCACTGCCGTCGCCGTCGCCGAGAGGGAGGCACTGCTGTGAATCTGACCGTTGTGGGGATCGCCGTGGGCGCCTTCGTGGCGTTTATGTCCTTCCAGTTCGGGCTGTGGGGCTTCCTGGTCTCGCTCCTCTTTATGGCCGTCGGCGCCCTCCTGGGCCGCGCAGCGGAAGGGAAACTGGACCTGCGCGGCGTCCTGGATGCCATCATCGGCCGGCGCTCCTCGTCATGACGTCAGCCGCACCATCCATCCAGGGGCGGGTCCTGAGCGGACACAACCGCATCAGCACGCAGGCCCTGACCAGCCTTGCCAGGACAGCGGCCGCGGAGGCCCTCGGTGTGGAGCCCCATGATGTCCGGGCGGACTGGACGGACGACGACGGCCTGCTGGCTTTGTCGCTGGTGTCACCTATCAGGATCCCGCCCCTGGCCACCGTGCTCAGGGACGCAGGCCGCGTGGCCGCATTCGGCGGATCCATTTGGGACCGAACGGTCGATGCCAAATCCAGGATCCTTTCGACGGTCACGGCCCTCAGCGGCGCCAGCCTGAGCAGGGTGGATATCCGCATCAGCGGCGTTAAGCCGATCGAGGGAGGCCGGGTCCAGTGAGCGGAGGATCAGTGGACGGGGACCTCGATTCGAGGCAACCAAGCCGCGCCCGAGCCCAGCCGCAACCCGATATGCGCAGGGTCGTCTACCGGGAAACCCATTCCTCGCGGGCAGCGGTGGCCGTGGTCGCGGCCGTCCTGGTGATGGGGCTGGCCGGTTACGGGCTGCTCGAAGCGGCCGTTCACGCCATTGGTCAGCCGGCCTGGCTGATCGAACCGCAGCTGGCGGCGGAGCGCATCGTTGCACTTCCGGCGGGTATCCCGCCGTTGCTGCTCGGTGCCAGCGGCGCCGTAGTAGCCATGGTAGGGCTGTTTTTCCTGCTCAACGCCATCCTGCCGGGAAGACGCGCCCGGCACGTGCTGAACGGCACCACGCTGAACGGCACCGGAACTTCGTCCGCCGTGGTGGTCGATGACGAGGTCATCGCCTCCGCCCTGGCACGCAGCGCACGGCTCGCTGCCAATGTCACCCCGGAACAGGTCATGGTGGTGGTGTCCCGGCGGCAGATTATCGTCAACGTGCGCCCCACCTCAGGGGTTCCAGTAGCGGAAGCGGCGGTGCTGGCCGCGGTCCAGGACGAACTCAGCGGGATGTCACTGGTCCCGGTACCTGACGTCCGCGTGAACATTTCCACCGTAGGAGTGATTGGAGCATGACCGCCACACCCACGCTCCTCAACCGGATCCTGCTCGGCATCCTCGGCCTCAAGCTGCTCGCCGTGGGCATCCTGCTCGTTCTGCTGGCCACCGTTCCACCCGTGGGAACCTGGTGGCATGCCTGGTCGGGATCAGGCTGGCGCGCCCTGAACCAGGCCTTTGACAGCACCCGCTTCCCTGGCCGGCCGGAAAGCTGGCTGTGGATTGTGACGGCGCTTGCGCTGGTGGTTCTGATCGGCCTGATGGTTGCCTGGATCGCGCAGCAGGGCAAAGGCCGGAGCAACTTGCTGGTGGCCGAGTACGATCCCGGGACAGTAGCCGGGGATGTCCGGATCAGCGGGGGAGTGGCGGAGCAGGCGTTGAAGCACGCCTTGGCCGAACGGCCCGATCTGGCGGGTGCCACGGTGGCGACCTACGATGTCCAGGGCAGCCCAGCCTTGAAAATCCGGCTCCAGCCGCGCCAGGGTGTGGCGCCGCATCTGCTTGCGGCCGAGGTCTCTGTCCTGGTGGACGCCTTGGACCAAGTGGTGGGAAAACAGACACCCGTCCTGATTCACATTGGTGCCGGGGCCAGGACACGGTTCAGCCGCGCTGAGCGCGTCCGTTAGTGTGATCCGGGGGACATCGGTTCGTGCCGATGCCGGCGAACATCGCCAGGCAACGGGCCACCACCACTGTCCGGATGGAATAACCGGGGAATCAAGGAGAACACCATGAGCGAGCAAGTAACTGGCACCGGAGCGGCAAGCGAAGGCGCGGCAGAAAAGGCCAAGGAGTTCGCTGGCGAGGCTGCGGAGAACGTGAAGGAGTTCGCTGGCGAGGCTGCGGAGAACGTGAAGGAATTCGCGGGCGAAGCTGCAGAAAACGTCAAGGAGTTCCTCGACGGCGACGTGGCTGAGAATGCCAAGGAACTCGCTGGCGATGTTGCTGAAAACGCCAAGGAACTGGCCGGCAGCGTGACCGAGAACGTGAAGGGCTTTGGCGCGAAGATCGCCGGTCTGTTCAAGGGCGGCAAATAGGCTCAACCATGGGGTATGCCCCACGATGCCTAAAGGGCGCCGCGCTCCCCGGGGAGCGCGGCGCCCTTGGTTTCCGGCCGGCCCGTGCGGGCCCTTACCCCCCAGCCGTCAGGGAAGATCACTGGACGGTCAGATAGGCCGTGCAGTTCGTCGGTATTTCAGCCATGTCGTCACTGGCCAGCGGGCCACTGGTCAGGGCAACCGTGTACTCAGCGGGTACAGGTATCGCGGCTGACCCCAGATTGCTGAGGACCAGGACTTTGCCGTTATTGAAGGCCAGCACACCCTGTGTTGGCTGATGTAAGTAGGCCCACTGGAACGTTCCGGACCCCAAGCCGCGGGCAGAGCGGAACGCCAGCGCCGATCGGTATAGCTCCAGAGTGGAACCCGCTGCGCCATCCTGTCGGTCGGCTGCGAGGGCACTGAAGGACTCCGGCTGGGGCAGCCAAGGTGCCGCGGGCAAGCGACGATTTGTGCCGCCGTCGGGCGCTGCATTATCGACGCCGGCACTTAAGGCGTCTGCGAAGCCGTAACCGGGTTGGTCTGCGTTCCAGGGAAGCGGCACCCGGGAGCCATCCCGGCCGACTTCAACACCGTTCGTGCGGAAGAACGTGGGATCCTGCCGTGCTTCGTCCGGGAGGGTGGTGTGCTCCGGAAGGCCAAGCTCCTCGCCCTGATAGATGTAGGCGGAGCCGGGCAGCGCCAAGGACACCAGGTGGCGGCTCGTGCGCGCTGCAGTCCCAGGTCGGCGTCAGGCTGTTCATCATCGGCCCCAACGCCCTTGGGGAATGTGGTGGGATCCTTCAGGCCGAACCTGGTGCTGTGGCGGACGGTGTCGTGATTGCTCAACACCCACGTGGACGGCGCTCCGACCGACGCCGCTGCGTTGAGGGAAGCTTCGATGGCTTCGGCCATTCGCTCAGCGTCCCAGCCGGCGAGCAGGAAGTCGAAATTGAATGCCTGCTGCATTTCGTCCTTACGGACATACCGGGCCAGTCGTTCCGCTGGTTCCACCCACGCTTCGGCGACCATCATCCGATCGCCTTCGTATGCAGCCAGCAGGCGGTTCCAATCCCGGTAGATGTCGTGCACGCCGTCCTGATCAAAAAATGGCGACGGCGGGTACTGCGGCGACACTGCGCGGTGGGGCTCCTGCGCTTCAGTATGCGCTCCAGGGGCATCGCCCGGCGGCGTATCCCGTCTGACTGGGGCCGCTTCAGCGGTGCCTTCCACCGTGGCAACCGCGCCTTCCCAGTCCGGCAGTCCCGCTTCCTTCACCATGCCGTGGGCAACGTCCACGCGGAAGCCGTCGACTCCACGTTCCAGCCAGAAGCGCATCACAGAACGCATTTCCTCTTGGACTTCGGCGTTGTCCCAGTTCAGGTCCGGCTGTTTGGCGTCGAAAAGGTGTAGGTACCATTCGCCGGGGCTGCCGTCGGCTTCGGCGACCCTGCTCCAGGCCGGCCCGCCGAAGACCGACTTCCAATTGTTCGGGGCCAGGTTGCCGTCACCGGAACCTTGCACCTCGTCTTTGCCCTGCCGGAACATGTAGCGGTCCCGCTGCGCGGAGCCGGGGACGGAGGCCAGCGCCTCCTGGAACCACACGTGCTCGTCCGAGGTGTGGTTAGGGACGAGGTCAACGATGACCCTCAGCCCCCTACCGTGAGCATTCTGCAACATTTCGTCGAAGTGAGCCAAGGTCCCGAAAAGGGGGTCCACCTGGCGGTAGTCCGCAACGTCGTAACCGGCGTCAGCCTGGGGAGACTTGTAGAACGGTGACAGCCAGATGGCATCCACGCCGAGCCGCTGGACATAGGGCAGCCGGGCCGTAACCCCCCGGAGATCACCCATTCCGTCCCCATCCGCGTCCGCGAAGGAACGTGGGTAGATCTGGTACACAACAGCGCCGGCCCACCAGGACGTGATACTCGAACCGGGGGTGGGAACGAACGGGTGGGACATTTGGTTCCTCTCCTATAACGTTTTGATGTAAGCGCTTGCATAACTCGTTGCAACGTTACTAGTGTGATGGTCACCACATCAAGCGCACTGTCGACATACTTGTCACTCAGCGAGGAGCCTCAAGCAATGAAAACCCGCAAATTCTTACTTCCGGCAGCTACTGCCATCTTGGCCCTGACCCTCTCCGCCTGTGCCGGTGGCGGCGGCGGCGGGACCACGGGCGGTACCGACGCCGAAGCCAACCTCGACGGCCGTGGACCCATCACCTACGTACAGGGCAAGGACAACAGCAACGTCGTCCGTCCTTTGATTGAAAAGTGGAACGCTGCGCACCCTGATGAGAAGGTCACTTTTAAGGAGCAGACCGACCAGGCAGACCAGCAGCACGACGACCTCGTTCAGCACTTCCAGGCCAAGGACGCCAACTACGACGTGGCATCCGTAGACCTCGTGTGGACCGCGGAATTCGCCGCCAAGGGCTGGCTGCAGCCGCTCAAGGACAAGATGGCGATCGACACGTCGAAGATGCTTGAGTCCACGGTAAAAGGCGCGTCATACAACAACACCCTGTACGCCGCTCCGCAGAACTCCGATGGTGGCATCCTCTACTACCGCAAGGATCTGGTGCCCACTGCACCCAAGACGTGGGACGAGATGATGGAGATGTGCTCCATCGCCAAGGCCAACAACATCGGCTGCTACTCCGGGCAGTTCAAGCAGTACGAAGGCCTGACGGTCAACGCGTCCGAGGCGATCAACTCCGCCGGCGGTTCCGTCCTGGATGACAAGGGGAAGCCCAGCCTGAACACAGCCGAGGCCAAGGAAGGCCTGGAAAACCTGACCGAAGCGTTCAAGAACGGCAACATTCCGGCTGAGGCCATTACCTACCAGGAAGAGGAAGCCGCCGCGCGTTCCAGGGCGGCAATCTGCTCTTCCACCGCAACTGGCCTTACGTCTACAACCTCGCCACCACCGAGGGCTCGTCCGTTGTGAAGGACAAGCTGGGCATGGCTGCCCTGCCCGGCAAGAACGGCCCTGGCGCTTCGTCCCTCGGCGGCCACAATGTGGGCGTGAGCGTGTATTCCAAGTACAAGGCAACAGCCCTGGACTTCCTGAAATTCATCACCTCGGAGGAGACGCAGAAGTTCTACGCCACTCAGGGTTCACTGGCCCCGGTGCTGAGTGCCCTGTATGACGATGCCGCGCTGGTCGCTAAGCTCCCCTACCTGCCTGTTCTCAAAACCTCCATCGAGAACGCTGTTCCCCGTCCGGTGACGCCGTTCTACCCGGCAGTGACCGAGGCCATCCAGGTGAACTCCTACGCTGCACTGAAGGGCGAGAAGACTGCTGAGCAGGCTCTGTCTGACATGCAGAAGTCCATCGAGTCCGCTGGCGCAGGATCGTAGCCTAGCCATGGCAACGGAATTGGGCCCGACGCCGGTCAAGGGACCGGCGTCGGGCGGTACCGAGCTTCATCACGCGCCCAAGGGCGTCGGCGAGGACAACAGGCTCAAGAGCCAGGGCAAATGGGCATCGTGGCTGCTGGCCCCCACCATCATTGCGCTAGGTATTGTGATCGTTTACCCGATCATCAGCGCCATCGTGATGTCACTCCAAAAGGACGCTGGGCTGGACCCGGTGACCGGGCTGTTCACCGAGGGTGGCAGCGCGGGACTGCAGAATTACGTCAACTGGCTTGCCCAGCAGTGTGCTGCCCCCGGCGGCACGGTGGCCTGTCCTCCCGGCACGCTGGGTGCGCAGTTCTGGAACGCCACCACCACCACCTTCTTCTTTACGGTGGTGACAGTAACGTTCGAAACCGTGCTCGGCTTCTGGATGGCCATGATCATGGCGCGCACCTTCAGGGGACGCAGCTTGGTCCGCGCAGCGGTGCTGGTCCCGTGGGCCATCCCCACGGCCGTCACCGCCCAGCTCTGGCTCTTCATCTTCGATTTCGAAGGTATCGCCAACAAAATGTTCAATGCCTCCATCCTCTGGACGGGCAGTGAATGGCCGGCCAAATGGGCGGTCATCATCGCGGATACCTGGAAGACCACGCCGTTTATGGCGCTGCTCATCCTCGCCGGACTTCAGATGATTCCCGCTGAGGTCTACGAAGCGGCCAAGGTGGACGGGGCCAGTGCCTGGCAGCGGTTCCGGATGATCACACTGCCGCTCGTCAAGCCGGCCCTGATGGTTGCCATCCTGTTCCGTACGCTGGATGCGCTTCGCATGTTCGACCTGCCGTACATTCTCACCGAAGGCGCCAATAACACCACCACGCTGTCCATTCTGGTGATCAATCAGATCAGGCAAGGGTTCAACGCTGCGGCGGCGCTGTCGACTATCACCTTTATCATCATCTTCTTGGTCGCTTTCATCTTCGTCCGGTTCCTCGGTGCGAATGTTGTTGAGCAAAGCGGCGCCGGCAGTAAGGGGAAGAAATGACAACGTCAACAGCAGCAACTGAGCTGCGTGCACGGCAGGACAAGGGGCGGAAAGCGTCGCAAAACCGTGAGAAGTGGGCGCAGGGCCGCACGTACATCAGCGCGGCAGTCATCCTGATCTGGTGCCTCGCTCCGGCGTACTGGATGGTAGTGACGGCGTTTCGCGAGGTGGGCTTCACCTACGACACTTCGCTCTTGCCGACGCATGTCACGCTGGATAACTTCGTCACGGCCTTCGACACCTCGTTCGGCAACAGGTTCGGCCAAGCGCTCTTGAACAGTATTTTCATCGGCGTTGTTGTTACGGCTGTTTCCCTGCTGATTGGCGTGTTTGCGGCCTATGCGCTGGCGCGACTCAATTTCCGGTTCAAGTTCCTGGTGCTGGGCTTCATTCTGGGAGCATCCATGTTCCCGGGCGTCGCCCTGATCACCCCGCTGTTCCAGCTCTTCACCAACATCGGCTGGATGGGGACGTACCAGGCCCTGATCATCCCCAGCATTTCGTTCGTACTTCCGCTGACCGTTTACACTTTGACGTCGTTCTTCCGCGAAATGCCGTGGGAACTCGAGGAGTCCGCACGCGTGGATGGCTGCACGCAGGGCCAGGCCTTCCGGAAGGTCATCATGCCGCTCGCTGCCCCGGCCATCTTCACTACGGCAATCCTGGCCTTCATTTCGTCCTGGAATGAGTTCCTGATTGCCAGCCAGCTGTCCAGTGACGCCACCCAGCCGGTGACGGTCGCTATCGCAAACTTTGCCGGGGCACAACCCCAGCAAATTCCGTACACGGCGATCATGGCAGCCGGAACCATCGTCACCATTCCCCTGGTGATTCTGGTGCTGGTCTTCCAGCGCAAGATTGTAGCCGGCCTGACGGCCGGCGCGGTTAAGTGACGAAGGGCGCTTCCCGACCCCCGCAGTCCAAAGGGGCGGGAAATGAACGCCGGCTGGCGCGTTCGGGCGAGGATTTTGACATCATCATCGGGTTCCTCGGCTTCTGGGCTGTGGTTCTGCTCGTGGTCACAGTATGGATGGAAGTGACAGGCCAGCCTGCGCTCTGGTGGGCCCTTGGCCTGCTGGCCATGCTCTTGGCGGTCTACGGGATGGTGCGGCTGCGCCGCCGGCTGCCGGACCGGAGGTAGCGCGCTCCCCAATGATCCAACCGCGAGTGGCCAGTCGGTGCGCAGGTAACACTGCGAAGCGGGGGCGGCTCAAAATACTATGGCGTGGAGGCATTGCTGGAAGTAAAGCGAATGCATGCAGGGAACGCGGAGGGGAAACGGTGGCACGGATGGCTGAGAGGTCCCAAAGGGGCGGCCACAGCGGCGTCAGCATTGAAGACGTGGCAGCAGCCGCCGGGGTGTCCACGGCCACAGTGTCCCGGGCCGTGCGCGGGTTGCCCAGGGTTTCGCCCGCCACCCGGGAGAAGATCCTCGAGGTGGCGGGGGCCCTGGGCTACGTCGCCTCCTCCTCAGCCTCCGGACTGGCCACCGGCCGCACCAAGACCATTGGCGTGCTGGCTCCGTTCGTGAGCCGCTGGTTCTTCTCCAAGGCCATTGAGGGCGCGGACCGCGAACTTCACGCCCGCCACTACAATCTTTCCCTCTTCAACCTGGGCGGACACGGCAGCAACCGGGAACGCCTGTTCAGCAAAACCATGGTCTACAAGCAGATTGACGCCCTGCTTGTCCTTTGTATGGCCCTCACCCAAGACGAGCTTGACCACCTCCAAAAGATTGATATCCCGCTGATCGTGGTAGGCGGCCATGTGGAGGAGTGCGCGTACATCGGCATCGACGACTACGCCGCAGCGTCCACCGCCGTACGGCACCTGATCGACCTCGGCCACCGGGACATTGCCCTCCTGCACGGCGACGACGAAACGGACCTTAATTTCGACGTCCCCCGCGTGCGGATCCTGGCTTTCAAGGACGTTATGGCAGGAGCGGGGCTGCCCACCCGCCCCGAGTGGGACGAATGGGGCGATTTCACGGTCCTCAGCGGCCAAGAGGCGTTCCGGCGCCTCTGGGCCCAGCCCGGCCCGAAGCCGACCGCCATCTTTTGCGCCTCCGACGAAATGGCCATGGGCGTCATCTTCGAAGCAGCACGCGTAGGCGTGCGGGTCCCTGAGGACCTCTCGGTGGTGGGGATCGATGACCACGATTTCGCCGACGCGATGGGCCTGACCACCGTGGGACAACGGCCCGACGAACAGGCCGAGCTGGCTACCAAGATGCTCATCGACGAACTGGACGGCACGGTCGGGGCGGTCCGGTCCGCCGTCGCGCCCCACCAGCTCATCATCAGGCGTACGACGGCGCCGCCTCCTTCCTGAGGAGGCGCGGCGTGGCATCCGGCCAGGATGCCGCGGCCAGGACGCCGGGTTCAGGAAGCCGCAGTCGCGAAGCCGTGTCTAGGAAGAAGCCGTGTCCAGGAAAAGCGGTCAGGACGCGCGGGCGAGCTGCCGGATGGGAATCCAGCGGGAAGCCAGCCTGCGGTAGGCCGCCGCGGCGCCTGTCATGTCGCCCTCTGCCAGGCATTCGATGCCCAGCCGGATGTCCATGGGCGACTCGTCCGGGTACACCTTGTCCGCCACGGCGCCGTAGTCGAGTTCCACCATGGAATTGACGTGGAACAGCTCCAGCCATTCGGTCAGCTGCGCGAGGTCGTCCAGCATGTCCAGGTCCGGTGCCGCCAGCGCCAGGTGGGCCACGGCGTACCGTGCCCGCTCCATGGCTTCGGTGATGGGAGCCCACACCCTGACGGTGAGGATGCGCCCGCCCGATTCCACGACGTCCTTGTGGTCGCCTTCCATAAACAGCGAGAACCAGCTGAAGGGGATGCCCCACGTGGAGGCGCGGGTATGCACACGGATGGCGCCGTCACGGGCTTTGACCTGGTCAATGCGTTCCTGGTGTTTGTCCCGCTGCTCTTCCGGAATCAGCATTTCGGCCAGCGGGCCGTGGATGCCTTCCATGAGGGCATTGGCGGCGAGGCCGGCGCGCAGGACCAGCTGGCTGGGGCAGTACAGCAGGACGCGCCCGGACCCAGCGTCACGCCCACTGTCGCCCCCGGCGTCAGGCCCAAGGCCGGAACCGGCGCCTATCCCGGTACCCAAGCCTGACTCGGCACCCAAGCCAGCCTTGGCATCCGGGCCGGCAGCGCCACCCGGGCCGGCGGCAGCACCGGCGTCGGACGTTCCTGGCTGCGGGGTCCGCCCGGGGGGTACACCGGGAATGCTGGTGACGCGGACCAGATCCGTCCGCCCGGTGGGGAAGGGGTCCCCGCCGGAGCGGGTGATCCGGCCCAGCGAGGCCAGCAGTTCGGCGTTTTCGACGGCGGCCCGGGAGGCTGTGCGGGCACCGGCGGTCCGGATGGCCTCCCGCTGTCCTTCCGGGAAGGCTTCCAGCGGTTCGTAGACGCGCAGGGTGGAGGAGAACGGCAGCCCGGCCTGGCCCCGGTAGAGGTTTCCCGTCATCACGCGCTCCCTTCCTGGGCCCCGGCTGCAGCCATCAGTCCGCCAGTTCCACCAGAACGGGGGCGTGGTCCGAGGCGCCCTTGCCCTTGCGTTCCTCGCGGTCGATCGACGCGCCCGTGACGCGGGCCGCCAACGCGGGGGAGCCAAGGACAAAGTCAATGCGCATCCCCTCCTTTTTGGGGAAGCGCAGCTGGGTGTAATCCCAGTACGTGTAGACGCCAGGACCGGGCGTGTACTCGCGTGCCACGTCCTTGAATCCGGCCTCTTCGAAAGCGTGGAAGGCCGCGCGTTCCGGCGGGCTGACATGGGTGTACCTGTTATTGACGAAAAGGTCGATGTCCCAGACGTCGTCGTCGAACGGCGCAATGTTCCAGTCACCCATGAGGGCTACCTGAGCTGTCGGGTCGGCGGTCACCAGGCCCTGGGCGTGGGTCTTCAGGGATTCAAGCCACTTGATCTTGTACGGCATGTGTTCGTCGTCCAGGGAGCGGCCGTTGGGCACGTAGAGGCTCCAGACCCGGACGCCGCCGCAGGTCGCGGCCATGGCGCGGGCTTCCTGGACGGGGTCCTTGCCTTCTTTCCCGAACGGAGGCTGGTCCAGGAAGGTGCGCTCGACGTCTTCCAGGCCTACCCGGGACGCGATGGCCACGCCGTTCCACTGGTTCACACCGAAGTGGGCCACCTCATAGCCCATGCGTTCGAACAGTTCCCAGGGGAAGTTTTCGTCCTTGCATTTGGTCTCCTGGATGGCCAGGACGTCGCAATCGCTGCGCTGCAGCCAGGCCTCCACACGGTCGGCGCGGGCACGGAGGGAGTTCACATTCCAGGTAGCAATCTTCACAGTCCCTAACTTACCGAACTTGTTGCCCGGAGGCGTTGCCGTGGCTGGAACGTGCCTGCGAAGACGGGGCACTATGGCGCGGACACGCCGTCGAATCGCGTTTTGAGGGTCCAGATCGACGTCAAAGTGGCCCGGGACGGTGTGCCGCAACAAATGCCGACGACGGCGGCAGCGTGTGCCACGAGGGTTTTTGGGGCAGTCTGGAATTTAGTAGGAAGTCCGAGTATATTCGCTTGCAGAGATGACCTGGATCACATGCGAAGGAGCTTTGCATCATGGTGCGAGAACTATCCCATTACGTAGACGGCCAGCGGGTGACGGGGACCTCCGGCCGCTTCAGTGACGTTTTTGACCCCTGCACGGGCCAAGTCCAGGCGCGCCTGCCCCTGGCCAGCGGGGAGGAGGTCCGGAACGTGGTGGCCGCCGCGGAGAAAGCGCAGGTCCAGTGGGGCGCCATGAACCCGCAGCGCCGCGGCCGGATCCTGCTTAAGTTTGTTGACCTCGTCAACGAGAACATGGACGAACTCGCCACGCTGCTGTCCTCCGAACACGGGAAGACCTTCGCCGATTCCAAGGGCGATATCCAGCGCGGCATTGAAGTGGTGGAGTTCGCGGCGGGCGCCCCCCACCTGCTCAAAGGCGAGTTCTCCGACGACGCCGGTGCGGGCATCGACGTCCACTCGCTGCGCCAGCCACTCGGCGTCGTCGCGGGAATCACCCCGTTCAACTTCCCAGCCATGATCCCCCTGTGGAAGTCCGGCCCGGCCCTCGCCGCCGGCAATGCCTTCATCCTCAAGCCCTCCGAACGTGACCCCTCGGTTCCGCTTCGCCTGGCCGAACTGTTCACGGAGGCCGGGTTGCCGGACGGTGTGTTCAACGTGGTCAACGGGGACAAGGAAGCCGTTGACGCGCTGCTGGAAGATCCCCGCGTGAAGGCCATCGGCTTTGTGGGTTCAACACCCATCGCCCAGTACATCTTCGCCACCGCGGCCGCCCACGGAAAGCGCGCCCAGTGCTTCGGCGGGGCCAAGAACCACATGGTGATCATGCCGGACGCGGACCTGGACATGGCCGCCGACGCCCTGATCGGCGCCGGGTTCGGCTCCGCCGGCGAGCGCTGTATGGCCATTTCCGTGGCCGTCCCGGTGGGGGAGAAGACCGCGGACGCGCTGGTAGCCAAGCTGACCGAGCGCGTCAAGCACCTCAGGGTGGGCCACAGCCTGGACAAGGACTCGGACTTCGGGCCCGTGGTGGCGGCGAGTGCCAAGGAACGGATCGAGGGCTACATCCAGTCCGGCGTGGACGAGGGTGCCACCCTGCTGGCCGACGGGCGCGGCCTCACGGTGGAAGGCTATGACGACGGCTTCTGGGTGGGCCCCACGCTCTTCGACCACGTCACCAAGGACATGAAGATCTACCAGGAGGAAATCTTCGGACCCGTCCTCAGCGTGCTCCGCGCCGCCGATTACGACGAAGCCCTCCGGCTGTGCTCCGAGCACGAGTTCGGCAACGGCGTGGCCATCTTCACCCGCGACGGCGACGCCGCCCGGGACTTTGCCAGCCGGGTGGAAGTGGGCATGGTGGGCATCAATGTGCCCATTCCGGTACCCATCGCCTATTACACATTTGGCGGCTGGAAGGCGTCCGGCTTCGGCGACCTGAACCAGCACGGCGCAGACGCGTTCCGTTTCTACACCAAGACCAAAACGGTCACCACGCGCTGGCCGTCCGGGATCCGCCAGGGCGCCAGCTTCATCATGCCGGAAGGCAGCTGATGGCGGACGTTCTGTTCGAGAAGCGCGGCCACCTGGGCATCATTACGCTCAACCGGCCCAAGGCCGTCAATGCCCTGAACGCCGGCATGGTGGACGCCATGCTGGAACAGCTCACCGCCTGGGCGGACGACGACGGAGTGGCCACCGTCCTGGTGCACGGCGCCGGAGAGCGTGGCCTCTGCGCCGGGGGCGACATTGTGGCGATCTACCGGGACATCCTCGGCGGGGGTACGGAAACGGCTGACTTCTGGCAGAACGAATACCGGCTGAACTCCCTCATCGCCGCCTACCCCAAGCCCTATGTGGCCTTTATGGACGGCCTCGTGCTGGGCGGCGGCGTGGGAATCTCCGCACACGGCTCGGTGCGGGTGGTCACCGAACGGACCCGGACGGGAATGCCGGAGACCACCATCGGGTTTGTGCCCGACGTCGGCGGGACCTGGCTGCTGGCGAGGTCACCTGGAGAGACCGGCACCCATGCCGCGCTGACCGGAGCCCACCTGACCGGGGCGGATGCGGTGTTCCTGGGCCTCGCGGACCACTTTGTCCCGTCGGGGAACCTGCCGAAGCTGGCGGCCGCGCTCGAACACGAAAGTGCGGAAGCCGCCGTCGTCCGCTTTGCCCAGGACCCGCCGCCCTCCGGGCTGGAGGAGCAGCGCGGCTGGATCGATGCCGCCTACGCCAGTGATGACGCGGAGGACATTGTGCGGCGGCTGCGGACGCTGGATGAGGCCTCGGGCGGCGCGTTGGGCGGGGAGCCTGCGGCCGAAGCGGCCGAGGCCGCCGACACTATCGAAGCGAAGTCGCCTACGGCTGTGAAGGTGACCCTGGAGTCCCTCCGCCGGGCCAAGGGACTGACGTTGGACGAGGCGCTGGCGCAGGAATACCGCGTGGGGCTTCGGTTCCTGGTTGCGCCCGACTTCCGCGAAGGGATCCGCGCGCAGGTGGTGGACAAGGACCGCATTCCGCAATGGAAGCCGGCCACGCTGCACGAGGTGCACGCGTCGGACATGGAACGGTTCTTCGCGCCGCTGGGGGACCGGGAGCTCAACCTGCACACAAAGGAGCCGGACAATGCCTGAACAAACCATCGTCGCTTTCCTGGGCCTGGGCCACATGGGCGGGCCCATGGCAGTGAACCTGGTCCGCGCCGGCTACACCGTGGCGGGCTTCGACGTGGTCCCCGCTGCGCTGGACGCGGCCCAAACGCACGGTGTCCCCACTGCGGCCAGTCCGCTGGACGCCATCGCCGGTGCCGACGTGGTGCTGACAATGTTCCCCAGCGGCCAGCACGTGCTGGACGCCTACCGCGGCGCGGAGGGACAGCCGGGCCTGCTGGCCGAGGCCAAGCCGGGGACCATGTTCCTGGACTGCTCCACCATCAACGTTGACGAGGCACGCGAAGCCTCCGCGCTCGCCATTGCGGCCGGCCACCGTGCCGTGGATGCCCCGGTCTCGGGCGGTGTGGTGGGTGCGGAAGCCGGCACGCTGACCTTTATGGTGGGCGGCGAGACGGAGGACTTCGAGGCGGTCCGGCCGCTGCTCGAGGTGATGGGCAAGCGCGTGGTCCACTGCGGCGGGCACGGCGGCGGCCAGGCCGCCAAGATCTGCAACAACCTCATCCTGGGGGTCTCCATGATCGCGGTCAGCGAAGCCTTTGTGCTGGGTGAGAAGCTGGGCCTGACGCACCAGGCGCTGTTCGACGTCGCCTCCAACGCCTCCGGACAATGCTGGGCCTTGACCACCAACTGCCCTGTTCCCGGACCGGTCCCCGCCAGCCCCGCCAACCGCGACTACCAGCCGGGCTTCGCGGGGGCGCTGATGGCGAAGGACCTGCGGCTGGCGCTGAATGCGCTGGAAAGTACCGGGGTGGCGGCCCGGCTGGGACCGCTCGCCTCGGAAATCTACGATACGTTTGCCGCTGAAGGCGGAGCCGGCCGGGACTTCTCCGGAATCATCACCGATATCCGCGACAAATCGCAGCACTAGCACCATCTGCAGCACTGGCAACCCTGCAGCACCAGCAACACGCGAAAACAGCTGAAAGGTCAGGCATGACGGAGTACACGAACATCCTGGTGGAACAGCGCGGCCGGGTAGGGCTGGTCACGCTCAACCGGCCGGAGGCGCTCAACGCCCTGGACAAGGCCACCATGGACCAGCTCGTGGCAGCCGTCACCGCCATGGACACCGACCCCGGCGTGGGCGCGGTGGTGATCACCGGCTCGACCAAGGCGTTCGCCGCGGGTGCCGACATCAAGGAAATGGCCTCGCAGGGCTACATGGACATGTACGCCGCAGACTGGTTCCGGGGCTGGGAGGACTTCACCCGGCTGCGGATCCCTGTCATCGCTGCCGTGTCCGGCTTCGCCCTGGGCGGCGGCTGCGAGCTGGCCATGATGTGCGATTTCATCATCGCCGGGGACAACGCCAAGTTCGGCCAGCCGGAGATCAACCTCGGCGTACTGCCGGGCATGGGCGGTTCGCAGCGGCTCACGCGCGCCGTGGGCAAAGCCAAGGCCATGGACATGATCCTCACCGGGCGCTTCATCGGCGCCGAGGAGGCTGAACGCTCGGGCCTAGTCTCGCGCGTGGTGCCGGCGGAGAATGTGGTGGAGGAGGCGCTGAAGGCCGCGGAGGTCATCGCGTCCAAGTCCAAGCCCGTGGCCATGCTCGCGAAGGAAGCCGTCAACGCGGCCTTTGAAACCGGGCTCGCCCAGGGTGTCCTGTTCGAACGCCGGATCTTCCACTCTCTTTTCGCCAGCGAGGACCAGAAGGAAGGCATGGCCGCCTTTACGGAAAAACGGCAGCCCGAGTTCACCCACCGCTGACCGGCAATTACCGGGCAACCAATTACCGGGCAACCGATAGGGCTTCCCGGTGGGCCGCGACGTCTGCGGCCAGTTCCTCGGCCATCAGATGGTTGTTGATCACGACGGCGGTCCACGCACCAGCCGCCGCCGACGCCAGGACCTGCGCACGCATGTCCGTCACGTTGCCCGCCGCCCACACCCCCGGGACCGCGGTGGCGCCGTCGGCATCGGTCTCCAGGAAGTCCCCGATCCCCATTGGATGGGGTGCCGGCTCGAGGCCAAGCCCGGCGAAGGCGCCCAGCCGTGCGCGCACCTGGGGTCCCACCACTACCGCGTCCACGGCGATCTCGGGTCCGCCGGCCAAGGCGACACCGCGCAGGACGTCCTGCTCCACGCGCAATGATTCAACGGCGCCCGCCACCACCCTGATGCCCCGGGCGGCCAACTGCTCCAGCTCGTCGTCGGTGGGCAGGGTCAGGTCGTTCAGGAACAGGGTGATGTTGCCGCTCCACTGGCGGAAGAGCAGGGCCTGGTGCACGGACCAAGGCCCGTTGCCCAGAATGCCGATGGCCTGATCCTGCACCTCCCAGCCGTGGCAGAACGGGCAGTGCAGCACATCCCTGCCCCAGCGCTCGCGGAGCCCGGCAATCCCCGGCAATTCGTCCACCAGCCCGGTGGTGATCAGCAGGCGGCGCCCGCGGATCACGCTGCCGTCCGCCAGGGTCACGGAAAACCCGTCGGCCGCATTGCCCGCAGCAGCAACGGCCTCGCCCTCCACTATCCGTGCGCCGTAGTGCTCGGCTTCGGCACGTCCGATCCTCAGGAGTTCGGCGGGGCTGACACCATCGCGGGACAGGAATCCGTGGACCCCCTGGGCGGGGGCGTTGCGGGGTTCGCCGCTATCAACCACCACAACGGAGCGGCGCGACCGGCCCAACATTTGTGCGGCGCTCAGGCCGGCGGCCCCTCCACCGATGATCAGGACGTCGTACGTGTTGTCATTGTCTGTTCTCATGACTCCATGGTCCGAGGCACCTGCACGGGTTGGCAAGGAAAGTTGCTGGAATGGCAAACTGGGCACATGGATGAAGAATTCGACGACGTGCTGGCGGCGGTGGGGCCCCGGCTCAGGGCCCTGCGCCTCAACAGCAACACCACCCTGGCGGCCCTGGCCGAGGCCACCGGGATTTCGGTCAGCACACTTTCACGGCTGGAATCCGGTCAGCGCCGCCCCAACCTGGAGCTGCTGCTGCCGCTGGCCAAAGCGCACCGGGTCCCGCTGGACGAACTCGTTGGGGCTCCCGCCACGGGCGATCCCCGCCTGCACCTGCGCCCCATGGTCCGGCACGGCATGACCATCATCCCGCTGACGAGACGGCCCGGCGGGATCCAGGCCTACAAGCACATCCTGCCGGCCGGCACGCCGGACCAGCCGGACCCCCAAGTCCATGAGGGGTACGAATGGTTGTATGTGCTCAACGGCAAACTCAGGATGGTCCTGGGCGGTCAGGACCTGGTGATGGGGCCCGGCGAAGCAGCTGAATTCGATACCCGGGTACCCCACTGGTTCGGCCGCGCGGACACCGAAGCCGTGGAGTTCCTGAGCCTCTTTGGAACCCAGGGCGAACGCATGCACGTCAGAGCCAAACCGCGCTCCTAGACCCGTAAGGCCGCCAAGCGCCAAGAGACGTGCTTAGTCCGCAAAGTCCCCGGCATTCCGGCGGAACGTGCCCAGGATACGGATCAGCTGGTCCACGTCGGCCGCGTCGAAACCTGACTGGCCAAAAACCTCGGTGTTGAGCACCGCCGTCGCCCGTTTGGCAACGATCCGCCCCTCCGTGGTGAGCTCGATCAGGGTGGTGCGGCCGTCCGTGGGATGCGGCGAGCGTGTCACCAGTCCCGAGCCTTCCAAACGGTCGACGGCGTTCGTCACCGAGGTGGGATGGACCTGGAGCAGGGCGCTCGCCTTGTTCATGGGCAGCGCGCCGCTGCGGGCGAAGCTGAGGAGCGCGAGCAGTTCGTAGCGGGCGAAGGTCAGCCCGAACGGCTTCAGGGCGCCCTCGATCCGGGCCAGCAGGATCTGCTGCGTGCGCATGATCGCCGTGATCGCGGCCATCGGAGCGGCGACGTCGGCCCAGCCGTGCTCCTCCCAGTTCCGTTGGGCGTCCGCGATGGGGTCCCGGGGCAGTGGCGCGGCCATCCTCAGCCCTTCAGCCCCGGGAAATCGGCCTCGGAGTACTCCACTCCGAGGCCGTCGGGATGGGTGCCCCCGCCATGCCGGAGCTCCTCATTGTGCCGCAGCTCCACACGGCGGATTTTGCCCGAGATGGTCTTGGGCAGCGCCGCGAATTCCAGCCGCCGGATCCGCTTGAACGGCGCCAGGTGTTCGCGGCAGTACCGTAGGATGTCCTCGGCCAGCTCCGGCCCCGGCTCCAGTCCGGACACCAGCACAACGTAGGCCTTGGGGACGGAAAGCTTGACCGCATCCGGCGACGGAACCACAGCCGCCTCGGCCACGGCGGGGTGTTCCAGCAGCACGCTCTCCAGTTCGAATGGCGAGAGCCGGTAGTCGGAGGATTTGAAGACGTCGTCGTCGCGGCCCACGTAGGTGATGACGCCGTGTTTGTCCCGGCTGGCCATGTCGCCCGTGTGGTAATAGCCGCCGCGGAACGCCTCGGCGGTCCGTTCCGCGTCCCCGTAGTAGCCCTTCATCAGCCCCACCGGCCGGGGGTCCAGGCGGAGGCACAGCTCGCCGTCGTTGGCTTCTTCCCCCGTGTTGGGGTCCACCAGCACCACGTCATAGCCGGGAAGCGGCCGCCCCATGGCGCCGATGGTGACCGGCTGGCTGGGCGTGTTGGCCACCTGGACGGTGGTTTCGGTCTGGCCGAAGCCGTCCCTGATGGTCTGGCCCCAGGCGCGCTGGACCTGTTCGATCACTTCGGCGTTTAGCGGTTCGCCCGCGGAGACCACCTTGGTGGGCGGGGTCTTCAGCACTTTCAGGTCCGCCTGGATGAGCATCCGCCAGACCGTCGGCGGGGCGCAGAAGCTGGTGACGTGCTCGCGGTCCATCTGCTCCATCAGGGCACGGGCGTCGAACCGTTCGTAGTTGTAGACAAATACGCACGCCTCGGCGATCCACGGGGCGAAGAAATTGGACCATGCGTGCTTGCCCCAGCCCGGTGAGGCCACGTTCAGGTGCACGTCGCCGGGTTCCAGGCCGATCCAGTACATCGTGGAGAGGTGCCCCACCGGGTACGACGTATGGGTGTGCTCCACCAGCTTGGCCTTCGACGTGGTTCCGGAGGTGAAATACAGCAGCAGCATCTCGTCCGCGTGGGTGGGGGCGTCGGCTGTGAAGGGGACTGTCGCCGTCGTCGAATCCGTGTACTGGAGGGCGCCGGGGGTGCCGGCTGAAACGCCGCCGGCGCCGATTTCGATCAGGCGGTAATCGCCGGGGACGCCGGCAAACTTACCGATGTTGGAACGTCCGACGGCGGCCCAGCCCGCCTCGCCGCGCTCCACGCGTTCGGCCAGGTCCTCCGGACCCATCAGGGTAGTGGTGGGGATCAGGACGATGCCCAGCTTGATGCCGGCCAGCATCAGCTCCCAGAGCTCCACCTGGTTGCCCAGCATAACGATCATGCGGTCCCCGCGGCGCATGCCATGGCTTCTCAGCCAGTTGGCCACCTGGTTGGAACGGGCGGCCAGGTCCGCGAAACTCCGGCGCATGGCCGATCCGTCCTGCTCCACGATGACCAGGGCCGGATTGTCGGCCTTCTCGGGATCGGCGGCGATCTGATCGAACCAGTCGAGGGCAAAATTGAATTCCGTGAAGCGCGGCCACACGAACTCGCGCCTGGCCTGGTGGTAGTCGGAATGCAGGGTCAGCAGGCGGTCGCGTGCCTCGCGGAAGTCATCGGTGACTGACATGGGGGACACCTTTCGTCCAGTGATGCGCATCACTAAGAATCCATCCCTGTGCAATATACTAGGACATCCAAGGGTTTGGAAGACCGAAGGGATATGAAGCGTGCAGCCACAAGGACGTGAGCGTGTTGTGACCGAAGCCCCGCCCTTTCCAGAGGCAGACCTGATGCACATCGTGGACCTCCTGCCCGCAGCGGAGCGCGAGCGCTACCTGGAGATCCGGGCGTTCCTGCAGTCCACGGTGCGGCAGGCATCCATTGACTACTGGAACCGCGAGGAATTCCCGTTCGGGCTGCTGGCGGAGATGGGCAAGCACGGGCTTGGTACGTTGCAGACGGACGGCACGTCCAAGCTCTTCAAGGGCCTGATGTACGTCGAAGTGGCCAGGGCGGACGTTTCGCTGTCGGCACTCGTGGGGATTCACAACGAACTGATCGTGGGGATGATCGACGCCCTCGGTTCCGAGGAACAGAAGCAGCGGTGGCTGCCTGGCCTGAAGAACTTTACCCAGCTGGGCGCCTTCGCCCTGACCGAACCGGAGCACGGCTCGGACATCGCCGGCGGGCTGGAAACATCCGCGCGGCTGGAGGGCGGCGAGTGGGTGATCAACGGCGCGAAGCGCTGGATCGGCTCCGGGACCATCGCGGACTTTGCCCTGGTGTGGGCGCGCGACGCTGCGGACGGGCACATCAAGGGCTTCATTGTGGAGACGGACCGCGCTGGCTACCGGGCAACCAAGATTGCCAACAAGATCGGCCTGCGGATCATGCAGAACGCGGACATCGTGCTGGACAACGTCAGGATTCCGGCGTCCAACATGCTGCCGGGCGCTACGGACTTCTCCAAGGCCAACGACCTCCTGCGGGATTCGCGCGCCTGGGTTGGCTGGCAAGGTGCCGGGATCCAGCTGGCCGCGTTCGACGTCGCCCGTTCCTACTCCCTGGAACGCAGGCAGTTCGGCAAGGAACTGGCATGCTTCCAGCTGGTCCAGCAGCAACTGGCGGAGATCCTGGGCAACGCCTCCGCGTCACTGGCGTTGATGGCCCAGCTCGCCCGGATCCAGACGGACGGCAAGCTGGAGATGGCGCAGGCGGCCATGGCAAAGTCCACGTGCACCCGGCTGGCCCGCGCGTCGGTGGCGATGGGACGGTCGCTGCTGGGCGGCAACGGGATCAGCTCGGACTTTGAAATGGGCAAGCTGTTTGGTGATGCCGAAATCCTCTATACCTATGAGGGCAGCTACGAAATCAATTCGCTGATCGTTGGCCGGGCCGTTACCGGAAAATCGGCCTTCGTCTAGAAGTTCGCGGGCAACAAAACTTAAGAAAAAACTGCCCTGGCCATGCTTTGCAGCACGGTCAGGGCAGTTGATCAGAACCTTAGAGCGGGCGAATATTCTCTGCCTGCGGGCCCTTGGGGCCCTGGGTCACATCGAATTCGACTTTCTGGTTCTCATCCAGCGAGCGGTAGCCGCTGCTGGCGATTGCGGAATAGTGCGCGAAAACATCGGCGGATCCGTCGTCCGGAGCGATGAAACCAAAGCCCTTTTCAGCGTTGAACCATTTAACTGTGCCTGTTGCCATTGCTAACTTCCTTTGTAACCCTTTTCTGGTCCTGCTCGGACGGCAGGCAGACGCGGAGTCTGTAGTCCGCTGTCTCAAACCTAGGGGCTGCGCGGTGGGCGTGCAATAGCTGCAGTCATCAAGTGTCACGGCTGTTACAGAAGTGGTACCCGGGAATTGACCGCTGCGGGCTAGCGCATGCCCTCCCGGCGGATGGCCGTGGCGATCGCCGCGGCGCGGGTCTCCACCCCGAGCTTGGCGTAAATGTGCGCCAGATGGGTCTTGACGGTGGCCTCGGAGATGAAGAGCCGCTGGCCCAGTTCCCGGTTGCTGAGCCCCTCGGTCAGGAGGCTCAGCAGCTCCGCCTCCCGGGGCGTCAGGACCTCGTCGGGATTGCGCAGCTGCTGGAAGAGCCGGGAGGCCACGGGGGCGCTCATGACGCTCTTCCCTTGCACGGCACCGCGGATGGCGGCGAAGATTTCGTCCGGGGCGGCGTCCTTGAGGAGGTAGCCCATGGCGCCGGCGTCGACCGCCCGGACGATGTCCGCGTCGGAATCGTACGTGGTGAACACCAGGATGGCCTGCCGGCTGTTGCGCTGCCGCAGCTGCCTGATGGCCTCGATCCCGTCCATTCCGGCGCCCATGGCCAGGTCCATCACCACCACATCAGGGGAGTGGTGTTCCACCAGCCCCAGCGCTTCCTCGCCCGAGGCGGCCTCGGCCACCACGTCAAAGTCAGGCTGCGTACCCAGCAACGCCTTGAGTCCGCTCCGGACCACCAGGTGGTCGTCCACCAGGAGGACCGTGATGGTAGTCATGCGTCCTCCGGTGTCATCTGCTGGCCAGGTGGCGCTGAATGCACCGGGGCCGGCACCTGTGCGGCCACGATGGTCCCTTCGCCAGGGGAACTTTCCACCGAGAATACCCCGCCCAGCTGCTCCACCCGCTGGCGCATGGCCCGCAGCCCGTAGCCTCCGGCGTCCGACGGCGGTGCTGCCGCCGACGGGTCAAAGCCCGTCCCGTCGTCGTAGATGTCAAGGGTGACCGAGCCGGGAAGGAACCCCAGCGTCAGGGTGGTGCTGGTGGCGTTTGCGTGCTGCTGGATGTTCGCGGCCGCGCTCTGGACCACCCGCAGCAGGGCGTGCCGGACTTCCGCCGGGACGTCCCTCGGGTCGCCGGTGACCAGGAGCCGGGCGTGCGGGACGTACTGGGCGGCCGCCTGGTGCAGGGCTTCGGGAAGCGGCGATGCGTCGAGGCCCGGGGAGGCGAGCTCGTGGACCAGATTGCGCGTCTCGGAGAGGTTCCGGCGCAGCAGTTCCGTAGCCTGATTGAGCTCCTGGCGCGATGCCTGGCCTGGCCACGAACGGTCAGCGGCCTCCAGGAGCAGCAGGCTGCTGGCCAGGCCCTGCGTCACGGTGTCGTGGATCTCCCGCGATACGCGCTCGCGTTCGGCGATGGTGCCGGCCAGGCGCTCGCTGGCCGCCAGCTGCCCGTGTGCCAGCGATACCTCCGCATGGAGACGGCGCTGCTCCGCGGCGTCGTGCTCGATCCGGTCATAGATCAGCGTCAGCATCACGCCGACGGCGAGCGGCCCCAGCAGCATCGCGAGGTCTGTCCCGTCGCTGAGCCGGAACAGCCCAACGGCGGTGGCGGCCGCCGTCGCGCCTGCCGCCACGTAACCCACGGCGCCCTTAAAGGCTGTCCGGCACAGGAAGAGGATCGCAAAGGAACACCAGGCGAAGCTGGGTGCGGCGATGACCAGTGCTGCCCAGACGGCCACAAACACGAGCATCCAGACCGCCCATGGGCGTCTCTGCCGGGCCAGTACGGCGATGACGGCGTAGAGCGCGCACACCGTTCCAGCCAGGCCGAGGACCAGCAGGTTGTCCTGCAGGCTGTGCCGCATGGCATAGCGGACGGCCGAAGCGACGAGCAGGACAGCGAAGCCAAGGTGGACGGCGGTGTCGATCCGGCCGAACCGGCCAGGGGCGGCGGCCGGTCCACGAGGCTGGGCGCGTCCGGTGGTCAGCGAAGGTCCGTCGGTCAGGGTATTACGGGGAGTGGCTGGGGAGGGCATGGGGTCCGGTTCAGGTCAGGGGCGTTCTATCCCATGCTATTGCCCGCGCCGTTGCTGGTCTCTCCGCCTTTTGGCTGATGCTGCTGGCCTTCCGGGTGAGCGGGGCGCAGCCAAAGGCCCGATGTTTGTTCCGGCGGGGCCGGACAGGATGGATGGAGCCGATGCCCGTTCCAATGGATTCCGCCAACGTGAGTCCATTGGAACGGGCATCCAGCAACGTGCGTCCATCAACCCAAGGAGAAACACCGTGAAGAAGTCCAACAAGATTGCCGCCGCCGCTGTTGCCGCAGGAGCTTTGCTGCTGACGGGAGGGCTGACGGCTGCAGCCAACGCCGGGACCAGCCAGGCGGCCGCTCCCGCCGCGGTACCCGCCGTCGATATCCCGCAGGCGCCGGAGACCGTGGTGGCGCAGAACCGCATCACCGCGGGTGCCTCGGCCGATGCGGTCCGGGCAGCCCTTGCGAAATGCCAGGCTGACAAGCTGCCGTTCGTCACGGTAGCCCTGGTGGACAGGTTCGGCACCGTCCAGGCGCTCCTGCGCGGGGACAACGCCGCCGAGCACACGATCGAAGCAGCCCAGCAGAAGGCCTACACCGCGGCCGCTTTCGGCGCACCGACGAGCGAGCTGGCCAAGCGCGTCAACGGCAACGGGCCCAGCATCGCGGACCTCCCCGGCACCCTGTTCCTGCCCGGCGGCGTCCCGCTCAAGGTCAATGGGGTGTCCGTGGCAGGCATCGGCGTGGGCGGTGCCCCCGACGGCAACCTGGACGAAGCCTGCGCCACCGCCGGCGCCGAGGCCATCGCCGCTGCAGCTGCCGGCTCAGGCAAGTAGGCTCGGCTCCATGAGGCGGTTCAGGACCTGGCGCCGGGCACGCAGGGCGGCGGGAATTCTCCTTCTGGCGGGCGGTGTATCAGCTTGCCTGGCCGCCTGCCAGGCGGGTCCCGGCGAGCCGCAACGGCAGGAGTCGCCGCCGTCGTCCGTCCTGGTCAGCCCCGGAATCCAGCCGCCGTCCGGACCGTCAGCTTCGCCGGGTACGTCCCCGCCTGCTTCCACCGCAACGGCAGCCACCAAACCACCAGCCCTGTCCGCCGAGGCCCAGACCCGGCTCGACCAGGAGCTTATCGCCGCCGCGAAGGCCAACAATGTGGCGCTGGTTGGTGAACTGATCGGCCGCGGCGCCAACGTGAACGCCAAGGACGCCATCCAGGATTCCGCGTTCCTCTATGCCGGGGCCGAGGGATTCAACGAGGTGCTCCAGCTGACGCTGGCGGCCGGCGCGAACGTTTCCAGCACCAACCGCTATGGCGGGACGGCACTGATTCCCGCCAGCGAACACGGCCATGTGGAGACCGTCCGCATCCTCCTGGCCGCTGGAGTGCCCGTGAACCATGTGAACAACCTGGGGTGGACCGCCATGCAGGAGGCCATCCTGCTCAACAACGGCGGCCCCAGGCAGCAGGACGTGGTCCGGCAGCTCCTCGACGCCGGTGCGGACCCGGGCATCCGGGATCCTCAAGGCCGCACGGCGCTGGAGAATGCGGAGCGGCTGGGCTTCGGCGACGTCGCTGCCCTGATCCGTGCCCGCTGACCCAGGGCTAAAGCACGTCCTCGAACAACTCCACGTATTTCCGCGTCATCGCCTCCGCGCTGAATCGGGTTTCGACGGCGGACCGGCAGTCATGCCGGTCCAGGCCGGACGCACGCTGCAGGCAGTTGGCCAGTGCATCGGTACTCGCGGCGAGGAAACCGGTGACTCCGTGCTCGATGATTTCCGGTGCAGAGCCCCGCGGAGTGGCCAGAACGGGGGTGCCGGCGGCCAGCGCCTCGATCATGACCATTCCAAAGGGTTCGTCCCACTGCACAGGGTTGAGCAGCGCGACGGCATTGCCCAGCAGGGCGAACTTTCCGTCGGCGTCCAGTTCTCCGAGGAACTCTTCATCAGGCCCGAGCAAGGGAGCGACCACGGAGCGGAAATAATCCACTTCCATCGGGTCGCTCATTTTTGCGGCGATTTTGAGCTGGATGCCCGCTCTGCGGGCCACCGCTATGGCCTCAGCGATGCCTTTGCACGGCGCCATTCGGCCGAGAAAACACGCGTAGCCGCCGGCTCCGGTACCGGGTGGAACAGCGGCTGGATCGATGCCGTGGTGGATGACCCGTCGGATTTTCACGTCCGGGGCGCTGTTGGCCTGGTGCTGCGAGATGGCCACCAGTGACACGTCCCGGCTGAAGGCTTCATATACCCGGCACAGCGCCGGCGTCATGTCCGAATGAATGGTGCTGACCACTGGAATCCCGGGTGGGCGGTGCCGGTACAACGGTCCCGCCAGGGTGTGGTCATGGATAATATCGACGTCGTCCAGTCCGGCGTAGGCCCTGATCACGTGCGGCAACTCTGAGCTTGTGCTGCCCATGGCGGCACGCTCCGCCGGGGCGAAGCCGCCGATCCGTTCGACCGGGCACGTGCTGTCCGCCGCCGCGGCAAGCACCACGCTGTGCCCGGCCGCCGCCAGCGTGGTGGCCAGCGTGTGGATGACCGCCTCCGTTCCGCCGTAGCCTAGGGGCGGGACGGGGAGCCATGGCGGAGCTATCAGTCCTATCCGCAAGATGCGCGCTCCTGCTCGGGGTTTAGCCTGTCTTGTCCAGCTTCTCGGCGAGCTCAACCAGATCGGCAAGGGGGGGACGTGTCCCGCGGTGGAACGTCATGCCCGGCGGGAGCCCGTCGATCGTGGCCTGGCTGCCGGTCACGTCGATGGTGATCCGGCCGTCACCTATGGGGCAGTTGGTGATGTGGACCCGGCCCCAGGACTCCGGCAGCACCGGGTCCATCCACATGCCGTTCATGGAGACGTGGGGGTCATACCGCAGCAGTGTGCGCAGCAGATGCACCGGGGTGGTGGCCGCCCAGGCCTGGGGCGAGCAAGCTGTCGGGTAAGGCACCGGTTCCGGGAAATCAGCACGGTCAAATCCGCAGAACAATTCAGGCAAGCGGTGGTCCGTGAAATCCGCCGCCTCAATAAGTCCGAGGGCAACCCGCCGGGCCTCGTCCACAAATCCGTACCTCATCAGGCCCGTAGCAATCATCGCGTTGTCATGCGGCCACACGGATCCGTTGTGGTAGCTCGCAGGGTTGTAGGCGCCCATATCCGTGGCCAGGGTGCGGATTCCCCAGCCGCTGAACATTTCCGGCGACATCAGCCGGGCCGCCACCAGGGGCGCCTTGTCGGCGTCGATTATCCCGTTCCACAGGCAGTGCCCCATGTTGGAGGCGCAGGCATCCACAGGTCTCTTGTCCCGGTCCAGTGCGATGGCGTAGTAGCCTTTGGCCGGCAGCCAGAACTGTTCGTTAAACTGCTTCTTAAGCCGCGCCGCGCGTTCCCGCAACTCCCGCGCCAAGGCCAAGTCCCCGGCGTCGTACGCCATCCACGCCCGGGCGATATACGCGCCGTAAACGTAACCCTGCACTTCGCAGAGGGCAATCGGCGGTTCTGCCATGCGGCCGTCCGCGAAATTTACGCCGTCCCAGGAATCCTTCCATCCCTGGTTGATCAGCCCCTGGTCGTTAAGTCGCTGATACTCCACAAAGCCGTCGCCGTCGCGGTCGCCGTAATCCCTGATCCAGTCCAGCGCCCTGTCCGCGTTGGGCAGCAGCGCGGCCACCTGGTCCGCGGCGAGGCCCCAGCGGCTGACTTCGCCGAGCAGTGTGACGAACAACGGCGTGGCATCCGCGGTGCCGTAGTAGGTGGATTTTCCGCCAAGTGCCAGACCCGTGCTGACGCCCAGCCGGACCTCATGGAGGATCCGGCCGGGCTGCTCTTCGGTCAGCGCGTCCACCGCGTTGCCCTGCCTTTCGGCCAGCGTATGCAGGGTGTCCAGGGCCAGCGACGGGTCCACGGGCAGCGCCATGTAGGACGAGAGAAGCGAATCGCGGCCGAACAGGGCCATGAACCATGGGGCACCCGCCGCAATGACGGTCCGGTCCGGATGCAGCGGGTCCTCGATCTGGAGGGCGCCGATGTCATCATGGCTGCGCTGCATGGTGCGGGCAAACGATACGTTGCTGATGTGCGGCGCGGGGATCTTCCGGATCCAGTCCTGGCGCCGTATTTCCGCAGGCGACGTGCCGGTTTCCTGGCGCTGGAAGGGTGCAGGCGTTTCGGCTGCATCCAGTAGAGGCGACACGGTGACCTTTGTGCGCCACTGGCCGTGGGGCGGCACCACGGTGCGGTAGCCCAGGCCTTCGTGACTGAAAGTCGCGCCGGGAGCCTGCAGGACAACCCCCTTATGCATTCCCCGCCAGACGCCCTTGATGGTGAGGGAGTCGTCTTCCGGGTGCCGGGACTGGTCCCAGTGCCGGATGATCCGGGCGTCCTTCACCTCAAAGAGGTCCGCGAAGTCCGCGTCCATCGCCAGTTCCACCACGCACACGGCAGGCTCGCGGGAATGGTTCCGGACGGTGATCTCCTCCTGGATGCCCGAGCCCACCTCGCGGTTTCGTTCCACGATCAAAGGGCTGTCCGCATGGCCGGCTGCCCGGGCCGGACGGCCGATGAATACGGCCCGGTAGGGTTCGAGGGCACGGGCGGCCAGCGGCTCCAACGTCACATCATTGACCGTCAGTCTCCAGCGGGAGACGATGCGGGTGTCCTCATTGAACACGCCGTGGGGGCGGTCGGAATACATGTCGCCGGCAAGACCGGAAATGCAGAAGTTCGAGCCATCCACAAGTGTCACCGTGGCCCCCAGGGGGCCAGCCGCGGTGTCAGCATTCCATCCAGCCATCCCTGGCTCCTTTGATGCTCATCCGGTAGGCAACGCTGCGGGGCCCGTTCCTGTGGACCCCGCGGGTGGATCAAAAGGGCTGCCGCCGGAGATCGTTAAGTCGTGGGATCTTCGTCCCCATCGGCCTCCAGCGGAGCCCGGTGGGCAACGAATCCATCATGGCGGACCTCCACCCGGAGCACGATGCTTCTATGACCCTACGCTTGTGGTTCTGTGGACGCTAGATGCGGAACCCATCACGCATCCCTAGACCGCTTCGAGGACGCTGACGTAGTTGGCGATGCCCACGCCGCCCATGTTCTGGACGGCGGCGCGGCGAGGGTTGGCGAGCTGCATGTCGCCAGCCGTCCCAGTGAGCTGCATGGCGGCGATGACGTGCTGGGATACGCCGGTTGCACCCACGGGATGGCCTTTGGCCTTGAGCCCGCCGGAGACGTTGATGGGCAGCTTCCCGTCCTTGAAAACCCAGCCTTCCTGCACAGCGCGGGCGCCCTGGCCCGGTTCCGTCAGTCCCATGGCCTCGTACATGAGCAGTTCGGCGATGGTGAAGCAGTCGTGGACCTCAGCGAAGTCAAGGTCTTCAAGCCCGACGCCGGCCATCCCCAGCGCACGCTGCCAGGACATGCGCGTGGCGGCGAAAGCCGTTGGATCCCTGCGTTCGGCCGGGAAGAAGTCGTTCGCCTGGCCGAAGCCGGCGAGCCGCACCGGCGCGGTGGCCCCGCCGGTTGGCGACGTGCTGAGCACAACGGCAGCGGCGCCGTCCGACACGGGGGAGCAGTCGGTGCGGCGCAGCGGATCGGCCACCATGGGGTTCTTGTCCGAGACGGTGCGGCAGAACTCCTCGCCGAGGTCCTTGCGGAGCTGGGCATAGGGGTTGTCGACGCCGTTGCGGTGGTTCTTGGCCGCGATGGAGCCCAGCACGTCGCCCAGCTGTCCGTCGCCGCGACCGTAGCGCTTTTCGTAGTGCTTGGCGACGTCCGCGAACAGGCCCGTAAAGCCGGTGGTGGACGTCTGGCCGGCCATGTCGTAGTCGGCGCCCAGCAGGGCAGCCCCGACGACGTCGGCGCCGGCGTGGGTCATCTTCTCGGCGCCGATCACCAGCACGGTCTTCGCCGTCCCGGCCAGCAGCGACTTGGTTCCCTGCTGGAACGCGGCCGACCCGGAGGCGCAGGCGTTCTCCACACGCGTGGCGGCGACGTTGGCCAGCTGGTCCGAGACCTGCAATGCCAGCGAGGACGGGAACGCCAGCGGCATCATGCCGGAGTTGAACTGGCCCAGATAGATCTCATCGATCTGGCCCGGCTCGATCCCGGCGTTGCTGATTGCCTCGGTGGCCACCTGGACGATCAGGGACTCGAGGGTCTCGTCCGTGAGCTTGCCGAACCGGCTGTGGCCCCAGCCGGTGAGCAGAACATCCTTGCCGAACTGTTCCTTGAGGCTCATGCTGCCACTCCCGCGGTTTCAAGCTGGACGTCGAATGCGGCTTCGGTCTTTTCGCGAATTTCCTCCACTGTGACCCCCGGCGCAAGGCGGGTCAGCGTGAGCTGCCGCCCGCCGTCGTCGTCCGCTTTTTTAAGGTCGAAAACGGCGAGATCGCTGATGATCCGGTCCACGCAACCCAGGCCGGTGAGCGGCAGGGTGCACTCGGCGACGATCTTGGCCGTGCCGTCCTTGGCGTTGTGCTCGGTCAGGACAACCACGCGCGGCGTGCCGGCGACGAGGTCCATGGCGCCGCCCATGCCCTTGACCATTTTGCCGGGGATGGTCCAGTTGGCGAGGTCGCCGTTGCCGGAGACCTGCATGGCGCCCAGGATGGCCACCTTGACGTGGCCGCCGCGGATCATGCCGAACGATGTGGCGGAGTCGAAGATGCTGCCGCCGGGGAGGACCGTGACGGTCTGCTTGCCGGCGTTGATGAGATCCGCATCCTCCTCGCCCTCGTAAGGGAACGGGCCCATGCCGAGCAGGCCGTTTTCGCTCTGCAGGACCACGCGGACGCCGTCGGGCAGGTTGTTGGCCACCAGCGTGGGGATGCCGATGCCCAGGTTCACGTAGTCGCCGTCGTTCAGTTCCTCGGCCGCGATGGCAGCCATTTCATCCCTGGTCCAGGCCATGGGGTTCTCCTTGGGTTCAAAGTTTGTGGGGGCTTAAGTGTTCGTTCGCGCTGCGGGGTGGGGCGGGCGAGTGGCGTTCACGCGGGGACTGCTGTTCAGGCGGGGACTGCTGCCGCGGCCCGCGGGCGGACGGTGCGCTGTTCGATGTCCTTCACCCGGCCGCTCGCCTGGACCAGGTGCTGGACGTACACGCCCGGGGTGATGACGTGGTTGGGATCCAGTGCACCCGGCTCCACTATGACTTCGGCTTCGGCGATGGTCACCAGGCCGGCGGTGGCCACTACGGGGTTGAAGTTCCGGGCCGTGTAGCGGTAGATCAGGTTCCCGTCCGTGTCAGCGGTGTGGGCGTGGACAAGTGCGACGTCGGCGCGGATGGCGCGCTCCTGGACGTACGTTTCGCCGTCGAACTCTGCGAGCGGTTTGCCTTCGGCCACCAGCGTTCCCACGCCGGTCTTGGTGTAGAAGGCGGGAATGCCGGCGCCGCCGGCGCGGAGGCGCTCGGCCAGGGTGCCCTGCGGGGTGAACTCCACCTCAAGCAGGCCCGCGAGGTACTGCTCGGCAAAGAGTTTGTTCTCGCCCACATACGATGCGATCACCTTGCGGACCTGGCCGGCTTCGATCAGCACTCCCAGGCCTTTCCCGTCCACGCCCATGTTGTTCGACACCACGGTCAGGCCGCGCACACCGGAGTCCCGCACGGCCTCGATGAGGTCCGCCGGGATGCCGCTCAGGCCAAATCCGCCGACGGCGAGTGTCATGCCGTCCTGGAGCACTTCCGCCAGGGCCGCGGCGGCGTTGGATTTCAGTTTGGACATTCCGTCTCCTCATCATCGAGCGTGCAGAGCCATTCGGGTCATCCACTTTGTGGACATAGGGCCTGAAGAAGGAGCCTAGGGTGCTCAAGGAAGTTGGTCAACGGCGTAATCCTGCCCGCAAGGCGGATACTTCACAGCGTGGACGCTAAGCTTTGAGGTGTCCACATTGTGGAGGATTTCTTGAGAGTTTGTGATCCGAATGAAGAATCCAGTCCAAGGGGCGCAGGTGGTGGGCCGCGTGGCATCACTGCTCCGGCTTGTCGGCCGGAAGCCGGAGGGCAGCTCGATTGCCGGGCTGGTCCGGGAGTCCGGGCTGACCCGCCCCACCGTCCACCGGCTCCTGGCCTCCCTTGCCGCGGAGGGCCTCCTGGACCACGATGCTCGCAGCGGAAACTGGATCCTGGGCCCTGAGATTTTCCTGCTGGGATCAGTGGCGGCGGCCCGCTTCCCGTTTGAGGACCTGGCGCGGCCAAGCCTGCGCCGGCTGGCGGAGGAGACCGGCGAAAGCGCGTTCTACTCCATCCGCAGGGGCCAGGAGACGGTCTGTGTGCTGCGGGAGGAGGGCAGCTTCCCGGTGCGCTCCTTCGTGCTGCACGAGGGAGTCCGCTTTCCACTGGGTGTGGCCTCGGCCGGGACGGCCATCATGGCGTTCCTCCCGGATGAGGAACAGGAAGCCATCCTGTCCGGCTGGGACCAGCACGCCGGCAGTTTCGCGGCAGGACACAGCATGGACGTGGTGCGCAGGAACCTGGAACGGACCCGGCTGCATGGATTCGCAGTGAATCCCGGCCTGGTGCTGGAAGGCAGTTGGGGAATGGGGACGGCCGTGTTCGACCAGCTGGGCAGGCCCGTGGGCGCGCTTTCACTCACCGGCATCGAACCCCGGTTCCGGCCGGAACGGCAGGAGTTCCTCGGCAAACTGCTGATGGAGGAGGCCCACCGGATCAGCACCACACTGAGTTCAACACTGACCGGCCGCTGATTCTCTGGGCCGCGGCCGTCGTGGGGCACTTCGACACGGACACGCCGGGATCTCAGGCCGGAACGGGCCAATCGAGGCTCATAGTGCCCCGGTTTGGCGCGGACGGTCTCTGCTCGGGACGACCCGGGCAGGCCAATGGCCCACCCCGGTGTACCTCGGCTCAGCCTATTTCCACCAGGTATCGAAGATGGTGACCGGAACCGTGCGCTTGTGGCGTGTGCGGAGGTACTTCTCTTCGATCAGCTCGGCCGCCGCTTCGGGGATCTCCCGGCCTTCGAGGTAATCATCGATCTGGTCGTACGTGATTCCCAGTTCGTCCTCGTCGGTGCGTCCGGGCCTGCCGTCCAGGAGGTCCGCGGTGGGTACTTTTTCCCAGACACGGGCAGGGGCGCCCAGTTCGGCCAGCAGTTCGCGGTTCTGGCGTTTGTTGAGGCCGAACAGGGGCAGGATGTCCGCGCCGCCGTCGCCGAATTTCGTGAAGAACCCGGTGACGGACTCAGCGCCGTGGTCGGTGCCGATCACCAGGTAGTTGTGCTCGCCGGCCAGGGCGTACTGCGCGATCATCCGCGTGCGTGCCTTGGTGTTTCCCTTGTGGAAATCGGAGATCCCGTTCCCCACCGTCTTCTCGAATTCGTCCTCGAAGCCATCCACGGCGGCCGAGATGTTGAAGGTCCATTCCGTCTTGGCCTGGATGAAGTCCAGGGCGGCCTGGGCGTCGTCCTCGTCGTGCTGGACGCCGTACGGTAGGCGGACCGCCACGAAGTTGGCCTCCACGCCTTCGGCCTCAAGCTCCTCCACGGCCAGCTGGGCCAGTCTGCCGGCGAGGGAGGAGTCCAGCCCGCCCGAGATCCCCAGGACAAAGCCCTTGGTATGGGTTGCCCGGAGGTAATCCTTCAGGAATTCCACCCGCTTGCGCACCTCCCCAAGGGGGTCGATCCGGGGCTGCACGCCCATTTCTTCGATGATGGTGGCCTGGAGTTCGCGCATGTGATCCAGCCTAGTCAGCGCTGTCAACAACGCTCAACTGTGTCCACACGAACCACCCACGGTTCAGCGCGAACGGACACTTGGGCACCCGGCGCGAACGGAAACTTCGGGCCACCGGCGCGCACGGGCACTCGTGGCCCGGAAGCTACAGCGTTCCCGGTGCCGCTCCGGTGGAGCCGCGGACGGTGAGGTGCGTGGGCATCAGCGAACGGCTGCGGCTGCCACCGCCCGCCAGCGGGTTGAGCTGGGCCAGGAGCATGGACACAGCCACCCGCCCTGCCTGTTCGATCGGGGAAGCCATGGTGGTCAACGGGGGATTGCAGAAGTCCGCGCCGAAGATGTCGTCGCAGCCCACCACGCTCATGTCCTCCGGGACCCGGATGCCGCGTTCGCGCAGCCGCTGGAGCATGCCGATGGCGATGAGGTCGTTAAAGGCTATGCATGCGGTGACGCCCGAGTGCACGGCCGCGTCCGCAGCGGCGGCCCCTGATTGCGTCTTGGGGGCGAACGGGCCCAGCCTGCGCACATCCACGCCGCGGTCCTCGGCAGCCGCGGCCAGGGCTGTCCAGCGAAGAGTGCTCGACTGGGACGTAAGCGGACCGGCCATGTAGGCGATGCGGGTGTGGCCGAGGGAAATCAGGTGGTCCAGGGCCTGGCTCGTGGCGGACGGCGTGTCAATGACGACGGCGGGAACGCCGGGAACGTCGCGGTTGATGGTCACCATGGGAATCTTGGCGGCCGCGGCCAGCAGTGCCTCATCGCTGAGCCTGGACGCGGCGACGATGATCCCGTCAGCGCTCTTGCGCAGCTGCTCCATGGTGGAGGCCTCCACCTCGTCGGACTCTTCGGTGTCCACGAGCAGTTGGGTGTAGCCGGCTGCCTTGAGCTGCAGCTGCGTACCCCGGATCAGGTCAAAGTAGAAGGGGTTGGTGATATCGGGCACCAGAACGCCAACGGCACCGGTGCGGCCGGAGCTCAGGGCCTTCGCCTGGCTGTTCGGCGTGTAGTTCAGCTCGGCGGCCGCCGCTTCGATGCGGGCGCGGGTACGGATGTTGACCCGGTCCGGGGTGGACAGCGCCCGGGACACGGTGGAGGCCGCCACGCCGCAGATAGCGGCGATATCGTGAATAGTGGCAGGGCGGTCTGTTCCGGCTGCTTGCATCGCCATGGCGTTCCTCTCTGAACGGGATGACGGGGGCTTTGTGACGGTTGCCACAGCCCTGTAGCTCCTAGATTGCCACAGCATGCAATCATTTGGCAATCGGTTGTCATTAACAGGGGACGTGTCTAGACTAAAGCCAGCACTTTTTGTGAATTGAGTCACCCGCGCGCCGGAGCGGCACCTAGGCTGTCCCGTCGCGGGCACACCTAAGGAGATTCCCGTGACCGACGCAACAACCGAAACAGCAAGCACCGTTTGGACGCTCTCAGGATTCGGCGACGAGGTGGATACGGACCCCGCCATCCAGGCCGCCGTCATGCTGGCACTCGGCGCGAGCTACATCGAAGTACGCAGTGCCTGGGGCGTAAACGTCTCCGAACTGACGCCTGAGCAGGTCTCCGAGCTCAAGGAACTCCTGGACGCCAAGGGCCTGAAGGTCTCAGCCGTGGCAAGCCCCATCGGCAAAGTGGACATCAGCCTGCCCGTGGAGCACGAGGTGGAGCGCCTCCGCCAGATCATCTCCGTGGCCAAGGGCCTGGACACCAAGTACATCCGCATCTTCTCCTTCTTCCGGGGCGAAGACCAGACGCCGGAAGAAATCCGCGACGACGTCATCACCCGCATGCGGGCACTGGCCGCTGAAGCCGAAAGCGCCGGCGTCGTACTCCTGCACGAGAACGAAAAGGACATCTACGGCGATACGCCGCAGCGCGTCCTGGACATCATGGAGTCCGTCGACTCGCCGGCCCTGCGTGCCGCGTGGGACAACGCCAACTTCGTCCAGGTGGGCGTCCGGCCCTACACCGACGGCTACGCGATGCTCCGCCCCTACCTCGAATACCTCCAGGTCAAGGACGCCATCATGGCCACGGGTGAGGTTGTGCCTTCCGGCCAGGGCGACGGCGAACTGGACGCCACCATTGCCGCACTGAAGGCGGACGGTTACGCAGGCTTTGCCTCACTCGAACCGCACCTGGCCAGCCACCACGAACTGGGCGGCTTCTCCGGTCCTGCCGCCTTCGGTGCAGCCGCACGCGCGTTCGCGGGCCTTGCCGCCAAGAATGGAATCGAACTTTCGTGACCGCCCTCAAAGCCGCGGTCATCGGCTGCGGTGACGTGTCCGCAGTCCACTTCGAGGCCATCGCAAAGCTCGACGGCGCGCGGCTGGCAGGGGTCTGTGACTCAGATCCCGGCCGCCTTGCGGCGGCTGTGGCCGCCTATGGCGTCCCGGGATTCCCTGATCATTTCAGCCTGATCGAGGCCGTGGGACCGGATGTTGTGCACGTTACGACCCCGCACAACACGCACGCCGCGATCGCGGCCGACTGCCTTGAACATGGCGTCAATGTGATTGTGGAAAAGCCGCTCGCGCACACGCTCGAGGAAGGCCGCCGGCTCGTGGAGGTTGCCAAGGCTAGCACCGCCAAAATCGCCGTCTGCTTCCAGAACCGCTACAACGCCACCTCTCAGGCCATGCACGCGCTGCTCTCCTCCGGGGAATTGGGCGAAGTCGTAGGGGCTTCGGCCACCGTGATGTGGCAACGCAATGCCGACTACTACCGCAGCAGGCCCTGGCGCGGGACGTGGGCGGGCGGTGGCGGCGGGCTCATGATGAACCAGGCCATCCACACCGTGGACCTGTTGCAGTGGCTGGTGGGCGACGTCGTCTCGTTGTCCGGCAACGCCGCCACCAGGTTCCTCGGCGACACCATTGAGGTGGAGGACACTGCCGAATTCGTGGCGGAGCACGCCAGCGGTGTCCGCAGTGCCTTTTATGCCACCCTGGCCAACGCCGTCAACGCGCCGGTCACTTTGGACATCGTCACGGAAAAAGCGACTCTCAGCCTTCGCGGGGACCTGACCGTCACCTATGCGGGCGGCCGCGTGGACGTGGTCCCTGAGCGTGTGGTGGAGTCCGGCGGACGTGCCTACTGGGGAGTCTCGCACGAGCTGCTCATCAGCGACTTCTACGCACGCCTCGGCGACGCAGGCCCCTTCTGGATAGACCCGGAAGAGGCCGAGAAATCGCTGAAGATCGTCAAGGAAATTTACCGCCAGAGCTATCCGGACGCGGTTGCGAAGGTTTCCTAACCCGCTAGCGGCAACCGGTTGAAGGCTTTAGAACGTTTCATTCGCGGCTATTCTCGCCAAGATTGCAACAATTTTGACAATCGGTTGCCAAGGCTGGCAATTATGCGTACTCTGAATCTCGAACGCCGGTGTGGTCCACGCCACACCGGCCGGATTCGTATCTTTCACGTTCCACAGATTCAGGAGCCAACAATGAAGTTAGGTCCCAAGGCGGCAGCAGCCGCCATCACCGTCAGTGCAGCACTTGCACTGACAGCCTGCGGCGGCGGCGCCACTAGCGGTACGGCAGCAGCCAAAACAACGTCCCTGACGTTGGGTGCAGTTCAGGAGCTCCGCTCCTGGGACCCGGCACAGGCCCACGTCGGCCACTACCTCCAGCCGTACCAGGCCGCGTACGACTCCCTGCTCCTGCGGGAACCGGACGGCAAGCTCAGCCCCATGCTGGCCACCACGTGGAAGTACAACGACACCAACACCAAGCTCACCGTTGACCTCCGCACGGACGTGACCTTCAGCGATGGCGCCAAGTTCGACGCCGAAGCGGCCAAAGCAAACCTGGACCACTTCAAGAAGGCCAACGGCCCGCAGATGGCCCAGCTGACCGCCGTTTCCGACGTTGCGGTTGTGGATGCCGACACGATCGAACTGAACCTTGCGAGCCCGGATCCCTCCCTGGAGTTCTACCTCAGCCAGGCCGCCGGCCTGATGGGCAGCCCCAAGGCGCTCGGTACCGAAGCCATCAAGACCGAGCCCGTAGGCAGCGGCCCATACGTGATGGACAAGGCCGCCACTGTCAAGGACTCGCAGTCTGTCTTCACGGCCCGCAAGGACTACTGGAATAAGGACCTCCAGAAGTTCGAGAAGGTCACCTTCAAGACTCTCATTGACCTGACTGCGCGCACTAACGCTCTGGTTTCGGGACAGGTGGACGCCACGCTGCTGGATCCCAAGACGGGCAAGCAGGCCGAAGGCGCCAAGATGAAGCTGGTCGCCACCGAGGTGGACTGGCAGGGTCTGCTCCTCATGGACCGCGACGGTACTAAGAACGCTGCGCTCGGCAACGTCAAGGTCCGCCAGGCCATCAACTACGCCTTCGACCGCAAGACCATCGTGGACCAGGTCCTGATGGGCCAGGGCACGCCGACGTCGCAGCCGTTCGGCAAGGCCAGCGGGGCCTGGACCGAAGGGCTGGAGAACTACTACAGCTACGATCCGGCCAAGGCCAAGGCACTCCTGAAGGAAGCCGGTTTCGAAACCGGAGTGACCCTGGATGTCCCGGCTGTCCCTGGCTTCGAAACCCAGCTCGCGGTGGTCAAGCAGCAGCTGTCGGATATCGGGATCACGCTGAACGTTGGCTCTGCCATCACCAACACCTACACCTCTGATATTGCAGCGCAGAAGTTCACCGGTATCTTCTTCTCGCTGTTCCAAGGGGAACCGTGGGTTGCCACCAACCAGATCATCTCCACCAAGGCCCTCTACAACCCGTTCAAGAACACCACTCCCGAGCTGCAGGCCAAGATCGACGCGGTCGAGAAGGGTGGCAAGGACGCCGGCAAGCTGGCTCAGGAAGTCAACAAGTACGTTGTGGAGCAGGCCTGGTTCGCCCCGCTGTACCGGGTCAACCAGATGTATTACCACAACTCCAAGGTCACCGTGGAACCCCAGGTCCAGCAGGCCGTTCCATCGATCTACAACTACTCGCCCGCCAAGTAATACCCAGCAAGTAGCCACACCAAATCCTGCGCAGGTCCGGCAGTCCTCCCATGGGGAGGCTGCCGGACCGGGCAACCAGTCCATGCCAGTTCAATGGAGCCAGCAATGATCAGATTCATCTTTAAACGCCTCGCGAATGAACTAGTGGTCCTGTTCGTCGTTTCAGCCCTGGCGTTCTTCCTGCTCTACCTCTCCAGCGGCAGCGTTGCCCGGAACATCGTGGGCGACCAGGCCACGCCTGAGCAGGTAGCCCTAAAGCAAACGGAACTGGGGCTGGATCAGCCCATTCTTACCCGCTATTTTGACTGGGTGGTCAACGCGCTGCAGGGTGACCTGGGCACGTCCTGGTTCACCTCTGAACCCGTGGCCCACGCCCTTTCGACCCGTATTCCGGTGACAATGACCATGGTGATTGTGGCCATGATCCTCATTGCGATCATCGCCACGCTCATTGGTGTGGCAGCGGCGGTAAAGCGCGGCTGGGTGGACCGCGTTGTCCAGATTGGCGCCATCATTGGTGACTCCATTCCGGGATTCGTCATCGGCGTTATTCTGGTCACCTTCCTGGCCATTCAGCTGGGCCTTTTCCCCGCGACCAGCACAATCGCCCCCGGCGTCGACGCTTCCGCGTGGGTGCTGTCCCTGACGCTTCCGGTGATCGCCCTGCTGATCAACGGCGTGACAGGCGGTGCGCAGCAGATCCGCAGCGCCGTTATTAAGCAGCTCGAACGTGACTACGTCCGCACCCTGCGCAGCCGGGGGATTAGCGAGCGTGAAGTCCTTTTCAAACATGTCCTGCGCAGCGCGGCCCCGGCCGGGCTCACAGTGCTTAGCCTCCAGCTGATAGGCATGCTCGGCGGTGTGGTCATCCTCGAGTCGATTTTTGCCCTTCCCGGCATAGGTCCCATGGCAGTTACTGCCACCGTCCAGAGCGACCAGCCGGTGGTTATGGGCGTCGTTATGTACACCGTCGCCGTGGTGATTGTGGTCAACCTCATCGTTGACCTGCTCAACGGCTGGCTTAACCCGAAGGTGCGTGTCTCGTGACCGAGTCCGTCGAAACCTCCGCCCTGACGCCGGCCCCCGGCACGTCGGGCCAGACCGGAACAGTAATCCGGTCCTCAGTGATAAAGCGGATCCTGAAAAACCCGCTCGGCATTGTTGCCCTGTTCATCCTAGGGGGCATGGTCGTGCTCGCAGCTTTCGCGGATGTGCTGGCCCCGTTCGACGAGAACTTCGCCAACATCTCCAAGACCCTGGCAGCCCCGGACGCGGTCAACATCCTGGGCACGGACAGCTCGGGACGCGATGTCTGGAGCCGGTTGTTGTTCGGTGCGCAGCTGACGCTGCTCTCAGCGTTGCTCTGCGCCGCCGTGGCCATCGCGATCGGCCTGCCCGCAGGTCTAATGGCCGGTTACTACGCCGGTAAGTTCGAAGCCGTCGCCAATTGGGTTGTCGGCATTCTTATGAGCCTGCCCGGCCTGATCGTGCTCATGACCATCCGTTCGGCCTACGGTCCTTCAGTCTGGCTTTCCATGATCGCCTTCGGCGTCCTGATCAGCCCTTCCTACTTCCGGCTGGTGCGCTCAGCGGTGCAGTCAGTCCGCAACGAGCTCTACGTCGATGCCGCCCGTGTTTCCGGCCTCTCGGATCTCCGGATCATCACGCGCCACATTTTCTCCGTGGTCCGGGCTCCGATCATCATCCAGACCGCGGCCATCACCGGTGTTGCCATCGCCATCCAGTCCGGACTTGAGTTCCTGGGACTGGGCGACCCGGCCAAGGCCACCTGGGGCGTGATGCTCAGTGAAGGCTTCAAGAACGTCTACCTCACCCCGACGCTGCTTTTCTGGCCGGCGTTTGCCATGGCGCTGACCATCGGCGCCCTGGTCCTCCTGGGCAACGCCATCCGCGATGCCCTGGAAGACAGCGAGAAAATCAAGCACCGCAGGCAGAAAGCACACCAGGCCGAAGATGCTGCCGTAGCCAGCGCCGCCAAGTCAGCGCGCAAGACCATTGCCGCCGTCGAGGCCGGAACCGAACACCACCTGGTGAAGGTGACCAATCTCGGCGTCGGCTACCCTCAGGCAGACGGATCCATCAAGAAGGTAGTGGATGACGTTTCCTTCCACGTGGACCGCGGCGAAATCCTCGGCATCGTGGGCGAGTCCGGTTCGGGCAAGTCCCAGACGGCCTTTTCCATCCTGGGCCTGCTGCCGGATACTGCACGCATCGTGGGCGGCGCCATCCAGTTCGATGGCAACTACACGGTGGCTCCCGGCGAGGACAAGGTCAGCCAGGAACGGCTCTCCAAGCTGCGCGGTAAGCGGATTTCCTACATCCCGCAGGAACCCATGAGCAACCTCGACCCGGCCTTCACCATCGGGTACCAGCTGGTCACGCCCATGGTGCGGGTCCTGGGAATCTCCAAGGCAGAAGCCACTACGCGGGCCATGAAGCTGCTCTCCGACGTCGGCATTGTCAGCCCGGAGCGGACCTTCAAAGCCTACCCCCACGAGGTATCGGGCGGCATGGCCCAGCGTGTGCTCATCGCCGGCGCCATCAGCTGCGAACCGGACCTCATCATTGCCGATGAGCCCACCACGGCACTGGACGTCACTGTGCAGGCCGATGTGCTGGACCTCATCCGCGACCTCCAGCGCCGGCTCGGGGTCGGCGTCATCCTGGTGACCCACAACTTCGGTGTTGTGGCTGACCTCTGCGACCGCGTTGTGGTCATGCAGAACGGCCGGCTCGTGGAGGAAGGCCCCGTGCGGGACATCCTGCGCGAACCGAAGGAAAGCTACACCCAGACCCTGCTGGCTTCGATGCTGGAAGGCAAAGAACCGATGTCCATGCTGGTGCCATCGAGTGCTAAGGAGAACGTACTGTGACCGAAACTGCAGCCTCAAGCGCCGCGGTATCAGCCCCGGCACGCGAAGAACTACTTCGGGTAGACAACCTGGTGGTGGACTACGCCGGCAAGGGTTTCCGCGCCAAGAAATTCCGCGCCCTGACGGACATCAACATCACCATCGGCCAGGGCGAGACCCTGGGCCTGGTGGGCGAATCCGGCTCCGGCAAGACCACCCTGGGCCGGGCTGTGCTGGGTCTCGCACCGGTGAGCGGCGGCAAGATCACGTTCGAAGGCCAGGACATCAGCCAGGCTACCCGCAAGGAGCGTCGCGTCCTCAGTCGCGACATGCAGGTGGTCTTCCAGGACCCGTACACTTCCCTGAACCCGGCGCTGGAGATCGGCGACATCCTCGCCGAGCCCCTGGGCGTGCAGGGCATGGAGCAAGTGGCAGCAAAGAAGCGCGTGAAGGAGCTCCTGGACCAGGTTGGCCTCCCGTCGGACGCCATCCACCGGCTACCGCGCGAGTTCAGCGGCGGCCAGCGCCAGCGCGTGGCGATTGCCCGGGCCCTGGCGCTCTCGCCCAAGCTCATCGTCTGTGATGAGCCGGTCAGCGCATTGGATCTGTCCACCCAGGCCCGTGTCCTGGATCTGTTCCTGCAGATCCAGAAGGACACCGGCGTCTCCTACCTGTTCGTCTCCCACGACCTTGACGTGGTCCGCCACATCAGCCACCGTGTAGCCGTGATGTACCGTGGAGAAATCGTGGAGCAGGGGCCGGCAGAGATCGTCACGCGCAACCCCGAGCACCCCTACACGCAGCGGTTGCTGCTCGCTTCTCCCGTGCCGGATCCGGACCGCCAGGAGAAGCGGCGTGCGGACCGTCACCGGCTGCTCGAAGAGCAGCGCCAGCAGACCGAGCAAGCCGCTGCCCTTGCCTAGGGCTCGTGCCCGAACTAATTCAACAGCAACAACTATGGAGGAATAACGTGGCCAAAATTGGCGTACAGGCAATGATGCTGAAGGACAGCTTCACCGAAATCGGGGCGTTCGAAACGCTCCGTAAGGTCAGCAGCATCGGCTACAACGCCGTCGAGATCTCCCAGATCCCGATGACGCCGGAAAACGTCGCTGAACTGGACCGGTCCCGCAGCGAGCTGGGCATGGACATCGCAGCCCTTTCCGTGGCCATGGAGACCCCCAAGGGCCGGCCCGGCGATTCGCTTGCAGAGCACTTTGACAAGATTGTGGATGACGCAAAGAGCCTGGACTCGAAGCTGCTGCGGATCGGTATGCTGCCGTTCGAGGCAATGACGTCCATTGGCGCTGTGGTTGACTTCGCCAAGAAGGCCAACGAATATGGCGAACGGCTGCAAGAGCAGGGCCTGAGCCTGTACTACCACAACCACCACATCGAGTTCGCAAAGTTCGACGGCAAGTACATGCTGGACATCATTGCCGAGAACTCCCCGGCCATGGGCATGGAAATCGACGTGCACTGGGTCCAGCGCGGCGGACTGGACCCGGTCCGGACCCTGGAAAAGTACGCCGGACGTACCGCGATGGTGCACCTGAAGGACTACCGGATCGGCGAGCTGCCCGAATCCGCCTTCGGGATGCTGGACTCAGGGGACGTGGCCGGATTCATGACGGAGTTCAAAAACGTTGTCCAGTTCGCCGAAGTAGGCGAAGGCAACCTGGACTTCGCCTCCATCATTCCGGCCGCGCAGGCCGCAGGCGCCCAGTACCTGCTGGTGGAGCAGGACGAACTCTACGGCCGCACCGTCTGGGAAGCGCTGCAGACCTCCTACGACAACCTGGTTGCCCTGGGACAGTCCGAGCTTTTCTAACCGGACCGCTTCTGGTTTCGACCCGCTCGACCAACGAAACACACGCTCAACCAACGAAAAGGATAAATAACTGTGAGCAAGAAAGTACGCCTCGGCATCATCGGCCTGGGCCAGCAGGGCGGCGCCTACGCCAAGTTCATCACGGACGGCATGGTCCCCAACATGGTGATCGGCGCCATCTGCGACACCGATCCGGCCAAGAGGGAACTCGCCTCGGCCACGTACCCGGACGCCCCCTTCTACGATGACTACATCGCCATGCTGGAAAGCGGCGACGTTGACGCCGTCGTGACCTGCGTGCCGCACTTCCTGCACCCCGAAATGGGCATCGAGACCCTGAAACGCAACATCCACGCCCTCGTGGAGAAGCCGGCCGGCGTCTACACCAAACAGGTTAAGGAACTGAACGAATTCGCGGCCTCCAAGCCCGAACTTTCCTTCGGCATCATGTTCAACCAGCGCAACAACCCGCTCTACAAGAAGCTCAAAGAGATCGTCGAGAACGGCGAGATCGGCAAGATCCGCCGCAGCAACTGGATCATCACCAACTGGTGGCGTCCCCAGGGCTACTACAACTCCAGCGAATGGCGCGCAACGTGGGGCGGCGAGGGCGGCGGCGTCCTGGTCAACCAGGCACCGCACCAGCTGGACCTGTGGCAATGGATCTGCGGCGTGCCGAAGTCCGTCTACTCCAAGGTTTCCTTCGGCTTCCGCCGCGACATCGCCGTCGAAGATGAAGTCACCGCAGTGGTTGACTACGGAGACGGCGTCACCGGCGTTTTTGTCACTGCCACCCACGACCTGACCGGCACCGACCGCTTCGAAATCCTGGGCGACCAGGGCAAGATCGTCGTCGAAGGAAGCAAGACCGCCACGGTCACCCGCCTGCACAAGCCCGAGCGCGAACTCAGCGACGGCATGGACATGGACGATGTCCGCAAGCTCTTTATGGGCCAGCTGAACCCGGAGGAGTACTACACCACGGAGGTCATCGAGTTCGAGTCGGCCTGGGGTGCCCAGCACTCCGGCGTCCTGGAGAACTTCGCCGCCAACATCCTGGACGGCACACCGCTGCTGGCTCCGGGCTCGGACGGCATCAACGGAGTCCGCCTGGCCAACGCCATCCACCTCTCCGCCTGGACCGGCAAGGAAGTTGGACTGGACTTCGACGAGAACGAGTTCCTCGCCGAGCTCAACAAGCGCATAGCCGAAGAGGGCAAGTTCCCGCAGCGCGCGTAGCCTCCGGAGTGACTAGCGGAGCTGAGTAGCAGCTGTGGCCGTTTTGGACCATCAAAACGGCCACAGCTGAGACCCGTAGGGAGTTTCCTCGTTAGGATGGGGCGGTGACTGAACCCCAAACGCCGGACACCGCCCCATCAACGGGTTCGGTCAAAAAGCACGGCCGCGACGGCAAATCCAACGCGACCATCTACGACATCGCCAAGATGGCCGGCGTCAACGCATCCACCGTTTCCCGCGCGCTCAGCAAGCCGGGCAGGGTCAGCTCCAAAACACAGAAGCTCATCGAGGATGCGGCTGCCGAGCTGAACTACCAGGTCAATCCGTTCGCACGCGCCCTTCCCACGGGCAAGACCAACACGTTCGGCCTCATCGTCGCGGACATCACCAACCCCACCTTCTTTGACATCATCCGCGGCGCCGAAACCACTGCCACCAGCCGGGACTATACTCTGGTGCTCGCCGAATCCGCGGAATCCTCGGAAACCGAACTGACGGCCGCCCGTCGGCTTATGGCCACGGTGGACGGCCTTATTCTGGCGAGCCCGCGCATGGACGATGACAACATCCGCGCCCTGGCCCAGGACAAACCCGTGGTGGTTATCAACCGCGAAGTCGACGGCGTGCCGTGCGTGGTCCCGGACGTCAACAAGGGAATCAGCGAGGCGGTCCGGAGCATGGCCGCCAACGGACACCAGCGGATCGCCTACGTAGCGGGGCCGCCGCAGTCCTGGATGTCCGAACGCCGTTGGGAAGGCGTGCAGGCAGCCTGCGAATGGTCCCGGCTCGAGGCGGTGCGGCTTGAGTCCAGCAAACCAACGGTCGACGGCGGCCGGCAGACTGCGCGTGATGTCCGCGCCAGCGGTGCCACCGCGATCATGACGTACAACGACCTGCTGGCCATCGGGCTCATGCAGGAGCTCCAGGCCGCCGGCATGGTGGTGCCCGACGACATCAGCATCGTCGGCTTTGATGACATCTTCGGCGCCGATTTCACGACGCCGCCGCTCACCACCGTGCGTTCGCCGCTGGGGGAGTGCGGCGAGGCAGCCGCCACACGCCTGCTGGACCTTCTTCACGGGAGTGGGGAACAGGCCGGTACTTTGAGCGTGGAGACTGAGCTGGTGCTGCGCGGTTCCAGCGGCAGGATCCTGCCGGCGAAGTGAGCCCGGGCGGGCCGATGCCAGGATTTGGCAATTTATGGCAACCGGTTGACAAAACTCGGCGCCAGGCAGATTATTGATCTATGTCACAGTCCATTGCTGCCAACCCAGACAGGCTCCTGCCCGCCGACCCAGGAACGCGCAGCATCGCGCGGGACCTCCTTGCGCGCGTACAGGACCTCCCCATTATCTCCCCGCATGGTCACGTTGACGCCGCCGTCATCGAGCACAACACGCCGTTCCCTGACCCGGCAGCGCTGCTCGTCAGCCCGGACCACTACGTCACCCGCCTGATCCACGCCAACGGCGCCCCCTTGGACAAGCTGCGCGCCGGCGGTCCCACCACGCCCGAGTCACGCGAAATCTGGCGCACTTTCGTGGATGCCTGGCCGCTATTCGAGGGCACGGCCTCCGGCTACTGGCTGCGCAACCAGTTCGACAGCGTCTTCAACCTGGGCGCAGACCTGGGCGAGATGACCGCCGATGCCAGCTATGACGCCATCGCCGCCAAGCTCGTGGAGCCCGGCTTCCGTCCCCGCCAGCTCTTCAAGGACTTCAACATCGAGGTCCTGGCCACCACGGACGATCCCCTGGACAACCTCGCCAGCCACAAGGCCATCGCCGAGGACCCCACCTTCAACGGCCGCGTCCTGCCCACGTTCCGCCCGGATGCCTACCTCAACATTGCGCACCCCACCTGGAGCGCCAACGTTGACCGCCTGATCGAAGCCGCCGGTGACGGCGCCAGCGGCTACGCGGGCTACATTACGGCGCTGGAAAACCGCCGCCGCTACTTCGTGGAGCACGGCGCGGTCTCGGCGGACCACGGTGTGGCCACCCCGGCAACGCTCAAGCTGGACCGTGCCGAGGCCGAGCGGATCTTCGAGCTCGCCCGCGCCGGCACGGCTACCCCCGAGGACCGCAACACCTTCGAAGCCCACATGATGTACCAGATGGGCCGCATGTCGGTGGAGGACGGGCTGGTCATGACCATCCACCCGGGCTCCTTCCGCAACCACCACACACCAACGTTCGAGGCCTACGGAGCGGACACCGGCCACGACATCCCGTTCGCCACCAACTACACCGAGGCCATCCGGCCCCTGCTGCAGGACTTCGGCACGGCCAAGGACTTCCACCTTGTGCTGTTCACCCTGGACGAGACCGTTTTCTCCCGCGAGCTCGCACCGCTGGCCGGCTTCTACCCGTCCGTCTACCTGGGCGCACCCTGGTGGTTCCTGGACGCCCCGGATGCCATGCTCCGGTTCCGCTCCGCCGTGACCGAAACGGCAGGCTTCTCGCGTTCTTCCGGGTTCATCGATGACACCAGGGCCTTCTGCTCCATCCCCGCCCGCCACGATGCGTCCCGCCGGATCGAAGCCTCCTTCCTGGCACGGCTGGTGGCCGAGCACCGTGTCAGTGAAGACCGCGCCCACGAAATCATCGTGGACACCGTCGATTCCTCCCCGCGAAGGGTTTTCAAGCTGTGAGCATCGAAGAGACAGACACCATGGGCAAGGCTGCTGCCGCATCGCTGCCGCAGCTGAACCGGAGCACGCACGCCGCCGCCAAGCCACCCGTGCGCATTGTCCACCTCGGACTTGGTGCGTTCCACCGCTCGCACCAGGCCTGGTACACCAGCCAGGCCGGCGACGCCGCGGACTGGGGCATTGCGGCTTTCACCGGGCGGCGCCCGGACGCTGCCCTGGCACTCGCCGAGCAGGACGGCCTCTTCACGCTCGTGGAGCGCGCTGACATCGGCGACTCGTTCGCCGTCGTCGGCAGCATCGTGGAAGCGGTGGACGGCGCGGACGTGCAGCGGCTCGCAGAGCTCGTTTCGGCACCGGCCACCGCGATGGTCACCCTGACAGTCACCGAAGCGGCGTACCGGCTCGGTGCCGACGGACAGCTGGACACTACGGCGTCCGACGTCGCCGGCGACCTTGCGCTGTTGGCTTCCGGCAGCGGAAACCCGTCGACGCCGCTGGGCCGGCTTGTCTTCGCCCTCGCCGCGCGCCGGGCGGCCGGAGCCGGGCCGCTAGCCGTTGTCTGCTGCGACAACCTCGCCAACAACGGCACGGTAGCGCGCAACGCCGTGGCGGGTCTGGCGCAGGCCTGGGACGCGGAACTCGCCGCCTGGGTCGAGGAAAACGTCAGCTTTGTCAGCACATCCGTGGACCGCATCACCCCGCGCACCACGGAAGCGGACATCGCCGCCGTCGAGGCCGCCTGCGGCTACCGCGACAACTCGCCCGTCGTGGCTGAGCCCTTCACCAACTGGGTGCTCAGCGGCGACTTCCCCGCAGGCCGTCCACGCTGGGAGGACGCCGGCGCGGTCTTCGTTGACCACATCGAGCCCTACGAGAACCGCAAGCTGTGGCTCCTGAACGGCGCCCATTCCCTGCTGGCCTACGCCGGCCAGCTCCGCGGACACACCACGGTGGCGCAGGCCCTCGCGGACCCGCAGTGCCTGACCGCCGTCGAAAGCTTCTGGGACGAAGCCGAGGCGAACCTGACCGGTGCCGCAGCCGGTGGCGCGGACCTGCAGATCCCGGCGTACCGCGCTGCCCTGCTGGCCCGCTTCAGCAATGCACGCATTGCCCACCACCTGGCCCAGATTGCCATGGACGGGAGCACCAAGCTGCGCATGCGGGCCGTGCCCGTCCTCCTGGCCGAACGGGCCCAGGGCAGATCCGGTGCCGCCGCGGCACTGATGATCGCGGCCTGGATTGACTTCAGCGCAGCGGCCGGGACGTTCCACGATCCGCTGGCAACTGAAGTGGCCGCGGCCAACCAGCTGGAAGGCGCAGAGCGCGTGCGGGCGGTCCTGGCGCTGGTGGACCCTGCCGTCGCAGCGGACGACGCCGTCGTGGAACTCGTTTCCGGCCTGCTCGGCACATTCCCGGCGGACGCCTAAGAATCACGCTCCAGCAGCCCTTCTGCTTCATAAAGAACAGCACTGCCCGATCCAGACGCCTGGACCGGGCAGTGCTGTTTCGATGACCTGCAGTTTCATGAAGTTTCAACAGAAATTCATGGCAACCGCTTGCCATTTTATTGCCAAGTGACTAGGATTACAGGCAGAGAGAAACACACTGCGATACGCCCGCCAGATGCGGATTCTGCCGGGCTCCAGCATCGCCAAAGATTCACCGCTTCATAGCATTTCAATAATTTTCGCTGGCCAACACGGCGGCAAGGGTAAAGGAGCCCAATTCATGAAAAAGCTAAACAAGCTCAGCATCATCGGCTATGGCGCCGGCGATGCAGCCAACAACCTCGCATTCACCACCGCCACCATGTTCCTGCTGGTGTACTACACGGACGTTGCCGGCATCTCTGCAGCGGCTGCCGGGACCCTGCTGCTGGTAGTCAGGCTCTTTGACGCTTTCGCTGACGTCTTCGCCGGCCGGATCGTTGACCGAACCTACAGCAAGCGCTTCGGCAAGTTCCGTCCTTTCATCATGTTCGGCTCCATCCCGCTGCTCCTCCTGAGCGTGGCAACCTTCTCCGTTCCGCAGCTGGGCGAATCCGGCACACTGCTGTATGCCTACGTCACCTATGCGGCCCTCGGCCTTGCCTACAGCCTCGTGAACATTCCGTACGGCTCGCTGGCCGGCGCCATGACGCAGGATCCGGGAGAGCGCGCCAAGCTGGGTTCGGCCCGCATGGTGGGCGCCCTGCTGGTGGGCTCTTCGCTGGGCATCTTCGTTGCGCCGCTGATCAAGCCCGGTGCCGATCTCCAGTCGATGTTCACCACCATCACCCTCGTGTTTGTGGTCATCGGGGCGGCCCTGTACTTCTTCACCGCATTGACCGCCAAGGAACGCGTACACCGCGCCGTCCCCAAGGTGACGTTCAAGCAAAGCGTGGACACCCTCAAAGGCAATAAGCCCCTCCTGATGCTGTGCCTGAGCTCCTTCTTCTTCCTCTCCGGCTACCTCGCCCTGACCTCCGTGCAGCTGTACTACCTGCGCGACGTCCTGGGCCGCCTGGACCTGTACCCCGTACTGTCCATCATCCAGCTGGCGCTCACCTTCTTCCTGGCCGCCTTTATGCCCAAACTTGTCCGTAACGTCGGCAAGAAGAGCGTCTACATCTACTCTTCGCTGGTCACTGTCCTCGGCGGTGCGATCATCTTCTTCGCCCCGGCTGGCCAGGTCTGGATGGGCTTTACCGGCCTCGTGGTCAGCCTCGTGGGTGTCCTGGCCGTCAACATCGTGGTGTGGGCCCTGGAAGCCGACACGGTGGAGTACGGCGAATGGCGGACCGGCGTCCGCACCGAGGGCATCACCTATGCCCTGTTCTCCTTCACCCGCAAGTCCGGCCAGGCTGTGGGCGGTGCCCTGGCGGCATACGCCCTGGCACTGGGCGGCTACAAGTCCGGAGCGGCGCAGACCGCTGACGCCCTGTTCGGCATTCAGATTGCGGCGGGCGCGATCCCTGCCGTGCTGACTATCCTTGCCGTATTAGTAATGTCCAAGTACACGCTGACCGACGCCAAGCACGCGGAGATCCTCAAAGAGATCCAGGAACGCCGGACCAAAACTGTGGGCGCCGGCGAAGCCGCCGACGCCAGCACCACCGCTGATGCTGGCACCCCGGTTGGCGCCGGCAAAACTGCCGGCCACTAAACTCCCAGCACCACAAACTGACCAGAAGTCCCCGAAAGGATCTGCCGTGAAAATCATTGCCGCTGAAGTCTTCGTGACAAGCCCGTCACGTAACTTCGTGACCCTGCGCATCACTACGGACGACGGGGTCACCGGCATCGGTGACGCCACGCTGAACGGCCGCGAACTGGCTGTTGCCGCCTACCTCAAAGAGCACGTGGCCCAGCTGCTGATCGGCAAGGATCCGCACAAGATCGAGGACACCTGGCAGTTCCTGTACCGCAGCTCGTACTGGCGCCGCGGGCCGGTCACCATGGCCGCAATCGCCGCCGTGGACATGGCCCTGTGGGACATCAAGGGCAAGATGGCGAACATGCCGGTCTACCAGCTCCTGGGCGGCGCTTCACGCAACGGCCTGCGCGCTTACGGCCACGCTTCCGGTGCTGACCTTGAGTCGCTGTTCGATTCAGTCCGTGAGCACCTGGAACTGGGTTACAAGTCCATCCGCATCCAGACCGCTGTTCCCGGCATCAAGGCCGTCTACGGTGTGGCCGCGCAGGCCCAGGCCTCGGGCGAACGCTACGACTACGAGCCCGCCGGCCGCGGCGCGTTCCCGCAGGAAGAGGACTGGGACACCCGCGCCTACCTGCGCCACCTGCCCACCGTCTTTGAAGCCGTGCGCAACGAGTTCGGCCCGGAAATCCCGCTGCTGCACGACGGCCACCACCGCATGACCCCCATCCAGGCCGCCAAGCTCGGCAAAGCCCTGGAACCGTACGACCTCTTCTGGCTTGAGGACTGCACCCCGGCCGAAAACCAGGAGGGCCTGCGCCTGGTGCGCCAGCACACCACCACCCCGCTGGCCATCGGTGAAATCTTCAACACCGTGTGGGACTACCAGACCCTCATCAAGGAACAGCTGATCGACTACGTCCGCGCAGCCTCCACCCACTTCGGCGGCATCTCCCCGCTGAAGAAGGTTATGGACTTCGCTGCCCAGTACCAGATCAAGTCCGGCTTCCACGGCCCCACGGACATTTCTCCGGTGGGCTTCGCCGCCCAGCTGCACGTGGGCCTGGCCATCCACAACTACGGCATCCAGGAGTACATGCAGCACTCCGACAAGACCAACGAGGTCTTCCAGCAGTCCATGACCTTCAAGGACGGCTACCTGCACCCGGGCGACAAGCCCGGTATCGGCGTTGAATTCAATGAGGAAGCCGCGGCCGCGTACCCGTACCAGCAGGCTTACCTGCCGTACAACCGCCTGGTAGACGGAACGGTGCACGACTGGTGACCGCCGCGACATCGCCCGCCCCAGCAGGAGGAGCTACGGGTCCCCGCGTCATCGTTATGGGCGTCTCCGGCTGCGGCAAGACCACCATCGGTGACCTGGTGGCCCGCGAGCTGGGCGTTCAGTTCCTCGACGGCGATTCCCTCCACCCCGTGGAAAACGTCGCCAAGATGGCGGCTGGCACCCCGCTGACCGATGAGGACCGCTGGCCGTGGCTCGCCACGGTGGGCAATGAACTGGCAGCTGCCACAGGCGGCCTGGTTCTGGCCTGCTCGGCTCTTCGCCGCAGTTACCGAGACGCCATCCGTGCCAAGGCGCCGGATACGGTGTTCCTTCACCTACACGGCAGCAAGGAAGTCCTGGGGTCGCGGCTGGAAGGCCGCTCCGGGCACTTTATGCCGGCAGCGCTGCTGGAATCCCAGCTGGCCACCCTCGAAGCGCTCGAAGCCGATGAGGCAGGCATCGTGGTGGACATCGCCGGTCCGGTGGACCAGGTGGTGGCCGACGCGCTGGCGGGCATCGCAGCTGCGGTGACTGCCGCCGTCGGAAGCCCCGCCCATGGTGCCACAGGCACCCCAGGGCGCCAGTTCGACGTCGACCTCCAGGCCGCGCCGTTCAACCTCGATGACGCAGCGCTCACCTGGGTGAACACCACCCTGGAATCGATGACGCTCGAGGAAAAGATCGGCCAGCTGTTCATCAACCACAACAACGACTACTCCCCGGAGTACCTCGACGGTGTGCTGGAGAACTTTCATGTGGGCGGCATGCGGTACCGCCCGGGCCCCTCCGCTGCCGTGCAGGAACACATCCGGCATGCGCAGTCGAAGTCCAAGGTGCCGCTGCTGGTGGCGTCCAACCCGGAAATGGGTGGCGCCGGAAGCTGCGACGACGGCACGTTTGTGTCCACGCACCTCCAGGCAGGGTCGCACCCGGACAAGTCCATCGCACGCCGGATGGGGCAGGTTGCCGGCGTTGAAACCGCAGCCCTGGGCTGCAACTGGGCGTTCGCGCCGATTGTGGACATCCACTACAACTGGCGGAACACGGTCATTTCCACCCGGGCCTTCGGCAACACGCCGGAGATCGTGGTGGAGCGGGCCAAGGAGTACTTCGACGGCATCAGTGAATCTCCCACTGCCTGCGCCATGAAGCACTTCCCGGGCGACGGCATGGACGAGCGCGACCAGCACGTGGTCACGTCCTACAACACTCTCGGCTACGACGAGTGGAACAAGACGTATGGCCGCGTGTACCGCGAAATGATCGGGCACGGCGTGCAGTCCATCATGATCGGGCACATCGGTGCGCCGGAGCTTTCCCGGCACTTCCGCCCGGGGCTGGCGGACAAGGACATCCTGCCCGCCACCCTGGCCCCGGAGCTGCTCCAGGACCTGCTGCGCGGCGAACTCGGATTCAACGGGCTCATCCTCACGGACGCCTCGCAGATGATCGGGCTCACCCAGGCCATGAAGCGCAAGGACCTGGTTCCTGCGACCATTGCCGCCGGGTGCGACATGTTCTTGTTCTTCCGCAACGCCGACGAAGACTTCCAGTACATGCTGGACGGCTACAAATCCGGCGTCATCACGGAGCAGCGCCTGCATGACGCCCTGCGCCGCATCCTGGCCCTCAAGGCCTCGCTGGGGCTGCACCTCAAGGACCGCAACGAACTGGTTCCGCCCGTGGAAGCACTCGCTGTGATCGGCAGCGAGGCGCACCGGGCCATCGCGGCGGAGATCGCGGACAAGACCGTCACCCTGGTCAAGGACACCGCGCACAACCTGCCCATCCGGCCGGAAACGCACAAGCGGATCCGCCTGTACGGCATCTCCGGCGGCTCGGACTTCACCCGGGCGGACCCGCTGGCGTACCTGGACACGGTCAAGGACGAACTGGAAAAAGCCGGCTTCGAGGTGCACCTGTTCAAAACCGCCGCCCAGCGCGAAGCTGCCGGGGAGACGGGCATCAACTTCATGTCCATCATCTCCGAGGAAGCCACCGGCGACTACGCGGACAAGTACGACGCCGCGTTTGTCTTCGCGAACGTCAAGGGCTTTGCCCAGGAGGCGGCCATCCGGATCAAGTGGTCCACCCCGATGGCCGCGGAAATCCCGTGGTACGTCACCGAGGTTCCCACGGTGTTCGTCTCGCTGAACCAGCCCAACCACCTCATCGACGTGCCGATGGTCAAGACCGCCATCCACGCCCATGCGGGAACTGTGGAGGCCATCCGGGCCACGATCGAGAAGATCATGGGCAAGTCTGAGTTCCAGGGGACGTTCAACGAGAACGTCTTCTGCGATTCTTTCGACACGCGGCTCTAGGGTTATCGCTGCGGTTTTAGGCTGACGACTCGCAGATGGAATGGCGCTACGCGGATACGCGTAGCGCCATTCCATTTCTGCGTCACAGGGCCCTTTCCGCGTCGAGGCCTCCAGTAAACTGGAGACCATGACTGCCACCCCTGATGCTGCTTCCAACACTGCTGCCCGTGCCCGCCTGCTGGAACTGATCAAGGAACTTGCCGTGGTCCGCGGCAAGGTGATCCTCTCCAGCGGCGCCGAGGCTGACTACTACATCGACCTGCGCCGCATCACGCTGCACCACGAGGCCTCCAAGCTGGTGGGCCAGGTCATGCTGGCACTGACGGACGACGCCGGGATCGACTTTGAGTGCGCCGGTGGCCTGACCATGGGTGCTGACCCCGTGGGCACCGCTGTGATGCACTCCGCCGTGGACGCCGGCCGCACCGTGGACGCGTTTGTGGTCCGCAAAGCCCAGAAGTCCTACGGCATGGGCCGCCAGGTTGAGGGCCCGTCGGTTGATGGCCGCAAGGTCCTGGTGCTGGAGGATACGTCCACCACCGGCGGCTCGGCGCTCACCGCTGTTGAGGGTGTCCGGAAGGCCGGCGGCAACGTCGTTGCCGTGGCCGTCATCGTGGACCGGGACACCGGTGCCAAGGAAAAGATCGAAGCCGAGACCGGTGTGCCGTACCTGTTCGCCTTCGGCAAGGACGAGCTGGGCCTCTCCTAGCGGGTTCACACCAGGGGTTACCCGAGGCCGGGGTTGCAGCGGCGGCTTCAGCTGTGGCTACGGTAGAGGTGTGCCGTACAGGGGGGAAGCAGATCCGCAGGAACAGCCAGGAGCTCATCAAGCCCGGCTGCTGGCCAATGCCGCCGCGCTCAAGCGGTTTTCGCGCCGCGGGTTCCTGGCCGGCACGGGCGCCTCGGCCCTGCTGGCAGCGGACATGCTGGTCACCCGCCGGGTCCAGGCGGAGCGGCAGGTCAACCGCATACTGCAGGTCGCGGACGACTTCGCCGACGCCTACTACCCGAACGCCAGCTGGTTCCTCTTACCCGGCTACAAGACCAGTTGGGAAGAGGCGCTCTGGATCCTGAACGCGATGCGTGGTGCGTTGAACAAGCGCGGCCAGCTGGCCGCCGTCGGCTATTCCAACCTAGGGCTGGACATCGACGAGGTGGTAATCGCCGTCATCGAACACGTCCGGGCGAAAAAGCTGACCAAGCTTTTCTTCTACGGCCACAGTTTCGGCGGCATGGTGGCCACCCAGGTGGCGGCGCGGCTCCGGGAATTCCACGGCGTGGAGGTTGACTTTATCCTGCTGGACTCCAGCCCCTACAGCCGGAGCGACGTGCTGGACGAGAGCTGGTTCGACGGCGTGGTGTTCCTGTATGAGAGCGGCTTCCGGGTCCCGTCCGTGGTCCGCGGCAGCTACGAACTGGGGGAGCGCGTCATCCACAAGGACGAGCGGACCTGGCGGCAGATTCTGGACCAGACCATGGAGCAGCTGTCCCCGATCGCCCCGTCCAGTGTGCTCATCCAGTCCGAGTCGGCGTACATCTACCACTTCGACGGAAACCGGTTTGTGGACAAGCTCGGCGCCACGCGGATGGCGTACATCGGCAACCCGAAAGACCGCACGGTCCGGTACCAGACGGCCAAGGACGCGTGGTCGGCAGCGTTCGGACCCCATATGGTCTCCATGGACCTGCAGACGGACGGGGCCCTGCCGGCGCACGCGAGCCCGGGCTGGAATCCGCTCATCTACCGGCCCATCGTGGAGCGGTTGATGGACGACTTTTTTCCGCTGCCCCGCGGCGGCTCGAAGGTGACGGTTTTTTAGATCTGGTTCTTCAGATCGGCCACGGAGTTCAGCACCTGGTTGGGCCGGAACGGGTAGGCGGCAATGTCTTCGCGCTGCGTAATGCCGCTGAGGACCAGGACCGTGTGCAGGCCTGCCTCCATGCCGGCGATGATGTCGGTGTCCATCCGGTCCCCGATCATTGCCGTGGTCTCCGAGTGCGCATCGATCTGGTTCATGGCGGACCGGAACATCATGGGATTCGGCTTGCCCACAATGTACGGTTCCCGGCCGGTGGCCTTCGTGATGAGCGCGGCGATGGCGCCCGTCGCGGGCATTGGGCCGTCCTTGGATGGGCCGGTGGCGTCCGGGTTGGTGGCAATGAAGCGGGCCCCGGCCAGGATCAGTCGGATGGCCATGGTGATGGCCTCAAAGGAGTACGTACGGGTTTCGCCGAGCACTACATAGTCCGGGTCCTGGTCGGTGAGGATGAAGCCTGCCTCGTGCAGCGCCGTCGTCAGCCCTGCCTCGCCGATGGTGTAGGCGCGGTTCCCGGAGCCGGAACCCCGCACCTGGTCCTTCAGGAAGGTGGCGGTGGCAAGCGCGGACGTCCAGATGTTTTCCTCGGGGATCTCCAGTCCGGAGGCCCGGAGCCGGGCGGCCAGGTCGCGGGGCGTGAAGATCGAGTTGTTCGTCAGCACCAGGAACCGCTTGGACGTGTCCACCCAGCGCTGGATCAGTTCGGCGGCCCCTGGGACGGCATGGTTTTCGTGGACGAGTACGCCGTCCATGTCTGTCAGCCAGCATTCGATCTCCTGGCCGCTGCGGTAAACCGCCGGTGAACCCTGTACCTGGTCTGCTTCTGCCACGTCTACCTCCGCCGGTGATGAATGCTCCAGGGGTCCAGTCTAGTGTTGAGGGGTGAAACAAATGCCCGGAACCCCAGCCGAACCTCTTCCGATTCCAGCGGAGGAGCCAGCGCCCCAGGAGGCGCCGGAGCCCAAGGCGGAGGTCGGCGTCGGGCCCTGGGAGGGTTCGTGGCCGGAAGGTGACCACTGGGATCCGGACCTGCTCGCAGACGGGGACCGCCGCAACGTGGTGGACCAGTACCGGTACTGGAAGCATGACGCGATCGTGGCGGACCTCGATTCGAAGCGGCACAACTTCCACATCGCCATCGAAAACTGGCAGCACGACCTCAACATCGGCACCGTGGTGCGCACCGCCAACGCGTTCCTCGCCAAGGAAGTCCACATCATCGGACGACGCCGGTGGAACAGGCGCGGGGCGATGGTCACCGACCGTTACCAGCACGTCCGCCACCACCCCACCGTGGAGGACTTTGTGGTGTGGGCGCAGGGGGAGGGGCTCGCGATCATCGGGATCGACATCTTCCCCGACTCCGTGCCCCTGGAGACGTATGAGCTGCCCAAGGACTGCGTCCTGGTGTTCGGCCAGGAAGGGCCCGGGCTGACGCCGGAGGTCCACGAGGCGGCCCTGGCCACCCTGTCCATCGAGCAGTTCGGCTCCACCCGCTCCATCAACGCCGCCTCCGCCGCCGCGATCGCCATGCACGCCTGGATCCGCCGGCACGTTTTCAGCCAGCCCGTCTGACCCGCGCCACTTCTGCCACCGCCGAGATGGCATTTCACGGCAGTCCCGGGCTCCGGCTTTGCCGTGAAATGCCATCTCGGTGCAGGCGCGGCTGGCCCCGGCGTTGAATCCGAGACGAAACTATCGGTAATCTTCGCGAATCCCTAGGCCCACAAGTTACCCGCCAGTAGCATGTGGCTGGATCACACTCACTGGCGAGTGTGGCACTGACTGGAGGTTCAATGAAGCATCCTTCTGTACGCGTCTGTTCGGCCCTTGTGTTGGCCGCGGTTCTCACCTTCGGTAGTGGCGCAGCAGCCAAAGCCGCTCCTGCCCCAGCCACAGCACCGGCGACGACCGCCAACCCGCTCGACTTCTACATCACCCCCGCCTCGCTTCCGGCCAACAACGGCGACCTCGTCCGGACGGAGCCGTCTGTCTTCTATGTCGATCCGCTCAAGACCATCCGGGCCCAGGCCTCCGTGCAGCGCATCATGTACCGCTCCGTGAACAGTTCCGGGGTGTCTGTCGCCGTGACCGGCACAGTGCTGGTGCCGTACGCGGCCTGGACCGGGTCCGGCCCGCGTCCGCTGGTCAGCTACGCCGCCGGAACCCAGGGGCAGGGGGACCAATGCGCACCGTCCCGGGCCATGGCCACCGGCGAGGAATACGAGGGGATCTTCATCGCCGGGCTGCTGGCGCGGGGCTACTCCGTAGCGGTGACCGACTATGAGGGTCTCGGCACGGCCGGCAGCCACACCTACATGGCGCGCGAATCGCAGGCGCACGCCGTCCTCGACGCCGCCCGTGCCGCCCAGCGGTTGGGGAACCCGCAGATCGTCCCGGCGGCCCGGTGGCGCTGGCCGGCTACTCGCAGGGCGGCGGCGCCTCGGCGGCCGCCGTCGAGCTTGCACCCCAATACGCTCCGGAGCTGAACCTTAAGGGCGCGTACGCGGGGGCGGTCCCCGCTGACCTTCCCGCCGTCGGACGAAACCTCGACGGCGGCCTGTACACCGGGTTCCTGCTCTACGCGGTAACGGGCATGGGCGCCGCCGGCGGACTGGACCTGAGCCCCCACCTCAACGCCGCCGGGCGGGCGAAGCTGGCGGCGACAGACAACGAATGCACCTTGCAGTCGATCGCCTCAAGCGGCTTCCTGAACACTGCGCAGCTCACGGTTTCGGGGCACAAGCTGAGCTCGCTGCTGGAGCTCCCCGAGCTGAAAACCGTCATTGCCGCACAGAAGATCGGCAACGGCCGGGCGCCGCAGGTCCCCGTACTGCTCTCGCACAGCGTCCTCGATGACGTCATCCCCTACGACCAAGGCAGGCAGCTGGCCAGGCGCTGGTGCGCCGCCGGATCGTCGGTGTATTTCGATGTCACGGCCGAGGCCACCCACATTGGCGGCTACGCGGCCGCCATCCCGCAGGCGTTCATCTTCCTGGAGCGCCGCTTCGCGGGCCGGTCCGCCGTGAGCAACTGCTGGCTGTACGGCTAAACGCCTGCGCGAGATGGCACTTCGCGGCAGTCCCGGGCTCCGACACTGCTCTGAACTGCCACCTCGGTGCGCGGCGGTACGCCAGCCTGTGGATAACCCTCCACGGCCCGGCCGGATCGGCAAGAATTTGGGGATGCACAGGGCCCCGCTTCCCGAACACCTGACCGCTGGTTCGTTCTCGCTTCGTATGTCCGACAAAGCCGGCGTCACCAGGACACGCACGGCCGCCAAGGACCTGGCCACCGTTTCCCGCGGCATCCGCGTCCACCTGGATTCAGGGGCCAACGGTGCTGCGGCGTTGCGGGCCTACACGGAACTGGACGGCTCGTCCGCCCTGACCCATGTCTCGGCCGCCCGGGTTTGGCGTGCTGCCCTTGGGTGGACGCTTGAGTTTGACTGGCGGGTCCACCTATCCCGCCGCCCGGGGTTCAGCATGCCGCGCAGGGCCAACGTGGTGGGGCACCTGTTGACCTTCCTTCCCGGGGAGCTCGTGGAGTACGACGGCGTCCGGCTCACCTCGCCTGCCCGGACCTGGCTGGATTTGGCATCAATGGCCGGCGTGGACGAACTTGTCATCGCGGGGGATTCGCTGGTCTGCTCCCACGGCGAGGAGTTCCCAATGCCACGTGACCCGCTGTGCACGGAGGAGGACTTGAATGCCATGGTCGCGGAGCATCCCGGAATCAGGGGAGCCAGGTTGGCCAGGGCGGCGTTGGAGCTGATCCGCGTCGGTGCCGACTCGAGGCCCGAAACCGAGATGCGCCTGGCTTTGGTCCATGCGGGCCTGCCCGAGCCGGAACTGAACCACGTCCTGCGGGGAGTGCAGGGCTCCCCGGTGTTGTGGCCTGACGCGGCCTACCTCGAGTGGCGGATCTCCATCCAGTACGACGGCGCGGGCCACGGTGACGCCGAGCAGTACCGGCGGGACATCCGGCGGGAAGCCCTGACACGCGAGCTCGGCTGGCTTGAGGTGCGCATATCCAAAGACGACCTCGCAGGGGAGCGTCCCGCCGTCGTGCGTAAAGTCCGGGCCGCACTGGAAAGCCGCGGCTGGCGCCGGTGACCACGCCGAAATGACAGATCACGGCAGTCCGGCCGCGCGGCACTGCCGTGAAATGCCATCTCGGTGCGGCGTGTGAGCGTTAGTGTTACCGGCCCGCGTGACCCGAAACACTGCCCCTGCACAGAAATGGCTAGGATGGTGGCTAGCCGTAAGAGGTCTACTCTCCAGGGTCACAACCCATAGACGAAAACTCAGCATAGGAGTCACCATGCCCATTGCAACCCCAGAGATCTACTCCGAGATGATCGACCGTGCCAAGGCCGGAGGCTTTGCGTTCCCGGCGGTCAACGTGACATCGTCGCAGACCCTGAACGCAGCCATCCGCGGTTTCGCTGAGGCTGAGTCCGATGGCATCATCCAGGTTTCCACCGGTGGCGCAGCGTACTGGTCCGGCGCATCGGTGAAGGACATGGTGGCCGGTTCGCTCGGCTTCGCCGCCTTTGCCCGCGAAGTGGCCAAGAACTACAACGTCAACATCGCCCTTCACACTGACCACTGCCCCAAGGACAAGCTGGACGGCTTTGTCCTGCCGCTGCTGGCAGCTTCCGAGGCGGAGGTCAAGGCCGGCCGCAACCCGATCTTCAACTCGCACATGTGGGACGGCTCGCACGAGGCCCTTGAAGACAACCTGCGCATCGCCCGTGACTTGCTGGAGCGTTCCGCCGCGGCCAAGATGATCCTCGAGGTCGAAATCGGCACTGTCGGTGGCGAGGAAGACGGCGTTGAGAACGAGATCAACGAGAAGCTCTACACCACCACCGAAGACGCCCTGGCCACCATTGAGGCCCTCGGTGCCGGCGAAAACGGCCGCTACATGACGGCGCTGACCTTCGGCAACGTCCACGGCGTGTACAAGCCCGGCGGCGTGAAGCTGCGCCCGGAGCTGCTCAAGCAGATCCAGGCCGAAGTTGGCGCCAAGATCGGCAAGGAGAACCCGTTCGACCTCGTGTTCCACGGCGGCTCCGGCTCGTCCGACCAGGAAATCGCTGACGCCGTTTCCTACGGTGTCATCAAGATGAACATCGACACCGACACCCAGTACGCCTTCACCCGCCCGGTGGCCGGCCACATGCTCGCCAACTACGACGGCGTGCTGAAGATCGACGGCGAAATGGGCAACAAGAAGACCTACGATCCCCGCGTCTGGGGCGCTTCAGCCGAGGCCGGCATGGCTGCCCGCATCGTCGAGGCCGCCCGCCAGCTCGGCTCCGTCGGCAAGACGTTCTAGCCATGTCGGACGAGTTCCGCAGGAACCTCATGGGCCCGGAGCCAACGCTCCTGCCTGCCGAGACCGACGTCTACGCGCAGCTGGACGCCGGCGCCGAAGCCCTGGACCTGGTGGAAAAGCACCCCACATCGTCGCTGTTGTGGGCTGTCCTGGCGGAGGAGGCGTGGGCCGAGGGCCGCACCATCGATTCCTACGCCTACTCGCGCGTTGGCTACCACCGCGGGCTGGACTCGCTGCGCCGCAACGGCTGGCGCGGCGTGGGCCCCATCCCGTGGGAGCACGGACCCAACCGCGGCTTCCTGCGGGCGCTCTACTCGCTGGGCCGCGCGTCCGCGGCCATCGGCGAAGCCGAGGAACCGGAACGCATCGAGAAGTTCCTCAACGACTCGGACCCGGCAGCCAAGGCAGCCATCGAGGGTAAGTAGGTCCCCACCGCCTCCCTCGCTTCGCTCAGCCAGGGAACCCTCGGCGGCGGAGGCCCCGTTTACGGCGGGCGGTCACCTTTTCAGGAAGGTGGCCGCCCGCCGTCATAACTTCCGGTGGTTGAGCCGGGCCCACGACCGCAGGGTTCCCTGGCCGAGCTTGCGAGGTGAGGGAGCGGTTGGGGAGCGAAACCTACCCGGCCATTGCGGCATGTGCCGGCCGGCCCAGCGGGATGACCAGCGGGGTGAGCGAGACGGGGTCTTCGATGACTCGGCAGGGCAGCCCGAAGACTTCTTCCACCAGTTCCTCGGTAATGACGTCGGCCGGCGCGCCCTCGGCCACCACCCGCCCGTCCTTCATGGCCACGATGTTGTCCGCGTAACGGCTGGCGTGGTTGAGGTCGTGGAGTACCGCCACCAGGGTATAGCCACGCGTGCGGTTCAGTTCGCGGAAGAGTTCCAGCAGCTCGATCTGGTGGGCGATGTCCAAGAACGTTGTGGGTTCATCCAGCAGGAGCAGCGGGGTTTCCTGGGCCAGCACCATGGCAACCCAGACGCGCTGCCGCTGCCCGCCGGACAACTCGTCCACCAGCGTGGCGGACAGTGCGGTCACGCCGGTCATGGCCATGGCTTCCGTTACGGCCGCCTCATCCTCCTTGCTCCACTGGCGCAGCAGCTTCTGGTGCGGAAAGCGGCCGCGGGCCACCAGCTCGGCTACGGTGATGCCGTCGGGGGAAATGGACGACTGCGGCAGCAGGCCCAACGTGCGGGCCAGTTCCTTGGCGGGGATGGCGGAGATGGAGCGGCCGTCGAGGACCACCTCGCCGGCGTGCGGCTTGATCAGGCGGGCCAGGGTTTTCAGCAGCGTCGACTTGCCGCAGGCATTCGGTCCCACGATGACGGTGAAGCGGCCGTCGGGGATGGTGAGGGAAAGTTCCCTGCTGACGATTTTCCGGTCATACCCTGCACTGAGCCCGCGGGCCTGCAGTCGCGCGGGAGCCTTGGTGGAGATGCTCACGACTTCCTCGCTTCCCTGGCCAGCAGCCAGATGAGATAAATACCGCCGATGGAGACGGTGACGACGCCCACGGGCAGTTGAATGGGCGAAAACAGGCGTTGTGCCGCGAAGTCGCTGGCAGCCAGGAGCAGCGCCCCGACGAGGGCGGAGGGCAGCAGGGCGATACCGGCGCTGCCGGTCATCCGGCGGGCCAGCTGCGGGGCGGCCAGCGAAACGAAGGCAATGGGACCGGCGGCTGCGGTCACGGCGGCGGTAAGTCCGACGCCGAGCACCACCAGGGCGATCCGCACCGGTTCGGCGCGAACTCCCAGCGCCTTGGCAGCGTCGTCGCCCAGTTCCAGTGTGCGCATGGAGGGCACCACGAAGACCGCGGCGAGGAGTGCGACGGCGATGACGGCTGCCGCGGGCCAGGCCTGCTCCCAGCTGATGCCGTTGAGGGACCCCGCGCCCCAGACGGCGGCGCTCATGGCCACCTCAAGCTCAGCCTGCAGGACGATCCAGTGATTGACCGAGGCCAGCACGGCGCTGACGCCGATGCCCACGATGATCAGCCGGAACCCCTGGATGCCGTGGCGGTAGGCCAGCAGGTAGACGGCCAGGGCAGTCAACAGCCCGCCGATCAGTGCGCCGCCGGCGATTTGAATGGCGCTGCCGCCCATGGTCAGGATGACCAGCAGCGCGCCGGTGTAGGCTCCGGTGTTGAAGCCGATGATGTCCGGGCTGCCCAGTGGGTTGCGGGTCAGCGACTGGAAAATTCCGCCGCTCACGCCCAGGGCCGCGCCGAACAGCACCGCCATCAGGACACGCGGCAGCCGCCATTCCATCACGACGGTCTGGGCCATGCTTTCCGCGGACCCCGTGAAGGCGCGCAGGACCTGCTCAACGCTGATCTCCAGTGCGCCGCTGGCGAGGGCCATGACAGATACCGCCATGGTGAGGAGCACCACCGGGATGCCCACGGCAACTGTCCTGCGGCTGACGCGGAGGCTGATTCCCCCGCCGGGGGTGCGGATCTGCCAGGCGGCTTTGCCGAAATCGACGCTCACAATGCACTGGCCTTCCGGCGCCGGGCGAGGGCCACCAGCACCGGTGCGCCGATGAAGGATGTCACGATGCCCACCTGGAGCTCGCCGGGTACCACCACCCGGCCCAGGACATCAGACACCAGCAGCAGCAGTGGTGAAAGGACCAGGGTGTACGCCATGATCCAGCGCTGGTCCGGCCCGATCAGCCAGCGGGCCACATGCGGAATCATCAGGCCAATGAAGCCGATAGGACCGGCCGCGGCGGTGGCTGCACCGCTGAGCAAGGTGATGGCGACGAGCCCCAGGATGCGCGTCCGGTTCGAGTTGGCACCCAGTGCGGTGGCCAGTTCGTCGCCCAGCGACACCGCATTCAGGCCACGGGTGGTGACCACGGCTATCAGCAGGCCCGCCCCGATGAACGGCGCCGCCACCAGGACTGTCCATGGACCGGCTGTCCAGCGAGCCGATGCTCCAGGACCGCAGCTGGTCGAAGGCCCGTGGGTTAGTGAGCGTCAGCCCGGAGGAAATACCCGTCAGCACAGCCCCCAGTGCCACGCCCGCGAGGGTGATCCGCACAGGGTTCACGATGTTCCGGCCGGCGCTGCCTATGAAGTACACAACCGCGGCTGCCAGCACGGCGCCCCCCAGCGCGAACCACACGTATCCGCTCAGTGTAGAGACGCCAAAGACGCCCACGGCTATCACAATGGCAAAGGTCGCCCCGGCGTTAACGCCCAGCACGCCCGGGTCCGCGAGCGGGTTGCGTGTGATGGCCTGGATCAGTGCGCCGGCCGCTCCCAGGGCCATATCCCGGCAATGATGCCCAGCAAGGTCCGCGGCAGGCGGTTCTCCAGGATGATGGCGTGGTCCGCGGTATCCGCGTAGGCAAAGAAGGCCTGCAGCACCGACTCCAGCGGAATGGACTTGGCGCCGATGGCGAGGCTGAGCAGCGCGGCGCCGGTGAGGGCACCAACTGCGGTCAGCAGCAGGACCAGCCGCCAGCTGCCCCGCCGGACCGCGCCAGGGCTGGGCGGCATCTCTGCCAGGACGCCCGCCGCGGTGACAGTGAAGTGAGTGCCGGCGTTCGGCCGTGATTCCCCGGGGATGGTGTCTTGTTGCATGGGTATAGGGCGCTCCGGCACGGGTTGGGGACCTTCCGGGCAACGCCCGGATCAAGGATCACATTCTAATTAGGTTATCCTTACTTCGTGAAAATTGACGATTCAGTGACGGACCACGAGTCCGCACGTACCCGCATCCGCGGACGAAGCTCCGGCCTCAAAGTCGCCGGTGCCCTGCTAGTTCTTGGCATGCTGGCCGGTTGCGGCAGCTCCAACACTGCATCCGGTACCGCCGGCAACGCAGAGGTTGCCACCGGCGGATCCAAGTTCACCACCGCCGACGCGGAGACTGCCAAGCTCGGCAGCGACGCCGAGGCCGGCGAATTCCCCCGCGTCATCAAGCACGCCAACGGCGAGACCACTCTCGACAAAAAGCCGGAGCGCGTCGTTGTCCTGGACACCGGTGAGCTCGACGCCCTGGTCTCCCTGGGCGTCACTCCTGTGGGCATGGCCACTACGGAGGGTGCCAACGCGGTCCCCGGCTACCTGGCTGACAAGGTGGCCGGCGTGGAAACTGTGGGCACTATCCAGGACCTGAACCTCGAGGCGATCGCTGCCCTGAAGCCGGACCTCATCATCGGCAGCAAGCTGCGTGCGGACAAGCTCTACCCGCAGCTTTCCCAGATTGCTCCCACCGTCTTCAGCATCCGCCCGGGGTTTCCGTGGAAGGAAAACTTCCTGTTGGCTGGCGAGGCACTGGGCGAGGAGACCAAGGCGGTCGCCGCGCTCAACGCCTACCAGGCCAAGGCCGATGAACTGAAGGCTGCAGTCCCGGACGACCAGAAGGTATCCCTGGTCCGCTTCTTGCCGGGCAAGATCCGCCTCTACGCCAACAAATCGCTCATCGGCGTGATCCTGAAGGACGCCGGCATCGCCCGGCCGGAGAACCAGGACATAGACGAGCTGGCTGCGGAGATCTCTGCCGAGAACATCGGCGACGCCGATGCCGACTGGATCTTCTACAGCAGCTACGGCGAGCCCTCCGCCACCGGGGAAACCTCTGTTGTTGAAGGCGCCGTCTGGCCCCGACTCGAGGCCGTCAAGTCCGGCCACGCCAAGGCCGTCAGCGATGACACCTGGTTCCTGGGCCTTGGTCCCACCGGCGCTTCGCTGATCCAGGATGAACTCAAGGACCTGCTTACCGCGGGCTGAGAAGTCAGCCAAGCACTTAAGGAAGTACGACGGCGGGCGGTCACCTTTCCAGGAAAGGTGACCGCCCGCCGTCGTCCCCACCGGTAATTGAGCGTTCCGGTGGTTAGACCTTCGCGAGCCCTGTGCGGGCCATGGCGTCGGTGTAGACGACGCGCATTTCCTCGAGGTATTGTTCCTGCCGTGCGGGCGTCCCGGCGAAGGCGCGGCCGCTGAGGGAGCGGACCTTGTAGGTCTTCAGCCCGCGGCGCCAGAGCAGCGGAACTTCGGTCTTCAGCAGCAGGTTGGCCAGGCGGTTGGCTTCGGTGCCGTGGGCCACGATCACCGAAGCGCGGGGGACCACGGCGAGGAACTTCAGCAGCGGCTTGAGGCCGGCGGAAATCTGGTCCGGCGTGAACTTGCCGTTGACCTCGCCGGGGGTGTGCCACGGGTGTACGTTCCAGGGCATCACGAACTCGGGGCGCAGGCCCAGCTTCCACTGGATGCCGAGCATGCGGGTGGCGGCGTCTTCGTCGCCGGCGGTGATGAAGCCGGAGGGGTCAGCCTCGCCGATGTTGGAGTAGAGGCTGATGATGCGGCACTCGTCCACGTCGTGCATGGGGTCAACGTAGGGGACTTCGGTGTGGGGCTTGACACTCTGCAGGGAATCGCACAGCTCGTTGACGGCGGCAACGTTGGGCTCGTAACGGCGGCTCAGGAGCTGTTCACGGAGGGATTCTGGGGCCAGGGCTGTCATATAGTGCAATGTCTCCTGCGGGGCTCGGCGATGCTGCCAATCCGGAAAATGGGCGCGTGATGGGCGCGCCGGTCCGGCGTGGTTTCAAATGTGGTGTGGACCGATTCCTGGTCGATCTCTATCAGTTTAGCAAGCCCCGCGAAATGCGGGGCCCGGCCCCGGCCTCCCGTGATGGACGGCACAGGGCGAGCAGGCCTTGTCAAGTTAATTGACAGCTTTCGTTTAGCTTGATTGGCTTCTGTGACAGCGCGCAATAAGGACGTTGCGGCTGGTCGCACCCTCCATGCACTCGAAAGAGGTAACGTACCGTGAACAAAACCCTGGCAACCTTAAGGACCGCGGCCGTATCCGGAGCCCTGGTTCTGGCGGCACTCGCCGCGCCGGCACCGTTGGCCCATGCCGTGGGCGAAGGCCCCAACTATGACGGCAACGGCCAGATCACCACCTCGAAACTGGCAACCTATGACGAGTTGGTCTCCTTCCTGAAGGATCAGGACACCCGCCAGCCAGCCATGGACCTGGAGGTGATCGGCCAGACTGTCAAGGGCCGGGACATCCACCTGGTGAAGTACATTTCGGACCCGGCCAAGCCCACCATCCTGTACTTGACCCAGCAGCACGGAAATGAGCAGCTGACCACCGAGGGTGCCATGGCATTCGTGAAACACCTGGGAACCGGGAAATCGGGGGACATCCTGGACGGAGTGAACATCCTCATTGTTCCCATGCTCAACGCCGACGGCGCGATGGGAGATGTGAACTTCCCTCTGGACGACTACCTGGCCAAGGGAGACCGCAACATGACGCGGTACAACGCCGAGGAGGTGGACCTGAACCGCGACCACGTCGCCAAAATCCAGCCCGAAACCCAGTCACTCCACACCAACGTCATGCGCAAGTACAACATTGACTACATGATCGACCTGCACCACCAGGGCACCCGGAGCGAACGCGACGGAAAGCTGGTCTCCGGGTCCATCCTGTACCCCACCACGCCCAATGCCGATCCGGCTGTTGTGGAAAAGTCCAAGCAGCTGGGCGCCGTGGTCTTTAATAACGTCGACTCCACCGGCTGGGGCCACTTGGGCAAGTATGTGGGCGGCAGCGCCGAGACCATCAGCCGCAACGGCATCGCAGTGGAGTACGGGATCGCTACCCTGCTCTTCGAAATGCGTGGCATGTCTGATCACTATCTGGACGGCTACGCCCTCGGACTCCGCAGCAACGGTTACCTGATCCAGCAGACAGTGACCACGCTGACGGCCACTGCGGCGGCCATCGCTGACGGTTCGATTGCCGACGCCGACACGTCCTTCTGGGACAGCCTGGACACCCAGACGTCCAGTCCCGGCGAGGAAGCTGACGACGAGTAGTAGACCGCGGGAAGTCTGCCCGTGGTCCTTTGCCGCGCGCGAAGGGCCACGGGCACCCTATTGAGTGGACAAAGTCCGTGATCGGCTAAACTTGGGTGGTAAGAGCCCCGGACTCTTGCGTGGTTGGCCGCCGTAGCGGTCCGGCCAGGCTATGGCCTTCGGGGCATTCTCATGAACGGCGCTACGCAGGCCTGCCATCTCGGTGGACGGACCTGTGCGGCCCGAACGAATGGGGGAGGATCCCATGCCAGCAATCGTGATCGTAGGAGCCCAGTGGGGCGACGAAGGAAAAGGCAAGGCCACCGATCTTCTCGGCGGCCGCGTTGACTACGTCGTAAAGCCCAACGGCGGCAACAATGCCGGGCACACCGTCGTCGTAGGCGGTGAGAAGTATGAGCTCAAACTCCTTCCGGCCGGCATTTTGAGCCCCAACGCGATTCCGATCATCGGCAACGGCTGTGTGGTGAACCTCGAGGCCCTGTTCCAGGAGATCGAAGGCCTGCAGGCCCGTGGCGCGGACACGTCCAAGCTGCGCATCTCCGCCAACGCGCACCTCGTGGCGCCCTACCACCAGGTCCTGGACAAGGTCACCGAGCGTTTCCTCGGCAGCCGCGCCATCGGCACCACCGGCCGCGGCATCGGCCCCGCGTACATGGACAAGGTGGCCCGCCTGGGCATCCGCGTCCAGGACGTCTTCGACGAGTCCATCCTCCGCCAGAAGGTGGAAGGGTCCCTGCGCCAGAAGAATGAACTCCTGGTCAAGGTCTACAACCGCCGCGACATTGTGGTGGACGAGATCGTGGACTACTTCCTGGCCTTCGCCGAGCGCCTGCGCCCGCTGGTCATCGACAGCACCCTGGTCCTCAACAACGCCCTGGACGAGGGCAAGGTTGTGCTTATGGAAGGCGGGCAGGCCACGTTCCTGGACGTGGACCATGGCACCTACCCGTTCGTGACCTCCTCCAACCCGACCGCCGGCGGCGCGTCCGTTGGCTCGGGCATCGGCCCCACTAGAATCTCCCGCTCCATCGGCATCATCAAGGCCTACACCACCCGTGTCGGCGCCGGACCGTTCCCCACCGAACTGTTCGACGAGATGGGCATGTACCTGCAGAAGACCGGTGGCGAGTTCGGCGTAAACACCGGCCGCCCGCGCCGCTGCGGCTGGTACGACGCCGTCCTGGCCCGCCACGCTTCCCGCGTGAACGGCTTCACGGACTACTTCGTCACCAAGCTGGACGTCCTCACGGGCATCGAGCAGATCCCGGTCTGCGTTGCCTACGACGTCGACGGTGTGCGGCACGACGAAATGCCGATGACGCAGACCGAGTTCCACCACGCAGTGCCCATCTTTGAGTACTTCGACGGCTGGACCGAGGACATCACCGGTGCCCGCACCCTGGAGGATCTCCCCGAGAACGCCCGCAACTACGTGCTGGCCCTCGAAAAGCTCTCCGGCACGCGCTTCTCCGCGATCGGCGTCGGCCCGGACCGCGACCAGACCATCGTGGTCCACGATCTGATCAACGACTAGCTTTACTGAATTACGACGGCGGCGGGTCACCCTGGTGGGTGGCCCGCCTTTGTTCTGCGTGGGGTTTGTGCGGAATTTACACAGGGTTTACGCGGCCGGTCTTGTGGGGCTATACGCGGCCCGGACAGACTCTTAAGCACACCCTGAACTGATCAGCAGATCGTTCCACCAGACCCGTAGGTGCCGGACGCAGCGATGCTTCCGGGACCGCCCGTGGCGAAGATGCCGCCCGGACGGGACCCGCAGACCGGAAGGATTTACCATGGCCGGGAAGTTTGAAGTTTTTTTGGACTCGGATTCACGGTTCAGGTTCCGCCTCAAGGCGCCGGATGGCACAGTGGTGGCCGTGTCCGGGGCCTTCGAGGATAAGTCCGCCGTGGCTGCCGGGATTGCCGCCGTCCGCGAATGCGCCGGGACAGGGCTGGTCACCGATCTCAGCCCCGCCGCCAAGGTTGCACCGCCGGTCCCCGTACCCGCCCCTGTGGTGTTCCCCGCCCAACTCCAGCCGGACTGCGGGGACCAGCCCGTTCCCGCCACCAGGCCCCACACGTTTGTTATTGCCAAGACGCCGCGCCGGAGGGTGACTGCGCCGCGCTGGACCTGACCCACGCCGGACGTAGGCGGCGCAAGAACCCCCCGACGTCACGGTCCCGGAAAGTTTTTTGTCCGACCGAGTAACCCCTGCGGTGCCTGGAGCGATTACCCCTGTGAAGCGCCGGTCTGGAACTTGTCCCCCATCATGTTCCAGCCCGGCTCTTTTTGTTACCGGAGGGTAAAGTTAGCTGGCGAGGGCATTCCGCCCATGACGTGCGGGCCCTACGCCGCGCAAGCCCAGTCCCCTCCACCGAAGGCCCTGTGTCCGTGACCGATGCACTGACAGACGACGTTCTGCGTGCGCGCGCCCGCGATCCGGAGCTCTTCAGCATCGTGTACCGAACCTACGCGTCACAGGTCCTGGGCTACCTCACAGCCCGCGGGGTAGAAGATCCGGAGGCGGTTATGCAGGAAGTCTTCATCGCCATCCTGCCACGGCTGCAGAAGGTTACCGGCGGCGTGGCCGGGCTGCGCACGTTTGTCTTCTCCGTGGCGCACGCCAGGATGGTGGACGATCACCGGAGACAGCAGCGCACCCCCAGTAAACTCCCGTTCGAACCGGACCTTGACGGACGCGTGGAGTCCTCGGCCGAGGCTGAAGTGCTGCAGCGGATTTCCCCGCAGGAAGTGGCGGATCTTCTCAACGAATTGCCGGATGAACAGCGGGAAGTGCTGTCGTTACGCCTTGTCGCGGGCCTTACTGTGGATCAGGTGGCCGCTGTGATGGGCAGGAGTGCCGGTGCCGTCAAACAGCTCCAGCGCCGTGCATTGATCCGGCTGCGCGAGCAGTCTGCAGTGAAGGAGTACGTGGCGCCATGACCTCCAATGCCAGCTCCCTGATCCGGACCATTGATGAAATGCTCCTTGACGCCGGTGTGGACGATGCCGCCGGCCTCCGCGAAACCCTTCTCGCGGTGGGCTCCCTGGGCTCCCTGCCTGCACCCGAGCCCGGCCATGAACTGGCGGCACTCCTGTCTGGCCAGACCCACCAGCTCGCCCGGCACCGGCTCCTCCGGAAGCACCGGACCACTGTTGTGGGCCTTGCCGTCATTGCGGGGATGGGGCTGGGCGTCACCGGGGTGGCCGCCACCGGCACCGCTCCGGACGCGCAGGCCAGCAGCTCCATCCAGAAGTTGTTGCAGGACTGGGCTCCCGGCTGGTCCATCGCGGGGACTCCCGCCGCCAGCGGAACCGCCGCAAATCCGGCGGAGGCGCAGTTGCCCGCGGAGCCGGCAACCCACAACGACGCGGCGCCGGCACAGCCCCAAACTGTTGAACGGGAAACTGCCCCGCCGGCGAAAGGTCCGGAAAACGCCGGCCAGGACCGGGGCGCGGAGCCGGCCGGCCGCGGAATCGGTACGCCGTCGGGTACGTCAAGGACGGACGACGGCGGCGCGCCGGGGAACGCTGCGGGCGTCACCCGTGACGCCGCTGCCGGACTCGACGAGGCCGGAGAGCTGGTTGCCGGTACCCTGGCCGAAGCCGCGGCGGCGGGGGAGTCCCTGACGTCAGCCATCGTCCCTCCGGCACTGACAGAAAAAACCGGGGCCGGCAGTGCCGGTCCCGGTTCAATCTGGCTGAAGAAGTTCACCCGCTAATCCGGATCTCCGGCAGGAAGAGCCTTTCCTCCAGGAAGAGCCTCTTCGTCAGGAAAGCAGCTGCCGCCTGGAGGAGATCACGCCGGTGTCGAAGCCGGCCAGGTGCAGCCCGCCATGGAACCGGGCATGCTCGATCTTCACGCAGCGGTCCATCACCACGTTGAGCCCGGCGGCTTCCGCGTCCGTGGCCACGTCCTCATGCCAGGAGCCGAGCTGCAGCCAGAGGGTTTTGGCGCCGGCCGCGATGGCTTCGTCCAGGACACCCGGGAGGTCATCGTGCTTGCGGAACACATCCACGATGTCCGGGCTTTCGGGAAGATCGGCCAGTGAGGCGTACGTCGGTTCACCAAGGATCTCCTTGACCACGGGGTTCACGAAGTACACCTTGTACCGCGTGGACGACTGCAGGTACGTCGCCACAAAATAGCTGGCCCGGGACGGCTTGTCCGAGGCGCCCACGATCGCAATCGAGGTGGCTGCCCGCAGCAGGTTCAGGCGCTCCGGAGCGGAAGGTCCGGTCCAGGTACGTTCGCCGGTGCTCATACGTTCGCTCCAACCGTGCAGGAATCCGCGTCGGTGGTTGAGCTCGCCCCGGTGGAGGAATCCGCGTTGGTGGTTGAGCCTGTCGAAACCGACGCCGCGTCCAGTGCCTGGTCCAGGTCCCACAGGATGTCCTCGATGTCCTCCAGGCCCACGGAAATGCGGACCAGGTCCTCGGGGACGCCCGCCGACTCCAGCTGGACCGGGCTCAGCTGCTGGTGCGTGGTGGAACCCGGGTGGAGCACCAGGGTGCGGGAATCGCCAACATTGGCCAGGTGTGAGGCCAGCTGCAGGGATTCGATGAACTTCTGCCCGGCCGTGCGGCCGCCTTTCACCCCGAAGGAGAACACGGAGCCGGGTCCCAGGGGCAGGTACTTCTTCGCGCGCTCAAAGTGCGGGTGCGAGGGAAGCCCGGAGAAGTTGACGTAGGCCACGCGGGGATCGGCTTCGAGCCATTCGGCCACGGCCTGCGCGTTTTTGAGGTGCTCGTCCAGGCGCTGCGGCAGGGTTTCCACGCCCTGCAGCAGCTGGAAGGCCGAGAGCGGCGACAGTGCCGGGCCGATGTCGCGCAGCTGTTCGCAGCGCAGCTTGGTGAGGAAGCCGTATTCGCCGAAGTTGCCCCACCAGGAGACATTTCCGTAGGAAGCCACGGGCTCGGTCATGGTGGGGAACTTGCCGTTGCCCCAATCAAACCGGCCGCTTTCCACGATCACGCCGCCCAGGGTGGTGCCGTGCCCGCCGAGGAACTTGGTGGCGGAGTGGATGACGATGTCGGCGCCGTGTTCGATCGGGCGCACCAGGTACGGCGTGCTCAAGGTGGCGTCGACCACGAGGGGGACGCCGGCGTCGTGCGCTACCTTCGCGAGGGCCGCCAGGTCCTGGACTTCCGACGACGGGTTGGCCACCACCTCGACGAAGATCGCCTTGGTGTTTTCCTGGACCGCCGCGGCATAGTCCGCGGGGTCGGTGCCGGGGACGAACGTGGTGTCAACGCCGAAGCGGCGGAGGGTCACGTCCAGCTGGGTGACGGTGCCGCCGTAGAGCTGGGAGGCCGCCACGATGTGGTCGCCGGACTGCGTCAGTGCGGCGAAGGTGATGAACTCCGCGGCCATGCCCGACGACGTCGCCACCGCACCGATGCCGCCCTCCAGGGAGGCGATGCGCTCTTCGAACGCGGCCACGGTGGGGTTGCCGATGCGGGAGTAGATGTTGCCGTACTTCTGCAGCGCGAACAGGTTGGCGGCGTCCTGCGTGTCCTTGAACACGAAGGACGTGGTCTGGTAGATGGGCACCGCGCGGGCGCCGTGCTCAGCGTCGGGCGTGCCGCCGGCGTGCAGCGCGCGGGTGCGGAAACCGAACTTGCGGTCAGCCATTACGCAGTCACCAGTCCGGTGGTTGAGCTTGTCGAAACCCCGGTCTCGACAGGCTCGACCACCAGCAGCTCGGTGCCGTTTTTGCGGGCCAGGTCGGCTTCGAGTTCGCGGACGATTGGCAGGATGTCTTGGCCGAAGGCGGCCACTTCCTCCTGGAAGTGCAGGTAGCCGGTGAGGAAGAGGTTCACGCCGATCTTCTTGTACTCGATGATCCGTTCCGCGATCTGCTCGGGGGTGCCGATCAGCTGGGTCTTGAAGCCGTCGTTGTACTGGACCAGGTCCTCGAAGCTCGAGTCGGCCCACATGCCCTTGCCGTCCTTGGTGGACGCGCCGGCCTCCTGCACGGCGTCGCGGAAGCCCTGGACGGCGGGCTTGTGCGCCTTCTCGACGATTTCGCGCAGCGTGTCGCGGGCTTCCTTCTCGGAATCACGGGCGATGACAAAGCCGTTGAGGCCAAACCTCGGAGAGGGCAAAGCGGCGGCCAGGGCGCCCTGGGTGCCGCGCCGGGTCTCACCCGCCGCCGCAACAACGCCGGAGATGTTCTCCTTGAAGCCTTCCAGGTCTTTGCCGTTGGAGAAGTACCAGTCAGCCACGCGGCCGGCGGTGGCCTGCGCCGCCGTCGAGTTTCCGCCGAAGAAGACTTCGGGGTGCGCGCGGCCGGGAACGTCCACGGGGGCCGGGTTCAGGGTGAAGTCGGTGATGTTGTAGTACTTGCCGGCCTGACTGTACTCCTGCTCGGTCCACAGTCCGCGGAGCACTCTGATGAATTCCTCGGTGCGGACGTAGCGTTCGTCGTGCTCCAGCCAGTCGAGGCCGAAGTTGGTGAATTCGTTCTTGAGCCAGCCGGAGACGATGTTGACGGCGGCGCGGCCGTTGGAGATGTGGTCCGCGGTGATGATGAATTTGGCCAGGACGCCGGGGTGCCACATGCCCGGGTGGACGGCGGCGATGACCTTCAGGCGCTCCGTGGCCGCGAGCAGGGCGAGGCTGAAGGACGTGGCCTCGTGCTGCTTGTCGGCCCCGTAGGACGCGGCGTACCGGGTCTGCGTCAGGGCGTATTCGAAGCCGGAGTTCTCGGCGATCTGCGCGAGTTTCTTGTTGTAGTCAAAGTCCCAGCCGGTGCGCTGTTCGATGGTGGAGACCACCAGGCCGCCGGAAACGTTCGGTACCCAGTACGCAAACTTGAGCGGCTCTGAAAGGCGGGCAACGTTGCTGATGTCTGTCATGAGTTTTCCTTTACTAGGGCCCGCTCGCGCAGGACGTCCTGGATTCCGGCGATCGCCGGTTCGTTTTGGAGTGAGGTGGTGTCGCCCAGGGCGGTCCCCTCAAATAATTGGGTGAGCAGCCGGCGCATGATCTTGCCGCTGCGGGTCTTGGGTACGTCGGGAACGACGACGACGTCGCGCGGCTTCGCGATGGGGCCGATCGCCTTCGCGACGTGGTTGCGGAGCTCCTCGGTGGTTGAGCTTGTCGAAACCCCGCGCTTTAGTACGACAAAAGCGACAATCGCGTGCCCGGTCTTGGGGTCGGCCACCGGACAGACGCCGGCCTCCACCACGTCCGGGTGGGACACCAGCGCCGACTCGATCTCGATGGTGGACAGCAGGTGGCCGGAGACGTTGAGGGTGTCGTCCACGCGGCCCAGGATCCAGATGTCGCCGTCGGCGTCGTACTTCGCACCGTCGCCGGCCAGGAACCAGCCCTGTTCCACATACTTGCTCCAGTAGGAGTCGTAGTAGCGGCGGGGGTTGCCCCAGACGGTGCGCGCAATGGCGGGCCCGGGGGTGTCCACCACAATGAAGCCCTGGACGCCCGGCGGCACTGTATTGCCGGCGTCGTCCACGATCCTGGTGCTGACGCCCGGCAGCGGGCGGGCGGCGCAGCCCGGCTTGAACTCGGTGTCCGTGGGGGCGGGGGAGAGGATGGTGGCGCCGGTTTCGGACTGCCACCACGTGTCCACCACGGGTGCGGTGCCGGCGCCGACATTCTGGCGCAGCCAGCGCCACGCTTCAGGGTTCACGGCTTCACCCACCGTGCCGAGCATGCGGATGGAGGAGAGGTCGTAGCTGTCCGGCACGCCATCAGGGAACCAGCCCATCAGGGAGCGGACCAGGGTGGGCGCGGTGTAGTACTGCGTGACGCCGTAGCGTTCGATGATTTCGAAGTGGCGGCCCGGGTGCGGGGTGTTGGGCGTGCCTTCGAAGATCACCTGGGTGGCGCCGTTGGAGAGCGGGCCGTAGATCTCGTAGGTGTGCGCCGTGACCCAGGCGAGGTCCGCGGTGCACCAGTGCACGTCCTGGTCACGGAGTGCGGGATCCGGGTTGCTGAAGAGGTGTTCGAAGCTCCAGGACGCCTGGGTCAGGTAGCCGCCGGATGTGTGGACCAGGCCCTTGGGCTTACCGGTGGTCCCGGAGGTGTACATGATGAACAGGGGCGTTTCGGCGTCGAACGCCTCCGGTTCGTGGACGTCCGCGGCGCTCCCGACGGCGTCATGCCACCACACGTCGCGGCCTTCAGTCATGGGGACGGCGGCCAGGTTCTCCGGCGCCGTGGTGCGGTTGACGACGAGCACGTGCTCGATCGCGTTGTCCCCGGCGACGGCAGCGTCCGCGTTGTCCTTAACGGGCACGGCGACACCGCGGCGGAACTGGCCGTCCGTGGTCACCAGGAGCTTGGCTCTCGTGTCCTCGACACGGAACTTCAGGGCCTCCGCGGAGAAGCCACCGAAAACGAGCGAGTGGATGGCGCCGATCCGGGCCACTGCGAGGGTGATGACCACTGTTTCGGGGATGACCGGAAGGTAGATGACCACGCGGTCGCCCTTGGTGACTCCCAGGGCCAGCAGGGCGTTGGCCGCCTTGGAGACTTCGCGCTGCAGTTGCGTGTACGTGACGGTGCGGCGGTCGCCGGGCTCGCCTTCGAAGTGGAGGGCCACGTTGTCGCCCCTGCCATTGGCGACGTGGCGGTCCACGCAGTTGTAGGCGACGTTGAGCTTGCCGCCCTCAAACCAGGTGATCTCCGGGCCTTTTCTGGCCGCGGCGTCGGCCGGGACGCGGCGGTGGGCCGTGTGCCACGGCTTGCGGCCGGGGGTTCCTGCGGGCTGAGCCCAGTCCAGGCGGAGGGCCTGCTGTTCCCAAAATGCCACATTGTCCGGCTGGGCGGCTTCGTGCTCCGCCGTGTGCTGCGCGGCGGTGGTGCTGCTGATTGTGCTGCCGTGACGGGCCGGCCCGCCGGACGGTGCGCCGTGCACAGCGTCGTCCTGCAGCCCGGTCGAGGACCATCCCGATGGGCTGTTGGTGGGGCCGGCCGCGTCACGCAGCCCTGCTTCGATCGCCGTCGCGTTCGAAGTGGATTGGAGAGAGTCCGTTGCGGCGGCCGCTGCTGCGGCGCTGACGGGACTCAGGGTAGATAAAGGCGTGGCAGAGGATAAATCTGATGTCATAGATGTGCTCCATCGATCCTGGCGGTAGCACCCTTCGCTGTGTGCCGAGGATGGTCGCCTCAACGCGTACAGCGTTTGGTCAGGGATGCTGCGGCTTCATCGATCCAGGTCTCTCGGCCGCTCGGGATGGTCACTACCACTACAGCCGAACCGCACGCCATGCGCCAAACCAGGGTCCGTGGAACGTAATATTCGTTCACGCGAGTATTGACGCCAGTTGTTCATTCAAATATTCGATCATGGGCCGCTCAGGGGACGATGTACGCTTGCATCATGGACCACGTCAACGATCCTGCCGTTATTGAGCGCCTGATGCGAAACAAAGGGCGGTGGGCCATCGTGGGCCTGACCACCAACGAGTGGCGCGCAGCCTACGACACCTCGCTGTTTATCCGCGACCGGCTCGGGATGGAGATTATCCCCGTCAACCTTCCCGGCGACCCCGTCCACGGCGAAACCGGGTACCGTACCCTGGGTGAAATTCCGTCCGAAAAGCAACCCCTCGACGTCGTCGACTGCTTTGTGAACTCGCAGAAGGTCGGGGCGGTGGTGGACCAGGCAATTGCGGTGGGCGCCAAAGCCGTGTGGCTGCAGCTGGGCGTTATCGACGAAGCGGCAGTGGATCGTGCCAAGGCCGCCGGCCTGGACGTGGTGATGAACGTTTGCCCCGCGCAGCAGGCGTGGAAGTACAACCTCTGATCAGCGCTGCATCAGCTCCGGGTAGTGGCGTTCGGTCACATCGGGATGCGCCCGCATGCGGCCCTTGAGCATGTTCAGGCCAAAGGACGCGAGCATGGGGTTGGACGGATCGTCGGAGATGCCACGGGCTTGGGCTTTGAGCTCCGGAGGCAGTGGCACCGGATCGATGACCGCGTCCAGCCGCGGGGACCAGAAGAACGGGACTGAGTAGCGGTCCACGCCGGGTGGCGGCGCCTTGACCCGGTGGATCGTGGCGGCAAGGAAGCCTTCCGTGGCCACCTCCAGCATTTCGCCCAGGTTCACCACGAGTGCCCCGGGAACAGGCTCAACCGGCGCCCATTCAGTTGTCCCGGGCGGTAGCACTTCGAGGCCGCCCACCTCGTCTTGGAGGAGGAGGGTCACAAAACCGTAGTCAGCGTGGGAGCCCACGCCCTGGTTCCCGGCCGCCTCCACCACACCGCCGACGTAATGCACCAGCTTTCCCATCCACGCCGGTTCGTTGCCGAAGGGTTCGTCGAAGTGGTCCTCCGGCAGTTCCAGGGAAACCGAGATGCCCCGTAGCAGCTCCATGCCCACACTGGACATCAGCTCGGCCCAGGCCATGGCCGCCGGTTTGAGCTCCGGCAATGCCTCGTCGGGCCACATGTTGTGCCCCTGGAGCAGCCAGTACGGCTGGTCGGCCGGGTAGTTGTGGACGGGCTCGCGTTCGGGGGAGTAGTCGATCTGCTCGCGGGCGTCGGCCCGTCCCTGCGTGACTTCGGTGCCCATCCGGGTGTAGCCGCGGAAGTGCGGGGAAATCCTGTTGTCCAGCTTCATCCGCTCCTCGAGGGGCAGATCGAAGAAGCGTTTGATGAGGGCCAGCAGTTCCTCGGCCTGGCCGGGGGCGGCGCCGTAACCGGTGATTTGGAAGAAACCCACGTTGTGGGCGGCGTCCCGCAGCTGCTCGATGAATTCAGGGCTGAAGGAGCCGTACGGCTGGCGTGCGGCACTCATGTCCAGAACGGGGATGGTGGCCTGATCGGGTGACATCTTCGCAGACTAGCACCGCCGGGAAGGGCTTTGTAGGCTCGGTCCATGGACGCAGCCCAACTCAAGGCAATATGCCTGTCATTTCCCGGTGCCTTCGAGGATTTTCCCTTCGGTCCGGAGACCTCCGTGTTCAAGGTCCGGGCTGCCGTGGCGGGTGGCGCGCGGCATGAAGCCAAGATGTTTGCGGCGTCCGCCATGAACCCCGACGACTGGTCCGTGAGCCTGAAATGTGAACCCGCCCTGGCTGAGCAGCTGCGGGCCGCCCACCCGGAAATCACCGGCGCGTGGCACATGAACAAGACCCATTGGAACGGCGTGCGGCTGGACGGAAACCTGCCCGATGCCATGGTCCGGGACATGGTGGAGGACTCCTATGACCTGGTGGTGGCCTCCCTGAGCCGCAAGCAACAGGAGCAGCTGGGGTGGGCGCGGCTGTCCGGTTCTTCGGGCGGGCCCCGTTGACCGGGAAGCGCCTGGCTGCCGGCGGCCTCAACTACCCGGGCATCGGCGCCACCGAACACGGCCGGGCGCCGGAAGGCTACCACTGGGTCGTATCGCGGGAGCACCTGGGTGAGGGGTTGGCGGTCTACCGCAGGGTGGCGCACGGAATCCTTAGTTGGGAACTGCAGCGGCGGTCGGGCCTGCGCGTCCGGACCGAGTCCGACGTCGTGATCCCCGGCGCGCGGGTGGTGAGCGGGTTCGGCGTCGGGCCCTTCCGTATAAGTGCCCCGTGCGAGGTGGTCTGGGTCCGGCGGCCGGTGCCCGGAGACGGCCCCCAGTCAGCGGGCTTCGGCTACGGCACGCTGCCCGGCCATCCTGAACGCGGCGAGGAAGCCTTTGAAGTCGAGATCGCCGCTGACGGGCAGGTGTTCTTGAAGATCACCGCCTTCAGCAGGCACGCGAACTGGTTCTACCAGGCGGGAGGCCTGCTGGCCCGGGCGGCGCAGCGGCACATCACTTCGCGATACGTTGGAGGGGCACGCCAACTCGCCGCAGGTGAAAGCTGATCAGGAGAAGGTACATGCTGGACCAATCGACCCTTGACCGCCTATGGAACTTTGGGGATCCCGAGCTGTCCGAACAGCGCTTCCGGGACGCCCTTGCCGACCCGACCTACGACACCGACGAAAAGGCCGAACTCGCCACGCAGCTTGGCCGGGCCATTGGCCTGCAGGGCCGGTACGAGGAGGCGGATGCCTTGCTGGACTCCGTGGACGGCGAGGAAGAACCTACCGTCGGAGTGCGGATCCTGCTGGAACGCGGACGCGTCCTGAACTCCAGCGGCCATGCCGCCATGGCCGTACCCTTGTTCGAACAGGCAGCCGAGCTCGGCGACCACCTCGGCGAGGAGTTCCTCGCCGTCGACGCGCTGCACATGCTGGCCCTGGCAGACTCCGCCCATGCTGAGCTGTGGACCCGGAGCGCCCTCGAATACGCGTCTACCGCCCACGATCCGCACACACGGCGCTGGATGGTGGCACTGCACAACAACCTCGGCTGGACTTTCCACGGCGCCGGCCGGTTCGCCCAGGCGCTGGTGGAGTTCCAACTGGCCGAACAGTGGGCGGAACGGGCAGGAACCCCGGCGCAGCAGCAGGCTGCACGGGAGGCCATCCAGGCCTGTGACCTTGCCCTGGCCGCAGGCTGAACAACCCACACCCCTGCAACGGAAGGAATACCGCATGATCTTCATCGTCGTGAAATTCAAGGTCAAACCCGACTGGTCCGAGCGCTGGCTCGGCCTCGTGGACGCGTTTACCCAAGCCACACGCGCGGAGCCCGGCAACCTGTGGTTCGACTGGTCCCGCAGTGTGGATGACCCCAACGAGTTCGTGCTGGTGGAAGCCTTCAAGGACGACGCCGCCGGGGACCACGTCAACAGCACCCACTTCAAGCAGGCCATGGCGGACATGCCGCAGGCGCTGGCCGAGACGCCGCGCATCATCAGCCGCCAGCTCGATAGCGAAGGCTGGGACCGGATGGGCGAACTGACCATCTGACCCCGTCGGAGCAGTCGATACGATTACTGCATGTGGATCGGCTGGATTGAATTCGACATCCTCCTGGGCGATGTCCAGAGCCTGAAGGAGAAGCGCTCCGTTATCAGGCCGCTGCTGGCCGAGCTCAAGCGCCGCTTCGACGTGTCCGTCGCGGAGGTGGGGGACCACGACCAGTACCGGCGCTCGCAGGTGGGCGCCGGCCTGGTGGCAGCAGACCGGGCGCACCTCGTGGAGGTGCTCACCGCCGTCGAACGCTTTGTGGCAGCCCGGCCCGAGTTTGAACTGCTCAGCTCAAGGCAGCGGGAGCTCCGCAGCGACGACTGACTCATCGAGTGCTTAGAGGCCCAAGACTGCTTTGGCCGCTGGCCACGCCAATATGAGCGCAAGGAACGTGCCGCAGGTGAACGCCCCGGCAAGCCATGCACGAAAACCGTCATGTCCGATGAAGTGTCTGGTCCAGTGCTTGCCTTCAGGTTGTGAAGCATTGCGTAGCCGGGCGCTGACTGTTAGCCCCAAAACTGCGATCGCAGCCAAGCCGATAAGAACGTTCGCGGCGAAAAGCCAGAGGATTACACCTGCCGAAGGGTCCCCAAACTTGTAGCCATGCTGATTGACGTGCGCAATTGCATGTTTGAGGTCATCACTGCCGCCGACGAAAAATGCCACGGCCCAGCACATCCCGGCCAACAAGATGGAAACGATGGGAGCCGAAACCGGCATTTGTGAACCTGCCCGCCACTGGCGCAAGGTCATGATCAGGAGGATCACAGCACCAGAGGTCGGCGCCCAAGGCAGGGCGGCCATAAGACTTAGTCCCAGTTTTGCTGTGGCGAGGATTACGAGTAGAGAAACAAGGGCAAAGCCGACAAGCCATGCCGTGACGCCACTATTACCTGAGCTTGCGGCCGTCGGTTGATGGATTGTCGTACTTGAGTAGTGCCGCTGGTCGACTGTCTGCTTGAAGTGTGCGCTTCCGGAGATATCACCTGTGCGGATTCTTTGATCATTTTGTACTCCGGCCACCTCAAACGAAGCTTGGTCACGTTCCGCCCTGCGGGCTGCAGATCGTCCGACGACGGCAGTAAGCACGGGACTTACCACCGCACCTAGAAGGGATGCTAAAACTGGCGTCCAAGGGCCCGCTGCTTCTCGGGCCAAATCGTCGATGATGGTGCTCATGAACTTCCGCTCTCTCGTTTGTCATTTGCGAACAATACAAGGATGAGCGAGAGGTGTGACATTTTTGTCATAACAAGGGATCCAACTATCGGGGGCAGCCTGTCGAGGTGCTCACCGCCGTCGAACTGCTTGTGGCTGACCCGGCAACGCAAAATCCGCAGCGGTTCCAGACTTCCTTTCCCAGTGCTGGGGTGCGATTGTCCGGAACCGCCGCGGATTCCGTGAGCAGACTAGTGCTGCTGGGTGCTAGCCGAAGTACTTCGGCAGGGTCGCCTCGTGGGCTTCGCGGAGGGCGGCCAGGGACATGGTGTCCACGCCGTTGATCTCCAGGTTGCCGCTGGCTGCATCCACCACGCCGATGCGGGTGTGGGCAAAGCCGCGGGCCGTGCACATGTCCTTGAACCGGACCTCTTCCGAGCGGGGCACGCCAACAACCGCGCGGCCCTGGGACTCGGAGAACAGCGCCGTGAACAAGTCCACGCCGTCGCGGTCCAGAACGTCCTGCAGGGCGATCCGGGCACCCACGCCGTAGCGCAGTGCGGACTCCACCAGGGCTGCCGCGAGGCCGCCTTCGGAGAGGTCGTGCGCGGAGTCCACCATGCCGTCGCGGGATGCGTTGATCAGGATTTCGCCCAGCTCGCGTTCGGCGGCGAGGTCAACCTTGGGCGGCAGTCCACCGAGGTGGCCACGCATGTTGGCCCATTCGGAACCGTCCAGTTCTGCCGCCGTCGTACCCAGCAGGTAGATGGCCTGGCCGTCCTCGCGCCAGCCCGACGGCGTGCGGCGGGCGACGTCGTCGAGCTTGCCCAGCACTGCCACCACGGGGGAGGGGTGGATGGGCGTGGTGCCGGTCTGGTTGTACAGCGAGACGTTGCCGCCGGTGACCGGGATGCCCAGCACCATGCAGGCGTCGGAGAGGCCGCGGATGGCCTCCGCGAGCTGCCACATGACATCAGGGTCCTCGGGGGAGCCGAAGTTCAGGCAGTCGCTGACGGCCATGGGCACGGCGCCGGAGGTGGCCACGTTACGGTAGGCCTCGGCCAGCGCCAGCTGTGCGCCGTGGTACGGATCGAGGTAGGTGTAGCGGCCGTTGGCGTCGGTGGCAAGGGCAACGCCCAGGCCGGTTTCCTCGTCCACGCGGACCACGCCGGCGTCGTCCGGGAACGCCAGGGCGGTGTTGCCGCCCACGTACCGGTCGTACTGGTTGGTGATCCAGTCCTTGCTGCACATGTTCGGCGAGGCCACGAGCTCGGTGACGGCGGCAGCCAGTTCCGCGGGGGCGGAGGGGCGGCCGGTGTCCTGCACTGAGCCGGTGAAGGAATCGGCCTGGACGGAATCCTGCCATTCGGGGCGGGCGTACGGGCGGTCATACACGGGGCCGTCGTGGGCCACGGTGCGAGGGTCGACGTCCACGATGACCACGCCGTCCCAGGTGATGATCAGGCGGCCGGTGTCGGTGACCTCGCCGAGCCAGGAGTACTCCACGGCCCACTTGTCCATGACAGCCTCGAAGGCAGCGATGTTCTCCGGGGTGACCACGGCCATCATGCGTTCCTGCGACTCGGACATCAGGATTTCGCCCGGGGTCAGCGTGGGATCGCGCAGCAGGACGGAGGTCAGCTCAACTTCCATGCCGCCGTCGCCGTTGGAGGCGAGTTCGGACGTGGCGCAGGAGATGCCAGCGGCGCCGAGGTCCTGGATACCTTCAACCAGCGAGCCCTTGAAGAGCTCCAGGCAGCACTCGATCAGGACCTTCTCGGCGAAGGGGTCGCCCACCTGGACGGCGGGGCGCTTGGACGGCTTGGTGTCGTCGAAGGACTCCGAGGCCAGCACCGAGGCGCCGCCGATGCCGTCGCCGCCCGTGCGTGCACCGAACAGGACCACCTTGTTGCCCTTGCCGGACGCGTTGGCGAGGCGGATGTCCTCGTGGCGCATCACGCCAACAGCCAGCGCATTAACCAGCGGGTTGCCCTGGTAAACAGAATCGAACACCATTTCGCCGCCGATGTTCGGCAGGCCCAGCGAGTTGCCGTAGCCGCCGATGCCGGCAACGGCACCGTGCATCACGCGTGCAGTGTCCGGGTGGTCAATGGCGCCGAAACGCAGCGGATCCATCACAGCCACCGGGCGGGCGCCCATCGAGATGATGTCGCGGACAATGCCGCCGATGCCGGTCGCTGCACCCTGGTAGGGCTCCACGAACGACGGCGAGTTGTGGGACTCGATCTTGAACGTCACGGCCCAGCCGTCGCCCAGGTTGGTGACGCCGGCGTTCTCGCCGATGCCCACCAGCATGTCCTTCTTCATCTCCTCGGTCACCTTTTCGCCGAACTGGCGCAGGTGGTTCTTCGAGGACTTGTAGGAGCAGTGCTCGCTCCACATCACGGAGTACATGGCCAGCTCGGCGCCGGTGGGGCGGCGGCCCAGGACCTTGACGACCTCATCGAACTCGTTCTGCTTCAGGCCCAGTTCGGCCCACGGCAGTTCAGTGTCAGGTGTCTTGGCAGCGTTCTCGACGGTGTCGATGTTGAACTTCTTGGCGGTTTCGACAGGCTCGACCACGGAATTGATCTCGGTCATTTGTTGCCTCCCACAATCTTGTTCAGTACGGAGGTGAAGAAACCCAAGCCGTCGGTGTCGGACCCGCCGACCCCGTCGAGCGACTGGGGGCCGAAGCCAACCTCTACAGCGTGCTCCGGGTGCGGCATGAGCCCCACCACGTTGCCGGCGGCGTTGGAGATGCCGGCGATGTCGCGGCGGGAGCCGTTGGGGTTGAACCCCACGTACCGGAACACCACGCGGCCTTCAGCCTCGAGCGCGTCCAGGACCTTTTCGTCGGCGATGTACTGGCCGTCCTGGTTCTTCAGCGGAACCGTGATTTCCTGGCCGGCCTCGTAGTCCAGGGTCCAGGCGGTGTTGCTGTTTTCCACACGCAGGACCTGGTCGCGGCACATGAACTTCAGGTGGTCGTTCTTGATCATGGAGCCGGGCAGCAGGTGCGATTCGGTCAGGATCTGGAAGCCGTTGCAGATGCCCAGCACGGGCAGCTTGGCATCGGAGTTGGCGGCGTCGATGATCTTGGACATCAGCGGCGCGAAGCGGGCAATGGCGCCCGCGCGGAGGTAGTCGCCGTACGAGAAACCGCCGGGGATTACGACGGCGTCCACGTCACCCAGGGTGGTGTCGGCGTGCCAGAGCGGCACTGCGGTGCCGCCGGCGAGCCGGACTGCACGGGCGGCGTCGCGGTCGTCAAGGGTGCCGGGGAAGGTGACGACGCCGATTTTCGCGCCGGCAAGGCGCGGCTCGGCGGCGACGGCGATTGCCTCGCCGATCAAGGGAAGTTCAGTCATCTCAGGCCTCGACGACCTCGACGTTGACGACGTCTTCGATCACGGGGTTGGACAGCAGGGTCTCGGCGGCTTCGCGGGCCTGGGCCAGGATTGCGTCGGTCACCTCGCCCTCAACCGTCAGTTCAAAGCGCTTGCCCTGGCGGACAGAGCTAAAGCTGGTGAAGCCCAGACGGGGGAGTGCACCCACGATGGCCTTCCCCTGCGGGTCCAGAATCTCGGGCTTGGGCATGACGTCAACAACGATCCGGGGCATCCGGCAACTCCTGTGCGTGAGCATTGGGTAAGGGCGCAGCGGAGTCACGCCGTCTTACGCCGTTCCGGGGTGCTGGGGACGTTCTTTTTCGAACAGTGTGGACGGGCGCTCCGCGAGCTTGCTAGGCCATTCTACCGGGCCGAGCGCCGCACCCTGTATTCGGTGGGATCGGCCACAGTCATTGCGGCGGGGCGGGCTTTCGGGAGGTGGAGGACGACGGCGGCTATGGCCTCGCGGAGCAAGCGTCACTAGGATTGCGGCATGGCTGAAAAATCGAAATCTCTGCTGTTGCCGATGATGGCCGTGGCCGTTTTTGCCGGGTTGGGCCGGATGGTGGTGCAGAAGATCAAGGCGGACCGGGCTGCCCGGGAAACGCGCGTGGCCGGCCCCGTGGACGAAAAGACCCGCCAGTGGATCAGCGACGTGGTTCGGACGCCCAGGCAGTAGGCGCCCACTCCTTACGCAAGCCTTAAGACTTCCCAAGCTCAAACGGGCGTCCCTGAACGGGGCGCCCGTTTTTGTGACAAGTTCCAGGCCTCTCCCAAGCTTCTTCCGGAAAGTCCTAGCCATGTGACGCTCTACACACTAGGGTCGTAGGACGTCGTATGTGGCAGGTGGTATCCCCTCGGGTGCCGAGACCGCCCTCACGGCCGAATTCTCCCGATCCGCCGCCCCGCGGCGCCTTGAAAGGATATGGATTTGCGAATTTCTACTCAGCGGAACAGGCACCGAAGTATTGGCCGGACCGCAGGAGCCGGGCTGGTAGCGCTGGCGCTGCTGGCCGGATCCGGGATCGCCGCGCAGGCGGCACCGATCCCCCCGAACAACCCCACCGCTCCTCCCGGCTCATTCGCGGAGGCCAACATCGGCGCCGACCGGACTGCGGCGAACTTCTTCTACCGGATCCCGGCCCTGACCTACCTGGGCAACAACGTGGTGCTCGCCTCGTGGGACGGCCGCCCCGGCAGCGCCGCAGACGCTCCGAACCCCAACTCGATCGTGCAGCGCCGCAGCACCGACGGCGGCCAGACCTGGGGCCCCGTGCAGGTCATCGCCGCCGGCCACGTGGGCGACGCCACGGGCCCCAAATACGGCTACAGCGATCCGTCCTACATCTACGACGCCGAGGCCGGCAAGGTCTTCGCGCTGTTCGTGTACTCCAAGGACCAGGGCTTCTTCGGCAGCCAGTTCGGCAACAACGACGGCGACCGCAGCGTGATCTCCTCCGCCGTGATCGAATCCTCCGACGGCGGCGTCACGTGGACGCAGCCAACGCTCATCACCAATGTCACTAAGCCGGGCACCAGCAAGACCAGCCCGGTGGCCGGCGATATCCGCTCCAACTTCGCGTCCTCCGGCGAAGGCATCCAGCTCAAGTACGGCCAGTACAAGGGCCGCCTGGTCCAGCAGTACGCCGGCGACGTCCGCCAGGCCGATGGCACCAACAAGATCCAGGCCTACAGCGTCTACTCGGACGATCACGGTGCCACCTGGCACAAGGGCGCCAACGTGGGCGACCGCATGGACGAGAACAAGACCGTGGAGCTCTCCGACGGCCGCGTACTGCTGAACTCGCGCGACAACGCCAACCAGGGCTACCGCAAGGTGGCCATCTCCACTGACGGCGGCGCCACCTATGGTCCGGTCACCCAGGACACCGAACTGCCGGACCCGGCAAACAACGGTTCCATCGCCCGCATGTTCCCGGCCGCCGCGCAGGGCTCGGCGGACGCCAAGAAGCTCATCTTCACCAACTCCAATTCCAAGACCGGCCGCGAGAACGTCTCCGCCCGGATCTCCTGCGACGACGGCGCCACCTGGCCCGGCGTCCGCACCATCCGTTCCGGCTTCTCCGCCTACTCCACCGTGACCCGGCTGGAAGACGGCACGTTCGGCGTGCTGTACGAGGGCAACTACACGGACAACATCCAGTTCGCGAAGTTCGACGACGCGTGGCTGAACTACGCCTGCGCCCCGCTGTCCGTACCGGCACTCACCACCACCGCCGGCGCCACCAAGCAGGTAGCTGTCACCGTGACCAACCAGGAGGCCACCACACTTTCCGGCGCCAACGCCACGGTCTACACCCCCGCTGGCTGGACCGCCACCACGGTGCCCGTGCCCGACGTCGCGCCCGGTGCCTCGGTGACCGCCAACGTGGACCTGACCGCACCGGCGAACGCCAGCGGTCCGCAGAACCTCAACGCCGCGTTCACGACGGCGGATGGCCGGGTTTCGCAGTTCACGTTCACCGCCACCGTCCCGGCAGCTCCGCAGGTGGGCCTCACCATCACCGGAACGGCCCAGGCCCGCGACGTCATCGCCAGCCCCTACCAGGCGGGTGACGTCCTGAGCTACACGTTCAACGTCAAGAGCACCGCCAACGTCACGGCGAATTCAGTACCCGCTGCCGGCAACTTTGAGACCGGCTTCCTGCCGCCGGCCCCCGGCGCGCCCAGTGTTCCGAACTGCCGGTTCAACAGCCTGGCCGCGGGTGCAAACTACAACTGCACCACGGCCAAGCACACGCTGACGGCCGAGGACATCGCCCGCGGCTATTTCGTCCCCGAGGCGAGTTTCACCGTCACGGCCAGCGCGACTCCGTCGCTCACCAAGACGGTTCCGTTCACCGGCGCCGCGGTGGCACTGCGCGATGGTCTGGTTTCCGCCAGCATCACCGGCGCCCGTGCGGATTCCGGCCGTGACCTCGCCACCGCACCGTACGCCGCCGGCGATGCTTTTCCGTACACCTTCAGCGTGAGCAACACGAGCCCGCTCGTGGAAAAGGTGGTTCCCACCGCCGGTAACTTCAGCCCGTTCCTTCCCGAAGGCCCGGGCAACTGCCGCTACGGTGTGCTGCCGGCCGGCCAGGGCTACACCTGCGCCACGCCGCGCCACACCGTGACCGCTGCCGAGGCGGAGCAGGGCTACTTCGTTCCGAAGACCACTTGGGAAGTCAGTTCCGCAGGCCAGAGCAGCAAGGTCTATACGGTCGACGGTGGCGAAGTGGACCTGAAGGTCCGCGACGCCAAGCTGGAAGGCACCGTTTCGGCTGAGTGGAGCGACGCCGACGGTGACCGTTTCGCCAGCGAAGGCGATACCGTCTCATACGCCTACACCGTAGGCAACGCCGGCAACGTCGCCCTGACCGGGCTCAGTGCCCCGGACGCCTCCATCAGCCAGGACGCCCTGGCCGTGGGCGGGACCGTGACGGCAACGCGCGAGCACGTCCTGACCGCAGCCGACATCGCGGCAGGCCGGCTCGACGCGGTCTCGTTCGCGGCAACTGCCGCCAACGGCGCCAAGGAAGTCACCGCCACGGTGACCGGCGGCGCGCTGGTACTGGCTCTCCAGCCGTCGCAGCCCGAGACGGTCCCCGTCCTCGCCGTCCAGGACCTCGAGGAACAGACGGCTCCGTTCGACCTCGGCACGCAGGACAAGTACCGCAACGGCCAGAAGGTGACCCTGAAGGGTTTCGACTACGGCCAGTGGTACTACGTGTACCTGAACAAGAAGAGCTACCGGATCGGCTGGATTTTCCCCACCACCGACAACACCGTGGAGTTCATCCTGCCCTCAGGTGTGCAGAGCGGCCGCGACGACGTGGTGGTGCTGGACAAGGACGGCAAGCAGGTCTCCTTCGACCGCCTGCAGGTGACGCCCAAGGGTTGAGGGGTCGTCGTTTCCTAGCACCAAAGGAGACCTCCGCGCGGAGCTGGACTTTTCCAAAGTCCGGCCCGAGTGGGGGTCTTTCTTTTGTGCCTTCCCGGCCCCGCCTTGTAGCTGCATGATTGACGTATACGCCCGATGTGTCCTATGTCATATTCAGCTCTCAGTCTGTACTGTTTGTAACGGCTGGTCACGGTATTACAAAACCTGTAATACCGTGTGCCGTTCCCAGCTGCTCCAGACCGGCAACGTGGCCGGCCGTTCCTCGTGAAAGGTGTAGTCGCTCGTGAAATCAACTGGAAAAAGCCTCATTCGGGGCGGAGGACTCCGGAAGGCGGCGGCATTGGCCGTGGGCTTGCCGTTGCTCCTGTCTTCAATAGCGATGAGCCCCGCTACCGCGGCGCCCGCTGAAGCCAACACGGCAGTGGCAGCAAAGAAGATCAACCCCGGCGACTACCCCGCCGGCCGCTACATTGTGGTCCTGGCCGAGAAGCCGGCGGCCACCTACGACGGCGGGACTCCCGGACTCGCAGCGACGAAGCCCCAGAACGGCCGCAAGCTTGACGCCGACCGGCCCGAAGTCCAGCAGTACCAGGCGCATCTTGAGGGCAGGCAGAACGCTGTGGCCGGGTCCGAAAGCGTCCGGATCAAGCGCCAGTACACGGCTGCCATCAACGGGTTCTCGGCCGATTTGACCGCCGACCAGGCCGCTAAGCTCGCCAAGGACCCGGCCGTCCTTATGGTGGCACCGGACACGGAAAACGCGCCGGATTACTCCAGTACAGATTTCCTTGGGCTCAGCGGTGAAAACGGCATCTGGAAGACTGTCTTCGGCGGACAGGAGAATGCCGGCAAAGGCGTCGTAGTGGGCGTTATTGACTCCGGCTACACCCCCTCCAACCCGTTCTTCGCCGGGGAAGACGTGCAACCGCTCGCCGGCCAGGCCCAAGTGGGCGCCCCGTACCGCACAGCGGACGGCAACATCGCCATGCTCAAGTCCGACGGCGACACCTTCGTCGGAGAGTGCCAGAAGGGCCAGGGAACCGGGGCTGCGTTTGACGGCAGTGCCTGCAACTCCAAAGTCCTGAGTGCCCGCTACTTCGCTGACGACTACATGGCGTACGTGGCGCCGGAGAACCGCGCGCCCGAAGAACTGATTTCGCCTGTGGATGTGGGAAGCCACGGGACGCACACTGCCAGCACCGCCGCGGGCAACGCGAACGTCCGGGCCAACCTTGGTGCAACCGATATGGGCATCACCAGCGGCGTGGCGCCGGCGGCAAAGATCTCCGTCTACAAGGTCTGCTGGGAGGACGACAACCCGGCCACGGGCGGCTGCTACAGCTCCGCCTCCGTGGCCGCGATCAATCAAGCCATCTTGGACGGTGTGGATGTGCTGAACTACTCCATCTCCGGCAGCACCTCAACCACCACGGACCCGGTTTCCCTGGCTTTCCTTTCCGCGGCGTCCGCCGGAATCTTTGTTGCCGCATCCGCCGGAAACTCGGGACCCACGGCAAGCACCGTGAACCACGGCGCTCCGTGGCTGACCACAGTGGCCGCGAGCTCCTTCTCCACGGAGTTGCAGGGAACCGTCGAATTTGAGGATGGCAGCAAGTACCGCGGCGCCAGCCTTATGTCCGCTCCCGTTCCTGCGAGCAACGTTGTGCTGGCGGCAAGTGCCGCAGCCGCCGGCGCAGCAAACCCGGAACTGTGCGCACCCAATGCGCTGGATCCCGCCAAGGTGACAGGGAAGATTGTTGTCTGCGACCGCGGGGTGGTGGACCGCGTAGCCAAGAGCGCCGAGGTTCAGCGCGCCGGCGGCATCGGCATGATTCTGGTCAACGTAACCACCTCCTCCGAGGACCTTGACCGCCACGCAGTCCCCACAGTGCACGTGAACCCGCCGGCCACGCAGCAGATCAAGGACAAGATCATCGCCAACCCCGGCATCAAGGTCTCCCTGGTAAACACGGACACCACCGGCCTTCCGGCCGCGCCGCAGCCGCAGATCGCCGGCTTCTCCTCCCGGGGCCCGCTGCTTGCTACCGGCTCAGACTTGCTCAAGCCTGACGTGGCGGCCCCGGGTGTGGCAGTGCTGGCAGGTGTTTCGCCCATCGGTTCCGGCGGCGACCAGTTCGGCATGATGTCCGGGACGTCGATGGCCGCGCCGCACGTGGCCGGATTTGGCGCCTTGATTCTGGCCAAGAACCCCACATGGTCTCCGGCCACCGTCAAGTCAGCCATGATGACCACGGCAGCTGATATCAAGAACTCAGACGGCAGCCGGAACGGTGATGTGTTCGCCACCGGCGCCGGCCAGGTGAACATTGCGCGGGTCCTGGATCCCGGCCTGGTCTACGACAATTCCGAGGACGACTACCTGAAGTTCATTCAGGGAACGGGCCTGGACATGGGCATCCCGGGTCTCGGAACAACCGCACCGCGGGATATGAATGTTGCCTCGTTCGCGCTGGGGGCACTCACCGGCAAGACAGAGGTCACGCGGACTGTCACCGCGCTGACCCCGGGCGTTTACCGGGCCAAGGCCAGCGTTCCTGGCGTCAAGGTGACGGTCACGCCGTCAATCCTTAGCTTCAACGCTGCCGGCGAGAAGCGCACCTTCAAGGTCAGGTTCGAGAACACCAGCGCTGCCCTGGGGCAGTTTGCCATGGGCAACCTCATCTGGCAGGGTGCCGGCAAGAACGTGGCATCGCCGGTGGCCGTCCGCCCGCAGTCGGTGGTGGCACCGGCAAACCTGGCGTTTACCTCGGAAGGAGGCCAGGGGCAGGGCGACATTCCGGTGGTTTCAGGCACCAACGCGCCCGTGAACATCACCTTGGACGGCCTGTCCAAGGCTGACTCCTCGGCCATCGAACTGGTTCCCGGACCGCTGGCCCTGGAAACGGACGCGTCCAACTTCGCCAAGGAGGTCACCGTTCCGGCAGGATCGCCGCTGGCAAAGTTCTCCGTCTTTTCCTCGGACGAGGCCGCCGACTTCGACATGGTGGTCTTCAACCCGGCGGGACAGGCCCTGCTGGCCCAGACCGCCTCTGCCAGTGAATCGATTTCGGTTCCGAACCCGGCTCCGGGCGTTTACACGATTTTTGTGAACCTCTACGCAAGCCCCAATGGGCAGCCCACGAAGGCGTCCGTGGACGCTGCGGTGCTGGGAGCCAACGTGGGAAATGCCACGGTGACCCCCAACCCGCTGCGGCTCGGGAACGGCCAGTCGGGCATTCTGAAGCTCCAGTGGAAGGATCTCGCTGAAGGCTCGTATATCGGCCGGGTGACGTTCGCCGGTTCGAGCGCGCCCACCTTCGTCTCTGTGGTTGTCACACCAGGCAGTGCTCTGGTGGTCCCTGCTGATGAAACTGCCGGTGACCCTGCCAACGACAAGAAGGACAAGGTCAAAAAGGAAAAGAAGAAGCAGGAGGTTCCGGAGTTCTCCGGAAACCGCAACATGGATCTCTAGCCCTTCAGCAATGGCATGGGAACGCCGCCGGACCGCTTGGTTCCGGCGGCGTTCCCGATCTGCCGTGACTGCCGCCGATGGTCAGATTTCGCTGCGGGAACCAGTTGTCCCGCCGAACAGGGGAGCCATGGCGCGCCAGCGGGAGATTTCACAGCCATCGGTTCGCCGGAAAGTCACACTGACGGGACGGCCGTTGATGGAGCCGGTCACAACGGCCACCTGCGGCCCGCCGTATTGCTGCGTGCAGAGTTTCGGGGGGCCCGGTTTGGGAAAGAAGATGTCCTGACCGAAGCGTTCCATCGCTGACAACGCTGCTGCGGGATCGGGCACGGTGCAACCGTCGGCAGGGCGGCCATCGCGGACTATCAGCCGGAACTCGTACTCGGGGGAGTTGGGGTCTTCCGTGACCCTGATGGTCAGCTCGAGGTCCTTCATACCGACCCCGCAGTTCGAAGCGGTGCCAAGGCCTGCGCCAGGCGCCCTCGGAGCGCAGCAGCCTCACCGGCGAAGGCGCGCTGATGCTCAACGTAGGCCGCTTTGCCTTCCGCGGTTTCGATTCGAATGGGCGGGTAACCCCACTCCGCGAGGTCGTAGGGGGAGGCCTGCATGTCCATGGCCCGGATCCGCCAGGACAGTTCGAAGCAATCCATGACCAGTTCGCTGGGAAGCGCGGGCAGCAGTTTGTACGCCCACTTGTAAAGGTCCATGTTGGCGTGCAGGCAGCCCGGCTGTTCCATATGCCGCTGGTTTTCGCGGCTCGGCGCCAGTTCGTTCAGCGCAATCGCGTTGGGCGTGTAAAAGCGGAAAGCGTCGAAGTGTGAGCACCGGATCCGGTTGCCCTCCACCACTTTGTCCGTGCCGGCCGATCCCAGTCTCAGCTGCAGGTATTCATGGCGCAGGTCGAATTTGTCCTGGCGGTAGACCATGGCCCATTCGTGCAGCCCGAAACAGCCGAACTGCGCGGGCCGGGCAGCGGTGCCGCGAAGAATGATGTCCGCGAAGGCCACAGCCTCGTGCCGGTCGGCCAGGAACCGGGCGCGGTCAAATGTCACGGCAGGGGTTCCTGGCGGCAGCCCAAGGGAGGCGAGTTCGCCGTCGTCGAGCGTTTTGTAGTGCTTCCAGCCCATGCGGGCGGACGCCGCTTCAGCGGTGAGTACGACGCCGGCTCCCGGGTGCCAGCGCAGCAGCTGGCCAGGCTTCTGGGTGTAGTAAGTGAAAAGAAAGTCCTCCACCGGGTGCTTCCGACCTGCCGAGCGGCGGGCAAGGTAGGGATCCGAGTAACGGCGGACGCGTTGGGCGTGCGCTTCTTCGCGGGCACGCCAGGCATCGGCCGTCAGCAGGCTAAACTGCTCCACCGCTGGCACCCAGGACGTCCTGGGCTGCGTCCCAGGCGCCGATTTCGCAGCCGTTGGTGCGCGCGAACGCGGCATCCACCGGAGTGTCGTCCACAATCCCGGTGACCGTGGCGGTCTGCGGGCCGCCGTATTGTTCGGTGCAGGCCACGTCTTTGCTTCTGGGCGCCGGGCTGAGGAGTGCCGCGTTGTTCTTGAGGGCAGCGCAGGCAGCCTCCGGCCTGGGGTGTTTGCTCTCAGCGGTGGGGAGGCCGTCGCGGCAGACCAGCGTGTAGTTCACTGCCGCTTCGGTGGGAGAGGGCTTGACCATAATGGCAAGTTCGGCGTTGCCGGCGCCGGGGCCTGCCGTCGGGGCCGGGGGTGCGGAAGGGGACGGCGCAGGGACGGTGGTCTCGGTGTCCGGAGCGGGGGACCCGGAAGTGCCCGGGCTGGCGGAGGAGCTGGTTGTGGGGCTGGTTGTGGGGCTGGCGGATGAAGTCCCGCTCCCGTCAGGCGTGCCCGTACAGGCGGCGAGCCCGGCAATGGCGAGGACCGCCAGCAATGGCCGTACTGTTCGCAAACGCATGGACCCTCCTAGGTTGCTGCCATTTTACGCCTTGGCGGGTTTACTCCCTTGCCGCATTTAATCCCCGACGGGTTGCCCGTTGGATCCGGCGGTGGCGGCGATGAGCCCCATCATGGATTTGTGCAGCGCGCCCACCTGCTCACGGGTCAGCCCCAGGCGTTCCATCATGGTGCCCGGGACGGCAATGGCCTGCTGACGCAGCGCGGCGCCGGCCGGGGTCAGGCGCACGGCAAGGGTCCGTTCGTTTCCGTCCATCCGTTGGCGGGTGACAAAGCCGGCCTCCTCCAGCCGCCGAAGAAGAGGTGAGATGGTGGCCGGGGCCTGCGCCAGGGCTTCACTGATGCTGCGCAGGGTGCGGGGTGCTGATTCCCACAGGCACAGCATCACAAGATACTGCGGGTGGGTGAGTCCGAGCTTTTCGAGGACGGGCTTGTAGGCGCCCACCACGCTTCTGGATGCCACGGTGAGGGCAAAACAGAGCTGTTGCTCCAAGAGGAGGTCATCGTCCTGCTGCCGCGCAGCGCCGGCCCGTACCGTCATAACATTCCTCCAATAGTTAGTGCACTAATTGTTAGCGTACACTGGAGCGGGTAATCGGGTTCTATCGAAGGGGTCACTTTCATGGGCAAAGGCAAGTCAGCCGACAAGGGCAACGCATCCCAGCGGTTCATGCGCGCAACCGGCAAGCTCAGGGCGATTTTCGGCCCGGCCAACCGCAGTTCCCTGGTGCATGACATGACCGAAGAGAACCGGGCACTCCTGGTTCAGCGCGAACGGGAATCCCAGCAATGGGAAACGGTCACCCGCCCGGACGGCAGCACCTATGTTGTGCCCAGGAACCCGGACGACCAGTCCCTCCGCTGACCGTCCCCGGCCTCCCCACCCTGCCCAACCTCACCAGACCCTTTTTCGGGCGGCGGGCGTAAAATAAGGGCACTGACTCCACAAGGAGGCAGTGGCTCTTTCGCCCGCAACGCGGGAAGGGGGTGGAAACAATGGGACATGCGCTCACCGGTTTTATGCACGCGACTGACAGGCTCCGCTTTGTCTTCGGGCCGGCAACGCGTCTGGACGCGGATTCGCCCGTGGTCCACAAGCATGATGACTTCGAGCAGGCCTCTGACGAGGATCTTTCCCACTTCGTGGTGGAATCCGATTCCGAAGGTCATCACTACGCCGTGCGCCGCGAAGAATTGGACAAACAGGGCTGAGCTGCCCGCTTTCCCCAAAAAATGTTCTGGTGGCCGGCAGAACCGGCCTCCAGAACATCCTTCTGATGGTGTGCAGCAGGCTAAAGGGCTAGCTAGCGCCCGGTGCCGCCGTAGACGGTTGCCTCGTCCTCGCTGTCCAGGTCGAAGGCCTTGTGGATTGCCCGGACGGCGTCATCGAGGAGATCGGCGTGTGTCACCACGGAGATCCGGATTTCCGAGGTGGAGATCATGTTGATGTTGATCCCGGCATCGGACAGGGCCTTGAAGAACGTCGCGGAGACGCCCGGGTGTGACCGCATGCCGGCCCCGATCAGGGACAGTTTGCCGATCTGTTCGTTGTATTCGATGTTCTCGAACCCGATGTCCGGCTGCGCGGCCTTGAGCGCTTCCAGGGCCTCCGCGCCTTCGACGATGGGGAGCGTGAAGGAAATATCCGTCCGGCCCGTGCCGTGCGTGGAAACGTTCTGCACGATCATGTCGATGTTCGAGTGGGCGTCGGCAATGACCTGGAAGATCGCGGCCGCCTTGCCGGGGATGTCCGGTACACCCACCACAGTGACCTTGGCTTCGGAACGGTCGTGCGCAACGCCGGAGATGATTGGCTGCTCCAAGGCAACTCCCTCTTGAGTGGTGATCTTGTCTTCGGCGCTGGGGATGACCCAGGTGCCTTCGTTCTGGCTGAATGAGGACCGGACATGCAACGGCACACCGAACCGGCGCGCATATTCAACGCAGCGCAGGTGCAGTATCTTCGCACCGGACGCCGCGAGTTCCAGCATTTCCTCGCTGGAGATGGTGTCGATTTTCTGGGCGGAAGGCACCACACGCGGGTCCGCGGTATAGATGCCGTCAACGTCTGTGTAGATCTCGCAGACATCGGCGTCGAGTGCGGCCGCAAGCGCGACGGCGGTGGTGTCCGAGCCGCCGCGGCCCAAGGTGGTGATCTCGTTGGTGCTACGGCTCATGCCCTGGAAGCCGGCGACGATCGCGATGTGCCCCTTGTCCAGGGCCGTGCGGATGCGGTGCGGATCGACGTCGATAATGCGCGCCTTGCCATGGATGCCGTCCGTGATCATGCCGGCCTGGGAGCCGGTGAAGGACTGTGCTGAGGCGCCGAACTTGTTGATGGCCATGGCCAGCAGGGCCATGGAGATGCGCTCACCGGCGGAGAGGAGCATGTCCATCTCGCGGGCGGGGGCGGAGTCGGTCACCTGGGCGGCGAGGTCCAGCAGTTCGTCGGTGGTGTCGCCCATGGCCGAAACGACCACCACCACTTCGTTGCCGGCCCGCTGCGCGTCGACCACGCGCTTGGCGACGCGCTTGACGCCCTCGGCATCCGACACGGAGGAGCCGCCGAACTTCTGCACAATCAGCTGTTTGGTCACGGCAGTGCCTTCGGGCAGCTCCTGTGGCTGCGTTGCTGTGTGCACTTCGGAAGTGGGCGTACTCATGCGCGTACCTTCACTGGATCAATCGGAGTTCTGGAGGTCAGGCACGGCCTTGCGGCTGGACGGCGTGACGTGTCAGCCCAGTTTATCGCCGCCTGTGGCCGGACGCGGAATTGTGTCCAAATCTCAGCCTTCCGACGGATACTGCGCCCGTCGGCTCAGGCGTAGGCTCATATAGTCAGTATGCATGAACGGCTTTGGGGGACAGGTGCTCGGGAAATGACAGAAAACTGGGACAGAATAGGCATTCCGGCCCAGCCGGAAAGCCCGCGCCAGGACGGCATCAGCGCCACCGCGGTGAGCCGCAGCTTCGGGCAGGTGCACGCCGTCGAGCACATGGATTTCCATGCTCCGGCGGGAAAAGTCACCGCGCTGATCGGCCCCAACGGTGCCGGTAAAACCACGCTGTTGCTCATGCTGGCTTCACTGCTGGCGCCGGATTCCGGCACTGTCACGGTGGATGGGCTGGATCCGCAGCACCACCGCGCGGAAGTGCGGAAAAGGATTGGCTGGATGCCGGACACCCTGGGCGTGTGGGAGTCCCTGACCGCCCGTGAGATCCTCACCCAGATAGCCCGTTTCTACCGGCTGCCCAAGGCCGGAATCCCGCAGCGCGTCACCGAGATGCTGGACCGCGTCCGCCTGAGCGACCTTGCAGACCAGCCGGCCCGTGTCCTGTCCCGGGGGCAGCAGCAGCGCCTCAGCCTGGCCCGCGCCCTGATCCACGATCCGTCCGTGCTGCTGCTCGATGAGCCGGCGTCAGGCCTGGACCCGGGATCGCGGGTGGAGCTGCGGGTGATGCTGCGGCAGCTTGCGGCGGAGGGGAAGTCCATTGTGGTCTCCTCCCACGTGCTCAGCGAGCTGGACGAAATTGCCGACGCAGCGGTGTTCGTCAACCGAGGGAAGACGGTCCGGCACCAGACCACGGATGCGGCTGCCGCCTCCGGAAGGCGCTACGCCATCTCGGCAACGGACGGCGCAGCGCTCGCAGCCAAACTCGCGGACTTGGGCCTGGCGTTCCGGGTTGAGGACGGCCGCCGGCCGGCCGTCAGCCTGGTGTTGCTGAACGACGACGACGCCGCCCGCCTCCTGCGCGACCTGGTGCTGGCCGGCGTCGGGGTCAGCTCCTTTGCCCCCGCCTCGGGTGCCCTGGAAGAGACTTACATGAACCTTGAGGGGGAGCGGCGATGAGCCAGCTGACAGATACAACGCAGCGCCCGCCGGCCGCCGGCTTTGGTGCCGGCTACCTTGCCGGTATCCGTGATGTGGTGGTCCTGGAACTCAAACAGCGGCTCCGCTCTCGCGGCTGGTACATCATGCTGGCGATCTGGTTCATCCTGACGGGCCTGGTGACCTGGCTTACGTGGGCCAGCTGGAATGCCCAGCGCGAAGCCCAGCGGGCCTACTCCAACTTCATGCCGCCCGACACCGGACCAGGGTCCATGATCTTCGAAGTGGTCTTGGCCTTTGTCCTTCTCTTCGCATTGCTGGTGGCGCCCGCATTGTCTGCCAATGCCGTCAACGGCGACCGCGCCGGCGGGACCCTGGCTATCCTTCAGGTGACCCTGCTCCGTCCCGGACAGATCCTGTGGGGCAAGTTCTTCGCCGCGTGGGCCGCCGCCCTGGCATTCCTGGTGGCCAGCACGCCGTTCCTGGTGATCGGAGTGGCCCTCGGCGGCATGACGCCAGGCCATGTCCTCGTGGCCCTGCTGATGCTGGCCGTCGAAGTGGGCGTGGTGTGTGCCATCGGCGTCGGAATTTCCGCGCTGGCGGGGCGCCCGCTGTTCTCGATTGTGGTCACGTACCTTGCAGTGGCCGGGCTGGTTTTCGGTTCCCTGATTGCCTTTGGCCTGGGCACCGGTCTCTCGCAGGGCACTGTCATGGCCAACGAGGCGCAGTACCGCAACGTCGTACCGCTGCAGACTGTGCCGGACGAAACAGCACCGGAGGAACCGGCGTACACCTGCTCCGGACCGCTGCGCGCCCAGCCGGTGGTGCGCACCGAACGCGTGGCGTGGATGCTTGCCATGAACCCCTACGTGGTCGTGGCAGACGCCATCCCGTATACGGTCCGCGTCAACAGCGGCTTCGGCATGTCATCACCGGTGGGGGCCATCGAATCCATCAGCCAGGGTGCACGTTACGCCATGGCCGGTCCGGAGGGCACATACCCTTGCGCCAACGGCGAGGCCAAGCCGCAGTACCTGGCGCAGTCCACTCCCTTGTGGCCGCTGGGGCTTGGCCTGCAGCTGCTGCTTGCCGGGCTGCTGATGTGGCTGGGTTGGCGCTCACTGCGCACCCCGGCACACAGGCTGGCGCGCGGAACCCGCATCGCCTAAAGCCGGCGTGCCACTGCCGTGACAGTCCTTTCCCTGACGGCTGGGTCACTGGACTGCAGGGGTACTGGACAGGCCTGCTTCAGCAGATCATTGGATTAGCTGTCCGACGTGGCAGCTGACTGTCGGGGCTGGGCCTGTCCATAGGGATGGAGGCGGCACGTGGCTGATAAGAACGTGGCGGATGGCGTCCGTGGCTGACGGCGAACCTCTGTCCGAACCCATTGGCGCCGGAAAAAACCAGTATGACGACGAAGCCCACGCCGGGGACACCTCGTCCCCGGGTGGCGCCCAGGTTCGGTTGCTCGTCCGTCGTGCGTCGGCCACGGCGCTGCTGACAGTGAGCTCTGGCCGCTTCTGGTGGGAGAGCGCCGCCATTCTCGGTCTCTGCGCGGGCTCCGGGACGCTGATGGTGATCGCGTTGGTCACGGGCGGTGACCTGCCGCCGGAATCCCATGCCTGGGTGTATATGCTCACGGCAGCAATGCTGGTGCTGGTGAGCTGCGTGCTCGCTGTCCGGTGGGGGAACGGGCGGAGCGGCGCTGGGCAGGATCCAGTCGAGGGTGCTGTGGATGGCCCAATGCTGGACTGGGCGTGCAGCAGTGCCAAGGGATTGCTCTTCGCCAGCGTGTCTGTCGTTTTCCTGCTGCTGCTCGCGCTCTGGTCGGAGTCCGCGCCCGCAGTTGCCGGGGTGACCTATGTCCTGATGATGCTTGAAGTCATGGTTTTTGGGCGGCATAGGCGCGGGCGCTGCCCGGTGGTTCGAAGGTCAGTGGGGAAGGGCTCTGGCCTGGGGCGTCGCAGCTTTGCTTCTGGTGGGCAACGTTCGCCGGAGTTCCATGGCATCGCCGAGATTTACCACACCGAGCGGATCTTCTGGATGGCAACTAGCGACCCGATGGTGATCCTGGCGCTGGTTGCCGGTGAGGCCAAGCACAAGGAAAACGCCTTGGATTGGCTCCCAGGGGAGCTGCAGAACGCAGCGGAAGGCACCCAAGTTCCTTGTGGAGGGGCAGGAACGGGAAAAGGCAGGCGCTGAAATGCCACTGGCACTGATCGGCGTTGGCACGAAGGCCGGAGCTGCAGGCATTCTGTTGGCAGGCGGCAACCGGGCTGCGCAACGTCGGCTCAACCCTGCCGCCTGAACCTGTCTTTCAGATCAGATCAGGTCAGGGCGTTGCGGCGGCCTTCGAAGGCGCGGCCGAGCGTGACCTCGTCGGCGTATTCAAGGTCGCCGCCCACGGGCAGGCCGGAGGCCAGCCTGGTTACCACGATGCCGATTGTCTTCAGCATCCTGGCCAGGTACGTGGCGGTTGCTTCGCCTTCGAGGTTGGGGTCGGTGGCGATAATGACTTCCTGGATGGCGCCGTCGTTCAGCCGTGTCAGGAGTTCCCGGATCCGCAGTTGCTCGGGTCCGACGCCGGCAATGGGGTTGATGGCTCCGCCCAGCACGTGATAGCGGCCGCGGAAGGATCGTGTGCGCTCCACGGCGAGGACGTCCTTGGACTCCTCCACCACACAAATGACTGACGGGTCGCGCCGGGGATCGCGGCAGATGTTGCACAGTTCCTGCTCGGTGACGTTACCGCAAACCGTGCAGAACTTCACGCGTTCCTTCACCATGGTGATGGCTTCCACGAGTCGCTTCATGTCCTGGGGGTCCGCTTCGAGGATGTGGAAGGCCAGCCGCTGTGCGGATTTGGGACCGACACCGGGAAGCCGTCCGAGCTCGTCAATCAGCTCCTGGACTGCACCTTCGTACACGTTTTCCTCTTTTGGCTTGGCTTGGATGGTGATTGGAGTTGCGGGAGCACGTGCGGCGGGTGCCTAGAACCTCGAAGCGATAGGGCTTCCGTCCGGGGACCGCTCCTCGATCAGCTTTCCGCCCAGAATACGCTCGACGGCGGCGCGTCCAAAGACACCGGATTCCTCGATGGTTTCATCGTCCGCGCTCGGTATGTCCTGGACGTAGGTTGCGGCGGCAGCCCTGGCTGGCGCCTTGGCACGCCCGGCTTCGGCCTCGGGGCTGTTGGACAGGCGCTGGTAAAGACTCTGCCGGGCGGCAGCAGCGGACTCAGAGGTTGCCGGTGCCGGCTGCAGGGGTGCGGTAGCCGGAGCAGTCGATGCCATGGCGTACTCACGGACGTCAGCCGGTTCGGGAACCGTTGCTTCCCCCGGCGGGACTGCCGGGGCTCCCGGTGCTTGGCCGGTTGGCGCCGGATTGTGGGGCTCCGCGGTTTCTGGCACGGGGCTTTGTAGTGCGGGGGGCTCTGGCGCGGAGCTCTGCGGTGCAGCTGAATGTGGTGCAGCTGAATATGGTGCGGGGATTTCGGGGATTTCGGTGGTTGCGGTGGGGGCTACGGGTGGCAAGCCCCAGCTGGCGTCGGCATCGGACTGGCTCACGACAGCTGACGTCTTGGGGACCTGGGCGGTGGCCGGCTCGTAGCTGGGCGCAGGAGCGGTTTCCGTGGCCTCTTCCGGGACGGACGTGTTCAGGCTTTTGCCAACATTGGGCTCGGTGCCAACCACCCATACGCCCGGCGCCTGCTCGACGGCCCGGCCCCACGGATCGAGTGCCGTATCGGGTTGTGACGGAGCGGCCGATGCGGCAGCGGAGGACCTGCTTGCTGGGGAGGCCTTTGCTGCTGCAGCCTTTGAAGCACCTCGGGCGGACCGCTTGGCGGGTGCGGCCGCTGAAGGCTCAGGCTGTGCAGACGACAGGCGTGGGGTAGCCGCAGCCGAGGGATCCCAGTCCATGGGTGGTTCCTCGTCCAGCGGCGGGGCATCTTCGTCGCGCGGCGGGCCCCAGTCGTCATCGGAGTAGGCATAGGAACCGGCATTGGCATCCGGCTCAGCTGGTACCGGCTGTCCCGGGGCGGCTGGTACTTGGGCGGCCTCAGTGACTGATGCCACGCTGACGGCGCCCAAGTGCTGGATGTTTTCCGCCGAAGCTGCTGCGCCTGCAGACGGTGCAGGTGCAGTAGTGGGAGGAGGCGCGGCCGGTTCAGGAGTACGCGTCGCGTGGGAGAGGGCAGGCGAAGGTGCCTGTGCGGTGGCATGCACCACTGGGGTGGAAACAGCGCCAGCAGGGGCCAGGCCCCACGCGACATCGGCTGAACTGGCCGGAGCTTCAGGACTAGCTTCGGAACTAGCTTCCGAACCGGCTTCCGGACTAGCGGGAGCTTTTGGGTTTGGCTCAGCGCTCGCTGCCCTGTTGGCGCCACCGGCGACTGCGGTGATCTGGCAGTCGATGCCCACCGTTTTGTGGATCGCCTGCCGCAGGTTTTCAGCGTGATCAGCCCGGCCGAAGGCGCCAGCCAACCCGGTAGTGCTGAACGACAGTGTCAGGACCTGGCCGTCAAATGCACCCACCTGGGCGTTCGGCTCAACCAGGGCCCACGTGCTGCGCTTGATCTTGGAGAGTGTCTGCAGAACTTCCGGCCAGGCACGGCGCAGGACTTCGACGTCGCCTGTCCCGGCGGCCCCAGTGCTTGCCGCGCCAGTTCCTGTCGCACCGGTCGGTGCAGCAGTGGCAGGGGCATGGCCAACCGAAGGGGGCGCAGCCGGGGCAGGTGCAGCGGTGGCGGGAGCCGTGACAGCGTCGGTGCTTGCCTGCGGGGTGGCCGGGGAAACTGCGCGGGTGGCGTCTGCCCCGGTCTCCCGAGTGGGCTGACCGGATGCCTGCGGTGTGGGAGCGTGCCGCCTGCCTGTGGACTCGTCAACCGGCCAGTCGTTGGTGCTGACCCTGGGCGGCGTCAGCGACGGCCTGGTCTGTTCGGCTCCGTATGCGGGTGGCCGGGCCGACCCGGGACCGGCAGCCGCTGGCCCTGAAGGCTGCTGCGCAGCAACCGGCGCCGCAGCAACTTGCTGTGCCGCGGCCGGAACCGCAGCAACCGGAAGGTCCGCGGCGGGCGCCTCAGAAACGGCTGGCGCAGAAACTGGTTGTACGGAAGCTGCTGGTACGGAAACGGGTGCAGCAGGAGCCGGCGTTGCCGCCGTCGGCACCGCGGAAACCGCAGCGGGTCCAGCCGAAACCGCAGCACCAGCCGGAGCGGGAGCGCCGACGTCGTTCCCGGCGTAATTCAGGCGCCGCTCCACGCGGTCGATCCGCGCAGCGATGCCGCGTTCCGTCTGCTCCGAGCTGGGGAGCAGGATGCGGGCGCAGAGAAGCTCAAGGTGCAGGCGCGGAGAAGTGGCGCCGGTCATCTCGGTCAGCGCAGTGTTGGTGACATCAGCGGCGCGGGAGAGTTCGGAAGCCCCGAGGTTGTGCGCCTGGTTCTGGAGCCGGGCGATCTGGTCCGCAGGCATGCCGCGGAGGATGACCTGGGCGCTTTCGGGCATCGCCTGGACGATGATGAGGTCGCGGAAGCGTTCCAGCAGGTCCTCGACGAAGCGGCGGGGATCGTGGCCGGTCTGCACCACGCGGTCCACAGCCCGGAAAACGGTGGCGGCATCTGAGGCGGCCACCGCTTCCACCACGTCATCCAGCAATGATGCGTGGGTGTAGCCGAGGAGGGCTACGGCAAGTTCGTAGTCGAGGCCGTTGGGTCCGGCGCCGGCCATCAGCTGGTCCAGCACAGACAGGGAATCGCGGACGGAGCCGCCGCCGGCCCGGACCACCAGCGACAGAACGCCGGGAGCCACGGGAACGTTTTCCTGGGTGCAGAGCAGCTCCAGGTACGCCATCAGCGGCTCCGGTGGGACAAGCCGGAAAGGGTAGTGGTGCGTGCGGGAGCGGATGGTGCCGATGACCTTGTCCGGCTCCGTGGTGGCGAAGATGAACTTGATGTGCTCCGGCGGCTCTTCAACGATCTTCAGCAGGGCGTTGAACCCGGCCGAGGTGACCATGTGGGCCTCATCGATGATGAAGATTTTGTAGCGGTCGCGGACCGGGGCGTAGGTTGCCCGTTCGCGGAGGTCGCGGGCGTCATCCACGCCACCATGGCTGGCAGCGTCGATCTCGATGACGTCCAGGGAGCCGGAGCCGCCGCGGGCCAGTTCAATGCAGCTGGGGCACGTCCCGCAGGGAGTATCCGTGGGGCCCTGGGCGCAGTTGAGGCAGCGGGCCAGGATGCGGGCGGAGGTGGTCTTTCCGCAACCGCGTGGGCCGGAGAAAAGATAGGCGTGGTTGACACGGTTTTTCCGCAGTGCCGTCATCAGCGGCTCGGTGACATGTTCCTGCCCGATAACGTCGGCGAAGGAGTCCGGGCGGTATCTGCGGTAAAGGGCGGTGGTAGTAACAGTCACGAGAAAACCCTACCAATCCGGGCAGACAATCAGGATCCCTCGCGGACGGCCGCCCTGTGGGGGAATAGTAAAGACCCCCCATGCACCCGCCAGAGCCCGTTTACCCTTGCTACCTTCCGGTCCTGGGGGAGTTCAACAGGATGACGCCACATGAGGGGCCGCAGATAAGTTTACCCGAAGATTCCGGAAGGTCCGGACGGCCCGGGCGTCGGCAGTCCGTGGCCGGTCAGTTGCCGTAGTGGTACCGGCAGGCGGCAATCAGGATTTCGACGCCGGAGCCACTTTCCACGTAGCGGTAGACGAGTCGGTGCTCGTCAGTGATGCGGCGTGACCAATAGCCGTGAAAGCCGTGCTTGAGCGGCTCGGGTTTTCCGATGCCTTCGTTGCCGTTTCGGGCGATGTCTTGAATCAGAGTTTTGATCCGCTTCATTGTCCTGCGGTCCTGGGCCTGCCACCACAGGTAGTCCTCCCAGGCACTTTCGTCCCACGAGTGCTTCATTCAAGAAGATCGCGTTCGGTCCCGTGCCCGGATTCGAGGCGCTCGATGGATTCCAGAATGCGCCGGGCATTGGCTGGGCTCCGGAGCAGATAAGCCGTTTCGCGAAGGGATTCGTAATCGGCCCGCGAGACGATGACCACGTCTTCCTTGCCGGGGCGCGTGATGATCACTTCTTCGCGGTCGTCCGTGACGGCGTCGAGAGTTTCCTTGTAGTGCGCGCGCGACTGGGAGTAGGTAAGTGTTTTCACGGGCAGGCCTCCTGGTGAGTACAACTTATTGTACTCTGGCAGGCTTGCATGAGGCTGGGCGGCTGCGCCAATATTCGCTTTCGCGGCCCGGACACGATTTCAGCGGTGCGGGCCCACGCTGCCCATGCGGGCCAGGGCAGCCCTGCAAAAAGTCGACGGCGGTCCGGCTCGGCGCAGCGTGCTTGCTGAAAAGGTGGTCAGGCGGACAGGCAAGCACTGGTCAGCGAAGCTCATCAAGCTCATGCCCACGCCTGCGCTCAAGGCCATCAACAGTGTGATGGGGCGAAACTTCGTCACCAAGTATGGGACCAAGCAAGGAATCATCGTTCTGGGCAAGGTGGCGCGCTCGGCGTCGGGGCAGCCATCGGCGGTGCCATGAACTTTGCCATGGCCCGCGGCCTGGTTAAGAGTGCCCACAGAGCGTTTGAACTGGACGGCGCCGTTGATGAGGCTGCCGACGTCGAGGTGTTCGAAGAGGAAGCTGCGCCGTAAACAGCCGTCATGTGGAGGCGTGGCCCAAGGGCCTACTGGGCCTGATAGAGAGTCGCTGTGTCGGTGGAGACGCATAGGATCGTTGGAAGCTACCTGCCCCGGAGATTATGGAGTATCGCCTTGGATTCCCTGTCAACTGATCCCGTTGAACTCGAAGAGGAATTGTACGTCGAGGAAGTGAGCGACTCCCTTACCCCTGACCCGACGCCGATTTCGAGCCAGCCAGGCACGCCCCGGGAGGAACTGGCCGCACTTCTTCGGGCTGATACGACCCGGCTCGGCGACGTTTTTCGTGGTCTGGAGGAAAACAGGTCAGCCAATGACATCGCCAATGACCTAAATGTTTCAACCAGCGGCTTTGTCGGCAACTATAAGGCGAAAATTGATGCTCTCCTAGACGGTGTTGTTCCAGGCCCGAGCTACTTGAGCGCGACGGGCGCGGCGGCCCGATCCTTCCTGAAAAAGAACCGTGGAGTCCTGTCATCAGCGGCAGCTTCGCTGCTCCAAGGACACATATACTCCCTCGAGAAAGCCTACGACTCGGTCATCACTGACGAGTCTCCTGTGGACACATCGGTTGCTGACAGCCAAGACGAAGAACTCGCCGAAACACTGACGCGCTTGGCACACGTTGCAGGGATCTACGCATTTTCGTATGGATGGTATTTGGAGAGCCCGGTGGATGCAGACCGTGGAAATACGTTGATCAAGGTTGGTCGGTCAGACCACGTTGGAAGACGGCTGGTTGAGCATCAGGGCTATGCAGTCAAGACACACATGCCTGAGCCGGTTTCGATCTTGAGGATCTACACAACTCAGCCCGGTGAATCACAGGTGCAGGAGAAACGCTTCCATAAGCTCTTAAGCACTGCTGGCCATGACAACCCCCGTCGAACTGTTGTTAGGGGCAAATCCGAGGTCGGGAAGGAATGGTTTCTGACGAATGCCGATTTCCTGGACGCAATAGCAGAAGCCTGCGGGCTCAAGACGGAATACATTGGTATGGCTGATTAGCAGACCTGGCTTCAGAATGTCACCGCCACCCGTTCACAGGCCGGCTCGTGAACGCCGGCTCCTCGTAATGGTGAGCAGCGCGCAAAGGCCCGCACAACGCCGGTCGAGTACGTCCTCCTCAACCACGCACTTGACCCGGACTTCGGACACCTGCTCGCCCGTTTCCACTGCGCCGACAGGCGGCTGGGCGTCCGGCAGGGGGGTGAAGCGCCCGTGGCGCGCAGACAGGAACATGGAAGACTTCGCTCGATGACTGTTGAGCCGCTCCGGTCTGGTTCGGACAACGGTGCTTCATCGGCAATCCCAATGGACATTGCGCCTCGGCCAGCACTGGGTCAGCAATGAAAGTTGTCATGGCTGGGCACGGCCGCGAAAGCCGGAGCAAAGGCACGGACGCCAGCTAGCGTCGCCAGCCATCCACCGGCCAGCTCATAAAGGCGGGCTCCTCGTAAGGGTGCGCCGCGCGCAGGGCCAGCACAACGGCGTCGAGCATCTCTTCCTCGACAACGCACTCCACCCGGGTTTCCGGCACGCGTTCGACCGCACCCACGGCCCCGATGAACGGCTCGGCACCAGGCAACGGAGTGAAGCGCCCGGTACCGGGGGAGGTGAATGTGCAGTGCGAATAGTTCCCGATCCTGCCCGCGCCGGCATCCCCGATTGCCGCAAGCAGGGGCTCTGTGTGTGTCTCCGGAACGTAAACCACCAAGGCGTGCAGCTGTGTCATGGCCTCATCCTGCCAAGACGGCAGGGTAATGGGCAGCGATTTTCATTGCTTATCCGGCGGGTAGGGCCGATCATGGATATGTACACCGATTGGGGCAATCTCAAGGTTGTGAGCTGCGGGGCCTGGCTGGAGGGCCGGACCCGGCAGCTCAACGGTGTATCGGAGGAATGGGCGCATTGGGGGCGTCCATTTTTACGTTAACGGGCCAGCTGGAACCCGGATTGCCGCGTGCGGTAACAGTCCGCCGGCCCAATTGGGCGATGCCGGAATGTTCAGGTAGTCTAGTATCTGCTTTTGATTCGAAAGCAGCTGGAGAATTCGCCTAGCGGCCTATGGCGCACGCCTGGAACGCGTGTTGGGTTAACGCCCTCGGGGGTTCAAATCCCCCATTCTCCGCCAGCCAAAAACCCGGTTCTGACCTCGTCAGGGCCGGGTTTTTGCTGTCCTCCAGCCAAGCGTTGACCCATGGCTGGAGGACAGCTGCCCAGGTCACGCGCCCGCGTAGCCCAACCGGCGGAGGCGCTCCCGAGCCGCTTGTTCGCTGGGTCCAGGCCCACGTCCAAGGGCAAGATGTACGACGCCGAGAGTCACCTTCGTTGCCAGCCTCACGGGGAGCGGGAACGGCCCCAGCCGGGGGACCTGGAGCCCCAGCATGCGGCGGTACTTCGGCTCAAGGCTGTAGACGGCGCCGGCGAAGATCATCCGGTAGCCGGGGCGCAGCAGCGGATGCAGTGGCGCGTTGCGGATGAACTCAACGGTCTCGGCAACCCTGCTGTCCGCCACCAGCTCACCGTTGTTATACCAGCGGTCCAGTTGCTCCCGCATTTCGGCCTCGCTCAGGGGCGGATCCTCCACGCCCATCAGCCGTCCGGCCTGGGCCCACTCACGGACATAGGCGTCGGGGCCGCCGGGGATCCCGGCACCCCAGATTTTGTGGGCCGAGAGGAAGGCGTCCACGAACGCGATGTGGACCCAGCGGGCGAGTTCCGGATCGTTGGCCGAGTAGCTCCGCTCGCCGCCTTGCCCGTCACCGTACGTCCCCTGTACAGGCTCATGCAGCCGACGGACCCGGGCGGAAGCCTCGTCGGCGGCGGCCTGTGGGCCATAGGTGACGGTGAAGATCCAGCGGATGGTCCGGGCCAGCCGGCTGAGCGGATCTGCGCGGAAGTCGGAGTGCTCGTGGATTCCCGCCAGCGCCCCGGGGTGCAAGGCCTGAATCAGGAGCGCGCGGACCCCAGCCACAATGGTGGTCATGGAGCCGTGCACCGCCCAGACGGCCGAGCCGGGAAGGTGATAGCCGGCGTCGTCCCCTTCGGACAGCCGCGGAACCCAAGCGGGCTGACCGTCAGTGCTGCCGGTGAATACCCGTTTGATTTCGCCCTGCCATTCCCTGAGGAAATTTCGCATGCCACTATTCTCGCCCAGAAGCCGCGGGCACGGTTCTGAGGGCTGATCCACATAATGTCCGCAGCGGTACCGGCGCGGGGGTTCACAGGCCCAGGTCTTTGTGGTCCCATGAGATGGTAAGTCCGTCTGGATCCGGGGTCTGGCGGGCCAACCCGGGAGTAACGAGTGGGCAATCATTGGGGATCCGGCCGGGAGAAGGAGCCCGCGGGCGGCTGTGCCATGGCTGTGCGCGTGCTGGCCGCCAGCGCCGTTGTTGCCGCGTCACTCTTCGCCGTCGGCCTCCCTGGATCGTCCCCCGTTGAACCCCGCCCGGCAGCTTCGCCGGCGGGTGCCGGACATGTTGGCCTGCCTGGGCTGGCCGTTGCTTTCCTGACGGACAGCCGGGCCTTGGTTCCGTTTAACCGCACAGTGGTCAGGACGATCGCCAAGGGCGGGAGCGCTCCGCTCAACGTGGCCGCCACCGGGCTCACCCGCCCCCCGGAGGGGTCCCTCATGGCGCCCCTGGAGATCCTCACGTCAAGCTCTCCATTCGGGTACAGGGTCAGTCCGATCACCGGTGCGGGCGGCGATTTCCACCTGGGCCAGGACTTCGCTGCCGGCTGCGGCACCAGGGTTTATTCGGCCGACGCAGGCGTGGTCCGGGCCGCCGGGTGGCACCCCTGGGGCGGCGGCAACCGCGTGGAACTAGACCACGGCAACGGGCTGATCACCACGTACAACCACTTGGAGGCGGTGGCGGTCCGGACGGGGGACGCTGTGCAGGTGGGCCAGGTCATTGCCCGTGTGGGCACCACGGGATGGTCCACCGGCTGCCATCTGCATTTCGAAACCATCCTCAACGGCAAGCACACCAGCCCGCTGAACTGGACACTTCTGCGCATTCGTCAGTTGGACGAGCTCGAGGACATAGCCATGGTCAACTATGAGGCCAAACCCGTGGACATCGGCGCGCAACGCTGGGCCATCCCGGTCGCCGAAGACAACAGCCACACGGTCCTGGGCGGCGAAGAGGAACTGTCCGAACCGCCGCCGGTGGAGGGATCAGTGACAACGTCGGAACCGCCGGACGAGGCACGCACGGAAGAGCCGTCGTCGGACGCTACCTCGCCTGAATCCGCGTCGCCGGACCCGACTGCAACTGAAACGGCGACAGGACCTGCGACAGGGACGGCGACGAAAACAGCCACTTCGACGGCATCGCCCTCCCCAACGCCTTCCACGCCCCGGGCAACGCGGACGCCGACGGGAACGTCAAGCGCCACGCCGACGACGACGTCACCCACCCCCACGGGCACCTCACCCACACCCACGGGCACTTCGCCCGCGCCGACGACGAGCGCGTCGTCGTCTCCGACGCCCACTGTCTCCAGGTCGTGGCGGCTCAGGCCTACTTCGCGCCTGACGCCGACGCCGGCGCCAACGGTGGAGCCCACAGCAACAACGAGTAGCGGGTCGTCAGCCGAAACAGCCGCGCCTTCGGCTTCTACGACAGCTACAACCACCGCCACGCCTACCGACACCGCAACATGGTCCGAGTCGGCGGGACCCTGACAGAGAACTCCCAGACTGCACCCGTACCCTTGATGGTTGGCAACGAATCACCTGCATGACCAACCTTTCAAGGACGGCGCTGTGACAGACCTGTACACCATTCCCCTCACCCTCAACGACGGCACCGAAACCGACTTTGGCCGGTTCAAGGGCAAGTTGGTGCTGGTGGTGAACGTGGCGTCAAAGTGCGGGTTCACTCCGCAGTACGCGGGCCTGGAGACGCTATACGAGAAGTTCCGCGACCGCGGCTTCGATGTGCTCGGAGTTCCGTGCAACCAGTTCGCCGGCCAGGAGCCAGGCAACGACAGCGAGATCGCCGAGTTCTGCGAGCGGAATTTCGGTGTCACTTTCCCGCTGACGGCCAAGGCCAACGTGCGTGGCAAGGACCAGCATCCGCTCTATGCCGAGCTGACCAGGTTCAAAACCAGTGTGCTGCCCGGCCTGGTGAAATGGAACTTCGAGAAGTTCCTGGTCAACCGCGAGGGCGAGGTGGTGGCACGCTTCGCGCCCACCGTCGAACCGGACTCCGCCGAGGTCATCGACGCAATTGAAATGGCACTGGCAGAATTTGACGGACCGGCGGCCACAACCGAACTTTCCCAAGCTTAATTCTTTAGTTTTTTCCAACTTGGCCGCAACAATTTACCCACAGTTTGCCAATTGTCTGATTGGATAATAGTTACTGAAGGGTAGAAGGGAAACGCCGTTTCCCACCAACCACAGAGGCAGCAATGAAGCACATCGAGGCCGAACACCCCCGGCCACGCCACTTCCTTCTCCACCTGAGCGACCCCCACCTGTTGGGAGGTCCGGATCCCCTTTACGGCGCAGTTGACAGCGAAGCCAAGCTCATTCAGCTTTTCGACGAGGTCAGGGCTTCCGGCGCCCGGCCCGAGGCCGTGATCTTCACGGGTGACCTCGCCGACCAAGGCGACCCTCAAGCCTACGCAAAGCTGCGGGCAATTGTTGATCCCGCCTGCGAAGACATGGGCGCCCAAGTCATCTGGGCCATGGGCAACCACGACAACCGCGCCAACTTCCGGACCGGGCTGCTGGACGAGCCGGCCAGTGACGCACCGGTGGATCGCAGCTACTTCATCAACGGCCTACGCATCATCACCATGGACACGTCGGTCCCGGGTTACCACCACGGCGAGCTAAGCCCGGCCCAACTGGGGTGGCTCACCCGCCAACTGGATACCCCTGCCCCCGACGGCACCATCCTGGCGCTCCACCATCCGCCGGTCCCGTCGATCCTGGACCTTGCCGTGCTCGTGGAGCTGCGGGACCAGGCAAGCCTGGCCTCCGTGGTCCGCAACTCCGACGTCCGGACTATTCTGGCTGGGCATCTGCACTACTCGACTACCGCCACCTTTGCTGGGATTCCTGTCTCCGTTGCCTCGGCCACGTGCTACACCCAGGACCTCAACGTCGCCGTCGGCGGTACCCGCGGCCGGGACGGCGGGCAGGCCTTCAACCTGGTGCATGTCTACGAGCACACCATTGTCCACTCCGTGGTTCCGCTGGGGAACGCGGCCACCGTAGGGGAGCATGTCACCTCGGAAATGACTGCCGAGCGACTGGCCGCCGCGGGCGTCAGCATCCCTGACAACGCCAAAACAGGAGGCGTCAGGAAGGTAGCCCTTCCGAACTACGCTATCTAGCCGCGCAAAGCCCGGAGGGTCGGAAGCCCTGACGTGGGCGTGACCAGTGTCAGGGCTGCGAGCGTCAGAGCTCCCAGGGCGCCTTGATGGGGTAGTACTTCTCCAGGAAGTCGGTCACGATCTCGGCGCGCTCGTCCGCGGGGACTTCGGGGAAACTGCCGTCGTTGAGGCAGAAGAAGTCCATGTTCCGCTTGGCCAGCAGCTTGGGCAGGGAGTTCAGCCCGGCGCGGGCGGTGGTGTCCACGTAACGCACCTTGGCTGCGGTCTGCGTGACCGCACGGCCTGTCAGCAGCGCGTAGTAGTGGTAGAAGGAATTGGTGACCGAGATGTTGTCCGCGGCGCGGAACCTGCTCGCCGCCGTCTTCTGGAACTCCTCCGGGAACTCACGCTCCATCCTGGCCACAACGCTGCGCCGCAGCGGGGCCGCGGTGTGCTCCAGATGCCGCGTGGTGATCCGACCGAACCGGTTCCAGAGCAGCTTGCGGTTCACGCGGGCGGCGTTCTCGAAGCCACTGCGCTCGGCATCGTTGTCGCCCAGCCCGATCCGGGTCTCGGCCTCGATGAACTTCGTGACGCCACCCGGTGTGAAGAACATGTCCGGGCCCACCGAGCGGCCGAAGAACATGTCGTCATTCGAGTAGAGGAAGTGCTCGGAGAGGCCCTCGATGTGGTGGAGCTGGCATTCGACCGCCTGCGAGTTGTGCGTGGGCAGCACTGCGGGATCGGCGAAAAACTCATCGCTGCGGACAATGGTCACCGACGGGTGCTCCGCGAGCCACTCCGGGGCGGGGGAGTCTGTGGCGATGAAGATGCGGCGGATCCAGGGCGCGAACATGTAGATGGAGCGCAGGGCGTATTTGAGTTCGTTGATCTGCCGGAAGCGGGCTTCGTGGTCGTCGCCTTCGCCGAGAACCACACCCTGCTGCTGGGCACGGCGGGCCGCGATGTATTCGGGAGAGCTGCCGTCAACCCACGAAAACACCAGGTCGATGTCGAAGCTGATATCGCTGGCATGGTCGGCGAACATGTTCTCGATGGTGGGCCAGGTGTGGCCGTACCGTTCAACCGTCCCGCGGACAGCGTCCTGGGACTGCATGGTGCGGCGGGTCAGGGAGTTTTCGATCGGGAGGATCAGCTGGTCGCCCTCAAAGCTCCAGAGCTCAATCTGGACGCCAGCGGAGGAACCGAACTCGAAACCGCCGTCGGGTTCAACCCTCGGTCGGTAGAGGCGGAAGATGCGGGCCTGACGGTTGGGGGAGAGATCCCCGTCTGCCACCAGCACCGAGGACTTCTTTTTCGCGTCCACGGTCATGGAGTACACGGGCTCGTTGCGGCAGGCCTCCACCAAGGCCGCCCGCAGCTTCTTGCGGTCGTTCCAGTCCAGGGCGATGACCGGACGGTCGTTGTTGCCGCGCACCAAAAGGTAGTCCAGCCCTGCCTCCGCGAGCACATTGCGCAGGAACAACAGATCCTCAACCATGGCCTGGTACGGCGTCCTGTTGTGGTTGATCAGGGCAAACCGGCCCTTGTGCCGGACGACGTCCGGCCGGTGTTTGAGGCGAGCTTCGGCAGCCGGAGACGTCACCTCCGTGTGGGTGCGCGGTTCTACGGACGCCTGGCCGCCGTAGTAGATCTCGTCCTGGACAGGTGCTTCTGTAATGGTTGTCTCCGTCGCGTGTAAATGGTAAGCGTTCTTATCTGAATAATAGCGCGACGCCCAAAATGGCAGGCCTCAAACAGGCGGCTGCCGGCCGGGGACGGGCTCAGCCGACCATGGCCTCCCGCCAGCTGCGCAGGTAAGCTCCGCCGGCGTCGTCGTGAATGACATCTTCCCCAAGCCCCAGATCGGTGGCGGTCAACACGTCATAGGGCTTGACCGGAACGCCGTCCGCCGGGCGGACATCAACGTGTTTTACGGGGTGGTCATTGTGGTGGAGCCAGTCCGCCATGGCGTAGTCCGTGCGGGAATCACCTACCGTCCGCCACGCCAGCGGCGTGATGCCCTGTGCCGCCAGCAACTCCACGGCGCGGCTGGCGCCGAGGTCTTTGCCGAGCCGCACTGACTCAATATCGGTGGAAATAATGGTGGGATCGACGCGGTAGTCCACCTCGTCGTCGGAATTCGGTGCGTGGTGCTCCAGGCGAACCACGCCCATGCCGTGGCGGGTCATGAGGTCCATGGCGTCGGAGTCGAAAAGCTTCTGTTCGGCCAGGTAGTCGGCGGAGGGCACCTCGATGTGCTGCTCAACGGACACCATGGCACGTTTCGTCTCGTCAAAAAACATGTGCCTGGAGTAGTCCTCGGCCACGAGCCGGCGGACGTCATCGCCGTAGGCCTTGGGCACGGCCAGTTCGTGATCAACGTGGATGGGGCCGGGCCCGGCGGCGGTGTAGCTGAACCACACGGCGCCCTTCTCGCAAATGGCGTGGATGACTGTCCCGGCGGGAATGCCGGCGGCGATCATCGGCTCCATGACCTGCTCCCGGATGAAGGTATCGGAGCGGCCGGTATTGAAAATGACCGGAATTCCGGCGGTGGCCAGCGCCACAAGATCGGCAATGATGCCGGGTTTCACGTCACGGGTCACGGGGCTGGCCACGGGTCCGTCAACGTCGAGCAGGAGTGCGAGGGGCGGGGTGGACGGCAGGCGGACGCCGGGCGTGGTGCTGGCAGGGAATTCGGGTGCAGTCATGGCTCCATTGTGTCAGCCACGGGCCTCTGATCCTGCGCCGGCGGCGCAATGTCCACGGCATGTGACAGATGGTCACTGTTTGGCTACAACCTTGGGATGCTCCGGGCCGGACACTTCTCTTGGGCCCCCAAGCTGCCTAGGGTGGCATGGTGATCTTCAAAGCTGTGGGCGAGGGACGCCCGTATCCCGACCATGGTTTCAACACGCCTAAACAGTGGGCGTCGCTGCCGCCGCGCCCTGTCCGCCTGGACGAACTGGTGACCACCAAACGGACGCTCGACCTCGAAGCGCTCCTGGCCGAAGACTCCACCTTTTTCGGAGACCTCTTCCCCCACGTGGTGCAGTACCAGGGAACCCTGTACCTGGAGGACGGGCTGCACCGCGCCGTCCGGACAGCGCTGCACCAGCGGACCGCCATCCACGCCCGCGTGCTGGTCATAGATGGCTAGGAAACCCAAGGACGCCCACGTCCTGCACGGCCACCACATTGTCACCGGCCCCGAACTGCGGGCCACGTTTGAGGCTGCCGGCGACCCCGACAACCCGGTGCGGGTGCGCCGCCGCGTGGTGCATGGAGTGGTCCTGGTATTGCTGCTGGGCCTCATTGCCGGCGCCATCATCGTTGCGCTGGCCATCATGAGCGGACAGCTGAAGCTTCCGACGACGGCGGGCAGCGACGAGCCCCGGACCACCTGTCCCGGGGCCACCTTTGACTACACCCCCAACGACAAAATCAACCTCAACGTCTACAACTCCACGTCCCGCCCCGGTCTGGCCCGCTCCGTGGCGGATGAGTTGCTGGTCCGGAAGTTTGTGGTGGGTGCCGTGGCCAACACGGAGGCCGGCTACCGCGGCGTGGCCGCGGTGGTTTCCGGGGCGGCCGGGCAGTCTGCGGCCTTCAGCGTGCAGCGGAACCTGCCGGGCTCCGACTACTTCCAGGACAGCCGGACGGACGCCAGCGTTGATGTGATTCTTTCCAGCGATTACAAAGAGCTGGCCGCCGCGGACCGTGTGGACCAGACGCCAGGGACGCTCAGCTGCCCACGTGAAAGCCGGCGGATCGCTGACGATGCCAAGTGGCCGGTTATTCCGACGGCCGCCCCCTGACCCCTTGCTCTATCACTTCCGGTCGTTAAACCAGCGGCAAAGTCAAGTAGTCGGAGCAACGCGGGGGTTTATGCCGCGTGTAGCAGCTGGTTCAGCCGGTTGGCTGGGGTCTCGAGGTTAAGGGTGGGCCGGGGCCGGCGGTTGAGTTTCGCGGCGACCCGGCGGAGGTCCTCCGGGGTGTGAACGGAGAGGTCAGAGCCTTTCTCGAACCAGAACCGCAGGAGCCGGTTGGTGTTCTCGTTGGTCCCGCGCTGCCAGGGTGAGTGCGGGTCGCAGAAGTAGAGCGTGGTCTCGAGTGCGGTCTGGATTTGGGCGTATTCGGCCAGTTCCGTGCCGCGGTCCCAGGTGATCGACCGTCGCAGGTGATCCGGGAGCTGGCCCATCTCCCGGATCATCGCGGCGGCGACAGTCTCAGCGGTGTGGTCCCCGGCGAGGTGGAGGAGGATCGTGAACCTGGTCGAGCGTTCCACGAGTGTTCCGATCGCGGTCCCGTCGCAGCCGATGATGAGGTCACCTTCCCAATGCCCCGGCACTGCCCGGTCCTGGACCTCGGCCGGGCGCGCACTGATCTTGAACGCCTCCTTGTAAGGGCTGTTCTTGTGCCGGTCCGCGGCGTGGGGAACGCGCTGCTTCCGCTTCAGGCTGAGCTTCTCGGCCAGATCTGCCCGCAGACTTCCGCGGGATTGAACATACAGCGCCTGGTAGATCGTCTCGTGGCTCACCTGCATAGTGTGATCACCGGCGAAGTAAAACGCCAACATCGCCGAGATCAGTTTCGGACTCCACCCGTCATCCATCCACACGCCGATCAGCCGGCACAGATCCTCGTCCTCGACCAGCTTCAACGCCTTGGGCCGGCGCCTGGCCTGATGCGCCCTCGTATGGGCGACCGAGGCGTAATACACCCCGTCCGCGCTGGCGTTCCGGTTCACCTCCCGCCAGACCACCGACTTGTCCCGACCAATCGCCTCACCAATGTCGGCATAGCTGAGTCCCTTCCGCCGACCCATCTGGATCATCCCCCGATCAGCCAAGTTCAACGCCCGGCCACCCGGACCGTCCGCCGTCGGTGCCGGATCCGAAAGACCCCCAACAGCGCCCATGTTCACAGTCATCATGTGGCCAGACTGGGCCCACCAGTTCCTCCCAGCCCCATGCGTGACTCCGACACGCCGCGCGGCAGCGACAATCGACATCCCGCCACACACCATGTCAACGAACTCGGTGCGGGTATTCGGAGGAAATGATCTGGCCATGAAAACGCTCCATCAATCAGAGCGTTGCTACGACCGTATGACTCTGCCAGCGGGATGACGACTCCAGGTGATAGAGCAACGCAGGGGGTTACGGCAAGGGGAGGCTGACGCGCAGGGGTGCGCCGTCGTCGTCGAACCGTGCTCCGGCGCCCAGCTGGATGAACCGCACGGTCCGGGCGATCCGGGCCTCAAGTTCGGCGGGCTCGTTGCTGCCGCGCGCTGCGCTGGAGGAGAGCGTGCCGTGGATGAGCTGCGCCTGCTGGCGAATGTCCGCTTGCGGCAGGTACCCCTGCGCCATGCCGTCCCCGAGGATGCCCTGCAGCAGGACGCTGAGTTCACCCACGTGGTCGGCCAGTTTCGCAAAGGACGACGGCGACAGCACCGCCGCCATCGCCGGTCCGGGCGGGAGATGGCGGCGGCTGAGGTCCTCCACCTGGGTGCGCACGTACAGGGCCAGCCGTTCGACGGGGTTATCGAGCGCGCTCAGTGAGTCCCGGAGTTCGGCGAGGAAGCGCTCGGTCTCATCCAGGGCGTAGGAGATCAGCAGTTCTTCGATGTCGGCGTAGTAGTTGTACACCGCGGTCCGCCCCACCCCCGCATGCCGGGCGACGTCGGTCATGGTCAGCCCGGGCAGGCCGTGGGTGAACAGGAGCTCCCCAAACGCTGTCAGGACCCGGCGTTGCGTCTCGGCGCGTTGCGCAGCGTTGTTGGCCGCCGAAATCCTGGGCATGCAGACACTTTACCGCGATGTGTCAGTAAAAAGCGTGCGCCGGACTGACGCGCCTCTGAATCAGACAGCGCAGCCGTCGGGGCCGCAAGCCTCGCCGTCGTTGCCGTCCGCGGCGCTGACCAGAACCAGGGGGTTGGTCTCCTGCCAGGCCTGGTTGAGCGCCGCCGTGAACGTTTCGGCAGGCTGGGCACCCGAGAGCCCGAACTTCCGGTCAATCACAAAGAACGGGACGCCCGTGATTCCCAGGGCGCGGGCTTCCTCGAAATCGAAGCGGACGTCGTCGGCGTATTTGTCCGTGGTGAAGAGCTCGGCGACTTCTTCAGTGTTGAGGCCCAAGTCGTAGCCCAGGGCGGTGAGGTACTCGGCGCTGCCAATGTCCTTGCCGTGCTCGAAATGGTCGCTCAGCAGGCGCTCCTTCGCGGCATCCTGCTGTCCGTGCTGGGCCGCGAGATGGATCAGGCGGTGGGCGGTGAAGCTGTTGGCCACCACCACCTGGTCGAACCGGTAGTCCAGGCCCTCGCCCTTGGCCTGCTCGGTAACGTGGTCAAACATCTGCGAGACCTGCGCCGGGGCCATGCCCTTGCGCGTGCTCAGGTAATCCAGCTCGGTGCCGTCATAGTGCTCGGGAAGGGTGGGGTCCAGCTGGTAGCTGCGCCACTTCACCTCCACAGCATCGCGGTGCGGGAACTCGGCCAGGGCCGCCTCGAAGCGGCGCTTGCCGATGTAGCACCACGGACACGCGACGTCTGACCAGATCTCAATCTTCATGCTTGCCACAACCCCGCCTGCCCCGGGGCCATTCCGCGGCGGGGTGTCAGATTGGTCACCATTGAGCGCGAAGGGACACTTGAGGCCCTCAGCCGCTGGGCCTCAAGTGTCTGTGAGGATTTTAGTGGCTGGTCTGGGACTGGCTGGCAGAGTGGGTATTGGCCGTTCAGCCCCGTGGATGTGACTCATCAAGTGTTTGGCCCTGCAAGGGGTGTCTTTGAATGGATCTGTCCATCCGCGGGGGTGGCGGCCGGTACCACCCGGCCCACCTCGGTAACTTGATCAGAAGGTTGTCCGCCTCTTTGGGGGCGTGGCTCGTCACAGTGTTGTTCCGAAGTGACCTCTACCCGGACTGGTACCGGCCGTGCGCGGCCCTGACCATATCCGCGAATAGAGGAAGGTGCCAGAACCGCTATGACTATCGTTGCTCATTCCCGCCCTTTTGTCGTCGGCGTCGATACGCACGCCAAGAACCATGTCTACGCCATCATCACCGGCAACACCGGTGAGCTGACCGCCACCCGGGACTTCCCCACCACCGGGGCCGGCATTACCCGCGCAATCGCCTGGGTCGCGCGCCGCACCGGCGCTGATCTGGCGACCTTGTGGGTGATCGAGGGTGCTGCTTCCTACGGCGCTCTGCTGGCCGGTTCCGTCGGCGCCGCCGGCTACACGGTCGCCGAAGCCGCACGCATGGATGCCCGAGCCCATCACGGGGTCGGCAAATCAGATCCGCTCGACGCGCACCGGATCGCCGCAGCCGTCCTGCCCCTGGATGAGCAGCAACTGCGCCAGCCACGGCTGAACGAAGGAGTCCGAGCTGCCCTGCGGATCCTGGTCACCGCACGGGAATCCATGACCACCGACCGTACCCGGGGCGTGAACGCGTTGACCGCCCTGCTCCGGGTCAACGACCTTGGCCTGGATGCGCGCAAACCCTTGACCGGAACCCAGATCACCGAAGCCTCCCGCTGGCGGGCCCGGGAAGAACCGCTGGCTCAGTCCGTTGCCCGCGCCGAAGCAGTCCGGCTGGCCAAACACATCACCGAACTCGACGCGGACATCAAAACCAACAACGACCAAATCACCGGACTGGTCGAAATCAGCGAAGCCGCACCCCTCCTCAAGGAGACCGGGATCGGTCCCGTCACGGCCGCCATCTGCCTGAGCGTCTGGTCCCACCGGGGACGCGTCCATTCCGAGGCCGCCTTCGCGTCCCTGGCCGGAGCCAGCCCTATCCACGCCTCGTCAGGGAACACCGTCCGGCACAGACTCAACCGCGGCGGCGACAGAACCCTGAACAAAGCCCTGCACATCATCGCCCTGAGCCGGATGACCTTCGAGCCCGCCACCATCGACTACGTCCAGAAACGCCAAGCCGAAGGACGAACAAAAAAGGAGATCCGCCGGTGCCTGAAACGCTATCTCGCCCGACGGATCTACCGAATACTCAACGCCGCAAACCCAGACCCCGGCCACGCTTGACAACCATAGAAGGATCCCTTCGCGCTGGGTGTGGGCGGTGGGTGTGTCGCGTTGGGTGTGTCAGACGGCGCGTTCGAGGACGAAGTCGTGCTCCACGGTGGTTCCCAGCCGGAAGGACTTGCTGCCCACTTTGTGGAAGCCGGACTTTTCGTAGAACCGGATGGCCCGGGCGTTCTGGCTGTTGACCCCCAGCCATACTCCGGCCGCGCCCGCTTCTGCCGCCGCCTGGAGGCTGGCGTGCATCAGTTCGCCGGCCGCGCCCAGGCCGTGGTGTTCGGGGTGGACGTAGCATTTGCTGAGCTCCATGGAGGGCAGGACTTTCAGCGCCGCCGCGACATCCGGATCCTCTGCGGGCCGGTTCACCAGCAGGCTGTAGCCGCGGAGCGCCCCGTCCGCGTCAATGACCAGGATGGTGACATCGGGATCCGCCAGGTACTCCCGGAAGTGCCGTTCGCTGAGCGTGTTGGCCACGTGCGCGGCAATGTCCTCCGGTGACGACGACGGCGGGCACGCGGGAAGGTGACGGCCGCCAGGTCGGCGAGCGGGCCGGCGTCGTCCGTTGTTGCCTTTCGAGTCGTGTGGGTCATGCAGGGATTCTACGTGCGCTTCCTAGGGCTTCGTGCTGAAGGCGGCGTCGAAGCTGGTCTGGGAGGCGGGGAAGTCGAACTTCTTCAGCGCTGCCAGGGCTTCGGGCGCGCCGTGGAGCCGGTCCATGCCGGCGTCTTCCCATTCGACCGAGATGGGCCCGGTGTAGCCGATCGCGGTGAGGGCGCGGAAAGAGGATTCCCAGGGGACGTCGCCGCGGCCGGCGGAGACGAAGTCCCACCCACGCCGGGGGTCGCCCCAGGGCAGGTGGGAGCCCATGACAGTATTCCGGCCGGTGGGGCGGAGCTTCGTGTCCTTGCAGTCCACGTGATAGATCCGGTCCTTGAAGTCCCAGATGAACGAGACGGGGTCGATGCCCTGCCACATGAAGTGGGACGGGTCCCAGTTCAGGCCGAACGCCTTCCGGTGGCCGATCGCTTCGAGGGTGCGGACGGTGGTCCAGTAGTCGTAGGCGATCTCGGAGGGGTGGACCTCGTGGGCGAACCGGACACCGCATTCGTCGAAGACGTCCAGGATGGGGTTCCAGCGGTCCGCGAAGTCCTGGTAGCCGGCCTCGATCACGGCGGCGGGGACGGGCGGGAACATGGCCACGTACTGCCAGATGGAAGAGCCGGTGAAGCCGACGACGGTGTCCACGCCGAGTGCCTTGGCCAGGCGGGCGGTGTGCTTCATTTCCTCGGCGGCGCGTTGGCGGACGCCCTCGGGATCCCCGTCGCCCCAGACCTTCGCGCCCACGATCGCTTCGTGGCGGAAGTCGATGGGGTCATCGCACACGGCCTGGCCCTTCAGGTGGTTGGAGATGGCCCAGACCTTCAGGTTGTACTTCTCCAGCACGGCGAGTTTGGACTCGACGTACCCGGGTTCGTCCCAGCGCCAGGCGTCCAGATGGTCGCCGGAGACGGCGATTTCCAGGCCGTCGTAACCCCAGCCGGAGGCCAGGCGTGCGACTTCCTCGAACGGGAGGTCGGCCCACTGGCCGGTGAACAGGGTATAGGGGCGGGGCATGTCAGGCTCCTTCGGAAGCGGTGGTGCGGGCCAGCGGGATAGTGGAGCTTTTCGCTGCGGCGGACTCTTCGATGGCGTTCAGGATCCGCTGCACCTCAAGGCCGTCCTCGAACGACGGCGACGGCGGTGTTCCGTCTTGGATGGCAAGCAGGAAGTCGCAGATTTCGTGGGTGAACGTGTGCTCCCAGCCGATGATGTGGCCTTGCGGCCACCACGCTCCGAGGTACGGGTGCTCGGGTTCGTTCACCAGGATCCGCCGGAAGCCCTGCTCGCGGACGGGCACGGTGGCGTCCAGGAACCGGAGTTCGTTGAGGTTTTCCAGATCGAAGCTGATGGCGCCCTTGTCGCCATAGACCTCCAGCTTCAGGGAGTTCTTCTGGCCGGTGGCCACCCGGGAGACCTCCACTGAGGCGATCGCGCCGGAGGCGAGGGACAGCGTGGCCCAGGCGGCGTCGTCGACCGTTACGTCCTCCAAGCCGTCCACGCCGGGGCGGCGATCCACGAAGGTGTGCAGGCGGCCGGAAACCTCGGTGACCCGGTCCCCGAGCAGGAACAGGACCTGGTCGATGGCGTGGGAGGCGATATCCCCGAGTGCCCCGGAACCGGCGGTTTCCTTGTTCAGCCGCCAGCTCATGGGCGCCGTTTCGTCCGCCAGCCAGTCCTGCAAATAGGCGGCCCGGACCTGCCGGACAGTGCCCACCCGGCCCTCGGCGATGAGCTCCTTCGCCAGGGCCAACGCGGGCACCCGCCGGTAGTTGAAGCCGATCATCGACTGCACGCCCTGGACCCGGGCTGCCCGGGCGGCCGCTGCCATGGTCTCGGCTTCGGCAAGGGTGTTGGCGAGGGGCTTTTCCACCAGGACATGCTTGCCTGCCTCGAGCGCCGCGATGGCGATCTCGGCGTGCATCCAGCCCGGCGCGCAGATGTCCACGATGTCGATGTCATCGCGGTCCAGGACGGCCCGCCAGTCCGTCGCGGTCTCGGCCCAGCCGTACTTGGCGGCGGCTTCCTCCACTCCGGCGGCGTCCCGGCCCACGAGGACTTTCTGGTCGAAGGCCGGGACGTCGAAGAAGCTGGCCACGTTGCGCCAGGCGTTGGAGTGGGCTTTGCCCATAAACGCGTAGCCGATCATCGCGACGCCGAGCGGGCGCTTCGCAGGTGAGGTCATCATCGTTCCTAGAGCGTTGCGGTTTCCGGGGCCCAGTCCTCGGGGAGGGCAGGGGACGCGGGAGCGGAGCTTTCAACGTCAACAAACGTGCCGGTTTCCATGGACTCGGTAATCGAGACCATGGTGTCCAGGACGTGGTAGGCCAGGTTGCCGGTGGCGCGGTGGGGGACGCCTGCACGGATGGACCTGGCCATGTCCAGGACGCCCATGCCGCGGCCGCGGCCGCTGGCGGGGCCGGTTGCCGGGACCGTGGTCCAGTCCTCGTCCCCGGCGCGCCAGAGCCGGATGTCGCCGTCGAAATTATTGGGGTCCGGCAGGGACAGCGTGGCCTCGGTGCCGGTGATTTCAACGAATCCCATGTGAACGCGCGGGGACTCAAAGGAGAAGACGCTGTGCGAGGATGCTCCGCTTTCGAACTGGGCCATGGCGCTCACATGCGTGGGCACCTCCACGGTGAACTCCTCGCCGGCCTTGGGCCCGGAGCCGATGACGCGGAGGTCCCTGGACCTGGATCCGACGGCGGCGACCTTGCGGACGGAGCCGAACGTCTGGACCAACAGGGTGAGGTAATACGGGCCCATGTCGAAGAGCGGCCCGGCCCCGGCCTGGAACAGGAACGCCGGGTTGGGGTGCCAGGATTCCGGGCCGGGGGTCTGGAACGTGGTCATTGCCGTCAGCGGGGTGCCGATGTCGCCGCGTTCGATCAGCCGGCGTGCGGTCTGCAGGCCGGCGCCGAGGAAGGTGTCGGGGGCGCAGCCGAGGCGGATGCCGGCGGCGTCGGCGGTTTTGAGCAGGCCGAGCCCGGAGGCGCGGTCCAGGGAGAAGGGCTTCTCGGTCCAGACATGCTTGCCGGCATTGACGGCGGCGGTGGCCACCTCAACGTGCGCCGCGGGGATGGTCAGGTTCACGATGATTTCGACGTCGGGATGGTTCAGTGCCGCGTCCACGCCGCCCCACTCCGCGATGCCGTATTCCTTGGCCCGGGCCTCGGCGGCCTCTTCAAAGAGGTCGGCGACTACGAGGACTTTCAGGTCCGGGAAGCCTGTGAGGTTGTCCAGGTATTCCTTGGAAATGTTGCCGGCGCCGATGACGGCGACTCCCACCGGACCGCGGCGGGTCGATGCTGCGTGGCTCATGCGCGTGCTCCGGCCGTGCCGGTGCCCTGGGCGGCGGTGAGATAGGCGAGGCTCTCGGCGATGCCTACGAAGATGTCTCCGGCGTAGTCATCGAATTCCACCACGCCCACCTCGAGGGACCTGGCGGCGGCGATGACGTCCAGTACGGCGACCTTGCCTTGGCCTGCGGGGAGCTGCGCCTTGGTATCGGTGTTCAGCGGTCCGTCCTTGATGTGGATGAACTTGACGCGGTCGCCGAGGCGCTCCAGCACAGCCACCGGGTCCTGGCCGCCCACGGCAACCCAGTACGTGTCCACTTCGAGGACAACTTCGGGATCAAGGAGGTCAGCGAAATACTCCAGGGCGGTGGGGCCCTCGATGGTGGACTCCAGCTCCCAAGCATGGTTGTGGTAGCCCACCCGGATGCCGTATCCGGCGCCCTTCCTGGCTGCATCGTTGAGGCCGGCGGCGGTGGCCTGGATGTCTTCGGCGGACTGCCAGCGTTCGGCCGGGATGAAGGGGTCGATGACGGTGGTGATGCCCAGCTCTTTGGCCGCAGCGAAAATTTCGTCCTGATCCTGGCTCAGCAGCGGTGCGTGCCCGGACGGAGCCGTCAGGCCGTTCTCCCGCAGTGCAGCCCCGAGCTCCTTGGCCGTGGCTACGAAGTTGTACGGCTCGACCTTCGTGAAGCCGATCTCCGCGACCTTGCGGATGGTGCCGGGAAGGTCCGCCTGGATCTGGTCCCGGAGTGTGTAGAGCTGGATCGAGTAGTTCATTGGTTCTCCTGATTGCAGACGAATCCACGTTGATTGGGTGCTGCGGTGCTGAGGGCGATGCCACTGCCACTAAAGCTAGAATGACTTTTGCCGATCGTCAAGCAAAAGTTGCGCGGAAGCCGATATTCTTTGTTCCGCGTGACAGGCAGAAGTTACATGTGTTATTCATAATCCATGAGCCTCAGCCCCGGAACCGAGCACACCGCCCCAGACCACGGCGTGAGCCTGGCGCGCGCCGGCGATCTCTTCCAGCTCCTCCGGGACGGCCAGGCGCGGACACGGGCAGAGCTGGCCCTGACCACCGGACTGGCACGTTCAACTGTCGCCGCGCGCATCGACGCCCTGATCGCCTCCGGCCTGGTGGGCGCAGCAGGTGAAGCGAACTCCAGCGGCGGCAGGCCGCCGTCGCGCTTTGCCTTCAACCCGGCGGCACGCGCCGTTCTGGCCGTCGACGTCGGCGCCACCCACGTGATTGTTGCCGTCACCGATCTCAGCGGCCGGGTCCTGGCGGAGCGGCGGCTGGCCCAGGATGTGGCCGCCGGCCCGGAGGCGGTGCTCGGCCGGGTGATCAAGGAGGGACGGGCGTTGCTTGAGCAGGCCGGGCGAGATCCGCGCGATCTTGCCGGCATCGGGATCGGCCTGCCGGGGCCCGTGGAGCACGCCACCGGAAAGCCCGTCAAGCCGCCCATCATGCCGGGGTGGGACGGGTTCGACGTCGTCCCTTACGTCCAGCGCTCGCTGCCGGTACCCGTGCTGGTGGACAACGACGTGAACATTATGGCGCTGGGGGAGCGGTCGGCGCACTGGGCGGACCACGGGAATTTCCTGTTCATCAAGGTTGCCACCGGCATCGGATCCGGGATCATCAGCAACGGTGAACTGCAGCGCGGAGCCAACGGAACGGCTGGCGATCTGGGCCACGTCCGCGTGCCGCGCGGCGATAACGTGCTGTGTCGCTGCGGAAACCATGGCTGCCTGGAGGCCCTCGCGTCCGGACCGGCCCTGGCCGCAGAACTGGAGCGGCAAGGTGTTCCTGCGCGCAAGGGCAGTGATGTGCTGCGGCTGGTCGGCGAGGGCAACCCGCAGGCTATACACGCCCTGCGCCAGGCCGGCCGGGATGTGGGCGATGTGCTGGCCACTGTGGTCAACCTGCTGAACCCGTCCGTCATTGTCATCGGCGGGAGCCTGGGCCAGGCCGGGGAGCACCTGATGGCCGGCGTCCGCGAAGTGGTCTACCGGCGGTCCTTGCCGCTGGCAACCAGCCACCTGCGGATCGCCCTTTCCGTGGCCGGGGACCAGGCGGCGATTCTGGGAGCCAGCCAGATGGTCACGCAGTATGTGTTGTCGCCTGCAGCCATTGAGGCGACGCTCCAGGCGGCCGGTTAGCCGCTCGGCCGCGATCACTCTGCCGTGATCACGCGGACCGGCGTTCCCTCCAGCCAGGCCTTGACGTCCTCGAACGCGCCACCGTAGAACTGCCGGTAGCTCTCGGCCGTCACGTAGCCGAGGTGCGGGGACAGGACAGTGTTGGGGGCGCTGAGCAGCGGGTGGCCCGCGGGAAGTGGTTCCTGGTCAAAAACGTCCAGGGCCGCGCCGCGGATCCAGCCCTCGTTCAAAGCCCGTACCAGGGAATCCTGGTTCACCAGCGGACCCCGGGACGTGTTCACCAGGATGCCTTCCGGCCCCAGGAGCCGCAGTTCCTGCTCACCCACGATGTCCTCGGAACGGGGAGACAGCCGCAGGTGGAGGGACACGACGTCGGAATTCTCGAAAAGGTCCTCCTTGCTGACCTTCTGAACGCCTGCCTCGGCGGCGGCCTCATCGGTGAGATTCTGGCTCCAGGCGAGCACTTCCATGCCGAAAGCCCGCCCGTAGGCCGCGATCCGCCGCCCGATCTTGCCCAGACCCACGACGCCCAGAGTCTTGCCGGAAAGCTCCATCCCCACCGAGGACTGCCATGTGCCCGCGCGCAGCGAGTTCTCCTCGGCCGGGAGGTTGCGGGCGATCGCGAGCAGCAAAGCCCAGGTCAGCTCGGGCGCGGCCGTGGGGGACCCGGGCGTGCCGCACACGGTGATGCCGAGTTCCGTTGCTGCGGCCACGTCGATGGAGGCATTGGCCATGCCCGTGGTCACCAGCAGCTTCAGCCCCGGGAGACGTTCCAGCACGGTGCGGGGGAACGGGGTCCGCTCACGCATCGCTATGACGATCTGGTAGCCGGCAAGCGCCGCGGCCAGTGCGTCCTCGGACTGGAAGGGCTCGCGGAAGACGGACGTTGTAACGCCGACCTGTTCCAGGGCGGCCCAGTCGGCGAAACCGTGCGCCACGTCCTGGTAGTCGTCGAGGATGGCAAGCCGTTGCTGCATGTCTGTTCCTTCGTCCGAGGTGAGCGGCTTTTGTACCCGCACGTTGGTGCCCGCCGGTGTGAGCTTCATCGTATGCCAGGGCGCCATGACGTGGCCTGTGGCGTCCGGGGCAATACGCCGTGATAGCAATGGAAGTGATGAAATCCTATTTAGTCACCGCCGAATCCTCATGAGCGGACAGTTCCTGGCCAAAGTTCCCAAGGGCTGGATCCTCCTGGCCTGCATCGGACTGCTGGCGCTGAACCTGCGTGGGCCCTTCGTTGCCGTTGCCCCGGTGGTTGACCTGATGCAGGCCGACCTCGGATTTACCCCCGTGATGTTGGGCCTGCTGACGAGCATCCCGGTGCTGTGCTTCGCGCTCGCCGCGTCGCTGGCGTCACTGACCACGAGGAAACTCGGCGCGGAGTTCGCCGTTTCGCTGACTATCCTTGGCGTCCTGGCTGGCGTGATTGTGCGCTCGGCGGGCGGCCCGGGACCGGTGGTGGTGGGCACGGTGATGATCGGCCTGGCCATCACGGTGGGCAACATCGCGGTGCCGTTGATTATCCGCCGCGACTTCTCCCCGATGCGCCAAGGGACCGCCATGGGTGTGTACACGGCGGCTCTAAACATCGGATCATTCCTGACATCGATGGTCATGGCGCCCCTGGCCGAGCTGGCCGGTTGGCGGGTGGCCCTGGCCGCCGTGGGCATTCTGGCCGTGATTGCCATCGTTTTCTGGACCCTCGCCGTGGGCGCCCGCACCGCGTTTGTGCCCTCCCGCACCCTGGTGGCCGGCGGGCAGGAACACCCGGCCGTCAAGGGTTCCGGCTGGATTACCGCCGGGCTCACCGCAGGCTTCGCCGGGCAGGCGTTTTCCTACTACGCGGTGACGGCCTGGCTGCCGAGCTACCTCAACGACGAACTCGGCATGTCCGCCGCAGCCGCCGGGGCAGGTTCATCGCTGTTCCAGATCTTCGCCATTGTTGGCGGCCTGGGAGTGCCGTTCGCGGCCAAATATTTCAGTACGACGACGACGGCAGTCACCATTGGCGTGCTGTGGACGGCCGTGCCGGCCGGGCTGCTGCTGGCGCCGGAACTGTGGTGGCTGTGGTCCACGTTCGGCGGCATCGCGCAGGGCGGCGGGATCACGCTGATCTTCATCGCCATCATCAAACTGGCCCGGGACCAGGTGTCCGCGGGCCGGATGTCCGCCACGGTCCAAGGATTGGGGTATTGCTTCGGTGCGGTGGCCCCGCCGCTGGTGGGGTTTGTTCACGACACCTCGGGCTCCTGGACCCCGGCGCTGCTGGTGATCCTGGGCTCGGTGCTGATGTTCTTCGTCTGCACAACCCTGGCCGTGCGGCTGGTGCCGAAAGGACGCTGACGCGTCCCGCCGTCGTACGTTCTCCCCCTCCACCCGCAGGCACCCCCCAAACAAACACCAGCGCGAACCGGCAGCTTAATACCCTCAAACCTTTGGTTTGGGTCATCAGCTGCCGGTTCGCGCTGTCTCGCTGGTGTTCCGTCGCCGGGCCGGCGCCCCGGATCTCGGGGGTGCCTGTTGCGAAGGGCGTGCCTGCCCGGCGGACGGAAATCTATTCAGTAGCCTGCTGCAGCCTTAGGCCGCGGCGAGCTCCTCTTTGGTTGCCTTTTCGCGGGCCTCGGTGAGGTAGCGGGCGTAGGCGGGGAGGGTCAGGAAGGACGGGAAGTCCTGGCTGAGGGTGACTTCCTCGAAGATGTCGCGCGAGTCTTCGAAGCGGTCGCCGTCGAAGCGTTCCAGGCGGGCGAACTCTTCGTCGAGCAGTTCCTCGATCCACTGGTGGGTGATGATTTCACCGCGGTCGGTGATGGCGGACGCGAACATCCACTGCCAGATCTGGGAGCGGGAGATTTCCGCGGTGGCGGCGTCTTCCATGAGGTTGTGGATGGCAACGGCGCCGTTCCCCCGGAGCCAGGACTCGATGTAGCGGATGCCTACCTCGATGTTGTTCCGGATGCCCTGCTCCGTGATGGTGCCTTCGGTGGCGGCCACGTTGATGAGTGCGCGGTCGTCTGGGATGACGTCCTCGCGGAGCTTCTCGAGCTGGTTCGGACGGTCACCGAGGGTGGCATCGAACACTTCGCGGCACACCGGGACGAGGTCCGGGTGGGCCACCCAGGAGCCGTCGAAGCCATCGTTAGCCTCGCGGGTCTTGTCGGCACGCACCTTCTCGAACGCGTTCGTGTTGGCAGCCTCGTCCTTGCGGTTGGGGACGGCGGCGGCCATTCCGCCGATGGCCATGGCGCCGCGCTTGTGGCAGGCACGGACCAACTGTTCGGTGTAGGCGCGCATGAACGGCTGCGTCATGGTCACCTGGGCGCGGTCCGGCAGGACAAACCGGGGGCCGCGGGTACGGAAGTTCTTGATCAGGGAGAAGATGTAGTCCCAGCGGCCGGCGTTCAGGCCTGAGGCGTGATCACGCAGTTCGTAGAGGATCTCCTCCATTTCGAACGCCGCGGTGATGGTCTCGATCAGCACGGTGGCGCGGATGGTGCCCTGCGGGATGCCCAACAGGTCCTGGGCGAGGATGAAGATGTCATTCCACAGCCGTGCCTCGAGGTGGTTCTCGATCTTGGGCAGGTAGAAGTACGGTCCCTTGCCCTGGGCCAGGAGGCGCCGGGCGTTGTGGAAGAAGTACAGGCCGAAGTCCACGATGCCGCCGGCCACGGGGGCGCCGTCGATGATCATGTGCTTCTCGGGCAGGTGCCAACCGCGGGGGCGTACCACGATGGTGGGCAGCTCACCGGCCGGGCGGAGCTTGTATTCCTTGCCCTCGGGCGAGGTGAAATCGATGCGGCGTTCCAGCGCGTCGGTGAGGTTCAGCTGGCCCTTGATGACGTTCCGCCACGTGGGGGTGGAGGAGTCCTCCATGTCAGCGAGCCACACCTTCGCGCCGGAGTTCAGCGCGTTGATGGTCATTTTCTTGTCCACCGGTCCGGTGATCTCCACCCTGCGGTCCTCCAGGCCCGGGGCCGGGGGAGCGACGCGCCACGACGGGTCGTTGCGGATGTCCTCGGTTTCGCGGAGGAACCTGGGGTCCTGGCCGCCGGCGATGTCCGCCCGGCGGGTCCGGCGTGCCTGCAGCAGTTCCTGCCGGCGCTCAGCCGTGGCCCGGTGCAGCTTGGCGACAAACTCCAGTGCATCCGGAGTAAGAACCTCGTCCTGCCGGCAAATGGGCTGCGCGGTCAGTGTGATCCCGTTGATGGTGAAGCTGTCAGTGAAGGTGTTCATTTCAGTCTCCTGGTGCAGGGCCCAACTGGGTAGCAGTAAGTGTCGTTTTGAGCCTCCAAAACGACACTTAGTGCTACTTACTTGGGGAAAATTTAGTGGAACTGGCCTTCTTCGGTGGATCCCACCAGTGCCAGGGTCGATGCGTTCGGGTTGAGCGCAGTTGCAATGTCGTCGAAGTAGCCGGTGCCGACTTCGCGCTGGTGCTTGGTCGCGGTGTAGCCGCGGGACTCGGAGGCGAATTCCTTCTCCTGCAGCTCGACGTAGGCGCTCATGCCTTCACGGGCGTAACCGTGGGCGAGATCGAACATCGAGTAGTTCAGGGCGTGGAAGCCGGCCAGGGTGATGAACTGGAACGTAAAGCCCATGGCGCCGAGTTCACGCTGGAACTTGGCGATGGTGGCGTCGTCCAGGTGCTTGCGCCAGTTGAACGAGGGCGAGCAGTTGTAGGAGAGCATCTGGTCCGGGAAGTCGGCCTTGACCGCTTCGGCGAACTTGCGGGCAAGCTCCAGGTCCGGGGTGCCCGTCTCCATCCAGATGAGGTCGGAGTACGGGGCGTAGGCCTTGGCACGGGCGATGCAGGGTTCGATGCCGTTGCGGACCTTGTAGAAACCTTCCGGGGTGCGTTCGCCGGTGACGAATTCCTGGTCGCGGGGATCGACGTCGGAGGTGATCAGGGTGGCTGCCTCGGCGTCGGTGCGGGCGATGACCACCGAGGGGGTGCCGGCGACGTCGGCGGCCAGGCGGGCGGCGTTCAGTGTGCGGACGTGCTGCCGGGTGGGGATGAGGACCTTGCCGCCGAGGTGGCCGCACTTCTTCTCCGAGGCGAGCTGGTCTTCCCAGTGCACGCCTGACGCGCCGGCCTGGATCATGGATTTCATGAGCTCGTAGGCGTTCAGCGGGCCGCCGAAGCCGGCCTCGGCGTCGGCAACGATCGGGACCATCCAGTCCTCAACGGTCTGGATGCCTTCGGAGAATTCGATCTGGTCCGCACGCAGGAGGGCGTTGTTGATGCGGCGCACCACGGTCGGAACCGAGTTGGCCGGGTAGAGGGACTGGTCCGGGTAGGTGTGGCCGGAGTTGTTGGCGTCGGCGGCGACCTGCCAGCCCGAGAGGTAGATGGCGCGGAGGCCGGCCTTGACCTGCTGCACGGCCTGGTTGCCGGTCAGGGCGCCCAGGGCGTTGGTGTACCCGCCGGTCTTGTGCTCTTCGGTGAGCTGCTTCCACAGTTTCTCGGATCCGCGTCGGGCCAGCGTGTGCTCTTCGGAGACACGGCCGCGGAGCTTGACGACGTCCGTTGCCTTGTAGTCACGGGTCACACCTTCCCAGCGGGGGTTGGCGGCCCACTCAAGCTCCAGGGCGGCGGCCTGCTCTTCGGGCGTCTGCTGGGTGGGCTCAAATGCTGCAGTCATCGTTGTCTCCTTGATTGAGCTCCGGGTGCTTAATCCGCCGGCCGGAGCTGCTTCCTTGCAACTCCGGCCGGCTACCCCGGTGCGGTGTTTCTTTCCGTGATTACTACTTTTCAGCACTTCGCAACACTTCTCTAGGGGAAAAGTGTGGAAAGAAATGCACTTCTTCGCGTATCCTCAAGAAATGACGCCTGGAAGCTGGAACCGCGAAGTCGCCCTACCGCCGTCGTCCGCCGCCTCTCCGGAACTGGACGTCATCAGCCTGGGCCGCCGCGTGCGGCATCTGCGCAAGCAGGCCGGGTACACACTCGATGACCTGGGCGCCGCCGTCGGGACCGCCCCCAGCCAGTTGAGCCTGATCGAAAACGGCAAGCGGGAGCCCAAACTTTCCCTGCTGCAGGGGCTGGCCACGGCCCTGAACGTGAGCATCGACCAGTTGCTTGGCTCCGAGCCGCAGAGCCGCCGCGCGGCCCTGGAAATTGAGCTGGAACGCTACCAGCGCGGGCCCCTGTACGAGTCCCTTAATCTGCCCAAAATCCGCATCAGCTCGCGGCTTCCGGTCGATGTGTTGGAGGCGCAGGTGGGGCTGCTGCACGAGCTTGAACGCAAGCTTAACGAGCAGGTGGCGACGCCGGAGGAAGCCCGCCGCGCGAACGGTGAGCTGCGTGCCATGATGCGTGAGCGCGGCAACTACTTCCCGGAGTATGAGGCCGAGGCCCAGAAGGTCCTGGGACTGGTGGGTTACACGGCCGGGCCGCTGAGCCAGCACGTCATCGCCGACATCGCCGAGAAGCTCGGATTCACCCTCCATCACGTGAGCGACCTGCCGCATTCCACCCGTTCAGTGACGGATTTGAAGAATCACAGAATTTACCTGACGCAGAGCCAGCGGCAGGACCACGACCCCCGCTCGGTGCTGTTGCAGGCGCTGGGGCACTACGTCCTGGGGCACGAGACGCCGAAGAACTACGGCGACTTCCTCGGCCAGCGGGTGGCCACGAACTACTTCGCGGCCGCGCTCCTGCTGCCCGAGCAGGCCACCGTGGACTTCCTGCAGAAGGCCAAGGCTGCCAAGGAAATCGCGGTTGAGGACATCCGTGACGCCTTTGCCGTCTCCTACGAGACCGCCGCGCACCGCTTCACCAACCTGGCCACGAAGCACCTGGGCATCACTACCCATTTCCAGAAGACCCACAAGAGCGGCATCATCTACAAGGCCTACGAGAACGACGGCGTGACGTTCCCGATGGACCATACAGGCGCCATTGAAGGCCAGCCGTCGTGCAAGGCCTGGACCTCGCGGGCGGTGTTTGATGTGCCGGACAAGTTCAGCGCGTACAGCCAGTACACGGATACTCCGTCCGGCACGTATTGGTGCACGGCCCGGACGGAGCGATCGGCCAGCGGCGAGTTCTCCCTGAGCATCGGGGTGCCGTACCAGCACGTGAAATGGTTCCGCGGCCGGGAAACCACGGCGCGCGAAAAGTCCACGTGCCCCGACCCGAACTGCTGCAAGCGGCCCCCGGCAGCACTGGCCTCCGAGTGGGCCGGAAACGCCTGGCCGGCGGCTCGCGCTAACACGCACCTGCTGGCCGCGATGCCGCCCGGCGCGTTCCCCGGCGTGGACGAGACCGAGGTCTACTCGTTCCTGGCTGCGCACTCGGGGAGCTGACCCGTAGGCGTCACGCAGAACGTTCCCCGCCATAGAGCTGAGGGCTTTAAATCCTCGGAAATCCGCGAAAAGCAGTCACGTGCCGTGGACCAGGCCTGCCAAAAGCCTGCTGTCCGTGAAGCGGCAGGGGCCACGGGGACGCCAGCGCAGCCAGCGCACTTACCCGTGGAGCTCCCGGTACGCCGCGACGGCGCCGGGGTGCAGGGGCAAACCCGCGGTGTTGATCAAGGATTCCGGGCTCAGAAACTGGACCCCCAGGCTGGAGCGCGGGATCAGTTCCTCGGCATGGCCCACCAGCAGTTCGACGGTCCGCTTGACGGTTCGGTCATCAAGATCGCTCCGGCACAGCAGCAGGTTCGCCACGCCCACGGTCCACACGGCCGGAATGCCCGCGTAGGCGCCCGCCGGGATCAGCACCCGGTCGTAGAAGACGCCGTATTTGGCCCGCAGGGCCGGCAGCAGCGGCGACAGATCCAGGAAACCCAGCCCGACGTCGTCGTTCGCGGCGGCAATGGCCGCGGTAGGCACGCCACCTGACCAGAACAGCGCGTCCACCGTTCCGTCCCGCAGTGCCGCGAGGCCCTCGTTGAGGCCGAGGTTCAGCACCGTGACGCCGCCGGCGGTGCCCGCAGTGCTGCTCAGTCCGGCAGCCTCGAGCAGCCGCGGAGTGGTCAGCGACGTCCCTGAGCCGGGCTCGCCGACAGCCACGGTGCGGCCAGCAAGCCCGCCGATGTCCCGGATTTCGCTGTTGTGCCGGATGACGCAGTGGACGTAGTTCTCGTACACCTTTCCGACGGCGGAAAGTCCGACGGCGGGCCGCTCACCCGCCGCTGTGCTCTGGGCAGCTGAATCCGCGAGCGCGACGGCGAATGTGGCTTTGCCGGTCCGCAGATGTTCGAGGTTGTCCAGGCTGCCGCCGGTAGTCAGGGCCGTGGCTTGGCCGGCCACGCCGTGACGTTGGAGGGACGCCGCCAGCAGCTCGGCGAACTCAAGGTAGAAGCCTCCGGGCTCGCCGCCCGCCACAGTGACGGTGCCCGGACGGTCCGTGGGCGTGCATGCACTCAGGGCCGGCAGAAGCAGTCCGGACAACCCGGCCGCGACGCCGGCCTTGAGGACGGTCCGCCGCGGGGGAAGAGGGGGACTCGTGGGCAGGGTCCGCGCTCCGGTCAGGCGCCCCCCGGTCAGGTCAGCCACGCGGAGCCGCCTGCCCCGGCCCGGCCTGCCCGGGCCCGGCCTGCTCCGGCCCGGCAAAAAGTCCTGGCACATCCGCGGCGCGAGGAAACTCGAGGCGCGCGATCAGGCCATGCGGCGAGGCCTCGGCAAGCACCAGCCGGCCACCGTTGGCGGCTGCCAGCTTGTCCACGATGGTCATGCCCAGCCCGGTGCCGCGGATCGTCCGGTGCGCCGGGGACCGCCAGAAACGGCTGATGGCCGCTGTCCGTTCGTCCGCGGACAGCCCCGGGCCGTCGTCGGACACCTCGATGGCCACCATGCCTTGGCGAATGCGGGCAGCTACCGAGATGTGGGCGCCGGGAGCGTACTTGATGGCGTTGTTGACGAGTTCGCCCACCATCTGGGCCAGTTCCGCGGCGTTGCACGCGATGTGCACGGCGGGTGCCGGTGGGCTTTCCAGCATGATCGATGCTCCGCTGCGCTGGGCGGCAGGGCCGGCCCGTTCGGCTTCTTCCTGCAGGATCGGGTAGGGATCAACGGGAGCTTGAACGTCACGCGTCGGGGTTCCAAGCGGACCCCGGGCGGAGTCCTCGGAGGCCCGGTGCTCGGCGGCTGCCAACCGAAGTACCCCGTCCAGAATCTCCTCCACACGTTCGAGCTCGGCCAGCACCCCTGCCGCGGCGTCGTGCTCCCGGGCGGTCTTCAGCTCCAGCTGCAGCAAATCGATCCTGAGCCGCAGCGCCCCCACCGGATTGCGCAGTTCGTGCGACGTGTCAGCTATCAGTTGCCGCTGGGAGTCGAGGCTGCTGCTGACTGTCTGCGCCATGGTGGTGAATGAACGGCTCAGTTCCCGAAGTTCCGGCGGCCCGGCCTCGGGAAGCTGACCGGTCCGGCCTGTTGCCTCAAGCTCCGTGACGGCGGCGTTCAGCCGATGTACGGGGCGCAGCACCCACTCGGTCACGCGGGCCGCACCAAGCAGGAGCACCGCAGCCAGGACCGCGGCTGCCAATGCGACGATGAGCCACCGCTCCCGAAGTTTCTGCCGGGCCGCGTCCAGGTTGACCTCGAGGACCGCCTCGCCCAGGACCTGGCTGGCGCTGCCGAAGGACCGGGAGATCACCTCGGACGAGGGCCCGAACGGCTGCAGCGGAGTGAGCGTGGTGTCGTTGAGGTTCAGGCTCGCCCTGGCCACCGCGTCCCGGACGTCAGGCCGGTCCTCGCTCAGGCCGCCGGAGCGCAGGGTTCCCTGCTGAAGACGGATCAGGATTCCCTCCCCGTAGAGTTCGGAATACCGGTCCATCTCGGTCTGCAATTGAGCGGTTTCGCCTGCGGAAGCTGCGTCGAACGCCACTTGTGCCAGGCGGTTGAGCGACGCGGCACGGTTGATCTGGAGTTCCTGGGTCACTTCCCGCCCGGCCGAGGTCAGGATGGCGTTGGAGGCGATGATGACCATGAGTACCGCCAGGACACTCAGGATGCCCAGGACGCGCAGTTTCACGCCGGGTCCGCCTCGACCCGGTAGCCGACGCCGCGGACGTTGATGATGAAGCCCGGCAACTGGAGTTTTGCCCGCAGCCCTGTCAGGTGCACGTCAAGGGACCGGGACGAGGCCACGAAGGCGTCGCCCCACAGCGCGTCCAGGATCTGTTCGCGGGTGACCACGGAGCCGGCGTGGCTGGCCAACAGTGCCAGCAGGTCAAACTCGGTGGCCGTCAGCGGCAGCACTTCGGAGCGGAGGGCCGCCACGCGCCGCTCCAGGTCGATCTCAAGATCACCCAGCACCACACTCTGCTGCCGTGTGCCGCGATAGCGGCCGGCACGCCGCGTGACGGCTTCGATGCGGGCAAGAAGTTCCACAAGCTTCACAGGTTTGACGAGGTAGTCGTCAGCTCCGGACCGCAGGCCGAGCACCACGCTGCGTTCGTCGTCGCGCGCGGTGAGAATCAGGATGGGCACCGGCGTGACCTGGCGCAGTTTCCGCAGTAACTCCAGCCCGTCCATATCGGGAAGGCCGAGGTCCAGCAGGATCACTTCGAACTTCCGGTGGACCAGCAGGGCGTCTGCTCCGCGGGCAACCCGGGTGGGGTTGTGCCCCGCGGTCGCGACGGCGGCGGCGAGGGCGGACGCCATGGCGTCGTCGTCCTCGACGATGAGCAACTCCATGGTCTGGTTCCCTTATTCGCTGAGCGGGCAACGCAATCTGCCCGCCTTGGAGATTACCCCGTCTCCCGCCGAAACCTAAGGAAGTGTTAGGAAATGCCCTCCCACGTTGGATGTGCCTTGCATCACGCATAACTTGGATGAGGCCCTCGGCGTTTGAGGGGGACCGTCAACGTCGAGGAGGAACCATGGGCAACGTAGCCATGGACAGCATAAAAGCAAGCCAGGAATCGCCGCAGTCCGGGGAGGTTCAACGATGAGCGCCCAGCACACAGTCCAGAGCGAGGCCGCACAGACCCGCCGGGCCGTGAGCAACATCCTCAAGGGTTCAGCGGGCAACCTCGTGGAGTGGTAGGACCTCTACGTTTACACAGTCTTCGCGGCGTACTTCCAGTCGCACTTCTTCAATTCCCAAGACGACCTGCAGGCCGGGCTCGAGGCCATGGCCGTCTTCTCGACGTCGTTCCTGATGCGTCCGGTGGGCGCCTGGTTCTTCGGCCGCTATGCCGACCGCAAGGGCCGAAAGGCGGCCCTGACGCTCAGCGTGACGATCATGTCCGCCGGTTCCTTCGCCATCGCCATCCTGCCGACGACCCAGCAGATAGGCGTCTGGGCGCTGATTCTGCTGATCCTTGTGCGGTTGGTCCAGGGCTTCTCCGTGGGCGGCGAATACGGCACCAGCGCCACCTACATGTCCGAGGCCGCCACATCCAAACGCCGTGGCTTCTTCTCAAGCTTCCAGTACGTCACGCTGATCGGCGGCCAGATGCTGGCCCTGCTGGTGCTCGTCATCCTGCAGAACACCATGGACAAGGGCGCCTTGACTGAGTGGGGCTGGCGCATCCCCTTCGCGATCGGCGGCGTCGCCGCGCTCGTGGTCCTGTGGCTGCGGCGCTCGATGGAAGAAACCGTGTCCGCCGAGCAGGTCGAGGCCGCCAAGGTTCCGGCCGTGGCCGGCGTTGCCCAACCCGGCACCATGAGGTTGCTGTTCACCCAGCACTGGAAGCCGTTGCTGATCTGCATCGGCGTCACCCTCGGCGGCACCGTGGCGTTCTATACGTACACCAACTTCATTCTGAAGTTCATGAACGATACCTCCGGGATCGCCAAGACCGACACCTCCGTGATCAACTTCTGGGCGCTGTTCATCTTCATGCTGCTCCAGCCGGTCTACGGGATCATCTCGGACAAGGTCGGGCGCCGGCCGCTGCTGCTTTGGTTCGGCATCACGGGTGTGTTGTTCACCTGGCCGCTGCTATCCACCCTGTCCAACACGAAGGACCCGTTCACGGCGTTCCTGCTGATGCTGGGTGGCCTGCTGATCGTCGGCGGCTACACCTCGATCAACGCCCTCGTGAAGGCCGAGCTGTTCCCGGCCTCCATCCGCGCCCTCGGCGTCGGCCTGGGCTACGCGATCGCGAACTCGCTCTTCGGCGGCACGGTCCCGCTGCTCGGCGCCGCGTTCCAGAAGGCCGAGCGCGTGGACCTGTTCTTCACCTACGTCACGGTTGCCATCGCTATTTCGCTGCTGGTCTACATCTTCGCCCTGAAGAACAAGAAGACCACCCACCTGGACCGCGAACAGGGCGACGCCTGGAACCGCCCGGCCAAGGACGACGACAAGGACAAGGACCTCATCAACGCCTAGCGCTGTCGGCAGCTCCAGTGAGCGTACGACGGCGGGTGGCCGCCCGCCGTCGTACGCCCACCGCACCGCCCCCGCGCCCCGGACGCTCTCTCACTTTCTTGTGGAAAGTGAGAGGGAGCGTCCGGGGTTTTCTTGCGTTAGGTGAGAGAGCGTTTGGATGAGACCAAAATGAGTGCAAAGCGTGACCGTTCAGGCATCGTTTCGCGCCGCCGTCGCTGGTTCACTGGGAGCAGGCGGATTCCCGCCCTTGTGTGCCGGGGGAGGCGACAGTGGTGTTTCGTTTTCAGCGGGCGGTGGCCTTGGGTGCGGTGCTGGGACTGGCAGCATGTGCGGCCCCGGCCCCTGCGCCTCCGGAGCTCCTGACAGCCGACGGCGTCGAGCGCGTTTCGGTGGACCGCGCGGCGTATGACGCCGAACTGCGCTCCTTCCGGGCTTCCGCTTTCGGGCTCGGCGAGGCCCTGCTGGCGGACGGCGGCGACGGCGCCAACGGGAACGTCGTGTCCTCGCCCGGGAGCCTGCTGATTGCCCTCGCGATGCTTCGCTCCGGCGCGTCGGGCGAGACCGCGGCGGAGATGGACAGCGTCCTGGGACTCCCCGCAGAGAATCGCGACGAGGCCATGAACGCGGTCCTCAGTTCGCTGGGGAAGTTCGACGGCGACCCCGGCGCAGTGGATGAGGACAACCCGCCGCGGAAACCGGTCATGCACGCCGCCAACGGTCTGTTTGTGGACAAGGGTGTGCCCACCGGCGAGTCCTTCCTGGACACTCTTGCCCGGCACTACGGAACCGGTGTGTATCCCGTGGACTTCAGCGATGAGGGTGCAACGAAGCCCGCCATCGATGCGTGGGTCAACAGGAACACAGGCGGCCGGATCAAGGAGGCCCCCGCAGAGTACGACCGCCGGAACACCTTCAGCCTCCTCAACTCCCTGTATTTTGCCTCCGCCTGGAGCGCACCGTTTGACCCGAATGCCACCTCGGACCTGCCGTTCACCACAGCCGCCGGTGAGGAAATCGACACGCCTTCCATGCATAACGAGCTCAAGATGAAGTACGCGGAAGGCGCAGGTTGGCAGGGCGTGGACCTGCCCTACGCCGACGGTTTTGTTATGCGGGTGGTCCTGCCGGCGGCCGGAGCCGACGCCGGTTCGCGGCCAGCCTCCACGGCCTTCGGTGCAGCCACGCTAGCGGAAATCGCGGACGCCTTCGACACCGCAGCGCTGGAGACAGTGCAGGTCCAGCTGCCCCGCTGGGACCACAAGAGCAGTTTCGACCTGCGGAAGGTGTTTGAGTCACTGGGGCTCCAGAAGATGCTCGACACCACGGAGGACTTCAATAACATCCAGCCCGAGATGATGATCACCCAGGCCGCGCAGGCCGCCAACATCACGGTGGCCGAAAAGGGCACGATTGCCGCCGCGGTGACCCAGATCAACGGCATGGCGACCAGCGCTCCGCCACCGCCCGAGCGGGTCATTAGCTTCGACCGGCCGTTCCACTACCAGATCGTGCATGTGGAATCGGGCCTGCCGCTGTTTATGGGGAAGGTCGCCGACCCGCGCTCGTGACCGTGGGTTCCCCGGGCTGAGCCTAACTACCTGGTCTTGCAGGAATTGCGGCGGCGCAGCAGGGCGCCGTAGCCGGCAAAAAGGCGCGGCAGTACGAGGTAGACGGCAACCGGAACCACCACGAGTGTCAGGACTAGGGCACGGAGCACCAGGTGCCAGCCCTCGGTCAGGGGTGCCACCACCATCATGCCCACGGCCACCAGCGGAAAGATGGCCAGCCACGTGATGACGGCGCGGACGTGGATGGACGGCGCCTGCGGCACCGGTCCGTGAGAAGTGACCGGAGTCTGAATAGGGGTGGCTGGCGCGGGAGCAGTTGTTGTGGGGCTGAGGGTGTTGTTCATGTGCTAACTCCAACTAGTTAGTTGCTTTTGATAAAAGCGAGATTAGTACGGGCTCCACAAAACTGCAACTACTTAGTTGGAAACGGGTAGAATCGGCGTATGGCCTGGAATACTGAGCGCACGAAAGCACTGCTGCTGACTGCCGCCACGGAGGAGTTCAGTGAGAAGGGCCTTGCCGGGGCCCGGGTGGACCGCATTGCGGCCGCAGCGGGTGTGAACAAGGAACGCATCTACCAGTACTTCGGCAAGAAGGATGAGCTGTTCGACGCCGTCCTGGCCGCTGAACTGGTGCGGGTGATGTCCGAGGTCCCCATCGAAGGTTATGGCGCGGCGTCCATCGGGGATTACGCCGGAAGGCTTTTTGACCGTCACACGAACGACGGCGCCTTGGCCCGGCTCCTGTTCTGGGAAGGCCTGGAGCGCGGGAGAAACACCGTGGACCGGGCAGCACGCGCGGACCACTGCGCCGCGAAAGTGGACCAGATCCAGAAGGTTCTGCCCGGAATCCACCGCACCGATGCCGCCGACCTGGTCCTCACCATCGTGACCCTGTGCGACGGCTGGACGGTGCTGCCCCAGATCGACGCACTTTTGGCGGGCTCTGCTCCGGACCGCGCGGACCGCCGTCGGGCCTTCATCGTGCGGACGGCGACTCTGGTAGCCGACGACTTGCTTGCAGAGGCCCGGCTGGAAAAGGCGCGGCGGGAAGGCGTCAGAAGCTAACGCGGGCCACCCTGCCAGAGGGCGTCGAACGGCGCGCCGGAGGCCACGCGGTTGCGGATGCCCGCGGTGACAAAGTCCTTGGCGGCCCGGGCAGCCCCCAGTGGCGTGGCGCCCTTGGCCAGCTCGGCCGTTACCGCCGCGGCGAGGGAGCAGCCGGCACCGGACACGGCCACCTCGCCCACCTTGGGAGCGCTGAGGACTTCGAGGGTCTCGCCGTCGTAGTAAACGTCGACGGCGTCCGGGCCTGCCAGCCGCACGCCGCCCTTGGCGAGAACCGCGGCGCCGCTGAGCTCGTGGATGCGGACTGCTGCGGCTTTCAGGGATTCGAGGTCGGTGATCGCCAGGCCGGACAGTGATTCGGCTTCGAAGTGGTTGGGGGTGACAAATGTGGCCAGCGGCAGGATCTGCGCCTTCAGGGCCTGGTCCGTGTCCAGTGCGTGGCCCGGCTCTTGGCCTTTGCAGATCAGCACCGGATCCAGCACGACATTGCGGAACCGGCCCGTTTCCAGTGCTGCCGCAACTGTGCTGATGGTGGCGGGGCTGCCCAGCATGCCGATCTTTACGGTGTCCAGGACCGGCCGGCCCGGCGTCAGGGAATCGGCCGACGCGCCGCCGGCGGTGACGTCTGACGCCGGACCGTAGGCCGCCGTCGTGGCTTCCAACTGGTCCGCAATGACCTGCTGGTCCATCGGCACAAAGCGGTGGTTCCAGTTGTCGCTCGGGTCGAAGGACACAATGCAGGTCAGGTTGGCGATGCCAAACACGCCCAGCTCCTGGAACGTCTTCAGGTCGGCCTGGGCCCCGGCGCCACCCGTGGCTTCGGATCCCGCGATGGTCAGGACGACGGCGGGAGCGGACACGGGGGACTGGAGGGCAGCTGAAGCTAAAGTCATGGCACTATCCTGCCATCCGGCGTCGGGCCCTATTGTTCAGTGGGAGAATGTCGTGACAGTGCTAATACAGCCGGCGTCCCGCACAACTTTCGTTGCGCGAACCGTACGCCGAGCGAACCACTACGAATGGAATCCCCCATGCCTTCCCCCTCAGGCCCTGACGCCCAGCCCATCGCCGACTCCGCCCGGACGGCGCCGAAATTCGCATCAATCGGTTCGCCGTACTTCGGCATCATGCTGGCGTTTATGGCCGTGGTGCTGATCCTGTCCAACATCGGGGCGTCCAAGGGCGTCGCGATCGGTCCGATCATCACGGACGGCGGGTTTTTCCTGTTCCCGCTCGCCTACATCCTGGGCGACGTCATCAGCGAGGTCTACGGTTTCAAGGTGGCGCGCAAGGCCATTTTCACCACCTTCGCACTGTCCGTCTTCGCCTCTGTTTGCTACTGGGTGATCATCGCCCTGCCCGGCTTTGATGACGAGTTCGGCACGTCCAAGCAGGCCGCCCTTGAGGGGGCCCTTGGTCCGGTGCCGCAGATTGTGCTCGCCTCGCTGTTGGCATTCCTGGCCGGCCAGACCATTAACTCGTGGATCCTGGTGAAGATGAAGGCCCGCTCCGGGGAGAAGTCCCTCTGGGCGCGGCTGATGGGTTCCTCCGGCGCCGGCGAGTTCGTGGACACCCTGATTTTCTGCAGCATCGCCGCCTCCGTCATCGGCATCACGGACTTCGGCACGTTCCTGAACTACGTGGTGGTGGGCTTTGTTTACAAGACGCTGGTGGAGTTCCTGTTTGTGCCGGTGACGTCCCTCGTGATCGGCTGGATCAAGAAGCGCGAACCGAGCTACGGGGTCTGAGCGGCCATCCCCGGGCCGCCATTTCGACGGTTCCCTGCGCAGACGATGTTCGCAGTCATCGAGTGGGCAGGGAACCCTCGAAACGGCGCGGAGGACGACGGCGGGACGCAGGGAAGGCGAGCGGGCAGCGAGCCGGGCCGGCGCTTAGCGGTAGTACTGCGCCAGGGTCTCGGCCTTGAACTCGAAGAAACGGCCAGACTCGATGGCCAGCCGGGCATCGTCCACCATCTTCACTACGAAGCGCTCGTTGTGGATGGAGATTAGGGTGGCCGAGACCATCTCCTTGGCCTTGAACAGGTGGTGGATGTAGGCCCGCGAGTAGTTGGCGCAGGCGTAGCAGTCGCAGCCGTCCTGGAGCGGGCCGAAGTCGCGCTTGTACTTGGCGCCGGAGAGGTTGAAGCGGCCGGCTGGCGTGTAGAACGCGGAGTTGCGGGCAACGCGGGTGGGGGACACACAGTCGAAGGTATCCGCGCCGTTCTCGATCGCGGTGAAGATATCGTCCGGCTCGGAGATGCCCAGCAGGTGCCGCGGCTTGTCCTCCGGCAGCTCCTCGTTGCACCAGCGCACAATCGTGCCCAGGTTTTCCTTCTCCAGCGCCCCGCCGATGCCGTAGCCGTCGAAGTCCATGGCGCCAAGGTCCCGGCAGGCTTTCCGGCGCAGGTCCTCATACTGGGCACCCTGGATCACGCCAAAGAGGGCCTGGTACGGCTTCCCCACTCGGGACGTGGTCAGCCGGAAATGCTCCTCCAGGCAGCGCAGGGCCCACAGCCGCGTGCGCTCGAGCGATTCCTCCTGGTAGCCGCGGGAGTTCTGCAGCGTGGTCAGCTCGTCGAACGCGAACGTGATGTCCGCGCCGATCTGGTGCTGGACCTGCATCGAAATTTCGGGGGAGAACCGGTGGCGGTCGCCGTTGAGATGCGATTTGAACCAGACACCGTCGTCGTCAATATGCGCCAGGCGTTCCTTGCCCGGAGCCACGGCGTCGTCCGGTCCGGAGGTGTCCACCGACTTCATGTCGATGACCTTCTTGAACCCGGACCCCAGGCTCATCACCTGGAACCCGCCGGAATCCGTGAACGTCGGCCCGGACCAGTTCATAAACGCGCCCAGCCCGCCGGCCTCGTCCAGGATGTCCGCCCCGGGCTGGAGGTATAGGTGGTAGGCGTTGGCCAGGAGCGCCTGCGCACCGAGGTCCGCCATGGATTCCGGCAGGACGGACTTCACCGTGGCCTTGGTCCCGACGGCGATGAACGCCGGGGTGCGGATCTCGCCATGCGGAGTGGTGATGGTCCCCGTGCGGCCCAGGAATTCGCCGCCGTTGGCAGCTGCCTGCGCAGCCGACGGCGCACAGCTGTCAGCAAACCGGGTGCCAACGGTGAAGGAGAACTGCGACTGGTCGGCTGCAGCGGCGGAGCCGGCCGCCGGTGCGACGGGATCAGCTGTGGCGGCCGAAACGGAGACGGATGGCGCGGGGGCGGGGTTGGCTGGCACGGTTCCAGTGTGCCAGCAAACGCCGCCGATCCCTCAGTGGGCCGCTTCCGATGTGGGGTAGTTCTCAGCCCGCCAACTGTCCCAGAGCGAATGGATGGAGTCCTTTTTGTGGGCACCCAGATCGAACGTCGAGGCGATCGCCATGGCGCCGCCGTGGGGCCTCACACCTTCAATGACTGGCTGGTCCGCCACGATCAGCAGGCCGTCGCCGTGCTCTGCATAGCTGTGGACGGTGAGCCCTACCTGGTGGTTGCTGCGGAACCAGACCTTCCCGGTGATCTCCTCCCCTGTGGACAGCTTCAGCCCGTACGTCTCACCCGGCGCAGGCACGTCCGACAAGCCCAGCTTTTCGATGGCGGAAGCCGGCTCGTTGGGAAATTCGAAGAACAACGTGTGCCGCTTGCCGTGCGGGTGGTGTTCCAGCGCGAAGCGGAGTTGCTGCAGGAACGTCAGCCAGCCCTGGGTGATGTCCTCGTCCCAGGCCGCCCACTCGGAGTTGTGGTCCAGGGCTGCCCGCGTGACACTGACCAGCGTCCCGGCGGACACCGGTTTCAAGTCGAAAACGTCGCCGCCGTTGGTGGTCAGGCTGGTGTGGTCCGGGGCTTCAACGACGTTGCTGCTGAAGTAGATCCCGTCAATCTCATCCGCCAGTTCGTCAGCCTCCCAGCCGTGCCACTGGGCAACTTTGGCCGGTTCACGCAGCATGGTCCAGACCTGCGGCGCATCAGCATTTATCACCACGCTCAGATTGTTCGTCATAGCCCGAATCTACAACCCCGGCGCAGCCCCGGGTAGGGGGCAATTCCCCCACCCCGACGGCTTAGGCCCGGACGGCCTCGAGTTCGTTGCTGATCCGGCGCTGGAGTTCGCCGACGCCGATCGTCTCGGACCCGCCGTGTGCGCGCAGGAACAGCAGGGATTCGAGGCGCAGCAGCCGCCACTCCCGCTCGGCCTCGTGGTTGGAGTTGTCGATCGAGCGGAAGATCTCTTTGTCGTACAGGTTGGGTTCGTTCAGCGAACGCTGGCGCACCTTGGCGTTCATCCGCGCCTTGAACGGGTCCGTTTCCTGGTTTTCCGGCAAACGCAGCAGCTTTTCATAGACGTCGGCGCGCTCCTCCTGCCGGTCCTGGCGGCAGATGAAGCTGGACAACGCCAGCGACGCCTCCACGGACGCCCAGCGGCCCGGGTTGCCGTCGAACGGGAGGACGTTGAGCAGGTCCGCCACGGTGAGCGCCCCGTCCGGATCCTTGAGCGTGATGAACAGCTCGTGGGCGAGGTCGCTGAGGTCCTTGAGGCAGCTGCCGGACTTGAAGTTGATGCCCTTGGCCAGCTTGTCCGCCAGCAGCAGCACCCCAACGGCGTCCGGGTGGGCTTCCGCGGCAGCCTCCACCACCGCTTCGGGTGTGCCCTGCGGCGCCGGAATCAGCGCCAGTTCTTCCGCGGACGGGCCGCTCACCGCGGGCGGGATGGCCGGCGGGGGAGGTACGACGACGGCGGGAGCCGCCGGGGCTGCCCCCGCTTCGCCGGTGTGCTGGGGTTGTTCGGCAGGGGGTTGCGCCGCGACCGTAAGCTGCGTGACGGCGTCGGGCGTTGTGTCCTGAACGGGGGTGTCCTGAACTGTGGTGTCCGGAACCGTGATGACCCGGACTGTTGTGTCCAGGATCTTTACGGTGGAGCCGGCTGCGATGCGGAGGGTGCCGCCGCCGGTGAGGTTTGCCAGGACCACCGCAGGGGTCCCGAAATCATCCGGTTCAAACTCCACGTGCTGGATTTCGGCGGTGCGTTCACCGTCGGGGAGGAGGAGCTGATCGCCGGTGGTCAGAGATCCAGCCTGCTGTTCGCTGTAGTGCCTGGCGGCTGGGGTTTCGGTCATGGGAGTCCTTAAGTTCTCTTGCGGTCCGCCCTACAGTCTACAAAGCGGGGCCCCGGAAGTCGGGGACGCCGGGGAACCCGCGGGCGTCAGTGACCCACGCCCGCAAAGGCCAGCGCCTGGCGGACCAGGGCGCCGCGGCCGCCGCTGAATTCGAGCTGGACGTCGGGGCTTAGCACTTCCGCCGGGGTCATCCAGGTCAGTTCCAGGGCGTCCTGGCGGGGTTCGCATTCGCCGGTCACGGGAATGACATACGCCAGGGACACGGCGTGTTGGCGGTCATCGGTGAAGCCGGTCTGGGACGGGGCCGGGAAGTACTCGGCCACCGTGAAGGGGACCGGGCTGATGGGGAGCTGCGGAAAGGCGAGCGGCCCCAGGTCCTTTTCCATATGGCGCAGGAGTGCGGCGCGGATGGTCTCGCGGTAGATCACGCGGCCCGATACCAGCGACCGGATCATGTTCCCGTCCTCGTCGGCCTGGAGCAGCGTGCCGACCTCGTTCACAAAACCCAGCGGATCCAGCCTCACCGGCACGGCCTCCACATAGATCATGGGGAGCCTCCCGCGGGCCTCAAAGAGGTCTTCTTCGGAGAGCCAGCCGGGATTGGGGTCAGGAGTGCGAACGTTCATGGTTAAGTTCTACCCCATCGGACGGCTGAGGACCGCTGGGAGGTGAGCTATCAGCGTAAAGCCTCGTCCAAAGCGCCGGAATCTCACCCCTCGGCCGGCCCATATTCGGGCCAGTTCACGCCCGGACCGGGCTCGCCTTAAGAGCGGATCACGGCGCGGCGCGGCGCTGTGAGATCCACAGGGTGGGCGGGACATGCGGTGCTGCGGTGTCTTCCGGGGCGGGGCTTGCGGCTCCTGAGGCGGCGTCGGGGTTGGCCACGTGCAGGGTCCGGCCGAAGGCTTCCTCGGTTTCGCTGACGTCCAGCCCGGCGGCGGTGAGCCGGTCGCGCAAGGCGCCCAGATCGCCGTCGTACTCAAATCCCAGGCCGGACCGCGGCGGCCCCGATGCCGGCCGCACCATCAGCACCCCGCCGTTCTTGGCGGTAAAGTCGGCGGTTTCGTCGGCGTCCGGGACGGGGCGGAACCTGGCGCCGATGTCCTGCAGCGTCACGGCGGCGGCGCCGGGATCCTCCGTAAACCAGACCCCGACGACGGTCAGCGCCGGATCAGCGTCAGCCGCGTTCGCCTCCCGGGCGCCTTTGTCCGCCAGGAAGCTGAAGCCGTCCCGGCCGGTGATGCGGCACGACTCGCCGTGGTCGGCGGCGATGAGCTCGGCGACCGTGTTCCCGGATTCCTCCGCGGCCAGGGCGGTGCGCCGGGCGAATTCCGCCAGATCGCCCACCTCCACGCCCAAGGCAGTGGTGCCGTCGTCCGTGGCGCCGGCGTCGGCCACATGCAGGGCCAGCCGGCCGGAACCGGCGTCGAACTCCCGCCACGGGCCGTCATCGACGGTCTTGGCCAGGCCCAGGGCAGTCAGGAGCTGTTCCCAACTGTCCGGCAGGGAGGTGAAATGGACGGGTCTGACACGCAGCATTGGTTCCTCCTCGAAACCAGGACAGGTCGGCTACCGCCATCATGCCACTTCCTGCAGAAGGCGGGCAGAATAGTGCCATGGCCATCGAACTCGAGGAACTGCTGGTAGCGGACGCGGCGGAGTGGCGGCTATGGCTGGAACAGCACCATGCCACGAGCCCCGGCGTGTGGCTGGTGCTGCATAAGAAGGGCGGCAACACCACTGAACTGGACTACGAAGCCGCGCTGCAGGAGGCGCTGTGCTTTGGCTGGATCGACGGGCAGGGCAAACGGCGCGACGACGACAGCTCCTTCCAGCGGATGACCCGCCGCGGCCCGAAGAGCGTCTGGTCGGCGCGGAATGTGGACCGCATCGGGAAGCTCGAGTCTGCCGGCCGGATGACTGCAGCCGGCCGCGCGGCGGTCGACGCCGCCAAGGCGGACGGGCGCTGGGAAGCGGCCTATGTGGGGCAGGCGACGGCGGAAGTCCCGCCGGATCTGGCCGCCGCCATCGCTGCCGTCCCCGCTGCCCAGGCCATGTTCGACGTCCTTACCTCCGTGAACCGGTATGCCCTGATTTACCGGACGAATTCCGTGAAGCAGGCGTCCACGAGGGAACGGAAAATCGCCGGCTTTGTGGAGATGCTGGCCCGGGGCGAGGCACCGTATCCGCAGAAGAAGAAGCCCGCCGGAGGCTAATAGGGTCGGATTTCGACAGGCTCAATCACCGGGAACTGCCGGCGGATTTCGACGGGCTCAATCACCGGTGCGGGACGGGCTCAATCACAGGCGGGGTCCACCGGGAAGGCGACGGCTTCGCCCACCACCCGCAGGCAGAGTTCCATGCCCGGCCGGGCAATGGAGGCGTTCCAGTGGCGGATGGTGATGACTTCGCCGCCGCCGGGGTAGCGGTGGTCGGTGCGGTCGGCCAGTTCTGGTGGCACAGAGAGTTTGAGGCGCACGGTGGTTTCCGGCCCGAAGTAGTCGGTGTCCACCACCACGCCGCGGATGGGGCCATCCTCGGCAATGCGGATCTGTTCCGGACGCAGCATCAGCTGGACCCGGCCCTGGGCAGGCGGGCGGCGCACCGGAATTCCGCCCAGTGAGCACGTGGCCAGCGAGCCTTCCATCCAGGCGTCCAGGATGACGGCGTCGCCCAGGAATTCCGCTGTGGCGCGGTCGGCGGGGCGGGTGTAAACCACAAACGGGTTGCCGATCTGGGCCAGCTTGCCGCCGCGCATCACGGCCACCTGGTCCGCGAAGGACAGGGCCTCGGCCTGGTCGTGGGTGACCAGGATGGTGGTGACGCCGGCTTTGTTGAGAACCTTGGCCACGGCCCTCCGGGTGGCCACGCGCAGGCCAGCGTCCAAGGCGGAAAAGGGCTCGTCCAGCAGCATCAGTTCAGGCTCGCGGGCCAGGGCGCGGGCCAGGGCCACACGTTGCTGTTGACCGCCGGAGAGCTGGTGTGGCCGCCGCTTGGCCATGGCGGCGTCCAGCGAGACCATGTCCAGCAGCTCGCTGATCCGGCCCGCCGCCCCGCGGCGGCCACCCGCCAGCTTGGCCGTGTCCAGGCCGAACGCGATGTTCTGGCCCACCGTCAGATGCGGGAAAAGCGCCCCGTCCTGGGCCACGTACCCCACCTGGCGCCTGTGCGCAGGCAACCATACGCCGTCGCCCGCCACCTTGGTGCCGTTGAGCGAGATGCTGCCGGTGGCTGGGTGTTCAAAGCCCGCGATCAGCCGCAGCAGGGTGGTTTTGCCCGAGCCGGAGGGCCCCACAATGGCGGTGGTGCCCCCCTTGGCCACGGACAGGTTGACGCCTCTGAGGACGGCCTGGGACGCAAAGTTCTTGGTGACGTCTGCAATCTGCAGGTGGCTGTTGGTGGAGGGAGCCACGGACGGCGCGATCCGCGGTTCCGGAAGCCTGGAGGGGGATTGTTCGGTCACTGTCCGGCCACTTTCTTGGACTGCTGGAAGAGAAGATAAGTCATGGGTGCAGAGAGCAGGATCATCAGCAAGGCGTAGGGGGCGGCGCCGGCGTAGTCGATCTCGCTGCTCTTGCTCCAGAACTCGGTGGCAAGCGTGCGGGTCCCGTTCGGGGAGAGCAGGAGCGTGGCGGTGAGCTCGTTGGCTATGGCCAGGAACACCAGGGCCGCGCCACCCGCCGCCGCCGGAGCGGTCAGCCGCAGCGTGACGCGGATGAAGGCCAGCAACGGCGGTTTGCCCAGGGACTGTGCAGCTTCGTCGAGTTCCTTGGGGGCTTGGGACAGGCCGGCGCGGAGGGTGACCAGCGCCCGCGGCAGGAACAGCAGGACGTAGGCGGCCACCAGGACTCCGGCTGTTTGATAGACACCGGGGACCAGCCGGATGCTGACGGTGACGAACGCGAGGCCCACCACAATCCCGGGCAGGGAACTGGTGACGTAGTTGGAGAGTTCCAGGGACTTGCTGAACCAGCTGGGGTGCCGCACGGCAAGGAATGCCATGGGGAATGCGACGGCGGTTGTCACCACCGCGCCGGCCAGGCCGTAGCCGAGCGTGGTCAGGAGGGCCGGAGCGAACTCGTCAGCCGCCCAGATTGCAGAACCGCCCGCGACGATCCAGCGCAGGACGAAGAACACCGGCAACCCGAAGGCCAGTCCCGTCAGGACCAGCAGGGACAGCTGCGCCGGGACCTGGTACGCGTGCAGCGGCAGGCGCAGGGCCCTGGCCTGGGCGCCGGATCCAACGCGGGCATAGCGGGCCGTGCCCCGGCCGCGGACCTCCACCACCAGCAGGATCAGACAGAAAAACACCAGAACACTGGCCAGCATGTTGCCGGCGGTGCCGTTGAACGTGGACTGGTACTGGACCATGATCGCGGTGGTGAACGTGTCGAACCGGATCATCGCGAACGCACCGTATTCAGCGAGCAGGTGCAGGGACACCAGGAGGGCGCCGCCGGTCATGGCGACCCTGAGCTGGGGGAGAACAACCCGGAAAAAGACCCGCCAGTTGCCGAGGCCCAGTGAGGCAGCCGACTGTTCGATGGCAGGGTCCAGGCGGCCGAGGGTTGCCGCGGCGGGGATGTACACCAGCGGGAAATACGAAAGCGTGGCGATGAGGACCCCGGAGCCCAGCCCGGCCAGGGACGGGACCGCCGAGACCCACGCGTAACTGTTCACAAACGCGGGGATGGCCAGCGGTGCCGCCAGCAGCACTGCCCAGATTTTGTGGCCGCGGAGTTTGGTCCGCTCCACCAGCCAAGCACCGCCCACGCCCAGGACGAGGCTCAGCGGAACAGTGAACACCACCAGCAGCACGGTGTTGAGCAGGAGCTCGCCCACCCGCGGCCGGAAGATCAGTTCGACGGCGGCGTCCCACCCGGTTGTCGCCGTCATGTACACGACGTAGCCCAGGGGTACCAGGGAAAACAAGGCGATCAGCACTGCCAGGATGGACACCGCAGGAACGCCGAAAGGCGGGCGGGGGCTGGTGCCCCGGCCCGCCGTCGTCGTGCCCCCCGCTGCCGGGGGAGCCGATAGATCAGTGGTCACTGAATTACAGGAGTCCTGCCTTGGTCATCAGCTCGCTGACCGTCGTGGAGTTCAGCTTGGCCGGGTCAACGGTGGGCGCCTGGAGTTCCTTGAGCGGAACCAGCTTGTCGTTGGCCGGGACGTCGGAAGCTATGGCGTATTCGAAGGAGGTGCCGTCCTTGAGGACTTCCTGACCCTGCTTGCCGGTGATGAACTTCAGGAAGGCCTGCGCATCTGCTGCCTTCTTGGAGGACTTCAGCACGCCACCGCCGGATACGGAGACAAACGCGCCCGGATCCTGGTTCTTGAAGTAGTGGCTGGCCACGTTCTTGGAGTTCTCGCCGGTCTTGGCCTGGTCGCCGTAGTAGTAGTAGTGGTAGATCAGCGCGGCGTCGATTTCACCGGCGTTGACTGCCTTCATGGCGGTGCTGTTGCCTTTGTAAGCCTTGAAGTTTTCCTTCATGCCCTTGAGCCATTCCTCGGTAGCTGCCTCGCCCTTGAGCTCGAGCAGCGCGGCGACGATGGCCTGGAAGTCGGCACCGGACGGCGATGCAGCCCACTTGCCCTTCCACTCCGGCGTGGCCAGGTCCAGCATGGACTTGGGCAGCTTGTCTTCGCTGATCTTGTTCTTGTCGTACACCAAGACGGTGGAGCGGGCGGCGATGCCCGTCCACTTGTTGGTGCTCGGGCGGAACTCGGCCGGAACCTGCTCGACGGTGGCCTTGTCGACGTCGGCAAACAGGCCGGCGTTCTCAACCTGCGCCATTGCAGGGGAGTTTTCGGTGAGGAAAACGTCAGCCGGGGAGGCTGCGCCTTCCTGGACGATCTGGTTGGACAGTTCGGTGTCCGATCCCTGGCGCATGGTGACCTTGATGCCGGTCTCCTTGGTGAAGGCCTCGATCCATTCTTTGGTCAGGCTCTCGTGCTGCGCGTTGTAGACCGTGATGCCATCGCCGGAAACCTGGCCGTCTGCGGACGGGGAGACGGTGGCTGCAGGGGACGTGCTGCCGCCACAGGCGGTCAGTCCGAGGGCTGCGGTGGCGGCGAGTGCGATGCCGGCCAGGGCGCTGTTGCGGATCTTCATCGGGGCTACTTTCTGGGAAAAAGTCTGGCGGACCGTCGGTCCCGGCGAGCCCGGAGTTAGGGTTGGCTCACTCGTGAAACTGTAGGTTAGCCAAACCTAAGACACCAAGCGGCACGGCCCTTAAGTGATCAGGATCACATGCATTACGGAACTGTTGCGTGCCCTAATTCATTCGTGGCTTTTGTGGATGGCCGCTGCGGCCTCCAGCGCCATCCAGGCCTGCAGCTGGGTGGAAAGTTCGACGGCGGCACCTGGCGGGTAGGTTGTGTCCGCCGGTTGTGCCGCGTGGATGGAGAACAGGACGCTCTCAGCCGTGGCTGATGCCGCTCCGCGGCCGGCCGGCCGGCGGCCCGCCCAGAAGGCTTCGGCAGTAGCTGTCACGAGCTCCTTCGCGGTGTTCCGGGCGGACTCCGGGAGCCGGGCATCGACGGCCGCGAGTGCCAGGTACCGGCAGAGAATCCCGGTGAAGAGTCCGCCGTCGCCCGTTCCATCGCAGCGGAGGATGCGCTGCCCCGGTACGGTGAGCCGGTTGGCGACCGCGTCCACCAGTGCCGCGGCCCTGGCGAAGTTGGCGTCGCCGCCGAGCTCCAGGAAGGCTCCCAGTACGGGGCCTTGGTTGTAGGTGTAGAGGGTGTTCTCCACCATCAATTCGCCGGCCGGGCTGAGCCGCGCCCCGTCAACATAGAGGCCCCGGGCCTCGTCAAACAGCACGGCATTGAGCCAGTCCACCAACCGCTGCGCCTTGGCTTGCTGGCCTGTCCGGGCGTAGTAGAGCGCCACGGGGGCGGTGGCCGGCGTGTTCTTGAAGTCGCGGTTTTTGCTCCAGAAGGTCCCGCCGCCCAGGTCATCGGTGGAGGCGGAATCGAACTGCAGGGTCAGCGTCTTGCGGACTCTGGCGTTGCGGCGGTGTCCGGGTTTGCGCGTCTCCTCGGCAAGGCTTTGCAGGCGGTGCGTCGCAAGCGCCAGCCAGGCCATGTCGTCGTAGTAGTTGTTGACGAGGGTGAAGGCGTTGCGCAGCCGGATGCCCGTGACCAGCCTGGACGCGAGCCTGCCGGCGCTGGGGTGGTGCGGGCTGTTGAACCTTGCGGCGGGGGTGGCTCCGTTGCCCAGTTCGCGGCGTCCGGCATCCACCAGGCAGTCCACGTAGTGCGCCTGCCACCAGTAGTGCCACGGGTGGAGGAGGTTCTTCACGTGGTGTGACGGCCATTGCACGGCGGCCAGGTGTGTTCCCGGCAGGAACAGCAGCCGCCGGCCGAAGAGTCCGGTGACGGAGCGGGCTGCCACGTTGGCCCGGTCCTGCCAGTGGGCAGGTTCTGCATCCGGCATGGTCATCCGTTCAGCCTAGTGGGTGCGGCCCGCAGGATTTTCAGTTAACATGCACTAACTAATGTTCCGCGCCGGTCTTATGGTGTTGGGGCCGCATCAAGGAGGATGTATGGACGTCTTGGGTACTGTCGCGCTGATTACGGGTGGGGCTTCCGGGCTGGGCGCTGCCACAGCGAAGCGCCTGTTCGACGCCGGCGCCTCGGTGGTGCTGATCGACCTGCCGTCCTCTGCCGGGGAGGCCTACGCCGCCGAGCTCAACGCCTCGGCGCTGAACGCCGCCGGCGGTTCGGGCGGCGGGTCGGGGGCACAAGCGGCCTTTGTCCCCGCAGACGTCACCAACGAAGCTGAGGTGCAGGCCGCCGTCGACACCGCTGTGGCGCTGGGACCCCTGCGCATTGTTGTGAACTGCGCCGGCGTCGCCACCCCGGGCAAGGTCCTGGGCCGGGACGGCGTCCTTCCGCTGGACACGTTCAACCGCGTCATACAGGTCAACCTCATCGGGACTTTCAACGTGCTGCGCCTGGCCGCCGCGGCCATGGTTGCCACCGAACCGGTCAGCACTGAGTTGGGCGGCCCCGAGCGCGGCGTCATTATCAACACCGCCTCCGTGGCAGCTTTCGACGGGCAGATCGGCCAGCCCGCCTACGCCGCTTCCAAGGGCGCCGTCGCCGCCATGACGCTGCCGCTGGCTCGTGAGCTGGCCCGCTCCTTGGTGCGGGTGGTGACCATCGCCCCGGGCATCTTCGAAACACCCATGATGGCAACCCTCCCGCAGGACGCGCAGGATTCGCTGGGCCGGCAGGTCCCGCACCCGTCGCGCCTTGGCCGGCCCGCCGAATACGCCAGTCTGGTGGCCCACATCGTGGAAAATGCGATGATCAACGGCGAAACCATCCGGCTCGACGGTGCCATCCGAATGGGGCCGAAATGACGGAGTTGCCCACCGCCGATTTTTTCGCGTTCGAGTCCCTCCTCAGCTCGAAGGAGCGGGCCAAACTGGCCGAGCTGCGGGAGTTCCTGGCCACGGAGATCGCCCCCTACGCGTCGGACTGGTGGAACAAGGCGGAGTTCCCGGCGCACATCCTGCCCAAGCTCGCCGCGCTGGAGCTGAGCACGCCGGCGCAGCGCGGCTACAGCAACCTCTTCGCCGGACTGGTCATCGCAGAGATGACGCGCGTGGACACCTCGATCGCCACATTTTTCCTGGTCCACCACGACCTTTTTGTGGAGTCGCTCTACGGTTTCGGTTCGGCCGGCCAGAAAGAGCGGCTGCTTGCGGACGCCTCAAGCCTGCGCATCACGGGCGCCTTCGCGCTCACCGAACCCGGCCACGGTTCCGACGTTGCCGGCGGGATGGAAACGAGTGCCCGGCGCATCTCCAGCGCAACGGGAGAGCCCGACGACGACGGCGACGCGTGGGTGCTCAACGGCGCCAAGCGCTGGATCGGGAACGGGACGTTCTGCGACTACATGCTCGTCTGGGCCAAGGACGAGGCCGTGGCTGCCAACGGGCAGGGCACGGTCCGAGGGTTCATCGTTGATGCTTCCTTGCCGGGCGTGAGCCGGAGCCGGATCGAGAACAAGATTGCGCTCCGGACCGTGCAGAACGCGGACATTGTGCTTAAGGATGTCCAGGTCGCCGAGGCCGACCGATTCGCCGGCATCAGCAGTTTCGAGGACACCAACCAGCTCCTGCGCGGCTCGCGGATCATGGTGGGGTGGCAGGCGGTTGGGCAGCAGCTGGCGGCGTTCGACGTCGCCCGGCAGTACGCCGTCGAACGCCACCAGTTCGGCCGGCCGCTGGCGAAATTCCAGCTCATCCAGCAGCAGCTGGTCACCATGCTGGGCAACGCCGTAGCCAGCATGGCCATGATGGCGCGCATTGCCCAGCTGCAGGACGACGGCGTGGCGGACATGCCGCAGGTGGCCCTCGCCAAGTCCTACACCAGCGCCCGGATGCGCGAGACAGTGGCGCTGGGCCGGTCCCTCCTGGGCGGCAACGGCATCGTGACCGACTACAGGATGGCCAAGATCTTCGCCGACGCCGAGGCCATCTACACCTACGAGGGCTCGTTCGAAATCAACACGCTCATTGTGGGCCGGGCGGTCACCGGCGTCTCCGCGATCGTCTGACCCCGGCCCCGCAGGCAGCGCGAACTGGCAGGTAATACCCTCAAAACGCGACTTTGAGGGTATTACTTGCCAGTTCGCGCTCAGTCGGTGAGCATCGGGTCCTTCTCGCCGGCTTCGATCCGGTAGTCCATGCTGTTGTTCTTCACGGGCATAGGGCAGGTCCCGAACGGGGAGAAGGCGCTGGGGTAGTTGATGGCGCGGTTGAAGTCCAGAACCACGGAGCCATCCGGCCTGGGCCGTGCCGTGGAAACCTTCCGCCAGTCGTCAGTCGAGTCGCCATTGGTCTCGTCGTGGAACGTGACGGTGAGCGCGCCGAGCTTCTCCTCCTCCGCCTGCAGGTGGAACTCGTGGTCGATGCCCGGCAGCCGGAAAACGACCTCGCCCACCGAATAATGGACGCCGTCCACCAACGGATTGGCCGTTCCGATCGGGACGGCCACCGGTTCCGGATACGCCTCGTAGGCGGCCTCAATCACGAGGTCCGGGTTGTAATCGAAGGTCGGCACGCCGTCGAACTCCGTCAGCACCGGCGAGCCGGAATCGCGGGTCCGGATGGCGTACCGGTCCGCGCGCATGGCGAGTTCCACCACTACCTGCTGCCCGTCCGCGCCGCCGAACTGCACCCACATCAGGGATTCCTCGTTGGCGAGGGCGGCGGTAATGGTCCCGTCAACGGGCTCGCCCGTTTCCACCAGCGTCAGGCCGTCCTGCGCCGCAGCGGTGAGCGCCGCCGTCGTGCCGTCCGTTGACCAGAGGCCGGGGGCGAGGTCGACGGCCGTGGGTCGGGATTCCAGCCACTGGAAGGAGGTGAGCGTCAGCCAGCCGTGGCGGGTGGCGAGGGCCTTGTTCCGGTTCGTGCGGAAACGCTGCCAGCGTTCCAGCTGCGCGGTTGCGGTGGTGTCCATGTGTCCATTCCACCACGGACCTCGCGCCGCGTTGCTGCAGCAGACCTTGTCTTGCAGGCGGCGGAGAGTAACGTCGGAGGCGACGGAACCTCGTTCCGGACTCCCACGGCTGACCTTGGAGGAACCATGAAAATCGCGGTCCTGGGCACGGGTTTCGCAGGCCGGACCCTCGCGGGCGCGTTGTCCGCGCTGGGACACGACGTGGTGGTGGGCACCCGCGACCCGGGAGGGACTCTCGCCCGCAGCGCGCCGGACGCCATGGGCACGCCACCTTTCAGCGAATGGCACGTAGCCAACCAGCACATAGCCCTGGAAACGTTTGCGGAGGCCGCAGCCGGGGCGGAACTGGTACTCAATGCAACGAACGGAGCGGGCGCACTCAGCGCCCTCGGTGCCGCGGGTTCGGCCAACCTGTCGGGGAAAGTTGTGGTGGACGTTTCCAACCCGCTCGACTTCTCCCAGGGCATGCCGCCGGTCCTGAACCCGGTCAACACGGACAGCAATGCCGAACGGATCCAGCACGCGTTCCCGGAGGCGCGGGTGGTCAAAACCCTCAACACCATGAACGCCGGGCTGATGGTTGACCCCGGACGGCTGAGCGGCGGGGACCACTCGGTGTTTGTCTCCGGCGACGACGCCGGTGCCAAGAACACCGTGACGGCGCTCCTGCAGGAGCTGGGCCACCGCGATATTATTGACCTCGGAGACATCACCACCGCCCGCGGAGCGGAGATGATGCTCCCGGTGTGGCTGCGCCTGTGGTCGGTGTTGGGGACTCCGGATTTCAATTTCAAGATCGTCCGCTGAAGTCCAGCGCGGCAGGGGCGGCGACCGGCGCAATATCTGAGACGGATTCCGCCTTCGCCATCCCGTGCAGGTAGCATCGATAGCTAGTAACGTGGCTCACAGTATCCAGCGCAGTGTACGAGCCAAGTCCGAACCCTCGAAAGACAGTTTCCATGGCTAACACTGCAATGAACTCCTCAACCGACCTTGCCTCTGAACTGAGGGCCGACGTCCGGCGCGTCTCCACGCTGCTGGGTGAGTCCCTGGTCCGCCAGCACGGCCCCGAACTCCTTGCCCTGGTGGAGCAGGTCCGCCTCCTCACCAAGGAGTCCAAGGAAGCCGCACGCGGCGGTGCCGATGCCACCGGACCATGGAGCGCGCACGACGTCGTCGAACAGGTCCGCGAACTGCTCGGCTCCCTGCCGATCGAGCAGGCCACCGACCTGGTGCGTGCGTTCGCGTTCTACTTCCACCTTGCCAACGCGGCCGAGCAGGTCCATCGGGTCCGCGGCCTGCGGACCCGGCAGGAGAAGGACGGGTGGCTGGCCAAGGCCGTCACCGAAATCGCCGCTAAGGCGGGGCCCGAAGTCCTGCAGGAAGTGGTCAACGGGCTGGACGTCCGCCCCATCTTCACCGCCCACCCCACCGAAGCCTCGCGCCGTTCCGTGCTGGACAAGATCCGCAAGCTCTCCGATGTCCTGGCCGAGCCCACGAAAGAAGGCACCACCGCGCGCCGCCGCCAGGACCGCCAGCTTTCGGAGGTCATCGACCAGATGTGGCAGACCGACGAACTGCGCCAGGTACGCCCCACCCCTGTGGACGAGGCCCGCAACGCGATCTACTACCTCGGCGGCATCCTGACGGACGCCATGCCCGAGATGCTCTCGGATTTCTCGGAACTGCTCGGCGAGCACGGGGTCAGCCTTTCGTCCCAGGACGCACCCATCCGGTTTGGGTCCTGGATCGGCGGCGACCGGGACGGCAATCCCAACGTCACTGCGGCGGTCACCCGGGAAATTCTGCAGATCCAGAACCAGCACGCCGTCCGCATCAGCATCGCGATGATGGACGAGCTGATCTCCATCCTGTCCAACTCCACCGCCTTGTCCGGCGCGGACCAGACCCTGCTGGACTCCATCGACGCGGACCTGAAGAAGCTGCCGGGCCTGGACCGGCGTGTCCTGGAGCTCAACGCCCAGGAGCCGTACCGCCTGAAGCTCACGTGCATCAAGGCCAAGCTCATCAACACGGGCAAGCGGGTTGCCGCGGACTCCACCCATGAGCACGGCCGTGACTACAGCTCCACCGAGGAACTCCTCAACGACCTCGAACTGCTGGAGCTGTCCCTCCGCAACCACTCCGCGTCGCTCGCTGCCGACGGCGCCCTGGCCCGTGTCCGCCGCGCCGTCGCGTCCTTCGGCCTGCACCTGGCCACCCTGGACATCCGTGAGCACGCCGACCACCACCACGACGCCGTTGGCCAGCTGATGGACCGGCTGGGCGGCCCCGGCATCCGCTATGCCGAACTGAGCCGCGAGGAACGCTTCGAGGTGCTCGGCTTGGAGCTCGCCTCACGCCGGCCGCTGTCCGGTCACCCGATTAAGCTCGACGGCGTCGCTGACGGCACGTACGACGTCTTCCGTGAGATCCGCCGTGCCCTGCGCACGTACGGTCCGGACGTCATCGAGACCTACATCATTTCCATGACCCGCGGCGCGGACGACGTCCTGGCCGCGGCCGTGCTGGCCCGCGAGGCAGGCCTGATCAACCTGTTCGGCGACGCCCCCTACGCCAAGATCGGGTTCGCGCCCTTGCTGGAGACCGTGGAGGAACTGCGTGCCTCGGCGGAGATCGTGGACCAGCTGCTGTCTGTTCCGTCCTACCGCGACTTGGTCCGGTTGCGCGGCGACGTCCAGGAAATCATGCTGGGCTACTCGGACTCCAACAAGGAATCCGGCGTGATGACAAGCCAGTGGGAGATCCACAAGACCCAGCGCAACCTGCGCGACGTTGCGGCCAAGCATGGCGTCCGTGTCCGGTTGTTCCACGGCCGCGGCGGTTCCGTGGGCCGCGGCGGCGGACCCACCTACGACGCCATCATGGCCCAGCCCAACGGCGTGCTGGAAGGCGAGATTAAGTTCACTGAGCAGGGCGAGGTCATCTCGGACAAGTACTCGCTGCCGGAGCTGGCCCGGGAAAACCTGGAGCTGTCCCTCGCGGCAGTGCTCCAGGGCTCGGCCCTGCACAGGGATCCGCGCACGTCGGACGACCAGCGCGAACGGTACGGGCACGTTATGGAAATCATCTCCGACGGCGCCTTCGACCGGTACCGGAATCTGATCGACCATCCTGACCTGCCCGCGTACTTCCTGGCCTCCACACCGGTGGAGCAGTTGGGCTCGCTGAACATCGGCTCACGCCCGTCCAAACGCCCGGATTCCGGGGCGGGGCTTGGCGGCCTGCGTGCCATCCCCTGGGTGTTCGGCTGGACCCAGTCCCGGCAGATCGTCCCGGGCTGGTTCGGTGTGGGCTCGGGCCTGAAGGCTGCCCGCGAGGCCGGAAACTCCGCGCAGCTGGTGGAGATGATGGAGAACTGGCACTTCTTCCGGTCGGTCATCTCCAACGTGGAGATGACGCTGGCCAAGACGGACATGGACATCGCCGGGTACTACGTGGCCACCCTGGTTCCCGAGGACCTGCACCACATTTTCCGGGCCATCCGTGAAGAGTACGAACTCACGGTCACCGAGATCCAGAACCTGACGGGCGAGAACGTGCTCCTGGACGCGCAGCCGACGCTCAAGCGGTCGCTGGAGATCCGGGACCAGTACCTGGACCCCATCAGCTACCTGCAGGTGGAGTTGCTTCGCCGCGTGCGGGCTGCCCAGAACGCCGAAAGCGGGAGCATCAGCGGAGCCGAGATCGACGAACGCCTCCAGCGGGCCATGCTGATCACGGTCAACGGGGTGGCGGCCGGCCTGCGCAACACGGGCTAACCCCACCCCCTCGGACGCTCACTCACTCGCCGCCGTAGTGCACTACTACGCTCCGGCGGGTGTTGCGGCCGTCGGCGTATGCCATTGTGCTGACGCCCACGCCGTACAGAGCAGTGAGTTCCTTCTCGCTCAGGAGCTGCAAAGCATCACCGGTCCGCGGTCCGCTGGCAGTGAGCAGAACGGCCCGGTCGGCAAGATACAGGGCGTGGTCCGGATGGTGCGTGCTAAGGAGCACCGCCATGCCGTCCGTCATGAGTTCGCGCAGCAGCCGCAGGACGCGGACCTGGTTCTTCAGGTCCAGGCCGGTGGCGGGCTCGTCCAGCACCAGGACGGGGCAGCCGGCGGCGATGGCACGGGCGATCAGGACAAGCTGTTGCTCGCCGCCGCTGAGGGTGGGGAAGAACCTGCTGCTGAGGCCGGCGATGCCCACCCTGTCCATGGCCTCCAGGGAAGCAGCCCGGTCCGCGGCGCCGGGCGACCGGAAGAGACCGATCTGCCGGGCTCGTCCCATCAGCACCATATCGAGGGCCCGGTAGGCGAAGGTACTGCCATGGGCCTGCGGGACGTAGCCGGCCCTGGCCGCCCGGGTGACGCTTCCCTCCACGGGGTTCAGCAGCCCGGCGGCGCAGCGCACCAGCGTGGTCTTGCCGCTGCCGTTGGGACCCAGGACTGCGGTGGCGGTTCCCGGCAGGACCTGGAAGCTGACGTCCCGGAAGACCCAGCCCGCCCGGCCGTAGCCGAAGCCCACACCGTTGAGCTCAAGCACTTTCCCAGATCCTGTCCCGGTTCCGGCGCAGCAGCACAAAAAACACGGGCGCGCCGATCAGCGCCGTCAGCACACCGAGCGGGATCTCGCCCGCCGTCGCGGTGCGTGCCACGGTGTCCACGAGCATGATGTACGCGCCGCCCAGGAGGAAGGACACCGGCAGCAGGACCCGATGGTCCGGTCCCACCCACATCCTTGCCAGGTGCGGGACCACCAGGCCCACCCAGCTGACTGCTCCGCTGACGGCAACCGCCCCGGCCACGATCAGTGCCACCGAAACGAGGACCACCCACCGCAGCGGCCGCGGCCGGATCCCCAGCGCGGCGGCGTCGTCGTCGCCCAGCGAGAGCACGTTGATGCGCCACCGCAATGCCAGGAGCACCAAGGCGCCCCCGACCACGGGAATCAGCGCCACTCCCACCTTGGCGAAGGTGGCGGTGGCTACGCTCCCCAGAAGCCAGAACACGATGGCCGGCAACGTGGTGTTGGGATCCGCGATGTAGGTGACCAGGGCTACCAGCGCGGAGAAGAACGATCCCGTGACCACGCCGCCCAGCACGATCATCAGCAGGGGAGTCCCGCCGCGCCCCGAGGTGATGAGGAACAGCATGGCCAGGGCAACCAGTCCGAAAGTGAAGGAACTGGTGATCAGCGCGAACGTCCCCAGCCCCAGGAGTATGGCCAGCGAGCCGCCGAAGGATGCGCCCGCGGAAACACCGATGATGTCCGGGCTGACCAGCGGATTGTGGAAGATGGCCTGCAGCGCGGCGCCGCCGATCGCCAGTCCGCCGCCCACCAGCAGCGCCAGCAGCACGCGCGGCAACCTGACCAGGAGCACCACATTCTCCTCCGTGGCGGTGGCCTCGGAGGGGATCGGGACAACTTGCCCCACCAGGATCTGCACCACGTGCCAGAGCGGAACGTTGTAGCGGCCCACGGCCAGGGCCACCAAGGTCACGGCGACCAGGAACATGGTGCTGATGGCGATGGGCTTCAGGGCCGATGGTCCAGGCGGCCCGTCCCGCGCACGGTCCCGGTCGTCGTAAGACCCGGCGGATTCGGTGTCCGGCTCTCCGGGCGCACGGGCGCGGCTGGCCTCAAGCCGTTCGTCGCTGGCGTCATGCAGCATTGAACTGCCGGTAGTGGTCAGAGTCGGCGTTGGCCGCAGTCCACAGGACCTTGTCCAGTTCCGCCGCCGTCGGCTTGTGGCTGTACAGGAAATCGAAGTACTCGGTGACTTTGTTCCGGAGAAGGGAGCGCTGCTGCGGGAAGGCGATGTCGCTGAGCCAGTGCCACATCAGCGGTGATTCCTGCCCGGGGGGATCCCACCGGTATCCACCCAGCGGCACCTTGTACACGCGCCGGTTCTTTACCGCGGACACGGTCTGCCAGACGGGGTCGGAGTAGAGATCCTGGGGCATAGCGGCGTCGAAATTTCCCAGCAGGATGATCTCGGGATCCCACCGCAGCACCTGCTCCACGTCCAGGCCCACCATCCCCGAGCCCTGCAGCGGGTCAGGCCCGGTGGCGGGATTTGTGCCGCCCACAAGCTTGATGTAGAAATCGTTGTAGCTATTGGCGGCAGCCACCTTCAGGCCGCCGGTGAACCGGTTGAAGTACAGGATGCTGGGCCCGGCGGAATTGCGGCCGGCCGCCAGCTTCTTGACGGCGGCAAGTTCCAGGTCGCTGCGGGTCTTGATATCCGCGGCGCGTTCGGGCTTCCCCAGCATCGCGGCGAACATGGCCACCCACGCATCTACGTCCTCCTGCTTGCCGTTGTTGGTCAGCCCGATGACGTTCAGGCCGGCCTTTTCCAGCGGGTCGATGAGCTGGGCGTCGGACCACTGGATCACCACGTCCGGGTCCAGGGCCCGCACGCTCTCCACGTTGGCCGTGAAGTCCTGGGTGGCGATCTCGTGCGGCAGCTCCAGGGCCTTGGGAAAGATGGTGCCCATGATGCCGTCGCGCATGGCCACCCAAGAGGCGTTGTGCATGGCGGCGAGATGGTCAGCCGTGCGGTCCACCGCCACCAGCAGAGACGCCGCCGGCATGGGGATGGTCACCACCCGGGTCACGGGCCGGGCGAAGGTAAGGGTTTTGCCGCGCTGATCGGTGATGCTGATCGCGCCGCTGCCACCGTTCCCGCCGTTCGTTGCAGGGCCCGACGACGGCGGGGAACCAGCGGTGCCGGCGCATCCGGCCAGCAGGGCGGCAGAGCCTCCCGCCACCAGAAGTTGAAGGGCAGCGCGGCGGTTCAGATCAGTGGTTGCCATGGTGCGTGACCCCTGCTTTCGGTTGGCGCAGCGTCCGTACGTGGGCGGAGGCTGCCGATGGATTCTTGTGGTTCCGCGGCCGCTAACCCACTCTTGTCCGGGGCCGACTGCGGTGCTACGTTCAAAAGACCTGCGGAGAAGGTGGCCACGCCATGGTTGTCGATGGTGCCCAGTTGTTTGTCCGGTACGCGTACCCGCCCAATTCCCGAGGCAGTTGCGGCCCTCCCGACAGTGACGCCCTCCTGCACTACGGCCAGTCCGGAGTCACGGACCAAGGCCTGCGGGAACTCGCGAAGGGCTTTGCCGGCGCCTTTCCCTACCTGGAACTGATTGCCGGTTCCCACGGCATCCACGATCCGCTCGACGCCCGCGTGGTGGAGGCGTACTGGGTGGGCAACAGCCTCCTGGACACCGTGGGCATCAGCACCATGGGCAACTCGATGGAAGACCGGTTCCGGGCACGCACCGGCCGGCAGTTTCCGCACCTCGTGGAAGGCGTCCTCGCCGGCGGCGTCCCGCACCACAGCTTCCACGTCTTCGAAATCTATCCCTGGCTGGGCCTGCTGCGAGATGACCGCCGGTATGCCACCGCACTGAACGTCCTGGACCGCTGCCGGATCCGGTGGGGTGAGGTCCTCGCCATCACCGGGGACGAAGCCGTGGTGAAATCGCGGCCCCTGACCTGGGATGGCATATCCCTGGCGGTGGGGGAGCCCGTGGTGGAGACCGCCAAGTATGCCGTGAACGGAACCGGCTTCATTGCCGGGCTGGCGGCCGGTGACGTGGTTTCGCTCCACTGGGACTGGGTCTGTGACCGGCTGACACCCCACCAGCTGCAGCAACTCAAGCTCTTCACCGGCAGGCACCTCAAGATCGCCAACAGCGGCGTGGAGCATCGCGGCGCCGCCATCGCCCTCGAACGCTAAGTCGCCTTCGAACGATAAAGAGCGGCGCTCTGGACGCCGGCCCATCCGCCTAACCGCCTTGGCTGTCGTCGCCGGGTTGCCGTGGCTGGCCCATCAGTTCCAGGCCGCTCATGGCCCGTTCGGCGCCCGCAGGATCCACCCGCTCGAGCGCGAAGCCCATGTGGATCAGGACCCAGCTGCCCGGAGGCAGTGGTCCTTCGTCCAGGAGTCCGATGTTGATCTTGCGCTGTACGCCGGCCACGTCCACCAGGGCCAGCTGGTCGCCGTAGCCGTCGATCGGGCCGATGACCTGGCCGGGGATTCCGAGGCACATGGTTGGTCCGCCTTAGGTCTGCTTGGGGGGCTGCTGGGAGGTGTGCTGGGTGAGGAGATCGACGACGGCGACCATCGCCGCCGGGACGGCGGCGGACACGGACGGTGTCAGGCCGATGCCCTCGGTGACGTCGGCCGGAACGCAGCCCACCACGTAGGTCACGGGGACTTCGCCGCCCAGCGATCGGAGCTTCCCCAGGACGGCTGCAGGGTCCATGCCGTGCGGGTCCAGGGCGGCGCCGGCGTCGAGATCCTCGCTGCGGATCCGGAGCACGCGGAGGTTGCCGGGGGCCCCGTCTTGCTCGGTCCGCTCGGGCGGGACGGCATCCACGAGGATCAGCAGGTCCACTCCGGTCAGGAGGTCGTACGCCAGGTGCATGCCGCGGATGCCGTAGTCAGCCACCTCGACGCCGGGCGGCAGTCCCCCCTCCGACGCCAGCCGGCGGGCGACTTCCGGGCCGAAGCCGTCGTCGCGCATGAACATGTTGCCCACGCCGGCCACCAGCACAGTCATTCCGGGCTCACATGCGCCGCGCTTTTAGGTAGCGCTGGACATCCGGGACCGAGCGGATCCCCACGTACACGGCGCCGAGTGCCAACGCCGCCAGCAACGCTACGGTGGCCATTCCTATGATTCTCATGGCGGGCTTTCCTTTCCATCCTGCCCCAGGGGTTCGAGCTCTTCCGGTGAGTAATAGAAGGACCGGCCGTAGCCCTCGTGGAGGTCCGCGGCGGGGTCCTGGTCGAGGACCAGGCCCACATGGGTGCTGCCGTCAACATCGAAGTGGACGTTGGTGACGCGTCCCGTCTGCCCCGCGAAGAACAGGTCCTGGGCATCGGCGCGCCGGCTTGGATTCACCCTGACCCTGCTGCCCCGGGCCACCGGAACCCCGTTGATCAGGACGGCATCCAGGTGCGGCTGGACCAGGGCTTCGGCTTCGGGTGTCCACCACGCGGCTTCCTCTCCGGGGCGTCCGGATTGGAGTTCCCCAACGCGGGGGACCTCGTCCAACGCGGCATCCAATTCAGCCCCGTCCATGGCACGCGGGTTGCGCAGGATGCCGTGCAGCTGCTGCAGCTCCGCCGGGGACATGGCCTCGCACCGGTCGATGATGGCTGCGGCCCGTGGATCCGTGGCGCGGGCTTCGGCCTTCTCCTCCTCGGTGAGGGTCAGCACGCGCAGTGTGAGGATCTCGTCGATTTCGGTGGAGTCGTACAGCGCCACCGAACTTTCCTGGGCCACCGCCGGATGGTCGTAGAGGATGATCGGGGATACCAGCAGCACGTCCGACTGCCCGTCCGGACCGGCCAGGACGGGCCAGCACCGGTGCTGCGTGCAGGTGGCCGCAGCGGCCTGGGCGCTCGGTGGCGGCTCAAGCAGGGAAACAAAGTCCGCGTCTTGGAGGCTCAGCAGCAGGTGCGTGCCGATGAAGGATTCCGCGATGGCGTGCTGTCTGGTCCAGCTATCCGTCCAGCCATTCGCAGCCCCATTGGCGGCCCCGACGCGCAGCCTGACCAGTGGCCCGCCGGCAGGCGAAGCTGCCAGCCTCACCTCACCCTGCAGCGGACGACGACGGCGGACCAGTCTCCCAGCCAGCCGCCCCGAGGCGTCACGGAGTTCCTCGATGTCCTCGCCGCCGGGCACCTCCACGGGCAGAACGGTCCCAGGCTCGCTGAGCCCTGCGACGGGGAACGGTCCCAGCGTGACTTCCCGTTCGGCTGCCTCGTCCCAGCTCAGCCAGCGGGAGGCGCCGACCGTAAGTTCATCAACCGCCGTGAACCCGCCGTCGTCGTCCATTTTCTCGGCGGACCGGCTCTGGAGCTGCAGGAAGCGCAGATGGATTTCGATGGCGGCGTGCTGGCCCGGGGTGAGCAGGCAGTCCGCGAACATATCCGGTTCCTCGCCGGTGCCGGCCGCGGCAGCGCCTGGCGGGCCGAGGATGCCGAACTGCCAGCGGGCCTGGTTCTTCTGCGAGGACGCGCGGTACGGGTAGAGCAGGTAGCCCTCGTAAAGGACGGCATCGGCCACGGCGCGGGCCAGGCTCAGGCTCATGTTCATGGCAGAGCGTCTCCTGACAGGGCTGGCTGGGACGCCGCTGCCCGGGCTGCCGCCGCCGGGACTGCCGCCGCCGGGACTGCCGCTGCCCGGGATACCGCGGCGGGGGACACAGCTGCGGCGTCCGCCAGCAGGCTCTCCACCGTGGCGTCCCACGACGTCAGGCCGCGGGCCGCCTTGTAGTGCGACAGGGCGGCCAGTACGTCCCGGTCCAGGCGGAGCCAACCGGTGTTGGGGAAGTACTGGTCCATCAGCCGGCGCCAGGCGTCCACGGGAAGCCGGTACGGAGCTTCGAGGTCCCAGGGCACCTGTTCCACGCCGAAGCCGGCCTCGCCCCGGGTAAAGACCGTGCCGGAGAACAGCAGCTCCAGCGGGACAATTCCGTCACGCAGGGACTGCAGGTATTTGGCCGCGGACACGTCGAAATCAAAGGTGCAGGGCAGCGGCAGCCGCACCTCGGTTTCCCCGGTGAAGCCCTGGACCATGGTGCTGCATTGCAGCCAGAGGAAGGACTTCAGCGTGGTGGGCCACCGCCTGCGCTCGCCGAAGAGGTCCAGCAGGCCGGCCTCTTCACCAGGCGAGTAGCCGCGGCGCTGGGGCAGGATCCGGACCTGGCAGCGCAGGGCGATCGCGTGCACAGCGGCGCCGGTGGACTCGGTCACCCGCAAGGTCGCCGTGAGCTGGGGTGCCGCCGCGTACGGTTCGGGCTGGATGTCCAGGACCTCGAACGCCAGCGCAATCACTGCGGGCCTCCGGACGCTGACTTGCGCGTGGTTTCGTGGACCGGCTTGCTGCGGCCGCTGACCTTGTCGAAGAACGCGGTGAGCTGGTTGCGGGCCTCCTGGCCGCCGTCGAACCCCCGCCACAGCCGCCGCAGGTGGCCTACCAGTTCATAGCAGGCGTCCACGGGGACCAAGTGGCAATCGGCCTCGGGACGGTCGTTGCCTGGTCCACGGATCAGGAGCGCCTCGGTGTCCGGAGCTGCAAGGGACAGGGCGGGATTCTGCACCATAACGGCATCCCACGCGTCCAGGGGCAGCTCGGATTCGGTGGCGCCGGCGGGGCCGGGATAAAACGCAACCGTCCGCTCCATCCTGGAACTGCGGAAGAAGAATGCCAGTCCCACGGGTATCTCCAGCTCGTCCCATTGGCCGGGGCCAAGCTCAAAATCGGGGAAGGACAGGTACCGGTCCGGCACCGAGCGGTACCGGAGGTGGGCGTTGCTGTCCGTGAAAAGCAGGTAGCACGGCCGGCACGTGCACATCATGGCGTGGCTGTCCAGGTCCACCACGTGCTGGTGTTCGGCCGCGATGGGCTCCCCGCACATTTCGCAGCGCTCGCCGGCGGGCGCCGCCGGCCGTGCGGCGGCGATCCGGCGCAGCAGCGCAACGGGCAGGCCGGGCCCCTCCACGTCAGCCGCCCTTTCCGGCCGCAACCGGCACGGCCACGGACATCACGCCGCTCCGCACGAGCAGCGGGAGCGGGTCCAGGTGCAGGCTCCGGTCTTCAAGGCAGGAGCCGGCCTGGCGGACGTCGAAGTGTGCGCGGCACGTGGGGCAGCGGAGCAGACCGCCGCCGGTGGGGGCGGCGAGGGCGCGCTGCAGGGCGGCGCCCGCCATGGACCCGTCGCAGCGCGGGCAGTGGTCCCGGTAGGCGTAGACGTCCTGCCCGGTCCGGCAGGCCAGCAGCGAATAGCCGCCCACCTGGAACCCGGCCACCTCGCCGGGTTCCAGGTCGGCCACGCCGGGGACCGGCTCCCAAGACCCTTCCGGCTGGTCTCTGCTGTCCAGCCGGACCAGCAGGGAGTCCAGGGGGATGAAGGCAGGGGTGGCGGCGTGCTTTTCCGCTTCCACCACTTCGATGGCCGTCACCTCCGGGGCCGCTGTTTCAATCGCCTCTTCGACGGCGAACTTCAAGGTGACGGACGACGACGGGCAGCCCTGGCAGGTGCCGAGGAGCTTCAACCGCACCACGCCCTCCGGGCTGATGCCCAGCAGTTCCACGTCCCCGCCGTGGGAGCCCAGGTACGGCCGGACGCTGTCCAGGGCGCCGGCCACCCTCGTCTCCATCGACTCGGGATGCAGGCCGTGGATGATCAGCAGACCGGACACCAGCTCGTCGGAGGCGAGCGCCGCCAGCGTCCCGTCGTCGAGCTTTCCCTGCTCATCGAGGATTTCCAGGATGCGTTCCAGCCCCGAGCCGTACATGTCGGTGACCTGGCGTACCAGGTCTTCGGCACGGCCGCGGGCCACCGCCCCGCCGGCGCCGAGGGCGTCGAGGAGCGTGCCGATCCGTTCGCCGGGCTGCAGTTCGCCGGTCTGCAGCGGCCGGTCCGCGCCGGGCATGGCAGGTTACTCGCCGGTTAGGGTCTGGGTGGGTGAGTGCAGCATTTCCAGGGTCTGGCCGTTGCCCAGATACATGTGGACACCGCACGGCAGGCACGGGTCGAAGCTCCGGACAGTCCGCATGATGTCGATCCCCTTGAAGTGCTCGCGGTCGTTCTCTTCGAAGATCGGCTGGCCCTGCACCGCATCCTCGTAGGGGCCGGGGGTCCCGGACGAGTCTGTGGGGCTGGCGTTCCAGGGTGTCGGAGGGTACGGGTGGTAGTTGGCGATCTTGCCGTCCCGGATCACCATGTGGTGCGACAGGACGCCGCGGACCGCTTCGGTGAAGCCGCAGCCGATGGCCTCGTCCGGAACGGTGAACGACTCCCAGGTCTTGGTCCGGCCGGCCCGGATTTCCTCCAGCGCCTTCTCGGCGAAGTGCAGCGCCGCCGCAGCCGCATAGGCCTGGAAGTACGTACGGGCGCGGTTGCGTTCCAGGGTGTTGCTCCACTGCGGGATGTTCCATTCAAAGGAAACAGGACCTTTGAGGGCGGTCTTGGGGAGGTTGATCTGGACGCTCTTGCCGGTTGCCTTGATGTAGCCGATGTCCACCAGCCCGGCCAGTGACGTGGCCCAGAGCCGCGCCAGCGGGCCGCCGCCGGTGTCCAGCGCCAGGTTGTTCTCGCCGTCGAACCAGCGCGGGGACATCACCCAGCTGTACTTCTCCTTCAGGTCCCTCTTCTGCGGCCGCGGATTGGTGTGCTGGTTCCAGGGATGGCGGCGGTCCACCGGGTTGCCCAGCGGATCGCGGGTCACAAACATCTCCTGGTCTTCCCAGTCCTCGTAGTAGGAGGAACCCAGCATGATCCGGATGCCCAGGTTGATGCGGACCAGGTCCGTGGTGACGAGCTTGCCGTCCACCACCACGCCCGGGGTGACGAACATCTTCCGGCCCCACTGGGTCATGTCCTTGTACTCGAAGTTGCAGTAGTCAGGGTCCTGGAGGGAACCCCAGCAGCCAAGCAGGGTCCGGCGCAGGCCTACCTGTTCGTAGCCAGGGAGCGCCTCGTAGAAGAAATCGAAGAGGTCGTCATGCATCGGCACGACCTTCTTCATGAACTCCACGTACCGCATGAGCCGGGTGATGTAGTCCGTCATGAGCTGGATGGTAGCCACGGTCCCCACGCCGCCGGGGTAGAGCGTGGACGGGTGCACGTGGCGGCCTTCCATCAGGCAGAACATCTCGCGGGTGGCCCGGCTGACCTGCAGGGCCTCGCGGTAGAACTCGCCAGTGAACGGATTCAGCGAGCGCATGATGTCCGCGATGGTTCGGTAGCCGTGGTCGCCTTCATGCGGGGCCCGGGTATTTTCTGCCTTGGCCAGGACGCCGGGGTTGGTCTCGGAGACCATCCTTTCGCAGTAGTCCACGCCCACCAGGTTTTCCTGGAAGATGTTGTGATCAAACATGTACTCGGCGGCCTCGCCCAGGTTGACGATCCATTCGCCCAGGTTCGGTGGCTTCACGCCGTAGGCCATGTTCTGCGTGTAGCAGGAACAGGTGGCGTGGTTGTCGCCGCAGATTCCGCAGATGCGGCTGGTGATGAAGTGGGCGTCCCGCGGGTCCTTGCCCTTCATAAAGATGGAGTATCCGCGGAAGATCGAGGACGTGCTCTTGCACTCCACCACCTGGTTGTTCGCAAAATCGATTTTGGTATAGATGCCCAGGCTGCCCACAATCCTGGTGATGGGATCCCAGGCCATCTCCACCAGGTTGCTGTTGTCCGTCCCGCTCCCGGACGGCATAGGAATCGTTGAAGTCATGTTCTTCACCTGTCTGGAAAGAGGGGATTACCACGTGCGCCGTGCGCCGGTCAGCAGTTCGGTGCCGGGCCGGCGCCACTTGGGCTCCTGGTCCAGCGTGTGGGTCGTGATGCCGCGCAGCGCCCTGATGGCGGCGCCGTAAGGGCGGATGGTGCTGGTTGAGAGCTTGCCGCCGGGTGGCTCGTCCATAAACGGCATGAACTTGTCCGGGAAGCCCGGCATGGTGCAGCCGATGCAGATGCCGCCAACGTTGGGGCAGCCGCCGATCCCGTTCATCCAGCCGCGCTTGGGCACGTTGCACTTGACCACCGGGCCCCAGCATCCGAGCTTGACGATGCACTTGGGGGAGCCGTACTCGGTGGCGAAGTCTCCCTGCTCGTAATAGCCTGCCCGGTCACAGCCTTCATGGACCGTCTTGCCGAACAGCCAGGTGGGCCGCAGCGCATCATCCAGCGGGATCATCGGGGCCTGTCCGGTGGCCTGGTACAGCAGGTAGGTCATGGTTTCGGAGAGGTTGTCCGGCTGGATGGGGCACCCGGGCACGCAGACGATCGGAATGCCGGCCTTGGACTTCCAGTCATAGCCCAGGTAGTCGGGGACGCCCATGGCGCCGGTGGGGTTTCCCGCCATTGCATGGATGCCGCCGTACGTTGCGCACGTGCCTGCGGCGATGATGGCCGTGGCCTTGGGTGCCAGCCGGTCCAGCCACTCGCTTGTGGTGATCGGCTGGCCGGTAGCCAGATCGTTGCCGAAGCCGCACCAGTAGCCGCCGGGATCATGGAGTTTCTCGTTGGGGATGGAGCCCTCCACCACGAGTACGAACGGCTCCAGCTCGCCGCGGTCCGCCTTGCGGAACCACTCGAGGAAGTCGTCCGCGCCTTCCTGGGGGCCGCATTCGAAATCGATCAGGGGCCAGTGCATGGCAATGCGGGGCAGGCCGGGCAGGGCACCGAGCGCGATCTCCTCCACGCTGGGCTGGGTAGCCGCTGTCAGGGCGACGGAATCGCCGTCGCAGCTCAGCCCTGCGTTGATCCAGAGCACGTGAATCAGGGTTTCTTCGGCCCTGAGGGAAGTTTCGGTAGGCATCGGTGCCTCTTTCCGCGGCCCGTGAGGGGGCTCAGTGTGCGTCTGTCAGGGACTCTTCGAGAGGCCCTGCCAAAGACCCTGCGCGGGTCTCTGTCCGGGAGGGGCGGCCGTCCAGCCAGTCATACCAGGCGGCAAGGCCGTCGCCGGTAGTGGCCGAGAGGACCAGGAATTGCGCGTGGGCATTCAGGCGACGGATGCGGCGAACGCAGGCGTCGACGTCGAACTCGACGTAGGGGAGCAGGTCCGACTTGTTGATGATCACCAGGTCAGCTGCCATGAACATGTGCGGGTATTTCTGCGGTTTGTCATCACCTTCCGTTACTGAGACAACTACTACTTTCGCTGCTTCGCCCAGATCAAACAGGGCCGGGCAGACGAGGTTTCCCACGTTCTCGATAAAAACGGTGGAACCCATCTGGGGATCGAGCGCGTCGAGTCCGCGGCGGAGCATATCGGCGTCCAGGTGGCAGCCCGCTCCCGTATTGATCTGCACCACGGGCCGGCCGGCTTTGCGGATGCGTTCGGCGTCGAGGGAGGTTTCCTGGTCCCCCTCGATGACGCCGGCCTGCAGCCGGTCTCCCAATTCCGTGAGTGTCCGCACCAGGAGCGTGGTCTTCCCGGCGCCGGGGGAGCTCATCATGTTCAGCGCCCGGACCTTCCGTCCGGCGAGCCAGCCGCGGTTACGTTCGGCGAGGAGGTCGTTCTTGGCCAGCAGGTTCTGCTCCAGGGGGATGAGTTCCGGCCCGTGCATCTGACCGTCGGTGCGGGGCTGGGCGTGGTCATGCGGGTGGGAGTGCGTGTGGTCGTGGGAATGGTCGTGGTCATGGCTGTGCGTGTGCCCGTCATGCGTGTGCACGTGTCCAGGTTCGTGGGAATGCTCATACGCTTGTGCACCCGGCACCTCAAGGGAGTACACCCGGGGGGTGGCGTCCTCGCCGCAGCCGCACGTTGCGCACATTTCGCTACGCCACTTCCACCGAAACGAGGTTGAGTTCCCGCCCGCTGAGCACTGCGACGTCGGCGCTGCCGCAGGGACACAGCAGGAAAATATCGGTCATCGCGAAGTCGGCACCGCACTCGCGGCAATGCCCACGGGCCTGCGGCTCGTCGATCTGCAGCCTCGCCCCTGCCAGGGTGGTGCCCGCTGAAACCACGTCAAAACAGAAACGGAGGGCGTCCGGAAGCACACCTGACAGCGGCCCTATCCGAAGGTTGACGCCCGTGACTGCCTGGCCGCCGGTCCTGTCCAAAACCGCGTTAATGAGGCTTTGTGCGATCGAGAGTTCGTGCATGGGTACTGCCCCCTCCCTGCCAAGATAGGCTCGTCGAGGCCATAAATCAACCTAATATTTGACAGCTGCGAAGTCATCGGGTAGAGGCGTATAGTCATCCCAGTATTCTGCAATGACGCGGAAGCCGGAGGCTCAACAATGCAGCAACCGGAAGCTGGAGGCAACACGCCGATGCAGCCCAGGACCGGACGGTTCGGGAACGCGCTGACCGGCCGGGAACGGGCATCGATCGGTGGAATGGCGGCCGTTGTGTTGCTCCTGCATGCCGTGGGCTGGGGCGTGCTGCTGGCTGTTGTGGCAGCGGAAAACCTTCCGGCAGGCTCCTCCGGCGTTTTCGGAGTTGGCCTCGGCGTTGCCGCCTATACTCTGGGTCTCCGCCACGCGTTCGATGCGGACCACATCGCCGCCATCGACAACACCACCCGGAAACTCGCAGGCGACGGACACTCTCGCGGCGGGCAGCCAGGCAGTCCGCAGCCAGGCAACCGGCACCGGCCCATGACCGTGGGCTTCTGGTTCTCCCTGGGCCACTCGAGCATTGTCTTTGGCCTGTGCGCTTTGCTGGCGGCTGGAATCCGGAGCATGTCGGACCAGGGCGGGGTGGTTTCGGGCGAAACCGAGGCGGGCCTGCAGATCTTCGGGACGGCAGTCTCGGGCGTTTTTCTGTACCTCATCGGCGTCCTGAACCTGGTCATCCTCCTGGAGGTGCTCCGGTCGGCGCGGCGGCTGCGGTCCAGCCAGGACAACGGCGCCGGACTGGAAAACCAGCCGGCCGCCGGTGGCCTGATGACCCGGCTCTTCGGCCGGCTGACCGGACTGATCACCAAGCCCTGGCAGATGTATGGCGTGGGACTGCTGTTCGGGTTGGGGTTCGACACTGCGACGGAGGTGAGCCTGCTGATCCTGGCCGCGGGTGCCGCCGCTTCGGCGCTTCCCTGGTACGCGATCCTCACGCTGCCGGTCCTCTTCGCGGCGGGCATGAGCCTGCTGGACTCGCTCGATGGCTGCTTTATGACGTTCGCCTACCGCTGGGCGCTTTCCAGGCCGGTCCGCAGGATCTACTACAACGTAGTGGTGACCGGACTGTCCGTCGCCGTTGCGCTGGGCGTCGGCTCCGTGCAGCTGATTTCCCTCCTGGTGGACAGCGCGGGGATCCGGTCCGGGCCGCTGGCTGTGATCGGCGGACTCGACCTGGCCGCCGTCGGATACACCACGGTGGCGCTGTTCATCTTCACCTGGCTCCTTGCCCTGGGCGTGTGGCGGTTCGGCCATATCGAAGAGCGCTGGTCCATGCCCGTCCCGGAGGGCGGCCCCGAGTAACTGGACCGGCAGCGGGACCAGCCTGATTGGACTATCCGGGCAAGCGGACGGCCGGGATAAGGTTGACGGCATGCCTTCGTTCCAGACCCGCCTGAAAATCACCGGACTGAAGCCTGGGAACCCGCCGGAAGCCGTGATGGCCGCAGCGGTCGAGGCGTTGGAGACCCGTCACCATGTGGAATCAAACCAGATCGAACTTGCCGCCGGCGTCCCCCAACTGAACCTCCGCTTCCTCGTGGAGGCGACCGAATACAGCGGTGAGAACCAGCAGGCGCGCGAATCGGCAGCGATGATGCGCGACGCCGTCGAACGCGTTGCACTCACCGGCTCACTGACGGTGCTCCGCCGCAACCGCGGCCGCTGGGCGCCCGTTTAAGCTCAGTCGTCCTGGCTCACTCGCCGGGGGCGGGCTCGTCCACCGGTGAGCGGGTGCCGCGCCGGCGGGTGACAATGACGCCGACGGCGGCCCCGATCACCAGGCCCAGCAACACGCCGATCAGCGAACTCGCCCAAAACGGCAGGTTGGTTGCCGATCCCGTGAAGTAGCCCAGGCCCACCAGCCAGCTGGCCCAGAGGACTGCGCCGAGGCCGGCGCACAGGCTGAAACCCCGTGCCGAAACGTCGGCGATGCCCGAGGCCGCCGACGTCGCCAGCCGCCCGCCGGGGATGAAGCGGGCGCCGATGATGGTTCCGTAGGTGGAGGAGCGGCCGGCCTTGGCTATGGCCGCGTGGATGCCCGTATGGACCTTGCGGCCCCAGCGCCAGCGGTCCAGGACATGGCTCAGCCGGCGTTTGAAGAGCTGGAACACCACCATGTCGCCGACCCAGGACGCCACTGCGGACAGTGCCCCCACAAGGAAGACGTTGGCCCGGCCGTCGGCCGAGAGGGCGCCGCCGGTAATCACCACCATCTCTGAGGGGATGGGCGGGAAGATGGCATCGCCGAGGACCACGGGGATGATCCAGAAGTAGATCGCCGCCCCCCAGCTGTCGGCGTTGCCAAAGTCCATGGCCACAAAGTACCGCACTTTTGCGCGGCAGCACGGCCTGAGCCGGCCGGCGGCACGGACTTGCCAGGCATTAGGTTCAGCGAGTGCCTCAGTACCCGGTGCCGATGTTCCGACGGCGTGGACCTGGGGCTCCGCCGGGAACTTCCCTGGGGACGTGGCTGAGGTGCCGGGCCGCGAGGAAATACCAGTACGGCCAGGCGACCCACGCTGTGGCGCCAAAGGCCAGTCCCGCCCCGCCGATGCCCCAGCGGATCCAGGCAGGCGCCTGTTCCACCGCGGTCAGCGCCGCCAGGGGCAACGCCACCACCAAGGCGCCGCCAATGAACTGTCCCAGCCTCCCGAGATCCCGGGGAAAGCTGCCCCTCTTGAGCAGTGCCCGGTTGGCCAGCAGGAACCAGCCGGCCTGGACCACCATGGCCCCCACCGAGATGCCAGTGGACACCGTGAAATCGAGCTTCTTCGCGACCAGGAGGAACGAGCTTGCTGATCCTGCGCCGCTGGCCGCGATCACCAGCCATTTGGCGGCCTCGGAGCCGGGTGTGCGGCGCAGGCGCCGGTGAACCTGGACGATCACCGGGATGATCACCAACTGGAAGACGCCGCCGGTGGCATCGTTGATGGTGCCGAAGACGTAGGGTCCGTTCTTTGGCACCTCAATGGCGTACATGGCTCCCAGGGTTGCCACGCCTACCACGCCCAGGCCCCCGGCCGCGTAGGCGAACTTGGCCGCCGTGCGGTCGCCGGGGATTTCGATGAGGGTATCCATGATGATTCCTCGCTCAGTGCAGATGCTCGAGCAGTGCAGATGCTCGCTCAGTGCGGATGGAACGCCGAGACAAGCTCGCTCAACTGGCTTGAGGGCAGGACACCGAGTTCGCCCTCCAGCCGGCTGGCAAACATCGTGTAGGCGCGGACCGCGGCGGCCCGGTTACCGGCGGCCAGGTGGGCCTGGACCAGCAGCAGATGGGCCGATTCCCTCAGTGGTTCGATGCTTGCCGCGGACAACGCCGCGATGACAGCTCCGCCGGGTTCGCCGGCCGCCAGATGCTGCCGGGCCATGAGTTCCAGCGCGCTGAGGCGCAACTGCCGCAGCCGCTCCTGTTCGAAGACCACCCAGTCGTCGTACCAGCCGGGAAGCAGGTCGGCGCGGCTCAAGTCGTCCAGGTAGCTGTCAGGAATCCGGGCTTCAGGCTGCGACTGCAGCGTGGCGACGTGGTGCTGCAATGCCGTGACATCGACCCTGACCCCCTCGTGAAGCTCCAGCGTGTCCGCGCCGGTCAGGAGAAGGTGCGGGAAGGCGTGGGAGATGCACCAGACGGTGGTGCGCAGGTTCCCGGCAGCCTGCGTTTCGCTGCTTTTGGGCCACAGCAGGCCAGCCAGGAAACTCCGGTGCCTGCAGCCAAGGAGTCTCACACACGCGATGAGCCGCTGTTCCCGGCTGGCCACCGTCACGGTATTGCTGCCGCGGCGCAACCGCCAGGCCCCCAGCAGGCTTAAATGCCAATCCTGTGCGAGAGCCACCGTCATGCCTATCCCCTTCAAGCGACCGGACAACACGCGATACCCCAGATAACCATCGTGGCACTGGGGCGCATCAAGTCAAGCCAATTTAGAAAGAGGGGTTTTTGGGTTATATACCGGGAATAGGTCCACATGCCCGTCAGCTTCATACCAGGACCCGGACCCACTTCGAGACGCTGACAAGGGAAGTCCTCGACGTTCCCTATGACAAGTCCCTCGTCTCCGGCGGACCGCTCAACTACCAGGCGCTGCTGCCGGCCACACGCGAGGCCTGGTTGCGTGCCTCGGCTGCGGTGATGCGGGGCCTATGAGCCGCACCGCGTAGGTGGGAAACTGGCGGCATGCGGATCACCATCCTCCAAGGCGACATCACCACCCGCACGGTTGACGCGATCGTGAACGCGGCTAACTCCTCCCTTCTGGGCGGCGGAGGCGTCGACGGGGCCATCCACAGGGCTGCCGGGCCGGAACTGCTGGCCGCCTGCCGCGAACTGCGCGAAACGGACCTGCCGCACGGGCTGGCGCCCGGAGCCGCCGTCGCCACTCCTGGATTCCGGCTGCCGGCACGCTGGGTCATCCATACTGTTGGGCCCAACCGGCACGTGGGGCAGACCAACCCGGCGCTGCTGGTCTCCTGCTTCAGCGAAAGCCTGCGGCTGGCGGACTCGCTGGGCGCGGCTTCCATCGCCTTCCCGGCGGTGGGCGGGGGAGTGTACGGCTGGCACGGGCGCCAGGTGGCGGAGGCCGCGTACGACGCCGTCACAGGGTTTGGTGCCTCACATCCGTCCATCGCGCTCGAGTTGGCGGAGTTTGTGCTGTTCGGCCCCGAGATGGAGCAGGCCTTCAAGGCGGTGTTCGATCAGCGCAAGGTTTGAGTAGCCTCGCTGAGGTGGAGCCCGCTGCGGTATTCCACGGGCTTTTTGCTGATGGGGTCCACAAAACGGATGCCGCGGGCCAGGAGCTGGAGCGGTTTGGAGTAGTCGTCCGGCGCCTTGTTCAGCAGGTCCGGATAAAACGAGTCATTCACGATGCCCAGGCCCAGCGAGGCCATGTGGACCCGGAGCTGGTGCGTTTTTCCGGAGTGCGGCTCCAGCCGGTACCGCGCCAGGCGGGCTGGGTGGGTTTCGGCTGCGGTGCCAGCGGCGGGGATGCCAGGCGCGCGGGTGCCGGCGGCACCTGCTGAAGTGCCGCCGTCGAACGTTTCCAGCCGTTCGATCCGGGTCTCCGCGTTCGGCTCGCCCTCGATCACTTCGGCCAGCAGGTAGCTGCGCGACTTGGTCATCCGGTTCCGGACCACCACGGGGAAGTCGACGGCGGGGCGTCCGGCGGCGGGCTCCGCGGCGGACACACACTCGTATTCCTTCTGCACCTGCCGCTTCTCGAACAGCACCTGGTAATTTCCGCGGGTTTCCGGGTTTGTGGACAGCAGCAGCACTCCCGCGGTCATCCGGTCCAGGCGGTGCATGGGGATCAGGTCCGGCAGGTTGAGCTGGTTCCGGAGCCGGACCAGGGCCGATTCCTGGATGTAGGTGCCGCCGGGGGTGGTGGGCAGGAAGTGCGGTTTGTCCACCACGAGGAGGTGGTCGTCCTGGTGCAGGATGCTGATTTCCACGGGGATGCGGGTCTCCGGCGGCAGTGAGCGGTAGTACCAGATGAAGGTGTGGTCCTCGAGCCTGGTGGCCCTGTCCAGGGCGACGCCGCCCTCGCCGACGATCTCGCCGGCGTCGAACCTGTCCTCGATGCCCTGCGGATCGATGTGGCCCCAGCGGTGCATCATGTAGTCCATGGCGGTGGTCCACGGCCCCTCGTCCGGGAGGCGCAGGCGGGTGGCGTTGACGCCTTCGCGCACGGGGAGGGGGGATTGCATCACCGGTCCATTCTACCCGCGCCCATTTAGACGGTTCCCTGCGCAGACGATGGTTCGAATCATCGTCTGCGCAGGGAACCATCGAATCGGAGCACGGATCCGGCGATCTCGGCACCGACGGAAAAAAAGTTCTTGACAATAAAAGTTGTCGGTTGGCATGATGGAAGCATGTTGGACATCGAAGTGATCGAGGACCCGGCCGCGGCGGAAGCGTCGTTGGACCCGATCCGGACGCGCATCCTCCGGGAGCTCGCGGAGCCAGGGTCGGCCACGCAGCTTGCCGCCAAGGTGGGCCTGCCGCGGCAGAAGGTTAACTACCACCTCAAAGCCCTTGAGCGGCACGGGCTGGTGGAACTCGTGGAGGAGCGGCGCAAGGGGAATGTCACCGAGCGCGTCCTCCAGGCGACGGCGGCTTCGTACCTGATTTCGCCCGTGGCCCTCGCATCGGTGGCACCGGATCCGCACCGGTTCTCCGACCGGTTCTCGGCCTTCTGGCTGCTGGCGCTCGCCGGGCGGATGGTCCAGGAAGTGGGCAAGCTGATCGCTGGCGCGGCCGCCGCCAGGCAGAAGCTGGCAACGTTCGCGATCGACGGCGAGATTACTTTCCGGACGGCCGCGGACCGGGCCGCGTTTGCCGAGGAACTCGGCGTCGCCGTAACCCGCCTGGTGGACAAATATCACGACGGCGGCAGCTCATCCGCGACGCCGGGCGGCACTTCCGCGGGTGGCGGACGGAAGCACCGGCTCGTCGTCGCTCTTCACCCCGTTCTCAAAACCCCCATCAAACCCCTCTCAGCGAAGGAGCAGGACAATGACTGACAACCGCGAATTTGAGATCGTGTACGACACCGAACTGCCCGGTACGCCCGAGCGTGCCTGGGAAGCCGTGACAAGTGGAACGCCGGCGTGGATGTTCCCCACGGACCAGTGGCCGGACGTCAAGACCGTGCAGGAGCATCCCACGCATCTCGTATCCCGGATGGACGGCCCGGATGGCTGGTTCAACCAGCTGGAGCACATCCTGGAACCGCTCGAAGGCGGCCGCGCCCGGCTGCACTATGTCCACAGCGGGATCTTCGCCGACAACTGGGACGAGCAGTACGACGGCGCCAGCAAGCACACGGCGTTCTATCTGCACACGCTGGGCCAGTACCTGCAGCACTTCGACGGCAAGCCGGTGGTGTTTACGGACATCCAGTCTCCGGTGGCGTCGCAGACCCCGGACGGGTTCGACCGCCTGAAGAAGGCTCTGGGCGTGGACTCCGCTGCGCAAGGTTCCGCTGTTGAGCTGGAGCTCGACGGCGTGGGGCGGCTGTCCGGGGAAGTGGACTTCTCCAACGAGCACTTCCTGGGCCTGCGGACGTCGGATGCGATGTACCGGTTCTTCGGCCGCAACGCATTCGGCGCGCCGGTGGGGATGACTGTGCACGACTTCAGCGGCAGCGGTGACTCATCAGCCACCGCCGAGGCCTGGGGCGGCTTCCTCGAAAAGGTCTACGCGTAAGGGCTCCTGAGCCCGGCACCCGAATATCGACTCGCACATTATCTGGCGCACCGGGAAATCCACCTGCGTCAGATAATTTGCGCGTCGCGGGCGGATCGGCGCGTCGGGAAAGTCCGCACGGGCGCGCACAAAGCGGCGTCAGGTCGCGTCAGGCGGCCCAGCCGCGGGCGACGGCGTCGAGGGCGGCGCTGTAGGCCGCGGCCCAGTCTGCATCCGGCGGCCCCACCTGGGCCAGTTCCAGGCTCACGAGGCCGTGGACCTGGCCCCAGATTGCGACGGCGACCATCTCCACGGGTGCCTGCAGTACAGTGCCCGCGGACTGGGCGGAGGCCACTGCTTCCATCAGGGGCTCCATGGCATCGGCGGCAGCGTCGGGGCTTGGCTGGCAATCGACGTAGGCGGCCAGCGCGCCGCCGAACATCAGCCGGTAGAGCGCCCGATGCTCCAGCGCCCAGGTCCGGTAGGCCACGCCGAGTCCCTGCAGGCCGCCCGGGGCCGCAGTCACCTGTGAGTCGCGGAAGGACCAAAACCCGTCGTCCACGACGGCCGTCAAGAGCTGGGATTTTCCGCCGAATAGCGAGTAGACGGCCGTAGTGGACGTTCCGGCGGCCGCTGCCACGTCCCGCAGATTCACGCGTGCGGGACCGTCGCGGTCCACCAGGTCAGCCGTGACGGCCAGCAGGTCCTGCCTGAGGGAATCGTTATGCACTACGGGTCTTGCCATGGAGTCCATTGTTTCATAACCTTGTTTCGTAACCGTGTTATGAAACAAGGTTATGAAACCGCGAACCGAAGGAGTTCCCATGGCGCAGAAGGTATTTCCGGGCCGGTATACCGCTGACCCGGGCCGCGAATCGGTGACGGTCTTCCTGATCGGCATGCGGGCGAACCGATGGTGGAAGGTCGGGACCGTCGGCAAGGTGGCTGCCGCCATGCCGCGGATGCTCCAGCACCTGGCCGCCGACCCCGCGGCAGGAATGCTCGGCTGTGAGCAGTGGTTCGGGCGCACCACCATCCTGCTCAGCTACTGGGAGAGCCCCGAGCACCTGCGGAAGTTCGCCGCGGACCGGGAGTCCCCGCACCTGGAACCGTGGCGACGATTCATGAAGGAACTCTCTGGGACCGGCGACGTCGGCGTCTGGCATGAGACGTACCAGGTGCCGGCCGGCGGGATCGAGGTTGTCTACAACGGGATGCCGGAGTTTGGGCTGGCCAAGGCGACGGCGCACGTCCCGGTCGGGGCCGGGACCAATACGGCCAAGCAGCGGATGGGCCGGGCCGCAGGCCGCGGTGCCAGCGGCACCTGATCCCGAAAGCCCGGCGCGTCACGCAATAGCCAAGGCCGGCGCGTTCTTCAGGGTCCGGCGGAGCTGCGGGGCGGCGTCGAGCCGGTCCTGGGCTGAGCGCAGGGCCAGGACGGCGGTCTCCAGCTGGTCCGGCGGCAGGGTGAAAGGCACCCGGAGGTAGCGTTCGAACGCGCCGCCGATGCCAAACCGCGGCCCGGCGGCCAGCCGGATGCCAAAATCCGGAGCGATGACCGTCAGTGCAGTGCTGACCGGTGCGGGCAGCCTGCACCAGACGGACAGACCGCCGGCCGGGCGTCCCGTTTCCCATTCCGGGAGGTGTCCGGCAAGGAGCTCCAGAAGTGCGGTGCGGTTGTCCCGGAGGGCGCTGAGCCGTGCGGGGAGCGGCTCGTCGAGGGCGCGGACCAAGTGGGCCGCCGCCAGCTGTTCCATAAGCGGTCCGCCCAGATCCAGGGACGTCCGTGCCGCCGCAAAGCGCTGGATCATGGCTTCGGAGGCGCGGATCCAGCCTGTCCGAAGTCCGGCCCAGTGGGATTTGCTGAGCGAGCCGATGGTGACCACTGCGGGACTGAAGGCTGCCACGGGACTGGTTTCGACGCCGTCGAGGTTCAGCGCGCGGAGGGTCTCGTCCACCACCAGGACCGTCCCCGCAACCGCGGCCGCCCGGACCAGTTGGCGGCGCTGGACATCGGGCATCAGCTGCCCGGTTGGGTTGTGGAAGTCCGGCACGACGTACGCCATCCTGGGACGCTGCTGTGTCATGGCGGCCTGCAGGGCGTGCATGTCCCACGCCAGGGAGGGACCGCCGTCGGCCCTGTCAGTGCCGGCGCCGTGGGCTGCGGTGAACGCCACCGGAATGGCCCGGCACCCGGCCGCGCGGATCGCATCCAGGGCATTTGGGTAGCTGGGGTGTTCCACCAGCACCCTGTCCTGCCGGCCAACCAAGGCGCGGATGATGATGTTCAGGGCGTGCTGCGCGCCCGATGTCACCAGGATCTGTTCGGCGGTGGTCGGCACGCCGGCCGCCGTATAACGCGCCGCCACCGTCTCGCGCAGGGGGAGCAGACCCATGGCGTCGTAGCCGAATCCCGGCAGCAGGGCGGGAAGTTCGGTGAGGGCTGCGGCGAACGCGCGATGCACCACCTCGCCGCAGGCGGGCAGCGACGCGTAGGCGAGGTCGATCAGACCCTCCGGTGCCGCGAGTCCGGGAGACGTTGTGCCGGGCGTCCGCCCCGCGGTTGTAAGGCCCGGGTCCGTGAGCACCGTGGTACCCAACGCCGTCAGGCGCGGAATCCGGGTCCGGCCCCTGCTGCCCTGCCCGCTGCTGAGGAAACCCTGCTCGCGGAGGTGGCCGTAGGCGGCTGTCACGGTGGTGCGGCTGACGCCCAGCGCCTCAGACAGTGCCCGCTCGCTGGGCAGGGCCGTGTCCAGGGCCACTCGGCCGTCCAGGACCAGGAGGCGGACGACGTCGGCCAGCTCGCGGTACGCGGGCGCGACGCCGAGGTTCCACTCGCCCAGGAGACGGGCCAGCGCGGGCGGGTTCAGCGAAGGGGACATGAAGCCAGTATCTCAGACTGGCTATGTAATTCAATGCCAGTTATCTGTCAGAGTGGTCGTTATGTTGACTCGCAGACTACTCCAGCTCTTTACCGGCCTCGCCATGTACGGCATCTCCCTGGCCATGTTCATCCGTGCCGGACTTGGACTGGATCCGTGGGATGTTTTCCATCAGGGAGTTTCCGGCCGGACGGGACTGAGCATCGGGGTGGTGGTCATCATTGTGAGTTTCCTGGTGCTGCTCCTCTGGATCCCGCTCCGGCAGTGGCCAGGGTTCGGCACGCTCTGCAACGCCGTGCTGGTGGGCGTCTTCGCGGACATCGGCCTGGCCTTGATCCCCGCGTTCTCGCATCTGGGCGGCCAGATCGGCATGCTCGCAGGCGCCGTGCTGCTGAACGGCATCGCGTCCGCCTGCTACATCGGCGCACGGTTCGGTCCGGGTGCCAGGGACGGGCTGATGACCGGACTGGCTCGGCGCACAGGCTGGTCCGTGCGGATCTCGCGCACCCTGATCGAAGTGGTGGTGCTGGGAGTGGGCTGGCTGCTGGGCGGTTCCGTGGGCGTGGGCACGGTGGTCTACGCCCTCGCCATCGGGCCGCTGGTGCAGCTGCTGCTCCCGCGGTTCATGGTGCCCGCAGCGCTTCCAGCCGAACCTGCAGTCCTTGAGCCGAATGCCGTTAAGTTGGACGCCGGTGAGTTCGATGCCGCCGAGTTGGACGCTGCAGGGTCAGACACCGGCGAGCCGGTCGCCGTCGAACGCGTGGCCAGGACTCCCTAGGACGCCCTAGGACCGCCTGGGACTTCTCAGGACACGACGCCTAGGGCAGCATTGGCTGGCACTGGGGGCAGAAGTAGATGTCCCGTTCCTCTTCGCCGTTGGGTTTGCCCAGCGCGCCGCGGCGGATGGGGGTCCGGCATTTCAGGCACGGCTGGTGTTCCCGCCGGTAAACCCAGTAGCCCGGACGGCCCGCCATCCGCCCGACGGGCATGCCTCGCGGATTAAGGATGGTCACCCGGCGTCCCGGGCCCAGGTTGGCTTCCAGCAGCTGCTTGGCATCCGTCATCAGGGTCCTGAGGTCGTGGACAGCTGAGACCGGTGTCGCCGGATGCACACCGGACAGGAAGCAGGCCTCGCAGCGGTAGATGTTGCCGATGCCCGCCAGGTTGCGCTGGTCCAGCAGGGCGACGCCGATGGGCACGTCGGGTGCCGCACGGATCCGCTGCTCCGCTTCGGCCGGGTCCCAGTCCGGACCCAGCAGGTCCGGACCCAGGTGGCCGACGATGGTGTCCTCGTCCGCGGTGCGGACCACTTCCACGATGCCCAGGGAGAATCCGACGGCGTCCGCTGCCGCCGTGCGCAGAACGCACCGGGCGGTGAATCCAGGCTTCCGCCAGCGCCCTCCGGGCGGATAGACCTGCCAGGTGCCTTCCATCTTCAGGTGCGAATGGATGGTGAGTTTCCGCTCCTCCGGTCCATTCCCGTCCGGTCCCAGCACGCGCATCAGGAGGTGCTTGCCGCGGGGGACCACCTCCTCCACGGTCCAGCCGGCCAGGTTGAGCGTGGCGAACCTCGGCACGCGGAAGTCCGAGGCGGTGAGCGTCTGCCCAGCCAAGGCCTTGTGCAGTTCGGCGGCCGCCCGCCAGACGGAGTCGCCCTCAGGCACGGATCCTCAGACCCTTGGGCGTTGAGTATGCCCCGGCGGCGGTGAGTGCGGCCGCCACCGGGGTGTCCAGGATGCCGTGGCCGTTGACCTTCTCCATGATGAGCTTGTCCACCGCTCCCCGGGTGACCACACCTACCAAGGCCGCGCCGGCGGCGGACAGCACGGCCGCGTCCTCGCTGAAGGCCAGCAGCGTTTTCCCGCCCCGTTCCACGTAGAGGACCAGGGCGCCGTCCACCAAGACCACCAGCGCCCCGGCTTTCCGTCCAGGTCGGTGGCCCGTTCCTGCCTCCACGTCGAGGGCAGGCCAGGACAAAGCAGCCCCATAGGGGTTGGCGGGATCCGTGGCTGCAAGGGCCAGTGCCATTGGCTCGGGCTTGGCCAGCTGGGTGTCCTCGGAATAGGAGCGCAGCCGGTCCACGGTTGCGGGGACAGCGAACTGGGCGGCCCCGAGGTGCTCGATGAAGTATCCGCGGCGGCAGCGTCCGGCCTCTTCCAGCCGGGCCAGCACCTTGTACATCAGGCCGAACCCGCCCAGGATCTGCTCCGCCATGACGGATCCCCGGGTCACCACGCCATACCGGTCCAGCAACAGTTCAGCCGTGGCGCGGGCGTGGATGGTGGCGTCCAGCTCGGGCGAGGGCAGGGCAGACCAACGCCCCGCGGCCAGCGGGGGAGTTGCCGCAGTGCCCGACAATGAGCCGTACCGTCCGCCGCCCAGCGCAGGGGAGCCCAGTCCAGGGGAGCCCAGCCCGGGCGATCCCAGGAGGCCGGTGCCGTGCGAGCGGCCGAGCCTGCTCAGCCTGGGGGCGCGGGCGCGGGGTGAACGCGCTACTTGGCGGTGCGCCGTGTGGCCGCCGGCGATGAGGGCGCGGACCGGGGCGAAGGTGTCGCCGGTGATGCGGCCCGCCCACGCCAGATCCCACAGCGCGGACACCACTTCCTGGTCGCTGGGCACCGCGTCCATGCCGCCTGCCACGTCCTTCAGTTGGCGGAAGAAGTAGCCGCCGCCGTTGTTCCTCAGGTGGTCGAGCAGGCGTTGCTGCGCGTCTCCGGGTTCGTATTCGACGGCGGGATTCAGCGTCAGTTCGGCGGAATCGGCCAGGTGGAGGCTGACCCAGCCGTCGTTTCCAGGCAACGCTCCGGCCCCGGACCAGAGGAGCTCGCCGGCGGCCATAAGCTCGTCGAGCATGGCGGGCTGGTAGTTCGAAACCCTGCTGGCCAGGACCAGCGGCTCCCACGCCGAAGCCGGTACCGGCACGCCGGAAAGCTGGTCGATCGCGGTGACAATGCCGTCCAGTCCCCGCAGGGACGGCTGCCCGCGCCCGGCGCCCGGCGTGCGGACATTCTGCCAGGCCGGCAGGAAGCGCCCATAGGCGGCGGCGTCCACCGGTTCCACTTCGGCGCGCAGTGCTGCGAGCGAACGACGCCGGAGCTTGCGGAGCACTTCGGCATCGCACCATTCGCTGGTGGTGGGGGCGGGAAGATGCGTCTGCGTGGGCTCTGTCGGGAGCGGCCGACCCGTTTGGACATCCTCAACTGGTGTTTCGTCCGATGGCCCATAGCGGGCAGCCTGTTCCGCTGGAGCGGCGTGCGGCCGGAACTCGCCTTCCACCACCCGGCCGTCCGCGGCGAGCCGTTTCAGCGCGGTGCCCACCACGGCGACGCCGAGCCCCAACCGGGCTGCCGCTTCCGCCGACGTGAAGGGTCCGTGCGTGCGCGCGTACCGGGAAACCAGGTCGCCCAGGGGGTCTGCCACCGGTTCGATGAAGGCAAGGGGAACGCCCATGGGAAGCGGAACGCCGATGGCATCACGAAGCCGGGCGGCATCCTCGACTGCGGCGTAGCGCTCGGCACCGCCGATGTTGACTCTGATGGCCCGGTTGGCCCGCAGCAGTGCGCTCAGGTGCGTCGTGGCCAGCGGAGTGTCGGCATGTGGGGTTTCGACAGGCTCAACCACCGGGGTTTCGGTGGGCTGCGGGGTTTCGGCAGGCTCAACCGCCGGCAGCGGCTCCAGCACCGGCGCAGCCTCCAGGCGGGCGGCGACCTCTTCCGGGGTCAGCGGACCCAGCAACCTGAGCAGGTCGGCGACGCCTTCCATGCCCCGGGCCCGGCGGTCCGGCGCAACGCGCTGGAGTTCAAGCTCGGTGGCCTCGATGACCTTCGCGTCCAGCAGTTCACGGAGCTCAACGCGGCCGAGCAGCTCGTTCAGGAGCGTCGAGTCCAGGGCCAGGGCTGCGGCCCGGCGTTCGGCCAGGGGCGAGTCCCCTTCATACAGGAACTGGGCCACGTACCCGAACAGCAGGGACTTGGCGAACGGCGACGGCTGCTGCGTGGTGGTCTGCACGATCCTGAGTTCGCGGCGTTCCACCGAGGCCGCAATGTCCTTCAGGGCCGGGAGATCGTACACGTCCTGCAGGCATTCACGGACGGTTTCCAGCACGATGGGGAACGTGGGGTATTTCCGGGCGACGTCGAGCAGCTGCGCCGACCGCTGGCGCTGTTGCCAGAGCGGCTGCCGCTTGCCGGGGGTTTGCCGGGGAAGCAGCAGGGCACGCGCGGCACACTCCCGAAAACGCGAGGCGAACAGCGCGCTCCCGCCCACCTCGGCGGTGACAATCTGTTCCAGCTCGTCGGGATCAAACAGGAACAGCTCGGCGCCGGGCGGCTCGTCCTCCATCATGGGGACCCGCAGCACGATGCCGTCGTCCGCCGCCATGGCCGACCCGTCCAGGCCGTACCGCTGATGAAGGCGCTGCCCGACGGCGAGTGCCCAGGGAGCGTGCACCGGCATCCCGAACGGGCTGTGCAGGATCACTCGCCAATCGCCCAGTTCGTCGTGGAAGCGCTCCACCACCAGCGTGGTGTCGCAGGGGACAACATCGGTGGCGAGCTTCTGTTCACTGAGGTACTGGATCAGGTTGTTGGCGGCGAATTCATCCAGCCCGCTGGCCTTGCAGCGTTCGGTGGCAGGGCCGACGTCGGACGCGGACAGTTCACGCACGAAGGCGCCCAGCGCGCGGCCCAGGTCAACGGGCCGACCCAGTGAATCCCCCTTCCAGAAGGGGAGTTTGCCCGGCTGGCCGAAGGCGGGGGAGACCAGGACGCGGTCGTGGGTGATGTCCTCGATTTTCCAGCTGGTGGCGCCCAGCGCAAAAATGTCGCCCACCCGGGACTCGTAGACCATTTCCTCGTCCAGTTCGCCCACGCGGCGGCCGCCTTTTGCCGGTGACGCGGCAGGTTTGCCGTCCGCTCCCGGCGCACCGGAGCCTTCCACCTCGGTGCCGATGATGTACACACCGAAGAGGCCGCGGTCCGGGATGGTTCCGCCGGACGTCACGGCAAGCCGCTGGGCGCCGGGCCTGCCTTCGATGGTGCCGGCGTTCCGGTCCCAGATGATCCGGGGCCGCAGTTCCGCGAATTCGTCCGACGGGTACCGGCCGGCCAACAGGTCAAGGGTGGCCTCGTAGGCGGACCGGGGGAGGGACGCGAACGGGGCGGACCGGCGGACGGTGGCGAACCATTCCTCCACATCGATGCTGCCCAGGGCGGTGGCCGCGACGGTCTGCTGGGCCAGGATGTCCAGCGGATTGGCCGGGACAAAAAGCCGCTCGATCTTTCCTTCGAGCATCCGCTCCACGGTGATGGCCGTGTGCACCAGATCTGCCCGGTGCTTGGGAAACAGCACTCCCTGCGAAATTTCCCCCACCTGGTGGCCGGCGCGGCCCACACGTTGGAGCCCGCTGGCCACCGACGGCGGTGATTCCACCTGCACCACGAGGTCCACGGCGCCCATGTCGATGCCGAGTTCCAGGGACGAAGTGGCCACGACGCAGCGCAGCCGGCCGGACTTGAGATCGTCCTCAATCAGTGCCCGTTGGTCCTTGGAAACGGAGCCGTGGTGGGCGCGGGCCAACAAAGGATCGGCTCCCGCCGTGCTGCCGGCCTGCGCCATCATGTGGGCCGGAGTCGCCGTGGAAGCGGGGACACCCGGGGTGCCTGATTCAACAGCATCCGAGTCAGGTGGGTCCCAGCCACCACCGACCGCGATCAGTTGCCGTTCGGCGTAGATCTCGTTGAGCCGCGCCGTGAGCCGTTCAGCCAGCCGACGGGAGTTGGCGAAGACGATGGTGGACTGGTTGGCCAGCACCAGGTCAACGATCTTTTCCTCCACATGGGGCCAGATCGAGGCCTGGGGCTGCAGGCCTGATGCCGGACCGGAGTCAAAGGCGCCGGCGGCGCCCGGGAGGTCGGACATGTCCTCCACCGGGACGGATACGGTGAGGTCCCAGTTTTTCCGTGACGGCGGGGCCACTATTTCCACCGGCGCAGCACCGGCCAGGAACTGGGCCACCAACTCGCGGGGCTCCACCGTTGCGGAGAGCCCGATCCGCTGGGCGGGCTTGGGAAGCAGTGCATCCAGCCGTTCCAGCGAGACCGCCAGGTGCGCGCCACGTTTGGTTCCGGCGACGGCGTGGACCTCGTCAACGATGATGGTGTCCACCTCGGTGAGGGTCTCGCGCGCCCTGGAGGTGAGCATCAGGAACAGCGATTCCGGCGTGGTGATGAGGATGTCCGGCGGGTTGCTGAGCAGCGCGCGACGGTCCGCCGTCGTGGTGTCACCGGACCGGACCCCCACGGTGATCAGGGGCGCTGGAAGTCCCAGCCGCTTGGCAGTCTGGGTGATTCCGATCAGCGGCGAGCGGAGGTTGCGTTCCACATCCACGCCGAGGGCCTTAAGCGGCGAGATGTACAGGACGCGGGTCCTGCGTTTGGGCGGGCGGGGGCGTCGTCCTTTGGCCTGCCCTTTCACCCCCCCTTTGACCGATATAGCATCCACGCCCGGCAATACAGCGTCACCCAGTTCCGGATCAGGGGCCGGCGCCTCAACGAGCAAACGATCCAGGGCCCAGAGGAACGCCGCGAGCGTCTTGCCCGATCCGGTGGGCGCCACCACCAGTGCATGCGAGCCGGACGAGATCGCGTTCCAGGCGCCGGTCTGGGCAGGGGTGGGCTCCGCAAATGCACCCAGGAACCAGTCCCGGGTGGGCCGGCTGAAACGGCCCATGGGAGTGCCAGGAAGGGCGTCCGGCTCCGCTCCCGGCGGTTGCTGCTCCTGCATTCCTCCATCATGCCCTACCCCACCGACAGTATTGCCGGCACCGCTGGAGGCGCGGATCAACCCTGCTAGAGCCTCGGAAGATCCCTGGTGGCGGGTCCTTCGAGGAGCTTGCCGTCGCGGCTGAAGCGCGAGCCGTGGAGCGGGCAGTCCCAGGTCAGTTCGCTGTCGTTCCAGTGGACGATCCCGCCCAGATGCGTGCAGACCGCGGAGAGCCTGCACGTGGTGCCGTCCACTGTGGAGACCGCCGCGGGCCGCGCGCCATCGCGGTAGACCCTGCCGCCGTCGTCGGCCGGTACGGGACCTCCGGTGGGTGGGCCTGTCGGCACCCCGTTTTCGGCAGGCTCAACCACCGGCCTGCCAATCACCGACTTGCCAACCGCCAGCTTCCCCCAGTCGGTGGCCAGCCGCGCAGCCACTCCCGCGTTGACGGCGACGGCGGTCATTGCCCCGCCCGGAGACGTCACGCGGTGATGGATCGTGTTGGCCCAGCGGAGGTGGCCGCCGAGGATGTCCGCGGAGATGCCCAGGGCGGCGGCCACCGCGTTGGTCATGCCCCACTTGTTGTATCCGGTGCCGAAGAAGATGTGGCCCCGGCCCCGTGGCAGTTTGCCAAAGAAGGGCATGAGGTTGGTGGCCTGGTAGTCCTGGGCCGACCACGTGTGGGTGGTTACCGCACCCGGGAAGTGTCCGGTAGCCCAGTCCAAGAGGCCCGACAGATGGGATTTCTCCGATCCGGTCCGCCCCACCTGATGCCCGTGCCCGCCCACCAACAGGAAGTGACGGCCGTCAGCCGCATAATCCCGCAAGGAGTGGGTGGGTTCCTCGGCCGAGAGGTACATTCCGGGCGGCGCGGTGACTCCGGCAGGCAGCTCCAGGGCCGCGGCGTAGGAGCGCAGGGGCTTGAGTTTTGTGAAGTAGAGCCCGCGGTCCAGGATGGGGATTCCGGTGGCGAGAACAACGTTGTTGGCGGTGACTGTGCCCTGGTCCGTGTGGACAGTCAGCGGCCCGCTTCCGGAGACATTTCGCAGCCGGGTCCCGCCCACCACGCTCCCGCCGCGGGCCCGAACGTCCTTCAGCAGCGTGTCCAGGACGTCCATCGGGTTGATTTGGGCCTGATTGGTCAGGAGCAGGGCGCCTTGGATGGGGAAGGGGAGGCGTGCATCGCGGACGTACTCGACGTCCAGGCCGGCGGTGGTCGCTGCGCCGAGTTCCTCAAGCAGCCGCTCGGTCCCTTGGGCGGTGGTGGCGTACGTGTAGGCATCCCGGCGCTGATACGGCACGTGGTGTTCGTCGAGATAGCGGAGCAGCCACGACTGCCCCTCCCGGTTGGCTTCTACATAGGCCCCAACCTGCTTCTGCGCATACTGCCTGGCCAGGGCAGCCAGGACGGTCCCCTGCAGCAGACTCACTTTCGCCGTTGTGTTTCCGGTGGTCACGGCCCCGGGAAACCGGGCCTCCAGGACGAGGACCCGCTGCCCCGACCGCGCGAGCAATAGCGCGGTGACCAGCCCCGTCAGCCCGGCTCCTGCCACCACGGTGTCGTAGCTGTTGCCTGCTTCGAATGGGTCAGTCTCGAACGCGTCAGTACTGAAGGATTGCCCGCGGTCCAACCAGAGCGACGTCATGGAAGCCAAGTGTACTTATCATGACGTGTCGGGCCCAGAGCCCGCGCTGGGGATGCGGGCACACTGTTGACGCCGGATGTGAGGCAGGATACAGTTTACGAAGTTATACGAATAACCCACGAAAGCAACTGGCCCGAGGAGGTGCCCATTATGGCTGGATCGCGGCCAAAGTCAGGACCGACAATGCACGACGTCGCTGCTGCTGCCGGTGTTTCACAGGCCACCGTGTCGCTGGTGCTGAATTCAGCCTCCGGGTCGCGTTTCTCCGAGGAGACGCGCAAGCGCGTTCGGGACGCCGTGAATCGGCTGGGCTACCGCACCAACGCCCACGCCAAAGTCCTTCGAGAGGGCGTGGCCGGCATGATCGGTTTCATCGGAGATTCCGTGGCCACCACTCCTTTTGCGGGCGCCATCATCGAAGGCGCGCAGCAGCGGGCCTGGGAGGACGGACTCCTCCTGCTCTCGGTAAACACCGGTGGTGATAGGGAGCTCGAGGCCGCGTCTTTGGACACCATGCTCTCCTATAAGGTCGCCGGCGTGGTCTACGCCGCCATGTACCACCGCTGGCTGGAGGTTCCTGAGGCCCTGGCGGGCGTCAGGTCCGTGGTGCTGAATTCTCAGGACCGGGCCGGCCTCGTCCCGAGTGTCGCCCCGGACGAGGTCAAAGGCGGCTACGCGGCCACCAGTCGATTGCTCGAGGCGGGCCACGCCCGGGTGGGGATGATCAATATCGAAACCCTTGAAAGCGGACTTCCTGCCGCCGTCGGCCGCTACGAGGGCTACTGCGCGGCACTTGAGGAAGCGGGGCTGGACGTTGATCCGTCGCTGGTCCGCTTCGGTACAGGCGGTGAGGAGGACGGCTACAAGTACACGCTGGAGCTGATGACCTCCGGCAACCCGCCCACCGCAATTTTCTGCGCGAACGACCGCGGCGCCTGGGGTGCTTACCAAGCAGTCTCGGACCTGCGCCTCTCGATCCCCGGGGACGTCTCGATCGTGGGGTTTGATAATCAGGCGACTCTGGCGCCGTTTCTTCGCCCGGGATTGACCACTTTCGAATTGCCGTTCGTCGCCATGGGCCGGCGCGCGGTTGAGCTGATCCTCCAGGACGCGGAACCCGATGGCCGGGTCGAGCTCATGGACTGCCCCCTGATTGAACGGAATTCAGTGACTCATCCTAAGGAGATGCCATGAGCCGCACCATCCCGGCCCGACGCGGGCGTCCTGCTGCGGCGCCGTTGCCGCAGCGGAAAATTTCTCTTTCGCTCCGCATGAAGAGAATTTCCCGCGCCTGGCAGTTATACGTATTACTAGCCCCGGCGATCATCTACGTTCTGGTCTTCAAGTACTGGCCGATGTACGGCGTTCAGATCGCTTTCAAGAACTACAACCCGGTGGACGGGTTTACGGACAGCCCCTGGGTGGGCCTGACCCACTTCATCAGGTTTGTGAACTCTTACCAGTTCGGCCAGGTGGTCGGTAACACCTTGTGGATCGCCGTCCTAGGCCTGCTGCTGGCCTTCCCCATTCCGATCATCCTGGCGTTGCTGGTCAACCAGCTCCAGAGCGAGAGGTTCAAGAAGTTCACGCAGACGGTGCTGTATTCGCCCGCATTCATCTCCACCGTGGTGGTGGTGGGCATCATGTTCGTAGTTCTGTCCCCGAGGTCGGGGCTGGTGAACAACGCCATCCAGCTGGGCGGCGGTGAGCCGATCTTCTTCATGGGTTCGGCGGATTGGTTCCGTCCTATCTATGTGATCTCGGATGTCTGGCAGAACGCCGGCTTCTCGATGATCGTGTACCTGGCGGCCCTGGCGGCCATCGACCCGGCGCTCCACGATGCGGCCAAGGTCGACGGTGCCTCGAAGCTGCAGCGCATCCGGCACATCGACCTGCCGGGCATCATGCCGGTGGTGACCATCCTGTTCATCCTGGCTATCGGCAACCTGCTCAACGTCGGTTTCGAGAAGGCGCTGCTGATGCAGACGCCGCTGAACCTCTCAAGCTCGGAGATCATCCAGACCTACGTCTACCACGCGGGCCTGCAGCAGGCGCAGTTCAGCTACTCGGCCGCCATCGGCCTGTTCAACTCCCTCCTCAACCTGGCACTGCTGCTCGTCTTCAACACGATTGCGCGCCGGGCCAACCAAGCGACCCTGTGGTGATGCCGAAATGTCCCTGACAACCAACCCCCGCACAACCGTGAACCCGAACCGGCCCCTCAGCCAGGTCCTCCCCAAGCCGTCGCTGCGCGACAAATACGGCGACCGTGCCTTCAACATCGCCGCCACCACTGTCCTGTTGCTGTCCATTCTGGCCGTGGTCTATCCGCTGTACTTCATCGTCATCGCTTCCATCAGCGACCCGAATGCCGTGTACGAAGGTAAGGTCTGGCTGTTTCCTTCCGGGGTGACTACAGAGGGTTACGAACGGATCTTCGCCGACAGCCGCATCTGGAATGGCCTGGGCAACACCGTCATCTACACCGTGCTCGGCACCGCCGTGAGCGTCAGCACCATCCTGTGCGGCGCCTACGCACTGTCCCGCAAGGACATGCCCGGCCGGAAGATCCTGATGCTCCTGTTCGTGATCACCATGTTCTTCGACGGCGGACTCATCACCAAGTACCTGGTGGTCCGCGACCTGGGCATGCTGGACACCGTCTGGGCAGTGGTCCTTCCCGGCGCGGTGGGCGTGTGGAACCTGATCATCGCCAGGTCCTTCTTTGAACACACCATCCCCAACGAGTTGCGCGAAGCCGCGCAGATGGACGGGGCAACCGACTTCAAATTCTTCTTCAAAATGGTGCTCCCACTGTCCAAACCGCTGATCATGCTCATGATCATGGTCCACGTCGTGGCTCAGTGGAACTCGTTCTTTGACGCACTGATCTTCCTCAACGACGACTCCAAATACCCGCTGCAGCTCGTCCTGCGCAACATCCTCATCCAGTCAGACGTCTCCTCCACCGGAACCACCGGCGGAGACATCGAATCCTATGCCGCCGCGCAAAGGATCGCAGAGCTCACCAAGTACGCCATGATCGTCGTCTCGAGCCTGCCCCTCATGATTGCCCTGCCATTCATGCAGAAGCACTTCACTAAGGGCGCCATGATCGGCGCCGTCAAATAGCTCCTTCCCGTATGGAGACCGCCCGGGCAATCGCCGTCGGACGGCACCATCCCCACCTCAGTAACCCCCTCAGAATAGGAATGACCATGGCATTCAGCCGCAAATTCACCGCCCTCGGCGCCGTCCTGGCCGGAACATTGATGTTCACCGCCTGCTCCGGCGGCGGCTCAGGCACCACGGAGATCAAAGACGCCTCCGCGGACTTCGGCTTCCAGGAAACAGGCTTCCCGATCGTCAGCAAGCAGCTCGACCTGACCTTCTCTGGCACCAAGGCGGCTCTCGCACCGGACTACAACACCATGACCGTGGTCAAGGAATGGGAAAAAGCCACCAACGTCCACATCAACTGGGAGAACCTGCCCGAAACGGTCTTCCAGGAAAAGAAGAACCTCATCCTGGCCAGCGGTGACCTGCCCGACGCGTTCTTCAACACCGGCCTGACCGACGCCGAGATCGCCACCTACTCCGCCAGTGGCACGCTCATCCCGCTCGAGGGTCTGATCGAGAAGAACGCCCCGAACCTCTCCAAGATGCTCTCGGAACGACCTGACATCAAGGCAGCCATCACCTCGTCGGACGGGCACATCTACTCCCTGCCGTCGGTGGAGGAGCTCGGCCTGGTCCAGTTCCCCAACGAACTGGCCATCAACACTTCCTGGCTGAAGAAGCTCAACATCCCGATGCCGAAAACCATCGATGAGTTCCACGATGCACTGCTGGCCTTCAAGACCCAGGACGCCTCCGGGACCGGCAAAACTATCCCGCTGAGCTTCATGCCCGGCTCCTGGTGCGGGGACATCGTTGACCTGATCGCCGCCCTCGGCGGAGTGCCGGACAACATGGACCACCGCATCGTCCAGGACGACAAAGTCATCTTCACCCCCACCCAGGACGGCTACAAAAAAGCCATCCAGACCCTGCACGAGTGGTACCGGGAAGGCCTGATCGACCCCGAATCCTTCTCCCAGGATGACAAGGCGTACCTGGCCAAGGGCAAAGCCGCCACGGAAAACCTCGGCTCATTCGTCTGGTGGGAAGTCCCCGAAATGGTCGGCGCTGACCGCGCCAACAACTACGCCCTGGTCCCGGTCCTGGAAGGCGTGAACGGCAAACGGATCGCCAGCCAGTCCAACAACCAGGAAATCGCCCGCGGCGCCTTCGCCATCACCCGGGCCAACAAATATCCGGCCGCGACCATGCGCTGGGCCGACAACCTCTATGACCCCATCCAGTCCGCCCAGGCCAACTGGGGACCCATCGGTGAAACCCTGCAAAAGGACGCCAGCGGACTGCTGACGCAGATCCCGGCCCCGGCCGGGACCAGCGAAGGCGAACGCCGCCAAAAGGTCGCCCCGGGCGGCCCGAAGGCCAACACCGCCGAGAACTTCACCACCGTCGTCGCGCCAGAACCACGCGCCGCCGAACGCCAGAAGACCGTCAACGAACTCTACAAGCCCTTCGCCGGCAACGACGGCTACCCGCCGGTCGCCCTCTCCAACGAAGAACTGCAGCAGATCAGCACCATCCAGACGGACATCACCTCCCTGGTGAAGCAGAACATGGCCAAGTGGATCGTCTCCGGCGGCATCGAGCAGGAATGGGACGGCTACGTCTCCCAGCTCAAAAATGTCGGCGTCGACAAAATGATTGAGGTCTACCAGCAGGCCTACGACCGCTACAAGAGCAACTCCTAGCTCCGACAAACCGGGTGGGCCGGCGCAAACCGGCCCACCCGCCCACGAAACCCTTTACAGGGGCTCCCCAGACTTGCAAAGAAACGAGACCTGACCTTCATGACTGCCGCGACCGCCACGACAGCCGACACTTTCCGGCCGGCCCTGCATTACACGGCCCGGAACACCTGGCTAAATGACCCCAACGGCCTGATTTTTCATGAAGGCGTCTACCACCTCTATTACCAGAACAACCCGCTGGACAACGTGTGGGGAAACATGTCCTGGGGACACGCCACCTCCCCGGACCTGGTTACCTGGACCGAACACCCCGTCGCCATCTCCTGTGATGAGGAAGAGGACATCTTCTCCGGCAGTATCGTCTTCGACCGGGACAACACCAGCGGATTCGGCACCGACTCGGCTCCACCGTTGGTCGCGGTCTACACCAGCGCCTTCAAACCCGGCTCCGCACATGAGGGCGTCCAGGCCCAGTCCCTCGCCTACAGCCGCGACGGCTACACGTGGAGCAAACACACCGCCAACCCCGTCCTGAACCGCGGATCAGCTGAGTTCCGCGACCCCAAAGTCATAAGGTATGACGGCGGCGCCGGCAGTTACTGGGTCATGGTCGCCGTCGAAGCCACGGACTTCCATGTGGTGCTCTACAAGTCCGAGGACCTGAAGAGCTGGGAGTTGCTGAGCACGTTCGGCCCGGCCAACGCCACCGGAGGTGTCTGGGAGTGCCCCGACCTGTTCCCCCTCCCGGTCGATGGCGACCCGGAGAACCTTCAGTGGGTCCTCACCGTCAACCTCAACCCGGGCGGACCCAACAACGGCTCCGCCGGGCAGTACTTCGTCGGAGAATTCGACGGGACCGCGTTCACTTCGGCCACCACCGTGACCGAAGGCGTCCAGGACCCGGACCGGCTGGGCGAGTACCAGTGGCTGGACTGGGGCCGGGACTACTACGCCGCGGTCTCTTTCAGCGACGTCCCCGATAACCGGCGCCTCATGATCGCCTGGATGAACAATTGGGAATACGCCAACCAGATCCCCACCTCGCCCTGGCGCAGCCCCATGACGCTGGGCCGCGAAGTATCCCTCCGCACCTTTGACGGAAAGGTGCGACTGATTCAAGAGGCCACCGGAGATTTCGCCTCAATTTCCGACCCGGCCCGGGCGTTCAGCCTCGCGCACACGGAAATCGCTGAGGGTACACACATCCTGGACGGTGCAGCGGGCAGCGTCCAACGCATAGATATCACCCTGACGCCCGGAAGCGCCACGGAATTCGGGCTTGTGGTCCGCGGCGACGGCGACGAGGGAACCCGCATCGGCGTCAGGCCCGTTGAAGGCACCCTCGTTGTTGACCGGCGCGATTCCGGACAGTCAGGTTTCCACGAAGCTTTCGCCTCCATCGACACCGCCCCTATCCGCGGGATCGAAGGCTCCTACAAGCTCACCATCTTCGTGGACCGCTGCTCCGTTGAGGTCTTCGCCCAGGACGGCCAGGTCACCATGACCGAACTGATCTTCCCGGCACCCACCAGTACCGACCTCGCGCTCTATTCCATCGGTGGCACGGCCACGGTCACCAACCTGGACGTCATTCATTACGCCTGAACCGGCACCCCAACCGAACAAAGACATCACTGCACTGGAGCTCCGGACCCATGTGCAGCCGGCGAATTAGCCCGGGCAGAGGACCGAATCCTTCCCGCCTTTTCAAGCGGGCTGGAACGCCCCGACGCTCAGGAGCGTGATGTTCGCGTTGCTGCACGCGCTGGTGGGCTGCGGCAGGAACAACGACGCCGTGTCTTCCGGCGGGTAGATGCGGTAACCGGCCGCGTCCGTCAGTGTGCAGTCGCTGTAGTTCGCGGCCTGGGTGTAGCGGAGAACGGCGGTTCCGGTCTGGCCCGGCGCCAGCAGTACGTCCGCTACGGGGGTGGTTTCGTCGCGGGTCGCGGCCGCACCAATCGGTGCACCGTCGGCGTTGGCGGTCAGCGATACCCCCGGGTAGCCCTTGAGCAGGCAGGGCGCCGTGCCCGTATTCGTGAGGTTCAGCTTCATGTAGACGCTGCCCGCCGCGCCGCCGCCGGACGCATCGGTAGCCGCCGACAGTGTGGCCGCTTTGCAGAGCGCGGGACCGGCCGGAGTGGTGGCAGACGACGACGGCGAGTGGGACGCGCCCGGAGACGCCGGCGTGGTGGACGGGCTGGCGGAGTTAGTCCCCGGCGTCGTCGTCCCCTGCGTCTGCGGCTGGCTCGGTCCGCAGGCGGTGAGCATCAGTGCCGCCGCCGCGACCGCCGTCGTAAAAACAAACACCCGTGACATCCGCTGAAAGCTCATGCCATAACAGTTGCGGCCTGTGTGGCTGGAGTCAACGATGCCACGGGCAGGCAGGCCGATTTGATGCCCGGATTGTGATCATCCGGGCATCAAATCCCGCGATGTTACGCGGCGGAGTCCTGCCGGCGCTTTGAGCCGCTGCGCGCGAAGGCCACCCCGCCCAGGGCGAGGCCGCCGAGGCCGGCGGCAAGCCCCGCCCAGCTGCGGGCGTCCGCACCGCTGTCAGTCACGGCGGCTGCCTGCTCGGTGGCCGGGGTTTCGGTGGTGTGCGCCGCGGAAGCAGCGCCGTGGCCGTCCGCGCTGGCCGGCTCGGTGATGGTGATGGACGGCGCCGGCGCCTTCAGGGAATGCGGGTCCTGGCCGTCCTTGGCGATCTCCGACCAGTCAGTCTGCCCCGTTTCGCACGACTGCAGCGTGGGGAAGTAGAGCGTGGAGCCTGCCGCGTCGGGCAGCTTGACCGACAGCACCAGGGCATCGCGCAGGTCGTGCTCGAGGGGTGCCTTGGCGGTGTAGACGATCTGGCTGGTGCGTTTGGTGATGGAGGTGCCGTCGGCCAGTTTCTTGGGCTCGGCGAGCTGCTCCGTCACCCTTTCCACGCTCCAGTTGGGGTTCACTGTGGGCTGGGCGTCGGTGAGTTCGGCCGGCAGGGTGATGGTCACCTTGGTGGTGCCGGACTCCTCGCAGCCGTGCGGGATACCGAAGGTCAGCAGGGCATACGAGTTGGCGTCAGTCTTGTCCGGCTTGACGCCGACGTGGGCGGACGCCCCTGCTGCTGCGGTCAGGATCAGGACGGCTGCGCCGCCGGTGGCTGCCGCTGCGGTGAGGGTGCGGCGAAGGAAGGTGGTGGTCATGGGGTTGCCTTTCGGACGCACGCCGGATGGGGCGTGCGGAAGTACGGGATGGGGCCCGCGGCCTGCGGAAGTGCGGTGCGGGCGGAGTCAGGAAAGCACGACGGCGGAAGGCGGGCCGCGTCGGCTGTGTTGCCTGAGGTTCCGCCAGGGGCGGAGGGGGAGAACCGCCGGTGGGCCGGGCACCGCGCGCGGCGTGCCGGCGTCGGGCGTTACTGCTTCGGGGAGCCGGACAAGGGGCCTCAGCCACGCGGCCAGTGCCCATAGCGCGGCCTCACCCCTGGCCAGCAGGAGGGCGCACGCGCCGGTGGCGAGTGCGTGGGTCAGGAGCATCAGGAAGCCAGCGGATCCGGGATCGTGGACGTGTCCGGTGGCCACGAAGACAGGCGCGGCAGCGCCGGCGCGGTGGGCGTTATGGAGCCCGGAGGCAGCCGTGCCCACAGCCGTTCCCGCCGAACTGAAGACCGTGAAGGCTTCGTGCAGGATGAACTGTCCGGCCCCGAGGACGCCGAGCATGGCCGGAAAATTGAGCCGCAGCCTCGTGGCCGTGGTGGCTGCCAGGACTGTCAGTGCGAGCACGGCCAGCAGGATGCCTGGGGCGGGAAGGTCGCCGCCGCCGGCCACGTGGGCGCCTGCGGCAAGTGTCAGGATTCCCGCGGACAGGGAGGCGGCGCGAAGGAAATGGAAGGGTGGCCGGGCGTGGTTGGTGCGCACGGATCCTCCTTATTTCGGTCGCCGGTGACGGGCTTCAGTCGCGTTCTTCCAGTGTTCTTCGGCGACGTTCAGATTCTACCGGCCTTTGGGCGGGCCACCGGTGTGTGACGGGCGGTGCAGCGCGATCACGTTCGACGGAGATTCTGTCGTTTCGGATGGCTCGGCTGGCAACTTCAAGAAACCCATGGCCAGGTCGAGGCACTGGATGGCGACCGGGGGAACGCGGTAATCGGTCGCCGCCTCCACCAATCCGAGTTCGGCGAGAAGGGTCAGCTTCTGCTGTGCCTGCAGGGCCGCGAACGACGCGTAGATCTCTTCGAGGCCCGTTTCTTCGAGTTCCGTGTCTTCAAGTTCTACGTCCTGAAGCAAGGCGCCCTCAAGGTCCGGCGACGCCATCCGTTCGAGTTCCGCCACGGGCATCGGTTCATCCGTGGTGCCATAGGTGAGGACGGCCAGCAGTGTCCCGGCTACCGCTTCCTGGTCCCACACCTGGTCCTCGTCGGTGAGCACCCCGACCAAAAGGACCACCGACAGCATCCGGCGGATGTCCAGCCGTTCCTCGATCCTCGTGCTGTTCCAGGCGGCCACTTCCGGGCCGGGAACGGCTTTGGTGGATCCGAGCCTGATCAGGTTTGCCCCCACCAGGGCTGACCAGATCTCGCGGAGCACCGGTACGTCGTGCATGGTTCCGACTTCCAGCAACGTTTTTGGCCGGCTCTCGGCAGTTTCCAGATCGAAAAGTGGGAGGGTCCGACTCGCGGCCCGCTTTCCACGGGCATGTACTCCTACGGCTGCGGCTGCCGGCTCGATGTCCTTGAGCCGCAAAGCACCCGTGCTGGTGATTTCCTTGCCGGTTCCGATCCAGTCCAGAAGGGAGGTGGCATGCTGGATCAGCGGCATGGCATTGAACGCAGCCTCCTGGTGCTCGTCGCTGAGGTCAGGTACCTGGATAGCCGGCAATTGCGGGACAGCCGCGGCGATACCGTTTCCCAGCGCTGCATGGAGTTCCTCGAAGTCGGCGTCCGTGCCGCTCCATCGGCCGGTCCCTTTCAGGAAATGGATGTACGAGTGAAGGGCGAAATAGATGTCGTCGAAGGCCTCATCCATGTCCTCGGGGTCCAACGACGCCGCGATTGCTCCGGCCGCCTGCTCCACGCCTTCACTGTCGATAGCGGTGGCCGAACTCGAACCGTTGTTGGCGTGCTGCGCCCTGAGGAACAGTTTGACCAGTTCGAGGCACTCGAAGGCATCGGCCGGGTCCGGAGCTTCCGCCGCGTTCCATTGAATGAAGTCAACAGCCATTGAGTCAATTGCCCGATGGTTCAGGACCAGCTGCAGCGGCATCTTGGGGGCCGGGGGAACAGCCTTGAGGTGCCGCCGGTCCTTGTTCCTGCTCTTGGATTTTCCGGTCTTCTTGGTCAAGGATTGCCTCCGGTGTCAACGGGCGATGGTCCCACATTCGATGGCTGGGATAACCGCGGATGTATCGAGCTTACAAAGCCGGACTGCCGGCGAGCAGTTCCGCCAGGACATCAGCGGCGGAGTCATGCCGGATCAGCGGTGTGGCCTGCCCCGCCCACAGCGACATAAGCTCCGTGTTTCCCAGGGCGGCTGCCTGTGGGCGGAAGCGGCCGGTGAGCCAGTTCTGGACAGGGAAAGGAGCTGTGTTCCGTTCTGACAGTTCCGCGATGATGCGGTTGGGGATGCCGCGTGCAAGCCGTCCGCTGAGGGCCCTCGTCAGTACTGTTTCTTGCGCGGCCGGACTGTGGAGGATGGCCCGGTATGCAGGCACGGCCGCGGATTCGCGGGTGGCCAGGAACGCCGAGCCCACCTGGACCGCGTCGGCGCCGAGGGCTCGTGCAGCAGCGTAGCCGCGGCGGTCCGCAATGCCGCCGGCGGCGATGACCGGAATGCCCACTGCGTCAACCACCTGCGGAACCAGTGCAAAGGTTCCGATCAGGGACTCCTCCGCGGGCTTCAGGAACGAGACCCGATGGCCGCCGGATTCCATGCCGCTGGCAACCACGGCATCCACGCCGCCTGCTTCCAGGGCAACGGCTTCCCCGACCGTGGTGGCGGTTCCCACCACCACGATTCCACGCCGGTGCGCCTCCTCCACCAGTTCCGGCGCGGGCACACCGAACACAAAGCTGACGACGGCGGGACCCGCCTCCAGGGTTGCCTCCACCTGCTCGTCGTAGTCGGGCAGGTAACGGTCCGGCATTAGCGGAACCGGCAGGCCCAGTTCGTCAAAGTACGGCTTCAGGGTCCCGACGTAGTGGTCGAAATCCGGCTGGGGGAGCGACGTGGTTTCGTCGCCGGTGGGAATCCAGAGGTTGAGGGCGAACGGCTTCGCCGTTGCCTTCTTGAGCTCGGCAGCTGTGCTCCGAATGGCGTCAGCACCGTAACCGTAGAGGCCATAGGAACCCAGCCCGCCGCCGTCGCTCACGGCGGCTGCCAGCTCCACGGAAGAGACGCCACCGAAGGGGCCCAGCACCACCGGAACGTCCGTGCCGAACAGTTTGGTGATGCGGTTTAAGCTGGCTGAGGTGCTGTTCTCGAGAGTCATGCGGTGGCTCCTGGCAGATCGACGTCGGCTTCAGGACCAGTCTCGCAGGGCTGGTGTCCGCTGCCCAACCTGTGGCTGGGTTCAGTCCGTTTCCGGGCCTGAGCAGTAATGGCAGTCGTCGGGGCAGGTGTCGGTCACGGCTGGCTCCAGGTGAGTTCGAAGCCGTCGCTGACATGGAAGAGCCTGCGGCCGCCCACCGGCGTCCTGACCCAGACGGTCTCGCCGTCCGTTGTCCTGTTGTCCACGGCGCCGGCGTACTCGGTGTGGCCGTTCCGGGTCAGCAGAACGGTGTCGCCCACTTGGACGTCGTCCCATTGGCCGGGGGCATTAACGCGATTCGTCATCGAAGTCACGGTTCTTCCTTTAAGGATCGGGTGCCGGGCAGGTGTGCCGGGTCCACTTCATACAACCCGAAGGGCCCTGGTCTGCTCAATGGAGGATGTGCCACTCTTGCTGCGGCCGTTTGTGCAGGCATCCAGTAGGGCCATGTACCGCGGCATGGGGCCGGGCTAGACTGCTGGCGTAAGTGGCCAACTACCTCAGGGAGCACATGATGAACTACTCAGGGACTGGCAACGAGAAAGCGATTCCGGCCAGTGAACTTAACAGGACCCACGTGGGCCAGACCGTCAGTTTTGAGCCAGACGAATTCACGCTGGTGTTCGGAAAAATCGCGGCCATTGCGCGCAAGGAAGGCGGCGTGACCATCGCCCTGCAGGGTGTCGAAGGAAGCGGCGGCCTGCAGTCCAATTACAGCCTTCCGGGCAGTCAACACGTTTACCTTCAGCCGGACATGCTGACGAATACCGAATCCACCATCAAGGATCTCTTCGGCAAGGTCCAGGAAAACCTGCGCGGCGGCCACAAGGGAGATGACAGGACGGACAAGCTTTAGTACTACAGTCCCGTTTGTTTTCTTCTTGCCGGCGTTCTATTTAGCCGGACTTCCGACCTAACCTGAGGCGAGACCCGGTACAGCCACAGGATAAGAGGGCTCACTTCCACGCCATTCTTTCGCGCGTGGTGCCGTAGGGGACATCCTGGTCCAGGCTGACGGTGAAAGTGTGCGGGCCGCTCCGCGTGACCATGAGGCCGTATCGTCGGGCCATTGCCTGGGGCCTGAGGATTCGCACGGCGTCGTCCAGTGTGCTTTCCATCGATGCCCTTTCGCGGATGGTCAGGGTGATCGAATCAAGGGTCCACGTGTTTGTCATGGTCCGTCCTTTACATGGGTATGTCGGAGAGGGCGACGGGAGATGAGGACTGATGCCGCAACGCACAGGACGGCACCTGCCGCCCGAGTCGCCAGGATCATGACCTGCCGGTGAGCGTCGGCCAGCGGACCCGGCAACCAGGCATCAGGGGCGTTGGCCTCTTCTTGCGGCTACAGGTCACCCGCCCAGCGGCGGTGTGCGCACGGGTGCGGTACGGCGGTCTCCGGTGGCCTCGACGGCGGCTGCCAGGTGCAGGAGCGCAGTATCGTCGTAGGCCCGGCCAGCGATAGTGACCCCGACGGGCATGCCAGTGTCGGCCATGGTGCCCATCGGCACGGTCACGGTCGGTATGCCGAGGTGCCGGGGCACGAGGTTGCCGTTGGCCACCCACACGCCGTTGCGCCAGGCAACGGTGGCGGATGCCTCATTCACGTCAGCGTCCGCCGGGCCGACGTCGGCGACGGCCGGGAAGACGACGGCGTCCAGGCCGCGCTCGTCCATCCATTCCTCGAGGTCCACGCGGCGGGTCTCCTCGAGCCCCCTCAGGCCGTCGGCCAAGTGCGGAATGCCCTCCAGAGGCGGGACGCCCTCTTCGCGCGCTCGGTCGGCGTACTGGGCGAGGTCGAAATCCAGTTCGCTGTAGCGGTCAGGCAGTGCTCCCGCGGGCTGCGGGAAGATCCGGGACCCGTCGGCGTCGGCGAGCCTGTGCAGGGCCGGATCGCCGTTGGCCTTGAGGAAGTCGTCCCAGGCCCACATCGACAGGTCCCACAGCTCACGCTCCAGGTACTCGGCGCTGACCAGGCCGCGGGTGGCGACGGTGGGGGCACCGGGGCGGTCGCCCTCGTAGTTGGTCACGACGGGGAAATCTACCTCGACCACCTCGGCGCCGGCGGCCTCCAGGTCTCTGCGTGTGGCATCCCAGAGGGCGAGGACTGAGGCGCGCGTCTGGATGCGTTGGCCCGTTGGCCCGCCTATGCCGGGGGAGTCGCCCGTGCCGGCGTGGGAGTCGGCGTTGATGTACATACGTGGAACTCCGAGCCGGGTGCCGGCCAAGACCTGCATGGCGGCCTTGGCGTCCGGTACTTCGAGGGTTCGATAGGAGCCGGGGCGCAGGCTCAATGCCGCCGGGATCTTGACCCATGGCTGCATGCGCCAGAAGTCGCCGCGGGTTTCTGTGTCGTCGGTGACGACTACGTCGAGTACCTCGAGGAGATCGGCCATGCTGCGCGTATGCGGGACAACGACGTCCATCGTCGGCACCAGCGGCCAGTTACCGCGCACGGAGATGATCCCGCGTGAGGGAGTGTAGGCGCAGAGTGCGTTATTGGAGGCGGGGGCCCGGCCCGAGGACCAGGTCTCTTCGTCGAGCCCGAATGCGGCGAAGCTCGCCGCCGTCGCTGTCCCGGATCCGTTGGAGGAACCTGACCCGAAGGCAGCGGTGAGGTAGTCCGCGTTGTAGGGGCTTTCGGCCCTGCCGTACACGCCGCGCTGCATGCCGCCGTTTGCCATCGGGGGCATGTTGGTGAGGCCGATGAGCACCGCCCCGGCGGCGCGGAGTCGTTCGATCGTGAAGGCGTCGCGCTGGGCGATGAGATGCTCGAACGCGGGGGATCCGGCCGCCACGGTGAGGCCTCTGACTTGGAAGCTGTCCTTGGCGGTGTAGGGGATGCCATCCAGTGGTCCCAGCGTTTCGCCCCGGGCGCGCCGCTGGTCGGAGGCGGCGGCCTCGGCGGCGGCATCGGGGTTCATTACGACGAGGGCGTTCAGACAGATGCCGCCCCGGTCGTAGGCGGCGATCCGGTCGAGGTAGAGGTGGACCAGTTCTTCACTCGTCACGCGGCCGGACTCAAGTGCGGCCCGGAGTTCGGAGATCGTTGCCTCGACGACGTTGAAGGTGCTCATCGCCAGGCCTCCCCGTCCGTTGCTGTCCGGTGGGGAGCGGGCTGCTGCTGCGTGATGCAGTGGATGCCCCCGCCGAAGGCGAAGATGTCCCGGGCGTCAACGAGTTCAATCCGCCGGCCGGGGTAAGCCTGCGCCAGGATCCCGGCGGCGATTACGTCGTTCGGGTCGTTGAACGCGCACAGGACCACCACATCGTTGGCGACGTAGTGGTTGATGTAGGACCAGTCGACGAAGCCGTCGCCGGCGTCGAGGACGGTGGGGGCGGGGACGTCGACGATGCGGAGGCGGCGCCCGGCTGCGTCGACGGCCTGCTCAAGAGCCGCACGGATCTGCCGGCAGACGTCGAAGTCGGGATGGCGCGGGTCATCCTGCCGGTGCACCAGGACCGTGCCCGGACCCGCGAACGCGGCGACAATGTCCACGTGGCCGCGGGTGCCGAACGCGTCATAGTCGCGACTCAGCCCGCGCGGCAGCCAGATCGCGGTGGTGGTGCCGAGTCGGGCGTGGATCTCTGCCTCCACCTCGGCCTTGGTCGCCCCAGGGTTGCGGCCGGGGTCCAGTTGCACGGTCTCGGTCAGCAGTACGGTGCCCTCGCCGTCGACATGGAAGCCACCCCCCTCGTTGACGAGGGTGCTGGACCGCAGGCCGGCGCCGGCCTCGGAGGCGACGAACCCGCCGAGGTGCTGGTCGTTTTCCCAGGCTGCCCAATCCTGGGCGCCCCAGCCGTTGAACACCCAGTCCACGGCCCCCACGGCGCCGTCGGGTCCGTGGATGAAGGTGGGCCCGGAGTCGCGCAGCCATGCGTCGTCCAGCGGCGCCTCCACGACCGTGATCCCCTCGCCCAGCGCGGCGCGGGCCGCTTCGGCGTCGGCGGGGTCCGACACCATGGTCACGGGTTCGTGGCGGGCAATGGTCCGGGCGACGGCCGTCCATGCGCGCCGGGCCCGCTCCAGGGTGTCGCTGCCGGCGGCGCCGAAGGTGTCGTTGGGCGTCGGGAAGGCCATCCAGGTCCTGTCGTGGGGGTACCACTCGGCGGGCATTACCGTGTCCGTTGCGGCGGCAGGATTCATGGCGGGGCAGTTCTTTCGTTTCGTGGGGGATAGGGAGGCGGGCGGAAACGTCGTCATGGTGCGACCGCCGCGACGGCGGCGTCGAAGGCGACGTGCCCGCCCACAACGGTCAGGCGCGTCCGGTTCGTCAGCAGTTGCTCGGCTTCGGAGAGGAAGGGGTCGGTGTCCAGGACGGTGAAGTCGGCGAGGTGGCCGGCGATGATGCGGCCCTCGCTGTCTTCGGCACGGCAGGAGTAGGCGGCGTCGCGGGTTGCGTGGCAAAGGGCGTCGGCCAGGTCAAGGGCATAGTCCGGCCGGTTTGGTGGCAGTGAGGGGTCCAGGGCGGACTTCCGGGTGGTGGCGACGTACATGTTGGGCAAAGGCTCGTGCGGCGCGGTGGGCGCGTCCGTGCTCAGGGCCAGGGTTGCTCCGGCTGCGAGGAATTCGGTCCAGGGGTAGGCCCGCTCGACGCGGTCGTCGCCCAGCACGGACTTCCAGTTGTCCTGGATCGCCGGGTCGGCATGGACCGGTTGCATGGAGGCCACCACACCAAGGTCAGCCAGCCGCAGCACGTTGGCCCTGGTGACGGTCTCGAGGTGTTCGATGCGGTGCCGGCGGTCCTTCGGGCCGTTGATCCGGTGCGCCTCTTCGAGGGCGTCCAGGGCGATGTCGGACGCTTCGTCGCCGATGGCGTGCAGGGCGATCTGCATCCCGGCGGCGTCGGCGGCGACCACCACCGGGATCAGGGACTCCCGGTCCCAGATGGGTTCGCACCGGCTGCCGTCGGCGTAGGGCTCCTTCATGGCCGCGGTGCAGCTGTCGATGACGCCGTCGATGACGATCTTGATTCCGCAGATTCGCAGCCATGGGCCGGAGAGCTCGGCCACCAGGCCGGCCGCCGTGGCGACCTGGGCGAGGTTGTCTTTCTTGGTGGCCCGGCGGGTGACGAGCCAGTGGCCCTTCACACGCAGGGGCAGGGAGCCGCCGCGGCGGCGCAGGGCACGCCGGAAGGCGTCCACGTCGTCTTGCTGGACGGCCATGTCCACGGCGCCGGTGACACCGACGGCAAGGTAGTGCTCGAATGCGGACTCGAGGTGGGCGTCGCGGTCGGCGTCGCTGGCGGCGCGGGCGAGGGTGGGCCAGACGATCTGCTGCGCCGCGGTTTCGTAAAGCATCCCGTCGGCAGCCCCGGTGTCCGGGTCCCTGCCTATGCGACCACCGATCGGGTCCGGCGTCGCGTCGTCAATGCCCAGTTCGACCAGGGCCGCGCTGTTGACCCACACCGAATGCAGGTCGTTGGCGTCAAGGTAGACGGGACGGTCGGACACGGCTTCGTCGAGCATCTGTCGGGTCGGGGCCTCACCTGCGAGTGCACTGTAAAGCCAACCAGCGCCGAGGATCCGAGGAGACTTCGAGTTCTCCGCGGCCGCCTCCCGCAGACGCCGCTGGATGTCGGAAAGGTCCGAGGCGTCGCGCAGGGCGACCCTTTGCAGGGCCTGTCCCATCATCAGGAGGTGCGTGTGGGCGTCGACGAACCCGGGTAGGACGAAGCCCCCGGCCAGATCGACCTCCGCAGCATCGTTACCGGCGGCCCGGCGCGCTTCGGCCTCCGTCCCGACGTAGTGGAAGCGTGAGCCCTCGACGACGAAGGCGTCGGCGCCGGTGCCGTCGGCGGTAAAGATCGTGGCATTTGTGTAGAGAATGCGGTGTGTCATGGGAAGGCTTTCGGATGTTGGGAAACTGGCGGGGAGCATCAGACGATCGCTGTCTGGGGGAAGTCGGTCTCCGGCGCAGATCGGGGGGCCGAGTCGGTCTCGCCCCGGACGGAGACGCGGGCGATGACGAGGAAGGGAACCAGCAGGGCAAAGGTCATCCCGGCAAGGACCATGCCCATCCCGGCATAGCCGATCGCGGCCGACAGGGAGGTGCCGAAGACGGGGGCGAAGGAGGAGCCGATGAGGTAGACGCCGAGCAGCGGCGCCGACCACCGCCCCGATGCGTCCAGTGCGGCGGCGACAGCGATGATGTAGACGAACGCGGCCGCGTAAAGCGTATTCCAGGCGATGATGACCACCAGGTACCAGCCCGGGTCGGTCACCGCCCCGGCGAGAAGTTTAAGCAGGCCGCCGGCCACCAGGGCGACCGCAAGGGCGATGGTGCGTCCCAGGCGCCGCCCGAACAAGCTCACGACGGCTGTGGCGAGCAAACCCCCCAAGGTGGACAGGCTGAGCGCCAGTCCCATGCCGGTTTCATCGAGACCTGCCTGCTCAGCCCCCATGGTGCCCGCCACGGCCCACAGCGAGTCTTCGCTCAGCGCCCACAGGGCAAAGCAGATCAACAGCCCGACCCCGGCCGTTGTCGGAGTTCGCAAAGGCTTTTTGGCTGCGGCCGGCGATGACGCAGCAGAGGCGTATGTTGCCGGACGGTCCGGCAGCCACCCCGTTGTGAGCAGGGCCGCCAGGGCCAGGCCGGCTAGCAACCCGAATGCGCTGCCCATCCCGGCTCCAAGCGCCGGGATCGTGAACAGGACAACCGACACGATCGTGCGGTTAGTGAACCCGTTGATGCCCGAGGCGCGGTCCGGATTACGCAGGGCCCCCAAGGCCGCGCCACCGGCGGAGACAGCCCCGCCCGCACCCAAGCCGCCCAGCACGACTCCTGCGACGACCACCGGCACGGAGGGGACGAACGCGGCGGCTCCGAAGCCCAGAGCCGCAAGGGCAAGGCCGGCGCGGGCGACGACGTACCGCCCGCCGTGCGCGGACCAGCGAGAGGTCGCCAGGCAGGAGGCAGCGCAGGCAAGCAGGGAGGCCGTCATCAGGGTGCCCGCCTCAGTGACGGAAAATCCCAACTCCCCGGTCAGGGCAACGATCATGACCGGAACCAGGTTGGCGGTCATAAAACCCACCACGCTGATCCCAAAGACAGAGACGGCGCGCTTCGCCGTCAGCGGCACTCGGCCGGAACCCTCCGGCTCCACAGTGTTTTCAGACATGGCTACCTCCGGGGGATGGTCTGGATGTGAATGCCGTCACTAAATGAAAGGCATTCATTTAGTGTGACGCATGTCCCGGTCGGGCACAAGAGGTTAGTGAAAGGCTTTCACTAAACCTTATTTAATCGCCTGGGCATGTACGCCGGCGATGAGCAGTTCGACGCCGAACACGAAGGCCGCTTCGGCCCGCTCCTCCACGGAGCCGGAATTTGCGACCGCACGATGCAGCGCTGGGAATTGACCCTCGGGCGGGGACCAGACGACATCCGGGGCTGTCAGGTCGAGGGCCGCACCCAGGGCAAGGTAGTCAATCGTGGCAATCGCCGGGCCGATCTGGCCCTGGTCAAGGCCGGCACTCTCGAGCGTGACGGCAATTTCCTCGTAGAAGCCCACGACGCCGAGGTCCTGCACCGTTTGCGTGATCAGCAGGGGTACGAGCCGAGGGTGGGCGGCGAATCGGTCACGGTAGGCGCGCACGAGGGCGCGCAGGGCATCCGCCCAAGAGAGATTCTCAATCCGTGGCGGAACTTGGACGGCGAAAAGCCGGCCCCGCATCAGCTCAATGATGTGCTCACGGTTGTCGATGTGGTTATACAGGGCGGACTGGCTGACGCCGAGCCGGCGCGCCATCTTGGGGAAGCTGAAGTCCCCCGCCTCATCTACGAGCGTCATCGCCGCGGTGACGATCGCATCGACGGACAAAAGCGGTGATTGGGGGCGAGGCATCAGAGACTCCTTGGGTAGCGCAACTCCGTTGAATCTACTCAATAAGTCTCGAATGCATCTGTTCGGACTGGTCGAGACATCGAACAGCCGACGTGGTCCGCATTCATCAGGGTTGGACTCTGACCACTCGAGGGTAGCCCCCAACTGTAGTGGCCAGGTTGATCGGGCTCCTCCTGGCGTGGCAAGAAGACGTGGCAAGAACCAGGGAAGGAATCCTACTGTGTCAGCGATTCGGCCGCCGTCGAAGTGATCATCACGCATCTTCCGAACGTAATCTCGGCGCTTTCAGAGCCGTTGCCATGCCGGTTTGTTCTCGTAGGTGTACCGGTAATAGTCAGCAAGCGCGAGTTTCGACGCCGCCGACTCATCGAGAATGACCACGGTATTCGAGTGCAGTTGCAGGACGGAACCGGGGCACATGGCCGATATTGGCCCTTCCACGAGCCGGGCAATCGCATCGGCTTTCTGCTCTCCGGTAGCCATCAGGACAATACGTCGGGCTTCCATGATGGTGCCGATGCCTTGGGTGATGACGTGGTGAGGGACATCGTTCGGATCGCCAAAAAAGCGCGCATTGTCCCGCCGGGTCTTGGGAAGGAGAGTTTTCACCCGCGTCCGCGAACCTAAAGACGATCCTGGTTCATTGAAACCAATGTGGCCGTTCGATCCGACGCCGAGGACTTGGACGTCGATGCCGCCGGCGTCCGTGATCGCTCTCTCAAAGTCCGCAGCTTCTATCTCCAGATCGGGGGCGTTCCCGTTGGGCCCGCGCACTCCCGCTGGATCGATATCCACACGAGTGGTGAACTCCCTGTTGACCACCTCGCGGTAGGTTTCGGGGTGCTCTGCCGGCAGGCCGATATATTCATCCAGGCTGAAAGCGCGCACCTCGCGGAAGCTCAACTGTCCGTGACGGCTCCGACGCTCCAGCTCGTTATAGAGGGGGAGCGGGGATGAGCCGGTCGCCAGGCCCAGGACGGCCGCCGGCTTGCGTTGGATAGTTCGTTCGAATGAGTCTGCGGCGGTCCGGCCCACACCGTTAACATCGGGGCAAATGACAATTTCCATATTGATCTCCTGCTAGGTCTTCTGAGTTTCGAGGCGGATCCTCAAGAGGGGGATCCTTGGCGATGGTGGCCGGCACAGCGGGTCACAGCGGCTCACAGCCTCGCCAGTCCGCTGTCCAGGAGCTCCCGGGCGTTCAGCCCTGAGCCGACCAGTCCAGCATTCTGACCCAGTTCCGCCGGAACGATCCGCGGCCGCGGCTGGAAGGTCAGCAGCTGATCCACACGGGCGATAACCGGGGCAAAGAGTGCTTCCCGCGCCTCAGCCAGGCCGCCGCCAAGCACGACGGTCTCCGTGCCCAGGATGGCCACGCACTGGGCGATGTTGAAGGCAATGGCGTCCACTGCCTCCGACCAGATCCGCCCGGCTGCCGTATCCCCGTCCTGCGCCATCCTGAGCACACTTCGGGCGCCATCGGCGGCAGAGCCAGTGGCCTCGGTATAACGCCGGGCAATGGCCCCGGCCGCCCCGATGCATTCCAGTCTTTGCACTGAACCGTCCGACCCGGGGACCGGCGCGTGGCCTAGCTCTCCGGCATACGAGCCCCCGACCACCCGGCGGCCGTCGCTGAAGATGGCCCCGGATATTCCCGTGCCGATCACCATGACAATTGCGTCGCTGCACCCACGTGCTGCGCCGAGCCGAAACTCTGCCTCGCCGGCCATTTTGGCGTCGTGGCCCAATGCCACGGGCACTGCGAGCCGCTCACGCAAGCGATGAACGAACGGATAGTCCTGCCAGCCCAGATTGACGGATAGAACACCGGTACCGGTCTTCTCGTCCACAAGTCCGGGCACGCCCACGCCGATGGCCGCGATGTCAACATCCGGGTGTGTCTGTCGGTATTGCTCAGTCAGTTCCACAATCCGGTCCACCACGGCGTCTCCAGGCAATGCTGCGTCACGAGGGGTCCTAGTCCGCCGCACATCCCGCATCGGCGAGGACCCTGTTGCGATTGACCCATCAGGCAGGAGGCCTACCTTCATATCGGTCCCGCCGACATCGAAAGCCAGCACGGCGGAGCTCTCCTGCGGGTTCATGCCGGCTCCTGCTCGATGAAGCGGCCTGGAACAGTCCCGGCGGCCGTTCCTTCAACGATCATCAATACATCTCCTTTGTCTTTTGGCAGGCACGCTGCTGCCCGAACGCTGTAAAACGACGGCTCGGCGGCCAACTTTGGCGCGGCCTTGGCATGGAGCGAGATTCAGAGTGGCCCTTCACGGGGCAGCTTTCCTGCGTTCAAAGGATTGCATGGAAAGCGCATTCCCGCTAGTGTGAACAGCAACCCACCTCCTGAACAGACTGTGAGTACCCTCATGACCTTTGTCGCCGGTTCCGATCCGAGGAAGCAGCCGGCTACCCTCACCTCCGGCATCTGTTCGGTGACGCTTCGCTCCCACAGCATCGACGAGGTGATCGCGGTGGCCGCCGGGGCCGGGCTGTCCGGGATCGAGTGGGGCGCCGACGTCCACGTCGTCGACGCCGCCTCCGCGGACCATGCCCGGCAGGCTTGCGCCGCTGCCGGACTGAAGGTCCTCTCGCTGGGCTCGTATTACAGGGCAGGCGACTTCGGCGACTTCGACGACATTGTGTCACTGGCCGTCCGAGTGGGCGCACCGCGGGTGCGCATCTGGGCCGGCACGGTAGAACCGGACCAGGCGGATCAGCAGCTGTGGGAGGCGGTAGTGGCGGACACCCAGCGGATCGCGGCGTCAGCCGCGGAACACGGAATGCAGCTCGCCTTCGAATACCACGGGGGCACCCTCACCAGCACGCTCCAGGGCACCTTGGAGCTTCTCGATCGGGTAGACCGGCCCAATGTGGGAACCTACTGGCAGCCGGCCGTCGGGCTCAGCGAGCAAGACGCCCTGGCCTCGTTGCGCCAGGCGATTGGGCGCGTGGCCGGCGTGCACTGCTTCTCCTGGTGGCCCGGGACGGAGCGGCTCCCACTCGAGGGCCGCAAGCACCTTTGGCAGGCCGTGGCCGACGTCGTCCGGGAACACGGCCGGGATATGGACCTGATGCTTGAATTCGTCGAGGGGGACCTGCCGGAAAACGTCGTCCGTGACGCCGGCTTCCTGCACAGCATCGCAGCGAACGCCGGCTGAGGCGCCAAAGCAACACGCTTGCGGGTCTTGACTCCCCGCATTTTGTTCGTTTTAGTTCAAGTTGAATCATTTGAACAACTTGAACTCTATTGGGGAGCGCGGTCATGATGTCCAATAAGCGGAAAGAGCTGATCCTGAAGCAATTGGCCAGCAGCGGATCGCTGAATGTCACGGAATTCGCGGCCAAGGTCGGCATCACGGGAATGACGGTGCGGCGGGATCTGGCGGTGCTGGAAGCCGAAGGGCTGCTGAGCCGGGTACACGGCGGCGCCGTTCCGGCGGCCGCGCCCGCCCGGGCTGATCGCCGCGGCCGCAGCGTCGCCCGCCCGCCGCTGGCAACAATCGGGATGGTGGCGCCTTCTGCGGCATACTACTTCCCGGGAATCATCCGAGGGGCTGAGGCTGCGGCGCAGGAAATGGGAGTTCGCCTGGTCCTGGGCGTTTCGAAGTACTCGCCGACGGAGGAGTGCCTGCAAATCCAGCGGTTACTGGCGAGCGGTGTGGATGGACTCCTGGTCACACCCAGCCATGAATCGCTGGCCGGGACGCCCACACTTGACCTGCTGACCGCCGCGGACGTGCCCATCGTCGTCGTCGAACGCCTAATTGACGATGTCCTCGACTCCGGCAGGCTGGAATCGGTGCGCAGCGACCATGCGCGGGGGGCAGAGATCGCGGTCAACCACCTGCTGGCGCTCGGCCACCGCAACATTGCCTTGTGCGCCCGTGACAGCAGCCCCACAACTACGCCGATCGTCGAAGGCTACCGCCTCGCGCTGCAGAAGGCCGGACTGGCCCACGATGCCGGCAGGATACGCACCATCTCCCCGTCCCCGGATGACCCCGAGGCCCTCCGGGGGCAGATAGGCGCCATCCTGGACTGGTTCGCCGATGAGGGCGTGACGGCCGCCATCATCCACAACGACGAGGACGCCCTGACGTTCGCTGACTCGTGCACGGCACGAGGCATCCGCATCCCGGGGGACCTTGCGTTGGTGGCGTACGACGACGAGATCGCGTCCCTGGGGTCCGTGTCCCTTAGCGCTGTGGCTCCGCCGAAGTTCGACGTCGGGTACCAAGCGCTGCAAATGTGCCTGAACAGGATCGGTTCCCGGCGCGGAACCTCTCCTGCCCTGCAGAGGCTCAACCTGTCTCCCACATTGGTTGTTCGGGAATCTACCGCCGGCTAGTACCAGGGTCTCCCATTGGTTCAAATGTTCAATTCATGTTCATTTTGTTGTTTTAGCTTGATGCTGCGTGTTTCATTGAAATACACCATGTGGCGTTGACCACATCCCACCTTCGCATCGTGGATTTCAAGGGAGCATAATGAAGCGTCGCAATCTACTTATCGGGGCCGCCAGCCTGGCCACCAGCGCATTACTGCTGGCAGCCTGCGGAACGGGCCCCACCCCGTCCGCGGCCCCCACGCCCACCGAGGATCCCTCGGGCACCATTACCTTCTGGTCGGCACTGGCAGGCATGGACAAAGTGGCAGCCGCGTTCAACGCGAGCCAAAGCAAAATCAAGGTCACCTTCGAGACTATCCCCAACGCCGACAGCGGCGGTTACGCCAAGCTGTCCACGGCCATCACCGCAGGTAACGGCCCCGACGTCTCCACCATCGAGTACCCGCAGTTGCCGCAGTTCGTCAGCAACGGCCAGCTGCAGCCGCTGGATGGACTGATCGACAAATCCGCCACCGTGGATAAGCTTGGCGGCGAAATCCGGGGCATGGTCCAGTTCGGCGACAAGACCTATGGCCTGCCGTATGACGCGGCTCCCATGGTCATGTACTACCGCAAGGACATGCTGGCCAAGGCCGGCGTCGAAGTCCCCAAGACCTGGCAGGAATTCGAAGAGGCGGCACGGAAGCTCAAGTCGGTGGCACCTGACGCCTATCTGGCAAGCTTCAACCCCAACCAAGTACCGGCCACCGCCGCACTTGCCTGGCAGGCGGGGGCCAAATGGTTCGGCACGTCGGGCGACAGCTGGCAGGTCGGCGTGAACGATGACGCCACCAAGAAGGTGGCCGGCTACTGGCAGAAGCTGATCGACAACAAGCTCGTCAAGGTGACGCAGGCCTACAGCGATGAGTGGAGCCTTGACCTGGCGAACGGCACCGTCGTTGGTGTCGTCGGCGCGAACTGGAGCGCCACGGGCATCCAGAAGCGGACTGAAGCGAGCGGACAGAAGGGACAGTGGATCGCCGCCGAAATGCCGAACTGGGGCACACCGGCCGGCGCGTTCTACGGCGGCTCCAGCTTCAACGTCACCAAGAGCAGCAAGAACCCGGCAGCCGCTGCCAAGTTCATCGAGTTCCTCACCACAAACCAGGAAGCCATCAAGGCGCGCGGGAACACCGGCTCGGCCTTCCTGGCCTTCCCGGGCCTGACTCCCGTGGCACAGGCGGCCTACGACGCCAGTTACTTCGGCAACGATATCTACGCCGTCTTCGACAAGGCGTACAAGACAGTCAGCCCGGGCTGGCAGTGGGGCCCCAGCTGGGACCTGACCAACACGGCCCTCAAGGACGCGTACGGCAAGCTCAGCACCGGCGGCACCGTCCTGGAGGCAGTAAATACGGCCCAGACGGCAACGGTGGCCGGACTGAAGCAGAACGGTCTTTCCGTCAAAGAGTAGTTACACCCCCTGGGCTGCCTCTGCGGAGGCAGCCCAGTCAGTTAGGAGATCATCATGGCCTCTCAGGCCCTCACCATTGTTCCGCGCAGCAAGCGCAGTGCAGTCTCAGGAACCGGCGGCAGGACCGCAGCGCTCTTCCTGGTCCCGTTCTTTGGTGTCTTTGCCATCGCCATGGTGGCACCGGTCATCTACGCGATTGTGCTGAGCTTCTATGCACAGCAGAAGTCGGGCCTCGGTTTCGGTGAAGCCAAGACGGCCTTTGTTGGACTCGAGAACTACCTGCAGGTCCTGCAGTCGGAATCGTTCGTCAGCGGCATCGCCCGGCTTGGCTTGTACTGCCTGATCTACATTCCCTGCATGGTGGGCGGCGCGGTCATCTTTGCGCTCCTCCTGGATGCAACGGTCGCCCGGGCACGCAAGCTGTTCCAGCTGCTCGTCTTCCTTCCGCACGCCGTGCCCGGCGTCATCGCGGCCCTGATCTGGGCCTACCTCTACACTCCGGGCATCAGCCCGCTGGTACAGGCGCTCCAGGGCGGCGGTATCCAGATCAACTTCCTGGATGCACACATGGTCCTTCCGGCAATCGCCAATATCGGTGTGTGGGAATGGACCGGCTACAACGTCATCATCCTGTTCACCGCCCTGCAGGCCGTTCCACGGGAAATCCTGGAAGCGGCGCGGGTGGACGGTGCAGGCGAAATCCGGACGGCACTGAGCATCAAGTTCCCGCTCATCCTGCCGGCGCTGAGCGTGATCATGCTGTTCACCATCATCGGAACCCTGCAGCTCTTCACGGAGCCCTCCATCATCGCCAAGGCAACCCCGTCCATTACCAGTACCTGGGTACCCAACATGTGGGCCTATGACGCCGCCTTCATCAGACACAACCTGAACCAGGCCGCAGCCGCCTCGATCATCATTGCCGGGCTGGCAGCAATCCTGTCCCTGGTTGTCACCCGATTCAGTTCCAGGATGAACAAATCATGAGCACCAATACCCTGCCCCTCTCCCGGAAAAAGACGCCCAAGCGCGCCGGTACGAAACCCGCGCCGCGCCAGAATTTCACGGCACGCCAAGGCGGTTTCGCCAGCAAATTCACCGTCAACGGACTGCTGATCCTGGGCTCCCTCTACATGGTGGTTCCGGTCCTGTGGCTGCTCGTTGCGTCCACCAAGAACGCCGCAGACCTCTACGGCACCAGCGCCTACGCCTTGGGCAACTTTGCCCTCTTCGAAAACATCGCCGCAGTGGCAGCCCAGGACGGAGGAATGTTCTTCCGTTGGATGGGCAACTCCGTCCTGTATGCGGGCGTCGGCGCCGTCGTTGGCAGCCTCATCTCCGTCATGGCCGGCTATGCCTTTGACAAGTTCCAGTTCCGCGGCAAGGACTCGCTGTTCGGATTCGTGCTGGTTGGGGTCCTGATTCCCAACACGGCAACGGTGCTGCCCATGTATCTGCTGGCATCGGTGGTGGGCATGACCAACACCATCTGGGCCGTCCTGATCCCCGTCCTGTGCAACCCCTTCGGTGTGTACCTGGCCCGCGTCTATGCCGCTTCCTATGTCCCCATGGAGACGCTGGAGGCAGCGCGCGTGGACGGCGCCGGACCCATCCGCTCCTTCTTCTCCCTGGGCCTGCCCATGATGATGCCGGGCTACATCACCATTGCCCTGTTCCAGTTCGTTGGGGTATGGAACAACTTCATGCTTCCCCTGGTGATGCTCCAGGACCAGAAGCTGCTGCCGGTCAGCGTGGGCATCTCCATCTGGCAGGGCTACGCGGTCCCCCAGCCCGAGTTCGTCCCCCTGGTGATCACAGGTTCGCTGCTCTCCGTGATTCCGCTCCTGCTGGCGTTCATCATGCTGCAACGCTTCTGGAAGTCCGGACTGACCGCGGGAGCCGTCAAATGAGCCCCAAAATCCTGAACGTAGCACTTGCCATGGGCCCCGGCGTAGCCCCGAGGATCTTCTCCACCCAGCGCTTGGAATCCCTGAACCCTGACCTGCGGCTCCTGAGCCAGGAGCCCATGGAGGACTTCACGTCATCCCGTTCGTTGGGGCTGCTCGCCGAAACCGACATCCTCATCACCGGATGGGGCTGCCCCACCGTGGATGCCGCCGTTCTGGATGCCGCCCCACGGCTGCGCCACATCCTGCACGCCGGCGGGACCGTGAAGCACCATGTGGACAGTGAGTGCTGGACCCGGGGCGTCCAGGTCAGCACGGCAGCAGACGCCAACGCCATCCCGGTGGCTGAATACGCGCTGGCCATGATCCTGCTGGCCAACAAAAGGGTCCTGCAGATCGCGCGGACGCTGCACACCGAAAAGTCACCCATCGAGCCGGACCAACTGTTCCCTGACATGGGCAACTATGGCAAAAGGGTGGGCATCATCGGTGCGTCCAAAATAGGCAGGCACGTCATCCGCCTGCTCGAGCCGTACGACCTCGACGTCGTGGTGGCCGACCCCTACTTGACCCCGCAGGATGCCGCTGCCCTCGGAGTGCAGGTGGTGGGCCTGGCGGAACTGGTGGAAAGCAGCGACGTCGTGTCCCTGCACGCACCGTCGCTTCCCTCCACCCTGAACCTGATCAATGCCGACCTCATAGCGCGCCTCCGGACCGGGTCCACGTTCATCAACACCGCCCGCGGCGAGCTGGTGGACCAGGACGCACTCCTGGCGCGACTGGAACGGCACGAACTGTTTGCCATCCTGGACGTCACCACGCCCTGGGACCTGCCCGCGGACTCGGGCTTCTACACCAACCCCAACGTTCTGCTGACCCCTCACCTTGCCGGATCCCTCGGCAATGAACTGGAGCGGCTGGCCGCCACCGCCGTGGCCGAAGCCCACCGCGTTTCCCGGGGCGAGCCGCTGCGCTTCCCCGTCCAGGTCGAGGACCTGGCCTACACCGCCTGATCAAGCAGCCGGTCAGGGCACCCTGCGAAAGCAGAGCCCGACGGCGGCACCCGGCTTTTGAAACCGGCGCGGGTGCCGCCGTCGAACCCCCTGAATCCATCTCCTCCCTTCGTCCCCAACGAGTAAAAGGATGTTCAATGAAGAACCCACAGATCAGCAGGCGAGCCATCTTGCAGGCAGGCGGTGCGGCAGGTCTGGCCGCCGCGCTTGGCCTGCCAACGTCCGGACCGGCGGCCGCCGCGGATTTGTCCGCCCAGCGCAGCGGGCGCCACACCACCGAAATCATCGACCTGGGACCAGCGGTGGTCCAGTTCTCGCTGATGAGTTCGATCCTGGTCGGCGACATCGTCTACATCGGTTCCCGCAACCTCGATCCCGTCCGCATCGTCGCTTTCCACGTGCCCACGGGCAAGGTAGTCGGCGAGACCGTACTGGACACGGGTTACAGCATTCAGGCCCTGGCGGCCGATTCCACGGGCCGCTACCTGTACGCCGGTGTCCTCCAGAATGCCGTTGGCACCCTGCCGAACCTTTACCGCTGGGACCTGGCCACCCTGTCCACGAAGGCAACACCGATCGGCCGGATCGGTGACCGCGACGTCCGCGACCTCAGCGTGGCACCGAACGGCCGCGTGTACGCGGTGGGCGGCGGCAGTCCCACCAAGCCGGCGCTGTGGGAGTACAACCCCGCGACCGGCCAAGTCATCAGCCTGGGGATCCCCGATACAGGCGCCACGCTGGCGCGCGCGGTTGCGGCCACGGATACCACAGTGTTCTTTGGCGCCGGCAGCACGCTCGGCGGCGGCGGCAGCGCGGGGCGGGCGTGCCTCTGGGTGTACAGCCGCGCCACCCGAACCTTCGCGAACGTCACCCCCTCGGAGATGCTGGCCGATCCCAGCATCCGGGAACTGGCAATCCTGGGAGACAAACTCCTGGTCAGTTCCGCCGCGTCGACCCAACAGTCCAAGGTAGCTCTCCTTAGCCTGGACAACCTCGCCTCCTATTCCGTGGCGACGTCCATCGGCAAGACCGCCAAGAACTTCACGAGCATCGGCGACAAGGTCTACTTCGCCAACGAAACGGGCATCTGCGTGTACTCCGTGGCCTCCAATTCGGTCTCGCAGCTGACGCTCAACGGCCCGTCCCTCGGCGAAATCTGGGGCGTGGACGCCCGGAACAACAAGCTCCTGGCCACCTCGGGCTACGGCTTCGTGGCCGAGATCGACCCCGGCACGGGAAGCATGGCCGTCACCGACCTTGGCGAAGCCGGGGCCTCCGCCACTCCGCAGACGGTCATGGGCATTGCGGCAGGCGCGGGATTCGCCTACGCAGGCGGCAATGGCGTGATCGCCCGCCACTCGCTCGCCACCGGTGACGTGCTTAACCTGCAGTCCCAGGGCGAGGCCAAGGACGCCGTGATTGTGGACGGAGTCCTCTACACCGGCCAGTACAGCTCGCAGGGCATCTGGAAGTACGATCCGCGCAGCGGCCAGCCGATCCACCAGGCCGCCGATTTTCCCGGCGCGCAGAACCGGCCGCTCGACGTCTGCTGGGACGAGGTCAACAAGCTCATGCTGGTCGCCGCGCAGTCCGACACCGAGGGCGGCGGGTCCTTCTGGACCTACGATCCCACCAGCGGGGCGAAGCAGTGCTTCATCAACCCGATTGACAACCGCCAGCTCCTGCGCGCCGTGGCCACCCGCGACGGAGTGGCCTACCTCGGCGGCGGCCTCCCCACACTGGACGGTCCGGGAACCATCGTCGCCTTCGACCCGGTTGCCGGCAAGGAGCTCTGGAGGATCGAACCCGGGACGGGGGCGGGCATTTCCGCACTCGCCATCCAGGGGCGAAACCTGTACGGGCTAACCCGGAAGGGTGGCATCTTCGTCATCGACATCCCCACACGCACACTGGTGCACCAGGCCGACATCAGCTCCCTGTCCTATGGGTTCGGTGCCCTGGTAGCCAACCGCAGCGTGATCTACGGCGTCTCGGACACCAACGTGTTCCGTCTCGACCCCAAGACGTTCGAAGTAGCCACCGTGCTCGCGGACACCAAAGGCGGCTGGTACAGCGGATCCCACATCACCAACGATGAGAACGGCTACCTCTACACCATGCGCGGCCGCAACCTCGTTCGGATCGACGACCACCCGAGGCGCTGACGTGCTCGAATAAAGCCGATCGCTGACCCCAATGTCGACAGGCGTTGGGGTCAGCGGCATGCCCGAATTGGGCTGGGCGTAGGGTGGAAGTTAGACGGAAGGAGCACTTCATGAAGAAAATCCTCATGGTACTGACCAGCGTTTCCGAGATCGGCGATACCGGAGAGAAGACCGGATACAACGTGGCCGAGGCTGCACATCCCTGGAAGGTCTTCAAGGATTCCGGGCATTTCGTCGACTTCGCGTCCATCCAGGGCGGCCAGCCCCCGCGCGACAAGGTGGACTCAAAAGATCCCCTCCAGGTCGCCTTCGCGGAGGACGAGACCACGCGCGCCGGTCTCTACAACACTGCCCGCGTCGACGTGGTTGATCCCGACCAGTACGACGCCGTCTTCCTCGTGGGAGGCCACGGCACCATGTGGGACTTCCCGGACAGCGAAGGATTGCAGAACCTTGTAGCCAGCGTCTACAACGCCGGCGGCGTGGTGGGCGCTGTCTGTCACGGGCCGGCCGGACTGCTTAAGGTCGAGTTGGCCAACGGCTTTCGGCTGGTCGAGGGCAGGAAGGTTGCTGCATTCACGAACGACGAGGAGGTTGCCGCAGGGAAGGACAAGGTCATCCCGTTCTTTTTGGCAGACCGGCTTGAGGAACAGGGCGCCACCCATGTCTCCGCTGGTGTCTTTGAGGAAAAGGTCGTGGTCGACGACCGGCTGGTGACCGGCCAGAACCCAGCGTCAGCGGCCGGCGTGGCCAAGGAGATGGAGAAGCTCCTTGCAGAGGTCATCCACCAGGAAAAAGCCGAGGAGCAGCACGAGGCGGAGGCTCTGCGCGCCGAGAAGGACGCCGAGAAGAACGCCAGGAAGGCTGCTGCGGCAGGCACCGAGCACTAGCGCCCGCAGCGCACTGACACTGGCGGCCGCCTCGACGACGGGGCGGCCGCCAGTCGGCGTACGTGCCGGCGACCACATTGTCCAACGCATCGCGGGCCTGCTTCCGGTTCCGCGCTCGACGATGTACGGCAACCTCAACAAATCAAGGGGCCAAGTTTGGGGCAAAACAAACCCCTACTTCCCTTTGTTTAGAAGGGAAGCAGGGGCCTTGCCAATTGGCGGTGACGGTGGGATTTGAAACCTCTCCCGCGTCATTGCTGGCAAGGAAAACCGCTAGATTCCGGGGAATTTCATCACCTGAAATCACCTGTTTTCATGGCCGATGTGCCCAAAATGTGCCCACGATGTGCCCACGGCGAGCGCGGGTCGCTGCCATGGCCTCAACTTAATTCGCCCTTTTCGCTAAGTTCGGATGCAGCTGAGGCCCGGACTCCGTGGAGTCCGGGCCTTGCTGTCGGCGCTGGCGGGGTCACTGGGCGAAAGGACACCTATCCCGCCATCGTTCCGTCTGTCCTGCCGCTGCTATGAGCTGTTACGGCTGGCGGTGACGTTGACGCCTGGTCTGCTACGGCTTCGGATCCGCCTTCATTGCCACCTTGATTGAAGGGCGGGCGAACGTCACGGGTTCGGGCACTGGAGGGGCGTTCCTGCGCTGCTGGACGGCGAGCGCAAAGTCAGGCAGGGCCTCACCTGGCACATACGTGACTTCCAAGCCGGTGTCTGGGTGGACGGTGGTGAGGTAGTCGGTACAAATCCTGCTTTCGCTGGTTCTGGCCTGCCCGCCCTGGTGTACTGCCACCGCGCGTGCTTCGTCGCGGTCAAGCCCAAGGTCTTCGAGCTGCTCCTCGTTCACTGTGCGGCTCACGCGGCGCCCTGGATGGCCTTGTAGACGGCGAACGCTCCCGGCCGCGCCGGCTGCACGTCGCCGCGCCAGTGGGCGAAGATCGCAACCTGACCTGTTGCTGCCAAGAGTTCCGTGGCGACCTGGAGCGTCAGCCCCAGCCGCTGGCCGATCAGGAGGTTGTCCCATGCTCCTACGAAGAGGTCAGTGGCGCGGCTGGCCATGGTTCCCTGGGTGTAGCCGGACGGGATCTGGTTGCTGGCAAAGCGGGGGATGTCGGCCACGTCGGACGGCAGCTGGAGCGGCTGGCCGGTGGTGTCGGTGGCCTTGGCGTACTGTCTGGCGAGCTTGGTGCTCCAGATCAGGCCGGTTGGCGTTTCGTTCCCGTCGCGGACGGTGTAGATGGTGTCCAGCACTTCGCTCCAGTAGCTGCCGGCGGTCTGGATGGTGCCGTTGGTGGCAGCTCCCAGCACGTTGGCTGGCTTGGTGGCGTTCAGTGCAGCGAGTACGCCGCGGGGGTTCGGGGGCGTCGGCAGGTTGATAGAGCCAGCGCCGGCCACGATGCCGCCGTAAAGCGCAATGAGGTCGATTTTCTGGGCGATTTGCTGTGCCAGGGCATTCTCAATGAGAGCGCCGCCGTTGTCCGAGTCCTGCAACCATTCCATGGACACGTCTACGCGGGCCGAGAGTGTCTTGGAATCGAGCTGGACGTTATCAAATACCGGAGTGGAGTCGGCTATGGCGCTGGCTTCGGCACGGAAAGCAGCGGTGGGGTCACCGGTCAGTCTCCCGATATTTACGGTTTTCGCGAGCATCGGGACAATGGACGCGCCGGCCTGCATTACCGCGGAGTGGTTCCGTGCCAGGTCGATCATCTGGCCATTCCAGACCGTGGGGACCACCGCGGAGCCGCCGCCCGTGGTGGCCAGTGCGCGGAGCATATCGCCGCTGCCGCTGTACCGGTCAAGGGCCGCGGCTTCCGCGCCGGAGGCCCGTTCTGTGTTGCCCTGGATGGTTTCATGGTCCTCAAAACGCTGGCCGGAGCGGAGCGCGGCTGGGGCCCCGGTGTCAGTGCGGATCCACTGGCCTGAGCGGTCCTCGCTGCGAGCGCTGGTGCTGCCGGGGGCACCGGGGATGTTGCCGAGGGCGCTTGCCATGCTGGCGGCGTCGTCGTTGAAGGACCGGAGCCGTTCGACGTGGCTGCGGACGCTGTCCATGTCTGCAGCGAGGGTGTCGAATTCGGTGTTCTCGGCCGGCGTCAGCTCGCGCTTCTCGGATTCGGCACGGTCGATGATGGCGCGGGCCTTCGCTTCGGCCTGGTTACGGCGCTCGGTGAGCATTTCAATCATGGATCTGGTCAAGGAAATCAACTCCTGGGGAGGGGCGCCGACGGGGCGCTGAGAGACTGCAAGGGGGATTTGACGGTGCTACGTCGCCGCGCCTGGAGAAATGGCGCTTGAGCTGGTGCAGTTCGTGCTGCCAGCGGCGGTATGCGGTTATCAGTTCCTGCTTTACGGTGCGTTTCGCGCTGCCGCCCCAGCCGGGAGAGTTTCAGTTGGCCGTTCTGGGTCCGGTGCGTTTCGCGCTGCCGGCTTGTCCTGGCCTTCTGGAATGAGCGTAACAGGAGCCGCGGACATTTCGTGGGCGGAAACGCCTGTGAGCGATTCTGCGGGCCTGTCGGAGCGCTTGCGGGGCTCAGTCGTCCAGTGCTTGCGAACGAGCTCCAGCGAGTCAGCGGCCGCCGTCAGTGATGCTGCCTTGCTGCCGTCAGAATCCAGTCCGCCGTCCGTGAGGAAGCCGGAGACCTGGGCAATAGCGGCGAGCGCCATATCCAACTGGTGACGAGTAGGTGGTCTTCCCATGATTATTTGGCGCCTTTCGGGTTGATTGCGTTGTCGATGGCTTCGAGCGCTTTTTTTCTCGCTGCGAGCTGGCCGCGGTTGATGGGTTCCCACCAGTAGGGCTGCCCGAACTGAGTTGCATATGCGGTTTCCCTGCCGCTCTTTTTGAAGACCGGGTGTCGAATAATTTTCTTGTTCCACACTTTTTCGACGCCTTCAAAACCTTCTTTGTTGATTTTGTTTGCCCTGATACTGATGCCTGATCTCGTTGCGCCAGCCACCACACGAGTTTTCAGTGAGGCCTTGATCTGGGTGCGCATTCCCCGTGTCCGGCTGCGGCTTGCCGGCTCCGCTTGGTAGACGTTCACTGCCCGCAGATAGGCCTTCTTCTTCCCGCGGGCCTGGACCAACCGCACACGCTGACCTGACTTCACCGCCTTGCCCGGAAGAGGCGCGGAAAGGATACTCCGCTGGTCCTTGATGATGTCGTCGCCGACGCCGCGTAGATCCTTGCGGAGCTTCCGCTGGATGGACGGCCCGATGGCCTTTGCCTCCGCCATGACCTGGCGGAGGTTGGGTGACGTGATGGTGATTTCTACAGGGTCATTGGCCATTGTGGTGGTCCTTTCAGTGGTTTTTCGTGGCTGTAGGGTCGCCTACCCGGAGTTTGGTGTAGGTCCCACTTCCCCTAGATGTAGAGGGTTTCCCTACAAAAAAGGGCAATCTCAGAGTTTTCCAAGGGGGAGAAAAAATGGAAGATGCGCGGGTCGCCCGCTGGCCCGATTCCTAAAAAATCGGGCTCTAATTCTCGGCGGCGATGGCTTGCTGTCTCTCCTCGAGCCAGCGGGCCCCGTCGATGCCGCCATGGGTCAGGACTGCGGCGGCGAGGCCACAGGCCACGAGGGCCAGCGTTCTGGGACTGGTGGAGCCGGTGACCATCAGGAAGGCGTCAGAGTCCCTGGCTTCCATCAATGCCCTGGTCACGGCGAGCGCTTCCTGTTCGACTAGCCGGCTCTCTGCTGTGGTGCTCATGGTTCCTCCTGGTGTGTGGTGGGCCTACTGCCCAATGTCTCCCCGACCCGACCCGTCCCGGTAAATCCAGAACTGGCAGGCTGGCCTTCTGCGGAATCTGCTGGTATCTGCGGATAATCTGCTGGGCTGCCTGCCCAGTACTTCCCGACCCGACCCAAGACCCGACCCGGAAAGTCCAGACTTTCTGGGCATGTCCGCTGGCGGTCCTGCTGGGCTGCCTGCCCAGTACTTCCCGACCCGACCCAAGACCCGTCCCGACGAATCCAGATTTGGTGGGCAGGTGGTCTGCCGGAATCTGCCAGAATCAGGCAGATCGACTAACCGACTACCAACCCGTCCCGTCCCGACATGGCTAGGTCCGGGAGACCTCTGACCTAGGTCAGTCTTTGGTTTGGTGTTTGGTCTGGGGGCTGACCTGTTCTCTTAACCCAACAGATACCCTGCCCTGCCCTGCCTGGGCGCGTACCCGCACGCGCGCCCGCGGGGATACCTTTTTGCCCTGATATCAAGCCTGATTCCTGTGCCGGATCAGATTTGATTCTGGGCCTGATCTTTCTGCGGCTGCCTGCTGGTCCCGGATCAAGTCAGCGGCCGCTTATGCGGGCGACAAGTTCACGGGGACTCTGCGAGGGCGCTGTGGGCTTCGGTGGCAGTTGCCCTGGTGGGCCTCGCGCGCCGGCCCCGCGTGGTTGGCTGCCGTGGTCCGGTGTGCGGGCTCTGCGGATCTGGCCGGGTGTTGCTTCCGTTGCGCATGATGGGGCTGGAGCTGTCTGGCGGGGCAGCTCAACAGCAGGGAGAGCCTGCGGGCCGTTGGCCTTGGCAGTGTCTGGGACGGGTCGGCGGTTCGCTGGCCATATGGCCGCGATCAACGCCATGAGAACGTCTAGGAGTCTGTGCATTGTGTGGTTCCTCCTTTCTTCGCTTGAGGATGGATTGGCATAGGTGTTCTAGCTGGTGTGGCTGGGGTTCCGGCGAGCTTCGCGGCGAGCGCGGATCTCGGCCTTGAACTTGTCAGCCTCGGCTTTGTGGGCCGCGGCGTCGAGACGTGGTACATAACGGGCGTCTGTCGGAATTCCGACAGACCGGCCGGCGCTGCGCCTGGGGGCTGGGCCCACAGGGTTTGGCAGGCAGCCGGTGCAGAGTCCGGAGCTTGTCAGGTCCTCCGGGTCAGCGTCGCGGCCGCAACCACGGCACTCCTGAGTCTTACCCTCGAGGTCAGACATTCTGGGCTACCTTCCGTTTGCGGGATGGCATGGTCACAGTCGGCAGCATCTCGAGGCCGGCGCGTACCTGCTCGGGGTCGATGGTCAGATAGACGGTGGTGGTCTGCATGAGTGAATGGCGCATTCCTTCCTGGATGGTGAACGCGCTGACGCCGGCACGGTGCATCTCGGTGGCCGTCGCCGCCCTCAGCTGGTGGGGACGGTGCTTCAGACCCGCGCGCTTCATTGCCTCAGCAAGCAGGCCAGAGATTGAGTTGCCGGTGATGTGGCCCTCACCGGCCGGAAACATCCGGTTGGGTGTCCTGTTGGGGAACCAGAAAGCGTCCCTGGGCATCCTTGTTACGACATCCCACATCTGGGACGGGATAGGGATGTACGCCTCTTTCCTGCCCTTGCCAATCGTCCTGAGCGTGCGGGTATCCCAGTTGATATCTTCGCCGTGGATGGCGGCGATCTCTGAGACGCGCAATCCAAGGTAGTAGTGGGCGCACACCATGACCTGAGTCCTGAAGTAGATGCCAGAATCCAAGAGCTTCTGGATATCGGCCGCTGCGACAGGGTTCGGCTTCTGTTTCTGCGCCTTGACCTTCGGCAGCTTGGCAGCCGGGTTATCGAGGCGTAGGCCTTCATCCTGCATCCACGTGTAAAAGCCGTACAGCTGGGCCTTGCGGTGCACGCGCGTTGAGTTGGACCAGTCCTGGCCGGCCATCCAAAACACAATGTCGCGCCTTGTGCAGGTCATGAAATCAAGACCTTCACGACTCATCTTCCGAAAGAAGATCGAGTTCTCCTTGATAGTGCGGGCAGCGAGCCCGCGGGCCTCCCCCTCATAGCCAAAGAGCGTCATCACCTTCTCATTTCCCTCTAGGATTTCATCCGGCGTGGGCTCGTGGTGGTCCGGGACGACGGCGAGCGCGGGGCGGTTCATGGCTGGCCTACTTCCTGGAGTACTTCGCCCAAGAGACCGTGCAGCGTCGTGGCCGCGGGCACATCCAGACGGGCATAGGGCCGGCTGTCGATGTAGAACTCAAAGCCCTCCACTACGTTCCACGACGTCGTGACTCCCCAGGCATTATCTGGGCTGTAGCGGCTCGGGCCGCTGTAGGTTGTGGGCTGGTCACAAATGTTGCCGGCGGTGTGTTCCTCGGGGAAGCAGATCCCGCACGACGGGTCCGGCGTGAAGCCAGCCGGCGGCTCTGCTGTATCCGCTACCTGCGGCGCATTGAACAGCGCGTCAAACGCCGGGTCAGATAAGGGGAGGTCTTCGAGGTCCTGGGCGGTAGTGTGGTTCATAGCGATTCTTCCCTCTTCCAGGGGTTCGGATCTGCGAGCGCTTCCGGTCGGTTGTTTGGCGACGACACCGGGAGCGCTTTTCTTTTGTCTGCGGGCCGTTGGCCCTGGTCTGCGTCTAAGCACTTGCCAGCTCGTGGCCGGTCTGAGTGCGGGTCTGCGCGTCAAGCCATGCCTCCACGTCGCTGGCGCGGTAGCGGACGCCGCCGCCAAGCTTGATGAATTTGGGACCTACGCCCTTGTATCGCCACTGGGCAAGAGCTGAAACGGTCTTGTGCAGCTTCTGGGCCAACTCTGTGGACGTGAGCAGTTCGGATTCCATCTTTACTCCTTCGTGTGCTGAATCAACACTGCGCGAGCTGCGGTTTATGTCGATAGGACATTTCTAGCATCAATGCTATTTGTGCGCAAGCCGTGGGATGTAAAGTGATGGAATGACACTTGAAAACTGGGCGGCCGGCTACACCGCGCGGATTGTTGCCAACATCAAAGCCGAGCGCGAGGCGCAGAACCTGACGGCTAAGCAGCTATCTGAGGCTTGCGAGCGCGTGGGTAATCCACTCGGGCGCGACGTCATTGCCAACTTGGAGAGCGGACGCAGAAGCTCCCTTTCCGTTACTGAGCTCCTGACGTTTGCGGCTGCTTTGCAGCTCCCGGCCATTTCTCTGCTGTTTCCACCGGTCAAGGCAGGCTCAAAGCTCGAGGCCCTTCCGGGCGTCGAGCTGAGCAACTATGAGGCCATGCAGCAGTTTGATGGCATCGAACCGCGAAAAATCGAAGGAAGTCCGAACGAGGAAACGCTCAAGGCCCTACTGTTCCTCCGGACCATCCAGGATTCTGAAGCTGCCATCCTCGACTCTCTGGACGAGCAGGAGAGGTTAAGGTTTGACCTCCCCGACGATGCGTTCCTGAAAATCTATGGCAAGTCAAAGACTGCCCAGGACTCCGAGTTCAACGCCATTGTGCGGTACCACCTCGAGCATTCCCACGGCGTCCGGCAACGATTGGTCGAAATGACTCCTGAGGCGCAGCCGCCCATTCCAGAGCGGCTGTTGGGCCTCTATCTGACTCTGGAAGAGGGCATTCCGCCAAGGCACCCGCGCGCGAAAACATCGGTCCTGGCCAATGGCGACGATTGAGCCTTACGAGACGACGGCGGGCAAGCGGTATCAGGTCCGCTACCGGAAGCCGGACCGCAGCCAGACCAAGAAGCGCGGCTTTCGGACCAAACGGGACGCTGAATTGTTCCTGGCGAGCGTGGAGGTTTCCAAGGCCCGCGGGGAGTTCATCGACGCTACCGCCGCCAAGGCGCTGATAGGGCCACTGGGGGCCGCGTGGCTGGCTCGACAGACCCACCTAAAGCCGTCTGCCTACAGGCCGCTGGAATCCGCCTGGAGAATCCACGTGCTGCCGGCGTGGGGTAGCGTCGCCGTGGCTGATGTCCGGAAGACAGCAGTGCAGCAGTGGGTGTCCGAAATGTCACAGGGGGATGCTATGGCGACGCCGCCGCGGAAGCCCAAAGGGGCAACGCTGGTAATCCGTGCCTACGGGGTGCTGGCCGCCGTCCTGGATGACGCCGTGAGCGATCGGCGGACCCTCAGCAACCCCGCGCGGGGGGTGTCCCTGCCCCGGAAAGTGAAGAAACCGCACGTCTACCTCAGCCATGAGCAAGTGCACGCGCTGGCCGCTGCGAGCAAATACCCTGGCTTGGTCTTGGTGCTGTCCTACTGCGGCATCCGGTGGGGCGAGGCAACCGCGCTGAAGGTCAAGCACCTGGACATGCTGCGCCGCCGGCTGATGATCGAAGAGAACGCCGTCCAGGTGGGCTCCGTGATCCACGTCGGGACGCCTAAGAACCACAAAAAGCGCACGGTGCCCTTCCCGCGGTTCCTGGCGGAGCAGCTGGCGTGGCAATGCGAGGGCAAGGGGCGGGATGACCTGGTGTTCCCTGACGAGCACGGGCACTACCTGAGGCAGGCCCGCGTCCATGAGGACAATATGAGCTGGTTTGGCAGCGCCGTGAAGCGGACGGGCATTCCCCGGATCACGCCACACGACTTGCGGCACTCGGCGGCGAGCTTCGCCGTATCGGCTGGTGCGAACGTGAAGGTGGTACAAAAGATGCTCGGTCACAGCTCGGCGGCCATGACGCTGGACGTCTACGCGGATCTCTTTGACGGGGACCTGGACTCAGTTTCAGACGCTCTGGATCACGCCGTTTCTCTGGCAAATGTGCCCAAAATGTGCCCACCGGCCTAGTTTTGAGAAAGCGAAAGGCCCTGATTCCCTTGCAAACAAAGGGAATCAGGGCCTTGCCAATTGGCGGTGACGGTGGGATTTGAACCCACGTTGGCTTTGACACCAAACAACATTTCGAGTGTTGCACCTTCGGCCGCTCGGACACGTCACCAACCTGAATAGGTTACCGGAGCATACCGCCCATCCACAAAACGGCAGGCATTCCGCCCCCGGATGGTGCAAAGGGACAGCTAAGCCCAGTCCAGCGCCCGCGCGACACTTGAGGCTCTCAACTGCAGTGTCGCGGCTGGCGGTTCGGGTGGCAACCTTGAGGTCGGGTGATCAGGGTTATGCACATAGCCCTTCAGCCTCGCCGTTATTGTCACACCCTCCGGGGATGATTTGAGTATGGATAGCAGAGCAGCGGTGGCGACGGCGGAGGCCCTTTCGGTGTCCTTCGCTGAGCTGGCGGTTGTGCTCCGTGAGGCTGTCGAAGCCCCGGGCCAGTGTGCTGACCCGATGCATCGGAGGGCCGAGCTCGCGCTGCGGACGCTGGCTGCCGTGGCCTGCGGGGAGGCGACGATGGCGGCCCTGAAAGTCCAGGCGGTCGCCGACTATGACGACGCTGCCCAAGCGCTGGCGGGTCCGGCCACGTCACCTGAGGACAACACCGGGCAAGAGATGGCCGTGGTCGCGGAGGTCGCGTGCGTGCTCACGGTGAGCGAACGGTCCGCTGGGGCGCTGTTGGCCGAGGCCCACCAACTCACCACCAGGCTGCCCCTGACCTTATCCGCGCTGCAGGCCGGGCAGATTTCCTGGCAGCACGCGAGGGTCATGGTCGACGAAACCACCAATCTTGACCGGCCGGCCGCTGCGGCGTTGGAGGCGCATTTCCTGGACCCCTTCGTCGTAAATCCGGCACGTGGGGGCCCGGTCGGTGAGCTCATCCCCGGCCGGTTCCGGCACAAGGCCCGGACGTGGCGGGAACGCCACCACCCGGTCAGCATCGAAAAGCGCCACATCAAGAGCGCAGCCGACCGGCGCCTGGAGTATGCCCCGGACCGTGATGGTATGGCCTGGCTCAGCGCGTATCTGCCCGCCGATCAGGCCGCGGGGATCTGGGACCGCACCACCGCCGCCGCGAGAGCGCTCCAAGGACCTCATGAGGACCGGACGCTCAGCCAGATCCGTGCCGACACCGTCGCCATCTGGCTCCTCGGCGGAACCGGTGACCGGGCAGATATCGACGGCGGCAGCGTGGCTGCTGGTGTTCCATCGCCGAGGGCGCAGGTTCTTGTCACCGTCCCGGTCCTCTCGCTGCTGGGTGTCACGGACGAGCCCGCCATGCTCGACGGATACGGGCCGATCCCACCATCCATGGCCCGCCAACTGATCGCCGACGGCGCCGAGTCCTTCCACAGCGTCCTGGTCGACCCGCGCGACGGTGCACCGCTCGAGATCGGGCGGACCAGCTACCGAGTGACGAAAGCCCAACGCCAATGGCTGCGAATGCGGGACGGGAAATGCCCGTTCCCCGGCTGCAGCAACCACTCCCTCGACAATGAAGCAGACCACGTCCTCGCCTGGGCCCGCGGCGGCGCCACCGGGATATCAAATCTCGGTCAGCCCTGTCACAAACACCACAGACTAAGACACACCACAGGCTGGAAACCAATGGGCGCCACCAAGAATGAACCGCCCGGCTGGATATCACCCACCGGACGCCACTACCAAAGCGAACACCCCGACTGGGAACCACCCCAGTGGCCAAAACCCTGGCCGAATGGTCCTGTTCCGGGGCCTCATCGGTCCGACCTTCATCTACCTGGCAATGAGCTGCCCGACTGTGGGCTGCCATCGGACGACATATTCCCAGACGACACGCCGCCCGACGGACCCGTGCCCGAAGACCCCTACCCGAACTGGGACTTCACTGCCCACAGCACTGTCTGACCGCCAGCCCCATGCGGCGGCAGGGCCGCCTTTGGTCTGAGGCAGAGTCGGGGCGGACAGAACAGGGCTGCCTCCCATCAACCGTGCGAACCATCAACGGCGCGAACGGACAGTTAGGGCCCCGATTCCAAGGGCTCCAAGTGTCCGTTCGCGCCGGGTGGGTGTCGCGGAGAGCGCCCGCGGACTAGATTCATAAGCAAGATGACCAAGTCACGCAAAGAAGCGCAGGCGACCGCATACTGGACCACGGGCCCGGAACACGGCGAGCTCCGCAACGAGGCACTGCCCGCTCCCGGGCCCGGCGAAGCCTTGGTCCGCACACTGTATTCAGGCATCAGCAAGGGCACGGAAATTGTGGTGCACAAAGGCTCCGTCCCGCCCCGCGTGGCTGCGGAAATGCGCGCCCCGCACCAGGAGGGTACCTTCCCGTCGCCCGTGAAGTTCGGATATCTCTCCGTGGGCGTCGTGGAGGAGGGGCCCGAAGGCTGGGCGAGCCAGAAAGTCTTCTGCCTCAATCCGCATCAGGACCGCTACGTCATTTCCACTGACGCCCTCACCAGGATTCCCGACGGCGTCCCCGCCCGCCGAGCCGTCCTCACCGGCACCGTGGAAACCGCCGTCAACGCCCTCTGGGAAGCCGGACCGAGGCTGGGGGACCGGATCGCCGTCGTCGGCGCGGGTCTGGTGGGTGGCATGGTGGCGACACTGCTGCGGACTTTCCCGCTGGCCCGCCTGCAACTCGTGGACGTGGACCCGGAACGGAAGCAGTTGGCGGACAGGCTCGGCGTGGAGTTCACCCGCCCGGATGATGCCAAACCCGACTGCGACATCGTGTTCCACTGCTCCGCTTCCCAGGAAGGCCTCGAACGCAGCCTGCAGCTGGCTGGCGATGAGGGGGAGATCATCGAGATGTCCTGGTATGCCAACCGCAAGGTCACGCTGCCGCTGGGTGAAGACTTTCACGCACGCAGACTCTCCATCCGGGCCAGCCAGGTGGGCGTGGTTGCCCGGGCACGGCGGCACCGCCGGACCACGGCCGAGCGCCTGGAATTGGCAGTTGAGCTCCTCAAGGACCCCATCTTCGATGCCTTCCTCACCGGCGCCTCGCCATTCACGGACCTGCCGGCCGTGGTGCAGAACCTCGCCGATGGCACGCTCGAAGCCCTGTGCTATGTGATCGAATACCCCAACGCAGACAGCCCCGCGGAAGCCGACCCCAAGGACAGGAAGTAGCAAGTGTTCAGCCTGACCGTCCGACGCCACTTTATGATCGCCCACAGCCTGCCGAGGGAGGCATTTGGCCCGGCCCAGGCCCTCCACGGGGCGACGTTCGTGGCGGAGGTGACGTTCCGCCGTCGTGCGCTGAACCAGGACTCGATCGTCCTGGACATCGGGGCCGCCGGCAGCATCATCGAGGACGTGCTGTCCGGCCTCAACTATAAAAACCTGGACGAGCACCCGGACTTCGATGGCAAGCTCAGCACCACCGAGGCGCTCGCGGAATACATCGCCCACGCCGTCGCAGCCAAGCTCACGGATGACGACGACGGCCGCGAGCTCGCGGGGATCGACGTCACCCTGCGCGAAAATCCGGACGCGTGGGCCACCTACACCCTCGACCTGTCCGCCTGATCCCATGTTGGTCAGGTTCCTGGTCCCCGCCAACATCCGCCACAGCTCCGGCGGCAATGTCTACAACGCACGGCTCACCCAAGGTCTGAGATCGTTGGGGGTTGCCGTGGAGATGCTGGCGGTGGACGGTTCGTGGCCTGACGCCAGCGCTAGGGACCGACGGCGGCTGGGCGGCCTGCTGGGCGCCTGGGACCCAAGGCCGGACTCACCGCAGGCGGACATCACCCCGGAAACGGTCACCCTCGTGGACGGGCTGATTGCGTGCGGTGCGCCTGACGAACTGGAGTACGCCGCGGCCGCCGGACAACACACGTGGGTCCTTCAACACATGCCTTCGCCCAGCCACCCCGACGGCGAAGGGCGGGCACTGCGGGCGGCCGCCGGAGTGATCTGCGCCAGTTCGTCCGCAGCGGCCTCGGCGGCAGAAAAGCACGGGCTCCGCGCCAGCCCGGTTGCCCTGCCCGGGACGGACCCTGCACCCGTGGCGTCGGGTTCGGACCCGCCCCACATCATTGCGGTGGCCGCGCTGCTGCCCAACAAGGACCAGCTGCTGACCGTGGCCGCGCTGGCCCGGCTCCGGGACCTCGCCTGGACAGCGTCCCTGGTGGGAACGGACGACGCCGATCCCGCCTATGCGGCACAGGTCCGGGCAGCCATTGCCTCCTCTGGAATGGAGGACAGGGTGCGCGTGACCGGCCAGCTCGCCGGGACCGAACTGGCGAACGAATGGAACCGGACAGACCTGAGCCTTCTCGTGTCGCGGGCCGAAGCCTTTGGGCTTGTGGTGACGGAATCGCTGGCCCACGGCATTCCCGTCATCGTGCGGGAGGGAACCGGCGCCGTGGACGCGTTGGGCCTCGCCGGGAGACTCGCCGGAAGACTTGCCGGCAGGCTCGCGGGAAGACCGGACGGCGAGCGTGGTGGTGAACGTGATGGCGGGACATATGCGGTGCCAGGTGCCGCCGTCGGACTCGCCGGACCCGAAGGCGACGCACCTCGTGGCAACGGACCTGAAGACCACCACGCGGACGTGCTCGCTGCCGTGATCCGGCAGTGGCTGGTGGACGAATCCCTCCGCGCCGGCTGGCGTGACGCTGCTCTGGCGGCGCGGGAGCAGCTGCCCGGCTGGGACTCCACCGCCCGGAACGTCCTGGAAATCCTCGGCACGCCTGCCAAAACGCCTGGTGAAGAATCGCCCGCTGAAGAAATCTCCGCCGAGGGGATGCCTACCGCTGCGCGTACGGCCGGTGGACAATAAGCCATGACCACGCTCCCGACGTCCGCCGCCGTATTGACCCCCCAAGCTGTGATCCCCCAAGCCGTGACCCCACAATCCTTCAGCCAAGATGCCCCGAGCCAAGATGCCCCGGATCCGCAGGTGCTCACTCCGGAGCTCCTCAGGGCATGGGCCTGGCACAAGCAGGGCCTCGACGGCACACTCCAGGGCGCGGATGCCGCCGACGTGTTTCGCAGAGCGGGCTGGGCCCGTTCCGTCGGCGGCGCCAACCCGTACCTCACGCTCTTTGCCCGCGCGGGCACTAGCCGTGCGCGGGCGGATGCCGACGTCCTGTCGCTGAAAATCCATGAGCTGCCCACCGCCCGCGGCTGCACCTATGTGCTGGGACAGGATGACTTTGCGTGGGGCCTCCAGATCGGCCGGGACGCCGCCGTGGCGCCGTTCCGTGTGCTGGCAAGAATGGGCGTCGAGCGCGGCGAGATCACGCTGCTGGAGGAGGAGATCCTCCACGCCCTCGCCGAGGCCGGCAACCCGCTGGATCCCAAACAGCTCAAGGATCTCCTGGGCGATTCGGTCCGGAACCTCGGCGAGGAGGGCAAAAAGAAGGGCGCGGCCACCACGTTGCCCACGGCCTTGGGCCTCCTCCAGGCGGACGGCCGGATCCGGCGCGTGCCCGCCAACGGCCGGCTGGATCAGCAGCGCTACGCCTACACACTGTGGGGGCTGCCGCCCACCGCCATGGACGACGACGCCGCCCGCAGCCTCCTGCTGCAGCGCTATCTCGGCTGGACTGGCGGCGCCACGGTCAAGCAGTCGCAATGGTTCACCGGGTTCACTCTGGCCCACACCAAGGCGGCGTTGGCCGCCACTGGGGCGGTGGAGGTTCCCACCGCCAACGGTGAGGTGCTGCGGATGATGCCCGACGACGTCGGGCGGCTTGCGTTGTTCGAGGCGCCGGCGGAGGAACAGATTCAGCTGCTGGCCGGCACGGATTCGTTGGTCCTGCTCCGCAGGAACTCGGGGGATCTGTTTGCCGAGCAGCACAAGGGTAAGCAGGTCCTGGGGTCCACGTTGGCGTTGCAGGCTGACTTGCAGGATCATCCCATCTTCGACCGCGGCCGGATCATCGGGCTGTGGCAATACGATCCAGGGAAATCACGGATTGCCTATTGGCTCTTTGAAGGGGCCACGCCCGTAGTATCCCGGCGCATCGCCGAGGTAGAGGCCTGGATCCGGGATGAGCTGGGGGACTTCCGCTCGTTCAGCCTGGACTCGCCGGCCTCGCGCCAGGACAGGATCGGCGCCCTGGATGCCGCAGGCTGAGAGTCGTGCAGGCAGGTGAGAGCGCTACAGCAGGCCCGAGACGAATTGCAGCCCCCTACGCTACAGCTGGCTCCGGTGCGCTGCGAAGAAGTCCCTGAGGACCGCTCCGCACTCCTCTTCCCTGACGCCGCCGTAGACCTCAACCCAGTGGTTGAGCCGGCGCTCGCGGAGGATATCGAACACCGAGCCCGCCGCTCCGGCTTTCTCATCCCAGGCCCCGAAGACCACGCGGGGAATCCTGGCCAGGACCACCGCGCCGGCGCACATGGCGCACGGCTCCAGAGTCACCACGAGCGTGCAGTCGGCCAGCCGCCAGCCGTCCCCGGTGCCGCCGTCGAGTTTGGACAAGGCACGCAACCGGTCAGCCGCCTGCCGGATGGCCACCACCTCCGCGTGGGCAGTGGGGTCTCCCAGCTCTTCCCGCTGGTTCCGTCCGGAACCCAGCACGGCGCCGTCGGGCCCAATCACCACGGCGCCGATGGGCACGTCCTCCGTGGCCAGCGCGCGCCGGGCTTCGTCCAGGGCAAGACCCATCCATTCGAGGTGGTTCGTTTCTGCGGCGACCATGGCTCAATGATAGTTTCGAAGGATATCCAGCCTGCAAAGCATTAACGCCGGGGAGGCATAGTGGACACGTTCAGTGGCCGTCTGGGCAAATGGTTCAAACCGTACGCCGCCCTGTGGATCACCATGCTGGTGGGCGGTGCCTTGGTGGTCACCATGGCGCTCCTGGGTGCCGAGGTCTACGACAATGTGGTGGATAAAGAGGGGCTGGCCGCCCTGGACCTGCCCGCGCTGGAGCTGTCCCAGGGCTTGCGAAACCCCGCACTGGATGCCGGGGTAACGGCTTTTACCAACATCGGCGGGGGCATCGGCATGCCCATCCTGGCAAGCATCCTGACGGGCTGGCTCACGTTCCTGAGCCGGACGTGGCGCCCCATCGTCCTGGTGGGCGGCGCCGCGGCCGTCTCCACGCTGGCAACCACGGTGGGCAAGCGGCTGGTGGGCCGCAACCGTCCGGACCACTCCGAAGCGGTCCCGCCGTACGAGACTTCGCCGTCCTTCCCCAGCGGCCACACCCTGAACACGACGGTGGTGATCGGTGTCCTGGTGTACGTCATGTGCCTCCAGTTCGAGATGCTGTGGGCGCGCATCACGGCGATCACCGCAGGGGTGATCTTTATCATCGCGATGGGCCTCAGCAGGGTGTTCCTGGGCCACCACTGGCTGACGGATGTCATGGCCGGCTGGTTCCTTGGCCTTGCCTGGGTGGGCATGGTGATCCTGGCGCACCGGCTGTTCCACGTGCTGCGGAAACGCGAGCACGCGGGCCCGGCCCCCACGTTCGAACACCCCGCCCTGCGGGACGATCCGTCGAGCTGATTCCCGGCCGGACGCTGCCCGCGCGGGTGATAGTTTTGACGCATGCGCACTCTCGTTGTGGACCACCCGCTGGTCGCCCATAAGCTCACCGTCCTGCGGGACAAGAACACTCCGTCACCGGTCTTCCGGCAGCTGACGGAAGAGCTGGTGACCCTCCTGGCCTACGAAGCCACCCGTGAGGTCCGCACCCAGCCGGTCACCATCGAGACGCCGGTCAGCACCACAGTGGGCACCGCTTTCACCAAGCCCACGCCTCTGGTGGTTCCCATCCTGCGCGCCGGGCTCGGCATGCTTGAGGGCATGACCAAGCTGGTCCCCACCGCTGAGGTGGGCTTCCTGGGCATGGCCCGCGATGAGGAAACCCTGGACATCATCACCTACGCGGAGCGGCTCCCGGAGGACCTGACGGACCGGCAGATCTTTGTGCTGGATCCCATGCTTGCCACCGGCGGAACACTGCGCGAAGCCATCAAGTTCCTGTTCAAGCGCGGCGCCTCCGACGTCACGTGCATTTGCCTCCTGGCCGCGCCGGAAGGCCTGGCAAAGCTCGAAGAGGAACTGGCCGAGGCCAATGTGACCATCGTGCTGGCCTCCATTGACGAACGGCTCGACGAGAAGTCCTACATCGTTCCCGGGCTGGGCGACGCCGGCGACCGCCTGTACGGCATCGCCGGCTAATTCTGGGCTGCTTCGGATTTCAGGTCTTCCGCTTTTCTGCCGGCGCCGTTAGCCTGTGGCGCATGGACTGGAAACTTGAACTCGTTTTTGTGCCCGTATCCGACGTGGACCGCGCCAAGGATTTCTACGTCAACAAAGTTGGATTCAACCCGGATTTCGACGAGCGGCCCATGGATGGCATCCGCTTCGTCCAGCTGACCCCGCCGGGATCCGCCTGCTCCATTTGTATTGGCGAGGGCCTCAATGACGCCCCTCCGGGTACGGCCCCAAGCCTGCAGATGGTGGTCAGCGACATCCAGGCTGCCCACGACCACCTCAAGGGCAACGGTGTGGAGGTCAGCGACATAGACATCCAGGACTGGGGGCACTTCGTCTATTTCGCCGATCCCGACGGCAACAAGTGGGCGGTGCAGTACATCCCGAGCCGTGACGCCTAAGGGCGTGATGCCTCGGATCGTAACGCCTAAGCCCGTGACACCTAAGCCGGTAACGCCTAAGGCAAAATAGGCAGCATGAACATCCCCACACCTGCCGCCACACGAACACCGGCTACACAAACGCTGACCTGCCGTGCCGTTCTTTTCGATATGGACGGCACACTGGTGGACTCCACGGCAGTGGTCGAAGAGGTCTGGGGAGAATTCGCGGCCCGGTACGGCCTGGACATCGCCGAAATCCTGCGCACTTCGCACGGCGTCCAGGCTGCCGATACCGTGCGCCGGTTCGCGCCGGAGGGAGCCGACGTCGTGGCGCTCACTGCGGAACTCGGCGCGATGGAACGGGTGCGGACTGCCGGTATCGTCGCGTTGCCGGGGGCTGCCCGCCTGCTTCGCAGCCTCCCGGCCCAGGCAGTTGCCCTGGTGACCTCAGCGGACAGGACCCTCGCGGACATCCGCATGCACGCCGCCGGACTGGCCATGCCGGCCACGGCCGTGACGGCGGACCTGGTCACACGGGGCAAGCCGCACCCGGAAGGCTATCTGATGGCCGCCGGTCTGCTGGGCGTCAATTCGGAGGACGCCGTGGTATTCGAGGATGCGCCCGCAGGAATCGCTGCAGGTGTTGCCGCAGGTATCCGTACGGTGGCGGTGGGTCCCAACACGGGCGAGCTGCCGGCAGGCGTGCTGCATGTCGCGGATTACCGTGCCGTGACCGCCTCCGTGGAAACGGACGCCGCGGGACGGCAGCTCATTTCTTTCCGGCTTGACGCCGGCGGATCACTTTCGTGATCCGCCACTTGTGATCCGCCGGCGCGGCGTGCAGCTCAGCGACGCCAACCGCCGGCGCCGCTCAGTCGGCCTAGTACCAGTTGTGCGACAGGTGGAAGTTCAGCGCGCCGCACGGTGACTGGTAGCGCTCCTGGATGTAGTTCAGGCCCCAGTTGATCTGCGTGCGGTAGTTGGTGACGTAGTCCGCGCCGGCGCTCGCCATCTTCTCAGCGGGCAATGACTGGACGATGCCGTACGCGCCGCTGCTGGCGTTGGTGGCCGTGGTGGTCCATTCGGATTCCTTGGTCCACAGCGTCTGCAGGCACTGCATCTGGTCAGCGGACCAGCCGTACGTCGCCAGCTGCCCGGCAGCGTAGGCCTGCGCTCCTGCGGGGTCGTTGACGGCCACAACAGGCGCGGGTGCAGGTTCCGGGGCCGGAGCAGGAGTGGCAGCGGGTTCGGGTGCCGGGGCGGGTGCCGGATCGGCGGCCTGGGGCGCGACGTTGATTTCAGCCGGAGCCGCTTCCGGAGTGGCCGGGGCCTGGATCTCAGCCGCTTCGAAGCTGAGCTTCGACTGGGCGTTCTCTTCTTCGGCGGCCTGGTTGGCGCTGGCCGCAAGCGAGGCCGACTCGGAAGCGTGTGCTGCGGCGCTTACACCGACCAACAGGGCGCACGCGGTGGCGAACACCGCGACGCGCTGGCCCACGGAGGGAATCCGGGCGGCCCTGGAGAGTGGGGACATAGCTGCGCCGAAGCGGGTCTGCTTGCGGTGGCTATTGGACTTGTTGTCGCCCTGCGGGCGCGGTTCTACCTTGAATTCAGACATGATGGATCGCCTCTCACACCTGCGGAGTTAGCTGTCGGGTTCGGATGAGGGCATCCGGCCACACGGCACAATCACGTGTTGGCTTAACCCCAAAGGGCACCTGGTGCCCGGGACGGTGGGTCCCCCGCCTCTGCCTCTGAAAACGGAATCCGGGAAGCGGCAGAGCTTGGCGTCATCCGGATATGCGGCCCAAACGGGAACCACACCATATCGACGGTACCGGAGCTGGCGGCTTAAGTCACATTTAGGTAACGAGAATCACGACGGCGGTGTGTCGCCTTGCTGTGCCCGGGTGTCTGATGATGATGCCAGGATGCCGGTCGGGAAAAGCAGCGCGAACTCTGTCCGCCCGGCCCGCGATGTCACTTCCACGCTCCCGCCGTGGGCCTCCATGATCGACTGGACAATGGACAGGCCCAGGCCGCTGGTGCCTTCGGACGCCCCGGCGCCCGAGGCCGGTGCCGTACCCTTGCGCGCCGCGTCTGCGCGGGCAAACCGGGAGAAAACGTGGTCCACGAATTCCGCAGGGATGCCCCCGCCGTCGTCCGTTACCGTCACCGCTGCGCCGCCATTGGCAGACTTCGTGACAGCGGTGACCACCGTGGTCCCCGGCTGCGTGTGCTTGCGCGCATTGGAGAGCAGGTTGACAAGCACCTGACGCAGTTGGGACGCATCACCCGTGATGGCGAGCGGCTCGTCAGGCAGTTCAAGGCGCCAGTGGTGGTCCGGGGCGATGACCTTCTCGTCACTGACGGTTTCGATCACGAGTTGTGTGAGGTCTACTTCGCTGAGCTTCAGGGGCTGGCCCTCATCGAGCCGGGCAAGTAGGAGCAGATCCTCCACCAGGGTGGTCATGCGTTCGGACTGGCTTTGGACCCGGGCCAGGGATTTCCGGCCGTCCGGCGTGAAGTCCTCGGTCATCCGCATCAGCTCCGTGTACCCGCGGATGGCGGTCAGCGGGGTGCGCAGCTCATGGGAAGCGTCGGCAACGAACTGCCGCACCTTGGTCTCGCTCCGCTGCCGCGCCTCGAGTGCGTTGGCGACGTTGTCCAGCATCAGATTGAGGGCGTGCCCTACGCTGCCCACTTCGGTTCCGGGATTGGAGTTCGACGGCGGGACGCGCACCGCGAGTGCCACCTCGCCCGCGTCCAGCGGGAGCCGGGCCACCCGGGTTGCAACCTCGGAAAGCTGCTCGAGCGGCTTCATGGTGCGCCGGATCAGCACGGTTCCCGCCAGTCCGATCAGCGCCAGGCCGCCCAAGGAGACAAAAACAAAGGTCCACACCAGCGATGCCAGCGTGCTCTCCTTGGCGGCGAGCGGAAGGCCCGTGACAAGGACATCGCCGTAGCCGGTTTGCACGGCCACAATCCGGTAATCCCCGTTGGACAGCGAGCGGTTCACGGGAAGGCCGTTCTGCGCCAGCGCCAGCAGGGTCTGCTTGTCTTCGGCGTCGAGGGGTAGGCGCGTGGTGTCCGAGTCCAGGAAACCGCCGCTGGGGATCTGGCCGTTCAGGATCCGCGCATTCAGCGTTCCCACGCTCTGTCCGCGGGAGTCAAGCGGGTCCGGCCTGCCGTTGAATCCGCCCAGGGGCGGGCGGCCCGGATCGTTCGACCGTTTGGCGGCCTGGCTCAGCTGTTCATCCAGCTGCCCGGTGAGAAAGGAATCCATGGAGGCGTAACTGAACAGCCCCACGGCTCCGCAGATGGCCACCAGCAGGGCCATGGCCAACAGGATCAGCCGTGTGCGCAGATGCCAGGTGTTCGGTTTCAGCAAGCTCCGGGCAGGTGCTGGAGTTAGTCGCGGCGAGGACATGGAAGTGTTACTCGGCCGGCTTGATGACGTAGCCGGCGCCCCGCACGGTATGGATCATGGGTGGGTGCACTGCATCAACTTTCTTGCGCAGGTAGGAGATGTAGAGCTCCACGATGTTGGCCTGGCCGCCGAAGTCATAGTTCCAGACGCGGTCCAGGATCTGGGCCTTGCTGATCACGCGTTTGGGGTTCTCCATGAGGTACCGGAGCAGTTCGAACTGGGTGGCCGTGAGCTGGAGGTTGTCGCCTGCACGGGTCACTTCGCGGGTGTCGATGTTGAGGACAAGATCGCCCACCACAAGTTCGGCAGTGTCCATCGCGGCAACGCCGGAGCGCTGGACCAGGCGGTGCAGTCGCAACAGGACCTCTTCCATGCTGAACGGCTTGGTTACGTAGTCGTCCCCGCCGGCCGCCAGGCCCACGATCCTGTCCTGGACAGCGTCCTTGGCAGTCAGGAAAAGCGCAGGTACCTCGGGCGCGAAGGCGCGGATCCTGCCCAGCAGCTCAACGCCGTCGAACCCTGGCAGCATCACGTCCAGCACCAGGACGTCCGGGCGGAACTCCTTGGCAAGCTTGACGGCCTCCGGGCCGTCCGAAGCCACGGCAACAGACCAGCCGGCCATGCGCAGCCCCATGCTCATGAGCTCGGAAAGGCTGGGTTCGTCGTCAACCACCAGGGCGCGGATGGGGGAGCCGTCCGGGTGGGTCAGTTGGGGAAGGTTGTTGGTCATGGAGTGCGAAGTGGCCATGGGACAACTCTCCGATCATTCGGTTAGCCCGCGCTATGGGGTTCCTGTGCGCACGCTGTGAATCCCAGCCTAGCGAGCTGGATGGGCGATCTGGGTGGCCGGGCGGGACGCCGACAATCCGCACGCGGCCGCCTTCTCCGTTGGACAGGCGGCAAAACCCGGCAGGGAATCTCGGCAAGTCATTGGCCGGTGAATTTCAAGGTCTTGGTATGGCGAAAGGGCGAACATTGTTCGCCGGAGAAGCCCATTTGCGCACCTTTGGCGGACAGCAACTCCTATTTTGCCGCCAAATCAGAATGGTGATCTGTAACACAAATACGCATTTTGTCTCAGTATGCGGAACGTTGCACCCATTGTTACTTGCAAGTTTTCATTGTTACGTTGCACACTTTCAATTGTGAACAAGAACTCAACAGCACCTGCAGCCGCAGAATATTGGCCCAGCACATCCGCTGCTGCCGACATGCGCTGTTGTCGAATGCACGCCTGATCTTCAGACCCCACGAAGTTCTTAGGCATTCGCCCCCAGCCCAGCGTAGGGCGCCATCCCCAGATTTCATTGCGGGGACAACCAGCATTCGAGCCGCGATGACGGCCATTCACATTGAGGTAAGCATTCATGTCAGTTGCATCCGGATACGTCCACATCTCCGTCCGTAACGCAGGCAAGGCCGGCCAGGCTTCCGGCCTCCGCCAGGGGTTCGGTGCCCGACCGGCGTTCGCCCCGGCTGCCCCCGGAGCCAGCTTTCCTGCCCCCGGCTACGCACCCCAGGGCTACAACCCCAGTTCCTACGGCCAGCTCCGCGCCGTCCAGCCTGCCGAAGCCGCGCCGCTGACCGCGCCCACTCCGGTGATCGCGGGACCCAACAATGTCCGCCCGGTCGCAAGTGACACCGTGGCCCGCGGATTTGTCCTTTACATGGGCATCGACGAGGAGACCGCAGCGGCTGCCGGAACCTCCATTGCCAAACTTGCCCAGGAAATCCGCGCTTACGCGCAGTCACTCGTGACCAGTGCCGAAAGCTACGCGGCCGTGGCCGTGGCGCCGGCCGGCACCCCCGGTTCCGCGCTCGACGTCGTCCGTTCCACCTTTGGTGACCCCACCGTGAACGCGCAGAAGCGCACCGAGACTGCCAGGCTGCAGCAGCCCCAGGACCCGCGCCCGTCCGGCGTCCTGATCGATCTTGCCCGCCGCGAAGTCCACCTTGACGGCGAATCCCTGAACCTGACCTTCAAGGAATTCGAACTCCTGAACTACCTGGTGGAAAACGGCACCCGCACGGTTGGCCGCGATGAACTGCTTGAGGGCCTGTGGCGCAACGCCGAGGAAGTCCCCAACGAGCGCACCATCGACGTCCACATCCGCCGCCTCCGCTCCAAGCTGGGCCGCCTCGCCAACACCGTCCGTACCGTCCGCGGCCAGGGCTACCGCTTCTACGAGCACCCCGAAGTGATTGTCTGGGCCGCTCCGGAATACTCGATCTAGTCCTTCAGCGACGCACGAAAGCGGTATTTCGCCGTGCCTTAGACACCTCCTTCGTTCCTCAGTCGGCGATGCGGCACTACGCGAAATGCCGCTTTTGTGCGTCAGGGCTCGCGGGTGTTGGCCTCCACGGCTAAATGTTCGGCGGCGGGGCGACTTACTTGTGTGGGCGTTAGGCTTGGGGGATGAGCGACCACCACATCAAACGCCTGGTGATCATGCGGCACGCCAAGTCCGACTGGCCCGGCGGCGTGGCGGATCATGAGCGGCCGCTGGAGGAACGGGGACACCGCGAGGCGCCCCTGGCCGGCAAGTGGCTGGTCAAACACGGCATCCTTCCGGACTTCATTCTGTGTTCCAGTGCGCTCCGCACCCGCCAGACCTGCACTTGGGTGTGCTCAGAACTGGGGGATAAGGCCCCGACGCCGAAACTTGAGGACGGACTCTACGCCGCCTCTGCGCTGCGGATGCTCGCCGTGGTCAACCACGTGCCTGACACCGTCACCACCCTGATGCTCATCTCGCACATGCCTGGCGTCCAGGACCTCGCCATGCACCTGGCCTCACGCGACTCAAACCACGACGCCTACATGGACGCCGCCACCCGCTACCCCACCAGCGCCCTCACGGTGCTGGAAACGGAAAAATCCTGGGCCGAGCTGGATGGGCAGGACGCCCGGCTGACCAAGTTCAAGGTCCCGCGAGCCCACTGACCCCACGGGATCCGCTGACCCCACGGGACCCGGCGACCTCCCGCAGCAGTCCGGCGACGTGCTGGATGCCCGGGCTGGCCGCCATGGTGCGGCGGTACACGATGCCCACCTGACTGACCTGCGTGGGGTTGACCAGGGGCAGGCCGACGACGTCCGCAGGCAGCGCGGGCCGGCCGAGGCGGGGGACCAGCGCCACCACGGCTCCCTGCTCCACCAGTGCGATGTGGGTTGCGAAGTCTGGATCGTAGACCCTAATGTCCGGCACCCGGCCAAGGTCGGCGAAGATCCTCAGTAGGGCCTCGTTGCAGATGGCTCCGTGCGGCGTGCTGATCCAGCGCTCGTCCACCAGATCCGCCGGTTCCACCTGGCCGCGTCCTGCCAGGAGATGGTCGCGGTGCACCAGGACGTCCGCTACGTCCTCGCACAACCACTCGAGTTTCATGTGCTCCGGTATGACCAGCGGGACGGAGTTCCAGTTGTGGACCACACCCAGGTCCGCCTCCCCGTTGGCCACCCGCGCCACGGCTTCCCGCGGGTCCTCGGCCAGCACGCTGAGGTCCAGGTCCGCTCCGGACGAGGCCAGCCGTCCCAGCAGCGGCCCCACGAGGCCCCTGCAGGCCGTGGAAAAGGCAACAACCTTGAGGTGCCCGGTAGGTTTGGCCGGATCCGCCAACAGGGTGGATTCCAGTTCCTCGAGCTCCGATAGGATGCGCCGGCCGTACGCTGCCAGCGTGAGCCCCCGCTCGGTCAGCAGCACGCCACGGCCGCGGCGCTCCAGGACGGGGAATCCGGTCTGTTTCTCCAGCTTCTTGATCTGCTGGGAGACTGCCGACGGACTGAAGCCAATTACCTCCGACGCCGCTATGACCGAACCGTGCTGTTCAATCGCCGCCAGGGCCCGCAGTGAGCCGATCTCAATCATGAAGCAAACGTACATGATTCGACGCAGAATTCAACGCTGGTGCTTCATCTGCCGGTCTGTAAGAGTGGGACCGTGAATCTCCGACACTCCCTCCTTGCTGCCTTGGTCGCCGTCCTCTGGGGCCTGAACTTCGTGGCCATCGACTTCGGCCTGCATGCGAACGGCCGTGAGGTTCCCCCGCTGCTGTTTGTGGCCATGCGCTTCCTCCTGGTGGTCTTCCCCTGGATCTTCTTCATCAGGAAGCCCGACGTCAGCTGGAAGGCGATCATCGGCGTCGGCGCCTTTATGAGCGCGGGCCAGTTCGGCCTCCTCTACCTGGCCATGGCACTGGGCATGCCGGCAGGCCTCGCCTCCCTGGTCCTCCAGGCGCAGGTGCTGCTCACCGTCCTCCTGGCCGCCGGGTTCCTGCGCGAGCGCCCCAGCCGGAGCCAACTGGCCGGCGTCGTTCTCGGCGTTGCGGGGCTGGCCGTGGTGGCCGTCGGCCGCAGTGCCGTGGCACCGGTGCTCCCGCTCATCATCGTCCTGGGAGCCGCGCTGTCCTGGGCGGCCGGTAACGTCGTTGCGCGGAAGGCCAAGGCCGCCTCCGGGCTGGGGCTGGTGGTCTGGTCCGGCGCAGTGGTGCCCGGGCCCCTCGCGGGACTGTCGCTGCTGGTGGACGGCCCGGATGCGGTGTTCGGCACGCTGGCAGACCTCCAGCCGGCCACGATCCTGAGCGCGCTGTACACGGCCATTTTCGCGTCGCTGGTGGGGTACGGGATCTGGAACCGGCTCCTGGCCAGCTATCCGTCGTCGGCCGTGGTCCCCTTTACGCTGCTGGTTCCCGTGGTGGGCATGAGCGCGGCCTGGCTGGCGTTGGGGGAGGTACCGACGCCGGCGGAACTGGCTGGCGGGTTGCTCCTCCTGGGCGGGGTGGCGACTGCCGTGCTCGCCGGCCGAGGCCGGCAGGTTCTGCGGCTGGGTCAGCGGCGGGGCGCCGGTTTGCCGCCCGTCTTGGTGCCCGGTTTGGGTGCCGGTTTGCGGACCGGGGAGGCGGACGACGACGGCCGCTTGGCTGCCGAGGCTGGCATCCGGGCGGGCGCGCGGGAGCCTGACGCACGCTGACCGGTGGCGGCAGCCCGGGGTGCCGCGCCCCGGGTCGCGGTGGCTCCGGTTGCCGGGCGCCGCGCAGCAGGGCGGCCAGTGCCGGAAGTGGGCCGCCGCTTGGCTGGCGAGGGCCTCCGTTTGGCAGTCCCCAACCGCCTGCCCGCCGGCCAGACTGCGCCAAGGAACAGGACCGCTAGCGTGGCCACCGCTGAGGCCCCACCCCAGTAGAAGTAGTTGTCCGGATCCCCGGTGGGGAGCGGTGTGCCGAAGATCGACGACTGCTCGGCGAAAGCCAGCTCCCAAGTGCTGACGAAGGCAAGGGAGAAGGCAAAGGTGAGGCTGGATCCCACAGCGGTGGCCACCAATACAAAGTGGCGCCCGCGAGCCAGGACCTCCGCCACGGCCGCAACATAGGCCAGCGCAACCAGGCCCAGGAACGTGACCATCACGGCCTCTTCCAGGGTGATGGCGGTGAGCACCAGCATGCCCAACGCGGCGACGGCCGCGATCACGGCGAACTTCCCGCTGTTACCCATGTGGCGCATGTGTCCAATCATCCCTGCTACTTCACGACATAGCCGCGCATGATTGCCATGATTGCTGCAACGCTTTGGTCACGGGTGCGTTCCGGGTTGTAGGTCTGCCGGTCAAGCCCCACCACAAAGCAGGCGCCAAAGATCGCCGTTTCGAGGCTGCCCCGCGAGACCGTTTCGTCCACCGGATAGACGGCAGCCACGTTCTCTATGGCCGCGCCGATGACCGCCAGGAGTTCAGACCGGAGCACCGCGAAAGTGTCCCGCCATTCGCTGGGAGTCCGCCAGTTTTCGCTCACCCACAAACGGGCGAATGACGGGTAATCGTCCATAAAATCCATGGCCTGGCCGATCATTGCCTCCATGGCCACCAATGGATCAGCCCCGGGCTGCCCGGCCTCGCTAAGCAGGCGTGTCTTCAGGATGTCCACGCCGTGCCGCAGCAGCTGCGCGATCAGGTCCGACTTGCTGCCGAAGTTGTAGTAGACAGTGCCCTTGGAGACGCCCGCCGCCGCGGCGATCTCGTCCACAGTGACACCCGCTGCGCCACGCTGGCCGATCAGCTCCATAGACGCGTCGAAGAGCTTCTGCCGGGTGGCATTGGTCCGGGCCGGGCGGAGTTTCTTCTCGGCGGGACCGTGCATGGCGGGATCGTGCCCCACGGGATCATGCACGGCCGGATCATGCACCCCAGGATCGTGCCCAACGGGATCAGGCACTCCAGGACCGTGCACGCCAGGATCGTGCACCCCAGATCCCGGCGCGGGCGGGCTCATACCGTGATCTCCGGTTTGAGCGTTTTGAGGGTCCAGTACTTGTGCTTCCGGACAGCAAACGTGGACATCGCCGCGCCCAGCAACGTGTAGCCGAGCAGCCCCAGGACAGTGGGCACGATCCCGGACAGGTCCGCGCCGTAGATGAGGTGCCGCATGCCCGTGACCACGTAGCCCATGGGCAGGATTTCGTGGACAACATGGAGCGGCTGCGGGGTGGTCTGCCAGGGGAACGTGCCGCCCGAGGACACCAGCTGGAGCACCAGCAGGATCAGCACCACCAGCTTGCCCGGTGACCCCAGCAGCGCCACGATGCCTTGGATGATGGCGCTGAAGGCCATGGCCGCGGCTAGCATAAACAGCCACATCAGCACCGGATGCGCGGGGTTGAGGCCCAGCGCCAGATTCACCACGAGGGTCAGCAGGCTCGCCTGCACCACCGAAACGGCCAGGAACGGAAGCCAGCCGCCGACGGCGATTTTCCAGGCCGGGGCGTTCGACGCCAGGGCCCGCTGGGTGATGGGCCGCATCGCCTGGACCAGCATAAAGATGCCGATCCACAAGGCTAGCGTCAGGAAGAACGGTGCCAGCCCCGCGCCGTAGGAGTCCGCCTTTGCCTGCGAGACGTTGCTGACCGCAACGGGATCGGCAATCACCTCGGAGAGGCTGCTCTTCTGCGAATCGTCCGGGTTGGGCACCTGCCCGGCGCCCTTGGAAATTTCGTCGGTCAGCGTCCGTGAGCCGTCAGCGGCGGTGCCGGCCCCGGCTTCCAGCTGCCCCGCACCGGCGTCGAGGGTTTGCGCCCCTTCCGCGAGGCGTCCGGCGCCGTCGAGCGCAGTCTGCTCTCCGGTGGCCAGCGTGGCCGCCCCGGTGTGGAGCTGGTCGGCGCCACCGGAAGCCTGAACAACGGCGTCCTTCAGCGCGGGGGTGGCCGTGGCCAGCTGGGCTGCGCCGACGCTCACGGCTTCGGAGCCGTCCGCGAGCTTCTGGATCTGGGTGGCGTCGGTCTGGATCCGGGTCTTCGCCGCGGCCACGGGGCTGGAGGCTGCCACCGTATCGAAGTCGGCCAGGATTTTGTCTGCCTGCACCTGGGTGATCACTTCGGAGGCGACCAGGCGGGCATTCGATTCGATCACGCGCGTCCGGAGTCCCTGGTCCGCGGCATCGAGTTGGGTGACTACGTCCTGGACCTTGGTGTTCAGCTGCGCGTTCCCCGCGGCCACCTGTGCCGCGCCGCTGGCCAGGGTCCGGGTGTCCGTGGGCAGGGTGGCGGTCTTGTCCTTCAGGACGGAGAGCCCGCCGCTGAGCTGCCCGGCGCCGTCGGTCAGCTGATTGGCTCCGTCACGCAGTTTCAGCTGCCCGTTGTACAGCTCGCCGGCTCCCGCGCTGAGCTCGCTGGTGCCCGTATGCAGGGTGACCGTCCCGTCGCGGAGGGTGGCCACGCCGTCCGCCAACTGCCCGGCGCCGTCTGCGGCCTTGAGCATCTGGGCGTGGATGGTGCCGAACCCGGTGAGCAGCTGGTTCGCCGTCTCTTCGCCCACTTCCTTGGCCACCGTTGTGTGCACCGCGGTGGTCAGCTTGTCCACGATGGTGCTCAGCAGGTAGTTGTTGGCATCGTTGGTGGTGACATTCAGCATCGCCTGGCTGGCCGAATCGAAGCTGCCGGGTGAGACGAGGTTCGTGGAGAATTCTGCCGGGATTTTCAGTGCAAACGCGTACTTGCCGCTGCTGACCCCTGCGTCGGCCTCGGCCGCCGAGGGGACCGCCTGCCAGTTGAAGACGTTCCCCTCCACCAGACCGTCCGCCACCTTCTTGCCCGCCTGGAGCTCGGTCCCGTCGCTGGACGTGGCGCCGGCGTCTTCAACCACCAGGGCGGCCTCGATCTGGTTCAGATTCCCATAGGGATTCCAGTTGGCGTACAGATACACGGCCCCGTACAGGAGCGGCACCATGATCAGGGCCAGGATGGTCAGCTTCGGCAGCAACCCACCGGTCATCCGCTTGAGTTCGGAACGGGCCAGCCGCAGCACGGTCACTTGGCATCCTCGGTTTCGAGTAAGAGGGATTCGGTTTCTTCGTCTGTGATCGGCGCCGCACCGGGCGCTTCGTCCACGTCCGGGACGGCGTTGCCGATCACTGTGGCCGGTCCGGTCCACCCTGCCGGGAGGGCAGCAACGGTGACGACGACGGCGAGCGGCCGGCCGGCGTCGTACGCCAGCTCCTCAAGCCGCGGGAGCCAGTCCGCAGCGTGGGCACCGTGCCTGTCGGGGGAGTCCACCACCAAAAGGTCCGTGTGCGGGTTGGCGAGGGCCAGGGCCGTCAGCAGTTCAATGCGCCGATCCGGCGCCAGCTGCTCCGTCCACAGGCCCGCGATGTCCTCGAAACTGTTGACTTTGAGCCAGGGCTTGCTCAGCAGCGCGCCCCGGTAGCGGCGGGGGATCAGGGCGAGGTCCTCGGTGACAAGGTCCCGGACACTGAGGTGCTGCTCGGGCTCATTCACGTTGGGGGAATCCACCAGGGCGCTCGCGAGGCGGAGGAATTTGGTGCGTTCGTTGGCGTCCCAGGACATCCGGCCGCCAGTGGGTTTCATACGCCCGCTGATGGTCAGGGCAAGGGCTGTCCGCTGGTCCTGGCGTTCGGCGGTGACGAGGAGGAGCTCACCCCGGCCGACCCGCAGAGAGGTGGGCGGAAGCAAATCGTCGCGCCGGCCCTTCACAAGGAGCTGCTGTACGGAGAGCAAAAATGGCCTTTCGACGGTGTATGTCCACCTCCAGCCTAACTGAACTGACTGGTCAGTTCAAATAGTGCGGGAGGAGAAGGCGCGGGTGGAGTAGACGCGGGTGGAATAGACCAGCGCCTCGCAGGCACTTGGGCCCCTCCTACAAGCCGTACTTCTCCAGGAGCCGCAGCCACACCTCGCTGACCGTGGGAAACGATGGCACCGCATGCCACAGCCGCTCCAGCGGGACCTCGCCCACCACTGCGATGGTGGCCGCGTGCAGCAGTTCGCCCACGTCCGGGCCCGCGAAGGTGGCGCCGAGCAGGACCCGCCGGTCCTCGTCGACCACCAGTTGCGCCCAGCCTTCGTAGTGTTCCGAATGCAGGGACGAACCCGACACTTGGATGGGCAGCTCCACGGACGACACGTTGTAGCCGTCCCGCTTTGCCTGCTCCACCGAGCGCCCAACGGCCGCCAGTTCGGGATCGGTGAACACCACGTTCGGGACAGCATGCTGGTTGGCGGTCTGGGCGTACCGGCTCCAGGCCGCGGGGACGCCGCTGAGCTCGCCCTTGGCTCGGGACGCGATCGCGTCGCCGGTGGCCCTGGCCTCGTATTTGCCCTGGTGCGTGAAGAAGTTTCTTCCTGCGGCGTCGCCAACAGCGTAAAGCCAGGGATTCTCGCCTTCCTCACCCTTCTCGCTCGGGGTACCCGCCGTGCCCGGGACGTCCGGGAGGCCCTGGACTAGTCCAGTGGAGTCGGTGGTGAGCTTCAGCGGCTGCCCGTCCTGCGCCTCGAAACCCAGCCTTTCCAGACCGAGGCCTTCGAGGGCGGGATGCCGGCCTGTTGAAACGAGGACCTTGTCCGCAATGACGGTGGTGCGGCCGTCCGCCGTCGGGTCCTGAAGTGTGAGGGTGAACGTGCCGTCGTCGTTTTCCCTGACACTTTCGGTGGACGTGTTGAGGCGGACCGCCACGCCGTCCGCGCGCAGCCCCGCGACCACAAGCTTGCTGGCCTCTGCGGGGAACGTGCCCAGCAGGCCGCTCCTGGCCACCAGCGTCACGTCCGAGCCCAGGCGTGCGAATGCCTGCGCCAGTTCGCTGCCCGCGACACCCCCGCCGATTACAGCCAGGCGCTCCGGCACCTCGTGGGCCGAGGTGGCTTCGCGTGTGCCCCAGACCTGCAGATCCGCCAACCCGTCGATGGGAGGTGTGGTGGGTGTGGAGCCGGTGGCGAGTACGACGGCGTGACGCGCCTTGAGTTGGTAAGTGTTGCCGTCCAGCCCGGCTACTTCAACGGTGCGCGGCTCGGTGATCCAGCCGTGGCCACGGATCAGCTCAATCCCGGTATTTTCCAACCACTTCACCTGGCTGTCGTCCTGCCAGTTTGCGGTGAAATAGTCCCGGCGCTTCAGGACTGCCGCTGCATCCAGTGTCAGCGTGACGGCTTCCGCTGCGCCGGGTACCGTCTGTGCGCCGTGCAGGGCTGTGCCGGGGCGGAGCAGGGCTTTGGATGGCATGCAGGCCCAATATGAGCATTCGCCGCCCACCAGTTCGGCTTCAACAAGGACAGCCGTCAGGCCGCCCTGGACCACCCGGTCGGCGACGTTTTCCCCCACGGCACCAGCGCCGATCACAATGACATCGAATTCACGTTGCAGCGTTTCAGGCGTCATTCGTCCAGCCTACGCCCGCCTCGTGGGAGGCGGGGAGCGCCGTCGTCGTCAATCAGGTGACTGCAGAACTGCGTAACTTAACGACAAAAGGCCCGTACCGGCGAACCGATACGGGCCTTTCTCTGTGCGCCCAGAGGGATTCGAACCCCCGGCCTTCTGTTCCGTAGACAGACGCTCTATCCAGCTGAGCTATGGGCGCATTTTGTGTTTCGCAGAGTTTCTTGCTCCCCGAACCTCGAATTACTTTACGCGAGGGTGGCCCGGAGTACCAAATCGAGAGGCATGTAATCTAGCTGACTAGACCGGTCTAGGTGACCTTCGTCACTTAAATGCAACCGTTTGTGCGCGGTTTTCCTTGAATTTGCGCGGTTTTCGGCTCCAACGATCACGAACGTGCACCGCTGACCTCCCATGACGCCCTTGGGCGGCCAATAGCATTTAGTCCACACCGATGACCCCGAGGAAGGGAACCGCAATGGGCGATCTCGCACGACTGCCGCTGCTTGAGAAAGCACCCACCACGCATGCTGGCCTGCTGGCATGGGTCGAAGAGGTTGCTGGACTCACGCAGCCGGACCGGATCCACTGGGTTGACGGTACCGAAGTGGAAAACACGCGTCTTACCGATGAACTCGTCGCGGCAGGAACGCTGACGCGCCTGAACCAGGAGCTCTTCCCCAACTCTTTCGCTGCATTCTCTGATCCCGCGGACGTAGCCCGTGTGGAAGAGCAGACCTTCATCTGCTCCGAGAAGGAGCACGACGCCGGCTTCACCAATAACTGGATGGCCCCGGTCGAGATGAAGGAAAAGCTGCGTGGGCTGTTTGCCGGCTCCATGCGCGGGCGCACCATGTACGTCATCCCGTTCGTCATGGGCCATCTGGATGCCGAAGATCCCAAGTTCGGCGTGGAGATCACCGACAGTGCCTACGTTGTTGCCTCGATGCGCATCATGGCCCGCATCGGCACCGACGTGCTGAACCGCATCACCGAGACCAACGCATTCTTCGTGCCGGCCCTGCACTCCCTGGGTGCGCCGCTCGAAGCAGGCCAGGCGGACGTGCCTTGGCCGTGCAACACGGACAAGTGGATCGTGCACTTCCCCGAGGAGCGCTCCATCTGGTCCTTCGGCTCCGGCTACGGCGGAAACGCGCTCCTGGGCAAGAAGTGCTACGCCCTGCGCATCGCTTCCGTCATGGCCCGCGACGAGGGCTGGCTGGCCGAGCACATGCTCATCCTGAAGCTGACCTCGCCCGAGCAGAAGACGTACTACGTCTCGGCTGCCTTCCCCTCCGCCTGCGGCAAGACCAACCTCGCGCTGCTCGATCCCACCATCGAAGGCTGGAAGGTGGAGACGCTCGGTGACGACATCACCTGGATGCGTTTCGGCAAGGAAGGCGAGCTCCGCGCCGTCAACCCCGAGGCGGGCCTCTTCGGCGTGGCTCCGGGCACCGGCTGGGGCACCAACCCCAACGCGATGCGCGCCATCGCCAAGGGCAACAGCATCTTCACCAACGTTGCACTGACCGACGACGGCGGCGTGTGGTGGGAGGGCATGACTGAGGACGTGCCTGCTCACCTGACCGATTGGCAGGGCAACTCCTGGACCTCGGATTCGGACAAGCCCGCAGCCCACCCGAACTCGCGCTTCTGCACGCCGATCGACCAGATCGACATGCTGGCCGAGGAGTACAACAACCCCGACGGCGTGGAGCTTTCCGCCATCCTGTTCGGCGGCCGGCGCAAGACCACCATCCCCCTGGTGACCGAGGCCCGCAGCTGGTCAAACGGCATCTTCATGGGTTCCACACTGTCCTCCGAGACCACTGCCGCGGCAGCCGGGGCGGTGGGCGTGGTTCGCCGCGATCCTATGGCCATGCTGCCGTTCATGGGCTACGACGCTGGCGACTACCTCAACCACTGGGTGAACCTGTCCGCCAAGGGCAACCCGGAGCGCCTGCCCAAGATCTTCCTGGTCAACTGGTTCCGCCGCACGGCCGAGGGTGGCTTTGCCTGGCCTGGCTTCGGCGACAACGCCCGTGTCCTCAAGTGGGCCATCGAGCGCCTGGAAGGCAAGGCGGACGCCGTCGAGACGCCGATCGGCTTTGTTCCCACCGGCGAATCCATCGACCTCAAGGGCCTGGACATGACGCCCGCCCAGGTCGAGGAAGCTGTCCGCGTTGACCCGGCCGAATGGGCCGCCGAGCTCGCGTCCATCGAGGAATGGTACGCCAACTTCGGCGATTCCCTCCCCGAGGCGCTGCAGTCCGAGCTTGCCGGCCTGAAGGCCCGCCTGGGCTAAACGTTCCAGAAAGTACGACGGCGGCCCCGCACCTTTGCAAGAAAGGTGCGGGGCCGCCGTCGTCCCCACCGGCCCCTAGCCTCGCAAGCTCGGCCAGGGAACCCTCCCCGCTACCTCCCCAATCTCGCAAGCTCGATTGGGGCCCCTCGGTAGCGTGGGCCCAGGCGTGGGCCCACCAATTGATTCAGCTGGCCAGCCAGATGTCCGGCCCGAAGACCTCGTAGTGGATGCGAGTGGCCGGGATGCCGGCGTTGATGGCCTCGTTGCGGATGTGCTTCATAAACGGCAGCGGTCCGCAAAGGTACAGCGACGCGTTGGCCGGCAGGTCCACTTCGCGCAGGGACATGAAACCCTCGTTGGCCCCGTCGTGTGGCTCTTCGAGCCACAGCTGGAGGTCGGCACCCGCCAGGCGTTCGACGTCGTCCGTCATCTGACCGCGCAGCGCCCAGCTGTTCAGGGTGCTTTCCGCGTGCAGCACCAGCACCTGCCGGTCGGAGCCCGACTCGGCGAGGGAGCGCAGGATCGACGCCGTCGGCGTGCAGCCGATGCCGGCCGAAGCCAGGACCACCGGACCGTCGCCGTCCTTGAGGGTGATCTCGCCGTACGGGTTGGAGATCTCCAGGATGTCGCCAACCTCGACGGCGTTGTGCAGCACGGGGGAGACCTCGCCGCCGTCGTCGAGCTTGGTGGTGAAGCTGCGGCTGGTGCCTGCATCGCCCGAAAGTGAGTACTGCCGGACCTGGCGCAGGCCGTCCGGCAGCTGGACCTTGACGCTGACGTACTGACCCGGCAGGGCAGCCGTGACGGGGGTATCGTCAGCGGGTTCGAGGGTGAAGGTCATGGAGCCGATGCCGGCAGGGATCTTGGCGGCGACCTTCCACGGGGTCCACATCTTGCTGTTGGCCTGTGCTGCGTAGAGGCCCTTTTCAAGCTTGATCAGGGCGTCGGCCATCAGCCAATAGACTTCGGTCCAGGCCTCGGCGATCTCCGGGGTGATGACCTCGGCCAGGTCCTCCGCGATGGCCGCGAAGAGGTGTTCGTAGACCACCTGGTACTGGGGCTCGGTGATGCCGAGCGACGCGTGCCGGTGGGCGATGCGGGAAAGCACGGTTTCGGGGAGGGTGCCCGGGTTGTTGACCAGGTGCGTGGCGAAAGCGGCGATGCTTCCGGCCAACGCCTGCTGCTGGTTGCCCGAGCGCTGGTTGGAGCGGCTGAACAGGCCATCCAACAGTTCCGGGTGGGCCGCGAACAGCCGTGCGTAGAACTTGGGAGTGATGGCGCCGATCCGGGAACCGACGAGCGGCAGTGTGGCCTCAATGACGGGGCGGGATTTGTCCGAGAGCATATGTACTCCTGCGATAGGGGACCGGGCTTTCGTCCGGTCAATGTGAATACTTACATTTGAAATGCGTATATTCGTACTTCAAGTTCTACACCCCGTAGAAGTTGAGATCAAATCGGTGGAGATGCGGGCGCGGCGCGGGCTATAGGCCGGGGCGCAGGCCGATCAGCTGGAAGACGGGTGCCATCTGCCGCGAGCCGGGAAGTTCGGCCACAACCACTCCATCAAGTTCCCGGTAAAACGCTTCACGGGCGCGGGCCAGCGCGGCGCGAAGCCTGCATTCATGGATCAGCGGGCATTCGCGGCCCGGCGCGATGCAGTCGGCGGCGTCCGTCCGGGTGTCCAGGTCCCGCAGGACCTGGCCCACCGTTGCCCGGCGGCCAACGGAGCTGAGCCGGGATCCGCCCGACCTGCCGCGCTCTACCTCGATCAGGCCCAGGCTGCGCAGCCTGGCCATCGCCTTGCTGACGTGGTTGTACGGCGTGCCCACGGCATCGGCGATGTTCTGCGTGGTCAGGAGGGTGGCCCCGGGCGCGGCGGCCAGAACCATCAGCGCCCGGAGGCTGACGTCTGCAAAGGCGTTGATTTTCATGGCAACCGGGGTGCGGTCTAGTCCACCCAGACCGTGGGTTCGCTGGTGTCAGCGGCGAGCTGGCCAAACTCCCATTCGTGGGTCCCGGTGTTGGCGGCGTAGGGGAGGACCGCGGCGAAAACGGATCCGTCGCGGTGTTCAGCAGCTACATGGATGGCATCTGTTTCTTCCTCGACCAGGAGGATGTCGCAGACAATTGCGGCCGCCCGGAAATCAGCACGGTTCTGACGGAGCAGTTCGGTGAGGTCGCTGATCATCGTGTCGGCGTCGAAGTCACCGTCAGAGCCGTCCTGGGCATCAGCCGGCGTGACAGCCACCAGCCGGACCTCGCCGTCATTCTCCACCACCAGTGCGAACGGCAGGAAGCCGCCGTTTCGCTCGAGCTGTTCCTGGGCTGCGCCGACGCCTGTGCCCAGCAGGTTCTCCAGGTCCGTGGCCGAGGCCTCCGGAACGGAATCCCGCCACGAAGCCACCGCAGCCGGGCCGTCCGTGGCTTCGTGGGCCACTTCCGGCTTAGCGCCGGACATTGGACAGCACGCGGTCGCGGACGCTTTCCATCAGGGTCCGGTCCGTTGCTTCCACGTTCAGGCGGAGGAAGGGCTCCGTGTTGGACGGGCGCAGGTTGAACCAGAAGCTGCCGTCATTTGCCGTGAAGGTGCTGCCGTCCATGGTGTCCACGGTGATGTCCTCGGCGGCAAAGTCTGCGCTGACGCGCTCCACGGCTCCCGCCTTGTCCTCGATTTCCGAGTTGATCTCGCCGGAAGAGACATAGGGCTCGTACTCGCGGCCGAGCTCGGACAGCGGACCGTCCTGCTCGCCGAGGGCTGCAAGCACGTGCATCGCCGCGAGCATCCCGGTGTCTGCATTCCAGAAGTCGCGGAAGTAGAAGTGGGCAGAGTGCTCGCCGCCGAACACAGCACCTTCCTCAGCCATGACTGCCTTGATGAACGAGTGGCCCACACGCGTGCGGACGGCGCGGCCGCCGTCGTGCTCTACCAGTTCCGGCACCGCACGGGAGGTGAGCAGATTGTGGATGACGGTGGGCGTGGCCTCGCCCTGCGCCTGGGCGCGGGCGATTTCGCGGCGTGCCACCATACCGGTGATGGCCGACGGCGAGACGGGCTCGCCCTTTTCGTCGATGACGAAGCAGCGGTCGGCGTCGCCGTCGAATGCCACGCCGATGTCCGCACCGTGCTGAACGACGGCGGCCTGCAGGTCGCGGAGGTTCTCCGGCTCGAGGGGGTTGGCCGGGTGGTTCGGGAAGGAACCGTCCAGTTCGAAGTACAGGGGAATGATCTCGAAGGGCAGCTTGGGCAGCAGGGCGTCGCCCAGCACCGCCGGGGTGGTGAGGCCGGCCATGCCGTTGCCTGCGTCCACAACCACCTTGAGCGGCCGGGAACCGGAGAGGTCCACCAGCTGGCGGAGGTACTCGGAGTAGTCCTTCAGGACGTCGTGGACGCCGATCAGGCCGCGCTTGGGGGCTGCCGGGATGGAGCCTTCGTTGAGGTATTTCTCGGCCAGGGCCTGGATCTCTTTGAGGCCAGATTCGGAGGAGATGGGCTGCGCGCCGGCCTTCGACATCTTGATGCCGTTGTATTCGGCAGGGTTGTGGCTGGCGGTGAACGTGGCGCCGGCGGCGTTGAGGGAGCCACAGGCGAAGTAGAGCTCATCGGTGGAGATCAGGTCAAGGAGCTTCACGTCGGCGCCGCGGGTGGCTGCGCCGTCAGCGAAAGCCTTGGCAAACTCGGGGGAGGAGGGACGCATGTCGCCGCCTACCAGGATCGTCTGGCCCTCCAGTTCCAGGACGTCAACGAACGCGGCGCCCACGGCTTCGACGATTTCAGCGGTGATGGATTCACCCACGATGCCCCGGACGTCGTAGGCCTTGAAGGATGCCGAGAGGTCAAAAGTCTTTGTCTGTTCGCTAGTCACGGGTTTTATCTTACGTGGAGCCGCGGACGTTCATGGTTGTCCACATACGGCAGTCCCGGCTTTTTGGGTGTGGGTGGGGGCTGGGATACTGAATCAATGGTCGATACCCAGAACGCCGCCCTTCTTTCCGTTTCCCCTGAGTTGCCGTCCGACACAAAAAGCCAGGCACTGGAGGTTCTCCGCGAACTCGTGGGGCATCCGGCGGCGGATTTCCATGACGGACAGTTTGAGGCGATTGAAGCACTGGTCGACGGCGGCCGGCGGGCTTTGGTGGTCCAGCGCACCGGTTGGGGAAAATCGGCCGTGTACTTTGTGGCGTCCCTGCTGCTCCGGCGCCGCGGCGCCGGACCCACCCTGATCGTTTCGCCGCTGCTCGCCCTGATGCGGGACCAGGTGGCTGCCGCCGCCCGCGCCGGAGTGCGTGCCGTGGCCATCAACTCGGCGAACCAGCTGGACTGGGACACCGTCCGGGAACAGCTCGCTGCCGATGAAGTCGACGTGCTGCTGGTTTCGCCGGAACGGCTCACCAACCCGTCCTTCCGCGAGAACCAGCTGCCGGAGCTCATCCGGCGGACAGGCCTGCTGGTGATTGACGAGGCACACTGTATTTCGGACTGGGGCCACGACTTCCGGCCGGACTACCGCCGGATCGCTGACCTGATCACCCAGCTGCCGGAGTCCGTGCCTGTCCTGGCCACCACCGCTACAGCCAACTCGCGCGTGGTCCACGACATCGAGGAACAGCTGGGCGCCGGCGTCCTCACCATCCGCGGAACCCTTGGCCGGGATTCCCTGCGCCTGGGTGTTCTGACCCTCCCGAATTCCCGCGAACGGCTGGGCTGGCTCCTGACGCACCTTGCCGATCTGCCCGGCAGCGGCATCATCTACACGCTTACAGTCTCCGCCGCGGAGGACACCGCCCGGCTTCTCGCCGAAGCCGGGCACACAGTTCAGGCCTACACCGGCAGAACCGATCCCGCGGACCGGGAGCGCGCAGAGCAGATGCTCAAGGACAACCAGGTCAAGGCTCTGGTGGCCACCTCGGCGCTCGGCATGGGCTTCGACAAACCGGACCTTGGCTTCGTCGTCCACCTCGGGGCACCGTCCTCCCCGGTGGCGTACTACCAGCAGGTGGGCCGCGCGGGCCGTGGCGCGGCGAACGCAGATGTGCTGTTGCTGCCGGGTTCTGAAGACCGGGATATCTGGCAGTACTTCGCCACCGCCTCCATGCCGTCCGAGGAGAAAGCCACAGCGGTGCTGACAGCGTTGGCTGAAGCCGGAACTGCCGTGTCAACGGTGGCGTTGGAGGCCCGGGTGGATCTCCGCCGCACCCCGCTGGAGCTGCTGTTGAAGGTCCTGGCCGTGGATGGCGCCGTGGAACGTGTTGGCGGCGGGTGGCGTTCCACCGGCCAGCCCTGGATCTACGATGCCGAGCGTTACCGCCGGATCGCCGAGGCCAGGGTGGACGAGCAGGACTCCATGGTGATCTACCAGGACACCGCAGGGTGCCGGATGGAATACATCACCTCGGTCCTCGATGACGAGACGGCGCATGCCTGCGGGAAGTGCGATAACTGCGCGGGCCGCTGGTTCCGGGCCGACATCGCCGAGGACGCCACGGCAGCGGCGGGTCAGACCCTCACCCGCGCCGGCGGTGTCCTGGAGGCACGACTGCAGTGGCCCAGCGGCATGGACCGCCTGGGCGTTCCGGTCAAGGGCAAGATCAAGCCTGACGAAGGACTGGCGGACGGCCGCGTGCTGGCCAGGCTTACCGATCTCGGCTGGGGCGGGGCGCTGCGGGAACTCTTTGCGGCCGGCGCCGCAGACCGTCCGGTGGATCCTGCCATGCTCCAGGCCTGTGTCCAGGTCCTGCGGGAATGGGCTACCGGTGACGGCCGGAACCCGGGCTGGAGCGGTGCAGGACGGCCGGCCGCGATCGTCAGCATGCCTTCCCGGAGCAAGCCTGAACTCGTCCGCTCCCTTGCCCAGGGAATTTCGGAAATCGGCAGGATCCCTTACCTCGGCGAGCTGGACCTGGGCCACGGCGGACCCACTGGAAGCCGTGGCGGCAACAGCGCGTACCGGTTGGCCGGTGTTTGGGACCGCGTCATGGTGGGCCCGGAGTTGGAGGCCGCCATGGCAACACTTGGCGGGCAGGGCGTGATGCTGATCGACGACCTCGTGGACAGCCGTTGGACCGTTACCGTGGCTGGACGCGCCCTGCGCCAGGCGGGGGCGGGGGCTGTTCTTCCGCTCGTGCTTGCCCAGGCCGGCTGACCTCCGCGCCGGCCTGCCGGTGCAGTGACAGGCTGTCCGCCGTACTGAAGAGCATCAGGACGGCCATGGTGAGGAAGGCTCCGCGGAAGGGGCCAGCGTGATCTGCTGGGAAGGCCGCCACGCCGTCGAAAACCCGGATCAGCAGGGCGCCAACGGCGATGCCGGCGCCCGCGGCGAGCTGCACCAGGGTCGCCGACACGGAGTTGGCCGAGGTCAGCTGGGAGGGTGCAATGTCCGCGTACTGCACCGACGCGTAGGCGGAGAAGCCAATGGAGCGGAAGGCCCCGCTGCACACCAGCAGGGCGAATATCAGGGCCTGTGGCGTGTCCGGCGTGAGCAGGGCGCACAGTGCGAAGGTCACAGCCGATGCCAGGGAGCCGAAGACCAGCATGGCCCGGAAACCGAAACGTCGGATCAGCGGCGTGGTGGCCGGTTTGATGCCGATGTTGCCGATGAACACGGCCGCCACCATAATTCCGGCGTGCAGCGGTGACCAGCCGAAACCGGTCTGGAACATCAGGGGCAGGAGGAACGGCACCGAACTGATGGTCAAGCGGTAGACGAACCCGCCGGTGGCCATGGCCCGGAAGGTGCGGGTGGAAAAAACACTGAGATCGAACAGAGGGTTCTTGGCCCGCCTCATCCACAGCACGGCGGCCGCGAGGGCGCATACCCCTGCAACCGCGCCGATAGCTGCCCATGGCCCGTCGGGGTGGGCGGTGGCCAGTTCCAGGCCAACCACCAGGGCACCTACGCCGGTGGTGGTGAGGAGCAGGCCCAGCCAGTCGAGCTGGCGGGCGCTGTCTCCGGCGCCGGCTGGTACCAGACTGAGTGCCGCGATGAAGGCGGCTGCGCCCAACGGCAGGTTGATGAGGAAGATCCAGTGCCACGACAGGTAGGTGGTCAAGGCGCCGCCCACCAGCGGTGCCAGTACGGGCGCCAGCAGCGCGGGCCACACCAGGAAGGCCGTGGCGCGCAGGAGCTCCGATTTGGGTGTGCCGCGCAGGACCAGGAGTGTGCCGACCGGAACCATCATGGCCCCGCCGGCGCCCTGCAGGATCCGGCTCAGCGTCAGCACGGTCAGGTCGGGGCTGACGGCGCAGGCCAATGAGGCGAGTGTGAAGAGGGCAATCGCGAAGCAGAATACCTTGCAGGCCCCCACGCGTTCGGCAAGCCAGCCGCTGAGCGGGATTCCCATGGCCACGGTCATGAGGTAGGCCGTCATGGTGATGTTTACGTCGGCGGCCGGAACACCAAAGTCGCTGGCGATGTTGGGGATGGCCGTGGTGAGGATGGTGCCGTCCAGGAACTCCATAAAGAATGTGGCAGCCACCAGTAGCGCCAGGCGGGGATTCCACGCCTGGCTTGTGCTGGTTTCCTCGCCCCGGGAATTGCTTACTGCCATTCCACCATCCTGCCACCGCCTGCACTCGTGGAGCCTTGTGCGTCCGCACCCCGGACCGCCAGCCCAGCCCACCCCACACCGGCCGGCTTCCGCCCGCGCCACACGCCCGGCTCCCGCCCATGTAGGTAGCAGTAACTGTCGTTATGAGCGCTCATGACGACAGTTACTGCTACCTAGTTCGGGTTTGGTGGCATCAAAGCACTTCCCATGGGAACGCAAAAGGCCCCGGTCCAGGACCGGGGCCAAACGCGGAGACGGGGGGATTTGAACCCCCGGTGGAGTTGTGCCCCACACTTCATTAGCAGTGAAGCCCATTCGGCCGCTCTGGCACGTCTCCAATGGCTATTACTAGCCCACCAAGGATACGCAGAACGGGGCACGCAGTGCAAAACGGCCACTGAACGCCTAGCTCAGCCCCGGCGCCCTGCCCCACGGTATGCTTCGCGCCGGGCCCAGGAACAGTGCCCTACGCTCAACCGCCTGCCAGCGTCCGCCATAGGAAGTGCTGGCTGCGGGCCTGTAGCGCGGCGGCCTGCCGGTTGTCCGAAGCTCCGGCGTGCCCGCCTTCCAGCGCTTCGTGGAACCAGACATTCGGGATGCCCATCGCCTGCATCCGGGCGGCCATTTTGCGGGCCTGGACCGGTCCCACCCTGTCATCCGACGTGGCCGTCCAGATGAATGTTTCGGGGTACTCCACGCCGTCCTTGAGCAGGTGGTACGGGGAGAAGGTCTTGATGTACTCCCATTCCGCCGCCACGTCCGGGTCGCCGTATTCTGCGATCCAGGAGTGCCCGGCGGAGAGCTTGGTGTAGCGCCTCATGTCGAGCAGCGGAACGCCGCAGGAGATAGCCCCGAAAAGTTCCGGGTAGGTGGTGAGCATGTTGCCCACCAGCAGTCCGCCGTTGGAACCGCCGACGCAGCCAAGCCGTTCCCGGGAGGTGACGCCACGGTGGACGAGGTGCTGCGCCACGGCGGCAAAGTCCTCGAAGGCGCGGTGCCGGTTTTCCTTGAGCGCGGCCCGGTGCCAGGACGGCCCGTATTCGCCGCCGCCCCGGATGTTGGCCACCACGTAGACACCGCCGCGGGAGTGCGCGGCCTCGCCGGGCCCGCCGGAGGTGGCGGTCCTGCGTTCCAGCCAAGCCCTGCCGACGGTTCCGCTGTACGCAGGGGTCCGGGAGACTTCGAAGCCGCCGTAGCCTGAGAGCTGCGTGGGGTTCTGCCCGTCCAGGACAAGGTCCCGCGAGGCCACCTGGAAGTAGGGGACGCGGGTGCCGTCTGCGGAGACGGCGAAGTGCTGCTGCACCTCGTACTGGTCGTCATTAAAGAACGACGGCGACGCCTTGACTGCCGCATGGCTGCTCACCACGCCAGCCGTCCCGGCAACGTCCCCGCCGGAGCCAGCGGTCCCGGCAGGATCCCGCGTGAGGCTTCCGCGCATCAGCGTGCTGGGGGTGGTGAATCCGGTGGCGACCAGCCAGAAGTCGTCGCCCGCACCGCCGCCGGCCGGTCCCTCATCTTCGTCGTCCACCGCGTAGGCGTTGACGTCGTGCAGCGGCGGGCAGGCATCCAGCAGCGACGAAGCCCAGGCGCCGCCGTCGGCCGCGCCCCCGTTGGCCGTACGCCCGTCGGCCGCAATGCCGGGAACAGAGGGATCCAGCACGCGGATCTCGGACGAGACGTCCCGCAACAGGTTCAGCAGCAGGAAATTCCGCGTCCAGCTCCACGACTGCAGCGAAGTGTGCGCATCCGGCGTAAACAGCACCAAGAGATCCCGCGCCCCGGCAAGGTAGTCCTCGAATTTCGCGGCCAACAAGGACCCGGCGGGGTACGTGTTGCCCTCAACGGACCAGTCCTGCTGCGGCCGGAACAGGAGCCATTCGCGGTGCGCGCTGAGGTTCACGTCTGTCGGCGCGTCGATCTCGAGCCAGGCGTCGTCCCAGCGGATGAACGTGCTGCGGTTGTAGAAATCGATGTAGTCCACGGCGAACGTGCGCTCAAAACCGGGAGTGGAATCGTGCGCCACCACGGCCATCATGTGGTCCTCCGGCACCTCAAAAAGCCGGGCAGCCGCGGAGAGGGCCTCGCCACGCCGCAGGGTGACAGCCGTCCGGGCGTACGAGGAGGCGGTCCGCGGCAGGTCCCCGGCCGTGGAGGCGACCAGCAGCGTGTCCGCGTCCAGCCACGAGACGTTCCCCTTCGCCGTCGGCAGGTCGAAGCCGCCGTCGGCCGGGTCAACAAAGGTGCGGGTCCCGACGTCGAACTCGCGGTAGCGGTTGGCGTCGCCGCCGTCGGGGGAGAGGGCCAGCAGCGCGAGGCGGTACGGCTCTCCCGCGGCGGGGCGCAGGAACGTGGCGCCGTGGAAGACCCACTCCTCACCTTCGGCGGCGGCGAGGGCATCCACGTCCAGCAGGACATCCCAGTCAGGGGAGTCCGTCAGGTAGCTTTCCCAGGTGGTGCGGCGCCACAGCCCCTTCGGGTTCGCCTGGTCCTTCCAGAAGTTGTAGTACCGCTCGCCGCGCTTGCCCACCATGGCGATCCGGTCCGTGGAGTCCAGCACCTCCAGGATGCTCCCTTCCAGGCCCACGTAATCGGCGTCCTCCAAAAGGTCCTCGGTGCGGGCGTTCTGCTCCCGGACCCAGGCAAGCGGTGCCTCGCCGTAGATCTCCTCCAGCCAGACGTTCTCATCAGTGGGTTCGGGGGCGGGCGATGAACCGGGCGCTTGATCAGCTGCAGTGGTGGTCATGCGCCCCATCCAAACAACATTTTTGCGCCGCAAGCAAGTCAAGTGCCTTGGGCTCATGCCGATACTCTGGATGCTTGGGTAAATCGAAGAGCATCCGGGCCGCCATCATCGGCGCCGGACCGCGGGGAACGAGTGTGCTGGAGCGTTTGCTCGCACACGCCGCCGCGTACGCCGCTGCCCACTCCGGCCCCGCATCCCTCCATATCGACGTCATCGACCCCTATCCGGCGGGTCCGGGGCACGTGTGGCAGCCAGGCCAGTCCCGGCTGTACCTTATGAACACCCAGTCCTTTTATCCCACCGTCATCCCTGAAGACCCCCGGCTGGCGCCGCCCGTCGCGGGCACCACGTTCGACCGCTGGCGGGCCCGGCAGCAGCGTGAGCCGATGCCGGCCCTGACGCTGGACGAGCGGTCCGAACTGGCTGCCTTGGGAACGCGGGACTTCCCCAGCCGGGCGCTGTACGGCCGCTACCTGCGCTGCACGCTCGACGAGCTGACGGCAAAACTGCCCGACGGCGTCACCGTCTGTTTCCACGAAACGACGGCCGTGTCGGTGCGCCCGTCGCGCGACGGAACGGCGGGGACACTGGGGGAGAGTGCCGCAGGCGGGACAGCCCCCAGTACGTTCGACGTCGGACTCGCCGGCGGCGGTTCGGTCACGGTCGATTCCGTGGTCCTGGCCCTGGGGCACCTTGCATCCCGGCTGAACCCGGAACAGCGGGAACTCCAGGCATCGGCCGCACAGCTGGGCCTGAGCTACTTCCCGCCGGCCGTCCCGGCGGACGTCGACTGGGCCGCGGTTCCGGCCGGCGAACCGGTCCTGGTCCGGGGGATGGGGCTGAACTTCTTCGACGCGATGGGCCAGCTCACGGAGGGCCGCGGCGGAAAGTTCATCGACGCCGGAACCCGGCTCGAGTATCAGCCGTCCGGCCAGGAACCGCTGATCATTGCCGCCTCCCGCCGCGGCACCCCGTACCGGGCCAAGGCCGCACTTGCCGGCTACTACCCGGCGTCGGTCACCCTGCGGTACCTGACCGATGCCGCGCTGGAACGGTTCGCGGCCACCGGGATCCGCCCGGGCTTCGACCATGATCTCTGGCCCCTGCTGCACCGCGACACCCTCTGGGCCTACTACTCCACCCTGGTGCGCTCGCAGCCCGCGGCCGTCCCCGACGCAGCCGAGTTCCTGCCCGCGCTGGATGAGGCGCTGCGCCCGCATGCCCACAGCGCCGCCAACTGGGAGGCCGCGGTGGAGAGTGTCCTGGCAGTGCACGTCGGGCCGCGGCACCGGCTGGATCTGCGGGGCCTCGCGTCTCCCTTGGCGGGCAGGTCCTTCGGATCGCGTGCTGAACTGGATGCCGCCGTCGTCGAGTACCTGCTCGATGACGCCCGCCGCTCCGCACTGGGCGAGGAGGATCCGGTGAAGATGGCCATCGGCGCGCTGCATCACGGGCGTGCGGTGCTGAAAACGGCAGTGGCCGACGGCGGCATCACGGATGAATCCTGGGTGGCCGGCCTGCGTGGCTGGTTTGAGTCGTTTGTGGAGGGCCTGGCCAGCGGACCGCCTGCGCTGCGCTCCGAACAACTGGCTGCCCTGGCGCGCGCCGGCGTGGTCAGTTTCGTGGGGCCGGACCCCCGGTTCAGTGTGGACCGCCGGTCAGGCCGCTTTACCGCCGTCTCGCCCTGGGTGAACGGTCCGCCGGTGGCGGCGAAGACCATGGTGGAGGCCCTCGCGCCGGCCAACCGCGTCTCTGCGAACGACTCACCGCTCCTGGAACAGCTTCTTGCGGACGGGATGGTGCGGCCCCGGCTGATGATGACGGCGGAAGGTGCGCCGGTGCAGGCCACCGGGCTGGACGTGGCGCCGCACCCGTACCGGCCGGTGGCGGCCAACGGCTCGGTCACCGATGGTCTCTACGTGCTGGGCCTGCAGCTTTCGGCCACCCAGTGGGGCACGGCCATCGCCGCGGAAGCGCTCCAGCCGGGCGGCGCCACGTACGCCAGCGGGCAGCGGACGCTCCGCGACGCGGACGAAATCGCACAGGGGATCCTCGGACACTGAGGATCCCGCCGCAGCGAAATATTCGTCCTCGCGTCCCTGGGTTTTTGTCCAGATAACGTCCCCTGAGCGTGCGGCAACGCCGATTATGTGGACAAAAACCCGGAGAATGTTAAGCCGCCGTGTCCTGGCGTTGCGGTTGATGACTTCGCGCAGCCTCGGTCCCGACGATCCCTGACGCAGTGTTGCGCCCTGTTGTGGAGGATGACGCGGCGTTGCCTCGTACGTCCGGATTGCCCCGTGCTACGCCCCATGGACGCCCGTGACCTGCGGTTTCCTCGTGTGAATGCCGCCCTTTTACCGCCCTTCCATCTCTGTTCTAGTGGTTGCCACAAGCCAGCCGGCCCGGACCCGCATCACCGGTTCCACACCTCCAGCGCAGAAAGATTCAGCCATGAGATTCCGAAAGCCATCCGCACGAACCGCCCCCGCTGCAGGCAGGGCTGCAGTCCCTGCTGCAAGGAAGGCAGCAGGCACTGTGGCCGCAGCCGCCGCAGCCATGGCGCTCTCGCTGGTGCTGACGGGTTGTGGCGGCGCAGCGACAGCCCAGTCCGGGGGCAGCGGCGCCGGCACCGAAGTGAAGACCATCCGCTACCAGGGTTCGCCCAACACCGTGGCGCTGGTGGAAGTGGCGGAGGACCTCGGCTACCTGGGCGACATCAAGCTCGAGTGGGTCAGCAACACCACCAGCGGGCCGCAGAGCATCCAGTCCGTGGCCACCGACCAGACCGACATCGGGGGAGCTTTCACCGGCGCCGTCATCAAGCTCATCGAAGCCGGCGCGCCCGTCCAGGCCGTCATCAACTACTACGGCGAGGACAAGGAAACGTTCACCGGCTACTACGTGGAAGAGGGCAGTCCCATCAAGACGGCCCGGGACCTGATCGGCAAAAAAGTCGCCGTGAACACCCTGGGCGCGCACCACGAAGCGATCATCAACACCCACCTGAAGAACAGCGGACTGACCCCGGACGAGATCAAGCAGGTCCAGCTGGTGGTGGTGCCGCCGAACGAAACCGAAGTGGCCCTCCGCAAGAAGCAGGTCGACGTCGGCACACTCGGCGGGGTGCTCCAGGACCGTGCGCTTGCCGAAGGCGGCGTACGGGCCCTGTTCACCGACGTCGGCGTGATCGGCGGCCCGTTCGACGCCGGCCAGTACGTCCTCCGCAAGGATTTCCTGGCCAAGAATCCGGAAACCAGCCGCACGTTGGTCACCGGAATCGCCAAGGCCATCGAGTGGGAGCGCACCACGCCGCGGGAGCAGGTGATCGCCAAGTTCGAGGAAATCATCACCAAGCGCGGCCGCAACGAGAGCACGGAGACGCTGAAGTACTGGAAGAGCGTGGGAGTGGCATCGCCGGGCGGCCGGCTCCAGGACCAGGACTTCACGCGCTGGTCCGATTACCTGAAGTCCGCCGGAATCATCACCGGCGACCTGGACACCAAGAAGCTCTACACCAATGAGTTCAACCTGCTGGAAACCCCGGCACCGGCAGCAACCTCGAAAGGATAGAAGATGACACCCAAGATCAGTCTCAGGAACGTCACCAAGGAATTCACTGTCCGGCCGGGCAAAGGGGCCGGCAGGAACGCCGGGACGGAAGCATCGGTCCTCACCGCGCTGGATGACCTCAGCCTGGACGTGGCCGCCGGTGAGTTCCTCACCCTGGTGGGCCCCAGCGGCTCCGGCAAGACCACGCTCCTGGATCTGCTGGCCGGCCTTTCCCGCCCCACCTCGGGAAAGGTCATGGTGGACGGCAAGGAAGTGACGGGGCCCGGCCAGGACAGGGCGGTTGTCTTCCAGCAGTACGCGCTGTTCCCCTGGCGTACGGCCTCGGCCAACGTCTCGATCGGCCTCGAGAACACGGGCCTGTCCAAGAAGGAACGGGCGGCGAAGGCCAGCGAATTCCTCGATCTGGTGGGCCTTGCCGGGTTCGAGGACCGCTATCCGCATGAACTGTCCGGCGGTATGAAGCAGCGCGTGGCCATTGCCAGAAGCCTCGCCTATGAGCCGGACGTTCTGCTGATGGACGAGCCCTTCGCCGCCCTGGACGCCCAGACCCGCGAACAGCTCCAGGACGAGCTCCTGCGGATCTGGAAGGCCACGGGTAAAACCATCGTCTTCATCACTCACGGGATCGACGAAGCGGTCTACCTCGGCCAGCGGGTGGCGGTGCTCAGCGCCCGCCCCGGCCGGCTCAAGGAAATAGTGGACATCAACATCCCCGACCGCGACGGCGACGCGGACATCCGCTCGCATCCGGCCTTTGTGGAACACCGGCACCGGGTCTGGTCCCTGCTGCATGACGAAGTCCGCCTGGCCCAGGACTCCGGCCACCGGAAGATCCTCCCGGACGGCACCGCCCCCGATGAACAACCCCTCGAAAGGAGTGCGGCCTGATGAGCACTGTGTTGACCCGACCGCAAGAGGCGGCTGCCGCCGTCGACCCTTCCCTAAAGCCCGGAGCCACGCAGCCCGGGACCTCCGGACCGTCCGGCCCGGAACGGGGGCAACGCCCGACGCCGGCAGCCAGGCTGGGTGCCGCAGCCCGCCTCGCGGGGCGAGCCGGGTGGAAATCGCTCGCCGTCATCCTGTTCCTCGCACTGTGGGAAGTGGGTCCGCTGTTCCTGGCCAGCCCGGCCACCCGGGTCTTCCTGCCGCCGCTGCACGAAGTCCTGGCGGCCGGAGCCAGGCTCCTGGAGAACGGCCAGCTCCAAAGCCACCTCCAGGCCAGCCTGACCCGTTCGGTGTCCGGGTTCGGCATCGCCGTGGTGTCCGCCGTCGTCCTGGGACTCCTGATTGCCTGGTACGGCTGGCTGAATTCGTTCCTCAACCCGCTGCTGGAGCTTTTCCGCAACACGGCAACCCTGGCTCTGCTGCCGGTGTTCACCCTGCTGCTGGGCATCGGGGAGGAATCGAAGATCACCATCGTGGCCTACGCCGCGTTCTTCCCGGTCCTGCTGAACACCATCGCCGGCGTCCGGACCGTGGACCCGCTGCTGATCCGGGCCGCGAAATCCCTGGGGCTGAACAGCTTCCGGCTCTTCCAGAAGGTGATCCTGCCGTCTGCGGTCCCCACGATCTTCACCGGCATCAGGATGGCCGGGACCTCCTCCATCCTGGTGCTCATCGCCGCCGAGATGGTGGGCGCCAAAGCCGGCCTGGGCTACCTGATCGTCAACGCGCAGAGCAGCTTCCTGATCCCGGACATGTACGCCGGCATCCTGACCGTCTCCGTCGTGGGACTGCTGGTCAACACCGTCCTCGTGGCACTGGAACGGCACTTCTCCCGCTGGCGCACTGCCGTCGGCTCCGACACCTGACCACTCCGCGCCTCAACCAATAAGCACCTAACTGCCCCTTCTGAACTGCAAAGGAACACCATGACCGTCATCACCGAAACCAAGCTCCAGTTCACCAAGCTCAGCTCCCGCATCGGCGCCGAAATCCGCGGCCTGGACCTCAGTGCAGACCTGTCGCCGGACACCGTGGCGCAGCTCCGGGACGCCTTGAACACGCACAAGGCCCTGGTCTTCCGGGAAGCGAACATCCGCACCGACGAGGACCAGGTGCGTTTCGCCAGCCGCTTCGGCCCGCTCACCAAGGCCCACCCCACGGTGGCCTCCGTGGACGGAAAGCCCGCGGTCCTGCCCGTGGACAGCGAAAACGGCAGTGCCAACAACTGGCACACCGACGTCACCTTTGTGGTGAACCCGCCGCAGGCCTCCACCCTGCGCAGCATCACCCTGCCGGGCTACGGCGGGGAAACCCTGATCGCGTCCTCGGCCGGGGCCTACCAGGACCTGCCGGAGGAGCTGCGGAACTTCGCCGACACCCTCTGGGCCATCCACACCAACGACTACGACTACTCCGTGCCCAAGAACCTGGAACACGCCAACGCAGACGAACGCCGCAAGGAGTTCACCCGGATCCACTTCGAATCCGCCCACCCCGTGGTGCGGGTCCACCCACTGACCGGCGAGCGCGGATTGTTCATTGGGGGCTTCGCGCAGCGGCTGCGGATCGTCGGCCTGTCCAACACGGAGTCCAAGGACATCCTGCGCCTCCTGCAGGCCTACATCACCCGCCCGGAGAACGTGGTGCGCGTGAACTGGGAACCGGACCAGCTGGTGCTGTTCGACAACCGCATCACCCAGCACTACGCCCCGGACAACTACGACGGCCAGCCCCGCCAGCTCAACCGCGTGACCATCGCCGGCGATCTTCCCCGCGGCGTGGACGGACGCAGGAGCACCTCCATCAAGGGCGACTCGTCCGCCTACTCCGAGACCGTCGTCGTTCCTGAAGCAGTTGCCCGCGATGCAGCCGGGGTTCGCGCGTGAGTGCCACGGTTGGCGGCGCCAGGCAGCTGCACCTGAACGCCTTCCTGATGAGCACCGGCCACCACGAGGCGTCGTGGCGGCTGCCGGAGAGCAACAGCTTCGCTGGCACGGACGTGGCCCACTTCCAGCGGCTGGCCCAGACGGCGGAGCGCGGCAAGCTGGACTCGATCTTTTTCGCCGATTCCCCGGTGCTGCACGGAAACGTGGCCCAGCGGCCCTACGGCAGCCTCGAACCCACTGTATTGCTAGCCGCCATTGCTGCCGTCACCGAGCGGATCGGGCTGATCGCCACCGCCTCGACGACGTACAACGAGCCGTACAACCTGGCGCGGCGCTTCGCCTCCGTGGACCACATCAGCGGCGGCAGGGCGGGCTGGAACGTGGTGACCACGGCGGGAGACGCGGCCGCCAGGAACTTCTCCCTCGCCGGCCAGCCGGCCCACTCGCAGCGGTACGAGCGGGCAGCTGAATTCCTGGATGTAGCCAAGAAGCTCTGGGACAGCTGGGAAGACGACGCCGTGGTGGCGGACAAGGACGCCGGCGTGTGGGCTGACAGTTCGCGCGTGCATCCGGTAGACCACCAGGGCCCGCATTTCCAGGTGGAGGGCGGCCTGGATGTGCCCAGGTCCGTCCAGGGGCACCCGGTGATTGTGCAGGCCGGGTCGTCCGAGAACGGCAAGGACTTCGCGGCGCGGCACGCGGAGGCGGTCTTCACGGCCCACCAGACGCTGGCGGATGCCCAGGACTTTTACGCCGACCTGAAAAGACGGACGACGGCGGCGGGCAGGGACCCGCAGTCCATCAAGATCCTGCCGGGCATCGTTCCCGTCATCGGCGCTACGGAGGCGGAGGCCCTCAAACTGGAGCGGGAACTGGACGAGCTGATCCTGCCGGAGCACGCGGTGCGGCAGCTGGCCAACCTGCTGCGCGTCCCGCCGGAATCCCTGAAACTGGACGGCCAGCTGCCGGCCGACCTCCCGTCGGAGGACGAGATCGAGGGTGCCAAGAGCCGTTACACCTTGATTGTGAACCTCGCCCGCAGCGAACACCTAACTGTCCGGCAGCTCATCGGGCGGCTTGGCGGGGGCCGCGGGCACCGTACCTTCGCAGGAACACCGGAGCAGGTGGCGGATGCCATCCAGCACTGGTTCCAGTCCGGTGCCGCGGACGGCTTCAACATCATGCCGCCCGTGCTGCCCTCCGGCCTGGACATCTTTGTGGACCAGGTGGTTCCCATCCTCCAGGACCGCGGGCTGTTCCGGCGCGAATACACCGGGCGTACGCTCCGCGAGCACTTTGGCCTGGCCGTCCCGGCCAACTCCTTTGAACGGGTGCCGCAGCCCGCCTGACACTCAGGCTGATGCAGAAACGCAAAAGTGCCCCTCCCCAACTGGTTCAGTCGGGGAGGGGCACCTCTGTTTAACGCTTGCCTGCTGCTAGCCGCGCAGGCACTGCTGGTACTGGATCCAGGCAACGCCGTATCGGATCCACCCCAGGACGTCGTACCACTTGGTGGGCGGTACCGGTGCCGTGCAGACCGGCGGAACGGGTCCGCTGGCAGCGACCTGGACAGCAGCCTTCACCACGGTGCCGGACTCGGCGGCCGTGAGCGTCAGGGTTCCGGTCCCCGCAGCAGCGCCAGCAGGAACGGCGAGATTCACGGCGGCAGCGCCCGCCGAAACCGGCACCGTGCCAAGATCCGTCACAGTCCCGGCGCTGTCGGTGAACACCGCAGCCAGCGACGTATTCACCGGGCTGCCCAGCGAGGTGAGGTCCAGTTTGGAAACCGCCAGCGTGATGGCATCCCCGGCCTTGACCTCGGCTGCAGTCGTGTTCACTGCGGCCACCGTCCGCCGGGCGAAGTCCGGCGACACGGGGTTGTGCGCCTGCAGGTACCTGATCCGGGCGTCCCGGTCCACCAGACCCGAATCCTTGGTGCCGGCGCCGTCCTTGAAGACCCGGAAGTTGTCGCCACCGGTGGCAAGGAAGCTGAACGTTCCGATCCGGTAGGACTTCGCCGGATCGAGCAGGGCACCGGCCACGCGGATGGAGGTGATCCGGTCACCGGCGGCGCGGGTGGCGTCGTAGGTGTAGTTGACGTTCCTGGACAGGCCCAGTTGCTGGTAGGCGCGGCTGGGGACCGTGCCGTCGGCGTTGGTCTGCCACTGCTGCTCCAGGAGTGCCTTGAACTGCGTGCCCGTCAGGGACGTGGTCCACAGGTTGTTCACAAACGGCAGGACCGAGTTGGCCTCCGCGTAGGTGATGGTGCCGTCCGGGGCGTAGTACAGCTCGTTGCGGAGGCCGCCGGGATTGACGACGCCGATTTCCGCGGCACCAAGCTCAGCCGGCTGGAGCGACGCCAACAGTGAGTCGGCCACCAGGTTGCCCAGCGTCGATTCGCTGGCACGGTCATCGCGCTTGGCAGGTCCGCCGGCAGGGTCCGCGGTGAACGCCGTGGTGATATCAGCGGTCAGCGCACCCACCGGCTGGTTGCCGATCGCGGCGGCGTCCGCCAGGGCTTTCTTCACAATGGCATCAACCGCTGCAACCCGCGGGTAAGCGGCTACGAGGCCGGCGGCGGCATCCGTGGTCCGCCTGACGTTCCCGGCCTTCGACGCGGTGACTTCCTTGGTGGCCGTATCCACCGTGAGCTGGATCTGGCCGATGTTCTCGCCGTAATTGCCGGTCTGGACAATTGGGCGGGTCTTGCCATCGGCGCCGGGGACCGGTGCGTTCCAGGCGTATTCCTTGTGCGTGTGGCCGGTGAAGATGGCGTCCACGTCGGCCGAGGTTTCGGTGACCAGCCTCGCGAACGGGCCGCCCGCTGCCACTTCCTGCTCGAGGGTGGCGCCGTCCGGCGTCCCGGACCCGGCGCCGTCGTGGTTTTCCGCGATGATCACGTCGGCGAGGTTCTCCGCCGTGATCTTGGCAGCCACGCGGTTGATGGCGTCCACGGGATCGCCGAAGTCAAGATCGGCGATGCCGGCGGGCGTCACCAGCGACGGGACTTCCTGGGTGACCGTGCCGATGACGGCAACCTTCACGCCATCCATGTCCAGCACCGTGTACTCCGGCAGGACCGGTTCGGTGGTTCCCTTTTTATAGACGTTCGCCCCGAGCAGCGGGAACGTGGCGTTGGTGCCGCCGGCGATGACGCGGTCGCGCAGGTCCGCCCAGCCGCCGTCGAACTCGTGGTTGCCCACGGCGGAAGCGTCCAGCTCCAGCGCGTTCAGCACGTCGATGGTGGGCTGGTCCTTGGCAACGGCCGAGGCGAACAGCGATGCCCCGATGTTGTCGCCCGCGGACAGGAAGGCCGTGGCCCCGGGTGCGGCGGCGCGCAGCTTCTCGATGGTGCCGGCAAACAGCACCGTGTTGGTGTCGATGCGGCCGTGGAAATCGTTGATGCCCAGGAAGTTCAGCTCAACGCTGGCCGGCGTGACCGGGCCGGCAGGCAGGTCCAGGCCCACCACCACGGGATCGTGGTCGCTGGCGCGGAACTGTTCCGGCGCATAGTAGTTGGTCACATTGTTGTTATACCTGCTGTACTCCAGCGCCACGGACTCCACGGAGTTGATGTTCCAGATGTCCGCGCCCGTGACCACTGCATCAGCGCCCGGGGAGGCCAGGATGTGGTCCAGCGAACCCACCAGGCCGCCGAAAAGGTAGGAGTGCTTCGCGGAGCCGTCCGCGTTCTTCGCCTTGCCGTCCTGGTTGACGTAGCCGGCGTCCGCGAAGACATTCATCGGGTCTTCCTGGGCGTAGGAGTTGAAGTCGCCGATCAGGAAAACCTTGTCCGTGCCCTTGGCTGCCTGCAGGCCGGTGGCGAAGTCCAGGAGCGACTTGGCCTGGGCGGTGCGGGCGAGGTTGGAAGCACCCTGGCCCTTGTCCGTGTCATCCGGCGTTGCTGCCGAACCCTTGGACTTGAAGTGGTTGGCGATGGCGATGAACTTTTTGTCGTCGCCGGCGCCCACCGGCTTGAACACCTGGGCCAGCGGCTTGCGGGCGTTGGCGAAGGCGACGGTGTCGTTGTGGATGATGGATTCTTCCACGGGTTCGGCTGCGGCCTTCTTGAAAATGAACGCGGTGCGGATCATGTCCTCGTCAGCCAGCGGGGGAGCGTTGGCGGGTGTCCGCACGTAGTCCCAGATGCCGGGGGTCGCGATGTTGAGGGCGTCCACCAGTTTGGCCAGGGCGTCGTCGCGATCCTTCCCGAACTGGGCGGAATTTTCAATTTCCATGAGGGACACCACGTCGGCGCCGGTCTTGGTGATCGCGGCGACGATCTTGTGCTGCTGGCGGAGAAAGTTCTCCGCGTTTGCTGCGCCGCGGGCGTCGCAGCCGCCCTGGACCGTGATGGGGTTGCCGTCGCGGTCCTTGTAGAAGGAACAGCCGGTGAGGGCGTCGCCCGTGGTGGGGAAGTAGTTCAGCACGTTGAAGGAGGCGATCTTCAGGTTGCCGCCCACGCTGGCGGGAGCTTCGGTGCGGGTGGCGCCGAAACTGGCCGGCTGGACCGTGCCCTTGTTGGCCTCGGTGAGATGGGTCAGCGGCTGGAACTTCCATGCGTTGTTGGCGTAGCTGAGCACCACGTTGGTAGCGAACGTCACCGGCGAGCCCACGCGGACCGGGTCCGTGGCCGTCAGGTACGGCAGCACCTGGGCCTTGGTGGTGGCGTCCTTGAGGAAGTTGGTGGTGGCGCCGTCGTCGAGCTTGATGCCGCGGGCTGCGTTGTCCGCCACGGCGGCCTGGTATTCGGCCGAGCCGTAGCGCGCGACGGCGGTGGGCTGCACCAGCGTGGTGGTCCCGCCCGAAAGGCCGATTTCGCCGTACTGGTTCAGCGAGTAGTTGTCGGTGACGGTGACCGGCCCTTGCGGTGCCAGCAGCATGCCCTCGAGCGCTCCCGGAAGGATTCGGCCGCCGGGAGCGTGAAGGCGGTGGCCTTCACTTCGGGGGTGGCGTCAGTGAGCTTGGCCAGCCCTGCGGCGTCCGCCAAGCTGACCTGGGTCATGCCGAAGAACTCGGAAACCGTGCCGGTGACCTCCACAAAGTCGCCGATCTGCACAGAGCCAGCAGTGGCCGGGGAGTAGACAAAAACAGCGTCCGACGCCGTGTGGCTGGCCGGGGTGAGGTCGCCGCCGGTTCCGGGGGTCTGGACGTAGTAGCCGGCGAAACCGCCGGTGGGGAAGGCCGCAGTGACTTTGCCGCGCGTTGTGACGGCAGTGCCGGCCAGCGGACTGGCGGTCCCGGTGCCCTGGATTTCGGCGATTGTTTTGGTGCCGGGCACCGGTGTCGGCGTTGGGTCGGGGTCCGGCGTGGGGTCAGGGGGCACTGTGCCGCCGGCCGCCGTCGGGGTTATCGCCGCGCTGAGCGCGAAGTCAGCGAGGTTGCTGTTGCTGTCTGCACCGGCGGCGCGGTTCAGACTTTTGACGTCGGTGTTGACCGCCGGTGACTTCGCGGCCTGGGTTTCGAACGTGTTGGAGGTGCCGTAGCCCAGCAGATCGGCGACGTTGGCGGGTTCAATGACGGATCCGGTGGCAAGCGCGACGGCGGTGGCCTGCTTTGCGAGCACGATGGTTCCGTTTTGACCCTGGAAGTTCAGGTTGGTGGCCACGACATCGGGGGCGGGCAGGTCTGCGCCGGCTGTGCCGTTGCTGCCGCCCTTGATGAGGTAGTGGCCCTTGGCAGGGATGGAACCGGTGAGGGCAGCCACGCTGGTGGGCGCCGCAGTTCCCGTGCCTGAACGGTACTGGACGGACCAGCCGGCCAGGGAGAACGCGGCGTCGGAGGTGTTGTAGAGCTCAACGAACTTACTCTTGTACGCTGCGCCGGCACTGCCGCCGCTCAGGTAGGCCTCGTTGATGACAACGGGTGAAGTGCCGGCTGGAGCTGCGTCGACGGCGAAGGCGGGGACCGCTGCCAACGGAGTGGCGATAAGCCCCGCAAACACCGCTGTTCCCAGCGCTAATTTCCAAGGTGAATGGTGCATCCGCTCTACTTTCATAGGGGCGTCCCGGTGGGGGCCCGATGGAGTGTGTCCGGGTTGTACCTACGGACAGTGTCCGGACTCCACGTTTGATCAGGTGGTGTCCGGCACAGCAACGCAGCGCCGCATGAACGCAGGGTTGATGGTGTGTGCATTTGGCGAAACGTCCGTGGGGCAAAACAATACCGGCCGGTAGCTTTAATGAAAGCTGCCGGCCGGTATTTCGTCGAAGGAATTTACTTATGCGATGATCTTGAACATGGCTCCGGTGGGGTCGGCCAGCGACGCGAGCCGGCCGAACGGAGAGTCCTCCGGCCCGTCAATGACGATGGCTCCGAGCGAAACGGCCTTCTCAATCGAAGCGTCCGCATCTTCGACGTTGAAGTAGACCTGCCAGTTGGACGGAACGTCAGCCGGCAGATACCCGGAGGCGTCCATGATGCCGGCCTTGGCGGAGTCCCCGGCGCCCAGGGTGGTGTACCGGAAGTCCGGTGCATCGCTCATAACATCCGTATCCCAGCCGAACACCTCCTCGTAGAACTTCACGGCGGCGTCGTAGTCCTTGGTGTGGAGCTCGTGCCATGCCGCAGCGCCGGGCTCGGCTACGAGCTCATATCCCTTCATCTCGCGCGGCTGCCATACGCCGATGGCCGCGCCGGCGGCGTCGCCGAAGATGGCCATGTGGCCCTGTTCCGGAACATCCATGGGCGGCATGTAGACCTGGCCGCCGTTGGCCGCGACGGCGGACGCGGTGGCCTCGGCGTCGTCCGAGCGCAGGTACGTGGACCAGACGTCAGGCATGCCGGCCTGGTCCTCATCCTTTTGCATGAGCCCGGCCACGGTCTTGCCGTTCTTCCGTGCGGTGGTGTAGCCGCCGTACTTCTCCTCGTCGCCGGTCTCGTACTCCCAGCCGAAGAGTTCGCCGTAGAACTCGCGGGCTTTGGTGATGTCTGAGGTCATGAGGTCGATCCAGCAGGGTGCGCCGGGGGTGATCTCGGGTGCAGGCATGATGAGCTCTTTCTGTCGATGGGTGGCAACAGGAACGACCCTATGTCCGGGCTCCGACAGTTTCAATGGTTTCGCCCTGGCGGCCCATGGGCCGGTTAAACGAAGAAGCCCCGGTCCGCCATCATGTGGCGTACCGGGGTTCCATTCGCGGAAGGTAAGAGATTCGAACTCTTGGTACGGGGTTACCGCACACTAGTTTTCAAGACTAGCTCCTTCGGCCGCTCGGACAACCTTCCCTAACGAGTAGTGTTTCATAGGCAGTTGGCTGCAACAAAACAGAGTCTGCCGTGCGTCCGGTGCACACTGGTTCTGGGGCACGAATCAGCTAGAAAACGGGAGTTCTCCATGAAAGCCGTCTACATTGCAGAACCCGGTGGTCCGGAGGTTCTGGAGGTCCGCGAAGTGGACGCGCCGGTGCCCGGGCAGGGCGAGGTGTTGATCGACGTTGTCGCCGCCGGCCTGAACCGGGCGGACGTGCAGCAGCGCAGGGGCTTCTACCCGCCGCCGCCCGGCGCGTCCGAGATCCCCGGGCTGGAAGTGTCCGGGCGGATCGCCGGCTTCGGTCCCGGCGTCACCAAGGCATTCTCCGTCGGTGACAAGGTGGTGGCGCTGCTGGCCGGCGGAGGCTATGCGGAGCAGGTTGCGGTGCCGGCGGAGCAGGTCCTGCGGATTCCCGACGGCGTTGATGTGGTCACCGCTGCGTCGCTGCCGGAAGTCGCAGCCACGGTCTACTCCAACCTGATCATGACGGCGCAGCTGCAGGCCGGCGAGACGGTCCTGATCCACGGCGCCACCGGCGGGATCGGCACCATGGCCATCCAGCTGGCCAAGGCCTTCGGAGCCAGAGTGGCCACCACCGCAGGAACAGCGGAAAAGGTGGGGACCGCGAAGGCTTTCCTGGGCGCGGACATCGCCATCAACTACACCGAAGAGGACTTTCCCGAAAGCCTGCGGCGGCAGAACGGCGGGAAGGGGGCCGACGTGATCCTCGACGTCGTCGGTGCCAAATACCTGGCGCAGAACGTTGATGCGCTCGCAGACTACGGCCGGCTCATTGTCATCGGCCTGCAGGGCGGGGCCAAGGGTGAGCTGGATCTTGGCCAGCTCCTGCGGAAGCGCGCGGCAGTGGTTGCCACGGCCCTGAGGCCACGCCCGGTGGCGGAAAAGGGCGCCATCATGAACGCCGTGCGCGAATCCGTGTGGCCCCTCATCACGGACGGCCGGATCCGCCCGCTGGTGGCCAAGACCTTCCCGCTGGACCAGGCCGCGGCCGCCCACCGCTACTTCGACAGCGGCGACCATGTGGGCAAAATCCTGCTTGTTATGTAACCGGGGTAGATACTGAGTATTGCTTTGCGCCGCGGACTGGGCTAGCCTCACTCTATACGCGGTATGCACGGGTCCTGGGGGTCCGTGCATACCCGACGCTGACGCCACCGCTAGGAGCATCATGTCCATCCGCCACAGCCTCCTTGCCCTGCTGCAGGACCAGCCGCGTTACGGCTACCAGCTCAGGGTTGAGTTCGAGAACCGCACCGGGTCCACCTGGCCCCTGAACATCGGGCAGGTGTACACCACGCTGGACAGGCTGGAACGCGACGGCCTGGTCAGCAATGACGGCAGTGACGGCGAAGGCCACGTGGTCTACAGCATCACCGCCGCCGGCACGGCGGAAGTGCAGAACTGGTTTGCCGCCCCCGTGGAGCGCAACAATCCGCCCCGGAACGAGCTGGCCATCAAGCTGGCGCTCGCGGTCACGCTGCCGGGCGTGGATGTGCAGGCCATCATCCAGGCCCAGCGCGTAGCGTCCATCCGGGCGCTGCAGGACTACACCAAGGCCCGCCGCGACACGGCCGCCAACCAGCGGGCGGCAGATACGGCCTGGCTGCTTGTGCTGGATTCGCTGATCTTCCAGACGGAAGCGGAGGTCCGCTGGCTGGATCTTTGCGAGGCTCGGATGCTGCAGCAGGCGCAGACCGCGGGCCAGGCCACCTCACGTAAATCGTCCAACGGGGTCACTGTGGAAGAGGCTGCCCCGCTCATCGCGGATATGCGCCGATGAGCGTCCAGGGGCCGCAGCAGGTCCTGGAGCTCGCCAAGGTCAGCAGGACGTTCGGTGAAGGCGCGACGGCGGTCGCCGCGCTGCGCGAGGTCGACCTCAGTATCAGAGCCGGCGAGTTCGTCGCCGTGATGGGTCCGTCAGGCTCCGGGAAATCCTCCCTCCTGGCGCTGGCCGGGGGACTTGACCGGCCGACGTCAGGCGGTGTCTTTGTGGAATCAACACCACTGGGCGGGCTGGGACTTAACGAACTCGCCCGGTTGCGCCGCCGCGCCGTCGGCTATGTCTTCCAGGACTTCAACCTGGTCCCCACCCTGACGGCTGCCGAGAATGTGGCGCTGCCGCTGGAGCTGGACGGGACGGCCACCCGGAAGGCCCAACGCCAGGCCCTCGATGCGCTGCGGCAGGTGGGCATCCCGGAACTCGCGGACCGCTTTATGGACCAGATGTCCGGCGGACAGCAGCAGCGCGTGGCCATCGCGCGGGCCATCGTGGGCGACCGCCGGCTGATCCTGGCCGACGAACCCACGGGAGCCCTGGATTCCACCACCGGCCACGGCGTGATGGAAGTGCTCCGCGGACGTGCCGATGCGGGTGCGGCCGTGATGCTGGTGACCCATGAGGCCCGGCATGCCGCGTGGGCTGACCGCGTGGTGTTCCTCCGGGACGGCCGGATCGTGGACCAGGCAGCGGCCATGCACGATCCCGCCATGCTCCTCACACAGGCCGGCCACTGACGTGGCACTCACCCTCGCACCGGCGCCCGGCGGGCGCCGGCAGGCTTTCCGCGTCGCCGTGCGGATGGCGCGGCGCGATATCCGCCGCCACAAAGGGCGCTCCCTGCTGATCATCCTGCTGATCATGCTCCCCGTGGCCGCAATGACGGGGGCGGTCACCCTGGTCCAGAGCACCCAGGAAACCGCCGCCGAGCGCGTGCAGTACGAGCTCGGCACCACGCAGGCGCGGTTTCGACCCATGCCTATGGCCAACGGGGTCATGGTCCAGCACCCCGTCGAAGAGCTGCAGATCACCACGAGCGACTGGGCCAACAACCCGGACTTCACGCCGACTGATCCGCAGGACGCGATTCCGGCAGGCTACGACGTCCTCACGGAATCCACCCTCGACCTCACCGCCGAGTCGGGGGCGGCGCACGTGCGTGTGGTGGGCCGGGCAGTGGACGCCATCGCGCCGGCATTTGCCGGAAAATACACGCTGCTGGACGGCAGAGCCCCAGGGTCTGACGCCGAGATGCTGGTGTCACCCGGGCTGCTGAAGCGGTTCGGACTGGGACTGGGGGAGGAACTGACGACGTCGGCCGGGACGTTTGTTGCGGTCGGAACCCTCCGCGATGCGGGCTATTCGGACAGCAACTCCATCGTTTACCTCAAGCCCGGGCAGGGCGACGTAAGTATTCCGGTTTCGTCACCTTCCGCGGCTCCGGCCGCTGCGGCGGCAACCGTCACGTCCACCATGTACTACCTGGTGGGCTCCAAGCCGGTGACCTGGAGCCAGATCCTGGCGGCCAACGCCGTGGGAGTCACCGTGCTGTCCAGGTCCGTGGTGCTGAATCCCCCGTCCCAAGACGAACGCTGGCCGGAAGGCGCAGGGACCTCGTCCAGCGAGTCGATCCCGCTCGCCACCTACGCGGCCGGGGCGCTCCTGGGCGCCCTCGCACTGCTGGAGGTGGGCCTGCTGGCGGGAGCCGCGTTTGCCGTGGGCGCCAAGGGGCAGGTCCGGGAGCTGGCCCTGCTCGCCGCGACCGGGGCCGAAAGCCCCACTATCCGCTCGGTGGTGATGGCGGCTGGCCTGTGGCTCGGCGGCCTTGGCGTGGCGGCCGGCGCCGCGGTGGGACTGGTAGCCGCCGCCGGGGTGGTGATCGTGGCACGCCTGAACGGATCGGTCCGTTTCCCGGGCTTCCATCCGGACGCTTTGTTGACGGTCCTGGTGATGGTCATGGGCTACGCGGCGTGCTTGCTGGCTGCCTTGGCCCCGGCACGGCAGGTGGCGCGCCAGGCCGTTCTGGGCGCGCTCAAATCTGGGCGGGCCCCGGCATCGGCCGGCAGGAAGTCCACCGTGGTGGGTGCTGTCCTGCTGGGCGTGGCCGCCGTGGCACTTGCCGTCGGCACGTGGCTCGCCGTCAGCAGCGAAGACCCCGACGTGTTCAGCTCAAGGACTCCAGTGATTGTCTGGTTCCTGATGGGCGGGGCGGTAGTGGGTGTTGCATCCTTGGTTCTCCTGACCGGCAAGGTAGTAGCATTCCTGGCCAAGCGTGCCGGACGCCTTCCGCTGGCCGCACGCATGGCCGCCCGGGACTCTTCGCGGAACCGCAGCCGGACTGTTCCTGCCGTTGCCGCCGTCCTTGCCGCGGCCACCCTGGCCAGTGCCGGCATGGTGCTGGCCGCCAGCCAGCAGGCGAACGAGCAGAAAAACCACTACTGGTCCGCGTTGCAGAACCAGGCGGTCCTGCCTTTGTTCGTGTGGCAGCCTTCCCTGGCTGACGGAACAGTGCCGGACCCGGTACGGATTGACCCTGCTGCGGTGGCGTCCGCCTTGGATGGGGCGGTGGACACCGTCGAATGGACCAGTGTCCTGCGCACGGCCAGCACCCGGAACTGCGATATGCGGCCGGAACTGGCCGACGCGTCACCCGCCCAGACGCCGACCGCGAGCTGCCTGCAATATTCGTTGGCCACACCGGAAGGCAACGCGTGTCCCGTGACGGCCGGCGGCCGTGTCCTGGCTCCGGAGGATTGGCGCTGCCAGGGAGCCATGCGTCCCTACGAGTCGCAGGGAAGTGTTAAATCCATCATCGTCGGAACTGCCGATGACGTGGAAAGGCTGTTCGGAACAGTGCCTACGGCCGAAGCCCGCGACGTGCTGGCGGCCGGTGGAATGGTGGTGACCAACCCTGTGTTCGTCCGTGACGGGCAGGCGTCCCTGGTGGCGCAGGACATGCGGAAGCCCGCTCCGGTCAATCCGGCCACGGGTGTCTTCCAGGGCTACGTGGAGACGGGGCGGACGGCGGTTGCTGCGGCCGTGCTGGAGCCGGCAGTTAAGGTGCAGTACTACGGCGTGGTGTCCCCGGAAGCTGCCGCGGCGGCCGGGATGCGCGTGGATGGCAGCTCTCTGCTGGTTCAGTTCAGCGCCTATCCTGATGCCGCCCAGATGGACAAAATGTCCGGAGCGCTTGGCACAATCTACAAGGACCGCTACGGGACTCCGCTTGTGGAGCGCGGACCTGCGCAGGACGACTCGCTGATCCTCTGGTCCATCGTGGGCCTGGGAGCGCTGATCACCCTCAGCGCAGCAGGGATCACCACGGGTCTGTCCATGGCGGACTCCCGGAAGGACCACGTGACCCTTGCCGGAGTGGGCGCCGCCCCACGGTTACGGAAGGCGCTCGCAGGTTCGCAGGCACTGATGACGGCGGGTCTCGGAACCGTGTTGGGCAGTGTTGCCGGGATAGTGCCGGCGGTGCTGATGGTGACCGCAACCGGGATGGGGCGGACCGCCGTCGTGCCCTGGCCCCAGCTCGTGGCGCTGCTGATCGCGGTGCCGCTCACAGGTGCGGCCCTGGCGTGGCTGTTTACCCGGGCCAGCCTTCCGGTGTCCCGCCGGGAGGTGGGTACCTGAGGGGTCTGCCGGGGCAGCTGAGCGGGGGAGCACCGGAATTAGGTCACACAGTTGGGTCTTTTTGATTGGGTCCAACAGGCCTACGGTGGGACCCAGGACGCCGTCCGTCCCGGACGGCCGAAGTACGGAGGAACCTCTTATGACAACACATGTTGCCGATTGCAGTGTTACCCGTTGCTCGTTTAATGACCACGAAGGCTGTACGGCCCACGCCATCACGGTTGGCGGAAGCAAAGACCACGCCAGCTGCGCCACGTTTATCGACACCGGCACACACGGCGGGCTGCCCAAGGTCCTGGCGGATGTCGGAGCCTGCCAGCGCTCCGAGTGCATCCACAACGACCACCTGATGTGCAACGCCTCCGAAGTCCATGTGGGCCCCGGCGCTGACAACGCGGACTGCCTCACTTACGCACACGCGTAGCCACGGCTCCCGCCCGGGATTAGTCACCAAGGCCTCCGTCCAGGAAACCCTGAACGGGGGCTTTTGTGCGCTCGGCGCCTCCCGCCCGCCGTTCACCGCAATGACACACGGCGCGGGCAGAATGCCGCCTCCTCGTTGGTGCGGCGTTGGTAGGGTGCCTTTGAGCAACTCACTGAAGCACCAATTCTCAAGGAGGAGACATGGCCAGCAGGCCTGACGAACCGGTACGTGCAGGGAAAGGAAGCGGCCCATTGACCGCGGATCCGAAGCTTCCGCCAACGGCAGTGGATGAGGCCGTCCGCGAGGCTGAGGACAAGAAATGGACCCCGGCCAAGATCGCCCTGTGGGCAGCCATCGCACTGCTGGGCGGCGTCGCCTGGTTCATGCTGGCCATCGTCCGGGGTGAAACCGTCAATGCGATCTGGTTCGTTTTTGCCTCGGTCTGTACCTACCTGATCGGTTACCGCTTCTACTCCAAGGTGATCGAACGCCTCATCACCAAGCCGGATGACCGCCGCGCCACGCCGGCGGAATACAAGGCTGACGGCAAGGACTATGTCCGCACGGACCGCAACGTGCTGTTCGGCCACCACTTCGCCGCCATCGCGGGTGCCGGCCCGCTGGTCGGACCCATCATCGCGGCCCAGATGGGCTACCTCCCCGGCACCATCTGGATCATCATCGGCGTTGTGCTCGCAGGTGCCGTCCAGGACTACCTGGTGATGTTCTTCTCCATGCGCCGCGGCGGCCGTTCCCTCGGCCAGATGGCCCGCGAAGAACTGGGCGTCATCGGCGGCACGGCAGCACTGATCGCCACGCTGCTCATCATGGTGATCATCGTGGCGATCCTCGCGCTCGTCGTCGTTAACGCCCTGGGCGAAAGCCCGTGGGGCGTGTTCTCGGTGGGTATGACCATCCCGATTGCGCTGTTTATGGGCGTCTACCTGCGCTACATCCGGCCGGGCAAGATCATGGAAGTCTCCCTGATCGGCTTTGTGCTGCTGATGGCCGCCATCATCGGCGGCGGCCTGGTGGCGGAGACCGAATGGGGCTCCGCGTTCTTCACCCTGGACAAGGTGACCATTGCCTGGGGCCTCATTGTCTACGGCTTCATCGCCGCGATCCTTCCGGTCTGGCTGCTCCTGGCCCCCCGCGATTACCTCTCCACGTTTATGAAGATCGGCGTGATCGTGATGCTGGCACTGGCCATCATCGTGGTCCGCCCGGAGATCACTGTCCCGGCCTTCAGCGAGTTCGCCAGCAGGGACAACGGGCCGGTCTTCCCCGGTGCCCTGTTCCCGTTCCTGTTTGTCACCATTGCCTGCGGGGCGCTATCCGGCTTCCATGCCCTGATCTCCTCGGGCACTACCCCGAAACTGATCGAGAAGGAACGCCAGACCCGCTTCATCGGGTACGGCGGCATGCTGATGGAGTCGTTTGTGGCCATCATGGCGCTGGTCGCGGCCATCTCCATCGACCGCGGGCTCTACTTCGCCATGAACGCCCCGGCCGCCCTGACCGGCGGCACGGTGGAAACCGCGGCCGCCTGGGTCAACAGCCTTGGCCTGTCCGGGGTCAACGTCAGCCCGGCCATGCTCGCGGAGACGGCAGCCAACGTCGGGGAGCAAAGCATTGTGTCCCGGACCGGCGGCGCGCCCACACTTGCCGTGGGCCTCGCCCACATCATGCAGCAGTTCATCGGCGGCACGGCCCTGATGGCGTTCTGGTACCACTTCGCCATCATGTTCGAGGCGCTGTTTATCCTCACCGCAGTGGACGCCGGTACACGCGTGGCGCGCTTTATGCTGCAGGATTCCATCGGCAACTTCATCCCGAAGTTCAAGGAGCACTCGTGGCGTCCGGGAGCCTGGCTGTGCACCGCCGTTATGGTGGCCGCCTGGGGTGCCGTGCTGCTCATGGGCGTGACCGATCCGCTGGGTGGCATCAACACGCTGTTCCCGTTGTTCGGCATCGCCAACCAGCTGCTGGCCGCGATCGCGCTGTCCGTGTGCCTGGCCATCGTCGCCAAGCGGGGGAGCTTCAAATACCTCTGGATCGTGGCTGTACCGCTGGCGTTCGCCGCCGTGGTGACTATCACCGCGAGCTATCAGAAGATCTTCTCGTCCACGCCGGCCGTCGGCTACTTTGCCAACAATGCCGCCTTCAGCAAGGCGCTCGCCGACGGCAAGACGGAGTTCGGCTCAGCCAAGAGTGTTGTCGCTATGGAAGCCGTGGTGCGCAACACCGCGATCCAGGGCTGGCTGTCCGTCATCTTTGTGGTGCTCAGCATTATCGTCATCGCCATGGCACTGGTGGCCACCATCAAGGCCTTCCGCAATCATTCCGCTGGGTTGCCGAACGTTGACAACGAGGACGAGGCCCGGCCCTCGAAGGTCTTCGCGCCCGCCGGGCTGATCCCCACACCCGCGGAACGTGAGCTGGAGGCCGAGTGGAACAAGCTGCCGGCCGATTTGCGCTTCGAAAGGGCAGGTCACCACAAATGAGCACCGGTCTGGCCGCGGTGGCAACAGGGTTCCGGGGTTTCGCCCGGTACCTCGGCGGCGTGCTCGGTGCTGATGCGTACGCCAAGTACCTGGACCACCACCACGCCGCCGGACATGGGGAGCCACCGCTGACGGAACGCGAGTTCTGGCGGGACCGGACGGACCGCCAGGACTCCAACCCGCAGGGCCGGTGCTGCTGACGCTGACGGCCGGCCAGCCTTCGTCGGCTGGCCGGCTTCATCTGCCGGGCCGCTTCATCGACTGGGCTGTCCGTCCTCCGCTCGTGAGAGTATGAACGCATGAGCGATCCGACAGACACTCAGCCTGATGATGTCCCCGTTGAGGGCAGGACCCTCGACAACGGCGAAACGGCCGTGCCGGCTGCGGCCAGCCCGGCTGGAGCCGGCACTGGCCCCGGTGCTGCTGGCCCGGTCACAACCGGCCCGGCGGCGTCGAGCACGTCACTCGGGGGCAAGGCCAAGGGCAGCAACCTGCAGGACCTTGTGGACGAGCCTGCGAAAGTCATGCGGATCGGCACCATGATCCGGCAGCTCCTGGCGGAGGTTAAGTCGGCTCCACTGGACGACGCCGCGCGCGAACGCCTGGCCGAGATCCACGAACGTTCCATCAAGGAGCTGGAGGACGGGCTGGCACCGGAGCTCGTTGAAGAACTGGAACGGATCAGCCTGCCCTTCCCGGAGAACACCACACCGTCCGACGCCGAGCTTCGGATCGCCCAGGCGCAGCTGGTGGGGTGGCTGGAAGGCCTCTTCCACGGGATCCAGACGGCCATCGCCGCCCAGCACGCCGCACGGGAGCAGGCCGCCTCGCAGCTGCACCTGAAGCAGCTTCCGCCGGGCACCATGATCGCCCCTGGTGTGGTTATCGGGGAGAACGGCGAGCCGCAGAGGGCCGCTGCCGGCCAGCATTCCGGTCCGGTGCCGTCAGGCCGGCCGGAGGACCCGGACCGCGGTCCCGGCCAGTACCTCTAGGTTCCTGCGTGGGATTCTTTACTGCCGCCCGCCAAGGGCGCAAGGACGATGCTGAGCTGGGCAAGGGCCTTTGGCGCCGCGCCCACGATCGTTTCCACCGTGGCCTGGACCGCTATCACCAGGTCCTCGAAGGTGTCGAAGACGAGCAGCTTTATGCGGAACTGGTGGAAGTCGCGAACGAGCTGGCGGGGCTTCTGGAACGTGTCCGTGTTGTCTGCGTCGAGGCCCAGCGACGTTCGCCCAGCGAGGGGCTGGACATTCCTGGGGACCTGGCCGGTGTGCACCGGTCGCTGTCGAAGGCAGGCAATTCACTGGCCACCACTGCCGAGGCAGCCGCCATGCTGCGGCTCGCCGTCGGTCCCGTCCCCGTGGGGGCGGCCTCGGTGCGCCGCCGCGCGGAATCAGTCTTTGAGCAGGTGGCCGACGCCGAACGCCGGCTCGCCGAGGATGCCGCCGCCGGCGGCCAGCCCGAAAGCCGTTCCGGCTGAGCGGTATTTCCGGCTGAGCCTCAGGCGGCGATCCTGGCCTGCCCCACGGCAACAGCGTCAATGACGGCCCACGATTCCTCGGTGCCGCAGTTCCGGCTGGCGAAACGCTCGGCTTCCCTCAGTGAGTCGAAGATTTCACTGCGGATCCGGCCACAATCGGCGTCGAAGTACGTGACGTGAAATTCCTGTGCAAGTTGGTTTTCCATAAATCCAGTCTGCAACCGGGGTCTGACAATAACCGTTCATGAGTCCCGCGTGTTGCCCAGGCGTAGCACGCGCTCCTGCGCGAGCATGGCCGAACGTTTGGCCTTATCGGCTGCCCGGGCCGCCTGCTTGGCTTCGGCGGCCGCCGTGCCCAGGTTTTTCCTGGCGCTGTCCAGCCGCTCCTCCGCGGCCTTGAGCCGGTCGCGGAGCTCACGTGTTTCGCGGGTCAGGTCCGCGACTTCGGCCTCCGTGTCCGCCAGTTGACTTTGCCGGTCCGCGGCCAGCCGGGCGAACTCCTCTTCGGCTGCCGTGGCCTCGCCCAAGGCAGCCTTGGCTTTCTCCAGCGCCGAGGGGGACGCCGGCCGCGGAGTCTCCCGGACAGCCTTGAGCCGCGGCTGGTCCGCTGGTCTGCGCGTGCCGGGTTCCGCCGTCGTCCGTTCTTCTTCTTCCGGCACGGTGGCCGGTGGCTGTTTGGGACGGCCCAGCGGCGTGGCGCGCGGCACCGCTACGGCCCCGGGCACCGCCACGGCCCCATCGAGATCAACCGTGTCCACGCCGTCGGCGGACAGCGCCTGGACCAGCAGTCCGCTCTGGACGGCGGCAGTGGCACCTTCGTCGGCGGTCATCGCCTGCAGGGTCCGCTCGACGTCGGCGGCGATGGTGGCGCTGATGCTGCGCCCCTGGCGTTCAGCAACAGCGCGGGCGGTGTCGACGGCGGTCCCCAGCAGGGTGCGGCGCTCCCGCGCCAGTTCCCGGAGGGCGGCGGCGTCGAGGGATGCCTGGGCCGACCGCATGCGTTGGCCGAGCTCGGAAAGCTGCGCGAGCACTCCTGGCTCATGGATGGCCAGCATGTTGACGGCCCAGGCCGCCGCTGACGGTTTTGGCAAGGCCTTGACGGCAGCCGGGAGCTCCTTCCCGGAACCGGCGGCTGCCTTGGCTGCGGCGGTCCGGGCAGCCACAAACTCCTCGAAAGGCAGGGCATACAGTTCGAACGCGATAGCCGTCAGCGCCTTGTCATCCATGCTCGCCATCATAGGGGGCGGGCTCCTGAGCCGAAGGGCATGTATGCCGCCTAGACTGGCCGCATGAGAAGAGTGTGGGGGCTCCTTGTCCGGCCGGCCGTTCTGATGTTGGCAGTCTGCATCCCGGTTGCCGGCTGCTCGAACGTCTGTCCGGCCATCGGGTGGGTCAACTCCATCACGGTTGAACTGGCGGGTGGCGTCTCGCGTGTGGATACCGTGCAGCTGTGCGCCGATGGCGCTTGTTCGGAGTTGCGACCGGAGCCTGGGACGGCAGCACCGCGCATTGTCATGACAACACCGCTGGATGCCAGGGCCTCGCCCACTCCGGAAGCCCAGCCGACCATGGCCCCGTTCTACGCTGAAAGGATCGACGCCGATACCTGGCGGTTCACCGTCAGCATGAGCTCCCCTGACCACGTGACCGCTAAAGCACTGTCTGCCACGGGCGAGGTCCTCGCCGAGAAGGAAGCCGACCTGGACTGGAAGCGGGTGGGCGTGTCGGCCCAGTGCGGCGGTCCCGTGGAAGCTTCGCCGGTGGAGCTTACGGTGCCCTAGAAAACAACGAAGCGGCGAGGGCGCCAGGCCAGTCCCTTGAGCGGCCGGGCCAGGTACACACCAGGCGTGCGGTCGACGTTGGACCACGCTAGGAAACCACAAGCCGGCCTGCAGGGTTCCCCCAACATCCACTCCGTACTGTCCGAAGCATGATTACTACCACCCCACATTACGAGATGGGTTGCTGCCAGGCAGGCGGGACATCACCCTCGACCAACCTCGACGAATCTGCGCAGCCCCTCTTGGACCATAAAGTGCTGGACAAGTTGCGCGAAGACCTCCACGAGTTCGAAGTGTGGAGAGTGTTTGTGCAGAACTTCATCACGGCTTTGCCTCTGAGGATCGAAAGTCTGCGTCTGGCGTTGACTACCGGGGATACGGTTGGCGCCATGGATGCGGTCCTCAGCCTCAAAAGCGCCAGCCAGATGGTGGGCGCCGGCCGCCTCGCGACCCTTGCCCACGGCCTTGAGGTGGCCCAACGTGAAGGTATCTGCGTCGCTGCTCCGTCTGTTGTCCTGCCCCGGCTCGCGGTGGACCATCTACAGCGAATCAAACAACGTGCCGTACAAACTTCCTTCGTTCTCGAGGCTCACCTCCACACAGCTAGGCGACCGCGGACGATCTTCGTTCCAACGCTGACCCTATCGGCTGGCTGTCCTGCCGGCTCCTAGGGATTCCCTAGGAGCCGGCAGGAGACTGGCCGGTATGGCATCGACAGCATTGCACAAGCGCACGAAGGTACTTGTTCCGGCAATTTTGCTAACCATCGTGGGGACCCTGATCGCCAGCATCCTGATGGCCGCGCCACGGACGCCCCCTGCCATGTTGGGCGCATCAGCCAGCCTCAACGGCGGACTCGCACGAATCCACGGAGTAATTCCTACCGAGGTCGACGGCTGGGTGCCCCCCGTCCAGTCCTCGGAGCTCGCCAGTCCACCCGGGGAAGAACTCCATCGCGTCCGCATACTGCTGGAGCTGACTGCAATGGACCAGGACGGCCTGGCTTTCGACCCGACCCAGTACGCCGTCTCAGCCCTGGGCACAGGGGAGTGGAAAGCGGTCTGGTTTTCACCTGCTCCTGCGGAGGCACGGCAAGGGGAAAGCATCAACGCCACGCTCGTGTTCGAGCTGCCGGACCGTGCCATCGATCTGACCCTGGAACTGCCCGGGGGACCCGGACTGTCCCTAGGCGCCGGACACCACCGGGGCGGCAAATAGCATGTCCGTTAGTTTCTGGGGATTTACAGACGCTTTCAGGGTTTCTCCAAGAATTGGGGAACCCTGCGCAGGAAATCTCCAAGCCGGTTACGGCACAGTCGGGGTACTGAACAAGGGAGAACGGCCATGTCAATTTCACGCCGCCAGGTTTTGTTGATCGGCGGACTCGGAGCCCTCGGAGCAAGCGCTGCCATGCTGCCGACGGGATCTGTGGAGGCCAAGTCTGCGAGCCGGCTCAGTGACAGTGAGATGCCGCGGCCATTCCAGGTCCCCTTCGTCCAGGCTCCCGTCCTTGAGCCGTATGCCACAGGCATGGATCCCACGGACGGCTTGCCCGTCAATTACTACCGGGTGACGGAGAAGGCCGCCATGGCAAGTATCCTGCCGCGGCTGAGCACACCCATCCTCGGCTACAACGGGTTGTTCCCGGGGCCGACGATCAGCCTGGACCAGGGCACAAAAGCCGTCGTGAGGGTTCGCAACAAGCTGCCGGCCAAGCATGCGCTGGACGGGCACGGCCTTTCCACGTCCACCCACCTGCATGGGTCCGCGTCGCTGCCGCAATATGACGGCTACGCCAGTGACATCACCCACCCGGGCTTCTACAAGGACTATAACTACCCCAACTTCCAGCCGGCCCGCACGCTGTGGTATCACGACCATGGCGTCCACTTCACGGCCCTGAACGCCTATTCCGGGCTCGCGGCGCAGTACCACCTGCACGATCCCATCGAACGGCAGCTGCTCCCGCAGGGCCGCTACGACGTCGCGGTGACCGTCAGTGATGCCATGTTCGCCGCGAACGGGTCCCTGGGCTATGACGACAACAGCCACTCGGGCCTCTGGGGGGACGTGATCCTGGTCAATGGAAAGCCCTGGCCCGTCATGAAGGTGCAGAAGCGCGTGTACCGCTTCCGGATCCTCAACGCTTCGATCTCCCGCTCCCTTCGGCCCGCGCTCAACACCGGCGATCCCCTGGTAGTGGTCGGCACCGATGGCGGCCTGGTCCCGGTGGCACAGAGCGTGGCGAACTACCGCCACGCCGGGTCGGAGCGCTACGAAGTCCTCATCGATTTCCGGAAGTACAAGACGGGGCAGCGGATCGAACTCCGGAATCTGTCCAACAAGAACAACGTGGACTACGACTACACCAACAGGATCATGGCGTTCGATGTCACGGATGAGCCGGTGGACACCTCGGACCCGACCTGGAACCGGATCCCCACCACGCTGGTCGGCAGCGAGCCCATGTCGCTGACCACAGGGCAATCCGTGAAAACACGCAGGTTCCGGGTCAAGCGGAACGACACCACCAACATGTGGACCATCAACGAAGACAGCTGGCAGGACGTCATCGCCAGCGGTTACAAAAGAGTCGTTGCTGAGCCCGCACTCAATTCGGTGGAAATTTGGGAAATCGAGAACAAGTCGGGCGGCTGGTTCCACCCGCTTCATATCCACCTGGTGGATTTCCAGATCCTCAGCCGCAACGGAAGGGCGCCCTTCGCCTACGAGCGTGGCCCGAAGGACGTGGTCTACGTCGGTGAGGACGAGACCGTCCGGCTCCTGATGAAGTTCACCCCCCACAAGGGCGTCTACATGATGCACTGTCACAACCTGCCGCACGAGGACCACGACATGATGGTCCAGTTCCGGGTGGGCCTGAAGCAGACCGACGTGGACCCCTACGATCCCATGACAGCGGCCAAGGCTGGATGGGACGACGAGAAGGATTGAAGACTGCACAAGTAGCGCGCCACGGCAGGCGGCGGCTCCCGGGCCGCCGCCTGCCGTGGCTAAAGGTGCGGTCGGATAACGGGCCGTGGCCCCGCCTCCTTGTGGTCGCGCTGATACCTGGCCTGGTGGTACTTGCCGCCCGCGCATGGGTGGTGGAACCTGTGATTGTTTCGTCGGACAGCATGGTGCCGACCATTTCCACGGGAGCCGTCGTGCTCCTCTACAAGCCGGCTGCCGCTTCGGGCCGGATCCGGAACGGCGTAGTGGTTGCCTTCACCAGCCCACTGGACGGCCACACAGCTATCAAGCGGGTCATAGCCGGGGAGGGGCAGACCGTTGCCATCCGCGATTCGGAACTGTACGTCGACGACGTCGCCGTGCCAGAGCCTTTTGTAGACCACAGCCGCATCGACGGCACCTACTTCGGGCCTGTGAAGGTGCCCGCGGGAAGGGTCTTTGTGCTGGGCGATAATCGCGGTGTGTCTATCGACTCCAGGGACTTCGGGGCCGTGCCTTTGACGGCGATCCAAGGCACTCTGTTGACGGGCCAGAAGTAGGGTTCAAGTGTCCACGCGGTGGCGCCGCCACCGGCGCGGAAGAGCCTGCGCCGCCACCGGCGCGGAAGAGCCTGCGCGGTCACCGGGCCAGGGCGAACTTGCGGAAACCTTGGTAACGGGGAGCGGTCCGGAATTTACGACGTCGGCCCTGCGGCGAAGGTGGCGACCTTCCGGGACGAATGTGCCGGACGCTTCCCGCAAGGTGGAGCCGAGGAGGCTCCGCCGCGAACCGTTAGGCTCAGCCACGGTCGCCATTGGCCGCGTCGATGAACGTGGACAACGTCCTTACCTCGGTCGGCATCAGGAAAACCTCAAAAGGCTTGATCTGGCCCGCAATGTCAAGGGTTAGAGTGAAGCCCTCAGACCCAACGCTTGGACGGGCGGACCAATGCTCGAGGAGTGGCGCCAGGTCCCGGCCCATGAGGACATTGCGCCCTTCCATGTCCCAGGGGGAGCCGGCTTCGATCAACGCTCTGTGCTCAGCACAGACGAAGGCCTCGTGATAACCAGCAGCTGCGTTTTGGCTACCTGCCATGAAGGCGGAGCCGGGATTCGTACACCGAAGGACTGAGCAAGTAAACATGCTGCGACGGTACTCAGTGGATGCTGGGGGAACCCTGTATATCGCACCTTGGGGTTTCCCAATTTCCAAGGTCAAGCCCGATGACAATGCCGGGGTGGCCTACGCCCCTAACTGGGGGTTGGCCACCCTTGGCATTGGCATTGGCATTGGCAGGACGCAGGGTGCGTACTCCAGGCACTCAGGCTTTTGTGGAACTCTTGGCTTCCTTGGACAGTGCCCTCCTGGCGTTGGACCGGGAACGGTACAGTTTGAACGCCAGCAAGCCGCAGGCAGCCAGCAGGCCACCGGTAGTGATGGCGAGGACCGCGGTGCCGGGATCGGTCAAAAGGTACCGGGCCAGTGCCGCCAACGTGATCGCCGTGGCGGTACCGAAGGGGCCCTCGAAAGGTGCTGCGCCGGGTACCTGTGCCAGCGGTTGCTCCGTCCCGGGTCCCGCCGCCAACGGCCCCGCCGTGCCCGGGTCCAAGGTGCGGCGCTGGTCCTCTGTGGCACCGGGAACAACGGGTTCGCTCAAATCGGAGAACTGGGGTTCGTTGCCGCCGCCGGCGGGGGCAACCTGGAACCGGTAGGCGGCACCGTTTTCCAGGCCGCGCACCACCATCCTGGTGGCACCACTTTCAGCCGTCTGGATGTCACCCACCTGGGCTCCCGTGGAATCGACGGTCCGGACGGAGAAGCCTCCGGGCGCTGGTACCGGGTCCGGGACGGGAGCCGGGGCTGGGGCGGGTGCAGGGTCCACTGGTGCGGGGACCGGGGCGGGCTCCGTGCCAGGCGTCGGCGGGACGATCACGGTCACCTCTCCATCGCCTGGAATGACCTCGTCGATCTCGTCGTCTTCGACCTCGTCGCCGATCCCGTCGTCGTTGCCCCCGCCGTTCCCGCCGGTCCCGTCCCCGAACACGAGCTGTTCGATGTTGTAGAGTGTGTCGGTCCCATCCTCTCCGTTGTTGTGCTGGACGGTCGTGACAGATTCGGGTGAGCCGATGGTGCCGTCTCCGCCGGTTGTGGTGATGGTGTAGTTGAACTCAAAGTCGGAGAAGACCGCGCTGTCCGTTCCTTCGGCGGAGGTGTGGATTTCCCGGACAACAATGATGTTGCCGGGGTCCACTGTGCCTGCGAACACGGCCTGTTGGAGCGTCGGTCCCGTGAGGCCGCCGTCGGCGTTCCGCTGGTACTGGGCCGTCATCGAGGTGGCGCTGCCGATTTCAGTGGACGGGTCGTTCGCGTCCCTGCGGACGCTGAGCCGGACGCTGAGGTAGCGGTCGCCGTCGATGATGTCGTTGCCGCCGCGGCCTTCGATGACGTCGCTGCCGCCGCCGCCCAGAAGGATGTTGCCTTCGCCCCACGCATGCGTTCCGGTCAGCACCGGGCATTCCTTGGATGCGGAGGCATTGACCACCTCATCGATGGGTGTCGGCAAGGACGGGATGAGTTCGTTGAGCCCGCTGATCCGCTCCACTCCGGCCTGGTCCAGGACATCGCAGCCGATGAAGCCGCCACCGCCCACAGTCCTGGGAATGAGGTCATCGCCCCGGATCACGTCATTGAACGGGCCGCCGGAGAGCGCTTCTACCTCGTTGTACCTGTCGCGGACGCCTACCTGCAGGATGTCCAGCGGCGCGATGGGGAGGGCAAGGTCGGCGTCCTGCGGCTGGGGATCGTAGAGGCCGATTTCCCAGTCATAGCCGGACGCGCCGGCCACTTTCTCGACGCCCGGACCGGCGAGGCCGATGTCGTCCCCGCCTTCCATGTCGTAGTCGTCGTCGCCGCCCTGGCCGATGTGCACATCGTTGCCGGGCTTCTGGGAGTCGTCCAGGAAGAACAGGTTGCTGGAGTCACCGATCAACAGGTCCGGGCTGTCGCCACCTTCCACCCAGTCGTTCCCGCCACCGCCGAACACGGCGTCCAACCCTTCACCGGCAATCACAAAGTCGTCGTCTTCACCGGCGAAGGTTTCATTCGAGTTCGCCCCGCCGTTGATGAAGTCCCTCCCGTCCCCGCCGATGAGGATGTCCAGGCCCGGGCCGCCGTCGATCGCGTCATTATCCGGCCCGCCCTTCAGGATGTCATCTCCGGCCAGGTCGGTGATGATGTCGTTTCCGTCGCCACCCAGGACGCTGTCGGCGCCGTCACCTCCCTCGATGACGTCGTTGCCCAAGCCGCCCCACATGGTGTCGTTGTCCACACCGCCGTGGATGCGGTCGGCATTGACGGATCCGTTGTACACGGCCTGGCCGTTGATTCCGGCCGGGTCCACTGAGTTGGAAGCGCGGTACTTGATGGTGCCGTCGGGCATGCGGATCAGCAGGGCAGACTCGTTGCACTCCGACGCGGGATCGTCCGCGACGGCGTTGCCGGCGGACGCGAAGGCTAGAGCCGTTCCGTGGAGGTTCTTCAGCTCGAACTTGCAGTCGGCAGTGGCGAAGGCGTCGGCCTTCAGCGACTGTGCGTTGGTGTTGCGCATCATCATCTCCGCGAAGGAGTTTCCTTCGAGCTGCGCCATCAGGTTCATCCCGGGTGTGCGCGCCAGGTAGTACAGCCGGTCACCGTTCTGCAGATCGGTCATCTGGCTTTCGAAGACGTAGTTGAACGTGCTGCCGAGCAGGCCCCCGAACAGATTGGTCCGTTCGGCGAGGCCGCCCATCCACAGGTCGATGTCGTCGAGGCCGGTGGTTGATGAGCTTCCAATGCTGGCCCAGCCGTCGATGCTGTTCATAAACGCCACGGCATCGTCGGGGGCAACCTCGCCGGCCAGAGCGTCCGGGCTGACGATCAGCCGGGCGGCTGTCCGCTTGGCCTCCAGGGTGGTGGCTGAGACGATCGAGGGGTGAGTGCCGTAGGCGGCCACGAAGTTGATCAGGGACTTCGGGTGCTTGATGTTTTCGCCGAAATCGATCCAGTTCGTGTACGGCTTGAGCTGGCTGTCGTTGGTTGCGCCGTGAAGTTCCCGGCGCAGCGCGTTCAGCGTGGGCAATCCTTCCGACCGGGCGCGCGTCAGGTTGATCGCGGCCAGATCCATGGGCAGCCCCAGCAGCTTGTTGCGGAGCGTGTCGGTGACGAACTCATCCAGTTCGCTGCCCACCTGGTCCGACATTCCCATGATGATGCTGCCTGCGGCCTCCTCCGAGGTCAGGGGTCCGGCGGGGCCGCCGTCGGTGTAGGCGGGCGGATTCAGGAACCCTTCCAGCAGCGACACATCGTTCTGCGAGCCTCTGACGTCGTCCGAGGTTCCCCACCCGCCGTCGGCTCCCGGACTGTCCTCGTTCCGGCGGGAGATGGTTTCCGTGAGCATCGAGTGGCCGAAGCGATATACGGCGTGGGCGAATTCCGCGTTCACCGCGGGATTGATGTCCGTCTGGGCGAAAGCGAAGGGCTCGAAGAGGTTAATGGCAGGCTGGATCTTCCGGGCGAACTCCTCAAACACCAGGTGCTGGTACTCCATTTCCGTGATGAACCGCGCGGCCTGGAAGAGCCGTTCGCCGTTCCAGCCGTCTGCGCCGTCGGCCAGCTTCCATTCGGCCAGGGCGGCAACGCCCCTGGCCGAGGTGTCGTTCCCGAGGACCCGCTTGATATCTGCGACAAGGCGGTCATGCTCGGAGTGGAAAACCTGGTGGATGGCGGTCAGCCCGATGTTCTCGTTGACCCTGCCGTCGCCGGCGATGAAGTGCGCGTTCAGCATCTCATCGTCGTAGGTGCCGGGGGCCTGGCTCGCGAAATCGGCGGAAGCAGTGTTGTTGGCGTCCGGGGCCGGGGGAACCGGCGGTGTGCCGGGATTGTGGTCGGTGTCCTGCGGTGACGGGTCGGCGTTGTGCGCGATGTCGGTCAGGAAGGGTGTGCTGAAGTACAGCACGTCCTGGGGCACCAGCGTTCCGCGCCCGTCGTTCGCGGTCCTGTCTGCCTCTACGAGGCCGGACTTCGTGACAAACTGCGGGAGCCCGTTCTCCGGTCCGGGGATGAACTTTCCGTAAGCATCGGCGGCGAGCATGGGGACGTTGAGGGCGTCCTTGTCCAGCAGCTGGATTCCGAGCATCTCCCGGGCCTGCTTTTTGGTGCCGTCCCAGGTGGCCATGCCGCCCGCCGCGGGCGTACCCGCAGGGCCGCCCAGCATCGAGCCCGTGGACACGGGGCGCCCTGACGGGTTGTTGGCGTACTCGCGCAGGAAGACCTGGTGCGAGGGGTGCGAGGAGTAGGTCTGGCTCTGGTCCACCCAGGGCGAGTTGGTGTTCAGGGCATCCTGGACATCGTCCGGGGTCCCCAAAACACCGTCCTGGCCGGGCTGGTTCTGACCACGCGTCAGGACCATAAAGCGCATGTACGGATTGAGGTCATCGGCGTTGCCGAAGACGTGGTCCGGTCCGGCGATCAGCGGGTCGTCGGCCTTGAGCGGAACATAGACAGTGCCGCCGCCCTTGACGGTCTGGTCGATGCCGTGGTCGAAGAACTGCCCGAAGAGGGTGAAGAGGGAGTTGTAGGGCGGTGAAAGTCCGACGTCGGTGGTCACGTTGGGAATGAACAGTGTGTTGTGCGATGGCACGCAGCCGTCCGGTGCGGCGGCGACAGGGGGAGCCACGTCAGGGTTGGGATCGGTGATGCAGGGCACCACGCCTTCGTTGCCTTGGGTCCGCGCCGGGAAGCCGGCCGCGGCCACGGCTGCCGGGTTGGTGGACGTCTGATCCGCGATCAGGTTGCTGATGGTGCGCGGCCGCGAATCGAAGACGCTGCCGGACTTCTGTGTGTAGCTCGTGGCTGCGGGCGGCCCGCCGAAGGATCCGCTCTCTGCGGCGTTGAAGGATTTGGATCCCAGGCGCGGGAACACCTGGTCTGACGCGCCAAAAGTCTCCTGGCCCGGCTGGAGGTTGTTGCAGCTTCCGTCAACCGTACGCAGGCCGTGGGACAGCAGCGGGCTGGCAAGCTGGTTGGGGCCGGTTCCCACCAGCGCCCCGCACGGCCCGGTTTCTGGCGTGGTGTTGGCTACGTGGGCCTCGGCGATCTTGATCTGCTTCAGAATGAAGGACAAGTCGGCAGGTGTCACGGTGAATCCCGCGCCTACCGGAGCTTGCACTGCGTTTGCCGCAACAGGCGGCAGGCCCAGGGAAGCGGCCAAAGCCAGTGCCCCTGATGCGGCCAGGACCCGAAGGCCCGCACCCGTGGTTTTCTTGTGGGCCGCGTGCGTCGACTTCCGCGAAAAGGCCTTCATCCTGAATCTGCTCCCCCAGTAGGGTCGACTCCCAGTCGAGTCGACGAAACAAGCCCATGGTGGAGGGGCCTCCTAGGGGCTTCCTAGGGAAAACCTTGGTGCGGACAAAAGGCGCTACCGTTTGCCGCCTTTATCGTCGCCGGGGCCGTCGTCGGAGACGCCTTCATCCCTGAGCCCGCCCTTGTCATCGAACTGGTCGTGAGTGGGGCCGTCGTCGGAAACGCCGGGAGCCCGGAGCCCGCCCTTGTCGTCGCCGAGGTCGTGCGTTGCGTCGGCGGTTGCCTGCACTGGCGCGTACGTTTGCAGTTCGGCCGGGATGAGTTGCGTCTGCGGGGCCGCATGGCCAGGCACGGCGGTGATACTGGCCGTGGGGGCTGGAGTGGGGAGCAGGGCCGGCGAGTCCTCGGTTTTGACAGTGCCGCTGCCGGACTTCACGTCGCCCACCACTACCACCCCAGGGGACACTGCCGGGGGCGGGCCTGCGTTGGCCTGGGCCCAGACGGTGAGACTCGCCGCACCCACTACGGCTGCGAGGGGGAGGTACCAAAGTGTTTTCATCGGTTCGCCTTTTCTTGGTTGTGCTTCCACTCTGCCGGGCCACGGTGAGAGGGGGTTGAGACTTTTATGAGAGAGCTCTCATGCACCGGATGAGGGTTGGGGCGCGGCAGCAGGGACGGCTACAAAGCGGTAGCCGGCGCCCCGGACAGCCAGAAATCTTTCCGGGCCAAGCTTGTTGCGCAGATACCCCACGTAGACGTCCACCACATTGGAGGACCCGTCAAAGTCGTAACCCCACACCCGGCTCAGCAGCTGTTCCCGGGTGAGCAGCCTGCCCTCGTTCTCCATGAACGCCCGGGCCATGGCGAATTCCCGGGCGGACAACGGCACGGTCCGGCCACGGACCTTGGCGCTGCGAAGATCGACATCCAAGGTGACGTCGCCGCTTGTGGGCACTGGTGCCCCCTGGAACCCAGGGGTGTCACGCAGCCGCAGGCGGATCCGTGAGAGCAGCTCCTCGAATCGGAAGGGTTTGGTCATGTAATCGTCCGCGCCGCCGTTGAGCGCAGCCAGCGTGTCCTGCAGGGAATCCTTGGCTGTCAGGACGATCACCGGAACCGTGCAGTGCATGGCACGCAACGCCGAAAGGACAGCGAAGCCATCCATCCTGGGCATGCCGATGTCCAGAATGAGCAGGTCGAACTCCCCGGAGCTGCCGTAGTCCAGCGCCCGGATGCCGTCCTCCACCGACGAGGTGGTGAACCCAGCCGCCGTGAGCCCTTTGGCGATGAAGCTCGCGATCCGTGGTTCGTCGTCGGCGATCAGTATCCGTGTCATGTGGTTCCTCCCGGCAGTGAGAGCACAAACCGGCTGCCTTCATTGACCCGCGACGTCACCCGAAGCGTTCCACTGTGTGCTTCGGCTATGGCCTTGACGATCGGCAGCCCCAGGCCCGATCCTTCTTTGCCCCGTGATACCCCGGCTCGGGCAAAACGGTCGAAGATCCGTTCCTGGTCCGCAGTGCTGATGCCACAACCGGAGTCAGCCACCCAGATCTCGACGCCGGCCCCCGAATGTTCGTGATGTCCGGGCGGCGCCGTGCCTCCCGGAGTCCCGGTCCAGGCTGCGCCAAGGGAAATGACGTCATGCCGCCGCGTGGACTGCACTGCATTAACCGCCAGCTGTTCCACCGCCTGGGTGAGGCGGTTGCGGTCCGCACGAAACCGCCCGCCGGGCATCTTGTCGATCTGCCACCGGCGGTCAGCCAGGACCTTGATCCTGTCCATGGCCGCTTCAAGGAAGGAGTCGGCGTCGATCCAGTCCAACCGGATGAAGTCCGGGCGGCCACTTTTTGCCAGCAACAGGAGCTCATCCACCAGAGACTGCATCCGGTCCAGTTCCTCCAGGAGCAGGACTTGGGTCTCGCTGACCTCCTGCGGGTCTCCTGCCTGGAGCAATTGGAGATGGCCGCCGATGATAGTCAGGGGTGTCCTTAGTTCATGGCTGGCGTCGTCCACAAACTGACGCTGGTCCGCGATGCCCGTTTCCAGCCTGTCCAGCATGCGGTTGAAGTCTGTTGCCAGCTGCGAAACGTCGTCGTCGCCGGGCGGGACGAGAACGCGGCTGCTCAGGTCCTCGAAGGTGATGGATTCGGTGGCCTGACGAAGGCGCCGGACCGGAACAAACAGCCGGCCCGTCACCGCGAAACCCACGGCTCCCGCCAGCAGCAGCGTGGCCAGCGAAGCCACTCCGAAGGTGCCGAAGGACGCTATCATCTGCTCCCGCTGCCGGCCGATTTCGTTCGCTGCCACCAAGATCCCGCTGTCGTTTCCGTCTTCCAGCGATACGGACGTGATGGCCAGGCGCACCGTCAGCCCGTCAAGCGTCATGTCATGGAAGACTGTTCGGTTCTCAACGTGCTCGGCGCGCGCTGTTTCGAGCAATTGGGGCGTAGCGAGATTGCTTGGCTGCTCGCCGGCAGGCAGGAAGGTGTTACCGCCCTTGACCGTGGCCATCACCGATTCGTACCTGCCCGGCGCGTCGCCCTGAAGGAAGACGGTGAACAGCCCGTCAAGGGAGGTATAGGACCCTCCGCCCGGAACACCTTGCTCCACGATGTTCCGGAGCCGTCCGGACTGAAGCAGGAGTTCCTCGCTGACGCTACTGTTGAGGTTGCGCAGGTCAAGGGCGAGCGTGGTGATGCCGGTGACCAACAGGCCGGCCGCCAAGAAAGCCAGGACCGTGGCCAGCACTCGAAAGCGGACAGTGCGCAGTTCCGCCCGAACGCCGTGCCAGCCCTCGCTCACCAACTTGGTGTGTAGCGCGGCGGAAACTTTTTGGGTGAATGCGGACCGCGGTTTCATCTGGTTCCCCGTCACATTGGTTGCCTGCACCAGAGCAGGTCACAAACCGCTGCTGTGCCTTGTTTTACACAAAATTAGGGGGACCGCCTTGGGGAATCCTTAGGCGACGGCGAGTCCTCCCGCGCCGCGCTACCTAAGGTATTCCCAACAGTTGGAAACTGATGGTGAATCTATGGGTTCACCAGCGCGAACGCTTCTCGCAGGTGGCTTCTCCCAACGGCATTGTTGGGTTTCCTCTGGCTGGGTTCTGCGTAGGGGCCCGCAGTACCAAGTGTTGACGATTCAACATGCGAGTACTCAGCACTGTTGTTCGCGTGTTTGCCCACCAGTTCAATGAGAACCACGCAGCACCGGACTACTTGGGGGATGCCTTCGTGATTACCTTGGAACTGCCAAATAACAGAGGCCAGGCAGGTCTCCTTCCTGGAGCGTCACCGCAAACGCCGGTGCTTCAGATTTCGGTTTTTGGCCCGTTGACGATTCGCCGCGGCAACTTACAGCTAAGCGCCAACGACCTTGGCGGACCCAAACCCCGACAGGTGCTCGAAATTCTTCTGATGAATTTTGGCTCGGCAGTGTCCAAGACCCGAATCATGGATTTGCTATGGGGTGGCAATCATCCGGCCGTTGCCCTGCCTACCCTTGAGAGTTATGTGAGCGTCCTGCGACGCCACCTGCAGGCCGGCACCGGGCGGACAGGCCCCCTCCGAACGGTCACTGGCGGCTATGCCATAGACCGGTCACTGGTGGATCTGGATCTGGACCGGTTCGAAACGTTGACTAAGGAGGCCAGCCACGCCGAGCCCCGTGCGGCGCTGGCACTGCTGACCGAGGCACTTGACCTGGCTTCCGCTCCGCTGCTCGGGGACGAGTTGCTGCCTGCCTGGGCAGAGGAGGAGCGGGCCGCACACGCAGCGCGCGTGGGCCTTACCCGCGTGGTTGCCGCGGAAACCGCGCTCTCCGTGGGCGAAGTAGGCATGGCAATTGCCTTGGGCGGTGCGGCGGCGAAGGAAGATCCCCTCAACGAACGGGCATGGACGGCCTTGGTCCTTGGGCTGGAGCAGAATGGGGAGAACACGGAAGCCCTGCGGGCTTTTGACCGCTGCCGCAGGATCATTGACCAGGACTTGGGCTGCGTCCCGGGTCCGGCGCTGAGAGAGGCACAGGCCAGGCTCCTGAGGAGCACAGCGGCAATTTCCGCGCCAGAAGACGCCCTTGGTCCCATCCACGTGGCCACGGAGCACCGTCCCATTGCTACGGTGACCAAACAGGAAACGGAACGCCTGCGAATCTTGATCGTTGATGACCACACGACGTTTTCCGACCTGTTGGCTGGGGCGCTGGACCGCGAACCCGACCTGAAAAGTGTAGGAGCCGCGAAGTCGGTGGCATCCGCCGTGACGATGCACCGGGACCTCCGGCCCGACGTCGTCATTATGGATCTGTATCTTCCTGACGGCTCCGGGCTCAAGGCTGCCGAGCGCATCCTTTCTGAAGCACCGGACACCCGGATCGTCATGCTGACGGGTAATCCGTCGCAGGAAGCTCTGCGTGAGGCCGCCCGCCTGGGTATCTGCGGATTCCTTCCGAAAGACGGCGCCCTGGGAGTCATGTTGGACACCCTGAGGCACGCCCATGCAGGCGGCATGATCGTTAATCCTTCCCTGGTGGCGAGGTGGGGCGCCGCCGCTTCTGCGCCGGAGCCTTCGGGAAGTGACCAGGCTTACTGACAATGCGCAGATTTCACACGAGGGAGGCCACCCGCACCGCCAACATGGGCCGTGACGCCGCTGAGCGGCGTGAGGTCAGGGATGCTGTGGCACGTTTTCTCACGGCCGGTCTAGTGGCTCTCGTCCTGGTGGCCACTCCCGTTGTCCTCTGGATTTGGGCCGAAGCGGAACGGCATGCCTTGGCAAATGCACGGGACATCACCCAGCGTTTGGCCGACAACGTCGTCGGGCCGTTGATAACAGGCCAGCTCCTTGCCCGCGAACCCGCTGCGCTGGAACTGCTCGATCAGCGGCTGGAGCCTTGGCTGGCGGAGAGCGGCGTGACGAGGATCAAAGTATGGGACGACCGCGGCCGGGTGGTCTACTCGGATGTCGCGACGCTCATCGGGCAGGATTTCGAACAGGAGGAATGGGCACGCCTGCTCCTTAACGGCGGGCCAGCGACGGCAACCTTTGAAACCCAGACGGCCGAAGAAAATGAGTTTGAGGCGAACTCCGGCGAACTCGTGGAGGTCTACGTCCGCTCCGCGTCCCAGAGCGGAGCGGCGATGATCTTCGAAACGTACTCTTCCGGCGACGGGGTGCGCCGTGAACAGCACGTAGTCCTCATGGGCATGATCCCGCCAATGGTGTTGGCGTTGGCCGTTCTTCAGCTGGCGCAACTCATTCCGGCCGTCCGCCTGGTAAGGAGGATCCAGGACCATCAGGCGGCCCGCAACGCATTGCTGCGGTGTGCGATAGAGGCATCAGACCAGGAGCGCCGACATATCGCCAGCGAACTCCACGACGAGGTGATCCAGGACTTGTCCGGGCTTGCGTATGCCTTGGAATCGGAGGAACGCCGCGGCCCACCGGCGCTACAACATGTATTTACGAATGCCCGGACGATGCTCCAGAACAACATCCGCACCCTGCGGGCAATGACCAGTGAACTCTATCCGCCCGACCTCGAGGAGCTCGGGCTCAAGGCTTCCCTCATGAGGCTGGAGGCGCCCCTGGTGGAGCGCGGCATAGGCTTGACTGTTGAGATCCCGGACAAGCTCGTGCTGGACCGGGACCGGGCCGTTCTGCTTTATCGTGTGGCGCGTGAAGCCCTGGTAAATATCAGCAAGCATTCCTCGGCGCAATCCGTTGGAATCCGGATCCGGCAGGCCGGCCAGCGCACCCAGATCACAGTTTCCGATGACGGCATCGGCTTCAACCCGAGCGAGCCACGTGCGGAAGGCCACCTTGGCCTGAGGATCCTTGGGGACACAATTCGGCAGGCCGGCGGCGCCTTTGAAGTCCGCTCCGCCCCGGGGGCCGGAACCTCCGTGACCGCGACGTTCGGTGTGGCCCCGCCTCCCGGCCGCTTCGCCGGCAGGCGTCCTGCCATGTCCTCGAGGCAAGACTTGGCCGTACCCACGGCTACCTGAGCCTTATTCAAACCACGGGGCTGCTGCGTTGGGCGAGGACAGCATGGGCTGCTCGTTGGCATTACTACGAAGAAGCGGCCTGATCTGAACAGCGAAGGCCATCGCGTGCTGCCCCGTACCCCCGGTACGTAAATATGAAGGACAGGTATGTGCTGCGCAGGCTGGTCAGCGCAGACAACCGCACGAAGTAGCGGAACGCACCGCGGCCCGGTGGCTTCCGGAACTTACCGGGAGCCACCGGGCCGTGGTGGTGAAAGCCTCCTGGTTATTTATTCACCACAGATACCGGTCCGGCAGTGCCTCCTACGGTGGATTCGATCCAGACAGTGCCGGGGTTGGCCGTGCCGGCGGCGGCATTGCGCAGCCGGAGGCTGTACACGCCGCCGGTCTCTGGGGCGGCTGCCGCCGTGACGTTTACTTGGCCCAGTACCCTACCGGTAGGACCGCCAACGCGGATTGTGACGATGCCGCCGACGACGCTGCTGGTGCCGCCAATCCTCAAATCACCGCTCTTCCATTGCGCCTGGGCGATGGTGACCCTGTCCGGAACGGGTGTCACCTTGACCTCGTCCGACCGTTCCGTCGTGCCGACTTTGACCGTCAGCTTGAAGGTGAGCGGGTTGTTGGTCATTGAGTTTTTGTAGACCGGCAGGCCGAAGGTTGGCGTCAGCGAGGTGTACGCGTTGAGTGTGACCGTGTCCGGATCTGTGGGTCCGGTCAGGATCTGCTCCCACGTGTACGTGGCACCGGCCGTCGTGGATCCAGTGCCGTCCAGACTGACCACGGTGGCCGTAGCTTTCCGGGCGATGGTCTGATCCGGTCCGGCAATCGCGACAACGGCACCCTGGACGGTGACGGGAGCGCTCTTCTCTGATTCGGGTCCGGCACCGTTGATGTTGGTGGCACTCACAGTGAACCAGTATTCAGTGTCGCCGTTCAGCCCGTCGTAGACCAGGGTGGTGACGTCCCCGCCCACTGTCTTGGGATTACCAAACAGCGTATTGCCAGCGGTGTAGGCCTGGACCGTGTAGCCGCTGATGGTGAGTCCCGCCGCTCCGGCGTCGGGCTTTGTCCAGGACACTTCCGCCGTTCCCATGCCTGCCTTCGGCACGCCGGTGATGGTCGGGGCGGCCGGTACAGGATCGTTGGTGATCTTGAATTCGACGGTGCCGTTCGCGGAGGCGTTGCCCGAGGGATCGACGGCGGCGAACGTGAAGGTGCTGTTTTGGGCGACGTTTATCGGCCCGGTGTATAGGGTTGAGCCGGGGACGCTGACGCCACCGGAAACGGGGTCTGTTCCATCTAGGGTGTAGTAGATGTCGCTGCCCTGTTCGCTGGCTTTCAGCGTCAGCTCCTGAGCGGTGGAGAAGGTTCCGCCGTTGGGCGAGGCCGTCACCGACGGGGAGGTGGTGTCCGTTTCCGGGATGGCATGGATGGCCGGGTACGTCTCACCGACGCCGCTGACGGACGCCACGTAGACGTCATATTCTTGTCCCGCTGCCAAACCCCTAATGGTGGTGCTGGAGGCCGTCTGATCGCTGATGCGCACGCCGGATTCGGCCCGCTCGTTTCCGGACCCGGTCTTGGCGACTGCCGACACACGGTAGCCGGTGATGGCCGGCGTTCCGGGGATGGCCTGGGCGGGCGTCCAGTTCACCTTGAGTTCGCCGTTGACTTTGGCCGCTTTTACGTCCGTTGGCCCGGCCGGGCCCGAATTCAGGGGCCCGTTCGGGCAGCCGCCCATTCCGGGACCGCCAAGCTCGCCGTACTCGGCAATGGTCAGGCCCTGCCGGTTGCCGTCCACATCCTGCTCTTGCCAGGCCATGGCGCGCGCACCGCCTGCGTTGGCCGCAAGCTCTGCGGCGGCGGTTTCGTCGAAGACGTAGGTGGCGGTGAAGGTGTTAGGGCCGTCGAGACCAAATTCAAGGCTGGACCGGTAGCCGACTTCCGCTGTCTGCGGTCCGGGGGCTGCACGGACGTCGCGGCGCCCTACAGCGGTGTCCTTAAGGGCGGGCTCGACAATACGTTGTTCCATCTGGTCCGTGTTGACTCCCGCCGCGACATGACCTTTCACGGTGACGGTGTTGCCGTTCCGGATAGAGGCGTCATTGACGTAGGTGTCCTGGACGGTGGTGGTTCCTGCCTCCTTGCCGTCGAAGTTGATGGACACGGAGTCACCGGGCTGAATGTCGGGGGTGACCTTCGGACCCGCCCCGGCGCCCCAGCAGACTCCGCCGGGGTGGTTGATTTCAAAGGCCACGTCTCCCGCCGCGACGATGGCCTGCGCGGAACCGACCACTCCGGCTCCGCGGCGGACCACCACCGTGGCGGTCTGGCCTACTCTGTCCTGGTAGCCCTCAATCGTGACGAAATCCCGATCCGGAAAGACCACCAGGTTGTTCGGAAACGCCGGGACGGCCGCATTGGCGGTGGGGATGGCCAAGAGGGAAGTGGCGCAGAGTACGGCGGTGACCGACCCAATAATCCCGGCCCTTCTATAACTTTGGACGCGGTATCTCGGCTCTCCTGGTTCGTGTAGTGCAGTTTTCATGACAACCTCACTGATCCTGAGTGCGTGCGCAAGGGTTCACGCACAATCACAACGTAGGAAGCCCACCTTGGGGAAACGCTGGCCACTATCCGGCAGAACAGGACCGCAAGCCCCGGCTGAGGACACGATGACTGGCTTTTCCCAAGGAACCGTCAAACCACTACCGACTCACGCACCTAGGGATTCCCTAGGAGCCGCCGGGAGCCTGGCCGTGGAGCATCGAGGTTTTCCCATGCACCCGCCGCTAGTCTCAAGCTGCGACTGGGGCCCATAAGGAACCGCTCTCGTGCCCACCGACCCCGCCCGGCAGTGCCCGCGAAAGGCGATAGTCATGAACACTATTATTCCCGCGCTGAAGGGCATTGCCGTCGTTGCAGCGACCGCCGGCCTGATGGTCTTCGGCGCCGATGCCGCGTCTGCACACACGTTCACGTTGACTCCGCGTCAACCGAGGCTGGCGGCTTCTCCGAACTGACCTTCCGGGTCCCCAATGAGGACCCACAGCCAAAACCACCACGGTTTCGGTCACATTGCGGGACTGTCGTCAACTGGAACGAGCCTGAAGTCGCGGGCAAGGAGGCGCCAAAAAAGCCGGCACCCTCGTTCGTGACCACCGCTGCCGGGCGTGGGCACGGCTCCGCACCCGCCGTGGAGACGGTCGCCGCCTCGGCAACGACCACCGCCGCCACTGACACCAGCGCCTTGGGCTGGACCGGTTTGGCAGCCGGGTTGCTGGGACTGGCAGCCGGCGTGACCGCCGTGATGCGCACCCGGAATACCGAAAAAACTGACCGCCGCGGAGATGATCACTCCGGGAGGGGACGACGCTCCAGCGGTGGGGCCTCAAGTGTCCGTTCGCGCGAGATACAGGGCTTCATGCGCGATTCCCGCCCAGCGGGTCCTTCAGGAGGATCCGGCTGACAGTCACGTATTGCAGCTTAACCAGCGAAAAACCCCCTAGAAACCTTGGTTTCTAGGGGGTTTATCCCGAGCTTCCTATCAGAATCGAACTGATGACCTTTTCATTACGAGTGAAACGCTCTACCGACTGAGCTAAGGAAGCACCGCACTATTCGCCCGGCGTAACCGGGCGGTTCATGCAAGAGTCAACTGTAATAGAGTCCCTGCGCCCGGGTCAAAATGGGCGCCCCAAACACCTCCGCAGAAGTCCTCAGCAGACGGTGTTGTCGGCGGGAACCGTTCCGTCCACAAGGTACTTGTCCACGGCGTCTTCGAGGCAGCTGTTGGCCCGGCCGTAGGCGGTGTGGCCCTCTCCCTGCCAGGTCAGCAGGGAGGCGTTGCCCAGTTGTTTGCGCAAGGATGCGGCCCATTCCACGGGGGTGGCAGGGTCGCCGGTGGTTCCGACAACCACGATGGGAGCGTCGCCGGTGTATTCCACCGGGGCGGGGGTCCGCAGGTTCTTGTACGGCCAGTCCACACAGTTGGTGCCGCCGTAGGCGAAGAAGTAGCCCAGGGTGGGGGAGGCCTCCATAAGCTGTTGCTGTTCCGCGCGCATGGCGGCAGTATCGGACACCATGGGGTAGTCCAGGCAGTTGATGGCGCCGAAGGCGAAGGTGGAGTTGGACGTGTACTTCCCATCGACGCCGCGGTCAGCGCCAAGGTCCGCCAGACGGAGCATCAGGCTGGCGTCACCATTCAGTGCAGCTTCGAGGGCCTGGGTCAGGGCGGGCCAGCTCTGGTCGTTATACAGCGGAGTGATGAGGCCGCTGACGAACATCGTGGCGTTCACCAGGCGGCCGTCCTTGGCCTGCCAAGGTGTGTTCTGGACGGCGGTGATGAGGTCGCGGATCTGCTGGACTCCGCTGTCCACGTTCCCGCTGAGCGGGCACGAGGATTCCTGCTGGCAACTGGCCACGTAGGCCCTGATGGCTTTTTCGAACGCCACGGCCTGGCCGCTGGTCAGCTCCTCGTTGCTGATGGACGGATCCAGGGCGCCATCCAGGACCATACGGCCCACGTTGTCCGGGAACAGCGAGGCGTAGGTTGAACCAAGGAACGTTCCGTAGGAGTACCCCAGGTAATTGAGCTTGGAGTCATTGACCACGGCCCGCAGGATGTCCAGGTCCTTGGCCGCGCTGACGGTGTCGACGTGGCCCAGTACAGGTCCGGTCTTTGCGGCGCACTGCTCGGCGATGGCCTTGTTGTCGGCCAACGCGGTGGCAAGCCCGGCGTCGGTATCCAGCGCGTAGACCTTTGCCCGGGACGCGTCCCGTTCGGCATCCGTCAGGCACGTAACAGGGGCGGAGCGCTTGACGCCGCGGGGATCAAAGCCCACCAGGTCGTAGTTGGCCCGGACAGACTGCGAGAAGTGCGTTCCGGCCGCATCCTTGACGAAGTCGTAGCCGGATCCGCCCGGACCGCCCGGGTTGACCAGGAGGCTGCCGGTTTTCTTGCCCGTGCTGGGAGCCTTCAGCGCGGCTATCTGGATCGTGTCGCCGTCCGGCTTCGCGTAGTCCATCGGCACGGTGACCTTGGCGCACTGGAAGCCGTTTTCGCAGGGCTCCCACACAACCTCCTGGGCGTAGAAGGTGTCCAGGCCGGCGGGCGCGGACGCCACGATGGCAGGGTCTGCCTTCGCCGTGGCGGGGGCCGCGTCCGGTGTGTTCCCGCCAAAGAGGCCGCACGAGGCCAGCGTCAGGGCCAGGATCAGGGCGCCGGCAGCCCGCAGCCCAATCACCAGGGATCGGGAGCGTGCGGGCAGGGGGCGTGCAGTCATCGAGCGGTCTCCTAGTAGTTGCTAGATCAGGCTGGCTGCCATGGACTCAATGGTCAACAGCGGTGCAACGTTGGTGGTGGTGATGCGTTGGCGGGCTTTGTTGATGGCGTCCATGCGGGCGAGGGTGGTTTCCGGGGCAGACCGGGCGGCGAATTCCTCCAGCTCACCCCTGAGCTCAACGTTTACCAGCTCCACGGCGTTCCCGAGCTGGATGATCAGCACATCCCGGTAGAACGACAGGAGGTCCGTAAGCGTCCGGTCCAGCGAGTCCGTAATGGATCGCTTGGCCCGTCGTTTCTGGTCGTCTTCCAGCTGCCTGACCTGGCTGCGCATGGTCGGCGGGAGCGTCCCTGACTCCGGGGCACCCAGGGTGGCCAGCAGCGCAGCCTTCTCGGCGGCGTCGCGCTCTTCATTGGAACTGTTGGCTTCAGCGGTGGCGATCTTCACCAGCTTGTCCGCCATCATCACCGCTGCGGTCACGCCGCGCAGACCCAGGGGGAACCTCACCGTTTCCAGCCGGCGTTCCCTCGCCTCGGGGTCCCGCGCCAGCCGGCGGGCGATCCCCACATGACTTTGCGCCGCGCGGGCAGCGCGTTCTGCGAGTACCGGGTCCACGCCGTCGCGCTTGACGAGCAAAGCGGCGACGTCGGCGGCCGGCGGCAGCCGCAGGGCCACGGCCCTGCAGCGCGAACGGATGGTCACCAGGACGTCAGCGGGAGACGGTGCGCACAGCATCCAGATGGTCCGCGGCGTGGGTTCCTCGATGGCCTTCAGCAGCACATTGGTGGTCCGCTCGGCCATGCGGTCGGCGTCTTCAACCACAATGATCCGCCAGCGCCCGGACGACGGCCGGTTGCCGGCCTTGGATACCAGGTCACGGGCTTCATCGATGGTGATGGTGACCTTCTCGGTCCTGACGTACGTCACGTCCGAATGGGTCTCGCCGAGGATGGTCAGGCAGGCGGGACACTCCCCGCAGCCGCGCCTGGCCACGTCGTCCTGATCGCAGTTGAGGGCTGCCGCGAAGGCCTTCGCGGCGTTGGAACGCCCGGATCCGGGCGGGCCCGTGAACAGCCAGGCATGGGTCAGTCCTTCGCCCCGCGAGGCAAGGCGGAGCTGTTCGACGACGGCGGGCTGGCCCTGAAGGTCGTCCCACACAGTCATGCGGCGCCCCGGCTTGCAGACGCGAGCAAGGCATCAACGCGGGTGAGGATCCGCGCGGCCAGTTCGTTGACGGGCAGATCCGCCGGCAGGACCAGATACGTATCCGGCCGGCTGGAGGCCAGTTCGAGGAACGCCCCGCGGATTGTTGAATGGAAATCATCGGCCTCTGACTCAAGGCGGTCTTCGGCGGCGTCGCCGGCTGTGCGGCGGCGGCGGCCGTCAGCGGGGTCCACGTCCAGCAACACCGTGAGGTCGGGCTGGAGCCCGGACGTCGCCCATTCGTTGAGGGTACGCACGGCGTCGGCACCCAGATCGCGGCCGGCCCCCTGGTACGCCACGGACGAATCAATGTAGCGGTCCGTCAGGACAACCTCGCCGCGTTCCAGCGCCGGGCGGATCACCTGGCTGGCATGCGCCGCGCGGGAGGCAGCAAAGATGAGTGCCTCGGTGTGGGCGTCGATGTGGCCATGGCCGTGGTCCAGGACCAGGGAACGCAGTTTTTCGCCAATGGGCGTCCCGCCGGGTTCGCGGGTCCGCAGGACCGTCAGGCCACGTGTTTCCAGAGCCTCGGCAAGACGGGCCGCCTGGGTGGACTTGCCGGCGCCGTCGCCGCCCTCGAAGGCGATGAAAAGTCCAGGGCTGTTGGTGGTCACTGGTCTAGACTACCGACTTCGGGAGCCACCGCACGTCCAAGTACGCTTTCTCCATGAGTCTCTCGGAACAGTACGCAGCTTCCCTGTCGGCCGAAACCGTGGTGGTTGCCGCCGGCCGGCCGCCGCGTGAGCGGAACGAGCCCGTCAACCCGCCCATCGTGCTGTCCTCGACGTACTTCGGGACGGGAGCGCTCGGTGACGGGGACCGGGGCTACGGCCGCTATTCCAATCCCACCTGGGATCCCTTTGAGGAGGCCCTGGGCCAGCTTGAAGGATCTGAACTGCCGGGCCTGCTCTACGCGTCTGGACTCGCGGCCGTCAGTTCGGCCCTGTCCCTGCTGCCCGCCGGAGGCGTCCTCGTGATGCCGTCGCACAGCTACGCGGGCTCCCTGGTGATGGCCACGGAGCTGGCGCAGAAGGGCTTCCTGGAACTGCGGACTGTGGACATCACGGACACTGCCGCAGTCAAAGCACAGCTCGCGCCGCAGGGACCGGACGCGAAAGCGGCCAGGATGCTGTGGCTCGAGAGCCCCACCAACCCGATGCTGGGCATCGCCGATATCCGCGAACTCACCGCGGCGGCCCACCGGGTGGGCGCCATTGTGGTGACGGACAATACGTTCTCCACGCCGTTGGTCCAGCAGCCACTGAGCTTGGGTTCCGACGTCGTTCTTCACTCGGTGACCAAATACCTGGCCGGACATTCCGACGTCGTCCTCGGCGCCTTGGTGACGTCCAACCCGGACATCAGGGCAGCGCTGCTGCACCACCGCATCATTCATGGCGGTATTGCCGGGCCGTTCGAGGCATGGCTGGCGCTGCGCGGGCTCCGGACCCTTGCGCTGCGTGTGGAACGGTCTCAGGCTTCTGCCGCGGTCCTGGCGGAGCGCCTGGGCAAGCACCCCCTGATCGAAAGCATCCGCTTCCCGGGCCTTCCCACGGACCCAGGCCACGAACGGGCGAAGACCCAGATGTCAGGCTTCGGTTCGATTGTGTGCGTGCAGATCACGCCGGTTGCCGGCCTGAGCGGAGCAGACGCCGCGGACAAACTGGTCCGCGCGCTGCAGCTGTGGCTGCCAGCCACCTCCCTGGGCGGGGTGGAATCGCTGATCGAACGGCGCCGCCGGCACGCCGCTGAGCCGCTGAGTGTCCCGGACAACCTGGTGCGGCTGAGCGTCGGCATTGAAAATATTGAGGACCTCTGGGCCGATTTGAAGCAGGCACTCGACTCGCTGGGCGGCTAGGCTTGGACGGTGGACGGTGAACTGATAATTCGGCCTGTAGAGCTGGCAGTGTATTTTATCCTTGCCCTGGTGGCATTCGGACTTGAAGTGTGGGCTCTGCTGGACTGCGTCAGGCACAAGTCCGCAGCCTTTGAAGCGACCGGAAAACGAACCAAGACCTTCTGGCTGGCACTGACCGGCGGCGCCACCCTGATCGGCGCCATCTCGCTCTTCAGCAGCGGCGGAATCTTCGGCACGCTTGGCCTCTTTGGGCTCGCGGCCGTGGTGGCAGCGTCCATTTACCTCGCAGACGTCCGGCCAGCCGTCAAGGACGCGGGTCGCGGCGGTAGCCGTAATACGGGGCCCTACGGCGGCTGGTAATCCCCACCGGCCCCTCAGCTCGCAAGCTCGCTCAGGGAACCCTGCCGGCGTGGGCACACACTAGACCGACGGCGCCACAGCTTCCCAGGCCACCGTTAACTCGCCCAGGCGCCACCGCGCCGGGCCGTCCTGAACCGGCCACCCGCCGTCGGACAGTGCTCTGCACATGGCGTGCCAGCGCTGCCTGTTGCCGAATGACGCCAGCGGCGCCGACTCCAGCCATGCCCGGTCCATGGCTTGCATCAGCCGGTGGACAGGCTCTCCCGGAACGTTGCGGTGGATCAGCGCCTTCGGCAGCCGCTCGGCAATTTCCGATGGCAGGTCAAAGCTGCCGAACCGCACGGACATGCTCAGTGACAACGGCCGCTCGGAGTCGAGGGCAACCCACGTCACCCGCCGCCCGATCTCATCGCAGGTACCGTCGATAAAGAGCCCGCCGGGGGCGAGCCGGCCCTGGACCAGTCGCCAGATCCCCGCCACATCGGCCTCTTCGTACTGCCGCAGGACGTTGAAGGCGCGGACCAGCACGGGGCGCCCGGGCAGCGGCAATTCGAAACCGCCCACCTGAAAGCTGAGCCCCGGCCGCTCGAGCGCGTTGGCGATCCGGACGCGTTCCGGCTCGATTTCGATTCCGCACACGCGGACGTCCGGGCGGACTGCGCGGAGACGTTCAAAGAGTTCGACGGCGGTGGCCGGCGTTGCGCCGTAGCCCAGGTCAACCACGAGGGGGTCAACGGCCGCGCGCAGGCGCCAGGCCTGGGGGCCGGTGAGCCAGCGGTCCACCCGCCGCATCCGGTTGGGATTCGTGGTGCCCCGCGTGACGTTTCCAACCGGCCTGCTGCTCCGGCCATGGGGAGCGCTCACGCGTTCAGCTTTTTGCACCACGGCCCAACCCTATCCTTGTAACGCGGGGCCCTTGTAACGCAAGGCGGGCGGCGCCGTGCCTCGGCTAGGATAAAAATCATGACTTACAAGCTGATTCTGCTGCGCCACGGCCACAGCGAATGGAACGCCAAGAACCTGTTCACCGGCTGGGTGGACGTTGACCTCAACGACCAGGGCCGCGAGGAAGCAGCACGCGGCGGCGAGCTCCTGGTTGAGAACGATCTTCTCCCGGATGTCCTCTACACCTCGCTCCTGAGGCGGGCCATCAACACGGCCAACATTTCCCTGGACAAGGCCGACCGCGGCTGGATCCCCGTCAAGCGGGACTGGCGCCTGAACGAACGCCACTACGGCGCCCTGCAGGGCAAGGACAAGGCGCAGACCCTGGCCGAATACGGCGAGGAGCAGTTCATGGAGTGGCGCCGGTCCTACGACACCCCGCCGCCGCCCCTGGCCGACGACTCCGAGTTCTCCCAGGCCCGCGACCCCCGTTACGCGGACCTCGGCGACGCTCTGCCCCGCACCGAGTGCCTCAAGGATGTCCTGGTCCGCCTGCTTCCTTACTGGGAGTCGGACATCAAGGAAGACCTCAAAACCGGCAAGACCGTCCTGGTCACCGCCCACGGCAACTCGCTGCGCGCCCTGGTCAAGCACCTGGACGGCATCAGCGACGACGCCATCGCCAGCCTGAATATCCCCACGGGCATCCCGCTGGTCTACGACCTGGACGAGGACTTCCAGCCGATCAAGCCGGGCGGCACCTACCTGGACCCGGACGCCGCCGCGGAAGCCATCCTGGCAGTGGCGAACCAGGGCAAGAAGTAAAGCAGTAGTTAACGTTCGACGGCGGGCCGGTCACCTGAGGTGACCGGCCCGCCGTCGTATGTGGTTTAGGGAGCGGCTAGAAGCCCTGCCCCTGCCATTCGCCGGTGACGAGGTAGGTGACCTTGCGGGCCACGGACACGCCGTGGTCAGCGAACCGTTCGAAGTAGCGGCTGGCCAGGGCCACGTCCACGGTGGTGGCGGGGGACTCGGCCCAGTCCGGGGCGGCGATCGCCTTGAATACGCTCAGGTGGAGATCGTCGATGGTGTTGTTGGCCTTGTGGATGTCGCGGGCCACTTCGAGGTCCCGGGATTCCAGTAGGACAATAAGCTTGTCGGCGATCAGTTGGTCCTGCTCGGCCATTTTGTTGAACGTTTCCGTCATGGATGCAGGGATCACGGTGGACGGGAAACGCAGCCGGGCCAGCTGGGCAATGTGGCGGGCCAGGTCCCCCATCCGCTCTAGGGAAGCGCTCATGCGCAGGGAACCCACGATCATCCGCAGATCGCTGGCCACCGGCCCCTGCAGGGCGAGGATGTCGATAGCGCGCTCATCCAGGCTGGTCTGCAAAAAGTCGATACGGGCGTCCGCGGCGATGACATCCTCTGCCAGATCAACGTCCGCAACCTGGAAGGACGTCGAGGCTTTCGCCAATGCCTCGCTGACCAACCGCGAAATCTCCACCAGCTGCTCACCCACCTGGGTCAGCTCTTCCTGAAAAACCTTACGCACGTGGGCGTCCTTTCTTTGGAACTCCGCCCCTCGGGTGGCAGACGGAACTCATGTCGCCATTCGGCACTCCAACATATAACTTTGTCAGCGTGCGGTAAACGATTGGTCGGTTGTAGATGAACGTTAGCTGAACCGTCCCCGTAATGGGCCATGACGCACCGTCTCGACAGGAACCACGGCCTAAGCTGGAGTTGTGGATCCTATGCTCATCGGTGTCATCGCCGGCCTGGTCGGCCTGTCGCTCGGCACTTTTGGCGTGCTCGCCTTCAGGATCAGTGAAAAGCAGCGAAAGCTTGTTGATGTCGACGTGGACGAACTCGCTTTGCCGGCCGGCGCCGCGGAGGTACTGGCCGTCGTCGGACGGGCTTTTGTTGTGGTTGACGCCGTGGACGGTGTGGTGCGCGCCAGCCCGGCAGCCTATGCATACGGACTGGTTCGCGGCCACACCGTGGTCCACAAGGAATTGCTGGACATGACGGCCGGCGTGCGGCGCGACGGCGTGATCCTGGAAAAACGGCTGGAGCTGCAGCGCGGTCCGCTGGGCCACGGCACCATCATCGTGCAGGTCCGGGCGGCCATGCTCGGCGAGGAATATATCGTGCTCCTGGCCGACGACCGCACCGAAATTACCCGCACGGAAGAGATCCGCAACGACTTCGTGGCCAACGTGTCCCACGAGCTGAAGACCCCGGTGGGCGCAATTTCCCTGCTGGCCGAGGCACTGGAGTCCTCGGCCGACGACGAACAAGCAGTCCGCCGGTTCGCCAAGCGCATGCACAAGGAATCAAGCCGGCTGGCCGCCCTGGTCCAGGACATCATCGAGCTGTCTCGCCTCCAAGGTGCCAGCGTCTCCCAGGAGGGCAAGGCCGTGGACATCAACACGGTCATCACTGAAGCGGTGGACCGTTCCCAGCTCCCTGCTGAAAGCAAGAACATCCGGATCGTGGTGGGGGAGCGGGTTGAGGCCACCGTTTTTGGTGACCGGGACCTGCTGGTTACCGCCCTGCGTAACCTGATCGACAACGCCATCCGCTACTCCCCGGAGAACACCAGGGTGGGCGTGGGCGTCCGGTCAAAGGACGGGCTGATCGCAGTGTCGGTCACGGATCAGGGCGAGGGGCTGACCCCGGAGGACCAGGAGCGCGTGTTTGAGCGCTTCTACCGGGTGGATGCGGCGCGTTCGCGCCACACGGGCGGAACAGGCCTGGGCCTTAGCATCGTCAAACACGTTGCCTCCAACCACGGCGGTGAAGTGACATTGTGGTCACGGCCTGGCCAGGGTTCCACTTTCACCCTGCGGCTGCCTGAGATGGAAAGCCAGGACGCACCGGATACCGCAGGTGTCAAAGAACCAGCCGTACCCGTGCGCAGAAAAGAACGCGGCGTACATGAGCAAGGAGCTAGCGCTTGAGCAGGATTTTGATTGTCGAAGACGAAGAATCGTTCAGTGATCCGTTGTCCTATCTACTGGGCAAGGAGGGGTTCGAGGTAGAAGTGGTGGACAACGGCCTCGACGCCATTACCGAATTCGACCGGAACGGGGCGGATCTGGTGCTGCTGGACCTGCAGCTCCCCGGCCTGTCGGGCACGGAGGTCTGCCGCCAGCTGCGGCAGCGCTCCAGCGTTCCGGTCATCATGCTGACGGCCAAGGACTCCGAGATTGACAAAGTGGTTGGCCTGGAGCTGGGCGCTGACGACTACGTCACCAAGCCCTATTCCTCCCGCGAGCTGGTGGCCCGCGTCCGGGCCGTACTCCGCCGGCAAGGTGAACCTGAGGAACTGATCTCGGCCACAGTCCAGGCCGGCCCTGTCCGGATGGACATCGAACGGCATGTGGTCAGCGTGGATGGCCAGCAGGTCCTGTTGCCGCTGAAGGAGTTCGAGTTGCTGGAAATGCTGCTGCGCAACTCCGGCCGCGTACTCACCCGCGGCCAGCTGATCGACCGGGTCTGGGGTTCGGACTACGTGGGGGACACCAAAACCCTGGACGTGCACGTCAAGCGGCTGCGCGGCAAGATCGAGCCCGACCCGTCCATACCGCGTTTCCTGGTAACCGTCCGCGGCCTGGGCTACAAGTTCGAGCCGTAGGCCACTCCGCCGTATGGCACGCCGGCATCAGGCGCACCAGACTTCAAGTGCACAAAAGGAGGGGCTCCCCGCGGGGAGCCCCTCCTTTTGTGCTTTGCTGCTGCTTAGTGGGCCGCACCAGTGCCGGTGGCCGACGGCGACGGGCTGGGTGTGGCGGATCCGGTCGGCTCGCTGCCGGCCGGCAGGTACTCCTTGTACTCCGCGAGGGAACCATCCAGGACAGGCACGCGGACAGTCTTGCTCACGTTGGTGCCGTCTTCGGTGATCTTCACATCGACGAGGGAGCCGGCGATGCCGCCGCTCGTGCTGAGGATGGCTTCATCCGTGGAGTCGTTGAGCAGGGTGTAGGAGTTGGCTTTCACCGGCACCTGCGTCTGTGAACCCTGGGCCCCGTTGACGGTGAGCTTGACGTCCTGTGAAGAGGAGTTGTAAACGGCGCCGAGCAGGCGGCCGGGCTTGTCTGCGCCGGCGGAGACAATCAGCATGTTGCGCAGCTGCAGCGGACCCAGGTCGGCGCGGATACCGTCCGACGCCGCGTACTGGTGAGAAGTCTGCTGGGGGTTGATGTAGCCACAGCCGGTCATCGTCGCCAGGGCGAGGGCCAGGGAACCTGCCGCCAGTGCCAGTTTGCCGCCCTGGGCCCGGTTCATCGCAGTGAAACGCACGTCACGCACTCCTCAAGAGTCTTGAAACATTATTCAGCCATAGCCTAGCGGCAAAGCGGCCCAAACGAGGATTCCGCACGGTCATATTGCCCTTGGCAGCAGGCCGCACATGCACTATTATCTGCATTCGTCAAGGGGGCGAAGGGGGTCTATTCTGCCCATTTTCCGCGTATTTCCGGGGTTCCGGGGCCGGTTCGAGGCCAGTCATATGCCTGAATCGTGATAAACTGGTCTGCGGGAAAGGGGAATGTCCACATGGTATTTGAGGTCGGCGAGACAGTAGTTTACCCTCACCACGGTGCTGCAAAAATTGAAGAAATCAAGATGCGCACTGTCAAGGGCGAAGAGAAAATGTATCTCAAGCTCAAGGTGGCTCAGGGTGATCTGACCATTGAAGTTCCAGCAGAGAACGTTGACCTTGTTGGGGTCCGTGACGTAGTGGGCAAGGAAGGTCTGGAGCACGTATTTGATGTTCTCCGGGCTGAGTTCACTGAAGAACCCACCAACTGGTCGCGCAGATACAAGGCAAATCTGGAGAAGCTTGCTTCCGGTGACGTCATCAAGGTAGCCGAGGTTGTTCGCGACCTCTGGCGCCGTGATCACGATCGGGGCCTTTCCGCAGGTGAGAAGCGCATGCTGGCCAAGGCCCGTCAGATTCTGATTTCAGAACTTGCACTGGCTGAAAAGACTGATGAAGAGAAGGCTGCAAGCGTTCTCGACGAGGTCCTGGCTTCCTAAGAATTGAGCCCCGGGGGTACGCAAGTGCCTCCGGGGTTTCTTTTTGCCCTTTTCGGGGCCACGTTTCCAGCCAAGTGTCCGCAGCGGCAGGCGCGTCGCGCGGGTGGGATTCGGCACGCCGGGCAGGCAGGCACGTAGGCTGGACCGCATGAACAACGGACTTCCCCGCCCCGTCACCGCCGTCGTCATTGTGGCCGCAGGTTCCGGTGAGCGGCTGGGTTACGGCATGCCCAAGGCGCGCGTGCCGCTGGGGAGTGACGCCATCCTTACGCATGCCCTCCGGGGCGTCGCTGCCGCCGGCGTCGCACGCCAGATCTGTGTGGCCCTGCCGCCCGGCGATACGGTCCTGCAGGAATTGTGCGCGGCCTTCGCCGAGGAACTCCGGGCGGGGCACGATGCCAACCAGGAGAACCCGCTTCCTGTGCTGACAACGGTCGACGGCGGCGCCACCCGTGCCGCTTCCGTCCGGTCAGCGTTGGCGGCCTTGCTGGACGGCACCGAAGCTGTGCTGGTCCACGACGCCGCCAGGGCGCTGACGCCCGAGTATGTCTTCCACCGTGTCGTCGATTCCCTGGCTGCCGGCGCCGTTGCAGTGATTCCTGCCGTACCGGTGGTGGATACGGTGAAGATGGTTACCCCCACGACCGGTGACGACAGCAGCATAGCCCCGGAACTCGTGACCGGGACCGCGCCGCGGGAGGAGCTCCGTGCGGTCCAGACGCCCCAAGGGTTCCGCCTGTCCACACTGATCCAGGCCCATCAGGCAGCCGCTGACTTTGACGAGAAACAGGCCGCGGCGGTCACCGACGACGCCATGCTGGTGGAACTCCTGGGAGTTCCCGTGCACGCCGTCCATGGCTCCACACAGTCATTGAAAATCACCACGCCACTGGACCTGATCATTGCCGAGGGACTGCTGGAAGGCCCGCTGGGCATCCGCTGGGTGGAGGGTTAGGCATGAGTGAAGCCAAGATGATCCTGCCGCGCACGGGCATCGGCCTGGATGTCCATGCCTACGCGTCCCCAGACCTTCCCCGTCCGCTCTGGCTGGGCGGGCTGTTCTGGGAAGGCGAGCGTGGACTGGCCGGGCATTCGGACGGGGACCCGGTGGCACACGCCGCCGCGGACGCCCTGTTCTCGGCCGCCGGCATCGGGGACCTCGGCACGCATTTCGGAACCGACCGTCCGGAGTTCGCCGGAGCCTCCGGCGTCACGCTCCTGACCGAGGCGGCGAGGATAGTCCGGGCGGCCGGCTTTGAGATCGGCAACGTGGCAGTGCAGTTCGTGGCTACGCGTCCCAAATTCGGCCCGCGGAGGGAAGAGTCCCAACGCGTGCTGAGCGAGGCGGCAGGGGCGCCGGTCAGTGTCACGGCCACCACCAGCGACGGACTCGGTTTCACCGGCAGGGGCGAGGGCATTTCCGCCGTCGCCACCGCTTTGGTCTATCCGCGTTGACTAACCCCGCGGATTCACGCCGGGCTGTTCAGGCCGGATAACGCGCGGGGGCCGGCACGCAGGCCTTTTCCGCTAATCTGGAGCGGTGACTCTCCGCTTCTATGACACCGCGTCCGCCGAAGTCCGTGACTTCGTTCCCCTCGTCCCGGGAAAAGCGAGCCTGTACTACTGCGGAGCCACCGTGCAGGGCATGCCCCACGTAGGCCACATCCGCTCGGCGATCGCCTTTGACCAGCTCACTCGCTGGCTTGAGTACCGGGGGCTGCGGGTCACCGCGGTCCGCAACGTCACGGACATCGACGACAAGATCCTCGCCAAGTCTGCCGAATCGTTCAGCCCGGACTTCGAAGCCGGACCGGACGCTGTCCGAGAGGAGGAGTGGTGGGCCCTGGCCTACCGCTACGAGCAGGCGTTCCTGCAGGCCTACGACACGCTCGGCGTTTCCCGGCCCACTTATGAGCCACGGGCAACCGGCCATATCCCCGAAATGCATGCGCTGATCCAGCAGCTGATCGACCGCAGCCACGCCTACGCGGCGCTGGACGATTCCGGCGACGTCTACTTCGACGTGCGGTCCTGGGACAAGTACGGGTCACTGACGCGCCAGAACATTGACGACATGCAGGGTGCCCCGGACGCGGACCCCCGGGGCAAGAAGGACCCCCGCGACTTTGCGCTGTGGAAGGGCTCCAAAGAAGGAGAGCCGACGACGGCGAGCTGGGCCTCGCCCTGGGGCGCCGGACGTCCGGGCTGGCACCTGGAATGCTCGGCCATGGTCACCAAGTACCTCGGCACCGAGTTTGATATCCACGGCGGCGGACTGGACCTGCGCTTCCCGCACCACGAAAACGAAATGGCGCAGTCCCAGGCCGCAGGGCACGGTTTCGCCAACTTCTGGATGCACAACGGCATGGTCACGTACCAGGGCGAGAAAATGTCCAAGTCCATCGGCAACACCATCAGCCCTTCGGAGATGCTGGACATCGCGTCGCCGCGGGTGGTCCGCTACTACCTCGGGCAGGCCCACTACCGGTCAGTGCTGGACTACCGCCCCACATCGCTCGACGAGGCCGCCGCCGCCGTCGAACGCATTGACGGCTTCATCAGCCGCGCCGTTCGGGCCCTCGCCGCCGGTGGGAACTACACTTTCGCCACCTATGGCAAGGTTCCCGAGGCGTTCGAGAGCGCCATGGATGACGATCTCAACGTGCCGCAGGCCCTCGCAGTGGTCCACGAAACAGTCCGTGCCGGCAACACTGCCTTGACGGAGGGGACGCTGGAGGACGCACAGCAGGCGCTGCACAGCGTTCATGACATGCTGCGGGTCCTGGGCCTGAATGCGGTGGCGTCCGGCCCGGCGTCGGACGCCCGGGAATCGGCCGCCCTCGACGTCCTGGTGGAAGCCCAGCTCGCTGCCCGCACCCAGGCCCGGGCCACCAAGGACTGGGCTGCCTCCGACGCCATCCGCGACACGCTGAAGGCGGCCGGCGTCGTCGTCGAAGATGGCCCAAATGGCGCTACCTGGAGCCTGCAACGGGACTGAACCGGCGATTTTACTTGATTCAGTAGACTGGTAAGCAGACTCAGTCAAACAATCAAGGGTGGAAAAATCATGGCCAACAACGGTCGCCGGTCGGTCAAAGCAAAGAAGGGGCCAACCATCGGAACCGGTGGTCATGGCCGTAAGGCCCTGGAAGGCAAGGGTCCCACACCCAAGGCGGAGGACCGCCCGTACCACAAGGCGCACAAGAGCAAGCAGCTGTCCGAGCGTTCGGCCGCCAAGCGCGGCACGGGTGCGCGCAGCGCCGGCGCTTCCCGCTCGGGCCCCAAAGGCCGCGCCACCGAGGAAGTTGTCACCGGCCGTAACTCGGTGGTCGAAGCCCTCCGCGCCGGGATCCCCGCGAAGGCCCTGCACATTGCCATCCGGATTGAAATGGATGACCGCGTCAAGGAGTCGCTGAAGATCGCGGCCGAACGCGGCATCCCGCTGCTTGAGACCGGCAAGGTCGAACTGGACCGCATGACGGAGGACGCGGTGCACCAGGGCCTGGTCCTGCAGATCCCGCCCTACGAGTACCAGGACGCGTATGACCTGGCCGAGGAAACCCTCGACCGCTGGAAGAAGGGCCACGTAGCCAACGCGCCGCTGTTTGTTGCCCTGGACGGCATCACGGACCCGCGCAACCTCGGCGCCATCATCCGCTCCGTCTCGGCCTTCAGCGGCCACGGCGTCATCGTCCCGGAACGCCGCTCCGTGGGCGTCACAGCCTCGGCCTGGAAGACCAGCGCCGGCGCGGCCGTTCGTGTCCCGGTGGCACGTGCGGGCAATCTGAACAGTGCCCTGAAGCAGTTCAAGAACATGGGCATCTTCGTCCTGGGGCTCGACGGCGACGGCGACGTATCGCTGCCTGCCCTCACCCTGGCCACGGAGCCCGTGTGCATTGTGGTCGGTTCCGAGGGCAAGGGCCTGAGCCGCCTGGTCCGCGAAAACTGCGACCAGATCGTCTCCATCCCGATCAACTCCGCCATGGAATCGCTCAACGCCTCCATGGCCGTTGGCATCTCCCTGTACGAGATCTCGAGGCAGCGCGCCGTCAAGTAACTCGCTGCGAGGCGGCGGCACAGCCGCCGTCCTCCGCGTGCTGCTCCTTCGTCGCTCTGACGCACGCTTCCGGACGCCGGCGGTGCCCCCGAAGCCCCTGGTCCCTCGGTGGTCGAGCCTGTCGAGACCCCTGATGCCACATCACGGCATGAGGGGTTTCGCTTTTTGGTTAAACCTCCGGGACCTTGCCAGATGTCGTCATAAAAGCACCGGTGCAGTTCAACAGCCGCTGGCCGCTACCATGGACGTGATGGTCATGCCGCTTTTCGATACCGCTTCCACCAGGGATGCCTCTTCGGCGTATCCGCTCGGTGTCAGCGTCCTGCGCCCGGGATCGGGAGCGGATTACGGCGTGCAGTCCAGCGCCAACGTGGCCGTGTACGCCCCGGCCGTGGAGAACCTTGAGATCGCCTACAAGGCCCCGGGCAGCGAGTGGCATCTGCAGACCCTGCCCAATGTCACGCACGGCGTGCACCACGGAATTGTTGAGGATTTCCCGTACGGATCGCTGTACGGTTTCCGCGCCACGTCCAAGGCGGACCCGTTGCCGCTGGCGGTCCCCATCGTGGACCTGGACGACGACGGCGGGCAGCCTCTTTTGCTCGATCCTTACGGCCGGGCGGTGGACCAGCGGGAGGGTTTCCTGACGAGCGTCCGGATGGCCGGCGATTTTGACTGGGGCACCGACGAACGGCCCCGGACGCAGTGGCGGAACACCATCATCTACGAGGCCCATGTCCGCGGCCAGAGCATGCTGCATCCCGATGTCCCCGAGGAGCTGCGCGGCACCTACGCCGGAATGGCCCATCCGGCCATCATCGAGCATTTCAAGAGCCTGGGCATTACCGCTGTCCACCTGCTCCCGGTGCACTTCCACCTCGATGAGCTGCACCTGCAGAACCTCGGCCTGACCAACTACTGGGGCTACAATACGGCCGCGTTTTTCGCACCGCACGCGGCCTATGCGACGCAGGCGGCTCGGGATGCCGGACCGCACGCCGTCCAGGACGAGTTCAAGGGAATGGTCAAGCTGCTCCACGCGGCAGGGCTGGAAGTGATTCTCGACGTCGTCTACAACCACACTGCCGAGGGCGGCCCGGACGGCCAGGCCATCAGCTTCCGCGGACTCGGTGAGGACACGTACTACCGAACGGATGGCCACGGGAAGTACATCGACACTACGGGCTGCGGCAACAGCCTGAATTTCGGCCAGCCCAGGGTGGTCCAGTTGGTGCTGGATTCCCTCCGGTATTGGGTGGACGAATTCCACATCGACGGCTTCCGTTTCGACCTGGCCGTGACGCTCTGCCGGAACGCGGACAACGAGTTTGATCCCCGCCACCCGTTCCTGGTGGCTGTCGCCGCCGATCCCGTGCTGTCCGACGTAAAACTGATCGCCGAGCCCTGGGACGTCGGCTACGGCGGCTGGCAGACGGGACGGTTCCCGGGCGGCTGGGTTGACTGGAACGACCACTTCCGGGACGGCGTCCGCTCCTTCTGGCTTGCCGACCGGGCGGCCATCGAAGCCGGCGGGCAGGGCGGGTCCGTGGCGCGGCTGGCTGATGCCCTGTCCGGGTCTGCCGGGCTCTTTGAAGCGTCGGGCCGTTCCAGGCTGGCGTCGGTCAACCTCATCACGGCACACGACGGCTTCACGCTCAACGACCTCGTGTCCTACGACCGTAAACACAACGAGGCCAACGGCGAGCAGAACCGGGACGGGCACGGGGACAACCGCAGCTACAACCACGGTTTCGAAGGCCGGAGCGAGGACGAGAGCATCCTGGCGCAGCGGTCGCAGTCCCGGCGGAACCTCATGGCGTCCCTGATGATTTCGCTCGGTGTGCCCATGATCACCGCCGGCGACGAGCTGGCACGCACGCAGCAGGGAAACAACAACGCCTACTGCCAGGACAACCCACTGGCATGGCTCGACTGGACGCGTACGCCGGAATCCGCAGAGATGCTCCGCAGCACCAAGCGCTACGTCCGGCTGCGCAAGGAGTTCCTGGCAAGCCAACCCCATGATTTTCCGGCTCGGGATGAGCAGTCCTATATCTACTGGTTTGATCACTCCGGACAGCCCATGTCCATGGATCAGTGGAATGATCCCCGGCACCGGGTCATGCAGCTCCTCCTTGGCTCGGATGACGGCACGCTGGCGGGCCTCGTGGTGGTCAACGGCAGCGACTCCGACGTGAATATCACCCTTCCGGAACTCAAGAACGACGACGGAACGCCCCACAGGATGTTCGAACTCCGGCTGACAACGTCGCCGCTTCACGAGCTTCGACAGGGCAGCCGCGTGGCGTCCGGCGAGACGGACAGCATCGAGGCGAACTCGATTAGCATCTACCGCACGTAACTGCGGAGGGGACCAAAATTGCGCAACCGCTCCATTGCCTTGCTGCTGACCGGGCTGCTGGCCATAGCGGTGTTCGCTTTCGGCGGCCCCGGGCTCCTGGAGACTCTAACGGGAAGTACGACGCCGGCAGCCAGTTCCAGCGCGGCCCCGGTCCCGGGTGCTCCCGTCCCGGGTCCTGCGGAGGTTCCGGCCCCGGCGGTAGTTCCCGCCAACCCGTCCGGGTTGCCCGCGATCAAGGAATCCCAGCTGCCGGCCGAAGCCCGGACTACCCTTGCCGCCATCCGTGCCGGCGGCCCCTACCGCTACAGCCAGGACAACAAGTCGTTCGGCAACTTCGAGCGCATTCTCCCGCGGCAGGGCTCAGGCTATTACCGCGAGTACACCGTGCCCACCCCGGGTGAATCCGACCGGGGAGCCCGCCGCATCGTCACCGGCTCCGAGGGCGAGAAGTACTACACGCAGGACCACCACGACTCGTTCAAATTCATCGCAGAAGGCAGCTGAACACCCTCATGAAAATTTACTCCGCCGACACCTGGACCATCGAAGAACTCAAGGAACAGGTCGCCGACGCCGGCCGCCGCAGCCTGGTGGTCCCCGCCGCCGACAGCAAGAAGGCTGTCCTGGAAACCTTCGGCGAAGTGCTCGCCTTCCCTGAGCACTACGGCGTGAACATGGACGCCCTGAACGATTCGCTGCACGATTTCGCGGACAGCATCGGCGAGAACGGCAGCGCCCCGGTCACGGTCCTATGGCAGGTGGCCGCAGCGTTCCGGGGGGACAGGTCCTTCGGGATCATCTGCGAGGTCCTCCAGGATGCCGAAAGCTACGCCGGCCGCGACCTAACGGTCACGGCCGTGCTGCTCTAGTTAAACCGATTGGCCCCCGCTGTCCGGAAGACGGCGGGGGCCAACAATTCGGCGGATCAGGCGTTGACGATCAGCCCCAGCTCGGCCTTGGAAGCCAGTGCCTCGTGCCGGGGCAGGACGCGGACGGTGTAGCCAAAGGGACCGGAACGGTCTATGACCAGCGAGCCGCTGAACAAGTGGCGCCCCTCGCCGAGGTCCTCCTTCGAGTTCAACTCCATCAGGGTGACGTCCGCCAGGGTGTCGCTTTCCTCGGCACGGCCATAAGCCACCTCCACGGACACGTCCTCCGGTGAGAGGGTGTGCAGCGCGATGTAGGCGTTCACCTGCAGGGTGTCCCCGATCTGCGGGTCCTCGGAAACGCCCACGGAGTCCACATGTTCGACGTGCAGCAGAGGCCACGCCGAACGTACCTTGGCAGTCCATGCCGCCAGCACACGGGCCTGGGCGTAGGAGTTGGCAACGGCCCTGCGTCCGGCCTCGGCGGCGGGCCGGTAGAGCACGTTGACGTAGTCGTGCAGCATTCGCTCCGCGGAAACGGCCGGTCCCAGGTGGGACAGCGTGTGCTTGATCATTGACACCCAGTGCGTCGGGACTTTCTCGGTGCCCGTGGTGGACGGTCCGGCAGCACCGGCGCTGTCAGACACGGTGTTCCCGTAGAAGCGTGGCGCCACCTGGGTTTCCAGGAGTTCGTACAGCGCCGCGGCCTCGATGTCGTCCCGCTCTTCGGGGGACGCGTCGTTGTTGGCGGTGGGGATCGCCCAGCCGTTCTCGCCGTCGTACATTTCATCCCACCAGCCGTCCATCACCGAAAGGTTCAGCGAACCGTTGATGGCGGCCTTCATGCCCGACGTGCCGCACGCCTCCAGGGGGCGGAGCGGGTTGTTGAGCCACACGTCGCAGCCCGGGAACAGCGTCCTGGCCATCGCGATGTCGTAGTTCGGCAGGAACGCGATGCGGTGGCGGACCTCGGGGTCGTCGGTGAAGCGGACCAGATCCTGGATCATCTTCTTCCCGGCATCATCTGCCGGGTGGGACTTGCCGGCGATCACCAGTTGGATCGGGTGTTCCGGATGCAGCAGCAGCGCCTTGAGCCGGTCCGGCTCGCGAAGCATCAGCGTCAGGCGCTTGTAGGTGGGGACGCGCCGGGCGAAGCCGATGGTCAGCACGTCGGGGTCCAGGACGCTGTCGGTCCAGCCCAGCTCGGCGTCGGCGGCGCCGCGCTTCTTCCACGCAGCCCGGAGCCGGCGGCGTACGTCCTCCACCAGGGCCGTGCGCATTTCACGGCGCAGCGCCCACACATCAGCATCGCTGACGTTGTAGGCAAGGTCCCAGCGGCCCAGGGCTTCGGCCTCGGTGCCGAACTGTTCCCGCGCCAGCCGGGAGATGCGGCCGTCGACCCAGGTGGGCACGTGGACGCCGTTGGTAACGGACGTGATGGGCACCTCGGAGTGGTCGAACCCCGGCCACAGGGCCGAGAACATCCCGCGGGATACCTCGCCATGGAGCTTGGCGACGCCGTTGGCCCGCTGTGCCAGCCGGAGGCCCATCACCGCCATGTTAAAGACTGACGGATTGCCGTCGGCGTAGTTTTCCCGGCCCAGTTCCAGGATCCGGTCCACGGGTACCGCGGGCGCCAGCCCGGCCTGGAAGAAGTGGTGGATCTGGGAAATCTCGAAACGGTCGATGCCGGCCGGAACGGGAGTGTGGGTGGTGAAGACCGTGGACGCCCGGCCGGCGGCGAGGGCTTCGTCGAAGCTGAGGGCGGCGTCGCCGGCCATCAGTTCCTGGATGCGCTCAACCCCCAGGAAGCCGGCATGGCCCTCGTTGGTGTGGAACACCTCGGGCGCCGCGGTTCCGGTCAGCTGCTGGTACGCGCGCAGCGCCTTGACTCCGCCCATGCCCAGCAGGAGCTCCTGCTGGAGCCGGTGGTCTCCGCCGCCGCCGTAGAGGCGGTCGGTGATGCCGCGCGCGGCGTCGTCGTTGCCGGGAACGTTGGAGTCCAGCAGCAAGAGGGGAACGCGTCCGACGTCGGCACGCCAGATGTGGGCCAGCAGCCGGCGCCCGTTGGGGAGCGGGAGTGAGATCTGCAAAGGCCGGCCGTTGCCGTCGGCGGACGGTTCGCGAAGCAGGGTGAGGGGGAGGCCGTCGGGGTCGAGCACCGGGTACGTTTCCTGCTGCCAGGCGTCGCGGGAGAGTGACTGCTTGAAGTAGCCGGCCTGATACAGCAGGCCAACTCCGATCAGGGGCACACCCAGGTCCGAGGCGGCCTTGAGGTGGTCGCCGGCCAGGATACCCAGGCCGCCGGAGTACTGCGGCAGGACTTCGGTGATGCCGAATTCGGGGGAGAAGTACGCGATGGCGGCCGGGGCATCCTCGCCGAGGCCCTGGTACCAGCGGGGCTGCTCAAGGTACCGGTCAAGGTCGTCGGCGGCGGCGCGGACCTGGTCCACAACCGACTGGTCGGCGGCGAGGCGCTGGAACTCTTCGCGGCTGACCCGGCCCAGGAAACTGATGGGATCCTGGTCGGATTCCTCCCAGATGCGAGGGTTCAGGCCAGCGAAAAGTTCACGGGTAGGCCGGTGCCAGGACCAGCGCAGGTTGGTGGCCAACCGGGCCAACGGCCTGATGGGTTCCGGGAGGACTGTTCTGACGGTAAATCTGCGGATTGCCTTCACCTGCGCCACACTAACCGACAACATCAACGTCTGGAACCGCTTTGGCTTTCTTTTAGGTAAATGACAGTTGGCGTGGCGGATAAGTCGAATCGCCGCGACAAAAAGCAGCGCAGGCTTAGCAATCTGGGCCATTTCTCGCTAACGTCGAGCCTGTGACGACTAACTCAGTAACCCCTGCCGCCTCAAAGAAAAAGCCGAAAGGCAAAATCACCGATGGGCTAAGATTTGGCCGTTTTCCGATCACCGCCGTGCAGCCTGTGGTGGAGTGTGGAAAGTATCCTGCCAAGGCCTTGCCGGGGGAGGGAATTGTGGTGGGCGCCACCGCTTTCCGGGAGGGGCATGACCAGCTGGGTGTCAGCGCGGTCCTACTGGATCCCCGCGGGAAGGAGCGCCAGCGCGTCAGGCTGGCGCCGCCCAAGGGGGAACGCGGCCTCGGTACCGACCGCTGGGAGGGCATCCTCACGCCGTCGGCCATTGGAAACTGGACCTTTTTCATTGAGGCCTGGCACGACCGCTACGGAACCTGGCACCACAACGCAGAGGTGAAGGTGGCGGCAGGCATCGACGTCGAGCTGATGCTCGCCGAAGGATCGGCGCTGCTCTCGGACGCGGCCGCCGACGCCTCCCGCAATGCGTCGGACCGGCGTACCCTGCGCATGGCGTCTTCCATTCTGGGCAACGGGTCCCTCACCGATGAGGAGCGTCTGGCAGCCGGCTTCGGCGCGGACGTCGCGGCCGTGGTGGGCCGCCAGCCGATCCGCGAACTGATCACCGTTTCCGAGCAGTTCCCGCTGCTGGTGGAGCGCGACCTCGCAGGCCGCGGAGCCTGGTACGAATTCTTCCCCCGGTCCGAAGGCGCCGTCAGGGACGCCACCACCGGGGCGTGGACATCCGGAAATTTCCGGACCGCGGCGAAGCGGCTGGACGCGGTGGCGGAAATGGGCTTCGATGTTCTCTATATGCCGCCGATCCACCCCATCGGTATCCAGCACCGCAAGGGCCCCAACAACACCCTGATTGCCGGCCCGCATGATCCCGGCTCGCCCTGGGCCATCGGCGCCAAGGAGGGCGGCCACGACGCCATCCACCCGGAACTGGGCACATTCGAGGACTTCGACGCCTTTGTTGCCCGCGCCAACGAACTGGGCCTGGAAGTCGCCCTGGACCTGGCGCTGCAGGCCGCGCCGGACCACCCCTGGGTGCAGTCCAACCCGGAATGGTTCACTACCCGGGTTGACGGGAGCATCGCGTACGCGGAAAACCCGCCCAAGAAATACCAGGACATTTTCCCGCTCAATTTCGACAATGACCCGGAAGGGCTTGCGAAGGAAATCCTGCGGGTCGTGTTGCTGTGGGTCAGCCATGGCGTGAAGATCTTCCGGGTGGATAATCCGCACACCAAACCGGTGTGGTTCTGGGAATGGCTCATTGGCCAGGTCAATAAAAAGACCCCTGGCGTCGTGTTCCTCGCGGAAGCGTTCACGCGCCCTGCCATGATGCACGCCCTGGGCCGGGCGGGCTTCCAGCAGTCCTACACCTACTTCACGTGGCGGAACACCAAAAAGGAACTCGAAACCTACTTCACGGAGGTCAGCCACGAGTCGCCGGCGTACTTCCGGCCCAACTTCTTTGTCAACACGCCGGACATCCTCACGGAATACCTGCAGTTCGGCGGTCCGGCGGCGTTCAAGATCCGTGCGGCGTTGGCCGCCACCGCCAGCCCCCTGTGGGGCGTTTATGCCGGCTACGAACTTTATGAGCATGTTGCCCGCCCCGGCGCGGAAGAGTACATCGACAACGAGAAATTCGAATACAAAGCCCGTGACTGGGACGCTGCCGCTGCCTCAGGCCGGACCCTGGCACCGTACCTGACCAGGCTCAACGCGATCAGGCACAACCACCCGGCGCTGCTGGACCTGCAGAATCTCACGGTCCACCACAGCACCGACGACGCCACGGTGGTGTACTCCAAGCACAAGACCCTGCCGGACGGCACCAAGGACACCATCATTGTGGTGGTCAACGTTGATCCGCACGGCATCAGGGAGAGCACCATTTCACTGGATCTGGCTGCGTTGGAACTGGACCCCGAGGATCTGTCGCCCAACGGCGGGTTCCGGGTGGAAGACCTCATTTCCGGCGAATCCTGGGAATGGGGCGAATACAACTACGTACGCCTGGACGCGCACGTTGAACCCGCCCACATCCTGAGCGTGAGGAGATTGCATCAGTGAGCTTTAACCCGCAGAGTTCCAGCCAGCATTTCACCCCCAAGAGCACGTTTGAGCTGAACGCCCCTGGCCTGGCCCACGATCCGCTCTGGTATCGGAAAGCTGTGTTCTATGAGGTGCTGGTGCGGGCCTTCGCGGATGCGAACGGCGACGGTTCGGGCGACTTTTCCGGCCTGATCGACCGGCTCGACTATCTGCAGTGGCTTGGCGTGGACTGCCTGTGGCTGCCGCCGTTCTTCCAGTCGCCGCTGCGTGACGGCGGCTATGACATTTCGGACTACAACTCCGTCCTGGATGAGTTCGGCACCATCAGCGACTTCAAGCGGCTGGTGGCCGAGTCCCATGCCCGCGGCGTCCGGGTCATCATTGACCTGCCGCTGAACCACACCTCGGACCAGCACCCCTGGTTCCAGGAATCGCGCAAGGACCCGGACGGTCCCTTTGGCGACTTTTACGTGTGGAGCGACACTGACGAGAAGTACCAGGACGCCCGCATCATCTTCGTGGACACGGAGGAGTCCAACTGGACCTTCGACCCCATCCGCCGGCAGTTCTTCTGGCACCGCTTCTTCAGCCACCAGCCTGACCTGAACTTTGAGAACCCCAAGGTCATCGAAGCGCTCTTTGACGTGGTCCGTTTCTGGCTGGACCAGGGCATCGATGGTTTCCGGGCGGACGCCATCCCGTACCTCTTCGAGGAAGAGGGGACCAACTGCGAAAACCTGCCGGCCACCCATGACTTCCTGCGCAAGCTGCGGGCCATGGTGGATGAAGGCTACCCGGGCCGCGTCATCATCGCCGAGGCCAACCAACCGCCCAACGAGGTAGTGGAGTACTTCGGAACAGCGGAAGAGCCCGAATGCCACATGGCCTTCCACTTCCCCATCATGCCGCGCCTCTACTACGCCCTGCGGGACCAGAAGGCCGCTCCGATCATCGAGACCATGCATGACACCCCGGAGATCCCCGAAGGGGCGCAGTGGGGGACGTTCCTGCGCAACCACGATGAACTGACGCTGGAGATGGTCACGGCCGACGAGCGTGCGGCGATGCTGGGCTGGTATGCCCCGGACCCCCGGATGCGCGCCAACATCGGGATCCGGCGCCGCCTTGCGCCGTTGCTGGACAATTCCCGGGCCGAGATCGAACTGATCAATGCCCTGCTGCTGTCGCTGCCGGGCAGCCCGTTCCTGTACTACGGGGACGAGATCGGCATGGGGGACAACATCTGGCTCGATGACCGCGATGCTGTGCGCACCCCCATGCAGTGGAACCCGGACCGGAACGCAGGATTCTCCAACGCCGATCCCGGCAAGCTCTACCTGCCGGTCATCCAGTCGCTGGTGTACAGCTACGGCATGGCCAATGTGGAAGCCGAGGCCGCCCACTCCGGATCCCTGCTCCGCTGGACCCGGCAGATCCTCAGCGTCCGCAAGAACCACCCTGCCTTCGGGCTGGGCGCGTTCAAACATGTCGAAGCCGACCACGACGCCGTGGTGGCGTATCTCCGGGAACTTTCGGAGGACAACACTGCGGGGCTACCCGGCGAAACCATTCTGTGCGCCTTTAACCTTTCGCAGCACCCCGTCGCGGCAAAACTGCGGATTCCCCAGTTTGCCGGCCGCGGGCTGCGCGATGTGTTCGGGGGTCAGCCGTTCCCCGGGATCGACGACGACGGATCACTGACGCTGACCCTGGGAAGCCATGATTTCTTCTGGCTGCGGGTCCGCTCGGCGACGTCCAATCCGGCCTCCCCGTACACGCAGGCACTGCCCATCCTGTCCATCGAGAACTGATATGGGCCAGCCCACCCTCACAGCCACACTGAGCGCTGTCCTCCACGAATGGCTTCCGCGTCAGCGGTGGTTCCCCGTGAAGACAGCCGATTTTTCGCTGGAGCAGGCAGGCAGCCTGAGCCTTGAAGATGCCGCCGGGCAGGCCCGGCTGGAGATCTTCCTGCTGGCTGTTTCCTCCCGGACGGCCGACGGCGGTCTCCGGACTGACGTGGTCCAGGTCCCGCTGAGTTACCGGGCAAGTCCGCTTGCCGGAGCGGAGCGGGCCCTGGTGGGCCAGGCTCCCGGGGCCGGCATGGCCTGGATCTATGACGCCGTGCATGATCCTTCCTTTGTGTCCTCCTGGCTGGAGCTGATCCGGTCCGAAGCGGGCTCGAGCACGGGTTCGGCGACGGGCCACCGCACCCGGTCGGAGCACCGGCTGCCTACCGCCCACGGAATGGTCAAAGTCCTGTCCGGCGAGCAGTCCAACAGCTCTGTCATTGTTGACGACGGCGAGTCCGCGGCGATCGTGAAATTCTTCCGCGTCCTCTCCGCAGGGATCAACCCTGAGGTCGAGGTAGGGGCGGCACTGACTGCCCAGGGCACCTTCGAGGTTCCGGCCACGCTGGGGTGGGTCCGCGGGGAATGGCAAGCGCCGGCGTCACCGGGGCTCCCGGCACGGACGTCATCGCAGGGCGAGCTTGCCGTAGTCCACGAATTCCTCGCCGGCGGCCGCGATGCGTGGCGCCTTGCCGTGGATGCCGCGCGCATCGGTGCCGATTTCACCGCCGAGGCGCATGCCCTGGGCGCTGCCACAGCAACGGTCCACCGGCGGCTGGCGGAAGCGCTCGGCACGGCGGTTGAACCGGCCCCGGGTCAGCTCATTGCGCCCGGAGTAGCCCAGCGGGTCCGGCAGGCATGGGCGGAAGCCGGTGCCGCCGTCGGGCCTTACGACGACGCGCTAGGGGCTCTGCTTGGCGAGCTCGATGGCGTGCCGGCAGGGCCGCTGCAGCGGATCCACGGCGATCTCCACCTCGGGCAGATCCTGCAGGTCCCCGGCCACGGCGGCCAGCCCGGCCGGTGGGCCATCCTTGATTTTGAAGGTGAGCCACTGCGGCCCATCGCCGAACGCAACTTCCCCGATGTTCCGCTCCGGGACGTGGTGGGGATGCTGCGTTCCTTCGACTACGCGGCAGGCGCGGCGGAACGCGAATATCAGGGTGCCCGTGTTCCGGCGTCCTGGGTCGATGATTGCGCGGACGCGTTCCTTGCCGGCTATGCCGCAGTCACACCCGGCACCATCGACCGGACTTCACCGCTCTTTGTGGCATTGTGGCTGGACAAGGCCCTTTACGAAGTCATATATGAATTGCGGAACAGACCTGACTGGCTGGCCATTCCAACGAATGCGTCCAGGCGGCTCCTCAGCGTTAAAGGCTCCGGCGATCAGGCCGGGGCAGCATCGGAAGGTATCAAAATGACAGGCTCAGCACGTACAGACCGGCCCCGGGTGCCTCTTCACGTGGACCCGGACACGTTGGCCCGCGTGGCGAACGGCGAACACCACGCACCCCACTCAGTGCTCGGCGCCCACCTGGACGACCACGGCCATGTGACGGTCCGGACGCTTAAGCACCTCGCGGAGGCGGTGAGCGTGGTGACTGCCGTGGGCTCAGTGCCCATGACCCACGAAAACAACGGGGTATGGGTGGCAGTCCTCGAACCGCTGCAGGCCGGCCACGTCCCCGACTACCGGCTGGAAGTCACCTACGCCGGTGCCGCGCCGCTGACGGTGGATGAGCCGTACCGTTACCTGCCCACGGTGGGTGAAGTGGACCTGCACCTGATCGGCGAGGGCCGGCACGAGAAACTCTGGGAAGTCCTGGGCGCGCACGTCCAGCACTACAAGTCCTCGCTCGGTGATGTTGACGGCGTCTCCTTTGCCGTCTGGGCACCGAACGCGCAGGCGGTCCGCGTCAAGGGCGATTTCAATGCCTGGGACGGCCGCGAAAATTCGCTCCGCTCGCTGGGGTCATCAGGCGTGTGGGAAGTCTTCCTTCCCGGCGTTTTAGCAGGGGCGTGCTACAAATTCGAGATCAAGTCCAAGAGCGGGCACTGGGTCGAAAAGGCGGACCCCCTGGCGTTCGGGACCGAAGTCCCGCCGCTGACGGCGTCTCGCGTAGTGGAACCGTCCTACGTTTTCAAGGACGCCGAATGGATGGCGGCACGCGCCCAGCGTGACCCGCACAATTCGCCGATGAGCGCCTACGAGGTCCACCTCGGATCCTGGCGCCTTGGCCTGGGCTACCGAGAGCTCGCCAAGGAGCTGGTGGAGTACGTCAAATGGCTGGGCTTCACGCACGTTGAGTTCATGCCCGTGGCCGAACATCCCTTCGGCGGCTCCTGGGGCTACCAGGTGACGTCCTACTTTGCGCCGACGTCCCGCTTTGGCCATCCGGATGAATTCCGGTTCCTGGTGGATTCCCTGCACCAGGCCGGAATCGGTGTTCTGCTGGACTGGGTCCCGGCGCACTTCCCCAAGGATGCCTGGGCACTGGCCCAGTTCGACGGCGAACCCCTGTACGAGCACGCCGACCCGAACCTGGGCGAGCACCCTGACTGGGGAACGCTGATCTTCGACTTCGGCCGCACCGAGGTGCGGAACTTCCTGGTGTCCAACGCGCTGTACTGGCTTGATGAGTTCCACATCGACGGACTCCGGGTTGATGCGGTGGCCTCGATGCTGTACCTGGACTATTCGCGCGAAGACGGGCAGTGGTCGCCCAACCGCTTTGGCGGACGCGAGAACCTGGAAGCCATTTCCTTCCTCCAGGAAGTCAACGCCACCGTCTACAAGACCCACCCGGGCGCGGTGATGATCGCCGAAGAGTCCACGGCTTTCCCCGGTGTCACCGCCCCCACAAGCCACGGTGGCCTCGGCTTCGGGCTCAAGTGGAACATGGGCTGGATGCACGACTCCCTCAAGTACGCCTCCGAGGACCCCGTCAACCGGAAGTGGCACCACGGTACGTTGACGTTTTCCATGGTCTACGCGTTCACCGAGAACTTCCTGCTCCCCATCAGCCACGACGAAGTAGTGCACGGCAAGGGCTCCATGCTCCGGAAGATGCCGGGGGACCGCTGGCAGCAACTGGCCAACCTGCGCGCCTTCTTTGCCTACCAGTGGGCGCACCCGGGAAAGCAGCTCATTTTTATGGGCACCGAATTCGGCCAGGAGGCTGAATGGTCCGAGCAGCACGGACTGGACTGGTACCTGGCCGACATTCCGGCGCACCGCGGATTGCAGCTCCTCACCAAGGACCTCAACGAGCTCTACAGCTCGACGCCGGCCCTCTACGCGCGGGACAACGAGCCCGGTGGTTTCCAATGGATCAACGGTGGGGACGCCGACCGCAATGTCCTGACGTTTGTCCGCTGGGACAAGGACGGCAATCCGTTGGTGTGCGCCGTCAACTTCTCCGGCGGGCCGCATGTGGGCTATGTCCTCGGCGTTCCCGCTGCCGGGGCCTGGACCGAAGTGCTCAACACTGATGCCGCGGCCTATGGCGGTTCAGGTGTTTTGAATGGCGGCGAGCTGATTGCCCTGGACGAAGGGCTTGATGGCCAGCCGGCATCGTTGACCGTGACGCTGCCGCCCCTGGGTGCGGCGTACTTCAAGCCCGTTCCCTTGGCGGCCAGCGGACCGAATAGTGTGAACCCGCTCTCTTAAGTGCGCGGCGAAAAGCCCGGAATTCCTTGAGATTCCGGGCTTTTTGCTGCCCTCGGGGTGGGGGTGCAGGGAGCTGTTCGGGGCTTGGTTGGCCATCCCGGCAAAGTGGTGGTAGAGTTTATTTCCGCGCTGCTCCACGGAGTCAGACCGAAAAAACCGACACGAAAGCCTCAGGCTGAGAACGTCGCGGATGCCGGTTTGACAAGAGTGAGACCAGCGGGTAAGTTTGAAAAGTTGCTCCGGAGCGATCCACGGCCGATTGGTTGTGGTGGTGCCGGGTGTGTCTGTTGTTTGAGAACTCAATAGTGTGCCAAGTTTGTTGATACCAATTTATTGTATTGAATTGGTTGAATTGACTGGATTATGCCACCCCGTGGTGTGGTCTGGTTTTTACAGCTGGTTTCAAATTTTGTGCAGCCATTTTATCCTGTTATTTCCGGGGTTGGTGGTTGTGTCTGTTTTACTTCAACGGAGAGTTTGATCCTGGCTCAGGATGAACGCTGGCGGCGTGCTTAACACATGCAAGTCGAACGATGACCCGGTGCTTGCACCGGTGATTAGTGGCGAACGGGTGAGTAACACGTGAGTAACCTGCCCTTAACTCTGGGATAAGCCTGGGAAACTGGGTCTAATACCGGATATGACTCCTCATCGCATGGTGGGGGGTGGAAAGCTTTATTGTGGTTTTGGATGGACTCGCGGCCTATCAGCTTGTTGGTGAGGTAATGGCTCACCAAGGCGACGACGGGTAGCCGGCCTGAGAGGGTGACCGGCCACACTGGGACTGAGACACGGCCCAGACTCCTACGGGAGGCAGCAGTGGGGAATATTGCACAATGGGCGAAAGCCTGATGCAGCGACGCCGCGTGAGGGATGACGGCCTTCGGGTTGTAAACCTCTTTCAGTAGGGAAGAAGCGAAAGTGACGGTACCTGCAGAAGAAGCGCCGGCTAACTACGTGCCAGCAGCCGCGGTAATACGTAGGGCGCAAGCGTTATCCGGAATTATTGGGCGTAAAGAGCTCGTAGGCGGTTTGTCGCGTCTGCCGTGAAAGTCCGGGGCTCAACTCCGGATCTGCGGTGGGTACGGGCAGACTAGAGTGATGTAGGGGAGACTGGAATTCCTGGTGTAGCGGTGAAATGCGCAGATATCAGGAGGAACACCGATGGCGAAGGCAGGTCTCTGGGCATTAACTGACGCTGAGGAGCGAAAGCATGGGGAGCGAACAGGATTAGATACCCTGGTAGTCCATGCCGTAAACGTTGGGCACTAGGTGTGGGGGACATTCCACGTTTTCCGCGCCGTAGCTAACGCATTAAGTGCCCCGCCTGGGGAGTACGGCCGCAAGGCTAAAACTCAAAGGAATTGACGGGGGCCCGCACAAGCGGCGGAGCATGCGGATTAATTCGATGCAACGCGAAGAACCTTACCAAGGCTTGACATGAACCGGAAATACCTGGAAACAGGTGCCCCGCTTGCGGTCGGTTTACAGGTGGTGCATGGTTGTCGTCAGCTCGTGTCGTGAGATGTTGGGTTAAGTCCCGCAACGAGCGCAACCCTCGTTCTATGTTGCCAGCGCGTTATGGCGGGGACTCATAGGAGACTGCCGGGGTCAACTCGGAGGAAGGTGGGGACGACGTCAAATCATCATGCCCCTTATGTCTTGGGCTTCACGCATGCTACAATGGCCGGTACAAAGGGTTGCGATACTGTGAGGTGGAGCTAATCCCAAAAAGCCGGTCTCAGTTCGGATTGGGGTCTGCAACTCGACCCCATGAAGTCGGAGTCGCTAGTAATCGCAGATCAGCAACGCTGCGGTGAATACGTTCCCGGGCCTTGTACACACCGCCCGTCAAGTCACGAAAGTTGGTAACACCCGAAGCCGGTGGCCTAACCCCTTGTGGGAGGGAGCTGTCGAAGGTGGGACTGGCGATTGGGACTAAGTCGTAACAAGGTAGCCGTACCGGAAGGTGCGGCTGGATCACCTCCTTTCTAAGGAGCACCTACGGATTGTTCATGCCATGTATGTGGTGTGGGGGTTTGTCAGGAGTATATGCCCGTTGCGCAGACGATTGTTCTGCGGCGGGTGCTCAAGGGTGGAATATCAACGAATAGGTGCCTGGTGGCACATGCCGGCAGCGAGTACGGATTCCTTCGGGGGTCCTGGAAAGCGGCGGGGATGGGTTGTTGGGTAGTGTTTGGCACACTGTTGGGTCCTGAGGCAACAGGGCCGGGAGGATGGGCTGCAGCTTACGGGTTGTGGTGTGTTTTGTCGGGTTTGTTTGTTTCTGGTTTCCTGGCTGCATCGATCATGCGCGTTTGGTTCTCCTTTTGTGGGGTGCTGGTGTGTGGGGTGTGTGGTTTGGGGTTGTTGTTTGAGAACTACATAGTGGACGCGAGCATCTTTTATAAGAAGCAATTTCCAAGAATTATGAACCTGGATCTGTCCGGGCGTCTGTTGCTGTGGCCTTCGGGTTGTGGTGGTGGTGTCCGGGTGGTTTTCGTGGTTCTCTCGTAAATTAGTTTTTTTGATCTTTTGTGGTCAAGTTTTTAAGAGCACACGGTGGATGCCTTGGCATTAGGAGCCGAAGAAGGACGTAGGAATCTGCGATAAGCCTGGGGGAGTCGATAACCGGACTGTGATCCCAGGGTGTCCGAATGGGGAAACCCCGCCAGGGGCGCGAGCTGCCTGGTGACCCGCATCTGAACACATAGGGTGCGTGGAGGGAACGCGGGGAAGTGAAACATCTCAGTACCCGCAGGAAGAGAAAACAATAGTGATTCCGTCAGTAGTGGCGAGCGAACGCGGATCAGGCTAAACCGTTCCATGTGTGATAGCCGGCGGGCGTTGCATGGTCGGGGTTGTGGGACTTTCCATACCAGTTCTGCCGGACTGGTGAGGTGTGATGTGCAGGCATAGGTGAACGGTCTTGAAAGGCCGGCCAGAGAGGGTGTGAGCCCCGTAACCGAAATGTTTTGTGCCGCCTGGAGAGTATCCCAAGTAGCACGGGGCCCGAGAAATCCCGTGTGAATCTGTCAGGACCACCTGATAAGCCTAAATACTCCCTAATGACCGATAGCGGACCAGTACCGTGAGGGAAAGGTGAAAAGTACCCCGGGAGGGGAGTGAAACAGTACCTGAAACCGTGTGCTTACAATCCGTCGGAGCAACCTTGTAGTTGTGACGGCGTGCCTTTTGAAGAATGAGCCTGCGAGTTAGTGTTACGTCGCGAGGTTAACCCGTGTGGGGAAGCCGTAGCGAAAGCGAGTCTGAATAGGGCGTTGCAGTGGCGTGATCTAGACCCGAAGCGAAGTGATCTACCCATGGCCAGGTTGAAGCGACGGTAAGACGTCGTGGAGGACCGAACCCACTTCAGTTGAAAATGGAGGGGATGAGCTGTGGGTAGGGGTGAAAGGCCAATCAAACTTCGTGATAGCTGGTTCTCCCCGAAATGCATTTAGGTGCAGCGTTGCGTGTTTCTTGCTGGAGGTAGAGCTACTGGATGGCTAATGGGCCCTACAAGGTTACTGACGTCAGCCAAACTCCGAATGCCGGTAAGTGAGAGCGCAGCAGTGAGACTGTGGGGGATAAGCTTCATAGTCGAGAGGGAAACAGCCCAGACCACCAACTAAGGCCCCTAAGCGTGTGCTAAGTGGGAAAGGATGTGGAGTTGCGAAGACAACCAGGAGGTTGGCTTAGAAGCAGCCATCCTTAAAAGAGTGCGTAATAGCTCACTGGTCAAGTGATTCCGCGCCGACAATGTAGCGGGGCTCAAGTACACCGCCGAAGTTGTGGATTTCAGATATTAGCTAAGCCGCCCCTTGTGGGTTGGTTCAGGCGTCTGGAGTGGTAGGGGAGCGTCGTGTGGGCAGTGAAGTCGCGGTGTAAACCAGCGGTGGAGCCTACACGAGTGAGAATGCAGGCATGAGTAGCGAAAGACGGGTGAGAAACCCGTCCGCCGAATGATCAAGGGTTCCAGGGTCAAGCTAATCTGCCCTGGGTAAGTCGGGACCTAAGGCGAGGCCGACAGGCGTAGTCGATGGACAACGGGTTGATATTCCCGTACCGGCGAAAAACCGTCCATGTTGAACAGGGGATACTAACCGCCCGATGCCTGCCCGCCCACCCTTCGGGGTGATGTGGGTTTTGGTGGAGCGCGGGACCTGATCCTGGGAGGCAAGCGTATTAACAGGTGTGACGCAGGAAGGTAGCCAAGCCGGGCGATGGTTGTCCCGGTCTAAGGATGTAGGGCGAACGGTAGGCAAATCCGCCGTTCATGATGCCTGAGATCTGATGGGACCCCCTCACGGGGGGATTTGGTGATCCTATGCTGCCGAGAAAAGCATCGACGCGAGGTTTTAGCCGCCCGTACCCCAAACCGACACAGGTGATCAGGTAGAGAATACTAAGGCGATCGAGAGAATTATGGTTAAGGAACTCGGCAAAATGCCCCCGTAACTTCGGGAGAAGGGGGGCCCCAACCTTGAACACCACTTGCTGGTGGGAGGGGATCGGGGCCGCAGAGACCAGGGGGAAGCGACTGTTTACTAAAAACACAGGTCCGTGCGAAGTCGCAAGACGATGTATACGGACTGACTCCTGCCCGGTGCTGGAAGGTTAAGAGGACCGGTTAGCCTTACGGCGAAGCTGAGAATTCAAGCCCCAGTAAACGGCGGTGGTAACTATAACCATCCTAAGGTAGCGAAATTCCTTGTCGGGTAAGTTCCGACCTGCACGAATGGAGTAACGACTTCCCCGCTGTCTCAACCATAAACTCGGCGAAATTGCAGTACGAGTAAAGATGCTCGTTACGCGCAGCAGGACGGAAAGACCCCGAGACCTTTACTATAGTTTGGTATTGGTGTTCGGAGTGGCTTGTGTAGGATAGGTGGGAGACGTTGAAGCCCGGACGCCAGTTCGGGTGGAGTCATCGTTGAAATACCACTCTGGTCACTTTGGACATCTAACTTCGGCCCGTAATCCGGGTCAGGGACAGTGCCTGATGGGTAGTTTAACTGGGGCGGTTGCCTCCTAAAAAGTAACGGAGGCGCCCAAAGGTTCCCTCAGCCTGGTTGGCAATCAGGTGTCGAGTGTAAGTGCACAAGGGAGCTTGACTGTGAGAGAGACATCTCGAGCAGGGACGAAAGTCGGGACTAGTGATCCGGCGGTACATTGTGGAATGGCCGTCGCTCAACGGATAAAAGGTACCTCGGGGATAACAGGCTGATCTTGCCCAAGAGTCCATATCGACGGCATGGTTTGGCACCTCGATGTCGGCTCGTCGCATCCTGGGGCTGGAGTAGGTCCCAAGGGTTGGGCTGTTCGCCCATTAAAGCGGTACGCGAGCTGGGTTTAGAACGTCGTGAGACAGTTCGGTCCCTATCCGCTGCGCGCGCAGGAAATTTGAGAAGGGCTGTCCTTAGTACGAGAGGACCGGGACGGACGAACCTCTGGTGTGTCAGTTGTACTGCCAAGTGCACCGCTGATTAGCTACGTTCGGATGGGATAACCGCTGAAAGCATCTAAGCGGGAAGCTCGCTTCGAGATGAGATTTCCATACACCTTGTGTGTGAGAGGCCCCCAGCCAGACCACTGGGTTGATAGGCCGGATGTGGAAGCGAGGACTAACGACTCGTGAAGCTGACCGGTACTAATAGGCCGATAACTTACACCACACACCACCCCGTAAACCTATTCAAAAGAGGTTTACACCCAGGGGTGGTACGAAGATAACAAGACTGCTTGCGTCCACTATGTGGTTCCCAAACAACAAACCCGACACCGGCTTGTTGCAGGGAACAAAAACACAACACAATAACAACACCACACCTGCCCTCACCGGCAGGAAGCATGTTGTAACCACAGATTTCCCACCCCACGGCACAGCCAACGGGTGCGGAGCAAGGGTTACGGCGGTCATAGCGTGGGGGAAACGCCCGGTCCCATTCCGAACCCGGAAGCTAAGACCCACAGCGCCGATGGTACTGCACCCGGGAGGGTGTGGGAGAGTAGGTCACCGCCGGAACATCATTACGGTCGAGAGCCCCCCAACCACCAGGTTGGGGGGCTCTCCCATTTAAACACCACCACACACCAGCCCGGGACGCCACCACACGCTCCGCCGTCGCGCACCACACAACCCGGCACCCGAACTGACAGAGCATCCGCCGGAAACCCGCAGAAACTGCGAGAGCATCGACTGTGGCGGATGCTGGAGCCGCGTAGAGTTGGCGTCCATGGAGAACCTTTTCAGCCACGCGGACGACGCCGTCCCCGCTTCAGTTGAGCCCGCAGAGAACCTTGAACCTGTCATCTGCACTGTCACAGTGCCGGGGCCGGTGGCGCAGGCGTTCGCCGGTTTCACGGATCACACGCACTTGTGGTGGCCACTGGATTCACACGGTGTGTACGGCGCAGGATCTTACGTTGAGTTTGAAGAGAACCTCATCGTGGAGACAGCTGACGACGGCAGGACCGCCGTCTGGGGTTCCATAGATGACTGGCAGCCGCCGCTTTCCTTCCACGCGTCCTGGCATCCCGGGACCACCGCTATCTGGTCCACCGAGCTGCGAGTCGCATTCAGGGCCGTGGAGTCCGGGACCAGGGCTCCTGACATGGCTGGGGGTCCGTGTGGGTGATTTGTTGAGTTTCCGGGGATTCTTGCGGGCCAAAGTCTTTTAATCATGCCCTCAATGTGAGATAATAAGAGTGTGACTATTTTGCTGGTGATGGAGGTGGGAAGATGGGTCTGATGCCAACCCAGATGCCCCTGCCGTTGATCGAGGACCTCGGTGCCGTGTTGATCGGATCCTCCGCGGCGTTGCTGGAAAATGAGACGCACGGCGGCAAGGTTTTCCTCAATGGCCAGTTGTGCTGGGTGTGGGATGCCGGCCAGGATGACCTGCGCCGCCTGGCCGCGGTGCAGTTGGTGCGGACCGGCGCCGCCCGGGTCAACGAGGTAGCGGCAGGCTTTGGCGTCACCCCGGAATCCTTGCGGCGCTGGCGGGTCAGTCTTACCGGCGAGGGCGTCTCCGCGTTGGCGCCGGTGAAGAAAGGCCCCAAGGGCCCGACGGTGCTGACCGGGGAGAAAGCGGCCGAGATCCGCCGCCTGCGTGCCGGTGGTGCGAGCCTGCGGGCAACGGCTGCAGCGGCCGGGGTCTCCACCGACACTGTCCGGCGCGCCCTCGCCGGCGATGAGTCAAACACCCCGGAAGCCGGCCAAATCAGCGCTAACAAAGGCGGATCAGCGCCCGGCGCATCAACGTCGCCGACCCAGCTGGTGTTGCCCGTGCTGCCGGAGCCGACGGATCGTTCCGGGGAACGGGCAGCAGCCCGTTCCGGGCTCCTCGAATGCGCGGTCCCGGTGTTTGCCCCGGCGGCCCGGGTGCCGTTGGCCGGGCTGTTTCTGGCCTTGCCGGCGCTGGAGGCCACCGGGCTGTTGGCCTGCGCGAAGGCAACGTTCTCGGCGTTGCCGGACGGGTTTTACGGGCTGGAAACCATGCTCCTTGACGCCGTGTTGCGGGCCCTGGCCGGGGAACCCCGTGCCGAAGGCGCCACCCGGATCGATCCCGTGGCCCTGGGCCGGGTGTTGGGCCTGGACCGGGCCCCGGAAGTAAAAACCATCCGCCGCAAAATCGGGTTCCTGGCCCAGACCGGTAAGGCCGGTGACCTGCTCACCGCCCTCGCCATCCACCACCTCCACCCAGGGGGCGATAGTGAGCGCGGTGGTGAGGGCGGGGATCTGGCTGCTGTTCTCTATGTTGACGGGCACGTCCGCGCCTACCAGGGCACCAAGAAAATCGGGAAGGTCCATTCCACGAGGCTGAAGTTCCCGGTCCCGGCGACCGAGGAAACCTGGGTCTCTGACGCGCACGGTTCCCCGGTGCTGGTCGTCATGGCCAAACCCGGCACCGCCCTGACCGGTGAACTGCGGGCCCTGCTGCCGCAGCTGCGCACCATCATCGGAGACTCCCGGCGGGTGCTGGTTGGTTTTGACCGGGGAGGCTGGTCACCGGCGCTCTTCAAGCACATGGACGAGGCCGGCTTCGACGTCCTGACCTGGCGCAAAGGCACCACGGCGGACATCCCCGAGGACAGCTTCACCGAGGTCGCCCATGTGGACACCCACGGGGAAACGAGGACCTGGAACGCGGCGGACACGGCCGTTGATCTGGCCCTGGCCACCACCGGGGAAGCGTTCCGGATGCGACAGATCAGCCGGATTGTCCCGGTCAGGGGCGGGGCAACCCGGCAGATCCACATCCTCACCACCGATCAGGGGACGCCTGCCGGTGAGGTGATCTACCGGATGGGGTCCCGCTGGCGGCAGGAAAACTACTTCCGCTACGCCCGCATCCATTTCGACCTGGACTCCCACGACGCCTACACCTCCACCGATGATGACCCCGAAAGGTCAGTGCCCAACCCGGACAAGAAAAAGGCCTACCAAAAAGTCGTCGCCGCCCGCGCCCACTACGACCAGGTCCTGGCCCGAACAGACGCCGCGATGCTCGCGCTGCGGACACCAGCCCCAGGCACCAACGAAGTCACCATCACCAACGCCATGCACAACCAGGTCACCGCGCCACTCTGGGCCGCGGAAACCGCTCTGGGCCAGGCAGAAACCGCCCACCAGAAGATCCCCGTCAGAGTTCCGTTGGGAGCACTCTCACCCGGCCAACAAATCCTCGACACCGAGACCAAACTCATCACCCACGCGATCAGGATGGCCGCATTCAACACCGCCACCACCCTCGCCCGGGAAATCCGGACCAACACCGGCTACGCCCGCGCCGCCGAAGAAGCCCACACACTGGCACGGCACGCGCTCACCGGCAGCGGCGATATCGACACCACCACCCCCGGCTACCTCACGATCCGGCTGGACCCACTCCCCACGGCGCGGGCCACGGCGGCAATCGGCGAGCTCTGCCAGCACCTCACCACCACCCAAACCCGCTACCCCGGCACCGGGCTAATTCTGCGCTACGAAATCAAAAACCACGCCTGACCCCACACGCAATAGCTCACCATGTCAGGAGCCCTGGGGACCGAGCTGCGCCTGGTCCACAACGGCTGGGAAGGTGCGGAGGATCCTGCCGCAGCTCGCGCCGACTATGCTGCCGGCTGGCCGAAGGTGCTGGACCGTTTCGTGAGGTTCATGGGCGGGGAAGCTTAGGCCTGACGGCCGGCCCTGAAGAGCAGCTTGGGACGGACCCAGCTCAGGATGGACTGAGGGGCACGGTCAGGCCGGCGGGACGGCCGTGCTGTTCCGGACGAGGAACTCCGTAGGGTACTCCCGGTCGGTGGCCGCTGCTGACGGTGGCGTGCCCTTGTCAGGCCGCTTCGCGCCGGCGTCGAGCGTTTCCAACAGCATGCGGGCCGCCAGGGCGCCCTGGCCGCGCGCATCCTGGTTGATGGTGGTCAGCCCAAAGACTTCGCCGAGTTCGTGTCCGTCCATGCCGATCACGGAGAGATCCTGTGGCACGCGCAGGCCGAAGTCGCGCGCGGCGAGGATGGCGCCGATGGCCATCTCATCGGAGGCGGCAAAAACTGCTGTGGGCCGCCCGGCCGGGGAGGCCAGGAGATTGCGGGCACTGGCGTAGGCGCCCTGGATGGTGAAGTCCGCGGACACTACCCATTCGGGGCGGACAGTGTGCCCCGCGGCCTGCATTGCTGCCTCAAAGCCCGCCCGGCGTATCCCCGGCAGTTTGAAGTCCTGGTTCAGTTCGGCCTCGCCGGTGATGTGTGCGATCCGGGTGTGGCCCAGCCCGAGGAGGTGCTCGGTGGCTGTCCGAGCCAGGCTGGCGTCATCAATCCTGATGGTGGAGGCGCCGGCCAGGGCGCCGCCGATGCCGACGATCGGGCGGTGGATTGCCAGGAGCTGGTTGATTTCGGTCTCGCTCAGGACCAGTGCCACAGCGATGACCGCATCCAGCCGCTTACGGAGCAGGAAGTCGTTGAGGACGCTGCGGCGGCGTTCCGGCCGGTCACCCACGTTGTAGAGGGTGAGGTCGTAGCCGGCGTCGAGCAAGGTGCCGGACACGCCCTCCACCACGGACGAGAAGTACCAGCGGTGGATGGACGGGACCACCAGACCCACGTTGTGGTTGCGGCCTGAGGCCAGGCTCGACGCATGGTATGACGGGACGAAGCCCAGTTCGTCGGCCGCTGCCTTTGCCAGCTGCCTGCTTTTGGCCGACACGTTCGCTTTGCCACTGAGCGCCCGCGACACAGTGGCGATCGACAGCCCGGCGCGGTCGGCAACGTCCTTGATGCCCGCAAGTCCCACTAGGCTGCGCCGTCTCCGCCAATCCGGAGCCACGCGGTTTCTCCGGATGCCAGGAAGTGGGCTGCGCGCGAGCCGGAGTCAGTGCCGGCGTCAGAGTCAGGGCCAGCGCTGCGGACCAGGACGTTGCCTGCCGGCATCTCCAGTGGTTCGTGGTTGAGGTTCATAAGCACCAGCGTATCGCCGTTCACATACGCCAGGGACGAGCCTGTGCACCAGTCGTCGGCCCAAGCCAGTGACCCCCTGCCCAGGTCAAGTTCGCGGCGCAGCGCCAGCATGTTCCGGTACAGGGAAAGATGCGACGACGGCGATGCGGCCTGTGCGTCCCGTGCCAGGTCCGCGAAGCTCGCCGGCAAGGGAAGCCAGGGATCCTGGCCAGAGCCAAAGCCCAGGTGCCGTTCTGTGCTGCGCCACGGGAGGGGAACCCGGCAGCCGTCGCGGCCCAGCCGGGCCCCTCCGGTGCGTGCGAACGTGGGATCCTGCCGCAGGTGCTCCGGAATATCGATGCCGTCCGGCAGGCCGAGCTCCTCACCCTGGTACAGGTAGGCGGCGCCGGGCAGTCCCAGCATAAACAGGGAGGCGGCGGCTGCACGCCGACGGCCCAGGGCTGTATCCGGCTGCGGATCGGCCGCACCGATGCCGTCGCCATCGCGCGGACCGGGCCCGTTGTAACCAAAGCGGCTGGAATGCCGGACCACGTCGTGGTTGGAGAGAACCCAGGTGCTGGGGGCTCCTACTGCGTCCAGGGCAGTCAGCGAGTCTGTAATAACACTGCGCATCCGGTTAACGTCCAGCCCGGCGTGCAGGTAGGGGAAGTTGAAGGCCTGGTGCATTTCATCGGACCGGACCCAGTCGGCGAGGCGGGGGAGTGGGTCAACGTTGGCTTCGGCACACAGAATGCGGTCCGGCCCGTACCCGTCCAGGATCAGGCGCCAGGCCCGGAAGATGTCGTGCAGGGCCGGCTGGCCGAACATCGGAGCCTCGTGGCCGGGGAAGCCGTCCGAGCTGCCGCCGTCGGCCCGGCCGCCCCAGGCCGGCAGCCCCGGGGCCTTGACCAAAGCGTGGGCGACGTCCACCCGGAAGCCGGAGACGCCGCGGTCCAGCCAGAAACGGAGCACCCGCTCAAATTCGGCGTGCACGGCCGGGTTGTCCCAGTTGAAGTCCGGCTGGGAGGAATCAAACAGGTGCAGGTACCACTGGTCCGGCTGGCCGTCCGGCCCCGTGACCCGGGTCCAGGCCGGACCGCCGAAATGGGACTGCCAGTTGTTGGGCGGTTCGTGGCCTTCAGGCCCCGCCCCGTCCCGGAAGATGAACATGTCGCGCTCCGGGCTCCCTGCTGGGGAGGCGAGGGCTGCCTGGAAAGCCGCGTGCTGGTCCGAGCAGTGGTTGGGAACCAGGTCCACGATGACCCGCAGCCCCAAGCGGTTGGCCTCGGCAATCATGACGTCGAAGTCGCCCAGGGTGCCGAAGATCGGATCCACGTCGCAGTAATCGCTGACGTCATAGCCTGCATCGCGCTGCGGCGATTTGTAGAAGGGGGACAGCCAGACAGCGTCCACATCCAGCTCTGCCAGTTGCGGCAGTTCCGCCGTAATCCCGGCGAGATCGCCGATGCCGTCGCCGTTGAGGTCCCGGAAAGACCGCGGGTACACCTGGTAGATGACGGCGGAGCGCCACCAGCCAGGGGCGTTGTCGGCATCGTGGATGAGGGTCAGCGGACCTGCCAGCGGAGCTGCGGTGGTGATCACGGAATCAACAGACATGCCGATCAGCCTAGTTGAGAAGCGTCATGATATGGAAACGCTTCCAGCATGTATGTGCTGATGCAATTCGGTGTTCTAGGAGAAATGGGTCTGACCTGTGGAAACGCTTGCAGCATCCCGGGATTGTGACGCGTTTGCGACGTCGTGGCCCGCCCTAGACTGGGGGAGAACGACGACAACGACGACAGAACGGGAGGCTGCGTGGGCAGCTTGGTTGAAGAGCTGGTGGGCGTCCTCGGGCCAGGGCGGGTCAGTACCGAAGAGGAGCTGCTCGCGAGATATGCCGTGGACCAGGCCCCCATCCTGGACTTCCAGCTCCCCGAGGCGGTGGTCTTCGCCGGGTCTGTGGCGGATGTGCAGGCTGTAGTCAGGCTGTGTGCGGCCCTCAACGTCGCCGTTGTGGCCCGCGGAGCCGGAACAGGCGTGTCCGGCGGTGCGCACGCGAGCAGGAATTGCGTAGTCGTGTCCCTGGAACGGATGAACCGCATTCTTGACCTCAACCCGGACGACGAGACCGCTGTCGTCGAACCCGGCGTGGTCAACGCCGCCCTCAACGAGGCCGCAGCAGTGCATGGCCTGATGTACGCGCCGGATCCGGCGAGCTTCCGTTCCTCCACGATCGGCGGCAACGTTGCCACGAATGCCGGGGGACTGCGCTGCGCCAAGTACGGCGTAACCCGGGACTCGGTGCTGGCGCTGGATGTGGTGCTGGCCGACGGGTCCCTCATCCACACCGGCCACCAGACATTCAAGGGCGTGGCGGGCTACGACCTGACGGGACTGTTTGTGGGCTCTGAGGGCACTCTGGGGATCGTGGTGGGGGCGACCGTCCGGCTCAAGTACCTGCCCCGTGACGTGCACACCATCGCCGCATTTTACCCGGACTTCAGGCAGGCCGCTGCCGGCGTCCTGGCGGTGGGCCGGGCCCGCGTGCAGCCGGCCATCATGGAACTGCTCGACGGCGGGACGCTGGCCCAGCTGGACGATCTCCACGGCTCCGACCTGAGCTCCCGCGGCCGTTCGCTGCTCCTGATCCAGACCGACGGGTTCGGGGCAGCGGCGGAGGCCGACGTCGTGCGTTCCGTTCTCGCGGCCGGCGGGGCAACGGTGAGCACGGAATCCACGGCGGAAGCCGAGCAGCTCGTGGAACTCCGCCGGAACAGCCGGGGCGTGGAGGTGGATGACGAATACCGTGTGGGCGAGGACGTGGCCGTGCCACGCTCACGCCTGGTGGATTACGTGGCGGCGTTGGAAGACCTCGCGGCAACACATGGCGTGAGCCTGAAGGTGGTGGCGCACGCCGGCGACGGCAACCTGCACCCCACGTTCTGGATAGACCGCCAGGACAACGCGGTGGACGCTGACGCCATGGCCCGGCTGAACCGTGCCCTGGACGCCTCCATCGATGCTGCCCTCGAAATGGGCGGCACCATCACCGGGGAGCACGGGATCGGCCAATACAAGCTGCGCTGGCTGGGCCTGGAGCAGCCGGAGCCAGTCAGGGAGCTCCAGCACAGGATCAAGGAACTCTTTGACCCGGCAGGGATTTTGAATCCGGGCAAGGCCATCTAAAGGCTGTTAGCTGTATTAACCCAACCGTGCTGCCGCCGAGGCCGGCCCCGCGTCAGTCGTCGACGTCAGGGTACTCTTCGATGGTTTCGTCGGCGCCATAGCGGGAGGACTCCTCGGTTTCCACTTCGAGGATCTTCAGCATCGCAGTATCCGGGTTGAGCATGATGGCGGCCTCGTCCCGGCGGTGGCGCAGGACGGACTCGATGTAGGACTGCACTGCCTCGGCGAGCGGAATGTGGCGGGCCTGCTCCTCGGACATGTACCAGCGGTGCTCCAGCACCTCGTGGACCGCCTCCGCCGGCTCCAGCTTGCGGGACAGGTCGCGGGGGATCGAACGCACAATCGGCTCGAAGACCTGGCTGACCCAGAGGTGCGCGCTGTATTCCTCGTCCATCCCCGGGTTGTTGTCCGCCCGGAAGGAGTCCATGTCATTGAGCAGGCGCCGGGCCTGGTTCTCCTGGGCGTCCAGTCCGGTCAGCCGCAGCAGCCGCCGCTGGTGGTGTCCGGCGTCGACCACCTTGGGCTGAAGCTGGATAGTGGAACCGTTCTGGGTGGTCTTGATGGCGTATTCCTCGACGTCGAACCCGAGCTCATTAAGCTTCCGGATCCGGGCGGCCACCCGCCAGCGTTCGCCGATTTCGAAGGATTCCTTCTCGGTCAGTTCCGTCCACAGGCGCCGGTAGCTCTCCATGATGAGTTCGCTGGTGGCCACCGGGTCCACCTTTTCCTCGATCAGGCCGCCGTCCAGGAGGTCCATCAGCTCGCCGGCGATGTTGACCCGGGCAATCTCGAGATCGTACTCGCGCTGGCCGGTGGAAAGATCGGGATACAGCTCGCCGGTTTCCGCGTCCACCAGGTAGGCGGCGAACGCGCCCGCGTCACGGCGGAAGAGCGTATTGGAGAGCGAGACGTCGCCCCAGTAGAAGCCGATGAGGTGCAGCCGGACCATCAGCAGGGCCTGGGCATCGATGAGCCTGGTCAGGGTGTCCTTGCGGAGCATCTGCGAGAACAGGGCCCGGTACGGCATGGAGAATTTCAGGTGGCGGGTGACCAGTACGGGGTTCAGCGGCCGCCCATCCAGGGTGGTCCGGCCCGTGATGACGGCTACCGGGACAACGCACGGGACGTCCAGGCGGGCCAGCTTGCGGAGCATGTGGTACTCGTGGCGGGCCACATGCTCGGACGTTTCCTTGATGGCGATGACGGAGCCGCCCAGGTGCGCGAAACGCACAATGTGCCGCGAGATGCCGCGGGGGAGCGCTGCGAGGTTCTCAGCCGGCCAGTCCTCCAGTGCGATGTGCCAGGGGAGGTCCAGGAGTTCGGGATCCGCGGACGCCGCCGTGATGTTCAGCGAGCTGGAAGCGGCAAGGACCTTGTCATCCTTGGCACTCGCTGCCTCGAACCGCGGCAGTTTGCCGACCTGCGCGTAGTCCGTGGGCTCGTCGTGCCACTGTGCACTGTTTTCGTCGGTCATGGGTCAATTCTTTCGTACAGAGGGGCGGCTGGCCTAAACCTCGGGCTTAAACGGCGACGGCGGCCCGTCCAGTAAGGAGGGCCGCCGTCGGTTAGATCTCGGCGCCGGTGGATGGGCCCACGCCGGCAGGGTTCCCTGGCCGAAGCGGAGCGAGGTTAGGGCGCCGGTGGGGACTAGTCGCCCAGGCGCAGACCGGTCTTGGTGTCGAACAGGTGCACGTGGCCCGACTGCGGACGGACGTAGATCGTGTCGCCCTTCAGCGGGGGACGGCGGCCGTCGACGCGTGCCACGATGTCGTGGTCCTTGCCGTCCAGCGTCGTGTGGCCGTAGACGTAGGCGTCGGCACCGAGTTCTTCAACAACGTCGACCTCGACCTGGAGACCTTCACCGTGAGAGGCCTGCTCGAGGTCCTCGGGGCGGCTGCCCAGGGTGACGGTGCTGCCGTGGGCCTCTTCGAGGATGTTGCGCGGCACGGGGTAAACCGTTCCGCCGAACTGGACGCCGCCGTCGACCACGGGCAGTTCGAGCAGGTTCATGGCGGGGGAACCGATGAAGCCGGCAACAAAGACGTTCTTGGGCTTGTCGTAGAGGTTGCGCGGGGTGTCAACCTGCATCAGCAGGCCGTCCTTCAGCACAGCCACGCGGTCACCCATGGTCATGGCCTCGACCTGGTCGTGGGTGACGTAAACGGTGGTGACGCCGAGGCGGCGGGTCAGGGATGCGATCTGCGTACGGGTCTGGACACGGAGCTTGGCGTCCAGGTTGGAAAGCGGCTCATCCATGAGGAACACCTGCGGGTTACGCACGATGGCGCGGCCCATGGCAACACGCTGGCGCTGACCGCCGGAGAGTGCCTTCGGCTTGCGGTCCAGGTACGGCTCGAGGTCAAGAAGCTTGGCGGCCTCACGGACGCGCTCGGCGCGCTCTTCCTTGGAAACGCCGGCGATCTTCAGCGCGAAGCCCATGTTGTCTGCAACCGTCATGTGCGGGTACAGCGCGTAGTTCTGGAAAACCATCGCGATGTCGCGGTCCTTCGGCGGAACATCGGTGACATCGCGGTCGCCAATAAGAATCCGGCCGGCATTGACGTCCTCAAGGCCTGCGAGCATGCGCAGGGAGGTGGACTTACCGCAACCGGAGGGTCCTACGAGGACCAGAAATTCGCCATCGGCGATTTCGATGTTGAGCTTGTCAACAGCGGGCTTCTCTGTGCCCGGGTACAGACGCGTAGCGTTATCAAAAGTAACTGTAGCCACAGTTATCAATCCCTTCACCGGCAGGTACGTGCCGGACGATCCGTTGTGAATGGTTCATGTAATTCAGTTATCCACGGCATTGCAGCCGTGTACTCCCCGGCCGAAGGCCGAGGAGTATCACGTGACGCCGCACGGTTCCTGTGCGCCACATCACAACCAAGAGTATGTCAGACGAATGGCTTATTCGTGCAAATGTTACGGAGGTCACATGTGAGGTTGGACATGTCGCCGACGTTCAGTCAGTGCCGGGCTCTTCTTCGGCCACCACCAGGCTCCGTTCCTGCAGGAGTGCTTCGAGCAGTTCCGCCACGTGGGCCGGCGCTTCCACCCGGAATTCGGCCTGGGTGAAGTCCAGGCCCACCTTGACGCCCACATCGCCGGATTCCAGGCGCGCCAGGGCGTCCTCGTCCGTGACGTCGTCGCCGGCGAAGAGGACCGCAGTGGCCCCGGTGATCTGGCGCAGGAACGTCAGGCCCTCGCCTTTGGAGGCGTTGACTACCGATGTTTCCAGGACGCGTTTGCCGTTCTTCAGGAAGACGCCTTTGCGGTCCTGGAGAACGGAACGGGCCGCAGCCACCGCGTCCTCGGCAACATCGTCCGTGGCCAGCCGGGTATGTAGGACTACGCCTGCGGGTTTGTCTTCGAGGAGGGTGCCCGGTGCCTGCTCGACGATTTCTTCGAGGACACCGCGGACTTCGGCCAGCAGCAGGCGCTGGGCTTCATCGAGTGTCAGCTCCGCGGAGCCGGGGCCCAGCCACGCCTCGGCGCCATGGCTGCCGATCAGCAGCGTGTCCACCGGGGGCGAGGCGGCCGCGCGCAGGCTGGCGAGGGCGCGCCCTGAGATGAGTGCCGTCGTCGTGCGTGGAAGGGCGGCGAGCCCAGCGAAAGCGGCGGCGGAGCGGGGAAGTGGGCGGGCGTCGTCGGCGCGGTCAACCAGCGGGGAAATCGTGCCGTCGAAGTCCATGGCCACCAGCAGGTGTTCCGTCTGGGCGATGCGCCGGGCGGCCTGCCGGAGTTCGGGGGACAAGGTGAGCGGGCCCTTGGCGGACCGGGCGTCAGGAGTCATCGCGCACAACTTTCTCGTTCAGGGCGGCCAGGAAGTCAGCTGACCAGTGGTCGACGTCGTGTTCCAGGATCTGCTTGCGCATTGACCGCATGCGGCGCGCGGCGTCTTTGGGAGGCAAATCGACGGCCCGCATGATGGTGTCCTTGAGGCCGTCGATGTCGTGCGGGTTCATCAGCAGCGCCTGCTTGAGCTGGTCCGCGGCGCCAGCGAATTCGCTGAGGACCAGGGCGCCGTCGTTGTCCTTGCGGGCGGTGACGTATTCCTTGGCCACGAGGTTCATGCCGTCCCGGAGCGCCGTCACGAGCATGACGTCGGCGGCGAGGTACAGCGCCACCATCTCCTCCACGGGGTAGCTGTGGTGCAGGTAGCGGACCGCGGTGTTCTGGATGGTGTCGTAGGTGCCGTTGATGTGGCCGACGGTACCTTCGATTTCCTCGCGCAGGAGGCGGTACTGCTCAACCCGTTCGCGGCTGGGGCTGGCAACCTGGATCAGCGTCGCGTCGCCGACCGTCAGCTTGCCTTCGTTCAGGAGTTCCTCGAAGGCCTTGAGCCGGTGCCGGATGCCCTTGGTGTAATCGAGCCGGTCCACGCCCAGGAGGATGGTCTTGGGGTTGCCGAGATCCTGGCGGATCTGGCGTGCACGCTCGATGATCTCGGGGTTGTGGGCCAGTCCGTTGATCTGGGCTACGTCGATGGAGATGGGGAAGGCTTGGGCCCTGGCGATGTGCGTGATTTCGCCGTCCTTACCCTTCACATGCACCTGCTGCTGCTTGACGCTGGCGCCGAGGAACCGGCGGGCGGAGCGCATGAAGTTGCCGGCGTCGCTGGGGCGCTGGAAGCCCACCAGGTCTGCACCCATCAGGCCGTCAATGATGGCATGCCGCCACGGCAGCTGGGCGAAGATTTCCGGCGGCGGGAAAGGGATGTGGTTGAAGAACCCGATCCGCAGGTCCGGCCGCGCCTGGCGCAGCAGCCGCGGCACCAGCTGCAGCTGGTAGTCCTGGACCCACACCGTGGCGCCCTGGCCGGCATGGCGTACGACGGCGTCGGCGAACCTTTGGTTGACCCTGCGGTAGGCGTCCCACCAGGTTCTGTGGAACTCCGGCGGCGCGATGACGTCGTGGTAGAGGGGCCACAGGGTGGCGTTGGAGAAACCCTCGTAGTAAAGCTCAACGTCGTCGTTGCTCAGCTGGACGGGCACGAGGTCCATGCCGCCGTGGCTGAAAGGCTCGACGGTTTCGTCAGGGGCGCCGTGCCAACCCACCCACGCGCCGTCGGTCTTGGTCATCATGGGTGCGAGGGCAGTCACCAGGCCGCCGGGGGAGCGACGCCAGCCGGAGCCGTCGTCGCCGCTCTCACCTGGCGCGCAGCGGTCAACGGGCAGCCTGTTGGAGACAACCATAAAATCGTACGTGGCGGCCGTGCTGTGGCTGCTCGCGGCGGCGCCGGTTGCGGGTACAGCTGTTGGTTTTTCTTGGACGGGTGTTTGCATTGCGGCCCCCTGGGGTTGCTTGTGCCTTTAAGCCACCTTAATAGGATGGAATCTTCGGGGCTATTCGTCCGTTGGTTATTCGGGCGGAATAGTTGAAAGCGCAAGCTCTCAGGTTTGTCCCCTAAAATGGTGGAGTCGCCACAGAGTGGTCCCCCTATGTCGATCGACCCAAGGAACACATGAGCCCCGCAAATGAAATACGCAAGTCCAAGGCTGAGCGAACCTCGGAGGCGCGCGAGAAGGCACGCCTGATCCGTGAGGCGCAGCTGACGAAGGACAAGCGCAACAAGCTGCTGATCGGCTGGGGCATTGTGGTGGCCGTCGTGGCCATCCTTGTGGTGGTGGGGCTGGTGGTGACCACAACGATGCGGCAGAACGCCCCGATCGCTGACCAGGGGCCGACGCCGGCCAACGGCAACGCCAACGGTGGCATCACCTTGCTGGCCAATACCGACGTCGCGAAGCTGGAAGCAGCCACCGTTGACGCAGCCTCCGTGGGGGAGCCCCCGAAAACCGCGCCGGCTGAAGTGGTTGCCCCCGGCGCCGAAGCTGAGGCCGGAAAGCCGGTCAAGGTGGTCCTATACGTTGACTTCATCTGCCCGGTTTGCAAGAACTTCGAGGCACAGTACAACGAGCAGCTGACGACGCTCCGCAACGAGGGCAAGATCACGGTGGAATACCGGGCGCTCGGATTCCTGGACAGCCGGTCCTCCACGAACTACTCCTCCCGTGCAGCCAACGCCGCCGCGTGTGTTGTGAATGAGTCTCCGGAGAAGTACGCGGAGTTTGTGGACTCGCTGTTCGCCAACCAGCCTGCCGAAGGTACCGCCGGTCTTTCCGACGACAGGCTCAAGACCATGGCCACGGACATCGGCGCCAAGAACATTGACACCTGCATCGACGAGAAGACCTACCGTCCGTACGTGAAGTTCACAACCAAGCAGGCCGCGGCGATCGGCGTCACCGGCACGCCTACGGTGTTTGTGGACGGCCAGCAGTGGGGCAAGGGTGCCAGTGCGCAGACCCCGTTCCCTGACTTCCTGCAGGCAGCGATCACCGCGAAGGGCTAAAGTCCTTCCACTCAGAGGACCTGCTTCCGGATCGATTCCGGAAGCAGGTCCTTTGTTTTGCTCCGGTTCGCCCCTGGCCGGCGTTTTTACGAGCGGGCGGACTTGGGCTAACCTTATCTAGCGCCTTGCGGCGCACGCCCCTCGGGGGCGCGCCTCCTTAGCTCAGTTGGCCAGAGCACCGCTCTTGTAAAGCGGGGGTCGTCGGTTCGACTCCGACAGGAGGCTCCAGTTGTGGCTTTGACCTGCGGTTTTATGTCGGAGCCCATGACCCGCAGGACCAGGTTTTGTGCAGGATCTGGAACGTTTATGACGGTTCCAACCCGTCCGTTGGGCTAGTAAATGGTCCTGACCAGCGATTTAAATCCAGATGCCGCTTACGCAGAGCGGGCGGATGAATTAGGAAGTACGGGCTAAATCTTCGGTTCGAATCCTCCGCCGACCCAACAGGGCGCTGACCTGCGGGGATACTGCCATTGGCAGTCGGGAGAAGGCGATGCCCCCACGCGACTCACCTTTTACTCACCCTAATCAGCGTCCGGGGGCTCCTCTCTCAACCCGAGATTGAGTGCGAGATTCATGTCCAGGTGCGTGAGTGGGGGCCGTAGGTCCCCGGCTACTCTTCACTCGCAGCGCCCGTTCGCGAATATTCCAGCTATTGGGTCACTCGACTTCAAGCGGAGGCGACATGGATTGGCCCGGCTGAGTGATCGGATCGCGTCAAGGCACTGCGCTCCGACAGTGGATACTCATTCCCGGACGCGCCAATGGGAACGAGTGACGCCAGTGGCTCGCCTTCGATAAGGCGAGCCACTGGCGTCGTGCGTCTACGGGCCCAGGTGCGCGTTACTCGGTCCGTCGAAACTCACCCGGTGGCGACTGCGGATTCCGCCTCCTGCTTGGCGATCAGCCGGAGGAAGGCCGGGAGTGTCGCGAGGGCCACGAGCCCGGCGAAGACCACGTAGATGCCCGTCGCGAACGATGTGATTTGCACGGCCCAGGTCATGAGCGCCGGGGTGAAGCCGGCGAAGAAGATCGCCGCGATGTTGTAGGAGAATGATGTTCCGGTCGAGCGGACCTTCGCTGGGAACACGCGGGCGAGGGCCGAGGGGATGATGCCCGCGAAGCCGGAGACCGCGATGCACAGCACGATGTGGACCACGATGAGCACCGGCAGCGTCGGGACGGCGTGCAGCACTACAAGGGCGGGCACGGGGACGGCGATGAGCACCCATGTCATCCACCGCAGGGTGCGTTCAGTGCCGAACCGGTCGGCGAGGCGGCCTGCGTAGACGCACGCGAACATCATGAACAAGTTCCCCACGAGCGAGGCCCAGAATGCCTCGTTCGGCGTGAACCCGAGGCCCACGGTCTTGGATGAGTAGTACGTGGGCGCGTAGATGACAAGTGCGTAGACACTCACGGTCCACAGGATGGCCATGAGCGCGGCCACGACGAGCTGCTTCGGGTAGTGCCGGAAGAGCTCGCGGATCGGTGAGCGCTTCTCCGCGCCCATCGACTCCTTCATGCTGAGGAATTCCTCGGTCTCGTCCAGTTGCTTGCGGATGTACACCGCGACCGGGACGATCAGGAGTCCGATGAAGAACGGAATGCGCCATGCCCACTCCGTGAGCTCGCTCTGGGAGAACGTGGATGTGATGACGACGCCGATGAGCGCCGACATTGCGTTGGCGAGGCCCATCGAGCCCTGCAGCCAGCCGGTCAGGCCGGCACGCCGCTCCACAGGGGCCTTCTCGACGAGGTACGCGGTAGCGCCGCCGATCTCGCCGCCCGCGGAGAAGCCCTGGAACAACCGCCCGACGAGCAGGAGGATGGGGGCGCCGATGCCGATCGCCCAGAACGGCGGGGCGAAGCCGATGATGAACGTGCCCACGGCCATCAGCGAAACCGTCAGGGTCAGTGTGGCCTTGCGGCCGTGCGTGTCGCCATAGGAGCCGAGGACGATCGCGCCGAGCGGGCGGGCGAGGAACCCGACCGCGAAGACGAGGAACGTCGCGATAAGGCCGGACGAGGAGTCGCCCTGCATGAAGAAGTTGACGCTGATGTAAGAGGCGAAGAACGCGTAGCTCGAGAAGTCGAACCACTCAAGGGCGTTGCCGGCGGCAGCGGCGATAACGACCTTGCGCAGTGGATCCTTGCCGGGCTTGGCGGAGCCCGCGGGCTTCGCCTGGCCTGCGGTGAGGTTTGCGTTAGACGGGAGTGTCTTGGACATGGGGGTCCTTTAGGGGATGTTATTAATCAGGATAGGGGAAATGGGGGTGACAGACGCCGCTCAGGCGGCGACGGTCTCGGCGCGGTCCAGCTCGGACAGGGTCTCTGCAAGGACGCGGATGCCGCGCACGATGTCGGCGGTGGGGGTGAATTCCTCGGCGCAGTGGCTGCGCCCGCCGGTGGAGGGGACGAAGATCATGCCCATGGGTCCTAGGTGGACCATGTGGGCCGCGTCGTGCCCGGCCCCGGACGGGACGGGCGCCCAGGTGTGGCCGAGTCGGTCGGCGCTGGTTGCGATGACGTCCCGGATCGCGGGCGCCGTGGGGACGGCGTCCTGGTCGGTGAGCCACTCGATCATGTGTGACACGCCGCGGCGGTCCGCTTCGAGGCCGATCTCCTGGGCGAGCCGACCCTTGGCCCCGGAAAGCCACTCCGAATCCGTGGAGCGGAGCTCGGCCCACAGTCGCGCCTCGGACGGGACTACGTTGAACGAGCCCGGATAGGATTCGATGCGACCTGTGGTCGCGACGCCGTGCACGGGCGCCCCGCAGCCCTCGCGCTCGATCGTGAGCACGGCCGCCGCGGCGGCCGTGAGCGCGTCGAGGCGCGCGTCCATTGGGGTCGCGCCCGCATGGTCGGAGCGGCCGATGAACTTCGCCATGAGCCGGTCGATGCCCGCGATCGCGGTCACGACTCCGATCTCGTGACCTGATTGCTCGAGCAGTGGCCCCTGCTCGATGTGCAGTTCGATGTACGCGTGCAGCGAGCCCGGCGCCCACGCGTTTTTAAGGGCAGCCTGCGGGTCGAGGCCTACGGCAGTAAGAGTGTTGCCCATGCTCTGCCCGCTCGCGCCGGTCATGTCCAGGTGCTCGGGAAGGAGGATGCCGGCGATCGAGCGGGAGCCGACGCAGGAGATGCCGAACTCGTTCGGCTCCTCGCCGAGGAAGTCCACCACGTAGAGGTCGCGGTTGAGGGCAACGCCTGCGCGGCGCAGTGCCTCGACGGCTTCGATCGCGCCGAGCACTCCGACGATCCCGTCGAACCGCCCGCCGCCGCGCACCGTGTCGGTGTGGGACCCGGTCATGATCGACTTGAGGGTCAGCCCGGCCGCTGATGCGCGGCCGGGGAGGCGACCCACGATGTTCCCGCCGGCATCGTGGGTGACCTCCAGGCCGGCGTCGTGCATCCGCTTGGCGACGAACTCGCGGGAGGCGCGATAGGGGTCGCTGAAGACCTGCCGCGTCCACCCGTCCTGGGCGGAGTCGACGTAGCCGGCGAGGTCGGCGATGGCCGCCTCGACGGATTGGGCGTCGGGCTCGATGAGCGTCTGGGTCATGATCAGTCTCCGGTTTCGGTGGGGTCGGTGGCGTTCCACGGCAGGCCATCTGACGACGCCGGGAGGTGCTTCGTGAGGTGTTCCGCGGCTTCGCGGAGGGTCGCCAGAAGGGGGTCGACGTCAGTGAACTGGGCGGAAGGCCCTGTGAGCGAGAGGCAGCAGAAGACGCTGCCCCGGTCGAACACGGGCAGGCCCAGGGCCGTCCATTGCGGCTGGATCTCACCGTGGGAGAGGTCGTAGCCGCGCTGGCGGATTTCGGCCAGCTTGGCCGGAAGAGCCTCCGCCGTTGGCGTCGCGGCGGTGTATCGCTTGATACCCGAGGCAAGAACATTGGCGACCACTGCAGGCGCCGCGAAGGCGAGCAGCGGCGTCGCGCTCGCCCCGGCATAGAGGGTCCGGGTCGCGCCGATCCGGAATACTGGGGCACCCGAGCTCCCCGCCGGGACAACATCGAGGCACAAAGCAAGGGTGTGGACGCGGACGGTGAGGACCGCCGTGATGCCCGTGGCCCTGGCCGCCCGGATAAGCGCCGGACGGGCGTAGTCCACGAGGTGGGGGCCCTCCGTGGAGGCCGGTGCCATGGCGGCGCCGGCGTGGATGCGGCCGTCGTACTCGACGACGAACCCGGCCTCGCGGAGCTGGTTCACGATCCGGTACGTTGTGGCCAGCGGCAGCCCTGCACGCTCGGAAAGCTCCTTCACGCTCGCTCCGCTCGAAGCGGCTACGAGGTGAAGGAATCCCAGGCCACGGGCCAGGATCGACGATCCCTCCTGGCCCGTCGCGAGAATCCTCTCCAGTTCGCTATCCATGGCTAGGCCCGCGTCACATGGCGGCCGTAGCCGGCCTGCCCGAGCTCGCCGCTGGCGGAATCCCAGATAAGGCGGCCGCGCAGGAACGTCTTCTCGACGAACCCGCCCGGGCGCATGCCGGAGTACGGGGTCCAGCCGGCGTTGGAGTGCATTGCGTCGTCTTCGACGGTGTAGCCGGCGTCGGGGCGGAATACCATGAGGTCCGCGTCGAAGCCCGGCTCGAGGCGGCCTTTGCGGTCGCCGATGCCGAACCGGTCCGCCGGTCCGGACGTGAGAGCGGCGACGGCGTTGTGGAAGTAGGTGGCAGGGTCCGGGCTCCGCTTGAGGGCCCCTCCGAGGGTGACGTTCACGAGGGTCTCGACGCCGGGAGCGCCCGAGGCATTCTCGAGGATGTGCTCGTGGGACTTCATCGACAGGGGCCACGGGGCGTGGTCAGAGGAGATGATGGGGACGAGCCCGTCGCCGATCCCTTGCCAGAGGCCCTCCACATGCTCACGGTCGCGCAACGGTGGGTTGATCTTGAGGCGGGCGCCCTGGGCGTGCATGTCGTCCGCCGTGAACGTGAGGTAGTGCGGGCACGTCTCCAGGGAGATGTCCGCGCCGTCCTCGTTCCACCAAGCCGCGAGCTTGACCGCGCGAGGGATGGACATGTGGCACAGGTGCAGGCGCGTGCCGCGATCATGGGCGATCTCCATGGCCGTCAGGACGCCGAGGGACTCGGAGACCGGCGGGCGGGTGCGCACATGGGTGAGCGGGTCGAGGGGGTTGGACTCGCGCTCGACGCGCTGGAGGTGCTGAACGATCTCGTTGTTCTCAGCGTGCACCGCCAGAGTCCGCTTGACGTCCGTGGTGGCAGCCATGATGTTGAGCAGTTCGGCGTCGTCGACGCGCGGGAAGCGGTTCGTGTCGGTGTGATACAGCGAGACCTTGTAGCCCACGACGCCGGCCTCCGCCATCGGCTCAGCCTCTCGCCACCCGCCGCCCGGCCAGAGCGTGCCCATGAGTGCCACGTCGGTGACCGCCTCGCGGGTGATGATCTCACTCTTTCGGTTGACGAGGTCCGCGTCCCGGACGGGGCCGGTCCGGTCGAACGGCATCTCGACAATGGTCGTGACTCCGCCCGCCGCGGCAGAGCGGGTCGCAGCGAGCATGCCCTCGCCCTCGTGGGAGTAGCAGTGCACGTGGGCGTCGATCGCGCCGGGGAGGACGTAGGCGTCGCCGACGTCGATGTGGCGGGCGCCGCCGAGTTCGGCTTCGCTCCTTGGGGAGCCGGAGGTGACGCGGTCAATGGTCTCGCCTGAGATCCATACCGAGCCCTGGCCGTAGCTGCCGTTGGGAAGGCGCAGCGTCCCGGTGACGACGAGCGTGGGGCGTGGTGAAGAATTCATGCTTCGAGTGTGACGGGGGCCTCTCTCTAATACCAAAGGGATTCCCGTAGATTGAGAATTCTGCCTGAATCGGGCCAGCAGTCGACGTGCGCATGGAACAGCAGGCAGGGGAGCCCTTGGCCGCAGTCCAAGAACAAGCTGCACCCGTTCTATGCGCCCTCGGCCTCAGCGGTTCGCCGAATAGGCCCGAGGTAGATTCTCGTACTGCGCCCAGACGGCCGTAGCACGGGCATAACCAGGGCCAGAAATGGGATCCCGTTCCCGTGTCACGTTGCGCCGGGTTGCATGCCCGAAGAGTAGGCACCGGCTGTACCGAGGTCATTCCGGCGCTATTGGTTGTTTTGGCTCTCGCGGAAAGACTGCCGCGCGTCAAAATTCCCCCGCGAAAGTGGAGGTGAAGTCTCACAGGGTGGGGGGAGTCGGCAGTTGTACTCAACGTACTCTCCCTGGCCACAAGTTTGATCGTTGTTGTATTCCAGTTCGAGAACGACTTCATGGGAGTTGGTTGGGTCCCCAGGTAGAAGTCCAGTGTTTGTGTGAGTTTCGTGTCCGAGAATGGACACAGGAGGAAATTCACGAATCATGGCACGCAGACACACCCCCGAGCAGGTCATCGCCAAAGTCCGGCAGGGCCAGAAAATGCTCAACGACGGACGACCGATGGTCGAGGTCATCAAGGAGCTCCAGGTCACTGAGGCGACCTGGTACCGGTGGTTGAACCAGTACGGCTCCGAGAAGAACGCCGAGGCGTCCAAGCGGACCAGGGAGCTGGAGAAGGAGAACGCCCGGCTTAAGCGGCTGCTGGCGGAGAAGGAACTGGCTATCGACATCCTCAACGAGGTGGCCAAGGGAAAATTCTGAGCCCCGAACCCCGCCGCCGTGCCGTGCGCATGGCGGTGGAGAAGTTCGGGGCGTCCGAACGCTTCGCCTGCGCGGTTCTGGGCCAGAACCGGTCCGCTTTCCGCAAGAAGAAACCCGAGATGGGCTTCGAGGAAGCCCAGCTCCGGGCTGCCCTGCGCGCCGTCGCCGGGAAGCACCCCTCCTGGGGCTGGCGGAAGGCCCGCTGGCACCTGCTGGCCCAGCCAGAGTGGGACGGCGTGGCGCTGAACAGGAAGCGGATCCGCCGGCTCTGGCGCGACGAAGGCCTGGCCTGTAAACCCAGGGCGCGGAAGAAGCGCCGCGCCGGGCCCGGCGCCGGGGAGCAGAAGCGGCTCACAGCCGAGTACCCGATGCACGTGGTCAGCTTCGACTTCCAGTCCGACGTGACCTCCTGCGGCCGGCACATCCGGTTCTTCAACGTCATCGACGAATACACCCGCACCGCGCTGGCGATCATCCCGCGCCGGTCGTTCAAAGCCACCGACGTCGTCGCGGTGCTGGAGAACATCATCGCCGAAACCGGCACCGCCCCGGCCTACGTCAGGTGTGACAACGGACCGGAATTCACCGCCGCGGCACTGCTCGAGTGGTGCAACACCGCCGGCGTCGACACCGCATTCATAGACCCGGGATCACCCTGGCAGAACGGCTTCATCGAATCCTTCAACGCCCAATTCAGAAGGGAACAACTCTCCGGAGAAATCATGGACACCATGGCCGAAGCGAAGTATTTGGCAGAGGAATGGAAAGCTATCTACAATCATGAACGGCCCCACGGATCCCTGGACGGCATGACGCCGAAACGCTACTGGGAAAACTGGACGCAAGAAAACCAATTAGCTATCGCATAAACGCTGGACTGCTAACGGGGGCCCAACCAGAGTAGTCGTCCTGGCCTCCGTTTTGTACTTATTAGGCGTCCTTGCCCTCCTCCTTGAGGGCAAATTCGGGCGGGAGACACCGTCGTGGTGGAAGCCTATGCTTCGGGAACCGGGGACCACGTATGAGGCATCGTGCTCCATCCGGGAGCCCTGCGCCCCAAGGCTGCGGTTGGAGCCGCTCACGTCGATGCATACACAGACGGGACGCACGGCGTGCTGGTGACGCGTCACGATTTTTGGCGTTGTTCCGTAGCTCTTTCCCCAAGCGTTCCGTTCGGACTCGGCCGCGTGGTTCCAGTTCTTCGAGACCGTGCCACGTGGGCACCCAAAAGAGGCGCCGATTCTAGTCAGCAGCCGTTTGACTAGAATGAGTGTTGTAGTCTTCAAGTCAGCGAGATTCGCTTCAGATTGAAGGCAGGTAATGGACGTCGAGAAGTTTCGTGAGAGCCCGATTGGAAGTTTGGTGCCGATTCGAGGCATGGACGGGCTGAAACGTGAGTACGACCATTTCTCGTACGTTCCCCACCCTTTAGGGAAGGAGCCAGAGCTCACTAACGCTGCCTGGCATGCTGTGAGTCGGGCTAACAGAGCTCTCGGTGCACTAGACAAGGCCAGCCGCCAAGTACCAAATCCTGCACTCATCCGCATGCCGATGATCAGGCGTGAGGCCCAAAGCACGTCAGCTTTGGAGGGTACTTATGCTCCTCTTGACCGAGTGCTTGCCGTTGATGATACGTCTGATAAACCGCGAAGTGCGGAGCTAGACGAAATAATGAACTATGTCGAGGTCGCGGATCGGGCCTTTGATTGGGTTCAGGCCGGTCGGCGGATTACCCCTGGTTTGCTCACTGACCTGCATCGAACTCTTGTGAGGGGGACTGCAGCAGACAACGCGGACGCCGGCGCTGTTAGGTCTGTCCAGGTCGTTATTGGAAGCCGCGGCGCTGATATCACGGACGCTCGTTTCATCCCGCAACCCCCAGGTATAGAGCTGGATGCGGCTATACGAGACCTGTTGGACTGGATAAACGAGGCCCCTGAAGGTGGGCGAGATCCTGTGATTGCTGCTGCCCTTGCGCATTACCAGTTTGAGACTATCCACCCTTTCAATGACGGGAACGGACGTCTAGGGCGGCTTCTAATTGTTCTTGGTCTTATGCGAGACGGCGTTGTAACCGAACCTTTGCTCAGTGTCTCGCCTTGGTTTGAGGCCAGACGAGATGTTTATCAGGACCAGCTTGCCCGGCTAAGTGAGACAGGCGACTGGTCCGGATGGGTGGAGTTCTTTGCAGAGGGCATTGCCGCGTCAGCCCAAGAGACTGCCACGCTCGTTGACGATCTCCTGGACGTCAGCCAGAAACACATGGATACGCTTCGAGAAGCTGGCGCCACCGGTGTGATCCTCGATGTGGCCGGCTCCCTCTTGGCGAGCCCAATCGTCACGAAAGCCAGGCTTGCGAAGAAGTTTGGAAAGAACTACCAGACGATCAGCAACGCTGTGGTGAAGTTGCAGCAACTCGGGATCCTGGAAGACTACCCTTTTGAGGCTTCGCAGAACACGTACATCGCGTCGGATATCTTCGGCATCCTGACTCGTCGGTGAGTTGCGCTCTAGCTGTAAGCGCTTCCACTAGAACACACGAGAAAGTATTCAAGTGGACTTGAATCAACTGGTTATGGTTCTAGTGAACCGCCTACTCACTAGAACGAGTAAGAATGGATTCGATAAGAATTGAATGACATGAAAATTTTTCTCTACCCGTGATCACAGAGTTGTGAGCATGCGCGCTACCACACGAGCGGGCGCTCCACGGAGGCGCCAAGCCAACGAATGCCTCGTTCTGCAGGCCTTGCCTTGGCCGTGACGTTGGGGTAATCATGCACTCGCGCACGCCTGGCAATGAAGGACTAAGTGGACTACTGAGGTCCCACGTGCGACAGCAAAGGAAGCTAGCTGGACCCTGTGTCGATTGCACGGTCACGGCGAGCCGGCCATTGCAACCGACTCACCTTTTACTCACCCCAATCAACGACAAGGGATAACTACTCATCAACCGTCGTTGACCGCAGAAAGCCCTAGAATCCGGGCAATGCGGGACCTTCGCTGCCCGCCGGCAAGCGTCTGGACCTAAAGCGGGGGTCGTCGGTTCGAATCCGACAGGAGGCTCCAATTGTGGCTTTGACCTGCGGTTTCGTTCCCGCGGATCCGGCCTGCGGGACCGATTTCAACTCCGGCGCACCATCAACTCACCAGATTCAGATTCGACAGAGTTCCCCTTCTCAGGTCCGGCCCGTGATTGCCTGGGACCCGTCAGTGTCCCGCGCTTTTCGCCCGCCGAATGGCCCTGACGCCGAGCCACTATATGCACTGCCGCAGCCTGAATCGTGCCAATCTGCAGGCCCCAGCGTTCGCAGCATTCAGGGAGAGCAGGCCGTCTCAGCCCATAGGACGATGCGACTGGCTTCCGTTGGACAGTCTGAAGGAAGCAGTTTCCATCGCGGAAGGCCGGATTGCGCCGCACGGTCAGGCCCGGTGTCTGACCCTTCGTACGAGATTGCGGCGTTCAAGGTCCGTTCATCCTCGGATTGCCGCTGTGATGTTCAGTTTTGTGCAGTCTGTTCACTGAGTACTTCGTCGGGGATATTGTTCTGATTCAAGACGTCCAAAGCAACTGAACCGTCACGGTCCCGTCCGGTTCTCACCCCGATCCAACCTCTGCTCCGCACGACGGTACCGCGGCGTTCCGGCCCCTGCGCAAGGAGCCGGTCAGCACCATCTCGGTCCCGACAACGGTTCGCGAGATGGCGCCTGGCATGCACGCATACGTCCGGAACAACACCTGCCCAAACCTGGATCAACCCCTGCCGGGGTACTCAATGAGGAGATTTTCCATGTCCAACTTCGCAATCAACCGTCGTCAGCTGCTGCAGGCCGGGGGCGTCGGGGGCCTCGCCGCCGCACTGGCAGCCATGTCACAGGGCGTCGCCGAGGCGGCCCCCAAACAACAGGGCGCAGGCGAGCCCATCATCACCGATCTCGGACCCGCGGTGGTCCAGTTTTCGCTGATGAGCTCGTTGCTGGTCGGTGACACCGTCTACATCGGCTCACGCAACCTGAACCCGGTCCGCATCATCGGCTTCCACCTCCCCACGCAAACCGTCACCTCCCGCACCGACCTCGGCTCGGGCTACAGCATCCAGGCCCTGGCGGCCGACGCCACCGGCCAATACTTGTACGCAGGCGTCCTCCGGGACGGGATCGACGGTAAGCCGAACATCTACCGCTGGGACCTGAGCACCCCCGGCCAGCCTGCGGTAGGAGTCGGCGAAACCGGCGACCGCGACATCCGCGCCCTGGCCGTGGCCCCCGACGGCAAGGTCTACGCTGCCGGCGGCGGGCAGACCACCAATGCCCCGTCACTGTGGGAATACGATCCCGCCACGAATGCCACCACCAGCTGGGGCGTGCCGGACCCCGGAGCCACCATCGCGCAGGCCATCGCCGCCACCGCCAGCACCGTGTACTTCGGCACGGGCAGCACGCTCGGCGGCGGAAACGGCTCCAGCCCTGCCCGGCTATTTGCCTTTGACCGGACCACGAAGACGTCCACCAACATCCTGCCGGCAGAGGTGGCGACGGGCGTGTCCGTGACCTCCCTCAGCGTGCTGGACGGACAACTTGGAGTCGGCGTCAAGGGTCCCGGGAAGTCCGTTCTGATCAACCTGGCCGATCACACCAAATATACGATCATCGCGAAGACCGGCGTCATGTTCCGGCAGCTCGGGAACCAGGTGTTCTTCGTCAAGGAACCCGGCGTCTGGGCCTACAACATGACGACTAAGAAGATCACGCAGATCCTCACCGAGGACGTGGGCGCCATGTGGGGCCTGGACGTCTACGGCAACAAGGCGATCACGGTGTCCTCCTACGACGTCATCGAGATTGATCCCCCGACGAAGACCGCCGTGAAGTACGACCTCACCCAGGCCGGAGCGCCGGGCGGACCACAGCTGTGCATGGGACTCGCTGCAGGCGCCGGCGATGTCTACGTGGGTGGCACCGGAACCATCGCCCGCCACCAACTGGCCTCGGGACAGGTGTCCTACCTCCGGGCCACCGGCGAGGCCAAGGACGCCATCGTGGTGGGCGGCATCCTCTACACCGGCCAGTACAACTCCAGGGGAATCTACTCCTACGACCCCAAGACCGGCCAGCTCCCCTACCAGGTCGCCGCGCTGCCCGCCGGGCAGAACCGGCCACTCGACGTCTGCTGGGATGCTGTCAACGGTCTCGTCATCGCAGGCGCGCAGAACGACACCGGCGGCGGCGGCTGCTTCGCCGCCTACAACCCGGTCACCAGCCAGGTCACCACCAAGGTCAACCCCATCGACAATCTCCAGATGGTGCGTGCTGTGGCCACGAAGGACGGCGTTGCCTACCTTGGCGGCGACAACATCTACGCCAGCGGCCCCCGCAGCACCATCGTCGCCTGGGATCCGATCGCCAACCAGGAACTGTGGCGCATCGATCCGGGGCAAACAGCCGGAGTGGCGGCCCTCGCCATTCACGGCCGCTACCTCTACGGCATGTCCCGCAGGGCCGCAGGGCTGTTCGTCATTGACCTGGATACCCGCCAGCTTGTCCACACAGGCGATCTGAGCAGCGTATGCACGGACTTCGGGGCCTTGACCGTCAGCCGGGGCATCATCTACGGCGTCTCGGACACCACGGTCTTCCGCATCGACCCCATCACTTTCGCCGTCTCGGTGGTCGTTGCCGGCATCAACGGCGGCTGGTACAGCGGCCCGCACATTGCAGTCGACGAAGACGGCCTGCTGTACACGACCCAGGGCACCAACCTCGTCCGGATAGATGACAAAGGAGCCATGCAGACCATGAGGCGCTAGCTGTAACACCCGCCGACGTTGTGAATGCGTTGTGAATGCGTTGGAGTGCGGCGGCGGGTGGCGGGGCAGCCGACACTGCGAACTCAAACACTCAGGCCCTGGGGGCAAGAACAGTAGACCCCCATGACTTCTACGGAATTCACCGTGAATGGCCACACTTAGAAGGTTGGCTCTGAGCCAGTCCTCGTAATTTGCATTGATGGCAGCGAACCCGAATGGCATGTGCGGCTATTAAGCGGGAAAAATGCCGTGGTTGACCGGAGTTCCCTCTGGTGGAGGATCCTCCTGGCCTGCCCATTGTGCTAGGCCCCGCGCTCCCGCATCGATGACGCAGGCGCTAAGCTCGGCGCCGCCGAGATCGTAGAGTCAGGTCCCTGTTGCCTCATTGAAAACCCTCCGGGTTTTCAGCTGTTCCAGGCCCTGTTGACGGGCTTGGCGGCGGCGGGTTGTTTTACCCGGGAGATCGTTTCGAGGTTAGCTGTGAGTGCCAGGATTTGGCGTGTGAGTGGGTCGGGTTTGATCTGTCTGAAGGCGGCGTTCATCCGGATGATCGGGCGTTTACCCATGGTTTCGTGGCGGATGGCCCGCTGGCGGGGAGTGGCAGGTGCGTCGTGTTTCTTTATCACTTTCGCGGCGTGCCGTTGCTTCTCGATGATTTTCTGCTGAGGCAGCAGACAGTTCGTGTAGACCCTGTCCAGCGGGGCGCCGTCGTTCTTGTTCCCGGGCCGGGACCGGGTGAACGCGATCTGGTAGGCGTGGCAGTAGGCGAGCAGGTGGTCATTGATAAACTCCGAGCCGTCGTCCGAATCGGTCCCGATGATCGGGAAGGGGAACGCCGCGGTGACCTGTTCGAGGGCCTAGAAGACCCATTTGGCAGCCCTGTTCCGCACGGACCTGTTCACCGTGGAAAACGTCGGTCACTGTCCGGGTGAAGCAGAATTCCCTGAAGCTGTTGCCGCCCTCGTGACCGACCAGTTCGATCTCCACGAATCCCGGGACGGCATCGTCCCACTGGGCCCAGGTCCGGACCGGGATCTGGGATTTCAGGAGTGTGTCTGGCTTCGTGTTTCACCTTGTCCCGCGGGAAGAGTTTTGCACGTTCGCCGGCAAGTTTGCGGTCGATGGTCGCCGCGCTCATGCGCATCAGCAGATCCGCTTGCGCGTTGGTGCTCAAGCTCCTTGTCCCGGCGCAGCAATGGCGCCAGGACCGGCAGCATCGGGGCCAGCAGATCATGGCCATAGGCCGGCGTCCTGCCCGATCAGCGCTCTTGTAGGCGAGGGCTTTCTTCTTTGTCACAGTCTGCTGCCGGGCCATCGTGAGCTCCATAAACGGGCATAATCCGCACCCGCTGCCACCACCTTGAGCCACGCCGCCGCTACGCGGAGGTTTTCTATGAGTCATCGCGAGGTCTTGACGCAACCCTTCTGCCAGCGCTATGTTTACGTAAACTCATATATGTTCACGTAAACATGAACGGATTGGATTAGACAATGTTGTCGACATCGAACGCATCGTCGCGTTATCGCATAGCAGCGGCAATCGCCGCCTCAACCCTCGCCCTGGCTACACTCCCACTCTTACCCCCGGCGGCATCAGCTGCAGACAATCCCGTTGTTCTGACACCGAACCCCGCACAGGCAGGACCGGCGTTCAAAGGATGGGGCACCAGCCTCGTCTGGATGGCCAATGCCACCGGACATTATCCGGAGGCCATCCGCAACGACCTCATAGACAAGGTCTTCGGCGACGACGGCCTGAACCTCAACATCGCCCGCTACAACATCGGCGGTGGCAACGCCACTGACATACCCGACTACCTACGTCCCGGTGGTGCCGTTCCCGGCTGGTGGAACCCGAATACTGGGCTCTCCGACCAAGCCGGGCCCATCACCACCAACTACGCTGACCGGGACCGCTTCCTCGCCGCATGGACGGGAGACAACGCCTCGGACTACAACCTTGACGCCGACGCTTCGCAGCGCGCTTGGATCGCGGCCATCAAGGACAAAGTGACCACCTGGGAGGCGTTCAGCAACTCTCCGCCCTATTTCATGACAGAGAGCGGCTACGTCAGCGGTGGCCTCGACCCGAATGCGGACCAGATCAAGCCCCAGGCAATCGGCAAGTTCGTCAATTACCTCAAGACCGCCGCGCAGCACGTCGAGCAGGCTGAGGGCATCAGTTTCGACACCATCAACCCCCTCAACGAGCCCAACACGAACTACTGGAAGACCACCATCGGCGGCAACGGCCTGCCGAATGGCGGAGGACAGGAAGGCGCCCACGCCGGCCCCGCCCTGCAGTCCCAGGTGCTGACGGCCATGGCTGCCGAACTCGCTGAGCAGGGCACTACCACCGAAGCCAAAGTGTCCGGTCCAGACGAGACGTCTCCTGGACGCTTTGTCGAAGACTGGAACGGGTGGACCCCGGAAACCAAGCAGGCCGTCAGCCAGCTCAATGTCCACACGTACTCCACCGGCGACCGTATGCAGGTCCGCGACATCGCCAAGGCCGCCGGCAAACCATTGTCCATGAGCGAAGTGGAAGGCAACTGGGGAGGCGATTCGTGGAACCCGGCCAGCATCGAAAACGGCCTCGGCATGGCGACACGCATCACCGACGACTTGCGCGAGCTCGACCCCGAATCCTGGGTACTGTGGCAGCCCGTTGAGGACCTCTACAACATGGAATTCGGCGAGAAGAAGAACTGGGGATCGGTCTTCATCGACTTCGACTGCAATGCCGACGGCGACTCCGCACGGCGCGTAGCTGACGGCGCCGCGGATCCTTCGTGCCGCACCGAAGTGAACTCGAAGTACAACACCATCCGGAACTTCACCCACTACATCGAACCTGGCGACCGGATCATTCCCACCAGCGACGGGAAGACGACGTCTGCACTGAAGAACGACGGTTCCGGGCTCGCTATGGTGCACACCAACGATTCCGACCAGGCTAAGACCGTCAGGCTGGACTTGTCCAAATTCGCGGCGATCGGCGCCGGTGCCACTGTTACTCCGGTGGTTACCACCCAGTCTCCGGCCGGCGATCCCACCGCCAACGCGCTGGTGAACGGCACCCCTGTTGCTATCGACGCCGGAACGCGCTCGGCAACGCTGACCGTGCCCGCCAAGTCAGTCACGACCTTCGTTGTCAACGGGGCAACCGGCGTCGCCGCCGATGCGCCGGTAGTACAGGACGGACAGTCCTACAGCTTCGTCGGAGTCCAGAGCGGCAGGGCCGTGACGGCCTCGGATGGAAGTCCGGCAACTGTGCTGGGCGACTCCGTCGCCTCACCCACTCAGCTCTGGAAGGCCACCCTCATCGCCGACGAAGACGGCACCACTCGTGACCGGTTCGTCCTGAGGCTCGCTGACGGCCGTGCTTTGGCCGCCGATGCCAACGGAACCGTCCTGCGCACTATCACCGACGACGAAGCGCTCGCAGACACCTCGGCCCAATGGCTCTTCAACACGACCGATGGTACGTCGTTCAGCCTCCTCAACGCCGGACGGGAACAGGTTTTGGATGTGTCCAACCAGTCCACGGCTTCTGGCTCCTGGATTGGGTTGTGGACCTCGAATGGTGGGGCGAACCAAGCGTTCACCCTGCGCAATGCGAACGAAGGCACGGGCTACACGAGCTTCAAGCCCGGCCAGGAATGGCGGGACGAATCGGGCAATGTGATCCAGGCCCACGGCGGCCAAGTTGTCTCCTCCAAGGACTCGGAAGGCCGCACCATCTACTACCTGTACGGGGAGGACCGCACTAACGGTTACCACTCCTCGCCTGGCGTGCATGCCTACAGCTCCTACGACCTCTACAACTGGACGGACCGCGGAGTAGCACTGAAGGCGATGTCCTCCCCGGACCAGTTCACCAACGATCCGTATTTCCAGGGCCTGTACTCGGGTTACACCACTGAGCAGACGAACGCTGTTTACCGAGACCTCGGAACGGTGTCCGTCAACGGTGAGGTCCCGGCCATCCTCGAACGGCCAAAGGTCATCTACAACGCGGCCACCAACAAGTGGGTCATGTGGGTCCATGCCGATGGCCCTTCCAGCTGGTCGGACGCACAGTATGCCAAGGCCAACGCCGGCGTCGCAGTATCCGATTCGCCGTTCGGGCCGTTCCGCTACATCGACAGCTACCGGCTCCACAAGGCGACTGCAGGCGATCCCACCAACCAGGCGCCGAACAACCCGGGCATGGCCAGGGACATGAACCTCTTCGTGGACGACGACGGTACCGGCTACATCATCTACTCCAGCGAAGAGAACAAGACGATGTTCATCTCGAAACTCAACGCTGACTACACCCACCTCTCTGCCTCGCCGGACGAAGCCGTGGAGGGCATCGACTTCCGGCGCGCCTTTGTCAACGACTCCCGCGAATCACCGGCCATCTTCAAGTACCAGGGCCGCTACTTCATCATCACCTCGGGAACCACTGGTTGGGCGGCCAACCCGGCCGAGTACGGCACGGCAACCAGCATCCTGGGCGATTGGACGGAGATGCCAAATCCGTTCAGCAGCGATGTTGCCTGGAATTCCAACAATTCGCAGCCTTCGTCCGTCATTCCGGTCGATGCCGCGAATGGCAAGTTCATCTACATGGGTGACCGCTGGAACAACGGGACAGACCTGGCAAACGCGCAGATGGTCTGGCTGCCCATCCAGATGGGCGAAGGCGGCAAGACCCTCAGCGTCCTGTCACCGTCCGAATGGCGCCTCGAGGACCTCGATGCCAACTCTGCGTGGAGCGTCACCGGAGTTCCTTCGAGCCTGGCTGTCGGTGAAGCCTTCAACGTCAACACCGTGACGGTCACGCAGAACGGGCAGACCTCTTCGCAGCCTGTCACCTGGCAGGTTACCGGCAGCACCAACACTGTGGGAGTCATTACCGCCACTGGCACGCTGTCCGGTTTCGGTGGCCGAACCTTCAGCCGCACCATCCCGGTTGTCCCGGAGGGCGTCCAGTACGCGGTGAACGCCGGCGGGAAACAAACAGCCGACTGGACCGCGCTGATGGAGGCCGCAACGCAGGATGGACCTGTCCTCAACAGCACGGCTGACCAGCCCTTCGGGGCAGACCCTGCCACTGGCAAAGCGTGGGGCTACGAGAGCGAAGGCAGCGGAGTTGAAGGCACCGCTGACGGCAACATCTTCACGACGCTCCGGTACGCCGCCGCTGGACGTGACCTGACCTACCGCTTCAGTGACCTGGCCCCGGGCACCTACACGGTCTACGCTGGCTACTACGATCCTTGGGCCCAGTGGGACGACCGCGGAGCCAAGGTAACCGTCAATGGTGCTGTGGTGGAGGCCGACCACGACTACAGCGGGGACTACCAGTCCGCGGCCTACCAGAACGTCACCGTGGGCACTGACGGGAAGCTCACCTTCGCGCTTAGCCCCACGAGGGGGCCGGACGTACAGCTCAGCTGGCTAATGATCGCGAACCCGGTTCCGACGCTCACCCCGTCGCCGGCCCTAAACGTATCCGCGGTAGCAAGCACCAAGTGCGTTTCCGGCAAGGTTGTGGTGAACGTCCAGGCGACGAACAATGAAGCCTCGTCGGTCCAGGTGAAGTTCACCTCGGCTTTCGGGACCAAGTCCTTCGCCCAGGTAAAGCCCACTAAGAACGCGGTGCATGCCTTCTCCACCCGCGCTGTGTCCGTCCAGGCCGGTGTGGTGTCCGTAGAAGCTACGGGCACGGTGAATGGCCAGCCCGTAACTGTAACCAAGGAAGCCGCATACAACGCAGCGACCTGTAACTGAGCCAATTCCGGCGGCCTGTTACTCGACGGGCCGCCGGCATGGCACTTTCCACGCATCACCGAACCACCCCGGCTGACGGCCGGAACTTACAGAGGATTTATCAGATGAACAGAATTGGATTCGCCGCACGGTGCTCCGCCGTTGCTGCAGGCACAGCACTGCTGCTTGGTGTCGCCGGGATGGCGATGGCTGAAGAGAACCACGGCGAGCAGGACGTGGATGTCAACGTTGGCATTACAGAACCAGCGGGGCTTCGCCCCAGCCCGACAAGGCATGTTGTCTCACCGTGGGTGGGGGGGCTCCGGTCGGGCAGGGTGATCCGTGACAGTTGAATTGTCGCGGGTGTATGACTGCCGTAGCAGTGGTGGGCCTTTCGGCCTCCTGATCACCGACCGGAGCTTGTGATGACGATAGCGCGCACCGTGGCAGATGTCTTGTCCGAGCATGTGAGGTTCGAAGTTGAGTGCATCGACCGGATGTACCTCAACGTGTATCAGCCCAAACTGCAGTATGCCGCCGGCCTGGTGGGCTATGTGCAGCGGCAGTTGGGTTTGCCGATCGCCTCCACGGCACCGTTGGCGAAGATCACCGACCGGTTCACCGCGGCGGTCCACGGCTTCGCCGAGGCGGAACATATCGAGTGGGTGGATTTCCTCAAGGGCCAACGCAAGGACGACGTGATGGCCAACCGGCTGGCGTCGTTCACCGCTCCGGAGGGGGTAGTGTTCATCGGCCGGGCTCAGGAGAAAACCCCGCTGTTCCGGACTGAGAAACGTCACCACGACGACGGGTTGTCCTACCCGTGGATCGTGAAGACCACCGGGGTGGTCAACCATTTCTACTTCTATTGTGTTGACGCCGATTTCGGGCCGTTCTTCCTCAAGTTCTGCTCCTACTTCCCCTATAACGCGAAGTTGTGCATCAACGGCCACCACTGGGCCCAGCGGCAGGCCGCTAAGGCGGGGATCGGTTACGTAGCGATGGATAACGCCTTCGCCGCGGTGGAGGACGTCCCGGGCCTGCAGGGAATCTGCGACCGTCTCGGACCGGAGCAGATCGACGCGCTGCTGCGCAAGTGGCTGGCCATCCTGCCCCACCCGTTTACCGCTGTCGACCGGGCCGCCGGGTACCGCTACGACGTCTCGGTGTTGCAGGCGGAGTTCTCCTTGACCCAAATGCTCGACAGCCCGGTGTCGGGGCGAGTGTTCTTCGAGAACGTGATCCGCGAGAACCTTGATACCGGCCGCCCGGACCAGGTCAGCCTGGTCTTCGGCCGCCGGTTGATGAAGACCGGGCCCCGGCCAACCCCGGGCCGGTTCAGGACCAGGGTGATCACAGACGGGGTCACCCCGAGCCTGCACGTGGACTATAAGAATGCCACGATCAAGCAGTACCACAAGGAAGGGAGGGCCCTGCGGACCGAGACAACAATCAACGACAGCTACGATTTTCGAATCGGCAAACGACTGACAAATCTGCCCGCACTGCGGGAGATCGGCTTCACTGCCAACAGGCGCCTGCTACGCGTCCAAAGAATCAGCCATGACCCGATCACCGGAACCCAGGCACTACACGCCATCACCGACCCAGTCATCACCGCCGCCGGCGCCCGGATTCCCGGACTGCGCCTCGGGCAACAACGAAGCCACGCACTCCTGTCCGCGTTGCCGGTGTTCAAACTGCAACCGGACGGGTTCGTCAACCGGGACCTGCGCTCACTCACCGCACAGCTACGTGGAACCGACCCCGGCACCGTTACCGTCGGACAGATGACCTATGATCTGCGCCGGCTTCGCCATCACGGCCTCATCGAACGCATCCCACACTCCCACCGCTACCGGGTCACCGACACTGGCCTTTCCACCGCCATGTTCATCAGCGCCGTTCACGACCGGCTGCTTCCCACCGGCCTGGCCGACCTGCAAACCCCGGTACCAACGAGGTTGCGAGCCGCCACGCGCTCCTACCAAAACGCGATCGACAACCTCACCCACATCACGGGACTGGCCGCTTAAACCCGAATCTGACCCAGCCACCAAAAACACGACCCAAAAATCACGGCTTCGCCGACTTAGCCTTCTAGCCGACGCCGGTGTGCTGGCTATGAGCATCGGGGGCACCACTACAACGCTCACCGAGGACGGGTCAACGTCCACCGTGCGGCAATTCAAAGGCTCTCTACCGACCGTGACGGTTACCGACACCCGCGCAGCGGATGAGATTCCTGCGGGTGCCGGTTGGTACGTGCTGGGATCGTCCACTGATTTCGCAGGAGACTCGGGTCAGCCGGCGATCAGTGCCTCACACTTGGGGTGGCAGCCGCAGCTCATCGACGGCGGGGAGTCGGGGCTGGTTGCAGAGGGCGATCAAGTGGGCACTGTGATGGACTCCGGACCACACGCGGTAGGCCTGGTTGACCAGGAGCTCCTCGCGTTGGCTCCAGATTCGGGTGCAATTGCTTCAGAGGGGCAGTGGACTGCGACCGCGGATCTCTTCCTGCGGACGTCGGCAACGGTCGCTCCGGGTGACTACACCGCGAAACTGACTATCTCGCTGTTCGAATAGTTGCAACGGAAGTATCGGCATCCCATGAGGCCCGTACTACTTATGCTGGCCCGCGCAGGACTCCTGCGTCGCTGCGCTGTCACTATGTTTGTCATGGCCGCGGTCTTCCTGGCAAACCTTCCCGCTGCGCCGGCAAGCTTTGGGACAACAAGCGGTCCTGACGGCAGCCCCGTCACGTGGGCCATGAGTCCATCGGACGCGGCGGGCCCTGACGGCCGCTCGTGGGTGGAACTGGAGCTCGATTCCGGGGCCAGCGTCGATGAGCATCTCGCCGTCAGGAACCTCGGCGACCGGGACGTTACCTTTTCGCTCACGGCAGCGGATGGCTATTTCACCTCGACTGGGCGCTTCAACATGCTGCCTGCCGACAAAACGTCGGTCGGCGCGGGTATGTGGATTTCGATGGACTATACCGTCACGGTGGTGGCAGGCGGCGCCGTCGTCGTGCCATTCACGGTGACGGTCCCCCAGAACGCAACACCCGGCGATCACGCCGCAGGCATCGCTGCGTCAATTCATTCCGAGGGTGCCAAGGACGGCACACGGCTGGGCGTGGAGAGCCGCGTCGGGTTCCGTGTCATGACCCGGGTGAAGGGGGAAGTTAAACCCGGACTAGGAATCCATGCAGCCGCCAGCTACGAGACGTCTTGGAACCCGGTCGAGCCAGGGTCTGCCGACATTACCGTTGACCTTGAGAACACGGGGAACGTCCGGCTATCCGTAGACGCTTCCATAACAGTGAACGGCGGGAGATCACCCGCCGCCGGGACGGAGGAAGCCCGCAGCCTTGAACTGCTGCCGGGTGACCGGAGAACGGTCCGCATCCACGTGCGGGACGTGTGGCCGCTAGGCATCATAACGTTGCCACTGACGGTTTCGCGAGGGGGCATTGCCCCGGATGGCGCGACCCAAGCTCTGGATCCGGCGCTGGAAAGTGTGACGCTATGGGCGATTCCGTGGCCTCAGCTCGCTATCCTCATTGCCTTGCTGCTTCTGTTTGGCGGTCTTTTCTGGGGTAGGCGGCGTCGGAAGACAGAGCTGCTTCGGCTGGTCGAAGAAGCCCGCGAAGCCGGCCGCCGGGAAGCGGGAGCACCCTGATCCACGGGTGCGGCCAAGAGGCAGGAAATTGTCGAAAATCGGGAATTTATGCTTGCCAAACCGCTCATGTTTACGTAAACTTCTTGCAACTTGATGTTTACGTGAACATTCACAAGAATATTGAACTGATCCAGCGGCTTTCTACTTCCACTACTACCCCACACTTGAGCTATTCGATAGTCGAAGCCAGAGCGCGCGGATGCGTGACAGGCTTATGAAGAACCACGATCCAAAGGAGTAATCATGGCTACAAATCTTGGCCCGTTCCAGGCGGCGGAAGGCGCCGGTCCAGGACGGCGGACCTTCCTTAAGACTCTGGGAATCGGCGCCGTCGGCGTGGCAGGCTTCCCACTGCTGACGGCCTGCACAGGTGGGTCTGGTCCGGCACCAGGTGCCGCATCGAAGAGCCTGACCTTTGGTTCCGGCTCATCCGATGAAGTTCCCCGGAACGCCTACAAGGCAGTCACGGACGCCTTTACCAAGAAGTCAGGCATCGACGTGGCAACAAATGTTGTCCCGCACAATGACTTCCAGAACAAGATCAACTCCTACCTTCAGGGCAGCCCAGATGACTCCTTCACCTGGTTTGCCGGCTACCGCATGCAGTACTACGCCGAGAAGGGTCTGTTGGCCCCCGTTGACGACGTCTGGGAGAAAATCGGCGGGAACTTCTCCGACGCCATCAAGAAGGCCTCCACCGGCCCCGACGGCAAGCTGTACTTGGTGCCCAACTACAACTACCCGTGGGGTTTCTTCTACCGGAAGAGCTTCTGGGCCGAAAAGGGCTATGCGGTCCCGGCCACCTTTGACGAGCTGACCACTCTTGCGGCAAAGATGAAGGCCGACGGCATCATTCCGATCGGCTTTGCCGACAAGGACGGCTGGCCTGCCATGGGCACGTTCGACTACATCAACATGCGCCTCAATGGGTACCAGTTCCACGTCGACCTGACTGCCCACAAGGAGAGCTGGGACCAAAAGAAGGTCAGCGACGTCTTCGACACCTGGAAGGCTCTCCTGCCCTTCCAGGATCCGGCGGCCCTCGGCCAGACCTGGCAGGATGCCGCCAAGGCGCTGGAAGCCAAGAAGACTGGCATGTACCTTCTGGGTTCATTCGTGACGCAGCAGTTCACGGATCCCGCAGTGCTCGCGGACATCGATTTCTTCCCCTTCCCCGAGATCGCAATGGAGGGAACCGACGCTGTGGAAGCTCCCATCGACGGTTTGCTGTTGTCCAAGAAGGGCGGCGACAACCAGGCCGCACGCGACTTCATGGCATTCATGGGCTCCGCGGAAGGGCAGAACGCCTATGCCGCTGTGGACTCATCGAACATAGCGACGGTCAAGGGTGCGGACACGTCCGCATTCTCTCCGTTGAACAAGAAGTGTGCTGACACCATTGCCAATGCGAAGTACATCAGCCAGTTCCTGGACCGCGATGCGTTGCCGGCTATGGCCAACAACGTGATGATTCCGGCCCTCCAGTCGTTCATCAAGGACGGAAGCGTCGACGTGAAGAATCTGGAAGCGCAGGCCAAGTCGCTCTACGCGGCCCAATAGCGTAGACCTGCCCTGGCTGCACGGTTGCTGGTCAACCGGCCAGGCTTCCCGAGCAGGGGTCGGCCGCGGATAACATCGCGGCCGGCCCCGGCGACGAATACCAAAGGAATTCCCATGAGTACCACAGCCGAAAAACCGGCCTCCCCGAACAGCGGTCCGCCCGCTGGCGGCGCCCATCGTGGGGCAGCCAGCGCCACGGTGGCGGGTGCCGGAAAAACGCGCACGAAGTCCAGACGGGTTCGCCGCCTGAGCCGCCGTGACAAGTTCGTCCTGGGGGTCATGGTTGGCCTCCCGACGCTCATTCAGTTGCTGTTCGTGTGGTTGCCGACCCTCTTTTCCATAGCACTCAGCTTTACCCGTTGGAACGGGCTGGACCTTGCGGACATCAAGCCAGCCGGTACGGACAACTACGAGTTCATCAGCCAGAACTACCCACCCTTCTGGCCGGCCATCCAGCACAACGTGCTTTGGCTGGCCTTCCTGGCACTCATTGCAACCCCACTGGGATTGCTGCTCGCTGTGTTGCTGGACCAGAAGATCCGGGGCAGCAAGATCTACCAGAGCATCTTCTTCACGCCCGTCATGCTATCCCTCGCGCTGATCGGCATCATTTGGCAACTTTTCTACAACCGCGACAGCGGACTGCTGAACTACTTGCTTGGCACAGCAGGCACACCGCAAGCGGTCGATTGGTTCGGTGACTCGAACGTCAACATCTGGGCCGCCATGATCGCCGCAACCTGGCGTCACGCAGGCTATGTCATGATCTTGTATTTGGCCGGCCTCAAAGGCGTGGACCCAACGCTCAGGGAAGCTGCGTCGATAGACGGAGCCAATGCCTTTCAGACATTCTTCCGAGTGGTCTTTCCGGCCATGCGCCCGGTCAACATCGTGATCGTGGTCATCACCATCATCGAGTCCCTGCGTGCCTTCGACATCGTCTACGTGATCAACCGTGGCACCAACGGGCTCGAACTGCTCAGCGCGCTGGTGATCCAAAACCTGATCGGTGAGGGCCAGGTGATCGGCGTCGGTTCTGCCCTAGCCGTCGTGCTCCTGGTGGTCTCTTTGGTACCGATTGTCTTCTACCTCATCCGCACCTTCGGCAAGGAGAAAGAGGCATGAGCACCATCGCCCGCACCCTTCCTGTCCAGACCGGCAAACCCGGCAAACCGGGCAAACGCCACTATGGCACGCACATCTTCCTTACCGTCATGGCTGCCATGTGGCTGATTCCGCTCGGCTGGTCGCTGTACACGGCGCTCCGGCCCAAAGCCGACACCGACAAGTACGGCTATTTCAGCTTCGGAGGCAGCTTCAATTTCGAGAACTTTGTTCAGGCATGGAACCAGGGGGGATTCTCCAAGTACTTCCTGAATTCCGTCCTGATCACAGTCCCAGCGGTCCTGCTGACTCTGCTCTTCGCGTCCATGATGGCCTTCGCGGTTTCACGCGTCAGTTGGAAATTCAACATCACCCTGCTGATCATGTTCACGGCCGGTAACCTCCTGCCCCCGCAGGTCCTCGCCGCGCCCCTGTTCGAGATGTTCAAGCATGTCGCCCTGCCATACTCGTTCAGCGATTCCGGAAACCTGCTCAACACGTACATCGGCGTCATCGCGGTGGACACCGCCTTCCAGATCGGCTTCTGCACTTTTGTGCTCTCCAACTACATGAAGGCGCTGTCGGCCGACCTGACGGAAGCTGCGCTGGTGGACGGTGCCGGTATCTGGCGGCAGTACTGGAACATCATTTTGCCCCTCTGCCGCCCTGCACTCGCAGCATTGGGGACCTTGGAAGTCATCTTCATCTACAACGACTTCTTCTGGCCCCTGCTGTTCATCCAGAGTGGTGACAGACTGCCAATCACCACAGCCATTAATAACCTTCAGGGTCAGTTCCTGAGCAACTACAACCTGATCGCGGCCGGCGCCATTATCACGCTCATTCCCACCCTGATCATCTACCTGGTCCTGCAGCGGCAATTCGTAGCTGGACTCACCTTGGGCTCCAGTAAGGGGTAGCCGCGGACATAGGCCAGCATGGAACGAGCTACGGACACGGCGACATCCCGCGTCCGTAGCTTCGCCATGCCGCGGGTACTTCAGCCGGCGGGAGCAGCCGTACTGTTGCGCACTATGAGTCGGGTGGGCACTTTAGTGGCCTCATTGATGGCGCCGTTCCCGGCCATCTGCTGAAGCAGGTTTTCGATGCTCAGGCGTCCTACTGCATGGAAGTCCTGATGGATGGTGGTGAGGGGCGGCCAGAACGAGGTGGACTCCTCGAGGTCGTCGAATCCAACAATGCTGACGTCCTGCGGAATGGCGCGGCCAAGCTCATGGAGTGCACGCATCGCTCCCAGCGCCATTTGGTCGTTGGCCGCAAAGATAGCAGTCACTTCGTGGTTGCGGCCGAGCTCCAGGCCGATTTGATACCCGGATTCGGTCGACCAATCGCCGTGCAGGACCGGTGGCGCATCGATGCCTGCGTCCTCCAGGGTCCGCTTCCAGGATTCCTCCCGGTGCAGGGCTGAGAAGGACGACGTGGGGCCGCCGATATGCCACACCTGCTGATGGCCCAGATCAAGAAGGTGCTTCGTGGCGGACCTGGCCCCTTCGGCTTGGTCCGTGTCCACCATCGAATAGCCGGAGCCGGCGTTGGAGTCGATCACGACGGCGGGGAGGTCCTCGGGCAGCGTGATGTCGGCATGGTCGAGCAAATGTGCCTCAAAGATGATAACGACGCCGTCAACCTCCTGCTCCCGTAGGCGATGGTATGCCCCGGATACGGTGCCGGTGGTGGGGTCCTGCAGGGGGATGAGGGTCACGGAGTAGCCGGCCTGTGAGGCGGCCGTTGCAATCGCGTCCAAGGTGCGCATGTTGCCAAAGCTTGAAAGCGTGAACATGATGACGCCGATGGACTTGAATTGTCCGCTCTTGAGTGCCCTTGCGGCCCTGTTGGGCCGGTACCCGAGCTCCTTCATGGCCTCCAGGACGCGGTTCTTAGTCTTTTCTTCGACGTTCGTGAGGCCGTTCGAAACCCGCGAGACGGTCTGCGATGAGACGCCGGCGGCCAAGGCGACGTCAGCTATCGACGGGCCTCTGGAACTGCGCGTCCTCCGGCGTGGTGGCGCGTCATGGGCCGTGTTGGGTTGGTCGGGGTTTGCAGTCGGTCGTCGGCTGTCCTCTTGCATGTTCACCTAAACATGCTACTGTCTTTACAAGAATGTTTGCGTAAACACAGCGAGAAGAGATCAAATATCATGACAACGACGTCGCCGGTGGCCGACGCTCCACCAACCCTGAGAATCCGGAAAAACGCTGGACGCTGGATGGGATGGGCGTTTGTAGGTCCGTTCATGCTCGTCTTCGTGCTGGTGTTCATCGCGCCGGTCCTGTACACCTTCTACCTGAGTCTTTTCCAGAACCAGATGGTGGGCGGCGACAAATTCGTTGGGGGCGCCAATTATCTCCAGGCAATGGCCGACCCGCAGTTTTGGGACTCCGTGATCAGGGTGGTCGTATTCCTGGTGGTCCAGGTCCCCATCATGTTGTTCCTGGCGCTGTTTGCCGCCCTGGCTCTGGACAGCGGCCGCCTGCGCGCGTCGTCGTTGTTCCGCATTTCGGTCTTCCTCCCGTACGCGGTGCCGGCCGTTGTGGCGACGCTGATGTGGGGATTCATCTACGGTCCACGATTCGGACTGTTCGGCAGCATCAACGACTTCTTCGGGCTGGACCTGCCGGAGCCGCTTTCCGCGAACTGGGTCCTCGTCGCCATCGGGAACATCAACACCTGGGAGTTCACCGGCTACAACATGCTGATCTTCTACTCGGCGCTCAAGGTCATTCCGGCAGAACTCTACGAGGCAGCCAACCTTGACGGAGCGGGCACGTTCCGGGTCATCCGGAGCATCAAGCTCCCGTCCATCCGCGGCGCCATCGGCATCGCGAGCATCTTCTCGGTCATCGGCAGCTTCCAGCTCTTCAACGAACCGAACATCCTCAAGGCACTGGCCCCGAACTCCATCAGCTCCTACTTCACGCCCAACATGTACGCGTTCAACCTCTCGTTTGCGGGCCAGCAGTTCAACTATGCCGCGGCGATCTCCATCATCATGGGCGTCCTCACGGTGATCGTGGCCTACATCGTCCAGATTTCCGGCTCACGAAAGGATGCTTAGCCATGTCCGAACGTTTGAGCCCAGCCCGGGCGGACGCGGTCTCCCCGTCACCGGCGTCGAAGTCGCCGAAGTTCCCGGCTCCGAAGTTCAGCCGGCGCCGCCGCGGGGGAGTGACCCGGAAACGCACGTCGATTCTCCTCACCATCCTGATGAGTGTCATGGCGGTGTACGCCCTCCTTCCGTTGTTCTGGCTTCTCGTCAATTCCACGAAGACCCAGTCATCGCTCTTCAGCTCGTTCGGTCTGTGGTTCTCCGGGGACTTCGCCCTGTGGGAGAACATCGCCGGCACCCTGACGTACAACGACGGCGAATTCCAGCGCTGGTTGGCGAATACCGTGCTCTACGTGGTGGTTGGTGCGGGTGGGGCAACGTTCCTTGCCACCCTGGCGGGCTATGGACTGGCCAAGTTTGATTTCCCGGGCAAGCGCGGCGTCTTCGCCGTCGTCCTCGGTGCGGTGGCGATTCCCGGGACTGCCCTGGCGGTCCCGACGTTCCTGATGTTCAGCCAGATGGGGCTCACCAACACCCCATGGTCGGTCATCATCCCGTCCCTGATCAGTCCGTTCGGGCTCTACCTGGTGTGGATCTACGCCCTCGACTCTGTGCCCACGGAAGTCCTGGAAGCAGCCCGAGTTGACGGGGCGGGGGAGTTCCGGACGTTCTTCACGATCTCGTTGAGGATGCTGGCTCCGGGTTTCATCACCGTCCTGTTGTTCAGCGTGGTGGCCACGTGGAACAACTACTTCCTTCCTTTGATCATGTTGAGCCAGTCAACCTGGTACCCGCTCACCGTCGGGCTCAACAGCTGGAACGCCCAGGCGACCACGGCAGGTGGCGAGGCCATCTACAACCTTGTGATCACCGGATCCCTGCTGACCATCGTGCCCATCGTGGGCGCATTCCTCTTCCTACAGCGCTTCTGGCAGTCAGGACTGGCCGCCGGAAGCGTGAAGTAAGCAGAACCGACGACGGCGACCTGCCGCCGTCGTCGAGCTTCCCCAACCGCATGACCCTCTTTATGGACAACGACGTGAAAGGCACCAATTCAATGAAGAACAACCATCGTTTCCGGCGGGTGGCCACTGCTGCCCTGGCAGCAAGCCTCCTGATGGGCGGCATGGCCGCCTGCGGCGGCTCCGGAACACCCGGAAACGCCGGCGCCGAAGGCGCAACTGCCGATGACATCGCCCAGGCGCTGCAAACCGAAACTACCCTCACCGTTTGGGGTTGGGCCCCGCAGCTCGAGCCGATCGTGGAGGCGTTCGAGGCGAAGTACCCTAAGGTCCACGTCAACCTGGAGAACGTCGGAACCGGCAACGCCCACTACACCAAGCTGCAGAACGCCGTGAAGGCCGGGTCCGGCGCTCCGGACGTGGCCCAGATCGAATACAACGCGCTGCCGCAGTTCGCCCTGTCCGATGCCCTGGTCGATTTGAAGGACTTCGGCGCCGAGGAGCTCAAGGACAACTACACGCCGTCGACATGGGGATCCGTGAACCTCAACGGCGGCGTCTACGCCCTCCCGCAGGACTCCGGACCGATGGCCATGTTCTACCGGGCCGATGTCTTCGAAAAGCACGGCATCAGCGTCCCAGCCACCTGGGATGAGTACGTTGCGGCGGCCAAGACCCTCCACGCCGCGGACCCCAAGTCGTACATCACGAGCGACACCGGGGATGCAGGCTTCGCTACAAGCATGATCTGGCAGGCCGGCGGAAAGCCGTACTCGCTTAACGAAGGCACAAACGTCAGCGTAGATCTCCAGGACGACGGCGCCAAGAAGTGGACCGGCACCTGGAACCAGTTGCTCAAGGACGACCTGTTGGCACCCGTCACCAGCTGGAGCGATGAATGGTACAAAGGCCTTTCGGACGGAAGCATTGCCACGCTGATCATCGGTGCATGGATGCCCGCCAACCTGGAATCGGGTGCTGAGGCCGGTAGAGGGAAGTGGCGCGTAGCTCCGATGCCGACGTACGAGAAAGGCACGGCAGCCGCGGCCGAGAACGGTGGCGGTGGCGACGCCGTGCTGAAGCAGAGCAAGAACAAGGCGGCCGCCTACGGCTTCCTGCAGTTCGCCAACGGCCCCGAAGGTTCAAAGATCCATGCCGCCAACGGCGGATTCCCTTCCACCACGGCAGACCTGCAGAGCGAGTCATTCCTGAACGCCGAAAGCGCCTACTTCGGTGGGCAGAAGATCAACGAGGTCCTTGTCCAGGCTTCGAAGGACGTTGTGCCGGGGTGGAGCTACCTTCCCTTCCAGACCTACGCCAACAGCATCTTCAGCGACACGGTCGGCCAAGCTTACGGCTCTCACGGAGACCTGAATGACGGGCTGAAGGCCTGGCAGGACGCCACCGCGAAGTACGGCCAGCAGCAAGGCTTCACCGTTTCCACCAAGTAGTACGTGGCGGGGGTCCAGGGCCGCACCCACACGGCCCTGGACTCCCGCTCCACCATTTCAGATTGGATTTCCCCTATGCCAACCTTCACCATCGGCGAGCAGGACTTCATGCTTGACGGTCAGCCCCATCGCATCCTCTCCGGCGCCCTGCACTACTTCCGCGTCCATCCGGATCAATGGGCGGACCGGATCCGGAAGGCCAGGCAGATGGGGCTGAATACGATTGAAACGTATATCCCTTGGAACGCCCATGCTCCGTCCCCGGGGACCTTTGAAACCACAGGTGGACTCGACTTGGGGCGCTTCCTCGATCTGGTCGCCGCGGAAGGCATGCACGCGATCGTGCGCCCGGGGCCTTACATCTGCGCGGAGTGGGACAATGGCGGACTGCCGGCCTGGCTGTTCGATCGAGGCGCTGCAGCGATACGGGCCGATGATCCCGTCTACATGGCGGCCGTCTCCCAGTACTTTGAGCAGCTCGCACCGATCCTTGTCTCCCGTCAGGTGGACGCCGGAGGTCCGATCATCCTGATCCAGATTGAGAACGAGTACGGCGCCTATGGCGCTGACCGCTTGTACTTGGAGAAGCTCGTGAAAATCAACCGCGAAATCGGCCTGACGGTTCCCTTCACCACGGTTGACCAGCCTCAGGACGACATGCTGGCCAACGGCAGCCTGCCGGAGCTGCACAAGACAGCGTCCTTCGGTTCGCGGGCCGCAGAACGGCTGGCGACACTTCGCCGCCACCAGCCCACGGGACCACTGATGTGTTCCGAATTCTGGGTGGGATGGTTCGATCACTGGGGTGCCCACCACCACACCACCACCGTGGAGCAATCCGCCCACGATCTCGATGAACTGCTGGGCCTGGGCGCATCGGTGAACGTCTACATGTTCCACGGCGGCACCAACTTTGGGCTCGCCAACGGTGCGAACGACAAGGGCGTCTACCAGCCCATCGTCACCAGTTATGACTATGACGCACCCTTGGACGAGACGGGTAATCCGACGCCGAAGTACTGGGCCTTCCGCGACATCATCTCCAAGTACACGGAACTCGACGACGACGATGTCCCGGCACGGCCGCTTTCGGGCGCCGCATTGACCGTTCCGCTGACCAAGTCGCTGCCGCTTTGGGAGTGCCTGGACCGTCTTGGGCACTGGACGTCCCACGAGGGGCTGCGCACCAACGACGAGCTCGGCCACTACTCGGGGTTCACTCTCTACCGAACCCGTATCCAAATATCAGGGGCGGCAGTACTGGATGTTGATGAGGTCCGGGACCGGGCACAGGTCTTCCTGGACAGGCAGCCCCTCGGAACCCTATCCCGGGACCACCACGAAACGTCCCTGGCGTTGCCCTCCAATGCCACTGGGACGTTGGAGATCCTGGTGGAGGACCAAGGGCGCGTGGATTATGGTACCCGGCTGGGAGAATCGAAGGGCCTGATCGGCAGCGCACGGATCAATGGCGACGTTCTGTGGGAGTGGGACGTTCTCCCCCTGACACTCCACGACGTCCGCCAGGTCACCGCAGCCCTTGAAGAAGAACCGTCGATCCCTGGTGCGCCGGTTTCCGGTCCGGTGTTCACCCACGGGACGTTTGACCTCGACAATCCCGCAGACCTCTTCCTGTCCACCGATGGCTGGACCAAGGGCGTCGTATGGATCAACGGCTTCTGCCTCGGCCGGTACTGGTCGCGCGGACCCCAGGCAACGCTCTACGTCCCCGGCCCACTCCTGCGAAAGCAGGGCAACGACATCACGATCCTTGAACTCCACGCAGCCAGCACCCGCGCTGTGTCCTTCGTTGCCTCCCATGACCTGGGCCATACCGACTTCTGACATGCGATTGACCGATACAGCAAAGGACCATCCGCCCATGAAGGATCTCTTGGTGAGTGAGCACGCGGCACCAACGGGCCGGCAGTTCCGGATTTCGTCGGACGAGGACGGCCACCGGGTCACGGCCGTGATCACGGAGATCGGCGGCACAGTCCGGAGGCTCACTGTGGACGGGGAGCCTCTCATCGAGGAGTTCCCGGAATCTGGACTCCCCAAACACTGTGAGGGAGCGATCCTCATCCCGTGGCCCAACAGGGTTCGGGACGGGCGGTGGGAGAATGCCGGTAAGCCGCTCCAGCTGGCCATCAACGAACCTGAGCGTGGCAACGCCATCCACGGCCTGACCCGCGATCTCCAGCACGTTGTTGTTCGTCGGTCCGCCACCGAACTTACGCTTCGCGCCCAGGTCTCCCCGAGCGAGGGCTACCCTTTCTCCCTGCAAGTCGAGACCACCTATTCGGTGTCTTCCGAAGGGCTGAAGGTAACTCATGAGTTGACCAACAACTCCACCCAGCCTGCCCCCGCGGCCATCGGTGCACACCCCTATCCGGGTTGGTGCCACGCCGACGGAGGAAGTCTCACTCACCGTCAACGCAGCTTCCTACGTGATGGTGGACGATCGATTGAACCCCGTAGGCTCCGGGCCGGTCTCCGGAACCACCTACGATCTCTCAACAGGGCCGAAGGTGGGCTGGCTCAAACTCGACACCGCATTTGCGGACCTCACGCCGTCGCGGGATGGGATGTACCGGCACACCCTTGAAGCGCCGAACGGAGACACCGTAACGGTCTGGGGCGACGGGAACTACCGGTACGCCCAGGTTTACACAACGAACATGTACCCGGCCGGTGGCCATCGAACCGCCGTTGCGGTGGAACCGATGACCGCTCCTCCCAACGCCTTCAACTCGGGGGAGGGCCTGCAGTGGCTTGATCCAGGCCAGAGCTGGATCTCATCGTGGGGAATCTCGCACACATTCATGCGCCCGCAGGGCGCCGACACAAGAGGAAAGGACTAGTCATGGCGTGGCTTGTAACAGGAGGGGCCGGATACATCGGCTCGCATGTGGCCCGGGCCCTGATGGCAGACGGGCACGAAGTGGTAATCGTCGATGACATGTCCAGCGGGCGGCGCGACTTCGTGCCCAGCGTGGCTGTTTTGGAGGAGGGCTCCCTAATGGATGCCGCTTTCCTCAAAGAGGTCTTTGCCCGTCATGACCTGGCCGGCGTGATCCACCTCGCGGGATTCAAATACGCCGGAGTCTCCGTGGAGTGGCCGCTCCACACGTACTTTCAGAACGTGACGGGGACGGGCAACCTGCTCGTAGCCATGGAAGCTGCATCCGTGGCGGCGATCGTTTTCTCCTCCAGCGCGGCCGTCTACGGAAACACCGCCGCAGAATTCGTGACCGAGTCCACCCCCACAAACCCGGAATCTCCCTATGGGGAATCCAAGCTGATTGGGGAATGGCTCATTGCCGACCAGGCCAGGGCGACCGGCCTCCGGCACACTTCCCTGCGATACTTCAATGTTGTTGGCTCCGGCACGCCGGACGTGCGCGACACGAGCCCGCACAACCTGTTCCCGCTAGTCTTTCACGCACTCAAGGAAGGGCTGACACCCAAGGTTTTCGGAACCACTTACCCCACGCCTGACGGCAGCTGCGTCCGGGACTACGTCCACGTCTCCGATGTCGCCGCTGCCCACGTGGCAGCAGCCCGCAGGATTCAGGACGGTGTGGAACTGGAGGCCGTCTACAACCTGGGCAGCGGTTCCGGGGCTTCAGTGCGCGAAATCATGACCGAAATGGCTGTGGTTACCGGCATACCGTTCAGTCCGCAAATTTGCGCAGCACGCCCCGGCGACCCGGCCCGCATCGTTGCCTCCGGAGTCTTGGCTCGACGCGACATTGACTGGGAGCCGAAGCATTCTCTCCGGGAGATGATCTTCAGCGCCTGGACTGCGGCATGCCAGGAAGTGCCCTCGTCCCTCTAGAAATCCCGTTACCAATCCACCTTTTGAGGAAAGACATGATCGATCAACCACAGCTTCTGGCCACCATCACCGCAACGAGCAAAACGACGATGGACCGCGACCTCGGGGCTGCCATCGAGGCAGCCGAGCAGCTGGCCTGCGACGAGGGGCGAAGGGGAATTTTGGTCAGGAGGCTGGGCTACGCCTCCTATACCGTTGAGCTGTCTCCGGACGTTCCTTACGGCATCACCTACGAGAAGCAAGAGTTCTGACCGGTGTTGTCGGGTGCAGGGAGAAGGAACGTAATCCCTGAAGTGACAGGGCTGCCTGCTTTGGCGTGGACATCCTCGCCGGGTCGAGTCGCATACGACGCGGCCGAGAACACCCTGACTCTTACAGCGGCGCCCGGCGTCGACTGGAGCAATGATTCACTCTGGGGAGGGCAGCAACACCGAGCTTCTGCCCTTGGGTTCACGGCGCCGCCGTCTTTTTCACTGTCGGCCCGGGTCATGGTTCTCTCGCCGCGGACGACGTTCGACGCAGGGGTCCTGAGCCTGTGGGCGGATACGGACCACTGGGCCAAGCTCTGCTTTGAATACTCGCCCCACGAAGAAGCGATGGTCGTCAGCGTTGTGACGAATACGTATTCCGACGACTCGAATGCCCATCTTGTCCCCGGCCCATGGACGTATCTTCGGGTCAGTCGAATTGGTCCTGCATGGGCCTTCCATTCATCGGCAAACGGCCTGTACTGGTGCTTCGTCCGACTCTTCCGGTTGCATACCCACAAACCCGTGCATGTGGGGTTCATGTCGCAAGCCCCCATGGGTGAAAGATGTGTGGCACGGTTTGACCGCATCGAATTCAGTGCGCGACCGCCCGCCGACCTACGGGACGGCAGTTGAGCGCGGCTGGCGGATCAGGACGAAGCGCCCGACGGCGACGCCTCCCGCGTTGGGAAGCGCCGCCGTCGTTGTTTGGTTAATGAGCGGGACGAATCAGCGGTCCAGCTGCACTTGGTCGACTGTCCAGAACGCGCTGTTGGTTCCCGTGTAGCGGAAGCTTACTTTGGCTTTCTTGGAGCCCTTGGGGACATCAAGCGAGAGGGACTCGAAGCCGTTGAAGTTCGCCGTGTAGGACTTCGCGAGGTGTGGTGTGCCGCCATCGTAGCTGACGAAGACCTCGCCGCTCTGGGGACCGTCAATCCTGTAGTTCGATGCGAAGGACAGCGTTGCGGTCTTGCCGCCCTTCACATTGAACTCCGGGCTGATGAGTGTGGAATCGAACTGTCCGGCCGCGTGTGCCTTGTCATCCCATTCGTCCGAGTCCGCCACGGCGAAGACGTTGCGGTTGCGGACACTGGTTTCGCGGCCCTGGTTCCGGTCCGCGTTGGTCCAGAACTCGTCAGTGGCGAAGGACCAGCCACGCCATTCGGTGACGCCGCCGGCGGGCATGGCCGAGTTGTCGATGGTCCAGCCTTGGGGTGCGGTGGTGGTCCAGCCCTTTACAGCTGCTCCCGGTGCAGTTTCATCCACGCGGGTCTGCAGGCTATCCCGGAGAGCATCGAAAGCATCCGGCTCAATGTCAGCGAACGCCTGACCGTCCAGGTTCCAAGCGTCTTCTGCTTTGACGCCCCCGTGCTTCAGGACCGACGGTGCAATGTCAGTGATCTTGACGTCGTTGCGGACGGTGCCGGCCTCGATGCCCTTGCCCTGTGCGATAACGAAGGTCTGCCGTTCGGCCGGAGTGTTGCCGCCGTGCCCGCCCCCGGGGGCATGGCCGTGGTCAGCTACAAGCACCGTCAGCCAATCTTCGGAGTTGTAGCCGGGGCGGTTCCTGACAGCGTTCAGGATCTCGCCCATCTGGCCGTCGGCTTTGCGGAGGGCGGCAAGGTATGCCCCGTGTTCAGTGCCGTAGTAGTGCCCCGCACCGTCCACCTCGTCGAGGTGGATGAACGTGCTGTCCGGGTTGCCGTTGGCCAGGTAATCAACTGCCTTGGCCGTGGTGCCCGCGTCGTCCCCGCCGGCGATCCTGAGGTCCACCTTCTCGCCGAACACTTTCTCTGGGATGGGCGACCAGGTGCCCACCACAAGCGTTGAGGTCTGCGACTTGGCGTCTTCGAGACGGCTCAGGTAGTCCGGGTACTGCGCGTAATTGGGTGCCGTGAAGTTGTTGTCCACCACGTTGTGCTTGTCAGGCCACACGCCCGTGCCGATGCTGGACCACCCCGGGCCGGAGCTGGTGGGCGCCATCGGGTACGCGTACAGGTTACTGGTGGCAGTCATGCCGGAGTCCATGAGGCCCTGGATGTTGGGCATGCCGGCCGCGCCGAACTTGGCGAACGTCGCTCCGTCGATGCCGATGACCAGGCTCTTCTTGCGCTTGGTGCCGTCGGGAAGGCCTGCGTGAGGTGCTTCAGCCGCGCGGCTTGCTGCCGCCGCGTCGGGTGCTTCCGTTGCGGTTGGTGCCGCGAAAGCGACGGAAGGAAGTATCACAGCGGCAGCCAGTGTTAGGGCGGTCGTTGCCAAGGCGGTGCGGAAGGGACGGTTGTCCAAGGTTTCTCCAATGTAGGTCTAGCTGGGGACCTGCAGGCAGGGCATCCCCAGGGGGTTGACATCTCAACCCTGCCGCAGTGCAGAGCCGGAAAACAAGCAAAAACACAGCTTGTATATACAAGTTAGCTGAGGGTTAATGCTCCGTTTTGCGGTTATTTGAGAACTCTCGGAGGCCGTGCATCGTCAGCTGCAAAGAAGGTGTTCATACATCTCTTGCAGGTTGATTCTCCTGCCGCAAGCGACGCGCGAGTACTTGGGACGTCGGGGGCCCTGGTCGCGGAGAATGGCCCGGCGCCATGGATCCTTACCTCACCCCGCTCATGACATGCGAGGATGTTGACGCAACTGTGGACAAGACGCCCGCATGCCGGCCCCCGCTCAGTAACGGCTTCCTGCTGTGTGTGGCTGAAAAGCAAAAACCGACCGTTGCCAGTTCCCGGGGGCGAGGCCTAGACTCGGCCCACAACCCCCTGCCGGGGAGAACTCCAGAGCCCCTCACTCATCCTCTGTTCTGGGCGTGCGGATAGGTTCGTGTTCTGGGCACAGCAGAACAGGAATCGGCCATGACTAAGTATCTTTTCCAAGCAAATTACGTGGGCCAGGGCATCAAAGGCCTGATGCAGGAGGGTGGGTCCAAGCGTCGGGACGCCGTTGTAAAGGCCTTGGAGTCGGTTGGGGGATCACTGGAATGCATCTACTACGCGTTCGGCGAGACGGATGTCCTGGGGGTCTTCGACGTTCCCGATCAGCCGAGTGCTGTTGCCCTATCCCTGATGATCAATTCCACAGGCGCCGTGGACCTTCACCTCACGCCGCTCATGACACCCGAGGATATTGACGCAGCCGTGGGCAAGACACCTGCCTACCGGGCCCCCGGTCAGTAACGGCTTCGACCGGGCTGCCTCGTGCAGCGCCAGTCGAACCTTCGGTCACCAGAGTTCCTTTCAAAGATTTCGAAAAAATCCGGTCTGGTTTCGGCGTCCAACCCTTAGGATCAGAAAAGTGCCGCTAGGCACCACCTGACCGGCGGTTTTCCAAACCGCCTTGCCGATTGCGGGGGACCGATCGCCATGCTCAGAACTTTGAAATCCATCGCGGTAGTGGTCGGCCTGGGTCTGGCTTTGGGACTGATGCAGGCCCAGGCAGCCCAGGCAGCGCCAGCCACAGGCCGGATTTCCCTCAGCCCGGCCACTGGAGCGGCAGGATCCGCCGTCACCGTCAGCGGAACGGGGTTCAAAGCCTCCACCACGGGGACGGTGATCGCCGGTGCCACGACTTTTCCCATGAAAACGGCAGCCTCGGGTGCCTTCAGCACCTCGATCACCATCCCTTCCGCAACCCCGGGATCGTTGACCATCACGGCCAAGACCTCGTCCATCCAGGCCTCGTCCGTGTTCACCGTGACCGCACCGGCGCCGATGCTCCCTCCGGTCAGCACCGCCGCACTTCGGTTCGGGGTGGCCACGGCCGGCGGCCCACTGGCCAGCGGGGAACTGGATGAAGTGGCGCAACTGGCCGGCGAAAGCCCGTCCACCATTCTCTTTTACAAGGACTTCCTCCAGGCTCCCCCCATCGCCGAGATGAACTCCGTCCGGGCACGCGGCGCCGTCCCGCTCATCACCTGGGAACCTTGGGCCTGGGGCGGCGGAATGGAACAGCCGGCCTACTCCCTGGACCGCATAGCCGCCGGCGACTTTGACGCCCACATCACACAGTGGGGCCAGTCACTTGCGGCCTGGGGCCAGCCGGTCCAGCTCAGATTCGCCCATGAGATGAATGGCAATTGGTACCCGTGGGCCGAAGGCGTCAACGGCAATCAGCCCGGTGACTACGAAGAGGCCTGGCGCCATGTTCACGACGTTGTTGCTGCCACCGGAGCCGGCAACGTGTCCTGGGTTTGGAGCCCGAATGTTCCCTACTACGGTTCCACCGATCTCGCCGGCCTCTTTCCCGGCGTCGGATACGTGGATGTTGTGGCCCTTGACGGGTATAACTGGGGCACTTCCGCCTCGTGGAGCGGCTGGATATCGCCGCAGGATCTCTTCGCTCCGGGGATAGCCCAGTTGCGTGCACTTGCACCCGGAGTTCCCATCCTGATCAGCGAGACGGCTTCCAGCGAAGCAGGGGGCAACAAGGCTGCCTGGAACACTGAGCTCGTGTCTTATTTGGCGGCCCAGCCTGATGTTATGGGCTTCGTGTGGTTCCACCTCCAGAAAGAAACCGACTGGCGCATCAACAGCAGTGCCACCTCCGCCTCAGCGTTCAAGTCGGCATTGCAGGCACGTCGGACTCCCTGATCCAGTAATTAGGGACGCGCCTTGCTGTCCCGGCGGACCAGCCCCAGCAAGGCCATACCTATGAGCATCACGCCAAGCGCGGTCAGCAGGGCGGCCATGACGTCCAGGCCGGTGTGCGCCAGCCCGGTGGCGCCCAAAGCGGCTCCGGAAGCGGGTAGGGCGGTGTTCATTCCGTACATTGTTAGTTGATTTCCTCTGCTGTGTATTGCGCTTCCCAGCGGTCTATCCGCCGCCGGGTGATCCTTGCGGTCAGGACAGCGCACCAGGATGCCAGAAACCACCCGGACCGCAGCCACATAAACAATTCCTGCGGGAAAAACGTGGCTGCCATCAGGACGTCCTTCCAGTCGCGGTGCGGAATCCGCAGGGCCCGCTTGATGTCCAGCGCCACGAACAGGATTGGCACCAGCCACCAGAACAGGACGACTCGAAACACTCCCAACGTGAGTGAGAGGGCAATGACGGCGATCCACAGCAGCTTCAGGAACACACCGAGCAGACCCATGGCCTGCTGGCCCCAGTCCCGCAGGGTCAGCCGGTTGATTCCAAGGTCCAGCAGGTCTTCCACGGTGCCGACCTGCCATTTCATCCGCTGGCCCCACAGTGCTTTGAGTGTCTTCATCGAGTCGGTGTAGGCGCGGACATCGGGGGAGACCTGGCAGATAAAGCCCAGTTCCCGGATGCGGTAGGTCAGTTCGAAGTCCTCGACCTGTGACGTGTAGACCCACGGCCCTTCCCGGTCGTCCCGGGCCGCGATCTGACGGAGGACGGCGTTATTGATGGCGCAGCCGGTTCCTGCCAGAACGCTGGTCCGGCCCCTCCTCAGGGCGGTATCGGTCCACGTGGCGAACTCAGCCTTCTGCAGCCGGCTCAGAAATCCGGGGTCCTGCATCGTAAATTTCGACGACGAGCCACCGAGGAGCGCGCCCGTTTCCGCGCTGAATTCCCGGGACCAGGCTTCGACGGCGTTCGGGGGCAGGACCGTATCCGCGTCGAGGCAGATGACCACGTCGGCGTCGAATGCGTACTTCGCCCAGGCCCGGTTCAGGGCTTCGGATTTGCGGTGTTGCAATCGGGGAAGCTCCATGGTGGTCACCGGGTACTTCCGCGCTTCCCAGGCCGTTGAATCGGTGCAGCCGTTGGGGATGACCACGATGAGGTCCGCGGGACGGGACTGGAGCATCAGGCCATGGAGGGTTGCCCCGATTGAGCCCGCCTCGTTGTACGCGGGCACCAGCACGACTATGCGCAGGCCCACCGAAGCTGCGGTATCCACGGCGGCCTCCTCGGGTGGGTTTTGCAGACCCCAGCGGCCTGCGAACCCATCCTGCAGGCGCCTTCTCAGATTTCGCCCCCGGATACCGTCAAGGTTGCATCAAGTACCCCGTCTGCAGAGGGCGAAGCGACGAAATCTGTCTGGTTGGCCACACTGTTGCCCAAGTAGCGGCATAATGACCTAAACTGCTTCACTGAGGCGCCTGAAATGGTGCCGTGCAGCGACGAAAGTGAACACGCCATGGCTACCGATTACGACGCTCCACGCAAGACTGACGACGAGGCTTCTGCCGAGTCGCTGGAGGCCCTGCAGGCATCCCGCAGCGGCAGTGCCCAGACCGCAGTCATCGACGTCGAGGAGACCGACACCGCCGAAGGCATCGACCTTCCCGGAGCCGATCTCTCGGGCGAAGAGTTGACCGTCATTGTTGTTCCCGAACAGTCCGATGAGTTCACCTGCTCATCCTGCTTCCTGGTCCGCCACCGGTCCCAGGTCGCACGCGAAAAGAACGGCCTGAAGTACTGCATCGAGTGCGAAGGCTGAACGCCCGACGCCGGCACTCCGGTGAGGCGCGCCAGCGTCGTTATTATGCATAACGGCAGGGTGCAGAAACGGCATTAATAGCGTTTCGATGGCCCCGAAAAGTGCTGAAGAATCACGCCCGCGTGACCGGAACCAAGGCCGATTAACGGTTCCGCGCCGAAGCGGCAACAACCCTTTTGAGTGGCCACGGAGGCTCCTACGCTTGAGCTACCTAATCACTCGAAGGGTGGCCCACAGTGAAAAAGATTCATACGTGGCTGACAGTCATTTTGATGGCTGTCGGATTGGGTTTCCTGGCTCCGGGGCCCGCCTCGGCAACCACATCGTATTGCGGACTCGTATGGGGATCGCTGGCTGAATCAGACCCGGCCATGAGCACCGCATCCGTCACCAACGTCCGGACAGGGCAGCACTACTGCTTTGACCGGATGGTGGTTGATCTCAACGGCCCTGTTGCCGGCTACACGGTTCAGTACGTTCCGACCGTGGTCCAGGACGGTTCAGGTTTTGAAATCCCACTGTTGGGCTCAGCATTCCTCCAGGTAACTGTGAACGCACCGTCCTATGACAGCAATTACAACGTCACCTACAGCCCGGCGGCAAAGGCCGAACTGTCCGACGTGTCGGGATACCAGACCTTCCGGCAGGTGGCCTACGCGGGCAGCTTCGAAGGCTATACCAGCATCGGACTGGGTGTCCGTGCCCGGCTCCCGTTCCGGGTCTTCACCCTGGACGGCCCGGGATCCGGATCGCGCATGGTGGTTGATGTAGCGCACTTCTGGTGACCCGCGGTTCGCTGCTGAACCGCCGTTGAGGCAAGATCAGGAAACCAAAACGGCGCCCTGCTCCGGAGACTTTCCGGGCAGGGCGCCGTTCTGTGTGCTGTGGGTGGAGCAACTACTCGGGGACTACCAGCGCAGGAGTGTCCCGGCGGATGGTTTCGCCGCGGAAGAACCCCGGACGGAGGCGTGCCATGATCACCATCAGCACAGCCCCGAGCGCCAGGATCCCGATGCCCAGGACAAACACCAGCCCAACCCCGAAGACCTCCGAACCGCTGCCGAACTCCGGCGCCCAGCTGTCGATGGCTGTCTGCAGGAAAACCACAAACAATCCGACGCCGCCCGCTACCGGGCAGAGCAGCCGCAGCATGAAGTTGCGGACACTGCTGAACACGCTGTTCCGGAAGTACCAGGCGCAGGCGATGGCGGTCAGGCCGTAGTAGAAGCAGATCATCAGGCCGAGGGCCAGGATCGTGTCGTTGAGGACGTTCTGGCTGATGACGTGCATGATCGCGTAGAAGCCCGCTGAAACGACGCCGGCCGCAATGGTGGCGAAGCCCGGCGTCGCGAACTTCCTGCTCATGGTAGCGAATGGCTTGGGCAGGGCGCCGTAGTGCGCCATGGCCAGCAGGCTGCGCGACGGCGAGGTGAAGGTCGACTGGAGCGAAGCCGCCGAGCTTGAGAGCACCGCGAGGGACATGAGGATGGCGAACGGTCCCATGACCGGGGACGCGAGTGCCGTGAAGATGTTGGCGCTGTTCTCCTCGTTGTTAAGGCCGATCCCGGTATCCCCGACACCTGCGAACATCATGGTGGCAATGGTGACCACCAGGTAGATGCCCAGGACCACGACGGCGGTCAGGGTGCCGGCGAGGCCCGCGGTCTTCTTGCCGTTGGCGGTTTCCTCGTTGACGGTCAGGCAGACATCCCAGCCCCAGTACACGAAGATCGAGAGGGAGATGCCGGCGGCGATCTGCCCGAAGGTCTCGATCTTGGTGACATCGAACCATTCCCAGCTGAACGGGATGGCGGTCTCGGACGTGGACCAGTTGGCGAAAGCCATGGCCACGAAGATTCCCAAAGCCACCAGCTGGAAGCCCACTAGCCCGTACTGGACGATCTTGGTGGTGTGCAGGCCCCGGTAGCTGACCCACACGGCCAGCGCCACGAACACGAAGCAGGTGGCCACGTTGAGCAGCGTGTTGGAGGCCAAATCTGCCAGTTCGGGGTTGCCGGTCAGCTGGGCAAGAAACAGATAGAAGAAGTCAACGGCGACGCCGGCCAGGTTGGACAGGACGATGATGTTGGCCGCGAGCAGCCCCCAGCCGCCCATCCAGCCCACCCATGGCCCGAACGCCTTGGTGACCCAGGTGAACGTGGTGCCGCTGTCCGGGGAATCGGCGTTGAGTTCCCGGTATGCGAGCGACACCAGGATCATGGGGATGAAACCGATGAGGAAAATGACGGGGACCTGAAGGCCGGCTTCGGCGATAGTCGGCCCCAGCGCGCCGGTCAGCGTGTAGGCCGGCGCGATGGTGGAAATGCCAAGAACGACGACGGCGACGAGGCCCAGTTGCCTGCCCTTCAGTCCTTTTGCGGTGATGCCGTGCGCCGAGCCGGCCGGGTCAGTCCCGGAAGGCTGGCCTGCGGCGGTGCTCGTGCGGGTGGTTTGGGTCATTGTCCAGCGCTTTCTACGAGGCAGCAGGCTGCTGTTGGGTGATGCAGTGGATGCCGCCGCCGCGGGCGAAGAGCTCACGGGCGTCAATGCCGACCACACGCCGGCCGGGGTAGGCCTCCGCCAGGATCTGCAGCGCCTTGTCATCGTTGGGGTCCCCGAAGGTACAGGCGATGACGCCGCCGTTGACCACGACGTGGTTGATGTAGCTGTAGTCGACAAAGCCTTCGTCATCCCAGAGCACTTCAGGGGCGGGGACTTCGATGATGGTCCACTCCCGTCCGGCCGCGTCCCTCGTGGTGCGCAGGTGCTCGATGATGTCGCGGCTTACCTGGAAGTCCGGGTGGCGGGGGTCCTGCTGGGAATGCACCAGCAGTGTGCCGGGGGAGGGGATGGCGGCCACGATGTCCACATGACCGCGCGTGCCGAACCGTTCCGAGTCGCGGGCCAGTCCGCGCGGGAGCCAGACCACCTGCGTGGCGCCGATGGTCCGGGCGAGCTCGGCTTCGACGTCGGCCCGGCTGAGTCCCGGGTTGCGGCCCGGATCCAGCTGCACGGTTTCGGTCACGAGGACGGTTCCCTGGCCGTCCACCTGGATGCCGCCGCCTTCGTTGACCAGCGCGGACACGATGTGCGTGGCCCCGGATCGGCCCGAGACTTCGCCGGCGATCAGCGCGTCCTTGTCCCAGCGCGCCCAGTCCTGGGCACCCCAGCCGTTGAAGATCCAGTCGACGGCGCCGAGGCTCCCGTCCTGGTCCAGCACGAACGTGGGGCCGATGTCCCGCATCCACGCATCGTTGAGCGGGGCGGCAAGTACCTCGACGTTCCGGTTCAGATAGCGGGCGGCGATGCCGACGTCGTCGGGGTCCACTACCACGGTAACCGGCTCAAATTCGACGGCGGCGTTGGCTACCGCTGCCCAGGTGGACCGGGCAGCGTGGGCATCTTCCTCCGTGTCGCCCAGCGTGTAGCCGCCGGTGGGAAAGGCCATCCACAGCCGCTCCTGCAGAGCGGTTTCGGCGGGCATGCGCCACGTGCTCATGCGGTCACCTGCTGACGGTTGATGGAGCCTGCGGGCCCGGTGATTGAGCCTCTATGCCCGGTGATTGAGCTTGTCGAAATCCCGACTTCTCCCTCTTCGCCGCCGAGCGGCTGGTCACGGCGTACGGGTTCCGTAAGCCGGCCGTAGGTATCGGGGCGGCGCGTGGACAGGAAGGGGAAGAGCGTCAGCCAGTCCCGCCGCTGGTCCAGGTCGAGGTCTGCCACCAGCACAGCGGAGGCGTCACGCGGGGCCTGCACGAGGACGCGGCCGTAGGGGTCGGAGATGAAGGAGGAGCCGTAGAAGTTCAGCGTTCCTTCACTGCCCCAGCGGTTGGGGGCGATCATAAAGAGCCCGTTGGCGATGCCGTTGCCCACAATGACCTGCTGCCACAACGGCTGGGTGTCGAACTCCGGGTGGTCCGGCTCGGAACCGATGGCGGTGGGGTAGACCAGGATCTCTGCGCCACCGAGGGAGTAGAGCCGGGCCACCTCCGGGAACCATTCGTCCCAGCAGGTGGGCATGCCCAGCCGGGCGCCGCCCAGTTCTGCCGGCGCGTGGACCTCGTAGGCATCCGCGGCCGCCGGCCCCTGGCGGAAGAACTTGTCTTCGTAGTAGCCCGCGGTGACCGGGATGTGGAGCTTGTGCGTGCGGGCGAGCAGTTCGCCCTCGGACGACACCAGGATAGCGGTGTTCAGCCCCAGGCCGTCGTCGCTGCCGTCCGGGTTCGGTGCCTGCTGGTAGAGCGAGGCATGGACAGCCACGCGGTGGCGGCGGGCCGACTCGGCAGCAAACCGGAACGTGGGTCCGGTGAGCAGGTCCTCAGCGATGTCCGACGGGCGGATGCCGGCGGCCGAATTGTTCTCGGGGCAGGTGTCTGCAGGGTAGCGGGAAAGCGTGAGTTCGGGCAGGAACACAACCGTGGCACCGAGCCTGGCGGCGCGGCCGATTCCTTCATCGAGTTCGGCCTGCAGGACGGCGGTGTCTGCATGCCAGCGGTGCTGCACAACGCCCACCCGAAGGGCAGGGCGGACGGACGGCGTTGTCCGGGCCAAGGACGTGGGTGAGTCGAGGCAGGAAATTTCAATCATGTGCTTACTTCCAGTGAGACGACCGTCACTAAATGAATGACGTTCATTTAGTATGGAGGATGGACGGCTTTCGCGCAATGATTTAAATGAATCCCATTCTTTTATCTCGCTCCGTGAGATTAGTAAGCTCACTGAGAAATTTGCTTCCGGCCTGCCGTGATCGATCCCGTGGCTGATAGCGTCGGGACTACTGGACCAATCGAGGAGGATTCATGAAAGCTTCGCCGACCCTGACCAATAACCTGCAGGCCGTACTTGCGGACCTGATTGAGCTGCACATCCAGGGCAAGCAGGCCCACTGGAACATCGTGGGGACCAACTTCCGGGACCTTCACCTGCAGCTGGACGAAATCGTGGATGCCGCCCGGCAGTTCGCGGACGATATGGCCGAGCGGATGCGCGCCCTGCATGCCCTGCCGGACGGCCGCAGTGCCACCGTGGCCAAGTCCACCAGCCTCGCGCAGTTCCCCGGAGGGCTCATCAACACGAAGGACGCCATCGAGCGGATCGTTGCCGCGCTTGAGGCTGCCGTGGGCACCATGCGCAAGGTCCATGACGAAGTGGACGAAGAGGATCCCACCACCGCGGACCTGCTCCACGAATTCATCGCCAAGCTGGAGCAGTACGCGTGGATGGTGAACGCCGAGACCATGAAGGCCTCGGCCAGCGTCACCGCCCCTGACGCCAAGTAAGAGTCGGCCCTAACGAGGCCACAAGCGCCCGGCGCCGGAAGGATTCCTTGCGCCGGGCGTTTTTGTGCGCTCGCCGGCTTGCCGGGGACGAGCGCCTAGTCCGCCGTCGGAACTTTCCGGAGTACGACGGCGGCAAGGACTGACGCGCTCGCCATCAGTACCAGCGCGATTGCCGCAGTGGTGTGGACGCCCGAATCAAACGCCAGGCGTGCTGCGCCGCGGAGCGCTTCGGCCAGCGGAGCAGGCAGGCCGGCGGCCAGCTCCACGGCGCCCGCCAGAGTTTCACCCGCCTGGTGTACTGCAGTGCCCGACGCCGTTTCCTCCACCCCGGCCGGAAGCCGGAGATTGCGCTGGTAGGAAGCGGTCAGGATGGAGCCCAGCACCGCCGTCCCCAGCAGGGACCCCACCTCATAGCCCGTTTCGGAGATGGCGGCCGCCGCTCCCGACTTCTCCGCTGGAACGGAGCCCAGGATGAGGTCATTGGAAATAGTTTCCGCTGTGCCCACGCCCAGGGCGAGGATCAGCAGCGCGGCCAGCAGGAGGGCCGGGCCGGAGCCGTGGTCACCGAAGACCACGATTCCATAGCCGGTGGCGCTCAGGGCCAGGCCACCCGCCACCACAAAGCCCGGACGCACCTTCCGGACCAGCGGCACCACTGCCAGCCCAGCCAGCACTGTGGCCACCAGGGCCGGGATCATGGCAATTCCGGCGGCCGACGGAGTCATTCCGTCCAGGAGCTGCAGGTGCTGGGCGAGGAACAGGATGAAGCCGTTGAAGGAGAACAGGGCCAGCACGTTTGCCGTGATGGCAGTGCTGAAGACCCGGTTGCCGAACAGGGACATGTCCAGCAGGGGGCAGGCCAGCCGCTGCTGGCGGCGGACAAAGACGACGCCCATGGCCAGGCCAAAGGCAACAAGACCCACAGGAGCGGCCCCGAAGCCATCGGTCGCCAGCTCCTTGATGCCATACACAACGGGCACCATTACCAGCAGGGACAGGACGATGCTGGGCACGTCCACCCGCCCCGGGCGCGGATCCTTTGATTCCGGGATGAACGCAGGGCCGAACGCCAGCAGGGGCAGCATGATGGGCACTGCGACCAGCAGGATGGCGCCCCACCAGAACTGCTCCACCAGCCACCCGCCGAATATGGGACCCAGGGCGGCGCCGCCGGAGAAGCCGGCAGCCCAGATGGCAACCGCCAGCCGACGCCGGTTTGGGTCCGGAAAAATGTTGCGGATCAGGGACAGGGTTGAGGGCATCAGCATGGCCCCGAAGAACCCCAGCATGGCCCGCCCCGCTATCAGCCACTCCGCGCTGGGAGCAAAGGCTGTTGCTGCTGATACCGCGGCGAAGCCAACACTGCCGGTCAGCAGCAGCCGGCGGCGCCCGATCCGGTCGCCCAGGCTGCCCATGGCAACAAGCAAACCTGCAAGCACCAGGGGGTAGGCGTCCACAATCCACAGCAGCTGGACTCCCGTTGTCTCCAGGCTGCTCGCGATGGCCGGAAGCGCGAACGTCAACGCAGTGTTGTCCACCGCAACCAGGAGCACCGGAAACATCAGCAGGGCCAGCGCGAGCCAATCGCGCCAGGGCGCCTTGGCGGGCCCTGACGGCCTGAAATCGGCAGCCGTGGTGGATGTGCTTCGGGTGTTCTGGTTGGACTGTGCGGACAACGTCATGCGATAACTATACCGTCCAGACGGTACAGTTAAGAAACGCGACCCGGAGCGTGCATGATTGAAGCCATGGCCAGAAATCCCGTCGCACGCGACGCAGTCCTCGACGCTTTTGAAGAACTCCTGATCGACGTGGGGGAGCGGGCTGCCACTTTGGATGCAGTGGCCAAGCGCGCAGGCGTGTCCAAGGGCGGGTTGCTCTATCACTTCCCCAACAAGGAAGCGCTGATCGCTGCGGTGCTGGAGCGGCTGGACCGACTGGCCGTCGAGGACCTCGCGCTGATGGCTGCAGCAGCCGAAGGTGCGGCGGCCTACTTCATCCGTTCCTCGCTCTGGTCCGACTCGCCCATGGACCGATCCTTCGTGGCCGCCACGCGGCTGGCTGAAGTGGCCCATGAAGAGGCCCGGCGCCGCTTTGCCGCCATCCAGCAGCAATGGTTGGACCTGATCGCGGCCGACGTCGGCACGGCCATGGCGAAAGCCGTGCTGTACATGGGGGACGGGCTGTATTTCAACGCCATGTGGGAAAGCGGCACCACCGGGGACGGCATGGGCAGGCATGGAGACATTGAGGAGCTCCTCGCTGCCGTGGAGCGGCTTCGCGGCTGAATCCGCGACCTCATTTGCCCGGCGGCCCGGGGCGTAGGAGAATTGGACGGCGTGGCGACCATCTGCGGCCGCCACAAAATCTGAATATGCCTTTGATCTGCGGCGGGAGAGTTCTGTTAGTGGGTACAACAGGCGCCCTAGGAGCAAATCCTCCCCAGGAATCTCTCAGGCCCACGTACCGCCGCGGCCAGGCAACTCTGGAAAGTGGCAGGCCGTCCGCCTGAAGCGTCCCGGATCACTCCGGAATGTCAGGACCGCTGTGCCCACCGACGGTGCAAGCGCAGCCTTGCGGAAGCAGGCTGCGCGGAAACTCTCAGGTCCCAGACAGAGCGGGGAGGAACCCGAGTCGATGTGGCGCACCCTGCGCCGCCTTAGTAATGGAGTTCCTTGTGAGTGTTAATTCGGCCTCGGCCACTTTCGTTGACCGGCATATTGGTGCCCGCCGCCAGGCCGATATCGACTCCATGCTCAAGGCCGTCGGCTACGGCACTGTGGACGCGCTGGTGGATACGGCCGTCCCCGACTCCATCCGCCAGGCCAAGCCGCTGGCCCTCAAGGACGCCCTCAGTGAGGTTGAGGTCCTTGCGGAGCTGCGGAAGCTCGCGGCGAAGAACAAGACTGCTGTGCAGATGATCGGGCAGGGCTACTACGACACCGTGACGCCGGCCGTGATCCGCCGGAACATCCTTGAAGCCCCGGCCTGGTATACCGCGTACACGCCGTACCAGCCCGAGATTTCCCAGGGCCGGCTCGAGGCTTTGCTGAACTTCCAGACCATGGTCCAGGACCTGGTGGGCCTGCCGATCGCGAACGCGTCGCTGCTGGATGAAGCCACCGCCGTCGCCGAGGCCGTGCTGATGATGCGCCGGGCCAACAAGAACAAGGGCGCCCGGGACGGCAAGACGGTCCTGGATGCCGACTGCCTGCCGCAGACCATTGCCATCGTGAAGGGCCGCGCCGAGGCCCTCGGCTTCGAGGTGGAGGTCGCTGACCTGTCCCAGGGCCTGCCCGACGGCGTCATCAACGGTGTTGTGCTGCAGCAGCCGGGTGTTTCCGGCCGGGTCTTCAACCACGCAGACGTGATCGCGGCTGCCAAGGAGCGCGGCGCGCTCGTGACCGTGGCCGCGGACCTGCTGGCCCTGACCCTGATCACGCCTCCGGGGGAGCAGGGCGCGGACATCGCCGTCGGCTCGACGCAGCGTTTTGGGGTGCCGTTGTTCTTCGGCGGCCCGCACGCGGCGTACATGGCGGTGGCGAAGGGGCTGGAGCGTTCCATGCCGGGCCGCCTGGTCGGGGTGTCCAAGGACGACGCCGGGACCCCCGCGTACCGTCTGGCGCTGCAGACCCGTGAGCAGCACATCCGCCGTGAGAAGGCCACGTCCAACATCTGCACCGCGCAGGCACTGCTGGCCATCGTCTCCTCGTTCTACGCCGTGTACCACGGCCCGGACGGCCTCAAGGCAATCGCCGAGACCACCCACAGCCACGCGGCAACCATCGCCGCGTCCCTGAAGGCGGCCGGCCTGGACGTTCTGCACACGAGCTTCTTCGATACCGTCACGGTTTCCGCGCCTGGCAAGGCTGCCGCCATTGTTGCCGCCGCAGAGGCCAAGGGCATCAACCTGCGCCACGTCGACGGCGACACCGTCGGCGTTTCCGCCGATGAAACCACCACCCAGGCCATCGTTGCCGGTGTGCTGGAAGCCTTTGGTGCCGCGGCGGTGGACGCGGCCGCCGGCACTGACAGTGGGTTCGCGCTGGATGCCGCCGTCGAGCGTTCCTCCGGTTACCTGCAGCACCCGGTGTTCAACACCCACCGTTCCGAGACCCAGCTGCTGCGCTACATCCGCCGGCTGAGTGACCGCGACCTCGCGCTGGACCGCACCATGATTCCGTTGGGTTCGTGCACGATGAAGCTGAACGCCACCGCGGAGATGGAAGCCATCTCGTGGCCGGAGTTCGCCTCGATCCACCCGTTCGCCCCGGATTCCCAGACCGTGGGCTGGCGCGAACTGATCACCGACCTCGAAGACCAGCTGACCGAGATCACGGGCTACGACCAGGTCTCCCTGCAGCCGAACGCCGGGTCCCAGGGTGAGCTCGCAGGCCTGCTGGCCATCCGTGGCTACCACCTCTCCCGCGGCGATGACCAGCGCACGGTCTGCCTGATCCCGGCTTCGGCCCACGGCACCAACGCCGCCTCGGCCGTCCTGGCCGGCATGAAGGTCGTAGTTGTGGCCACCGCGGCGGACGGCAGCATCGACCATGCGGATCTGAACGCCAAGATCGAGGCGAACAAGGACGTCCTCTCGGCGATCATGATCACCTACCCCTCCACGCACGGCGTGTACGACGCCGATGTCACCGAAATCTGCGACGCCGTGCACGCTGCCGGCGGCCAGGTGTACGTGGACGGCGCCAACCTGAACGCCCTCGTGGGCCTGGCGCAGCCGGGCAAGTTCGGCGGCGACGTCTCACACCTGAACCTGCACAAGACCTTCTGCATCCCGCACGGCGGCGGCGGCCCCGGCGTTGGCCCGGTCGCGGCCAAGGCCCACCTGGCACCGTTTATGCCCGGTGACGCCAACAAGGCAGCGCGCGAAGCGGGCCACGGCGTGGCCATCAGCGCATCCAACTACGGTTCCGCCGGTGTCCTGCCGATCTCCTGGGCCTATGTGAAGCTAATGGGTGCCGAGGGCCTGACCGAGGCCACGAAGTCGGCGCTGCTGGCGGCCAACTACGTTGCGGCCCGCCTGAACGAGTACTTCCCCGTCCTCTATACCGGTGAAGGCGGACTGGTGGCGCACGAGTGCATCCTGGACCTCCGCGACCTGACGGCGAAGACCGGCGTCACCGCGGAGGATGTGGCCAAGCGCCTCATCGACTACGGTTTCCACGCCCCCACCCTGGCGTTCCCGGTCGCGGGCACGCTGATGGTGGAGCCCACCGAGTCCGAGGACCTCGTGGAGATCGACCGGTTCATCGACGCCATGATCACCATCCGCAAGGAAATCGACCAGGTGGCCAACGGCGACTTCACCGTCGAGAACAGCCCGCTGCGCCACGCACCCCACACCGCGTCCGCCGTCGTATCCTCCGACTGGGCCCGTCAGTACCCGCGTGAGCAGGCCGCCTTCCCGGTCCACCACCTCAAGCAGGACAAGTACTTCCCGCCCGTCGGCCGCATCGACGGCGCAGCCGGGGACCGCAACCTGATCTGCTCCTGCCCGCCGCTGTCCGAGTTCGAAGACTAGAGTCCGGAAGTCGAAGTACAAGTCCGGACCCGGCAAGCCGGGCTTTTCACGCGTGCTGCTCCTTCGTCGCTCCGACGCACGCTTTCGAAAACCCCGTCCCGCCGGGTCCCGGGGGTCCCCGGTGTCCGGCAGCATGCTCCCCACCGTCCCCCTAACCTCGCAAGCTCGGTCAGGGAACCCGGACGGCGTGGGCCCAGCGCTGCAAGGATATCGGGGACCCCCGAGGGATCGACCCAACCGGAGGCTTTAGACTTGTGGCTACATGTCCGCACGTAACTACGAGTACAGAACCGCGCACAAACCCCTGAGATTGGACACGGCCCCCTTGCGAGAATTCACCGCCCGCTTTGCCACAGCGGAGGAAATTGAGAACTGGGACAAGCACGTCACGGCCAACCCGAACGGCGGCAACATGCTGCAGTCCGCTGCCTACGCGTCCGTGAAGAACGGCAGCGGCTGGACCGCCCGTTTCCTGGTCCTGGAGTCTGCCGGGACCGCCAGCTACAACCTGGTGCTGGAGAAGAAATTCCCGGTGCTGGGCCGCCTGTGGTACCTGATCAAAGGTCCAGACCTGGGTGCCGTCGAGGACCTGAAGCCGGCCCTGGACGCGTGCGCTGCATTCGTCCGGAGCCGGAAACTCAATGTCTTCACCATCAAGATTGAACCGGACATCGTGAGCACCCCGGAAGCCCGGGCACAGCTCGCCGTCGCCGGCCTGGTGAAGGCCCCGAACATCCAGTCCAACGACTCCACGGCACTCCTGGACATCGCGGCACCGGAGAACCAGGTGTTCCGGTCCATCTCCTCCCGCGCCCGCAACGCGATCCGCCGGGCAGAGCGCGAAGGCTGCACTGTGGTGCAGCAGGAGCCAAGCCCGGAAACGTACCGGGCGCTGTATGACCTGATGGCAGACACCGTGAACGCCAAGGGCTCCATGCCGTTGCGCAGCCTCGAGTACTACACGCGGTTCTGGGACGAATTCTGCACCCGCGGCCAGGGCAGCTTCTTCTTCGTTTACGAAGACGGCAAACCCAGTGTGGGCGCCTTTGTGATCAACTACGGATCCAAGGCAACCTACAAGGACGGCGGCTCCACCCAGAACAGGAAGCAGTACGGCGATTCGCACCTGGTCCAGTGGCAGGCCATCCGAAGAATGCAGGAACTCGGCTGCACCGAGTACGACTTCTGCGGCACGCCGCCGTCCGGCCTGATCAAGGACAAGACCCACCACCTGTACGGCATGGGCATGTTCAAAACGAGCTTCACCAAGACGGTGACGGACTTCGTCGGCTGCTACGACTACGTGCTGTCGCCCCTCAGGCACACCCTGTGGGTCAAGGCCGCGGAACGGGTCTTCCGCCGGCTTGAAACCGCACGCACCGGCCAGCAGTTCTACTGACCGCCCACCAGCCACTCTCACCATCCACACCACGAAGGCCAGCGCCTGCCCCAGCCGGCAGCCCAGCCATAGATGAGGTTATTTCTGTGAATCCAACCAAGGCCGGAGCCGGACTCGAGCTCAGCGTCCTCAGCGATGCCGAGTTTGAGTCCTTCTCCCTCAATCATCCGCAAAACAACTTCATCCAGTCCGCTGACTTCACCCGTTTCCAGCGCGCCCGCGGTCAGTCAGTGGAACTGTTCGGTGTCAGGCGCGACGGCGACCTGGTCGCTGCCGGGAAACTGAACTTCACCACCAACCGCTGGGGCTACACGGTGTGCGAGTGCGCCAAGGGCCCCCTCCTGGACTACACGGACGCTGCACTGGTGCGTGACGTCGTCGGACTCCTCAAGGAACGCGCCGCGGAACGCAAGGCTGCCGAACTCCGGATTTCCCCGAACCTGACGTACATCGCCCGCGATGCCGACGGCGCCGAACACCCCGAGATCGTGGACAACAGGCCGCTCGTGGCGGAACTGGCTGGACTGGGTCTTGAGCACCAGGGCTCGGACATGAACTTCGCCAACGTGAACTGGATGTTCATCAAGCAGCTCGGCGGCATCACGGACGCCGAGGAGCTCATCATGGGTACCAGCTACCGGACACGGAAGGCCATCCGGAAGGCTGAAAAGAACGGCGTGTTCCTGGAGCAGGCTACTTTGGAGACCCTTGACGAGTTCTATGACGCGCTGAGCACAGCCGGGGACGAGAAGGGCTTCTTCTACCGCGAACGCGAATACTACGACCAGCTCCTGCGAACCACCTCGGCCGAGTTCACCAAACTTATGATGGCCAAGATCGACATCCCCGCGTACCGGAAGTCCATCACCGAACGCCTGGAAGCGGAATCCGCGTCCGCAGCCGAACTCCGCCGTGAAGTCGAAGAGACCGGCAGCAAAAAGAAAGCCAACCGGCTCAAGGTTGTCCAGGACCTCGTGGACAGCTACGAGCGCAGCCTCAAGGACATCGAGCGGTTCCCGGACTCGGTGGGTGTGGCTACAGTGGCCGCCATCCACTTCGTCTGCTTCGGCGACGAGGTGGTCTGTGTTATCGGCGGCACCAAGCAGGACTACATCTACTTCAACGGCGCCACGTCCCTGTACTGGGGAATGATGCTGCACGGGCTGGACAAGGGCTACTCGCGCTACAACTTCTACGGCACCTTCGGCATCCAGGGACAGGACGAAGAAGGCCACGGCGGCTACGAGTTCAAGAAGGGCTTCGGCGGCGATGTGGTCCAGCTGCTGGGTGACTTCGTGATGCCGGTGCGGCCCGTAGCATTCCAGGCCAACCGCCTGGTCCGCGCGGCCATCGCGGCGGCCCGCACCCTGCTGGGCAAACTGCCGCTGAAGCGCCAGGCCTAACACCAAACCACGAACTGCCAGTAAGGGAGGAGCACCAAGGTGAACGATCGACCTGACAACCCAAGGCGCAGGCCTCCCACCGACGGCCTGCCCAAAACAGAGCCGCTCACCCCCTCCCAGCTCCGCCAGGATGCCGCGGCCAAGCGGATGCTGCGGCGCCTGGTGCGGGGGGAGAACCCGCCGACGGCGCCGCTGAGCATTGTGGACAGGCTCGCCGGAAGCCCCTACGCCAACCCCATGATCCAGGTGGGAGGCGTGGACACCTCCGCACGCAAGACCCTGGACTTTTCCCTGCACCTGGCCGAGACCATGTTCCGCTACGGGGCAGGCGCCCTGGAAGTGGAGACGAGCATTATTGCCGTCACCGCGGCGCTGGGGCTGAAAAACATCGAAGTGGACATCACCAACCAGTCCGTGGCCATCAACTATGCGCCCAAGGACCAGACGCCCATCTCGCTGCTTCGGGTGGTGCGGTCCTGGACCAACAACTATGCCGGGCTGGCCAAAGTACACCGGCTGGTGACGGAAATCGTGGCCGGGGGAGTGGGCCGCGATGAAGCCATCCGCCGGCTGGACGAGGCCATCACCAGCCCCAAACCGTTCCCTCGCTGGATGGTCACCATAGCCTTCGGCGTGTTCGCCGCAGTCTTTGTGGGTGTGCTCGGCGGCGGGCCGGTGTCCTCGGGCATTGCTTTCGTGGCCAACATCGGTGTCAGCCTGCTCGCCCGCCAGCTGGGCCGGTGGCGGGTTCCGGACTTCTTTACAACGGCGGCATGCTCGTTCGGCGTTACGCTCACCGCGCTGCTGTTGTGGCGCTTTGAACTCACCAACGCCCCGGCGATTGTGGTGGTGGGCGGCATCCTCCTGCTCCTCCCCACCGGGCGCCTGGTCTCCTCGGTGCAGGATGCCATCAACGGGTTCCCCGTGACCGCAGCGGGCCGGTTTCTGTCCACGCTGCTGACGTTCGGCGCGATCGTGGCCGGGATTGCGGTGGCCTTTGTGGTGGGCCAGATGACCGGAATGCAGCCCATCAGCGTTACCCAGACATTCCCGCCAGCCTACGACCTCTGGGTCCTGGTCATCTTTATCGCCGTCGCCGTGATGGCCATCGGCGTGACGGAGCAGACCTCCTGGGAGCTGCTGCTGCCTACCGCGGGCGTGGGCGTGGTGGGCTACCTTGTGCTGCTGGGTGCCGCGTCCCTCGGCGTCGGTGACCGGTTCTCCCCGGCGCTCGCCGCCGTCGTGATTGGCCTGCTGGCGCGCGTGGTGGCGTTGAAGATGGGCGCACCGCAGCTGGTGGTGGCCGTCCCCGCGGCCCTGATCCTGCTGCCCGGGCTGACCATTTTCCGGTCCATGTATGTGCTGACCATCGAAGAATCCGAAGTCCTCCTCGGCGCCGGCGGTATGCTCAACGCCGGCGCGATCGTCCTGGGCACAGCCGGCGGGATCGTCCTCGGCGACACCCTGGCCCGGCCGCTGACACGCAGCCTGGCCAGCAACGAACGCCGCCGCGCCCGTCGGCGCTAGCTAGCGCCGGCGTCGAAAAATGCCGGTCAGATCTTCCCTACGGGCAGTTTTTTCTCGGCCTGGAAGTCGTCCTCCACCCGGCCCTGGGCCCAGTAGCCGGACAGCGAAACCTGGCTCCGTTCCAGGCCGCGCCGGACGAAAAACACGTCCCGCAGGCTCTTCATGTAGCCGCGCTCGCCATGGGCAAACACGTCAACGCGGCCCGTGGGCCATTCGGCGTCGGCCACTGCTGAGACGAGGAGGTCCCCGGCGCCTACCGGCGCGCCGTGGCGGCGTAGCCAGGTCACCTTAACGCCCGCCGGGGACGCGAGGGGCTGGATGTCTGCGTCGCTGTCCACCTCGATATACGCCAGGCCGGTCGCTTCTGCCGGCAACGATTCGATGGCGGCGGCGATCGCAGGAAGTGCGGCTTCATCGCCGGCAAAGAGGTACCAGTCAGCGTCCGGCGCCGGGTTGTAGGCGCCGCCGGGGCCGGTGAAGGTGAAGGCGTCCCCGGGCTTGGCGGCAGCCGCCCAAGGGCCGGCCAGCCCTTCGTCGCCGTGGATCACAAAGTCGATGGCGAGTTCCTTGGCCTCGGTGTCCACCCAGCGGACCGTGTAGGTACGGGTGAAGGGCCACTGCTCGCGGGGCATGGTTTCGCGGATGGTCCACAGGTCCAGGGGCTGGGCATAGTCAACGCCGGGCTGCGGGAAGACGATTTTGATGTAGCGGTCCACGAAGGTGCTGTTCACGTAGGCGGCAAAACCTTCGCCGCCGGCCACGATCCTGACCATGTGTGGCGAGAGTTCTTCCCGTCGAATGACCGTGAGATCGATCTGCGGACGTGTTTTTTTCGTGGCATTGGTGGCGGCCGGAAGAGTGCTCATAAGGCAAGCCTAAGCTAAGGGACCGGGGGAAGTTCCCAAGTTACGCCAGGGCATCCCTGGTCCTGCAGCAGTTGGTTGATGGTGCTGAAGGGCCGGGAGCCGAAGAATCCGCGCGACGCCGACAACGGGCTGGGGTGGGCGCTGGACACGACCGCCGTGCCGGGCAGGAGGGGCCGGACGCTCTCCGCGTCCTTGCCCCACAGCAGCGCCACCAGCGGCGCCAGCCCGCCGTCGGAAGTGCGCCGGCTGGCCACCGCGGTGACTGCCGCCGTCGTGATGGCCTCCCAGCCTTTGCCCCGGTGGGAGCCGGCTGCCCCGGCGCGGACGCTCATGACCCGGTTCAGCAGCAGGACCCCTTGGCTGGCCCAGGCGGACAGGTCGCCGTGGACGCGCGCCGGAAGGCCGAGGTCGGACTCCAGTTCGCGGTAGATATTCGCCAGGCTCCGCGGGATGGGGCGGGTGCGCCCGTCAACGGCAAAGGACAGGCCGATCGCGTGGCCCGGCGTCGGGTACGGGTCCTGGCCCACTACCAGGACCTTCACGCCAGCCAGCGGCTGCCGGAAGGCGCGCAGAACGTTCGACGGCGCCGGCAGCACCCGGTGCCCCGCGGCAACTTCGGCGGCCAGGAAGCCCAGGACGCCGCGCAGCTCACTCTCTACGGGGCCCAGCGCCTCCGCCCAGTCGGCAGCCATCAGCTCACTGAGCGGCAGGGCGGCCATCTCGGCAAAGCCAACGGGATCCGCCGGGTCCGCTGCCAGTTCGAACAGCGCGTCAGATTCAAACACGCTCCCATTCTCGCAGGGTTGCCGGACGCTGCGGCCGGGGCGCAAATGACAACCGTGTTATTCACGCCGTAGCATGGGGAGGAGATTTTGTAACTTGACCGGTGATTCAGCGAGACCAGCGAAGGGGTATGCCGTGGCGGAACCTGCTCGGGAACATATGCCGGAGCCGGAGGAGCGCGGTTCTTTGCTGGCTGACTTTACCCTCCGCGACTCCCCGTTGAGCGAGCGCGACCAGCAGATGCTGGCACTGGAGCGGCAGTGGTGGAAGTACGCCGGGGCCAAGGAACAGGCCATCAGGGAGCTGTTCGACCTGTCCGCGACCCACTACTACCAGCTGCTCAACGCCCTCATCGACACCGAGGCTGCATTGGCCCACGACCCCATGTTGGTCAAGAGATTGCGTAGACTACGTACGTCGCGTCACCGGGCACGCACTGCACGACGCCTGGGTTCCGACGCCTGACCACGCTCGTGCTGAGCCATCAGCAGCAATCAACAAGGACGTCTCCCCACCATGACCAAATACGCTCGGGATGAATTCGACAAGGTTCCGGAGTCCGCCTCGCGGCAGGGCGTCCACCGTGCGGCCTCGGCGCCTGCCCGGCGGAAGCTGTGGCCCATCGTCGCGGTGGGGATTGTGGCATTGGCCATTGGAGTGGTGTCCTTCCTGATCCTTCCCAAGCTCGGGTTCACCCAGGCCGGCAGTGAAGCCTCCACCAGCCTGGAATCAACCGCTGCCCCTGAGGCAAGCGCGGCACCGTCGGCCACTGCTGAAGCCTCCACGGACCCGGAGCCCTCCAATAGCCCTGACGCGGAGCCCAGCGCTTCGCCCAGCAACATTCCCTCCGCGGTTGTGCTGGACAAGTCCCAGGGCGTGGCCATCTACAACGCCGCCGGGAAGGCCGGGCTCGCCGGACGCATCAGCTCGATGGTCCAGGCCGATGGCTGGACGCTGGGTCAGGTGGGGAACTGGGGCGGCGCTCCGCAGCAGACATCCGCAATCTTCTATGCAGGCCCGGCGCAGAAAGCCAACGCCGAAGCAGTCTCCAAACTCCTGAACATCCCTACCCTGGTGGAGACCCAGGAATTCCAGGTGCCCTTGGTTGTTGTCCTGGGGCCGGGCTACCAGTAGCGTCTCGCGGTCACGCCTGAATAACTTTTGGGCACCGGAGCGGCCGTGTGGTTCGGCCCGCCGGGAGGCTTGTCGCTAAAGTGATTTCAGGCTTCGGTCCGTAACAAGCGGCACACTTCCGACGGGGACCGACGGCACGACGGAAAAGAGCAGACATCATGGCATTGGGAACGGTTAAGTGGTTCAACGCCGAAAAGGGCTACGGCTTTATTACGGTGGACGGCTCCGGGGACGATGTCTTTGTGCACTGGTCGGCCATTGAGGGCGAAGGTTACCGGGCCCTGGATGAAGGCCAGCGCGTCGAGCTTGAAGTCGGCGAAGGCGAGAAAGGCCCGCAGGCAGAAAACGTCCGGCCCGCTCAGTGATCTCCCGCAGCCTGCGCTCAACAATCGTCCGCACAACTACAGGGGCGGCACTCCTGCTGGCCCTGGCCGGCTGCGCCGGGGCAGGCGGCAACGCCCGCGTTGAATCCGCTGAAGCATCCGGTGACGGCACGCTGCGGATCGGGCTGATCCAGGACAGCGCGGGGAAGCAGGCCTTCCTCAACGACTCGCAGCTCGCTGCGGCCCAACTGGCCATCAAGGAAATCAATGCGGCCGGGGGCCACAAGGGCAGGCCTGTAGATCTGGTGGTAGGCGCCGGTGATGGCGCCGACGCCCAGGCCAGGAATCTGGCCTCAGCCAAGGTTGATGCGGTCATTGGACCCACGGATTCGAGTCACGCCGCCGCCGCCATCGACGTCCTCTCGGCCGCCCGCGTCCCGCTCGTCTCGCCGGCCAACTCCGCCGCCGGCCTGTCCCGCTACAAGAGCGGCGGCTATTACTTCAGGACGGCCGCGGCGGACGTTGCCCAGGCCTCGGTGCTGGTGAAACTGGCCAAGGACGGCGGCGCCAAGAGCCTGGCCGTGGTCCACCAGGACTCTAGCTACGGAAAGGACGTAGCTGCCGCGGTGACCGGCGCCGCCAAGAACGCCGGCCTGGAAACTGTCTCCACCACCGCCTTCAAGCCCGGCGACGCCGGGAACGCCGCAGCTGCTGCCAAGGCCGCCACTCCTGACGCTGTCGTGCTGATCGCCAGGGACGACGCCCAGGGCGCCATCGCAGAGCTCAATAACGCGGGACTTTCGGGCAAGAGCATCATCCTGAGCGACGGCGCCTTCGCCCAGTACGGTTCGGGACTTGGATCCAAGGCGCTCGAAGGCGCCCGTGCAGTGGTGCCGGGCCTGTTGCCGTCTGCGGACTTCCAAGCCCGTCTTGTGTCGGTCAACCCCGCCCTGAAAGACCTTTCGTTCGCCGCGGAGACCTACGACGCCGTGAACCTGGCGGTCCTGGCGGCGGCGAAGGCTTACGACGATGCCGGCCGCTCCATCGCCGCCAACCTGATCGCCGTCTCCGGCGGGACAGCAGGCGGGCAGCCCGCCGCGCAGGCCTCGGGCCCGGCCACCAAGCCGTGCCTGTCCTACACCGACTGCCTCGCGGCCCTGAAGGCCGGGGCTGACATTAATTACGACGGCGAATCCGGGCCGGTTGCCTTCGACTCCAACGGTGACATCACCACGGCCAACTACATGGTGTTCACCTACGGCGCAGACAACAGGGCAGTGCTCAGCGGCCGTGAGGCGGCAGGCCGGGCCGCAGGCTGATCGCCGGTGGCGAACGGGCCGCCCTGACAGGGCGATTTGCGGGACCTTTCGCTTGCACTCTCACGTAGGGAGTGCTAATTATTGAGTTAGCACTCCTACGTACCGACTGCTAAAGCAACGTCCGGTTTGTCCGGCATCGGGGCTTGGCGGCGGTCGTGGAGCGAGAGAAATACCTAGCTGGAGTGAGATCCCCAGCCGCGGCATACAGAGGCCGCCGGTGAAGGATCGTCCGTCGCGGGCACCCCAGTGAGGTTCATTCTTAACGACTGTCCCGAAAGGACTACTGCCGTTATGGCCAAGATCATTGCATTTGATGAAGAGGCACGCCGCGGTCTTGAGCGGGGCCTGAACATCCTCGCCGACGCCGTCAAGGTCACCCTCGGCCCGCGTGGACGCAACGTCGTCCTCGAAAAGAAGTGGGGCGCCCCCACGATCACCAACGATGGTGTTTCCATCGCCAAGGAGATCGAGCTGGACGACCCTTACGAAAAGATCGGCGCCGAGCTGGTCAAGGAAGTTGCCAAGAAGACGGACGACGTCGCTGGCGACGGCACCACCACGGCTACCGTGCTGGCGCAGGCCCTGGTCAAGGAAGGCCTGCGCAACGTCGCGGCCGGCGCTGACCCGCTGTCCCTCAAGCGCGGTATCGAGAAGGCTGTAGCGGCCGTCACGGTTGAGCTGCTGGCCTCCGCCAAGGAAATCGAAACCAAGGAAGAGATTGCGGCTACTGCCTCCATCTCCGCCGGTGACGACGAAATTGGCGCCCTGATCGCTGAAGCCCTGGACAAGGTGGGCAAAGAAGGCGTCATCACCGTCGAGGAGTCCAACACCTTCGGCCTGGAGCTCGAGCTCACCGAAGGCATGCGCTTCGACAAGGGTTACATCTCCGCTTACTTCGTTACCGATACCGAGCGCCAGGAAACGGTCCTTGAGGACCCGTACATCCTGATCGTCAACTCCAAGATCTCCAACGTCAAGGAACTGGTTGCTGTCCTGGAAAAGGTCATGCAGTCCAACAAGCCGCTGCTGATCATTGCCGAGGACATCGAGGGCGAGGCCCTGGCCACCCTGATCGTCAACAAGATCCGTGGCACCTTCAAGTCCGTAGCCGTCAAGGCTCCGGGCTTCGGCGACCGCCGCAAGGCCCAGCTGGCCGACATCGCTGTACTCACCGGTGGCCAGGTCATCGCCGAGGAAGTCGGACTCAAGCTGGAGACCGCCGGACTGGAACTCCTGGGACGCGCCCGCAAGGTTGTTGTTACCAAGGACGAGACCACCATCGTTGAAGGTGCCGGCGACGCCGACCAGATCGCTGGCCGCGTTTCCCAGATCCGTGCCGAGATCGAAAACTCCGATTCGGACTACGACCGCGAGAAGCTGCAGGAACGCCTGGCCAAGCTGGCCGGCGGCGTTGCAGTCATCAAGGCCGGTGCCGCAACCGAGGTTGAGCTCAAAGAACGCAAGCACCGCATTGAGGACGCTGTCCGCAACGCGAAGGCTGCTGTTGAAGAAGGCATCGTCGCCGGTGGCGGCGTTGCGCTGATCCAGGCCGGCGCCAAGGCGTTCGCGAACCTGAACCTGACCGGTGACGAAGCAACGGGTGCGAACATCGTCCGCGTTGCCATCGACGCCCCGCTGAAGCAGATCGCCTTCAACGCCGGCCTTGAGCCTGGCGTTGTTGTCGACAAGGTCCGCGGCCTGCCTGCAGGCCACGGCCTGAACGCAGCAACCGGCGAGTACGTCGACCTGCTGGCTGCCGGCATCAACGACCCCGTCAAGGTAACCCGCTCTGCCCTGCAGAACGCGGCTTCCATTGCCGGTCTGTTCCTCACCACCGAGGCCGTTGTGGCCGACAAGCCGGAGAAGCACGCTCCGGCCATGGGTGGCGGCGACGACATGGGCGGTATGGGCGGCTTCTAGTCCCCATTTCCCCACAGTAAGACGCACGACGGCGGTCCTCACCAAACGGTGGGGGCCGCCGTCGGCGTTAACGCCTCCCGGGAACGCGTTGCTCTATCACTCTCGGTCCCTTGGAAGGCTTGTTGGGGACCAAAACTGATAGAGCATCGTGGGAGGACGTGCGCCAAGGTGCACACCGGAACTCTGGCAGGATGGTTAAGTGACAATTACTGCAGCGGCCGACGGTTCGGCTTTAGGAAATCCCGGCCCGGCCGGTTGGGCCTGGTATGTGAACGACGACTGCTGGCGTGCCGGGGGATGGCCGCACGGCACCAACAACCAGGGAGAGCTGATGGCCGTCCTGGATCTGTTCCGTGCCACCGCCCACGTCCCGGAGGAGGACCTGAGGGTCCTGTGCGACAGCCAGTACGTGATCAACTCCATCACAAAGTGGATGCCGGGCTGGAAACGCAAGGGGTGGCGGAAGGCCGACGGCAAACCCGTCCTGAACGTGGAGCTGCTCAAGGAACTTGACCGGGAAATCGCCGGCCGGAAATACACCTTCGAATGGGTCAAGGGCCACGCAGGCCACGACCTCAATGAGGCAGCCGATGTCCGCGCGCGTGCAGCGGCCACCGCGTACCAGCAGGGTGTGGCAGCGCGTTCAGGCCCGGGCTTCGCGGGAGCCCCGGCAGCGGTTGGCGCAGCAGTTGATAGCCGGGTTGCCGTCAGCCCTGGAGCAGGCACCGCACTGACCAGCCCCGACGCCGCCACTCCTGCCAGCCTCCAGGCCGCCACCACAGCCGACGGTGCTGGCTCCGACGGTCAGGGCTCGTACGGCCAGGACCTTTTCAACCAAGGCCCCTACGAGGAGCCAGACCTTTTCAGCGAACTGGAGAGCGACTCCTTCATCCCGTCGGAGTCCGCCGGGGCCGAGATGAGCCCCGAAGCGATCGTCGAGGCCCTCGAACGCGAGTTGTCGGGCCCCGATATCCGTGGCGACATAGGCCGCACCGGCGTCCTCCTGCACCCTGATTTTATGGAGATCGGAACCTCGGGCAGGGTATGGACCCGTGATGCCACGATGATGGCACTGGAAGAGGAATCGGGGCAGCACACTGAGCTGGAGATCCTGGGTGCGGACCGCATCGGCACCAGCGCGATCCTGCTGACGTGCCGAAGCTACTCGCGCTCAGGCACGGCTCTCCATAGTTCACTGTGGGTCTTGGACGGCAACAGATGGCGGCTCCGATTCCGCCAGGGCACGCCGGAGGCGTAAAAGCCATTTCGGCTGCGGACTCAGCTGAAGCGCTGCGTGTTGCCCTGCTCGGCCTGGGCGTACGTGGACGCTGCTGATGCCAGGGCCATATTGATGGATGCCAGCGATGCCTCCACCTTGCCCTGGGTGAGTGTCCACTCGGTCACCAGGGCCTGGAAGTTGTTGGCAGCCGAGCCCCGCCAGGTGGACTGCAGTTCGTCCAGGCCGCGCTTCATGGTCTGGACGTCCGAGCTGATCCGATCCACCGTTGCTTTGACGTTGGCCGACTTCTGCTGAAGGAGTTCGGTGTCGACGGAAATGATGCTCATGGCTTGCTGCCTCTCGAAGTAGTGGGACAGCATCTGCTGCCCGCCCGGCTGCTCCGGGTCACTACAGCGAGCCTACGGACGGGCACTGCCCGCACGCCACGCTCCATGGCTATATGTGGATAACCTTGCCATCTCCGTGGCCTCCGTCCACAGGATCGCCATCCTGCGTGGCCGTTGCGCCCGGGTGGGCTTCGCCCGCGTGGTCATCGCCGGAGTGAGCCTCGTCGGTGGCGTCGTCCCGGACCGGCAGGCTGACCACCAGCGTGGCCCCGCCGCCGTCGGTCTTTTCCACCCTGACGGACCCGCCGTGCGATCCCACGATGGCCGCGACAATCGCGAGCCCCAGGCCGCTGCCGCCGGTCTCACGCGTCCGGGACGTGTCCGCGCGGTAGAAACGCTCGAACACCTTGGACGCGTCCTCTTCTGAGATGCCAGGGCCGTGGTCCCGGACCTCAATCACCGCGAGCGGCTGCCCGCCGTCGGAGGTCCGGACCCCGACGGCTAGTTCGATCGGGCTGCCGTCCGGGGTGTAGCGCAGGGCGTTCCCCACGAGGTTCCCCACCACCTGCCGCAGTTTTGCTTCGTCACCGAGCACCGGCGCGGGGGCGGCCGGATCGTCACCAAGACCGGTCAGGGAGATGGGGCGCGAGCGGTCGCTTGCCTGCGTGTCCACCACCGCATCGTGGGCAATCAGCTGCAGGTCCACGGGCTTTTCCTGGAGCGGGCGCTGTTCGTCCAGGCGCGCCAGCAGGAGAAGGTCCTCCACCATAGAGCCCATCCGTTTGGCTTCGCTTTCGATCCGCCCCATGGCCGTGGCCACGTCCTCGTCGGTGGCCAGCGCGCCATGGCGGTAGAGCTCGGAGAAACCCCGGATGGTCACGAGCGGGGTTCGCAGCTCGTGGGAGGCGTCGGCCGCGAACCGGCGCATTCTGCCTTCCGAGGCTGTCCGGGCGGCGAAGGCCGTCTCGATATGCGCCAGCATGGCGTTCAGCGAGCTCCCGAGCCGCCCCACTTCAGTGCCGGGATTTTCAACGTCCACACGTCTGGAAAGGTCGCCCGCGGCGATGGCGGCTGCGGTCTTTTCCACCTTGGCCAGCGGACGGAATGACCGGGACACGGTCCAGCTGGCGATCAGGGAGGCCAGCAGCAGGGTGAGCAGGCCGACGCCGGTGACCACCAGGGTGGCGTGCTTGAGGACATCATCCACGCTTTGCAGCGGCAAGCCGATGACAACGACGGCGGGACGGCCGATATAGAGCACGGTCACCGCGACCACCCGCCAGTTCTGGCCGTCGGTGCCCCTGACCTGGTACGGGCGGGTGCCCCGGTTCTGGGCGTCCTCAACGGAGATGGTGGCGATGTCGGGGTGGTCATCCGGATCGCCGCCCAACAGCTGGGGGTCCTCACCAGGGGTGTAAAGGATCAGCGAGTAGTCAGTGGGGACCATCGGGTTGGTGGGTGCCTGCAGCTGGGTGAACGAGCGCTGCTTGCTGGCGAGGTCGACGGCGGCGTACAGCTTGTCATCCACCTGCGCCTGGAGGTAGCTGTGCAGCAGCGTGAGGGTGCCGGCGCCGGTTGAGGTCAGCGCAACAATCAGCAGTGCCATAATCATGGCCACCAGCTGGGACCTCAGCGAGGCCGATTTCCACCGCTGCAGCAAGGTCAGCGCTTCTCTGCCGTCCGGAGCACGTAACCGACTCCGCGTTTGGTCTGGATCAGTGCCGGTGCGTCCGGATCAATGTCCACCTTGCGCCGGAGGTACGAGATGTAGGACTCCACGATCGAGGCGTCGCCGTTGAAGTTGTACTCCCAGACGTGGTCCAGGATCTGGGATTTCGACAGCACCCGGTTGGGGTTCAGCATGAGGTACCGGAGGAGCTTGAATTCCGTGGGGGACAGTTCGATCACGGTGCCGCCGCGGCGCACTTCGTGGGCGTCGTCGTCGAGCTCCAGGTCGTCCACCCGGATCACGGCGTCGTCGTCGTCGAGCAGGGGCTGCGTGCGGCGCAGGACGGCACGGATGCGGGCCACTACCTCGTCCAGGCTGAACGGCTTGGTGACGTAGTCATCCCCGCCTACTGTGAGGCCGGTGACCTTGTCCTCCGTGTCGTCCTTCGCCGTGAGGAACAGGACCGGAAAGTGCTTCCCCGAAGCCCGCAGCTTGCGGGTGACGGTGAAGCCATCCATGTCCGGGAGCATCACGTCCAGCACCGCCAGATCGGGCGCGTGGAGCTCGGCGGCGGCCAGCGCGTCACGGCCGTTGGCGGCAGAGACCACCTCGAAGCCTGCGAAGCGGAGCGAGGTGGACAGCAGCTCGCGGATGTTGGGTTCGTCATCAACAACTAGCAGCTTGGCTTCTGGGCCGGTCTTCTTCATGCTCCCATCATGCTCCCAGAAACTGTGAGTTTTCTGGATGGATGGTGGGTGTTCCATGGGGAGCCTGCCGTGGCAGGGCCATCCCCATCGCCGGACACGAACACCGGGTGGCCGTTAGGCGGCGCCGACATCCTTGGCGTCCATGATCCGGTAGGCATAGCCCTGCTCTGCCAGGAAGCGCTGCCGCTTGGCCGCGAAATCCTGGTCCAGGGTGTCGCGGGCCACCAGAGAGTAGAAGCGGGCCGCCCGGCCGTCCTTCTTGGGGCGGAGCAACCGGCCCAGCCGCTGGGCTTCCTCCTGCCGCGACCCAAAGGAACCGGAGACCTGGATGGCCACCGAGGCCTCGGGCAGGTCGATGGAGAAGTTGGCCACCTTGGAAACCACCAACGTGTTCACGTCGCCGGCCCGGAATGCATCGAAGAGCTTCTGCCGTTCCTTGACGGACGTATCGCCCTTGATGACCGGGGCCTGCAGGCGCTCGCCGATCTCGTCCAGCTGGTCAATGTATTGCCCGATCACCAGCAGCTGCTCGCCCTGGTGCCGGGCCACCAGCTGTTCCACGATGAGGGTCTTGGACTCGGAGGTGGCGCACAGCCGGTACTTGTCCGCGTCCTCGGCCATGGCATAGGCCACGCGTTCGTCCCGGGGCAGGTCAATGCGGACCTCCACACAGTCCGCGGGGGCGATGTAGCCCTGGGCTTCGATGTCCTTCCAGGGCGCGTCGTACCGTTTGGGCCCGATCAGGCTGAAGACTTCGCCTTCGCGGCCGTCCTCGCGGACCAGGGTGGCGGTGAGGCCCAGCCGGCGGCGGGCCTGCAGGTCCGCCGTCATCCGGAAGATCGGCGCCGGCAGGAGGTGCACTTCGTCATAGATGATCAGGCCCCAGTCGTGGCCATCCAGTAGCTCCAGGTGCGCGTACAGGCCGCCGCGTTTGGTGGTGAGGACCTGGTACGTGGCGATGGTGACCGGGCGGACCTCTTTGATGGCGCCCGAGTACTCGCCGATTTCGTCCTCCGTCAGGGACGTCCGCTTGAGCAGCTCGTCCTTCCACTGCCGGGCTGCCACCGTGTTGGTGACCAGGATGAGGGTTGTGGTGGAGCTCGTGGCCATGGCCGCGGCACCCACCAGCGTCTTCCCGGCCCCGCAGGGCAGCACCACCACGCCGCTGCCGCCCGCCCAGAAATTCTCGGTGGCGAGCTGCTGGTACGGGCGGAGCTTCCAGCCGTTCTCGTTCAGGGCGATCAGGTGCGGTGTGCCGTCCACGTAGCCGGCCAGGTCCTCCGCCGGCCACCCGATTTTCAGGAGCAGCTGCTTGAGCTGGCCCCGCTGGGAGGAATGGACCACAATGGTTTCGCCGTCGATCCGCGGCCCCAGCAGGGGCTGGATCTTTTTGGCCCGGATGACCTCCTCCAACACGGGGTAGTCGTCCGTGCGCATCACCAGGCCGTGCTGGGGGTCCTTCTCCAGCCGCAGCCGCCCGTAGCGCGACATGGTCTCTTCGACGTCGATCAGCAGCGAATGCGGCACGGGGAACCGCGAGTATTTGAGCAGCGTGTCCAGGACCTTCTCCGCGTCCAGTCCGGCGGCGCGTGCGTTCCACAGGCCCAGGGGCGTCAGGCGGTAGCTGTGCATGTGCTCGGGGGCGCGTTCCAGTTCGGCGAAGGGGGCGATGGCGTGGCGCGCCTCGGTGGCCAGTTCGTGGTCCACTTCGAGCAGGATGGTTTTGTCACTTTGGACGATCAGCGGGCCGTCGTTCACGCGGGGCAGTCCTTCACTGGCGCAGTTCTTCTGCGGCCTCAATGTCGATAATGCGGTGGATGGAGAGCACTCGTTCGGTTTCCTTGGCAGGATCAAAGACTCTGACGCGTCCGCCGTTTACGGAGAGGGGAACAACTGTCTCCAGGCAGGAATTCCCCTGGCTGTCCACCACGTTCATGCTCACGCGCTGCTTGAGCCGGATAGCCCGTTGCAGCGTCTCCAGCCCAAGCTGGGTCGCAGCTTCGCCGGAGCCAGCCACGGGGCCTGCGTGGTTTCCGGAGGCTTCAGCCCGCCTGTTCCGCAGGACGGCCAGCTGCGCGGCGACGTCGTCCTCGGCGGGTGCGGTCCGCGGCGCCGTGTAGACGGGGCGGGCGCTGCCGTGAACATGGTTAGTGCGGCGGAGCCGGACCACTCCGGGCTCGGCCTGGTCCACCGACGGCGAGAGGCCCAGTCCGCGCAGGACCTGGGCTGTTTCCCGCGGCGGAGCGGTGGAGATCAGTACCGTCGGCGCAATGCGGGCCAGCCCCAGGCCGGCCGCTTTGGACTCCGCCGCCAGTTCCAGCACCGTTGCCTCATCATCGCTTTGAATAAAGCTGGCGGCCATTCCCACCCGGAGCCGGCCGTGCCGGGACGCGGTGTCCTCCACCAGGTATTCCAGGGGCTGGGGCACGGCCGTGGCCGAATGCTCACGCAGGAACTCCAGCAGGCTCGAGGCGTCATGCCCGGCATCCAGCGCCCGCCGGACCGAGTTGGCGGAGAACCGGTAGATAGTGGCGGGCCCGTGCCCCTCGGCGTCGGCCATCACCAGTAGCCTTTCGGCCAGCTCCGGAGCCAGGTAGCCCGGGGCAACTGCGGTCAGGTCCGCCTGAAGCAGGACGTGGTTCAGTGCCGCAGGCAGATGCTCGCCCAGGATGCCCAAGGCTTCGTCCGGGTTGTCTTCGGCAATGGCGCTGCCCAGCTGGCTCAACGCACCGGAGCCGATCAGTCCGAGCAGCTCCGCTTCCGCCAGCACACCCCTGATCAGGGAACTGAACCGGCGGGCCATCCGCGGCTGCGTCCATTCAGCCCGCTGGAGGACGGCCGCAGCATCCAGGACCGGTGCCGTGCCGTCCGCAGCGGCAGCCTCCTGGGTGAGTTCCTCCAGGATTTCCAGGATCCGCTTCCTGACCACCGGGGCGTCCGGCCGCTGCGCCTCTGCCGAAAGGGCGTTAACGGTGTTCCCGGCCAGGGCACGGTGCGCGGCGGGAGCGCCGCCGGGGCCGTTAGCGGGCTGACCCACCAGTGACGGCACACGCTCGCTCGCGAGCCAGGCATTGACCAGCCACAGCCACTGCTCCTGGCGGGGGAGGGCCAGCCACTCCAGCTGCGGGGGCTGCACCCACGAGGACGAGTCCACATCAAGGCGCAACAGGCCGGCGAGCGCGCTGACCTCCAGCAGCAGGCCCGCCCGGTGCTGGTCGATGCGAAGCGTCTCGGCCAGCCGCTTCATTTCCCGGACACCTACGCCGCCGCTGCGCAGCGTGGCCAGCGGCTGTTCGCGGACGGCGTGGAGGAGGTCACCCACCAGCCGGAGGGTTTCGGCGATGGCGCCCAGCGCCGCGTTCCGGCGAAGCGCAGCGGTGGTGCTGCCCAGCTCCGGAACCGGCGGGGACAGGCAGAAGTCATTGATGATGGCGCCGCCACGCAGCGACAATCCCACGCTATGCGGCAATTCCACGTGCGCGGCGTCCAGGGGGACCAGCAGGCCCCGGGCCAGGAGCCAGTCAACGGGCCCGACGTCGGCGCCCTGGTTCGAGACCGACGCTTTCCGTTGCGCCTGGGGTACGGCACCCATGGCCCAGTTGCGGAATTTGGCGAGCAACGCCGTCGTGCGTTCCGGGGCTCCGGCCAAAGCCTCGCCGAGTGCCTCGGGCGAGGATGTCCAATGCTGCAGCGCGAGGGCTGCCTCCATGGGGGTGGTGGCGTTCTGGATGGAGACGCCGCTGCGGTGCAGCTCGGCAACGAGCTGGACTGCCCGCTGGGCAAACGCGGGCTGGAGCCTGACCAGCTCGGTGTAGCTGCGCCCCAGCCCCGCAGGATAGATTCCCACCACGTCCTTGAGGCTTCCCACCGGCAGGTAGTAGCGCTGGCGGTGGCCAGAAACCGCCGTTCCATGCGGCGGCTCTGCCCGGTGCACCAAAGCCAGTTCCTGGAGCGAGGCCAGGATGCGTTCCAGCGCCGCTACCGTGGACCCTGCAATGAGTTTCCGGACGCCCGCCGCCGAGGCGCTGTGTTCGGTGTCCGTGTTGGTACAGAGATGCAGCGTTTCCAGCACCTGCATCTGTGGCCTGTTAAGCCGCTCGAGCGCGCGCTGGACGCTGACCCGCGCACTTGCCCGCGCGGCCAGGGCGGAAAAGTCAGGAACGGCGGGGGACATAAGGTCCGGCCGCGCTGCAAAGAGCGCCCGCAACGAGTCATCGCTGCGTGCTTCCAGTTCTTTGCTGAGTGCGCGAATAAGGGACATCAGTCCAACGTTACCGCCCGCCGGACTTTCCTGCCCGGCGCCGGCCCGCCACGCTATCCAGGACAAGGAAGAGCATCAGCAGGAACGCAACCGGCAACCCGTACAAGGCTGTGGCGGTGACCCAGGCCGGAGCAGCGGAGCCTGCGAAGGCCAGTGCCATGACGGCTCCCACCGCCACGAGGGAAAGCATGGCAACAACCGCTGCGCAGATCATCAGTGGGCGCCGGTATCGCGAGGGTGTCATGCAGGCAACGCTAACAGCCGGGCGGCCGGTGGTGGCGCCACAGGCGGCCGTGAGCGGCGGGCACACAGCCGCAGGCAGGCGGCAGGACGAAGGGTGCGTGAAAGCAGGATTCCGGCCGCCGGCAGGATAACCTTGAGGGACAGACCAACACGGTCCGTCGCTGTCATACCCTGAACCCGCACATCAGTGCGGATGCGGTGACTGCCGGCCGTGTCAGAAGACGTCAGAACGAAGAAGGTTGATTACGTGCCTACCGGCAAGGTCAAGTGGTATGACAAGGAAAAAGGTTTCGGATTCCTCGCAGGCGAGGACGGCCAGGAAGTCTTCCTGCCCAAATCATCGCTGCCCGAAGGCATCACGGAGCTGAAGGCCGGCACCCGGGTTGAGTTCGGCGTTGCCGACGGCCGCAAGGGTGCACAGGCCCTGGGCCTGCGCGTCCTGGACAAGACGCCGTCCATCGCCAAGGCCAAGCGGCCCAGCGCCCGGGACCTCGCGCCGTTGGTCCAGGACCTGGTCAGCGTGCTGGACAACCTCTCCGGAACCCTGTCCGCGGGCAAGTACCCGGAAGGCAACAAGGGCAAGGCCATCGCGGCTGCCCTGCGCAAGGTTGCCGACGAGCTGGACGTTTAGGTCTTGGCCATGAACGCGGAAGCTGAACAGCCGGACACCACAACAGCGGAGAAAGTAGGCGCCAAAGCCGAGGCCAAGCGCCGCGCAAGCGTGCCCGTGTGGCGTACCGGAAAGCCGGATGCCTTCCTCGCCGCTGCCGTTGGCGAGGCGCGAACCGCCATCGAAGGCATCGCGGCGGCGTCGGACATCGGTGCGCACCTGGCTGCCAAAAGTGAGGGCGACCGCCTGGTCACCCACCTCTTCGAATCAAGAATGGCCGGCTACCACGGCTGGCAGTGGTACGCGATCCTGACCAGGAACTCCCGCTCCAAGGTGGTCACGGTCAGCGAGCTTGGCCTCCTGCCGTCGGAGGACTCCATCCTCTCCCCGGAGTGGGTGCCGTGGGCAGAGCGCGTCCGCCCCGAGGACGCACAGGCGGCAGAGGAAGAGGAGCCGCGCGCTGCTGAGGCTTCCGCTGCGGAGCCGGCCGCATCGCAGGCCGAGGCTGACACCCCCGCGTCCGAGGACCGGGACGAAGAATCCGAAGACTCCGAAGACGACGACCCCGCCGGCGAGGCTGACTAAGCAGTTGCCAATGCGCAGGGTTGAGAACCAAGAAGGCCGGCACTGATGTCCACCTTCAAATCCCTGCACATCCTCAACTACCGGATCTGGTTCCTCGGCGCGCTGGTTTCCAACATCGGAACCTGGATGCAGCGGACGGCCCAGGACTGGCTGGTGTTTGACCACCTCACCGATCACGACGCCGGGGCCATGGGTATCACCATGGCGCTGCAGCTGGGGCCGCAGCTTTTCCTGGCGCCGGTCGCCGGCCTCGTGGCGGACCGGTACAGCCGCCGGCAGCTGCTCATCATCACCCAGTCAATGATGGCCCTCCTGAGCACCGGCCTGGGCATCCTCGTGGTGCTCGGCGCCGGCCAGCTGTGGCACGTCTACGGCTTCGCCCTGCTGCTGGGCATGGTCTCCGCCCTCGATGCCCCGGTGCGGCAGACCTTTGTTTCTGAACTGGTGCGGGACGACTACCTGCCCAACGCCGTGGCCCTGAACAGCGCCTCGTTCAATGTCGCCCGGATGATCGGGCCCGCCGTGGCCGGCGTCCTCACCGTGGCGGTGGGTCCCGGCTGGGTGTTCCTGATCAACACGTTCACGTTCCTGGCCATGCTCCTGAGCCTGTGGAAGATCCCCGCCGCGTCACTGCGCCAGCTTCCCCGGGCGGCTCCGGGCAAGGGCCGGATCCGGGAAGGGCTGCGCTATGTGCGGTTCCGGCCGGACATTGTGGTGGTCCTGGTGGCCGTGTTCATCGTGGGAACACTCGGCCTTAACTTCGTGCTGTTCATCGCCGCCATGGTGGGCACGGAATTCGGGCTGGACGCCAGCGCGTTCGGGCTCATGAATTCCATCATGGCCATCGGTTCCGTGGCAGGCGCGCTGCTCTCCGCCGGCCGCCGCAAGCCCCGCTTGCGGATGATCTTCGGCGCGGCGGCTGCCTTTGGGGTGACCTCGGGACTGGCCGCGCTTGCCCCGGACTACTTCTGGTTCGGCGTGGCGCTGGTGCCGGTGGGCCTGTTCGCAATCACCATGATGACCAGTGCCAACGGCTACATCCAGACCACCACCGATCCCGTCATGCGGGGCAGGGTCATGGCCCTGTACATGGCCATCTTTATGGGCGGCACACCCATCGGCGCCCCGTTGGTGGGATGGGTGGCCAACGTCGCCGGCCCCCGGTGGTCGCTTTCCGTTGCGGCCGCCTCCGGGATCATCGCCGCCGTGATCGGAATGATCTGGATCATCCGCGCTCAGCGGCTCCGGCTCACCTTCAACCGGCGCGCCCGCGGCCTGCGCTACTTCGGCGTCGTCTCCCACCTGGGCGTCCAACAACCGGGGGACGACGCCGTCGGACGCTGACAACTGGCCTCACCACAACACAGCGCGAACGGACACTTGGGGCCCCGGTTCCGTGGGCCCCAAGTGTCCGTTCGCGCGTGGGGGAGCTACTTGCGCAGCTCGCCCACCACGTAGTCGATGCTTGCCAGCAGCGCGGAGACGTCAGCCGGCTCGATGGCAACAAACGTGGCGATCCGGAGCTGGTTGCGGCCCAGCTTGCGGTACGGCTCGGTGTCCACGATCCCGTTCGCGCGGAGCACCTTGGCGATCGCGGCGGCGTCGATCGAGTCGTCGAAGTCGATGGTGGCGATGACGTTGGAACGGTCCTCCGCCTTGGCCACGAACGGGGTGGCGTACTCGGAGGCCTCGGCCCAGGAGTAGATCCGGCCGGCGGAGTCAGCGGTGCGGGCGGACGCGAAGTCCAGGCCGCCGTTGGCGTTCAGCCACTGCACCTGCGCGTCGAGGGTCACCAGGGTGGAGAGTGACGGCGTGTTGTACGTCTGGTTCAGCTTGGAGTTGTCGATGGCGGTCTGGAGGTCCAGGAAATCGGGGATCCAGCGACCACTGGCCTTGACCCGGGCGGCGCGTTCCAGCGCGGCGGGGGAGAAGAGACCCAGCCACAGGCCGCCGTCGGAGGCGAAGTTCTTCTGCGGGGCGAAGTAGTAGACATCGGCCTCGGAGACGTCCACGTGCAGGCCGCCGGCTGCGGAGGTGGCGTCCACCAGGACCAGGGAACCGGCGTCGGCGCCCGCGACGCGCTTGACCGGAGCCGCGACACCCGTGGAGGTTTCGTTCTGCGGCCAGGCGTAGACATCCACGCCAGCCTCGGCGGCCGATACCGGGCGGGTGCCGGGCTCGGACTTGATGATGGAGGAGGCGTCCAGGAACGGAGCCTTGTTGGTGGCTGAGGCGAACTTGGAGCCGAACTCGCCGAAGGACAGGTGCTGGGCCTTCTTTTCCACGAGGCCGAAGCTTGCAACATCCCAGAACGCCGTGGAACCGCCCACTCCGAGGACCACTTCGTAGCCTTCAGGGGCACGGAAGAACTGGCTGAGGCCTTCACGGACGGAGCCCACGAGGTTCTTGACCGGTGCCTGGCGGTGGGACGTGCCCAGGATGGTCTTGGACGCCGCTGAGAGCGCTTCGAGCTGCTCCGGCCTGACCTTGGAGGGTCCTGCGCCGAACCGTCCATCCTTTGGCAGGAGGTCGGCAGGAATAGTGATGCTGGTTTCGCTCACGGGGGCTCCAATTTCGGCATGGACGTGGCTCACGTCCGGACGGTGGGGTGGCCGGTAGTCGGCGGTGACTGCATAAGGACCTCCCTTATTCTGCCTGAACCCTCGATTCGGCGGGAACCGGCGCCGTCATAGTCCGGCCACTGAGACCGTTTGTCCCCGCCCGGCATTATCCAGACAAATTCAAAATAGGCTAAGCTTTTTAGCGGACCTCGCCGCTGAGCGGGACGCGATACGGTGGGACAACGCAAGGTACTGCGCTCGAGGAGCTGAGCTGGATGACGGATCTGATCGATACTACGGAGATGTATCTTCGGACCATTTTGGAGCTTGAAGAAGAGAACATCGTTGCTCTTCGCGCACGCATCGCCGAAAGGCTGCGCCATTCCGGACCCACGGTGTCCCAAACCATCGGACGGATGGAACGCGACGGACTGGTCGTGGTCTCCGGAGACCGCCACCTGGAGCTCACGGAAGCCGGGCGGAAACGCGCCACGGAAGTGATGCGCAAGCACAGGCTCGCGGAACGGCTCCTGGCGGATGTGATCGGCCTGGACTGGGCCTATGTCCACGATGAAGCGTGCCGCTGGGAGCATGTGATGAGCGAGCGCGTAGAGCAGCGCATCTACGAATTGCTCAACCACCCCACGGAGTCTCCTTACGGCAACCCCATCCCCGGGCTGGCTGCCCTGGGCGGACCGGCGCCCGCGCTCCCTGACGCCGGTGTGATTAATCTCCTTGATGCGATGCAGGGCTACGGGCCGGCGTCGAACGTGACAGTCAGCCGGCTGGCCGAGCCCATCCAGGTGGAACCTGAGCTGCTGGTCCAGCTGGATGAAGGCGGGATCAGGCCTGGTGCCACGGTGTCCCTGGAGCGCGTAGGGGAGTACATTTCCGTGCGCGTGCCGGGAATCGAAGGGGCGCTCGAGTTGCCCCCGGAAGTGGCATCCCACGTCTTCGTTTCCGTCAGCTGACGGGAAGGCGGTCCGCCGCGTGGGGCCGCGCGTGGGGCCGCGCCATAGCGCAGCGAGGCAAGGTTCCGCAAAGATAACGGAATTGTTACTGTCCAAGTTAATCACCTATAGTTGAAACTCAGCGTCGATACAAAAGCGTTACCTGATCCGGAGCCGAGCTCTGCCAGCGGATCAGGTGCATCAGTCACCAACTGGCAGAGGCGGGGGAACCACAACCGGCAGTCGTAAGACTGCCTTGGGGTTAAGTCCGTCAGCAGCAAGCCTCTTCCAGCGAAGGATCCTCACGGGATATCTCTGCGCCAAGTGCTTGTCACGGCGGACCGGGTCTTTGAACTCTCTGACCCGAATCCGACAGCTAACTTCGCAGGCTACCCAGAGAGGAACATTCTTGACCACGCAATACTCCAGGGGCCGCCGTCGCGCGGTGGGTCCCGCTTCGGCGCCCAGAGTGGCCGAGGATTTCAGCGCGGAGAGGCCCCGCGACCCACAGCGGGAAGCCCGCCGCCGCCGGGGACCCTTCCGGCAGATGACGGATTTCGCCGCCGCCAGTGGCCTCGGCCAGAAGGCCGGCATCGCCTTGGCAGCAACAGGCCTGGCTCTCACCGTGACGGTTCCTGTGACCGGCCCCGTGATGGCCACTCCGGCACCCGGCCAGGCTGCGTCGGCCGTTTCCGCTGCTCCGCAGCCCGAAGTGACCGCCGAAGCCGCCGCCCAAATTGATTTCAGCCGCTCGTCCGTGGTGACCCAGGGTGATCCCGACGGCAAACTGAAGCAGCTCCTGAGTGCCCAGTCCGCGGGATCCATTACCCGCGCCGCCTCTGCCGGAAGCCTCGGCTCGCCGCTCGCCCAGCTGGCTACGGCCTCACCCTTCGGATTCCGAGTCAGCCCGATTACCGGCGGCTCCGGCGACTTCCACCGTGGCCAGGACTTCGTGGCACAGTGCGGAACCTCTGTCCTGGCCGCTGCCAGCGGTACCGTCACCTTCGTTGGCTGGCACCAGTACGGCGGCGGCAACCGCGTGGTGGTGGATCACGGCAATGGCCTTGAAACCACTTACAACCACCTCTCCTCCGCCAGCGTCAGGGTAGGCCAGACAGTCAGCCGCGGCGACGTTGTTGCCCTCAGCGGCACCACGGGCGCGTCCACGGGCTGCCACCTCCACTTCGAGGTCCAGGTCAATGGCGAAGTCGTTGACCCCACCGGCTGGCTCTGACCCAAATGATGGCCAACTCTCGAATCGCGGCGACGTGCCGTGACCTGAATGTGACATTGGCTCGGAACTCCTGTAACGTCTAAAGCGCGTCAACTTTTCCGAAGTTGACGTTCTTGAGTGGATTGCCTAGCTCTGCCACCGCTCAAGGTCCGTTCGCATGACATCGTCTGGCAGGGGCGGGGGAACCAATTTTGGTCTTCGATTCTGAAGGCCTTGGGGTTAAGTCGCAAAGCTTCCACTGTGAAGCAGCGCGGCCGGGTGACTCCCATCCGAATCCGACAGCTCACCTCGCAGGCATTGGGAGAGGCTACCTTCGTGTCTTCACGCCATACTTCTGCGCGTCACCGCGCACAACCGGTTCGCACTAACCCCTTGGGCTCCGTGTCCAAGGCCGTCAGTGCCAATGCCGGGACCGTAGGTCGCCAGGCTGCTGTTATCGCAGCTGCATCAGGTCTGATCCTGAGCATGGGGCTTCCGGCCAACGCTGCGGATTCCACCGCCGGCGTTTCCGCCTCTACCGAGTCCGGTTCCGCGCAGACGGCACTTGCCGTAACTGCCGCGCCCACGGCTACCGTTTCCTTCGAACGCCCCGTCATCAAGACGACGCCGGCGCCGAAGGTTGAGAGGGTCCGTGCGCAGTCCACGGCCTCCGAAACCGGGGCTCAGGGTGCTGCCGCAACCGAGGCCGCGGCCTCCAAGCTCGCTGACACTGTCTCCTCCGCTGCCGCTTCGGGTCTGGCAGCACTTGCCTACACCGGTATCGGACACCCCTACCTCTGGGGCGGCACCACTCCCAACGGCTGGGACTGCTCCGGCTTCACGCAGTGGGTCTACGCCCAGGCCGGCATCAGCATTCCCCGCACCAATGCCTGGACGGCCATGCGGCCCACCGCCACACCGGCCCCCGGTGACCTGGTCATGCAGAATGGCGGCGCCCACGTTGGCATTTACGTCGGCAACGGCATGATGATCAGCGCACTGAACCCGTCACAGGGCACGCTGCTCCACTCGGTGGCATCCACGGGCGGCGGATCCTTCTTCACGCTGGCCCCGTAGTTCCTGCAACCCAGTAGTTCCCGCAGCCCCGTGCTGCCGGAGCCGTTCTTCGCTGGAACCTTTTCGCTAGATCCCCGTTCGGGGCGTGCCGGCGTACCCCCAAGATGCCGGCGCGTCCAAAGCCCTCAGGCTGCCCACGCGGTCCTGAGGAAAACGAAAGAGAGAAAATTAATGACTACACGTGCAACTGTTGCACGGCACCGCGCCGAGGTCGCCAAGACCAACTCGCTGGCTGTCATTGCCAAGGCTGTCGGCGACAACGCCGGCGGCATGGGCCGTCAGGCTGCGGTTATCGCTGCTGCTTCCGGCCTTGTCCTGACCAGTGGTATCGCTGCGAACGCGGCTGACACCGGCGTCCAGCGTGAAGCTGCGTCCGCTTCGAACCTTGAGGCTGAGGTTTCCGCCCCGGCCATCATTTCGGCTGCTTCCACCATTGCCATCTCCTACGAGAAGCCCGCAGTGACCACCACGCCGGCTCCCGTTGAGGCTCCCGCGCCTGTTGTTGAAGCTCCGGCTCCGGCCAAGGCCGCGGCCACCCTCACGGTAGCGTCGGCCGCTCCGAAGGCGCCGGTCTCCGCCAGCGGCAAGGGCCAGGCCATCCTGTCTGCAGCCTATGCACAGCTCGGCGTCAGCCAGGACTGCACCATGCTGGTGACCAACGCCCTGGCCGCCGTGGGCATCAACTACCACGGCTGGCCCGCAGGGTACCTGTCCCTGGGTCAGACCGTCAGCGCCGCCGAGGCCCAGCCCGGCGACCTGATCTATTACGCCGACGGCGGCGCGGGCATGGCCCACATTGCCGTATACGCCGGCAATGGCCAGGCAGTGCACGGCGGCTACAACGGCAACCAGACCGTTGTCTTCAGCGCCAACGTTGGCTCGGGACCGGTCTTCATCCGCGTGTCCTAGCAGCTGATTCAGCCTTCGAAGGACCCTCGCCACACGGCGGGGGTCCTTTGCTGTCTGCTGCCTGCTGCCCTGATCCGGTGAGGTGCACGAATCCGACACGTGACGGCGGCCGCTTCGGCGATTAGCTGATCCCGGGATTCTTTGTTTACTCTTGTGGTGTCGATCCATAGCCCGGACATGCCGGGGGCAGCCGGCCCTCGTGCCCCTGACGGGTGCGGCCACAAAGAGGTACGTGCATGCGCACTCTCGTTCTGAATGCTGGATATGAACCGCTGGCGGTAGTCACCTTCCGCCGGGCGCTGGTGCTTGTGCTCACGGGCAAGGCCAGTGTCATTGCCGAGGGTGATGATCCTGTGGTGGGACCGCAGGAGATACTGGGCCGACCGTCCGTGATTCTCCTGAACCGCTACATCCGCCCCAGATACAACCAGAGCAGCGCAGTCTCCCGCCGCGGAGTCCTGCGGCGGGACGGCCACCGGTGCGCGTATTGCGGCAAAGGTGCGCACACCATCGACCATGTGCAGCCCAAATCACGTGGCGGCGCCGACTCCTGGGAGAACCTGGTGGCCGCGTGCCTACGGTGCAACAACACCAAGGGTGACCACACGCCGGCCGAAATGGGCTGGAAGCTGAGGTTTGATCCGGAACCGCCGCATGGCACCATCTGGCAGATCAAGGAACTTGAGAAGCCTACTCCGGCCTGGGATCCGTTCCTGCTGCCTGAACGGGCCGCCTGAGCGGGCCGCCCTGTTCCGGTCCCCACGGTAGTTCCAGCCCCGCGCAGTATTCCAGCCCGCGCGGTTAAGCTGGGAGGGTGGACGCTGACCCTCTCGACTTCGATGCCGTCATCCTCGCCGGCGGCCGTTCGTCGCGGCTCGGTGGCGTGCCCAAGCAGAGTCTGACGTACGACGGCGACTCCCTGTTGCGCCGCTCCGCCGCCGCTGCGAGGGGAGCCCGGGCCGCCGTCGTGGTTGGTCCGGACACCGGGGACGGGCCGGCCGGCGAAATCCCTGCCGGATTTCTCCGTTGCCGTGAAGAACCCCCCTTTAGCGGACCCGCGGCCGCCATTGCGGCCGGGCTCGCGGCCCTGGCCGCTGCGGGCGGCAGACGCCCCGGGCTGACGCTGGTGCTGGCCTGCGACATGCCCAACGTGGGGCAGGCGGTGGCGGCGCTGAAGGCTACTTTGCGTGCGCGAGGACCCGCCGCCGGAGCGCCCGCGGGCTTGGGGCCGCACGGCGTGGTGGCCGTCTCGGAGGATGGCCTCCGTCAGCCGTTGGTCGGTTTTTATAGCACGGCTGCGCTACAACGTTCCGTGGCGGAACTGGAAAGCGCAGGACGCTTAATCAACGGTTCGGTGAGGGCACTCCTTGCTAGTCTGGACGTGCAGCTTGTCGCCGTTCCGGCCGGCTCCACGGCAGACGTGGACACCTGGGACGATGCCGCCGCACTTGGAGTGGCCGGTCCGGATCCCGTAACCGGGCTCCGGGGCAACACTGCCGCAGACGATTTGGGAGGCAGAGCGTGAAGAGCCAGGAAGAGACGCTGGAAGAATGGTGCAGGTCCTTGCTCCAGGCGTATGAACTGGAGGACGTCCAGATCGACGTCAACACCATCCTGTCGCTGGCCGGCGTGGCAGCCCACTCCGTGGTCCGCCCCGCCGCCCCGCTCACCACCTTTATTGCCGGCTTCGCCGCCGGCCTGGCTGCCGGAGCAGGGCAGGCCACCAACGCCGCCGCCATGACCGCTGCCATGGACCGTGCCCGCACCCTGGCTGCTGACTATGACGCCGAATCCGCCGGGACGCCCGTCGAATGACTCCCGTTCAGTGACCGCCGCCGCCGGCGACGTATCCGAAAACCCCGAGCAGGAAACAGCCCCGGCAAAGCACCTTGCCCACACCTGGGACGAGGCTCGCAAAGCCGCCTTTGACATCGCCACGCCGATTCCGCCGGGCCGGGTTCCGCTGAGCCAAGCCTTGGGCAGGGTCCTGGCCGAAGACATCACCGCGTTGCACGACATGCCGCACTACGCGTCGTCTGCGATGGACGGATGGGCCGTCAACGGCAGCGGTCCGTGGATCGTGGCGGAAGCCGGCCAGCGGCTGGCACCCCACCAGGGCAGCCCCATTGTCACCGGCGGACTGATCCCGCCCGGCGCCAAAGCGGTCCTGCGTAGCGAAAGTGCCGTGCTTGGAACGGACGACGACGGCCTGCCGCTCCTGATGACCGGCGGCACTGCGCGCCCCGGCGAACCCGGAAACGGCCAGCATATCCGCAGGGCTGGCGAGGAAGCGGCGGCGGGGGAGGTGCTGGTCAAGGCCGGTGTAACGCTGAACCCGGCCCATCTGGCGGTCGCGGCGCTTGCCGGGCACGATGACCTGCTCGTCCAGGGAAAGCCCGTCGTCAAACTACTACTGACCGGCTCCGAAGTTGTGTCCCGGGGGCTGCCGGTTCCGGGACAGGTCCGGGACACCTTTGGGCCGCAGCTCCCGGCCGTAGTGGAAATGCTCGGCGGTATTAACGGCGGCCAGGAACGGATCGGCGACTCCTATGCTGAGTGGCTGGACGGTCTGGCAGACCTCCCACCCGAGGTGCCGGACCCCTCCGCGCTGCCGGCCGACGTCGTTATCACCACGGGCGGTACGGGCCGCTCGGACACCGACCACCTTCGCCGGGCCGTGGCGGAACTGGGCGGGCGGCTGGTCATCGACGGCATCGCCATGCGCCCCGGCCATCCTGCTGTCCTGGCCGAGCTCCCCGACGGGCGCTTTGTCCTGGGGCTCCCCGGGAACCCGCTGGCCGCAATGATGGCCCTGTCCACGGTGGGCGAACCGCTGCTGGCGGCGCTGGGCCACGGCATCATGCCGCCGGTGCAGGAGGTCCCGTGCGGCACCACACTCGAACCGGAGCCGGGCCGGACCAGGCTGATGCCTTTCCGCCTGCTGTACGGGATGGCCTCACCGGCCAAGCACGCGGGGCCGGGGATGATGCGCGGGCTGGCGTCGGCACATGGGGTGATGGTTGTTCCGCCGCATGGCGTGCAGCTGGGTGAACCCGTCCCGGCGTTCGCCTTGCCGTGGGGGCCGCCGGTGCCCGCACCCGAGAAGCCGGGGAGCAAGCCCAAGGGCCGGCCCGCCGCCAAGGCAGCCACCCGGGCCGCCGGCAAGGACGCTGCGAAGCCCGCCGGCCCGGTGGACTGGAGTGCCCTGCTTGGGTAGGCGCCGGGCTGCTGTACCACGTACGCCACAGCCCGGCCAGTGGTGCAATGATGGACCTATGAACAGCGCCAGCCGGCAGGTCCGGAACGTCCACGGGGCCCTTCAAGACAGTCTGGCGGTTCGCTGATGGGGCGCGTGACGCAGCGCCGCAAGGTGCACAAGTATGTTTTGGATGGCTCGCCCAATGCCCTTGAGTTCCCGGTCCGCCACCGCGAGGACGTCCTCGCCGTCGAAGAGCCGCTGGAAATCCGGATCGGTGCACTGTCATTCTCGGTGACCATGCGGACGCCCGGGGACGACTTTGACCTGGTGGCCGGCTTCCTGGTGTCTGAGGGGATCATCTGGGCACCCGAGCAGCTGGTGTCGCTGCGCTTCTGCGCCGGCGAGGACGAAAACGGTGTCCAGACGTTCAACGTGGTGGAAGCCCAGCTGCGGCCCGACGTCGAACTCCCGGCGAAGGGTCGGAATGTCTTCACGTCGAGTTCCTGCGGTATCTGCGGCACGGACTCGATCGAGGCAGTGCGCAAGTCCTCCCATTTCAGCCCGGCGGCGGATCCCATGACCGTACCGGCCGACGTTTTGGCGTCCCTGCCCGGCCGGCTCCGCGAAGCCCAGGACGTTTTTGACGTCACCGGCGGAGTGCACGCCGCGGGCCTCTTCCGCATAACGGACGACGGCGGCGTGCAGCTCTTGTGCCTCCGCGAGGATGTGGGACGCCACAACGCCGTGGACAAGGTGGTGGGCTGGGCCCTGCGGGAGCGGCTGCTTCCGCTGGCCGGGCTGGTCCTGCAGGTCTCGGGCCGGGCCTCGTTTGAACTAGTCCAGAAAGCCGCGTTGGCCGGCATTCCCGTGCTGGCGGCGGTGAGTGCGCCGTCGAGCCTGGCCGTGGAGCTCGCGGAGGCCAGCGGCATGACCCTGGCAGGATTCAGTCGGGGCACCAGCCTGAATATCTACGCCGGACAGGGCAGGATCACGCTGCCCGCCACGGACGTTCCCGAGCCGGTTCCCACGCATGCTCCTGAGCCGGTTCCCGGGGAGGGCGTGGCCGAGTTAAGCGCGAACGCGCCGGGATAAAACGGCGCCAGCACCTTCGGCGAAGATTTCCGGTGACGCTTGGCTATTGTGCTACTAGCCGGTAGATTTTATCCATCGATTGGACGCGTTTGGTCCGGATTCGAGTACTCCAGTTCAAGCACCTAAGAGGGTTTACATTGCATGACGACCGCCGGATCACCGAAGTCCGCCTGGACCGGTTTGTCCGCGAGCGGATCATTCCCGCTGTTTACGCCCGCACTGTTCCGCTGAACCTGAGCAGCTGGGATGCGCCCGGCGAGTCTGTGTCAGTGATGGAAGCCCTGCGGAATCACTTCACGCCGCAGGAACACGGTGCTGCCTGGGGCCAGCCGTGGGGCACCAAGTGGCTGCGCCTGCAGGGCGACGTCCCGGAGGCCTGGGGCACCGGCCCGGACACCGCGGTGGAAATCGTGGTGGACCTTGGCTTCATCAACGAAGCCCCCGGATTCCAGTGCGAGGGAATCGCCTGGCGCCCGGACGGCACTATCATCAAAGCCATTTCGCCCCGCAACCAGTACATTCCCCTGAAGCTCCTGGGCAGCGGCATGTCCGTTGACTTCTATGTTGAAGCGGCCGCCAACCCGGACATGGCGCAGGGCTGGACCTTCGCCGCCACTCCCTACGGGGATAAGGAAACGGCAGGCACGGCGCCGCAGTACCGGCTGGGCAGGATCGCCATCGCCGAACTCAACCAGACGGTCTGGGAACTCCAGCAGGATATCTGGACCCTCGCCGGGCTGATGCACGAACTCCCTCCGGAGCAGCCGCGGCGCCATGAGATCCTCCGCGCGCTGGAGCGCATGATGGACCAGATGGATCCCGACGACGTCCCGGGCACCGCCGCAGCCGGGCGGGCAACCCTGGCCGAGGTCCTGTCCAGGCCCGCCTACGCTTCCGCCCACCAGCTGGTGGCTACGGGCCACGCCCACATCGATTCCGCCTGGCTCTGGCCGGTGCGCGAAACCATCCGCAAGTGTGCCCGGACGTTCTCCAACGTGGTGGCGCTGATGGATGAGGATCCGGGCTTTGTGTTCTCCTGCTCCTCGGCCCAGCAGCTGGCCTGGATGAAGGAGTTCTACCCCGAGCTTTTCGGCCGGATCCGGGAGAAGGTCAAGGCCGGGCAGTTCGTTCCGGTGGGCGGCATGTGGGTCGAGTCGGACACCAACATGCCCGGCGGCGAGGCAATGGCCCGGCAGTTCATTGAGGGCAAGAACTTCTTCCTCGACGAGTTCGGCGTCGAATGCCGCGAAGCCTGGCTCCCGGATTCCTTCGGCTACTCCGCGGCCCTGCCGCAGATCGTCAAGGCGGCGGGCAGCCGCTGGTTCCTCACGCAGAAGATCTCGTGGAACCAGGTCAACCGCATGCCGCACCATACCTTCAACTGGGAGGGCATCGACGGCACCCGGCTGTTCACGCACTTCCCGCCCGTTGACACCTACAACGCCGAGCTGAGCGGACGCGAACTGGCGCACGCCGAGCGGAACTTCCGCGACCACGGGCGCGGGAACACCTCGCTCGTCCCGTTCGGCTACGGCGACGGCGGGGGAGGGCCTACACGGGAAATGCTGGCTGCCGCCAGCCGCACCGCCGACCTCGAAGGCTCGCCCAAGGTCAGGGTGGGCTCCGCGGAGAGTTTCTTCGCGCAGGCGGAGCGCGAGTATTCCTCCCTGCCGGTCTGGGTGGGCGAGATGTACCTGGAACTCCACCGCGGCACCTACACCAGCCAGGCCCAGACCAAACGCGGCAACCGGCGCAGCGAACACCTGCTCCGCGAGGCCGAACTCTGGTGTGCCACCGCTGCTGTCCGCGGCGCCGGTTCCTTCGAGTACCCGGCAGCGGAGCTGAAGCGGCTCTGGCGGCTGGTGCTGCTGCAACAGTTCCACGACATCCTGCCCGGCAGCTCCATCGCCTGGGTCCACCAGGACGCGGAACGCAACTACGCCGCCATCAGCGTCAGCCTCGAAACCCTCATTGGGCAGGCAGCGGCCGTGCTCCTCGGCGAGGGGTCGCGGACGTTCCTGCTCAACGCCGCACCGCACACGCGCAACGGCGTTCCTGCCTTGGCTGCCGCGGAGCTTTCGGCGACCGGCCAGCCGGCCCAGGCAACCGCTCTGGATGGCGGTTACGTGCTGGACAACGGCATCATCCGGGCTGTCCTGGATGCCGATGGCCTGCTTGCGTCCCTCACCGACTACGCCACGGGACGGGAAGCCATCGCTCCCGGAGCCCGCGGCAACCTGCTGGAACTGCACCGGGACACCCCCAATGAGTGGGACGCCTGGGACATCGATGAGTTCTACCGTCGCAACGTCACCGCCCTCACGGCGGCGCAGGCCATCCGGCTGGAGCACGCCGGAACCAGCGCCGTTGTGGTGGTGGAAAGGATCGCTGGCTCGTCACCGCTCACCCAGCGGATCACGCTGGATGCCGGCAGCGGCTCCCTCACCATCACCACCACCGTTGAGTGGCAGGAGAGCGAGAAGCTGCTCAAGCTGGGCTTCCCGCTGGACGTCAGGGCGGACCGCTCCGCCTCGGAGACCCAGTTCGGCCATGTCTTCCGTCCCACCCACGTCAACACCTCGTGGGAGGCCGCCAAGTTCGAGATCTGCGCGCACCGCTGGATCCACGTGGCTGAGCCCGGCTACGGCGTCGCGATTTCCAATGCGGCCACCTACGGGCACGATGTCACCAGGAGCGTGCGGGATTCCGACGGCGGGACAACCACGTTGGTGCGCCTGTCCCTGTTGCGGGCGCCGAAGTTCCCGGACCCGAGGGCGGACCGGGGCCACCAGGAACTGACCGTGACCATCCGCCCCGGCGCCGGAATCGCCGAAGCTGTAGAGGAGGGGTACCGCACCAACCTTGCACCCCGGCTCGTGAAGGGCGCCCGCGGCGTGGAGCCGCTGTTCTCCGTGGACAACCCGGCCCTGGTTATCGAGGCGGTCAAGCTTGCCGAAGACGGCTCGGGCGATGTTGTGGTCCGCCTTTATGAGTCCCTGGGGCAGCGGTCCGCCGGCGTGCTCACGGCCAACTTCCCGGTCACGGCCGTCCTGGCCACGGACCTGCTGGAGCGCGCCACCGACGCGCCGGGCGTCAACACTGCCGCAGCAGAGCAGTCGGTGGAGCTTTCGCTGCGCCCGTTCCAGCTGGTCACCCTGAGGTTCACGCGCTAGGTGCGGCATGGATGCCAGCTGTCCGGTCACGGGTGGATCAGCACTCGGGCGGGGCGGGAACGGACCTGGCCGTTAAATGGCTGAGTGGGGGCGGTCCCCAACGGCCCGCCACCACTCATCCCCCCAAAGAATGCAAAGACCCAACGGGCCCGGCGTCCAGGAATCTATCCCCGTTCGCGAACACCGGCACCCAACTTCACACATTCATGATTGTGCCATGTCTAATGATTTTGTGAAAGTCTGAAGGCTACTTTGCAGTAGAAGTCTTTTGTCTCGGCTCATTCTGCCCGGACCGCAGCTTGGCTACCCAGATCAGCGCCAGCCCGATGACGAAACATAGGACGGCTGTGTAGTTGATGACAAACTCCACTGAACCCAACGCCGGTGGGAGCGCCGGGAACAACAGGCTGGCGCCAATGGCAACCGCTCCGAGGGCCAGCAGGAATGCCGCTACCCTGACCAGGACCGGAAAAGTGCTCCGGGACGCCCGCACCATGGCAGGCAGCAGGACCAGCGAAACGTACGCAGGGTAGGCGCGGCCTGCCGCACCGTAGTACTCAACCAGCAGTCCGTGCCGGGCGTCCTTGACTGACACCGAGCCCATGCCCGCGGAGGACCCCGCCGTGTCCATCATCAGGAACACAACCACCACCATCAGCGAGGTCAGGCCCAGCACAGCCATTCCGATCCGTCCGGTTAGCAGCCGGTAGGCGTCGTCGGCCCCGAAGCCCCGGGTGACGCGGATGCCTACAAAGAAAATGGCGGCGAAGATGACAAAGCGGAGCAGGAGGTTGGCCACATTAACACCGCCGAGCGCCTGGTCGATGGCAAGGTACGGTGCCTGGATGCTGAGCAGGATGGCGAGCGTCATCAGCGCAAAGATGTAGAAGAGTGTCCGGTTCCTCCCCCTCACGGCACTGGGAACCCTCGCGACGGCCACCAGGCCGCAGACAGTCAGCGTGGACCACTGCAGGATTTCGATCATCCCAGGTTCTCCCAGATCTTTTCGGTTTTCTCGTGGTCATGTTCCTGCCGGCGGAGGGCCCTGCCGAGAGTCTGCAGCCGGTCACCGGCCAAAGTGGTCAGCTCGCCGTCGGACAGGCTGTCCAGGGCGGCCTGCCGGGCTCCGGGAGGCCAGCCGGCCTCCGTCTCCGTGACCAGCCCGGTGGCCACCAGGCCGCTGGCCGGGGCGACGCCGGCGGCAACGGAGGTGGCAACCGCCAGCTCCGGAGCCAGCCGGTTTGCGGTCAGTTGCGCCGAATAGTTCTGCGGAGCGATTCCGGTGGCGGCGGATACCCGGTGCCTCAGTTCGCCGTCGTCGATGGCCTCCACCCAGTTCTTGACCGAGGTGGCGTGCGGGGCCGGCTCCAACGCCGGCGAACCGGCCGGCGAACCGGCCGGCGCGGCGGCCGCCGGCACGCCGCCCGGGTCCGCGGCGGAACGCGCCAAAACTGCCCGCAGGAGGTCCGGGGTGGAGATCTGGCTGACTAGTTCGGACCTGCTGGGCGGGCGCGTGTCGGTGAGCTGGCTGTAGGCGTCGAACGCCGCCAGCGCCGAAACGGGATTGACGTTGTACGCCCGGCTGATGCTCACCACCGTAGTCTCTGCCACCTTGCCCCGGACAAGCTGCTGGGCCAGGGTGGTCCGCTTGATGCCGGAGACGCGGCAGATATCGGACGTGCTCGTGTTGGGGGCGATGCCGTGCAGCCAGCGCTGGAACGCTTTGGCAGGAATTGGCATATCGGCTCTCTGCTGAACGGATGATTGCCTTTTGATTTTAGCCTGACCTTCCGGAGGCGGTTTGGTGCGGAGTGTTGAGTCGACTATGCTTGATGGTCGAGCCCGTTGGTCCGTACACCCCCCAAGTCCGGACCGGCGGGCTCTTTAGTGCCCCGGCACTTTTCGGGGCGGCACATTGCGGTTTCACCGCAGTTTCGGGCCGATTCAGGCGGGCTCCTCCGGCCGGGCTGCGGCGAGAGGATGGACCAACCTATGACTGCAACCCTTGTTGCCAAAGATCTTTCCGGCGGCCACGACCACCGGACGCTGTTCGACAAACTTTCCCTCACGGTGGCCCCCGGCGACGTGGTAGGTGTGGTGGGCGCCAACGGCGCCGGCAAGTCCACCCTGCTGCGCCTCCTGGCCGGCGTGGACCAGCCCCAAGGCGGCAGCGTCAGCCTCGCCCCCTCCGATGCCTTTGTGGGTTGGCTGCCGCAGGAACACGAGCGCGTCGCCGGAGAGACTGTGGCCGGCTACATCGCCCGCCGGACCGGCTGCGCCCAAGCCACCGTGGAGATGGAGTCCACCGCCGAGGCGTTGGGCTCCGGCGCACCGGGCGCCGATGACGCCTACTCGCTGGCCTTTGACCGCTGGATGGCTTCAGGCGCGGCAGACCTCGACGAACGCATCCCGCCCGTTCTTGCCGACCTCGGGCTGGACACCGGCGCGGACGCTCCCATGACCGGGCTCTCCGGCGGCCAGGCCGCCCGCGTGGCCCTCGCGGCGCTCCTGCTCAGCCGCTTCGATGTTGTGCTGCTGGACGAGCCCACCAACGACCTTGACCTGGCCGGCCTGGCCATACTGGAAGCGTTTGTCCAGGGCCTGCGCGGCGGTGTGGTGCTGGTGTCCCATGACCGCGAGTTCCTGGCCCGCTGCGTGACCACCATCGTGGAGCTGGATCTGGCGCAGAATTCCGTGGCGGTCTACGACGGCGGCTACGAGGCCTTCCTGGAGGAGCGCGCCGTGGCGCGGCGCCACGCGAGGGAAAAGTTCGAGGAGTTCGCGTCCACCAAGGCTGACCTGGTCTCCCGTGCCCGGACGCAGCGTGAGTGGAGCTCCCAGGGCGTGCGGAACGCCATGAAGAAAAGCCCGGACAATGACAAAATCCGCCGGGCCGCCAGCACCGAGTCATCGGAAAAGCAGGCCCAGAAGGTCCGGCAGATGGAATCCCGGATTGCCCGGCTGGACGTGGTGGAGGAGCCGCGGAAGGAATGGCAGCTGCAGTTCACCATTGGCCAGGCGCCCCGGTCCAGCGCGGTGGTGGCCACCTTGCGCGACGCCGTCGTGAAGCAGGGAAGCTTCACGCTGGGCCCGGTGAACCTGCAGCTCAACGCGGGGGAGCGGATCGGCATCACCGGCCCCAACGGAGCCGGCAAGTCGACGCTGCTGCGCCTGCTCCTGGGCGTGCAGGCGCCCGACGCCGGCAACGCCGCCATGGGCGCCTCGGTTGCCGTCGGCGAAATTGACCAGGCCCGCGGACTGCTGGCCGGCCATCTAAACCTTGCCGACGCCGTCGAAGCCGTGCTCACGGACCTGACTGCGGCGGAGGTCCGCACCCTGCTGGCCAAGTTCGGGCTGAAGGCGGACCACACCACCCGCCCCGTGGATTCCCTGTCGCCGGGCGAACGCACCCGCGCCGCGCTGGCGCTGCTGCAGGCCCGCGGGGTGAACCTGCTGGTCCTGGACGAACCCACCAACCACCTGGACCTGCCCGCAATCGAGCAGCTGGAAGAGGCGCTGGGAAGTTATGAGGGCGCTTTGCTGTTAGTAACCCATGACCGGAGGCTGCTCGAGAACGTGCGGCTGGATGTCCGGTGGAATGTGGACAACGGAACGGTAACTGAACTGATGGCAGACGCAACGGAGCAAAAGCGATGAGCATGGATGGCGTCGCCTGGCACTCCCTGTACAACATCTCCCGGGCCAAGAACGGCTCCCAGCCCTTCTCCAAGGCCACCCTGAAACGGGTCCTGGGCTTCGCCCGCCCGCACCGGACAAAGCTGATCGCGTTTGTGGCGCTGTCCATTGTGATGGCGTTCCTGGCCGTGGCCACGCCCGTGCTGGCCGGCCAGGTGGTTGATGCCATCGTGGCCAAGGCGGGTACAGACGACGTGATCCGGCTGGCGCTGCTGATCGCCGTGGTGGCCGTTGCCGAAGCCGGCCTGGGGCTCGTGAGCCGCTGGCTTTCGTCCAACATCGGCGAAGGCGTCATCGTGGACCTGCGCACCAGGGTCTTTGACCATGTGCAGAAGATGCCCATCGCATTCTTCACCCGCACCCGCACCGGCGCACTGGTCAGCCGCCTGAACAACGACGTCATCGGCGCGCAGTCCGCCTTCGCCGGCACGCTGTCCGGCGTGGTCAGCAACGTGGTGGCCCTGATCCTGACGCTGATCGTGATGCTCGGGACGTCCTGGCAGGTCACCGTGCTCGCCATGATCCTGCTGCCGATCTTCCTGATCCCTGCCCGTCGGATGGGCTCCAAGCTTGCGGACCTGCGGCGTGAGGCGGCAAACCACAACGCGGCCATGGGCACCCAGATGACCGAGCGGTTCTCCGCTCCGGGCGCCACGCTCGTCAAGCTCTTCGGCCGCCCGGACGAGGAATCCCGCGAGTTCGCGGTCCGGGCCGGCCGGGTCCGGGACATCGGCGTCCGCACCGCCATGCTGCAGTTCACCTTCGTCACCGCGCTGACGCTGGTGTCCGCGCTCGCCCTGGCCCTGGTCTACGGCCTGGGCGGCTGGCTGGCCATCGGCGGTCAGCTCGCCGCGGGCGACGTTGTGGTGCTGGCACTGCTGCTGACCCGCCTGTACGCCCCGCTCACCGCCCTGTCCAACGCCCGCGTGGAAATCATGAGCGCCCTGGTCAGCTTCGAGCGCGTTTTCGAGATCCTGGACCTCAAGCCGCTGATCCAGCAGAAGCCCGACGCCGTGGCCATCCCGCCGGGAAACGTGTCAGTGGAGTTCGACGACGTCCGTTTCGCCTACCCCTCCGCGGACAAGGTCTCGCTCGCCTCGCTCGAGGAAGTGTCCACGCTGGACACCCGTGGAGGGGAAGAGGTGCTGCACGGCATCAGTTTCCGCGTGGAACCCGGGCAGACCGTCGCCCTGGTGGGTTCCTCCGGTGCCGGAAAGTCCACTATCGCGCAGCTGCTGTCCCGGCTGTACGACGTCGATTCCGGCGCCGTGCGGCTCGGCGGCAGCCTGCCGGGCTCGGGGCTGGACGTCCGGGACGCCACCTTCGATTCCCTGCGGGATACGCTGGGCATGGTCACCCAGGACGGACACCTCTTCCACGAATCGATCGCTTCCAACCTCCGGCTTGCCCGGCCGGACGCCACCGAAGAGGACATGTGGGACGCCATCCGGCAGGCCCGCCTGGAAACCATGATCCGGTCCCTGCCCGACGGCCTGGACACCGTGGTGGGGGAGCGCGGCTACCGGCTCTCCGGCGGTGAACGCCAGCGCCTCACCATTGCGCGGCTGCTGATCTCCCAGCCCCGGGTGGTCATCCTCGACGAGGCCACCGCGGCACTCGACTCCACCAACGAAGCCGCCGTGCAGGCGGCCTTGGGCGCCGCGCTCGAGGGGCGCACCGCCGTCGTGATTGCCCACCGGCTGTCCACCATCCGTGCCGCCGACGTCATCCTTGTGGTCGAGGACGGGCGGATCGTGGAACGCGGGAACCATACCGATCTGCTCGCGGCCGAGGGCCGGTATGCCGAGCTCTACCAGACGCAGTTCGCCGAGGCCACGGCCGTGGCAGCGGAAGCCGTTCCGGAGTACTAGAGCTTTAGATTCCGCATTTCGAGGAGGGACATCTCGGTGCCAAGGCGGGCTCAAAGCGCCGAGATGTCGCCTTTGATGGCGGGTCAGCGGCGCAGCGCGGCAAGTTCCGGCAGGATGTGGTCCGTCAGGAGCGGGGCGAGGTCTGCTGGCAGCGGCGCGCCGCGGTCCAGCGCCGCCAGGTCCAGCCAGCGGATCTCGGCGATCTCAGCCGAGGGGTGCGCGGTCCAGGTTCCGGGTGCGGTAAACACCGTGGCTTCGATGTCCGTGGCGGCCTCGTTGGCGGCGTCGGCGATCCAGACGCCCATCGGCTCCAGCTCGCGCGGATCCACCACGATCCCCACTTCCTCCTGAAGTTCCCGCGCAGCGGCGTGCACGGCGGTTTCGCCGGCTTCGGGCTTGCCTCCCGGGTGCATAAACATGCTGGTGCCGCGCTTGCGGACGGTCAGGAGCCGGCCGGCGTCATCGAAGACACAAACGGCGGAGACAACAATGCGGGCTTTCACGGTTCCGAGCCTAGCGTGTTCAGTCTTGCCGCTTCAGACCACCCGCTTCAGACCTGACGCTTCAGGGCGGACGTCAGCAGCAGGTCCTTGCGCGGGCCGGTCACATCCCACGTGTAACTGAACGTGTCAGGGCCTTCGTAGGTGTAGGCCACGCGGTACGTATCGGGATCGCACCAGTGCTGGTCCAGGTTCGCCGCCGGTGCGAAGCTCATCCGGTGGAAGGGCCGCCCGTCGGCAAAAAACACGTCCAGGGCGTCGGGCCGGTCGGCGGGTTTCAGGAGGTATTCGCGGAAGGCAGGGCCGGTAAAGGTGGGCCAGCGCATGGTGCCTTCTTCACGGAAGGCCAGGCCGCCGTCGTCCGCGTGGGCAAAATGTACGACGCCGGAAAAGGTTCCGTGGGTGCCGGTGGACCGGTCCAGCAGCTGCCGTTCGACGGCCCAGTTTCCCTGGACGGGCAAGTTCCCGGCCTGCGAGGGGCCGAGCAGGTAGGCGCGGAGATCGAACTCCGGGGAAGGAAGATTCAAGTGCCCTCGATTGGAATCGAACCAACGACACCGGCTTTAGGAGAGCCGTGCTCTATCCACTGAGCTACGAGGGCGCGTGTCCGTTGTTCCGGCATGGCCGGTCCGTCCGGACACGGATACAAGCATACAAGGTGGGAGGCCGTACTACGCTCTTGGCATGAGATCAGCCCCGACGTCCACCCCCGCCGTGGCCTACCTCCCGGACACCGCCTCGACCCGCCAGTACGTCGGCGCCTGGTCCGTCCTGAGTGTCCTGCAGTATTTTGTGGCGGAAGCGGCCGTGATCGGCGCCTGGGGCGGGCCGCAGCCCTACGACCGCCGGACCGGATACATCAGCGACCTTGGCGCGCTTCACTGCGGGATCTACGACGGACGGGATGTGTGTTCGCCGCTGCATTGGCTGATGAACGCCTCGTTTGTGGTCCAGGGGCTGGGGATGCTGCTCGGTGCGCTGCTGCTGGGCTCGGGGCTGCTGTGTGTCGCCGCCAGGGCAGGGGCCAGGGTTCAACCTGGGCGCCGGAAACCCTGGCAGGCGGCGGTCGCCGTGCGGGTCCTGACCGGTACTGCCGGTGCGGGGACCATGATCGTGGGCCTGGTGCCGGAGGACGTCGGCTCCGGCTGGCACTTCGTCGGGGCCCTGATGTACTTCCTGGCCGGCGCGCTGGCGTTGCTACTGCTCGGGGCGTTATGGCTGCGGCAGACTCCGCTGGGGTGGTTCGTGCTGGTGTGCGGCGTCGTGTCCCTCGCCGCGCTGGTAACCGGCGGACTGACAGGCCTCGATGTTCCGGAGCCCGGCACCCTGGAGCGGCTGATGGGTTATCCGGTCACCGTGGGCGTGGCGGCGGCGGGCCTGGTGATCGCCCAACGTGTGTACCGGCACCGCAAGGAGGAGCGCAGCCGGGTTACTGGGGCGGCGCGGGCCTAGCCGGCTTTCGCGGGCTTCTTGCGCAGGAACACTGCCGCCGCCCCGGCCAGCAGGCTGACGACGAACAGCACCCACCCCGCAACGGTGAGCCCGGACGCCAAGGCGACCTGGCCGGCGTCGGCCGTTTCCGATCCCAGCGCGGTGTCGATGGCGACATTGCCCCACAGCCGGACCACCACGAACAGCAGCGGCACCGCCCAGAGTGCCCAGCGGAGCGTCTTCCTGGCGACGTTGGTCCCGATCAGGAGCAGCCAGGTGAAGCCGAAGATCAACGGGAAGAGGGTGCCGGCTGTCTTGTGGACGTAGTTGAGCTGGCCGCGGGCGTCGTTGTCCATGGCGGCGTTCAGTTGGCCAACGTAGCCGGCGTCAAAACCTCCCAGGAGGGAGTCGGGCATGGCCAGGCCGCCGGAGAGCTGGGTGAGCTGCTGGAGCGTGAGCAGGTGGACGTACCAGAACAGGAAAAGGCTGACCACGACTCCCGCGATGAGGATCAGGTTGGTGTTGCTCTGGGCCTTCTGCGGCGAACGGCTGGTGCTGGGGTTGATGACCGGCGGAAGGCTGTGCTGCGGAACAGCCGCCTTGGAGCCGTGCTTCTTGATCCGCTGCGCTGGGGTTTTGGCCATGGCACCATTATCCCGCCACCTAAACTGGGTCCATGACCACTGGCCGGCACAGCGCCCTTGAACTTGACCCCGCCCTGGACGACTATCAGCTGGCATCCGCGCTGGTGCGCGAAGCCGGGCAACTGGCGCTCCTGATGCGCATGGCCGGGCTGCAGTCCCAGCAGAAAACCTCCATCTCCGACGTGGTGACCGCCGCGGACCACGCTGCGGAAGCCTACGTGCTGGGGCAGTTGCAGCGCTGCCGGCCGGAGGACGGCATCCTCGGGGAGGAAGGCGCCTCTGTGGCCGGCACCAGCGGCCGTACCTGGGTGATCGACCCCGTGGACGGCACCTACAACTTCCTGCACGGATCCACATACTGGTGCTCTGCCCTCGCGCTGAAGGACTCGTCCGATGTGCTGCTCGGCGCGATCTTCCAGCCCGAGGAGGACAAGCTATGGCTGGGCGGCACGGCCCACGCGGCCACGCTGAATGGAGAGGTACTGACCGCCTACCGGGACACGGACGCTGTCCAGGACGGCGGGGCGCGCAACGCAACCGCGCTCGCCGAACTCGGCGCAGCCACCTACATCCACCCCACCTGGCTGATGGATCCGCTCTGCGCCATGCCCTGGCATGCTGCGGCTACCTCCGCCGCGGCGTTGCGGATGTTCGGCTCAGGGTCCTGCGACTTGGGCCGGGTGGCCGATGGCCAGCTGGGATGCTGGTTCCAGCACAGCTGCCCGGAATGGGACTGGCTGCCGGGCAAGGCAATCGTCCGCGCCGCCGGCGGCGCCACGGACACGGTCCGGATCAACGGCCTGGACTGGTTTATGGCGGGAGGCACGACGGCGGTGCGGGAGCTTCGTGCCGCCCTCGAGTCGGGCTCCATCGCCTGAGTCCGGGACCGCCTTTGCGCGCTTCCCGGGTGGGGAGCACGGTGTTATCCACAGGCTGGACCTGACTGTCAGCCCCACCGCCTAGACTTGTAGGCACCATGGATATGTTGTTTGACCCGTACTCTGACGGACCGTTCAAGGCCGCCGCGCCAGCCTCCGCCCGCACCAAGTCGCGCCCGGAAGGCCTTGCCGCGGCCGCCGAATTCGGCGGCGGCGGACCAGGCGGCGGGTCCGAACACGCAGCAGAACAGGGCGCCCAGCGCACGGGCGGCTGGGCCAACCAGCAGCCCTCTCATGACGGCAACGGCGAGCCGGCCCACCACCGGCCCAATGCCGACGAACTCCTGCAGGGGCTTAACCCGCAGCAGGAGGAGGCCGTCAAGCACGCCGGCGGCGCCCTGCTGATTGTGGCCGGCGCCGGCTCGGGAAAGACCCGCGTCCTCAGTAACCGGATCGCGTACCTCATTGCCACGCACCGCGCGCATCACGGTGAGATCCTGGCCATCACGTTCACCAACAAGGCCGCCGCCGAGATGCGGGAGCGCATCGCGGCGCTGGTGGGTGGACGGGCCAAGATCATGTGGATCTCCACGTTCCACTCTTCCTGCGTGCGTATTCTGCGCCAGGAGGCCGCCAACGTCGGCCGGAAGTCGAACTTCTCCATCTACGACTCCGCGGACTCGCTGCGGCTGGTCATCCAGGTCTCCAAGAGCCTGGACCTGGACCCCAAGAAGTTCGCGCCCAAGGCCATCCAGCACAAGATCTCCGCGCTCAAGAACGAGCTCATCGACGCAGATGCCTACGCGTCCTCCGCGAACTACAACGATCCCTTCGAGTCCGCTGTGGCTGACGTCTTCAAGGGCTACACGCAGCGGCTGCGCCAGGCCAACGCCATGGACTTCGATGACCTCATCGCCGAGACGGTCTACATGTTCCGCGCCTTCCCGGCCCTTGCCGATTCCTACCGGCGGCGGTTCCGGCACGTCCTCGTGGACGAATACCAGGACACCAACCACGCCCAGTACGCCCTGGTCCGTGAAATTGTGGGTGAGGGCCCCGGCGCGTCCGAGCTCACCGTCGTGGGCGACTCCGACCAATCCATCTACGCCTTCCGCGGCGCCGACATCCGTAACATCGTGGAGTTCGAAAAGGACTACCCGGACGCCCGCACCATCAAACTGGAGCAGAACTACCGCTCCACGCAGAACATCCTCAGCGCGGCCAACTCCGTGATCTCACGCAACCCCAACCGCCCCGACAAGCGGCTGTGGACCGCCGAGGGCGAGGGCCACAAGATCATCGGCTATGTGGGCGAGAACGAGCACGCCGAGGCCCAGTTCATTGCCAAGGAGATTGACCGGCTCCAGGACGAGGACAACCTCCGCCCCGGTGATGTTGCCATTTTCTACCGCACCAACGCGCAGTCCCGTTCCATTGAGGACGTGCTGGTCCGGGTAGGGCTGCCGTACAAGGTGGTGGGCGGCACCCGCTTCTACGACCGCAAGGAAATCAAGGATGCCCTCGCGTACCTCCGCGTTCTGGTGAACCCGGACGACGACGTCAACCTGCGCCGGGTGCTCAACGAACCCAAGCGCGGCATTGGTGACCGCGCCGAAGGTGCCGTGGCCGCACTGGCCGAGCGCGAACGGATGTCGTTCATGGCCGCCGCCCGGCGGGCTGAAGAAGCTCCCGGCATGGCCACCCGTTCCGTCAACGCCGTCCTCGGGTTTGTGAAACTGCTGGACGATCTCGCAGAGGTTGCCTCCGGTTCGGGTGCCGCCGCCGCGCTGGAGGCTGTCCTGGAACAGACCGGCTACCTTGCCGGGCTGCGTTCCAGCACTGATCCACAGGATGAGTCCCGCGTGGAGAACCTGGCGGAACTCGTCGCCGTCGTACGTGAATACGAACAGGAGAACCCGGAAGGGTCCCTGGGTGCGTTCCTGGAACAGGTGTCCCTGGTGGCAGACGCGGACCAGATCCCGGACGCCCCCGGCGCGGACATTGACGCCGCCGTCGCCGAAGCCAAACGCCTGGGCGTGGTCACGCTGATGACCCTCCACACCGCCAAGGGGCTCGAATTCCCGGTGGTGTTCCTGACCGGCATGGAACACGGGCTGTTCCCGCACCAGCGCTCGGCCACGGACCCCAAGGAACTCGCCGAGGAACGCCGGCTGGCCTACGTGGGCCTGACCCGCGCGCGCAAGCGCCTCTACGTCACCCGGTCAGAAGTCCGCAGCATGTGGGGCCAAAGCCAGTACAACCCGGCCAGCCAGTTCCTCGAGGAAATTCCCGCCGAGCTGCTGGACTGGAAACGCGAAGGCACCAGCCGGCAGTCCGGCGGCTGGGGGAGCAGCAGCGCGTCGATCGGTTCCAGCCGTTACGGCGGATCCTTCTGGGGCGCCGGAACGTCCCGCGGCGCGGCCGCCGATTCCTCGGCGGGCTTCAACGCGGACGTTCCCGCAGCGATCGCCAAGAACCGGGTCCAGCCGCAGAAGGAGATTGTGGCCGTCAGTGTGGGCGACAAGGTCAACCACACCAGCTTCGGCAACGGCACGGTGCTGGCGCTGGAAGGCGCGGGGGACAAGACGGTGGCCAAGGTGAAGTTCAGCGTCGGCGAGAAGCGTCTGCTGCTCCGCTACGCGCCGCTCACGAAGCTCGACGCCTGACCACGCTTGCCCTTGTCCGGGCACCCCGGCTGGCTTACAGTTCAGGAACGCGCGTACCCGGGAAACAGCCGGTAGCCGGGGAACCGGTGAAGCGCAGGCCACTTGAGCACAGCAGAACTTGAGCACCGCAGAACTTGAGCACAGCAGATTCGGGGGCACCACTGTGAAGATCCTGTTCGCCAGCCAGGCCATTGACGGCCATTTCAACCCCATGACGGGCGTGGCGATGCGGCTCAAGGACCGTGGCCACGAGGTGGCCTGGTACACGGGTCCGGTCTATGCGGACAGGCTCGGCGGCATGGGAATCCAGCACTTCCCCTTCCGCAGGGCCATCGAGCACCGCGCGGACAACCTCAATGAGCTCTATCCGGAGCGGGCCAAGCTTAAGGGCCCACGGGCCATCGGCTTCGACGGCGAGAAGATTTTCGCCAGCAACGTCAGCCACTTCTTCGAGGACATCCGCGAGGTCGCCCAGGAGAATCCCTTCGACGTTCTTGTAGCGGACAGTTCCATGTTCATTCACCGGCTCGTCTCCCACTTGATGGGCAAGCCGGTGGTGAATTTTGTTGCGATCCCCAACATGGAAAGCGACCCGCAGGTGCCGCCGCTTTTCTTCGGGTTCCGGCCGCCCCGTAATCCCGTGCAGAAGGCTATCCAGGGCATGGCCGGACTGCTGTCCGACAAGGTCATCCTTCGGCCGGCCAGCCAAAGCTACCGCCGGCAGCATGCCGCCTACGGCCAGGCTGTTCCGCGGGAAGGCCGGCTGACGGACGAACCCTATCGGTGCTCGGACGCCATTATCCAGACCGGCCCGGAATCCCTCGATTTCCCGCGGCGCCGGGTCAACCCCAAAGTGCACTATGTCGGTGCGCTCCTGCCGTACCGTGCGGCCGGGCAGGCCGGCACCGTGTCCGGCGGGTCCGGCGGGGACGGCGGCTTTCCCCGGTCCTATCCCGCAACACTCGTTGTCACCCAGGGAACGGTGGACAACCTTGACCAGGACAAACTCATCGTTCCGTCGCTTGAGGCGGTCAAGGACATGGATGCGTTGGTCATCGTGGCAACCGGCGGGCACGGCACCGAAGAGTTGAAAGCCCGGTACGCGCAGCCCAACGTGGTGGTCCAGGACTACGTGGACTTCGCGGAGGTCTTTGACTTCACGGATGTCTTTATCACCAACGGCGGATTCGGCGGTGTGCAGCTGAGCCTGTCCAAGGGGGTTCCCTTGGTGGTTTCGGGCATCAACGAGGGCAAAAGTGACGTCAACGCCCGGGTGGAACACGCCGGCGTCGGCATTAACCTCCGGACGGAGTCACCCAAGTCCGCGGACATAGCCGCTGCCGTTCGAAAGGTCCTGGCGGATCCCGGCTGGAAATCCCGTGCCCGGACGATGCAGGAGCAGTTCGACCGTGAGGATCCCGCCGAAGCTGCTGCCGCCGTCGTAGAGGCCGCCGGGACGCGCCCGACGGCCTGAGACCGCTGCCGGGGCATAATGGTTGCCATGCGACGGACTGTACTGGGGATCCTGGCCGCCTTCTTCCTGCTGGCAGGCACTGCCTGCAGCATCACCACCGAGGACCCGGGCTATGTGGCTCCGCCGCCGCTGCCGGCCATGGAACACCTGGAACAAGCAGCGCTGGCCGACCCCGCCGCGTTCAAGGCCGCCGGGGATGTCCTGTCCTTCATCACGGAGGACCGGAACATTGTGTGCTCCCTGACATCGGCCCGTGGGGAACACCTCAACCTGCCGTATGAGTCGAACAGCTTCAGTGATGCGGCCAACAACAAGCTCGCCACCGTCCCGGTGGCGCATTGCGAGCTTGCCGGTTACCCCAAGCCTGCCGCGGGCGACATCCAGGACGACTGCGCCGGCACCGGCCTGGGGTACCTCGGCGGAACGGCGCTGCTCAGCCCGGACAAGGCAACGTATGGGGAGTGCCGTTCCGGCGTCACACAAATGGAGGCAGCCTACGGACCCAAGGGAAACAAGAGCGGCCTGCTGACGGAACTGCTGGTCCTCGCCGAGGGCCAGAACCTGGAACGGAACGGGCTGCGCTGTTCGGCCCATAACGGCGGCGTGGCGTGCGGAAACGTCTCGGCCGGCGTCGGATTCTTTGTGGCCCGGGACCGCTACGAACTTATTTCCAAGGACGCGGCAACAGCCTCCCAGGCACCCGCGGAGGCCTCAAAAACCCCGTAATCTAGGCGTTTTTCTACGCTCCATAGAATAGTGTCGTTACTCACATAAGCGGTAGTGTGGAACGGGCCGGTCCTCTGAGAGGGCTAGAGTTCCGAATGGAGCATTGCGCTGTGGGGCCCGTTTCCGGACTGGTCGCAGGTGCAGGCAATCCGCAGCCCGGTCATCGTCTTCGGCGGTGCCCGACTGTACAGAAACTACTTCGACGTAGAAGGACACTAAACCGTGGACCTGTTTGAATACCAGGCGCGCGATATGTTCGAGGCGCACGGTGTACCCGTGCTTGCCGGCATCGTGGCGTACACCCCAGAAGAAGCAAAGGCAGCTGCCGAGAAAATCGGCGGCGTAACTGTCGTTAAGGCCCAGGTTAAGGCTGGTGGCCGCGGTAAGGCTGGCGGCGTCAAGGTTGCCAAGACCGCCGATGAGGCGTTTGAGCACTCCACCAACATCCTGGGCATGGACATCAAGGGCCACACCGTCAACAAGGTGATGATTGCCCAGGGTGCCGACATTGCCGAGGAGTACTACTTCTCCGTCCTGCTGGACCGGGCCAACCGCAACTACCTGGCCATGTGCTCGGTAGAAGGTGGCATGGAAATCGAACAGCTCGCCGTCGAACGCCCTGAGGCGCTCGCCAAGATCGCCATCGACCCCGCTGTGGGCATCGACCAGGCCAAGGCCGACGAAATCGTCGCAGCTGCAGGCTTCGATGAGGAACTGCGCGGCAAAGTCGCCGCCGTGATCCTCAAGCTCTGGGACGTTTTCAAGAAGGAAGACGCCACCCTGGTTGAGGTCAACCCGTTGGTCAAGACCGGCGCCGGCGACATCGTGGCACTGGACGGCAAGGTCTCCCTCGACGAGAACGCCGACTTCCGCCACGCCAAGCACGCCCTCCTTGAAGACAAGGACGCTGCAGATCCGCTCGAGGCCAAGGCCAAGGCGCAGGACCTGAACTACGTCAAGCTGGACGGCTCCGTGGGCATCATCGGCAACGGTGCAGGCCTGGTCATGTCCACCCTGGACGTTGTTGCCTACGCCGGTGAAAACCACGGCAACGTCAAGCCCGCCAACTTCCTGGACATCGGCGGTGGAGCTTCCGCCGAGGTCATGGCTGCTGGCCTCGACGTCATCCTGGGCGACCCGCAGGTCAAGTCCGTGTTCGTGAACGTCTTCGGTGGCATCACCGCGTGTGACGCCGTCGCCAAGGGCATCGTTGGCGCGCTGGCCGAGCTGGGCCACTCCGCGAACAAGCCGCTGGTAGTCCGCCTCGACGGCAACAACGTTGAAGAAGGCCGCCGCATCCTGGCCGAGGCCAACCACCCGCTGGTTACCCTGGCCGCCACCATGGACGAGGGCGCCGACAAGGCCGCCGAGCTCGCCAACGCAGCTAAGTAAAGGGACGCACCATGTCTATCTATCTGAACAAGGACTCCAAGGTCATCGTCCAGGGCATCACCGGCGGCGAAGGCACCAAGCACACCGCCCTGATGCTGAAGGCCGGCACCAACATTGTTGGTGGGGTCAACGCCCGTAAGGCCGGCACCACGGTCCTGCACGGCGACACCGAAATCACCGTTTTTGGCACCGTCAAGGAAGCCATGGCTGAAACCGGCGCCGACGTCTCCATCGTCTTCGTCCCGCCGGCATTCACCAAGAACGCCGTGGTTGAGGCCATCGAAGCAGGCATCGGCCTGGTCGTCGTCATTACCGAAGGCGTGCCGGTCCAGGATTCCGCCGAGTTCTGGGCACTGGCCCAGTCCACGGTTGACGCCGACGGCAAGCAGGTCACCCGCATCATCGGCCCGAACTGCCCCGGCATCATCACGCCGGGCGAAGCGCTGGTTGGCATCACGCCGGCCAACATCACGGGCAAGGGCCCCATCGGCCTGGTTTCCAAGTCGGGCACCCTGACCTACCAGATGATGTACGAGCTGCGCGACCTTGGCTTCTCCACCGCCATCGGCATCGGCGGCGACCCCGTCATCGGCACCACCCACATCGACGCCCTGGCCGCGTTCGAGGCTGACCCCGAGACCAAGGCGATCGTGATGATCGGCGAAATCGGCGGCGACGCTGAAGAGCGTGCTGCCGACTACATCAAGGCACACGTCACCAAGCCGGTTGTTGGCTACGTTGCCGGCTTCACCGCTCCCGAAGGCAAGACCATGGGCCACGCCGGCGCCATCGTCTCCGGTTCCGCCGGAACCGCCCAGGCCAAGAAGGAAGCCCTCGAGGCTGCAGGCGTGAAGGTCGGCAAGACGCCGTCCGAGACCGCCAAGCTGCTGCGCGAAGTTTTCGCAGCGCTCTAGTAGTTCTGTAAGAGCAACGCGGGGTCACTCCCTGCCCGTTCCAGAGGTTGGATCGGGCACGGAGTGACCCCGCGTTCTTGGTTAAGTACGACGCCGGACGCTCACCACCGCCGCGATGGTGCCCGCCCCCGGCAGTTGCCCAGAGCTTGTCCCGCCGGGTTCACGGGCCGTTCACTGCGGATATTCCTGGCTGCTATGAGACGCGCCTAGCGTCTTTCGGGTGAACATATCTCAACGGAGACGCACCGGCCTGGTCGCAGCAGCGCTGCTGGCCGCCGTCCTGCTGCCCTTGCCCGCCGCCCACGCATCCGCCGCCCAAGTTTCTCCCGGCACAGTGTTGACCGCCGCTGAACCGGAGCCCGCGTACAGCCAGGACTTTTCCGGCCCGGGGCTCCCCGAAGGATTCACCGCCGTGGATGGCGCGTGGAAGGTGGAAAACGGGCGCCTGTATGGAACCAGCACATCGTCCAGCCAGCTCTCACGGGTGACCTTCGGCCCCCACCTGCCCAACTACCGGTTCGAAGCGACGGTCCGGTTTGAGAACGTCCTCAACGCGGGCCGCTGGTCTGCCCTCGCCCTGGACATGAAGCCCGACGGCGGTGTCCCGTTCTGGATAGCGACGATGCGTTCCGGGACGAAGGCGACAAACGGGCTGGAGTTTGCCGAACGGACGGCCGCCAACGGCTGGAACGTCACGGAGACTGCCTCCACGCCGTCGGACGCCGGCACCGGAAACGACGTGCGCGTGGCGGTCGAGGTGCGCGGCAGGAACGCCGTCTGGTACTTCAACGGTCAGGAAATGATGGAGACCAACCGGCTGATCAGAACGGACAGCGGCATCCTGGGCCTGGTGGCCAACGGCGCCACCGTCTCCTATGACGACATCAAGGTCACCGAACTGCCCGCCACGGAATCGCTGCTCGTCAAGCCCGGGCAGCAGCCCGCCGTGATCGCCCACCGTGGTGAGTCCGCCATCATTCCGGAGAACACGCTGCAGGCGCTCCTCTCCGGCGGCCGGGCCGGCGCGGACTGGATCGAAATGGACGTCAACACGTCCAAGGACGGGGTGCCGGTGGTCATCCACGACAACACCGTGGACCGCGTCACTGCCGGAACGGGCGACGTCTCCACCCTCACCGCCGGCTACATCGCCGGACTCGAGGCAGGCTCCTGGTTTGCACCCGCCTATGCCGGGGCCAAGGTGCCCACCTTGGCGGAATTCCTGGACCAGACCAACACCGAAGGAACCGGCCTGCTCCTGGAGGTCAAGGGCCCGGAGACGCGCGAGGAAGTGCAGCGGACCGTCGAAATGCTCAAGGAACGGGGCATGCTGAACCAGACCATCCTGCAAAGCTTCGACACCAACGTGCTGCAGTACGCACGCGACTACGAACCTTCGCTGCGGCTGGGACTGCTCCGCGGCGCCTTGGACACGGACGTTGTGGCGGCGGCCAAGCAGTTCGGAGCCGTGACGTACAACCCCAGCTGGTCCGCGCTTGCTGCCCGTCCGGCGGCCATCAAGGAACTCCACGATGCAGGCATCGCCGTGATGCCTTACACCGTGGACAATCCCCGGCAGTGGAAGGACATGACCGACGCCGGCGTTGACGGCATCATCACCAACCGGGCCGGGGCCCTGGTGGGCTTCCAAAGCGCTCTTGGCACAGCACCCACACCGGCCGCGCCCACCGTACGCTTCGCCGGAAACCTGGACGGCGTCGTGCTTGGCCGTGCGGACACTGTGGCTCCCGCCGTCGAAACCTCGAATGTGGACCACGTGTCCATCCAGCTGGACGGCCAGCCCATTGCTGAGGGCGACCAGAAAAAGGCGGCCAGCCTGGCCCTGGGGGAGCATACCCTGACTGCCAAGGCCACGGGGCCGGGCGGCGAGGCCACGGCATCCCTGACGTTTACCGTGCAGGCGAGCAAGGCCGGTCTGTATACGCTGCTGGTCACTGCCGGCGTCGACAGTAACGTGCGGGACCGCTTAATGAAGAATGTTGACCGTGATCGCTGGCAGGATGTGGCGGCCGATGCCACTGCCGCCGCCGGCAAGGGCTTGCCGCCGGAGCTGGCAGCCATCATTGCGGGGGACGCCGCAGCCCTTTAGCAAAGGCGGTTTTGCGAGCTGTACGACGACGGATGCCCACCTTCTCGTGGAAGGTGGGCATCCGTCGTCGTACTCGGGCGGTGGCTAGGTGTTCGCGTGGAGCCGGGGGAGTGCGTCCACCAGCGCGGCCAGCTCGGGAATCTCCTGTGCCTCGGCCAGGGCGCGTTCCAGCGTGGCGTCATGGACCGGCCGGGTTTCCTCCAGCAGGGCGATGCCGCTGGGCGTGAGCTCGGTGTAGATGCCGCGGCGGTCGTCCGCACAGAGGATCCGGGTCAGCAGGGCGCGGTCCTCGAGCCTGTTGACCAGCCGGGTGGTGGCGCTGGCGCTGAGCGCTGTGGCGCGGGCGAGCTGCTGCATGCGCATGTGCCAGCCGTCCTGGCGGCTGAGCGCGTCCAGCACGGTGTACTCCACCACTGACAGCTTTGATTCGGCCTGCAGCGAGCGTTCCAGCTCACCCTCGATCAGGCCGTGCAGCGCCGCGAGCGTGCGCCAACCCTGTGCCCGGACCTCTACGGCGTCGTCCTTGATGCCCATCTGACTTTCCTCTCGCGGGTACTCCAGCCGCCTGGCGGCGTGAGGCGGAGCACAATCGATAATAGTTGCTTGCGCGGTGTATCTGCTTGTGCAACAATAAATAACGCGTCTGCAACTACTAGCTTACGCGTCCTATCTCATTCCGTACAGTTTTCAAAGGAGCATCCACATGCCCATTGGCCTGATAGCCCTCGCCCTCGGCGGGTTCGGCATCGGACTCACCGAGTTCGTGATCATGGGCCTGCTGCCCGAGGTTGCCGCCGACTTCCAGGTCAGCGAGGCCACGGCAGGCTGGCTGATCTCCGGATACGCCCTCGCCGTCGTGGTCGGCGCCTTGGTGCTGACCGCGGCGGTGACCCGCTTCGAACGCAAGCCCGTTCTCGCCGTCCTGCTGGTGCTGTTCATCGCAGGCAACCTGGTCTCCGCCATCGCACCCGATTACGGAATGATGATGGTCGGCCGGATCATCGCCGCCCTGGCGCACGGTGCGTTCTTCGGGATCGGTGCCGTAGTGGCCGCGGACATGGTGGCCCCCACCAAGAAGGCCGGCGCCATCGCCATCATGTTCACCGGACTCACCGCCGCCAACGTCCTGGGCGTGCCGTTCGGCACCATGCTGGGACAGGCCGCGGGCTGGCGCTCGACGTTCTGGGCCATCACCGTTATCGGAGTCATCGCCCTGGCGGGAATCCTGGCGCTCGTTCCGAAGACCGGCCACGGCGACACCACGCCCGGAACCCTGCGCAGTGAACTGCGCGCCTTCCGCTCCGGCCAGGTGTGGCTCTCCATCCTGGTCACGATCCTCGGCTACGGCGGGATGTTCGGCGCCTTCACCTATATCGCCTTCACGCTCACCGAGGTCTCCGGCTTCGCCGCCTCCACCGTTCCGTGGCTGCTGATCGTCTTCGGCGTAGGCCTCTTCATCGGCAACACCATCGGCGGCAAGGCGGCGGACCGCAACGTGGACCGCACGCTCGTCGTGGTGCTCTCCGTGCTGGTGGTTGTGCTCGTCGGCTTTGCCCTGACCGCTGGCAACCAGGTGCTCACCGTTGCCTCCATCGTCCTGATGGGCGGCTTCGGATTCGCCACCGTGCCGGGACTGCAGATGCGCGTGATGAAGTACGCCTCCAGCGCCCCCACCCTCGCCTCCGGCGCCAATATCGGTGCCTTCAACGTGGGCAACGCCCTCGGCGCCTGGCTCGGGGGAGTGACCATCACCGCCGGACTCGGCTACACCTCGCCCATCTGGGCCGGCGCCGGCATCACCCTGCTGGGGCTGGTGGTGATGATCATCGCCGCGGCCGGAGCCAAGCGGGCCGTCCGGCAGGCGGCGCCCGACGCCGACGCCTCCGTCGCTCCCGACGGCCGTGTGGCCGCCGAACCCGTAGCCGTCCTTCACTGAGCCTTCAACACCCAATCCTCAACCTGCAACAGGAGAACCCATGACTTCCACCCCCATCGCCACGTCCATCCCCGAGATCACCCTCAACAACGGCGTGCGGATGCCGCAGCTGGGGTTCGGCGTCTTCCAGGTGTCCGACGCCGACACCACCGCCGCGGTCAGCCACGCCCTTGCTGCCGGGTACCGGAGCATCGACACTGCGGCCATCTACGGCAACGAGGCGGGTACCGGGCGAGCCATCGCCGAGTCCGGCATCGACCGCGAAGAGCTATTCATTACGTCCAAGCTGTGGGTGGCCGACCTCGGCTACGACGCCACGCTGGCAGCGTTCGAGGCCAGCCTGGACAAGCTGGGACTGGACTACCTGGACCTCTACCTCATCCACTGGCCCGCGCCGGCAACCAACCTGTACCTCGAGTCCTGGCGGGCGCTGGAGCACCTGCTGGCCAGCGGCAAGGCTCGGGCCATCGGCGTCTCCAACTTCCTCCCCGAGCACCTGCAGAAGGTCATTGACCTGGGCGGCACGGTCCCGGCCATTAACCAGATTGAGCTCCACCCGGCCCTGCAGCAGCGGGACATCGCGGACTTCAATGCCGCGCACGGGATCGCCACGGAAGCCTGGAGCCCGCTCGCGCAGGGTGCCGTGCTGGCAGATCCGGCCGTTGTGGAGATCGCGGCAAAGCATGGCGTGAGTCCTGCCCAGGCCATCCTTCGCTGGCACCTGCAGCAGGGCCGGATCATCATCCCCAAGTCCGTCACCCCGCAGCGGATCCGGGAGAACCTGGACGTCTTCGGCTTCGACCTGACCACGGATGAACTGTCGGTTATCGACGGCCTGGAGCGCGACGGCCGCACCGGCCCGCACCCGGCGGAGTTCAACGGCTAGGAAAAGCCCACCCTCGGGCCTCGACAGGCTCGACAACGAGTACGACGGCGGCCGGTTACCTTCTCCAGGAAGGTGACCGGCCGCCGTCGTACGCGTTTAAGTTCTGTCCTAGACCTTGGCGCCGCTGAGCAGTTCGTCGAGCCGCTCGTAGCCCTCGGTCATGCCGCCTTCCATGCCGGACTGCGCCATCCCGTCGCGGGCCTCCTGCGTGGGGTAGACCGAGTGGCCCCGCAGGCGGGTGCGTCCGTTGCCGAGGTCCTCAAACGTCATGAATTCAAGGCTGACAACGTCCGGGTAGCCGCCGAACTCGAAGGTCTGGATGGCGAATTCGTTTTCCCGGACGGTGTGGAAGACCCCGCTGAACTCATAGGCGACGCCGTCCGGCCCCGTGTGCAGGTAGCTGTAGCTGCCGCCGGTGCGGAAATCGTAGTGGTCGATGTCCATCTTCAGTCCCCGCGGGCCGAGCCACTGGACGATCAGGTCCGGGTCCTTATGCGCGCGGAACACGTCCGCAACGGGGAAATCGAACTCACGCTCGTAGTCGATAAAAGGAAGGCCGTCGGGAACGCTGAGTTTCAGGGAATTGCTCATGATGACTCCTTAGCATTGCTCGCCGCTGGTGCGGCGCTGGATCGAAGCACGGCGTCCAGGCTGCGGAACTGCTCTTCGCGGACCAGCCGGTACTGGTCGATCCACGCTGTGAGTGCCTCCAGCCGTGCGGGATTCAGGTGGACGGGCCGGCGCTGGGCTTCCCTGCTGCGGGTGACGAGCCCTGCCTGCTCGAGGACCTGGATGTGCTTCGAGACCGCCTGTTTGGTGATCGCGAAGGGTTCCGCCAGTTCATTGACTGTTGCCTGCCCGCGGCTGAGCCGGGCGATGATCCGCCGCCGCACGGGGTCGGCCAGGGCCATAAAGGCCGAGTCCAGGGTGCCGTCGTCGGGGTCCATCGTGCTGCAGGCCTTTCTCGATCCATTAATCAACTGATTCATTGATCAACTATCTGGTTGTTTAACCATACTCCCGGCCCGGCCTGGGCGGAAGGGTGTTTCGGGAATTTCCTTGCAGGTCAATTCGAAAGTTTGTTAGTATGTCAGGACAAACTTCAGGGAGATGAAAAAATGCCGCTGGTACGAATCGATGTTAATCACGGGCGCACCGCTGAACAGTTGCAGCGCTTGAGCAGGGGCATCCACGATGCCATCCTGGCGGAGTATGCCATCCCGGAGCGCGATTACTTCCACGTTCTCACGGAGCATCCGCAGGGCCAGATTGTCGCCCAGGATGCGGGACTCGGATTCGAGCGCACCCCCGATGTGGTGATGATCCAGATCTTTACGCAGGGCGGCCGGAGCCAGGCGGCCAAGCAATCGCTGTTTGCGGCGATCGCCGACCGGCTGGCGGAACTTGATATTGCCGGCGAGGACGTGTTTATCGGATACGTGGAGAATGCGGCCGGCGACTGGTCGTTCGGCTTCGGGCGGGCGCAGTACGTCACGGGTGAACTGGCGGTCCCCCGGAAGTAGTCCCAGGGGTGTCAATTTCGTCACCTAATGCAGGTTGTAAATATGTCAGTACAAACCTTTGACAGGACAATGATTCTAGGGCAAGGTAGTGGTTGTGGCCCCGCTCACGGGGGCCCGGCCAGGAACCGGAGTTCTAGCTCTTGCTGTAGAGGGTATGGAGCTCAAACCAGAAAGGTCCGCGATTACCGTGACCCACGAACTGCTCACGATCGGGCGCATCAGTGTCGATATCTACCCGAACGACATCGGGGTGGATCTGGAGGATGTCACGTCCTTCGGAAAGTACCTCGGAGGTTCCCCCTCCAATGTGGCCGTGGCCGCGGCGCGGCATGGCCGCACTGCAGGCGTGATCACGCGCACCGGCGACGACGCCTTCGGGAAATACCTCCACCGCGAACTGCGCAAGTTCAACGTGGACGATACGTTCGTTACCCCGGTGAAGGAATGGCCCACCGCGGTGACGTTCTGCGCCATCATGCCGCCGGATGATTTTCCGCTCTACTTCTATGGGCGTTTCCCCACGGCGCCCGATCTGCAGATCAACGCCGCCGAGCTGGACCTGGCTGCCATCCGCGACGCCGGAATCTTCTGGTCGACGGTGACCGGCCTGTGCCAGGAACCCAGCCGCGAGGCCCACCTGGCCGCCCATGCTGCCCGTCCCCGGACCGGCCTCAAGGAAGGCCAGTACACCATCCTGGACCTGGACTACCGGCCCATGTTCTGGGCCTCCGAAGAGGACGCCCGGTCCGAGATTGCCAAGGTCCTGCCGCACGTCACGGTGGCCATCGGCAACGACAAGGAATGTGCCGTCGCCGTAGGTGAAGGAACCCCCGACGAGCAGGCCGACCGGCTGCTGGCCGCCGGCGTCGAGATCGCCGTCGTCAAGCTGGGACCCGAAGGCGTGATGGCGAAGACCCGCACCGAACGCGTTGTCTCCGCGCCGGTCCCGGTGGAAACCCTCAACGGCCTCGGTGCCGGCGACTCGTTCGGCGGGGCCTTCTGCCACGGACTGCTGTCCGGCTGGCCGCTGGCCCAGGTCCTCGACTACGCCAACGCCGCCGGCGCCATTGTGGCCTCCCGGCTCTCCTGCGCCGACGCCATGCCGACGCCGGACGAGGTCACCTCGCTGCTCGCCGAACGCGGCCGCCTGGCACCCGCCCTGGCCGGTGCTGCCGCCTCACGCCCGTCCCACACCACAGTTTCCGAAGGAGCAGCGTCTTGAGCGCCAACGACGATCCCCGCCGCTACCAGCACCTGAGCGCCCTCCGGCTCGAAGACCCCGACGCCGTTGCCCGCGCGGCAGCCGCACGCCGGCGCCATCCGGGGCTGAAGTACGGTGTGCAGAACTTCATTGTTGCCGCCGACCACCCCGCCCGCGGAGCCCTCTCCGTGGGGAACGATCCGGTGGCCATGGCGGACCGCCGCGATTTGTTGGACCGCCTGCAGATCGCCCTGGCGAATCCCGCCGTCGACGGTGTCCTCGCGTCGCCGGACATCATGGACGACCTGCTCCTGCTGGGGGCGCTCGAAGGCAAGCTGGTCTTCGGCTCGATGAACCGCGGTGGCCTGGCCGGGCTCGTCAACGAAATCGATGACCGTTTCACCGGCCACACGGCCGCAGCCCTGGAAGCCCTGGGAGCCGACGGCGGCAAGATGCTGACCCGCATCTGCCTTGGCGACCCGGACACCGCCTCCGCCCTGGAAGCCACGGCGCGGGCCGTCGACTCGCTCGCCGCGCGCAAGCTGATCGCCATGGTGGAACCGTTCCTCTCGGTCTGGCAGAACGGCAAGGTCCGCAACGACCTCAGCCCGGACGCCGTCATCAAGTCCATTGCGATCGCCCAGGGCCTGGGCTCCACGAGCGCCTACACGTGGATGAAGCTGCCCGTGGTGGCCGAGATGGAACGCGTCATGGCGGCCACTACGCTGCCCACTGTGCTCCTCGGCGGGGACCCGGAAGGTACCCAGGATGAGGTCTTCGCCAGCTGGCAGGCCGCACTGGCCCTGCCCGGGGTCCAGGGCCTCACCGTGGGCCGGACCCTGCTGTACCCGGCCGACGGCGATGTGGCCGGGGCCGTAGCCACCGCCGCCTCGCTGCTCCAGACGCCCGTGCTGCAGTCATCAGTGAAAGGACCGGAGTAACTTCATGGCAACACGCAGAATGACGGTGGCCCAGGCCGTCGTCGAGTACCTTTCCAAGCAGTACACGGTGGACCGCATCGGCACCGAGGAGTATCGCGAACGCCTGATTCCGGGGACGTTCGGGATCTTCGGCCACGGGAACGTTGCCGGCGTCGGCCAGGCCTTGAAGCAATACCAGCAGCTCGATCCGGCCATCATGCCGTACTATCAGGGCCGCAACGAACAGGCCCAGTCCCACCAGGCTGTGGGCTACGCCCGCCACACCCGGCGCCGCCAGACGTTCGCCATCAGCACCTCGATCGGGCCCGGTTCCTCGAACCTCCTCACGGGCGCCGCTTTGGCGACGACGAACCGTTTGCCGGTGCTGCTGCTGCCCAGTGACACCTTCGCCACGCGCGCCGCGGACCCGGTGCTGCAGCAGCTCGAGCAGCCGTACGCCTACGACATCACGGTCAACGACGCGTTCCGGCCGCTGTCCAAGTTCTTCGACCGCGTCAACCGCCCGGAGCAGTTGTTCTCGGCGTTCCACCACGGCCTGCGGGTCCTGACGGATCCGGCCGAAACCGGTGCAGTCACCATCTCGCTGCCGCAGGATGTCCAGGCCGAGGCCTTCGACGTGCCTGAGGAGTTCCTGGCCGAACGCGAGTGGCGCATCCGCCGCCCCGAGGCCGACGACGAGGACATCCGCGGCGCCGCCGAGGCCATCCGTGCCGCGAAGCGCCCGCTGATCATCGCCGGCGGCGGCGTCCTCTACGCTTTCGCCAACGAGGAGCTCGCGGCATTTGCTGAGCTGACGGGCATCCCGGTGGGCAACACCCAGGCCGGCGTCGGCGTCCTGCCGTGGGACCACAAGTTCTCGCTCGGCGCGATCGGCTCCACCGGTACGACGGCGGCGAACGCCATCGCTGCCGAGGCGGACCTGATCATCGGCATCGGCACCCGGTATGAGGACTTCACCACGGCGTCGCGGACAGCCTTCCAGAACCCGGACGTCAAGTTCATCAACATCAATGTCGCCGCCATTGACGCGTACAAGCACGGCACCACGCTGCCCATCGTGGCCGACGCCCGCAAGGCCCTGGTCAAACTCAACGCAGCCCTCGGCGGCTACCGCGTCGGCGCGGACCTCGAACAGCAGATCGCCGCGGAGAAGAAGCGCTGGGACGCCACCGTGGACGAAGCCTTCGACACCCGCTTCACCCCGCTGCCGGCCCAGAACGAGATCATCGGCGCCACATCACGGGCCATGGACGCTCAGGATGTTGTCATCTGCGCGGCAGGCTCCCTGCCCGGTGACCTGCACAAGATGTGGCGCGTCCGGGACCCCTTCGGCTACCACGTGGAATATGCGTACTCCTGCATGGGCTACGAAATCCCCGGCGGGCTCGGCGTCAAGCGCGCCGCGCTGGCAGAAGCCAACCGTGGCGGCCAGCAGCGCGACGTTGTGGTCATGGTGGGGGACGGCTCCTACCTGATGATGCACACCGAACTGGTCACCGCCGTCGCCGAACGCATCAAGCTGATCGTGGTCCTGATCCAGAACCACGGCTATGCCTCCATCGGCTCGCTGTCCGAGTCCCTCGGTTCACAGCGGTTCGGCACCCAGTACCGGGCGCTGAACGAGGAACAGCACAGCTTCGACGAAGGCGAAACCCTGCCCGTGGACCTGGCCCTGAACGCCGAAAGCCTCGGCGTGAAGGTGATCCGGATCGAACCGGGGGAGAAGGTCATCGCCGAACTCGAGCAGGCCATCCGCGACGCCAAGGCCGCACCGGAGCGCGGCGGGCCCATCCTGATCCACGTTGAATCCGACCCCCTGCTGGACGCCCCGAGCTCCGAATCATGGTGGGACGTTCCCGTCTCCCAGGTCTCGGACCTCGACTCCACGCAGCAGGCCTTCAAGACCTATACCGACCACAAGAACCGCCAGCGCAAACTGCTCGGCTAGAACTCCCCCACAGACCAAAAGGAAGTCCAACACCATGTCAACGACGACCGTCACCACCACCATCAACCACTTCATCAACGGGGCAGAAACCGCCGGCGAGGGCACCCGCACCCAGCCGGTCTACAACCCGGCCACCGGCGCCGTCTCCGCTGAACTGCGGCTGGCGAATCGTGCGGACCTGGATGCCACCGTGGCCGCCGCCCGCGCCGCCGCCGACATCTGGGGCGACATCTCCCTGGCCAAGCGCACCAATGTGCTGTTCAAGTTCCGCGAGCTGGTTGCCGCGCACGTGGACGAGTTGGCGGAACTGATCACCGCCGAGCACGGCAAGGTCCTCTCCGATGCCAAGGGCGAGATCGGCCGCGGCCTCGAGGTCATCGAGTTCGCCTGCGGCATCCCGACCCTCCTCAAGGGCGACTACTCGGACCAGGTCTCCACCGGGATCGATGTCTTCTCCTTCCGGGAGCCGCTGGGCGTGGTCGCCGGAATCACGCCGTTCAACTTCCCCGTGATGGTGCCCCTGTGGATGGCCCCGATGGCCATCGCCGCCGGCAATACCTTCATCCTCAAGCCCTCCGAGCGTGACCCGTCCGCCTCGATGCTGCTGGCCAAGCTGTGGAAGCAGGCCGGCCTGCCGGACGGCGTGTTCCAGGTTCTGCACGGCGACAAGGAAACCGTGGAGGGGCTCCTGACCCACCCGGACGTGGACGGCATTTCCTTCGTCGGGTCCACCCCGATCGCCCAGTACGTCCACGAGACCGCCACCAAGCACGGCAAGCGCGTCCAGGCCCTGGGCGGTGCGAAGAACCACGCGATCATCATGCCCGATGCCGACCTGGACAACGCGGCAGACCACCTGGCCGCCGCCGCGTTCGGCTCCGCGGGGGAGCGGTGCATGGCGATTTCCGTCGCAGTCGCCGTCGGCGACGCCGCGGACCTGATCGTCAAGAAGGTCGAAGAGCGTGCCCTGGCCGTGAAGGTCAACAACGGCACCGTGCCCGACGCCGAAATGGGACCGGTCATCACGCCCGCGTCCAAGGAACGCATCGTGAAGATCGTCACCGAAGCGGAAGCTGCCGGCGCGGCGATGGTGGTGGACGGCCGCGACCTGGTGGTCCCCGGCCACGAGGACGGCTTCTGGGTGGGCCCCACCGTCATCGACCACGTCAAAACCGAAATGACCGCCTACACCGAGGAAATCTTCGGACCCGTGCTCGTTGTGGTCCGCGTTGACACCCTGGAAGACGGCATCAACCTGATCAACTCGAACCCGTACGGCAACGGCACCGCCATCTTCACCTCCTCCGGTGCGAACGCCCGCAAGTTCCAGCGCTCGGTGACCGTGGGCATGATCGGCATCAACGTGCCGCTGCCCGTGCCTGTGGCGTACCACTCCTTCGGCGGCTGGAAGGCCTCGCTGTTCGGCGACAAGCACATCTACGGCCCGGAAGGCGTGTCCTTCTACACCCGTGGCAAAGTGGTCACGTCCCGCTGGCCGGAACCCACCCATGCCTCGGGTGCCTCCTACAACTTCCCGTCCAACTGACGCCCCTAAAACCGTAGTTTCGACGGGCTCAACCACCGGTGGTTGAGCCTGTCGAAACCAGAAGGAACAGCAATGACTGAGAACAAGCTGATCATCGGAACCGCTCCGGACTCGTGGGGCGTGTGGTTCGCGGATGACCCCCAACAGACTCCGTGGGAACGCTTCCTCGACGAAGTGGCCGAGTCCGGCTACAAGTGGATCGAACTCGGTCCGTACGGTTACCTGCCGAACGATCCAACGCGGTTGGCCGAGGAACTCAAGGCGCGCGACCTGAAAGTCACAGCCGGGACGGTCTTCACGGCTTTCCACCGCGGCGCCAGGCAATACGATGAAGCTTGGGAGCCGGCCCGCAAGGTGGCCGAACTGACGGCCGCCATGGGCGGCGAGCACATCGTGGTCATTCCGGCCATGTGGCGCGACGACGTCACCGGTGAGGCAGTGGAAAGCGGTGAGCTCTCACAGGAACAGTGGGGGGACCTTTTCGCCGGCCACAACCGCATGGGCAAGGTCCTGCTGGAAGACTTCGGCCTGAAGCAGCAGTTCCACTCACACGCCGATTCGCACGTTGGTGCGCAGCAGGACATCGAGACCCTGCTGGCCTCAACGGACCCCGAATACCTGAATCTGTGCCTGGACACCGGCCACGCCGAGTACTGCGGTGCGTCCAGCCTGGAGCTGATCAAGAACTACCCGGACCGCATCGGCTACCTGCACCTGAAGCAGATCAACCCGGACGTCCTGAAAAAGGTCAACGAAGAAAACATGACCTGGGCAGCCGCAAACCTCGCCGGCGTTATGACCGAGCCGCCGAACGGGCTGCCGGACCTCCGCGCCGTGATCGAAGCAGTGGAGGCACTTAACCGCCCGATCTTCGGCATCGTGGAGCAGGACATGTATCCGGTGGCGTTCGACGTGCCGATGCCCATCGCCAAGCGAACCCGCAACTACCTCCTCTCCTGCGGCTCCCGCACCACCGTCAGCTAACCCCCGATACCCAGCACCCCGATACTAAGGACAGAACAATGACTGACATTCTCCGCGTTGCCGTCATCGGCGCAGGCCGCATGGGTGCGGACCACATCAAGCGCCTCAGCACGCGCATCCACGGCGCCGAAGTGGCCGCCGTCGTCGACGTCGACCTCTCCCGGGCCCAGGCCGCCATCGAAGGGATCGACGGCGCCGTGGCCCTGGCCAGCGCCGACGAAGCGCTCAACAACGGCGACGTCAACGCCGTGCTGATCGCCACACCGGGCTTCCTCCACGAGGAAATCCTCTACAAGGCACTGGAAAAAGGCTTTCCCATCCTCTGCGAGAAGCCCCTCACCCCGGACGCCGAAAGCGCGTGGAACGTTGTCCAGGCCGAAACGGCGCTGGGGCACAAGCGCATCCAGGTGGGCTTCATGCGCCGCTTCGACGCCGAATACGCCGCCCTGGGCTCCGTCATCCGCGACGGCGAACTGGGCGAGCTGCTGATGCTGCACCACCAGCACCGCAACCCCACCACACCGGCCGGCTTCACCAACGAGATGCTGATCAACGACTCCGTGGTCCACGAGTTCGATGCCATCCGCTTCTTCACCGGTGAGGAAATCACGTCCGTGCAGGTCCGCCTGGGCAAGGCCACCCGCAACGCCCCGAACGGCCAGCACGATCCACAGCACGTCCTGCTCGAAACCGAATCGGGTGTCCTGGCCGACGTCGAGATCTACGTCAACGCCAAGTTCGGCTACCAGGTCGCCACGCAGGCGTCGTTCGAGGACGGCATCGTGAGCATCGGCGGCGACGCCGGACCGTACGTCCAGTCAGCCGGCCGTTGGGGCGGCAAGGTCACCCCCGGCTTCGAGGAACGCTTCGGTGCCGCGTACGACGTCGAGATCCAGGCTTGGGTGGACGCTGCCCGTCGCGGCGAAATCGGCGGTCCCACAGCCTGGGACGGTTACGCCACCGCAGCCTGCTGCGAGGCCGGCGTTGAGGCCCAGAAGTCGGGCGAGAAGGTAAAGGTCCAGCTCAACGCCAAGCCGGACCTCTACAACTAGCAGCCCCTGCAAACCAGAAGGCGGCCTGTCGGCAGCAGACCGGCGGGCCGCCTTCTTTGCTCGCACCATCGAAGTTTTCCAAACACAAAGGAGTGACCATGAAAATCGCCCTGGACCCCACCCCGTTCCACCACAGCCACAGCCTGCTGGAATTTCCGCGCGTGGCCGCCGATCTCGGTTACAAGTACCTGCAGCTGACTCCGCACGCGGACATGATCCCCTTCTACAACCACCCCAAAGCCGACGATGAGCTTGTGGCCCAGATGAACAAGGCCTGCAAGGATGCCGGCGTCGAAATCGCGTCCGTCCTGCCGGTGCTGCGCTGGTCCGGCCCGGATGAGGATGCCCGCGAAGCAGCGGTCCGCTACTGGAAGCGTGCCATCCAAATTGCCGTGGACCTTGGCGTCAGCACCATGAACACCGAATTCAGCGGGCGCCCCGAAAAAGCCGAAGAATCCGAGCGCGCCTTCTACCGCTCCATGGAAGAGCTGCTGCCCATCATCGAGCGTGAGGGCCTTGATGTCCTGATCGACCCGCACCCGGACGACTTCGTCGAAGACGGCGTCGCCGCCATCCGTGTCATCCGCGGCATCAACTCGCCCAACATCGGCATGGTCTACGTGGCCTCGCATTCCTTCCACATGGGCAACAAGCCGCTGGAGATCATGCGGGCAGCGGGGGACAAGCTGCGCCTGGTCCACGTCTCGGACACCATGGACCACCATGCCTCCCACGGCCTGCGCTACATCACCAACCCGCCCGGAAACGCGGTGCGGGTGCACCAGCACCTGAAAATCGGCGACGGCGACGTGAACTGGGATGAGTTCTTCGGCGGGCTCAAGGAAATCGGCTTCCTGGACAAGGACAACACCGTGATGGTGTCCAGTGTCTTCGCCGAGGACGACAACGCCGAGGACGTGTCCCGCTACCAGCTGGAGACGATGCGCAACTACGTCGCCCAGGCCAAGTAGTGGTGGGGAAGACGGACCAAAGCAACGGAACCATGACGAATCCCGGCACAGTCCAGTCCGATGCGCCCGGCAGCACCAAGCCGAACAACCCGGCCAAGCCAGCCAATCCGAAGAAGTTCATGCGCAAGGTGGCGCTGTTCTCCACATTCGGCGGACTGCTGTTCGGCTACGACACCGGTGTCATCAACGGCGCCCTGCCGTTTATGCAGCGGGACCTCGGACTGACGCCGCTCACCGAGGGGCTGGTCACGTCCACGCTCCTGTTCGGCGCGGCCTTCGGCGCCATCAGCGCAGGCCGGCTCTCGGACCGCTTCGGCCGGCGCAAGACCATCATGGGACTGGCCCTGATCTTCGTCGTGGCCACCATCGCCTGCACCCTCTCACCAAGCACTGAACTGCTCATCGCGGCGCGCACTCTGCTGGGCCTGGCAGTGGGCGGCGCCTCCGTGATTGTCCCCGTGTACCTCGCGGAAATGTCGCCGGCGGCCCAACGCGGCCGCATCGTCACGCAAAACGAACTGATGATCGTCACCGGCCAGTTCCTGGCCTTCACCTTCAACGCCGTACTGGGCAACCTCTTCCCCGAAGAAACGCACGTCTGGCGCTGGATGCTGGTGATCGCCACGCTCCCGGCCGTCATCCTGTGGTTCGGGATGCTGGTCCTGCCGGAGAGCCCGCGCTGGCTGGCGTCGGCCGGCCGCTTCGGGGCCGTCCTCGAGGTGCTGCGCTCCACCCGCGCCGCCGGCGACGTCTCAGCGGAGTTCGACGAGGTGAGGCAGGCAGCCCGGGAGGATTACCAGGCCAGGATGGGCACATTCAAGGACCTCACCGTTCCGTGGATCCGCAGGATCTTCGTGGTGGGCCTGGGCATGGCCATCATCAACCAGATCAGCGGCGTCAACGCCATCATGTACTACGGGACGTCCATCCTGTCCTCGTCCGGATTCGGCGACCAGGGCGCCCTGATCGCCAACGTCCTCAACGGCGTCACGTCCGTGGCGGCCGTGATCGTCGGCATGTATCTGATGACGCGCGTTCCCCGCAAGCCCATGCTGATCGTGGGACTCTGCGGGACAGCCTCTTCCCTGACGGCCATCGCGCTCGTCTCCATGCTTCTGCCGGAGAGCACGTTGCGCGGCTACCTTGTGCTGCTGTTCATGGTGACATTCCTGGCTTCAATGCAGGGTTGCATTGGCACCGTCACATGGTTGACCATGTCGGAGATCTTCCCCATGCACGTCCGCGGTATCGCCATGGGCATCTGCGTCTTTGTGCTGTGGATGATCAACTTCCTGATCGGGTTCTTCTTCCCGCAGATGGTCTCCTGGATCGGTGTTTCAGCGACGTTCTTCATCTTCGTGGCACTGCAGCTGGGTGCCATTGTCTGGGTCAAGCGCGTCGTTCCGGAGACCAAGGACAAATCCCTGGAGGAGCTGGAGCACCTGTTCAAGCAGCGCTCAGGCGTGTCCGCCTAAGGCGACGCAAAAACCAAGGTGACGCAAGAACGCCCGACGCCGGCCGGCGTCGGGCGTTTTTGCGTCCCCTTTTGGGGGGACTTCTCAGAGCGCGATCACCGCGTTCTCCAGCGCACTGCGGCGGGCCGCATCCAGCACCTCCAGCGTCCGGATTCCTTCCGTTGCCGGTACGGGTTCAGGGCCGTCGCCGCGGACCGCGCGGGCGAACTCTGTATAGAAGCCGGCATAGTTCCCCTGCGCCGAGGCAATGGCCCCGCGGCCGTCCTTCGTGGACACGGTGCCCCAGTTTTCGGCCGCGTCGATGCCCCACGTTGCCGGTTCCTCAACCGGACGGCGGCCCGACATCACGGCGTCCGCCTGAACGTCGGCGCCGGAGGCGATGTAGCTGCCCCTGCTGCCGTAGGCCCGCAGCTCCCGCGTGGTGGAATGGTTGAGTTTGCTGGCGGACACCGAGGAGACGGTTCCCGACGCATGCGTCATGGTGACAACAAAGCCGCAGTCCGTCCGTTCGCCGAAACGGTCCGTCCAGTCCAGGCTCGCGTGAACGTGGCTCGCCGGTCCCAGCAGCCACAGCATCTGGTCAACCAGGTGGCTGCCCAGGTCCCGCAGGAGTCCGCCGCTGGCACCAAGTTCAAGGCTGCCAGCGTTGTCCTGGTCCATGGTCGAATGCACCCGCCACGTCGCACCCAGTTCCCCTGAGGCCAGCACGTTGGCGAGCGTGAGGATATCCGCGTCGCGGCGCCGGTTGTGGTAGACGTTCAGGACAACACCTGCCCGTGCGGCGGCCTCGGCGAGTTCCCGCGCAGCCTCCGCATTCGGGGCGAAGGGTTTGTCGGCCACAACGTGCACTCCTGCTTCGATGGCTTCCATGACCAGGTCATGGCGGGTGTGTGGCGGCGTGGTGATGGTCACCGCGTCCACGCCGGCGTCCAGCAGCTCGGCCAGGCTCGCATAAACGGGCACCTCCGGGAAGTCCGCGTCCGCCTGCGCCCTCTTGGTTTCCGAGCGGGCCACAATGCCAACCAGTTCGATGCCGTCCGCCGCTTCAATGAACGGGGCATGGAAGTACCTGCCGCCTGCTCCGTATCCGACAATGCCAATACGCATGTTTCGCCTCCTTCTGTCTTAGGGCCGGCCTCGGGGACAGCAAGGGGGCGACGCATGTGCGCCGCCCCCTTGCTGTCCACAGGCCCATGCCTGACTGATTGCCTGTCTGGTTGGTTGACTAAGCGGTCACGTTCAACGAAGACCTGAGCGCAGCGTCAGCATCCCGCAGCACCTTGGATGCCACCTGCAGGCCCTCGATCCGGCCGAGTGAAACGTCCTCGTGCTCGATGTTGACCAGCATCTCCGGGTCCACCTCGTGCAGGGCCCGGAGGAACTCCGTCCAATAGGCGGTGTTGTGCCCGCGGCCCAGGGCCACGAAGTCCCAGGCGGAATTCTTGGGCCACTCGTTGGCCCACTCGTTGCCGCCGAGGTTGGTGCGGTTTTCTTCCGGCGCAAGCCGGCGGAAGCTGTTGTCCAGCACGCCATAGAGCGCGGCGTTTTCGGTGTTGACCCGGACGTCCTTCGCCGCTGCCTGGAAGACGAGCGGTCCGAGTTCGCGCACCACGGCGACCGGATCCATCTGCTGCCAGAACAGGTGGGAGGCATCCAGCTCGACGCCGACATGCGTGGCGTTGGTCAGCTCGATCAGCTTGCGGACGTCGGCGGTGTTGAAGACGAGGTTCTGCGGGTGGAGTTCGAGAGCCACCTTGACGTCGTGGTCAGCCGCCAGGCGGTCGGTTTCCTTCCAGAATTCCGCGGCCACGCCCCACTGGTAGTCCAAGACGTCCAGTGCTGCAGAGTTCCAGGCGTTGACCACCCAGTTGACGGTGGTGGCTCCGGGCTCTCCGCCGGGCAGGCCGGACATGGTGACCACCCGGTCCTGGCCGAGGCGGCTGGCCAGCCGGATGGAGCGGCGGATGTCCTCGGCGTGCTTCTCGCCGATCTCACGGTTGGGGTGCAGCGGGTTGCCGTTGCAGTTGAGGCCCGCGATGGAAACGCCGGTCCCCTCGAAGACCGCCAGGTAGTCATCGCGTGCGGCATCGCTTTCCAGGATCTGGTCCATGGTGGGGACGTGCACGGCGGGGAGGAACCCGCCGGTGTTGATCTCGATGCCGGTGAGGCCAAGCTCGGCAATGACCTTCAGTGCTTCGGGAAGCGGCCGGTCGTGCAGGACCGCGTTGTAGACGCCGAGCCTCATAGCGTGATCTTCTTTCCGTTGTTCAGGGCGGATTCGGTGACGGCGCCGAGCAGTTCCATGTTGCGCACGCCTTCGTCGAACGTGGCGCAGCGGGGGAGGGACTCTTCCTCGCTGAGGCCGGCAACCTCTTCGAGGAATGCTCGGGCCTGGTAGCCGAACGCGTCGTTCTGGCCGAAGCCGACTTCGGGGGCGTCCATGGCGAGGCCACCGGCGATGTAGGGGTGTCCCGGGCCGAGGATGACCTGGCGGTAGCCGTTCTCGTTGCCGGAGCCGTCGTTGAGGAACAGCTGGATTTCGGCGGGGCGGCGCTGGTCAAACTTGGCGGCACCGTTCTCGCAGAACACCTCGAACTGGAGGCTATTGGCATGGCCGGCTGCAACCCGGGAGACTTCAAAGCTGCCGGCGCCCGTGCCGAACTCCGCGTTGAATGCTGCGTAGTCGTCGTTCTCGACGGCTTCGAAGGTATCGCTGACCGCAACGTGGTCGTGGCCCATGACGGCCGCGAGCGGCAGGGGCCGCTTGTCGATCACCGTGCTGAGGCTGCCGCCGGTGACCGACTTGATGTCGCCACAGAGGAACTCGGAGATGTACGTCAGGTGGCTTCCGACGTCGGCGAGCGCACCGGAGCCGGGGCCACCCTTGTAGCGCCAGCTCATGGGTGCGGCGGGGCTGAAGCCGTAGTCGGTCCAGTAGCGGCCGCTGAAGTGCAGGACGTTGCCGAGCACGCCGTTGCGGATCAGGTCCCGGATGTAGGCGATGCCGGGGGTGCGGCGGAAGGTGAAGCCAATGCGGGCGATCGTGCCGCCGGCCTCAGCGGCGCGGGCTACCTCGGCCATGGCGCGGGCGTCTGCCAGGGAGTCGCTCAGCGGCTTTTCGCACAAAACGTGCTTGCCGGCAGCGAGCAGGCCCTCCACCACTTCGCGGTGGAGCGAGTTGGCGATGACCACGCTGACGACGTCGATGTCATCGGCCTCGGCGATAGCCTGCCATGACGTGTCGTTGCGCTCGTATCCGAAACGGCGGGCGGCCAATGAGCCGAATTCGGCGTTGACGTCGCCGATCGAGACCAGGCGCACCGGGGGAAGTGCCGGGCTGTAGAGGGCAGACGCGGTGCGGTACGCGGCAGCGTGGGCCTTGCCGGCCATGCCTGCACCGATGACGGCGACGCCTAGGCTTTCAGCCATTGATTTCTCCTTTGAAATTCAGCCGCGGCGGGAAGGTCCAACGGCATTCTGTAGCGCTACAATTTAGTGCACTGGATCTGAGCGTATCCATGTATGTATGTCCTGTCAATCATCCTGCGGATATCCTCAAGGGCAGATACGAAAGGCACCTCCGATGACGTTGCACAGCCCCAAGACCCGACGCCCGACGATCTATGACGTGGCCAAGCAGGCGGGCGTCTCGCCGTCGTTGGTGTCACTCGTCCTGCAGAACCCCGCACGGGTGAGCGACAAGCGCCGGGAAGCCGTCCAGGCGGCCATCTCGGACCTGGGGTACCGCCCCAGCCGCGCCGCCACCACGCTTGCCAGCAGCCGGACGAAGAGCATCGGGCTGGTGATCGACGACTACCGGAACCTGTGGTTCGTCGATCTGCTGCGGGGGATGGAATCGGTCCTCTCGGACCTTGGTTACCAGGTGATGCTGGCCGACTCCCGTCCCGGCGAAAACCGCATCAAGGAAGCCACGGATGGGTTGCTGGCCATGCATGTCGACGCACTGGTGATTGCGGCGGAACCCAGTGAATCCATGCTCGCCAAAACCTGGGTTCCCACGGTGGTGGCCGGGTGGCGCAAAGGCGTCCCTGCTGGCGCCGATCTGATAACCAACGACGACGACGGTGGGGGCGCCATGGCCGCCAGCCACCTACTGGGGCTCGGCCATACCCGCATCGGCCACCTGTCAGGGTCCGACGGCGCATCAGCCCACAGGCGCTTCGGTTTCCGGCGGCGGATGGAGGAGGCCGGCGTCGACGTTCTGATCGCGGAGACCGGCGGCACGTCCGAGGAGGACGGCTACACCTCGGCATGCTGGCTCCTCGACCACCACCCGGAGACCACGGCCATCTTCGCAGCCAACGACACCATGGCGTTGGGTGCTTTGGCTGCGATCAAATCGAGGGGACTCTCGGTGCCTGGGGACATCTCCGTGATCGGCTACGACAATTCGCCGCTTGCCAAGTCCCGCTACCTAGACCTGACCTCGGTGGACAACCGAAGCGACGTGGTGGGCGTCGACGCCGCCCGAACATTGCTGGCACGCATTCAGGACCCCGCGATTGGACCTCAGCAGAAGCTGATCGAGCCTGTCCTGGTTGTCCGCGGAACCACGGCCCCGCCGGCATCTTAGGGCGGCCCCAGGAGATTCTTTACGTTAAAACATCCTAATGTCAGGACAAACTATTGACAAAGTGTGAGCTGATTCACCATGATCTGAGTAGAGGGCCTTGAGCTCCTGCAGAGTGGCAGGGCCGGAACCCTTATCAAAGGAGATAAATCGTGAAGAACTTTTCCTGGCGGAAGACGGCCGTGGTAGCGGCTGTTGTTCCCCTGCTGGCGCTCAGTGCCTGCTCAAGCACGGGCGGCAGGCCGGCGGATACCGGCAACGTGGGCGGCGGACAGGTCGCCACCACGGACCGGATCAAGATTGCCCTGATCGCCCATGCCCCCGCTGGCGACACGTTCTGGGATACCGTCCGCAAGGGCGCCGAGGAGGCTGCGGCGAAGGACAACGTCGAGCTGCTGTACACCTCCGATCCGGAGGCCGGCCGGCAGGCCCAGCTGATCGAGCAGGCCGTGGACCAGAAGGTGGACGGCATCGCCGTGACCCTTGCCACGCCTGAGGCTTTGAAGGGTGCGCTGAAGAAGGCCGCCGACGCGGGCATTCCGATTGTCAGCTTCAACGCCGGCGAATCGGCCTCCGCGCAGCTCGGAGCGTTCACCCACTTCGGTTCCAACGAACAGCTCGCCGGCCAGGCCGTGGGCACAAAGCTCGCCGAGGGTGGGTTCAAGCACCCGGTCTGCGTGATCCAGGCGCAGGGGCACGTGGGACTCGAAGCCCGCTGTGCCGGTGTGAAGGCCAAGGTGCCCGGGACGGAAATCCTGTACGTCAACGGCGCCGACATGACGTCCGTTGAATCAACGGCGACGGCCAAGCTGCAGGCTTCCAAAGACGCCGACGTGATCATCGGCCTGGGTGCCCCTATCACGCTGACCCTCCTGAAGTCCGTTTCCACCGCCGGAAGCGCCGCCAAGGTTGCCAGCTTCGACCTGAACAAGGAACTGGCCCAAAAGGTCTCCGACGGCAGCGTGCTGTTCACCGTTGACCAGCAGCCATGGCTGCAGGGCTACAGCGCCGTGGATGCGCTGTGGCAAAACAAGCGCGGCGGATTCAAGCTCGGCGGCGGCCAGTCGGTCCTGACCGGCCCGGCCATCATCGACCAGTCCAACGCGGCCGAAGTCCTGAAGTTCGCCGAACAGGGTATCCGCTAACAGCCCGCTGGCCGGGCCGGCCAACGCCGGCCCGGCAGCAAGGAGAATCATCATGACCATGACCCAGCCCAAGCTCAAATTACCGGCGATTGATGAACGCGTCGCCAAACGCAGCCCGTTGCAGAAACTCCTCAGCCGGCCCGAGGTCGGTGCCCTCGTGGGCGCAATCGTCCTTTTCGTCTTCTTCGCGTTGGTTTCCCCGACGTTTACCCAGCCCAACGCCCTGGCCACCATCCTGTACGGCAGCTCCACCATCGGCATCATGGCCGTGGGGGTGTCCTTGCTGATGATCGGCGGGGAGTTCGACCTCTCCACCGGTGTCGCCGTGATCTCGTCGGCGCTGACCGCCTCGATGTTCAGCTGGTACTTCACCACGAATGTCTGGGTCGGGGTGCTGCTGGCCCTGCTGGTCTCTTTGGCCATCGGCTACATCAACGGCTGGATCCTGATGAAGACCAAACTTCCCAGCTTCATCGTCACCCTGGCCACCTTCCTGATGCTGACCGGCCTGAACCTGGGCCTGACCCGCTTGATCGGCGGCTCCGTGTCATCGCCGTCCATCTCTGTCATGGACGGCTTCGACTCCGCCCGCGCAGTGTTTGCCTCCTCCGTCACCATCGGCGGCATCGACGTCAAAATCACGGTCTTCATCTGGATCGCCCTCGTCGCCGTGGCCACCTGGGTGCTCATGCGGACCCGGGTGGGCAACTGGATCTTCGCCGTCGGCGGGGATGAGAACGCGGCCCGCGCCGTGGGCGTCCCGGTCAAGGCCACCAAGATCGGGCTCTTCATGGGAGTGGGTTTCTGCGGCTGGATCCTGGGCATGCACAACCTCTTCGCCTTCGACACCGTGCAGTCCGGTGAAGGCGTGGGCAACGAGTTCCTCTACATCATCGCCGCGGTCATCGGCGGCTGCCTCCTGACCGGCGGCTACGGCTCGGCCATCGGCGGGGCCATCGGCGCGTTCATCTTCGGGATGGCCAACAAGGGCATCGTCTATGCGCAGTGGAACCCGGACTGGTTCAAGTTCTTCCTGGGCCTGATGCTGCTGCTGGCCACCATCGTCAACCTCATCGTCAAACGCCGCGCGGAACTCAAGTAAGGGGCCGGAGAAATGAACGCCAAGGAAATCGACCAGCAAACGCTGCTCCAGAACGAGACAGATCCCCTCACCCACACCCCCGTCCACCTGCTGTCCCTCGAGGGAGTCGGCAAGCACTACGGCAACATCATCGCCCTCTCCGATGTCACCATGGCCGTGGACAACGGCCGGGTCACCTGCGTCCTGGGCGACAACGGCGCCGGTAAGTCCACGCTGATCAAGATCATTGCCGGGCTGCACCAGCACGACGCCGGAGTCCTGAACATCATGGGCGAGGAACGCAAATTCACCTCGCCCCGCGACGCGCTCGACGCCGGGATCGCCACGGTCTACCAGGACCTCGCGGTGGTCCCGCTGATGCCGATCTGGCGGAACTTCTTCCTCGGTTCCGAGCTGACCAGTGGTTTTGGCCCGTTCAAGAGCCTGGACGTCGAGAAGATGAAAGCCATCACGCTCAAGGAACTCGCCGAGATGGGCATCGACCTCCGCGACGTGGAGCAGCCCATCGGGCAGCTCTCCGGCGGTGAACGCCAGTGTGTCGCGATCGCCCGCGCGGTCTACTTCGGTGCCAAGGTGCTGATCCTGGACGAGCCGACGGCGGCACTCGGGGTGAAGCAGTCCGGTGTGGTTTTGCGGTACATACTGCAGGCCCGCGACCGCGGCCTGGGCGTCATCTTCATCACGCACAACCCGCACCACGCCTTCCCGGTCGGGGACCGGTTCCTGCTGCTCAAGCGCGGCAAGTCAATCGGCTACTACGACAAGAAGGACATCACCCTCGACGAGCTCACCGCCCAGATGGCCGGCGGCGCCGAACTCGCCGAACTCGCCCACGAACTCGAACAGCTCGGCGGCCACAGCGACATCGTCAAGGAAGTCAAGAGCGAAGTGGCCGGGGTGGCACAGACCGCCGGCACTCCCCGCCACTAACTGCCGTCCCCATTCCTGAAAGGACAAGCCCTTGGCTTATCTGAACCGCAACCCGTCCGGCGTCGCCCTTCCCGTCCGGATCGGACTCATCGGCTCCGGCTGGATGGGGGCGTTCCATGCCGACAGCATCGCCCGCCGCGTCCCGGGCGCCGTCCTGGCGGCCATCGCCGACCCCAACGTGGAATCCGCGCAGGCCCTGGCCCAGTCGCTGGGGACGGCCAAGGTGACGGCCAACGCAGAAGACATCCTGGCGGATCCGGAGATCGACGCCGTCGTGATCGCCAGCCCGGCACGCTTCCACTCGTCACTGATTGCCCAGGCCGCTGCCGCGGGCAAGCACGTCTTCTGCGAAAAGCCGGCAGGCCAGGGGCTCGACGAGCTCGATGCCGCGCTTGCGGCCGTTGAAGAAGCCGGCGTGCATTTCCAGATCGGCTTCAACCGGCGCTACGCCGATGACTTCCTGGCCGCCAAGAAGGACCTGGCCGCAGGCATCGCCGGAACGCCGCAGCTCCTGCGCTCCCTGACGCGCGATCCCGGGACCGGAAGCATCCCGAACGCGGCCAGGGTCCCGGCCTGGACCATCTTCCTGGAGACGCTCATCCACGACTTCGACACCCTCAACTGGTTCAACGAAGGTGCCGAGCCCGTGGAGGTCTACGCTGTGGCGGACGCCCTGGTGGAACCCTCCCTGCGCGACCAGGGGTTCCTGGACACCGCGGTGGTGACCATCCGCTACAGCAATGGTGCGGTGGCCGTGGCCGAGGCAAACTTCAGCGCCCTGTACGGGTACGACATCCGCGGCGAAGTCTTTGGTTCCAAAGGGATGGTCCAGGCGGGCCGCGCCACGGAAACGGCGGCCCGGCGCTACACCGCGGAGGGACTCTCCGCCGATACCCCGCGGCTCAACGTTGAACTGTTCCGGCAGGCCTACACGGACGAACTCGCCGACTTCGCCGGTATGGTGCGGGCGCGGCGCGACGGCATGCCGCCGTCGTCGTCCGACTTCACCCTCACGCCGGGTGGCGCCGATGCCCGCCGTGCGCTGGCCATGGCACTGGCGTGCATCGAATCGGTTAAGCGCCGCGCCCCGGTGGCGGTCAAAGAGACGGCAGCCGTCTGATGCGCCTGGCAGTCTGCGCGGAGATGGTCTTTACCGACCTTCCGTTTGTGGAACGCGTGCGCCGGATCCACGAGTCCGGTTTCGACGTCGAACTGTGGGATTCGCGGGGCAAGGACATCCGTGCGCTCAAGGCCACCGGCGCAGTGTTTTCCTCCATGACGGGCTACACCGCAGGCAGCCTGGTGGACCCGGACTCGGCCGATGAGGTGGTGAGGACTGCGGAATCGCTGATCCCCACCGCCCTGGAACTCGGCGTCAGCCGCATGGTGGTGCACCCGGCAGAACTCATCGACGGCCAGGCCGCCCGCCCTGTCTACCGGCCCACCGGCCGCATGTGGAGCACCGGCGCGCGGACGCTGGAACGCCTCGGCAGGCTGGGGGAGAAGTACGGCGTGACCTTCTGCCTGGAGAACCTCAACACCATCCTTGACCACCCCGGCATCCCGCTGGCACGCGCAAAGGACACCCTGGCACTGGTGGAGGCTGCCGGCCACCCCCACGCCAAACTGATGCTGGACCTGTACCACGCCCAGTTGGGGGAGGGAAACCTCATTGAGCTGGTGCGGACGGCCCTGCCCTACATCGGCGAGATCCAGGTGGCTGACGTCCCGGGGCGGTGCGAACCCGGAACAGGGGAAATCAACTACGCGGCCGTCGCCAGGGCGCTCGCGGAGGCCGGCTACGAGGGAACGGTGGGCATGGAAGCGTGGGCCCAGGGCGACAGCGATGCTGCCCTGGACGCCTTCCGGTCCGCATTCACTGTCTATGGAGAGGAAAAACTATGAAGGACGTCATTCTCGGTCTGGTCGGGGTGGGGCGCATCGGCGTGATGCACGCGAACAACATCGCCGCGCTCAACGGAGTTCTCAACCCGGAGGGCGTAAACGTCAGGCTGATGCTCACCGACGTCGCCGAGGACCACGCCAAGGGCATTGCTGCCGGCCTCGGTGCCGGCTTCCTGCCTTCGGTGGCGGAACTCATCGCCGCCGGCGTGGACGGACTGGTCATCGCCACGGGGACCGGTACCCACCCCGAACTGATCAAGGCGGGCGTGGACGCCGGAATCCCCGTCTTCTGCGAAAAACCGGTGGCCATGAACGTGGCGGACGCCCTGCCCGTGCTGGACTACATCCGCGACAACAACGGCGTGGTGCAGATCGGCCACCAGCGCCGCTTTGACCACGGCTACCTTGAGGCCAAGCGTGCCTACCAAGCGGGCGAGCTGGGCTGGATCCACTCCCTGCGTGCCGTCACCTGCGACATGGCGCCGCCGCCCGTGGAGTTCCTCGCCAGTTCCGGCGGCCTGTTCCGCGACTGCTCCGTCCACGACTTCGACATCCTCCGCTGGCTGACCGGCCGCGAGATCGTGGAGGTCTACGCCAAGGGCTCCAACAACGGCGACCCGGCCATCGGCGCCGTCGGAGACGTGGACACGGCGCTGGCACTGATCACGTTCGACGACGGCACAGTCGGCACCGTGTCAGCCACCCGCTACAACGGGGCCGGCCACGACGTCCGCCTGGAAATCCAGGGATCCCAACGGTCGCTGATGGTTGGCCTCGATGAGCAAACGGCCATGGCGTCGGCCGAAGCCGGGATCGACTTCCCCGCCGGGGAACCCCACAGGACCTTCGCCGAGCGCTTTGACCAGGCGTACCGCTCCGAAATGGCCGCGTTTGTGGAGCTGATCCTGGGCCGGCGGGAGAATCCCTGCACCCCGGAGGACGCCGTGGCGGCTTCCCGCGTGGCTGACGCCGCCCAGGAATCACTGGCTACGGGCGTCCCGGTCAAGGTGGCCATCAGCGTAGCCAGGTGAGCTAACGGCAGCCATGAAAATTGCCCCTCCGGAATCCGTTCCGGAGGGGCATTTTTTTGACCTCTAAACCCGTGGTCTCTACGCCGTGAACGGCAGCCGGGGATCGATGTCCTGGCCGTCCCAGCTTTGGCGGACCCAGCCGTGGTGCGGGTCGTCGCTGATGAGCCATTCACGGACGGGACCGGGGCCGGCCATCACGTTCAGGTAGTACAGGTCGTAGCCCGGCGCCGCCATGGCGGGGCCGTGCCAACCGTAGGGGACCAGCACAACGTCGCCCGTGCGGACCTCGGCTGCCACGTCGATGGGACGTTCATCCGAGGCGTAGACGCGCTGGTAGCCGATGGCGTCGGCGTCGGCGGGTGCGCCGGAGCCCGCAGCCACCTGCGTCTCGAAGTAATAGATCTCCTCGAGGTTCGTTTCGCCGTCCTTTTCCTCATCGTGCTTGTGCGGAGGGTAGGAGGACCAGTTCCCGGCGGGGGTGAGGACTTCACACACGATGAAACGGTCAGCCTCGAGGGCCGCAGGCGTGCCGAAGTTATGGACCTGGCGGGAACAGTTGCCGGCCCCGCGCAGTTCCACGGGTGTCTCCGCCGCCGTGACCAGGCGGGTGGGATAGGCGGCCTTTGCCGGTGCGGTTGCGACCGCCACCCGTCCGCCGTCGGACGAGCTGATGGTGACGGTCCGGCCCGTGCCCGAGTACAGCACGTCGCTGGGGCCGTGGAACACGGACGCCCGGCCCGCCAGGACATAGTCTTCACCGTCGACGGAGACGGTGAAGGAGCCGTTGAGGGGAACCACAATCCGCTCCTCGTCCGCTGCCGGGAGAACGACGTCGGCCCCTGCAGTTAAGGTGGCCACCTTCAGGCCCGTATGGGCCCAGCCGTCCACGGCCAGGTTTGAATCGGAGGTTCCGAGCGAGATGTCCCAGCCGCCGTCGGCGGCGCTGCCCAGGGGATAGACCCAGTTAGTCATTGATGTATTCCTTGCGCTATCGCTGTACGAGTGTCATTTCAAAGCTGTACGAATCCGCCCGGTACACATGGTGTCCGGTTTCCACGCGGCGGCCGGCGTCGTCCGTTGCGGTGCGCTCCATGGTGACCAGGGCGGAGTTGACCTCGGCCTCCAGCAGGCGCGCCTGGTAGTCGTTGGCGATCATCGCGCCGATCCGTTGCGAGGCCAGGCGGAAGTTGACGCCGCCGCGGCGGAGAATGGCGTAGAGGCCCTCAGAGGCCAGCATGGCTTCGTCCATGGTGGCGATGTCGTCCCGGACCCAGTTCTCCATCAGGGCCAGGGGCTTGCCGCCCACTTTCCGCAGGCGGGTGAAGTGGTACACCTTGGAGCCGGCCGGCAGTTCGAGGGTGGCGAGCGTCGCAGCGTCGGCTTCCATGTGGGAGAAGGTCAGCACCTGGGTGGTGGGTTTCTTGCCGTTGTTGGAGAGGTCATCAAACAGGCTGGAGAGCTCCAGGGGGCGGCGGACCTGGCTGGAGACCACCTGGGTACCCACGCCGCGCTTGCGGACCAGCAGCCCCGAGCGGACCAGTTCGTCCATGGCTTTGCGCATGGTGGGCCGGGAGAGGTTCAGCTGGGCCGCGAGATCGATTTCGTTCTCCAGCCGGCTGCCGGGTTCCAGGATTCCGCTGTGTATGGCGGCCTCGATGCCCTGTACCACCTGGTGGTACAGGGGTACGGGCGAGGAGCGGTCGATGATGAGACCAAGTTGATTCGCCACTGGATATTCCTCGTTCCATGCCGGAAGCTGGTGCCCGCCCGAGGCCCGGGAGGGAATCCATGTCCTACTATGTTCGCTTGATAGGACATACTGCCTTTGTTGATAATATCAGCCGAACTTTGGCGGTCAAGGCTGACACTGGCGGGCGCACCGCCATTCGTGCACATAGTCCTAGGCTGGGGGGATGAACAACCGATACCTCGTGTCCCGCGAACGCTTCATCGCTGCCCCGCCCGAAATGATCTTTGAAGTCCTGGCCACTCCGGCGCTGCACAGTGCGATCGACGGTTCCGGCACCGTGAAGGGCGCCCAGCCGCGCGGCCCGGAACGGCTGAGCCTCGGAGCCCGCTTTGGCATGGAAATGAACATGGCCGTGGACTACAAAATCCTGAACACGGTCTCCGAATTCGAGGAAGGCAGGCGCATTGCCTGGCGCCATTTCTACGGCCACATCTGGCGCTACATCCTGGAACCGGCCACCGGCGCCGACGGTACTGCCGGCACGCGCGTGACCGAACAATGGGACGCCACTTCGGTCCGTGGGAAGTTTTTCCTTCGGCTGGCAGGTTACCTGCGCCGCCACCCCGTCAGCATCGAAAAGACACTAACCAATCTTGAGGCCTACCTTGCGGCCTCCGGTCGGCGCGAGGCCGGCAATACGGGATTTCCTGAGACGCCGTTTCTTTCCTGAGACGCAGCTTCAACGGGCGGTGAGGCTGGCGGGCGTCCCGGTCCATACGGCGGCTTCTGTAATGTGGATGGCACCCGGAGTACGGGGTAAGACTAAAGGTGGGAAGCACGATGGGCCGCAGGACACTTGTTGACGACCTTGTCGACGGCCTGCTCGAAGACATCCTGGACGGCAAACTGCAGCCCCACGCAGCCTTACCGCCCGAAGCCGACATCGCCAAAGCCTACGACGTCAGCCGCCTCACAGTGCGCGAGGCACTCAAGGCCCTGCGGGCACAGAACATCCTCTACGTTAAAGCCGGCCGCGGGACCTTCGTCAACCCGACCGACAACTGGACCGGCCTGGATGCGATCTTCAAGGCCGCTTCGCACGACAATGGGGCGGAGCAGGTCGCAGTGGGGTTGATCGAGATGCGGCGCATGGTGGAAACCGGGGCCGCTGCGCTCGCGGCCAAACGCCATACACCCGAGCATGCGCAGCAGATGCGCGAGTGCATTGCGGACATGAAGCGCTTCCATGATTCCGGCGACCTCGAAGCCTTCGTGGCGGCGGACATCGCCTTCCACGACGCAGTGTTGAAGGCCTCCGGCAATCCATTTGTCCGGGCGCTTTTCGCGCAGCTGGGTCAGCTCCTTTACGTGAAACGGCGAGAAACGTCCGCCGTCGAAGAGATCCAAATGCACGCCATTGAGTACCACCAAAAGGTCATGGAAAGCATCCTCAGCGGCGAGGCCGAGTTGGCCCGCCGCACCATGGACGAGCATATGGACCAGACATACCGGGACTACGAACGCTACGTGCACCACGCGGCATCCTGACGTTGCAGGCCGCACCAAACAGGTCTTGACGTAATCCGCATCACTAACCTAAGCTTTTTCTCAGTTGCTCGATCAGATGTCTGACATCTGACTGAAATCGCATCGGATCCCGTTCCCATCGAACAGGGGCCCTCCAAGATATCCGCACGGATTCCCGCCACCACCGCCGGTGCAGGACTCCGTTAGACAGAAGGTCGAAGATGACTTCACTCTCCTTAAAATCCGCAGGGCTCGGCGAGCTTGGCGAGCGTACGCTCCGCAAGGTCCGCCGCCGCGTTATGCCACTGATAGTCCTCCTCTATTTCGTTGCCTACCTTGACCGCAACAACGTGGGCTTCGCCAAGCTCACCATGAGCGAGGACATCGGCCTGAATGCCGCAGCCTACGGGCTCGGCGCCGGCATCTTCTTCCTCGGCTATGCGCTCCTCGAGGTGCCCAGCAACGCAGGCATGTACCGGTTCGGCGCACGCAAGTGGCTGGCCCGGATCCTTATTACGTGGGGCATCTTCGCCACGGCCATGTGCCTCGTGAACGGCGAAACGACCTACTACGTCATCCGGTTCCTGCTGGGGGCGGCAGAGGCCGGGTTCTTCCCGGCCATCCTTTTCTACCTGACGCTGTGGTTCCCTGCCGCTCAGCGCGTCACGGTACTGGGCATCTTCATCCTCGCCCAGCCCATCTCCAACGCCCTCGGCGCCCCGGTCTCCGGCCTGCTGCTCCAGATGGACGGCATCATGGGTCTTCATGGATGGCAGTGGCTGTACATCATCGAAGGTATCCCGGCCATCATCCTGGGCCTGCTCACCCCCATCCTCATGACCGACCGCCCGCGGGATGCCAAGTGGCTCAACCCGGACGAGCGCGAATGGCTTGCCACCACCATGGACAAAGAACTGGCCGTCAAGTCCAGTTCCGGCAGCCACAACTTCCTGTCCGGGCTCAAGGACAAGCGGACCCTGACCTACTCGGCCCTGTACTTCGGCCTGGTCTGCGGCATCTACGGACTGGGTCTCTGGATGCCCACCATCGTCGCCGCCCTGGGCAAGTTCTCCACCGCCCAGGTCGGGTTCATCGTTCTCATTCCCTACTCCGTGGCCGCAGTCTTTGTGTTCTTCTGGAGCAAGCGTGCGGACAAGACCGGAAAGCGGGCCTGGCACAGTGCGGTCAGCATGGTCCTTGCCGGCATGGGCCTCCTTGCTGCAGGCTACCTGCTCCCGGTCAACCCCGTACTGGCCCTCATTGCCCTGACCGCCGCGGCCATGGGTATCTACGGCGCCATCGCCCCGTTCCTGTCTATGCCGTCCGCCGCGCTCACCGGGGCAGCTGCTGCTTCCGGCCTCGCCCTGATCAACTCACTGGGCAACCTCGGCGGTTTTGTGGCCCCCTACGCTGTCGGCCTGCTGAACGACGCCACGGGCAACAACCAGAGCGGCCTGCTGTTCCTGTCCTTCTGCCTCTGCGTCACGGCGGTTGCCACCTACCTTTACGCACGCAAGCGCCCCGAAGGCGATGCCGCGCTGGATCCCGCAGTTGCCGCGACTGCCGCCGTGACCCCTGATTCCACGCACGCCACCAAAATCTCCTGATCCCGAAATCACTGAAGGAAAACCCCATGACTACCAGCACTTTCCCCTCCGAACGCACGGTTGTCCTGACCGGCGCCGCATCGGCCCGCGGCATCGGGCGCGCCGCCGCTGACCGGATGGCCAGCGAGGGATGGTCAATCGCCATCCTCGACATCAATGCGGAGGACGCCAAGGCCGCCGCCGCGGAGATCGGCTCCAACCGTGCGGTCAAGGCCATTGGCGTTGGAGCCGACGTGTCCGACGAGGCGTCCGTTGACCGGGCCATCACCGAGATCGAAGACGCGCTTCCCCCGATTGTTGCGCTCGCCAACCTCGCCGGGATCAGCTCCCCAACGACGTTCATGGAAACCACCGTGGCGGAGTGGGACAACGTCTTCGCCATCAACATGCGCGGTACGTTCATCGTTTCCCAGCGGGTCCTCAAGGGCATGATCGAGCGCAAGCTCGGGCGCATCGTGAGCATCTCATCCATCTCCGCCCAGCGCGGCGGCGGAACGTTCTCGAAGGTTGCCTACAGCGCCACCAAAGCCGGAATCCTCGGGTTTACCCGCGCCCTGGCCCGGGAAGTCGGCGAGTTCGGCATCACGGTCAATGCGATTGCCCCCGGCCCGATCGACACCGACATCATGGGTGGAACCCTCACCGATGAGCGCAAAGCGCAGCTGTCCGAGGGCATCATGATGGGCCGCGTGGGCACCCGCGAGGAAGTGGCAGCCTTGATCGCCTTCCTGTTGGGCCAGGACTCGGGCTACATCACCGCCGCCACCTACGACATCAACGGCGGCCTCCAGGTTTCCTGACCGGGAACCGGACCAGGCACGGGCACCCCCTCCGGTTTTCCGGCGGGGGTGCCCGTGCCAGTGCAGTGCCGTGCCGGAGCCTCGGCCGAAGTCTAGGCTGGCACTATGAACCCCTCCGGCGGCCTGGTCCCCAGCCCGCGGACCCTCGAGGTTGAGAGCCTGGACGCCTTCGACCGGCTGGTCGCCGCCGGCGCGGTGGCCATGCACGGCTGGCACGCCCAGTCCCTGGACCTGCGCGGCCGCAAGGCAGCGCTTGAGGCGCTGGACGTGGAAGGCGCCATTTTCCTGGGCTGCACGTTCGACCAGGGCGTTGAAGACGGGCTTCGCCGCCGCGGCGCACTGATCTTCCCCAGGCTGCAGGGTGTGCCGTTCGATCCCTACCGGGCCCGGCTCTATACACCGCAGGAACTGTACGCCGGCCTGGAAAACTCACCCTATGAGGAGCTGCCTGACGCCCTGGTGTACCAGTGGAGCATCCGCCCGGGGCAACGCAACCGGCTGGACGCCACCCTGGCCTCGGCGCTGCATGACCACGCCATCGGCGACGCCCTGGACGAGTTCACTCACTCGGACCCCTACGCCGGCCGCACCACCGTGGGCGTGATGGGCGGGCATGCCGCCCTGCGGGGCACCCCGGACTTCGCTCAGGCAGCCGAGCTGGGCAGGCTCCTGGCGCAGAGCGGGCGGATCGTGGCAACCGGCGGCGGCCCGGGTGCCATGGAAGCGGCAAACCTCGGCGCGTATCTGAGCCAAGTTCCGCACGCCGAGTTCACGGCGGCGCTCGCCGGCCTTGGAGCCGTCCCCGGCTTCCGCCCCTCGGTGGCCGCGTGGGCACGCGAGGCGGCCGCCGTCGTCGAACGCCATCCGGGCGGAACGCCGTCCCTGGGGATCCCCACCTGGTTCTACGGGCATGAGCCGCCGAACTACTTTGCCACGCACATCGCCAAGTACTTCGCCAACGCCATCCGGGAGGCGATCCTGCTGGAACTGTGCGACGGCGGCGTCATCTTCCTCCCGGGAGCGGCCGGTACCGTGCAGGAAAATTTCCAGGACGCCTGCGAGAACTACTACAGCGCCCGCGAAGCCGTGACGCCGATGGTGCTGGTGGGACGGCAGCACTGGGAGCACGAGTATCCCGCGTGGCCCATGCTCCAGCGGCTCGCTGCCGGACGGGCCATGGAGGACCGGATCTTCCTGGTGGACAGTGTGGACCAGGCGCTCGCGGTGCTGGGCGGCTAGCACTTTCCAAGCAGGTGGCTCGTCGCCCGTGCTCGGCGGTTAACCCACCACGGTGCCGAAGGCCAGCCCCAGTACGTAGGTCACGGCGGCGGCGCCCAGGCCGATGCCCAGCTGGCGCAGCCCGCGCGTCAGCGGCGACGTCCCGGACAGCAGGCCCACGATTCCGCCGGTGGCCAGCAGCGCCAGCCCCACCAGCACTGCTGCCACCACCAGTGCGGTCACCCCGGTCAGGCCGAACAGGAACGGCAGGATGGGGACCACGGCGCCGGATGCGAAAAAGCAGAAGCTGGACAGCGCCGCGCCCCACGCGGTGCCCACAGCCTCGTGCTGGTCCTCCGCCTCCGGCAGCTCCGGCTGGAGCGACAGGCTGGGATCGCAGTCGCAGCTCAGCAGCCCCATGCGTTCGGCCACACGGTGTTCGGCCGCTTCGTGGGACATCCCGCGCGCCAGGTAGACGAGCATCAGTTCGTTGTGTTCGATGTCCAGTTTCGGGGCGGCCGCGAGGGTGATCTGGGTGGGACGCGTGGCTGCCAGGAGCTCGCGCTGGGACCGCACGGAGACAAACTCGCCCGCGGCCATGGACATGGCACCGGCGAGGAGCCCTGCCACGCCGCTGAGCAGCACCACGCCGCTCGCCACTCCGGAAGCGGCCATGCCCACCACGAGCGAAAGGTTGCTGACCAGGCCATCATTGGCGCCAAAAACGGCGGCACGGAACGTCCCGGCAAGCCGGTTGCGGCCACGGGTTGCCAGGCCTCGGACTACTTCTTCATGGATCTGTTCGTCCGCTGCCATGGCGTCCGTGGCATTGGGATCCAGGGCGTAGGGGGAGCGGCCTTCAGCGCGCTGGGCCAGGGCCAGGACGAAAACGGAGCCGAAATGGCGGGCCAGGAAGCCCAGGAACTGGCTGCGGAGGGACGCCGGCCGGGACTTTTGGGCGTGGTCGCCGAGGAGCCGCAGCCAGTGGGCCTCGTGCCGCCCCTCGGCTTCGGCGAGGGCCAGCAGGATGGCACGTTCTTCGCCGTCGCGGTTTTGGGCGAGATCGCGGTAGACGGCGGCCTCTGCCCGTTCGTCTGCCAGGTACTGCCGCCACCGGCGGATGTCGGCGGGCGTGGGCTGCGGCGCGGATGGAATGGATTCCGCGGGCCGGGCTTGGCTGGGATTGGGGTGCTGAGACACACAAGGCTCCTGTGCTGGATGGGCATGGTTCGGCCCCATTGCACCGCCCAGCTTACCGCGGAATTCCGCGGATTTTCGGCTGGCTGCCCTCACTGCGGAGTTTAGGTTTCCCTCAAAATACGACGGTCCGCCGGAGGTGTCCGGAGGGGTTGCTGCGGCTCTTGACCGGGCCCACCGGCGGTGCTGTGATGAAGGAGTGGTGACTGCCTGTGCCCACCGGCGGCGCCCATCAACAGAGCACGTCAGGCGAACAATCGGAGGTCGAACCATGAGCACCACCGGACAGCACCCGGACATGCCGCACCTGGAATCCGTCGAATCGGATCCCGCTTATGACTACGCCGAGGACGTACCGGCCCGCGCAGACGACTGGGACTCCGAAGACGAATTCCTGGACGCCGAAAAGGTGGTGGTTCCCACGGTCCCGGTGGCAGTCGACGCCGAGGAGCGCGTGGTTCCACTCGATGAGGACGAGTTCCGCGGAACCGAATAGAACGTACGACGGCGGCACTCCGGTTCGCGGTGAAGCGAAGGGGAGTGCCGCCGTCGTACTTAACTCAGTGAAGCTGCGGGCTCAGTGGCCGCCGGTGATCGGGCCTGTTATCTCCGGTGATCGAGCCTGTCGAGATTAGTGGCTCGGGTGGCTGGCGACCGGGTGGGCCTCCATGGGCAGCTCTTCGGTGACCGCTCCCGCGACCCGCTTCTCCCAGGCCTCGCGGACCTCGGGGTCCGTGGGGGGCGTGAGCAGCGAGATCACGATGTAGGAAACCAGCGAGGCGCCGAGGCCCCAGTAGATGGGTTCGTTGGCGTAGACGCCGTCAACGCTGGGGATGACCCCGACGGCGTACATGATCAGCAGTGCCAGGGTCAGGACCGAGCCAACGGCCATGGACCAGGCGGCTGCGATGCCGGTGCCGCGCTTCCAGACCAGGCCGCCGAGGATGGCCACCAGCAGGCCGCCCACCAGGATGTCGTAGGCGATGGTCAGTGCCACCACGACGTCCTGCGCCGCCATGGAGATCAGCACGGCCACGATGCCCAGGCCCAGGACCCAGTAGCGGTTGGCCTTGACGTCGTGCTCGGGGTTTTCGGTGTCGTCGGTGTTGATCGTCTTGCCGAACCAGCTGGCCACGAACGGCACCACGTCGGCGCGGGCCACCGTGGCGGCTGCGATGAGGGCGCCGGAGGCGGTGGACATCATGGCGGCGACTGCGGCGGCCATGACCAGGCCGCCGATGCCGATCGGCAGGATCTGGGTGGCGACCTCGGCGTAGACAACGTCCTTGCCGAGGTTGGCGACGTCGATGTCGGGCAGGGCCACGCGGGCGGCCAGGCCGATCAGGGCACCGGCGACGCCGTACAGGATGCAGTAGACGCCGGCCGTTGCGCCGCCCCAGCGTGCCACGGTGGGGGTCTTGGCGGTGAAGACGCGCTGCCAAATGTCCTGGCCGATCAGGAGGCCCAGGGTGTAGACCACGAAGTACGTGATGATGGTCTGCATGCCGATGCCATCAAGCTGGAAGAAGCTGGCGTCAACGCGGCTGCGGATGCCGTCGAAGCCGCCGGCGGCGTTGAGCGTGAACGGCAGCATCAGGGCGAAGATGCCCACGGTCTTGATGATGAACTGCACCTGGTCGGCCAGGGTGATGGACCACATGCCGCCGATGGTGGAGTAGACCAGGACGATGGCGCCGCCGACTGCGATGGCGAGCCAACGCTCCCAGTCGAACAGGACCACGAAGATGGTGGCGTAGGCGCCGGTGGAGGTGGCGCAGAGCATCAGTGTGTAGGCCAGCATCACGATGCCGGAGGTCTGCGTGGCGCGCTGGCCGTAGCGCAGGCTGAGCATCTGGGAGACCGTGTAGATCTTCAGCCGCTGGATGGTGCCGGCGAAGAGCAGGCTCAGGAGGAGCACACCCGCGCCGATGGCGACCACCAGCCACATGCCGGAGATGCCGAACTTGTAGCCCAGGCCGACGCCGCCGACGGTGGAGGCACCGCCCAGGACGACGGCGGCCATGGTGCCGGTGTAGAGCAGGGGGCCGAGGCGGCGGCCGGCCACCAGGAAGTCGCTGTTGTTCTTGGTGCGGGACTTGCCCCACCAGCCGAAGGCCAGCATGGCGATGAGGTACACCACCACGATGGCGATGTTGACGAAGTTAGCGTCCATTTGGGGCTCCTTGGAGCTGATCTGCAGTGTTTCTGGAATCCCGGCGGCGCTGCTGGGGAGGCCGGTTTTCCGCTGCTCTTGTGGAATTGGGAGGAAGAGTTCCTCAAATATTGCCTCAGAGACAACACTTGTTGCCCAAAAGCGTATGCTGTGACCGACGCAACAGTCAAGGTCGGCCGTACTGTCTGCTGTTCGACGCGGCGTCCGCCACGTCACACGGGCCGGCTGGCCATTAGGATTGCTCCAGAGATGGGGCCGCACCGCCGGCCACGAAAGGTCCGCACATGAAGGCACTGCCAGTTGAGCCGAGCAACGTTCCCGTTGCCATCGGTTCCCGAATCCGTGCCGCCCGGCAGTCGCAGCGGCTGACCATCGAGCAGGTTGCCGACGCCACCGGCCTGACCAAGGGCTTCCTCAGCCGCGTGGAACGTGACCTTACGTCGCCGTCTGTCGCGTCGCTGGTGACCCTGTGCCAGGTCTTGTCCATCTCGATCGGCGACTTGTTTGTGGCCCCGGAAACCCACCTGACCAAGAGGGACGAAGGCCCACGGATCTCCCTGGGCGGCGAGGGCATCGTGGAGCGGCTGCTGACTGCCCGTTCCGAACGGCGCATCCAGATCATCCAGGCCGTCATTGAGCCGCACGGCCGCGGCGAAGCTGAGCTGTACGCCGTGGACTGCGACGTGGATGTGCTCCATGTGATCAAGGGACGCATCCGGCTGATCCTGACCAACGAGGAATACGAGCTCAGCACCGGCGACACCGTCACCTTCCCGGGCCGCGAACCGCACACGTGGGTCAATCCCACGGACGAGGCCGTCGAGGTTCTCTGGGTCCTGGTCCCTGCGGCCAGCCGGTAGGTTGCCGCTCCCCGCTCGCTAGCGTTGCTGCGTTCCTTCCCGGTTTGTGCCCGGGGGCGGCCGGCGTGAGCTTGGCCAATGGTGGTTTTGTAAACAACTGATGCGCATTAGAAAACTTCAGGCTATGATGGCTGTCACACCCGCCGATCAATCCTCGAAGGAGAGGCTCATTTTGAAAGAGCTGCGCATCGAAGCCAACGGCAACCTTGGCCCCATCGATTCATCCCGTATCCCGCGCTATGCCGGCGCTGCAACCTACGCCCGCCTGCCGCGTCTGGACCAGGTGGCCAAGGCCGACGTGACGGTGGTGGGCGTGCCCTTCGACTCGGGTGTTTCGTACCGCCCGGGCGCCCGTTTCGGCTCCAACCACATCCGCGAGGCCAGCCGCCTGCTCCGCCCGTACAACCCCGCCTGGGACGTCAGCCCGTTCGAAAACATCCAGGTGGCCGACGCCGGAGACATGGCCGTCAACCCGTTCAACATCAACGAAGCCATCGAAACCATCCAGCAGAACGCCCTGGACCTCACGGCGGCCGGCAGCAAACTGGTGACCCTCGGCGGGGACCACACCATCGCCCTGCCGTTGCTCCGTGCGGCCGCCGAGCGCGCCGGCGGACCTGTCGCCATGCTGCACTTTGACGCCCACCTCGATACCTGGGACACCTACTTCGGTGCCGAATACACCCACGGCACCCCGTTCCGCCGGGCCGTTGAAGAAGGCATCCTGGACACCGAAGCCATCAGCCACATCGGCACGCGCGGCCCGCTCTACGGCAAAAAGGATCTCGACGACGACCACCGCTTCGGGTTCGGCATCGTCACCTCCGCCGATGTCTACTACCAGGGCGTCCTGGAGACGGTGGCCAAGGTCCGCGACCGGATCGGCAACCGTCCGCTCTACATCTCCGTGGACATCGACGTCCTGGACCCCGCGCACGCTCCGGGCACCGGAACCCCTGAGGCCGGTGGCATCACCAGCCGCGAACTCCTGGAGATCATCCGCGGCTTCCGCGGCATGAACCTGGTGGGCGCCGACATCGTCGAGGTTGCTCCGGCCTACGACCACGCTGAAATCACCGGCGTGGCAGCCAGCCATGTGGCCTATGAACTGGTCACGCTGATGGCGGACAATGCTGTTGAAGGTGACCGGTTCGGGACAGCCAACGGCTACGCCGCCCAGGCTCTCGGCCAAGAAGCCCGCCAACCTGCCGGTTTCGCCGCCGGAACCAAGGAGTAGCCACCATGATTGATTTCGATCCGGGCACAGCAGCCCCTACCAAGGGGACCAGCCAGCGCAACGGCGGGGACCTCGTCGTCGAAACCCTTGAAGCGCTCGGCGCGAAGACCGTCTTCGGCATCCCGGGCCAGCACGCGCTCGGCCTGTTTGACGCCATGGGCCGCGGCAACCTTCACTTTGTGTCCTCCCGCGTGGAGAACAACAGCGCTTTCGCCGCGGACGGGTACTCCCGCGCCACCGGTGAAGTGGGCGTGCTGTTCCTGTCCACCGGACCCGGGGCGCTGACGTCCCTCGCCGGCCTGCAGGAGGCCTACGCCACGGGTGTGCCCATGGTGGTGGTGGCCAGCCAGATCCCGCTCGACGGACTGGGCGCCCGCCGCAAGGGCATGCTGCACCAGCTCGACGACCAGAAGGCCTCGGCCGCGAACGTCACCAAGAGCCAGCGCCTGATCCAGCACGCGTCGGGCATCCCGTCGGCCATCCAGGATGCCTGGACCGAAGCCATCTCCTCGCCGCAGGGCCCGGTCTGGCTGGAAATCCCGCAGAACGTGCTGCTGGATCCCATCATGGTGCCCCCGGTGGAGGACGCCCTCGCCGAAGCAGCGGACAACCCGCCCCGCGTGGAGCTGGTCCGGGAAGCGGTGAAATGGCTGTCGACGGCGGAACGTCCCGCCATCATCGCCGGTGGCGGTACCCGGCGTGGCCGGGCGGAAAAGTCGCTGCTCTCGATTGCCGAGAAGCTGCGGGCGCCGGTCATCTGCACGCCCGGCGGCAACGGCGCCTTCCCGTGGACCCATGAGCTTTCGCTGCAGTCCTGGATCGAGGACCGCCACATGACGGACCTCCTGGAGGATGCCGACGTCCTGATTGTCATCGGCTCGTCCCTCGGTGAAGTCACGTCCAACTACTTCACGTTCGCGCCCCGCGGCCGCATCATCCAGATCGACGCCGAACCGCGCGTCCTCGAATCGAACAGCCCCGGCCTGGGCATCCGCGCCGACGCCGGCCAGGCGCTCAGCGCACTCGACGACGCCCTGGCAGCGCCCGTCGACGCCACCCGCAGCTGGCACGGGACCACCCCCGAGGACCTGGTGAAGGACTCCCTCGCCAAGGTCAAGGCGCGGCTCGAATCCCAGGACCTGGGCAAAGAGCTGAAGTTTATGTCCGACATCCGCGAAGCCGTCCCCGCGGACATGCAGACCTTCTGGGACATGACCATTTCCGCGTACTGGGGCTGGAGCTGCTGGGATGCCCGGCAGGGCCAGTTCCACTCCGCCCAGGGTGCCGGCGGCCTGGGCTACGGCTTCCCGGCAGCCATCGGCGGCGCCGTCGGGCTGGAAACAGTCGGCAAGCCGGGCCGTGTGCTTGCCGTGTCCGGTGACGGTTCATCCATGTACTCCATTTCCGAACTCGCCACCGCCAAGCAGCACAACGTCCCGGTCACCTGGCTGATCGTTGACGACGGCGGCTACGGCATCCTGCGCGAATACATGGTGGGCGCGTTCGGCAAGGCCACGGCCACCGAGCTTGCGCGCCCCGACTTCGTCAAGCTCGCCGAAGCATTCGGCGTGCCGGCCACGCGGGTGGCCCCCGAGGACGTCGGGAACGCGCTCAGGGCGGGCTTCGCGGCGGACGGACCCAACGTCGTCGTCGTCGAAACGCTCCTCAAGATGTTCGGACCCACCCACCTGGACGACTGAACACCCAGCTCTCCCCACGCGCGAACTGGCAGCTAATACCTTCCTCAAGCAAATTTGAGGGTATTAGCTGCCGGTTCGCGCTTGGCGTTTAAGGGCTCCTGAACCCGACCATCTCTTCTTTAGTTTCCCAAAGCAACCATTTAGGGATATAGTTGCCTTAGGCAAACAAAAGAGGAGAGCTCAACCATGGCAGTCGCCCCGGACACCGCAGCGGACCTTGTCTACCGCATCTTCGACCTCCAACGGGTGGTCCGATGCGTCGCCGCCGCGAGCTTCCGCGGACAGGACACCGGGGTTGCGCTGCAGGGCGTGCTCAGGTTCGTGGGGGAGGGGGAATCTCGCGCCACCCAGCTGGCGGAGCGGCTCGGTGTCAGCGCCCCCGTCCTCAGCCGCCATATCGCGGACCTTGAGGAGCAGGGTTTCGTCATCCGGCGGCAGGATCCCGACGACGGCCGCGCCCAGCTGGTTGCCCTCTCGCCGTCCGGCGTGGACAAGCTCCGCGAGATCGGGGAAAGCCGCACGGCCACGCTGCAGGAGTACCTCAGCGATTGGAGCCAGGAGGATGCCGAAGACACGGCACGGATCCTGACAAAACTCTCGGAGTCCCTCAAGCATTCAGCCCGGGCACATGCACTCCCGGCACATTCAACCGCGGCATCAGCCACCGCACCCCAGAACCTCCAGGAGCACTGATATGTCGAGCCAACCCGCCGCACCGCCCTTGGCGATGACCCACCGCCAGATCATGGAAGCCCTGACCGGGCTCCTCGCGGCGTTCTTCACCGCCATCCTCAGCAGCACCATCGTGGCCAACGCGTTGCCCACCATCATGTCCGATCTGCACGGCACCCAGACCGATTTCGCCTGGGTGATCACCGCCGCCCTGCTGGCCAACGCCGTCACCACCCCCATCTGGGGCAAGCTGTCCGACCTCTTCAACAAGAAGCTGCTGGTCCAGCTGAGCATCGTCATCTTCGTGGCTGGCTCCGTTATGGCCGGACTCTCCGAGACCATCCCGCTGCTGCTCACCGCCCGCGTTATCCAGGGCGTGGCCATGGGCGGGCTCACCGCGTTGGCGCAGGCCATCATCGGCACCATGATCCCGCCCCGGGACCGCGGCAAATACTCCGGCTACATGGGCGCCGTGATGGCGGTAGGCACTGCCGGCGGCCCGCTGCTGGGCGGATTCATCGTGGACAGCCCGCTGGGTTGGCGCTGGACCTTCTTCGTCTGCGTGCCGCTCGCCGTCGTCGCCCTTATCCTGCTCCAGATCACTCTGAAAATCGAGCACATCAAGCGCCACGTCAAGATCGACTGGCTTGGCTCCATCCTGCTGACCTCCGGCGTCAGCCTGCTCCTGATCTGGGTTTCCTTCGCCGGCAACCCCGCCTACTACGACTGGGTTTCCTGGCAGTCGGCCGCCATGGTGGGCGGCGGCGTGGTGCTGTTGGCCCTGCTGGTGCTGGTGGAGTCCAAGGTGGAGCAGCCCATCATCCCGCTGAAGATCATCTCCGAACGCACCACCGCGTTGGCCATCATCGCTTCAGTGGCGGTGGGCATCGCGATGTTCGGTTCAACCACGTTCCTGGGCCAGTACTTCCAGGTGGCCCGCGGCGCCACGCCTACCGAAGCCGGGCTCCTGACGCTGCCGATGATCGCCGGCAACCTGACCGGTTCGGTCGTTTCCGGTCTGCTCATCAGCAGCACCGGCAAGTGGAAGGGTTACCTGATCGGCGGGTCCATCCTGCTGATCGGCGGCCTCGGCCTGGCCGGCACCATGGACCACACCACCGAACTGTGGCAGGCCGGGATCTTCACGGCCATCCTGGGCGTGGGCCTCGGCATGCTGATGCAGAACCTGGTCCTGGCGGTGCAGAACACAGTCCGGGCGTCAGATATCGGCTCAGCCAGCGCGTCTGTGGCCTTCTTCCGTTCAGTGGGCGGCGCGATCGGTGTGTCCGTGCTCGGCGCCGTCCTCAGCAGCCGGGTCAGCGAACTCGCCACGCAGGGCCTGGCTGCGGCCGGTATCCCAGTGGCGGGCGGGTCGGCCGGAGCCAGCATGGACCTCGTTGACATGCCCGCACCGGTCCGCGAGATCATGCGCGCCGCTTACGGCGACGCCACCGCCGAGGTCTTCCTGATCTCCGCCGGCGTTGCGGTGGTAGCCCTGATCTCGGTCCTGTTCATCAAGGAACGCCCGCTGCGGCGCACCGTTGACATCCAGCCGGAGACCGAACCGGGGGCGGGGACCGGCGCCGAGGCAAACGCCAACGCTGAAAGCACGACGCCGGAACTCGCCTCCGCCGGCCGCTGACCTGAGCGCGAACGGACACTTAAGGCCCCACGGATCCGGGGCCGCAAGTGTCCGTTCGCGCAGGTGAGTGGTGGAGGAACGTGTGGAGGAGTACGCCGATCGGATGATATTTACCGTAGATGTTTCGCCCGGGCAACGGATTTCGTAGAGTGGGTAGGCTGAGAAATGTCAGCCCCGTCTGTTACTACTTATCCTCATCATTTCGCGCTCTCTTCCTAAGGATTCACGGGCATGCTCCTCACCCTCATACGGCGCTACTCCAAACCGTACATGCCATACATCGTGGCCGTCGTTGTGTTCCAACTGGCGTCCACCATCGCAGCGCTCTACCTTCCCAGCCTCAACGCCCAGATCATCGACGAAGGCGTTTCCCGCGGGGATACGGATTTCATTTGGCGGACCGGGTCCGTGATGCTGCTGGTGGCCATTGTCCAAGTGGGCACCGCCATCGCCGGCGTCTACTACGGCTCCAAAACGGCCATGGCCGTGGGCCGCGATCTGCGCCGCGGGGTGTTCCGCAAGGTCACCAGTTTCTCCGCCAAGGACGTGAACACGTTCGGCGCCCCCACCCTCATCACCCGCGGCACCAACGACGTCCAGCAGGTCCAGATGCTCGTGCTGATGGGACTGAACTTCATGGTGGCCACCCCCATCATGTGCATCGGCGGCATCATCATGGCGCTGCGCGAGGACATCAGCCTGTCCTGGCTGGTCTGGGTCTCCGTGCCCGTGCTGATCGTGGTGGTGGGCTACCTGGTGGTCCGGCTGATGCCCCTGTTCCGTTCCATGCAGAAGAAGATCGACCGCATCAACGCCGTCCTTCGCGAGCAGATCATCGGCATCCGCGTAGTCCGCGCCTTTGTCCGCGAACCCTATGAAACCGAGCGTTTCGGCGTGGCCAACAAGGACCTGACCGACGTCTCCCTGAAAATCGGGGCCCTGTTTGTCCTGATGTTCCCGGCCATCGGCATGATCCTGCACCTGTCCACGGCCGCGGTGCTGTGGTTCGGCGGCCAGCGCGTGGATTCGGGCGAAATGCAGGTGGGCGCCCTGACCGCCTTCCTGCAGTACCTGCTCCAGATCCTGATCGCCGTCATGATGGGCACGTTTATGGCCATGATGATCCCGCGCGCCTCCGTCTGCGCGGACCGCATCGGTGAAGTGCTCGACGTCGAACCCTCCATCCACGATCCCGAACGTCCTGAGACGCCCGCCACGCTGGCCGGGGTAGTGGAATACCGGAACGTCACCTTCGCCTACCCCGGTGCCGAGACGCCGGTGCTGAGCAACATCAGCTTCACCGCCAAACCGGGCGAGACCGTTGCCATCATCGGTTCCACCGGTGCAGGCAAAACCTCGCTGCTGGCCCTGCTGCCGCGCCTGTACGACATCGCCGAGGGCGAAGTCCTCCTGGACGGCGTCTCCGTCAGCAACCTGGACCGTGCCGAGATCACCAAGCGCGTGGCCCTGGTCCCGCAGCGGCCGTACCTCTTCTCGGGCACCATCGAGCACAACCTGCGCTTCGGCAAGACCGAGGCCACGGACCAGGAACTCTGGGACGCGCTGCAGATCGCCCAGGGCGAGGGCTTTGTCCGCGACAAGAAGAACGGACTGAACGCCCGCATCGCGCAGGGCGGCACCAACGTCTCCGGCGGCCAGCGGCAGCGGCTCTGCATCGCCCGCGCGTTGATCACCAAACCCAAGGTCTACCTCTTTGACGATTCGTTCTCGGCGCTGGACGTCGCAACCGATGCCAGGCTCCGCGCCGCGCTGAAACAGACCACCGCCGACGCCACGGTCATCATCGTGGCCCAACGGATCTCCACCATCACCGATGCAGACCAGATCCTGGTCCTGGACAACGGCCGGATCGTGGACCGCGGAACGCATGAGGAGCTCCTGGAAACCTCACCCACCTACCAGGAAATTGTTGAATCCCAGCTGAGCGTGGAGGAACTGGCATGAGCGCCGCCAAGAAGGTCTCGACAGGCTCGACCACCGAAACGACAGGCTCGACCACCGCAACGAACCCGGATTCCGTAACTCCGGAAGACCTCCTGGAGGACGACGATTTCTTCGAGGAGGAATACAAGCCCTCCGAGGCCGACGGCGACATGTTCGGCGGCATGCCCGCCAAGAAGGCCGAGCACTTCTGGCCCTCGGCGAAGCGCCTGCTGGGGCTCCTGAAGCCTGAGGCTGTGGGCATCTACGCCGTGGTGGCCCTGGTGGTGGTCTCGGTGGTCCTGAACGTCATCGCCCCCAAGATCCTGGGCCAGGCCATGGACGTCATCTTCGGCGGCGTCGTTGGCAAGCAACTGCCCGCCGGCGCCAGCAAGGACGAGTTCGTGGAAGGCCTGCGCCAGCAGGGGCAGGATAACTTCGCGGACATGGTGTCGCGGATGGAGCTGGTGCCCGGCACCGGGATCAACTTCCAGAAACTCTCAGTCCTGATCGCCATCGTGCTGCTGATGTACTTTGTGGCCAACATCTTCCTGTGGCTGCAGGGCTACGTGCTGAACCGCATCGTGATGAAGGTGATCCGCCGGCTCCGGGACGACACCGAAAAGAAGCTGAACCGGCTCCCGCTGAACTACTTCGACACCCGCCAGCGCGGCGACGTCCTCTCCCGGGTGACGAACGACGTCGACAACGTCCAGCAGGCGCTGCAGCAGGCGTTCGCACAGCTGATCAGCTCGCTGCTTACAGTGATCGGCATCGTCATCATGATGTTCATCGTCTCCTGGCAGCTCGCTCTTATCGCCCTCGTTGCGCTGCCGCTGTCCGGCGTGGCTGCCGGCCTGATCGGTTCGCGCAGCCAGAAGCTCTTCGCCGCCCAATGGAAGAACACGGGTGAGCTGAACGGCCAGATCGAGGAATCCTTCTCCGGGCACGATCTGGTGCGGGTCTTCGGCCGTGACGCTGACATGCTGGAACGCTTCGAAGAGCGGAACGAGGCCCTCTACAAGGCCAGCTTCGGAGCCCAGTTCGTCTCCGGCATGATCTTCCCGGTCATGCAGTTCGTTTCCTACCTCAGCTATGTGGGCATCGCCGTCGTGGGTGGCCTCCGGGTGGCCTCGGGCTCGATGTCCCTGGGCGACGCCACCGCCTTCATCCAGTACTCGCGCGAGTTCACGCAGCCGCTGGGCCAGATGGCCGGCATGGCCAACATGCTGCAGTCCGGCGTGGCGTCCTCGGAGCGGGTCTTTGAATTCCTCGACGCCGATGAGCAGGACTCCGAGACCGCCACCGAGCACCTGCCGGCCAAGACCGACGGGCATGTGGAGTTCAAGGACGTCACGTTCAGCTACTCCGAGGACAGGCCGCTGATCGAAAACCTGTCCTTCACGGCGGAACCGGGGCACACCGTGGCAATTGTTGGTCCCACGGGGGCCGGCAAAACCACCCTGGTGAACCTCGTGATGCGCTTCTACGAGCTCAATTCGGGGTCCATCACCCTGGACGGCGTGGATGTCACGCACCTGAGCCGGTCCGAGCTGCGGTCCAAGGTGGGCATGGTGCTCCAGGACGCGTGGCTGTTTGGCGGGTCCATTTACGACAACATCCGGTACGGCAACCTGGACGCCACCGAGGAGCAGGTCATGGCAGCCGCCAAGGCCACCTTCGTGGACCGCTTTGTGCGCGCCCTGCCGGAGGGCTACGACACCGTGATCGATGAGGAAGGCAACAACGTCAGCGCCGGTGAAAAGCAGCTGATCACCATCGCCCGCGCGTTTGTGGCCAATCCGTCGCTGCTCATCCTGGATGAGGCCACCAGCTCCGTGGATACACGCACCGAGCTGCTGGTCCAGAAGGCCATGGCGGCGCTTCGGACGGACCGCACCAGCTTTGTGATCGCCCACCGGCTCTCCACGATCCGCGACGCCGACACCATCCTGGTGATGGAGAACGGCAAGATCGTGGAGCAGGGCAACCACAAGACCCTGCTGGCGGCTGAGGGTGCCTACTACCGGCTGTACATGTCCCAGTTCGCCGGCTCTGACGTTGAAGAATCCGTTGTGGACGATTCGACGGCGGTCCACAGCTGAGCGCGCTGGGAACCGGAGCCGCCCGGCGCATCGAGGTCCTGGTCCCGATGCGCTGGGGCGACATGGACGCCTATGGGCACATCAACAACGTCCAGATTGTCAGGATGCTTGAGGAGGCCCGTATCGCAGCGTTCGGGCCTCCCCGGGGTGCCGGCCTGCCCGGCATCGAACCGGAAGTGTCGCTCTTCAACGACGTTCCGGAGGGAACTCTGGCGCTGGTGGTGGACCACAAGATCCGCTACGTCAGGACGTTGGAATACCGCAATGTCCCGGCAGTGGTCCAGGTGTGGATCGGCGCGGTGAAGGGCGCCAGTTTCGACATCCACTACGTGGTGCAGGACCCGGTCACGCGGGAGGAGTGCGTCCGGGCCAGCAGCCATCTGGCGTTTGTGGATGAGGCTTCCGGCCGCGTCCTGCGCCTGACGCCGGAGCAGAAGGAGCGGCTCGCGCCGTTCACTCTTTGAACCGTCACGTCTTAAGCCGGTCACGTTTTGAACCGGTCACGTTTTGAACCGTACGGCGCCGTGCCTGCACATCCGTTGCGCACGCACGGCGCACACCGGAAACTGGTAATACCCACTAAGGAGCGTTGACCATGGCCAAGAAAAACAAAAAGACCTGGAAAGAGATGTCACCGGCGGCACGGGCGGGATTCGTGGTCATCGGGATAGGGCAGGTGGCGCTGATGCTGGCCGCCCAGCGTGACATCTCCAAGCGTCCGGCGGCGCAAATCAACGGGCCAAAGGCAGCCTGGCGGGTGGCCGCCCTGATCAATTTCATCGGGCCGATGGGCTACTTCATTCTGGGCCGCAAGCGGCCAGGAGCCGGACTCGGGGCAGTTAAGTAGCAGGCCTCGGATCTGCACACCCAGGGTCTTCGGAGCAGGCATCCAGTTTGAGCCTGTAAATTTGAACCCATGACCCCAAATCCCAAGACTGCCATGCACCGCGCCCTCGGTGTCTCAAAGGAGATCGAGGACGCGGCCTGGTTTGTGCTGGGACCGGGCCTGCAGGGCAAGCCGTCGGCCCTGGACGGGAAGACCCTGACCTGGACAGCGGAGGCTGCGGCGGAGCTGCTGGAGCGCCTGGACCGGGGAGCCGCGGATGCCAAGGCGCCCATGATGACCAACCTCCGGCAGAACCTCGAGGACGCCTCCCGGGAGGCCAAGCAGCTGGCCGTGGAGCTGCTTTTCCTGCAGTCGCTGCCCCTGGCGCACGAGGTCAAGTCGCTCAAGGTCAAGCGTGCCCGCGTGGCGGAGGCCGCGTCCTGGCTGGAGACAGCGCTGGAGCCGCCGCTGGAGCTGCCCGAGGAACTCTACAAGGGCATGACGGACCACGGCGTGATCAGGGACCGCACCGCCGAATTCAACTGGACCATCTGGGACCACCTGAAGTGGCTCTGCCGGTTTGTGCAGCATGTGGACCAGCAGGTTCCGGTGGCCATCGCCAAGGCGCTGAAGGACCCGCTGAAGTTCCACGAGCTCGCCGCGGGCACCCCGGCGGACCAGCCCGCCATCCGCCGCAGCATCGAGTACCTGGCCTGGCCCAGCTACTTCGAGCCCGTAGTGGCGGACGTGGAGCGGCAGGAAATCCGCGACGCCTTCGCCTCGCTGGTGGGCGGGGCCAAGGGCGATTCCGACGAGGAAATCACCGCGGACATTAACCGCATCCGCCTGCACCTGGATGAACAGGCTGGCCAGCGGATCGACTGGTACGCCCGCCAGCTGGTCAGCCAGTGGCGCAAAGTGGGGGACCCCGGCCGACGCGCGTGGCTGCTGCGTACCCACAGCGACAACGCCGACCTCCTCACCGCATGGCAGGACGAGGAGAAGGTGACGCTCGACGTCGAACATCTCCGCCACCTGGACCCCGGCGTAACCGCGGGGCTGGTGCAGCACGCCGTGGACGAGGACTACAAGCACCTCGGCTACGTGGAGCGCGAGGACACCAAAACGGCGGTGTTTGCCTTCCTGACCGTCATGAAGCCGGGCGACCTGGTTCTGTTCCAGCACGCCGGCACCGTGCGGCTGGGCGTGGTGCTGGGCGAGCCTGAGCACAACGACGACAACCGCCGCCTGCGGCGCAAGGTGCGCTGGCTGGACGACGACGGCCACGCCGCCGCGGACCTGCCCCGCCACGTCCAGCGCCAGCTGGCCACCTCGGGGATCGTTGTTGACGTGACCAGGGTGGTGCAGGCGCTCCAGGCGCTAGTGCCGGCCGAGGCGGAACCGGAGGACGACGACGCCGACGCACCGGCCGCCGTCGTGCCCCCTGTGCAGGAAGGCTTCCGCCCGCTGAGCCGCGACTTCGCGGATTCGCTGCACATGGACCTGGAGCCGCTGCAGGAGATCGCGGAACTGCTGGAGGAGAACCGCCAGCTGGTCCTGTACGGGCCGCCCGGAACGGGCAAGACGTACCTGGCCAAGCATCTCGCGGCGGAGCTGGCCCAGGACAGCACGGACGAGCGGGTGAAGCTGGTGCAGTTCCACCCGTCGTACGCGTATGAGGACTTTTTCGAGGGTTACCGGCCGGACAAGACCGACGAGGGCCAGGTGTCCTTCAAGCTCGTGGCGGGGCCGCTGCGCCGGCTGGCCGAGGAAGCCGCCAAGCCCGGGAACGAAAAGAAGCCCTACTTCCTGATCATTGACGAGATGAACCGCGCCAACCTGGCCAAGGTGTTCGGCGAGCTCTATTTCCTGCTGGAGTACCGCGATGACCGGATCTACCTGCAGTACAGCCCCAACGAGCCGTTTACGCTGCCGGACAACCTGTACATCATCGGCACTATGAACACCGCGGACCGGTCCATCGCCATGATGGATGCCGCCATCCGACGCCGGTTCGCGTTCATCGAGCTGCACCCGCAGACGGAGCCTGTGAAGGGGTCGCTGCTGCGGTTCCTGCAGGTGCGGGACCTGGACACCACACCGGCGCTGCTGCTCGATGCGCTGAACACCGCCATCGACGAGTGGGACCGGGACCTGATGATCGGCCCGTCGTACTTTATGAAGACGGCCGCCCAGACGCCGGCCGGGCTGCGCCGGATCTGGAAGTACGAGCTGATGCCGCTGCTGGAGGAGCACTACCACGGCCAGCTGACCCGGGTGCAGCTGGAGGAGCGGTTCGGGCTGGAGCAGCTGCTGGGACGCCTTGTTACCAGCTAAGCCAACCCACACTCCGGCCCACGGCGGCGCGGCCCACGGCGGCGCGGTGCACGGCAGCGCCGCGCCGGGCGCGGCCCACGGCGGAGCAGCCCAGCGCGGCCGTGCACCGGCCGCGCGCCATCTGGTCCTCGACGAGCTGTCCAAAGGCACCGTGGAACGCCTGGATGCCGCCAGTGCGGCCTTCGTGAACGCCAGCGGGCTGGCCAAGGCGTCGCCGATGGGCATGGGCTTGTACCGGATCGAGCCCGCGGGCAAGGTGGGGTCCGTCCGCACGGCCGCGCTGCAGCTCGATGTGCGCCCCAAGGACCGGCTGGGGCTGAGCCGGCTCCTGTTCCTCCTCAGCTATGCCGGTAATCAGGGCTTCCGGGCCGATTCCGTGGCGGCTGCCGAGGACCGCGAACTCTGGAGCGCGCTGGCCGAATCCCTCGCCCAAATGGCGGAGCGGGCGCTTGGACGCGGAGTCTTGCAGGGCTACCGCACCGTTGACGAGTCCCTCCGCACGGTCAAGGGCCGCATCCGGATTTCCGACCAGATCTCACGGCGCCCCGGCATGCTGGTGCCGCTGGAAGTGTCCTACGACGAATTCACTGAGGACATCGCCGAAAACCGGATCCTGCGGGCTGCGCTGGAGCGGATGGGACAGGTTCCGCGCGTCCGGCCTGAGGTGCTGAGCCGCCTGCGTCAGCTGAAGGGAAAGCTCGACGCCGTCACCCGCCTTCCAGCCGGCGCGCCCCTGCCGCCGTGGACCCCCAGCAGGATGAACGTCCGCTACCAGTCAGTGCTGCGCCTGGCTGAGCTGATCCTGCGGAATGCCTCCGCAGAGGCTGGGGAGGGGAAGCAGCAGACGGCGTCGTTTGTGGTGGACATGGCCCAGGTGTTCGAGGATTTTGTGGGCACGGCGCTCCGCGAGGCGATGGCTGCGTATCCGGGGGAGATGCGGCTGAAGTACAACGCTCTCCTCAGCGAGGCTGTCCACGATTCCGACAGGCTGTCCGTGAGTCCGGATGCGGTGCACCTGCTGGGCGGACGCCCCGTGGTGGCCTACAACGCGAAGTACAAGGCCGCCGCTGACCTTGGGGCGTCCCTGACCGCCGACCACTACCAAATGCTTGCCCACTGCACCGCCCTGGGTGTGCCCACCGCCTGGCTGGTCTATGCAGGCGCGGGCGAGATGAAACTACGGCGGATCCTTAACACTGACATCGACATTGTTGAGTTTCCGCTGGATCTGTCGCAGCCGCCGTCGGACATTCTGGCAGCTGTGGCCGACCTGGCGCGGCAGTCCTGGGGCGAAGTGGTCCGGACTGCCCGCGCGGGAGGCTAAACCGGCACCCGGAACGTGAAGGTGGTGCCCTGGCCCAGTTGGCTTTCCACCTGGATGGTTCCGCCGTGGGCCTCCACGATTGCCTTGCTGATGGGCAGGCCCAGGCCCACGCCGGGAATAGATGTCCGGCGGACGTTGCTGGTCCGGAAGAACTTGGCGAACACGTGGGCCTGGTCGTCGGCGCTCATGCCCATGCCGGTATCGCTGACGCGGCAGGCGACGTGGCCGCCGTCGTGCTCCAACGACACCAGGACGTTGCCGCCGTCGGGCGAGTATTTGATCGCGTTGGAGACCAGATTGTCCAGCACCTGGGAGATGCGGGGCCCGTCCACATGGGCCTCCAGCCTTGCTGGTGTATCGGCTTTCAGCGCCACGCGGGAGGCATCAGCCCGGGGCATCGCGGCGGACACGCTGGCCCGCACAAGTTCAGCGACGTCCACGGCGTGGGGGGTCACGATCAGTTGCCCGTTCCTTGTGGCGAGGAGGTCGGACACCAACGTGAGGAGCCGTTCTGAATTGCGCTTGATAATGTTCAGCGGTTCCAGTTGGTCGTTGCCGGGAGCGTCCTCCAGGAGAAGTTCCACGTAGCCCAGGATGGAGGTCAGGGGAGTCCGGAATTCGTGGGACACGCTGGAGACGAAATCATCCTTGGCGGCCAGGGCATCCACCAGGTCTGTCACATCACTGAACACAATCACCGAGCCGGCGAACGTCCCGTCCGGGTCCTTCATGGCCCGGGCGCTGGTGGTGATAGCCCGCTGCTTCTTGCCTTCGCCCAGCCAGACCAGGTAGTCGGTGAATGTTTCGCCGAGGACGGCCCTCCGCACGGGGCGCTCCGCCACCGGGACTGGGGTGGTACGGTCTGGGGCGAAGACCAGCAGTTGGGACTCGTTCGGATCGTCGATGTCCTTCGGGCGGGCCAGTTCGTGGTTGGCGCGCTGCTTCCGGTTCATCAGAATGTCGTGTCCGTCTGCGTCGACGGCGAGGACGCCCAGGTGCACAGTTTCAAGAACGGAGTTGAGCAAGGCTTCCTGCCGCTTTGTGCTGAGCAGGCTGGCTTGGAGCTGTTCGTCCTTCTTCTCCAGGTTCCGCTGCTGACGTCTCAGGCTGAGCGTCAGCATGGTGACAGATACTCCGATCCCCAGCATCATGACGGGGACGAGTAGGGATTTGGCCAAGCTGGGGCCCGATACATCCCCGCGAATCAGCAGCGGAACCCAGATGATGGCCAAGGGCCCGAAGAACGATAACCACAGGGAGGCCCGCGGATAATAGCCTGAGGCGCACAGCCAGATGACGGGGAAAACCGCCAGCAGGCTGATGCCGGTCAGGCCCTCTTGCCCGCCCTCCCTGCCTAGGGCGATGGAGACAAAGTCGAGGAGCGGAATGACCAGGAAGCTGGTGTGGGGCAGGCGGTCCCACGGCACGAAGTAACACAGAGCCATGATGGCCAGCTGGGAAACGAGGAAGGCCACGAAGAGTGGGTTGTCCATCGTCCCCGGGAAAAACGCCCACATCAGCAATGCCGTCAGGATGGTGGTGACGAACAGCGGCGTCTGGCTGAGGACAACCCTGTCCGTCAGCCGGTATTCATGGAAGGGCCGCCGGAAAAACTTGAAGCGACCCGTGGCCCACGTTACGGGTTCACTCATGAACGGCGGCCTGAAGTGGGAGTATAGGGGAATGCATACCAGCAGGATATCGGCAGCGGGCTATACTTCTCACGTTGTCAAGCTGGCGGAGGGGGCTGGTATGAGTGAAGCGCGAGTGGGTCTGGTCATCGAGGATGATCAGGATATCCGCGAGTTGGTACGCACGGTTCTGACTCAGGCGGGGTTTGATGTCACTGTCGCGGGCAGCGGATCCGAAGGGGTTAAGGCTGCGAGAATCTTGAATCCTGACGTTATAACGCTTGATTTGGGGCTGCCGGATATTGACGGGTTTGAGGTCTCCCGCCAGATCCGCGAGTTTTCAGATGCTTACATCGTGATGCTCACGGCACGGGCTGAAGAACTGGATACTTTGATTGGTCTCGAGTCCGGTGCAGACGACTACCTCACCAAGCCCTTCCGCCCCCGCGAACTCCGCGCGCGGATAGCGGCGATGATGCGCCGGCCCCGGTCGGTTCCGGACGCGGGGGAGAGTGCTCCCGTTTCTGATCGCCCGGCGGACGCCGTTAGTGACAGCGGAAACGGTCATTACAGCCACAACGGACTGGAGCTGAGTTACGCCTCACGGTCGGTCAGCGTGGACGGCCAGGAGCTCAACCTGACTCGGACCGAGTTTGAACTCCTGTATGCCCTGCTCGAGGCGGGACGGACTGTCCGGACCAAATCGGATTTGGTGCGTCGGCTCCGGGACGAGGATTACGACGTCGGAAGTTACATCAGCGAGGCGGACGAACGTTCCGTGGAGGTGCACATGGGCAACCTCCGGAAGAAACTCGGTGATTCACCGCAGCAACCGCGCTGGCTGCAGACGGTCCGCGGCGTGGGCTACCGGTTGGCGCCTGGCGGGCGCTGAGCCTGGAGCCTGTGCAGGGTCTGGCGGCTGCACAGGTTGATGGGCCGGAGGTAGTTGACGGCAAGCTGCGGCAGCGCAACGGAAGGTTCCGCACTCGGTGACTCGTCCCGGATTGAACGTTCAAGGTCCATGGCCAGGCCCGCCAGCCGTTCCGCGCCCACCATCTGGCTCGATGTCTTGAGGCTAAGGATCGCGTCCACGGCCCCATCCAGGTCTCCGGTAGTCAAGGCCAGCCGCAGCTTGCCGATCCGGACCGGTAGGCAGTCGATGAAGTTCCCGACGAAGACGCTGCAATAGCCCTCGTCCTCGTCGAGTTCGACCCGCAGCCGGTCAAGTACAGAGGGATCTACCAAGGGGCGCCCTGCGTCATCGGATGGTGCCATTTCCGTCCTTTCCGCTCGCGCCTGCCGCCCCCATAGCGGGATATGACTTGGTTTTGTATCCACTTTCAGAGTAAATCTGTTACTTGGGGATGCAGCCGTTCGGGAAAAGGACTGCGGGATTCCTGAGGAGACTGCGGGTTTTTCATAGGAGTTCATCTTTGCTGGCGCCGATCAATTCGGGAGGCGGCAAAGGCTCAAGTTTGACTCAAGTTCCGGCTGGCGTTTCTTGCCAGCCGCCGGCTTGCCGGGCTATTTGCTGGCGCCGAGGAACTCCACCAGGTGGGCTTCGAGGGCGGAGCCGTCCTTCAACTCGCACTCCCACACGGTGAGCACCTCCCAGCCGGCGGCCATTAACTGCTGGCGCTGGTCGGCGTCGCGGTCTTTGGTGCGCTTGCGCTTGGCCTCCCAAAAGGCGGCATTCGCCTTGGGCGCGTGCTGGCCTACCCGGCAGTCGTGGAAGTGCCAGAAGCAGCCGTTGATGAAGATGACCTTTCGCCGGCCGGCGAATACCAGGTCCGGGCGGCCGGGCAGGCGGCTTTTGCCGGCGGTGCCGTGCAAGCGGTAGCGGTAGCCTTTGGCATGGAGGAGGCGGCGCACCAGCAGTTCCGGCTTGGTGTTCTTGCCTCTGATGCGGGACATGTTCCAGCTGCGCTGCTCGGGAGTGAGCCTATCCGCCATTATTCCAGCCTACGGGCTCCTAGATTTCGTGCTCCGGCTGGTCGCCCAGCTCGAAATGGCGGCCGCTGACGGACGTGGGCACGATCTCCACGTAGAAATCCTTCAGCGTCGGCACCCAAGATTTCAGGCCGAGCTCTTCGACGACGGCGAGTTCGGCTGAGTTGGTGAGGACGCGCGCCGTTCCCCGCAGCACCACGGACCAGGCTTCGTCCGAGAGGATGCCGTCCGTTTCAAGCAGCACCCTGGAGTTGATGGTGAGCTGGGCGAGCTTGTTGCCCGGTGCGGTGCGGAGGTAGATTTTCCGGTCCGAGGTGAGGTAGTTGACGGGGAATATATCCGGTTCGCCGGCAACGGAAACCACCAGCCGGCCGTGGCGGGTAGCTTCCAGGAGTTTCCAGGATTGCTCGTCGTCGAGCTCCAGAACGGGGTTGCCATCGGCGTGCGTAAACATCATGAAGCCTATTCTTCTACGTTCGGTAGAAGAATTCTAGGGGTTGCGCGTGGGAATCCGGTTCGCAAGGGGCTGGGAGGGCGATTATCCGTGTGACTTTTTATTGGTCCTTCGCGGTGGTAGAACCGAGGGCGGGTGGCTGTGGATAACTTTCATCGCTCAAATGTGTGCTGGGCTACCCTTAAGGTCATTGTTCGGAGCGAGGCGTCTTGAAACTATCGGGGGATTAGCTGCCCATGACATCGCACATCACTTCCACTACTTCGCGGCCTTCGCGCCTGCACTTTGTTGCTGCTGTTGCCGCTTCTGTTTTGCTTTTGACCGGTTGCAACGCGGGTGGCGATCCTGGGGGCACCTCGTCCGCGTCTCCGACTTCGACGGCCAGCCCAAGCGCAACGCCAGCCCCGACGCCGACTCCCGCCTACGTGCCCGCCTCGGCTAGCGGCCGTGCTCAGAACGTCCCGGTGCCGGTGCTTCCTGAGGTTGCCAAGACGGAGACGAAGGAGGGGCTCGAGGCGTTCGCGGCGTACTGGTTTCAACTATTGAGCTATGGCTATGAAACCGGCGACACAGCCCAGATTTCCGCGATCACAAGTAGCGACTGCACCATGTGTGAACGAGCGAAGGAAGTCCAGCAGGGGTGGCACAGTGATGGCCGATGGTTGGAGGGCGGCCGAGTAAATACACCCGCCGTCACCACAAATTTTCGCGTTTCGGCTGATGGTAACTACCAAGTTGCAGTGCAGGTTTCTCAGGAAGCCGTGTCCTACCACAATGTAGATGGTTCTGTGGATAGCTCAGATCCGAAAATGGCGGACTCTGGAAGCCTTATGCTCGTGGTCTTCAAGAATGGATCATGGTTTGTGAACACCATCGAGCCGATCGTTGGCTGACAGTGGTCTTCTCACGGTGTCGCATTGGTCTGGGTGTACTCGCGGTGTTCCTTTTGACAAGCGCTTCAGTCTCAGCAGCGCTAGCAGACGGTCCAAGTGATTTCGCGCCCGCGGCCGCTGAAAAGCCGCCACCCGTCAAAGGGCAATGGGGGTCCAATGCAGCGGAATTCGATGGCTGGGTTTTGGATCCGGCAAGCGGAAACTTCTCCAGGCCGGAGCCCGGGGCACCAATTTTGGATCCCAACAACTACAAGTACGAACTCCAGTGCCACCTTGGCGGGGGCGACTTCGATTCTGTGTGCTTACGTGATCAGGTTGAGTGCACGAACGGACCGGACGGCGAAGACGGAATCCCGGTCATCTGGTATTCCATGCCGAGAGGCGTTCCTGGAGCCGTCTGGGCAATCCATTCGGGGCCAACTTGTCTCTACGATGCTCGGCCCGAGGACCTCCTTCCGCGCATAGCCGCCCAGATACAGCGGCAGTTCGAGAGCCTGCCTATCAACGCGGGAGCGGTGGTCGCGCAGCCCAGCCCCAACACGCTCCGCGGGGCCGAAACCAATTTCTACGCAGACGCGTCCGAGCAACAGTTTGACGTGACGATGCTGGGGCAGCAGGTGCATGTTGTCGCGACGCCGGTTCAGTACACCTGGAATTACGGCGACGGAACTGTCTTCGGCCCACAACCTTCCATGGGCGGGCCGCTGCCACAGGATCGCTGGGGTGAAAAGACCCGAACGAGTCACGTCTACGCAGACACAGGCGATTTCCAGGTTGTCCTCACTACGTCCTTTCAAGGCACGTATTCCGTGAACAGCGGGCCGCCGCTGCCCATACCGGCCCAGGGCCAGTTCAGCGCGCCGCCTCAGTCCATCAGCGTCTGGCGGTCCATCACCCGGAACTACGCCGACGACTGCAACCAGAACCCGCAGGGACAAGGTTGCCCCGGCGTGGCATCGTCCCGGTAGGAAGCATCAGACGACGCGTATATGAGGGCAGGCAACGCCTGGAACCCAAGCCGAGCCACCGCCGCAGAGAGTGATCCCCGCCTCAAGCGGAATACTTGCACGCGCCGCGCAGTTGGGCACAGCAGTACCAATTCACCTCGAAAGGAACTGCGCATGCTGTTTTCCCCCTTGACTCTTGGCGAGCTTGAACTTCCCAACCGCCTGGTAATGGCGCCCCTGACCCGTCTCCGCTCAGGCGAGGACGGTGTTCCGGGTCCTTTGGTTGTGGAGCACTACCGGCAGCGCGCGTCCCTGGGACTCATCGTCAGCGAAGGCATCTACCCCAGCCCCGCTGGACGCTCCTACCCGGGTCAGCCCGGTCTCGTCACCGCGGAGCAGATTGCCGCCTGGAAGAAGGTCACCGACGCGGTGCACGCTGAAGGCGGCCGGATCTTCGCCCAGATCATGCACGGCGGACGGGTTTCCCATGCGGACATCACCGGCGGCCATACCATCGTTGGTCCGAGCGCCGTCGCCATCGAGGGCGAGGTCCGCACCCAGTCCGGCAAGCAGCCGTATCCCGTCCCGCACGCACTGACCATCGGCGAACTGCCCGTCGTCATGCAGGAAATCGTCACCGGCTCGATCAACGCCATTGAAGCGGGATTCGACGGCGTGGAGCTGCACTCGGCCAACGGCTACCTTCTCCACGAATTCCTTGCCCCGAACTCCAATGTCCGCGACGACAGCTACGGCGGCTCGCCGGAGAACCGGGCCCGCTTTGTGATCGAAACGGTCAACGCCGCGGTGGCCGCGGTGGGTTCGAGCCGCGTGGGCATCCGCATCTCGCCGGAGCACAGCGTCCAGGGCATCGCCGAAACGGATGCGGCCGATGTCCGCGCCACCTACGAGGTGCTGGTGGACAGCATTGCCCCGCTCAACCTCGCCTACGTCAGCATCCTGCACCACGAGCCCACGAGTGAGCTGGTCCAGGATCTCCGGGCGCGCTTCAACGGCACGTTCCTGGTGAACACCGGCTTCGGCACTATGACCACTCGGGAGGAAGCAACCGCCTTGGTGGCCGACGGCCATGCAGATGCGGTGGTGGTGGGGCGCCCCGCCATTGCCAACCCGGACCTCGCACGCCGCTGGAAGGAAAGCCTTCCGCTGAACGAACCGGACCCGTCCACCTTTTATGCAGACGGCTCCATAGGCTACACGGACTACCCCGCGTATTCGGCTTAGCGGTCAATGCTGGCCTCGGCCAGAGATTAACGACGACGGCGGCACCCGGCTTGGGTGCCGCCGTCGTTGGCTGCTCGGTGTGCTGTCCCGGCAGCGCGCGCCAATTAGCCATCCGACGGCTGTTTTGGCTCATCTTTCAACGTTGGCCCGCCCAGGTTCACAAGTGCTGAGCGGTAGACACCAGAATACTCCAGTGAATGGATTATTGCTAGGGAAAAGCTAAAGATATGCTTCCCGGCCCGTTCCTTCGCGCATCACCAGCTTGTCGTCCTCGATGGAGACGAGCAGGCTTTTGGGCTTTCCGCTGACTTTGGTAATGGCTTTCAGGCCGCGGTTGGTGACTTCCACTCCCACCTGCGCCCCTTTCGCGGGCAGCTCCACGGACGTTTCGTAGGCTTCTCCCAGCAGCGGGTTGGTGGACACGCCCATGTCGCGGCGGACCTCCTTGCCGTTGACCATGACGGTGATGTTGGCCTCGTCGAATCCTTCCTGAAAGACGATGAGCAGTTCACGCATGGTGGCCCTCTTCCTCGAAGTGATTGCCTGTGACGGCATATCAACTACAGCACTTCACGGCCCGGAGCGGAATACCCGGCCAGCTGCCCGGCCGGGCGGCGCTGGAGACCACCAGGCCCGTAGGGCAAAATGTTCAGGTGACCCAACTCCCGCACGTCCCGTCCGCCCCCACGTCTGCCCCAACTCCGGACAGCGCCATTCACGCCCAGATCGCCGACGAGCTTGGCGTAAAGACCTGGCAGGTCAAGGCTGCAGTGGACCTGCTCGACGGCGGGTCCACCGTTCCGTTCATCGCCCGGTACCGCAAGGAAGCCACCGGGACGCTGGATGACACGCAGCTGCGCGAGCTCGACGAGCGCCTGCGCTACCTCCGCGAACTTGAGGACCGCCGTCGTTCTATCCTCGAAGCGATTGCCGCGCAGGGGCAGCTCACCCCCGAGCTGCAGGCAGCGATCCTCGCCGCGGATACCAAGTCCCGGCTGGAGGATATCTACCTGCCGTTCAAGTCCAAGCGCCGAACCAAGGCCCAGATCGCCCGTGAAGCCGGGTTGGAGCCGCTCGCCGATGTGCTGCTGAAGCGGCCCGACCTGGACCCGGAACGCGAGGCTGCCAGGTACCTGAACGCCGAACACTCCATTGATGACGCGGCCGCCGCGCTCGCTGGCGCCCGTTCCATCCTGGTCGAGCGGGTTGCGCAGGATCCGGACCTCGCCGCAACCCTGCGCGAGCGGCTCTGGACGCAGGGGCGGATGGTGTCTCGGGTCAAGAAGGGCAAGGAGGCCGACGGGCAGAAGTTCGCCGATTACTTTGAGTTCGCCCAGGCGCCCACCGGGATGCCCTCGCACCGCGTGCTTGCGCTGTTGCGCGGTGAGAAGGACGGCGTCCTGGAGCTGGATCTCGCCGAGGCGGATCCGAACGACGACGACGCCCTGGCCGCCGCGCGTTCCCGTTACGAATCCGCTGTGGCCAAGTGCCTCGGGGTCGCCGACCGCGGCCGTCCCGCCGATTCGTGGCTGATCCAGACCGCGCAGCTTGCCTGGCGCTCGCGCGTGCTGGCCCGGCTGACCGCCGACCTCCGCGGACGGCTGTTCACCGACGCAGAGGACGAGGCTGTCCGGGTGTTCGCCGCCAACCTCCGCGACGTCCTCCTGGCCGCACCCGCCGGAAACCGCGCCACTCTTGGGCTGGACCCGGGACTGCGGACCGGCGTGAAAGTTGCCGTTGTGGATGGGACTGGCAAGGTGGTTGCCACCGACACCGTGTACCCGCACGCGCCTGCCCGGAAGTGGGACGAGGCCCTCGCCACCTTGGTGCGGCTGGCCCGGAAGCACAACGTGGAGCTGGTGGCCATCGGCAACGGAACCGCGTCCCGGGAGACGGACAAGCTTGCCGCGGAACTGATCAAGCTGCTGCCAGCTGCGGAGACGAAACCGCAGAAACTGGTGGTTTCCGAGGCCGGGGCGTCGGTGTATTCCGCGTCGGCGCTGGCCTCGGCGGAGCTGCCGGGCATGGACGTTTCCCTGCGCGGAGCCGTTTCCATTGCGCGGCGGCTTCAGGATCCGCTGGCGGAATTGGTGAAGATCGATCCCAAGTCCATCGGCGTGGGGCAGTACCAGCACGACGTCACGGCGTCGAAGCTGGACCGCAGCCTGGATGCGGTGGTCGAGGACTGCGTGAACGCAGTGGGCGTTGACGTGAACACGGCGTCGCCCGCGCTGCTGAGCCGGGTGGCCGGCGTCGGGCCTTTGCTGAGCGAAAACATTGTGGCGTACCGGAACGAACACGGGCCGTTTGCCAAGCGAAGCGAGCTCAAGAAGGTGCCCCGCCTGGGTGCGAAGGCGTTTGAGCAGTGCGCCGGCTTCCTGCGGATCACCGGCGGAGCAGAGCCGCTGGACGCATCGAGCGTGCACCCCGAGGCGTATCCGATTGCCCGGAAAATCCTGGTGGCCGCCGGCTCGGCGCTGGCGTCGTCCCTCGATCCCCGCGCTTTCGTCGACGGCACTTTTGGCCTGCCCACGGTCCAGGACATCCTGGCGGAACTGGACAAACCCGGCCGCGATCCCCGACCCGCCTTTGCCGCGGCGACGTTCTCCGAAGGCATCGAGAAGATCTCCGACCTCAAGCCCGGCATGGTGCTTGAGGGGACCGTCACCAATGTGGCCGCGTTCGGCGCGTTTGTGGACGTTGGAGTGCACCAGGATGGGCTGGTTCACGTGTCTGCGCTGGCCAACCGCTTTGTCTCCGACCCCCGTGAGGTGGTGAAGTCCGGGCAGGTTGTCCGTGTGAAGGTTCTGGAAGCCGATCCGGAGCGGAAGCGGATTTCGCTCACACTGAGGCTCGACGACGAGCCGTCGCCTTCGGGTGGGCGGCAGCCCGCGACCGGGGGCCGTCCGGCACGAGCGGCTGATGGCGCAGGCGCACGAGTAGGCACGGGCGACCGCACAAGCTCGGGAGCCCGCACAGGCACCGGCTCAGGCGCCCGCGGCCCCCGTCCGGAGTCCAGCGGACGCAACGCCGCACCGGCGGCCAAAGCAGCACAGGCACGCAAAGCCGCGCCGGATACGAAAATTGCCCCGGCGAACCCGCCGAACACCGCCCTGGCCGAAGCGCTGCGGAAGGCGGGCCTCGCTAAGTAGGTAAACTTGGAGCGCCGCGGCCCCCGGCCATTTCGGTGAACACTGCGCCAAATCTCTCCAAACTGGCCAATTTCCGGAGGAATCGGTCCAACGGCGCCGATACTTTGGTCCGTATGGAATCTACGCTGCTGAAATCCGCGCTGAAGAAAAACCGGTCCCTGTCGGCCGCTGCGGCCTTGGCTGCGCTGGCCCTCTTGGCTCCGGCAGGTCCCGCGGGGGCTGCCGCCGGACCGATGCCGTCAGCCGCGTCAAAAGCCGGCTCTGTGAATCAAGGCCACGCTGCTGGCCTGGTCCTTGGGGTGCTGCCACGTGATGCGGCTAAGCCTGCCCCGACGCTGGATCTGGGGGCCGCCGACTTGCCGGAAAGCCGTTCCGTCACCACGCTTGCACCTGGCGTGACCCGGACGTCAATTTCGCGTGGAGCAGCCAACCCCGCTCTGTCCTGGACGGCGGAGGTTACCATTCCATCGTCGGATCCGGCGGTGTCCGCATCGGCCCTGTCCGATGAGCCGACGGCCCGCAGCGTGGCTGCCCAGCTGACCGCCGCGGGAGTTGCGGCCCGTATGGAACGCGTCATGTCCCCGGAACTGGCGGATGCCGGGGGCGACCTTGGCTTCCGTGTGCGGGCCGGCGAGTTCGGCAGCCGGGAAGCCGCAGCCGACACTGTGGCGCGCATCAAGACGAGCGGGTACTCGTCGTCCGTCTGGTACACGGGCTGGGACGGCGACGCCGGCAGCGTCGACCAGTCACGCGGCCCCTGGAACTTGGAAGTGCTGACCATCGATCCGAAGGAGTTCGACGGCGAACTCGCGGCGACGTTCGGCGCTGACCTTGAGAAGCGGGAGACCACCAGCCAGCTCGCCGCGGCCTCGGGTGCTCTGGCCGCCGTCAACGCGGGCTTCTTTGTTTTCGATCCAAAGGCCGGTGCCGAGGGCGACCCCGCAGGCGCAGGAGTTTACTCCGGGCAGGTCCTCAGTGAAGCCGTGGGTGACCGCCCGGCACTGGTGATTGACGGGAAGAAAGCGGAGGCCGACGTCGAACGCCTCACCTGGCGGGGGACGGTGTCCGCAGGCGGCGACGTCCTTCCGCTCGACGGCATCAATCGCGTCCCTGGCCTCATCCGCAACTGCGGTGGCACGCCGGATGACGTGGTGACCTCACGTCCGCTGCACGATGTGACGTGCACCGACGCGGACGAGATCGTTTCGTTTTCGCCGGAGTTCGGCGCCACCACACCTGCCGGGCCTGGTATGGAAGTTGTGCTTGATGCTAGCGGTCACGTGACGGCGGTGAACGGCAGCCGCGGAACCTCGGTGCCGGCCGGCGGCGCCAGCATCCAGGCCATCGGGGCCGAAATCGAACGGCTCTCCGCGCTCGCCAAGCCAGGGGCCACGCTGAAGGTGACGTCCGATCTCGTCGACGCGGATGGAAAGCAGCTCATGCCCGGTTCAAGTTCGCATGTGGTTAACGGTGGACCGATGCTTGTCCGGAACGGCGGCATGGAGGTGACGGCGCAGCGCGACGGCATGGTCCACCAAACCAATCCCGGGATGTTCTACGGCTGGGCGCACAAGCGCAATCCCCGAACCATTGCGGGCACAGATGCTGCGGGCCGAGTGGTTTTGGTGACGGCGGATGGGCGGCAGACAGATTCGCTCGGGCTGAGCCTGCAGGAGTCGGCCCAGGTGGCGAAGTCGCTCGGATTGACTGACGCGATCAACCTGGACGGCGGCGGGTCCACCACGATGGTGGCCAAAGGGGCCGTAGTGAATACGCCGTCCAATACCGGCAGCGTGGAGCGCGCGGTAGGCGACGCAATCGTGGTGCTGCCATCACGGAAGACGTTCGAGCGTTAGACGGTGGCCGCGGAAGCCGCCAGGCTCCGGCCCTACGCGAGCGACAAGGCGAAGGCCAAACGAACCCGGCGGCGGTGCTAGGCGCCAGGGCAGCGAGGTCGCTTCCGGGTCGGTTCTAGCTCGATGCCGCCGACGACACCGCCGCGGCATCGGATGACCCCGTGGAGACCACCGCGCCGATCACCATCACGGCCACTCCCGCGAAGTCCATGAACCTGCCCACGGTCTCAATGATGTGCTGAAAATCCATGCTTCCCCTGACGTGCTGTGCTCACGTCGTAACCGGTCAAGACTACTTGTGGCGGACACCTGTCCGCCCAAGCACCTCGCGGTAGCCTTCGCGGAAGGACGGGTACATGAATTGGAAGCCCGTGCTCCGAAGCAAAGCGTTGCTGCAGCGTTTATTGCCGCCGCGGGCCTCGCCGGCTGGTCCGACCGGCGGTGCCGGATAGCCCATTTCGGCGGCCAGGAACCGCAGTACGTCCCCAAGTTCAGCGGGAGAGTTGTCCACACCGACATATACCGGCGCAGGCATAGCTTCCATAGTGGCCAACTGGACGATCGTCGCAGCGGCGTCGTCCCGGTGGATCCGGTTAGTAAAGCGTGGTTCATCAGGAACCACGGCATTCCCGCTGCGGACCTGGTCAATCAGCCGAGTTCGGCCCGGACCGTAGATCCCGCCAAGCCGCAGCACAACAGGCGAGGTACCAGTGCCGCGCAGCCGCGAAACCAGGAGTTCCTCCGCCTCGAGGAGGATCCGCCCCGAGAAACCGCCAGGAACCGCCGTCGAACTCTCATCAACCCAGCCACCGCCAGCGTCCCCGTAGACAGCGGTGGAGGACACATAAAGCACCCGCCGCGGCGTCACGCCGTCGCGCTCCAGGGCGTCCAGGACATGCGCCAGACCGTCCACGTACGCGGCCCGGTAGGCCGCTTCCGTGGGTGAATCGGCCGCAACCGCCACGACGATGGCGGTGGTGTCCGCCGGGACAGGGGGCAGGTCCGTGGAGCCCAGGTCCGCCGCCACACCTTCGATCGCAGAGGGCAGTTTTTCGGGCGAACGCCGCCAGCCCACCACCCGGTGTCCGGCCGCGGCGAAGCGCAGGCCCGCTTCGGTGCCAAGATCGCCACAGCCGGCCAGGAGGATGGTCACGGACTCAGGGAGCGGGAACCGGGAAGAACACCCGGGGGTCCTGCAGGAGCGCGGGGTAATCGAACGCGGACCGGTCGATCACCTCGGTGACGGTAAACGTGCGGCCGAACCGGCCGTCGTCGAGCGTGATGGGGCGGCCCAGCACCTGCCCGACGGCGAACTTGTTGCCGTCCTCAAATGAAACGGCAACGGTGGTCTTGCCGGGGAGGGTGGCGAATGCTTCCTCCTGCGCCAGACGCTTCCGGGTGGGCTTCTTCACGAGCTGCTTGGGCGGCAGCTTGCGCGGCTGCTTGGACGGGCGGCGGGAGCCGTCGTCGACGTACACGGGGGAGTAGCCATCCTCAGGTGCGGCGGGTGCAACAGCCCCGGCGCGGCGGATCGGAGGCAGTGCCACGGTATCCAGCGTCTGCGGATCGATTTCGGTGTGCGGGTCGCGGAGGATCCAGAGGATATCGCCCTCGGGTTCTGCCGGATAGAACTCGTGCTTGGGCTCAGGCCAAATGAAGTCCAGGTCCAGGTCGGCGTCGGGGAACACCGTCTTGTAGAACTTCGGTTCCTTGCGGAGCAGCTTGGCGCGGTGGCTCAGGTGGAAATCAGGATTTCCGAGCCACTCCGGCAGCGGGATCTTGGCCGCGTAGTCCGGGTGTGCTGCCTGGGGCGCGAACTCGGTGATGTTGGCGCGCGTGTTGTCTTCATGGCCGCGGTTGGTCCATTCGTCCACCATCGCCAGTCCGTACATGGTAAGCGCCGGAACGTGGCCCATCCACATGCGGACGGCGGGATGGTCCAGCCAGCCGTACTCGGGAATCACCAGAGCCCGGAGGGTCTGCAGCGCCTCGACACGCTGCTTGCCAAGCCTGGCGGTGTCCAGTGCTGCGGCGCTCTGCCGGAAATCGGGATACGGAAGGAAGGTTTGCATCCCTTCAGTCTGACGGCATGCGGCGGATGTGCCAATTGCAGTGCCCGGCGCCACATGAACGGGATCCGGCGACAGCGCCCCTCAACCGCGACAGGGCCACGGAATATTTCACATAGTGGACCGATGCATACAGCGCGTGCCGCTAACCACTAAGATCACCGAAACGCCCCACCGTCCCGGAAGCCCCCTCATGACAATTTCACCTGAAGTGACCGCCGGTTCAACGCAGCTGTTTGTGCCCAAGTTCGGGCAGATGCTTGATCCGGAGGCCAAGGGCATCCTGGTCCTTGATGAATTTACCCTTGACCCGGCCGCGGCACGCCACGAGCAGCACGGCTTTCGTGCCGCTATGGCCTCAGTGGCCCTGACCCTTCGCCGGATCGTCGCGCTGCGGATCGTGATCGCGCTCGTGGCGATCGGCAACCTGCCCCTGTTCCTGATGTCCAGCGGCTGGTGGATCTACGCTGTCTCCCTCGCGCTGGTAGTTGGTGTGCACCTCGCCGTCTCCTGGCTCAACAAGCACGAGCCCAAAGTGCGCCAGCGCCAGATGCTGGAACTGCACCTGCACCGCGAGAAGAGCGCCAACTACCGCAAGGTCCGCGACGCCGTGAAGTACATGATCGACACCCCCAGCCGCATGAACGAGCACCTCTACCTTGAACTGCTGGCGGCCAAGCGTGTGGCACTGAACCTCGCCCACGGCACGGTGGCCCTGCTGGACACCAGCGACGACGCCGCGTGGAAGGTCCGCATCATCCGCGAGATTCCGGCCGCGGCCAAGGCAGCAGCCTAAGCACGAAGAACATAAAACGGACGACGCCGGAGCTCCCCAGCGAGGGGATCTCCGGCGTCGCTGTTTCCCGGGGTTGTTGCTGCCGGGTTTTTATTGTTGCCGCGGGCCGTCGTTCTGGGGGAAAGGGGCGGCTCCGCGGAAAGTGTTGAGGCTTAGGCGGGAAGCTGCAGAACCTGCCCGGAGAATACGAGGTCCGGGTTGGCAATGGTGTCCAGATTGGCGTCCGCCAGGCTCTGCCAGCCGCCCTCAACGCCAAGCTTGTCGGCGACGGTGCTCAGGGTGTCGCCGGGCTCAAGCGTGTAGGTCTCGCCGCTCAGTTCCATAGGCGCGGCGTGCTGTGGAGCCGACACGGCATCCGCCGCGGTTGGCACGGCTGGTGCCTGCTCCACAGGCGCCTGGACTGGCACGCTCTCCACAGGCACCTGGACCGGCGCACTCTGGACTGGCGCGCTCTGGGGAGTCACCGCCGTCGTACCCCCTCCGCCGCTCAGGCCAAGCTCCGCGGCACAGGACGGCCACGCTCCCCAGCCCTGCGATGCCTGGACCTGTTCGGCCACGGCGATCTGCTGCTCGCGGCTGGCGTCGGCCGCGGAACCGGTGCCGCCGTAGGCAGCCCACGTGCTGGCGCTGAACTGGAGGCCGCCCGAGTAGCCGTTGCCGGTGTTCGTGGCCCAGTTTCCGCCGCTTTCACACTGCGCCAGTGCGTCCCAGGTTGCGCCGTCGGTGGCCGCGTTTGCTGCAGTGACGGAGAGTGCAAGGCCGGCTGCGGAAATGGCGGCGACGGCTACTCCACGGCGTGCGGCAGTACGAATGGTGGTGTTGTTCATGGTGTGATGCTCCTGAAGGCCACCAGCGCTCGGTCCGTCCCCGGAGGTTATTGCGCCACTGCCCGCCCCTGACGATATAGAGGTCAATTTTCGGTGTCTGCCGGCCGGGCAGTTCTGGTGGAGGCAGCACCGGGCATTCATGTCGCCCGAAGAACGGGCTTGCATTTCACGCTAGGACATCAGGAGGCCGTTATCAAACCGAGATGATTTTCTGGTGGTCAGCTGGTGAGGTCCTGATGGAACTGGTCTGCTGAGGGGGCGAGGGCCGGCTGGCAGGCATATCCTGACCGGATGAATATCTTTGCGGACGGAACCGCGGTGCCCGAAACTGAAGCTGCCGCCACTGAAACTGAAGCTGCCGCGGCAGAAACGGAAACAGACCTGCAGGAAGAAGCGGCGCAGCTGGTGCCTTTGGCGGAACTGCACCTGCACATTGAGGGCACACTGCAGCCGGAGCTGATCCTCGAACTGGCCGAACGCAACGGCATCACCCTCCCGTACTCCGGCCTGGAGGAGCTCCGGGGACTGTACGAGTTCACGGACCTGCAGTCCTTCCTGGACCTGTACTACGCCAACATGGCGGTGCTGCAGACCGAGCGGGACTTCGCCGATATGACCCGCGCCTACCTCGCCCGCGCCGCCGCCGCGGGGGTCCGGCACGCGGAGATCATGATGGACCCGCAGGCCCACCTGTCCCGCGGCGTCAGCCTGGAAACCTGCGTCAAAGGCGTGGCGTTGGCGCTGGCCACCTCCCAGGAGGACTTCGGCATGTCCACCCTGCTGATTGCCGCATTCCTGCGGGACCAGTCCGAGGAATCCGCGCTGGAGGTCCTGGACGGACTGCTGGCCATGAATGCCCCCATCGCGGCCATCGGCCTGGATTCGGCCGAGGTGGGCAACCCTCCGGCCAAGTTTGAGCGGCTGTTCGCCAAAGCCCGCGAAGCGGGCCTGCGGCTGACCGCGCACGCAGGCGAGGAGGGACCGCCGTCGTACATTATCGAAGCGCTGGACATCCTGGGAGTGGAACGGATTGACCACGGCATCCGCTGCATGGAGGACCCGGACCTAGTGGAGCGGCTGGTGGCGGACCGGATTCCGCTGACGGTCTGCCCGCTGTCAAACGTCCGGTTGCGTACCGTGGACACCCTGGCGGACCATCCCTTGCCGGCCATGCTCGCCGCCGGGCTCAACATCTCCGTGAACTCGGATGATCCGGCCTACTTCGGTGGGTACGTGGACGACAACTTTTCCCAGCTGAAGGCCGTTTTTGACCTTTCAGACTTCGACAGGTCACGGCTCGCGGCCAATTCCATCCATTCGTCGTTCGCCTCCGAGGAGCGAAAAGCAGAGCTTCTGGACGAACTGAATCGCGGGTAGCTCCGCTCGTTCCCACTCGCTACACTGGTGCGCGAGCGCGTGCGGGAAGAGTTCGGCGATACCCGGGATTTGTGCGCCAGGGTTGAGAAAACAGCCCCCTAGCCGAGACTCCTGCCTCACTTTTGCTGTAATCCGCGTCATAGTCGGTCATGACACGGAGAGTTAACCAATTCAAGTCGCGCGATTTAACAGGGTCTTGGCAGGATGCCTAGTGACAGATCGCATTACGCAAGGGGAATCATGGCCAAGTCCATCGCAGATAACACCGACCTTCGACTCAAGACCGTGCTGCACGTCCTGACCGAAGGCGTATGGTCCGGCGGTTCACTCAATGCCGGCGAGGTTCTGGCGGAAGCCACCTCGCGCGTGCCGTTCAGTGATCACGAGGCCACACTGCTCAGCGGCGGCATTCCGCGCGGGCACAAGACGCTCACGTCCGCTACGGCCAAGCTCGTCAAGGCCGGCTGGCTTGTCAAGGGCCGTTCCGGGTGGACCATCACCGATGACGGCATGCGCGCTACGGTCGCGTTCCCCGATGCGGATTCCTTCGCCACAGCGCTCGACGCCGGCACTCCGGTTCCTGCCGACGTCGCCATTCCGCCGGCACCCGCACCGGCAGCGGCAGTCAAGGCGGCTCCCGCCAAGAAGGCCCCGGCAAAGCGGACTCCCGCTAAGAAGGCCGCCGACGCCGTCGGGAAGGCCGCCAAGGCAATCGAGGACGCCATCGAGGACGCAGTGGAGCCCGTGGTCAAGGCCGTCCGCTCACGCAAGGCAGCACCCAAATCTGCGACTAAGGCTGCGCCCAAGGCAAAGGCCGAAGCGCCTGCTGTGGAGACTTTCCCGCAGCCCGAGGCCGTTGCGGTTGCCGGTGACTTCAACACCATCCTGGGCGCGCCGGAAAACTGGGCCCCGCAGTACGACGAGGCCCAGCTGACGCTCGATGCCCTGGACCAGCTGTGGAAGATCAGCGCCGACCTGCCCGCCGGCTCGTACACCTTCAAGATCGCCCTGAACCGGTCGTGGGACGAGAACTATGGCGCGTTCGGGACGTTCGATGGCCCCAACCACGAACTGCACCACGACGGCGGCACGGTCACCATCCGCTACGACCACCGCACGCGGGACATCACCATCAACTGACCGGGCCCGCCCAGCCCGCCGAGTTTTCGTCCAGATAACGGCATCTGGGGGCTGATTTAGGGTCAGTATCTGGACAAAAACTCCGGAGTGAAGCAGTGTGGAAACCGGTCGTCCTGGCCGGTTTCCACAGCACTGTTTCCCACAAAGGAGATGCAAAAGTGACCCTACCTTCAGGCCTTACCTCGGGCGTCTGGACCCTGGACATGTCGCACAGCGAGATTGGCTTCACTGTCCGGCACGCGGGCATCAGCAAGGTCCGCGGACGTTTCACTGACGCCTCGGCCGAAGCCCGCGTTGGCGCATCCCTCGCCGACGCTTCGCTTCACGCCACGGTCAAAACGGCCAGCTTCGATTCCGGCGACGCCAACCGCGACGGGCACGTGAAGGGGGCGGACTTCTTCGATGTGGAGGAGTACCCCGAGATGACATTCCGGGCCACCTCGGTGGAGGGCGACGGCGAGGATTACACGCTTACGGGCGATCTCACCATCCGCGGAATCACCAAGCCTGTGGAGCTGGAGGTCGAGTTCACCGGGGTGGCAGTGGACCCCTTTGGTGCCACCCGCGCAGGATTCTCCGCGGAGTGCGAGATCAGCCGCAAGGAGTTCGGCCTGACCTGGAACGCCGCACTGGAAGCCGGCGGCCTGCTGGTCAGCGACAAGGTCAAGATCAACGTCGAAGCGGCGCTGGTCAAGCAGTCCTGACGGCCATGAGGTTTTCCGGGCGCCGGCGTGACTCCGGTCGGGATATCCCTGACCGGGACATCCCAGGCCGCGAGAACTCTGTCCGAGAGACCGGCGATATCCGGCTCTCTGCCCGCGTCTTTGGCGTGGTGCAGGGGGTCGGATTCCGTTTCTGGACGATGGGCAAAGCCGACGAACTGGCGCTTAAGGGCGTGGTGAGGAACGTCGACGACGGCTCGGTGTCCATCGAGGCCGAAGGCCCGGAGCAGCAGGTCCAAAAGCTCCTGGACTGGCTGAGATCGGCGAACGCGCCCGGCCGCGTGGAACGGGTGGAGGAGACCATCTCCGCGGCCGACGGATCGTTCCGGGATTTCAGGGCCCGGTGACGCGTTCCTTCGGCCCTGGCGGATAGGCGTGCCGCCGTCCGGCAAGGATCAGCACAAACGCGACGACGGCGGGGATTGCGGCGGCGATCGGGATCAGGAGCGGCCCCGCGATGGTGAGGGCGGCGGCGCCGAACATCGCGCCGATCATGATCCCTATCTGGATGGTCAGTACCGTAAGGCCGTTGGCGGCGTCCCTGTACTCGCCGCCTGCCCGGAGGATGGCGGACTGGTTGTAGATCCCCATCGCGCCGATGCCTGTGCCCCAGACCAGCATCAGGACCAGCGTGACCGGCAGCGCCAAGGCCGGCAGGACGCTTCCCACCAGCGGGAGCAAGGCCACGGACACTACAACGCCGGCGACGGTGATCAGGAGCCAGCGCCGCGGACGGGAATCCACGGTGATGCCGGCGATCCAGATGCCCACCAACCCGGCAACACCGAGAACACTGATGGACAGCGGGATGCTGAAGTCGGGCAGCCGGACCTCGCGCAGGAACGGCGCAATGTAGGTGAACAAGGCGAAATGGGCCATAAGCATCAGCGGCCAGCCAACGGCGACAGTTTTCACTCCCGGCTGGCCGATCGCCTTGCGGATGGATGCGCCGCACCGGGGGAAGCAGCCACACGGCAAGGAGCGCCAGCACCACCCCGGAGACGGCCAGGACCAGGAACGCCGCCCGCCAGCCGACGATGTTGCCCAGGGCGGTGCCCACCGGGGCGCCGATGGCCAGTCCCAGGCTGTTGCCGCTGAACACGATGGCCAGTGCCTTGCCCACTTTGTGGGCGGGGACGATCCGCGCCACAAACGGGGCCATGGCGGACCACAGCAGGCCGTGCGCGATGCCGCCCACCACACGTGAACCCATGGCCGCGCCGAAATCGGAGACGATGGCCACTAGGGCGTTGCTGGCCGCGAAGAACAGGATCAACGCGATGAGCAGGTGGTGCCGCGGGACCCGCGACAGCAGCAGGGACAAAGGGATAACGGTGACCACGATGATGGCCGCGTAACCGGCCGTCAGGTAGCCGGCGGTCGCCTCGGAGACCCGGAAGTCGGCGCTGATCTGGGGCAGCAGGCCGGAGGGAAGGAGTTCGGTGGTGATGGCGGTGAAGCCGATGGCGGCAAGGACTATCAGGGCGCCGACAGGCAACCTGTTGCTCTGGGAGGTCACCCCACGAACTTACCTTGATTCAGCGGTGAGAACACGGTTTCTCAGAGTGTTGCGCGGCTGTGCGTAAGCGCACTGTGGATACCAGTGCTGAGGCCGATGAAAGCGCCAAGTTCCTCAAGCACCGCCGGCTTGGCCGGCATGTAATTCGTGAGCTCGGGGGAGCGGATGATCACCGCCCGCCACTGGCCCCGTGACACAGCCACGTTGATCCGGTTCCGGTTCAAGAGGAATTCGGCCCCGCGGGGAGCCTCGGCAACCGCCGAGCAGGCCATGGAGACTATGACCACCGGCGCCTCCTGGCCCTGGAACTTGTCCACCGTGCCCACCCGGACACCCGGCAGCCCGGCGTCGTGCAGGGCCTGCCGGATCAGCTGGACCTGGGCGTTGTAGGCGGCCACCACCAGGATATCTTCCGGGTTCAGGGGCCTGGCCGGCTTGTCGTCGCCGGGAAGCCATTTCAGCCCGATGTGCCGCTGGGCCTGACGGACCACCTCGGCAGCTTCCTCGGCGGAGGACTTGGTGTTCCCGCTGTGGTCCACAAAGACTGTTTCCACCCCCGCCGGCAGTTCCGCGAGGCTGCGGAGGGATGCCGCAGGCGCAGCTTCGAGTTTTCCGTCGTAGCTGAGGACGGACACGGCCCGGCACAGGTCCGGGTGCATGCGCCAACTGTCCGCCAGGAAGTAGCCCAGTTCGCCGGGGAGGGTGGCGTGCCCGGCAGCGAGCCAGCCCAGGGCGGACTCGTCCACGGGCTCCGGGTGCGAGCCCTGAGTGACCTGCGGCAGCTGCTGCGGGTCACCGAGGAGCAGGAGCCGCTTGGTTGCGCGGGCCACGGCCAGGGTGTTGGCCAGAGAGAACTGGCCGGCCTCGTCGATGACCAATAGGTCCAAGGCTCCGGCGGGGACGGACCTGCCCGTCATGGTCCAGGCGGTGCCGCCCACCAGGCAGCCGCCGGGGGAGGCGAGCAGCACGGCGACGTCGTCGTCGGACGTGCGGTGCCACAGCACGGGGTGCGGGGCTGCCAGCTTCTTCGCCACCCGCGCCGGATCCACACCGGCTGTTTCGATCGCGGTGCACAGCATGTTCTCCACCACTGCGTGGGACTGCCCCACCACGCCGATCTTCCAGCCCTGCTTCACCAGCCGGGCAATGACATGCGAGCCGACGTAGGTCTTGCCTGTCCCTGGAGGACCCTGCACGGCAAGGTACGAATGATCGAGGTCCAGCAGCGTGGCGGTGATCGCCGAGACGTAGTCCGCTGCACCGCCGGCGTCCTTGCCGACGGCGGCGGGACCCGGCATCGATTGGAACCGCGGCGGCACCTTGCGCAGGATGTCGACGCCGGGGTGTTCCGGAAGGACGGGGACCGAGGCGCCGACACTCTGGGCCAGCTCGGCCAGGGCGGCTTCGATGCTGGCGGTGCGGATCGGCTGGTCCTCGGTGAGCGCCACCGGAATATGCGGATAGGCGGGGACCCTGCCTGTTTCCCGCTCCTCGATAGTGATCATCGTCTGGCCGGCAACCCGCGGGTGGTCCTCCACAGCGGTCACCAGCGTGCCAAAGGTGAACCCGCGGCCCGTGGTGGTTCCCAGCGGATCGTCCAGGCCGTCAGGGACAGGGGAATCGTAGACCCGGCACCAGGTGCTCCCGGGCTTGAACTCCGACCCTTCGCTCATGACTCCGGTCAGCCTCAGCGTGCGGGTGCGCATCCGGGCCGTGGGCTTTGCGAGCTCCCAGTCCGTGAGTATTTCCGCGGTATCCACCACAAACACGTTGCGGTGCTCGGACCAGTGGTCGATCTCGGACTCGGTGCGGTCGAAGTGTTCCCACCAGAACTGCTTGCGCTCGCGGCGGTGGTACCCGGTGGCGGCGGCCACCATGGCGATGGCCCGTTCGTCGTTGGTCCACGGCCGGTTGTCCGGGAGGCCGGCCAGGTAGGCCTGCAGGCGGCGCTCCTCCGGTGTTGGTTCGGGTTCCGGAATTGGTGGCGGGGCAACAGCTGCGGCCGACGACGGCGCCGGCCGCCCGCCGTCGGACGTTCCCACCGTCGCCGCACCTGGGACAGCCGTTCCCCGGAGCTGGAGCAGCCAGTCGCGGAGGCGGAGGGTGGAGAGGCAGTCGTACTCGTTGTAGTCGGAGATGGAGGCCAGGATGTGGGCGGCCGCGGCGGCGTCGCCGTCGTCCCTGGTGGCGCAGTAACCGGCATACGCCACCACGGAGGCTCCGGCGTCCTTGACGTCCCCGGAGCGGAGGTTGCTGCCCATGTACAGGGGCTCGAGCTTCTTGATGGAGTAGGACGGCTCGGAGATCCGCAGCGAATGCCGGGCGGTGGCGTAGAGGTCCACAAGGAGGCCGTCGCGGAGCCAGTTGTCCACGATGTCCTCGCCGGCGAGGTGCGTGACGGACAGGTTCCGCAGCGCCGATTTTTCGTAGGCGGCGTAATGGTAGACATGCATGTCCGGGTGCCTGGCGCGGCGCTCTTCCACGTAGGCGAGGAAGTCCAGGAAGGCCTGCCGCTCCTCGTTGCGCGAATGCGCCCAGAACGGCCGGAACACGGGCTTGTCCGCTGCGAGCGCGTCAGCAGCGTCACCGTCAAACACAGGCGCCTCGATGACGCCGAACAGGTACTCCAGCCCCCACTTGCCGGTGGCGGGGTCCTGCCAGAGCGGATCGCCCTCGAAGTCGAAGAAGATGTCGCCGGGACTGGGCCGGGGTATCTCTGCCAGGGCGTTCTCGGGCAGCACCTTGAAGGTGACGGTATGCTCCTCGCCGTCCTTGGCGAAGGTGCGCGAACCGTCCGGAACGTCCCGGCCCAGCTGCATCCTGGCCTGGTCGCGGAGCCGGGCCACCGAGCCGGTGGCCTTGCTGAGCGGGAGATCCGCCAGTGCGTCGATGGTGGTGATGTGATCGACGATGAGCTTCTTCCGCCGGAGGGTGGTCATGCCGCCGACCATCAGGAGGTCGCGGTGGGACTGGACCTGTTCGGCGCAGTAGTTGCACCGCCCGCAGTATGCGACGCCGGGCTGTTGCCACTGCACCGCCGAACCGGCCTCCCGGTGGGCGCCGGTCAGGGCGCGGAAGCGGTCGCGGCGCTCGCGGAAGACCGGCAGCAGGTCCGGCAGCGAGTGGTGGCTGCGGACGTAATCGCCGTCCACCACGGCGCCCAGCACCAGCGTGACCCGGGGCGACGGGTCCAGGCCCATGCCAATCAGCTGGTCTCCATAGGCGGCGAGCTGCAGGAGCGCACCCACCTTGGCGTGCCGTGCCAGCTTGGTGTCCCACACCTCGTAGCGTCCAGGATTGCCGGTGCCGGCAGCCTCGTTGACGATGAAGTCCGCATAGCCCAGGAATTCTCCGTCGAAAAAAGTTGCCTGGAAGACGACGTCGGCCCCGGCACGGAGCGCCAGTTCCGTTTCCGCGTGCTTGGCCAGCAGCTCGCCGCGCGTGTTTTCCCCGCGCTCGATCGAGTACACCCCGGCCCCGCGGCCGGCGTCCCAAGCGCCGTAATGCGCGACCAGGCCGGCCAGGACCTTGGCCTCGTGCTTGTCACCGAGCGCCCCGGCACGGCGCTGCATTTCGTCGTCGGGAAACTGCGCCTTCGGGGTCCGGCCCAGTTTTTCGTCCAGGATGCGGAGCGTGCGGTACTCACATTCGCTGGCGGCCACCAGGTCGCTGGCGGAAAACACGAGGTCCTGCGGCGCGCTGGAGCCGGATTCCACGCTGCGGGGATCAGCGAGGCGCGGATCAACAATACCGGGATCAGCGCTGGCTGGATCGAGCAGAAACACGGGGCCTCCCCATTGACGTGCCTGGCCGGAGGACAGTTCCCCTGACGCTGGTTTGAATCTAGCAAGAGGGGCTGACAATCAGGCCCCGGCTACTCCTGCGCTGCCCGCACCTGCGCTTGGTCGTGCTCGGTGTGGGCTTTGCGGAGGAGGTCCAGGAATTCGGTTTCGTTGCGGATGAGCCGTTTGTACTTCTCCGGAAGCTTGCGGATCTGGTCTTCCTCGCGGACCATCCGGGTGAACAGCTTGTCCCGCTCCGCCATGTCCGTTTCGTAGTTGAGGTCCAGGTATTCGGTGGCGTGCCGTTTGGCGCCGGAAACCGCGTTCTTGGCCTTGCCCTTGGGGCTGAAGATCGAGGCCAGGACGGTGACCGCCAGGACGCCCAGGATCACGGTCAGGGACACGCCGGTGCTGACTTCGATGACGTTGACGTGCTCGCCGTCATTGATGAACGGCAGGTTGTTCTCGTGCAGGGCATGGAGGATGAGCTTGACGCCGATGAAGCCGAGGATGGCGGCGAGACCGTAGGCAAGGAAGATCAGCCGGTCCAGCAGTCCGTCGATCAGGAAGAAGAGCTGGCGCAGGCCCATGAGCGAGAACGCGGTGGCCGTGAAGACGATGAAGACGTTCTGCGTGAGGCCGAAGATGGCGGGGATGGAGTCCAGTGCAAACAGGATGTCGGTGCCGCCAATGGCCACCATCACCAGGAGCATCGGGGTGAGGACGCGTTTGCCGTTCTCCTGGGTGAAGAGTTTGTCGCCATCGTAATGGGCCGACGCCGGGAGGTACTTTTTGGCGAGCCTGACCACCAGGCCTTCGGCGTCTTCGTCGTGGCCGTCCGGCTTGATCAGGTTTCCCGCGGTGATCAGCAGGATCAGGCCGAAGATGTAGAACACCCACGCGAAACTGTTGATCAGCGCGGCGCCGAGGAAAATGAACGCAGTCCGGGCGATCAGCGAGAAGACGATGCCGAAGAGCAGCACCTTCTGCTGGTCCGCGCGGGGGACCTTGAAGCTGGCCATGATGATCAGGAACACAAAGAGGTTGTCCACGGACAGGGCCTTCTCCGTGATGTACCCCGCGAAGTACTCGGTGCCCATGGTGGTGCCGCCGAACAACAGCACGCCCAGGCCAAAGAGGAGGGCGATCCCCACATAGATGGAGGACCAGATGGCCGATTCCTTGAGGGTGGGGGTGTGGGCCTTCCGGACATGGAAGAAGAAATCGAAGGCCAGCAGGCCGACAATTCCCGCGATGGTCAGGGTCCAGACAAAGGGAGGGACGTCCATCAGTCCACCCTACCTAGGCGTTTGCCGTTAGTCCTGCTTGACTTGGATGACCCCCTCAATAAGGGTGGACTGGGACCGTCACACCGAGCTGAAAACCGGTGCGCTGCCGGTGTGAGCTTGAACCAAGGAGAGTGCAACGTGGCACGCAAGAACCCGCACGTGGAAGAGGCCAACGAGGCTGATATCGAGGTCAGCGGCCACCCGAAAACGTGGGCCGCCGGCGTCCCGGGCGTCTACCACTCGTTGGAGCCGGCCGTGCAGCACATGGGCCTGGTCAGGACCGGGAAAACCCTGCTTGCCCTGAACCAGAAGGACGGCTTCGACTGCATGAGCTGCGCGTGGCCGGACCCGGGGCACCGCAAGACGTTCGAGTTCTGCGAAAACGGCGCCAAGGCTGTCACCTGGGAGGCCACTCCGGTGGTGATCGGCTCCGAATTCTGGGCCGAGAACCCGGTCAGTGACCTGCGGCAGCGGTCCGAGTACTGGCTGGGGATGCAGGGGCGCCTCACCGAGCCTGTCCACAAGCCGGCGGGGGAGGACCACTACCGGCCGGTCAGCTGGGAGCAGGCGTTCACCATCGTCGCCGACAAGCTCAAGGGGCTGCCGAGCCCGGACCAGACCGCCTTCTACACCAGCGGCCGGACCTCCAACGAGGCCGCGTTCCTCTACCAGCTGTTTGTCCGGGCCTACGGGACCAACAACCTGCCGGACTGCTCCAACATGTGCCACGAGTCCTCTGGCTGGGCCATGGGCCAGACCATCGGCATCGGCAAGGCCACCATCTCCTACGATGACTTCGCCAAGGCGGACCTGATCATCGTGATGGGCCAGAACCCGGGCACCAACCACCCGCGCATGCTGACCGCCCTGGAGGAAGCCAAGGAGGCGGGAGCCAGCATTGTGGCCGTGAATCCGCTGCCGGAAGCGGGCCTGATGCGCTACAAGAACCCGCAGAAGGTCAAGGGGATCATTGGCCGCGGCACGGAGATCGCCGACCAGTTCCTGCAGGTCCGCATCGGCGGGGACATGGCCCTGCTCCAGGCCGTCTCCAAGCGGGTCCTGGACGAGGAAGCGGCGAATCCGGGCACGGTGCTGGACCACGCGTTCCTCGCCGAACACTGCCAAGGTCTGGAGGAGCTTCGCGAGCACCTTTCCCAGCTGGACGAGGCTGCCGTGCTGGCGGCCACCGGCCTGCGGACCGAGGATATCGACGAGCTCGCGGACCGTTATCTCAGGGCGGAGAAGGTGATCATCACCTGGGCCATGGGCATCACCCAGCACAAGAAGGGCGTGGCCACCATCAAGGAGATCATCAACCTCCTGCTGCTCCGGGGCAACATCGGCAAGCCCGGCGCCGGAGCCTCTCCCATCCGCGGTCACAGCAACGTCCAGGGCGACCGCACCATGGGCATCTGGGAGCAGATGCCGCCGGCATTCCTGGACGCCCTCGGCAAGGAATTCAGCTTCGAACCGCCACGCGAACACGGCGTCGATTCCGTCGAAACCATCAGGCAAATGCGCGACGGCGGCATCAAGGTTTTCGTGGCCATGGGCGGTAACTTCGTGGGAGCCATTTCGGACACCCACGCGGCGTTCGCGGCGATGGAGAACACCGAGCTCTCGGTCCAGATTTCCACCAAACTCAACCGCTCGCACACGGTCACCGGCGCCGAGGCGCTGATCCTGCCCACGATGGGCCGCACGGAGATCGACATGCAGGAATCCGGTCCGCAGTTTGTGTCCGTGGAGGACACGGTCTGCGCCGTGCATGCCTCACACGGGACGGTGGAGCCGGTGGCGCCGGGCCTGCTGTCCGAAGTGGCAATCGTCAGCAGGCTGGCCCAAAAAGTGGTGGGTGACTCCGTGCAGGCGGACTGGGCCGGGTTCGAGAAGAACTACGACCTCATCCGGGACCACATCTCGCACGTGGTCAGCGGCTGCGAGGACTACAACCGGAAGATCCGGCAGGACGGCGGTTTTGTGCTCCCGAACGGGCCCCGGGATTCCCGGACGTTCACCACCCCGACGGGCAAGGCCATGCTCACCGTCAACGAGCTCGAACATATGGAGCGGCCGGCCGGAACGCTGATCCTGCAGAGCATGCGCTCGCACGACCAGTTCAACACCACCATCTACGGCAACAACGACCGCTACCGGGGCATCAAGAAGGGCCGCGAAGTGGTGTTTGTCAGCCCCGGGGACCTCGCCGAACTGGGACTCAGCGACGGGCAGCACGTGGATATCCACGGCGTGTACCAGGACAACGTGGAGCGGGTGCTGCGGAACTTCCGGGTGGTCTCCTACCCCACGGCGGCCGGCTGCGCGGCAGCCTACTACCCTGAGGCCAACGTGCTGGTGCCGCTGGACAGTGTGGCCGAGGGCAGCCAGACGCCGGCGTCGAAGGAAGTGATCGTCCGCTTGTCGTTGGTTGAGCCTGTCGAAACCTAAGATTTCGACGGGCTCAATCACCGGGGTTACCCGCTACTGGCCGGTGTCCGCCCAGCCCCCAGCCGCCGGGCCGCCGTCGTGCCCGTCCTCGCACAGCCGGAAGGCGACGTCGGCCGCCTGGGTGACTGCCGCCGTCGACTTTTCCTTGGATCCGGCGCTGCCGTTGCCGGCGGCGAGCCCTGCGGCGTAACCCACCAGGAACGTCGTGACAGGCGCAGCCGCATGGATCACCGAGCCGGCAGACTTCCTGGCAAGGTCAAGGAGGAGTTCCTGATCCACCTCCAGGTCCAGGATCTGCAGTGCCTGCGCCAGTCGCTGGGTCCACTGGTCCAGGACCTGGGCTTCGTTCTCGTCAACAGTCATGTTCGCTCCTAAGTTGCCGGTTCGCTGCTGGTGGGCGGCAGGGGGAGTCCTTGCCCATTGCCCACGACACTACAAGGCCTGGGCGGCTGCGTCACCGGGCTGCGGCAGCGTCCTTGACACTCCGTTTTGCCCTGAGGAACATCGAAGGTGCCGGGCAGCTGACGGTCTCTTGGGAGTTCAGTTGCTGACCGGCCCCGTGAAGGGACGTGGGATGCAGTCAGCCGTTCATGGTTTCAGCTCCTCCGGCCTTGCGGTCGCCGTGGCAGCGGCCGCGCTGGTGGCCTCGCTCGCAGGCTGCACCAGCGCCCCGGATCCGCCAGATCAGCTGTCCCCGACGGTTCAATCCACGACGGCGGCGTCCGCCACTGCCCCGGCGCCGCGGGCTTTTGTGGGAGTGCTGGAAAAGTACAGCGCGGACATGCGCGCAGGGGGAGCGACGGCCGTCATCATCCAGCTGAAGTCAAGGCTGGGCGAACGGTCCTCGGCCGAAGGCGTCCGTAGCCTTGAAACCCAGGAACCCGTGCAGTTGAGCGACCAGACCCATATCGGCGACATCACCACCACCATGGTGGCGGTGTCCGTCATGAAGCTGGTGGAGGAGGGAAAAGTCCAGCTGGATGACCCTATCCAGAAGTACCTGCCGGACTTCGAGAACATCATCAAGCCGCCTGGACCCATCACCATACGCAGCCTCCTCAGCCACCGGTCCGGGATGCCCGACTATTGGCTATCGCCCATCCACATGGGTGACGGGCCCTTCACCCATGACCAACGTGTGTCGTTCGTTGCGGGCATGCCCTGGACCGGCGGATCGGGCAGCCTGTACAGCTACTCCGCCACAAATTATTCGGCGTTAGCCCTCCTCGTCGAGAAGCTGCGGGGCAAGGACATCGGAGCGGTCATTCACGACGACAACGTGGTGCCCTTGGCGCTGCAGGACACGCTGATGACGGGGGATGGGCCGGGCCCGCAGCGGATGCTCCACGGCTACACCCGGACGGAAACCGGCGAGCTGGAGGACAAGGCTCTAGTTCCATTCCACAACGGTTCCCCCGACACCGGGATGATTTCCACCGTCCCGGAACTCAACACCTATTTCGCCGCCCTGCAGAAAGGGACCCTGCTGACGCTCCAAAGCGTGCAGGAGATGCATCATCCAAAGTACGAAACATTCGGCCTTGGCCTCGTCAGGCAGTACGACGAGTGCTCCAACAATGACTATTTCGGCCATGTCGGCGTGGTGCGGGGATACGCGGCACTCGCGCTGATCAGCGCAGACGGGTCCCGGCAGGTGGCCATGGCGGTGGCCCGTGAACCCGTCCCGGACCCCGTTGGTTTCGAAGACTGGCGGTCGCTCGAGATGGCCGAAGCAGCCGTGAACGCGCTCAATCTGGCCTGTTAGCGGGAGACGAAATAAGGGCGGGGGTACCGAGGTTAGGCTGTACAGGAAGCCGAACCGAGGAGATCCCGTGCACGATGTCACTATCCGCCACAACCCGGAGCGCCAGCGCTTCGAAGTGCTGACCGGCGGGAACGTCATTGGTAAAGCCATGTACAAGGAGTACGACGACGGCGGCTCGCCGCAGCGGATTTTCTACCACACGGTGATCAATGAGGAATACGGCGGCCAGGGACTTGCGGGCAAGCTCGCCAAGGTGGCGCTCAATGAAACGGTTGACGAGGGCCGCGCCATCGTCCCGGTCTGCCCTTTCATCAAGAAGTACGTTCGCAAGCACCCGGATTATGCGGCGGCCGCGGTGGCCATCACGCCGGCGCACCTGGAATTCCTGAACACCGCCTTGGCCCCGCGGGCCCGGGCGTAGCGGTCAGTTGCCGGCTGCGCTCAGCCGAGCCGGGCGTTGCGGACCAGGAATAGCGCACGGGGTGCGATGCCGCCGCCGGGCTTATCGTGGAGGTATGGACTCGCCAAAGGTGCAGCTGTACTTGGATATCACCGCTAAAGGCCTGTGCCTGCTGGGCGTCGCGCTGATGATCTTCGGCCAGGGTGGATGGTTCTACGTGGGTGTCGCCACCGTGGTCCTGGGCGTGCTGTTCATCGGCGTCTCGCTGGTGGCCACCCGCAACCTGCGGCACAGGGGATGGGACGGCAGGAACCGGCCAACAGCCGGATAGCCCGCCCCCCACCCCCTCGTCCGCCAGCCCCGCCGGAGCCACACGGAGCGGCAACCTAGTCCTGGCCGACGCTAACGTCAGGCCTGTGCCGGGTCCAGCGGCTGGGGAACGATCGGCTGGTCGTTGGCGGTCAGGTCGATGCCCATGTCCTTGGCGAAGACCACCCGGGTGTCCTTGTAGATTCCGGGGTGGTTCTCATCCAGCTCAAAGACCCGGGCACCACGCAGGCGGTTCCGCTCAGCGCCGGGGAGCCCATACGCGCCGAATCCGGTTCCGGGGGCGTAGCCGAGCTGCACCCCGTAGTAGTTGCCCACGTAGGTGTTCACGTGATCGTGGCCCACAAAGTAGCCGAGCACATCCCCGCGCTCCAGGAAGGCGCTGAACAGGCCGGAGTTGATGGGACCGGGGCACTCGTCCTCGTTCCGTTCGCCGACGATGTTGTGCTTCGTGAGGGCCCGGGTGTGATCGACGTCCGTCCGCGAGTCGAGGCTGGCGAACCACATGTTGCGGTGCTCGTGGAGCGCAATGTGGCCCCACATCAGGGAGGGGACCTTCTTGCCGTACTTCTGCTCGGTGGCGATGGACAGGTTGCGGTACCAGGTGACCTGGTCCATGCGTACCCAGTCCCAGTCGGGGTAGCCGTCGAAGTCCTGTCCATTGATGGCGTCCGGGGCATATCGGCCCGTGTCGATGAGCCACAGGCCAAAGGCCGGCTCCTTGGACTTGGCCGACTGCACCAGCAGCATCGAGTTCGACGTCCCGGTGAGCCCCGGCGTGGAGTCGCCGTTCATGTTGAATTCGTAGGTCTGCAGGAACTGCAGCATTTTGGCCTCGGTCATGCCTGTCCGCGCCACGGAATCCTCGTCGTGGTTGCCGAACGTGACGGCCCACGGGATCTGCCGGCGCTCCATGGGCTGGACCACGTGGTTGAGTGCCTGCTTGACCTCCAGCTCAGAGTCGCAGCCGCCATTGATCACATCGCCGTTGATCACCACGAAGTCCGGCTTCTCCGCGTCCAGGGTCTTGTCCATGAGCTCGATCGTGCGGCGGTCCGTTTGCTCGTCGTCCTGGGTGTCGTTGAACTGGATCACTTTGAAGCCGCCGTCTGGGCGGAATGCGAGGGTGGGCTTGGGTGCCTTCGCCCCCGGTGCCGCGTAGCTTCCGGTTGCTGCGGCCACTGTCAGTCCCAGCGCGCCAAGGGTTCCGGCGGCGGCCAGCGCGGCCCGCCGGCTGAGGGTGGGCTGGTGGATTCCGGTGGTCATCGTTGCCTCTTTCACTGATGCGGCCGTACTTCCGGCCGTCGTTCCTGTGACGGTACGCAAGGGAGGTATCGGGTTCCGGAACACTTGGTGAACGCCACATGCGGGACTGGCTGCATATCGGCTGCCTCCACCTATGATTGCGGCATGTCATCTTACGAAGTCACTCGCAGCGCCCTTATTCCTGCCCCCGCGGAAGACGTGTTTCCGCTGGTCAACAGCTTCCTGGAGTGGACCAAATGGTCGCCCTGGGAGAACGTGGACCCGGAGCTTAACCGCTCGTATTCGGGCAGTGACGCCGGTGTCGGGGCCAAGTATGCCTGGAGCGGCAACCGCAAAGCAGGCAGCGGAAACATGGAGATCGTCGAGTCCGATGCTCCCAGGAGCATCAAGGTCCGCCTGGAGTTCACAAAGCCGTTCAAGGCTGTGAATCCCACCACGTTTACGTTCACACCGGCCGACGGCGGGACTCAGGTCACGTGGCGGATGACCGGCGAGAACAAGGGGCTCGCGAAGATTTTTGCCATGATCGTGAACATGGACAAGATGGTCGGCGGCGACTTCGAGCGAGGGCTGGCTGCGCTCTCGGCCGCCGCGACGGCCAACAAGGCCTGACCCTGCGCTGCTGACGCCGGCGCTTGCCCGGCGTCAGCCGTTGAGGATCTGCTCGCGCAGAATATCGGCGTGTCCGCAATGCTGGGCGAACTCCCGCAGCACGTGCAGGTACACCCAATGCAGCGGGAGCGGGCCGCGGCGGTTGCCGGGGAGCACGTCGTCGAGCTCCAACAGCGACGTCGCCTGGCGCGATGCCTCGCAAGCCTCCCGGTGGGCCTGCCGGACGCTGGCTATGGTGTCCTGGTCCGTGAGGATGAACGACTCGTCGGGCGTTGCCGGAATGCCGATCTCGGTGCGCGGCCGGCAGGTGATGGCCTCGTCGAACCAGACCTTCTCCACGAACGCCGCGTGCTTCACCAGGCCCAGCAGAGTGGTGCGGGATGCCACCAGCGGCCGGCGCGCCTGCTCCTCGGTGAGGCCGTCCATGCAGGCGTTGAGCATGTTCCGGTGGTCATCGATGAAGGCCTCGAACTGGGCGCGCACGGGCTGGCGGATGGCGTTCTCGGCGAACGCGGCTGAAGAAGCAGACATCCCCGAAGTATTGCAACCTATGGGCCCCGCGGCAATGCGCGGCCCGGCTCTCGGTGAGGGCCCGACGTCGGCCGCTCACCCATGGTGATCGCCGCGCCGCGCGCCTATGGTGAAGCCATGTCTGATTCCTTTTCGTCCTTCGTGGACACCTTCAAAAACATCGGCGTCACCAAGGCTTATGGCCCGGCCGTCCAGGTGGGCGGGGAAGAAATCATCCCGGTTGCCCTGGTGTCCTTCGGCTTCGGGGGAGGCGGCGAAGCCGGTGACGGTGCCTCCGGCGGGGGTGGCGGCGGGATGGTGCTGCCGCTGGGTGTGTACCGGACCGTCGGCGGCCGCGCGGCGTTCCGCCCCAACACCGTGGTCACCCTGCTGTGTTTGGTCCCGGTGATCCTGGCCGCCGGCGCCGCTGGGGCCCGGGCTATTCGCGCCGCGCGGTCCTAGCGGGAGCGAGCCCCTGCCTCCACTGCCCGGTGGGCACCGGAGGCAGGGGCTCCCTTATGGTTAGGTCCCGCAATCAGGCTTTCCGGCTGGCCCGGTGGCGGAGATGTTGGACGGCGCTGAGGGCGAGGGCGCCGGCGAGTACCAGATACAAAGTCACGGTGATGGGGCTGTCCACCAGGATGCCCAGGTTCCCCTCGGAGACGGCCAGCGCGCGGCGCAGTTCGGTCTCCGCCATCGGCCCCAGAATCACGGCGATCAACACTGGTGCCAGCGGGATGTTGTAGCGGCGCATCAGGAATCCGGTGAGTCCGATCGCGATCAGCAGCCAGAGGTCCAGCACCGCGGAGCTCACTGCGTAGACACCGAGCATCGAGAAGACGGTGATGCCGGCGTAGAGGTAATGCTTGGGGATGCTCAACAGCCTGGCCCAGACGGACGCGAACGGAATGTTGATCATCACCAGGATCACCAGGCCGATGAACAGCGAGGCCAGCAGCGCCCAGACCAGGTCGCCGCTTCGTTCGAAGAGCAGGGGGCCGGGCTGCATGCCGTACTGCTGGAAGGCCGCGAGCATGATGGCCGCGGTGGCCGACGTCGGAAGTCCCAATGCGAGCAGGGCACCCATGGCAGTGCCGGCCGTGGCGTTGGCTGCGGCTTCGGGAGCGGCCAGGCCGCGGATGGAACCGGTGGTGCCGAACTCGGGATCGTTCCGGCGCCTGGCCAGCTGCTTCTCGGTGCCGTAGGCCAGGAAGGTGGGTACTTCAGCGCCGCCGGCGGGGATCAGCCCGAACGGGGCGCCGAACGCGGTGCCGCGGAGCCAGGCGGGCAATGCCTTCTTGAAATCAGCGAGCGTAAGCCGTGCCCGGCCCTTGGTTTCGATTTGCGTGGCAACGGGGTCGCGGTGGATGCGGGAGGCGATGTGGAACACCTCGCCGAGGGCCAGCAGCCCCACCGTGATGACGATGACAGAGATCCCGTCGAAGAGCTGGGGCATGCCCAGGGTGAACCGGGCCGTGCCGCTGGGACCGTCGATTCCCACGAGGGCGAGGGCCAGCCCGATCCCCAGGGCCGCGATGCCGCGGATAACTGATTCAGAGACGACGGCGGAAATGGCCAGGAACGCGAACACTGCCAGGGCGAAGTACTCTGCCGGGCCGAAGACGGTGGCCATTTTGACCAGGGTCGGCGCGAAGAACACCACCAGGGTTGTGGCGATCAGGCCGCCGATGAAGGCGCCGATGGCGCACGTGGCCAGGGCTTTGGCGGCGTGACCGTTCTTGGCCATCCGGTGGCCCTCGAAGGTGGACGCGATGGCGGACGAGTGGCCCGGCGTGTTAAGCAGGATTCCGGAGGTGGAGTCACCGAAAAGGCCGCCGAAATAGATGCCGGCGAACATGATGAACGCTGCCGTCGGTTCCAGTGAAAACGTCACGGGCAGCAGCAGTGCCACCGCCATGGCGGAACCAAGCCCGGGAAGGACGCCGACGGCGGTGCCCAGGATTGCGCCGATCAGCACCCACAGGAGGTTGATGGGGGTCAGGGCGCTGGCGAAGCCGCCCATCAGGAGTTCGAGTTGTTCCATTAGAAGATCCCTCCCACGATGCCGGACGGCAGGCTGAGGCCCAGCCCGGCGCCAAAGGCCAGTTGCGTAATTGAGGAAAAGAGCAGGCCAACGCCGATGTCGAAGACCTGGCGGCGGCTGCCCAGGGCGTAGGCAACAACCCAGAACAGCATTGCGGCGCTGATGATCCAGCCCAGTGGGTTGAGCAGCAGGACAAAAGCAACGACGCCGGCCAGCAGCAGGCCAACCGTCCGCCAGTCCGAGTAGGTCTTCCAGGTTTTTGCCGGCGCCAGGGATTCCGTCTCTTCGCGGGCTTCATCCTCTTCCTTCCCGAGATGGCCAAGGTCGTGAAGCATGTCCGCGGAGAACTGCCCGCTCCCGGGATGGATGGCATTGTCCGGGACCTTCGGTGAACGAATGATCTGGACCGCCAGGAGGGTGGCCACCAAGTACAGGACTATGCACACCAGAATGGGGAAGAATTGCGGTCCGGGAGCTGACTTGCCCTGCACATTCATGGTCGCAGTGCCCACGGTGAGGAAGATGGCCACTGCGTACAGCACGGCGACCACAACGAATTCACTGCGGCCGGTCCCGAAGCCTGCTTTTGGTTGGCTTTGCGGCTCCGTAGCGGATCCTGTTTCTTGCTGGTGCTGGGTGAGGCTCATAGGCCGAGGTCCTTTACGATTTCTTGGGCCGTTGCAACTTCGTTGTTGATGAACTGCTCGAACTCTTCGCCGGTTGAGAAGGTGTCCCTCCAGTTGTTGCGCTTCAGGGCTTCCTGCCAGTGGGCGCTGCTGCGCATCTCGGTGACGATCGCGATAAATTCCGCTTTCACTTCGTCCGTTGTGCCGGGCGCGGCCACAAACCCACGCCAGTTGGACATGGCTGCGTCCACGCCCTGTTCCTTGAAGGTGGGAACGTCCACGCCCGCCAGCCGCTCCTCCGAAGAGATTGCCAGGGCGCGCAGCGTTCCCGCCTCGATTTGGTCGCTGACCTCGTTGTAGCCGGACATGCCGGCGGACGTGGTGTGGGACAGGAGGGAGGTCAGGGCCTCCCCGCCTCCGGAGTACGCAATGTAGTTCACATCTTGGGGATCCACGCCTACGGTTTTGGCTACCATCGCGCTAAGCAGGTGGTCGATGGAGCCCAGGGAGCCGCCGCCGATCGAGGTTCCACCGGGATCCTTCTTCCAGGCGGCCAGGAAATCATCGAGGGTTTTGAACTCGGAATCGGCAGGTACCACCAGTGCCGCATAGTCATCGGCCAGCCGCGCGATGGGAACAACGTCAGCCATGGACTCCGGATTGTCGCCGAGTTCGATGGCCCCCACCATCACGCCACCGGTCGCCAGAAGGGCGTCTTCGCGCCCCGGAGTCTGAACGAACTGGCTCAGGCCGATTGTCCCGCCGGCCCCGGGCACGTTGACTACCTGGGCGTTATTGACGACGCCGCCGCTCTTGAGCGCCTGCTGTCCTTCGCGGGCAAATCCGTCCCAACCGCCGCCCGGGGCCGCGGGAGCGATCAGAGTGAGTTTGTTCCTGGCCGTGCTCGTTCCACCGGCGGTGCCGGCATTCACGAACGCAAGCGCGGCGATGACGGCCACAACCAGGCCGAACACGGCATTGCGTAGGGGATTTTTCATGGTTCTCGTTCCGTAACGACGTTGTTGGGCGGGGCGAAAGTACTAGGGTCCATATCGGATACCGTTGTACACAATGAAATACAGTTATACCTGTGATGGCAGTCACCGGCAAGTTTTCGAGACGTAGAAACCATTTGCGCCGGTTGCATACCGTTGTATACAGTTGGATTCACTAACCCTAGTGAGAGGACAGTCAATGTCTATCGGTAATGGAGCCGGACCCCGGAGTGCGGACAGTGTTGACGTAATTGTGGTGGGCGGCGGAAATGCTGGTTTCACTGCTGCGCATGCCGCGGCGGAACGTGGGCGGCGCGTTGTGCTGCTGGAAAAGGGTGAGAAGGAGATGGCCGGGGGTAACAGCTTTTATACCGCTGGCGCCACCCGGATCGTTCACAACGGGCTGGACGACCTGCAGGGCCTCGTGGAACCGGATGAGCGTCACAGCTGCACCGTGGTTCCCCCCTACAGCGCTGAGGAATATGCATCGGACCTGGAAAAGGTCACTGAGGGCCGGAATGATCCCGCGCTGACGGAGGTTCTCATCGCCGAGAGCCAGTCCACCTTGCGGTGGCTCAAGGGCCTGGGCCTGAAGTACCGCCTGATGTACGAGCGTCAGGCGTATGAGCGCGCGGATGGATCCTACCTCTTCTGGGGCGGACTGCATGTGGGGAACGTGGGTGGCGGCGAAGGCCTGATCGAGGACCATACCCGGGTTGCTGCCGAACTGGGCATCGATGTCCGCTACGGCCACGCGGCGCAAAGCCTCATCGTGGAAAACGGGCGAGTTGCCGGCGTCGTCGTCAATACTGCGGAAGGCGAGCTGCGTCTCAGGGCGGAATCCGTGATCCTCACCGCGGGCGGCTTCGAGTCCGACCCCCAGTGGCGCCGGGAGCACCTGGGCGAGGGCTGGGAAAACGCCAAGGTCCGGGGGACTCCGTACAACACCGGCGACATGATCGCCGCGGCTCTGGAGATCGGGGCCACCAAGGGCGGGGACTGGGGCACCTGCCACAGCGTTCAGTGGGATGCCTTCACAGCCACTAACGAGAGCAACCGTGAACTCACCAATCGGCTGACCCGGCAGAGCTACCCGCTGGGCATTATCGTGAACACGGATGGCAAGCGTTTCCTCGACGAGGGCGCAGACTTCCGTAATTACACCTACGCCAAGTACGGCAAGGAAATCCTGAAGCAGCCCGGATCGGTGGCGTACCAGATCTTCGATGCAAGCCTTCGCCCTATGCTGCGCAGCGAGGAATACGACATGCCCGGTATCTCCGTACAGGTGGCTGACACCCTTGAGGACCTGGCGGCACAAATCGGCCTGGACCCGGAGAATCTGGCCAAGACCGTGACGGACTTCAACAACTCGATCGATCGGTCCATCCCGTTCGATCCCACCGTCAAGGACGGCCGGATGGCGGCCACGGAACCGGTCAAGAGCAACTGGGCCGCCCCCATCGAAACCGGGCCCTTCTACGCCTACGGGGTTACCTGCGGCATCACCTTCACGTTCGGAGGCATCAAGTCGGACACCCACGGCCGCGTCCTGGACGCCGGCGGCGAGCATATCGAAGGACTGTTCGTGGCGGGTGAAATGCTGGGCGGACTCTTCAGCACCAACTATCCGGGCGGTACCGGACTGGCTGCAGGGTGCGTCTTCGGCCGACGGGCAGGCGTTCTGGCGTAAAGTTCCTTTCGAACAAGCACCAATCACCCCCAGGCATCAAGGACCACTCAAGTGACGGAAACAGCAACCCCACGCATTGACGGAGAGAGCATCTTCCGGACCCTGCGCAGCGAAATCCTGTCCGGTGTGCACCAGCCTGGGACCGCTATTCGAGAGACGTCACTTGCCACCCGTTTTGGCGTCTCCCGGACACCCGTCCGGGAGGCGCTGTCCCGCCTGCAGCAGGAAGGGCTCCTGGAGCGCGTGGCCCGGGGCCTGCAGGTTCCCCAGGTTGACCCGCAGCAGGTCATCCAGATCTACGACATGCGCATCCTCCTCGAGGAAGAGGCCGCGCGCCAGGCGGCACGGTCCCGGCAGTTCCCGGACCTGATGCGGCTTGAGGCTTTGCTCCAGCGGGACCGGGAACTCCAGGAACCGGATGACCACACCCGCATCACTACCAACCTGGAGTTCCACGCCGCCGTCTGGAACTGCGCGCACAACCCAGTCCTGAGGGACCTACTGGACCGGCTCTCGACCCACCTCATCCACGCACCCCGGTCCACGCTCTCCACCGGGAACCGCTGGGCCGAATCGCTGGATGAGCACGAGGCCCTGGTCCATGCCATCGAGCGGCAGGACAGCGGTGCCGCCGGAAAAATTGCCCGGAGCCACATGGAAACGGCGCGGACCCTTCGTCTGCAGCTGCTCCGGGAGACGGCCCTGCAGCAACCTCTGAGCACGAGCAGTACCCGCCGCTAAGGCACCTACCCGGAGACTCGGCGGTCGCGCGCCTGGCGTGCCAGCCGGATGAATCCATAGACAAAGACGGCCTCGATCAGCACCATCAGCCCGAGCAGCAGCCACTGCCCCTGCGCGATGAAGACCACCGCGCCGGTGAGGACCAGCATGGTTCCCAGCGCCAGCGCGTACACGGCGAAGCCGAGGGCCACTTTGGCGCTGCGCACACCCGTCCGGAAGCCAAAGCCCACCGGTTCGCCGCCGGGATAGCCGGCCACACGGTCCGGGACTGCGGGCTTGAGCCTGTCGAATTCCGCCCAGGGATCCGGGTCCTGATTGCTCATGCTTCCATTATCCCGCGGTTCCCGGCCCACCCGACGCGAGAACCAGGCGCGCGGGGTTGCTCTATCAGGTTTGGTGGCTAAACCACCGGCAGAGTCATACGGTCGTAGCAACGCTCTGATTGATGGAGCGTTTTCATGGCCAGATCATTTCCTCCGAATACCCGCACCGAGTTCGTTGACATGGTGTGTGGCGGGATGTCGATTGTCGCTGCCGCGCGGCGTGTCGGAGTCACGCATGGGGCTGGGAGGAACTGGTGGGCCCAGTCTGGCCACATGATGACTGTGAACATGGGCGCTGTTGGGGGTCTTTCGGATCCGGCACCGACGGCGGACGGTCCGGGTGGCCGGGCGTTGAACTTGGCTGATCGGGGGATGATCCAGATGGGTCGGCGGAAGGGACTCAGCTATGCCGACATTGGTGAGGCGATTGGTCGGGACAAGTCGGTGGTCTGGCGGGAGGTGAACCGGAACGCCAGCGCGGACGGGGTGTATTACGCCTCGGTCGCCCATACGAGGGCGCATCAGGCCAGGCGCCGGCCCAAGGCGTTGAAGCTGGTCGAGGACGAGGATCTGTGCCGGCTGATCGGCGTGTGGATGGATGACGGGTGGAGTCCGAAACTGATCTCGGCGATGTTGGCGTTTTACTTCGCCGGTGATCACACTATGCAGGTGAGCCACGAGACGATCTACCAGGCGCTGTATGTTCAATCCCGCGGAAGTCTGCGGGCAGATCTGGCCGAGAAGCTCAGCCTGAAGCGGAAGCAGCGCGTTCCCCACGCCGCGGACCGGCACAAGAACAGCCCTTACAAGGAGGCGTTCAAGATCAGTGCGCGCCCGGCCGAGGTCCAGGACCGGGCGGTGCCGGGGCATTGGGAAGGTGACCTCATCATCGGCTGCGACGGGACCGCGATCGGAACACTCGTGGAACGCTCGACCAGGTTCACGATCCTCCTCCACCTCGCCGGGGACCACACCGCTGAGACTGTCGCCGCCGCGATGATCCGGGAGATGGGCCAGCTCCCGGATCACCTGCGACGGTCGATCACCTGGGACCGCGGCACGGAACTGGCCGAATACGCCCAAATCCAGACCGCACTCGAGACCACGCTCTACTTCTGCGACCCGCACTCACCCTGGCAGCGCGGGACCAACGAGAACACCAACCGGCTCCTGCGGTTCTGGTTCGAGAAAGGCTCTGACCTCTCCGTTCACACCCCGGAGGACCTCCGCCGGGTCGCCGCGAAACTCAACCGCCGGCCCCGGCCCACCCTTAACCTCGAGACCCCAGCCAACCGGCTGAACCAGCTGCTACACGCGGCATAAACCCCCGCGTTGCTCCGACTACTTGACTTTGCCACCGGGTTGGGGACCAGAAGTGATAGGTCAACCGGGGTGAGCGGCTCGTAGATGGCGGGTTCCTGGTGGGTAACCACGACGGCGTCGCTCACCACGTCTGCCAGCCGGCCGTGGCGCGCGTAGGCCTGCCGCTGCAGCCTGGCGCCGGTTCCGTTGGCGAAGATCCGGTGCAGGGATTCCTCGACGTAGGCTGCGTCGCCCGCCTCGACCAAGGCGTCGCGGACATGGTCATGGAGCGCGGCGATGACATTGCGCGCCGACTCCGGCTTGTGGGTCAGCGGGTGGAGCAGCTCGCCCTGGATGCCCCACCGGCTGGCCAGCCAGGCCCCCTGGCGCAGGATGATGGCCGAAACCGTGTCCGCCGCCTGCCCGGATTTCCATTCCCGGGCAGCTGTCTCCACCAGCCCCCGCACCAGGGAGGCGATCAGGACGGTGTCGCGGGGATCGAGACAAACATCGGATACCCGGATCTCCACGGTGGGGTGGCGGGCGGAGAGGCGGGCGTCAAAATCAGGGTTGTTGACTACGCCCGTGGCAGCCAGGTCCGCCACACGCTGGTGGTAGGCCTGCGCCGAGCCGAAGATTTCCGTCGGCCCGGCCGAGGACCAGCGATTCCAGGCCTGGGTGCGGAAGCTCGCATAGCCGCTGTCAGCGCCGTCCCAGAACGGGGAATTGGAGCTCAACGCCATCAGCGGCGGCAGCCAGGACCTGATGCGGTCCAGGATTGCGACGCCTTCCTCATCGGAATCGACGGAGACATGGATGTGGCATCCGCAGGTCAGCTGCTCACGGGCCACCACGGCGAACTTTTCCAGCAGCGCGTCATAGCGGGGGTTGCTGGTGGAATGGGGTGTCACCGCCAGCGGGGACGTGGCAAGCGCGGCGATCCTGGCGCCGACTTTTCGGGCGAGTGAGTCCGCGTAGGCGCGGCCTGACAGGATCTCGGCGGAGAGTCCGCTCAGGCTGCTGTGCGGGTGGGTGATCACTTCGAGCTGTTCCTGGTGAAGCTCGACGGCGAGCATCGGGTGCGTGGAAAGGTCCGCCGGTTCGCCCGGGTCCTGGAGGCGCAGCAGGTCTGCTGCCAGAGGCAGGGGACTGCCGTTGGAGGGATCAACGATCAGGAATTCTTCTTCAACACCAAAAGTACGCACTAGCTAAGTGTGCGCCAACAAAAGCGGCTCCAAATGCCACAGCTGTTCCCTGAAACCGTGGAGGCTTCCGGGAGGGCCGCCTGAAGCGGTTAAAATCCCCTATCCTCGGATGCCCTTTCAGTTCCATAATGGCCACGTAGGCTTCGGGGACCCTCGCACCGATGATGGCTGGCGCGGCGCAGGAGAGTCCCAGGTGGCCGCTCCGGCACTTGGCGCAACGGGCGGCCACGCGGCACCGGACAACGTGGTTCCGGATCCGCCACCGGGGGAGAGCATCGCCACCAACGCGAAAGCAAGGCACAAAGGAAATCATCATGCTCAAGGATCGAACCATCATGGCTGTTCTCGCTGCGAAGGACATCAACAGGGCGAAGGATTTCTATCGGGACAAGCTGGGCCTGGAACCGTCCGATTCCATGGAGGACGACAGCCTGTTTTACAGCGGCGGCAACGGAACGGGTTTCCTGATTTACCAGACAGAGAATGCCGGGACGGCCAAGAACACCCAGATGGGGTGGGAAACGGACAACCTCGAAGCCGAAATGGAGGAACTGCGGGGCCGCGGGGTCGTCTTTGAAGACTACGATTTCCCCGGCCTGAAGACGGAGAACGGCGTTGCTGATAACGACTGGGGGAAGTCCGCCTGGTTCCTGGACAGCGAAGGGAACATTCTCAACATCTCCCAGCGCAAGTAGCAAGCCGCAGGGCTGATTGCCGGACGAAGGGGCCGCACTTGCCGCGAAGGCAGGTGCGGCCCCTCGCCCATGCTCAGGTATAGCGCGCCACGCCCAGGAATAGAATGGGCGCCATGGGCACCGTTGACGATTCCTTGGCCGAACTTCCTGAGCCGGACCGCGGGTGCCTGCAACATGTGATCGACATTGCAAGGGCCGTTGTGCCGGAGGCCGAGCAGGGGATGAGCTACGGGATGCCCGCCCTGAAACTTGAGGGAAAGCCACTCGTGGGCGTCGTCCGGGCAGCCAAGCACCTCTCCGTCTTCCCGTTTTCCCCGGCGGTGATTGACGCCGTCGCCGGACGGCTTGAAGGGTACCCCCTGTCCAAAGGGACCATCCGGTTCACGCCGGCGCATCCCCTCCCCGACGACGTACTGGAGGACATCGTCAGGCTGCGCCGTGCCGAGATCCTCAAGTAGGGCCGGCGTCGGTCAGTGTTTGGACATTTCCGGAAGCAGTCCGAGCTGTCCCAAGAAGTCCATCTGGTCGAAGTAGAAGTGGTGCGAGGTGATCAGGCCGCCCTCGACCCTGGCGATGTCGCAGCTTCTGACTCTGACGTGTTTGCCGGTGGCTGGGAGCGTTTGGCCGGAAGGCAGGCTCAACGGCCCGGTGTTCGTTCCGGTGACGAAACCCTCATCGATAGCCACATTCCCGGCCTCATGTTTATCGGCGTACTCATACGTGACGTCCGGCAGCGCTTCCCAGAAATGGAAGAGGTAGTTGGTGATTCCCTCCCGCCCGGTGAGCTCGCCTTCATCAGGGGTGAAGGCCACGGCGTCCTCGGCGTAGCACCCCGCTAGTGTCTCTTTGTCCTTTGCTGCCATGGCCGTGGTTAAGCGGTCCATGACCTCGCGTGCCTGTCCCATTTCGACCTCCATGTGTTGAGGGCGGCCGCACGGAAGCGTGGGCCGCTTCGTGATTTGGCCCTGCATGCGCAGACGCCAATTTAAGTACACGTCCGCTGTAGAGGAGTGTCAACGAACGGGGATACCCTCTGTGAATACCGCGGAGGAAGAAGAATCCATGGGCACAAGAACAGACACAAAAACAGTTGAGGCAGTTCTCCATGACGGCTCAACCATCCCCGTTACGGTTCAGGGAGACGGACCCGGTGTCCTCCTGCCGGTCAGCCTGGCCCTGCACACGACGGCGGAAGCGGAGACGCTGCGCCAGTGGGGCGGGGACCCGGCCCTGGGACCAAACCTCATCAACGGGCTGGCACCAACCAACCGGGTTATAGCCGCGGACTACGAAGCGCACCGTATGGCCCACCCGGCGCCGCAGACGCTCAGCCCGGGGAACATCGCGAAGGATCTGCTGGCAATTGCCGATGCCGCCGGCGTCGACCGCTTTGCCTACTACGGTTACTCCTGGCTGGCGCTGAGCGGCCTGCAACTGGCACTCCGCACCGACCGTCTGCGGGCGCTCGCCATGGGCGGGTTCCCGCCGCTCGAGGGCCCGTACCGGAGCATGCTGGCTGTCACCCGCGCCGCGCATGCCATGTCCGTGGAAAAGGCCGGCGAACCGGCCGGCGAACCGGCAGGCCCGGTCCAGGAACCTGAGCCGGGCGACTGGGATTCGGTGTCGGTCCGGACCACCGAGGCGCAGACGCAGCAGTTCGTCACCCTGTACGAAGCGCTGCAGGACTTTGACGATTCCGTCGCAGTGCTCCCGGCGGACCTGCCCAAACTCGCGTTCGCTGGCTCCGAGGACCAGATCGACTACAAACCGGTCTGGGGCGGCGTGCGGGTGTCCATCGGGGAGCCCCTGGCGAGGCATCAAGCGGCCCTGACCAAGGCCGGGTGGGACGTCCGCGTCCTGCCGGGCCTGGATCACCTGGGTGCAATGCACAGTACCGTGGCACTGCCCATCCTGGCCGGCTGGCTGCAGAAGACCGGGTGGGTGAAGTAGCTAGGCTGGGGCCATGGACTTTCTCATCAGGCAGGCCACTCCCGAGGACGCTGAAGCCGTGGTGCAGATGCACACCCTGGCCCACGAGGAGACCTATGGTGACCGGCTGTCAGCGGACTTCTTCCGCACGCGGAGGGCCAGCATTCCCGAACGCGTGGAACGCCGTCGGCCATTCCTGGCCGGCAGCGACCCGCGGATCATTGCCGTGGACGCCAACCACGACGTGGTGGGTCTCGCCGACTCGGGTCCCGCACGGGATGAGGACGGCCCGGAGGCGCTGGAACTGTATTCGCTGTACACACTCCGGCGGACGCACGGCAGCGGGCTGGGGGCCGCGTTGCTGAGCGCGGCCATCGGTGAAAGCCCGGCGTATCTCTGGGTGCTGGAGAACAATCCCCGGGCGCAGGCCTTCTACGTCAAACACGGCTTTCGCCCTGACGGCACGCGCGGCCAGCTGCCACCCGAGTGGGAAGAACTGCCCGAAATCCGCATGGTCCGTCCGGTGCGGGCCCGGTCATGATCATGCGGACAGGATCCTTGCCCGATAAGGCGTCACTACCGCGCTGGGCCAGGATCGCCGTCGCCTTATATCTGTCCGTGACGGTTGCCATTGTTGGCGTGGCGCTCCTCGCCGGATCCTTCGACCTTGATCTGGATGAGACGGTCCGGGAGTGGCTGATGCGGTCCTTGGTGTTCCTGACGCTGCCCGTTTCGGCGGCGTATTTCGCCGTGGTCTTCTTCCTTGATTCCTCGGGTCCGCCGCCGCCGGGCGGGTTGAGGCCGACGACGGTTATCTACTACCTGGGATTCCTCGCCCTTGCGGTGGTCAACGCAGCGCTCTTCCGGTGGATGGTCCTGAGCATCCGGAAGCCGGTTCCAGCCGCCGCCACGTCCGCCGCCACGCCTGTGGCTGTGCCTGCCGCTGTGCCTCAGGTTCTGGTCGTGACATTTCACGGGGTGGTCACCCGGAACGTCCGGCACCTCTGGTGGACCGTGCCTCTCGCTGTCCTGCTGAGCTTTCCGCAGTGGCTCGTGGCGGGTCTTGCCTGGTGCGGGATCAGCGGCTGCAGCGGTGGAGGCTTCGGCGTGTCCACCGGGACCGAATGGTTGGCGGTCACCATGAGCGTGGTGAACGGGTTGATTCTCGCGGTGGCTGTTTTTGCAGTGCGCTGGTTGTATCCCACGCGGAGGCGCGCCCTCGTTGCCCTGGCGGCCGGAACGCTGTTTGGGCTTCTGGGGGCTGCAGTCACGCACGGCTGAGGACGGCGTTCACCGGGGCGCGGGTTTGCCTTGACGCTCCCCGAGGGGTTGAGGAACATGGGCGGTATCGGCGCAGCCTGCCCGTCCGAGCTCACGCGCCTCCCGACCCACAAGGGACGTGCTGACATGTCGGAACCCGCCAAACCCGGTTCAGTGAAACGCCTGCCGCCGCCCCGGCGCTTGCTGGTCCTGGCCGCCATCCTCGCTGTGATGCTGACCGGCTGCACCGGATCCCCAACCGCGCCGGTGCAGACCACCCAGGCGGCCGTGAAGTACAGGACCGGCCTGGAGGATTTCAGCAGGCGGATGCTGGACCTCGGGGCTCCGGCCGTCCTGATCGAGGCGCGGATCAACGGCGATGTCTGGTCACACGCCGGTGGGGTCCGCAGCCTGGGCAGCGCAGCACCGGCTGAAGCCTCGGATTCCACGCATATCGGCAGCGTCACGAAATCTATGGTGGCGGTTTCGGTGCTCAAGCTCGTGGAGGAAGGCCTCGTGCAGTTGGACGATGCGGTGGCGAACCACCTCCCCGAATTCGACAGCCTGGTGAATCCCCGGGGCGCCGTCACGGTGGCACATCTCCTGCGGCACGAAAGTGGAATCCCCAGCTACGAGGAGGAACTGTTCAGCTCCCGGCCCATCCGCCAGGCGTTGACGCAGAAGTTGTCGCTTGGTGAGAGCCTGGCCTTGTCAAAAGCCATGCCATGGGTGCGGACGCCCGGCAGCGGCGCGGACTACTCAAACTCGAACTACCTCGTGCTCGGCCTCATGCTGGAGCGCCTTCACGGCCGGCCTCTGGCCGAGATCCTGCGAAACGATGTGTTTGAACCACTGGGAATGAAGGACACGCATCTGACAGGCACCGGCACGCCTCCGTCCACCATGATCCACGGCCAACTAGAAGTTGACGGCGAAGGGCTGGACTCGGCCTATTTGGGTGCAATCGTGGGCAACCCCGCGGGCGGCGTAGTCTCGACTGTCGGTGACCTGAACACGTTCTACGCCTCGCTCATGGAGGGGCGGCTCCTGAAACCGGCCACCGTCCAGCAGATGCAGCTGGCCCCTTTCGGCTTCTTCGGAATGGGCCTGCTGCGATGGAAGGACGTCTGCGGTGGCTCCTACTACTACGGGCACGGCGGCGAGTGGGCCGGGTACCGGACCACGGTGGTTACCAGCGCGGACGCCAAACGGCAGGTGGCAATTGCCATTACGTACCCGCCGGAATCGTGGGACCCCGCGGCATACAATCCCGACAATCCTCTCGGACCGGACGCGCTGTACAGGGCCGCGCGGACGGCACTCGATGTCAAATGCTAGTGCGGTGACCTTAGGCATAAGCCATGGGCTAAAACGGCGGCTGAACGGCCCTCGGCAACGCCCGCAATCGTAGGTACGGTTGCGTCATGCAAAAGATATCGATTGAGGCTTTGGCCCGCCAGCAGATCACTGCCGCTGTTGCGGCGCCCAGCGGGCGGGCAGCCGATACAGCCTTCGGCGGGCATGAGAAGAGACTGCGCCAGACTGTTATGGCATTCCGTGCCGGCACGCAGCTCAGCGAGCACCAGAACCCGGGCGAGGCCACGGTCTACGTGCTGAAGGGATCGGTCTGGCTGCGGGCTGGCGGGGAGTCGTGGCAGGGCAAGGCAGGGGATCTCCTGATCGTGCCGGACGGGCTGCACAGCCTGGAAGCGGAAGAGGACTCGGCGGTGCTGTTCACGGTGGTCAAGACCGACCGGTAGCGCGGGGCTGGTTTACTGGCAGGTGAGTCGAGAGAAGGAGCACCCATGTCCGGTTTGCCCGCATCACCGAAATTACGGGTGAGTCTGCCCAGCCAGAACCTGGTGGACGCGCTCGAGCCGTCCGCCGGCGTCGAACTCTTCCTGTGGGACCTGACCGGCCCGGCGCCGGCGGAGTACCTCGACATTGTGGTGCCGCCCTACATGGGCGGGGTAGGGGCGCTGGCTGCGCTGGGCTCCGTGGACGTCCGTCTGGTGCAGAGCCAGCTGATCGGGTACGACGGCGTCGCGGCGGTTCTGCCCGCGGGGTGCCTTTTCGCCAACGCAGCCGGAGTGCATGAGACGTCGACGGCGGAACTTGCGTTGGGCATGATCATCGCCAGCCAGCGGGGAATCCCGGACTTTGTGCGGCATGCGGCGACGGGAACCTGGGACCACCGCGAGCGCCCCAGCCTGGCCGACAGGCGGGTACTACTGGTGGGTTATGGGGGAGTGGGGAAAGCGATTGAGGCCCGGCTGCTGCCGTTCGAGACCGAGGTGACGCGGCTGGCCAGCCGCGGCCGCGACGATGAGCGCGGCAGGATCCACGGGATTGATTCCCTGTATGAGCAGCTGCCGCTGCACGACATTGTGGTGGTCAGCGTTCCGCTGTGCGAGCAGACCCGGCACCTGGTTGACACCCGCTTCCTGGCGGCGATGCCCGACGGCGCGCTCCTCGTGAACGTGGCCCGCGGGCCGGTGGCGGATACCGAGGCCCTGCTGCGCGAGACGTCGTCCGGCAGGCTCCGGGCCGCCCTGGACGTGACGGACCCGGAACCGCTGCCGCGCGATCATCCGCTGTGGACCGTGCCGGGTGTACTCATCACCCCGCACGTGGGCGGGGCGAGCTCGGCCATGCTGCCGCGGGTGGCGCGGCTGATCCGGAAGCAGATCGGGTTGCTGCAGGCCGGGCAGCAACCGGTGAACGTGGTGCTGGGCGGGGCCGCCGGGCGGTAGCTGCCCTGGGGCCTCAAGTGTCCGTTCGCGCGAGACGACATCGGGGGCGAGCCGTGTCTTTGGCCTTTTCTCCAACGAATTGCGCCTAGCATGACGCTGGTAGGCGCATCCACTATCTCCGAGTTGAAGGCCAGAGGCCCGGATATCCGTGACTTACGGAATGCGGTCCGATTGACGGGTGCCATGCCGCCCCACTGAATTCCTCACTGATTTCGCAATCCCGAGGAATCGCACAAATTTCGCGGTGCCGGACCTTCATCTTCAAAACACCTAAGGATCCAATGCGCAACCGCTATCTAATCCCTGCCCTGACCGCCGCAACAGCACTTATGCTGTCGGGTTGTGTGGACAACAGCGCCCCGGCGGCGGCGGATAAAGCGTCTTCTTCCGCGGACACCGCAGTCCAGAAGAATGAGGAACTTGCGGTTTTGCTGCCGGAGAAAATGAAGTCCGCGGGCGTCCTGAACGTGGGCATGGCCAACAATTACCCGCCCAACGAATTCAAGGACGGCAACGGCGCCCCTGCAGGCTGGTCGGTGGACCTCACCAATGCGTTGGGTGCCTCGCTCGGGCTGAAGGTCAACTTTGATATCGGCACGTTCGACAACATCCTCCCGTCCGTCAAGGCGGGCAAGGACGACATGGGCATGTCGTCGTTCACCGACACGCTGGAACGCGAAAAGCAGGTGGATTTTGTGAACTATTATTCGGCGGGCATCCAGTGGGCGGCGCCGAAGGGCAAGACCGTGGACCCGGACAACGCCTGCGGACTCAAGGTTGCCGTCCAGGCCACCACGTATGAGGACACCCACGAGGTGCCGGCCAAGTCCAAGGCGTGCACGGACGCGGGCAAACCCGCCATTGAAATCTTCAAGTACGACGCGCAGGACCAGGCGACCAACGCACTGGTGGTGGGCCAGGTGGACGCCATGAGTGCCGATTCGCCGGTGACCCTGTACGCAATCTCGCAGACGAAGGAGAAGCTGCAGACCGCCGGGGATGCCTTTGAAGTGGCGCCCTACGGGATCCCGGTGGACAAGGGGAGCGAGTTCACCCCGGTGCTGCAGAAAGCACTGCAGGCACTGATCGACGACGGCACCTACAACAGGATCCTGTCCAAGTGGGGCGTGGAAAGCGGCGGCGTGAAGACGGCGGCGCTCAACGTGGCGTCGTCGGCCAAGTAACCAGCCGTGACTCTTCCCAAACATGCCGCCGTGGCGCGGCCCAACCCCGCAACCGGCGGAACTGAAGCGCAGGGGGACGCCATTGTGGCGGTTCCCCTGCGCCACCCCTGGCGGATCTCGATCGCCGTCGTCCTCGTGTTCCTCCTGGCGCTGTTCATCGTGGATGCCTCGCAGCGGCCGGACTACGGCTGGGCGGAGGTGGGCAAGTACCTCTTCGACCGCCGGATCAGCCAGGCGGCCTGGGTGACCCTGACGCTCACCATCTACGCCATGGCCGGCGCCATCGTCCTGGGGCTGCTCCTGGCCATCATGCGGCTCTCGCCGAACCCGGTGGTCAAGAGCATCGCCTGGCTGTACCTGTGGATCTTCCGCGGGACCCCGGTCTACGTCCAGCTGGTGTTCTGGGGCATCGTGGCGCTTATCTACCCCGTGTTCACCATCGGGATACCGTTCATGACGCCGTGGATCACCATTCCCAACGACGTGTTCGCCAACCTCTACGTCACCGCGGTGATCGGACTGGCGCTGAATGAGGCCGCCTACATGTCCGAGATTGTCCGCGCGGGGCTGCTGTCCGTGGATGAGGGCCAGGAGGAGGCGTCGACGGCGCTCGCCATGTCGTGGGGCCAGACCATGCGTTACGTGGTGGTTCCGCAGGCCATGAAGATCATCATTCCGCCCACGGGCAATGAGGTGATCTCCATGCTCAAGACCACCTCGCTGGTGGCGGCCATTCCGCTCAGCATCGACCTCTACGGGGTGTCCCGCGGCATCTCCGCCGTGACGTTCACACCGGTTCCTCTGCTCATCGTGGCGTCGATCTGGTACCTCCTGTTCACGTCCGTCCTGATGGTGGGGCAGCACTTCATCGAGAAGCGTTTCTCCCGCGGTACCGGACGGCGGCAGGCGGGACCGGCGTCGGAAAGTGATCCTGGGGCGGCGGCAGCGACTGCTGCGCCACTGGGCAATGATTTGGGAGGCAGGGGATGAGCGCTACTCCGATGGTGACCGCGGACCGGATCTCCAAGAGCTTCGGTTCCAACAACGTGCTCCGCAGCATCAGCCTGGAAGTCCAGGCCGGCGAAGTGCTGTGCATCGTGGGGCCCAGCGGCTCCGGCAAGTCCACGTTCCTCCGCTGTATCAACCACCTTGAAAAGATCGACGCCGGCCGCCTCTTCGTGGAGGGGCAGCTGGTGGGTTACCGGCAAAAGGGCGACAAGCTTCATGAGCTCAAGCCCAAGGAGGCAGCGCTCCAGCGCCGCGACATCGGCATGGTGTTCCAGCGGTTTAATCTCTTTCCGCACATGACGGCGCTGGAAAACATCATCCAGGCGCCGATGCGGGTCAAGCGCATTCCGAAGGCCAAAGCCACCCTGCGCGCGAGGGAGCTGATGGAGCGCGTCGGGCTGGGGGACAAGGCGGATCACTACCCGGCGCACCTGTCCGGCGGGCAGCAGCAGCGAGTGGCCATCGCCCGGGCGCTGGCCATGGATCCGAAGCTGATGCTCTTCGATGAACCGACCAGTGCCCTGGACCCGGAGCTGGTGGGCGAGGTGCTGGACGTTATGAAGGAACTGGCCACGAGCGGCATGACCATGATCGTGGTGACCCACGAGATGGGCTTCGCCCGCGAAGTGGCGGACTCCATCGCCTTTATGGACGGCGGCGTGGTGGTTGAGTCGGGCCCGCCCCGCGAGCTGCTGGGCAATCCCCAGCAGGACCGGACCAAGGCGTTCCTCTCAAAGGTGCTGTAGGCGCCGGGCCGCGACGGCAGCCGGAAGACCCCGCGGGGCTTACGCCGGCAGGTAGGATCGGAACACTGCCGCAGGGCAGCCAAGGTTTTGGGGGAACCTGTGAAGAACTTTCTGATGCACCGCGCCGCCGGCGATCCGCGAGATCCGCGAGATCCGGGCGAACCGGGCGGGAACGCGAAAACTTTTCTGCGCGCAGGGGTGGCGTTGCTGGCCGCGGCCGGGCTCCTGCTGGGCCCCGCCGTCGTCGCTGTTCCGGCGTCCGCTGAAGACGCGACGGCGACTGGCCCGGCGGTGACTGCCCCGACCGTCACCGACTCAACCGTGATCGACGCCGGCATCCAGCCTTTGGGCGTGGCGGCCGCGCCGGACGGCACCCTGTACGTCAGCGATTACCACTGGGCGGGCGGCATCAGCGTCTTCCAGCCCGGCGAAACACGCGCCTCCCGCACTATCAAGGTGGGAGGTTTTCCCTCGTCGCTGGCGGTGACGCCGGACGGGACCCTGTATGTGCGCCAGTCGACCGAGTCCGGGCAGGCACAAATCGGCGTGGTGGCCCCCGGGGCGGCCGAAGCGGGCTTTGCGATCGCGGTGAGCCCGGGCGCTCACTGGCTGACGGCGGGACCGGACGGATCGCTCTACGCGACCAACCCGGCTGAAGGGACCGTGTCGGTGGTGCCGCCCGGCGGTGTGTGGACGGAGCGCTCCATCCTGGCGGGGCCTTACCCGGTGGAGGTGGCCCTGGCGAAGGACGGAACGGCGTACGCCACCAACGAGTACGAGGGCACTGTCACCGTGGTGCCTGCCGGTTCGCCGAGCCCCTCCCACACCATCACCGTGGGCGCGAAGGACCACCCGCACGGGATTGCTGCTGCGCCGGACGGAACCGTCTATGTGGCAAACATCCTCAGGAATGACGTGGCGGTCATCGAACCAGGCGGCACCACGGTGGCTCGCCGGATCCCGGTAGGAGAGGCGCCGCAGGAGGTGGTGGCCGGTCCGGACGGCACGGTCTACGTGACCAATAGTGTTGACAACACCGTCTCGGTCATCCCTCCGGGCGCCTCGGCCGCGGCGGAAACAATTCCCACCGGTGAGGACCCCGGCCGCATGGCTGTCCGGGCCGACGGCTCAGTAGTGGTGGTCAACAGGGGCGGCAGGTCCCTGACGGTGATTGCCGCTTCCGGCGCGGGTGCGCCCGCGCCCGGTGCCGGAATGTCCGACGGCGGGGAGTCCCGCGCGGAGTCCCCGCGGTCCGGCGGAGGTTCTTCAGCCGGCGGTACCACTGGCGGAGCCTCCGGGCCCGGACTTCCGGCCATTGCCGCCGGGGCGGCGGCGCTGTTGCTGGGCGGTGCCGGTGCCCTGATCGTAGTGCTGCGGCGACGACGACGGGGCAGTACCGAGACGCCTGCCTGGACCTTCAACTAGCGTCCGGTTGAGGTCGGCCTGCATGACGCCGGCCTGGATGACGCCGGTCCGGACACCTTGGCGCTGGTCAGTGCGGTGACCGCAGTGGCCGGCCTCATCGCCTTCATCGCCCTTGCGGCTCCCCAGATCACCCGGCGGCTGGCCCGCACCGCCAGCATGCCGCTGGGCACCACCGGTGTGGTGGGCGGGGCGCTCCTGCTGGCCGCGGACCTCGTCTCCCAGCACGTGGTGCCCTTCACCGTTCCGGTGGGCGTGGTGACCGTGGTGATGGGCGGGGCCAACCTGGTGTGGCTCCTCCTGCACGAATCCCGGCGGTGCCGCTGAGCTGGTGACTGGATACGCGCGGGAGGCGAGGAACGCCGACCGTTTCACTCCGCAGAATCTCTCCGATACGAAGAACCTGGGAGTAACTCCGGCGTCCGCGGACGGACGGACGCGGAGGGGTAAGGCCATTCTGGTTCATGACGACCAGACTTCCCGACTCACCTCCCAGCAAGTCTCCGCGAACCACTCCCGGCTATCTGTCCGGTTCCTCTGGCCGCCGGTGTCTGTGGTGCAGCTCGTAGCTGTCGAACACCGCGGAAGACGTTGTTCCTGAATGGCCGAATTTGCCGCGAAGGACCTCCGCGAGGTCGTCCAGCGCCGCGTGCAGCATCCGCCCGGCGAACTGGAGTTCAGGGCTTTCGCTGCGTTGGGCCTCGGACGCCAGATGGTGGGCGTAGGCAACCGTGGCCGGCAGGGAACCCCGCTGCTCCACTTCGTGGAAGTAATAGGTTTCATGGAACGAAAGCAGGTCTATGCTCACGGAAGCCACGTTTCCGGCCATGGATTCCAGCAGCCCGGCCGCGTGCCCGGGATCCAGCGAAGATACGCCCGCCGAACCTGCCGCCTCCCTGAACAGGTTCAGCTCGTGGGCAAGGGCCCGGCGGCGGCTGAGGGCCGGGTAGGTCTGCAGGATCCAGGAGACCGTTGCGGTCAGCAACCCGAATCCGGTGACAGCCTGCAGGGCGACCACCAGCCTGAGCATCGGATGCCCCGGCACGATTTCACCGAACCCCACAGTGGAAAGAGTGACAAGGGAGATGTAGAGCGCTTCGGCAAAGTCGCCCCGCTGGGGAACGTCCACTCCGTAAACAAAGCCTTCCGGCAGATGAGGGAGGTACAGCAGCGCCCAGCCGATGGCCGCCAAGCCGGCCCAGGCGCCTATGACAGCGGCCATGGCCAAGGGTGCTGCGATGGTGGAGCCCCGGCCCCGGAGCCTTTTCGACAGCAGCCAGAATCCCCGCATGATTGTCCGGCCCACAGGACCGGAACCGTGCGGATAGAGGAGTGTGTGAAAGACGTCGACGAGCATCAGCAGAATCAGCCCGGCACCCAATACCGTCCAGAGCGCGTCCTCGAAGTCCATGCCTCATCTTAGGGGCGGCACTGCTCCGAACGGGGACGCTCAGGCGTCCTTCGGTTGGCCGCTCACCGGAGACTCGCAGGGGAGTATGGCGGCGGCACGCCGGATGTGGCTACGCAGCGCTGGAAGCGCTTGACTTCGTGACGGTATCGCTGACGACGGCGATGTAGTTGTTGATGGCGTCGCGGTTGCGGGTGAGGCAGTCGATTCGTTGACTCATCCGGTCACGCTGTCCTTGTAGGACGGCCAGCAGTTCGGGGGTGGCGTCGCCCGGGTGGATCGTCGGTGTTTTGTCGACGCAAGGCAGGATCTGTTTGATGATTTTGGTGGGGAGCCCGCTGTCGATCAGTCCGCGGATCTGGTTCACCCGGTTGATCAGGTACTCATCGTATTCGCGGTAGCCGTTGGACAGGCGCCTCGGAATGAGCAGTTCCTGTTCTTCGTAATAGCGCAAAGACCGCGCAGGGGTGTCCGTCACCTTCGCGAGCTCTCCGATGCGCATGTATACCCCTTGCTTCCGCAGATCCAGAATGGAATTTGACCTTCACACTAGTGTCAACCATTCACAGTAAGGTTATGACACAAACTCAACCCTACGCCCCGGGCCGAACCAAACGCTCCGGCAGCCTTCCGCTGGCGGGTCTGCTGGCCCTCGCAGCAGCCGGATTCATCACCATCATGCTTGAGACGCTGCCAGCTGGAATCCTTCCGGCCATGAGCAGTGACCTCGGGGTCTCCGAATCGGCGGTCGGCCAAACCGTCACCGTCTTCGCAATCGGATCCATTGCAGGCGCCATTCCGCTCATCAGCGCAACCATGGGGTGGCAACGCCGGAAACTGCTGCTTCTGGCCATCACCGGATACGCCCTGACCAGCATCGCCACGGCCATCTCGGACAATTTCGTCCTGACGTTGGTAATCCGGTTCATCGCCGGCGTTTTCGCCGGGGTGTTGTGGGGAATCCTGGCCGCATATGCACGGCGCATGGTCACGCCTGAGCACTATGGACGGGCTATCACCATCGCCTTGGCCGGGACCCCGGTAGCCCTCGCCATCGGCACACCTGCCGGAACCCTTCTCGCCGGCCTCATCGGGTGGCGGTTCACGTTCGGCGTCATGGCCCTGGCCGCCGTCGCGTTGATCGTCTGGGTACTCGTCGCCGTGCCGGACTTCGCCGGCCAGTCCAAAGGCGAACGGACTCCCGTTGGCCGCGTCTTCTCAGTACCCGGCGTCGTGCCCGTCATCATCGTGACACTCCTGTACGTGATGGCACACAACGTCCTCTACACCTACATCGCATCCTTTCTGGCACCTGTGGGAATGAGCGACAGCGTCAGTGCCGTGCTGCTCGTCTTTGGCGTCGCATCTCTTATCAGTATCTGGATCACCGGCATCCTCATCGACAGGCACTTGCGGGTCCTCCTGATCGCCAGCTCCGCTCTGTTCGCCCTGGCTGTGCTCGCCCTCGGAGTCCTGGCGGCGCTGCCGGTGGCCGTCTTCATCAGCGCAGGGCTGTGGGGCCTCGCGTTCGGCGGAGCGGCGAGCCTGCTGCAGACCGCGGCCGCCGACGCGGCGGGACCCGCCGTGGACTTGGTCCAGTCGGTTATGGTGACCGGCTGGAACATCGGCATCGCTGGCGGAGGGATCATCGGCGGGCTCCTGCTCGGCGGTTTGGGAGCCTCTTCGCTGGGGTGGGCAACCTTCGCACTCCTGATCGCAGCACTCATCATGGTGGTCACCGCACGCAAGCACGCCTTCCCCGCATAGCGCCATATTTGTCGTTTCAATCCCGGGAGCGCCGCACCGGTGCTCCCGGGCAAGTGCAAGCTTTCAGCGGGTTTCCCGATAGCGCACGCGGGTGACGAGGCTGGTGCCGCTCACTTCCGTCGGCTCGAGCGTGAGGTTCGCGACGCCGTCGAGCAGCCGTTCGCCCGCGCCCAGAATCAGGGGCGCGGTGTGGAGCCGCAGCTCATCGATCAGCCCCGCCGATAGGTATTGCTGGGCGGTCTTCGCTCCGCCGGCGATGGCCACGTGCGGGCGGCCGAAGGCCAGGAGGTCTGGAACCAGACCCTGCAATGGTTGCTCGGCGACGACCTACTGGTTCCCCCGGTAACCCGGGAGGGGTCGCGGTCCTGGGCAACCTACCTTCCGGCCGGCGACTGGCTGCCTGGAGGGCTGTGGGCGACGGTCGCAAACTGCCGGAGGGAAACGTACGACGGCCGGCACTTGCCGTTGCGATCCCCTCGCCGGGGTTTTCGTCGTCTCAGTTGCCGGGGCGCGCCCTTCGGCGCAGTGCGTCGATGGTGGTCTCCGGCGAGGTGTTGAAGCAGGACACGATGCCGGGGACTAGCTCGTTTAGCAGGTTGACGAGGTGCTCGAACAGCAGGGTATGCTCCCCGGCCATTCGCACACCCGCGCCGATCATCGCCACCTGGACCGGTCGGACGGCGAGGCATTCGCGGACCATCTTTTCGGCCTCATCGGGGTCGGCTGAAACCTGGCACGGCACGATGTCGAACCCCGCCTCGCGCATGGCCGCCTCGCCCGCCGCGATCCGGGTCGACAGCATCTCCTGGGTGATCTCCGGGTAGCGGCTGAGGTCGACAGCGCTCGGATGCAGACCGAGCGACAAAACAGTGTCCCCCATCGATTTACCTTTCGTCGTGGAATGGCTCCACCCTATCTCCAGGTCCGCAGGGCGTGGGTTACCATGTGGTGGTTTCGCCCTGCATGATTTGCCCAACGTTGCTCAACCGGACTCCGCGCTGACAGCGTTGAAGACGAACCACCCACACCTCATCGTGAAACGAGACGCTTGCATGGGACTGTTCTCCAGGAAAACCACCACCGATCCATACCTGCCCGAGCTGAGTGTCAAACAGGCTGACAAGCTGCGCGAGCTGTCGATCGCCGTGCTAGGCCGGCTGGGTGTCTCCGGGGCAGCGGAAGGGGATCACCTTTCCGTGACAGAAGACCGCAAGTACGGACTTTTTGCCGTGGCACGGAAGGCCGCGGCGCTTCCCGAACGGGATTGGAAGGGCATGGTCGAGCAGCACTTCAGCGCAGTCATCAGCGGTGACGCTGGCGGTTCCGACGTAACAGCAGAGGAACTGCTGGGCCGGGTCTACCCCAAAATCATCTCCACTGAAACTCTGGCCCGTTCACAACAGAATGATCCCGCCCGTTACGCCTACGCCCGAGACGTGGCCATGGTCTCCCTCCTAGTGGCGCTGGACTCCCCGGAGTCCGTCACCTACTTGGGCGCACCCCAGATCGAAGCTGCCGGCGGGGCAGATATCGTGTGGGACGCTGCGCTGCAGAATCTGATCGCCCAGGGGCCAGGCCAGCCAGCAGACATGAGCCTCGACGAAGGATCCTTCCTGATCTTTGAAACAGAATCGGTCTACCAGGCATCATGGCTGGCCTACCCGGACAGGCTGGTTGAACTGCTCGGCTACAAGGCCGGACCGCTCGGGGCGTTGCTGAGCATCCCGGCCACCAACATCCTTTGCCTTCATTTGGTCACCGAGGCCACGAGCATCACGGACATTTCGGCGATGATCAAGGTCACGGGAATCATTCAGTCCCAGCATCCGTCCGCGCTCAGCCCGCCGCTGTACTGGTGGGATTGCACTACCGTGCAGCCCATTTCCGGTCACGACGGTGAAAGCGTCCACCTGTTCGTCCCGGAGGAACTCGCCAGCATCCTCTAGCTACGCTGGCGAAACTCGGAATCGGACTTTAGGCGCAAGACCTATCGGCCTGACTTGACATACCAATAGGGGAGCCATCTCCTTCTGGGCAGCACGTGTCGACGGCACTGATGCCGCAGCATTCGTCGGGGTCGCTTGCCGCGTCCACGCCCTGGCCGGCATGACTGACGACGCAACACACGTCTCCGCGCCAGGCATTGATGCCTTCCCGGACGGCGATGGCGGCGATGACCAGCGCGGCCCCGGCGTCGGCCCACCACCAGCCCAAAGTGCTGTTCAGGACCAGCCCCACCAGCAGGACCGCTGAGAGGTACGTGCACAGAAGCGTCTGCTTTGAGTCGGCCACCGCGGTCCGGGAGCCCAGCTCGCGCCCCGCGCGGCGCTGGAGCCAGGACAAGACGGGCATGATGGCGAGGCTCAGGGCAGCGATAACGATCCCCGGCGTTGAGTGCTGTGCTTCCCCGCCGCCCGTGAGGGCCCGGACGGCATCAACGGCGACGAACGCGGCGAGGGCGAAGAAGGACACCGCGATGATCCGCAGGGTCAGGTGCTCCCGGCGTTCCGGGTCGTTGGCGGAGAACTGCCAGGACAACGCCAGGGCGGAGGCCACCTCGATGACTGAATCCAGCCCGAACCCGATCAACGCCGAGGAATCCGCGACACCGCCGGCCCAGAGGGCTACGACCGCTTCAATGAGGTTGTACGTGATCGTCGCCGCGGCGAACAGCCGGATCCGCCGAGTCAGGACCGCACGGCGCTCCGGCGCCAGCGGGTTCAGTAGCGCCGTCATGCCAGGCACGTTCCGTCCGGCGCGCAGCAGGCCGGATCCACGGCGAGGACCACTCCGATCAGATCCCTGACCGCGTGGCCCAACCGGGCATCCACAAGCTCGTACCGGCTTCGCCGCCCGTCAGGGACAGCGACCACCAGACCGCAGCCGCGCAGGCACGTCAGGTGGTTGGACATGCTCTGCCGCGAAACTTCCAAAGTGTCGGCAAGATCGGACGGGTAGGCCGGCGCGTCAGCAAGGGCCAGCAGAATCCGGGCCCGCGTTGGGTCCGAGACTGCGTAACCGAACCGTGCCAGTACCGGTGCATGAGCGAGCGTTTCCATACGAATAAAGTACATCCAAGGATGTATTCACGCAATTGTGTACTGAGCCGGTTCCGACACCAGGCAGGGTCGTCTTCGAATCCACCGCCGGACCGGCGCTGAGTGGCCGTATTTTTGATCCCGGAGCGATGTCATCCTGGACGGACACGATGGTCGAATTCCAGTCCGCGTACGTTGCTGGGAATTCCAATCTGCGCGTCGCACTGTGCCCGCCGCTGCGTGAAGCGGCGGCGGACACCGGACTGATCTATTAGGAGTTGGGCCTACATGCCGGGGATGTGCTGGGCCTCGTGGACCTCGATTTCGCTGCCCGGCATGTTCAGGTGCGGGTGCTGCTTGGCGAGTTCCAGGGCTGCCTCAGCAGTCTCGGCTTCGATGAGGCTGTATCCGGAGACCTCGAGCTGGCTCGGCGCGGTGGCTCCGCCGGGCGAAACGCGGACGCCGTTGGCCAACGGGGTTCCGAAGTCGATCAGCCCGTCGCCCACTTTGGCACCCCAGGCGTTCCATTCCCCCATGGCGGCTTCCATGTCTTCCGGTGCCGGCGGCGCGGCCTCGGCGGGTGTCATCGGGGAGTGGTAGATGAAGAGAAACTTGGACATTTTCGTTCCTTCTTTCGTGATTGTTGTTTTGTTGTTGCGGGGATCAGGCGGTGACAGTCCGGCCGGTGAACGCAATGAGTCGCTCGAGGCTGCCGGCGGTCTCCGCCACAGGCTGGGCGGGCGCGAAGCTGCCGCCGGAGCGGACCTGCTCGGAGATGGTCACCACGGCCAGGCCCTCTACATAGTCCGTGACGACGTCGGACACTGCCAGGTTCTGGCCGCTTGCCTTCGCGAAGTCCCACGCGTGGACCAGCAGCTCCAGGTTCAGGATGCTGGCCACCATGGTGGCGGGGAGTTCGGCGAAACCCATGTCGATGGTGCCGTCAACGCCGCGGCGGGCGAACGCTTCCAGCGTGGGCTGGGCAAGTTCGGCGATGCGGACCTCGGGGGCCGCATCGGCGCGGTCCGTAACGTCGGCACCGAGGGCAGTTCCGATGTTCTTCAGCGACCCGGCCAGGTGCTCAAGGAGTTCGTGGGCAGTGAAGTCCTCACACGGCGTCGGCTTCTCACGGTCTTCCGGGGTGAGCTTGCGCAGGACACCCAGGAGGACTGCAAGCGACGCGTCGGCGGAGATGAGGTGGTCGATGGGGTCCGGAGCGGCCGACCATTCGTCCGGGCCCGCACCGGCATCCGACGACGCCTCGGCGACCAGACGTCCCAGGAAGTGGTTCCAGCCTTCGGCGTGTGCTGCGGACTGCTCGGGCGTGAGGCCCTCATGCACCAGACGCAACGACGTGCCGCCGTCGACGGGCTCCAGAGTAATGGTGACCGTGGACGCACCAGGCGGCAGGTCCGTGGCGGACTCCCAGCCCCAGGTGAACACGATGCGCTTGCCCGGCTCGATCTCCTGGAACGTCCCCGCGGCGTGGTGGCCCGGGACGATGGTCCAGCGGTACTCGCCGCCGACCCGAAGGTCCACCCGGGCGGCCACAGTCTTCCAGCGGCGCAGGCGTTCCGGCTGCGTGATCAGGGCGAAGGCCTCGTCAGCGTCGACGGGAAGGTGGATGGTTTTATCGAAGCTCATCTGAGCGGTCCTTTGTCTTGAAGCGAAATACCTATTGGGGTGGTGCAGAGTCCGGCCGGTTGAGGTTCCCGGCCAGCTCGGCGGCGTCCGCCGCCAGCAGATCCAGTTCGTCCGTCCAGAACTGCTCGACCAGCGCACGGAGCCGGCCCATGCCCTCGGGATCGAGCCTGTAGTACCGGTTCCGCCCTTCCTTGCGGGCAGCCACCAAGCCTGCCTGCTCCAGCAACAGCAGATGCTGGGAGACGGCGGAACGGCTGACCGTGAAGTGGGCGGCCAGCTCTCCCACCGACTGTTCCTGGCCAGCCAGGAGGTGCAAAAGCCGACGCCGGTTCGGCTCCGCAGCGACCTCCAAGGCATCCAACACACCTAATACGTTAGTAGTCACTAACGCATTCGGCAAGTAGCTCGGCAAGACGTTTTACTTCGCTGGTTGCGATAGTTAGTTACCGCTACTGCGGCCGCGCTGCCGTGAAGAGTACTTAGCTGCGGACCACCCGGTAGCGCACGTGGGTGACGAGGCCGGTACCGCTGACTTCCGTCGGCTCAAGCGTGACGTTCGCGACGCCGTCGAGCAGCCGTTCGCCCGCACCCAGGAGCATGGGAGATATGTGGAGCCGCAGCTCGTCGATCAGTCCCGCCGAGAGGAATTGCTGGACGGTTTTCGCTCCGCCGGCAACGGCCACATCCTTGCTGCCGGCAGCCTCCCGCGCCTGGGCCAATGCCGCTTCGATGCCGTCGGTCACGAAGTTGAACGTGGTGCCGCCCTGCATCTCCAAGGGCTTGCGTGCATGATGGGTGAGCACGAATACGGGTGCGTGATACGGCGGCTCTTCACCCCACCAGCCCCGCCAGTCCGCATCCCACGCCCCGGGGCCCGGCCCCGCGAACATGTTCCGTCCCATGATGTAGGCGCCGGAAGCGAGGATGCCGTCGATCGCGGCCGCGTTGGCATCGGGTTCCTCGAACATCCACCGGTGCAGGAGTTCGCCGTTCTCGCCCAGCGGCTCCGCAGGGCTTTGGTTCGGGCCGGCGACGAAGCCGTCGAGGGAGATGGTCAGGTCGCACGTGACTCGGCTCATGCGCCCCATCATGCCACCGGGTCATGGCCCTTGAGTAGGGCTCGGCTGCTCGATGGTGACGGTGCCGGCGTCGCCATCCACGCGGATCTGTAGGCCGCTGGTGAGCCGCTGGGTGGCAACGCCGGTGCCGAGCACGGCCGGGATGCCGTACTCCCGGGCCACGATGGAGCTGTGGCTCAACGGGCCGCCCACATCGGTCACCACGGCGGAGGCCATCGCGAACAGCGAGGTCCAGGCGGGAGTGGTGATGCGGGCGACGAGGACCTCTCCGGGTTCCATCAGGGCGAAATCCTGGGGCCCCCGCAGGACGCGGGCCGGGGCGGTGACCCGGCCCGAGCTCGCGCCCGTGCCCTTGATGATGTCGCCGCGTTGGTGCTGCGAGCCCGCGGGCATCATGGACCCGAAGGCCTTTTCCATCCACCGGCTCTCCGGGAGCAGTTGCGGGGCAGCGGCCTTCACCTGGCCGCGCCACAGCATCTTGCGCTCCTCGACGGCGGCGGCGCGGACGGGCCGGTCCGCTCCGGTTATGGCCACGGCCGCCGGTGCGCCCGGCGCGGCCAGGCCGAACTCGACGGCGCTGCGCAGCTCCTGGTGCCGCAGCCAGAACACGTCGGCGGGCTCGGCGATGACAGCGGAGTCCACCAGCCGCCGTCCTAGTTCCAGCAGCATCCGCCGCAGCAGCGGCCACGCGAGGCCGACGTCGGCCAGCGCATCCTCGCGGATCGGCGCGGTGTTCTGTGCCCACCGGAGCAAACGGAGGAACGCGGCCCGGCGGCGCGGCCCGAGCCGGGTGAAGATCCGGCTGGTGGCGATCTCCCTGCGGTCGGACGACAGCCGCTGCCGCTCGTGCGGGTCAGTGCCCTGCCCCCGCAGGTAGAACTTCACCGCGCCCAGCAACGCTGACGGATCGTCGGCCGGCACCGGGCTGGCGAAGTCCAGGTTGTAGACCGCATGGCCGAACCGGCCGAGGTGGTCCTGGAAACGAAGACGCCACAACTGCCACAACGGCTCACTGAACCCGGCAGGGGGGAACCCCGTGCGCTGGGACTCGGCCAACGCCGTCGTCGGTTCATGGAGGATCGCCGCGGCGAGCCCGGGGACGCCGCGGGCCCAGGCTGCGAGATCGTACAGCGACTTCTCCGCGCGGATGGGTTCGCTGTCGTAGCCGAGGATGAACGTCAGGGCGGGGGGATCCCCCTCGCGCCGGACGAACTTGTCGTAATACGCACTGAAGGAGATTTCGCTGGTGGCGGCGAGCGGAATGACTGACTGCACGGCGGTGTAGTACACGGTGCCGGCGTCCAGCAGCGCCCGAACACCGTCCAGCAGTTCCGCACCGGAGAGCTCCGCAACGGGCTTGGCGGACCAGTCTTTGATCACCCGTTCGTAGCGGGGATGCGAAAATTCGCGCCAGCCGGCCACTCCCATGTGCGCCTGGCCGCGGGCCAGTGCGCGTACCGCCGTCAGCGCCTTGCCCATCACCCGCCACATCCCCGAGGTGCGGTAGTAGTAATACGCGTAGCCGTTGATGGTGGGCAGTCCCACGTCGTCCTCGCGGATGACATTCGTGCCCACGGCCTCGTTCATCAAGGCTCGCAGCGACCTGGACACCGAGCCGTCAATGAGGTCGGCAAACAGCGGCGAGAGCGGGTCGGGCAGCTGTTCCACGATGCTCGCGCGGAAGTAGAGACCCTTCGGATAGGGCACGGGCCAGGTATCCGGGGTGTCGGCCGCCGGTTCGGGGAGCGCGGTGATGGGCCGGGATTGCAGGATGAAAAACTCGCCCCCGGCCCGCGCCCACTCGATGTCCTGCGGTGCCCCGAAATGATCCGCACTCCGCGTTCCGTAGCGGGCCAGTTCGGCGGCGGGCCTATCGTCAAGTACGGGCGCACGACGGCGGGCTGCCGCCACCGGCTGCTCCCGAGTGCCGTGCTCGGCGTAGACAGTCATGACGGCCTTGTCAGCGGTGCGTCGCGACAGCACGGCGCCCGTCCCGGCGTCGACAACGACGTCATCCGTGGTGACCGTCCCGCTGACCACGGACTCGCCCAGGCCCCATGCGGCACTGATCACTGTCTGGTCGCGGCGCCCGTTGGCCGGATTGGCGGTGAACATCACCCCGGCGGCCTCGGCCTCGACCATCCGCTGGACCACCACGGCGAGGCGCACCGAGTCCGGTCCGATGCCTGCGCGGGCCCGGTAGGCCATGGCACGCGCCGTCCACAGGGAAGCCCAGCAATCGATCACGGCCGCGGCCAGCGCCTCGGCCCCGCGGACATTCAGGTAGGTTTCCTGTTGCCCGGCGAAGCTGGCGTCGGCGAGGTCCTCGGCCGTGGCGGAGGAGCGCACCGCAACGGCTGTTTCCCCGCCGTTGTCGAGACGCGCGTCACTGAGACGCCCGTAGGCGGCGCCGAGTTCCGCTGCGATGTCGGCCGGCAAAGTGCCGGCCGTGAATAGGGTTCGGATCCGCTCCGAGGCGTCCGCATAGTCCTGGGGCGAGGACTGCGGCGACAGGGTGGCCAGTTCCTGTATGCGGGTCTCGAGGTGGTTGGCCTCCACAAAGTGCGAATAGGCGGCGGTGTTGAGCACGAACCCCGGGGGGACCGGCAGCCCGGCCCGGATGAGGCCGCCCAGTCCCACGGCCTTGCCGCCGGCCATGGCGATGTCGGCTGCTCCCACATCGGCCAAACTGTTGGCGTAGGTCATGACCGCGCGTCCTTACTGCCCGGTTATGGGGCGCCTGCAGCGAACCTGATTCTCCACATACTGGCACTGCCGCAGACAAGAGGCCATAGCTCACGCGTGTCTTAGGATTCACTCCCGCCGTGGCGCACATAAGCTCGATACATGGGCAAGAACCAGCACAGCGAGTTGGAAGGGCAGACCTCCATCAACGAGCTGCTCGACAAGCCCATCGGCGACACCCACATCCAGCTGGTGCTGCCCATCCACGTCCAGCTCCGGCCGGGGGAATTCCGCCGGGTGTCCTGACGGTTTCGGTGGTTGAGCCTGTTGCCGGTGGTTGAGCCTGTCGAAACCGCGGCTTCAACAGGCTCAACCATCAGGCCTTAATGGCGGACCTTCCTGACTCTCAGGCCGCGTCGTCTCGACGGAGTTCCGGTGTTCTGGTCCGCGATCCGGCGGAGGCGGCGCCAGCGGATGCCGTTACGAAGGTGAGCCTGGTCAGTGGGATGCGCCGGATGCAACGGCCTCGATCCACTCCTACGGTGCCGAGTCCGGAGGATAACCACTAGCGTCACGCCCAGCCAGGCAAACGCTGCCCCTATGACGAGGAAAACCGCCGGGATCGTGTCCATGATTAAGTTTAGATCCCAACCCGTAAGCGCACTTACTAAACCTTAGGCACCTGGCCAGCGGCCGCCGTCGGGAATTACGACGACGGCGCACGGCTTGGGAGCGCCGCTCGCGTTGGTATTTGGGCGCGCCGGTGGATGAAGTATTCGGCCACCGCCAGGCTGAGTACCCATGATGCGCCAATCAGAAGCGCCCGGGTCAGTTCGTCAACCGGTCCCACCAGGAGAATCCACGGAATGGTCACCACAACAATGGTTCCCTGGGCGATGCCGATGGCGTACGCCCGGGACATCCACTCGCTGTGCCGGACGTAGTTCCGGCGCCGCACCGCAATGAATCCAAGAACAATGAATGCCACCATGGCGGACCCGAAGGCCAGCCGAAGGACAAGTAGAAGCGGCCCGTCCAGGGGCGGGAGATCGTAGAAAACTGCCATCCACAAACCCGACAGGGCGGCGAGCAGGCCGGTGGGGGCAAGAATGCGTCCCGCGATTTTGTGCCAGCTGGCCCTGCCGGGCTTGCCCCGTCGAAGCGAGGGAACGAACTGAAACGCCCCCAGCACCAGGTAAACCGTGACGGTGGGGATATGGATCAGCACGGGGACTGGCGAATCGAAGAACCGCGCGTTATCCGGCGTGATCTGACCTCCCGAGAGCTCGGTCAGGCGCACGGCCCCGGCGATGACCGGGACGAGGCTGAGGAGGATCAGGACGGCGGGTACAAGCCACCGGGTCCGGGGGCTTTGACGGGAGCGGGGAAGGGTTGCAGATTTCATGAGTTCGCTTCTCTGGTCTGTGCGCTCCACACTCGCCCGGGGCTGGGTTAGTCCAGGAACCCCCAGCCTTATGCGCAAATCGAAGTTTCCGAGAGTTGGCGGCCGGAATAACGGTGCCCAACAGCACCCTATTCGCACGGCGTAGGCCCAACGTACTGCAGTGAGTTCGAAATAGCGATAAGAGGTGGAAATCCACGCGCCATCGATAATTTACGACGGCGGTGCGCGGCTTGGGCAGCACCTGTCACCTTCGGGATTTATGTCGTGGTTTTCAGCTAATGCGTCTGAAATGATCTCGTACGGCAGTGCTCCGATCAAGATCGGCTCAAGACTCAATCAACGTTGTGCGAGGTTCGTCGAAGTTTCGGTTTCCCCAGCTCCCCAAGAAATAGGCTCGGCATTTACGTGAAGTTTCAAGGAATGGGTCAGGCTAAGCACCCGGCCGTATTGGGGAAAGAATGTCGAACTATCAGACCCTTTTCGGGTCAGCACCATCTGCTCCTGCGCCCGGACCTAATCCGCCCCGCAGGCCACGCGCTTCGACGTTCGTCGTCGGCGGCATCACAGTCCTCTTCATGATTATTGGTGCCTTCAGCGGCGGGTTCGGGGGCGCCCTGGTTGTCCTGGCCATCTCGGCAGCCATCACTGGCCTGTATGTCATGGCGACTGGACGCCGTTCCTGGGCGTGGCTCCCGGCCAAGCGGAAGGCAGGGGCCATCGCCCTGGGGGTTTCCTTTGCTCTCTTCATCGGCGGTGCCGCCGCGTTGCCGCGGACGAATGCGGAGGACCTTCAGGCAGCCTCCTCGGACTGGAATGCCTCGCCGGGAACCGCCACAGCGAGCGCATCTGCAAAAGCCACGCCGACGCCGTCGTCCGTTCCAACCGCACAGGCGACGGGCGCCCCGCTCGATCCTGAGACTCCAAGCTTCGTTGCGAACGACGTCACGGCGCCGAAGACGCAGCCGGCCTTTGCTACCAAGGCGATCGACCTGCTGGCCACCCTTCCCATCAAGGGCCGGGCGCCCAAGACGGGCTATGACCGCGCGCTGTTCGGGCAGGCCTGGATGGACGTTGACCGCAATGGCTGTGACACCCGGAATGACATGCTCAAGCGCGACCTCACGGCGATCACCTACACCAACAGCGTGCCCTGCAAGGTTCAGTCCGGCATGCTGGCGGACCCCTACACGGGTACGAGCATCAGCTTCCTGCGGGGGAGCGCTACGAGCAGCGCCGTCCAGATCGACCATGTTGTTGCCCTCAGCGACGCCTGGCAGAAGGGCGCGCAGCAGCTGACCACGGAGCAGCGGACAGCCTTCGCGAATGACTCTCTGAACCTCCAGTCCACGGATGGTCCCACCAACATGAAAAAGGGCGACGGCGACGCAGCCACCTGGTTGCCGCCGAACAAGGGCTTCCGGTGCGAATACGTGGCCCGGCAGATTTCGGTGAAGGCAACGTACAGCCTGTGGGTCACCCAGGCGGAGCACGACGCGATGGCCAGGATCCTGGCCGACTGCTCCGGCCAGCTCGCACCAACTAACCAGCAGGCACCAGTCGCCGCGACGCAGGCGCCGGCCGCGGCACCTGCACCGGCGGGGGCAGCTGCTCCTGTAGTTCCTGCTCCGGCCCCGGCGGCTGTGGCACCCGCCCCTGTCCCGGTTGCTCCCGTGCCGGTTGTGCCGGCACCTGCACCTGTTCCGGCAGCTCCGGCCGCTTACTACGCCAACTGCACGGCCGCCAAGGCCGCCGGCGCCGCTCCGATCTATGCCGGCCAGGCCGGTTATCGGGCCGGGCTGGACCGCGATTCCGACGGTGTGGCCTGCGAGAGCTAGCCACGCCCAATCACTCCACCAATTCAGAAAATTTTCCAAGGGGGAAAAATGAAGAAGACACTGACATTAATTGTGCTGACCGGCCTCATGATGACGGGATGCAGTGGCAAGCAGGCTTCAGCAACTTCAAGCGCTGATGCAGTGGCTGCAGATGCGGCCACGGTTCCAGACGTGATGAGCCTGACTCTAGATAAGGCCACGGATCAACTGGAAGATCTCGGGTTCAAGGTCGAGGCTGTGGACACCGTCGACGGCAAGACGATCATTTCAAAGAAGAACTGGCAGGTGACGTCCCAAGACCCAACGGGAGGTGCACAGTTGGCAAAGGGCTCCACCGTTCACCTCGGCGTCAAGAACCTTGAGAAGGCTGCGGCGGAAAAGGCCGCGGCGGATAAGGCCGCCGCCGACAAGGTGGCAGCAGAGACGGCTGCTGCAGCAAAGGTTGTGGCGGACAAGGCTGCGGCCGAGAAAGCTGCGGCAGATCAGGCAGCCGCGCAGGCCGCGAAGCCAGCTCCAGTAGTCCCCGCACCCGCACCCGCACCCGCACCCGCACCCGCACCCGCACCCGCACCTGCACCTGCACCAGCCCCGGCAGTCAAGGCGCCTGCAGCCGTGTACTACGCAAACTGCACTGCGGCACGCGCAGCAGGTGCGGCGCCCATCTATGCCGGAACACCGGGATATGGGACGCACCTCGACAGAGACCGCGACGGAATCGGGTGCGACAAGTAAGCGAATCGGACGATTAATGCCGCGGATACCTTTCCTCTGGAAGGTGTCCGCGGCTGTCGGCTTTAGTGCTGATCCAGGCCAGGGAGTGCTGAGCACGTTCAGCGGCATCACCGCGCTGGACTTCCCCGTAACTGCACGAGTAGCCGAACTGGGGCACTTTGACATGGACACGCCGCGGTTTGAGCCGTTTCGGGGCCGGGTCACCGTCAAAGTGGCCCACGACGGCGCCCCGCTGACGGCGAACGCTGCACTCTAGGCCACGCCGCGCCAGCCGGAGCCTGAACGGGCTAGTTGCGGGCGGGATCCCACCCACAGTGTTGCAAGCAGCCACACCGTCCGCGGGATAGGCCAGGCAATGGCCAGCACGAGCACCGGCATCAGCGAGATGCCGACGTCGGGAAACTGGCGGATGATCACGAACAGGTGGGTATCGAACCGGGCCGGGGCGTAGCTGAGGCACAGCCACAGGGCAAACCCGTCCAGCGCGAGAGCCGCAACGCCCCACGCCAGAGGCACCCACCGTTTCTGGGATGCGGCCCGCCGCCGGAGCAGGAACCGCAGCGCCAGCCACAGGCTCACCAGCTCCGCCAGCAGCAGGGCGAAGGACACGGCCCAGCTGTAACGCTGCAGCCAGTCCTCGAAGACAACCGCGGGAACCGGGGACTGCCCGTGGAGGATCCGCAGGACGTTGGTGTCAATGGCCTTCAGCCGTGACGGGGCGGCGGTGTCATTGCCGTTGATGACCAGGGCGACGCCAAGGCCGGACTCTGGAACCATCGCCAGGTAGGTGTGGCTGTTGCCCCATTCGCCCTGATGCTCCAGGAGCAGCGGCAAGTCCTGCTCGGGGACGGGCTGTGCTGCGGGATCGGCGGACTCCGCGAGCGGCCGGGTGAACCACCCCATCGCGTACCCCTTGGACCCGTCCACCTGCACAAGAGGCTCGAACATCGCCGCCGCGCTCTCGGGCCGGAGGATACGGGCATCGCCGTACCGTCCGCCGTCGAGCAGTGCAATCAGCTGATGGCCGAGGTCCTCGGCCGAGGCGTACAGGGTGGACGACGGCATGCCGGTGGTAGGTGCGGGCACGTCGGTCTGGCGCCAGAACGAGCCGAACCAGAGCGAGTAGCCGGCGGCCGCATTGTCCGCGCGTGCGGCAGCCTGCGTGGGATGGCTGTGGGCCATCTGCAGCGGCCCGAAGACGTGCTGCTCCAGGTACTCCCCGAAAGGCTGGCCGGAGACTGTCTGCACCAGGAGGCCCAGGATGTTGAAGTTGGCGCTGGCGTAGTGGAAGGCCTCGCCCGGTTCACCGGCCAGCGCGGAGCCCGACAGGGCGCGGACCCCTTCTTCGAGAGCCTCCGGGCCCTGCGCGTCTGAGGCTTCGAAGGCCGTGTCCTTGGACGACATGCCGCTGGCCTGGTGGAGCAGGTGGCGGACTGTGATGGCTTGCGAGCGGCTGTCGTCCAGCGTGAACCAGGGTAGGTAGGTCTGCACCGGCTCATCCAGCAGCAGGCGGCCGGCCTCCACCTGCTGCATCACGGCGATGGCTGTGAGGGACTTGCTTGTGGAAGCCAGCAGCACCGGCGTCTGGGCGGTCATCGGCCGCCCGGAGTCGTCGGCGCGTCCAAATGCGGCGGAGTGCACCTGGACGCCGTCCCGGACGACGGCAATGGCGGTGCCCGGAATCCCGAGGGTGTCGATCTGCTGTTGCAGGAAAGAGTCCAGCGTTGCGTAAGTCTGCTCGGGACTCGCTTGTACTGTGGCCGGAGGGTTGGCGCCGCCGAGGATTCCCGCGGCCAGGAAGCACAGCAGGAGGCAGCGCACTGACCAGGAAATTGCTCGCATGCCCGCACCTGCACTTCGGCTGACCCTCCCTTCACGGTATGGCCTGGCAGCGTCCTAAACAATGCACGCCGCTGGATGGGGGAGTTAGACGGCGGCGCGTCGGCTGGGTTCAGGCCGCGGGGCGCGTCGCCTCGATGTAGTGCGCCAACGTCTGCAGGGCCGGCTGGGAGGAAGCGTCCCGGACGGCGTCGGCGCCCACTGCGTTCGCGACGGCCAAGGCATGGCTGTGCTCGAGCCCGGCACGAAGCGCTAGGACCAACGCCGCGCAGAAGGCGTCGCCGGCGCCGATCGTGTTGGCGATGTCCGTAACGCGAACGGCGGGAGCCTCGGCCACCCGTACTCCGTTCTCGAAGATCGCCGAGCCGTCGCCACCGTAGGTGACGGCCACGAGCGGGGCGTACTTCAAAGCGGGGATCAGGGCGTATTCGCTTTCGTTGACGATCACAAGGTCGCACCGCTCCAGGAGTTCCGGGATCAGCGGCGCGGCCGGGGCGGCGTTCAGCGCAAAGAAGCCCTGCGTGCGGCGGGCAGTTTCCAGCACCAGTTCCTGCTCAATTTCGAGCTGGCAGAGGACCGCTTCGTCGGCGCCGAACGGGACGCCGCCAACGGACACTTCGCCGTTGGCGCCCGGGCACACCACGATCTGGTTCTCGCCGTCGCTGTCCACCAGGACCAGCGCCGTGCCGGTGGCCGCGTCAACCGTGGCGATGTCGCGGGTGTCGACGCCGGCCTCCGCCATGGCGGTGAGCAGGCTTCGTCCGGCTTCGTCCCGGCCCACGGCGCCCACCATGCGGGAGCTGCCACCCAGGCGGGCAGCGGCGACGGCCTGGTTGGCGCCCTTGCCGCCGGGCTGCTGGCGGAGGACTCCGCCGCCGACGGTTTCACCCGGCGTCGGGAGCCTGCCGGCGGTGGCCGTGATGTCCAGGTTGATGCTGCCCACGACGGTGAGCGCCGGGCGCAGGGCAGGGGAGGGTGACGAGCTCATGAGAGTACCTTTTCGGAAGAATCAGGCGGACTGGATAACGGAGAGGTGGCCGGCCTTGGCCGCCACCAGGCATTTTGCGAGGTAGAAGGGTGCGCCGTTCCGGCGGACAACCTGGGTCAGGACCAGCACGGGTTCCGAGGGGCGGAGGTCCAGCAGTTTGGCGCGACTGGGGCCCACCGTGCTCAGGCTGATGTCGCATTCCCCGGGGCCAAGGGACGCTCCGGGCAGTCCGCCAAGAACGTCGAGCAGCGTGGATGCGGGGAGCATGGTGGTTTCGGCCGCCGCCGCCAAAGCGTCGGCCTCGGCTGTGGCTGCGGGAACATTTTCCTGAAGGTGTGCCACGGGTTCACCGTTCCTGATGAGCACGCTTTCCCAGAACCAGCAATCCTCGCCGGGCTGGACGCCGATTCCGGGTGCCACGAACTCCGACGCGGGTTGCCGGACGGTTGCGACGCGCTTGACCTGAATGTTCTGCTCCGGGCCGCCCAGGAGCTGGTCGAACGGGCGGATGTGCTCGATCCCGATGCGGGGGAGCGAATCCGTCACAAAACGTCCAACTCCGCGCCGCGCCCTGGTCAGTCCGTCTTCCTCCAGCAGCATCAGCGCTTCCCGGATCACGGTGCGGCTGACGTCCATCATGGCGCCCAGCTCAGTCTCGGTAGGGAGCAGCGAGCCGGGAGGGAGAACCTTGGTCCTGATTGCCTCGGCGATGCGGGAGTAGGCCGCGACGCGCAGGGGCTGCCCCGGCTGGGACGCAATGGGTCGGGACAGGAACTGGACGGCGTTTTCGGTCAAGGGGGCCTCGCTCAAGATCGGATACGCACACTGTACCGGACGGATGTGATGGGTTGCACAAGCTCGTAATACATGCTTGTATAACAACTCACATCTCGTGGCGCCACCTTGCGCCCCTGAACAAAGGAGTTTGATGTGAACATCCCCAACACCGCGGTGGAGCCGCAGCCGGCAGGTCCGGCCGCCGGTACAGGAGTCGGTACAGGAACCACAGGGGCAGGAACCGCAGAAACTGCAGACGCCCGGCCTGGTGGGCGGGCCGCGGCCCTCCTGATCACCACGCTGGTTCTCGCAGTCCTGTCGTTCCAGCTCAACGCCAGCATGATCACACCGGCGCTTCCGCACATTGGTTCGTTCTTTGGCGAGACTCCGGAAGCCGTGGCGCAGGTCCAGTCGATGTTCTTCCTGGCCGGCGCCATTTCCGGCCCGGTCATTGGGCGCTGGAGTGACTTCATCGGCCGCCGCACCGCGCTGCTGTTGGTCCTGTCCATCATGGCCGCGGGAACCGTGCTGTGCATCTTTGCGCCCAGCCTGCCGCTGCTGGTTGCCGGCCGCTTCATGCAGGGTGTATCCAGCGCCATCTTCGCGCTCTCCTACATCGTCCTCAACGAACACTTGCCCGCCCGGCTGTTCGGAACGTCCATCGGCATCATCGCCGCGATCAACGGCGGCATCGGCGGGGTGGACGGCTACTTCGGCGGACTCATGGCCGAGACCCTCGGCTTCCAGTCCATTTTCGTAGCCGTCCTCGTCCTGGCCGCGATCGCCGCCATCTGCGTCATCAAGGTCGTTCCTAAGGGACGGTCCACCACCGCGCCGGGACGCATGGACTGGTGGGGCGCCGGGTCGCTGTCCGTGTTCCTGGTCTTCATTACGTACTTTGTGTCCGCCGGTTCCTCGGCGGGCTGGACCTCGCCGTCCGCGCTTGGCCTGCTGGCCGGAAGCATCGCCTCGTTCACGGCGTTCTGGCTGATCGAGAAGAAGCGCTCCACGCCGCTGGTCGCCGTCCACCACCTCCGCTCCCGGCAGGTGTGGCCGGTCATCGCCACCACCATCCTGACGCTGGCCGGCATCTTCGCCATCATCAACTTCACCGTGGTGCTCCTCAGCCAGGACACCAAGAACGGTTTCGGCCTCACGGCGTCGATCTCGGCCCTGCTGTTCCTCACCCCGGCCGCGCTCATCGGCGTGTTCGCCGCCCCGCTGGCAGGCTGGATCGCCGACCGCCGCGGCTGGATCAAGACGGTCCGCGTCGGCACCGCCACGAGCCTCGCCTGCGCAATTGCCGCGGCCCTCTTTGCCGACAACCAGGTGGCGGTCCTCATCGCCATCGCGTCCCTGGGCATCTTCTACAACGGCTTCTTCCTCACCGCCATCAACGGCCTGTCCGTCCTCCTCTCGCCCAAGGAAGCTCCGGCCGCATTGCCGGGAATCAACGGCGCCGGCTTCGGGATCGGGGCGAGCCTCGGCGTCGTGGTTGTGGCACCGTTCGCAGGCCAGGGCACCGCGGCCGGGTACTCCGCGGCCCTCTGGATTTCGGTGTCCATCACCGTCCTCGCCTTCATCGCCAGCCTGTTCATTGCGGCACCCAAGGGCGAAAAGATCTAATGCCCGACGCCGGTGGGCGGCACCGCGTGCCGCCCACCGAATCGACCACCACCCCTCACCAGAATGAGAGACCATCCCATGACTGACCGCACAGCCGCCCACTTCTATCTCGACTGCGACACCGGCATCGACGACGCCCTCGCCCTCGCGTACCTCCTCGCCACCCCGCGCGCGGAGCTCGTCGGCATCGGCACTGTCAGCGGCAATGTCAGCGCCGCGGGAGGCGCCCGGAACACCCTCGACCTGCTCCAGCTGGCCGGGCACCCGGACATTCCCGTGGCAGTGGGCGCGCACCACCCGCAGGCGGGCACGTTCCACGGGGGAGCACCGCACGTCCACGGCAGCAACGGCATCGGCGGCGTGGAGCTGCCGCGCTCGGACCGTGAGCCCATCCAGGCGACGGCGGCCGAACTCCTCGTCCAGCTCGCGCACCAGCACGCCGGGGAGCTGCGCGTTGTGGCGATCGGTCCGCTGACCAACATTGCGGCGGCCCTGCGCCTGGAACCGAAGCTGCCGGAACTCGTCGCCGAAATCACCATCATGGGCGGGGCCGCACTGGCCCCAGGAAACATCACCGCCGTCGCCGAGGCCAACATCGCCAACGATCCCGAGGCAGCCGCGGAGGTCCTCGCCGCCGCGTGGAACGTGACGCTCGTACCCTTGGACGTCACCATGAGCAACGTTTTGGAAGAACGCCACCGGCAGGAGCTGCTCGCCACGGACCACCCCGTTTCCCAGGCCCTGGGCGACATGCTGGGATACTACTTTGGCTTCTACGTGGACATCTTTGGCCGCGCCTGTTCCGCCATGCACGATCCCCTGGCCGCCGCGATCGCCGTCCAGGGAGTGGAGCTGACAGTGGCTCCCACCGTCCGCGTGGAGGTGGACACCACCAGCGGTCCGGGCCGCGGCCAGACGGTGTGCGACCTCCGCGGGCAGTACCTCGGGTTCCCGGACCAGCGTGGCGCGCGTTGCCGCGTGGTGCTGGAACTCGGCGAGGACTTCGCCTCGCACCTGCTCGGCACCATGCAGGCAGCCTGGCTGGCCGAGGATTCCCTCGACGCGGCGCCCGTCGCCTGAGCCGGGGACGACACCCAGTGGCGACGACGACGGCGGATGCGACCCGTCGTCGTCGGCTAACCGCTCAAACGGACGACCATGGCACCTGTATCCTGACAATGCAGGTTGAATGGCTCCAGCGGCCATCAACCACGCTCGGTTCGCGGCCGGATGACGGTCCGGAATCCTTGGGCCGTCGCCTTCCACGTCGTGGAATCACCGCCGCAAATCGTCAGTCGCCGATCGGCCCCTCGAAATCTTGGAATGGATCCAAATCACTACCGACTCGCCAGCTCCCGTGGGAATCCCGACGCCGGACCTCAATCCCGCGCGCACAGCTGCGGTGGATGATGCCGCCGTCGTGACCTGGGTCGAGGCTGGTGAGAGCAAGACCGCGCGCTGGCGTTCGGCGAACGGCAGGCCGGCGCCGACGCGCGTCGAAGTGGTCACAGACTCCCTCACGGCCGATGAGGCGAACCGGATGGCGTCACAGGGGATCGCGATGCTCTGGCATGGTGACTTCCACAACGCACGGCAGATCCTCAACGCCATGGACCGGCGGGTAGGCGCCGGAAAGAAGATCGCAGGGACTCCGGCCGAAAAGTTCTATCGGCATCGCCAGTCCCGCTCGCACCGTGCGCGCATTCTCGGCCTGCTGCTGATTCCCCTTGATCCGGGCCCGGTGGTGCCGCTGCGCCGCGCACCGGATATCCGGGAGGCCGCCGCTGAAGCGTACGGCGATATCGGCGAATCTTCCGCTGTGTCCCTGCATGAGCTTGTCGGTGCAATTGGCGCCCACGAGTGGCGACGGAACGGCGTCTACGTCGATGCCCTGCAGGGCCGCATCCACCCGCACTATGGCACGTTCTTCCCCACCCGGAGTGAGTATGTGGAGCTCGTGGCCGCCGCGCCGCTGCCCGCCGACACGCTGGCGTTCGACGTCGGAACCGGCACCGGGGTGCTCGCTGCCGTCCTCGCGCGCCGTGGCGTCCACCGTGTGGTCGCGACGGACAATGAACCCCGTGCCATCGCCTGCGCCGGTGAGAATTTCCGGAACCTCGGTGTCCAGGACCGTGCCGAGGCCGTCCTGACCGACATGTTCCCGCCCGGACGGGCGCCGCTCGTGGTGTGCAACCCGCCCTGGATTCCGGCCACACCGCATTCCATCCTGGACAATGCCGTCTACGATCCCGGCAGCAGGATGCTGTTCCGCTTCCTGAACGAACTCTCCCACCATCTGGAGCCGGGCGGTGAGGGCTGGCTTGTCCTCTCCGACCTTGCCGAGCACCTTGGCCTGCGGACGCGTGACGATCTGCTGGCCGCCATCAACGCCGCCGGGCTGAAGGTGATGGATCGGCTCGACACCAAGCCAACGCATCCGAAGGCATCGGACCGCGACGATCCGCTGTTCGAGGCGCGCGCGGCCGAGGTCACGTCCCTGTGGCGGCTTGTTCCCCGGTAGTCACGCGCCCGGAACAGCCCCCTGATGAACGGGGTTTCTCACCGAATTTCATTGATGTGAGGGGGCGGCGGTGCAAAAATGGTCGGAGCACCACAATTGAGCCGACATGACCCATTGGGACAGGGCTGAACCCAGCGTTCATTCCCCACGATCGGACCTTCGGCTCTTCTCGACAGCCCGACACGATTGCCGGACACCTGGGCTTCGCCATCGCGGTGAGTCCAGCGCCAAGAACGGCGCCATCCGTCGGTGGCGTGTGACCTCCATTGGAGGAACCAAAGTGCGGGTATGCCAGCTTATGCGCCATTTCAATTTGGAGGTGGGGCGACCATGACCCAGCAACCTCTCAAGAAACGCCGTCTCCGCGTTTCAGACGTCAATGTTGTTAACCATCGGACCCTCAGGAAAGCGCTCGGCGGGACCATCGTCGGCAACACGATGGAATGGTACGACGTCGGTGTGTTCGGATATCTGATCACCACCATGGGGCCGGTGTTCCTGCCGGAAGCAGACAAAGCCGTGCAGAACCTGTTCCTGCTGGGAACCTTCGGAGCAACGTTTATCGCCCGCCCCCTGGGTGGCGTCTTTTTCGGCTGGCTTGGCGATAAGATCGGCCGCCAGAAGGTCCTGGCGATGACCTTGATGCTCATGGCCGCGGCGACCTTCGCCGTCGGTCTCCTCCCGGGGTACTCGGTGCTGGGCATCTGGGCTGCCGTGCTGCTGGTGATCACCAAGCTGGTGCAGGGCTTTTCCACCGGTGGCGAGTACGCAGGCGCCACGACGTTCGTCAGTGAGCACTCCCCGGACCACCGCCGCGGCTTCTTCGCCAGCTTCCTGGACATGGGCAGCTATCTGGGCTTTGCCATAGGTGCCGGGCTGGTGTCCGGTCTCCAGCTAACCCTGGGCCAGGCCGAGATGGAGGCCTGGGGCTGGCGCATTCCGTTCCTGATCGCCGGGCCCCTCGGCATCATCGCGATCTACTTCCGGATTAAAATTGAGGAATCGCCCGCGTTCCAGGCAACCCTCGAGGCCGAGGCCGAAGTCGCCAGGCATCCCGAAACCGGTGAGGTGCTCGGCCCCATGGGCCCGGTGGGAATCTTCAAGGCCTACTGGCAGCGGATAGTGCTGGCCATGATCCTCGTGGCCGCTGCCAATACGGTGGGCTACGCCCTGACGTCCTACATGCCCACGTACCTGACCACCAACAAGGGGTACGACGAGATCAACGGGACTCTCCTGACCATCCCGGTCCTGGTGGCCATGTCCCTGTGCATCCCACTGACAGGTCATCTCTCGGACCGGATCGGCCGTCGCCCCGTGCTGTGGATCGGAGCCATCAGTACGGTGGTCCTGTCGCTCCCCGCCTTCATTCTGATCGATATCGGGACCATCCCGGCCACGCTCACCGGCCTGGCCCTGGTCGCCTTCCCTGTCACGTTCTACGTTGCCAATCTCGCCTCGGCGCTGCCGGCACTGTTCCCCACGGCCCACCGCTACGGGGCCATGGGTATCGCCTACAACTTCGCCGTGGCGATTTTCGGAGGCACCACGCCGTTCATTATCGCGAGCCTGATCCAGGTGACGGGCAACGACATGATGCCCGCTTACTACCTCATGGCCACCTCCGCAATCGCTGCGGTCACCATCTACTTCCTGCCGGAATCCGCCCGGAGGCACCTGCCAGGGTCAATGCCCAGCGTGGATTCGGAGAAAGCTGCCCGCGAACTGGTGGCAACCCAGGACGATAACCCCATGCTGGACATGGACACGCTGCCCTTCGGCTCCAGCTATGAGGCCGCTAGGGCGGCGCACGCGGGACCTGAAAAGTAGCGCGGGGGAGTACGACGGCGGCGCCCGGGTTGGGCGCCGCGGGTCGCCTCAGGTGTACATGAGTGAGCCGGGGGTGGTGAGCTTTTCGCCGGTGCGTGGCGGGTGAAGATCGTGAACATATCAGAAATAGCTACGAATGTTCACTATCTTCACCATTTGTTTCACATGCCTGTCATGGTGAATATATGGAACATCCGGCTGAAACTCCGTTCTTCCGCGCCATGGATTCGAAATCCTTTGGCGCTGCGGTACGTAGCGCCCGTCAGGAGCGGAAGCTGACGCAGAGCGGCTTGGCCGAGCTCATCAATGCGAGCCGTCACACCATCGTCCGCCTGGAACAGGGCGAGAATGTTTCTTTGGAGACGGCCATCGCGGCGGTGCGGGCCCTTGAGCGGGACATTGCCCTTATTCCGCGGTTTTCACGTTTGGACGTCAAACAGTGAGGCGGAATGAGCGGCTGGCCGTCTGGCTGCATGGCCGGCGGATTGCCTGGCTCACGGGAACGTCGTTGCGTCCGCGGCTTGAATACCTCCCGGACCTTGTAGCTGAGTACGGTGCCGGCGCTGCCCTGCTCTCGTTGTCCTTGCCGTTGCAGTCCAAAGCCATCAACTTGGGACCTCCCTGAGGACTTCGCCATCACCACGTCCCTTGGCGGTGTCCAATCCAAGGTCCTGTTGTCCAGCAGCTTGTCGCCAGGCGACAGCGGCTGGTATTGGCCGGCCCGCGGCGCCGCCTCCACGCACATCATCAAACCCGACCCGCTTGATTCACCGATTCCGGACTTGCTGGCGGCCGAACATTGGGCGCTTGAGCTGGCCAGGGCCGCAGGCCTACGTGCGGCACGGACACGGATGGAGACCTTCGGCACCCGGGATGCCCTGGTAGTGGAACGCTATGACCGAACCGGGGACCACAAACGGATTCATCAGGAAGACTTCACGCAGGTTCTGGGGATTGCGTCTGCGGCAAAGTACGATCAGTCGACCGCGGCACCGTCACGCCTCGCTCAAGTGGCGGCGATCGCGTCGCCGCACAGCCGAAATGCTGCGGCTTTCAAGAGTGAGTTGTTGAAGGCTGTGGCTTTCAATGTCCTTATCGGCAACGGTGACGCCCATTCCAAGAACTACTCGGTGCTTATCCGGGAAACGGGCGAGGTGCAGTTAGCGCCCCTGTATGACGTCGCGCCAACGCTGCTGCTATATGCGCGCAGCTCCAATGCAGGGCATTCAGTGGCCGGTCAGGCCCGGCTGAACTACATCACCCTGGACCATCTTGTGAGGGAGGCTGGCAGTTGGGGGATGGACGTCGAGGAAGCCCGCTCCGGCGTGACGGGCATCCTCGTTGCGGCGGCGGAGGCTCATACGTCCGTCCCCCAGCGCCTCGCGCACCTGCCCGCCCTCGTGGCTGCTCGTGCAGAAGATCTCATTGCCGGAAGCGCGGCGCGCAGGCAGCTGTAACCGGACCAGGTGGCGCCGGCCGGAGTCGCCTCAGGTGTACATGAGTGAGCCGGGGGTGGTGAGCTTTTCGCCGGTTTCGAGCCAGGTCTTCAGGCCGGAGAGGATCATAGGCCAGCCGCCGTAGAGCTGGTCGTTAGCGCCTTCGCGGAGCTGGTCGTGGGTGACGGTGAGATGGCAGGAATCGCCCACCGGTTCGATCTCCCAGGTGATGCGTGAGGTGCCTTCGGCCTTCACGTCTTCGCCCCACAGGGCACGCATGGTCTGGACCAGGCGGCGCGGGGGATCGACTTCGATGTTTTCACCCTCGCCCAGGAGGGCTCCGTCGGCCTTCGGGTTGCCCATCTCGAAGCGGCTGCCCGTGGTCCAGTCCGATTTGATGCTGTTGCCGAACTGGTACTTGCTTCGGATATCGCTGTCCGTGATGGCTTCCCAGAGCCGCTCCGGGGTGGTCTTGATGTAGATTTCGAAGATCTTTTCCATGGGACTTTCCAATCTGGTTTTGAGGTCGCTGAGGGCAGCGGCCCATGGTTGTGCATATTTGCTGACCCAGCGGTCGTGGATCAGGCGGATGGGCACCGGATTGAGGAAATGGAGTTTCTCGCGGCCCCGACGGCGGGTGACCACCAGTCCGGCCTCCTCCAGCAGCTTGAGGTGCTTCATGACCCCGTAGCGGGTCATCTCGAAGCGGGCCTCGAGCGCGTGCAGGGTCTGCCCGTCCTCCCGGAAGAGCTCATCGAGCAGGTCCCGGCGGGTGGGGTCGGCGAGGGCCTTGAATACGGCGTCCACCGTTTAAGAATAGGTGACCATTTAGTCACATGTCAACGGGTTTTGGATGCCCTTCCCACCAAGACCTGACCCGGGAAATTCGTGTCAGTGGGCCGGCGCAGGTGGGACGATGAATCTGTGGATCCCTTCTTCGATTTTGTCGCCCACTACTGGTGGCTTGTCTTTCCGCTGAGCGCAGTGATGGGTGGGTGGGCCCGGCAGTGGTCCAAGGCCAGCGAACGCCGCCACCGCCGCCGGGTGGAGCTGTACAAACTCAAGAACCAGGCGGTGCAGGCCGAACAGGCCAGCCAGGCTGCTGTCCTCTCGCTGGTGGCAGCGCACGACGCCGTGAACCGGCGGTGGCTGGACTACGAGCTTGACGTGGGGAAACTCATCGACTTTCCGGTCATGACGGATGTGCGCGAACCCCTCACGGTGGCCTTCCTCCGGGCGAAGAAAGCGGCGGACGGTTTGCGGCCGGACGCCCCGGGCGACATTACGACGGCGGCCCGGCTGGCGGAATACCGGACGGCCGTGCACAGCTTCGAGCTGGCGTTCGACGTCGCGGAGCGGGAAGCCAAGCGGATCAAAGACAGCAAGTTTACGGGTCCCGAACGCCAGCGGCTGGCAACGGCCAGGAAGCTACTCAACATCGCCCTGGACAATGCCGCCACGCCGGCGGAGCGGCAGACGGCGTACAGGCGCGCCCGGCGCGAGCTGGATGGGCTGATCGTTCTGCCCGAAGCGACGCTGGCCGCTTTGGAGGAGAAGATCGCCGGCGAGCTCGACTCGCCGCGCGCCCCCGAGTAGGTTCGTGACCCAAGGCAACGATGCACCAGACTTAGGGGCGTGACGAACAAACCCCGCCCCGGCCTCGCGATCGCCGCGCTCAGCCTCGGCACTTCCCTGAACCCGCTGAACTCGTCCATGATCGCCGTCGCCTTGGTGGTTCTGCGGGAGGACTTCGCGCTCGACGTCGCCACCGTCACCTGGGTGATCACCTCGTTCTACCTGGCGTCCGCGGCCGGACAGCCGCTCATGGGCAGGCTCGCGGACCGCTTCGGGCCGCGCCGCCTCTTCACGTTCGGAATGGCCTTAGTTGCGGTGACCTGTGCGCTGGCGCCATTCGCGCCCAACTTCGCGCTGGTCTGCGTGGCGCGAGCGCTCATGGCTGTGGGGACGGCGACGGCGTACCCGTCCGCCGTCGTGATGGTCACCGAACTGAGCCGGCTGGCGAAGCTGCCGTCCACCCGCCCGCTGGGCCGGATCCAGATGGCGAACACGTCGGCGGCAGCGGTGGGACCCGTCGTCGGCGGTTTGTTGGTGAGCCTGCTGGGCTGGCAGGCGCTGTTCGCCGTCAACGTGCCGCTCGCGCTGCTGGCGCTGATTGTGGTGCACCGGGCGGCGCCGGCCGATTCCGGGCGCGAAACCGGGAAGCTCGCAACACTGATCCGTGACTCCGACATCCCCGGCATCCTGGCCTTCGTCGCCTCGCTGATGCTCGCCATGATGGCGCTGCTGAACGTGATGCCGGGATACCGCTGGTGGCTCCTGGGCGCGGCGACCGTCATTGCCGCGCTGTTCGCGTGGCGGGAGCTGCGTTTCCGTCCGCCGTTCCTGGACCTGCGGCTGCTGGGCCGGAACCGGCCGCTGCTGCTGGTGTATCTGGTGTTCGTCGTCTTCAGCGGCGTCTACTACTTTGCGTTCTTCGGCCTGCCGCAGCTTCTGCAGGAGGCAGGACACTACGACGCCGGACTGGTGGGCCTGCTGATGTTCCCCCTGGCGGCAATGTCCGTGCTGGTCACCCCGGTGACGGTCCGGCTGATTGATTGGTTCGGCGTGCGTTCGGTGATGATCGCCGGCGTGCTGATCCTGCTGGTGGCCTCGGGCGCACTGGGGGCGTTGACGTTGTCCCTGTGGCCGCCCATGGTGTTTGTGCTGACCGCGTTGATGGGTGTGCCGTACGGGGTGGTGAGCACGGCGTCGAACCAGGGCCTGTACGTGTCCGCCCGGCCGGAGGAGAGGGGAGTGGCGGCCGGCATTTTCCAGACCTGCCGCTACCTCGGCGCCATCACAGCGACGGTGCTGATCGGTGTGCTGTACGGGCCCGGCGTGAACCAGGCGAACTGGGGACTGATGGTCCTGGTGATGCTGGGGCTGGGCGCCGTGGTGCTCGGGTTGGCGGTGGCGTGGAAGCGGAAGCCGGGGGTTTAGGTGCGGTGTGATGTGGTCGGCGTCCAGGCCTGCGTCCGCGAAAATGCGGCCTTCAGCTTCCGGCCCTCAACTTCCTCAAGCAACGCGGAATCGCCGTTGGGACGCCTGCCAGCGGGGCGCCTTCTCGCCGCGTTCCTCCATGAGCGTGCGCAGGCGGGGTTGTCGCTCCTGTCAGGCTGCGTCGAGTGTGGTCTGAAGCAGCTGGTCGAAGCTGGCGGTGCCATAATCGGGTGCAGTAGCAGTGACAATAACTTTTGTTGTCCGTATCCTGTCGTCCGTTCGGGCTATCGCTGCTATGCGCTCGGCACCTGGTCTGTCGCTGACGACGCGCAAATTTAGACCTGATACGCCGTTGACCGGCAACGGAATATCCCGGTCGGAACCCCGCAGAGCCACCAGATCTTTCACGGACAGCCTTGCATCCGCGTTGTCGGTGAGCTCAACAACGGTGTCATTCACCTCTGCGATGAGGTCGCTCATAAACGCCTGTTGGGGCGAAAGCTTTCCCGTTGACCTGATCATCGCTATGACTAAGCCGATGAATGCAAGAACGATCACCACCGTCCCGAAAACTCCGAGGTTGCAGAGGATGACGAAGGCTATGATGCCAGTCAACAGCCGCTTCCCCCGGAATTTGGCAAAGACGTTCACGGGTTTGGGCATGCTACTGCCATCCCACTGCGCAGAGGTGAAACTTCTGATGACGATCTTCTCCGACTGCGTTTGTGTCACCGTCATTTCCCTTTCAGTTCCAGTAGCGCTTCGGCCAGGATCATAGCCCTACGGGCCTCGTTGAGGTCATCTCGAAGGCCCGGATCGGATGATGCCGCGTTCGCTCCCTGGGGTGTCCCGGCAACACCCGCGACGGCCTCGTTGAGCTTCTCGCGATCGCGCATTGTCATCCGGGACGAAAGGAGATTGAGCTTGCTTCTGTCCAGATCGAGAAGCGACTTGTTGATTTCATCAACATGGCTGCTAACAGCTGATTTTTTCTCGTCGATGCGCTGGCTGCGGAGCAGGAACATTGATTCCATCCTGAGGGCAACGTCATGGAGCTCGCGCAGCGAGTTTGCCGTGTCCAGCGAATTGGCATCTTTCGCAACTAACTTGCTGAGCTTGATGCGTCGTTCTTCCCAAAGTCTGAGACCGAGCACGTTCTGTTTGAACAGCAAAGTGATTATTTCAAGTGTCCGGTTCAGTGAGTCATGACGTGCCTGTAGCTTTTTCGAAGCGGCCGCCAGCTGCTCGACGAACTGTGCATAGTTGTCCGTGAGCTCCGGCCCTTGCCTGGTCCTTTTCACGAGGCTACGTCTCCTTTCCGTACATCCAGAGAACGATGTCCATGACACGAATGTCGGAAATCGGATCGGAAATTCCAGAGAGCCTTCGAATTTCTTGAAGCCGGTGAGTGAGGCCTGTGCCGTCAGTTAAGGCCGTGTGCCATTTCTTCCACTGACCCACGGAGTTCTTGGGCAGCCCCATTAGCGGACCCACGATTGAATCGTAGATTGGGATTAGCTGGGGGCGCTTTCGGGCCATGATCTTACTGGCCTTAGTTTCGCCGATACCCCATCGTCCGGTTGTCGTCGCCCTGAGCACGTGCCATAGGCACATTCCGGGGCTACCCGCACCCAGGTACTTGTCGAACTCGGCAGGAGTCAGATCCGCCAGGTCGACGTTATATGGCAGGTGCTTGAGGTTCTTTGAAATCTCCGGAGCATGCGTTTCAAGTATGCCGACAGCGGCCCGGGCCGGAATCTTGACCGACAGGAATGAGACTGCGACAAGATCATCGGCGACCACTCGGTTGGCCACGCCCGCCGCGTCACCACCACCGGCCCAGCTATCGAAGCGGCTTCCGGTTCTCGGCATCACTGATGCGAAAAGATCATCGTAGTAAGCGCGCAGCAGTTTGGCTGCGGCATCGATATGGTCTTCATCCAAAATGTTCGGAATTGTCATTTGTCCCCCAATAGTTGCGCTTGACGTCGAGCCGGCGTCCTGGCACGTCGCCGAGAGTACCAAGTCCCCAAGGCAGCGCACGGTGGGTACCTTGGGGACGAGCGGCCACTACTTCGTTACGTGAACTACTACTGCCTTGTCGACAGCCTGCTCTGCCCCGGCGTTGTCTATCCCTGTAACCGTCCAGTTGCTGAGCAGCAGCACGGTCTTGCCAGTATCAGCGTTGTAGACGACTTTCTTGAAGCCCAGAGCGGACAGATCGTCGTCGAGCGCCTCTGCATTCATTCCGGCAACGTTGCCAGGAATAATCGCAGTCGTTGGAGCCGCCGGAGCCGGAGCCGGGGCCGCCACTACGACGGGTGCAACAGGCTCGGCTATGGCGGTTGCCGTCACGGTTGCTGTAGCCGTCTGTGTAACGGTGTGCGTTACGGCCGGAACTGATTGCGGCGATCCCGCAGCACAGCTCGAAAGGGCCAGGCACAAGAGTGCGCCGCTGGCCAGAGTTGTTGTGAGCTTCAAACTATTTCCCCCTTGATGAATTCAGTTCGGCAAGGTTGGATGCGTCATCCAGCCTGCCTGATGACCCAATTCTTCACGGGGATAAGGTGCGCACAAGTACGTTCTCCGATTGCTCGGTGAAAGTTGCGTAGACCTTGAGCAGCCCTTGATTAAATCTGCATTGGATCTCCTTGGCTTTACTGCGGTCTGGGGACAGGCACGTAAACGGTTTACGTAAACGTTTACGTGACTTGCCTCATCAACAGTAAGGGGGGAGGTGCCGGAGGCGTGAGTGTTTCGGAAACAACGCCGGAAGGACGGGCCGACTGGCCACAGAAAGAAACCGTGCTGTGTGCCGGTGAGCTAATGAGCTTTCAAATGGACGACCAGTCCGCGGCGCCCGGTCCGTCGAACAGCGCGCTGGTGCTGCTTTGAGGCACCACCACGTGGACGGCGTTGCGCTGGACGGTGAAGTCGGTCGGCGTGGTCGTCGCGATCTCGCCGTCGAGGTTCACCGGCAGCGGCTGGTCGGTGACCAGCCGGACAGCTCGGCTGGTCAGGTGGTACACCCGGTCGTGTTTGATGAAGCTTCCGTCCTTGAGCAACCGCGCGATACTCACATGCTCCCGGAGTGGCCCCGCCAGGATCGCGTAGATGTCGAGGGTGTGGTCGTCGATCCCTGCCGTGGGGGAGACCGTGTTGCCGCCGCCGTAATGCCGGCCGTTGCCGACGGCCACCTGAAGCAGGCTGTCGAGTTCCATCGGTTCGTGGTCCCCGTCGGGGAACTCGAGACGGGCCCGGAACGCCTTGTGCCCGGCATAAGCGCGCAGGGTGGCAATGCCGTAGGCCAATGGCCCGATGTACCGCTTCAGACGGGGGCTGAGAGCTTCGGTGACAGCCACCGACAGGCCAACGGACGCGACGTTGAGGAATGGCTCGCCGTTGGCCCGGCCAAGGTCGATGTCCACTACTTTCCCGTCTGCGATGGTGGCGCAGGCCTCGGCAAGATTGTTCGGTATCTCCAGCGTGCGGGCGAAGTCGTTGGCGGTGCCCAGCGGCAGAACGCCGAGCACAACGTTTGTGCCGGCAACGCGACCGGCGGCGTAGGACACAGTCCCGTCGCCGCCGCCGACAACCACCAGGTCGTGCCCGTCCGCAAGCACCCGATCAAGCGTCCCGGCCAGGTCTGCCCCGGACAGCACGTGGTGCACGGCGGAGATGGGCACACCCGCCTTCCGCATCGTGTCCACGGCAAGTTCGTGTGCCGCCCCCCGGCGTGATCCGGCGTTGATCACAACGGCGGCAGAGCGGGCGTCCCGGGCAGCTTTCATGTGGGCCATCGTAGGGCGTCGACCTGTGAATGCCCCTAGCCCGCCACCGCAGCCTTCGCCTTCGCCGCCTTCGAGGCCTGCATCCACTCGCTCAGCCACGGGGCCAGGACGGTCGACGTGATCCGGCAGTCTTGTCCGGTCTTTCGGTGCAGCGGGAAGAGCACGGCGTCGCCTGTTGATCAGCTCGCCCGCTCCAGCACGCTGGCTCCGCCGCCTGCTGGCCGCGCCGGAGTGGTTCAGGTTGGCAGGCCGGCCCTGATCTGGATGAGGGTGAGCTCCAACAGAGGCGTAGGGACGTTGCGGCTGCGGGCTCTGCCGGCAAGGTCGCCGAGGATGTGCTCGGCCTCCGATGGGAGCCCTGCGCTGAGGTCCCGGTACAGGGAGGAAGTGAACGCCGATCCCGGTTGAGTCAGTATGCCGATCGCTTGTGCATGACCGGCGTCGGAAACAGGATGTCCTGCCGCCGCCGCCACCGCTTCGGTTTCACTGATGGCCTCCAGGATCCTGGCCTCGCCGCCGGCCTCGATGATCCGTCCAACCGGCGCCCGGAACAGGCAGTTGACGATTCCTGCGGCAGCGATGAATACCCATTTCTCCCACAGGGCGCCGGCCACGTCGTCCACTACCGAGAAGTCGACGCCGGGCACGTCCAGAGCCTCGGAAACATCCGTAGGTACAGGGTTTCCGTTGAGCCCGCCCACGGTGAGGGAAGTGAGGGGCATCTGCTGGCGGACCACATCGCCGTCGAGAGTGGCGACGATCCGGGCCAGGCCGCCGAGCACCTGGCCCGGGTACAGCTGCTCAAGCCGGTCCACATGGGCCATGCCGTTGAGGATGGGAATGATGCTGGTTCCAACCCCCAGAAAAGCGCCAATCTCGCCGAGTACGCCCTCGAACGCGGTGGCTTTGACCGTGACGAGGATCAGATCGAAGGCCTCTGACCCGTCCGGTGCCGTGATGGTTTTTACCGGGTGCGTCCGGTCAGCGGTGGGGGAGATGAAGCGTAACCCGTCGCGGCGAAGGATCTCCTGCTTGCGCGGCCGCACCAAATAGGTGACATCCCGTCCCGCTTCCTGCAGGAGCGTACCGAACGCCCCGCCTGTGGCTCCGGCTCCGACGACGAGTATCCGCATGGCTGCATACCTTCCGGGGTGGTTTTCAACGATTGACCGGACACAGGAGCCTGGGAACAGCAGATGAGGCTTTGTATCCGATGTTCCAAGGCTAGGGGTTTCAACGGGATGGTGCGGGTGACATTCGCCTGGCATGCCTAATCAGTTCCGTTACCGCCTGGGTTATCTACCCCGCCACCGCCGCCTTCGCCTCCTGCTTGGCCTCCATCCATTCGCTCAGCCACGGGGCCCGGACGCTCGACGTGATCCGGTAGTCGGCCACGAAAGTTCCCTTCGCGCCGGCGTCGGTCCAGTCCGTGAGCGCGGCAAGGTCCGCCAGTGAGCGGATGATCGCCGACTCGGCACCGAGCGCCCGGGCGATGCCGCTGAAGTCCACCTCGGGGATCAGCATGGGCTTTTCGGTCAGGCCCATCAGGAAACCGCCGTCGCCGGAGGCCAGCACCAGGGTGCGGCCGTCCTCCACTGCGCGGGCTGCCCCGACGGTGCTGCCAAGGCCGAGCCCGATGGCCTGGTAGGCGGTTCCCCACCATGACCAGGTCCTGGGGCCTGGGGATACGCCAGGACATGGGCGCCCAGCCTACGAAGTGCCCTCCATCTTGGACAACGGTGCGGCGTCAGTTGGGCGGCTATGTGGTGCTGGCGCTGGGGCAGGAATGACGTAGTCATCCGTAGCCGCCTGGCGTATAACGTGAGCCTTCCCACCTTATTCTGAGTAGCTCACATTAAGCCTGTAAAGTTAGGTACAGGCCACCGTAGCCCTTGAGTACCGCACCGGTGAACATACCCGGGCCAGCGGGGCAAGCGATATAACGCGCAACCGCCCTCCTGCTTGAGCGGCACAAGAACCTGTATGGCACTCATCCCGAAACCCCAAGGAGAACCATGACTTTCCTGACCGAACGCCCCGAAACCTCCTCATCCATCACCGAAACCACCCTTCAGGCCGCTACCGCTAGCGCTGTCCCTGACGCCGCAGTGCGCGGCGGCAGCTACGTGACTCTCCCCGCCGGCAGCGTCTCCGTCGGCGTCGAGGGCAGCTATGTCACCGTCGCTGGCGGCCGAAACCTGCGCCCCGTCACTCGTGGCAGCTATGTCACAGTAGACGGCACACCCGTTGTTGCCGCCAGTGTCATCGAGGGCAACTACGTAACGCTTCCAACAGCGGCCTAGGGTCCAGCGCCCTGCGGGGGATAGCACCACCGCGCGGGCAAAAGAGGAGGCCGACGGCGACACTGGGTGTCGTCGTCGGCCTCCTTTTTCGTGCCATCCGGGCAGTTAGCCCGCCACCGCCGCCTTCGCAGCCTGCGAGGCCTGCATCCACTCGCTCAGCCACGGGGCCCGGACGCTCGACGTGATCCGGCAGTCGGCCACGAAGGTTCCCTTTGCGCCGGCGTCGATCCAATCCTCGAGCGCGGAAAGGTCCGCCAGTGAGCGGATGATCGCCGACTCGGCGCCGAGCGCGCGGGCGATGCCGCTAAAGTCCACCTCGGGGATCAGCATGGGCTTTTCGGTCAGGCCCTGGGAGCCGTACTGGTGGATCTCGGCGCCGTAGGCGGCATCGTTGTAGATCACCACGACGGCGCTGCTGGCAGCACCAATCAGCGATTCGAGGTCGGCCAGGCCCATCAGGAAACCACCGTCGCCGGAGGCCAGCACCAGGGTGCGGCCGTCCTCCACTGCGCGGGCTGCCCCGACGGCGCTGGCAAGGCCCAGCCCGATGGCCTGGTAGGCGGTCCCCACCATGACCAGGTCCTGGGGCCTGGGGATGCGCCAGTACATGGGTGCCCAGCCGACGAAGTGCCCGCCGTCCTGGACCACCGTGCGGCGCTCCGGCAGCACCGCATCCAGTGCCGTGGCCAGGGAGCGCGGGTCCAGCCGGCCGTCCGGGGTCTCGTCGGAGCCCGGGTGATGGGCCGGTCCCTCGGCCAGGCGCCTTCGGGCTTCCGCACGCCAGGCTTCGGCGCGGCTGGCGTCCGGCGAGGCCGGGCCGTCCAGCATCCTCAGGAGGTGTCCCGCCGCAGACTTCACGTCCGCGCTGACGAACATATCCACCCGGGGGTGCGTCGGCTGCAGGGCGGTGTCGATCTGGATGACGGTGCTGTCCGGGCCGAGCAGGTGCCCGAACCGCATGGTGAAGGGGCTCAGGCTCGCCCCGGCCACCAGGACCACATCGGCCTCACCCATGAGCCCGGCCGCGGTGTCCGTGCCGAAACCGCCGGCGACGCCCAAGTACCCCTCGCCTTTGAGGAGGTTGAGCGCCAGGGCGGTTCCGGCGGTCAGTGCGCCGAGGCGGTCGGCGAGCTCCCGGAGCTCCGGGCCGGCTCCGGCGAGATGCGCACCGCGGCCGGCGAGGATCAGCGGCCGCTTCGCCCCGGCGAGCAGGCGGGCTACCTGCCCAAGGCCGCCGTCGACGTCGTCCATCACCTGAGGTGCCAACGGCGCCGGAAGCTCTTCGTCCGCAGCCTCAAGTGCCGCGAGGTCGTAGGGGATCGCAATCACGACGGCGGTGCGCTTGGTCAGCGCGTACTCCACCGCCTGCCGTGTGATGGAGCCCGCGGCTTCGCGGGTGACGGTGAAAGTGGCCGCGCCGAGGCCGGCGGCGATGGCCGCCTGGTCCACGTCCTGCGGCCGGGCGCCAGTGCTCGGAGCGTCCCCGGTGACCAGCACGACGGGGATTTGCGCCTGGACCGCCTCGGCGAGGGCGGTGAGTGCATTGGTGTAGCCGGGGCCGTAGGTGGTGGTGCCCGCGGCGAGACGTCCTGACGTCCGGTAGTAGGCGTCGGCCGCGGCGATGGCGGCGCCTTCATGGCGGACGGGGGAGAAACGGAGGCCCAGCTTTTCCGCGGCGTCCAGGAAGTAGACGTTTCCGTTGCCCATAACGCCGAAGACATCGCTGAGGTAGCTGCTGAGAACCTGTGCCACGTGGCCGGAGACGGTAAGTGAAGTCATGCAGGAAGCTTGTGGGCTGGTGCACAGATAGGCAAGAGAGTCGAGTTCGATTGGGATATTTGGCAGGAGTAGACAGGAGAAGTGAAAATATGCGCACTTGTGGCGTGCATCACGAGTGTTTACTCGGAGGAGCGGGATTCCTGTTCCGTCAGCCGGCTCAGGAGGCCGTCATAGCGGGGCGGCATAAGTTCAACCACCGAGATGGCCGTGCTGGTCCGCTGGATCCCGTCGATTGCCAGGATCTGGTTGGTGATGCGGTAGAGATCGGCCGTGCTCCGGGCCACCACCTTGGCCATCAGGTCCGCGTCGCCGGTTGTGGCGTGCACCTCGATGACCTCCGGGATGGCCGCGAGCCCGTTTTCCACCGCTCCCGCCCGCGTCTGGCTGATGGCCAGTGAGAGGAAGGCCATCAGGTCATAGCCAAGTGCGGCGGGGTCCAGCCTGCGGCTGAAGGAGCGGAGGGCACCGCTGCGCTCGAGCCGTGAAAGCCGGGCGTGGACCGTGTTCCGCGCGACGCCGAGCGTCCGCGAAAGGGCCAGGGCGCTGGCTTCCGGATCCTCGTCCAGGGCAAGGATGATCCGGCCGTCAAGGGAATCCAGGGTGCGAGAGCTCGCGATGGTCATATTTTCACCACAGTCAGTAGAAGTTGAGCAGAAGTCCCAATGGGTTGAGCGTATCTTGCATTGTGGGCCGGGTCACAACCATGATCGGTGCTCATGACCCGTGATCAACTCCTGACTGCACCGGACGCCGCGCTTCCCACCCTTCGCGGCGCGGTGGCCGGTCTTCCGCCCTACGTCCCGGGCCGGCGCAGCGCCGGCACGGACATTGCGGCCCTCGCCAGCAACGAAAGCCACTACGAGCCACTGCCCGCTGCCGCCGCCGCGGTGGCCGCAGCGGCCTGCACCATGAACCGCTACCCGGACAGTGCCGCCGTAGAACTCCGTGAACGGATTGCCCGCCACCTCGGCGTCACGGTCGGAGAGGTCGCGGTGGGACCCGGCAGCGTCGGCGTCCTCCAGCAGATCATCACTGGACTGTGCGACGCCGGCGATGAAGTGATCTTCGCGTGGCGCTCTTTCGAGGCGTACCCCATCCTGGTTGAGCTGGCAGGTGCCCGGCCGGTCCGCATCCCGCTGGACGGCGCTGAGGGCCACGACCTCGATGCCATGGCCGCGGCCGTCACTGCCCGCACGAAGGTGATCCTGCTCTGCACCCCCAACAATCCGACCGGTGTGCCGATCAGCCACAAACGCCTCGAGGCGTTCCTGCAAGCCGTCCGCTCCGACGTCCTCGTGGTGATCGACGAGGCCTACGTGGAATACGCCGAAGCGGGCAGCGGCCCCGATTCCCTGAGCCTCTACCGCCAGTACCCGAACGTCTGCATCCTGCGCACCTTCTCGAAGGCGTACGGCCTCGCCGGCCTGCGCGTGGGCTACGCCGTGGCGGCGCCGGGCATCGCTGAGGGACTGCGCCGGACCGCCCTTCCCTTCTCGGTGAGCGCGCTGGCCCAGAAGGCGGCCATCGCGTCGCTGGACGCCGGGGAGGAGATGGAAGCGCGGGTCGCCGCGGTCAGGCAGGAGCGCGAACGGATGGCCGCGCAGCTGGAAGCCCAGGGCTGGAAACTGCAGGCGAGCCAGGGCAACTTCCTGTGGATCCGTGCGGATGACGATCTCTGCGCGAGGCTGGTGGACGCGTTTGACCGCGCGAGCATCCTGGTCCGGGCGTACCAGGGGGACGGTGTGCGGATCACCGTGGCCGCCCCCGCCTCAAACGATCGCGTGCTCCGGCTTCTGCAAGCCCACGCAGCCTAAAACCGACTGACCTGAAACCCAATCCGTTCCACCTACAACCAGAGGACTCCCCATGGAACAACAGACAATGACGTCTGGCCGCGCACTGGGCGCCGCACTCAAACCCCGACAGCTCACGATGATGGGGCTCGGAAGCGCCATCGGCGCGGGCCTCTTCATCGGCTCCGGCGCCGGCATCCAGGCTGCAGGCCCGGCCGTGCTGATCGCGTACCTCGTGGCCGGTACGCTCATCATCCTGGTGATGTGGGCCCTCGGCGAGATGGCCGCCGCCAACCCGGACAGCGGCGCCTTCTCCGTCTATACCGCCAAGGCCTACGGGCCGGTGGCCGGTGCCACGGTGGGCTGGCTCTGGTGGCTGCAGCTCGTGGTGGTCATCGCGGCCGAAGCGCTTGGTGCGGCAGGCCTGCTGGCCACCATCTTCCCGGCGCTGCCGGTGTGGCTGATGGCCTTCGTGTTCATCGTGGTGCTCACCGCCGTGAATCTGACCAGCGTGAAGAACTTCGGCGAGTTCGAGTTCTGGTTCGCGCTGCTCAAGGTGGCGGCCATCGTGGGGTTCCTCCTGGTGGGCGCGGCCCTGCTCTTCGGCTGGCTGCCCGGCGTGCAGTCGCCGGGCCTGGCCAACTTCACCGGCGCCGGATTCGCACCCAGCGGTTTCGCCGGTATCGCCACGGCACTCTTCGTGGTGGCCTTTGCATTCGGCGGCACCGAGATCGTGTCCGTGGCCGCAGCCGAGACCGCAGAGCCGGCCCGCAGCGTGAAGACAGCAGTCCGGACGGTGCTGTGGCGCATCCTGGTCTTCTACATCGGTGCGATCTTCGTCATCGCCGCAGTGGTTCCCGTGGGCTCGGCGGGGCTGAAGAGCCCGTTCGCCGCAGTGCTGGATGCGGCCGGCATGCCCGGCGCGGCTACCGCCATCACCCTGGTGGCCGTGGCAGCACTGCTCTCGGCCCTCAACGCCAACCTCTACGGCGCGTCCCGGATGGCGTACTCGCTCGCCGAGCGGGGAGAAGCACCGCGTCTGCTCGCTTCTGTTTCCAAGGCCCGGGTCCCGGTTGTCGCCGTCCTGGCCAGCGTCGCTTTCGGCGTTGTCACGGTTGTGCTGGAGCTGGTTTTCCCCGAGAAGGTCCTTTCCATCCTGCTCAACATCGTGGGTTCGACGTGTCTGTTGGTGTGGACGTCCGCGCTCCTGGCCCAGCTTGCGCTGCGCCTCCGCGCCGACCGCGAGGGAACGGAGCTCCCCCTGCGGATGCCCGGATTCCCGTGGCTAACGTGCTTTGGCCTGCTCATCCTCGCGGCGATCTTCACGGTGGGCTTCATCGGTGAGGATTCCCGGCCCCAGCTCCTGAGCACTTTCGCGCTCGTGGCGCTGCTGGCGCTGGCGAACTGGCTGCACCACCGGAGCGGGAAGGTTGCGCCGCTTGTCGAGTCTTCGGATGGTGCCAAGCAGTCGGTGCTCATCGACTGAATCAAGTGCTGCGGACCACTTGGCTGTTCAGTTCCCAGGAAGGGCGCGCCCGGTCTGGCCGGGCGCGCCCTCCGCAATGCTTTGTCGGTACCGCCAGCTTCACCACCACATTTCCGCCGGCGCGCCATCGCCGCTTACTCGTTCCTGAAGGTTCGACGCCGTCACCACCCTCACCGAGGAAACTGTCGAACCCGCAGGACCGTGCCCGCGCCATCGTGCTCGTGGCGCTGATCGGCGGCGGCATCTTCGCTGCGGTCTCTCCGTGACCCAGCTGGTTCACTCCGGCGGCGCGTTCGAGGACCCGGTGTCCGCTGCCAGCTCGATCGCCCTGCAGATCGGCGGGCGGCTGTCCGGCGTGGTGTTGCCGTCGTAGTCGGTATTTCGTCGATGACTAGCCGGTCCGCGCAGCGAGGGTTGGCCAGTGGCATCTGGCCGCAGGCATGTCGGACCATCTCGCCGCCTTCTAAACCCTTCGTTGGCACGCAGCATTTCATTGGCACGCAGGATTCTTGAAAGGCACGGCGTCGAGCGACGATGGTGCGCAGTGCTGAAATAACTTACGCCAAGGTCAGTGCAGAACGCCGGAAGGTGACCTAATAGGATGAACACATGACAAGCACGGGTTTCGGCGCAGGGCCACGAGTTCCCGACGAAGGTTCTTCGCACAATGACGACTGGCAATTCCGGGAGAGCTACGCTCGACGGCGGCTTGTCATTGAGAAACTGAGGTCCCTGGACGCGCATGAAATGCAGCGTGAGAAGACCCTAATTAGGTTCAGCGCAGTTGCAGCTGTGATCTCGACAATTAGCCTACTGATCCTCACCGTATTCGCTTACTCGTCAGTGTTCCTCAGCGACGGCAGTGGCGTCGAGTCATGGACGGTCTTCCTCACTGTGGGTTCAGCTCTCATGACTGCTAGTGGCGCCATTGTTCAACTGCGAAGCGGAATCAGGGCGCGTCGTTCGGCCTATGAGACTGCGGCGTCGACGTTCCAGCGGGAACTTACGGAAGCTTGGGATGACGTCGACATTGCCCGGACCGAACTCGATGGCCTCCAGCCGCGTATGGGTGCAGTCAACCCCGCGGCCGGTCCAGCTATGGGGGATCAGAATTGACGGCTGCCCAGTCAACGAAGTCCGTCGGGAAATCGACACCTCCGCAGGAGGGCGGCAAACCAGGTTTCCCGCGAAGGCAGACGCAGCTCACGTCTGGCGCTCAGGCCGAACTCGATAAAGTGGTCGGCGACTTCGAAGGGCAGCTCGAAGCTCTGGCGCGGGAGAAATCTCGCGGACTAGACGATGTGCAAACGGTAAACATCAGGGATGCTCGGGCTGAGTTGCTGGTCACGAGGCTCGACGAACTCGCCAATGTAGGCGTCGTCATCATGCTGCCGATCGGACTTTTCCTCCTAGGTCTGTCCGGAAACGCCGTCATCGGGGCATGGACCGGCACTCCCGCCCATTGGTCGTTCTGCGTCATCGCGGCTGCTGGTGGCGTGATTTCTGGTTTGTCACTTGGTGTCTACTTCACAAGGGGCACGCTCAAGAGACTATTTGCCCGCGGGGCGAAGTCGTCGAATTAGGTCGGCAGACTTCGAACGTTGGCATGGACCGCGAGCCCCCGAGAGGCCAGCTTGCTGTAGTTTCGTTCCAGCAGTGGATGAAGGTCAGGATCGCGGTGGTGAAGACGTTCGGCGCGGCGAGCGGGAGCAGGACCCTGCGGAACGCCTGCCACTAGGTGCAGCCGTCGATCATAGCGGCTTCCTCGAGGTCGAACGGCAGGGCCTTCATGAAGGTGTGAGGTTCCAGACCGCCAGCGTGATCGCGGAGGGGACAGGCTCGGGACGATCATCCCCTGGTAGACGTTGATCCAACCGATGTCCGTGAAAAGGCGCAGCAGCGGCACCGCCACGGAGACGCCGGGGAGCATCGACGTCGCGATGATGACGCCCAGGATCACCGACTGAAAATGTCTGCGGTGCGGTGCGGTGGAGACCGGAAACCGGTATCCAGTGGATCGGCCCCAGGCATTTGGCGACGCACAGCAGGACATTTACGCCCGGTGGGTGGACACTTCAAATACTCCGATAACCCCGTGGTCGGTTCCAATACTTGAAGGCTTCGACCTGGTTGCCGGTGTCCTGAAAGGACGCGTCAGCCGACTTTGTCCATTGCATCGTTGTTTGTCAAGTTGGTCGGGGTTGTACGCAAGAAGTCCCCACGGAATACGTTGTAGTACACCCCGAAAAGCCGCCGAAGAACGGTAAGGAAATTTACGCCCAGATGTGCGAGTCCGGCCACAATCAAGGCCGTGCCACCAACGCGTAACCATTCCCATCGAATTCCTGACGGTGCCGCCAGGCCAGCAGCCAACGAGGCAGCGATCCCCAGGGCTAGTCCGGCGCAATAGAGGCATGCGACGGCCGTTTCGCTCGTGAGGAGGCTCATTTGGCGTCGTATCTTGAGCGTTTCGCTTTCAGAGATTTTGATTCGCAAGTTTGCCAAGAAAATGAAGGCCGTAACCATGGCTCCAACGAGCAGGCCTGAAGTCGTCAGCAGAGCCGTGGCTCCATTCCTGTCCAAACGAAAACCGGCCACAGCCCCTAATCCCGCAGCGACCACGGGAAAAACGAAAAGCAGGATTTTGGAAGATAGGCTAATCCTTGTCGCATTGTCCGTGCGGAGGCTCGCGAAGTGATTCACCACGATGGGCTTCAGACTGAACCTGGTCACGTCTGACATAACTTCCTCCTTCTTCAGTTCAAGTCGCTAGAGGCCACCACTTGCCTGTCGGCTGAATGCCTGCCCCTAGCATCACATCAAAAGCGGCAGTTTGCGCGCCGTTGAGGAAATCCTCCTCCGAGGGTCTGACAGTTTCAGAGAGGCGATATACGAACCGTGGCCAGCCGTGTGTCACGTCGAGCACTCGACTCTTCCCATCTTGAACCGTAATGATTTTCTCTTCGTCGAAGTCGCCTTCAGTACGGCCCTTGATCCCAACAAGGCCCACGAGATTCATCGGAGAATGGTGACGCCCGACAAGCTGCTTCAACGCGGCGGCGATATTCCGCGCTTTCATACTGCCGGTTTCGATGCCGACGTACATCTTCACGGTCGAGACGCCCGACGGATCATCGAAGCTGGTCCGGTCGACCGAGTCTTTCTGTACGAGCTCGATTCCCTGGATTCCAACGTCCGGTCGACTGAGGTAGTCATTCCAAGCTACAGAATCCGCGATGGCATTGTCCACGTGTATTTTCAGGCCATGGGCGTTCAGCCGTCGGTCAAGTTGGTTGACAAAGGGTGTGAGTAGGCTTGCATTCCCCTGTACTTCCGAAATGATTAGACCTTCAATCCCGGAAGGAGGGACTAGCACAACGAGGCGGGAATCGCGCAGGACTGCTTCGTCCGCTGTGATGTCCTTCGTTACCTGACCAGTCCCGACATCAACCGCGCGAGCGGGGGACCCAAAGTCCCCTCCTGATGCGTGAGCGACGAAGCCCCAATTGCTCTGTCTGAATGCGTCCACCGTGAAGAAGGTCGACTTGCGCTTGTCGGCTTCGCCGCGATCGACCATATCCTTCAGAGTCTCCGCGATCAGGCGAGGAGCGTCGAACGGAAGTGTGGGGTCGTCAAACTCGAGGGAAACTTGAGGACGTCCTTTCCACGCGAGTCTGAACAAGCTTATCCGATACCCGTACGCCGACAATGAAGACCCCCATAGAGCTGTTGCGGCCGATAAACTGTTTGTCGGCCGCAACAGTCTATACTGCGTCGGCGCTCCGGCGATCGACTCGGAATTGCACGAAATTCGACTCTGGGTCTTTTAAGCGGGGGAAGTTTTAGTTGACCAATCCCACTTCCCTTTGCGGGCTACTACTTCATGTTGGAAGGCGGCCAGTCAAAAGAAGGCGCGGCCTTGTATGCCGGGTCAGTGTTTGTACGTTAGTCAATTGTCAGTCCCTCCAATACCCTGGCGAAGTGACTAATTTCATTGGGGGAGTGGCGGCGGAGCAGCTAACCGAGGGCTTGTACGAACTACTCAGCACAGACCTACTCGGCACCCGCCTGGACCAGGCAGCAGAGCTACAGCCGGTCTTCCGTGACGTCGAAGACGAAGAAAGCTCGGACATCCTCTCCCGTCATGTAGCCGACGCCGTTCGCCAGGCGCTGGCGGCAGCCAAGCCGACGGAACGCGTGGCGCTCGCAAACAAGCTCCTCCAAGAGCTTCACCACACCGACCGCATAGCCGAAGGCCCTACGCAACTCCAGTCACTCCACCGTCCGGACACCCTAAAGCGCCGACAACTCCGCCGACCCGCCACCAGGCTGAGTGACTCAGCGCTGCTGACCAACAGCAAGGACGAGCCCAATCTCGCCGCGGAGCTCCGGGCCGAGATCGAGTCCGCCGACACCGTCGACCTGCTCTGCGCCTTCGTCCGGTGGACGGGCCTCCGGCTGCTCGAGCCTGCCCTCGAGCGGCTCCAGGAGCGGGGAGCCCGTGTGAGAGTTCTCACCACCACGTACATGGGCGCCACGGAACGGCGCGCCATCGACGAGCTCGTCACGCGGTACGGCGCTGAAGTGAAGATCAACTACGAAACCCAAGCCACGCGCCTGCACGCCAAAGCTTGGCTGTTCCGCCGCAACTCCGGCTTCGACACCGCCTACGTCGGGAGTTCCAACCTCAGCCAGGCTGCCTTGCTGGATGGCCTGGAATGGAACGTTAAGCTCAGCTCAGTTGGCACTCCCACTCTCCTGCAGAAGTTCGAGGTCACCTTCGAGAGCTACTGGGAGCAGCGGGCATTCCAGAGCTACGATCCGGAACGCGACGGCGAAAAGCTGGACGCCGCCCTGGAACGTAACGGTGGTCGCTGTACCGCGGCCCCAGATGCCACCACCGGCCTCGAAGTACAGCCCTTCCTCCACCAGGAGGAGATGCTCGAAGAACTGGAGGCGGAGCGCCTCAAGGGCTTCAACCACAACCTCTTAGTGGCAGCCACCGGCACCGGCAAGACTGTCATCGCCGCCCTGGACTACAAAAGCCTCTGCGAGGCGGCCGGCCGCGATCTCAAGCTGCTCTTCGTCGCCCATCGGCAGGAGATCCTCAAACAGGCTATGCGGACGTACCGTGACGTCCTGCAGGACGGTGCCTTCGGCGAACTCTATGTGGGGGACAACAAGCCGAAGGAATGGAAGCACCTCTTCGCCTCCGTCCAGTCGCTGTCCTCGCTCGGCATCGAACAGCTGGAGCCCGACTTCTTCGACGTCGTCGTCATCGATGAATTCCACCACGCCATGGCGCCCACCTACCGGCGCCTGCTGGAGCACTTGCAGCCAAAGCAACTTCTCGGACTCACTGCGACACCGGAACGCGGCGACGGGGTCGACGTCGCCAAGCAGTTCTTCGACGGGCGCACCGCCAGTGAGCTCAGGCTGTGGGACGCCCTGGACGCTGACCTGCTGGTGCCGTTCCACTACTTCGGCGTCTCGGACGACGTCGACCTGAGCCAGCTGGAATGGAAGCGCGGCAACTACGACACCACCCAACTCAGCAACCTCTACACCGGCAACGACGCCCGCGCTGCCAAGGTGATCCGCGAACTACGCGACAAGGTCACCAGTACCGACCAGATGCGGGCAATCGGTTTCTGCGTATCGGTCCAGCATGCCCACTACATGGCCGAGGTGTTCAACGGCGCCGGCATTGCCTCCGTCGCCGTTGATGGCAGCACCAACGACGCCGACCGTGCTGCTGCGCTGGAGCGCCTCCGCCGGCGGGAGATCAACTGCATCTTCGCCGTAGACCTCTTCAACGAAGGCCTGGACCTGCCGCAGGTGGACACCATCCTGCTCCTCAGGCCCACACAGAGCGCCACGATCTTCCTCCAACAGCTGGGGCGGGGGCTGCGCCGGGCCGAGGGCAAGGCGGTTCTGACGATCATGGACTTCATCGGCCAGCAACGGCGTGAGTTCCGCTTCGATCTGCGGTACCGGGCGCTCACCGGCTACGGACGCCAGGAGCTGGAGAAGGCCGTCGAGGACGACTTCCCCTACCTGCCATCGGGCTCCCAGATTGTGTTAGACAGGGTGGCGCAGCAGGTGGTGCTGGACAACATCAAGGCACAGCTACGGTTCAACCGGGCGGAACTCGTTCGAGACATTGGTTCATATGCGGAGACCGAGCTGGACGCCTACCTGGAGCGGTCTGGAAACGATGTGAAGTCGATCTACCGGTCGACCAGGGATTCCTGGACCGGTTACCTTCGCCAGGCCGGGTTGATCGAGGGGTTCTCGCCGGTGGAGACGGCGCTCCGCGGCAAGATCGAGGATCTGAAGGATGCCGATGAGAAGAAGCTCCTGGGCCCAGGGCTCCTGACATGGTGAGCTATTGCGTGTGGGGTCAGGCGTGGTTTTTGATTTCGTAGCGCAGAATTAGCCCGGTGCCGGGGTAGCGGGTTTGGGTGGTGGTGAGGTGCTGGCAGAGCTCGCCGATTGCCGCCGTGGCCCGCGCCGTGGGGAGTGGGTCCAGCCGGATCGTGAGGTAGCCGGGGGTGGTGGTGTCGATATCGCCGCTGCCGGTGAGCGCGTGCCGTGCCAGTGTGTGGGCTTCTTCGGCGGCGCGGGCGTAGCCGGTGTTGGTCCGGATTTCCCGGGCGAGGGTGGTGGCGGTGTTGAATGCGGCCATCCTGATCGCGTGGGTGATGAGTTTGGTCTCGGTGTCGAGGATTTGTTGGCCGGGTGAGAGTGCTCCCAACGGAACTCTGACGGGGATCTTCTGGTGGGCGGTTTCTGCCTGGCCCAGAGCGGTTTCCGCGGCCCAGAGTGGCGCGGTGACCTGGTTGTGCATGGCGTTGGTGATGGTGACTTCGTTGGTGCCTGGGGCTGGTGTCCGCAGCGCGAGCATCGCGGCGTCTGTTCGGGCCAGGACCTGGTCGTAGTGGGCGCGGGCGGCGACGACTTTTTGGTAGGCCTTTTTCTTGTCCGGGTTGGGCACTGACCTTTCGGGGTCATCATCGGTGGAGGTGTAGGCGTCGTGGGAGTCCAGGTCGAAATGGATGCGGGCGTAGCGGAAGTAGTTTTCCTGCCGCCAGCGGGACCCCATCCGGTAGATCACCTCACCGGCAGGCGTCCCCTGATCGGTGGTGAGGATGTGGATCTGCCGGGTTGCCCCGCCCCTGACCGGGACAATCCGGCTGATCTGTCGCATCCGGAACGCTTCCCCGGTGGTGGCCAGGGCCAGATCAACGGCCGTGTCCGCCGCGTTCCAGGTCCTCGTTTCCCCGTGGGTGTCCACATGGGCGACCTCGGTGAAGCTGTCCTCGGGGATGTCCGCCGTGGTGCCTTTGCGCCAGGTCAGGACGTCGAAGCCGGCCTCGTCCATGTGCTTGAAGAGCGCCGGTGACCAGCCTCCCCGGTCAAAACCAACCAGCACCCGCCGGGAGTCTCCGATGATGGTGCGCAGCTGCGGCAGCAGGGCCCGCAGTTCACCGGTCAGGGCGGTGCCGGGTTTGGCCATGACGACCAGCACCGGGGAACCGTGCGCGTCAGAGACCCAGGTTTCCTCGGTCGCCGGGACCGGGAACTTCAGCCTCGTGGAATGGACCTTCCCGATTTTCTTGGTGCCCTGGTAGGCGCGGACGTGCCCGTCAACATAGAGAACAGCAGCCAGATCCCCGCCCTCACCACCGCGCTCACTATCGCCCCCTGGGTGGAGGTGGTGGATGGCGAGGGCGGTGAGCAGGTCACCGGCCTTACCGGTCTGGGCCAGGAACCCGATTTTGCGGCGGATGGTTTTTACTTCCGGGGCCCGGTCCAGGCCCAACACCCGGCCCAGGGCCACGGGATCGATCCGGGTGGCGCCTTCGGCACGGGGTTCCCCGGCCAGGGCCCGCAACACGGCGTCAAGGAGCATGGTTTCCAGCCCGTAAAACCCGTCCGGCAACGCCGAGAACGTTGCCTTCGCGCAGGCCAACAGCCCGGTGGCCTCCAGCGCCGGCAAGGCCAGAAACAGCCCGGCCAACGGCACCCGGGCCGCCGGGGCAAACACCGGGACCGCGCATTCGAGGAGCCCGGAACGGGCTGCTGCCCGTTCCCCGGAACGATCCGTCGGCTCCGGCAGCACGGGCAACACCAGCTGGGTCGGCGACGTTGATGCGCCGGGCGCTGATCCGCCTTTGTTAGCGCTGATTTGGCCGGCTTCCGGGGTGTTTGACTCATCGCCGGCGAGGGCGCGCCGGACAGTGTCGGTGGAGACCCCGGCCGCTGCAGCCGTTGCCCGCAGGCTCGCACCACCGGCACGCAGGCGGCGGATCTCGGCCGCTTTCTCCCCGGTCAGCACCGTCGGGCCCTTGGGGCCTTTCTTCACCGGCGCCAACGCGGAGACGCCCTCGCCGGTAAGACTGACCCGCCAGCGCCGCAAGGATTCCGGGGTGACGCCAAAGCCTGCCGCTACCTCGTTGACCCGGGCGGCGCCGGTCCGCACCAACTGCACCGCGGCCAGGCGGCGCAGGTCATCCTGGCCGGCATCCCACACCCAGCACAACTGGCCATTGAGGAAAACCTTGCCGCCGTGCGTCTCATTTTCCAGCAACGCCGCGGAGGATCCGATCAACACGGCACCGAGGTCCTCGATCAACGGCAGGGGCATCTGGGTTGGCATCAGACCCATCTTCCCACCTCCATCACCAGCAAAATAGTCACACTCTTATTATCTCACATTGAGGGCATGATTAAAAGACTTTGGCCCGCAAGAATCCCCGGAAACTCAACAAATCACCCACACGGACCCCCAGCCATGTCAGGAGCCCTGGGGCCGGATGGCTGCGCTAATCCATGTCGATGATCCGGAACGCGCCGAGGCGTACTCGATGCTGGTGGGCCCAGATGCGCCCCGCTACGCGGAGCTTGGGATGCGCGAGCAGACTTTCGCCCGGATGCTGTTCTACACGTTGTGGGACGACGGCGGCGGTTTTCAAGAGTACGACGCCGGACTGGATTACCTGCGCGGGTACCAGTTTGTGTGCAGCGAGATTCGCCAGGTCGTGACGCTTGGAGTGGCCGCTTCCAAACACGCAGCGAAGAGTCTCGGGGCCGGACTGCAGCACGTTCCGCTGCTCTCGCACGCTACCTACAGGCGAGAGGAGATACTGGCAGCATTGCAGTATGGTTCGCTGGAGCAGGGCAAGAACGTCCAGCACCGCGAGGGGGTCGCTTGGTGTCCGGCGACTTCGACGGACGCCTTCTTTGTCACCTTGAATAAGGATGACAAGAAACACTCGGCCACAACGATGTATAAGGACTATGCCATCAGCCCTGAGCTGTTCCATTGGGAATCGCAGAACGCGACCTCACCCACCAGCCCGACAGGACGCCGATACCTGGACCGAGCTGCGCATGGTACGAAGGTTCTGATCTTCACGAGGGACACAGCGGACGATGAGACTGGCCTGACAGTTCCCTACACCTGCCTGGGGCAGGTGGAGTACGTACAGCACGCAGGAGAGAGGCCCATTGCCATCACGTGGAAGCTGCACCGCCCCATGCCCGCGGATGTGTATGCAACGGCTGCTGCAGTGGCGCAGTAGTAGTCCCGTATGACGCGAGGTGAGCTCGTGACTTTTTTATAGGCGGCCATAGGTGGTGCAGAATTCCTCGAACTTTAGGGAAGGTTGACGGTCAGTGAATGGATAATTCGTGACTAGGGACCTACCCGCTGTGTTTGCGTCCGCGCGGTTGCCCGATAGGCGGAGTTACCGAGGAGCTTTCGCACCACCGTTGGGAACGAGTGCCGGCGACTGAACAAAAATACGGACGCTCGGGCTTGCTTCATTCGGTGCATGTTACGGTGAAATCATGTCTGATAATTCTGTAGTTCGGTTGCTCCGAGAGTTCGTTGCGGAGCGTGAGTGGAGTCAATTCCACAGCAGCTCGAATTTGGCGAAATCGATCTCAATTGAGGCGGGCGAGCTCTTGGAATGCTTCCAGTGGGGCGAAGAAGCTGAACCGATGCGAGTTCAGTCAGAACTTGCTGATGTATTGACATATGCCTATTTATTGGCTGATCGTCTAGGCCTTGATCCTGACACGATTGTGGCCGAAAAACTGGAAGAGACCAGGACTAAGTACCCGATAGAGAAGGCTCGGGGGCGGAGTTCGAAGTATGACGAGCTTTAGGATTGAACGACGGAATTTTTCGGCTAACGAGATTGAGCTGTTGAGCCGCAGCGGCGACCAATTCACCAACTGGCCAGTTGTCTACACGTTGAATGACTCAAGAGACGTGTACGTCGGCGAGTCGAGAAGTGTAACTTCTCGCATGCGACAGCATTTGAAGACGCGCGAAAAGAGTGGCTTGCAAAGGATGCATCTTGTCATCGATGATACTTTTCATAAGTCCGCCTGCCTTGATCTAGAGTCGTTCCTAATTAGACTTTTCGCTGGTGAAGGGCGCTATCAGGTACTGAATGGAAATGCTGGGGTCAGCGATTCGGACTACTACGATCGCGCAAAGTACACAACGTCTTTTGAGCAAATATTCCAGGAACTGCGAGCAGAAGGAATGTTTGAACGCTCGATCCCCGAGATCGAAAACAGCGATCTCTTCAAGTTTTCGCCGTTTAAAGCTCTTAACCACGATCAGGCGGGTGCAGTCGGAGAGATCCTGGATGGCCTGCTCGGTGATATAGAGCGTGGAGAGCCAAGTACCAGCGTCATTCAGGGAGATCCGGGCACTGGAAAAACAATAATTGCAATATATCTAATGAAGCTGCTCCGCGATATTCAGCTTTCTCAAGAAGGTGAAAGTTTCGATAGTGACTCAATCTTTTCGGATTACTTTGTAGAAGGCAACCGTGATCTCATTGCCAATCTCAAGGTTGGCCTAGTCGTCCCGCAGCAGTCACTACGTTCAACCATCAAAAAGGTTTTCAACAAGACGCCTTCTCTTGAGCCCGGCATGGTCCTGAGTCCATTTGACCTCTCACCATCCGAAGAGCCCTACGATTTGCTGATAGTGGACGAAGCGCATAGGCTCAGCCAACGCGCAAACCAGCCGTCCGGCCCTCAAAACAAGAAATATCGTGAGATTACCGAAGCCCTATTTGGCGTAGATAACCTGTCGATCACGCAGCTGGACTGGGTTCGTGAGAGCAGCAAGCACCAGATTCTGCTAGTGGACGCTGAACAAAGCGTTAGGCCCGCGGACTTGCCGAAGGACTTAGTCCAATCCCTCATACTTCATTCGCAAGTTGAGAAAAAGTTTTACCGTTTGCATTCACAGATGCGCGTCCAGGGCGGGACGGACTACATCAAATATATTCGTAAAATTTTTTCGTCGGAACCTCCTGTTCATACGCCGATCGAGAATTACGATTTTCGATTCTTTGATGATGTCAGGGATATGCACGATGCCATCCGTAGGCGAGAGTCAGAGGTACAACTTGCGCGACTTGTCGCAGGCTTCGCGTGGCCCTGGAAAACAAAGACCGATCCTAATGCTTTTGACATCGAGATTGATGGACATCGTCTTCGCTGGAACCAAACCCAAACTGACTGGATCAACTCAAAGAATTCAATAGATGAGGTTGGCTCTATACATACAGTCCAGGGATACGATCTAAATTATGCAGGTGTCATTATCGGACCTGATCTCCGCTTTGATCTGGAGGCTCAAGCTATCGCTGTCGATCGAGCTAGCTACTTCGATAAAAAAGGCAAAGAAAACAACCCCAAACTTGGGCTCGTGTACACCGACAGTGACTTGCTCAGATACATCACAAATATATATGCCGTACTCATGACGAGAGGCATGCATGGGACTTACGTTTACGTGCATGACAAAGCACTCCGGGAATACCTGCGCCATTTTATTCCTCAGGGAACTGGGCGAAGTCGCAATGATATTTCCGGATGATTGTCTCTTGCGGCGAGAGGCTTCTGTTCTTTTCTAGAACCGCCCTTCTAATGGTGGGCATGGTCTATGCAGCCACGACTTTTGCCGCCATCCTTGACAGTCAGAACGAGATGGCAAGGAAGCCAAGCGCTGGATTGCACGTGAAGTTCTTCGGGTCATCCGCCACCCAAGATTCCGTGCCTTGCCAGACCCAACTAGTCTCGGAGTGGGAGGGGCGTGAGTGGTGGCCGGGGTTGGATGCCCTCTAAGCAGCCGTCGTATCCGCCAGGCTGAACGGGCGTAAGGCGGACGGGTTGATCGGTTCCTCAACGGGGCTGGCTAATACAAACTTGGTACCGCAGCCAAATGTGGGCGGGTAACTACGGTGCCTTCTGGGAATTCGTCTACTCGGATATATTCCTAATCAAGGGCTGGGCCCGAGCGCAGTCAGGCGTATGCGGATCCCCGCACGGTCGCATGGATCGTTGTGAAGACTTATGACCAGGAAACCGCGAACGGTCACACTGCGGTAGTTAGGCTCCTGTCGCCCACAGTGCTTGAGAAGTTACGGCGCCTAGCAATCCACCAAGCCCTATTCCCGGTCAGGAGATTGTTTCCCCGGCACCACGGGATCGCCAATTTGAAACGGCTGCGGCGTGAATGTGATTCTTCAACGGGTCTAGGAAATCATCGCGGAATTGGGGCGGTTTATAGACCCTCATCCAGCGCGTGGCCCAGCATTGAGAATCCGCTCTCGCTAAATGTTTGAGTGCTTTCCGCTCGACTATGAGACTAGACGCTTGTGCCAAGCCTGCTGAGGTCGTGCGAAACAAAAAGCCCGTCCACGCTTCGGGCGCGATCGTCACCGGGTGGGCGCGCATCAGGCGAACACCAATTGTGGCGTGACGCGGTCCCTAAAGGATCGTGTCGAGCGTGACATCCATATCCGATCTGGGGGTTGTCGTGACGCCTGCCGGCCCAGGGTGGATGGCGCCGCGTACGAGCTAGAGTGTGGCTGGCGTCGGCGACCCGGACTGCACGCGTCGCCGACAGCTGGGTGCGTTCATACAGCTATCCTGGGCAGATGGTCGAAATTGGGGAAACCGGCACGGACAGTTTTGATTCAAGGCTGCGGCGAGAAGCGATGGCGTGGCTCACGGTTCGTACAAACGACGGTCAAGATTGGCTCACAAGGGAAGACATCCAGGATTTCGCTCTCGATGGTGATTCAAGACGGTTGCAGGCCACGCAGACCGGCATTTGGAAGCCACGCGACCTCTCCGCCGCTCTCTCCATCCAGACGGTCTACAGAGCTCCCGGCAAGGAACGCCCTTACAACGACAATGTTGGGCCAGATGGACTCCTTCGTTACGCCTGGAGAGGCGATGACCCCGAGCACCCTGATAACAGGGCTCTTCGTTCTGCAATGGAGCAGAAGCTGCCTCTCATTTGGTTCTTCGGCGTCGGCATGGGCCCAGCGGTTTTCCAACCAGTTTTTCCGGTATACCTACTTTGGGAAGAGCCTGAGCTCAAGCAATTCGTCATTGACCCGAATGTGGGCAGGGGTTTGGTGAGCGAAGGAAGTCCGTTGGAGGAGCCTCTACGTCGGTACCTCATGGTGGAGACTAAACGACGGCTGCATCAACCGGTATTTCGATCAACTGTGCTGCGGGCGTACAGAAGCAGATGCGCCGTATGTTCACTGGCGCACAAGGAGTTACTTGATGCCGCCCACATTGTGCCCGACAGCTCGGAACTTGGCATTGCTTCTGTCGTCAACGGAATGGCATTGTGCAAAATACATCATGCCGCTTTTGACGCCCATATCCTGGGAATTCGTCCTGATTTCGTGGTCGAGGTTCGCGAAGATATTTTGGCGGAGATTGATGGCCCGATGCTGAAGCACGGCATCCAGGCAAGGCACGGGCAGCGACTAATGGAGCTACCTCAAAACCGGCGGGAGTATCCCCGACGACAGTTGCTGGAGTCTGCTTACGAGTCGTTCAGGAGCGCTTGAACAGGCGAACCCACTGCTGTCGTTGCGTGGATTCTTTGGCGAAGGTCCTGCGCCCAGCCCGAAACTGTGCAGTTTGTAGACTTTTCTAAAGTGCCAGGGTATGGTTCTTGTACTTATCTATAGGAGACCATGTGGAACTTGTAGTCGATATCGCGTGGGCATTTCAGCGGTTCGGGGTAATTGGAAAATCGCTTCCCACCCTACTCACTGAAGCGCTGATTAGTTGTCATGATGAGCACGCCGACGCTCAGTCGATGATTCGTTCTTCGAACAAAAGAGCCTATGGGACGGTGAGTTATACCGTACAGGAACGGCTTTATGAAGCTTTGGCAGGCAAAGAGGACGTTGAATACAAGAGTCCCGGCAAGGGTAAGCCAAAGGTACTCGTGATCAATGGAACGGCGCTCGTTCAGTGGCGCTACTCAAAGTCGTCGGCTACGGACTTGTTGATGAAGAAGTACGCCACCTCGGATTCTCGCGTTGGCACGTTTACCATCCCGGTCGGGGCGACGCAGGGGATGCTCGATTTGGGGGATGGTGCCCGGGCGTCGCTCAGTGAAGAAGAACTTCAGCTCGTGGAATCCTTGAGGGTCCTGGTCGACTCCGAGCCCCGTGAGCACCACCGCGTCGTTGTCGTCGCGTATGCAAGTAGCTCCAAAGCGCTGCACCATGCGGTTTGGGCAGATGCCAAGCTTAATGATGACGGGACTCTCCTCTTGGAGAACGTCCAGATGCTGCATGCTGCCGACACCGCGGAGATGACTGAGTCTTCTGAGTCGAAGCGCTTCGATGGCCAACCCCGGCGCGACTTCGGTTTGTTGCCCAAGCGAGTAAGTGGTTAAGAAGCTGAATACACGCCAGCTCACTCTGTTCTCGTCCGAGGAGCTCATGTCAACGCGTGCCGTGCGAAATTCGTTCGATCCGGCACGCTTGACCCAGGCCCGTCAACTAGCGGGAGTTACCAAACATGCCTTAGGGGATGCCGTCGGTGTCACAGGCGCAGCCATCGGGCAATACGAAGCGGGGGTAACTCCACGCCCGGAAATGATTCGTCTGATGGCCGACGAGTTGAACCAGCCCGTGGCCTTCTTCGCAACAGGGCGGCCTATCGGCAAGGTGGATGTGTCGCAGGCGCATTTCCGGAGCCTTCGCTCAACTCGGTCCTATGAACGGCTTAAGGCGACAACGTTTGTAGAACAGGTTTGGGAGCTCACGTTCGCCCTTGAGAAGCGAGTTGAATTGCCGGAGGCTAATGTTCCGAATCTTGATGGCCTTCATGACACTATGACTCCGGTAGAAGCGGCAAGGGCTCTTCGCGCCTACTGGGAATTGCCTGAAGGGCCTGTGGCCAACCTTGTGGAGCTCATGGAACGAAACGGAATAGTGGTCTCGTTCCTGGCTATGGTCGGTGAACCAGATGCGGCCGCACGGGTCGACGCGTTTTCAACGTCAGCACTGGAGCGCCCGATAGTCGTGGTGACACCGGAGAAGGCCAAATCCGTCTACAGGTATCGCTTCACCTGTGCCCATGAAATCGGACACCTGATCCTTCATCGGGATGTTGCAGTAGGGGATCCCCTTCAAGAAAGGGAAGCCGACGCATTTGCTGCCGAGTTTCTGATGCCTCGAACCGAGATTGAGCCACTCCTGCCGAGTACTATGAATCTCCCGAAGCTCAGTAGGATCAGCCAGCAGTGGGGCGTTTCGCCCGAGGCTCTTGTATATCGGATGCAAGAGCTGAAAGGGGCCTCTGACGTCTCCGTTCGTCGCGCGTATCAAAAGTTGCGCACTGGCATTCGCCAGGAAGCGTCTGTATTGGACTATCCAGGGGAAATGCCAATGCTTCTGAAGGACGCAATGAAAGTTGCTGAAAAGTATGGGTTTTCAATTGTTGACTTGTCGAATGAGCTTCAGTGGGCTCCCGAGCGGGTGCGCCAAGTGCTCGGGAATGTCGTTGAGCGACCGGCATTGAGAGTCGTTCTCTAGCTAGAGCCTGATTACTCCTGGCGCGTTCGACCAGGATTGAACTATAGGAAGGCTCGGTGGCGGGACTAGTCCCTGGGCAGACGCTTGCTGGACAAAATACGCTGGGAATGTCAGGGGAACACTGCCGCCCGCCAACGCTGACGGAACCGTCGGATGCGACGTAGACTCCCAATCGTCGTTCCATCCGTCACTGTTGGCCTGGCGAAGGAATCCTCGCGGCAATTTTTCGCCTGGCACCATAGGTGCATCATCATCCAACGGTCACAGGAATGCCGTCGTCGTGTCGTTCAGGGCCAGCCACTACTTGGGCTGTGATCGCCGGGGTGGCGTCTCCTTGGACTCGGCGGCGAAGTTGTTGAAGGCAATGGCCACTCATGCGAAGAGGTGACCACCGCCGGCAGCGGCATAAGCACCAGTTAGGCTGGACCGAGAGTTCCTTCGCCGGCCTCAGTTCGTTGTTTGGTGCTCGGGCGTTATGTTCGAGAAGATGGCCTCGGCTGCAGCTTCCCAAGCCGGCCGACCTGAACCAACCTTTCCCGTTCTTGGGTCAACGAGATTCCCCGCGAAGATCGTGTCTCTCGGAGTAAGAGAGCGCTCTTCCGTCGGTTGTGCTCGCCCGAAGTCGAGAGCCTTCATCGATTCAAGTGCCCGGTCGACGGGCTGGCCGGCCTCGCGCGCCTTGTAGACAGCGAAGGCCAAAGCGTAAAGGATCCCAGCGCTGCCCAGATAAGTCTTCTCCCGCAGGTCTGCCGCAGTGCGTATTCCCTCGGTCACTGCCGCGACGTCTGGAAGCGCGCCAACGCCCTTCCAGAAAGCCTCAATCAGCTCTCGAGCACCGTGCTGGTCATGCTCAACCATTCGGTCAACGGCCTTGTCCCAGCCGCCCGTCGTCCGCTGGGAAGTACCGATGAGCATGGTGCCGGTCATGTACCGGATCGTCTTGAAAGAGAAGAGCTTGGCACTGAATTTGCCCGGTGAGTCGGACAGGAACTCGACGCGGCTTGCACCTTCTCCGAAGATCCGCAGTTCAGGGTTCTGTACGGTGCTAATCAGCACGACATTGACGATCTGACGTCGGTCCATGCTCATTGCGAGACTGCGCGTCTGCGGCTTCGTGTTGCGCTGCAAGTCGGTGAAGTCCTGCGCCCGGTGTAGCGGGTTGTCGTCGATGACGATGATCACGGGTTGTCCGCTGCGGCGAAGACGCCGACGGACGGGATCGTCTTCTTCGGGGTGCTCGGCCATGACATCGGAGTACGCGGCAATGCGATGCTGGCCGTCACCGACGTCTAGTTGCGCACCGTATGCAAGGTAGAGTGTGCCGCCGCGCCCTGGACCGCCATGGTCGATTTCGGGTTCGAAGCGGGCTTCCTCCGGCTTCGCGTAAAGGACGACTCCGACGAAGTCCTCCACCGTTTCGAGGTAGTCAGCGATGCGGCGCCGGTGCGGTCTATCCACGGGGCGGTTCCCGTGTGGCTGCTCGCCTACGGGATTCCATACGTCGGGTGGTGTCACCGTCTTTACGAGTGAGATCGGGTCCATCGCGGTAGCGATCATCTGCCGGTCGCCCTGCTTGTAGCCGATCCCCTTGAGCTGCAATTCCATTTGTTGCCGCCTCCTTAGCTCAAGTTGACATTCACAAGAATATCACGTAGGCCTCGTCGATTTCCATCGATGAGCGTCCATTATTTCGCGTAGGTGGGCCGAGATTCCACGTAGGAAGCGCGATGGTATATTTCTGCTCGAAGGCCCCATGGTGGGCTGCCGCGGCGACGCAGCCGTGTGGGCGACCGTAGCCGTGGCACCGCAGGCACGATCGGAACACGCCCGAAAACTCGCCCGTTGCGCTTAAGGATCCAGCGCGCCGAGACGGGAAATCTGTTTGCGGCTTACGCACCCCAAAGTCTTTGCCGCGCTCCGACCAGGTTCTGCAAATATGGCCGCCACATCAGGGGCCTCGTATTTCACTTGGCGATTCCAGAATTGGCGCCCGCCTGGGTAAGTGAGCGTCGGGAAGACCCATCGCACGCATCCAGTGGCGGGCGTTGATTTCCGTCGTTTGCCAGAGCTGACCTGCCGACGTGAGGGGTAGTTCATCCGAACGCTCCCCAACTTCGAGGGCCCGTAGTTATGTCCGATGTCATCTTCTGATATCCCAAATGCAGATATGCCTCTTCTGCCGTGTTTAGATCACCTCAATCTCCGAAGCACGCCCGGAACGCCAGATACCGCGCGTCCCCGCGTCCCACCAGCCGTCCCAGCGCTTCGACCGCCTCGAAATCCGCGGCGCCCATATCCGTCGACAGCCACCGGACCAGAAGCCCGGCGTTGCCGCTGGAACGCACGGCCGACCCCACAGCCAGATCCAGCTGATCTCGGAGCAGCTGCACGGCCAGGGCCCCCGAGCGGCTGAGTAGGGGAGCGCAGTATGCCTTGAGTGCCTCGGCCACGAGCCCCTCGCGCAGCAACCGCAGCACCCGCACCGAATCAGACCGTCCGGTCAGGCCTGCGACGAAACGGTATGGGTTCGACTCCACAGCATCGCCCACCATGGACCGGACACGGAACATCTCCGTGCGGATGGCCGCCGTAGTGCCTGTGTCGCCGTAGAGCTCATAGGCGAGTTCCTCGGCGGTCCAGCCCTGGGCACGTGAATCCAGCAGCGCGAGAATTTCCGCCCGGCGCAGCGTCAGCGGCACCCGGCTGCCGTCCCGGAACACCGCGGCAGGTTTGTCCCCGAGGAGTTCCAGTGACTCGACGGCAGAGACCGGCCGGCGGACGGATGGCCGGGACGCGCGAACGGGAGCTGAGGCACTCACGGACGTCCCGCCGTCGGGCGTTCCCAACAGGGACTCCGCCAGGCGGACCGCGCACCGCACCATCCGCAGCGTGTCCGCGCTGATGGTGTCCAGCGGTCCGGAGACGTCGAGCACGCCCAGCAGCCGTCCCGTGGCCGGGTCCGTGATGGGCGCCGCCGTGCAGGCCCACTCATGGTGGGTGCGGACCAGGTGCTCGGCGGAGAACAGCTGGACCGGCCGGCCCGTGACCAGCGCCTCGCTGATGGCGTTGGTGCCGATGCCGGCCTCGGACCAGTCGGCCCCTTCGGAGAACTCCAGCCGGTCCGCGCGCCGCAGCACCTCCGGGCTGCCCACCCGCCATAGGATCTCGCCGCGGGCGTCGGTGAGCACCAGCAGGTGCCGGCCGGAACTGGAGTCGTCGGCCAGCAGGTCGTTGAGCGCCGGCATGACCTGGTGCAGCCGGTGCTCCCGCCGCAGCTCCAGGACGTCAGCGGCGTCGTGCAGGTGCCGCGGGCTGTGCTGGTCCGGGCTGATGCCCAGGGCCATGGAGCGGCGCCACGAATCCGCCAGGTCGTTGGGGATCTCCGGGCGCGGGACACCGGAGATGACCAGTTCGTGGTCGCGGCGCAGGGCGCGCGAGTACTTCGCCGGGTCCGAAAACCTCAGCCCGTAGTCCAAACAGTGTCCTCCTCACCGGCGGCGTCCTTGCCGGCAGTGACCGTGTAACGCGGTTTGTATCTGTTCCGAGAACCACATCCGTGCGGAATTTCCGGAGGCGGTGACGGCGTCGTCCAATAGCAAACTGCCAGACGCCATACAGTCATGTCTCAGCAAATACTCAGCTTGGAGTTTTTCGTGGCTATAGTTTGTTCGGGGGCCGAATCTGTCATCTCTGATGCAGGCTTTATCTCAGCAATTCCGTAGGCAGACAAGCCACCCAGAGAAGTTAACCAACGAGTTAGACAGGATCTGCAATGACTGAGAACACAACATTGCCGGAGGCTAAGCGTGACGGCAAAGCCCAAGCGGCAGCCGATAAGGCATACCGCAAGGCATCTCGCCCCTGGTTCAAGAAGAAGCGTTTCATACTCCCGCTTGCCCTTGTATTGATTATGATCATTTCGTCGATTGCAAACGGCGGCAAGAAGGATAATTCTTCAGCTACAGTCGCTCCTGCAGCGGACGCGTCGGCAGCGGCACCAGGTGCGGCGCCAGCGCCAGCAGCAACAGAGGCCCCGGCAAAGGCGGCGGCTCCCGAGGTAGTGTCAGTTGATGCCGCACAGCTACTCGCGGACTTCAAGGGCAACGAGGCCGCTGCCGACGCGAAGTACAAGGGAAAAGTTCTGCAGGTGACCGGCAGCGTCGACAAGGTTGACACTGAGTTGCTTGATAAGGACCAGTACATCGTGAGGCTCGACAACGGCGACCAGTTCAGCTTCCTGCATGTCAACTGCAGTGACATAGCGGCGGCGAAGGCAGCCACGATTGTGCCCGAAAGCGCGATCACGGTCCGGGGCACGTTCCAGGATGGCGGGGACCTCGGCGTCGAGCTGAAGGCTTGCGAAGTTCTCTGATCAAACACTTCTAGTCTGGGCGGTCCATGTCCGTGCCTTTATGCAGGCACGGACTTGGGCCGTTTTACTTCAGCTGAGAATAATCCGCTTCGCTAAAAGCTCATCCGCTCTAGGGCGGCTTCGGCCAGAGGTTCGATGAAGCATCGGCTCGAGCTCCGCAGCCGGCCGCCCAGGCAGACCACGTCGATTCCTCAGACTCGGCCAGTTCCTGCATGGTGTTGATGCCTGCGTGGTCACGGACAGCTTCTCGACGCCGCGTAGTTCGTGGGCCGGAGCACCCCTCGGCGGAGCCGGCGTCTAGCAGGATGTTTCTCCCAGGCAAGATCACGGACGCGCCCCAGCCGACGATGGCGTGTTTCTGTCAGCCAGATGGGCACACTAGGAGCCTGGACGGAACACAGCAAGATAGCAGGGACATTTTCAGCTTCAGCGGGCACTACCATCTCAACAGCGGCCTGAGCGTAACCTAAAGAGGGCGAAAACCGACCGTTACCGCCGGTCCGCATTTATGGGTCGGCCCCCCAGGCCAGAATTGTCTCGACGCATGGTATTTCACGCTGAAGTTCAGTCAATAATTGTGACACATTCATTTGGTTCAAACTCTGGGTTCTCTGAACCAGATGAAGCACCCCAAAAGGAAAATTCGGGAAATGAAGCTTCAATTCTCTGCCGTTTTGGCAGCCACCATTCTTATGGCCCTCACCGCATGTGGGGCAGGGGAGCAGGCCAGCGACACCGCATCACCTTCGGTCTCCGCTTCCGCCTCCCCGAAAGCAACCGCAAAGCCGGTCCCCGACGTCGTGGGCAAAACGTACATCGAAGCCAGGGCCTTGCTGAACAAGAGCGACTACTACGCCCGCCTCGTCGGCAAAGACGGCAAAAACTGGACAACGAACATCGTGCCGGACGCATCCGTCATGGCTGTCTCCACGAACCCGGCCGCTGGCAAGACGTCCAAGGACGGCTACGTCCACATCATGGTGAATATGACGGAGGCCGAGTTCATAGCTGCCGGAAAGGTCAAGGCTGAAGCGGCCAAGGTTGCCGCCGAGGAAGCGAAGATCGCCACGCGCTACACCTTCACCTGCGGCAGCTACAGCAGCACGCAACCCACCTACAAGTCCTACAAGGAGGTTTGGGCCAGCCCTGACTACACGTGGGGCAGCACCTGCTCAGTGAAAATCGGCGGCTCTCACCCAAGCGATAAGCCCACACTCCTTCCAAGTGAACAGAAGCTCGTCGACTTCGTCGCGTCAAAGGGAGCAAACGTCAGCGGCCCTGGTTACACGGTCGGCAACATCATGAACCTTTGCGCCAAAGTCGACACCACTTACGCTGATCAGGAATCGACTCCCGCGCGGAAAGCCGAGGCGGAAGCCGCTCTCACTGTTTGCCCGGACGCTCCGCACGCGGCTCTCCTCCAAGAGACAGTAACCGCGACCAAGATGGGCGATGGCGACAAAGTCGTCGGTCAAACAATGGAGCCCGGTACCTGGAAAACAAAGCCAGGCACCAAGGACTGCTACTGGTCCCGGAATACCGGCGGCGGTGACATCATCGCTAACGACTTCGTCGGCTTCGCACCCAACGGCGTCACGGTGACGGTCTACCCTGGCGAAGGATTTGAATCATCTCGTTGCGGCATCTGGACAAAAATCGGGTGAAAACGCTGACAGAGGCGGGCGGAGACTTCCTGCCTGCCTCTGGGCTGCCTTGGCCCATTGCCGTGCAAGGTGTCTTATCCCCCAGCAGGCGCTTTCGGGTATCAGAGACTGCTTCAGCGGGAAAGTAGATCGTACAGCCAGTGGAGCTTGGTTCGACAGTCTCGCTCTTGACAGGCGCAACTAGCAGGTTCTACGTCGACAGGCTCGACCGCCGGGTAGGGCGGCGCCCACATCAACCCCTGCGTCCCGGAACTTCTGCACCTGGTTGGGGGGGGCGTCGTCCGTCACCAGTGTCCACGGCCGCGCGAGCCGCGCCCAGGCGTGGATATGCCGGAGGCCGAGCTTGACGAGTCCGCCAGGACGTAGACGCACCGGGCGATGAGCTCTTGTCTCCGGATGCTCGCCGCAGACCATCGCGCGGCAGTCGGACTCGATCAGAGTACTGATCCCTGTAGTCTCCACACTGGTCCCGCCAAGTCGAGTCGTGAAATCAACCTCGCTGGCCTTCGGCGAGCACTCTTGCCCCTACAGATTGTCGGCGCCAGGTGGGATCATGCAGCATGGCACGTAAACGTCGTCGCTCACGTAGCGCTGGTGCCGGTGGGCTTGGCCCCTTCGGCATCTTCCTCGCTCTCGCCGCGATCGGGGTCCTCATCAAGTACTGGTGGGTTCTCCTGATCGTTCTCGGTGTGGTTGGGCTGACCGTGGCAATCGTCCACTTCGCCAGGACCCCGACCCTTCCGGTCATGGCGCGCTCGCCCAAGCCGGCCCGTCCAGTCGAGCCCCCACCGGTCATGGCCCCGCGCAGCCCGGCCCTCGCCAGTGAAGATCTCGCGGACCAGATGCGCGCCACCAGACAAGTCCGCCACATACGAGACATGCAGGAATGGGACTACGAGTGGATCCGGCTGACCCACCCAGAAAAGAGCAGCCGCGAACTCAGTGAAATCGCCAACACCCACTTCGCGCGCGGGCGGTCGGTCGGCGTCAACTACGAGTGGGCCAGCCTTCTTGATTCCGGATCAGACCAGCCAGCTGAGGGCGTTGGCGTGAGTCCGGAGGCCCCCAAGCGCGTCCCCCCAGACACGGACCACACGGCGCAAGCCGAGCCAGGGGAGCTTCTCGCACGCGACCCACGCACCATGTGGGCGTGGGCCGACTATCTGGAGGGGCGGCTCTCCCTGCCTGTCAGCGACGAGGACGCGCGGCATGTCCTGGCAGCGATCCCGCCCGGCGACCACGTCGAGATCTTTGGTGCGGCCGCCATCGGGGCAGGCCTTCTCGGGGCCACGGACACGCTCCCGCACGAGGCCAGATTCGCAGCGAGGACATTCGACCGCTGGATCCTGCCGTATTCGGGGCATCCGGCCGAGATTATCCCCGCCTCCAGTACTAGGCACTACGCGACGGCCAAGCCGGTCTATGTGGCCCGCTGGATGGCACAGAGCAACTTCGCCGTGGCCGATGGCCGACACCTGCGGGCCTACTCCGACCGGATACGCGTCGATCGGTTCGACGAGGGCGCCGGGCGGTGCATCCTTAGGCTTCCCGACAACCCCTTCGCGCCAGTCCCGCCAGGGCTCGGCACAGGAGGCGAGGACGCCCTTGTGGCGGACTACATCAAATCCGTCACCCACCGCGTCCGCAAGGCGCAAGCCAACTACGGCGCCAACGACGCGAGGCTGGCCCTGCATGAAACATACGGGGAGAACAAAGACAGGCTCTCACGGGCCGAAAACTACTTGAAGTGTGCGGTAGACGACATAAAGCGACACCCCCGAATCGGAGCCGAGACTCACAAGGCTGTCGTCAGCCACTTCCGCAACGCCGACCTGAAGGCTGCCTTCTTTTGCCTTGCCCTCGGCCTGCCCTATCCCGGAGACAAACCGCTAAGCAGGGTCCTCAAACGCCCCCCTACGCCAGCCGACTTCTACTGACCCGTGGGGTGCGAAGCGCCGCGCGGCCCCGCATCGTTCTGCAGGGCAGCCATGTTGACGGCCGCACGGCGGGTGCGGACCATCTAACGGCTTTAGGGCTCGGCTTGAGGAATATCTACGGTTCCGAATAACGGACTCCACCCGGCGTCCGTCCGGAACCAAGTCCCAAGTCTCCTCACACGCAAGCGGAGTGAGGAAGGTCCTTAGCGACCCGCGGCGCCGCTACGTGCTAACGAGCGTTGCGGCCTTGGGTGCCGGGGGCCTCGTCAAAGGTATCGTTGCGGAGGAGCGGCCGTACCCGGTCAAGTCCTATACCGGTGTTTGGGTTGACCGCGGCCCAGGCCGCGGAGCAACAGTTCGTCGCCGGTGTCGTCGTCATAATGAATAAGGAGCGTGACTGGTGAGCAACGCCAGTGACTGGGCTGTCAGGCTCAAATCATTCCACGAGAAGCAACTGGATCGTCCCCGCCGTGTTTACCGGCTCGGCCGCACCAAGATCATCTTTTCAGGTGGCCATGCCGCATGCACTGTGGGTGCAGCAGTCGCGGCGTCAATGTTGGATTTTCCTACGTGGGCGTTCTGGATTGCCGTCGCCATCGGGTTTGTCGTCGGAAAGTACCTCTACCCGGTCCCTCGCAGCAGCGTAGCGAGCCGATACGGGTCCAGAGAGGTCGCCAGGAAATCTCCCAGCGATCTGGACAATATGACGCCAGCGGAGATTCGGGCCTACCAGTACAACGTCCAGTTCACCGACAAGAGCGTTACCCCTTTGGCCCTGGGGACCGAAGAAGCTCTTGGCCGCCAAACTGAGACAGTCCGGACGGTGTCCCTGGCTGCAGGCGCTGACGCAGGTTTATTGGCGCACCTGTCCCTCGAGGATGTCAAGGAATACAAAAGGACCGCCGACCGTCACGATCTGCTCAAACGGCGATGGCTTACATACGAGATGGACCCTCGGTTGCAGTTCGATTTCCCCGCCATGTCTGATGTCTCATTACCCTCGACCGCGACCATGATTAGGGCTATGCACACCGCCGATCACGAGAGAACCACAGGTAATGCGGCCGACTACAGGCTGGCAGTGGACAGGTTTTCGCAGACCTTGGCAGCGGCGGAATCGGCGGCCGGAGTTCCGTAGAAGGCGCGGCCCGATAGGTGGTCGCCAGGCGTGGTCACGCCACGGCCTACACTCAGATTCGTGACTACCTACGAACCTGCCCAACTCGCTCGAGAACTCGGTTATACCAACGAGCAACGACCGGGGAAGGTCGTCCGGGATTATCTACGCAGGAAATACCTGGACCACACCAAGTACCAGCGGTGGGTGCTCGATGAAGTCCAGGCCGCTGACGTTCGCCTCAACGTCCCTCCTAATCTCTGAATCTCCACCCCTGATGGTTGATTCCGGCAGGCTTAATCCATCTCGTCTGGACTGCCGGAAGGGACTACTGGTTCGAGGCCGTCACAATAACCCCCTCGGGAAAGTGCGCGGACGACGGCGGGCACGCGCCCGCCGTCGTCCGCGTTCCTAAAAAGGCGGTGCAATGAGGACGCCCCAAGAGTATTTTGTGCTGCATGCACTCAACACCCAGCGCACCTGGTGATTCACAGTCGACCGGCCGGTCCTTGCATGCCAATACCGGCGGCAGCGGCCGCTATGCACAGTTCCTTGGCTTGCTTGAAGGGGCAAAGCCCCTGGGACCTGTCGTCAAAATAATTGAACCCTATGCCGCCCGCCTTACGGCCCGTCCGGGAATGCGGGGTTTCTTTCGCGGAGATGCCACCGGCATCCCCCTGCATGGCATCCTGACCGACGGTCCTTTTGGCGCCTGGTGGTCGGCGATATTCCTCGATTTCTACAAGGACGACAGCTCCCGGCTCGCGGCGAAACGGCTGGTGGCCCTGGGCGTCGTGGCAGCAGTTCCCACCGCTGTCTCCGGCTGGGCGCAGTGGTCCATGAAGGACCACGGCACGAAACGCGTAGGCATCGTCCACGCCACCATCAGTGCCGCGGCCACCCTTGTATACCTCGCCTCCTGGGCCGCCCGTGAACGCGGCCGCCACGAGCTCGGCATCGGCCTGTCACGGGCCGGAGCAGTGCTGCTGCTGGCCAGCGGCTTCCTCGGTGGCCACCTGCGCAGCGGCCGGCCACACCGTGTGGCAAGGCGTCCCCGGGGCGGAAGCGACAGGGAAACGGCACACACTGAAAGGTGAGCCTCGGACGGGGTTTCGACAGGCTCAACCACCGAGTCCACCGGGACGCTGATGCTCAGGTAGGCCGGGCTCTTGGAATCGATCGACAGGGTGGCGCGGGCGGCATCGGTGCTGCGTTTCACAGGTCGTGTGGACAAATTTCAGTGCCCGCCAGCCCAGGCGTCCCTTGTCCGAATGCGGGCTCGTCGTGGCTTCCGGCCCAGACGATACCGCCTCCAGGGCAGGGCATCACCTCGAACGCAAGGCCCTCATGGTGGGCCCGCAGGTGGCGCCCGTCATCCTCAACCACTTCCCAGCCCGCCTTCGGCAGCGCTGAACGATAGTGCTGCAACACATCGACGTCTCCTGAGATCGCAAACCCGCGGCTACAGCCGCCCACACCACTCATGCCGCCACCGCTGTAAAGGCCAATGTGTTCGATGGAGTCGAACGCCCGCTGGGACAGTCGGTCTGCACTGGCCATGGGCTCATCCGTACCCTCGATCACGCACTGAGGAGAGGAGTCGTACTTGCCGATCTTCTGCCCCAGGGCCAAGGGGGTGACAGCGAGCATCACGAGCAGCATGAGGACCGGGATGGCCACGGCCGTCAGTCGCATCCACAGTCGTGGCGAGAGGACCAAACCGACCACGGCAACCACCGCGACCAGACCGAGCGCCATTCCGGAAGGACCTGCCGTCAACGCCCAGGTGAGTCCTTCGAACGCGGTATCGGCAACACGGCCGTACACCGCCATGAAACCGCTATGGACCAGCACAGCCAGCAGTGCCAGAACTGCCTCAAGGACGAGCAGCACTGCACCAGAGACAGCTCGGCCGGTCATGGGCATGGCTCATTGTAGGTTCCGCATGACCCGCTGTACATGGGACGACGCTCGCAGAGCCCGCGGCCGCCGGGCCCGGTGGCGCGTCCCGCCGTCGGCCGCCCCCTATCGTGCGGAAGGCACTATCTCGCCGGGGGAATGAGGCGCAAAATGGCTGGATGAAAAAGTCAGTGGTAGTTGGTCTTGCAGCAATGGTCATGGCGTTTGGCGGAATCACCCTGGCGGCCCCGGGCGCTGCCGCAGCGGAGCCGTCCCAGATTACGGGGCAGATCCTGGTCAAGTTCCGCGACACCGGCGCGGCCGAGGGTGTGCTGCGCGGTCACGGTCTCACTGAGGGCCCCGGAATCGGCAGCACCGGCGCCCACCTGATCAGGGTTCCCGAGGGCAAGGAACTGAAGCTCATCGAGGCGCTCAGCCGGAACCCCGCCGTTGAGTACGCCGAGCCGGACGAGGTGGTTACTCCTGCTACGGATGACCAGTATTTCCAGCGCCAGTACGCACTGCACAATGTTGGCCAGTCCTTCACGAACACTGCCGGCACGCTGACCATCGCCGCGGGGAAGCCGGACGCCGATGTGGACGCCGTGGAAGCGTGGAGCACCACGCCGGGGACTGGCATCAAAGTTGCCGTGCTCGACTCAGGCGTGGCAAACGACAACCCCGACATCAACACGAAAGTTGTTGCGCGGGCCAACTTCACCAACGGGGAAACCGGGGACGACAACTACGGCCACGGCACCCACGTGGCCGGCATCGTCGCCGCCAGCCACGACACCGTGGGGGTGGCCGGGACGTGCCCGGGGTGCACCATTCTGGACGGAAAGGTGCTGAACGACAGCGGGATCGGATCCAGCTCAAGCCTTGCGAACGGCATCAACTGGGCGGTCAGCAATGGCGCGAAGGTGATCAACATGAGCCTTGGAGTGCGGGCGTCACGCACCCTCGAAACTGCCGTCAACAACGCATGGGCCCGGGGCGTGGTTCTCGTCGCCGCGGCAGGCAACGGCGGTAACCAGACCAAGATCTACCCGGGCGCATACCCCAACGTCATCGCCGTGGCCGCTACCGACAACTTTGACGCCAAAGCATCGTTCTCCACCTACGGCGCCAGCTGGGTGGACATCGCAGCGCCCGGAGTCAACGTCTACTCGACGTTCCCCAACCACAAGTTCGTCCTTGAGGGGCAGTACAACCGGTCACGGGGTTACGACGTCGGCAACGGCACCTCGATGTCCTCACCGATCGTCGCTGCCACTGCCGCCCTTGTGTGGAGCAGGAACACTGGCGCTACCAGTGCGGTGGTCCGGGACAAGGTCGAATTGACGGCGGATGCTATTTCTGGCACCGGAACGTACTGGAAATATGGCCGCGTGAACGCTGACAAGGCTGTCCGGTAGTCATTGTTCGGGGGTCGCGTACCGCGTCTTGCGGAAGCGTTAAGGGCAGGCTCACCCGGGCCGGCCGCATCATGGATCATGTCAAAGGCGTTCGCCTGTCGAGGCCTGTAATGCTCATATGACGTGATGCAGGGGTGGGTGAGGCTCAGCTCCGAGGGGAAGCGCCAGGGTCTGCGGTGACTGCCTCGAGCAGACGGTCGAAGCTTTCCACTCCGTAATCGGGCGGCGTGGCTGCCAGCACGACGTATGTGGTGGTGATGGGTTTCATGATGGGTTTTGGATGCTTCGAGGGCTTCGGTGAAGTATTCCGAATGACTTTGAGCTCCAGACCAGCTACCCCGTTCACTGACAGCGGCCTGGTTTTGCCAGTGACGAGCAGCAAGCGCAAATCGTCAGCCCCGAGTTGGGCACCGCTGCCGACGGAGAGTTCGTGGAGTACTTCGTTCACAGACGCGGTCACCCCCTGGAGAAATGCCCGCTCTCGAGAACTCCTGGCGAGGATGCTCAGTGCCGTGAAAGTGGTTGCAAACATAGCCACGAACAACACCACGGCGGACACGTCCCTCAGGCCAGGAATCAGGAGCATCAGGAGGAAGCACAGGGCGAGTCCCACAACCGATAACTTGCCGAATAAAGCACCCGCTCCATCGTCTGGCCTCCCAGTCCACTCCCTGTCAGTGAAACTGCAGACGACCCGGTGCTTAGTATGTGGGTTCTTCATGATCAGTTCCCTTTCACCTCGAGCAGGGCCTCGGCAAGAAGAATGGCCTCCCGGGCCTCACGGAGGCTGTCACGAAGGCCGGGGTCGGGGACGCCGAAGCTGAGATTGTCGGCCGAGACGGACAGGTCCGCGGCGATTTTGCTGAGATGCTCCCGCTCCTGGGCGATCCTTCTCGATGACGCTAATTTGACCGTGCTCTTGTCCAGTTCAACAAGCGCCGCGTTGATGTGGTCCCGGCGCGCCCGGATCCCGCTGCACACCTGCTGGAGCCGCTGCGCGCGATTGCTGAACATCTGCTCCATCTTCAGGGCAACCTCATGGAGTTCGCTGAGGCTCCGGTAGGTCCGGGCCTGCTGCTTTGCGGCTTGGAGGTTGAGGAGCTGACGGACTCGAGTGCGTCGCTGACCCCAAAACTCGACGCCTGCGTTGTTCTGGTCCAAGAGGAGTCCGGCGGCGTCCAGGGCCGCGCTCAGGGCATCGCGACGGGGAGTGAGCTTGGCGGCCGCTGATTTCAACCGGCCGATGAACTCGCCATAGTTGTCGAGCGGTACCGCAACCGCGTCGTCCCTGCCGGCCAACTGAACGGAGGGGCTGGCCAGGGGTTCATTTGCGGGCGTTGGAGTTCCCTCCGCTGCTCCGATCCTGGGCGGGTTGGCAGGCCTCCGCGGCGGGACAGGTCGTGGGTCGCGACCGGACTCAGGTGCGCTGTTGCTCATGAGTAGCCATCCCATTCATGATCAATCACGGAGCAGGGGCGTGATGCGCGCGCCTACTTGTGAATAGTCATTCTAAAGCTCGAGGCTGCCGTTGTCTCCGGCAGGGGATTGACAGCCCAGCCGCCGGGTTTCGACGGGCTCAAGGACGCAGCCGCGACTGTCGTCAGGGCCGTTGTACTTTTGATTAGAGCGGACGCGTCACATGTGCGAAAGCCAGATCATGGTGGACAAGCTGACCACCGTTCGACGCGCTAATCTTGGGCAGCGATTAGGGCAAATAGACGCCAAGACGATGACTGCGGTCGAACAGTCCCCTGCCGTCTTTCTGGGCCTAGGGCGCTGAGCTGAGCCTAAGCAACGGCAATAACGGCGGGGCGGTCAGCGAAGCGGCTGCCGCTCGCCGACGCTAAGGGGACCGTTGGGCGTAACGTTGTCCCGCCGTCGTCGTTCTATCCGTTCCTGTTGGCCCGGGGAAGGAATCCTGGCGCCCTTTGCCCGGTTGCACCTGGCGCAGGCGGCGACGAAGTTCTGCAGGCTGGTGGATCCGCCCTTGGACCAGGGGTAGAAATGGTCGCCGTGCTCAGCGGGCCGGGAGCAACGGCGCCGGAATCCTGCCTCCATTTCACACAGATTGGCAGCTCGGGCCATGCCTTCGCGGCGCTGCTGGCGCGTGAAACGTCTTACCGGGTCCCGGCGTCGGACGTCTTGGCTGTGGACGACGGCAGCAACGATGACCAGGCCCACAAGAATTGCGCCGGGCAGGGCAGCCGCAGCCAGAACGCTTTCAAGCATTCCGCGCAGGACCTCGGTCGCCACGGAAAGACCAGTCCCGGAAACTACTTTCGGCTTTGGCATTAGGGCCAGGAAAACTGAGATTCCTAGCCACATCATTACGGCCGCGTATGCCAAACGCAAAGCCTTACGGCCCCAGTAGACGCGTTTCAATTCCACCATCGAGTTGTCCGCAACCTCGCTGGTTACCCTTCGCACCCAACACCGTCCCCGTCGCGGTCCAGACCATAGATGTCGGATCCAACGACCGTGACGGGTCCTCGCACATACGCAGGACCGTTGGCGCTCCCTCCGGCGCAATCGACGTCAGATGCAATGGGCACACACGCTCCCGCGTAGTTCGAGTCGCATCCGGACGGCGCTGCGGGGGCGGCAGGCCGCACGGGCGCCGGGACTTTTGCCGCTGCCGCGGCGGCTGCTGCTGCAGCAGCGGCTTGCTGCTGGCGGGCCGCTTCTGCGGCAGCAGCTTCCTGACGGGCCGCCTCCGCAGCGGCCTGCTCTGCGGCTGCCTTTGCAGCAGCGTCTTGCGCTGCTTTGTCAGCGGCGGCCTTCTCAGCCGCGGCCTTCGCCGCCGCTGCCGTTCGCGCGTCCGTTACCCGCTTCGATTCCGACTGCTCCATCCACTGCAGTTTTCCGGCGTCGGTCTTGGTGCAGATGAAGATCTTCGGCAGGTACTTTTCAGTCGCATTCTCGGTGAGGCAGGCGGAAGAAGCCGGCGCGGTTGGAGTGGGCGTTGCCGTCGCGGATGCGGACTCACTGGCAAGTGGAGTACTGATAGAGGCCGCCGATTGACCGCCGCAGGCCGTTGCTGAAATGACCACGGCGACCGCCAGAGCCCCGGCAGCCACTCGCCGTCGGGAAATCCATGATCCCGGTGAAGTCCGGATCACATGGCCAACTTCATTGTTGACCGGCTCTCGTGCTTCATTGTGTCGAAAAAGTGCATTCATCTATTGCCCCCATAAATTGATGACGCGAAATTGCTCGCCGAACGAAACCACGTAGCCTGCAGCAAAAAGGCAGGGCGATGGAGGCAATTCTGACCACCCCGCGTCAAGGCCTCCGCAAGTTCTTCCCAGCTTTGGCGCAGGAACAGCCCTCACGGTGTCGAGGAACTTTTACTTCAGGTCTCGTGCCGGTGGAACGCCGGACGCTGGCCGCCCCTGCATCCGCACCATCGAACCGCGCAATGCGAGGATCAGAAGCGCGACGCAGTCCCGGAGCTGGAGGGATTGCGTCCGAGCGGGACTCCGCTCGTGTCCGTCGCGATGCCCAATTGCCCGCTCGCTGTCCCCTGGTAGGTGGGGGTGCCGGCGATGACGCCCGTGGCCCGGGTGCCGCTCTTGAAGGCTCCGAGGGTGATCGTGAGGGTCTTGCCGTCCGCGCTCAGCGAGACGGAGGACCGTGGGAGGGTGCTGGTGCCCTTGAAGGTGAGGTTTCCGCCGGTGCTGGTGGTGTAGCGGGCGCCGAGGTTGACGGTGCCGAAGTTGTTGGTCGTGCAACCCGTCGAGAGGGTCAGGGTGTCGTTGGGGGCCGAGGTGTTGCGGCTGATCAGCACGCTGACGCTGCTGCTACTCTGGGTCCACGGCCCCGTGGTGCTCGTCCAGGTGTTGCAGAACGAGCCCGGGCTCATCGGCTCGTTGAACGCGACCACGACCTTGTCGTTGGTGTCCGCTTTGCCGGCGGTTCCGCCGTTCTGGAGCGTGACGGACACGACCCTCGGGCCGATGCGGCTCGTCGCCGTCGTCACCGTGCTGATGTTGCCGTAGGTGTCGGTGGCTTGGGCCGAGAACGTGACCGGTCCCGAGTTGAGGGTGCTGAGGTTCATCGTCGCGGACCAGTTTCCCGAGCCGTTCGCGGTTGCCGTGGCCGTTAGGCTGTGATTCCCCGAATCGGTGGCCGTGAGCGCCACGGCTGCCCCCGGATCGGAGGTCCCCGCGAATGGCACGGCCGTCACTGTGTCGCCCGTGATCTGGGACGGCACGCTCGTGAACTGCGGTGCCGTTGAGGTCGTCTTCTTCGTTCCGGTCTGCGCTGCGGACGCGCCCGTGTTGCCGGACGTGTCCCTCGCGGTGGCCGTGTATGTGAGCTGACCGTCGCTCAGGCTCGTCAGGTTCAGTGGCGTTATGGACCAATTCCCGGTTCCGTCTGCGGTCGCGGTCGCCGTGACGGTGTGAACGGCGTTGGCGTCCGTGACGTTGAGCGTGACGGTTGCGCCGGCCTCCGCGCTGCCGCTGACCGTCACGGACGTGACGGTCGCGGCGGTGACTGTGGCGGGGGCCGTCAGCGTGGGCGCGGCGGGGGGCGCGGTGTCTTTGGGGGCCGTTGCCGTCGTCGCGGGGCTGACGTTGCCCGCCGTATCGGTCGCGGTTGCGGTGTATGTGAGCTGGCCGTCGCTCAGGCTCGTCAGGTTCAGTGGCGTTATGGACCAATTCCCGGTTCCGTCCGCGGTCGCGGTCGCGGTGACGGTGTGAACGGCGTTGGCGTCCGTGACGTTGAGCGTGACGGTCGTTCCGGCCTCGGCGCTGCCGCTGACCGTCACGGACGTGACGGTCGCGGCGGTGACTGTGGCGGGGGCCGTCAGTGTCGGCGCGGCGGGGGGCGCGGTGTCTTTGGGGACCGTTGCCGTCGTCGCCGGGCTGACGTTGCCCGCCGTATCGGTTGCGGTTGCGGTTGCGGTCAGCGTCACCGTGCCGTCGTTGAGGCTCGAGAGGTTGAGTGTCGGAAGGGACCAGGCCCCCGTCGAGCTGGCCGTGGCCGTTCCGCTCACGGCATTGCCCGCGCTGTCGGACGCTGTGACACTCACGGTGCCCCCGTCCCCGGCGATGCCGGAGACGGGCACGGCATCGACGTTGGCCAAGTTGACGACGGAGGGTGCGTCCAGCGTGGGCGCCGCGGGGGGGCACGGTGTCCTTGGGGACCGTTGCCGTCGTCGCCGGGCTGACGTTGCCCGCCGTATCGGTCGCGGTGGCAGTCAGGGTCACGGTGCCGTCGTTGAGGCTCGAGAGGTTCAGTGCCTGAAGGGACCAGGCTCCGGTCGGGCTGGCCGTGGCCGTTCCGCTTACGGCATTGCCCGTGCCGTCGGACGCTGTGACACTCACGGTGCCCGCGTCCTCGGCGATGCCGGAGACGAGCACGGCATCGACGTTGGCCACGTTGACGACGGAGGGTGCGTCCAACGTGGGCGTGGCGGGGGGGCACGGTGTCCTTGGGGACCATTGCCGTCGTCGCCGGGCTGACGTTGCCCGCCGTATCGGTCGCGGTTGCGGTCAGGGTCACGGTGCCGTCGTTGAGGCTCGTCAGGTTGAGTGTCGGAAGGGACCAGGCTCCGGTCGAGCTGGCCGTGGCCGTTCCGCTCACGGCATTGCCCGCGCCGTCGGACGCTGTGACACTCACGGTGTCCGCGGGCCTGGCCCTGGCGGTGCCGGAGACGGGCACGGCATCGACGTTGGCAATGTTGACGGTGGAGGGTGCGTCCAACGTGGGCGCACCGGGGGGCGGTGCCGGGCTGACCGTGATGGTCGAGGTGGTTGAACTTGAGCCGGTGTCGTTGGTGGCGGTCAGGGTCGCGGTGTAGGTTCCGGCGGCGGTGTAGGTGTGGGCCGGGTTCTGCGCGGTGGACGTGTCGCCGTCGCCGAAGGCCCAGGACCACGACGTCGGCGAGTCGGTGGAGGTATCGGTGAAGGCCACGTCCAGGGGCGCGGTGCCGGAAGTGGGGGTGGCCGTGAAGGAGGCAACGGGGGGCGGTGCCGGGCTGACCGTGATGGTCGAGGTGGTTGAACTTGAGCCGGTGTCGTTGGTGGCGGTCAGGGTCGCGGTGTAGGTTCCGGCGGCTGTGTAGGTGTGGGCCGGGTTCTGCGCGGTGGACGTGTCCCCGTCGCCGAAGGCCCAGGACCACGACGTCGGCGAGTCGGTGGAGGTATCGGTGAAGGCCACGTCCAGGGGCGCGGTGCCGGAAGTGGGGGTGGCCGTGAAGGAGGCAACGGGCGGCGGTGCCGGGCTGACCGTGATGGTCGAGGTGGTTGAACTTGAGCCGGTGTCGTTGGTGGCGGTCAGGGTCGCGGCGTAGGTTCCGGCGGCGGTGTAGGTGTGGGCCGGGTTCTGCGCGGTGGACGTGTCGCCGTCGCCGAAGGCCCAGGACCACGACGTCGGCGAGTCGGTGGAGGTATCGGTGAAGGCCACGTCCAGGGGCGCGGTGCCGGAAGTGGGGGTGGCCGTGAAGGAGGCAACGGGGGGCGGTGCCGGGCTGACCGTGATGGTCGAGGTGGTTGAACTTGAGCCGGTGTCGTTGCTGGCGGTCAGGGTCGCGGTGTAGGTTCCGGCGGCTGTGTAGGTGTGGGCCGGGTTCTGCGCGGTGGACGTGTCGCCGTCGCCGAAGGCCCAGGACCACGACGTCGGCGAGTCGGTGGAGGTATCGGTGAAGGCCACGTCCAGCGGCGCGGTGCCGGAAGTGGGGGTGGCCGTGAAGGAGGCAACGGGCGCCCGGTCGTAAAAGTGCCAGTACCGGCTGGTGGCGTTCACATCGGCGAGCACCAGCAGACCGCTGTTGGCCGTGCCCCGCGCCGCGCTGTTGAGGTTCTGCTTCGTTGACGTCACGTTGTGGACATACTGGTCGGAGTCCACGATACGAGCCGTCTTCGTCGCGGTGGTGAAGTTGATGGTGTCCAGCGGCGAGGACTTCTCGTAGATCGCACCCCCCGAGTTAGAGCAGACACCAGCGTTCGTCGTGCCACTCGGCTTCGGATAGGTGGCGAAGGTTCGCAGTCTCTGCGTGCTCTCATCAATTAGGACGATCACCCGGTTCGGGCACTCCGACACAGTCGCGATCGTGTGCGCTGACCACGTCGTGCCATTCAATGCCAACAGCTGGATCAGCGGCTGGGGCGCGGACGTGAAGGACGTCTTGACAGCGGCGAAAACCCGACCGCCCGAGGAGTCCAGCCACTTCAAATTCATGTGGTCATCGCTGCTGGCCGGCCCCGACACCGCCGCCACAGGTGCGCTCCAGTCGGTGTTCGACGCTCCATCGACGTGGTAGCTCCAGTACATGCCGTCCGTGGCGTCACCGACCTCCCGGCTCCACATCAGACCCATCTTGCCGGGTCCGAACGTGATCACAGCCGACGTGTCGTCCACAGACACATTGCTCAACGACGCAGGGTGCGGGAACGGCGTGGTGCCCCATGTTGTGCCGTCCGTGCCAGTGACGTTCAGATAGATCTTGTTTCCCTGCTGCCACGTGGCCCACACCCGACCCGTCGAGTCTTTATCGATGGTCAGGGTCTCAACCTTGTAGTTGTTGATGTTTGTAGAGGACAGCAGCGAGTAAGACTTGGTACTCGAGTTGTAGCTGTAGCGCCGCATCGTCGTCGGGAAGTTCGGCTCAGCCGGCAGGTTGTCGGCGACGAACCGATAGCTCGCCACGTACAACGTCGTCCCGTCCCACAACACGTCATGATGGGTGCTCGCCCGCGTCTCCGTCGCCACGCCCGTATCGACCCACGAGCTCGACGCGGCATTGAACCGGAAGATATGAAAATCCGAGCTGGCAGTGTCCCACAGGTTCCCCCACCAGAGCCCGTCGTTGAACCACAGCGAACTCGTCGCCCGCTTCGTACCCGTCGGCGTCCCCGTTCCCGAATGTGACGGACCCTCAACCCCAACATCACCCTCAGCAGCCGACGCTGCAACCGGCACCACCAGAACACCACCCAGCGCAAGCAGCAGCGCTGTCAGCAGTGCAGGGAGCCGCAGATTCCGCGACCCGCGTGGATGAAGACCAGCCGGGCGACCACCTCCCCGCTTTACGCCAAGCCAGGAAGTCCTGCGACCTCTACCACGCCCGCCCATGTGGGCAAATGCATCGTCCAGCAACGTTGCTCCCCGGAGTTGAACGACGATCCCCAGGGCGAATGCCGTGATGAACGCGAGCAGGGTCTTTCTCATGGTCTCTTCCAATCAAGAGCCGAAGCGGACGCCGGTAGTTTGTTGTGTGGCGACGGTGAGACCAAGCCGCTCCGGTGCAGGGCTGTCCCGGCGGATATTAGATTCTTCGGTTGCCGCCGCTGTCACCGGCGACGGGCATCAGGTTCCGTGAGTCGCGCCTCCCCTCGTGTGATCGCTGTTTCCCGAGGCGAAGGTTTCTTCACAACTCTTCTCCCTTCGATTCTTGTCAGGCGTCGCGGCAGGCGTCTGGTCAGTGTATGCCCGGGTCAGGAGGCCAACCAGCGTGGTGAGGGGCTTCCCTGTACTCGTATTTCTCGCAGGCGCTACCCGTCTTTCAGCCCGGACTACCCGGCTTTTACGGTGCGGAACGCGTACCTGCGTCCGTGCCCGACCCCGACGTTGGAACGAAGTTCCAGTCGAAAGACCCGTTGTCTCGAAGTGTCATCCGAAGGAACCCGTGGGTGTCGCTGAACCGCTTCACGATGTACGACGGACTGCTAGTGAAGGAGCGGAGATCGATACCTCCCGTGGAAACCTGGAACGCTGTCATCCCGTCACTAACGCACTGGTCAGCGTTGTTCACGGGACATGACCGTTCGTAGTTGTGCTGTGACCCTGACAGGGTCAGGCGGACCCGGTGCTTCCACATCACGTCGATCCACGGCTTGTGGTCAGCGGCCCGCTCATGTTCGTTCGTGTTCGACGTGAAGTACGGTTCGTGGTACACGACTGCCAGGTGCTTACCCGCCGCCTTGGCCGCAGCGAGGTCGTTGTCCAGCCACGTCGTCAACGCCAGCGCCTGCGTGGGGTCGTACCGCCAGTGCGCCGACGACAGGAACGCGAAGTGCCAGTTCCCGAAGTCCTTCGAGTACGGTTCCCCGTTCCCGATGAACCCACGCTCCTGGTTGATCGCAGCCTTCGCCGGAGAGCCCGGGCATTGGCCATCCATGAACTTGTCGAGGTCTTCGTTGCGGCCGGGTTGCCAGTCGTGGTTGGGGGCGGACACCCAGTACAACTTGGGCTTCGTGCCACCCCACAGCCGCGTCCAGTAGTTCACGTAGTCCGCGCAATACGCGGTGTCGTACTGGAAGTCCCCGAGCCCTAGGAACGCGTCAATCTCGTTGTTCTGCACGAGCCGGGTGATCGCCGCACCGTTCCGACCGGAAGGGCTATCAGGCGCATAGGTCTCGACGCCGTTCATGTCACCGACAGCAGCGATCCGAACATCAGGCGGCTCTTGAGCGCTGGTGCAACCCGCGGCAGAGACCGCCAGAAGGGCTGCGGCGGTTGCGGCCACGCTCCGGAAGGGTCTGAAACGAGTGAGCGCTGACTTCATCCGATAACCCTCAGATGTGTCGGTACCCGAGGTACTCGGTGACCTCGAGGACGGAGCCGGGCGGAGGAGGCGCGTCCGGGTTCCACGTCCTGCTGGAGATGCCTCCGGTGATAAAGGTGCCCAGATGGTCTCCGTCCAGAAGGAGCGCGCCGTCCGGTGCCAGCACACGGAGGCCGGTGATGTCCTCACCCCTGCTGCTGACGACGAACGACCCGTCATCCGCGGTGATCTGCAGTTCGTGACCGGCGAGTTCCGGGGTGCTGACGGGGCCGGGTTGGAACGGCACGCGGCTGGTGCGGAGGATGTTCTCTGCGAGCACCCGGAAATCGACAACGAGCGAGGTGAGGCTGCCGTCGGCGGCCAAACCCCAGTAGCACGGGTAAGTCCCGTCGCCGTACCCGCTCGAGACCATGACCGCGTCCACCACCTCGCCGGCGAGGCCGAACATTGTGCCCGGTGTTTCCATGAGCCGTTCCACGTGCTCTTGAAACATCGCCTCGACGCGCTGGGCTTGGCACTCCACCAGCGACCCGACGTCAAGGAGGGCGACGTTTCCGGCGTCGACCCCTACCCCGGGCCTGCCGTCGGTGAACTCGGCGGGGTGCCAGCTGACCGCCGGCGCCGCGGAGAGCAGCAGCCGTACTGCGACCGTCATTTCCGCCGCCGTGGCGACTTCGACGGAATACGTCCCCGGCATGATCCGCCGCGCCAAGGGGACGAAGTGGGCGTCAACCGAACCCAAGTCCAAGACCGTGAGCACCCCGGAGGCGCAAGTGAGCTTGCCGAGGTGGTGGACCTCGAGCGGCGTCGGTTCGCCGAACGGTGCCACCACCCGGCCCGCGGTAAACAATCCCGGTATGTCGAGCTCCAGCTGGGCTGGTAGGTCGGGCAGGGCGGCATCGGGTGCTGCACTCTGCAAGAGTGCCTCGGCCCGGGCCGGATCGATCAACCGTGTGCCGGGCGCGTCGAGGAAGGTCGAGAGATGGGAGATCCGCCAGCCGTCATCGCCTCGCAGCAGCTGGTACTCGTAGTAGAAGGTGGTGCTCCCCGCCGTGTGGATGACCGAGCGGACCGTCGCCGTGTCCTCGTCGACCTCGACGTCGGTGATCTGCTCGGCGGACGGGTCGTGCGCGGGGCTGGAGGACAACGCACCTTCCGCGCCGGTGCGGACTCCCGGGGTGCAATGCGTCTCGACCAGGTCCGCCAACTCGTCGGCCCAGGCTTCGAACACCCCAGGATCGAAAGCGAACATGCCCGGCGATGTGCCTGACCGCTGCCACCTCGTGCGGAAATCGGCCACGAAGGCCTCGATTCTGGCGCGAACCTTGTCCTGAGTCATGCGACACATCCTACGGCCACACTATGACCCTTCTTCCTAAGCCGGACGAGCGTGCCGTGGGTCCGCCGGTCGCCGTTCATGGGGCAGTGCCCTGTCCATACGGAGTGTTCGTACAGGGGGTTCAGGTTCACGACGGACTGCACTACCTTTCTCCTATGGCCATGGGCAAGCAAGGGTGCTCTGACCCCCTACAGGAATTTCTACTCAGAAGGAGTGGGATAGGTCATGAATCAACGAACCAAAATATTCTTTGCTCTCGTCGTCCTGTTGCTTGTTGTTGGCGGGGCGGCACTTTTTGTCGTCGACAACACAAAAAGGAGCAGGGCCGCGGAGTACGATCCGCAGATCAACCCGGCCGATTTCACCACCAAAATTACCAATCAATATTTCGCCCTCCCCGTCGGCAAGAAAATGCCTTACGAAACGACCGAGCAAGGACGCGTCACCGAGAGGATTGAAATCGAAATCCTGCAGGAGACCAAGACCATAGAGGGCGTTGAGACGGCCATCTACCTGGACAAGGAATACAAGAACGGGCAGCTCGTAGAGGAAACCCGGGATTACCTGGCACAACACAAGAACGGTGACGTGTGGTACTTCGGCGAGGACGTGAACAACTATTGGTACGGGATGTTGCTGGACCACGCCGGCAGCTTTGTGCACGGAAAAGATGGCGCAAAAGCCGGCATCTGGATGAAGGCCGAGCAGCGCACCGGCGATTCCTATAGGCAGGAATTTTACGTTGGTCATGCAGAGGACATGCGGGACACCGTCGCGACCGGCGAGACCGTCTCCACGAAAACCCGCACCTACACCGGCTGCATCAAGGTTTATGACTGGACGCCGCTTGAAAAGAATTCCCGGGAGCATAAATATCACTGCCCCGAGGTCGGTGCGCTGGTCCTGACCGAGGACCTGCAGACCGGAAAACGGTCAGAACTCGTGAATGTTGTCCAGCCCTAGCCTTCCCACGCCGCACGGCGGAACGTCCGGCCGGTGTGCCCCGGCCGGACGTTCTAGTTGTGGGGCCTACCCCTGGGTTTCGACAGGCTCAACCACCGACCAGTCCCGGCACCCCGTCCTTAATTGCGAAGGAGGCCTTCGTGCTGACGGGGGATCCCGGCGTCGTGACGTAGTCCAGTACCCGGAAGTCGGCGGTGAGTGCGTCCTTGGTGATGCGGGTGTTCACGTAGCCGCGGTTGTCGTTGTAGAACTTCAGGTGCGGGTTCCAGGCCATCACGGGATCCACCGTTGAGCCGGTGCCGTTGCCGGTGGAGCTGATGGACGTGCACACCAGTTCGGAGCCGACTACGGGGGAGGCGGGGTCCCTGTAGTCGACCTTGATGTCGTTGGCCCAGTTGCGGTGGACGTCGCCGGTGAGGACCACGGCGTTGCGGACGTTCGCGTCCACCCAGCCCTGGGTGATGCGGCGGCGGGAGGCGGCGTAGCCGTCCCACCCGTCCATGGAGACGTCGTCGATCTCCGGGGCCTGGTTGCGGTCCTTTTCGGCGAAGAACACCTGCTGGCCCAGGATGTCCCAGCGCTGGGTGGAGTTCTTGAAGCCGTCCAGCAGCCATTTCTCCTGGTCGGCGCCGGTGATGGTGCGGTCCTCGGCGAGGCGTTCGGTGACGTTCTTCTTCCAGCCGTCGCCGGCGAGCTGGTCGTCGCGGTACTGCCGGGTGTCCATCATGTGGAAGTTGGCCAGCTGGCCCCACTGGATGGTGCGGTAGATCTTCATGTCGAACCCGGCAGGCACTGACGAGGCCCGCAGGGGCATGTTCTCGTAGTACGCCTGGAACGCGGCGGTCCGGCGCTGCCGGAAACGCTCGGTGGTGTCGTTCAGCTGGCTGGCGTCCTTGTTCTCGGGGATCTCGTCCGCCCAGTTGTTGTCCACCTCGTGGTCATCCCACACCACCAGCCACGGCGCGATCGCGTGCGCGGCCTGCAGGTCGGCGTCGGACTTGTACTGCGCGTGCCGCTGCCGGTACCCGGCCAGGCTGGAAGTCTCGGGGCCCTGGTGGTCACGCGGGTTGCCGCCGCCGATCACGTAGCTGCCCTTCTTGTACTCGTACATGTAGTCACCCAGGTGCAGCACCAGGTCCGGGTGGTCCTGCGCCAGCCGCGAGTACGCGGTGAAGTAGCCGTGCTCGTACTGCGAGAAGCTGGCGAATGCCATGGCCAGCGCCGCCGGCGTCTCGTGCGGCGCCGGGCTGGTGAGGGTGCGGCCCACCACGCTGACGTGCCGGCCGGTGCGGAACCGGTAGAAGTATTCGCGCCCCGGGCGGAGGCCCTTGAGTTCGACGTGCACCGAGTGCGCGGTTTCGATCCGGGCATGCTCGACGCCGCGGGCTACTACGGTGCGCATGCCGGCGTCCTCAGCCACTTCCCACGCCACCGCGACATTGCGGGAGGGCATGCCGCCCAGGCCGTCCTCGGCAACAGGGTCCAGTGACAGCCGGGTCCAGATCACAAAGCCGTCCGGCCACGGCTCGCCGGAGGCGATGCCCAGCACGAACGGATCGGTGCGGAGACCGGCGTCGTCCGCTGTTGAAACGGCGACGGCGGCACCCGGCCAGGCGGCGACGAGCCCGGCCCCGAGGCCGGCGGAAAGGAGGGATCTGCGTGAAATGTTGTCCATGGGTTCGACCGTACGGAGGCCGGTTGGACAGTTTGTAAGGGAGGCGTGAATGCGTGGTTAACGGCGTGACAAGACCTGTCGACTTGCAGTTTCTACTTCCTGGAGTTCAGCGCGTCGAACTGCTCCTGCCAGAGAGTCAACTCCTGGTCCACGTAGCGGCGGTAGGCCGGGGTCCATTTGGGCCAGATGTCGGACGAGGCCGGGGCTGGTGCTGGGGCGCGTGCCGGCCGCGGTGCCGTGTGGCGAACGGGCAGCGCTGCGGGGGATGCTGCCCGCGGCCGAGCCGGTGCCGGGGCGGGGCGTTGGAGCCGGGGTGGGGTGCGCCTGGTGCCGGTAACCTTCTTCTGTCTTGGCCGCTCTATGAGAGTCAGGATCCCGAGCACCAGCTGGCAGAAGACCCAGAGGATGCCGCTGACGACTAGAACGGCAAAAAGGAAGGCAATCCAAAGCAGGAGTCCGATGGCTGGGAAGACCAACATGGTCTATTTTAGCGTCCGGACCCTCGATTTGATCAGGTCGCTTCTGTGCTGGATTCGACAGGCTCGACCACCAGGATCCGGCAGGTCTGCAGCGAAGCAAGTCGGCTGGCTCGCGGCGGCGTCACCCGGGCCAGGTCTGAGGCGGTTCCGTGCCGGGCGGCCCCTGTCCTTTGCTAGCTGGCGCGCGTACGCTGAGCGCACACTTGGTTACCGACGTGATGCCGGGGCCCGTCAATACGCGCGTTCGCTTGGGAAGGCAGCATTCATGGGGATGAACATCAAGGACCAATGGGACCGTCTCGATCACACCACACAGCAGTGGCTCATCGACAACCCGGGGTGCCTGATCCTGCCAAGGACTATCACGGCGATCATCTGCAAGGAGACTGGCGGGACGAACGCGGGTGACCGGCACGGCGAGAGCGAACCCTCCCAGGAAGACCGCGACTTCATCCAGGCCAAGGCGCACGAGGCCCGGACCGCTCCGCCGGAATACCGGTTCTTTGACTCCGTCCAACCGTGAACAGCCGGCACTGAGTACATCCAGTGCACCGCAATTCGCTGAAGATTCCCGGGAACCCGCCAACATGTGGCCCTTGTTGAAGCCTGAACCGCATGGTTGGATGAGGAGTGGTGACGGCAAAGGGTCACCACTTCTTTTTTACGGACCAATTCCGACGCACCGCCGCGTTCGAGTAGTCCGGATCCGTCCAGCAGCAGGCGGTTTCGCAGGCCCTTTACCGAGGGCTGTTGGGCGGGGTGCTCCCCGTCTTCAGGGGGAACACTATGGCTGGCCGTTTTGAGTTATTCGTTGATGCGAAATCGCAGTTCAGGTTCCGGCTCCTCGATGGCAGAGGATTGGTATTGGCCCTGTCGTCCGGTTTCGATGACAAGTTAGCAGCGGTCGCCGGAATCGATGCCGTACGAGAATGCGCGGGCACAGGCCTGATCGCCGACCTCTCGGACTAGGCTCCAGGCAGGACACTTCGGACATTCCGTGCCGGCGACGGAAGAATGACAGGGACCGGAGGAACGCTGCGAGTTGGCGATTCTCATAACTTTGTGTCGAAACCCTGTGCTTGAATCGCGGTATTAGCCATTAGTCACGGGACACTTGGAGCGTCCTGACGAAGCTGACCGGATACGCGCGGGTATCGTCTCGACAGGCTCAACCGCCGGGCAGTACCTCAGCCACCTCAACCTCGACTCCGGCGTCCCGGAACTTCTGCACCTGGGCCGGGTCGGCGCCGTCGTCCGTCACTAACGTCCACGGCAACGCCAGACGTGCCCAGGCGTGGAAGGGCCGCAGCCCCAGCTTGGACGAGTCCGCCAACACATACACAAGATTGCCGCGCCGGGCCATGAGCTCCTTGAGCCTGGTCTGGGCATGGTCGGCCTCGCAGATGCCGTCCTCGGCGGTGACGGCGTCGGCGCCGAGGAACACCCGGTCAAAGCTCATCCGTTCCAGGGTCGCCTCGGCGAGCGGGCCCACGAAGCTCTGGCTCAGGCTCCGCAGCCGGCCGCCCAGGCAGTCCACTTCGACGCCGTCGGACTCGGCCAGTTCCTGCATGGTGTTGATGCCCGGCGTGGTCACGGACAGCTTGTCGAAACCGCGCAGTTCGTGGGCGAGGGCACCCACGGTGGAGCCGGCGTCGAGCAGGATGTTCTCTCCGGGCCGGATCACGGACGCCGCCCAGCGGGCGATGGCGTGCTTCTGCTCAAAAGCCTGGCCGGTGCGCTGCCGCAGCGACGCCTCCGGGTGGGCGCCCAGGGCCATTGCGCCGCCGTACGTGCGGGCCAGGCGGCCCTGCCCGTTCAGGAGCGCCAGATCGCGACTGGAACAACAGGGGCGGGGCGGTCAGCAGAAATACTGTCCGCCTCGCCCAGCATGCGGAAGTCGGCGGTGGGGGCGTCCTTGGTGATCTTTGTGTTCACGTACCCTTCGATTGTCGTTTAACTGCGTGACAAGACCTGTCGATGGGATTCGAAAAGGTCGGTTTCGATGGGCTCAACCACCGGCGTCCTACAGCGCCTGTTGCTCTGCGAGTTTGGCGAGTTGCCTCGTGACGGTGCCCCACCCGTCATAGAAGCCCATCTCTTCATGCATGTTTCGATCTGCGTTGTTGCGGTGCATCACGTTGGCGACGTATTCGGTACCTTCCGGGTGGTCCGTCAGCGAGATGATCGCGGTCATGAATGGCTCTTCAGCCGGTCGCCAGCCACCGACCAGGGAATTCGTGAAGACGATTCGCTCGAGTTCATCGATTGCGAGAAAGCAGCCCCTCATGTGCGGCATGAACTCGCCGCCGTTCTCGCTGATCTGGGTGAGGAATGATCCACCGGGCCGGAGATCCATTTCCAGGACCTTGCAGGCGGCAGGTGCAGGCACCCACCATTGCTCGAAGCTCGCCCTGTCCGTCCATGCCCCCCAAACGACGGAGCGGGGCGGGCTGATGATTCGCGAAATTGTCAGATCGAGATCCGGGTGTGTGGCTGAGTTCATTGTTCCTGTTCCTTTTCATGGGTGGTGGTGACGAAGTGCTCGAGCCGGTCAGTGCGGCTTTCCCAGATGTCGCGTTGTTCGGACAGCCATGCCTCGACCACGGCGAATGATTTCTTCTCGATGACGCAAGTGCGCACCCGACCCTCCTTGCGCGTCTGGATCCATCCGCTCTCCTCAAGAAAGTGGATGTGCTTCATGAACGAGGGCAACGCCATATCGAAAGGCTTCGCCAACTCACTGATGCTTGCAGGGCCTTGACCCAGCCGCCCCAGCACGGCGCGGCGAGTGGGGTCGGCCAGCGCCTGGAAGACGATATTCAGCTGCGGATACTTAGCCATAAGGCAAAGTATCACGAGGGAACACTAAGTGCATTGGCTAAGTGATTCAAGGAATGTGTCGGGCTCGTTTTCGGAAGGCTCAACCAGCGGCCGACGTGCTATGCCACTGCCCGCTGCTATCCCGTCATTTTCTTCTACGACCTACTACCGCAGAAGACCAGCAACCTTCCCGAACCACCCGTTCCAGCTGGGCATGCAGAACGGCCGCTCTCAGGGTTATGACGTCGCCAGCGGTACGTCGATGGCCTCATCATGGTCGCTGGCATTGCCGCGCTTGCTGGGAGCTCCATGCTGGCGGCACGGACACGTCAGTCCGTTCAAATGTCGAATCATCTGCCGACAGGATTTCGGGCACTGGCACTTTCTGGGCACATGGCCGCGTGAACGCATGCAAGGCCGTGGGTAGTCACTGCCCGCTGGGTTACTGACAGGCTCAACCAGGGTGAGGCTCTACAGATCTCATATGAACGGAGCAGTTACGTGGCCTGCCGGTCAGATCTGGGATGCGCTCCGGACTAACGAAAGCGCCCGGTCCCGACGGACGTCGTCGTTGGAGACGGTCAGCAGCCGTTGGGCGATGATCTCCCGGCTAACAAGGCCGTGTTTGAGGAGTGCGCCGACAAACAGATGGTCCTTCGCCCTGCCGGCGATGAGTTTGGCGACGCAAAGATCGTGGGGCTCCAGACATAACCCGGTTCGGCCGCGGGTGTTAGCGTTACTGACCTTGACCAGACGGTCCGCCCAGCCAGCCGGTAGCACCGCCGTGTCCCGGCCGACGCCCTGGACGTAAAAGCCGTGAGTCTCATGGAAGTGGGACATTTCGCCGATGGTGGCGTCCAATTCCGTAGCCAGTGACTGGGCGTCATCATCCTGCATGGGAGCGATGTCGACTTCTTCGGACCGCGTTGCCTCGGCAGGCAACTCGTCCTCCGTGAAGGACCCAAGAATGGCTTGGCTGCCGATGATGAAGACAGCATCCTGGTGGATGATTTCTGTCGCCGCGCGGATCGCGTGCTCGAGTTCGCTACGGCGCACGCGCTGCCTTATGTATGGCGACCAGCCGCTCCTTCTGGGAGAGTACGCCAGCGAACGGCGTCATCTGGCGAAGGTCGATTCCGCGTTCGTCCGGACGCAGCATGGCATCCACGAGTCGGTTGAGATCAGCGCCGTTGACGAGCGCGGTCCACTCGGCAACCCAGCCTCGGGCGTGAGCATCGCCGGCGCGAGACGCCATCTTCTGCAGATTGGTTCTTGCTTTGCTGAGTACCGGCTGGGGATCCTCGCGAACTTTTTCGGCCACGGCACGGTGCAGCTCGTATGACACTCGTTCTTCACGCCGGGTTAGGTGCGGCCGGCTTTCCTTGGCTTTTTCGAGCAGGCGCTGGCTCACCGACGGGCTTACGCCGATGACCTCTGCGATCTTACGAACAGACATCCCCTGAGCCGAGAGCGCGAACACCGCTTCGGCCCGGCGGCCGGAGGCCGCAAGCATCTCAAGACGGGCCTCTTCAGCCGCCAGGGCAGCATCCTTGGCTATGCGGATGAGCTCATCCGTCAACGTTGTTGACATGTTTGTATCCTACCCCCATACATCGGCCGCGGGAAGGTCAGGCTCACGGGCCAACCGGTTGGCTTCGACGAGCTCAACCGCCGGGCAGTACCTCAGCCACCTCAACCTCGACCCCTGTATCCCGGAACTTCTGCACCTGGGCGGGGTCGGCGCCGTCGTCCGTTACCAGGGTCCATGGCAGCGAGAGGCGTGCCCAGGCGTGGAAGGGCCGCAGGCCCAGCTTGGACGAGTCGGCCAGGACATACACAAGATTGCCGCGCCGGGCCATGAGTTCCTTGAGGCGGGTCTGGGAGTGGTCGGCTTCGCAGATGCCGTCCTCGGCGGTGACGGCGTCTGCGCCGAGGAACACGCGGTCAAAGGTCATCCGCTCCAGGGTCGCTTCGGCGAGCGGTCCCACGAAACTCTGTGAAAGGCTCCGCAGCCGGCCGCCTAGGCAGTCCACCTCGATGCCGTCGGACTCGGCGAGTTCCTGCATGGTGTTGATGCCTGGCGTGGTCACGGATAACCGATCAAAACCGCGCAATTCGTGGGCCAGGGCACCCACGGTGGAGCCGGCGTCGAGCAGGATGTTCTCCCCGGGCAGGATCACGGACGCCGCCCAGCGGGCAATGGCCTGTTTCTGCTCGAATGCCTCGCCGGTGCGCTGCCGCAGCGACGCCTCCGGGTGGGCACCCAGCGCCATGGCGCCGCCGTACGTGCGGGCAAGCCGGCCCTGCCCGTTCAGGAGCGCCAGGTCGCGGCGGATGGTGGAGGCCGTGACCTCGAACCGGGCGGACAGTTCCTCCACGGAGGCCAGGCCGGTGGTGACGGCGAGGTGGTAGATCTCCTCGCGCCTGGCATTTGCCGACAGCATTCCCGGTTTTCCTTCCCGTGGGCGTGGTTACCATGCTAGTTCCGGTCCCCGCCAACTCCCCGCAGTATCGCCCTGCGCGGAATGCGCAACGGCCGGTCAGCAAGCTTAGCTGACCGGCCGTTCAGAGGGCCGCCGTCCCGATTTTGGGTCGTCCGTCCCTCAGGTTCTCTTAGAGATCCTCTTCGCGCGACGGCGCCAGGTCCACTGCCTGCCGCAATGCCTCAAGTAGGGACTCGTGGTCGGCGATGTTCTTGCCCGCGATGTCGAAGGCCGTGCCGTGGTCAACGGATGTGCGCACCACGGGGAGGCCTACGGTGATGTTGACGCCGTTCTCCAGACCAAGTACCTTGACCGGGCCGTGGCCCTGGTCATGGTACTGGGCCACCACCAGGTCGAAGTCGCCGCGGCCGGCAAGGAAGAACAGGGTGTCGGCCGGGAGCGGGCCGAAGGCGTCGATACCGTCAGCCTGGGCCTTCTCGATGCCCGGCTGGATCTTTTCCGCCTCTTCGCCGTAGCCGAACAGCCCGTTCTCCCCAGCGTGCGGGTTGATGGCGCAGACGGCGATCCGCGGGTTTTCGATGCCGGAGGCGCGCAGAAGCTCATACCCGCGCTTGATGGTCCGGTAGACCAGGTCCCCGTTGATCTTGGCGATCGCATCAATGAGGCCGATGTGGGTAGTCACGTGGATGACGCGCATCTTGGGAGCGGTCAGCATCATGGAAACCTCCTCGGTGCCCGTCAGCTCGGCGAGGAGTTCGGTGTGGCCGGGGTACTTGTGGCCGGCTGCGTGCAGGGCTGCTTTGTTCAGCGGCCCGGTGCAGATCGCATCCACCTGGCGGTCCATAGCCAGTGCCACGGCCTTTTCGATGAAGAGGAATGAGCCGTGCCCGGCCGCGGCCGAGAGTTCACCCCAGGCGAGGCCCTCCGGGATGCAGTCGATGTCCAGCACGTCGATGGTGCCTTCCTCGAACAGGGCCTCCGACGGCGCCGCGACCTTGCGCAGGGCCAGCGGGCTGGCGACGATGTCCGCGGCGAGCCGCAGCCGGCGAAGATCGCCAACGACGAGCATGCGGGCCTTCGACCGGAGTTCCGCGTCAGCCAGGGCTTTGACGATGATTTCCGGGCCAATGCCGGCAGCATCGCCCATGGTGATGGCAACAATCGGGCGTCCCATTATTTGATACTCATTTCAGTCGTTGTGCCAGTGAGAAATTGTATGGTCCGGGCCAGCGTTCCGGCGTCCCCGAAGGCGCCGGCCTTCGTGACGAGCAGGGGGAGAGGTTCGGGCAACAGGCTCATGACGACGCCGGGTTCAATCTCGCCGAGGACGGTGAAGCTGCCGGCGCCGAGTGCCCTCAAGACCGCCGTGGCCGTCTCGCCGCCCGTCATGACCAGGGCGTCACAGTGCCCAATGCCCGCGGCGGTGGCGCGGGCCAAAGCCTCTGCCACCACCAGTGCCTGTGACTTGTCGACGATTCCCATCGGATCCGGCGTCAACACCACATCATTCCGGGTCATCGCCTGTTCAACCTCGCGGGCAACCGCCGGCTCGTCCAGGGCGGCGTGGTCCAGCGTGATGTGTTGGGCGCCCGCCGCGACGAGTGCCTCAGTTTGCTGCCGCGCAAGGCTGGAGTAGCTGCCGATCACGGTCAAGGTCCGGTTGACGTGCCGCGCCTGCGCATTCCGCGCACCTGCTTTTTCGTCACGCGCCACGATGTGCCCCGCCAGTCCGCCCGAGCCCACCAGGAGCGTCGGAAAGTCCAGTAAGTCCGCGGCGGCCGCGATGATCCTGAGGTCGTCGTCGTGCCTTGCATCAAGTACGACGGCGTCACTCCCGCGTTGCTGCGCGTCCCGCAGGTGCGACGCCAGTTCCTCGGGCGTGCGTCCGGATTGTCCGCCAACCACTTTGACGGCGAGGCCACCCGCTTCCAGTGCCCTGGCGATGTCGCCGCCGAAGTTTCCTTCAGTGTTCGGAACGCCGCCCACGTGGACGACGCCGCCGTCGGTGGTCCTTCCCGTGGCCGGAAAGGCCGGAGCGGCAATGGCGAGACTCTTCCCGTGGCCCTGGGTGATTCCCGCCAATGTGGCCGCGACTTCCGCCCCAACATTGCCCCTGAGCAACGAATCGATTTTTTTGAAGACCCGGCGGCGCTGCCCCAGGGCGTACCCGACGGCGGCCGTGACGGCCGCGGCGGCCTCCGCCTCGGGCAGGTAGCGGCTTTCCGTGTTGATCGACAGGATCTCGGCGTCGGGCCAGGCGGACTCAAGGTCAAGGACCACGGAGCTGGTGTGCGTGGGGCCATACGCGGCGGCCGCATCTGCGGCCCCCGTCAGGTCATCCGCGATGATTGCCCAGGGCGTGGTTGCGTCGGTGTTCATTTGGTGGGTGTTCATACTGCGTGTGAGACCTCGGGGGATGCCGCAGCCTCTTTGTTCTTGAGCCGCTTGGCGTACCAGGCAACCATCAGGGGGCAGCCGATGGCGGTGACCACCACGGACGCGGCAACCAGAACTGTGGCTGGTCCCGCTGCGGGCAGGTACGCAGGATTGGCTGCGGCTACCAGCATGGGGACTGTGGCAGCGTTGCCCGCGGTGGTGGCTGCAGCCAGGCCGGCAATGCCGGTACCGCCGCTCAGCTTGTCAGCGAAGAAGAGCACGGCGCCGCCGACGATCAGCACGAACAGGCCAAGCGCGATACCCAGCAGGCCGGCACTGAGCACCTTTTCGAGGTTCAGGCCGAAGCCAAGGGCGAGGGCGAAGAACGGAATAAGAACGGGGGCCGCGGACGAAAGGAACTTGCGCATGGCCGGGTCGAGGGTGCCCAGCAGAACTCCAAGGAGCAGGGGGATGATGGCGCCTACCAGTGCCTGCCACGGGAAGGCCGACAGGCCGGCCACGCCCAGGGTGAGCATGGTCAGGAAGGGGCCGGATTCGAGCGTCATGACGGAGTAAGCAGCAACGTCCTTGGGCTTGCCGTACTGGCCCATAAGGGCCATGTACATTCCGCCGTTGGTGTCATTGAGGGCTGCCAGGATGGCAAGGACCGAGAGGCCTGTCAGCAGTCCGCCGTCGATGGGAAGTTCGCCCAGGAACCTGCCGGCGATAACGCCGATGATGACCGCAAACAGGACCTTGGCGCCGAAGAGGACGCCGCCCTTTTTCAGGATGTAGGGCGTGGCCTTTATGTCGATGCTTGCACCCATGCACACGTAGAACACGGCGAGGATTGTGGTGCCCCCGGTGAACAGGGCGCCGGTAAACGAGCCGAAGAATTTGGCGGAGTCCGGTGCGAACGTGGCCAGCAGAGCGCCGATGAGCAGCGGAATCAGCATCATGCCGCCCGGAACTTTTTCCATGGTGGCCTTGATTGGAACAGACATCTAGCAACCTCATTGTTGTGGGGGACTGGGGGATCGAGCCGCCCTGGCTCCGATCATGATTAAGATCATAGAATGGTTGCGCGTTTAGCGCAAGGCCAATTGCGCGAAATGCGCAAATGAGTTTTTCCGGGCGTTTGGTGTCGTTGACGAGGTCCTCGCCTTTCCCAATCAACAAAGCAGCGAAGACCGTCCCGACGCTCGTGCCCGCGGGCGGCATCGATCCCATCACCAGACCCGAGCTCTGCCGGGCCGTGGCGGACGGCATTTGTGGTGTGCGGCATGGGGGTTGCACCAAGTGGGAAACCGTAGTGCCCGGATCCCGCCGCCACTTGGTCGACGGCGAGCATTGCGCTCGCCAAAGAATGCGCCGGTGAGCGACCTGACCTAAGTCGATCCAGCGCGCTGCGGGAGCCTGAGTCGACACGCGTAACCACTGGCCCCCGTCCCCCAGTGACACGTGGAACGGGTTACATGCAACATTCATCCATTTGCAGCATCGGAGTCGATCACCCTTCTACCACTGACGTCCCACCTGACTGATGCTCCGTTGCTGCGGCTGACGGTGGAACCCGGGCAGTTGACCGGGCTGGAGCGAGTTAGCCAGGTCATGATCGACAAGCTCACAACGGTGCGTCGTATCAACCTGGGGCAACGGATAGGTCGCATTGATTCCAAGACAATGCTTGCGGTTGAGCAGTCGCTGGCCGTCTTTCTCGGTCTGGGCCGCTGACGGCTCCGTAACCTCAACCGCTGGGGGTTTCGACAGGCTCAACCACCGGTTCCGCTTTCGACAGGCTCAATGACCGGCGTTGCCCCGCCGTGGATCTCGTACCGGGCCTTGCCGCCGAGCTTGGCCCGGTACATGGCCGAATCCGCCTGCCGCAACAGCTCCGTCACGTCCGCGGTGTCCGCGGTGCGCTGCGCGACCCCCATGCTCAGTGACACCCGCAACGAGCGGTCACCAATCACGAACGGCTCGCTAAGAGCCTCATAGATCCGCTCGGCGACGGGCCCCGTTGCCGGAGTGCCGTCGTCGTTATCCAAAACGACGACGGCGAACTCGTCGCCTCCCAGCCGGGCCACCAGATCGTGGCTGCGGACGCTGGCCCGCAGCCGCTCGGCCAGCTGGGCCAGCAGCGCGTCGCCGCCCTCATGGCCCAAGGAATCGTTGACGTCCTTGAAATCGTCGATGTCGATGAACAGCAGGCCCTCGTGCCGTGTCCGGCGGTCGCTGTCCGGCTCGAAGGACGCCAGCAGACGCTCGGCCAGGGCCGCACGGTTGGCGAGCCCGGTGAGGTCATCGTGCGTGGCCCGGTACGTCAGGGCTTTATGGCTGTCCTGCAGCGCAGTGGCCATCCCGTTGAACGCCACAGCCACCTCGCCCAGCTCGTCGCGCCGGGCCACGTCCAGGCGGTGGCTGTAGTCGCCGGACTGCAGTTTCAGGACGCCCCGGCGGAGGCTGTTGACGGGACGCATCAGGTCCTTGGCCACCCGGCGGCGGAAGTACAGGGTGGCGCCGATGGCCGCCACGAACAGCCCGAACCGGCCAACCACCAGGAGGGTTTCGAGCTCGCGCGTGTCCACGAGCCCCCTGTTCAGCGCCTGGAGGGAGGACTGCTGGATGGCGGCCAGCTGCGTCCGGACGGACGAGCTGGCAGCGGCGAAGGCAGGGGCGTTAGCCGCACTGTTTCCCGTGAGCTCCAGAACGTCGGAACTCCAGAGGCCACCGTTCTCCAGGCCGGCCTGCCAGTCCTCCTGTGCCGCGGACAGGGCCCCGGGCCGGCCTTCGTCCGCAGCCTCGGCTGCGGCGGCCGCCCGGAAGAGCTCCTCGATGTCCTTTTGTTCCAGGACAAATGCCTCCCGGTTCACGGGTGCCGCCGCGAGCAACTGGTGTCCCAGCTGCTCATGCGTCTCAAGGGCTGCGGCCAGCTCTGCGACGCTGCCGTACTCGGCCTGAAGCCGGCCAGTGGCAGCTTCCATCTCGTTCACCACAAACCGGACTCCCACGACGGTGACCGCCGCGCCGATGAACAGCGCGATCAGCATGAGCGTGAATGCCCGGGACCATTCACGCTGCAGGCTAAAGGAGCGCAGCGTAGTGGGGGCTCTGTTCATGGGCGTCCTCGGACCGGGGTGATGTTATGCCTAAATTACACGGCACATGCTCCAATCGGGCCGCGACAGGCGCGGTTTCGACGGTCTCGGCCACCGGGTTTCGACACGCTCAAACGCCATCCAGCTGGGACTTGGCGTTTTCCCTGCGCCGCACGATCTCCAGTTGAGACCCAATCGAGGTCTCGCACTCTTCAGATTCTGGTTTGCCCTGCTCGGATTCGTGGCCATATTTTGTCAGCTGACACCCTTGCTCCAGAATGTTCCCGGCGCCTCTGCGGCGAACTTCTTCAGATACTTCACTATCGTCAGTGGCTACGGAACTGTCGCCGTCATGGCGCTGGCCATCGCGGTGGCAGTATTCCTCTTCGCCCTCATCGCCGCGTTCTCCACGCGGCTGCACATCGCCCCCGCGCTACCGGAGCGGGCGAGCGCCGCTTAAGGCGCTGTCAGCGCCGGTGATCGCGCTTGTCGAGACCGAGCAGGGCGGCGTGGGGGCGAACGGTGATTGTTCCGGGGACCACCCAGAGCGCCTAACTGGCGAGCTTCTTGTGGTGTTCCAGCAATAGATGCACAGCTTCGCGAACCAGCTCGGACTGCGGCTTACCAAGTTCCGTCACCAGTTCCATAAAAGCACGGTATTCAACATCGCCGATCCGCCCACGTACGGTGGCGGATTCGCCCGGTGTCGAGTCCCCGACGCGGGGCCGGCCACGGCGTATGGCACGCCTGATGGCAGCATCACCGCCATACTCTCGCAACAGGAACTCGCGCCCAGATGCAGCGGCGTCGCTGCCAAGTTGTACCGCAGCCGCCTCCAGGGGCGAGTCCCCGGTCAACCGATCGGCCAGTGCATCGTAGTCTGGTTCCCTCTGATTAGTCATGGCTGGTACTCCTCCCGGAATCGCTTGAATTTTGGACCGAGGGTCATTGCGTGGAACACGACAGCGTCTTTCCCTGTGCCCGGAAAATCGTTCACAAGGATCTCTAATTCACGATCAGTCTGCTGGTGTGCCCGTCCAATGAACAGCATAATCCGGCCCTCTTGCGCCTCGCCCACTAGCTCGGCCTCAAATGTGGCATTTAGGATGGCGTAGATTTGGTCAGCTCTAGGAATCCCGTGTCTCTCACTTGAACCCACCCACTTCGGCGCCATTGGCTCATGCTAACATTTTGTAGCCGATAATTGTAGCCGGATTTATCCATGCTCACTTCATCGGTCAGAATCCGGTGTGGATTCTGACATTTCGATCGTGAAATGTTGGCAGACCGGGTACCGACGGGCTCAACTCCACGGTTTTCGTTAGGCTCAACCACCAAGTCGGCCCAGCGCCCAGTCCCAGCGGATCAGCTCCTGCTCCAGCCTGACAGCCGTCCCGAAGGCGTCATCGCGGAGGCCTTCGTACAGGGCGGACTCATCAGGTGTCAGCCTGCTAAGCGAAGCCTTCGACGGCGACGGCTCGGTAACCCATGCATCGCGGTGGGCCAGCAGCGTGGCCTCGTCCATCATCACGCTCATCACATGCGGGTGGACCGCACGCAGCTGGTCCAGGATCCGGAACCCGTGGGTGTCCAGATCGCCCCAGTACAGGACCTTGCGGTCGCGCAGCCACCCTGCATCCTGCAGCGACGAGAAACCATAACCGCCGCCATAAATAGCCAGCGTGTCCTGCCTGTCGGGGAGGGCCAGGAAGTTGACGAGGTTTTCCGTAATCAGCACTTTGGTGACCGGCAGGCTCAGCGTACTGAAGGCTTCAGCGGTCACGGTCAGATCGCGTGCCCGGCCCAGCAGTGGCACGGCAGGATCCAGCAGGCGGAACCTGACCAGCTCCGGCGGATGCAGGAAGCCGTGGCCCGCGGCAAAGCGCGCCGCCGGCGTCCGGGCCGGCGTTAGACCCAGCAGCGAACCGGGCTCAGCGGGAAAGTCCGGAAGCGAGTCCTCGTCCGGCTCAATCTCGGCGCGCACGGAATCAGCCCGCAGCACCATGGCCAGCCCGCTGATCACCGCCCTGTGGTTCTCGATGAACTTGGTGTGCACACCGGGAAGGCTCAGCTGCCTCACGTAGATGCCGGGCTCGGGATTGTCCTCCAGCCACAGGGCCACCCGGGCCGCTGTCAGCGCGTCAGCCCCGAGTTCCAGCAGCTTGAGCGGCCGCTTCAGCGCCCAACCGCGGAACAAGGAGTGCAGCGAGGCCAGACTCCCGGCAAGCTCCACGAACCGGGCTGCATCCCTCGCCTTACCCACAAAGCGGATCTCGGCCTCGGCGTGTGCAAAGACCGCCGCCGCCGGAAGCTGGTTGGCCCCCACCGTGGTGCGCCCCACCTCTGCGGTTTCCAGGCTGAACGGACCCACGGCGGCGAACAACTCAGCCGCCCACGCACTCGCCGCCGCGTAGTCAGTCCGGAGCGTCGCCGCCGTCGGACGTTTCAACGGACGACGGCGGGGGTGGAGTCCGCTGGGTTCCAGTACCTCGCGGAGCAACGCACCGCTGCCCCAGGCCTTAAGTGACTGCGCGCGCAGGTCCGCCAGTGTGGTCCAGCCCTGCGCCCGGCCAGGAGCGGAAGCCGAAAGCCGGTCACCCGGCACGCCGGGCCCGCTCGTCCCGGTACTCCTGGATGGTCATGTTCCGCAACTGCGAATCGTCGCCGTTGGTGTTGGCCACGAACCCCACATGGGAGACAAAGGGCTCGATCACATGGATCTTCTGCAGGGGAGTGACAATCAGCAGCTGCAGCTTCATCCGCTGGAACAGCTCCAGCCCGTACCGGGCCGACTCGTCGGAGCCGCGGCCGAACGCCTCATCAATGACCACGAACCGGAAACTGCGGCCACTGCCGGCGTTTTTACCGGCGCCCTTGCCGGACGCCAGCCCGAACTGGAACGCCAGGGCGGCGGCGAGAATCGTGTAGGCGAGCTTCTCCTTCTGCCCGCCGGACTTGCCGCCCGAATCCGTGAAGTGTTCAAATTCCTCGCCGGTTTCGGTCCATTTTTCCGAGGCGGAGAACGTAAACCAGTTCCGGACGTCCGTGACCTTGGCGGTCCAGCGCTCGTCGAGGGTGGTGTAGCCGTCCCGGCCCCGGAACCGCTCGATCAGGCGCGCCACCTGCAGGTACTTCTGCTCGGAGTACTGATCATCGTCGCCAATGGTCCCCTCCGAACAGGCCCGCAGGTCCAGGCCGAACTGCCGCACGTCGAGGTCGGTGCTGTTCTGGTGCTCCAGCTGGATGTGCCGGCCGGTGTTGTACTCAATCCCGGCCAGGGACAGGTTGATTTCGCCGATCCGGTTCACGATGTCCTGCCGGCGGCTGTCCAGGAACGCGTTGAACGCCACCACCTCGTGAATGGTGTTTTGGTTCAGGGACTCCTTGAAGTGGGCCTCAAAGCGCGGGAGATCGTTGCTGACCAGCTGCTCCAGCAGCTTGCCGAACTCGCCGGCGGACTCCAGGGCGGCGTCAATCTCCGTGGTCTCGTTCGGGTACTTGTTCCGGAACTCGGCCATGAGCCGGACGGTCTTCTCGGCGGCCCGGGCGATCTGTTTGGACAGTGCGTCGATGGTGTCTGTCAGCCCGGACCGGACGGAGCTTTCGACGGTGCCGGTGTTTTTGTAGGTGAGCGGTTTGCCGGCGAGTTCCGCCGCGGCGAGCCTTGCGACGGCGGCCAGCACGCCGCCGTCGTCCGTCAACGGGGTCTCCCGCAGGACGTCGCGGCAGTCCTCGATCGCCTCCACGATGTCCTTGGCGGCGCCCTCGTTGGAGCCGATCCGCCGCTGGACATCATCGGCCCGCACCTGCAGGCGATCCAGCTTTCCGGTGAGCTCGGCTTCCTTCGCCGTCAGCTGCCGCAGCACATCGCTGGTGGACTCCAGCTGGGCCTTCTCCGCCTTGAGCTCCTCGATGCGGCGTGCGGTGAGCTGCCAGCTGAGCTCGGCGAAGTCCGACACCGCCCCGATGATGCCCAGCTGCTGGTTCTGCCGGCCGATGGCGCCCAGGGAATCGTTGACCCTGGACAGCTGGCCGGCCACCACGCTGAGCTGGCCCTGGACCTCGTCCTGCTCGGTACGGAAACGGCTGATCTTGTCCAGGTTGTCCCAGCCCAGGACGTAGTTCCGGCGGTCCGAGAGCTCCTGCCGGTCATCCTTCTCGTGCCGGCCGCGGCCGCCCTTGAGCTGGCCGTTGGCGGTCAGCGCCTTGGAACGGCGGCGGAAGTCCTCCAGGGTGTCACAGCAGAAATAGTCGAAGCGGCTGCTGAGCTCATCGAGCAGGAAATTGCGGAACGGCGTCCCCTGCTTGATGGCGATCTTCGCCGCCAGTGTGCCCGCCTCGGCCGGCTTCGGCGTGTACGATTCGCCGATCTTGAGGTACACCAGCCGGCCGCGCAGGTTGTTGCCGTCCACCCAGCCGCTCACCGCAGCGTAGTGCTCCGACGGCACCAGCAGCGACAGTGCAAAGCCGCGAAGGGTGCGTTCTGCGGCGCCTTCCCAGGCCGCTTCGCCGTCGCGGACGCGCAGCAGCTCACCGGCGTACGGCAGCTCTGATTCCTGGATGCCGGTACCGTCGCACAGCCGACGGCGGAGCTCCACCTGGGGGCGCGGCAACAGGTTGGGACGCGCCTGCAGGCTGGTCAGCTCCGCGGCGATGTCGCTGGCGCGGCCGGTGAGTACCGTGCGTGTCATGGTCAGTTCGGTGCGGGTGTCCTGCACTTCGTTGGCTGTGGCGGCGAGGTCCTTTTCGACGTCGGCGAGCCGGGCCCGGTTGGCGTCGAACTGGACGCGGTCCGCCGGGGCCTGAAGACCAAGCTCTGCCGCGGCTTCGGCGTACTTTTCGAAGCGAACCCGCTGCGACCGGGACTCCTCGCCCAGCCGTGCGGCCTCCGCTTCGATGGCGGCCAGCCGGCCGCCGCCGTTGCTGCGGATATCTTCCTTCACGGCGGCCAGGTCCAGGCGGAGCTGGGTGATTTCGGTGGCCAGTTTGCCGCTGTCCTCCTGCAGCCGGAGGCCGGTGTTCTGCAGTTCCGTCTGGTGTTCGATGCTCAGCTGCAGTTTCCGGTCCGTGAACCAGGGATGCAGCTGGTCCCGCTGTTGGCGGGCGAATTCGTCGTCCCGGCTCAGGGCGGTGTGCTGGGCGGCGCCCTCGGTGATGGGGGTGAGCAGGGCGATCTGGTCCTTGGCCCGGAGGACGGCGTCGTGGGCCTTCTTCAGGTCGTCGAAGTGGTGGATGAGGTTGCCGATCCGGGCCTCGACGTCGTCTTCCTCAAGCATGTTGGTGCGCACGAAGTTGGTGATGTTCTCCACCTGCTTCATGGACACCGTGCGATGGAACAGCTCCATGGCCTGGTTTCCGCTGATGCCGAACTGCCGCTTGAACGCCGCCGCATAGGGCTCGAACGTTTCATGGAGGGACGCACCCGCGGCCCGGAGCTGCTTCTTCAGCTTCGCGGGGTCCTGGCCGAAGTTGGCGAAGTCCCCGGCGATGGACTGCTCGCCCTCCGCCAGCGAGTAGAAGCGGTTGGGCTGGCCAGCCTCCTGGGTGGCCCAGAGGGTGATGGCCAGGGTGATGGATTTGCCCAGGACGGCGTTGTGGAACACGCCCAGGACCACGGTGAGCTTGCCGGTGCCACGCAGCGCCACGGGCTTGGAGTATTCGCCGCCGGCGCTCCGGGTGCTCTTGTGGAAACCCCGCACGTACGACATCAGGGTGCGTTCCTTCTTCTGCGCGCCCGCCGCCTTGTTGTACTCGATCCTGTTGGCCGGCAGCAGCAAGGTGGTGATCGCATCCACTACTGTCGACTTCCCGGAGCCGATGTCACCGGTCAGCAGGCTGTTGGAGCCGTCCAGCCGGAACGCCCGCACCTCCTGGTGGAACGTGCCCCAATTGAGCAGCTCCAGACGGTGCAGCCGGAAGCCCGGGGGAGTACCGGCGTCGTCCGCTTTTTCATCCAGGCTGAACAGCATCTCCTGCTCGTCTGTCCCGCCTTTAACTGCGGTGGCCGTCTCGGTGGTCATGTGCGGTCCTCTTCCTTGCTGCCGGTGACGGCTCCGGTGAGCGAGGCGCGGTAGTCGGCCAGCCGCGCGTCGAATTCCTCCAGCCACTGGGCATCCACGTAGGCCTTCAGGATCCGGGCGACCTCGTACGTGCCCGCCTGGCCGCGCAGTTTCCGCAGGAAGCCCAGCTCCACCACCTTCTTGATGTTGGTGCCGAGCTGGTCCAGAATCCGCGCCTCGTTGCTGGATTCGGGCAGGAAAACGGCCACCATGTCCGCGATGTCCTGCTCGGTCATGATGAGGCGCAGTTCGCTGCTGTTGGTATCGAATTCGAGCATCCGGCCGCGGAGCAGCGCCAGGAGGAGGCTGACGTTGAAGGTGAGCGGGCGGCGGGGGATCAGCCGCGGCAGCGTGCCGTCCGGATCCTCGCGGGATTTCAGGAACGCGTAGCCCTCGGACTCGTCCAGGATCAGGTCAAGGCCCAGGACGGCCACGTAGTCGCGGACGTGGGAGGACAGGCCCAGCAGCGACTGCCAGATCTTCTCGTCCGTCTCGGCGTAGACCACGCCCTTGAAGAGCTTGGTGACGACGCCGGGAAGTTCCTCCGGCGTGTGTGTTTCAGGTGCGTCTGTGGTGGTCATGCCGGCCTCACGAAGATGATCTGTTCGACAGTGGCTTCCCGGATGCTGCCGTCCGGGAGCTGCCAGGACAACTGCTGTGATTCGTCCGGGTTGATGGACGCCCAGTCCGATTCGGTGGCGAGCTGGTAGTAGGCCACGAGCTCCGCCAGTCCCTGCGACAGAGGGTGAGCGGCCGCTACTTCGCCGAGGGTGGCCTGCTCGGCGCCGGCCAGGACGTCGTCGATATTGGACTTCAGCCGCTCCGTGTCCACATGGAACTGGCTGAAGAGGGCGCCGGCATCCACTTCTGCATCGTTTGCCGCCACCACGACGTCGTCCACCATGATCCGCCGGCTCGGCTCATACAGCGGCCGTTCGAACGGAAGCGCGACCTCGACGGACTGAGCCGCGATCTCCATAAAGACGCCCGACGGCGGCACCTCCCGGGTGCCCAGCGCACCGGATTCGATGCTCCGGACGAGCTGCATGATGCGCTTGTTTTCCAGGAACACCTTGTCGTCCAGGAGCCGGCGCATCTGCTGCGAGAGCTGCCGGACTGTGGCCTGGGTCTGCTCGACGGCGGGCAGCCAGTCCTGGTGCAGGTTGGTCACGGCGTGCAGGTTGTCGAGTTTGGCGAGGGCGTCGATCTGGGTGGCCCGCTGCAGCAGGTCCCGCAGTTCGGTGCGCAGCTGCGGGGACATCAGGTAGTCCCAGAAGCCCTGGAACGTTCGGCCCTGGAGGGAGCCGCTGATGTCCTGCTGGTTCGCGAAGATGGAGGCCAGCAGCTCGCCCTGGGTGCCGTCCCAGGTGGCGATCTGTTCACGGACCTGCCGGTCCAGCTTCCGGAAGTTCTGCTCCACCTCACGGAAATCGGAGAGCAGGTCCTTGGCCAGGGTGGTCAGCTGCTGGAAGTGGTCCAGGGCTTCCGGTGCGGTCATCACGCGGATGTTGCCGGCCTTGATCCGCTGCATCTCGGCGTCGATCCCGTCCCGCTGGCGCTGGAGCTCGGCGAGCCTTACCTCCGGGTCGGTCTCGGACTGCTGGACCAGGGCCTTCAGGACGGCGAAGATGCTGGTCAGCCTGGACTGCGTGGCCACGAAGTCCCGCCCGCTCAGGCTCTCCACCCAGCGGACCACGTCCTCGGCGGCGGCCGTGAGATCGTAGCGCGGCTCGTCCTGGCCGGGCACGTAGTATTTCCGCAGCCACGCCCGTTCCGGGGCCGCCCACTCATCCAGGTACTCACCGGCCGGCCTAGGGTACTTGTCCTCGCCGAAGACTTCACGGAGGCCGAACAGGACATCATCGAGGTGGTCAATGAGCTCCTGCCGGCCGATGTCCCGTTGGTTGGGTCCGGTGAAGGCCTTGATGAAGAAGCTGACGGCCAGCGGGGCGTTCTGTGCGCGGAGCAGGGACCAGCCGGCGTGGTTCTCACGCAGTGCGTTGATGGCGTAGAAATCCATGGCGTCCTCATGCAGGGTGCTGTTATTCCTAAGCTACACGGGGACGGTGACAGTGATCGAACTTGTCGTCCCCGGCGATCGAGCCTGTCGAGATCCAGGGTTTCGACGGGCTCAACCACCGGGCGCACTCAACCGCCGGGGCATAGGACGTTCAGGCCTGCCTCGACGGCGGCAGCCAGGAGCTCGGCGTCATACGCCACCATTACATCGGACTGCAGCCGGATGGCTGCGGCCAGATGCATGGCGTCGGCGCTTCGGAGCTTGCCGGGCAGGGCCGCCGCGTACATAAGGTCCGAACGGGCAAGGTCGACCAGGTTAATGGCTCCCAGGACCGTATTGACGGGCTCGCCGGGAAATCCGCGGCGATGGGCCGCGCAATGAAGTTCCGTATAGAGGAGCATCGAAGCCACCAGCTGGTGGCCCTGGGCTGCCGCGGTTGAGACGTAGTGGGCGGCCGCGGATGATTCTGCCTCTTCGACCACCAGCTTGAGGACAGCCGACGTGTCCAGGTAGATGATCACCGGTCCCCGCGGAGGTCAGCCAGGATCTCAGCAGTGCCGGCTTCTGACGGGACGCGCGGCAGCGTCTGGAAATCGACCGGCCCCTTGGCGGCTGGGCGGACCTGGCCCGCCAGCAGCAGCCGCTCAAAGGGTGACGCCGACGGCGGGATCAAGGTAGCGGCTATTTCGCCGTTGTTCGTGACGTCGATGGTTTCGCCGTTCTTGACGCGCTCCAGGATTTTGCTGCTCTGGTTGCGCAGTTCCCGGTGTGGGATTGTCGCCATGGTTACCTCCGTAGCAAGCGTAGCAACGGCTGCGTCTGAGGGTAAGGCTCAACCACCGCGGGTTTCGACAGGCTCAACCACCGCGGGTTTCGACAGGCTCAACCACCGCGGGTTTCGACAGGCTCAACCACCGCCCGCTCCCAGTGCCGCCGGAGCAATTCAGCCAGTCGCTCGGGCTCGATCCGGTGTGGCGGATCGAAATGGTGGCGCTTGGGGAACACTTCCAGGTGGAAGTCCGGGAAGAAGACCCTGGACAGCCGGCTGGCGATATCGCCGTAGTCATGGGGATTGCTCAGGCCGCCCAAGGCGAAGTAGACGGGCTGGCGAAAGGCAGCCAAGCGCGCCCTCTCCAGGTCATAGTTTTTGAAGGTCCGCAGGAACGCCCTGATACCCGCCGGCCGGTTGGCCATCCACGGCGGCGGGGGATCCGGCGGCGGCGGAAGGACGACGTCGGGCTTAACTCCCAGCCTCATGAAGGCGGACATGAACTGTTCCGGCGGGAGTGTTTCCAGCTGCTCGTACTTCTTCCGGAGCTCCGTGTACGCAGGGCTCCAGTCCCAGTTCCCGGCCCAGGCAGGTTCCAGCAGCGCCAGGCTCAGCAGCCTGCCCGGGTGCTTGGCAGCGAACACCAGCGCCGCCGCGCCGCCACCTGAATAGCCCGTTAAGTGGAACGTCTCCCATCCCCGGGTATCGGCTTCGCGCAACACGCCGTCGATCTCTGTGTCCAGGCTCCAATCCGCCGGCGGCCCATCTTCCGCGTAGAGCTCGAGATCCTTGGCGAATGCCTGGACGTCCGGCCCGAGGGCTGCGATGAGTCCGCCGAAGGCGGCCTGGGCGGGGAGTACAGCGCCCGGTAGAAGAATGGCCCGAATTGGTCCCATGGGAAGAACGGTACGCCTGGGTTTCGCTCCCCACCAGCTCCCGCGTTGACTCATCAAAGATGCCCGCGTAGCTGCTATCGAAGAATCATTTGGTAATGCCCGCGTAGCGGCGCGTCTGCTGGGGTGGTATCCGCTGGCCCGGCACTGTGAGCCATGGAGCTTTCGATGAGCGAACGCAAGGCCGTCACGAAGACCACTGCCCTCCGATATGCCCGGTCGGACCGTGCGGCCAAGAAGACCATCCTGGACGAGCTGTGCGCCCTGACGCTTTGGCACCGGGACCATGCGCGGAAGGCCCTGCGGCAGGCCTTGGTGCTCAGACAGGTCAAGGCCCGGCCGCTCAGGGCCCCGGTCTACGGCGAAGACGTGATCGAGGCGTTGCGGTTCTGCTGGGCCGTCCAGGGCACCCCGTGCGGGCGTCTGCTGGCAGCAGCGCTGCCGGATTTGGTTCCGCGGCTGCGCCGGTTCAAGGAGCTGAGTATCGAGGACGGGACGGCGGCGTTGTTGCTGAAGATCGCCCCGGCCACCATCGACCGCCGGCTCAAGGCAGACCGGGGGAAACTCGACCCAAGGGGCCGTTCCCACACCAAGCCCGGAACACTGCTCAAGGACTCCATCCCGATGCGGACCTGGGCTGAGTGGGACGATGCGGTGCCCGGTTTTGTGGAGATTGATCTGGTCGGCCACGAGGGCGGCAATTCCTTGGGTGAGTTCTGCTTCACCCTGACAATCACTGACATTTGCACCGGGGTGGACCGAGACCCGGTCGGTGAGGAACAAGGCCCAGAAATGGGTGTTCGCCGCGATCAAGGAAGCCACCGCGGCGTTCCCGTTCCCGATCGTCGGGATCGATTCGGACAACGGGAGCGAGTTCATCAATTGGGAGCTGCTGCGGTGGTGTGAGCAGGAGCAACTGACCTTCACCCGGTCCAGGCCCGGGAACAAAAATGACGGCGCCCATGTGGAACAGAAGAACTGGCATGTTGTCCGGCAAACCGTCGGATATCACCGCTACGACACGGCGGCGGAGCTGGAGCTGCTGAGCCGGATCTGGGCGTTGCAAGGGCAGCTGACCAACCACTTTGGACCCCAGCAGAAACTCGTCCAGAAGATCCGAACCGGCCCAAAGATCACCAAGAAGTATGACCTGCCGGCGACCCCATACGAACGGGTCCTGGCCGACGAGGGCACCGTCCGGCAAGTCGTGAAGGCCAAGCTGAAGAGGGAGAACAAGCCCTTGAATCCAGCCGCAATCCAACGTCAAGTTCAAGCCCTCTGCTCCGAGCTGCTCACCTTGACCACGGCAAAGCAAGGCCCTAAAAGCCAACCGACCATCCGGGCACAATCAAATGATTCTTCGATAAGGGCTACGCGGGCATCTTGACATGATTCCCCGGGGCTCCCTAACCTCGCAAGCTCGGCCAGGGAACCCTGCGGTCGTGGGCCCAGGCTCAACCACCGGTTCGTGGAGGCTCAACCACCCGTCTCGTTGGCCGGTGGTAAATGGTTCGGAAAATCTCCTGTAGTGTTGATCCTGTTGTTGTGTTTATGCAGTTGGTAGTTCAGGCAGTACGCGCGGTCGAAAGTCCGCGTCTTTCTGAAGTAGCGGTTTTGAACACCCCACACCGGAGGACCCGAAAGTCGGGACTTTTCCTCCACCTTCACGAAGGACAAAAATAATGGCTACTGGTACCGTCAAATGGTTTAACGCTGAAAAGGGCTTCGGCTTCATTTCCCCCGATGACTCCTCACAGGACGTTTTCGCTCACTACTCCGCGATCGCCTCTTCCGGCTTCCGCTCACTCGAAGAGAACCAGAAGGTTTCCTTCGAAACCGAGCAGGGCCCCAAGGGTCCCCAGGCCGTCAACATCCAGGCACTCTAATTCTTTAGAGATTCTGGGGCCTTAGGGTTTCATTTTCAAAGCAGGGCCGGTCATTAGACCGGCCCTGCTTTTTGTTAACCCGGATGTGCTTCAAAGCGCCCGACTGGCAACTTGCGAGAAACCCCTTCAAGATAGTCAGTGGGCAAGCAGGGGGGATCGAGTCCATCCCGCCGCACAGAGAGGCCCGCACTTCGTGCCAATACCAAAACGTCAACTCAGTCCGCTCATCCGCAAGTACGTCAACGGCAGCCGCCCCGCCCAGGTAGAGACCAGAGGCCTCGGCGAGCTCAAGCCGGTGGAGCCCGCCGCCCGCCGGGAGGGGGTGCCCGTACTGGGCGATGACCAGGTCTATGTGATGAAATACGGGACGGTCTATCACCCGGCGTGGTGTCCGGTGGTGGCCGACAGCTGGGACCACGCCCCCAGAAGACTGCTAGTGACCCTATTGGCCGCTGTGGGGGAGCGAACCCGGTGCGCGGAATGCAACCGGCACGCCAAGGCAGCCAGGGCGTCAGCTGCGCAGGAATACCACCAGCAAGCCCGGCCCACCCCCGAACCCCCACCGCCTGACGCCGTGGTCCCGCTGAAAGTCATTGGGCTGGCCCATGGGATACTCTTCCTGGCCGCAGGGCAGGAGTATCGGGAACGTTTTAAGGAAACCGCCGTGGAACCGGCTACCCCGCTGTTGGTGGACGGGCGGCGCGACGGCATGGTGGTGCGACTGGACTCCGCCAGTGACGAACCACTCGTGCTTGTCCAGTTGGACCCCCGCGCCACGTTCCGGAACGGTCCGTACCAGGTGCGCCTGCGTCATCCGCTGCGGCGGTCGGCCACCAAACCCTATGCAGTTGAGTCCGTTGAGCCTGCACCATAACCGATCCCCGGCCGCACTCTGGAAGGATTGCCTCCATGCAACTTTCCGTTCCCGCCTTCGACCTCCGGATCAGCATCACGGACACCGAACCGTTGATCTGGCGAAGGCTGCAGGTCCCCGTGACGCTGACGGTTCCCGAGTTCCACCTCGCTGTCCAGGCCGCCTTCGGCTGGGAAAACAGCCACCTCTACGCCGTCCGCTGCGTGGACCGCGCCGGAAAGCCGCGGGAGATTGTGGGTCCCCAGGACCTCACGGAAGATCTGGACGCAGAGCCGGCCTCCGGCGTCGTCCTTTCCGAACTGCTGGATGCCCAAAAGCCGGGAAGCGCGCTGGAGTACGAATACGACTTTGGCGACAGCTGGACGCATCACGTGGAGGTGTTTGGTTCGGCGGACCTGCCGGCCGGGGAACTGCTGTGCGTCGATGGCGCCACCCGCGGACCCGTGGAGGACTCCGGCGGGCCCCACGGTTACCAGCGACTGCTGCAAATCGTCGCGGACCCGGAGCATCCGGAACACGCGGATGCGACGTCCTGGATCTTCGGCGCCACGGGCGAGTACGGCAGCCACTTCGCCCCCGCAACGTTCGACCCTCAGGCCGCCAACCGCAAACTCCGGCTGCTCAGCCTCCAATGGTGGCCGCAGCCACTCGCCGACGAGGAGCGTGACGCCGTGCTGCTGCCGGTCCGCTGGCTGTTGGAAAACGCCGCTCCGGACGGCCTGGAACTCACGAAGGACGGCTACCTGAAGCCCGCCATGGTCAAGCGCGCCATGGACGAGCTCGGCTGGAGCGATCCCATCATGGGCAAGGGAAACCGCGAGACGCACGCACGGCCGGTTCTCGAGCTCCGGCTGCACCTCATCGACTGGAAGCTCCTTCGGAAGTTCAAGGGCAGGCTGGTGCTCACGCCGCGCGGCAAACGCTGCCTGGAACGGCCCGCGGAGCTCTGGGACTACCTCGTGGATGCCGTCGGCCGTCAGGAACACGACGCTGTCCGGCTGGTCACCCGCGTCCACACGGACTGGCACCTCAGTGGCATCGCGCCCACCTGGAACCGTGAGAGGGAGGCGATCCGCGGCGCCATGCTGGCCGCCGGGTTTGTCACCCGCTCCGGCCATCCCATCCCGGACGAGTGGGTTAGCGACATCAACCGTGTGGTGCGTTGGAACTTCGAGTGCCTGCACCTGACGGCGCCCAAAGTGGCGCCTCTTGACAGGGCACTGCTAACCGACGGCGGCGTGAAGTTCCTGCTGGCGGCCCAGGCTGTGGGCCGCTCGGTTTAGTCCCCACCCGCCCCCTAACCTCGCAAGCTCGGCCAGGGAACCAGGCGGGCGTGGGCCCAGACCCCCGCGCGGTCACTCGTCCGGGTTCGGATTGCGTACATCCTTTTCGCCGATATCCGCAGCACCCAGAGCGGCCGCGGCAGGGCTGTGGGAGGTGTCATGTAAATGCTGTGCGAGTTCCGGATGGTGAAGGTCCAGGGCGGGACGCTCCGAACGGATGCGGGGCAACGAGGTGAAGTTGTGGCGCGGCGGCGGGCAGGAGGTGGCCCATTCGAGCGAGGCGCCAAAGCCCCACGGGTCATCCACCTCAACGCGCTCCCTGCTGCGCCACGTGATGTAGACGTTCCAGAAGAAGGGAATGGTCGAGGCGCCCAGAAGGTATGACGAGATGGTGGAGAACTGGTTCATCCACGTGAAGTTGTCCTCCACCAGGTAGTCGGCGTAGCGGCGGGGCATGCCCTTGACCCCCAGCCAGTGCTGGATCAGGAACGTGCCGTGGAAGCCCAGGAACAGCATCCAGAAGTGGATCTTTCCGAGGCGCTCGTTGAGCATCCTGCCGGTGAATTTTGGCCACCAGAAGTAGAAGCCTGCGAACATTGCGAACACCACGGTGCCGAACACCACGTAGTGGAAGTGCGCCACCACGAAGTAGGAATCAGATACGTGGAAGTCCAGCGGCGGCGAAGCCAGGATGATCCCGGTCAGACCGCCGAAAAGGAACGTGATGAGGAAGCCGAGGCTCCACAGCATGGGAGCCTCGAACGTCAGGGATCCCCGCCACATGGTGCCGATCCAGTTGAAGAACTTCACGCCGGTAGGTACTGCGATGAGCATGGTCATGAAGGCGAAGAACGGCAGCAGCACCGAACCGGTCACGTACATGTGGTGCGCCCACACGGTCATGGACAGCGCGGCGATGGCGATGGTGGCGTAGACCAGGCCCTTGTAGCCGAAGATCGGTTTGCGGCTGAAGACCGGGAAGATCTCGGACACAATGCCGAAGAACGGCAGCGCAATGATGTACACCTCGGGGTGGCCGAAGAACCAGAACAAGTGCTGCCACAGGACCGCGCCGCCGTTCTCCGGATCATAGATGTGGGCGCCGAACTTGCGGTCGGCCCCTAGGGCAAACAGTGCCGCGGCGAGCGGCGGGAATGCCATGATCACCAGGATGGACGTCACCAGGGCGTTCCAGGTGAAGATGGGCATCCGCCACATGGTCAGGCCCGGGGCGCGCATGCAGATGATGGTGGTGATGAAGTTGACCGCACCCAGGATGGTGCCGAAGCCGGACAGCGCCAGGCCGAAGACCCACAGGTCACCGCCCACGCCGGGGGTGAAGGTGGTGTTGTTCAGTGGCGCGTAGGCGAACCAGCCGAACGATGCCGCGCCCTGCGGGGTGATGAAGCCCGCGACGGCGATGGTGGATCCGAAGAGGAAGAACCAGAAGGCCAGGGCGTTCAGCCGCGGGAACGCGACGTCGGGGGCACCGATCTGCAGCGGCATGATGAAGTTGGTGAAGCCGGCGAACAGCGGTGTGGCGAACATCAGCAGCATCATGGTGCCGTGCATCGTGAAGAGCTGGTTGTACTGCTCCTTGGTCTGCAGGACCTGCATGCCCGGTTCGAACAGTTCAGCCCGGATCAGCAGGGCCATAACTCCGGCCATCAGGAAGAACACAAACGAGGCGATCAGGTACATATACCCGATGACTTTGTGGTCGGTGGAGGTGAGCCAGCCGACCACCATGGAGCCTTTACGCAGGGGTACCACCGGGGGAGCAGCGGTTGAGGCAGTCCCTATTCGTGAATGTCCGGTGATGGCCATTTTTCACCTCACAGATACTTCTGCATGACAGCTATGGGCCCTTTGCATGAGCCCCTAATTGCAGGCTACTCACTAACGCGGCATCCCGAAAGAGTCAGTGCAGGCCCATCGCGTTCCGGACCTCGTCCAGGATGTGGTGGACGGCGGTCTCCGCCCCCACCGCGTCTCCACGGGCCACCGCCGCCGCAGCATCCTCGTGGGCCTGTAAGGCTTCGTTCCGCGGTTTGAAGGGCATCAGGCCCTGCTGGGTCCGGCTGGTGAGCACCTCGGCCACCATGCCTTCCAAAGCTGTGAACATCTCATTGCCGCAGCTTTGGAGCAACAGGCAGTGGAACTCGATGTCCACCGCCAGGAACGCCTCAAGTTCTCCGGCTTCGCCCAGCCGCCGCAGCTCCGCAGCCAGGGCAACCAGCCTGGCCCGTTCCGCGGCGCTCGCCCGGCGGGCAGCACCTGCGGCCGCAATAGGCTCGACGGCGATGCGCAGCTCCGTGAGGCTGCTGTACTGGATATCGCGCCGGACTGAGCCCAGGCGCCAGCGCACCAGCTTGGGATCGAAGACGTTCCACAGCCTGCGCTCCTGGACCACGATGCCCACCCGCCGGCGCGAATACACCAGGTTCATGGACTCCAGGACCTTCATGCTGTCCCGCGCAACGGTGCGGGAGATGCCGTACTCCTGCTGGAGGCCCTCAAGGGTCAGCCGGCTGCCCGGAGGAAGGCTCCCTGCCGCGATGGCAGAGCCAACCGCCTCGAGGACGCGTTCATGCATGGCGGGGGAGGCCCCGCCGTCGTGCGCGTCATCCGCGTCTGGTGGTGTCGCCGTCGACATCTTTCCCGCTTTCCTCTGCGCCTGTGCGCCCTCCAATGGTACCGACAAAGTCCCAAAGGTATGACTTGTGACACCAAAAGATAGTATCAATGGCCATAAATGGTGATACCTTATCTCCCGGCGCAGTTCCCTGTGAGATGCGCAATGAGCTTTCTTCATTTAGCCAACGGCGTCTTCTTCGGAGGTAAAACATGCAGTATCCAGCCACGCACCTGGTGGTGATGGGCGTTGCCGGTTCCGGCAAGTCCACCATTGCGGCAGCGCTTTCCCAGCAGCTTGGCTGGGCCTGCGCCGAAGCGGACGAGTTCCACCCCCAGTCCAACATCGACAAGATGACCCAGGGCATTCCCCTGCAGGACGGGGACCGCTGGCCCTGGCTGCGGGAAATCCAGGACTGGATGACCGCAAATGCCGCTGCCGGGAAGAGCACAGTGCTCACCTGCTCCGCACTTAAGCAGAGCTACCGGCAGCTGCTCGCCGACGCGCAGGGCCGGGTCCTGTTCATCCACCTCGACGGGGGCGCCGACCTGATCGGCCAGCGCATGCAGGGCCGCGAAGGCCACTTCATGCCGTCCACGCTCCTGCCCAGCCAGCTGGCCACCCTGGAACCGCTGACCGGCAACGAACTCGCCGCCGGCAGCCGCCGCCTGGACATCTCCAACTCCCCGGAGGAGATCGTCGCCGCCGTGCTGGCTGGCCTCGCGCTTCCCGCGGGTTCGGCACCGATCGCCCGCCTGGAGCCCAGCGCCAGCTGAGCTCAGCGCCTGCTGGGCCGGGCGCCTGGGCCGGGCCGCTGAGCCCGTCAAATTTTCCCCAATATTTCATTAGTTTCTGTTTCAAAGGAGAACCATGGTCATCGAAGGATGGACCCAGACGCTGGGCGCAGGCCCCCTGCTGCTCATCGCCGCGGCAGCGATCGTCGCGTTGCTGTTCCTGATCATCAAGCTGCGGATGCACGCCCTCGTGGCACTGATCGTGATCAGCCTCGCGACCGCATTCGCCACCGGAATCCCCGCCAACAAGGTGGTGCCGGTGCTGATCGACGGCTTCGGGACCACCCTGGGCACCGTGGCGCTCCTCGTGGGCCTGGGCGCCATGCTCGGCCGCATCGTGGAGACCAGCGGCGGCGCCAAGGTGCTGGCCGACTACCTGATCGGCGTGTTCGGCGAAAAGCGTGCCCCCTTCGCCCTGGGCCTCGCCTCCCTGATCTTCGGCTTCCCCATCTTCTTCGACGCCGGCCTGGTGGTTATGCTGCCCGTCGTCTTCGCCGTGGCCCACCGCCTGGGCGGGGGAGTGCTGCGCTACGGCCTCCCCGCCGCCGGTGCGTTCTCCGTGATGCACATCTTCCTGCCGCCGCACCCGGGCCCGGTCTCCGCTGCCGCCTTCTTTGACGCCAATATTGGCCTGGTCCTCATCGCCGGCCTCATCACCGCCATCCCCACCTGGTACGTCACCGCCTACCTGTTCGGGCTGTGGACCGGCAAGAAGCTGGTCCTGCCGGTGCCGGAAATCCTGGGCCACGCCAGCGCCGAGGCCGAGTCCCACCCGCCGCGCTTCCGCACCATCATCGGCCTGCTGCTCCTGCCGCTCGTCCTGATCTTCATCAACACCGGCCTGAACACCCTCGCCTCGTCCGGAGCACTCTCTGAAGAAGTCAAGGGCGAGCAGTGGTTCCAGGTCCTGCGCACCATCGGCGAAACCCCGGTGGCCCTGCTGATCGCAGTCCTGGTGGCCGTGTTTGTCCTGGGCGCCCGCCGCGGCAAGGACGCCGGCGCTATCGAGAAGCTGCTCGAATCCTCGCTGGGCCCGGTCTGTTCGGTCATCCTGATCACCGGCGCCGGCGGCATGTTCGGCGGCGTGCTCCGCGCCTCCGGCATCGGCGCGGCACTTGCCGACGTCCTGGGCAACCTGGGCATCCCGCTGATCCTGGCAGGCTTCCTGATCTCCGCCATCCTGCGTATCGCCCAGGGTTCTGCCACCGTGGCACTGACCACCACCGCTGGCCTCATCGCCCCGGCCGTGGCCACCGCCGGCCTGACCGGCATGCAGGTCGCCGCCCTGGTTATCGCCGTGGCTGCCGGCTCCGTGGTGGTCTCCCACGTCAACGACTCCGGCTTCTGGCTGGTGGGCCGCTTCTTCGGCATGGACGTCAAGACCACCCTGCGGACCTGGACCGTCATGGAAACCCTCATCGGTGTCATGGGCTTCGCCATCGCGGCGGTCCTCTTCCTGCTCGCCGGCGTGGCGGGTTAGCGATCTGACTCCAGCCACGGCTGACTGAAGTACGACGGCGGGGTGTCCAGGGAAATTCTGGCCGCCCCGCCGTCGTCGTACTCCTGGTGCGCCGCTACTTGCGGGGTTTGGCTGCCTTGGGCGCTTTCGGCGGGAGCCCCGCGACGTACTCGAAGGCCTTCTCCACCCAGGCGCTGGCCCGCGCGTCGTCACCGTCGCCTTCGGCGTTCCACACCTCCGGCAGCCCGGTGTATCCGCCCATGGGCCGCTCCGCCGGGCCGAACGGGACGGTCCGCTCGGTGCTTTCGAGCACCTGCCGGTCTGCGTCGGAGAGCTTCACGCCGATCGTGGAACCGAACAGTCCGGCGAACATGTTGCCGTTGACGAAGGCGCCCAGGTTGCCGAACATCGGCTTGACCACCACCTCGGGGCTGTCCGGCACTACTGAGCGGAAGCCCTCCTTGGCTTCGTCGGACGCTTTGGCCATCTCCATGTCGCTCTCTCCCAGGGTTGCGGTGTGATTCCTTCTGCAGCTTATGCCCGCCGGTGCGCCGGGGACAGAATTGCCGTACCGATAGGCTGGCAGGAGTCCGCACTCTCCACCCAGGTTCCACCCAACCGAAGGACACCCCTTGACCCAACGCACCATTGTGATCACCGGCGCCAGCGACGGCATTGGCGCGGCAGCCGCGCGGACGCTGACGCAGGCAGGCGACCGGGTGGTCGTCGTCGGCCGTTCCGAGGAGAAGACGCAGGCCATCGCCAAGGAACTCAACGCCGACTACTTCGTCAGCGACTTCGCCGAGCTGGACCAGGTCCGCACGCTCGCCGCGCAGCTGAGGGACGACTACGACCGGATCGATGTCCTGGCCAACAACGCCGGCGGCATCATGGGCAAACACCAGCTCACCGTGGACGGCAACGAGTCCACCTTCCAGATCAACCACCTGGCGCCGTTCCTGCTCACCACCGAGCTGATGGACGTGCTCACCGCCAGCAACGCCAAGGTCATCAACACCGCCAGCGCGGCCAACGGCTTCGGCAAAATGGACCTCTTCGACCTCAAATCGGAGCACACCTACTCCACCAACCGCGCCTACGGCACCGCCAAACTCGCCAACATCCTCTTCACGTCCGAGCTGCACCGCCGCTTCGGCGACCAGGGAATCACGACGGCGGCGTTCCACCCGGGCGTGGTCCGCACCAACTTCGCGGCAGAGTCCACCAGCCCCATGCGGCACGCCTACAAGACGTTGCTCAACCGCTTTATGCTCACCCCGGACCAGGGCGCCGACACCCTCCTCTGGCTCAGCAACGGCACCGCCGGCACCGACTGGATCTCCGGCGCCTACTACGCCAAGCGCGCCCTGGCCAAGGCCAACGCCCAGGCCTACGACGCCGAGCTGGCGCAGGGTTTGTGGGCGGCCAGCGAGGCGCTCGTCGCGCGCTGAGCCGTTTTCGGGGGTCCGGTCCAGCATCCCAACTAGGTGATGCGGGGTCGGGCTTGCTCGACGTCGGCGGCGCTTTCCGTCGCGCCGCGGGCGCTGAGCCCGGCCACGACGCCGTCGACGTCCGCCGCGGACCGGTTCTGGCTCAGCTTGGTCTTCGCCTCGATCCTGGTGATGACCAGTTCGATGCCCACAATGGCGCGCAGCTGACCCGAAATGTAGCGTTCCGGCGCGTCAACGACGCTCCACGGGTGCTCGAAGTCCGCTTCGTTGACGTCGGTCAGCCGCCTGACCTGGCCGGCGAGCCAGGCCGGGTCGTCATGGATCACGAGTTGGCCGTACACGTGCGCCGTGGAGTAGTTCCACGTGGGCACAACGCGGCCGTGCTCGGCCTTGGACGCATACCAGGACGGCGAAATGTAGGCGTCCGCGCCCTGGACGATCATGAGTGATTCCCCGATGGCCGGTTCGGACCACTGGGGGTTGTTCCTGGCGACGTGCGTGTGCAGGGCTCCGTGTTCGCCCACCGAGGGGTCGTAGACGAACGGCAGCAGCGAGGCGAGCAGGCCTCCTGACGTCGTAGTGACCAGGTTCGCTGCGCCCGGCCGGGTCAGCAGTTCCCGGATGGCGTCGGGGCCGGCTTCAAAATGGGCTGGCGTGTACATGGGACTAATCCTTTACGGTCTCGAGGTGCTTTGTCGCGAGAGGTTCGGCAGGCTGGCGGACGGCGGGCTGAGGGGGCGCCGGCTTCAGCCGGACCCGGACCGCGGCGCCCGCGCAGAGGATGACGGCCAGGCCGCCCACAATGGTGCTCCACGTCAGCGACTCACCGAGCAGGAGGCCCGCCCAGCAGATGCTCAGCACGGGCTGGACAAGCTGGATCTGGCTGACCTGCGCCATGGGGCCGATGGCAAGGCCGCGGTACCAGGCGAAGAAGCCCAGGAACATGCTGACCACGCCGAGGTACGCAAAGGCCATCCACTGGACCGGTGTACCCGACGGCGGCTGCTGCGCCACGGACACGGCCACCAGGAACACCATCAGCGGCGACGCCAGCACGAGCGCCCACGACACGGTCTGCCAGGAGCCCAGCTCGCGGGCCAGCAGGCCGCCTTCCGCATAGCCGATGGCCGCGGCCACCACCGCGCCCAGGAGCAGCAGGTCCGCCGACTGCAGCTGCCCGAATCCGCCGGACTGCATGGAGGCGAAGGCGATGGCCGCCAACGCCCCTACGCCGGTGATGAGCCAGAATGCCAGGCGTGGACGCTCGCGCCCCCGAAGAACTGCAGCCACTGCCGTCGCGGCGGGCAACAGGGCGATCACTACGGCGCCGTGACTGGCCGGTGTGGTGGTGAGTGCGAAGGAGGTAAGCAGGGGAAACCCGACGACGATGCCGCCGGCCACCACCGCGAGGCGGACCCACTGCGTGCCGCGGGGGAGCCGCTGCCGGGTGAGGGCGAGCGCGAAGGCGGCGAGGATGGCGGCTACCACCGCACGGCCTGAGCCGATAAACAGCGGGGACAGGGACTCGACGGCCACCTTCGTGAAAGGAACCGTGAAGGAGAAGGCCGCTACTCCCGCGAGACCCCACCAGAGTCCGATGGGCTGGCGGGACGGTATCACTGGCGGTAAAAGCGTAGTAGCGCTACTATTGACTCTCATGAACAACGATAGCAGTTCCAGGATTGTGGCGCACCTGAAGAAATGGATTTCTTCGGCCGCGCCCGGTGCCAAGCTGCCGTCCACGCGGTCGCTGGTGGCCGAGTACCAGGCCAGTCCCGTCACGGTGCAGAAGGCGCTGCAGACGCTCACGGCACAGGGACTGATCGAGAGCCGGCCCGGCGTCGGGACCTTCGTGCGCGCCGTCCGGAGCGCCCGTCCCTCCGACTACGGCTGGCAGACGGCGGCCCTCCGTTCCCCGCTGGCGCCCCCGCCCCCGGCCTCCAGCACCATGCGCAACGTGGCCAACGATGCCATCTCCTTCCATTCCGGCTACCCGGACCGCGAACTCCTGCCCGAGCGGCTGGTGCGGGCCGCTATTGCCCGGGCAGCCCGCGGTGACGCTGCCTTGTTCCGTCCGCCCGCGGCCGGAATGCCCGAACTTCAGTCGTGGTTCGCGCACGAACTCGGTGCCTCCACGCCGGCCGGGACCACTCCGCCGAACCCGAGTGACGTCGTCGTACTCCCCGGAAGCCAAAGCGGGCTGAGCTCCATCTTCAGCGCGCTCGCCGGCCGCGGACAGCCGCTGCTGATGGAATCGCCGTCCTACTGGGGCGCCATCCTGGCCGCAGCGCAGGCCGGCGTGCGCGTTGTCCCGGTGCCCAGCGGACCGGACGGACCGGACCCGGCGGAGCTGGCCCGCGCCTTTGAGGAGTCCGGCGCGCGGCTGTTCTATGCGCAGCCCAACTACGCCAACCCCACGGGCGCGCAGTGGTCTGCCGAACGGCGTGAACAGGTCCTGGACGTGGTCCGCGCGAAGGGGGCGTTCCTTGTGGAGGACGACTGGGCGCACGATTTCGGCATCACCTCCAACCCCGTGCCCGTCGCCTCCCGCGACGACTCCGGCCATGTGGTCTACCTGCGCTCGCTGACCAAGAGCGTGTCACCGTCCATCCGCGTCGCCGCGGTCATCGCGCGCGGCCCGGCGCGGGAGCGCATCCTGGCGGACCGGGCAGCCGAATCGATGTACGTCAGCGGGCTGCTCCAGGCGGCAGCGCTCGACGTCGTCACGCAGCCCGGGTGGCAGACGCACCTTCGCAGCCTCCGCCACCAGCTCGAGTCCCGCCGGGACCTGCTGGTCACCAGCCTGCGCCAGCACGCCCCGCAGGCTCATATCGAGCAGGTGCCCAAGGGCGGCCTGAACCTGTGGGCGCGGCTGCCCGACGGGACGGACCTGGAGCGGCTGACCCGCGACTGTGAAGCCGCCGGGGTGATCATCGCCGGCGGCAACGAATGGTTCCCGGCCGAGCCGGCGGGGCCGTTCATCCGGCTCAACTACTCGGGGGCGAATCCGGGCGCCTTTCCGGAGGGCGCCCGGATTATCGGCCAGGCGATAGAGCGGAACGGGGCGTAGGCCTCAGTTGGCCAGTTTGGCGCAGACGTCAACCGCCGATCCCCTGGTGCTAACCAGCGTGAATACGCCGGTAGCCAGATCGACGTCGAAGACGATCCTTCCGATGTACTGAGTGGTAGACGGGCCCGCGGGCACATCGCTGGGATACATGATCAGCCCGAAATGCCCCGTAGTTGTGTAGGTCAGGGTATCGTCCGGGTTGACCTTGATTGACGTCACGGATCCGTCCGTGCGGATGGAAACAGACTTGCCTGCGACCCGATTCAAAGGGTCCGGTCCATAATTTGTGTACGTGTTGAGGGTGCCCTTGCCGGCAGTGAGTATCCGAACGACGTTTCCGTTCCTGTCCTTGAATTCCTTGGTGTGAAGGATTCCCCCCGTTGGCAGAAATCCGAGGACAAAATCTGGACACGCCACATCCGGGTCAAAGAATTGCTCCTCGGCGGCTAGAGCCGGCTGAGCCGGAGCCAAGGCGGCTGCGGCGAGAGCCGAGACTGCCAGGACGCGAGTAATGCTGCTGGTTTTCATGGGATTTCCTTTCGGACGTACATGGATGGGTGACTCAACCGTGGCGCGAAGGCCTTAACCGGTCCTTAATCGCTTCGGCAGCAGTCCACGCGAAAGACTGGCCCTCTGCCTGCCGCGGGAGCATGATGGGGGTTGATGTGTCCCGAATTCCAGGTCGCATCGCGTGTCAGGGCGGGCGCAATGGGGTCGCTGGTCGATGAGTTCCGCAGTACCGGGCCGACCAGGTCCGGGCCAGCGGCCGGTCGGTGAGGGGTGCTTGGCGATGGGCGCACTGTGGATCAGGACCTTGGGCCCGCTGGAAGTCGTTGCCGACGGGGCGCCGGTCATTGTGGGCAGCGGGAAGCTGCGGATCGTCCTGGAATGCCTGGCCCTGCGGGCAAACTCGGTGGTCTCCACTGACTTTCTTGCCGAAGCCGTCTGGGACGGCCGCCCGCCCGCGCAGCCGGTCCCGCAGCTGCAGGTGTACGTCGCCAACCTGCGACGTCTGCTCCAACCGGACCGGTCTAAGGGGATTGCTGCCCAACGGCTGGCCAGCAGGCCGGGCGGCTACCTGCTGACAGCCGCCGAGGACGAGCTCGACCTGCTGCAGTTTCGCGAACACGTCACCGCCGGTGAACTGGCGGTGCAGGCAGGGGATCTGGCCGGAGGCACCGAATTTCTGCGCCAGGCTGTAGAGCTCTTCAAAGGGGCCGCCTTTCCGGACCTTGCCGACGTCGAGCTTCTGCGCCCGGACCTGGACGCACTGGAGGAAGCCCGGCTGGACGCGCACCAGGACCTCATCGACGTCGACCTTGCCCTGGGCCGGCACGGCACGTTGGTGGGGGAGCTGCAGCAGCTGGTGTCCCGGCATCCATACCGGGAACGGCTGTGGGCTTCGCTCGTGCTCGCCTTGTACCGTTCCGACCGGCAGGCGGATGCTTTGGCTGCGTGCAGAGAAGCGCGGAGCACCTTCGTCGAGGAGCTGGGTATTGCGCCCGGTACGCGCCTGCAGGAACTGGAAACGCTGGTGCTGCGGCAGGATGGGTCGCTCGCTGCCCCCGCCGCCGACGGGCACCGCAGGATCAGGCAACGGCTGGACAACCTGCCGGCCGAACTTACGCCGATGGTTGGCCGGGAAGCAGAGCTGGGGGAGGTCTGCTCCCTGTACCGCTCGGAGGGCTGCCGGCTGTTGACGGTCACCGGTCCGGGCGGCACGGGAAAGACCCGCCTCGCGTTGGCGGCCGCCGCCCGGCTCCGTGAGCGGATGGCCGACGGCGTGGGCTGGGTTAATCTGGCCCCGCTCACCCAGGTGCAGCAAGTTCCAGGCGCCATCGCCGCGGCTCTTGGCCTGGAGGACTGGGGCGGTGAAGATCCGTTGAAGGTCGCGTCCCGCTTCCTGCGTAGCCGCCGGCTGCTGTTGGTCCTGGACAACTTCGAGCATCTGGAGGGGGCCTGGCCGGTGGTGCTGGATATGCTCACCGCAGCCCCCGACCTCCTGATCCTAGCCACCAGCCGGAGACGCCTCGGGCTGCGCGCAGAGTACGAATATGAGCTCGCGCCACTGGCCCTGCCACCGCTCGAGATGCCCCTGCCTCCGCGGCTGTTACGGGAGGTTCCGGCCGTGAAACTGCTCCTGGCCCGCGGCCGGGCGGTCCGTCCGCATTTCGACGTCGACGATGGCAACGCGGCCGTGCTCACCCGGCTGTGCCACCGACTGGACGGCCTGCCGCTGGCCATCGAGCTGGCGGCCGCGCAGTTGCGGCACCGCAGCGAGGGTGCCCTCCTCGAGGACCTTGAGGTTAGCCTCGCCGCGTTGCCTGCAGCGTTCCGCGACCTTCCGGCCCGCCAGCGGACGCTGACGGCCACGATCGCGTGGAGCTACGAACTGCTGGGCGGGGCGGAGCGAGAGCTTTTCGACCAGCTCGGCGTCTTCGCAGCGGACCCGACATTGGCGGCGGTCAGCAGCATCTGTAGGGTGCCGGCAGATACGGAGCCTGTGCGCGAAGGCTTACAGACGGATGACCTGCTGACCGCGCTCGCACGGCACAGCCTGCTGCGTCGCTACACGGATCCCTCAGGACAAAGCCGGGCGTCGACGCTGGATTCGATCCGCGAGTTTGCCCGCGACCGGCTGTGCGTGCTCGACAACCCTGCGACGGTTCGACGGCGGCACGCCGAGTACTACCTCGGCCTCGCCGAGGCCGTCGGCCCCCGGTTGTGGGGGCACGACCAAGTGGAAGCCTTCCGGCTGTTGCAGTCCGATGCCCTCGACCTCCGAGCGGCGTTGCTGTGGGCGGCCGGTCCGGATGGTTCAACGGAACTGGCACTCAGGTTTATCGGGCAGCTTTGGCATTTTTGGCAGCTAACAGAAGACGTGACGGAGCAGTGCGGGATCGCTCTAAGGCTGATTGAGCAGGCTTCGGATGTTCGCTTGGACCTCCAGGGCCCCGCATTCAGTGGAACTGCCACCTTCTGCTGGATGACCGGCAGTAATGGAATGGCGAAGCGGCTCCATCAGCGAGCTCTGGAAGCCTTCCGACTCGCCGGTAACGAAGAAGGTGTCGCCTGGAGCCTGTCGTGCCTGGCAGTTCAGGCCATGCAAGATGACGACTTTGGGGCGGGACAGCAATTTGCGGAAGCGGCCGTACGGTCACCCAACGCCAGCCCACGAATCAAGGCGGCTGCCCTCACCAACCTTGGTCTGGCTTCGTTCTATGCCGGCGACTACACACAGGCAATTGATTCCTGCCAACGGAGCCTTGAGCTTGCGCGGCCACTTGGGGACAGATGGCTGCTTGGCATAGCGCTGGTTAATCTGGCCGACAGCACCCGTCAGGCTGGAGACGTCAACGCTGCGGAGCGGCTCTTGAACGAGGCAGTACGTTCTGTCGTCGAGCTTGGTGCAGAGACCAACATTGCGACGTTCCTTGAATCACTTGCAGACGTCTACGTTGAGCAGGGCCGTCATGAGCGGGCGATCCGAGTTCTGGCTGCCGTCCACGCCTACCGTGGAGACCGTGGGCTGGTGCTCAGCGCTCCGGAACAGCGTCGAGTGGAAGGGATCATCAGCCGCGCCCGATCTCAGGCCGGCCCCATCCCGTTCGGTCTCTCTTGGGCGCGAGGCCAGTCGATGACTCTGACTCAAGTCGTCCAGGAAGTTCTTTAGAGCGTTATTCGCCCAACAGCCCGTAGGTGCTGACGACGTTGCCCTTCGTGGTCCGGTACTGATCCTTCAGGCCGAGCCGCGTCACGGGGTCGCCGTCCTGGAACAGCTTCCTGCCGCTGCCGGCCACCACGGGGTGGGTGATCAGGGTCAGCTCATCCAGCAGCCCGGCGAACAGCAATTGCCGCACCACGGAAATGCTGCCAGTGACGGCGATCTCGCCACCGTCGCGCTCCTTCAGGCCGGCCACGAAGTCCTCCAGCGGTCCCTCGATCAGGTGGGAGTTCTGCCACTCAAGCGGTTCCGTCAGCGTCCGGGAGGCCACGAACTTCTCCACCGGGTTGATGAAGCCGGCGAAGTCCTCGTCCACGGACGCTGTGGGCCAGTACCCAGCCCATTCCTGGTAGCTCACCCGGCCAAGCAGCACGGTGTCCACGCTTTCCATCATGCGGGTAAGGGCCTTGCCGAGGTCGTCGTCGAAGCTGTCGAATTGCCAGAGGAACGGGTCTGAGACCACGCCGTCAACGGAGTGGAACAGGCCGGACGTAACTTTGCGCATGAGGTCCTCCAAGGTCAGGGGCGGTTGGCATCCACGCTATTGGCTGCGCCCTCAGCAGGGAAGCCCCGACCGGTGGTTGAGCCCGTCGAAACCTGGATCTCGACGGGCCCGATCACCGCTCTCGACCGGGCCGTAGTTAGGTTCGTCACCACCGCCTGCGTGTTGCGCGAATCCGGGGGCCTGCAGCCGCATACTGGTGTTCATGCGGCCTCTCACCGCACCCCGGCCAGGCAGGAGGAAAATGCATGGAATCCCTGAAGAAGATCGTACGCAACCAGTACTTCCCCGCGGCCGCGGTGCTGACGGCGGTGTTGCTTTTCTGGATCATCGCCATGTTCGGCGGGCTCTCCCTGCTGAACAACAACCAGCCCCCGATGGCCACCCTGACGTGGATGCTGTTCGTCTATGCCGCAGCTGTCCTGACGCCGCTGGCAGGCATCCTGGCCGGTGTGGACCTGGTCCGCCGCTGGCGCCGCAGCCGCATGTACGCGTTGGTTGAGCTGGAACGGGACGGGACCGCCGAGTACGAGGCCGCGCAGGAAGAAACGCTGCAGGACGCAGAACCAGCGGACGAGCAGGTTCAGGAGCCCACAACGCAGGCTCAGGCCCCGGCACAGCCCGCCGAGCCCGAAGCCCCAAAGCAGTCCGCACTGAAACACCCCGCACAGCACCGCCCGGTAACTCAGCAGCAGCCCGTCAAGCGCTATCCGGTGCAGCAGCAGCCTGCTCAGCAGCAGACCGCGAAGAAGCAGCCGGGTCAGACCAAGCAGCGCAAAAAAGCCGCGTAGCCACCGGCCGATACAGGCTAAGGCTAAACGCTACAGCGCCAGCTCCACTCGGTTCCGGCCGGCCGCCTTCGCGGCGTAGAGGGCGGCATCAGCTTCACCCAGGAGGGTGTCGGCGTCGGCACGGTGCTCGGAAGTGAAGGCGGAAATCCCGGCGCTCAGCGTCAACTGCCCCAGCGGATCCCCGGAGTGGACAATCTGCAGCCCGCGCACGGTATTCAGCGCCCGCTCCATAAATGCCTTGGCGCTCAGCTGGGACTGGTTCGGCAGGACCAGCAGGAATTCCTCGCCGCCGTACCGGTACACGCCGTCGCTCTTGCGCGCCGAGCCCACCAGCGCCTCCGCCACGGCCCGCAGCGCGAGATCGCCCGCCTGGTGCCCGTAGATGTCGTTGTAACTCTTGAAGTTGTCCACATCGCACATGGCCACGCAATACCCCTCCGTGTACCGCTGGCTGCGCGCATGCAGCTGCTCAAGGTCCTCGGAGAGCTTGAGCCGGTTGTGCAAGCCGGTGAGCGGATCGGTCCGCGCCTGCTGCGAGAGCACCTTCCGGTAGTGCGCCAGGTCCGCGTGCAACGTGGTCACCCGCAGCGCCACCAGCAGCCGCGCATGCAGGACAAACGGGTCCAGCGGCTTGGTGACGTAGTCGTCCGCCCCGGCCGCGAGCCCGGCGAGCACATCGTCCCGCGAGCCCTGCGACGTGAGCAGCACGATGTACGTGTACAGGTCCGCCCCGCGCGCCCGGATGGCCCGGCACAGCGCCAGCCCGTCCATCCCCGGCATCATCCAGTCCGTGACCACAACATCGGGCTGGTGTTCCAGGTAGAGCGCCCACGCCTCGTCACCGTCCGCCGCCGTCAGGCAGTCATGCCCGTAGAGTTCGACGGCGGCGCGGGCCACCAGGAGCGAGCCCGGATCGTCATCCGCCACCAGGACTTTCACTGTGCCACCTCCAGCGCTAGATCAAGTTCAAAGTCCACACGCACAAGCTCGGCTTCCAGCCGGCTGAGCAGCTGCGGGCCGCCGTCGAGCCTTCCGCTGCGTCCCATGTCCTCCAGCTCGCCGCACAGGCTTGCGACGGCCGTAGCTCCGATGTTGGCCGCCGCACCCTTCAGGGCGTGCGCGGCCTGCGACAGGGCCGGCCCGCCACCGTTGGTCACCGCTTCGCGCAGTGCTGCGAGCCGCGCGGGAACGTCCTTCCGGAACGCCTCCGTCGTTGCGGGCAGCAGGCCTAGGCCGTCCTCGGGGCCGAGGCCGCGCAGCATAGTCAGCCGGTCCGCATCCAGCGCCGGCGGACGTCCACCGGTGACGGCCAGCAGCTGTGGAGCCTGCTGCTGGGGAGATTCGTGCTGGGGAGCCTCCTCCCACTGAGGCGCCGCCGGCTCCGGCGGCGCAGAACGCTCCGTGACCTGCTCGGGGACCCAGCGGGCCAGGGCCGCTTCAAGCTCGGCGGCGTCCACCGGTTTGGAGAGGTAATCGTCCATGCCGGCGGCGAGGCAGCGCTCCCGGTCCCCGTCCAAGGCGCCGGCGGTCATCGCGATGATCGGGAGATGGCTGGCCCCGTCGTCGCGCTGGCGGATGACCCGCGTGGCCTCGAAACCGTCCATCACCGGCATGTGGCAGTCCATCAGGACGGCGGCATACCGTGTGCTGGCGGTGGCGGCCACGGCCTCGGCGCCATCGGCAACCACGTCCACCGCGTAGCCGAACTTGATCACCGTGGCGCGGGCCACCAACTGGTTCACCTCGTTGTCCTCCACCACCAGGATGCGACCCCGCGATGCGCCCCGAAGGGACGACGCATCGGACGAATCAGCGGACGACTCCGGGAAGGACCCGAGGGAGGAACCGGACGACTCAGCCGACGGCTCAGCGTCGGAAGGCCGGCCGGACCCAGAACGGGCCGGGGCATGGTGTTCACTCGTGGACATCAGCCGGATCAGGCGGTTGTAGAACTCGGAGCTTCGGACCGGTTTCATAAGCCATTCGCGGACTCCGGCGTCGGCGATCTCGGCGGCGTTGACCTGCATGGTGGACGTGAGCACGATCAGTTCGATGTTCGCCAGTGCGGCGTCGGCCTTGAGTTCGCGGGCGAGCTCCAGGCCATCGGTATCCGGCATGCAGAGGTCCAGCACGGCCAAGTGGAAGGGCAATCCGGCCGCTGCGGCTTCGTGGGCGCGGGCCAACGCGGCGCGGGCATCCGGCACGGCCTCCGGCTGCAGCTTCCAGCCGCGCAGTTGGGATTCCAGCACCAGGCGGTTGGTGGCGTTGTCGTCCACCACCAGAACGCGCAGCCCGGTGAGGAACCCGGCGGCCGGCACGGGATCCGTGGACGGCGGTGCCACAGGCACGGGGATGCGGAACCAGAACGTGCTGCCTTCGCCCAGAGCGCTGTCCAGCCCGATCTCGCCGTCCATGGCCTCAGTGAGCCGGCTGCAAATGGCCAGGCCCAGGCCGGTGCCGCCGTAGCGCCGGGTGGTGGAAGCGTCCGCCTGCGAGAAGGATTCGAACAGGCGCACGTGGTGCGAAGGGTCGATCCCGATGCCCGTATCGCGGATCTCGAAGCAAACCATGGCGGTGGCCCCGGGTTTCGCGTCCGGCGTCTCCGTCGTCACGCGGATGGACACCTCCCCGGCCGCTGTGAACTTCACGGCGTTGGAGGCCAGGTTCAGCAGGATCTGGCGGATCCGGCCGGAATCACCGTGCAGCCTGGCCGGAACGTCCGGTTCGCAGTAGGCGATCAGCTCAAGGTTCTTGGCCTGCGCGGGCTCGGTCAGCAGGCCGGCCACTTCTTCCACAAGGGCGCGGGGATCGAAGGCGCGGATGTCCAGGTCAACCTTGCCGGCTTCCAGTTTGGAGAAGTCCAGGATGTCGTTGATGAGGGACAGGAGCGCCTCGCCGGCGCCTTTGACGCCCTGGGCGTATTGCTTCTGCGTCTGGTCCAGCGGCGTCTCCAGCAGCAGTGCGGTCAGCCCCACCACGCCGTTCATGGGGGTGCGGATTTCATGGCTCATGGTGGCCAGGAACTCGGACTTGAGCCGGCTGGATTCCAGCGCCGCTTCCCGGGCCGCCTTCAGCTCCAGTTCGGCGGCCCGGCGCAGGGTGATGTCCCTGGCGATGGTGCCCAACCCGCTGAGCCGGCCGGTATCGTCCCGGATGGGGGAGACGGTCATCGACACGGGAATGACGGCGCTGTCCTTCGTCAGGTGCTCCATCTCGAAGCTCATCGCTTTGCCGCTGGCGCGGATCTGCTCGAACACCTTGGCGGCACCGGCGATACCGCCCGGCGGCAGCAGGAAACGCGCGTCACGGCCGATCGCTTCCGCGGCCGTATAGCCGTACTGATGTTGCGCCCCAGGGTTCCAGCTGGTGATGATGCCGTCGGGTGTGGTGCTCAGGATGGCGTCGGTGGAGGAGTTTACGATCGCGCCCAGGCCCTCCAGCTCAGCCGTCCTGGCCGCCACTTCCTGCTCCAGCCCGCTGGTGAGGGTGATGTTTTCGATGATGATCAGGACCTGGCGGACCAGGATAAGGACAACAGTGGTCCTGGCCACTACCAGCAGGAATGCACTCATTTCGCTGGTGTGCGGGGCGGCAACAGTTACCACTGCCACCAGGATGGGTGCGTAGGGAAGCATCTCCAGGGCCAGCACGTAGGCTTTGCGGTCCGGCCGCGGCTTCTCGGCGTAAGGGAGCAGCGGCGCCAGGGCAACCAGGAGGAAGGCGCCGATCCAGCCTACGGCGAGGGGGGACCCTGTGATGCCCGTGACGCCCTCGAAAGTCAGCTTTACATAGGTGCTGTCCGTGATGGTAAGGACCAGCAGGCCGCCGCCGAAACACAGCCACGGCAGCCGTTCGCCAGGCTGCCGGCGCATCCCGAGCACCAGCACCAGCGACGTCATGGTCACGTCCACCACCGGGTAGGCGATGGTGGTGAGGCGGGTCAACACGTCGCCGTCCGAGCTGAACGCCGGGCCCAGCGCGGTGAACCAGCTGACCACCAGCGCCGAACCGGCAATCACCGCGGCGTCCAGTGCGGTCCGGACCAGCCCCACACGGGTAGTGCCCCCAGGCCGTTTGAAGCTGAAAAGTGCGACGGCGGCGGGCACTGAGTAGGCCAGGAACCCGGCATCCGCCAACGACGGGAACGGGTAGACGTGGTCGTTGGCGAGGCCGTAGTAGGTCCAGATGGCCTGGCCGGCCGCCCAGACATAGGCGGCCACCGACATGAGGGTCCAGGCCCGGGCGTTCACGCCGCCGCGCAGCGCCGCCCGGCCGCAGCTGAAACCGGCCAGCAAAGCAGCCGCGAGGATGGAGAAATCACCCGCCACCACGGCCGTGGGAGTGCCGCTGTCGGCGGCGAAATACAATCCAAGAGCGCCTAGGGCCACAGCGGAAATCGCGATCAGCCACACCAGCGTGGCCGTGCTCCTTCCGGTGGTGCGACGTTGCTCCAGAAGACCGGTCTGAGACACGCGGATTCCTCCCCATAGGTGCGCCCGTCACCCGTAAAAGCTGAGACCCGGGCCCGCCCGAGACCTGGGCGAAGACGCATCCCTATGATATCCCTCACAACTCAAGAAGGACCGTACTTCCCGTCCACATGAACCACCTGCCGGCCCGCGCGTTGCAGCAGGCTCGCCGCCACCCCGGAACGGTATCCCGTGGCACAGTGCACCCACACCGTTCCCGCGGGAATCTCGGCCATCCGCCCCAGCAGCTCATGCAGCGGGATGTTCACTGCCCCGGCGAGGTGGCCGGCGTCGTACTCATCCGTCCGGCGGACATCGAGCACCACGTCCCCGGCGGTCCGCCCATGCAGCATGTCGGCCCAGTCCACACGAGGATAATGCACGACGGCGGTGCCCGGCGCGAGTGCCGACGGGTCCGTTCCGAGGGCGGCATCCGGGGAGTCGATGCCGATGCGGGACAGGTCCCGGATGGCTTTTTCGATGTCCTCTTCTGATCCCACCAGCGTCATTTTCTGGTTCCACGGCAGGACCCAGCCCAGGTAGGCGGTGAAGCTGGAGCCACGGCCATACTCGAAACTCACCGAGCCCAGCAGGTGCCTGCTGGCGAAGGCCACCCGGTGGCGCAGATCCACCACCCATTCGCCGTCTGCGAGCCGGCGGCTGAGCTCCTCCGGATCCACGGATTCCGGCACAGTGAGGTCCGCCGGCCCCGGACCCTGCCGGTTCGCCGGCGCCATGTGCGCATAGTAGGACGGGTAGGCCGTCAGGTTGCTGATGAGCTCCCGCACAAAGTGGTCCTCATCGGCGTCCGTAAACGCGTGGTTGGATTTCTGCTGTTCGGCGACGGTGGACGATCGGACGCTCGACGCCGGCCCGGACGAACAGAACGAGCCGAACCCATGCGTGGGGTACAGGGCTGCATCCGGCTGGGCCTCGGCGGCCAGGCGGCGGACCGAGGAGTACTGCGCGCGGGTGAGGTCCTCGGTGTCCTCGTCACTGACCAGATCAGTCCGGCCCACCGACCCGTAGAGCAGGCTGCCGCCCGAGAACACGGCCTGCTGCTCGCCGTCGCTGACCACGTAGCTGAGATGGTGGTGGGTGTGGCCGGGCGTGGCCACGGCCTTCACGGTGAGCCGGCCCACCTGGACCGTGCCGCCGTCGGCCATTGGCGTGTGTTCGAACCCGACGTCGTCGTTTGCGCTGACGAAATACTCGGCACCGTGAGCGCGGGCGAGGATGAGCCCGCCGGTGAGGTAGTCGTTGTGCAGGTGGGTTTCGGCAACGTGGGTGATCCGGACGTCGGCTTCCGCGGCCGCGGCGTCCACCCGGTCCGTGTCCCGCTGCGGATCGATGACCAGGGCCACCTCGCCGTCGTGGACCAGGTAGCTGCGGTCCCCGAGCGGCCGCGTTTCGATGACAACGACGTCCATAGAACCCATTGTCCTCGCGCAGCCCGTTGTTGGCGCCGGTCAGGCGGTTGTAGGCCGCCTGCCCGCCAGCGCTGCCAGGGCGTCTTCCGCCTGCCGGCAGGCCAGCCCCAGCTGCTGCCCGGTCTCAGGCAGCGAGAACAGGTACCCCTGCAGCGAATCGCAATCCAGCGCGGTCAGGTAGTCTGCCTGCTCGGCGGTTTCGACGCCTTCGGCGGTGACGGTCAGGCCCAGGCTGTGGGCCATGTTGATCATAGAGCTCAGGATGGGCAGGCGTTCCTGTCCCGTCCGGACCATGGACACAAACGTCCGGTCGATCTTGACGGTGTCCACCGGCAGGTCCTGCAGCCGGCCCAGCGACGAATAGCCCGTGCCGAAGTCATCCAGCGCCACCCGGACGCCGGCCTCGCGCAGGCTCCTGAGCTGCCGGATCAGGCCGCAGTCCGGGTCGAAAAACACGCTTTCCGTGACCTCCAGGACCAGCTGGTACGCGCCCACGCCACAGGCAGCGGCCAGGCGGAGAATGCCGTCGGCAAACGCCGGTTCCTGCAGCTGCACGCCGGACACGTTGACCGCGAGCGACCGCGTCAGGTCCTCGCGCAGCCAAGGCGCCAGCTGCACCAGGCTGAGCCGCATCACTTCGTTGCCGATCTCGCCGATCAGGGCGCTGCGCTCCGCCATCGGGATAAAGACCGATGGCGGGATGCGCTCGCCGGCGTGGTCCCACCGCGCCAGGGCTTCGAACTGGACTGTTTGCCCGATCCGCGGGGAGACAATCGGCTGGAAGGCCACCGAGATCTCACCGCGGGTGACCGCGAACTGCAATCCCGCTTCCATCTCCGTCCGCTGCACCAGCGCAGTCATCATGTCCGGATGGAAGCGCAGGAAACGATTCTTGCCCGCAGCCTTGGCCGCGTACATTGCGATGTCCGCCTCACGGAGCAACTCGGAAGCGACGATCGCCTCCTTACCGATGGAGGCGAGTCCCAGGCTGAGGCTCGGCCGCAGCGCCGTGCCGTTGATGGTCACGGGCACATGCAGGCAGCGGACGATGCATTTGGCAATGGCATCGGCGTCGGGGCAGGCCGTCAGCAGCACCACAAACTCGTCGCCCCCGAGCCGGGCCACCACATCCGCGGTGGGGACGCAGCCGCGGAGCCGGCGTGCCACCTCCAGCAGCATGTCATCGCCGGCCTGGTGGCCGAGGATGTCGTTGACTTCCTTGAAATTGTCCAGGTCGATGAGCAGGACGTCCACTGTCTTCAGGCGTGGTTTTTTGAGCGCCGCAGCGAGGGCCTGGTTGAACACCGCCCGGTTGGCCAGCCCGGTCAGCGGGTCCTGGAACGCAAGTGCTCTCAGCAGTTCCGCCTGCGCGGCCAAATCAGTCAGGGCCTGCTCGGCCTGCTCCTGCGCCTGCCTGCGCGGAGTGACATCCCGGAAGCTCCACACCCGGCCCGCGATCCTCTCACCAACCCGTTGGGGCCGCGAGTACCTTTCAAAGGTCCTGCCATCCTTGAAGTCCAGCACGTCGTGGCTTTCTGCCGCCGGGTTCGCCACAACTTCGGCGATCCTTGCCATGAAGGCCTCCGGGTTGGCAACCTGGGAGATGATCAGCCGCATGACGGGCACTTCGGTGTCACCGTCCAGGAGTTCCGGCGGGATGCCCCACATCTTCAGGAACTGGTCGTTGAACCCGGCCACACTGCCGTCCGAGCTGATCACAAGGATGCCGTCCGCAGTGGATTCGAGGGTGGCCGTCAGCAGTGACATGGCCTCGAGAAGGTCAGCGTCAGCTCCCTTCCGGTGTTCCGTGCTCCGGACCGAAACCAGCAAGACCTGCGAGCCGCCGTCGTCCAGCAGTGAGCCTGCCACCTCGGCGGAGAACTCCGTGCCGTCCCGGTGCAGTCCGTATACCTCACGCGGCGGCAGCGGTTCATCGGGCTGCGCCTGCAGGTGCTCCTGAAGCAGCCGCGTTTCGTTCCGGAACCCCTCCGACAGGAGCAGCCAGTGGTCGCTGCCGATCAGCTCAGCGCGAGTGTAGCCGAACAGCTTGCTTGCTGCCGTGTTGGCCATTTTGATGGTGCCGTCCGCGTTGACCGCCAGAAGCGCATCCGGACTGGCATCAAGAAGCGCACCGAAATTCGACGCGCCCACATCCTTGCCCTGCCGCCTGGAACCCCCCATGCGTCACCACCCCCACGCACATCATAAAGTGCAGGTTGTGATCGCGGTACGAAAACGCGTGACTTTTGTGCGGCGTTTGGAATTGGAGGACGGAATTCGCGCTTCGCTTGGTCCGCGGCGGTGGAAACGGGCTAAGAGTTACGCATTCCCGTCAGCCCGGCCCCGGAAACTTGCCCGGCCCCGGAAACGACGCTGACAGCGGCTCCGGCGTTGGTCCCCAGCCCGCGGACCACCCAGCCCTCCGCCTGCCAGGAAGCAGCATCCAGGACGTTCCTGGCGTCCAGGATCACCCGCCGCCGCACCAAAGCGCCCGCAGCGGCAGGGCTCAGGCGCCGGTATTCGTCCCACTCAGTAAGGAGGAGCACCAGTTCGGCACCCTCCAAGGCCCGCGTTGCGGAGGCTTCGAACCGCAGCTGCGGATACCGCAGCCACGCGTGGTTTACGGCTTTCGGATCGGTCACCGTCACGTGCGCGCCGGCCGCCGCCAGCCGGGCCGCCACGTCCAGGGCGGGGGAGTCGCGGATGTCATCGGTCTCCGGTTTGAAGGAGGCTCCGAGGATGGTGATGGCGCGTCCGGAGAGCGCGCCGCCGCACAGTTCCCCGGCCAGGGACACCGTCCGGGTCCGCTGGCGGACGTTGATGGCGTCCACCACGCCCATCCAGTCGGTCACAGGGTCCACGCCCAGCGCGGCGGCCTGGCTGCGGAGGCTGCGGATGTCCTTGGGCAGGCACCCGCCGCCGAAGCCCAGCCCGGCATGCATGTAGCGGTTCCCGATCCTCGGGTCCATGCCCATGGCCTCGCTGAGTTCGGCCACGTCCGCGCCGGACGCGTCGCACAGTTCGGAGATGGCGTTGATGAAGCTGACCTTGGTGGCCAGGAACGCGTTGGCGGCCGACTTGATCAGTTCAGCCGTGGCGAAGTTGCACACCAGGCGCGGAATGCCGGCGTTCAGCAGCGGCTCATAAACGGCATCCAGGGCAGCCGTCACGGCACGCGGCGCCCCGGTCTTGGGGTTGAAGGCCGCGGCGCGTCCGCCCGCCACACCGTAGACCAGCCGGTCCGGCACCAGCGAGTCCTTCACTGCTGTGCCCTGCCGCAGGAACTCGGGGTTCCAGCCCAGCTGCACGTCCGGCCGCCCCGCGAGGACGCCCTGGAGCATGTCCACCGTGCCCACGGGCACCGTTGATTTACCGACGACGACGGCGCCCCTCGCCAGGTGCGGGAGCAGCGCCTCGGTGGCGGAAACGAGGAAGGTGAGGTCGGCGCCGTCGGACGTTTTGGACTGCGGCGTCCCGACGCACAGGAAGTGGACCTGGGCGCCGGCGGCAGCGGCGACGTCGGTGGAGAACGTGAGGCGGCCGGTGCTGCGTCCGTCGCGGAGCAGTTCGTCCAGGCCGGGTTCGAAGAAGGGGGCCTGGCCGCGGCCCAGCTGGTCCACTTTGGTGGCGTCCACGTCGATGCCCACCACGGTGTGGCCCATGGACGCGAGCGTGGCGGCGTGCACGGCGCCGAGGTAGCCGCAGCCGATCACCGATATTTTCACAGGGACGCTCCACTTTTGGTTTGGGCAGGCTCAACCACCGGGCGGCGGCTCTTGGTTTCGACGGTTTCAGCCAACGGTTCTCCGGCGATTACTGATTGGTACTGACGCACCAGTTCGGCGCTGAGCACCGGCCACGTCCGCGCCTGGACCGAGGCGTGCGCTGTCCTGGCGAACGCGCGGCGCTTGGCGTCGTCGCCCATCAGGTCCATCACCCGGGCGCGGAAACCGGCCAGGTCGCCGGGCTGGTACAGCCAGCCTGTACGGGAGTTTTCCACCAGGTCCAGGGGCCCGCCGCGGCCTGTGGCCACCACCGGCACCCCCGATGCCATGGCCTCCTGGATGGTCTGGCAGAACGTCTCGAACTCGCCGGGATGGACAAAAAGGTCGAAGGACGCCACCGCCTTCGCCAGCTCCTCACCGCCGAGGAACCCGGTGAACACGGCGTCCGGCAGGGCTTCCTGCAGGGCGGACTTTTGGGGTCCGTCGCCCACAATCACCAGCTTGGTATTCGGGACCTTGGCGAGCGCGGCGAGGTCCTCCACCTGCTTTTCGATGGCCAGCCGGCCGACGTAGCCGATGATGCGCTCACCGCCGGGGGCAACCGTTGCCCGCCACCCGGCGTCGCGCTTTTCCGGCGAAAACCGCGCGGTATCCACACCGCGCCGCCACATGCCCACCCGCGGAATCCCGCGGCCGCGCAACTGGTTCAGCGCGAAGGTGGACGGCACCAGGGTCCGGGTGGCCAGCAGGTGGATGTTCTCCACCCGGTTCCACGCCCAGTTCTCCAGGAACGGCACACCATAGCGTGCGGCGTAGCTGGGAACCTCGGTCTGGTAGATGGCTATGGTGGGGATCCCCAACTGATGCGCGGCCTGCACTGCCCGCCACCCGAGGATAAACGGCGAGGCGAGGTGGACAACGTCGGGTGCGTAGTCGGCAAGGATTCGCTTGACCCGGTACACACCGCCCATCGCCACTCGCACGTTGGTGTAGCCAGCCAGCGGAACTGCGGGAACCCGGTGCACCGTCGCGCCGTGAACCATCTCGGCCGGTCCCACGAACTCGGAGACGGCATAGGTGGAAGGGGCGATGACCAGGACGTCGTGGCCCTGGTCCTCCAGGTGTTCAAGCACCCTCAGGATGGAGTGGGTCACTCCGTTCATCAGCGGCAGGAATGACTCGGCAACAATTGCGATCCTCACCCCTCCACGGTGGGCGCGGCGCCTGTCGGGGCGGGGTCACCCGGGTTGAGTAGAGGGAAAGGTTGGGTTAACAGATCAGCGGTGGGGTCAGCCGCCTTCGCCGTGCCGCAGCACGTCCGGGAGTTCGTCCACATAGACCGTTTGCGGCGGCTCGAAATAGATGACCAGCACCTCGTCACCGACTGCAAAGACGCTCGTCTTGTCGAAGGGGTGGGCATGGAACGCGTTGGTGCCGCCCAGATAGGGCAGCATGACCTCGCCGAGGGTGCCGGGGCCAATGCGCCCGGTCACGCGGCCGATCTTGCCGGTAAGGCTCCGGTCAACGTTCTTATGCATCGGGGGCTTTCGCGGGGCGCTTGCCTTCCCGGCTGTTCTTCAGTGCCGAAGACAAGGCAGGAAGGTAGTCGCCCACCTGGGCCAGGATGCCGCCCAGCATCTTGTTGACGCCCTCGCCGCCGTTCAGCACGGTCATCTGGCCCACGTGGGAGAAAGGCTCGGCCGCTGCGGCGATGATGGCCGGCATGTTTTCGGCCAGCTGCTGCGAAATGACGGCGTCCTGGTTGGTCCCGAGTGCTTCGGCGCGCGCCTTGATGCCGTCTGCCTCGGCCAGCGCCTTGGCCTTGATGGCGGAGGCCGCGGCTTCACCGCGGGCCCTGGTGGCAGCGGCTTCGGCCTCGCCGGTGACCTTCGTGGCTCCGGCCGCGGCCGCCGCGGCAGTGGCGTTCGCCTGGGCCTGGAGCTCCGTCCGGCGGGCGTTGGCCTGGGCTTCGAGTTCGGTGCGGCGGGCCAGCGCCTCGGCGGCGCTGATGTCCGCCGCCTTTTGGCCTTCAGCGTCGGTGCGTTTGGCATATGCCTTGGCATCGGCCGGCTTCCGGATGGTGGTCTGGAGCTTCTGCTCTTCCCGGTCCGCCTCCAGCTTGGCCACTTCCGTTTCCTGCACGACGACGTGCTGCCGGGCTGTTGCATCGGCCAGCGGTCCAGCCTGGGCGGCCTCGGCTTTGGCCCGTTCGGCGTTCGCCTGCGCCACCGACTGCCGGATGGCCGAAATGCTCTGCGCGTCCGCGATCATTGCGGCCGCCTCGGCTTCCTTCTCGGCCGCCTCACGGTTCCGCGTGGCCTCCGCGATCCGGGCCTCCATTTTGACCTGGGCAATGTGGGGCTTGGCGATGTTCTGGATGTAGCCCGTGGGGTCCTGCAGGTCCTTGATCTGAAGCGAATCCACCACCAGCCCCAGCTTCTCCATTTCCACTCCGCTGGCGCTGCGGACCTGGGACCCCAGCTTGTCCCGTTCGCGGATGATCTCTTCCACGGTCATGCTTCCGATGATGGACCGCAGGTGGCCCTCAAAGACGTTGTAGACCTGGCTTTCCATTTTGGGCTGCTGGCCCAGGAAACGCCTGGCCGCATTTGCGATAAACGGCGGGGCGTCACCGATTTTGTAAATTACCACGCCCTCCACAATCACCTGGATGCCCTGCGAAGTCACGCAGGAAACCTTTAACTCCGTTTCATTCAGCGTCAGGGAAAGCATTCGGACGGTCTGCAGGCCCGGAAATACCAGGGCGCCCTTTCCGGTGACAATCTTGAAGTCCATTCCGGCCCGGGTTTCCAGGGTCCCGCGGGTCAGGCCGGAGATGATCAGGGCCTCATTGGGCTCCGCCACTTTCCACATCAGTTTGATGGCCCCCCAAACAAAGCCGACCACCAGTATTGCCCCGATAATCGCGGCAAGAAGCGGGAAGAATGCTGACAGATCCGGCATGACGAGGTCCTTTCGCGTGCGGAACAGGCCTCCCAGGAAAGCCCCAATAATGGCAGCTGCTCAGGCCTTGCCGGTATTGCGTGTCGCCAATTCCGGCCTGCTGGCCAACTGTTGTAGACAGTCTGGTTGGCGCCCGCCCAAGAGTCCAGAGCGCGGGCTGTTGCGTGGGGTTTTCAACAGGCTGGATCTCGACCGACCAGGTTCCTATTTGCCGAGGATCTCGCGGGCAACGCGCTGGGCCTCAATCTCCTCAGGGGCAACGGTGGTTCCGCGGAGGTATCCGGCGGTGGCCATGATTTGCCGCAGCTCGGCGTGCGTGCGCGGCGTGCTCACCCCGTGGTGGGCCATGGCATGGCAATTGGCGCAGAGCGGAACCAGATCCGTGAGCGGATCCAGCTGGTAGCCGCCGCCGAGTTGGGCCGCCGGCACCACATGGTGGACGTCGATGAAGTCCTTGCCGAGCTCCCCGTACGCCAGTTCGAAGGAGAACCCGCAAGCCGCGCAGCTGCTGCCGCGGTGCGCGATGCACGCCCGCCGGGCCGCCGCATCACGCTCGTACCGGTTGGCGGTGACGTGCACGACGGCGGTCTCGGGGTACGTGCCGGGCACAGGTTGGGTGGGGTCAGGTCCTTGCGCCGGCCCGTGAGTGGCCCAGAGCGCCCGGACCGCGGCTTCGTCGCCGGACTCCAGCGCCATGCCCCCGGTTTCGGCGCTGGCCCACACGACGCCGGGCACCGCTGCGTCGAGGACCGCCGCAGGCACGTGGTCGCCCAGCGGCAGGAGCGCATCGAACGCAACCTGAACGGTGAACTCAGGCTGGCCCGACGAGGCCGCCTGATCCGTCTGCCCGGGCTGCCCCGACAGGACAACGCCATGGCCGAGCAGGCCGGGGCCGTGCGCTCCCAGCAGGAGCAGCCACACGCCGGCGCCCGGGGCAACGCTCCGGCCCACGCTCCAAGGCTCCAGATGCAGGCCGGTCACGGCAACCTGTTCAACAACAGCCGCGTAGTTCCAGCGGTTCCAGCCAGCCGGGTCCCAGCCCAGGATGATGTCGCTCATGGGGCCATTGTTGCAGGCCCCATGGCCCGTGCCGCCTTTGGCGCGAACGGACACTTGGGGCCCTGATTTCCAAGCGCGAACTGGCAGCTATTACCCTCAAAACCGAGTCTTGAGGGTAATAGCTGCCGGTTCGCGCCAGAGGGTGGGCCTCAAGTGTCCGTTCGCGCTTGGTCAGCGGGGTGCTGTTTCGGCACGCTCACCCACCGACCGGCTCGGTCATCGGCTCGGCGGCGACCACCGGGTGGTCCCGGCCCAGGTTCCCGAGGCCGGCGGCGCCTTGCGGGGATCCCAGCTCCTCGAAGAACTCCACGTTGGCTCGGACATAGTCGGCCCATTCATCCGGGACGTCGTCCGAGTAGTAGATGGCCTCCACGGGGCACACCGGATCGCATGCCCCGCAGTCCACGCACTCGGACGGATGGATGTAGAGCGAGCGTTCGCCCTCGTAGATGCAGTCCACCGGGCATTCCTCGATGCACGCCTTGTCCTTCACATCCACGCACGGCTGCGCGATCACATACGTCACGGCTGGCTACACACCCGTGTAGACGGTTTTGCCCCAGGTGAAGAAGTCCAGCGCGGACCTGCCCTGCTCGCGGAACGTGTTGGTGGAGGAATCTTTTACCCCGCCGAACGGCACGTTCAGGTCCAGGCCCGCCGTCGGACGGTTGACTTTGATCACGCCGGCCTGGGCACGGGCGGCGAAGTCCGTGGCGCGTGCCAGCGAGTCGGTGCAGATGCCGGCGGTCAGGCCGTAGCGGGAGTCGTTGATGGCTGCGAGCCCTGCCTCGTAGTCGGCCACCTCCAGGACCGTCACCACGGGCCCGAAGATCTCCTCGGTCACGGCGGCGTCGTCGAACGGGAGGTCGGTGAGCACGGCGGCCGGGACGAAGAGCGCGCCGGCGGGGTCGCCGTCGTACGATCCGTGCAGGAGGGTTGCCCCGCGTTCGACGGCGGCGCGCACCGCCGCCTGGTCCTGCTCGAACTGCTGCCTGCTCACCACGGCCCCCATCCGGACAGCGTCCGGCCCATCAGTGTCGAGGCCGTCCCCGACTGTGTAGGCGGCGGCTTCCGCCGTGAGTGCCTCCAGGAATTCCTTGCGGACTCCGGGCGTGACGTAGACGCGGGACGTTGCCGTGCAGGCCTGGCCGGTGAGGCCGAAGGCGCCGGCCGCCACCACCTGGGCGGCCTTGCGGGGATCGGAGTCGTCCAGGACCAGCACGCCGTTCTTGCCGCCCATTTCGAGCTGGACCCGGGCGCGGCGGGCGTTGAGGATCTCCTGCAGTCCGAGCCCCACGTTGGTGGAGCCGGTGAAGGAGAGCCCGGCGATGCGGGGATCGCGGGCCAGGGCGTCGCCCACCACGCGGCCCTTGCCGTGAACCACGTTGAACACGCCGGCGGGCAGTCCGGCGTCCTGCAGGGCGCGGGCCAGGTGCGTGGCGGAGAGCGGGGTGAGCTCGGCCGGCTTGATGACCACGGCGTTGCCGCTGATCAGCGCCGGGGCGGCCTTCCAGGCCGGGATGGCGATGGGGAAGTTCCACGGCGTGATGAGCCCGACGACGCCGAGCGGTTCGCGCCGGGTGGTGATGGTGGTGTCCGGCAGGCCGCTGGGCAGGACTTCGCCGGTGGCGGCCCAGCCGAGCGAGCCGAAGAAGCGCAGCACGTCCGAGGCGCGCTTGACCTCGCCCTTGGCTTCGGCGAGGGTCTTGCCTTCTTCACGGACCAGGTCTTCGGCGATGGCGGTCTGGCGTTCGATCAACAGGTTGCCGGCGGTGATGAGGATGGCGCCGCGGGAGGGTGCGGGCAGGGCGGCCCAACCGGGCTGGGCGGCGGCGGCAGCGCTGATGGCTGCGTCGACGTCGGCCGCGGTGCCGCTGGGGGAGAGGGCTGCAAGCTCGCCGGGGCGGGCCGGGTTGATGCGCTCCGTGCCCGCTTCGCCCAGCCATTCGCCGTTGATGAGGTGGTGGGCGGTGATGAGTTCGCGCTGCGTTGAGACGTCGGTGGCTGTGGAAGTCATGGTATTCCTTCGGGTCGTCGGGAAGAAGGGTGAGGGGGAGCTAGAGGCTGCGGATCAGGCCGCCGTCGCACCTGAGCGCGACTCCGGTGATGTACGACGCCGGCGCGCTGCAGAGAAACGCGGCGGCGGCGCCGAACTCCTCCGGTTCGCCGTAGCGGCGGGCGGGGATGGTCTTTCGGGATTCGAGCTGGATCTCTTCCAGCGTGGTGCCGCGGCGTTTGGCGGCGGCCTGGTCCAGTTCCGCCACGCGGTCGGTGGCGATCCGGCCAGGCAGGAGCATGTTGACCGTCACTGCGTCCAGGGCCACTTCGGCCGCGAGGGTCTTGAGGTAACCGGCCAGTGCGGCGCGGCCCGTGTTGGACAAGGCCAGGTTGGGCAGCGGAGCGGCCACCCCGCTGGAGCCGACGGCGAGGATCCGTCCCCACCGCCGTTCCCGCATGCCCGGAAGGACGTGCGAGATGAGGGCGTGGTGCGGCTTGACCAGAAGGTCGAAGGCGGCGGCCATGTCCTCGGAGCTCAGGGTGGCCGCGGCGCCGGGTTTCGGGCCGGGGCCGTTGAGGACCAGGATGTCGATGGGCCCCAGGTCCGCCACGGACTGTTCGATGGCGGACACGATGCCTTCCGGCGTGGTCAGGTCCGCCTCGATGGCCACGGCATCAAAGCCGGTGCTGGCGTAGGCGCTGTGTCCGTGCACGCCGTGCAGTTCCGCGACGATCTCCTTCGCCCGGTCGCGGCGGCGTCCGATGATGGCCACCCGGACACCTTCCGCCGCGAGGGCTTTGGCTATGGCCAGGCCAAGGCCGCCCGTGGATGCGGCCACCAGGGCTGTTTTTCCGGCGATTCCCAGATCCATCAGAACCTCCCTGCCGGCGCAGGTGCGCCGTCCGGGGCGGACTGTAACTCCAGGGCGTCGGACGCCTCGCGCAGATGGACGCCCATGCTGGACCTCAGGTCCTCGGGGAAGCCGGCAGCCGGCGGACGGACGCCCGCGTCCCGGATGAGGCCGCGTTCCCGCAGGCATTCCTTCCGGATGGCCAGGGCCACCTTCGACTGCTGTTCGAAGTTGATCAGCGGCAGGTACGGCAGCAGCTGGTCCCGCGCGGCCTGGTACCCGTCCTCCTGCCACGCCCGGACACACGCGATCAGCGCCTCGGGGTAGGAGAAACCGGTCATGGCTCCGGCCCCGCCGGCCATGAGTTCGTCCAGGAGTCCCTGGCCGCCCAGGCCGCCAAAGACGGAAACCCCGACGGCGGCAGTCAGCTCGGCGATGGCCACACTGGTGGGCGGCGCCTCGGCTTTGACCGCGATGACAAAAGTGCACCAGGTCACCACCGAGATCAGCGCCTTGGTGCTGATGCTGACGCCGCTGGCCAGCGGATAGTCCTGCAGCACCACCTTGGCGCCGGTGGCACGGTGGATGGCGTCCAGATGGGCGATCACCACTTCCGGCCGGGCCGAATTGGCCTGCACCATAACGGCCGCCAGGCGCCCGCCGGCCACGGCCTGGGCTGCGCGGATTTCCTCGATGGCGGGGCGGGCGGCCAACGCGGTCACGCCCACTACCAGCGGGAGGTTGGTGCACTCGACGGCGATCTCCAGGACCTGCCGGCGTTCTGCCACGGTGAGGGCTGCGGCTTCGCCGAAGACACCGAGGACCGTCAGCCCCGTGGCGCCGATGGCCTCGTAGTGCTCGACCATCCCGGACAGGCTGTCCAGGTCGACGTCCAGCGTGCTGCCCTGGAACGGCGTGGCAACCACGCCCCACACGCCTGGAGCCAAGGGCTCGCGTGTGTCCTTCCCGGTTCCGTTGTTCAGCGATTCAGTCATTGAATCCTCCTCGAAATTGTTGGGCATCAGCGGCCAGGCCAGACCGGCGGCCGCTTTTCCTGGAAGGCGCGCACGCCTTCGGCTGAGTCTTCGCTGTCCAGTGCCGCCATCAGTGCCGGCAGCCGGAGGCCGCGGGCCTCCTTGGCCGTGAGGTGGCCGGTTTGCGTGACCATCTGCTTCACGGCCCGGACTGAGGTGGGGGCGCAGGCCAGGATCTGGTCCACCCAGCGCTGCACCGCGGCGTCGAGCTCTTCGGCGGGGACCACCTCGTTGACGAGGCCCATGGCCTGCATCTCGGCGGCGTCCGCCTTCCGGCCTGTGAGCAGCATGCCCATCGCCTGGGTGTGGGGGATGCGCCGCACCAGTTGGTGGATGCCGCCGTCGAGCGCCAAACGCCCCACCCGCGGTTCCGTCAGCCCGAACTTCGCGCTGTCCGCGGCGATTACGATGTCGGCGCCGAGCACCATTTCCATGCCGCCGCCGAGTGCGTAGCCGTTGACCTTGGCGATGACCGGGATGTCCAAGGTGGCGCGGAGGCTCAGGCCGCCGAACCCGTTCGGGTCCAGCCCGGCCCAGTACTCCAGCCCCGTCTTATCCACTGCGGTGGCGGACATGTCCGCCCCGACGCAGAACGCGCGGGTGCCGGCGCCGGTGATAACAACGGCGCGGACGTCGGGGTCAGCTTCCAGCTGGTTCCAGATCTCGTTGAGAGTGGCCTGGGCGGTGCCGTTGACGGCGTTGAGGACATGCTGGCGGTCGATCACCACCGTGGCAACGTGGTTGGTGATGGTCAGGGTGACCTGGTCAACCATGGTCTGTTCTGAAACGGCGGTCACCGGAGAACCCCCAGCTGCTGCAGGCGCTCGATGGTTTCCTGATCGAAGCCGTTCTCCAGCAGGACCTCGACATTGTGCTCGCCGAGCCGCGGCGCGGCGCGCCGTACCGTGGGCGGGGTGGCGGAGAGCCGGATGGGTGCGTTGAGCATGCGCACGGTGCCCACGCTGGGGTGTTCAACCTCCACGATCATGCCGTTGGCTTCGGTCTGGGCGTCGGCCAGGGCCTGTTCCAGCGTGTGGACGGGGGCGTTGAGCAGCCCCTGGTCCTCGAGCTGGCCGGTCCAGTACTCGGTGGTGTTGGTGGCGATGCGCTCGCGGAAGATCGCCTGCAGGGCCGGCTTGTGCGCGAACTGCTGCTCCAGGTTGGCGAACTCGGGCCGGAGCGTGAGGTCCTCGTCCAGCCCGAGGGCTTCGGAGATGCGGGCCAGCGGGTCCGGGGTGAAGCCGCCCACCATGCACACGGCGCCGTCGGTGGTTTCAAAGACACCGCTCAGGGGCATGGCGCCCCAGTTGACCTCGTAGCCGCGGTTGAGCTGCATGCACGCCTCCTGCATCTGAAGGTGCAGCATGGAGTCGTACATGGTGACCTCCACTTTCTGGCCGACGCCGGAGGTTTCCCGGGTGCGCAGCGCCAGCAGGATGCCCTGCATCAGGTGCATGCCGGTGATGTAGTCGCAGAGGGTGGTGGGGTAGATGGCGGGCTTCTGGTCGTCCGATTCCCGCCGCCACATCACGCCGGAGTAGGCCTGCGCGATGGCGTCCTGGCCGCCCTTGTGCGAGTACGGGCCAACAGGGCCGAAGCCCGTGCCGGAGGCCCAGATGATGCCCGGGTTCTCCGCCTTGAGTTCCTCGTAGCCGAAACCCATCCGCTCCATCACGCCGGAGCGGAAATTGCTGACCACCACGTCCGCGTCCGCCAGGATGGCGTGCAGCACGTTCCGGCCTTCCTCCGTGCGTGTATCGATGGAGACGCTGCGCTTGTTCCGGTTGATGGACAGGAAGATCGGGTTGTCCTTGCCGTCCTTGTCCGGGAACGAGTTGCGCGAGATGTCCCCGGCGCCCGGCCGTTCCACCTTGATGATGTCCGCGCCGTAGTCGCCCAGCAGCTGCGTGCAGGACGGGCCCATAAACACCTGGGTGAAGTCCACGATCTTGATGCCGTCCAGCGGCAGCGGGGTTGCGGCGGGCTGGGCAGAACCGGCCTCAGCAGCGGCGGCGGGTGCCGCCGTCGTGCGTTCAGCTGTTGTGCGTTCCGCGGGAACTGTCAGTTCTTCGGTGACGGTGCTCATGCCGGCACCGCCGCGTCGGCGTCCAGGGTGGCGTTCGACGACGGGACGTCGCCCGGGTCGGCGCCGTGCCGGCGCATGCCCTGCTGGATGTCCAGCGCGGACACGTCGCGGACCAGGATGCCGTTATCGACGGCGAGGGCCGCTGCGACGCCGACGGCCTGGCCCATGGCCATGCAGGGCGGGATCTCGCGGGACATTTTCTGCGCCTCGGGGGTGGCGGAGTAGTGGCGGCCGGCCACCAGGAGCTGGTCCACTTCCGTGGGCAGCAGCGAACGGTACGGGTAGTAGTAGTCGCGGCCGCGGGCCACGGTGTCGGCGAAGTGCCGGCGCTGGGTGACGTCGTCCTTGGTCATGACGTATTCGCCCTGCAGGAGGCGGGTCTGGCGGACGCCCATCTGGGAGGCGACGTCCAGCATGTAGCAGTTTTCGAAGCCGGGCAGGTTGGCGCGGACGTAGTCCACGGCCTCGGAGATCCGGTCGCGGGCGGCGAACTCGGCGGCGGTCATGTCTGCCGGGTCCGTGCCGTCGAAGCCGGTCATGTGCGGGGCGTTGCACCAGACCACGCCGTCGATGGGGGTCTTGAGCCACCACAGTTCCCAGGCGCCGCCGAGCAGGCGCTTGATCTTGCGGTTGATGGCGCGGGCTTCCTTCGGGTTGGCCTGCTCGAAGGCCTCGGCTGCATCCGTGTTCACGTTGCCCAGGCGGAAAACGAGCGTGGTGAGGTAGTTGTCCTTGGCGTAGCTGGCGCCGGCCCGGGACGCGACGTCGATGTCGCCGGTGGTGTCGATGACAATGTCTGCCATAAAGGCCTGCGGGCCCAGCTTGGTCTCGCAGATGACACCCTTGATCACGCCGTTGTCCACGATGGGGCGGGAGAACCAGGAGTGCAGGCGCAGGTCCACGCCGGCCTCCCGGACCAGGTCGTTGGAGACGCGCTTCCAGCCGTCCGGGTCGAACGCCGCGGCGTAGCAGATGGGCTTGGGGTTGGTGTGGGAGTGGAAGTCGAAGGTGCCGTAGCGGCCCCACTTGTTCCAGAGTTCCTCGGACGTTTTGCGGTCATCAGCCGGCGGGACGACGGCGAGGCCCAGCTTCTGCAGGCGCTCGACGTACTCGGAGACGATGCCGGTGACGGTGATTTCCTGGCCGTTGATCATGTCGTCGAGCACCAGGACCATGCCGCCGGAGGCGAGGCCGCCGAGGGATGAGTAGCGTTCCAGCAGCGTGACTGTGGCGCCGGAGCGGGCCGCGGTGACGGCAGCTGCCACGCCTGCGGGGCCACCGCCCACCACGAGGACGTTGGAACGGGAGATGACGGGGGCGGTGAGGTCCGCCGTCGTGGTTGCAAGTTCCAGCGAGTTGAAGGAGGAGTTTTTGGGCGCGACGGAGTCGGCTGGGTGGAGCGGGTTCATGGGAGGATCCTTAGTTTCCGACGAAGATGCCGTTGGTGCGGCGGGCGGCGAGGTAGAAGGCGATGCTGAGGATGGACAGGACGGCCACGTATACGGGGAAGACCCAGGTCAGGCCCAGGGACTGGAGCCAGACGAGCAGGTAGGAGGCGGTGCCGCCGAACAGGGCGACGCCGATCCCGTAGCCGAGGGCCACACCGGTGCCGCGGCAGTTCTTGGGTATCAGGGACGTGCTGACCACGTTGTAGAGGGTCATGTTGAGGACCAGGACCAGGGAACCGCCGAGCAGGACCGCCGCGAAGCCGCCGATGCCGGGCTGGACGTACATCAGCATGAGGAACACGGAGGGGATGGCCAGGATGCGGGTGATCAGGAACCAGCGGGACATCGACTTGCCGTCGGCCAGCTTGCCGATGATCCAGCTGCCGACCACCATGACAACGCCAAGGGCGGTGGTGATGGCGAAGACCGACGTCGGGTCTTCCTTGAAACCGCTGCGGGCGGCGCTGGGCAGTCCGACGTTCCAGGCGTAGTTGTAGGCCTGGGCTGCGCCGACCACGAAGATGATCGCCAGGACGGAGAGCCAGTGCTTGCGGACCCCGGTCCAGACGGCGGCGGGGGAGTTGCTGGCCATTTCTTCGGGCTTGAGGGTTTCCGGCAGGGCGCGGCGGAGGTAGATCACCACGAAGCCGAAGAGTGCGCCGATGATGAACGGTACGCGCCAGCCCCAGTCGGCCATAACGGCGCCGCCGAGGGTGAGGCTGCAGAGGAAGCTGACCAGTGAGGCGAGCAGGATGCCGATGTTGACGTAGAAGGACATGATGCCGGCCACGTAGCCTTCGCGGCCTTCAGGCACCAGTTCCACGGCATGGGAGGTGGAGAGCGGGGCTTCGATGCCGGTGGAGATGCCCTGCAGGATACGGCAGGCCACGAGGATGATGCCGGCCCAGGCGCCGATCTGCTGGTAGCTGGGGCAGACGGCAATGACCAGGGTGGTGCCGGCCATCAGCATGATCGACATCAGCATCACCCGGCGTCGTCCGATCCGGTCCGCCAGGGTGCCGAGCAGGATGCCGCCGAGGGGGCGGAAGGCGAAGCCGACGGCGAAAACGGCCAGGGCGTTCAGTGTGGCCGAGAGCGGATCGGTGTTGGGGAAGAAGTTCGGGCCGATGAAGGCCGAGAGGAGGCCAAAGACCATCCAGTCGTACCATTCCAGGGCGTTGCCGAGGCCCAGTCCCAGCAGGCCCTTGCGGACCTCGGGGGTGAACTTTTCGTGTTTGCGGGTGGGGGAAGCTGACGTGACTGCGTTGTCCGTCGTTTGGATATCGAGCATGGAAGTGTCCTTACGCTTACGCCTTCGGAGGCGTGGGAGGGTATGACGCATCGACGCCTGTCGAAGCAGGCGTCCATGCGAAAGTGGCAAGGATTGTCGGCGGCCACAGTTCGTGTCCGGACAGTTATGGGAAAACGCTGACGCCGCTTGGGGACGGCAGGATTACCACGCGTGTGGTGCGTTGACCCAGATCGCTACGCATACCTCTTCGTAGCTGTTTTTGTACCAGTGGGGGATCTCTGAGGAGTACGTGATTGAGTCGCCCTCGTCCAGGCTGTAGCAGACGCCATCAAGGTAGACGTCCTTACGGCCGGAGATGATGTAGCAGAACTCCTCACCGCTGTGGGTAAAAGGTGTTGAACTGGTGTCGTGCCCTGGGGGCGTACTGATCCATTGGGCTTCGATGCCACCATTTACGTCCGGGGTGAGCAGTTCATGTTCTGCTCCGCCCACGGACTCGCGGGTGACGTTCTTCAGGCTGCGCCGCGCGGATCTGCGGACCACGGGGGACTTCGTTTGCTCCTGGCCGATGAAGAATCTCCCCACCGGGATATCCAGGCCGTGGGCCAGTTGCGCCAGGGTGGTGAAGGACGGGTTCGCCATGCCGCGTTCTATCTGGCTGACGATCGCTTGGCTGAGGCCGGTGATCTCCGAGAGCTTGGCGAGGGTCATGCCCTTTTCCTTGCGCATGGTGCGCACCTTGTTCCCGACAGTCGCCAGCAGGGCGCTGGTGGCGGGCGGGGCTTGGGTTGCGCTCTCGGTGGTCATCGCGAATCTTTCACTGGGTGATCTGACTCACATAACTATAGTGAAGATTTTTAGCGAGTCAACGGTTCTTCCTAAGTAAAGTGAAAAAATTTACAGAAGTGTGGGTTGGGTGCCAGAAAGCCTTTGGCGCGAACGGACACTTGGGGCCCCGATTTCCAAGCGCGAACTGGCACGAGATGACCTCAAATCCGAGTTTTGAGGGTATTACGTGCCGGTTCGCGCCGGAGAGTGGGCCTCAAGTGCCCGTTTACGCTTGGTCAGAGGGATGCGGTTCAGGTGAAGAAGTCCAGCACGGACCTGCCCTGCTCGCGGTCAACGAGTCATCCTAAATAGGGTGAACGTTGTACAGGAGTGCGGTCTAGGCGGGTGGGTGGCCCTCTCAGCCGCCCACCCGCACCTGGTGCTAGCCGAGCTCGCGCATCGGGTCGGGCCAGTTGCCCACTGTCGAGATGACGTGGGTGCGGTTGATCACAGCACTGTAGATGGACATAACGGTTTCTCCTGACTGAACGTGGTGTCCGCGCGCCGGTGGTGCGCGGGTGGGTCATGCTCTGCCGCGAAAAGGGCAGAGGTGACCTGTTCAGTCGGGTGAGGACCCTGGATCGAAGGAAGGACCGGCCGGCAGCGTCACGGCGCCGGACAGGTGTGGTCCACTGGTGGCTGTGGGGAGGAATGGCCAGGACCCGCCAAGGTCAGCCGCCCCCTCGGAGCCTCCGGCTGACCCGGAATTGGCCGTCCCGGCGCCATTGGCCAGGGCCGGGGGAATTCGCAGCGCAGGGTTTTGCGGCCCGTTTTTGGGGCCGGTAGGGCTTGCCGTTGCCTCCGGGGTGGAGGCCACGCCTGAGCGGTCCTGGGCCGGGCCGAAGACGAACCTCGGGGTGTTGGTGGCCGCCAGGCCCACCGGGCTGGCCGGTGTCGGGCTAACGCCCGCATTGCTGCCCTCCGCAACCGCGCTCGACGCCGGGAGGCTGGGTGCCGCCGTCGGCAGGGGGCCGGGTGCCGGCGTCGTAAGCGGTGGCTGGCCAGGCAGCGGCCGTATGCCAGGAACGGGCAGCAGATCGGGCACGGGCAGGGCTCCAGACAGGAGCGGCGGCAACTGCTCAGGCAGCGGCAGGACATCGGGGAGGGGAAGCGGGAGGGGCGCCTGTACCAGGGGCAGATCGGGAAGCCCGGGCACCAGGCCAGTAACGGTATCAACAGTGCCGGTGACCGTCGGCAGCGCGGGGGCTGCCAACGCGTTTGCGGCGGCCTCGGTCGAATCCGCCAGGGACGTTGCGGTTGCCAGTGCAGTTCCGCTTGAGCTCACCACGGCGGGAGGCGCCGGAACAGGACTGGGTTTCGCAAGAGCGGACGAAACGGGCTTCAGAAGGCCTCCCGCATCCGGGACGGGGCTTGCAGCGGTGGCTGTTCCCGCTCCCCACACGAGCTACGCCAAGGCGCTCAGGAGGGCCAACAAGACAGGTCGGGACGCGGAGCGGCAACGAGCCCGCAGTATCGCCCCCATCCGATCCCCCCATCGCCGATGGGCATCAGCGTACGCCTGGCCCCGGCCACCGTCCAGTATTAGTTTTCGCCGCCGTCGCGCACAAAGAAGCCGGTGCAGCTGGTCGCGGAACGCGGCAACTGCACCGGCGAGTAGGACGAAAATTCAGAACTTATTGATCATTTCTCATTCGCGGCTCCTGTTTCCCGGCTTGTCATTTCCGGGCTATTTCCTCTCGCCGGACATGTTCCTGGAGAACAGCCAGCCAGCAGCTATCATCGCCACGCCCAGCACCAGGTGGGTCCAGTTGTCAGCCATGTTGAACGACAGGAAGTTGGCCGCCGAGTCAACGCCGACACTGAGCCCGAAAATGCTGAGGATGATGTACAGCGCGCCTGCTCCGATGAGGAAGTTCCGTGCGCCATGCTCGGTCCGGGACATCGCCCAGCCCGTTGCGCCGATGGCCAGCTGCACAATATTGAGCAGCATGGACACCTGGAACAGCCCAAGGAACATTGCATGGGAATCAGGTCCCAGGAACATCAATTCGCTGTACTGGGTGGTGACGCCGGGGATAAAGCCCAGGGCACCCACCACCAACAACAGGATACCTACTCCCATGCCCGCATTCTGGACGTCTGCGCGCCCAAAATGAACGTGTGCATGTGGGGATGCGGTAGTCATTTTTTTCTGCCTCCAACCACTGATTGCGGACATTCCAATTTTACGGCGGCCCCGCGGAAAAAGCGCCGAATCAGGCCCGGATGGGGACATCTGCCCAGCAACATGAGCGACCCGGATGAGGCGCCCCGACAGTCTGAACGCCCGACGACAGCGCCATCACCGGCGGCGGCCGTCCCGCCGTCGTCGTCCGGTTCTTCGCCTGCTCAGCGCGGCGGACTACGAACTCTGGTGAGGCGCGTCTCGCAGGGGGAATCAGCCTGTCGAAGCCCGGTCCGGAGGCCCGGCCGTGACACCATGGGACACGATGAAACTGCGCGCTGATCAGACCGGAGACCGTGGCCTTCCCATGCCCTTGTGGCTGCAGGGAGGCCTCGAAACGGCGCAGGCTGCCATCATCTCCGCGCTCCTGGCCGTGGTTCCCATTGTGGCCGTGTGGGCCACCGCGGGCTTCCAGAACACCGCCTTTGATGCCCTGGCCCGCCTCGCCGGCCAAGGCTGGCTTCTGATTCACGGGGTGCCGCTGCAGCTCGCAGTCGTGTCCGGCGAGGCTGGTGCGGCCGGCAGTCCAGGCTCCGGCCTGCTGACCCTGGTGCCCCTCGGCCTGACCCTGATCCCGTTTTTGCTCGCCTGGCGTGCGGGGCGGCGCCTGGCCCGGGCCTCCTATACGGACCAACTGTGGCAGGCGCTGCTCGGGTCCTGGGTGGTCTACTCGGCGTTCGGCGCTGCCACCGGCTTTGTGTGCCGCACGGCCGACGTCGTCATTAACATCTGGTTGGCAATGCTCATCCCGCTCATCCCGTTCGCCCTCGGCATGGTGATCGGCGCCCGCCGCGAGGCAGGCTCGTGGAGCCGGCTGATCGGCGTCGACGCCGTCGACTGGATCTCGCGCACCAGCCAGCATTCCCGCTGGGCCGGCTCCTATCTGGGCTCCGCGGCGAAGGCGGGCTGTGTGGCTCTTCTGGCGGCTTTTGCGCTCGCCGGTGTGCTCCTGGCCGTGGACCTTTTTATCCACTGGAACCTGGTGATTGCTGTCTATGAAGCGCTCGACGCCGGCGCGGTAGGGGGTGCCGCCCTCACCATCGCGCAGCTTGGGTACCTGCCCAACCTTGTGGTTTTTGCGCTGGCCTGGGTCTCGGGCTCGGGCTTCGCCCTGGGCGTGGGCTCGCAGGTGGGGCCGCTGGGCACCGCCACCGGGCCGCTGCCGTCCATTCCCGTCTTCGCCGCTATCCCGTCAGGCCCGCTGGACTACGGGTTCGTGGCGCTGGTGCTGCCCGTTCTGGCGGGTATCCTGGCCGGCTGGTGGTTCCTGCGCGAAGGCGAAAACCACTTCGACGAGTGGCTCTCCATCAAGATTGACGCGCGCTGGTTCACCGCCACGGTGTCCACCCTTGCCCTCGGCGCGCTGGTCGGGGTGGTGTCCGGTCTGCTGGCCGCGGGCCTGGCCTGGCTGGCCCGTGGCTCGGCCGGGCTGGGACGCCTCACGGCCATCGGACCCGACCCCTTGTGGATGGGACTCTGGATTGCCGCGGAGGTGGGCATCGGCGTTGTGATCGGTTACGCAGCAGGACCGTGGCTGGAACGCCAGCAGCACGTGGATGAGGAAGCGGAACTGGCCCGCTGACGTTCGCGGCTGTTGCCGGCGTGGCTGCTTGTGCTGTGGCTGCTACCTGAGACCCGGCAGCGAGCTTTCCAGTTGGACCCGGCAATTGGAGAGCGCCTTGTCGGTGAGGGCCTCGCGTGAGCAAGTCTGGAAGTCCTGGACCTGGCGGAAAAACAGCGCCGTGGCCAGGATGACCAGCAGCATGATCAGCGATACCACCAGCCCCGAGATGGTGCCGAACAGGACCAGCTTGGACTCTTTGAGCCGGGCCGACCGGACCAGCAGAAGGATACCCAGCACAAAGCTCGCCGCGGTCAGGATGCCGGCGAGCCAGAGGTAGCTGACGTCGAGCTGGTAGACGAAGAAGGCGCCCAGCACGGTGACTATGAAGATCCGGAACAGGTTGCGGGTTTTGGTGAGCGAGTCCTTGGCGGCGTCGCTGAGCGGCTGTTTGGTCCGTTGCTGGCCAGCCGGTTCCGGGGTGTTGTTCATGTTTTCCAGCCTACGCGAGCGTGCCCATAAGCTAGACCCATGCGCATCGTAGTCCTCGTTTCCGGTACCGGGTCCAACCTCCAGTCAGTCATCGACGCCGTCAAGGCGGGGGAGCTGGACGTGGAAATCGCCGCGGTGGGCGCCGACCGGGAGGGGACCTACGGCGTCGAACGCTCCTCGGAAGCCGGGCTGGAGACGTTTGTGGTCAACTTCAACTCCTTCCCCACCCGTGATGAATGGGATGCCGCACTGACCGCCCGCGTGGCGTCCTACGCCCCGGACGTGGTGGTCTCCTCCGGCTTTATGCGTATCGTCAGCGCCGACTTCATCGCAGCCTTCCACGGCAAGTACCTCAACACCCACCCGGCCCTGCTGCCTGCATTCCCCGGCGCCCACGGCGTCCGCGATGCCATGGCCTACGGCGTGAAGGTCACCGGCTGCACGGTGCACTGGGCCGACGCCGGGGTGGACACCGGGCCCATCATCGCCCAGGAAGCCGTCACGATTGAACCGGGGGACACCGAGGAATCCCTGCACGAACGCATCAAGGTGGTGGAGCGCCGCCTCCTGGTCAACACCCTGGCCGCCCTCGCCGCTGCCGCCTAACCCCCTGATTTCTTGATGCTCTATCACTTAGGGTCGTTCTGAGTCCTCAGAACGACCCTAAGTGATAGAGCATTCAGGAGGGGCGACGGCGGGGCTACTCGAGGCGGCGCTGCTTGGTTTCGGGGGAGAAGAACGCCATCCACAGGACGGCCACCAGCACCAGCCCGCCGGCCAGGGCGAAGGACGTGGCCAGGCCGAGCTCGGGCCAGAAGTAGTTCGCAAATATCAGGGGCCCAAAACCAGCCCCCAGCCGCGAAAATGTTGATGCCCAGCCGAAACCCGTGCCGCGGAGCTCGGTGGGGTACAGCTCAGACACGTACGCGTAGAGCACGGGAATCGCTATCTGCACCACAAAGCCGAATACCAGCAGCCAGAAAACGGCTGCCGTGGGGATGTCCACCACAATCGCCACGATCACCAGGGTCAGCGCGGACAGCGGGCCGGTGATGGCCAGGATCCGTTTGCGGCCCACACGCTCCACCAGCAGCGCGGCCACAACAACACCCAAGAGCCCAACCGCGGCCATGGACGCCGTGGTCACAAACGCCTTGTAGTCGGCGAAGCCCGCGCCGATCAGGATCCGCGGCATCCATGTCAGGGACAGGTAGTAGACCAGCAGGATGCTGAAGAACAGGGCCCAGGCCGTGGCCGTGATCTTCCAGTTGAACTGCCACACCAGCCGCAGCTGGTGCCACGCGCTGCCGGCGGAGAGCCGCGGAACTTCCTGCGCGTCGGGCAGGCTGTAGGCCCGGGGTTCGGCGCCCGTTGCCGCCACGAGGTCGTCGATGACCTTGGCAGCTTCCTCGCGGCGCCCCTTGCGGATGAGGAACAGCGGCGACTCCGGAACGCTGCGCCGGACCCAGAACACCAGGAGCGCAGGCAGCACCATCACCAGCATGGTCAGCCGCCAGTCGCCGAACACTGCCACGAGGCCGGCGGATACAAAACCGGCAAGGGCCGCGCCCACCGGCCACCAGCCGTCCATCGCGGTGAGGACCTTCCCGCGCTGCTTGCGTGGTGTGAACTCACCCACCAGCGCGTAGTCCACCGGAATGCAGCCGCCCAGACCGAAGCCGGCCATAAAGCGGAACACGCAGAACCAGATGAAGTCGGGGGAGAAGGCGCCCAGGACCGTGAAGAGCGAGAAGATCAGCAGCGTGGCCGTAAACGCCTTCTTCCGCCCGATCGTGTCCGCGATGGTGCCCCACACAAACGCGCCCAGGGCCATGCCGATCAGGTTGGACGTACCCACCCAGGCCACTTCGCCGGGAGCCAGGGCCCAGTGCGTCGAGAGCAGCGGGATGAGGATGCCGTTAAGCGTCACGTCCCAGGCATCGAACATAAAGCCGAGGCCGCCGATCACGAAGATCCTGCCCTGGACTTTCCAGCGCCAGGGCAGTTCCTGGACCACCTGTTCGCCGCTGGGCACAGTGGTGTAAGTATTCATCGCAGCCTCCTGTGAAAACTCTAACCGTGCCCACTGACGTTCACACTGCCGCCGGCAAGCGGGGCAAACCGCACAACACGATAAACTGGGCCCATCCCCACCAACCGCGGCACTGTTCCGCGAGATCAGACGGAGACTTTTTGTGAGCGTCACGCAGCCTGACCGTGTATCCATCGACCGTGTTCCCATCCGCCGGGCGCTGATCTCGGTCTACGACAAGACCGGTCTGGAGGATCTCGCCAAGGGCCTGCACGCAGCCGGCGTGAAGATCGTCTCCACCGGTTCCACGGCCAAGAAGATCGCCGCGGCCGGTATCCCGGTCCAGGAAGTCGAAGAAGTCACCGGGTCTCCGGAAATGCTGGACGGCCGCGTCAAGACCCTGCACCCGCGCGTCCACGGCGGCATCCTGGCGGACCGCCGCGTCCCCGCGCACATGGAAACCCTCGCCGGCATGCAGATCGAAACCTTCGACCTGGTGGTGGTGAACCTCTACCCGTTCGTTGAGACCGTGAAGTCCGGCGCCGCGCAGGACGATGTCGTTGAGCAGATCGACATCGGCGGCCCCGCGATGGTGCGGTCGGCAGCGAAGAACCACGCCGCCGTCGCGATTGTTGTTGATCCCGCGTTCTACGGCTCCGTGGTCACCGCCGCCGCTGAGGGCGGCTTTGACCTGAAGACCCGACGCCGGCTGGCCGCCAAGGCCTTCGCCCACACCGCCTCCTACGACAACGCCGTGGCCACCTGGACTGCCAGCCAGTTCCTGGATGAAGACGGCGACGGCATCATCGACTGGCCTGCCTACGCCGGCCTGTCGCTGGAGCGCTCCGAGGTCCTCCGCTACGGCGAAAACCCGCACCAGCAGGCTGCGCTGTACGTGGACAAGGCAGCCCCGGCCGGGATCGCGCAGGCCGACCAGCTGCACGGCAAGGCCATGAGCTACAACAACTTCGTGGACGCCGACGCCGCCCTCCGCGCCGCGTTCGACTTCGCCGAGCCCGCCGTCGCCATCATCAAGCACGCCAACCCGTGCGGTGTCGCCGTTGGTTCCGCCTCGGCCGCAGACCCGATCGCCGACGCCCACGCCAAGGCCCACGCCTGCGACCCCGTTTCGGCCTTCGGTGGCGTCATCGCTGCCAACCGGACGGTCACCGCAGCCATGGCGCAGACCGTTGCCGGCATCTTCACCGAGGTTGTCATCGCCCCGGACTTCGAGCCGGCAGCCGTGGAGATCCTCGCCAAGAAGAAGAACATCCGCCTGCTGGCGCTGCCCGAGGGCTACGGCCGCTACCCGGCCGAAATGCGCCAGGTATCCGGCGGTGTCCTGGTCCAGATGAGCGACAAGGTGGACGCCGACGGCGATACCCCCGCCAACTGGACCCTCGCCGCCGGCGAAGCAGCTGACGAAAACACGCTCGCGGACCTCGCCTTCGCCTGGACCGCCTGCCGTGCCGCCAAATCCAATGCCATCCTGATCGCCGATCACGGCGCAGCCGTGGGCATCGGCATGGGCCAGGTCAACCGGCTGGACTCCTGCCGCCTGGCCGTCGAGCGTGCCAACACGCTGGGCGTTTCGGTGGAGTCCGACGTCGAAGGTGCTGGCGGTGCGGCTGGCCCGTCGACAGCAGAGGCGAGCGTTGCACCCGAGCGCGCCCGCGGCGCCGTCGCAGCCTCCGACGCGTTCTTCCCGTTCGCTGACGGCCTGCAGATCCTGATCGACGCCGGCGTCCGCGCCGTGGTCCAGCCCGGTGGTTCCGTCCGGGACGAGGAAGTCGTCGCCGCGGCCAACGCGGCCGGCATCACCATGTACTTCACGGGTGCCCGCCACTTCTTCCACTAATCCCCACCGGCTCCCTAACCTCGCAAGCTCGGTCAGGGGACCCTGCCGGCGTGGGCCCACCCACCGGCTCCCTAAGCTCGGTCAGGGGACCCTGCCGGCGTGGGCCCAGGGTTAAACGTCGACGGCGCCTGTCCCCGAAGAGGGGACAGGCGCCGTCGGGCCTTAACGGGCAGCCAGGAAGGACGTGGTGCCGGGTCCGCGCCCCGCTGCATGAGGCGCGGACCCCCTTCCGGAAGCCGAAGCTCCCGGGGCTTTGCAGCGGCCATTCGCTGTTTGGTCCAGTACTCGAGGATCTCCTCGCGGGGCTGGCCCGATTTGCTGTGGCTGACGGATCCGTTCCCGGATGCCTCGTCCGGCGAGGTTTTCCTAGGCTGCTGCGGCACTGTCGTAGGTCGCTTTGATGACGCTGCCCCAGTACGGGCCGTACATCACGGGCTTCGGGCTGTAGCCGTAACTGTTGACGGAGTTCTGGAAGCCGTCGGAGCCGCTGCCGATGAACCACGGGCCGCCTGAAGAGCCGCCGGTCATGTCGCAGGGGATGCCCTGCGTGCCGAACTGCGGGTTGGTCTTGTCATTGGTGGCGGTGCCGGTGCAGCTCCAGAGCCGCTCGCCGTTAAAGGGCTGGGCGGCGGGGTAGCCGTAGGCGGTGTACTGCAGGCCGCGGTCTTCATTGAATGCCACGCCTGAGCCGCCGACGACATCCTCCAGCAGTGCGCCGTCCTCCCTCGGGTCCATCACGGCAAAGCCGGTGTCGTAGCTGATGTCCCTACCCGCGCTCCACTGGGTGGGCGTGAAGTACTCGTCGGCGGTCCACGCACCATAGGGGGCCACCCCGTCCTTGTACTTAGGGACAAAAACGAAGTTGGTGGCGAACGAGCCGGGACCCTCGTTGAGGCAGTGTCCGGCCGTGGCAACTGTGCTCTTGTTCGACGCCGACACGACGTTTCCGGAGCAGACGTAATTTTGGCCGCCGAGGGTGAAGAACACCTTGCCGATGTGGGCTACAGGGCTTGCAGGCTGAGAGAGTGAGGGCTTGCCCGTGGTGCCCGCCACCTTGGTTTTAGGTCCCTTCAGCACGCTCGCCGCGCTGGAAGAGCTGCCGCGCTCCAGCGCCTTGCTTGCGAGGACATCGCCGGGAATCGCCGCGCGCATGCGGTCTGATGTCCAGTAGTCTGCCGCGCCGGTGCTGTCCGCCGTTGCGCGGGCAACCGAAGGTACTGCCTTATCGTCCGACGCCGATGGGGCAGCGTTGGCGCCCCCGGCGCCAACCAGCGCGATTATGGCAGCTGCCGAAAGGCTCAGGAAGCTGGCAGCCAGGGAGCTGGTTCGCGTCATTGTTGTCCTGTCTAAAACGGGTGTGAGGGGGTCCGGGACGGCCCGCCGCGTGACTCCTCGAACCTATCGACGTATGACAAATTTGTAAATAGTAGTGACGCCTCGGGTATGGTCGCGGGCAGGCGTTCATGATCGCTCGCTGGTGCGCCGCTCTGGCAAAAACGGCCGCCAAAGGGTACTTTTCTCTATACAGTTACACGTCCGATCTGGGCTCCGGACTCTCAGCGAATTGGGGTCCCGTCGTGATTGCTTTCAGGAAGTCCGCCAAAAGGTCCGCCGTCATCGGCCGGCATGTTACAGCTGACGCCGGTGGCCGAAGTGCTGCCCCGGATGTTGAGGCCTACGCCGCAGCCCTTCAGTTGCGCGACGTTGATCCGGTCCACTCGTTCACAGCAACGGAGGAATTGCGGCGCCAGGACCCCAAGTACGTGCAGCTCTGGCCCAGTGACATACCCCACAAGAGGCGCTGACCTGATCCTCACCTGCGCCGGTGGCTCCCGGAGGTAAAGCGCGACGGCGGCTGGCGGCCCGGGGTGCGCACCGCCGTCGGGCGTTCTCCCATGCCCCAATCCGCTGTAATGCAAGGGCCGTCCGGCCGCCCCGGTACGGTTCAAGGCCGTGTCCTCAGGTAAGTTAGGGGGTGGTGAAATAGAACAAATTTCCAAAAAATCAGCCGACCTCCAGGGAGACGCCCGCGCATGTCCAAGATTATCTATACCCACACCGACGAAGCGCCGATGCTGGCTACTTATTCGTTCTTGCCGATCATCGAGGCGTTTGCTTCGACCGCAGGTGTGGAGGTGGAGACCCGTGACATTTCGCTCGCAGGCCGCATCATCTCCGTGTTCGGTGACTACCTCACCCCGGAACAGCAGATCGGCGATGCCCTTGCTGAACTGGGTGAGCTGGCAAAGACGCCGGACGCCAACATCATCAAACTGCCCAACATCAGCGCTTCCATCCCGCAGCTGAAGGCCGCCGTCGCCGAGCTCCAGGGCCAGGCCTACAACCTGCCGGATTACCCGGACAACCCCTCCTCGGACGAGGAAACGGCCGTCCGCTCCCGCTACGACAAGATCAAGGGCTCCGCTGTGAACCCGGTCCTGCGCGAGGGAAACTCGGACCGCCGTGCACCGCTGTCCGTCAAGAACTACGCCCGCCAGAACCCGCACTCCATGGGTGCCTGGTCCGCGGATTCCAAGACCAACGTTGCGCACATGACGGCTGACGACTTCCGCGCGAACGAGAAGTCCGTGGTCATCGAGTCCGACGGCACCATCGCCCTCCAGCTGGTCCGCGAAGACGGCTCGGTCAAGGTCCTGAAGAAGGCCTTCCCGGTGCTGGCCGGCGAGGTCATCGACGGCACGGTTATGCGCGCCGCGGCGCTGGACGAGTTCCTGGCAGCCCAGGTAGTCCGCGCCAAGGAAGAGGGCGTCCTGTTCTCAGCGCACCTGAAGGCCACCATGATGAAGGTCTCGGACCCCATCATCTTCGGCCACGTGGTGAAGGCCTACTTCTCCGAACTGTTCGAGACCTATGGCAAGCAGCTCACCGCCGCGGGCCTGAGCCCCAACAACGGCCTGGCCGCCATCCTGAGCGGCCTCGAGGAGCTTCCGGAGGACGTCCGTGAAGGCGTGAAGGCGCTCATCCAGAAGGGCCTGGAGGACGGCCCGGCCCTGGCGATGGTGGACTCGGACAAGGGCATCACCAGCCTCAACGTGCCCTCCGACATCATCGTGGACGCTTCCATGCCCGCCATGATCCGGTCCTCCGGCCACATGTGGGGCCCGGACGGCCAGGAAGCCGACACCTTGGCGGTCCTCCCGGACAGCTCCTACGCCGGCATCTACCAGGTTGTTCTGGACGACTGCCGCGCACACGGCGCCTTCGACCCCACCACCATGGGCACCGTCCCGAACGTAGGCCTGATGGCCCAGGCCGCCGAGGAATACGGCAGCCACGACAAGACGTTCGAGATCCAGGAAGCCGGCACCGTGCAGATCGTGGACGGTTCCGGCGCTGTGCTGATCGAACACGAAGTCGCCCCAGGTGACATCTGGCGCGCCTGCCAGACCAAGGATGCCCCCATCCGCGACTGGGTCAAGCTGGCCGTCACCCGCGCCCGCGCCTCCAAGACGCCCGCAGTGTTCTGGCTGGACGAGACCCGCGCGCACGACACCAATCTCATCGCCAAGGTCAACGAATACCTCAAGGACCACGACACCGAGGGCCTGCAGATCGAGATCATGTCCCCGGTGAAGGCAACTGCCTTCACCCTGGAGCGCATCCGCAAGGGCGAGGACACCATCTCCGTCTCCGGCAACGTGCTCCGCGACTACCTCACGGACCTGTTCCCCATCCTCGAACTGGGCACCAGCGCCAAGATGCTGTCGGTTGTACCGCTGATGAACGGTGGCGGCCTCTTCGAGACCGGCGCCGGCGGATCTGCTCCCAAGCACGTCCAGCAGCTGCTCAAGGAAAACCACCTGCGCTGGGACAGCCTGGGTGAATTCCTGGCTCTGGCCGTCAGCTTCGAGCACCTGGCCACCACCACGAACAACGCCCGCGCCCAGGTCCTGGCAGACACCCTGGACAAGGCGACGGGAACCTTCCTGCTGGAAAACAAGTCCCCGAGCCGCCGCGCGGGCGAGCTGGACAACCGTGGCAGCCACTACTTCCTCGCCCGCTACTGGGCTGAGGAACTGGCCAAGCAGACCGAGGACGCGGAGCTGGCGGCATCGTTCGCGGCTGTGGCCAAGGAGCTTTCCTCCAACGAGGACACCATCGTCGGCGAGCTTGCCGCGGTCCAGGGCTCAGCGGTGGACGTCGGCGGTTACTACCGTCCGGATGAGGCCAAGGCCTCGGCCGTGATGCGTCCGTCCGCCACGCTGAACAAGGTCATTGCGACCCTGAACTAAGCGGAACCGAAGCTAAGAGGCGGCGCCCCGCGAAACCGGGGCGCCGCCTTTTTCGTCTAGTCGACGGGACCGAATGAAGCACGGGTGGGTTAATACGTGATGTGCCGTCCGTCTGCCCGTCAGTCGTCGTCCTTGCCTTTGCCTCTATTTCCCTTGTCGTATGTGGGCGCGGGAGATACCGGCGCGGTGACCGCTTTCTGGGCCGCATCGGCGTCTGCCTGCTTTTGCGCAGCGGCCGCGTCCTCTGCGGCCTTCGCTGCTGCGGCGTCGGCTACGGCCTTGGCCGCCGTCAGGTCTGCCCGGACGGCAGTGGCGGCCGTCGTGATGCGGCGCCGGCGTTCCTCGGAAACCTGCCCGGTCCCCGCACCGGACGCGAGGTCGGCCTCGAGGCTATCCAAAGCTGCCAATCCGCCAGCGGGGTCATTATTCGCGGAGGCCTGGGTGACGCGGAGGACTCGTTCCTGGAGTTGTCGGGCGGCATCACGTTGAAGGCCGGTCTCAGCCGGACCGCACGCTGCCATTGAACCGGCGAGCAGAAATGCTGCTGCCGCTGTCAGGCATTTGGCAGCGGCCGAACGCCCGCGGTGCTTCGGTGCAGGGCTCATGGTTCCACGCTCTCCTGAAGTTCCTTGAGGTGGTCGCCCAAGGTGCCGTTGACGGCGGGGTAAGGAACGACGTCGGGCGTAGGCTGAGGTGCCAGGCTCAAGGTCAGCGCCCCCACGGCTGCTCCAGCGGCGAGCACGCCCAGTGCGGTGACAGTCCAGAACCGCCTTCCGGTGTGGCGGAGACGAGACAAGTCCGGGACCCAGCTCCGCGCGTCAGGACCGCGGGTGATGTCCAGCTTGCCCTTGCTGGACCGGACTACAGGCAGATCTGATTCCGCGGTGATGGCGATGGACGGCGGCCTGAACGGCATAGCCGGGAGTACGCGGGTTATCTCCGGCGCGAGCTCGCCCGGTGCGGACACGGGTGACACCAGGGCCTGACGCAGAACGGATTCAACGTCGGACGCTACGGGACGTTCCAGCGGTTCGATGGCAGTCATGGAACGGATCAGATCAGCCCACTCCGCCGGAAGGTCAGCGGGAATCTCGGGTGCCCGGTGCAACCTGGCAACTGCGGATTCCACGGCGCTGCCCGGGAACTCAACGGTTTGCTTGACGCATTCCAGCAGTACCAGACCCAGCGAGTAGATATCAGTGGCGGGCGACAGGGGAGAACCCATGGCCTGCTCCGGACTGAGATATGCGGCCGTCCCCACCATGGTTCCCGTGGCGGTCAGCCGGGCTGAATCCGCCATCCTGGCGATGCCAAAATCCGTGAGTTTGGGTCGTAGAGGTTCGCCCGGACGGATCTGTACGAGCAGGATGTTCCCGGGCTTGATGTCGCGGTGGATGATGCCGAGGCTGTGCACGTAGGCCAGCGCGTCGGCGACACCGGCCCCGATGACTGCAAGCTCGTCCAAGGGAACTGCACTGTGCCTGATCCGGCTGCGGAGGTCCTGGCCCTCCACCAGCTCCATCGTCAGGAACGGCCGAGGTTCGTCCAGGACACGGGTATCGATGCCTGCATCGAACAGCGTGACCAGGCTGGGATGGTTGAGTGTTGCCAGCAGTTGGATTTCGGATTCCTGGCGCCTGAGCTCATTGGCATCCGGTGCCTGTGGGGCAAAGAGCTTCAGGGCGATATCCCTGCCCAGGTTTTCGTCCCGGGCGCGGTAGACGGATGACATGCCGCCGCGGCCGATTATGTCCGCCAGCCGGTAGCGTCCGCCGAGCGTTTCATTCTTAATGGAGCTAGGCGAATCCGCCACCATGACCAGTTCCTCCCGGTGCGCTGCGGCACTATTCCTGCTCAATAATACCGGCCGGTAGGGCATCCTTTGAGCCGTCTGCCGGCACGCCGGCGGCCCGGCCGAGAAGTGATTGGGACTTTCTCAGCCGGACCTCCGGTCACAAGGACAAGTGCTGGTGGTTGAGCTCTCCGGTGGCCACCTCCTATCGGAACTGTTGGCTAGGCCGCGAACGGCGGAGCCGGTGCGTTGACGGTCTTAGCCGTCGCAGTCCGCTGAGTGCGGAGTCCGCTAGGCCTTCCGGCGCCGCTTGAGCATCAGCAGTCCGGCAAGCAGCAGGATGACGGCGAGAGGGATCAGTGAAGCATCCATGCCCGTCTTGGCCAAGGTGGCGGTGCCGCCCTGAGCTGAGGTGTTGCCCATGGTGTTTTCTGCGGAAGATACCGAGCCGGAGGTGGTGCCGGCGGGAACAACAGTGATACCGGTCGTGCCAGCCCCCGTGGTGCCGGTAGTTCCGGATCCCGGATCGGTGGTGCCGGTAGTCCCGGTTCCCGGATCGGTGGTGCCGGTAGTTCCGGTACCTGGATCCGTGCTGTCCGTGTCACCCGTCGTGCCGGTTCCCGGGTCCGTTGTGTCCGTACCGGGCATTTCCGTACCGGGGGTTTCAGTACCTGGGGTTCCACAGCCATCGGTGCCGCCGCCGATGATGACGCATGCATCAATAGCAACATTCGCGCCGTCAAGAACGCCGGACGTGCCCAGGCCGAGGTTGATATCGGCCGCTGCGGCGACCGCGGTGGTGCTGTCAGCGCCGCTGCCGTTGGTGTTGCCGAGGAGGTTGTCTCCGAGGTTGAGGTCTACTACGGCGGCGACGTCGGCGGTGGCGTTGGTGGTGCCGTTCCCGTTGGTGTTGTCTCCGAGGTTGACGTCGACGATTGCGGCTACGTCAGCGGCGGTGCCACTGTCGTTTGTACCGCCGAGGATGCCATCACCGAGGCCGAGGTTGATATCGACGGCGGTGGTGCTGTCGCTGCCGTTGCCGTTGGTGGTGCCGAGGAGGTTGTCTCCGAGGTTGACGTCCACGACGGCGGCGAGGTCAGCGGTGGTGCTGTCAGTGCCGCCGCTGTTGGTGCTGCCGAGGAGGCCGTTGCCGAGACCGAGGTTGACGTCGACGATTGCGGCTACGTCAGCGGTGGTGCCGCTGCCGTTCGTGCTGCCGAGGAGGTTGTCTCCGAGGTTGACGTCCACGACGGCGGCGACGGCGGTGGTGCTGCCGGTGCCGGTGCTGTTGGTGTTGCCGAGGAGGTTGTCTCCGAGGTTGACGTCCGCGACGGCGGCGACGTCAGCGGTGGTGCTGTCAGTGCCGCCGCCGTTGGTGCTGCCGAGAAGGCCGTTGCCAAGGCCGAGGCTGACGTCGACCACAGCGGCGACGTCAGCAGTGTCCGACTGCGTTGAGCCACCCAGCAGGCCCAACGACGTCGCATCTGCGGACGTCGCCGCTGAGACCAGTGCGGAGGCCGTGAGGTCCGGTCCGCTGGTTGTGTCCGCGGCGCTGGCCGCGGTGGCGCCGAAGGCTAGTAGCCCGCCGGCAAAGAGGGTGCTAAGCAGCCCCCTACGAAGGTTGCAATTCATGGTGATGTCTCCTGAAGAGTTGATTTGGGGCGCTGTTCAGCGCCTTGAGGCCGTGTTCTACCCATGAATAAGGGCAGGGGGGCTCAACTAGTCAGGAGAAGAACCGGGGTCGAATGACACCGGCGAAGGGGCATGCTGAGATGATCCTCTGACCGGGAAGGATCCCGGGAGCGGCAGGTCAAAACCGAACTCATTCAGCCAGGCAGCAGAGCCTGAGGGGCCGGATGGCGAGGCGCCACCCCCTGCCCCAGATGCAGGTCCTGCCGGGGCTGGAGCCGGAGGCATGGACGGATCGACTGTCCACGTATTTCCGGGCGCGGCCGGGAGCGTTCGTGCGCTGGTCTTGGCCAGCGCGGACGACGTGCCAGTGGCGGCCCGAAAGTGGTCTGCAGTGTTGGTGGAGCGGCCCGGCGCATCATCGGTGCTGTGCTCAGCACCTGCAGTTGGTCCCGCGGCGGCATCCGTGCTGGTGGAGGCCTCACCGGCGACGGCAATCCCGTCAACGATCAGGTCGGGCAGCGTGACCGGCACGGCCGCCACGGTTGCATCCACCAGATCGACCAGGGGCTGCAGCACGGGTTCAAGAACGGGGACCGATTCAGCGAGTGGCGGAGCGACGGTCTCGATCAGGTCAACGGCAGCCTTATCGACCACTCCGGCAACCGGGACGGCCACGGAAGTGACGGTGCCCGCCGGAACCACGCTGTTCACTACGGGTAATGGGGCTATCAGGTGGTCGGCCGTGCCTGCCACCCTGCCTACTACGGGCTGCAGGAGTCCGTTGGGAGAAGGAGCCGGGGACGCGGCCTCAAGAATGGGAGAGACAGCACCGGACAACGGCGCAGCCAGGGACGAAACCGATGAAGAGAGGCCACCGAGAAGGGATCCTGAATCTCTCGAAGAGTCTGCTGTTGCGGCTGAAGCGGAAAGTGTCAGCCAAGTGGCAGTCACTGCACCTGCGAGGAGAAGCGGCCGGAGCGCACGCCACGGCGAACGGAATTTAGCCATGCGTACCACCCCCAGCATCGTTGAGACCTACGATTTCATCAGCGTAAGACTCCCGCGTGCAGGAAGTCTAGCGAAACGGAAAATAAATCCAGCAAACTTACTAATTTGTCACTCGCCCATCGATAACCGAAAGATGACTGTCAAGCATGTTTACAAAAAAGTCATAGGCCAAAACGATCAGTGGGCGTCGTTCGGGTAGCTCACGCCCAGCTGCCCCCGCACTCCGTCAAAGAGCCGCATGGTCTTGATGGAATCCTCCAGCGGCATGACCGGGCTCTCGGTCAGACCCTGCTGGATGCACCGGGTCACCTCGCGCAGTTCGTAGGTATAGCCGATGCCGACGACGTCGAACGCCTCCGTACGCAGGCCCTCCCGTCCGACGCCGATCACCAACTCCCGCGGATTGTTGATGGAACCGACGCTCTGGAGGTAGCCCAGGCTGCCGGCCACGGTGGCAGTCCGCGGACCGTACGCCAGGAGCGAGGACGTCAGCTGGGCCTGGGCACCATGGTTGTAGCCGAGCGTCAACGCATTCTGGGCGTCCACGCCGTCGTCATTAATGAAGCCGGTGGCACTGACGGTCTGCGGGAACCCCAGCGTTCCTACTGCCCACAGCAAGGGGTAGACCGAGATGTCCAGGAGGGCGCCGCCACCGTCCTGCCTGGCCCACAACCTGGACGTCGGGGAATAGGGCGCGGGAAAACCAAGGTCAGCGGTCACCCAGTGCACGTCCCCGAGCTCCCCGGACGCGGCGATCTCGAACGCCCGCTGCATGCCCGGGAGGAAGCGGGACCACACGGCCTCCATGAGGAAGAGCTTCCGCTCCCGGGCAAGCGCGACGAGCTCGCTCGCCTCCCTGCCGTTGATGGTGAACGCCTTTTCGCACAGCACGTGCTTGCCCGCATTGAGCGCAGCGAGCACAATCTGGTGGTGCTGGGCGTGCGGCGTAGCGACGTAGACAACGTCCACCGAGCCATCGGCGAGCAGCCGCTGGGAGCCGGGCACGCCGTCGTCGTCCCCGTAGGCCTTGGCGAAACCATAGTCCGCCGCGAAACTCTCCGCAGTGCCCTGTGAACGGGAGCTGACGGCATAAAGCTCGGCGTCTGGAAGCAGTGCCAGGTCCTGCGACACTGAGCGCGCGATCCCGCCGGTGGCTATGACGCCCCACCGCAGGCGTTTTCCGGTGGCAGACCGGGGATCCGGATCGGACTGGGTGGACAGCCACGGTGTGGCAATGGGCGCGCTCATGGTGCCCATCCTCTCATTCAGACCGGTGCGGGCGTCAGACCAAGTCGCGCGCCGGTTCTTCCGTCAGCCTGCCCTGCTGGAGCCTGAAGCGGCGGTCCGTCTTGTTGGCCAACGCCTTGTCGTGGGTGACCACGAGGATGGTGGTGTTGTGGTCACGGCTGAGCGAGCTGAGCAGTTCGATGATGTGATCGCCCGTCTGCTCATCCAGGTTGCCGGTGGGCTCGTCCGCGAGGATCAGCTTGGGTTCGTTGGCCAACGCCCGGGCGATCGCCACGCGCTGCTGCTCGCCACCGGACAGCCGGTTGATGCGCCGCACCTGTTTCTCCGGGTCCAGCTGCACCTGCTCCAGCAGTTCCCTGGCGCGGGCAACCCGGACAGCCCTGCGCACGCCCGCGAACTCCATGGGCAGCATGACGTTGTCCATCGCCGAAAGATTCGGGATCAGGTTGAACTGCTGGAAAACGAACCCGATATCCCGGCGCCGGTACTCGGTCAGCTTGCCGTCCGGCATCCCGGCCAGGCTCACGCCGTTGACGACGACGTCTCCGCTGGTCGGTTTGTCCAGCGCACCCAGGAGGGACAACAGGGTGCTCTTGCCGCTGCCGCTTTTGCCGACGATGGACGCCAGCGTGCCCTGCTCCAGAACAAAACTGACGTCGTTGACCGGCTTGATGGTGCGGTCACCGGAGTTGAAAGTGCGGACCAGGTTCTTGACTTCAATCATGGCTATTCTCCTCGCAGGACTTCGATGGGACGGATGCGTGCCGTGAGCAGCGCCGGGACCAGCGCGCCGATGATGGCCACGCCGAACACCGCTGCGATGCCGGCGGCGATGACCCCGGGGGAGGCGCTGGCGGTGACTGACGTCAGCAGCTGGGAAGCGCCGCCCAGGGGTCCGCCCTGGCCGCCGGGGAAGCCTGCGCCGCCGCCCGGCATTCCGGCGCCGCCTGCAGCGCCGGCCATGGCGGCCCCGCGACCGGTGGTAGTGGCCGCCGTCGTGGTGGTGTTGGTGCTGATCAGTGCAGAAGCGATGCCGCCGCTGGCAAAGGAGGCGACGGCGGCGCCCACCGCGCCGCCCATGGCCACGAGGACCAGCGCCTCCAGCACGAACTGCAGGCCGATGGTGCGGTTGGGTGCTCCGATCGCCTTCAGGACACCGATTTCCCGGCGGCGCTCGCGGACCAGCATGACCATGATCAGCAGGATGATCAGCCCGGCGGTCCCCAGGGCTGCGACGAAGGCGATGAACGAGATGTTCTTGACGCTGCCGAGCGAGCTGACGGCGGACTCCAGGTTCTGGCCCTGGGTGACGTCGGCCTTGTCGGTGCCGAGGGCGGACTCAAGGGCGGTCTTGGCGGCCTCGAGATTCTCCATGCTGTTCACCGTGACAATCATCGAGGACAGCTCACCCGGCAGTTCCGCGACGGTCTGCGCCGTGGGCAGGGTCAGGTACAGGGCGTTGTTGCCGAACGTGGTGCCTGAATCGAAGAGGCCGGCCACAGTGAACGTCTGGTCGTTTATCGTGAACGTGGAACCGATGGCCAGGTTGTTCTTCTCGGCCAGGCTGGTTCCCAGGAGGGCGTTGGCGGATTCAGCCGCGTAGTCGCCCAGCCCGGTGCCTTCGGTGATGGTCAGGACCTTGCCGGTGCTGTCCACCTCGCCGCCGATTCCGGTTGCGGTGATGGGAAGCGAGCGTACCGGCTGCGCAGCGGTGGTTCCGGTGGTGCCGTTCGCGGCCTGGTTCCGGCCACCGAGGGTGCCGGCGTCGATGGCCGCTGTGAGGCTGGTGGTCAGCGTGGTGGCGTTCTGTCCGCCGGGGCCGCCCTGGCCGCCGCCGGGGCCAGCCTGGGTGCCGGCCGCCGTCTGCGCTGCCGCTTCGGCGGCGTTCCGCAGCCGGAGTGAGCTGGTGCCGACGACGGAGGTTATGTTGGGGACGGCAGCCGCGGTGGCTGCCTGCTGGGCGGTCAGCGGTTCGCCGCCGCCTTCGAAGCCCTGGCCGCCGGCCGGGTTGACGGTCAAGACGGTCCCGACGGACGCGTTCAGCTCCTGGACTTTGGCTCCGACGGCCTGGTTGGCCACCAGCATGGCCAGCGCAAGTCCGATCGCGACGGCCAGGACTGCCACCACCGCGGCTGTTCGGACCTTGTTTCTGAAGGCATTGCCAACACTCCGGGCAAGGACGCTCACTGTACTCCTAGGATCTGGGGCCGGCGGAAGGCCGGCATCTGCTCCTACCCTCGCGGCAGGGCCTGTGCAGGAAGACGGCCGAAGCTGTGTTTGTGCTGTGAAAGGCTGCAGGAAGTGAGAGAGCGTTGGAACGCGGAATGCCCCGGTTCCCTGTGGGGAGCCGGGGCATTCTGTGTAAACCGGTGGTGACCGGCGGACCGCGTTACTTAGACCGCGTTACTTGGTCAGTGGGCCCAGTACCGGATCGTCCACGTAGGCCGTCTTCACGTTGGCGGCGGTCACGATGACCGGCGGCAGCAGGAAGGCGGGTACGGTCTTCACCGTGTTGTTGTAGGACTTGTCGTCGTTGATCTCAGGCGTCTTGCCTGCCTGGAGATCCTTGACCATCACGATCGCGTGCTCAACGAGCTTGCGGGTGTCCTTGTTGATGGTGGAGTACTGCTCGCCGGCAAGGATGGACTTGACGGATTCCTCCTCGGAGTCCTGGCCAGTGATGACCGGGAGCGGTTTGCCGGCGGCCTTGACGGAGGTGATGACTGCACGTGCAAGCGTGTCGTTCGGTGACAGGACACCGTCCAGCGACGCCGTGCCGTAGGAACCGGTCAGGAGGGTATCCATCCGGCGCTGGGCGTTCTCAGCCTTCCAGTCCTGCGTGACGGCCTTTTCAAACGTCGTCTGGCCGGAGAGCACCTTCAGCGTGCCGTCGTCGATCTTCGGCTTGAGGACCTTCATGGCGCCGTCGAAGAAGACCTTCGCGTTGGCATCATCCGGTGAACCAGCCAGCAGCTCGATGTTGTACGGGCCGGAAGGTTTCTTGGCCTTCATGCCGTCCAGGAGGGCCTGGCCCTGGAGCTCGCCCACCTTGAAGTTGTCGTAGGCCACGTAGTAGTCCACGTTTGCCGTGTTCAGCAGGAGCCGGTCGTAGGCGATGATGGTGGCGCCTGCGTCCTTGGCCTGCTGGAGCTGGGTCCCCAGCTGGGAGCCGTCGAGGGCACCCACGATGATCACTTTGGCGCCCTTGGCGATCATGGCGCTGATCTGGTTCTGCTGCTCAGCCACACCGTTGTTGGCGAACTGGACGGTCGGCTTGAAGCCGGCACTGTTGAGTCCGTCGTTGAACAGCTTCTCTGCCAACACCCAGTTTTCGCTGGTCTTCTTGGGAAGCGCGACGCCGATGGCGGAGTCCTGTGCAAAGCCGCTGGCTCCACCGGTGGTGCTGGAGGTGCCGGGTTCGGCCCGTCCGCAGGCCGTCAGCGCCAGTGCTGCGATTGCAGCTATCGCTGCTGCCTTTCCTGCTTTACCAATCATTCGCATTTCTTGGTCCACTTTCTCTTTTGGTGTACTGGTTCGGGAACCTGAATCGCTCAGGCTTCCCTGGCGATGGTTTCTTTGGTGGAGGTGACTTCGTCCGGCTGCAGCGGTGTGCCGGGCCCGCCGGACGGACGGTTGAAGTTCTTCATCATGAGCCCGATGATCGATGCCCGGCCCTGCGACTTGTTGTAGACGTCGATGGCCACGGCCACCAGCAGCACCAGGCCCTTGATCATGGACTGCCAGTCGGCGCCGACGCTGAGGAGCTGCAGGCCGTTGTTCAGCACAGCCATGACCAGGCCTCCGACGATGGATCCGATGACGGTGCCTACGCCGCCCGTCACGGCAGCGCCGCCGATGAAGACAGCCGCGATGGCGTCGAGCTCCCAGCCTGTACCGTCCGACGGTCCGGCGGAGGTTGACCTGGCCACGAAGATCATTCCGGCGAGCCCGGCGATGATGGACATGTTCATCATGACCAGGAAGTTGATCTTCTTTGACTTCACACCGGACAGTTCGGCTGCATGGCGGTTGCCGCCCACTGCGTAGACGTGGCGCCCCACCACAGTCTTGGACGAGACGAAGCCGTAGATCAGAACCATTAGGGCGAGGATCAGGCCGGGGATGGGGAAGGACGTGCCCGGGCGGCCGGTGGCAAACAGGTACGTGGCGTAGAGAATCGCGCCGCAGATCAGGACCAGCCTCAGGACACTGACCCAGGTTTCCGAAACCTCCGCTCCGAGCGCCTTTGCGGAGCGCCGCCGTCGTACTTCGCTGTAGACCACGAAGGCAACGGCGGCGAGTCCGAGGAGCAGCGTGAGGTTGTTGAAGCCGGTGTTCGGTCCTATTTCGGGGAGGTAGCCGGCGCCGATGTACTGGAACTCCCGGGGGACAGGAATCGAGTTGGACTGGCCAACGAATTGTTGCGCCCCGCGGAAGATCAGCATGCCGGCCAGGGTCACGATGAACGCCGGAATGCCGACGTACGCCGTCCACCAGCCATGCCATGCTCCGATCAGGGCGCCCAGGCCCAGGCCCAGCAGGATTGCCAGGAACCAGGGGATGTCCCAGTCCCGCATGGCGATGGCCACCACCATGCCCACGAAGGCGGCTACGGAACCCACCGACAGGTCAATGTGTCCGGCGATGATGACCAGCACCATGCCGATGGCGAGGATGAGGATGTAGGAGTTGCCGTTGAAGAGGTTGATGACATTGCCCGGAGTGAGCGTGATGCCGCCTGTGAGCCACTGGAAGAGAACTATCAGAGCCACCAAGGCAAAGATCATGCCGAACTGGCGGGTGTCGCCACCGAAGAGTTTCTTGAGCGCGTTCATTGTTTTTTCAGTCCTTGTATCTGGAAGGTTCTGGAAGGCTGCAGTGGATCAGGCGGCTTTGCGGGCGGAGGTCATCAGCTTCATCAGGCTTTCCTGGCTGGCTTCCTCCTTATCGAGAACCCCAGTGATGGCGCCTTCGAAGATCGTGTAGATGCGATCCGAGAGCCCCAACAGTTCGGGGAGCTCGGAAGAAATCACAATGACTCCCTTTCCTTGGTTGGCGAGCTGCTGGATGATGCCGTAAATCTCGTACTTGGCGCCGACGTCGATACCTCGAGTGGGTTCGTCCAGGATCAGCAGTTCAGGATCGGTGAACATCCACTTGGCCAGGACCACCTTCTGCTGGTTGCCGCCGGAGAGCTTGGCAACCCCTTCCTCAACCGACGGGGCCTTGGTCCGCAGGGACTTCCGGTACTGTTCGGCGACCGTGAACTCCTTGTTGGTGTCCACCACGCTGCGCTTGCTGATTTTCTCGAGGTTGGCCGAGACCGTGGTGGTCTTGATGTCGTCGAGGAGGTTCAGCCCCAGCGACTTCCGGTCCTCCGTCACGTAGCCGAGGCCGGCGTCGATGGCCTGGTGGACACTCTTGAGTGTCACTTCCTTGCCGTCCACGTAGACCTGGCCCGACACGAAGTGGCCGTAGGACCGGCCGAAGACGGAGCGGGCCAGTTCGGTACGGCCAGCACCCATCAGTCCGGCGAATCCCACGATTTCGCCGCGCCGAACAAAGAAGTTCGAGTTCTTGCAGACCATCCGGTCCTGGATCTGCGGGTGGGCCACGGTCCAGTTCTTGACCTCGAAGAACACGTCGCCGATCTTGGGGGTGTGGTCGGGGAAGCGGGACTCCAGGGCACGTCCCACCATGCCCTTGATGATGCGGTCCTCGTCGACGCCGTCGGCCTTGACATCGAGGGTTTCGATCGACTTGCCGTCCCGGATGATGGTGATGGAATCGGCGATCTGCTCGATCTCGTTGAGCTTGTGGGAAATGATGATCGAGGTAATGCCTTTTGCCTTGAGGCCCAGCATCAGGTCCAGGAGGTGCTGGGAATCGGATTCGTTCAGCGCAGCGGTCGGCTCGTCCAGAATGAGGATCTTGACTGACTTGTTCAGGGCCTTGGCGATCTCCACGAGCTGCTGCTTGCCGACGCCGATCTCCTTGATGGGGGTGTCCGGGTCTTCCCTGAGTCCCACCCGGGCCAGCAGTTCGGTGGACCGGAGGCGTGCCTCGGCCCAGTTGATGACGCCGCGTTTGGTCGGTTCGTTGCCCAGGAAGATGTTCTCCATGATGGACAGTTCCGGGATCAGGGCCAGCTCCTGGTGGATGATCACAATGCCGGCGTGCTCGCTGGCGCGGATGTCCTTGAACTGCTGGACCTCGGTCTGGTACACGATGTCGCCGTCGTAGCTGCCGTACGGGTAGACGCCCGAAAGCACCTTCATCAGCGTGGACTTGCCAGCGCCGTTTTCGCCGCAGATTGCGTGGATCTCGCCGGCCTTGACTCGGAGGCTTACCTCCGCCAAAGCCTTGACGCCGGGAAATTCCTTGGTAATTGAGCGCATCTCCAGGATGACCGGGTCAGTGTGCGTGGTGTGGGACGTCATTTGTCCTTACGCCTCCAATGCATGACTTCTTTGTCCGCCCAGCAAAGCGCAGGGTCGTCTGATGAAAAAGTAAACTGGATCACACGGGTTGTCGTCAAGTCTTTAACGCAATTAGTGGGATAACGAAACGGCTACGTACGCCGGATCCCGGCATGCTGGAACACCAGTGCGGCTGCTCCCAAAGCCTCTGCGCGGTCCCCAAGTGAGGACATCGTCAGTGTTGTGGTCTCGCCGATCACCGGCACTGCATGCCGGATAAGTCCTCGCCGAATGGGATCGAGCAGCAGGTCGCCCAGGCCCGCAAGAGGACCGCCCACCACGATGACTTCAGGGTTGATCAGGTTCGCTACGTTTCCCAGGGCACGCCCAACTGCCAGGCCTGCATCGTCCACCACCCTGAGCGTGGCGGAGTCGCGCGCCAGGGCTTTGCGCACGATATCCGCAGGTGTGAGGGGTGGGTCTTCCCCGCGGCCCAGCAGCTCCATCATGGTGGTGGTGGAGGCAATGGTTTCCAGGCAGCCACGGTTGCCGCAGCGGCACACGAGCCCGTGCTCGTGGATAGTTGCATGGCCGATTTCGCCGGTAATGCCAACGGTGCCGTAGTAGGGCGCGCCGTTGAGGATAAGGCCGGCGCCGATGCCCGATCCGATCTTGAGGAACATCAGGTTGCTCACGCCGGAATGCGGCCCCCACGTGACCTCGGACCAAGCGCCGAGATTGGCGTCGTTGTCAACGAATATGGGCATTTTCAGGGTTTCTTCAAGGTGGTGAAGAATGTTGATGCCGACCCATTCCGGGAGGATGGCGCCCTGCGCCACGGTGCCGGTCCGGCGGTCGATGGGGCCGGGAATTCCGACGCCGGCGCCCACCACCAGGGTCCGGTCCACGCCGCTTTGCTCCAGCAGTTTGTCCAGTAGTCCGACGGCTGCCCGGATGCCTTCCTCGGCCTGGTGGCCCAGTGGCAGCAGGACGGATTCCTCGGCGATCACGTGGTAGCTCAAAGAGGCCAGGACCACGCGGAGATGCCGCCGCCCGAAGTCGATTCCCACGGCCACCGCGCCGTTGCTGTTGAGCCGCACGTTGAGTGCCCGGCGTCCGGAACTGGTGATCGGTTCGGTCGACGCAAGGCCCGCATCCTGCATGATTTTGACGATATTGGAGACCGTGGCGGTGGAGAGGCCGGTCTGGCGTGCAAGCTCGGCCTGGGTTGACGGGCCGCTCATGAGGGTCTCGATGATCCGTTGCTGGTTCAGTTGCCGGAGGGCTGACTGGGATCCCGGATTTTTTGGCTTGCTCCTCGTCGAGCGCGGTGTGGCGGACATGAAAAGAAGATTGCCCTACTTTGACCATTGCAGTCAAGAAGTTAACGCAAGGAGTTTGCCGGATGAGACAAAATGATGGGACGATCCGTCCGTCCTGTGGCTTTGGCAGGTGCAATTGGCCCGGATGCCGTTCAGGGCCGGTGGCTAGGCTGGAAAAAGCGGACGCATACTTCCTGTGGCCGTCCCGATCATGTGAGGTGGAAACGGTGCTGCTGGCCCTGATGCAGGCAAACGCCCGCGTACTCGACGTTGACGCAAACTGCGCCGCCCTGGATGCGGCTGCCAAGGCGGCCGCCGCGAACGGCGCAGCCGTCCTGGTGACCCCAGAACTCTTCCCCGTTGGATACGCCCCGCTGAGGCTCCGCGCGGAATTCGACCCCGCCGGGCTGCCCGCCATCAGGAAGACGCTCGCCGCCATCGCCCGCCGGCACGGGATCGCCCTGGTCTACAGCCTGCCGTCAGTGACGGAAGGGGGCAGCTGGCACATCACGTCCACGCTGGTGGACACCACCGGGGCAGAGCTTCTCAACTACGCCAAGGTGCACCTCTTTGGTGATAACGAACGCGCGGCGTTCAGCCCCGCCGGGGCGGGTCCCGCCGTCGTCGATTTCAACGGGTTCCGGACATCCATGGTGATCTGCTACGACGTGGAATTTCCGGAAACGGTCAGGGCCGCCGCGCTGGGCGGAGCCGAGCTGCTCCTGGTGCCCACCGCACTGGCGCACGGTTTCGAGACGGTTCCCCAGGTCCTGCTCCGGGCCCGCGCGCTGGAAAGCCAGCTGACCATCGCCTATGCCAACCACTCGGGAACCGAGGACGGCTGCGAATTCCTCGGCGGCAGTGTCATTGCCGGACCGGATGGTTCGCTGCTAGCCACGGCGGGACCGGGAGCCGAACTCCTGTACGCCGAGGTGGAACCGGACGCCGCCCGGAAAGCCCGTGACCTGGTGCCCTACTTGCGGGAACGCCGCCCGGAGCTCTACCGGTCCTGGGGCATCTGAACGATCCCGTCCTCCAGGCCGTCCACGTACTGCAGGGCAATCCACAGCTCTGCCCGCACTTGGGCGGAACTAAGGTCCATGGCCAGCAGCTCGCCCAATGCATTGATCTGGCGCCGCACGCTGTTCCTGTGCAGCCCCAGGACTTTGGCAGTGGCATCCCAGTTGCCGTTTTCGCCCAGCCACGACTTCAGGACACTGAGTTGGGAGCTGATTCGGTCAGGCTCCTGTGCCAGGACCGGTTCCAGCAGCCGGGTGGCAAGCATGGTGCCGGCGCTGCGGCCCAACAGCCCAGCGACTGACCACGTGACGTCATCCACGCGCACACTTTGTCCGCTTGCCTGGACGCGGGACCGCAGCGACGCCGCGCGCTGGTACGCTCCCGCCAGTCCCGCCAGTTCGGTGGCATCCCCGATGACCAGGCGCCAGCCGAGCTTCTCGACTTCGCTTACCAAGGCATCATCAACCTTCAGTCGGGTGACTGTAGCGAACCCGTAATCCGTGATCTCCACGAGCTTGGTGTCGAACAGCCGCCGCCACTGCAGCAGCTCCCGGACGGGACTGTCGCCCGCCGGCCACGTGCCCTGCTCCGCCTTGATACCCTGCACCACGCGAAGCGGCGCCGAACGGGTGGAGGAGGTGCTTTGGGCCAGCAGGTCCCTGAGCCCGTTGATGTGCCGCGTTCCGCCGCTGGCCAGGCTGTCCGGATGCAGCAGCAGCGCTGTGGCCAGCTGGCTCGGCGCGAGGGATCCGCTGGTCCGCTGCCGGACCAGCAGTTCCAGCAGCCCGACGGCGGATGAGACCACGCTGTTCTGCGAAGGCGTCAGCGGCTGGTCCGTCCCGAGAATCAAAGCGCCGAGGTTGGCGTCCCGCGTGCTGCGCAGTGGATGCCCGAACACCAGGACAGATCCGGGAATGTCGAACGAATCCATTTCCACCCGGGGGCCGCTGCCGCCGAGCAGCCGGTCGAGAATCTGCTGCAGGGCGGGAAGTTCGACGCCGGTGCCCGCCCGGGCGCGGACCCTTCCGTCCGCGCCGACCAGCACTGCCCACACGGGAACCCGCTGGGCCAGGGCGGCCAGGAGTTCATGCTCGGGACGGGCGGAGAGGACTGCGCGCATCAGCTGCCGGTTGATGTCCGCCAGCTGCCTGAAGACTTTGGCGTTATCCGATTCGAGCAGCTGCGAAAATTCCAGCCCGATGGCAGCGAACGGCACAGTGCCTGGCACCTCAACCAGCGTCAGGTTATGCCGGATGCAGGCCTTCAACAGTGTCTCCGGCACTGCGTCGAAGTAGGGTTCCAGCCCGAAGCCCAGGGCCCCCACCCCGGCTCCCACCAGACGCCGCACGTACGCGTCAACCCGGGCCTGGTTGCTTGCCTCGCCCACAAACGGCAGCCCCGCCGTGAGGAGGAACTCGCCGTCGAGCAGGTACGGCGTGGGGTCCTCCAGCTCGCTGGGCTCTACCCAGCGCAGCAGGCCGGAACCGTTGCCGCCATCGTGCAGGATCGTCAACTCCGGGGGCAACTTTTCCAGGAACTGCTCCAACGTGACAGCGCTGATCGGCTCGGCGCCGGTCCCTCTTCCTGTTACGGCTCTGGTGCCCGCTCCCGCGGCAGCTTCAGGCGACATGCGGCACGCTGACTTCGGGATCCTGGTAGTCGGGGCACTCGTAGGCCCTGGGCAGCCGCGGCGCTATCCGGTTGATGATTTCGTCGCCGTGGCTGCCGATGGCCGAGCCCCATTCGTCCGCGCTCGCCGCACCTGTGTCCGGATCGCCGAACAGCACGGCCGTGTCGCCGACGGAAACTCCGCAGGCTTCCGGGCCGAGGTCCACCATGAACTGGTCCATGCACACCTTGCCGATCACGGGCACCCGCCTGCCGCCCAGTTGGACAATGCTGCGCCCCGAGATGCCTTTCGGGATGCCGTCCGCATAGCCGAGGGGGATCAGCCCCAGATATCTTGCCTCGTGGGTGATGGCCTGGTGTTCGTAGCTCACGCCGGTGCCGGCCGGAACCTTCTTCACGAGCACAACGGGAGCCGTGACAGTCAGGGCCGGGCGCAGCCCGAAATCCGCGGGGTCAAGATGGTCGGCGGGCGCCAGGCCATAAATGGCCAGCCCGGCCCGCACCATGTCGAAGGCAAACTCAGGGCGGTCCAGGATGTTGGCAGAGCTGGACACATGCCTCAGCTCCGGTTCCAGGCCGCCTTCCCTGGCCTGCCGTACGGCTTCCCCGAAGGCGTCCACCGCTGCGGCGTTCCCGGGGTGGGCCGGTACGTCGGCCCAGGCCAGGTGGGTCCAGATACCCCGGACAGTGAGGGTCCCCTCGAGCTCGGCGTTGCGTGCAGCGGCCACAAGGTCAGGCCAGTCTTCCGTGCGTGCGCCGCCGCGGCTCAACCCGCTGTCCAGCTCAAGGTGGACAGCGGCCGGCCTTCCGAGCGTGCGGGCGATGCCGGCCACTACGTCGAGTTGGGCGGGGCTGCCCAAGGACATGTCGACGTCGTTTTCCACAGCTTCGCGAATGATCTCGCTGGACGCTGTGGCGAGGTACAGCCAGGACAGCACTGGCGCCGTAATGCCTGCGCGGCGTAGCGCAAGGGCCTCGGTGAGCTGTGCCGTTCCGAGCCAGTCGGCGCCGGCAGCGAGGGCAGCCTCCGCCACCTCGACAAGCCCGTGGCCATAGGCATTGCCTTTCACCACCGCCATGAAATGCGGCGCGGGAGTGAGTGCCCGGAGGGCGCGGACATTGTCGGAAATCGCGGCCAGATCAACGCTGACCCGGCCGGAAAGCGCTACCGAAGGCGTGCTGTTCTGTTGTGCATTAAGTCTCATGCCAGAACACTATAGGTCATTTTGCACAATCGTGAGAGGTGGCTCACACGCCTAAGCTGGGCGAGGGGAAATGACAACTACTCACGAACGGACGTCAACGATGACTGTGCCCACCTACACAGAACGCCGGCCGGCACCTCCTGCCGGCCGGCCCGGCCTGGCCGCGCAGCTGCTGCGCCGGAAGCCGATCGGACAGATGGTCAATGAAGCCGAAACAGGCAACGGCGGAACCCGCCTGGTCCGCAGCTTCGGCGTTTTCCAGCTGACAATGATCAGTGTCGGCGCCACCCTGGGAACCGGCATCCTGGTCATCCTCGGCGAATCCGTTCCCTTGGCCGGGCCGGCGATCTGGATCTCCTTCGCCATCGCTGGACTCGCCGCTTTGCTGTCGGCAGTGTCCTACGCCGAAATGGCCGGTCTCGTTCCGGTGGCAGGTTCCAGCTATTCCTACAGCTACGCCACTTTGGGCGAGGGCATGGCCTGGATCTGTGGCTGGTGCCTCGTGCTCGAATACGCAGTCTCGGTCGCGGCAGTGTCGGTTGGGGCCGGCCAGTACGTGAACGAGTCCCTGGCGGTCTTCGGCCAGTTCCTGCCCGACGCAATTTCCCAGCCCCCAGGAGACGGCGGGGTCGTGAACATCCCGGCAATGGTCATCGTTCTGCTCGCCATGATCTTGCTGGTTCGCGGCGCCAAGGAAAGCGCCTGGATAAACACCGTCATCGTGGTGGTCAAGGTGGGAATCCTGATCTTCTTCTGCGCAGTGGCTTTCACCGCCTTCAGCGCCGGCAACTTCGAGCCTCTCCTGCCTATGGGCGCAGCCGGTGTCTCAGCCGCCGCTTCCAGCGTCTTCTTCTCGTACATCGGCTTCGACGCGGCATCCACGGCCGGTGAGGAAGCCCGCAATCCCAAGCGCGACCTGCCGCGGGCCATCATGCTCTCCATGCTGATCGTCACCACCATCTATGTCCTGGTTGCCGTGGCCGCCGTCGGCGCCCGTCCCTGGGGCTGGTTCGATGGTAACGAAGCAGCACTCGTGAAGATCCTCGAGGAAACCACCGGGCAGCCGTGGATCGCCCTGGTCTTCGCCGTCGGCGCAGTCCTGGCCATCGCCAGCATCGTGCTGACTGTCCTTTACGGACAGACCCGCATTCTTCTCTCCATGGCGCGCGACGGGCTCATTCCAAAAATCTTCGGCCGGGTCTCCGCGAGGACCGGCACGCCGGTCGCCGGCACCCTGATCGTGGGCATCCTCGTGGCAGTGACGGCTGGCCTGGTTCCACTCGGCGCCCTGGCTGACGCCACGAGCATCGGCACCCTGTTCGCCTTCGCCCTGGTCAACGTGGCAGTAATCTACCTGCGCCGCACCAGGCCCGAGCTGAAGCGCACGTTCCGCGTACCGCTCTTCCCCCTGACCCCGGTCCTCGGCGCCCTGATGTGCGCTTACCTCATGGCCAACCTGGGCGCCGACACCTGGGTGACCTTCGGAATCTGGATGCTGGTGGGCCTGGCGGCCTACTTCGGCTACGGTCGACGGAACTCCAGGGTAGCGGCGCTGAGCCACGAGGAATACCGTGAGCTGAGCAGGCCGGAATCTACAACGCTGTCCACCCCCGAACAAACTAAGGCAGAGCTTTCATGACCGTCGCCACCGAACTCCCGGCCTCTGACCCGTCCAGCACACAGGCTGGCCCCATCACCATGCTGAACCCTGATTTTCCGTTCAGCTACGACCACTACCTCGCCCACCCGGCAGGGCTCGGTGCGGTTCCGCCGGAACTCTACGGCACTGAGGTGGCCGTTGTAGGGGCGGGCCTTTCGGGCCTCGTCACGGCCTACGAACTGATGAAACTGGGCCTGCGGCCGGTCGTCTACGAAGCGGACCAGATCGGCGGCCGCCTGCGCACCGCCAGCTTCCCGTCCGCTCCCGGCGTGGTGGCCGATCTGGGCGGGATGCGGTTCCCCGTTTCCGGGCGGGCGTTCTACCACTACGTGGACCTGCTGGGGCTGGACACGCAGGATTTCCCCAACCCGCTGGCGCCCGTCACCTCCAGCACCGTGATCGAACTTACCGGCCAGAAACACTACGCCGAGACCGCCCAGGACCTGCCGCCGTTCTTCCGCGAGGTGGCCGACGCCTGGAAGGCAGCCGTGAACGACGGCGCGAAGTTCGTCGAAATGCAGGAGGCCATCCGGGCCCGGGACACGGGCCGGATCAAGGACCTCTGGAACGAGCTGCTGCCGCGCATGGACGAGCAGACCTTCTATGGGTTCATTGCCGGGAGCGAGTCATTCAAGGAAGCCGGCTTTGCCCACCGTGAGGCCTTCGGCCAGGTGGGTTTCGGCACCGGTGGCTGGGACACCGATTTCCCCAACTCCATCCTGGAAATCCTCCGCGTGGTCTACACCGACGCCGATGACCAGCACCGGCTCATCAGCGGGGGAGCACAACGGCTGCCTGAGGCACTGTGGCAGCACGCGCCGTCGGGCATGGCCCACTGGCCCGACGGAACGTCCTTGGCGTCGCTCCACTCCGGCTCACCCCGCGGGGCGGTGGACAAGATCAGCCGCGATGCCGACGACGGCGACCTCCGGATCCGGGAGCGCTGGGGCCGCGAGGCCAGCTACCCCGCCGTGGTCACCACGTGTCAGTCCTGGCTGCTGTCCACTCGCATCCACACCGAGGAGGCACTGTTCCCGGCCGAACTGTGGACTGCGATCGAGCGTTCGCACTACATGCAGTCATCCAAGACGTTTGTGATGGTGGACCGGCCGTTCTGGAAGGACATCGATCCGGACACCGGCCGTGAGGTCCTGTCCATGACCCTCACGGACCGGCTGAACAGGGCCACCTACCTCCTGGATGACGGCCCGGACAAGCCCGCCGTGATCCTGCTGTCCTACACGTGGAACGATGACGCGCTCAAATGGCTGGCGCTGGACGCCGACGAACGCGTTGAGCTGATGCTGCACTCGCTCGAGCAGATTTACCCGGGCGTGGACATCGCCAGCCACATCGTGGGCCAGCCCATCACCGTTTCCTGGGAAGCGGACCCCAACTTCATGGGTGCCTTCAAAGCGAACCTGCCGGGGCACTACCGCTACCAACAGCGCCTCTTCACGCACTTCAAGCAGGACAAGCTGCCCGAGTCCCAGCGCGGGATCTTCCTCGCGGGTGACGACGTGTCCTTCACCGCGGGCTGGGCCGAGGGCGCCGTGACCACCGGCCTGAACGCGGTGTGGGGTGTGGTGAACCACCTGGGCGGGACATCGGCGGTGGGCAACCCCGGTCCGGGCGAACTCCTCGACGCTATCGGGCCTATCAGCCTCGACTAGCCGTGCAGCTCCCGGTGCGCCCGGGCCAGCTCCACGTAGCGGGCGGCATTCTGCTTCACGCCGTCGAACTCCTCGTCGGTGAGTTCCCGCCGTACCTTGGCGGGGACGCCGGCCACGAGTGACCGGGGCGGCACTACCGTGCCTTCCAGGACCACGGCACCTGCCGCCACGAGCGAGCCGGTGCCGATCACCGCGCCGTTAAGCACAGTGGCGCCCATGCCGATCAGGCAGTCGTCCTCCACAGTGCAGCCATGGACGACGGCGGCGTGCCCCACGCTCACGCCCGCACCGACGCTACAGGGGAATCCGGGGTCTGCGTGCAGCACCACGTTGTCCTGCAGGTTGCTGCCGGCGCCGACGCTGATGGCCGCCGTGTCCGCCCGGACCGACACACCATAGAAGGCGCTCGAGTCCTCAGCGAGCGTGGCCTTACCGATGATCGACGCCGTCGGGGCGATGAAGGCGGATTCGTGGACGGCCGGTGTGTTGCCGGCGAAATCGTAAAGAGGAGCCATGGGCCAAGCCTAGGACATCCACCCACCCAACTACCTAGGGGCAGGGTAGTTGTGAGAGCGCAAACGATATGTGCTGCTATTTACTTGGGGAGGAGGGGGTACGGAGGATCAGGAACTGGTAGTGCTGCGTCCAGTTCCCGGCGCCCGGCCCGGACTCTGCGCCGGTGCCTTCCGGCCAGGTGACAAAGTCCTCGATCGCACCATGCCGGCCAAAGACCTGCCGGACCGTCGCATCGCTGCGCCGGCTAAAGAACCGGCGGGGCTCGACGTCGTCCTCGGGGTTCAGGACCTCTACATCCTCACCGGACCAGAGGCCGACGGCGATAGGCGCGTTGGGTGCCGTAACGCGCACCAGCTCACGCAGTACGCCGTCGATATCAGTGGCGGGGACGTGCAGCAGCGTGCTCATGGTCCAGGCGGCCGGAAAGGTTCCGTCCGCGAAGGGCAGTTGCCGGGCGCTGGCCACGGAGACGTCGAGGCCTTTCGCCCGGGACCTGTGGACGTGCTCCTCAGAGAGGTCAACGCCGGTGTAGTGAATGCCGGCCCGGAGGAACTGCAGGCCATCGAGCCCCGTGCCCGAGCCGATCTCCAGGATGTTGTGACGGCGCTCGGACTTAAGTAGCGAAATGAACCGCTGACACTGTTCGACCCGCCGTGGCGTCAGCGGATGTTCCCAGCCGGACGCGGCGCGGCGGTTGTAGAACTCGGCGAGATGCTGCTCGCTGCCCGGTTCCTCCATGGCATCCTCTTTAGTTAAAGACCACTGTCCGGTTGCCGTCCAAGAGGACCCGGTGTTCTGCATGCCATTGGACGGCCTGCGTCAGGGTGCGGCCCTCCACGTCCCGGCCCATCTGCACGAACTGCTCCGGAGTGCGGGCGTGGTCCACACGGATGACTTCCTGCTCGATGATGGGGCCCTCGTCCAGCGCGGCCGTGACGTAGTGGGCAGTGGCGCCGATCAGCTTCACGCCACGGGCATGAGCCTGGTGGTAGGGCTTGGCGCCCTTGAAGGACGGCAGGAACGAGTGGTGGATATTGATGGCCTTGCCGGTGAGCTCCGCGCACAGGTCATCCGAAATGATCTGCATGTAGCGGGCCAGCACGGTCAGTTCGATGTCGTGCTCGGCCATGAGGGCGCGCAGCTTGTCCTCGGCCTGGGCCTTGGTGTCTGGGGTGACCGGGATGTGGTGGAACGGGATGCCGTAGAACTCGGCCAGCCCGGCGAGGTCACGGTGGTTGGAGACGATGGCCGGTATCTCGATGGGCAGGGTGCCGGAGCGCTGCTGGAACAGGATGTCGTTGAGGCAGTGCGCGGACGTGCTGGCCATCAGGAGCGTGCGCACCTTCTGGCCCACGGGGTTGAGGCTCCACTGCATGCCGAAGGAGTGGACCACGGGCTCAAGGGCGGCCTGGACCTCGGCCCGGGAGGCCGGCGTCGTCGCTTCCACCCGCATAAAGAAGTTGCCGGTTGCGGGGCTGCCATACTGCTGCGAGTCCAAAATATTACAGCCCGCCACCAGCAGCGCTCCGGCCACTGCGTGGACAATTCCGGGGCGGTCCGGGCAGGACAATGTCAATACGTAAGCTCGGTTCAGCTGCTCTTCAGTCACGACTACTAGCCTACCCGCGCGGCCTGCCCGCGTTTGGTAGTCTGGTGGGGTCGCAACTGGCGTTGGGTGGCTAACCACCAGGGAGTGGCAATCACGAAGACCACGGATCGTACGCCTGGGCCGAGGGTCATGTCTTACCGGAACTGCACCCTCTGAGGGTGCGGTTCGCTTTCACGCCCTGTCATCAAGGGGCGGTGATGTGCGCCAGCCGGTAGCCTGACCTTAGCAGTGCCCGTATCCCTAGCCAGGAGTTTTTCGTGACTACTACCGCCACCACAACAGCCGCCGTCAGCAACCAGTCGCTGGCCGAGCTTGACCCCGAAATCGCAGCAGTCCTCAGCCAGGAACTTGGCCGCCAGCGCGGCACCCTGGAAATGATCGCCTCCGAAAACTTTGCCCCGCGCGCTGTGATGGAAGCCCAGGGCTCGGTCCTGACCAACAAGTACGCCGAGGGTTACCCGGGCCGCCGTTACTACGGCGGCTGCGAATATGTGGATATCGCTGAGCAGCTGGCCATCGACCGCGTCAAGGCACTGTTCGGTGCCGAGTACGCCAACGTCCAGCCGCACTCCGGTGCCCAGGCCAACGCCGCAGCACTGTCCGCCATGATCACCCCCGGTCACAAGATCCTGGGCCTGTCCCTGGCCCACGGCGGCCACCTGACCCACGGCATGAAGCTCAACTTCTCCGGCAAGCTCTACAACGTTGCTGCGTACCAGGTGGAGCCGGACAACTTCCGCATTGACATGGACAAGCTGCGCGAACAGGCCATCGCCGAGAAGCCTCAGGTCATCATCGCCGGCTGGTCCGCCTACCCGCGCCACCTGGACTTCGCGGCCTTCCGCTCCATCGCCGATGAAGTGGGCGCGCTGCTCTGGACCGACATGGCACACTTCGCCGGACTGGTGGCTGCGGGGCTGCACCCGAGCCCGGTGCCGTACTCCGACGTCGTCACCTCCACCGTGCACAAGACCCTCGCCGGCCCGCGCTCCGGTGTGATCCTGGCCAAGCAGGAGTGGGCCAAGAAGATCAACTCCAACGTCTTCCCGGGCCAGCAGGGCGGGCCGCTCATGCACGTCATTGCGGCCAAGGCCGTTGCCTTCAAGATCGCCGGCACCGAGGAATTCAAGGAGCGCCAGGAGCGTGTCCTCGAAGGCGCCAAGATCATCGCTGACCGCCTCAACCAGTCCGACGTCGCCGACGCCGGCGTCTCCGTCCTCACCGGCGGCACCGACGTGCACCTGGTCCTGGTGGACCTGCGCAACTCCCAGCTCGACGGCCAGCAGGCCGAGGACCTCCTGCACTCCGTGGGCATCACCGTGAACCGCAATGCGGTTCCGTTCGACCCCCGCCCGCCGATGGTCACCTCCGGCCTGCGCATCGGCACGCCGGCCCTGGCCACCCGTGGCTTCGGTGCTGCCGAGTTCACCGAAGTGGCAGAGATCATCGCCACTGCACTGAAGGCCGGCACCGCCACGGACGTCGAGGCACTGCAGTCCCGCGTGGACAAGCTCGCCGCCGATTTCCCGCTGTACCCGCAGCACGAGCAGTGGTAGTCCATGACCACTGAAACCGGAATTGCACAGATTCTTGACGGCAAGGCCACCGCCGCTGCCATCAAGGCCGAGCTGACCGTACGCGTGGCCGCACTCAAGGCCAAGGGCGTCGTCCCCGGGCTGGGCACCATTTTGGTGGGCTCGGACCCCGGGAGCACCTGGTACGTGGGCGGCAAGCATAAGGACTGCGCGGAGGTGGGCATCACGTCCATCCGCCGCGACCTGCCGGAGGAGACCACGCAGGACGAACTCCTGGCCGTGGTCCGCGAGCTGAATGACAACCCGGAATGCACCGGCTACATCGTGCAGCTTCCCTTGCCCAAGCAGATCAACCAGGACGTCATCCTGGAGGCCATGGATCCCGAGAAGGACGCCGACGGGCTGCACCCGATGAACCTGGGCCGCCTGGTGGCCAACGTCAGCGGACCCATGACCTCGCCGCTGCCGTGCACGCCCAAGGGCTGCGTGGAGCTCCTCACCCGGCACGGCATCAGCCTCAATGGCAAGCGCGTCCTCGTGGTGGGCCGCGGCGTGACCATCGGCCGTCCCGTCGGGCTGCTGCTGACCCGCAAGGACGTCAACGCCACGGTCATCCTGGCGCACACCGGCACCGTGGACCTGGCCGCCGAACTCCGCCAGGCCGATGTCGTGATCGCCGCCGCGGGAGTCCCGCACATGATCAAGGCGGCGGACCTCAAGCCGGGCGCAATAGTGCTCGACGTCGGCGTGAGCCGTGTTGACGACGGCAACGGTAAGGCAGTGGTCACCGGAGACGTGGACCCCGCCGCTGCCGACGTCGCCTCGTGGATCTCCCCGAACCCGGGCGGCGTGGGGCCGATGACCCGCGCCATGCTGCTCGCCAATGTGGTGGAGACCGCGGAGCGCCAGGCGGGAATCGCCTAGTTTCGTTCCTTAACAGCAAAGCCCGACGGCGGTCCGCACCTTTCACTTGAGGTGCGGGCCGCCGTCGGGCTTTGTCGTCTGAATCCGGAACCTACTTCAGCTGGCCGCGGACCTCCCCGCCGGGGAAGTCGGCGTTATGCACGTTGACGTAGTAGTTGCGCGGGTTGGCCTCGATGGCGGCCAGCACGGCCGAGTCCGCCGTAGTGCAGGTTTCAATCGTCCAGTCCGTACCGCTGCCCACTTCCAGCCCAACAATGACAGGGCCGGCCACATTGCGGGACGCGAGGTGGATGTGAGCCGCCGTGGCAGGAGCGGATAGATCACGGACCGTCAGCGTATAGCAGAGCTCGTCATCGTCGAGGGTGTAGCTGAAGGATCCGCCGGCCCCGGTGTGGACAGGGTCGGCTTCCTGGCCGGTGTTGAGCGGAATGGCGGGAGCGGCGCCCGGTTTCGCCTCCGCAGGGGCGGTGATCCCCAAAAGGGAGATGATGGCTGTGGCCACCGCGGCTGTCCTGAACGCGTGACTTTTCATGATGTGTCCTCAGATAGACGAATGAACTTCCACCCCCTAGCCCGTTTCACGCTACGCCGCGCCCTGATCAGGCACAATAACGTCCCGGGCCCGGTGTTCGCCGGGGGTGGAAGGTGCGTTGGGGCTCTGCTGCGTTTGAGACAATAGACGCATGCGATCTCTGGGTAACACTCAATCTCCGTCCGGCCGGTCCAAGGGCGGCTTCTCCATGCTGCGGATCAGCGGCCCGGGAATGATGGTCTTTGTCATCGCGTTCATCGTTGCCGTGATCTTTGCCGCGAACCAGAACGACGTCGTGGGCTGGGTTGTCGCCATCATCGCCGCTTTCTGGCTGGCCCTCGCAGCCTTTGTGGTGTTCAGCATCCAGAAGGCGGCCAAAAAAGCCGGCGCGAAGCTGACGGAAGCCCAGAATGCCTTCAACAGTGCAGCCGGACGTGCGCCGTCGTCGTCTTCAGCCGACCATGGCGGCACCCGGGTGGTGTACGAGCGGACCGAAGCGGACGAAGTCCGCGACCTCAAGCTGGACCACTCCTTCAAGATCGTCCAGGTCCAGATTCAAGTAGTGGAGAAGGAACGCGCCAAGGGTGAGGCAGCGGACCAGGACACGATCCGCCGCGCACTGGAGACCATCGAGATCACCGCCACCAACGCCCGCGACATGATCCGCGCTGCCGGCGGCACCGGCGACCCGGTCAGCGGAACCATCATCGACTAGAGTAGTGCGGGTGATCTCGGCATTGAAGAAGGACCACCTTCGCATCGCATCAGTCAACGTCAACGGCCTCCGGGCTGCCTACAAGAACGGCATGGCGGCATGGCTGGAGCCCCGCGAGGTGGACATTCTCTGCCTCCAGGAAGTCCGGGCCCCTGACGCGGTCGTGCGCCAGCTGCTGGGTGACGGCTGGCACATCCTGCACGCCGAAGCCGAGGCCAAAGGCCGCGCCGGCGTCGCCATCGCGTCCCGTGAAGAGCCGCTGGACACCCGCAACGGCATCGGCGATGACTACTTCGCCACCGCCGGACGCTGGGTCGAGGCTGACTTCAGGGTGGCCGACGCCGAGGGGAACCCCGCGCAGCTGACCGTTGCCAGCGCCTACGTGCACTCCGGCGAGGTGGATACCCCGAAGCAGGTGGACAAGTACCGCTTTTTGGATGTCATGAGCACCAGGCTGCCGGAACTGTCCAAGCACAGCGACCACGCACTGGTGGTGGGGGACCTCAACGTGGGCCACACCGAACGGGACATCAGGAACTGGAAGGGCAACGTCAAGAAGGCCGGCTTCCTGCCCGACGAACGTGCCTATTTTGACCGCTTCTTCGGCGAGGACATCGGCTGGAAGGATGTCCACCGTGGCCTGGCGGGCGACGTCGACGGTCCCTACACCTGGTGGTCACAGCGCGGGCAGGCGTTCGACAACGACACCGGTTGGCGCATCGACTACCACATGGCCACCCCGGACCTCGCCGCCGCCGCGTTCTCGGCAGTGGTTGACCGGGCGCCCTCGTGGGACACCCGCTTCTCTGACCATGCCCCGCTGGTAGTGGACTACCAGCTCTAAGCCCCGAAGGTTTTTTCCCCATGACTAGCCCGACTTCCCCGGTGACCAAGAAACGCATCCTCTCCGGCGCCAAGCCCACGGCGGACTCCCTGCACCTCGGCAACTACATTGGCGCTGTCCGCAACTGGGTGGACATGCAGGCCGAATATGATGCCGTCTTCTTCATTCCGGACCTGCACGCCATCACCGTGGACTTCGATCCCGCCGAGCTCGCCAAGCGCACCCGCGTGGTGGCCGCGCAGTACATTGCCGCCGGCATCGACCCGGACAAGAGCATCTTCTTTGTGCAGTCCCACGTCCCCGAGCATGCGCAGCTGGCGTGGGCACTGAACTGCATCACCGGTTTCGGCGAAGCCTCCCGGATGACACAGTTCAAGGACAAGACCCAGAAGTCTGGCGCGGACGCCGCAACACTGGGCCTTTTTGCATACCCCACGCTTATGGCAGCCGACATCCTGCTCTACCAGACGGACCTCGTACCGGTGGGCGAGGACCAGCGGCAGCACCTGGAGCTCACCCGGAACCTGGCCCAGCGCTTCAACACCCGGTACGGCCACACGTTTACCGTGCCGGAGGCCACCATCCTCAAGGCCAGCGCCAAAATCTATGACCTGCAGAACCCCAGCGCCAAGATGTCCAAGACGGGGGAGTCGCCCAACGGATCCATCCAGCTGCTGGAGGACCCCAAGCTCGCTGCGAAGCGCATCAAGTCCGCGGTCACTGACACCGGATCCGAGGTCCGGTTCGATGCCGAAGCCAAGCCCGGGATCTCCAACCTCCTCACCATCTACTCCACGCTCACCGGAAAGTCCGTGGCTGAGCTGGAGACGGAGTACGAGGGCAAGATGTACGGCCACCTGAAAGTGGACCTTGCGGAGATCATGGTGGACTTCATCACGCCGCTGCGGAACCGCACCAACGAACTGATGGCTGACCCGGCCGAGCTGGACCGGCTGCTGGCCCAGGGCGCCGAGCGGGCAAGGGAAATCGCCGCAGTGACCCTTGGTCAGGTCTATGAGCGCATGGGCTTCCTGCCGTCCCTCAGCCTCGCAGGCGTCCGCTAGCTCGATGTCGGCCGCCAGCAATGTCAGTGAAAGAATGAGCGTAGGCGTCATTCTGGGCTTCCCCCCTGCCATCGCCGAGGAACTTCAACGGTGGCGCGCCTCCTTCGGGGACCCGATGGCGGGGGTGGTGCCCGCGCACATCACGCTGGTCACCACCACGCCCACCCAGGACTGGGCAGCCACGCAGGCGCACGTCCGCGACGTGGCGCGGCGGCAGGTACCGTTTATGGTCACCATCGCCGGGACCGGAACGTTCCGGCCGGTCTCCCCGGTGGTTTACATCAACGTGGAGGACGGGTTCGACTCCTGCGTGGAGCTCCACGAAAAACTCCAGGCCGGCCCGCTGCAACGCGAGTTGCCGTTCTCGTACCATCCGCATGTCACGATCGCCCACGATGTCGCGCCCGAAAGCCTGGACGAAGCCGAAACGGTGCTTGAAAGTTACCGGGCATCGTTCCCGGTGGTTAGCATGGGACTCTACGAGCACGATGCCGACGGCATTTGGCAGCTACGGGAAGAGTTGGACTTTGGGACCGAAACTGACGACGGCGGGTCCTTCGCCGCGGACGCCGACGCAAACGGAGCCACCGCTCCCCACTGAACAGGCCCGCCTGAAGCTCGCCGTCATCCAGAAACGGATGGAGTGGGGCAAAACCAGAAGGTCCGACGGCGGCCCGGTGGCCAGCTCGCTGGCGATGCTCCAGTGGCTGCTGGCCAGGCTTAATGCCTTCCGCCCGATGCGCGCGTGGCAGCACTACAACCTCCAGCATGGCCCGTTGATGAGCGCCGGCATCGGCTTCAATATGTTCTTCTCCATCACCGGCCTGTTGGCCACAGGCTTCTCCGTTGCCGGCCTGGTGCTGCGGGGCCAGCCTGCCCTGCTGGACACCATCATCGGCAGCGTGGGCCGGAGTGCGCCCGGACTGCTGAAGGTGGGCGGGGGAGAAGGGTTGGTTGATCCGAATGACCTCCTGAACCCGGACGGCCTCGGCTGGACCGCCGTGATTGCTGCCGTGGTTACGGTCATCACGTCCCTGGGCTGGATCGCCGGGCTCCGCGACGGCCTGCGCGGTGTGGGGCAGTTGCCGCCTCTTAAAATCAACCCGATTGTCCTTAAACTGCGCGACGCCGGCACCCTCCTGCTCCTGGGAGTGGCCCTGGTGATCAGCGCCGGAGCGTCCTTGGTGTTCGGCACGGCGGCTGGCTGGGTCACGGACTTCCTGCAGCTGGATCCGGCGGTGGCCGGTCCGCTGACCACCGTGATCAAGATCGGTGTGCCGCTGACGCTCAACTGGGTCACGGCCGTCATCATGTTCCGGCTGGCCGGTGGGCTCAAGCTCTCCCGGCGGGCACTCCTGGAGGGGACCATCCTTGCCGCGGTGGGCACCACCGTCCTTCAGGTCTTCAGCACTGAACTGCTGGCCGGTGCGGGACGGAACCCCATCCTGGCGCCGTTTGCCATCATCATCGGCCTGCTGATCTGGTTCAACCTGGTCAGCCAGGTCTACCTCGTGTCCGCCGGCTGGTCCACCATCCGTGAAGAGGACATCAGGAGCGAACCCGCCGGCCAGGACAAAACCCTGTGGGGCTCCCGACAGGTCCAGCCCGGCAAAGTACCCGTGGAGGGCCACAGCGACGGAAAGGGCCCCGGCGCCGCGCACCAGGGCAGCCCGGCAGTTACTTCCCGGCGTCGAGGTACTGGTCGGCCCAGGCAGAAATAATCCTGGCGGCCCGGGCTGCCTGGCCCTTGCCGGTCAGCAGGTGGTCGCTGCCTTCGAGTGAGACGAAGTTCCGCGGATGGCGCGCCGTCTGGAAGATGGTGCTGGCGTTCTCGATGCCCACAGTGTTGTCCGTGGGGGAGTGGAGGACCATCAGCGGTTTGTGCAGCTGCCGGATGCAGTCCGTGAGGTCCGCGTTCTCCAGGTCCTCCACAAAGTGCTTCCGGATCTCCACGCGTTTCCCGCCGAGGTCCACTTCCGCGCTGCCCTCGCTGAGGATCTTGTCCAGTGCGGCGTCAAAGACGTGGGCCACGTGCTTGGGTGAGAACGGGGCCGCAACTGTTGCGACGGCGTCGAGCTCCGGGATCTGGCGGGCGGCCGAAAGCACCGCCGCGCCACCGAAGGAGTGTCCCACCAGCAGGGAGATGGCCCTCCCCTGGCTGCGCATGAACTCGGCTGCCACCACGGTGTCCGCCACCTTGTGGCTGAAGGAGCCCTCCGACCAATGGCCGGCTGACTCGCCCAGCCCCAGGTTGTCGAAGCGGAGCATCCCGATGCCGGTGTCGGCCAGGGCCTTGCACATGCGGGACGCCGCCGGGCTGTCCTTGCCCAGGGTGAAGCCGTGTGAGAAGACGCCCCAGCCCCGCACCGGCCCCTCAGGGACGTCGATGATGCCGGACAGGAGCTCGCCGGTGGAACCTTCGAAGCTGACTTTTTCGGAGCGGGACATCGCGTGCTGCTTTCGTTGGTGCCGTCACGTGTTAAACAACGACGGCGCCTATCCCACCTGAGGTGGGTGACGCCGTCGTAAGCAAGAACCTGAATTAGATCTTACGGGAGAGAATTGCCTGCTTGACTTCGGCAATTGCCTGGGTCACCTGGATGCCGCGGGGGCATGCTTCGGAGCAGTTGAAGGTGGTGCGGCAACGCCACACGCCTTCCTTGTCGTTCAGGATTTCCAGGCGCATGTCGCCGGCATCATCACGGGAATCGAAGATGAAGCGGTGGGCGTTGACGATCGCGGCCGGGCCGAAGTACTGGCCATCGGTCCAGAACACCGGGCAGGAGGACGTGCACGCAGCGCAGAGGATGCACTTGGTGGTGTCGTCGAAGCGCTCACGGTCCTCGGCGGACTGCAGGCGTTCCTTGGTGGGCTCGTGGCCCTTGTTGATCAGGAACGGCATGACTTCGCGGAAGGACTGGAAGAACGGCTCCATGTCCACGATCAGGTCCTTCTCCACCGGCAGGCCCTTGATGGGCTCAACGGTGATGGGCTTGGTGGTGTCCAAGTCCTTCAGGAGGGTCTTGCATGCAAGGCGGTTGCGGCCGTTTATGCGCATGGCATCGGAACCGCAGACACCGTGGGCGCAGGAACGGCGGAACGAAACGCTGCCGTCAATTTCCCATTTGACCTTGTGCAGGGCATCCAGCACGCGGTCGGTGCCGTACATCGTCACCTTGAAGTCGTCCCAGGTGGCGTCCTCGGACACCTCAGGGTTGTAACGGCGCACGCGCAGGGTGACGTCGAACGTGGGGATCTCTCCGCCGCCTCCGATGTGTGCGGGCAGTTCGATCTTGGAGGCTGGCTCAGCAAGTTCAGCGGTCATCTTAGTACTTCCTCACCATCGGCTCGTAGCGGGTAAAGACAACCGGTTTGGTGCCCAGACGGATGCCGGCGATTGCCTCTGCCGAGCCGTCGGCCGGGGCGTGGTCATCCTTGTATGCCATGGAGTGCTTCATGAATTTTTCGTCGTCGCGTTCCGGGAAGTCCTCGCGGAAGTGTCCGCCGCGGGATTCCTCACGGTGCAGGGCGGCCACGGTCATGACCTTGGCCAGTTCCAGCAGGAAGCCCAGCTCAACGGCCTCGAGCAGGTCCAGGTTGAAGCGCTTGCCCTTGTCCTGGACGCTGATCTTCTTGTAACGGGCCTCGAAGGACTCGATATCCGTCAGGACCTGGTTCAGCGTGTCAGCCGTACGGAACACCTGCATGTTGGCGTCCATGGTGTCCTGGAGTTCCTTGCGGATCACCGCCACCTTCTCGTCGCCGTTGCCGTTGCGGGCAATATCCAGCAGCTCGATGGTGTAAGCCTCCGGGTCCTCCGGGAGGTCCACGAAGTCAGCAGTCTTGGCGTACTCTGCGGCGGCGATGCCGGCGCGCTTGCCGAACACGTTGATGTCCAGCAGTGAGTTGGTGCCCAGGCGGTTGGAGCCGTGGACCGAAACGCAGGCAACCTCGCCGGCGGCGTAAAGGCCCGGGACCACGGTGTCGTTGTCCTGCAGGACTTCGGTGGTGATGTTGGTGGGGATGCCGCCCATGGCGTAGTGCGCCGTGGGGAACACCGGAACCGGTTCCGTGTACGGTTCCACACCCAGGTAGGTGCGGGCGAACTCGGTGATATCCGGGAGCTTGGCGTCGATGTGAGCCGGCTCCAGGTGGGTCAGGTCCAGGAGGACGTAGTCCTTGTTCGGACCGCAGCCGCGGCCTTCACGGACTTCGTTGGCCATGGAGCGGGCCACGATGTCACGCGGTGCAAGGTCCTTGATGGTGGGGGCGTAGCGCTCCATAAAGCGCTCACCCTCGGAGTTACGCAGGATGGCGCCCTCGCCGCGGGCGGCTTCGGACAGCAGGATGCCCAGGCCGGCCAGGCCTGTCGGGTGGAACTGGAAGAACTCCATGTCCTCCAGCGGAATGCCCTTGCGGAACGCGATGCCCATGCCGTCGCCGGTCAGGGTGTGGGCGTTGGAGGTGGTCTTGAATACCTTGCCTGCGCCGCCGGTAGCGAAGATCACGGACTTGGCCTGGAACACGTGCAGCTCACCGGAGGCGAGGTCGTAGGACACGACGCCGGCAACACGCTTCTGCTTGTACGGTGTGCCGTCCTCGCGGACAGCGTCTTCCTCGACCGTCAGGAGGTCCAGGACGTAGTACTCGTTGTAGAACTCCACGTTGTGCTTGACGCAGTTTTGGTACAGCGTCTGCAGGATCATGTGGCCGGTGCGGTCTGCTGCGTAGCAGGCACGGCGGACGGGCGCCTTGCCGTGGTCGCGGGTGTGGCCACCGAAGCGGCGCTGGTCGATCCGGCCTTCGGGCGTGCGGTTGAACGGCAGGCCCATCTTTTCCAGGTCCAGCACGGCGTCGATGGCTTCCTTCGCCATGACCTCGGCGGCGTCCTGGTCAACCAGGTAGTCGCCGCCCTTAATGGTGTCAAAGGTGTGCCATTCCCAGTTGTCTTCTTCGACATTGGCAAGGGCCGCACACATGCCACCCTGCGCCGCACCGGTGTGCGAGCGGGTGGGGTAGAGCTTGGTCAGTACTGCTGTTCGCGCGCGCTGACCGGACTCGATCGCGGCGCGCATGCCAGCGCCACCGGCGCCGACGATGACTACGTCGTACTTATGGACCTGCATACTTGGGCGCTCTTTCTCTCAAAATTCGCTATAAAACAACGGGCGGGCGTTGCCTGCACCGCAAAATACAGCCTGCGGCTCACCGCGGGCAGCGGATGAACTGGCTACGCGGGGCAGAAGCCGCCGGGCAGCGGAACACCGTCAACCACGGGGCACGGGTTGAAGGTGAAGATCACCAGCGTGCCAAGGACGATGATCACGGTGGTGGCCGCGTAGAGCACGATCTTGAGCCAGAGACGGGTGGAATCCTTTTCGGCGTAGTCGTTGATGATGGTGCGGACGCCGTTGGTGCCGTGCAGCATGGCCAGCCACAGCATGGCGAGGTCCCAGATCTGCCAGAACGGGTCAGCCCACTTGCCGGCGACGAAGCCGAAGTCGATGGCGTGGATGCCTTCGCCCACCAGGAGGTTCACAAAGAGGTGCCCGAAGATGAGCACCACCAGCACTACGCCGGAAAGGCGCATGAACAGCCAGGCGAACATTTCGAAGTTGCCCCGGCTTGCGCCGGTGCGGCGGTACTGGGGGGAGATCCTGCCGCTGCTGTTTTTCCCGCTGCGCGGGTTTTCGATCGTTGCAGTCATGGCTCAGTGACCTCCGAGTGCGAGGGAAAGGTGGCGGATGGAGAAGCCGACCATAACAACTACCCACAGGGCCAGGACGGTCCACAGCATCTGGCGCTGGTATTTGGCGCCCTTCTTCCAGAAGTCGACGGCGATGATCCGCAGGCCGTTAAAGGCGTGGAAGACAATCGCGGCAACCAGGCCCGTTTCACCCAGGGCCATAAGGGGGTTCTTGTAGGCACCGATAACAGCCGTGTAGGCCTCCGGGGACACACGCACCAATGAGGTGTCCAGCACATGGACCAACAAGAAGAAAAAGATCACTACACCGGTAATCCGGTGTCCTACCCAGGACCACATGCCTTCACGGCCGCGGTACAAGGTGCCAGCTGGTTTTGTCGGCACTGATAAACCTCCCTGCAACACAGCGGCGCTGGCATGAGATCCACGCGGGGGGAACGCCTGCTGCGAGAGCAACTCGTAGCTCAGGCCTAAATCTAGGCTTCGCTCACAGCTTATTCAATTTAGGAACTCCTTGGTGACCCCGCATGCCTGCGTTTTGCCCGTAGATGAGACGAACACCACATCATGGCGCGCCCGCGGGGGTTGGCGGAGGGTTCTGAAAGGGCAGTTCACGGCTCGTCAGCTAAAGTAGCCGTGATGAGTACAGACAAAGTGACAAGCCCGGATTCACCCCTGAACCGCTTTATTGCGGTCATTCCGGCAGGCGGAGTGGGGACCCGCCTCTGGCCCCTGTCACGGGCAGCAGCTCCCAAATTCCTGCACGACCTCACGGGGTCCGGCAGTACGTTGTTGCGCGCCACCTACGACCGGCTGGAGCCGCTCGCAGGCAGGCACGTGCTCGTGGTGACCGGCACTGCGCACCGGGCCGCCGTCTGCCGGCAGCTGCCCGAGGTTCAGGAGTCTGACCTGGTCCTGGAGAGCGAGCCCAAGGATTCCGGTGCCGCCATCGGCCTGGCCGCCGCCATCCTGTACGAGCGCGACCCGGACACCATCATGGGTTCCTTCGCCGCGGACCAGGTCATCAGTCCTGACCACCTCTTCCAGGAAGCCGTCCGCGAGGCCATCCACACGGCCGCCGCCGGCAAGATCGTGACCATCGGCATCAAGCCGACGCACCCGTCCACGGGCTTCGGATACATCCGCGCCGGTGAGGCGCTCCACATCAACGGTGCGCCCAGCGCCCAGGCCGTGGTGGAGTTCGTGGAGAAGCCGGACGAGGAAGTTGCCCAGCAGTATGTGGACAGCGGTGAGTATGTCTGGAACGCAGGAATGTTCGTGGCTCCCGTTGCCCTGATGCTGAGGCACCTTGAGGCCAACCAGCCGGAGCTGTTCAAGGGCCTGCAGGAGATCGCCCAGGCCTGGGACACTCCCGAACGTGATGCCGTAACAGCCCGCGTCTGGCCCACGTTGCCCAAGATCGCCATTGACTATGCGGTGGCCGAGCCTGCCGCTGCTGCCGGCGATGTTGCCGTTGTGCCGGGCACCTTCGGATGGGACGACGTCGGGGACTTTGCTTCGGTGGGCCGGCTCAACAGTGCGCGGGAAGTCGATGACGTCACCGTTATCGGTGAAGGCGCCCGGGTTTTCACCGAAAACGCCAGCGGTGTGGTGGTTTCGGACACAAAGCGCGTGATCGCCCTGATCGGCATCAAGGATGTGGTCATCGTCGACACGGGCGATGCCCTCCTGGTGACCACCAAGCAGCACGCGCAGCGGGTCAAGGGAGCCGTTGACGCGCTCAAGGCCAGTGGCGACACCGACGTTCTGTAACCCGGTCGGGAGTGTCCAGGCGCGGCACAATCTGTAACGCGCCCGCCGTGATGACGCTATTCCGTGGACGCTCGCTAGAGTAAATGAGTGCGTAATTACACTACTGAAGCCGAGCCCACCGCATTAGTGCGGCCATGGTTGGAACCCCTCCTGCCGGAGCTGATCGACTTCCGCCGGGATCTGCACGCGCACCCCGAGCTTTCCTTCAAGGAATTCCGCACCACAGACAAGCTGGTGGAGCGGCTCGAAGCCGCCGGACTGGCTCCGCGGCGGCTTGAAGGCACCGGCCTCACGGTCGACATCGGCGAGGGGCCGATCGCCACTGCGCTCCGCGGCGATATTGACGCCCTGCCCATCATCGAGGAAACCGGCCTGCCGTTTGCCTCCAAGAACCATGGGGTCACGCATGCCTGTGGCCACGATGTCCACACCGCCGCCATGCTGGGCGTGGCGTTGGTTCTCCAGCGCATGCACCTGGAAGCCCCCCTTGCCGGCACTGTCCGGATCATTTTCCAGCCGGCGGAGGAGACCATGCCCGGCGGTGCGCTGTCCTGCATCGAGCAAGGTGTCCTGGACGGTGTGCCCCGCATCCTGGCGCTGCACTGCGATCCAAGGATCGACGTCGGACGAATCGGTACTCGCATCGGCGCCATTACTTCCGCCTCGGACACCATCAGGATCGAGCTGAGCGGCCGCGGCGGCCATACCTCCCGCCCGCACCTGACCGAGGACCTCGTGTTCGCCCTGGCACAGATCGCCGTGAATGTTCCGGCCGTGCTGTCCCGCCGCGTTGACGTTCGCAGCGGTGTCTCTGTGGTGTGGGGCCACATCTCCGCCGGATCGGCGCCCAACGCCATTCCCGGCACCGGCTTCATGGCCGGGACCATGCGCTGCCTGGACCGCGATGCCTGGAAGGACGCCGGCGAGCTCCTGGACGAAGTGGTGCATCAGGTGGCCGCGCCCTACGGTGTGGATGTGCGCTTGGAGCACACCAGGGGAGTGCCGCCGGTGGTCAACTCGGAGCACGAGACCGCACTGATCGAGGCCGCGGCGCGCGCGGAAATCGGCGAGGGCGCAGTGGTGCTTACGCCGCAGTCCATGGGCGGCGAAGACTTCGCCTGGTTCCTGGCTGAACGTCCCGGCGCAATGATGCGCCTGGGCACCAAGACCCCCGGCGGCGAAGAGTACGACCTCCACCGCGGTGACTATATCCTGGACGAACGCGCCCTGGGCCTGGGCATCCAGGTCCTCACGGCAGCGGCCCTCCGGACCATCCGCGACCTTTAGCCCCCGCGCCCTCTAACCCCGCGCCCCGACCTACCCAACCCCCTGGCGCGAACGGACGCTTAGGCCCTCGGCCTCCCGCGCGAACTGGCAGATAGCACCCTCAAATCCCGGTTTTGAGGGTGGTATCTGCTCGTTCGCGCGTCTCGTTGGCGCGGTAAGTTGTGCACAATTGAATTGTGGGCTATCGTCCTAGGTATGACTGAAGCCCCCCGCCTCGACCGCCAGGTGTGTTTTGCGCTGTACTCCGCGTCCCGCGCGGCAACAGCGGTCTACCGCCCCGTCCTGGAAGACCTTGGCCTGACGTACCCGCAGTATCTGGTGATGCTGGTCCTCTGGGAATCGGAGCCGAAGGGCGTCAAGGAGCTCGGCGAGGAACTGGGCCTTGACTCCGGCACGCTGTCGCCGCTGCTCAAGAGGCTTGAGGCCATGGGGCTCGTGGAGCGCCGCCGGTCCGGGGAAGATGAGCGCCGTGTTGCAGTCCACCTGACGCCGGCCGGACGCTCGCTCAGCAGCAAGGCCAGCGCGATTCCACGGCACCTTGCGGACGCCGCCGGGTTGTCAGCCGATGAGCTGGAACAGCTTCGCACCACTCTTGAAAGGCTCACAGAAGCCCTTCACCGCGCGCACTGAGCGCCCAAGATTTCCGTTATCCACATCCAACAGGACGGACCACACATGAAGACTCTCTACACTGCCGAGGCCCTGGCTTCCGGCGAAGGCCGCGACGGCAACGCACGCACCAATGACGGCAAGCTGGATGTCAGTCTTGCCAGCCCCGTGGAGCTGGGCGGTGACGGCCAGGGAACCAACCCGGAACAGCTTTTTGCCGCCGGTTACGCGGCCTGCTTCCACTCGGCGCTCCGCCTCGTGGGGCGCAAGGAGCGCGCGGACCTGACCGACTCAGCCGTGGCGGCCAAGATCCACTTTGGCGCGCTGACCGACGGCGTGGGCTACGGCCTCGCCGCTGAACTGGAGATCGCGGTCCCTGCCCTGGATCTGGCCACCGCCGAGTCGCTGGTGGCCAAAGCCCATCAGATCTGCCCATATTCAAACGCCACCCGCGGAAACATCACGGTGGACATCAAGATCCTGGAGTTCGCAGCATGAGCCTGACAACCGCACTTCCAACATCCAGCCGGGAAATCCACCTGGCTTCACGTCCGGTAGGGCGTCCCGTTGCCGAAAACTTCCGGCTGGCAGAGTCACCGCTGCCGGAGCTTCAGGACGGCCAGATCCTGGTCCGCAACCTCTACATCTCCGTGGATCCCTACATGCGCGGCCGCATGAACGACGTCAAGTCGTACTCCGCGCCGTTCGCTCTGGATGAAGCGCTCGACGGCGGCGCCATCGGTGAGGTCATCGCGTCCAGGGCCGAGGGGCGGAACGTGGGGGACGCCGTCGTCCATCAACTGGGCTGGCGCGAATTCGCGGTCCTGGACGCAGACGCAACCTCGGTTGCCCGCACGGACCTTGCGCCGGCGTCGGCGTTCCTTGGCGCGCTGGGCATGACCGGCCTGACGGCGTACGCCGGGCTGCTCAAAGTGGCCGAGTTCAAACCCGGCGATGCCGTGTTCGTGTCAGGTGCGGCGGGTGCCGTGGGCTCTCTTGTGGGCCAGATTGCCAAGGCGATGGGCGCTTCCAGGGTCATCGGCAGCGCGGGAACCGCGGAGAAGGTGGCCCGGCTCCTGGAACTGGGCTTCGACGCCGCGTTCAACTACAACGACGGGCCGGTGCGGGAACAGCTTGTCCAGGCCGCAGGACCCGCAGGGATTGACGTGTATTTCGATAACGTGGGCGGCGATCACCTGGAGGCTGCCCTGGCGGTCCTGAATGTGGGCGGCCGTGTGGCCATGTGCGGCGCGATAGCCCAGTACAACTCCACCGAACCCACGCCGGCGCCGCGGAACCTCGCCCTTGCCATCGGCAAGCAGCTGACCCTGCGGGGGTTCCTGGTCAGCGGACAGCGCCAGCACAGCGCTGAATTCTTCGGCAAGATGTCAGCCTGGCTGGCGGAAGGTTCAGTCCGGTATGACGAGACCGTGGTGGACGGACTCGAGAATGCGCCCCAGGCTTTCATGGACCTGCTCGACGGCGCCAACACCGGCAAGATGCTCGTGCGCCTCTAGCCCCCCACCAGCGCGAACGGACACTTGGAGCCCGGCGGGCCCCAAGTGTCCGTTCGCGCTTAATGAGAGGGGTGCAGCCAAGACGACTTCTACTGGTTGGTAACAAATTCTCAACAATCTTCGGGATCCGGCTTCAATGTGGTAGCGGATGTGTTGCAGCCCACTAATGTTGGTTCTATCAGAGCGCTTCGGCGCAGTGCTGCGGACCGTCAGTGAAAACAGAATTTCAGGGTTGAAACAGACACTCATTGAATTCACGTCGTAGCGCCTCTCTCTTCATCCTGGAGGAATCTTGAAGACATCACTGCGTGCACACATCAAGCGCGGTTCAGTTGCAAGCGTGGCCACCATGGGTGCTACCGCACTCCTGCTGACCAGTTGCGGTGCGCCGCCCGAAGCCGGCAGCCCCACCGCGACGGCCACAGACTACACGGGCTGCATCGTCTCGGACTCCGGCGGATTTGATGACCAGTCGTTCAACCAGTCTTCCTATGATGGCCTGAAGAAGGCCGAGGCTGACCTGGGCATCAAGGTCAACCAGGCCGAGTCCAAGTCCAACAACGACTTTGAGCCAAACCTCCGTGCGATGGTTGCCGCCAACTGCGACCTCACCCTGACCATCGGCTTCCTCCTGGGTGACGCCACCAAGGCCCAGGCCGCGGCAAACCCGGAAAGCCACTTCGCCATCGTCGATTTCGGTTACGACCCGCCCATCAGCAACGTCAAGCCGATCATCTACGACACCGCCCAGGCAGCCTTCCTGGCCGGTTACCTGGCAGCAGGCACCACCAAGACAGGAAGTGTGGCCACGTTCGGCGGCAGGGAGATTCCCACCGTGACCATTTTCATGGATGGGTTTGCCGACGGCGTCAAGTACTACAACGAGCAGAAGGGCAAGGACGTCAAGGTTCTTGGCTGGGACAAGGCGACCCAGGATGGCAGCTTCACGGGCGACTTTGAAAAGCAGGACAAGGGCAAGCAGCTCACCCAAAACTTCCTTGACCAGGGCGCGGACATTGTGATGCCCGTCGCCGGTCCGGTAGGCAAGGGAGCCGGTGCAGCCCTGATGGAGGCGAAAGCGGCCGGCAAGGACGTCAAGATGATCTGGGTTGACTCTGACGGATTCCTGACCGCACCCGAATACAAGGACATCATGCTTTCCTCGGTCATGAAGCTTATGGGCGAAGCCGTTGAAACCGTGGTCAAGGACGACAAGGAAGGCAAGTTCACCAACACGCCCTATGTCGGCACCTTGGCGAACGACGGCGTCCAGCTGGCACCGTTCCACAGCTTCGACTCCCAGGTCCCGTCCGATCTGAAGTCCGAGCTGGACCAGCTCAAGAAAGACATCGTTGACGGCAAGCTGAAGGTCGAGTCAGCGGCAAGTCCAAAGGTATAGTCATCCTCGCCAAGCGCCGCCCCCGGATGGTCATCGACTGCCCGGGAGGTGGCGCTTTGCGTTGGAATTCGCCGTCGGCGAGACCGCCCACGCAGGACTGCACACACTAGGCTGGTGCTGCAGCCACTTATCCCGTCCGGTGGGGAATCACCGGACGCTTCGAGATTGGTCAGAGTTTTGAAACTTGAACTCAGAGGGATCACCAAACGCTTCGGCTCCCTGCTCGCCAACGATCACATCGACGTGGTGGTTGAACCCGGACAGATCCACTGTCTGCTGGGCGAGAACGGGGCCGGCAAGTCCACCCTGATGAATGTGCTGTACGGGCTCTACGAGCCCTCTGAGGGCGAAATCCTCATCGACGACAAACCGGTCTACTTCCGCGGCCCCGGAGACGCCATGGCCGCCGGCATCGGCATGGTGCACCAGCACTTTATGCTCGTTCCCGTGTTTACCGTGGCCGAGAATGTGGCGCTCGGCGCCGAGTCCACCAAAGCCGGCGGTTTCCTCAACCTGGACGACACCCGGCGCAAGATCAAGGAAATCTCTGACCGCTACGGGTTCGACGTCGACCCCGACGCCCTGGTGGAGGACCTCCCGGTGGGCGTCCAGCAGCGGGTGGAAATCATCAAAGCCCTGGTCCGCGACGCCAAGGTCCTCATCCTGGATGAACCCACGGCAGTGCTGACGCCCCAGGAAACCGACGAACTGCTGGACATCATGCGCCAGCTCAAGTCCAACGGAACCTCGATAGTCTTCATCTCGCACAAGCTGCGCGAGGTGAAGGCTGTCTCGGACACCATCACCGTGATCCGGCGGGGCAAGGTTGTTGGTTCGGCGCATCCAGGCGCCTCCACCGCGGAGCTGGCCTCCATGATGGTGGGCCGCGCCGTCAGCCTCACACTCGAGAAGGCACCCGCCACCCCCAAAGAGAAGACTTTCCAGGTCAAAGACCTCACAGTCATCGCCCCGAACGGGCAGCACACCGTGGACGGCCTGAGCTTCGACATTGCCCGCGGAGAGATCCTGGCCGTCGCAGGCGTCCAAGGCAACGGCCAGACCGAACTCACCGAGGCCATCCTCGGGCTCCAGGACCGCGTCCACGGCTCCATCCTCCTGGACGATGTGGAACTTGTTGGCCGCAGTGTGAAGGAGGTGCTTAACGCCGGCGTCGGCTTCGTTCCGGAAGACCGGTCTGTTGACGGCCTCATCGGCACGTTCTCGATCGCCGAAAACCTGATTCTTGACCGGTACGATCAGCCGCCGTTTGCCAAGGGCATCAGCATGAGTCCGGCGAAGGTCCTGGAGAACGCCAAATCACGGATCGACGAGTTCGATGTCCGGACACCCTCGGGCCTGTTGGCGGCCGGCACGCTCTCGGGCGGCAATCAACAGAAGGTGGTCATGGCACGGGAGCTGTCCCGGCCGCTGCGGCTCTTCATTGCCTCACAGCCCACCAGGGGTGTGGACGTCGGGTCCATCGAGTTCCTTCATAAACGGATCGTGGCGGAACGCGACCAGGGCACGCCTGTCATGATCATCTCCACCGAACTGGACGAAGTCATGGAGCTCGCCGACCGCATCGCCGTGCTCTATAAGGGCAAGCTGGTGGGAATCGTTCCGGCAGGGACCGGACGCGGCGTCCTGGGCCTGATGATGGCCGGCATCTCACCGGAGGACGCTGCGAGTGCAGATAAGACGAGCCCTGACAAGACCGGCTCAGGTACCGCGAGCGTAAGCAAGACCGGCGCTGACACATCAGCCGCTGACAAGACGGACTCCGCCGCCGCAGAACGCCGCGGAACCTCCAGCGCCGAAGGAGGCGATCATGCCTGAAGAGCGTCACCCTAAGCATGCGGACCAGCATGCGAAAGCGGACGAGCCAACCCCGGCGGCGGACGAAACCGCCGCCGCGGTGGCCGTGGACACGGCCGGCGGGGCCATCAGCCCTTCAGCCGTACCAGCCAGCGCCCAAAGCGGAAAGCTGCCCGGCGGGCCGGACACGCTGCTCCGGAAGATTTTCACCGGCAGCGGCATGGTCTCAGTCCTGGCGGTGCTGCTGGCCCTTGTGCTGGGCGGACTGTTGATCGCCGCCACGGACGAGCGCGTCAGCACCACCTCGGCGTATCTGTTCGCCCGGCCCACAGACTTCCTCTCCGCAGTCTGGCAGGCCGCCACACAGTCCTACATTGCCTTGTTCCAGGGCTCGGTCTTCAACCCCCGGGGTTCCAGCCTCGCGGTCCAGTTCGCGCCGCTGATGGAAACCCTCACCATCGCCACACCGCTCATCACGGCAGGCCTCGGCGTCGCGCTCGCGTTCCGGGCCGGCCTGTTCAACATTGGCGCCCAGGGCCAGATCATCATGGCCGGCATCCTGGCGGGCTGGGTCGGATTCGCCCTGCACCTTCCGTTGGGCCTGCACCTGTTGCTCGTCCTTGTGGCAGGCATCGTGGGAGGCGCCCTCTGGGGTGGCCTGGTTGGTCTCCTGAAGGCCCGGACAGGAGCCCACGAAGTCATCCTGACCATCATGTTCAACTACATTGCGCTGTACTTACTGGGATACCTGCTGAACACTCCGGCGTTCCAGCGTCCGGGGGAGTCCAACCCGATCTCGCCCATCCTGGACCCAACCGCCGTGTACCCCCAGATTTTCGGCTCCCAGTATCGCCTGCACCTGGGCTTCGTCCTGGCCATCGCGGCCACCGTCCTGGTGTGGTGGCTGCTGAACCGCTCCACCGTCGGCTTTGAATTCCGGGCCGTGGGAGCCAATCCGAAGGCTGCCCTGACCGCCGGAATCAACGTCTCCCGGTCCACCATCCTGGTCATGGCCATCGCCGGTGCGCTGGCGGGAATGTCCGGCGTGGCCCAGGTGGCAGGCACGGAAAAGGTCCTGACCGATGGCGTTGCGGCAACGTACGGGTTTGACGCCATCACGGTGGCGCTGCTGGGACGTTCGACGCCGTGGGGCACCTTCGCTGCCGGCCTGCTGTTCGGCGCCTTCCGCGCCGGTGCCGTGCAGATGCAGATCCAGACCGGAACGCCCATCGACATCGTCCTGGTGGTCCAGTCGCTGATTGTCCTCTTTATCGCGGCACCTCCGCTGGTCCGGGCAGTCTTCGGGCTGAACCCCCGCCGCAAGAAGCCGGCCAGGGCCGGAAAATCCCAGCAGGCAGCAACCACCGGAGGCGCAGCATGAGCGCAACAGCAACTTCGCCCCTGCCGGGACGCGGAACGCCCGGCACAGCGCCCCAGGCCGAGGAGGCCCAGGCAACATCCGGCAAACCGGTTCTCTGGAAAACCCCGGTCCTGCTCTCGGCGCTGGGACTCGTCGCTTTCATTTTCTTCGGCCTGATGGGATCAGCGCAGACCGCAAGGTTCGGAATTTCCACCGGCGGAGATTTTTTCCAGCTGCCCGTGCTGGAAATTCCCGCAATGCCGGGCGGCATCATTCTCTCGGTCTTGATGCTTGGGCTGGCGGCCTACTCCGTCTTCCTGAAGACCAAGGCCCGGCCCACGCCGGCCTGGCTGACCGTCACTTTTACGGTGCTGTTTGTGGCAGCCTTCCTCATCTGGGTGGTGGGCGGTGCCCGGACGCCCAGCATTTCGCTGGCCGGACTCATCGCCGGTTCAGTCACCCTGGCCGTCCCGCTGGTATTCGGCTCTTTGTCCGGCGTACTGTGCGAGCGGGTCGGGGTAGTCAACATCGCCATCGAAGGCCAGCTCCTGGGCGGCGCCTTCACCGCGGCAATCGTGGCCAGCATTACGCAGAACCCCTTCGTGGGCCTGCTTGCGGCCGCTGTGGCCGGCGCGGCGGTATCCATGGTGCTCGCGGTGTTCAGCATCAAGTACCTGGTCAACCAAATCATCGTCGGCGTGGTGCTCAACGTCCTGATTTCCGGCGTCACCGGCTTCCTGTTCAGCACCGTTATGCAGGCGGACAAGGCAAAGTTCAACTCACCGCCCGGCCTGGACATCATCCCGATTCCCATCCTCTCCGGAATCCCGATCCTCGGCCCCATCCTGTTCAAGCAGTCGCTGGTGGGCTACCTGATGTACGTCGCCGTGATCGTTGTGTGGGTTGGCCTGTTCAAGACCAAGTGGGGCCTGCGCGTCCGTGCTGTGGGTGAACACCCGCAGGCCGCCGACACGATGGGCATCAAGGTCAACGCCACGCGTTTCTGGAACGTCACGTTGGGCGGTGCCATCGCAGGAATCGGTGGCTCGTTCTTCACGCTCGTGGCCATCGACAGCTTCACGAAGGAAATCTCCGGCGGACGAGGCTTCATCGCACTCGCAGCGCTGATCTTCGGACGCTGGAACCCGATCGGAGCGTTCTTCGCTGCCCTGCTGTTCGGCTTTGCGGACAACCTGCAGAGCATTGTGACCATCATCGGAACGCCCGTACCGAGCCAGTTCATGGCCATGCTGCCCTACCTGGTGACCGTGCTGGCGGTGGCCGGGCTGGTGGGCCGGTCCAGGCCACCGGCGGCCAGCGGCATCCCGTACGTCAAGGGTTGACGGCCGTGGAACAGAACGCCGTCGACTGGCAGGCGCTGGAGGCCGCGGCTGTCGACGCCATGAAAAACGCCTACGCCCCGTATTCAAAGTTCCCGGTGGGGGCCGCGGCCTTCACCGAGGACGGGCGGCTTGTCAGCGGCTGCAACGTGGAGAACGCCAGCTACGGGCTCTCCCTGTGTGCTGAATGTGCCCTGGTGGGAAACCTGCACATGACCGGCGGCGGGTTGTTGCGCGCGTTCTACTGCGTAGACGCCGCCGGTAACGTGCTCATGCCGTGCGGCCGCTGCCGGCAGCTTCTCTATGAATTCCGCGCGCCTGGCATGGAGCTTATGACCACCCAAGGCATCAAAACCATGGACCAGGTGCTGCCCGACGCATTTGGTCCCCAAAACCTGGAGGATCCAAGGTGACACAGGCAACTGAGGCATTCGACGCCGTCGACATCATCCGCACCAAGCGGGACCGGGGCGCCCTGAGCCCGGAGCAGATCGACTGGACCATTGACGCGTACACCCGCGGGGTCATCGCCGACGAACAGATGGCCGCGTTGAACATGGCCATTCTGCTCAACGGCATGGACCGCGCCGAAATTTCGCGCTGGACGGCGGCGATGATCGCCTCGGGCGAACGGATGGACTTCGGCGGCCTCCGGCGGCCCGACGGCGGCGTGAAGGCCACCAGCGACAAGCACTCCACCGGGGGAGTGGGGGACAAGATCACACTCCCGCTGGCACCCCTGGTGGCAGTGTTCGGCGTGGCCGTGCCGCAGCTGTCGGGCCGCGGGCTGGGCCACACCGGCGGCACCCTGGACAAGCTGGAATCGATCCCCGGTTGGCGGGCGGCCCTGAGCAACGACGAAATGATGGCGCAGCTTCAGGACGTGGGCGCCGTGATCTGCGCTGCCGGGGCGGGGCTGGCGCCGGCGGACAAGAAGCTCTACGCGCTGCGGGACGTCACCGGCACGGTCGAGGCGATCCCGCTGATCGCCTCCTCGATCATGAGCAAGAAGATCGCCGAAGGCACGGGGTCCCTGGTCCTGGACGTGAAGGTGGGCAGCGGAGCCTTTATGAAGGACGAGGCACGGGCACGCGAACTGGCCGAAACCATGGTGGCCCTCGGCAAGGACGCTGGGGTGAACACCGTGGCGCTGCTGACCAACATGAGCACCCCGCTCGGCCTCACCGCAGGCAACGCGATCGAAGTGGAGGAATCCGTGGAGGTCCTGGCCGGCGGCGGCCCGGAAGACGTCGTCGAACTGACCGTCCGGCTGGCCGAAGAGATGCTGGCCTGCGCTGGCGTCCACGACGCCGATCCGCGCGCCGCGTTGAAGGACGGCCGGGCCATGGACGTCTGGAACCGGATGATCGAAGCGCAGGGCGGAGATCCGCGCGCCAAGCTGCCGGTCGCCAAGGAATCCGAGGTCATCTACGCCCCGGCCGACGGTGTCCTGGTGGGGCTCGATGCCTTGGCAGTGGGCGTTGCGGCGTGGCGCCTCGGCGCGGGACGTGCCCGCAAGGAAGACGCCGTCCAGGCCGGTGCAGGGATCCGCATGCATGCAAAGCCCGGTGCCACGGTCCGTGCCGGCGAGCCGCTGATGACGCTGCTCACGGACACGCCGGAGAAGTTCGCCCGTGCCAAGGAAGCCCTGGAGCACGCCGTCACGATCGCCCCGGAAGGGTCGCGCCCGGCCCAGCAGCTCATCATCGACCGAATAGCGTAGGGACAATGCAGGCCATCAATGAATTCATCCTTGCCGCCGCCGGGCAGCCGTGGGTGCTCCTCCTTGTGCTGGCCTGCTGCCTGATTGACGGGTTTTTCCCGCCTATTCCCAGCGAATCCGTGGTGGTGGGCCTGGCCGCGGTTGCCGCCACCGCGGACGTCCCCAATCCCTGGCTGCTGATGGCCGTCGCGGGCCTGGGCGCGTTCTCCGGCGACAACATCGCGTACCTCATCGGACGCCGGGTGGGGACCCGGCGCTGGCACTGGATGCGCGGACCGCGGATGCAAAGTGCCTTCCGCTGGGCAGGCGACGAGCTGAGGAAGCGGCCGGCGTCGCTCATCCTCGTGGCGCGGTTCATCCCTATCGGAAGGGTCGCCGTCAACCTCACGGCGGGCGTGACCCACTATCCGCACTTGCGTTTCGTCGGCCTGACGGTCCTTTCCGCCACGCTCTGGGCCTCCTACTCGGTGGGTATCGGGCTGTTCTTCGGCCAGTGGTTCGAAAACAACCATCTGCTCGGCGCGGCCATCGCAATCGTCTGCGCCGTGGGCCTTGGAATCGTGGTGGATCTGGTCATTAACCGCATCCGGGGAAAGGTTCCTGTGGTGGAGCGGCTGAAGGATCCGGAAGCCTAGGGTTTGCGGCGTCCGTGCGTAGCGGGCAGGGTCCCGGGCATGGGACACTGAAGAGCGACTTACGTCACTTCCGGCTGCATCATTTCGTCTAGGAGCAAGACCCGCGTGGAGTTTATTAATGAGGCCGTGCTCCATGCAGCGGGCCAATGGTGGATCTACCCGGTCCTTCTGGTGTTCTTCTTCATCGACGGCTTTGCCATGGTGGTCCCCAGCGAGACGCTGATTGTGGCGTTGGCCGCGTTTTCCCGGCACAGCGGTGAACCGAATCTCTGGATCCTGGGCGCGACAGCCCTGGTCGGTGCCATCGCCGGTGACAACATGGCCTTTATGCTCGGCCGCAGGATCGGCCTCCACCGCTGGAAGTGGATGCGGCGTCCCAAAGTGCAGAAGGCCTTCGGCTGGGCACGGTATGAACTCGAAAAACGCGGCGCCGTCCTGATCTTCACGGCGCGCTATATTCCCTGGGGCCGGGTGGCGGTCAACTATGTGGCCGGCAGTACCGGCTTCGCGCACCGCCGGTTCTTCCTCCTGGATGCCTTCGCCTGCATCACGTGGGTGGGGTACTCCATCGGCATCGGGATCCTGGCCAGTTCGTTCCCCTGGCTCCACCACAACCCGCTGCTCAGCGCAGGCATTGCCGTGGTGTTCGCGATCGTGCTGGGCATCCTGATCGACCACCTCCTGCGCTGGTGGCACAAGCACCTGGCCCGCAATGACGCCGAAACTGTGGATGAATGGCTCGACGGCGGCCCGGAAGGTTCCGTGCCCGCGCATACCGCGGCGTCGCCGCTGCTGGCGCCCTCCCCGGCTGAGGCGGAGCAGCGCGGACAGTAGCGGCTGGCATAAGCCGCCTGCCGACCCTAAGGTTGGATGGTGACTGAGCCTATTGTTGACGCTGCCCCTGCCATCGATTTCGACCTGAAGAGCCTGCCTAAGGTTTCGCTGCACGACCACCTGGACGGTGGTTTGCGTCCAGCCACCATCATCGAACTGGCCGCGGCCGTTGGCCACACGCTGCCTTCCACGGACCCGGTGGCCCTGGGCGAGTGGTTCCGCGAGTCCGCGGATTCCGGCTCGCTGGTCCGCTACCTGGAGACGTTCGACCACACAGTCGCCGTGATGCAGACCAAGGAAGGCCTCATCCGCGTCGCCAAGGAATTCGTCGAGGACCTCGCGGACGACGGCGTGGTGTACGGCGAAGTGCGCTGGGCGCCGGAGCAGCACCTCCAGAAGGGCCTGTCCCTGGACGAGGTTGTTGAAGCAGTCCAGGAAGGACTCGAAGCCGGCGTCGACGCAGTGAGCGAAAGCGGCCGCGAAATCCAGGTGGGCCAGCTGATCACCGCCATGCGGCACGCGGACCGTGGCCAGGAAATCGCCGAACTGGCTGTCCGCCACCGCAACAAGGGCGCTGTGGGCTTTGACATCGCCGGAGCGGAAGACGGCTTCCTCCCGTCCCGGTTCAAGGACGCCTTCACCTACCTCGCCCAGCACAACTTCCCCGCGACGGTGCACGCCGGCGAGGCCGCCGGACTCGAAAGCATCCAGTCCGCCCTCGTTGACGGCCGGGCTCTGCGTTTGGGCCACGGCGTCCGGATCGCCGAGGACATCATGGTGGATTTCGACGACGACGACGACGCCGCGAGCGACGAGGACAGCATCGGCATGGTCACCCTGGGCGACCTGTCCAGCTGGGTCCGCGATCGGGGCATCGCCCTGGAGATCTGCCCGTCATCGAACCTCCAGACCGGAGCGATCGCCGGATTCGGCGAGGGCATCGAGAGCCACCCGCTGGACATGCTGTACCAGCTGGGCTTCAACGTCACCATCAACACCGACAACCGGCTGATGAGCGGCGTCACCCTGACGGACGAGTTCGAACTCCTCGTGGAGACCTTCGACTACGACCTCGACGATCTGCTGGAGCTCACACTCAACGCTGCCGAGGCATCCTTCCTGCCGCTTGAAGAGAAGGAAGCGTTGGTGGAGTACATCAATGACGCCTACGACAACCTTGGCTGAGCAGGCTCCCATCGACAGGCTGGTCGTTGTCGTAGCCCAGCTGCGCGAGCACTGCCCGTGGATGGGCGCCCTCACCCATGCCTCACTGGTGGAGTACCTCCTGGAGGAGGCCTTCGAGGTTGCCGAGACCATCGAGACCGGCGCGGATGACGCCGAGCTCCGCGGCGAACTGGGCGATGTGCTGCTTCAGGTGGTGCTGCACGCCCGGCTCGCCGAGGAGCGCGGCACGTTCACGTTCGACGACGTCGCGCGCGGGCTGAGTGCCAAAATGGTCCGCCGCAATCCGCATGTCTTCCTGCCCGACGGCACGCTGCAGGACGCGTTCCCTGCCTCGGTGGCGGAGATTGTCCGGAAGTGGGACGCGGTGAAGACTGCGGAACGTCCGGAGCGAACGGGGCCTTTTGAAGGCGTCCCGGACGCACTGCCGGCCCTGGCGAAGGCGCAGAAGTTCCTTGACCGGGCCGAGCGTGCCGGAGCGGTCCTTCCGGTGGGTGAGCTTGGCGAAACCCCGGACGCGCAAACGGAGGAGGAGCTCGGCGACCTGCTGCTCGCCGTCGTCGGCTCCGCACGTGCCAGCGGATTCGACGCCGAACGTGCCCTTCGGGGCGCCATCCGGCGGCAGTTCGCGTCGCCATCATGACGTCCGGGTGATGGATAGGGTTCCGTAACCTGCACCACTCTCGACTAGGCTTGGTCCTGACGAGGACGTCCCAGATTTAACGCTTTTTCCAGCTGTTCGTTCCCCCAAAATCGCCCATAAGGAGCACATCCATGGCGCTTATCGATGCCATCCACGCCCGCGAAATCCTCGATTCCCGCGGAAACCCGACCGTAGAAGTTGAAGTACTGCTCTCCGATGGCCAGATCGGCCGCGCGGCAGTACCCTCCGGTGCCTCCACCGGAGAGCACGAGGCTGTTGAGCTCCGTGACGGAGACAAGGGACGGTACCTCGGCAAGGGTGTCCAGAAGGCCGTTGACGCTGTCATCGACCAGATCGCTCCGGCCCTGACCGGCTTCGACGCCACCGACCAGCGCAGCATCGACCAGGCCATGATCGACCTGGACGGCACCCCCAACAAGGCCAAGCTCGGCGCCAACGCCATCCTGGGCGTTTCGCTGGCCGTGGCCAACGCGGCCGCCGCCTCCGCAGACCTGCCGCTGTACAAGTACCTGGGCGGCCCCAACGCGCACGTCCTGCCGGTTCCGCTGATGAACATCCTCAACGGTGGCTCGCACGCCGACTCCGACGTGGACATCCAGGAATTCATGATCGTCCCGATCGGCGCCGAGACCTTCTCCGAGGGCCTCCGCTGGGGCGTCGAGGTCTACCACAACCTCAAGTCCGTCCTGCAGGCCAAGGGCCTGTCCACCGGCCTGGGTGACGAAGGTGGCTTCGCGCCTAACCTGCCGTCCAACCGTGCTGCGCTGGACCTGATCCAGGAAGCCATCACGAACGCCGGCTACACCCCGGGCAAGGACATCGCCCTGGCGCTGGACGTCGCCTCCTCCGAGTTCTTCAAGGACGGCGCCTACCAGTTCGAGGGCAAGGCACTGTCAGCCACCGAGATGAGCGCCTACTACGCCGAGCTCGTGGCCGACTACCCGCTGGTTTCCATCGAGGATCCCCTGGATGAAAACGACTGGGACGGCTGGAAGACCCTCACCGACAGCATCGGTGACAAGGTCCAGCTCGTCGGCGATGACCTCTTCGTCACCAACCCGGCCATCCTGCAGCGCGGCATCGACACCAAGACCGCCAACTCGCTGCTGGTCAAGGTCAACCAGATCGGTTCACTGACCGAAACGCTGGACGCCGTCAGCCTGGCCCAGCGTGCCGGTTACACCACCATCACCTCGCACCGCTCCGGCGAGACCGAGGACACCACCATCGCCGACATCTCGGTGGCCACCAACGCCGGCCAGATCAAGACCGGTGCCCCGGCACGCTCGGAGCGCGTTGCCAAGTACAACCAGCTCCTGCGCATCGAAGAAGAACTCGACGACGCCGCACGTTACGCCGGCCGCAGCGCTTTCCCGCGTTTCAAGGGCTAGTAGCCGCGTAAACCTCTGACCGGTGGCTATGGTTGAAAGACCATAGCCACCGGTTTTTGTTTAGCCGGCATTGATTGAGCCGGCATCAAGCGCAGAGTTGCGGCCAGAGGCAGGCCGCACGTTTCAGGAGTGTCATGGCCACCCGCCGTCCCAAAGTTCCCAAAGCCGCTTCGAGGCATCAGGCCACCACGGACCCAACCACTGAAGACGCCGGCGTTATCCGCGCCGATTTTGGCGGTGCAGCCGGCAGCGCACAGGGCGGGAGCAAGGGCAAAACCGGCCCCGCATCCAGCGCCGGAACGTCACCAGGCGCCAGGTTCCCGGCCAGCAAAGGTCAGGGGAGCGGCCACAGCGGCGGTAACGCCGCGGGCAAGACGCCGAAGCCTGACACCGCGCCGGATGATACCCAGCCCGTACCCGCCAAGGCGTTCTCCGGCCGCATGCTGGCACTGGCGGTGGTCATGATTGCCATCACCATCATGCTGGCACCCACCGTGAAGATCTTCTTCGACAAACGGGCCGAGCTCGCCGCCCTCAGCGCCGATATTGCCGCCCGCCAGGCCGAGCAGGACGGCCTGCGGCAGCAGATCTCACGGTGGCAGGATCCGAACTACGTGAAACAGCAGGCCCGCGACCGCATTAACATGGTTATGCCGGGTGAATCCGGCTACTGGGTCTTCGGTGGCGATCTGCCGGCCGGAACAAGCAGTAGCCTGACCGCCACAGCAGCACAAGACCCCGCCGATCTGCCGTGGGTGGATTCCCTGTGGGAGTCCATCAGGCGTGCGGCCACAGACTGAACAGCTAGAGGAAGGATGGCCCGCGCCAGTGGAAGAAAACACGGCGACTGCGCCGGAGAAGTCCCGCCAGCCATCAGCACACGATCTTGAAGTACTCAGCAGGCAGTTGGGACGGCCGGTGCGCGATGTGGTGGAGATCCCGGCGCGCTGCGTCTGTGGCAACCCGCACGTCGCCGCCACCGCGCCGCGGCTGAGCAACGGGACGCCGTTTCCCACCACGTTCTATCTGACGCACCCCGTCATCACTTCGGCGGTTTCCCGGCTGGAAGCTGCCGGGCTGATGAACGACATGAATGAACGCCTGAGCGCCGATGAGCCCCTCGCGGCAGCCTACCGTGCAGCGCACGAGGACTATCTCGCCGCCCGCGCGGCGATCGGCGAGCGTTCCGGCATCGGCGCCGTCCCGGAGATTGACGGCATCTCCGCCGGCGGTATGCCCACCCGGGTCAAATGCCTCCACGTCCTGGTGGGCCACTCCCTCGCGGCAGGTCCCGGAGTGAACCCGCTGGGAGATGAGGCCATTGCCGGCATCAGCGAATGGTGGACAACGGACCGCTGCTACTGCGACGGCGCCTGGGACACCGCAGGGGAGGCCCCGTCAAAGGATCTCAGCCGCCACGGACCCCAGGGCCTGCCGGAGATCGTGGGCCGGCCCGCCCCGGTCCGCAAGACAGCAAGCGCTGACGGGGCAGGGGCATGACCCGCGTCGCCGCCATCGACTGCGGCACGAACTCCCTCCGCCTGCTCATCGCCGACATCGACCGCAGCAGCGGGACAGCGAAGCTCACCGACGTTGTCCGCGAGATGCGGGTTGTCCGGCTGGGCCAGGGCGTGGACGCCACCGGCGAACTCGCCCCTGAGGCACTGGAGCGCACGTTCGCGGCCACAGGGGATTACGCAGCCATGATCCGCAAGCACGGCGCCGAGTCCATCCGTTTTGTGGCCACCTCGGCCAGCCGGGACGCGCGCAACCGCCAGGTCTTTGTGGACGGGATCCGGGAACTGCTGGGCGTTGAGCCGGAGGTCATTTCGGGGGATGAAGAAGCTGCCCTGTCCTTTGCCGGGGCCAGCAGCGTCCTGCCCATCCTTGACGGCGAGCAGGTGCTGGTGGTTGACCTCGGCGGCGGCAGCACGGAGTTCGTCCTCGGTACCGCCGGCGGAGTCACGGCCGCCAAGTCCGTGGATGTCGGCTGCGTCCGCCTGACCGAACGGCACCTGCAGGACGATCCGCCCACGGCGGAGCAGATTGCCGCCGCGGAAGCCGACATCGACGCCGCCATCGCCCGGGCGGGGCTGGAGGTTCCGCTGGAACGCGCCACCGCCGTCGTCGGGGTGGCCGGCTCGATCACCACCATCACCGCCCATGCCCTGCGGCTTCCGGAGTATTCGCCGGCGGCGATCCACGGGACGGAACTGGCCATCGGCACCATCACCGAGGCCGCCACCGACCTCCTCCACATGACCAGGCGAGAACGTGCGGAACTGGCGTACATGCACCCCGGCCGCGTCGACGTAATGGGTGCCGGCGGGCTGGTGTGGCGGCGCATCCTGGAGCGGCTGAATGAACTCACCGCGGGCCGGATCGTCACGGCCACGGCCAGCGAACACGATATTCTTGACGGAATTGCCCTGAGCATCCACTAACCAGGCCTTCAGCCAACCAAGCATGGGAACCCACATGACCAGAGCAACAGCACGGTTCCGCCGGGCCGCGTCAGCTCTCCTGGCGATGACCCTCGCAGGCGTCAGCCTGGCCGCAGGACTGACCCTGGCGCCCGCGGCCATGGCCGACGCTGAACGGGACAAGCAGTACTGGCTTGGCGAAGCCGGAATTACGAAGGCCTGGGATGTTTCCAAGGGCGCCGGAGTCAAGATCGCGGTGATCGACAGCGGCGTGGATGCCCAGCACCCCGACCTGAAGGGCGCCGTCACCGGAGGCTTCGACGCGTCCGGGGCCGGCAGCCCCAACGGGCAGAAAAGCCTGGGGGTCAAGCCGGAACACGGGACCCTGGTAGCCACCATCCTTGCCGGCCGCGGCCACCAGCCCGCCGGTGCCACCGCTTCGCCCGGTCCCGGCCCGGCTGCTGCCGCCGGACCGGACGGCATGATCGGCGTTGCTCCTGAAGCCGAGATCCTGTCCGTGTCAACATGGCTGGGATCGGCCAACCCCGCGGGCAAGAGTGATCAGGACCAGATCCCCGAAGCGGTCCGTTGGGCCGTGGACAACGGGGCCAAAGTCATCAACATTTCGCTGGGGAGCGCCACGCCGCAGTGGCCCCAGAGCTGGGACGCTGCCTTCCTCTATGCCGAACAGAAGGATGTGGTGATTGTGGCCGCCGCCGGAAACCGGATAGGCGGCAACCTCCAGGTGGGAGCGCCCGCCACCATCCCCGGCGTCCTCACGGTCGCCGGCCTGGACCGCAAGGGCACAGCGAGCGTCGACTCGTCCTCCCAGGGGATCAGCATCGGTGTGGCGGCCCCGGCTGAAAACCTGCTGGGCGGGCTTCCCGGCGGCGGTTACGCCGAATGGGCGGGAACGTCCGGAGCTGCCCCGATCGTTGCCGGTGTGGCCGCACTCATCCGTTCCAAGTGGCCGGAGATGAGCGCCAAGCAGGTCATCAACCGGATCGTCAGCACGGCCAAGGATGCCGGTCCTGCCGGAAAAGACCCGCTGTACGGCTTTGGCGTGCTGAACGCCGAGGCCGCCCTGAAGGACTCCGTCCCGGAAGCCGCCGCCAACCCGCTCGGATCCATCTCGGACTGGATCCGCGTGCACCGCCGCGGCAACCTTGGTGCGCCGGTACCGGTGCCCACGGACGAGGTGGCCAGTGCCGTTCCCACGCTGCCCGAGCCCACTGTGCCCGCGGCCGAGGCGCCCTCACAGCGTGACAGTGCCGTTGGCGCCGCCGTCGTGATCGGTTCAGTAATCCTCTTTGTGGTGATCATCGGGGCAGCAGTCTTCCAGCTGCGGAGGGCTGCCCGAAACCCCGGAGCGGCGCGCGAGGAACCCGATACCGGCGCGTTCCAAACCGTTGATTCAGGCGGCAAAACGTAGTTAGTGAAGATTTTCACAAACTGTTGTATCCTTAAATCATGGCAACCACCCCAGAGCTCCAGGACCGTCCCAGGGTACTCGTCGTCGGCGGCGGGTACGTCGGCCTGTACGTAGCACTCAAACTGCAGAAGAAGATCGCGAATGCCGGTGGCATCGTCACCCTCGTGGATCCACTGCCCTACATGACTTACCAGCCCTTCCTGCCCGAAGTGGCCGGCGGCAACATCGAGGCCCGCCACGCAGTGGTCTCGCACCGCCAGCACCTGAAGCACACTGAACTCATCCAGGGCAGCGTCACTTCGATCGACCACGCCAACCGCACCGCCGTCGTGGCGCCCGCGGACGGCGGAGAGCACATCGAGATCCCCTACTTCGACATTGTGGTGGCCGCAGGCGCCATCACCCGCACGTTCCCCATCAAGGGCCTCGCGGACAAGGGCATCGGCCTGAAGACCATCGAAGAGGCTGTGGCCCTTCGCAACAAGGTGCTGGAGCGCCTCGAGGCCGCGTCCACCATCGCGGACCCCGCTGCCCGCGCCAAGGCACTGACATTCGTGGTTGTCGGTGGCGGCTTCGCCGGCATCGAATGCATCACCGAAATGGAAGACCTGGCCCGCGCCGCGGTCAAGAACAACCCCCGCATCCGCCAGGAAGAAGTACGCTTCGTCCTGGTTGAAGCCATGGGCCGCATCATGCCCGAGGTCACGGCACCCCAGGCCGAATGGGTTGTGGAGCACCTCCGCAGCCGCGGCATCGAGGTCCTGCTGAACACCTCCCTGGACAGCGCTGAGGGCTCCCTGAAGCTCATCAACCTCCCGGACAAGTCCCTCGCCCAGGAATTCGAAGCCGACACGCTCGTCTGGACTGCCGGCGTGCAGGCCAACCCGATGATCCGCTCCTCCGACTTCCCGCTGGAACCCCGCGGCCGCGTCCGCGTTCTGCCGGACCTCCGCATCGCCGGCGATGAAGGCATCATCGACAACGCCTGGGCCGCCGGCGACATCGCCGCCGTGCCGGACCTCACGGGCAGCGGCCTGCCGGACGGCACCTGCGTCCCGAACGCCCAGCACGCACTTCGCCAGGCCAAGCGCCTCGCCAAGAACTTGTGGGCTTCGCGCTGGGACAAAACGCTCAAGGACTACAAGCACAAGAACCTGGGTGCTGTTGCCGGCTTCGGCGAGTGGAAGGGTGTTGCCAACATCAACATCCTGGGCCGCATCGGCCTCAAGGGCCCGCTCGCCTGGCTGGCACACCGCGGCTACCACGGCATGGCCATGCCCACCATGGAGCGCAAGGTCCGCGTCATCATGGGTTGGATCCTCGCGTTCTTTATGGGCCGCGACACCACCCAGCTGATCGACCTGGACAACCCGCGTGGTGCCTTCGTGGCCGCTGCCACACCTGCTCCCAAGCCGGCTGCGGCTGCTCCCGCCCCGGCGGCCAGCGCGCCCGAGGTATCCGCCGGAGCGGCAAATCCCGGCTCTGCGGAGGCCACCAGCGTGGACCCCAAGCAGTCGGTCACCGCGGACGCCAAGTAACACCGGCATCCCGACGCAGCATTTGTAACGCCCGACGGCGGCTGTCCCCTCGAGGGATAGCCGCCGTTTTGGCGTTTCCCGCCTGGTGTCCCTTCTAGACTGGCAGCATGACTGGCGAAAAGAACCTCCAGACCCTGCTGGCAACACTGAAACCGGTACTGCGGGAGGGGGAGTACGTCTACGTCCTGTGGCCGCATGGCAGGCCGCTTGAGCCCGGCATCGAAGCTGCCGTCCGTGAGGCCGAGGGCCTGACGGTCGTCCTGCCGCGGGAAAGGGCAGACAGCCTGGGGCTGCACTACGACTTTGTGGCGGCCTGGATCACCCTGGAAGTGCATTCTGCGCTGGAGGCTGTTGGCCTGACAGCCGCCGTCGGGAAGGCCCTGACCGACGCCAGGATCAGCTGCAACGTGCTGGCCGGCTTCCACCACGACCACCTGCTGGTGCCGGTGGCGGACGCACCACGCGCCGTCGAAGCCCTGGCTGAGCTGTCAGCGGCCAGCCGGCACGTGCCGCGGCCCGAGCTGCTGCTCAGGAACGAGACGGTTGCGGACAGGGACAAGATCCTCGCGTTGACGGGCGAGGCGTTCGCGGTCTCCCCGGTCACGGGCCTGCCGGTGGACGGGGAGCCCGAGGAGGTGGACGTGCTCCGCAGGCTCTTCGAGTGCGAGGACTACCTGCCCGAGTTCAGCGTGGTGGCGGTGCTCGACGACGAGATAGTCGGCCATGTGATCAGCACACGGGGCTGGGTGGGCGACTACGGGTTGCTGGGCCTCGGGCCCATCGGTGTGACACCAAGGCTGCAGCGCCATGGGATCGGCACTGCCCTCATGAACGACACGATTGCCCGGGCCAACGCGGCGGGGGAGGGCGGGATTGCGTTGCTGGGCAGCACCGATTACTACCCGCGCTTCGGCTTCGTCCCGGCTGCGTCCTTCGGCGTCCTCCCTCCCGACGCGGCCTGGGGGGACCACTTCCAGCTGCTCCCGCTGGCGGTCTGGCCCGGCGGGGTCCACGGGACGTTCCGGTACGCCGGACCGCTTGCGGGCGAATGACGGGATACCATTGACCGGGCGCCCCAGTAGCCCAATTGGCAGAGGCAGCGGACTTAAAATCCGCGTGTTGTGGGTTCGAGTCCCACCTGGGGTACAAATTCTCCCTAGGGAGTTCCTCCTGACGCGCCCTTCCGCGCCCCCCGCGTGACCTCAACAGACCAATCCCGTTCATTGATTTCGCATATGCAACGACTGTTATAAGGATGTGACCTCAGTCACTTATATCCGCCGAAGATATGCATTAGCTTGAAGTTAAATCAGGAACACCTGATCATCCGCGTCAAAGGCCGTTCGCACCTTTCGATCCAGGAGATTGTCAATGATTTCACTCCCCCCGGGGGCACCCCGCGTTGCTAAGCTCACAGCGCTTAGCGTAGGCGTCGCCCTGCTGGCCACGGCCTGTGGTGGTACCTCCACCCCGACGGCGACCACAACAACAACAAAGCCGGCAGGCCTTTCCTGCCCGGCTCCTTCGGAAGGACTCAAGGCACCGGTGATTCCCGCGTCAGGGACAGTGCCCCCGTCCTCAACCACCACTGACACGGCCCTGAAGATCGGCACGCTGTTGCCGACCACCGGCGCGTTGTCCTACCTCGGCCCGCCCGAGATTGCCGGCGTTGAGCTCGCGAAGAATGAAATCAATGCCGCGGGCGGCGTCCTTGGCAAACCTATCGAAGTGACGCACCGGGACTCCGGTGACACCACCACCGATGTCGCCACGCAGTCCGTGACCAACCTGCTGGGCCTGGGTGTCAGCGCCATCATTGGTGCCGCCTCCTCCGGCGTTTCCAAGACTGTCATCAACCAGATCACCGGCGCCGGGGTTGTCCAGTTCTCGCCTGCCAACACTTCCGTGGACTTCACCGCGTGGGATGACAAGGGCCTGTACTGGCGGACCGCCCCGTCCGATGTCCTGCAGGGCTCCGTGCTGGGTAACTACGCGGCCTCCTGTGGCGCACAGACACTGGGCATGCTGGTACTCAACGATTCCTACGGTACCGGGCTTGGCAAGAAGCTCAAGGAGACCTTCGAGAAGGCTGGCGGCAAGGTCGTCGCCGAAGAGCTGTTCAACGAAGGCGACTCCCAGTTCAGCACCCAGGTGGACAAGGTTATCGCCGCGAAGCCGGATGCCGTTGCTGTCATATCCTTCGTTCAGGGCAAGAGCATCATCCCGCTCCTGACCGGCAAGGGCATCAAGGCCGAGCAGATCTTCCTGGTCGACGGCAACACCGTTGACTACAGCAAGGATTTCCAGCCCGGCACGCTCACCAAGGCGCATGGCACGATTCCCGGAACTACTGCCGGTGAAGACTTCAGGAAGTCGCTGCTGGCTGTCGATCCTACCCTGAAGGACTTCATCTACGCCGGTGAGAGCTGGGACGCTGCCAACCTGACCGCGCTCGCGGCAGAGGCCGCCAAGAGCACCAAGGGTGTGGACATCGCCAAGCAGCTGCAGGCCGTGTCAAAGGATGGCGAGAAATGCTATAGCTTCGCCAACTGCGTGACTCTGCTGCGCGAAGGCAAGGACATTGACTACGACGGCCAGTCCGGTCCGGTCACTTTCGCCGACAGTGGCGATCCCTCCGAAGCAACCATCGGTGTCTACGAGTACAAGGAAGACAACAAGATCGCCCTCGTCAAGGAAGAGTTCGGCAAGCTCTAGAGCCTGTTCCTCCGCTGACACAGAAGACCCCCGCCCGGGGAACCGGACGGGGGTCTTCTTCGTGGGTACTGCCTTTGGCGGAACGGACTAGTCCTGGCCGGCCGATCAGTTCTGGTCGGCCAGCGTACCCAGATAGAGCTGGATGACCTTCGGATCCTTCATCAGGTCGCGTCCCGTGCCCGTGTACGCGTCCTTGCCCTGGTCCAGGACATAGCCGCGATCACAGATCTGCAGGCAGCGCCGGGCGTTCTGCTCCACCATGATGACCGAGACGCCGGCCCTGTTGATCTCGTGCACGCGGAGGAACGTCTCGTCCTGCCTGACGGGGGAGAGGCCTGCCGAGGGCTCATCAAGCAGCAGCACGGCGGGATCCATCATCAGGGCCCGGCCCATCGCCACCATCTGGCGCTCACCGCCGGACAACGAACCCGCACGCTGCGCGCGCCGTTTGCCAAGTTCGGGGAACAGGCCGGTCACGAAATCAAACCGCTCGGCAAAAGCCTTCGGCCTCTGGAACATCCCCATCTGCAGGTTCTCTTCGATGGTCAGCGCCGCGAACACGTTGTTTGTCTGCGGCACGAATCCCACGCCCTGGCTAACCAGCTTGTTCGCCTTGAGGCCGGTGATGTCCTTGCCGCGGACCACCACGGTCCCCGAGTGGACTTTGACCAATCCGAACATTGCCTTCAGCAGAGTGGACTTTCCGGCACCATTGGGGCCGATTATTCCGATCAGTTCTCCTTTGCGGGCCTCAATGCTGCAGCCGTTGAGGATGTTCACGCCCGGGAGATAGCCGGCCACAAGGTTCTTTACCGAAACGACTGCGTCGTTGGCATGTGCCGGACTTTCTGCCGGGGCCGCTGCGCTGGCTGCGCTCATTTTCCGTCCTTCTTGTCGAGTCCCGAGACCACTATTTCCGGGGCAATAATGCCGGCGTCTTCGGTGCCGACCACCGATTCCTCGTCTGCCTCAAGTTCGGCTTCGAGTTCCCTGATGCCTTCGGCGTCGCCGAGATCCACATCGTGATGGGCGCCCAGGTAGGCGTCAATCACGGCAGGGTTCTTCATGACTTCGCCAGGAGGCCCTTCGGCCACGATCTTGCCTTCGGCCATCACCACCACCCAGTCGGCGATGTGCCGCACCATGTTCATGTCGTGTTCGACGAACAATACGGTCATGCCCTCGGACTTGAGGTTCTTGATGTGGTCCAGCAGGGACTGCGTGAGCGCGGGATTCACGCCGGCCATGGGCTCATCCAGCATGACCAGCTTGGGTCGGACCATAAGCGAGCGTGCCATCTCGAGGAGCTTGCGCTGGCCGCCGGACAAGGACGCCGCGTAGTCGGCTTTTTTTGCGTCCAGCTTGAATTTCTCCAGCAGGACATCGGCTTGCGCGGTGATTTCCTTCTCCCGGCTTCCCCAGAGCCTCTTGAAGAGAGCCTTTGAGAGGCGTTCGCCGGGCTGGTCGGAGGCACCGAGTCGCATGTTTTCCATAACGGTGAGCTTGCCCATGACCTTGGTCAGCTGGAATGTCCTCACCATGCCCATGCGGGCAACCTTGTAGGGGGAAACGCCCGCTATGCTTTGGCCTTCAAACTGCCACTTGCCGGAGTTGGGATGGTCGAATCCGGTCAGGAGGTTGAACAACGTGGTTTTGCCGGCCCCGTTCGGTCCGATCAGGGCCGTGATCTTATGCCGCGGAATTTCGAGGTACTCGACATCCACAGCATTGATGCCACCGAAGCTCCGTGTGACGTTTTCCGCCACAACGATGGGATCGCGCTTCTTGCAACCTGGTTCATTGCCGCCCACCGCGATGGGGCGGGCGTCGGTCATGTAGTCGATGTTCTCTTCACGCCGTTCACTCATGCGAATGCCAGCTCCTTCTTATTGCCAAAGACACCTTGGGGCCGGAAGATCATCAGGAGCATCAGGGCAACACCGACAAGGATGAATCGGAGCTGGCCCGCCTGGATGGTGGTCAGCCAGGTGATGATCCCGGACTCGATCAGCCCGCTCAGGATGCCCTGAGTAAGCGAGAGCACAACCCAGAACATCATTGCCCCGATGACCGGCCCGAGGACGGTGGCCATTCCGCCCAGCAGGAGACACGTCCAGAGGAAGAACGTCAGCTCCGTGCCGTAGTTGGCTGGTTGGATTGCGCCGCGGGGGAGCGTAAAGATCATCCCGGCCAGGGCGCCCAGCACACCGCCGATGATCAGGGCCTGCATCTTGTAGGCGTAGACGTTCTTGCCGAGCGACCGCACGGCGTTTTCATCTTCACGGATGCCCTTGAGGACCCTGCCCCACGGGCTGCGCATCAGCAGCCACACGAGGATGCCAGCCACGATGACCAGCGTCCATCCCACGATCCGGATGAAGAAGTCCCGGTTGTTCATGCCCAGTGGGTACGAGCCAGGCGGGAACGGGTTCATCTCGTAGAACCCGCCCTCGAAGGCTGCCAGGCCGTTGGCTGAGCCCGTGACCGCCGTCCAGCCGTTGGTGGTGACGAGGTACCGGACAATTTCGGCCGCCGCAATGGTGACGATCGCCAGGTAGTCGGCCCTGAGGCGCAGCGTCGGAATGCCCAGAATCATCGCAAAAATCGCTGCTGCGACGACGGCGATGAGCAGAGCCACGAAGAACGGCGCCTTGAAGGTCAGTGTGGAGATGGCGAAGCCGTAGGCGCCCACTGCCATGAAGCCTGCCTGGCCGAAGTTCAGCAGGCCGGAGTAGCCGAAGTGGACCGCGAGGCCCAGCGCCGCCAAGGCGTAGGCGGCGGTGGTGGGGCTGATGAGTTCGCCGAAGGCGTTGGAAAGAATTGCTGCAAAATCCATGATTGGTCCTTCCTATCCCACGCGCTCGCGGCGGCCCAGAATGCCTTGCGGCCGGATGAGCAGGACGATGATCATGACGCCCAGGGGTATGACGTATTTGAGGTCTGCGGGGGCCCCGAAGACAGTGGTCAGTTCAGTGAAGATACCAACGACCACGGAGCCAACGAGGGCTCCGAAAACGGTCCCGAGACCGCCCAGGGTGACTCCGGCGAAGATCAGGAGCAAGATCTGCGAACCCATGTTGAACGAGACGCCGGGGCGGTAGTAAGCCCACAGAATGCCGCCGAGGGAGGCGAGCACGCCGCCGACAATCCACACGATGCGGATGACGCCGTCAACGTCGATGCCGGAGGCTGCGGCCAGTGCGGGGTTGTCAGCGACGGCCCGGGTGGCCTTGCCGAGCCTGGTCTTCATCAGCACGAGGCCCACGATCAGGATGACAATGGCGCTGATGATGAGGGACCACAGATTATTCGGGGAGATGGAAATCGGCCCGAGCTGGATCTCGGCACTTTGAGCTCCGGGAAGCTGCTCGGTACCCCCGCCGAAGTAAAACTGGATCACATAGCGGGCGGCGAGGGCCAGTCCGATGCTGACGATCATCATGGGAACGAGTCCGGTGCCGCGGCCTCGCAGGGGCTTCCATAGCCAGGTGTCCTGCGCATAGCCCACTAAGCCTCCGCCCAGCAGTGCGACGACGATGGCCAGCCAGAACGGCGCTCCCACGGCATTGAGAACAAAAACCAGGACGGCACCCAGCGTGACCATCTCGCCATGGGCAAAGTTGGTGAGGCCTGTGGTGCCGAAAATGAGTGAGAGGCCAACGGCAGCCAGTGCCAGCAGGAGGCCGAAGCTGAGCCCAGCGACGAGCCTGTTCGTCAGGTCCTGCGCGAAATTGCCCTGCTGGACGACGATCCCTTCGCCGAAAGCGAAGATGGTGGTCTGGTTGGAGGTCTGGCCGAATGTCAGCTGGCGGGGGTTCTCCTGGCCATCTGCCAGTTTGATTCCCTCGGGAAGAGTTCCTTCATCCAGTTCGATTTCGTACGTACCCGATTGCGGGACGCTGATCGACCAAGATCCGTTGGCCGCCGACGTGGCGGAACCTTCGAACCCTTGGCCAGTGACACTGATTTTGACATCGGCCAGTGGGGCCCCTGCGTTGCGGAGGAATCCGCTGATGCTGAACGGCGAACTGGTAGCCGACGGGGATGGTGTCGGAGACGGCGAAGTGGCCTGTGATGCCGGGGCGACGACGAGCAAGATCATCAGGACAGAGGCAAAGACGGCCCCTATCACTTTCAGCAATCCGCCCGGCCGTCTGTGCGGCGAGCCTTTGGGTGTACTTCTCAAAATGAAAATCCTCCACTTGGGTGGGGTGGCCAGGGATGCGCCATTGCAACCGCTGCAAACGTCACGGGACGGATGGTGATGCTGTCGTGCAGGTTGGGGGCCTGGTTGTGATATCCGTCACCGCGTGTGGCCTATGTTACAGCTCGTCAGGGCCAAATTTTAGGCCGCGGGCAGGCGCTCTGGTAGCGATCGCATAACAACTGCGTTACAGCCATGGCGCATTGGCAAAGTGTTCGCAAAGAAACTTCTGTTGATCAGCAGTATTCCCCAGGGGGCGGCCGGGCCTACGCGCGGCCCCGCGGCGCGTGCGACCGTCCTATCGGATGCATCACGGTTGCGTTTCGGCGCCATGGACGGGGAACTTATTGGGGCGTGAGCACGTAGATATTGGTAGCGTGGGTCGTAAGTCACGACTCAACTCTTTACTTGGAGGACACCAGCAATGGCACTTGGCGGAAACCCGATCTTCAACGGAAAGAATTTCCGTGGAGCAACGCAGGCACCGCGTGTCCCGCAGGCACCCTACGGACAGGCGCAGTATGGCCAGCGGGCTCCCGGCCAGGTCATGGATCCCCAGAACGGTTGGGGCCAGCAGCAGAACATGACCGATGAGCAGCTGCGCCAGATGTACAACCAGCCGGCCGCAGGTCCCGCGGACACCGGCCGGATGACCTACGACGACGTCATCGTTAAGACAGCGGCGTGCCTCGGAGTCCTGCTGGCCGGGGCCGCGGTGACGCTGTTCGTCAGCATGGGGCTGGCCAGCATCCTGATGATCGTCGGTGCGCTGGGCGGCTTCGTCCTGGCACTGGTCAACACGTTCAAGAAGCAGCCTTCACCGGCCCTGATCCTGGCCTATGCCGGGCTCGAAGGCCTGTTCCTCGGCGGCCTCACCCGCGTGCTCGATCTGATGTACCCGGGAGTCGGCCTGCAGGCCGTCATCGGCACGCTGTCCGTGTTCACCGTGACGCTGCTCCTGTTCAAGAGCGGCAAGGTGCGCGCCTCTCCCAAGGCAATGAAGTTCTTTATGATCGCCCTGGTGGGTTACGGCCTGTTCTCCGTGGTCAACCTGGTCATGATGATGACGGGTATGACGACGGAACCCTTCGGCCTGCGCAGCGGCATCATTGGTGTTGTCATCGGCATCCTCGCCATTGGCCTGGCCGCGTTCTCCCTGGTCATGGACTTCACCAGCATCGAAGCCGGCGTGCAGAGCGGCGCACCGCAGCGCTTCTCCTGGACCGCGGCCTTCGGCCTGACGGTCACCCTGGTCTGGCTCTACGTGGAGATCATCCGCGTCCTGGCCATCCTCCGCGGCGAGGACTGACAAAAAACCCGGCATCCGCCGTCGTAATCCCACTCACAAGAAGAGGGCCCCACCGATGCATTTCGCATCAGGCGGGGCCCTCTTTTTCCGGTATCCGCGCTACGAAATGCGCATGGCTCCCGCTGCCGGGGTCACCGTGAAGATGTCAGGGGCCGTATAGCCGGCTTCTTCGAAGGCACGCACGACGGCGGCGCGCACCTGCTGCTCCGACGTCACAGGGGTGAGCGCGATGGCGGCCCCGCCGAAGCCACCGCCGGTCATCCGGGCGCCGATTGCGCCGTTGGCGCGGGAGATGGCCACCGCCAGATCCAGCTCCGGGCAGGAGATCTCGAAATCGTCCCGCATGGAAACGTGGCTGGCGTCCAGCAGTTTGCCGATGGAACCGGGGCCCGCACTGGCCAGCAGCTCCACGGTCTGCAGCACGCGGTCGTTTTCGGTCACGATATGGCGCACGCGCCGGTAGGTGACCTCGTCCAGGAGGCCGGCGGCTTCTTCCAGGTCCTCCATCCGGACGTCACGCAGTGCCTTGACGCCCAGGACCTCGGCGCCCAGTTCGCAGGACGCGCGGCGGGAGGCATACCCGCCGTCGGCATGGGAGTGGGAGACGTTGGTATCGATCACCAGCATCACCAGCCCTGCAGGTTCTGTTTCGAAGGGAACCAGCTGAGCGCTCTGGTCGCGGCAGTCCAGGAAGACCGCGTGCCCCTTGGATCCGCGCAGCGACGCTGACTGGTCCATGATGCCCGTGGGGGCGCCGACAAAGTCGTTCTCGGCGCGCTGGGTGGCGAGGACCATCTCCTCGGGTTCAAGCCCCGCTCCCGTCAAATCGTTCAGGGCTGAGATGACCGCGCATTCGATGGCGTGCGATGAGGACAGGCCGGCGCCCAGGGGGACGTTGGAATCGAGCAGCAGGTCCACCCCCGGAACGGTGATGCCCTGCTGCTGCAACGCCCACATCACACCGAGCGGATACTTCGTCCAGCCCTTGGCGGAAGCCGCGTCCAAGGAGCCGAGGTCGGCGGTGACCATGCCGTGGTCACCATACGTGGACAGGAGCCTGACCATGGAGTCCGGACGGACTGCGACAGCCACCCGGGCGGTCTTGTCGATCGCGAACGGGAGCACATAACCCTCGTTGTAGTCGGTGTGCTCGCCGATAAGGTTAACGCGTCCCGGTGCCTGCCAGACGCCGTCGGGAAGCCTGCCGAACTCCCGCCCAAAGCGGGCGGCCAGGTCCGCGGTGCCGGGCTGCGCTGTGTCCAGGTCCTCAGTGCCCGGTTCCGCCGGGTTGGTCAGAGGGGTCCGGGTAGTCAACGGGTCAGGGGAGGCGCTCACGCGTGTACTCCTTCAGGCAGGGCCCCCAGCGCAGCAGGGGCGGTTGCTGCACGGACGGGGCTGGACTCCGGAACCACACCGGCACGGAGCCGTTCCGCCACGCTTTCCGGGGTGGTGTCATTGATAAAGGCGCCCATGGCGGCTTCGGAGCCGGCCAGGAACTTGAGCTTGTCCGCTGCCCGGCGGGGCGACGTCAGCTGGAGGTGCAGGTAGCTGGCGGGGCGCAGGAGGTCGTCAAGAGGGGCCTGGTGCCAGGCGGAGATGTAGGGCGTCGGCGTCGGATACAGGGCATCGAGCCGTTGGAGCAGGTCAAGGTAGACATGGGCCAGTTCATCCTTTTCCTCACCGCTCAAGGCGGCCAGGTCGGGTACCTGCCGGTGCGGCACCAGGTGGATTTCCAGCGGCCAGCGGGCAGCGAACGGCACGTAGGCGCTGAAATTCTCACCCTCCATCACCATTCGGCTCCCGTCCTCGCGTTCCGCCCGCAGCAGCGAGCCCGTGAGCGTCTGCCGCCCATCGGACCCATCATAGAACTTGCGTGCGGCCGCTCCGATGACCCCCGCCCGGGGCGTGACGTAGGGGTACGCATAGATCTGGCCGTGCGGGTGGTGGAGGGTGACGCCGATGTCGGCCCCGCGGTTTTCGAACGGGAACACCTGCCTGATCCCCGGCAGTTTGCTGAGGACTTCGGTGCGGTGCGCCCACGCCTCAACCACAGTCCGGGCGCGGGCCTCACCCAGGCCACTGAACGATCCCGTGTGCTCGGGAGTGAACGCCACTACTTCGCAGCGTCCGTACGCGGGTCCGGTAGTGCCCCAGGCCGGAGTGGACGGCACTGGCCCCACAGCCGGGCCCAGCGACGGGAAGCGGTTTTCAAACACCACAACGTCGTAGTCGAGTGCGGGGATCTCGGAGGGGTTGTTCGCTGTGGTGGGGCAGATGGGGCACTGGTCGGCAGGCGGGAGGTGGGTGCGGGCCTGCCGATGCGCCGCGACGGCCACCCACTCGTCAGTGAGGGCATCGAAGCGTACTTCGCCAGGCTCGCCGCGTTCGGGCAAGGGCCGGTGATCGGTGGTGGTGGCCGCCGTGCGGGGCTTGGCAGCGGCGCCGTCGTCGAAATAAATCAGCTCCCGGCCATCGGCGAGCGTGGTGGTAGTGATACCTGTCATGGCGGGGGTCCTTTGCGTGCTGGTGCCGGAGGTGCCGGGCATCCGTTGTCTCGATCATCCCATATTTCGCTCAAAAAAGAAGAGTTTCACACAAAAGATAACATTTTGCGGTGATGGCAGGCAGTCCCTGCCCCCTGTTACGGTGGTGCTCATGACTTCGAGCGCAACCCCGGACGCGAGCATTCCCGCCGGATTCCAGACCTACGCCACCGGCCGGCAGTACGAACTCCGCAGGGGTGACGCGTTCGCAGTTGTGACTGAGTTGGCGGCCGGCCTGCGGCTTTACAGTCGCGCCGGTGTCCAGCTCACCGAGACCTATGGCGACGCCGAGATTTCCCCCGGCGCCGCCGGGATCACCCTCGCCCCCTGGGCAAACAGGGTGGAGGACGGGGTCTGGTACCTGGACGGTAAGAAGCAGCAACTGGACATCACGGAGGTTTCCCGGAACAACGCCAGTCATGGACTGCTCCGCAACTCCGCCTACAGCCTGGTTGATGAATCGCAATATTCCGTGACCCTCGAGGCGACGGTCTTCCCGCAGCATGGCTACCCCTTCCTGGTGCGCCACCGGGTCCAGTATCTTCTCGCTGAGGACCTTGGCCTGGAAGTCCGCCAGACGCTGATCAACGATTCCAACGCGCCAGCGCCGTTCGTCCTGGGCGCCCACCCATACCTGCGGCTGGGCGACGCGGAGGTGGACCAGCTCACCCTGACCGTCGCCGCCGGCACCCGCCTGGTGGCGGACCAGCGCCTGATCCCGCGGAGCTCGGAGCCCGTCAGCGGGGACAGTGACTTCCGCAGCGGCCAAAGAGTTGGGGACCTTGAGATCGATGTAGCCCTCACTGACCTGACGTTCGACGGCGGTGCGGCCCGCCATGTGCTCAGCGCACCTGACGGCCGCAGTGTCACGTTGTGGCAGGACGAATCCTGCGGCTACGTCCACATCTTTGTGACAACTGAGCTGCCCGGCAGGCCCAGGGCGGTGGCCATCGAACCCATGACCGGTCCGGCCAACGCCTTCAACTCGGGTGACGGGCTGCGGTGGCTTTCGGCCGGGGAAGCGTTCACGATGGCCTGGGGGATCGATGCTGTCCTGGTCGGGGCCGGGTAGCCGTTTCGCATAAGGGGCGATGCTGAGGAAGTATTAGGCTATGACGCCAGCCGAGGACGCCACCCCATCCGATTCAAAGCCCACAGGCACGGCGCCGGATACCGTCCGGCCGGTGGAAACTGTCCGCCCGGCCCGGGTGCGCGCGGACCGGGAGCTTGAGCAGGACATTCCCTACGGTATCCGGATCGCTGCGTCGTGGGCCTGGCGGCTCGGTCTCATCCTTCTTGTGGCCAGCGCCCTGATTTGGCTGCTCAGCCGGATCAGCTTCCTGATTATCCCCGTGATGGTGGCCGCACTGCTGGCCGGGCTGCTGAGCCCGGTAGTGCGCTGGCTGCGGAGCAGGCGCCTGCCAAACGGAGCCGCGGTGGCCATCACGGTGCTGGGGTTCATCGGTGTTATTGCCGGCGCCCTTGCCCTGGTGGGACGCCAGCTGGCTTCAGGTTTCGGCGAATTGTGGTCCCAGGCGCTGACCGGCGTGAAGCAGATCCAGGACTGGCTGGCCGAAGGACCCCTGCACCTCACCGCCGACCAGATCGACCAGTACCTCAAGGAAGCATCCGCCGCACTCCAGAACAACAGCAGCAGCATCCTCAGCGGTGCGTTGTCCTTCGGCAGCACCGCGGGCCACTTCGCCGCGGGAATGGTGCTGGCCCTGTTCATCCTGATCTTCTTCCTGCTCGAAGGCGACAGGATCTGGGCCTTCCTGGTCCGCCTCCTCCCGAAGAAAGCGCGTGCGGCAACGTTCGGTGCCGGACGCAAGGGCTGGGCTTCCATGGTCAGCTACGCACGGATCCAGATGTTTGTTGCGTTTGTTGACGCGGTAGGCATCGGCGCCGGCGCGGCCATCATCGGGGTGCCGCTGGCCCTGCCCCTGAGCGTGCTTGTGTTCATCGGTTCCTTTATCCCGGTAGTCGGTGCCCTGGTGACCGGGGCCATCGCCGTACTCCTGGCCCTGGTGGCCAACGGGCCGGTCAACGCCCTGATCATGCTGGCTATCGTCCTGCTGGTCCAGCAGCTGGAGAGCCACATCCTGCAACCTCTCGTGATGGGCAAGGCCGTGGCCCTGCACCCGGTGGCGGTCATCCTCTCTGTGGCGGCGGGTTCGTACCTTGCGGGCATCCCCGGCGCGCTGTTCTCAGTCCCCATCCTCGCCGTAGCAAACTCCGCAATTCGCTACATCGCGGCCAGAACGTGGGAACATGAACAGGTGCTGGCAACCCCCGGAGGGCCGGTGACGCCAGGCCCGGACCATGATGACTCCATCAGGGACGTCCGGTTGCCGGGCTTCAAGCCCAAGCGCGGCAAGGACGCCGCAGCCAGCACAGAAGCAGCCAATCCGGACGCCCAGGCCTGAAACATGAGCCAAGGCGCCGGAGCCGTATCCACCCGAGGAGAATAAGTCCGTGAACACCCTTGAAACCCTTCCCGTCACGCTGGACGATGTCCTGGAGGCGCAGAAGCTGCTCGAGGGGATTATTATGCGGACCCCGGTGGAATCGTCACGGGCCCTGGGCGGGATGGTTGGCGGTGACGTCTTCTTCAAGTGCGAAAACCTGCAGCGGGCCGGGTCGTTCAAGGTCCGCGGTGCCTATGTGCGCATGGCCAAGCTCTCGGCCGAGGATAAAAAACGCGGTGTTGTGGCCGCATCAGCCGGAAACCACGCCCAGGGCGTGGCCGTAGCCGCCAAAAGCCTGGGCATCAAAGCCCGCATCTACATGCCGCTGGGCGTAGCCCTTCCGAAGCTGGCGGCCACCCGCAGCCACGGTGCGGAAGTCATCCTCCACGGCCACAACGTGGATGAGGCTCTCGCCGAGGCGCAGCGCTACGCCGACGAATCCGGTATGGTCTTTGTGCACCCCTTCGACAACGTGGATGTGGTGTCCGGCCAGGGAACCATCGGCCTGGAGATTCTCGAGCAGATCCCCAATGTGGACACCATCCTGATGGGTGTGGGCGGCGGCGGGCTGCTGGCCGGCGTCGCTGTAGCCGTCAAGGCCCGGGCCAGGGAACTTGGCCGGGAAATCCGCATCATCGGTGTCCAGGCCGAAAATGCTGCGGCTTATCCGCCGTCACTCGCCGCCGACGCCCTGGTTCCGCTGAAGAAAGTGTCCACGATGGCTGACGGCATCGCCGTGGGCCGGCCCGGACAGCTGCCCTTCAGCATCATCCGTGAGCTCGTGGACGATGTTGTCACCGTCAGCGAGGATTCCCTGGCGCGGGCCCTGATCTTCCTGCTGGAACGGGCCAAGATGGTGGTGGAACCCGCCGGAGCGGTGGGGGTTGCCGCCTTGATGGACGGCAAGATCGAAAACCCCGGCACCACGGCCGTGATCCTGTCCGGCGGCAACATCGATCCGATGCTGATGCTCAAAGTCATCCAGCGGGGCCTGTCCGCCGCGGGGCGCTACATGACCGTCCGGATGATGCTGGATGACCGGCCCGGTTCGCTGGCCACCATCGCCCGCATCATCGCCGAAAACGATGCGAACGTCACGGGCCTGGACCACACCCGTGTTGGCGGCTCCATCAGCATGGGCGACGTTTCCATCACCGTAAACCTCGAAACCAAGGGCCACGAACATTGCGAGCAGGTCCTCGGCGCCCTTCGTGCCGAGGGTTTCCAGCCCATTGTGGTGCATTAGGAGCAGCCATGCTTGACGCGACGGGGGACGGAAAGCCGCGGAACCGGGAAACCACAGCCTCGCGGGCGAAAGGCGGATTGTTGGTGGCCGGCGGCTTTGTGGCCGTGCTCTTTGTGATCGAACTGATCAACATGCTGACCCTGCATGCCCTGAACCGGACTTTCGGGCTCCGGCCCCGGTCCGCGGACGGGCTTCTGGACATCCTGACGTTCCCGCTGCTGCACGCCAATCTGAACCACCTGCTGTCCAATGCCCTGCCTCTGATCGTCTTCGGCTTCCTGGTGTTCCTCTCCGGCGTGAGGGTGTTCCTGACGGCCCTCGGGTTCAGCTGGCTGGGCTCCGGACTGACAGTGTGGCTGATTGGCGACGGCGGCATCACCATTGGCGCCTCCGGCCTGGTTTTCGGATTGTTCGCCTTCCTCCTGGTGCGGGGTTTCTTCAACCACAGCTGGCGCCAGATTCTGCTCGCCGTGGTGCTGTTTATGGTCTATGGCGGCATCCTGCTGGGGGTGCTGCCCATCATGGGCAGCTACATCTCCTGGCAGGCGCACCTCGGCGGAGCGGCAGGCGGAGTTGTCGCTGCCCTGTTGCTGCGCCCCAAGCACGCAAGAACGCCGGCCCCCTGACGGGGACCGGCGTTGGCCAGGCTTGGTTGGCCTGAACGATCAGTGTGAAGCGTCAGCCTGCGTAAGGCTTGGCGGAGAGGATCTCCACCGTGATGTCCTTGCCGTTCGGAGCCGTGTAGCTGAGCTTCGCGCCCTCTTTGTGGCCGACGATTGCGGCGCCGAGGGGTGACTTCTCACTGAACACGTCCAGGTCTGAATCGCCGGCGATTTCGCGGGACCCCAGCAGGAATGTCTCTTCGTCGCCTGCGATCCGGGCAACAACGAGCATGCCGGGTTCCACAATGCCGTCGTCAGCGGGGGACTCGCCCACGTGGGCATCGCGCAGAAGGGCCGTCAGCTGGCGGATCCGGGCTTCGATCTTGCCCTGCTCTTCTTTGGCCGCATGGTAGCCGCCATTTTCCTTCAGGTCGCCCTCCTGCCGGGCAGCTTCAATCTTCTGGACAATCTCCGCACGGCCAGGGCCGGAAAGGTGGTCCAGCTCTGCCTTCAGGCGGTCAAAAGCTTCCTGGGTGAGCCAGGCTGCAGGCGCGCTGTTGGTGGTAGACACGGACTTCTCCTAATGGTCGTACATGCAAAAGACCCCGCAACGGTGGCCACTTATGGAACTCAGCAACCAGCTCAGCGGGGTAAAGGTATTGACCCATTGTAGTCAAAACTCTGGACATACCCAACCCGGGATGGGGCATAGATCACACGGCGCTACGTCCCGGCACCCGGAATCCAGCAGTCGTCCACCACGCCGGAAACGGACAGGGACTCCGTGCGGAGTGTCACGCGCTGCGAAACTGTCCTGCCGCCGTCGGCCGTTCCGTCAGCTTCCCCGGGCGGGATGTCCACTACTTTCCAGCCCACCACGGCGAACTTGGAGTCGAGGGCCTTGACGGCGCACTTGACGGCCGTCCCCGGTTCCCTGGTGACCTGAAAATCAACCTCGGCCGCCGTGGCATCGATGGTGCTGAAACCGATGTCCTTGAACGTTACGTCAGAGCCGGCTGAGGACGTGGAGACCCAGGCCATAAACCCCACTCCGGCCGCCAGCGCCGCTACGGCAATGCCACGTTTGACCGCACGCGGGAGGGGCTGCTTTTTACTGCCATAACGATTGGCTAGGCTAGTGTCTGCAGGCGGGGACACGGCGGGCTGATCCTGGGTAGTCACCAGTCCAGTTTAGTTCGATTCCAGGCCGTGGCCGTCCGGGCCGGATCAGCCCCTCCCCGGCACAGCTGTCCCGTCCGTCCAGTCATGCAGTCCTCAGTCCAGTGGCCGCCACAGCAGCCGCAGAAGAATAAGGAGCCGTCCTCGATGACAGCGTCCACCAATACCCCGGCAACGCTGAGGCTGCTAGCCGTGCACGCGCACCCGGACGACGAGTCCAGCAAGGGTGCCGCGACCATGGCCATGTACGCTGCCGCCGGAGTGGAAGTCATGGTTGCCACCTGCACCGACGGATCCCGCGGAGACATCCAGAACCCTGCCGTGGAAGGCGAACCGCATCCCAAACGGGATATGGCCGGGGCGCGCCGGCTGGAAATGGACCAGGCGGCCAAGGTACTGGGCATCAAGCAGCGCTGGTTGGGATTCACGGACTCCGGGCTGCCCGAGGGCGATCCGCTGCCGCCGCTGCCGGCCGGATCCTTCGCCGTCCAGCCGCTGGAGCGCGCCGCGGCGCCGCTGGTGCGGCTGGTCCGGGACTTCAAACCGCAGGTGATCGTCAGCTACGACGAAAACGGCGGATACCCGCACCCGGACCACATCATGGCGCACCGCGTGGCAGTGGAGGCATTTGCGGCCGCTGGTGACCCCAGCAGGTATCCCGACGCCGGAGCGGCCTGGGAACCCAGCAAGCTCTATTACGACAGGGCCTTCAGCCCGGACCGGTTCCGCGCACTGCATTTTGCCCTGGAAGAAGCAGGCCTGCAGTCCCCGTACGCCCAGCGCCTGGCAGCGTGGCTGGAAACGGACGCGGAAGGCCACACCCCGCCGCAGGGTGCCCATGCCACCACCACGCAGATCGACTGCGGGGACTTTTTTGAGGCCCGCGACGACGCACTCCGCGCGCACCGGACGCAGGTTGATCCGTTGGGGTTCTTCTTTGCCGTGTCGGCCGAGATGCAGCGCCGCGTGTGGCCGTGGGAAGACTACTCCCTGATCGAGTCCAGGGTCCCCGCGGCATTGCCCGAAAAGGACCTTTTCGCCGGGCTAAGATAGAGCGGCAGAATATTCTATGCCGTGTAGAAAAGCTGTGGGCTGGTCCGGGTCCCGCGGACCCGCGTCCGGAATCCCCGGCCGGCTGCCCATCAGTTTCCACAGAAGGTATGAACCGTGCACCACTTGCTCCTCGCCCTGACAACCACCCCCTCGCCGCTGCCGACGCCCGGCCTGCGTGAGGGCATCTCCGAGGACCAGATCACCCCGGGCCTGTGGGGCTTCATCATGACCGCTTTCTTTGTGCTGGCCACCACGCTGCTGATTGTGGACATGGTCCGCCGCATCCGCCGCGTCCGCTACCGGGCGCAGGTGGAAGAGGAACGCCAGGCAGCGGCCGAGGCCGCGGACATTGAAGCTGCGGACGGCCACGACGGCCTCGGTGTTGCCGGCGACACGGATGCGTCCGGCGACAAGGAAGGCCTCGAAGACAACGGCCACGGCCAGGCCGCCGACCGGCCCCAGCCCCGCGACTGAAGCGGGCCGGACCCCCGCGTTCCTACCGGCCTCAACAGTTCAGCTGAGGACTGCGATGGCGATCGCCGTGAAATGTGCTGCGAAGGCCAGGACCGTCAGGGCATGGAAGAGTTCGTGGAAGCCAAAGTGTTCGTAGCTGAAGTTGGGTTTCTTCAGCGCGTAGAACACGGCGCCGGTGATGTACAGGACGCCGCCCACGCAGATGAGGACGGCGGCGGGGACGCTGGCCGCGAAGAACTCAGGCAGGTAGAACAGCGACCCGCAGCCCAGTGCGATGTAGATGGGCACGTATAGCCAGCGCGGCGCGTCCGTCCACAGCAGCCGGAACAGGACGCCGAGAATGGCCCCGGACCAGATGACCCAGAGCAGCAGGACCGCCTTGGGCTGTTCCAGCAGCGACCAGGCCAGGGGCGTATAGCTGCCGGCGATGACCAGCATGATGTTGGTGTGGTCCAGGCGTTTGAGGACAATCTTCACGCCCGGCGACCAGTTGCCGCGGTGGTAGATGGCACTGATGCCAAAAAGCAGGACGCCGGTGGCGGCGTAGATGGCCGAGGTGATCTTGCGGTCCGTAGTGGGGGCGAGGACCACGAGGACGAGGCCCGCTACCAGGGCCAACGGAGCCGTGACGGTGTGGATCCAGCCGCGCCACTTGGGCTTGATCATCAGGAGCTCGGCCAGCCGGACGGCGGCGTCGTTCATGGGACTGTGGCCGTGGTCCGCCGAGGGCGCGTGCGGGCCGTCAGGAGTCTGGCTGTTCATGGCTTCAGAATATCCTCTCTTTGGATAAGTTACTCATGGGTAACAATCATGGCAGGTCATCCGGGAACGTCCCGTCACGCCGGTCCCGGTCCCGGGCGGTAGCCTAGGATGTGCAATGCCGTCGAACAGCAACGGAAGTCAGGTGAGTCTCCTCGTGGAATTGCGCGGGTTCCTTTATGGCTTCTACGAGAGGCGGCTGCTCAGCGAGCTGGCCGGCGGCCGCATTCCCAATCACATCGGCGTGATGGTGGATGGCAACCGCCGCTGGGCCAAACAGTTCAACGCACCCACCAGCCAGGGCCACCAGGCCGGCGCGGACAAGATCCATGAATTCCTCGGATGGTGCCAGGAGCTTGGGGTCAAGGTGGTCACGCTCTACATGCTGTCCACGGACAACATGAGCCGGTCCAGCGAGGAGCTGGACCTTCTGATGGGGATCATTGCCAACACCCTGGACCGCCTGGACGATGACGCCAACATCTCGGTCAACGCCATGGGCGCCCCCGAGCTCTTGCCCGACTACCTGGCGGAACGGCTCAACAAGCTCACTGCCCGCACTCCGGTACGCGAAAAGATCCATGTCAACGTTGCGGTGGGCTACGGCGGACGCCGCGAAATCGTTGACGCCGTGCGGGAGTTGCTTCACGACGCCGTCGCCAAGGGCTCTGACATGTCGGCGCTCGCTGACACCCTGTCCGTTGACGATATTTCCCGTTTCCTCTACACGCGCGGCCAGCCGGATCCGGACCTGGTGATCAGGACCTCCGGGGAGCAGCGGCTGTCCGGGTTCCTGATGTGGCAGAGCGCGTACAGCGAGTTCTACTTCTGCGAGGCCTTGTGGCCCGCCTTCCGAAAAGTGGACTTCCTCCGCGCCCTTCGGGACTACGCCGGCAGGCAGCGGCGCTTCGGGACCTGAGCCTCATCACGGGTCCGCCCCCGTTCATCCGGAATTCACAAGCCGGCAACAGGAATCGCCGACGGATGGCACCGGAAATTACTGGGCAGGGAATTACGTTGTATCCATCAGCAGGCAAAAACGCCGGCTGATCGGGGAGGCCAGTACATGGAGCGAATTTCGCACCGGTTGTATGGGAGGCCGGACCCGGCCTCCAGGCCGAGCCGCCTCACCAATAACAATTCCGGGCGTGCCCGGGGCTGGAGTCGATGTGGCTAATTCTGAACAACTGCCCGAAGCCGTTTTTGACCAGGGACAGAAAGCTACCTCTCGCGCCACGCGAGCCACCTCACAAACCGGTGCAGCAGACGAAACATCTGCGGCCGGTTTTGCTGTCTCCGGAAGGGACGCCACCATTAGCACGTTCGTCATTGACACCTCCGTCCTGCTCTCGGATCCACGGGCGCTGCTGCGCTTCGCCGAGCACGAAGTCATTGTTCCGATCGTTGTCATCACGGAACTTGAGGGGAAACGGCACGACCCCGAACTGGGCTACTTTGCCCGCAAGGCGCTCCGGCTGCTCGATGATCTCCGGGTGAAACACGGTGGCTTGAGCAAACCCATCCCCATCGGAAACGAGGGCGGCACCCTCCTGGTGGAGCTGAACCACATTTCCGCCGACGTGCTCCCCTTGGGTTTCCGCAGTGGCGACAACGACAGCCGCATCCTGGCTGTGGCCAAGAACCTGGCCAATGAAGGCCGGAACGTCACCGTGGTTTCGAAGGATCTCCCGATGCGGGTCAAGGCCTCCGCCATGGGACTCACTGCCGACGAATACCGCAACGAACTGGTCAAGGATTCGGGCTGGACCGGCGTGGCGGAGGTCGAGGCCAGTGAGGACGAAATTTCCACCCTGTACGGCCACGAGCCCGTCTTCATTCCCGCAGCCGCGGAAATGCCGGTCAACACCGGGCTGGTGATCCTCTCCAACCGGGGCTCAGCCCTGGGCCGGGTGGGCGCTGACAAGCAGGTGCGGCTGGTCAAGGGGGACCGGGACGTATTCGGGCTCCACGGACGATCGGCGGAACAGCGGCTCGCCATCGACATGCTGATGGATCCCGCCGTCGGAATCGTTTCGGTTGGCGGACGGGCCGGCACCGGCAAATCGGCGCTGGCCCTGTGTGCCGGCCTGGAAGCCGTGCTGGAACGCCGCGAGCACCGCAAGGTGATCGTATTCCGCCCGCTCTACGCCGTGGGTGGACAGGAACTTGGCTACCTGCCCGGCTCCGAGTCGGAAAAGATGAACCCCTGGGCCCAGGCGGTCTTTGACACGCTCGGCGCCCTGGTCAGCCAGGAGGTCGTGGAAGAAGTCATGGACCGCGGCATGCTCGAGGTCATGCCGCTGACCCACATCCGCGGCCGTTCCCTGCACGACGCCTTCGTGATCGTCGACGAGGCCCAGTCACTCGAGAAGAACGTCCTCCTCACCGTGATGAGCCGCATCGGCCAGAACTCCAAGATCGTCCTCACCCACGACGTCGCCCAGCGTGACAACCTGCGCGTCGGCCGGCACGACGGAATCGCCGCCGTCGTCGAAACCCTGAAAGGACACCCCCTCTTCGGCCACATCACCCTCACCCGCTCAGAAAGGTCACCCATCGCAGCCCTGGTAACAGAGCTCCTCGAGGGCGCCGAAATCTAGCCCTACGTTTCGGGTTCGCGAAGGGCCGTGGTTCCGTTCGTCGGGCCACGGCCCTTCTCCGTCGCTTAGACACCTCCCGCCGCTTTGCTACGGTCGCTGGGCGACCTTCGCGCCGCTTTGGTCGGCGATGCGCTCCTACGAGAAGGCCCGCGGCCCTCCTTGAACGGCGGTAACCGGCGCACACGTCAGGTGGGGGGTTCTTCGCGTAGGAGCGCATCGCGGCGCATCGGGCCCAGAGGTCGCTTAGCGACCGGCGGAGCCCCTGTGCGTCGTGTCTAAGCGACGGCGAAGGACCTCTACCTGGCGGACCCAACCACCCTCAGCCGACGCCGAGGTGCTTAGCTGCTGCTTCGTGGCCTTTGACGTCGAGGGTCCAGTCGGGGCGTTTGAATGTTGCGGGGGTGAGGCGCACTTTTTGGACTTCGACGGCCTTGCCGCCCCAGGATTGCCTGTTGGTACCGTTGAGTTCGTAGCCGAGGGAGCGGGACACGCCCAGGGAGGCGGCGTTCCAGGCGGCGGCTTCGGATTCGGCCACTTCGGCGCCGAGCCAGTCGAACGCGTAAAGCGCGACGGCGGCCCGCATCTCTGTGCCGAGCCCTTGGCCGTGGAGAGAATGCTTGAGCCAGGATCCAGTGCTGACGGTTTTGAGGGTGGCAAAGTCCTTGGCGCCGATGTCCTGGCAGCCGATGAATTCGTCCTGGTACCAGATGCCCAGGAGTAGGGTCCAGTCCTCGGGTGTGGACTGGCCGCGGCAGCGCCAGTACCACTGCGCCATGTTGTGCCCTAATGCTTCCGCCGGCAGTTCCGTCCATGGAGTGCTGAAGGGGCTCAATCCAGGTTCGTGGACTCCGCTGGCGGCCGCTGCAACTGCGGCGGGAATATCGGCGTCGGTTATGGGACGCAGCACCAGTCGGGGAGTGGTCAGCTTGAGGCCAAAGAGGGGCCAGATGGAAGTCAGCGCGGTCATCAGGGAAGCCTAGCCCAGGGCGGGCCACGGGAGTCTGTCAAACGCCGGTGATGCCTGGAGCAGGAACTGTGATCAGGCGCGGATGTCCCAGCTGATGTGGCGGCGGACGTCCGTAAGGTTCATGGACTCGGCCACGAACAGGTCGTCCAGCATGTATTCGTCCACCGCGAGGATCCGGATCCAGTGCCCGTAATCCGGGGTTGCCGCTTCCATTGACTGGCTGGCTACGCAGACGCCGGTTTCCAGGTCGATCCGCACCCGGTTGCTGCCGGGCAGGCAGAGCGGAGCGGCAGGTTCCGCGGGCCGGTAGGACGCGGAAGGCGTCACGGTTGCCTCCAGCGCCGGCCGGCCATCGTGTTCGGCGCGGCGAACGGCGTCGACGTCCACGGCGTTGGTTCCCGGGAACTCGATGGGGACCGGTGCGTTCCCGGCCAGTTCCACGGGATCGAGGGCAGCCGAGAAACGGCCGTTCCCGAACCCTGGTTCGCCGTATGCTGCCTCCGGCCGGCGCCTGACCAGGCCGCCGTCGTCGTAAACGGGCGCTACGAGGTGGGGCGGCAGCAGCCAGGACTTCCGGGTGGCGCTGACGTACAACCCGTCCTTGGAATCGTTGATGCCGGTGGTGCTGTGGAGGACAAGCCGGTCGGCGGTTTCCAGGCGCAGCGCCCCGGGCCGGCGCAGCCAGGCGCGGACCAGGGGAGCGGCCGGGTCGGGGACGTCGGAAAACGGTTCATCCCAGTATTCAAAGCGCAGTGACTGCCATTTCCAGGGGGAAGACCGGCAAAGGTTCCGGAACATGGTGCTCAGGTCTGCAGCGGCGGCGCTGCCCTCCGGATCCGGCCGGCGCCTGGTGTCCCATGTCGACATATCCACAGTTTACGCGTGGGCTCTGCGGGGCGGCGCGCGAATCCAGTAGCATCCGAGGGGTGATCCGACGACTCGATGGACTGTGGGACGCCACCCCGCTGGCGTTCTGGCTGGTGCTGGCCGCATGTGCCTACTTTTTGGTTATGGCGGCCCGGCTGACGGTGATTGACGTTCGCCACCATCTGCTGCCCAACCGGATTGTTTTCCCGTCCTACGGTGTGGCGGGGGTCCTGTTGCTCGCGGCGGCCTTGGTGCACGTGATCGCCGGTCCTGCCGCGCTCGTGGGGTCACCCGACGGGGCCGCCGAGCTCCTGGGGATCCCGGCGCTGCGCATCCTGGCGGGGGGAGCGGTCCTGTGGGCTTTCTATTTTGTCCTGCGGATGGTTTACCCGCCCGGCATGGGCTTTGGCGACGTGAAGCTGGCCGGCGTCCTGGGGATGTACCTTGGCTATCTCGGCTGGGGGCACGTTTTTGCCGGGACATTCGCAGCTTTCCTGCTGGGAGGCCTCTGGTCCATGGCCCTGCTGGCGGCCCGCCGCGGCACGTTGAAGTCTTCCATCCCGTTCGGCCCGTTTATGCTCGCCGGCGCCACTGCCGCCATGCTGCTGCCCGCCTAGACGCTTCAGCGCGAGAGGACGCTTGCGGCCCCGGTCCGCAGGCGCGACGAAAACAACAGGGGCGCCGTAACCCCCAAGATCGCGGCGCCCCTGCAGGCTTTGTTACTGCGGCTTCCGCCGTTATGGCTTACAGCCGTACGACGCCGGTCAGCGGCGCTGGGAGACCAGCTCGCCGTCGTCGTCCTTCAGGCTGTCCGCGGGGTCAGGGACGGCGGCGGGCTCCTTCTCCGTGCCGTCGTTCAGCAGGGCCAGGTGCTCTGCTTCCAGGCGTTCTGCTTCCTCGCCGCCGATGGCCTCGCCCCGGGCCACCATGCCGGCGGTGTCCGAGAGCGGGATCTGCTTCAGGGTGATGGCCAGGATCAGCGCGAGGGCGATGAACGGCACCAGATACCAGAAGACCGGGGCGAGGGAGTCCGCGTAGGCGTTCACGATTGCGTCGCGCAGCTGGTCCGGCAACTGGCTCAATGCCTGCGGGTCCAGGGTGCTGGTGGACTGCGAGGCCTGCTCCGCGGACGCTCCGGCGCCGGTGAACGCGCTGGTCAGTGACTCGGAGAGCCGGTTGGTGAAAATCGCGCCGAACACTGCCACGCCCAGGGACGCGCCGACTTCGCGGAAGTAGTTGTTGGTGCTGGTTGCTGTGCCGATCTGATCGGCGGGAACGGAATTCTGCACCACCAGGACGATGACCTGCATGATCGAACCCAGGCCTGCGCCGAACACGAACAGCTGGACGCAGATGACCCAGATGGGGGTTTCGGCGGTCAGGGTGGTGAGCCACAGCATCGCCGCGATGGTCAGGGAGGCACCGAGGATGGGGAACATCTTGTACTTGCCGGTCTTGGAGATCCGGATCCCCGAATAGATTGCCATGCCCATGAGGCCCACCATCATGGGCAGCATCAGGAGCCCGGATTCAGCCGCAGAGGTCCCGGAGGACATCTGCAGGAACGTGGGGACGAAGGCGATGGCGGCGAACATGCCCAGGCCCAGGGTAAAACCGATGGCCGTGGCGTTGACGAAGATCCGGTTTTTGAACAGGCTGAGCGGGATGATGGGATCCTCCGCGCGGCGCTCCACCATAACGAAAGCCGCGGCGGAGATGAGCATTCCGGCGCCGAACGCCCATGTCAGCGGTGAATCCCAGCCCTCATCCTTCTTGCCGCCGAAGTCGGTGAAGAAGATCAGGCAGGTGGTGGCTGCGGACAGCAGGATCACGCCCAGGATATCGATCCGCTTTTCGGCCTTCTTGTTGGGCAGTGTCAGCGTGAACCAGGCGGTGAGGAAGGCGGCGATGCCGATGGGGATGTTGATGTAGAAGACCCATTCCCACGTCATGTGGTCCACGAAGAATCCGCCGAGCAGCGGACCGGCCACGGCGGAAAGACCGAAGATGGCGCCCAGGGGACCCATGTACTTGCCGCGGTCCTTCGCCGGGACGATGTCCGCGATGATTGCCTGCGAGAGGATCATCAGTCCGCCGCCGCCCAGGCCCTGGATGGCGCGGAAGATGACAAAGCCCCAGAAATCGGTGGCCAGGGCGCAGCCCACTGAGGCGAGGGTAAACAGGGCGATGGCCACAAGGAACAGGTTCCGGCGGCCCAGGACGTCACCGAACTTGCCGTAGATCGGCATCACGATGGTGGTGGCCAGCAGGTAGGCGGTGGTGATCCAGGCCTGGTGCTCCACACCGCCGAGTTTGCCCACGATGGTGGGCATGGCCGTGGAGACGATGGTCTGGTCGAGGCTGGACAGCAGCATTCCTGCAATAAGCGCCGAAAAGATGATCCAGATGCGTTTCTGGGTCAGCAGCAGCGGGCCGGCTGCTGCCTTGGGGCTGGCAGTGGTGCTCATGAGTGTCCTTCTGCGGGTACGGGTTCGTCGAAGTGTTGGGAGAAAAGTTGGCGGGCGGCTGCGATGTTTTCGAGCAGCAGCTCCTGGTAGGGGCGTGTGTTGCCCTCGGAGAAATAGGCCATGCTGCTCTTCCTGGCGATGTTTCCGAGCAGGGCAACGGCCATCTGGACCACGGGATGGTCCGGCGAAACGCCCTCGCGGGCGGCGAGGACACGGGCGAACTCCGCCTCGCGTTCCTCGGTGGCGCCGATGATGCGGAGCATCAGCTGGGGTTCCTTCTTGATCACGCCGATCAGCTGACGGGTCTCTTCTTCGGAGGCGGCCATGTTTTCGGACAGTTTCAGGGAGAGCCCGATCAGGTCCTGGAAAAGGGTCGCGGAGATCTCCCCGGACGGGGATGACGCGCCGCCGGCAATGAACCCCTCGATGACATCCCGGGGTATTTCGTCGTCCACATGGCCGAGGATGGCGTCTTCCTTGGTGGGGAAGTAGTTGAAGAACGTGCGGCGCGAGATCTCTGCCAGCTCGCAGACTTCCTCCACGGTGTAGCCGTTCAGGCCGCGCTCCGCTGTCAGTTTCCGGGCGACGCCGGTGATCGAGGCCCGAGTGGCGGCGCGCTTGCGCTCGCGGAGACCGCCTTCATTTTCTGCACTATCATTCACAAAGTAAAGTTTTGCACTCAATTGACAATAGTGCAAACTTTGGCTTTGTCTGCTGAGGGAACGACGGCGGCCGCCCACCCTCGTGATGAATGTGAGCGGCCGCCGTCGTACTTCTGGGAAGCGGTGGGGACCTATGCCTTGTGCGGCGGGCGCGTCATGGACATAACGTCCAGGGCGGTGTCCAGCTGCTCTTCGGTGACCTCGCCGCGTTCGAGGAAGCCCATGGCGATGACGGTTTCGCGGATGGTGAGGCCCTCGGCCACGGCCTTCTTGGCGATCTTCGCCGCGTTTTCGTAGCCGATGTACTTGTTTAGCGGGGTGACGATGGAGGGGGAGGCCTCGGCGAGGAAGCGGGCGCGTTCCACGTTCGCGGTGATGCCGTCGATCATCTTGTCCGCCATGACCCGGCTGGTGTTGGCCAGCAGGCGGATGGACTCGAGCAGGTTCGCGGCCATCACGGGGATGCCGACGTTGAGCTCAAACGCGCCGTTGGTGCCGGACCAGGCGATGGCGGTGTCGTTGCCGATGACCTGGGCGCAGACCATGATGGACGCCTCGCAGATGACGGGGTTGACCTTGCCCGGCATGATCGAGGAGCCCGGCTGCAGGTCCGGGATGGCGATTTCGCCGAGGCCGGTGTTGGGGCCGGAGCCCATCCAGCGGAGGTCATTGTTGATCTTCATGAAGGAGATCGCGATGTTGCGCAGCTGGCTGGAGCCTTCGATGAGGCCGTCGCGGTTGGCCTGGGCCTCGAAGTGGTCGCGGGCCTCGGTCAGCGGCAGGCCGGTGTCCGTGGCGAGCAGTTCGATGACGCGTTCCGGGAAGCCGGCCGGGGTGTTGATGCCGGTGCCCACCGCGGTGCCGCCGAGCGGAACTTCTGCAACACGGGGGAGGGCGGCGTTGATGCGCTCGATGCCGTAGCGGACCTGGGCTGCGTAGCCGCCGAACTCCTGTCCGAGCGTCACCGGGGTGGCGTCCATGAGGTGGGTGCGGCCGGACTTGACGACGTCCTTGAACTCCACGGCCTTGCGCTCCAGCGACTCGGCCAGGTAGCCGAGAGCCGGGATGAGGTCGTTGATCAGGGCCGAGGTGGCGGCGACGTGGACCGAGGTGGGGAAGACGTCGTTGGAGGACTGCGAGGCGTTGACGTGGTCGTTCGGGTGGACAACTTTGTCACTCCCGGCGGCTTTGAGGGCACGCGTGGCCAGCTCGGCGATGACCTCGTTCATGTTCATGTTCGAGGACGTGCCGGAACCGGTCTGGAAGACGTCGATGGGGAAGTCGCCGTCGTACTTGCCGGCAGCTACCTCATCGGCAGCCGCAGCGATCGCCTTGGCCAGCTCGCCGTCGAGCACCCCAAGTTCTGCGTTGGCCTGCGCGGCAGCCTTCTTGACCCGGGCCAGCGCCTCGATGTGCGCGCGTTCCAGGGTCTTGCCGGAGATGGGGAAGTTTTCAACTGCACGCTGCGTCTGTGCACGGTACAGGGCGTTCACGGGGACGCGGACTTCGCCCATCGTGTCGTGTTCAATGCGGAATTCTTCAGTGGAAGTCATGGGGCTAGCTTAGGGCGATCCGGGGTCCGGACTAAAACCGTGAACCGCATGCTACGGGCACTGATCCGGGCTGGGCCTAGACCTCGCCAATCCCGGAAACCACGTTGGCGCGGCCCTCGGCCAGGCTGTAGGAGAGGCCGATCACCGCGGCACGGCCGTCCTCGATTGCGGCCGAAATTACACGGGAGCTGTCCACCAGGCGCTTGGACGTCTGCTTGACGTGCTCCACCACCATGTCGTTGATCTCGTGCTCGCCGTTCCGCATGGACGTCAAGACAGAAGGCGTGATGCGCTCCACCAGGTCCCGCATAAAGCCCACAGGCATGTTGCCGGTGTCCACCGCGGACTTGGTGGCACTGACGGCGCCGCAGCTGTCATGCCCCAGCACCACGATCAGCGGCACCCCCAGCACACTGATGCTGTACTCGAGGGAGCCCAGGACGGCGTCGTCAATCACCTGGCCGGCGGTGCGCACAACGAAGGCGTCCCCCAGGCCGAGGTCAAAGATTATCTCCGCGGCGAGCCGGGAGTCCGAGCAGCCGAAGATCACGGCAAACGGGTGTTGGTTTTCCACCAGCGACGACCGGCGGGACGCGTCCTGGTTCGGGTGGGACGATTCGCCGGCAACAAAGCGTTCGTTGCCTTCGCGCATGCGGCGCCAGGCAAGGGCGGGGGTCAGGTAGGTAGCCACAGGCTTACTTTACGGGGCGGCGCTGGCTGACGGTGAAACTGTGACGGCCGGGTTGGCGTCCATGGACCGCACGACGGCGGTGGCGAGTTCGGCGAACTCGTCCAGCTGAGCGCTTCCCGTCAGGACAACGGTGGTTCCGCGGTAATTCAGCACCATGCTCTTCTCGCCTTTGCCGGTGTCACGCAGCTCCCAGTCCTGTCCGCCCGCCGCACGCGTTCCCGTCACGGGAGCGCTCTTCGTCTGCTGGACGAGCCAGGTGGGGTTGGACTGGCGGGTCTGGACCAGGCCGATGAAGGACTCGTTCGGCGTCAGGTAGCCAACTTCCCACGTGGGAACGCCGCTGCCGCTGCCCGACTCCCATCGGGCGTAGTTGGACGTGAACGACTTGCCGGCGTCCGGTGTTACGGGTGTGAATCCCGCCACATCCGTGGCGTTCCGGGCCACTGCGCCGACGTCGATGTTCGGGCGGAATCCGTCGCTCTTGGGGAGGGGGTTCATCAGGATGATGGGCAGGAAGGCGGCGATGCTGACCACCAGGGCAACGATCATGCCGATCACGGAGGCATTGGCACGCTTCGCCGCGGCGGCCGGGATTACTGGGCGGACAGGGGCTGCGTCGGGCGTGCCGGCGCTGCTGCCTTTAGCTCCGGAGTCGGAGGGGTCGGGCCCGGGGCTGGTTTTTTCCTGCATTTCACTCACCCCTCTATAGTCGCCCATGTTTACGCGCAACTCACAGCCGGGGGAGTGGGGAGGCTCAAGGTCCATGTTGCAGGGGGACGTCATGCCACGCCCCGAAGGCTCCGCCACGACTATGATCAGTACCAGAGGAATCACCGCACCGGCTGAATCCGGCCGAGCGGGTCCAATGATCGCCACTCGAAGAAGAGGTTCACGTGTCACCAGCGCCTATGACCCAGCAGTACTCCACGATTTCCCCCTCCCTTGCCGTGGGCATCGACGAGCCAGACCGCAACCTCGCCCTTGAACTTGTCCGCGTCACCGAAGCCGCGGCCATCGCCGGCGGCCACTGGGTTGGCTTCGGCGACAAGAACAAAGCCGACGGCGCGGCCGTTGACGCCATGCGCTCCTTCCTTCACACGGTCCACTTCAACGGCGTTGTGGTCATCGGCGAAGGCGAAAAAGACGAAGCCCCCATGCTGTTCAACGGCGAACATGTTGGCGACGGTACTGGTCCTGAGTGCGACGTTGCCGTGGACCCCATCGACGGCACCCGCCTGACCGCCCTCGGCATCAACAACGCTCTGGCAGTCCTCGCCGTTGCTGAGCGCGGCTCCATGTTCGATCCGTCCGCCGTGTTCTACATGGAGAAGCTCGTCACCGGCCCGGAAGCCGCCGACATGGTGGACCTCCGCCTGCCGGTCAAGCAGAACCTGCACCTGATCGCCAAGGCGAAGGGCGTGAAGGTCAACCAGCTCAACGTTATGATCCTTGACCGCGACCGCCACCGCCCCCTGGTCGAAGAGATCCGCGAAGCCGGCGCGCGCACCAAGTTCATCATGGACGGCGACGTTGCCGGCGCCATTGCCGCAGCCCGCTCCGGCACCGGCGTCGACGCCCTCATGGGCATCGGCGGCACGCCGGAAGGCATCGTTGCAGCCTGCGCCATCAAGTCGCTGGGCGGCGTTATCCAGGGCCGGCTGTGGCCCACCAGCGACGACGAGAAGCAGAAGGCGATCGACGCCGGCCACGACCTGGACCGCGTGCTGTCCACCAATGACCTCGTGTCCAGCGACAACTGCTACTTCGCTGCCACGGGCATCACCGACGGAGACCTCCTCAAGGGCGTCCGCTACTCCAAGGACAAGGTCCTCACGCAGTCCATCGTGATGCGTTCCAAGTCCGGCACCATCCGCTTTGTTGACGGCGAGCACCAGGCCAGCAAGTGGGAAGGCTACGCCCGCAAGAACTAGCAGGTTCTTCACCCCGCGTACTCCTGCGCGAACGGACAGCTAATACCCTCAAATCCCAGATTTAGCGGCATTAGCTGCCAGTTCGCGCTTAAAGACCAAACTCATCCTGTGGATAACGGAAATCGGCGGGACGAATCGGGCAACACTAAAGCATGTCCCGGATTCCGATGCCTCCCCAGCTCCCACATGGATCATTTCTTGTTGCCGATGCAGAGGCCTTGGGCCTCACTCGGCGACAGTTGAGCAGGGAGGGCATCTTCACGCCCTCGCGCGGCATCAGAGTCCCGCTACTCAGCAATGGCAGTGTGTCAGAAAACGTCCGGGCCTACACTCGGCTCGACCCCAGGTGCGTCCTGACGCACTGCACCGCTGCGCGGATCTGCGGTATTTGCCTTCCCGCCTGGTTGGAGCAGGACTGGAAGATCCACGTAGCCCGCCCCGCCGACGGTTGCAAACCGCGCCGCCGGAGTGTTGTCGGACACCAGCTATCGTTCAAGCCGGGCGAGGTTATATCGTTCGACGGCGTTCGGCTCACCTCGCCGGCCCGCACGTGGCTGGACCTTGCAGCGAGCCTGAATCTCAACGAGCTCGTTGCGGCCGGTGACTCCATCGTCGTCAGCCACGGCGAGGACTTCCCGGTTCCGCGGAAACCCCTGGCAACAGTTGCCGATCTGAAAGAGATTGTGGGCCAACATCCGGGAATGAGAGGTGTGAAAGTCGCACGGCTGGCACTTGACCTGATTCGGGTTGGGTCGGACTCGGGCCCCGAGACTATGCTGCGGCTGGCACTGGTGCAGGCAGGGCTTCCCGAACCAGCACTGAATGTTGTGCTCCGCAACGGGCTGGGCCACCCTGTGGTCTGGCCGGACGCGGCCTATCCGGACCAGCGGCTTGCGCTGCAGTACGATGGCGTCCACCACGGCGATCCTGACCAGTACCGGCGCGACATCAAACGGCAAAGGCTGACGGAAAGCCTGGGCTGGCGGGAACTCCGTGTGCAGCTGGGCGACTTGGAGGGGGAGCGGCCGTTCGTCGTCGAAAAGGTCAGGGCGATGCTCAGGGGTTCCTCCCCCCGAGCCCGCTGGGAACGAACTGGCAGCTAATGACGCCAAACAGCGAATTTGAGGGTGTTATCTGCCAGTTCGCGCGGAGGGGGAGCGGAGGGCGCGAAGCCTGTCGCGCAGCTTGCGGGCCAGCTGGTACGCGTTGTACCGGAGCTTTTGAACGGGGAGGTCCCAGGTGCCGGGGTACTCCACCTCGCGGCCGCCGAAGGACTTCTTGAACGCGGTGAATCCTGCCCATTTGTGGCTGGGCTGGTCCGCGGGCGCGACACCCCACAGGTCCACGTGTTTCAGGCCGCGTTCCTTGGCGTCTGCCATCAGGGTCACCAGGAGCGGGATGCCCGCACTGAGCTTGCGGTGAGTGTCATCCAAGGCTGCGTGGGCGTAGGTCCGTGTGTCCGCGGAATCGTAGGCCAAGGCCGCGGCGATCGGCTCGCCGTTCAGTTCGGCGATGAACATGGTGGCTGCGCCGGCGGGCATCAGGGAGGCTGCCACCTGGGTCAGGTACTCGTCGCTCTGCGGCTTGAAGCCGTTCCGCCGGGCCGTCATGTGCAGGAAGTCCAGCAGGATACTGATGTCGTCCGGGTCCTGCGACGCCCGGAACGTGACGCCCTTCTTGTGGATGTTCCGGTAGAGGTTCCTGTTCACGGGCTTCATCGCGGCGAGGACATCCTTGAAGTCACCATCGAGGTCCACGATCCAGCTGAGTTCAGGCTGCTGGTTCACGGGTGCCGGCTGCAAGCCGCGCCGGCTGAGCTCCGTGGCGGCCGGCATCTCAAGCCCGGCGGACACCGGCTCAATCCGGACAAACACAGCGCCGCACGATCTGGCCGTTGCCACCAGTGCCGCCAGGGCGCCGTCGAACGCCTCCGCGGAGGATGCCACCGGCCCATAGGGGGCGTAGAGGACCATTCCGGCCGGGTTTTTCTCCTCGACGGCCAGGAAGCTCCAGCCCGGGCCGGACTGCTGATGGACTGTGCGGCCCAGCGACGACTGGACATCCGCCCAGGCAGGCGTCTGCAGGAAGAATTCCACGGCTCAGGCCTTCAGCGAGGTGGTCACGGCGAAGGCAACGGCCGGTGATTCCGCCCCTGCCACCGGGTGGACGTTCACTGGTGCTTCTGCGGCAGGCAGGAAAGCGCTGCCACCGCGCGTCAGATGCAGGTCGCCCTTGGGCGAATCGAGATACACCGTTCCGGCAACAACAATAACGACGGCGGCGCCCGCCTGGGCCAGAGGAACCGGCTCTGCGCCGGGTGCCAGTTCGATCCGCTGAAGCTGGAACTCCCGGAAGGGAGGCGTGTAGAGCTCCTGGCCCAGGCCGGAGAATTCCGGCGTGAGCATGGGGACTGCCACGGGCTGGAATTCGATGGTCCGCAGGAGTTCGGGCACATCGACGTATTTCGGCGTCAGCCCGCCGCGGAGCACGTTGTCAGAGGACGCCATGACTTCGACACCCAGGCCGTGCAGGTAGGCGTGCACGTTGCCTGCGGGGAGGTAGACGGCCTCGCCGGGGGCCAGCGAAACCCTGTTCAGCAACAGTGAAATCAGCACACCGGGGTCACCCGGGTACTTCTCGTTGAGGCTGATGACTGTGGACAGTTCCGCGTTGAACGGTTCCAGCGGAGCGCCGGAGATCAGGGCGGCCGCCACCCTCGATGTGGTGTGGGAGACGTCTTCGCCGCCCCTGATCAGCCGCTCGAAGGCACTCCTGAGTCCCGCGCCCTCGTCCGGGTTGTCCAGCACTTCGAGGAGCTCCACCAGCAGCGGCGGGATCCCGGCTTCCACCCGGTCGAAGCAGGCGGCAATATGGAGCAGAATTTTCCGGGTTGCAGCTGTCGATCGGAACCCGCACAAGGCCTCGAACGGCGTCAGCGCGAAGATCATTTCGGGCTTGTGGTTGTCATCGCGGTAGTTGCGGTGCGCGGCATCGGGCGCAATGCCGTCAGCATTCTCCCGGGCGAATCCCGCTTTGGCCTGTTCGATGCTGGGATGGACCTGGAGGGACAACGGCAGCGCGGCAGCAAGGATCTTGGTCAGGAACGGGAGCCGCGGGCCAAATTCGGCCACAGATTCGCTGCCCAGGAAATGTTCCGGATCTTCGGCAATCAAGGCATCGAGCGGTGCCACGGAGCCGTCCGCCCGGCGGGCCATGGACGGGGCGCCGGGGTGGGCACCGATCCAGAGTTCGGCTTCCGGACGTCCTGACTCGGGGCGTCCCAGCAGTCCGGCGATGGCCGTGGTGGATCCCCAGGCGTAGTCGCGGAGGACGTTCTCAATTTCGTACACGGCCGGTGTCCATTCTTGGTTCTCGGTTCGGTGGTTCTCTGCAGTCAGGGTTCTCTGCAGTCAGGACGGCAGCTGGAGCCTACTGCGGGGCACATTGTCCGTTGGTGGCCACGAGTTGGCGGATAGCTTCCTCGTTACCCTCGCGCTTGAGCTGGTTCAGCAGCTCCTCGGTGATCGGTTCGCCGTCGGGCGTTGTAGTCACGGGCGTGAAGTCCGACGACGGGGGTGGGGTTTGCTGCGCGGTCCAGCCGGCTGGAAGGCCAGCAGCCGGCCACAGTGGCGAGGACGCCTGCAGGCCTCCGCCGACGCTTGATGCCTGCACCATGCCGTCAACGGGTGCGGCAGCCTGTGGGCCCGAGGCTGATGCCAGCAGCTGGTCCACCTTGGCGTGGATGATGTCAAAGTCAGGCACCGTGGAGAAGGACGCGTCGAAGTCGGGCGGGCCGATGGTGAGCCGCTTGACCTCCTGCCCCTTGGCCTTCGTGGCGAGATCCACAAAACTGCCGAGCTGGGACGAGGAAATGTTGGACTCCACAACCTTGGTGCCTGCGCTGGCGATGTCCTCGAATTTGGACAGCAGCGTGGCAGGGTCCAGCTGCTTCAACATGGCCTGCTGGACACACTGCTGACGCTGGATCCGGGAATAGTCGTCGACGTATTCGCGGGACCTGCCGTACCAAAGGGCATGCTCGCCATCGAGTGTTTGTTCACCGGCAGGAATCCAGCCCAATGGCATGCCATGGGTGCGGGTAGCCTCGTCGAAGAAACCGCTCATCGGAACCCAGCCGCCGGCCTTGATTTTGATGCCGCCCATCGCGTCAATGAGTTTGGCGAAGCCCGCCATATCCACCAGGACGTAGGCCTGGACAGTAATGCCCAGCGTTCCTGAGACTGCTTCGAGAGTCGCCTGCGCACCGGGGTCGTCTGCACCCGGGTAGAGGTCGGCGTAGTCATTCGTCACTTCGGTGTTGATGGCGTTGATGAGGCACGCGTCGCCGCAGTCGTAGCCGTCAGGATAGATCTCGCGCATGGGCGAGCCTTCGCTGAACTGGGCGTTCTGCAGGTTGCGCGGCACTGAGATGATGGCCGTCTGACCGGTCTTGGCGTCCACGCTCAGCACGGAGAGGCTGTCCGGGCGCCTGCCGGTGCGGTCGTCGCCGGCGTCACCGCCCATCATCAGGAAGTTATAGCGGCCCTCCACAGGATCGATCGACGGACCGGCCGAGAAGATATTGCCAATGGCGTTACGCCCCACGTTCAGCAGGTAGGCGGCGTAACCCAGTGTTCCGCTGCTCAGGACCAGTGCAAGTACCAGGGAAATAACGACGGCGGGACGCGCCGCCGGTGCCAGCAGAACGGGGCGGATCAGCCGGAGTGTGTTGACGAACAGGAACGCCCATCCGAGCGCCAGTGCCACCAGGACCAGGATGATCACCAGCGAGGCAAACTGATTGGTGAGGATGTTGATCAGGAGCGACCGGTTCACTGCCAGCAGCAGCAGGGTGACCGCCAGCAAAGCCCAGGCGCTGAGGGTGACGCGCAGGGCAATGCGGCCGAGCTTGCGGTCGCCGGCCACAATTTGGGCGCTGCCGGGCACCAGGAGGGTCATCAGAACCAGGGCGAAGCCCCGTTTGGTCCGGACTGGCACGGAGGCGCTGGACGGATACCGGACGGGATCAGTCATGACTGTGCTGGGTGCTGGCTGCTGCGGTTCGCTTCTGGACATGTCGGGTTCCTTAACGGCTGCCCCGGAGAACACCATTGCCGTCGGCGAAGACTTCGCTGACTTTTTGCCTGAGGTTGGCTCCCTTGCGGGTGGCGACGTCGTTGAGTTCCTGGGCGAAGTCCACGAGGTCGGCGCGGAGCGAGGCTGCCAGCTCGTCCGTTCCCGAAGCGAGGATCCGGACTGCCAGCAGGCCTGCGTTCCGGGCACCGGCAATGGACACGGTGGCTACGGGAACGCCGGCCGGCATTTGCACGATGGAGAGGAGGGAATCCATGCCGTCCAGGGTCTTCAGCGGGACCGGGACGCCAATAACGGGCAAGGGAGTCACGCTTGCCAGCATGCCGGGAAGGTGGGCAGCTCCGCCGGCGCCCGCGATGATGACCCGGAGCCCGCGTTCGTGGGCGGTCTGGCCGTACCGGATCATTTCGGTGGGCATCCGGTGTGCGGAGACCACATCGGCTTCAAAGGGGATGCCGAACTCAGCCAATGCCTCCGCGGCGGCCTCCATGACCGGCCAATCCGAGTCTGAGCCCATGACCAGCCCAACGATGGGACGGGGGACGGTGCCGGTGGCGGTTTCGGTGGTCATGCGTTCTCCTCGGAAATCCGTGCTGATTCTTCGGTGGGAACCCGGCCGTCGCGGATGATGGCCGCCACCCGGGTTGCGCGTTGCCGGACCGAGTCCACATCATCCGTGGAGGTCCCTACGAGGTTGACATGGCCAATCTTGCGTCCCGGACGCACTGATTTTCCGTAGCAGTGGACCTTGGCGGCCGGCTCGCTGGCGAGGGCGGCCGGGTAGGCGGAAAACAGATCCTGGTTGTCGCCGCCCAGGAAGTTTTTCATGACCACTACCGGGCCCAGGATGTCGGTGGCACCCAGCGGCAGGTCCAGGACCGCCCGCAGGTGCTGCTCAAACTGGCTGGTAACCGAACCGTCCTGGGTCCAGTGGCCGGTGTTGTGGGGGCGCATCGCGAGTTCGTTGATCAGGAAGCCGACGCCGGAGCCCGGTGTTTCAAAGAGTTCCGCCGCCATGACTCCGGTGACGCCAAGTTCCGTGGCGACGCGCAGTGCCGCGTCTTCCGCGGCCGCGGCGACCTCGAGGGGGATGTCCAGGGCAGGGGCGATGACTTCGTCGCAGACGCCGTCCACCTGGATAGTGTGCACCACAGGCCAGGCTCTCGCTTCGCCGCCCGGGGTCCGCGCCACCAGCGCGGACAGTTCGCGGCTGAACTCAACTTTGGCTTCGGCGAGGAGCGGGCTCATGGCCTCGAACCACGGAGCAGCCTCTTCGGCGGCCTCGGCGGAGTCGATGATCCGCACGCCCTTTCCGTCGTAGCCGCCGCGGGGCATCTTGAGGACAACCGGCCAACCCGTTTCTTCGCCGAAGTCCACGAGCGCGGCGACGTCAGCGACAGCAGCCCAGATGGGGTTTGGGAGCCCAAGGCTGTCGATGGCAGCCCTCATCACCAGTTTGTCCTGGGCATTAACCAGGGCGTCCGGACCGGGCTGGACATTCACGCCAGCGGCCAAAAGCGCGCGGAGGTGGTCCGTGGGGACGTGTTCGTGGTCGAACGTCATAACATCCAGGCCGTCCGCGAAGTCGAGGAGAGTCTGGAGGTCCTTGTAGTCACCCACCGGTGAAGTGGACACAGCAGACACGGCTGAAACGTCCTCAGCCTCAGCCAGGACACGGAGTTCAAAGCCAAGGGCGGTAGCGGCCGGGGCCATCATGCGCGCGAGTTGGCCGCCGCCAACCACGCCGATTACTGGAAAAGTCACATATGCCAGCCTACAGAAAAGCTCACCGGATCCGGGCTTTGGGACGTCGAAGGGCACGCTTTTCGGGTATTTCCGCCATCACTCTTCACTCCGCGTGGGGCGGGTTCACCGATTTCGGGTCTAAAATAGACCTCTGGCCGTGTGGCCCAATGAACTGACGGCCATGGAGGGTCATGTTTAGCGCACTTGCAGATCGTATCCGGGGGCTCGCCTCGCTATTTTGGCGTGAAGTGGCCAAGTTCGGAGCCGTGGGCGGTGTGGCCTTCGTCATTGACTCGGCCATCTTCATCTGGCTGTTCACCGGACCGATGCACGGCAGCGAGGTCTGGGCCAAAGCGGTGGCAACCATCGTGGCAAGCATCTTCTCATGGGTTGCCAACCGTTACTGGACGTTCAGACACCGCAAGCAGGCCAACGTGGCCCGTGAGGCCGCGCTGTTCGCCGTCATGAACCTGGTGGGACTGCTGATCGCTTCAGGCTGCGTCTGGTTCGCGAAGTACATCCTGGACCTGAACGACAAGCCCTCGCTCTTTATTGCCGGCAGCGTCGTGGGCCTGGTCCTGGGCACCATCTTCCGCTTCTTCGCTTACCGCTTCTGGGTCTTCAACGAAGAACTGGATCAGGAGCCGGAGTTCTCCCACGACCACGAGCTCATCGAACGGCACCATCGTGAGAAGGCAGCTGCCGCTGCTGCCTTCGCCCAGCACGGGGAGCAGCCGGAGGCAGACTCACCGGAAAGCCGCCGGCAGCAGCCCTAACCCGGCCGGGCCGGGAAAGCTACTTGCCGTAGATGCGTTCCGCGGCCAGCAGCTTGTCCGTCAGCTCCACATCGGCGTGAGCCAGCACCACTGAACCACCGTTGTGCCACGCGCCGAGTGAGTTCGCCAGCGCCGGCTCCAGCCCTTCAGCGGCCGGGACCAGAAGCCTGACGCCTTCCTCATGCGGCGCCGCAAAACCAGTGATCAGGCTTTCGTGGATGTGCCGCTGGCCTCCGCCAGCCCGAATGGCACAGCCGGCCGCCGAAGGGTCCGTGTGCGCCATAAAGACGTCACCATGGGAGCGCACCTCGGCGGCGTAGTCGATGACTCCGGCAGGCAGGTCACCAGACCACCGCATCGCCAGGGCTGGCAGCGCGACGGCGATAATGGCGTCGTGCTTCCCCTCAACGGTTCCGGGCCTGTCGGTGACCAGTAGCTCCGCCTCCCCGCCGTCCAGGACTGTTTCCATGCCCAGCTGCCAGGCGGCCAGTGCCCAGATCATTGACTTCCAGTGGGCTGGCAGGTCAAGAGTCAGTCGCATGCCGGGCTCGGCGTCGAGTTCGTCCTGCAGCAGATTGCTGGTTTTTGCCACCCAGTTGTCCAGCACACGACCGGAGAGTTCCACGCGCTCGGAGTCCGGGCCGTACCAGGTCAGGCGGGGCGACGTGGCGTGGCCGGAACGCAGGGTGGTCATCAGATCTATCGCCGGGATGCTCATGGCTTTATCTTGTCACGGACCCAGTGGGGCGTCCTTGGCGGGGATGCCGCGCACCGAGTCCCCAAGGGTCCCAGTCGGGTCCGGCCGGGCTGTGATTTTACTCACAGGAGTTTGTCATCTTATTTGTCTAATTCGGGCTGCGCCAGTATTTTTGGCAGCTATTCAGCGGAAACGGGACCCTTTGGCCGCCGATGCAGACTGCCAGGCCTCCGGCGCGCCGGACCTTCGGAAAACTCCCGGGCGTGGCGTGACCGGGATTGGCCCGGAAAGTTGATTATTATCCGTCCACGGCTTGACTCCCCAGTAGTTACACGCGTGTAATTAGATATCGAAAGTCACTGCATAAATACGGACACGCAACCGAGTGTCCAGGTATTCAGGCAAGGGCTGCAACATTTTGGGGAGGGTCGCCGTGGGGCAAGCAGAGCGTATCCATGAAGATGCCGTCGTCGCCGGACTGGCAACGGCAAAATACCGCGCACGGGGGGTGCCGAGCGACTGGTACGTCGATCCCGCGGATCCCGACGCCGCGGACCGATACAACCGCAATACCAAAGACCCCCTCCAGGACCAGGCCACAGCCTTCCTGGCGGCGCACGAAGCACTCCTTGACGGCGGACACGACCAGGACGATGACGACCTGGATCCGCCCATGGAACTGCGCACCCCGGCACAGGGAACAAGTTCTCAGCCGGTGTGGATCGGACTGCCGTTCAGGCAGGACTTCGACGACGAAGGTGAACTCGGCTGGCAGACTGATGCATTGTGCGCGCAAACGGATCCGGAAGCCTTCTTCCCGGAGAAGGGCGGATCCACGCGCGACGCCAAGAAAGTCTGCGGTGCATGCAATGTGCGGTCGCAGTGCCTGGAATATGCGCTGGCAAACGACGAACGGTTTGGCATTTGGGGTGGCCTTTCCGAGCGTGAGCGCCGGCGGCTAAGGAAGCGAGCAATCTAATTCTTCAGGAAGTACATGTCACTGCCGTTGTGGTGTCCCACAACGGCAGTGCCTATCTGCCCAGAACCCTGGCTGCCCTCGCGGACCAGACCCGGCCCGCGGACTCCCTCATCGGAGTGGACACCGGATCCCGCGACGACTCCGCCGTCCTCCTGGAACGGGCGTTCGGCGCAACCAATGTGAGCACCTTTCCGCCCGGCAAGAGCGGCATGGGCGGCGCCGTGCGCGCCGGGCTCAACAAACACGCGCCCTGGGACGGCCAGTCCCAGCGCGCCGCCACAGAGTGGGTCTGGCTGCTGCACGACGATGCGGCACCGGCCCCGGAGGCGCTGGCCGAACTCCTCAGTGCCGTGGAGCGCGCACCATCCGTGACCGTGGCCGGCTGCAAGCAACTGGACTGGCACTCGGAACGCCGGCTGATCGACGTCGGACTCTCCACCAGCCGCTGGGCCGAGCGGCTTACCCTGATCGATGCCGACGAACTGGACCAGGGCCAGTACAACGGCCGCACGGACGCGTTTGCGGTGAACTCGGCCGGCATGCTGGTCCGCCGTGATATCTGGGAACTCCTGAACGGCTTCGACCCCGCACTGCCGGGCACCGGCGACGACGTCGACTTCTGCTGGCGCAACCGCCTCGCCGGGCACCGTGTGGTGGTGGTTCCCACTGCACGGATGTTCCACGTAGCCCACCGGCCGCATGCCCAGGGAAACGCTTCCGCGGCGCGAAAAGCCCAGGTCCATCTGCGCCTCAAGCACGCCCCGCTGTGGAAGGTGCCTGTCCATGCGGTCGGTGCGCTGCTTGGCAGCATTTTCAAACTCGTGCTCAGCATTGCGGTCAAGGATCCCGGGCACGGTTTCTCCCAGCTTGTGGCCACATTCGCTGCCCTGGCCCGGCCCGGTGCCGTGGCAAAGGCCCGCCGGACCGCGGCAAACAGCCGGCGGATCCGGCGGTCCGTCATCAAGAAGCTGCAGACACCCCGGCGTGAAGTCTGGAACCACCGACGCTCCCTGATGGAAGCCCTGGGCGCCGACAACTCCACGGCTGATGGCCTGGTCCATGACCCCCTGGCGGACCAGCCCACAGGGGACTCATCAGATGACTTCGCTGCCATGACCACCACCGAACGGGGTTGGGTGGGGGCCGGCGCCATCGCCGCAATCATCATCGCGTCCGCGGCTTCCCTCACGGCGCTCACCGGGCTGTTCCGGGCCGACGCTGTTTCCGGTGGAGGCCTCATTCCGGTGTCCTCCACCCTTGGCGAAATCTGGCACCACGCCTCCAGCTGGTGGATCAGCCTGGGGGCAGGCCTTCCGGGCAAGGGCGACCCCTTCGGCTATGTGCTGTGGATCCTTGGCCTGCTCGGCGGGGGAGACGCCAACGCGGCCATGGCCTGGCTCCTGCTGCTCGCCGCCCCGCTTTCCGGCCTGACCGCGTGGTTTGCGGCCGGGGGCCTGACCATCCGGCGCCGCTTCCGCCTCGTTGCCGCACTCTTCTGGGCGGCCGCTCCCGCCTTGCAGATAGCACTGAACCAGGGCCGGGCCGGTGCCTTGGTGGCCCACATCATGATCCCGCTGCTCGTCCTGGCACTCCTGCGCGCCACCGGGTCCGCTGTGGGCCACGGACGGTTCATTGTCCCTTCCCCAGATGACCGGCGTTTCACCGAAAAACCACCCGCACGGCCTGGGATCAACGGAATGCCGTCCTGGACTGCCGCCGCCGCCGCAGGGTTGACGCTGGGTGTTGTGACCGCGTCGGCGCCTTCACTGCTGGCCCCGGCCGTTGTGGTTATTGTGCTCTGCGGGCTGATGCTTGGCCGTCGTGGCCGCACCGTGTGGTGGGCTCTTTTGCCCAGCGCCGCGCTCTTTCTTCCCTTCGGGCTGTCCGTTATCGACCGGCCGCGGGCATTGCTGGCAGACCCGGGTGTTCCGCTGGGATTCGAGGCAGCCCCGCTGTGGCAGCAGTTCCTGGGCCAGCCGCTGCTGTTCTCCGCCGAAGGTGGCCTGTACGGCCTTCCGTTCTTCAGCGGCCAGGCGATCCCATGGGCACTCGTGCTGGCACTGCTGCTGGCCGTTCCCGTCCTGCTGCTTGCCGTTGCCGCCCTGTTCCTCCCGGGTAAGCGCAGCAGGACAGCACGTGTTCTCTGGGTGGCGGCTCTGGTGATCTTCGCCGGTGGCTGGCTCGCAGGGCACGTTGCCACGGGCGCAACTGCCAACACCCTCGTGACACCGTTCACCGGTCCAGCCGTCTCCGCCGCAGGGTTCGCCCTGCTCGGAGCCGCCCTGATCGGTGCCGAGCGCTTGCTTTATGCCGCGGACCGGGCAGCCTCGCCGAGTATTCGGCGCAACGTGGCCCTTCGCTCCGCGACGGCCCTGGCCATGGTGGTGCTGCTGGCCGGTCCGCTGGCCGGCATGGCGGTGTGGTCGGCGCAGAACCTGCTACGTTCCTCAGCCGTTGCCCTCCCGGCCGACGTGCCGGCAGGGCCCGCGCTGGGAACGCCACGGCTGGTGCAGCCAGGCAGCGCCCGGACGCTTCCCGCCACCGCCATAGACCGTGGCACCGGGCCGGAGCAGACACGCACGCTGCTCATCAGCACCCAGGAAAACGGCGCCTATGACGCGGCACTGATGCGCGGTGCCGGGACCACCCTGGACAGCTTGTCAACGATTGCCGCCGCCAGGAACATCCTCGGCGCGCCCGGCCAGGAGACGGTCAGGGAGGACGACGACATCACGGCGTCCATCCGCAGCGTGGTGGCCACGCTGGTGGCTGGCCAAGGCGTGGACCCCCGTCCCGAGCTCGAGCGCCTTGGTGCCGGATTCGTGGTGCTGCGCTCGGCAGACACCGCCGCCCAGCTCACGGCCAGCAGGATGGACGCAGTTCCGGGGCTCGTTGCCGTCGGCCAGACGGATGTCGGCTGGCTCTGGCGGATAACGCCGCTGAACCAGCCGGTACTGCAGCCCGCCGACGTCGCCCATCGCGTCAGGATCGTGGACGGCACCGGAGCCACCGTGGCGCTGGTGCCCTCCAAGTACGACGACGTCGACACCCCCGTGGCCGCGGGACCGGAAGGGCGGCTGGTGGTGCTCGCCGAACGGGCGGACCCGGGATGGAGCGCCTGGTTCGACGGGCGAAAGCTCACTGCCACAACATCCGGCTCGGCCCAGGCCTTTACCTTGCCTGCCACCGCCGGCCAGTTGACCATCCGCTACGACACCCCTTGGGCCCTTTGGTCCGGAATCGCACAGATCACGGTGATAGGACTCACTGTCATGCTCGCCATTCCCATGCCCGCGCGCCGGCCCAACACAGGGCTCTCGAGGGACGAGGGATCTTTGCGTAAGGAACACCAGAATGCATAAGGACGCAGCCCGCAGGACCCCTCGCAAGCAGATGCTGGCAGGCCTGGTCTCGGCCGTGGCGATTGTGGCCGCAGCCGGCGCGGGACTCGCAGCCTCGTCGGTCGCTCCGCAGCCGGCGGGGAGCCGCACCATCCCGGCCGTGCTGGCTGCAGTTCCCGCAGGCGCCAGCACGGGGGTATGTCCTGGCCCGGCCCGCCTGCTCGAAGGAACGGAGGCGGGCACCGACCCCCAGTTCAGCCCCGAATCCGCGACCGCCAAGAGCGCTGTCACGGGCGCCGTCCTGAGCGCCCCCGGCGGTGTCCTCCCCGGCAGCAGGCTCGCCGCCCTTGACGGGACGCCCGCCGTCGAGATCGCCAAGGACGGCAGCCAGCCCGGCCAGGGGACAGGTCCCCAGGACCTGACCGCCGGCGTCGTCGCCGGGCACAGCGTGGATGATGCCAGCTTCCTGAGCGCCGACGCCCAGGCAGGCCAGAAGCCCTCAGCCGCCGGGCTTATGAGATTCACTGCCACGGACGGTGACCTGCAGGGCTCGGCGGCGGCCAATTGCCAGCCGCCCGCCAACGACCTCTGGCTGTCCGGTGCCAGCACCACCGTGGGCCGCACCTCCGTTCTTGTCCTCAGCAACGCCTCAAGCACACCTGCCACCGTCAGCCTGGAGCTCTTCGGCAACAAGGGCCAGATCCAGGCCCCGGGCAGCAGGGGGCTGCTGGTCGCGCCGGGAGGTACCCGCTCAATCGTCCTGGCTGGCCTGGCCCCTGGTGAAGCCCAGCTCACGGTCCATGTCCGGAGCGCCGGCGGTCCGGTGGCCGCGGCCATCCAGCAGAGTGTCCTGAGGGGACTGACGCCCGGCGGCGTCGACTTCATTGCTCCGGGCGCCGCACCTGCCGCACGGCAGGTCATGACCGGAGTGGACATCCAAGACGCCGGCGCGATCTCCGCCTTCACGGGAAACAGCGGCTTCAACGACGCCGGCCCCGCGCTGGCCATCACGGTTCCGGGACCGTCGGACGCCGTAGTGGAGGTCAAGCTCTTCGGCCGGGACGGCCAGAAGGCCCTCCCCGGCGGCGGCGTTGTCACGGCAAAAGCCGGGGCCGTCACCGAGATTTCCCTGGCTGGCGTCCCCGCCGGCCACTACACGGTGTCCACCAGTTCGGACGTGTCATTTGTGGCCGCAACCCGCATCACCCGGGGCGTCACGAACGACAAGGCCTCGGACATCGCTTGGGCTGCCTCCGGCGTCCGGCTGGGAAGCCAGCATGTGGTGCCCGTGCCCCAGGGCGGTGACCGAACCCTCGTGTTCGGCGTCCTCGAGAACCGGGCCACGGTCTCCTACGCTGCCATCACCGCGGACGGCAAGATCCGCGCGGCCGCCACTGCCGACGTCGCCGGCGGCACTACAACGTCCATCAAGGTCCCCGAGAAGGTGGACGAGTCGGAAGTGGTGGCGTACGTTGTCTCCGCGTCAGGTGACGCGGCCTACGGCGCGCTGCTCCTGCAGCAGGACGGCCGGGACGACATCTCCACGGTGGCCTTCACTCCGGCGGCTTCAGGGCAGGAAAAGGTGCCGGTCTCGCTGGGATACTGACAGGAAAGCACCGGCGGCGTCAGTACCGGCGGCGGTAGACCGGATCCAGGGTTTCCGGCGCTACGCCGAGCATTTCGGCGGTGTGTTCCACCACGACGTCGTGCACCAGGTCCTGGAGTTCCTCCCGGCTGGCGCAACCCTGCTCAACCACCCGGCGGTACAGGGTGATCACCGGGCCTTCCTCTGCCGTGGCGGGGGTGTAGGCGCCCATGGGAGGCGGGGCGGCGTCGGCCACCAGTTGCTCCAGCTGCGGGGGTATTTCGTCGACGGCAAACCGGACGCCGTCGAGCGTTTTGCCCCAGATGTCGTGGAGCCGCTGCGCGGAATCCAGCACCATGTCGTCAAAGCGGTCCGACCGTGTCCTGTAGCCGGGGTGCGTTGGCAACACCAGCTCCCCGCGCAGGCCGCGACCGTGGCGGTTCCGGCGGCGCATCGCAAAGCTGCGGCCGGGCGAACCCGAACCCGTTTCTGCGGCGCGGTCATCCGGGTCAGCCAAACGGACCGAAAAAGCTGAATCATGGTTCGATGACTGCATACCTTGACTGTAAACCCGGGCGCAGAATTACGCGACATAACCGCGGTTTGCGTGCCAGGGCGCGGCGGCCGATTCGGCAAATACTCCGAACAAGTTGGGATACGGAGTAGTCTGTGATGTCGTGGGAGCTATCCGTCAATGTTCAAGGTCAGCCTGCCGTCAGTCGGCGGTGGCAACTTTGACGTACGTCTATGCCGACTCCACCGCCGTCCTGGGTCCGCTTGCCACCTACGCCGAGCCGCATTGTTACGATTTGTGCGAGCAGCACGCCGGGTCACTGACCGTGCCCCGCGGCTGGGAAGTGCTTCGCCTGGCGATGCCCACAAGCCCGCAGCAGCCCGGACCGGACGACCTCCTGGCCCTCGCCAACGCGGTCCGCGAAGCAGCGGCCCAGCCGCCCAAGTCACAGACCACGCCGGGTCAGCGTGGCTCGCATTCAGCGCTGGAGGCCCCGGCCGGCACCGAAGGCGTCCGCCGGGGGCATCTGCGCGTCCTGCGCGAACCTTCCTGAGGCGGATCTGGCGGTAGGCTGGAACCTGCTAATCAGTCAGCCAACGGCGCGAACGCGCCCCTGTCGGGAGCACCAATCATGCCAAAGATCAGTCCTGAACTGTTGTCCGTCCTCCGCTGTCCCGTGACCGGATCGCCCCTGGTCCAGGAAGGCGAAGAGCTTGTGTCGACGGCGGCGGGAGATTCGGGCGTGAAGCTGCGATACCCGATCGAGGACGGTATCCCGCTGCTGCTGCCGCCGGAACTTCTCCAGGCCGCCACGGCTGCCGGCTCGGACCAGCACGATCCCGCCGTCCGGCCGGCCACGGACCCAAGCCCCGCCACGGACAAAACCGCAGCTACTGCCTAGGCAACGCCTGGACAACCCGCACCACCACCAGCGATCGACTTTCGCGCAGAGGCTTCAACGCCGTCGCCGCCATCGGACAAAAGCAAAGGAACCCCATGACATTTGATTACAAGGTAGCCGACATCTCGCTGGCCGAAGCCGGCCGCCACCAGATCCGCCTGGCCGAGCACGAGATGCCAGGCCTGATGTCACTCCGCAAGGAGTTCGGACCCACCCAGCCGCTGAAGGGCGCCCGGATCGCCGGATCCCTTCACATGACGGTCCAGACTGCCGTCCTGATCGAAACCCTCACTGCCCTCGGTGCCGAGGTCCGCTGGGCCTCATGCAACATCTTCTCCACCCAGGACGATGCCGCCGCAGCCGTTGTGGTGGGCACGGGAACGGTCGAGGACCCACAGGGTGTGCCGGTGTTCGCCTGGAAGGGCGAGACGCTGGAGGAATACTGGTGGACTGCACAGCAGATCCTGGCCTGGCCCGGCGCGGACACCGATCCGGAGCTCGGCCCTAACATGATCCTGGACGACGGCGGCGACGCCACCATGCTGGTCCACAAGGGCGTTGAGTTCGAAGCTGCCGGCGCTGTTCCGGCGGCGGGCGAAGACGAGTCGGAGGAAGGCCGGATCTTCCTGGACGTGCTTCGCGCCTCGCTGCAGGAAGACCCGCAGCGGTGGACCCGGATCGGGGCCAGCCTGCGCGGCGTCACCGAGGAAACCACCACCGGCGTGCACCGCCTCTACCAGCTGGCTGAACAGGGCAAGCTGCTGTTCCCGGCCATCAACGTCAACGACTCGGTCACCAAGAGCAAGTTCGACAACAAGTACGGCATCCGCCACTCGCTGCCTGACGGCATCAACCGCGCCACCGACGTCCTGATGGGCGGCAAGGTGGCCGTCGTCTGCGGTTATGGCGACGTCGGCAAGGGAGCTGCAGAGGCATTCCGCGGCCAGGGTTCCCGCGTCATCGTCACAGAGATCGACCCCATCTGTGCCCTCCAGGCAGCCATGGACGGCTACCAGGTGGCCAAGCTGGAGTCGGTGCTGAGCCAAGGCCACATCTTCATCACCACCACCGGGAACAAGGACGTCATCCTGGCCGAACACATGGCCGGCATGCGTGACAAAGCCATCGTGGGCAACATCGGCCACTTCGACAACGAGATCGACATGGCCGGTCTGGCGCGGATCCCCGGCATCAAGAAGGTGGAGATTAAGCCGCAGGTCCATGAGTGGGTGCTCGACGCCGGGACCGCCGAAGAGCGTTCCATCATCGTCCTGTCCGAGGGACGCCTGTTGAATCTGGGCAACGCCACCGGCCACCCGTCCTTTGTGATGAGCAACTCCTTCGCCAACCAGACCATCGCCCAGATCGAGCTGTGGACCAAGCGGGACCAGCCCGAAGGCGAACGCGAATACAGCAACCAGGTCTATGTCCTGCCCAAGATCCTGGACGAAAAGGTTGCCCGCCTGCACCTCGACGCCCTCGACGTGGAGCTTACGGAACTCTCCAAGGAACAGGCCGACTACCTGGACCTGGACATCGCCGGACCGTACAAGCCCGAGCACTATCGTTACTGACGTGTGATGCCCCGGGTGCAGACCGCGCCCGGGGCTGTTATGTCCAAGGATTAAGATCGGACTATGGAACCTGTTGTTAAGCCACGCCGGCGGGGGACCGCCAAGAAAATTCTCTTGGTGGCAGCCGTGTGTGTCCTTGCCGCAACGGGCGGCGTCTTCGCCGCCGTCGCGCCGGGTTTTGCGCGCGGTGGCCTGGAGTCCGAAGCCAGCTCCGCAGTCCGGTCCGCACCGGGCATAGCATCGCCCGTGGTGGCCCCGGTTAAGGTGGACGTCACGCCGGCCAACGCCGCAAAGCAGGTGAACCCGGCAATGCCGGTGTCGCTCAAGGTGGGCAACGGCAGGATCGAGAGCGTCACGCTGACCAGCACCGCCGGCGAAGTAGTCCACGGCACCTTTGCCGGGGACGGCAGCAGCTGGACAGCGACAGACCCGCTGAAATTCAACACCGAGTATAGCTACACGTATGTGGTCACTGACGGGGCGGGACGGGATACCAGCACCACAAACTCGTTCAGTACGGTTTCGAGCACGCACGAGGCGGATGCTGCCATCTACCCGCTGGATGGGATGAAGGTTGGCGTGGGCCAGCCGCTGCAGGTCATCTTCAGCGAACCGGTGGTCAACCGGGATGCCGTGGAGAAGGCCATCAAAATCACCTCCAGCGCAGGGCAGGCCGGGGCCTTCCACTGGTTCAGCGACACCATGGTCCGGTACCGCCCGGAAGCCTTCTGGGCGGCGAACTCCACAGTCACCATGGACATGCAGCTTTTCGGCGTGGACCTCGGCAACGGCCAGATCGCCAACTTCAACAAAAAGGTCACCGTGAATTTCGGTGACAAGCGGGTGGCTATCGCCGATGCCGCCGCACACACTTTCACGCTCAGCGTTAATGACCAGGTAGTGAAAACCCTCCCGGTCAGCATGGGCGATCAGCGTTTCCCGTCAGCGCGCGGCTACGCGGTCCTGATGGAAAAGAACCGCTATGACCACTTCCGGGCGGCCAGCATAGGACTCAAGCCCGGCGATCCGGCCTACTACGGCGAAGTGGACGTGGAGTATGCCATCCGCCTCACCCTGAGCGGCGCCTACATCCACCAGGCGCTGGAGTCCGCCTACCCCTTCATCGGCAACACGAACGTCTCGCACGGCTGCATTGGGTTCGCTCCCGACGGCGCCGCCTGGGTTTTTGACAACATGACCACCGGCGATGTGGTTCAGATCATCAACACCGAGGGCGACTACGCCGCCGTCGACGACGGCTATGGCGACTGGAACATCCCCTGGGCGGAGTACAACAACTAGGAACCGTTTGGCCCAGGACCAGGTCCAAGACGAGGTTCAGGCCTATGGCCCGAACGGCAGGCGTTCCAACCGCTCCGCCGTGGCCGAGTTCCGGCGCCGGGCCTGCTGCAGCCGCGCGAGTTCACGGTGACGGCGTTCGGCGGTGACGGCCGCCAGGTACTGGTCCGGGCTGGTTCCCGGGGGCGGCGGAGGGGCCACATGCCCGGCCAGTTCCGTGGCGATCGACGCTGCCATTCCGGCGGCGGACAGCGGTGACATGCGTCCGGCCTGCCGGATGAATTGGGCGGCCTGCCGTGCGGTCGCATCCGGGATCCGGCCGATGTCCGCAGCTGTGGCCCAGCCCTGAAGCTGTGGGGGAACAAAGACGAGGACCGGTACCTCTGCCGGCACGCGCCGGCGCAGCGCATACGTGCCGGCAAGGATGTCACCCAGCCGCTTGGAGCGGCTGTTGAAGAGGGCGACGCCGATGGCGAGGCCACCCAAGGTGAGGTAAATTTCCAGGAATCCAGTTAGCCCCCGGATCACGGCGTGGCGGAACCGGATGGCGCCGCCGTCATCCCTGACCACACGCAGGCCGGTCGCCAGTTTTCCGAGCGAGAGCCCCCGGGTGAGGGTCTCCACGGCCACCGGGACAATCACGAAGCAGAAGACCACGCTCACCAGCGTCAGGGCCCGCATTGCTGCCTCGTCAAGGTCCTGGCCGGCGGCTGCGACGCCCAGCAGGATCAGGACCAGCAGGATGATGTTGAACAGGACATCCAGCAGCAGGCCAAGGGCACGGGCGGCGAAGGATGCGGGGCGCAGTTCCAGGACAACGGCCTCGCCGGTGATTATCGAGCTCAAGCGGATACCCCAATCCCTGGCCAGCCATCCTGCGGACCTTCACAGTCTATGGCGGCTAGGCTGTTGCCGTGGATATGGATGCCTTCTCCGCCGCCAACGGGGACAAGTGGTCAAGGCTGCACCAGCTCGCCCATAAGCGGCGCCTCAGCGGCGAAGAGGCCGATGAACTGCTGCGCCTTTACCAGTCGACGTCGGCCCACCTTTCCTTGATCCGGTCGATTGCCCCGGAGAGCGGCCTGTCGGCGTCCTTGTCCGTCACCCTGGCCCAGGCCCGGACCCGTTTCACAGGCGCACGGTCCAACGTGACGGCGGACCTGGCCCGGTTCTTCGTGGCCGCCCTGCCGGCGGCTTTGTACCGCCTGCGGTGGCTGACGGTGGCCTGCGGCGCCGCCTTTATCCTGGTTGCCGGCGCCTACGCGCTCTGGATCGGGACGTCCCCCGAGGCCCTGCGGTCCGTTGCCTCCGAGGCTGCGGTCCGGCAGTACGTCGAGAAAGACTTCATTGGCTACTATTCGGAAAATCCTGCGGCCTCGTTTGCGGGGGCCGTCTGGACCAACAATGCCTGGATCAGCGCGCAGGCGGTGGCCCTGGGCATCACCGGCTTCTGGGTACCCATGATCCTGTTCACGAACGCCCAGGGCGTCGGGATCGCGGCCGGAGTTTTCGCCGCCGTGGGCCGGCAGGATGTCTTTTACAGCTACATCCTGCCGCATGGCCTGATGGAACTGACGGCTGTTTTTATTGCCTGCGCGGCGGGCTTGAGGATCTTCTGGGCCATGGTGTCCCCGGGACCACGGACGCGGGGACGGGCAGTGGCAGACGAAGGCAGGTCGCTGATCACCGTGGCCCTGGGGTTGGTGCTGGTGCTGTTCGTTTCCGGATTAGTGGAAGGTTTTGTCACGCCCAGTCCGCTTCCGGTATGGGCCAAGATCGGCATCGGCCTGGCGGTGCTGGCTGCCTACTGGGGCTACGTCCTGGTATGGGGACGGCGGGCCTATGACGCCGGTGAACGCGGCGACTTGGCGGCCGGAGACGCTGGATACAGCGAAATCGCCGCATGAATCCGGGAGCGACGGGGTGGCTCCTCGCCCTCGTGTAGGAGCGGGCGGTAGGCTCGACATCAGATACACGGCGCTGCCCGGATCAGAGCCGGCGGCGTGGAACCCAACGGAAGTGACGCTGCTGTGAACGACAATTCGCCGACCCCTGCCAAACGCACGGAGCCGCAGCCGGATCCGGACCTGGATACTTCGTCGGACTCGGAAGAGCCTGCTTTTGCCTGGCTGACAGACTCCGGCTCCAGCACTCCCGACGTGTCCCCAGCACATAGCACCGGTGCCGGGCAGGGCGGTGTCACCCAGCCCGAAAGCCGCGCCGGCCGCAAAGCCGCGGAGGCCGCCGTCGAACCTCCCGCCGCGGTACCTTCCGTAGAAGAGTCGCTCCGCAAAGATCCGTCCGCCCAGGGCGCCACCCGAAACGGTGCCCACTTCAGCGAGCCGCTGCCCACGTCAGCGCTGCAGGTCCGTCCGCCGCAGGAGGAAGTGGAGCGCCGGAACGCGGAGCGCGAAAGCGCAGCCAACGCCAAGCCCGTGGCCCCCCGCATCTGGCAAGTCCTGCTGGCCCTTTTCTACCCGGTGATCCTGCTGGTGCTGGCCGTCCGCGCGGTCACCAGCCCGCTGTTCCTGTGGGCCGAGTACAACAGGCCAGGGTTCCCGGGCGACGGGTACGGGTTCAGCACCGACGACCGGATGACGTACGGTTCCTACGCGGTTGACTACCTCAGCAACTGGGCGGGGCCGCGGTACCTGGGTGATCTGGTCAATCGCAGCGGCGGGGACCTTTTCAAGGACGGCGAAGTCAGCCATATGGCCGACGTAAAAGTTGTCATCCTTTCCGCGTTTGGCGGGGGAGCACTCCTGATCGTCCTCAGCCTCGTGGCCATCGCCTACCTGCGCCGCCGCAGCACCGGCGGTGTGCGCCGCGGACTCTTCGCGGGATCCATTGTTGCGCTGGCGATCATCCTGGGCCTTGGCGCATTGGCCGTGCTCGGCTGGCAGCAGTTCTTCACCGAATTCCACCGGATCTTCTTCGCCAGCGGTTCCTGGACGTTTGCCCTTGAAGACACCCTGATCAGGCTGTTTCCGGGCCAGTTCTGGATCGATGCCGGTATTGTCATCGCCGCGCTGGTCCTCCTGGCGTCCCTGGTGACGCTCATCCTCACTTGGCCCACCCGCCGCCGTCGCGGCCTGGCCAAGGATGAACCGATGGCCGCTGAGGCGTAGCCCCAAGCAACTGCACGTGCTCAGCCGTTTATTTTGGCGGGTTGCTTCTTGCGGCCGGTGATGGTCAGGAAGCCCTGAGGGTCCAGCTCGCCGAGGTCCCCGGTACGGAAGAACCCGTCCACAAAGGTCTCGGCGGTGGCCGCTTCGTTGGCGTGGTAACCCTTGAAGACACCGATCCCCTTGACCAGCACTTCGCCGTCCTCGGCCACGCGGATGGTGGTGCCCGGCAGGGGGACGCCCACGCTGCCCACCCTGGTCCGGGCGGGTGTGTTGGCCGTACAGGGGGCGGTTGTCTCGCTCAGCCCGTAGCCCTCAAGGACCGGGATCCCGGCGCCGCGGAAGAAGTGCGCGTCCTCCGGTGCCACGGGGCCGGCCGCCGATACCGCGTAACGGACCCGGCCGCCAAGGAGCTGGCGGAGCTTCGGGTACACCAGCCGGTCAAAGACGGCGTGCCGCGCCCGCAACGCCAGCCCGGGTCCGCTGCCCCCGCCGCGGGCCACTGTGTCCTGTGCCATGGAGAAACGGATGGCGGCGGCTGACGCAGCCCTGAAGATCCCCGCTTTCCTGGACCCGGCAGCCTGGTGCGCGGCGTCCGCCCGGACCTTCTCGAAGATCCGGGGCACCGCCAGGAGGAACGTGGGTTTGAACGTGTCCAGATCCGCCCGCAGATCAGCAGGACGGCTGACGTGTCCCAGGGTGGCGCCCGCATGGAGGCACGCCACCTGGGCAGCGTGGGCGAGCACATTGGCCAGCGGCAGGAACATCAGGGTGCGCGCATTCTGCCCCTTGAGGATCTCCGGGAGAAAGGCGACGACGTTGACGGCCACGAGCGCAAAGTTGCCGTGCGTGATCACGCAGCCTTTGGGCCGGCCGGTGGTGCCGGACGTGTAGGCCAGGGACGCGACGTCGTCCAGGCCCGCAGCGGAGCGGTGGCGTTCCAGCTCGGCGTCCGTGACGCCCATTCCGGCAGCCGAAAGACTGGCGAGGTTCGGGGCCTCGCCGTCGTCATCCATCCTCACCACGGTGACCAGCCGGTCCTTGAGCAGGGTGGAAGACTCCAGGATCCCCGCAATAAGCGACACCTTGCCGCGGTCCTGCGCGAACACGCGGCGCGCGCCGGCGTCGTGCAGGATCCACTCCACCTGGCCGGGGGTCGAGGTCTCGTCAATGGGGACGCTCACGCCGCCGGCAAACCAGATGGCGAAGTCCACCAGGGCCCACTCATAGCGGGTGGCGGACATGACGGCCACGGTGTCGCCCGGCTCCAGGCCGCCGGCGATCAGTCCTTTGGCGAGGGCACAGACATCGTGCAGGAATTTTTGCGCCGGAACGTCGGTCCAGCCGTTGGGGCCTTTGCGCGCGTAGAGGGCGTGGGCAGGGTTGGCGGCCTCCCGCTGTCGCAGGAGATCCGTGACATTGCTGCGCGGCTCCAGCTCCACCAGGAGTTTTGTGCTTGCTTCTCGCACGGGGGCGTCTCCGTTCCGCTGCTCAACGCAGTTCGCGGCTGGTCAGGGTTTCATGCAATCCTGCCTTAGATCCAGGACGGCATCCACATCCGGAAGCGCCATTCCTGGTAGGGGATGGTCTCCGCCGTCCACACCGGGTAGAAAAATGCGGACAACAGGACTGCCCCGGCGACGAAGAGGGCCACCAAGTAGACACCGGACCGCCGGCGCCAGAGCGGGTCGGTGTCACGGCCCAGGACGAGGCCCAGGCAATACACCAGCGCGAGCACCAGGAAGGGCTCAAAGGAGACGGCGTAAAAGAAAAACATGGTCCGCTCCGGGTACAGGAACCACGGCAGGTAGCCGGTGCCCACGCCCGCAAGGATCGCCCCTGCGCGCCAGTCCCGGCGCCCGGCCCACCAGAACAGCAGGACCACCAGCGAGATGGCCGCTCCCCACCAGATCATCGGGTTCCCCACCGAGAGAATGGCTGAGGCGCAGTTGGGCACGTCGCATCCCGGGACGCCCTGCTCCGGCTTCTGGTAGAAGAACGACGTCGGCCGGCCCATCACCAGCCAGCTCCAGGCGCTTGCCTCGTAAGGGTGTTCGGAGCCCAGTCCCTGATGGAACTTGTAGGCCTCCAGATGGTAGTGCGCCAGCGAACGCAGGGGGTCCGGCAGCCAGCCCCACTCCGCTGAGGGGTTGCTCTGCGCCCACCTCCGGAAGTAGGCGCCCTCGGAACGGAACCAGCCCGTCCACGTGGCGGTGTAGACCACCGCGGCAACCGGAACCATGCTGGCAAACGCAGGCAGGCCATCCTTGATGATTCCGCCGCTGACCCAGCCGCGGATTCCCGCGACGCGCCGTGCATTGAGGTCCCACAGGACCGTCAGCACGCCGAAGCCGGCGAGGAAAAACAGGCCCGACCATTTGGTGCCTATGGCGAGTCCCATGCACACGCCCGCGGCGAGACGCCACCAGCGGATCCCCAGCCACGGTCCCGCCAGCAGTTGGCTGGCTGCGGGCCGAGCGTTCCGGGACGCGGCCGCGAGCCGTCCGAGCCGTGCGGCCAGCCGCCGTCGTCCGTCATCGCGGTCCAGCAGCAAAGCTCCGAAGGCCGCCAGGAGCCAGAACATCAGGAAGATATCCAGGAGTGATGTCCGCGACATCACCAGGTGGTGGCCGTCGACGGCGAGCAGCAGGCCCGCGGCGGCAGCCAGCGGCACTGAGCGGAACAGTTTCAGTGCAATCAGTGTGAGCAGCAGGATGGACAGGGTTCCGGTCAGTGCGGCCGCGAACCGCCAGCCGAACGGATTATCGGCCCCGAAGAGCCACATGCCGCCGGCGATCATCCACTTGCCCACGGGCGGATGGACCACGTACTCGGGAGTGTCCAGGAGGATGGCCGGGTTGCCTGCGTTGAAGGAGTCGTTGGCCTTGTCCGGCCAGCCCCGTTCGTAGCCGCTGACCACGTAGGAGTAGGCGTCCTTGACGTAATACGTTTCATCGAAGACCAGGCTGTGCGGCGTGTCCAGCCGGACAAAGCGGAGGACGCCGCCGATCACGGAGGTCAGGGCGGGCACCAACCAGAACCAGAGACGCAGCGACGGCGGGTAATCCCGCCAGCTGCGCGTGCTGCCGATCAGGCGCTCGCGGAGGGCTGTGGCAGAGAAGGCCTCCGCCGGACGGGCGATCCACGGGCCTCGTGCCGGCGGGATGGTCTGGCCGGCCTCGGCAGGCCGCATGGAGGTCTGCGTCACGAGCCCCATGCTACCTTTTGCAGCTTGGGCCGCCGGCCAGCAGTACGCTGGGGGAGTGGACCCTAACCCCAGCACCTTCGCCGATTCCCGCCCCGCAGAATCTTCCCTTGCCGCCGGGGAGGAGCCAGAGACGGAGGTCCACCTGGCAGCGGACCCGGCTGCGGCGGCACCGGTCGCCACGGGGCCGGGCCGGATCGTACTGGCGGCAACGCCCATCGGGAATATGGGAGACGCGTCGGCCCGCCTGATCGAGCTCCTGGGGACGGCGGACATCGTGGCCGCCGAAGACACCAGGCGCCTGCACCGCCTTGTCCAAAGCCTCGGAGTCACCGTCGCCGGGCGGGTCATCAGCTACCACGAGCACAACGAGGCCACCAAGACCGCGGAACTGCTGGAGCACGTCCGGTCCGGCAAGACCATGGTCATGGTCACAGACGCCGGCATGCCTTCGGTCTCGGACCCGGGGTTCAGGCTGGTGGAAGGCGCTGTGGCAGCCGGACTCACCGTGACCGCCGTCCCGGGCCCGTCCGCAGTACTGACCGCCCTGGCACTGTCCGGTCTGCCCACCGACCGCTTCTGTTTTGAGGGATTCCTGCCCCGGAAAGCCGGCGAACGGGCGTCGCGGTTGGCGGACCTTTCGGCCGAACGCCGGACCATGGTGTTTTTTGAGGCCCCGCACCGGCTGGAATCGATGCTGAGGGCCCTGCGCGAGCGTTTCGGTGCCGAGCGGCGGATCGCCGTCTGCCGGGAACTGACCAAGACCTACGAGGAAGTCATCCGCGGGACGGTCGGGGAACTGTTGCTGTGGGCCGAAGGCAACGAGGTCCGCGGCGAGATTGCCGTGGTGCTGGGCGGCGCCCCTGAGCAGGCGCCGGGCACCCCCGAGGACCACGTGGCGGCCGTCAACGAGCTGGTGGCCCAGGGAATCCGGCTCAAGGAAGCCGTGGCCGCCGTAGCCGAGGACGTCCGCGTCAGCAAGCGGGAGCTGTACTCGGCGGTCCTCGCGGCACGCTGAGCGTACGAAAAGGCCAGCTGTGCAGCTGCACAACGAAATCTCTGTTCAGCAGTGCGTCCAGGCGTAGACCCTCCGGCCGCCGCGGCAGTAGTGTGACAGTAAATCAGCCAAATACGGCAGGCCGCCCAGGCCCTGCGTCAAGGCTGGACCAAACCTTACTGACGAGGGAGTCACCGTGACTGTCACCGCACAGCCAGCTGTTACCGCGGAGCGCGAAATCGCACTGCTGGCCTCTGTTCCCACCGGATTGCTGATCAACGGCGAATGGCGCCCGGCGGCGTCAGGCAAGACGTTCGACGTCGAGGACCCCGCCACGGGCAAGGTGCTCCTCAGCATCGCTGACGCCGGCGCCGAAGACGGCAAGGCTGCTTTGGACGCGGCCGCCGCAGCGCAGGAATCGTGGGCGAAGGTTCCGGCCCGGGAACGTGGCGAAATCCTCCGCCGTGCCTTTGAGATGGTTACGGCACGTGCCGAGGACTTCGCGCTACTGATGACCATGGAAATGGGCAAGCCGCTGGCCGAGGCCCGCGGCGAGGTCACCTATGGCGCCGAGTTCCTGCGCTGGTTCTCCGAGGAAGCCGTCCGTGCGTTCGGCCGCTACTCGGTCTCGCCCGATGGCAAGTCCCGCCTGCTGGTCACCAAGAAGCCGGTGGGTCCGTGCCTGCTGATCACGCCGTGGAACTTCCCGCTGGCCATGGCCACGCGCAAGATCGCCCCTGCTGTCGCGGCCGGCTGCACCATGGTGCTGAAGTCGGCCAACCTCACGCCGCTGACCTCGCAGCTGTTCGCCGCAGTCATGCAGGAGGCCGGCCTGCCGGCCGGAGTCCTGAACGTCATCCCCACGTCCACGGCAGGGGCCACCACCGGCCCGCTGATCAAGGACCAGCGCCTGCGCAAACTATCGTTTACGGGCTCGACGGAGGTGGGCCGGCGCCTGCTCGCCGACGCGTCCGAGACCGTCCTGCGGACCTCCATGGAACTCGGTGGCAACGCCCCGTTTGTGGTGTTCGAGGACGCGGACCTGGACGCCGCCGTCGCCGGTGCCATGCTGGCGAAGCTGCGGAACATGGGCGAGGCCTGCACCGCGGCGAACCGGTTCATCGTCCACGAGTCCGTCGCCGACGAATTCGCGCAGAAGTTCGCCGCGAAAATGGGTGAGATGACCACCGCCCGGGGCACCGAACCGGAGTCCAAAGTGGGTCCGCTGATCGATGCCAAGAGCCGGGATAAGGTTCATGAGCTGGTGTCCGATGCCGTGGCCTCCGGCGCCAAGGCTGTCTTGGGCGGCGCCCCGGCCGAGGGCCCGGGCTACTTCTACCCGCCCACCATTCTCACCGGCGTCACCGAAGGGACCCGGATCCTGTCCGAGGAAATCTTCGGCCCCGTCGCCCCGATCATCACCTTCGGCACCGAGGACGAAGCCGTCCGCCTGGCCAACAACACCGAGTACGGTCTGGTGGCGTACGTCTTCACGCGCGACCTGAACCGCGGCATCCGGATGGGCGAACGGCTCGAGACCGGCATGCTCGGCCTGAACGCCGGTGTCATCTCCAATGCCGCCGCACCGTTCGGGGGCGTCAAGCAGTCCGGCCTGGGACGTGAAGGCGGCCTCGAAGGCATCGAAGAATACCTCTACACCCAGTACATCGGCATCGCGGACCCCTACGCCGGCTGAACGGATCGTCCTTCGGCTGACAGGATTATCCTCCGGTCAGCCGCTTCCTCCACCAACAGTAGGTAGCCGACGCGGCGAGCCGCTATTGGGTACCACGCGGCCGGAACAAGCCGCCGCGCGCCCTCGACCAGGAGCGTGCGGCGGCTTTTGCCGTCCGGCGCGCCTGCCTGTTGAGCCCTCTGAACGGGGCAGCCAGGAGCCAGGCCCACCGGCCCAGAACCGACGGCGGGAGCCAGTCGGCACGGAGGCGTCGAGGGAGCGAGGCGTTGGCACGCAGGGAATTCTGCACCGCCGCGATCCGTGGGGCAATGGCCCCTGTCCTGCCGCGGCCGGCTGTGTCCTGGACAGGCGGGCCGTAGTGCCGGCGTTCAAAGTCGGAGGTAAGGCTGCGGATGGCTTGGTGCGCGGCGTCGTCCATGCCGCCATGTTCGCCGAGCAGCGATGAATGGCGGAGCCGTGCGGAATACGTCCGGGCTGTTTCGCTGGCGCCCGGTGGCAGTCCGTAGTCGGTTCCGAGATCACGGACTTCGGCCCACGCCAGCGGAATCACGTCCTCCCGCGCCCGGTCCTCGGTGCGGAGCCGCCGGGCACGCCGCCCCATCCTCACCAGCCGCGGCGAGGCCGCCAGTAGGACGAGGCCCAGCGCGGCCGCCGTCCCCAGCAGCCATGGCAGGAGCAGCTGCCCGAGGTCCCCTGCGCCGCCACCTGCACCGGGGAGGGGCACGGCCGTGGCGCTTGGTGTGGGGGTCGGGGCGGTTGCACCGGGAAGGAGGTCCTCGTTATTACCCAGCGAACCGGGGATGCCGGGTGTGCTGGTTTCCGTGGCGTACGCGGGTATAACACCACGCGAGGGCGTGGGTTCGAAGGGCACCCACCCCAATCCCTGGAAGTAGAGCTCGGGCCAGGCGTGAGCGTCCCGGGCGTCCACCTCATACTCCGGCAGCGCACCTTGCCCGGCCACTGAAACCGTGGAACCAGTGCTTCGGCCCGGCGCGTAGCCAACCGCGATCCGGCTGGGGATACCTTCCAGCCTGGCCATCACGGCCATCGCTGACGAGTAGTGGATGCAGTATCCGCTCTTCTGAGTCAGGAAATCGGCCAGCACCGAGAGCCCGTTACCGTCGTAGCCGCCCTGGACAGGTGACTGGAGCGAGTAGGTGAACTCCCCTGAGCGAAGGTATTTCTGGATGGCCATGGCCTTGGCGAAGGCTGTGTCACTCGAAGCTGTCACCGTGTCAGCCGTGCTGCGGACGATGTCCGGGACGTTGCCGGGAACCCTGGTGAAGTCGGCAGGGATTCCCTGCACGGCCTGCGACGACTGTTGAAGGAGGGTGGCCGTGAGCTTCGGCGCCGTGGACACCACAAGGTATTGCTGTGTCCGCGTGTTGGTGTTGGAACCCTTGACGGCCAGGGTGGCCGGGTCCCATGTCCAGGCGCCATTGAGCCCGCGGATTGTTTCCGGCGCGTACGGCAACGGCAGGTACGGGCTGGTGAACGTGCCCGTATCCACGGCAGTCACCTGGCGGAGCTGCTCCTCGGCGACGATCTCGTGGCCCGTCTCAAGCTGTCCGGCCACGGGGCGGCGCTCTGCGTCGCGGTCATCAGGTCCCCAGGATTCGCCGTCGAAATTGTCAACAGTGACGGACCGCAGATACAGCGGCCCGGCCGCGTTGGTGGCATAGGTGATCCGCCCGCTTCCGGCCGGTGCCCGCAGGCTGTTTCCCAAGGTAATCATGGGGTTCAAGCCGGTCCCGGCGCCCCACGGGTTCAGCCGGGAGCCCTGCGGAAACGTGCCGTGGTCGAATCCGGGGATGGCCGCCGGCACCGCCAGTGTTGCCACCAGTGCCACGGTTCCGGTCAGCATGGCCCGCCGGAACTGGCCGGGATTCCGGCCGCTGTCGGCCGTAGTGCGGGAATCCGGTGCAAACCACTGGCTGCACGCGAGGATCAGGAGGTACCCGGCCGCCGTGGCAGTGAAGCCCCAAACCCCCACGCTCTGGGGCTTCACGGTGGCGGGGACTACCAGGATGGCCAGGAGGCCCAGTCCGGTTGTTGCCGGCATGCCAAGCGGCACGGCCAGCGCATCGATGAGGATGACTGTCAGGCCCAGGGCTGCGCAGCTGACCATAACGATTCCGGCGTTCGGAGCCACCGGGGCACTTTCCGCCAGTACCGTCTCGCTCGCCCGGCGGACGAACCTGTCCACTTCAGCCAGGGTTGCCCCGGACGGGATGAAACCGGCGATGCCCGTGCTTCGGAAGAACGTCAGCGTGAGAATCGCGATCAGGGAGGCAAAGCCGCCGGCAGCCACCACGAGAGGATGGGCCCGCAGCGCGCGGAGCGTGGCGATGGTCAGGCAGACCACCACCACCGTGGTCAAGATGGGCAAGTACCAGGCCCAACCCCGCAGGACACCGTTGAGGGAAATCGCGGCGCCGGCCACAGACAGGGCGACGGCGCCGGCCATGGCCCAGGGGTACGGCCCGACCCGCGTCGGTGCCGGAACCCGGCCCGGGGCACCTGTGGCTGCCTGCCCGCGGGACACGTTGCGTTCCGGTGCCAGTGTCACCGTCCCACCCCCGCTCCGCGGCGTACGTCTGCCGCTGCCGTGGCCGGCGCACCACCACCCTGGTCGAAGTGCGCCCAGGCGTCCGGGACCGGAACCGAGGTTGGCACCGCCACTGCCCGCCAGCCGCCCCGGCGGAGGGCCTCCAAAGAGTCCTCGGAATCCGCGGGCCTCTCGGAAACGATGATGGCGAAGGCATTCGCGCCGTAACCCGCCGCCGGAGCGAGGGCTCTGGCCTCACTCGGAGAGATCCTGCCGAGCACGGCAATAAGGGGCCCCCGCATCCGGTGGGCGGAGAGTTTGTCCATCAGGTGATCGTCGAAAACAGCCGGACCGGCATCCTGGCCACCGTGGTCCCGGGCAGCGTGGTGCGGACCGGACAGCTGGATGGCGGCGAGGCTTTCGGCGATCGACTGGAGCCCGGACACTCCGCTGAACTCTTCCGCTTCCGGTTCCGGTGCGGACGGGGAGCGGAGGAACGCGGGTTCGCCACGGGGGTCCAGGAGGCGGAGGGCGTAGTTCCGCTCCGACAGGTGCGTGCAGATGGAGATCGCGGCCACCACGGCCCACTCGAACGTGCCGCTGGTGATCATCTCGTGGCCGTCCACGGCCGCATTGCCCCCGAAACCGGAGCCGTGCCCGCCGGAAAATGCCGCGAACCGTTGGTCAAGGATGATAGTGGCCTCCGGCGTTGTGACGGATTCCTCCTGGCGCACCATCATGGCGCCGTGGTGCGCGGTGGCTGCCCAGTGCACCCGGCGCATGGGATCGCCCGGGCGGTATGCGCGGGTCATGACGTCGTCATCGCTGGGGTTGGCGCGGGTACGGGTTGCTGTGATGCCGTCGTTGCCGCGGGCTCCCGCGAGGCCCGTCACGGGAAGCTCGACGGCGGCGGGCGTCACGGTGAGCGTGTCGCCGTCGTCAATTGACCGCCGGTGCAGGGACAGCCCGAACGGATCCGTGAACTCGGCGGTTACCGGGCCGATCAGGTACTGTCCGCGTTTGGTGGAGCGCAAGTGGTATTCGTACCTGCTGGTCCCGCCCTTTGCCGAGCGGGCGGGGAAATGGAAAGCCGGGGACTCGCCGAACCGTGGCGGCAGCCGTTCCTCCATGATCGCCCGGCCGCCACCGTAACCGGTCCGCCCCACCGCGAGGCGCACTGTGGTGGCCGCGGCGGTCTCCACCGGGGACGGGTTGAACTCGCGGTAAACCTGGAACCGGGGCTTGAGCAGCCTGATCCCGGCCAGCGAAACCAGGGGAAGGGTGATGAGCAGGACGCTCAGGCTCAGCAGATCCCGCCGCCCCATGATCTGCGCAGACAACAGGCAGACGGCGCCGGCGGCCAGGAGCCCCCAGCCACGCTGGCTGAACAGGTGCCGGGGCAGTCGGTCACGCAGCGCCACGTGCCGGCCCTGCCTAGTGGTTCCGGCGCAGTCCGGCCGGCGGGGCCGGGTTGTTCACCGGGTCCTGGTTCACCGGGAGCCGGGAGAGGATGCCCCGGATGACGCTGTGCGGGGTCTCGCCGGCGCCGGCCGCCTTCCGGTCCAGGATGATCCGGTGGGCCAGCACTGATTCCGCCACGCTGACGACGTCGTCTGGCAGCACAAAATCACGGCCGTCCAGCGCCGCCGTGGCCTTCGCGGCCCGGAGCAGCTGGAGCAGGGAGCGTGGGCTGGCGCCCAGCCGGAGCAGGGGGCTTTCGCGCGTTGCGAGGCCCACTGAGACGGTGTATTCCTTGACGGCCTGGGAGACGTAAACCTGTTGGACCGTGGCGATCATCGCTGCGACGTCCGCCGCCGTGACCACAGCGGAGACCTTGGCCAACGGGGAGGTTGCCTGATGGGTCTCCAGCATTTCGATTTCGGAGTCCTTGTCCGGATAGCCCATGGAAATCCGTGCCATAAAGCGGTCGCGCTGGGCCTCGGGGAGTGGATAGGTGCCTTCCATCTCGATCGGGTTCTGGGTGGCCACCACCATGAACGGTTCGTCGAGTTTGTACGAGTCCCCGTCCACGGTCACCTGGTGTTCCTCCATACACTCCAGGAGGGCGGATTGGGTCTTGGCGGACGCGCGGTTGATTTCATCGCCAATAACAATGTTGGCGAAGACGGCACCCGGGCGGAACTCGAACAGCCGGGACGCCTGGTTGTAGATGGACACGCCCGTCACGTCCGAAGGCAGCAGATCAGGAGTGAACTGAATGCGGCTGACCGTGCAGTCAATGCTCCGGGCGAGGGTTTTGGCCAGGAGGGTCTTGCCCACACCTGGCACGTCCTCGAGGAGCAGATGGCCCTGGGCCAGCAACACCGTCAGGGCAAGCCTGGCCGCATCCGACTTTCCGTCAATGACGGTGTTGATCGAGGCCAGGATCCGCTGGCTGGCCGCGTGGAATGAGTCCGCGTCCATGGCTGCTGCCTTGTAACCGTTGAGATGGCCCACCTGCTCCGTCACGGGGGTAAAGTTCCGGCTGGCAGGGGTGACCTCGTTGACGGCGGTGCGGCGGTGGGAGTCCATCTGCAACCTTTCAGTCCGGGGATCACCCGGAACGGGACAGCAGGCCTGCCTTCGCCCGGCGGTGGGCGTTCGCATCTGTTCGTACCAGCCTACTAACACAACTGCCCTGGCTGACAGAGAGTTCCGGGAATTCTGCCGCGATCCGCCGCCGCTAGGCTTGAGGGATGTGCAATTCGCTGATTCCCGCCGCTTACCGTGCCGCCGGGGCGGACCCTGCAGACGCCGGCCGGCCGGCGCGGCAGGACTATCCGCCGGCGCCGGAGCCGCTGCCGGTCCCCGTGATGGACAACCATACGCACCTGGATTTCCCCGATGGCGAGAGCCCCGTGGGCATCGCCGCGGCGTTGGATGCGGCCCAGGCCGTCGGAGTGCAGGGGGCCGTCCAGGTGGGCTGCGACCTGGAGTCCTCCCGGTTCACGGTCCGCGCCGTTGACCTGGACAGCAGGTTGCTGGGTGCAGTGGCGCTGCATCCCAACGACGCCCCGGACTATGCCAGGCGCGGCGAGCTGGAGGAGGCGCTGGCGGAGATTGAGCAACTGGCCGCCCACCCCCGGATCCGGGCCATCGGCGAGACCGGCCTTGATTTCTTCCGCACCGAAGGGGAGGGCCTGACCCACCAGCGCTATTCGTTCCGGCGGCATATCGATATTGCCAAGCGCCTGGACCTGACGCTGCAGATCCATGACCGTGACGCGCACGACGACGTGGTGCAGGTCCTGCGCGAGGAGGGGGCTCCGGAGCGGGTGGTGTTTCATTGCTTCTCGGGTGACGAGGCGCTCGCCAGGATCTGCAATGCCGCGGGCTGGAACATGTCCTTTGCCGGCACGCTGACCTTTAAGAATGCGGCTAACCTCCGCGCCGCGCTGGCGGTGGCAGACCCGGACCTGGTGCTGGTGGAAACGGATGCCCCGTTCCTGACTCCGCATCCGCACCGCGGCCGTCCCAACGCCAGTTATGTGGTGCCGTACACCGTCCGCGCCATGGCCGAATTGACAGGAACTGACCTCGCGGAGCTCTGCACCCGGATTAGCGAAAATACCGTGCGGGCGTACGGATCGTGGGACTGATCTGGGCCTCGTCACAGTGCTTGGTTCACATACCTCGTATGTAAATTTCTTGGCCGCTTTATAACGCTACGGTTACAGTGGAGAACTATTAGCCGGGGTCGGGGAAGGCCTTCGGATAATTTCACTTCATTCGCAGCAGGACCAGGCAGGGCTTTGATGCCGTCTGCCTGCCGCGCGGAGTGTGGCGGCGCAACGGTGCCCGGAGCTTGTCCCCAGGGTCATGCGCCGGCTATTTCACTGCGTTTTTCCCCGTGCCCGGATGGATCTAAAGTTACGGGCAATCGTGGTCAAGCTCTTCACAACGGACGGCAAGTTCAGTTTTATCAAGGTGGGCACCCAACTGGTGGTGCTGTGTGCGCTGGTGTTGGGCCTCGTGGCCTTCGTCGGAAATAACAAAACCGTTACCCTCAACGTCGACGGAAAAGTGACTTCGGTCCAGTCCTTCGGCGGCACCGTGGGCCAGGTCGTAAAAAGCGCCAACGTAGAACTGAAGCCTGCTGACCGCGTCTCGCCCTCGGCGGACGCCAAAGTGGAGAACGGCACCGTGATCAACGTCAACATGGCCAAAGCCGTGAAGGTCAGCCTGGACGGCTCTGAAAAGACCATCAACACCACGGCGCCGGATGTTGCGGGCCTCGTCACCGAACTGGGAGTGGCCAGCTCCTCCTCCGTTTCCGTCCCGAAGGACGCCCAGCTCGCTGTGGCCGGATCCTTTGTTTCCATCTCCACGCCCAAGACCGTCAGCATTGTTGCCGACGGCAAGGCCTCCACGGCCACCACCACCGCGGGGACCGTCGCCCAGGTGCTGGAGGACGCCGGCATCACCCTCGGCGTCGATGACCGTACTTCCCAGCCGGGCAACGCGCACGTGGTCAACAACATGGTGGTTAAGGTCTCCCGGGTGGATACCAGCCAGACCGCGGCCACTACTGAAGATGTTGCTTTCGACAGCATGACCACTGAGAGCGCTGAGCTTCTCAAGGGCGAAAAAGAGGTCACCCAGGCCGGCGTGGCCGGCAAGGTGGATAAGAGCTTCAAGCTGGTGATGGTTGACGGCCGTGAAGCCTCGCGGACGCTCGTCTCCGAAACTGTTTCCGTCCAGCCCGTGACGGAAAAGGTCACGGTAGGCACCAAGGCAAAGCCCGCAGCCGCCGCCGGAACGAACACCGGCGCCTCGGCCCCGGCCATGATGAACGAGGCCATGTGGGACAAGATCGCCCAGTGTGAGTCCACCGGAAACTGGTCCATCAACTCGGGCAACGGCTACTACGGCGGCCTCCAGTTCGACATCCGGACCTGGATCGGCTCCGGCGGCGGCGCCTACGCCCCCAACGCCAGCCTCGCCACCAAGGCACAGCAGATCGACATCGCCAACCGCGTGTACGCACAGCGTGGCCTGCAGCCGTGGGGCTGTGGCTGGGCCGCTACGAGCTAGGCACCAATGAGCATCTGCGCTGGCGGCAGCTGACCACAGCCGCCAGGCAAGCAGACGGCAGCGGCCGGCCCCGGATTGTCCCGGGGCCGGCCGCTGCCGTTAAGCGGAAACACACGCCGCGTAACACGCATGATCCGTGCGGAAAGCGGATGGCCCGTCACTGCGGCCGGGATAGGATGCCTAGGTGACTGAACCGACTGCTGCCGCGCCCGCACCCCTCTTCGGTGCTTCCGACATACGCCGGCTGGCGGAAGAAATCGGTATCCGGCCCACCAAGACACTGGGACAGAACTTCGTCATCGATGGCAACACCATCCGCCGGATCGTCTCCGTTGCCAACATCGGGTCAACCGAGACGGTGCTGGAAGTCGGGCCCGGCCTTGGTTCCCTCACGCTGGGCCTGCTGGATGCCGCGCAGACGGTGGTCGCCGTCGAAATCGATCCGGTCCTCGCGGCAAAGCTGCCGGAAACCGTGAAAGCATGGCGGCCGGACGCGGCGGGCGCTTTCCACCTGGTCCAGGCGGACGCCATGAAGGTCACATCGCTTCCCGTTGAACCCACCGCCATTGTGGCGAACCTGCCGTACAACGTGGCGGTGCCGGTGGTCCTGCACCTGCTCCAGCATTTCCCCAGCCTGCAGCACGGTCTGGTGATGGTCCAGGACGAGGTGGCTGACCGGCTGGCCGCGGGGCCAGGATCAAAGACCTACGGGGTGCCCTCGGTCAAGGCGGCCTGGTACAGCAGCATGCGCAAGGCCGGGGTGATCGGCATGAACGTCTTCTGGCCTGCGCCGAAGATCCAATCCGGGCTCGTGGCCTTCACCCGGCGGGAACCGCCTGAAACAACCGCCACCCGCGAGCAGGTGTTCGCCGTGATCGACGCCGCCTTCGCCCAGCGCCGGAAGACGCTGCGGGCCGCCCTGGCCGGCTGGGCCGGCGGCGCAGCCGAGGCCGAGCGCTGCCTCATTGCCGCAGGAGTGGCCCCATCGGCCCGGGGCGAGGTCATCGACATCCACGCCTTCGCCCGGATTGCCGAAGCCCGCGAGGCCGGGTCGTGAAGGCAGCCGCAGGGAAGTTTCCCGCACGGACGGTCCGCGTGAAGGCGCCCGGGAAGGTCAATGTTTCCCTGGACGTGGGACCCTTGCGCGCTGACGGCTACCACTCAGTCGCCAGCGTGTACCTGGCCGTTTCCCTTTATGAGGAAGTGGCTGCCACCAGCACGGAGACGCCGGGGATCACCGTCAGCATCAGCCCTGACAGCACACTGGACCTGGACGGCGTCGATATTCCGCTGGACGAGAAGAACCTTGCCTACAAGGCCGCAGCGATCATGGCCGATGTCTCCGAGCATTCCACCGGGGTGCACCTTGAAATCACCAAGCGGGTCCCCGTGGCCGGGGGCATGGGCGGCGGCTCGGCCGATGCCGCAGCCACACTGCTGGCCTGCGACGCGCTCTGGAACAGCGGGCTGTCGCGGGATGAGTTGGCCCATCTGGCCGCCGAATTGGGTGCCGACGTCCCTTTCTCCCTCCTCGGCGGAACCGCCGTCGGGCTTGGCGTTGGCGACGACCTTTCGCCGGCACTGGCCAAAGCCCAAACGGACTGGGTCCTCGTGGCGGCGGACTATGGGCTGCCCACCCCCGAGGTCTTCCGCATGCTGGACCGGCTCCGGGCGGCAGAAGGACTGAACGTTGCCGAGCCCACGGCCGTGGATCCCAAGATCCTGCAGGCGCTGCGGAGCGGGGACGCCGATGCCCTGAGCCGGGTCCTGGTGAACGATCTGCAGCGGGCCTCCATTGAACTTTCCCCCGCGCTCCGCGATACGCTGGGACGAGGTGAAGCGCTCGGCGCCCTGGCCGGAATCGTCTCCGGTTCCGGACCCACCGTGGCGCTGTTGACCCACAATCCCGCCACCGCCGAAAACCTGGCGGAGGACCTGCGGCACTACGGGCTGACGGCATTCCCTGTCCACGGGCCCGTGCATGGCGCGCGCATCATCTCCGATACTCTCCTTTAAGAGCCCCCTTCCTTACTGAGCAGCAGAAAGCAGTCCCCCTTGGCACACCTTCTTGGCGGCGAAAACCTTACGGTTTCGTACGCAACGCGCACCGTCCTGGACGGCATCACCCTCGGACTCGAGGAAGGTGACAGGATCGGCATGGTGGGCCGGAACGGCGACGGCAAGTCCACGCTGATGCGCCTGCTGGCCATGCGCTCCACCCCGGACTCGGGCCGGGTGACCAAGCGCAGCGAAGTCAACATCGGCTACCTGGACCAGAGCGACGTGCTCGACGGCGACCTCACAGTGGGCGCTGCGATCGTCGGCGACCAGGCCGACTATGAATGGGCCCGCAACCCCCAGATCCGCGAAGTCATGGGCGGCCTGGTGTCCGACGTCGACTGGCATGCGAACGTCCACGCCCTCTCCGGCGGTCAGAAGCGGCGGGTGGCGCTGGCCAAGCTGCTGATCGAGGACCATGACGTCATCATGCTCGACGAACCGACCAACCACCTCGACGTCGAAGGAGTCGCCTGGCTGTCCCGGCACTTGAAGACCCGGTGGCGGGCCAACCAGGGCGCCTTCCTGGTGGTCACCCACGACCGCTGGTTCCTGGACGAAGTCTGCACCAAGACCTGGGAAATCCACGACGGCATCATGGACCCGTTCGACGGCGGCTACGCGGCCTACGTGCTGGCCCGTGCCGAGCGTGACCGCGCGGCGAATGTTATGGAAGGCAAGCGCCAGATGCTCGTGAAAAAGGAGCTCGCCTGGCTGCGCCGCGGCGCTCCGGCCCGCACGGCCAAGCCGAAATTCCGCATCGAGGCCGCCAACGCCCTCATCGCCGACGTCCCCGAGCCGCGTGACTCCACAGCCCTGAGCAAGATGGCCACCGCCCGGCTCGGCAAGGACGTCCTGGACCTCGAGAACGTCTCACTGGACTTCCTCGGCGGCGACCCCGGACAGAAACTCTTCGACAACATCACGCTGCGGCTTGCCCCCGGTGAGCGGCTTGGGCTCGTGGGCGTCAACGGCGCCGGCAAGACCACCCTGCTGAAACTCCTCAACGGCGAGATTGAGCCGTCATCCGGCAAGGTCAAGCGCGGCAAGACCGTGGTCACCGCCGTGCTGACCCAGGAGGTCAAAGAGCTCGACGACGTCTCGGACCTGCGCGTGATCGAAGTCATCGAGCGCGAAAAGCGGTCCTTTAACGTGGGCGGCAAGGAATTCACGGCGGGCCAGCTCGTGGAGCAGCTCGGCTTCACCAACGAAAAGCAGTGGACCCCGGTCAGGGATCTGTCCGGTGGTGAGCGCCGGCGCCTCCAGCTCCTGCGCCTGCTGGTGGGGGAGCCGAACGTGCTGATGCTCGATGAGCCCACCAACGACCTCGACACCGACACCCTCGCCGCCGTCGAAGACGTCCTTGACGGCTGGCCCGGCACGCTCGTTGTGCTCAGCCACGACCGCTACCTGCTGGAACGCGTGACGGACCACCAGATGGCGCTGCTTGGTGACGGCAAGATCCGCGCCCTGCCGCGCGGCGTGGACCAGTACCTCGAACTCCGCGAATCCGCCCTGGCCGGCTCCACGATCACCGGCGGCGGCAACCCCGTCACCGGTCCGAGCGGCAGCTCCGCCCCCGCAGCCTCCGGTTCCTCCGAAGCCGAAAAGCGCGACGCCCGGAAGGCCAAAAACCGGATCGAGCGCCAGCTGGGCAAACTGGAGCAGCAGGAAAAGAAGATTCACGACCAAATGGTCAAGAGCACCGCAGCATCCGACTTCGACGCCCTCGCCGACCAGAACAAAAAACTCAAGGACCTCGCCACCGACCGCGAAGCCCTGGAACTCGAATGGATGGAAGCCCTGGAAGTCCTCGGCGAGTAACCCTTTCCGCGTGCTGGCTGGGCTGGGTGCCGGAGCCGCCCCTTCCGCGTCGCTTAGACACAGCACATAGGGATCGCTCCGGTCGCTGGGCGACCTGCGCGCTCCGATGTGCCGCGATGCGCTCCTTTCGGAAGGACCGCCTCCGGCGAGGAATCTCACCTCCCGTCGTGGAAGCGAAGGCACCCGACCGGAACCTTCGGCAGGGGTACTCGTGGGGGCGCCCGAACGGAGGCGTCGGCTATTGCGGCGCGGCGGAGGTCGCTGCAATCACGTTTCCTCGGAGTTCCCAAACGCAACTTTTGGCAATAGCGGTGCGGGGGGCCTTCGCGTAGTCGCGCATCGCGGCGCATCGTGGCGTGGAGGTCGCCCAGCGACCGGAGCGTCACCTATGCGTCGTGTCTAAGCGACGGCGAAGGGCCACTGCGCCGCGAACGCAACCCACGGCGCGCTCGCGCAGGGGCCTAAGTGTCCGTTCGCGCTGAATCTTCGGTGCGGAGCTCGGGGTCTTTTTGGAGGCCGGTGAGGCCGTTCCAGGCGAGGTTGACCAGGTGGGCGGCGACGGTTTGTTTGTCGGGCTGGCGGCTGTCCTGCCACCATTGGCCGGTCATTGCCACCATGCCCACGAGCATCTGGGCGTACATCGCGCCGTCCTGGGCGCTGAAGCCGCGGCGGTGGAATTCGTCGGACAGGATGTGTTCCACGCGGGCGGTGACCTGGGACAGCAGGGTGGAGAAAGCGCCTTCGGGCTGCGATGGCGGTGCGTCCCGCATGAGGATCCGGAAGCCCTCCGCCCGGTCCTCGATGTAGGTGAGGAGGGCCAGGGCGGCGCGTTCCACCAGGACGCGCGGCTTGCCTTCTTCGGTTAGGGCAGCGGTGATCGAGTCCAGCAGAATGTGGAACTCGAAGTCCACCACCTGCGTGTACAGGCCCTCCTTGGAGCCGAAATGTTCGTAGATCACGGGCTTGGAAACGCCGGCGGAGGCCGCGATTTCCTCAATGGTGGTCCCGTCGAGCCCGCGAGCGGCAAAAAGGCCACGGCCGACGTCGACCAGCTGGCTGCGCCGCTGTAGGCCTGTCATCCGTGTCCGGGGTGGGTTGTTGCTCACATTTCCATCATGCCCTAGCGCTGCTGAACAGTTGGAACCGGTGGCGGTGCACTGGCCTGGCCGCCGTGATTCCTGCCAATGTCGCGGGCCGCCCTGAAGCCATGGCAAAATAAATACTTGTGCCTTGGCCTTTGCGCCTGTGGCATGGTCCGCCCTGGTGTAATGGCAGCACCCCGGCCTTTGGAGCCGTGGAGTATAGGTTCGAATCCTATGGGCGGAACTGCTGTGCGAAGACCGTCCAGTAGGATGAACTCGGTGCCCCGCCGTGAATTTTGGCCGGACAGGCACTGCGCCCAGCGCAACGCGCAACCAAGCAAGGAGAACCCGTACGTGATCCCCGAGAATACCGGCCCAGCCGCCGTCATTGTTCTGGCAGCAGGCGCCGGTACCCGGATGAAATCCCGTACCCCGAAGATCCTGCACGAAATCGGCGGCCGGTCCATGGTGGGCCACGCCCTGCTGGCAGCCCGCAGCATTAACCCCGGACGGCTGGCCCTGGTGGTCCGCCACGAGCGGGATCTGGTCGCCCGCCACCTGAACCAGCTGGACCCCGAAGCCCTGATAGTGGACCAGGACGACGTCCCCGGCACCGGCCGCGCCGTTGAGGTGGCCGTGCAGGCACTGGACGCCCAGGAAAAACTCGCTGGCACCGTCGTGGTCACGTACGGTGATGTTCCGCTCCTGACCGGCAGCCTGTTGGCGGACCTGGTGGCTACACATGAGCGGGAGGCCAATGCCGTCACCGTGCTCACCGCGCTGCTGGATGATGCCACAGGCTACGGACGCATTCTCCGAGGTGATGACAGCTCCGTGACCGGCATCCGCGAGCACAAGGATGCAACGGAAAACGAACGCCTGATCCGCGAGGTCAATTCCGGGATCTACGCCTTCGACGCCGATGTCCTACGTGACGCGCTGGTCCACATCACCACCGACAATTCGCAGGGCGAAAAGTACCTCACCGACGTGCTGGGCCTCGCACGGCAGTCGGGCGGTCGGGTTGCCGCCGTGGTCACCGAAGACCGCTGGCAGGTGGAGGGCGCCAACGACCGTGTGCAGCTCTCCGCCCTCGGCGCGGAACTGAACCGCCGCACCGTTGAAGCCTGGATGCGCGCCGGCGTCACAGTGGTTGACCCCGCCACCACCTGGATCGATTCCACCGTCGCCCTGGATGAGGACGTCCGCATCCTGCCGAACACGCAGCTGCACGGCGCCACCACAGTGGCGAGGGACGCCGTCGTCGGCCCCGACTCCACCCTGACCGATGTCCGCATCGGCGAGGGCGCCAAGGTGACCCGCACCCACGGTTCCGGTGCCGTGATCGGCGCGGACGCCGCCGTCGGCCCTTTCACCTACCTGCGTCCCGGCACAGTGCTTGGCGACACCGGCAAGATCGGTGCGTTCTACGAAACCAAGAACGTCACGATTGGCCGCGGCTCCAAACTTTCCCACCTCGGCTACGCCGGCGACGCCGAAATCGGCGAGGACACCAACATTGGCTGCGGCAACATCACGGCCAATTACGACGGCGAGAAGAAGCACCGCACGGTGATCGGCTCGGGCGTCCGCACAGGTTCCAACACAGTCTTTGTTGCACCGGTCACCGTGGGGGACGGTGCCTACAGCGGCGCCGGCGCGGTGATCCGCAAGGACGTCCCGGCAGGGGCGCTCGTCGTGTCCGTTGCAGCGCAGCGCAACGACGAGGGCTGGGTTGTGGCCAACCGCCCCGGCTCACGCTCGGCGGAACTGGCGCAGGCCGCCGCCTCAGATTCCTCACATACCCCAGCATCGACAGAAGAGGACCAGCGATAATGAGCGAAATTACGGCACGCGGCGAGAAGAAGCTAGTGCTTGCCGCTGGGCGGGCGCACCCCGAACTGGCGCGGGAAATCGCCAAGGAGCTGGGTACCGAACTGCTGCCCGTGGATGCCTATGACTTCGCCAACGGTGAGATTTACGTCCGCGCCGGCGAAAGCGTCCGGGGAACCGACGCGTTCGTCATCCAGGCCCACCCGGCTCCGCTGAACAACCACCTCATGGAACAGCTGATCATGATCGATTCGCTGAAGCGGGCCTCCGCCAAGCGCATCACCGTGGTGTCCCCGTTCTACCCGTACGCACGGCAGGACAAGAAGGGACGCGGCCGCGAGCCGATTTCCGCCCGCCTGGTGGCGGACCTGTACAAGACCGCCGGCGCTGACCGCATCATGAGCGTTGACCTGCACACCTCGCAGATCCAGGGCTTCTTCGACGGGCCCGTGGACCACCTCATGGCCATCCCGCTCCTGGCCGATTACATCCGTACCCGCGTCGCTGCCGACAACGTCACCGTGGTGTCCCCGGACACGGGCCGCGTGCGCGTCGCGGAGCAGTGGGCCGAACGTCTGGGCGGAGCGCCGCTGGCGTTTGTGCACAAGAGCCGTGACCTCACCGTTCCCAACCAGGCCGTCTCCAAGACCGTTGTGGGCCAGATCGAGGGCCGGACCTGCGTCCTGATCGACGACATGATCGACACCGGCGGCACCATTTCCGGAGCAGTCCAGGTCCTGAAGAACGCCGGGGCGAAGGACGTCATCATCGCCGCGACGCACGCTGTCTTCTCCGAGCCCGCAGCACAGCGGCTGTCCGAATCCGGCGCCCGCGAAGTGGTGGTCACCAACACGTTGCCCCTCACTGCGAATCAGCAGTTCCCGCAGCTGACGGTGCTGTCCATCGCACCGCTGATCGCCCGCGCCATCCGCGAAGTGTTCGACGACGGTTCGGTCACCAGCCTGTTCGACGGCAACGCCTGATACTCGAAGTTTTGCAGCCGGCGTCGGGACCGTTTTCAGTAATCGGGCCCGGCGCTGGTAAACTTTTTCACGATACCTTGGCGAGGGAGAGCATCCGGGAAACCGGACTGCAGGTCTCCGTTATCGACTGGGTCTGAATCTCCCTTCTGGAAGGGCCGCCTCAGGGCCGCCCGGCGTTGAAGGTCGTAACAGACCTCCGCCCTTGCTGAACACCTTTTAGTCTTCCGAGGAGATACACATGTCTGAGCAGAAGCTCGCAGCAGAAGTACGCACCGAATTCGGCAAGGGCTTCGCCCGCCGCGCGCGCATGGCCAACCTGATCCCTGCCGTCATCTACGGCCACGGCGCGGAGCCGATCCACATCACGCTTCCGGCCAAGGCCACCACGCTTGCAGTCCGCAAGGCCAACGCCCTGCTGTCCCTGGACGTCAACGGCGAAGAGCACCTGGCCCTGGTCAAGGACGTCCAGCGCGACCCGATCAAGCAGATCATCGAGCACATCGACCTGCTGACCGTCATCAAGGGCGAAAAAGTCACCGTGGACATCCCGGTTCACATCGTTGGCGAACTGGCTCCGGGCAGCGTCTTCAACCAGGAACTCACCGTCATCTCCCTTGAGGCTGAGGCAACCCACCTGCCCACCGCCATCGAGGTCGACATCGAAGGCCGCTCCGCCGGACAGCACATCCACGCTTCCGACCTGGTCCTGCCGAAGGGTTCGGTCCTGCTGGCCGACGCCGACGCCCTGGTTGTCCACATCTCCGAGGCCACCGAGGTCTCTGAGGAAGAGGCACAGGCTGACTCCGCAGCCGCAGTCGCAGGCGAGTAATAACGGCACAGTTTGATATGTGGCCGGGCCCCTGTCGGGGTCCGGCCACAGCCATGTCCGGACCACCTTAGGATTGAATAATGACTGACACCTGGCTGATCGTTGGCCTCGGAAACCCCGGGGCCGAATACAAGGGCAACCGGCACAATGTCGGCCAGATGGTCCTGGACGAACTCGCGGGCCGGATGGGTGGCAAGTTCAAAACCCACAAGGCACGCGCCCAGGTGCTCGAAGGACGGCTGGGGATCGGCGGCCCCCGGGTGGTGCTGTCCAAGCCGATGAGCTACATGAATGTTTCCGGCGGCCCGGTGTCCGGCCTGGCAAATTTTTACGGCATTGACCCTGACCATGTTGTCGCGGTGCACGATGAGATTGACATTCCGTTCAACACCATAAAGCTGAAATGCGGCGGCGGTGAGGGCGGCCACAACGGCCTTAGGGACATGTCCAAGGCGCTGGCCACCAAGGATTACCTCCGGGTACGGGTGGGCGTGGGCCGCCCTCCAGGGCGGATGGACACTGCGGACTATGTCCTGCGCGATTTTGGCACTGCAGAGCGCAAGGACCTTCCGTTCCTGCTCGATGAGGCGGCTGATGCCGTGGAGATGCTGGTCAGGGAAGGGCTGACTGCGGCCCAGCAGAAGTTCCATCCGGCCAGGTCAGACGTTCACGAATAAAACTTAAAACCGCCTGTCCCTGTTTACCTGCGTGTGCCAAGGGGTAGTCTTCTTCCTAAGCGGGGGAGCGATGGGGCTTATCCCGCTTTAGTGGGATGTAGGGGACAAGTTCATGTCAATCGAGCCACTCAGCTGGGGACGTGGGTCACCGCTCAACGACCTTGAGCTGCGCACCGACACTGCAGGCGTGTCAGAGCCGCAGCGATGGTCCGTGCCCGCACGGAGCGCCAACCTCGAAGCGGTCCGCGCCGCCCTGACCAGCCTCGACTCCCTGGGAGTCGTCATCACCGGCGGACGCGGTGTAGGTAAGTCATCCCTGGCCAGGACAGCCGTCGCCGACCTTGGCCCGGATATCTGGACGTTGCAGCTACGAAGCGGACCGTCGTCCGGCACAACACCCTACGGTTGCCTGGCTTTCCTGCTGGCGCGTCTTCCCCAGGCGTACATGGGGTCGCCCACAGCCATCCTCCGTGGCATTACGTCCCTCATCAAAAGCGATGCCGCGGGGCGCCAGTGTGTCATCACCCTGGACACGGCCGGCAGCTTTGATGATATGAGCGCCGGCGTCCTGCTCAACATCCTCCTGACCGGGACCGCCCGCATGGTGGCCGTGGCACCCATGGTCAGTGATCTACCGGCCGACTTCCACTGGCTCCTCAACGACCGCCGGCTCACCGAGGTGAGGCTGGACAACCTCAATGAGCTGCAGACCCGCCAGGTGCTGCTTTCCCTGCTGGGCCACCGCGTTTCGGCCTCCCTGGTCAGCACTTTCCACACGATGGTTGGCGGCAACCCCCTGCTCCTGAAAGCGCTTGTCACCGAGCAGCGGCATTCGGGGAACCTGGTTCTGTCGGACTCCGTCTGGACTCTTCGGGACAAGGTGGTGCTCGACGGCGCAGCCAGCCTCGACGACATCGTCCGGTCCCAGTGGACCCGGAAGTCTCCGGAGGAACGGGATGTCATCGAGATGCTCTCGTGCGCCCGCAGCGTGGAACTGTCCAGGCTGACCAAAGTGTACGGCGCCGGTGTGGTGGCGGACATGGAAGATTCGGGCCTGCTGGAGATCGATTCCTCGGACAACCGATGGGTTTCACTGCGTGAAAAGTACCTCGGCGACGTTGTCCGCTCCTGGCTCAGCATCACTCGGCGAAGGGAACTGCGGAGCCTGCTCCTGGGCGGCAAGGAACCTGACCCTGCCACGATGACGGTGGAAGAACTGATGGCGTTCGGCGCCTGGACCCAGGAATGCGAGGCCGAGCTGAGTCCGGCCATGGCGCTTGCCGCCGCCGAAGCCGCAGTGCAGCTCTTTGACCCCCATTTTGCCCTCAAGTATGCCGACACGCTGAAGCGGAATGACCCGCAATGGGTGCCTGCCCAGCGGCAGAAAGCCGCAGCGTACCTGCTCATGGACCTCCCGGTGCAGGCCATGGCAGCACTGGACGATATTTCCCAGCCGCAGCTGGACAACCTTGACGTTGAGGAGTTCGCCCGGGTTGTCGAGGCCAAATCTCGGGTCATGGTGTGGCTCCCCGAACACACCGCCCGGGTGCCGGCGCTGCTGCAGACGGCACGGGAGCGGCTGGGCGTGGAGCCAGGAATCGCGAAGGGCTGGCCGGAGCCGCTGGCTGCTGCCGCCAACCGGATCAGCCTCAGCGAATTCGAGTACCAGGCTTTTGTGGGGGACTACGCCTCCGCCTTGCCGGCACTGGAAGCCGCTGCGGACCCCGGGCAGAATCTGGACACCTGGTTCAGGATGAACTCAGCGGTGATCCTCATGAGCGCCCTGTCCATGGCTGGGCGGGAAATGGACGCCCTGAGCCTAATGAGGCAGCTGGGCGGGCAGATCTCGGACGCAGCGGAGATCGTGGGGCTGCGCGAGAGGTTCGCCGGCCGGGCGTACAACGTGCTCCTGATGGCAGGGCAATGGCGCCGGTGCATCGACCTCCTGGATCCGCCATCCGCGCGCGAGTTCCACCGGCTCCCTTACCGGAGCGCCGCCGCGGAGCTAGCGGCCGGCATCGCCTACGTGTACTCGGGTCGCGGCGCCGTTGCCCTTGATTCGCTGCTCTCGGCCGCTGCACAGCTGGAACTGCGGCCCGTCCAGAGACTGCTCCGCGCCGCCTACGCCGCTATCGCCTTCGCGTATGCGCAGATCGGCAATGCCGGGCAGTCCCGGCAGTATCTTGACCGGCTGCAGCGGACTGCAGGTGCCGCTGACCATGCCACCCGGAGCCGCACTGAATTCTGCGCTGATATGGCCGCCCGATGGCTGGGGGACAACGACGCAGCCACCCGCCTCAAGCAGTCAGCCCGCCGTGACATCGCAGCAGGCAGGTTCACCCTGGCCGGGATCAGCCTGCTCGGAGCCACGGTCAACGGCACGGAAGCGGACTTCCGGCTGATGGAACAAGTGGCCGGGCAACGTCAGGGGCCCTTGGCGGAAATTTCGCGGCTTGTCGCCGTGGGCAGCCGCACCCACGACGCCAAAACGTTGCTTGCCGGCGGGGAACTGGCGGCCACCCTGGAACTGGATGCCGTTGAGGCCCGGTGCATGGCGCTGGCCGTTGACTACGCCCGGCAGGCCGGTGACTCGGTTTCCGCCAGGACTGCACAGGCCCGACTGGACATCCTCGCAGCCACCGTGGCAAGCCTGCCGATCGTGCCGAGCAGCGGCAGCCCGCTGCTGACAGCCAGGGAGAGGCAGATCGCGCGGCTGGCCGGCCGGGGCGCGTCCAACCGCGATATCGCCGTGGAGATGGGCGTGTCCGTGCGCACTGTGGAAGGCCACCTCTACCAGGTCTTTACCAAGCTCGGAGTTACATCCAGGGGTGATCTGACTGGACTCGTCTAACGGCCACGCTGCCAAACATGGAACGCAATATCGACTGCTCACGGGCCGGCGTGAGCCGCTGGACCGGATCTGCAACATCATTCGCAGCCGCACGAGCCAGGCCGTGTTCCTCATGGCGGGCCCGGGCATCGGGAAGTCAACGCTGACGGAGGCCATCACCGAGCGGCTTTCCCAGGAGATGATCATTGTTCAGATCCATGGAAGTTCGTCGCTGTCCGGCGTTCCCTTTGGAGTTTTGGCGCCCTACACGGCGGAGCTGACGGCCGAAGACTCCGTGTCTTCGGTGGCTGTGCTGCGGTCCGTGTGGAGGTACTTTGAGAAGCTGAAAGCCGGCAGGGATACCCCGTTGCTTCTGATGATGGATGACGCCCATCACCTGGACGAGGCAACGGCCAGCATCGTGGCCGACATGATCTCCGCTGGCTGGGCCACAGTGCTTGCTGCCGGCAGGCCGCGGCCCGGGCTGCCCCAGCCGCTCGCTCAGCTCTGGTATGACGGCCTGGCTGACCGTGTGGATCTCCGACCCATGAACCGGGAGCAGGTCGAGGAAGTCCTCTCCCACGCACTTGATGGAACAATCCCCTCCGGAACCATTGACACAATCTGGAGCGCGTCTGGCGGAAATCCGCGGATTCTTGATGCCTTGCTGCATGATGCCGCAGAGCGGGGCGAACTCGCAAAGCGGAACGGGATCTGGATGCTGCTGGGCCCGTTGCCTGCCGACGGACCCAGGCTCGCCGAGGTGGTGGTAAAGGACATGCTCCGCCGCAGCCCGGAAGAGCAGGAAGTCCTGAAACTTGTCGCCCTCGCCGGGCCCGTGAGCCGGAAGGTGATCGAGGATATTTTTGGCGCTGAAGTAGTGCGCACGCTGCTGGACCAGCAGATGATGGTGGAAAGTTCCGGCATTCCAGCTGATCTCCGGATCTGGAACTCCGTGTTCGGCGAGGCGCTGCGCACAAGTATCTCGGTGTCCCGGAGCCTGCAGCTGCTTGAAAAGATCCGGGATCAGCTGGGAACCGCTCCCGAAGGGTCTGAAGGCAGGATGAGTCCCGAAGGGTCTGAAGGCAGGATGAGGGCCGTGGAATGGGCCCTTGAATGTGGATTGAAAATATCCGATCCCGAGCTGCTTGAGGCGGCCGGCACTGCCTTGGTCCACTCCCGGAACCGGAGCAGTCGGATGATGGCGGCGAAGGTCGCGGACCCGGACCTCGTGCCGCAGGCACAGGCCGTCCAGGGACGCGCCTTATTCAACGAAGGCGACTTTGCGGGTGCGGCCAAGCTCCTGGACGGATGCTGGCTGCAGCTTGGGAACGGTGCCTGGGCTGTTCCGGTCCTGATGCTCAGGGCCATGGCACACCAGGCTCTGGGAACGCCGCTGTCAGTATTCGCGGCCGATTCCCGTGAAGCGCTTCAGGGCGCAGGCGCCATGACGGCTGGCCCGGATGCTGTGCCGCCGGATTCCCAGGAGACCGCCGGTGCGCTGGCCGGGCCCTGGCAGGAGCGCTTGCTTCGCCTGCTGGAACTTTGCGAAACAGGCAACCACCAGGCCTTGGAGGCCGAGGTCCAGGAACTTCGGAGCAGCCGCGCCGGCGATGCCACGGACGACGCCCTGCGTGCGGTGGGCCTGGCGCTGCTGGCCGATTCGCTCGCCCCGGCCGGACGGGCCGTACAGGGGCTGGATGCCGCATTGCTGGCAGTCTCGGAACTTCCCTCACTGCAGGGTGGCGTGTTCTTCTTCAACGAATTTGTCCTTGGCCGCCTGGTGGCAGATTACCTGGCCATGGGGGAGTGGGACTCGGCGGAACGTGAGTTGGCGAACTATGCTGCCGGGCAGCCGCGGGGTGTCGCCTATTTCGGCGGCAGCCTCGAGGTGCTCCGTGGCTACTCGCTCCTGCGGCAGGGGCGGATGGAACGCGCCTACCAAACGCTGTTGCCGGCGGTGGAGACCCTGAGGCTCAACGATCCGCTGCAGATGTTCCGGTTTGGCTCCGGGCTGGCGTTTTATGTAGCGGCGAGGCTCGGCGACGCCGCCCAGGCCGGCCGGCTTGAGCTGGATTACAAGGATTCACCGCAGGGTTCCCCCGGCTACGGACTCCTTGCAAGGGCCTACGCGGCAGCGGCATCGGAGTATGTGGCGCATGACGGAAAAGGCCTGGCGCGCCTCCACACACTGGCCACCACGCCCGAGGTGACCACCCGGGCCGGGACACTCCTGGAACTCTTGGCTCTCTGCTGGGACCTGGGCGACCATTCCGTGATCCCGTTGGTCCACTCACTGGCGGGGAGCGTCGAAGGCCGCTGGGCCGCGGCAATGCTAACCCTGGCGGGGCATTGGGAGTCCGAGGACGCCGATTCCATCATGGAAACGGCAGCCATGCTTGAAGGCGCGGGATTCGTTAACCTGGCGCGGGAAGCCTACGCGCGGTCGAGCACCGTCCTTGAGAGCTCCGGTGAGCGCCGGCGGGCCCGTCAGGCGGTGGCCCTGCGGGAGAAGTGCGACCACGAACTGGGCGAGCGGTTCCGGGAAGGCCACTTCATCGCCGCAGCACCCAGCGTGCACCTCACCCGCCGGGAACAGGACATCGTAGAGCTCGCTGTGAAAGGTCTCACCGACCGGGAGATCGCACAAAGACTCATGGTGTCCGTGCGTACTGTGGAGGGCCACCTCTACCGCACGTACGTCAAACTCGGTGTGCGGAGCCGCGACGAACTGGCTTCGGCCCTTCCGAACTAGGCCTGCTTACGGACGCCATGCGTCCGGGACCTTGTGTACGGACGCCAGACGTCCGGGACCCTGCCTACGGACGCCATGCATCCGGGACCATGCGTACGGACGTCTGGAAACGCGTAGCCCCGGCGCAAAAAAGTAGAGTACTGCCTACTCGTGTGCTGAGCTTCAGCATGCGATTGACTTAGTGCGGCAGGAAAACACGGAGCCACCAAAACCGCGGACCGGCCAACAGACTTTCAGGCCTCATTTTGAAGCAAACTTCCGGCCCCTGGGGCTGGATCGAAGCGGGGCCGGCGACGTCAGAGTCTTCTGAGACCGAGACTCTCCCCCCAGCCGTCGCCGGCCCTCACTTCCGCGGGCTGAAGCCCGGAGCTGCTGTGGCGGTTGCCCCCCCGGGCCGCCGCCATAGTGGTGTTGTGGGACAATTGAGTGTCAATCCATTGGCATCTCAAGGAGTTTAGCTTTGGCCCTAGTATCAACGCCTGCCACGCTGGAACGCGCAGTGCCGGCCATGGATAACGCCGAAGTCCTCAGGATTCGAAACGACTTCCCCGTACTTGGCCAGCTGGTGAACGGCCAGCCCCTGGTGTACCTCGATTCGGGCGCCACCTCGCAAAACCCACTCAGTGTCATCGAAGCTGAGCAGGAGTTTTACGAACAGCGCAACGCTGCCGTGCACCGCGGGGCCCACTACCTTGCCGTCGAAGCAACAGAGGTGTTCGAAGGCGCCCGCGAGACAATAGCGGACTTCATCGGTGCCGGCTACGCGGAAACGGTGTGGACCTCCAACGCCACCGAAGGCCTGAACCTGCTCAGCTACGCGCTGTCCAACGCCGCGCTGTGGGCGGCGCAGGGGCGCGGCGACGCCCGGCTGAAAGACCTCGCAGTGGGGCCGGGTGACCAGATCGTGGTGACCGAAATGGAGCACCACGCCAACCTGATCCCCTGGCAGGAACTGGCGTTCCGCACCGGCGCCACGCTTCGTTACATCCCCATCGACGACGCCGGTGCCCTGCGGCTGGATATTGCGGCCGAGATCCTGGGAAGCAAAACCAAAGTCCTCGCATTCACCCACGCCTCCAACGTGCTGGGCACAATTAATCCCGTACAGGAACTGGTCGCGTTGGGGCGGCAGGCCGGAGCGCTTGTGGTCCTGGACGCCTGCCAGTCAGCACCGCACCTGCCGTTGAACGTCAAGGACCTGGACGTCGACTTCGCCGTCTTCTCGGGCCACAAGATGCTGGCGCCTACCGGAATCGGGGTCCTCTACGGCAAGCAGGACCTCCTGGACGTGCTGCCACCGTTCCTCACAGGCGGTTCCATGATCACCACGGTGACCATGGAACGGGCCGAGTACCTGCCCGCGCCGCAGCGCTTCGAGGCCGGCACCCAGCGCATCTCGCAGGCCGTTGCCCTCGCCGCCGCGGCCAACTACCTCACGGAAACCGGCCTGGACCGCGTGCACCGCTGGGAAGCGGAGCTCGGCCAGCGGATGGTGGCGGGGCTGGAGTCCATTCCCGGCATCCGCGTGCTGGGGCCCGCCGCCGGACAGGAACGGATCGGCCTTGCCGCGTTCCACGTCGACGGCGTGCACGCGCACGACGTCGGGCAGTTCCTGGATTCCCGGGGCATCGCCGTCCGCGTGGGTCACCATTGCGCCCAGCCGCTGCACCGCCGCTTGGGCCTGACCGCAACCACCAGGGCAAGCGCCTACTTGTACAACACCACCGACGACGTCGATGCCTTCCTGGAAGCCGTCGCCGGAGTCCGCTCCTACTTCCGCGTCTAGCGCGATCACCGAAGGTACACCACTATGAGCCTTGACCAGCTGTATCAGCAGATCATCCTTGACCACTCCAAAGCCCGTCACGGCAGTGGACTGGCAGGCGTCGCCGCGCCGGCGGGGGCGTCAACGGGTCAGTCCCACCAGCTCAACCCGGTCTGCGGCGACGAAGTCACGCTGCGGGTGGCTGTGGAAGACGGCAAGGTGGCGCAGATTTCCTGGGACGGCGAAGGGTGTTCCATCTCGATGGCATCGGCGTCGGTCCTCAGCGAACTCGCGGAGGGACTGACCGTGGACGAGCTCCACGCCGTCATTGGCAACTTCCGCGAAGTGCTCCGCTCGCGCGGGAAGATCCCCGCCGATCCCGAGATCCTGGGCGACGCCGCGGCTTTCGAAGGTGTGGCCCGCTACGCCGCGCGCGTTAAGTGCGCCATGATTTCCTGGGTTGCCGCCGAGGACGCCCTGAACCAGGCCGCCTAGCCCTTACGGTCCGACGCAGGTCCGACGCCGCGCCGAGGCTCTCAGGCCCGGTGCTCGAAAACGTCCGGGATGCCGTCGCCGTCAGCATCATGCCGTTCCGCAAGTTCCACTGCGCGGTAATGCCGGTTCCGCAGCCGGAGCACCACGGCGGCGAGCAGGGCGGCAACCACTGATCCGGTGAGGATGGCCACCTTCGCGTGGTCATCGTAGGCCGAGCCCGCACCGAAGCTCAGCTCGGCGATCAGCAGCGACACGGTGAAGCCCACTCCGGCCAACATCGCAAGGCCGGCAACATCGATCCAGGCCAGGCCGTCGTCGAGCTTTGCCCTGGTGGTCTTGGTGATCAAGTAGGTCGTGCCGAACACGCCAATCGTTTTACCGGCCACCAAGGCAGCCACAATTCCCACCGCCACGGGATCCGCCAGGGCCGACCGGAAGCCGTCGAGGCCGCCCACGGCAACTCCGGCGGAAAAGAAGGCGAAGACCGGGACGGCGAAACCTGCCGAAAGCGGGCGGAGCCGGTGTTCCAGGGACTCAGCCATACCGGAACCCGCCTCACCGAGTTTCGGCGACGCCAGCACCGGGACGGCAAAAGCGAGCAGCACACCGGCCACAGTGGCGTGGATACCGGAAGCGTGCACGAGTCCCCAGGTGGCGGCGGCCAGCGGCACCAACAGGTACCAGCTGCGGACCCTCCTCTGGGCCAGCAGGGTAAACAGCCCCAGCGGAACCAGTGCCGCCAACAGGAAGAGCGGCTGCAGTCCGGACGAGTAGAAGAAGGCGATGATGCCGATGGCCAGCAGGTCATCCACTACCGCCAAGGTGAGCAGGAAGGTCCGGAGGGCCGCAGGCAGGTGCGTGTTGATGACGGCCAGCACGGCCAGGGCAAAGGCGATATCGGTGGCTGTGGGAATGGCCCAGCCCCGCAGGCTCTCGGCGTCCTGGCCCACGTTCACCAGCGTGTAGATCAGGGCCGGAACTGCCACGCCGCCCACGGCCGCGGCCACCGGAACCACCGCCTTGGACACTTTGCGGAGTTCACCGGAGACAAACTCCCGCTTGAGTTCCAGGCCGGCCAGGAAGAAGAAGATGGCCAGGAGGCCGTCCGACGCCCAATGCCCGAGGGAGAGCCGGAGGTGCCAGGGCTCATAGCCGATTTTCAGGTCACGCAGCGCGAAGTAGCCGTCAGCCGCCGGCGAGTTGGCCCAGATGAGGGCCGCGGCTGTGGCCAGCAAAAGGAGGGCGCCGCCGGCTGTTTCCAGCCTGAGGATCTCTGAGATCCGCAGGAATTCGGGGTAGCTTGAGCGGCTGAGGACTCTGGCAGCGAAGGCGGGGCGGGAAGGGCGCTTGGCCATGGGTGGCTCCTGGAATTAAGGGGTCGGCAAAACTGTTGCCGACCAGACTTCCCGGCGCACCTGTGTCCAGCCTACCCGAACAGGCCCATAACCCCGATCACGGCAGTGGCAGCTCCCAGCACCATCGAGATGCTGACCAGCACCACGTGGACGGTGAGGAACTTTGTGGCCTTGCCGGCGGCGTCCCGCGCCCTGGGATCCTTCATCACGCGGCGCAGGAACGGCGGCCAGACCACCAGGGACCAGAGGCCGGCGATGATCAGGACCACGCCCGCCAACAGGGGGAGCTGCACGGCCTTAGTGGCTTTCGAGCCAGGCCTGGGCCTGCTGTGACTGGATGTTCAGGGCCTTGGCCACCATGGGCTCAGCTGCTTCGGCGATCTTGCCGCCCAGGAACGGGACGGAGGAGGTCACATTGCCTTCGAGTTCAATGCGCGTGCTGCCGCCCTCCGCGACGAGCCGCTGGACCGCGGTCACATCTAGGGGGGCGCCGGCGATCTTCAGCGTGATGTTGCTCTGGCGGGAACCGTCGGCCGCCGGGGCGTCCCAGTTCTCCACCTGCGTCACCGTGAGCTTTTCGCCCACGAACTTACGGGCGATCTCCGGCAGCCGGGTGGTGGGCAGCGTACGGACCGAAGTGGTGCTGAATACTCCGTCAACGTCTCCGGCTACCTCGAAGGATTCAAGTGTGCCGCCAACGAATTGGCTCGTGTGCCGCTGGAAGTCCTCGTTGATAAAGACGGCAGCGACGCTGTCGACGGCGTGGGGAAGGGTAGTGGTTGCACTCAGTGCCATGGGTCCTCCAGTGATGTGTAGGTCAGAACGCTTTTTGCTCCCCACATCCTACGGGGAGCCCTGCGTGTTGTTGGAACCGGCCTCCGCGCTGTCGGCGCTGGCGATTTTCTGCGCCGCCGTGGTGATGTTCCGTGCCATCGCCGGAAATATGAGGCTGTGGAAGGGCAGCACGGCAAGCCAGTAGAGCTTTCCGCTGAGGCCCTTGGGGAAGAAAATGGCCCGCTGCCGGTAGCGGCTGCCCGTCCCGTCAGGTTCTACGGACAGTTCAAGCCAAGCACGTCCGGGGGCGCGCATCTCCGCGCGGAGGCGCAACAGTTTTCCCCGCTCGATCCGTTCCACGCGCCACCAGTCCACCACCTCGCCCGAGGCCAGGGTGCCGGGGTGCCTTCGTCCCCGCAGCAGGCCCGCGCCGCCGGTGAGCTTGTCCAGCCAGCCACGTACGCGCCATGCCAGCGGCAGGGAATACCAGCCAGTCCGGCCGCCGATTCCTTCGATGATGGTCCACACGTCGGCGGGATCAACGTCGCCGTGGAAGGTCCGTTCATCCACGTAGACCGTGTGGCCCGCCCAGTCCGGATCGCTGGGCAGCGGATCGGCGTCGGCCCCGGCATTTGACCAGGTGGTTTCCACCTGGCCGTCACGCTCCTTGCCCAGGGCGAGGGCAACGGCCCGCCGGTACGGAGTCAGGCCGCCCGCCGGCACCGGAATATGGGCATCGATGTCGTGCTCGCGGGACACCGCATCGTGCTGCAGCGACTCGACGAGCGGGAGCGACATGGACAGCGGGATGGGCGTGGTCAGGGCCACCCACACGCCGGCGAGCTTCGGGGCGGGAATGGGCAGAGCCAGCACCACCCGGTACGGCAGCCCGGCCTCGGCGGCGTATTCCTTCATCATGCCCGCGTAGCTCAGGACCTGCCGGCAGCCGATGTCGAAAGTGCGGTTGACGGGCCCGTCCAAGGATGCGGCGCCCACAAGGTAGTGCAGCACGTCCCGGACGGCGATCGCCTCGATCTTGTTGCGCACCCAGCTCGGGGCCGGCATCAGCGGAAGCGTTTCGGACAGGTGTCGGATCATTTCGAAGGACGCGGACCCGGAACCGATCACCACCCCGGCCTGGAAGACCACCGCGTCCACCGTGCTGTCCAGGAACACCTTTCCCACGGCCTCCCGGGACCGCATGTGCGTGGACAGTTCCACGTTGGCCGGGTGCAGGCCGCCCAGGTAGACGATCCGGCCTACGCCGGCTGCGGCAGCAGCTGTGGCGGCCGTTTCCGCCATGGCCTTTTCCTTTGACTCGAAGCCGGCGCCGGAAGCCATGGAGTGGACCAGGTAGTAGAGCACGTCGACGCCGGCCAGCGCCTGCTCCAGGGCTCCGCCGTCGTCGAGACTGCTCTCGATGACCTCAACCTTGCCCAGCCACGGCACGCCGGCGATCTTTGCCGGGGTCCTGACCAGGACCTTGACGGTGTGCCCGGCTTCCAGCAGCCGGGGGACCAGGCGGCCGCCGATGTAGCCGGTGGCGCCGGTCACCAGGACGGTTCGCGCCGTCCCCGGTGCCACGGTGGGGGGAGTGTCGCTCGGACTCTTGCTATCGCTCACTGAAAGCTCCTCAGGCGGCAGGCGGAGGCGCACAACAGGCGCGCTTCCTCAGCAAGCTTAGCAACGGGGTGCCCGGCGGGCCCCGGGGCAGGGGTAGGCTGGGATGACCCGGGATTCGAAGTGAATTTCGGGCTTTCGTGTTGCCTGCGATCCCATGAACCCACAGGAGTTTCCGCCATGAGCCCCACTGGCCCGTCCCATCCTGGCCCGTCCAACGGTGGTCCCTCGCTGACCGGACTGCGCCGTGTCCTGGCAGAAGACCAGACGTTCGCGCGGGTCCAGGCGGAGGCGGCCAGGGGTTTTGACGTCCGGGGCCAGGACTACCAGATCAGCGCCCCGGCCGGACTCCGCGCCGTCCTGCTGGCGGAAATGGCAGACGGCCTGGACGCCGGCTCCGACGAAGGAACTCCCGACGGCGGGCTCCCTCCTGTGGTGCTGGCGGTCACCGCTACGGGACGCGAAGCAGAGGATCTGACAGCGGCCCTGCGCGCTTACCTGCCGGCCGATTCAGTGGCCGAGTTCCCCAGTTGGGAAACGCTGCCGCACGAACGGCTCTCGCCCCGCTCGGACACGGTGGGCCGCCGGCTGTCCGTCCTGCGCCGCCTGGCGCACCCGGAAAGTTCGACGGCGGGCCGGCTGCGTGTGGTGGTGGCACCGGTGCGCGCGGTGGTCCAGCCGATCGTCGCCGGGCTGGGTGACCTGGTTCCGGTCACCCTGAAGGTGGGACAGGACATGCCGTTCTCCAGCGTGGTGCGGAGCCTTGCCGATGCCGCCTACGCACGCGTGGACATGGTCACCCGCCGTGGCGAGTTTGCCGTCCGCGGCGGCATCATCGACGTCTTCCCGCCCACCGAGGACCATCCCATCCGCGTGGAGTTCTTCGGCGACGAGGTGGACCAGATGCGCTGGTTCGCGGTGGCCGACCAGCGCTCGCTGTCGGCGCCCGGTGTGCACCACCCCGCCGAGCTCCACGCCCCGCCCTGCCGCGAAATCCTCATCACGCCGTCGGTGATGTCGCGCGCAGCCACTCTCAAGGGGCAGCTTCCCGCGGCCGCGGACATGCTGGAGAAGATCGCCGGCGGCATCGCCGTGGAAGGGATGGAATCCCTGGCCCCGGTGCTGGTGGACTCCATGGTCCCGTTCGTGGAGCAGCTGCCCGCGGGGTCCATCTCGGTGATCATTGAACCGGAAAAAGTCCGCCGGCGCGCACATGACCTTGCGGCCACCAACGAGGAGTTCCTGGAGGCGGCCTGGTCCACGGCATCGGACGGTGGCACGGCTCCACTGGACCTCAGTTCGCAGGCGTCGGCTGCGTTGCACTCCGCCAGCTTCCGTTCCCTGGCCGAAACCCGGAGCTCCTCGCTGGAGCACGAGGTGTCCTGGTGGTCCATCACGTCGCTGGCCACTGACGAGGAGCTGCTGCCGGAAATCGACGTCCTGAACCTTCGGGCCAGGGAACCGCGCGGGTATCAGGGTGATGTGGCCGAGATGATGGACTTCATCGGCTCCCACATCCGGGACCAGTGGCGGATCGTAGTGGCCACGGAGGGTCCCGGCCCGGCGCAGCGCCTGGCGGAACTCTTCCACGACGCCGACATCCCCTGCGCCAGGGTGGACACCCTTGAGAAGGAGCCGCAGGCGGGCATCATCGAGGTGACCACTGCCGCCGTCGGACGCGGTTTTGTCCTGGACAGCCTCAAGCTGGGGCTGCTCACCGAAGCAGACCTGCTGGGACGGACCTCCGCGGGCTCCACCAAGGACATGCGGCGCATGCCGTCCAAGCGGCGGAACGCCGTGGACCCGTTGCAGCTGGTCAACGGCGATTCCGTGGTGCACGAACAGCACGGCATTGGCCGCTTCATCGAACTCATCCAGCGCAAGGTGGCCGGCGGCGGAGACGGCGTCCGCGAGTACCTGGTCCTGGAATACGCCCCGTCCAAGCGCGGCGCCCCCGGGGACCGCCTGTTTGTCCCCACCGACCAGCTGGATCAGGTGACCCGCTACGTCGGCGGCGATACCCCTGTGCTCAGCAAGATGGGCGGCTCCGACTGGGCCAGCACGAAGTCCAAGGCACGCAAGGCCGTCAAGGAGATCGCCGGCGAGCTCATCCGGCTGTACTCCGCGCGGATGGCCTCAAAGGGCCATGCCTTCGGGCCGGACACTCCGTGGCAGCGTGAGCTGGAGGAGGCTTTCCCGTACGTGGAGACGCCGGACCAGCTGACCACCATCAATGAGGTCAAGGCGGACATGGAGCGGGAGATCCCCATGGACCGCCTGGTGTCCGGCGACGTGGGCTACGGCAAAACCGAGATCGCCGTCCGGGCCGCGTTCAAGGCGGTCCAGGACGGGAAGCAGGTGGCGATCCTGGTGCCCACCACCTTGCTCGCCCAGCAGCACTTCGAAACGTTCACCGAGCGCTTCTCCGGGTTCCCCCTGCGGGTCAAAGCCCTGTCGCGGTTCCAAGGGACCAAGGAAACCAAAGAGACCGTGGAGGGCGTCAAGAGCGGCTCCGTTGACGTCGTCATCGGAACGCACCGGCTGCTGTCGAAGGACTTCGCGTTCAAGGACCTGGGCCTGGTGATCGTGGACGAGGAGCAGCGCTTCGGTGTGGAGCACAAGGAAGCGCTGAAGAAGATGAGGACCAACGTGGACGTGCTGGCGATGAGCGCCACCCCGATTCCGCGGACCCTGGAGATGTCACTGACGGGCATCCGGGAAACCTCCACGCTGGCCACGCCGCCGGAGGAACGCCATCCCGTGCTGACATATGTGGGACCGTACACGGACAAGCAGACCTCGGCAGCCATCCGGCGTGAGCTGATGCGCGAAGGCCAGATGTTCTTTGTGCACAACCGGGTGTCCACCATCGACCGGACGGCCGCGAAGATCCGTGAACTGGTTCCGGAAGCACGTGTTGAGGTGGCGCACGGGCAGATGTCCGAGAGCCGGCTGGAACAGATCATTGTGGACTTCTGGGAAAAGCGTTTCGACGTCCTGGTATGCACCACCATCATCGAAACCGGCCTGGACATCTCCAACGCCAACACCCTGATCGTGGACGGGGCCGATAAATACGGCCTCTCCCAGCTGCACCAGCTCCGCGGCCGGGTGGGCCGCGGCCGTGAACGCGCCTATGCCTACTTCCTGTACCCGTCCGAGAAGCCCCTGGGCGAGGTGGCCCTGGAACGCCTCAAGGCCGTGGCCACGCACAACGAGCTCGGAGCCGGCATGCAGCTGGCCATGAAGGACCTCGAGATCCGCGGCGCCGGCAACCTGCTGGGCGGCGAGCAGTCCGGCCACATCCAGGGCGTCGGCTTCGACCTCTACATCCGCCTGGTGGGTGAGGCGGTGGCCGACTTCCGCGGCGACGCCGAGGAAAAGGCCGCCGAAATGAAGATCGAGCTGCCGGTCAACGCCCACCTCCCGCACGATTATGTGCCGGGGGAGCGGCTCCGCCTGGAGGCCTACCGCAAGCTGGCCTCCGCGTTGACGTACGAGGCCATCGAGGAGGTCCTGGCCGAGCTTGTGGACCGTTACGGCGAACCGCCGCTTCCGGTCCAGAACCTCATTGCCGTGGCGCGCTTCCGGGTGGGTGCCCGCGAAGCCGGCCTGTCCGACGTCGCGCTCCAGGGGAACTTCATCAAGTTCTCGCCGGCGCAGCTGCCGGAGTCGAAGCTGATGCGGCTGACCCGGATGTACCCGGGTTCGCAGTCCAAGCCCGCCCTGGACGCGGTGCTGATTCCGAAGCCCAAGACGGCCAGGATCGGCGGCCGCGACCTGCAGGACGCCGAAATCCTGGAATGGGCCAACGGGGTCATCCGCAACATCTTCTCCGACGCACCGCTGGCGGTGAGTTAGAGCTTGATGGGAGGACATCACGCCGCGTCGGGGGCCGCGGCGTGGGTAGCTATTGCCTCAACGGGGCCGTACACGCTGGGCTGGTATCCGCTGGACGCCACGGGAATCCTCATCGGCGGGATGGCGACGGCGGGGACGGCGCTGGTGTGCGACTGGGACCACCGCCACAGCACCGTGGCCAACTCGCTGCCGCCGCTCTCCAACCTGATTGCCGTGGGTATTGAGAACGCCAGCGGCGGGCACCGGCAAGGCACCCACTCGGTGCTCGGTGCGGCGTTCTTTGTGCTGCTGGCCATGATGGCCGGGCAGTTCCAGCTGCAGACGGACTGGGGCCTGCTGTCCGTGGGTGCCGGCCTGCTGTGCATGTTCATGATCAACATTGCGGCCAAGGCGCTGAAGCTGTTTCCCAAGTCCGGATTTATCAGCAACTGGATCTTTGCCCTGGCCATGGCCGGAGTGGTGACCTGGTTCGCGCCGGAGCAGTGGACCTGGCTGCCAGTCTCGATGCTGACCGGGGTAGTGGTCCACATCGTGGGGGACATGATCACCACCGGTGGTGTGCCGCTGCTCTGGCCGATCGTCATCAAGCCACCGAAGTTCCTCCGGAAGCTGCCGGTGCTCAACGACGTCTGGAAAGCCAACGGCGCCTTTTCCCTGCCGCTGCTGGGCCGCGCAGGTTCCCGGCGGGAGTGGCTGGTGCTGATCCCGGTGAGTGCCTACGCGATGGTGGGCATGTGCGTGGCTGCCTGGTCGTTGGCGAAGGCACATTTCCCGGCCGCCATGGCGATCGGAAAGGCCACGGTCAGCCGCCTGCTTGGCGCGGGCTGACGCGGCCGGTCTTCGAGCGGCCAGGATCCAGGCATCTGTGACTTAAAAGGCTGGGGCCCCGGAAATGATCCGGGGCCGCAGACGATTGAGTTAACGAGGTTCTTACTTGCCGCCGGCTGAATCGGAGCGGCCGGTGATGGTCTGCGGGATCCAGAACGCCAGGAAGAACATGCCCAGGCAGGCGGCCATCGGCCACGGGTTGCCGAGCGTGAGGAAGGACAGGGAGTAGATGGAGCCCAGGAAAAGCGCCATCATGGGTACAAACAGAAGGATGCTGCCCAGAAGGCTGTTCTCGTTCTGGGGGGTCTGTACCGTGGCGTTGCCGGACTCGGTGGTCTTGCTGGACATTGTTTCCTCCTCGGCCCCGCGGGGCTCAAACTGTGGCGGCTCCGGGCCGGCGTCAGTAGCTGGATGAACCCTGTTCACCCTTGACGATGGCAATGCCGGAGCTGGCACCAATACGTGTTGCACCTGCAGCAATCATAGCCTGCGCGTCGGCGAGGGAACGTACGCCGCCGGACGCCTTCACGCCGAGATCGGGGCCGACGGTGCGGCGCATCAGGGCGATGTCCTCGGCCGTGGCTCCCCCGCCGTTGAACCCCGTGGAGGTCTTGACGAAGTCCGCGCCCGCTTCAACGGATGCCTGGCAGGCAAGGACCTTCTGGTCATCGCTGAGCAATGCGGTTTCGATGATGACCTTCAGGATGGCTCCGCCCGCGTGGACTGCGTCCGCGACGGCAGAGATATCGTCCACCAGTGCACCCTTGTCACCGGCACGGGCTGCCGCGATGTTGATGACCATGTCGATTTCATCAGCACCGTCCAGCACTGCGCCGCGGGCTTCGAAAGCCTTCACGTCGCTGGGCGTGGCACCCATGGGAAAGCCGATCACCGAGCACGTCAGCACACCGGACCGCTTAAGCGCGGTCTTGACGGTTTTGACCCAGAGAGGGTTCACACAGACCGACTTGAAGTGGTACTCGGCGGCCTCGGCACACACTTTGAGGATCTCCGCTTCGCTGGCCTCAGGCTTGAGCAGCGTGTGGTCGATGTAGGAAGCGATGTTGCCCGACGCTGAGACCGTACCGGCTCCAGTTTGGTCGGTAGGAGTGGCTGCGTTGCTCATGATGGTCCTTTCCATGTGGCCTTGTGGGCCGCCGGAGCCACGCGGTGCGTGGCCGTTCAGGTCACCATCTTGTCACAGCGGGTGTCGCGGCGGGCGGACGCTTACGCGGCCGCAGGCACGCGCTCCGCCATACCCGCGGCCACGCCTTCCGCCGCCGATGTAGCGGTCATCAGCTGCGCGGCGCAGGCTCCGGCGGCAGAGGCCGCGGCGACCAGCAGTCCCAGCCGGACGCCGTCGAACGCTGCGGCGTCACCAATCGCCCAGATGCCGGAGACCGATGTCCTGAAGTCCTTGCTGATCGCGATTCCGCCGTTGGGGGCGGTGGCGAGTCCGGCGCTGGCGGCGATTCCATCGCGGGCAACCCGCTCTTCGGCGAGGACAACCAGGTCGCCATTCATGCTGCTGCCGTCCTCGAAGACAATCCCGGAAGCGGTCAGGCCTGAGCCGGCGATGGAGTGCACCACGGCGGCCGGCCGGACCGTTGTGCGGATGGGCCTGACGCCGCGGGCCCGCAGCACCGCTTCGGCTTGGCCCGCTGCCGCGCCGGTTCCCACGAGGATCCCCAGTGGCCGCCGGCCCAGTTCCCGCGTCACTTCCTTGACGGCGTCGCCGATCCGGGCGGCGTCGTCGATCGTGGAGTAGCTCAGGCAGCGGCCGGCGCCCGCCACGGGGGACGCAACGGGCGCTGATCCGGTGGCGATGACCAGTTCGTCGTAGCTGAGTTCCATGCCGTCGGCGGTGGTGACGGAGCGGTTCTCCGCGTCGATGAAGCTGGCTGGCTGGCCGAAGCGGACTGATACCTGCGGCAGCTCCGCGAGCTCCAGGAGTTCGGCGGGAGCGTCGTCCCGGTTGCTGAGGACGGTGACGGTGCCGCGGAAGCGGGCACCGTCCAGCTGGCGGACCAGCGCCTGTGCGGCGGGCCCGGCGCCGGCAATGACGATGCGCGGAGCCGGGGAAACTGAGGTGGACGGTGCCGGAGCGGACATGTGCTGGCCCTTTCGCTGGCGGCCGCTGGAGCGGCCGGGACTTCGTGATGAATCCCAGCGTAAGCGGTGGGCTTTACAGGCGTGTTTCCCCGCTGTTGCTGGGAAAACACCCTTTGTTCGCCAGCGTTTACCGGCCGGTAACAAAACCCGTGACACACCTCTCCCTGCGCTCCGGAGGGACACAAAGGCGGCCGGAGCCCGCGTCACTAGACGCGGATCCGGTAACCCCTCTTGACCACCGTCTCCACCAGGCGGCCGTCCGGCAGCGATGACCGCAGGCGGCTGACGGTCATATCCAGGGCGTGGACCGAGCCCTTCAGCTCCAGCAGCTCCGACAGCGATTCCCGGGAAAGCACGGCCCCACCGGCCCCCAACAGGGCACGCAGCAGCAGCAGTGGCGCAGGCGCCAGCTCAACCTGCGCTCCGTCGACCCGCAGGCTGCGGCCGCGCAGCTCAAGGTTGCCGGACGCGGTGTCCAGCCGCCGGACGTGGTTCAGGGCGAGGTGCTCGCACACCAGCCGGATGAGGGCACCCATCCGGAACCGTTCCGGAATGAGCGGCGAGATACCGGCGTCGAGCAGGGGCTGGGCAGTGACGGGCCCCACCACTGCCGTGGTGACATTGGTTTTCAGGCTTTCGATGAGCTGCTTGTAGACGCCCATTTCGTGGGCTGTACTCCACACGGCGTCGACGGCGGGGGCGCTGGTGAAGGTGAGCACGTCCAGGTTGCCGCTGCACACAGCCTCGATGAGGCGCGGAAGCCGATCTTCGCCGTCGGGCTTTACCCAGCGGTAGGGGGTGACCGTCAGGACCGTGGCGCCGGACATCCGCAGGCGTTCCAGCTGCCGGACGTCCGTGTAGCCGTGCAGCTGCACGGCCACGGTCTTGCCGCGCACGCCTTCGGCGAGCAGCATATCCACCAGCGTTGCGGTGGTTTCGTCGCTGCTGATTCCGACGTCGGCGAGTCCGGCCGCGCGGACGGCGCCGCGGGCTTTGGGGCCCCGGACGAACATCCGGCACGCACCGAGGGTTTCCAGCAGCTGCTCACCGATCCCAAAGGAATCGGCAGCTTCGCACCAGCGGCGCATGCCGTACGCCGTGGTGGCAATGCACAGGTCCGGGCGTGCGGCGATGATGGCCTTGGTGTCCTCGATGAGGCGGATGTCCTCCTGCACCGGGGCGATCTTGAGGGCCGGCGCGTGCAGTACTTCCGCGCCGCGGCGTTCCAGGGCCTCGATGAGGTCCCGGGAGCGCCGGTGCGAGGTGACTCCGATGCGGAAGCCCTCCAGCGGGGAGTCCGCAGCCTCCGGCCCGGAGGTCTCTTCAAGCTGGGCAGGTGCAGCAGGTGCCAGTGCGGTCATGGGGGTCAATCCTTTCATGAACCGAGCAGCGAGGCCGCCAGCCGGTCGAGGTCGGCGGCGGCCTCAGCATGCCCGCGGTTGGCTTCCGCCACGCGAACCACCTCGCCGATGACCAGCACAGCGGGATTGCTGCACCCGGCAGCGGCGGAGGTGATGGTGCCCAGGTCCGCGATGGTGGTGCGCTGGCCGGGGCGGTAACCGCGTTCGACGACGGCCATGGGCATGTCGGGGCGCATACCGGCTTTGCGGAGCCCGGCCGCGAGCTGGTGCAGGGTGCCGATGCCCATCAGGACCACAATGGTGCCGCCCAGTCCGGCCAAGTGCGTGTGTTCCTTTTCGGTCAGCGGCGCGTGGCCCGAGACCACGGTGAACATGTGGCTGACCTCGCGGTGCGTGACGGGGATGCCGGCTGCCGCCGGCACGGAGATCGCACTGGTGACGCCGGAGATGACCCGGACGGGCACGCCAGCTGCCACGCAGGAGGCCACTTCCTCGCCGCCGCGGCCGAAGACGTAGGGGTCGCCTCCCTTGAGGCGGACCACGTTGTTGCCTTCCAGGGCGGCGGCGACCATCAGCTTCTCGATGTCGGCTTGGCCCACCTTGTGGTGGCCGGGCTTCTTGCCCACATCCACCAGTTCGGCGGAGGTCAGGTCCGGCAGGTCCTGGCAGGGAGCCAGCCGGTCGAAGAACACCACGTCCGCATCGCCGAGGGCCTTCACGGCGGCGACAGTCAGCAGTTCGGTGGTGCCGGGTCCGCCACCCACCAGGGTGACGTGGCCGACGGGTCCGGCGGCCGGCTCGGCCGCCACCGGAATGCCGGTGGCGGTGCAGCGCTCGAGCAGGGACTCCCAGCCGGGCTGGCCGTCGTCGACCGCTGCGACCAGGAAGGGACGCTCGGGCAGCGGGCCGTCATGCGCGGCACCCGCAGGGGTGCTGAGGCGGAAGACGACGGCGCCCGCGGCCTCGTAGCGGCGGACCGCCTGGCGGGCGGCGTGGTCGGAGCCGGTGACCAGGACTTCGCGGCCGGTGAGATCAATGCTGAGCTGCATGGCTATACCTCGTTCTCGGCGCGGGGCCGCATGGGGATGGAGGCGCCGATCAGGACCTTGCCCTTCTCTTCCGCAGTGGCAGGCCGCATCTGGCCACGCTCGTCGGAGACAAAGGTGATGGAGTCATCCTTCTGGTCGGGCGCGTTGACGAAGGAACGGAACCGGCGCAGGCGCTCGGGGTCCTTCAGCGTGTCTGCCCACTCGTCCACGTAGGTGTCAACGTGCTTGGCCATGGCGGCTTCAAGTTCCTCGGCGATGCCCAGGGTGTCCTTCACCACCACGTCCTCAACGTGCTTGATGCCGCCGTCGAGCTCTTCCTGCCAGCGCGCGGTGCGCTGCAGGCGGTCCGCCGTGCGGATGTAGTACATGAAGTAACGGTCGATGTACTTGAGCAGGGTTTCATCGTCGAGGTCCTTGGCCAGCAGTTGGGCGTGGGCAGGGGTGGCACCGCCGTTGCCGCCGACGTAGAGGTTCCAGCCGTCGGCCGTGGCGATGACGCCCACGTCCTTGCCGCGGGCCTCGGCGCATTCACGGGCGCAGCCGGAGACGCCCATCTTGAGCTTGTGCGGGCTGCGGAGGCCGCGGTAGCGGAGTTCGAGCTGGATGGCCATGGCCACCGAATCCTGGACACCGAAGCGGCACCAGGTGGACCCGACACAGGACTTCACGGTGCGCAGGCTCTTGCCGTACGCCTGGCCGGATTCGAAGCCGGCGTCCACCAGTTCTTTCCAGATTTCCGGGAGTTCCTCGAGCCTGGCACCGAACATGTCGATCCGCTGGCCGCCGGTGATCTTGGTGTACAGGTTGTATTTCTCGGCCACGGCGGCGATGACGCCGAGCTTCTTGGGGGTGATTTCGCCGCCGGCGATGCGGGGGACCACCGAGTAGGTGCCGTCCTTCTGCATGTTGGCGAGGGCGCGGTCGTTGGTGTCCTGCAGGGTGCCGCGGCCGGCGTCCAGGACGTAGGCGCTGTTCTGGCTGGCCAGGATGTTGGCGATGGTGGGTTTGCAGATGTCGCAGCCGGCGCCGGTGCCGTACTTGGCCATGATCTCCTCGAAGGAGGTCAGTTCCAGGACACGGATGGCGTCGAAGAGTTCCTGGCGGGACAGTTCGATGTGCTCGCAGAGTGCCTTGGAGACCTCGACGCCGGACTTGGTGAGTTCGGATTCCAGCAGCTTCTTGAGCATCGGGACGCAGGATCCGCAGCTGGTGCCGGCGCGGGTGCAGCCCTTGAGCTCGCCAAGTTCCTGGACGGGGGCGTTGCCGTCGCAGGCGCCGCATCCGTTGATGGTGTCGCGGATGGTGCCCGCGGCCACGTTGTTGCAGGAACACAGGATGGCGTCGTCCGGGAGTTCAGTGTCCGGGGCGTCGCCGCCGCCGGCCGCCGTGAGGTAAGCGCCCGGTTCGGCACTGAGTTCGCGGCCCAGCAGCGGGCGCAGGCTCATGTACGGGGATGCGTCGCCGACGAAGATGCCGCCCAGGAGGGTCTTGGCATCGTCGGTGGTGACGATCTTCTGGTAGACGCCGCGGGCGGGGTCGGCATAAACGATCTCGAGGGAGTGCTCGGTCCGGGCGAACGCGTCACCGAAGCTGGCAACGTCCACGCCGGAGAGCTTGAGCTTCGTGGCGGTGTCAAAGCCTGGGAAGGTCGCTCCGCCGCCGTGGAGGCGGTCCGCGACGATCTCGGCCATGGTGTTGGCGGGGGCAACCAGGCCCAGGCACATGCCCTCAAAGTTGGCCACTTCACCGATGGCCCAGATACCGGGTACTTCCGTGGCGCAGAAGTCGTTGATGACCACGCCGCCGCGCGGGCCCAGGCTGAACTGCGGCTCCTCGCCTTCGGCTGCGCGGAAGAGCTCGTCGCGGGGCTTGACGCCGATGGCCACGATGACGAGGTCGGCGGGGATGATCCGTTCGTCAGCCATGAGGACGCCGGTGACCTGGCCGTCGTCGTCGGAGAGGACCTGCGAGGGGAACACGCCGCCGTGGACGGTAAAGCCCTTGGCTTCGATGAGGCGGCCCAGTGACTGGCCCGCGCCTTCATCCAGCTGGGTGTTCATGAGCCACGGCGCGCCGTTGATAACCACGGGTGTGGCGCCGAGCTGTTCCGTGCCTGCAGCTGACTCGAGTCCCAGGAGCCCGCCGCCGATGGTCACGGCATTGATCTTGCGGCCCAGCTTTTCCGTGAGCTCCGCGATGGCCTTGTTGATGGCCCAGACGTCCTCAAGCGTGCGGTAGACATACACGTGCTCGGCGCCGGGGATGGGCAGGCGCATGGCATCCGAGCCGGTGGCAACCACCAGGTCGTCGTATGCAAAGATGCTGCCGGCAGCGGTCTCAACCGTTTTTGCCCCGGCATTGATCTTGACCACGCGCTCGCCGGTCTTCAGAGTCAGGGAGCCGTGGTCCCACATCGAGGCCGAGCCCAGGGTCAGGTCCACGCTGCTGTCCGTCAGTGCCTTGGAGAGCGCCACGCGGTCGTACGGGAGGTGGGCTTCCTCCGTGAGGACTGTGACGTCCCAGCCCTCAAGGCCCCGGGTGTGCATGGCATCGGCGAAGCGGTGGGCAGCAGGGCCGCCACCGGCGACAACGATCCGGCGCGTTGCCGTCTGGGGTGAAGTCTGTTCGGTCACTGTGGGCCTTTCGCATGTGCCGCAGACGATGTTCTGCGACTTTCTCTGACGAGGTGTCCATTCAGACTAGGCAGCCGCAGTTTCGCTTCAGTTTCCCTTATGTTTCGTAGGCTTAACTTCTGCATCACGAACGCGTTTCCGATCGGGTGAGGTCTCTTTTACGCGCCGGACACATTCACTGCACGCCTTTGAAACACCCGTTGCCTAAGTTGTTTGGTACGGCCATAAAGGTGGCCAATCAAGCACGGGGAGAGGAGCCGGACATGACGGCAACACTGGAACTTGGGGCGCTCGCCGCCGACACCGCGACCTGGCACCGGGTCTGCGCCGTGGACGAGCTTGAGCTTGCCTGGGGCGAAGCAGCCCTCATTGAAGGCCGCCAGGTGGCACTCTTCCGGACCGGCCCCAGCGAGGTTTTTGCGGTGGCCCAGGAAGATCCGGCCACCGGCGCCCACGTCATGGCCCGCGGCATTCTGGGTTCACGCGGCACACGCCCCACCATCGCTTCGCCGCTGCACAAAGAGGTCTACGACCTGGAAACCGGCGAATGCTTCGGCACAGCCACGGTGCGCCTGGAAACGTTCAGCACCCGCATTTCCGACGGTTTCATCGAAGTCGAGGTCTAACGACCCCTCAGAGCCCGAGGGCCTCGCGGACATCGTCGAGCACATTGTCCAGGGCGGTCCGGGCTGCCTGCCGGGCTTCCGGCAGTTCGGCCGCTGACTCAACCGGGAGGATTACTTCCAGGTAGCACTTGAGCTTGGGCTCGGTGCCGCTGGGCCGGATGATAACCCGCGTTTCGTCCCGGGTCAGATACAGCAGGCCATCGGTGGGCGGCAGGTGCTCGCTCCCTTCGGCCAGGTCCACGAAGGTTTCAACCGCGGACGAACCGAACGAATCGGGCGGGCTGACCCGGAGCCGGTTCATCATGGCGTCCAGCAGGCCCAGATCCGCCACGCGGATGCTCAGCTGGTCGCTGGCGTGCAGCCCGTGCTGTAGGTAGAGCTCATCCAGGGTGTCGAAGATGGTTTTTCCGTCTGCCTTTGCCGCGGCAGCCAGTTCCGCGATGAGGACAGCCGCGGAGATCCCGTCCTTGTCCCGAACCAGTTCAGGTGCAACGCAATAGCCCAGGGCTTCCTCGTAGCCGTAGACCAGCCCGGGCACCCGGGAAATCCACTTGAACCCGGTCAGCGTTTCCTCATGCGCGTATCCTGCCGCAGCGGCGATGCGGGAGAGCAGGCGCGAGGACACAATCGAATTTGCGAAGACGCCGGCCCCGGCGCCACTGGCTGCTTCAACCGTGCTGCCGGAGGTTTCGTCGGAGCCGGGCGCCAGCCGCGCCACAATGTGTGCCCCCAGCAGCGCGCCCACCTCATCGCCGCGCAGCATGCGCCACGCGCCGGTGTCAGGATCTTTCGCCGCCACTGCAGCGCGGTCCGCATCCGGATCGTTGGCCAGGACAATATCGGCGTCAACACGGGCGGCAGTTTCCAAGGCCAAGTCCAGGGCGCCCGGTTCCTCCGGATTGGGGAAGTTCACCGTGGGAAAGTCGGGATCCGGCTCAGCCTGTTCGGCCACCAGAGTGACATCGGCAAAGCCGGCAGCATTCAGCACCGCCACGGCAGTCTCGCCGCCGACGCCGTGCATGGGCGTCAGGACAATCCGCAGGTCGCGGGACGGGAAGCGGGCCAAATCGGCGAGTGCCGCCGTCGCGCGTTCATAGTCCGCCGCAACCGACGGCTCCAGGACCGTCCAGCCGTCCGCGGCAAGGGTGATGGATTCCAGTGCGCCCACGGCATCGATCCGTGCGGCGATCCGGGTGTCGTGGGGCGCCACGATCTGCGCTCCGCGGCCGCTGTCCTCCACGGCATGGCGGCCCAGGTACACCTTGTATCCGTTGTCCTGTGGGGGATTGTGGCTTGCCGTCACCATCACACCGCCGTCGCAATCGAGGGCCCGCACGGCGAACGCGAGCAGCGGGGTGGGCAGCGCGGACGGCATCAGGAAGGTTTCGATCCCCGCAGCCGTGAAGATGGCCGCCGTTTCCTCGGCAAAGATGTCCGAGTTGTAGCGGGCGTCATAGCCGACGACGGCGCGTGGCCGGGTCCCGGGCGCGGCCTCACCCACGGCATGAACGAGGAAGTCGGCGAGCCCGGCGGCGGCGCGGCGCACCACCACGCGGTTCATGCGGTTTGGCCCGGCGCCCAGGGCGGCGCGGAGGCCTGCGGTGCCGAACTGCAGCGTGCCGCTGAAGCTGTCGGCGAGTTCCTGTGAAGCTGCCGGGGAGCCCTCCTCCGCGAGTTGCAGCAGCTCGGTGAGCTCTGCGGCTGTGGCGGGATCCGGATCTTGGGCCGCCCATTCGCGGGCGTGGCTGAACAAGGAAGCGGCATCGGAGGACGTCATGCGGTCAACGCTATCGTCATTGCTTCAGGAACTGTGCCTGAACACCCGCCTGTGACAGCGGAATGCAGCGAAATCCTTGCAGTAAATTTTCTGGACAAGTAATGTCGCGAATATGAAACTGGGGCAGGGCGTTGAGTGGGGTCTGCATAGCTGCGTCAACATGTCCTGGACCGCTCCGGGGGAGGCCGTCAGCAGCGCACGGCTGGCCGAGTTCTACAAGCTCCCCGCCGCATACCTGAACAAGCAGCTCCAGGCCCTGGTGCGGGCCGGGATCCTGACCTCGGTATCCGGCCCGCGGGGCGGCTTCTCGCTGGCCAGGCGTCCGGACCGGATTTCCGTCCTTGACGTAGTCCTGGCCATCGAAGGAAATGACCATGCCTTCCGGTGCGAAGGCATCGCCAAGGACGCCCCGGGCGGGAGCATGGACGCCGACTACGCCCGCACGTGCCTTATTTCGCAGACCATGCGCCACGCTGAAGTCACCTGGCGGACTGAGCTGTCCCGGCAGAGCATCGCCGGGATTGCCCAGTCCATCGAGCGCCGCTTTCCCGAGGCCCGGGAGTCCACCGTCCTGCAGCTCGTCGGTCCGCGGACCTGACCAGCCCTACAGCAACGCGGGGTCACTACACGCCCAATGGGAATGCCTCCATTGGGCGTGTTTAGTGACCCCGTGCTGTCCTAGAGTTTGGCGATGATCCCAGCCAGCAGTTTGGAAATCCGCGGTCCGGCGGCCTGGCCGGACTCGATGACTTCCTGGTGGCTGAGAGGCATGGCGCTGATGCCGGCAGCGAGGTTGGTGACCAGTGAAATTCCGAACACTTCCATGCCTGCGTGCCGGCCGGCGATCGCTTCCAATGCGGTGGACATGCCCACCAGGTCCGCGCCGATCCGCTTGGCGTACTGGACTTCGGCCGGCGTTTCGTAATGCGGTCCGCTGAACTGGGCGTAGACGCCCTCTTCCAGCGAGGAGTCCACTTCGCGGGCGAGGGCACGGATGCGGGAGCTGTACAGATCTGTCAGATCAACGAACGTTGCGCCTTCCAGCGGGGACGTGGCGGTGAGGTTGATGTGATCTTTGATGAGGACCGGAGTGCCCGGCGTCCAGCTTTCGTTCAGCCCTCCGCATCCGTTGGTGAGGACCAGGGTTTTGCAGCCGGCAGCGGCAGCGGTGCGGATGCCGTGGACCACGGCGCGGACGCCTTTGCCCTCGTAGTAGTGCGTCCGTGCGCCCAGGACCAGCGCGCGTTTGCCCTCCTTGGTCAGGACCGAGCGGATGGTGCCAACGTGCCCTTCGACCGCGGGGGCGTGGAAGCCCGGGACGGTGTCGGCGGTCAGGGTGGCGGTGGTCTCGCCGATGAGGTCGGCGGCTTCGGCCCAGCCTGAGCCCAGGACGAGCGCGATGTCGTGATTGTCCACCCCGGTTTCCTGGGCGATGTACTCAGCGGCGGAGCGCGCGGCGGCGAAAGGGTCCGTGTTCTGGAAGTCTGTATTACTCACTGGTACAAGTTATCGTGCTGGTGCCGCTGTGCACAGTGGCAGCAGCGTCGCGCCGGGCCGCGGACGGCACCGTGACGGGGCACTCTTTATTGGTGGTCCCTGCGCAGATGCGCGAGAATGGTTGATTGTGACTACGCACCCTGATTTCAGCTCACCCCGGATCGCAATCCTCGGAGGTGGCCCCGGCGGATACGAAGCCGCTATGGTCGCTGCCTCGCTGGGGGCTCAGGTCACCATCATCGAACGCGCGGGCATGGGCGGCTCGGCCGTGCTGACCGACGTCGTGCCTTCCAAAACCCTGATCGCCACCGCGGACCTGATGACCCGCGTCGGTGAGGCCGGGGAGCTGGGAGTGAAGTTCGACGTCGACGGCGGCGACTTTGTGCCCGTGATGCGGGCAGATCTCAAGCACATCAACGACCGTCTCCTGGGCCTTGCCCGCCAGCAGTCCCGAGACATCACCACCGGTCTGGAACACCAGAACGTCCGCATCCTGCTGGGTTCGGGCAAGCTCCTGGACAGCCACACCATCGAAGTCGTGACCGCTGACGGCACCGAAATCGTGGAAGCGGACACCATCCTGCTGGCCGTCGGCGCGCACCCCCGCGAGCTGCCCACCGCGCGGCCGGACGGCGAACGCATCCTGAACTGGGCCCAGATCTACAACCTTGACGAGCTTCCCGAGGAACTGATTGTGGTGGGCTCCGGCGTGACCGGTGCCGAGTTCGCCTCCGCCTACAACGGCCTGGGCTCCAAAGTCACCCTGATCTCCAGCCGTGACCGGGTGCTGCCTGGTTCGGACACCGACGCCGCGGAGGTGCTGGAGGAAGTCTTCGAGCGTCGCGGTGTGCGCGTCCTGTCCCGCGCCCGTGCTGAGACCGTCGAACGGACCGACGACGGCGTGGTGGTCACGCTCGGTGACGGAACGAAAGTCACCGGCAGTCACTGCCTGGTCTGCGTGGGCTCCATCCCGAACACCGCCGGCATCGGCCTTGAAGAGGCCGGTGTGGCCCTCACCGAGAGCGGCCATATAAAGGTCGACGGCGTCTCCCGCACCACCGCGCCGAATATCTACGCCGCCGGCGATTGCACCGGCGTGCTGGCTTTGGCCTCTGTGGCCGCAATGCAGGGTCGGATCGCGATCGCCCACTTCCTGGGCGACAGCGTTATGCCGCTCAAGCTTCACCAGGTCGCGTCCAACATCTTCACCTCACCCGAGATCGCGAACGTGGGCGTCTCCGAGGCCGAGATCCAGTCCGGCAAGTACCAGGGCGACATCGTCAAGCTCTCGCTCAAGAGCAATGCCCGCGCCAAAATGCGCAATCACAAGGACGGCTTCGTCAAGATCTTCGCGCGTAAGGGCTCCGGCACCGTGATTGGCGGTGTTGTGGTGGGGCCGAACGCGTCCGAGCTGATCTTCGCCATCTCCCTTGCGGTCACCCAGAAGCTCCACGTCGACGACGTCGCCAGCACCTTCACCGTCTACCCGTCGCTGAGCGGGTCCATCTCGGAAGCCGCGCGGCGCCTGCACGTCCGCATGTAATCGTTCTGCGGTAGCGTGGCCGCATGACTACAGCTCTGGAGCGGCCGCGCCGCGGAAAAATCATCGGTGGCGTCTGCGCCGCCCTCTCAGCCCGGTTCGGGATCCCGAAGTTCCTGGTCAGGCTTGGCTTTGTGATCTTCGGCCTGGTGGGGATCGGCGAGCTCGTCTACATCGCGCTCTGGATCATGATCCCGAAGGCCCCGGCCTAGGGCAACGCTTGCCTGGACCAGGGTTCGGGCGGGGAAGCGCGACAGCCGCTACTCTTGGTGCGTGGAAATTCGAGCTGTCCTCTTCGATCTGGACAACACCCTGTTCGACCATCCGGCATCTGCACGCGCCGGATTCGACGCGTTCCTTCGGCACCTTGGAAGAGAGCAGTCGGAAGAACTTACACTTTCATGGCTTGAAATCGAACAGGTCAACTACGACCGGTTCCTGAGCAAAGAGCTCTCGTTCCATGAACAGCGCCGTGAGCGGCTCCGCCAGTTTCTTCCGCTGACCGGACTTGCTATTCCCCAAACAGACACCGGGCTCGACGAACTCTTCGCCATCTACCTTCAGAATTATGAGGATGCGTGGACGGCGTTCCCGGACGCTGCACCCGCCCTGTGGAGCCTCCGGGACGGCGGCATGCTGGTCGGCGTCGTCACCAACGGGAACCACAACCAGCAAACATCGAAAATCAGCAGGATAGGCCTCGGCCCGCTCATAGACCGGATTTTCAGCTCGGAACTAACAAGCCACGCGAAACCGGCACCAGAGGCCTTCACGCAGCCCTGCAAAAGCATGAAAATAGCGCCTGCCCAGACCCTCTATGTCGGGGACAACTACCGTGTCGACATCGAAGGAGCCCAAAACGCCGGACTGCACGCCATCCACCTCAACCGTGACGGCGCTGGGGATCGTGGGGCAATCCAAAGCCTTGCGGAACTGGCTCCACTTCTTGTCGGCGAAACCCCTTTCACCTAGGTTGGTCCAGCGCACGGAATACGGTTTCGCAGGCTCGTGGCCGCTGTCGGGGATCCCGGAGACACCGACTAAGCCAAGGCGTAGGGCGGGACCGTGCTGCCGGCTGCAATTGGGGTGAACCAGCCGTCGAAACTCAGCTTCCCGGCGTCGATTTCCGGGATGCCAAGGCTGTCCGAGTAGAGAGCCGGACTATCCGCCTCCTCCAACAGGACTTCCTCGACCTGTGCCCGCCAGCCTTCCGGGAGGTCGAGTTCATAGATGTCCTCGGTGATTTCCGCCTGATCGAGCAGGCAGCGGACGGCGAGCTCTGCTGCGAGGCATCCGGGGGCTGTCCAGCCGCGGACCAGCGATGCCGTTACATCGGAAGCGACCACGAGGAACTTCCGGGTAAACGTCGCGTCGTAGCTGGCGGCGAACTGAGGCGGCAGCGAGGACAGCACAGAGGAACCGGCGACGTCAGACGGAGTAACCGCATCCAGGGCGGTCAGGGTCCCCAGATCGCGGAAGAGCTGGTCAACGAGAATGCCCGACGAGTTCCACAGGAGGCCTGCCAGCAGGAGTGTCTGGCTCACAGCTGTTTTCCGGTCTTCCGGCGAGACCGCGGCCATTTCGTCCAGGTCTTCCGGCTCGAACTGCAGCCGCTGTTCCGGCGTCATGTCATCCGGGTGCGGATCAAGGCCCAAGAGTTCCAGGCTCAGTCCGGTCAGTTTCCCGGCGTCGGCCAGCAGTTCTTCGGTGATGTCGTCTTCTTCGTCGGCATTCATGGCCCCGATGCTACCTGCCATCCGTTCCGGGTCCGATTCCGTGACGCGCACATGTCCGGGCTCCCCGGCTTCAGGACAGGTCAGGCGGCGGGAGCCGCCTGGAAGTGTTTTTCAATGAGCCCCTTGATGTCCTCGTGGCAGCCGCCGCAGCCGGTGCCGGCGCGGGTAGCCTTGGACACCTCGGCCACGGTGGAGCAGCCATCCGCCACGGCACCCTGGATCTTGGCGCCGCTGACTCCGGCGCAGCGGCACACGGTTCCTTCCGGATCGGCGGGACCGGACGCGGCCAGCTGGTCCGGTCCGTCCAGGCGCAGCAGCAGCGACCTGTCGGCTGGCAGTTCAGCACCGCGCTCAAACAATCCCACGAGCTCGGCGGCGGTCCGCGGCATGCCCACGGCCACCAGGCCTTCCAGCACCCCGCCGCGGGTGGTCATCTTCACGTAGCGGCCGTGTTCCGGATCGGCCCACTGGGCGATCTGAAGGCGCGGCCGGCCGTTCACGGCGCCCGCGGTGAGCACGTCTTCATCCCATGGCTCGGCACCGTTGTCGCCGGCCACCGCCATGTTCATGCCACGGGCCTTCAGCACAATCACGGCGGCCTGTTCCTGCGGCAGCTCCTGCAACGCGTCGGCTTCCCCCTGCGTGCCGGTGGCCAGCAGCGTCAGGTATTCGGCCAGCCATTCTGCCTGCCGCCACCCGGGTCCCACCAGGCCGGACGGGCCCTTCGCCGTGCGGCATTCGCCGCAGGCGGGGTCCGGGCAGCGGACCTCGGCGCAGTCGCCGATCGCGAAAATGTGCGGCTCGTGGTGGGCACGCAGCCGGTGGTCCACCAGGATGCCGGTGCCGGTGGACAGGCCGCAGCCCTCGGCGAGCTCGGTCCGGGGACGGACGCCGCACGAGATGACCAAGAGATCGCCGTCGATCGCCGAGCCGTCATTGAGCAGCAGCGCCGAGAACCCGCCGTCGGGCGCGTTGTGCTCCACCCCGGTGGACCGGGCGTTGCCGGCCATCCGCACGCCGCACCGGCGCAGGCTGGCGGCGAGGACCGCGCCGCCGCCGCGGTCGATGTTGCGTCCCAGCGGGTGCGGCCCGTTGTGCACCACCGTGACGGTGGCGCCTTCCTCGGCAGCCGCGAGGGCTGTCTCGAGGCCCAGGACGCCGCCGCCCAGCACCACAACACGCTTGCCGCCGTCGACCGCTGCGCGCAGAACCGAAGCGTCGCGGAGGTCCCGGAGCGCCGTGACGCCCGCCGGGAGGACGGGGGAGGCAGGGTCCGGGTTGATGCCGGTCAGGTTGGGGATGACGGGCCGGGAACCGGTGGCGAAGACCAGTCGCTCGTAGTGGGCGGACGTCCCGTCGGTGAGGAGTACCTGCTGGCGGGCACGGTCCACGCGGCGGACCCGAACGCCGAGCCGTACGTCCACGCCGTCTGCCACCAGGGCTGCGGCGTCGGAGAGGGCCAGGGCATCGGCAGTGGTGCGCCCAACGCCCAGATCAGCCACCAGCACCCGGTTGTACGCGGCCTCGGTTTCCTCGCCCACCACTGTCAGGCTGACGTGCCCGTCGCGGACCGCGGGCAGCAGCTCATCGATCAGGCGGGCAGCCACCGGGCCGAAACCAACAATGACAATCTGCTCACTCATGAGGCCTCCGATGTCTGAAGAACACTGTTCTGAAGTCCGTTGGCCGCAGCCCGGACCCACACCTTGTTGAACTTGAACTCGGGCATCCCGGAAATGGGATCCGTTGCCGCCTCGGTGAGGCGGTTGGCGCTTTCAAGTTCCGGAAAATGGAACGGCAGGAAAACCGTCTCGGGCCGGATGGCCGTGCTGAGTTCCGCCCGGCAGAGCACCTCGCCGCGTTCGTTGGCTACCGAGACAATGGCACCTTCGGTGATGCCCATGGCGGCGGCGGCGGCGGGGTGGATCTGAATTTTCGCCTCGGGCTGGGTGGCCAGCAGCTCGGACACGCGCCGGGTCTGGGCCCCGGACTGGTAGTGCTCCAGGAGGCGGCCGGTGATCAGGGTCATGGTTTTCGCGGCCGGGTCCGGGTTGGCGGCCGGCGTACGACGGCGGCGGGGCGTCACCGGGGTCATGACCGCCTTGCCGCCGGCGTGGGCAAACGTGTCCAGGAAGAGCCGGGGTGTTCCGGTGCTCCCCGCCGGGTAGGGCCAGTAGGCAGCTTCGCCGCGGTCCAGCATGGCGTAGTCGATGCCGGAGTAGTCTGCGTGCCCGCCGGCCGAGGCCAGCCGCAGTTCCTCAAAGACCGTTTCCGGATCCTCGCTGTATGTGGACGGGGCCTCGAGCGCTTCTGCGAGCCGGGCCATGATCCACAGCTCACTGCGTGCGCCCGCTGGTGGCTGCAGGGCGCGGCGGCGGCGCAGGACGCGTCCTTCCAGGTTGGTGAGGGTGCCTTCCTCTTCGGCCCACTGGAGGACCGGCAGGATGAGGTCGGCTTCCGCGGCGGTCTCGGACATAAAGAAGTCGCAGACCACCAGGAAGTCCAGGCCGCGGAGCCCGGCGATGACGGCGTTCGCATCGGGGGAGGCCACCGCGATGTTGGAGGCGTGCACAAAAAGGCACCGCACGCCGTCGGGCTGTCCCAGCGACTTCAGCAACTGGACGGCGGGCAATCCCGGCCCGGGAATGGTTTCCTCGGGGACGCCCCAGACGCCGGCCATGTGGGCGCGCGCGGCGGGGTCGGTGATCTTCCGGTAGCCGGGCAGCTGGTCCGCCTTCTGGCCGTGCTCGCGGCCGCCCTGGCCGTTGCCCTGGCCGGTGAGGGTGCCGTAGCCGCTGCGGCGCGAGCCGGGCAGGCCCAGCAGGAGGCTGAGGTTGATCGCGGCGGTGGCGGTGTCGGTGCCGTCCACGTGCTGTTCCACACCGCGTCCGGTGAGGATGTAGCTGCCGCCCTTGCCCGCGCCGTCGGCGAGCCTGCGGGCGGTTTCGCGGATGAGCTCGGCCGGGACACCGGTGAGGGACTGGACGCGTTCGGGCCAGAACGAGTTGACGCTGCGTACCACGGCCTCGTAGCCGGTGGTGCGTGCTGCGATGAAGTCTTCGTCGGCCAGGCCTTCGTGGATGATCACGTGCGAGATGCCCAGCAGGAGGGTGAGGTCGGTGCCCGGCAGGGGCTGGAGGTGAAGGCCGCCGCCGTCGGATGTGAACTTTGCCGTGGCTGAACGGCGCGGATCCACCACGATCAGCCCGCCGGCGTCGCGGGCACCCTGGAGGTGCTGCACAAACGGCGGCATGGTTTCTGCCACGTTGGAGCCGAGCATCATGACGGTGCTGGCCGTGTCCAGGTCTGCCAGCGGGAACGGGAGGCCGCGGTCCAGGCCGAAGGCGCGCATCCCGGCGGCCGCGGCGGAGGACATGCAGAAGCGGCCGTTGTAGTCGATGCGTGAGGTGCCCAGGGCCAGCCGGGCGAACTTGCCCAGCATGTAGGCCTTTTCGTTGGTGAGGCCACCGCCGCCGAAAACCCCGACGGCGTCCTTCCCGTAGCGTGCCTGCGTGTCCTTCACGGCGGTGGTGACCAGCGCCAGGGCCTGGTCCCAGCCGATGGGGCGGTGGACGCCGTCGGCGCCCTTGAGCAGGGGTTCGGTGACCCGTCCGGGGTGGTTGAGGAGTGTGGCTGAGGTCCAGCCCTTGCGGCAGAGGCCGCCGCGGTTGGTGGGGAAATCCCGCCCGCTGACCTCCAGGAGCGGGCCTGGTGCGGAGGCCGGCTCAGCGGCTTTCGCGGGCACGGGGACTGACCCCGGCTCGGAAGCCGGGGTCTGTACCGCTGGTGACGTGAGCGTCATGGCGCACTGCAGGGCGCAGTAAGGGCAGTGCGTGTCGGCGCTTTTGGTCATGTTAGACGTGTCCCATCGCATTTCGGTTGGCGTTGCGGATGTAGCAGAACCAGCAGACCGCCAGCATTACTACGTAGGCTCCGACGAAACCGTAGAAGGCCGGGGTGTAGGAGCCGCTGGCTGTGTTGGAGGCGTTCAGGACCTGCGGGATAACGAAGCCGCCGTAGGCGCCGATGGCCGAGATCAGTCCGAGGGCCGATGACGCCAGCCGCTGGGTTTCAACCGTGCTGGCACCTGACTTCGCAGCCCGGCTGGACGTTGCGAAGATGATGGGGATCATCCGGTAGGTTGCGCCGTTGCCGAAGCCGCTGGCCGTGAAGAGCATCAGGAAGAGGACCAGGAACAGCCAGAAGTTCTTCAGCGGCAGGGTCCAGATCATGGTCAGGGTGATCACGGCCATGGCGGCGAATGCTGCCACGGTCATCCGGGCCCCGCCCATGCGGTCAGCCATGCGTCCGCCGTAGGGGCGGGCGAGTGAACCGACCAGCGGGCCGAGGAAGGCCAGCGAGAGTGCCACGGTGCCGACTCCGATGGAGGAGAAGGCCGGGAAGTAGTCCTTGATGAGCTTGGGGAACACGCCTGCGAAGCCGATGAACGAACCGAAGGTGCCGATGTACAGCAGTGCCATGATCCACAGGTGCGGTTCCTTCAGTGCCGCGACCGAGCCGGCCACGTCACCCTTGGCACTGGTGAGGTTGTCCATGTACTTCCAGGCACCGAAGGCGGCGATCAGGATGAACGGGATCCACATCCAGCCGGCCATCGGCAGGTTGACGCTGCCGACGGCGAGCAGGGTGATCGCAATCGGGACGGCGAGCTGTGCGACGGCGGCACCCATGTTGCCGCCGGCGGCGTTCAGGCCAAGGGCCCAGCCCTTCTCCCGTGCGGGGTAGAAGAAGGTGATGTTGGCCATGGAGCTGGCGAAGTTGCCGCCGCCGAAGCCTGCAAGTGCTGCCACGAGCAGCATGACCCCGAACGGGGTTTCCGGATTGGAGACGCAGAGTCCCAGTCCGACGGCGGGAATCAGGAGCAGGAGCGCGGACACGATGGTCCAGTTCCGGCCGCCGAAGCGGGGAACCATAAAGGTGTAGGGGATCCGGAGGGTGGCGCCTACCAGGCTGGGCATGGAGATCAGCCAGAAGATTTCCGAGGTTGTGAACGTGAAGCCGGCTGCCGGTAGCTGGACCACCACGATGGACCAGAGCTGCCAGACCACAAAGCCGAGGAACTCGGCGAAGATGGACCAGTTCAGGTTGCGCCGGGCGATGGTCCGGCCGGCGGACTCCCACTGCTCTTTGTTCTCGGCGTTCCAGTTGGCGATCCAGCGGCCAGGGCGGAATTCAAGGGCGGGGGCGTCGGTTGTACGGGTGGAGGGCTGCGCGCTGGCGGATGAGGACACGCCTCCGTGCAGCGGGTCGGTGTCTATATCTACGGAATTGCCGGTGCCGGCATCTGCGTTGCGGTCAACAGTCACGGTGGACCTCCTCATGGGGGATGTTGTTCTTCCACGGTAGAGAACGTGCGTTTCACGGACAGTCGCCGTTTGTTAACGCGCTGTGACATTTGCCTATCGGCAGCCTTCGGGCGGCGTGAGGATTGTTAGCGGACCGAAGGGTGAGACGTCCGCCACTAGTCCACATGATGGACATTTCGTCCATTGACTGGACGGCTGGAACTAGTATCGAACTCTAACTACTGCGCGCCGGGCCTCATCAGGCCCGGCCGGTTCTCAGGAAAGAGTTCCTATGTCATCCATACAAACCACCGTGGAGCCAGGATCCCCCAAGGCGGTGAACTCACGCGGCCGCGTGATTGTGGCCAGCCTGATCGGCACCACCGTTGAGTTCTACGATTTCTACGTCTACGCCACCGCCGCCGTACTCGTCTTCCCGGCACTGTTCTTCCCCAACCAGAACGAGACCACCCAGCTGCTCAGCTCCTTCGCTGTCTTCGGCGTGGCCTTCGTTGCCCGCCCGCTGGGATCCATCGTCTTTGGCCACTTCGGCGACAAGTTCGGCCGCAAGGGCACCCTGGTGGCCTCGCTGCTGACCATGGGCATTGCCACCTTCCTGATCGGCTGCCTGCCTACTGCGCTGGTCCCGGGCTGGCAATTCTGGGCTCCGGCACTGCTCGTTGTTATGCGCTTCGCCCAGGGCCTCGCCCTCGGCGGCGAATGGAGCGGCGCTGCCCTGCTGGCCACCGAAAACGCCCCCGCCAACAAGCGCGCCATCTACGGTACGTTCCCGCAGCTCGGTGCACCCATCGGCTTCATCATCGCCAACGTGATCTTCCTGGTGGCCAGCTATGCCCTGACACCGGCCGACTTCCTGGCCTGGGGCTGGCGCGTGCCGTTCCTGCTCAGCGCCGTCATGGTGATCATCGGCCTGTACGTCCGCCTCAAGCTGATCGAAACGCCGGCTTTCACCAAGGTGCTCGAATCCAATGAGGTGGCCAAGCTGCCGCTGGCCCGGGTCTTCAAGACCAGCTGGCGTCCGCTCATCCTGGGCACGTTCATCATGCTCGCCACGTACGTGCTCTTCTACCTGATGACCACGTTCACACTGACCTACGGCACCCGCGCCTCCAGCCTGGATACCGCCAAGGCTGCCGCCGAGAAGGCCGGCAAGCCGATGTCCGAGGCCGCCGCGGCGGCGTTTGTTCCCGGCCTGGGCTTCACCCGCAACGACTTCCTCTGGATGCTGATTGCCGGCGTCGTCTTCTTCGGCATCTTCACGCTGGTTTCCGGACCGCTGGCAGAGAAGTACGGCCGCCGCAAGATGCTGCTGGCCGTCACGGGTGGCATCTTCGTCTTCGGCCTCCTGTTCGTCCCGCTGTTCAGCGGCGGCTTCGTGGGCACCATGGCCCTGCTGGTCATCGGCTTCTCGCTGATGGGCCTCACGTTCGGTCCCATGGGTGCGCTGCTGCCTGAACTGTTCCCCACCAATGTGCGCTACACGGGATCCGCCGTCAGTTACAACGTGTCCAGCATCCTGGGTGCTGCGGTGGCTCCGTTCATCGCCGTCGCGCTCTGGGAGCTGGCCGACGGCAGCCCGGTCCTAGTGGGTGTCTACCTGACCGCGATGTCCGTGCTGACCCTGATCGCGCTGTTCGTGAGCAAGGAAACCCGCGACCTGGACTACGAGAACAACGTAGCCTGACGCCCCGCCGTCGGGCGTTCCAGCCCGGTTGCTGACAGAAATGCCCGGCGTGTTCCCCCGATATTGCGGGGAGCGCGCCGGGCATTGCTGTGTCCGGGCGGGACCAACCGGGGAGGAGCGTACGGCGGCGGCGCTCGCCACCCGTCGGCAGGCTCAGCCGGCGTAGAGGGCCACGAAGTTTCGGAGGATCTTCATGGGCTCCGTGGCGGTGTACGTCCGCGCGTCAGCCATGAGCTCCTCGGCGGACTCCGGCGGGAAATATCCGGCATGCCGGTAGATGTCGATCCGGGTGACCAGCCCCTCCGCGTCCAGTTCCGGGTGAAACTGTGTGGCGTACAGGTTCTGCTTGATGCGGAACATGTGGACGGGGCAGGCCTGGGAGGATGCCAGCAGCACCGCGTGGGAGGGCAATCTGGTGCATGCCTCCTTGTGCCCGGTGAAGGCGGTGAAACGCCGTGGCATCCCGTGCAGGAGCGGATCCGCGAGCCCCGCCTCCGTCAGCTCGATTTCCACCCCGCCCAGCTGTTCGCCGAAGGTCCTGTCGATCACGGCGCCCTGATGCCTGCCCAGAGTCCCCACCCCGTAGCACGCGCCCAGGAACGGAAAGTCCTGGGCCACGATCCGGTCCAGCAGCCCGGCCAGTTCCCGCTCCACCCGGTGCTGGGTTTCGCTCTTGTGGTCTGCCGGGTCGCTGGACGTGAAGGGACTGCCGCCCACAATCACCGCCGAGTAATCGTTCAGGTCCAGTTGCGGCAGGGGAGCGGCCTCAAGCCGGACACGCCTCAGCTGCGCAGGGGTCAGTTCGCCATACCTCAGGTACGCCTCATACTCTTCCTCTGCGGCGGCGTCTTCAGCCCGGGAGGCGAGGAGGAGGAAAGGCTTCACACGCTAAGTGTGCCTTTCGCCCCAGCTCAACGCCAGAGGACTCAGCGCCAGCCTGCGGTTGGCGCCGGAGCACAGCCCCGGCGCCAGAGCGACGTCAGTGGCTGGCAGGCTGCGCGAAGGATCGCCGGGACTGCGGCTGCGCGGCCGGGTCTGCGTGGCGGTGGACCAGCTTCCAGTAGCCTTCTTCGCGCCGGAAGATGCTGGTCACACGGAGCGCGAATTCCTCTGGCGCTGCGGCGCTCTCCAGCCGGGCACGGAAGTGTTCCGTTTCCACCAGGTAGGCCGTGTCGCGTGCGGTGTAGGAGGTGATGGTGTCGAACCCGAGCATCTCGCCGTCCTGGAACTGCCGGGACGCCTGGTCCAGCCGGGCCTCCACCTGGGCCCAGCCACGTGCGATGCCGCCGAACGGGTTGGCCAGCGTGACGTCGTCGAGCCTGGAATACAGGTCCTTGACGGCGCCGGGATTCCCGCGGGTGATTTCCGGAACCGCCAGGTGGTAGCGGTCTACTTCTTCTTCAAAACTGGGTGCGAGCATGGGGTGCCTCCGGCAGGGTCTAGTCTTCGATCGTGGCGATGACGGCGCCGGCCGAAACCGTCTCACCGGCCACTGCGCTGAGTCCGGTGATGATGCCGGAACGGTGCGCGGTCAGGGGCTGTTCCATCTTCATCGCTTCGAGAACCACCACCAGGTCACCCTCGGACACAACGTCGCCGTTGGCCACGGCAACCTTGACGATGGTGCCCTGCATCGGGGAGGTCAGCGCGTCGCCGGCGGCGGCCGCAGCCGCTCCGCCGGAACGGAGGCGTTTCTTGGACTTGTTGGACTTCGCGCCGGCGGCGGAACCCGCCCCGATCGAACCAAGGGAGGCCGGCAGGACAACCTCGAGGCGCTTGCCCCCCACTTCAACCACCACGCGCTGGCGTTCACCGGCGTCGCCACTGGCTTCAGCGGTTCCGTCCGGCGTCCAGGCGGGAATGTTGTTGACGAATTCGGTTTCAATCCAGCGGGTGTGGATGCTGAAAGGCCCTTCCGCCGGCGCAAAAGCGGGGTCCGAAACAACGGCGAGGTCGAACGGGATAACGGTGGGGATGCCCCCCACCACCATTTCCTCCAAGGCGCGCCGCGAACGCTGCAGGGCCTGGGCACGGGTGGCGCCGGTGACGATCAGCTTGGAGAGCATCGAGTCGAAGTTGCCGCTGATGACATCGCCCTCCTCCACGCCGGAATCGATCCGGATGCCGGGGCCTGTGGGGTTCTTCAGGGTGGTGATGGTGCCGGGGGCGGGCATGAAGTTGCGGCCCGGGTCCTCGCCGGTGATGCGGAATTCGAACGAGTGGCCGCGGACCTCGGGGTCGCCGTAGCCGAGCTCCTCGCCGCGGGCCAGCCGGAACTGTTCGCGGACCAGGTCGATCCCCGTGACCTCTTCGGAGACGCAGTGCTCCACCTGGAGGCGGGTGTTGACCTCGAGGAAGGAGATGGTGCCGTCCTGGCCCACCAGGAACTCGCAGGTTCCGGCGCCCTGGTATCCGGCTTCCTTCAGGATCGCCTTGGAGGATTCGTAGAGGCGGCGGTTCTGCTCTTCGGTGAGGAACGGGGCCGGTGCTTCTTCAACGAGCTTCTGGTTGCGGCGCTGCAGCGAGCAGTCACGCGTAGAGATGACAACGACGTTGCCGTGGGCGTCCGCGAGGCACTGCGTTTCGACGTGGCGCGGGGCGTCCAGGAAGCGTTCGATGAAGCACTCGCCGCGGCCGAAGGCTGCAGTGGCCTCACGGACGGCAGACTCGAACAGCTCCGGGATTTCTTCGCGGGTGCGGGCCACTTTGATGCCGCGGCCGCCGCCGCCGAAGGCTGCCTTAATGGCCACGGGCAGGCCGAACTTGTCCACGAACTCGAGGATTTCCTCGGCGGACTGCACAGGATCGGCGGTGCCGGGGACCTGGGGGGCGCCCACTTTCTCCGCGATGTGGCGGGCCTGCACCTTGTCGCCGAGGGCCGAGATGGCCTCGGGGGACGGGCCGATCCAGGTGATGCCGGCCGCGATGACCTTGGCGGCGAACTCGGCGTTTTCGGCGAGGAAGCCGTAACCGGGATGGATGCCGTCGGCGCCGGACTGGCGGGCAACGTCAATGATCTTGTCCATCACCAGGTAGGACTCCGCGGCGGTGTTGCCACCGAGGGAGTAGGCCTCGTCGGCCAGCCTGACATGGAGCGCGTCGCGGTCCGGATCGGCGTAGACAGCCACGGAGGCAATGCCCTCGTCGCGAGCCGCGCGGATGATGCGCACTGCGATTTCGCCTCGGTTTGCGATCAGCACCTTGGTGAGGTTCGATTGCACGGGACTAGCGGACTGCTCCAAATTTGCTGACAAGGCGTCTCCTTCTTTCCTTCAGGGAGCCTAGCGCGATTTTGTGGGTTCCGCCGATATTACTTGCGGTTTCCGCGTGTAAACGGGCGCGGCTTTGTAGGGAACCTACAATTGGTCGGAAAATCGCCGCAATTATTCGGCGGACCACAGGTCCGTGATGCGTACGTTGGCGTGCCCGAGGAGACTGCGCAGCGTGGAGACTGACAGCCCGACGACGGCGTGCGGGTCCCCGTCCACCTTCCGGATGAACGCGCCGCCCAGGCCGTCGATAGTGAACGAGCCGGCGCAGTGCAGCGGTTCGCCCGTGGCGATGTACGCGTCGATCTCTTCCGGATCCATCTCGGTGAAGTGGACCTCGGCGGAGGCGACCGCCCCGAGCGTGGCGCCGGATCCCGGTGCCGTGATGCCGCCGTCGGCCGCTGCGTCGGTGCCTATCTCGGCGGGCTCGTCATCGGCTGCCGTCGCGCGGCAGTCCACCAGCCAGTGCCCGGTGTGCAGGACACCGCTGTTGCCGCTCATCCGCAGCATCCGTTCGCGGGCGACGGCGGCCGTGTACGGTTTGCCGTGCGCCTCGCCGTCGAACTCGAAGACGGAGTCGCAGCCGATGACCAGCGCGCCCTCCGCTTCCGGCAACGCGGCTACCGCCTCGGCCTTGGCGCGGGCCAGCAGCAGCGCTGTATCGTGCGGATCCGTGACGCCGTAGCGGGCCTGGACCGCGTCCTCGTCCACGTCGGAGACCAGCACGGAGTGCCGGATACCGGCGTCGGCCAGGAGCTTGGTGCGGGCGGGGGACTGGGAGGCGAGGATGAGGCGGGTCACCGTTTCAGCCTAGTGGACGGGCTCGGTCAGCTTCTGCGGCTCGTTTTCGCGGCGTTCCAGCCGGGCGCCCTCCACGTCCACGTCCGGCAGGATCCGGTCCAGCCACTTGGGCAGCCACCAGGTCTTCTCGCCCAGCAGGTACATCACAGCCGGCACGATGGTCATGCGGACCACAAACGCGTCCAGCAGCACACCGAACGCCATGGCGAAGCCCAGCGGCCGGACCATGGTCAGGTGGCTGAAGATGAAGCCGGCGAACACGCTGACCATAATGATCGCGGCGGCGGTCACCACGGCGCCGGCATGGCTGAAGCCGATGCGCACGGCCTTTTTCGCCGGCGCGCCATGCATATAGGACTCGCGCATGCCCGACGCGATGAACACCTGGTAGTCCATCGCCAGGCCGAACAGCACACCGATCAGGATGATCGGCAGGAAGCTCAGGACCGCGCCGGGATTGGCGACGTCGAACACGCCACCCAGCCAGCCCCACTGGTAGACGGCCACCACCAGGCCGAACGCGGCGGCCAGGGACAGCAGGAAACCGCCAGTTGCCAGGAGGGGCACCACAATGGAGCGGAACACCAGCAGCAGCAGGATGAGGGAAAGCCCGACGACGATCGCCAGGTATGGCGGCAGGGCGTCACCGAGTTTTGTGGAGACGTCGATGTTGCCGGCGGTCTGCCCGGTCAGGCCGATGGTGACCCCCGTTTCGGCCTGGATCTGCGTGCCGCGTTCGCGGAGTTCGCTCACCACCTGCACCGTGCCGGCCTTGGCAGGTCCCTCTTCCGGGATGACCTGGAATACGGCGGTGCGGCGGTCTTCACTCAGTGCCACGGGCACTGTTGCCACCACGTTGTCCACGCCCCGGATCAGGTCCGCGACGTCATACTGCAGTTCCTGGGCCCGGGCTTCGTCCAGGCCGGCCGGGAATTCACCCACCACCACAATGGGGCCGGTGACGCCTTCGCCGAAGCTGCGGGCGGTGACGTCATAGGCCTGGTAGGCCTCGGAGTCCACCGGTTCGGAGCCGCCGTCGGGCAGTGCCAACTGGAGCTGCGCGGCGGGCAGGGCCAGCGTCCCCAGCAGGAGTACACCGGCGACAAGCGCGACGACGGGGTGCCGGGTGACCAGGCCGCCCCAGCCCCGGGTGCTCTTTTCCTCATCCTTGGCCTGGTCGGCAACCTCGTGGCCGGCCTCGGCGTTGTGGGCCTCGGCCTTGGCCCAGGCCCGCCGGGAAATGATGCGCCGGCCGATCAGGGACAGCAGGGCGGGCGTCAGGGTGAGCGCCACCAGGACGGCCACCGCGACGGTGCCTGCCGCTGCCAGGCCCATCACGCTCAGGAACGGCAACCCGGGCACCACCAGGGCGGCCAAGGCAATGATGACCGTCAGGCCGGCAAAAAGCACGGCGTTTCCCGAGGTTCCGGTGGCGCGTGCCACGGATTCCTCGGGGTGCATGCCTGCCAGCAGCTGGGTCCGGTGCCGGTTGACGATGAACAGGGAGTAGTCAATGCCCACGGCGAGGCCAAGCATCAGCGCGAGCATGGGGGAGATGGAGCTCATCTCGAAGGCGCCGGACAGGGCGAACGTGATGCCCACACCGACACCGACGCCGATGACGGCCATCAGCAGCGGCAGGCCCGCGGCAATGAGCGTCCCCAGCATCAGGATCAGGACCAGGGCCGCCACACCGATGCCGATGATTTCGGCCGTGCCGAAGAGTTCTGAAATGTCTTCGGTGATTTCCTTGCTGGCCAGCGCCGTCACACCCACGGACGAAGTCTCATGCGCGATGTCCTGGACCTGCTGGCGCACCGCCGGGGTGAGGGCGTTGATGGAGGTGTTGAACTGCACCTGTGCCACGGCAGCCTGGCCGTCCGCCGAGACAAACCGGATCCCGCCGGAAGCTTCGGCCTGCCGTTTGCCCAGGTCCAGCTTGGCCTTGGCGGCCTCCCACTCCTGTGTGCCGGCGTCGAGCTGCGCCTGGCCCTGTGCCAGGGCGGCCTTCTGTGCTCCGAGCCGGGACTCGATCATGGCTGGGGTGGCGCCGCCGGCGGCCATCTTCTGCTCCGCGGCGTTCAGCTGCGCGGTGCCGGCGTCGAGCTCCGCGCGTGAGGCATCCAGGCGGGCCTGTCCCGCCGCAAGCTGCTGCCCGCCGTCGGAGATAGCCTGCCCCGCCTGGTCCAGCTGGGCCTGCGTGGCGAAGGGATCCACCGTGGCCTTGACGTCAGGCAGGTCACCAAGCTTGGTGAGGGCAGCCGTCACGGCGGCGCGGCTGCCGTCAGTAAAGCCGCCTTCCGGGGCTTCAAAGACGATCGTGGCAGAGCCGCCCGACGCTGCCGGCAGTTCCTGCTTCAGCTTGTCCGCGATCCGCTGCGTCTCCGTGCCCGGAATCTGGAAGTTGTTGGACAGCGTGCCGTGGAAGGCCGCTGCGGAGCCGCCGACGGCCACCAGTGCGGCGAGCCAGAGCGAAATGACCAGCCAGCGGTGGCGGTAGGAGAACTTGCCGAGGCGGTAGAGCAGCAGGGCCATGTCAGAGCCGTTCTTTGTTGAAGTGGGTACTGGCGGTTGTGGACGTCGCGGAGGGGCTGGCTGCCGGAACGGGGCTGCCGAAGCCGGAGCCGAGGTGGCCTATGGCGTCAATGAGCAGTTGCCGCAGGACAGCGAGTGATGCGGGGGAGAGATCGGCGCCGCATCGGGCGAACCACACGTCCATGGCCGCCTTCCCGCAGGAGATGACGGAGCCTGCGAGGGCGCGCAGGTACAGTTCGTCGACGACGGCGCCCGGGGTTCCGGCGAAGCGCTCCCGGGCCGCGGTGATGATCTCTTCGGTGCAGTGGTCCCACGCCTCAAGTTCGGACCGGGACAGGACCGCGTTGTCCTGGGTGAGGGTGAAGAGTTCAGCCAGGGGCGCCACCGTCATGGGGTCGGCCAGCTGCATCAGGGCAGCGCGGGCCGATTCGAGGATGGGCTCGTCGGCGGGCCGCTGCCGGAACTGCTGAAGGGCGTTGTCCAGGAACCCATGCGTCATGGAGGCCAGCGCGGCCTCGGTGCTGCTGAAGTAATTGAAGAAGGTGCGGCGCGAGATCCCGGCAGATTCAGCGATGTCTTCTACCGTGAAATTCCCGGGTCCCCGGGCGCGCAGCAGGGTCAAAGCGGCATCGGTGATGGCCTGGCGGGTGGCGGCTTTGTTCAGCTCACGGCGCGAGAGAAGTTCGGGCATGAAATTACACTACGTGCAAGTTTGCACGCCGCGCAAGTTGATTCACAGGAAGATGAAAGGTTCCCGACAGCTGAGCCTGAACCTGCCGCCGAAGACTGGAAGAGTCCCGTCTGGGACATCTTTACCAGCCGTCACCGGACGGTAGATCCAGGAGACAAGAATGGTACGCACAAAGAGAATTGCCCTTGGCCTCACGGCCACCGCGCTGGCCCTTGGCGCCGGGATCGGCGTCGCCGGCATGGCGTCCGCAACCACGACGCCGACGCCCACCCCCAGCGCCAGCTCGAGTGCCTCCGCCGACGGGAGCACCGGCACTGCCCCAGCTGAAGGGAAGGGCATGCGCGGCGGCCACGGCCACGGCGGCTTCCGCGGCGTGGACGCAGCGGAACTGGCCACCAAGCTCGGGGTGGACGAGGCCAAGGTGACGGATGCGCTGAAGGCATTCCGTGACGCCAACAAGCCCACCACGCCGCCGGCCGACGGAGCTGAAGGAACCAGGCCGGACCCCGCCGCGAAGCAGGCTGAACTCGCGAAGTCCCTCGCGGCGACGCTCGGCATCGACGAGGCCAAGGTCACGGCGGCGCTTGAAGAGCTGCGCACCGCCGAACAAGCAGATCGCGCCGCGGCTCTGAAAACGCGCCTGGACCAGGCCGTCACCGACGGCAAGCTGACCCAGGCCGAGGCCGACGCCGTGACCAAGGCGGTCCAGAACGGAGTCATCGGAGGTGGCGGCCGCTAACAAGGTGCCGGGCTGAGCGAATCCCGGCACAGAAAAGGAGAAGTCCCCGGGAGCACTTCCCGGGGACTTCTCCTGTTTGCTGTTCGAGCTGGGGGTCAGGCCTTCGCGTCGGCCAGTTCGCGTCCGGCTTCCGGCGCGTCAGTACCTCCGGCGACGGCGGAAGGATCCGCAGCGGAGGAGTCGGCGTCGTCGTCCACAAACGGAGTGCCGTTGCGGGGTGCGTTGTAGAGCGCCTCGTCGAGCATGCCCTGCCGCTTGGCCACGATGGTGGGGACCAGTGCCTGGCCCGCGACGTTGACCGCGGTGCGGCCCATGTCCAGGATGGGATCGATCGCCAGCAGGAGTCCGACGCCGGCCAGGGGCAGCCCCAGCGTGGAGAGCGTCAGGGTGAGCATCACCACGGCGCCGGTGGTGCCGGCCGTTGCGGCGGAACCGAGGACCGAGACGAGGGCGATGAGCAGGTAGTGGCTGGCTTCCAGCTGGACGCCGAAGAACTGGGCCACAAAGATGGCGGAGATCGCGGGGTAGATCGCCGCGCAGCCGTCCATTTTCGTGGTGGCGCCCAGGGGTACGGCGAAGGAAGCGTAGGCGCGGGGAACACCTAGGCTTCGCTCGGTGACGCGCTGGGTCAGCGGCAGGGTTCCGATCGAGGAGCGGGACACAAACGCGAGCTGCACGGCAGGCCAGACCCCGGAGAAGTACTGCTTCACGGACAGGCCGTGCGAGCGGATCAGCGTCGGGTAAACCACAAACAGCACCAGGGCCAGGCCCACGTAGATGGCGAACGTGAACTTGCCGAGCGCGCCGATGGTGTCCCAGCCGTACACGGCCGCGGCGTTGCCGATCAGGCCCACAGTGCCCAGCGGGGCGATGCGGATGATCCACCAGAGGACCTTCTGGATGACGGCCAGCGCCGAAGCGTTGAGGTTCAGGAACGGCTCGGCAGCCTTGCCCACCTTGAGGGCGGCGACGCCGACGGCGATGGCAATCACCAGGATCTGGAGCACGTTGAAGCTGATGGAGGTGCTGACTGTGGTGGCGGCGGTGGCGCTTTCAGTCACGGTGGAGCTGGCACCGAGGCCGAGGAAGTTCTTGGGGAACAGTCCGATCAGGAAGGACCACCAGTCACCGGACTTGCCGGCGTACTTGGCCTCCTGGGTGATGCCGGTGTTGGCGCCGGGCTGCAGGAGCACGCCGAGGCCGATGCCGATCACGACGGCGATCAGGGACGTGATGGCGAACCACAGCAGGGTGTTCCAGGCCAGCTTGGCGGCGTTGGAGACTTGGCGCAGGTTCGAGATCGAACTCACCACGGCGGTGAAGATCAGCGGAACCACCGCAGTCTGCAGCAGCGAAACGTAGCTGGAGCCAATGGTCTGCAGCGTGGCGCCGAGGCCGTTGGGCTCTGCCTTGGTGCTGCCCGTGTACTTGGCCAGCAGGCCAAGGCCCAGGCCCACAATGAGGGCGGCGATGATCTGGAAACCGAACGAGCCAGCCCACTTGGGCAGCTGGAAGCCGGTCTTTCCTGCGGATTCGGGGGTGCGGGTTTGAGTGCTCACCAGAACACGCTAGGCCCGCGTTTCTTATCACGGCGAAAGGATGTTGAGAAATGTTACGCCGCCACCCGAGCCGTGGCGGCCCACAATCCCCGCAAATCCAGCGCCAATCAAGGCAATTGTGAAGTTATTCCCAGCCCGGATGTGGCAAACGTCTCGCATTGCGCGCGGCGACATGGCAGTTCACGGCAATGTTTTCCGAAAACACTGCCGCGAACTGCACACTCGCTGAGAGAAACTGGAGGCAAGCACGTAGGGGACCGGAGGGGACACATCCGGCAGCGTGCGTCAGAGCGACGAAGGAGCAGCACGCCGAGGATGTGGGCCCTCCGGGCCGCGGAGCCGCGACCCGGGGCGGACCTACGAAAGCAATGCTCGGCGGAGGGTATCGAGGCCTACGGAGCCGATGTTCAGCGCTCGCGTGTGGAAGGCCTTGAGGTCGAAGCCGGGCCGGGTTTCGAGGTCGGCCCGGATCTGTTCCCAGAGGCGCTGCCCCACTTTGTAGGACGGGGCCTGGCCGGGCCAGCCGAGGTAGCGGGTGAATTCGAACTTGAGCTGGCCTTCGCTGATGGGCAGGTTTTCCTTGAGGAAGTCGTAGCCCGCCTCCGGGGTCCATGTTCCGCTGCCCCAGCGTCCGGGGATCTCCAGCTCCAGATGGACGCCGATGTCGAACACCACGCGCGCCGCCCGCATCCGCTGCATGTCCAGCATGCCCATGTGGTCGCCGGGATCGGCCAGGTAGCCGAGTTCCTGCATAAGCTTTTCGGCGTAAAGGGCCCAGCCCTCGCCGTGGCCGGAGGTCCAGCAGATGTTGCGCCGCCACTTGTTCAGCAGTTCCCGCCGGTAGGTGGCGGTGGCCACCTGCAGGTGGTGGCCGGGGACGCCTTCATGGAAGACCGTGGTGGTCTCGGCCCAGGTGGTGAAAGTGTCCTCGCCGGCGGGAACTGACCACCACATCCGGCCGGGACGGCTGAAGTCATCCGAGGGGCCCGTGTAGTAAATGCCGCCCTCGTCGGTCGGGGCGATGAGGCATTCAAGCTTCTTCATCACGTCCGGGATCTCGAAGTGCACGCCGGCAAGCTCGGCAACTGCTTTATCCGAGAGTTCCTGCATCCATGCCTTGAGGGCCTCCGTGCCCTTGAGTTGGCGGGCCGGGTCGTTGTTGAGGACATCCTTGGCCTCCTCGATGCTGGCCCCTGGCTTGATGATGGACGCAACGTTTTCCTGCTCGGCGATGAGCCGGTCGAGTTCCTGGACTCCCCACGCGTAGGTCTCTTCAAGGTCGACGGCGGCGCCCAGGAAGGAGCGTGAGGCCAGGGCGTAGCGTTCCCGGCCGACGGCGTCCTGCTGCGGTGCGGCAGGGAGCAGTTCCCTGCGGAGGAACTCCGCGAGCTCCCGGTAGGCACCCCGGGCAGCGGCAGCGCCGGCGTCGAGCGTTCCCTGCGTTTCGCCCGGCAGGGGACCGTCCGCAGTCCGGGCCTCTGCGGCGAGCTTGGCGAAGAAGCCGTCTTCGGCGGCGTATTTGGTGGTCTGCTCGATGACGATGGAGACCTGGCGTTCGGCCGCGACTTTGCCCGCGTCCCGGGCCTGGCGCAGTGATTCGGTGTAGCCGCGGAGGGCGCCTGTGACGTTCAGCGCGCGGCCGGCGATGTGTTCCCAATGCTCAGCGGTGTCTGTGGGCATCAGGTCGAAAATGGCCCGGATGTCCTGTGCGGGGGAGGCGATGTTGTTCAGCTCCGCCACGTCCCAGCCGGACTCGTGGATTTCCAGCTGGAGGCCCAGCCGTTCCCGCATGGCGTCCAGGGTGACGGTATCGACGTCGTCCTGGGGCGCGAGGCCCTCCAGGGCAGCAAGGGCCTTGCGGGCTTCCGCTGCGAAACCGGCGATGCCGGCGGGGGAGTAATCCGGGTACTCGGTCTCATGCCCCGGCAGCCCCAACTCGGTGGCAAGCGACGGGTTCAGGTGGATGAGTGTGTCGGTATAGTCATCCGCCACGGCATCGATGGCGGAGTGCGGACGGGCGGCGGGGGCGGCTTCGGTAGTCACCCCACGAGCCTAACCCCGGCTCCGCCTCCAGGCGCCGGGACCCGGCGTCGGGGCGAGCCGCAGCTGCTGGCGGCGCACCCAGTCGCGGGCGGTGGGCTTCCCGTCGGCCACGGCGTCCGCGCTGCCCAGGGAAAGCACGACGGCGGTCAGCGCTGCAAGCTCTTCGGCCGATGGTTGCCCCTTGACTACAGAAAGCACTGGGGCATCGGTTTCGACAGGCTCAACCACCGATTTCTCCTCGATCACAGCGGGATGTTCCCGTGCTTCTTGGTGGGCAGGCTCGCCCGCTTGTCGCGGAGGGCACGGAGGCCCCTGATGATCTGGCCCCGGGTATCGGACGGTGCGATGACCGCGTCCACGTAGCCCAGCTGGGCGGACTGGTAGGGGTTCAGCAACTCTTCTTCGTACTGGCGGATGACCTCGGCGCGCCGGGCCTCAACGTCCCCGCCGGCCTCGGCAACGGCGGCCAGGTCGCGGCGGTACAGGATGTTGACGGCGCCCTGGGCACCCATCACGCCGATCTGCGCCGTGGGCCACGCCAGGTTCAGGTCCGCGCCGAGCTTCTTGGAGCCCATCACGATGTACGCGCCGCCGTAGGCCTTGCGCGTGATGACCGTCAGCTTGGGGACGGTAGCTTCGGCGTAGGCGTACAGCAGCTTGGCGCCGCGGCGGATGATGCCCTGGAACTCCTGGTCCTTGCCGGGCAGGAAGCCGGGGACGTCCACCAAGGTGATGATGGGGACGTTGAACGCGTCGCAGTTCCGGACGAAGCGGGCGGCCTTCTCCGAGGCTGCAATGTCCAGCGTGCCGGCGAACTGCAGCGGCTGGTTGGCCACGATGCCCACGGTGTGGCCCTCCACCCGGCCGTAGCCGATGATGACGTTGGGGGCGTAGAGGGACTGCATCTCCAGGAAGTGTGCGTCGTCAACTATCTGCTCGATGACGGTACGCATGTCGTACGGCTGGTTGGCAGAGTCGGGGACGAGCGTGTCCAGGGCGAGGTCGTCATCGTTGACCTCCAGCTCCTGCTGGTGCTCCAGCACCGGGGCTTCGGAGAGGTTGTTGGACGGCAGGAAGTCCAGCAGCTCGCGGACGAACTCGATGGCGTCCGCTTCGTCGGAGGCCAGGTACGTGGAGGTGCCCGTGTTGGCATTGTGCTGGCGGGCGCCGCCGAGGGTTTCCATGTCGACGTCTTCGCCCGTGACGGTCTTGATGACGTCCGGTCCCGTGATGAACATGTGCGAGGTCTTGTCCACCATCACCACGTAGTCCGTGAGGGCGGGGGAGTAGGCCGCGCCGCCGGCGGACGGTCCCATGATGAGAGAGATCTGCGGGACGACGCCGGAAGCGTGGACGTTATTGCGGAAGATGTCGGCAAACATGGCCAGGGAGGCCACACCTTCCTGGATGCGGGCACCGCCGCCGTCGAGGATGCCCACTACGGGGCAGCCGTTGCGCAGGGCGAATTCCTGGACCTTGACGATCTTCTCGCCGTTGACCTGGCTCAACGATCCGCCGTAGACCGAGAAGTCCTGGCTGTAGACGGCAACGGGACGCCCGTCCACGGTGCCGTAGCCGGAGACCAGCCCGTCGCCGAGCGGCTTCTTCGTTTCCATACCGAAGGCGGTGGAGCGGTGCACGGCCAGTGCGTCAAGCTCCACAAACGAGCCTTCGTCCAGCAGGAGTTCCACGCGCTCGCGGGCGGTGTTCTTGCCGCGGGCGTGCTGCTTCTCGATGGCTTCGGGGCCGGAGGGTTGTTCTGCACGGGCCTGGCGGTCGCGGAAATCGGCGATCTTTCCCGCTGTCGTTGTCAGATCGTGGCTCATCAAGTGTCTCCGGCTCTATAGCAGATTGGTGCTGTAACAATGTGGTGCTGCGTGCGGTGGTAACTGGCAGGTCAGGCGCGGGATTTAAGTAGATTCCACACAAAAGACGAACCCTGCTGGCTAGTCTAATGACGCATCTGCGTGGGACGACTGTAGAAAACCTACAATTTTCCGCACTTTCCAGCGGCCAGCACTATGTTACTCGCCAGTAACATACCTCGGCTACAGTGGAGCCATGACTTCCAGCAACGACGCAAGGTCCATTGCCGCAGGGCCCTACCAGGCCACCGGGTCCCTTCAGGGCCGCACCATTCTGATGTCCGGCGGCAGCCGCGGCATCGGGCTGGCGATTGCCACCCGGGCCGCGCAGGACGGTGCCAATATTGTCCTGATGGCCAAGACCGGCCAGCCCCACGCCAAGCTGGCAGGCACCGTCTTCAGCGCCGCCGAGCAGGTGGAGGCCGCCGGAGGCCACGCCCTGGCAATCGTGGGGGACGTGCGCAGCGACGAAGACGTCGCAGGAGCCGTGGCGGCCGCCGTCGAACGCTTCGGCGGGATCGACATCGTGCTCAACAATGCATCCGCGATCGATCTCTCCACCACCGACGACGTGGACATGAAACGCTACGACCTGATGCAGGACATCAATGTCCGCGGCACGTTCCTGCTGTCCAAGCTGTCACTGCCCGCCCTCCGCAAATCGGCCCACGCACACATCCTGACGCTGTCGCCGCCCCTGAACCTTGACCCGCACTGGGCAGGCAGGCACCTGGCCTACACCATGGCCAAATACGGGATGAGCCTCACCACGCTGGGCCTTGCCGAAGAACTCAAGGCCGACGGAATCAACGTCAACTCGCTCTGGCCGTGCACGCTCATCGATACCGCGGCCATCCGGAACATGCCCGGCGGCCAGGAGATCGTCCAGGCCGCGCGCGGACCACAGATCATGGCCGACGCAGCCCACGCCGTCCTGACCGGCGGCAACCTGGCCGGCGCCGGTGCACCCAGCGGCAACTTCTATACGGACGAACAGGTGCTCCGCGCGGCGGGTGTCACCGACTTCCGTCCGTACAGCCTCGGGGCCGCGGAGGATCGCCTGGTTCCGGACATATTCCTCTGAGCCGCGGGTTCCAGTCATGTGGCTGTGGGAACAGCCAGCGGCGGCGCCTGAGTCGATAGGATTCAACCATGGATGACTCACACACCCCAGGAAATCCGTTGGATCGTGGAGCCTTGGCGGACCAGGATTTCCTGGCGGCCACAGGCATCGCCAAGGTGGTGGTGGTGGACTCCACCGGTTCCACCAACGCGGACCTGCTGCGCTCGGTGACGGTTGAGCCAAAGGAGTGGCCGGACCTGTCGGTGCTGACGGCCGAGTACCAGACCGCTGCCCGCGGACGCCTGGACCGGCGGTGGGAAGCGCCGCCGCTGAGCTCGGTGTCGGTGTCCCTGGTCCTGCGGCCAGCCAATGCCGAGGGCAGGCCCCTGCCCACGCACACGTATTCGTGGCTGTCACTGCTGGGCGCGCTGGCGCTGCGGCAGACGCTTCTTGAGACCGCGGGCCTTCCGGCCGAGCTCAAGTGGCCCAATGACGTCCTGGTCCGTGGCCGCAAGATCGCCGGGATCCTGGCCCAGCTGGGGCCCATGGGGGACGGTTCTGTTCCTCCGGTCATTTTGGGGACCGGCCTGAACGTGACGTTGACCGCGTCGGAACTCCCGGTGCCCACAGCGACGTCGGTTGCCCTGGAAGAACCGCTGACTGTTGATCGGACCGTGCTGCTCAAGAGCTATCTCGCCCATTTCGCCGTGCTCTACCGCAGCTTCTGCAATGCCGACGGCGACCCCGCCGCCGGGATTGCCGGCGGCCCTTCGCTCCACAAACGGGTGGAGTCCGCCATGGCGACGCTGGGCAAGCAAGTGCGCGCACAGCTGCCCGGTGACCACGAGATCATCGGGCACGCTTCGAGGCTGGACGAGTACGGCTCACTGCTGGTGGTGGACAAGGACCGCCGCGAGCATGTGGTCACCGCCGGCGATGTGGTCCACCTGCGCCCGTGGACCCCGCCGGGCCAGGGCGCTGAAAGCGGTTATGCGTAAAGGCCTCGCGCCGGGCGAGCAGGTCATTACGATCACCCGCCCGCAGCCGAGGAAGCTGGCCGGCCCGGCCGCAGCCTTTATTGCGGCACCGGCCGCTGCAGCTTTTGCCAGTGCCTGGACCGTGCGGGGTGAGGCTACCCGGCTGGTGCCGGTGGCTTCCGCTGGCTGGACACCGTGGATCGTCCTGGCATGCGTCCTGGCCGCTGCGTGGATATGGTTGGCATATTGCCTGCCTCGGCTGCTGCGGTGGCAAGCAACCCGGTACATCCTCACGAGCAGGCGGATTGTTGCCCGCTACGGCATGATGCGGCGCCGGGACGAGCAGGTCAACCTCGCGTCGATCCGCAACGTGACGGTCCACCAGTCGGTGCTGCAGCGCATATTGCGCTCCGGGAATATATCCTTGGAAACCGGGTACCAAGGTGTGGTGAACATCCAGGACGTCCCGGAAGCAGTACGGTTCCGGGACTTCGTGCTGGATGCGATTGACGAACTGCCTGTGGGCGGGGACCCGGGGACTGATGAGATATCGGATTACACAGACGAAGCGTTGCCGTGGGAGTTGAGAGAAGGTGGAGACGATGAACGATGAGGACCAGCGGGACGAAGCGGACCTGCCGGCTCCCGCCGTGCCCGAAACCGCCCACCCGGCAACAGGCACGCTCTCTCCGGAACGAGTGGCTGCCAAGGCTCTTGAGGCCCGGCTGTTGGGCGGTGAACGGAAGCTGCGGCGCCGTGAGGTGGCCGCCGGCGCAGGGCTGTCCCTCCTTTCTGCCCGGAAGCTGTGGCGTGCCCTCGGCTTCCCGAACTTCGGCGACGAAGACGTCGCCTTCACCGAACGGGATCAGGCTGCGCTGTCCACCGTGGTTGACCTGGTCCGCACCGGGGTGCTGACCGAAGAGGCCGCCATCTCCGTGACCCGGTCCATCGGACAGATGACCGACCGCATGGTGGTCTGGCAGATCGAGGCCCTGGTGGAGGACATGGTCCACGAGCAGGGCGTCACGGACGCTGTGGCCCGCAAGCGCCTGGTGAAGGAACTTCCCTCCCTACTGGATGCACTGGAGGAGATGCTGGTCTATTCGTGGCGGCGGCAGCTCAATGCCGGCGTGCAACGCCTGGCCGTGCGCGCCGAAGCCGGTCTGCAGGCCAGCGAGGAAGGCCGCGACGGCGATGAAGACGATGCCCCGCTGCCGCTGGCCCGCGCCGTCGGCTTTGCTGACCTGGTTTCGTATACGAGTCTCTCCCGCAGGATGAATGAAAAGACCCTCGCCCGGCTGGTCCAGCGCTTTGAGAACAAATGCGCCGAGATCATTTCCGTTGGCGGCGGGCGGCTGGTCAAGACGGTAGGCGACGAAGTCCTGTATATCGCGGAAACTCCGGCTGCCGGAGCCGAGATCTCGCTGGCCCTGGCACAGGCGTTCACCGAAGACGAGATCCTGCCGGAAGCGCGGGTGGCGATGGTCTGGGGCAGGATCCTGTCCCGGCTGGGGGACATCTACGGCCCCACGGTCAACCTCGCCGCCCGGCTCACCACGTTGGCGGATCCGGGAACGGTCCTGATTGACTCCATGACTGCATCCGCGCTGGACCAGGACAAGCGCTTCATTCTCGTTCCGCAGCCTGCTGAAAATGTCCGCGGGTTCGGCGAAATCCATCCCGTGCTTCTGGCACGCGGTCAAGGAAAAGGCCTGGTCCTCGACTAGCCGGAACTGGGACCCCGGGAGCCACGGAATACCCCCTTGCTGAGCGTCAGGGACGTGTTTGTTCGTGACCTGCGGGTTTATCCAGTTGTTGGCGTATCGCGCTATAGTCGACCGTGGCGGCGGCCTGTCCCGCAGCGCTAGGGGAGCGCTCCCCATCGCGGCAGCAGCCATGCTTCGGTAGGCTGACGCGGGGGCCAGAGAGCCCGGTATCGGGTCTTTGGAGGGGCCGCACTGGGGGCCGCGACACAATTGAGGGATTAGTAACGCTGTGACATCACTGCTGGGGAAGTTCGGTCTCAAGAAGCGCTACAACAAGATCGTTACGGGTTCGGCCTTTGCCGCGGCCGGCGCTGTGTTGGTTGCCGGTGCAATCATCTATCCGGGGTTTAAGACCACTGAGGTGGAGTTGAACGACGGCGGCGTGTGGGTAGTCTCCAAATCCAAGAATGCCGTGGGTAGGCTGAATTATCCCTCGCGTGTGTTGGATGGTGCGGTCGCACCCGCGAGTACGACGTTCGACATTCTTCAGAACTCCGGGGATGTGTTTGTGGATGATGAGACGGGTTCGACGTTGAACCACGTTTCTCCTGCGAACATGCGCCTCGGCGGGGACAAGCAGCTTCCGGGTTCGGCGGATGTGAGCTTCGGTGCCAACGTGATCTCAGTAACGGACGCCGCATCGGGGAAGGTCTGGGCCGTGTCGCCGTCCACGGTAAATGGTTTTGACCAGGAAGCCTCCGAACCTGTGATGGTTGGCTCCGGAGGCCTGGTCTCCGCAGTCGGTACCGATGACCGGATCTACAGCGCCGATCCCAAGTCGGGCGCGGTGACTGTCACGGAGGTGGACGCGGACGGCGAAGTGGTGTCCACCGATTCCAGTACCTGGGGTGAGCTGAAGGGTGCAGGGGATCTGCAGATCACGGTAGTGGGGGACAAACCGGTGGTGTTGGATGCTGCTGCAGGGAAGCTGTTCCTGCCGGGCGGTAAGCGGCTGCAGTTGGAGAATGCGCGGGATGCGAAGCTGCAGCAGGGCGGTCCGGCGAGTGATTTTGTGGCGGTGTCGACGCAGAAGGCATTGTTGAAGCAGCCGCTGGACGGGTCCACGGCGAAGACGGTCACCTTTGATGGCGAGGGTGTGCCGGCGGCTCCGGTGCAGCAGGCCGGGTGTGTACATGCTGCGTGGTCCGGGGCGAACAAGTATGTCCGTGACTGCACCAATGATGCTGATGATAAGAACGTTGACGTGCCCAAGGCGAGTGCGTCGCCGTCGTACGTTTTCCGGGTGAACCGGGACCTGGTGGTCCTGAACGATGTGAATTCGGGGAATGTGTGGCTGGTGAACCAGAACATGCAGCTCGTGAACAACTGGGACGACGTTGTTCCTCCGAAGAACGAATCCGATGAGCAGGACCAGGAATCGGCGGACAACAACACCATCAACGTCCTGCCGGACCGCACCAAACCGAACCGGCCGCCGGAAACTAAACCGGACATCCTGGGCGTTCGTCCGGGGCGGACCACCATCCTCAGCGTCCTGGACAACGATTCCGATCCTGACGGCGACGTCCTGACCGCCGCCGTCGGCGATTCTGGGCCCAAAGCCGGAACAGTGGAAAGCATCTACGGCGGCACCGCGTTCCAGATCTCAGTTCCCGCGGACGCCAGGCCCGGCGCCGAGACGTTCAGCTACAACGCCGCCGACGGCCGGGGACTCTCAGCCGGCGGACAGGTCACGCTCAACGTGGTGGCAGCCGATGAAAACAAGCCGCCCGCATTCAAGCGCGGCGGAGACTCCACCACCATGCTGGTGGAACAGGGCAAAACCGTCAGCCAGAACATCCTCACCGACTGGGTGGATCCCGACGGCGACGACCTCGTCCTGCTGGACGCCAAGGCAGATAACGACCAGGACCAGGTCAAGGTCCGGCGCGACGGATTGCTGACGTTCCAGGACTCCGGAGCCACCGCCGGCAAGAAAAACGTGGAAGTCACCATCTGGGACGGCCGGGTAACGGTCACCGGAAAAGTCGTGGTGAACGTCCAGCCGCCGGGCGCCCTGGCGCCGGTGGTCAACGCCGATCATGTCACTGCCGTGGTGGGCCAGGACTTGGTGATCGCGCCTCTGAAAAACGACGTCGATCCCAACGGCGGCGCCCTCCGCCTCGCGCAGGTGGAGGCCAACGGTCCTGCCGAACTGGGCCCGGTCACCGACGGCGGTACCTTCACGTTCCGCAGCACCACTCCCGGTCCCGTCTACCTGACCTACATCGCCAGCAACGGCCCGCAGAGCAGCCAGGGCCTGATCCGCGTTGACGTGGAGTCCGGCAAGGACGCCGGTGACCCCGTGGCCGTCCACGACGTTGCGCTGATGCCCACCGGAGGCAGCGTGCTGCTGGACCCGCTGGCCAACGACTCGGATCCTTCCGGCGGCGTGCTGGTGCTGCAGTCCGTGAAACTCCCGGACAACACCACGGCCTCGGTCAGCGTGATCGACCACAGCGTCCTGCGCATCACCGATGTGCTGGGCACCAAGGACCCGTTCCTTTTTGAATACACCATGTCCAATGGCAAGAAGTCAGCCACCGGCAGCGTCTCCGTGGTCCCCGTCCCGGCCCCCGCCGTCGTCGAGGCCCCCCAGCCCAAACCCGACGAAGTGAACGTCAGGGTCAACGACGTCGTCACCATCCCGGTGCTGGACAACGACACCCACCCGCAGGGCCTCGAGCTGAGCGTGGACCCCGTCCTGCCGCAAGCCGTGGATGAACTGGACGGCAAGAGCTTCGTCTCGGAAAACACCCTGCGCTTCATCGCCGGGCCGCAGCCCAAAACCGTGCGGGCCATCTACAATGCCGTGGACCCGCAGGGGCAGAAGAGCGCCGCCGCCGTCACCATCCACATCCTTCCCTTGGAGGGGGCCGAGAATTCGAGGCCCCAGCCTCAGAATCTCACGGCCCGTGTGGTGGCCGCCGGTTCTGTCCGCATTCCTGTTCCGCTGGACGGCATCGATCCCGACGGCGACTCCGTTCAGCTAACCGGTATCGACAGCACCCCGGCCATGGGAACCGCCACCGTGGGCAGCAACTTCATTGACTTCACCGCTGCCGGCGACGGCGCCGGGACCGATACGTTCCGCTACAAGGTGGTGGACCGGCAGGGCGCCGTCAACACCGGAACCGTGACGGTGGGCATCGCCCCCCGTGGCGAAACGAACCAGAACCCCACCCCCGTGGATGACGAAGTGAAGGTCCGGGCGGGACGGCAGATCGCCGTCGACGCCACCGGCAACGACACCGATCCCGACGGCGACATCATCCGCATCCTCACGGACGGTATCGAGGCTGACGACGCCCTCCAGGCCACCGTCAGCAAGACCAGCGGCCGCATCATCCTGACCGCTCCCGGCGCTGCCGGGACGGTCAACGTCCGGTACACCATCGCCGACGACCGCGACGCCACCGCCCAAGCCACCGTCCGCGTGGTGGTGGACAACGAGGTCCCGCTGAAGGCGCCCATTGCCCGCGACGACCGGGTCACCTCCGCCCAGGCGATGGGCAAGACTGCCGTGGACGTGCCGGTCCTCAAGAACGATGAAGACCCCGACGGCGTCGGCGAGAACCTCAAGCTCAGCACCGAGTCCCTCACCGCCCGCCCGGGGCCGGACGGCACCATGCTCGTAGACCTGACCGAACAGCCGCAGCTGATCCCATACACGGTCGAAGACGTGGACGGCCAGAAGTCCACAGCCATCATCTGGGCGCCGGGGCTGGGGCAGCAGGTTCCCACCCTCGCCAAAGACGAGGTTATTGAGGTCATCGCCGGACAATCCGTGAACGTCGACCTCAAGGAATGGGTCAAAGTCCGGGAAGGCCGCTCACCGCGGTTGACGCAGACGGACCGGATCAAGCTCATCGGTTCCGACGGCGGCAACCCCGTTTCCGGCGACGGAACGGCGCTGAAGTACACGGCCGGCGTCGACTACGTTGGCCCGGGCTCGCTGAGCTTTGAAGTTACCGACGGCACCGGGCCGGATGATCCTGCCGGGCTGAAATCCACCCTGAGCATCCGCACCAAGGTGCTGCCGGACCCCAACCGCAACAACCCGCCGGAACTCCTGGGCGCGAACGTTGACGTGCCCAAGGGCGAGTCCGCGGACCTGGACCTGAGCCGGCTGACCTCCGACCCGGACAGGGATGATCTGGACAACATGAAGTACGAACTGGTGGGTAGCGGCCCGGCTAGCTTTAATGCCCGGATAGACGGCAAGATCCTCAAGACATCCGTGGACGGCGCCACCGCCACCGGCACCACCGGTGCGGTCCAGGTCAAGGCCAAGGATTCCCGCGGGCTGGAGGCAACGGCCACCTACCAGTTGGCCGTCACGGCCTCCAACCGGCCCAAACCGGTGGCGAACGACGACCTGGAGCCGAACGCGGCCGCCGGGAAGCCGGTCACCGTGAACGTCCTGGCCAACGACTCAAATCCGTTCCCCGAGACTGCGTTGAAGATTATTTCCGCATCAACCGAGACGGGCCAGGGCAGCGCAACGGTGTCCGGCGACTCGGTAACGGTGACGCCGTCGTCCGGTTTCACCGGGACCATGGTGGTTGCCTATACGGTGGCAGACAAGACCGGAGACGATTCCCGCAATGCCACGGCGCGAATCCGGCTTACCGTCAAGGACAAGCCCCTGGCACCGACGACCCCGCAGGCGCAGAGCGTTGGCGACAAGACTGCCCTGCTCAACTGGTCCGCCCCGGCAGACCGCGGTGCGCCCATTACCAAGTACACGGTCTACGGCGAGTCGGGCTTCAGGCAGGACTGTCCGGCGAACACCTGCACGTTGACCGGCCTGGTCAACAACACGAAGTACGACTTCGAGGTCACCGCTACCAACGAGTTCGGCGAGTCTGAACGCTCCCCGGCCTCCGCCGAGGTCCGCCCGGACGTCAAGCCGGACACACCCCTGGCGCCCACCCTGAAGTTCGGTGACAAACAGCTTTCCGTGAACTGGGTGGCACCGGCCAGCAAGGGATCACCCGTCAAAACCTACGATCTGGAAATCTCGCCGGCCCCGCCGGGACAGAACGCCCAGATCCAGAACCTGGCAGCGGTGAGCTATGTCTGGAAGGGACTCCAGAACGGCGTCTCCTACAAGGTCCGGGTCCTGGCCCGCAATGATGCCAAGGATCCGTCCGAGTGGAGCCCGTATTCGGCAGCCGAAGTCCCGGCGGGCGTCCCCGCCACGCCGGCCGCCCCGACGGCGACCCAGGCGGGCCAGGTGGGATCCACAAGCCAGCTGAAGGTCAGCTGGACGGCGCCGAACAACAACGGCGACGCCGTCTCCTCCTACACGCTGACCACCCTGCAGGGCGGGGCGGTGGTTGCCACGCAGCCGGTAGCCTCAGGCACCACGCAGAACGTCACCGTGGACAACTCCGAGAGCAACTACACCTTCACCGTTTCGGCCACCAACAAGGCCGGCACCAGCGGAACGAGCAACCCGTCGGCCCAGATCCGGGCAGCCGGCAAGCCAGGCCAGGTAAGCAGCGGAACCGTGGCTGACACCGGTAACAGCGGCCAGCTCCGCGTGACGTTTACGCCGCTGACCCAAGCCCAACGGAATGGCTCGACGGACACCGAAATCCAGTACACGTACAACGCAGACGGCAAGTCAGGAAGCATCCAGGCCGGCGGCGGAACCATCGGTGGCCTCACTAACGGCCGTGACATCACGGTCACCATCATCGCGACGTCCACCAAGAACAACGTGTCCGGGGACGCCAAAGCGATCGGTACCGGCAACCCGTACGGTCCGCCGAACGCACCCAGTGTGAACGGCATGACTTCGCCCAAGGGCGATGGCCAGGTGCATTGGTCCTGGAACAACCCCAACACCAACGGCCGACCACTCAACCACTACGAGGTCAGCGTCGACGGTGGCGGCTGGCAGAACGTGGGGCAGGCCAACAGCTTCGATGCCGGCGCTGGAGGCTGGAGCAAGGACCATAGGCTGCGGGTCCGTGCCGTGACCGTGGTGGACGGTGCCATTGGCGGACCCGTCACCTCCACGTCCGGGGCCGATCCCACCCCGCCGGTTACCACCGTGAGGGTCAAGCCTTCCACCAACAACAGCTGCCCGGGCAAGCCAAATGTCCCGGACCGCTACAGCAATGTGGGCGGGGACGCGCGCTGCGGTTCCAGCGATGCGAACTGGGTGTCCACCTCGGATGGCTGGATCAACAGCGCCTGCTGGATGAACATCTACGGTTCGCCAACAACGGACCCCGGGTACTACAAGTGGTACCGCATGGACGGTGGCCCCCACGCGGGCTGGTACGTCAAGCTCGCCACCATCGATATCAGCGGCACGGACGTCGGCGAATGCTGACACCAGCGCCAGTCCCACGCAAACGACGTCATCAGACCAGCACCACAAGAAAAGGACTCACGTCATGACCATGACCACCGAGCAGGCCGAATGGTTTGCAGGCACTTTCGACAAGCTCGTTGCCAACGTGGGGCAGGCGGTGCTCGGCAAGGACCACGTCATCCGGCTCACCTTCACCGCGATGCTGGCGGAGGGCCATGTGCTGTTCGAGGACGCCCCCGGCACCGGCAAGACCATGCTGGCCCGGGCGATGGCCGCCACCGTCCAGGGCTCCAACAACCGCATCCAGTTCACCCCCGACCTCCTGCCCTCGGACGTCACGGGTGTGACCATCTACGACCAGAAGACGCAGAAGTTCGAGTTCCATAAGGGACCGATCTTCAACAACATCGTGCTGGCCGATGAGATCAACCGCGCTTCGCCGAAGACCCAGTCGGCGCTGCTGGAGGTCATGGAGGAATCCCGGGTCACCGTGGATGGCGTGACCTACGAGGCAGGCCGGCCGTTTATGGTGATGGCCACGCAGAACCCGATCGAGCAGGCCGGTACGTACCGCCTGCCGGAGGCGCAGCTGGACCGCTTCCTGATCAAGACCTCTATCGGCTATCCGGACCACGCCTCCACGGTCCAGCTGCTCGGCGGTTCGAACCTGAAAGACCGCTCCAAGGAGATCTCCGCAGTTATCACCACGCAGGCCGTGGCGGACATGGCTGACCTGGCTGCCACAGTGCATGTGGACACGGCGGTCCTTGAATACATTTCCCGGCTCTGCGAAGAGACCCGCAACGCGCCCGAGACCCGGCTGGGCGTTTCCGTGCGTGGCGCCATCGCCATGGTCCGCGCCGCCAAGGTCTGGGCCGCGGGGCAGGGACGGAACTTCGTCCTGCCTGACGACATCAAGGAACTGGCAGCCGTGGTGTGGACGCACCGGTTTGTGATGGACCCGGAAGCTGAGTTCTCCGGCGCCACCCCCGAGGCCGTCCTGGCCCGGGTCTTGTCCGACATCGCGGCACCGCAGCAGCGCGCCGCCGTCTGACGCTCCGGCGGAGCTCCGACCACCACTGACCAGCGCGAACAAAGGCACATTTATGTCCAGCAGCACTCCGTTGGCCCGGCTTGCTGAACGCCTCCGGCAACCCTTCCGCCGGGGCGGCAGACCCACCAGGCTGCATCCCTCGTCCGTTTGGGCCGAGCTCACCGGCACCGCCGCCCTCGCCCTCACCCCGGCGTGGGAGAGGGTCCGTGGCCTGTGGCTGCGCTACGTGTGGCCTGTCCTTTCGGTGGTCAGTGTCCTGGGCTGGTCCGTCCTGGCGGCCTCCATCCTGCTGTGGACTGCCGGCCAGACCTTCGGCTGGCAGGAGGCCAAGGCGTCGGCCATCGCCGCGTTTGTCCTTTTCCTGATCGCCATCGGGTTCATCCTGGGCCGGTCATCCTACGGCGTGATCCTGGACCTCGCCCGGACCCGTGTGGCCGTCGGGGACAGTGCGGTAGGAAGCATCGCCGTCTCCAACACCTCGGCCAGGCCCCTGTTGCCCGCCGCCCTGGAACTGCCGGTGGGCAACGCCACCGCCGTCTTCCACCTGCCCCGGATGAAGCCCGCGCAGGTGCACGAGGACCTGTTCACCATCCCAACCGCCCGCCGCGCCGTTATCGTGGTGGGACCTGTCCGCTCCGTCCGGGCCGACCCCCTGCACCTCCTCCGCCGGCAGGTGCTGTGGACGGAACCGGAGGACCTGTTCGTCCACCCGAAGACAGTGGCACTGGCCGGTTCAGCGGCGGGATTCATCCGCGACCTTGAGGGCATGCCCACCACCGACCTGTCCAGTGCGGACGTGTCCTTCCATGCCCTGCGGGACTACGTACCGGGCGATGACCGGCGGCACATCCACTGGAAGACCACCGCGCGGACCAACAAGCTGATGGTGCGCCAGTTCGAAGAGACCCGGCGCGCCCACCTGGCCATCTCACTGTCGATCAACACGGACGAGTACGCCTCGGAGCAGGAATTCGAAATGGCCATCTCAGCGGCCGCCTCGATCGGCCGGCAGGCCATCCGCGAGCAGCGCGAGCTGGACGTCCTGACGCAAAAGGGGCCGCTGCGCTGTGAAACCGGGCGGAACATGCTGGATGACATGACACGGATCGCCGGGGCACCCATGCGCCGGACCGCCGTCGACCTCGCCCGGACACTGGCCGACACCGTCCCCAACGCGTCGGTGGTCTTTTTTGTGGTGGGCAGCAACGTGACACCCTCCCAGCTCCGATCGGCCGCGGCCTCCGTGCCGCTCGGCGTCAGGAGCCTGGCCGTGCGCCTCCAAATCGGGGCTGCACCGGGCCGCGCCAACATCGCAGACCTGACAGTGCTGACCCTCGGCGACCTCGCTGACCTCGCCATCGTCCTCAGAAAGGCGGCTGCATGAGCTCCGCCCCGGGCCTCCGGCCACGCCCGCAGCAGCGGCAGTACGAATCATCGTTCGCCGACGGCCAGCCGGTCTGGCATTTTGTGCTCGACGCCGGCGCCCTCACCGTCCTGCTGGGGTTGGGCCTGCTCGGCTTCAGCCTCAGCTTCGGCGGAGACCCCTACTATCTGCTTTCGGGCTTCGGCGGCATCCTCCTGGGCCTCGGCATCGCCGCCGCCAACGCGCACCTGCGCCTGGGTTTGCTGATCACTACAGCCCTCGCGCTTGGGGCCTACCTGGTGTTCGGCACGCTCCTGGCAGTCCCGGACGTGGCGATTGCCGGTTTTGTTCCCAGCCTAGACTCCTTGCGGACGCTGCTCCTTGGAGTTGTGTTCGCCTGGAAGGACATGCTCACCGTGGGCGTTCCGGTAGGGTCTGCCGGCGGCGTCCTGATCGTCCCGTTCCTGAGTTCGCTGCTCACCGCCTTGGTTGCCGGCATCCTCACCTGGCGGCTGAAAACCCCGTACTGGCCACTGCTTCCCGTGCTGGGGCTTTTCGTCACGGGCATAGCTTTCAGCACCAACGCTGCCTTCCTCACCGTGGAGCGCGGCATCGGACTCACCGTCATTGCGATTGCCTGGGCCACCTTCCGCCGTGACGCGCTGCGGCGCAGCGACACGCGAAAAGTCTCAGTCAACCGTCCGCAGACCGATGCGGCCACAGCCCAGCGGGCCAAGCTCCGCCGGCTGGGCACGGCCGCTGCCGTGATCGCCGCAAGCGTCGCCATTACCGCGGTGGCGGCGCCCCTGGTCACCGCCAGCAGTGACCGCAAGGTCCTGCGCAACGTGGTGGTTCCGCCGTTCGATCCCAAGGACTACGTCACGCCCTTGGCAAGCTTCCGGACGTTCGTCAAGGACAAGAAAGACGACACCCTGTTTGTGGTCAAAGGACTGCCCCGGGACGGCCGTGTCCGGCTGGGGGCTTTGGATGCCTTCAACGGCACCAACTACAACATGGATCCCAACGGCTCCGGCAGCTTCAGCAAGGTGGGCGACACCGAGTCCATCAACACCCTGGCCGACACCTCGGGCGTCGTCCCCTCGAATGACTACTCCATCGACATCACCATCGATGATTACCAGGGCTACTTTGTCCCGGGAGGCCGGAAGACCACCGGCCTGAGCTTTGACCAGAGCGCCTCCGCCGCGGCGTCGGGCCTGTACTTCAATGCGGGCACAGACACGGCCGTGAGCACGCAGGGCCTGTCCAAGGGCGATTCCTACAGCGTCCAGGTGTCCGATCCCGTGAAGCTCGAACACGGTCAGTTGACGCAGTACGACTTCGCGAAGATTACGCTGCCGGACGCCGTCGAGGTCCCTCCGGTGGTGGGGTCACAGGCCAACGACCTCTCGGCCGATGCGCCCACCGCGATTGACCGGGTCCGCCAGGTCGAGGCGCATTTCCAAAAGACGGGCGCCTTCAGCAACGGCCTGGTGGCTGACGGCCAGCTGCCCAGCGTGTCCGGCCACAGCTCGTCGCGGATCAGGAACCTGCTGACCGCCAAGCAGATGCTCGGCGACGACGAGCAGTATGCCGTGTCCATGTCTCTGATGCTCCGCCACCTGGGCATCCCGTCACGCGTGGTCATGGGCTTCTACCCCGAGCCGACCAGCCCCGAGAACGGCGCCGGCGAGGTAAAGGTCACGGGCAAGGACGTCCACGCCTGGGTTGAGGTGGCCTTTGACCGGGTGGGCTGGGTCAGCTTCGACCCCACGCCGCCCAAGGACAATGTCCCCATCCCGCCGGACCCCGAAAACAAGTCCAAACCCAAGCCCCAGGTGCTGCAGCCGCCGCCCCCGCCGCAGGAACCGGCCGATCTGCCGCCGGATTCCTCGCCGGACGCGCTGGACGCCGACGAGAAGAAAAACAATCCGTGGCTCTTCTGGGGTGCCCTGCTCGGGGCCCTGGGCATTGCCCTGATCCCGCTGTCCATCCTGGCGCTGCCGCTGCTGCTGATCGCGCTCCTTAAATCACGACGCCGGAAGGCCCGCCTCACGGAGGGGCACCCGGCCCAGCGTGTGGGCGGCGGTTGGAACGAGGTGGTGAGCCTCGCCACGGATTTGGGCGCCGGCGTCGACACCCGTGCAACCCGGCGCGAAAGCGCAGTGGTGCTTGCTGCCTCGTTCCCGGCCACCGGGCAGACCACCACCATGCTGGCGCACCGTGCGGATGCCTCCATCTTCGGCGCCGGCCAGCCCAGCGAGGAGGAGGTCCGGGAATACTGGACCATCGTGGACGGCTCGCTGAAGGAAATGACCGGGACGTTGGGGTTCTGGCGCCGCCAGCAGGCCCGCTTCTCACCCCGGTCGCTGCTGGCTGATGGCCGCAACGCTCTTAAGCTGCGTGGCGCCAGGATCGGGCCGGGCCCGCTGGTGCGTCCGTCCGGCCAGGGTTCCCCCGGATGGCGGTCCGCCACCGGTAGGGTGGGGACCGGACCGGACGCTGCCGGAACCCCGAATCCGGCAGCACAGGAAAGCGGACCCCGGACGACGGCGGGTGCTTCCGAGCCTGATGAGTCCGCCGTTCTGCGGAACCCTGGCAGGAAGAACTCCACTGACTCATGATGAACGAGGCCGAGCGCTGCCAGCAGTGCCAGCAACTGATCCGGGGCGGCGCCACGTTCTGTCCGGCGTGCGGTGCTCCGCTGCCCAACAGGGCGGCACGCAGCGGACGCAACGTGGACCATGCGCAGCGGGCCATGATGGAGCGTGCGGCGGCGCACGCTCGCCAGAATCCCGGTACTATCCCGGTAGTACAAACGGCTCCAGGGGGAGGAACGGGAATGGCAGCCAATCTTGAGCTTGTTCCGGCCACGGCGGGGAAACGGCTCGGCGCAGCAGTGCTCGACTGGCTGGCCCCCGTCGCGGTCCTGGTGGTGACTTTCGCCATCGGATTCGCGGGAATCACCCGCACCCAAAGCGGCGGCTTCATCATCTATGACACCGGTTCCCTGGTGCTGTTCGGCAGCATCGGCCTGGGACTGACGCTGGTCTACCTGGCGGTCCTGGTGGGCATGGAAGGCCGGTCCGGGAAGACCCTCGGCAACCACGTCATGGGCATCCGCAGCGCTGACAAGGATGGTTACGCAGCCGGCGCCGGGGGAGTGTTCCTGCGCGGCCTCATCACCGGCGCGGGCATCATCCTGGCGCTCCTGGCCGCCGTGGCCATCGTCATTTTCAAGTGGTTCGATGTGGCTGTCTTTATCCTCGGACCGCTGCTCTTGGTCGGCGCGGTGTGGGCCGTGCTGGTGGTGGTTTCCAGCACCTGGGACCGCAACGGCAGGCTCCGCGGCTGGCATGACACCGTGGCGAAAACGCTGGTGTTCGACGTCAAGGACGGCCGGAACCCCATCACGTCCGGCGGCATCCAGGGCCCGTACACTTTCGCGCCCCTGGACCTCCCGCCTGTCCAGCAGGTCGCGTCGCCTGTGGCCGGGGCCGCAAAGCCGCCCCAGGTTGTGTCGGCCCAGCAGCCGCCGGTCCAACAACCCGTGCAGCCGTACGCCCCGCAGCCGTACACGGCTCAACCGGCAGCCGCGCCGCCGCCGTTCGCACCCCAGCCGGACGCGCCGCCGTCGTCCACTCCTTTCCAGCCGCATGTCCCGTACGCGGCCCCAGCGGTTCCCGCGCCGGGCGCCCAGTTCCATCCAGATGACGACCTCGACCGCACTCAGATGCGCGGCGGGGCAGCGTATGCAGCGCCCGTCGCCGTACTGCGGATAAAGCTCGACGACGGCCGGGACTTCCAGCTCGACCGCAACGTCCTGTTGGGCAGGAACCCCCTTGGCCAGGCGGGGGAGCAGCAGGCCCAGCTCCTGGCGGTCAGTGATCCCGGCCGCTCGATCTCCAAGACGCACCTCCACCTGCTGACCGACGGTGGCGGCATTTGGGTGACGGACCGGAACTCCACCAACGGCAGCGCCGTCACCACACCGGACGGACGGCGCACCCCACTGCAGCCGGGCGTGCCCGCTTTTGTCAGTCCGGGATCCACTGTCCACTTTGGTGACCGTTCCTTCCACCTAGGACAAGCATGAACTCACAGCCCGCCAGTGACCCAGCTGACGCAGACCACGGAACCGGCCTCAGCATGAGTTACGGCTACGGAACGGACCGCGGGCTGCGCCGGGAATTGAACGAGGATTCCTTCATTGCCTCCGACCCCGTCTTCGCCGTGGCAGACGGCATGGGCGGACACGAAGCCGGCGAGATTGCCAGCGGTATGTGCGTCCGCGCCCTGGCTGCCATGCCACAGCTGGCCACCGGGGAGCGCAGCGTCACGGCGGCAGTCCTCCAGCAATACCTGCTCCGCGCCGACAGTTCCATCCGGGAAGTGACCGGTGCCCGCGCCGGGACCACGCTCACCGGTGCCGTGGTGGTGGAACAGATGGGCATGCCGTACTGGCTGGTCATGAACATCGGGGATTCCCGCACGTACCGGCTGAGCCAAGGGCACTTTGAACAGGTCAGCGTGGACCACTCGGAGGTCCAGGAACTCGTGGATGCCGGTGAAATCACGGCCGAGCAGGCCATGGTCCATCCCCGCCGCCACGTGGTCACCAGGGCGCTGGGCACCGGGGACGAGATCGAAGCTGACTACTGGCTCCTGCCCGTTGAGGAGGGCGACCGGATCATGGTCTGCTCCGACGGACTCAATGGCGAACTCACGGACGAGCACATCTCCAGGATCCTGAGCACCGTGGGCCACCCGCAGGACGCGGTGGATGCCCTGATCCAGGCTGCGCTCCGCAATGGCGGACGGGACAACGTCACCGTCATTGTGGTGGACGCCAGGAACGTCATGAACGACGGCGGCATCGCCACCACTGCGCCCCGCCCCGCCGCTGATGCTGCGGAGGAGGTAACGCTGCCCCGGGGACAGATTGTTGACGCCAGCCGGCCGGCCGGCCAGGACGACGGAAGAGGGGAACACTGACATGGCCACCGCAACATACACCGCGGGCACGTGGCTCGGTGTTGTCCGGGCCAACACGGTGGTCCTGCTGGGGCCCGGGACCCCGCCCGCCCTGGTGCAGTCCCTGTGGGAACTGCTGGAGAATGCCCCGGAAGTCCACGAGTTGCTCCACGCCGTCACCAGCAGCTTCGGCGTTTCCCTGGCGCAGATACCGTCGTTCGGGATGGTGGATTCCGGTGACGCGCTCCGGATCTTCCTCCGCGGCGACCTGGACCTGACCGTACAGCTGCCCGGCGGCCCCGTGGACCTGAACGGGCGGGACGTCACCACCTGGACCGAGCGCCGCCTGGACACCCCCGAGTGGTACCGCCTCACTGCGGCCGGAAACGGCCAGCCCGGGGACGGCCAGGCCGGGGACGTGTTGCCGCTCAGCGAAGGCGTGGTCCTGCTGGAGTCTCTGACAGTGTCGCTCACCGGAATTCCAGTGGACCAGGTGGCGGCTCCGGCTGCCACGCCCGCTGACGTCGAGGCACCCACCGCTGCCGGCGGCGTCGTCCTCGTAGCGGACGCTGAACCGGTCACTGAAACGGCAGCGGAGCCTGACTCCGAACCGGCGCCGGAAGCTGAGCCGGAACCTGAACCTGCGTCTGAACCAGAGCTGCAACATGACCGGGAGGTCTCGGCGGAAACGGTGATGGGGCTCCTGGACGACGACTCCAATTTTGCTGCCGAAGCCCCGGAAACCGGGCCGGACCCGGAGCCGGCCCCGGAACGCACCGCCCATCCTGACCAGGTCCCGGCCCACGAAATGACCGGCAGCTACGACCACCTCTGGGAACGGACTGTTGTCCGCAGCATCGAGGACGCAGCCGTCCGGGACGAACCAGAAGAGGATCACGGAGCCCCCGCGCCACCTGTTGGCGCGTCTCGGGCACCGGTCGATGCGGCACAGGCGAACGCTCCAGGACAGCCGGAGGCAGCGGCCAGCCTGGCTCCTGCCCCGCCTGCCCACGAACCGGCAGGCCCACCTGCCACGCCGCCCACAGCCACGCCGCCTGCGGCCGCCCGGACGATCGGCGGGCTCATCGACTCGGTCCCGTGGCGGACCGGCGGGAGCGCACCTGCTGCCCAGGCTGCGCCGTCGTCCAATCTGCCGGCGTTGATTCTGCCGCCGTCGAACCTGTCCCCGTTGAATCAGCCCCCGTTGAGTCAGCCCCCGGCGGACGTCCGGGCAGAAGTGCACGCAGGGCAGCCGGAAGCAGACCCGGACGCGTTCGATGGTGACCACGACGGCCACACGATCATGAAGAGCGACCTCGCCGGAATGGCCGCGCATCCCGCCCCGGTTCCGGAGCCGGATTCGGCCGTAGGCCCCCTGGTGCTGGCCCGGGTCTGCGGTCGGGGACACGCCAATCCGCCCACCCAGGCGCAGTGCGCTGCCTGCGGCTCGCCGCTGCCCGCCGATGCCGTTCAGGTGGCCAGGCCACGGCTGGGCCGGATGCGGGTCTCGACGGGTGCACTGGTTGACCTTGACCAGTCGCTGGTCATTGGGCGGCAGCCGTCCGTTTCCCGGGTCCAGGGCGGTGTGATGCCGCGGCTGGTCCAGGTGGCCAGCCCCAGCGGCGACATCTCGCGCTCCCACGTGGAAGTGCGGCTCGAAGGCTGGCACGTGATGCTCTGCGACCTGAAGGCCACCAACGGCACGGTCCTGGTCCGCGCGGGCCAGCCGCCCCGCCGCCTGGCCCAGAACGAGATGGCCATCCTGCTCGACGGCGACATCGCCGAATTGGGTGACGACGTCTCACTGCGTTTTGAGGAGATTCTTTGAGTTCCAAACGGCCGGTTGCGCCGCCGCCCCATATTCCGGGGTTTACCTACATCAGCCTGCTCGGCTCCGGCGGGTTCTCGGACGTCTATCTCTACGAACAGGACCGGCCGCGCCGGAAAGTGGCGGTCAAGGTCCTTTTGTCGGATCTGAAGACCGAGGGTGCCCGGCGCAGGTTCGAGTCCGAGGCCAACCTGATGGCCCAGCTCTCCTCCCACCCGTACATTGTGACCATCTTCGAGGCCGAGGTGACCGAGGCCGGTCACTCCTACCTAGCCATGGAGTACTGCTCCAGGCCCAGCCTGGACGTCCGGTACCGCCGTCAGCGCTTCAGCGTTGATGAGGTGCTGGCCGTCGGCATCCAAGTGGCCTCGGCCGTCGAGACCGCCCACCGGGCCGGCATCGCCCACCGGGACATCAAGCCCGCCAACATCCTGGTGACGGACTACAACCGGCCGGCCCTGACGGACTTCGGGATCTCGGGCACGCTGGGCGGTGACGCCGACGAAGACGCCGGGATGTCCATTCCGTGGTCGCCGCCGGAACAGTTCGCGGACGGCCCCGTGGATGGCGTGATGGTGGATGTCTGGGCACTGGGCGCCACGCTGTACACACTGCTGGCCGGCAGGTCGCCGTTCGTGATGCCCGGGACCGATAATTCCCAGCGCGAACTGATCTCGCGGATCACCAGCGCGGCACTGCCGCGCCTGGGCCGGGCCGACGTTCCGGAGTCGCTGGAGCGGGCACTGTCCACGGCAATGGCCAAGGCGGCGGCGTCCCGTTACTCCTCAGCCCACGCGTTTGCCCTCGCCCTGCAGCGGATCCAGGCCGAACTGAACCTTTCGGTCACGCCGTTCGAGGTACTCGAGGAGCAGCAGCTGGAAGAGAACCGCCCCGATGACGGCTTCGAGGAAACCCGCGTCCGCAGTATTGCGGCCATCGATCCGGAGCGGACCGGCAGCGCCCCTACTTTCCCGGCACGCACCCGGCCGCAACGCCCCGGAACCGGTGCGCCGCCGTCGGGCTTTCCGGCCGGCGGATTTCCCCCGGCCGCTACGGCCACGGCAGCACGCCGGCCGCAGGTTCCGGGCAACCTGTTTGCCGGCCAGGACGGCCAACTGGACGACGGCGGCACGCAGGCTGGCAGCAACTCCGCAGGCGAGTGGGCCCACGCCACGATGCTCCGCGGCAGTGCACCGGCCGCCGATTACGGTTCCGCGCCGGACGCAACCGTCCAGCGTCCCGGGCCCCTTCCCGCCCAGGCCGGCCGGCAGACCGGCCTGCCCGGCCGCCGGGCCGGGCGGGCCGATCCGGAGATCGACGCGACGATCAGCCGGCCGGCCCCCGTCACCGAAACCGCCCCCGAGGCGGCGCCCGACCACGGCAGGCGCAACGTGTGGCTCGCCGCCGCGGGCGGAACGCTGCTGGTCCTTGCCATCATTGTCGGAATCGTGCTGGCGTCTTCGGCCCCGGCCCCGGCGCCGAAGGTCGAAGAGACCGGCCAGGTCAGCAAACCCCCGGCGGATGCCCTGGACAACGGGACAGTCCCCGACGTCGCCGATCTGGCGGGGACCGTGGACGCCGCCGGCAAGGCGACGTTCACGTGGACCAATCCGCAGCCGAAGTCGGGCGACGCCTACAAGTGGCGGGTCTATTCGTTGGGCAACCACGGTGAGTACCAGTCCACTGCCGAGCCAACCGCTCAGGTTGCGTTGAATCCGACGGAACCCACCTGTATCCAGGTGATGATCGTCAGGAGTGACGGCGCGTTCTCACCGTTGGAAGAGGACTCGATCGCCTGCATCCGCAAATGACGGCAGAGCAGACCGGAACAGGTAGTGAACGCGGGCACCGCCCGACGAGGAGGCACGGAAAATGGGGGATCTAGCAATAGATTTCTGTGGTGAATGGTACGAACCGTCCGATGAGGAAATCTTCAACATCGGCCGCGAAGGCGACCTTGAGGTGGACGACAACCCGTACCTTCACCGCCAGTTCCTGCAGGTGGCCCGCTACGACGGGATCTGGTGGCTGAGCAACGTGGGCGGGATGCTGTCCGCCACCGTCGCCGACGGTTCGGGCGGGATGCAGGCCTGGCTGTCGCCGGGGGCGCGCATCCCGCTGGTGTTCAGCCACACGAACGTCATTTTCACCGCCGGGCCCACCACCTACGAGTTCGCCGTCCACCTCAAGACGCCGTCCTTCCGCCAGGAATCACGCGAGGACGACAGCAACGGTGATACCACCATCGGCCCCGTGGTCTTCACCGACTCGCAGAAGGCCCTCATCGTGGCCCTTGCCGAACCCATGCTGCGGCGGGAAGGGACCGGATTCAGCGCCATCCCGTCCTCGGCCGCAGCGGCCAAGACCCTGGGCTGGGCACTCACCCGGTTCAACCGGAAGCTCGATAACGTCTGCGACAAACTTGACCGCGTCGGCGTGGTGGGCCTCCGCGGCGGCGGCGGGAAACTGGCCACCAACCGGCGCGCGAGGCTCGTCGAACACGCTGTCACGTCCCACCTGGTCACCCCCGATGATTTGCACTTACTGGAAAAGATGAGGGGCGTGGACGAAGGATGAGGATCCGGCTGACACTCCGCCGGGACCCGGCGGAAACCAAGGACCTGGCCGTCACCGTCGACGGCCTGGCCACGGTGGCGGATATTGCCACGCAGCTTTGGGTAGCGGACCCCGACCGCAAGGGATCGCCGCCACCGGAAAACCTCTCGCTCCGCATCGACGAGGCCTTTGTGGGCGGCGGCATGCGCGGCAGCGTCCTGACCCGCACGGACAACCTCCTGGAATCGGGCCTGCGGCCGGGATCCGTGGTGTCCCTGACCGAGGTCAGCGAACTCTTCAACGCGCCCGGCGCCAACCGCGGACCCGCCGCAGCCACCCTGCGGATCCTTTCCGGGCCCGACGCCGGCCAGGAATTTTCGCTGCCCTCCGGCACCAGCTACATCGGCCGGGACCGGGACGTGGACATCCGGCTCACGGACCCCCTGACCTCCAAACGCCACGCCCGCATCACCGTGGGCGAGGGCGTGGAGATCGTGGACACGAACTCCGCCAACGGCCTCCTGATGGACGGCCTGCCCGTCACCCGGGCCACCCTGAACTCCTCGGACACGGTGACACTGGGGGAGACCACCGTGACCGTGGTGCCGCTGGGCCGCAACCAGGCGGCAGCCCCGACGTCGCCCCTTGTCGATTTCAACCGCTCCCCGCGGGTGGTTCCCCGCTTTGAGGCGCCCAAGCGCGTGCCACCGGCCGGACCCAAACGTCCGGACCACCAGCCGTTCCCGTACATCATGCTGATGGCGCCGCTGCTGATGGGCGGCATCATGTTCGCGGTCACGCGGAACATCCTCTCGGTGGTGTTCATGATGATGATGCCGCTGTTCATTGTGGGTCACTACGTGGACCACAAGATGCAGACCAGGCGCCAGCAGAAGGAACAGCTCAAACAGTTCCGGGAGTCCATGGCTGCGTTCCGGCAGGACATCACCGAACTGCAGCACGTGGAACGCGCGGTCCGCCTGCAGGAAGCACCATCGGTCAGCGACACCGTGGATTCCATCTACAAACTCGGTCCGCTGCTGTGGACCCACCGCCCCGAACACACCGGTTTCCTGGGCCTGCGGTTCGGGCTCGGCACCGGTACATCTCGCATCCTGTTCGAGGAACCCCACAGCAACGACACCGAAGCTGAATTCATGCGCCAGATCCAGGACTGCCTGAAGCAGTTCAAGGACATCGAGGGTGTCCCGGTGGTCTCCCAGCTGCGCACGGCCGGGTCCTTCGGCGTGGCCGGAGCCCGGGGCCTGGTTGACGACGTTGCCCGCGGCATGGTCCTGCAGTTCGTGGGCCTGCACTCGCCGGCCGAGGCCGTGGTGACGGCCATAACGTCGGCGCAATCCCGGCAGCGCTGGGACTGGCTGCAGTGGCTGCCCCACGTGGGCTCCGGCCACAGCCCCCTCAACGGCGACCACCTGGCCGCCGGTTCAGCCAGCGGCTCCTCCCTCGTGGCCAGGCTCGAGGACCTGCTCGACGCACGCGAAGCCACGGCCAAGCGCTCCACCCCCGAACACCGGGGATCCGTGGACCCTGCCAAGGACGAGATCCCGGTCCCGGTGCTGCCGGCGGTCCTGGTCATCGTCGAGGACGACGCTCCGGTGGACCGGGGCAGGCTGACCCGCCTCGCCGAGCGCGGACCGGACTCCGGCGTCCACGTGATGTGGGTGGCCACCGACATCCAGGCACTCCCGGCCGCCTGCCGGGACTTTATGGTGGTTGACGGCGAAAACGGCACCACCACCGGGCAGGTGCGGCTGGGACGGCACACGTATCCCGTGAGCTGCGAAAGCCTTGACGCCGACCTGGCCGCGCAGCTGGCCCGGATGCTGGCGCCCGTGGTGGACGTTGGCAAGCCGGTCAGCGACGACTCCGACCTGCCGCGTGCGGTGTCCTACGCCACCCTGATCGGCAAGGACTTCCTGGACAACCCGCAGGCCGTGGCGGAGCGCTGGGTGGAGAACAATTCCGTCCACGCCTCCGCGGTTCCCAACCGGAAGGACAACGGGACCCTCCGCGCGCTGGTGGGTTCCAAGGGCATCGAGCCGCTCTACTTGGACCTGAAGAACGAGGGCCCGCACGCGCTGGTGGGCGGCACCACCGGCGCCGGCAAATCGGAGTTCCTGCAGTCCTGGGTCATGGGCATGGCCGCCGCCTACAGCCCGGACCGCGTGAGCTTCCTGTTTGTGGATTACAAGGGTGGGGCGGCGTTCGCCGATTGCCTCAGCCTGCCCCACACCGTGGGCCTGGTCACCGACCTCTCCCAGCACCTTGTCCGCCGCGCCCTGACCTCCCTCCGTGCGGAGCTGCACTACCGCGAACACCTGCTGAACCGCAAGAAGGCCAAGGACCTGCTCGGGCTCCAGCGCGAAGCCGACCCGGAGGCACCGCCGTACCTGATCATCGTTGTGGACGAATTCGCGGCGCTGGCCACCGAGGTCCCCGAATTTGTGGACGGTGTGGTGGATGTTGCCGCCCGTGGCCGGTCCCTGGGCCTGCACCTGATCCTGGCCACGCAGCGTCCCGCCGGCGTCATCAAGGACAGCCTGCGCGCAAACACCAACCTCCGGGTCGCCCTGCGCATGGCGGATGAGGATGACGCCACCGACATCCTCGGCGTGCCTGATGCGGCCTACTTCGACCCGTCCATCCCGGGCCGCGGCGCCGCCAAGACCGGGCCCGGCCGTATCCAGGGGTTCCAGACCGGCTATGCCGGCGGCTGGACCACGGAGAAGCCCCAGCGTCCGCAGATCGACATCGTGGAGATGGCCTTCGGGTCAGGGCCCAGCTGGGAGGCGCCCGCCCCCGAGAAGCCCGTCAAGGAAGCTCCGCCCGGCCCCAACGACATCGCCAGGATGACCGCCAATATCGTCAGGGCCGCGGAATCCCTGGCCATCCGGCCGCCGCGCAAACCGTGGCTGGACGAGCTGGCCAAGACGTACGACTTTTCCAAGCTCCCGAACCCCCGGACGGACGAACGGCTGCTGCTGGGTGTGGCGGATGATCCTGCCCGCCAGGAACAGCCCACGGTGTTCTACGAGCCGGACCAGGACGGCAACATGGCAATCTACGGCACGGGCGGCTCCGGAAAATCCGCTGCCCTGCGCGGCATCGCGATTGCCGCCGCTGTCACGCCCCGGGGCGGGCCCGTGCACATCTACGGGATCGATTGCGGTTCCTCCGGGCTGAAGATGCTCGAAGAGCTGCCGCACGTCGGCGAGATCATCAACGGTGACGACGTCGAACGCGTCGGCCGGCTGCTCCGCCTGCTCCGGGACATCGCCGACGAAAGGTCAGCCCGGTTCGCCGAGGTCAGGGCCTCCACCATCGTGGAATACCGGACCCTGGCCAACCGCCCGGACGAGAAGCGGATCTTCGTGCTGCTGGACGGCATATCGGCGTTCCGCGAAACGTACGAATTCAGCCGCCTGTCCGCACTCTGGGACGTCTTCCTGCAGCTGGCCACGGACGGCCGTCCCCTGGGGATCCACTTGGTGGTCACCGGTGACCGGCCGAACGCCGTACCGGCGACACTGCTGGCCTCCATCCAGCGCCGGCTGGTGCTGCGGCTGACGTCCGAGGACGACTACATGTCCATGGACGTCGCCAAGGACGTCCTCACCAGCGCCTCGCCGCCGGGGCGCGGCATGCTGGGCGGCTACGAGGTCCAGCTGGCCGTCCTGGGCGGCAACTCCAACCTGGCGCTGCAGGCCCGTGAAGTCCACAAGCTCAGCCAGGCGATGCTGCGCCAGGGGCTGGAATCGGCACCAAGAATCCAGCGGCTTCCCGAACAGGTGGACCTGGATGTGCTGCCTTCCGGCAGCCCGGACCTGCCCGTCATCGGCGTCGACGACGAAACCCTGCAGCCGGCCGAGATCATGGCCCAGGGACCGCTGCTGCTGGCGGGTCCGCCAGGGGCGGGCAGGACGGTGGCGCTGGTGACCCTGGCCTACGCGCTGCGCCGGTCCAACCCGGACACGGAGCTGGTGTACATCGGCTCCCGCCGGTCCGCGGTGGCGTCGCTGCCGCTCTGGAACCGTTCCGTGGTGGGTGCCGATGACTTGGCCGAGATCATCGAGGACCTCACGGAGCACTCTTCCGGGAACCCCGGGAAGCTGGCGATCTTCATCGAGGGCCTGACCGAGTTCACGGATACCGTGGCGGAATCGGGCGTTTCGCAGCTCGTGACGGCGTCCATCAAGGCCGATCAGTGGGTCATCGGGGAATCGGAAACATCAACCTGGTCCTCCGCCTGGTCGCTGTCGCAGCCCTTCAAATCCGGACGCCGGGGCCTGCTGATCAACCCCGGCGACATCGAAGGGGACAGTCTGCTCAATACGTCGCTGGGCCGCGTCAGCCCGGCTTTCATACCCGGCCGGGGCTACATCGTAGGACGCGGCAAGGCACGCAAACTGCAGATCGCGCTGCCGCCGGAAAACAGGGGCTGAGCCGTTGCTTCCCACGGGCCCGTAAATCCATTGGATTTGCGGGCCCGTGCCGCGTTGTAGGAGACTACCGGAAACACTGTTCGCTGCGGCAGGGGGGTGCCGCGTGCTGTCGAAAAGGTAACCATGATCCGATCCTCATCCGTGCTTCGCGACGTGTCCGCTGCTGCGGCCGCTGCGGTGCTGGCGCTCCTGGTTGGCCTTTCGGCGGCGGTCCCGGCGCAGGCCGAAGACGGCGAACCCACACCGCAGTGGTGCCTGCTGAACTGTGAAACCGCCAGCGCTGAGCCTCAGGATCCGGGCAAGGGCAAACCTGAAGTGCCGCCGGTAGTCCCGTCCCCAGTTGTCCCAACCCAGCCCCCGGCACCGCCGCCCGTGGCGCCAGCACCGGTACCGGTTCCCACCCTCGCCCCGGAACCGAGCGTTTCGCCGACTGAGGAATCGCCGTCGGACGCGCCCAGCACTATCATCCCCAGCCCGCCGTCGTCTGCAACCCCGTCCACGGAATCGAACTGGAACAAGCCAGTCACCAAGTCGGCCAAGCCCACACAGGCCGCCGCCGTTTCCAGGAACGACGGCTCCGGCCTCTTCGGCGGACCCGGCCTGCTGGCCATCATGGCGGGCGTGGTGCTGGTGGGAGTCGCCGGCCTCGCCTTCGCCTGGTGGAGCCGGAACCGCCCCGCCTCACACTGACCTTTGTTATCCGGTGATCGAGCTGGTCGCCGGCCCCGACCTACATGGGGGCTTTCCGTGCCCACCGGGCCCCGCGGCATTTAGCGGCGGGGGCACGGCGGTGCAGTGGGCGTTTGGGCGCAATGTCGGGGCGGTAAGGCAAGATAGGTCTGTGAGCACAGCACCGGTCCCCGCAGAGGAAACAGCAAACAGCACTGAGGAACTAACCGAGCCGGACGCCGTCCCCGCTGGGTCGGTGCGCGAAGAATATGAGAACCTGGCGGACCTGGTCAGGAAGTACCGGTTTGCGTATTACCAGGAGGACGAACCCCTGGTCTCGGACGCTGAATTCGACGAACTGTTCCGGCGCCTGGAGGAGATCGAGGCCCTGCATCCGGAGCTGGTAGCCAATGATTCGCCTACGCAGGAGGTTGGCGGGGAAGTCTCAGCCGCCTTCGCCGCCGTCGAACATCTGCAGCGGATGTACAGCCTCGAGGACGTCTTTTCCTTGGAGGAGCTGGAGGCCTGGATCACCAAAGCCGAGGCCGGCGTCAGCAAGCTGGGGGACACCGCCCAGCTGGCGTGGCTTACTGAACTCAAGATTGACGGCCTCGCGGTCAACCTGTTGTACCGCGACGGGAAACTGGTCCGGGCGGCCACCAGGGGTGACGGAACCACGGGTGAAGACATCACCCACAACGTCCTGACGATCAAGGAAATCCCGACGGAACTGACGGGCACCGGATTTCCCTCAGAGGTGGAAATCCGAGGCGAGGTCTTTATCCCTTCCAAAGCCTTTGCGGAGTTTAATGAGGCCCTGATCGAAGCCGGCAAGGCGCCGCTGGCCAACCCCAGGAATGCCGCCGCCGGTTCGATCAGGCAGAAGGATCCTGCGGAAACTGCCAAGCGTCCGTTGCGGATGTTTGTCCATGGAATTGGTTCGCGCGAAGGGCTTGAGACCCTGAGCCAGTCCCAGACCTACGCCGTGCTGGAAAAGTGGGGACTTCCCGTCAGTCCGTATTTCGAGGTTCTCGGCGGCCTGCCGGAGATCCTTGCCTTCATCAAGCGCTATGGCGAGCAACGGCACAGCCTGATGCACGAAATCGACGGCATCGTTGTCAAGATCGACGACTTCGCCACGCAGCGTGCCCTCGGCTACACCACCCGCGTTCCCCGCTGGGCCGTCGCCTACAAGTACCCGCCGGAAGAAGTCCACACCCGGCTGCTGGACATCCGTGTCCAGGTAGGCCGTACCGGCCGCGTGACCCCGTTCGGGGTGCTGGAGCCGGTGAAGGTGGCTGGTTCCACCGTGGCCCGTGCCACGCTGCACAACCAGGACGTGGTCAAGGCCAAGGGCGTGCTGATCGGCGATGTTGTGGTGCTGCGCAAGGCCGGAGACGTCATCCCGGAGATCGTCGGCCCCGTGTTGGCGCTGCGCAAAGGCCGTGAGGACGAACTGCGCGAGTTCGTGATGCCCGCCGAATGCCCGTCCTGCGGCACGGAGCTCGCCCCCTCCAAGGAGGGCGACATCGACATCCGCTGCCCCAATTCCAGATCCTGCCCCATCCAGCTGACCGAGCGCGTGGCGCACCTGGCCGGCCGCGGTGCCTTCGACATCGAGGCCCTCGGCGGGGAAGCTGCCGTTGCGCTAACTGATCCGGGCGAGCCCAGGCCAGGCCCGCTGGTGAGTGAGTCGGAGCTCTTCTCCCTTACCGCGGCGGACCTGGAGCATGTGCGGATCCTGCGCGAGAAGCGTTCCAAGGGTGTGGGCACCGGCGTCTTCGAGATGGTCCCGTACTTCTGGACAAAGGCAACGGCCAAAACACCGTCCAAGCCCACGGCGAACACTGCGAAGCTCTTCGTGGAACTGGAGAAAGCCAAGACCCAGCCGCTGTGGCGGGTGCTCGTTGCCCTGTCCATCCGGCACGTTGGCCCCCGCGCCTCACGCGCCCTGGCCACCGCATTCGGCACCATGGACGGCATCCGGAACGCCTCCGAGGAGGACCTGGCGCATGTGGATGGCGTGGGGCCAACCATTGCGGCCGCGCTCAAGGAATGGTTTGCCGAGGACTGGCACGTGGAGATCGTTGACCGCTGGGCTGAGGCCGGGGTCCGCATGGCGGATGAGCGGGATGAGTCCACGCCGCGCACGCTGGAAGGGCTGACCATTGTGGTGACCGGCTCCCTGCCGAACTTCAGCCGGGACGAGGCCAAGGAAGCCATCCTCATCCGCGGTGGCAAAGCTGCGGGCTCGGTCTCGAAAAACACCAGTTATGTGGTGGCCGGCGAAAGCGCCGGAACCAAGCTGGACAAAGCCGCACAGCTCGGAATTCCCGTCCTGGACGAGGACGGCTTCCGCGAGCTTCTTGCGAACGGCCCGGCTCCCGCTGCCGAAGTCACGCCCACACCGTCGCCCACAGAACCAGAAGAGGCAGCCGAATGAGCCACCCGGATCTCAACATCGAACTGCTTGCGGTGGCCAGGCAAGCAGCCGCCGCCGGCGCCGCCGTGCTGGCTTCCCGTAATGGCGAGTCTCTGGACGTCAGCAACAAGGGCGACGCCGGCGACTGGGTCACGGCCTTCGATGTCGCCGCGGAGAACGCCGTCCGGGATGCCATCGTGGCCGCCCGGCCACAGGACACCATCACGGGGGAGGAGCACGGCACCACCCGGCCCGCTGCGCCCACCGGTTATCGCTGGTCCATCGACCCGCTGGACGGTACCACCAACTTCATCCGGAACATCGTCTACTACGCCACCTCCGTGGCAGTGGCGGATTCCGACGGCGTCTGGCTGGCCGGCGTCGTCAACGCCCCGGCGCTGGGCCGCGTCTACTACGCTGCCCGCGGCCAGGGTGCGTGGCTGGAAGAAGGCGGCCGGGTGACCCAGCTCCAGGGTCCGGCGCCGGACCGCGCCGGGCAGATCCTCGCCACCGGCTTCAGTTACGACCCCGCCATCCGCGCCGAGCAGGCTGCACTGCTGGGCAGTCTCATGGATGGATTCGCCGACGTCCGGCGGCTGGGCTCAGCGGCGCTGGACCTCTGCCTGGTGGCTGACGGGACCCACGACGCCTACGGCGAACGCGGGCTCAACGAACATGACTTCTCCGCCGGTGCGTTGATTGCCGAGGAAGCCGGTTGCTGGGTCCGGCGTCCCCGGCTGGCCAGTCCGCTGGACGGCGGACCCGCCGACGAGGACAGGCTGGCCGCCTGGACCTGCGCCGGGACCTTGGCGCTGTCCGGCAAGTTTCCGCTGTGACGGTGCTGCGCCACTAACATTGTCAGGTGCAATCGCAAATAACCATCCGACCGGCCGTTGAGGCAGACTTCCAGGCCATCGCCAGGATCACCGTGGACTCGTACCTGGCAGCAGGGTATTTCGACAGCGCGGACCATCCCTATATGCAGCAGATCCAGGATGTTGCCGCACGTGCGGCGAAGGCCACGATCTGGGTTGCCGAGCGGGACCGGCAGGTGGTGGGTTCCGTGACGCTGGCACTGGCAGGTGAACCGTTCGCCGACATCGCCCTGCCGGATGAGCTGGAGTTCCGGATGCTGGTGGTGGATCCGGCGGTGCAGCGCAGCGGCGCAGGCAAGGCCATGGTGGAAGCCATCATTGAGCATGCGAAATCGCTGGAGGGCATCACGGGCGTGGCCCTCACCACCGGCGGGACCTGGGAGAGCGCCCATGGCCTCTACCGGAAGACCGGCTTCAAACGCGTCCCCGAGCGTGACTGGCTGATTCCGGGCACCGACATAAAGCTGCTGGTTTACCGGCTTGACGTCCAGCCAACCTAAAGTGGTGCCGACTCGTTTTCGGCACTGAAAGGCCCACCATGCGCAAAACATTCGGCACCGGCTCCGTCTGGGAGCAGACCCTCGGCTACTCCCGCGCCGTCCAGGTGGACAACACGCTCTACATTTCCGCCACGGCCGCCAGCGGCGAGCACGGCATTGTGGGCGAGGACTTCTACACGCAGACCCAGTACATCCTGCAGAAGCTCGGCGTGGTCCTGGCCGATGCCGGCTTCAGCTTCGAAGACGTGGTCCAGTCCAAGCTGTACCTGACGGACATCAGCAAATGGGAAGAGGCCGGCCGCGCCCACGGCGAAGTCTTCGGCAAGATCCGCCCCACGCTGGCCCTGGTGCACGTCCTGCCCTTCCTTGACCCGAAGATGCTCGTCGAGATCGAGCTCGTGGCCCAGAAGAGCGCCAACTAGGACGCTCCCGCCCGCCTGGCGCGAACTGGCAGCAGATACCCTCAAATCCGCATTTTGAGGGTATTACCTGCCAGTTCGCGCATGAGTGTGTGTTAACTGGCCGGGAGGCTGTAGCGGTGTTCCGGGCGTCCGGTGGTTCCGTAGCGCAGTTGGATGTCGACGGCGCCGTCGTCGGCCAGCGAGGACAGGTACCTTTGCGCCGTGGCCCGGGAAACCCCCACGCGGGTGGCCACTTCCACCGCCGAATACTGTTCGCCGGCAACCAGCGATTCCAAGACCGCGGCCTCGGTGGCGGAGCGGGGTTTGGCCGCCGGCGTCACGTCCCCGGGGATCAGCGCCCGTTTGGCCCGCTCCACGGAGCCCTGGTCCAGGGCCCCGGGCTGGCCCAGGAGCCTGCGGTACCGGGCATACGAACGTAGCTGCTGCGAGAGCGACTCGGCGGTAAAGGGCTTCAACAGGTACCCGAGGGCGCCGCGGCGGAACGCTTTCCGCAGCGACTCGGCGTCCGATGCGGCACTGAGGATCATGGTGTCCACGTCCAGCTGCTGCAGCAGGTCGAGGCCTGAGGCGTCCGGCAGGTAGACATCCAGCAGCACCAGGTCCGGGCGGAGGCTGTGGATCGCCTGCAGCGCCAGGGATGCCGACCCCACCGGCGCCAGCGCCAGGAATCCCGCCACCGAATCCACATACGTTGCGTGCAGCTTGGCCACGTGGAAATCGTCGTCCACAATCAGCACCCTGAAGTCCTCAGGCATCATTGTCCTTTCCAGCTAAATCCTGGGTCCCCGCAGGTGTCCCGGGGGTGGTCCCGGCCGTTGTACGTGGCAGGGAAGCCATAAACACGGCACCGGGTCCGCCCGGTGTCCCCGGCTCCAGCACGCGGACGTCCCCGCCGCGGCGCCGGGCCAGCTTCCGGGCCAGGGCCAGGCCCAGCCCCTGCCCGCCACTCCGTGCGCCACTCTGCCCGCCACTCCGTCCGCCGGCAGCCGCCGGAGCCGGCACTACTGGGCCGGCCGCCGTCGTAAATCCCTCGGCGAAGACCGCTTCCGCGTCCGTCCCGGCGGCCAGCCCGTCGCCGGAATCGGCGACGACGATGTGCAGCGTCCCGCCGTCGTCGTGCGGTTCATCCAGCACCTCGAGCTCCACCCAGCGGTCCGGGGCGGAGCCCGAGACGGCGGCGTTCACCGCGTTGTCGATCAGGTTGCCCAGTACGGTGGTCACGTCTTGCGGCTCGGTGACCTGGCCGCGGACCAGGGTTTCGGGGCCGATCCGCAGCGTCACGCCGCGCTCATCGGCCTCCACGCCCTTGGCGCCCACAAAGGCCTGCAGGTAGGGGTCCTGCAGCAGTTCCGCCTGGTCCACCGGGAACTTCAGGGGCCCCGTGGCGGCGAGCCCGGCCAGGTAGTCGCGGGCCTGCTGGTGCTGACCGATGCTCATCAGGCCGGCGATGGTGTGCAGCTGGTTGGCGAATTCGTGGCGCTGGGCGCGCAGGGCCGTGGACATGGTGCCCACGGCGTCGAGCTGCCGGGTGAGCTGCTGGAGTTCGGTGCGGTCCCGGAGCATCACCACCCAGCCAAGGTCCTCGCTTCGATGCAGGGCCTTGCGCGCGCTGGCCACCAGGACGCTGCCGCCGGCTACCAGCTCGATGGCGTCCGCCTCCGCAGCGTCCGGCCGGGTCAACGCCCTGAGCTGTCCGGGCACCGGAGCGTCGGCCCATGGCGTCCCGGAAAGGTCCGGCTGCTCCAGAAGGCGCTGCGCCGCTGCGTTGAACACGCTGATCCTGCCGTCGGCCGAAACGCCGATGACGCCGTCGTCCACGCCCTGCAAAACGGCAACCTGGTCGTGCACGAGCGTGCTGATTTCCTCGGGCTCCAGCCCCAGCGTCAGGCGCTGGAGCCGGCGCCGCAGCAGGAACGAGGCCAGCACGCCCGCCAACAGCGCACCCGCGGCGGTCAGCCCCACCGGGCCGATGTCGCGGGCAACGCTTTGGCCCACGCTCTCCATGGAGTACCCAACGCTGACCTCGCCCACAACCGTGCCAGCGCCGCGTGCGTAAACAGGAACCTTGGCGCCGGCAGACGGGCCCAGTGTCCCGGTGTTCCTGGTGGTGACCTCCTGGCCGGCGAGGGCCTGGGACGGATCGGTGCTGACCTTCTCGCCCAGCCGGTCCGGATCCGGGTGCGCCAGGCGCAGGCCGGTTTCGTCGGTGATCACCACAAACAGTGCCCCGGTCCGGGTCCGGATCGCCTCGGCGGCTGCCATCAGCGGCCCGGCGCGGAGCACGGCGGGCGGGGGAGTGCCCGCGCCCGCGCTGATCGCCAGCACGTCAGCCTGCACGGAAGGATCCGCGGCGACGGCGCGGGCCAGCGTCAGGGCCTGGTTTTCCGCCTCGCGGCCCACACGTTCGTAGGTCAGCCAGGCGTGGACGGCGGCGCTGAGCAGCACCACCAGCAGGACCACGCCCAGCTGAAGGAGGAGGGTCTGCGTGGAGAACCGCAAAGGCGGTGTGCGTGCAGAACGCGGCACGGTCCTCCCTTCCTCAGGCATTGGCGTGAGCACAATGCGCAAAATGCTTCGAATAAGCAGTATGCCAATCAATTGAGCCAAAGGCACGGCCGTGACCTCCGCCACCCTAATGTCTGTAGCACGCGTCACACTGCGGTGGCGTTGTTCACAAGAAGGAGCCGGCCGTGCTGGTATTACTTGGATTCGCAATGATCGCGGTATTCATGGTGCTGATCATGACGAAGAAGTTGACGCCAGTACTGGCGCTGATCATCGTCCCCACCGTTTTTGGCCTCTTCGCAGGCGCCGGACTGGGTATCGGGGACATGGTCCTGGAGTCGATGAAGTCCATGACGTCCACGGCCGCCCTCCTGATGTTCGCCATCATCTACTTCGGCCTGATGATCGACGTGGGGCTGTTCGACCCGCTGGTGAAGTTCATCCTCCGCAAGCTCGGCAATGACGCCGCAAAGGTGGTGCTCGGCACCGCGATCCTGGCGGCCGCGGTCTCCCTGGACGGCGACGGCTCCACCACCTTCATCCTCACCACCGCGGCCATGCTGCCCGTCTACCTGCGCCTGAAGATGAGCCCCGTTGTCCTCACCTGCGTGGCCGGCCTGGCCAACGGCACCATGAACATCCTGCCGTGGGGCGGTCCCACGGCCCGCGCCGCCACCGCGCTCCACCTGGACGTCAACGACGTTTTTGTCCCGATGATCCCGTCCCTCATCGCCGGCCTGGTAGTGGTCTTCGGCTTCGCCTGGCTGCTGGGCCTGCAGGAACGCAACCGCCTCCGCGCCACCTCACCGGAAATCTGGGGAACTCCGGACACGGTAGAACCCTTCACTGCTGAAAAGTTCGACGGCGGCGCTTCCGACGGCGGTTCGGGAACCGGTCGCGGACGCAAGGGAGCCGGCCCGGCCGGAGTAGCCCCCGCCGTCGGCGGTTCAGTGGCTGTCCTGGAACGCACCGAAACGCTGGTGGACGAACAGGACGGCGGGATGGCCGACACCGCCCTGGACCCCAACCGCTCCACGCTCCGCCCGAAACTGTTCTGGTTCAACCTTGGCCTGACGGTCGCCGTGATGGTGATGCTCGTGGCCGATCTCGTCCCGCTGCCGTTCGTCTTTATGGTCGGGTCGGCCATCGCGCTGGTAGTGAACTTCCCCAACGTCAAGGAACAGGGCGCGCAGCTGGTGGCCCACTCGTCGTCCATCGTGGCCGTGGTGAGCATGGTGATGGCGGCCGCAGTCCTGACCGGTGTCCTGACCGGCACCGGAATGGTGGAGGCCATGTCCGCGTGGCTGGTCCAGATCATCCCGTCCAGCATGGGCCCGTTCATGGCCGTCATCACCGGCGTGCTCAGCATCCCCATGACGTTCTTCATGAGCAACGACGCCTTCTACTTCGGCGTCCTGCCCGTGCTCAGCGAGACCGCCGCACACTACGGGATCAGCGCCGCGGAGATGGCGCGTGCCTCCATCACCGGCCAGCCCTTCCACCTGCAGAGCCCGCTGGTTCCGGCAATCCTGCTGTTGGTTTCGCTGGCCAAGGTGGACCTCGGCGACCACCACAAAAAGGTCCTGTGGCGCACCGCAGTGGTTTCCCTCGTCATGTTGGGTGTGGGAATGCTGACGGGAGCCATCGGGATCGGTTAGTCTGTACCTGCCTGTGGCCGGTCCCCGTGACCGGGACCACGGCACCGAGGTGCCCGTCTGACGCCCGCTGGGGGTCGTCAGACGGGCACTGACGTTTCCCCACTAGACTGGTTCGGAAAACAATCCGAACCTGCAGGGGAGATCCATGGCTGCGATCAACCGTGACGATGTTGCGCACCTCGCGCAGCTCGCTCACATCGAGATGAGTGCTGAAGAGCTGGACAGGATGGCCGGCGAACTCGCCGTCATCGTTGATTCAGTGAAGTCCGTGAGTGAAGCCGCCGGTGATGACGTCCCGGCAACCTCCCACCCGATCCCGCTGACCAACGTGTTCCGCGAGGACGTTGTGGGCCACACTTTCACCGCGGAGCAGGCACTCTCGGGGGCTCCGGATTCCGATGAGAACCGTTTCAAGGTCCCGGCAATCCTGGATGAGGCATAACCATGACTGACACCAACGAACTCATCCGGCTGTCCGCCGCGCGGCTGGCCGGCATGCTGGCCGCGGGCGAGGTCACCTCCGTCGAGGTCACGCAGGCTTACCTGGACCGGATCGCAGCTGTCGACGGCGGCGAACGCGGCGTGAACGCGTTCCTGCACGTCAACACCGAGGAAGCGCTCGCCGTCGCCGCCGAAGTGGACGCCATCCGCGCCGCCGGCGGCGCCGCGGCCGAGGAACTCCACGTCCTCGCCGGCGTGCCGATCGCGGTCAAGGACCTCATCGTCACCATCGGCCAGCCCACCACGGCAGGCTCCAAGATCCTCGAAGGCTGGCACAGCCCCTACGACGCCACGGTGGTCAAGCGCCTCCGCGCCGCCAAAATGCCCATCCTGGGCAAGACCAACCTGGACGAATTCGCCATGGGTTCCTCCACCGAGCACTCCGCCTACGGCCCCACCCGCAACCCCTGGGACCTGGACCGGATTCCGGGCGGTTCCGGCGGCGGCTCGGCTGCGGCCGTTGCTGCTTTTGAGGCCCCGCTGGCGCTCGGCACGGACACCGGCGGATCCATCCGCCAGCCCGGCGCCGTCACCGGCACCGTGGGAGTCAAGCCCACCTACGGCGGTGTTTCCCGTTACGGTGCCATCGCCATGGCTTCCTCGCTGGACCAGATCGGCCCGGTTTCCCGCACCGTCCTGGACTCGGCGCTGCTGCACCAGGTCATCGGCGGGCACGATCCCTTTGACTCCACGTCCCTACCCGACCCCCTGGCAGACCTCGTCGCCGCTGCCCGGGTGGGCAACGTCGAAGGCATGCGGATCGGCATCATCAAGGAACTCCACGGCGAGGGCTACCAGGCCGGCGTCGAGAACCGCTTCAACGAATCCCTGGAACTGCTGAAGCAGGCCGGTGCGGAAATCGTCGAGGTGTCCTGCCCCAACTTCCAGTACGCCCTCGGCGCCTACTACCTGATCATGCCGTCGGAGGCCTCCTCCAACCTGGCAAAGTTCGACGGCGTCCGGTACGGCCTGCGTGTCCTGCCCGAGGACGGGCCCATGACCATCGAACGCGTTATGGGAGCCACCCGCGCCGCAGGCTTCGGCGACGAAGTCAAGCGCCGCATCATCCTGGGCACCTATGCCCTGAGCGCCGGTTACTACGACGCGTACTACGGTTCGGCCCAGAAGGTCCGCACCCTGGTCCAGCGCGACTTCGAGGCCGCGTTCGCGCAGGCCGACGTCCTGATCTCTCCCACGGCGCCCACCACGGCGTTCAAGCTCGGGGAGAAACTGAATGACCCGCTGGCGATGTACCTCAACGACGTCGCCACCATCCCGGCCAACCTGGCCGGCGTGCCCGGACTGACGCTGCCCGGCGGCCTGGCGGACGAGGACGGCCTTCCCGTCGGCATCCAGCTGCTGGCTCCGGCCCGCGAGGATGCCCGGCTCTACCGCGTGGGTGCTGTCCTGGAATCCCTGCTGGAGGCACAGTGGGGCGGCCCGCTCCTGGACCAGGCACCGCCGTTGGTTGAGACCCTTGTTGACGCCAAGGAGGCAAAATAATGAGCACGGACGCAACCCTGAGCTTCGAAGAGGCCATGGAGAAGTACGATCCGGTCCTGGGTTTTGAGGTCCACGTGGAACTCAACACCAAGTCCAAGATGTTCTCCTCCGCGCCCAACGTCTTCGGCGATGAGCCGAACACCAACGTCAACGAGGTGGACCTGGGCATGCCCGGTGTGCTGCCGGTAGTGAACAGGGTCGCGATCGAGTCCTCGATCAAGATCGGCCTTGCCCTGAACTGCAAGATCGCTGAATCCTGCACCTTCGCCCGGAAGCAGTACTTCTATCCGGACACTCCCAAAAACTTCCAGACGTCACAGTACGAGGACCCCATCGCGTACGACGGCTACCTGGACATCGAACTGTCGGACGGGACCATCTTCCGCGTGGAGATCGAGCGCGCCCACATGGAAGAGGACGCCGGAAAGCTGACCCACATGGGCGGGGCCGCCGGCCGCATCCAGGGTGCCGACTACTCGCTGGTGGACTACAACCGTTCCGGCGTTCCGCTGGTGGAGATTGTCACCAAGCCCATCGAGGGTGCGGGTTCCCGCGCCCCGGAGCTGGCCAAGGCCTACGTGGCCGCCGTCCGGGAGATCGTCAAGAACCTTGGCGTGTCGGACGCGAAGATGGAACGCGGCAACGTGCGCTGCGACGCGAACGTTTCGCTGCGCCCGCACGGCCGCGAACGCTTCGGCATCCGCTCCGAAACGAAGAACGTCAACTCGCTGCGCGCCGTCGAACACGCCGTCCGCTACGAAATCCAGCGGCACGCAGCCGTCCTGGATGCCGGCAACCCGATCATCCAGGAAACCCGCCACTGGCACGAGGACACGCGCACCACCACCTCGGGCCGGCCCAAGTCGGACGCCGATGACTACCGCTACTTCCCGGAGCCCGACCTGGTTCCGATCGTTGCGTCCCGCGAATGGGTGGAGGAGCTCCGCGCCACCCTGCCCGAGCCGCCGGCGGCCCGCCGCAAGCGGCTGCAGTCGGACTGGGGCTACTCGGACCTGGAATTCCGCGACGTCGTCAACGCCGGCGTTATGGATGAGATCGAGGAAACCATCGCCGCAGGAGCCTCGGCCTCCGTGGCCCGCAAGTGGTGGATGGGCGAGATCGTTGGCCGCGCCAAGAACGCCGACGTCGATCCCGGCCAGCTGGGCGTCCAGCCCACCACCATCGTGGAGCTGAACCAGCTGGTGGAGAACGGCAAGATCAACAACAAGATGGCCACCGAGGTCCTGGACGGCGTACTCGCCGGCGAAGGCACCCCGGCGGAGATCGTGGCGAAGCGCGGGCTCGCCGTCGTTTCCGACGACGGACCCCTCCTCGAAGCCATCGACGCCGCACTCGCCGCGCAGCCCGACGTCGCGGACAAGATCCGCGCCGGCAAGCTCCAGGCGATCGGCGCCATCGTGGGCGGCGTTATGAAGGCCACCCGCGGGCAGGCCGACGCCGGCCGCGTCAAGGAGCTCATCCTCGAGAAGCTCGGAGTTGAGGGTTAGCCGAGGGCCGAGCCGCAGGCTAAGCCGCCTGATTTAACCCAACTGGGTCGCAGTTAATGCTGTTATGAGCACTCATAACGACATCTACTGCGACCCAGTTGGGCTTTAAGTACTCACTTCCCGCCCGCAAAGTACGCGTGTTCAGTGTGGCCTGCCGGTTCTAGACTGAAGATCCAGGGCGCCGTTGCCCTGCGTGTGCTGTGGGAGGAATGGCCATGTCGGTCCAAGAACCGTTGAGATTCCGCAAAGTCCTGCTGGCCGGCGTCGTAGCGCTGGCGCTGACCGGCACGGGTGTCGCCATCGCCTGGTCCGCCACGGACACGCCGTCCCAGTCGCCGTCCGCCTCCGCGCCGGGGAAGTCGGACAAGGCCCCGGGCCAGGAGAAACCGGCCAAGGCCCAGCGCCCGCAGCACCTGCACAGTGAAAGCGTGGTGAAGAAGGCGGACGGGACGTTCGAAACCGTGCTGGCGCAGCAGGGCACCGTGGAGGCCGTCAGCGAAACCTCGCTCACAGTCAAGAGCGAGGACGGTTTCAGCCAGACCTACGCCGTCAACGCGGAGACCAGGATCATCAAGTTCCCTGCCCCGGCCGCGGACGGTTCGCCGGCAACGGGCGACGACGGCAAACGGCTGAAGCGGTCAGAGGTCACCATCGCGGAAATCGCCACGGGTGAGGCCGTCAGGGTCTCCGGCGTGAAGAACGGTGACAACGCCACCGCCCGGCAGATCGTGGAGGGCGCCGGCACGGGTCCGGGCCTGGGCCTCGGAAAAGGAATGGGCAAGGGGCACGGCCACGCCAAGCGGCTTGCCCCCAAGTAAGTAGCGCCAACTGTCGTTCTGAGCCCTGAAAACGACAGTTAGCGCTACCCAGTTGGGCCTAGCCGCCCTGTTCCACCAGCCCGGTCATGATCGCCTGCAGCGCCTCGCACACAATCATCACCGAGCGGCGCTTCAGGTTCTCCGGCCGGGCCAGGATGTCGATCCTCCGCCGTGTGCTGATGCCCTCCAGCGGCCGCAGCACAATGCCGGGGTTGAGCACGGGCCGCGCCGTATGCCGCGGCAGGAGGCCCACCACACCCCCGGCCGCGACCAGCGCGGCCACGGTGGAGTAGTCGTTGATCCGGTGGACGATGTTCAGTTCCTTGCTGGAGACGGCCGCGACGGCGGACAGGACGTCGGCGGGGGAGTATCCGGTGTGGCTGGTCACCCAAGGTTCGCCCACGACGTCGGCCGCGGTAAGGGTGCCCTGGCGGGCCAAGCGATGGTCAGCCGGCAACGCAACATCCAGCGGTTCGTGCGCCAGCGGAATCACCGCGACCCGCTCCTCCGGCCAGCGCGGGCTGTGGTCCATCCGGTGCGCCAGCACCAGGTCGTAGCGCGCCGTCAGCGCCGGGAAGTCCTGCTGTGCCACGTCCTCGTCGGAAAGCTGGATCCGCGGCTGGCCGGGCGCGTCCAGCATGCGCGCGAGCGGCGCGAACAGCGCCTGGCCCGCGCTGTGGAAACCGCTGATGGTCACGGTGCCCACCGGCGAGCCGTGATAGGCGCCGATGGCTGTCCGGGCGTCCGCCATGGCACTGACGACGGCGGCACCGGCGTCGGCGAGCACCTGCCCGGCCTCGGTCAGCACCAGGTTGCGGCCCTCCTTCCGGGTCAGCGGAACCTCAACATTGCGCTGCAGCAGTGCCAGTTGCTGGGACACCGCGGAGGGCGTGACCATCAGCGTCTCCGCCACCGCCTTCACGCTGCCCAGGGCTCCGAGTTCGCGGAGGATTTCCAGCTGGTGAATATCCATCCGCCCAGTCTATGCATTAGTGAACACTTCATCGTCGATTGAGAGAATTCTGCTTGTGCTAATGCTTCGAAATGGCTCTAATGAAGGGAGACCACACCCGCAGGCCGCGGGTCGCTGCCAACAGTCAGGAAGCCAATGAAGGCACTCTACAAGTCCGGTGCACACGCCGGGTTCGAGCTGGTTGACCGGCCCGAGCCCGAAGCCGGCCCCAACGACGTCAAGATCCGGGTCATGACCACCGGGATCTGCGGCACTGACCTGCACATCCAGTCCTGGGATGCCTGGGCGCAGGGCATGATCGAGGCACCCCTCATCGCAGGCCATGAGTTCTACGGTGAAGTAGTGGAAATCGGCGACGGCGTCCGCGACGTCAAAGTGGGGGACCGCGTATCCGGCGAAGGCCACGTGGTCTGCGGAATCTGCCGGAACTGCCGCGCAGGCCGCCGCCATATGTGCATCCACACCGTCAGCGTCGGTGTACAGCGGGACGGCGCCTTCGCCGAGTACGTGGTCATCCCTGAGACCAACGTCTGGGTCCACCATGACCCCTCCATCACACCGGAACTCGGCGCGATTTTCGATCCGTTCGGCAACGCCGTGCACACCGCCCTCAGCTTCCCGCTGGTGGGCGAGGACGTGCTCATCACCGGGGCAGGACCCATCGGCCTGATGGCCATCGCTGTGGCCCGCCACGCCGGGGCACGCAAGATCGCCATCACCGATGTCTCCAAGCCACGGCTCGAGCTGGCACGCCAGCTCGGCGTGGACCTCACCATCGACGTCTCCACCACGCGCGTCAAGGATGCCCAGCGTGAACTCGGGATGCGTGAGGGCTTCGACATCGGCATGGAAATGTCCGGCCACCCCACCGCCCTGCCTGAGATGATCAACAACATGAACCACGGTGGCCGCATAGCCATGCTCGGCCTGCCCAGCCAGGACATCACCATCGACTGGGGCAAAGTGGTCACTCACATGCTGACCCTGAAGGGCATCTACGGCCGGGAAATGTATGAGACCTGGTACGCCATGAGCGCCATGCTCTCCTCCAACCCCGTGCTGCACGCCGGCATCTCAGCGGTAGTGACGGACAAGCTGCCCGCCGCAGAATGGGAAAAAGGCTTCGCCACCGCCCGCGCCGGCGTCGGCGGAAAAGTTGTCCTCGACTGGACCGAACTCTAAGGAGCACCATGTACACCTCCATCAAGGACCAGCTGCAGGCTGAGCTGGACGACATCCGTACCGCCGGGCTCTTCAAAACCGAACGCAGCATCAACTCCCCGCAGTCCAGCCACATCACAGCAGGGCAGATCGGCCAGCCCGGCGCCACCGTCCTGAACTTCTGCGCCAACAACTACCTGGGCCTCGCGGACCACCCGGACATCATCGCCGCGGCCAAAGCGGCCATGGACTCACGGGGCTTCGGCATGGCCAGCGTCCGCTTCATCTGCGGCACCCAGGACCTGCACCTGGAGCTGGAGGCCCGCGTGTCCAGGTTCCTCGGGACCGAGGACACCATCCTGTTCTCCAGCTGCTTTGACGCCAACGGAGGGGTCTTCGAATCCCTCTTCGGGCCGGAGGATGCCATCATCTCCGATGCCCTGAACCACGCCTCCATCATCGACGGAATCCGGCTCTGCAAGGCCCAGCGGTTCCGCTACGCCAACCAGGACATGGCGGACCTCGAGGCAAAGCTCGTCGAAGCGAAGGATGCGCGGCGCAAGATCATCGTCACCGACGGCGTGTTCTCCATGGACGGCTACCTGGCACCGCTGGAGGCCATCTGCGACCTCGCCGAGAAGCACGACGCCCTGGTGATGGTGGACGATTCCCACGCCGTCGGCTTTATGGGTGCCACCGGTGCCGGAACCCCCGAGCACGCAGGCGTGTCCCAGCGCGTGGACATCTACACCGGAACGTTCGGCAAGGCCCTGGGCGGCGCGTCCGGCGGTTACGTGTCCGGCCGCAGTGAAGTGGTGGCCATGCTCCGCCAGAAAGCGCGCCCGTACCTGTTTTCCAATTCCCTGGCCCCCGCGATCGTCGCCGCCACCGTCAAGGCCCTTGACCTGGTGGAGAATTCCGGTGACCTGCGGACCCGTCTCTTCGAGAACGCCCGGCTGTTCCGCCGCCGGATGACCGAAGAAGGTTTTGAACTCCTCGACGGCGAACATGCGATTGTCCCCGTGATGTTCGGGGACGCCGTAATGGCCGCCAAGGTGGCGGACCAGATGCTCCAGCACGGCGTCTTTGTCACCGCCTTCAGCTTCCCGGTGGTCCCGCGCGGCGCCGCCCGGATCCGCGTGCAGCTTTCAGCATCGCACTCAGCGGACGACGTCGAAGCGTGCGTGCGTGCGTTCGTCGCCAGCCGTGCCGCGGTAGCAGGTTAACCCAGCCGGGTTAACCCAGCGGGGCTAAACCTTACAGAGCAGGACCGGCGCGGCCGCAGGGCAACTCTGCAAGGATGGAGCCATGGCAGCACACTACGACGTCCTGATTGTGGGTGGCGGCATCGCCGGCCTGTCCCTGGCGTCCGCGCTCGCGGGCAGCTGCAGCGTGGCGCTGGTGGAGGCGGAGCAGGAGCTGGCGTACCACACGTCCTCCCGCTCCGCCCGCCAGCTCATTCCCAGTTACGGCCCGGACGTGGTGCGGGAGCTCACGGTCCGGACCCTGGAACTGATCGGGGCCCGGGACGCCCAGCTGCCTGAACCTGTCCTGACGCCGCGAAGTTTTATGCTGATCGGCACGGAGGAATCCGTCCGCGCCGAGAGCAGCGGCCACATGAATGCCATCACGCATGAACGGGCACTGGAGCTGTGCCCTGCGCTGGTGCCCGGGTCTTTCTCCGCCGCAGGCCTGGACACCGGATCCTTCGGCTGCAACGCGCCCCTTTTGCTGGCAGACCACCGCCTGCGGGCTGAGGCCGCCGGCGCCGACATCATCACCGGCGCACGCGTACATTCCGCCCAGCGGCTGGGCTCGGGCTGGGAGGTCGGCGCCGGGCAGGAAGCCTTCGAAGCCGGTGTGCTGGTCAATGCGGCCGGCGCCTGGGCCGATGAAATCGCCGTGATCAGCGGCGTGGAGAAGCTCGGGCTGCAGCCGTACCGGCGCATTGCGGCGATTGTCGACGTCGAACATCCACTGCCAGGGCACAGCCCCATGGTGGCGGCAGCCGACCACACGTTCTATTTCCGCCGGGAGGGCACCGAGGTGCTGATCTCGCCGTCGGAAACGGTGCCCAGCGGACCCGAGGACGCCAGGCCGAGGCCCGGCGATGTCGAGCGGCTGATCGTGAAGCTGAACGAGCTGACCACGTTGGGAATCCGCGGGGTTCGGAGCGCGTGGACGGGGCTCCGGACCGAGGCAGCCGACGGCGTCCCGGTTGCCGGTTTCGACGCCGAGGCCCCCGGGTTTTACTGGCTGGCCGGTCAGGGCGGTTACGGTTTCCAGACGTCATCGGCCATGGCGGAGCTCGCCGCCGCGCAGATCCTGGCCGGACAGGGCACCGGGCGCCGGGCGGCCGCTTTGGCCCACGATCCGGCATCCCGGACAGCGGAGGCGCTGGCCGCCACGCGCTGGTCCGTCCGGCGCTGAACAATGGAACCCATGAGCACCCTGATCACCAACATCGCCGAGCTGATGACCCAGGACCTGGAACACCGCGTCCTTAAGAATGCCGCCGTGGTGGTCGAGGGCGAACGGATCGCCTGGCTCGGTTCCGCCGCGGACGCGCCGGCGGCCGATGACGCCGTGGACGCCGGCGGCCGGGCCGTATTGCCGGGCTGGGTGGATTCGCACACACACCTGGTCTTCGCCGGCGACCGCACGGCGGAGTTCGAGGCGCGGATGGCAGGGGAGTCGTATTCGGCCGGGGGCATCGCCGTCACCATGGACGCCACTCGGCGCGCGTCCGATTTCGACCTCACCCGGCTGGCGATGGCGCGTGTGTCCGAGGCTGTATCGCAGGGCACCACCTACCTCGAAACCAAGACGGGCTACGGGCTGGATATTGAGCACGAGGCCCGGAGTGCCCGGATCGCCTCCACTGTCGTAGACGAGGTCACCTACCTGGGTGCCCACCTTGTCCCCGCGGGCACCGATGCGGAGGCCTACACCGATCTCGTCTGCGGGCCCATGCTTGACGCCGTCCGGCCGTACGTCCGGTGGGCGGACGTGTTCTGCGAGGAAGGCGCCTTCACGGCGGAGCAGTCCCGCCGTGTGCTGGAGGCGTGCCGGGCCGCCGGACTGGGGATCCGCGTCCACGGCAACCAGCTCGGCGAGGGTCCCGGCGTGCAGCTGGCGGTGGAACTAGGGGCAGCCAGCGTGGACCACGTGAACTACCTGTCGTCCCGTGATGTGGCGGTGCTGGCGGAAAGCTGGTCCGGCTGGAATCCGGAGAGCGGCACGGGGGACCGCGGAACCGTGGCAACCTGCCTCCCCGCGTGCGATCTCTCCACCCGGCAGATGCTGGCCCCGGGGCGTGAACTGCTGGACGCCGGCGTGCAGGTGGCGCTGGCCTCCAATTGCAATCCGGGTACCTCGTACACCAGTTCCATGGCGTTCAACGTGGCGACGGCCGTGCTGCAGATGCGCCTGAGCGTCCATGAAGCGGTGCGCGCCGCAACGTATGGGGGTGCGCTGGCGCTGCACCGGGAGGCAGGGCACGACGCCGACGGCGAACGGGCGGTGGGTTCGCTCGCCGTCGGGCATCGTGCGGACCTGCACATGCTGAACGCCCCCTCAGCAACGCATCTCGCTTACCGCCCGGGCATGCCGCTCACGTACGCCGTGTGGCGGGCCGGTGTACGGGCACGCTAAGCAGGGGCCACACTTTGTGATTGCGATGTGATCATTTGTGCCTGTTATGATCAGATAACGTCATATTTTGGTGACTGTTTGACGCTGAGAGGCCCCCATGACCCGCACTGACCGCCTGACGGCCATCCTGGACATTCTCGCCAAGACCGGCCAAGTGGAGGTGGAGGAGATTGTCTCCCAGCTTGCGGTTTCGCCGGCCACGGCGCGGCGGGACCTGGACAGCCTGGCCAAGCGGCGGCTGCTGACCCGCACCCGGGGCGGGGCCACCACCGGCGCCCTGGCCTACGACCTCCCCGGGCGGTACAACCGTGACGACCACGCCGAAGCCAAGGAGCAGATCGCCCAGGCCGCCTCGGCTCTGATTTTTCCCGGCGCTGTGATCGGTCTCTGCGGCGGCACCACCAGCACGGCCCTGGCTCAGATCCTGGCCACGCGCGAGGACCTCAACGCTCCCGGCCACCAGTCCACCCTGACTGTGGTCACCAACGCCATCAACATCGCTGCGCAGTTGGCTGTCCGCCCCAACATCAAAGTCATGGTGACCGGCGGCATCCTGAACCCCCGCTCGTACGAACTCGTGGGACCGTACACCGACATCATCATGCAGAAGGTGGTCATGGACATCGCCTTTATCGGCGTGAACGGCATTGACCCCGAGGTCGGTCCCACCAACACTGGGGAGGGCGAAGCCTCCGTGAATGCCCTGCTGGCCAGCCGGGCCCGGATCTCGTACGTGCTGGCCGACTCCTCCAAAGTGGCCGTCAGAGCCTTCGCCACCATGGACGGCTACGCGTTCACCCGCCTGATCACTGACTCCGGAATCTCCGCCGAGGACAAGGCAGCATTCGAAGCCAATGGCACTGAAGTGATCGTGGCCCCGCACTAGGCGAGCAGCAACAACCCCTAGAAGATCACCGGCGGCGCATCCAGGACGGTCTCGTCCACCCGGCGGTCCACCCACTGGCTGAACGGAATATCGAGTTCGTACTTGCCCAGGTCGGTGCGCAGGAGGGTCCGCACCGCGGCATTGTCCGGGTTGTTGAGCGATTCGAAATACTCCACCGACCAGTGGAACCAGCGCATGCAGAACAGGCGCATGGTGAGCCCGTGGGTCACCAGCAGGGTGTTGGGGGCGTAGTCAGGTTTGGACCAGTGCCGGTACAGCGTCTCCATAAAGGATGAGATCCGGTCGTAGACGTCGGAGCCGGATTCGCCCTCCCGGAACCGGTAGAAGAAATGGCCGTAGGCGTTGCGGAGTTCCTTCTGGTCCTCGATATCGCCGGTGATCTGGAAATTGGCCCAGTCCTGCTCGCGGAGGCGCGGCTCTTCGATCACCCGTTCCGTGAGATTGCCGAGGTTGAGTGCCTTCAGGGTCTGGTGCGCCCGCAGGTACGGCGACACATAAACGCAGACCTGGCGGCCGTCCAGCTCGCGGCGGATCCGTTCCCCGGCCGCCGTGGCCTGCGCCAGGCCCAGGGGAGTCAACGGAATCCGGTAGTCCGGGACCCTGTTGTAGATGGACGTATCGACATTGGCCGCGGACTGGCCGTGCCGGATCATGAAGATTTTCCCTGGCGCGCTCATAAGCCCCAAGCATAGGTGCCGCCAACCCCGGACGCTCTCTCACTTTTGGTGCGTTTTTGGCGAACGCTCTCTCACTTTGGTCAGCCCCAGCGAGCTGGCCACGCCCCAATCAGCGAAGAACCAGAAACTACGGGCAAGATGGAACCATGTTGGTTCCCTCCCGCCGTCGGCTGCGGATTGAAGTCTGGATTGTGCTGGGCCTTTCCCTGGGGCAGTCCGCCGTCTACTCGGTGGTGCAGCTGCTGGACAAGATGACGCGTGCACCGCTGGCCGAAGGCACGTCCACGCTGAACCGGTCACAGAGCCCCCGCGAATACTTCGACCTCACCTACCAGCTGCTGGACATCATTTTCGCCCTCGTGCCCGTGCTGCTGGTCATCTACTTCCTCACGGACCAGCGGCAATCCGGCGCCGGAGTGAGCCCCCAAGGCGGGTCCGCCTTCCGGAAGCTGGGGTTCAACTTCGCCCGGCCGGGCCGTGACCTGCTGCAGGGCTTTGGCCTCGCGGCGCTGATCGGGATCCCGTCGCTGGGCCTCTACGCCGCGGGACGTGCCCTGGGGATCACCACCGCCATCATCCCCAGCGCACTCGACTCGTACTGGTGGACAGTTCCCGTCCTGATCCTGTCCGCCCTGCGGCACGCCGTGGTGGAAGAAGTCATTGTGGTGGGCTACCTCGTGGACCGCTTAGGCAAGTTCGGCTGGAGCATGCCCTTGGCCATCTTCACCAGCTCGATGCTCCGCGGCAGCTACCACCTTTACCAAGGCTTCGGGCCGTTCATCGGCAATGCAGTGATGGGTGTGGTCTTCGCCTGGCTCTACACGAAAACCAAGCGGATTATGCCGCTGGTCATCGCGCATGCGCTGTTGGACATCGTTGCATTCGTTGGCTTCAGCCTCTTTGGCCGGGCTGTGGGCCTGGGGTAAGACGGCCGTGGTTCCCGTGCCGCACAGGTGAACTGAACCGGGTCCGGCCTTAAAAGGATTCGGCCGCCATCGGTGGGTGGCATCATTGGCACCCGCTGATGGCGGCCGAAGCTATTGAACGTGCAATCAGATGGTGACTGCTCCCGTAGCGGTTTCGAAGGTTACGGACAGGATGCCCGGGGTTCCATGCGGAGCCACCCAGTCAACGGCCACATCCTCCAGCGGCTTCTCGACGGGTTCGCCCAGCCATTCCGTCACGCGTTCGGCGGAACCGGCTATGGTCAGGCAGCTCATCTTGACGTTGCTCTCATAGGCGTTGGACGGGTGCAGGGCGGGGTCGCCCTCCCACTTGAGCATGTACGGGACCTGGGGGTCCGCGATCAGGCCCAGGATGCCGATCTGCTTCCAGACCAGCTCGCGGCCGTCCGGGAACTTGCGGTTGCCGTTGACGGCGGCACGGCCCAGGCGGTCTTCGAACGGAGCGAGGTCGTCCACTTCGACGCACCAGCCCATCCAGCCGCCGCCGGCTTCGGACCGGGCCCGGACAGCCTGCCCGAAGGGAGCCTTGTCCGATGCCGGGTGGTTCAGGACCTCCACGACTTCCAGGTACTTATGGCCCGCGAGGGGAATAATCATGTTCCGGGTTCCAAACCGGGGGTGTACGCCACCCTTCACGGCTTCAACGCCGAGGGCGGACGAAATACGTTCGGTGGTGGCAACGAGGCCATCTTGTTCACAGGCGTAAGAGACGTGATCCATGCGCATGCCATCATCTTGGCACTTTGTGATCCGGCTCTCAGCTAAGGGTAGCCTTACCGGATTCCCGTTGCGTCACGAGTGGACATTTCCGGGCGGCCAAGGGCGCGGCGGACCCTGGCAGGGACGCGGCCGGCTGGCCGCAGAAGTGCTCCCGCGAAGTCATAACCAGTCACACGCTTAGCAATAGACCGGGGCGGTTCGTACACTCGAAGCAGGTCATGAGTGCCAGCGACAGCCCCGGCTTGCTGGCCGGCAACCCTCTTTTGCGGTGGGGTGCCCCGGGTGAGGACCTGGCCTGCCGGTCAATTGACGGTGGGCAAGCGCATAGAAAAGGTCCTGCCATGACGATTACGATTTCCCGTACTGCAGCACCCGGAAACGGGGTGGTCCGGTACGCCAGCATCGGCGGACTCGAGCTCGAAGCCGGCGGTTACCTCCCGGAAGTCACCCTCGGCTATGAAACGTGGGGAACCCTCAACGCGGACGGCTCCAACGCCGTCCTGATTGAGCACGCCCTGACCGGAAGCACGCACGTGACCCGCGGCGACAGTGACGAGCCCGGCTGGTGGGAACAGCTGGCCGGACCCGGTGCGCCGGTGGACACGGACCGGTTCTTTGTGGTCTCCATCAACATTGTGGGTGGCTGCTACGGTTCCACCGGGCCGTCCTCGGATGCCCCGGATGGCAAGCCGTGGGGGTCCCGATTCCCTTTGGTAACGCTGCGGGACACCACGGCGGCCGAGGCCAGGCTGGCTGACCAGTTGGGCATCCCGAGCTGGTACGCCGTGCTGGGCGGCTCCATGGGCGGCGCGCGGGCCCTGGAATGGGCGGTCACCTACCCGGAACGGGTTCAGCGGTGCGCCGTTATCTCCATCGGTGCCGCCAGCACCGCCGAACAGATCGCGTTCGCCCAGGCGCAGACGCTCGCCATCCGACAGGACAGCAATTTCAACGACGGCGACTACTACGGCGGTCCGCTGCCGGAGGACGGCCTGGCCCTGGCACGGCGCATCGCCCACATCACCTACCGCTCCGCCGAGGAGTTCCATGGCCGCTTCGGACGTTCGGCCCAGCACCCGGAATCGCCGTTCCAGGCGGCAGCGCTGGGGGAGCGGGGCCGCTACCAGGTGGAAAGCTACCTGGACCACCAGGGCAAAAAGCTGGTGCGGCGCTTTGATGCCAACAGCTACATCGCCATCACCGACGCCCTGATGAGCCACGACGTCTGCCGCGGGCGGGGCTCGCTGAATGAGGCCTTGGGCCGGGCCACCGCCAGGTTCTTCGTGGCTGCGGTGGACAGCGACCGGCTGTACTTCCCGTCCCAGTCCCGTGAACTGGCTGACGCGCTCCCGGGCGACGTGGACGTGCACGTTATTGAGGCCCCGATCGGCCACGACGGCTTCCTGACCGAGATCGGCCAGCTCGGCGTCCAACTCCGAAAGACCTTCCTCGTCTAAGCCCGAACGGACACTTGAGCCCCTTGCTATTAAACGCGAGAGGACACTTGAGCCCCCGGAATCAGGGCCTCAAGTGTCTGTGAGGATTTTAGTGGCTGGTCTGGGACTGGCTGGCAGAGTGGGTATTGGCCGTTCAGCCCCGTGGGATGTGACTCATTAAGTGTTTGGCCCTGCAAGGGGTGTCTTTGAATGGATCTGTCCATCCGCGGGGTGGCGGCCGGTACCACCCGGCCCACCTCGGTAACTTGATCAGAAGGTTGTCCGCCTCTTTGGGGGCGTGGCTCGTCACAGTGTTGTTCCGAAGTGACCTCTACCCGGACTGGTACCGGCCGTGTACGGCCCTGACCATATCCGCGAATAGAGGAAGGTGCCAGAACCGCTATGACTATCGTTGCTCATTCCCGCCCTTTTGTCGTCGGCGTCGATACGCACGCCAAGAACCATGTCTACGCCATCATCACCGGCAACACCGGTGAGCTGACCGCCACCCGGGACTTCCCCACCACCGGGGCCGGCATTACCCGCGCAATCGCCTGGGTCGCGCGCCGCACCGGCGCTGATCTGGCGACCTTGTGGGTGATCGAGGGTGCTGCTTCCTACGGCGCTCTGCTGGCCGGTTCCGTCGACGCCGCCGGCTACACGGTCGCCGAAGCCGCACGCATGGATGCCCGAGCCCATCACGGGGTCGGCAAATCAGATCCGCTCGACGCGCACCGGATCGCCGCAGCCGTCCTGCCCCTGGATGAGCAGCAACTGCGCCAGCCACGGCTGAACGAAGGAGTCCGAGCTGCCCTGCGGATCCTGGTCACCGCACGGGAATCCATGACCACCGACCGTACCCGGGGCGTGAACGCGTTGACCGCCCTGCTCCGGGTCAACGACCTTGGCCTGGATGCGCGCAAACCCTTGACCGGAACCCAGATCACCGAAGCCTCCCGCTGGCGGGCCCGGGAAGAACCGCTGGCTCAGTCCGTTGCCCGCGCCGAAGCAGTCCGGCTGGCCAAACACATCACCGAACTCGACGCGGACATCAAAACCAACAACGACCAAATCACCGGACTGGTCGAAATCAGCGAAGCCGCACCCCTCCTCAAGGAGACCGGGATCGGTCCCGTCACGGCCGCCATCTGCCTGAGCGTCTGGTCCCACCGGGGACGCGTCCATTCCGAGGCCGCCTTCGCGTCCCTGGCCGGAGCCAGCCCTATCCACGCCTCGTCAGGGAACACCGTCCGGCACAGACTCAACCGCGGCGGCGACAGAACCCTGAACAAAGCCCTGCACATCATCGCCCTGAGCCGGATGACCTTCGAGCCCGCCACCATCGACTACGTCCAGAAACGCCAAGCCGAAGGACGAACAAAAAAGGAGATCCGCCGGTGCCTGAAACGCTATCTCGCCCGACGGATCTACCGAATACTCAACGCCGCAAACCCAGACCCCGGCCACGCTTGACAACCATAGAAGGATCCTTTCGCGCTGACTAAGCGATCAGCCGTTCATGATATCGGAGCGGCGCTTCATGTAGTCCTCCATGGCCAGCTCGCCGTTGCTGTACTGCTGGTCGAGTTCGGCCAGCTTGCGGGCACGGTATCCCTGCGGGCCCGACGGCGGCAGGGGAATGCCGGGGGCGGCAGGCTGCTGCGGTGCTTCCGCGCGCTGCTCCGGCACCGGCTGGCCGTTGGGTTGCGGCTGGCCGTACGGCGGGAACTGCTGATCCGCAGAAGGAATCGGCTGCATGGGCGGCAACGGCTGGCTCGGTGGCAGGGGCTGCGGGCTCATGATCTGCCGGAAGCCGCCACTCATGTAATCCTGCTGCGTGTAGCCGTCACGGGGCTGCTTGTTCTGCGGCCCCGGGTACTGATCGCTGCCCGGGTACTGGCCGCCGCCTGGAAACTGCTCGGGGTAGCGCCCGGAAAAGCTCTGCTCCTGGTTCCGTTTGTTCACGGATTTCCGGTACATCCGCATCGCCATCGGTATCACGAACGCCAGAATGATGATCCAGAAAAACAAGCTGTTCACGGTGTAGCGCCTCTCATATGTGTCCTTCCAGCTTAACCCCGGAGCCCACACGCGCGGCCGGGATCCCCAGGAAGGCCCCGTACCGGTCCACGGCGTCCTGCACGGCATCTTCCGTGGCCCGGTCCGCGGCAGCGGACAGACGGATATCAAGCTCACAGCGGCCGGAGAACATGGTGTGCCGCCAGCAGCCGGCCATCCGCCCGTCCAGCAGCACCACATGCATCGGATCCCCGGCGACCGGGAACGCCGGAGCGCTGCCGCCCAGATAGTGCCGGGTTGCCGAATAGCCCATCACGTATTCGTCGTAGCACTGGATCAGATCGATCCGCGGTCCTGCCGCCGGCGTGGCATTGCTGGCCTCCGTGCCGGCCTCCGAACCGCCGTCCGCGCCGGCGTCGAAATAATGCTCGACGCCGTCAATCACCGACGTTGCCAGCGTTTCGGGAGCAGCCGCCAGGGACTGTTGGAGGCCGAGCCGCACGTCGGCCATGGTGAGCCCGGACCAATCGGCGCAGTCCTTGACCGTGGCCGGCCCGCGGCTGGTGAAGTAGCGCCGGACGAGCTCGCTGAGCGCTTCGGTCCGGGTCAGAGGAATGGCCGGGCCGGCAGGGACACGCTCGTCAAAAAGGGCGTAGGTCTGCTTCAGGGCCCCGCCCCTGCTGCGCACTGGCGACCCGCTGGTCAGGATCCCGCTGATCTCGGCGTGCATGATCAGGTAGGCCAGCCCGAAGCCGGTGGCCCCGAACCCTTCGTCCTGCAGCCGCGCGGCCAGCTGTTCGCGGGTCAGGTGTGACCCGCCCCGGACGGCTTCGGCCAGGACCTGTCCGCTCCGGTCAGCGGCGGCGGCATCAATCCCGGTCTGCCGGTACATGCCCGCGTTGCCCTGGTGAAGCCGCGGCGCGGACAAGGCCGTCAGCCAGCGAAGATCCTCGCGGTGCACAAAATGCCAGGTGGGCCGCAGGATATGGGTGCGCAGGATACGACCGTCGGACACCGCCTCCTCCACCTCCGCGGCGGTGGCTACCGCAGCCTCGGCAGCAACCCGATGAGACGGGGCCCCGACGGCAGCTCCAGGACTGCCGGTCCTTTGCGCCAGGCTCCAGCGGGCGTACGGAAACTCCTGCGCCTGGACAGCCAGCAAGTGCCGGACGGCGTCCTCCGGGGAGCCCAGGCCGGGCCCGCGCAGCCGTTGGGCGTGAAGCCGGCGCCGCACCACCTCATCCGGATCCATGCCTGTCCGGGGGAGTTGTCCTTGGGTCACGCCGTGCCGCCGGTCACGCCGGGCCGCCGCTAGCGCCGGGCCTCGGTGGTGCCCAGCGGCCCCTCGCCGGAACCCAACGGAACGCCCGGGCCGAACACAGGCCCCGGCGTCGGACGTTTTGCGGTGATGCCGTCGCCGGAAGAGCGGTGGCGCAGCCGCCGCACCACCCACGGGACAAAGTACTCGCGGGCCCACACCAGGTCCTCGGAGCGGGCTGCCCGCCACGTGGGGACGGGCAGGGGCTTGGGCCGGAGCGGCTCGAGGGTGTGGTTCACGTTCAGCGAATCCAGCACCATGGCGGCGATGGTGTGGTGTCCCAATGGCGAAAAGTGCAGGCGGTCCTCGTCCCACATCTGCGGATCGTTCAGCTGCTTGAGCGACCACATGTCGGCGATGATGGCGTCATGGCGGGCGGCCACGGTGCGCAGGTTCTCGTTGTAGATGGCCACCTTGCTGCGGATCCGTCCCAGGACCGAGGAACCGGTATCCGGGCCGTTGAACAGCACCACCGTGGCACCGCCCATGGCCAGGATCTGGACCACTGAATCAAGTTTTTCGGCGAGGGCGTCGGGGTCGCCGCCGGGCCTGATGAGATCGTTGCCGCCGGCGGAAAGGGTTATCAGGTCCGGCTTCAGCGCCAGGCACGGAGCGAGCTGCTGGTCCACGATCTGCTGCAGGAGCCGGCCGCGGACGGCCAGGTTGGCGTAGGCGAAGTCCGACTGGCCCCGGCCCAGTTCCTCGGCCACCCGGTCGGCCCAGCCGCGGAAGCCGCCGGGGCTGGTGGGGTCGGGGTCGCCGATGCCCTCGGTGAACGAATCTCCCATCGCCACATAGCGGCTCCAGGGGTGGGCTTCCGGGGCCCTGGGCGGGCTCTGCATGGCTTTTGCTTCATTCACGGTCCTATCCTGCCTCCTTGCTCACAAGCTACGCCACCGTAGGTAGTTACCGCCGGGTAACTGTAAGAATGGAAACCATGACTGACGCCCAAGTATTTCCCGCCCCCGTTGTTCTGTGGTCCCGGCCGGAGGACCAGCGCTCCGGAAGGCCGCTGCTGGTGCTGCTGCACGGCTACGGCGCCAACGAACAGGACCTGCTGAGCCTGGCGGATATGCTTCCCGAAGATTTTGTGGTTGCCTCGCTCCGGGCGCCCCTGGCCACGGGCCCCGGGTTTATGTGGTTCCCCCTGACGGCCTCCATCGAATACACGCTCGACGCCGTCAAGGCTGGAGCCGATTACGTGCAGGACTGGATCGACACCGTCAAAGCCGACCACCCGTCCGTGACGCTGCTCGGCTTCTCCATGGGAATGGCGATGGCCACCACGCTGCTCCGGCAGCGCCCCGCTGACTACGCCGCCGTCGTCGGGCTTTCCGGTTTTGTGGTCAACGCGGACGGGGACCCCACGTTCAAGGACGGCGAGCTGGACGGCACGGTGCCGCTCTTCTGGGGCCGCGACCAGCAGGACCCCGTGATCACCCCCGACAAGATCGACTACACCATGGGCTGGGTGCGCGGGCACGTCAAGCTCACCAAGGTCCTCTACACGGGCATGTGGCACGGCATCAACCAGCAGGAAATCGGGCACGTCTCCGAGTTCCTGACGCACGAGGTGCTGAACAAATAAACGTACGACGGCGGCCGGCGGCACAGTGCCGCCGGCCGCTTACGCGGTCCTGGCCGACTGAGGCTGAGCCAGGCCCGTTAGATCAGGCTTCGGGGGCCACAACCTGCACGGTCTGCCCGTTGACGGTGACGGTGTCGCCGTTGTGCAGCTGGCGTCCGCGGCGGTCCTCGATCTCGCCGTTGACCTTGACGAGTCCGTTTTTGATCAGCTCGGCGGCTTCCACGCCGTCCTCCACCAGGCTGGCGAGCTTCAGGAGCTGGCCAAGACGGATCATGCTGTCGCGGATGGGGATCTCTTGAATGTCCTGGTTGCTCATACAAGCAATAATGCCTGACGTAAGGTGAATCCAATGACCCACACCCCACGGCTGCCGCGCTTCGCGGGGCTCCCGCTGGCCGTCGGCGCGGGACTGGCCATTCCCGTCCAGGGCCGGATAAACGGGGCCCTCGGCGTCCGGCTCAACGACGGCATCGCCGCGGCCGTGGTGGGTTTCAGCACCGGCCTGGTGGTGATGATCCTGATCTCCCTGATCCTGCCCAGCGGCCGCGCCGGTCTGGCCAGGATCCTGCCGGCGGTCCGGACCCGGGCTTTCCCGCCCGTGTACGTGCTGGCCGGCGGCATCGGCGCCCTATTTGTCTTCGCGCAGTCCTTCACCGTGGGCATCCTCGGCGTGGCACTGTTTACCGTCGCCGCCGTGACCGGGCAGACCCTGAGCGGGCTGCTGGTGGACCGGCTGGGCATCGGACCGGCCGGCAAGAGGGCAGTGACTCCCATGCGGATCATCGGCTGCGTGCTGACGGTCGCCGCCGTGGCGTGGGCGGTTTCGCCGCGGCTGGCCGGTTCCCCGGGCTCCCCGGGCGCTCCTGCGGACGGTGCAGGCGGGCTGGAAACCTTGATTCTGCCGTTGATCCTCCCTGTCCTAGCCGGGTTCCTGATGAGTTTCCAGCAGGCCATGAACGGGACGGCCACGGTCCACTACGGTTCGCCCGTCGCCGCCACTCTGGTGAATTTCGTGGCCGGCTCCGTGTTCCTGTGGATTGCCTTGGCCATCAAGGTGACTGTATTTGGGCCGGGCAATCCGTTGCCGGCCGAGTGGTGGTACTACCTGGGCGGGCCTATGGGCTGTGTGTTCATCGGCCTGGGTGCGCTGCTGGTCCGCAGCCTGGGCGTGCTGGTGACCGGGCTCGGCATGATCGCCGGACAGCTCCTTGGCTCCCTGGGGCTGGACCTCCTGGTGCCGGCCCCCGGAAGCGTCGTGGCCCCGGCCACCGTCCTGGGCACACTGCTGACGCTGGCCGCCATCATCCTGGCCACACTGCCGTGGCCGCGGGGCGCCTTCCGGAGGCAGGCAGCTTCCGGAGGCAGCGGCCGGTAGGCTAGGACACGCAGTTCTCTGCATCTCGTTCCTTCGCCCGCCCCGCCCGCACCCAGCGGTGATGCACCCACGTGCAGCGGGGCCAGATACCCGCGGACCGCACCCAGCGGCCCTGTAGAAATTGGAGTCCACCATGGCAGCAAAATCCGTACTCGACCAGGTCATTTCCCTTTCCAAGCGAAGGGGTTTTGTGTTCCAGGCCGGTGAAATCTACGGAGGCTCGCGCTCTGCCTGGGACTACGGACCCCTCGGTGCCGAGCTGAAGGAAAACATCAAGCGCCAGTGGTGGCAGTCCATGGTCCGCGGCCGCGAGGACGTGGTGGGCCTGGATTCCTCCGTCATCCTGCCCCGCCAGGTATGGGAAGCCTCCGGCCACGTTGATGTCTTCTCGGACCCGCTCGTGGAGTGCCTCTCCTGCCACAAGCGCTACCGCGCGGACCACCTCGAGGAAGAGTACGAGGAAAAGAAGGGCCGCCCCGCCGAGAACGGCCTGAAGGACATTGCCTGCGTCAACTGCGGCACGCGCGGCGAATGGACCGAACCCCAGGAGTTCTCCGGCCTGCTCAAGACCTTCCTCGGCCCGGTGGCCAGCGACGAAGGCATGCACTATCTGCGCCCCGAAACGGCCCAGGGCATATTCGTGAACTTCAGCAACGTCCTGACCACCTCCCGCAAGAAGCCGCCCTTCGGCATTGGCCAGATCGGCAAGTCCTTCCGCAACGAGATCACACCGGGCAACTTCATCTTCCGCACCCGTGAGTTCGAGCAGATGGAAATGGAGTTCTTCGTCGAGCCCGGCACGGACGAAGAGTGGCACCAGTACTGGATGAAAGAGCGCATGTCCTGGTACACCGGCCTGGGCATCCGGGAAGAGAACCTGCGCTTCTTCGAGCACCCGCTGGACAAGCTCAGCCACTACTCCAAGGGCACCACGGACATCGAATACCGCTTCGGCTTCCAGGGCTCCGAATGGGGCGAGCTCGAAGGCATCGCCAACCGCACCGACTTCGACCTCTCCACGCACTCCAAGGCTTCCGGCCAGGACCTGAGCTACTTCAACCAGGCCACCAACGAGCGCTACACCCCGTACGTGATCGAGCCGGCCGCAGGCCTGACCCGTTCCTTCATGGCGTTCCTGGTGGACGCGTACACCGAGGACGAGGCACCCAACGCCAAGGGCGGCGTCGACGTCCGTACCGTCCTGCGCCTTGACCCGCGCCTGGCCCCCGTCAAGGCTGCGGTGCTGCCGCTGAGCCGCAACGAGGACCTCTCGCCGAAGGCCAAGGACCTGGGCGCGCAGCTGCGCAAGAACTGGAACATCGACTTCGACGACGCCGGCGCGATCGGCCGCCGCTACCGCCGCCAGGATGAGATCGGCACCCCGTTCTGCATCACCGTGGACTTCGACACCCTCGAGGACCAGGCCGTGACCATCCGTGAACGCGACTCCATGAGCCAGGAACGCGTCTCGCTGGACAAGGTGGAAGGCTACCTGGCCGCCCGCCTGATCGGCGCCTGAGCATGGCCATCGAATACCGCGAATGGCGTGAGGGCGATGACCTGACGCTGCTGGAAATCTGGGGTGGCCCGGAGACCGAACAGGCCCGGCAGTTCCGCGGTGCCCTGGCCGTCTCCTCGGCCGGCACGGACGGCGCCCCGTGGCGCCGCTGCATCGTGGCCGAGGACGTCATTGACGGCGTCGGCATTCCGGTGGCGGCGGGCGTGGTTTACGAGGCCTCGCTGCACCCGGAGCGGCTGTGGACCTACATCGAAGTGGCGCGCGATCACCGCCGCGCCGGCATCGGTGCCACGCTCCTGACCATGCTGCGGCGCGAAGCCGGGCAGGCGCCGTCGGGCGTTACCCGGCTGCGCGCGAAGGTGCAGCCGGGCACTCCGGGGGCCGCGTTCGCCGAGGTGTTCGGGCTCGCGCCCATCCAGCGTTCCCGGCTGGTGGTGGTGGAGCCGGGCGCCCTGAAGCTGCCCGTGTTCCCTGCGAAGAACGACGGCGGCGGGCTGGCCAACGACGAAAACGCCGGTTCCGACGTCGTAATGGATCTCGCTACCGGTTCCGTTGAGCTGACCGACGTCGTGGGGCGGTATTACACGTCGATCCACGGCTGGGATTCGCCGGGCGTGCTGTCGGTGGGGCAGGTGCAGAAGCTGTTCCTGGATGATCTCACCGGCGCCCACGGTGCGCTGGTGCTGCGCGCCGAGCCGGGATCTGCCTTTGGTGCCGGGGTTTCCCCCAGCAAGAAGGGCCGGATCCGCGCCTTTGCGGTGAGCTATGCGGAGGCAGCCCAGGACCCGGCGACGGATGCGTCGGCCCAGGGCGCTAAGGCCACGGATGTGTTTGTGGGCCACGAACCCGCGCTGGAGGCAGACGACGCCGCAGCCGCCGTCCGTGACCTGCTCTCGCTCCTCGCGTACCAGCACCCGGTCATGCTGGAACTGGACGATTCAATGACAGCGCTGCGCGCCGCCGTCGAGCCCTTGCTGGAAACCGGCAAGGCGCGCCAGGCGGGTGCCGAAACGCTGATCGTCGCGGACTGACCCCACCACCCCCAACTGGGTCGCAGCAGATGTCGTTACGAGCCGTCATAACGACACCTGTTGCGACCCAGTTTTGTTGGCGGGGAGTTACCGGTGTTTGGGCGGCCACGGGATGAAGCCGCTGGTGGCCTCGACGTATTCCCGGTAACCGGGCCGTCCGGACATCGCCTTTTCCGTCAGGGGCTTCCCGGTCTTCCCGGCGAGCGTCCACACCATCAGTGCCGGGGAAAGGATGGTCAGGATGCCCGGCCAGGAGTCTGCGGCTATGAGGAACAGCCCCGTCCAGATGGCCGCATCGCCGAAATAGTTGGGATGCCGGGTGTACCGCCACAAACCGGTCTCCAGCACTGTGCCGCGGCGGGACGGATCCTTCTTGAAGCGGGCCAGCTGCCAGTCGCCCACGGTCTCGAACACAAACCCCGTCACCCACAGCAGGACGCCGAGCCCGGCCACCCACCCCACAGGCCCGGTGGCGAACATCCCCACCTGCAGCGTCAGGGACACAAAAAACATCACCACGCCCTGCGGCAGGTAGACGCGGCGGAGCGCAAACGCGTTCCTGGATCCGGGCGCCGGGTCCAGCAGGGCCCTGTAACGCGGGTCTTCATGTCCGTCGCGCGCCCGCCAGCCAATATGGCCGCCCAGCCGCAACCCCCAGACCGCCGTCAGCAGAAGCAACAAGGCGCGGCGGGTGTCATCGCCCGATCCGGCCGACAGGAACCAGGACACTACGGCCACCGCAACGAAGCCGGGGCCCCACGCGACGTCCATCACTGAGTGCCGGCCCTGCCGGACGGCCACACCAAACGTCAGCGCCAGGACCGCCAGGACTGCCAGTGCTGTCCAGGGCAACGCCGCGCCGAACGCCGGCCAGGGAAAAGGGCTCACAGGGCCACTTCGGCGGCGGACCCGGGCACCAGCTCAGCCAGCTTGTTCGAGGCCTGGTGTGTGAACCGGATGCGCTCGGCGAAAGCCTTCATCACAAAACCGGTGGCCAGCGTGTGCCACAGCCGGCCGCGGCGGACCATAAAATGACCGGCACCGTGCAGCGAAACATACTGCATGGAGGCTGCTGTCCCGGTGGCTCGGCGCGCAAACGCCAAGGACTGGGACGGGCTGGTCATATGGTCTCCCGTGCCGTGGACAACCAGGACCTTGCGTCCGGCGAGCGGGGTGGCGGGTGTCTCCGGGCTGAGCCACGGGGCCAGCGCCACCACGGCGTCCACCTGCGGATGGTCCGCGGCGGTCACGGCGGTGAGGCCGCCCATGGAGTGCCCCACCAGATACACGGGAACCCCAGGGTGCTGCGCACTGATTTGCTGGAGGGCCCAGCGGGCATCCTGCAATGCGGACCTGTCCGGCCCGTTCCAGCCACGCACGCTGTTCCGCAGGGACCACACCGCCAGCCCGTGGTCCTTCCCGGCACGGTGCAGGTGACGGGCGAACGTGACCATGCGCAGCGGGCTCAGGTGGCGGGCCGCCACGGGCTCATAGCTGTGTGCTTTGCCCCCGTGCAGGACCAGTGCCACGCCCCGCGTTGTCCCGGGGGCCGCCAGCACAGTGAGTGCCGCCTCCCGCCTCGCAGCAGGTTCGTTGGTGTGGAATTCAGTCCTGCGGTCCGTCACGCGTGGTTCCTCCCGGTTCCTGCCATTTACCAACCCTAAGGCGCCGGACGTAGAGTTCAAGGTATGAGGTTCAACTGCTGATGGGCTCCGGTCACACCCACGTCTCAACAGATCATTCGGAGCCGACGGCCCAGGCGATTGCCGCCCGCCGGAAGGCAAACCGCATCCTGGCCGCGGTGCTGGTGCCGCTGACGCTTCTGACCCTGGCGGGAATGGCCATGCTGTGGCCGTCCGGGTCCAAGGACGGCATCTCCCTCGCCAACCCCTATTCGGCGGCGCCCGGCGTGACGTTCGATACGGGCAAGATCCAGAGCGTCGTGGAAGAAAGCTGCATGCAGGGCTCCACCGCCCCCGGCCAATCCCCGGACACCAGCGGCCAGCCCGCCCCCGCCGGCTCCGACTGCATGTTTGCCTTTACGGAACCGGACCAGGGGGGCAGCCCCGTCAAAGTGGTGATCAACCCGGAAGTGGCACAATCCCATGGCGTGAAGCCGGGGGACCAGATCAGGTACCTGAACCTTTCCAACGCCCCGGGCGCCGCGGCGTCGCAGGGGTCCCCGGCCTACATCTTCGTTGACTTCGTCCGGACCCTGCCCATCGTGATCCTGGCGCTCCTCTATGCCCTGGTGGTCATCGCTGTGGCGCGCTGGCGCGGACTCCGGGCACTGCTGGGGCTGGTGGGCGCGTATTTCGTCCTAGCCGGCTTTATGTTGCCCGGGCTGGTGGAGGGCAAACCTCCGCTGCTGCTGGCCCTGGTGGGGTCAACGGTGATCATGATCGGGGTCCTGTATTTTGCCCACGGATTCTCCGCCCGCACATCAACGGCGCTGCTGGGCACCATGTTCGGCCTTGCCATCACGGCGCTGCTGGCGGCCTGGGCCACCGACGCCGCCAACCTCGCCGGAGTGGGCAGCCATGATGCCACCACCCTGATCAATACCTCGGCCAACATCTCCATTTCCGGGGTGATCCTGTGCGGCCTCATCATCTCGGGGCTTGGTGTCCTGAACGACGTCACCATCACGCAATCGTCCGCCGTCTGGGAACTCTACGAGTTGGCTCCCGGCACCAGCGCCCGCAAGCTCTTCACCTCCGCCATGCGGATCGGCCGGGACCACATCGCCTCCACGGTTTACACCATCGCGTTCGCCTACGCCGGCGCAGCCCTGCCCATCCTGATCATTGTGATGCTGTACGACCGGCCGCTGGGGGACACCCTGACCAGCGCCGAACTGTCCGAAGAAGTCATCCGCACGCTCGTCGGCTCCATCGGCCTGGTCCTGGCCATTCCCGTGACCACCCTGATCGCCGTGCTGGTGGTCAAGGCCACCGGCGTCCGGACGGCCGGACAGTCCGCCATCGGCGTCCCGGACGAAGACCGCCGCCCCCACGGCACCTCGGGCGCCGCCGCCATCAACGCGGACGACGTCGACGATACCGGTGCGCTCGCGGCGGCCGCGTTCGAGAGGCGGTCACGGCAGTCCACGGAAGATTCCGCCGATCCTGCCACCACCCGGAGGGGACGCCGGGCAGACCGCGGCTGAACGGGTAGCTGAACGGGCAGCTGAACGACGCCAGGGGACCCAAATGGGCCCGGCGCGCCGATTTGCCCGCCTTTGCGACAATGGACAAGTGACTGTTACCGCAACGCCTCCCGCCCCCAAGCTGGAACTCCCGCCCCTGAAGCTAGGCCCCATCACGGTGGACACGCCCGTGATCCTGGCTCCTATGGCGGGCATCACCAACTCCGCTTTTCGCCGTTTGTGCCGTGAATACGGCGGCGGCCTGTACGTGGCGGAGATGGTCACCTCACGCGCCCTCGTTGAACGCACACCCGAATCACTGCGCATCATCTCCCACGACGACGACGAAAAAGTCCGCTCCGTCCAGCTGTACGGCGTGGACCCGGTGACCGTGGGCGCCGCTGTCCGGATGCTGGTGGAGGAGGACCGTGCTGACCACATCGACCTGAACTTCGGCTGCCCCGTTCCCAAGGTGACCCGGCGCGGCGGCGGCTCCGCCCTGCCCTGGAAGACTGACCTCTTCACGTCGATTGTCCAGACCGCGGTCAAGGAAGCGTCCAAGGGCAATGTCCCGCTCACCATCAAGATGCGCAAGGGCATCGACGATGACCACCTGACGTACCTCGACGCCGGCCGGATCGCCCGCGATGCCGGGGTCGCCGCCGTCGCGCTTCACGGCCGCACCGCGGCGCAGTTCTACTCCGGCCAGGCCGACTGGTCTGCGATCGCCCGCCTGCGCGAAGCCCTGCCGGACATCCCTGTCCTGGGCAACGGCGATATCTGGTCCGCTGAAGATGCCGTCCGCATGGTCCGGGAAACCGGCGTTGACGGCGTGGTGGTGGGCCGCGGCTGCCAGGGCCGCCCGTGGCTCTTCGGTGACCTGATGGCTGCCTTCGAAGGAAGCGACGTCCGCCACAAACCGGACCTGGGCAAGGTCGCCGAGAGCGTCTACCGGCACGCCGAACTGATGGTCGAAACCTTCGGCGACGAGGGCAAGGCCCTGCGGGAGATCCGCAAGCATATCGCCTGGTACTTCAAGGGCTATGTGGTGGGCAGTGAGCTCCGCACCCGGATGACGCTGGTGAACAGCCTTGAGGAACTGCGGGCTGCTTTGGACGAACTGGACTCCGCGTCGCCGTACCCCGGCCTTGACGCCGAGGGCCCCCGCGGCCGCGCCGGCTCGCCGAAAACTCCGGCGCTGCCCAAGGACTGGCTGGAATCCCGTGCGCTGAACGCCGCGCAGTCCCAGGACATCTCCGCCGCGGAACTGGATGTTTCCGGTGGCTGAGACGCGCACCACGGCACAGGCCCTGCCCGGCTACGAGGCCCACGATTCCGCCCGCTGGGTGGAGGAACCGCCCAAAAACAACTACCGCTCCGACTTTGAGCGGGACCGCGCCCGGGTGCTGCACTCTTCCGCCCTGCGCCGCCTCGGCGCGAAAACGCAGGTAGTTGCCCCGGACACCGACGACTTCGTCCGCACCCGCCTGACCCACAGCCTCGAGGTTGCCCAGGTGGGACGGGAACTGGGCCGCGCCCTGGGCTGCGACCCGGACGTGGTGGACACGGCCTGCCTGAGCCATGACCTGGGGCACCCGCCCTTCGGCCACAACGGCGAGTCCGCCCTGAACGAGGTGGCCCATGCCATCGGCGGCTTCGAAGGCAACGCCCAGACCCTCCGGCTCCTCACCCGGCTGGAGCCCAAGGTCCTGGCCACCGACGGGCGCCCGGCCGGCCTGAACCTCACGAGGGCCAGCCTGGATGCGGCGGCGAAATACCCTTGGTCCGCGCTGAACGCGCCGGTCATCCACGGCCAGCGCACCAGCAAGTTCGGCGCCTACGAGGACGATCTGCCCATCTTCAACTGGATCAGGGAGGGTGCGCCGGAACGCCGCTCGTGCCTGGAGGCGCAGGTTATGGACCTGGCCGACGACATTTCCTATTCCGTGCACGACGTCGAGGACGCGATCGTGGCCGGGCACTTCCAGCTGCGCTGGATGGACAACCCGGACCACCGGGCCCGTGTGGTGGGCTACGCCAAGCAGTGGTACCTCCCGCACAACGACCCCGCCGCGATCGATGCCGCCCTTGCCCGGTTGGAAGCCACCGACGTGTGGGTCCGCGAGGCCGACGGCAGCCGCAAGTCCATGGCCGCACTGAAGGACATGACCAGCCAGCTGATCGGCCGGTTCTGCCAGAGCGCCCTGGAGGCCACGCGTGCCGTCTACGGCCCGGAAAACCTCACCCGGTACAGCGCTGAGCTGATGGTCCCGGACGAAACGGTCATGGAGATCGCGGTGATGAAGGGCCTGGCCACCACGTTTGTGATGACCACCGAACACCGCCAGCCCATCTACGAGCGCCAGCGCGAGGTGCTGCACGCCCTGGTTACCGCCCTGAACGCCACGGGCGACCGCCACCTGGAGCCGATGTTCGCGGCCGACTGGCGGGACGCGCCCGACGACGGCGCACGGCTCAGGGTGGTCATCGACCAGGTGGCGTCGCTGACGGACGGCTCGGCGCTGGCTATGTACGAACGGCTCGTGGGGAGCCTGCCGTCGCTGTGGTGACAGACGCCATAGCGACGCGTTCGCTGTCAGACCCCGGGACTAGGATGGCTCTGTGGCTGGCCTGATCAAACGTGAAGACATAGACGAAGTACGCCAGCGCACGGACATCAAGGAAGTGGTTGACGGCTACGTCACGCTTAAGGGTGCCGGGCTGGGGACCTACAAGGGCCTGTGCCCCTTCCACGACGAACGGTCGCCGTCGTTCACCGTGCGCCCCCAGGTGGGCAGGTACCACTGCTTCGGGTGCGGCGAAGACGGGGACGTCATCGCCTTTGTGCAGAAACAGGACCACACCTCATTCCACGAGGCAGTGGAAAAGCTGGCTGCCCGCATCGGGTACGAACTGCGCTATGAGGACGGCGGCACCGGCCCCAACCGTGAGGAAGTGGGCAAGCGCCAGCGCCTCCTGGATGCCCACAAAATCGCCGATGAGTTCTTCCGCGCCCAGCTGCTGACGCCCGGAGCCGCCGAAGGCCGGAACTTCCTGTTCGGCCGTGGCTTTGACCGCGCCGCCTCGGAGCAGTTCGGTGTGGGCTACGCACCGCAGGGCTGGGACGCGCTGCTGAAACACCTCCGCGGCCGCGGCTTCACGGACCAGGAGCTGAAGCTGACGGGCATGTTCTCCGAAGGCAACCGGGGCATCTACGACCGGTTCCGGGGCAGGCTCATCTGGCCCATCCGCGACATCGCCGGCGACACCATCGGCTTCGGCGCCCGCAAGCTGTATGAGGACGACCAGGGCCCCAAGTACCTCAACACCCCCGAAACCACGCTCTACAAGAAGTCCCAGGTGCTCTACGGGATCGACCTCGCCAAGCGCAGCATCGCCAAAGACCGCCAGCTCGTGGTGGTGGAGGGATACACGGACGTGATGGCCTGCCACCTGGCGGGAATTCCGACGGCGGTGGCCACCTGTGGCACGGCGTTCGGCACCGAGCACATTAAGATCGCCCGCCGCCTGCTGTCCGACGACGGCAGCGGGGGAGAGGTCATCTTCACTTTTGACGGTGACGCCGCCGGGCAGAAGGCCGCACTGCGCGCCTTCGAGGAAGACCAGCGCTTTACCGCCCAGACCTATGTGGCGGTGGAGCCCACCGGCGCCGACCCCTGCGACCTGCGCCAAAGCAGGGGCGACGCCGCCGTGCGGGACCTGATCGCCACCCGCCGGCCGCTGTTCGAGTTTGCCATCAAAGCCACGCTCAGGCGCCACAACCTGGACACCGTGGAGGGCCGGGTGGCCGCGCTGCGGGAATCCGCTCCGGTGGTGGCCCAGATCCGCGACGCAGCCATCAGGCCCGAGTATGCCCGGGAACTGGCCGGCTGGCTCGGCATCTCGGTTGAAGACGTCAGCCGGGCTGTGGGCGTCGCCATGAAGCGTGCCGCTCCGGGCGGGCCGGCTGCACCGGGAACGCCCGCCGGTGCCCCGGGCCAGATGGCGTCCGCCCAGTCGGGGGCCGTGCAGGCGGGTTCCGCCCAGGCGGGCGGACCCGGCGTGGCTGCCGGGCCGACGTCGGGCGCTGTCCCTTCCTACCAGCGGCCCGACCCACGGGACCCCGTGGCCTCCATGGAGCGGCAGGCGCTGGAAGTGGCGCTGCAGGAGTCCGCCCTCCTGGGCGGCGGCATCTGGGAGCGCTTCGCGGCGGCACGGTTCGTCACGCCGGCGTTCCAGGCCGTGCACGACGCCATGCGCGCCTCGGGTCCTGGACTTATCGGTGAGCCCCTGCGCTGGGTGGAACAAGTGATGCACGAAGTCCCGGAACCCCTGCGGCCGCTGGTGTCCGAGCTTGCTGTGGTGCCGCTTCCCGCGAGCACTGCTGAAGCAGTCCAGAAGTACTGCAAGGACATTCTGTCCCGGCTGTTCGAGCTCCAGATCACGCGGGTCAAGGCGGACAAGATGGGCCAGCTGCAACGGCTGGATCCGGCAGCGAACCCGGAGGATTTCCAGCGGCTCAACAGGGAACTGATGATGCTGGAAATGGAACGCCGGGCACTGCGCTCGGACGCCTGAAACGCGCCGATTTCACTCCTGATTTCGCTTCCAGCCGGTGTCTTTGTTAGGCTGGTACCCGCTTCATTCCTCCTTAGCTCAATTGGCAGAGCATTCGACTGTTAATCGAAGGGTTGCTGGTTCAAGTCCAGCAGGAGGAGCGCACAATCCCCGTTCCGGGTCTCCGGAACGGGGATTTTTTTATACCCGGGGAGGGTATTTCGTGGTGCGCCGCCGCCGATTTCACATTCCCGGGAAACCTTTGCTAATGTCATACCTGCTTCATTCCTCCTTAGCTCAATTGGCAGAGCATTCGACTGTTAATCGAAGGGTTGCTGGTTCAAGTCCAGCAGGAGGAGCAGACAAACAAAGAATCCCCGTCCTCTCTGTGAGGGCGGGGATTCTTTGCATTCACACAAAGTCCATTTCCACCTGCAGGAACCGCTCAGCCTCGGCTATGGCCGCGCGGAAGGCGTCCTGCTCGGTGGGGTACTTGCGGGGCTCGCGCGGATGCCATTCATGGGGTGCCGAGTACACGCGGACGAAGCCGGAGGCCGGTGGTGCGTAGAAGATCCCGAAGCGCTGCACCGGCCACTCAGGCGAGGTCTCCGGGGCCACCAGGAGGGCGGCGTTGAAGGCGGCATTGAACCACTGCGCGATGGGCCGCCGCCGGTCGTCGGTGAAGAGTCCGGCAGCATAAAGGGCTGCGGACTGCTGTCCGGTTTGGGCGCATAGCCGGTCCCACCACAAGGGCAAGATGCCTGAGTCGCAACGTTGCCATGTGGCCGGGGGCGGCGAGTGGAACTGCCAGCTGGGCACGGATTTATTTTATCGTGGGAAAGCTCCCGGGCGGCAGGGGTTGCCCCTCGCTCGGTGGACCGGGATTTGGCGCCGCGTCCCAACAGCTAGGGACGGTTCCAAGGGCCCGGGTTGACCCGGTACAGCAGGGCAGCACCTGCCAGGGCACCGAGGATGATGCCGATGGCACCGCTGCCGAACACGCGCCCCAGGAAGTAACCTGCGACGCCGCCGAGCACCGCCCCGAGGAACAGTCCCCGGGGGTTGCGGTGCGGTTTGCGTTTTATGGGTTTCATCAGTGGGTCGGCGGGGTTCAGTGGATCGAGGGCACGGTGCGGGGCCTGACGACCAGCCAGAGGCCCGCTATCGCCACCAGTATGCACGCGGCCTGCACGGCGCCCATGGGCGTGGAGCTGGTGATGCCCAGCCACCCCGCCACCGGTGAAACCAGGCCGGCCATCAGGAAGGTCGCGGCACCCAGGAGGGACGCGGCCGTCCCGGCCTGTGCGCCGTGGCTGCTCAGGGCCAGCACCTGCACGCAGGGGAACGTAAAGCCTGCACCCATGATGTAGAACCAGAGCGGAACCATCACGCCCCAGAGCCCCAGGCCGGCCTGGTCAAAGACCACGATCAGCAGGGCCATAAGGAACATCCAGGCCGTGGAACAAGCAAGGATCCATTGCGGCGGGACAGTACGGATGAGCCTGGAGCTGGTCTGGACGCCGGCCACAATGCCCAGGGAATTGATGCCGAACAGCAGGCCGTACTCCTGCGGCGAGAACCCGAAAATGTCCTGGAACAGGAACGGCGACGCGGACAGGTAGGTGAAGAGGCCAGCGAAGTTCATGCCGCCCACCACCAGCAGGCCCACGAAGATCCGGTCCGTAAAAAGAACCTTGTAGCGCTGGCCGGCGGTCATACCGGTCAGGCCGCGCTTCTCCGGTGGCAGTGTTTCGCGGACCAAAACGAGCGCGGCGATGATCACCAGGGTGCCGTAGCCGGCCAGGAACACGAAGATTCCCGGCCAGGGCATCACCAGGAGCAGCTGCGATCCGATCACCGGGGCCAGGATCGGTGCCAGCCCGTTCACCAGGGCCATGCGCGAGAACATCCGGACCATGGCATAGCCGGAGAACAGGTCCCGCACCATTGCCATCGCCACCACACCGCCGCCTGCAGCACCCACGCCCATGAGGACGCGGAAGAGGCCCAGCGTGGAGATATCGGTGGACAGGGCCGCTCCCACGGAGGAGGCGATGTGCAGGGCGGTGGCCAGGATCAGCGGGAGCCGCCGGCCGAACTTGTCGCTGAAGGGGCCCACCACCAGCTGGCCGAGGGCAAAGCCCACGGTGGTGCCGGCCAGGGTCAGCTGGACCTGGGCCTCGGTGACCCCAAGGCTCGCTTCCAGTGCCGGGAACGCAGGCAGATACAGGTCGATCGTGAACGGACCCAACGCGGTGAGGGCGCCGAGGAGGAGGATGTACAACAGTTTCCGGCGGCGGGTCAGCGAATCGCCCGGATTCGAGGGAGTGGTCACGGAGATCAATCCTAGGCCCGGAAGTTCCATCTTTCCGGGGTTGCAGGCGCGCCGTGCGGCCAACCCGGAAGTTTGCCCTGAACCTGAATGATAGTTTTGGGGGCGGGACCGTGCTGCCGCGGGCTCCCACAGCACACCGATGCCGAACCGACCAGGCAGCAGACTACGCAACAAGTTAGGCGGGAACCGATGAGCGGACGTCACACCGGGCGCACCAGCCAGGGATTGCGGATCACCGCGCTGCCCAGGACGCTGAAACTTCTTTTCCGTCTGGCCCCTCGCCAACTCAACGATGAAATCGCCTTCGCCAAAATCGAGCTCAAGCGCAAGGGCATCCAGGTAGGCGTCGCCGCCGCCTTCTTCGCGGTTGCGCTTATTTTTGTGGCTTTCCTGGTGGTTGGCCTGATCGTGGCCGCCATTATGGGCCTGGCCACCATCATGCCGGCGTGGCTCGCCGCGCTGCTCGTCTGCGCCCTGTTTCTGGTCATTGCCGTCATTGGCGGCCTGATCGGCGTCCGCAAATTCAAGCAGGCCATGCCCCTGGTCCCGGCCGAGACCATCCGCGGCATCAAACACGATCTCGGCATCGTCAAGGAAGGCTCGGACTTCAACGCCGCGCTGCTCGATCCGGCCAGCCCGGAGGCCAAGGCCGCCAAGGCTGCCAAGGACGAGGCTGCCGCGAAGGCCAAGGCCGAGAAGGAAGCCAAGGCCGAGGCGCACAAAAAAGAGTTCCCGCAGGCGTCCGAGCCCGAGCTTCACCGCCGCCTGGAACAGCGCCGGCGCCACCTGGCCCAGGTCCGCGACGAACTGGATACCGAGCTCGACATCAAGCCGCAGGCCATGTTCCTGCTGGGCGCTGCCAAGGAAAAACTGGGGGAGGGCAAGGCTGCCGTTGAACATGGCGCTGCCAAGGCCAGCCAAAAGTACGCTGACTTCTCCGGATCCCCGGACGGCGCCGGCCTCCGCTGGAAGCCACTTGCCGCACTTGCAGCCTCCGCAACGATCTTTGTGGTGCTCCTGCGCAGGCTGCTGCGGAACCCCTAACAACACAACACGTCACACTGGGCTCTGAAGTCACACTGGGCTCTAAGGAAGGGGGACGGATTGAGGTTCATCGGCGCTGGTGCGCGGCCCGGCCGCCCCCAGGTTGACCACGACCGCGTCTTTACCATCCCCAACGCCCTGACAGTGCTGCGCTTTATGGGCGTACCACTTTTTGTCTGGCTCGTGCTGGCCCAGAAGGAATACGGGACCGCCGTTGTGGTCCTGGTGGTCATGGCGGGAACCGACTGGATTGATGGCTACGTGGCCCGCCGCTTCGACCAGGCGTCCAAGCTCGGCCGCGTCATGGATCCGCTGGCTGACCGGCTTGCCCTGATCGCGGTGGCGGTCACCCTGGTGATTGCCGGCGTCGTCCATTGGCTGTACCTGGCCGCACTCCTGGTGCCTGACGCCGTGCTCCTGGTGCTGACGCTCTCCTACTTCCGGGGTCACCCGGACCTGCCAGTGAGCCGTGTGGGCAAAGTCCGCACCGGACTCCTGCTCCTGGGCACACCCTTGCTGGTCCTGTCTCGATTGGACACTCCGTTTGCCGGGCCGCTGTACATTGCAGCCTGGATCGTGCTGGGACTTGGGCTCACCGGCCACTGGATTGCCGCGTACAACTATTTCTGGGCCATTCTGCGGAAGGGCCGTCAGCAGTCCCATCACGACGGCGGCACCGCCTGATGGTATGGGTGGCGGTCCTGCTGGCGGTGCTTGGCGCATTCTGCCTTGCCCTGGGTGCGCAGAAGCAGGGGAGCGCCGTCAAAGCCGACACCGGCGGGCTGGCACTGAGTTCAAACGGCTTCCTCCGCCTGCTCCGCAATCCGCGGTGGGTGCTGGGACTTCTGCTGCTGAGCCTCGGGATGGGAATGAACGCGGTGGCCCTGGTCTCCGCGCCGCTGACGGTGGTGCAGCCGATCGGCGCCATTGCGCTGGTCATTACCACCGTGGTGAACGCCCGCGACCAGGACATCACCATCAACCGGGCCACCATGGTGTCCATCGCGGCCTGCGTGACCGGCTCCGCACTCTTTGTCCTGCTCGCCGTCAACGTGACGCAGGAGAACCACCATGTGAGCCAGGAGGACGAGCTCACCATCGTGCTGCTGCTGGCACTGGCCGTCGGCGTGTTCGGCACCCTGGCGGTCATGTTCCGGCACCGGATGAGCGCGTTTGTCTACATCCTCGGCGCCGGCGTCCTGTTCGGCTTTGTCGCGGTGCTGACGCGCATCATCGGCAAGCACCTGCTCGACCCGAACGGGCTGGCGCTGCTCAATGTCCAATGGTATTCGGTGGTGGCCATCGCGGCGGCCGGCGGCCTGGGTTCCTGGTTTGTGCAGAGCGCCTACTCGGGCGGCCCGCCGGACCTTGTCATCGCCGGGCTGACAGTCATCGACCCGATTGTGGGCATCGCCATCGGCATCGTGATCCTGGGCGAGCTGCGCCCGGACGTCCACGCCGTGATGGCGATTGCCATGGCTACGGCTGCTTCGCTTGCTATCGTGGGGGTGATCGCCCTTTCCAGGCACCATCCCGAGGTCACCAAGCGCAGGAAAGATGCGCGGAAGGCGGCGGGCAGGGCGTCCCACTAGCTTGTTACCCAACTCGCGCACTTTCATGACCAGCCGATTCCAAGAGGCCCCGCGCTACCGTGCCGGCGGCCAACCGGTGCGGCCAGCGACAGCTGCCCGTGCCGTGACCTTCAGGAGCTCTTCACGTGACAACGCCCTCTGACCAGCCTCCCCTGACCATCCTGATCGCCGCGGATACGTACCCGCCCCACATCAACGGGGCTGCGCAGTTCAGCTACCGTCTGGCCAACGGCATGAGCGGACGCGGCCACAACGTGCATGTGCTGGCTTGCCGTGCGGACGACGGCGCGAGCTTCACCGAGTTCCGCTCCGAGGCTACCGTGCACCGGCTCCGTTCCCACGGGGTCTTCACCCACGAGTACTTCCGTATCTGCTTCCCCTGGGAAATCAAGAAGGAGATCGGCCTCCTTTTCGATCGGATCAAGCCGGATGTGGTGCACATCCAGAGCCACTACATGATCGGCGAGCACGTCCTCTACGAAGCGGCGAAGCGGGGCATCAGGATCGTGGCCACCAACCACTTCATGCCGGAGAACCTGAACCCGTTCCTGCCGTTCCCGCAGTGGTTCAAGGACATCATCGGCAAGATCTCCTGGAAGGACATGGGCAAGGTCATGGGCCGGGCGGACGTCGTCACCACGCCCACACCGCTGGCCGCCAAGGCCATGCACCAGCACGCGTTCCTGCACAAGGTGCTGCCGCTCTCCAACGGCATTGACTCTGCAGCCTATGAGCTGCAGCCCGGCGAAGTGATCGAACCCCATGCCCACCCGACGGTGGTGTTTGCGGGGCGCCTGGCCGACGAAAAACACGTGGACGTGCTCATCAATGCCGTGTCCAAGACGCCTGCGGAGCTCAACGTCCACCTGGAAATTGTGGGCGGCGGCGAAGTCCGCGCTGCTCTTGAAGCGCAGGCGGAACGGCTCGGACTGGGGGAGCGGGTGAAATTCCTGGGACTGGCCAGCGATGAGGACCTCCGTGAGGCCTACATCAAGGCGGATCTTTTCTGCATGCCGGGGACCGCCGAGCTTCAGTCCCTGGTGACCCTTGAGGCGATGTCTGCCTCCACGCCCGTCCTGTTGGCGGATGCCATGGCCCTGCCGCACCTGGTGCGCGACGGCGAGAACGGCTATCTGTTCACACCCAACGACAGCGACGACCTCGCAGCCAAGATCACGCGGATCCTGCAGCTGCCAGCCGAGGAACGGGCGGCAATGGGCCAGGCAAGCCGGCGGATGGTGGAACCGCACAGCATCGAGGGCACGCTGCAGACCTTCGAGGACCTCTACCGGGGTGCAAGCTACGACGACAAGGCCCTCTGACGCTGGTCTCGCAGTGGCCCGCCCCAGCCTGCCCGGACCCCGGCGCCCTAACTGCGTGGTCCTGATGCCCGCCACTGTTTGCTAGAGTGTTTTTGCCCTGCTGAAGCCGAAGTCCTCCGCGGACCAAGCCGGCAAGGGCAGGGGGCTATAGCTCAGCTGGTTAGAGCGCGGGACTCATAATCCTAAGGTCCTCGGTTCAAGTCCGAGTAGCCCTACCAAGCACGACACTGCAGGAACCAAACCATCGTGGAACCGCGGCTGACGAGAGATCGTCGGCCGCGGTTTCTTTCGTTTTCCCGCAATCTGCGGTATGTTACTGACCAGTAACTTACCGTGCCGCTGAGTCCCGGCCTGTCCTGCCATGGCTGGCCTGTCCGCGCTGCTGATCTTTGCGAGGGAACCAAATGTCCAAAGCCTCTATTGACATCAACAACCTTCCGTACGCCGACGGCGACTTCTTCGCCTTCGAGCAGCTTCTCACCGCCAAGGAGCAGGACCGGCTCGCCGAGATCCGGGGCTTCCTCGCCCGCGAAGTCCGGCCGATTGCCGTGGATTGCTGGAACCGCGGCGAGTTCCCCATGGAGCTCATTCCCAAGCTGGCCGAAATCGACCTGGTGAGTCCGGTCAGGCGCCAGGGCTACTCCAACCTGTTTGCCGGCCTGGTCCATGCCGAGGCCACGCGCGCCGATACCTCCATCGCCACCTTCATGGGCGTGCACGACGGACTGTTTACCGGCTCCATCGAAGCCCTTGCCTCCCAGGAACAGCAGGAGGCGTGGCTCCCGGATATTTATTCGCTGAAGAAGATCGGCGCGTTCGGTCTTACGGAGCCGCTGGGAGGTTCCGACGTAGCCGGCGGCACGCGCACCACAGCACACCGGAACGGCGACACGTGGATCCTCAATGGCGCCAAGCGCTGGATCGGCAACGCTACTTTCTCGGATTGGGTGGTCGTCTACGCCCGGGACCTCGCCGACAACCAGGTCAAGGGTTTCCTCGTGGATACGGCGCTGCCCGGCTTCAGCGCCACCAAGATTGAAAACAAGATCTCCCTTCGGACCGTCCAGAACGCGGACATCGTCCTGGAGAACGTGGTGGTTCCGGACTTCTTCAAGCTGGCGGGCGCCAACAGCTTCCGCGACACCAACAAGGTCTTGAAGGTCACGCGGCTGTCCGTCGGCTGGCAGGCAGTCGGACAGCAGCTGGCAGCCTTTGACGTGGCCCGCCGCTATGCCGTGGAACGCCACCAGTTCGGCCGCCCGCTCGCGTCGTTCCAGCTCGTCCAAAGCCAGCTGGTGCAGATCCTCGGGAATGCCGTGAGCTCCATGGGCATGATGGTCCGGCTTTCCCAGCTGGAGGATGCCGGCCAGGCCAAGGATGAACAGTCCGCCCTGGCCAAGGCATTTACCACCGCCCGGATGCGCGAGAGCGTGGCGATCGGCCGTAGCCTCCTGGGCGGCAACGGCATCGTGACCGACTTCGAGATGGCCAAGATCTTTGCCGACGCGGAAGCCATCTACTCGTATGAGGGAACCCACGAGATCAACACCCTCGTGACCGGCCGCGCCATCACCGGGATCTCGGCGATCGTCTAGAGCCGTCAGCCGTCAGCCGTCAGCCGTCAGCCGTCAGCGCTCGGCGGTCAGCCAGTGTCCAGCCCCAGGGGCAGCAGGATGGACGGGCGGAGGTCGGTGACGAATTCCAGCGGATTGACGTAGGCGTCCCCCTGCCTGACGCCCCAATGGACGCAGGCAAGAGCGCCGCAGTGCCCGGGTTGCAGCGTTCCGATGATCTCGCCCTTCGCCACCACGGCCCCGGCCGTGAGCGGACTTTCGACGGGCTCAAAACTGCTGCGGAGACCGCCCCCGTGATCGATGGTGATCACGGGGCGGTCCACCACTACTCCCACGAAACTGACGGTGCCGGACTCCGGCGAGGTGACCGGGACGCCGTCGTGCGTTGCCTCAAGGTCCACGCCACGGTGCCCGCTCATCCACGGCTTGTCCGGCGGGTCAAAGGCGCGCAGCACCGCGGGCCTGGGGGAGAGCGGCCACTCCCAGGAAGCGCGCGGCGCTGTATCCGCTGGAGCCGCCGCGGCCGGCAATAAGAGCACTGCCGCGAGGGCAACTATTGCTTTCATAAACCCAGCTTTGCGTGCCGGATCCCTCAGTGGGAGTGCGCACCTTGGCCATGTGGAAAACGCCCGGCGAAGGCCCTCAGGTTGTCCTTCGGCTATTGGCTCCTGTTGTACACTTGGTGGAGCAGTTTGCTGTGCCCTCAACGCTTGCGTCGGCACGCCTCATTCAGGAATGCGGGGGAGCAGCAACTGACTACGCGCATCCAGCCCTCCAAATCTAAAGCTTCGGCTTTGTTCGAGGAGGATTGTGCCTCTTGCGGTCAGGGCCTTCGCGGTCCTGATGAGAGTCGCAATGGATGCCAGGAGCACGGCCCGCCTTGGGCCAAGCTAATCAACCGTCAACTATTGGCAGGGTAAGAGGGCCGCAAGGCTTTCTCATGAATGACCTGCCGGAAGGAGCGCCGGCATGCCCGTCGTAACTATGCGCCAGCTGCTTGACAGCGGCGTCCACTTTGGACACCAGACCCGCCGTTGGAACCCGAAGATGAAGCGATTCATCTTCACGGAGCGCAACGGCATCTACATCATTGACCTTCAGCAGTCGCTGTCCTACATCGACCGTGCTTACGAGTTCGTAAAAGCCACCGTTGCACACGGCGGCACCGTACTCTTCGTCGGCACCAAGAAGCAGGCCCAGGAATCCATCGCTGAGCAGGCTACCCGTGTTGGACAGCCTTACGTGAACCAGCGCTGGCTCGGCGGTATGCTGACCAACTTCCAGACCGTTTCCAAGCGCATCCAGCGCATGAAGGAACTGGAAGAGATCGACTTCGACGACGTCGCCGGTTCCGCGTACACCAAGAAGGAACTGCTGCTCCTTCGCCGTGAACTCACCAAGCTGGAAACCAACCTCGGCGGTATCCGCAACCTGACCAAGGCACCTTCCGTGCTCTGGATCGTGGACACCAAGAAGGAACACCTGGCCGTTGACGAAGCCAAGAAGCTGAACATCCCGGTTGTGGCCATCCTGGACACCAACTGCGATCCTGACGAAGTCGACTTCCCGATCCCGGGCAACGACGACGCCATCCGCTCCGTGAACCTGCTGACCCGCGTTGTCGCCGACGCCGTTGCTGAGGGCCTCATCGCCCGCCACAACCGCGCCACGGGCACCACGGAAGCTCCGGAAGAGCCGCTGGCTGAGTGGGAGCGCGAACTCCTCGAAGGCAGCAAGACTGAAGAAGCACCTGCCGCTGAGGCTGCTCCGGCTGCTGAAGAAGCTGCCGCTCCGGCAGCCGAAGAAGCTGCTCCGGTTGCCGAGGAAGCTCCGGCTGCTGCCGAGGCTCCCGCCGCCGACGCTGAGAAGTAACACTAGTAAATCCGGATTCTCCGGCGCTGCCTGCAGCGCCGGAGCACCTGACAGGATGGCGGCTCACCCGGTGAGCCGCTGTCCTGTCGGTCCGTACACCACATACATTTTCTAGACAGAGGGGTTCACATGGCGAACTACACTGCCGCTGATATCAAGGCTCTGCGCGAGCGCACCGGCGCCGGCATGATGGATGTCAAGAAGGCTCTTGACGAAGCCAACGGTGACGCCGAAAAGGCCATCGAGATCATCCGCATCAAGGGCCTCAAGGGCGCTACCAAGCGCGAAGGCCGCTCCACCGCTGAAGGCCTGGTGGCCGCAAAGGTCAGCAACGGCGTCGGCGTGATGATCGAGGTCAACTGCGAGACCGACTTCGTCGCCAAGGCTGACAAGTTCATCCAGCTGGCCGACAAGGTCCTGGCCGTGGCTGTGGAGTCCGGCGCTGCCGACCTCGACACCCTCCTGGCCATCGAAGTTGACGGCAAGCCGCTGTCCGAGGTTGTCGTCGAAGAAGGCGCAATCCTCGGCGAAAAGGTTGTTGTCCGCAAGCTGTCCCGCATTGAGGGCGGCACTGTTGACGCTTACCTGCACAAGACGTCCAAGGATCTCCCGGCCCAGGTCGGCGTCCTGTTCGCTGTTGACGGTGAAGGCGAAGCCGCTGCCACCGCCGCACACGACATTGCAGTGCACATCGCAGCGATGTCCCCGAACTACCTGACCCGCGAAGACGTTCCGTCCGACCTGGTCGAGTCCGAGCGTCGCATCGCCGAAGAGACCGCCAAGGCTGAAGGCAAGCCCGAGGCTGCAATGTCCAAGATTGTGGAAGGCCGCGTTACGGGCTTCTACAAGGGTGAGGTCCTGGTTGACCAGGCTTTCGCCAAGGACGCCAAGAAGTCTGTGGCGCAGGTCCTCGAAGAGGCCGGCGTCAAGGGCACGTCCTTCGCACGTTTCCGCGTCGGCTCCTAGTCGAATCCGCAAAGGGGTGGCCACTTCGGTGGCCGCCCCTTTTGCATGCACCGGCTAAACGTCCGATGAGACCTTTGGCCACCCGGCACGATAACCTTTTTCAGAGTTCACCAACGGGAAGGCACCCATGGAAGCCGTCAATTCTTCAAGCCAGCCAGAGAAAAGCAGGCGCCGCGTCCTCCTGAAGTTGTCGGGCGAGGTCTTCGGCGGCGGCAAGCTGGGCGTTGATCCCGACACCGTGCGCGACGTCGCCAAGCAGATCGCCGCAGCGGTCCCCGAAGTGGAAGTTGCCATCGTCGTCGGCGGAGGCAACTTCTTCCGCGGCGCGGAACTGTCCCAGAGCGGCATGGACCGCTCGCGCGCCGACTACATGGGCATGCTCGGCACCGTCATGAACTGCCTGGCACTGCAGGACTTCCTGGAGCAGGCCGGCGTTGAAACCCGCGTCCAGAGCGCCATCACTATGGGGCAAGTCGCCGAGGCGTACATTCCCCGCCGGGCCATCCGCCACATGGAAAAGGGCCGCGTGGTCATCTTCGGCGCCGGAGCCGGCCTGCCGTACTTCTCCACGGACACAGTGGCCGCCCAGCGCGCCCTGGAGGTCCACGCGGACGTCGTCCTGATGGCCAAGAGCGGCGTGGACGCCGTCTACACCGCGGATCCCAAGAAGGACCCCACTGCCGAGAAGCTGGACACGCTGAGCTACGACGACGCCCTGCGCCGCGACATCAGGGTCATGGACCAGACCGCAATGACCATGTGCAAGGACAACAACCTTTCCATGGTGGTTTTCGGGATGGAAGGCGAAGGGAACGTCACCCGCGCCATCCTGGGCGAAAAGCTCGGTACCCTGGTGACCCCGTAGCTGCAGCTAGGATGATCTGAGCACGGTTCCATGCCCGCAACCGGGCAACAATGGAACCAGGAACCATGAACCAAGATTGTGCAGGGACCCGGTACCCGGACTGCACTGATTTCTGAGGAGAGACAGTGATCGAAGAAACCTTGCTCGAAGCCGAAGAGAAGATGGACAAGGCGGTAGAGGTAGCCAAGGAAGACTTCGCCTCGATCCGCACAGGACGGGCAAACCCGGGCCTTTACAACAAGGTCCTGGTGGACTACTACGGTTCGCCCACCCCGCTGCAGCAGCTTGCCTCCTTCGCCATTCCGGACGCGCGCACTATCCTCATCACGCCGTTCGATAAGACAGCACTGCGCGACATCGAGCGGGCCCTGAGTGATTCCGAGGTGGGCGCCAACCCCTCCAACGACGGCAACGTCATCAGGATCACCATCCCGGACCTGACCCAGGAACGCCGCAAGGAATACGTCAAGATCGTCAAGACCAAGGGCGAGGACGCGAAGATCTCCATCCGCAACATCCGGCGCAAGGCCAAGGAAACGCTGGACAAGCTCGTCAAAGACGGCGAAGCCGGCGAGGACGAAGGCAGCCGCGCCGAAAAGGAACTGGATGGCCTGACCAAATCGCACGTGGACGGCATCGACGAGCTGCTCAAGCGCAAGGAAGCAGAGCTGCTCGAAGTCTGATGAGCCAGGCAGAGCAGGCCCCCACCCAAAGGGCGCGCACCAGGGGGAAACAGTTGCGGAGCAATCCGACGCCCAAGGCCGGCCGGAATCTGCCGGCAGCCATTGTGGTGGGCCTGGCCATGCTGATCGGCGTGCTGGGCGGCCTGGTTTTCCTCCCGCTCGGATTCGTGGCTGTCACCACCGGGTTCGCGGTCTTCGGAGTCTGGGAGATCTTCCGTGCCCTGGAGGCGAACGGGACCAGGATGCCCATCGTCCCGGTCATGGTGGGTACAGTCGCCATGCCATTCGCCGCCTATCTCGGCGGTCTTGAGAGCCTGCTTTTCGCCATGCTCCTGAGCTGCGTGGCAGTCCTCCTCTGGCGTTCCGTGGAGAACCCCGCCGGATCAGCGAACAGCATCTTTGCCGGCGTGTTCACGCTGGGCTGGGTCCCGTTCTTCATCAGTTTCGCCACGTTGCCGCTGCACGCCGTCGGCGTCGCCACCCCGGTGGGTCTCTGGCCTGGCGGAACCGTGCCGCCCGGGGCCTGGCAGGTGGCCGTGATGCTGCTGCTGGTGGTCTCGAACGACACGTTCGGCTACCTCGTGGGCGCATCGCTGGGCAAACACCCCATGGCCCCGAAGATCAGCCCCAAGAAATCATGGGAAGGCTTCGCCGGCTCCATTGCCGGGGCCATGCTGATCGGCGTCCTTGCCAGCATTTTCCTGCTGGGCAAACCCTGGTGGGTGGGTGTGATCCTCGCCGTGGGCGTCGTTGCAGCGTCCACCGCAGGAGACCTGGCCGAGTCGATGGTCAAGCGTGAACTCGGGGTCAAGGACATGAGCAGCATCCTGCCCGGACATGGGGGCGTCATGGACCGCCTGGACTCCATCGTCTTCGCTTGTCCCGTTGCATTTGTGCTGTTCGCCCTGGTTGCGGGCGTCTGACGCGACCCTCTCGGACCATCTCCGCCGGACCGCCGGCAGTGCCAATAGACTGGTGCGTAACCTGACCCAGCTGAAGCAACAAAGGAACAACAGTGGCATTGGACTTTCAACGGAAAATCCCCGCGTCGTTTGAGCGCGTGCGGGGCAACGAATTCGGGTACAACGCCAAACAGGTGGACCAGTTCCTCCAGCGGGCCAGGGTGGCACTCGAGACGCCGAAGGCCGCCATCCACGCCGTCACCAGCGCCGATGTCCGGAGCGTCTCCTTTGACCCGGTCAAGGGAGGCTACGCTGCCGCCGTCGTCGACGCAGCGCTGGACCGGCTCGAAGACGCCTTCGCCCGCCGCGAACGGGACGAACTGATCGCCGCCAAGGGCGAGGATGCCTGGCTGCGGGAGATCGGCAGCCTCTCCGGGATCCTCCGGGGCCGCCTCCACCGGCCTGACGGTGAGCGCTTCCGGCGCCCGTCAAAAAAGAAGGCCCGCAGTTACAACATCCTGGACGTGGACAATCTTTGCTACGACCTGATCGGCTACCTCGAAGAGGACAAGCCGCTCAGCGTGGACAACGTCCGCCGGGTGGTCTTCCGTCCCGCCGTGGGCAAGGACGGTTACGAAGAGACCCAGGTTGATGCCTTCCTGGACCGCGTGGTTGAACTCATGGCGGCCATCGACTGACTGCCCGTTAGCTGGTCACGGGACTCAGCGTTCGGTCACCAACGGCCGTTCGGGAGTGTGCAGCCGGGTCATGACGCGGCTCATGGTCCGCGGAATCCGGTGTTTTGTCCCCCGGGAGACAAGCACCATCACGGCGAAGGCGGCGGGAACCGTCCACGCCGCCGGCTGGGCCAGCCAGAAGGGCGTGCCGGAAGCGCCCAAGACCGTTCCCCACACCATGGCGCCGCCGCAGAGGACGCCGCCGGTCACCATTCCGGCAATGGCGCCGGCATCGGTGAGTCCCCGCCACCAGATGCCCAGCAGGAGCACCGGGCACACAGTGGAGGCGGTAAACGCGAACACCAGGCCCACACTGCCGGCCAGAGCCAGGGAATCAGTCATCACGGCAAATCCCAGCGGGACCACTGCGGAGACGACGGCGGCGAGCCGGAATCCCCGCACGCTGCCGCCCAGGACGTCCTGGCTGATCACGCCAGCCAGCGAGACCACCAAGCCGGAGGTGGTGGACAGGAACGCGGCGAAGGCCCCGGCCACCACCAACGCTGAGAGCAGGTCGCCCGCGGTTCCACCGATCAGCTGCCCCGGCAGCAGGAGAACCACCGCGTCCGCCTGCCCTGACCGGGCGAGTTCGGGCGCGAACATCCGCCCCACCAGCCCGTAGGCGGTGGGAAACAGGTAAAAAACGGAGAGCAGCCCGAGCACGATCAGCGTGGTCCGCCGTGCCGAGTGTCCGTCCGGATTCGTGTAGAAGCGGACCAGGACGTGGGGGAGTCCCAGCGTGCCGAACAGCAGCGCCACCAGCAGCGAGATGTTCTGGTACGGCCCGGCGGGGGCCAGCCCGGTGGGATTCACGACGGCGGGGGCCACGGCGGCGCTCCCGTCACCGGCAAGCGTGAACACGATGAACAGGACGGGCACGGCAAGGGCGGTGAGCTTCAGCCAGAACTGGAACGCCTGCACAAACGTAATGGAGCGCATGCCTCCGGCAACAACGGTCAGGCACACCACAACCACCACGGCCACGGAGCCTACCCAGGCCGGCAGCCCGGTGGTGATCCGGATGGTCAAGGCCGCGCCGTGGAGCTGAGGCACAATGTACAGCCAGCCCACCACAACCACCACCACGCTGGTCACACGGCGGACTGCGCGTGAATCCAGCCTCGCCTCGGTGAAGTCCGGGATCGTGTAGGCGCCGGAGCGGCGCAGCGGTGCGGCAACAAAGAGCAGCAGCATCAGGTAGCCGGCGGTGTAGCCCACGGGAAACCACAGGGCGTCGGTACCGGACAGCAGGATCAGCCCGGCCACGCCCAGGAAACTCGCCGCCGAGAGGTACTCCCCGCCGATGGCAGAGGCGTTCCACCATGGCCTGACGGTCCGGGAAGCCACATAGAAATCGCCGGTGGTCCGGGAAATCCGCAGACCGTAGAACCCGATGGCGGCCGTTGCCAGCGAAACAACAACAAGCGCCACCACACCAACTGCGGGATTCATGAGGTGGTCACTCGTCCCCGGCCAGGTCCCGGTAGCGGGCCTCGTTCCGTGTGGCGGTCCGGATGTACAGCCAAGCGCTGAGGCCGATGACGGGATAGATGCCTGCACCGAGCAGGATCCAGTCGAACGGGATCCCCGCGATCGGGGTCTCGGCGAGTCCCGGTAGGGCTGCCAGCAGCAACGGGAACGCAGACAGGATCAGCATAAAGCCGATGGCCACCACCAGGGCCAGCCGCAGCTGGGAACGGATCAGGGAGCGGACGAAGACCTGCCCCACCTCGGATTCCTCCGCCGCCTCGCGCGACTCCCGGGCCGGCCGGGGTGCCGAGCGCGGAGCGGTGACACGGACCCGGGTCATGCCTGCGGCCGGATCCGGGTGGCTTCCAGTTTTTCCCTGACCGTGGGAAGGTGGCGGCGGCTGATGGGCAGGCCGGCACCGGCCACCGAGACGCTGGGTTTGTCCGCCGTCAGCTTCATGGACTGCACATGCTTCAGCGCCACGAGGTAGGACCGGTGCGTCCGGATAAACCCGGCCTCGGCCCACTGCTGCTCCAGGTCTGCCAGCGGAACCCGGATGAGATAGCTGGCATCCGCGGTGTGCAGCCGGGCGTAGTCGCCCTGCGCCTGGACGTATGTGACGTCGTCGCGCCTGATCATCCTGGTGGTGCCGCCCTGGTCAACGGTGATCATCTCGGGGGCGGTGCCGCCGCCGTCGCGCAGCAGCTCGCTGATCCGTCCCACCGTCCGGGACAGCCGCTCGGCCCGGACGGGCTTAAGGAGGTAGTCCACGGCGGCAAGCTCGAACGCCTCCAGGGCGCAGTCCTCGTCCGCGGTGACAAACACCACCACCGGCGGTTTGCTGCTGCGCGCGATGGCGCGGGCAACATCAAGGCCGGACACGGCGGGCATGTGAATATCCAGGAAGACGACGTCAACCGTTGCGGTGTTCAGGGCCCGCAACGCTTCTGTGCCCGAAATGGCCCGGTGGATGACCCCGATCCGGTCATCCTTTCCCAGGAGATAGGCCAACTCCTCCACGGCGGGTAACTCGTCGTCGGCGACGAGGACATTAATCATGGTCCTACATTAGCCGCCGGAGGCGGCGGGGATCAGACCGCCGGGGTTCAGGCGTCGTGGCCGGGCTGGGACTTGGGCACGCGCATGGTGATCAGCGTTCCCTCGCCCGGGGCCGTCTCGATCACCAGGCCGTGCTGGTCCCCGTAAACCTGCCGGAGCCGGGCGTCCACGTTGCGCAGCCCCACGTGGTCGCCGTCGTGGTGCCCGGCCAGCATCGACTGGAGCTCGGCAGGGTCCATCCCCACGCCGTCGTCCTCTATTGTCACTTCCGCATAGGCGCCCGAATCATTGGCCGTGATGGTGATGTGGCCCGCCCCTTCCTTGGCCTCCAGGCCATGCCTGACGGCGTTCTCCACCAGCGGCTGCAGGCTCAGGAACGGGATGACGGTGCTCAGGACTTCCGGCGCGATCCGCAGGCTGACCTGGACGCGGTCACCGAAACGGGCGCGCTCCAGCAGCAGGTACCGGTCGATGCAGCGCAGTTCCTCCGCCAGCGTGGTGAAGTCACCGTGGCGCCGGAACGAGTACCTCGTAAAATCAGCGAACTCCACCACCAGCTCGCGCGCCCGCTCCGGATCCGTGTTGATGAACGACGCGATCGCGTTCAGCGAGTTGTAGATGAAATGCGGACTGATCTGGGCACGCAGCGCCCGCACTTCGGCTTCCATCAGCAGCGTCCGGGATGCGTCCAGCTCAGCCAGCTCCACCTGGACGGCCACCCAGTCCGCCACTTCGCTGGTGGCACGGACCAGGCCTGCGCCCGCCGCCGGGGCAAACGCCGCCACAACGCCCACCACCCGTGAGCCCGCACGGACCGGCGCGATGACGGCGGCGAAGCTTCCGGAGGCATGGCCCGTCCCCAGGTCCCGCGCCTGGAGCACCGCCGTCCGCCCGCCGATCAGGACGTCCGCAGCCAGTTCCATCAACCGGGGCTTCAGTTCCTCGGCGGCACCGTCCCAGGCCAGCACGCCGGCCGTATCGGTGATGGCCAGCGCATCACAGCCCAGCAAGTTCCTGAGCTGCCGGCTCGCCTTGGCGGCGCCCGCCGGATTGAGGCCCGTACGCAGATGCTGCCCGGCACTCGATGCAGCGTGGAGGGTGTTGTACGTGGCGCGCTCGGCGTCGGTGCCCAGCTCACGGAAGGACCGGAGCAGCTTGATGCCAACGCCGACGACGACGGCGATTGCCAGGGTGATTACCGCAACGGCGGCGGCAGTCAGGAGCGGGGAGTCCGGCATGGTGCCCAGCGTAACGCCGGGTGCCGTTAGTCGCAGCATCGTAACCGTTGAGCGACCGTTCCGGCCATGGCTCTGGAATGCAAGCCTGCCGCACCGCAGAGTGATTGCAGTCACATTGTCCGCATCCTGCCTGCAGGCTGGCCCGTGTGAACCAAGCAAGTCTCAATGAGGAGGAACGATGGGTAACGATGCCCACACTCCGGACGCAGCGGCGTCCGTGGACTTCGAACAGGTCCAGTCGACAGAGCGGTTCCAGGAACTGCGCAAACGTCACCGCAGCTTTGTGTTCCCTATGGCCGTGGCATTCCTGCTGTGGTACTTCGCGTATGTCCTGCTGGCTGACTACGCCGTCGAGTTTATGTCCACCAAAGTGTGGGGCAACATCAACGTCGGCCTGATCCTGGGCCTGCTGCAGTTCGTCTCCACGTTCGCCATCACCGGCTGGTACGTCAGCTACTCCAACCGGAAGCTGGACCCCATCGCGGCGGAGATCCGCAACGAAATCGAAGGCCATGAGTTTGATAAGGACGGCAACATCCTGAGCGGAGTGACCAAATGATCGGGATTGCCACGGCCGTAGACGTTGCCGACCTGAAAGAAACCACGCTGCTCAACATGGGCATCTTCGGGCTGTTCGTCGCCGTCACCATGGTGATTGTGCTGCGGGCCAGCCGGAACAACAAAACCGCGGCGGACTACTACGCTGCCGGCCGCTCGTTCACCGGTTCCCAGAACGGAACGGCCATTGCCGGGGATTACCTGTCGGCCGCATCCTTCCTGGGGATCACCGGCGCCATCGCCATCAACGGCTATGACGGCTTTATGTACTCCATCGGGTTCCTGGTGGCCTGGCTGGTGGCGCTCCTGCTTGTGGCCGAACTCCTCCGGAACACCGGAAAGTTCACCATGGCCGATGTCCTTTCCTTCCGGCTCAAGCAGCGGCCGGTCCGCATCGCGGCGGCCATCTCCACCCTCGCCGTCTGCTTCTTCTACCTGCTCGCGCAGATGGCCGGAGCCGGCAGCCTCATTTCGCTGCTGCTGGGCATCAGCGACTGGGGCGGACAGGCACTGGTGATTATCGTCGTCGGCGCCCTGATGATCATGTACGTCCTGATCGGCGGGATGAAGGGCACCACCTGGGTCCAGATCATCAAGGCGATCCTGCTGATTGCGGGCGCGGCAGTCATGACCTTCTGGGTCCTGGCCATCTACGGCTTCAACGTCTCCAGCCTTCTTGGTGCGGCGGTTGATACCGCCGGCAACCCGGCTGTACTGAACCCCGGCCTGCAGTACGGCAAGACCGAGACCTCCAAGCTGGACTTTATGTCCCTGGGCCTCGCCCTGGTCCTGGGAACGGCTGCCCTGCCCCACGTCCTGATGCGCTTTTACACCGTGCCCACGGCCAAGGAAGCCCGGAAGTCCGTGGTGTGGTCCATCTGGCTGATCGGCCTCTTCTACCTGTTCACCCTGGTGCTGGGTTATGGAGCCGCTGCACTGGTTGGCGCCGAAACCATCAAGTCAGCCCCCGGCGGCGTCAACTCCGCCGCACCCCTGCTGGCCTTCCACCTGGGCGGCCCGCTGCTGCTGGGATTTATCTCCGCCGTAGCCTTCGCCACCATACTCGCCGTGGTGGCCGGGTTGACCATCACCGCCGCAGCCTCCTTTGCCCACGACATCTACGCCAGCGTCATCTCCAAGGGCAAGGCCGACGCCGACACCGAGGTTAAGGTGGCGCGGCGCACCGTCGTGGTCATCGGGGTCATGGCCATCCTGGGCGGTATCTTCGCCAACGGCCAGAATGTGGCCTTCCTCGTGGCGCTCGCCTTCGCAGTCGCGGCGTCGGCTAACCTCCCGACCATCATCTACTCGCTGTTCTGGCGCCGGTTCACCACCCAGGGTGCGGTCTGGAGCATGTACGGCGGCCTGGGCTCGGCCATTGTCCTGATTGCCTTCTCGCCGGTGGTTTCCGGCCTGAAGACCTCCATGATCCCGGGGGCCAACTTCGCCTTCTTCCCCTTGAGCAACCCCGGCATTGTGTCCATCCCGCTGGCGTTCCTGCTCGGCTGGCTGGGTACGGTGCTGGACAAGAAGCGCGAGGACGCGACCAAGCAGGCCGAGATGGAAGTACGCTCCCTGACCGGTGTGGGTGCGGAGAAGGCCGTGGACCACTGACACGCTGAAAGCCGATCCGGCTGACTGATCGTCGCAGCGGATCTTGAACCACAGAAAAGAGTCCCCGGGCCATACGGCACGGGGACTCTTTTCTGCTCTGGTTCCCGGCGCTAGGCCTGGGGCTTGAGCTTGATGTTGATCATTTTCAGCTCGTCGGTGCCTTCGAAACGGTAGACGAGGTCGATCTTCTTGTCGCCGTCGCAGGTGATGAGGCCGGCTACGTCGGCCGCCTTGGTGCCGTTCTCGGTGCTTGCCTTGACTTCGTTGTAGGCAGTCTTGCAGGTGCTGTCCATCTCCAGGGTCTTGATGCCGGCGATGAAGTCCTCCTTGGTCAGCTGCTCATGGAGGGCGGGGTCAAGATAGTCGTCGTAGGCCTTGGAACTGTCGCCGGCAATCACCAGCTTGGTGAAGCTGTCAGCCAGGCCCCGGGCATGATTGGTTGCTCCGTTGACAATGTTGACCAGGATGAGGACACCGACGACCGCCAGCAGCAGGACACCGCCCACAACGCCGAGGATGGTCCACAGCTTCCGGCGGCTTTGCGCCGGGGGCTCTTGTCCGGGCAGGCCGAATGGCCCCTCGGACGAGTATTGCCCGGGTGCACCGTACTGCGCGGTCGGGCGAAACTGCGACGGTGCATCGTATTGCCCCGGCGCACCGTGCTGTGGCGGGTTCCCGGGCAGCGGTGGCGCGCCATGCTCCCCGGGGTTGCCGGGCTGCCCCGTTGGTTGCGCGGGGCGCCCCGTTGGTTGCGCGGGCCAGGCCGCCGGCTGGACCGGCTGGTACGGTCCCTGAGGATTGCTCACGATGGAGCCTTTCCGGCAACGCACTGGCACTGCCTTATTGTTGGGACCCGCTGAACGGCACCCATGGATTCACCTTGGAACAGCCTATAACCCAGCCCGCCGGGGCTGGGTATCGGGGCGGTAATAAGGGGCGCTGGCCCTAAGCGTCTCCGGATCCCCGCTCGAGCAGCGGCTGGATGCGGAACGGGATGAGTTCGCTCATGGCCAGTGCTGTGTCCGTCCTGTCCACTCCATCGCACGCCAGGATTTTCCCGTTGATCCGGAAGAGGTCCTCGGCATCCAGGGCCACTACCCGGAGCAGGAGGTCAGCGGAGCCGGTGAGGCCGTAGCCTTCCAGGATTTCCGGAATGCCGGCGAGGTCATGGGCCAGCTGTCCCAGTTTCTGCTGCTGGACGTGGACGGAAATGAACGCCATGAGCGGATAGCCCAGGGATGCCGGGTTGATACGCCGTTCGAAGGACAGGAAGACGTGCCTCTTCTCCAGCTGGGCCATGCGCGCCTGCACGGTGTTCCGGGACAGCCCCAGCTTCTGGGCCAACGCCACCACTGTCCGCCGGGGGTCGCGGGCCAGGGCCGAAAGCAGCCGCGTGTCTGTGCCATCCAAAGCTTGCATAATGCGCAACGTTAGCACGGTGATGGCAGTGTAAACAGGGCATTATGCGCAGTATTCGCCACGGTGGTTGTACCCATTGAGCATTGTGAGTAGGGTCACAAATATCCGGGGCAACGGCGCCCGGGCGGCCGGCGGCGGGCGGGACCACAAGTCCCCAGGCTCCGGTCAAACGACGTGAGAAGGTTGCGTGCCATCGTGTCTACAGACAGGAACCTGATCCAGCTGATTACCCCGGCAGGGGAGCGGATCAGCCACCCGGAGTTTGACCCTTGGGTGAAGGACATCGGGGATGAGCAATTGTGTTCCCTCTACGAGGACCTGACGGTCATCCGGCGGATCGATGTTGAGGCCACCGCCCTCCAGCGTCAGGGCGAGCTCGGTCTTTGGCCCCCGTTGCTGGGGCAGGAGGCGGCGCAAGTCGGTTCCGGCAGGGCCCTGCGCGTGGACGACTTTGTCTTCTCCAGCTACCGGGAAAACGGCGTGGCGTACTGCCGCGGCGTGGACCTGACGGACATTACGCGGGTGTGGCGTGGCACGGCCTCTTCCGGGTGGGATCCGTACTCCGTGAATATGGCCACCCCGCAGATCATCATCGGCGCGCAGACCCTGCATGCCACCGGTTACGCCATGGGCATCCAGAACGACGGCGCGGACTCGGTGGCGGTGACGTACTTCGGCGACGGTGCCACCAGCGAAGGCGATGTCAACGAGGCCATGGTATTTGCCGCCAGCTTCCAGGCACCCGTGGTCTTCTTCTGCTCGAACAACCACTGGGCAATTTCGGAGCCCGTGCGGTTGCAGTCCCACATTCAGATCGCGGACCGGGCCGCCGGATTCGGCATTCCGAGCCTCCGGGTGGACGGCAATGATGTGCTGGCCGTTATGGCAGCCACGCGCGTGGCATTGGACCGTGCCCGGCACGGTGGCGGACCCACCTTCATCGAAGCGGTCACCTACCGCATGGGACCGCACACCACCGCCGACGATCCCACCCGCTACCGTGACGCCAATGAACTGGAGGACTGGGCTGCCAAGGACCCCATCCTGCGGGTCAAGGCCCTGCTGGAACGCAAAGGACTCCTCACGGATCAGGTCCAGCAGCACGTTCACGACAAGGCGGAGTCAGTCGCCCGCGAAATCCGATCGGGCTGCATCGGCATGCCGGATCCGGAGCCGATGGACATCTTCAAGCACGTGTACAGCGAGCCCAACTCGTGGCTGGACCGGCAGCAGGACCACTACGCCCGTTACCTGGCTTCCTTCGGCGATCCCGCGGGAGCCACCTCAGAAGAAGGTGCACGCTGATGACCCAGATGACCTTTGCCCGCGCCATCAATTCCGGCCTGCGCAAATCCCTCGAAAACGATCCAAAAGTCATCCTCATGGGCGAGGACATCGGTACCCTCGGCGGTGTTTTCCGGGTGACCGACGGCCTCCAGAAGGATTTCGGCACCCACCGTGTGGTGGACACCCCGCTGGCCGAGTCGGCCATCATGGGCACCGCCGTCGGCCTCGCCTACCGCGGTTACCGCCCGGTGGTGGAGATCCAGTTCGACGGCTTTATCTACCCTGCCTTCGACCAGATCGTGAGCCAAGTGGCCAAGCTGCACTACCGCACGCAGGGGGCCGTGAAGATGCCCATCACCATCCGCGTCCCGTTCGGAGGCGGTATCGGCTCACCCGAGCACCACTCCGAGTCGCCAGAGGCGTACTTCACACATACCTCGGGGCTTCGCGTGGTCAGCGTCTCCAACCCGCAGGATGCCCACACCGTGATCCAACAGGCAATCCTGTCCGATGACCCGGTACTGTACTTCGAGCCCAAGCGCCGCTACCACGACAAGGGTGAAGTGGATGAGGGCATCGATCCGCGCACCGCGCTGCCCATGGACTCCGCCCGCGTTGTCACCGAGGGCACGGACGTGACGCTTGTGGCCTACGGGCCGTTGGTGAAGACGGCCAAGGACGCAGCAACCGCAGCCGCCGACGAAGGCATCTCCATCGAGGTCATCGACCTGCGCTCGCTGGCACCCGTGGACTACGCCACCGTTGAAGCATCCGTCCGGAAAACGGGCAGGCTGGTGGTCACCCATGAAGCCGGCCAGTCCGGTGGCCTGGGCGCCGAAGTTGCGGCCAGCATTACCGAGCGGTGCTTCTACCACCTCGAAACCGCCCCCGTCCGTATCACCGGGTTCGATATTCCCTACCCGTACTCCAAGCTCGAAATGCACCATCTGCCCGGCCTGGACCGGATCCTCGACGGCGTGGACCGCGCCCTCGGACGCCCGAACTCCCTCAGCGGGTTGGAAGGATGAGCGCCACCATGATCAAGGAATTCAGGCTCCCGGACCTCGGCGAAGGCCTCACGGAATCAGAAATCCTCAGCTGGAAAGTGGCAGTGGGGGACACGGTGACGCTGAACCAGGTCATCGCCGAGGTGGAAACCGCAAAGGCCGTAGTGGAACTGCCGTCACCTTTCGCGGGCGTGATCACTGCGCTCCATGAAGAGCCGGGAACAATCGTGGAGGTGGGCAAGCCGATCATCTCCTTCGAAGTAGCGGACGACGGCGGCGCCTCACCTTCAGGGGCTGCGCCCACCGGGGCGGCCACTACTGCAGCGGGTACCGCGAAACGCGAGCCGAACCTGGTTGGGTACGGCGCCGTCGTCGAAAGCTCAGGCCGTCCCGCCCGCCGGGCGCGCACCTTCACAACCCCGGCGGTTGAGCCTGTTCGTGCTTCGGTGGTTGAGCCTGTCGAAACCGAGCTCGTCGAAACCGAGCCTGTCAGACCCGAAAACCCTGTGGTTGAGCCTGTCGAAACCGACGCCGCGGAGCGCCCACGCTCCACCCCGCCGGTCCGGAAACTGGCCAAGGACCTCGGCGTCGAGCTGGCCGCGGTCGCGGGCACCGGAGCCGGCGGCCTGATCACGCGGGAGGATGTCCAGAATTTTGTTGGCGGCGGCGAATTGTCGGCACCGGTACGCCATCTTTCCGCCGTGTCCGATTCGGTTTCCCGCGCCGGACTGGCGCCACAGGGTGGGCGGGAAATCAGGACCCCCATCAAGGGTGTCCGCAAGTTCACGGCCGCCGCGATGGTGGCAAGTGCCTTCACGGCTCCCCACGCGACGGAATTCCTCACAGTGGATGTCACGCCCACCATGGACCTGCTGGCCAAGCTGAAGACGAGCCGGGCCTTTTCCGGCTACAAGCTCACACCGCTGACGCTGGTGGCGAAGGCTGTGCTGATCGCGCTGCGGCGGAACCCGTCGCTGAATTCGCGGTGGGAGGAAGCCAGCCAGGAGATCGTGCAGTTCAACTACGTGAACCTGGGCATCGCCGCCGCGACTCCGCGCGGGCTCACCGTGCCGAACATCAAGGACGCGGATACCCTGTCGCTGCTGGAACTCTCCGCAGCCCTGACCGGGCTGACCGAGACGGCACGGGCCGGCAAGACCGCGCCGGCAGACCTGTCCGGCGGCACTATCTCCATCACGAATATCGGGGTCTTCGGCATCGACGCGGGCACTCCCATCCTGAACCCCGGCGAGGCTGCCATCCTGGCCATGGGGGCCGTGCGGAAAATGCCGTGGGAATTCCAGGATGAGGTGGCTTTACGCCAGGTCATGACGCTGAGCCTGTCCTTTGACCATCGCCTGGTGGACGGGGAGCAGGGCTCGCGGTTCCTCGCCGATATTGGGGCCATCCTGGCCGAACCCGGCATGGTGCTCACGATGGTCTAACCCACGGGTTTTTGTCCAGATAATCCGGGTTTCGGGCGTTTGAACCCGCTTTATCTGGACAAACTCCAGGGTCTGGGCCTGCGCAACGTCCTGCGTCATGTCGTGATTCGTAAGTGCGGCCTTGGCCCGCATTAGCGGTGCTGCTGCGGCCCAGCACCGCTAATGCGGGCCAGGGCCGCTCCTATGACCAGAAACCTGCAGGGCCCGCTCTTGAAATCGTGTCCTGGTCAGGGGGCCGGGGGAACGTTCACCGTGAGTGCCGCCAGCGCCATGCTTTCGAGCAGCGGCCGGGCCGTTTTGGGCGCGATCTTGCGTCCGTGGTTCCGCACCGAGTGCGGGGTGGAGTTGATCAGGCCGAACGTAGCGTGGGCCCGCATCCGCAGTTCGACGGCGTCGGTGCCCGGATGCAGCAGCGCCAGGACCTCCACCCAAATCTCCACATAGTTCCGCTGCAGTGCCCGCACCTCGGACTGGTCCTTCTGGCTGAGGTTGCTGAAATCCCGGTCCTGCACCCGGATCACGTCGGGCTTGCCAAGGGCAAACTCCACTTGGAACCCCACCAGCCTGCGGAGCGCTGCGAGCGGGTCCGTGGTCTCGGCAATGACGCGCCGGCCGCCGTCGAGCAGCTCGCGGCTGACGGTAAGCAGCAGGTCTCCCAGCACCGCCTGCTTGCCCTGGAAGTGGCGATAGACGGCCGGGCCGCTGACACCCGCTGCCGCGCCCAGGTCTTCCAGCGATACCCGGTTGAATCCGTGCAGGGCGAAGAGCGCCGCGGCGGCAGTAAGCAGAGCCTGGCGGCGGTTCTCCTTCGCCTGGCTGCGGGGTGTTCCGGCAACGGACTGCGTTGCCGGCGCGGCCCGCGTAGCTGAATCGGGCTGTGCTGCTGAATCCGGCTGGGCTGCCAAAGCCGGTGCGGACGGCTTGACCGGTCGGGTGGTGGGCACGCTTTTCCTCCTAGGAACAGCCGATTCTAACAATGTCCTGTTGTGTTGGACATCACAGTTAATAAAGACTAACCTGAATTCCAGTTATAAAGCATTAACCGAGCTGGCTTTTCCGGCTCTCGCCGGAGCCATGGTGGCTTTCAAAAGATGAGGAACGGACACAGTCGATGGAGACCCTCGCCAGCCGGCTTGATGCCGCAAGTGATGCGTTTGCTGCAAACAACGCTGCCCAGCTCGCGCTGGCCGCCGAGCTCCGGACCAGGCTGGCTGAGGCCGCGTTGGGCGGGCCGGAGAAGTCGCGGGAGCGCCATGTGGGGCGCGGGAAGCTGCTGCCCCGGGAGCGCATTGACCGGCTGCTGGATGATGGCAGCCCGTTCCTGGAGATCGCGCCGCTGGCAGCCAACGGCATGTACAACAACGACTCGCCGGGAGCCGGGGTTATTGCCGGCATCGGCCTGGTCCACGGCCGCCAGGTGCTGGTGATCTCCAACGACGCCACCGTCAAGGGCGGCACCTACTACCCGATGACCGTGAAGAAGCACCTCCGCGCCCAGGAGATAGCGCTGGAGAACCGGCTGCCGTGCATCTATCTGGTGGATTCGGGCGGGGCGTTCCTGCCGAAGCAGGACGAAGTCTTTCCTGACAAGGAACACTTCGGCCGTATTTTCTTCAACCAGGCGAAGATGTCTGCCGCGAAGATCCCGCAGATCGCCTCGGTGATGGGCTCCTGCACGGCAGGTGGGGCTTACGTTCCGGCGATGAGCGATGAGACGGTGATCGTGCGGAACCAGGGCACCATCTTCCTGGGCGGTCCGCCGCTGGTGAAGGCTGCCATCGGGGAGATCGTGACCGCGGAGGAACTGGGCGGCGGTGACGTGCACTCGAAAATCTCCGGCGTTACCGACCACCTGGCGGAGAACGATGAGCATGCCCTGCAGATCGTCCGGGACATCGTCTCCACCCTGCCGAGGCCGGCTGCCCCTGCCTGGGATGTGGACACCGTCGTCGAGCCCGTCGCGGATCCGGCGGAGTTGTACGGCTCCGTCCCCACGGACGTCAACGCGCAGTACGACGTCCACGAGGTCATTGCCCGGCTGGTGGACGGCAGCAGGTTCCACGAGTTCAAGAAGGAGTACGGCACCACCCTGGTCACAGGTTTTGCCAGGCTGCACGGGCACCCGATGGGGATCCTGGCCAACAACGGCGTGCTCTTCAGCGAGTCCTCGCTCAAGGGCGCGCACTTCATCGAACTCTGCGACCAGCGCGGCATTCCGCTTATTTTCCTGCAGAACATTTCCGGGTTCATGGTGGGCAGGGATTCCGAGCAGGGTGGCATCGCCAAAAACGGCGCCAAGATGGTCACCGCCGTCGCCACCGCCCGGGTGCCCAAGCTGACCGTCGTCATCGGCGGGTCCTTCGGCGCCGGCAACTACTCCATGTGCGGGCGGGCGTACTCGCCGCGCTTCCTGTGGATGTGGCCGGCAAGCCGGATTTCGGTGATGGGAGGGAACCAAGCCTCCGGGGTTCTCGCAACCGTCAAGCGTGACCAGTACGAGGCCCGGGGCGAGGAATGGTCCACAGAGGACGAGGAAGCCTTCAAGGCCCCGATCAAACAGCAATACGAGGACCAGGGCAGCCCGTACTATTCCACCGCCCGCCTCTGGGACGACGGCGTGATCGACCCCGCGGATACCCGCACCGTCCTGGGACTGGCGCTCGACGTCGTCTCCCGCACCCCGCTGCCGGAGACCTCCTTCGGCCTTTTCCGGATGTGAGCCAGCCATGACCGTTTCCTTACCCGCCGTTCCTTCCGCAACCCGGCAGCAGCCGCTGTTCAACACCGTGCTGGTCGCCAACCGCGGGGAGATCGCCTGCCGCGTCATCCGCACCCTGCGTGCCCTGGGCATCCGCTCCGTAGCCGTCTACAGCGACGCCGACGCCGGGGCCCGGCACGTACGCGAGGCTGACACCGCCGTGCGGATCGGCCCTGCCGCCGCAGGAGAAAGCTACCTGAAGATCGAGGCGATCCTCCAGGCCTGCCGCGACACCGGCGCCGAGGCCGTCCACCCCGGCTACGGCTTCCTCAGCGAGAACGTCGATTTTGCCCGCGCCCTCGAAGCCGCCGGCATCACCTTCATCGGCCCCGGCGTTGAGTCCCTGAACGTCATGGGCGACAAGATCCGGTCCAAGAACCACGTGGCCGGCTACGGAGTCCCCGTAGTGCCGGGCATCGCCGAACCGGGCATGACTGACGCGCAACTTATGAAGGCCGCGCCCGCCGTCGGGTTCCCGCTGCTCATCAAACCGTCAGCGGGCGGCGGCGGCAAGGGCATGCACATCGTGGAGCGCCACGAGGACCTCGAAGCCACGCTGGCCACCGCCCGCCGCGTCGCCGCGAGCGCCTTCGGCGATGACACCCTTTTCCTAGAACGGCTGGTCCGCACGCCGCGGCACATCGAGGTCCAGGTCCTGGCGGACAACCACGGCAACGTGATCCATCTGGGGGAGCGGGAGTGCTCGCTGCAGCGCCGCCACCAAAAGGTGATTGAGGAAGCGCCATCGCCGCTGCTCGAGTCATTACACGACGGCGGGGCCACCCGGGCCCGGATCGGCGAGGCCGCCTGCCAGGCGGCCCGCAGCGTCCACTACAGCGGCGCGGGAACTGTGGAATTCCTGGTCTCCGACGAAGCCCCTGACGAGTTCTTCTTTATGGAGATGAACACCCGCCTCCAGGTGGAGCACCCGGTGACCGAAATGGTCACCGGCGTGGACCTGGTCGAATGGCAGGTCCGCATCGCCGCCGGTGAGGAATTGACCGTCCGCCAGGCCGACGTCGAACTCAACGGGCACGCCGCCGAAGCCCGCGTCTACGCGGAAATCCCGGAGCGGAACTTCATGCCGTCCACCGGGACCGTGCTCCTGCTGGACGAAATGCCCGATCACGGAGCCGGCATGATCCGAGTGGATTCGGCCCTGCTCGAGGGGCTCGAGATCTCCTCCAGCTACGATCCGATGATCTCCAAAGTCATCGCGTGGGGCCCGGACCGCACCGTTGCCCTGGATACCCTGGACGCGGCACTGGCCGGCTACACAGCCCTTGGCATCGATACGAATGTTGAGTACCTGAGGCTGCTGATCAACGACGACGACGTCCGCGCCGGGCATCTCGACACCGGCCTGATCGAGCGCAAGATGCCGGACTTCGCCTTCCGGCGGATTGACGACGCCGAACTGGTCGCGGCCGCCTTGTACGCCGTTGTGAGCGGGGAACAGGACGGAACGGGGACGCCACCCGGTCCGTGGCAGGCCAGCAACGGCTGGCGGATCGGCGCGCCGGCGCCCCGGCGGATCAGCCTGGGAACGCCCGACGGCGGCATCGCAACAGTGAGTGTCACAGGCCGCGTGGCCGCCGGCCCGGTCCAGGTCTGTGTCGGTGACGGGCCATGGCGGACGGCCTCGCTGCGACTGCCGGGCCGCGGGAGCCTGGTCCTTGCCCTGGACGGCGAAACCACGGACTACTCGGTGGCGCCGGCGGACGCGGGTCCGGTCGACCTCACCCCTGACAACCTGCCCTCAGGAGTTCCCGCGGAACTGTTCCTCGGCAACGGAGGCTGGTCCTGCCGGCTGGAGGCGCTGACGCGGGAGTCTCGGCTTGTCCGGGTTCTCGCCGCCGTCGAGCGCGAGGAAGGCACCGCGGACCCGGAGGTGCGCTCGCCCATGCCCGGCACGGTGGTATCCGTTGCGGTCAGCAACGGCGACACCGTGGAAGCCGGCCAGGTCCTTCTCTCCGTGGAAGCCATGAAGATGGAACACCAGCTCGTGGCAGAGGTGGCCGGCACGGTCCACATCAGCATCAAGGCCGGCCAGCCAGTCAAAGCAGACCAGGTGCTGGCCACCATCCACCCTTCAACCACCGATTCAGACGCAGATTCACTTCAGGATTCCAACACGGAGTCGAACAAGGATTCCAACAAAGACTCCAACAACACAGGCAAGGGAGCCTAGCCATGGCAGATTTTGAGCTCAGCGAGGAATACCAGGACCTCAGCGACACCGTCCGGGATTTCGCGGACAACGTGGTGGCGCCGGTCTCGGCCAAGCACGATGAGGAGCACAGCTTCCCGTACGAGGTGGTGTCCCAGATGGCGGACATGGGCCTGTTCGGGCTGCCGTTCCCGGAAGAGCACGGCGGGATGGGCGGGGACTACTTCGCTTTGGCACTCGCTCTCGAACAGCTGGGCCGGGTGGACCAGTCCGTGGCCATCACGCTGGAAGCAGGCGTCTCCCTCGGCGCAATGCCGGTGTACCGGTTCGGTACCGAGGCCCAGAAAGAGGAGTGGCTCCCGCTGCTGGCCTCGGGCAAGGCGCTCGCCGGCTTCGGACTCACGGAGCCGGAAGCAGGCTCTGACGCCGGCGGGACCAAAACCCACGCCCATCGTGAGAACGGCGACTGGGTGATCAACGGCAACAAGGAATTCATCACCAACTCCGGGACCGACATCACGCGCCTGGTCACGGTCACCGCGGTGACGGGTCAGAAGGAACGCAAGGATGGCAGCCTCAAGAAGCAGATTTCCACCATCCTGGTGCCCACCAACACTGCGGGTTTCAGGGCGGAGAAGGCCTACAACAAGGTGGGCTGGAACGCCTCGGACACGCATCCGCTGACGCTCAAGGACGTCCGGGTTCCGGAAGCGAACCTGCTCGGCGAGGAGGGCCGGGGCTATGCGAACTTCCTCTCCATCCTGGACGAAGGCCGGATTGCCATCGCCGCGCTGGCGACCGGCGCGGCGCAGGGCTGTGTTGACCTGTCGGTGAAGTACGCCAAGGAACGCAGCGCGTTCGGCCACCACATCGGCAAGTACCAGGCCATCTCGTTCAAGATCGCCCGCATGCAGGCCCGGGCCCATACGGCCCGCCTGGCGTACTACGACGCCGCGTCGAGGATGCTGGCGGGGAAGCCGTTCAAGACCCAGGCGGCCATCGCTAAGATGGTCGCAGGCGAGGCGGCCATGGACAACGCGCGGGATGCCACCCAGGTATTCGGCGGCTATGGCTTCATCAACGAATTCACCGTGGCACGCCACTACCGCGACTCCAAGATCCTTGAAGTCGGTGAGGGCACCACGGAGGTCCAGCTGATGCTGATCGCCCGCGAACTCGGACTGTAACAAGCCCGCTGGTCGGGAATGCCACGCGGTGGTCGTGCCTGTCGAGACCCTTGAAAGGACCAACGATGATCAACAAGGTTGTTGCCAGCGCCGAGGAAGCCATTGCGGACATTCCCGACGGCGCGTCGCTCGCTGTGGGAGGGTTCGGCCTCTGCGGAATCCCGGTGGCCTTGATCGATGCCCTGCACCGGCACGGCACGAAGGACCTCGAAACCGTCAGCAACAACTGCGGCGTGGACGACTGGGGGCTGGGCGTCCTGCTCCGTGACGGCAGGATCCGGCGGACTGTCAGTTCCTACGTCGGCGAGAACAAGGAGTTCGCGCGCCAGTACCTGTCCGGTGAGCTTGAGGTGGTCCTCACCCCGCAGGGGACGCTGGCGGAAAAGCTCCGGGCCGGCGGCGCCGGGATCCCCGCTTTCTATACCAAGGCCGGGGTGGGCACACAAGTGTCCGACGGCGGCCTGCCGCAGAAGTACGACGCCGACGGCGGCATCGCCATCGCCTCTTCCCCCAAGGAAGTGCGGACTTTCCACGATGTGGACTACGTCCTGGAGGAATCCCTGACACCCGACTTCGGGCTGGTCCACGCCTGGAAGGGTGACCGTCACGGCAACCTGGTTTTCCACGCCACCGCCATGAACTTCAACCCGCTCTGCGCCATGGCGGGAAGAATCACCATCGCCGAGGTGGAGGAGCTGGTGGAACCGGGGGAGCTGGACCCCGAACACGTCCACACACCCGGCATCTTTGTCCAGCGGGTGGTGGTGGTGCCCGCCGGTGAGAAGCGGATCGAGAAGCGGACCGTCGCCCTTGCCCGGGCCGCCGGAACCGAAAGCGCCACCGAACAGGCAGGAGCGTAGCCATGGAGTCCAGCAGCACGCAGGGAGCGCCTCCCCGCCCCGAAGCCGTACGGCCCGAATACCGGCGTGCCACCGTCGGCCATCCGGAAGGCACCAACCCGGAGGCCAAAGGGTGGACGCGCAACGAACTGGCCGCCCGGGTGGCCCGGGAGCTCAGCAACGGGCAGTACGTCAACCTCGGCATCGGCATGCCCACGCTCATTCCCAACTACATCCCGGCGGGCGTCGAGGTGGTGCTCCACTCGGAGAACGGGATCCTGGGCGTGGGACCGTACCCCAGCGAGGACGCGGTGGATCCGGACCTCATCAACGCCGGCAAGGAAACAGTCACCGTTAACAAGGGGGCCGCGTTCTTCGACTCCGCCTCGTCGTTCGGCATGATCCGCGGCGGGCACGTGGACGTGGCAGTGCTCGGCGCCATGGAAGTGGCGCAGAACGGGGACCTGGCCAACTGGATGATCCCGGGCAAGATGGTCAAAGGCATGGGCGGGGCCATGGACCTGGTCTTCGGCGCCAAGAAGGTGATCGTGATGATGGAACACGTGGACCGCAACGGCAACCCCAAGATCGTGGAGCACTGCTCGCTGCCACTGACCGGCAAGGCCTGCGTGGACCGGATTATCACCGATCTCGCCGTGATCGACGTCGTCACGGAAGGCGGGCGTTCCCGGTTGGTTCTCCGCGAACTGGCCCCCAACGTCTCCGTGGAAGATGTGGCGGCCGCCACCGGCGCCGAGCTGTTCGAAGAGGATCAGGAGCTCACCGTATGAGCGGGGCTTCGGCAGGCTCAACCCCCGACAGTCCGGGCGAAACCACCCCCGCCCCCCGGGTCATCGAGCAGCGCGGCCTGTACTTTGACGAACTCGAAGAAGGCGTTGTCTACGCGCACCGGCCCGGCCGCACCGTAACCGAGGCGGACAACGTCCTGTTCACCACGCTCACCATGAACACCCAGGCCTTGCACCTGGATGCCGCCTGGAGCGCAGGGCAGCCGTTCGGCCAGCGGCTGGTGAACTCCATGTTCACGCTGTCCACCCTGGTGGGGCAGTCAGTCTCCCAGCTCACCCAGGGCACCATCATCGCGCAGCTGGGCCTGACGGACGTCTCCTTCCCGCACCCGCTTTACCACGGGGACACGCTCTACACCGAGACGGTGATCACCGGCAAGCGGCTCTCGGGATCGCGTCCCGGCCAGGGGATTGTGACCATGCAGCACACCGGCCGGAACCAGGACGGCACCGTGGTGGCGCTGGCCACACGGAGCTGCCTGATGTGGACCCGGGCCGCCCATATGGCGCAGTCCTCTGGACAACAGGTGCAGCCTGCGGCGGGAGCTGAAAAGGGGAGCCTGCCGGGCCCCGAAAAGAGGACAATGTCCGTATGACATTTGTGATGGGTCCCGCCCTGCTCTTCTGCCCTGCCGACCGTCCGGAGCGCTTCCCCAAGGCCGCCCAACGCGCCGACGCCGTCATCGTGGACCTCGAGGACGCCGTGGCACCTGCGGACAAGCAACGGGCGCGCGGCGCCATCCTGGCCCAGCTGGGCGCTGCCGGGGACGGGCCCGAACTTGATCCCAGCCGCACCATCATCAGGATCAACCCGGCCGGCACCGACGAGTTCGAGAAGGACCTGCACTGCCTGGCCCACACGCCGTACCGCACTGTGATGCTGGCCAAGGCTGAGAGTGCGGCCCAGCTCGAAGCCCTGGCGGACTACCACGTCATCGCCCTGTGCGAGACCGCCGTCGGGGTCCTGAACGCGCCCGCCATCGCGGCTGCCCCCAACGTGGTGGCACTGATGTGGGGCGCCGAGGACCTCCTGGCTTCCCTTAGCGGTACGTCCAGCAGAGCGGACGACGGCGGCTACCGCGCCGTGGCGCTGCATGCCCGGTCCGCGGTGCTGCTCGCCGCCCGGGCTTTCGGGAAAGAAGCCGTGGATGCCGTGTACGTCAACATCCCGGACCTTGACGGGCTGGCTCTGGAGGCCGCGGATGCCGCAGCGTCAGGATTCGGCTCCAAAGCCTGCATCCATCCCACGCAGGCGGCCGTTGTACGGGGCGCCTACGCCCCGTCCGAGGCCGACGTCGCCGCCGCCACAGAACTGCTTCGGGTCGCGGCTGTTGCCGGATCCGGCGTGTTCCAGCACGGCGGCAAAATGATCGACGGCCCCATCCTCAAGCACGCGGAGGCCACCATCCGCCGGGCAGGCATCAACTCCTAGGGCCACCGGAGCGGGAATCGCCACGGCCGGAATCACCGCCGGCGCCTCCGGGAACCGCCGAGCGAAAGCGGTGGGATGGCCTCATAGAGCGGCATCCGGACCCAGCGCTCGCCCGTCTCCCGGAACTCAGCCCTGGTGGCGAAACGGTACAGGTAGCTGGTGACACGCACCCAGCGCGGCGGATCGCCGTCGAACGGGTCGGCGAGGAGTAGCCGCAGCGTCCGCTGGTCCGCCTCCAGCAGTTTCGTGAGGAACGCGTAAAACCACTCCTCGTGGACGGTTCGCAACGGCAGGAACCACATCAGCCAGTCCAGCCGCAGGTGGTAGGGCGCCCACTGGCGGGGCAGCCGGCGGAGATCTCCGGGTTTGCCCTTAAACGCATATTCGCGCCAGTCTGCTGAGTCCTCAGGTTCTTCGTCCAGGGTGCCGTCCACGACGATCTCGACGCGGTGCTTGGTCACGGTGCCAAACGCGCCGTACGTGTTGACCAGCTGCCAGCGGTTGAAGCTGGCATTCATCAGCTGCCCCTTGGAGAGCAGGTTGCGCACGGGCCAGTAGCTCAGGACTACCAGCAGCATTGTGGCCACCAGGGTGATGGCAAGCCAGTACGGGGGATTGCCGCGGCTGCCTGCCTCAGGATGCCCGTCCAGCGGCAGGAACGGCAAGACGGCGTGGGCCACGGGGTCGCTGACCGCGGCGAAGGCCAGCACAATGGCCATCCAGTTCAGCCACGCGAAGTTGCCGCTGGCCACCAGCCACAGCTGGGTGAAGATGATGATTCCGGCGGCGGCGCTTGCCAGGGGCTGCGGTGCGAAGAGGAAGAACGGCACCACGAGCTGGGCGAAATGGTTCCCCAGGACCTCCAGCCGGTGGAAGGGTTTGGGCAGGAGATGGGCCTGGCGGCTCAGCGGCCCCGGCATCGGCTGCGTTTCATGGTGATAGTAGAGAGCGGTCAGGTCACGCCACTCCCGGCCGCCGCGGATCTTGATCATCCCGGCGCCGAACTCCAGCCGGAACACGAGCCAGGCCATCAGGATCAGGATGGTGCGCGGCGGCTCCGTCTGGTCCGAGCCAAGGAAGGCCACCGTGAACCCGGCCTCCAACAGCAGCATTTCCCAGCCGAAGCCATAAAACGTCTGCCCCACGTTGACGATCGACATGTAAAGCAGCCACAGGGCCAGAAAGGCGATCAGCGGAACCCACGGTGGCCCAAGCTGGGGGATGCCGGCCACCAGGAGGGCGGAAATTGCCAGTCCGGTGAGGCAGACACCACGCAGCAGCCGGTCCGAATAGCGCCAACGGAACAGCGTGGGCCGCCGGCGCGCGCTGAACCCTTCCAGATAGTCCGGAACCGGCAGCAGGCCACGTTCGCCCAGCAGCGCAGGGAACTGGTTCAGGGAGGACAGGAACGCAACGAAGAACAGTGCCGCCACACCTCGCTGCAGCACCTGCCGGGCGAATCCGTACTCCGGCGCATCGAACCAGGAAACCCAGTCCACGCAGTCCACGTTACGCCCGGCGTCGCTGTCCGCCCACTAGGATCGGATGGTGTTTGCATTGGTGCTCATTGCCGTTGTTGCAGGGGCACTGGCCCAGCGGCTGGCCGGCCTCGGATTCGGCCTTCTCGTCTCTCCCGTCCTGGTGGTGCTGCTCGGCCCCTTCGACGGCGTTATGATCATCAACCTGTGCGGCGCAGCCTCATCCCTCCTGATCCTCTCCAGGGTCTGGCGGCATGTGGAGTGGAAGCGCTACTTCGGACTGGCGCTCGCGGCCCTCGCAGGGGTATTGCCGGGTGCGTGGTTGGCCAGCAACGTGGCCGAAGCGCCGCTGGAGATCTGCATCGGCATCCTCCTCATCATCGCCCTGTTGGCTTCGCAGCGGCTGACCCGCAGCTCATGGCGTGCCAGCGGCCCCGTTCCCATGGTCTCCCTCGGCTTCACCAGCGGACTGATGAACGCGGCAGCGGGCGTCGGCGGGCCGGCCATCACCGCGTACGCCATTGCCACGCGGTGGGAGCAGAAGAGTTTCGGCGCCACCCTCCAGCCCTATTTCGTGACCACCGGACTGTCTTCCCTGGTGATCAAGTACGTACTATCCGGTGGACATGTTCCCGGCTTGGATGGCTGGCAATGGCTCAGTATCCTGGCCGCCATGGTGGCGGGAATCATCGCGGGCGATCTGCTGTCCGGCAAGGTCAAACCGGCTGCCGTGCGGCGGATCGTTGTGGCCATCGCCTACATCGGAGCCGTGTCCACGCTGGCCAAGGGTTTCATCGAGCTGGCGGCGGGCTGACCGGACCGCGGGCCAGGTGCGGGCCCGGGTGCGGGATACTTAACCAATGCAGCCTCGCAGAATCGTCATCCTCGGATCCACCGGTTCCATCGGCACCCAGGCGATTGACGTCGTCGACGGCGCCCCGCACCTTTTTGAGGTAGTGGCGCTCAGCGCCGGCGGAAGGAACCTGCAGCTCCTGGCCAGCCAGGCCGTCCACACCGGTGCCGCCGCTGTGGGCATCGCCGCGGGGGATCCGCGGCAGCTGCGGGACCTGATCTCCGAGGCTGCCCGCCTCGCCGGGCGGCAGGACTACCGGCCCGAAATCATCGCCGGCCTGGACGCCTCGGCCCGCATCGCCGCAGTAGAAGCGGACGTGGTGCTCAACGGCATTACCGGCTCCATCGGGCTCGCCCCGACCCTCGCCGCCCTGAAGTCAGGTGCAACGCTGGCGCTGGCCAACAAGGAATCGCTGATCGTAGGCGGAGCGCTCGTCAAGGCTGCCGCCCGCGAGGGGCAGATCGTGCCGGTGGATTCCGAGCACTCAGCGATCGCGCAGTGCCTGCGCTCAGGCTCCGCGGCCGAGGTTGAGAAGCTCATCCTGACGGCGTCCGGAGGGCCGTTCCGCGGCCGGACAAGGGAACAGCTCCACGACGTGACGCCGAAAGAGGCCCTGGCGCACCCCACGTGGGACATGGGGCTGATGGTCACCACCAACTCGGCCACGCTGGTCAACAAGGGCCTTGAGCTCATCGAGGCCCATCTGCTCTTCGACGTGCCGCTGGACCGGATCGACGTTGTGGTCCACCCGCAGTCGGTGGTCCACTCCATGGTCCAGTTCATCGACGGGTCCGTCATCGCCCAGGCGTCCCCGCCGGACATGCGCCTCCCCATTGCGTTAGGGCTGGGCTGGCCGGACAGGGTCCCCAAGGCGGCCTCCCCGTGCGACTGGACCAAAGCCACCAGCTGGACGTTCGAACCGCTGGACACCGTCGCTTTCCCGGCCGTGGACCTGGCCAAGGACGCCGCCAAGCAGGGGAGTACTTTTCCCGCCGTCTTTAATGCGGCAAACGAGGAAGCAGTCATGGCGTTCCACTCGGGACGCATCCGCTTCACCGAAATCGTGGACACCATCGATGCTGTCCTCAGCGAACATTCAGGATCCTCCGTGCTGACGCTGGAGTCGGTACTGGATGCTGAAGACTGGGCACGCACGCGTGCCCACGAACGTTTAGCAGTCAGCAGTCTCTAGGAAGCAGCAGATCCACGCATGAGCCCCGTTCTCCTCTTTATCCTCGGCGTCGTCTTTGTGGCGATCGGCATTGCCGCGTCCATTGCGCTGCACGAAGTGGGGCACCTGGTGCCCGCCAAGCTGTTCAAGGTGCGCGTCACCAAGTACATGATCGGCTTCGGCCCCACCCTGTGGTCCAAGCGGAAGGGCGAAACTGAATACGGCGTGAAAGCGATCCCGCTGGGTGGCTACGTGTCCATGATCGGCATGTATCCGCCCAACAAGGACGACGGAACCGTCCGCCCCTCCAGCACCGGCATGTTCCAGACCCTGGCCACGGAAGCCCGGTCCATGGCACACGAGGAAGTGGGCCCGGAGGACGCAAACCGGGTGTTCTACCGGCTGCCGGTGTGGAAGAAAATCATCGTGATGCTGGGCGGGCCGGCCATGAACCTGCTGATCGGCGTGGTCCTGACCGCCGTCCTGCTGATGGGCTTCGGCATGGCCACGGCCACCACCACCATCGCCGACGTCTCCAAATGCCAGGTGGCGGCCGGCGAGACCGTTGATCCTGATTCCCCGGACTGCCAGCTGACCCCCGCCGCCGCCGCCGGGCTCCTGCCCAACGACGTGGTCACCTCCTTTGACGGGAACGCTGTCACCGGCTGGGACGAGCTGACCGAATGGATCCGGGCCTCCGCGGGCAGGGAAGTCAGCATCACTGTGGAGCGCGACGGCGCGCCCGTCACCACCACGGTGACGCCGGTGCTCTCCGCCCGCCCCGTCGTCGGCGTGGACGGACGCCAGGCAAAGGACGACGCCGGCACCCTCCTGTACCAGGACGTCGGCTTCCTGGGCATCGGCGCGCAGACCGAACTGGTTCCCCAGCCGGCGTCGTCCGTCCTGCCCATGGCGGGCGAAAACATCAAGCAAGTGGCCGGCGTCGTCTTCAATCTGCCCGCCCGGGTGGTGGGCGTTGCCAAGGCGGCCTTCAGCGAGGAAGAGCGCGACCCCAACGGCCCCATCAGCGTGGTGGGCGTGGGGCGCGTGGCCGGTGAAGTGGCGGCCATGGAGGAAGTTCCGATCCAGTCCAGGATTGGCGCCCTGATAGGGCTGCTCGCCGGCTTGAACTTTGCGCTTGCGGTCTTCAACCTGATCCCGCTGCTTCCGCTCGACGGCGGCCATGTGGCCGGAGCGCTGTACGAGGGGGCGCGGCGACGGGTGGCCAAGCTGTTCGGCAAACCGGATCCGGGCGCTTTCGACATCGCCAAACTGCTTCCCGTGACTTACGTGGTGGCCACGTTGCTGATGGGAATGAGTCTGCTACTGATCTATGCCGACATCGTGAAGCCGGTGAACCTGTTCGGCTGACTCCTGCGGACGCCTGGCTGGACGGATGTCCCGGATCTACCATGAAACATGGCCACGTTCGCCGTCCATTCAAAGAGCATCAGCCGCTGGATCAGGGCCGGGTTGTGGGCGCTGCCTGTCTCGTGGCTTGTCACCGCCTGGTCCACGCTGGACCCGCAGCCGGACCAGGCGAAGGACCCGGAGGCGTGGGCCCGTTTTGTCAGCTCCGATGCGTACCAGATCAGCCATCTTTTCGGCAGTACCGCAGGCACCATCCTGGCCCTGTTCGGTTTCTTTGCTTTGGGCTGTTCCATGGCCAACAGCAGGACGGGGCGCCTGGCAATCGCCTCGATGGTCACAGCTGTTGCCGGCACGGCTTTGCTGCTTGTGCCGGCGGTGATTTCCACGTTCGCCACCCCCGCGATCGGAAAGGCATACCTGGGCGGAAACCAGGACGTGATGCAGTTGGAATTCCCGGCGTCCATGACCGGCGCGTTCCTGCTGGGCCTGCTGCTCGCATTCGTTGGTACGGTGCTGCTGGGGATCGCGGTATGGCGTTCCCACGTGCTGCCGCGCTGGGCCGGGGCCCTCTGGGCGGCCGGCGCTGTGGTGTTCTACGTCCTGGGCGTTGTCCTGGGGCAGGCAACTACGGGAAGCAGCCTGCCGTCCCAGGCCGCCGGGGCCGTACTGATGGCAGGCGCCGGTGGGTGGATCGCCTGGAGCGGATCCCGGCAGGCCACGACAGCGCCTGATCATATCAGGTGATTCTCGATAATCAGCCTTTATTGGCTGATATTTAATAATCAGCTATTTTTGATTGATTATTAGTGATCACCTGCGTACGGTTAGGGCATGTACGTACTGACCATCGACCAGCGAGGCAGCACTGCCGACGTCGACCGTGTTCCCGATCTGATCGCCGCACTGCGCAGCCTCACACCGGCGCCCTTCGAACGGTCCGTGGGTGATGAACTCCAGGGTGTGGTGGAACATGCCGAGGACGTAGTGGAGATCGCCTTGTACGCACTCCGGAGCGGGCACTGGTACGTCGGGATCGGGATCGGGGCCGTACAGCTCACCCCGGGCGGAAGCCCCCGGGAAGGTTCCGGGAGCGGCTTTGTGGCGGCGCGAAAGGCCGTGGAACTCGCCAAGGGCTCGGCTGGTCAGGTGCCATTGTCGGTGGTGTCCGGCAGTATTGGCCGTGGACGGGAGATGCCTCCCCACGCCAAGGAGGGAGCCATGACCAGTGCAAATGCCCAGGCGGTGCTTCGCCTGATCGGACGGGTGGTGCAGCAACGCACACCAGCCCAGTGGCGGGTGGTGGACCGGTTGCGCGCGCTCCAGGGCGGCGATGGAAAGCACGGCAGCCAGAAACGCGTGGCCCAGGAACTGGGAATCACGGAGCAGTCGGTGAGCCGTGCTGTGCTCAGGTCCGGCTGGCTTGAGGAATGGGCCGCCAGGCCAGCCGCGGCGATGCTCCTGGACCACGCCCATTCCCAGATTGAAGGAGACCGGTGAACGCACTCTGGATCGCAGTTGCCCTGTTGGTGGCCGGATTCGCAGGATGGCCTGTGACCGCACTGGTGTTCCGGCTCGCCAGGACCATTGACGACAAAGCGGACGCGGCCACCAAGTCGGACCAGGACGCATCAGCCCAGGACCCCTCAGCCGACGTCACGGTAGACACCGTTTCGGAAGCCCCGCGGGCCGGTACGGATCATCACAAAGGCGGGCAAACCGTCGACGGCGAGCTGACCACGGGTGGCGGCCAGCCGCCGTCGGGCGTTCCTCAGGTGGCGCCGCCGCTGCCGGCCCAGCGGATCCTGCGGGGTGGGGCAATCATCGGAGTCCTGGAACGGTTGGGCGTCTGCGTGGCCATCCTGACCGGACAGCCGGTGGCCATTGCCTACATCGTTGCCATCAAGGGCCTGGGCAGGTTCGCCGAATTGAAAGAGACCCCCGTGGCTGCGGAGCGGTTCATCATCGGAACGCTCACTTCCATGCTGTGGGCTGCGGGAACGGCGGCAGTGATCAAGGTAGTGTTCCTGCAGTGAACCGGCCTGTTAGCGTGCCTATGGAAACCTACGGAAGGCCGGCATGATCAAGGCGCAGTTCGAGTCCTTCGATGACCGTTTCGCCGATTGCGGCGGCGACGAATATGTTGAGGTGCTCCACCGGGGCAGCCGCAAGACGGAAGGGCCGGCATACTTTCCGGCCGGCCGCTACCTGGTGTGGAGCGACATCCCGAATGACCGGATGCTTCGTTGGGACGAAACGATAGGCCAGGTCGGCGTGTTCCGGCACGCTTCCGGCTATGCCAACGGCAACACCGTCGACCGTCAGGGCCGGCTCCTGACCTGCGAGCAGGGAAGCCGCCGGGTGACCCGCACCGAACACGACGGCTCCATCACCGTGCTCGCTGACCTCTACGACGGCAAGCGGCTCAACAGCCCCAACGACATCGTGGCCCGCAGCGACGGCTCGATTTGGTTCACTGAACCCCGCTACGGGATCAGTGATGCCTACGAAGGCCACCGCGCCGAATCCGAGATCGGCGCTGACCACGTCTACCGGATCGATCCGAAAACCGGCGACCTGCGGATCGTTGCCGACGACTTCGAACGCCCCAACGGATTGGCTTTCTCCGCCGATGAGCGTCAGCTCTACATCGTGGACAGCCGACGACGACAGATCCGACGATTCGACGTGGCATCGGACCACACCCTCGTGGCAGGTGATGTTTTTGCCTCCGGCTGGTTCGATGGCATCCGCCTGGACCACGCCGGCCGGGTGTGGGCTGCCGCCCAGGACGGCCTGCATTGCTTCCACCCGGACGGCACGCTGCTCGGCAAGTTGCTGCTCCCCGAAGCCTGTTCGAACTTGGTCTTTGGCGGGCAGCGCCGCAACAATCTGTTCATTACGAATTCGGCCGGAGACCTGTACTCCATCCGCGTGACCTTCACCGGTGCCGCGTACCCCGCATAGCCCGTCAGGTTGATCAGATTGAAGGGTCAAACGACGTCCTTGTGGTGCATGGCCATCTCGTCGCCGTTCTCGTCCAGGAACCAGCCTGCTGCCACGCCCGGTGTGGAATCCTGCGTGCGGGCTGGGAGCCCTCGGCATGTCTTCCCGAGCCAGAGGCCGGCGCAGGAAGTCAGCACGAAACAGGCCACCGGGACGCAGAGCGCACCCATTTCGGCGACGCGCGGGCCGGAAGCTTCCTGGATCGCGAAGTAAAGGCCGCCGGCTGCGGCTATTCCCAGGGCGGACCCGGTTTGTTGAATAGTGTTGAGCACTCCGGATGCGGCACCGGCCAGGTCCGGGGCCACCTCGCGCAGGGCGATGTCAACGAGGGGCATGGCCACACAAATGAGTCCGATGCCGGCCAGCGTCAGGGGCGGTACGAGGGTCCAGGGATCCAGGGGGGAGCCGGCCTCTATGGCGAGTCTGACCCACGCCCACGCGAGTGCTTGAACGAGGCCGCCCGTGACGATCAACCCGATTCCGAAGCGCTTGCTCAGCGGCACCGCGACCGCCGAACCGGCCATCGCGCCAACACTGATCGGTAGCAGAACCAACCCAAATGCCAGAGGACTTAGCCCCACTACCTGCTGGAGGTAGAAGGCAAGCACCATCGCGTAACTGCCCGAGCCAAAGGCAAAGAGCAGCTGCACTAGGGCCGATGCCGAGAACGGCCTCACCCCGATCAGCCGGCTTGAGACGAGCGGTGCCCGGTCCAATCGGGTCAGCCGGCGCTCGTGCACGAGGAAGCACGCGAAGAGCAGGCCCGCCGCGGCCATCAGTACCCAGATCCACCAGGCCCACCGGTTCAGGTGTCCTGTGGTCAGCGCGAAAACGAGGATGAAGATTGCGCCGCCCGAGAGCACTGCCCCGGCAACATCCAGGCGATCCCGCTTCGCGTCAACCGACCGCGGAAGGCAAATGAACGCGACAGCCAGTGCGAGCAAACCAACCGGAATATTGATCAGGAAAATGTTCCGCCAGCCCAGTCCAAACGCGTTGGCCGTGACCAGCCAGCCGCCCAGAAGCTGGCCGACCACGGTGCCCAGAACGCTCATCGAGCCGATGGCGGCGTATAAGGGCGCACGCTTTTCTGCCGGGTAGAGCACCTGGACGTAGGCGAGCACCTGCGGGATCATCAACCCTGCCATCGCTCCCTGAACAATCCGGAATCCCACCAGGGACGGACCGCTCCACGCCATGGTTGCGCCGAGCGACGCAACGACGAACCCGGCGAGGCTGAAGGTGAACAGGGCCCGTCGGTCGTATCTGTCTCCGAGGCGCCCGCCCAGCAGGAGGGTCGTCGCGAAAGCGATCATGTAGCCGGCAATTGTCCACTCGAGTTCCACCTGGCCCGCCCCTAGATCGGCCTGGATCGACGGCAGCGCGACGTTCGTGATCATCGTGTCCATCACGTCCATGAACGACGCGCAGAGCAGCGCGGCCATGGCCAGCGGTTGTCTTCTCATGACAAGTATTCCCCTTAGGTGAGTAAATTGTGACGAATCTACTGTGTATTACATGCACAATTAAAACACGATACTGTGACTCCTGTGCACAGTCAGCGAGAAGCCGAGCTAGAGTCACTGCAAATCGCAGCCCTGCCCCACGTGATCAGGCTCGCCTGGGGGCTGGGCGCGGCCACAAACCGCGGCCCGAAGCCCAAATACACCACCGACCGGATCCTGGGCGAGGCGATCCGAATCGCCGACGAAGACGGGCTCGAAGGGCTGTCGATGGCGTCCCTCGCTGCACCGCTTGGCCTCGCAGCCACCGCGTTGTACCGGTACGTCGATTCGAAGGAGACGCTCATCGAGCTGATGGTCGACCGTGCCGTCGGCCACCCGCCGTCGACCGAGCCGTCAAGCGAGTGGAGCCGCGATGCCCGAAACTGGGCCGTCGCCCTGCTCGATGCTTACGTCCGCCACCCGTGGTTGAGCGACGTCGTGGTCACGGGGATGCCCCGTACACCCAACAGCCTGGAGTGGATCGAGTCCCTGCTCAACACTCTTGCCGGCTCGCCGCTGTCCCAATCCGCGCAACTGAGTGCAACGCTGCTGCTTCAGGGGATCGTGCGGAACCATGCGGCGCTGATGCGGAGTGTTTCGTCCGGCGCGAGTGCCGCCGACTCGTTCATGGCACTGCTCCCGGCCCTCGGCGCACGCGCCTACCCCCGACTGACTGCGGAATTGCAACGAGAGTGGAACAACGTCTCAGACGAGTTCGACTTCGCCGTGGCCACCGTGATCCGGGGCCTGGCCGCTCAGGGTTGACGCCCAGCCGTGCCCCGACGCGTATCTCCGGATCGGCGACAGCCCACCCCTGGGGATAGGGTGTCTTTATGACTGTTTTTGCCGTTGAGTATGTGTACGCCGCCGATTCCTCCGCCGTCCGTGATGATCACCGCCCCGCGCACCGAGCCTGGCTGGCGGGTCTGGCGGACGGGGGCCAGCTGCTGACCAGCGGACCCTACGGTGACGGGGCAGGCGCCCTGCTGATCTTCAAGGTCCAGGAAGAAACCCAGCTGAACGATCTCCTCAAGCAGGACCCGTTCGCCGTCGCCGGCACCATTGCCGGGATCCGGACAACCGAGTGGACCCCCGTGATCGGCCTCCTGGCCGCGCACGCCTCCTGATTCCCGGACCCTTTTCACTACCGAAACACCTACCCAAGGAGTCCACGTGACCTCGGTCAGCCTGGGAATGCCGTCAGCACCGCCGCCCGTCCTCGCCCCCCGCCGCAAGACGCGGCAGATCAAGGTGGGTTCCGTCGGGGTCGGTTCGGACTCGCCCATCAGTGTGCAGTCCATGACCACCACGCCCACCACGGACATCAACGCCACCCTGCAGCAGATCGCGGAACTCACCGCCTCCGGTTGCGACATCGTGCGCGTGGCCTGCCCGTCGGCCGATGATGCAGAGGCGCTGCCCATCATCGCTCGCAAGTCCCAGATCCCTGTCATTGCGGACATCCACTTCCAGCCGAAGTATGTCTTCGCGGCGATTGAGGCCGGCTGCGCGGCAGTGCGGGTGAACCCTGGCAATATCCGCAAGTTCGATGACCAGGTCAAGGAAATCGCCCGCGCGGCGAAGGACCACGGGACCTCCATCCGGATCGGCATCAACGCCGGATCGCTGGAGCCCGGCATCCTGAAGAAGTATGGCAAGGCCACCCCCGAGGCACTCGTGGAATCCGCCGTCTGGGAAGCGTCGCTGTTCGAAGAGCACGGTTTCAGCGACTTCAAGATCTCGGTCAAGCACAACGACCCGGTCATTATGGTTGCTGCCTACGAGATGCTGGCTGAGCAGGGCGACTGGCCCCTGCACCTGGGCGTCACTGAAGCCGGCCCCGCCTTCCAGGGCACCATCAAGTCCGCCACAGCCTTCGGGGCGCTCCTGGCCAAGGGCATCGGCGACACCATCAGGGTTTCCCTGTCGGCGCCTCCGGTGGAGGAAATCAAGGTGGGCAACCAGATCCTCCAGTCCCTGAACCTGCGTCCGCGCAAACTGGAAATCGTCTCCTGCCCGTCATGCGGCCGTGCACAGGTGGACGTGTACACCCTTGCGGAACAGGTCACCGCAGGGCTGGAAGGCATGGAAATTCCGCTCCGCGTGGCAGTGATGGGCTGTGTTGTCAACGGACCGGGCGAAGCCCGCGAAGCCGATCTGGGTGTGGCGTCCGGCAATGGCAAGGGGCAGATCTTTGTGAAGGGCCAAGTCATTAAGACTGTGCCTGAGAGCGAGATTGTTGAGACACTGATCGAAGAGGCCATGCGCATAGCTGAAGAGATGGGGGAGGCCGATGGCGAAGATGCTGTCAAGGGTAGCCCCGTGGTTAGCGTCTCATAAGGAGGACGCCGCGCCGGCGGGAACATCCGTCCGGACCCTCGCCGGCGCGGACACCGCTGCCCTGCGGCGCCTGGCGTCGCAGGATCCGGTGGCCAATGTCTTTATCCTGGCGCACCTCCGGGCGGCTGGCTCTGCCGCGCCCACTGCTGGTGGTGCCGGCGTCCTGGGAGTTTTCGACGACGGCATCCTGGTCGGCGCGTGCTGGGCAGGGGCAAACCTGGTCCCGGTCCAGCTTGACCCCGAATTTGCCGGGCTAGTCGCTGCCGCAGCAAGCAATTCCGGCCGCCGATTCGCCTCCGCCTTTGGCCCCGCAGATGCCGTCCTTGCCCTCCATGCTGAGCTGGCTGAACTGGGGCATGCGGCCCACGAGGTGCGGGATGAGCAGCCGCTGATGACGCTGTGCGGTCCGCCGTCGGTGGAGCCGAACGCGGATCTGGGGCTTGGCCGGCTGGCCGATTTTGACCGGATCCTTCCTGCCTGCGCCGCCATGTTCGAAGAGGAAGTGGGCTACTCGCCGTTCCTCGGAGGCAAGGAGTTCTACAGCCGCCGCGTGGAAGGCCTCATCCGGCAAGGCCATTCATTGGCACACGTCAACGACTCCGGCGACGTTGTGTTCAAGGCCGAGCTGGGAGCTGTGACGGCCGACGTCACGCAGATCCAGGGTGTATGGATGAACCCCGGCTACCGCGGACAGGGTCTGAGCGCCGGCTACATGGCTGCCGTGGTGGAGAAGGCGCGCACGCTTGCCCCCGTCACCAGCCTGTATGTCAACGGCTTCAACCTCCGGGCGCGGTCCACGTACGAGCGCGTGGGCTTCCGCCAGGTTGGCACCTTCGCTACGGTTCTGTTCTAGCCGCCAGGTCGCTGGCCTCAGCGTCGCCGCCTTTCAGGCCACCCGCCGCCGGTTCACCCGTCAGCTTTCAGGTCACCCGTCAGGTAATGCTGGACGTTCGGCGCCACGAGCCGCACAACGTCGTCGGGCGAGGCAGACGCGAGCGGTTCCAGCCGCACCACATACCGGACCAGCATCACCCCAACCATCTGCGTGGCCACAAGGTTTCCGCGCATGGCCACTTCTCCGGGCGGGCCGGGGACTCCTGCCATGATCCGGCCGAGGATGGTCCGCTGCACCAGTTCCCGCAGCAGCAACGTCTTGGCCTTGGAGCCGATGGTTCCCCTGAGGAAGGCCACCAGACTGTGCTGGGCCGGGCTCTCCCACAAGCGCAGCACGGCCCGCACGATCGCCTCTGCCCGGTCCTCTGGCAAGTAGCCGTCGACGCCTGCCAGGACCTTCTCCGGGTCGGCCGGCAGTGCCACACTCAGCGCAAAAAGCTCGTCCTTGCCCTTGAAGAAATGGTGGACCATTGCGGGGTCCACGCCGGTTTCCCGGGCGATCTGGCGCAGGCTGGTCCCTTCGAAGCCGTGTTCGGCGAAAAGCCTCCGGGCTGTGTCCAGGATCTGTTCCCTCGACTCGGTGGCCCCGCCGCGCCGGCCCCGCCGTCCCGTACCAGCCGCGCCGCCTCTGGGACCCGGGGCGCCCGCCGGATCATGCTGTCCGTTCACGCGGTCCGCCGCCGCAGGGTCAGGGATGCGAGCACCAGGACCGCCAGGACAATGGCCACGATGACTCCGGCATCCATCCACAGCTGGTCTGTGGGCTCGGTGTTGGCGGCGATCTCCTGCAGTGCATCCACCGAAAAAGTCAGTGGAAGGACATTCGACACAGCCTCGAGGGCCTCGTTCATCCTTTCGCGGGCCACAAAGAGGCCACAGAGCAGGATCTGCGGGACTACCACCACCGGCATGAACTGCACGGCCTGGAATTCCGTCCGGGCGAAGGCCGAACAGAGCAGCCCCAGCGCGACGCCAAGAACCGCATTGATCACGGCAATCATGACCACCAGTCCCGGGCTGCCTTGGATGTCGAGCCCGAAGATCCAGTAGGCGACGGCGGCAGCCACCAGCGACTGCAGGGCGGCCATGATGGAAAATGCCAGCCCGTAGCCGAACAGCAGGTCCGCCTTGTGGATGGGAGTGGTCAGCAGCCGTTCCAGGGTTCCAGAGGTGCGTTCCCGCAGCATCGTGATGGACGTAACCAGGAACATAACCACAAACGGGAAGATCGCCAGCATCATCAGGCCAACCCGGTCAAAAGTCCTGGGCATACCCGGCGGCAGCGTTTCATTCTCATAGAGAAAGTACACGGCGGTGAGCAGCAGCGCAGGGACCACCAGGATCAGCGCGATGCTGCGGTGGTCGTGCCGGAGCTGGTCCAGGACGCGCCGGGTGGTGGCCAATAGCATCAACAGGTTCATGACCGTACCGTCCTTTCGGGGGAACCGCTGGGCACTTCGGCGGTGTCCTGGATGATGTGCAGGAAAGCCTTCTCCAGATCGGCACTGTGCCCGCGTTGACTCAATTCCGCCGGCGTCAGCTGCGCCAGGAGCTTTCCTTCCCGCAGCAGGAGGAGTGATCCGCAATGGCTGGCTTCCTCCATCACATGGCTGGAAACCAGCAGGGTGGTCCCGGACTCGGCCATGGACCGGAAACGGTCCCACAGGTCAGCCCGGAGCACCGGATCAAGGCCCACGGTTGGCTCATCCAGGACCAGCAGGCTCGGGCGAGCCACCAGGGCACAGGCCAACGACACCCGGCTCAGCTGTCCGCCGGAGAGGTCACCGGTTTTCTGCCTGGCCTGCGGATCAAGCCCGACGGCGGCGATCGCCTCTGCGGCCTCGGCGCGGCCCTTGCGGTGCATGGCGCCGAAGTAGCGGACATTGGCTTCGACCGTGAGGTCCGGATACACGCTGGGGGACTGGGTCACGTAACCCACCCGGTGTCGCAGGTCAGGGTGCCCGGCGGGCAGCCCCAGCACTTGGACCGAGCCGGACGTGAGCATCTGGACGCCCATGATGGCCCGCATGAGCGTGGTTTTGCCGCTGCCGGACGGGCCCAGCAGCCCGGTGATCTCGCCTGCCTGGATGGCAAAGTCCAAGCCGCGCAGGACGGTAACCTTTCCCCGTGTGACGTGCAGGGTGGTGGCGGCCACAGCGATGCTGGCTTCCGTGGCGGCCGGGGCGGTAGCTGCTGAATGGGACATTAATGCCTCCGAATGCTGGGAGTCCGCGTTTGAATTCACCAGGTGATGAATTCAAACTAGACCTGCCAAAGGCGGCCGTCAATTACTTCGAATGGAAAAACTCTTGTGGATGTGTCGGCTATCACATATGTTCGATCTAGCTGCGCTGGAGTGGGTGGGCGGTCTCACCAGTCCTCACCAGTACCTAGGCGTCAACGGCCATGGAGCCACGTCCGCATGTAATGACCAGCCGTTTACGGCCAGGGGCTTTGCATGCCGGGCGTGGCTCTATTGCGTCCCGCCCCCGCGGCTCTGGCCCGGCTCAGGTTCCGCCGCCTGGCGTGCCGTGGATAGCCGGTAGATTAGTACCCAGAAGAATTGCCCGGCTCTGCTTTCCAGCAGCTACTCCCCAGAAACGGATAACCCACCCGTGGTCACAAGAATGTCCAAGCTTTTCCTGCGCACCTTGCGTGAAGATCCCGTCGACGCTGAGGTCGCCAGCCACCGGCTCCTGGTCCGGGCCGGCTACATCCGCCGCGCGGCGCCCGGCATCTACACCTGGCTTCCGCTGGGGCTGAGCGTGCTGCGCAAGGTCGAGGCAGTCGTCCGCGAGGAAATGGACGCCATCGGTGCCCAGGAAGTCCACTTCCCGGCGCTGCTGCCGCGCGAGCCCTACGAGGTCACTAACCGCTGGACGGAATACGGCGAGGGTCTGTTCCGGCTCCAGGACCGTAAGGGTGCCGACTACCTGCTGGCCCCCACGCACGAGGAAATGTTCACGCTTCTGGTCAAGGACCTGTACTCGTCCTACAAGGACCTGCCCCTGAGCCTGTATCAGATCCAGAACAAATACCGCGACGAAGCACGCCCCCGCGCGGGCCTGCTGCGCGGCCGCGAGTTCATCATGAAGGATTCCTACTCCTTCGACGTGGACGACGCCGGCCTGGACGCCAGCTACGCCGCCCACCGTGGCGCCTACCTGAAGATCTTTGCGCGCCTGGGCCTGGAAGTCATTCCCGTTGCGGCCACCGCCGGCGCCATGGGTGGGTCCAAGAGCGAAGAGTTCCTGCACCCCACCGAGATCGGCGAAGACACTTTCGTGCGCTCCGCCGGCGGCTATGCAGCCAACGTTGAGGCCGTCACCACCGTTGTTCCGGCCGACATCGACTTCAGCAACGCCCCTGCCGCCGAGGTCCTCGATACCCCGAACACTCCCACCATCGACACGCTGGTTGCCGCGTCCAACGAACTGGCTCCCCGGAGCGAGGCCGACGGCGGCGCGTGGACTGGCGCCGACACCCTCAAGAACGTGGTTCTTGCCGTCACCCTGCCCACTGGTGAGCGCCAGCTTGTGGTCATCGGACTGCCGGGTGACCGCGGCGTTGACTTGAAGCGTGTGGAAGCCAACCTCGGTTCCTTCCTACCCATCGGCGGCGAGATCACGATCGAAGCAGCCAACGACGACGACCTCAAGAAGCAGCCCCTCATCGTCAAGGGCTACCTTGGACCCGGCCTGACGCTGGACCAACCCCTGCTGGGCAGCGAAAGCTCAACCAAGCTCCTCTACCTGGTGGATCCCCGCGTTGTCAGCGGCACGGCCTGGATCACCGGGGCCAACGAAGCCGGAAAGCACGTGTACGGCCTGGTCGCCGGCCGCGACTTCACCTGGGACGGCGTCATCGAGTGCACCGACGTCCGCGAGGGTGACCCGGCCCCGGACGGCTCCGGTCCGCTGGAGACGGCCCGCGGCATCGAAATGGGCCACATCTTCCAGCTGGGCCGCAAGTACGCTGAGGCCCTCGAACTGAAGGTCCTGGACCAGAACGGCAAGCAGGTGGTGGTTACCATGGGCTCCTACGGTGTTGGTGTCACCCGTGCCGTCGCCGCACTGGCCGAATCCAACCACGATGACAAGGGTCTGGTCTGGCCCCGCGCCGTTGCCCCCGCCGATGTCCATGTAGTGGCTGTCGGCCGCGGCGAGGAAATCTTTGCCACCGCCGAGCAGCTGGCCCTGGAACTCGAGGCCGCTGGCCTGGACGTCATCTACGATGACCGGCCGAAGGTCTCCCCGGGCGTAAAGTTCGGCGATGCGGAACTCGTCGGCGTCCCCACCATCCTGGCCGTCGGCCGCGGCCTGGTGGACGGCGTTGTCGAGATCAAGGACCGCCGCAGCGGCGAAGCGGAGAACGTGGCCGTGGACAAGGCCGTTGACTATGTGGTCACCGCCGTCCGCAGCTGACCTGCGGCGGTGATTTCCGGGTTCGAGTCGATCCAGCTCACCACGATCATCCTGATTGTGGTGGCTGGATTTGCTGCCGGCTGGGTGGACGCCGTGGTGGGCGGCGGCGGTCTGCTCCAGCTGCCGGCCATGCTGCTGGTACCCGGGATTACGCCGGTCCAGGCCTTGGCCACCAACAAGATGGGGTCAATTTTCGGCACCGCCACGAGTGCTGTGACGTACTACGGTCGGGTGAAACCGGACCTTCGGACAGCCGTGCCCATGGCGGTGATCGCCCTTGCCGGGAGTTTCGCCGGGGCGGTGCTGGCCGCCACGCTGCCGGCGAGTGTCTTCAAGCCGATCATCGTGGTGGCGCTGGTCGTCGTGGCGCTTTTTACGGCGCTGAAGCCCAACGTCGGTGACCTCACCGTGCTGCGGCACGATGGCCGCACGCACTACGTGGTGGCATGCATGATCGGGGCCGTGATTGGCTTCTATGACGGCCTGATTGGACCGGGCACCGGCTCCTTCCTCATCATCGCGCTCGTCTCGGCGATGGGCTATGCCTTCCTGGAGGCAAGCGCCAAAGCCAAGATCGTGAACATGGCCACGAACGCCGGCGCCCTGCTGTTCTTCCTGCCCCATGGGTCAATCCTCTGGGGTGTCGGGCTGCTGCTGGGCCTGGCCAACATGGCCGGCGGCTACCTGGGCGCGCGGACTGCCGTGAAGCAGGGTAGCCGCTTCATCCGCGTTGTATTCCTGCTGGTGGTGGGCGCCCTGATCATCAAACTCGGCGTCGACGTCTGGCAGGAAAACTTCGCCTGACCGGGTGGCGGAAACCGCGTAGCCTGTATCCGTCGCAGCCCTGCTTGGCCGGGCGTACCATGCAGGTATGTCCGCAGGCGGGGAACCCTATTCGGAAGCGTTGTCAGCCGCGGCCCGTCGCGCCGGTGAGTGGCTGGCGAGCCTGCCGGACAGGCGCGTCGGGCCCGCCCAAAGCGCCCACGATCTCGCGGCTGCCTTCGGCGGACCCCTTCCCGAGCAAGGCATGTCTGCCGCAGCTGTGGTTGACTACCTGGCGGACAAGGCCGAACCGGGGCTGATGGCCATGCCCTCCGGGCGCTTTTTCGGCTGGGTGATCGGCGGAACGCTGCCCGCCGCCCTGGCAGCCGACTGGCTGGTCAGCGCGTGGGACCAGAACGCGGTGCTCCGCGTCTCCGCGCCTGCAATGGCGGCCATCGAGGACGCGGCCGGGCGCTGGCTCGTTGACCTTCTGGGCCTCCCGGACGGATCCGACGTCGGCTTTGTCACCGGAGCCACGATGGCCAACTTCGCCGGGTTGGCCGCCGCCCGCTGGAGCCTGCTCGCCGACGCCGGCTGGGACTTGGAGCGCGACGGGCTATTCGGCGCACCGCTCATCCGCTGTCTCGTCGGACAGGAACGCCACGACTCGGTCGATCTGGCCCTGCGGTATCTGGGGCTGGGGCGGCCAGCAACGGTACCGGCGGATCGGCAGGGCAGGATCCTTCCCGACGAGCTGGACCGGCAGCTGTCCGCAGCCACCGGCCCGGCGCTCGTGTGCCTCCAGGCCGGGAACCTGCACTCGGGAGCCTTCGATCCCTTCATCGAGGCTGTCGCCGTAGCGAAGTCCCACAGCGCCTGGGTCCATGTGGACGGGGCTTTCGGGCTCTGGGCCGCCGCCGTGCCCGAACTTGCCGCGCTTACCGACGGCATGGACTTGGCGGACTCGTGGGCCAGCGACGCGCATAAGACCCTCAATGTTCCCTACGACTGCGGCATAGCAGTGGTCAGGGACGCCGCAGCCTTGCGCTCGGCCATGGGCGTGCATGCCAGCTATCTGATCCGGGCCGCCGACGGTGCGGCCGACCCGCTTGAAAAGGTCCCCGAGCTCTCGCGCCGGGCCCGCGGTGTGCCAGTGTGGGCGGCGCTGAGGTCGCTTGGCCGGGAGGGCGTGGCGCACCAAGTCCGTGAGATGGTGCTGCTCGCCGGTCAACTGGCAGAACAACTCGCCGCACTCGAGGGCATCGAGGTGCTCAACACGGTGGACTATACGCAGGTTTCGCTCGCCTTCGGGGACGATGCCACCACACGCGCCGTGACAGCCCGGGTGATCGAGGACGGCAAGGTCTGGATGTCCGGTTCACGCTGGCAGGGCAGGGATGTCCTGCGCGTCTCGGTCAGTAACTGGAGCACTGACGCGGACGACGTCGGCACTGCCGTCGAGGCGGTCAGCTCCGCTTTGGCGGCTGTGCGGGCAGCGGGCTGACCGCCGGCGAGGCACAGTCCCGCCCGGGAGGCACCCATCGCTCAGCTGTCGCCCTGGCCCGGCTCAGGCAGGGCATGCGCAGAGGGGAGACCATCGAGGGTCCGTCCGGCAAGGGTGCTGGCCACCCAGAGTGACCGGGCCAGATCTCCCTGGTGGCGCGGCAAGGACGCGTAGCAGAGGGCGTTCTCCACTTCGCGTGCCACGGCCCACTGGCGCGCAGCTTCCGCGTCGAGGCCGGCCGCGGCGCTGAAGTCCTGGCACCGCCGCCTCAACCCTCCGGCCGGATCGCTCCGGGGCAGGTCGTCGAGGCGGTTCCACAGCAGCGGTGCCACCGCGAACTCCGGTTCGCCGATCATGGGCTGCGGGTCGATGGCGACAAAGGCCTCCCCGGGCAGCCCTCCGCTGATGGTGTGGGGCCGGGCCAGGATGTTCAGGAAATGCAGGTCCGTATGGACCAGGACATCGCGGCCCGAGCGGCGTCCAACGGCGCCGCGGGTCTGGCAGACTTCCAGGGCCGCCTCCAGTAGCCAGCGCGGGAACGGGCGGCCCTGCTGTTCCCAGTCGGCGGGCAGGTCATCGCTCCATTGTTCGGCCCGCCCGGCGATGTGATCGAACTCCTGCCACTGCGGCCGGCCGTCCGGCACCAGTCCCAACTGCCGCACGGTGCTGCCCCACGCCACCGCCGCTTGATCCAGCGGAAGGGTCTGGAGCGAGGAGTCCGCATTCAGCCGCTCAAGCAGCATGGCGCACGTTCCGGCGTCGGATTCCAACAGCCGGACGGCGCCGGAGCCGCCCCAGAGTGCCAGCGCATGGCGTTCCATCCGTGCCTCATCGTGGGGAAACGCGATTTTGAGCGCCGCCGGTGTCCCGTCCGTCCGGCGGACTGGAATCACCACGCCGCCGTGGCCATGCCACGGGAGCGCACCGGCTTCCAGGTCAACAGTCAGTTCCCAATGCTCCAGCCGCCCCTGCACCAGTCCCGGGAGGGAGGAAAGCCAGGCCCGTCCCGCGCTGCTGTGGCTGTAACGCCCGCTGAGGGCTGGCGGGATCGGCACGCCAATCTGGACACTCACAGGACGCCGCTTGCGCCAAGCAGGTTGCCGATGGAGAACGTGGCAGCCAGGGCCAAAGCCCCGCCCGCCACCACCCTGGCGGCGGCCCGCAGCTTCGAACCGCCGCCGATCCAGGCGCCCAGCGCCCCGGTGGCAGCGAGGGCCGCCAGCACGGCCGCGAACGTCAGGGGGACCCGGATGTTCTCCGGTGGCAGCAGGATGGCGGCCATCGGCAGGATGGCGCCGGTGACGAACGCAATTGCCGAAGCAAAGGCTGCATTCCAGGGGCTCGCAATGTCTGTTTCGTCGATGTTCAGTTCGGCGGAGAGGTGCGCGCCCAGGGCATCGTGGGCCGTCAGCTCCCGCGCTACTTTCCTTGCTGTGTCCAGGCTCAGCCCCTTGCCCTGGTAGATCGCCGCGAGTTCCTCCAGCTCTTCCTCCGGCTGTTCCTGCAGTTCCAGGCGTTCCTTTTCGATCAGGGCCCGCTGGCTGTCCTTCTGGCTGCTGACGGACACGTACTCGCCCAGGGCCATGGATACCGCTCCACCCACCAGGCCGGCCGTGCCGGCGACGAGGATCGGTCCGGACTGCGTGGTGACACCGGCGACGCCCACCACGATTGCGGCGACCGAGACGATGCCGTCATTGGCACCCAGCACGCCGGCTCGCAGCCAGTTCAGGCGCTGAGCGACGTCGTTTTGGTGGGGCTCATTCTCATGAAGGGCGGGGGCGCCGGCACTGTCCATGCCTCCAGCAAAGCATTAGTGCCTGCGCCTGGCCAGTGTGCCGTGCCTTGGCTACGAATTGCCGGGAGTGCTGGTTGTGGAAGTCCCGGGAGTTGATACAGGCTCCGGCAGTGGCGGCAGGAGTGCTTCGTCCAGGACCAGGCCGGGGACCGGGCCTGGCGACGCACGCCAATGGACGGTCCGCCGGGCCGCCGACTGAAGTGCCGAGAGTGCCCATACCCGTTCGCGCCCCTCGCTGAGCGCCACCACGTCGCCTAGTACCGGAAGTGTCCCCGACTCCAGGGTTCCCAGCCCATCTGCAGGGTCGGCCAGGAACGCCTGGCTCAGGACATAGCCGGGCTGCCTCGGGGGTACCGTGGCGCAGCGGGACCTGCCCATGGCCTCCGCTTCGCCCCGGAGGACGCCGTGCTGGGCCAGGAAGATCGACGCCGGTGCAGCGGACCCGGAGTTAAGCCTGGTCAGCGCGGCCTGGTACGCGTAGACCAGTTCCAGCTCGCCCTGCACGGCCGAGGCCAAGGCTGAGCCGAGGTCCACGCCAGTGCTGGCGGCGGGGTCGGCTGCTTCGCTGGCACAGCCGGCTGCTGGAGCCGAAACGGGCAGGGTGTGCGCCGGCGATGCGGGGGAGGAGGGGCCGGAACCCGGAAGTGCAGCCAACGCGATCCCGGTCGCCGAGGCCAGGTCCTCTGCAGCCAGAAGCTGGGCAGTACCGGTCCCGGCGAGAAGGCGGGCCATGCCGCCGTCGGCCGTTTCGGCATCGTGGAGCCGCTGTGTCCCGCTTGCGTGGAGGGCAGCGGCGAAGTCCGCGGTGGTGGACGGCGGCGTGACAGTGGACGGGGCAGGGACGGTGGTCAGCGCCGTGGACGGGGCACGGACGGGGGCAGTAGCCGCGCCGTCCAGGGCAGGATCGCCGGCCGCATCAGCCGGCAGCATCAACGCCCGGGCCTGGACAGTCAGCAAAGTCACAATCCGGGCCAGGGCGGCCGCCTGTGGGGCCGGCGCAGTGGCGCCGGCAGTGCCTTCGAGGTCCAGGCCAGCGGCCCTGAGGGTCAGGGAATCCGCGAACGCGGAGGCCCTTGCCTGCTCGGAAAACGGCGGCGCCGCAGGCGGGGACGGTTCGCGGGGGATGAGCACCAATCCGAGGCTCACCACCAGAAGCGCGGCCAGCGCAAAAACGGCGTACTGGAAATAACGCCTGCGGCGGCCGGTTTCCTGCGTGTCGTCTTTCACAACAGACCATGTTCTCACGCCTGATGCGAATCTTCGTGCACCACTGTGGCTGGAAAATCGTTAGGCTAGTAGTCACAACATCATCTATTGGAAGGCGGCCGGCATCGTGAGTAATGCAGAAGCCACGACTTCATCAGACGCTACCGGAACGGGTACCGCTGTTGCTGCGCCCGCCAACAATCCCGAAGCCGTCAGGCTCCGGGCGCTGCTGGAACCGGCGGTCCAGGCCAACCGCCTGTACCTCGAGGACGTGTCCATCCTGGCCGGTTCACACCGAGTGGTCCACGTGGTGGTTGACCTGCCGCAGGAGGAAACCGGCGGCGTAAACCTCGATGTCATCGCGGACATCTCCAGGGTCCTCTCCGACGTCCTGGACAATGATCCCGCAGACGACGGGCGCCCCTACGACCTCGAGGTTTCCTCCCCGGGCGTCGCGCGTCCCCTCACCGAAGTCCGGCACTGGCACCGCGCCCGGGGCCGGATGGTCAAGGTCAACGTCATCCAGGGCGAAAACGTCACCGGCAGGGTCCAGTCCGTGGACGAGTCCGGCGTCACCATCATCCCGGAGATCGCCGTCAAGAAGGGCATGAAGCCCAAGCAGGGCGAGCCCCAAATTCTTCCTTTCGACAGGATCCGCAACGGAAAAGTCGAGATCGAATTCAGCCACCTCGAAGAAGCTGGTCTGGAACCTGAGCACAATGGACCTTCTGAGGAGGCCTGATGGATATTGACATGAGCGCGCTGAGACTACTGGAGCGTGAGCGCGAAATTCCGCTGGACCTCCTGATCCCCACCATCGAGCAGGCGCTCCTGGTGGCGTACCACAAATCGCCCGGAGCCTTCGAGAAGGCCCGGGCCGAGCTGGACCGCAAGAGCGGCCACGTAACCATCTGGGCCGTGGAGATCGACGACGACGGCGCCCCCATTGGCGAGTTCGAGGACACGCCTGCGGGCTTCGGCCGTATCGCGGCGAGCACCGCACGCCAGATCATCCTGCAGCGCCTGCGCGACGTCGAGGACGACGCCATCCTGGGTGAGTTCAAGGGCCGCGAGGGTGAACTTGTGGCCGGCCTGATCCAGCAGGGCAACAACCCGCACATGATCCAGGTCAACCTGGGTTCGGTGGAGGCCCTGCTGCCGCCGCCCGAACAGGTGCCGGGGGAGAAGTACATCCACGGCAACCGGCTCCGCGCCATCGTTATCGATGTCCACCGCGGCACCAAGGGCCCGTCCGTCACCCTGTCCCGTTCACACCCGGGCCTCGTCCGGAAGCTCTTCGAACTGGAGGTCCCGGAGATCGCGGACCGCTCGGTGGAGATCGTGGCACTGGCCCGCGAGGCCGGCCACCGTACCAAGATCGCGGTCAAGGCCCACACCCAGGGCATCAACGCCAAGGGCGCCTGCATCGGCGAAATGGGTTCCCGCGTCCGCGCCGTTATGACGGAACTGAACGACGAAAAAATCGACATCGTCGACTTCAGCGAGGATCCGGCAACGTTTATTGCCAGTGCACTTTCCCCGTCGCGTGTGAATTCGGTCACCATCGTGGACGAGGCCACCCGCTCCGCGCGTGTGGTGGTCCCGGACTACCAGCTCTCGCTGGCCATCGGCAAAGAGGGTCAGAACGCCCGGCTGGCGGCCAAGCTGACGGGCTGGCGGATCGATATCGTCTCGGACGCTGCCCCTCCGCGCGAAAGCTAATCCGGTTCCGGGGCGGCGGCCGGCGGCGGATGCCTTCGGCCGAAGCCCCGGTTTCGGGCAGAACTGGCCCGAGGGGCTAGAATAGACATGACCGCGCCTAACGGCCGGTATTCGTGTGCCCTGAGAATTCCCGTTCCGCCGATGCGGGTGGGGCCTCAAGGCCGGCAGTTATGAACGTCAGGAAGATACTCACCGTGGCAGAAGTGCTTCACACCGAGGATCAACCGCAGCGTACCTGCATCGGATGCCGGAAAAAGGCTCCGCGGTCTGAGTTACTCCGGCTCGTCGCCGAAGGCAGCGGTTCCACCGCAGTGCTGGTAGACGAACGACGCCGGATGGCTGGCAGGGGTGCATGGCTGCACTCCAGCGAAGCGTGCCTGGCCCTGGCGGTCAAACGGCGAGCATTCGGAAGGGCCCTCAACGGCGCAACCGGGTCCACCGCCGTCGAACGCCGGATCATGGCAGGCAAGCAGGAAGCCGGCCCGTTGCAGGTACCCCTGGTAGCTGCAGCAAAAACCGTCCAACCTGAAAGCGGGTCAGAAAACTGATGGAAACCCGATGAGTTCCCAGCGATGAGTGCGCAACGATGACAACTTTGTTGCGCTCTGCAATGGGCCCTGTAGTTGCACCCGCGGCTGGGGCCCGCAGTAAGAAGTAGACGGTTCGTGCCTGGCTCGGTGCGGACCGAGACAGGAGAAATGTGGCCAAGGTCCGCGTACACGAGCTTGCTAAAGAGCTCGGTATTACTTCCAAAGATGCAGTAACCAAACTGCAGGAACTGGGCGAATTCGTTCGCTCCGCCTCTTCAACCATTGAGGCCCCGGTGGTGCGGAAACTCCGCAACGCCTACCCCGACGCAGCTGCCAAGACCGCAGCTCCGGCAGCCGCGCCCAAGGCGCCTGCCCCGTCGGCCGACACACGACCCGCAGCACCTGCTCCGGGCCCCGCAGCTCCCTCAGCCCCGGCGGCACCAGCTGCTGCGGCTCCGGCTCCGGCTGCACCCGCTCCCGTTTCGGCAGCCCCTTCAGCCCCGGCGGCACCAGCTGCTCCGGCTGCAAGTGCACCGTCCACCGGCGCAAAGCCCGGTGCCCGTCCGGCACCGAAGGCTGAAGCCCCGGCTGCACCGACCCGCTCCGGCGGATCAGCGCAGGGTGGTTCGCAGGGCGGCTCCGCACCGCGTCCCGGCGGTCCTCGTCCGGGCAACAACCCGTTCGCCACGTCCCAGGGCATGCCCCGCGGCCGCGGTGGCGACGGAGAGCGTGCTCCCCGTCCGGGCAACAACCCGTTCGCTCCTTCGCAGGGCATGCCCCGCTCCGGTGGCCGTCCCGACGGCGACCGTCCCGGTGGTCCGCGCCCCGCAGCCGGTGCAGGCGGCCCCCGTCCCGGTGGTCCGCGTCCCGCAGCCGGTGCTGGTGGCCCCCGTCCGGCTGCTGGCTCAGGTGGACCCCGTCCGGGTGCACCCCGTCCCGCGGGTGCCGGTGGAAACCGTCCTACTCCGGGCATGATGCCCAACCGCACTGAGCGTCCCGCACCCGCTGGTGCAGGCCGTCCCGGTGGCGGCGCCCGTGGTCCCGGACGTCCGGGTGGCGCTCCAGGCACCGGTGGCGCACCGGGTGCCGGTGGCGGCGCTCCGGCCGGCGGTGGCTTCGGCAAGGGTGGCCGCGGTCGCGGTGGCACCCAGGGTGCCTTTGGTAAGGGCGGCGCAGGCCGTGGCAAGCAGCGCAAGTCGAAGCGTGCCAAGCGCCAGGAACTCGAGCAGATGAGTGCCCCTTCGCTGGGTGGCGTGAGCGTACCCCGCGGCGACGGCAACACCGTAGTCCGGCTTCGCCGTGGCTCGTCCATCACGGACTTCGCCGACAAGATCGAGGCAAACCCCGCAGCACTGGTGACGGTCCTCTTCCACCTCGGCGAAATGGCCACGGCCACGCAGTCGCTGGATGAGGAGACCTTCGCACTGCTCGGCGAGGAGCTCGGCTACAAGCTCCAGGTTGTCTCGCCGGAGGACGAGGAGCGCGAGCTGCTCTCCGGCTTCGACATCGACTTCGAAGCAGAGCTCGAAGCCGAAGGCGACGACGACCTCGAGGCACGTCCTCCGGTTGTCACCGTCATGGGCCACGTTGACCACGGTAAAACCCGCCTGCTCGATGCCATCCGCAAGTCCGACGTTATGGCGGGCGAGCACGGCGGCATCACGCAGCACATCGGTGCTTACCAGGTCACGCACACCCACGAAGACATCGATCGTAAGATCACCTTCATCGATACTCCGGGCCACGAGGCGTTCACCGCCATGCGTGCCCGTGGTGCGAAGGTCACCGACATCGCCATCCTGGTGGTCGCAGCGGACGACGGCGTAATGCCGCAGACCGTTGAGGCACTCAACCACGCGCAGGCAGCAAATGTGCCGATCGTGGTTGCTGTGAACAAGATCGACAAGGAAGGCGCCAACCCGGAGAAGGTCCGCGGCCAGCTGACCGAGTACGGCCTGGTTCCCGAAGAATACGGTGGCGACACCATGTTCGTGGAGGTCTCTGCCCGCCAGAACCTCAACATTGACGAGCTGCTCGAGGCTGTCCTGCTCACCGCGGACGCTGCCCTGGACATGCGCGCCAACCCGAACAAGGACGCCCGCGGTATCGCGATCGAAGCCAACCTGGACAAGGGCCGCGGTTCCGTGGCCACCGTCCTGGTGCAGTCCGGCACCCTGCGTGTCGGTGACACGATCGTGGCCGGTACGGCTCACGGCCGCGTCCGCGCCATGTTCGACGACGACGGCAGTGTCCTGACCGAGGCCGGCCCGTCCCGCCCCGTGCAGGTTCTGGGTCTGTCCAACGTGCCGCGCGCCGGCGACACCTTCTTTGTGACCGCTGACGAGCGCACCGCCCGCCAGATCGCCGAGAAGCGTGAAGCAGCCGACCGCAACGCCGCCCTCGCCAAGCGCCGCAAGCGCATCAGCCTGGAAGACTTCGACCAGGCGGTGGCCGACGGCAAGATCGACACCCTCAACCTCATCCTCAAGGGTGACGTGTCCGGTGCCGTGGAAGCCCTCGAAGACGCACTGCTCAAGATCGACGTCGGCGAAGGCGTACAACTGCGCGTCATCCACCGCGGCGTTGGTGCCATCACGCAGAACGACGTCAACCTGGCAACGGTCGACAGTGCCGTTATCATCGGCTTCAACGTCAAGCCTGCCGAGCGGGTTGCCGAACTGGCAGACCGCGAAGGCGTGGACATGCGCTTCTACTCCGTCATCTACGCAGCAATCGATGACATCGAGATGGCCCTCAAGGGCATGCTCAAGCCGGAGTACGAAGAGGTCCAGCTGGGCACCGCCGAGGTCCGCGAAGTCTTCCGCTCTTCCAAGTTCGGAAACATCGCCGGTTCCATCGTTCGCTCGGGCATCATCCGACGCAACACGAAGGCCCGCATCAGCCGCGACGGCAAGATCATCGGTGAGAACCTCACCGTTGAGACGCTCAAGCGCTTCAAGGACGACGCCACTGAGGTCCGCACGGACTTCGAGTGTGGTATCGGTCTTGGTTCGTTCAACGACATCACCGAGGGCGACATCATCGAGACCTTCGAGATGCGCGAAAAGCCGCGCGTCTAAGTCGGTTTAGTTCTACAGGGTCGGGGTCGTTGGGTTTTTCCCGGCGGCCCCGCCCCTTCGCCGGACGGTTTTCGATCTTCGATCGCAAACCGACCGGCTCCGATAGGCCCGATGCCACTCCCCGGCCGCCGGAAAAAACCCAACGGGAGTCCGTCGTAGACTCGCCTTTAGTGCGTGGCAATGAATCCAAGTTGAGTGCGACAGTCGCCCAGGTGCCGCCGTCGTACATCCAAATTTTTTAGGAGTGGAAATGGCTGATCCCGCACGGGCTGCCAAGTTGGCGCAGCGGATTAAGGTTGTTGTTGCTGAGGCTTTGGGCCGGAAGGTTAAGGATCCCCGGCTGGAGGGCATTACTGTTACCGATGCCCGGGTGACCAATGATCTGCAGCATGCCACGATCTACTACACCGTTTTCGGCGACCAGGCTGTGCAGGCGGATGCTGCCAAGGGCCTGGAGAAGGCCAAGGGCGTGCTCCGCCAGGAAGTGGGGCGCAACGTTACTGTTCGCCTGACGCCGACGCTGGAATTTGTTGCGGACCAGATCCCCGTCGTTGCCTCGAACCTGGAGGACCTGCTCCGGGCCGCCAAGAAGCGCGACGCCGAGGTGGCTGCGCTGGCCGAAAACGCCAAGCACGCCGGCGACGCCGATCCGTACAAGAGCGACATTCCCGCCGATGTGGAGATCGACGAGGACGACTTCGACGAAGAGGATATTGACCTCACCGACGACGAAGACCTCGACGAAGACGCCAACAAATAGCAAAAGGGGCACACGTGTGCCTCACAAGAAGGCCCGAACCCGCAGTTGGGGTCCGGGCCTTCTTCGTCTGCCGGGCGAAGTCTCCCTGCAGGTTCTACCTGATGTGGGCCTCCAGCACGGTTCCAGTCGGTTGCCCGAAGCTGAAGCCGGCCGTGGCGTAGAGGGTTTCCCCGCTCAGTTCGACGGCCGCGGGTCCATCGACAGCCAGGAACTGTGAAGCCTCACGGGTCCAGGCGTCGATCTTCACAATTTCGTTGCCGAACATCGAGGCTGCGTAGACGTCTCCATGTTCGGATACCGCGATGCCGGTGGGGCTCAGGATGTCATCTGCCCACAGGCGTGTGTGTCCGGTCCACGGGTTGATTCGGAAGACTGCGCCGCGGGCGCCCAGGGACGGATCCTCAGGACCGCCTGGGAGCGAGGAGACATACAGCCAGCCGTCGGGGCCAATCTCCACGTCCGTTGGCACGGGTTCAAACGCGTATTCGTGGCCCACAACACATGCAGGGACTTCGACTGTTCCACCCGCCATATCTATGGGGATCCTAGTGCCGGCAGGGACGACGGCAGGTCGTGGCGGCAAGACAGCGAAAGTCGAGACGTCACCGGAATCAGCATCGACTTTGAGGATGGCATTCATGCCGGCGTCAGCAACGTACACAGTGGACCCCTTGACGGCGGTGGCATAGGGATGGGAATCCACTGCCCCCGTGTACCGGGCGGGTGGGAATGCAGGCCATTGCTGAAGGCACTCAGCTGAGACATCGGAACCGAATCCATACTCCTGGTCGCCGTCCGGATTGTGGGTGCGTTCAAAGCTCGCGAGGTCGGCGATGGTCTCCACGTCACCCGACCAGTCGATGGACTTCAGGTAGCCCTCAAGCGCATCAGGTTTGCCTCCGCCGCCGCCCATGCTCTCCACGAAGTAGGTCGTCCCGTGTCTGGTTTCGACACCGCCAACGTCCCAATCCGCCTTGGTGTAGACGTTGGCGAGTTGGCCGTCATCGTTCACGCGGTCAAGCCGGCCCACAAAATTCTGGGTGACCAGGAAAGAGTCGTCTCTGCCGACGGCGAGGCTCAAGGGTGTGACTAGCCCGTCGGCCAGGATCTTCGGCTCTGGCGATGAAGAGCCAGCCGCGGCCGGCCCGATCGGAATGACTAACGCCGCTGCAGCAAGGCACGCGACCAAGGAAAACTTTTTCTTCATTGCATCCTCCGGAATTGAGGTGCGCCACCCCGCGCGCGGGTCTGGGCAATGAGACCAAAGTAGATATGGAATTAACAGCCCCCGGGCGCCAGACTAGTCCTCCGGGCGGGCTACGTCGACGGAAATTTCCCTTTGTGAGCCCCCTATTTTGAACCGGAAAACCTGGGTCATGGCTAGGATCAAGTTATGACGCAGGCGAGCGACAACCACGAGGCCACCCGATACCTGGAACAGGCCATTGAGCTGGCTATCCGGAACGTCTCCGACGGTGGCGGCCCGTTCGGTGCGCTGGTAGTGACCCCGGATGGGCGGGTCCATGAAGGCATCAATCGGGTCACCCGGGACAACGACCCCACCGCGCATGCCGAAGTGGTGGCAATCCGCGCTGCGGCAGCCGCAGGCGCTACGTTCGACCTGAGCGGCGCCGTGCTCTACACCAGCTGCGAGCCGTGCCCGCTGTGCCTGTCAGCCGCGCTGTGGGCGCGGATTGATCGCGTCTATTTTGCGGCCGACCGCCATGGTGCAGCCGCGGCCGGTTTCGACGACGCCGTGTTCTACGAGTATTTCAACGGCACGCGTCCGGAACTTCTGCCGGTCGCCCAAACCGCCATTCCGGCGTCGGACGCTCCGTTTGACGCGTGGCGCCGCAACACGAAACGCAAGGATTACTAACCAGGTGCCGGGTCATTAATCCTGGCGTTCAGGCAGCCTGCCGACACCCTCCACCAAGTCGTTGCGGGTACCGCACAGCGCGATCCGCACCCAGCCCTCGCCGATCGAGCCAAAGGCAGTTCCCGGCGCAAGCGCAACGCCGGAATCGGCCAGGAACCTGCGGGCCCAGCTGCGGACGTCCCCGTCGCTGACATGGGAGACGTTGGCCCAAAGATAGAAGGCTCCCTGCGCACTCAGGTACGGAATTCCCTTGGCCTCCAGCACTGCTGAGGCCGCGTCCCGGTTGGCCCGGTAGTGGTCATGGGCGTGACGGACGTAGTTCTGCGGGCCTGTCAGTGCCGCGAGCGCTGCATACTGCGACGGCGAGGCAACGCAGGAGACAATCGCTTCCATCACGTTGTTCATCTTCTGCTCCAGCCCCGGCGGACAAACCAGGGCACCGATCCTCAGGCCTGTGAGGCCGTACGTCTTCGAGAGAGTCAGCGACGTGAACACGCGCGCCTCGCCGGGCACGTCGCTGTCGAACCGGGCCGGGCTGACGTGGGGAACGTCGTAAGTGAAGGCCTCGTAGCATTCGTCGGAAATGATCCAGAGATCGCGCTTGCGGGCCAGGTCCACAAGTTGCCGGGTCAGGTCCTCGCCGAGGACGGCGCCCAGTGGGTTGGACGGGGAATTCAGGATGAGCACCCGGGTCCGGTCCGTGATGAGCGCTTCAATGTCCTGGATCCGAGGCTGGAAGTCATGCTCGGGATACAGCGGGTAGCCCACCGGCACGGCATTCAGGAGCCGGCTGGTCATGGCGAATGTGGGGTAGCCGGGGTTCGGGATCAGGATCTCGTCGCCGGGGGAGAGCAGGAGGCTCATGGCGAAGTGCAAGCCCTGCTGAGCGCCGTCCACCACGTACACGCGCTCGGCAGCGAGGCTGGTGCCGGTACGTTCCCTGAACCGCGCGGCGAACGCTTCACGGAGGGCCGGGATGCCGGCGTTGGGGGTGTAATTCGTTTCGTCCCGGTCGAGGCACGCCATGCCGGCTTCCAGGATGTGGCGGGGGAGCGCGAAGCCCGGCTCGCCGATGCTCAGGACGATGGCCCCGGGAGTATGCCAGGCGGCCTCGGTGATTTCGCGGATCTGGTTGACGGGGACGTCGCGCGCGTGCGCCGCAAGCTCAGGCATGGATGCCATCCTAGCCGCCACCCGCGCACCGGGGCGGGGGCTGAGGGCGGCGTGGGCAAGGGCCGCGGCCAGCGCCGATATACTGGGAAGCGTGCTTTCTGGACTGGTGATAGTGGACAAACCGCAGGGATGGACCAGCCATGATGTGGTTGGTCGGATGCGGCGTCTCGCCGGGACCCGGAAAGTGGGGCACGCCGGCACCCTTGATCCCATGGCTACCGGCGTCCTGGTGGTCGGCATCAACAAGGCCACCCGGCTTCTGACCTACATCGTGGGGACGTCCAAGACGTACACGGCAACCATCCGGTTGGGCCAGTCCACCATCACGGACGACGCCGAAGGTGACGTGATTGCCGCCGTCAGTGCCGCCGGCGTCGCCGATGAAGCAATCCACGACGGCGTTGCCGCCCTCACGGGTGAAATCCAGCAGGTGCCCAGCAGCGTCAGCGCCATTAAAGTCAACGGTGAACGCGCCTACGCCCGGGTCCGCTCCGGTGAAGAGGTAAAGCTCGCGGCGCGCCCGGTCACCATCCACCGTTTCGAAGTCCACGCCATCAACCGGGAAGCGGGCGGCGACGTTGTGGACATTGATGTCACCGTTGAGTGCTCATCCGGTACCTATATCCGCGCCCTCGCCCGTGACCTCGGCGACGGGCTGGGAGTGGGCGGCCACCTGACCGCCCTCCGCCGGACCCACGTTGGCCCGTACTCGTTGGACCAGGCCCGGACGTTGGAACAGCTGGCCGAGGAGCTGAATGTCCTGGAGATGTCCCAGGCTGCCCGGGCACTGATGCCTAACCGCGAACTCACAGCGGAGGAGGCCACCGAGATTTCCTTCGGACGCCGGATAGCAGCAGGATCGGAAGCAGGAGATCCCGCGGCTGCCACCACTGAGCACCCCGCCGCAGCGTTCGCGCCGGACGGCAGCCTCGTGGCGCTCCTGGCGGACTCCGGAAACTTTGCCAAGCCTGTCCTGGTATTCGCGCCGGGCAACGGTGCGTCCGAAAAAACTGCCCCCCGGAATGCTGCGCCCGAGAACGTTGTGCCTGAGGATGCTGCGGGCGGGGATGCCTAGGCATGGACGCCTATTTCTACATCATCCTGGTGGTCGGCCTGCTCTCCAGCGGAATCTGCCTCGGTGCCGGCATCCTGAAAAAAGCCCCCAACGACCTCACCATCCTGTCCGTTGCCGCCGTCGAGCTGGCACTGCTGGTTTACCTGGTGGGTTCGATCGTGCGGGTGATCGCGGGCGAACCGATTGCCGGGGAAGCCTGGGAATTCTGGGGATACCTGGCCACAGCGATGCTCCTGCCGCCGGCAGCCGTGTACTGGTCCATCCTGGAGCGGACCCGCTGGAGCAACTTTGTCCTCGCCGCCGTCGGTGTCACGGCCTTGGTGATGGCCGCCCGCATGAACCAGATCTGGTACTGAAATGGAAGAAGTACGCAACGTGAAAGCACCCCGTTCCGAAGCCGCCCGTGCCAAGGCAGATGCCAAGGCCGGCGTCAAGGACACTCGGAACACCGGCCCCGGACGCCTGCTTATCGCCGTCTATGCAGTGTTTGCCATTTCGGCCACCGCACGCGCCGGTTACCAGATCCTGACTAAGTTCTCCGAAGCCCCGCTCGCCTACCTGCTTTCCGCGTTCGCGGCGCTGGTCTACGTTGTGGCAACGGTGTCCCTGGCCAAGCCCGGCCGCACCTGGTTCAAGATCTCGCTGGCCGCCGTCCTGGTGGAGCTCGTCGGAGTGCTGGTGGTGGGAGCGTTGAGCGTGTTTGATTCTGTGGCGTTCCCGCATGAGACCGTCTGGTCCCTTTTTGGCCGGGGGTACGCGTTCATTCCGCTGCTGCTGCCTGTCCTGGGTCTGGTGTGGCTGTACCGGCGCCGGCCGAACCAGCAGTAGACCGCACCAGCAGCAAACAGCACCAGCGATCGGCCGCCGCGGTCAGGCCTCCGGACATGTCCGCGCGTGCCATCCAGTTGGCCCGGCGCCGTCCGGCAGCAGTACTGAATGCGGGTAATCTTAGAGAGTTCCGGCGCCGGTGCGTTCGGAGAGATGTCAGTTTTAGGCAGTAAAAGGCGAGGGTGATGGTCTACATCTGGAACGATCCGTCCGAGGTCCCGGCGGACTTTGGTCCCTCCGTTGTCACTTTTGGCAACTTCGACGGCGTCCATCGCGGGCACCAGCAAGTGCTTTCCGAGCTAATCCGCTCGGCCCGCTTCAACGGGACGAAGGCCGTTGCCGTCACCTTTGACCCGCACCCGGCCCTGATCCACCGCCCCGAGTCCGCGCCCGAAATGATCATGGGCCTGCAGGACAAACTGGTGGCGCTGGGGGAGCTGGGCCTGGATGCCATTCTGGTGATGAAGTACTCGCTGAACCTGGCCAGCCTGACCCCTGAGGAATTTGTGGGCCAGATCCTGGTGGACAGCCTGCATGCCAGCCATGTGGTGATCGGTCACGATTCCCGGTTCGGCCGCGGCAACTCCGGTGACCTTGACACCATGAAGCAGCTGGGCGAAAAGTTCGACTTCGATGTCCAGGTCATCAGCGAGTTCGGTTCGGAAGGCTACCCGCTGCATGACGACGACGGCACCGACCGCCGCTGCTCCTCCACCTGGGTGCGTGAAGCATTGCAGGAGGGCGACGTCGCCACCGCCGCCGCGGTGCTGGGACGACCACACCGCATGCGCGGCGAAGTCGTACACGGTGCTGCCCGCGGCCGCGTGCTCGGGTTCCCCACCGCTAACCTTGCCCACGAGGCCACCGGGTTCATCCCGGCGGACGGCATCTACGCCGGCTGGCTGGTGGACCAGGCGGGCACTCGCTGGCCGGCGGCCATCTCGGTGGGGTCCAATCCCACCTTCGATGGCGTCAGCCGCCAGGTCGAAGCCCATGTGATTGACCGTCCGCACGAGGCCGTGGAGGATTTCGATCTGTACGGCCAGACAGTAGTGGTCGAATTTGTGGCGCGGCTCCGCGGCATGGTGGCATACCGTGGGCCGGAGGCGCTTGTTGACCAGATGCGTCTGGACGTTATTCAGGCCCACGATCTCCTGGTGCGGCGCTGACCGGGTCCTACCCGCACCGAACACCCAGAGAGGCAGCACAGTGGCCGTCGAGAAGAACACCCGCAAACTGGACAAAGGCATAGTCCGCGATTTCAGTTCCCGGATGAGCTACGCGTCCTACCTCCAGCTGCCCACCCTGCTCAGCGCACAGCAACCTGTCAGCACGCCCGAACACCACGACGAACTGCTGTTCATCATCCAGCACCAGACCACCGAGCTGTGGCTCAAGCTGGTACTGCACGAGCTCCGCAGCGCCGCGGCCTGGCTGCGTGCCGACGATCTCGGCTCCGCCCTCAAGGGCATCGCCCGGGTCAAGCACATCCAAAAAACCCTGACGGAGCAGTGGTCGGTCCTGGCCACGCTGACGCCCACGGAGTACTCCCAGTTCCGCGGGTTCCTCGGTAACTCCTCCGGATTCCAGTCCAGCCAATACCGGGCCGTGGAGTTTATCCTCGGCAACAAAAACCGAAAAATGCTGCCGGTCTTCGAATCTGACCCGGAAGCGCACGCCATGCTGGAGGACGTGCTTAAGGCGCCCAGCATCTACGACGAGTTCCTGGCCTACCTGGCCCGTCAGGGCTTCGACGTGCCACAGTCCGTCCTCGAGCGGGACGTCACGCGTGCCCACGAGTTCTGCCCTGAGCTGGTGCCGCTTTTCAAGCACATCTACGAAAACGCCGCCGCTAACTGGGGTGCCTACGAGGCGTGCGAGGAACTGGTGGACCTTGAGGATAATTTCCAGCTCTGGCGGTTCCGGCACCTGCGAACCGTCCAGCGGACCATCGGAATGAAATCGGGAACCGGGGGATCCAGCGGCGCTGCCTTCCTGCAAAAGGCCCTTGAGCTCACCTTCTTCCCGGAACTGTTCGCGGTACGGACGGAGATCGGCCAGTGAGCAGCGCAACGGACGCGAACATGGAGAATCACGACGCCGCGGCTCTCCTTGAGCAGGCCGCGCAACTGGATGCAGGCGACCCGTTGGCGCGCTACCGCGGCCTCTTCATCGGGACGGACACGGAGCTTTCCTACCTCGACGGCAATTCCCTGGGCCGCCCGCTGAAGCGGACACAACGGGACATCAGCACGTTTATCGAGGAAGGCTGGGGCGGCCGGCTCATCCGTGGCTGGGATGAGGAATGGCTGGACCTGCCCCAGACCATCGGCGATCAGCTGGGCCGCGCTGTCCTCGGCGCAGCCCCGGGCCAGACCGTCATCGCCGACTCAACCACGGTGGTGCTCTACAAACTGATCCGCGCCGCGCTGGCCACCGTGGCCGACCCCGCCCGCACAGAGATCGTCCTGGACACGGATAACTTCCCCACGGACCGCTACCTGGTCGAGGGCATCGCCCGCGAGGAAGGACTCACCCTGCGGTGGATCGAAGCCGATCCTGCGTCCGGAGTCACCGTCGAACAGGTGCGGCACGCAACCGGCCCGGCCACCGCCGTCGTACTTTTGAGCCACGTGGCCTACCGCTCAGGCTTCCTGGCCGACCTTCCGGGCATCACGGAAGTTGCACACAGTGCGGGGGCGCTGGTGGTCTGGGACCTGTGCCACTCCGCCGGATCTGTGGAGCTGGACCTGGACGGGGCAAACGTGGATTTTGCCGCGGGCTGCACCTATAAGTACCTCAACGGGGGACCGGGCTCGCCGGCGTTCGCCTACGTCAATCGCAGGCACCTGCCCGGTCTGAAACAGCCGATCTGGGGCTGGATGGGACGCAAGGACGCGTTCGAGATGGCTGCAGGCTACGAGCCGGCGCCCGGTATCCGGAGTTTCCTCAGCGGCACTCCGGCCATCTTCGGGATGTTGGCCATGCGCGGGACCCTGGACCTCATCGAAGAGGCCGGCATGGCTGCCATCCGGGAGAAGTCCCTGAAACTCACGGCCTACGCCGTGCAGCTGTTTGAGGCGTGGCTGGAACCGGCGGGCGTGGAGCTGGCGTCGCCGCGTGAGCCGGAGCTTCGCGGGAGCCACATCACCCTGGATCATCCGGCGTTCCGGAACGTGACGGCGGCGCTGTGGGAACAGGACGTCATCCCGGACTTCCGCGCACCACACGGCATCCGCGTGGGGTTGTCCCCCCTGAGTACCAGCTTCGCGGAGCTGTTCCGGGGGATGGCCGCCATCCGGGATCAGCTCCGTCGCTGAGCCACGGGCATTTGGTGATGGCCTTTGGGGGCGGCCGCGGCTGACGGCGGCGGCTGTTTCGACAAGATTGCGGCGAGGCCGGTAAACTAGCAGATGGATCCGGCTGCAGTCCGTGGCGGCTGGTTCCTGCCATGTGTGGAAATTCCCTGGTTTCCGGGGGATTCCCGCGCGGGCAGACCCGGCAGTGAAGTACTGAATCGGGCCTCACGGCACATCTCTAGGAGTTATTGTGGCACTTGACGCCGCTGTAAAGCAGTCCATCATCCAGGATTTCGCAACGTCCGAGGGCGACACCGGTTCGCCGGAAGTCCAGGTTGCAGTCCTGACTCAGCGGATCAAGGATCTGACTGAGCACATGAAGGTGCACAAGCACGATTACCACACCCAGCGCGGTCTGCTGGCCATGGTTGGTCGTCGCAAGCGTATGCTCACCTACCTCAAGAACACTGACATCACCCGCTACCGTGCGCTCATCGAGCGTCTCGGCCTGCGCCGCTAGTCAGCTTTAAGGGGCGGCCCCTTCCGTGACGGAAAGGGCCGCCTTCTTCAGAAGAAAACTAAACAGGAGGATCAACCGCATCACGCATTCGCGGTCCTCGGTAGTGATCCCCGGGAACGGCTTCGAAGAATGAAGCCCTCGGCCCGTGGGTCTCGATCGATGACCGGGTGCAGTGCAGGCCAGTAGACAGATGCTGGCCTGGGTTGATGCGGCTGGACTCCGTGAAACAAGAAACGGAGGTGACTCTCTTGGAGGGTCCCGAAATCCAGTTCTCAGAAGCAGTCATTGACAATGGCCGCTTTGGCAAGCGTGTAATCCGCTTTGAAACCGGCCGTCTCGCCAAGCAGGCAGCCGGCGCAGCCATGGTGTACATCGACGAAGACACCGCGCTGCTGTCCGCCACCACCGCAGGCAAGCACCCGCGCGAAGGCTTCGACTTCTTCCCGCTGACGGTTGACGTTGAAGAGCGCATGTACGCCGCCGGCCGTATCCCGGGCTCGTTCTTCCGCCGTGAAGGCCGCCCGTCCACCGAGGCCATCCTGGCCTGCCGCCTTATGGACCGCCCGCTGCGTCCGGCCTTCGTCAAGGGCCTGCGCAACGAGGTCCAGATCGTGGTGACCGTCCTGGCCATCAACCCTGACGAGCTCTACGACGTGGTGGCCATCAACGCCTCCTCCATGTCCACCCAGCTCTCGGGCCTGCCGTTCTCCGGCCCGATCGGCGGCGTCCGCGTTGCCCTCGTCGCTGACGAGCACGGTTCACAGTGGGTTGCTTTCCCCAAGCACTCCCAGCTCGAGAACTCCGTGTTCAACATGGTTGTAGCCGGCCGTGTTGCCGGTGACGACGTCGCCATCATGATGGTCGAAGCCGAAGCAACCGACAATTCCTGGAACCTCATCAAGGAACAGGGCGCAACCGCTCCCACCGAAGAGGTTGTCTCCGAGGGCCTCGAGGCTGCCAAGCCGTTCATCAAGGCACTCTGCGAAGCCCAGGCGGACCTGGCTGCACGCGCGGCCAAGCCCACCGTTGAGTTCCCGGTATTCCTGGACTACCAGGATGACGTCTACGCCGCTGTTGAGTCCGCTGCCGCTGAGAAGCTGGCAGCTGTCTTCCAGATCGCCGACAAGCAGGAACGCGATACTGCAACGGATTCACTCAAGGACGAAGTCACGTCTTCCCTGGCCGGCCAGTTCGAAGGCCGCGACAAGGAGCTGTCCGCCGCATTCCGCTCGGTCACCAAGCACGTTGTGCGCCAGCGCATCCTCAAGGACCAGATCCGCATCGACGGCCGTGGCCTGACGGACATCCGCCAGCTCACCGCCGAGGTTGAGGTTCTGCCCCGCGTGCACGGCTCGGCAATCTTCGAGCGCGGCGAAACCCAGATCATGGGTGTCACCACGCTGAACATGCTCAAGATGGAACAGCAGATCGATTCGCTGTCGCCCGTCACGCGCAAGCGCTACATGCACAACTACAACTTCCCGCCGTACTCCACCGGCGAGACCGGCCGCGTGGGTTCGCCCAAGCGCCGCGAAATCGGCCACGGCGCCCTCGCCGAGCGCGCCATCATGCCGGTGCTGCCGTCCCGCGAGGAATTCCCCTACGCGATCCGCCAGGTGTCTGAGGCTCTCAGCTCCAACGGTTCGACGTCGATGGGTTCCGTCTGCGCTTCGACGCTGTCCCTGCTCAACGCAGGTGTGCCGCTGAAGGCAGCTGTTGCAGGTATCGCCATGGGCCTGGTCTCCGACCAGGTTGACGGCCAGACCCGTTACGCAGCCCTGACCGATATCCTCGGCGCCGAAGATGCTTTCGGCGACATGGACTTCAAGGTTGCCGGCACGGCCGAATTCGTTACGGCCATCCAGCTGGACACGAAGCTCGACGGCATCCCCGCTTCCGTGCTGGCAGCAGCGCTGAAGCAGGCCCGCGAAGCCCGCCTGCACATCCTGGACGTCCTGAACTCCGCGATCGACACCCCGGATGAGCTCTCCGAGTTCGCGCCGCGCGTCATCGCGGTCAAGATCCCGGTTGACAAGATCGGCGAGGTCATTGGGCCCAAGGGCAAGATGATCAACCAGATCCAGGAAGACACCGGCGCCGACATCTCCATCGAGGACGACGGCACGGTCTACATTGGCGCCACCAACGGTCCGTCTGCCGACGCAGCACGCTCCGCCATCAACGCCATTGCCAACCCGCAGATCCCGGAAATCGGCGAGCGTTACCTGGGTACGGTTGTCAAGACCACCACCTTCGGTGCCTTCATTTCCCTGACTCCGGGCAAGGACGGCCTGCTGCACATCTCCGAGCTGCGCAAGCTGGCCAACGGCAAGCGCGTGGACAACGTTGATGACGTGGTTTCCGTCGGCCAGAAGATCCAGGTGGAAATCACCAAGATCGATGACCGTGGAAAGCTGTCGCTGTCCCCCGTAGTGGCTGAAGAAGAAGGCGCCGAGAGCGTTGACGCTTCCGCCGCAGAGGGCGCTGCCGAAGCGGAGTAGTCCACTGACGCGGAGTAGCATCCTGCTCCACACAGCATGAATCGGCGGGGCCGGTGGATGATCCACCGGCCCCGCCGCTGTTACGATGGCAGCCAGATCCGGCTGCCGCTCCTGAAAGGCTTCAATGACTGTTGTACCCCTGCCGCTTGAGCAGAACCAGCCCGGCGACACCCTGGTCCACGGCTCCGACGGCGGCTCCGTTGTCCGGCGTTCGGTGCTGCCGGGCGGCGTGCGGGTGCTCACCGAAGCGATGCCGGGCCAGCGTTCGGCGACCATCGGTTTCTGGGTGGGCGTCGGGTCACGCGATGAAGCCCCGGGCCAGCACGGCTCCACGCACTTCTTGGAGCACCTCCTGTTCAAGGGGACCAAACGCCGCACCGCCCTGGAGATCGCCTCGGCCTTTGACGAGGTGGGCGGGGAGTCCAACGCCGCCACGGCCAAGGAGAGCACGTGCTATTTCGCGCGGGTGCTGGACACGGACCTGCCCATGGCCATCGACGTCATTGCCGACATGATCACTGGTGCCGTCCTGGATCCGGCCGAGATGGAGCAGGAGCGCGACGTCATCCTGGAGGAAATCGCCATGGACAGCGATGACCCCACGGACGTTGCACATGAAAACTTTGTGGCTGCCGTCCTGGGCACCCACCCGCTGGGCCGCCCTATCGGCGGCACGCCCGCCGCGATCCGCGCCGTCGCCCGCGACTCGGTCTGGGAGCACTACCGCCGTTACTACCGCCCGGATGAGCTGGTCATCACCGCCGCCGGGGGCTTGGAGCACGACGTCGTCTGCAGCCTTGTGGTGGATGCCCTCCACACTGCCGGGTGGTCACTTGAGCCGGACGCCGCCCCGGTGGATCGCCGCTCCACTGAGCGCGCGGACATCACCGGCACTGCAGGGCTGCATGTGGTCAAGCGTGCGGTGGAGCAGGCGAATATCATCATGGGCTGCCCCACGATTGTGGCTACCGATGAACGTCGCTACGTCATGAGCGTCCTCAACGCCGTCCTGGGCGGCGGGATGTCCTCGCGGCTGTTCCAGGAAATCCGCGAAAAGCGTGGCCTGGTGTACTCCACATACTCCTTTGCCTCCTCCTACGCGGATGCCGGCTACTTCGGGATGTACGCAGGGTGCACTCCGTCCAAGGTCCGCCAGGTGCTGGACCTGCTGGGGCTTGAGCTGGACAAGCTTGCCGAAGGCGGCATCTCCGACGACGAACTGCGCAAGGCCGTGGGCCAGCTGTGCGGTGGAATTGTCCTAGCACTGGAGGACACGGGTTCCCGCATGTCCCGACTTGGCCGCGCTGAACTCGTGTCCGGTGAATACCAGGACATCGACGAGACCCTGCGCCAGATCAAGGCGGTCACTGCGCAGGAGGTCCAGGAGCTTGCCAGGGAACTGGCAGCGGCGCCGCGGACTGTCACCGTGGTGGGCCCATTCGAGGAGACCGAAACCTTCGGTCTCTGACCGGCAGGCCCGCGCCCGCCATAATGAACCTATGAACCTTCCGCAGCAAGGCACGGTGCACGCCGTCCTGGAGAACTTCCTGGGCCATTGGCGCGGCACCACCTGGCTGGACGCGTCGGCCTGGGGGCCCAAGCGCACGGCCTCGGCGGAAATCAATTACACCAGGGCTGCCGGGGGCTACGCCGTCGTGCAAAGTTACAGACACACCGAAGCTGATGGCACGCACTTTGAAGGCCACGGCGTTTTTACTGTCGACCGTGACCACAACGACATCCTCTGGTACCACGTGGACAGCATGGGCCTGCCGCCGGGAGTCCCGGCCCGCTGCACGTGGGTGGACGGTGTGCTGCGCGTCGAGCGCCACAGCGACCGGGGGACTGCCCGCCATACTTTCCGGGTGGACAACGACGTGCTGATCCACACCGCCGAGTTGCGCCTCGGCGACGGCCAGGACTTTGTCCCGTTCATGACCTCCGAGTGCCGCCGCGTCTGACCCCATCCCGACTCCTGCGTCCCACCTGCCGCGCGGTCCCACCTGCCGCGCGAACGGACACTTGGGGCCCTTGCAGAGTTCGGACCGTCAGCCGGCTGACTCCAGAATCCTTGTCCGCGGAGCGCCGTTCAAGGCTGGCGCTGCGGAAGATGAATTCCACACCCTACTTTTCAGGTTCGCCAGCAATTGCTCCGCCTGGCCGCGTTCGTTGAAGTCGAGTTCCACCACCACGTAGTGGGCGTCATCCACGGGCTGGGAAATCCGGTGGCCGACGACTCCGGAGGCCGCGCGGTCCACCGGATCCCGGTCGAAGGCTTCTTTCCACATGCCAAAGTCCTTAATGCCATGTTCGATTTGCAGTGTGTACATTGCTGATTCTCCTTAGCTCATCGTGTTAGTTGAACGCACCTATTTGCCTCCGTGCTGTCCAACCCATGGCTCCTGTCCTGGGACAGCCGCACGGTTCCGCTGCGTCGCGTACTGTCACGTTAACTGCCGGCCGATGTGGCCGGTATCCCAGAAATCTGGGGTCTTGGTAGAAAACCCCGGCGCTGTCCACGGAGGGCATACTGGGGGAATGACCCTCGGCAGGCCCTGGAACAGGAGCCTTGAACGGATCCGGCGCATCGGCGACTCCGCCCCGGATCACCACTCGTTACGCACTGCCGTGCTCGCTGAGTTGGGCCGGGTGCTTCCGTTCAGTGCTTTCGTGTGGCCGCTCTCAGATCCGCTGACGGCGACGGGCATGTCGCCCATGGCCCGGATTCCGTGCCCGGATTCCGTGCCCGGACGAACTGCCGTTGCTGATCAGGCTCAAGTATCTGACGCTGGCAGGTCGGTGGACGCAGTTGGCGATCAGCCCGTCGCCGGTGACGACGCTGCTGCGCGAAACTGCCGGCAATCCATCATGGAGCCTGGTATGGGATGGCCTGATGAAGCGCTACGGAGTGACCGATGTCCTGTTCGCAGTGCTGGCGGACAAGCACGGCTGCTGGGGCTGGATTGACCTCTGGCGAACGGCGCAGGAAAGTCCCTTTACTGCCGACGAAGTGGGATACATCGCTGCCGTGACGCGTGATGTCACGCCCGCCCTGCGTCGTTCGATAGCCCGGCAGTTTGTCATGGATGTGCCTGTCGGACGCGACCCCGTTGGACGCGACGCCGTTGGACGCGAGGCTGTCCGTGCGGGGGCGTCAGCCTTCGGCGGAGGTCCGAGGCCGGAGTTGCCTCAGCAGGCAGTGCTGACTCTGGATGCAGATATGGCGGTGGTGGGTGGAACGGCCTCCGTGGAGGAGTGGCTTGGACTGCTTCAGCCTGGCCCGCGTCCCTTTCAACGCGTACCGGCCGAGGTCCTCAACGTCGCTGCCCAGTTGCTGGCGCGTGAGGCGGGCGTGGATCGTCATCCTGCGTCCGCCCGTGTGCACATAGGGTCAGGCCAGTGGGCCCTCCTCGAGGCCAGCCGGATGGACTCCACCGGCATGGCGGCCATTCCGCCACTGGCCGTCACCATCCAGGCCTGCCCTCCGGCGGCGAGGATTGATATGTTCGCCCGGAGCTTCGGGCTGACAACACGGCAGCGGGAATTGTTTGAGCTTGCCGCCAGCGGCGCCGACACCAACGCCATGGCTGACGCCCTGGGGATCGGGGCCTACACCGTCCAGGATCAGTTCAAGCAGATTTTCGAGACATGCGGCGTCCATAGCCGCGCGACGTTGTTGGCCCTGGCGATGGGAACGGCCCAGTAACCGAACCGGCCTTCACCTCAGTGCCGGTGGCAGGCTTGTGTCCAGGTCCAGGTCCAGGTCCATGCCGAGTTCCACGTCCAAGACCGAACCGGTGTTGGAGCCGGTGGCGGGCATGGGGATGTTTGCTGGCCAGCGTGGTGGTTCCCAGTCTGGGTGTTCGCTGGCGTAATGCCGTCCGGTCGGTGAGATCCAGCCGGGTGGTTCGTTCTTGGTGGCGCCTATTGGTTTCCAGCCTGTGGTGTGTCTTAGTCTGTGGTGTTTGTGGCAGGGCTGGCCGAGATTGCTGATGCCGGTGCTGCCGCCTTTGGCCCAGGCGAGGATATGGTCGGCTTCGGTGTCGAGGGAGTGGTTGCTGCAGCCTGGGAACGGGCATTTCCCGTCCCGTAGTCGTAGCCATTGGCGTTGGGCTTTGGTGAGCCGGTAGCTGGTCCGCCCGATCTCGAGCGGTGCACCGTCCCGTGGGTCGATCAGGACGCGGTGGAAGGATTCGGCACCGTCGGCGATCAGGTGGCGGGCCATGGACGGCGGGATCGGCCCGTATCCGTCGAGCATGGCGGGTTCGTCGGTCTGGCCCAGCAGCGCCATGACCGGGACCGTGATCAACACCTGCGCCCGCGGGGATGGGGCACCGCCGCTCACGGCGATGCCCCCGGTCTCTTCGTGGCTCGTTTCGCCGGTCGCGCCGCCGCTCTTTTCCCTACCCTCGTCACCGGTTCCGCTGCCTGCACTGTTGTTGGTGAGGAGCCAGGTGGCGACGGTGTCGGCGCGGAGCTGGCTGAGGTTCCGGTCCTCATGAGGTCCCTGCAACGCCCTGGCCGCAGAGGTGGCGCGGTTCCAGATCCCCGCGGCGGTGTCCGCAGGGAGGTAGGCGGAGAGCCAGGCCATGCCGTCGCGGTCCGGGGCATATTCGAGGCGTCGGTCGGCTGCGCTCTTGATGTGGCGTTTTTCAATGCTGACCGGGTGGTGGCGTTCCCGCCAGGTGCGGGCCTTGTGCCGGAACCTTCCGGGGATGAGCCCACCGGCGAAGCCACGTGCCGGATTCACCGCGTGAGGGTCCAGGAAATGTGCCTCCAACGCCGCCGCTCCCGGCCTGTCGAGGTTGGTGGTTTCGTCGACCATGATCCGGGCGTGCTGCCACGAGATCGTCCCGGCCTGCAGCGCGGACAACGTCAAAGGCAGGGCAGTGGTCAGGGAGTGCGCCTCGGCAAGCAGGGCGCCGGCACTGCGTTCGCTGACAGTCAGGGCACACGCGACTTCCGCGACCATGGCCATCTCCTGCCCGGTGTTGTCCTCGGGCGACGTTGCAGGGCCAGCCAGAGCCTCGGCAGCTGCGGTGTAACCGGCAGCCAGCCAGGCCTTCAGGGCGGCACTTTTCGCGTCCAGCCGTGAGATCTCGGCCAGCCCGTCTAGGAGTGCATCTGCTCTCCGACGCATCGGATCAGCGTCCCCGGAGCAATTGGAATCAGGCCCGTCCCGGAGCACCACAGCAAGCTCAGCGAAGGACACCGAAAGGGCCTCCGCCGTCGCCACAGCTGCTCTGCTATCCATACTCAAATCATCCCCGGAGGGTGTGACAATAACGGCGAGGCTGAAGGGCTATGTGCATAACTCCGCGAAGCAACTGTAAGTGCCTGCATCCGTGGGCGGTTTCAAGGTGTCGTTGCAGGGGCCTCAACTGTCCGTTCGCGCCGTCTGCGAGGGTTCCTACCCGCCGGCAAACGGAGGCAGCACGTCAACCACATCGCCAGGATTTAACACAGTCGTGCGGTCCCGGACGGCCACCTCGTTGAGCAGGAAACTGCTCCGGGACAGGATGCGTTGCAGGGGAGGAGTGCCGACGGGAGGCTCGGCTCGGTCCACAGCAAGGACTGCCTGCAGCAAACCGGCCACTGTAGTCCCGGACGCGAGATCGAAGGACTCCTCGTCCACACCCGCGGCGGCGCGTGCGGCAGCGAAGTAACGTACGTTCAAGAATTCAGCCTCCGATGGCGCTCATGCTGCGGTCCGGCTGGACAAAGTCCGCTGCGCCGAGACCTGTGTGGTCCATGCCGTGGGCCTTTGGCTTGACCCACATGGCGTCCTGCCATCGTTCGGCCAGGGCCTGATCGCTGGCGCCATCGCGCAGCAAGCCCAAGAGATCAAACTCCTCACGGGAGAACAGGCAGCTCATGATCTTGCCCTCGGCTGTGATCCGTGTGCGACGGCAGTCGGAACAGAACGGCTCCGTGACGGACGCGATGATGCCCACCGTGCCCAGCACCGGCCCGTGGGCTTCCGGCGTCGCCTCCACGCCTTCCCGCCAATGCACGTCAGCGGCAGACACTAGTCCCTCAGTACCCAGCACCGGACCATCCGGCCCCGCGGTCCCGGCCGCCCGGCGTCGTACTTCAAAGCGTTCCGCAGGGGCACCGTCGCGGGCGCGCGGATCGGGACTCAACACAAAGTCGTGCGAGAGCAGAGTGCGAATCTCGGCCGCGGTGATCATGTTCCGGCGGGTCCAGCCGTGGTCCGCGTCAAGGGGCATCTGCTCGATGAAGCGCAGTTCGTAGCCGCGGTCCAGCGCCCAGGCGAGCAGGGACGGCGACTCGGTGTCGTTGATGCCCCGCATCAGGACGGCGTTGAGCTTGACGGGGCCCAGTCCCGCGGCCCAGGCGGCATCGACGCCGGCCAGGACGCGGTCCAGGAACGGGCGCCGGGTCAGCTTGGTGAAAGTTTCTTCGTGCAGCGAATCCAGAGAGACGTTGATGCGGGTCAGGCCCGCAGCCTTAAGCGCGGCGGCCTTTTTGTCCAGGCCCACGCCGTTGGTGGTCATGGAGATGGGCAGGTCCGGATGGTTGCTGCGCAGGGCCGCAATGATGTCAATCAGGTCCGCCCGGACCAGTGGCTCCCCGCCGGTCAGGCGCAGTTCGCGAACACCGAGCAGTTCCACGCCGATCCGGACAATCCGCACGATCTCCTCGGCGGACATCACGGCCTGCTTGGAAAGCCATTCAAGCCCCTCGGCCGGCATGCAGTAGGTGCAGCGCAGGTTGCATTTGTCCGTCAGCGACAGCCGCATGTCCGTGGCCCGGCGGCCGTACTGGTCCAGCAGCCCCGGCGCTGTGCCGGCCGGCCGGGCAGGCGGCAGCCCCAGCCCTGCATCATCCCGGGGTTGTGGCATGCCTAGCTGAACAGTCATGAATTCAGGCTACGCCACCTTTACCCCCGGGATCACGCTCATGACGCCCGGGATCCCGTCCATCGCCGGAAGTCCCTCCAACCGTGGCGAAGTCCGGCGCTGCCGGGGCCCGGCGAACCTATGCTGGAGAGGTGAACAGCTTCCAGCCCCTGCAGGGAACGGCCGACGACGGCACCACCTCTCCAGGGCGCTCGGGAACCGACGGTGCCGCTCGAGGCAGCCGCCGCTGGGCCGCCGCGTCGGGGGCCGTGGCCGCCGGCGCCGCCGTCGTCATAGGGGAGCTGCTGGCAGGTCTGTTCAGTCCGTCCCTCTCGCCTCTGACGGCAGTAGGCGGAGCCGTGATCGATGCTGTTCCGCCGGGTGTGAAGGACTGGGCCATCTCCCTTTTCGGCACGGCCGACAAAGCGGTGTTCGTGGCCGGGATGCTGCTGGTTATCGCTGCCGTCGGGGCATTGGCGGGGATCCTGGAACAGCGCAGGCGGTTTGCCGGTGCAGCGGTGATTGCGGTCTTTGGGCTCGTCGGGCTTGGTGGGGTCCTCACGCGTGCCCAGATGACCCCGGCCGCGGCTGTAGTGGCACTGGCCGCAGCCCTGTCCGGTGCGCTCCTGCTGGGATGGCTGATCCGCCGGCTCCACGAAGGGCTCCCGGCCGGCGCAGCGGGGATAGCAGCCGGGACAGCATCCGGGACAGACGCGGGGACAGGCCCGTCCGGGACAGACGCCGCGAACGCGCAAGTTCCTGCGAGGACAGCAACAACCGCCGGGCGGCGCACGTTCCTGCAGGTCTTGGCTGCGAGCGCCGGGGCCACCGCCGTTGGCGGGGTTGTGGCCGCGGTCTGGCGAGGTGCAGCCTCCGGCATCAGTACCGCCCGCGAGATGCTGCAACTGCCTGCCGCAGTCTCCGCAGCGCCCGCCATCCCGGCCGGCGCCGAGGTCGGCCTGGAAGGAATGCAGCCGCTGGTCACGCCGAACCGTGACTTCTACCGGATCGACACCGCCCTGATTGTCCCGTCCCTCGACCCCGAATCCTGGGTACTCCGCGTCACGGGAATGGTGGAACAGGAGATTGAGCTGAACCTGGCGGATCTGCTGGCCAAACCCCTGATGGAACGGCACGTGACCATCGCCTGCGTCTCCAACGAAGTGGGCGGGGACCTGATCGGCAATGCACGCTGGCTCGGCTGGCCGGTGCGGGAACTCCTGGCCCTTGCCCGGCCGCAATCCGGCGCCGACATGGTGCTGTCCCGGAGCTCCGACGGCTGGACGGCGGGCACACCGCTGGAGGTCCTCACTGACCAGCGCGACGCCTTGCTTGCGGTGGGGATGAACGGCGAACCGTTGCCGCTGGAACACGGCTTCCCAGTCCGGTTGATCGTGCCGGGCCTCTACGGCTACGTTTCCGCGACCAAATGGCTCACGGAACTCCGCGTCACCAGGTTCGCGGACGACGTCGGCTATTGGACGCCGCGCGGCTGGTCCGACCGCGGCCCCATCAAAACGTCCTCGCGGATCGACGTGCCCCGCACCGGCCGGCGGGTGGGGGCCGGAACGGTCATGTTCGGTGGTGTGGCCTGGGCCCAGCACACCGGGATCGGCAAGGTGGAACTCCGCGTCAACCGCGGTCCGTGGCAGGAAGCCCGCCTCGCGCCCGGGATTTCGCTGGACACGTGGTACCAGTGGCAGCTGGGCATTGAGCTGACTCCCGGCCAGTACGAGGTCCAGGTCCGCGCCACGGACCTCAACGGCGAGCCGCAGGTGGAGGAACGCCGACCGGTTGCTCCCGACGGGGCCACCGGCTTCCACACGATTAGAGTTGACGTGAATCCATGACGGCCCGGACCGAAGGCAGGACCATGCACAGCCCTCCGCACCAGCACGGCCACACCCCGAGCAGCAGCGAGCACGTCCACTTCGGGCACAGCCACACGCCCCACCAGGCACGGTCCGTGGCCCTGCACCGCGCCGCCGTCACCGAACTGCTGGCGCCCCTGCTGGCCCAGGAACGGACGGAAACGCTGGCACTTCGCGACGCGCTGGGCAAGGGCCTGGCCCAGGACGTGATGGCCGCCCTGAACCTCCCGCCGTTCGCCAACTCCCAAATGGACGGCTTTGCCATCAACAGCCTGGACGTGCCCGACGGCGGTGCGGAGCTGCCTGTGGTTGTCCCCGTTCCGGCAGGTGCCGTGCCGGCGGCCCTGGACCGCGGCACTGCCGCCCCCATCATGACGGGAGCCATGATTCCCGCCGGTGCTGACGCCGTCGTGCCCGTGGAACGTGCCGTTCCGGACCGGTTCCCTGCCCCGGGGGAAACAACCACTGTGTGGCTCCCGGCGACGGCGGCCGGCACCTTCGTGCGGTCGGCCGGCAGTGATATTGCGGCGGGGGAGCGGGCGCTGACCTCGGGAACCTTCCTTGGCCCGGCGCAACTGGGGCTGCTGGCGGCCCTGGGGATCGCTGAAGTTACTGTGCGCAGGCCGGTGACCGTCCTGCTGGCCACCACGGGCGACGAAGTGGTGGAACCCGGCCAGCCCCTGCCGGCCGGCAAGATCTACGATTCCAACGGAACCCTCCTCGAAAGCGCCATGCAGCAAGCGGGGCTGGCCGTGGTGCGCACGGCCATTGCCTCGGACCACCCTGACGAATTCCGGGCACTGCTGCGCCGCCACGCCGGCACGGTGGACCTGATCGTCACCACGGGCGGGGTCAGCAAAGGAGCCTACGAAGTGGTCCGCCAGGCCATGGAGGGCCAGGCCACCGAGTTCCTGCATGTGGCCATGCAGCCCGGCGGCCCGCAGGGCATCGGGACGTTCGACGGTGTGCCCTTCCTCGGATTCCCGGGAAACCCTGTTAGCTGCCTGGTTTCCTTCGAAATGTTCCTGCGGCCTGTGCTGGCTGAACTGTTCGGAGCGCCGTCGCCGCGGATCCCTGTACACGCACGGCTGGGCCACAGCCTTTCGTCGCCTGAACACAAGCATCAGGTCCGGCGCGGAACCCTCCAGGGGGACGGAACCGTCCGCCTGGAAGGGGGCGAAAGCTCCCACCTTATGCACGCCCTCGCCGGCTCCAACGCGCTGGTGCACGTACCCGTTGGAGTCTCGGCGCTCGCCGAGGGTGACGAGGTGGAAGTATGGATGCTGTGAATCCAGAACATAGCCCGTCCGCGCTGACCCACCTGCGCCAGGACGGAAGCGCCCAGATGGTGGACGTGTCAGGCAAAACCGAAACCACGCGGGAAGCCACCGCCACTGCCACCGTCCGCACCACTGACGAAGTGTTGGGCCTGCTCGGATCCGGCGGCCTGCCCAAGGGTGATGCCCTGGCCGTCGCGCGGGTTGCCGGCATCATGGCAGCAAAAAAGACCCCCGAACTCATCCCGCTCTGCCATCCGTTGCCGCTCTCGAAAGTCACCGTGGACTTCGAGCTCGGAACCGATTCCGTGGCGATCCTGGCCACGGTCAAGACCCGCGGGGTTACCGGGGTGGAGATGGAAGCGCTCACGGCGGCTTCCGTGGCTGCCCTCAGTGTGTACGACATGATCAAGGCCGTCGACAAGCACGCCGTGCTGACCGACATCAAAGTGCTGGCGAAAAGCGGCGGCAAGAGCGGGGACTGGACACTATGAGCACCGAGAGCACTTACCCGGCTGAGCCAAACACGGAGCCGCACACGCCGCAACCTCACCTGCCGGAGCCGCACACGCACGGCGAGGTGCAGGGCCGCAAGGCCGGGGTTGTTATTGCCTCCACCCGGGCCGCCGCAGGCATCTATGAGGACGAAACCGGGCCCGTCATCATCGACTGGCTCACCGAGCACGGCTTCGAGGCTTACCCCGCCATGGTGGTGCCGGACGGCGCGCCCGTCGGTGCGGCCATCCGCGCCCTCCTCACCCAGCATCCCGCCGTCGTGATCACAAGCGGCGGCACCGGGCTCAGCCCGGACGACCGTACACCCGACGTAACCCTGCCCCTTCTGGACCGTGAAATCCCCGGCATCATGGAGGCCATCCGGCGCGAAGGCGCAACCAAAACGCCGCTGGCGGCCCTCAGCCGCGGCCACGCCGGAGCTGCCGGGCAGACGTTCATCATTAACCTGCCCGGCTCACCCAAGGGCGTTATGGACGGCCTGACGGTGCTGGACCCGTTGATCGGGCACCTGTGCGACCAGCTGGAGGGCGGCCATGGGCACTGAACCGGTTTTCGAAGTGGTCCACGCCGTGCTGAGCGCCGAACCCATCTCCGTCGACCAGGCGATCGCTGCGGTGGAATCTGACACCGCAGGGGCCGTGGTCAGCTTCAGCGGCGTAGTGCGGAATCACGACGTCGGCAAGGCAGTGGAGCGGCTCAGTTACAGTGCGCACCCCACGGCCCACCAGGTCATGGCCGACGTCGTCGCCCGCCTGGCCGCCGAACATGCCGGCGACGGGACCGCCACGCAGCCCGTGCGGATCTGGGCCGCCCACCGCATCGGCATGCTCGACATCGGAGATCCGGCGCTGGTCTGTGCGGTCTCCGCGGCGCACCGCGGACAGGCCTTTGCCGTGTGTTCCGAACTCGTGGACCGCATCAAGGAGCAGGTTCCCATCTGGAAGGAACAGTTCTTCGCCGACGGCACGGTGGAGTGGGTGGGCGCAGGCAGCTAAGCACCACTGGCGTCCCTTCGCCTGCCGGTGGCTGCGAGGTAACGCACAGCATCCGGTTCAAACCCGCACCCGACCCGACGGTAGGGTTAACGGCATGACCGAACAACTCTCCGTGCCCACCCGCGTGGCTGTCCTGGGCGCCAACGGGCGCATGGGCGCCGAAGCCGTAAAGGCCGTTGAAGCTGCCTCCGACCTGATGCTCGTAGCCGCCCTGGGACGCGGCGACTCGCTGGACCAGCTCGCCACTTCGGGTGCCGACATCGTGGTGGACCTCACCGTCCCCGGGAGCACGGAAGCGAACGTGCGCTACGCCGTCGAGCATGGCATGCACGCCGTCGTGGGAACCACCGGCTGGGACTCCACACGGCTCGCCGCCCTGGAAGCACTGCTCGCGGAGCACCCGGAAACCGGAGTGCTGATCGCCCCCAACTTTGCCCTCGGCTCCGTGCTGGCCTCGGCCTTTGCCGCCAAGGCTTCCAAGTATTTCGAGTCCGTGGAAATCATCGAACTGCACCACCCGGAAAAGGTTGATGCGCCGTCCGGGACCGCTGTCCGCACCGCCCAGCTCATCGCAGTCGAGCGCAAGGCTGCGGACGTTCCGCCCAGTCCTGACGCGACCACCAGCGAACTCGCCGGCGCGCGGGGTTGCGACGTTGAAGGAGTCCGCGTTCACAGCGTGCGGCTGCGCGGGCTGGTGGCCCACCAGGAGGTGCTGCTTGGCGGTCCGGGGGAGCAGTTGACCTTCCGCCATGATTCCTTTGACCGTGCTTCCTTTATGCCCGGAGTGCTGCTTGGCGTGCGCAACGTCGCCGCGCATCCGGGACTGACGGTGGGCCTGGACGGCTACCTGGACCTGGGGCTCTAGGCCGTGGGCGAGTTCCTGGCGGCGTTCCGGAAGAACCGCACCAAGATCTGGGTGGGTGCCGTCACGCTCCTGCTGGTCTTCTACCTGGTGGTGTCGTTCCAGCGCTCCGTGCTCCTGCTGCTGGACAGCAACCCCGCCGCCAAGGCCATCGGAGCGGCCTACCTGGTCCTCCCGGCCATCGGCGCCTGGGCCATGATCCGTGAACTGCTGTTCGGCGCACGCACGGAACAGATGGCCAAGGTCCTCGAGGCCGAAGGCGGGCTCCCGGTAGACGAACTGCCGCGCACACCCGCCGGCCGGATCGTCCGCTCCGCGGCGGATCTGGAATTCGAAAAGTACAAGGCCGAAGCTGAAGCGGCGCCCGGCGACTGGCGTTCGTGGTTCCGGCTCAGCTGCGCGTATGACGCTGCCGGGGACCGCAAGCGCGCCCGCGCCTCCATGCGCGACGCCGTGAAGCTGTTCCGCGGGCAGGTTCCGGCGTAGGAGCCTGCTCTCCGCGACTGCTCTCGGCGGGGCAGGTGTCAGTGGCGGCAGGTCAGCGGCGGCAGGCTAGCGCAGGCCGGCCCGTCCGCCGCGCCCCAGCTGGTTGGCCGCATGGCCCACCAGCTCCAACGGGCCCCGCCATTTCAGGAGCACAAACACAATACCCACGGCGATGGCCGTGGCGGCATGCGCCCAGTACATCCCCGCCTCGGTCCAGCCCGCGGGCAGCGGCTTCAGGTAGAACGCCGAAACCACCCACACATGCACTGAGTAGAGCGTGAGCGTCATGGCACCCGCGCCGCGCAGCGGCAGCAACAAGTCCAGGTCCAGCCAGTCAGCCAGCCTGCCGAGCAGGAGGAACACACCCACGACGGCGGCCGCCACGCCGCAGGTGTGGAGCAGGTCCAGCGTGGTGGCCGAATGCGGTGCCGCGGCCGCCAGCCACCACCAGGATCCTTCCTGCCGGATTCCCGTGAGGTTGACCTGCAGGACGCTGTCCAGCGGGTATCCGGGGGCGTTCAGGACTGCCTCCAGCGCGGCACGGCCGCCCCAGTTCTCCATCGCGGCGGTGCCCAAAGCCTTGGCCAGTGCGGCCACCGCAGTCCCGCCGGCAAGCAGCAGGACAGGAACCATCGCCTTGGTAAGGGCCAGCCGGCCAAGGACCAGGCCCACTAGCAGGTACGACAGCCACTGAAACACCGGGTAGTAGCCGGTCAGGAACAGGTCTCCCAGCAGAGGGAAGGGCGTCGAGAGGTCTTCCCAGGACGGGTTGTGCCCCAGATTCAGGGGCGGATTGGCTGCCATAAGCCAGGGGCGGAGCAGATATGCGAGGACCGGGGAAACCACGATCCAGCCGGCGGCCCAGGCACACAGGGCTTTGAGCTTCAGGCCCAGGAACGGCAGGATGCACAGGAACAGCATGGCGTAGTGGACCAGGATGATCGCAAGGTTCACTTCCAGCCCGCCCAATGAGAGCCCGACGGCGGCAATCACCAGGGCGCGCAGTGCGATGCCGCGGCGGGCTGCGTTCAGGGCAACACCTTCCGGAGGTACCTGTTTTCCGGTGGACAGCGCCAGGCCCACCCCCGCCAACACGGCGAAGAGGGCTGCCGCGCGGCCGGAGAAGGTCAGGCCGATCCACGTGGGAGTGAGCTCGGCGTTTGCCTCGAAGGTGGGGAGCAGATGTGTGGCCATCATGCCAAGGAGCGCCAGCCCCCTGGCTGCGTCAATACCGCGGAGGCGGCCCACGGCCTGTGAGGTTCGAGGCACCCGCGAGGGTCTTGCCGGGGCACGGGACGTCATGAGGCGATGTTCTCACATCAACCTTTGTGGCAGCAGTCAAGAGCCAGCCGGAAACACGGACTTGTAGACCTTGTGTTCGAATATATGTTCGAATAATATGGACACCATGCAAACCCCATCCCAGCCGCGACCCTTTCCGGAATCCCCACCCGCCGGCGGATCGGTGCGCCCCGCCCGGGACGCCCAGGACCCCGGCTCGGCACAGCCTGTTGGACTGATGAAAGCGATGAGCCCGGGAGTGGTGGACTTCCTCTTCCGCCAGCTCGTGGCAGGTCGGCCTCCCGTGGACATCCAGTGGCAGGACGAAGGCGTCACACTGACCGCCCAGCCGGCGGGGGCAGAGCTGGCCCGCAGGCTGGACGAAACCGACCTCGATGCCTTGACGCCCACGGAACTGTTCCATTACGTCCGGGCGGCCCAGCGGCTCGCGGCCTGGGCTGAGGGGCTGCGGGAGGCTGCGGTGGACCGGTACTGCCAGCCAGGGAAGCCGCAGGATGGCGTAGTTCCCTCGGGTAGGCGCGCATCCCTAGGATAAAGGGGTGACTGATGCCCTGACCGTCTCTGCCGTGCAGTACCAGGCGCTGGAAGGCGGGATTATCCCGAACGTACAAGAACACGTCCGGCTGATCGAGGACGCCGAATCCCACGGTGCCCGGCTGGTGGTGTTTCCTGAGCTGTCGTTGACGGGGTACAACCTGGCGCTACTGGCTGCTGACGACTCGTGGCTTCAACGCGATGACCCACGCCTGGCCGATCTCCACGAAATCTGCCGCCGGACCGGGATCACTGTGGTGGCAGGTGCTGCCTATCGGGAACCTGACGGCACGCCGCGGCTCGCCAGCCTCGTGATCCACCCCGACGGAACCACCGAATTCGGCTTCAAAACCCACCTCCACGGCCAGGAGCGGGAGGTCTTCGCCGCGGGCGACGGTGCCGTTGTGATCGAGTTGGATGGCTGGAAGATCGCGCTGGCCGTCTGCTTTGATGCCGCTGTTCCGGCCCACTCCACCGGGGCAGCCCAGGCCGGCGCGGATATCTATGCCGTTTCGGCCCTGTATACGCAGGCGGACGAACGGCGGCTTGGCCTGCATCTCGGAGCCAGGGCCATGGACAACCGGATGTTCGCCATTCTGGCAAACCTGGGCGGATCCACTTCGCTGGGCCCCTCCTGCGGCCTCAGCGGGTTCTGGGGACCGGACGGGTTCGAAGTGAAAAAGGCTGCCGGAACCGGCACCGAAGTAGTCACCGCCATCCTGCAACGGAGTGCCTTGCGGAAATTCCGCTGACCCTGCGGGAGTCTGCGGTGCGTGCTGACCGAATTCCCCAGGGCATCGCGGGCCGCTAGTTGACGCGGATCACGCCGTCCCCATTGTCCTAACCAGCCGCCGACAGGGTAACGTTTTTTCCATGCCTCACAAATCCGCCACCGCTCCTGCCCTTGGCACGCTCCTGACCGCCATGGTCACGCCCTTCACCAAGGATGGCGCCGTGGACTACAAGCAGGCAGCCGAACTGGCCACCAAGCTTGTGGACGATGGCTGCGACGGCCTGGTCGTCACCGGGACCACCGGCGAAACGTCCACCCTCTCGGATGAAGAGAACCTTGGCATGTTCCGCGCTGTCAAAGAGGCAGTGGGGGACCGCGCCGCCATCATCGCCGGCACCGGGACGAACGACACCGCACATTCGGTGCACCTCTCCGAGCAGGCGGCAGCGCTCGGCGTCGACGGCCTGCTGCTCGTCACGCCGTACTACAACAAGCCCAGCCAGGCCGGCGTCCGCGCACACTTCGAAGCCGTCGCGTCCGCAACCGACGTGCCCGTTATGCTCTATGACATTCCGGGCCGCTCCTCCATCGCGATCGAGCCCGAAACCATGATCCGCCTGGCGCAGCACCCGAACATCATCGCCGTCAAGGATGCCAAGGCCGATTTCATGGCAGCCAGCCGCGTGATGGCAGAGACTGACCTGTACTTCTACTCCGGCGACGACGGACTGACCCTTCCGTGGATGTCCTTGGGCGCCGTCGGACTCGTGGGTGTCACAACCCACGTCGCAACGCGCCGCTTCCGCGAAATGATCGACGCCATCAACGCGAACGACCTCGAAACCGCGCGTAAGATCAACTTCGAGCTGCTGCCCGTGATCAGGGCAACGATGACCCGTGTCCAGGGAGCCGTTGCAGCCAAACAAATTCTTAAATGGCAGGGAGTCCTGCCCAACTCGATTGTCCGTTTGCCCCTCGTGGAGCCGGACGAAGCCGAGATCGTAACCATCCGCGAGGATTTGGCGGAAGCGGGGCTGGTCTTTCCCTGAGGGCTAAGACCGGCACCCTTCCGCCTGGAAAGTAGTGCACTATGACCCAAACCGCCCTTCCCGGCCTTGTCACGCCCCCACGCCTGCCGCAAGGCACCCTCCGGATCGTTCCGCTGGGCGGACTGGGGGAGATCGGCCGGAACATGGCCGTGTTCGAAATCGACGGAAAACTGCTCATCGTGGACTGTGGTGTCCTCTTCCCGGAGGAGACCCAGCCCGGCGTTGACCTGATCCTGCCCGATTTCTCCTACATCGAGAACCGTCTGGACGACATCGTGGCCGTTGTCCTGACCCACGGCCACGAGGACCACATCGGCGCCGTTCCCTACCTCCTGCGGCTGCGCGCCGACATCCCCCTGGTGGGCTCACAGCTGACGCTGGCGCTCATCGAGGCCAAGCTGCAGGAACACCGGATCCGTCCGTACACGATGACCGTTGAAGAGGGCCAGGTCGAAAAGTTTGGCCCCTTCGAGTGCGAGTTTGTCGCGGTCAACCACTCCATCCCCGATGCTTTGGCTGTGTTCATCCGCACGGCCGGAGGCACTGTCCTGCACACGGGCGACTTCAAGATGGACCAGCTGCCCCTGGACGGCCGGATCACCGACCTCCGGCACTTCGCCAAGCTGGGTGAAGAGGGCGTTGACCTCTTTATGTCCGACTCCACCAACGCTGACGTGCCGGGCTTCACCACCGCCGAAAAGGAAATCGGTCCCACACTGGAACGGCTCTTCGGCCAGGCCACCAAGCGCATCATCGTGGCGTCCTTCTCCTCGCATGTCCACCGCGTCCAGCAGGTGCTGGACGCCGCCGCCAAGCACAACCGCAAGGTGGCCTTTGTGGGCCGCTCCATGGTCCGGAACATGGCCATCGCCGCCAAGCTCGGCTACCTCGACGTTCCCGACGGCCTCCTCGTGGACATCAAGAACATCGACAACATGCCGGACAACCGCGTGGTCCTGATGTCCACAGGTTCCCAGGGCGAACCGATGGCCGCGCTGTCCCGCATGGCCAACGGCGACCACCGCGTCGTGGTGGGCGACGGCGACACCGTGATCCTGGCCTCCAGCCTCATCCCGGGCAACGAAAACGCCGTCTTCCGCATCATCAACGGCCTGCTCAAGCTCGGCGCGGACGTCATCCACAAGGGCAACGCCAAGGTGCACGTCTCCGGACACGCGGCCGCCGGCGAGCTGCTCTACTGCTACAACATCCTTGAGCCGCTCAACGCCATGCCCGTGCACGGCGAGACCCGCCACCTGATCGCCAACGGCAAGATCGCCATCGAGTCCGGCGTCCCCACCGCCAGCGTCATCCTTGCCGACAACGGCACCGTCATCGACCTCAAGGACCACCGCGCAGACGTCGTGGGCCAGGTTGAAGTGGGCTTTGTCTACGTGGACGGCTCCAGCGTCGGCGAAGTCACGGAAGCGGACCTCAAGGACCGCCAGACGCTTGGCGATGAAGGCTTCATCTCCATCATCACCGTCATCAACCGCACCACCGGCAAGGTGGTCTCCGGACCCGAGATCCACGCCCGCGGCGTGGCCGAGGACGATTCGGTCTTCGACGAGATCATCCCGAAGATCAACGCCGCCCTGGAAGAAGCCGTGCTCAACCGCACGGACCACACCACGCACCAGCTCCAGCAGGTTGTCCGCCGAGTTGTCGGCACCTGGGTCAACCGCAAGCTGCGCCGCAAGCCCATGATCATCCCGGTGGTCCTCGAGGCGTAACAGCCCCGAAGGCAAGCGGAATGGCAAAGGCCCGGTTCTTGTAGAACCGGGCCTTTCCCATCCGCAACATGAGGCCGGGAACAGCCGGAAATCCGCGGAAAACCGCCCCAGTTCCGGTACCGTGGCACGTATGGCCACTCGTACCACTCCCGCGCCCCGAGGCACCGCTGGCGGCAAATCCAGCGCCAAATCCGGCAGCTCGGCGGGCCGCGGTGCAGGCGCCACAGCGTCCAGCCGCACCGGCAGCCGGGCCGGCTCTTCGGCCGGCACCGCACGCACCCGCCAGCTTCCCGCCGTCGAACAGCGGCAGCCCTGGCTGCTGCGCGTTGTGGGCGGCGCCTGGCTGGCCGTGGGCCATCTGGTCGGCGGCGGAGTCCGCAGGATCGGCTCCGATGTCAGCGACCTGCCGGCGGAGGAACGCCGAGACGGCGCGGCACTGTTCAACCTTGCCCTGGGCGTCTTCATCGCCACCTTCGCCTGGTGGGGAATGACCGGCTGGTTCCCCGACGCCGTCTACGGCGTGGTCAACGGCACCTTCGGCTGGATGTCTCTGCTTTTGCCGCTGATGCTTTTTGTGTGTGCCTTCCGGCTCTTCCGGCAGCCCGACGACGGCCGCGGAAACAACCGGGTGGGAATCGGTTTCCTCATCATGACGTTTGCGGGCTGCGGCCTTGCCCACGTGGTGGGAGGGCAGCCCACCGTTGCCGAAGGCTTCGACGGCCTCCGGCAGGCCGGCGGGATGCTCGGCTTCCTGGCCGCCTCACCCCTCGCGGCCATCCACGCGGCGGTGCCCGTGGTGGTCTACGGCCTGCTGGCCTTCATCTCGCTGCTCATCATTACCGCCACCCCTTTCGGGGCGATTCCACGCCGCCTGCGGGGTGCCTATGAGCATCTGATGGGCCTGGACCTGCAGGAACCCGGAGACGACGGGGACAGCCACGACCGTAGCTACCTCGAGGAATCGAAGGCAACCCCTGCGCCGCGGAAGAAGAAGCGGCGTTTCTTCGGCAAGGACGACGAGTCCGACGCCGGGCTGGAAGGCTACGTGGGCGACGAAGCCTTCGAGCACGCCGTCATTGACGACGACGAGGCCGACGCAAAATCCGGCAGTGGATCGCGCCCCGCTCCCGGCGTGCGCCGCCCCACGAAGGCGGAGATCGCCGTCGAGAAAATCAAAGCCGCCCAGGGCATCGGCACTGCAGGGAGGGCTCCGGCAGAGGACAATGCCACCGAGGCCATCCCGCTGGTCACACCCGGGATGGTGGCCGCCGGCTCACTCAACGCGGCAGCCGCCGCCGTTGCGCAGGTGCCGGCCAAGCCAGTCACTCCCATGCCCCTTCCGGCTCCCATTCCGCAGCGGACCGAGCAACTCTCACTGGCGGGCGACGTCACCTACACCCTGCCGCCGTCGGACGTTCTGACCCCGGGCTCCATCCCCAAGGAGCGCACCGAAGCCAACGACGCGATCGTTGCTTCCCTGACCGAGACCCTCAACCAGTTCAACGTGGAAGCGCAGGTCACCGGCTTCAGCCGCGGGCCCACCGTCACGCGGTACGAGATTGAGCTGTCCCCGGGGACCAAGGTGGAGCGCGTCACCGCCCTGTCCAAGAACATCTCCTACGCAGTGGCTTCCAGCGACGTCCGGATCCTCAGCCCCATCCCGGGCAAGTCCGCCATCGGTATCGAGATCCCCAATACGGACCGCGAAACCGTCTCCCTCGGTGACGTCCTCCGCAGCCAGAACGCGCGCCGGACCGACCACCCCATGGTGATGGGCGTCGGCAAGGACGTCGAAGGCGGTTATGTCGTGGCGAACCTCGCCAAAATGCCCCACCTGCTCGTCGCAGGTGCCACCGGCGCCGGTAAGTCCTCGTTCGTGAACTCCATGATCACGTCGATCCTCATGCGGGCCACGCCGGACGAGGTCCGCATGGTGATGGTGGACCCCAAGCGTGTGGAACTGACCGCCTACGAAGGCGTCCCGCACCTCATCACGCCCATCATCACCAACCCGAAGAAGGCCGCCGAGGCCCTGCAGTGGGTGGTCCGCGAGATGGACGCCCGCTACGACGACCTCGCCAACTACGGTTTCAAACACATCGATGACTTCAACAAGGCAGTCCGCGCCGGCAAGGTCCAGCCTCCCGTGGACTCCAAGCGCGTCATCCGGCCCTACCCGTACCTGCTGGTGATTGTTGACGAGCTCGCCGACCTGATGATGGTGGCCCCGCGCGACGTCGAAGACTCCATCGTCCGCATCACCCAGCTGGCCCGTGCCGCCGGCATCCACCTGGTCCTGGCAACCCAGCGGCCCTCCGTGGACGTCGTCACCGGCCTGATCAAGGCCAACGTGCCTTCGCGGATGGCCTTCGCCACGTCCTCCGTCACGGACTCCCGCGTGGTCCTTGACCAGCCCGGGGCCGAAAAACTCATCGGCCAGGGCGATGCGCTGTTCCTGCCGATGGGTGCCTCCAAGGCCATGCGTGTTCAGGGCGCCTGGGTCACGGAGTCTGAAATCCACAAGGTCGTGGAACACGTCAAGGGCCAGCTCAAAGTCGACTACCGCCACGATGTCGCCCCCGAAGCGCCAAAAAAGCAGATCGACGACGACATCGGGGACGACCTCGAAGTGCTGCTTTCGGCCACCGAACTGGTGGTCACCACACAGTTCGGCTCGACGTCGATGCTCCAGCGCAAGCTCCGGGTGGGCTTCGCCAAGGCCGGACGGCTAATGGACCTCCTGGAGTCCAGGGGAGTGGTTGGCCCCTCCGAAGGGTCCAAGGCACGCGACGTCCTGGTGAAGCCGGACGACCTCGCGTCGGTGCTGGCAGCCATGAAGGGCCAGGACGCGCCGGCCGTTGCTGATTCACAGACGGCAGCGCTCAGCGACAACGCCAACTCGAACATTGCCCAAGGCGGGTATGCGGAGGACCTCGTGCAGGCGGACCTGGACCAGCGCAGCCAGAAGGTTGAGTACTTCGACGGCGCCGAGGGCACCTCGGGCGACGACGAGGACGGTTCCGAAGACGCGTGGTCACTCACCGGACGGTAGCCTAGGAGTGTGACTAGCACCGAAGCAACTGCCGCCGGCTCCAGCAGCCCAGGAATCTGGAATCTTCCCAACATCCTGACCATGCTGCGCATCGCCCTGGTGCCGTTCTTCGTCTGGTTCCTCCTCGCCGATGCCCCCGGGCCAAGCAGCGAGTCAGGGCCCTGGCGCTGGGCCGCGGTGGTGGCGTTCGCCGTCGCCATCTACACCGACAAGCTCGACGGCGACATCGCCAGGAGCCGCGGCCTCGTCACCAATTTCGGCAAGATAGCAGACCCCATCGCCGACAAGCTCCTCATAGGCTCAGCCCTGGTGATGCTGTCCATCCTGAATGAACTGCCGTGGTGGGTCACCATCGTCATCCTGGTCAGGGAATGGGGCATCACCGCCCTTCGTTTCTTTGTCATCCGGTACGGTGTCATCCCGGCCTCGCGCGGGGGCAAGCTCAAGACGGTCGTTCAGACGGCCGCGATCTTCCTGTATCTCCTGCCGTTCGGCGCGCTGGCGCCGTGGCTTGTCTGGGTGGCTTTCGCCGTCATGATGGTGGCTGTGCTGATCACGGTATGGACCGGCGTCGAATACGTCATTGAAGCCCTGCGCATCCGGTCACAGGGCAAACGGGCGGGAACAACTACAGCTGGAAACTAGGGAGCCGACGTGACCAACCTTCACCACCTGGCGGAACAGACAGTCAAAATGGCCCTGGAAAGCGGCCGCACCGTCGCGACCGCGGAGTCGCTCACCGCGGGAATGGTCAGCGCCGTCCTCGCCGACACAGCCGGAGCCTCAGGCATGCTCCAAGGCGGTGTGGTGGCCTACCAGAACTCCGTCAAAGTGGACGTACTGGGTGTTCCGGCAGAGCTGCTGGCCGCCGCCGGATCCGTTGACGGTGCTGTCGCAGCGGCCATGGCGGCCGGGGCCAGGGCTGCGCTGCATGCTGACATCGGCGTTGCCACCACAGGAGTAGCCGGCCCGGAGGAACATGATGGCAAAGCGGTGGGGGCAGTGTTCATCGGGGTTGCCACAGCGGCGGGTGCGTCCTTCGTGGAGTACGGCTTCGCGGGTAATCGGGCAGAGATCCGCGGACAGGCTTGTGGTGCCGCGCTGGAAAGCCTGATCGTGGCCCTATCTTCCTGAAGCTACCGGGCGTAAAGTTGCCGGGAACAAATCCCGGCGTCCATTAGTTATTACATTGTGTCGCTTCCGGAGAGCGGAGGCGCCTAGGATGAATAAACCACCACGGTTCGCTCCACGGCGGACCGCACTTATGAGGGAGCAAGGCGATACAGATGGTAAAGCAGCCCGTATCCATAAACGGCGTTGTCCGCTGGAAGGATGTGGGCCTCGCCGATCAGGCCAAGAGCGAACAGAAGGAGCGCAAGATGGTTGTACTTCGTCACGAAATCGGTGATGTCCTGCGCGATGTACGCCAGCGCCAGGGACGCACGCTCCGCGAAGTTTCGCACAGTGCCCGTGTTTCCTTGGGCTACCTCAGCGAAGTAGAGCGCGGCCAGAAGGAAGCTTCATCAGAGCTCCTCTCCTCAATCTGCTCAGCCCTGGACGTGCCGCTGTCCAGCATGCTCAGGGAAGTCAGCGACCGTGTCGCCGTCGCCGAGGGCGTTGCCGTTCCGGACACCGTTCCCCAGGAATTCTCACAGCGCTACGGCCGCGACCTTGATCGCGATCTGAACGCTGAACTCAATAACGAACTGTCCAAGGGCCTGCTTTCCGGCGCACGGTAAGCCGTCCGCAGGGGCCAGACAGGAAGTAAAGCAAAGCCTCCGGCCGTGGGCCGGAGGCTTTGCTGCGTGTGGCGGCTATTTTGCCGTGTCGCCAGCGGACGGGTCCTTCGCGAAACCGTCGAGTTCAAAGAGGGAGTTGAGCTTTGCCATGTATTCGGCGAGGGTCTGCAGTTCCCCGACCGGCCACTCACCGAGCCGCTCACGGAAATCCTGACGGCGCGCATCCTGGACCTGATGCATCTTTTCCTCGCCCTTTTCGGTGAGGCGGATCGACTGCGCCCTTCCGTCCAGGGGGTCAGCTTCCTTGAACACCAGCCCGATGCTTTCCAGGAAAGCGATCTGGCGGCTGACGGATGGCTTGCCTACTCCGATGTTCAGGGCAAGGTCCGTCAACCGGATGGGTCCCTCGCGCCGGATGACCGAAAGCAGGCCGTAGGCGGCCGGTTCCATGTCCGGGTGCACCTGCCGCGAGAGCTGATGGGACACCGACCGGGCGCGCCGCCAAAAGAGACTGATTTGGTGTTCCACGGTGTTCAGGGCTTCATCGACGGTGTCCTTGTCGGTACCTGTCTCCTCAGGGGACGTCGCCGGAAGGCCGGTTTCGGGAAGGCCTGTCGCAGGAGGGCCGTCGGCAGGGTTGCTCATGGCAACAATTCTAGGGTCCGGGACCGTGAGAGACTCTATTGGTGCGGATCAGTGACTATTGGCGGCTTATGGACGACGAATTCGGGGCTGGCTACTCCCGGGTCTTGAGCAGCACCCTGGTCCTGGCCGGGGCCGGCGGGCGAACCGCCGACCAGGCCCTCGCGGCCGGAATGAGCCCCCGGCAGGTGTGGCTGGCCATCTGCGATGTCCAGGATGTGCCGCCGGAGCGGCGCCTGGGACGCGACGTCAAACCCCTGCGCGACTGACGCCGCCACCCACGCGTCCGCGTTCGCCAGGCTCATGGGCGCCCCTTCTGCGCTGACACGCCGCCGGATCTGTTCGAATATCTGTTCGGGTAAAGCTATGCTTTTCGTAGTGGGTTATCCACATAGGCGATGTCATCCGGCCAGAATGTCAGCGGGTGCCATTAGCGTCAGAGATGACCAAGAAATGGCCGCTGAGGCCACTCCAAAGCGAGAAAGCATTAGAGGTGTGAACCATGGCGGCAGCCCCGGATCGTCAAAAGGCGCTCGACGCAGCGCTGGCACAGATTGACAAGCAGTTCGGCAAGGGCTCGGTCATGCGACTGGGCGATGAAGTCCGTGCCCCCATCGAGGTCATCCCCACCGGATCCATCGCGTTGGACGTGGCCTTGGGAATTGGCGGCCTGCCACGCGGCCGCGTCGTGGAGATCTACGGCCCGGAATCTTCGGGTAAGACCACCGTGGCCCTGCACGCCGTTGCCAGCGCGCAGCGCCTGGGCGGCATTGCCGCCTTCATCGATGCCGAGCACGCCCTGGACCCCGAGTACGCCGCCAGGCTGGGCGTGGATACGGACGCCCTCCTGGTCTCGCAGCCTGACACAGGCGAGCAGGCCCTGGAAATCATGGACATGCTGATCGGCTCCGGTTCGCTGGACGTCATCGTCATCGACTCCGTTGCTGCCCTGGTGCCGCGCGCGGAAATCGAGGGCGACATGGGCGACAGCCACGTGGGTCTGCAGGCCCGCCTCATGAGCCAGGCGCTGCGTAAGATCACCGGCCGCCTGAGCCAGACCAAAACCACTGCCATCTTCATCAACCAGCTCCGTGAAAAGATCGGCGTGTTCTTCGGCTCCCCGGAGACCACCACCGGCGGTAAGGCCCTGAAGTTCTACGCGTCCATCCGCATCGACGTCCGTCGGATCCAGACGCTCAAGGAAGGTGCCGACTCCGTCGGTAACCGCACCAAGGCCAAGATCGTCAAGAACAAGATGGCCCCGCCCTTCAAGATCGCCGAATTCGACATCATCTATGGCCAGGGCATTTCCCGCGAGGGCGGCATCATCGACATGGGCGTTGAGCACGGCATCATCAAGAAGTCGGGCTCGTGGTTCACGTACGACGGCGACCAGCTGGGCCAAGGCATGGAGAACTCCCGCCGGTTCCTGCGCGACAACCCCGAACTGGCGACCGAACTGGAGCGCCTGATCAAGGAGAAGCTTGGTGTCGGGGTAGTCAAGCCCGCCGAAGCCGATGCCAAAGACACACCGAAGCTGAAGGCTGTTGACGGCTTCTAGGGACGCCCCTGACCTGACGGCCGGGCAAAGCGCCGGATGGCGTGCGGCCGGGCAGGACGCCGGGCAGGGCGCCGGATCGGGGCGACGGCAGCGAAGACGGGGCGGACGCCCCGGCTTCGGGCCGGACGGACCCGATCCGGATGCTGCCATCGCAGCAGACGCCGAACCGGATCCAGCGTCCGTGGCGCGGGCCATCGTGCTCCGGCAGTTGACCAGTTCGGCCAAGAGCCGGCTGCAGCTGGCTAGGAAACTGGCCGAGCGGAACATTCCGGAGGGTGTGGCGGAAGCCGTCCTGGACCGCTTCCAGGAGGTCCGCCTCATTGACGACGCCGAGTTCGCCGACATGTGGGTCCGCAGCAGGTCGCAGTCGCGGAAGCTCGCCAAGGGGGCCCTCCGGCGCGAGCTGGCGGACAAGGGGATTGACGCAGACACCGCTGCCGCCGCGCTGGAACAGCTTTCCGACGCGGACGAGGAAGTGTCTGCCCGGCTCCTGGTGGAACGCAAGCTCCGGGCAGGCACGGATTTGTCGGACCGCGCCGAGCGGGACAAGATCACGCGGCGGCTGGCGTCAATGCTTGCCCGCAAGGGCTACCAGCCGTCGCAGGCGTTCCGGATCGTCGGCGAGGTGCTCGACGCTCATGCGGAGACCCAGACAGACGCACCGGACAGCCTGCCGGATCTGTAGGCCCGGGGAAGCGGTGCCCCCGCCGATACGGCAACCTGGGCGATCCCGCAACCGTAGCGACCCGGTACCCTTAACAGGTGAGTTTGACCATTCCTTCCCCCGCATCCGGTACCGTCCCGTCAGCCGGCCCTGCCCTCCAGCAGCCCCGTACCTATCAGGTGCGCACGTTCGGCTGCCAGATGAACGTGCATGATTCGGAGCGGATGGCCGGCATGCTCGAAGCCGCTGGGTACGTGCCGGCGAGCGGTGAGCAGGCCGACGTCGTGGTGTTCAACACCTGCGCGGTCCGGGAAAACGCGGACAACAAGCTCTACGGCAACCTGGGCATGCTGGCGCCCGTCAAGGCCGCCAACCCGGGTATGCAGATCGCCGTGGGAGGCTGCCTGGCCCAGAAGGACCGCGAGACCATCCTGAAGAAGGCTCCGTGGGTGGATGCTGTCTTCGGCACCCACAACGTCGGAGCCCTCCCGGCACTGTTGGACCGGGCCCGGCACAACAACGAAGCCCAGCTGGAGATCCTCGAATCCCTGGACGTCTTCCCCTCCACGCTGCCTACCAAGCGTGACTCGGTCTATTCCGGCTGGGTTTCCATCTCGGTCGGCTGCAACAACACCTGCACGTTCTGCATCGTCCCGGCCCTGCGAGGGAAGGAAAAGGACCGCCGCCCGGGCGACATCCTGGCTGAAATCCAGGCCCTGGTGGATGACGGCGCCATCGAAGTCACCCTGCTGGGTCAGAACGTGAACTCTTACGGCGTGGAGTTCGGTGACCGGCAGGCGTTCTCCAAACTCCTGCGCGCGTGCGGCGAAATCAAAGGCCTGGAGCGGGTCCGCTTCACCAGTCCCCACCCCGCCGCCTTCACCGACGATGTCATTGACGCCATGGCCGAAACCCCCAACGTGATGCCGCAGCTGCACATGCCACTGCAGTCGGGGTCTGACAAAGTGCTGAAGGACATGAAACGGTCCTACCGCTCCACCAAGTTTTTAGGCATCTTGGACAAGGTCCGCGAGAAGATCCCGCACGCCGCCATCTCCACTGACATCATTGTCGGCTTCCCCGGCGAAACCGAGGAAGACTTCCAGGCCACCCTTGACGTTGTGGAGCAGTCGCGCTTCGCCACGGCTTTCACCTTCCAGTACTCGAAGCGTCCGGGTACTCCCGCCGCAGACTTGCCGGACCAGCTTCCGAAGGCCGTGGTCCAGGAGCGGTTTGAACGCCTGACCGCACTGCAGGATAGGATCGCCGCCGAGGAAAACGCCACGCAGCTTGGCCGCCGGGTAGAGGTGATGGTCACCGCCCACTCAGGGCGCAAGTCCGAAGAAACCCACAGGCTGTCGGGCCGGTCCCAGGACCAGCGGCTGGTGCACTTCTCCGTTCCCGAGGGGGCAGAGGTGCCGCGTCCGGGGGACCTGGTCACCGTCACAATCACTGAAGCCGCAGCCTTCCACCTCGTGGCCGACCCGTCGTTGCAGGACTACAGCCTTCGGCGTTCCCGCGCGGGGGACGCCTGGGACAGGTCCCAGGCAGATTCGTGCGGCGCTCCCGTGCCGGCTGCCGCAGGCGGCGCCGGCCGCGCTGTCTCGCTGGGGATGCCGACGCTGCCGGTGCGGAGCCGCTGACCGGTGGTCCAGCCTCCGGTTATTGCCGTTGTTGGTCCCACAGGGTCAGGTAAGTCCGATCTAGCCGTGAACCTTGCCCTGGAGCTGGACGGCGAGGTCATCAATTCCGATGCCATGCAGTTCTATCGCGGGATGGACATAGGCACCGCCAAGATCACGCCGGCAGAGCGCAAGGGCGTTCCCCACCACCTTCTGGACATCCTGGACGTCACGGAGGAGGCCAGCGTTTCAGACTTCCAACAGCACGCCCGGAGCATCGTCAGCGATATCCACGCGCGCGGCAAACGCGCCATTCTGGCGGGCGGTTCGGGTCTCTACGTGCGGGCTGCCCTCGACGTCCTCGAATTCCCCGGCACGGATCCTGTCCTCCGGCAGCGGCTCGAGGCTGAGCTCGCTGAAGCCGGCCAGGATGCGCTCCTGGCGCGGCTCCGGGAGGTGGATCCGGTGTCCGCTGGCCGTGTCTCCGATGCGCGCCGGATCATCAGGGCGCTCGAAGTCCATGAGCTCACCGGCCGGCCCTTCAGTTCCTTTATGCCCCAGCGGGAGTATTTCCAGCCTGCCGTCCAGATCGGCCTGTCCGTGGACCGCGATGTCCTCCGTGAACGGCTGGCCCAGCGCGTCCACAACATGGTGGACCAGGGGCTGTTGGGGGAAGTGCGCCGGCTGGACACGGCCGGTCTCCGCGGCGGCAAAACTGCGCCGCGGGCCCTGGGCTATGCACAGTTCCTGAAAGTGCTCGACGGCGGCTCAACAGTTGCCGAGGCAGCCGAGGACACCATTGTGGCCACCCGGCAGTTCGCCCGGCGCCAGCTCACGTGGTTCCGCGCCGATCCCCGCATCACCTGGCTGGACTGGCAGGCGCCGGACCTTGCGGCCCAGGCCGTGGCTGTCAGCCGGTAATCTAGGACCATGGACGCAACTCCCGCAGAGACCACAGAGCCCGCCTTCCGCACCTTGGGCGGACTCCGCTTCTCCAAGGGACACGGCACCGGCAACGACTTTGTGCTGGTCGCCGACCCCGACGGCGTCCACACCATCGACGCCGGACAGGTAGCCGCGCTCTGCGATCGTCACCGCGGGATCGGCGGCGACGGACTGATCCGGGCCGTCCCCTCCCGGTATCTCTCCGAAGGCCGCGAGCTGTTGCTGAGCAGCCCCGAGGCCGAATGGTTCATGGACTACCGCAACGGCGACGGGTCGCTCTCGGAAATGTGCGGCAACGGGGTCCGCGTATTTGTGCGCTTCCTGCGTGCCGAGGGCTTGGTTGACCTGCCCGACGGCGGCGCGCTCACCATCGGGACTCGCGGCGGCGTCAAGACCGTGGTCCGGACAGGGGACAGCTATGCGGTGGACATGGGGCCGTGGGAGTTCATTTTCCCCGGCGACGCGACGGCGAAAGCCATGGACTCGCTGGTAACCGCAGACGGCCTGGAAGTGCCCCGCCCGGCCCTGTCAGTGAGCATGGGCAACCCGCACACCGTGGTGGCACTGGCTGAACTGTCCGAATTGGAAGCCACCAGGCTCTACACTGCTCCGAAGGTCGATCCGGTGCCGGCCAATGGAACCAACGTTGAATTCGTCGTGCCTGCCGAACCGCTGGTCCACAACGGGATCGGCACCATCACCATGCGCGTCCATGAGCGGGGTGTGGGCGAGACCCAGTCCTGTGGAACAGGCGCGTGCGCCGCCGCAGTGGCCATCCGGCACTGGGCCGGGGCGGAAGCGCCGGACTCCTGGCAGGTCAACGTGCCGGGCGGCGTCGTCGGGGTCAAGTTCTTTGCCGGGGCGGGCGGGCACGAGCACGTCGAGCTCAGCGGGCCCGCCGTAATTGTGGCTACTGGGACGCTTTCCTGACCTGAAGGATCCGGAAGGACTTGGACGTGGACTCCCGGCTCACGGCGAAGGATGCATCCAGTTCCGTCGCGAGCCAGCGCTGAAGCGAATCCGAGCCCAGGTTTTTTTGGACCACCAGCCACGCGGAGCCGCCCGGCGCCAGCCGGGGCAGCCACAGCTTCAGGAGGCTGTGGAGTTCATCCTTGCCGATCCGGATTGGCGGATTGGACCAGATCGTGTCAAAGCGCAGGTCCGGGTCCACCGCCTCCGGTGTGCTGGCCAGCACGTTGCCCAGGCCCAGCAGGGCCGCATTCTCGTTGGTCAGCGTGATGCAGCGTTCATTGACGTCCACGGCGTAGACCTTGGCGTGTGGCGCCCGCAATGCGAGCGTGAGGGCAATGGGCCCCCAGCCGCAGCCTATGTCAAGGAGGTTGCCGGTGGGGTCCGGGGCCGGGACCTCGGCCAGGAGCACCGCCGTCCCCTTGTCGATGCCGTCGGGGCTGAAGATGCCGCCGGACGTCTGCAGCGTGCGCGTCTCGCCGGCCAGTTCCACCGTGAGCGGCTTGCGGGTGAACGGCCCGGCGGGCGATGCGCTGAAATAGTGTGCGGACTCCATAACTGGCCAGATTAGTTGGCCGGGGTGGACAATGCGAAACCGCGGGCACCGCTTCTGCTAATCTTGAACCCATGTTCTTGATCTTCGAGTAGCCGGCACGGCCGGTGTCCCTCCCGGACGCCGCCTGTTCCGAAGCCGTGCCCCGCAGCGATGCAGGTATTAACCTTCCGCAAGTGCGCCACATACCAGGTCTTCCGTATCTGGTATGCCGCCGGGCAATACTCGAGCGATCTGCCGCCGCCGGTCCTTGCTGTTTTGCCCGCGCTTTCCACCATTCCACGCATCCCCGGATGCGAAGACACCCTGCGCGGCCCGGTCCCGACCGGCGCGCAGCAGACCAGGAGGCCCGGATGACTGCAAGCCGTCAGCCCAGCGCGAATACTTCACCACTGAACGACGATCGGCACTATTCTGAAAATGCCGAAACTTCAAAGGAGACCATGACCAGCCAGCCCAACACCGGTTCAGATCCAGCAGCCCAGGACATGAGTCCCGAGGAGATCCAAGCTGTCATCGACCGGATTCTCGCCAAGGACGTACCGGCCAGGAACGTCACCGCCGCAGACGGTGACAAGGGCGTGTTCGGCAGGGCCCAGGCGATCTCCCGCTTGGACGACGAACACACCAGCTACGACGGCGACCAGCAGGACCGGGAGGAACGCCGGGCACTGAAGCGCGTGGCCGGGCTGTCCACCGAACTCGAAGACGTCACCGAGGTCGAATACCGGCAACTGCGGCTCGAACGTGTGGTGCTGGCCGGGCTATGGTCCGAAGGCACCTTGGCGGACGCGGAGAATTCACTGCGTGAGCTCGCCGCCCTCGCCGAAACAGCAGGCTCGGAAGTCCTGGACGGGATGGTGCAGCGCCGTGCCAAACCGGACCCGGGCACGTTCCTGGGTTCCGGAAAGGCCCTTGAGCTCAAGGAAATCGTGATGGCCACCGGGGCTGACACCGTTGTGGTGGATGCCGAACTGGCACCGTCCCAGAGGCGTAGCCTCGAGGACATCGTCAAGGTCAAAGTCATTGACCGCACGGCCCTGATCCTGGACATCTTTGCCCAGCACGCCAAGAGCCGTGAAGGCAAAGCCCAAGTGGAACTGGCGCAGCTCGAATACCTCCTGCCACGCCTGCGTGGCTGGGGTGAATCGATGTCCCGTCAGGCAGGTGGCCAGGTGGGCGGCGCTGGCGCCGGCATGGGTTCGCGCGGACCGGGTGAAACAAAAATCGAACTGGACCGTCGTCGGATCCGGACCCGCATGGCCAAGCTACGGCGCGAGATCGCGGCAATGAAGCCGGCACGGGAAACCAAGCGGGCCAACCGCCGTCGTAATTCAGTGCCTTCCGTTGCGATTGCCGGGTACACCAACGCCGGGAAGTCATCGCTGCTGAACAGGCTGACCGACGCCGGCGTGCTGGTGGAGAACGCACTGTTCGCCACCCTGGATCCCACCGTGCGAAAGGCCGAGACCTCCGACGGCCTTGGATACACCCTCGCGGACACCGTGGGTTTCGTCCGGTCGCTGCCCACGCAGTTGGTGGAGGCCTTCCGCTCTACCTTGGAAGAAGTGGCTGACGCGGATCTGATCCTGCACGTGGTGGACGTGTCCCATCCGGACCCCGAGGGCCAGATTGCTGCTGTCCGGAAGGTCTTCAGCGAAGTGGATGCCCGCAAGGTGCCCGAGATCATTGTCCTGAACAAGGCCGATGCCGCGGATCCGTTCGTGGTGGAGCGCCTCAAGCAGCGCGAATCGCGCCACGTAGTGGTCTCGGCCCGCACCGGCCAGGGGATCGCCGAACTGCTGCGGGCCATCAGTGACGGGATTCCGCGGCCCGGCGTGAAGCTGGAGCTCCTTATTCCCTACGACCGCGGTGACCTGATCAGCAAACTGCACGAGACCGATGCCGAGATCCTGAGCCTGGATCATGGCGAGCACGGTACCCGCGCTTTGGTGATGGTGCGTGAGGGCCTTGCGGCTGAACTGGAATCCTTCATCAACCATGACTGAGGTTGCGGCGGGGGAAGTCAAAGGTACGGCCGGCGAGCAGTTCGTGATCGAACTGCTCGACCGCGCCGTGGCCGGCATGGGCGGTCAAAGCCGCAGCGGGCAGCACGAGATGGCCAGGCAGGTGGCCAAGGCCATCGAAACCGGCGACCACCTCCTGGTTCAGGCCGGAACGGGGACCGGAAAGTCGCTGGCCTACCTTATTCCGCTCATTGCGCACTCGCTCGTGAGTAACAAGCCCACCCTGGTGTCAACGGCCACGCTTGCGCTGCAGACCCAGATTGTGGGCCGCGACCTTCCCCGGCTGCTGAAGACCATCACCCCTGCCCTGGACCGTCTTGTCAAGGTGGCCCTGGTCAAGGGCCGGTCCAACTATGTCTGTCAGCACAAGCTCGCAGGCGGGTTCCCCTCCGAGGAACCCGCCGAGGGCCAGCTGTTCTCCCTCGGCGAAGACACCAGCGTCCCGCATTTCGCCGCCGCATTGGGCGGGCCGTCGTCCCAGCTGGGCAAGGAAGTGGTGCGCCTGCGAGAGTGGGCGGAGAAGACCACCACGGGCGACCGTGACGAACTGCTTCCCGGCGTTACTGACCGGGCCTGGCGGCAGGTTTCGGTGACGTCCATGGAATGCCTGGGTGCCCAAAAATGCCCCATGGCAGCCGAATGCTTCAGTGAACTGGCGCGCCACAACGCCGCCGAGGCCGACGTTGTGGTCACCAACCATGCCATGCTCGCCGTCAGCGCCTTTGAGGGCCTGGCAGTGCTTCCCGAATACGACGTTGTGGTGGTGGACGAGGCGCACGAACTGCAGGACCGGGTCACCGGGGCGGTGTCGGGGCAACTTTCCGTGGCAATGGTCCATGCTGCCGCGTCGGGCGCACGGAAACACACGGCCATCACCGTGGATGCCCTCAACGCAGCTGCCGCCAACCTGGAACTCGCCCTGGCCGACGTGCCCAACGGGCTGCTCCCGAACGGCCTCAACGATGAACAGCTGGACTGTGTGGACCAGTTGCGTGAGGCCTGCCGCGCTGCACTGTCCGATTCCAAGGGGGACGGCAGCCAAACGGCCGACGGCGGGCGGCAGCTCGCGCGGTCACGCCTGATGCTGATCCTCGAACTTTGCGAACGGCTGATTGTTGCCCGGGAAAACCGGGAAGTGGTGTGGTTTTCCCGCGCAAGTTCCTTCGATCCGCAGCAGGGCTATGCGCAGCCAGACGAGTCCGCGCCGGTCCTGGTCAACATCGCGCCGCTCAGCGTTGCCGGCAAGCTCCGCGAGGGGCTTTTCGCCGGCCACACCGTGGTGCTGACCTCTGCAACGCTTGCCATCGGCTCAGCCTTTGAACCGGCTGCCGGCGGCCTGGGACTGGTGGGGGAGGGCGCGCCCAGCTGGACCGGGATCGACGTCGGATCGCCCTTTGACTATCCGAAACAGGGGATCCTCTACGTCGCGGGGCACCTCCCCAGGCCAGGCCGCGGGGCGTCGCCGGAGGCCCTCGATGAACTTGAGGCGCTGATCCGCGCGTCCGGCGGCGGTGCCCTGTGCCTGTTTTCGTCCCGGCGTGCAGCCGAGGAGGCCGCTGAAGCGATGCGTCCCCGGCTTGGCCTCAGCATTCTCTGCCAGGGCGACTCCACCATGACGGCCCTCGTGAAGCAGTTCGCCGACGAGCCCGATACCTGTCTGTTCGGCACCATGTCCCTGTGGCAGGGCGTAGATGTTCCGGGCGGATCATGCCGGCTGGTGGTGATCGACCGCATCCCGTTCCCGCGGCCGGATGACCCGCTGATGACCGCACGGTCCCGCGCCGTTGCGCAGGCCGGCGGAAACGGCTTTATGGCCGTATCGGCGACCCACGCGGCCATCCGCCTGGCCCAGGGCGCGGGCAGGCTGATCCGTTCCACCGGCGACAAAGGCGTGGTGGCGGTGCTTGATTCCCGCCTTGCCACCGAGCGCTACGCCGGATTCCTCCGCGCCGCGCTGCCGCCGTTCTGGCCCACCACGGACCGCAAAACGGCGTTCGCAGCCCTGGAAAGGCTGGCCGGGAAGGGCGCCTGACTGCGCGCGGATCCTGCGAGGGTCCGACAAGCCAGGGCCCGTCCTAGCCAGCGCGTGCAGCGCCGGCTGGCGTCCTATAGCGACCGCAGGACCGAGACGACCTTGCCCATGATTGTGGCGTGATCGCCCAGGATGGGCTCGTACTGGGTGTTCTGCGGCAACAGCCACGTGTGGCCATCGCGCTGGCGGAAGGTCTTGACAGTGGCTTCGTCGTCCAACAGGGCTGCGACAATATCGCCGTTGGAGGCGTCTGCCTGCCGTCGGACCACTACCCAGTCGCCGTCGCAGATGGCAGCGTCCACCATGGAGTCGCCGGCCACGCGCAGCATAAACAGCTCACCCTGGCCCACGAGCTGCCGGGGCAGGGGCATCACGTCTTCCACCACCTGATCAGCAAGAATAGGCCCGCCAGCCGCGATCCGGCCCACCAACGGCACCATGGCGGTGTCCATGGCAGAGGGCAGTTCGGTGACCGTTCCGCCGATCCCGTGCAGCACTGAGGGCTTGGTTGTCCCATTGGACTTTGTGGACCCGCCGTCCAGCGTCAACGGCATCAGGACTTCCATGGCGCGCGGACGCTTGGGGTCCCGGCGAAGGTATCCCAGCTTCTCCAGTTGCGAGAGCTGGTGGGTCACGCTCGACAAACTCGCCAGGCCCACGGTGTCACCGATTTCACGCATCGACGGCGGATAGCCGTTGTCATTCACCGAGCGCTGGATGGTTTCAAGGATCTTCTTTTGGCGGGCGGTGAGCCCCTTGGGGGTCCGTTGGGGCTGGCGGCGCTGCGGTGTCGCCTTGCCCTCGGCGGCTGGTGCTGCCATGTTCGCCAATGCCTTTCGGTTGCCCGGCTCCGCTCCGGCCGCTGGTGCCTGGAACGCCCCGGGGCTGGTGTCGGAGTTGATTGTCAGACCCTGCTGATCAACTACAGAGGTGGTTGTTCTTTGATCCAAACGTAGGCCAGCCACGTGCCTTTTTCAAACATTTGTTCTAGCGAGTCTCGACAATATTCGTTGATAAGTGCTAAAAATGAAGAAGCAAAGTTAGAACATGTGTTCTACTCGTTGCTTGCGGATTCGAATATTCGAATCTATGGACGGCTCAGGCTGGTACCGGCAAGTGGACGCGGAGGGCGCGCCGGGCAGCACAGTATGGTCCAGGAGGGCTCATTTCATGTCAGCTATATCTGCTATCTCTGCTTCGCAGGACTCGCGTCCGCAGTTCATTTCCGTGCAGGACCTCACCTCGCGGCAGTGGTCCGCACCCGTTTCGACGTCGGGTTCGGCGCCAAGGCAGCGCAGGGAATCGTTGCCGCCGCTGCGCCTGACCCGCAGGGGCCGGATTGTCCTCATCGGCATCCCGCTGGTGATCCTTGCGGCAATCCTGCTTTCCCTGGCTGGTTTCCTCAACGCCCCGGCAAAGGCCGCCGATTCTGCCGCCGACCTGTCACTGACGCCAACAGTCTCGGTCACGGTGCAGGCCGGCCAGTCACTCTGGGCGATTGCCAGTGCGGTGGCGCCCGAGCGTGATCCCCGTGATGTCATCGCGGATATTGCCCAGTTGAACAACCTTTCCGCCGGGGGCGTTGTCCCCGGACAGCAACTCTTCGTCCCCACCAGGTAAAGAGCCTGCAGGCTCGGGCGTGTGCCGCCGCAGGCCGTCACATTTTCCGGCCGTCCGCTTCGGACCTAAACTGTTCAGGTGAATGACCAGCTAGAGCGTCTGAACAGACTTCCCCTCCGGACCAACCTCCGTGGGCTGACCCCGTACGGTGCCCCGCAGCTGGATGTCCCTATCCTGCTGAACGTCAACGAAAACACGCATGGCGTCCCGGCGGACGTACGAGCCGCGATCAGCGTGGCCGTGACGGAAGCCGCGGCAGGCCTCAACCGCTACCCGGACCGTGAATTCACCGAACTCCGGGAAGCGCTGGCCGAGTATCTCGGCCACAGCCTGGATGCCACAAACATCTGGGCGGCCAACGGGTCCAACGAGGTCCTCCAGCAGATTCTCCAGGCTTTCGGCGGGCCCGGGCGCACGGCCCTGGGATTCCCGCCCACGTACTCCATGTATCCGCTCCTGGCCAGCGGCACGGACACCGGGTACATCGTCGGGCAGCGGGCCGACGACTACGGGCTCAGTGCTGAGTCGGCCGCGTTGCAGGTCAAAGAGCTTCAGCCCAACATCGTTTTCCTCTGCTCGCCGAACAATCCCACCGGCACGGGCCTGGGCCTGGACGTTGTGGAGGCCGTGTACGAGGCCGGCGAGGCCAGCCAGACCATCGTCATCGTTGACGAGGCCTACCACGAGTTCGCCCACGACGGAACGCCGAGCGCCCTTACGTTGCTGCCCGGCCGGGAGCGCCTCATTGTGTCCCGCACCATGAGCAAGGCGTTCGCCCTCGCGGGCGCCCGCCTGGGCTACATGGCGGCCGCTCCTGAAGTCACGGACGCACTCCGCCTGGTCCGGCTGCCCTACCACCTTTCGGCCATCACCCAGGCAACGGCCCTCGCCGCCCTGCAGCACCGCACTGCGCTGATGGCCGACGTCGAGGACATCAAGGAGCAACGCGACCGCATCGTCTCGGAGCTCACCCGGATGGGCCTCAAGCCTGCCGCCTCCGATTCGAACTATGTCTTCTTCGGCGGCCTCGACAGCCCCCACGACGTCTGGCAGCAGCTGCTGGACGACGGCGTGCTCATCCGCGACGTCGGCATCCCCGGCCACCTGCGTGTCACGGCGGGAACTGAGACGGAGACCACAGCCTTCCTGACGTCGCTGGAACGCATCCTGGCCAGCCAGGCCGGGCTGCCCGCCTAAACTTGAAGTATCGGCGCCGCCGCGCCGGCACATCTCCTTCGCTTTCGCACCACTGACTTCGCCTAAAGGACATATGACCATGAGCTTCACCGGATCGAACGCTGCCGCGCCCCGGACCGCACGCATGGAGCGTGCCACCAGTGAATCGTCAGTGCTCGTGGAGATTAACCTCGACGGTACGGGCGTTTCGGACATCGACACATCTGTCCCGTTCTACGACCACATGCTGACGGCGCTCTGCAAGCACTCGCTCATTGACATGACGGTCAAAGCCACCGGTGACACCCACATTGACGTCCACCACACGGTGGAGGACGTCGCCATCACGTTCGGTGAAGTTCTGCGCACGGCCCTGGGCAACAAGGCCGGGATCCGCAGGTTCGGCGAGGCCACTGTGCCCCTCGACGAAGCCCTGGCGCACGCCGTTGTCGACGTATCCGGCCGCCCCTACCTGGTGCACGGCGGAGAGCCTGCCGGGCAGGAGTACCACTTGATCGGCGGCCACTTCACGGGGTCATTGACCCGCCACGTCTTTGAGGCCATCACGCTTCATGCCGGCATCTGCCTCCACATGAACGTCATCGCGGGCCGCGACCCGCACCACATTGTGGAAGCGCAGTTCAAGGCCTTCGCCCGCGCCCTGCGTGCTGCGGTCGAGCCCGATCCCCGCGTGGAGGGAATCCCCTCCACCAAGGGTGCCCTGTGAGCGGCCAAATCCTCCGGGACGGCGCCGTCATCGATCCGGCCGCCGGTAAAAAGCCCGTCTCGCCCGAAGGCAAGCCCACGGTCACTGTCCTGGATTACGGTTCCGGAAACGTCCGGTCCGCAGTGCGCGCCCTTGAGCGGGCCGGGGCCGAGGTCATCCTCAGCTCCAAGCCCGAGGACGTGCTTAATGCCGACGGCCTGGTGGTACCCGGCGTCGGCGCGTTCGAGACTGTGATGCGCGAGCTCAAGGCCGTGGACGGCATCCGGCTGATTGGCCGGCGCGTGGCCGGTGGCAGGCCGGTCCTGGCAATCTGCGTGGGTCTGCAGGTCCTGTTCGAGGCCGGGGTGGAGCACGGGACAGAAGCTGAAGGCATGGGGGAGTGGCCGGGCAAGGTGGAACTCCTTCCCGCTGAGGTGGTGCCACACATGGGCTGGAACACGGTTGACGTTCCGGAAGGATCCAAACTCTTCGCCGGTGTCGCGGACCAGCGCTTCTACTTCGTCCACTCCTATGGTGTCCAGGACTGGAACTTCGACGTGATCCAGCCTCGGATGACCGCGCCTCTGGTGACCTGGTCAGAGCACGGCGCGCGCTTTATCGCCGCTGTGGAAAACGGACCGCTCTGCGCTACCCAGTTCCACCCCGAAAAATCCGGCGACGCCGGTGCACGGCTGCTGCGCAACTGGGTAGACGGCCTTCGCAAGCCAGCTGCCACGGAGGCCGCCTAGATGTGGTCGATTGTCCTGATGGGCCTGGCTGGCATCCTGGTGGGCGGCGCCCTGTCCTTCAGGCAGCAGCACAAACCGCTGTGGACCCAGGTGGGCTTCTACATCCTGGCCGGCATGGCGCTGCTGGCCGCCTACCTGCTGACGCTTCCTGGAACCTAGCCCCACGCATTCACCAGTTCCGCCTCCACGAGCAACCCAACACCCAAGAGGATTTGAGATGACCACCGCAACCGATCTGCCGGTTCTTGAACTGCTGCCCGCCGTCGACGTCGTAAACGGACAGGCCGTGCGGCTGGTCCAGGGGGAGGCCGGTAGCGAGACGAGCTACGGCACGCCATTGGAGGCAGCCCTCAACTGGCAGGAGCAGGGCGCCGAATGGGTACATCTGGTGGACCTTGACGCCGCGTTCGGCCGGGGCTCGAACGCTGAGCTGCTCCGTGAAGTGGTGGGCCGGCTCGACATCAAGGTGGAGCTGTCCGGCGGACTCCGGGACGACGAATCCCTCGAGGCGGCGCTGGCCCTCGGCGTTGCCCGCGTCAACCTCGGCACAGCGGCGCTGGAAAACCCCGAGTGGACCCGCAGTGCCATCGACCGCTTTGGCGACAGGATCGCCGTCGGCCTCGATGTCCGCGGAACCACGCTGGCAGGCCGCGGCTGGACCAAAGAAGGCGGCGACCTCTGGGAGGTCCTGGGCCGGCTCGAAGAAGCCGGGTGCTCCCGGTACGTTGTCACTGACGTTACAAAAGACGGCACACTGCAGGGTCCCAACGTTGAACTCCTGCGCCAGATGGTGGAGAAGACCGGCAAACCGGTGGTCGCCTCCGGCGGCATCTCCAGCCTGGACGACTTGAAAGTGCTGCGCTCCCTGGTGCCGCTGGGTGTGGAAGGCGCGATTGTTGGCAAGGCGCTGTACGCCGGTGCCTTCACACTCCCCGAAGCCCTCGACGTCGCCGGACGCCGCTAGGCAGTTTCCGTGGACAGCACGCACAACGCCGATCCGGCAGCGGAATCGCCGCCGCCGCGCCATCTGCCGGGACATATTGCGGCGGCTTTGGCGGGCGCGGGCGGCCGTACTGACTCGGCCGGCCAGCCGTGGGAAGGCCGGAGCCTCGCCGGGGACGACGCCAGGATCCACAACTTCGAGGACGACGACGGAACGGCCGACGCCGGCTACCTCGCCGCCGTCGCGGCCCTGGTTGACGGCAACGGCGACGAAGCGGCTGTGGTGGCCTCGCTGGCCACCGCCCGGGTCTTTATCCCGATCATCGCCCAGCTCGGCGAGGAAGCGGCCGGCGTCGACGGCCTGGCCGCGGACAAGCAGGCGGACATGGCGATGGTCACCCTGAAGGCCGCCGACGGCCGGACGGCCATGCCGGCCTTCAGCTCGGCGAATGCCTTGGCTGCCTGGCACCCAGAAGCCCGGCCGGTCGCGGTGTACGCCGCCAGGGCCGCACTCTCAGCCGTGGCCGAGGGTGCCGAGTTGCTGGTGCTCGATCCGGGCTCGGAGGTCACGTTCGTGGTCCGGCGGCCCGCCGTCTGGGCGCTGGCCCAACAGCGGGAGTGGATCCCTTCCTACACAGATGCGGCGTTGGCAGCCGAGATGGCTGAGGCAACGGCCGCCTTCCCTGCGGTACGCAAGCTTGCCCTCCTCCCGGGTTCCGGCGTCGCTGTCCTCTCCGGTACGGGTGCCAGGCTCTCCGGGGGCGGTGCCGGGCCGGAACTCCAGGTGCTGCTCCACCTTGAGGATGGGTTGGACGCTCCGGCAGTCCAGGACCTGGTGTCCGGCCTCCAACAGGCATGGTCCCGGAATGTATTGTTTGGAGAGCGTGTTGACTCGATCGAAATCAAGTTGCGGCGCGCAGCACAATAGCTGACGGTTGGCGCGGAGATCCCGGGCTGCCGCGGGCAGACCCAAAGGATTTTCCGTGAACTTCGCTCTTTACCGGGAGCTGCTGGCCCACCGGCCCATCCGGCGGCTGCTGCTGGTCGGCATGATCGCCCGCATCCCCCACTCGGCGGCAGGTATGCTGCTGACCCTGCACATCGTGCTGACCCTGGACCAGGGCTACGCAGCGGCCGGTGCCGCAGCGGCTGTAATGACCATCGGCATTGCCGTTGGCGCACCATGGCGCGGCCGGCGCGTGGACACTGTTGGCCTGCGCCGGGCGCTGATTCCGTCTGTCGTGTCAGAGGCCCTCATCTGGTCCGTGGTGCCTCACGTGTCCTACCAGTGGCTGCTTCCGCTGGTGTTCGTCGGCGGCCTGCTGACGTTGCCGATCTTCAGTGTGATCCGCCAGTCCCTGGGCGTCCTCGCGGACGGCGACCAGCGGCGGACCGCTTTTGCGCTGGACTCGATCGCCACGGAGATGGTGTTTATGATCGGGCCTGCCGCCGGAGCTGTTGTGGCCACCAGCGGCTTCACCGTTCTGGGACTCACCGTGGTGGGCGTTTCCACGTCACTGGCCGGATTGTTCCTCATGTGGTTTAACCCGCCTACCCGAAGTGCCACGCAGACTGAGGAGTGCCAGGCAGACCAGCGCCACGCCGCGGAAGTGGCTGTGGTTTCCGCCGCACCGGCACACCTCCAGGAAGCAGCGGCAGACCTCGTCCCGGCAGGGGCAGAACGCACCCGCAGCGGGCCGGCGGGGCTGCGCGGCAAGGTGGCCCACAACTTCGCCTGGCTCACGGCCACTGTAGCGGCCGTATTCGCAGTGGCAGCTGGAACCGGCATGGTGCTCAGCGGCACGGACGTTGGCATTGTTGCTGCCCTGGAAACAGGCGGGCACCAGGGCGAAATCGGCATTGTGTTCCTCTTTTGGTGCGCCGCATCGGTGGTCGGCGGACTGGTCTACGGGGCCATGCACCGTCCAGTTTCGCCGATCCTGCTGCTGCTGGGGATGGCGGCCCTGACTATCCCGATGGGCTTCGCCCAGGACACCTGGACGCTGGCCTTCGTCTCGATCCTTCCGGGCCTGTTGTGCGCCCCTGTCCTGTCGGCCGCCTCAGAACACGTGGCAGACCTGGTGGCGGAGGACCGCCGCGGCGAGGCGATGGGCTGGTACGGCTCTGCGCTGACTGCCGGGGTGGCGCTCGGGGCGCCCCTTGCCGGAATTTTCATCGACGGGGTGGGACCATCCGGCGGATTTGTCTCCGTGGGCGTGGCCGGCGTTCTGTTCTGCCTGGTGGGACTGCTGCTCCAGGCCCACCGCCGCCGGCGCGCCGCCGTCTGACGCTGGCCTCCAGAGTTTTTTGTCCAGATATTCCGCCTTTTCAGGTGAGGAAGTCCCGTTATCTGGACAAAAACTAAGTGAAACACGACGGCGGCGGAGGGTCCGTGTGGACCGTCCGCCGCCGTCGTCGTACTTTGTGAAGTTTGCTGTTTTGGGTCTAGTTGACGGCGCCGGTGTACTTCTCGCCCGGGCCCTTGCCCGGGGCATCCGGGATGATGGACTCCTCGCGGAACGCGAGCTGCAGGGAACGGAGGCCATCGCGCAACGGGCCGGCGTGCTGGGATCCGATTTCGGGGGCCGCTGAGGTCACCAGTCCGGCAAGGGCGGTGATGAGCTTGCGGGCCTCGTCCAGGTCCTTGAGTTCCTCCGCATTGTCCTCGGCGGCGAGGCCCAGCTTGACGGCGGCTGCGCTCATCAGGTGCACTGCGGCCGTGGTGATGACTTCGATGGCCGGCACCTCCGAGATATCGCGGATTTGCTGGGTCACGTCAGCCTTGGCGGCCGGGGCCTCGAAAACGTGTGAATTACTGTCTGGGGTGCTCATACTGGTAAGCTTGTCACAGACCGACTGGATGTCGTTATTTCGCTATGGAAGGTCCCACCAACGCTTAGCTGCGTTAGGCGGGATTTGTTCTGTAGAATGACATGCAGTTTGCAAGCGGAGTACTCTCCCACCCGCGTCAGCCGTTTTCCCGTTGGAAGTAATTCCTGAGGAAGCAAGGTTGCCGGGTACCGGTCGGACAGTTCTTTCAGGCGTTGAGCCTGGGGAAGTGCGCACTGCCTCTGCTGAGGTCGGTGCATCCGATCATCGAGGCCTTCGATTGCTCCGGCAGTTGGGGGCCTTCTCTATTTGCCGGTGGATTACCACATCAATCACAGGAGCTTTAACATTAGCGAGCCAAGAATCAATGAGCGTATCCGCGTCCCCGAGGTGCGGTTGGTCGGTCCTGCAGGTGAACAGGTAGGAATCGTCCGTATTGACGATGCCCTGCGTTTGGCTGCCGAGTCCGATCTTGATCTCGTTGAAGTTGCACCGCAGGCCAAGCCTCCGGTGTGCAAGCTGATGGACTTCGGCAAGTACAAGTACGAGGCCGCCGTCAAGGCACGTGAAGCACGGAAGAACCAGACCAACACTGTTCTGAAGGAAATCCGCTTCCGCCTCAAGATTGACACCCACGACTACGAAACCAAGCGCGGCCATGCACTGCGCTTCCTCGGTGCCGGTGACAAGGTCAAGGCCATGATCCAGTTCCGCGGCCGTGAGCAGCAGCGTCCGGAAATGGGCATCCGCCTGCTCCAGCGCTTCGCTGACGATGTCGCCGAAGTGGGCGTTGTGGAGTCCAGCCCCCGTATCGATGGCCGCAACATGGTCATGGTTGTGGGCCCGCTGAAGAACAAGGCCGAAGCCAAGGCTGAGGCACGCCGCGCATCGCAGCGTGCAGAGGCCAAGGCGCAGAACGAAGCGAAAGCTACGGGTGGCGGCCGCATCGACGTCTCTGGCGACGACCAGGCACCGCTCACGCAGTCGCTGGCTGACCTTCTGCCGGAAGGTTTCGCCATCACCACTGAGCCGGAAATCGAAGCTCCGGCACAGTCTGAAGCACCTGAGGCGCCTGCAGAAGCCGCTCCGGAAGCCGAAGCCCCTGTCAAGGAAGCGCCGGCGAAGGAAGCTCCCGTCAAGGAAACCGCCGCGAAGGCAGCTCCTGCAAAGGAAACCGCCGCCAAGGCAGCACCCGTGAAGGAAGCCGCCGTCCAGGAGGCGCCCAAGCAGGCTGCCCCGAGGGCCGCTGCTCCCAAGCGTGAGGCTCCCAAGGCTGCCCCGGCACCCGTCAAGGCTCCTGTCGCTGCCAAGCCCGCCGAAGCTGCGGCTCCGGCAGCTCCGAGGCCGCCGGTGCCGATGCCTAAGCCGATCGCCCGGCCGGCAGCGCCGAAGCCTGCTGCAAGGCCTGCCCCCAAGGCAGCTCCGAAGCCGGCTGGCAAGAAGACTACCTAGTTCAAAGCTGCGGGAGGTTATCCTCCCGCAGTACGCAACCAGCATGCCGCCTGCAGGGGCGGCTGCTCGAAAGAACTGCAGACAATGTCTGTGGACACGTAAGGAGATCGGTTCCCATGCCGAAGATGAAGACCCACAGTGGTGCTAAGAAGCGCTTCAAGCTGACCGGCAGCGGCAAGCTGCGCCGCCAGCAGGCCAACCGCCGCCACTACCTTGAGCACAAGTCCTCCAGGCTGACTCGTCGCCTCGCCGGCGACAAGATTGTCTTCAAGGGTGACGCTAAGGTCATCCGGAAGATGCTCGGCATCTAAGTTCCAAGTTCTCTGACTGATGCCACCTGGCAGCAGTCAACTACCAAAAAGGCTTCTCAGGCCAGCCGGTTGTTCCGGCAGTAGATGCTTGGGATCAGAATTTTCGAAGGAGTACGCACGTGGCACGTGTGAAGAGGGCGGTCAACGCCCACAAGAAGCGCCGGGTTATCCTTGAACGCGCAAAGGGCTACCGTGGACAGCGTTCACGCCTGTACCGCAAGGCTAAAGAGCAGCTGCTGCACTCGTTTGTGTACAGCTACGGCGACCGCAAGAAGAAGAAGGGCGACTTCCGCCGCCTGTGGATCCAGCGCATCAATGCTGCATCCCGCGCCAACGGCCTGACTTACAACCGTCTGATCCAGGGCCTGAAGGCCGCTGAGGTCGAGGTTGACCGCCGTATGCTTGCTGAGCTGGCCGTTTCGGATGCGAACGCATTCGCCGCGCTGGTGAAGATCGCCAAGGATTCCCTGCCTGCCGACACGTCCGCTCCGGCCGTCGAAGCCGCAGCCCCCAAGGCTGCCAAGGCACCCAAGGCCAAGGCTGCAAAGCCTGCCGCTGACGTGGCTGCCAAGTAGCACTCACGCCAGTTCGGGGACTGGTGGCTGAAGCCACTAAGGTTCTTATATGAACGAAACCGGGCGCCCGCAAGACTTTCCACTCTCCAACCCCCGAGCTGATCGGGTGAGGAAGGTGGCACAGCTTGCCGGGCGCCCGGCCCGTTTAAAGCGCAGCGAGTTTCTGGCGGAGGGTCCCCAAGCTGTCCGTGAGGCCCTCACCCTGCACCAGAAAAGGATTGCAGCGGGCGAGCCCGGCGTCGTCTATGAGGTGTACGCGAGCGAGGCCTGCCTCGACCGGCACCCGGACCTGGAGGCTCTCGCGGAGGGCATTGACGCATACCTCACTACCGACGAAGTGCTGGCCGCGATGGCGGACACGGTTACCCCGCAGGGCATTCTCGCGGTCTGCGGTTTCCTGGACGTGAGCCTTGAGCAGGTCCTCGACGCCGGCCCGCGGCTGCTTGCAGTGCTGTGTCAGGTCCGGGACCCCGGCAACGCCGGCACTGTACTCCGGGCTGCTGACGCGGCCGGGGCGGACGCCGTCATCCTGACCTCGTCCAGCGTTGATATCTATAACCCCAAGGCCGTCCGTTCCACTGCCGGTTCCCTGTTCCATCTGCCCGTGGTCCTGGGCGCCGATATCGCGGAAGTGGCAGCCGCCTGCCGTGCGCGGGGGATTGGCATACTGGCCGCTGACGGTGACGGTGACGTCAACCTGGATACGCTCCAGGACGAAAACGCCGCCCGCCGGATCGCAGGCCCTGGCGTCGAATCGCTGTTTGCCCTGGAGGGTCCCACAGCGTGGCTGTTCGGAAACGAAGCCCAGGGGCTCGCCGAAGATGAACTGGCCTTGGCCGATCACCGGGTGGCCGTGCCCGTATACGGCGCAGCCGAAAGCTTGAACCTCGGCACGGCGGCCACGGTGTGCCTCTACGCGAGTGCCAGGTCCCAGAAAGCGTGACTGAATACGTGACTTAAAGGCAAGGGCCCCGGAAGTTCTCCGGGGCCCTTGCTGTATGAATCAGATGAGGTAGGGGTATCAGGGCGCCCGTGTGCTCTTGCTACGTCCTGTGATGGCGCCGTAGACGCCGGCAACTACCAGGCCGCCTACGATTGCCAGGATCCAGGTACCCAGATCAAAGAAGGCAAGATCACCCTTGCCGAACAGGAGACTGCCAATCCAGCCGCCTACAATCGCGCCGACAACGCCGAGCACGAGACTCGTCACCCAGCCGCCGCCGACTTTGCCCGGCATAACGGCTTTAACGATGGCCCCTACGATGAGGCCGAGAATAATCCAAGCAAGAAAACCCATGTCTCCTCCTTCATATTCGTCGGGATTAAACGTCCCGATTAGTGTTCAAGCTAACATACGGCCCCTCCGATGTCAGCAGGCTTAGTGCATGTCAGAAGTGCGTCTTCTGCACCCGAAAAGGTACGGTATTCGTGGGCGGAGCCGACTGCGGCGCCGCGAATATCCCTGCTTGTTCTTGAAACCTGTGAAGAGGAGAAGCCTCCGTGGCTGCAAATGGCGGTACCAAGGCGATCGTCGCGGCCCTAGCCGCAAACCTGACCATCGCCGTCCTGAAATTCGTGGCCTTTTTTCTGACGGCTTCCTCGTCGATGCTGGCCGAAGCCATCCACTCGATTGCCGACTCCGGCAATCAACTGCTGCTCCTGATCGGCGGCAAGCGCGCCAGGAAGGCAGCCAGCCCGGAGCACCCGTTCGGGTATGGCCGTGAACGCTACATTTACGCCTTTATCGTCTCGATCGTGCTCTTCAGCGTGGGCGGGCTTTTTGCACTGTTCGAAGCGTGGGAGAAGCTGCAGCACCCGCACGCCATCGAAGGGGACTTCTGGTGGGTTCCTTTGGCGGTGCTGATCGGCGCCATTGTTGCTGAGTCTTTCTCGTTCCGGACGGCCATTATCGAATCCAACCACGTCCGCGGCAAGCAGGGCTGGGTGAGCTTTGTGCGCACGGCCAAGCAGCCGGAGCTGCCGGTCATCCTGCTGGAAGACCTCGGGGCGCTTCTTGGCCTTGTGTTCGCGCTCGTGGGTGTGAGCATGACCCTCGTCACCGGCAACGGGATCTGGGACGCCGCGGGTACCGGCATGATCGGCCTGCTGCTCGTGGCCATCGCTGTGGTGCTGGCTATCGAAACCAAGTCCCTGCTGCTGGGCGAGTCCGCCACCCGGGATGACGTGGCCCGCATCAGTGAGGCCATCGAGGCTGGGGGACACAACCGGATCATCCACCTCAAGACCCTTCACCTCGGACCGGAGGAGCTGCTGGTGGCCGCCAAGATCTCCGTGGGTGCCGCAGAAACCGGCCGGGACATCGCCGCCGCGATTGATGGTGCCGAGTCTCGAATCCGCACGGCCGTTCCGATGGCGCGGGTGATCTACCTCGAACCGGATCTGCACCGCGAGGACAGTCGCACGGACGAGGTCTCAGGCGCCGGTCAGGTTCCCAATGCCGGCCAGCTAGCCGCGGAGGCCGGGGCTCAGGACGCGCAGGCCTGACGTTCCTTCCTCAGCGCACCGAATGCTTCGGTGAAGCCGCTGCCCGCCCGTTCCCAGGATCAGGCGGCCAGCGGCTTTTTGCGTTCCAGGACGCCGCTGGTCAGCGCGATGCCAAAGCCCAGGACTGCCAACACGGCGCCCACGAGCGCGGGTGCCACGAAGCCCCAGCCCCAGGCGATCACTAGGCCGCCCAGGAAGGCGCCCAGGGCATTGGCAACGTTTAGCGCGGCGTGGTTCAGCGAAGAAGCCAGGGAGGGGGCGTCCGGCGACGCATCCAACAAACGGGTCTGCAGGGCCGGGATCAGCATGGAGCCGGACGCTCCCACCACAAAGACCATCACCAGGGCTGACCAGGGCCAGTGCACAGCCACCGCGTAGACCACCAGTGCGACGGCGATCCCGGGCAGGACCCAGTACAGCGTCCCCATCACTGACTTGTCGGCCAGCCTGCCGCCGACGACTGTTCCGGCCACCATGCCCAGTCCGTAGAGGGCCACCACAATGGGCAACAGCGATCCCGGAATCCCGGCCACCAGGGTCATGGTGTGCGCAATGTAGGTGTAGGTCGCGAAGAAGCCACCAAAACCCACGATGCCGATCAGGATGGCCAGCCACACCTGGAGCCGCTTGAGCGCACCGAGTTCGCGGCGGATGCTCGCGTCAGGATGGGGGGCCTGGTACGGGACATAGCGCCACAGCAGCACCAGTGTCAGCAAGCCAATGCCTCCCACGAGGAGGAACAGCAGCCGCCAGCCGAAGGTCTGGCCCACCCAGGTGGCCGCGGGCACGCCGATGACGTTCGAAACGGAGAGGCCCGCCATCACCATGGAGATGGCCCACCCCCGACGTGTGGGGGAAACCAGGGAGGCGGCGATCACAGCCGCGACGCCGAAGAATGCACCGTGCGGCAGCCCGGCCGCAAACCGGGAAACCAGCATGCTCCCGTAATCGGGAGCAACATAGGACGTCAGGTTGGCCAGCGTGAAGAACAGCATGAGGCCCAGTGCGAGGTATTTGCGTGGCAATTTGGCACCTACTGCGGCGAGCAGCGGCGCGCCCACCACAACTCCGAGGGCGTAGGCGGAAATGAGGTGTCCGGCCTCCGGGGTGCTGATGCCGAGTCCTTGTTCCACCTCTTTCAGCAGGCCCATCATGGTGAACTCCGTGACACCGATTCCGACGCCGCCCATTGCCAGCGCGAAAATCGCTGCGCCAACATGCGGAGTCTTCGCCTTGGGCGCGGTGGAGGTTTGGACGACGCTGCTCATGTGCCTGCTTTTCAAAGGGGATGTTTGGGGGAAGGCCCGTAAACCATTCTCCCTCATAGACTGGGGCGGTGAGTGGACTGATACAGGTAGTTGGCGGAGCAATAGTGGACTCGTTGGCGAACCCTGCCCGTATGCTGGTGGCCAGGCGGACTGCTCCCGAGCAGTTCGCTGGGCTCTGGGAATTTCCCGGCGGGAAAGTGGACGCCGGTGAGAAATGCGAGGCCGCGTTGCACCGGGAACTCAGGGAAGAACTGGGCGTAGAGGTCCGTCTGGGGCCGGAACTCCCCTCCGGGACGGCAGCTGGCTGGCGGCTGAACGAGCGGGCCAGCATGCGGGTGTGGTTCGCGGAGATTTCCGACGGCGATCCCCAGCCGCTCGAAGACCATGACCAGCTGAGATGGATCAGCACCACGAATCGTGATGAAGCTCTCAGTCTTCCGTGGATCCCCGCCGACTTCCCGATTGTCCGGGCACTTCTTGAATCACTGGGCACGCCTGTGGGCTCAGCCCCCCTTCGCTGAATTTTAGGACGCCACGACGCCCCGAAACGCGGCTTATGTTCGGATTTGGGTGCCGGTTTTGTGAGTTGGCAGAATCTTTAGGATTGCCGCGCCAGACGCGCGCGCCGTTTCCCCGGAGGCCATTCCGGATTCACCACAGCACAGAACTTCTGAGGAGCGCCATGATTTCGGTAAGCCGGGTCACCAAGAGCTACGGCTCGGGGACAGCCCGGGTTCGGGCGTTGGACGATGTCTCACTAACCGTCCGCCAAGGTGAGATCTTCGGCGTGGTGGGCCAGAGCGGTGCCGGCAAGAGCGCCCTGATCCGCGCCATCAATTCGCTGGAGCGTCCTGATACCGGCAGCGTCACCGTTGACGGCCGTGAGATGACCACCCTGGAAGGGGCGGAACTCCGCGCGGCCCGGCACAACATCGGCATGATTTTCCAGCACTTCAACCTGCTCAGCAGCCGCACAGTCCAGGCGAACGTGGAGCTGTCACTGGAAATCACCGGTGCCAGCCGCGGGCAACGCCGTACGCGTGCGCTGGAAATCCTGGAGCTTGTGGGCCTTCACGGAAAGGCCTCCGCCTATCTCGCGCAGCTGTCCGGCGGCCAGAAGCAGCGCGTGGGCATCGCCCGCGCCCTGGCGTCCAGCCCGTCGGTCCTGCTCAGTGATGAGGCCACCTCGGCACTGGACCCTGAAACAACAATGCAGATCCTGGACCTGATCCGGCAGCTCAGCAATGACCTCGGATTGACTGTGCTGCTGATCACCCACGAAATGGACGTTGTGAAGCGGATCTGCGACTCCGCCGCGGTGATGAGCCAGGGACAAATCCTGGAGCAGGGATCGGTGGAGCAGTTGCTGACAACGGAAAAGTCCCTGCTCGGCCACGCGCTGTTTCCCCTCGGTGAGATCCCCGAAACCACGAACACCATTGTGGAGATCACCTTCACCGGTGTGACCGCGGACCGCCCTGTCATCGCCCAGCTGGCGCGAACACACAGCATCGACGTCGGTATCCTCGGCGCCGCGCTCGAAACGATCCACGGACACCAGGCCGGCCGGACCAGGCTGGAACTCCCTGGCGAGAGGCACGTCGTGGACGCGGCCATAGCCGACCTTAGGTCGCAGGGACTTTTTGTGGAGGTAATCAAGTGATTGACCGCAATGATCCGTACTTCTGGGCCGACTGGTTTGAGACGATCCTCAAGGGCACCGGCGAAACTTTCTACACCGTGGGCGTCAGCCTGCTGTTCACCGTCCTGTTCGGGCTGGCCGCCGGTGTGCTGCTTGTGACCACGGAATCCGGCGGACTGCTGTCCCGGCCGTTTGGCAGCCGGGCGCTGGGCCTCGTGCTGAACCGGGTCCTGGACCTGCTGGTGAACATTGGACGCTCCATTCCGTTCATCATCCTGCTGATCCTGCTGATCCCGTTCACACGGCTCATCGCCGGGTCCTTCATCGGCCCCACAGCAGCGATCGTCCCCTTGACGATTGCCGGCATCCCGTTCTTCGCCAGACTGGTCGAAATAGGCATCCGCGAGGTCCCCGTTGGACTGGTGGAGGCTGCCCAGTCGCTGGGCGCCACCCGCTGGACCATCCTGACCAAGGTCATGATTGCGGAGGCAGTGCCTGCCCTGGCGCTCGGACTTTCCACCACGGTGGTCGGACTGATCGGCTACTCCGCCATGGTCGGGGCCGTGGGCGGCGGAGGCCTGGGAGACGTTGCCTTCCGTTACGGCTACCAGCGCTACAGCCCCGAATACATGTTCGGCGTTGTCATCCTGCTCATCCTGCTCGTCCAGATATTCCAGTCCCTGGGGAACTTCGCCGCACGCAGGCTTTCCCACCGCTGACCACAGCACCCCGAAATTCCCTCAGTGACGCATCCCCAAATCACCCCGCACCATCCTGAAAGAGATCCCCATGATCCGAACACATGTCCTCAAAGCAGCCGCCGCCGGTATCGCAGCCATCCTGGCACTGTCCGCCTGCGGTTCCAGTAGCTCCTCCGAGGCGTCCAGCACCATCAAGGTGGGCGCCCTCGCCGTCCCCGCCGGGGACATGGTCAAGCACGTCCAGCGCGAGCTTGCAGCAGCGGAAGGCCTGACGGTCGAGTACAAGGAGTTCAGCGACTACAACACGCCGAACCCCGCCGTCAGCGACGGTGACATTGATGCCAACCTCTTCCAGAACACCACGTTCCTGGAGACCTACAACAAGGCCTCCGGCAAAAACCTGGTCAGCGTCGGCAAGGTCTACCTGCCGCCGATGGCCCTCTACTCGAACGACATCGCCGAGCTGCAGGACCTGCCCGACGGCGCCAGCATCGCCATCCCGAACGATCCCACCAACGAGTCCCGGGCCCTCAAGCTGCTTGCCTCCAAGGGCCTCATCGAGGTGACCGAGAACCCCATCACGCTCAAGGACGTCACGGCCAACCCGAAGAACATCCAGTTCACCGAGATTGAGAACGCCAGCCTCCCGCAGGCCCTCAACGACAAGGACGCCGCCATTGTGACCCTGGCCTTCGCACTGCCTGCCGGCCTGAGCGCCGACAAGCAGCTGCTGGTGGAAGGCAAAGACAGCGCCTACTACAACGTGCTGGCAGTCAAAGCCGAGATGAAGGACGATCCCCGGGTCCTGAAGCTCTACAAGATCCTGACCTCGCAGGACATGAAGGACTTCCTGCAGGAGAAGTACAAGGGCCTGGTCATTCCGGCCAGCTAGGAATCCGTCCCTAGAACAGGGTGGGCTGCTGACGCGGCCCGGCGGCGGCCGGTTGGGACTCCCCAGCCGGCCGCTCCTGTATGCCGACGCCGGGAGACGGGATACTCCCCGCCGGATACTGGGCTTCCTCGCCACGGGGATCGTCCTCGAGGTCACGGTGGCTGAAGCCGTGGCCGCTGGTGAAGCCGTGCCGGTGCTTGAAATAGCGCACCTTTGCGGCGAGCCAGGTGCGGTATTCCTTGGACGCGTAGGACCCTGTGCCATAGAGGCGCCGGTAGCGGCCAGCCAGTTCCGGATGGTCCTTGGCAATCCACTGCAAAAACCACTCGCGTGTTCCCGGCTTCAGGTAGAGGGCGCCGGCGGTGACGCCCGTGGCACCGGCCGCGGCCAACGAAGCGAACAGGGAATCAAGGGCTTCGTCACTGTCGGACAGCCACGGCAGGATAGGCATCGCCATAACACCGCAGGGGAGCCCGGCATCGCGTAAGCGGGAGACCAGCTTCAGCCGCGCCCGAGGCCCGGGCGTGCCCGGTTCCACGGCTTCCGAGAGTGCCTCATCCGTCATCGCCAATGAAATACCCACCCCTACCGGCACCTGGGCGGCAGCCCGCTTCAGGAGCGGAATGTCCCGGGCGAGCAGCGTCCCCTTGGTGAGGATGGACAACGGCGTACCTGATTCAGCCAGCGCCGTGATGATTCCCGGCATCAGCTGATAGCGGCCCTCGGCCCGCTGGTAGGGGTCCGTGTTGGTGCCAAGCGCCACCTGGTGACGGCCCCAGAACGGTTTGGCCAGCTCCTTCCGGAGGACCTCGGCCGCATTGACCTTGACCACCACCTGGCTGTCGAAATCCAGGCCGGCGTCAAAGTCGAGATACGTGTGGCTCTTGCGCGCAAAACAGTAAACACAGGCATGGCTGCAGCCGCGGTACGGGTTCACAGTCCACTCAAACGGCATCCGCGACCCGGCCACCACCTTATTGAGCACCGATTTGGCGGTGACCTCGTGGAAGGTGATGCCGGCGAATTCGGGGGTGGTCACAGAACGGACCAACCCGGCAAGGGGGAGCAGGGCAGGTGATGGGCCACTTCCGAGGTCATCGGCGGGCCGGGGCATCAGCGCTTGTGCATCCCATCTCATGTCTCCATTCGAATATATGTTCGAACATAAGTCAAGGACCGGACACCGCGGAAGTCCGCGCCGCGGGTTCGGCGCCGGGCTGCGGGAACCGTCAGGCCAGCAATTCCCACACCACGGTGACGCTGGCGTTAATGCTCGCGTGGCCCGCCTCCACGCTGATGGCTTCGCTGGCGGCGGCGCGCTGGATCCGGGCCACCGGGATGGGCCCGTGCGCATCCGGGTGCTCGGCAACGGACATCACCGCGCCAAGCCGCGCGGACGCCAAGGATGCAAACTGTTCGGCTTTGGCTGAGGCATCCTGCCATGCAGCGTCCCGGGCGAGGGCGGCGACGGCTGACACATCCGAGAAGCCAAGTTCCAGTCCGTTCAGGCGCACGTCATCGCCGCCGGCGTCTACTGCGGCGGCAATAACGGCGGATGCCGCGCTGACCTGCCGCAGGCGCACGGTGAGCATGCTGGAGGTCACGTACCCGGTCACCTGCTGGCCCACGCCGTCGCGCCAGACGATCTCAGGCCGGATGTTCAGTCCGGAGGTCCGGATGTCCGTGTCGGCCAGGCCGTGCCGGCGGAGCGCACCAGATACAGCTGCGGACGCTGTTCCTGCATCCGCATAGGCGGCGCCCACGCTGTCCCGCCGGCACTCGACGCCCACGGAAATCGTCAGTAAGTCAGGTGGCGCCTCCGCCGTCCCCGTTCCGGTCACGGTGATGGTCCTGTTGTTGGTCGTGGTGTTGGGTTCGCCCGTCATTGTCAGACCTCGATTCCGCCGGCCCCATGGGGCGCTGGCTTTGGTTTCCTGATGTCAACGTAACCGCCGGCTGCCAGGCCGGCCTGCCGTTCGAAGAAATTTGCCGACGCCGGATTGCCCGTCCGGAGCTGCGACCAGCCGGCGGCCAGGAAATACAGCGGAAGGAAGGGCAACCCCAGGCAGTAGGCGTACTGGCTGCAGTGCTTTTCCTCATGCCCCAGGAGCGCCGGAATGGACGTCAGTTCTTCAGTCCGGATCCGGCAGATGACCACGTTGCCCAGGGTGAAGGCCCCCGCATACGGAATGCGCCACCGGTAGCCGGACGCTATGACCAGCCCGCGGGGGCCTTTGCTGACGGCGGTTCCCGCAGCCGCGGCAACGGCCAGGCCCAGCAGGGTAGTGCCGTTGGCCAGGTTGGCGAGCTGTCGTACCCGCTGCCCCGGCGTCAACAGCTGCGCGGCTGACAGGCCCTGACCTTGTGTCATGAGGCCATGGTAGCCGGAGCCTTCACTTAGACTGGAGGATAGTGGCCGCCAGTTTGACCGGTGTGCCCTGACCTGGTCATCGAGTGCCTTCATCTTGGGTGAATCCACAACATGACCTGCCAGTGACGGATGCGCTGCCGGGAAACCGCGCACGGCTGCACCCCTCACCGGCAGCCCCGACTCGTAGCTAAGAACAGTAGATGACTGAAACTTTGCCGGGCGCCGCCATCCCGAACCCTACGGATGAAGCCGCCATCACTGCCGCTGTAGACCATGCCATCGCCGCCATTGCCGGCGCAGGCACCCTTGACGAACTCAAGGCGGTGAGGCTGGCCCACACCGGTGAGAAGTCACCGCTCAGCCTGGCCAACCGGGAGATCGGCGGACTGCCGAAAGACCAGAAAGCCGTAGCCGGCAAACTCATGGGTTCCTCCCGTGGCCGGGTCAACAAGGCGCTCGCGGACCGCACCGCCGAGCTGGAAGCCCAAAACGACGCCCGGATCCTGCTGGAAGAGACAGTCGACGTCACTGCCGCACCCCGCCGTCGTCGGGCAGGAGCGCGTCACCCGCTCTCCACGCTGCAGGACCGCGTGGCGGACATCTTTGTGGGCATGGGCTGGGAAATCGCCGAAGGCCCCGAGGTGGAATCCGAATGGTTCAACTTCGACGCCCTGAACTTCAAGCCGGACCACCCCGCCCGCGAAATGCAGGACACGTTTTTCGTGGAGCCGCCGGAGGCCCACCTGGTGATGCGTACGCACACCTCCCCGGTGCAGGTCCGTTCCATGCTGGAACGCGAAGTACCCATCTACGTCCTCTGCCCCGGCAAGGTGTTCCGCACCGATGAACTGGACGCGACCCACACCCCGGTGTTCCACCAGTTCGAGGGCCTGGCCATCGACAAGAACCTGAGCATGGCCGACCTCCTGGGCACGCTGGAGCACTTCACCCGGCAGCTGTTCGGCGACGAGGCGTCCGTCCGGCTGCGCCCGAACTATTTCCCCTTCACCGAACCCTCTGCGGAACTGGACATCTGGCACCCGGGCGCCAAGGGCGGCCCGCGCTGGATCGAATGGGGCGGCTGCGGCATGATCAACCCCAACGTCCTCCGCGCCGCGGGCATCGACCCGGATATCTACTCCGGTTTCGCATTTGGCATGGGCATCGAGCGCGCGCTCATGTTCCGCAATGACGTCGGCGACATGCGCGACATGATCGAAGGCGACGTACGTTTCAGCGAGCACTTCGGGATGGAGATCTAACAGTGCGTATCCCACTTTCCTGGCTGCGTGAATTCGCAGCAGTACCGGCCGGAGCAACGGCCGAAGACGTGATGGCCGAACTGGTCAAGGTCGGTTTTGAAGAAGAGGCCGTCCACCGTCCCACGGACGCCTTGCAGGGTCCGGTTGTGGTGGGCCAGGTCCTGAGCATCGTCAAGGAACCCCAGACCAACGGCAAAACCATCAACTGGTGCCAGGTCCGGGTTGTCCCCGAAGGCCAGGAACAGACCCTCACAGGAGACGGCATCGACCCGTCCGGGGTGCAGGGGATCATCTGCGGCGCCCACAACTTCGTTGCGGGCGACAAGGTAGTTGTCACGCTGCCCGGCGCGGTCCTGCCCGGCGACTTCCACATCTCCGCGCGGAAGACCTACGGCCACCTTTCCGCCGGCATGATCGCCTCCGTGCGTGAGCTTGGCATTGGCGAGGACCACGACGGCATCCTGGTCCTGTCCCGCATTGGGCTTGATCCGGAAATCGGCACGGACGCCATGGACCTGCTCGGCCTCTACGACGAAGCCGCCGAGATCAACGTGACCCCGGACCGCGGCTACGCGTTCTCCATCCGTGGTGTGGCCCGTGAATACGCCCACGCCACCGGCACGGGATTCACGGACCCCGCTACCAAGGTCCAGGCTCCGGCGGAGCTTTCCGGCGGCTACGGCGTGAAGCTCAACGACGACGCTCCCATCTATGGCAAGCCCGGCTGCGACCGCTTTGTGGCCCGCACCGTCCGCGGCGTCGACGCGACCAGGCCGACGCCGCCGTGGATGACCTCAAGGCTGCGGCTTGCCGGGATCCGCTCCATCTCCCTGCCCGTGGACATCTCCAACTACGTGATGCTCGAGCTTGGCCAGCCCACGCACTGCTATGACCTGGACAAACTGTCGGGCGACATCGTGGTCCGCCGGGCCGTGGCGGGGGAGAAGATCACCACCCTGGACGACAAGGAGCGCACGCTCGACGTCGAGGACCTCCTCATCACCGACGGTTCCGGCGCGATCGGCATTGCCGGCGTGATGGGCGGTGCAGCCACCGAGGTGAGCGATTCGACGTCGAACGTCCTGGTGGAAGCTGCGCACTTCGACGAGGTGTCCATTGGCCGTTCCCGCCGCCGGCACAAGCTGCCGTCCGAGGCGTCCAAGCGCTTCGAGCGCGGCGTCGACTGGCACGTGGCGGACATCGCTGCCCAGCTTGTTGTTGACCTCCTGGTGGGCCTCGCCGGCGGGATTGCTGATCAGGCAGGGACCGACGTCGGGACCGCACCGGACGCTGTGACCATCGCGCTGCCGGCAGCCTTCGCCGCCCAGCGGATCGGCATCGATTTCACCGAAGAGCAGATCACCACCTCGCTGGTGGACCTCGGTGCCGTGGTGGAAAAAGCCGACGGCGGCTGGACCGTTACCGCCCCCAGCTGGCGCAGCGACCTGGAAACCAAGGAAGACCTCACCGAGGAAATCGCGCGGCTGGTGGGTTACGACAACATCCCCGCCACCCTTCCGGTGGCCCCTCCGGGACGTGGCCTGACCCGTGTGCAGCAGCAGCGCCGTCGGCTCATCCAGTCACTGGCTGACGCCGGTCTGACCGAAGTCCTGGCCTACCCGTTCGTCTCCAAGGCGGCCAACGACACGTTCGGCGTCGCCGAGCAGGGTGCGGCCCGGAGCGCGGTCAAGCTGGCGAACCCGATCAGCGAGGAACACGGCTTCCTGCGCACGTCCATCCTCCCCGGGCTCATCGAGGTGGCCAAGCGGAACTACTCCCGCGGGTTCCGCGACCTGGCGCTCTTCGAGTCGGGCCTCGTTTTCCTGCCGGGCGAGACCGTGGGTACGCCGTCCATCCCGCCGCTGGGCGTCAAGCCTTCCGACGAGGTACTGGATGCACTGTACGACGGCGTTCCGGACCAGCCGCTGCACGTCGCCGCTGTCCTCACGGGCCACGATTCACCCGCTGCCGCCGGCCACACGCCGCGCTTGTGGGACTGGTCCGACGCGCTTGACATTGCCCGGCTCGCCGGGGATGTCCTGGGTGTGGAGGTTGTGGTCAGCCAGGGTGCGCACCAGGCGTTCCACCCGGGCCGTGCCGCGCAGCTCTCGCTGCGGACCGGTGAAGTAGTGGGTTACGCCGGCGAGCTGCACCCGAAGCTCCTGGCCGCGCACGACATGCCTGCCCGTTCGGTGGCGCTGGAGTTCAACGCGGATGCCCTGTTCGAGGCAGCCGCGGATGTGATTGTGGCCCGCCACATCTCCACGTTCCCGGTGGCCACCCAGGACGTTGCCCTGGTGGTGCCGCAGGAGATTCCCGCGGACCAGGTCCTCGAAGCGCTCCGCGAAGGCGCCGGCGAGCTGCTGGAGGACGTGGCGCTGTTCGACGTCTACGCCGGCAAGGGAATTGAAGAAGGCAAGAAATCGCTCGCCTTCGGCTTGCGTTTCCGGGCAACGGACCGGACGCTGACGGCCGATGAGGCCTCGGCTGCGCGCGAAAGCGCGGTTGCCCTGGCTGCAGAGCGCTTCGGCGCCGTCCAGCGCTAAACGCGGATCCGGATGGCGGGGCTGGTGGGGCGGGTGCCAGAGATGGCGGGGCCGTTGGCGCCAGTGCCGGTCCTGCGTTCCTGCCCTCCCGGAATACCGGGAGGGCAGGACCCGACGGCGGGCGGCCAGCTGGTAGTGCTGGGGCCTGCCGAGCTGGCCCGCGCTGCCGCCCTGGCACCCGGCCCGCGGGCCGTTTTTGTGGCTGGCCGGCGTGCCCTGCGAAGGTTCGCAGCAGAACTGCTGGACGTACCGGCGTCGGACCTCACCACTCACTTCAGCTGCCCCCGGTGCGGCTCCGGCCCCGAGCTATCGCACGGCAGGCCGGGCTATACGCTCAGGGGAGAGCCGGTGCCGCTCGCGCTGAGCCTGTCCCGGAGTTCCGGGTGGATCCTGTTGGGCGCCGTGGTGGATCCACCGGCCGGAGTCACGATGGGCCTGGACCTGGCGGACCCGTCCGGCATGGCCTTTGAGGGGTTCGACGGCGTGGCCCTCACCGACGCCGAGCGCGCGGCCCTAGCCGGGCTTGCCGGGCCTCTGCTGCTGCAGGAGCGGGCAAGGCTCTGGGTCCGCAAGGAGGCCTGGCTCAAGATGACGGGCGACGGTCTCGCCACGGCGCCGGACACGCTCGACGTTTTGTCGCGCCCGGAAATCCGGGACCTGGCCGCCGGCGAGGCGGGCCTCCCGCTCAACTTTCGCGCCGCCGTCGCGGTTTCGCGCACCGGCAGCTAGCGACGTTGTTGTCAGCGCACTTGCTCGTCAGCGCACCGGCAGCGGCGGAAGGGCCGCTTCGAGCAGCCACGGGTGCAGCAGCGCCTCGGTGTCCAGTCCGGTGGCCCGGTCCGCGGCGAGAATAAAGGCCGCCGTGGACACTGAACCGTGACGGTGGGCATCCGTCCAGTCGTGCAGCAACGCAAAGAATGCCAGGTCGCCGCACCGGACCCGCAGGGCATGCAGGGCCAAGGCTCCCCGCTTGTAGACGCGGTCATCAAACATAAGCTCCGGCCCGGGGTCGCCCACGATAATGTCCTGGCTGCCGGCGGCCAGTTTCCGCCAGGCTGCGGCGGCCCGGTTCGCGGCAGGCAGGACGCCCGCCTCCTCCGACCAGATCCACTCCGCATAGCAGGCGAAGCCCTCGTGGAGCCAGATGTCCGACCATGATGCGGCAGTGAGGGAGTTCCCGAACCACTGGTGCGCGAGCTCGTGGGCGATGAGCCGCTGGGATTCCCACTCCTGCGTCAGGTGGTTCCGGCCCAGAATGGAGAGCGTCTGCGCTTCAAGCGGTATTTCCAGCTCGTCTTCGGTCACCACCACGGAGTATTCCGGGAAAGGGTAGGGCCCGAAACAGCTGGCAAAGGTGCGCATCATCTCAGGCTGCCTCGCCAGGCCTTCGCGGGCCGTTTCGACCAACAGTGCCGGGACGGCGGCGAACTGCGGAACCTGCCCGTCCACGGGGAAGGGAGTCAGGGCGAGGAACTCATAGCGGCCGATCTGGACCGTGGCCAGGTAGGTGGCCATGGGCTCGGCCTGTTCGTAGACCCAGGTCTCGCGGCTGGCCCTGCTGGTGTGGGAGATCAGGGTGCCGTTACACACGGCCCTGTAATTCGCGTCGGTGGTCACGCTGATCCGGTAGCTGGCCTTGTCACCGGGGTGGTCGTTGCACGGGAACCAGGAGGCGGCGCCGTTCGGCTGGCCGGCCACAAGGACGCCGTCGGTGAGTTCCTCCCAGCCCACCTCGCCCCAGAACCCGCGCCGGGGACCAGGGTTGCCTTCGTAGCGGATGTCGAGGGTAAATTCCTCGCCCGCCGGCAGCGCGGCCTCGGGCACAATGACCAACTGCCCGGCTCGCTGGCTGAACTTTTTGACCCGGCGCCCGCTGAGCTGGATCTTCGTGGCCCGGAGCCCGGTCAGGTCCAGCACAAGGGCCGCCGTCGCGTACCGGGTGACGGCGTTCAGGACCGCGCGCCCGTTCAGGCGGTTGCTGCTGAGCTTGTAGTCAAGATCCAGTTCGTAGCGGCTGACCTTGTACGCGTTCGTGCCATGGCCGGGCATATAGGGGTCGGGCGAAGATGCGCCGTGCTCCGAGGTGCGTGCAGGGCCGTTACTGGCGGCCGTGGGGCTCGGTGCGGGGGAACTCATAAGACGGTCTTTCCGATCAGCGTAGGGCGGCAGGACAGCTGGTACTGCGGGCTAGCGTGGTTTGGGAGCAGACGCTGCGGGACCGCTCCAGGGGCTCACGGGGTTGCCCATCCAATAGGTCGCGGCGGGAACGGATTCGCCCCGCATCACCAGCGAGGCCGGTCCTACAGTTCCACCGCTGCCGATGCTCGCCTGCGGCAGGATGACGCCGTGGGGGCCCATGGTTGCTCCGTCTTCGAGGGTAACAGTGTCCAGGCTCATGACCCGGTCATGGAACAGGTGGGTCTGGACCACACAGCCACGGTTGACGGTGGAGTTCCGCCCGAGGGTGACCAGGTCCGCTTCGGGAAGCCAGTAGCTTTCGCACCACGTGCCGCGGCCGATCCGGGCGCCGAGCGCCCGGAGCCACCAGACCAGGGCCGGGGTCCCGGTGGCTGCCCGCGCGAACCAGGGGGCGCTGACCATTTCGATAAACGTATCAACCACCTCGTTGCGCCAAATGAAGGAGCTCCAGAGCGGGTGCTCGCCGGCACGGATCCGGCCCACGAGGACCCATTTGGCGACGACGGCGCTGCCCGCGGCCACCGCGCCCGCCAGCAGCATCACGACGCCGCCCAGGGCTGCGGCAATCCCGTAGTTGTAGGCGGCAGCCAGCCAGTCAAAAGCAAGCATCACGCCGGCGGCGATCGCCACCGTTACCACCACGGGGATGAAGCGGCCCAGTTCCCAGAGGCAGCGGGCAAACTTGAGCCGCGGCGGCGGCTGGTAGGTGCGGGTGTCGTCCGAGGCGATGGCGGTGCGCCGGAGCCGCACAGGCGGGCTGCCCAGCCAGGACGTCCCGGACTTGGCCTTGGCCGGTGTGGCCGACAGGACGGCTACGAGTGAGTTCTTGGGGACATTCCGGCCGGCAGCGGTCATGCCCGAGTTGCCCAGGAAGGAGCGCTTGCCGATCTTCGCGGGCGCAATCCGCAGCCACCCGCCGTCGAGCTCGTAGGAGGCCACCATGGTGTCGTCGGCCAGGAAGGCGCCCTCGCCCACGGTGGTCATCTTGGGGATGAGCAGGACCGTGGAGGCTTCGACGTTCTTGCCGATCTTGGCGCCCAGCAGGCGCAGCCAGACCGGTGTGAAGAGACTGGCATAAACGGGGAAGAGCAGGTCGCGGGCCAGGTCCAGCACACGTTCCGTGGCCCAGACCTGCCAGCCGATCCGGCTGCGGACGCGGTAGTAGCCCTCCGCCAGGCCGATGCCGAGCATCCGGGTGGTGACCAAAATCAGCAGGAGGTTGACGACGAACCACACGAGGGCCGCGGGTGCGAGGGCCAGCAGGAGTTGCGGGACGGCTGCGGAGAGCGATTCACTGCCTTGGATGAAGGCAAAGGCCACCAGTGCCGCGGCGGCGGCGGAGACGTAGGGGATCAGGGCCAGCACGGCTGACGCCATGGCGAATCCGGCGAACCAGAGCCGGCCAATCAGCCGATGTTCGGCAGGAGTGTCCGGCAGCGAGTGTTTGGCCTTGCCCCGGCGCTCGGCGGGGGACCCGGCAACGTGGTGGCCGGCCTTCACCTTGCCGAGGACGGCCGAGCCGGGCTCCACCTGGGCTCCGGCGCCGATGGAAGCGCCGGGCATCAGCGTGCTGCGAGCCCCGACGCTGGCTCCTGCCCCGATATGGACGGCCCCGATGTGGACGATGTCCCCGTCGATCCACCAACCGGAAAGATCCACCTCAGGCTCGACGTTGGAGCCGCTGCCGAGGGAAAGCATCCCGGTCACAGGCGGCAGCGAGTGCAGTTGGACGTTGTTGCCGATCTTGGCGCCCAACGCCCGGGCGTAGTACGGCACCCATGGTGCGCTGGCGAGGCTGATGGCCCCGGCGAGGTCCTGGATCTGTTCGGCCAGCCAGAGGCGTACGTGCACCCGTCCGGAGCGCGGGTACGTTCCCGGCCCCACCTTCCGGAGCAGCATTCGGGCCGCGGCCACGGAAATCAGCATCCGGCCGGCCGGGGAGACGAAGACCAGCCAGGAGGCGGCCACCCACCACCAGGAAACGGTGGGGGCAGCGCTGAAGCCGGCAAACGCGGCCAGCACGTTGTTGGCCGCCATGACGTAGGTCAGCCAGCGCATCCCCACCAGGATGTGCAAGGGAATGCCCATCAGCGTCTGGAAGACCTGGGACTTGAACGCGGTGGGGCGGACAGTCCGGGACGGCGCCGGCCCGGTGGCCACTCCGTCGGGAAGGGTCTGGCGGGCCGCATCAATCAGGGCACCGATCCTGGGTGTGGCATAAATGTCGGCGACCGTGATGGTGGGGTACCGGACCCTGAGGGCGGAGACCAGCTGCGCAGCGGACAGGGAGCCGCCGCCGTAGGCGAAGAAGTCGGCGTCAAGGCTTGTTACGGTGCTGCCAAGGACTGCAGTCCACTGTTCTGCCACCCAGGAGGCATCTTCGGGCAGGTTCAGGGGGGGCAGCGTCGGCTTCCGCCGGACCGGTCCCGGTCAGCGGCCAGGGTAGGGCGTGGCGGTCCACCTTGCCGCTGGTTTTGGTAGGCAGGGAGTCGACGACGGTCAGCAGCGGAATGAGGGGCGCGGGGAGGCTCTCTGCCAGGAGTTCGCGGGCGGCCGCCAGATCCAGGTCAGGGTCGGCGGCGGCCAGGTAGCCCACCAGGATCTGGTTGCCCGCAGCGGTTGTCCGTACTGCCGCAGCAGCTCCGGCAACGTGTGGGAGGGACTGCAGGGCGGCGTCAATTTCGCCCAGTTCGATCCGGCGTCCACCGAGCTTGACCTGTTCGTCGGCGCGGCCCATGAAGATCAGCCCGGCGGCTTCGTAGCGGACCAGGTCGCCCGAACGGTAGGCGCGGTCCCAACCGAAGGACGGCATGGGCGCGTACTTCTCCCGGTCCTTGTCCGGGTCAAGGTAACGGGCCAGTCCGACGCCGCCGATAATCAGTTCGCCGATCTCCCCTTCGCCGACGGGCAGTCCTTCAGCGTCCACCACGGCCAGGTCCCAGCCGTCCAGGGGCAGTCCGATCCGGACCGGACCGGGGCCACCCAGGGGAGCCGCGCAGGCCACCACCGTGGCCTCCGTGGGGCCGTAGGTGTTCCAGACTTCACGGCCCGGGATGGCAAGCCGCTCGGCCAACTCAGGCGGGCAGGCCTCGCCGCCGAAAATCAGGAGCCGGACGCTCTCCAGGGACTCGGCCGGCCACAGGGCAGCCAGCGTAGGAACGGTGGATACCGCGGTGATGCCGTGACTGATGAGCCACGGTCCGAGGTCCGTTCCGGTCCTTACCAGGGCCCGCGGTGCGGGCACCAGGCACGCGCCGTGACGCCAGGCAAGCCACATTTCCTCACACGAGGCATCAAAGGCGACGGAAAGCCCTGCCAGTACCCTGTCCTGCGGGCCGAGGGGCTCCGCCTGCAGGAAGATCCGGGCTTCGGCGTCAACAAAGGCGGCGGCGGAGCGGTGCTGGACCGCGACGCCCTTGGGCGTGCCGGTGGAACCGGAGGTAAAGATCACCCACGCGTCATCGCCGGGCTCGGCAGCACGACGCTCGGCTTGACCCCGTTCACCGCGTTCCGGGGAGTCAGGCACGGAGACCGCGGCCGCACCGGTGAGCACCGCGGCTACGCCAGCCTCACCGAAAACGAGCCGGGCACGTTCCTCAGGGTCGTCGGCGTCCACCGGAACGTAGGCGGCACCGATGTGCAGGATAGCGAGAATCGAGATGTAGAGCTCGCTGGTCCCGGACGGAATCCGCACACCTATCCTGTCGCCGGCGCCCAGCCCGGCGGCCTGGAGCTCCCGTCCTTTGGCCCGGACCGCGGCCATCAGGTCGGCGTAGCTCAGGGAACGCCGGCCGTCGTCGAGCGCTGAGGCCTCCGGGAAACGTGCCGCCGAGTCCGCCAGGATGGCCATGAGGGTCCGCTCGGGCGGGGCCAGGGGAAAACCGGCCAGCTGGGGGCGGTAGGGATCCTCCGGCAGGGATGCTACGACGTTTGACTGATGCTCACTCACGGACGGATTCTGCCTGAGTAAAGTGAACGCAAGGTGTCCAGAATTAGTTGAAGATTCATGCTTTGTTCACGCGTGCTGCCTGTATCCATCAGGGAACCAGCAGGACCTTGCCCGTGGTGCGCCGGCCCTCGAGGTCCTCATGGGAACGCCGCGCCTCGGCCAGAGGGTAGGTGGCGCCGATCCGTACCGTCAAGTGCCCCTTTTCTGCGGCGGCGAAGATCTCCGCCGAGCGCCAGTGGCGCTCCTGCTCGTTGAGCAGGAAGTGGGCCAGGGACGGACGCGTCAGCGTCAGCGAACCGCCGGCGTTGAGGCGCTGCGGATCCATCGGCGGAACTGCCCCGGAGGCTGCCCCGAACAGGACCAGCATGCCTCGCGTGCGGAGGCAGGAAAGGGAGCCGTCAAAAGTGTTCCGGCCGACGCCGTCGTACACCACGTCCACGCCCTTCCCGTTGGTGAGTTCGCGGACATGGTGGGGGAAGCCCTCGTACCGCAGCACATGGTCGGCCCCGGCGTCGCGGGCAAGTTCTCCCTTGGCCTCCGAGGAAACCGTGGTGATGACGCGGGCCCCCCTCTCCTTCAGCAGCTGGATCAGCAGCAGGCCGACGCCGCCGGCACCTGCGTGCGTCAGTACTGTGTGGCCCGGTTCGACCTTGAAGGAGGAATTGATGAGGTAGTGGGCGGTCATGCCTTGGAGCGGCAAGGCAGCCGCCGTCAGGTCGTCGACGCCGTCCGGCACCGGAAGTGCCTTGGCCGCATCGAGCACCGCGTAGCCGGCGTAGCATTTAGTGCCCTCGGCCGTGGCCACCCTGCTGCCGACTGCGAAGTTTTCGACGCCTTCGCCGAGCTCCTCTACAGTCCCAGCGGCTTCCGAGCCAGGCGTAAAGGGGAACGGGACCTGGTACATGCCCCCGCGCTGATAGGTGTCGATGAAGTTCACCCCGGCTGCCGCCACCTTGATGAGCAACTGGCCGGGACCCGGCGTCGGTCGGTCCACCTCGGCGATCTCGAGGACTTCCGGACCTCCGGACTGGCGGGCAACGATGGCTTGCATAAAAAGGTCTCCTCTCCGGGCGGGGGTTTCCCGCGGCCGGTGTCTCTGACCATCCTAGGGATACCGCTACCGACGACGAAGCGACGGCCGGAAGCCGGCCGTCGCTTCGGGTCATACGGGGCAGAGTCATGCGGGGGAGCCCGCGTGACGCGCCTCGTTTTAGCAGTGCGTGCTAGAACCGCCGGGTCACCGTTGCCATGGGGCACTCGAAGTGGCGTCCTGCAGCAAGGCCTACATCGTTCAGGTAGCGGACGATGATGCCGTAGGACTGCAGCAGCGTGGTTTCCGTGTAGGGAACCTGGTGCTTCGTGCAGTACTCGCGGACAATCTTGGCTGCCTTATCGAGCTGGGGGCGTGCCATGTCCGGGAAGAGGTGGTGCTCAGCCTGGCGGTTCAGGCCGCCGAGCAGGATGTCCATAAACCGGCCACCGGAGATGTTCCGTGACGTCAGGACCTGGCGGCTGAAAAAGTCCACGCGGCTGTCCGCGGGCAGGACCGGCATGCCCTTGTGGTTCGGCGCGAAGGAAGCACCCATGTAGAAACCGAAGACGGCGAGCTGCACGCCGATGAACGCGAACGCCATCCCGAGCGGCAGGAACGTAAAAGCCAGCACGGGCAGGAGGCTAAGCCGGACCAGCAAAATGGGAAGCTCTACCCATCGGTGTGTCACCTTGGCCCGGCGGAAGACGAACTTCACGGAATCGATCTGCAGCCCCAGGCCAACAAGGAACAGTAGCGGGAAGAAGAACCAGCCCTGCTTGCGGGTCAGGAACGAAAACCGGCCCTGCCGTGTGGCGGCACCTTCGGGGTGGAAGGCGATGGCCCCGGTGGCAATGTCAGGATCCTTCGAAATGACGTTGGGGTGGTTGTGGTGGGCGCCGTGCTTCTGCTCCCACCAGGAATAGCTCATGCCGGCAACCGAGGTGGCCAGGATCCGGGCGGTCCAGTCGTTGGCCCGGCGCGACGCGAAGATCTGGCGGTGCCCGGCCTCGTGGGCCAGGAAACTCAGCTGTGTGCAGAGGATCCCGACGGCTGCGGCGATGAGGAGCTGGAACCAGCTGTCGCCGATCAGGGCAAACCCGAACCAGGTGGCGGCCATGAGGAGTACCAGGCTGGCAAAGAGCGTGATGTAGAAACCGACGCGGCGTTCCAGCAGGCCTTCAGCCTTGACGCTCTTCAACAGCTCCGAATAGCTCAGGACAACGGCGTTGGGCTGCCGGACACGCGATTTAGGGCGCTCAGACGTGGGGAACGTGGTGGTCATGGAGCGGGGCCTCGTAACTGTTTCGGGCAACGGTGCAGCCGACATTCGGACTGCACGGTCATGATCACCCTCACTCCATCTTACGCCTGCTTGTCCAGCGGCGCCCCGGGAATCGATGCCAACGTCGATGCATAAATATCGGGCACACTGAATACTTTTGCTGTAAGATTCACGGCATGACTATTTCTGTTGCCGTCTCCGGAGCCAGCGGCTACGCCGGGGGAGAAGTCCTGCGCCTTTTGGCGGCGCACCCGGACGTGACCATCGGTGCCATAACCGCGCACAGCAACGCGGGCTCCCGCCTTGGCGAGCTGCAGCCGCACCTGCACGGACTGGCCAGCCGCATCCTGGAAGACACCACCGTGGAGAATCTCTCCGGGCACGATGTGGTGTTCCTGGCACTTCCGCACGGTGCTTCCGCCGAGATCGCGGCACAGCTTCCGGAGGGCACCGTAGTGATCGACGCCGGCGCAGACCACCGCCTCGAGGATCCAGCCGCGTGGGAAAAGTTCTACGGCTCGGCCCATGCGGGCACATGGCCCTACGGCTTGCCGGAGCTCCCAGGCCAGCGCGAAGTCCTCAAGGGCGCCGCGCGGATCGCCGTCCCGGGCTGCTACCCGACGTCGGCACTCCTGGCGCTGACGCCAGGGTTCGCCGCCAAGCTGCTCCAGCCCGACGACGTCGTGATCGTTTCCGCCTCCGGCACCTCGGGTGCGGGCAAGGCCGCGAAGGTGAACCTCATCGGTTCCGAGGTGATGGGCTCCATGAGCCCCTACGGCGTGGGCGGCGGCCACCGCCACACCCCCGAGATTGAACAGGGCCTCTCCAATGCTGCCGGCGAGAGTGTCACGGTGTCCTTCACCCCGACGCTCGCGCCGATGAGCCGCGGCATCCTCACCACCGCCACCGCGAAGGTCAAGCCCGGCACCACGGCGGCGGACCTCCGCCAGGCGTGGGCTGATGCCTACGACGACGAGCCGTTTGTCCACCTGCTGCCGGAAGGGCAGTGGCCCGCCACCAAGTCCGTCCAGGGCTCCAACCACGCGGCCATGCAGCTGGCATTGGATGAACACACAGGCCGCGTGATTGTGACGTGCGTCATTGATAACCTCACCAAGGGGACTGCCGGCGGCGCCGTGCAGTCCATGAACATTGCCCTAGGCCTGCCGGAAACCGCCGGCCTCAACCTGCAGGGAGTTGCACCGTGACCGTTACCGCCCCCCTGGGATTCCGCGCCGCAGGCGTCACCGCCGGCCTGAAGACGTCCGGCAAGCCGGACTTCGCCCTGGTGGTCAACGATGGCCCGTCCAAGGCGGCGGCCGCCGTCTTCACCAGCAACCGGGTGGCCGCGGCCCCCGTCCACTGGTCCCGACAGGTGGTCTCGGACGGCCGCGTGGATGCAGTGGTCCTTAACTCCGGCGGTGCCAACGCCTGCACCGGTCCCCAGGGGTTCCAGAACACCCACAGCACGGCCGAAAAAGTGGCTGCTGTCCTGGGCATCTCGGCGACGGACGTGTTTGTCTGTTCCACCGGCCTGATCGGCGAGCAGCTGCCCATGGACAAGATCCTCCCGGGCGTCGAGGCTGCCTCGGCAGCGCTCAGCACGGACGGCGGTCCGGATGCGGCCACCGCCATCATGACCACAGACTCGGTGCCCAAGTCCGCACTGTTCATCGGCACGGACGCCGACGGCCAGGAGTTCACCATCGGCGGCATCGCCAAGGGCGCCGGCATGCTGGCACCCGGCCTGGCCACCATGCTGGTGGTCCTCACCACCGACGCCGACGTCGAAGCGGAAATGCTCGACGTCGTCCTCCGCGACGCCACGCGCGTCACCTTCGACCGGGCGGACTCGGACGGCTGCATGTCCACCAATGACACCGTAGTGCTGCTGGCCTCCGGCGCGTCCGGTGCCGTCCCGTCCGCCGAAGCCTTTGGTGCCGGGCTCACCAAGGTGTGCGCCGAACTGGCGCGCAAGCTGATCGGGGACGCCGAAGGCGCCAGCCACGATATAGCCATCCGCACGTTCAATGCGGCCAGCGAGCGGGACGCCGAAACGGTCAGCCGCTCCGTGGCCCGGTCCAACCTGTTCAAGGCAGCCATCTTCGGCAAGGACCCCAACTGGGGCCGCGTGCTGTCCGCCGTGGGCACCACGGACGCCGTGTTCGAACCGGACCAGCTGAACGTGGCCATCAACGGCATCCAGATCTGCCGCAACGGCAGCATCGGCGACGACCGCAACCTGGTGGACCTCGAACCCCGCGAAGTCCTGGTGGAAATTGACCTGCAGTCCGGTGACGCCGAAGCCACCATCTGGACCAACGACCTCACCCACGACTACGTCCACGAGAACAGCGCCTACTCAAGCTAGATCCTCGCGCTGATCAACCAGCAACCCTGGAGATACTGCACGCATGAACACCCAGACCCGTGAAACGACGTCCATGAGTGATGCCCAAAGCAAAGCCGGCACGCTGATCGAGGCGCTGCCCTGGATCCAGCGGTTCGCCGGCACCACCATGGTGATCAAATACGGCGGCAACGCCATGGTCAACGAGGAACTGCGCCGTGCCTTCGCCGAGGACGTGGTGTTCCTGCACCATGTGGGCATCCATCCCGTGGTGGTCCACGGCGGCGGTCCGCAGATCAACTCCATGCTGGCGCGGCTGGGTATCGAGTCCGAGTTTAAAGGCGGACTCCGCGTCACCACCCCCGAAGCCATGGACGTGGTCCGGATGGTCCTCACCGGCCAGGTGGGCCGCGAACTGGTGGGCCTGATCAACTCCCATGGCCCGTATGCCGTGGGCATGTCCGGTGAAGACGGCGGCCTGCTCCGTGCCGTCCGGACCGGCACCGTCATTGACGGCGAGGAAGTGGACCTCGGCCTGGTGGGCGAAGTTGTCGGCGTGAACCCCGAGGGCATCCTGGACATCCTGGCCGCCGGCCGCATCCCGGTCATCTCCACCGTGGCACCGGAAATCGAGTCCGACGGCCTCGAGACGGCAGCCGGAGAGGTCCAGACCACCGGCCAGGTCCTGAACGTCAACGCGGATACCGCCGCGGCTGCCCTTGCCGAAGCGTTGGGGGCCTCCAAGCTGGTGATCCTCACGGATGTCGAAGGACTGTACGCCAACTGGCCGGACCGGTCCTCCCTCATCTCGTCCCTCACGGCCTCGGAGCTGCGCCAGCTGCTGCCGTCGTTGGAATCGGGCATGATTCCCAAGATGGAAGCGTGCCTCAAGGCCATTGACGGCGGGGTGGAACGCGCGCACATCGTGGACGGCCGCCTGCCGCACTCGATGCTCCTGGAAACATTCACGACGGCGGGCATCGGCACGCAGGTCGTCCCCGACGAAGACAGCGAAAAAGAGGGAGCCACCCCATGAACGCGGTAAAAACAGGAAGCCACGCGGCCAGCACACTCGAGAAGACTCCGGTGGGAGACCTTGTCGAAACCAAGGGCCACAGCAGCGGGGCTGAGTGGCTTACGCGGTACTCCACGTCCCTGATGGGCGTCTTCGGTACCCCGCAGCGGGTCCTGGTCCGTGGTGCCGGCTGCCTGGTCTGGGACGCCGACGGCAAGGAATACCTGGACCTGCTCGGCGGTATCGCCGTCAACGCCCTGGGCCACGCCCACCCGTTTGTCACATCCGTGATTTCGAGCCAGCTGGCCACCCTGGGCCATGTCTCCAATTTCTTCACCAGCCCCACGCAGATCGCACTGGCCGAAAAGCTGCTGGCACTGACGCACGCCCCGGCGGGCTCCAAAGTGTTCTTCACAAACTCCGGCACCGAAGCCAACGAAGCCGCCTTCAAGCTGGCCCGGCGTAACGGAGCCGGCCCGGACGGCACCACGGGCAAACGGACCAAAATCATCGCCCTCGAGGGCGCCTTCCACGGTCGCACCATGGGTGCCCTGGCCCTGACCGCCAAGGAAGCCTACCGCGCACCGTTTGAGCCGTTGCCCGGCGGCGTGGTCCACATCCCGTTCGGCGACGTCGCAGCCCTGGAAGCAGCCATCGACGAAACCGTGGCCGCCGTTTTCCTGGAGCCCATCCAGGGCGAAGCCGGGGTGCGGCCACTGCCTCCTGGCTACCTGAAGGCAGCCCGCGAAGCGACCACAAAGGCCGGCGCCCTGCTGATCCTGGACGAGGTCCAGACTGGAATTGGCCGGACCGGCAAATGGCTCGCGACGGAGGACGCCGGCATCGTTCCCGACGCCATCACGCTGGCGAAGGGCCTCGGCGGCGGCTTCCCCATCGGTGCGCTTCTCACGTTCGGTGAGCGGACGTCGTCGCTCCTGTCCGCGGGCCAGCACGGCACCACCTTCGGCGGCAACCCGGTGGCGACGGCGGCCGCGCTGGCCACGCTGCACGCGATCGAAAGCCAGCGGGTCCTGGAAAACGTTGCAGTTGTGGGGGACTACCTCCGCACCGGACTCGCCGCCGTCGACGGCGTCACCGAAGTCCGGGGCGTTGGCCTGCTCATCGGCTTCGACCTGGACGCCGACGTCGCCCCCGCCGTGGTGATCGCGGGCCTGGACGCCGGATTCATCGTCAACAGCCCCGGCCCGCGCACCATCCGGCTTGCCCCGCCGCTGGTCCTTACCAAGGACCAGGCCGGCACCTTCCTCGCCGCCCTCCCGGCAATCCTCCAGACAGCTAAGGACGCGCAGTGACCCCTGAAGATTCTTCCGCCGGCACAGCCAGCACCACCCGCCACTTCCTGAAGGACACGGACCTCAGCCCCGCTGAGCAGGCCGAGGTCCTGGACCTGGCCGTCCGCATGAAGGCAGCGCCGTACAGCGTCCAGCCCTTCGCCGGGGAGGGGAACGGCCGCAAGACTGTGGCCGTCATCTTCGACAAGACCTCCACCCGGACGCGCGTTTCGTTCGCCACGGGCATCGCGGACATGGGCGGCAACGCGCTGATCATCAACCCGGGCGAGGCGCAGATCGGCCACAAGGAGTCTGTTGAGGACACCGCCAAGGTTCTTGAGCGTATGGTCTCCACCATTGTGTGGCGCACCGGCGCGCACTCGGGCCTCGTGGCCATGGCGGAAAAACTCAAGGGTGCCGGTAATCAACGCCTTGTGCGACGACTACCACCCGTGCCAGCTCCTGGCGGACCTGCTCGCGGTGAAGGAACACAAAGGCGAGCTCAAGGGCCTCACCATGAGCTACCTGGGCGACGCCGCCAACAACATGGCCAACTCCTACCTGCTGGCCGGCGTCACCGCCGGGATGCACGTCCGCATCGCCGGCCCGGAAGGCTACCTCCCGGCAGCAGAGATCGTTGCCGCGGCGGAGGAGCGCGCCGCCCAGACCGGCGGTTCCGTACTGGTCACCACCGACGCCGCCGTTGCCCTCAAGGGCGCCGACGTTGTGGCCACGGACACCTGGGTCTCCATGGGCCAGGAAGCCGAAAAGGAAGCCCGGCTGCAGCTGTTCCGGGAGTACTCCGTGGATGAGGCGGCCATGGCACACGCGGCGGATGACGCCGTCGTGCTTCACTGCCTGCCCGCCTACCGCGGCTACGAGATTTCGGCGGGCGTCATCGACGGCCCGCAGTCGATCGTCTGGGACGAAGCGGAGAACCGGCTGCACGCGCAGAAGGCACTGATGGCCTGGCTGATGCACCGGTCCGGACTCGCCGTCGTCGAAGGCCTGGCCCCCGTGGACGGGCTGGCGCCGGTTGATGGGCTGGCGCCGGTTGATGGGCTGGCGCCGGAGGCTGGCAACTAGTGTCCGTCCCGCCGGCATCGCCGGGCTCCAGCCCGGCCACCAAAACAGCCCGCCAGGCGCGCATCACCGCGATCCTGACGGGTGAATCGGTGCGCTCCCAGGCGGAGCTGGCCGCTTTGCTGGCGGACGACGGCGTCCAGGTCACCCAGGCCACGCTGTCCCGGGACCTCGTGGAACTCGGCGCCGTCCGGGTCCGCGGCAAGGAAGGCGTGCTGGTTTACGCCGTCCCCGGCGAGGGCGGCGAACGTGCGGCCAAGAGCGGGGTCAGCCAGGAGATCCTGGATGCCCGGCTTGCCCGGCTGTGCAGTGAACTCCTGGTCACGGCGGAAGCCTCGGCCAACATCGCCGTGCTCCGGACCCCGCCCGGTGCGGCCAACTTCCTGGCCCTGGCCATTGACCACTCGGTGATGCCCTCCATCCTGGGGACCATTGCCGGTGACGACACCGTGCTGCTGGTTTCCCGGGATCCGCAGGGCGGGCAGGACCTCGCGGTCCGGTTCCTGCAGCTCGCCGAGGAAGCCGGCGGCGGCCAGTAGGCCCACACCGCCCGAACACCCTCCCGGTGTGACAGGCTTTCCCCAGAACGTTTTTCCCTGAAGAATTTCCCCGATCAACATCTACAACCCCAATTAGGAGCATTTTCGTGACTGAGCGCATTGTTCTGGCCTACTCCGGTGGCCTCGATACTTCCGTAGCCATCGGCTGGATCGGTGAAGCCACCGGTGCCGAGGTCATTGCCGTGGCGGTCGACGTCGGACAGGGCGGCGAGTCGCTGGAGACCATCCGCCAGCGCGCCCTCGGCTGCGGCGCAGTCGAAGCCTACGTGGCCGACGCGTCCGACGAGTTCGCCAACGAATACTGCATGCCCACGCTGAAGGCCAACGCCCTCTACCAGGGCCACTACCCGCTGGTTTCGGCCATCTCCCGGCCGGTCATCGTCAAGCACCTGGTCAAGGCCGCCCGTGAATTCGGCGCCACCACCGTGGCCCACGGCTGCACCGGCAAGGGCAACGACCAGGTCCGCTTTGAGGTGGGCATCCAGACCCTCGGCCCGGACCTGAAGTGCATCGCACCGGTTCGCGACCTCGCCCTCACCCGCGACAAGGCCATCGCCTTCGCCGAGGAAAAGGGACTGCCGATCGAGACCACCAAGAAGAACCCGTACTCGATCGACCAGAACGTCTGGGGACGCGCCGTCGAAACCGGCTACCTCGAGGACATCTGGAACGCACCCACCAAGGACATCTACGACTACACCGCGACGCCGGAGTTCCCGCCGGCCCCGGATGAGGTCACCATTTCCTTCGAAGCCGGCGTGCCGGTAGCGATCGACGGCGTCCGGGTCACCCCGCTGCAGGCCATCAAGGAACTGAACCGCCGTGCCGGCGCGCAGGGTGTGGGCCGGATCGACGTCGTCGAGGACCGCCTCGTGGGCATCAAGTCCCGCGAAATCTACGAAGCCCCCGGTGCCATGGCGCTGATCACCGCGCACAAGCACCTCGAGGACATCACCGTCGAGCGCGAGCAGGCCCGCTTCAAGGCCACTGTTGGCCAGCGCTGGGCCGAACTGGTGTACGACGGCCAGTGGTTCTCACCGCTCAAGCGCTCCCTGGACGCGTTCATCGAAGACACCCAAAAGCACGTCACCGGCGACATCCGCATGGTCCTGCACGGTGGACAGGCGATCGTCAACGGCCGCCGCTCCGAGACCTCGCTCTACGACTTCGACCTCGCCACCTACGACACCGGCGACACTTTCGACCAGTCCATGGCGCGCGGCTTCATCGAGCTGTGGGGCATGTCCGCCAAGGTTGCCTCAGGCCGCGATATCCGCGTCGCAGGAAAGTAACATCGGTGGTTGAGCCTGTCGAAACCCCGAAATCCGACGCGACGAACACCGGCGCACTGTGGGGCGGCCGGTTCGCCGGCGGCCCCGCGGATGCCCTCGCAGCCCTGAGCAAGTCCACGCACTTTGACTGGCGGCTGGCCCGCTACGACATCGCCGGCTCCAAAGCGCACGCCCGCGTGCTGCACAAGGCCGGGCTGCTGGACGACGCCGAACTCGGCGGCATGCTGGACGCCCTGGGCCGCCTGGATGACGATGTTGCCTCAGGCGCGTACTTGCCGGCGGAATCCGATGAGGACGTGCACGGGTCACTGGAACGCGGCCTGATCGAACGCGCCGGCACCCAGCTGGGCGGCAAGCTCCGCGCCGGACGGTCCCGCAACGACCAGGTGGCCACGCTGGGCCGCATGTTCCTGCGTGACCATGCCCGGATCATCGCGCGCGGCGTGCTGGCAACCATCGAGGCGCTGGTGGGGCAGGCCAAGGCCCACCAGGGTGTGGCCATGCCAGGCCGTACTCACCTGCAGCATGCCCAGCCCATCCTGCTCAGCCACCACCTGCTGGCCCATGCCTGGGCGCTGCTGCGCGATGTGCAGCGGCTCCAGGACTGGGACAAACGCGCGGGGGTTTCGCCTTACGGTTCGGGTGCCCTCGCCGGCTCGTCGCTGGGCCTGGACCCGGAGGCCGTCGCGGCGGACCTGGGCTTCTTCTCCGCCACGCACAACTCTATTGACGGCACCGCATCGCGCGACGTCTTCGCGGAGTTTGCGTGGGTTACGGCCATGATCGGCGTGGACCTGTCCCGCGTGTCGGAGGAAGTCATTCTCTGGGCCACCAAGGAGTTCTCCTTTGTGACCCTGCACGATTCCTACTCCACCGGTTCCTCGATCATGCCGCAGAAGAAGAACCCCGACGTCGCCGAACTGGCCCGTGGCAAGGCAGGGCGCCTGATCGGCAACCTGACCGGGCTGCTGGCCACGCTCAAGGGACTGCCGCTCGCGTACAACCGCGACCTGCAGGAGGACAAGGAACCGGTCTTCGACGCCGCCGATACCCTGGAGCTGCTGCTTCCGGCTGTCTCGGGCATGATCGCGACGCTGAAGTTCAATACGGAACGGATGGAGTCGCTGGCACCGCAGGGCTTCGCGCTGGCCACGGACATTGCCGAGTGGCTGGTCCGCCAGGGCGTTCCGTTCCGCGAGGCGCACGAGCTCTCCGGAGCAGCGGTGAAGCAGGCCGAAAGCCGCGACGTGGAGCTGTGGGACCTGACGGATGAGGAATACGCCGCCATCTCGGAGCACCTGACACCGGAGGTCCGCACGGTCCTGTCCACGGAAGGGTCGCTCAACAGCCGCAACTCACAGGGCGGCACTGCACCCGCCGCCGTCGAACGCCAGCTGCTCGCGCTGGAAAGCGAGCTCGCCGGCGTGCGGGACTACGCAGCCTAACAACACGCGAGATGGCACTTCGCGGCAATGTTTTTCGAAACAACTGCCGTGGAGTGCCATCTCGTTCCGCGTTAATGGACGTTAACTCTGTCGGCTACCATGGCGCTATGACTGAGATCACTACTTCAGAACTACTGGCCGAACTGCATAAGGCCGCCGACGCCGTGGCCTCGACCGCCGCGAAGTTCACCGATGAGGATGTCAAGGCACCGTCGGGACTGCCCGGCTGGACCCGCGGGCACGTCCTGGCGCATCTCGCCGGCATCTCCAACGCCATGGCGCGGCAGCTGGAATTTGCCGCCCGCGGCGCCACTGTTGAGCTGTACGACGGAGGCCAGGACGGACGCACGAAGGCCATCGAAATGTCCGCCGGCCACAACGCGGATGCGCACCGGGCTGACCTGCAGGCCGGCCTGGACCGGGCACTGACGGCTTTTGATTCGCTGGAAGGCGACGCCGACTGGCAGGCCTCCATTGCCTACCGTGGAGGAGTGGTCTTCGACGGCGGCCTCGCGCTGTGGCGTGAACTGGTGATCCACACAGCGGACCTGGGCGCGGGCCTCGGGCCCGAGACGTGGAGCCGGAAGTTCTGCGAGCACCTCTTCGACTTCCTGGCGGCCCGTGTCCCGGCGGGGGAAAAACTCGTGCTGCAGCCACTCGGGCTCCCGCCCGTGACCCTTGGCCTCGGCCGTTCCACCGTCATCAGCGGGATGATCACTGACATTGCCGCCTGGCTGGCCGGCCGTGAACCATCGCTCGGCAGCCTGCGGGCAACAGCCGCCGCGGACGGCGTGGACCTCCCGGACCTGCTGCCTTGGCCAGCCGGGACACCCGCAGCCGGAGCCACGCCATCCGGGACACCGGCAGCACGGTAGCCCTATCCGGCTTCGCGGGTCAGCAGGCTCTCCGTTGCCTCGCGGGCCAGCAGGCTCTCCTTGATGGCCAGGCCCCAGCGGAAACCGCCCAGGGAACCGTCGGTGCGGATGACACGGTGGCACGGCACAAACAAGGCAGCCGCATTGAACGCACACGCGCTGGCCGCGGCCCGGACCGCCTTCGGATTTCCGGAAAGCTCGGCATACTCGGTGTACGTCACCGGCGACCCGGGACGAACGGTCCTCAGCACATCCCAGGCGTGCGACCGGAACGGCCCAGACTTCTGGCGCACGGGGACGGCCATGGCAGGCGCGGGATCGCCGGCATAGAAGTCCTCCACGGCCCGGGAGATGCTGCCCAGGTCCGTGACCGCTTCGACGTCGCCCGGCCGCAGCCCGGGGTGGATCTGGCCGGTCAGCTCACCCGGCTCGGCGGTCCAGCCCGAGGCGAGGACCACGCCGTCCTGGGCAAGGATGGTGAACGGTCCGTCCGGGGTGGACATCACTAACAGCTGGGCTTTCATAGCATCGCTTTCTCTGGAACGGCTTGTATAGGTTTGGAGGATTTGGACTCCGCGGCGGCGCGCCACAGGTGCATGGTGGCGTAGGACCGCCACGGGCTGACCTCGCGGAAATCGGCGCTTGGCGACATGCCTGGCGCCTCAACGCCGCCGCCGTCTTGGCTCGTGAGGGCTGGGGCGAGCGCCTTGATGCCGTTCCGCACCGCAGCGTCGTTGGCCAGAAAGACGTCCGGCGCGCCGAGGACACGCATTGCCACGTAGCCCACGGTCCACGGGCCCACCCCGGGAAGGGCAAGCAGCTTGGCGCCGAGCCCGGGCAGATCGTCCCCGTAGCCAAAATCCAGTTGGCCTCCAGCCAGGGCCGACGCGGCGGAACGGATGGCGTCAATCCGGCGTTGCGGACCGCGCAGCAGCGTGTAGCCGGTCTCGGCGATTTCGGCCGCGGTGGGAAACAGCCGGTCAAGGCCCTCGCCGGGGACCGCGCTGGTACTGCCGGCAGCGGCCAGCTGCGTCAGTGCGGTCCGGGCCGCAGCCACGGTGATTTGCTGCCCGATCATCGCCCGGATGAGCAGCTCCTGCGGATCCAACGCGCCGGGCATCCTGATGCCCGGCGCACCGGCAACCGAGGCGGCCAGGCGGGGCTCCTGGCACAGGGCACTGTCGATGGCTACCGGATCGGCGTCGAGGTCGAAGAGCCGGCGTACCCTGCTCAGCAGTGCGGGCAGGTCCCGGAGGTCCACCGCGCCGATGGTGAGGGTCAGTGGCCTTCCGGGAGCGCCGGCGTCGTAAGTCACGCTGAAGCGGGCATCGCCATGCGGAAGCTGCAAAGTACGGGCGTACGACGTCGGCGTCCCCGCCTCGATCCCGGGGATCGCCCTGACGGCGAGGAAGGAAAAGATGCCGGGATCGAACGGTTCGCGGTACGGCAGGCTCAACGTCAGCGACGTCGCGGCGGCAGGGGAGCTGTGGTGCCTGGCGGTCGCGCGCAGGGCCGTGGGCGTCATGGCGAACACCTCCACCATGGTGTCGTTGAACTGGCGGACGCTGCTGAAGCCGGACGCGAATGCGATGTCCGCCAGCTTCATCGCCGTGGACACCAACAGGGTGCGGGCGGTCTGGGCGCGGCTGGCCCGGGCCAGGGAGAGCGGACCGGCGCCGAGTTCGTGGCTGAGGATCCGGTTGAGCTGGCGGGAGGAGTATCCCAGCCGGGCGGCGAGGCCCTCCACCCCGTCCCGGTTGATCACTCCGTCGTTGATCAGGCGCATCGCGCGGCCCGCCAGGTCCTGCCGGATGTTCCACGCAGGCGTGCCTGGCACTGCTTCGGGAAGGCAGCGCTTGCACGCCCGGTAACCGGCGTCGTGCGCTGCGGCAGAGGTTTCGTAGAAGGTGACGTTCACGGCTTTCGGGGTCCTGGCGGGGCAGGACGGGCGGCAGTAGATGCCGGTGGTCCGGACGGCTGTGTAGAACTGCCCGTCGAACCGGGTGTCCCGCGCGTCAATCGCGCGGTAGCGCTGCCAGAAGTCCATGCCCTCCATCCTGCCAGCCGGCGACCGGGACTGCTAGCGGAAATCGGACACCGCCGTGGCGTTCGATAGAGTCGGACCATGACCGCCAGCCTGAGTCCCGCCAGCCCGGATCAGCTCCGCGAACTGCTGTCCGGCGACGCCCGGAGGGTCGCTCCGCGGCTGCTGGGATCCGTTCTGACCCACCACAGCCACGAGGGAACTGTGGCTGTGCGGATCACCGAGGTGGAGGCGTACATGGGTCCCGGCGACTCGTCGCATCCGGATCCCGGCTCCCACACTTTCCGTGGCCCCACGGCCCGCAACGCGCCCATGTTCGGCCCGGCCGGCCACCTCTACGTCTACTTCACGTATGGCTTGCACTACTGCGCCAACATCGTCTGCGGCCCGGCGGGCACCGCATCTGCCGTCCTGCTGCGGGCGGGCGAGGTGGTGGAGGGGCAGCACCTCGCGATGGTGCGGCGTCCGACGTCGAAATCGGCTCTCGACCTGGCGAGCGGCCCTGCCCGGCTGGCCACCACGCTGGCCCTCACTACCGCCGACAGCGGCCGGGATGCGCTGGCTGACCCCTTCGAGCTGCGGCTGACTTCGGTACCCGCTCCCGTGTTCAGTTCCGGGCCGAGGGTGGGCGTTTCCGGCGACGGCGGCTCCGCGACGTATCCCTGGCGCTTCTGGCTGCCAGGCGATCCCACCGTGTCCCGCTACAAGGCGGCAAAGGTGCGCCGGGCATAATCCGTCCCGCCCGGGTGGTCACCCGCCAGGGCGAACGGCGCCAACCGGTGCTGGAGGCGCTGCTGCACCGCGGGCCATTCCTGCCCCAGGACAGAGAACACTGCCGAATCCGCACGTGTGCCGTCAGGCGCCAGGCGGTGGCTGCGCAGCACGCCCTCGAACGTTGCCCCCAGCCGTTCGATGGCTGCGGCGCTGCGCACATTACGTGCGTCGCAGCGAAACGCAACGCGCTGAACGTGAAGAACGTCGAACGCAAAGGCGAGCAGGGCGTGCTTGCTGGCGGGATTTACGTGCGTGCCCCAGAACTGCCGTCCAAAGAAGGTGCCGCCAACTTCCACGCGCTGCTGGGCGGCATCGAACGCATTCAGCGCGGTTGTGCCCAGGAGGGCTCCGGTCCGCTGGTCCGTCACGGCGAAGGCCAGGCTGGCCGGGTCCTCAATCCTGGCCGCAAACAGCCCTGAAAGCTCGTGCGCCGTGGCCGGCAGGGGCGCGGCCATTCCTGCCCACATCGCGGCGTCCACGAAGTCAAACAGCCCTTCGGCATGGTGCGGTGCCAACGGAAGGAGGGAAAGCCCGTATCCGGTCAGGACGTTCTCGTGGTGCATTGCAGTATTGAATCATTCACGTGGCGGAACGGCTACGGAAGTGTGCGGCCTGAAAGTGAACATTGGGTGACTTCCGGGGAAGGGGACCGGCAGGCGCGTTAACCGAAATGGTTGTAGAATGGACGGTCTGTCTTTTGCGATAGGGGAACGTTTAAATGCTCGACGCCGATTTGGCCCACGAACGGAACTATGTTGCCGGCCTGTACGCGCGGCTGGAAGAGCTCCGCACGGAAAAGCGCCAGCAGCTGGCACAGGTCCGCCGGGCCGGTGCCGTGGGCACCATGCAGAATGTCTCCGAACGCGACGCCTTCGCCGCGCTCTACGAGGACCGCCTCGCCCAGCTCGACGCCGTCGACGACCGTCTGGTCTTCGGCCGCCTCGACCTGGATTCCGGTGAGGCCCAGTACATTGGGCGCATCGGCCTGACCACCGATGACCTCCAGCGGCTCATGGTGGACTGGCGCGCGCCCGAAGCCGGGCACTTCTATCAGGCAACGGCGTTTGACCGGCAGGGCGTCCGCCGCCGGCGGCACCTGATTCTGCAGGGCCGGGAAGTCAAGGCCATCGAGGACGACGTCCTTGATGCGGACATGCTCGCGGACGACGCCTCGCTGCAGGGCGAAGGAGCATTGCTGGCGGCCCTCGATTCCAAGCGCACGGGCAGGATGTCCGACATCGTCGGCACCATCCAGTCCGAGCAGGACCGCATCATCCGGTCCTCCATTTCCGGCGCCCTCGTGGTGCAGGGTGGTCCCGGTACCGGTAAGACTGCTGTGGCCCTGCACCGGGCCGCGTACCTGCTGTACACACACAGGGAACGGCTGAAGACTGCCGGCGTGCTGCTGGTGGGCCCGTCGTCGTCCTTTATGAAGTACATCGAACGTGTTCTTCCCTCGCTCGGTGAGACCGGCGTGGTCATGGCCAGCGTGGGTCGCCTGATGCCCGGGATCAAAGCGGTTGCTGAACCTGAGGCCGAGGTCGCGGCCATCAAGGGGCGGCTGGACATGGTGAAGGTTGTGGCCAATGCGGTCGCGAACCGGCAGCGGATCCCCGCCGAGGACCGTGTCCTGGACGTCGACGGCCGCAAGCTGGTACTGACGCGGCGGCAGGTAAGCCGGGCGCGCGAACGTGCCCGGTCCACCGGCAAGCCGCACAACGAGGCGCGCCTGACATTTATCAAAATTCTGCTCCGCGAACTGACCGAGCAGATGACTGATCTTGTGGAGGCCGGGAGCATCGGCAACAATGCCGACCGCTCGTATCTGGCCGAAGATGTCCGCACGGCCCGCGACGTCCGGATCGTCCTGAACCTGTGCTGGATGCCGATGACTCCGGAGAAGCTGATCACGGAGCTTCTGAGCAAGCCCGCAGTCCTGGCGGCCTGCACACCGAACCTGTCCCTTACGGAGCGGTCGCTGCTGCTGCGCCCCGCTGATGCTCCCTGGACCGAGGCCGACGTCCCGCTGCTGGACGAAGCCGCCGAGCTCCTTGGCGACTTGGACCCGGCAGCCGGCCGCGGACTTGCGCAGCAGGAGCATGACCGCGCCCGCGACCTTGCCAACGCCAAGCAGACGCTGGTGAACATGGGGGACATGGGGGTCGACGTCCTCATCACCGCCGAGGAACTCGCCGATCAGAACCAGGAGCGCGAGAACCGCCAGACGGCCGCAGAACGCGCCACCAGCGACCGGACGTGGGCCTTCGGCCACATCGTGGTGGATGAGGCGCAGGAGCTTTCGCCGATGCAGTGGCGCCTGCTGGTCCGCCGGTGCCCGCTGAAATCCTTCACCATCGTGGGCGACATCGCGCAGACCAGTTCAGTCGCCGGCGCCAACTCCTGGCAGGGGGCCCTGGGGCCCATGTTCGGTGACCGCTGGCAGCTGGAGGAGCTGACAGTCAACTACCGGACGCCCTCCCAGATCGCTGAAGCCGCCGCCCGCATGGCCAACGCGGCCGGACTGGTGGTTTCCGCGCCGAAGGCCGTCCGCGAGGGACGGTGGGCCCCTGTCATCGACAAGGTTGACCGCGGACAGGTGGTGAACCGTTTGGTGGAGGTGCTTCCGGAGGAACTGGCAGCGCTCGACGGCGGCCTCCTCGCCGTGATTGCCGACGGCGACCTTCTGCCGGCTGCAACGTCAGCCCTCCGTGCCGTGTACGGCCGGCGCATCGGCAACGGCGCGGGCAGCTACGAACAGGACATCGTGGTCATCAGCCCGCGCGAGGCCAAGGGCCTGGAGTTCGACGGCGTTGTGGTGCTTGAGCCGTCCGTTATGCTCAACCACGAGCACGGCCGGGTCGGCGATCTGTACGTCGCCATGACCCGGCCCACCCAGCGGCTCCGGCTGATCGGCGCCGAAGGTATTCCGGCCGGCATCGAAGGCTGAGCCGGTCCGCTTTACCCCTTGACGCCCGGCGCCATTCATTTCGGCGCCGGGCGTCGCCGATCCTGCTAACTTAGAAGTCGTGTCAGAACTCAACGATCTCGAATCCCAGCAGAACGACCCCACCTTCGCCAATGTCTGGCAGGAGCTGAAGTGGCGCGGCCTGGTCCACGTCTCCACCGATGAAGAGGAACTGGAAAAGCTCCTCGCCGGTGATCCGATCACCTATTACTGCGGATTCGACCCCACCGCGCCGAGCCTGCACCTGGGCAACCTGGTCCAACTCCTCGTGATGCGCCGCCTGCAGCTCGCCGGGCACAAGCCGCTGGGCCTGGTGGGCGGATCCACGGGACTGATCGGCGATCCGCGGCCCACCGCCGAGCGCACGCTGAACACCAAGGACACCGTTAATGAATGGGTGGGCTACCTGCAGGCCCAGGTCCGCCGCTTCCTCAGCTTCGATGGCCCCAGCGCGGCCCGTATGGTCAACAACCTCGACTGGACCGCTCCCTTGAGCGCCATCGACTTCCTGCGCGAGATCGGAAAGCACTACCGGGTCGGCACCATGCTTCGCAAGGATGCTGTTGCGTCCCGCCTCAGTTCGGACGAGGGCATCAGCTACACCGAATTCAGCTACCAGATCCTGCAGGGCATGGACTACCTCCAGTTGTTCCGGGACTACGGCTGCATGCTGCAGACCGGCGGCTCGGACCAGTGGGGCAACCTCACCAGCGGCACTGAACTCATCCGCAAGGTTGAGGGTAAGAGCGTCCACGCCCTGGGGACGCCGCTGATCACCAACTCCGACGGCACTAAGTTCGGCAAGAGCGAAGGCAATGCCATCTGGCTCGACGCCGGCATGTGCAGCCCGTACGCCTTCTACCAGTTCTGGCTGAACACCGCCGACTCTGACGTGGTGGACCGGCTGAAGGTCTTCACTTTCCTGAGCCGCGCGGAAATCGAAACCCTGGCAGCTGCCGTGGCCGAACGTCCGTTTGCGCGGGAAGGCCAGCGGAAGCTGGCGTTCGAAGTGACTTCCCTGGTCCACGGTGTGGAGGCAACGGAGAAAGTCATCGCGGCGTCCGCTGCACTTTTTGGGAACGGCGACCTGTCCGCCCTGGACCGGCCAACGCTTGAGGCAGCCACATCGGAGCTTCCGTCCGCCCGTATAAAGGTGGATGGCCTCGGGATCATTGACCTGCTGGTGGCATCCGGCCTCTCGGAGAGCAAGTCCGCGGCACGGCGGACTGTCGGCGAAGGCGGTGCCTATGTAAACAACGAGAAGGTGTCCGACCCGGAAGCAGTCATCTCCGAGTCGGAGCTGCTGCATGGCCAGTACCTGCTCCTGCGCCGCGGCAAGAAGAATCTCGCGACTGTCGAAGTCCTGGTTCCTTAGCCTTCCCAAGCCCCCATTCACGCTCCTCCGAAGCCGATTTGCACGGCCTCGGGGGAGCGTGTATTGTTTTCTGAGTCGCCGCCGTTGAGTGGTGACAAACCCCCTTCACAAGAGAAGCAATTCATCGTGTGCAAAGCACGAAAATGATGAAAAGCTTCACTTTCTGATGGGCGGATTCGTTCCACAGAGTGAATATCGGGAAAATAACCCGGATTTGCAAAGTGAATAAGAATGAAATAAGCTATAAACATCGCAGCGAAGAAAAGCGAAACAAAAGAATTCATTTGAATATGAATTGTTTCGGGAATTATTCGAATGTGTCTGTTGTTTGAGAACTCAATAGTGTGCCAAGTTTGTTGATACCAATTTATTGTATTGAATTGGTTGAATTGACTGGATTATGCCACCCCGTGGTGTGGTCTGGTTTTTACAGCTGGTTTCAAATTTTGTGCAGCCATTTTATCCTGTTATTTCCGGGGTTGGTGGTTGTGTCTGTTTTACTTCAACGGAGAGTTTGATCCTGGCTCAGGATGAACGCTGGCGGCGTGCTTAACACATGCAAGTCGAACGATGACCCGGTGCTTGCACCGGTGATTAGTGGCGAACGGGTGAGTAACACGTGAGTAACCTGCCCTTAACTCTGGGATAAGCCTGGGAAACTGGGTCTAATACCGGATATGACTCCTCATCGCATGGTGGGGGGTGGAAAGCTTTATTGTGGTTTTGGATGGACTCGCGGCCTATCAGCTTGTTGGTGAGGTAATGGCTCACCAAGGCGACGACGGGTAGCCGGCCTGAGAGGGTGACCGGCCACACTGGGACTGAGACACGGCCCAGACTCCTACGGGAGGCAGCAGTGGGGAATATTGCACAATGGGCGAAAGCCTGATGCAGCGACGCCGCGTGAGGGATGACGGCCTTCGGGTTGTAAACCTCTTTCAGTAGGGAAGAAGCGAAAGTGACGGTACCTGCAGAAGAAGCGCCGGCTAACTACGTGCCAGCAGCCGCGGTAATACGTAGGGCGCAAGCGTTATCCGGAATTATTGGGCGTAAAGAGCTCGTAGGCGGTTTGTCGCGTCTGCCGTGAAAGTCCGGGGCTCAACTCCGGATCTGCGGTGGGTACGGGCAGACTAGAGTGATGTAGGGGAGACTGGAATTCCTGGTGTAGCGGTGAAATGCGCAGATATCAGGAGGAACACCGATGGCGAAGGCAGGTCTCTGGGCATTAACTGACGCTGAGGAGCGAAAGCATGGGGAGCGAACAGGATTAGATACCCTGGTAGTCCATGCCGTAAACGTTGGGCACTAGGTGTGGGGGACATTCCACGTTTTCCGCGCCGTAGCTAACGCATTAAGTGCCCCGCCTGGGGAGTACGGCCGCAAGGCTAAAACTCAAAGGAATTGACGGGGGCCCGCACAAGCGGCGGAGCATGCGGATTAATTCGATGCAACGCGAAGAACCTTACCAAGGCTTGACATGAACCGGAAATACCTGGAAACAGGTGCCCCGCTTGCGGTCGGTTTACAGGTGGTGCATGGTTGTCGTCAGCTCGTGTCGTGAGATGTTGGGTTAAGTCCCGCAACGAGCGCAACCCTCGTTCTATGTTGCCAGCGCGTTATGGCGGGGACTCATAGGAGACTGCCGGGGTCAACTCGGAGGAAGGTGGGGACGACGTCAAATCATCATGCCCCTTATGTCTTGGGCTTCACGCATGCTACAATGGCCGGTACAAAGGGTTGCGATACTGTGAGGTGGAGCTAATCCCAAAAAGCCGGTCTCAGTTCGGATTGGGGTCTGCAACTCGACCCCATGAAGTCGGAGTCGCTAGTAATCGCAGATCAGCAACGCTGCGGTGAATACGTTCCCGGGCCTTGTACACACCGCCCGTCAAGTCACGAAAGTTGGTAACACCCGAAGCCGGTGGCCTAACCCCTTGTGGGAGGGAGCTGTCGAAGGTGGGACTGGCGATTGGGACTAAGTCGTAACAAGGTAGCCGTACCGGAAGGTGCGGCTGGATCACCTCCTTTCTAAGGAGCACCTACGGATTGTTCATGCCATGTATGTGGTGTGGGGGTTTGTCAGGAGTATATGCCCGTTGCGCAGACGATTGTTCTGCGGCGGGTGCTCAAGGGTGGAATATCAACGAATAGGTGCCTGGTGGCACATGCCGGCAGCGAGTACGGATTCCTTCGGGGGTCCTGGAAAGCGGCGGGGATGGGTTGTTGGGTAGTGTTTGGCACACTGTTGGGTCCTGAGGCAACAGGGCCGGGAGGATGGGCTGCAGCTTACGGGTTGTGGTGTGTTTTGTCGGGTTTGTTTGTTTCTGGTTTCCTGGCTGCATCGATCATGCGCGTTTGGTTCTCCTTTTGTGGGGTGCTGGTGTGTGGGGTGTGTGGTTTGGGGTTGTTGTTTGAGAACTACATAGTGGACGCGAGCATCTTTTATAAGAAGCAATTTCCAAGAATTATGAACCTGGATCTGTCCGGGCGTCTGTTGCTGTGGCCTTCGGGTTGTGGTGGTGGTGTCCGGGTGGTTTTCGTGGTTCTCTCGTAAATTAGTTTTTTTGATCTTTTGTGGTCAAGTTTTTAAGAGCACACGGTGGATGCCTTGGCATTAGGAGCCGAAGAAGGACGTAGGAATCTGCGATAAGCCTGGGGGAGTCGATAACCGGACTGTGATCCCAGGGTGTCCGAATGGGGAAACCCCGCCAGGGGCGCGAGCTGCCTGGTGACCCGCATCTGAACACATAGGGTGCGTGGAGGGAACGCGGGGAAGTGAAACATCTCAGTACCCGCAGGAAGAGAAAACAATAGTGATTCCGTCAGTAGTGGCGAGCGAACGCGGATCAGGCTAAACCGTTCCATGTGTGATAGCCGGCGGGCGTTGCATGGTCGGGGTTGTGGGACTTTCCATACCAGTTCTGCCGGACTGGTGAGGTGTGATGTGCAGGCATAGGTGAACGGTCTTGAAAGGCCGGCCAGAGAGGGTGTGAGCCCCGTAACCGAAATGTTTTGTGCCGCCTGGAGAGTATCCCAAGTAGCACGGGGCCCGAGAAATCCCGTGTGAATCTGTCAGGACCACCTGATAAGCCTAAATACTCCCTAATGACCGATAGCGGACCAGTACCGTGAGGGAAAGGTGAAAAGTACCCCGGGAGGGGAGTGAAACAGTACCTGAAACCGTGTGCTTACAATCCGTCGGAGCAACCTTGTAGTTGTGACGGCGTGCCTTTTGAAGAATGAGCCTGCGAGTTAGTGTTACGTCGCGAGGTTAACCCGTGTGGGGAAGCCGTAGCGAAAGCGAGTCTGAATAGGGCGTTGCAGTGGCGTGATCTAGACCCGAAGCGAAGTGATCTACCCATGGCCAGGTTGAAGCGACGGTAAGACGTCGTGGAGGACCGAACCCACTTCAGTTGAAAATGGAGGGGATGAGCTGTGGGTAGGGGTGAAAGGCCAATCAAACTTCGTGATAGCTGGTTCTCCCCGAAATGCATTTAGGTGCAGCGTTGCGTGTTTCTTGCTGGAGGTAGAGCTACTGGATGGCTAATGGGCCCTACAAGGTTACTGACGTCAGCCAAACTCCGAATGCCGGTAAGTGAGAGCGCAGCAGTGAGACTGTGGGGGATAAGCTTCATAGTCGAGAGGGAAACAGCCCAGACCACCAACTAAGGCCCCTAAGCGTGTGCTAAGTGGGAAAGGATGTGGAGTTGCGAAGACAACCAGGAGGTTGGCTTAGAAGCAGCCATCCTTAAAAGAGTGCGTAATAGCTCACTGGTCAAGTGATTCCGCGCCGACAATGTAGCGGGGCTCAAGTACACCGCCGAAGTTGTGGATTTCAGATATTAGCTAAGCCGCCCCTTGTGGGTTGGTTCAGGCGTCTGGAGTGGTAGGGGAGCGTCGTGTGGGCAGTGAAGTCGCGGTGTAAACCAGCGGTGGAGCCTACACGAGTGAGAATGCAGGCATGAGTAGCGAAAGACGGGTGAGAAACCCGTCCGCCGAATGATCAAGGGTTCCAGGGTCAAGCTAATCTGCCCTGGGTAAGTCGGGACCTAAGGCGAGGCCGACAGGCGTAGTCGATGGACAACGGGTTGATATTCCCGTACCGGCGAAAAACCGTCCATGTTGAACAGGGGATACTAACCGCCCGATGCCTGCCCGCCCACCCTTCGGGGTGATGTGGGTTTTGGTGGAGCGCGGGACCTGATCCTGGGAGGCAAGCGTATTAACAGGTGTGACGCAGGAAGGTAGCCAAGCCGGGCGATGGTTGTCCCGGTCTAAGGATGTAGGGCGAACGGTAGGCAAATCCGCCGTTCATGATGCCTGAGATCTGATGGGACCCCCTCACGGGGGGATTTGGTGATCCTATGCTGCCGAGAAAAGCATCGACGCGAGGTTTTAGCCGCCCGTACCCCAAACCGACACAGGTGATCAGGTAGAGAATACTAAGGCGATCGAGAGAATTATGGTTAAGGAACTCGGCAAAATGCCCCCGTAACTTCGGGAGAAGGGGGGCCCCAACCTTGAACACCACTTGCTGGTGGGAGGGGATCGGGGCCGCAGAGACCAGGGGGAAGCGACTGTTTACTAAAAACACAGGTCCGTGCGAAGTCGCAAGACGATGTATACGGACTGACTCCTGCCCGGTGCTGGAAGGTTAAGAGGACCGGTTAGCCTTACGGCGAAGCTGAGAATTCAAGCCCCAGTAAACGGCGGTGGTAACTATAACCATCCTAAGGTAGCGAAATTCCTTGTCGGGTAAGTTCCGACCTGCACGAATGGAGTAACGACTTCCCCGCTGTCTCAACCATAAACTCGGCGAAATTGCAGTACGAGTAAAGATGCTCGTTACGCGCAGCAGGACGGAAAGACCCCGAGACCTTTACTATAGTTTGGTATTGGTGTTCGGAGTGGCTTGTGTAGGATAGGTGGGAGACGTTGAAGCCCGGACGCCAGTTCGGGTGGAGTCATCGTTGAAATACCACTCTGGTCACTTTGGACATCTAACTTCGGCCCGTAATCCGGGTCAGGGACAGTGCCTGATGGGTAGTTTAACTGGGGCGGTTGCCTCCTAAAAAGTAACGGAGGCGCCCAAAGGTTCCCTCAGCCTGGTTGGCAATCAGGTGTCGAGTGTAAGTGCACAAGGGAGCTTGACTGTGAGAGAGACATCTCGAGCAGGGACGAAAGTCGGGACTAGTGATCCGGCGGTACATTGTGGAATGGCCGTCGCTCAACGGATAAAAGGTACCTCGGGGATAACAGGCTGATCTTGCCCAAGAGTCCATATCGACGGCATGGTTTGGCACCTCGATGTCGGCTCGTCGCATCCTGGGGCTGGAGTAGGTCCCAAGGGTTGGGCTGTTCGCCCATTAAAGCGGTACGCGAGCTGGGTTTAGAACGTCGTGAGACAGTTCGGTCCCTATCCGCTGCGCGCGCAGGAAATTTGAGAAGGGCTGTCCTTAGTACGAGAGGACCGGGACGGACGAACCTCTGGTGTGTCAGTTGTACTGCCAAGTGCACCGCTGATTAGCTACGTTCGGATGGGATAACCGCTGAAAGCATCTAAGCGGGAAGCTCGCTTCGAGATGAGATTTCCATACACCTTGTGTGTGAGAGGCCCCCAGCCAGACCACTGGGTTGATAGGCCGGATGTGGAAGCGAGGACTAACGACTCGTGAAGCTGACCGGTACTAATAGGCCGATAACTTACACCACACACCACCCCGTAAACCTATTCAAAAGAGGTTTACACCCAGGGGTGGTACGAAGATAACAAGACTGCTTGCGTCCACTATGTGGTTCCCAAACAACAAACCCGACACCGGCTTGTTGCAGGGAACAAAAACACAACACAATAACAACACCACACCTGCCCTCACCGGCAGGAAGCATGTTGTAACCACAGATTTCCCACCCCACGGCACAGCCAACGGGTGCGGAGCAAGGGTTACGGCGGTCATAGCGTGGGGGAAACGCCCGGTCCCATTCCGAACCCGGAAGCTAAGACCCACAGCGCCGATGGTACTGCACCCGGGAGGGTGTGGGAGAGTAGGTCACCGCCGGAACATCATTACGGTCGAGAGCCCCCCAACCACCAGGTTGGGGGGCTCTCCCATTTAAACACCGCCACCCCCGGCACCCCCGCACACACCCCGGCCCGGCACCCCACCGAAAACCCCGCACCCCACCACACCCGCCGCCGTCGTGCACCACACAACCCGGCACCCGAACTGACAGAGCGTCCGCCGGAAACCCGCAGAAACTGCGAGAGCATCACCCGGCGAGTGTGAACATTCCCACGACGGCGGCCTGGAGACGGATCCATGTCATCTGTTGGTGGGGTCTCGCCTAGAATTGACTGAGATGTACGGACTTCGAAGCGCTTGATTTCGGGTTGCGTAGGATAACGAAACACGGAACGAGCGGCTGCGATTGCGCCAGTGGTCGGCTCATAACAGGAGGAATCCCCATGGCTGAGCACAACGGCGGCAACCGCGGCGGCAACGACCGCGGTCCTTTCCGCGGCAACAACAATTCTGGCGGCGACCCGCGGGGATTCCGTTCCCGCGAAGACCGTAACCCAGAGGCTCCGAAGCGCGCGCCTGGGTCCGGCGAACGTAAGCCTTTTGGTGATCGTCCGCGTCGTGAAGGTGATGGCGAACGTCGGACCTTCGGTGGTGGAGAGCGAAAGCCTTTCAGCGGCGGCGGAGACCGGAAACCGTTCACAGGCGGCGGCGAACGCAAACCCTATGGTGACCGCGACAACAAGCCTTTTGGTGATCGTCCGCGCCGCGAAGGTGACGGTGAGCGTCGGACCTTCGGTGGTGGAGAGCGAAAGCCTTTCAGCGGCGGCGGAGACCGGAAGCCCTTTAGCGGCGGTGGCGAACGCAAACCCTATGGTGACCGTGATAACAAGCCTTATGGTGACCGTCCGCGCCGCGAAGGTGACGGTGAACGTCGCAGCTTCGGCGGCGGAGACCGGAAACCGTTCACGGGCGGCGGCGGTGGCGAACGCAAGCCTTACGGTGACCGTGACAACAAGTCCTTTGGTGACCGTCCGCGCCGCGAAGGTGATGGCGAGCGTCGCGGCTTCGGCGGCGGAGAGCGAAAGCCCTTTAGTGGCGGCGGAGACCGGAAGCCCTTCAGCGGCGGTGGCGAACGCAAGCCTTACGGTGACCGTGACAACAAGCCTTATGGTGACCGACCGCGCCGCGAAGGTGACGGTGAGCGTCGGGGGTTCTCCGGCGGCGACAACCGCAAGCCGTTCGGTGACCGCCAGGACCGTGCCCCCCGCAGCTTCGACCGTGGTGATTCCGGCCCCCGCCAGTTCGGCAGGGACCGTGCGGAAGACCGCCCGGCCCGTGTACCCAACGCGCGTGATCTTCGCAGCGCCAACCGCCCAGACCGTGAACGTTCCCCGGAAATCGATGAGGATGTCACGGGCAAGGAGCTTGACCGCGCCACGCAGCACCAGATCAAGACTCTGGAAGACAAGAGCGCCGAGTGGGTTGCCCGCCACCTGGTGATGGCCGGACGCCTGATCGACGAAGAGCCCGAGCTGGCTTTCCAGCATGCCCTCGCCGCGAGCCGGCGTGGTGGCCGGCTTGCTGCCGTTCGTGAAGCCGTCGGCCTCACTGCTTACGCGGCAGGACACTACGGCGAAGCGCTGCGCGAATTCCGGACCTACCGCCGCATCAGCGGTTCAAACGTCCACCTTCCCGTGATGGCAGACTGTGAACGCGGACTGGGCCGGCCTGACCGTGCCCTTGACGTGGTGCGGTCCGAGGAAGCCAAAGACCTGGACGCCCCCGGCAAAGTTGAGCTGGCCATCGTGGCGGCCGGGGCACGGTCCGACCTCGGGCAGCTGGACGCCGCCGTGGCTGAACTTGAAATAGCCCAGCTAGACATGAACCGTGCCTTCTCCTACAGCCCTCGGCTGTTCCGGGCGTACGCAAACGCCCTGTCGGCCGTTGGTCGCGAAGATGAGGCGGCAAAATGGCAGAAGCAGGCAATTGTGGCTGAAAATGCCCTGGGCCTCGGCGTCGATGAGGAACCCGATATCGTGGACCTCGGCTGGGACGAGGAAGAGGAAGCCCGCGAGGAAGCTCAGCGCCGGCGTCTGCTGGAGCGCGCTGCCGCAGGCTCCGAAGCCGCGGCATCCACGCCTGCTGCCCGGACCGAAGCAGCCGCGGACAAGACTGCCGTTGAGGCCGCCGCCGTGGATGCAGACATCGACGACGTGGAATCGGATTTCTTCGAGTCCGATGACGCCGAGTCTGACGAGGATTCCGTAGAAGCAGACGAGCTGGAAGCCGGCGACGCCGGGCACGGCGACGCCGAGCACGATGAAGCCGAGCGTGTTGAAGAAGAGCACAGCGAAGCAGACGACAGCAACAACGCCACTGATGGCCACTCTGAGGAACGGGACAGCTAGCCCGCTATGACTGAAGTTCCACTGATTTCCCTGTTCGACGCCCTTTTGGCGGACCTGGACGGCGTGGTCTACGCCGGGCAGCACGCCATCCCAGGCGCCGTGGACTCGCTGCAGCAACTGGAGGGTTTGGGCATTGGCCTGGGGTATGTCACCAACAATGCCTCCCGCACCCCGGCGCAGGTAGCGGCGCATCTCCGTGAACTGGGTGCACCGGCAGACGACGAGCAGGTGGTCAGTTCCTCGCAGGCCGCGGCCGAACTCCTGGCGTCACTCGTCGCCCCTGGAGCGCGGGTGCTGATCACCGGCAGCCCCGCACTGGCGCAGGAAATCGAACTGGTGGGACTGACGCCTGTCCACAGCCAGGACGAGGATCCGGTAGCTGTGGTCCAGGGATTCAATCCCGGGATCGGCTGGAAAGATCTTGCTGAGGCGGCGTACGTCGTGTCGGCCGGTGCACTGTGGATCGCAACCAACACCGATATGTCCATTCCGCAGGCACGCGGCATAGCCCCGGGCAACGGCACCCTGGTGGCAGCTGTAGCCGCCGCCACCGGACAGACGCCGCGGGTTGCCGGCAAGCCGGAGGCCCCGCTCTTCCACGCCGCCGCCAAACGGCTCGCGGCTGACCGCCCGCTGGTGGTGGGCGACCGCCTGGACACCGACATCCTCGGCGGCAACAACGCCGGGTTTGCCACGGTGGCAGTGCTGACCGGCGTCGACACCACAGCCACCATCCTGGCCGCACGCACTGCGGAACGCCCGGACTACATCATCAATTCCCTCAGCGACCTCCACCGCCCCTACCCGGCACTGGACCACACTGACGGAACGCACCGCTGCGGGGCCTCCACTGCGAGGGTCAGCGGCGACACCATCCACGTCAGCGGCAGCGAAGGTGACCTGGATTCGTGGCGGGCCGCCTGCGCCGCCTGGTGGACTGCGGTCCCCGACGCCGCACTTCCCACCGAACCCAAACTCGAGTGGCGCAATCATTAGACTGGTCCAATGACTGAGCTGAACGAACCGCACCATCCGGAAGCAGCCCAGCCAACGCCGGAATGGCCGGACACGGCGGCGTCGGCAACCACCGATCCATCCATTGCGGCGATGTCGGCCGCGCTGGACGGCGTCGAACGGTTGCCCGTGTCTGAGCATGAGGCTGTTTACAACGACCTCCACGATGCTCTGCTGCACGCGTTGAACGAAGAGGCCCCAAACGGCGAAGGAGAAGCTTGAGCATGGCACGACTTGACCAGGCGCTCGTGGCCCGCGGCCTGGCCAGGTCCCGGACCCACGCCGCTTCGTTGATTGCCGAGGGCAAAGTGAGCTCGGACGGGCAAATCCTTTCCAAGGCGTCCCTCCAGGTCGACGACGGCAAGGACCTGTCGGTCGAGCACACGGAAGAGGACAGCTACGTCAGCCGTGCCGGGCACAAGCTGGCGGGCGCTTTGGACGTATTCCCGGAAGTCACTGTTGCCGGCAAGAGATGCCTGGACGCCGGCGCCTCCACCGGCGGCTTCACCGAGGTGCTCCTGCGGCGCGGTGCGGCACACGTGGTGGCGGTCGACGTCGGCCATGACCAGCTGGTCCCGCAGCTCCGCGCCGATGACCGCGTAGCCGTGCATGAAGGCATGAACGTGCGGTACATGGCGCCGGAGGACATCGGCGGCCAGGCCGAACTCACGGTAGCCGACCTCTCCTTCATCTCGCTGACCATGGTGGTCCTGCCCCTGGCGCTGTGCACGCAGCCGGGCGGCGACCTGGTGCTGATGGTGAAGCCCCAGTTCGAGATCGGCAAGGACCGGCTGGGCCGCACCGGCGTGGTCACCTCCGAGCGCGAACGCCGGATGGCAGTGGAAAAAGTTGCCAATGCAGCGCTCGACGCCGGCCTGGACTTATGCGGCTTGGCGGCCAGTCCGCTGCCGGGACAGGACGGAAACGTCGAATACTTCCTGTGGATAAAGCGCAGGATGACCCAAGACCTGCCTAAGATCGAAGAGCGCCTCGCAGCCATTGACGGATTGCTTGGCCGAATCTGGCCGAACCACTAGAAAGCGGAACCCGATGAGCAGGCGAGTACTTGTCCTTGCCCACACTGGCCGCGAGGAGTCACTGAAGGCCGCCTGGGAAGCCTGCGCCCAACTGCATGACTCCGGCATTGTTCCCGTCATGCAGGAGTCTGAGCTGCGTGACATGGAACGATTCTTCGGGCAGCTCAGCCAACCGGTGGAGATCCTGCACGACCACGTACAGCTGCCGGACGTCGAGCTGGTGATGGTCCTGGGCGGTGACGGCACCATCCTGCGCGCCGCGGAGCTGGTGCGGGAGGTGGACGTACCCTTGCTGGGCGTCAACCTTGGCCACGTCGGCTTCCTGGCCGAGAGCGAGCGGGCGGACCTGGCCCAGACGGTGGAATGGATTGCCCGCAGGGACTACACGGTTGAAGAGCGCATGACCATCGACGTCCAGGTCTGGGTCCGTGGCCAGAAGATCTGGCACACCTGGGCCCTTAATGAGGCCGCGATCGAAAAAGGCAACCGCGAACGCATGATCGAGGTGGTGACCGAAGTGGACGAGCGCCCGCTGACGTCCTTCGGCTGCGACGGCGTGGTGGTGGCCACCCCCACGGGCTCCACCGCGTACGCGTTTTCCGCCGGCGGGCCCGTCGTGTGGCCGGAGGTCGAGGCCCTGGTGATAGTTCCCATCAGCGCGCACGCGCTCTTTGCCAAACCGCTGGTGGTATCGCCCCGGTCCCGGCTGGCCGTGGAAGTTCTCACCCGCACCGGTGCCCAGGGTGTGCTCTGGTGCGACGGCCGGCGCTCCGTGGACCTGCCGCCCGGGGCCCGGGTTGAAGTGACCAAGTCCGCCACTCCGGTCAGGCTGGCCAGGACGCACCAGACGCCCTTTTCAGCGCGTTTGGTCCGCAAATTTGAACTCCCCATTCACGGCTGGCGCGGCCCCGTGCCGCAGTCGGAGACCATCCACACCGGACCCATCCCGATCGTCCGGACGCCGCGGCCCAGGCCGCCGCTCCAGCTTGCCTCCGGCGACCAGCCGGAGGACGATACCGATCCCGCGACCGCAAAGTGAACCATGCTTGAAGAACTGAGAATCCGCGATCTGGGCGTCATCACCGACGCCACGCTGCCGCTGGGCCCCGGGCTGAGCGTCGTTACCGGCGAAACCGGAGCCGGCAAAACGATGGTGGTCACCGCCGTCGGCCTCCTGCTGGGGGCGAGGTCCGACGCCGGCGCGGTCCGGAGCGGCGCGAAGAGCGCCACGGCGGAGGCCGTCCTCAAGCTCGACGCCGGGCATCCGGCGATTGCCCGGGCAGTTGAAGCGGGTGCCGACGTGGAGGAGTTCGACGGCGGCGCTGAGCTTATTCTTGCGCGTCGCCTCGGTGCGGACGGGCGCAGCCGGGCCTTCCTGGGCGGGCGGGCCGCCCCGGTGGGCGTTCTCGCGGAGATCGGTGAAACCCTCGTGGTGGTCCACGGGCAGTCGGACCAGATCAGGCTTAAGGGGGCGGCCGCCCAGCGCGGCGCCCTGGACAAATTTGCCGGCGATGCGCTGGCAGGCCCGTTGGCCTCTTACCAGGCGCTCTACAGCCACTGGAAGGCCAGCCAGGCGGAGCTGGAAACCCTGCGCAGCGCCGCCCGCGACAGGCTCCGCGAGGCCGAGTCGCTGGAAGTCGCCCTGGCCGAAATCAGCACCGTGGATCCGCAGCCGGGGGAGGACGAATCCCTCAAGGCGGAGGCTGTGAAACTGGCCAACGTGGAAGAGCTCAGGATTGCGGCGAACACGGCACACCAGGCGCTCATCGCGGAGGACTACGGTGACGCGGGCGACGCCACCACCCTCGTGGACGTCGCGAAAAGGACCCTGGAGCACGTGGCCGAGCACGACGCCGAACTGGGATCCGCCGCAGCGCGGTTGGCCGAAGTGGGCTTCCTGCTCAACGACATCGCCACGGAGCTGGCCAGCTACCAGGCCGGGCTGGACTCGGAGGGCCCCGAACGCCTCGCCGAGATCGAGGACCGGAGGGCCGCCCTGGCCACTCTGGTCCGAAAGTACGCCCCCAGCATCGACGAGGTCCTGGTGTGGGCGGAAAACGCCCGGGTCCGTTTCGACGAGCTGCAGGACGACTCCACCAGGATCGAAGCCCTGGACGCGGACGTGGTTCGGACCGAAGCGGAACTGCAGCAGCAGGCAGCCGCCGTCAGCAAGATCCGCGCCAAGGCTGCCAAGGAGCTGTCCGGCCGGGTGAGCTCGGAGCTGAAGGCACTCGCCATGGCGGACGCCACCCTGGTGATCACCCGTGAGGCGGCCGCCCAGCTGACTCCGCATGGAGCGGACGAGATCACATTCCTGCTCCAGCCGCACTCCGGAGCCCCGGCCCGTCCGCTGGGCAAGGGCGCCTCCGGCGGCGAACTCTCCCGCGTCATGCTGGCCATCGAGGTAGTGCTGGCCGCGGTGGATCCGGTGCCCACGTTTGTGTTCGATGAGGTGGACGCCGGGGTCGGCGGGCGGGCCGCCGTCGAAATTGGCCGCCGGCTGGCCATGCTGGCACAGCACGTGCAGGTCCTGGTGGTCACGCACCTGCCGCAGGTGGCAGCCTTCGCGGACCAGCACATCACAGTCACCAAGACATCCGTCAGGGGGGCCGACGGCGGCACCGCCACCGGGTTCACGTCCAGTGATGTTCGCCTCCTCGACGGCCCGGAGCGTGTGCGGGAACTCGCCCGGATGCTGGCGGGCCAGGAGGATTCGGAATCGGCCCAGGCGCACGCCCAGGAGCTGCTGGACGACGCAAAACTGCTGCCGCAGCGGGCCTGACGGCGAACACCCCTTGATCGCAGGGCGCCTTGCCATGCACACTGGATCATTTGGGGAGACAGTTCCTGATCGGGGAAAGGCTCAATTGATGATAGGCTCGAATTCCGTGGTGCAGCGATCAAATTCCCGTGTAAATTCCCGGTTCCCGGGCTCGTCCAAGACGACCAAACACATCTTCGTAACCGGTGGTGTGGCGTCCTCGCTCGGTAAGGGACTGACGGCTTCGAGCCTCGGTCACCTCCTGCGGGCACGCGGCCTGTCTGTAACTATGCAGAAGCTCGATCCCTATCTGAACGTGGATCCGGGCACGATGAACCCCTTCCAGCATGGCGAGGTCTTCGTCACCGACGACGGCGCCGAGACGGACCTGGACATCGGACACTACGAGCGGTTCCTCGACGAAAACCTCGAGGGCTCAGCCAACGTGACCACAGGCCAGGTCTACTCCACCGTGATCGCCAAGGAACGCCGCGGCGAATACCTCGGTGACACCGTCCAGGTCATCCCGCACATCACCGATGAGATCAAGCGCCGCATGCGGCTGCCGGCCGAAGGCAAAAACGCGCCGGACGTCATCATCACCGAAATCGGCGGCACCGTGGGAGACATCGAGTCGCAGCCCTTCCTCGAATCGGCCCGCCAGGTCCGCCAGGACATCGGCCGCGGCAACGTCTTCTTCGTCCATGTCTCCCTGGTGCCCTACATCGGACCCTCGCAGGAACTGAAGACCAAACCGACGCAGCACTCCGTGGCAGCCCTGCGCTCCATCGGCATCCAGCCCGAGGCAATCGTGGTCCGCTCGGACCGCGAAGTCCCCGAGCCCATGCGCGCCAAGATCGGCCGCATGTGCGACGTCGATATCGAAGCCGTCATCGGATGCCCGGATGCCCCCAGCATCTACGACATCCCCAAGACCCTGCACACGCAGGGACTGGATTCCTACATCGTGCGCGCCCTGGACCTGCCGTTCAAGGACGTTGACTGGACCAGCTGGGACAAGCTGCTTGAAGCAGTCCACAACCCCAAGCACCACGTGGAAATCGCACTGGTGGGCAAGTACATCGACCTGCCTGACGCTTACCTGTCCGTGACCGAGGCCCTGCGTGCCGGCGGCTTCGCCAACGACACCAAGGTCAAGATCCGATGGGTACCGTCGGATGAGTGCGAAACCCATGAAGGCGCCGTGGCGTCCCTGGACGGCGTGGACGCCATCTGCGTTCCCGGCGGCTTCGGCATCCGCGGCCTCGAAGGCAAGCTGGGCGCCCTGAAGTACGCCCGCGAAACCAAGCTGCCGGTCCTGGGCCTGTGCCTGGGCCTGCAGTGCATGGTGATCGAATATGCGCGCAACGTGGTGGGCCTCGAAGGAGCTTCCTCGTCCGAGTTCGAACCGGATTCCAAATACCCGGTGATTGCCACCATGGAAGAGCAGCTGGACATCGTGGACGGCAAGGGTGATCTTGGCGGCACCATGCGCCTGGGCCTGTACGAGGCAAAGCTCGACGACGGCTCGGTCATTGCAGAGACCTACGGCAAGACCACTGTCAGCGAACGCCACCGGCACCGCTACGAGGTCAACAACAAGTACCGCGACCAGATCGCTGCCGAGGGCCTGGTGTTCTCCGGAACGTCACCGGACGGCAAGCTTGTGGAATTCGTAGAGCTGCCCCGCGAGGTCCACCCGTTCTACGTGGCAACCCAGGCGCACCCTGAACTGAGCTCACGGCCCACGCGGCCGCACCCGCTCTTCGCCGGGCTCGTCAAGGCCGCCCTGGACCACCAGAAAGCACAGGACGCGCCGGCAGCCAAGCCGTTGCGTACGGTTGCCGCAAAATAAAACCGAATAAGTAGAGGACGGCGCGATGCCCGGCACACCTGAAACCCCACAAGCCGCACGGCAGGTTTCGGATGCACCGAGCCCGCGCCGTCTTCTGTCTACGGAGAAGGTCTATGAAGGCCGGATCTGGGATGTGGTCAGCGACAGCTTCCAGCTGAGCGAAACGGGGGAGTCCCTGACCCGGGACTACATCGACCACCCTGGCGCCGTCGCCGTCCTGCCCATGAACGATGCCGGCGAGGTTCTTCTGATCAGGCAGTACCGGCACCCCGTGGGCATGGACCTTTGGGAAATCCCAGCCGGCCTGCTGGATGTGGAAGGCGAGGATTTTGTGGCGGGTGCTGCCCGCGAACTCGCCGAGGAGGCGGACCTCGCGGCCGGCGAATGGAACGTCCTGGTGGACTTCTTCAACTCGCCGGGCTCCTCCAGCGAGGCCATCCGCATCTACCTCGCCCGGGACCTCACCGACGTGCCTCACCACGAACGCCATGAGCGGACCGATGAGGAGGCCGAGATTGAGTTCCACTGGATCGCTTTGGACGACGCCGTGGCCGCGGTCCTGGAAGGCAGGCTGCACAACCCGTCCGCCGTCGTCGGAATCCTGGCCGCTGCCGCGGCGAAAGCTGACGGCTTTGCGGGACTGCGCCCCGCGGATGCACCCTGGCCTGCGCACCCCAGCCAGCGTTGATGACGGCGAGCACTGAGGCGGAAGCCCCGACGCCGCCCGTCCGGCCACAGACCGCCATCGACCTCGCCATCACCGAGTATCTGCAACATATGGGCGTGGAACGCGGCCTGGCAGCCAACACCCTCTCCGCCTACCGCCGTGACCTGGCGCGCTACTCCCGTTACGTGACGTCGGAGGGCTGCCAGGGCCCGGGCCAGATCACCCGCCACCACGTGACGGGGTTCCTGATGGCCCTCAACGACGGATCCGACGGCGGCACGGCCCTGGGCGTCCGGTCTGCTGCCAGGACTGTAGTGGCCGTCCGGGGCCTCCACAAGTTCTGGGCTCTGGAGGGGATCACGACGGCGGACCCCGCCAGCGACGTCCACCCGCCCATGCCGGGCAAACGGCTGCCCAAGGCCATCAGCGTGGACGAAGTCACCCGGATCCTTGAAGCCGCGGGGGCTGACACTGCCACAGGGCTCAGGGACCGTGCCCTGCTCGAGTTTCTCTATTCCACCGGTGCGAGGATCAGCGAGGCCGTGGGCCTGGACGTTGACGACATCGCCCTGCACGAGGCCGAGGCCGGGCCCGCCGTGGTCCGCCTGTTCGGCAAGGGATCCAAGGAACGGCTGGTGCCGCTGGGATCCTATGGGGCGCGGGCTGTGGACGCGTACCTGGTGCGCGGCCGTCCACTGCTGGCGGCGAAGGGCAAGGGAACGCCCGCCCTGTTCCTGAACGCCCGCGGCGGCAGGATCAGCCGGCAAAGCGCCTGGACCATCCTGAAGGCGGCCGCGGACAAAGCCAACGTCACCAAGGATGTTTCCCCCCACACACTGCGGCACTCCTTCGCGACGCATCTGCTCGAAGGCGGCGCCGATGTCCGCGTGGTGCAGGAACTCCTGGGGCACGCCTCGGTTACCACAACGCAGGTCTACACCCTGGTTACCGCTGACACACTGAGGGAAATTTACGCAGCAGCCCACCCCCGGGCGCTGGGCTGACGCCGGCGGTCAGGCTATAGGGTTGGGGGCATGACGTTTACCCCTGTCACGCTGTGCTTTCTCACCCGTGAGTCAGCCGGTGTGCCACAGGTCCTGCTGGGCCTGAAGAAGACCGGCTTCGGCCGCGGCAAGGTGGTGGGCCTCGGCGGCCATGTTGAGCCGGGGGAGACGGATGCAGAGGCTGCCTGCCGCGAAGTCCACGAGGAAGCCGGGATTGTGGTCCGGCAGGAGGATCTGCGCGACGCCGGCGTGGTGACCTTCGATTTTCCTGCCCGCCCGGAGTGGAACATGAGTTCGCGGCTCTTTGTCGCAGCCAATTGGACCGGGCAGCCGGCCGAAAGTGCCGAGATCCGGCCGGAATGGTTCGACGTCGGCGCCTTGCCTGTGGACCGGATGTGGCAGGACGCCGCACATTGGCTGCCGCTGGCACTTGGTGGTTCTTTTGTGCGCCTGACAGTGGTCCTGAACGATGACAACGAGACCGTCCGCGAAGTGCTGGACTGATCAGGGCACCGCTCCCTTGGCATAACGGACGACGGCGGGCGGTCACCTTCTCAGGTGACCGCCCGCCGTCGTGCATCCCAATTCAGTTAGGGAACGTGCCGTTCGTCCGGTCCGTTGTATTCGCTCAGCGGGCGGATCAGCGAGTTGCTGGCTGCCTGTTCCATGATGTGCGCGGTCCAGCCGGTGATGCGGCTGGCCACGAACAGGGGTGTGAACGTGGCGGTGTCGAAGCCCATGAGGTGGTAGGTGGGGCCGGTCGGGTAGTCGAGGTTGGGCTTGATGGCCTTGGCCTCGTCCATGGCCTGCTCGAGACCGTTGTACAATCCCAGCAGTTCGGGGCGGCCGTAGTGGGCGATCATCTTGTCCAGCGCGGCCTTCATGGTGGGGACGCGGGAGTCACCGTGCTTGTAGACGCGGTGGCCGAAGCCCATGACTTTCCTCTTATGTGCCAGTGCGTCCTCCATCCAGGCCTTGGCCCGGGCGGCGGCTTCGTCGAGTGATTCCTCGGGCCGGATGCCGATCTCGTCGAAGGTGTGCATCACGGCTTCGTTGGCGCCGCCGTGCAGCGGACCCTTGAGGGCGCCGATCGCGCCCGTCACGGCCGAGTGCAGGTCGGACAGGCTGGAGGTGATCACGCGGGCGGTGAACGTGGAGGCGTTGAAGGAGTGCTCGGCGTACAGGATCATCGAGACGTTGAAGGCGTCCACGACCTCCGGAACATGGTCCTCGCCGAAGGTCATCCACAGGAAGTTTTCCGAGTAGCCCAGGTCATCCCGGGGCTCCACGACGTCCTGGCCGCGGCGGCGGCGCTGGTCATAGGCAACTATCGCAGGCATCGCGGCGAAGAGATCCACGGCCTTGGCCATGTTGGCCTCGGGTGAGGAGTCTTCCGCCAGCGGGTGCCTGGCGCCCATCACGGACGCCGCGGTCCGGCAGACATCCATCGGGTGCGCGGTGGTGGGGAGCGTGTCCACGATCTGCTTCACCACGGGATCAAGGGCACGTCCGGCGCGCTCGCGGGCATAGAATGCGGACAGCTCATCGGGGGTGGGCAGCTCGCCGTTCCACAACAGGAAGGCCACTTCCTCGAAGCTGCACCTGGCGGCCAGCTCCTGGACGGGATAGCCGCGGTACAGCAGCGAATTGGTATCCGGGTTGACCTTGGAGACCGCGGTGTAGTCCACCACGACGCCGGCCAGGCCCTTCTTGATATCTTCAGCAGCCATGCTGAACTCCTTCGTTCTTTCGTGGATCCCGGGCCCTAGCGGACGCCGGGAATTTGGAAGTTGAAAACGCCGGTATCGAAGTGGTTGTAGGCCTCATAGTCCACAAGGTCATAAAGCCGCGCACGGGTGAGCATGTTCTCTACCTGTGCTGCCTGCGACCCTGTTGCCTTGATCGATTCCAGAGTACGCTCTGCTGCGCCCATGGCAATGCGCAGCAGCGTGACCGGGTAAATGACCATGTTGACGCCCACACCCTGCAGCTGGTCCACGGTGAACAGATCGCTCTTGCCGAACTCGGTCATGTTGGCAAGGATCGGCACATCGACGGCGTCGCGGATGGCCTGGAATTCGGACAGGTCCTTCATCGCTTCCGGGAAGATGGCGTCCGCACCGGCTTCCACGAGGGCCCGTGCCCGGTCCTTGGCGGCTTCGATTCCCTCCACGGCGCGGATGTCGGTCCGGGCCATGATGAGGAAGTTCGGATCACGGCGGGCATCAGCCGCGGCGCGGATGCGCTTGGTGGCCGTGTCCTGGTCCACCACGTTCTTGCCGTCCAGGTGCCCGCAGCGCTTGGGGTTGAACTGGTCTTCGATGTGGCAGCCAGCCAGTCCGGCGTTCTCCAGTTCCTGGATGCTGCGGGCCACGTTCATGGGCTCGCCGAAGCCGGTGTCCGCGTCCACCAGCGTGGGCAGGTCGGTCATGCGGGCGATCTGCCCGGCACGCGTGGCCACCTCGGTGAGGGTGGTCAGCCCAATGTCCGGCAGGCCAAGGTCATTGGCAAGCACCGCTCCGGAGACGTAAACACCGGCGAAGCCCATTTCCTCGATCAGCCGCGCCGAGAGCGGGTTAAAGGCGCCCGGGAACTGTTGGATGGTGCCGGACGCGAGCAGTTCCCGCAGCTTCAGCCGCTTCTGCTCGGGTGTCACCTTGGAGTACAGCATTTAGAACAGTCCATTCGGGGCTGCGGCCAGGTCGATGACACCCGGAGCGGCGGTGATGTTCAGCTGGTCCAGTTCGCCCGGGCCCAGGTCCGGGAGGCTTTCGGCGGCCGCGAGGAAACGCTCGATTTCCGCCTCGGCGACCACGCCGGCTGCCAGGCTGCGGAACTTGTTGATGTACTGCTGGCGGGCGAACGGCCGGGCGCCGAGCGGGTGGGCGTCGGCTACAGCGATCTGGTCGGTGATGACCGTGCCGTCGTTCAGGGTGATTTCCACGGAACCGCCGAAGGCCTTCTCGGCGATGTCCAGCGAGTGGTAGCGGCGGGTCCATTCGGGGTCTTCGACGGTGCTGACCTTGTTCCACAGCTTCACGGTGTCGGCGCGGCCGGCACGCTCAGGACTGTAGGAGTCAACGTGGTGCCAGGAGCCGTCCTGGAGTGCCACGGTGAAGATGTACGGGATGGAGTGGTCCAGGGTTTCCCGGCTGGCCGTGGGGCTGTATTTCTGCGGGTCGTTGGCGCCGGAACCGATCACGTAGTGCGTGTGGTGGCTGGTCTTGATCAGGACCGACGCCACGTTGGCCGGGTCCGTTGCCTCGGGGTGCTCGGCGTGGAGCTTGCGGGCAAGGTCGATCCAGGCCTGGGCCTGGTATTCGGCGGAGTGTTCCTTGGTGTACGTGTCCATGATGGCCCGCTTGGCTTCGCCGGCCTCGGGGAGGGGGACCTCGTAGGAGGCGTCCGGGCCGTCCAGCATCCAGGCGATCACGCCGTCTTCGCCTTCGTAGATCGGCACGGGGGAGGTCTGGCCGCGCATGGAGCGGTCCACGGCTTCCACCGCCATCTTGCCCGCGAACGCCGGTGCGTGGGCCTTCCAGGTGGAGATCTCACCCTTGCGGGACTGCCGGGTGGCGGTGGTGGTGTGCAGCGCCTGGCCGACGGACTGGAAGATCGTCTCGACGTCCAGGCCCAGGAGCGTGCCGATACCGGCGGCGGCGGACGGGCCGAGGTGCGCCACGTGGTCGATCTTGTGCTTGTGCAGGCAGATGGCCTTGACCAGGTTGACCTGGATCTCATAGCCGGTGGCAATGCCGCGTATCAGGTCCTTGCCGCTCGCGCCGACATGCTGGCCCACGGCGAGAATCGGCGGGATGTTGTCGCCCGGGTGCGAGTAGTCAGCCGCCAGAAACGTGTCATGGTAGTCAAGCTCGCGGACGGCCACACCGTTGGCCCAGGCTGCCCACTCGGGGGAGACCCGGTCCGTGATGCCGAAGACGCCGGCTCCCTTGCCGTTGGTGGTCGGTGCGTGGGTCAGCGCCTGGGCGCGGGCAGCCACGATCGGGCCGCGGTTCAGGGAGGCGATGGCCACGGAGGCGTTGTCGATGACACGGTTGATGACCATCTCGGTGACCTCGGGAGTGACCTCGACGGCGTCGGCGGCGACGACGGCGATCTTGTGCGCCAGCTGGTCTTCGCGGGGGAGGTTCTCTTCGCTCTTGTAGACGCGGACGTGGTTGAGCTTAACCATGGTGCTCCTTCTTAGTGCTGTGGGTGGGTAGCTTTGACGTGGGAAAGACTGCGGTGCAGGTGCAGGGTGGTGGCTGCCTCGGCGAGCCTGGCGTTGCCTGCGGCGATGGCCTCCGCGATGGCCGCGTGTTCGACGGCGGCCGCGTTCAGTCGCGGGGCGTCATCGGCGGCGAGGCGGCGGACCCGGACCAGATGGACACGCAGGCTGCGCATCGCCTGGGCGAGGTAGGAGTTGGAGATGGCGGCGTCGATCGCCTCATCCAACCGGCCCACCAGCGCGTAGTACTCATGCCGGGCGGGATCGGCGTCGCTGATCAGCTCCTGCGCCCGCAGGAGATCCGCGTGGAGTTTCTCAAAGACCGCGCGCTCGCCGCGTTCGGCAGCGAGGGCGGCTGCCTTGCCCTCCAGGGTTTCGCGGAGCTCGAACATCTCGTCGATGTCCTCCAGTGAGATGTCGGTGACGACGACGCCGCGGCCGCCCGCCGCCGTCGTCAGTCCTTCCGCGCTGAGCCGGCTCAGCGCCTCCCGGACGGGAGTGCGTGAGACGCCCAGGCGTTCCGACTGTTCCACTTCGGCAAGGACCGTTCCGGGTGCCAGGCGCCATTCGATAATGTCTTCGCGAAGTGTTGCGTAGGCTTTGTCGCTGGCCCGCATGGTCCCTCCCTTCAATCCGCTGCTTAGGATCAGTGTATACACGAATTGCCATTGAGCCCAGCAAACTGGCAAAAAGTCGGATTCTCGCTCCTTCTATGTATACAAATAGCTTCGGCGCCCTCGTCCAGCCCGGACCAGCGCTACAAGATGGGGCTCGTTGACCGCGCGCAAGCGGACTACAGTTGGCGCCATGCCCGGCTATGCCGTTTCCGTCCTACGGAGGTCTGCATCATGTCCCACCAAAACGATCCCGGCGCGCATGACGAGCACGGGCATCCGCATCTGATTGACCCTGAGCCGTGGGGCACCGGTGACCCCGCGGTCGAGGAAATCGTGAGGGGGGAGCCATCCACTCGGGTCCGGGTGCCCGCGGGCGTGAGCCCCCGGCTCTACAACGAGGACCTGGCACCCACCACGCGCCAGGGGCGCACCTGGCACGCCTACAGCATCTTCACGCTCTGGGCGAACGACGTGCACTCGCTGGGCAATTACGTGTTTGCCATCGGATTGTTCGCCCTGGGATTGGGCGCCTGGCAGATCATGCTCGCCTTCCTGCTCGGCGCCGTCCTGCTGTTCCTTCTCCTGAACCTTTCGGGGTTTATGGGCGAGCGGACCGGCGTGCCGTTCCCGGTCATGAGCAGGATCGCGTTCGGCATCCGGGGCTCCAATATTCCAGCCATCATCCGCGGCGCCGTGGCCGTGGCCTGGTTCGGCATCCAGACCTATCTGGCCTCGGTGGTGCTCCGGGTGCTCATCTTGGCCCTCGCACCGTCCCTGGCGCCGCTCGATACAGACTCGTTCCTCGGGCTCTCGACCCTGGGCTGGATCTCGTTCGTTGCGCTGTGGGCGATGCAGACGGTCATCGTGAGCTTCGGCATGGAGATGATCCGCAAGTACGAGGCCTTCGCTGGCCCCATCATCCTGGTCACCATGCTCGCGCTGGCCGTCTGGATGTTGGTGGAAGCCGGCGGGACCATCGCCTGGTCCACCGCCGACTCGCTGACAGGCCCGGTGATGTGGGTACGGATTTTCCAGTCGGCGGCGCTATGGGTTGTCGTTTACGGAACATTCGTGCTGAACTTCTGCGACTTCACCCGGGGTGCGCCTTCCAGGCGGTCGGTGGTCAGGGGCAACTTCTTCGGCATCCCCATCAACATGCTCTTCTTCGCCGCGATCGTCGTCGTCCTCGCCGGCGCCCAGTACAAGATCAACGGAACGGTCATCGAGTCGCCCACCGACATCGTCAACGCCATCCCGAACACGTTCCTGCTGGTGCTGGCCTGCCTGGCCCTGATCATCCTGACGGTGGCCGTGAACCTCATGGCCAACTTCGTGGCACCCATTTACACGCTGGCCCACCTTTTCCCTCGGACCCTGAACTTCCGCCGCGCAGCCATTATCTCCGCGGTGATCGGCCTGGTGATCCTGCCGTGGAACCTGTACAACTCGCCCGTGGTCATCGTCTACTTCCTCGGCGGTCTGGGGGCCCTCCTAGGACCACTGTTCGGCGTCATCATGGCCGACTACTGGCTGGTCCGTAAGGGCAGGGTCAACATTCCGGATTTGTACTCGGACTCCCCGGACGGGGCGTATGCCTACACCCGTGGCGTCAACCGGAAGGCCGTCATCGCGGGCACACCGGCCGCGATCGTCGCGCTGGTACTTGCCCTCGTCCCGGCGTTCACCTATATCTCCGGCTTCTCCTGGTTCGTCGGCGCGATCCTGGCCGCCGTCACCTACCTGCTGATCATGGACCGCCACACGCCGTTCGAGGCCGTCGACGGCGAGCACATCGCCGTCGCACCCAAGCACTGACCGGCCCCACAAGGGCAAGAGCCCCCAACGAAGGAGTTCCAATGCCACAGGCTTTGACCTCGCGGTTCCTGTTCGGTCCGGGACCGAGCAACTGCTACCCGGAAGTGACCGCCGCGTTGGCGCATCCGGTGATTGGGCACCTGGATCCGGTCTTCATTGAACGGCTCGACAACACCTGCGACGGCCTCCGCACGGTCTGGGGGACTCAGAATGCCCGCACGCTGCCCTTGAGCGTCACCGGTTCCGGCGGCATGGAAGCGGCTTTCGTGAACACCGTGGACGACGGTGATGTGGCAGTGATCGCCGTCAACGGCCTCTTCGGTGAGCGCATGTGTGAGGTGGCCCGCCGCTGCGGCGCCACCGTGGTTCGTGTAGACCACGAATGGGGCACGCCCATCGACGTCGAACGCGTGCTGACGGCCCACCCGCGACCGAAGGTGATTGCGGCCGTCCACGCCGAAACATCAACTGGCGTGCTGTCCGACGTCGCGTCGCTCGGGCAGAACAAGGGTGATGCGCTGTTAATTGTCGACGCCGTGACATCCATCGGCGGGCTGGAACTCCTTGCAGACGACTGGGGAATCGACGTCGGCTATGCCGGCACGCAGAAATGCCTCGGCGTGCCGCCGGGGCTGTCGCCCTTCACGATGTCGGGCAGGGCGTTCGAGCGACGGATCAGGAATCCCCGCTCCTGGTACCTGGACGTCGGTCTGCTCGGCGGTTACGTCGGGGCCGCCAGCGGCAGCGGCAGAACCTACCACCACACGCCGCCGGTCACTCTTATCGCCGGTCTCGAGGCGGGCTTGCAAAGAATCCTGGCCGAGGGACTGGACGCAGTCCAGGCGCGCCACCGCGCGGCAGGGGCCGCGTTGCAGGCGGGGCTCCAGGAGATGGGACTTGAGCTGTTCGCGGCCGAGGGCCACCGGCTGCCCAGCCTTACCACTGTCAAGGTCCCGGACGGCGTCGACTCCGCGGCCGTACGCCGCCATCTGCTGGAGCACTTCAGCATCGAGATTGGCTCAGGGGCGGGCAAGTACACTTCCAGCATCTGGCGGATCGGAATGATGGGCCCGAACGCAAACGCCGCATCAGTGACTCTGGCGCTGGGGGCCCTCAAGGAAGCCATCTCCGCTGCCTAGCCACACACTCTGTAGTATCAGGGCCGCTTCCAGCCGTATTCGTTCTCCGGCCGGCCGGGCGTGCCGTAGCGGGGCGCCCGGGAAACGCGGCCGGCGTCGGCGAGGTATTCGAGGTAGCGCCTGGCGGTCACGCGGGACATGCCCAGGGCGGCCATGACTTCCGTAGCTGAAACAGATTCCGAATGCTGTTTCAGGTACGCCTGGACCGAGTCGAGAGTGGAGACTGAGAGGCCCTTGGGCAGGGGCAATTCCGACGGCGCCCGGAGGCTTGCGAAGGCCTGGTCCACCTCGCTCTGGGAGGCGCCGGTCCTGCCGGCACCGGCCTCCGGGGAAGCCAGTTGCTGCCGGAACAGCCGGTAGCTGGAGAGCTTGTCTTCGAACGTGGCAAACGTGAAGGGCTTGATCAGGTACTGGACCACGCCGATGGCGACGGCGCTGCGGACGATCGCCACTTCCCGGACCGCGGTGATGGCAATGATGTCCGCCAGGATTCCTGCCGCACGCATCCGCCGGGCGATGTCCAGGCCATGCAGGTCCGGAAGGTTCATGTCGAGGAGGACCAGTTCCACCGGCTGGCCGGCGGCCGCCAGATCCGTCAGGAGCCTGAGCGCGGACTGGCCGTCAGGGGCCGTTCCGGCAACAGTGAACCCTGCCATCCTCCCCACATAGGCCGCGTGCGCGGCCGAGGCCACCGGTTCGTCCTCCACCACGAGGACGCGGATATCGGTCACTGGAACTGCTCCTCTTTGTCGGTCCCGCCGGCCAGGGCCGGCAGGAAGACATGGAAGCGTGCGCCGTCCTTGCCTGTGATGGTCATGGTACCGTCCAGGCGCTGCACGGCCTGGCGGACGAGGGCCAGGCCAATGCCGCGTCCGAACGGACCGGAGGCCTTGGTGCTGAAGCCGTGCCGGAAAATGTCCTCCACGGCGGCGGGGTCCACGCCGGGGCCGGAATCCGCCACAGTGATGTCCAGGCCCTCGGCATCGGACTCCACGGTCAGCTCCACCCTCCTGGGCGCCGCGCCATCCGCGGCGGCGTCGATCGCGTTGTCCAGTAGATTTCCCAAGATGGTGACAAGGTCCTGGACAGCCAGGCCGGCAACGGACGCGGACCCCTCGGTGGAGAGCGTCAGCTTTACTCCGCGCTCATTCGCTTCGGCGGCCTTCCCCATGATCAGGGCGCTGAGGACCGGCTCGTCCACGGAACTCACCATCTCGTCGGTCAGCTGCTGGCTCAGTTCGAGATCCTTGGTGGCGAATTCCAGGGCCTCCCGGGTTCGGCCCAGCTCCAGCAGGGAAACCATGGTGTGCAGCCGGTTGGCGTGCTCGTGGGTCTGGGCGCGGAGGGCGTCGGACAGCGTCCGCATCGTTTCGAGTTCACTGCCCAGCGATTCGATCTCCGTCCGGTCGCGGATGGTGGCCACGGTGCCGAACACCGAGGGGCGGCGGAGGCCCGGGGAGTCGGGCCCGACGGCCGGGCCCTGGTTCACCACCACGATCCGCGGGCCCGTCAGGTGGATTTCGTCGTGGGCAGTGCGGCCGGATTCAAAGAGCTCCTTCAGGCTGGGGGCCAGCGGGAGGTCCGTCAGGGAGGGCGGCCGGGACGGATCGTCTTCCGAATCGCGCGGCTCCAGTCCCAGCAGCTCGGCGGCCTGGTCGTTGTACATCACCACCCGGCCCCTGGTGTCGATCAGGATCAGCCCCTCACGCACGGAATGCAGGACCGATTCGTAGTAGGCGAACAGCTGCGCCAGCTGCTCCGGCCCCCACCCCCTGGTCACGCGGCGCAGGTAGCGGCCCAACAGCCAGGACGCCAGGGATCCGCCCACGAGCAGGGCCAGGCCGAGGACCAGCAGTGCGGGCAGCCGGCCGGAAAGTGCCACGTCAACCGTCCGGACCGTGACGCCGGCGGCAACCAGCGCCTTGACGTTCCCCGCGGCATCCCTGACCGGAACAACAGTCCGCACCGACGGCCCCAGCGTTCCTGCTGTGACCTCGGTGAAGACTTCGCCACGCAGCGACGCCTCGATGGAGCCGATGTACGGCCTGCCCAGCTCCTCGTCCCGGGGGTGCGTCCACCGCGTTCTGTCCGGCGCCATGATGGTGAGGAAGTCCGCTCCGGATCCGGCCATGACGTCCAGGGCGTAGGGCTGGAGCAACGCCGACGGATCCGTATGGTCCGCAGCCTGGAGGACCAGGGGATTGGCGGCGACGGCGGCAGCAACACCCGTCATCCGCCGGCCGGCTTCCTCATAGCTCCGGTCCCTGGCATCGACGAAGGTGGCGGTGCCGGCCACCGCAATGAAGGCCAGCACAATGAGCAGATTCGCCACGAACAGCCTGCGGGCGATACTCCAGCGGTGGAACATCAAGCACCTCCCATGACCAATATGAACGCAACAGTGAGCTAAGTCACGGTGTGGCCAATGATGGATATCACACCGGACCGACGCGATGAGCCCAGAGAATGCGCCGCAGCGTCTACCAGATTATCCATAAGGAGACACATCATGGCTTCTCAACGAGGAGAGTCGCTCGGCACCGTGAAGACGCGGCGCAAGGGCCTGGACAAATCCCACTACCTTTACATTGCCGTTATTGCCGCCGTGATCCTGGGCGCCGTCGTCGGCCTGCTGTTCCCCGAGGTCGGCAAATCACTGAAGCCCCTCGGTGATGGCTTTATCAAGCTCATCAAAATGATGATTGCACCGATCATCTTCTGCACCATCGTCCTGGGCATCGGCTCCATTGCCAAAGCCGCAACGGTCGGCAAGGTGGGCGGCCTGGCCCTGGGCTACTTTGTGCTCATGTCAACCTTCGCCCTGGGCATCGGCCTGGTGGTAGGCAACCTCATCCACCCGGGTGAGGGTTTGAAGCTGGCGGCGTACGACCCCAACAAAAAGGCCGAAGTGGACAGCACAGTTGCTTTCCTCCTGGGCATTATTCCGGGCGACATTCCCGTTCTGCCCACACTCTTCGCCGCCATCCTCGTAGGCTTCGCCCTCCAGAAGATGGGCGCGCAGGGTGCTCCTGTCCTCAAAGCCATCGGCCACGGCCAGGTAGTTGTGTTCAGGATCCTCATCATGATCATGTGGCTTGCTCCGGTGGGCGCCTTCGGTGCCATCGCCGCCGTCGTCGGAGCTACCGGTTTCCAGGCAATCGTGAGCATGTTCACCCTCATGGCCGCCTTCTACATCACCTGCGCCCTCTTCATCGTGGTGATCCTCGGCGGCCTGCTGCAGATGGTGACCGGCGTCAACATCTTCAAGCTGATGAAGTACCTGGGCCGCGAATACCTCCTGATCTTCTCCACCTCCTCTTCCGAAGCAGCGCTGCCACGCCTGATCGCCAAGATGGAGCACTTGGGTGTGTCCAAGCCGGTCGTTGGCGTCACCGTACCCACGGGATACTCCTTCAACCTGGACGGCACCGCCATCTACCTGACCATGGCGTCACTGTTCGTCGCCAACGCGATGGGAACCCCGCTGGATCTCGGCGCCCAGTTGTCGCTGCTGATCTTCATGATCATCGCCTCCAAGGGTGCAGCCGGTGTCACCGGTGCAGGCCTGGCCACGCTGGCCGCCGGCCTGCAGGCCCACAAGCCGGAGCTACTTGGCGGCGTCGGCATGATCGTCGGAATCGACCGCTTTATGTCTGAAGCCCGCGCCCTGACCAACTTCACGGGCAACGCTGTAGCCACCCTCCTGATCGGCACCTGGGTCAAGGAAATCGACAACAAGCAGGTGGGAGACGTTCTCTCGGGTCAGGCTCCGTTCGACGAGCAGACGATGATCGCCGGACATGGCGAGCCGGAAGCCAAGGCTCCGAAGGAGCCGGTGCTGGCCAACGCCTAACGCGGCACTGAATCTGACCAAGCTGCGGACCGCCCGCACAGCCCCGGCTGTGCGGGCGGTTCCTGCGTGCGGCAGGCTAACCTTCGACCTCTACCAGAAGGTCAAGGCTCAGAATCAGCGCAAAGTCAAGTTCCCTCGAATACCGTGTCGGGGCCTGTAGCCTAGGTGGAAAGCAGGATCGGCGCTGGAGTTCCAGCGGCAGGAAAATCACCGTCATCGAAAGTGTGGATAGATACGTGAGCAGCGAACAGGGTTCGGCAACTCTGGAAGGCACGGAACTCGATCTGGAAGACGCCGTGATGGGTCCCACCGGGCGCCCCCACCGCGAATTTCCGGAACCCGCTCCGCTGTCGTCCCACGGTCCCGCGCGCGTGATCGCCATGGTCAACCAAAAGGGCGGCGTTGGCAAGACCACATCCACCATCAACCTGGCAGCGGCCCTTGCTGAATACGGCCGCAGGGTGCTGCTGGTTGACTTCGACCCGCAGGGCGCGCTGTCCGCGGGCCTGGGCATCAACCCGCACGAACTGGACCTGACGGTCTACAACGTCCTCATGGACCGCAAGGTGGACATCCGCGACGCCATCCACCAGACCGGCGTCGAAAACGTCGACCTGCTGCCGGCCAACATCGACCTCTCCGCCGCAGAAGTGCAGCTGGTCAATGAAGTCGCCCGTGAGCAGGTCCTGGACAGGGCGCTGAAAAAAGTCGAAGACGATTACGACGTCGTCCTGATTGACTGCCAGCCCTCCCTGGGCCTGCTGACGGTCAACGCCCTGACCGCCGCCCACGGCGTGATCATCCCGCTCATCTGCGAGTTTTTCGCGCTCCGTGCGGTAGCCCTGCTGGTGGAAACCATCGACAAGGTCCAGGACAGGCTGAACCCCGGCCTGCAGGTTGATGGTGTCCTGGCCACCATGTACGACGCCCGCACGCTCCACAGCCGCGAAGTCATCACCCGCCTGGTGGAAGCCTTCGGCGACAAAGTCTTCGAGACCGTCATCAAACGCTCCATCAAGTTCGCTGACGCCACCGTCGCGGCCGAGCCGATCACCAGCTACGCCGGCAGCCACATCGGCGCCGATGCCTACCGCCGCCTGGCCAAAGAGCTGATTTCGCGCGGCGGCGCACCCTAAACACGCCGTGGCCGAGTCCAAACCCGGCTTTGAGGTGCGGCTTGCCAACTTCGCCGGCCCGTTCGACCTCCTGCTGGGCCTGATCGCCAAGCACCAGCTGGACATCACCGAGGTGGCCATTGCCACCGTCACTGATGAGTTCATCAAGTACATCAGGAAGCTCCGGAAGCTCGGCGAGGAATGGGCGCTGGATGAAGCCAGCGAATTCCTGGTCATCGCCGCCACCCTCCTGGATCTCAAGGCCGCAAGGCTCCTGCCCGCCGGTGAAGTCGAGGACGACGAGGACATCGCCCTACTGGAAGCGCGGGACCTCCTTTTTGCGAGGCTCCTCCAATACAAGGCGTTCAAACAGGTGGCAGCCCTGATGGCCGGAACCCTGGAACAGGAAGCCAGCCGGTTTCCGCGTCAGGTTGCCTTGGAGGAGCACGTTGCCGCCATGCTCCCGGAACTGGTGTGGAAGCACACCCCGGACCAGTTCGCCCGCCTGGCCGAGTCCGCCCTGAAGGCCAAGACGCCGCGGCCCACCGAGGTGGGCCTTGCCCACCTGCATGGCGGTACCGTCAGCGTGAAGGAACAGGCGGAGATCCTGGGGCTCCGGCTCCAGTTGGGGAAGCCCCTGACTTTCCGCGCGCTGATCGCCGACGCCGATTCCACGCTCGTAGTGGTGGCCAGGTTCCTCGCGTTGCTGGAGATGTTCCGGGACAGGGCAGTCTCCTTCGACCAGGTGTCGCCGCTGGGCGATCTCACCGTCCACTGGACGCTGGATGGCCGGGACTGGTCAACAGAAAACCTAAGCGAAGAATACGAGGAACTGTCGTGAGCCAAGAACTTCCGGAGCCTGGGACGGAGCCGGGCACGGACGTCCGGGATCTGCCCGGCGGTGCCAAGGCTGCACTTGAGGCGGTCCTGATGGTCCTGGACCAACCGGCCAGCGCTACTGAGCTGGCTGCCGGGCTTAACCTGACCGTCGCCGTAGTCGAGCAGTTGCTGGCGGAACTGCAGCGGGAGTATAGCGGCTATACTGTTAAAGCCCCGGACATGGACCGTGCCAGCGATGCTGGTTTCAGCGCCAGCCCCCGGGGTTTCGAATTGCGGAACATCGCCGGTGGCTGGCGGATCTACTCCCGCGCAGACTTCGCCGAGATCGTCGGACGGTTTGTGCTTGAGGGTCAGACGGCCAGGCTCACGCAGGCAGCCTTGGAAACACTGGCTGTCATCGCATACCGCCAGCCTGTCTCCAGGGCCAGGGTGTCTGCAATCCGAGGAGTCAATGTCGATTCTGTCGTACGGACATTGACCCAGCGCGGGCTGATCGAAGATTCGGGACACGATCCCGAGTCGGGAGCCATCCTCTACCGGACCACGTCGTATTTCCTGGAACGGATGGGAATCAGCTCCGTAGCGGAACTGCCCCAGCTCTCACCCCATCTTCCGGGGCTCGAGGGCATCGCGGAGTTCTACGACGCCGACAGAATGTAGGCGGGAAATCCCGCATGCACATACGAATATTCATAAGAGCAGATAATTTCTGCGTGGCTGGCTAGGGTTGTTCTTGGACAACCAGCCGGCCAAATAACGAAGGACGGGTCATGACACAGGCGGGACGCCAGGGTTCACCACGTAACAGTTCGGGACGCAACAGTTCAGAACGCAATGCCGGACAGGGCGGCGCAAGCCGTAATCCTGCACAGGGCGGCAGCGGCCGCCCCAGCGCGGCGGGCGGCGGATTCCGCGCCGGCGCCGGCAAGCGCAACGCCGGATTCGGCGGCGGCGGAGACCGCCCGTACAAGGCCCCTAGGCCGCGCGAGGAGCCATTTGTCGATCCCGGCGATGCTCCGGCGACGCCGCCGGCCGGCCGCGGTGCCTCCGACTGGAAGCCCGCCGGCAGCACATCAGCGCGCAAGCCTGCCGCCCGCAAGCCGGGCGCCAACAAGGCTCCCGGCACTCCGGGCGCACTCAAGCCCAAGCCGCGCACCGGCAGGCCCGGGGCGGCGGCGTCACGCGCCTTCGGCAGCGAACGGTTTGGCCAGAACCTTGGCCCCGTGCGGAAGCCTGCCCGCAAGCGTGGACCCCGCGGTGACGTTCAGCAGTCGGAAATGCACGACGCCGACGGCACCCGCCTGCAGAAGGTCATGGCCCAGGCCGGCGTGGCTTCGCGCCGCGTCTGCGAAGAGATGATCGCCGAAGGCCGGGTAGAAGTCGACGGCCAGGTGGTCACTGAGCTTGGTGTCCGCGTGGACCCCAAGACAGCGGTCATCCACGTTGATGGCCTGCGCATCCAGCTGGATGAAAACCTCGTGTACATGGTCTTCAACAAGCCCAAGGGCGTGGTGTCCACCATGGAAGACCCCGATGGCCGTCCCTGCATCAGCGATTTTGTGCGGAAGACCCACCAGGGCGAACGCCTGTTCCACGTGGGCCGGCTGGACGTCGCCACCGAAGGTCTGCTGCTGCTGACGAACGACGGCGAACTGGCCAACCGGCTGACCCACCCGTCCTACGAGGTCCCCAAGACCTACCTGGTCCAGGTCCGCGGCCCGTTCCCGCAGGGAGTTGGCGCCCAGCTCCGGGAAGGTGTGGAACTCGAGGATGGTTTTGCCTCGGTTGACTCCTTCAAGCTGGTGGACTCGACTCCGGGCCACGTGCTGATCGAAGTGATCCTGCACTCGGGCAAGAACCGGATTGTCCGTCGCCTGTTCGACGCCGTCGGGTTCCCGGTCCTGCGGCTGGTGCGCGTCAAGGTGGGTCCCATTGGCCTGGGCGACCAGCGCCAGGGCAGCATCCGCAACCTTGGCAAGCAGGAAGTCGGCCACCTGCTGGCATCCGTAGGACTCTGAGGCATGTCCGCATTTCGCTCCCACGGGCGGGGGCACCTCAATGGGCCGGTCGTGGTGATTGGCACCGGCCTGCTCGGTGCCAGCATCGGGCTGGGCCTGCGTGGGCGCGGCGTGCCCGTGTTCCTGTCTGACCCGTCGCCGACCAACCAGGCGGTGGCCGTCGACATCGGTGCCGGCCAGCCCCTGGACCAGCTTGGGGACGGGGCGCCGGAGCTTGTGGTGGTGGCAGCACCGCCGGACGTGACCGCCGACGTCGTGGCCCGTGCGCTTGCCGACTACCCGGATTCCGTGGTGGTTGACATCGCCAGCGTCAAGGCCGCCATCCTGGCGGAGTTGGGCGGCCGCGGCGCGGACCTCGCCCGCTATGTGGGCACGCATCCGATGGCAGGGCGCGAAAAGTCCGGGCCGGTTGCGGCCCGCGGCGAGCTCTTCACGTCCATGCCGTGGGTGGTTTGTCCGGGCCCGGAGTCATCCGCGGCTGCCGTGCAGACTGCGCGTTCCCTGGCCACGGACCTGGGAGCTGTGGTTTCCCAGTTCACTGCCGACGAACACGACGAAGCTGTGGCCTTGGTGTCGCACCTGCCCCAGATCATGTCCTCGCTGCTGGCCAGCCGGCTGCAGGGGACGCCGCTTCACGCGTTGTCCCTCGCCGGCAACGGGCTGCGGGACGTCACGCGGATCGCCGCCAGCGATCCCACGCTGTGGGTCCAGATCCTGGGCGGCAACGCGGGGAAGGTCGTGGAGATCCTTTATGGAGTCCGCGAGGACCTGAACCGGCTCATCGGCACGCTGGAGGAACCGTTGGCGCTGGGCGCCAGGCTTGACCTGGCCCAGCTGATCAGCGAAGGCAATGCAGGGCAGGCCCGTATTCCGGGCAAGCACGGTGGCCCGCCGCAGGCCTACTCCTGGCTGACGGTGCTCGTCGATGACCGGCCGGGACAGATCGCGCAGCTCCTCACCGAAATCGGTGAGATCGGCGTGAACGTGGAGGACCTTCGGCTGGACCATTCCTCGGGCCAGAACGTGGGCATGGTGGAACTGTCCGTGCTGCCGAACAAGCATGACCATCTGATCGAAGCACTCAACGACCGCGGATGGCGGGTATTGCAGTAATGACACAAGAACTTCTTGACACCCTTCCGGCCTTGCGCGTCGGCAGGCCTTTAGTGGTTGCCATCGACGGGCCTTCAGGCTCCGGCAAGTCCAGCGTGAGCAAGGAAGTGGCCCGCCGGCTGCACCTTGCCTACCTGGACACCGGCGCCATGTACCGGGCCCTGACCTGGTTCTGCGTCACCAGCGGAATTGACCTCAGTGACGCCGCCGCCGTGGAACAGGCTTCTAGGGACCTGGTCCTGGAACTGAGCACCACGCCGCGGGAGGAATACGTCCGCGTGAACGGCACCGACGTCACGGACGCCATCCGTGAACCGGCAATTTCGTCGGCGGTCAGTGCGGTGGCCACCACCCTGGGTGCCCGGACCGAACTGATCCGCCGGCAGCGTGAGCTTATTGAAAAGCACCACCGCCGCATCGTGGTGGAGGGCCGGGACATCACTACCGTCGTGGCCCCGGGCGCGGAAGTCCGCATGTTGCTGACTGCCAGTGAGGAGGCCCGGCTTCGCCGCCGCGGCATCCAGCTGGGCGGCACGCAGGATGCGGAGCAGCTCGCCGCCCAGGTCACCCACCGTGACGCCAAGGATTCCACGGTGGTGAACTTCACCCAGGCTGCTGACGGTGTTGTCACCCTGGATTCTTCCGATCTGGACTTCGCCGAGACGGTAGACGCGGCGCTCGTGATCGTCACGAAGGTGCTTAACCGTGACTGACCGCGGCGTGCGGCTTCCCTCCGGCCTGACCATGACCTGGAGCCGGCCCGTCGGCTGGCTCCTGGACCACGTGGTGTACCGGACGTCCGTCACTGGCCGGGACCACGTGCCTACAGGCGGGCCGGTGATTTTTGCCGGCAACCACATCAGTTTCCTGGACGGGCCGGTGATGTTCGGCGCGTCGCCGCGTCCCATGCACATCCTGGTCAAGAAGGAGATGTTCAAGGGCTTGCTGGGTGGGGTCCTTCGGGCCTCCGGCCAGCTGCCGGTTGACCGCTCCGGGGACCGGGCTGCGCTGCTGCTGGGCAAGAACATGCTCGACGCCGGCCGGTGCATCGGGATTCTTCCGGAAGGAACCCGGGGGAGCGGCCAGGCAACAGGCATCAACAACGGGGTGGCCTGGCTGGCGCTTAACTCGGGCGCCCCCGTGGTTCCCGTGGCCATCCTCGGCACCCGGACGGGCAACGAACACCTCGACACCGTACCCAGGCCGGGGCGGCGGTTCCACGTCAGCTTCGGCAACGCACTGACCCTCAGCCGCAACCCCGGCGAAACGGGCCGTGCTTCAATGGACAGGGCGGGAATGGAAATCCGCGCTGCGCTTGCGGGGCACGTCCAGGAGACCATCCAACACAGTGGGCAGCCTTTGCCCCACGCGGATTTCCGCACGAACTTCACAGCAGTAGCCGGGACGCCGGCAGATGACCACTAAGGAAAGTGCAATGAGCGATACGACTCAAACCTCCAGCCACTCCGGCGCCGGCGAAGATGAATACACGCCCACCGGCACGGACCAGGTAGCCGAGCGGCTGGCCGCCATCGACGACGACGAAGCGGAGATGCGTGCCGCGTCGCTCCGCGCCGGCTTGGACGACTACGAGCTCGACGAGGAAGACGCCGCCCTGCTGAGCGGGAACTACGACGACGAGGACTTTGACGGACCGGTCAAGCTCGATCCCGTGCTTGCCATCATCGGCCGTCCCAACGTGGGCAAATCCACCCTTGTGAACCGTATCCTGGGCCGCCGCGAAGCCGTGGTCGAGGATACCCCCGGCGTAACGCGGGACCGGGTGATGTACTCGGCACACTGGAACGGGCGCAACTTCACGTTGGTGGACACCGGCGGCTGGGAGCACGATGCCCGCGGCATCCACGCCCGGGTGGCCGAACAGGCGGAAATGGCCGTGGAAATGGCCGACGCCGTGCTCTTCGTCGTCGACTCCGCGGTGGGCGCCACCGCGACGGACGAGGGCGTTATGAAGATGCTCCGCCGCAGCAAGAAGCCGGTCATCATGGTGGCCAACAAGGTGGACGACTTCGCGCAGGAAGCGGACTCCGCCACCCTGTGGGGCCTCGGCTTCGGCGAGCCTTACCCCGTTTCCGCCCTGCACGGACGCGGCGTTGCCGACCTCCTGGACCACGTGATGGACACGCTGCCGGAGTTCTCCACGATTGAGGGCCTGGAACGCTCGGGCGGACCCCGCCGCATCGCACTGATCGGCCGCCCGAACGTGGGCAAGTCATCACTGCTGAACAAGCTGGCAGGCTCCGAGCGTGTGGTAGTGGACAACACCGCCGGCACCACGCGTGATCCGGTGGATGAGTTCATCGAACTCGGCGACCGCACCTGGCGCTTTGTGGACACGGCGGGCATCCGCCGCCGCCAGCACATGGCGCAGGGCGCCGACTACTACGCCTCCCTCAGAACGCAGGCCGCGCTCGAGAAGGCGGAGGTCGCCGTCGTTCTTCTCGCCGTTGATGAAGTCCTCAGCGAGCAGGACGTCCGCATCCTGCAGCTGGCCATCGAGTCGGGCCGCGCCCTGGTGCTGGCCTTCAACAAATGGGACCTGCTCGACGACGAACGCCGCACCTACCTGGAGCGCGAAATCGAACAGGACCTGGCCCACGTGGCCTGGGCGCCCCGGGTCAACATTTCCGCGCTGACCGGCTGGCACAAGGACCGCCTGGTCCCCGCCCTGGACCTGGCCCTGGAGAACTGGGACCGGCGCATCCCCACCGGCAAGCTCAATGCCTTCCTCGGCGAGCTTGTGGCGGCGCACCCGCACCCGGTCCGCGGCGGCAAGCAGCCGCGTATCCTGTACGGCACACAGGCGTCCAGCCGGCCGCCGAAGTTTGTGCTGTTCACCACCGGGTTCCTCGACCCGGGCTACCGCCGGTTCATCACCCGCAGGCTCCGCGAAACGTTCGGTTTCGAGGGCACGCCCATCGAGGTCAACATGCGCGTCCGCGAAAAGCGTGGCAAGAAGCGTTAATTAGGACACACCGGGGGCGTGCAGGCGGCAAAGTGTCACTTGCACCCTCCGGAATCGTGTAAGCTTTTCAAGGTGGTTCGGCCGGACTGCTGAGTTGAAATCCTGGCTAACATCAGGAGTAAACGCAGCGGAGAACGGCGGAACTAACGGGCTGTAGCGCAGCTTGGTAGCGCACTTGACTGGGGGTCAAGGGGTCGCAGGTTCAAATCCTGTCAGCCCGACCAAAACAGAAGCGTCCCGGAGAATTTTCTCCGGGACGCTTCTGTTTTGTGCCGTCCTTTTCGGATGTTTCGCGGCCTGGCCTATTTCAGGAACTTCGATGTCCGACGGTCCGCCAGGATCTTTCCCTTGGTCTGGCACGTGGGACAGTACTGCAGGGAAGTATCCGCGAAAGACACCTCCCGGACCGTGTCACCACACACGGGGCAAGCCTCGCCGGTGCGGGCATGGACCCGCATGTGGCTGCGTTTGACGTCCTTGAGCTCGCTGGGCGGCTTGCCCTCGGCTTCGGCCAGGGCTGTTCCGAGCACGCTGTGGATGGCGTCATAAAGCACCTGCACCGTGCCACGGTCCAAGGACTTGGCGGTGGCAAAGGGGGAGATCCTCGCAGCATGCAGGATCTCGTCGCTGTAGGCGTTCCCGATCCCCGCGATCACGCTCTGGCTCCGTAGGACGCCCTTGATCTGCTGGGAAGTGGAGCCGAGAATTTCCGCCAGCATGTCGGCGTCGAACGCTGCGCTGAACGGGTCCGGCCCGAGCGCCGCGACGCCCGGCACATCCTGGGGGTCGCGCACCACGTACACCGCAAGGCTCTTTTTGGTCCCTGCCTCGGTGAGATCCATGCCAGGGGCACCGTCCGGCCCGGTGAACGCCAGGCGCATGGCGATGTGGCCCTTACCCATCCGGAGCTGGGTATCCGTGGGGGAGTCCGTGAAACGGACCCAGCCAGCCCGGGCGAGATGGAAGACAAACGAGGGCCCGTCGGTGTCAATGCTGACAAACTTTCCGAACCGCCGCACGCCGGCGACGGTGCAGCCCTCCAGCGCTGTGAACGGCGGATCCGCTGTCTTCAGCACGGCAAAGGAAACGATCTGGACCTTCCGCACCACCGCTCCGCGCAGGTGCTCATCCAGGAAACCGGCCAGGCCTGCAACCTCGGGAAGCTCCGGCATGGTTTACCTGCGGTCAGCCTGGCTGTCCGGTGCGGCCGGCGCCTCAGGAACAGGTGAGCCGGCGGCGGAGTCCGTGGCTGCCTTCGCAGCCAGGGAACGCTCGGCACCTGCCTTCTTGAGCACCTTCATCTTTTTGCCGCGCTGCCGCCAGACTCTCCATAGGATCACGCCAACCACGAAAATGACGGCGGCTGCGAGGGCTGAGATCTGTGTCCACAGCGGGAACCAGGTTGCCTCCGTGCCAAGGATCCGCTGTCCGTTATGGGCGGCCTGCGAGCTGCCGAACATGATCCCGGCGGTCAGCAGATTCGGGGACGCGAGGGCCACAGCGGCGACGAGGATGGTCAGCTTCCAGGGCCAGCTCACGGATTTGCGTGTGGCCTGCCAGGCCACCAAGAGGGGGACGAACGTGAAAACGAACCCGTAAAACATCCCCACCAGGATGCCCGCCCCAAGATTGCCCTGGACCTGGTTGCGGATAACATTCGCCCACCAGACCGGGAGGATGGCCGCCAAGGCAAAGTAAGCGATAGCGATGACCACGAGCCCCACCGCAACGAGGATGATCCGCGCAGCCCAGTTCGCCTTTTTCGCGGGCGATTCCTGTGAGTGTGTTCTCATGCGACTCATCATGTCAGAATCCTCCTCGAACGCCCGTGGAGTTGTGCCTATACTTTCAGCGGCGGCTTGTTTTCCAGGCCCCGTTGACATTGGTGATTGACCCGATGAAAGGCCCCTGATGAGCAACATTCCCGAAGACCTGTCCTACACCGCCGAGCACGAGTGGGTATCCGTACCGAGCGCCGACGGCGTGGTCCGGGTGGGCATCACCGACTTCGCGCAGGACGCACTCGGAGATGTTGTCTATGCCCAGATGCCGGAAGCCGGCACCAAAGTCACCGCAAACGAAGTCGTGGGCGAAGTCGAATCCACCAAGAGCGTCAGCGACATCTATGCTCCGGTCAGCGGCGAAGTCGTGGCACGCAACGAATCCCTCGATACCGATTCGGCCTTGATCAACTCCGATCCGTACGGTGACGGCTGGCTGATCGAGATCCGGCTGGCAGAAGCGGACGCTGTGGAATCCTTGCTCAGTGCATCCGAGTACGAACAGCAGGTAGGCTGAAGCTAACGGGTTCATCCGGTCCGGCCAACGGGCGTCTTCGCACGTCAGTGGCCGGATCGGGGCCCGGCATCGGATCCGCGAGGCGGATCCGTCAGGGCAAAAGTTGATTGCAGGCGTGAGAGCTGCAGCGAAAGAGGAGGAATCCATGGTTGGCCACGAACAGGACCCTGCCGAAGGCGAGTACGGCACAGGTGCGGCCAGGGCTTCGGAGACCACCTCGATCCATCTCACCCCCGTCTCCGACGAACCCACCATCGCCCCCAAGCTGTCCACAGACGAGCGTTCATCCGTGGAGGCGCTGCCGGCCGGTTCCGCGCTCCTGGTGGCCCACAGCGGCCCGAACGCGGGTGCCCGCTTCCTGCTTGACACGGATACCACCACGGCCGGCCGTCATCCTGACGCCGATATCTTCCTTGATGACGTCACCGTCTCGCGGCGCCATGTCGAGTTCCGCCGCACTGAACGGAGCTTTGAAGTGGTGGATACCGGCAGCCTCAACGGCACTTACGTCAACCACGACCGCGTGGACAGTGTTGAGCTGAAGTCCGGGAACGAAGTCCAGATCGGCAAGTTCCGACTCACCTTCTACCTGAGCCCTGCCCGCGCAGCAGGCCGCGCCTGATCCCGGGACACTTGCCTGTGGCAATGGCACAACCGGAACGCCGGGGGCCCCAAGTTTTGAACATCGGGGAAGTCCTCGCGCAACTCAGCGGCGACTTTCCGGGTATGACCGCGTCGAAAATCAGGTTCCTCGAGGAAAAGGGACTGATTAATCCGCGCCGCACTCCGGCCGGATACCGGCAGTACTCGGACAGTGACGTCGAACGTCTCCGTTTTGTGCTGGCACTGCAGCGGGACCAGTACCTTCCGCTGAAAGTCATCAAGGACTACCTTGATGCGATCGACAGGGGAGAGCGGCCCGAGAACCTGCCGCCCGGCGTCGTGGTTTCGCCGCGGATCGTTTCAGATGAACTGGCCGTGGAGCTTCAGAACCGCGGCCGGAAATTCACCGAGGAACAGCTGCGGACCGAATCCGGGGCCAGCATTCCGTTGCTCCAATCGCTGCTGAGCTTCGGGCTGATCAGCCACAGCAACGGCAAGTTCGACGAGCACGCCCTCCAGGTGGCCCGTGCCTGCGTGCAACTGGAGAGCCACGGCCTTGAGCCACGCCACCTGCGGCCGTTCCAGGCCGCCGCGGAACGTGAATTCGGACTCGTGGAGCGTGCAGTTGCTCCGCTCGCGTCCCGGCGTGATTCCGCGTCACAGGCGCGGGCTGCTGAAGCGGCCCGCGAAATCAGCGACCTCTGCCTGGTCCTGCACCGGGCACTGGTCCAGGACCGCATCTCACGTATGGACATCTGATGATCGAAGTGGAGATCGTAGGCGTTCGTATCGAACTGCCGTCCAACCAGCCGCTCGTCCTGCTGCGCGAGATCCACGGCGAACGGCACGTGCCCATCTGGATCGGGACTCCAGAGGCAAGTGCCATCGCCCTGGCCCAGCAAGGGGTAGTGCCTCCGCGCCCGATGACCCACGACCTCCTGGTGGACGTGGTGGAGTCCCTGGGCCATTCGGTTGTCAGCGTCAACATTGTGGCGGTTGAGGACAATATCTTTTATGGCCAGCTCCAGTTCGAGAACGGCACCACCGTCAGCTCGCGGGCATCGGACGCCCTCGCGATCGCGTTGCGGGCCAAATGCCGCATCTGGTGTGCCGACTCGGTAATGGATGAAGCCGGAGTCCGTATTACCGAGCATGACGAGGGGGAGGACACTGACCCGGGCCCCACCGTGGACGAGGAGCGCGAACTGCGGCGGTTCCGTGAGTTTCTGGACGATGTGGAGCCCGAGGACTTCGACGGCTGAGGTCACGTTAAGGTTAAAGTTGAGCCTGAAAGTTCCGACACGCCTGCGCCAAGCGGCCTAGATCTTTGACCTTGGGGCACAGCGGGCCTAACGTCGAAGGTATCAAGCTCCCATTGCTTACAGCAGCCGCGCAGGTCACACTGTAAAAGTACGACCCCCGCGAAATTACATGCATGAACTTCATGTGTGCACCGGCTGATGCAGTGGTCCCCGGGAGCTTATGACAAGGAGGATCCAGGTGAGTCCCAAAGGCGAAGCAGGCGGCCTGAAGCAGCCCACAACGGCTGGTGTGGCTGTGCCCGCGAGCGGTGCCCAGGGCCTCCTGTTTACCGAAGACCTTCCCGTCCTGGACGAGGACGCCGGCTACCGCGGCCCCACGGCCTGCAAGGCGGCCGGCATCACGTACCGCCAGCTGGACTACTGGGCACGCACCGGGCTGGTTGAGCCCGCAGTCCGCGGTGCCGCAGGCTCCGGCTCGCAGCGACTCTATGGCTTCCGGGACATTCTCGTCCTCAAGGTAGTCAAGCGGCTTCTGGACACCGGGGTTTCCCTTCAGCAGATCCGCACGGCAGTGGAACACCTGCGCGAACGCGGCGTTGAGGATCTGGCACAGATCACGCTCATGAGCGACGGCGCGAGCGTCTACGAATGCACCTCCGCAGACGAGGTAATCGATCTTGTCCAGGGTGGCCAAGGCGTTTTCGGCATCGCCGTGGGCCGGGTCTGGCGCGAAGTCGAGGGCAGCCTGGCTTCCCTGCCGAGCGAACACGCCGCCGAACAGCCCTTTCCCGACGACGAGCTGAGCAAGCGGCGCGCTGCCCGCAAGATCGGCTGACAACAGGCCTACACAACACCAACAAGAAGAGGCCACCCCCGGCGGGGGTGGCCTCTTCATGTTGTCCGCGGAACCTTTGGCTGCAGCGGGGCTGCGGCCAAGGGGTTAACGCTGGGTTCGGTTTCGCAGGCCGCTTCCGGTCGCCAGGAGGTTGACCAGGAGGGCGTCGAACAGCGCAGCGGATGTCTTCGCGGATTCGCCGGGCCAGTGGTGCACCGGGTGGGCCGCGCCCTGGATCTGCTGCCAGTTCGCCTGTTCCGGGATGCGTGGGCTCAGCAGCAGGTCACCGAACATCGATTCCATTTCCGCGAGCCGGTAAGTGTGTTCGGAGGAGCCCGTGCGAACGCGGTTGGCCACAATGCCTGCGGGGGAAAGGTTCGGCGCAAATTCCTGCTTGAACAGCTGGATGGCGCGCATGGTCCGTTCCGTTCCCGCCACCGAGAAAAGTCCCGGCTCGGCCACGAGCGCCACTTTGTCACTCGCGGACCAGGCCATCCGGGTCAGCCCGTTCAGCGACGGCGGGCAGTCAATGAGGACCAGCTCGTAGCGGTCGGCGCCAGCCAGGACCGCGGAAAGCCTGCGGAGGTCCCGGCGGCCAAGGTCGGGGCGGTCGTAGATGCCGGTGTACGCCGAACCCACGGCGACATCCAGGACGGCCGGTCCGGACCCGTTGGTATGCGCCCGTGCCGTCCACGAGCTGCCCGCGACATTGTCCGCGAGCTTGGCCCGGCGGGGGCTCTTGAGCATCCTGCCGATGTCCAGCTGGTCGCCGGCCTGGACGCCCAGGGCAGTGGTCGCGTCCGCATGGGGATCGAGGTCCACCACCAGTGTGGGGATGCCCGCGGCAAGCGCCGCAGACGCCAATCCTGTGGTGACGGACGTCTTGCCGACTCCGCCCTTGAGGCTGCTGATGCTGACTACTTGCACTTGTGAGACCAAAACCTAACGCCGGCTGCCGTGTTGGGGGTAATGTTTGCTCCGGCGCTGCCGAAGCCGGCGGCTCAAGCCGCCTTACTCATCATATGTGGCTGCGCCGGTGAATCCCGTCTTATGGGGACGCGGCATGGCACGGCGATGGTTTGGGTGGCCGGTTCTGCCAGCCTCTGTCGATGCACGCGGGACATGACGGAAGCTTCTGTGACTGTGGCCACAATGATTTGTATTTCTAAGCGCGGGTCTTAGACACTGTGACGACTTACCGATACACCCGCAATGATGCAGGAGAATTATGTTTTCCAAGATTCTGGTGGCCAACCGCGGCGAAATCGCGATCAGGGCCTTCCGTGCCAGCTACGAGCTGGGCGCCAAGACCGTTGCTGTCTTCCCCAATGAGGACCGAAACTCGATCCACCGCCAGAAGGCCGATGAGGCATATCTGATCGGCGAAGTGGGGCATCCCGTCCGGGCCTACCTGGATGTTGCCGAGGTGGTCCGTGTCGCCAAGGAATCCGGCGCCGACGCCATCTACCCCGGCTACGGCTTCCTTTCGGAAAACCCCGATCTGGCCCGCGCCGCCCAGGAAGCCGGCATCACTTTCGTTGGCCCCCCGGCTGAGGTGCTTGAGCTGGCCGGCAACAAGGTGGCAGCACTGAAGGCTGCCCGTGAGGCCGGTGTTCCTGTCCTGAAATCGAGTGAACCCTCGAAGGACATGGATGAGCTGATCGCGGCAGCCGACGAGATCGGTTTCCCCATCTTCGCCAAGGCCGTCGCCGGCGGCGGCGGACGTGGCATGCGCCGCGTCGACACGAGGGAAGCCCTTCCCGAGGCCCTGCAGGCCGCCATGCGCGAAGCCGATGCGGCATTCGGTGACCCCACCATGTTCCTGGAGCAGGCAGTACTCCGCCCGCGCCACATCGAGGTGCAGATCCTGGCCGACGCCGAGGGTAACGTCATCCACCTCTTCGAACGTGACTGCTCCATCCAGCGCCGTCACCAGAAGGTCATTGAGATCGCCCCCGCGCCCAACCTGGACGAAGGCATCCGCCAGGCCCTTTACCGTGACGCGGTGAAGTTCGCCAAGGCCCTGAACTACGTCAACGCCGGAACCGTGGAGTTCCTGGTGGACACCGTCGGCGAACGCGCCGGCCAGCACGTCTTCATCGAAATGAACCCCCGCATCCAGGTCGAACACACCGTCACCGAGGAAGTGACGGACGTTGACCTGGTGCAGGCACAGCTTCGGATCGCTTCCGGCGAGACCCTCGCGGACTTGGGCCTCTCCCAGGAGACGGTCCAGCTCAAGGGCGCAGCGCTGCAGTGCCGCATCACCACCGAGGACCCGGCCAACGGGTTCCGTCCCGACGTCGGGAAGATCACCGGCTACCGCTCTGCCGGCGGCGCCGGTGTAAGGCTCGACGGCGGCACCGTGTACTCGGGTGCCGAAATCAGCCCGCACTTCGACTCGATGCTCGTGAAGCTGAGCTGCCGCGGCCGCGACTACCCGGCCGCCGTGGCCCGCGCACGCCGGGCCCTCGCGGAGTTCCGCATCCGTGGCGTGTCCACCAACATTTCCTTCCTCCAGGCCGTGCTCGACGACGCCGACTTCATTGCCGGCAACGTCGCCACCAATTTCATCGACGAGCGCCCCCAGCTGCTGAAGGCCCGGGTCTCCGCCGACCGCGGCACCAAGCTCCTGACCTGGCTGGCCGAAGTCACGGTCAACAAGCCGAACGGCGAGCTGAAAGTGCACTCGGATCCGGCCGCCAAACTCCCCGCCGTCGGGGACCAGCAGGCAGCGCCGGGATCGCGCCAGCGCCTCCTGGAGCTTGGCCCGGAAGGTTTCGCCAAGGCCCTGCGTGAGCAGACCGCCGTGGCGGTCACCGACACCACCTTCCGCGACGCCCACCAGTCCCTGCTGGCCACCCGCGTTCGCACCCGCGACCTCGTGGCCGCCGGTCCCGCGGTCACAGCCCTCCTGCCGGAACTCCTGTCCGTGGAGGCCTGGGGCGGCGCAACCTACGATGTTGCTCTGCGCTTCCTCGGCGAGGACCCCTGGGACCGCCTGGCCGCCCTGCGGAAGGCGCTGCCCAACGTCTGCCTGCAGATGCTGCTGCGCGGCCGGAACACGGTGGGCTACACACCGTACCCGGAAGAGGTGACAGTGGCGTTCGTCAACGAGGCCGCCGCCACCGGTATCGACATTTTCCGCATCTTCGATGCCCTGAACGACGTGAACCAGATGGCCCCCGCCATCCGCGCCGTCCGTGCCACCGGCACCGCAGTGGCCGAAGTAGCCCTGTGCTACACCGGCGACATGCTGAACCCGGACGAGAAGCTCTACACGCTGGAGTACTACCTGGAACTGGCCCAGCGGATTGTGGACGCCGGCGCGCACATCCTGGCCATCAAGGACATGGCCGGGCTGCTCCGCCCGGCAGCGGCCGCCAAGCTCGTGGCCGCACTGCGCGAACGCTTCGACGTCCCGGTCCACCTCCACACGCATGACACGGCCGGTGGCCAGCTGGCCACCCTGCTGGCTGCAGTTGACGCCGGCGTGGATGCTGTCGACGTCGCATCCGCCTCGCTGGCCGGGACCACCAGCCAGGTCTCTGCCTCCGCTCTCGTGGCGGCACTGGCCCACACCCCCCGGGACACCGGCCTGAGCCTGGACGCGGTCAGCTCGCTGGAGCCGTACTGGGAGGCCGTGCGCCGTGTCTACGCGCCGTTCGAATCAGGCCTGCCGGGCCCCACCGGCCGGGTCTACAAGCACGAAATCCCGGGCGGCCAGCTCTCCAACCTGCGCCAGCAGGCCATGGCGCTGGGTCTGGGGGAGCGCTTCGAGGCGATCGAGGACATGTACACCGCGGCGGACCGGATCCTGGGCCGCCTGGTGAAGGTCACGCCGTCGTCCAAGGTGGTGGGCGACCTCGCCCTGCACCTCGTGGGCCTCAACGCAGATCCGGCGGACTTCAACGAAAACCCGCAGAACTACGACATCCCGGACTCCGTCATCGGCTTCCTGTCCGGCGAACTTGGCGACCCGCCCGGAGGATGGCCGGAGCCTTTCCGCACCAAGGCGCTCCAGGGCCGCAGCATCAAGGTCCGCGACGTTGACCTCAGCCCCGAGGACAGCGCCGCGCTCCAGGGTGATTCCAAGACCCGCCAGAGCACGCTGAACCGCCTGCTCTTCGAGGGCCCCACCAAGGATTACCTCAAGAGTGTGGAGACGTACGGCAACATTTCCGTCCTCGACACCCGCGACTACCTTTATGGCCTTCAGCGCGGCGCCGAGCACGAGATCCAGCTGGAGAAGGGTGTCCGGCTGATCGCCTCGCTGGAAGCCGTTTCCGAGCCCGATGAAAAAGGCATGCGGACGGTCATGTGCACCCTGAACGGCCAGTCCCGCCCCGTTGTGGTCCGTGACCGCTCCGTGGTGAGCAACGTCAAGGCCGCCGAGAAGGCAGATCCGGCCCAGCCGGGCCACGTCGCCGCGCCGTTCGCCGGCGCCGTCACCGTGACCGTCAAGGCCGGCGACACGGTCAACGCCGGTGACACGGTGGCCACCATCGAAGCGATGAAGATGGAAGCCTCCATTACGACGCCGGTGGCAGGCAAAGTCTCGCGGCTCGCCATTTCAGCGGTGGAGCAGGTCCAGGGCGGGGACCTCCTCCTGGTCGTCGAGCAGGGCTAGGCAGTCCAGGAACAGGCACAAAAGCGAAGGGCCCTCCCGGCTTGGAAGATTGCTTCCGCCGGGAGGGCCCTTTGTTTTGCGTTGCCGCTTAGCCGCGCGGCGCGCCGTACATTTCCTCGATGACTGTCTCGAAGTCCTTCATCACCTGGGCCCGCTTCACCTTCATGGACGGCGTCAGGTGGCCGGAAGCTTCCGTGAAGTCCGAAGCGACGATCCGGAATGACTTGATGGCTTCCGCCTGCGACACCGAGGCGTTGGCATGCGTGATCAGGTCCTGCACGGCGGCCTTGACCACCGGGTTCTCGACGGCTTCGTCGAGCGTGGTGGTGGCCGGCAGCCCGTGCCGCTGGAGCCAGCCCGGCAGGGCCTCTTGGTCCAGGGTCACCAGGGCGCCGATGAACGGCCGGTTGTCTCCCACCACCAGGACCTGGGAGACCAGCGCATCCGCCCGGATCTGGTCCTCCAGCAGGGCCGGAACCACGTTCTTACCGCCGGCCGTGACAATGATTTCCTTCTTGCGGCCGGTGATCCACAGGAAGCCGCTCTCGTCGAGCCGTCCGATGTCGCCGGTGCGGAACCAGTCATCGGCAAACGTATCCGCCATCAGGTCATCGCGCTTGTAGTAGCCGCGCATCACACAGACGCCCTTGGCCAGGATCTCGCCGTCTTCGGCGATCCTGACGGAGTTGCCCGGCAGGGGCTTCCCCACGGAACCGATCTTGATCAGGGCCGGCGTGTTGACGGAAATCGGGGCGGTGGTCTCGGTCAGGCCATACCCTTCGAGGATCTGCAGGCCGATGCCCTGGAAGAAGTGGCCCAGCCGTTCGCCGAGCGGACCGCCGCCGGACACAGCATGGGCCACGTTCCCGCCCATCGCAGCGCGCAGCTTGCCGTAAACGAGTTTGTCGAACACGGTGTGCTTGAGTTTCAGCCCCAGGCCAACGTGCCCGGCCTGGCGGGCTTTGGAGAACGCGATGGCGGTCTCCGTGGCCTTGTGGAAGATGGCACCCTTGCCGCCGTCCTCTGCCTTTGTCAGGGCCGAGTTGTACACCTTTTCGAAGACGCGCGGCACGGCCAGGATGAACGTGGGCTGATAGCTCTGCAGGTCAGCCAGCAGGTTCTTGATGTCGGGGGTGTGCGCCACGGTGGCCCCGGCGGCAACGGCCAGCACCGAAATGAACCGGGCAAAGACGTGCGCCAAAGGCAGGAACATGATGGTTTTTGCCTGCTCGTTGACCACGTCGCCGAGCAGTGCCAGGGCGTTGTCGGACAGCTCAACGAAGTTGCCGTGGGTCAGCTCGCAGCCCTTGGGCCGGCCGGTGGTGCCGGAGGTGTAGATCAGGGTGGCAACGTCACTGAGCCGCGCCGATGAGCGGCGGGCCTCAAGGTCGGCGTCGCTGACGTCCCGGCCGGCCTCACGGACGGCGTCCAGTCCGCCGCCTTCGAGCTGCCAGACGTGCTGGAGGGCGGTGAGGCCTTCCGAGGTGGCTGCCTGCCGGATGATGTCCTCGTGGTGGGCAGCCTCGCCGAAGGCGGCCACTGCACCGGAGTCACCGAGGTTCCAGGCAACCTGCGACGGCGATGAGGTCTCGTAGATGGGCACTGAGACGGCACCGGCGAACCAGATGGCGAAGTCGATGAGGGCCCACTCGTAGCGGGTGCGGGACATGATGCCCACCCGGTCGCCGGCTCCCACGCCGCTGGCCATCAGGCCCTTCGCAAGGGCTGAGACGTCCGCCAGGAAGTCTGTGGCGGTGACGTCCCGCCAGGCGCCTACGGAGTCCAGCCGCGAGAAGAGCGCCGGGTTGCTGGGCTTGGCTGCCTGCCGAAGCAAGAGATCGGTGATGTTGGTTTCCGGTGGGACAACAACCAGGGGCGGAACACTGAATTCGCGCACTATAGCTCCTTTGATATCCATAGACCCGCACAGGGTATGCCTAAAGACTAATACGCCTGCAACTTGGCCGTGCAGAAACAAACCTACTGGCCAGTAACATATGAGTCAAAGAGGAGTGGGGAAGCCATGGGCCCGGCCTCCGGCGCTGCCCGCCCGGTGCGCCCTAGAATGAAGCACTATGTACGAAACGCCCCCCGGCGAGCCAGCCGCTCCGCCCCGACGTCCGGCTCCCTGGCGGCGGCGGCCGCTCGCCTTGAGGGCCCGGCCCCGGCAGGTGGAATCGTTCCGCGAGCACCTGCGGCTCGGGCGCAAGGGGCTGGCAATCGGCATCGATATCGGCGGCACCAAGGTCGCCGCCGGCGTGGTGGACGCCGACGGAAGGATCCTGAGCGAGGCCCGGCGGTCCACCCCCGGCAGCGACCCGCGTGCGGTAGAGCAGGTCATCGTAGAGCTCGTGGACGAACTCGGAGCCGGGCACAGGGTCTGGTCAGTAGGCATCGGCGCGGCCGGCTGGATGGATCTGGACGGCGGAACCGTGCTTTTCAGTCCGCACCTCGCCTGGCGCAACGAGCCGTTGCGCGCAAACCTGCAGCGCCTGCTGCGCCGGCCTGTGCTGCTGACGAACGACGCCGACGCCGCGGCCTGGGCGGAATGGCGCTTTGGTGCGGGCCAGGGCGAGGACAGGCTGGTGTGCATCACCCTCGGGACCGGCATCGGCGGTGCCATGGTGATGGACGGGCGGGTGGAGCGCGGCCGGTTTGGTGTAGCCGGCGAATTCGGCCACCAGATCATCATGCCCGGAGGGCAGCGTTGCGAGTGCGGCAACCGGGGCTGCTGGGAGCAGTACGCGTCGGGCAACGCCCTGGGCCGGGAAGCGAGGATTCTGGCGCGCGCCAATTCGCCGGTAGCGCAGGAACTGCTGGCCACCGTCGGCGGTGACGCGGAGCAGATCACCGGGGCGATTGTTACCGAGCTGGCACTCGCCGGTGATGCGGCCTGCCGCGAACTCCTGGATGAAGTGGGCGAATGGCTGGGCCTGGGATTGGCGAACCTCGCGGCCTCATTGGATCCGGGGCTGTTTGTGATCGGCGGGGGGCTCTGCTCGGCAGGGGACCTGCTGGTGGAGCCTGCCCGTAAAGCATTCGCGCGGAACCTTACCGGCCGCGGCTTCCGTCCGGCGGCCGGCATCGAGCTGGCAGCGCTCGGACCCAACGCTGGTCTTATCGGCGCAGCCGACCTGTCCCGCGTCAGCAGCCGCATGCGGTGACGGACGCACTTCAGACGCGGGCGCCGTCGTCGTTCTCGTCTTTTTCCTGGGGCAGCTTCATGATGAGGTAAACCACGGCAAGGATGAACACCGCCACCATGCCCACAATCGCCAGCAGCGGCGCGGACCGCCAGAACATGACGGCCAGCAGCAAGGCAATGGGCGCACCAATTGCGCCAAGCCAGGCAAGCATGGTCAGGGGATCCGTCCCGGCAAGGCTTGGCGGTTCCTCCGGAACGAAGTCCCCGGCGTCGTCCTCCGCGGCATAGTCACGCGGGCCGAAGGCGGCGGTGCCGCCCTGGCCGTCACCGCCGGTCCCCTCGCCGGTCCCCTCGCCGGCGTCGACCTGCCCGCCGTCTCCGGCGCCCGGCGTCGCCGCCTGCCGTTCGGCTGCGGACAGTTCAGTGGGGGCTGTTCCCGCCAGACCCAGCGGATCAAAGTCGCGGAACGTCGCGGACCTGCCGGACCCGGCCACGGCCTCCGGGCCGCCCGGACCAGGAGTTTCAGGGTCAATGCCCGTGGCGTCAGGGCCCGGGGAGGCGTCCGCTGTGCCGGTAGGGGTGGCAGGTTTCTCTTCGAGCCGGGCCACAAGGTCCAGCCACACAGCATCGTCCTGGTTTGCGCTCTGGTCCGGCGAGCCGGAGTCGGGCCTATTCATGGACGGTGCCCTCCTGGACCTGGGCTGCTGCCGTGCCGGCAACCACCGCCCGGATGAAGTCGGCGGACCCCTGGAAGATCTCCTCGGCGTCGTTGTCCAGTGTTGCCACGTGGTAGCTGTTCTCCAGGGTGGTCAGTGTCAGCGGAGCGTTGGTCAGGCCGCGGCGCAGCGCTGCCACACTCGTGTCTGAAACCACGTGGTCCACGGTGGACCGGAAAACCCGGACAGGCGCGGTGATGCGGGGGAGCAGCCGGATGGTGTCCTTGAACATCTTGTTCAGCTCGTGGGCCGCGGCTACGGGCGTTCGCGGGTAGGCGCCCTCGTCCATCCCGGGCTTGAGGATGTCGTTGGCAATGGCCGGGGTGCTCTTCAGGACCAGTTTCAGGATGCCGGCCAGTGGAGCGCGGGGATCATCAATCACCATTCCGGGGTTCACCACGATCACTCCGGCCACGGGCCGGGTCGCGGCAATTCTCAGGGCCAGGGCACCGCCCATGCTCAGCCCGGCGACGAAGACGTGGTCGCAGTGGGCGTCCAACTCCAGGTAGGCGTCGTCGAGGGCGCCGTGCCACTGCGGCCAGCGCGTGCGCGCAAGGTCCTGCCAACTGGTGCCGTGCCCGGGTAGTAGCGGCATGCGTACGGCGAAGCCGGCGTCTGCAAGCGACTGTGCCCACGCGCGCAGCCCGTGCGGACTGCCCGTGAATCCGTGTGAGAGGACCACCCCGATCCGGGCTCCATCGCCGTTGACGGTGCTGCTGAAAGGGCTGTGGTCCGGTACGCCGGTCATGAAGTCTCCGAGGTGGTGTGAGGTGTGGCCGCGGTTCGGGCTGACGGTGCAGTGCTGGGTGTATTGGCAAGGAAGAAAGCGCTGGAACGGGCAAAAATCTCGGGCGCATCAACATCCAGGGTGGCCACGTGACCGCTGTTGGGCAGGTCCACTACCTCCACCAGCCGTGGGCCCAAACGTTGCCGCAACATCAGGAGTGAGGTGGCCGGCACCACGACGTCCGACTGGGACTTGAATACCTGCACCGGGGCGGTGACCTGGTGTAGCCCGCGGGTGGCTGTGCCGAAAAGCTTCTTGAGCTCGTGCACGGCTGCCAACGGAGTCCGTGAGTAGTCGCCGTCATTGGTGGCGTCCGCCGTCGGCTGTTCCTCCTGAATGGGCAGCGTGGTGCGCTGGAAGTACTTGAGAACTCCGATGACCCGCACGCGGCGGTCGTAGAAGCTGAGGCCGGGATTCACCAAAGAGACGCCAGCCACGGGATGCCTGGCGGCAGTCAGCAGCGCAATGGCGCCGCCCATCGAGAGGCCGGCCACAAAACACTGCTCTGTCCGGGCGCCCAGCTGCAGGTACGCCGATTCGAAAGTCCCGTACCAGTCACGCCAGTTCGAGCGGGCGAGCTGCCGCCAATCCGTACCGTGGCCGGGCAGGAGCGGCACCGACACGGCGAATCCTTGGGCGGCGAGGTCCTCTGCCCAGGGCAGGACGCTGAGTGGGCTGCCGGTAAAGCCATGGCAGATGGCAATCCCGGTAGTGGCATTGGGTCCGTGGCCGGGGTAGCTGAAAGCGGCAGGCCGGGGCGCGATGCTGCTTTCTGTCATAACACCATCGTGTCATTGTTCTCGACAAATCTCACTAGAGTAGGGTTGCACTGGAGTGCCCGCCCGGCCCGACGAAGGGCCGGCCGGCCGGCTTCCGGAGAGGTTCGTCACGTGTTTTATTGGGTCATGAAGAGGATCTTCCTGGGGCCGGTGCTGCGTCTCCTTTTCCGCCCCTGGGTCAAGGGTCTGGACAATGTTCCAGCGCAGGGCGCGGCAATTATCGCCTCAAACCACCTGTCTTTCTCCGACTCCATCTTTATGCCGCTGATGGTCCGCAGGCCGGTTGTTTTCCTGGCGAAGTCCGAGTACTTCACCGGCACCGGCATCAAAGGCAGGCTGACGGCCATGTTCTTCAGGCTCACCAACCAGCTGCCCACGGACAGGTCCGGGGGCGCGGCATCGGCTGTTTCGCTCAACGCCGGTATGGATGTCCTGACAAGCGGGGGACTGCTGGGCATCTACCCTGAAGGGACCCGCAGCCCCGACGCTCGCCTCTACCGGGGCAAAGTGGGCGTCGCCAGGCTGGCCCTGCAGGCTGGTGTGCCCGTGATTCCCGTGGCCATGATCGGCACGGACAAGGTTCAGCCCATTGGCAAGCGGATGCCGAACATCCGGCGCATCGGCATGATTTTCGGTGCGCCCTTGGATTTCAGCCAGTACGCAGACCAGGCGGAGGACCGGCTGGTCCAGCGCAAGGTCACCGACGAAATCATGTTCGAGCTGATGCGGCTCTCCGGCCAGGAGTACGTGGACGAGTACGCTGCCGTGGTGAAGCTCCGCCTTACGGGCGCAGCAGCCACAGATGCTGGGGGCGGCACCGCGAAACGCGCCGATCCTGACGGCGGTGCTGAGGGCACTGATGCCGAGGGTAAGGACCCCGCAGCCGGCTGACTGTGACGCCGCTCTCGGTACGCGTGACGGTCAGGTGTCCTGAAGCCAGCCGCGCACATTAGTCTTAGATAGTGACTGAGCTATCTGCAAAACCTGCCTTTTCGCTGTCCAGCACCGCCCAGAGCGGAGCAGCCAATTATCCTGGCCTCGATGATTGGCGTGACCTTCCCGTTTCCCAGCAGCCCAGCTGGCAGGACAAGGACGTTTTCCACGCGTCTGTCGGGGAGCTTTCCGTGCTCCCGCCGCTGGTTTTCGCCGGCGAAGTGGACATACTCCGGGAACGGCTGGCGGCTGCAGCGGAGGGCAAAGCCTTCCTGCTGCAAGGTGGCGACTGTGCTGAGACCTTTGAAGCGGCAACAGCGGACAAGATCAGCGCCCGGGTCAAGACCATCCTCCAGATGGCAGTGGTGCTCACCTATGGCGCAGCGATGCCAGTCATCAAGATGGGCCGAATGGCCGGCCAGTTCGCCAAGCCCCGCTCTTCCAACGACGAGACCCGCGACGGCGTGACCCTCCCGGCGTACCGCGGCGACATCGTCAACGGCTACGAGTTCACTCCCGAGTCCCGTGGCCATGACGCCGCCCGGATGCTCAAGGCCTACCACACGTCCGCCTCGACGCTGAACCTCATCAGGGCCTTCACGCAGGGCGGCTTCGCGGACCTGCGCTCCGTGCACCAGTGGAACAAGGGCTTCACTGAAAACCCGGCGCACGCCCGTTACGAATCCCTGGCCCGTGACATCGACCGCGCCATCAAGTTCATGGCCTCCTGCGGGGCTGATTTCGAAGCACTCAAGCGGGTGGAATTCTTCGCCAGCCACGAGGCCCTGCTGCTGGACTACGAGCGCGCACTGACCCGCATCGATTCGAGGACCGGATTTCCGTATGACACCTCGGCGCATTTCCTCTGGATCGGGGAGCGAACCCGCGAGCTTGACCACGCGCACGTTGACTTCCTCTCACGCGTCCGGAACCCCATTGGCGTGAAGCTGGGCCCGTCGACAACCGGCGACGACGCCCTCCGCCTCATCGACAGGCTGGATCCCGAGCGGGAGCCGGGCAGGCTGACGTTCATCACGCGTATGGGCGCGGGCAATATCCGCGAGAAGCTTCCCGCCATTGTGGAGAAGGTGACCGCCTCCGGCGCCAAGGTTCTCTGGGTCACCGATCCGATGCACGGCAACACCGTCACCTCGCCCAACGGCTACAAGACCCGGAACTTCGACGACGTCATTGACGAAGTACGCGGGTTCTTCGAAGTCCACCATGCTTTGGGCACGGTTCCCGGTGGCCTCCACGTGGAGATGACCGGCGACGACGTCGCCGAATGCCTGGGCGGTGCCGATCCGGTGGACCAGGAAGCGTTCCTCGACAAGTACGAGTCGGTCTGCGATCCGCGCCTGAACCACATGCAGTCCCTGGAAATGGCGTTCCTGGTGGCCGGAGCACTGGCCAAGCACTGAGCGCTCCACGCGGAGTCCGACTTCTCCGGTGGTGTGGCCGGCAGGCCGCCGGCTACACCACTGTCAGGGTGACGACGGAGCCTTCAGGCACCTTTTTCTTCACTGGGTCCTGATCCCGTACCGTGCCGAAGAAGCCGCCGAGGATATTGTTCACCCGTACCTCGAAGCCCAGCGCACGCAGCGCTTCTTCGGCTTCCTTGGCTTGTTTCCCGATGAAGCTGGGGACTTCAACGAGCCTGGGTCCGTCTGAAATGGTCAGCGTCACCGTGCCGCCCTTGGTCAGGGTGCCGGTCGCAGGCGACTGCGCGGCAACCGACCCCTTGGGCACCTTGGGATCGTTGACTTTGTCCTTCGCGACATCGGCCTTGAGCCCGGCCGCCTTAATGGCGTCGACGGCGGCGTCCTCCTCCAGCCCGACGACTGACGGAACGGGGATCGGCTGCGGGCCCTTGGAGACGGACAGGGCTACCGGAGTGCCATGGCGCGCCGGGGTTCCTGCCGCGGGATCCTGGGCCAACACAACGCCGGCGGCAACGGCCTCATCAAATTGTTCAGTGACGGTACCCAGCGCCATTTCGGCCTGGTTCAGTGCATTTTTAGCGTCGTCGAGCGTTCCGCCGGTCAGTTTCGGGAGTTCGAACAGTTGCGGCCCCTTGGAAACAAACAGGGACACGAGCTGGAACTTCCGGGTCTCCGTTCCGGCAGTCGGGTCGGAGCCCACAACGAGGCCGGACGGAACATCGTCGTCAAAGACGTCGCTGGTACGCGACTGGAACCCCGCCTCGCTGAGCAGTTGCTGGGCCTGGGCCACTGACTTGTTGGCGACCGCCGGAATGGTGCCCGGCGACCCGGGGCCCATGCCGAAGAACCAGCCGGCTCCTGTGGCAAGCAACGCGATGATGACCAGGACCACCACCCAGAGGGCGCCGCGGCGCCGCGGGTTCCCCTCCCGCAGACTCCGGACAGGGGTCGCCGCAGCCCGGGACCTTGCCTTCTCGTCCTGCCTGTCGAGCTTGCGGCGGGCGCGTTTGCTGAGGGGGATCGCTGCCGGGACGGCGTCTTGAGCATCTGGCCCGTGGTGCGCTTCCGGCCGGAACTGTTCGCCTGGCCGGTAGTCGGCGTCGGGCGGATACAGGGCATGCGGAGCGTGCGGTGGGTGCTGTGGCTGCGGCCGGGAGAAGGACGACATCACGGCGGTGGGGTTGTTGGTGCGGTCGATGATCTCGGTCTGGTTCTGCTGGCCTTCTTGGGTCGCGGCCGGCGGCCTGAGGTCCAGTTCGGCATCCGTGAGGTTGGTCCGGATGTGGCGGAGTTCCTGCAGCAGGGCGTTGCCGTCCACCGGGCGGTTCTCGGGATCGTTTGCGGTGCACCACTGGACGAGTTCATCCACCTCGGCGGCGAGGCCAGGCACCAAGGCCGACGGCGGACCGACCGTTTCATTCACGTGCTTGTACGCAACCTGGATGGGGACCTCGCCGTCGTACGGCTGCTGGCCGGTCAGCATCTCATAGAGCATGATGCCCACCGAATAGATATCACTCCGGGTGTCAGCCTGCTTTCCCAGCACAAGCTCGGGGGAGAGGTAACCCACCGTACCGATCAGCGTCCCGGTGCTCGTTGACGTCGTTACCGCCCGGGCCAGTCCAAAGTCGCCGATCTTGATCCGGCCGTCGTCGGCAATCAGGACGTTCTCGGGTTTCACATCCCGGTGGATAAGCCCCGCGGCATGGGCCGCGCCGAGGCCCTGCACTACCGGATCAATCAGGGCAAGGGCCAGGCGGGGAGGCAGCGCACCTTTGGATCTGATGACGTCCCGGAGCGTGTGACCCTTGATGTGTTCCATGACCAGATAGGCCGTCTGGCCGTCGTTACCCTGGTCCAGGACTCCCACCACATGGGCGTGGGACAGCTTCGCGGCGGCTTTCGCCTCGCGGCCCAGCCGGTCCAGGAACGTCTCGTCGGTGGCGAGGTGGGGATGAAGGACCTTCAGGGCAACATCGCGTTCCAGCCGAAGGTCCGTTGCCAGATATACGGTGGACATGCCGCCGCGCGCGAGTTTGGAGCGGACGGCGTAGCGGTTGTCCACCAGCGTTCCAACGAGACGGTCTGACACTTGTTCCTGCACCCTACGATACTAATCCCGCATGGAAAAGGGTCCGAACCGACGTGCGGTCCGGACCCTTATCGTTACCCCCCTTCGGCCGGCTTCAGCAGGCCTGGGGGACAATGGCGCGGTGGCTTTTTAGCCGAAGTTCTTCTGGTGCGCCTTGATAGCAGCTACGTAGGCCTTGGTGTCGTCGTACATGCCGTATTTGCTGACAGAGTACTGGCCCTGGTAGTAACCCGCAATTGCAGTGTCGAGGTCCTTGCTGGTGGCGATAAGCCGTTTGATGATCGCCACGCCGGCCGTCGCGTTGTCGTAGGGGTCCAGCAGGTTCAGCTTCCGCCCTACGAGGTCGGAGGCCCACTGCCCGGAGGACGGGATGACCTGCATGGTGCCGATCGCGTTGGCAGGTGAAACCGCACGCTGGTTAAAGCCGGACTCCTGGTGCGCGAAGGCCAGGGCCAGGGTGGGGTCCACGCCCATCTGGCGTGCCGTGTCGGCCACAATTGCGCGCATCTCGGCCCGGGACGGTACGGGAGAGGCGTTCAGCAAGGCCTTGTTCTCGTTGGCAGAGCTCACAACGGCAGCGGGGTAGGTGAAACCCAGGAAGGAGCTCGGCACCAGCGGGGCGGCGGGGGCCGCCGGGGCCGCCGGGGTGGACGAAGCGGGCTGAATGGAGGCACCGGGAATGACCAGCTTGTTGCCGGGGTAGATGACAGTAGTCATGCTCAGCTGGTTGGCCGCCAGAATGTCCGAGAGCTTGACGCCGTGCCGGGAGGCGATCGCTGACAGGGTGTCGCCGGCTTTGATCGTGTATGAACCGCCGGGAGCAGGCGCAGCGGGAGCAGGCGCAGCCGGAGCAGGCGCGGGAGCAGGCGCTGCGGGAGCGGAAGAAGGCTGTACGGCCGAAGCCGGTGCAGCCGGGGCTGCGGGAGCACCTGCGCCGACTTTGATCTTCTGGCCGGGGTAGATGATGGAGCGCATGTTCAGGCCATTCCAGCTGAAAACGTCCGACAGGCTGGCATTGTGCCGGGCCGCGATGGCGCCGAGCGTATCGCCGGACTTTACGGTGTAGCTGCCTCCGGCGTTGGCCGGAGCGGCCGCGGCAGGGGCCGCAGGAGCCGGGGCGGGGGCGGAACCCGTGCCCGACAGCTTGATCTTCTGGCCTGGGTAGATGATGGTGTTCGGCTGGAGGTTGTTGAGCTTAAGGACCTCGTACGTGTCCAGCCCGAATTTGCCGGCGATTCCGCTGATGGTGTCGCCCCGGGCAATGGTGTATTCCGCGGGAGCCGCCGGCTGCATGGGCTGGAAGGCAGCCGGAATGGTAGTGGAAACCGAGGCCGCCGGGATCAGGGCAGCCTTAGGTCCGGCTGCCTGGGCGCTCATCGCGGCGGCAAGGGTTGCCGGGATAGCGCGGGCAGGGGCCTCTGCGGCAGCAGGCTGGGCGAGGGCCAACGACGACAGGACAACCGCAGGAAGCGCTGCTGTGGTGACAGCAATCATGGGCAGGCTCTGCCTGGAGGGCTGCTTTGGCGAGCGGGACGTCGTCATGGAAAGAATCCTCTTCTTCAACTGCCGTGGGCGGGAGATGCGATGTGACTATTGATACTAGTGTTACTTAAGTTATTGATGTTTCAAATGTGATCTATGTGAATCTCTCACGAAAGTTCGCATAGCACAAGAATTCCGCCCCACGCAGAATAAAGAGTTTTATGGAGTGTCGCGTGATTCGCGGCAGTGGCGGCCAATCCCGACTAGGCGGCAGGGCTCCGGCCGTGGCAACCTTGATCCGTGAGTAACGTAGAAAGCCTTGTGGGCGAGTGGCTGCCCCTGCCGGATGTCGCGCAGTTGTTGGACGTTTCGATTACGAGAGTCCATGGCCTTATTGATGAACGCGCTTTGGCGGCCCTGCGGGTCGGGGAGCGCCGGATACGTTCAGTTCCGGCCGCGTTTATCCTGGACGGCCAGGTTGTCGACAGCCTCAAAGGGACCATTGTGGTCCTGGCGGACGCCGGCTATTCCGACGAGGATCTCATCGTCTGGCTGTTTACCCCCGACGAGTCGCTCCGCGGCCGGCCGATTGATGCATTGCGGGAAGGCCGCAAGACGGAAATCAGGCGCCGGGCCCAGACCCTGGCCTGGTAAGCAGCACAACTGGTAAGCAGCACAAAGGGCCCGGACAACGCCGGGCCCGCGGACGTGGCCAAGACGGGCGCCAACGTCAGGATGCGCGGCTGACCGTCGCTTCCGCCAGCTTCCGCAGGGCAGTCTTGGGCAGTTCTTCCAGCGGCAGCTGTTCCAGTGCGTCATACGCCGCGGCGCCAAATTCGTTGATCAGCACTTCAGTGGCCTGAAGCGCCCCCGACTCTTCGATGATTCGGCGGATCTCGGCCACATCGGCGTCGCCCAGGTCAGGGCTGCCCAGCTTCGCATCGATAAACGCCGATTCGGCGGTTGATGCCTGGCCCAGCGCGAGGGCAATGAGTACGGTCCGCTTGCCTTCGCGGAGATCGTCACCTGCAGGCTTGCCCGTGGTGACAGGGTCCCCAAAGACGCCCAGGACGTCGTCGCGCAGTTGGAACGCCTCACCCAGCGGCAACGCGAAGGCCGAGTAGCCCCGGAGCAACTCGTCCGGAGCGTCCGCCAAGGCGCCGCCAAGCGCCAGCGGGTGCTCAGTGGAATATTTGGCGGACTTGAACCTGATGATGGACTGTGCCCGTGTCACTGCTCCGGCCCGGTCCCGGACAGGACCGGCCACTTCCTCGAGGATGTCAAGATACTGCCCCGCCATCACCTCGGCACGCATGAGGTTGAAGATGAGCCGTGCCCTGCTGCCTGCGGCTGCCTGTGCGCCGATGTCCGTGAAGGCCTCCTCGCTGAACGAGAGGCAAAGATCCCCGGTGAGGATCGCGGCTGCGTGCCCAAACCGCTCGCTGTCCAGAGCCCAGCCCTGCGCGTGGTGCAGCTGGCTGAAGCGGCGATGCACGCTGGGGCCGCCCCGCCGGGTGTCCGAGCGGTCAATGATGTCGTCATGGATCAGGGCAGCTGCCTGGAAAAGCTCCAGCGCCGATCCCGCCGTCACGATTTCCTGGGCTGCCGGCTCGCCGCCCGCGCCGCGCCACCCCCAGTAACACATCAGCGCCCGGAGCCTTTTGCCGCCGGTCACCAGGTTCGAAATGGAACCCATAATGGGATCGATATCGGGTGAAATGGCGGCCATCAGGGATTGCCGCGTGGTGAGGAAGTCTGTCAGCTCACCGGCAACGGCGGCGACGAATGCAGTCTGCTCAATCCTTAGCTGCTCCGAAACGCTCACTTGGCTGACTCAGCAGCCACGTTGGCGCCGATGGTGAACGTGGAGACACCGGCCGCTTCGACGGCGGCGATGTTGACCGTCTCGGAGTCGTTCCGGACGAAGTCCTTGGAGGCAACGGCGCCCACTGCGTCGCCGGGGACGGCTTTGAATCCCTGGGCCTCTAGGTGCTTTGTGTAGAAATCCACGACGGCGGCAGTCGGGGCGTTGATGCTTGCCACGAGTGCTGCGGTGGCGGGCGTTGAGGTCTTGTCAAAGCTGCTCGAAATCACCGTGGCGCCGGGCATCAGGGGGAGCAGTGTTTCGGGGAACCCTGCGACGATTGTCCCAACAGTGGCGGAAGTTCCCGGCGACGCCGTCGGACTGGCCGACGCGGTGATGCTGGCACCGCCCGACGCTGGTGAGGAGGTATCTGGGGAGGATGATGTCACTCCGGGCTCCGCGGGGCTGCAGGCAGCGAGGGCCAGCAGAGCGCCCGCGGCCAGTGCCGCTAATCCTGTTGGCTTAAGACTTCTCATGACGGTCACAGGGACTGTCCTCCTGGTGTTGATGCCGGATTCAGCCTCCAGTTTAGTCAGTACCAACCGATACAATTGCCGGTGTGGGGCCTGAGCGGAACAACCAGTACACCGAAGCGGGTCTTCGTGAGCTCCGGCGTAACTGCATCATGCACGTGGACATGGACGCCTACTTCGTCTCCGTGGAGCTTCGCACGCGGCCGGAACTCCGCGGCAAACCGGTGATCGTTGGATTTCCCGCGGACCGCTCAGTGGTCCTCTCGGCGTCGTATGAAGCACGCGCGTTCGGGGTGAAGTCCGCCATGCCCATGGTGGTCGCGGCCAGGATGTGCCCCAAAGCGGTCATCATTGAACCGCGCCACAAGCTGTACTACGAGGTTTCCGCCCAGCTGATGGAGATTTTCGAGTCCATCACCGATCTCGTGGAACCGCTGAGTGTGGACGAAGCCTTCCTGGACGTCGGCGGCGCCATCCGCCGGTTGGGACCCCCGCGCGTCATCGGTGAATTGATCCGGGGCCGGGTGGCTGCCGAACTGGGCATTACGGCCTCCGTGGGCATTGCAGCCAGTAAGTTCGTGGCCAAGATTGCTTCCACGCGTTGCAAGCCGGACGGGCTGTTGCTGATTGGACCCGACGAGACAGTGCCCTACCTCCACAGCCTGCCCGTCGGCGCCTTGTGGGGAATCGGCGCGAAGACTGCGGACGTCCTTGCCCGGATGGGCATCCGGACGGTGGCGGACGTGGCGGCCACGCCGGTGTCCTCCCTCAAGAAAATGCTGGGTGCCACCGGTGAGCACGTGTACCGGTTGTCGTGGGGGATCGATCCGCGGCCCGTGACCCCCGTGAGGCTCGAGAAGAGCATCGGAGCTGAGGAGACGTTCGCCGTGGATACGGGCGATGACGCGCTGATCGCCCGGGAATTGCTGCGGCTTTCCCACCGGACGGCAGGACGGCTGCGGAGTTCGGGGATGGTTGCACGGACGGTGGCGTTGAAACTCCGCTACGCCGACTTCTCCACCATCACGAGGAGCCGCACTGTGCACACACCCGTGGACAGCGCCCAACTGATTTATGCCGTGGCCATCCAGCTCCTGGAATCATTGGGGAGCCGTCCCATGACCGTGCGGCTTGTTGGCATCCGGGCCGAGCAGCTCGAAGACACCGCCCACACGTCCCTTCAGCTGAGCCTTGACCGCCGGGATGACAACTGGCGGGCAGCAGAACAGGCCCTGGACGAGGTCAGCCGAAAATTCGGAAGCAAATCCGTCCTCCCCGCCAGTCTGCTGGATTCCGGAAACGGGTCTTAGCAGGGCGCCGGCACCTTGCCTGCAAGTTTCAGGGAGGTGATGGCCGTCTTTCAGAACGGCCCCCGACAAACTATCCTTATATGTACATAGTTTTCAGTTATTGCCGGACTTCTTGGACATGCTGCAGTTCCAATGGCCCGCATGCCGGTGTTCGCCTTCCGCCATCGTCGGCGGGGCGGGAACCTCCCGGGCATGTCGGTCGTTATCGGAGCAGTAGTACGGGATGGGACCAGCCCGGACGTTGGCCTACTTAAGGAGGTCGTGATGCCGCTCTCGGAGCACGAACAGAAGCTGCTGGAGCAGCTGGAGAAGCAGCTGCACGAGGACGATCCGAAGTTCGCGAATTCCATGGGTTCGGACCCTGGGCGAACGTGGTCCACCCGTCACATCGTGATTGGGGTGCTCTGCGCCCTCGCGGGGATCGCCCTGCTCCTGGTCGGCGTTACAGTCCAGAACATCTTCGTGGGTGTCCTGGGCTTCGTGGTTATGGGCGCGGGTGTGTACTTCGCCACAATGCGTAACGCGTCCGGCGGCAAGCAGCGCTCCGCACCTGGCACTGGTAAGTCCGGGAAGCCACGGAGTTCCTTTATGTCCAGCCTGGAAGAACGCTGGGACGAGCGTCGCCGCGACGAATCCTAAAGCAGCGCCTGCAGGAACGGTTCCACGGCGATAGGCCGTGCCGTCCTCCACTTCCCTCCCCTCGGTCAGGATGACCGCAGCAGAAGACCCGCCCCGGCGGGTCTTCTGCTTTTAACCCGGAGGCAGGTAGCGCCAGGGGTCTGCTTGAGCGCTCAAACCGGCACCTACTCCTACGTGGTTGGGGCGCCCGGGGACCGCGGATCCGCCGCCGGCGTCAGATGAGAGCCCGACGGCGGCCTGGCACGGCCGTCGGGCAGTTATGGTTCGCGCCGAAACGGCGCCGGGCCCTCCACTTCCATCCACCGCCCGCTCCCGCGCCATTTGGGGGACAAAGGCCTGAAATGGGGGAATATTGGCCTGATTTGCGTTGACTGTGGTGGAAAGTGGAGTAATGTGGAGGGCATAAGAGGGTAGTTGCAACACAGGGGATGTGCAGTTCCTGACGGCAGACAGGCGGTGGGCCAGTGTTTCTGGGCACACATTCGCCACGTCTGGACGAAAAGGGCCGAATTATCCTCCCTGCGAAGTTCCGTGAGGAGCTTGCCAGCGGGCTTGTTCTCACCAGGGGACAGGAACGTTGCATCTACGTCTTCAGTGAGCAGGAATTTGCACGTGTCCACGAGCAAATGCGGGAGGCGCCCATTTCCTCCAAGCAGGCCCGGGACTATATCCGCGTCTTTCTCTCTGGAGCCTCGGACGAGGTACCTGACAAGCAGGGGCGCATAACCATTCCGGCCGCGCTCCGGGAGTACGCAGGCCTCGGCAGGGAACTGGCCGTTATCGGTGCAGGAACCCGGGCCGAGATCTGGGATGCCCAGGCCTGGAACGAGTACCTCGCGGAGAAGGAAACCGCCTTCTCCGAAACCGACGACGCCATTCCGGGGATCCTGTGATCACCTGAACGGCCCGGCGGACGCTTCTTGAACGAGATCTCCAGCCGCCCATCGGACAGTCAACCTGGCTCACTTCCCCGGAGCCAGGCCGGCAGGTCGATAGGCGCGGATGGGGATCTGGCTCAAGAAGCAGCACTACCAACACCCACGGCAGGAAAGGACGAAGGCATGAACGATGACCCGAAGCCAACGTCCGAACGCCATGTGCCGGTCCTCAAGGACCGGTGCATCAATTTGTTGGCCCCCGGCTTCGAAGCTGCCCGCCTCCGAGGTGAGACCCCCATCGCGATTGACGCGACCCTCGGCATGGGCGGCCACTCCGAAGCCATGCTGGAGCGTTTCCCGGATTTGCACCTGATCGGCATCGACCGTGATGAGGAAGCCCTGGCACTGTCAGGGGAGCGGCTGGCGCCTTTCGCTTCCCGGACTGACCTGGTCCACGCCGTCTACGACGAAATCGCCGACGTCCTCGAAGACCTGGGCGTGGCACAGGTTCATGGCATCCTGATGGACCTGGGCGTTTCATCCCTGCAGCTGGACGAGCGTGAGCGAGGCTTCGCCTATTCCTTTGACGCTCCGCTGGACATGCGGATGGACACCAGCCGCGGGCAGACCGCAGCAGATGTGGTCAACAACTACAGCGAAGAGGATCTCGTCAGGATCATCCGGAAGTGGGGCGAGGAGAAGTTCGCCGGCCGGATCGCCAACAGGATTGTCGCGGCGAGGACAGTTAAGCCTTTCGCCACCACCGGGGAACTCGTGGAACAGATCCGCTCCGTGGTGCCGGCGGCAGCCGCCAAATCGGGCGGCCACCCGGCCAAACGGACGTTCCAGGCACTTCGGATTGAAGTGAACGAGGAACTCGACGTGCTGGAGCGCGCTGTTCCTGCCGCCGTGGCAGCAACGGCCCTGGGCGGACGCATCGTGGTGATGTCTTACCACTCCCTCGAGGACAAAATCGTCAAATCAGTTTTCCAGGCTGGCTCCAAATCCTCCGCGCCGCTCGGATTTCCGGTGGAGCTTGAGGAACACAAGGCGTTCCTCAAATCCCTGACCAAGGGCACCGAGGTTCCCACCGCCGTCGAGATTGCAGAAAATCCGCGCGCAGCCTCCGCCAGGCTGCGGGCCGTGGAACGTATCAGAGCCAGGAGAGAAGCATGAGCACTGCCGCCGTCAAGAACTTTCCGGTCGTCTCCGGCAGCAGCGCCCCGGCGATCAGGTCGCTTCCTTCTGGCACCGGCCGCAGGGAACGCACACCCCTGTCTGTGGTGCGTTCCGCCCCCAAGAAGCGCCGTGCGCCGTTTGTGGTGATGTGTTTCGCCCTGCTCGCTGTTGCGCTCGTAGCCGTGCTGGTCCTGAACATCTCAGTCTCTACCTCCCAGTACCAACTGGTGGAACTGAGGGGTAAGCAAAGCACTCTGACCAAGCAGAACCAGGACCTGACACAGCAGGTCCAAAACTTCGAGGCGCCCCAGAACCTGGCGGCAAAGGCCTCAGACCTGGGCATGGTGGCTTCGACCGTCAAAGGCCAGATCGACCTCTCCACCCTTGCCGTCACGGGCAAGGCAACTCCGGCGGTGAAGGGTGGCGCGGCTGGATCGGTTATCCCTGCTCCAGCCGTAGAGGGAGTGCTCACCGTGGTTCCCCCGGCAACGAAGTGGGAGCCGCTGACGAACCGTAAACCGGCTGCCGAGGAACGGGCCCCTGCTGCGGCCCCTGCACCGGCCCGTGCAGCGGCGCCTGCCGCTGCAGCACCGCCGGCCGAAGCGCCCGCACCACGGGCACGTGCCGTGGAGCTCCACGGCGGTTCGGTTCCAGCACCCGAACAGAAGGTGCCGGGGTCTAACCGGTAGCCGCTGAAGGACAGCCAGTCAGGTAATAAACAGGCATCAAGGCGAGCAGCAAGGGAATCACGGTGGCGCAGAGGACGGGCAAGGCAAAAAGCGGCAAGGCCCCTAACGCCACCAAGCGGCTGCGCCTCGGCCTGGGCATTATGCTGACGCTGCTATTAGTGGTGGGCGGCAAGCTCTTTTTCGTCCAAGGGCTCGACGTCGGCGGGATGGCCGCAGCTGCGCTCGATTACCGGATGCGCGAGACTTCCCTCCCCGCCGAACGCGGCAGCATCCTTGGCGCCAACGGGACGGTCCTGGCCAACAGTGTGATCCGCTACAACATTGTGGTGGACCAAACCACCAACACGAAGACAGAGAAGTTCTGGCGCCTGGAGGAGGGCGTGGACAAACTCGTTGAAGTCAGCCGGGAGCAGGGCATCAGCGAACTCGCGGCTGTCCTGGGCATGGACGCTGACGAACTCAGGAACGCCGTGACGGGCGAATCGAAGTACCACATCGTCGCTAAGGACCTGAAGCCGGACGTTGAGCTCAGGGTCTCGGATCTCAGTATTCCCGGCATCGTCACTGAGGGCGTCAGTAAACGCGTGTACCCCAACGGTTCCGTGGCCGGCGGCATTATCGGCTTCCTCCAGGACGGCAACACGGGCCAGGCGGGGATCGAGCAGACCCAGGATGGGCTGCTGCGCGGGAAGGACGGCAAGCGGCTCTTCGAGATCGGTGCCGACGGTCTCCGGATTCCGGTCGGCGTGGATGAGCTGACACCGCCCGAGGACGGCAAGGACGTCAAGCTCACGCTCAATTCCGATCTCCAGTATTTCGCCCAGCAGGCCATTCAGAGCCAGTCAGACAAACAGGGCGCCGAGTGGGGTGTCATCACCGTGATGGATGCCAAGACCGGTGACATTGTCGCGATGGCGGACACTAATGCCCCGGATCCGAACGATCCCGGACGGGTGGCCGCCAAGGACCGCGGCGTGCGCTCCGTGACCGCGGCGTATGAGCCCGGCTCGGTACAGAAGATGATCACGGCCGCGGCCTTGATTGAAGAAGGAAAATCCAGCCCCCTGGATACGTTCACTCTCGGACCGTCGTACACCGTGGACGGCCAGACCTTCACAGACGCCTTTACCCATGGCACCGAAGAGCGCACGCTCGCCGGAATCCTGGGCTGGTCAATGAACACCGGCACCGTGGCGGCCGGGTCGCGGCTGACCAAGGAACAACGGTACGACTGGCTTAAGAAATTCGGCATCGGCGAAGCCCCGGACATTGGGTTGCCGGCTACGGCCTCCGGCATTCTCACACCGGCGGACCAGTGGGACGGCCGCCAGGAATACACGGTGCTGTTCGGGCAGGGCGTATCGCAGTCCACCCTGCAGACGGTCCGAGCCTTCCAGACGATCGCCAACAACGGTGTGATGCTCCAGCCGCGCCTGATTGACGCCTACGTTTCACCGGACGGAACAGAGGAGAAAGTCGCTCCGCAGCCTTCCCGCCAGGTGGTGTCGGACGGCACCGCGCAGCAGGTCCAGGACATCCTGGAAAGCGCGGTGACCGAAGGCCAGATCAAGGACGCCGCGATCGACGGATACCGGGTGGGGGCCAAGACCGGAACGTCGGAGGCGCCGTGCGAGAACGGTACGTCCGGCTTCTGCGGCTACACCGCTTCAATTGTGGGGATGGCACCGATGGATGATCCCCGGTTTATTGTTGAGGTGGTGCTGCAGCGGCCCAAGGGCAATATCTACGGCATTACGCAGGGGCCCGTGTTCCGTTCGGTCATGAGCCAGGCGCTGCGCACTTACAACGTCCAGCCGTCCACGGGTGAACCGGCCAGGCTGCCGCAGTACGCCAAGTAGCATCAAGCCAGGCAGCAGTTTCCCCCAACGCCCGCAGCGGAAGCAGTCTCCCGCGGGCATGATCCACTAGCACCACCATCGGAGATTCCCTTGTCAGAGCAGAACGCATCAGCCAGCAACGCGGGGCCGGCAGGGGAACCGGCCCCCGCGCGGTTCCGGCCTACGGCAGTTGCTGCCGTCAGCCTGGACACGATCGGCGACGCGATCGGTGTGCAGGTCCCGGGCGCCTCCGCTGCCATCAGCGTCACGGGAATTTCACTGAACTCGCGAACCGTGGAGCAGGGCGACCTGTATGTGGCGCTGCCTGGTGCTTCCCGCCATGGCGCAGACTTCGTGTCGCAGGCGGTCGGCAGGGGAGCGGTGGCCGTCCTGACCGACGACGCCGGCGCACGCCTTCTCGCGCTGTCTGCGGATACCGCCGAAGCATCGGTGCCGGTGCTTGTGGTGGACGGACCGCGCAACGTGGTGGGGCCGCTGTCCGCCATGATCTACCAGAGCCAGCCAGCAGCCGGGCGGACGCCGCGCTTGTACGGTGTGACGGGAACCAACGGCAAGACCACCACCACGTACTTCATCAACGCCTTGCTCCGTGCGCTCGGGCAGCAGACCGGCCTGATCGGAACCATCGAAATCCTGGCGGGCGGAGAACCGGTTCCCAGCCTCCTGACCACGCCTGAGTCACCGGATCTCCACGGCTTGCTCGCCCTCATGCGGGAACGGGGACTGGACGCCGCGTCCATGGAAGTCTCCTCCCACGCCGTATCCTTCCAGCGGGTGGACGGTGTGCTCTTCGACGTTGCCGGTTTCACGAACCTGACGCAGGACCATCTGGACCTGCACGGGACCATGGAGGACTACTTCGCCACAAAGGCGGAGCTGTTCACGCCCGGCCGTGCCCTTAAGGCTGTTGTAACGGTCGACGACGAATGGGGCCGCAGGCTTGCGGCCACGGCAGGGATCCCGGTCACCACCCTCTCGATGACACCCGGCGGAGCTCCCACCGACTGGACCGTAACGTCCACCTCCGCGCGTGGGCTGGGTACGGGCTTCAGCCTGCAGGGACCCGACGGCGTTACCCTGAATGTCCACACCGGCCTGCCGGGCACTTTCAACGTGGCCAACGCCGCGCTGGCCACGGTAATGGTCCTGGCCAGCGGGATGGAATCCGCCACCGTGCAGGCCGCCCTGGACCACCACGACCCCTTCACTGTCGCGGTACCGGGACGGATGCAGCTCGTCTCCGACGAACCGGCGGCCGTCGTGGACTTCGCCCACAACACTGATGCCCTGGCACGGGCACTGGAAGCGGTCAGGTCGCCGCTGCCCGGCTCCCGGGTGATCGTCGTTTTCGGAGCCACCGGACAGCGCGACCAGGGCAAGCGTCCCGCCATGGGCGCCGTCGCCGCAAAGTTGGCCGACATCGTCATCGTCACGGATGACGACCCCCACGACGAGGACCCTGCGGCCATCAGGGCAGATGTGCTGGCGGGCGCACGGTCAGCGCGCGAACAGGAGTCTCCGGAGTGTGTCATCGAAGAGGTTTATCCCCGCGACGCCGCCATCCGGCGCGCCGTGGAACTGGCCGGTCCGGCCGACACCATTCTGGTGGCCGGCCGCGGCCATGAGGTCTGGCAGGAAGTCAAGGGCGTCAATCTTGCACTGGACGACCGTGTGGAACTGCGGAACGCCTTGACAGCCAGGGGATTCACCGTTCTCCGAGACGACCGGATAGAGTCCTAGACCGAGATGATTGCACTTACTGCGGCGGAAATCGCCGATATCACACACGGACGCCTGGACGCCGATCCGGGGATCACGCCCCTTTCGGTGGTCACCGATTCGCGCGAGGCTGCCGCCGGGTCGCTATACGTGGCGAAACCTGGCGAGCACGCTGATGGCCACGACTTCGTTGCCGCCGCCTTCAGCCGCGGTGCGGTGCTGGTCCTCGCCGAGCGCCCCGTAACGGGCCCGGACGGCGTCAACTATCCGGCCGTCCTGGTAGAGGATGCCGTGCTGGCCATGGGCGCGCTGGCCGCCGAAGCGGTCCGTCGGATCCGCCTGGCCCGGTCTGCCGCAGGCGACCCCCTGACCGTCATCGGGATCACCGGTTCCGCCGGGAAGACCACCACGAAGGACCTCCTCGCCGGCATCCTCACCCAGCAGGGCGTCACCGTTGCCCCGCAGGGGTCCTACAACGGCGAGGTGGGCGTACCGCTCACCGTCTTCCGCGCCGACACCCAAACGCGGTACCTGGTGATCGAGATGGGTGCCACAGGCATCGGGCACATCCGCTACCTGGCCGGCATGGTCAGGCCTGACATCGGCGTCGTCCTCGGCATCGGCACTGCCCACGCCGGGGAGTTCGGCGGCGTGGACAACATTGCCCAGGCCAAGGGCGAACTGGTGGAGGCCCTCGCCGCCGGCGGCACCGCCGTCATCAACCTCGACGACGACCGCGTCGCTGCCATGCGCAGCCGCACCGGCGCCACCGTGCTGGGCTTCTCGGCCGAAGGACGCCCTGACGCGACCGTTCGGGCCGAGAATCCGGACACAAACGCTGGGGGCAACCCGGAATTCGAGCTCGTCCTGCCCGGCGCCGAAACAGGCCTGCACGTCAGCAGCCGCCTCATCGGCGCCCACCACACCGGCAACCTCCTCGCCGCAGCAGCGGCCGCGCACGCGGCCGGAGTGTCCGGCAAGGACATCGCCGCATCGCTGAGCACACAGTCAGCAGCCAGCCGTTGGCGGATGGAACGCACTGAACGTGCTGACGGCGTGACCATCATCAACGACGCCTACAACGCCAACCCGGAGTCCATGCGGGCGGCCCTGCGCACGCTGGCCGACCTTGGCCGCGGACGGCGCACCTGGGCCGTCCTGGGCGCCATGCTGGAACTGGGACCCGATTCCATCCGTGAACACACCGTTGTGGGCACCCAGGTGGTCCGCCTGAACATTTCCCGGCTGGTCGTCGTCGGCCGCGAAGCCCGCGCACTCTACGTTTCCGCCGTCCAGGAGGGTTCCTGGGGCGACGAATGCGTCTTTGCCGAAACCGCCGAGGACGCCTATGCGCTCCTGAACGCCGAGCTTGAGCCCGGCGACCTGGTGCTTTTCAAGTCGTCCAACAGCGTTGGACTGCGGCACCTGGGCGATCGGATAGCATTACCCCCACAATCCACCGAACCCACCGATGAAGGGAGCGAGCTGCTGTGATTGCACTACTTATCGGCGCAGGACTTGCCCTGCTGTTTGCCTTGGTGGGAACGCCGCTGTTTATCCGCTTGCTTGTCCGCAAGAGCTACGGCCAATTCATCCGTGATGACGGACCCACGTCCCACCACACCAAACGCGGCACTCCCACCATGGGCGGCACCGTGGTGGTGGGCGCGGTCCTGCTCAGCTACGGGCTGACCCACCTGATTATGTGGATGATGAACCCCGCCTCGGCAGGCCCCTCCGCCTCCGCCCTGATCCTGCTCTTCCTGATGGTCGGCATGGGGCTGGTGGGCTTCCTGGACGATTTCATCAAGATCTCCCGCCAGCGGAGCCTTGGCCTGGACGCGAAGGCCAAGCTCATCCTCCAGGCCGCGGTGGGCATAGCCTTCGCCATCCTGGCCCTGAACTTTCCCGACCCGGACGGCCTGACGCCGGCCTCGACCAAAATCTCCCTGGTCCGCGACATTCCCTGGCTGGACCTGGCCTTCGCCGGCACGGTGGTCGGCGCAATCCTCTTTGTCCTCTGGTCCAACCTGATCGTCACGGCGGCGACGAACGGCGTAAACCTGACGGACGGCCTGGACGGTCTCGCTGCCGGTGCCTCGGTCATGGTCTTCGGTGCCTACACGCTGATGGGCATCTGGCAGAACAACCAGGCCTGCGGCTCGCCGCGGGAAGCCGGCAGCGGCTGCTACTCCGTCCGCGACCCCCTGGACCTGGCGCTCCTGGCAGCCATCCTGAGCGCCGCCCTCGTGGGATTCCTCTGGTGGAACACCTCCCCGGCCAAGATCTTTATGGGTGACACCGGGTCATTGGCCATCGGCGGCGCGATCGCCGGCTTCGCCATCCTGTCGCGGACGGAACTGCTGCTGGGAATCATCGGCGGCCTGTTCGTCCTGATTACCCTGTCCGTGATCATCCAGGTGGGCTACTTCAAAGCAACCGGCGGTAAACGCGTCTTCAAGATGGCACCGCTGCAGCACCACTTCGAACTCAAGGGCTGGGCAGAAGTCACGGTGGTGGTCCGGTTCTGGATCCTGGGCGGTCTCTTCGTGGCCGTGGGCCTGGGTGTCTTCTACGCTGAATGGGTTGTGCTCCTGTGACTGTTTCTCCCCGCCTGCAAGACCTGGTCAGTTGGGATTCTGACTGGGCAGGGCTGCGCGTTGCAGTCACCGGCATCGGAGTGTCCGGGTTCGCCGCGGCAGATACCCTCATCGAACTCGGTGCCCGGGTGGTGGTGGTTGATGCCGCCACGTCCGAGACGGCTGAGGCTCAGGCCGACACCCTGAAGATCGTCGGCGCCGTGGACGTGCTCCTGGGCGAGGAAGCCGTCAACAGGATCCCCAAGATCGATGGCAGCTTCCCCGACCTCATCGTGACCTCCCCGGGTTGGCGGCCTGACCAGGCGCTCCTGGCGGCCGCTGCGCGCGCCCACATTCCGGTCTGGGGCGACGTCGAGCTTGCTTGGCGCCTGCGGGTCCGGGCCGGGCACAAGACCGCTGACTGGCTGACCATCACCGGCACCAACGGCAAGACCACCACGGTGGGCCTGACGGCGTCGATGCTGCAGGCCGCCGGCCTGAAGGCCATCGCGGTCGGCAATGTGGGCACCCCCATCCTGGACGCCCTCCGCGACCCCGTGGAATACGACGTCTTCGCGGTTGAACTATCCAGCTTCCAGCTGCATTGGGCTGAAACGCTGTCGCCGGTGGCCAGCGTCTGCCTGAACGTGGCTGAGGACCACGTTGACTGGCACGGTTCCTACAATTCCTACCTCGCGGACAAGGCCAAGGTCTATGCGCGGACCCAGAAGGCCTGCATCTTCAACGCGGAACAGATCGAGACCGAACGGATGGTTGAGGACGCTGACGTTGTGGAGGGCTGCCGGGCCGTCGGCTTCACCACACTCACGCCGGCCATCAGCATGCTCGGCGTGGTGGAGGGCCTGCTCGTGGACCGCGCGTTTATCGAGGAACGCAGGGACAGCGCCGCCGAGCTGGCATCGATGACCGACCTGGGGCAGGTTGCACCCCGGCACATGGTGGCGAACGCCCTGGCGGCTGCGGCCCTGGTCCGGGCCTACGGTGTGGATGCGAAGGCCGTGCGCCAGGGAATCCAGGACTACGTGCCGGGCAACCACCGCATCCAGCCGGTCGCCAAGCAGAACGGCGTGCTCTGGGTCAACGATTCCAAGGCCACCAACCCGCACGCAGCAGCCGCGTCACTGGCCACCTTTGAAAACGTCATCTGGATCGCCGGCGGCCTGTCCAAGGGCGTCAGCTACGACCACCTGGTCCGGGACCACGCCGCCCGGCTCAAGGCTGTGGTACTCATCGGTACGGACACCGCCGCGCTTGCGGAGGCCTTGCAGCGACACGCGCCGGATGTCCCCGTGATCACGACGCCGCCGGGCGACACTGAAAATATGCAGACTGCCGCAACGGGCGGAGCCACCACGGACAGCTCGCCGGATTCCGGTGCGGCCGTGATGTCCCGGGCCGTTGCGTCAGCGGCGCAGCTGGCGGCATCAGGCGACACCGTGCTGATGGCCCCGGCAGCTGCTTCCATGGATCAGTTCTCTTCCTATGCTCACCGCGGCGACGCCTTTATTGAAGCTGTCCGCGAGCTGGTGGAAGGGCAGGCCCAGACCGGCGAGGAGTAACAATGGTCAGCACGCCCACCCGGTCGCCGGCCCCCCGGCCGCGCGCCGGGAAACCCGCTTCTCCCGTAAAGTCCACCGTCACCCTGCCGGACCGGATCCGGGACTCGTACCAAGCCTTCTGGTCCACGCTGGAAGGAACCGGCACCTCCAAGAACGGCTCAACCTATTACCTGATCCTTGGTTCCACGCTGGCCCTGACCGCCATCGGCATCATGATGGTGCTATCGGCCTCCAGCGTCGAATCCATCGCTGCCGGAAAATCGCCCTACGGCGACGCCCTCAAGCAGGGAATGTTCGCCGCCATCGGCATCTTCACCATGTTTGTCCTCTCCCGCATCAACGTGGTCTGGCTGAAGCGCCTGGCCTGGCCCGGACTGGGCGGGGCCCTTGTCCTCCTGGTCCTGGTGCAGGTGATCGGAGACGAAGTCAACGGCAACAAGAACTGGATCGACCTGGGCGGCATCACGTTCCAGCCGTCCGAGGCATCCAAGCTGACTCTGGCGCTGTGGATGGCCACCGTCCTGGCCAGGAAAGGGAAGCTGCTGCGGCGCTGGCCCCACGTGCTGATCCCGGCCGTGCCGCTGGCGGGCGGGGTCATCGGCCTGGTCCTGCTGGGCAATGACCTGGGCACGGCCATGATCATCATGATGATCACTGCTGCCGCCCTCTTCTTCGCCGGCGTACCGCTGTACCTGTTCGGGTTCGCCGCCCTGGCCGCGGTCGCCGGCACGGCCGTCATGGCCATCACCAGCTCAAACCGCATGTGCCGCATCACCTCGTGGTGGACAGGCCAGTCCTGTGCCGACGGCATTGACGCCAACTACCAGGCCACCAACGGGCTGTACGGGCTCGCGTCCGGCGGCTGGTTCGGGGTTGGCCTGGGCCAAAGCCGGCAGAAGTACAGCTGGATCCCGGAAGCCCACAACGACTTCATCTTCGCCATCATCGGCGAGGAACTCGGCCTGGTGGGCACCGTCGTCGTGCTTGTCCTTTTTGCCATCCTTGGCGCCGCCATCTACCGCGTAGTGGTGGCGCAGGAGGATACGTTCCACCGGGTGCTGGCCGGCACCATCATGGTGTGGCTGCTGGGGCAGGCCACGGTCAACATGGCCGTGGTGACAGGGCTGATGCCCGTGATCGGCGTGCCGCTGCCATTCATTTCCTACGGCGGTTCGGCACTGCTGATGTCGCTCTGCGCCGTGGGGGTGGTGCTGTCGCTCGCCCGCGAACAGATGGCGCCCGCCCTCAGGCCGAAGAAACTGCTCAAACTCGGCGCCAAGAAGGCCGGGGGAGCCGCTGGCCGCAAACCTGCTGGCCGGAAAACCGCCGGCCCGACTACCGTTGCCCGCAAGACCGCCAGCCCCACAACAACCGCAAGAAAGCGTACGTAGCACCAGATGACTTCCCAGAACCTGTCCATTGTCCTGGCGGGCGGCGGAACCGCCGGCCACATCAGCCCCCTTCTGGCCATCGCGGCCGCCCTGCGTGCAGCCGCGCCCGGAGCGAGGCTGCTGGCTGTGGGCACGCCCGCCGGCATGGAAACCCGGCTGGTGCCAGCCGCCGGCCTGGACCTGGCCACCATCGACCGGGTGCCGTTTCCGCGGAAACCTTCCGTTGACCTCCTCAGGCTGCCCGCACGGCTGGCCGGGGCGGTCAGGCAGTCCGGACGCATCCTCGACGACGCCTCGGCTGACGTCCTGGTGGGCGTCGGCGGCTACGTCTGCACACCCCTGTACCTCGCCGCCCGGCGCCGGGGAATCCCCATCGTGATCCATGAGGCCAATACCAGGCCCGGCCTGGCCAACCGGGTGGGATCGTTCCTGACCCGTCACGTGGCCACCGCCTTCGACACCACGCGCCTGCGTCACGCCCGCCATGTGGGCATGCCCATGCGGACCGAAATCTCCAGCCTGGACCGTGACGCTGCCCGCGCCGCCGCGCGCGAAGAACTGGGCCTGGATCCCACGTCGCCAACGCTGATTGTGACCGGCGGTTCTTCCGGGGCCCTGAGCATCAACCGCGCAGTCGCAGCCTCCGTCGAGGATCTTGGCGCGGCGGGGATCCAGACACTCCACATCACCGGCCGCGGCAAGACGGTTTTGGGGCCCGACGGCGGCCCGCTCGCCGCGCCGGGCTACCGGCAGCTGGAGTACGTGGACGGCATGGAACGGGTGTACGCCGCCGCCGACGTGCTGCTGGCGCGGTCCGGCGCAGCCACGGTCTGCGAAGTGGCCGCCGTGGGAGTGCCGGCAGTGTTTGTCCCGCTGCCCATCGGCAACGGCGAGCAGGCGCTCAACGCGGCGGGGCTCGTGAACGCCGGCGGCGCACTCCTGGTCCAGGATAAGGACTTCACCGCGCAGTGGGTGGCCAGCAGGCTCATCCCCCTGGTCACCGACCCCGGCCGCCTGGCCACCATGGCCGCCAGCTCGCGCCGCCTTGGCATCAGAAACGCCGATCAGCGCATGGCTGACCTTGTCCTGGAAGCGGTATCCGCATGATCCCCGCAAGCATCCGCAGCCAGGAGTCCCTGGGCCGAGTCCATTTCATCGGCATCGGCGGGGTGGGAATGTCCGCCGTGGCCCGCATCATGGTGGCCCGCGGCGTCGCCGTCAGCGGATCGGATGCCAAGGACCTTCCGGTGATGGCGGAGCTGGCCGCCGCCAGCGCGAGGATCGCCGTCGGATACGCCGCAGCCAACCTGGGCAATGCCCAGACTGTAGTGGCCGGCTCGGCGATCCGTGCGGACAACCCCGAACTGGTGGCCGCGCGTGCGGCCGGCCTGCCCGTGCTGCACCGCTCGGAAGCGCTGGCAGCCACCATGGGGGACGACCTCGTGGTGACCGTGGCAGGCACCCACGGCAAGTCCACCACCACCTCCATGATCACCGTCCTGCTCCAGGGCGCCGGGATGGATCCGTCGTTTGCGATCGGCGCCAACGTGCCTGCGCTCGGCGTCAATGCCGCCCACGGCACGTCAGGGGTCTTTGTGGCCGAAGCTGACGAGTCCGACGGCTCCTTCCTGAACTACCGGCCAAAGATAGCCGTGGTCACCAACGTCGAACCCGATCACCTGGACTACTACGGCACCGCCGAGGCCGTCTACGAGTCCTTCGACCACTTTACGGAGCTGCTTCCGGCCGACGGCGTACTGATCGCCTGCGCTGATGACGCCGGCGCCGCAGCCCTCGCAGGGCGCACGCGCGCGCGCGGCAACACCCGGGTGGTGCTGTACGGCACCTCGGAGGGGTCGGACCTGGTGCTGCACGACGGCGGCCCCGGGGACGTGGCGGTCTCCTCACCCGCCGGGCGGTTCGCCCTGGACCTGCAGGTCCCGGGCAGACACAACGCGCTGAACGCCGCCGCCGCCGTCGCCGTCGCGCTGGAGCTGGGGGTCGACGCCGAAGCTGCCGCGCGTGCCCTGGCGCACTTCTCTGGCGCTTCCCGGCGCTTTGAACTGAAAGGGGAGGCGCGCGGGGTGCGCGTCTATGACGACTATGCCCACCACCCCACCGAGGTCCGGGCCGCCCTGACGGCTGCACGGTCCGTGGCCGGAGGCCACCGCGTCCATGTCCTGTTCCAGCCGCACCTGTTCTCCCGCACCAGGGAGTTTGCCAGGGAGTTCGCAGATGCGCTGAACCTGGCAGACACCGCCCTGGTCCTGGACATATACCCCGCGCGCGAAGATCCCATCCCGGGAGTCAGCAGCCAGCTCATCGCCGAGCACCTGTCGCCCGGCGGACGCCTGGTGGAGCCGGGCGGGGCGGTTGCTGCCCTTACGGACGCCGCCGGACCCGGCGACATCATCCTGACCGTCGGGGCAGGGGATGTCACGGCCTTCGGACCGCAGATCGTGCAGGCTCTCGGTGGGTAGTCCGCGCCGGCCCACCTACGCTTCACCGGGCAGGCGCCAGCCTTCCGTTCCGGCGGAACCGGAGGTCATTTCGGCCTCCAAAAGCGCCCCCGAGGCGGACACCCCGTCTTTGTCCGGCCGTAAGAATGCGAAGGACGCCGGCCGCAAGCGGTCAGCGGACAAGGTATCAGCGGGCAAGGCATCAGTGGGCGGGGCGCCGGCAGACAAGGCACCAGCAGTCAAGGCGCCGGCGGGCACCGATAATGTGCTGGCCTTCCCGGAGCCGCCCGGAAAACGCCTCAAGCGGAACATCATGGTGACCCTGGGCTCTGTCCTGGCGTTGGTCTGTGCGCTGCTGGCCGCCGCAATCTTTTCGCCGGTACTCGCCGTAGGCACCGTCTCGGTGTCCGGGACCCGGCTCGTCACCACGGAACAGGTGCAGGCCGCACTGGAACCCCTGAAGGGCAAACCCCTGCCCCAGATCAGCGATGAGGAGGTCAGCCGCCTCCTGGCGCCGCTCGTCCAGATCAAGTCCGTCTCAACCCAGGCACGCCCGCCGTCCGGGTTGGTGGTCCAGGTTTTGGAGCGGGTCCCGGTGGCCCTGGTCAAGCAGGGGGAGCAGTACCAGTTGGTCGATGTGGACGGCGTGGTCCTGGCCAGCCCTGCGGACCCTGCCACGGTGGCCCTGCCCGTAATCGACGGCGGCGCCGGAACCATTGGCAAGGACCTCTTCCAGGCCACCGCAGCGGTCCTCGGGGCTCTCCCGCTGGACGTGCTGTCGAAGCTGTCCAACGCGTCCGCCCAGTCTGTGGACGCCGTGGAGCTCCAACTGGTGGACGGTCAGACCATCATTTGGGGGAATGCGGGGGAGAAGGAGCTCAAAGCCAAGGTGCTTGAAGCCCTGCTCAAAGTTCCCGCGGACCCGAAGAACCCCGTCCGTGTGTACGATGTGAGCGCGCCCCGGCATCCGGTGACGCGCTGAACGCTTTATTTACCCGGTATTCCCGCGACACGCGGCTCCGGTTATTGAATGTCCGAACCATAGGAAATAGCGTTCCAGACATGAGTTACTTGACATAACTATAACCTTCAACTCGAAGGTTAAGGTTCGAAGCTTCAAGCCCGACTCCACAGTTTTCGCAATAGGACACGAACAAGGGACACGTAACGTGGCAGCTCCGCAGAATTACTTGGCCGTCATCAAGGTCGTCGGCATCGGCGGCGGTGGCGTGAACGCAGTCAACCGCATGATCGAGGTCGGCCTCCGGGGCGTTGAATTCATCGCCATCAACACAGATGCCCAGGCGCTGCTGATGAGTGACGCCGACGTCAAACTCGACGTCGGACGTGAGTTGACCCGCGGGCTCGGTGCAGGCGCCAACCCCGAGGTGGGCAAGCAGGCTGCGGAGGACCACGCCGACGAAATCGAAGAGGTCATCCGCGGCGCGGACATGGTGTTTGTGACCGCCGGCGAAGGTGGCGGCACGGGCACCGGTGGCGCCCCTGTGGTTGCGCGCATCGCCCGGTCCCTCGGAGCGCTGACCATCGGTGTGGTGACCCGCCCGTTCACGTTCGAGGGCCGCCGTCGTGCTGGTTCTGCAGAGGCGGGCATCGACGCCCTCCGCGACGAAGTGGACACGCTGATCGTCATCCCGAACGACAGGCTCCTGTCCATCAGCGACCGCAACGTCTCCGTCCTGGACGCTTTCCGTTCCGCTGACCAGGTCCTGCTGTCCGGTGTCCAGGGCATCACGGACCTCATCACCACCCCCGGCCTGATCAACCTCGACTTCGCGGACGTCAAGTCCGTGATGCAGGGCGCAGGATCCGCGCTGATGGGCATCGGCTCCGCCCGCGGCGAAGACCGCGCGGTGAAGGCTGCCGAGCTCGCCATTGCATCGCCGCTGCTGGAAGCCTCAATCGACGGCGCCCATGGTGTCCTGCTCTCCATCCAGGGCGGTTCCGATCTCGGCCTCTTCGAAATCAATGAAGCTGCCCGCCTGGTCCAGGAAGTGGCCCACCCCGAAGCCAACATCATCTTCGGTGCCGTGATCGACGACGCACTGGGTGACGAGGCCCGTGTCACGGTCATTGCCGCCGGTTTCGACGACGTCAAGGCTACCTCTCCCTCCATGGACCAGTCGCAGCCGCAGGTTGCGCCGCAGCGGCCCGCAGCGGCACCCGCACCGGCTCAGGCGCCCACTTCGGGTGGCAGCCACCAGCACAACGTCCAGCCGGTCCACGCCGGAGTCGGCGCGTCAGGCCTGAGCAACTGGGGCCAGCAGCGCCCGTCGGCGGTCCCCGCCGACTCAGGTTTCGACGTCGACCTGCCCTCGGTAGTGGAGCCGGACCTCTCGGGGAACCGCGCCGATGACCTGGATGTCCCCGACTTCCTGAAGTAGGGCCCGGTTTGTTCTATTGGCGGGCCGAAGTTTCGGCTGGCGTGAGTGTGGCGTTCACAGACACCCAGGCCGGCAATCTTGCCCTGCACGTCGGGGACAACGCCGCTGATGTTCTCCAGCGCCGGGAGGCGCTGGAGAACGCTGCCGGCCTGACCGTGGGTTCCCTTCGGTTCATGGAGCAGGTCCACGGCACTGCGGTGGAAATGATGGAGCCGGCCACGCCGGCGCCGACCGCCGATGCCATGGTGTCGTGGGGGCTGCCGCTTGCGGTGATGGTGGCCGACTGCATCCCGGCATTACTCGTAGGGGAAGGACCAGACGGCCCGGTCCTCGCCGCCGCGCACGCAGGCCGCCCGGGGATAGAAGACGGTATTCTCCCGGCGGCAGTGGAGCGGATGCGCTCAGCCGGGGCCACCGCCATCCGTGCCTGGCTGGGCCCGTCAATCTGCGGGCGTTGCTATGAGGTGCCCGCCGAACTGCGCGCCCAAGTAGCTGCCCAGGTGCCGGCGACGCGGGCTGCCACGTCCTGGGGCACGCCAGCATTGGATCTCCCAGCAGGGGCGAAGAGCCAACTTGAAGCTGCCGGCGTCGTTATCGAATATGCGGGTCCGTGCACGCTTGAAAACGAAGAGCTTTTCTCTTACCGCAGGTCCAACACCACCGGGCGCTTCGCGGGACTGGTGTGGTCGCATGAATGAGGGCACTGTGGAGGACAACGCCGAACGGATGGCTGATCTGGCGGAGCGCCTCGCCGCCGTGCAGCGTCGTATTGATGCGGCCGTCCAGGATGCAGGCCGGGCGGGGGAACTGCCCACGCTGATTGTGGTCACCAAGTTCCATCCGGCCGCCGACATCAGGCGCCTGGCTTCCCTCGGCGTCCGCGACGTCGGCGAGAACAGGGATCAGGAAGCCTCCTCGAAGGCGGCCGAACTCGAAGGCCTCGGACTCAACTGGCACTTCGTCGGTCAGCTGCAGAGCAAAAAAGCGAAATCCGTCGTGAAGTATGCCCATGCGCTCCACTCCGTGGACCGGCTGGCCCTGGTTGATGGCCTCGAGCGGGCCATCGCCGCGGAACAGGAGCGGACGGGCCGGGGAGCCCTGGACTGCTTCATCCAGGTCAGCCTCGACGACGACGCCGGCGCGCATCGCGGCGGCGTGGCCGCGGCGGAGGTACCACTCCTGGCAGAGCGGCTGGCGGCTGCGGCAGGACTGGAACTGGCGGGCGTTATGGCTGTCGCCCCGTTGGGGACCAGTCCTGAGGTGGCGTTTGAAAAGCTGGCAGCCATCTCGGCGGCCTTGGTAGCGGAGCATCCCGGCGCAACCGCCATCTCGGCGGGCATGAGCCAGGACCTGGAAGCGGCCATCCGTTTCGGTGCGACACACCTGCGAATCGGTTCCGATATTCTCGGCTCGCGTCCTGACGTGGGGTAGCGTCGAACCCATAGGAAGTGAATGGCGGGGGATTCAAGGCTGTCAAGTCATTGGGCGGCCCGCCTACGGACACGATTAGGAGTCGACCATGGCCGGCGCTCTGCGCAAGACAATGATCTATCTTGGGCTCGCCGATGGCGATGAACACTACGAGTCCGAGCACACCACAACACGTAAGGACGAGGACGATTCGATGGAAGTTGACCGCGAGGAACGCCGTGCACCGGCACCCGTCCGCGACGTCAGCCGCGAGTCATCACACGCCCCCGAAGAGGAATACCGCGCACCAGTGACCCCCATCAAGCGTGCGGCCTCAAGCCGCGAAGAACCGTCCGGGCTTCGGCAGATCACCACGATCCACCCGCGGTCCTACAATGACGCCAAGCTCATCGGTGAGAGTTTCCGGGACGGCATCCCCGTCATCATGAACGTCACCGACATGGGCGAAGCGGACGCCAAGCGTCTCGTTGACTTCTCGGCCGGCCTGGTTTTTGGTCTCCGGGGCAGCATCGAACGCGTCACGAACAAGGTTTTCCTGCTGTCACCGTCGTACATTGAGGTCATTGGCGATGACAAGAAGGTCAGCGAGACCCAGGCCAGCTTCTTCAATCAAAGTTAGCCCTGAGCTTATTCCGGATGCCAGACAGGTACACCTGTCTGGCATCTGTGCTGAAATAGACAAGAAACATTGGCAGGGCACCGCGGTATCCGGAATGGACATGGAGATATGAGTTAAGTCATGGGAATTGTTTTCGGACTTGTCTATATCGCCCTTTTGCTGTTCTTCGTGGCGCTGATCATCCGGCTGGTCTTTGACTGGGTCCAGATGTTTGCCAGGGAATGGCGTCCGCGTGGTGTTGCCCTCGTGGTGGCCCACACGGTGTACTCGATCACCGATCCGCCCCTCAAGGGGCTCCGGAGGGTGATCCCGCCGTTGCGGCTCGGCGGGGTGACCTTGGACCTCGGGTTTCTGGTCCTGTTCATCGCCGTCAGCATCGCGATGGCGGTCACCAGGGGTTTCGCGTAATCTTCGACAAGACCTAGCGGTGCAGGCGAAGTTCTTGGAAATGGAACTCCCTCTGGGCCGCGAAGAAATCTCCGGTTTGACACCCAGTGTTGAATTAGAGGAACCAGACAATATTTAGGTACCGTAGTTTTGACGGCCGGAAGGCCTACTGACTAACTAGACCAATGAGGTGACCAGATGGCTTTGACGCCAGAAGACGTTGTCAACAAGCGCTTTCAGCCGACCAAGTTCCGCGAAGGGTACGACCAGGATGAAGTTGATGACTTCCTGGACGAGATCGTTGTGGAACTCAGGCGCCTGAACCAGGAGAACGACGAGCTCCGCAAGAAGCTTGCAGAATCAGGTTCCGGCGTGCCGGCCAGCTCGGCTGCGTCCGCCCCGGTGGTCGAGAAGGTTCCCGCACCCGTCAAGGCTGACAAGGTTGAAACCCCGGCGAAGGCCGAGGTCGAGGCGAAAGCTCCCGACGCCGCCAAGAAGAAGGAAGCCGAGCCGGTAGCACCTGTTGTGGCCGTCCCGGCTGCTGCGCCCACCGCAGCCAACGGAAGCACGGTTTCAGCCGAGTCCGCTGCCGGCCTGCTCGCCATGGCGCAGCAGATGCACGACCGTCACGTCGCCGACGGTCAGTCCCAGAAGGACAAGATCATCGCAGAGGCCCAGATCGAGGCCAGCAGCCTGGTCAACGATGCCCAGGAGAAGTCCCGGAAGATCCTCGGTGCCCTCGAGCAGCAGCGCTCCGTCCTGGAACGCAAGGTAGAGCAACTCCGCGGCTTCGAACGCGACTACCGCTCACGCCTGAAGGCCTACATTGAAGGCCAGCTGCGCGACCTTGACGCCCGCGGTTCCGTGGCGGCACCCGAGGTTGAAGCGAACTAGTTCGTCAAGCACGTATTCTGAGAACCGGTGGCTGAGGATTCCTCGGCCGCCGGTTTTTGGGATTTAACATCGGTTTTACAAAATGAAAGCACCATGACTGACCACCTCGCCGCTGACGCCGCAAACCCTTCTCCTTCATCGGCCCGCCCCCGGCGGGCACTCCTGCTCTCGCTCTTCGCCGGTTTTGCGGTCTTTGCGTACGTCCTGGACCAGCTGACAAAACTCTGGGTGACGTCCTCGATGGTGGAGGGTGAACGCATCCCGGTGCTTCCGCCGCTCCTGCATTGGTACTTCATCCGCAATTCCGGCGCCGCTTTTTCGATCGGGGAGAATGTCACCTGGGTGTTCTCCATCATCATGGCCGGCGTCTCCATCGCCATTCTGTTCCAGGTGCGCAAGCTGGGCTCGGCCTGGTGGTCGCTGGCACTGGGTCTGCTCCTGGGCGGGGCCCTGGGCAACCTGACGGACAGGCTCTTCCGGGAGCCCTCGTTCGGCATGGGGCACGTGGTGGATTTCATCCAGCTGCCCAATTTTGCGATCTTCAACATCGCCGATTCCGCGGTGGTCTCAGCGGTGGTCATCATTTGTATCCTCACTCTTAAGGGGATCGCCCTTGACGGTTCACGCCACGTCGCGGCGGCACGGAAAGAGGCGGCACAGCCGAAGGACACGGACGGTGTCTGAGCGTGTGGTGGTCGCCGACGAATTCGGCGGAACGCGGGCGGACGCAGGGCTCGCCAAGTTGATGGGGATTTCCCGGTCAATGGCCGCGACCCTCATTGCTGAAGGCAACGTGGTGAGCCGCGGCAAGAAACTCGGAAAGTCCGCGCGGTTGGTTGCCGGCGATGTCCTGGAAGTGACGGTGCCTGAACGACGGGACCCGCTCGAAGTGGTGGAGGAAGTTGTGGAAGGCCTGAAAATCCTGCTGGACGACGACGAATTTGTCGTTGTGGACAAGCCGGTGGGCGTTGCCGCGCATCCGTCGCCCGGCTGGGTAGGGCCCACCGTGGTCGGCGGTCTCGCCGGAGCCGGCTTCCGGATCTCGACGTCGGGTTCCCCTGAGCGGGTGGGGATTGTGCACCGGCTCGACGTCGGCACGTCCGGGGTGATGGTGGTGGCCAAAACGGAGCGCGCCTACACGGCCCTGAAGCGGGCCTTCAAGGAGCGCACCGTGGAGAAGGTGTACCATGCGGTGGTCCAGGGGCTCCCGGATCCGCTGGAGGGCACCATCGACGCACCAATCGGTCGCCACCCCGGACACGACTGGCGCTTTGCCGTGATCGAAGACGGCCGGCCGTCGATCACGCACTATGAGGTGCTGGAGGCTTTTGGCAAGGCCACGCTGGTGGAGGTGCACCTTGAGACCGGGCGCACACACCAGATCCGTGTCCACTTTTCAGCGTTGCGGCACCCATGCGCCGGAGATCTTACCTACGGGGCGGATCCTCGGCTCGCCGCCACCCTGGGCCTGACCCGGCAATGGCTCCATGCCCGGCAGCTCGGCTTCGACCACCCGGCAACGGGGGAGCGCGTGACCGTTACCAGCGAATACCCGCAGGACCTGGCCTTTGCCCTCGAGGTCCTGGAGTCCGGGGAGGCCTAGCGGCTGGGTCGCTGGGCCCTTGGCGGTCCGCCAGCGCTTAGAATGGTGCGGTGACTTCCAGCAATGCCTCGTTCGTCCATCTCCACAACCACACCGAATACTCCATGTTGGATGGCGCAGCCCGCCTGGGTGAGCTCTTCAACGAGACTGAACGCCTCGGGATGCCGGCCCTGGCCACCACCGACCACGGGTACCTTTTCGGGGCTTTCGATTTCTGGAAGCGCGCCACGGACCAGGGGATCAAGCCGATTATCGGCGTCGAAGCCTACGTCACCCCCGGCACCGCACGGACGGACAAAAGTCGTGTCCGCTGGGGCGAGGAACACCAGCGCAAGGACGACATCTCCGGCGGTGGCTCCTACACTCACATGACGCTGCTGAGCTATAACAACGTCGGCATGCGCAACCTCTTCCGGGCCTCGTCCATTGGCTCGCTGGACGCAGTCTTCGGCAAGTGGCCTCGTTTGGACCGTGAGCTCCTGAACACATACTCCGAAGGCCTGATCGCCACTACTGGCTGCCCGTCGGGGGAGGTCCAGACCCGGCTGCGGCTGGGCCAGTACCGCGAGGCCATGGAAGCCGCCTCGGAATTCCGTGACATTTTCGGTGCGGAGAACTATTTCTGCGAACTAATGGACCACGGCCTGGACATCGAACGCCGGGTCACGGGGGACCTACTGCGGCTGGCCAAGGACCTGAACCTGCCGCTGGTGGCCACCAACGACCTGCACTACACGCACGAACACGACGCCAAGGCGCACGAGGCCCTGCTTGCCATCCAGTCGGGTTCCACGCTGCTGGAGCCATCGTACGACAACGGCGGTTCCCGCTTCGCGTTCTCCGGCAGCGGCTACTACCTCAAATCCCCGCAGGAGATGCGGGAGCTGTTCAGGGACCACCCGGATGCTTGCGACAACACCCTGCTGATCGCCGAGCGCTGCGATGTCTCGTTCAACACCGGTGCTAACTACATGCCGCGGTTCCCTTGCCCGCCGGGCGAGGACGAGACATCCTGGCTGGTCAAGGAAGTTGCCACCGGACTGGAATACCGGTACCCGGGCGGTGTCCCGGACAAAGTCCGCACCCAGGCTGACTACGAGCTCGAAGTCATCACCTCCATGGGGTTCCCGGGTTACTTTCTGGTGGTGGCCGACTTCATCAACTGGGCGAAGAAGAACGGCATCCGCGTCGGTCCGGGCCGTGGCTCCGGAGCCGGCTCCATGGTGGCGTACGCCATGCGCATCACGGACCTGGATCCGCTCCTGCACGGCCTGATCTTTGAACGGTTCCTCAACCCGGACCGTGTGTCCATGCCTGACTTCGACGTTGACTTCGATGACCGTCGGCGGTCCGAGGTCATCGACTATGTGACCCGGAAATACGGCGACGAGCGCGTGGCCATGATTGTCACGTACGGCACCATCAAGACCAAGCAGGCGCTGAAGGACTCCTCCCGTGTGCTGGGATACCCGTTCAGCATGGGCGAGCAGCTGACCAAGGCGCTCCCGCCAGCCGTGATGGCCAAGGACATCCCGCTCGCCGACATCCAGAACAAGGACTCAAAGCGCTACAGCGAGGCCGGTGACTTCCGCCAGCTGATCGCAACTGATCCCGAGGCCGCCAAGGTCTTCGAGACGGCTCTCGGCATTGAGGGGCTGAAACGCCAGTGGGGCGTGCACGCCGCCGGCGTCATTATGTCCTCGGACCCGATCATCGATGTCATCCCGGTCATGCGGCGCATCCAGGACGGCCAGGTGATCACGCAGTTCGACTATCCCACCTGCGAGGGCCTGGGCCTGATCAAGATGGACTTCCTCGGCCTGCGGAACCTGACGATCATTTCCGACGCCCTGGAGAACATCAAGCTCAACCGCGGACTGGACCTGGACCTGGACAGCCTGGCCCTTGATGACGTGGCCTCGTATGAACTGCTGGCCCGGGGCGACACCCTGGGCGTGTTCCAGCTTGATGGCGGCCCCATGCGCTCACTGCTGAAGCTGATGAAGCCTGACAACTTCGAAGACATCTCCGCCGTGCTGGCGCTCTATCGTCCCGGTCCGATGGGCGCCAACGCGCACACCGACTATGCGTTGCGCAAAAACGGGATCCAAGAAGTCATTCCGATCCATCCCGAACTCAAGGAACCCCTTGCTGAAATCCTCGGCGGCACGTACGGCCTGATCGTCTATCAGGAGCAGGTGATGGCCGTGGCCCAGAAGCTCGCCGGCTATTCCCTCGGGCAGGCCGACATCCTGCGGCGCGCCATGGGTAAGAAGAAGAAATCCGAGCTGGACAAGCAGTTCGCAGGTTTCTCCCAGGGCATGCAGGACAACGGCTATTCCATGGCCGCCGTCAAGACCCTCTGGGACATCCTGCTGCCGTTCTCCGACTACGCCTTCAACAAGGCCCACTCCGCCGCCTACGGCGTGATCTCCTACTGGACCGCCTACCTGAAGGCGCACTTTGCGCCGGAGTACATGGCTGCCCTGCTGACGTCGGTCGGTGACGACAAGGACAAATCGGCCCTCTACCTCAACGAATGCCGGCGCATGGGAATCACCGTGCTGCCACCGGATGTGAACGAATCCGCGCTGAACTTCACCCCGGTGGGCACCGACATCCGCTTCGGCATGGGCGCCATCCGCAACGTTGGCGTCAACGCCGTCGAAGCCATGGTGGCCGCGCGCGAAAAGGAAGGGGCCTACACGTCCTTCAAGGACTACCTCATGAAGGTTCCCGCGGTGGTCTGCAACAAGCGGACCATTGAATCCCTGATCAAGGCCGGCGCCTTCGATTCCCTCAACCACCACCGGCGCGCGCTGGCGATGATCCATGAAGAGGCCATCGACTCAGTCATCACCCTCAAGCGAAACGAAGCGATCGGCCAGTTCGATCTCTTCGCCGGTTTCGAGGAGGCCGAGTCCGAAGCGTCGCTGAGCATTGAGATCCCCGACCTGCCGGAATGGGAGAAGAAGGACAAGCTCTCGTTTGAGCGCGACATGCTCGGCCTGTATGTTTCTGACCACCCGCTGCAGGGCCTGGAAGGACTCCTCAGCCAGCACGCGGACAAGTCCATCACGTCGATCATCGGCGAAGACGGGCCGCACGACGGCGCCATCATCACCATCTCCGGCATGATCACCTCGCTCAGCCGCAGGATCGCCAAGGCGAGTGGCAACGCCTATGCCCGTGCCGAAATCGAAGACCTCGGCGGCTCCATGGAGGTGATGTTCTTCGGCCAGGTGTACGGCCCCATCGCTTCGGTCCTTGCCGAGGACCTGATTGTGGTGGTCAAGGGCCGCCTGCAGCGGCGGGACGACGGGGCGATCGCTTTGAACTGTATGGAACTGTCCGTTCCGGACCTCAGTGAAGGAACCAACGGCCCCGTGCTCATTTCGATGCCTACCCATAAGGCCACCGAGGCTGTTGTCACCGAACTGGGCGATGTCCTGCGGAACCACCGGGGGAACTCGGAAGTCCGGCTGCACCTGCAGGGGGACACCCGGACGGAAGTCATGGGGCTGCCCGTCCATCTCCGGGTCAACCCCAGTCCGTCATTGTTCGGCGACCTGAAGGTGCTCCTGGGTCCAACCTGCCTGGATAACTAGGTTCCGGTAACTAGATCTCGTAGTCCAGCGGGACAGGCTGGCCATAGCCGCCGGCGTGGTACAGGAGCGGCGAACCGTCGTCGCCCACTTCGCCGGCCACAACTTCAACCACCACCACGGCATTGTTCTCGAAGGAGAGCCGCATCTGGATCTTGCCGATCAGCCAGCCGGCGACGTCTTTGAGGATCGGGACCTCGTGCGGGCCAACTTCCCAGTGGTCCCCGCCGAACCTGTCCTTGGTACGCGCGAAACGGTCCGCCAGCGCCTGGTTTTCCAGGCCCAGCATGTGGACGCCGAGGTGGGTGGCGTTGGCCACGGCGGGCCAGGAACTTGAACTGCGGGCCATGTTGAAAGTGAAACGCGGCGGCTGTGCGGACAGCGACGCCACGGACGTGGCGGTAAAGCCGTAGGGCTCGCCCTGGTAGTTCACGGTGATGATGGCGACCCCGGCAGCATGCCGCCGGAACATTTCCTTGAACGTGCCCTCGAACGGCGTTTTGTCTGTCATCTTGAGATTTGCTCCCTGAAAAGCAGGCTGAAATGGACTCTTCCTTAAGGGTATTAGTCCCCGCCGGACAGGGAGCAATCGCTTGACCCGGCACGTCATCTGTCCAGACTGCCCACGTCATCGGACCGGCCACACACAACATTTGTTAAGGTTTGTTTCATGAGAGAACACATCAGCCACCGGTCTTCCCGGCTGCCGTGGAAATGGTTTGCCGCTGCTGCCGCCGGTGGTGTTCCCGTCGGCCTGCTGTGGTGGCTGCTCGCCCCAGGGGGGATGAACCTGATCACGGGCAACCCCGCCCTGGCCGACGGGACCAATCCGGAGGTATGGCTGCTCAGGGACCTCACCCTGGCTGGGCTTTGTGTGTTTGCAGGGTGCCTGGTGGCTGTCTTCCTGACCGATAAAGGCGGCAGCGATGCGCAGGTGGCCTTCCTCCTGGGCCTGGCCGGCGGGCTGGGCGGCGCCCTGATCGCGTGGCTGACCGGCGTGCTTGCGGGCCAGCTGTGGGGCGGCCCCGCAGATACGTCTGTCAATGCCAGCGTCGCGTTCTCGCTCCGGTCCCTGCCGGTGCTGATCCTGTGGCCGGCCGCGACTGCCACGTCCGTGTTTGTCCTGAGCCTGATAAACCTGCTCAGGAGCGGGCCGGGGAGTGCAGGCACGCCGGTAGCCGAAGGCACTGCGCCCGGCGCGTAAAATGGACCGGTGACCATTTCTCCTGAACTTCCTGCCACCTCGCCTGCCGCCGCCGTCACCTTCCGGACGGTCGACCTTCGAGGCAGGGGCCTGACACTTGCCGGTTTGCGCGCCGCTGTTCCCCGCGCCCGGCAGCACACTATGGCGGATGCGGAACAGAAGGTGGTGGACATCATCAAAGCCGTCCGCGAGGACGGCTTCTCAGCCCTCAGCGACCTGGCACTCCGTTTCGACGGCGTCCAGCAGGTCCACCCCCGCGTCCCGGCAGCGTCGATGGCCCGGGCGCTGGCGGAGCTGGATCCGGCGGTACGCAGCGCGCTGGAAGAATCCATCAGCCGGGCCCGGCGCTTTGCGGACGGGCAGCGGCCGCGGGATCTCGACGTCGAACTCGGCGACGGTGCGCTGGTGAGCCAGAACTGGGTGCCGGTATCAAGGGTCGGCCTGTACGTCCCCGGTGGCCTCGCCGTCTACCCGTCGTCCGTCATCATGAATGTCGTCCCGGCGCTGGCTGCGGGAGTGCAGTCCATCGCCCTGGCATCGCCGCCGCAGAAAGATTTCGGCGGCCTCCCGCACCCCACCATCCTCGCGGCAGCGGCCCTGCTCGGCATCGACGAGGTCTACGCCATCGGCGGGGCCCAGGCCATCGCTGCGTTCGCCTACGGTGTGCCGGCACATGACGCCGGGCCGGCGCTGGAGCCTGTTGATGTAGTCACGGGTCCGGGGAACATTTTTGTGGCTACGGCGAAGCGCCTGGTCAAGGGTGTGGTGGGAATCGATTCCGAGGCGGGGACCACCGAAATCGCCATCCTGGCTGATGCAACGGCGCAACCTGCTCTGGTGGCGGCAGACCTGATCAGCCAGGCCGAGCACGACCCCCAGGCAGCTTCCGTGCTCATCACGGACTCGGAGGACCTGGCCGCGGCAGTCCGCACCGAACTGGACCGGCAGGCGGCCGGCACCAAGCACTCCGCGCGTGTATGCGAGGCGCTGTCCGGCCCGCAGTCGGGAGTTGTCCTGGTGGAGGACCTGGCACAGGGCATCGCCGCCTGCGACGCCTACGCCGCTGAACACCTTGAAATCATGACCGCCGACGCGCCGGCGGTAGCTGCCCGGATCCGGAACGCCGGGGCGATTTTTGTGGGGGACTACAGCCCTGTCAGCCTGGGCGACTACTGCGCCGGCTCCAACCACGTCCTGCCCACCAGCGGGACCGCGGCGTTTTCCTCCGGACTGAACGTCACCACGTTCCTGCGCGCCATCCAGGTCATCAACTACAGCCGGGCCGCGCTGCAGGAAGTCAGCGGCCACATCGTGAGCCTGTCCGGTGCCGAGGACCTGCCGGCGCACGGTGAGGCGGTCACGGCACGCTTCCGCGAGGCCAACTGACGCAGCAGGCCTCGCGGGGCCGGCTGCGGGCACCACTACATGCGGTAATTACAGGATTGTTATTCCGCTACATGTAGTCGTAAACTGAGAGGCGGAGAGGTCCGCCGGGGCCGGAAACATCGGCGCCGGCAGACATCGAGGGAGGGGACACCATGTACTGTCCATTTTGCCGCAATCCTGACTCCCGTGTTGTGGACAGCCGCATGGCAGATGACGGCTCGGCCATCCGCCGCCGCCGGCAGTGCCCGGAATGCGGCCGCAGGTTCACCACCGTGGAAACCACCAGCCTTTCGGTGATCAAACGCTCCGGAGTGGGCGAACCCTTCAGCCGCAGCAAGGTCATCAACGGCGTGCGCAAGGCATGCCAGGGCCGGCCGGTCAGCGAAGACGACCTGGCGCTCCTTGCCCAGGAGGTGGAGGAGCAGATCCGTGCCTCAGGCGCGGCCGAGATCGACGCCCATGAAGTCGGCCTGATCATCCTTGGTCCGCTGCAGAAGCTTGACCAGGTGGCCTACCTGCGTTTTGCCAGCGTGTACCAGGCCTTCGAATCCCTTGAGGACTTCGAGACCGCCATTGCCCTGCTCCGCCACGAGTCCGTGGAAGAAGGCACGCAACCCGCGGCGGCGCCCGCGAAGAGCTCCGAAAAGAGCCCCCTGTAAGCTCCGGTGGTGGCCGCGGAGGGGAAGCCGCCACCACCGGCACCGGCTGCCCCTCGGCGCCGGTCAGCCACCGCTATTTTGTGAGCTTGTGCTTAATGGCAATTTCGACGGCGGCACCGACGATCCCGGCCTCATTCTTGAGTTCGGCAGGCACAATCGGGGTGCGCAGTTTCATGTGCGGCAGGTATTCGTCTGCACGCTTGGAGATGCCACCGCCCACGATGAACAGCTCGGGCGAGAACAGGAACTCGACGTGCGAGAAGTAGCGCTGCAGCAGCACGCTGTATTCCTCCCAGCTCAGTCCGTCCCTTTCGCGGGCCACGGCTGAGGCTTTGCTTTCGGCGTCAAAGCCGTCGATCTCCAGGTGCCCCAGTTCTGCGTTGGGGACCAGGCGGCCATCGAAGATGAATGCTGAGCCGATTCCGGTGCCCAGGGTGATCACCAGGACAGTGCCATCCACCCCCTGACCCGCACCAAACCGGGCCTCCGCCAGCCCGGCGGCGTCGGCGTCGTTAATGACCTCCACCGGGCGGCCAAGGCGTGCGGTCAGCAATGCATCAATGTCGGTTTGGAGCCAGGTCTTGTCCACATTGGCCGCCGAATGGACCACGCCATGCTGGATGATGCCGGGGAAGGTGACGCCCACGGGCGAATCCGCGGCCGGAGCCTCCGGGCGGCTTGAAAGCTCGGCAACCACCTGCGCCACGACGTCGGCTACGGCCTCAGGGGTGGCGGGCTGGGGCGTAGCCACGCGGAACCGCTCACCCAGCAGCTTGCCTTTTTTCAGGTCGACAATGCCGCCCTTGATTCCCGTACCGCCGATGTCAATGCCGATCAGCGGGGCGTTCTTGTGCGACTTCTCGTCCTTCTTGGCCAATGTTGTTCCGTTCGTGGCAGGGCGGCAGGTCGGCCGGGCGGCTGACCGGAAAAATTTCAGGGGAGCGTGAGGATTTCGGCGCCGGATTCTGTCACCAGCAGTGTGTGCTCAAACTGGGCGGTCCGCTTGTGGTCGCGGGTGACAACTGTCCAGTCGTCCTCCCACATGTCCCATTCGATGGTGCCGAGGGTCAGCATGGGTTCGATGGTGAACACCATGCCGGCCTCGATGACTGTGTTGTAGGCCGGCGCCGCATCGTAGTGCGGGATGATCAGGCCCGTATGGAACGCTTCGCCCACGCCGTGGCCCGTGAAGTCCCGCACGACGCCGTAGCCGAAACGCTTGGCGTAGGACTGGATGGCCCGGCCGATCACGTTGATCTCCCGGCCGGGAGCCACGGCTTTGATGGCCCGGTTGAGGGATTCCCGGGTGCGCTCCACCAGCAGGCGGGACTCGTCGTCGACGTCGCCCACCAGGAAGGTGTGGTTCGTGTCGCCGTGGACTCCGTTGATAAAAGCGGTGATGTCGATGTTGAGGATGTCGCCGTCCTGGACCACGGTGCTGTCCGGGATGCCGTGGCAGATCACTTCATTCAGCGACGAGCACAGGGACTTCGGGAACCCGCGGTAGCCAAGCGTGGACGGGTAGGCCTTGTGTTCCAGCAGGAATTCGTGACCCACCTTGTCCAACTGGTCGGTGGTAACGCCGGGCCTGATGTGCTTGCCCACCTCAACGATGGCCTGTGCGGCGATCCGGCTGGCGATCCGGATTTTCTCAACGGTCTCGGCGGATTTGATCTCGGAGCCGGTGAACTTGGCCGGGCCGGGCTTGCCTACGTATTCCGGGCGCGGGATGGACGCGGGAACGGGGAGCTGCGGGCTGACGGTTCCGCGGGTAAGGGTGCCGGTGGGTGCAGTCGAGGCTAGGGAAGGCATAGATTGATCATATAAGGCACCGCATTAGGCCAAGTAACTGGAAGCCCCAAGCTGTCCGCATCCACGTTTAAGTTACGTGGATCACGGCAGGGCCTGGCCAGCTGGAACGAGGAGGACCGATGACTGAGTACTGGTACAACGTGAACACCCACGAGGTGGAAGAGGACGCCCTCTCAGACTGGAGCCAGCTGATCGGCCCCTACAAAACGCGGGAAGAGGCCGAACACGCCCTCGAAAAAGTCCGGGCCCGCAACGACGCGTGGGAGAAGCAGGACGACCAAGACTGACGCGCGAGGGGCCTCTGGCGAGCTTGGGGAGCTTGGGGAGCGCGTCAGTCGCTAGAAGGAGTGCTCCGGTCCGGGGAACTGACCTGTCCGGACGTCGTCGCCGTACGCCTTCGCCGCGTCACTGAGGGTGGTGCGCAGGTCGGCATACTGTTTGACGAACTTCGCCATCTTGCCGCCGCGGAACCCGGCCATGTCCTGCCACACCAGCACTTGCCCCGTGGTGGCCTTGCCGGCGCCGATCCCCACCGTCGGCACACTGACCGCCGCGTCAACGGCGGCCGCAGTGTCCGCCGGAACCATTTCCATCAGGACGGCGAACGCCCCCGCCTCCACCAGCGCCACGGCGTCGTCAATCAATCGCTGGGCGTCATCCCCGCGGCCCTGGACCCGGTATCCGCCCAGCGCGTGTTCACTCTGGGGGGTGAAGCCGATATGGGCCATCACCGGGACGCCGGCCTGGACCATGGCCCGGACGGTTTCCGCGTAGTATTTTCCGCCCTCGATCTTGACGGCATGGGCCAGCCCCTCCTTGAGGAACCGGACACCTGTTTCCACACCCTGCTGCGCCGAGACTTCATAACTGCCGAACGGCAGGTCTGCCACCACCAGGGCCCGCTTGGCGGACCGCGCCACGGCGCGGCAGAGGGGCAGGAGTTCATCCACCGTGACCGGCAGGCTGGTCTCGTTGCCGAATACGTTGTTGGACGCCGAGTCGCCTACCAGGAGGACCTCGATGCCGGCCTGGTCGAAGATCTCCGCGCTGTACTGCTCGTAGGCGGTCAGCATGGCGAAGCGTTTGCCGTCCCGCTTGGCCTGCTGCAGGTGGTGGATACGCACCCTGGGTGCGGGCTTCGCGTTCACTTCCGACGACGGCGGCTGCACCGGTGCAGGTCCGTTTCCGTAAGGTGCGTGTACTTCAGCGGACGCGCTTGACTCAGAGCTATTGGTTGAGGCCATGGCAAGAGCGTAATGCGGCAGCAGCAGTCCTAGCCACCGCAGACGGGCCGGCGGACCGTGATCCGCGTCATATTCACGTGCCCGCCAAGGGCATTTTTGCCACCTGTGGGCGCGGCCGTCAATGGTTGCTGTGTAAACGCTGTGTTACGTGCGGCGCCGTCGCCCGCATTGGAGCCGATTGCTTAGTAAAGTGATGGTGAACTGCTGCCGGCTGCCGCTTCCGCGGACCCGGGGCATGAACGATTGACCGGAGAAGAGGCCATCATGGACCGCCAGCAAGAGTTTGTCCTGCGCACAATCGAGGAGCGCGACGTACGGTTCGTACGTTTGTGGTTCACCGACGTCGTAGGTTCACTCAAATCTGTGGCACTTGCCCCGGCCGAGGTTGAAGGTGCGTTTGAGGAAGGGCTCGGTTTCGACGGTTCAGCCATCGAGGGCCTGGCACGCGTTTTTGAGTCGGACATGCTGGCGCAGCCGGATCCGTCCACGTTCCAGATCCTGCCCTGGCGTGGCGAGACCGAACAGACCTCGCGTATGTTCTGCGACATCCTGACTCCGGACGGCGAACCGTCGGCCGCGGATCCGCGCAATGTCCTCAAGCGCACGCTGGCCAAGGCCGCGGACATGGGGTTCACCTGCTACACGCACCCGGAGATCGAGTTCTACCTCCTCAAGTCCCAGCAGCCCGGGCCCGACGGTGCTCCGATCCCCGTTGACGAGGGCGGCTACTTCGATCACGTTCCCGGAGGCGTGGCGCAGGATTTCCGCCGCACGGCCGTGACCATGCTGGAATCCGTGGGCATTTCGGTTGAGTTCAGCCACCATGAAGCCGGTCCCGGCCAGAACGAGATCGACCTGCGCTACGCGGACGCCCTGCAGACCGCGGACAACATCATGACGTTCCGCACGGTGATTAAGGAAGTGGCCCTCCAGCAGGGAACCTACGCCACGTTTATGCCCAAGCCTTTCACCGACCACCCCGGCTCCGGGATGCACACCCACTTCTCGCTGTTCGAGGGCGACACCAACGCTTTTTACGAGGCGGGCGCCGAATTCCAGCTTTCCAAGACGGCCCGCCAGTTCATCGCAGGCATCCTGAAGCACGCTCCCGAGTTCACGGCCGTGACCAACCAGTTCGTAAACTCCTACAAGAGGCTCTGGGGTGGCGGCGAAGCGCCAAGCTACCTCAGCTGGGGCCACAACAACCGTTCGGCGCTGGTCCGGGTCCCGCTGTACAAGCCCGGCAAGGGCCAGTCGGCCCGCATCGAATACCGCGGCATTGATTCGGCAGCGAACCCCTACCTTGCCTACGCCGTCCTCCTGGGGGCCGGGCTTAAGGGGATCGAAGAAGGCTACGACCTGCCCGCCGCAGCAGAGGACGACGTCTGGTCACTGAGCTCCGCCGAGCGCCGTGCCATGGGCCACGACCCCCTGCCCGCCAGCCTTCACGATGCCATCCGGTCCATGGAGGACTCCGAACTGATGCCCCAGATCCTCGGCGAGCAGGTCTTCGAGCACTTCCTGCGCAACAAACGTGCCGAATGGCAGGACTACCGGCTCCAGGTGACGCCCTACGAGCTGCAGCGCAACCTCGGCATTCTCTAGGCGGCGGTGAGCCTCGCACGCCGCCTCATCTCAGCCGGCTTCAGCGACCTGGAGAAGGGTGAGCGGTTCCTTGCTGCCCCGGAACTGGACGGCCTGGACCCGGACAGGATTTTCGCCGGCCTGCAAATGGCCGCCAATCCTGACACCGCACTGCAGTCACTGGTGCGGCTGATCGAAAAGCACCCCGGTCTCCGGGAGCTCGCCGCGGCCGATCCGGAGGTCAGCGAGCCGCTCTACCGGGTGCTCGGGGCCTCCGAAGCGCTGGGGGAATTCCTCATCCGGCACCCTGAGCACCTGGACGCCTTCGACGTCACGGCCAGTCCCGAGCCACTTCAGGCAGACCCGGAACAACTCCGCTCTGTCCTCCTGAAATCCGTCCGCGCGGATCCCGGGTCAGTACGGCCCGTGGCGGGAATGACCGGAGCCGACGCCTATGCCGCGCTGCGGTCGGCCTACCGCCGCGGGGTGGTGGACCTGGCGGTCAAGGACATGTGCGCTGCTGACCCGCTGGACTTTATGCCCGCCGTCGGAGCTGAACTCGCTGACCTGGCAGGGGCCGCGATCGAGGCTGCGCTGGCAGTTTCCCGTGCCGAGGCTGCTGAGCAGTTCAGCGCCGGGGAGGTGGCCGCCGTTGGCCTGGCCGTCATCGGGATGGGCAAATGCGGAGCGCGGGAACTGAACTATATTTCCGACGTCGACGTCATCTACGTGATCGACGCCGGCGACCTGGACGACGCCCGTGCCAGTACTATCGGCACAGCCTTGGCCACCGGTATTTCCCGGGCGATCTCCTCCGTGGCACGTGAACCCGGCCTCTGGGAAGTGGACGCCAACCTGCGGCCGGAAGGCAAGTCCGGCCCACTGGTCCGAACTTTGGCCTCACACGAAAGCTACTACGCCCGCTGGGCAGAGAGCTGGGAATTCCAGGCGCTCCTGAAGGCTCGGACCATCGCCGGTGACAAGGACCTGGGGGAACGCTACGAAAAAGCCGTGGCCCCATTGATCTGGAGCTCCGCGGGCCGCGAAGGGTTCGTGGAGTCCGTGCAGGCGATGCGCCGAAGGGTTACCGAGCACATCCCGGCGGCGGAGGAGCAGCGGCAGATCAAACTCGGCCGGGGCGGCCTAAGGGACGTGGAGTTCACCGTGCAGCTGCTCCAGCTGGTGCACGGAAAATCCGACGAAACCATTCGGCGCAGGGATACCACCGCAGCAATAGCGGCACTCTCAGCCGGAGGCTACATCGGCAGGTCCGACGCCGCCGCCTTCGATCACGCGTACCGCTACCTTCGGCTCCTGGAACACCGCATCCAGCTGTTCCAGCTCCGGCGGACACACTTGATGCCCGTTAGCGAAGCGGCACAGCGCGCCCTCGCAAAGGCAGTGCTTAGCCCCTTCTCCAATGACAGGCCGCCGCCGGCTTCGCTGCTGGCCACCTGGCAGAAGACCAAACGCTCTGTCCGCGAACTGCACGAACGTATCTTCTACCGTCCGCTGCTTAACACCGCTGCCAAACTCAGCAGCGAGGACGCCAGGCTGACGCCGGAGGCCGCCCAGGGCCGCCTCGCCGCGCTGGGCTATCGTGACCCACGGGGCGCCATGCGGCATATCGAGGCACTCACCGCCGGTGTCAGCCGGCGGGCAGCCCTGCAACGCCAGCTGCTGCCCGTCCTGCTGGACTGGCTCGCCGAAGGTGTTGATCCCGACGCCGGGCTGCTCGCGTTCCGGCGCGTCAGTGAGGCCCTTGGCACCACCCACTGGTATCTGGGTATGCTCCGGGATTCCACAGCGGCAGCTGAACGGCTATGCAACGTGCTCTCGAACTCACGCCTGATTGCGGATCTTTTGGAGGTTTCGCCGGAGTCGGTGGCGTGGCTGGGCACCAACAAAGACCTCGTGCCGCTGGGCTTCGAAGCCCAGTGGCAGGAGATCACGTCCAAAATGTCGCGCCACTCGGACCCGGAAAACGCCATCAGGCTGATCAGGCTCATTAGGCGCCGGGAGATCCTCCGGATCGCGATCGCCGATTCTGCCGGGCTTCTCAACCAGGACCAGGTGGGCGCGGCGCTGGCTGACACCGATCGGGCAGCGGTGCTGGGCGCGCTGCGCGTGGCCGAAGGCATCGTCTCTGCCGCAGGCCCGCTCAAGACCGCGATATTGGTGGTGGCCATGGGCCGCCAGGGCGGCCGCGAGATCGGCTACGGCTCCGACGCCGACGTCATGTACGTGCACCGCGCGTTGCCGGGCTATACGGACGAGGAAGCGCAGGATCAGGCGGCCCGGATTGTCGCCAAGGTCTCCAGCCTGCTCACGCAGCCGCTCAAGCCGGCCATCATGGCCGAACGGGTGCTGCAGATGGACGCGGATCTTCGGCCCGAGGGCAAAAACGGGGCCATGGTCCGCTCGCTCGATTCGTTCGCCGAATATTACCGGCGGTGGTCGTTGATCTGGGAAGCGCAGGCGCTGCTGCGTGCCCGGCCCATGGCGGGCGACGATGCCCTGGCCGAGGACTTCCTGGCCCTCATCGACCCCATCAGGTACCCGGAGGCGATTTCGGAGCAGGACGTACGGGAGGTTCGCAGGGTCAAAGCGCGGGTGGAAGCGGAGCGGTTGCCGCGCGGGGCGGATCCGGCACGCCACGTGAAGCTTGGCCGCGGAGGACTGAGCGACGTCGAGTGGCTGGTGCAGCTCCTTCAGCTCCAGCACGCGGCCAAGCACCCGGAACTGCGGACCACGTCAACGGTGGAGGCCCTGGAAGCGGCGGCTTCACTGGACCTGCTCACCGGGCCTGACGCGAAGCTGCTGGCCGACGCGTGGCGGCTCGCCAGCCGGATCCGGTCCGCCAACGTCATTTGGAGCGGCAGGGCGTCGGACACGCTGCCGTCCGCCCGCGGGGACCTTGAGGCGGTGGCCCGCTGGTGCGGCTACGAACCTGGCAACGCGGCCGCCCTGGAAGAGGACTACCTCCGCCTGAGCCGGCGGGCCCGTGCGGTGTTCGAGAAAGCCTTCTACGGCCATTAGCGGCTGCCTGAGGTTCTCCCGGAAGGCAGCAGACAGGTGCCGCGGTGCGGTGCTAGGTTGGGGGCCATGGCTACGCAAATCTACCTGAACCTGCCCGTGAAGGATCTGAAGCGGTCCGTCGATTTCTTTGCCGCCCTTGGCTTCTCCTTTAATCCGGACTACACCGATGAAAACGCGACCTGCATGATCATCAACGACAACGCGTTTGTGATGCTCCTCGTGGAGGGTTTCTTCAAGACGTTCACCTCCCGGGACGTGGCCGATGCCACCAGTTCCACCGAGGCCATCACGGCCTTTTCGGTGGACAGCAAGGAGGCCGTGGACGAAACGGTACGCAAGGCGCTGGCCGCCGGCGGCACCCCGTCCCAGGAGGTCCAGGACTACGGCTTTATGTACAACCACAGTTTCCAGGACCCGGACGGCCACCTGTGGGAAGTCATGTGGATGGACCCTGCCGGCCCATCGGCCGAGGGCGGGGCTCCCGCCGGGTCCGACGGACAGCCGACCTGAAAACCCGGGTTGATTCCGTCTGGCTCATTGCCCTGGATGACCTCGACGCTGATGCCCTTGCCATCCAGCTGGGAGAGGTGGCCAACCTTGAGCTGGGCCCGGGACAAGACAGCTTCGTTGGTGACCCGCTCCGCATGGTCCTGGCGGGACTGGAGGAGGATTCGCGGTTCCCTTATGTCGTGGAGGCCGCGGGCTACGCTGTGGGCGTGCTGACCCTCCAGGCCGGTGCCGCGCGCCTGGCGGGCTGGCCGGACGAGGATTCGGCCTGGCTGTTGCGCGGTTTCCTGGTCGACAGGCGCCACCAGGGGCAAGGCCTCGGGCCGCTGGCGGCAACGTCCGCGGTGGAGGCGGCTGCGAAACTGACCGCCAGGCGCGGAACCCACGAGGCCGGCGTCGTGCTTTCCGTCAACGAAGCCAATCCGGCCGGGTTGTCCGCGTACAGGACCGCCGGCTTTGTGGACCAGGGGCAGTACCTGGGCGGCAGTTCCGGACCGCAACGGACCATGTACCGGAGCTTCACGGGATAATTCGTCCAGACACGGCGGCCGGGCATTGCCTCCGGCTCCACATTGATCGATCATGTGGATTGGCGGTGTTCTTCAAACCTTGTTGGGGGGAAGGCTTGAAAAGTCTTCGTCTCGGGGAGCACATGTCAGGGGGCTGGCTTCTGGTCTCAGCACGTCTGGAGTCAGCCCCCACCTTAGGGACAAAAAAGTCCGCCCGGACTGCAGCATTGACGCTGGCAGCCCGGGCGGACTTTTTGGCGGACTGAACGGGTTCAGCCGCGGATCTGGCTAGACGCCGTAGTAGAGCTCGAACTCGTACGGGTTCGGGCGCAGGGACAGCGGGCGGATCTCGTACTCGTACTTGTATTCGATCCAGGTGTCGATCAGGTCCTGGGTGAACACGCCACCGGCCTGCAGGAACTCGTTGTCCTCGCGCAGGGCCTCCAGTGCCTCTTCCAGCGAGCCCGGAGCCTTCGGGATGTCCTTGGCTTCCTCAGCGGGCAGCTCGTAAAGGTCCTTGTCGATCGGAGCCGGCGGTTCGATGCGGTTGCGGATGCCGTCAATGCCGGCCATCAGCTGGGCAGCGAAGGCCAGGTACGGGTTGGACGAGGGGTCCGGAGCGCGGAACTCAATGCGCTTGGCCTTGGGGTTGGAACCCGTGATGGGGATACGGATACCGGCGGAGCGGTTGCCCTGCGAGTACACCATGTTGACCGGAGCTTCAAAGCCCTTGACCAGGCGGCGGTAGGAGTTCACCGTCGGGTTGGTGAAGGCGAGGACGGCCGAGGAGTGCTTTAGCAGGCCGCCGATGTACCAGCGGGCCATGTCGGACAGGCCGGCGTAGCCCTTTTCGTCGTAGAACAGCGGCTCGCCGTTGGTCCACAGCGACTGGTGGCAGTGCATGCCCGAACCGTTGTCGCCAAAGACCGGCTTCGGCATGAAGGTCACGGACTTGCCCCAGGCGTCGGCCGTGTTCTTGACGACGTACTTGAACTTCTGCAGGTCATCTGCGGCGTGGGTCAGGGTGGTGAACTTGTAGTTGATTTCAGCCTGGCCGGCGGAGCCTACCTCGTGGTGGCTGCGCTCGACCTCGAGGCCGGCCTCGTCCAGGGCGATGCACATGGCGTCGCGGAGGTCAGCCTGCTTGTCGGTGGGGGAAACCGGGAAGTAGCCGCCCTTGATGGGGGTCTTGTAGCCGAGGTTTCCGCCGTCTTCTTCGCGGCCGGTGTTCCAGTGTGCTTCTTCGGAGTCGATCTTGTAGAAGCTGCCCTCGGGGGAGGACTGGTACTGGACGTTATCGAAGACGAAGAATTCGGCTTCCGGAGCAAAGAACGCGGTGTCGGCGATGCCAGTGGAGGCGAGGTAGGCCTCAGCCTTTTCGGCCACGCCGCGGGGGTCGCGGTGGTAAGGGTCTCCGGTGCGGGGGTTCACGATGGAGAAGTTCAGCGCAAGGGTCTTCTCCATGCGGAAGGTGTCCAGGAATGCGGTGGTGACGTCCGGGATCAGCTGCATGTCGGATTCGGCGATGCCCTGGAATCCGCGGATGGAGGAACCATCGAAGAGCTGGCCGTTGACGAAGAAGTCCGCGTCGACGCTCTTTGCCGGCACGTTGAAGTGCTGCTGCACACCCGGGAGATCGGTGAAGCGGATATCGACGAATTTAATATCTTCGTCCTTGATGAACTTGAGGACTTCGTCCGCAGTCTTGAACATCTATGCTCCTTACGCATATGTAATATCTGGCTGGCAAGCCAACTGATCCAGCGCAATCCGAAGGGCAGGGAAACCAAGTTTCCCTGCTTGGGAGGTATTGCTTGAAACTGCTATCAGCCTATGGACACGTCATTTCCCGTCAGTGTCCACATTGTTTCGGGCAGGTTACAGAATGCCCTGTTCAGGTTACAGAATTGTCCTGATCAGGTAACGCTATCCGGTGTCCGTAGTGTGGTCCAACGGTTTCCACTCTGTGGTCGGCGGTGAGTCGGTAAGCTTGGACGGTGGTAGATCGCAATGACATTGGCTCCTGGCTCGGCGGACCGGACACGTCCGGCATCTCAAAGTACCCGGGGGAGCGCCTGGGATTGCCCGAATCCGGTTCCGGCTCCATCGCCAGGGCGGGCAGGCGCATCCTCGCCATCGTCCTTGACTGGGGGATTGCCCTGCTGATCAGCAATTTTGCCTTCGGCGGTGACTCCTGGGCTACGTTGGCGATTTTCGCCGCGGAACAGATGCTGCTTGTGGGCACCCTCGGTTACAGCATCGGCCACCGCGTTGCCGGGATCCAGGTGCTGCAACTGGGCGGCGGGCCCGCGGGCCCGATGGCCGCCGTGGTGAGGTCAGTGCTGCTGTGCCTGGTGATTCCCGCCGTAATTTTCGATCCGGACCAGCGGGGACTGCACGACAAGGCCATGAATACCATCCTCGTGCGGCGCTAGCAGTAATCGGGAACCCGGCCGTGCCGGTTCGCCGGCACCTGACGCCCCGAACACCTGACAGCCCCGAACACCTGACGCCCCCGAACACCTGACAGCCCCGAACACGGGGCAGTGAGCCGTCAGACCCCCGCTGTTTCCTTTGTCCCGGCAGGAACGGCCGTGCCTGGCGTCAGGTAGCCGCGCTTTCCGGCCCAGCGTTCGAACGCGACAGTGGCGAACGGGAACACCGCAGACAGTCCCGCGAACAGGGCCACAACGAAGGGCCACCGCTGGAGCCGCCAGAGCGCGAGGGCGGCGATGCCGTACCCGACAAACAGCGCACCATGGATAGGGCCGGCGATCTCCACACCGAGTTCGGTGGTCTTGGCGATCCACTTGTAGTACATGCCAGCCAGCAGGGCAGCCCAGCTGAAGGCTTCGGCTACAGCCAGGATGCGGAAGGCGCGGATAACAAGGGTTCTCACGGGAATCGTCATGTAGCTATTTCCAATCAATGTGCCCGCCTGTTCGGCGGCGTTCGGCAGACAAAAACCGCCCTGGTTCCGGCAAGCCGGTACCAGGGCGGTTCAAGGGTCTTAGCGTCCGCGGTTGGGGCGCGCTTTGTAGGGGTCGATTCCCTTAGGAATCGGGAGGCGGTTGCCCAGCGAGGAAATGCGCTTGGAGACGGCATTCACCTCAAGCTTGGTCAGTTCGTTCTTGAGCTTGCCCATCTTCTTGGCTACCTGGCTGATGGGAACCTGGCCCTCGCCCTTGCCGCTTTCGATCATGTGGACCGTGACGTTCGGGAGGATGCGTGCAAGGCGCTTGCGCTCGGCGTCGAGCATTGGCTTGACGCGGATGGTGGGGCCTTCGCTGACGAGGACGACGCCGGGACGGCCGACGGCGCGGAACACGGCGTCCTGCGTGCGCGGGTTTACGGCGACCGGCTGGTCCTCGGTGATCCAGCCGCGCTTCAGCGTGCCCAGTGCCGCGCCGGAGGCTCCGGGCTGGTTCTCGATCTGGGCGAACGCGGCACGTTCGGCGCGACGCGAAAGGATCAGGGTGGCGCCGAGGAGGCCCAGCGGAATACCGATGAGCAGGCCGGTGATCCAGTTCTCCAGCCAAAAACCCACCAGGAAGCTGACAGCCACAACACCCAGGAACACCAGCAGCATCAGCCACGGGACCATGGGGTCATGACGGCGGGTCATGTTAAAGACTTCGCCGATCTGCTTGAGCCGGCTGGGCTTCTTGACCTTTGCTTCTTTTGGCTTGCGCGAGAAGAGGCCACGCTTCGGGGCGTCAGAGGCCGCCGGAGTGCTGTTACTGGAATCAGGGGAGTTCGCCATAGTTCCTCAATTCTACGTGATTTATGCCTGAGGGCCGGACGCCGGAGAATGTCCGGTGCCGGCCCTCAGGGATAGCAAACTACGGCTCAGGCGCGGGCGGCCAGCAGTGAGCTGGCTTCCTGGCGGGTGCTGCCGGAGGACTCGATGTGGGCGAGTTCGGCGGGGATTTCCCAGCCCTTCTTGCGCATCGCGGTGGCCCAGAGCCGGCCGGCCCGGTAGGAGGAACGGACCAGCGGGCCACTCATGACCCCCAGGAAGCCGATCTCGTTGGCCTCGTCCTGGAGGTCCACGAACTCCTGCGGCTTGACCCACCGGTCCACCGGCAGGTGCCGTTCGGAGGGGCGCAGGTACTGGGTGATGGTGATCAGGTCACACCCGGCCTCGTGCAGGTCGCGCAGGGCTTCGGAGATCTCCTCGCGGGTCTCGCCCATGCCCAGGATCAGGTTGGACTTGGTCACCATGCCCAGCTTGCGGCCCTGGGTGATGACATCCAGGGACCGGTCGTACCGGAACGCGGGCCGGATGCGCTTGAAAATCCGGGGCACGGTCTCGACGTTGTGCGCGAAGACCTCCGGCTTGGAATCACAGATCGCCGCGATGTGCTCGGGCTTGCCGGAGAAGTCAGGGATCAGCAGTTCGACCCCGGTGCCCGGGTTCAGCTCGTGGATCTTCCGGACCGTCTCGGCGTACAGCCACACGCCCTCATCGGCCAGATCATCCCGGGCCACCCCGGTGACCGTGGCGTAGCGCAGCTGCATGGCCAGGACCGACCGGGCCACCTTCGTGGGCTCGAACATGTCCACCGGGGACGGCTTGCCCGTGTCGATCTGGCAGAAATCACAGCGCCGGGTGCATTCGGACCCGCCGATCAGGAACGTGGCTTCCTTGTCTTCCCAACACTCAAAAATGTTCGGGCAGCCGGCCTCCTCACACACCGTGTGCAGGCCTTCCTTCTTGACCAGGTTCTTGAGCTGGACATACTCCGGCCCCATCTGGACCTTCGCCTTGATCCACTCCGGCTTCCGCTCCACAGGTACTGCAGAGTTGCGCTGCTCAACGCGCAGCAGCTTCCGGCCTTCTGGTGCCAGTGTCACAGGAGTGCTCCCTCAGGGATTGAAACGAGTGCTTCTTCGTGCTTGCGAAATTCTTCCACGAACCGGTCCGCGATATCGCTCGGGGCGATGTTCCTGCCGGTTTCGATGGACATTGTGGTGACGCTGGCGTCGGTGATGCCACAGGCGATGATCTGGGCATAGGGCGCCAGATCATTGTTGCAGTTAATGGCGACGCCGTGCATTGTGACCCCGTCCAGGACGCGGATGCCGATTGCTGCAATCTTCCGGTCCGGGCCCTTGCTGTCAGCCGTGATCCACACGCCGGCGCGTCCCTTGATGCGCTCAGCGGTGATGCCATAGTCAGCCATAACGGCGATCATGACCTCTTCGAGCCGCTCAACGTAGTCTCGGATGCCTGACCGGTTCTTCAGCTTGAGGATCGGATACGCGATCAGCTGGCCGGGGCCATGCCAGGTCAGCTTTCCGCCGCGGTCCACCGCCACTACGGGCGTGCCGTCCAACGGGCGCTCGTGCTCGTCGGTGAGCTTGCCCGCTGTATAGACGGCGGCATGTTCAAGGATGAGGACGGTGCTGGGCGCTTCGGCTGCGACGACCTTGCTGTGGATCCCGCGCTGCAGATCCCAGCCGCGCGTGTAGTCAACGAAGTCCGGGGCGAGACCCACCTGTGAAAACTCAAGAGTCATGCCGTCAAGCTTAGACCCCGATCCGCGAGGGGTCCGGTTATAGTGTCGGACCTCTCATGCACTGACTCGTGCGTTGTCGGATCCAGTGGGCCTGTGGATAACTTCTGCAGGCATTCCGGGATTCCGCTAGACATGAGTCATGGATGATTTCACTGCCCCCGTGGTTCCCGGGTTCCTGGTGGGCCGCGTGCTGGGCCGCGGCGGAAGTTCAACCGTGTGGCTGGTTACGGACGAAAGGTCCGGCCGCGAGTTTGCGCTGAAATGCCTCGGTGCAGGGCACAGCAGCGCGACCGGTCCCGGCGAAGGCAGGGACACCGGGGCCGACGCCGAGGAGGCCATCCGCCGTGAAATCCGCATTCTTTCTGTCCTTGACCACCAGCACCTCATCAAAGCCCACGACGCCCTCCGTCTTCGCGAGCCTGCCGGATCAGCAGTGACGGCTGGAGGGACAGTAGGGCTGCTGCTGGATTACGCGCCCGGTGGTTCCCTCGGAGAGTTGGTTGGCAGCAGGGCCAAGCTCACCATCGGGGAGACGGTCACCGTGCTCACCCCTATTGCTCAGGTACTTGGCTACCTGCACGGCCAGGGGTTCACCCACGGTGACGTATCGCCCGGGAACGTCCTCTTTACAGGCCATGGCAAGCCAATGCTGTCCGACGTCGGCATCGCCAGGATGGTGGGTGATGTTTCGGCAGTGCCGGACCATGGCACCCCGGGGTTCATGGATCCGGCGCCGGTGGACGCCGTGAGGGCGGGGCTGCAGCCGGAACGCGACGTTTACTCGGTGGCGGCGCTGGGGTGGTACTGCCTTACGGGCCAGCCGCCACGCCGTACCGCCGACCGTCCGCCTCTTTCCCTCCTGCTCCCTGACGTTCCAGTCGAGCTGGCCGCGGCCTTGGAGGCTGGCCTTAATGAGGACCGGCGGCTCCGGCCCACGGCTGTTGAGCTGGCGACGGCGGTCTACCGCAGTGCCCCGCCGCTGCCGGTGGACCTCGCGTCCTCCGTCCACGCCACGGTTATCCCGCAGCTACTGACGCGGCGCCCCGTCCCGGAACATCCCGGCGGCGCGCTGCGGAATGGTCTCCGGGCCTGGCGGCGCCGGATCTCGACGTCGCGTTGGTCCGGGGTGGTGGGGGTGCGGCAGGTCCTTCCGTTCCCGGCTGGGGAGAACGCGGAGATGCCCGTGGTGGGCGCACTGGAGCCCCGGGCAACAGAGGCCAGCGCACCAGCGGCAAGCCGCGTCAGCGCAATGGTCCAGGCTGTCGACGGGGAAAGGTCGGCGCAGCGCGGCAGGCATGCCGTGGAACCTGGCCCGAAGGATCACGAACAAATCCCCGGGGCGAAGCGTCGGACGGTGGCGTGGCAGAAGGTGGTGGGCCCCGGACCAAACCGGCGCGGCGGGCGTGTGGCGATTGCCGGACGCAATCGGGGCACGGTGCTGCTGGCGGTGGGAACCGGGGCCATCGTGGCGGGAGCCATCTGGGCCGCTGGCGCCTTTGGGCCGGACGGGCCGTGGGCGGTGCCCGGCGGACCAGGGGCGGTCGCTGCCAGTGCCGGCGACAGGACCGGCGCACGGGCAGAAGCGGAGAGTGCGGAGACCGGCGAGGTAGTCACCGGCGAGCTGGACACCATGCTCGCCGCCGCAGGAGTCCCGGCCGACGCCGCGGCCCAGCTGGACTCGGCGGACCCGCTCGAAGCAGTCCGGGGATTGGCCGCCGTGAGGTCCCTGGCCTTCAGCTCCGGCCGGCTGGAGCTGCTGGATCTGGTTAATGCCCCGGGATCGGCGGCCTCTGCCGCGGATGCAGGCCTTAAGGCCGAGCTCCAGGAGTCAGGCCACGTCCTGGCCGGATTCACGAGTTCCGTAGCGGATCTGCAGGTCCAGCCCGGCAGTCCCTCCGGCCAGGTTGTTGTCAGTGTCACGTCAGCCACGTCGCCCTATGAGGAAAGGGACGCTTCCGGAGCGATCGTGGCGGCCGGCGCCCCTGCAGCCGCCCAGAACCTCAGACTGGTGCTGGTCTCCGTTGACGGCCGGTGGCGGATTACGGACGTCCTGCCTGGGTCCTGACGATTTGCCTCAGCACGCTGCCTCAGCTGTGATTTTCCGAAGTCGGCTTCACGGAATGTCCAAAGTCGTCTGCACCAACTCACGCCTGGTCCTAGTGAATCCCCTCTGGGGAATCCTCTACGGGGCAGTTCCGCCGGCCTGTCATCGTTGCCCTGACTGAGGAGACTGCCGAATCCTCGCCAAAGCTGTCGCCTGAGCGGACTCGTTGACCAGGAACAGCGGGCGCGGACCATTGGCTTATTGGCGCGTATAGTTCAGGATTTGAGAATCTGGACAGGGCGCATCAGCAGGTTTTCATAGGCGTCCTGTCGGCGTTTTGTGCTTCGGGGAAGTAGAAGACGATGAGCGGGATTGACGATCTCATGGCTGAGTCGAACGACCGCTGGGCACATGCCATAAGAAGAGCCTAGGGCATTGAAGACTACGGCCTGGGGGAGGCTGTGAAGACCTATTTCACGCGCTACTTCCCGGCGGGACTGTTCCTGGTGGCGGTCGGGACCGCGGCCGGAGTCTTAGGTCTCCGTGGCACGCTGTCGGACTGTCCGACATTCTGGCGATCGGGTCCCTGCTTGCGGTGCTGGGTGCCGTGGTTGGTGGGCTGGTCTATAAAGCGAAAAGAGTGGTACCCGCGGCCAAATCGGGGAAGGTCAACGTGCTGCTTTCCCTGGAAAGCGAGGAACAAAAGCAGGTCCGGCGTCAGATTGCAGGGAAGGCACCCATAGATTCGGAGCATCTTTCGGTTACCCGGGCTGCGGCGGTGCAACTGCGAAAAGGGCTCGCCACCCAACTGGTCCTTGCACCGTTCTATCCGCTCATCTTCATTCCTCAAGCAGTCAACTTTGCCCTGCTCGGTGACACACTTTCCACATGGCTGATGGCACTTGGCGTGGGAGCGATAGTGATCGCGATTGGGCTCCTCGTCCGTGACTTCCGGCGGGCGGGCCGGTTCCTGACGCACACACAGCGGAGAAGACAGCCCCAGACAACGCGCCGCTTTAATGTTCCAAAAGCCGAACGCTAACGGGACGTTCTGTTCGATCCCAACTGTCCTCTAGTGGAATCACCCTAACCGTGAACCGTCCCGGGAATCATGCCGCCTGTTTGTTGGCGGCGGCGTCGGGTAACGAGCCGGTTTATAGATCATAATATGTCTGCTCGTATTCCTTTGGCGTCTGGTGATCCAGGGCGGAATGCAGTCGTTCGTTGTTGTACCAGTGGACCCACTCGAAGACGATCTCGATCACGTCGGTTTCGGTCTTCAACGCCCCGGCGCGGAACGGTGAATCCTTCGCGACTGCCTCGTTCTTGAACAGCCCCATCACCGTCTCGGCGGCTGCATTGTCATACGCATCACCGGCGCTGCCAATGGACGGCTGCAGGCCCTCCAGGGCCAGGGTGTCGGTGTAACGGATGGAGGTTGTACTGGCTTCCCGCATCGCTGTTAAGCCGAATTCGGCTTAACAGCGATTATGCCGAGAAAAGCGTTAAGCCGAGGTTGGGGAGTTTGCCCTTGTGGTTCGGGGGTCGCGTGCCTGTTCCTCGGCTTAATGTTTCCGCCTAACCTGCGTTGTATCCATGCTCCCAGCGGAAGGACAAGGCAATGGATACGACAGTCACGGCTATCGGAGATGTCGTTGTGGCCGCGTTGGAAGACGCTGGCTATATGCAGTCCACGATCGGCCAGTTACGCAAGTCCATCAAGTGGCTGGGGTTTCTGGCCAAGAAACAGGATTTCGTCTACACAAGCGAGTTGGGTGCGGAATTCGCCTCGATGACGACGAGCCCGCGGACCGGGCGGTACAGTGCCCAGCGCCGTACCGATTACGGCCGGTTGGTGTGGTTATTTGACTCGTACCTGCTTACCGGCGCCGTGGATCTTTCCATGAGACCCCGGGGGAGGCAGAAGGAAAAGCCCAGCAGCCTGGAATTCTCCAAGCTACTGGCTGCATGGTCCCAGGAGATGGGGCAGCGTGGCCTCGCGCGTTCCACACAAGATTGTTTCGGTTCGTTGGCCTGCGAGTATCTGATCTTCTTGGAGGCGGCCGGGATTTCCTCGTGGGCTGCCGCCGACGGGTCCAGCGTCCTGGGATTTCTCGAGTCCCTTCGAAGCCGGTGGGCTGATTCGAGCATGTGGTCGGCGGTGGCCAGCTTCCGCCCGTTCCTGAAATTCACGTCCCGCACGGATCTGCTTGATGCGCTGGCCTTGGCCCGGGCCAAGCGTCACCACGAGATTGTTCCCTTGCTTGATGCCGGAGTTGAACGGAAAGTTGTTGACGGCTGCCGGCAAGGTTTGGTGTCGTCACGGGATGCGGCGATTGCCTTGCTCTCGTTGTCCACCGGGTTGCGTGCGTGCGATATCCGCGGCCTGCGGCTGGTGGACATTGATTGGCGGGGCGGCACGATAGGGCTCGTGCAGCAAAAGACCGGCAACCCGTTGACTCTGCCGTTACCGCCACTGGTCCTGGCCAAGCTTGCGCACTACGTGCTTGACGAGCGGCCGGTCTCCGATGAGGAAGAGGTGTTCTTGCGGCTGAAGGCCCCGCATGTTGCCTTGGCTGACCATGCTGCGATTTACGTGATCGTCAACAAGGTCTTTCGTGCGTCCGGGGTGGAGGATGGGAAGGTTGGAACGCGGGTCCTTCGCTACAACGCGGCGTCCAGGCTGTTGCGGGCGGGCACCGCGTTGCCGACGATCTCGGCGATCCTCGGCCATGCCCACAGTGACTCGACCAATGTGTATCTGAGTGCGGATATCGAACGATTGCGCTCGTGTGTCCTTCCGCTGCCGGAAGGGGCATTGCGATGAGCACGTACGGATTCACCAGTGTTTTTGCCGGGGAACTGACGCGGTATCTTGCCTTCAAGCAAAGTATGGGCTGCTACGGCGATTCGCGCATCTGGTATCTGCGCAGCTTCGACACCTACTGCACGGAACACGAAGTGGCGTCTTTTGACCAGCAGGCCATCGAGGGCTGGGTCATGTTCAAGAAGTCATCCCAGCCGGGGTCCAGCCCGTCCTGGATGTCATACATCAGGGATTTTGGCCGTTGGATGCGGACCCACGGGGACCCCGAAGCGTATGTGCTTGCCGAGTCCTGGAAGAGCGGGTTCTCCCACTCCCAGCCCTATTTGTTGAGCCGCGAAGAAATCTCGTTGTTCTTCCAATCCGCTACTGAGCTGGAGACCAGTTCGCCGTGGAAATGGCAGTCCGTCGCGTTTTTTGCGCTGATGCATTCGTGCGGGCTTCGGACCTGCGAAACCCGCAGGTTACAACCCCGGGATGTTGACCTCGATAAAGGGGAAATCGATGTGCTGTGGTCCAAGGGCAACAGGGGCCGGCGCCTGCCAATCACCGGCCAGGTCATCGACGTCCTCGCCGACTGCGACCGGATATCCCGCAGAAAGTTCGGGCAACAGCGTCCCGGGTTCTTCGTCTCCTCGACCCCAGCCCCGGTCTCGCCGGCTTCGATAGGGGTGACGTTTAACCGGATCTGGGATCAAGCCGGGTTGCCAAGGGCAGTTGGTGGCAGACAGCCTCATCCCTACTCCTTCCGCCACCATTTCGCCTACGCCAACATCGAACGATGGATGGCCGAAGGCACCGACGTCAATGCGATGATGCCCTACCTCGCCCGATATATGGGGCATGCGTCGCTGGACAGCACCTTCTACTACATCCACACATCGCCGGACTTCATGGAAGGCTACGCGACGCTCACCCACGACGGCCAAGGTGTGTTTCCCGAGGTGGGATTCGAATGAAACGCAGAACGCACGAACCGACCCCCGACTTCTGGGGTTACGCCCGGAACTACCTGCACGACTTCTTGCCCAACGTCAGGGAAATGGCGCCGCGCAGTATTGAGGCGTACCGGATCAGTCTGGAAAGCTACGTCCATTACCTGGTCATGCAGAAGCAGGTCCGTCGCCAGGAGATCGGCTTTGACCACTTCGACGGGCAGGTCCTCAAGGACTGGATGGTCTGGATGCGGCAAACCAACGAATACGTCCCCGCAACCATCGGCCTGCGCCTGAGCGCCGTCAAGGCCTTCCTGAATTTCGCGTCTGCGGAAGATCTCACCCTAGTCGCGGTTTACCAAGCTGCCAAGAACATCAAGGCACCGGCCACACCGCGCAAACCCATCGAATACCTCCAAGAGAACGAGACGGCAGCGATTCTCGCCGCCTATGACGGCAAGGACGTGAAGTCACGTCGGAACCGCATGCTGCTCATCCTGCTCTACGACAGCGGCGCGCGCGTCGGCGAGATCACCGCGCTAACCATTGACGACCTGGCACTGGCAAGACCGGCCCACCTGACCCTCACGGGGAAACGGGACAAGAGCCGCGTCGTCCCCCTCGGAGAAAAGACCGTTGAACACCTGAAGGTCTATCTCGACGAGTTCCACCCGAAACGCGCAAACCGGCCCGCGACCCGGCCCCTGTTCTATACCTTCCACCGCGGTCAACCAACTGCCCTTTCCAGCGACACCGTCGCCGCGGTGCTCAAGAAAGCCGGGGACCTCGCCCGCGAACGGTGCCCTTCGATCCCGGGAAATCTCCACTGCCACATGCTGCGGAAGACCAAGGCCATGGACCTCTACAAGCAAGGCATACCGTTGCCGATCATCATGCAGCTGCTCGGACACGAAAGCATGAGCACCACCTCGGCGTTCTATGCCTTCGCCACCCTCGACATGATGCGGGCAGCAATGAATGCCGCCACCCCGGCAATCAGCGACATGAGCATCGACGTGCTCAGTGACGACGAACTTCAACTGCTCTACACACTGAAATAGCACGAAACGTTAAGCCGAGAAACAGCGCGGCGACCCCCGAACCACAAGGGCAAACTCCCCAACCTCGGCTTAACGCTTTTCTCGGCATAATCTGAGTGGTGAATCAGTCCCGCCGGTGCCGGGCGCCCGGTGTGTTCGCGCCGCCACAGTGCCATCCGCAGGCAGTGTTCGACGAACGCGGTGTCCTTGACGGTGGAGGTTTCCCAGCCGACGATCGCCCGGGAGTACAGGTCGATGACCAGGGCGACGTAGACGAATCCGGAGTAGACCGGGACGTAGGTGAAATCAGTGACCCAGACCTGGTTCGGGGCCGGGGCGGTGAAGTTCCGGTTCAGCAGGTCGCCGGCGCGGCGTCCGTCCTTGCCGGGGATGGTGGTGCGGGTCTTGCGGCCTCTGATGAGGCCGTTCATGCCCTCCTCGCGCATGAGCCGGTCCACGGTGTGTTTGGAGGCTTCCGGGAAGCCGTTACGGCGCAGCCACTGCGTCATTTTCCGCCGTCCGTAGATGATCTCGGGCCGGGGGCGTCCCTTCGCATCGGGGACTTTCAAACTGCGGAGCGCGTCGGTGATGCGGGCGTCTTCGATGGTGCGCAGGGCTGGCAGGCGTTTCTTCCACGCCCGGTAGGTTCGTGCGGCGACCTGCACGCCCTGCTCCCGCAGGACGGCACAGATCGACTCGACCGCATAACCTTCAGCGCGCATTTCGTCGATGAATCGACAGATCAGCGGCGGCGAGGGTCGAGCTCCCTCGCGAAGAAAATCGAGGCCTGTTTGAGGATCTCGTTGGACTCTTTCAAGTCCCGCACCTCAGCCCGGAGCCGTTTGATTTCTTCCAGCTCGTCACTGCTCGGTCCGGTCTTCTCACCGGCATCGACCTGGGCCTGGACAACCCAGCGGCGCAGCGATTCAGGACCGACGCCGAGCTTCGGAGCCAGTGCCTTGCAGGCAGCATAAACAGACGGATATTCGGACAATCGATCCATGGTCATGCGCACTGCACGATCACGGACTTCGGGCGGGAACTGCTTGGGCATAGTCACTATCTTTCTCAAAGAAGATAGCGGCATCAAACCCGGGACGGTTCACCGTGCTTTCGTTGACTTATACAGCTTCATCTGGGGGTCATATGAAACGCCATCTGGATTCCAGGAATGCTCGCCAGGTCCTTGCTGTCTCACTTGCGACAGTTGCTTCCTTGGTTCTCCTACTGGTTCCCATGCACACCCAGGTAAAAGTAACGTCTCGTGGGCCGGAGCAGGTTAGCCATCCGACCCTGCTTGAGACAGTAGGGCCGTCCACCTTCGTGTCGTTGCTCATCCCCGTGGCCCTGACCGCGCTCCCACTCCTGCTACGAGGGCGTATGCGGACTCCAGTGTCGGTCGCGACTACTGTCGCTCTTGTTGTCTTCGTACTCATCGGCTCCGCAAGCATCGGCTGGTTCTACGTCCCAGCCCTCGCCGCGGCCGTAGCAGCCGTTGTTGCCTCTATGGGCAGCCACACAAGGCTCCAAGTCCGCCTTAACTAATCGGCCCCAATCGAATTACTCTGCTGGCTAGCCCAACGACCTCGGGCCTGATCGATGGCGTCGGGCGTTACGCGGCGAAGACATCGACCAACTGATCCTGCTGTCGTGTCGCGATAGACGAACCCTGAACGGTCACATTCCGCGGATCGGCTGAAGTATCTGGACCATGCGCACCGTGTCTCCGCACCCACTCCGGTCGCTCTCCGGACTTAGGGATATGGTGACGACCATGCGCAATCTGGGATGTGCCGTCTTTGTCGCGATATTCGCCGTGCTCACTTTGGCTCTCAGCGGCTGTGACAGGACTTTCGATCCGGACATGAGGCAGCGCGATTCAACAGCTAAGGCCGTCATCGCTGCTGCAATGGATGATGACCGGCCAAAGCTGCTGGATCTTGCAGCCGTTGACATGACGGAGCGGGAAGCGGCTGCCGATCGGCTGATTGTCAAAGCAAGCAATCTCACGACTACTGGCTATGAGGTCCAGTACAAGGAGCACCACGGCGCGCCCGACAACTACATAGTCACGGCAACCGATGACCAAGGCAGGGACCTCGTATTTGAGCTCGACTGGCACGAGGCGAAATGGCAGCTGATCCTGGGAACAGCAGGCCCGCCAAAGTCACCGGCGACATCGCCATAGGGGAACGTGCAACGGACATTCTCGCGTTTCAATCTTTTGACTGATAGAACGCCGCAGGATTCATGGGACCTGGGCGGTCACCGACAGTTGCCCAGCCCACAATAATCGCCACCACAATGACCACCAGCAGTAGGGCGGCAATGAGGATTCAGCGAGGTTTCATACGTGCAGCCTACTCGGCACGCATCAGGTTCTATCGTGCGATCAGAGGCTCAAAATACCCTCCACCGTCCCGGATGTGATCCCTTAGCAGGCGAAAGCCTCAAGCCAGAGCTGGCGCGCGATGTCGCGTGCGCACCCTTCCGTTGAGTTATGCGTGGTGTCGACCTCGACCTCGACGTCGTAAACAACTCCGGCGTGCACGCTCAGGGCTTGTTGTCGCGCCATCCCTTCCACGCGGTCGAGGCGTCCTGCCTCGCGGGATGCGGCGACGTCCGGGTCGCAGCGCACGCCTACCCAAATCAGCTCCATGTCGCTAAACGCTGTCCGAAGACGTTCCTGACCCGCTCTGCCTGACAGAAGGACCTCATCGAGGATCAGATGAGCCCCTGCGCGGGCCATGGCGCTGAGTCCGGTGTACCAGCTGCGTTCCAAGGCCCGATGCTCAGCACTGAAAGTGATGGTGCCGTCCTGCTCGAAGGTGATTCCCGCGCGCGGGCTGTCACCCCCAGCAGGCAGTGCGTCGATGAAAGTGTCGACGCCGAAAGTCAACCAGATGCCCGGGAGGATTTCCTGAAGAGTCCGAGCAATTGAAGATTTGCCGGAGCTTGAGCCGCCGTTCAGTACGATCACTTGGGGATTCTGACTGTTAGACACCCGGCGAGCCTAGTACGGAAATCAGGATCAGGGCCCGTCTCGTAAACCGGTCCCTCACCGGTGCAATCCTTTCTCAAAATTTTCGGACCTCGATCGCCGCGCTTCCGCGGCCGGACCTGTGACTCGCAGCGATAAATGGCGGTCTTTTCGCAGCGCTATTTGTCATCCTCAAGCCCCCGCGAGGGGATCCTCCAACGGACGTTTACAGGGCGACCTCTGGAGTGGATGTTGCTTTTCCGTCGTACACCTTCACAAGGGGATGGGCGGGTGGAATGCTGAGGGCACTTGCTCAGCCTTACGCGGTAGCGGACATTGGGGGAAACTGTAATGCAACGGAACCAGCCGCGGTTGTGGCAGTACGCAGTTCCTCTCTTATTTACTGCCGTGCTGCTGACATCCTGCGGTGATATGAAGACAGGCGGGCCGGGAACCGCCGTACCCGTCTCCGTCGAATCCCCCACGTCCACCAGTGCTCCTGGTTCCATCACTACTTCGCAGCCCCAAGAATCGTGTGCGGTGTTTCTACCGTCGGCCCCGTGCACGAAATACACGGGCATCTCGGGAACCGCGAACAACCAAGACCTCCCGTGGGTAGCCTCCGGGGGCGTTATTGCGCAGTTGGCCACCGTAAACGGCGAACTTTGGCTGGCCGTGACAACCAGATGCGCACCCATGAGCGGGCCAGGGACAATCACCGGCACCACGCTCACCGTCAAGAACATCGCAATCGGCGCGAGCGGATGCACCGACAATGCGGGCGAGCAGCAGCAGTCGGTGCAGGAATTCCTGAAACGGCCAATTGAGCAAACCTTCAGCGACGGGACTCTCACCTGGAAGAGCGGAACTGACACACTCAACTTCAGCAAGATGACGGGCGGACCGGGAACTGCCGAGCCCACGGCGAACTCCACCAGCTCAATCCTTGGTTCTACCAGTAGCCCCATTCCAGGCGGTGGCCGGTAGCGTGCGTTGACTGGGTTCGGTTCGATACCCCGCAAGACCAATACGACAACGCCGGCGTGGTGCTCATTGGAAAGTCCGTAAGCCGGGTCGGCGAAACAAGCATCTACGGTCACAAGGCCACAACCCACCTTGTAGAAGTCGAACAGGTACTCAAAGGGGATCCCGGCAGCGGGAACCTCCACATCTCCTCCATGCCCCCGACCTGCACTGGAGACGAGTCCTACCCAGGCGGCGATCCGCTCGATCCCAATCAGAGAGTGATCATTTTCGCCGCTAAGCAGGGCGGCGAGTGGTTCACCACGACCCCCGCACAAGGAGTCTTGCCTTTCCCCCGGAACTCGGAGCTTCCCTTTCACCAGTAAGCCCAGCCCTTGCCCACGAACTCCGATCATTCCCTTAGCTACCGCTAGGGGATCCTTCGCCGGGACGCCCCAAAGTGCAGGCGCGGGCGGGATTAGTCCCAGCCGGCAGCTCGCCGAACAGCCGCTGCCAGCTCAAAGGGTGGAATGTCGGACGAATCTAGTACCACGTCATCTATGTCTGCAGCTTCAAGAACGTTTGTAAGTTTGCCGACCCGATCCAGATGCCAGAGCAGAGCTTCAGGATCGTCGCGATGGCGGAAGCGCAGACGTGACTCCAGCACGTCTGAACGAGCCACTAGACGGCAGACAAACATTCCCTCAGAACCGAGTGCGTCAACGTAGCGGGGTACTTCGGCTTCTATCTCAATGACCCCTGCAATAATGAACCGCTTTGCGCCCGCAGCCCGATAGTTGTCCGTGAGGCTTTGGAGATTGAGCAGCTCGAGTTCGTGGTTAAACCGGTCCGAAGTCGGCGCGGGGCTCAGCCTACGAATTGCGTCCAGATCGATGACGGCATGACTTCCCTGTTCACCCGCGCTAAGCGCGTCCGCGAGGGTTGACTTTCCGACGCCGACGGTTCCATTCACGAAGATCGAGTCCATGACCCGATCTTCTCAGGGAGCGCAGGATCTTTGCCTGACGCCGCGTCCGCTAAAGGATCCCCAACTGGGACGCATGTCGATTAACCGGACCCGTTCAGCGGCGGACACCGGACCGTTCGTGAGCAGGTTCTCTGCGCATACCGCGACTGAGCTGGTCACGGTCGGCCCGGTGTCCGCGGCGGCGGGCTTCACGCCGTAGGACTTTACACGGATACCTACTGTCGAAGGTCCTGTCGAAGGTCGGTCGTCGCGGGACCGGCTGGGACGGCGGGGGTGCGGGGCCAGGTCCAGGCGGAGCGCAGGATGAAGGCCAGGATCAGCACCTCGACTCCGATGGTGAGGCCGTAGTAGAAGGCCCATTCCCAGGACGCCCCTGCCGCGTTGAACACGCAGACGGGGATGTACAGCGATGCCACGACGAGGTTCGTGGCGCGGTTCACACGGGCGGGCAGCGTCATGGAGAGCATCACCATCAGGGTCGGGATCGCTATGACCGCGAAGAAAATGGTCAACAATGTCCCGCTGATGTCGAACACAAAGATGTCGCCACCCCGAATTTCGTCGATTTCGCCGGGCTGGTAGAGGTGGAAGTAGTCGATGTAGATGACGAGGAACATGAAGCTGGTCCAGGCGGCGGCGAGCTTGGCCTGCACGGGGATCGGCGGGTTATCGAGCAGGTTTGGGGTGTTCGTTCGGATGGTCATCGTTTTCTTCTTTCGGGAGGAGTGGTCCGTCCGCCGGAGTGGCGGCAGGTCTGGGCGTGCATACATACGGGTTGGGTCGTTCTCGTCGGTACGATCGTCAGACGGTGATCACGACCTTCCCTCGGGTGTGGCCAGCCGCGACGTAGCGGAGGGCGTCGGCTGCTTCGTCGAGGGGGTAGGTGCGGTCGATGACGGGCGTGACCTGCCCGGTCGTGAGCAGGTCGGCCAGGGTGAGCAGGTCCTGGCGCTTCCCGACCGACAGGAAGGGCTTCAGCTGCTGGCGGGTGAACCCGGACAGCACGCGCGCTTTGACGATCCGACTGATGGGGCCGAGCCAGCGGCCGCCGCGTCCGCTGTTGGGGATGAGGGTGCCGGTGGGCATCAGCGCTCGGCAGACAGCCGCCAGGGGCTGGGCTTCCACGTTGTCGAGGATGACGTCGTAGCGCTTCTCGTTGCGGGTGAAGTCGGTCCTCGTGTAGTCAACGACGTGGTCGGCACCGAGCGACCGGACCAAGTCGACGTTGCGGGTGCTGCACACACCCGTCACCTCGGCGCCAAACGCCTTGGCGATCTGTACGGCGAAGGAGCCCACGCCGCCCGACGCGCCCGTGACCAGCACCGTCTGGCCCGGTCGGACGTTCGCGATCTCGCGCAATGCCTGCAACGCCGTCATGGCCGACGTGGGCACCGCTGCCGCGTCCACGACCGACAGGTTGGCAGGCACGGACACGAGGTTGTCCGCCGGGACGCAGGCGTACTCCGCGAGCGTTCCAGCGGTGCTCCAACCGAACACCTCGTCGCCGGGGCGGAGAGCGGTGACATCCTTCCCGACCGCTGCCACCACGCCGGCGAGGTCCCTGCCAGGGATGCCGTGGCGCGGCCGGCGGAACCCGAACGCCAGGCGCACCACGTACGGTTCACCGGTCATGACGAAGTAGTCGCCGGGATGTACCGAGGCCGCGCCCACCTGGACGAGCACATCGCCTGGACCGGGCAGCGGTAGCCCTATCTTGGACGACTCGAGCACCGAGGGCGGGCCGTAGTGGTGCTGGACGGCGGCCTGCATCGTCACCGCCCCGGGCGGACTCGCCCCCAGCACCAGGCGTGCTGCGGCATTCGATCGCTGTTCGATTCCCACAGAGGTCTCCTCACGTCCGAGCTGCGACTCGCTGGCTCGTACACCGTACGTCGTACGCTGTACTATGATCGTGATCGTACGATGTACTAATGTCAAGCGTTCGAGAGAGCGAGAGGAGATTCCATGTCTGCGAGGGAACAACGCCAGGTCGCGTCAGACGCGCGGCTGAGCAAGCAGCGGGTGGTGGTCGAGGCGGTCCGGCTCGCCGACCGCGAGGGGGTCGACGGGCTGAGCATGCGCCGGCTGGCTGGCGCGCTCGGCGCGGGCGCGATGTCGCTCTACCACTACGTGGCGAGCAAGGAGGAGTTGCTGGACGCCATGATCGACATCGTGTTCGAGGAGATCGAGTTCCCGCCCGAAGAGGCCGACTGGCAGTCGGCGATGCGACGGCGGGCGGTATCCGCCCGACAGGTTCTCGCACGCCACCGGTGGGCGATCGGCCTGCTGGAGTCGCGGACATCGCCGGGGCCCGCGAACCTCCGCCACCACGAAGCGGTCACCGCCTGCCTGCGGAGGGCTGGCTTCCCGGTCTTGATGGCGACGCACGCCAACTGGTTGCTCGACAGCTATGTCTACGGTTTTGCCCTGCAGGAAGCCAGCCTGCCGTTCGACACAGCCAATGAGTTCGCGGACATGGCCGAGGACGTCTTCCTGCCCCAGCTTCCTCCTGACGAGTTCCCCTACCTCAACGAGTCCGCCGCGGCGCTCGTCGCTTCCGGCTACGACCCGGCAGAGGAGTTCATCTTCGGCCTCGACCTCGTCCTAGCCGCCCTCGAGCCCCTAAGAGCCTCCGCATAGCGACGCTCACGAACCGTGCCCGTAAGCCGGTCGATCACCGTGCCGCCGGAAGCTTGCCGACACGTTCCGCGCAGTTGCTGTGTGAATCGCAGCGGTAAATGGCGTTATTTTCGCAGCGCTAAAAGGCACGTTTGGTGCCGTTCAGCTGCTGCAGCACGGCCTCCCCGCACTGTCAGAAGGTCGGGCGGTCTGCTCCGTCGACTGTCTTGTAATGCCAGGGATTCGAGACGCAACCGCGACACACCCTGCGCCTCGTATGGCCCTCAATATCTGGCGATTCGTGCTGCCTCCAGTGGTGTTTTGACCTGCATCTCCTTTGCATCCAAGCGGGATGGTGCGCAAGGGCCCGGGCACTCTGCCCAGGCCCTTGGGCATGCATGGCTGCCTGACCTCAACGCTTTTGGGAGGGATGGTTAGCCCGGGTCTCTTAGTTGAGTGGAAGTCCGAAGTGGTAGGTGTAGCCCGTCGTGTTCATGGACTTGAATGGTCCCTCGCATTTTCCCGATACCGCCGAGCAAACCGAGATACCTGGACCGATCAGGGCCAACTCTTCAGGCCCGGCCCAGCCGTAGCGCTGCTGGAAACCGCGCCCGATCTTGACTGCTGCCCCGGTCGCAGTCTCGACAATCAGGTCATAGGCCGGGGCGTACCAAAAGTGGCCACCTGGGCTGAGGCCACTGCCGAAAGTCGTTCGGTCTCCATAGGAAGAGTGGACCGATGACAAGACGGTTCCGTCAGCGTTCTCGAAATCGATGCGATCCTCCCTCTCCACCGCCCAAATGTCTCCACTGACATCGGCAACGGGCCGGTCGCTCAGTTGAGGAGCTTCGCCGGCGGCCCACCGCCAAACCCACACATCCCCCGCGGCCCCTCCACCGGGCGAGGTTGCGTAGTAGACAGCGGCATCATCGATTGATCCGTAAACCACACTTTTTTCGGCGGCTAGAGACGGGATCGCTGCGTGGGCGAGCACCTCCCCGGTGCTTGGACGCACGACGACGATGTCCCCGCTGTATTCGCCCCTTTGGACCCAAGAGACCAGGTCATGGCTGGGGTTACCGACTATGTCCCGAATGTCCCGAAACTCACCCCATTGACGGCCCGCGCGGGTTTCTTTGGGTTCCAGCCAGCCGAGCCTCCTGATGCTGTTTTCCCAGTCTGCCCAAACAAGCCTCGATGTCTCGGCATCCACATAGACCACACCAGTGGAAGTCGTTGTGAATGACGCCACGCGAGCCGGTGGCCATCTGTTTTCCCCGACATATAGGTTTCCCGCATCGGTGTAGAACAGGGCATCAGGGCCCCAGCCTTCGCGTGGGGCAACAGATAATTCAGATTCCGAAGTCGAAGGCACCGGAAAGGCCGAACCGGGAAGCGGTTGCTCCCCATCCGGCTCCTCATAGGTGCAGCCGCCGACCCAAAACGCCAATCCCAGGCTGACAATGAGCGCCGCTACCCGCTGACGCCCTGATTTACGACACACCCCGCTGCTCACTTCCACACCTTCTGCTCACCTTCGAGGGGTGTCATGGAGCCCATCGATCCACCAAGCCGTTACAGGGTACCGTGAGGCCCCGCAGCCGGGTGGCCCCGCGGGAGGCCCCGAGGTGGGATGCCGTCGCCTCAAGTCTCCTCCGGCACAGAACCCGTGACAATGAAGAGTTGTACGGCGCCAAATTTGGGGCAGCTTTTCACCGCCCGCGTCTAACTCGCCCGAGAGATCTTGGCGGTAGCCTCCGTCTCGTAACCTAAAGCTTTTCGAGACACCGGCGTCTCACTTCGAGAGGGTCACAGGAATCTGCGCCAGGCCTGTGTCACTTTCAGAAGCTGATTGCGCAAAGCTCCCCGTGTTTTCGGGGTTGTGCAGATGGCTTGTGAACCCTGGCCGGTCGGTACTCCTCTGCACTAAAGTCGCTTCTGTTCGGTACTCCTGTTCCCAAAGGAGGCAGGCATGGACGCCGATCCGGTTCGCATTGTTGCGCGGGGACAGCTGACGATGTCGGATGCTGCGTGGGAACAGGCCCGGAGCCGGGCTGCGGTGATCGGATCGTTAGCGGCACGGGGCACCACAGGGATTGCGGCCGCTGACAGGGCAGCCATGGAGCTCGGTGTTTCCCGCCGCCACGTTTACGTGCTCCTGGGCAGGTACCGCCAAGGTTCCGGTCTTGTGACTGATCTTGCGGTTCGCCGTTCCACTGGTGGCAAGGGTGGGAACCGTCTGCCTGAGCCGGTTTAGGAAATCGTTCGCGATTTGATTCGCAGGCGGTTCCTCACACGCGAGAAGTGGAGTGTGGCGGCGCTCCACCGCGAGATCGCCCGCGCTTGTGCGAGGCAGGGATTGAAGGCCCCGACCAGGAACACGGTGGCCCGGCGCATCGCGATGCTGAACCCGGTTGAGGTCGGTCGGCGCAGGGAAGGCCCGGATGCTGTGAGGACGTTGCAGTCCTCTGGCGGTGACGTGCCGGTGACCGGTTCGATCCTGGACCAGGTGCAGATCGATCACACGGTCATTGACGTGAATATCGTGGATGAGCGCGAGCGTCGATCGATTGGCCGCCCGTATTTGACCGTAGCGATCGATGTGTACAGCCGGACGCTCGTGGGCATGGTCGTCACGTTGGAACCGCCCTCGGCCGTGTCCGTGGGGTTGTGCCTTGCCCACGCCTCCGGGGACAAACGACCCTGGCTCGAACGGCTCGGCGTCGAGGCGGATTGGCCGATGAGCGGCAAGCCGAAATCGTTGTTCCTGGATAACGCGGCGGAGTTCAAGAGCGAGGCATTGCGGCGCGGGTGCGAGCAGCACGGTATCAGACTGGCCTACCGGCCGCTGGGACGACCGCATTATGGCGGCATTGTTGAACGCGTGATCGGCACGGCGATGCGCATGATCCATGAGCTGCCCGGAACCACTTTCTCCAATCCGGCAGAGCGTGGCCGGTATAACTCGGAAAAGATGGCCGCGCTGACTTTGCCTGAGTTGGAGCGATGGTTGGCGCTTGCGGTCGCCCGTTACCACGGCAGCGTGCACAGCACGTTAGGGCAGACACCGGCCGGGCAGTGGTCCGCCGGTATCGCCGCGACCGGGGCACCTTCCGTCACGACGAACCAGACGTCGTTCCTGGTCGATTTTCTTCCAGTCATCCGCCGTACCCTGACCCGTACCGGATTCGTCATTGACCATGTCCATTACTTCGCGAACGCTTTGAAGCCCTGGATCGGCCGGCGGGAGCGTCTGGGGCGATTCATCATCCGGAGGGATCCGCGTGATATCAGCCGGGTGTGGGTCTTGGAGCCGGAGGGCCAGCACTATGTGGAAGTCCCCTACAGGTCGATCTCCAACCCTGCCGTCAGCGTGTGGGAACACCGGCAGGCGCTGGCCCGACTACGCGAACGCGGCGCCGCCCAAGTCGATGAGGCGGCGCTGTTTCGGACGATCGAACAAATGCGCCAAATCACCGAGACCGCCGCCAGAACGACCAAACGCGTCCGGAGAGAAGCGGAACGCCGCAAGCACGCCGGCGCCGCACACCCAGCCAACCGAGCATCGCCGGTTCCGGCGCCACCGGATGCAGACCCTACAAGGGTTCCCATTCGACCGTTTGAACAGATAGAGGAATGGTGACCGTGGACGACAACCGGACGCAGGACCTAACGCATCTGCACACGGTATCGAGGGAACTGGCAAGGCTGCCATCTGCTGAACGGCTGCACCGTATCCGTGCAGACCGGTGGATCGGGTATCCGAAGGCCGTCGACGCAGTGGACCGCCTGGAAATGCTCTTTCATTGGCCGAGGAAACAGCGCATGCCCAACCTCTTGCTGGTCGGGCCAACAAACAACGGCAAGTCGATGATTGTTGAACGGTTCCGCAGAAAGCACCCGCCCGTGATGGGGGCAGACCGTGAAAACATTCCGGTCGTGTGCATGCAGATGCCCTCGGAACCATCTGAGCTTCGGTTCTACACGGCACTGCTTTCCGCGATTGGTGCGCCGTTTCGGCCACGGCAGCGTCTCGCCGACATCGAGCGGCTGGCGCTCTCCCTGCTGCGTGAGGTGGGTGTGCGGATGTTGGTGCTCGACGAGTTCCACAACGTCCTGGCCGGCCGGGGCGAGACGCGGCGTGAGTTCCTGAACCTGCTCCGGTTTCTGGGCAACGAGCTCCACGTTCCCCTTGTCGGGGTCGGCACGCGTGAGGCATACCTTGCCGTGAGGTCAGATGACCAGCTCGAGAACAGGTTCGAACCGTTCGTCTTGCCCCTCTGGGAGGTGGGCCACGAAACCCGGTCGCTGCTGGCCAGTTTCGCCGCCTCGTTCCCTCTCCAATCACCGTCCTCGATCGATACCGAGGACATGGCCCGGTACCTGCTCGCACGCAGCGAGGGCACGATCGGAGAGCTCGCCCACCTTCTGACTGCCGCCGCGATCGCCGCAGTTGAAAGCGGGGAGGAGAAGATCAACCACCGGACGCTGACCATTGCCGATTACAGCGGCCCCAGCGAAAGGCGCAAGCTGTTCGAAACACAACTGCTGTGATCGTCTCGCGCCGCTGGCCAGTACATCCTGCACCGCTGCCCGTCGAGGCACTCTCATCGTGGTTACGGCGAATCGCCGTTCACTACCATGCCAACCTTGACGATCTTGCGTCGGACTTGGGCTATGCACTGGACGGGCCGGAAGAAATCGACACCTACCCGCCCCCTGGATTTACTCGCGAGCTGGCACGGCGAACCGGTCTCGACCTGCACCGGATCCAGAGGATGAGCCTCAGCGGCTGGGCACCCTGGCTCATTGACCAAGCGGAACCGGACGCTGCGGCGTTCACGACCTACACCCGACAGTTTTCCGTGCTGCTGCCGGCCGGAAGGCGGCGCCCGCGGGAACTCCCCACCTGGCAGGCATGGCTTCCCTCAGGACCGGCATTTCGGGCATGCCCGAAATGTATTGCGACGTCAACACCGCCGTACCCGTACCAACTACTTTGGTTGCTTTCACTGACGCTTAGCTGCCCTTTTCACCGTTGCCTCCTAGAACCGCGCGCGAAGACTGTCAGTTACTTCTCGGACTGGGAGCGCAAGCCACCAACACCGAGGCTTGCCTCTGCCACGGTCCTGGCCATGGACAGCAGAACCTGGCACGCCATGACAACGGGATCGGTCGACCTGCCGCGGCGGCAAGTGCACGCCGGAATCTGGTTTCGCCTTCTCCGGACGATTATCGACGAGCTGGGAACAAGCGTCTCCGAATGTCGTACCGCGGGCCGCTTGATCAGACGCCTCTGGAAAGAGTCGGGCTATCCCCACCGGGTGGGTCCACTGAGGTGGCACCCGCACGAAGGCTATCCGCTCGACGTGCAACTCCGCACTCTCGAAGCAACCGCGACAACCATCCACCTCCTCGAAAGCAAAATCCTCGCAGGCCAAGGGCCGGACGCAGCATTTTTCCTGCCTTCGCCGTCTGGGTCCATGGAGGAGCTTTAGGGGAGGCCGTGACGCGACTAGTTAGTGAGTGCCCGCGACCGTCTGTAAAACGTTGCCCGGGACATTCCGAGATCGCGGGCAACCTGCGCAGCGGGCTCGCCGCCTTCGACCAGGCGGACAGCGCTTCGTACCTGGCTGTCAGTGACCCGGCGCGGTCGGCCGCCCAGGTCCCTTCCGGCCTCTCGGCGTTTGCTGATGGAATCGGTAACGCGTTCGCGCTTGATCTCGTGTTCCATTTGCGCCAGAGCCGCCATGATCGTGAACAACATCGACCCCATGGGTGTCGAGGTGTCGACGTCCCCACCGCCGAGGTTCAGGACGCGCAGGCCCGCGCCTCGGTAGCGGAGTTCGTCGGCGAAGGCGAGCATGTTCAGCGTGGATCGTCCGAGCCGGTCCAGCGTCGTGATGACGAGGGTGTCGCCATCGATCAGCGCCTCGAGTGCCCGATCGAACTGGGGTCGTGAAGCTTGCGCCCCGGACATGCCGTGGTCAACGTAGAGGTCATCGCGCCGGACGCCAGCGGCCAGAAGATCCGCCTGCTGCCGGTCGGTGGATTGCTGCCGAGTCGAAACGCGTGCATAACCGATCAGTTTCGTCATGGCTGCTCCGATGTGTCTCATAACTAACGGTGGATACACCGATTCAACCAGAAGGTTGTAAGACATAGTTACGAGAATCGCCGGCCGCGGACGAACTCCAGCGATCCCACGGAAATGAAGGCACTCTAGTCGCCGTGGTCGCTCAGTCGGTGAGACGTCTCGTATCCCAAGGGCTGCGAGACTGCCAAGTAGTTCGACCTTCACGGGGCGAGAAATAGGCGGGTCATACGGGCTTTCCCGACACCAGCCTCCTCACAGGCATAATTCACAGGTTTCGCCCTTCCCACAACCGCCCGGCACCCGTGTGTGAGCGTATAGACCCGCGCTGCCAAACAGGTGTACTTTTCAGCTGTGGAAGGCTTCACGAACCCTTCGGACGCCGACCGCGAGTTTCAAGAGCTCCGCAGGCGGGCATACGGCCCGGATCAAGACATAAGTGTCGACCCTCCGGCCCTAGCGAGATTGCGCGAACTTGAGGCCGCGAACCTCGATGTCAATTCTCTGCCGATTGCCCCGGCGAGCAAGAGTGCGGCAGACTCGGAGGCCCCCGCCGACGCTGCCTCGATAGAACATCCGGTGCCAAAGTGGCTTCGCCTTGGCCCGGCCGTTGGCGCACTGGTCCTCGCGGGCGGGATCGTTACGACGACCCTGCTGTTATCCGCGCCGCGTCCTGACGCCACTCTTCATCCGACCGGCGCCGCGGTCGATAACCAGCTCTACGAACTGGTGGTCGGGGGAGCACCCCGGTTGGTGATCGAGCCCTCAACCCTCCGCGGATACGGGTCGTATCTCGGTGTCGAGATCTGGTCCGGGGTGAACGCGTTCGACTCGCCGTGTCTCGTGGCAGTGCACCGGGCGAGCGGTAATCTCTCAGAAGCTCGCTGCGCTCCCGCTCCAGCAGATCTCATTATGGACGTCTCCTCGTCCGGCGATGGGTTTGAAGGATTCGAAGGACGCGCCGGCGACGGCATCATCCGATTCGTACTTCGTGACGACACGGTGGATGCTTACGTCTACCTCATTCCGGAGGCGGGTTGATGGACCCATCCTCATCCCGGTCCGATGCTGAGCGCGAGCTGGACGAGCTCCGCAGGAGGGCATACGGTCCGCATCCGGATATCCAGTCCGACCCCGCAGCGCTGGCAAGACTGGCGGAACTGGAGGCGGCACGCACCGCGAGTCCCCGCGCCGCCACACCAGGCACCGACGTCACAGCACCCGCTGCAGCCCCGGGTTCCGGGTCAGTTGCTCACCCCACCTGGACCAGGATCGTTGACGAATGGCCGGACTCGACAACCAGCATCGTGGCGGAGTCCAGGATTGGACCGACGTCGTCGATCTGGCGTCGGCTCACGGCAACACGAGTCCGCCGTTACTCATTTATTGCCGGCGCGCTGGCAGTCTTTCTTGCCGGTGTGTTCACCGTGGCATGGATCGTAAGACCGCATCCCGATGCCACTTTGCATCCAGTCGCAGACGAGGCAGACGTCGTCGTTCTCTCAATGCTGGAATTCCTGTCAACGCTGGAATTCCCTTGGGGGGAAGCTGCCGGCCAATCCAGCTTCCGCGGCTATCAGCAGTATCGGGGAGTCGAACCCTGGTTCTTCGTGGACGGACGGGGCTACCGGTGCTTCATGCTCATCAGTCGTTCCGGTCCCTTTGTAGACGGCGCCAATTGCGTGCCGCCCGGGGTCGATCTTTTTGCAGACATCGGCGGCGACTCCCTTTCGGCCGACGACGGCATGGAAGACCTCCCGAATGGGAGCATCGTCCGGTTCCACTACCGCGGCGACTCCGTGGACGTCTTCCTCTACCCAGCGTCGTCGAAGGCAGAATGAGGCTTGAACCCGAAAGTTAGGCCGTGAGCTCAAATGCCCTATATGCCGGCATCTCCCGCCGCCGCCCCATCCTCGGAGCCGGGCGCCCCTCGCGGTCCCCAAGAAAAATGCGCAGATTAGCGTGTGGCATGGCTCTATTGTTCCCTCCGCCGGAAGCTCGAAGCCCCGAAGGCGCAAAGGGTGCGCCCCCCAGCAGACTTAGTGTCTCAAAACCTCTGCGCCTTGAAACCCTAGGCCTGTGAGACACGATGTTGCGGTTATCCGTGAACTGGCTCGTGACTGTTAATTGAGCTGTGACTGTTAACCGAAAATGGCGGTTAAATCGCAGTTCAAGATGGCGGTTTCGAGGTTCCGTTGGCGTCTTCGGTCGGTCGACGCTCCAGTCGTCGGACTTGCCGGTCAATGAAATCGTTTCTCGCAGGTGGTGCCTTCGGCGCCAGTCCGACCCGTCCAGCGTGGCGTTCCCGGGATTTGATTCGCTCCTTGTTAGCTTCGACGAGCTCCAGGCGGTCATCACCGACGACCGCTACGGGCAGTGGCGGACGGCCCTCAGCTCCGTGCAGGGCATCTACCTCATCGCCGACACCAGTAACGGCAGGCTGTACGTGGGGAAGGCCGACGGCGCCGAGCGCTTCTTTGGCGGCTGGAGCGAGTATGCCAGGAATGGCCACGGCGGCAACGTCGCGCTCCGGGAGCTGGCCGACGCCCGGCACCGGCAGCACTTCCAGTTCAGCATCCTGCAGGTCTTCTCGCCGAGCGCGCCGGCCGCGCAGGTCGATGCAGCTGAGACCCATTTCAAACGGGCACTGCTCACTCGGCAGTTCGGCATGAACCTGAACTAGCGGCCCAACCTGTCACCCGAAGACGGTGTCCCCATGCCGGTGGGCCACCACCTATTCGCCGTCCTCGTGGTGCCTGTCTCGACTTCGGGGTGTTGATTCTGCAGAAAAGTGGCAGGCGCTGGTTTCAATAATCCGAGCTCATATGCCCTTTGAACTGCCATCAGGCGGTCGCATACGTCCAGCTTGCGGTAAATGTGTTCCAGATGTTTTCCAGCGGTGCGGGGCGAGATGTTGAGCCGCCGCGCCAGGCTCTCTGCGGTCAGGCCCATGCTCAGTAAGGTCAAGATCGCCATCTCGCGAATCGTCAAACCGCCTGTGGAGCTCTGGATGGGAGCCTTGGCATTGGTAGGCGCAAGCCCAAGGTGGAGAGTAAGGCCGGTCAGGATTGGTTGCAGCAGTCTGGCCAAATCAAGCTCTTGTTCCGTGAAGTCACGGTCAGGTCGTTGGATAACGTAGGAGTTAAAGTCGCCTCCGCCTATTTGCAAAGGTATGCACAACTGCTGGTCCACGTTCCAGGGGTGGGCCATCTCCTCCCAGGCCTGTTTTAGCCTTTTGCCGGCCAGAGCGTCAGGAACCCGCGCGAAGGACTGTGGTCCCATCTGACCCGTAAACGCGTACCAACGCAGCAGCGGTTGTTGTCTGAAGTCATAGCCTCCAGGCGGCTCGCCGGGGATGAAATTTCGGGGCCAGCAATCAAGGAGGTGATTCTCCCATTCATGCCCCACACGGTTTCGCGCGGAGCACGCACCGTTAAAAGACTGATTAAGGAGCTCCAGGAGCTGCTCCTCATGGCGCAAGGACAGTCCCAGCGGCTGCTGAAGGATTTCTCCAACGAGCTCCAGCCATGTGCGGTACTGCGCGTCATTACGCTCCACGCCTGAATTGTAGACGCAAGTGTGCTGTGGCGACACAGGAAATGCTTCCCTCGCAGGAGCTGCGGCTGATCCGATGTACGTAAGAGTGCGTATGGGACCAATTGCCCCTGTTAAATATTCTGGGTGGTAGCAGGGATTCCGCCGTTCCGGCCGAGGACCTGATGTTATCCGCCGCCCCAATTGCGGGCAGCAGTCAGGGCATGACCCGTACTGTATCCGGCGTGCGGTCTCCTCCGCTCCGTGGTGGCACGTCACCAATGAAGCTTTGCAGCTTCGCAGCAATGGAGCTTTGCAGCTTCGCAGCAATGGAGATGAACCAATGAATACAAGAATGCGGCGCCTCGCGCCAGCGGGAATGTTGGCAGCGCTGATGCTCGCTGCCTCGCAACCGGCTTGGGCGTCCGATTTCGGACCGATTACAGACCTGCCCGGGTGCCCCGAGTTTGAAATTTCCGTGAGCGGGACTGGCGGGAATCAGATCACCAGGGTTGTCAAGACCAAGAACGGCTTTACGCGTTCAGTGACTGGCGGTGATGGCTTCATCCTTACTCTGACCAATGAGTCGACAGGCAAGTCGATCGAAGTTCCGACATACGGGTCGGTCACAACCAAGACGGTGGCACCTGACGGTTCGACAACATTCAAACTGACGGGTCAAAACGTGTTCGTCTTCTTCAATACAGACACCGGCGGTGCTCGGACGATCTTGTACACGGGCAATGCCGTCATCACTAACGACCCGGCGGGCAACTCGACGTTCCAGAGTCTTTCCGGTAAACAGCAAAACCTGTGCCCCGCCCTCGCTGCCCCCTAGCAGTGACACTGGCGGAGTGACCTCCAGCAGCTCCAGGCAAGTCAACCGTCTGACCTCGAACTGCAATCCACGCTGTAGGGCCGCGGTCTCTGCGGCCCTACGACCCACGCTCACGTCCCAGCATCTCGGTCGTGCTGGTCGCACTGCCAAGAGGCTCGTTGGTCGCCCGAGCGGCCCCCACTACAGGCGCGCTTCAAGATCAACAGGAAGCCCGGGTGTGACTGTTAGTTCGGCATGGCGGTGTTTTCACAGCTCGATTTGGCGGTTTTAGCTGGATTCCAAGGTAAGCAGGACCCCTTCCCCGCGGTAATTTTGCGGCCATCTTGAAAGACTATTTGGGTGATTTTTCCGCCGGCGCCCAGCTAGGGCCGATCCGAGGACTGGCATTCTTCAAGTGATTCTTCAATTTCGGCTACACGGGCATCTTTGAGGAGTGAAAAAGCACACCGTTGACATCGCAGGAGGGGTGAGAGCAAGGTGTTCCATATATTGCCTTTCACTTAGGGCTCGTGGTGGAGTTTGCCGCCTCGGCGGTGCCGAGGGGTTGCCGGTCCACAACCTTGTTTCCTAGGTCGTCTGGGGTAAACAGTCAGGTTTCAAGACATGCTGCGCCATCTTGAACTGCGATTTAACCGCCACTCTCCGCTAACAGTCACAGTGCGCTGAGCACATATCGTCATGGTCTCCACTGCTCCTCCGGCGGTGAACACATAAATGTGAATGTGAAGGACCCCACTGGGGGAGCTTTCCGTGTTAGGGCGTCCAGCCCGTAGGGAAGACTGCCAGAAAGACATTTGGTCCGGCAGTTGTCGTTTACTCGTTTATGTCGAATAAACAGTGTTCATCGGAGATCGATCATGACTATAAGTGTGTCTAAATTTCTTAGTTCAGCATTTGCCGCTTGTGTAGTTTTGGCGCTTAGTGCTGCACCAGCACCGGCCGCGAGCAGCAGCGGCGGGCAGACGTACGTGGATAATTTTTGTATAGATCGCGGAGTTTTTCAAGTTTGTCGCGATGGGCGCGCTCAGTACAACGTCGTCCAGACCCCTAGTGGGAACACGCTGTATGAGATCAATGCCAAGTACGTCTACACCACTACTGAATATTGGCCTTCAGGGGGTCCAGAGGTGGTGCGGGTGAGCGCCGTGGTCGGAATCCCGATTGGCGTGGGTGAGCGCCAGTGTCGGTGTGGGTGAGCGCCATCTGTAAGGCTCCTTCCACCACGTGAGGGCCACGTGGCGGAAGGATTACCGGCAATGGTACGGAAGATCAAGGCGAAACTGGTTTTGCAGTTTCGCAATCAAGGCCTATCGGGCAGGGCTATCTCGTCTGCTCAGGGCATGTCTCGGCACAGCGTTCAGGCGGTGATCGAGGCTGCTGATCGGGCAGGGCTCGGCTGGGATGACGTTGCTGATTTGTCTGATGGTGAGGTTTATCTGGCGCTATTTCCCGGCCGCGGGGTGCGCGAGAGCGTGTTTATGCAGCCGGATTGGGGCCAGGTGCACCGGGAGCTGGCCAGGGTTGGGGTGACGTTGAAGCTGCTGCACCAGGAGTACGTCGACGCATCCGGTCGGGCGGGGCAAGCGTCGATGAGTTATGACCGGTTCTGCAGGCTTTATGGCGATCACGCGATGGTCACTGGCGCCTCGTCCCGGGTCGGCCACAAGGCTGGCCGCAGCATCGAGGTCGACTGGTCTGGGCCGACGATGCAGCTGGTCGATCCGGCAACGGGAGAGGTCTCGAAGGTGTATTTGTTCGTCGCGTGTCTGCCGTTCAGCAGGTATGCGTTCGTGGAGGCGTGCCTGGATATGCGGCAGGATTCGTGGCTGCGCGCGCATGCGGAGATGTTCGCGTTCTTCGGCGGCACGGTCCCGCGGCTCGTGCCCGACAATCTCAAGACCGGGGTGATCTCTCATCCGCGCGAGGGCGAGGTCGTGCTCAATGACGCGTATCGGGAGATGGCGGCGCATTATTCAGCGGCGGTACTACCGGGCCGAGTGAGGCACCCGAAGGACAAGGCGAGCGTGGAAAACACTGTCTCGCACGTCGCCACCTGGGTGATTGCCGGGTTGAGGAAAGAGGTGTTCACGAGCCTGGCGCAGTTGCGGAGACGGATTCGGGAGCAGATCGATGCCTATAACAGGCAGCCGTTCCAGAAGCGGGAGGGCTCCCGGCTGAGCGTGTTCACCGCCGAGGAGAAGCCGGTGTTGCAACCGCTGCCGGCGGTGGCGTTCGAGATCAGCACCTGGACCTATGGGCGCAAAGTTGGGCGCAACGGCCACGTGGTCTGGGCGAAGAACTTTTACTCCGTGCCGTTCGCGCACATCGGCTCGAATGTTGATCTTCGTGTCACGGAGACCATGCTGGAGATCTATCGCAGCGATGAGCGCCTCACCAGCCACCTGCTGCTGCCAGCGACGACGGCGAACCAGCATCAGACGAACGAGGCGGACCTTCCGGAGGGTCGCAGCTGGCAGGCGTGGGACCGGGCCCGGATCGATGAATGGGCGTTGCGGATGGGCCCGGCAACCGTGACGGTGATCAGCAAGATCTTCGAGTCCGTGCGGGTCGAGGAGGCCGGCTACGACCCCGCGCTGGCGGTGCTGCGCCTGTCCCGCCGGTTCTCCCCGGCCCGGGTGGAAGCGGCCAGCCAGCTCGCGCTGCGGGGGTCGATACGATCGCCCCGCTACGCCCACCTGCGGCCGATCCTGGATACCGGGCAGGACAAAACCGGGATCGTCCCTGATGAGCCGGAGGGAGACGATGGCGGATACGTGCGGGGCGGCGCCTACTACGCCGGAGGGGCTCGATGAGCCGCCTGGATGCGGAGACCAAACGCAAGCTGCGCGAGATGAACGCGGGCGAGTTGCTGGAGGCCATCGATACCCAAGACGAGAGGCTGAGTATCAGCTTGCCGTTCGAGGATCGTGTCCGGCTGGTCGTCGATGACGCCTATTCGTCGTTTACGCATTCCAAGGTGGCCGGCTTGATCCGGCGGGCAGGACTGCGTTATCCGAACGCGGATTTGCGTCGCATCGATCTTCTCGACGAGCGCGGTCTTGACCGGCAGCTGCTGACCCAGCTGGGCACCTGCTCGTTCGTGGGCAGGCAGCAGAACGTCGTCTTGCAGGGGTTCACTGGGTCGGGGAAGTCGTATCTGGGATGCGCGGTCGCCAAACGCGCCTGCGAGCACCGAATCCGCGCACATTACGTCCGTATGCCAGACCTCGAGGAAGAATGGGTCGCCGCGCAAGACAGGCCCGGCGGTTCCGGTAAATTCCTGCGAAAGTATGCGGCATTCACGCTGCTGGTCATCGACGAGTGGCTCCTGGATCGACCCACGGAACCGATGCGAGGCATGCTGCTGGAACTGATGGAGCGCCGCTACGGCGAGACCTCAACAGTGTTCTGCACTCAGTATTTGCAGAAGGACTGGCACCAGCGGCTCGGCTCCGGCGTCCATGCGGACGCGATCATGGACCGGATCATCCACAACACGATCTGGGTCGAGACCGGCAACTACAACATGCGCGAACACGCAGCACTCGTGAGCGCCTAATCCTGTGACAGAGAGCGTCAGCGGCGCCAAGCCACGCGACTGCTGGCGCTCTCTGGCACGATCCCCGGCGCTCAACCGCACGAATGGGTGGCGCTCAGGGCTTCAAATACTCAACTACAGTAAACGGAGTCTTCTATTATTCCGTAGAAGGATCCGATCATTACCAGGATTTGTTCATGAAAGGCGAGCCCCAGGAGAACCATTACCGCGGTTCCCTTGCCTACACCAGGGACGGGCAGACGTGCACTACCTCCTGGCATTACCACTTGGCTAACGGCCAGATACAGTTCATTAACGACGATTTTGATTGCGTCCCCGCCTGACCGTGGCGGGAACCGTCACGCGCAGTTTCGCGGCCCTTGCAGTGCATCGCTTGCAGCCCTTCCGGGCGAGGATGATGAGGTAATAGGCCTCGCCTATCGCTTTTCGTAACGATCTGTCGAGTAAAACGGCCACCGTTTACTAAGTTAGGTGCAGACGTCACGCACAGGTCCGTCTCCTTTGCTGAGACGGACCTGTTGCTTTTGTCCAATACAACACCACGATCTAGGCGGCCAACGGGCCGACCGCCATCGGGAGCAGAGCCAACGCTAAGACCGCTGGGCTGAGCCACCAGCTCCTCGACGCCGTGCAGGCCGCCGCAAAGGACGTACGCGACGACGATGACCGAGCTGAGCTGTTCGCTGCGGTTCAGGACCTGCGCGCCGCGACCGAGCAGGAGGCCCCCCGACACCGGCGACGTCGTGAAGAAGGCAGGCAAGCTGGCGCCATCGCCGCGGGCATTGGGATCCCCGCCGTCACCGCAGCAGTGAGCGGTGCGGTCGCGACGGTCACGACGTTGGCGCTGTCCGGCGCCTTCGGCCGAGCAGCGAAGGAACTCGGTGTCTTGAAACCTCTGTCTCTCGAAACGCATGAGTTTCAAGACAGCCGGCATGAGCAGACAGCTGATATGTCGGCCGGTGCGGGCCGCGTTCTTCACCATTAGAGGATTCAGTTGAGGGCAGCGAGGGTGACATTTAGCGCTGCGAAAAGACCGCCATTTATCGCTGCAATTCACAGCCTCGATGTCTCAAAACCTCCATGTCTCGAAACGCTAGCGTTCCGAGACACAAGGGATATGAGACACCAAAAGTAGACCTTGCAAAGAGAAGCTGTCTCCAGCTCCGCGGTTGGCGATTCTCGTAAGAGTGCGAAACCACGTTTAGGGTGAAGCTATGTTCTGCAGAGAGAACATAGCTGGGAAAGGGGAACCCTATGCGGTGGCTGGCGGATAGGACTGGTTGGTACGGGTGGTCCAGGTAGTTGGTACTGCTGTTCCGGGGACCCGGTACCGGCCGGGCGGCGGTGTGGCCGTCCCGACCGGTACGAGTTGTCGCCGGCGTGCGTTCTGGGTTATTCCCAGTAGCCGCTGGTGGCTTTGGCTTCCTGGTTGCGCAGCCGCCGCATGTCGACCTCGCCGAGGTTGAGCGTGCGGGACTGGTTGGCGAGCCGGTTCACGGTGGAGTCGGCGGCCACGCGGTCGGGCAGGGCTTCGACCCAGTAGGCCGGGCCGGACTGGCTGACGATGATCGTCGGCAGCCGGTGGTCACGGTTGGCCAGAATCGCGAACAGGTCGCTGGCGGCGTTCGGGTCGATTCCTACGGTGAGGAAGTCATCGATGATGAGCAGATCAACGTCGCTGAGCTTGTTGAGCATGCTTTGGTGGCCGATCCCATCCCCGCGGGCGATGACGAGTCGGCGTGCCAGGTCATCCATCCGCGTGTAGTGAACGGTGTGTTCGTTGTGGCAGGCCGCGACGCCGATCGCGCAGGCCAGATACGTTTTGCCTCCTCCGGTCGGGGAAATGATCAGCAGGTTCGTCGGATCGGCCCGCCAGTCATGGTTGGCGTAGCGTTTCATTCGCACGGGGTTGATGCCGCGCCCGGGTGGATAGGTGATCTCGGCGACCGAGGCCTCCGGGAGCGGGAACCTTGCCTGCCGGATGAGTTTCTCGATCCTGCTGGAGCGGCGCAGTTCCAGGGCCTCATCAACGGCGGTGAGGAACAGTTCCTCCGGCGTGGCAGCGTCGTTTGCTTCGTCCTTGATGAGCTCTTCGAACCGGGTGGCCACGTGCGTGATGCGCAGGGCCCGGAACTTCTCGTGGTCAACACCGGTAAACACGGCCGGATCACCCACGTTCCTGGTAGTAGTCGGCCCCGCGCACCAGAACACCGGGCAGGTCGACCGCCCCGGGAGTGCTCTTCTCATTCGAGGCCGCCGCAACCAGCGGCCGAGTGCGTTGCTTGTCAGTGGTAATAGTCGCCATGATGCGTTTGAGCGTGGTGTAGGTCGGGTAGCCCTGCTGGTTGATGATCGCCTGGCAGGCGGCCTCCAGGCGCTGCTTGTTGCTCTTGCCCAAGGTCATCAGGATGTTCTGGCAGTCAAGGTAGGCCTGCGCCTCGATGGCGTGGCGGTCCAGAATCGACTCAATCACCGCCACGGTCGCGGCCCCGAAACTCCGGGCCCGGTGCACGAACCACTCCCGTGTCCACAGCCCGTCAATGTCCTGATGCCGTTCGGGAGCGTGCTCAACGGTCGTGGAGTACTGGCCCTTGCGTCCGGCCTTGCGTGGATGCTCACACACCACGGTGTCGCCATCGAAAATGGTGACGGCCACACCGGTCAGGCGCACACGCAGAATCTGCCCGGCGAACGTGTACGGCACTGAATAGTGCTGGTAATCGGCGGTGACATGGTAATTCCGCCCCACCTTCAACTGCTTCCATGCCACCGTATCGAACCTCGCGGCCGGCAACGGCTGCAGCAGCCCGGCTTCCTCAGCCAGGAACCGCTCATACCTGCTCGTGCCGTCGACGCGGCGCATCTGCTCATTGACCTCCACCATCCGCTCACCAATCGCGGCGTTCAGCTCCGCGAAGGTGGTCCAGAGCTCTTCGGCCAGGTAGCCGATCACGCGCTTGTTGATGATGTTCACCGCCGATTCCACCGCTGCCTTATCGCGGGGCTTCCGGACTCTGGCCGGCACCACCGCCGTGCAATAGTGGTCGGCGAGCTCCTGATAGCGGGCATGGATAACCCTGGCGCTGTCGCCTTTGACGGACCGATGGGTCGCCGTGGAAGCGTTGTCCGGGACGATGATTTGAGTTACTCCACCGATAAATTCAAAGGCCTGCACATGTGCGCTGATCCACGCTTCCTGCTTCATATCGGCAAAGGCCCGGCAGAACACGAGGCCCGAAAATGGCAGGACCGCAACAAACATGTAGGCCTTGCGGACCTCCCCGGTGACCGAATCCGTCACCGGCAGCGTATCGCCGGCCCAGTCCACCAAGAGCGCCCGGCCCGGATCGTGGTGAAGCGTCGCTACGACATCATTGGTGGCCGCAAACTCCGTGAAAAGCTGGCAAAACCTTGAATACCCGTACTTCTTCCCCTGCCCCGAGGGCACACCCAGATACATCCGCCACGCCTGCTGCAAGGTGAAATGCTTGTTGCTCTTCATCGACTTCAACGCCTGCGCGAAATCAGGCTGATCAAAGGAACCCGAGACCGTCCGGCGACCATCGGGAAACAACTCTGCCCATTGAGCCTCGCCCATCGAGGCAGCCTGCGCGGCCGTCAAGCCCTTGGCTGCCACGGTCTTCTTCACCGCCGAGATATCCCGGCGTGAACACCCCACCAAGCCCACAATCTCGTCGTAGCTACGGCCCTCGAACACCAAAGCCATAATCGCCTTGTAGCTCGCCATCAATGCCTCCTCCATCAGAAACCGGCAGCACCCAACGTGCCGCGGTTCCGTCAGAGGAACACGCAAAAACGACCGCAGTACCAACTACCGGGAAAAGCGGTACCAACTCCGTGGACTGCCCGTACCAACTACGGCTATCCGCCACGGTGGCTACGCCGGGCTGTATACGAGCATCGACGTCTCCCCGGGCGGATACGTAAGTTGCAAATTATCGAGCTCTGGAGCTTCGTGGCGATCGTCTGCTGCGTCCTTGTTTCCTTAGTCTTCGACCTTTCTGTGCCAGCTACAAACCTCCTGATAGTCCTTCCGCTGGTGGTGCTCTTGTCTGCCGTTTTCGGCATTGGCCTGCTGACCTGGAGGAATCATGAACACGCTGCAGAGATCTGGGCCGAAAACGTTCGAGGTCGAGGACTGGAAGAGGCAGGTTTTGGATGGTTTGCCGACACTGGGACGATACGCGGCCTCGGCGCGGGAAAATCGATATTTACGGCAATTATGCTTACGGGTTTAGTGGTTCAGGCTTTCTCTCATTGGACATAGGGCCAGCGCGAAGGAAATCCTGGTCCAATCCTTGCCGGTCATTCTGCGGCATCCTCACGCCAACTGGCAGCGAACAGGTTTAGCAGGTTCTCCGTGACGCGCATGAGTTCTTCCCCCGAGTCGATCGTCAGCTTGCCGCGTACTGACCAGGAGTCATGGAACGAGGGATCCTGAAGGGTGAAGGACAGCTCAATGTGGCTCCCGGTGTGGGCAGCCTCCAGCAGTAGATCACCTTCAAGGGATTTGTAGGCTCTGGTCCCGCTCCAGCCTTGCCAATGCCCGGCAAGGTCGGTGAAGAAGCCGCAAAGGTCAGCGAATCCAAGCTCGTAGTGGGCGGTGACCTCCCGACGTGCTCGAAGGTTCTCTAATTCCACGGACACGGACATGCTGAGCAATTCGCCGTCGGGTCCGCGTTGCACATCTCCGAACGTGAGCCGCTCCCGGCGCCCTATCTCAACCATGCCTGTTTCCCTCACCCCAACGGACCGTTCGGCCGCGCACCCCGCTTCAGCTCGGCAATCCGCAGCCGAAGGAAAACAATTGTCAGGACCAGAGTGTAAATTGCCAGGCCGGCTACCACGATCATGATGACTGCATAAATGGTGCTGAAAATGCCGAAAAACGGTGCCGGATTCATGGCTACCCCCAATAGTCGTTGCCCCTACGCTACGCGAGCCAGGCTGGCGCCGAACCTAGTCGTCCTCGTGGTACAGACGATTGGGTGTCTCGAAACCACTTCGCCTCGAAAGACTAGCGATGCAAGACAACTCAAGACCCGGTTGAGCGACACCAAGCGGTCACAAAACGCCGCCACGAAGCGCTGAACTCCACAGAAGTGCACTGCATGATGCCGTCGCGGCCGGTGGAGGACCGGCTTGCGGGCGCGATGATTTACCGCCATGACACTCGACCAGATCCGGCAGATTGGCCCTGACCGGAGTCGGGGCCAATCGCTCCGTCTCTAGGCCTATGCTGCCATGTGGGGTGCGCCGGCATCTCGGGCAATTCCAAAACCCGCGCGGAAAAGGGGTGCCTCAGTGTCGAACGGGACGTCCTCGCGGGACTTCTCTACAGCCTCCATGGATGAGGGGATGTCGAAAGGCAGGGTCCCGGTAAGTGACGTGCGCCCTGTGAACGCCTTGATTATGACGTGGTCGCTCGCTCCGAATTCGCCGAGGACGGTGGCGCCGAGCTCGAGGAGCGGGCCGAGGATGGCTGGCCGCTCGAGGAACACGGACACATAGAGGGGGGCTTGAGCGGCATAATTGCGCAGTCTGTCGAGTGTGCTCTGAGGGAAGGCTAGCGTGCCGCCGTGGAAGTACTCGGCGACAACGGATCCGCGGCCGACTTCGAAGGGTGCTTCGAGGCGAACGATGATCGCCTCGGCGTCTCCGACATGGGGAGTCATCGTGAGGCCTGACGGGTCTTGAATGCCCTCGACGTAGACCCTGGAGCCCTCGGGCAGGATGCCTGCCTCGTCGGTGAGCAGCACTATGGACTTGCTCTGCGCGGCGGTACCTTTCTCGAAATAGACTGGCGCGCCGCACGTGGTGCGCGCACGATCGATGTCGACATGACGTTTCTCGAACACGCCAAGCTGGAACTTTTCGCGGAGTAGCCGTCGCACTGACTGGTCGATGCGCTCCTCGGTCACCGCGCCGCTGTCGACGAGCTCCTCGATAAGGGCAGGGTTCCGGTCACCGCCGAACTGGTCGACGCCGACGTCGATGGCGATCCGGGCCCGCTCGACGGGAGACAGGTGCCCCAGGCCCCAACCATTCGGTCCAAAGGTGAGATCGCCCATCCGCTCACTCTCGAGCAGGTTCCAGTCGGTCACGACGATGCCGTCGAAATGAAGGCGCTTGCGGAGGATGTCTCGTACGACCGGGGCGTTGAACGCAAACCCGACTTCATCCCATTCTGTGCCGACGGGCTTGCCGTAGTATGTCATCACCTGGGTGGCTCCTGCGGCGAAGGCCTTCTCGAACGGCTGGATGTGCAGTTCTTGCATGCCACCGGGATACACCTGCTCTGGGTACCGCGAGTCGTGCGCGTCATCGCCGCGCAACTGTGGACCGCCTCCGGGGAAGTGCTTCACGACTGCAGCGACAGCCTCGGGGCCCAACGTTGGCCCACCGCGGAGTCCCTCGATGAAGGCGACTGTCAGTTCGGCGACGCGGGCAGGGTCTTCTCCGAATGTGCCGAACCCGCGCGACCAGCGCGGTTCGCTGAAGATATCCGCCATCGGTCCGAGGTACACACGTATGCCCATCGCCAGGAACTCGCGGCGGATGATGTCGGCATACTCTCGCGCCGTGTCCGTGTCCGTGCCCGCGATCGCTGCGATACCGGTCGTCTCGGGCCAGCGGGAGAGACTGTCGAGCGACTGCCCGGTGAAAGGATTGCTCCGGAATCCGTGGCGCGGATCGGACGACAGGGTGATGGGGATGCCGAGCCTGGTGCTCGCCGCGAGATCCTGGAGGGTGTTGTGCCATCCGGCGACTCCCGCACTGTCCCCACCGCCAAGCACGTTGAAGTGGTTGATTCCGCGTTCCACCACGTTGAGCTCGGCGTCTCGGAGCGCGTCCGCGTCGGTGAGCGAGTCGCCTCCCGGTTCGGTGGTGGGATGAAACATTAGGCCCGCCTTTTCGGCGATCGTCATCCGCGGGAGGAGGTCATCGATACGGCGCTCAAGGGGTTGAGTGGGGTCGAGATAGTCATTCATGGAAGTTTCCTAAAGAGAGGGTTGCGCAGCGCGAACCGCGCGATATCGGTGTGAGTTGAGGAGATCAGCGGGTGGCGCGTATGCCGACGAGCGGGACGATTCCCAGGAGTGTGAGCGCGCCGCCGAACAGGACCAGAGCGACGTAGTTCGACGTGCCGCCGCCGACGCTGAGGATCACGGGGGCGATGAACGGGATGATCGAGAACGGCAGGGTGATCGCGATGTTGACCACGCCGAGGTTCCTGGCTGCCGCCAGCTTGTCTCGCATCGCCGCGATGCCAAGCGCGATATAGGTGCCCAACATGAGGCCGGCCGCGACGCCGGAGACGAGCGTCACGCCGATGAGAAATTGAACAACGGTGGACGAGGTGGCGATGATGACCATGCCCGCCGCGCCAATCAAAGCGGCGAAGATCATGACTGGCTTTCGCCGACCGAGCCGGTCTCCTACCCAACCGCCGAGCGGCCCGACAACGAACGCGACGACCCCGGGGATCACGTAGGAGAGTGTGATCGCCCCACCGATCTGGTCCTCCGGTACCGCGATCATGTCTTGTAGCAAATAGACCGTGTATGTGGATACCACGCCCCACGCGGCGAACATGAGGAAGAGGGCAAGCAGCAACCATGCGAAGTCAGGCTCGCGTCGCGGGTTGATGAAGAACGATCCGAAGAATTCCTTCACGCCGAACGGCGGCAGCGGCTCGGCCGCGGGAGCATCATCATTGAAAACCGCGAGCAGCGCTACGCCGAACACAAGCCCCACCGCCACCGGCAAACCAATCTGCGCCAGGATGCTCGTTGGGAACGCCTGGATGAAGAAGATTCCGATCACCAGAGACGCTGCGGACGCTGCCCCGGAGAGCGAGCCAATGAATCCTTGCTGCGATTCGGGCACTCGGTCAGCGACGATGGCGAGAATGGCGGCGATCGCGGCATTGACGAACGCCTGCATCAGGATCCATCCCAGCAGCAGCATCGGGAACGTATCCGAGAAGCCGATGACCGCCGCGCCGACCGTGGTGCCAAGCAAGCCAATCGCGATCCAGGGCCGCCGGCGGCCGAAACGGCTGCGCGTACGGTCCGAAAGGCGCCCGAAGAAGGGATTGGCAAGGACGGCAGTCAGCGTCCCGACTCCGGCGGCAATCGAATAGCTGGTGGTCTTTCCGTCGGGATCGATCTCCGAAATCCGCAACGCCAGCGTCACGGAGGCCGGCAGGTTGATCGCCATCCAGATGCCGAACATCGCCAGCGCGTAGATGGCTATGAAGCCTGGACTGACTGGCCTAAGAGTGTTGGGGCCGACAGTGGCCGGGGTCGTGGTGGACATGAGTTCCTCGTCGTTGAGTTTGATCAGTGGAAATTGATCATCGTTTCCGGTAACGTTTCCGGAAACGATACCGCTAAGATATCGAAGAGAAATGCCACGGTCAAGAGGCAACCTTTGGGGAGGCAGTAATGACACAGCGGGTGACGCTAACCGACGTTTCCCGAGCAGCGGGCGTCGGTATCGCGACAGTGTCGCGCGCCATGGGCGATCATCCCGACGTCAGTACGGCGACGCGCGACCGGATCCGTACGATCGCCCAAGAGCTCGGCTATCGCCCGTCGGTCGCAGCGCGCGCATTGCGTCGAGGCGGCTTCCACGCCATCAGCGTGATCGTGCCGGACAACCAGTGGGGCTGGTGGGAGCCGGTCGCACACGCCTGCATCGAGACGGCCGCCGCCGCCGGCTACCAGGTGCTCGTTCATCCTGTCGGTGGAGCCGAGGGAGCGCTGGCCGACGCCATCACCGGGCTGTCGAACGTGCCGACCGAAGGTGTGATCGTCATCAGCGTTCCTGATCAAAAGTCTGTCCGGGACGCGTGCGATCGCATCGGCATACCCGGGGTCGCGATTGACGACTCGAGCGTCGACATCTACTTCCCATCAATCTCGGCGGCGAACTATGCCGGCGCACGCGAGGTGGCCGAACACCTGGTCGCGATAGGGCGTTCCCGCATCGTCTTCGTCCGCCCGCGACTCAGCGGGGGCGCGTCTGTCTGGGGCGATTCCTTCTATGTCCAGGAGCGTGAGAAGGCATACCGCGATGTGCTCGTCTCTGCGGGAATCTCGATCGACGAGCACCTCATCATCGATACAGAGTTCGACGAGTCAGCATCCGGTTGTCCAGAACTCGGCGAGCTCCTGGACCGCGAAAGCAGCGTCGATGCCGTCTTCTGTGCATTCGACCAACTCGCCCCGACCGTGCTGCGCGAACTGGCCACACGCGGTCGCCGCGTCCCCGACGACATCGCCGTCGCCGGCTTTGACGACGAGCGAACCGCCGTCCTCGTGACACCACAGCTGACCACTGCGCGGCAACCGTACGCCCAAATGGGCCGCACCGCGGCCGAACTACTCCTGCAGTCATTGTCCGAAACGCCCCCGGCGATCCAGCGCTACGAGTTCCCTACGCAACTCATCGTGCGAGCCTCTACCCGCACCCACCCGTCCTAGCCCCACAGGAGACCGGCAAGCGGGCATTTGCCTGCACGCGAAGGCGGCGTCCGCTGCATTCGCCCCACGCACCCCCCAGCTTCTGCAGCGATCATGAACCTCCCAAGACGCGTATACCCGGTAAGTGCGTGTCCAGCCCGTAGTTTGGTGAGGATGGTTGCCTGTTCGAGCCAGGCCAGGTCCGGGAGGCCCACCGCTCTACGGGAGCGATCGAGGCCTCTGTCTCATCCTGACTTCAGGCGCTCAATGGGCATGCCCGTCCTGCTCAACAGCCGCCCCGGTGAGGGATCCTCTTCGGACCGCGAACGCACGCGCCACCGAGACTTGTGCAGAGGACTTCGGACCGTCGCTGCAGGCGCGTCTTCGGAAAATGACACCAGCAGGCTGCCTCAGCCGGTTGAGTCAGGGCTTGCCGGCCACCCAGGCAGCAGCCTCGGCCAGTGACGGGTGCTGCCACTGGAAGCCGGCTGCTTCCAGGGCCACCGGTTCCATCCGCTGGCTGGGAAGGATGAGTTCATCGGCCAGCTGACCCAGGACCAGGCGCAGGGCCGGCGACGGTACGCGGAAAAATGCCGGCCGGTGGAGCGCGGATGCCAAGGCGCCCACCAACGCGTTGACGTCAGCGCTTTCGGGGGCGCAGACGTTGACCGGTCCGTGGAGCCCGGAGTCAGCGAGGAACATAAATGCTGCGGCGACGTCCGGAAGAGTGATCCACGGCCAGTACTGCCGGCCGTGGCCGAGTGGACCGCCCACCCCGAGGCGAAGCAGCGGCAGCAGCCGGCCCAGCGCGCCGCCTGTGGGGCTGAGAACAACACCGGTGCGTGGTGTGACCACGCGGACGCCGGCCGGCGCCCGATGGGCGGCGGCCTCCCACTCGACGCAGATACGTGACAGAACACCCGAGCCCGGCGACGCGTTCTCCCGGAGCTGGGCGGACCCGGAATCGCCGTAGTACCCGGACGCCGACTGGCTGATAAACGTGCGCGGCGGGTCGTCAAGCGTGGCCATGGCCGCGGTCAGGGTGCCGGTGGCTGCCAAGCGCGAAGTCATCAGCTCGTCGATCCGTCGTCTGGTCCAGGGCCTGTCCCCGATCCCGGCACCGGAGAGGTTGACCACTGCGTCCGCGCCGGCCAGCGCCGCCGGATCAAGGCGGCGCGCTGCGGGGTCCCAGCGGATTTCGGCCGCGGACGTGGGCTCGCGTCGGACGAGAGTGGTCACGTCATGGCCGGCCTCTCGCAGCGTTGCGGACAAATGGGTCCCGATCAGCCCTGAGGCCCCGGCAATGACGATGTGCATGATCCATCTCACCACGGCCCGCACGCCGTCGGTACCTCCCCGGGACCGTACCGGGAGTTGACTATGATCGAACGATGACTTCTTCGAGCTACTTCCGGTTTCCGCATGTCCACGGCGATCTGGTCACGTTTGTGGCAGAGGACGACGTGTGGATCGCGCCGCTCAGCGGCGGCCGCGCCTGGCGGGTTTCGTCACTGCAGCTGCCCGCCCGCAATCCGCGGTTTACGCCTGACGGCAAACGGCTGGTCTGGACCGTCGTCCAGGGAACCGCCCCGGAAGTGGTCTCGGCGGAGGTGGACGGCGGTGGCTACCGGCAACTGACGTATTTCGGCCACGCCACAACCAAGGTCAAAGGCTTCACGGCAGCCGGCGATGCAGTAGTGACCAGCGCGTTCCGCCAGGCTGAAAGCCGGCATACCTACGCTTACAGCGTCCCGGTCGACGGCGGGTCGGCCGAGGAGCTCCCCTTCGGACCGGTCGAATCCGTGGCCTTTGGTCCGGAAGTGGGGGACGAGCGGCCGGTTGTCCTGGCCAGTGTGCTCTCCCGTGAACCGGCCTGGTGGAAGCGGTACCGCGGCGGTACCGCGGGCAAGCTCTGGATTGACGCCGACGGAAACGGGGAGTTCGAGCGCCTCGTTCCCCACCTCGGCGGAAACCTCGCAGATCCGATGTGGGTGGACGGGCGCATCGCGTTCCTGTCAGACCACGAGGGCTACGGAAACCTGTACTCGGTGCTGCCCGGCGGCGGCGATCTTCGACGGCACACCGACCACGAGGACTTCTACGTCCGGCACGCGTCCACCGACGGCGGGCGGGTCATCTTCGAATCCGCCGGTGAGCTCTGGATCCTGCACGATCTGTCCTCTGCCGCGGTACGGCTGGACATCTCGCTGGGTTCCGCGTCGCAATCGCGTCGACCGGGCCTGCTGAAAATCTCCAAACATCTGGGCACGGTGGTGCCGGATGACAGCGGCTCCGCCAGCGCAGTGGAGGCCCATGGCACCCTTCACTGGCTCCGTCACCAGGACGGCCCCTCCCGTATCGTCGAGGCCACCCCGGGTGTCCGGGCACGGCTCCCCAGGCCGCTCGACGGCGGCCGTCTGGCTTACGTCGCCGATCACGACGGCGTGGAGGCGATCTACATCAAGGAGATTGCCGCGCAGGTCCCCGACACCGTGGTCCCTGCCGTCACGGCAGCCCCGGCTGCCGTACCCGCTGCAGCAGCCCGGGACCAGTCGGAAGCGCCACTGCCGCGTCCGGTTCCCGCGGCGGCATCGTCCGCACCGGTGATTGCCGACGTCGTTGTTCCGGTGCCCGATGACTCCCGGGCCGATGACTCCCCGGCCGACGCCGCCCACGGCCCGTCGGAAGCCGCCGCCAACGCAGGACCGTCCGGCCTGCCGACCCGCATCGCCTTCCCGACGCCGTCACGCGCCAGCGCCCTGGAAGCGAGCCCCGATGGCCGGTGGCTTGCGGTGGGTACCTCCTTCGGGGATGTCTTTGTGGCGGACACAACCACCGGTGTGCTTTCCCTCGTCACCAGCATCGGCGAGGGCAGCATCGCGGAACTCGCGTGGTCTCCTGACTCCCAGTGGCTTGCCTGGTCCGAACCTGTCACCTCGTTCGGCTCCCGGAGCCGGCTCCGGCTGGCTAATGCCGCGGACCTGGCGGGCGGCATCGTCGAGGTCACGGACGGCCGTTTCTGCGACGGGTCCCCAAGCTTCACGCCGGACGGTAAGTTCCTGGCCTTCCTGTCCAACCGCAGCTTTGATCCGGTGTACGACGGCCACTCGTTCGACCTGTCCTTCCCCAGCCCCATCAAGCCGTACCTGGTGGCACTGGCTGCCACGACGCCGTCGCCGTTTGGCCCCGAAGTTGACCTGTCCCCTGCCGCAAACACGGACAGCGCGGACACCACGGACGCAGACACCGCGGCAGGTCCCGCGGTCCACGTGGATCCGGCCGGGCTGGCCCACCGTGTCATCGGCGTTCCGGTGCCCCAGGGCAACTACACGTCACTCACGTCAACGGAGGGTGCACTGCTATGGCTGGACTGGGCCCTGGCAGGCGTCACCGGCGACGGCAAAGCCAGCCAGGAAGACAAGGACGCCCGCCCGAGCCTGGTCCGGTTCGACCTGGCCCGCCGTAAGTCCGCCACGCTGGTGGAATCCCTGGACAGCTACCGGCTCTCGGGCGATGGCAAGAAAGTAGTGCTGGTCAACGACAAGCAGGTCAGCGTGGTTCCTTCTGCTGCCAAAGCCGATGAGGAATCCGGCCAGCTGGTCAAGGTGGACCTGGGCCGCATCCGCGTGATGATGGATCCCCTCAGCGTCTGGGGCCAGGCGTTCGACGAAGCCTGGCGCCTGCAGCGCGATTTCTTCTGGGCCGAAGACATGGCAGGACAGGACTGGGAATCGATCCATAAGCGGTACCGTCCGATCGTTGACCGGTTGGGGTCCCACGACGACCTGGTGGACCTGCTCTGGGAGCTGCACGGGGAACTGGGCACCTCGCACGCCTACGTCCGGCCCGCAGCCGTCACGGAAAACGGCAGCAACGGCCAGGGACGGCTTGGCGCAGACTTCACGTTCACACCGGCAGGCTGGGAGATCACCCGCATCCTGGCCGGCGAATCCTCGGACCCGCTGGCCACCTCCCCGCTGACCCGGCCCGGCGCCGCCGCCATGGCCGGGGACGTCGTACTGGCCATCGACGGTGTGCCGCTGTCCGCCACGGTGAGCCCCGCGATGCAGCTGGTGGGCGCCGCCGGACGGGCTGTGGAGCTGACATTACGCAACGGAGCCGGGCATGGAGTCGAGGCAGGGGAGCAGCGGAGGATCGCTGTGATCCCGGTCAAGGACGAGGAGCGACTGCGCTACCAGGAGTGGGTGGCCGCGAACCGCGGGATCGTCCGGGAGGCCTCCGGCGGCCGCTTCGGGTATTTGCACATCCCGGACATGATGGCCAACGGCTGGGCGCAGCTGCACCGCGACCTGGACACCGAAACTGCCCTGGACGGGCTCATCGTGGATGTCCGCCGGAACCGTGGCGGACACACGTCCCAGCTGGTGGCGGAGCTGATTGGCCGGAAGGTCACCGGCTGGAGCATGCCCCGCGGCGAACGTCCGCGGACCTACCCGCACCACGCGCCGCGGGGTCCGGTGATCATCCTCGCCGATGAATTTGCCGGGTCCGACGGCGACATCATCACCCAGGTCTCCAAACTGCGGGGGATCGGCCCGGTGGTCGGCACGCGCACGTGGGGCGGTGTGGTGGGGATCGACAACAGGTTCTCCCTGGCCGACGGTACCGGCGTGACCCAGCCGCGGTACGCCACCTGGTTCGGTGGTGGCGTGGGCTGGTCCGTGGAAAACTACGGCGTGGATCCCGACATCGAAGTGCTTTACCCGCCCCACGCTTATGCCGCCGGCAGGGACCCCCAGCTGGAATACGGGATCGGTGCGCTCAAGGAAATGATCCAGGAGCTGCCCACGGACAAGCCCCCGGTCCGTGAAGGCTACCGTCGCCTGAAGCCGGCGCCGCTTCCGGCCCGCCGGCACGGCGACTAAGGCCGGCCCGGCGCCACAGAACAAAGAAGGCCCTGCCCCTCCCGGTTAGTCCGGGCGGGGCAGGGCCTGCTCTGTCTCAGGAGCGGTCAGCGTCCATAGCGAACGCGGAAGCCGCCGGAGCAGATTAGGATTCCAGGGACGCGTCCAGGGTGATCGCGATGCTGGCCAGCGCGCCGGAAACCGGGCAGCCGGTCTTGGCCTCGCCGGCGATCCGCTGGAACTCCTCTTCGGAGACGCCGGGGATCTTGGCGGACATGGTCAGGTGGCTCCCGGTGATGCCGGTGCCGGGGACGAACGTCACGTCGGCTTTGGTGTTGACTTCGTCTGGAGCATGTCCGGCCTGGGCGAGCATGTTGCTGAACGCCATTGAGAAGCAGCTCGCGTGTGCTGCGGCGATCAGTTCTTCCGGGCTGGTCTTGCCCTCGGCCGCTTCGGTGCGTGCCTTCCAGGTGACCTCAAATGTGCCCAGGCCGGAGCTGTCCAGCGTGGTCTGACCCGACCCCGTCATCAGGTCGCCGTTCCATACTGTGTGCGCGGTGCGTGTTGCTGCCATGTCCACTCCTCAAAGTCGGTTCGAACCGGGACCGGCCGTTGCCTGGCCCCGCCGGTTCCAATCCTAGGGATTGAGCGGCGGCCGTGCACAGGGTGTCCGCTCTCAGTGGATTGTGACTACGCAGCCCAGCCGCCTGGCGGCTGCGTGGCGGTCACCGCTTGGCCGTTAAACAGCGACGGCGCCGCACCCACAGAGGGGGAGCGGCGCCGTCGTGAGTGGTTCAGCCGGCGTTCAGTTCCACAGCGTGGCGATGGCCACGTTAAGCAGTGCAAGTCCGCCAACTCCGTGGGCCAGGCCCTTGCTGATGTCTTCGCCCTTTTTGTATTTGCGGCGGCCGATGAAAGCCAGCACGCCGACGGCCAGTGCAATCGCGAACTTGATGCCCAGCTTGAAGTAATTCGCGTCCATGTCCAGGGACGGGATCAGGCCCATCAGCACAATGCCGGTGATGAGCTGAAGAGCTGCGCCGTCGAACTGCCGGGGGTGGACCGTGGGGGTTTTCATGTTCCCGATCCAGATTCCGACGATCATAGCGGCGCCGACGATGTGCAAGAAGACCACGATGTTGTACACGATAATCATGCGACCAGTCTACGCAGGGGTTCTACATCATGTAGTAAGGCCGGCCGCAGAGTTTCTGTGTCGGCGGAGACAGCGCTGCGCCTTAAACCGCGACGGCGGTGCACGCCTTCCGGTGGTTTCCCACCGGCACGTGCACCGCCGTCGTGCGGTTCTGGCCTGGGGTTAGAGTCCCAGGTCGGCCTCGAAGGCGCCTTCTTCAAGGCGGGCCTTCAGGGTCTGGAGGAAGCGGCCCGCATCCGCGCCGTCCACCAGGCGGTGGTCGTACGTGAGGGACAGGTACATCATGGAGCGGATGGCGATCGAGTCGTCACCGTTCTCATCGGCCACCACCACGGGGCGCTTGACGATCGCGCCGGTGCCCAGGATGCCGACCTGAGGCTGGTTGATGATCGGGGTGTCGAACAGGGCGCCGACCGAACCGATGTTGGTGATGCTGAACGTTCCGCCGGACAGTTCGTCCGGGCCGATCTTGCCGTCGCGGGTGCGCCCGGCAACGTCGGCGATCTTGGCGGCCAGTCCGGCCAGGTTCAGGTTGCCGGCATCGGAGATGACCGGAACCAGGAGGCCCTTGTCGGTGTCCACTGCGATCGCCAGGTGTTCGGCGTTGTGGTACGTGATCTCCTGCTTGTCCTCGTCGTACGCAGCGTTGAGCTTGGGGTGCTGCTTGAGGGCCTCGGCCACGGCCTTGGCGATAAACGGCAGGAAGGTGAGCTTGACGCCGTTCTGGGCCAGGAAGGAGTTCTTGGCCTTCAGGCGGAGCTTGGCCACCTTGGTCATGTCCACTTCGTGCACCTGTGTGAGCTGCGTGGAGATTTCGAGGGATTCGCGCATACGGCGGGCGATGACCTGGCGGATGCGGGGTGCCTTCTGCGTGGTGCCACGCAGCGAGGAGGCAGCCGGGCCCGCCGGAGCGGCGGACGGCTTGGCCGGTGCTGCTGCAGCGGGAGCGGCCTTGGCTTCCGCAGCGGCGAGGACGTCCTGCTTGCGGATGCGCCCACCGACGCCGGTGCCGGACAGTGATGCGACGTCCACGCCGTGCTGGTTGGCCAGCTTCCGGACCAGGGGAGTCACGTAGCCGGACTCGCCGCCGGCAGCAGGCTCGGCTGCGGGTGCCGGGGCTGAAACGGGTGCCGGTGCTGCTGCGGCAGGTGCCGCCGGAGCAGGCTCTGCCTTGGGTGCTTCGGGTGCCGGTGCCGCTGCGGGCGCCGGTGCGGCAGGCGCGGCGGCGGGTGCCGGCGCTGCTGCTGGTGACGGTGCGGAGGCTGCAGGGGCTGCCGCGCCGGAGCCGATGACGGCGAGGACGGCGCCAACTTCGGCGGTTTCGTCTTCGTTGACACGGATTTCCTGCAGCGTTCCCGCGACGGGGGACGGGATTTCGGTGTCAACCTTGTCCGTGGATACCTCGAGTAGCGGTTCGTCCACTGCAACGGTGTCGCCCACGGCCTTCAGCCAGCGGGTGACGGTTCCTTCGGTGACGCTTTCGCCCAGTGCCGGGAGGGTGACGTCGTGGCTTTCGCCGTCCGAAGCGGCGGATGCTGCCGCTGCGGGAGCTTCCGCAGCCGGTGCTTCTGCGGCCGGGGCCTCTTCAGCCGGCGCCTCTGCAGCCGGTGCGGCGGGGGCTTCCACGGCCGGTGCTGCTGCTTCGGGGGCTGCGCCGCCGCCGGAGCCGTCGCCGATACGGACCAGGGGAGCGCCTACTTCGGCGGTCTCGTCTTCGGCTACGAGGATTTCCTCGATGATGCCGGCAATCGGAGAGGGGATTTCGGTGTCTACTTTGTCGGTGGAAACCTCGAGCAGCGGTTCGTCCACCTCTACCCGGTCACCTACCTGCTTGAGCCAGCGGGTGACGGTTCCTTCGGTGACGCTCTCACCGAGGGCGGGCAAGTTAACGGATTCAGACATGTCGTCCCCGTTCTCCTTATTGATCTTTTGTGCGGATGATGGCTGGCTTGTTCGAGCTTAGTGCACCCGGCGGGTCACGCCGGGTGCACCAAGCCCTGTTGTCTTGCTGTGCTGCTGGCTGTAATTAGCCGTGAAGCGGGCGACCGGCCAGGGCCATTGCGGCCTCGCCGAGTGCCTCGTTCTGCGTCGGGTGCGCGTGGATGAGTCCGGCAACATCTTCCGGGTAGGCTTCCCAGTTGACGATCAGCTGGGCTTCGCCGATCTGCTCGCCGACGCGGGTGCCGATCATGTGGACGCCAACAACCGGGCCGTCTTTTTCGCGGACGAACTTGATGATGCCGCCCGTGCCCAGAATGGCGCTCTTGCCGTTTCCGGCCAGGTTGTATTCCGTGCTTTCAACCCTGTCTTCGCCGAACTTCTCCTTGGCGGCTTTCTCGGAGTATCCCACCGAGGCAATCTCGGGATCGCAGAAGGTGACCTTGGGGACGTTGATGTCGTCGACAACCACGGGCTTCATGCCGGCGATTTCTTCGGCGACGAAGATGCCCTGCTGGAATCCGCGGTGTGCCAGCTGCACGCCGGGAACGATGTCGCCGACGGCGTAGACGTTGCCGACGCCGGTGTGGAGGCGTTCGTTGGTGATGACAAAGCCGCGGTCAATGGTGACGCCCGCTTCTTCGAATCCCAGGCCCGCCGTGGACGGTCCGCGTCCGACAGCCACGAGCAGAAGGTCCGCTTCGAACGTCTTGCCGTCCACCAGGGTGACCTTGACGCCGTCGTTGTCCTGCTCGACGCCCTGGAAGAAGGTGCCGGTGTTGAACTTGATGCCGCGCTTCTTGAAGGTGCGCTCCAGGACCTTGATGATCGAAGCGTCTTCGTTGGGAACCAGGGAAGGCAGGCCCTCAACGATGGTGACGTCCACGCCGAAGGACTTCCATACTGAAGCGAATTCGACGCCGATGACGCCGCCGCCCAGGACGATGACGCTCTTGGGCACGTAGTCCATCTTCAGGGCTTCGTCAGAGGTGATCACGCGGCCGCCGATTTCCAGGCCCGGAAGGGAGCGGGAGTAGGAGCCGGTGGCGAGGACGATGTTCTTGCCCTTGTAGGCCGTGCCGTTCACGGTGATGGTGTCCGGGGCGGTGAGCTTGCCTTCGCCCTCAATGACGGTGATGCCCTTGCCCTTGATCAGACCCTGCAGGCCCTTAAACTTACCGGCAATGATGCCGTCCTTGTAGGCGTTCACGGCGGTCATGTCGATGGACTGGAACTCCACGTTCACGCCGTACTTGGCGCCGTCGCGGGCGTGGTCGGCAACTTCTGCGGAGTGCAGCAAGGCCTTGGTGGGGATACAGCCGTTGTGCAGGCAGGTGCCGCCCAGTTTGGCCTTCTCAACCAGACCAACGGTCAAGCCAAGCTGTACGGCACGCAGGGCTGTGGCGTATCCGCCGCTGCCGCCACCTAGTACCAGGATGTCGAATTCTTGCGCAGTTGCCTGATCGGCCACTTAGACGCTCCCTCGCGTGAACGATGACGCGATCGTGCGCATCATCTGGTCTTGGAACTTGTACTGCCGTGATTATGTCAGCAGGCAGGTTCTCGTGCATTTGTGACTACCGGGGTTCACCTTAGCGAACCCCTCATCCATGCTCCACCTTGGCGCCGCCTTTGTGGGGCGCTTGTGTCGAGTGTCACGCGGCCATGTGGCCAACGGATCACGGCCGGTTCTGCGGTCGCAGGTCAAGCGGCCGCGTGACAACTCAAGAGCACAGGTCAGGGTTCCCCCGGGGTCAGGCGGCAGCCGCCAGGATGTCCTCCACGTAGGCAACCAGTGTGCGGACCGTGCAGCCCGTGCCCTGCTTGTGGGTGTAGCCGTAAGGGCTTCCGTTGTTAAAGGAGGGGCCGGCGATGTCGATGTGCGCCCAGGGGATCTGCTCCCCGTCTTTGCCCTTGCCCACAAACTCGCGCAGGAAAACAGCCGCGGTCATCATGCCGCCGTGGCGCTCACCGATATTGGCTAGGTCGGCCACCTGGGAGTCGATGCTCGGGCGCAGTTCTTCCGGCAGCGGCATCGGCCACACCAGTTCGCCCGCACGGTCGGCGGCGGCCTTGAGCGGTCCGGTGACACTGTCAGAGCCCATCACGCCGGCGGTCCTGTTGCCGAGGGCGATGAGCTGCGCACCGGTGAGGGTGGCGACGTCGATGATGGCGTCAGGGTATTCGAGGCTCGCCGCGACGATGCCGTCTGCCATGACCAGGCGGCCCTCGGCATCGGTGTTCAGCACCTCAACGGTTTTGCCGCCGAACATGGTAAGAACATCCGCCGGCCGCGAGGCCGCACCGGAGGGCATGTTTTCTGCGATGCAGAGCCAGGCGGTCGCCTTCACCGGCAGGCCAAGTCCCGCGATGGCCAGGACAGTATTAAGGACGACGGCGGCGCCCGCCATATCGCTCTTCATGTCACCCATGCCAAGGGCCGGCTTGATCGAAATTCCGCCGGTGTCGAACGTGATGCCTTTGCCGACCAGGGCGATTTTTGCGGTGGCCTTTGCGGGGGCGTATTCGACCTTCACCAGGCGGGGCTGTCGCGTGGACCCCTTGCCCACGCCCATGATGCCGCCGAAGCCTTCTTTTTCGAGGCGCTTTTCGTCCCAGACCGTGACCTTAACAGGCAGGCCCTTGGACAGTTCCTTGGCGGCCTCGGCGAAGGATTCGGGGTAGAGGTGGCTGGGCGGCTGGTTGACAAGGGACCGCGTGGCGTTGACGGCTTTGCCGATCAGGCCTGCCCGCGTCAGGGCAGAGCGCAGCGCATCATTGGCGGTAACGTCCGTATAGATCACTGCGTTGCGGACCGGATCCTTCAGCCCGTCGTTGGACGACCGGTACTCGGTGAACGCATAGGCTCCCAGGGCGGCACCTTCGGCGACTGCCGCGACGTCGGCGACTCCCGCCGTCGGGAGCGCGAGGACAACGGTGGGCAGGCCGCTGAGCTGGCGGACGGCGGAACCCGCGGCACGCCGCAGGGCCTCTTCGGTCAGCGGGCGGCCCGCGGCCACCTTGCCGACGCCGGCGAGGACCAGGACCCCCGAACCCGTTTCCGGCAGGCCGGGCAGCCGGACCACCTGGTCAGCGGCGCCGGTGACACCCAGGACCTTCAGGGAGTCTGTGAGCGCTTCAGCCGATTTTGCGGTCAGCGGATTCTCAAGCAGGACGGGGCCGTCCGATCCCTGCCCCACGCCGATGACAACGGCGTCACTGGGGGTCCTCTTCAGGTCCTTGGCGAGGGTACTAAGGTTGATTTCAGTATTCTTGACCACGGGGTAAGTCCTCAATTCTCGAAAAGGCTGTTCGCGCTGGTATGGATGTCAGGCGCTCGGCCATGGAAATCCGGCGGCCGTCCGATCGGGACGTCGCCGGGGTGCCGGTAAACCCGTCCGGCGGGCCATTCACGATCGTAGCCGCTGCGGGCCGCGGCAGCGGAATCTCCTGAGACCTGCGCCACACCCGCTGGCGGAATTCAGGGGTGCCTGGCCGCGTTGTACAAGATATTCACCCGACTCCTTGAAAGGACGACGCCGTGCTTGAACGGATTTCCGGTTCCCTGCTGGACCCCGATGCGCTCTATGCGAGCAACATCGAGCTGTTCCACAGCCCGGCGCTCCGCGGGCTGAACCTGGTGATGGGTTTCACCGGCTTTGCCGATGCCGGCCACGTGGTGAGGCAGATCAATGCGGAGCTCCTGGACACCCTCGACGCCGTGCCGGTTGCTGTGTTTGACGCCGACCAGCTCATCGACTACCGGTCGCGGAGGCCCCACATCTCCTTCGTGGAGGATCATCTGCAGGACTATCAGGAGCCGAAGCTGGCGCTGTACAAGCTGACGGACGGGCTCGGCAGCCCCTTCCTGCTGCTGGCCGGTTTTGAACCCGACCTTCAATGGGAGCGGTTCGCACGCGCCGTCGTCGGCATTGTGGAAAAGCTGGACGTGAACCTCGTGACCTGGATCCATTCCATTCCCATGCCGGTGCCGCACACGCGCCCGGTGGGTGTGACAGTCCACGGCAACCGTCCGGAACTGATCGAGGGCATTTCGGTCTGGAAGCCCACCGTTGACGTTCCGGCGGCCGTAGGGCACATTCTGGAGCTGCGGCTGATGGAAGCCGGGCGCAATGTTGCCGGCTACGTGATCCACGTTCCGCACTACCTCGCTGAGGCGGAATACCCGCCGGCCGCCGTGGCCGGACTCGAATTCCTCGGTGCCGCGACGTCCCTGATGTTGCCGGCGGACCGGCTCCGCGAAGCGGGCCGGGAAGTGGGCCGCCAGATCGCCGAGCAGGTGGCCGCCTCCGAAGATGTCCAGCAGGTGGTCACCCGGCTGGAGGAGCGGTACGACGAGAAGGCCGAGGGCACCGTCCGGCGTTCCCTCCTGGCCGATGAAAATGACGAACTGCCCAACGGGGACGAGCTGGGCGCGGCAGTGGAGGCTTACCTGGCCCGCGAGAACCCGCACCCGTAGCCGGCCCCACGGCGTCCGCCTGGCAGACGCTTGCCGTGGTCCGGGCAGCAGCCCGGGCATAATGAGGGGGTGACTGCATCCCGAGCCTGGCTGATCTGGACCATCGGCATCTTCGCCTACCTTGTGGCCGTCTCCCAGCGCACGTCATTCGGTGTGGTGGGACTTGAGGCCACCGAGCGGTTCCATGCCGGTGCGTCGGCCATCTCCTTCTTTACGGTGCTGCAATTGCTGGTCTACGCCGGCCTGCAGATCCCCGTGGGCCTGCTGGTGGACAGATTCGGCTCGCGCGCCATGATCGCCGGTGGAGCCGTCCTGATGGGTCTTGGCCAGCTCCAGTTGGCCTTCGCCGACACCATCCCCGGCGGTGTGGCGGGGCGGGTTCTGGTGGGCGCCGGGGACGCCATGACCTTTATTTCCGTGATCCGCCTGATTCCGTTGTGGTTCGCGCCGGCCAGGGTTCCCTTGGTCACCCAGCTGACGGGCATGTCAGGCCAGCTGGGGCAGCTGTTCAGTGTGCTGCCTTTCGCCTTTGTCTTGCATTCCTTTGGCTGGACCTCCGGTTTCCTGATGCTGGCGGGAATGGCGGGCGTGGCGGTTGTCCTGGTGCTGGTGCTCTTGAAGGACCACCCGCCCGGTGCGCCCGCGCCGCAGGCGCAGCAGGGGTTGAAAGCCACGGGCGCCTCGCTCGCGCGGGCCTGGCGCCAGCCGGGTACCCGGCTGGGGATGTGGAGCCACTTCACCATCCAGTTCAGCGGCACCGTCTTCGCCATGACCTGGGGATATCCGTTCCTGATCTCGGGGCAGGGCCTGGATGCCGGAACCGTGGCCGGCCTCATGACCTTGTACGTTGCAGCGGCGATGGCGGTGGGCCCCTTCATTGGGCAGTTCGTCTCCCGTCACCCGCTTCGCCGGTCAACGATGGTCCTGCTCATCGCCGGCGCCACGGCCGCTGCCTGGGCCGCGGTGCTGCTGATGCCTGGCCGTTCCCCGCTATGGCTGCTGGCGTGCCTGGTGGTCGTCCTGGCCATCGGGGGGCCAGGATCGATGATCGGGTTTGATTTCGCGCGCACGTTCAATCCGGCGCACAGGATCGGTACCGCAACGGGCATCGTGAATGTGGGTGGCTTCATCGCGGCCCTCGTGGCCATCTTCCTGATCGGCCTGGTGCTGGACGTCCTGCTGGCCATCGGCTATTCCGGCGGTGTCCTGTACGGGCTTGAACCGTTCCGGATCGCACTCAGCGTTCAGTTCCTGCTGCTGGGCTTTGGCGCCGCCATGACGATTGCCTGTCGGCGCAAAGTGCGGCGCCAGATGGCAGCGCAGGGTGTTGTGGTGCCGCCGCTCCTTCGGGCCATGGCGCAGCAGCGGCGGGCGAACCTGGCCCAGCGTCGCCAGCCTTCCGAGTCCAAGGACCGCGCGGGCAAAGACTGACACCTTTCCTGCACAGGCAGGTTATTCACATACGGTATGTTGGCGCTTCACCGCGGCTCGCGCTGCGCCAAAGCTGGAACCATGAAACCTTCAGAACACCTGACCGTCCGAGGCCCTGAAGACATCCTCGGGTTCATTCCGCATTCCCTGGGCTACTGGCCGGCCGACAGCCTGGTTGCGATGACCCTGCAGGGGAACCGGCTGGGAGCGACCCTGAGGCTGGATCTTCCAGGCCCGGAAACGCTCGCGGACCCGCGGGACTACGCCCGCACCGTGCGTGACTATCTCCAGGCTGACGAGAATGCCGACGCCGCCCTGCTGGCCTGTTTCACCAACGACGGCTGGATGGAACCCCCTGGAACCTACCGCGGGCTACTGGACGCCTTGCAGTCGGAACTGGGGGACGCGGGGATGCCGGTGCGGGACGCCTGGTATGTCGGCGACGCCTTCTGGCGTGATGCTTTTTGCACTGATCCGTCCTGCTGCCCCTCGCCGGGCCGGTCGGTTCAGGCGATCCGGGACAGCATGCTAAATGCCGAGATGGTCTTCCGCGGCAGCAGCGTCGGGCCCGCGCCGGAAGACCGGGGTCCCGCGCCCGCAGCAATGTCGGCGGAGTCCAGGGCCCGGCTGCGTGCAGCCGAGGCGGCGTGGACGGTCCCGCTGGATGTCCGCCGGGGCAGCAGGGCCCAGTTCGACGCGCTCCTGGACTCGTGGGAACCGCTGTTCCTTTCCGGCCAGTGTCCGGCCGACCCCCTCATCCAGGGCTTCTTCCGCGCATCACTCCGTGTACCTTCCTGGCGGGATGCGGTCCTGGTGATGGCTGCCGCGGGCAGGGCTGCCGCGTGTGCCGGTGCGGACCAGTTTGGGATCTTCGACGCCACATGCCAGCTGGCGCCAGTGCGGCCGCGGGGCGCTGGTGTCCTGGGAACCGGGTCCGGCACCGCGGTTGTCACGCCTGGTCCGGTCCCGGGCGCCGAGCCACCGGTGCCGGGCTACGGCGAGATCTTGCTGGGCCTGGAGCCGCCCTTGCCGGACTGGACCAGCATGAACAACCTGGACCGTGTCCTGGAGCTGTTGGCTGCCGGGGGAGGACAGGCAGCGGCAGCGGCGCTGTCTGGACGAGGCTGGATTTCGTGGTGCCGCGGACGTGGCTCGTATGCTGCAGCGCATCTGGGGCAGGCGCTTGACGAGGAACCTGGATACCGGCTGGCCGAACTCCTGCTCGAACTTGTCCAGCGTGGCACGCTCTGTGGCTGGGCTGCGCGCAAGGAAGCCGCCTGGCGTAAATTCGAACCGGATGCCGCCTGATCAGTAGCAGCCATACCAGTGGGGGACCGGGGGTGGGGCAGCCTTTAGGTCGGGTTTGGGAAAACCGTGAGACAATGGTTGCCGAGACCCGGTTGGGTCCGTGAATCAAGTGCATGTGATGAAGCCCAGTCGGGAACATTATGGCCGCCCCGGCAGTTCTACTTGTAGACTCTGCCGGCCGTGGTTGCACCTGATATTCATCACGGACTTGACAGGGTCATAGTGGTGTTGCCCGTATGGTGATTCCACAGACCGCCGCTAGAAAGGTTTTCTGTGACCCCGTCTTCCGCGAAGAAGGATCCCGCCGCCCAGGACGATTTGTCCCCTGAGGCGAAGCAGGCTGCAACTAACGCCAAGCGAGCAGCGACGCGGGCAGCCAACAAAGCCATTAAGGATGCCTCCGGTGACACCGGGTTGGACGGCAAGCCTGAGCCCAAGAAGCGCGGGCCCAAGCCCGGTGCCAAAGCCGCTGCTGAAGCAGCCGGAAAATCTGCGCGTGGCGACGATGATGAGGACGTTGAGGAGGACCTCGACGACATCAACATCGCTGATGACAGCGAGATCAACGCCGCCAAGGCCGCCTCAGCAGCAACGGGCAAGGGCTTTGTCTACTCGGATGCCGATGACGACGACGCCCCTGTCCAGCAGGTGATGTCGGCCGGCGCTACGGCTGACCCCGTCAAGGACTACCTCAAGCAGATCGGTAAGGTTGCGCTGCTCAATGCCGAGCAGGAAGTCGACCTCGCGCTCCGGATCGAAGCCGGACTCTTCGCCGAAGAGAAAATCAACGCCGACGACGGCTCGATGGACCCCAAGTTCAAGCGCGAACTTGAGTTCGTCATCCACGACGGCAAGCGCGCCAAGAACCACCTGCTCGAAGCCAACCTCCGCCTCGTGGTGTCGCTGGCCAAGCGCTACACCGGCCGCGGCATGCTGTTCCTGGACCTTATCCAGGAAGGCAACCTGGGCCTGATCCGTGCTGTCGAGAAGTTCGACTACACCAAGGGCTTCAAGTTCTCCACGTACGCCACGTGGTGGATCCGCCAGGCCATTACCCGCGCCATGGCAGACCAGGCCCGCACCATCCGCATCCCGGTGCACATGGTTGAAGTCATCAACAAGCTGGCCCGCGTGCAGCGCCAGATGCTTCAGGACCTGGGCCGCGAACCCACGCCCGAAGAGCTGGCCCTCGAACTGGACATGACTCCGGAGAAGGTCGTCGAGGTCCAGAAGTACGGCCGCGAACCGATCTCCCTGCACACCCCGCTGGGTGAAGACGGTGACTCCGAGTTCGGCGACCTTATCGAGGATTCCGAGGCTGTGGTTCCCGCCGATGCCGTGAGCTTCACGCTCCTGCAGGAACAGCTGCACTCCGTCCTGGACACCCTGTCCGAGCGCGAAGCCGGCGTGGTGGCCATGCGTTTCGGCCTGACCGACGGCCAGCCGAAGACTTTAGACGAAATCGGCAAGGTCTACGGTGTTACGCGTGAGCGCATCCGCCAGATCGAATCCAAGACCATGTCCAAGCTCCGCCACCCGTCACGGTCGCAGGTGCTGCGGGACTACCTGGACTAGATCAGGACGCAGGCAGCGCGGGTCCCCTTCCGCCCGTCATCTTCGGATCGATGGGTGGAAGGGGACCCGCGTTTTCCTGTCTGGGGCTTCATAGCAAGAGATAACGACAAAAGAGGACCCCTCCGGCTGGAGGGGTCCTCTTCGAGGTGCATCAGGTTGTGGTGCGCCTGATCAGTCGACGGACACGGGAGCCTTCTCGTGAAGCCTGCCCGTCTCGTCGTGCCAGTCTGAGCTCAACGGCCTCAGCGTAGCCTCGATTGCACGGGCATGGTGGCCGCAGAACAGCAGCTCACCGCCGGAGGACTCGAGTACAACGCGGACATATGCTTGAGCCCCGCAACGATCGCACCGGTCCAGTGCGTTGAGTGTGCGGTCTGCCACTGCTGTTGTCATGTCGGCCTCCTTAGTAGATCTGTATGTCTATATAACCAGTATTCGTACCAATCCCATCGCAAGGACGGGTCAAGTTCGCTGTCCGCGTAGCCACAAGAATGGATCAAGCCCGACGGTTTCGGTCACGGAAAGATAACGAGTGGCCTTGCCCACAGCCCGGAGGAAGTGTGGCAGCCCTCTGTCTGCCGCCGCGCCGACTAGGCTTGATGGAGCGCCCGCAGCGCCAGCTGTTCCGTCACTGAAGGAGTTCACAACCCGTGGCACCAAGTTCTGATTACACCGCCCGGCACCTTTCTGTCCTGGAGGGCCTCGAGGCCGTCCGCAAGCGCCCCGGCATGTACATCGGTTCCACCGATTCGCGCGGGCTGATGCACTGCTTGTGGGAGATCATCGACAACTCGGTGGACGAAGCGCTTGCCGGATTTGGCCACGACATCAAGATCATCCTGCACGCGGACAACTCGGTGGAAATCCACGACGACGGCCGCGGCATCCCCGTGGACATGGAACCCAAGACGGGACTCACCGGCGTCGAGGTGGTCTTCACCAAGCTCCATGCGGGCGGCAAATTCGGCGGCGGGTCCTACACGGCCTCCGGCGGCCTGCACGGCGTGGGCGCCTCCGTGGTGAACGCCCTGTCTGCGCGCCTGGACGTTGAAGTGGACCGCGGCAGCAAGACCTACAAAATGTCGTTCCGGCGCGGCGAGCCTGGGCGCTTCAAGGACCAGGGATCCAAGCTGGACCCGTCGGCGGTGTTTGCGCCGTTTGTGGACGGCTCGGTGCTCGATGTGGTGGGCAAGGCGAAGCGTGGTGTGACCGGGACCCGGATCCGCTACTGGGCGGACCGCCAGATTTTCACGCCGGACGCCAAATTCTCCTACGACGAACTGGCCGCACGGGCACGACAGACCTCTTTCCTGGTACCGGGACTCAAGCTCACCGTCCGCGATGAGCGCAGGCTGCCCGGAACCCCCGGTGAGGCAGCCGGCCACGAAGAGGTGTTCCACCACGACGGCGGCCTGTCCGAGTTCGTCGAGTTCCTCGCCGCCGATCCCGCCGTCACCGACGTCTGGCGGCTGCACGGCTCGGGAAAATTCAAGGAAACCGTGCCGGTACTCGACGAACGCGGCCACAGCCAGCTCGCCGAGGTTGAACGTGACTGCGAAGTGGACGTGGCTCTCCGGTGGGGCATCGGCTATGACAGCACCGTCCGCAGCTTCGTCAACATCATCGCCACGCCCAAAGGCGGAACCCACCAGTCGGGCTTCGAGCAGGCGCTGGTCAAGACGTTCCGGAAAGCAGTGGAGGCCAACGCCCGCAAGCTGAAAGCCGGCAACGACAAGATCGAGAAGGATGACATCTTCGCCGGCCTGACAGCTGTCCTGACGGTCCGGCTGGCCGAACCGCAGTTCGAAGGCCAGACGAAGGAAATCCTGGGCACCTCCGCCGTCCGCGCCATCGTCTCGAAGGTGGTGGAGCAGGAGATCACCGCGAAGCTGAATTCAGCCAACCGGAACGACAAAGCCCACTCCGCGCTGCTCCTGGAAAAGATCGTCAGCGAGATGAAGTCCAGGATTTCCGCTCGCGTGCACAAGGAAACCCAGCGGCGCAAGAATGCTCTGGAAACCTCGTCCATGCCTACCAAGCTTGCCGACTGCCGGACGGACGACGTCGACCGTTCCGAACTCTTCATCGTGGAAGGCGACTCCGCACTGGGAACCGCCAAGCTGGCGCGGTCCTCGGACTTCCAGGCACTGCTGCCCATCCGCGGCAAGATCCTGAACGTGCAGAAGGCGTCCGTGGGGGACATGCTGTCCAACACGGAGTGCGCCGCGCTGATCCAGGTAGTGGGCGCGGGATCCGGACGCAGCTTCGACATCAACGCGGCCCGGTACGGCAAAGTCATTCTCATGACCGACGCCGACGTCGACGGCGCCCACATCCGGACCCTGCTGCTGACACTCTTCTTCCGGTACATGCGCCCTATGATCGACGCCGGACGGGTCTATGCTGCCGTGCCGCCGCTGCACCGGGTGGAGGTCATCAACGCCGGGCAGAAAGCCAACGACATGATCTACACCTACTCGGAGGCGGAACTCCATGTGCTCCTGGCCCGGCTGGCCAAGGAAGGCAAGCGCTACAAGGAACCGATCCAGCGGTACAAGGGCCTGGGCGAGATGGACGCCGGACAGCTTGCCGAGACCACCATGGACCCGCGGCACCGGACACTGCGCAAGGTGGGGATCGAGAACGCCAAGCACGCGGAGGACACGTTCGACCTGCTGATGGGGTCCGATGTTGCCCCCCGCAAGGACTTCATCATCGCCGGCGCCTCCAGCCTGGACCGGGAGCGGATCGACGCCTGACGTCCTGTGACGGCCAGGCGGTCGTCGGCACAGCCCATGCCGGGGTTCAGTCCAGACGGCGGTCCCATCCACGACGGCGGTCCCATCCACGACGGCGGTCCCATCCACGACGGCGGTTCAGCCCAGCAGGCCCGGCACGATCAGCAGGGCGGTGGGCACGGCCAGGAGCAGGGCGCAGCCGGCAAGCACCATCCCGCGGGCAGCGGCAGACAGCTGCGGCTCAGGGGACAGCAGCCGGCTGACCCGGGAAATGGTGGTCCGGGCAGAACCTGAGACGGCGCCGGTGGGCGCCTCAAGCCCGTCCAGGGCAAGGCCGGGGTGCGCGGACGGTATGGCGGCGGCCGCCATGCTTCCCGCCATCCCCGCCGTCATACTTCCGGTGGGTCCGCTGGCCACAATGGCGATCGCCTTGATCAGCGTGGCCTTGCTTTCCGACTTCAGCGCGACGTCGTCCGCCAGCATTTCGATGAGCGAGTTCACCGCTTCCTGAGCGAGGCGGGTGGTGGGCAGCCAGGGGAGCGCCTGGCGCCACGCCGCAAACGCCCAGAGCAGGAGATGGTGGCGCTGGTTGAGGTGGGCATTCTCGTGGCTCAGGACGGCCCGCAACTCAGCCGGCTCCAGCGCGGCCATCAGGCCGTCCGAGAGTACCGTGACGGAGCGGGCCCCGCCGGGCAGGCAATAGGCGACGGGTGAATCGTGGCTGATGACCACCGTGCGGGCCGCGTCGATGGACGGGGCGGCTAACAGGGCCAGGAGTTCCCGGTGCCGACGCCGCTGCCGTTCGATCTTGTAGTAGGTCAGCAAGAGGGTGAAGACCAGGTGGGCGGTGAGCAGCGCCGCGGCGGACAGGGCGAACAGATGCCAGAAGCCCAAGGCCGTGGTGGGCGCGTTGAACAGGACCATATCCGCCAGCCCGCGAAGCCCGGAGATGAGGTTGTCACCGATCGGTTCGAGCCCGTAGACCAGCATGGCGCCGATCATGGACAGCCCACCCGCAAGTGCTATTGCCTGCCACAGCAGCATGGCCGTGAACGGAGACCGGGCAGGCCACGAGGCACGGGAAAGAAGGATAGGCACTGGCCACGCCAGGACTATCGCCAGGACCGCCAGCAGGTACGAGGTCCAGAACATGGTCCGCTAGATGTGGCCAAGCAGTTTGCGCAGTGTTTCCGCTTCACTGTCCGTCACGGAGCCGATGAACCGTGCCAGCACGGCTTCACGGTCAGGCGCCGAGCCCAGCACTTCGTGCATCAGCTCCGCCGTGTGGTCTTCCCTGCTGGAAACGGCCTGGTAGCGGTGCGGCCGCGTACCGCGTTCCCGCTCCACAAGGCCCTTCTTCTCAAGCCGTGAGAGGACGGTCAGGACCGTGGTGACGGCGAGCTCCTTGCCCTCATGCCCGGCCGCATCCCCTTTTGCCTCGGTGGTTGTTGCCAGTCTGTCGCGCAGGGTATTCGCGGTGGCTGCTTCGTGGCCCGCCCAGAGCAGATCCATCACTGCCCGTTCCAGTTCGCCAAGACTTGCCATTGCGATACATCCTTCGATTTCCCCGCACCGGGCCGTCGAGGACCGCGGTGACTGCACCAGCGCTACATATACAAAAACAAATTTACCTGTTTTTCGCCTGAGTTTCTACGTACGGTAGAACACTCGGCGCGCCGCGGCCTTGTGGGCGCCACTTCCACATGGAACTGTTGGTTTACAGTGCCCGCCGCATTGTTCTACACTCTGTAGAAGTCAAAGTTCTACGAAACGTAGAAAAGTTGCACCGCCAACCCGAGGGACTGCTGTGGAAGCTCTGGAAATCGCACGCTGGCAATTCGGCATCACCACCGTCTACCACTTCATGATGGTGCCGCTCACCATCGGACTGGGCCTGGTGGTGGCCGTGATGCAGACGCTCTGGCACCGCACCGGCAAGGCCGAATACCTCCGGATGACCAAGTTCTGGGGCAAGCTCTTCCTGATCAACTTCATCATGGGCGTGGCCACCGGCATTGTGCAGGAGTTCCAGTTCGGCATGGCCTGGAGCGAGTACAGCCGGTTTGTCGGAGACGTGTTCGGGGCGCCGCTGGCCCTGGAATCGCTGCTGGCCTTCTTCGTTGAGTCCACGTTCCTGGGCCTGTGGATCTTCGGCTGGAAGCAGCTGAAGCCGGGCATCCACCTGGCCTGCCTCTGGGTTGCAGTGGTGGGATCGGTGTTCTCCGCGTACTTCATCATTGTGGCCAACAGCTGGATGCAGCATCCGGTGGGCGCGGAGATCATTGACGGCCGGCCGGTCATGACGGACGCCTGGGCCGTGTTCACCAACAACACCGCCCTGGTGGCCTTTCCGCACACCCTGATGGGAGCCCTGGCCGTTGCCGGCGGCTTCCTCCTCGGCATTGCCTGGTACCACCTCTGGCGCAGGCGCACCGACGGTATCGACACCATCGGCGCCGACGGGAAGGTGATTCCCGGCGAAGCAGCCATCCCCGGCCGTGACCGGACCGATTACAAAGTGTGGATCCGCTCGTTGCGGATCGGGGCCGTCGTCGCCATGATCTCCTTCGCCGGCACCGCCCTGACCGGCGACCTGCAGGGCAAGCTGATGTTTGAGCAGCAGCCCATGAAGATGGCCGCGGCTGAAGCCGCCTGCCACGACGGCACCGGCTTTTCCGTGCTCAGCGTCGGGAACCTTGGCTCCAAGAACTGCGACGAGATTGTGGCCCTGATCGAGGTCCCGGGCATCCTGTCTTTCCTCGCCAAGGGCGATTTCACTACCGAAGTCAAGGGCGTCAATAGCCTCCTGGACCAGTACAAGGCCGACTACGGAACCCACCTCCCCGACAGCCCGATCTACGGCGAGCGGGCCGGCCAGGAGATCGAGTACGTCCCGGTCATGGAAGTCACCTACTGGGGCTTCCGGATGATGATCGGCTTCGGCGGCCTCGCGGCACTGGCGGCGCTCATCGCGCTCTGGGTGACGCGGAAGGGCACCGTGCCCGCGTCGCGGTGGCTGATGCGCCTGGCGGTGCTCGGCATCCTGGCCCCGTTCGGCGCCAACGCGGCCGGCTGGATCTTCACCGAGATGGGCCGGCAGCCGTTTGTGGTGGCCCCCAACCCGGACCTGAACGGCATCGACCAGGTGTTTATGTTCACCGCCGCGGCCGTCTCACCCGGAGTCTCCGCCGGTGAACTGCTGACGTCACTGATCGTCCTGACCGCCGTCTATGCCGCGCTGCTGGTGGTGGAGGTCAAGCTCCTGGTCAAGTTCATCCGGGGCGGCGTGGTATCCGCCATGCCGGAACTTGCACACACCCCCGCCGACGAAAACCGGGACGCCAGCAAGGGCCCCGGCACCGGCAAGCCTGCCGACGACGTCCTGGCATTCGCCTACTAAGAAGAGCAGAGGATACTCGAGCATGGAACTGCTTCCCACCATCTGGTTCATCGTCATCGCGGTGCTTTGGACCGGCTACCTCTTCCTTGAAGGCTTTGACCTCGGCGTCGGAATGCTGATGAAGCTGTTCGCGCGGAACAACACTGAGCGCCGGGTGCTGCTGAACACCGTCGGCCCGGTCTGGGACGGCAACGAGGTGTGGCTGATTACGGCCGGGGCCGCAACGTTTGCGGCCTTCCCGCTGTGGTACGCCTCGCTGTTTTCCGCCCTCTACCTCCCCCTGCTGGTGGTGCTGGTTGCCCTTATCTTCCGTGCCGTGGCGTTCGAATACCGCGGCAAGGGCGACACCGACACATGGCGCGCGCGCTGGGACTGGGCCATCGCCCTGGGCTCCTTTTTTGCCGCCTTCGGTGTCGGCGCCGCCCTGGCCCTGACCACCACCGGCCTGCCGCTGAACGCGAACGGTGACCGCGTCGGCGGTCCGTTCGCCTGGTTCAGCGGTTACGCCGTGCTGGGCGGGCTGGCGGTAGTGGGGTTCTCCCTGCTGCACGCGCTGGCGTTCCTTGCGTTGAAGACCGACGGCGACATCCGCCACCGTGCGCGCCGCTGGTTCGTCCGGCTGCTTCCGGTCCTGCTGCTGCCCCTGGCCGGCTGGGCACTTATCCTCCAGTTTTTGGAAGGCAAGCCGTGGACCTGGGCGGCGGTGATCGTGGCCGTGGTGGCCGCAGCAGCGGCGTGGCTCCTGGTGCGTCGGGGATCCGAAGGCAGGGCGTTTATGGCGATGGGAGTCTTCCTCGTCCTCGGGAGCGCGTCAATCTTCGGCGCAGTGTTCCCGGTGGTGCTGCCCTCCACCCTGGACCCGGCGTTTGACCTCACCATCGCCAACGCGTCGTCGTCCGATTACACGCTCGGGCTCATGAGCGTGGTGGCAGCCGTTGGCCTGCCCCTGGTGATCACTTACCAGGCGTGGACCTACTGGGTATTCCGGCGCAGGGTCAGCGCGTCCCAGATCCCCGCAGCCCACAGCTTCCTGCCGGCCATTGCCGTCCGGGCCTTCACCGCGAAGGGCTGACCGGCACGTGCGCCCGGACTTTCCGGCCGGACCGGCCACCCGTTCCGCCATCTACTGGCTTGGCCTGCTGGCGGCGCTAAAGGCGCTGTCGCTTGTTCTGATGGGGCAGGCCGTGGCTGCCATGCTGGCCGGCTTGGCCACCGGGAATGCGTCCTGGCCCGAGCAGTTGCCCTGGGGCTTGGCGGGCGTCGTCCTGAGGTCCGCCACCGTGTGGGCCCAGGGCATCGCCGCGCACCGCGCAGCGCTGGGCATCAAGGAGGAACTCCGCTCCGAACTGCTGGCCCGGGCCCTGCGGAACGGTGCGCGCAGCACCGGCCCGGCCGACGGCGGACTGGCCGTGCTGGCTACGCGCGGGTTGGACGCGCTGGACAGCTACTACACACAGTTTCTTCCCGCGCTGGTGAACTGTGCCGCGATCCCGTTGCTGCTCGGGGCGCGCATCCTGTTCACGGACTGGGTCAGCGCGGTGGTGATTGTCCTGACGGTTCCGCTGGTCCCGCTGTTTATGGTGCTGATCGGCCGGTACACCGAGGACCATGTCCGTGAGGCCCAGGAAACCCTGACCCGGCTGTCCGCCCACATGCTGGAGCTGGCCAAGGGCCTGCCCGTCCTGGTGGGACTGGGCCGTGCCACCGCGCAGCGCAAGGCCCTCGAGGAGATCTCGGAGGAATACCGCGCCAGGACCATGGGGACACTGCGAACCGCGTTCCTGTCAGCACTGGCTCTGGAACTCATCGCCACGATTTCCGTCGCAGTGGTTGCCGTGTTCATCGGCGTCCGCCTGGTGCACGGCGACATGCCGCTTGAGGCCGGCCTCCTGGCGCTGATTCTTGCGCCGGACTGCTACCTGCCGCTGCGCGAGCTGGGCACCGCCCACCACGCCAGTGATGACGGCCGGGCGGCCCTGGCCGAGACCAGGAAGGTCACTGAAGCACCCGAGCCGCAGCCGCTGCCCGCACAGGGACGCGAAGCTGCCGCGTCCGACGGCGGCAGCCGGGGTTCCGTGCCCGGGTCCGGGGGAGTGACGGTCACCGATCTCAGTGTCACGTACTCCGGACGGTCCGCTCCCGCCGTCGGGCCCTTAAGCTTCACTGCCCCGCACGGGCTGATCACCGCCCTGGACGGTCCCAGCGGCGCCGGCAAAAGCACCATCCTGGGCGTGCTGGCCGGGACCATCGGGGACGGCGGCGGAACCACAGTTTCCGGCAGCCTCTCCGGCCTGGCACGCAACGCGATCGCCTGGGTCCCGCAGCACCCGGTCATGGTGGCGGACTCCGTGCTCGAGGAGGTCATGCTGTACCTCGGTGGCGGAAGGGGCCCAGATACTCCGGCAGCGGCCGCGGATTGTCTGGCCGCTGCGGCTGCCGGGCACCTCGCCGGCCACCATCCGGCCGAACTTAGCCCGGGTGAGCTGCGGCGCGTTGCGCTGGCGCGCGGCCTGGCCCGAATCAGGTCCGGTGCCACTGTTCTGCTTCTCGACGAGCCCACCGCACACCTTGACGGCGTGTCGGCTGCGCTCGTGCAGGACTCGATCCGTGCGCTCCGGGGCCAGGTCACCGTCATCCTGGTGGCCCACGACCAGCAGACCCGCGAGCTGGCTGACCACCTGGTGCCTGTTTCCGCCCACGGCATCACGGCGCCCTCCGACGGAGCTGGGCTGTCCGGGGCCGGGCATGACGGCGCCGCCGTGGCCGTTGTGGAGGACGGACAGGCCCGGGAAACTGCACGGACCCGTCCGGCGAGGACGCAGACGCCCGCTGCCGGGGGTTCCCGGCCAGGCGGGACTTTCCGCCTCCTCACTGGCCTGCTGTCACCGGTGTCCGGGCGCTTCACCGGCGCCGCCGTGGTTGGCACTTTTGCCGCCCTTTTCGCCGTTGCCCTGTCAGGCCTCTCCGGCTGGCTCATCATCAGGGCCAGCGAACAGCCGCCCATCCTGTACCTGCTCACTGCCATCGTCGGTGTGCGGTTCTTCGGGATCGGGCGCGCCGTCCTGCGCTACTGGGAACGGCTCCTGCTGCATGACGCCGTCTTCGGCGCCCTCACCCGCCTGCGCGGCCGGCTCTGGGAATCACTGAGCCGCAAGGCACTCTCCCTCCGGCGGCTCCTGCAGGGCGGCAACGTCCTGGGTACGGTGATTGACGACGTCGACACCGTCCGGGACCTGCTGCCGCGGGTTGTCCTCCCGCCCGCCACGGCGCTCGCAGTGGCCGGTTCGGCGCTGGTGGCAACCGCCCTCGTGGCGCCGGCCGCGTTGCCGGCCGTTGCCTTGGCAGCAGCTGTCAGCCTGTTCGTGGCGCCGGCCGCCGCCCTGTGGGGGGACCGCCGCTCGGCCACAGCGGAACAAAGCCTGCGGGCAGGCGTCCTGCGGCGCACGTCCGCTGCGCTGGATGCCCGGGCGGAGCTGCACGCGAACGGCATCGCTACAACCGTCCTGGACGCGCTGCGCGCCGAGGACCGCCTGGCCACACGGGCATCGCAGCGTTCCGCCTGGGCCGAAGGCCTCGGCCAGGCCATCACCGTCGCCGCCTGCGGCACAGCCGCCTTGGCTGCTGCCGTGCTGACCGCACCCCAGGTGCTGGCAGTAACCATGGAGCCCGCCACGGCCGCGGTTGTTGTCCTGCTGCAGCTTGCACTCGTGGAACCGTACGCGGCGATGACGACGGCGGTGCGCCAGTACCCGGCGCTTCGCAGCGTTATGCGCCGGGTCGCGGAGTCAGGGGTGCTGGATGGCGGCGCCACGGAAACCGGGGCCGGCGACGGCCTGCATGCTGTCCCCGCCCGTTCCGGTGCCGCCGCGGGGGTTGAACTGGAAGGCGTCGGGGCGGCCTGGCCCGGCGGGGAACCCGTGTTCTCCGGGGTCTCCGCAACGGCCGGACCCGGCACGTGGCTGGTGGTCACCGGACCGTCCGGCGCGGGGAAGTCCACGCTGCTTGCTGTCCTGCTGGGATTCCTGCCGGCCGCCACGGGCCGGGCAAGGGTGACCGGGACGGTTGCCTGGTGCCCGCAGGAGGCGCACCTGTTCGATTCGACGCTGCGGGGCAACTTGATGCTGGGCGTCGGTGCGCCGCCTACCACTGATGCGCCGCCTACCACTGATGCGCCTGCCGCCGGCGAAGCCGAGCTGGGAGCCGCGTTGGCCGCCGTCGGCCTCAGCGCCCTGGTGTCGCGGCTGCCGGCCGGGCTGGACACCCGGATCGGGCCGGGCGGTTCCTTCCTCAGCGGCGGCGAGCGGCAACGGCTGGCCGTGGCGCGGACCCTGCTGACGGGGGCCGAGGTTATCCTGCTCGACGAGCCCACGGCTCATCTGGACGCACAGTCGGGACGGGAAATGCTGGCAGACCTCCGCGCCGGCCTGAAAGACCGCACAGTGGTCATGGTCACCCACAATCCGGCCGACATCCAGCCGGATGACGCCAGGCTGGAGCTCTTTGCGGTGTCCCGGACGGGCACGGCTGCTTCGCTGGTGGGTTGAGTCCCCTCAGCCGTCCACATCGTGGAGGTGATGGACGACGTCGTGCAGGAAGTACTGGCCCAGCGTCAGGACCGTGAATTCGGAACCGTTGCTGCGCAGGCCCCGCCGTCCCCACTCTGACTCCCGGACGCCGGCGAAGGACTCGGTAATCTGCTTGCCCTCGGCCGTCAGTTCGGCGCTGACCACGGCGGGATCGGTATTGGCGTAATCCTTGTCGACTGCCGTTTGGTCCTGGTCCCAGTTCTCAAACCGGGCGCCGTCGGCGTCGAGCATAAGGTTCAGCCGCTGGTCGAACAGCGTGAAGACGTCGCGGACGTGGCAGGCATATTCCAGCGCTGACCACGTCCTGTCATCCGGGCGTTCTGCAACGTCAGGCCGGCGGAGGACGGCCCGCCAGCGCGGGAGCATGTTTTCCACGCTGCCCGGCACCGTGGCCGGTGTGACGGTTGACGCGTCGAAGGAGCACTCGGGGCACGGCCGGGAGAGGACCCAGGTCCAGTCCTTTTCATCAGGAATGATAGGCATGGCAGCAGTCTAGGACGGATCGCTCCAGGCCATGGCCGGACCCACCGCGTCCACTGCCTGGGACAGCGGAATCCCCGAACCGTCCCGCCGGCCGTGCTCCTGCGGCAGCGACCGGGCAATACCGGCGAGCGATGAGGCCTTCGCGGGTCCGTGCCCGGCCCACGCCAGCAGCAGCGTGTCTTCGCCCTTGAGGAACCTGTGGGCGCGAACGCCGGCTGTTGCACGGCCCTTGGCAGGGTATTCGGCGAAGGCCGTCACTTTCGCCGCACCCGGAGCGGTGCCCGGCAGTGCGCCGTTCGTGCCGGCAATGGTGACCACCACGGCGTCGTCGTCGGCGGCGGTGACCGCCCCGAAGAACAGCACCTGGTCCCCGGCGCCGAGCTTGATACCCACCATGCCGCCGGCCGTCCTGCCCTGGGCCCGGACGTTGGCGGCGCTGAAACGGAGCAATTGAGCCTCACGGGTCAGGAACACCAGATCGGTCTCCTCAGACCCGGCCGGCGCCACACCCACCACCTCGTCTTTGTCCTTGAGCGCAATGACTTCCCAGTCCTCGCGGTTCAGGGGGTAATCGGGCTGGACCCGCTTGACCACACCCTGGGCGGTGCCGATGGCCAGGACTTCATCCAGCGGGGCGAACGCCACCAGCGCTTCACCCTTCAGCAGCGTGAGGAAGTCCTTGGCCGGAACACCGCCGGCCAGGTTGGGCAGGCCGGACATCGGCGGCAGCACCGGCATGTCCATGACCTGAAGCCGCAGCATCCGGCCCTGTGAGGTGACCGCCGCTATTTCCCCGCGGGCCGAGGTCTTGACCACTGAACGGAAAACGTCGTGCTTGGCCCGCGGCCCGGACTCGGCGAGGGGCTCCTGGTTGGACGTGCGCGCGATCTGGCCCGACGCCGTCAGGATGGCCCAGCAGGGATCGTCCGAGATCTCCAGGGCGAGCGGCGCGGCCTGGCCTTTGCCGTTGGGGGCGGCCGCCAGGGCTGCGGCCACGGTGGGGGAGACGGCCTCGGATTCGAGCAGGACCGTCCGCCGCGGCGTGCCGTATTTTTCGGCGATTTCGCCGAGTTCGGAGGACACAAGTCCGCGCAACCGCTCCTCGGAGCCGAGGATGGCTTCCAGTTCCGCGATCTCGCGGCGCAGCTCCTCCTGCTCCTTTTCAAGCTCGATCCGGGAGTACTTGGTCAGCTGCCGCAGCCGCAGTTCCAGGATGTAGTTGGCCTGGATCTCGGAAAGATCGTAGATGGACATCAGCCGGACCCTGGCCGCCGCCACCTCATCCGAGGAGCGGATGATCTGGATGACCTCATCGATGTCCACGATGGCGATCAGGAGGCCCTCCACCAGGTGCAGGCGGTCCTTCTTTTTACCCAGCCGGAACGACGTCCGCCGGCGCACCACATCGATCCGGTGCTCCACGTACACGGAAAGCAGCTTTACCAGGCCGAGGGTCTGCGGCTGGCCGTCCACCAGCGTCACGTTGTTGATGCCGAAGGAATCCTCCATCGGCGAGTAGCGGTAGAGCTGCTGGAGCACGGCGTTCGGGTTGAACCCGTTTTTCAGCTCGATGACCAGGCGCAGGCCATGCTGGCGGTCCGTCAGGTCAACGATGTCACTGATCCCGGTCAGTTTCTTGCCATTGACGGCGTCCTTGATCTTCTCGATCACCTTTTCGGGGCCCACCATGTAGGGAAGCTCGGTGACCACCAGGCCGGTGCGCCGGGCCGAGAGCTGCTCGATCTCCACCTTCGCCCGGGTCTTGAAGGAACCGCGTCCGGTGGCGTAGGCGTCCCGGATGCCGTCCAGGCCTACGATCCGGCCGCCTGTTGGCAGGTCCGGCCCCGGTACAAAGCGCATGAGGTCATCGAGGGTCGCGTCCGGGTGGGCGATCAGGTGCCGCGCGGCGGAGATGACCTCCACCAGGTTATGCGGGGCCATGTTCGTGGCCATCCCGACGGCGATGCCCGTGGCGCCGTTGACCAGCAGGTTGGGGAACGCGGCCGGGAGGACATCCGGCTGGGTCAGCTGGTTGTCGTAGTTGGGGACAAAGTCCACCACGTCTTCGTCGAGGTGGTCGGTCAGCGTCAGGGCTGCTGCCGCGAGCCTCGCCTCCGTGTACCGGGGGGCCGCCGGACCGTCGTCGAGGGAGCCGAAGTTGCCGTGGCCGTCAATCAGCGGCAGGCGCAGCGAGAAGTCCTGGGCCATCCGCACCATGGCGTCATAGATGGCGGTATCGCCGTGGGGGTGGAGCTTGCCCATGACCTCGCCCACCACACGGGCGCTCTTGACGTGGCCGCGGTCCGGACGCAGGCCCATCTCACTCATCATGTACAGGATCCGGCGCTGGACCGGCTTGAGCCCGTCCCGGGCATCAGGCAGGGCCCTGGAGTAGATCACCGAATACGCATACTCCAGGAAGGAGCCTTCCATCTCGGACGTGACATCGATGTCCACGATGTTCTCGACGAAATCCTGGGGTGCGTCCCCGGCAGGGGCTGGGCTTTGGCGGCGGGCCATAGGGCTGGTGGATCCTTCTGGGTTACGGGTGGTGCTGTGGTCTGGGCGCAGGTGTGGAGGATAACTCCGGGCACACGGCCTGCGCCGTCAGTTTGTGGTTAGGCTAAGCCTATGGTGGATCAGCCCGGGGACGGCGAATATCCGGAACATTGGGAAGCCGATGTCGTGCTCCGTGACGGCGGCACAGCCCATCTGAGGCCCATCCACCCCAGCGATGCGGACGCGGTCCAGGCTTTCCACACCGGGCAATCGCAGAACTCAATCTACATGCGCTTCTTCGCATTCAAGGCCCGGCTGTCCAGCAAGGAGCTCAAGCGCTTCACCGAAGTGGACTACAAGGACCGGGTTGCCCTAGTGATCACCTTCGGCGGCGAAATCCTGGGAATCGGCCGCTACGACAGGCTGGATGACCCCCTCGAAGCCGAAGTTGCGTTTAACATCGCCGACGCCCACCAGGGCCGGGGCATCGGCTCAATCCTGCTCGAACACCTTGCCACGGCCGCCCACGAAAACGGGATCCGCCGCTTCAGCGCCGAAGTGCTGCCGGAAAACCGCAAAATGCTGATGGTGTTCGCCGACGCCGGCTACGACGTCAAACGCCATTTCGACGACGGCGTGGTGAGCCTGGAGTTCAACATCGACCCCACCGAAAAGTCCCGGGCGGTGATGGAGTCACGCGAGCACCGTGCCGAGGCGAGGAGCGTCCGGGACCTGCTGGCGCCGTCGTCCATTGCAGTCATCGGCGCGAGCCGCAAGTGGGGAACCGTGGGGTACCAGCTGCTGGAACACATCATTGAAGGCGGTTTTTCCGGGCACGTCTACGCCATCAACCCGGAGGCGCTGGAGCTTGCCGGAATGCTGTCCTTCGGCCGGATTTCCGAGGTCCCGGAGCCGGTGGGGCTGGCCGTGATCGCCGTCCCGTACGAGGAAGTGGCCACCGTGGTTGACCAGTGCGCCGCGGCCGGGGTCAAGGGGCTGGTGATTGCCTCCGCGGGCTTCGCGGACGACGGCGAACGCGGCCTCACCCGCCAGCGGAACCTGGTCCGCAAGGCCCGGGCCAATGGCATGAGGGTGATCGGTCCCGCATCCCTGGGGATCGTGAATACCCATCCCGACGTGAAACTGAACGCCTCCATGGCGCCCTCACTGCCGCGGCGCGGGGGCCTGGGCCTGTTCAGCCAGTCGGCGGCGATCGGTGTTTCCCTCTACGCGGCGTCACACCGCCGCAGGCTGGGCCTGTCCACGTTCCTGTCGGCGGGCAACCGTGCGGACGTCTCCGGCAACGACATGATGCAGTTCTGGGAGGACGACGCCGATACCGCCGCGGTGGGCCTCTACCTGGAGTCGATCGGGAATCCCCGAAAATTCTCCCGGATCGCCCGGCGGCTCGCCCGCACCAAGCCCGTGGTGGTGGCCAAATCGGAAACCATGGGCCTGCGGCTGCCGCCTGGCCACGCCGTCCGGACCACCCAGGCGCCCGCCGGTGCACTGGACGCCATGATGCGCCAGGCCGGCGTCATCCGGGTAGAGACCATCGAACAGCTGATGGACATCACCCAGATAGTGTCCGGCCAGCCGCTCCCGGCGGGCCCAGGGCTGGCCATCTTCAGCAACTCCCTCGCGCTGGGCAAAGTGGTGGCGGACAGCGCCGAGGCCCACGGCCTGACCGTGGATGGCATCATCACCGACGTGGATCTCGACGCCGGCATGTCCCTGGCGCTGCCGGCCCTCCGCAGCAGTCTCCAGGACACCCTCGCGTCCGACGCCGTCCATGCCGTGGTGGCCGCGCTGCTGCCGGTGCGCGGCCTGACGGTGGACCACATCGCCGAGGTACTGGCCGAATGCTCGGCCGCCGCCGGAAAGCCGGTAGTCGCGGCCTTCACCGGCATCCTTGACCCCTCCATCTACGTGGAGGGCATGGTGGGGGCCCAACAGCGGACAGTGCCGTGCTTCTCGAACGCCGGTGCGGCTGTGGCGGCGCTCGCCGCCGTCGTGCGCTACGCGGAATGGGTGGCGCGGGACCCCGGCCACTTTGTCCAACCTGACGGCTGCGATCCGGAAGGCGCACGGATCCTGCTGGATCAGCTTCTGCGCAATGTCCACGGGGAGCAGCTCAAGACCCTCGATCCTGGGTCCGCGGCAGAGCTGCTGGCGCACTACGGCATTGCGGTGCTCCCGTCCGCCGGTTTCGACTCAGAGGACGAGGCCGTTGCTGCCGCCGACAGGCTGGGCTGGCCGGTCGCGCTGAAAACCACCGACCCGGCGCTCCGCCACCGCCTGGACCTGGGCGGAGTCCGCCTCGACGTCGAGGATCCGGATTCCCTGCGCCGCAACATCGTGCAGATGCGGCGCTCACTGGCACCCTACGGTTCGCCGGCCCTGGAGGTGCAGTCCATGGCCCCGATGGGGCAGGCATGCACGTTCCGGGCCATTGAGGATCCGCTGCTGGGGCCGGTGGTCTCCTTCGGGCTCGCCGGGGACGCGGTCAACCTGCTGGATGACTGGGCACACCGCGTTCCTCCGCTGTCCGCGGCCGACGTGAAAGACTTCATCCGCGGGCCCCGGGCCGCCCGCAAACTCTTCGGCTACCAGGGCCTTCCCGCCGTGGACATTGAAGCCCTCGAGGAAGTCGCCGGGCGGTTGGCCTGGATGAAGGACAACCATCCGGAAATAGCCCTGGTGGAATTCAACCCGGTCCTCTGCGGAACCCTGGGCGTGTCCATCCTGGCCGCAGATATCCGGATCGGCAACGCAGCCCAGCGCACTGACAGTGCCCGCCGGGCCATGCTGGGCTGACCGCGGTTAGCATGTCCCCGGCCGATCTGTGAAAATGGGGGAATGAGCTCACAGCCTTCCCCGTCGACGCCTTCCACTTCCGGCAGTGACAACCAGGCAACCCGCCCCCACAGCTCACACAGCCACACACCGCAGGGCCAGAGCCTGGACGGTGCGCTCCAGAAAGCGGGCTTCTACCCGCGCCTGGTGGCCGACGTCGTTGACGACGCCCTGGACGGCCGCGAATGCGTGGCCCACCTGGTGCACCTGGAAACCCATTTTGACCGGGCCGAAGTCCGCCGCCACATCACCGTGCTGGTCCTGACCTCGGACATGCTGGTGATCACCCACGTGGACGACCAGCAGCTCGACGACGCCGGCGAACAGATCGTGGCCCAGATTTCCACCGAATCCGTGCCCGTCGCGCAGATCCGCTCCGTAGTCCTGAGCTACATGTACTCCCAGCCGCAGGACTACAAGCCCTCGGATCCGGTCCGGGAAGTCACCCTCGCCATTGCCTGGTCCGGCGGCCAGCGGCTGGACATGGGGCCCGCCAGCTGCGGAGACCCGCAATGCGAGGCAGACCACGGCTACAGCGGCACCATTGCCCAGGAGGACATCGTCCTGCGGATCAGCGCCGAAGCCGACGGTCCGCAGGCCGTCCAGGACGCCAAACTCTTTGCCCGCGCCCTGCGGGCCGTGAACACCGGCTCCACGGCTCCCGTGCCGCACGCCGGCCAGACGCTCCAGCCCCGTCCCCGGACGGGTGTGTTCGGCAACCGGCTCAGCCGCGGGCACCAGCAGCGCTGAGATGCCGGACCAAGGGAAAGCAACAGTCTCCTCAGCCACTTCCGCGGCGGTTTCCCAAGGGGCCGCCCCGCAGCTGAGCATGCCGCCCGCGCCGGCCTTTGGCCGGCGGTCCATCGGGGATGTCCTCACCAGCGCGGCGGCCAGCCTCGGAGTAGAGGGTTTCACGAACTCCCTGGGCCTTCCGCCGGCATCGCGCGTCTGCGTGGTCCTGGCCGACGGCCTGGGCCGGAACCTGCTCAAACAGAAGTCTGCCCACACACCCTTCCTGCGCTCCGTGATGCAGTCCGGGCAGGGGGAAGTTCCCGTCTGGCTGGACTCCACGTTCCCCTCAACCACGGCCGCTGCCCTGGCCAGCTTCGGCACAGGACTCCCGCCCGGCCAGCACGGAATGGTGGGCTACGACGTCCTGGACCCGGACCAGGACAAAGTCGTCAACATGCTCGGCAACTGGGATGCCAAGGTGGACCCTGCTGAGTGGCAGCCGTTCCCTACCGTCCTCGAACGGGCCGCCGAATCAGTTAGTGTGACCACGGTCAGCCTGCCGCAGTTCGGCAACTCGCCCATGACGCAGGCGGCCCTCCGCGGCGGGAATTTCGTCTCTGCCGTGACGGCCCACGCGCGCACAGAAGCCGCCGCCGAAGCCATGGACACCACCGGCCGCTCCCTGATGTACTTCTACGTCAACGACCTGGATAAGGCCGGCCACCGGCACGGTTGCCAGTCCGAACAGTGGGAACACCAGCTCGAAGAGCTCGACGCAACCGTCAAACGGCTCAACGCGTCGCTCCCGGCCGGGACCACGGTCCTGCTCACCGCGGACCACGGGATGCTCGACGTCCCGGAACAGCAGCGGATCGACTTCGCCGCGGACGCGTCGCTTGTTGACGGCGTGCGGCATACGGCGGGGGAGCCCCGGATGGTCCATCTCTACCTTGAGGATGCGGCAGACGCCGCGGGCCGGGAGCGCTTGCTCGGCGCGTGGCGTGCCCGCTTCGGCGACAGGATCTGGGCCTTTACCCGGGAAGATGCCATCGCCGCCGGACTGTTCGGGACACTGCGCCCGGCCGTCGGGCCCCGGATTGGCGACATCATGATTGCAGCGCGGGACGCGCTGGCCCTCTACGACACCCGTCGCGGGCGCCCAGCCGCCATGGAGGTGGTGGGCCAGCATGGCTCGCTGACCAAAGCGGAACGCGAAGTTCCGCTGCTGTGCTTTAAGGCCGAAGGCAAGCCACGGCGACGCTGAGGCGTCAGTCCCGCTTGGTCCCGAAGACGATCTCGTCCCAGCTGGGAACGGTGGACCGCTTCGGTTTTGCGGGCTGCCGTTCAGGCTGGTCCGCGTCATGGTCGTGGTGCTGGCCCGATCCTGCGTCGTCGGTGCCGGCCGCGTAGGCCGCCCGGCGCGGGCTGCCGCCGCCCAGCAGTTCGTCCAGGCCCACGTTCGGCGCGGGACGCCCCGGAGCTGTCTCGCCGGGGGCACCCTGCGCTGCGGGACGAAGCGGGGACGCCACAATGGTGACTTCCCTCGTGTCGGTGCTGACGCCGTCGTGCAGTTTCAGGACGTCGTCATCCTCGGAGTCCCGGTGTGGCGGGATGAGGCTCAGCCGGGACAGCATTGACGGCCGAGCGTCACGCTTGCGGGTGAGGGGATCGGCGGCCGCGGCAGGCGCGGCGTCGTCCTGCGCGGTGGACTCGGCAGGTGCTGCCTCGCGCGTTTCGGGCTCCCGGTACTTCTGTTCCCTGGAATCCGGTTCAGGGACCACCTCAGAGGGACGTGGATGGGCAGCGGGCACGCCGTGGGTCAGCAGCAGTGCCAGGGCGTCGTCCGCGTCTTCGTCGACACCCAGACGCTGGCCGCGGCGTGAACGGAGCATATCCAGGAGACCGTCAGATTCCCTGGCCTGCGGGACGGCCTGCGGGCCGGTCGAATTTCGGGCGGCCGCTGCTTCCGCGTCGGTTTCAAAGTCAAACGGGCGGTCCGAGACGGCAGTGAGACGGCGGGCCGGAACGGGACCGTCCAGCGGTTCCAGCTCACTGAGCTGCTGGGCCCAGCGGTTGGCGTTCTGCAACGATTTGCGGACCGGGCTGAAGGTCCACTGCGCAGGCGGCTCTTCCCCGATGCCGGAGGTGCCGTCCTTTTTGGCTTCAAAACGGGCCACCACGGTCCAGTTGCCGTCCTGGCGCCGCCACGAATCCCACTCCACGGTGGAAGGTTCAATCCCGTGGGCTGAGAGCCGGTGGATGACCATGTCGTGGAGGGAAGCCGGGTGGTCGCCGAAGATGGAGCGGTACGTGTCATGACCGGGGGAAGGCGAAGCCACTTCCACCTTCCGCGCCTGTTGCGCTACGTACTCCCGCTCGGCAAGGACAGGGCCCTCATACCGCTCGACTTTTGCGAGGGGAAGCCCGGAAAGCTCAGCCACCTCCGCCGCGGTGGCACCGCTGCGGATCCGTGACTGGATGTCCCGCGGGGACATGGCAATGGGCGCAGCCGCGGAAGCCGTCTTCGCCGAAGACCGGCTGGCCGTTCGCAGTGCTTCATCGATCGGCAGCTGGAACATCTCGCCGCCGGCACCGCTCAACAGGAGATGCTCCCCGTCGTCGTGTACGCCTACAAGCCGTAGATCCTGCATACAAATCCTCCACCCTGGCATTACTATCAATCGAAACTCTGCCACTCACCGGCACCCTTTTGGGTTAGGAGCAAGGGCGCGCCGCGATATTCCGGCACTTTCGGACGCCGGTGCGGTCAGCAGCGGGGGTTTGCGCATTGCCAGCGGACCGCACCTGCGCGGAAGTCTGGATATTGCCGCGTGCATGCGGAAGGATGAGCCCACTCCGGGCACAAACATGGGGTGTCCGGCGTTATCAAGGGTGTCACCCGCTGACCGGAAAGGAACGGAGTCAAGCCGAGATGGCCACCGACTACGATGCGCCGCGAAAATCCGAAGAAGACCTCACCGAGGATTCGCTGGAAGATCTGAAAACGCGGCGATCAGATAACCCGACGGCCGCGGTTGATGTGGACGAAAGCGACCTCGCCGCAGGCTACGAGCTTCCCGGGGCGGACCTGTCCGGCGAGGAACTGCTGGTTCTGGTGGTGCCTCCACAAGCGGACGAGTTTACGTGTTCCTCGTGCTTCCTGGTCCGGCACCGTTCGCAGATTGCGCGGGAAAGGAACGGCCACTTCTACTGCAAGGAGTGCGAGGGCTGAACGGCTATTCCCCTATTTTCCCGAAAGCGCGGCAGCGAGTTCCTCGGGCCGCCTGGACGACGTCAGCCAATAGGGGGTCCGGTCAGACGGGTCCGTGATTTCGATCCGCACCACTGGGTCGATCCAGCCACGGATGCACAGGTAGGCGAGGCCATTGAGCCGGGTCCCCCGCTGGGCCGTGGCGTCCTTGCCGTGGAACGCTGCCGCGTCGCCGACGAAGCGGCGCTCAATGGTGGCGCGTCCTACCGTCAAGGCGTCGCTGGTGACCAGGATCGTCGGAGTGGACAGCACGAGCAGGACAGCCATGATCGTGAACAGGACGCCCGCCGCCGTATAGCCCGCAACCATGCTTATCGGGGCGAAAACGAGGATCCCGGCACCGGAGATCCCCGCCGCGATGATCCAGATCCAGACGTTCGGCCACAGCCTCTCCCGGAAAACTGGCGGGGTGCCGGCGGAGGGGGCGTCAGGGACGGGCGCGGTGGAGCTGGATTCGGGCATGCCACCAGCTTTCCACCTTTGGCTGGCTATTTCATCTTGGGTTCATCCGGCCCTGGCCTGCGGCGTCCCGTTGAATCTAGGACGGAACTGCGGCTGGGCGTTAGAGTGAGTGACTGTGACTGACGAACTTGCCACTGTTGAAACCGTTCCTGACAATGGGCTGGCCGGCTCCGCACCGGATGCCGCCGCAGCCTACGGGGCGCCGACGCTGCAGGTGCAGCTGAAAATGCTCGATGCCGGGCTGGAGGCACCTTCCTATGCCCACCCCGGCGATGCGGGGGCTGACCTGCGGACCCGGGAAGATGTGGTCCTGGCGCCGGGGGAGCGGAAGCTGGTGGCGACCGGTGTTTCCATCGCGCTGCCGGACGGGTTTGTAGCCCTGATCCACCCGCGCTCCGGCCTGGCCACGAAGCACGGGCTGACCATCGTCAATGCGCCGGGCACCGTGGATGCCGGTTACCGCGGGGAAATTTCCGTGACCCTGCTCAACACTGATTCCAGCAACGCCATCGAGCTGCGGCGCGGCGATAGAATTGCACAGATGGTGATCCAGCGGGTGGAATACGCCCAGTTTGTCCCTGTCAATGAATTGAGTGAATCGGTGCGGGGAGCCGGCGGATTCGGATCCACCGGCGGCTTCACCTCACCAAACGCCTGACACCCGCCGACGGCGGCAACTAATGCTGGTTGCCCGCGGCAGTAAGACTTCCGACGGAACTTCCGGGCCGGCGAGTCACTTTCACAACTAAGGAGACAGTCCCCATGGTTTTTGGGCTCGGCAGGAAATCGAAGAAGGACCAATCGGCCGACCCCGACGAATCCCAGGCAACGGCAGAAACAACGGATTCCGCTGACGACGCCACGGCGGACGCCGGGCGTCGGGTCTCGGGCCCCTTTGATGTTTCCGAGGTCTCCAGCCGCGAGGGATATGTTGACCTCGGTGCGCTCCTTATTTCCCCGAGCGAGGGGCTCCAGCTCCGGCTCGAAGTTGAGGAAGCCACCCAGCGCGTGGTCGCTGTGACCATGGACCTGAACGGCTCCAGCCTTCAGCTGCAGGCCTTTGCTGCTCCCAAGACCGAGGGACTGTGGGACGAGATCCGCGAACAGATCGGCCAGTCCGTAGGAAGCCAGGGCGGACAGGTTGAAGAAGTCCAGGGTGGCTTCGGAACCGAACTGATCGCCAAACTGCCCGCCGGTGCACAGGACGGCAGCCAGGGCTACCGGGTGGCGCGCTTCATAGGCATCGACGGGCCGCGTTGGTTCCTGCGCGGCGTCCTGGGCGGCGCGGCAGCGATGGAGCGCGAGGCTGCGGCACCGCTTGAGTCCCTTTTCCGCAAGATTGTGGTCATCCGGGGCGACAGCCCCATGCCGCCCCGGGACCTGCTTCAGCTGCGGCTGCCCAAGGATGCCAGCGTCACCCCGCCGCCAGGTGCCCCCGAATTCCATGCCCCCGAGTTCAAGGGCCCCGAACGTGGTCCGGAAACCACCCAGATTGGCTGATTCCCGCCAAGGTCCCCCGGACTCCTCCCCGGACGCGTGGATGCCGGTCAGCCGGCTGCCGGAACGGGGGAGGGTGGTGTGCCAGGGGCACATCGAATCGGTCACCTACATGCCCGCGGACCGGAACGCGGCATTCACCGCCATCGTCTCGGACCCCGACATTCGCGAGACGGGCGCCAAACCGGCACAGGGAACGGGTGGCCGCCTGCGTGTGGTCTGGCTGGGGCGGCGCAGGGTGCCGGGCATCGAGGCCGGGACCGTCGTCCGCCTTGAGGGCATGCTGTCCCAAAGCCAAGGCCTGCCCACCATGTTCAATCCACGCTATGAAATACTTTCCCGCCAGGAGAACGAATGACCTCGCCCCAGCAGCCCGAGCCGTCCAAACAGCCCGAGCCGTCCGCGGTGAAGGGACTTGCTGAGGGCTATGCAGCCAAAGCCGGCCTGCACCGCACCCATGACGGCCGGATCGATGTCCTCAAGAGCGCCGGAGGAATCCAGGGCATCGCCGAGAGCATTGTGCCCGGCCTGGTCTTCCTGATCGCCTTTACCATCACGCGGGACCTGACGCCGTCGCTGGTGGCCGCGCTGGCCTCCGCCGCGGTGTTTACGGTGGTCCGCCTCGTCCAGCGGCGCCCGCTGACCCAGGCCCTCGCCGGCGTGGTGGGGGTGGGAATCTCGGCCTGGCTCGCGAACACTACGGGCAAGGCCGAGGACTTCTACCTGCCGGGCTTTTTCACGAACACCGCCTACATCCTCGCCATGGTGATCTCCATCGCGATCAAGTGGCCGGTGGCCGGCCTGCTGTTCGGGATCATCCGCAACGAAGGGCTGGACTGGCGCAAGGATCCCGCGCGGCTTAAGGCTTACCGCCTGGGCACGTGGATCATCGTGGCGGTCCTGGTACTTCGGCTGATCGTTCAGGTTCCCCTGTACCTGATGGGCGAGGACGGACTCGCCGCACTGGCCACGACCCGCCTGATCATGGGGGCGCCGCTCTATATCCTCGGCGTCTGGATCGCGTGGCTTGTCACCCGGCCGGTACCGGCGGACGCCGACGCCCCGACGTCGGATCAGCCGCCGAAGCCGTCGTCCTCCGGCGCCTGAGTTTCGGCAGGCTGCACGCCTTCGGGCTCATGGGAGGCCTCCTCCGGCTCCTCCGCTGATTCGGGCGACAGCAGCGCACGCAACTGATCCTCGGCCGCGATAGTGGTGACGAAAAACAACTCGTCCCCGCCATCAATGACGTCATCCCGGCTGGGAGTGATGGGTGCGTGGTCCCGGAGGATTGCCACCAGCGTGGCGTCCTCGGGCCACTGGATGTCGCCCACCGTCAGGCCAATGACGTGCGAATCGTGCGGCACCGTGAACTCCACCAGCGAAGCGACGCCGGTCTGCAGCGTCAGGAGCCGGACCAGGTCACCGATCTCCACCGCTTCCTCCACCAGCGCGGTCATCAGCTGGGGGGTGTTGACGGCAACGTCCACGCCCCAGGAGTCGTTGAACATCCAGTCGTTCTTGGGGTTGTTGACCCGGCCCACCGTGCGGCCCACCCCGAATTCGGTCTTGGCCAGGAGCGAGACCACCAGGTTCACTTTGTCGTCGCCCGTGGCTGAAACAACGACGTCGGCGTCCTCCACTTTCGCTCCCTGCAGGGTGCTGAGCTCGCAGGCGTCGCCCACGAGCCAGTGCGCGCCGCGCAGCCCGCTGCGTCCGATGACCTCAGGCTTGAGGTCGATCAGCAGGATTTCGTGCTTGTGGGCCAGCAGTTCCCTGGCGATCGATGACCCGACGCTGCCGGCGCCGACGATAACAACTTTCACTACAACTCCTTGGCGGGTGCTTTGGCCAGAATCTGGGCGACCTGGGAACTGCGGTCCACCGGCAGCATGGCGTGGACTGTGTCGCCGTCCTGGTACGAAGTCCCGGTTTCCGGAAGCATGCCCTCGCCGAACCTGGTGAGGTAGGCCACCCGGATGTCGGCAGCTTTTTCGACCTCGCTGATCCGGTGGCCGATCCAGCCGGCGTCGAGGTCCACCTCGGCGAGGACCAGCCGGCCGGAAGGCTCGCGGAAATCGCCGGCGAGATGCTGTTCGGGCAGGATGCGGCGCAGGACCTGGTCTGCGCTCCACCGGACGGCGGCCACGGTGGGGATGCCGAGCCGTTGATAGATTTCTGCCCGGCCGGGATCGTAGATCCTGGCCACAACGTGGGGGACGTGGAAGGTCTCGCGCGCCACGCGGGTGGCCAGGATGTTGGAGTTGTCACCGCTGGAAACGGCCGCGAAGGCGTATGCCTCTGCCACGCCGGCCTGCTGGAGGGTGTCCCGGTCGAAGCCCACACCGGTGACTTTCCGCCCCGTGAAGCCCTGCCGAAGCCGGCGGAACGCGCGGTCGTCCTGGTCGATGATGGCGACGGAATGACCGGCGTCCTCCAGCGTGTGCGCCAGAGTGGCCCCTACCCGGCCACATCCCATGATCACGAAATGCGCCACCGTATCTCCTCAACTTCCGTAGCCTGTTGCTGCTGCTAGAACTCTACCGGCAGCGCGCGTGCTGCCGCCGCCCGGACGCCGTCATGACATGGGCGGGGAATCAGACTAGCTTTGTGGAGTGCTGACTATATTGAATGCCGTGAAACGGGTGCTGGTGGGCAGGCCCTTCAGGAATGACAGGCTCGCCCATACCTTGCTCCCCAAACGGATAGCACTCCCGGTTTTCGCTTCCGACGCACTGTCCTCGGTGGCCTACGCCCCCGATGAAATCCTGCTCACCCTGGCACTGGCCGGCGTGAGTGCGGTGGCCTTTTCGCCGTGGGTGGGCCTGGCCGTCATGGTGGTCCTCCTGACTGTGGTGGCGTCCTACCGGCAGAACGTGCACGCCTACCCTTCCGGCGGCGGAGACTACGAGATCGCCAATGAAAACCTGGGCAAGTTTTCCGGGCTGACTGTGGCCTCGGCGCTCCTGGTGGACTACGTCCTGACGGTGGCCGTCTCGATGTCCTCGGCGGCCACCTACCTCACCACGGCGGTGCCGTCCCTGCATGGGCAACAGGCCCTGTTCGCCACCATCGGCGTCGTAATCCTTGCCCTCGTGAACCTCCGCGGCATCAAGGAAGCCGGCAGCGTTTTCGCCGTCCCCACGTACATTTTTATGGCGGCGATCCTCGGCATGACAGCGGTGGGCGTCTTCCAGGCCGCGACCGGCCAGCTGGGCGAAGCACCGTCGGCGGCCTTCGAGATTGTGCCGGCTCCCGGTTTCGACGAAGGGCTGGTGGGCCTGGCCGGCGCCTTCCTCCTGCTCCGGGCGTTCTCCTCCGGCGCCGCCGCGCTGACCGGCATTGAGGCCATCAGCAACGGTGTGCCGAACTTCCAGAAACCGAAGAGCAAAAACGCGGCCACCACGCTGTTGCTGCTCGGCGTTATCGCCTCGTCCATGCTGGCCGGCATCATCTTTCTGGCCAACGCCACGAAGGTGCACATTGTGTTGGATCCGGCGACGGAATTCCTGATGAACGGCCTGCCGCTGCCGGAGGATTACATCCAGAGTCCTGCCATCAGCCAGATCGCCCAGACCATCTTCGGCCCGGGATCAATCCTGTTCTTCATCGTGGTCGCCGCCACCGGAGTGATCCTGGTGTTCGCCTCGAACACCGCGTTCAACGGGTTCCCGGTACTTGGCTCCATCCTCGCCCAGGACGGCTACCTGCCGCGCCAGCTGCGGACCAGGGGAGACCGCCTGGCGTTCAGCAACGGTGTCCTTGCCCTGGCCGCCGGAGCGTTGGTCCTGATCCTCGCGTTCAACGGCGACGTCACCAAACTGATCCAGCTCTACATCGTGGGCGTCTTTATTTCCTTTACCCTCAGCCAGCTGGGCATGATCCGGCATTGGGGGAGGCACCTCAAGCTCGCCAAGGACAAAGCCACCCGACGCCGGATGGTGAAGTCCCGCACCATCAACAGCATCGGGTTCGGCATGACGTCCCTGGTGCTGGTGATCGTGCTGATCACCAAGTTCCAGCAAGGCGCGTGGATCGCGCTGCTGGCCATGTTCATCCTGTTCCTGATCATGTGGAGCATCCGGGCACACTATGACAACGTGGCCAAGGAACTGGCCGTCGACGAGGACTCCTCGCCGCGGGCCCTGCCATCAAGGGTCCACGCGGTACTGCTGGTGTCCCACGTGCGCAAACCGGTGTTGCGTGCCCTGGCCTACGCCAGGGCGTCGAGGCCGTCGCGGCTGGACGCCATCACGGTGGACATCAACGCAGAGGAAACCGCGCACACGGTTGCCGACTGGGAAAAGCTGGAGATCCCCGTGCCGCTGACCGTCCTCGCCAGCCCGTACCGGGAAACCATCACGCCCATTATGGAATACGTCAAGAACATGCGCCGTGATTCCCCCCGCGACCTGATCGTGGTCTACATTCCCGAATACGTGGTCGGTAAATGGTGGGAACAGCTGGTTCACAACCAGACAGCACTGCGTATCAAAACCCGGCTGCACTTCGAACCTGGCGTGATGGTGGCCAGTGTCCCGTGGCAGTTGAAATCGTCCGAAGAAGCCAAAAACATGCAGGATATCCGATGAACCCCCAGACCCAGAGCCACCCCGCAACTGCCATGGCAGCCCCCACCGAACTGGTGCTCGACGTCGGCCCGGTGGCCCACGGCGGCCACTGCGTGGCCCGGCACGAGGGCAGGGTGATCTTTGTCCGGCACGGCATCCCCGGCGAAAAGGTACGCGTCCGCCTCACTGACGCGGGGGAGTCTGCCAAGTTCTGGCGCGCCGACGTTGTGGAGGTGCTGGAAGCCTCCCCGGACCGGGTGGAGCACTTCTGGCGTCCGGCGGACTCCCTCCGCGCCTGGGCCCACGGACATCCGCCGGTGGGCGGAGCCGAATTCGGCCACATCTCCCTTGCCCGACAGCGCACGCTCAAGTCGGCGGTACTGGCCGAACAGCTTCAGCGGCTCGCCGCCGTCGAACGCCTGCCCGACGGGCTGGACCTCGGAAACCTCGTGGAGGCTGTGGACGCGGGCGGGCCGGATTCCGGCCAGGAGACCGAGCCAACGTACGACGCCGGCACTGGCCTGGGGTGGCGGACGCGCGCCAGCTTCTCGGTGACTGCGGGCGGCAAACTTGGCATGCACGCGCACCGTTCCGACCACATCATTGCCGTCCGGGAGATGCCGCTCGCAACGGAGCGCATCAACCGGCTGCGCTTGTGGGACCTCGACCTGACCGGCATCGAGCGCGTGGAGGTGGCAGCGCCGTCGAACGGTTCACGCCCACTGGTGCTGCTGGCTCCTGCACCCGGCACCAAGCCCAAGCGGCTCAGTGCCATCGCGGCCCAGCTTCCGGACGACGTTTCCGTGGCCACGTTCGACCCCCTGACCGGGGAAGTCGCGCAGCTGCGTGGCCGGACCTGGGTCCAGGAGTCGGCAGCCGGCCACGACTACAGGGTTACGGGCGCCGGTTTCTGGCAGATCCACCGCGACGCGCCCGGGACGCTTGTGGGGGCCATCACAGAATTCCTCCACAATGGCGGATTCCTGGCGCCGGGTTCCGTGGTGGCCGACCTCTACGCCGGGGCCGGGCTGTTCACGGCTCCCTTGGCTGACGCGGTGGGGGAGACCGGGTCCGTGCTCTCGGTGGAAGGTGCTCCGGGAACCAGCCGGGACGCCCGCAAGAACCTTCACGGTGCTCCGCAGGTGGAGATCGAACACGGCCGGGTGGAACGAGTCCTCCGCCAAAAGCCGCGGAATTTCGACGCCATTGTGCTGGACCCGCCACGGGCGGGCGCCGGGAAGCCCGTGGTCAGCCAGCTGATCGCTGCCGGGCCCCGCGCCATCGCCTACGTCTCCTGCGACCCCGCATCATTTGCCCGGGATGTTGGGTACTTCCAGCAGGCTGGCTGGTCCCTGGCGGGCCTGCGGGCCTTCGATCTCTATCCGCACACGCACCACCTGGAGACGGTGGCATTGCTGACGCCGGGTCCGTGATGCTACTAGGATGGCGGTAGTAATCCCACGTCGCGCCCCGTATTCACGGCTGACCTCCTGCAATTGTGTGGCCAGCACTAATTAGGCCTGCCTAACTAGCAAGCGGTCTACCGCGCGACAAAGATGAAACTGTTGCGAGAGGAGTCCTGCGATGAGCACTGTGGACAGCTTCGGTTCAAAAGGCAAACTTAATGTAGCCGGAACCGAATACGAAATTTTCCGGTTGAACTCCGTTGAAGGTGCAGAAAACCTTCCGTTCAGCCTCAAGGTATTGCTTGAAAACCTGTTGAGGACCGAGGACGGCGCGAACATCACGGCCGATCACGTGCGTGCCTTGGCCGGCTGGGATCCTAATGCCCAGCCCGATACAGAAATCCAGTTCACGCCTGCCCGCGTGATCATGCAGGACTTCACCGGCGTCCCCTGTGTGGTGGACCTGGCGACAATGCGTGAAGCGGTCAAGGAACTCGGCGGCGACCCCAAGCGGGTCAACCCCCTCGCTCCTGCGGAAATGGTCATTGACCACTCCGTGCAGATCGACGCTTTCGGCAACTCCGGCGCACTGGAGCGCAACATGGAGATCGAATACCAGCGCAACGGCGAGCGTTACCAGTTCCTGCGCTGGGGCCAGACCGCATTCGATGACTTCAAGGTTGTTCCCCCGGGAACCGGCATTGTGCACCAGGTCAACATCGAATACCTGGCCCGCACCGTCATGACCCGCGAAATCGACGGCGTCCTCCGGGCCTACCCGGACACCTGCGTCGGCACCGACTCGCACACCACCATGGTCAACGGCCTGGGTGTCCTGGGCTGGGGCGTTGGCGGCATCGAAGCCGAAGCGGCCATGCTGGGACAGCCTGTCTCGATGCTCATCCCGCGTGTTGTTGGCTTCAAGCTGACCGGGTCCATTCCGGCCGGCGCCACCGCCACGGACGTGGTGCTGACCATCACCGAGCAGCTGCGCAAGCACGGTGTTGTGGGCAAGTTCGTGGAATTCTACGGCGAAGGTGTTGCGGCAGTGCCGCTGGCCAACCGCGCCACCATCGGCAACATGAGCCCGGAATTCGGCTCCACCGCCGCAATGTTCCCCATCGACGACGTCACATTGGACTACCTGCGCCTCACCGGGCGCTCGGACGAAAATGTGGCACTCGTGGAGTCCTACGCTAAGGAGCAGGGCCTCTGGCACGATGCTTCCCGCGAGATCAAGTTCTCCGAGTACCTCGAGCTGGACCTGTCCACGGTTGTTCCCTCCATCTCCGGCCCCAAGCGTCCCCAGGACCGCATTGAGCTGACGGATGCCAAGGAACAGTTCCGCAAGGACATCCACAACTACGTCGCCATCGAAGACGGCAGCGTGGACGAGTCCCTGGACGAATCCTTCCCCGCATCGGACGCGCCGTCGTTCACGCACGCCGACTCGCACACCACCGAGACCAGCCGTGTTGTCTCCGCAGCGAACGGCGCCCACGGGCGTCCCTCCAACCCGGTGCACATCAAGACTGAAGACGGCCGCGAATTCGAACTGGACCACGGAGCGGTATCCATCGCCTCGATCACGTCCTGCACGAACACGTCCAACCCCTCGGTGATGCTGGCCGCAGCCCTGCTGGCCCGCAACGCCGTCGACAAGGGCCTGACCTCGAAGCCGTGGGTCAAGACCTCCGTGGCTCCCGGGTCCAAGGTTGTCACCGACTACTACAACAAGTCGGGCCTCACCCCGTACCTGGAGAAGCTCGGCTTCTACATCGTGGGCTACGGCTGCGCGACGTGCATCGGCAACTCCGGCCCGCTGGACGCCGAAATCTCCGAGGCCATCCAGGCCAACGACCTCTCCGTCACAGCGGTGCTTTCCGGTAACCGCAACTTCGAAGGCCGGATCAACCCGGACGTGAAGATGAACTACCTGGCCTCCCCGCCGCTGGTCATCGCTTACGCCCTGGCCGGTTCCATGGACTTCGACTTCGATACCGATTCCCTGGGCACCGACTCCGAAGGCAACGAGGTCTTCCTGAAGGACATCTGGCCCAACCCGGTCGAGGTCCAGCAGGTTATCGATTCCTCGATCGACAAGGACATGTTCGCCCGCGGCTACGAAGGCGTCTTTGACGGCGACGCGCGCTGGAAGGCGCTCGACACCCCGGCCGGCGACACCTTCGCCTGGGATCCGAACTCCACCTACGTCCGGAAGCCCCCGTACTTCGATGGCATCAAGGCGCAGCCGGAACCCGTCCAGGACATCTCCGGCGCCCGCGTGCTGCTGAAGCTGGGCGATTCGGTCACCACCGACCACATCTCCCCGGCCGGTTCCTTCAAGTCGGACACCCCCGCCGGCCAGTACCTGCTGGCCAACGGTGTGGAGCGCAAGGACTTCAACTCCTACGGCTCACGCCGTGGCAACCACGAAGTCATGATCCGCGGCACGTTCGCGAACATCCGCATCAAGAACCAGATCCTGGACGGCGTCGAAGGTGGCTTCACCCGCGACTTCACCCAGGCTGACGGCCCGCAGGCATATGTCTACGACGCCGCGCAGAACTACCAGGCAGCCGGCACCCCGCTGGTGGTCCTGGCGGGCAAGGAATACGGTTCCGGATCCTCGCGTGACTGGGCAGCGAAGGGCACCGCCCTGCTGGGCGTCAAGGCCGTCGTCGCCGAGAGCTACGAGCGTATCCACCGCTCCAACCTGATCGGCATGGGCGTCCTGCCCCTGCAGTTCCCGGCTGGAGAGTCCGCAGCCACCCTGGGCCTGACCGGCACGGAAACCTTCTCGGTTGAGGGCGTCATTGCCCTGAACGAAGGGACCACGCCCAAGACCCTCAAGGTCACCGCCACCGCAGAAGACGGCTCCGCCAAGTCCTTCGATGCAGTACTCCGCATCGATACCCCGGGCGAAGCCGACTACTACCGCAACGGCGGCATCCTGCAGTACGTCCTGCGCCAGATCTCGGCCAACTAGCCGGAATCTGAACCCACGCAGTACTCTTTCGAAGCCCCGGCCGGTCACCGACCAGCCGGGGCTTCGGCTTTGCATTTTCCGCGAGGCGTTAGAGTTAACAGGCACGTCTACCACCCGAAGGAGGGGTCATTGGGAATCTTGGACACCATCCGGAATCCGCAGGACCTGAACCAGCTGTCTCAAGGGCAGCTCGAAGAGCTGGCCGCTGAGGTCAGGAGTTTCCTGATCACCAACGTCTCCCAGACAGGTGGACACCTCGGACCGAACCTCGGCGTTGTGGAACTGACCCTGGCCGTGCACCGCATCTTCGATTCGCCCCGGGACAGCATTGTGTTCGACACGGGCCACCAGTCCTATGTGCACAAGCTCCTCACCGGCCGCCAGGACTTCAGTACCCTGCGCCAGCAGGGCGGCATGTCCGGCTACCCGTCCCGCGCCGAGTCCGAGCATGACATTGTGGAAAGCTCGCATGCTTCCTCCTCCCTGTCCTGGGCGGACGGCATATCCCGTGCCAGGCAGCTCACCGGCGAGTCGGACCGCTACACCGTCGCGGTTGTGGGCGACGGGGCGCTGACCGGCGGCATGGCCTGGGAAGCCATCAACAACATTGCGGCGGACAAGCGCCGCCGCGTGGTGATCGTGGTCAACGACAACGGCCGCTCGTATGCCCCGACGGTGGGCGGCTTCGCGGACTACCTCGCCTCACTGCGCCCCACCATCGACTCGTTCCGCGCCGCCCCTGCCTATGAGGGCACGCTGGACTGGTGGAAGAAGAAGCTCCAGAGCAGCGGCCCCGTAGGCCAGTTCACCTACAAGAGCCTGCATGCCATGAAAAAGGGCATCAAGGACTGGTGGGCGCCGCAGGGGATGTTCGAAGACCTCGGCATGAAGTACATCGGCCCGGTAGACGGCCACAACCTGCAGGCCATGGAGCACGCCCTGTCCACGGCCAGGAACTACGCCGGCCCGGTGATTGTCCACGCCATGACCGAAAAGGGCCACGGCTACGCCCCGGCCCGGGCCCATGAAGCGGACCAGTTCCACGCCGTCGGCATTATCGATCCGGAGACGGGTGAGCCGACGGGAGTTTCCGGGGCACAGTCCTGGACGTCTGTTTTTGCTGACGAGATCGCGAAGATCGCCGACGAACGCCCCGACATTGTGGGCATCACCGGGGCCATGCTCATTCCCGTGGGCCTGCACAAGTTTGCGGCCAAGCACCCGGACCGCGTGATCGATGTCGGCATCGCCGAGCAGCATGCGCTGACGTCCGCCGCCGGCATGGCTTTCGGCGGGCTCCACCCCGTGGTGGCCGTGTATGCCACCTTCCTGAACCGTGCCTTTGACCAGCTCCTCATGGACGTGGCATTGCACAAAGCCGGCGTCACCATCGTCCTGGACCGGGCCGGTGTCACCGGCCCGGACGGGGCCAGCCATCACGGCATGTGGGACATGGCAATGGTCCAGATCGTTCCCGGACTCCACCTGGCCGCGCCGCGCGACGCCTCCCGGCTGCGGGAAGAGCTGCGCGAGGCCGTGGCCATCAACGACGCCCCCACGGTGGTGCGTTTCTCCAAGGGCACCGTGGGCTCCGAAGTGGAAGCCATCGAACGCCTGGGCGACGGTGTTGACGTGCTGGCCCGCCGGCCGGCCGGCTCCACCGAAAACGACGTCCTGATCGTCAGTGTCGGAGCGATGTCCGAACTGGCCCTGGACGTGTCCAACCGCCTGGGCGCCCAAGGCATCAGCACCACCGTGGTGGACCCGCGCTGGGTGTTGCCGGTGCGGCGTTCCATCATTGCGCTGGCCTCCCACCACCGGCTGGTCATCTGCATCGAGGACGGTGTCAGGGCAGGCGGCGTCGGATCGCGGATCCGGCAGGAAATGCGCGCCGCCGGCGTGGACACCGCCCTGAACGAGGTGGGGCTCCCTGCGGAGTTCCTGGACCACGGCACACGCAGCCAGGTGCTGGAGCGCGTGGGGCTGACGGCCCAGCAGATCACGCACGACGTCGTCGCCCAGGTTCTGGGCACAAAGGTCCCCTTCGCGCGCCCCCTGCCAGGCCAGGAACACCCCACCACCGGCAGCCTGCCGATCCTGTGAGGGAAGAAGACGCACTGAAGTATCCGGCCGCCGTCGGGGATTCAAGCCCGGCGAGGCACACCAGCACCACCCGCGTTCCCGCGGGACTGCAGCCAGGCCAGCTGGTGGTGGCCCGGAACCGGAAATGGAACGGAAAAGCCCACTGGGTGGTCCCGGGGCGGTACCTCGGCGAGGACCGGCACGGCTGGTGGATCTTCCAGGGAACCAACGAGTTCTGTTCGCGCCCGGGCGCTGCCTTTTACACAGCATCCGACGCCGTGCTCCTGGTGCCGCGGTCCGGAGACTGGGTGGCCACGTTCTACGACGACGCCCACCCCAGCGGCGTCAGGGTCTACGTGGACCTCGCCGTCTCCCACGAGTGGACGGACATCCGGCCCGCGGTCACCGAGTTCCATGTGATCGACATGGACTTGGACGTGATCCGCATGGCCGGCCGGGGCGTCTTCATCGATGACCAGGACGAGTTCGCCGAGCACCGTGTCGCCATGAATTACCCGGACCTGCTGGTGAATGACATCCAGGCCGCCGCGGATGAGCTTTATCAGGCCGTCAAGGCACAGCACGCACCATTCGACGGAACAGATGCCGAATGGTTCACGAAGGGACGGTCATGAGCGGAATCATAAGGGTCTACAAACGGGACGACGAGGGAGTACTGCACTTCCGTGAAGGCTGGTTCGACGAGGACTACAGCCAGTTTGTGATGAACTACGGCGTAGTTGGGCACCAGAGCAAAACCGAAGAGACCGATGTGGCTGATGCCGCTGCGGTGGAGGGCCTGATGGATGCCTTTGCCGTGCAGTGCGCGGAGGACGGCTTCGCCGAAATCCCCGACGAGGACCAGTTCTGGGTGGTGGCGCAGTTCGCCCTGAAAACCAAGGAGGGCACCGACCGTGATCGCTACCTTGAGGAAAAGGCGAAGGACGCGCTCATCAGCCACCTGGCCTGGCGCGGCCTGGGAACCGTGGAACGCTCGGAGTTCAGTGACTACAAACTGAACATCTTCTGCCTCTGCCCCGACATGAACAAGGCCGTCAGCGCCATCAAGGTGTGCAGCCGCGGCGAAGACCTCGACTTCACCAAACTGAGCATCGGCGCCGCCCCCTTCAGCGAACCGGACAACTTCAAGCTCAAGCACTCCGCGAAGCCTGCCAACACCTTCAGCCTCTAGAGGGGAAATCCATGCCTGACTACCGACGCCTGGGAAACTCAGGGCTGACCGTCTCCGTGGTGGGGCTCGGCTGCAACAACCTGGGGCGTGCCAACACGGCGACCGAATCGCAGGCGGGGACTGACGCCGTCGTCCATGCCGCCCTCGACGCCGGCGTGACGCTATTCGATGTTGCTGACAACTACGGGCGGGAGCCCGGACTCAGCGAGACGATGCTGGGCAAGGCCCTGGCCGGCAAGCGGGATGATGCGGTGGTAGCCACCAAGTTCGGCATGGATGTCCGCGGCGCCAATGGCAACGACTTTGGGGCCCGGGGGTCCCGGCGTTACATTGTCCGGGCGGTGGAGGCGTCGCTTCGGCGGCTTGGCACGGACTGGATCGACCTTTACCAGTTCCACACGCCTGACCCGCAGACTCCCATCGAGGAGACGCTGGGCGCCCTGGACGACCTGGTGAGCAGCGGCAAGGTCCGCTACATCGGACACTCAAACCGCGCCGGCTGGCAGATCGCCGAGGCGGAATTTGTGGCCCGGGCCGCCGGCGGCACACGTTTCATTTCGACGCAGAACCACTACAACCTCCTGGACCGGCGGGCAGAACTCGAGGTCACCCCGGCGGCAGAAGCCTACGGCCTGGGTGTCCTGCCCTACTTCCCGCTGGCCAACGGCCTGCTGACGGGCAAATATTCGCCGGGCTCGGCTCCGGCGGGGTCGCGGCTGAGCCATACGCGGACCAGCATGGTGCACGACGCTGACTGGGACCAGCTCCAGCGTTTCAGTTCCTTCGCGGCAGTCCGCGGCCTGACCGAGATCCAGGTGGCCTTCTCCTGGCTCGCGGCCCAGCCTGCCGTCAGCAGCGTGATCGCCGGCGCCACCAGGCCGGAGCAGGTCCGCGAAAATGCGGCCGCTGCCTCTTGGGTGCCGTCGCCGGCGGAGCTCGCGGAACTGGATGCGATCTTCCCGAAGGTCCCCAAAGCCGCGCTCTTCTAAGGACACCGCCGATGACCAAGCTACTACTGGACGTTGACACCGGGATTGACGATGCCTTGGCGCTGGCCTACCTGGCCTCGCTGCCCGACATGGAGTTTGTGGCCGTGACGGCGTCGCCCGGGAACGTGGACGCACACCAGGTGGCGCGAAACACCCTCGCCATGCTGGAACTGTGCGGACGCACAGGGGTGGAGGTCGCCGTCGGGGCATTCGCTCCGCTGAGCATTCCGCTGGTGACCACGCCGGAAACCCATGGACCCCAGGGCATTGGCCACGCCGTCCTGCCGCCGCCGTCCGGGACGGTCTCGGCGCGGCACGCCGCCGACGTTTGGGTGGAGGCGGCCCGTGCACATCCGGGGGAGCTCACGGCCCTGATCACGGCGCCGCTGACGAACTTCGCGCTGGCCATCCGCCGCGAACCTCGGCTGCCCGAACTGCTGGGCAAGGTAGTGATCATGGGCGGCAGCTTCTACCACCAGGGGAACACCACTCCCACCGCCGAATGGAATACGCACGTTGATCCGCAGGCGGCCAAGGAAGTTTATGCGGCCTACCGCGGCCTGCCGGTGGACCGGCTGCCCATTGTCTGTTCACTGGACACCACGGAGCGGATCGAGCTGCGGCCGGAGCATGTGTTGCGGCTCGCGGAGGCGGCCGGCTGCAGCGAGCGGGAGCTGGTCCTGCCGAAGCAGCCTGAAGGGCTCAGGAGCACGGCCGACAGTCCGCTGGTGCGGCACCTGTCCGATGCCCTGCGCTTCTACTTTGAGTTCCACCGTCTCTACGGACAGGGCTACCTGGCGCACGTCCACGACTACTTCGCTGCCGGCGTGGCCGCCGGAACGCTCGACTACGCAACCCGCCTGGCCACCGTGGACGTCGAGGTTGAATCGCCCCTGCTGATGGGGACCACCGTGGCCGATTACCGGAACCTGTGGAATCACCCGCCAAATGCCCGGATCGTCTCGAACAACAACCCTGAGCAGGCCTTCGGGGAATTGATACGGTCCGTCGGCGGCCTCGCGGCGCGGCTGCGCTGAACGTTCGCCCTACAGCGGCGCGTTTTCAGGCAAGTCCACGTCCAGCGCGAGCAGGGCGTTCTCCACCACTTCCATGAGGGCCGGATGGATCCAGTACGGTCCCCGCGCGAGCTGGTGGACCGATACGTCGGTGGCCATCGCCTGGATCAGCGGCTGGATCAGGAGCGAGGCCTCATGGCCCATGATGTGCGCGCCGAGCAGGCGGCCGGTGGACCGCTCGGCCACAAGCTTGACCACCCCTTCCTCGTCTTCCATGGCCCAGCCGTAGGCAGTGGAGCCGTAGTCCTGGACGGCGGTCACAACGTCTGTCCCGGCTGTTGCCTGGGACCGGGCTTCCTCCTCGGTCAGGCCCACGGAGGCCACCTGCGGATTGCTGAATACCGCAAAAGGCACAGCGGTGTAGTCGATGCTCCGGAGCCGGTCCGGATGTTCCAGGTTGTGCGCCACCACCCTGGCCTCCCGGTTGGCGACGTGCTTGAGCTGGTAGCTGTTGGCGATGTCGCCCAGGGCATAGACACCCTCAACGGGTTTGCCGCCGGCGAGGACCCGGAGGTTCGCGTCCACTGACAGGGTATGGTCCTCATCCAGGTCAAAGCCCGCGGCGCCCACACCCAGCCGGTCGGTGTTCGGCACCCGCCCGGTGGCCATCAGGACGATGTCCGCCGCGACCCGCAGCGGTATGCCGTCGTCGTCGGCGAACACCACGGTGACGCTGCCGTCGCCGTTGTCCTCCACCGCCTGGAGCGAGTAGCCGAGTTTGAGCTTCCAGCGGCCGGCCGCCGCCGCGGCGAAGCGCCCGGCGATTTCGGCGTCGTTCCCGCGAAGCAGCCGCTGCGAACGGTTCACCTGGGTCACCTCGGCCCCGAAACCGTGGAACACGGCAGCGAACTCGGCGGCGATGTACCCGCCGCCAACCACCACCACCCGCTCGGGCGGACCGTCGATCCGCATCACGGTGTCCGAGGTGTGCACCTGCGGCAGGCCGATCCCCGGCACGTCGGGGAGCGCGGCCCTTGAACCGGCGGCAATGACCACCAGGTCCGCTGTGATCTCGACCCCGGAATCAGTGGCGAGCGTCCGCGGACCGGTGAACCGGACGTGCTCCTGGAACAGGTCCACATTCTTCAATTCCTCCGCGCGGTACCGGCGGCCGGACTCGGAAATCGCATCAATCCGGCCAAAGATCCGGTCCCGCAGCTCATTCCACCGCACCTTGTCCAGGCTCAGGTCCACTCCCAGGCGGGCGGCATCCCTGGGCGCGACCGCCAAGGTGGCCGGGTACACAAACATCTTCGTCGGGATGCAGCCGACGTTCAGGCAGGTGCCGCCGAACACGCCACCGTCGATCATGGCTACCTTTTTGTCATCCCAGAACGGGGTGATCAGCGAATTGCCGGATCCGGATCCGATGATGGCCAGGTCGTAATGGGGCATTTGTGCCTTTCGGAAAGGTCAGGACGGCAAGTGTGACTGTTAGCCAGGAGTGGCGGCTAATTGCAGCTTAGTTTGGCGGGTTCCAGGTTCCGTCAACCGGTCCGCTTCCGGGACACGTTGTGAGGTCCCCGCGTTACACATCGTCCGGGTCCCGCAGAATCAGTTGAAGCCTGCGAACGCACTCCTGCGCGAAGTCCGGCCAGGTGGACCAGTAGTACGGAACCCCCGACAGTGCGATGGCCAACGCCCAGGCACGTGCGCGCAGCCGCGTGCTTTTGTCGAGGCCCAGTTCCTCGGCGTACGCATGTCTGGCTTCGGCCGGGAGATCCCAGACCGCGGCGTGCTCGCAGGTCGGATCACCGACCGAGAGACCGCCGAAATCGACCACCCCCACCAGCACGCTGTTTCGGACCAGGAGGTTGGAGGGCTTGAGGTCGGTGTGCATCCAGGTGTGCGCCAACCGTGGCTGATCGAGTTCCAACGCCGCTTGCCAGATGGACTGCAGGCCGTCGAGATCCAACTGGAGTCCCTGTTGTATGCCGCGGCAGGCGTCGAGGTTCGCTGACGTCCCGGTGGAGAGATCCCGCAGACTGCCGCCACGGTACGACAACAGTGGCTCCTCCCGCCGTGCGCCCAAGAGGTCGATGCTGTGGAGGGCGCGGACAAAGCCAGCCAGGTCCCGGCCGAGCCGGGACAGATCCTGCTCACTTTCCGGGTTCAGCTCTGTACCGTCGACCCACCGGTACACCGACCACGGAAACGGGTAGCTTTCATCCGGCCTGCCGATTGCCACAGGCTCGGGAATGCTGAGCGGAAGGTGCGGTGCAAGGCGCGGCAGCCATGTCTGTTCCTTGGCCACATCGGCCGCGGTGCCCGACGTCCGCGGCAACCTCACCACGAGATCATCGCCCAGGCGCAACATGCGATTGTCTGTGCCTTCCCCGGCAGGCGAGAGGGCCAGGTGCTCCCAGGCAGGGAACTGGTGATTGATGAGTCGACGGACTGTCTTCTCCTCGAGGTTAACTTCGTCCGTATGCAGGGAGGCCATGTCTCTAACTCAAACACAGGTCAGCAGTTCGCGGGGAACCTCTCTGGTCACACCGACATGCAACGCCCGGCTTGCCGGGTCCCGGGACCGGTAGACTGATGCCGGATCCGGGCCGGCGCAGACGCCCCCGGCTGCCGCCGAGGTGACATAGGCAGCGTTCCGCACCGCCCGGGCCATCCGGGCGACACAGCCTGCATCCCAGAAGGAACGCCATGTCATCGCCCTCCCTCACCCTGCCGTTTCAGACGCCGGCCACCACCCGGAACCGCCGCCTGCTGGAAACCCTCGGCGCGTTGGCCATCACCGGCACGTACATCTACCTGGTACTGAACCAGCCCGCGGACATCACCGGCGGCCCCGGCAGAGCGTCGGCCCTGATCGCCCTGTCCGGCTTCCTCGTGGGGGCGGTGCTGCTGATAATCGGCGTACTGCCCACACTGCCCGTGTCCACGCTGGTGCTGATTCCGGTGGCACTGGTCCTGAACATTGTCCTGGGCCAGTTTGTGGGCAGCACCTTGGTGCCCTTCTACCTCGACGCCATCGGCACCGTCCTGATCGCCGTCCTGGCCGGACCCGCCGCCGGAGCAGCCACGGGCGCCCTGAGCAGCATTGTCTGGTCCTTCTTCAACCCCACCGTCCTGCCGTTCGCCGCAGGCGCCGCCCTGATCGGCTTCCTGGCTGGCGTCGCCGCACGCCACGGGCTGTTCCGGCGCTTCTACCTGGCACCGGTGGCAGGGTTCCTGGCCGGCATCATCGGCGGTGTGGTCTCCGCTCCCGTTGCAGCGTTCGTCTTCGGCGGCACCTCCGGCCTGGCTACCGGCGCCATCGTCAGCGCCTTCCGCTCCATGGGTGACACCCTCCTGGCGGCCATCACCAAGCAGGCCCTGATCTCGGACCCTATGGACAAGGCCATCGTCTTCACCTTGGTGGCCGTCCTGGTGTACGCCCTGCCGCGCCGCACCCGCCTGCAGTTCCCGTTTGTCCGGCGGTTCCGCGTACTTGCGGGCAATTCCACCGCCGAGCCCACCGTCCAGTCCGCCACCAGCCAGGACGCCTGACCCCCTCCTGATGCGCCTTCACCCCTTCACGTCGCTGGCGGCTGCCGGCAGCACAGCAGTTATTACGACGGCGGCTGCCAGCTGGCCGCTGTCCCTCGCCGTCATCGCCGCAGTGTCGGGCTTGTCGGTCGCCGGGGGAGCCGCCCGCCGGATGCTGCCCGCGGTGGCGGTCATCCTGGTTCCGCTGGTCCTGTCACTGCTGGCCATGCACGGATTGTTCTTTCCCGAAGGCACCACCGTGCTGGCGCAGTGGGGCCCGGCGCGGGTCACCATGGAAGGGCTTCATTTTGCCCTCGAGCGGGCTGCACAGCTTTCCGCGGCGGTGCTGGTGCTGCTGCTATGTTCCTTCACCATCAGCGTCCCGGACCTGGTGGCTGCACTGTCCGCGCGCGGCGTGCGCTCGCGGTTCGCGTTTGTGCTCGCGTCAACGCTGACGTTGCTGCCGGCCATCGGCTCACGGCTGGGCCGGATCCGGCAGGCCCAGGAGGCGCGCGGCCTGGTGATCCGGCCTGGAATTGTCGGGCGCGCAGGCGCGTTCCGGTGGCAGGCGGTTCCCCTGGTGCTGTCCCTCGTGGAGGAAGCCGGCACCCGCGCGGCAGCTTTACAGGCCCGCGGGTTCGGCAGTTCCGGGCCATGCACGAGCTACCGGGAAGTTCCAGACCCTCCGGCCCAACGGTGCGTACGTGTTGTTCTGCTGCTCGCTGCAGTGGCGGCCATCGCCGCCCGCCTCTGGCAGCCGACGGCGGGTGCTTCTTAGTGGCGCAAAGCTCACCTCAGGCTCTTGCGGCGAGTATTGAAAAATTTGTGTTCCCCGGCGAGCAGGACCCGGTTCTGGCGGGGCTTGACGTGGCCTTCGCCGCTGGATCGCTGACAGCTGTGCTCGGCGGATCCGGCAGCGGCAAGTCAACACTGGGACGCCTGCTCGCCGGCTGGTTGCTGCCCGGCGATGGCGGGACACTCGCGGGCTTTCTGGAGCTTACCGGCACACGTCTCCGGTTCACCGGCAAAGCCGCCGATCCGCGGATCGATCCCGGGAACTGGGGCCGCCAGGTGGGCTTTGTGCCGCAGGATCCCGCCGCCGCCCTGTCCACGGTCCGTGCCACGGTGGCCGAGGAGCTGGCGTTCGGGCTGGAAAACGCGGGGATTGACCGTGCAACGATGTCCGGCGCCGTCCGGCACACCGCAGCCCTGACCGGCCTGACCCGGCTGCTGGACCGGGATCCGGCCACGCTTTCCGGTGGCCAGCTGCGCCGCCTGGCCATCGGCTGCGCGGTCATTTCCCGCCCCGCGGTTCTCATCATGGATGAACCCTTCGCCTCCCTCGACACGGACGGAGCCGAAGACCTCGCTGCCCTGGTGCGGAACCTCGTCCAGGACGGCACCGCAGTCGTAGTCCTGAGCCAGCGGGCCGACGCCTTCCTGCACAACGCCGACACGTGGCTGGTCCTTGCCGGCGGTACCGTGGCCGCGGCTGGCACGCCGGGAGAAGTCGTGGCTGCCGGGGCGCTGGAACTGGCGGGCGTGGTTTTCCCCCGCCCGCACGCAGGTCTCCGGCCGCTCGCAGAAGCAGGCAATCCATCCGCTGTCGAGGGTCCGCCGGCATTGGAACTGCGTGACGTCTCGTTCAGATACCGGGGGACGCAGCGCAGAGGCTGGTTCAGGGCACAACCGGGACCGCCTGCTGACCCGGTCCTGCACCGACTGAGCCTGACCGTCAGTGCGGGCGAGATCCTGGCTGTGGCAGGTCCCAACGGCGCCGGAAAGTCCACGCTGCTGAGGCACCTCAACGGCTTGCTCCAACCAACGGCAGGCAGCGTGCTGGTCAGGGGACGGAACATCGGTGGACAGCCCGCAGGACGCGTGGCCGCCGACGTCGGGCTCCTCTTCCAGCAGCCCAGGGACCAGCTGTTTGAGCGGACCGTGGAACGGGAAGTCCGCTTCGGCCTCGGGCGCGGGCAGCCGGCGGCTGACCAGGCGGTGCAGCAGGCCCTCGCCGCCGTTGGCCTGGAGCACCTTGCCGGGCGGCACCCGGCCGAACTGCCCGCGTCCCAGCAGCGGCTTCTGGCACTGGCCACAGTGCTGGCCCGGCGTCCCTCAGTCCTTGCACTGGACGAACCGACCGTTTCCCTGGACGGCCATGGGCTGGCCGCGCTGGACCGGGTGGTGCGCAGCACGACGGCGGAGGGCACCGCCGTCGTGCTGGTCACCCACGACCTGGACTACGCCCGGTCCATCGCGCACCGGCTGGTGCGCATCGAGGCCGGCCGCCTGCTACCCGCGGACTGATTCCGGGGTGGCTGCATCCGGGCTGACTGATCCGGAGGACTGATCCGTGAGGCCCGACGCCACGCCTGGCGCCAGGAAGCGCCGGCCGTTGACCCGTTCGGAGGCACCAACACGGTCCAGGTATGGCGTGATGCCGCCCAGGAACATCGGCCAGCCAGCGCCCAGGATCATGCAGAGGTCGATGTCTTCAGGACCGGCCACTACGCCCTCATCCAACATCAGCCCGATCTCCTCGGCGAGGGCGTCCTGGACACGGCGCAGCACGTCGTCCCCGGTGGACGGCGACTTGCCGAAGGACATCAACGACAGGGTGGAGTCCGGGATCTCCTGGGAGCCGTCGGCTGCCGGAGCCCAGAGCGATTTCACGCCGTTCTCGATCAGTTTCTGCAGGTTCGTGGACACGGCAAAGCGGTCTCCGAAGGCGGCGTGCAGGGACTCCTGGACGTGCTGGGCCACCGGCAGGCCCACCATGGCCCCCAGCGTGAACGGCGTCATCGGCAGGCCCATGGGACGCAGCGCAGTGTCGGCCACCTCGGCGGGGGTGCCTTCGTCGAACGCGGCCGTCACTTCGCCCATCAGCCGCAGCAGGATCCTGTTGACTACAAAGGCTGGTGCATCCTTGACCAGGACAGCGGTCTTCTTCAGGCCCTTGGCCAGCTCAAAAGCGGTCGCCAGCACGGCGTCGTCGGTCTTGGGCGCGCGCACGATTTCGAGCAGCGGCATCACGGCCACCGGGTTGAAGAAGTGGAAGCCCACCAGCCGTTCCGGGTGCGCGAGGTCTCCGGCCATGGCCGTGACGGACAGCGAGGACGTGTTGGTGGCGAGGATGCAGTCCGGCGAGACGATTGCCTCCACCTCGGCGAAGACCTGCTTCTTGACGTTCAGCTCTTCGAAGACAGCCTCAATGACAAAGTCGGCGTCCGCGAACGCTTCCTTGGAGACTGATCCCGTGACCAGCGCCTTGGTGCGGTTGGCTGCGTCCTGGCTGATCCGTTTTTTGCCGAGGAGCTTGTCCACCTCGGCATGGACGTAGCCCACGCCCTTGTCCACACGGGCCTGGTCGATGTCCGTCATCACCACGGGGACCTTGAGCTGGCGGGCGAACAAAAGGGCCAGCTGGCTGGCCATGAGGCCCGCGCCTACAACGCCGACCTTGGTGACCGGACGGGCGAGCCTACGGTCCGGTGCGCCGGCCGGCCGCTTGGAACGCTTCTGGACCAAATCCAGGAACGCGTAGACCGTGGCGCGGAACTCGTCGGTCTGCATCAGGCCGGCGAGGGTTTCGCACTCGAGGGCGGCCGATTCGGCCCGGGACATGGTCCGGTTGGCGTCGAGGATGTCCAGGACCTTGGCCGGCGCAGGCGAGGCATTGGACGTCTTGGACTCCACGAACGACCGGCCGGCGGCAACGGCTGCAGACCAGCGCCCGGCAACGGCGGGATCAGCGGGATCCACGGCGTTGGCCCGTGCCGGGACCACCTCGCCGGTGATGACGGTGGCCGCCCAGGCGAGGGACTGTTCCAGGAAGTCTGCCGGTTCGAACAGGGCGTCGGCGATACCAAGCTGGAAGGCCTGCGGCCCGTTGAGCGTCCGGTTGTTGCTGAGCGGGTTCTCGATCATCACCTTGACCGCGTTCTCGGGTCCGATCAGGCGCGGCAGGATGTAGACGCCGCCCCAGCCGGGGACCAGGCCGATAAAGGCCTCGGGAAGCGCTAGTGCGCCGGCGCCGGTGGACACCGTGCGGTAGGTGGACTGCAGGGCGATCTCCAGGCCGCCGCCCAGGGCAACCCCGTTGATGAACGCGAAGCTGGGGACGCCGAGGTTGGCCAGCGTGGCATAAACGTCATGCCCGAGCTGTGCCATCCACAGGCCATGATCCCGGTTCTCGAGCGACTTCACCGCGGACAGGTCGGCACCGGCCACGAGGAAGTAGGGTTTGCCCGTCACGCCCACACCCACGATTTCGCCGCGGGCCGCACGCACTTTCAGGCCCTCCAGGACCGTGCCAAGTTCCACCAGGGTATTGGGTCCCAGCGTGGTGGGCTTGGAGTGGTCCAGGCCGTTATCCAGGGTAATCAGCGCAAAAACTCCGGGGCTTTGCTGGCCCGGGCCGGCAGGCAGCTTGATGTCCTGGACGTACGAGTGGGTCACGGTTTCGTCGGGGAAGAGCTCTGCAAGCTTGGTGAAATCGGCGGCGCTCATGCGGCGGCTCCTTCGGTGGTGGCTACTGAGTTTGCTTCGTGGACGACTGCTGCGACGGTGCCGCTGTAATCTGTGTATTTCGAGTGATGCGGGTTTTCCCAGATGACGGTGGCGCCCATGCCCAAGCCTATGCACATGGTGGTGATCCCGTACCGGACCGAGGGATCTTCTTCAAACTGCCGGGCGAGCTGGTTCATTAGCCTGACCCCGGAGGACGCGAGGGGGTGGCCCACCGCGATGGCGCCGCCGTACCGGTTTACCCGGGGATCGTCGTCGGAAATTCCAAAGTGGTCCAGGAAGCTGAGGACCTGCACGGCAAAGGCTTCATTGACCTCGAAGAGTCCGATGTCCTCAATGCTGAGGCCGGCGTTCTTCAGGGCCTTTTCGGTGGCGGGCACGGGGCCGATGCCCATGACCTCCGGTTCGACGCCGGCGTAGGCGTAGCTGACCAGCCGCATTTTGACCGGCAGGCCCAGTTCCGCGGCGGCTTCCGAGGAGGCCAGGACGGCGGCGGTGGCGCCGTCGTTCAGGCCGGCGGCGTTGCCCGCCGTCACCCGGCCGTGGGCGCGGAAGGGAGTCCGCAGGGCCGCCAGGTCCTCAAGCGTGGTTCCCGGGCGGGGCGGCTCATCAACACTGTTCACCGTCCAGCCCTGACCCGGCTTGAGGGTAGCGACCGGAACGAGGTCCGGCTGGATCTGGCCCTTGGCGTAGGCGGCCTCGAGTTTGTCCTGGGAGGCAACCGCGTAGGCGTCTGTGCGTGCCTTGGTGATGGCGGGGAAACGGTCGTGCAGGTTTTCGGCAGTGTTGCCCATGTTCAGGGCGGCGGGATCCACCAGACGCTCGGACATAAAGCGCGGGTTCGGGTCGGCGCCGGAGCCCATCGGATGGTTGCCCATGTGCTCCACACCGCCGGCGATCACGACGTCGTAGGCGCCGAAGCCGATGCCGCTCGCCGTTGTGGTGACTGCAGTCATGGCGCCGGCGCACATGCGGTCGATGGCGAAGCCGGGGACGGAGCGGGGGAGCCCTGCCAGGAGGGCGGCTGTGCGGCCCAGGGTCAGGCCCTGGTCGCCGGTCTGGGTGGTGGCTGCGACTGCGACTTCGTCGATCCGGGCCGCTGGCAGCGTGGGGTTGCGGCGCAGCAGTTCGCGGATGCACTTCACCATCAGGTCATCGGCGCGGGTGCCGGCGTAGATGCCTTTCTCGCCGGCCCGGCCGAAGGGTGTGCGGACGCCGTCAACAAAAACGACGTCGCGGACAGTTCGCGGGGATCCGCTGCTTCCGTGGTGGCTCACGTTTACTCCTCATCGAGACGTTGGCGCCGTCCGGAGGCCAAAGGGCAGCGCTCGGCGGGACGGCAGTGCAGACTATGTTACTCGTCAGTAACATAGTGTGCAAGGCCCGGTGAGGTGCGTTTACTCGGGGACTGCGGTTGCCTTGGTTTCCTTGGCCGGCAGCGGCTGCGGGTTGAGGAACGCGTCCGTGAGAAGCGGTGCCACCACACCGATCTGCCACTCGCGGGCACCGAGGGCACGCAGCTCGGCGGCCACTGTTTCTTCGGTAATGCCCGACGGCGGACGCCACGCCACGCGGCGCAGGTAGTCCGGCGTCAGCAGGTTCTCCACGGGAAGGTTCAGTTCCTCCGCCTTCTCCTGCAGGAGCGGACGGGCGGTGGACAGGCGTGCGGCGGCCTCGGGGTCCCGATCGGACCACACCCGCGGCGGCGGCGGTGCGTTGGTAGGCAGGTGCAGAGGCGGAAGATCCTCAAGATCGCGGGCAGCGGCGATGCACCGGAGCCAGCGGGGTGCCTCACGCTGAGCCGCACGGCCGTGGAAGCCCTTGGTGCCGAGCAGCTGGGGAACGGTGGACGGCATGGCCTTGGCGGCGGACACCAGTGCGGAATCTGGGATCAGCCGTCCCGGCGCAACATCGCGCTTCTGCGCCAGGAAATCGCGCTCCAGCCACATTTCTCGGACAGCGGCCAGCTGGCGCCGGTCGCGGATCTGGTGCAGGCCCGACGTCTTGCGCCAGGGGTCAACCCGGGGAGGGGCGACTCCGGCGGCCAGGATCGCGGCAAATTCCTGCTCCGCGTATTCCAGCTTGCCGTCGGCCTGCAGCAGCTCGATGAGTTCTTCGCGCAGCTCGGTCAGGACTTCCACGTCCAGGGCGGCGTAGCGCAGCCACGGCTCGGGCAGCGGCCGGGTGGACCAGTCGGCAGCGGAATGTTCCTTCGCCAGGCCAAACCCGAGCAGCTGTTCGATGACGGCGGCCAGGCCAACGCGTGGCAGGCCGGCCAGCCGTGCGGCGAGCTCCGTATCAAAGAGCTTGTCCGGCCACATGCCCAGCTCCAGCAGGCAGGGCAGGTCCTGGCTGGCTGCATGCAGGATCCATTCCACGCCCTGGAGCGCATCGTTGATGATGGACAGGTTCTCGAACGGTTCCGGGTCGATCAGCCAGGTACCGGAGCCTTCGCGCCGGATCTGCACCAGGAACGCGCGCTGGCCGTACCGGAATCCTGAGGCCCGTTCCGCATCAACCCCTGCGGGCCCTGTTCCGGCGGCGATGGCCGCCGCGCACCGCTCCAGCCCGGACTGTGATTCGATAACCAGCGGCACGCCGTCGCGCGGTGCATCGAGGTCAATGACTACGGGGACCTGGCTGTCGAAGCCTTCCACCGTGATGTGGGGAGTGGTATCAGCAGCCGGAGCGCCGGCCGTGGTGTTTTCCGGAATATGAGGGGTCATGATGCCTTCAGTTTACCGACAAGGGGCAGTCCTAGTTCCGGCGCCGGCGCGGAAGGGCCGTGACGCCGTCGGGTAGAGGGGGGAGGCCGGCGAACGTGCAGACCATGTCGGACCACGCCTCCAGATGGGCAGTGACGTCCGAGGACGCCGGAGTCCAGGAGGCGCGCAGCTCGATATCGATCGACCCGGGCCGGTCGGAAAGTGTTCCAAAGCTCTCCGACAGGACGCGCGTGGCGGTCCCGCCGGCCGCCCGGTAGGGGGCCTTGTGGTTCTCCAGCGCCTCGACCAGCCAGGTCCAGGCGACGGTGCCCAGCATTTCGTCGTTGCCCATCTCGGGCTCAAGCTGGGCCCGGATGTAGGTGACAATCCGGAATTCGCCGTCCCAGACTGCTGAGCCTTCGGGGTCGTGGAGCAGGATGAAGCGGCCCGTGGCCAGCTCGGTGTCGTCGTCGTCCGCGGTGCCGGACGCCGCCGCCAGGGCCATGGCGGCGGGCCCGTGGACCGGTGTGGTGCCGCTGCCCGGCCCGGGCGCCATGACTTCGGCCCCGAGTGCCACGGCGAACGGTGCCAGGCGCGCCGGGGCGGGAATTTCCGCCAGGCGCAGTTCACCGCGGCATTGGGCCTTCCTGAGGGTTCCCAGGGCGTGGAGAAATTCCGGGGGAACCTGGGCTAGTGCGTTCACCTTCGCAGATTACGCAACAGCAGGGGGCGGGCAGCGCAGGCTCGCCGTCGGCCGGTCCAAGCTATCCGGCTTCCGTGCCCGCGTGGTGGGCCGCAAGTTCCCGTCGGATCGCGGCCACAAAGGCGTCGACGTCGTCCTCGCTGGTGTCGAAGGAGCACATCCAGCGGACCTCGCGGGCGGCTTCATCCCAGTCGTAGAACCGGAAGGACTCCCGCAGCCGGTCAGCTATGCCGGCCGGCAGGACGGCGAACACGCCGTTGGACTCCGTCTTCTGTGTGGGCTCGACGCCCTCGATCGTGTCCACCGCGGCGCGGAGGCGGGCGGCCATGGCGTTGGCGTGCGACGCCGAACGGAGCCACAGGTCGCCTTCCAGCAGGGCGATGAACTGGGCGGACAGGAAGCGCATTTTCGAGGCCAGCTGCATGTTCATCTTGCGCAGGAACTTCAGGCCGTGGGCGGCTTCGGGGTTCAGGGCCACCACCACTTCGCCGTACAGCAGCCCGTTTTTGGTGCCGCCGAAGGAGAGGATGTCCACGCCGGCGTCGCGCGTGAAAGCCCGCAGCGGCACGTCCAGGTGCGCGGCGGCGTTGGCCAGCCGCGCGCCGTCCATGTGGAGTTTCATGCCCTTGGCGTGGGCATGATCGGCGATGGCCCGGACCTCATCCGGGGTGTAGCAGGTGCCGAGCTCGGTGGTCTGCGTGATGGACACTGCCAGCGGCTGTGCCCGGTGTTCATCGCCCCAACCCCACGCCTCGCGGTCAATCAGCTCCGGCGTCAGCTTGCCGTCGGGGGTGGGGACATGCAGGAGTTTGATCCCGCCGATCCGTTCCGGAGCGCCGTTTTCGTCCATGTTGATGTGCGCCGTCGAAGCGCACACCACAGCACCCCAGCGCGGGAGCAGCGACTGCAGGGATAGCACGTTGGCCCCCGTGCCGTTGAACACCGGGAAGCATTCGATGCCGGCGCCGAAGTGATCCTCCATCAGCCCCTGCAGCCGTGCCGTGTAGTCGTCCTCTCCGTAGGACACCTGGTGCCCTTCGTTGGCCGCCGCGAGGGCGGCCAGCACCTCGGGGTGCACGCCGGAGTAGTTGTCCGAGGCGAAACCGCGGATGGACGCGTCATGCAGCCGGGCGGCGGGATTTTCAAGCCGGGGGGCGGCATCTGCCGTAGTTGTCATTGCTTTGCTCACGTTCTCAGTCTAGGGAGGTCGGGTCCGGCCGGTCAGGGGTCAGTATGCCAGGGGAGGTTGCGGTCAGGGATTTGCGGTCAGGGGGCCAGGAGCAGGCGCCGGCCGTTCAGTTCGGCTGCCGGGCGGCTGAACAGACCGACGACGGCGGCGGCCAGGTCCTCGACGTCGGTGGCGCCTGGGAATGTCCGTTCCGGGTGCGCCTTCCGGAGTTCGTCGTCCACCAGGGCTTTCACCACGAGGACGACGGCGGCGCCGCGCAAGGCGGCGCCCTCATCCGCGGCCGTGCGGGCCAGCCCCTCCGCCATGGCCAGTGTCCAGGTCTCGGCGGCAGCCTTTGCCGCCACGTAGCTGGCCGTCGCCGCCGTGGGCTTGTCCACCGCGATGGAGGACACCATGGCAAACCGTCCGGTTCCGGCGGCGGCCAGGTCGCCGTAAAAGACCCGGGACACATTCCGGAGCGTGGTGATGGCGCCGCGCTCCAGGAAGTCCCAATCGGCGTCGCTTTGGTCCGTGATGCCCTTGGCGCCGCGCCAGCCGCCGACGAGGTGGATGACCCCGTCCATCAGACCTGCCGTGCCCGTCAGGGTCTTCCGGAGGGCCTGGACGTCAGCGAGATCCGCAAGGTCGCACACCAGGGGAGTGACGCCGTCGCCCGCCTGCCTCGCAGCAGCGTGGATGCGCGTCGTGTCCGAGCCGACCGTGAAGACCCGGAACCCCGCCTGGTACAATGCCCGGGCCACCGCGATCCCGGACGGTCCGCTGCCGCCGGTGACCAGGACGTTCAGCCCGAGGGCATTATCCGGAACAGGTACAACGTGCGGGGCGCCGGGTTCGCTCACAGCGCGGACGCTCCGGTGATGCCGGCGGTGGATTCGATGACCGGACGCATTTTCTTCTCCAAGGCTTCGTAGAACATGGACAGCGGAAATTCGTCGTCCAGCACCTGGTCCGTGAGGCCGCGGGGCGGACCGGCAACGGGAAGCGCGTCCGGGCCTTTGGCCCACACGGATGCGGGGTTGGGCGTGACCGTGTTGGAGATCAGCTGGTACGCGGCAAGCCAATGGGCCATTTTCGGCCGGTCAATGGAGCGCCAGTAGAGCTCGTCGATCGAGGCGCCGAGGGCGATCACCGCGTCCGCCACCTGGTCCCAGTCGATGCTGAGCCGGCTGTCGGTCCAGTGCAGGACGTGGTGCTGGTGCAGCCAGGCAAAGAGCAGCTGTCCGCCAAGGCCGTCGTAGTTGCGCACCCGGTTGCCGGTGATCGCGAAGCGGAAGATCCGGTCGAAGATGATGGCGTACTGCACCAGTTTCGCGTGCCGGCGTGCGTCCGGCCCGGCGTCTTCGTCCTGTTCGATCCGGACGGATTCCCGGAAGGCGGTGAGGTCGCAGCGCAGCTCTTCCAGCGAATACAGGAAGTAGGGCATCCGCTGCTTGATCATGAACGGGTCAAAGGGCAGGTCGCCGCGCATGTGGGTGCGGTCATGGATCAGGTCCCACATCACAAACGTGGCCTCGGTCAGCTCCTGGTCGGCCAGGAGTTCCTCGGCGCCCGCGGGCAGATCCAGGGAGGTGATGTCTGCGGCCGCGCGCAGGACCCGGCGGAACCGGGCAGCTTCGCGGTCCGCAAAAATCGCGCCCCAGGTGAAGGTGGGTGTCGCCCGGACAGCAACGGTTTCGGGGAACAGTACCGCCGAGTTGGTGTTGTAGCCGTGGGTGAAGTCCAGGAACCGGATGGGCACAAAGAGCTTGTTGGAATAGTCCCCGGCCTCAAGGCCGGCCACAAAATCGGGCCAGATGACTTCGATCAGAACGGCTTCCACCAGCCGGCTGCTGCTTCCGTTCTGGGTGTACATGGGGAAGATGACAACATGCTGCAGGCCATCCTGGCGCTGCAGCTGGGGCTGGAACGCCAGCAGCGATGCGAGGAAGTCCGGGACGGCGAATCCAGCCGTGGCCCACGCCTGGAAATCAGCGACGACGGCGTCAAGGTAGGTCGCGTCGTGCGGGAACAGCGGTGCCAGTTCGGCAAGCGACTCCGTGATGGCGGCAACCTGCAGGGTTGCCTCGGCGTGATGGCCGGCATCAGGCACGGAGCCGTCCTGGACCTGCAGTGCCTGCAGGGATTCGGCGGCGCTCCTGAGGCGGAGCCAGGCGGGATTTTCGGCGGTGATCCTCGTAGGGGCCACGGTCACGGTGACGGTCATGGTGCGACTGCCTTTCTCATTGCTTGGGGCATCTACGGCGAGCGTAGCAAGCAACCAGAGTCTCTAACTCAAATCGAGCCTGAGCATAAGATACTCTCGGGCTCGAGGCGCCTCGAGGCTCCGCCAGATGTAGGCGGAGCCACGGCTGGCGGACTCAGGACTCCGTGGGTTCGTCCCCCGCCGCGCCGCGCGGCACCAGTTTCAGGGACACCGAATTGATGCAGAAGCGCTGGTCCGTGGGCGTGCCGTAGCCTTCACCCTCAAATACGTGGCCCAGGTGTGAATCACAGTGCGCGCACCGTACCTCCACCCGCTTCATGCCGAGCGTCCGGTCGTGGATGTAACGGACGGTGCCTTCGGCGAGCGGTGCCCAGAAGGACGGCCAGCCACAATGCGAGTCGAATTTTTCGTTGCTCCGGAAGAGCTCGGTGCCACAGGCGCGGCATTGGTAGACACCCTCCGTATGGGTGTCCACGTACTCGCCGGTGAAGGGGCGCTCCGTGCCCGCCTGCCGCAGCACGTGGTATTCCTCCGGTGTGAGTTCCTGCCGCCACTCGGCGTCGGATTTCCGGTAGACGGGTTCCGCAGCGGCGGCGTCGGCGGCCGGACCGGGGACGGAATCCGTGGCCTTGTTCTCGAAGATGCTCTTACCAAAGATGCTCATAGTCAGCTCAACGCTCAGGAGTCGCCGATAAATCCCGAACCGGCATACAGGTGGAGCACGGGGAGCCCCAACTGGTCCTGGGCTTTGTTGGCCCAGTCCGTGTGGAACGTATCCGCAACTGCGTGAGGACGCGTGATCACCACTGCCTGGGCTGCGCCGAGTTCCTTGACCTTGGCAACGAGGCCGTTGACCGCCCCGCCGTCCACAACCTCGCCCGATACCCCAGCGCCCAGCCCCTCCAAGGCGGCCAGCGAGACGGCCAGCGTCTCTGCGGCCTCGGCCCGTTCAACGGTGGGGTCCGGGGCGTGGGCGGTCAGTTCGCGGAACGCCTTAGCAACGTCCAGCAGGGAGAGATTCTCAAGGAAATCCACCAGCAGATGCCGTTCGGTGTTCCCTGGAACCAGCAGGACAAGGGGAGTGTCCTGGCCGTCCACCAGGCGTTCTATGTTGACGCGGTCGTCCGCGCCCAGGGGTTCTTCGGTCAGGATGACGATTGGATCACTCATGGCATCAGCCTAGTCGTGCGCACCGGCGCCTGCATCCATTTGGGCCGCACAGCGGTTGCGGTGTCATGCGCGCGGCGTCCCCGGAGCCGGCAGAATTCCGATGCCACGTGCCGGACGGAATATGGTCAACGCGTCTGCGGCAGTAAGAATGGTTCCATGGCACCTTCCACGCGCACCTCCACGTTGACGGCGGCAGTTCCGACCCAGGCCGATGGCCGCATGTCGCTGCGCGCCAAATGGGCGCTCGGCGGCGTCATTGGCGGCGGGGCCCTTGCAGGCCTGCTGGCCACCGGCTCCTCCGCGCTGGCGCTTTATTTTGCCCGGCGTGTGATCACTCCCGTCCGGCAGCGGACGGCGGACCAGGAAGTCCTCGCCGTGCTCCGGGAAGGAGGCGGCCGCCAGGTCATCCTGACAGCCACTCCGGAGACGACTGTGGAGGGCGTCTATGGGTTGTTTTTCGACGGCGGGAAGGGGCACGCCCGGATCGGGCGGATCGTGTCCTATTCGCCGGCGGACGGCACGGTCCTGCGCGAAGTGGAAGCCGTCTATACCGGCGATCTTGATACGGCCCGCCGCGGATGGTGGAGCGGTGCGCTCTACCCGGATCCCGCCACCGCCGGCTTTGCGGCGGAGGACGTGCACATAGACGTCGACGGCGGCACAGCACCGGCGTGGCTGGTCCGGGCCGGCGGACCTGCCCGTACCTGGGCAGTCATGGTTCACGGCCGCGGGGCCACCCGCCAGGAGGCCCTCCGTGCCGTAGGCCCCGCCCTCGAACTGGGGCTCACCAGCCTGCTGGTCTCTTACCGCAATGACGGGTTGGCGCCGTCGGCCGAGGATGGCCGGTACGGCCTGGGATCCACGGAATGGCATGACGTGGAGGCGGCCATCGAGTTCGCCCTGGCCCACGGCGCCGAGGAAATTGTCCTCTTCGGCTGGTCCATGGGCGGCGCCATCTGCCTGCAGACGGCCGATCTCTCGCCTCACCGTCAACTGATCCGGGCCATGGTCCTGGACGCGCCCGTTATCAACTGGGTCAATGTGCTGGCCCACCATGCGCAGATCAATCGCATTCCGTCCCTCGTGGGCCGCTACGGGCAGCTGATGCTGGGCCACCCCGTGGGCCGGAGGCTCACCGGCCTTGCCGCGCCCGTGGACCTCAAGGCCATGGACTGGGTGGCGCGCGCCGTCGAAGTCCGGACGCCCACGCTGATCATCCACAGCGTTGATGACGAGTACGTTCCCTATGAACCCTCCGCGCTCCTGGCGGAGCGGAATCCAGACATGGTCACATTCGAAACGTTCAACCACGCCAGGCATACCAAGGAGTGGAATGTCGATCCCGAGCGCTGGGAGAACCTGATCAAGGCGTGGCTTCGGCCCCAGTTGGCTCCGCGTCTTAATCCGGGGCAGAACCGCTAAGGCGTGCGGGTGCCGATGGCGGCTGTCACCGCGGACGTCAGCCGGATGAGGTCGGCCGGCGCAAGCTCAACGTCCAGGCCGCGTTTGCCACCGGAAACCAGCATCGTTCCCAGATTGAGGGCGCTGCTGTCCACCACCGTGGGTGATGACTGGCGCTGGCCCAGCGGCGAGATCCCGCCCAGGACGTAGCCCGTGCGGCGTTCAGCAGCCGCAGGATCTGCCATCGAAGCCTTCCTGGCGCCCAGGGCGGCCGCGAATGCCTTCAGGTCAAGGTTTCCGCTGACCGGCACAACCCCCACGGCCAGCCGGCCCTCCACTTCCACCATGAGGGTCTTGAAGACCGTCTCCGGAGCGATGCCCAGGGCTCCGGCGGCTTCCGTGCCGTAGCTGGCCGCTGAAGGATCGTGGGCATACGGATGCAGCACAAAAGGAACGCCGGCTGCAGCCAGTGCGGCTGTGGCCGGCGTTCCGTTTGAAGAACTTTTGTGTCCCAAGGCGTTCAGTTTCCGATCCGGAGTCAGGAGATCAGGGGATCAGGACGCGGACCGGGACGTTGCGGCGACCTTGCGCTTGATCCGTCCCAGCATCGCCGTCATGCCGCGCATCCGCAAGGGTGTGATGGCCCGCGTCAACCCCAGCAGCTCTGGCATGTCGTCCGGCACCGCCAGGATTTCAGCGGCGCTGAGTCCGTCGAGGCCCTCGTGGAGCACACCGGCGAAACCCCGCGTGGTGGGGGCTTCCGGTGGCGCTTTGAAGTAGAGCCGAACGGCGTCGGCAGGTCCGGCGTCGTTCCTTTCCGTCTCGATGGCCAGGAACAGCGGCGACTGGCATTCCACCACCTGCTCCAGGAGCTCGGGGTGGTCCTTCAGCCGGTCAGGCAACTCCGGCAGTTCGCGCGAGAACTCAAGCAGCAACTGAAGCCGATCGGGTTCGGTCAGGGCCTGGAAGTCATCCACGATTTCCGCCAAGGCGGCAGGCAGGTCATGTGTACTCATCTGTTCCAGTTTACGCCGGGACCGTGCCGCGTTCCGTACCCTTGGCGATGGGAACCCGGACGGCGTTGCCCCACTCTGTCCAGGAGCCGTCGTAGTTCCGGACAGTGTCAAAGCCCAGCAGGTACTTGAGCGCGAACCAGGTGTGGCTGGAACGCTCGCCGATGCGGCAGTAGGCCACCACGTCATCGCCTGCGGTCAGCCCGGCCTCGCCCAGGTAGAGGGCCTCGAGCTCTTCCCGGCTGCGGTACGTTCCGTCCGGCGCAGCGGCACGCGCCCAGGGGATGGATGCTGCCGTGGGAATGTGTCCGCCGCGGAGCGCACCTTCCTCCGGGTAGGCCGGCATGTGGGTCCGCTGGCCGGTGTATTCCTCGGGGGAGCGGACGTCAATGAGCGGCTTGCCGAAGTGTGCCAGCACATCTTCCTTGAACGCGCGGATGGGGGCGTCGTTGCGCTCCACCACCGGATAGTCGCCGGGCGCCGGGGTGGTCCGCTCCGTGGTCAGGTCACGGCCTTCGGCGATCCACTTGTCCCGGCCGCCGTCGAGCAGCCGGACGTCCTCGTGGCCGAACAGGGTAAAGACCCAGAGCGCATAGGCGGCCCACCAGTTGGACTTGTCCCCGTAGATGACCACCGTGGTGTCACGGGAGATGCCCTTGGCAGCGGCCAGGGCGGAGAACGCCTCACCGTTCACGTAATCGCGGGTCACATCATCGTTAAGGTCCGTGTGCCAGTCGATTTTGACTGATCCGGGGATATGGCCGGTCTCGTAAAGGAGGACATCCTCGTCGGACTCGACCACCACCAACTTTCCGTCCGCCAAGGCGCCGCCTTGGAGGGCGGCTGCGAGCCATTCGGTGGACACCAGACGCTCCGGGCTGGCGTAGGCGGCGAACTTCTCGTTCTGTTCAACTGCGTAGGACATGGTGATGGCCTTTCACTGAGACACACGGCGGATGCTGTAGAAGGAAAACCTGCCTCCAACACTAGCCACGGCCGGCCGCCCTGTCCGCCTCCTTGTTAACAGTGGGAAATATGGCCTTCGTCACGCCGCGGCCCTGGCCGGCGCCACCGCGGGGGAGGCCAGGGCCATTGCCGGTATTCTTTCTGGGGACAACCACCAGCAGAACGGACCACCTTGGTACAGATCGAACAGCTTGCCGCCCGAACACCGGCGGTTTCGGTGGATGAACTCCTCAAAGGTTTCTATCCGTCCCCACGGTTCGGCCAGGTCTCTTTTGCAAGCTACCGGCCGGACCTGAACCAGCCGTCCCAGGCGGCGGCGGTCAAGGCGCTGGAAGGGTTCGCCGGGGGAGTTGGAGCCGGCGACGGCGACGGCCTGTTCAAGAAGCTCTTCACCAAGAAGGTCGCTACCAGGGCGGGGATCTATCTCGACGGAGGATTCGGCGTCGGCAAAACCCACCTGCTGGCCTCGCTGTGGCATGCCGCCCCGGGCCCCAAGGCCTTCGGTACGTTTGTGGAATACACCAACCTCGTGGGGGCCCTTTCGTTCCGCAAAACCGTCGAGGCGCTGAGCCACTACAAGCTGGTGTGCATCGATGAGTTCGAGCTGGATGATCCGGGTGACACCGTGCTGATGTCCCGTTTGATGCGTGAACTGGCCGACGCCGGCGTGAAGCTGGCTGCCACGTCCAACACCCTGCCGGGTTCGCTGGGCGACGGCCGCTTTGCCGCCGTCGACTTTGCCCGTGAAATCCAGGTCCTGGCGGACCAGTTCGACGTCATCAGGATCGACGGCGAGGACTTCCGCCACCGTGGGTTGCCCGCCGCCCCGGCACCACTGAAGAACAGCCAGCTCGCCGCGCAGATGAGGGCTGAGTTCGACGGCAAGACCGTGGCAGAGGACGAATTCAGTTCACTGATCGGCCACCTGGCCGGTGTCCACCCGAGCCGCTACCGGCAGCTCATCGACGGCATCGACGGCGTGGTGTGGCGCAACGTGGAGACGATCACCGAACAGGCCGTGGCGCTTCGGTTTGTTGTGTTGGCGGACCGCCTGTACGACAAGGATGTGCCCATCCTGGCCAGCGGCGTCCCGTTCGACAAGCTCTTCACGGACGAGATGATGCACGGCGGGTACACGAAGAAGTATTTCCGTGCTGTGTCCCGCCTGACGGCGCTGGCCCGCGAGGGCCAGAACCACGAGCCGTCCTAGGCATCGGCCGGGGAAGCCGGACCGTCAGTTAAACGCCAAAGGCGCGGGTGCCACCTCCCGGCGGGACCCGCGCCCCCTTGACGTGCTAGGGCAGTGCCCTGGCCAAATCCTTGTTACGGAGCCTTGTCAACCGGCGGAACCGGGTTGACTGGCGGAGTCTGCTCGGTGGCAGGCGCTACGCCGGGTGTTCCGTCGTTCTTGTCAACGAGCTTGGAAGCGCCCTCCTGGACTTTGTCCACGTGACCGGCGTACTTACCGCCGGTCTTTGAGTCGACGAAATCGCCGGCTTTCGTGATGCCGTCCTTGATGGCCTGCTCGTTGCCGCGGATGAGACCCTGAGCCTTGCCCTTAAGATCGTCAATCAGTCCCACGAGCACCTCCCTTCAATCGCGGAGCCAGTTCGCTCCTCCGCAACCGATCCTAGCCCTGTCTGCCGGGTGTGCCAAGGTGCTGTGACAAATGTTGTAAAGTCCGTGCGGCGTATCCGGGCAATAAAAAAGCAGCTCACGGGGAGCTGCTGTGTGTGGGCGATACTGGGATCGAACCAGTGACCTCTTCCGTGTCAGGGAAGCGCGCTACCGCTGCGCCAATCGCCCGGAACCGGAAGGCCGGCCATTTCGGATTTATTACTGGGGTAGAGAGCGGACGACGAGATTCGAACTCGCGACATCCACCTTGGCAAGGTGGTGCTCTACCAGCTGAGCTACGTCCGCGTATGAAGTACACCCTGGCCGGTGGCCAGGCGTACTGCATGAAGCAAGTTTCCTTGCTTGGTGGGCGATACTGGGATCGAACCAGTGACCTCTTCCGTGTCAGGGAAGCGCGCTACCGCTGCGCCAATCGCCCATTTCGTCCGGCGTGAACCGGAATCCATGGTTTTCACCGAGGTGGGTACGGGATTCGAACCCGTGTGAACGGCTTTGCAGGCCGCTGCCTCGCCTCTCGGCCAACCCACCGTGTAAGCTCCGATTCCGAAAAACCTTAGCCGTGACAGTGTCCTGCGAGCGGACGACGAGATTCGAACTCGCGACATCCACCTTGGCAAGGTGGTGCTCTACCAGCTGAGCTACGTCCGCATTTGGGCCGCTGAATCCGTGCCGTTTCGGGCATTTCCTCGCGTTCCAACGAGTAAGAACTCTATAGGAGGTTCAGGGAATCTCCAAATCGAACGTGCTTCAACGGCGGCAATGCCCCTGGATCCCTGCAATCTAGGGGATTTTTCTAATTACAGGCGTGTAATTCGATCGGCGTCCCGTCTCGATTTCCATAAACCCCGCCCGGTCGGCTAGCATTCAAAGGCATCGGGGCGATTGGCGCAGTGGTAGCGCGCTTCGTTCACACCGAAGAGGTCACTGGTTCGAACCCAGTATCGCCCACCGAGGAATCTGGTCCGTTTCCGCTCAGCCGAGCGGAAACGGACCTTTTTTGTGCCCGCCATTCTGTCAGCCCCTTGTGAAAGAGTCTTTGTATGACTGATCCACTCCTTGCCCACGCCACGGAATACGGCCGCATGTATGCCCGGTCAACCTCCGAACAGTTCTCCGTTCCGTCAATCACCACCGTCATCGGCCAGCAGCCGCACGGCCTGGACGGCTGGTTTGGTTACATGGGCGCCAGCAGCCTGGCGAAGGATCCGCTGCTGGCCGATTGCCTGGGCAGCCCGGCGAAAATCCGGCAAGCCGTCAACCGGGCCTCAAAAGCAGCAGAACTCTACCGCGACGAGGCCGCCAAACGCGGCGACCGCGTCCATAATTACTGCGAGCAGGTTGCGCTCCGCGCCCTGGGCCGGCCCCACGCCATGAAGGAAACCCGCGAGGCGTTGGCGGCCAACGGCGAGGAAGGCTTTGCCCTGCGGTTCGATGAGTGGTGGGACCTCTACGGCGTAGAGCCCATCGCACCGGAAATCACCGTCTGGAACAAGTCAGTGGGCTACGCCGGGACGCTGGACCTCGTGGCCAAAATCAACGGCCGGATCTGCGTCATTGATTACAAGACCAAGGGCACCACGCGGGACGGCACTGTCAAGCCGCTGGACGACAAGGTGGTTATGCAACTGGTGGCCGGCATGAAGGCCGAAGAAAGCCTCGTGGATGCCGTGGCAGGGGAATGGGAGCCCTGGAAGTACGGTGAGAACCCGCTACTGCTGGCGGTGGCTATCGGCGAGACCGAAGTCCGTCCGGTCCGCGCCAACCCCGACGTCCTCAAGCACCACTGGTGGAAGTTCTGCGCCCTGCGCCGGGTCTGGGAACTGTCCGCCGATACACTCGCCGCCGGGTCTGCGCTTCTTCCGGTGGCTCCGCCCGTCTCCTCACAGGTCCGCAGCGCCTAGCGGAGCACGCCTGCCGGAACTTCGCATGCCTGGAGTCCGGCTGCCCGGAGTCCCGGGACCGGTGCCCCTGCGCCTAAACTGGACAGGTTCGCCAATAACCCCCACCGTGAGGAAAGACAGCACATGGCCATTCTGAATATCCGCATTATCGGTGATCCTGTGCTCCGCACAGTGGCCGATCCCGTGACGGAATTCGGTCCTGAGCTCGCCAGACTGGTTGCGGACATGACGGAAACCATGGAGGACGTGGACGGCGCCGGCCTCGCGGCCCCCCAGATTGGCGTCAGCCAGCGGGTCTTCACCTACCGGATCGACGGCGTGGAGGGCCACATCATCAATCCGGTCCTGGAAAACAGCGAGGACTTCCAGGCGGACCAGGTTGAGGGTTGCCTGTCCATTCCGGGCCTGGCGTTCCCGGTCCGCCGCTTCCGCGCCACACTCGCCACCGGTGTTGACCTGAACGGGAATCCTGTCGCGGTGGAGGGGGAAGGCCTGCTGGCCCGTTGTTTCCAGCACGAGACGGACCACCTGGACGGCATCCTCTACACCGACAGGCTGGAAGGCGAGGACCGGAAAACGGCCCTGCGTTCCATCCGCAATGCCAACTATGACGCCATTACGGAACGCACGACGACGAAGCGTGCCAAGACGGTCGGGTCCAGTTTCGGGGGCGCGAGCTTTGGGGGCACAAGCACCGGGGGCGCCAGCTTCGGCGGCGGCGCCACCACATGAGGGTACTTTTTGCCGGCACCCCCGCCGTGGCCGTCCCGTCCCTTGATGCACTGATTGCGGCAGGCTTTGAAATCGTTGCGGTCCTGACCCGTCCCGACGCGCCGATAGGGCGCAAACGGGTGCTGACGCCGTCGCCCGTTGCCGCCCGCGCCGCCGAGCTGGGAATCGACATCATCCACGCCACCCGTGTGGACGACGCCGTGACGGCGAAAATCGCCGCGACCAAGCCGGACGTGGCCGCCATCGTGGCCTACGGTGGACTGATTCCGCGCCCCGCCCTGGATGTTCCCCCGCACGGGTGGATCAACCTGCACTTTTCCCTGCTTCCCGCGTGGCGTGGCGCTGCCCCCGTGCAGCGGGCCGTAATGGCAGGCGACGACGTCACCGGGGCAGTCACCTTCCTGTTGGAAGAAGGTCTGGACACCGGCCCGGTCTTCGGAACGCTGACCGAGGGTGTTGCCCCGGAGGACACCGCCGGAGCGCTGCTGGAGCGGCTGTCCCACAGCGGAGCCGTGCTCCTTGCCCAGACGCTGTCCGCCGTTGAAGCCGGGAGGGCAGCTGCACAGCCGCAGGTCGGCGACGTTTCACTGGCCCCGAAGCTGACCATCGATGACGGCCGGCTCGACTGGAAGCAGCCCGCCCTGGCGATCGGCAGGCGCGCCCGCGGCGTAACTCCCGAGCCCGGAGCCTGGACCACCCTGGACGGACAGCGCGTCAAACTCGAACCTGTCCGGCTCCGGCCAGGTGACACCGACCTGCGGCCCGGCGCGGTATTCCTCGACGGGAAGAGCGTCCTGGTGGGCACCGGATCCCACTCTGTGGAGCTGACGAGGATCCAGCCTTCGGGCAAAAAGATGATGGCCGCCGCTGACTGGGCGCGTGGCATGGCAACACTGGAAAGCGTGGTCTTCGAATGAGCGAATCCGGCGGTAATGCAGGCGGCACGGGCGGCAGCGGAGGCGGCGCCCCGGGCGGCGGACGGGGCAACAGCGGACGGGGCAAGGGCGGGCCGCGGGATTCCAGCCAGCGGAACGCCCAGGGCCGCGAACGCAACCGCCCCTCCCAGCGGAGCTTCACCGAAAACGCTCCTGCGCAGCGGACCCGCCGGGCGGACCCCGCGCGGCTGGTGGCTTTTGAAGTCCTGCGCGCGGTAGCCGCCGAGGACGCCTACGCCAACCTAGTGCTCCCGTCCCGCATCCGCCATCACGGCCTGGACAAGCGCGACGCCGGCTTCGCCACCGAGCTTAGCTATGGCGCCTTGCGTGGCCAGGGCACGTACGATGCCATCCTGGCCCGCTGCGTTGACCGGCCGCTGGACCAGCTTGACCCTGCCATTCTCGACGCCCTGCGAATCGGCACGCATCAGCTGCTGGCCATGCGCGTCCCGGCCCACGCCGCCCTGGATCAGACCGTGGGCCTGGCCCGCGCCGTCATCGGCGCCGGACCCTCCGCCCTGATCAACGCAGTATTGCGGAAAGTCACGGCGCACACCCTGGAGGAGTGGCTTGAAATCCTCGTTGCCGGTGAAAGCGACGAAACCACCATCGCGTCCCTCCGGTACGCCCACCCCGAATGGATTGTTCGGGCGATGCGCCAGTCCCTGGTGGCCCACGGGCGGTCAGCCGCCGAAATCAACGACCTGCTGGAAGCCGATAACGAAGCTCCGGTGGTTAACCTCGTGGCCCTGCCCGGCCTGGGCAGCCTGGATGAAGCCCTGGAGGGCGGGGCAACCCCCGGTGAACTGGTGGAAGGCTCGGCACTCTCCAGCGGCGGAGACCTGGGCCGCCTCGCCTCCATCCGGGAAGGCAGCACGCGTGTCCAGGACGTCGGCTCCCAGCTGGTGGCCCGCGCCATGGCGGCAGTCGAGCTGGATCCCACCGGAAGCCCCGGAGCAGAGCGGCCGCACGAAACCTGGCTGGACCTGTGCGCCGGCCCCGGAGGCAAGGCGGCCCTCCTTGGCGCTCTGGCCAACGCCCAGGGTGCCACACTGCTCGCGAATGAACCGGCCCCGCACCGTGCCAAACTCGTCAGCCAGGCCCTGTCCGCCGTGCCCCGGGACGTCTGGCGCGTCCGGACCGGCGATGGCCGCGACGTGGGCACTGAGCAGCCGGAATCCTTTGACCGTGTCTTGGTGGACGTCCCCTGCAGCGGGCTTGGTGCGCTGCGCCGCAGGCCGGAGTCCCGCTGGCGCCGCACCCCCAAGGACCTTGCGGACCTGGGGCCGCTGCAGCGTGCCCTGTTGAAATCGGCGCTGGAGGCCGTCCGCCCCGGCGGAGTGGTTGCCTATGTCACCTGTTCACCCCACCCGGCCGAAACCACGGCAGTGGTCAGCGATGCCCTCCGGAAGCGGGATGACTTGGAGCTGCTGGACGCCGGTGCCGTGCTGGACAGCGTGAGCCTGACCGGGAACCTGGGCGCAGGCCACGATTCCACGGCGCAACTCTGGCCGCACATCCACAGCACCGATGCCATGTTCCTGGCCCTCATCCGGAAGAAAGCCTGACCCGTGAAAGGTTCCCCCATGCCGCAGTGCTGCATCAACCCCAGCATCCTGTCCGCCGACTTCGTCAACCTCGAAGCCGAACTGCAGCGCATCAGCAACGCTGACGCCGTGCACGTGGACGTGATGGACAACCACTTTGTTCCCAACCTCACCCTGGGCTTGCCCGTGGTCCAGCGGATCCAGGCGGTCAGCCCCGTTCCGCTGGACGCCCACCTGATGATCTCCGACGCCGACCGCTGGGCGCCGGGGTTCGCCGACGCAGGCCTGGCCTCCGTGACCTTCCATGCCGAGGCCTCGATTGCACCGGTCAAACTGGCCCGCGAACTGCGGGCCCGGGGCTCCAAGGCCGGCATGGCGCTGCGCCCTGCGACGGCTGTGGAACCCTACCTGGACATGCTCGAGGAACTGGACATGCTCCTGATCATGACCGTGGAGCCGGGCTTCGGCGGCCAGGCGTTCCTGGACTTCACCCTGCCCAAGATCCGCAAGGCCCGGGCAGCCATTGACGGCTCCGGAATCAATGTCGCCCTCCAGGTGGACGGTGGCATCACCGAGGAAACCATTCTGCGGGCGGCCGAAGCAGGAGCCAACGTCTTTGTGGCGGGTTCGGCTGTTTACGGCGCGGAGGACCCGGCTGCAGCCATTGGACGGCTCCGCGAAGCCGGCAGCATAAAGTTACGTGCTGCGTCCGCGGAATAGTCTGGGCCACCTTGTGGTTATGGCACAATAGCAACACACAATACGTGCTCCGGGGTCGGTGTAAGTCCGAACCGGCGGTGATAGTCCGCGACCCGCGAGCCGGTCCTTTCCCCTTCAGGGAAGGAACCGGCGGACGGTTGAACTGGTGAAATTCCGGTACCGACAGTTAAAGTCTGGATGAGAGAAGCACGTACAGCTGTATCTGTGGCGCCCTATGCGCTGCAGCCTTCTGCTGTCGTATACCCCCGGAGCCATCGCGGTTCTAGAGGGAAGGAACGACAACACACATGAACCCCTTGCGATGGCTCTTTGAAGCCAGGATTTCCCATGCTCCGGGAACCGAAGCCACCGGACCGGTGGCTGCCCCATGACACGGTTCGAAAACGTCACGGCGTTCAGCGCCGCCGAAACCGCCGCCATGGACGCAGCGCTGAAAGCAGCCCTGCAGGGCCCGCGGGGAGCGAATCCGCTGGTGGGCGCCGTCGTGATCGATGCGGCCGGCCGCCAGTTGGTGACCGGGTACCACCGCGGCGCCGGCACAGCCCACGCTGAAGCCGATGCGATCACCCAGGCTGAGGCCGCCGGGCTGGACCTGAGCGGCTGCACGATGGTGATCACCCTGGAACCCTGTGACCACAGAGGCCGCACCGGGCCCTGCACGCAGGCGATCATTCGTGCCGGAATCACGGACGTGGTCTACGCCGTCGACGACCCTCACGACCCCGCGGCGGGCGGCGCAGCCACCCTCCGGAACGCCGGCGTGCAGGTCCGCAGCGGGCTCGCGGCGGTCGAGTCGTTCGAGCTGAACCGTCAGTGGTTCCTGGGAGTTGCCGCACAGCGCCCGTTCGTGACGCTGCACATCGCCCAGACCCTGGACAGCCGGATCGCCGCTGAGGATGGCACAAGCCAGTGGATCTCCTCGCCGGAGTCGCTCGCCGACAACCACGGGCTCAGGCGGCGGATCGACGCCATCCTCGTGGGCACGCAGACCGTGCTGGTGGATAACCCCCGGCTGACAGCCCGCGACGCGTCCGGAGCGACATCCGGCAAACAGCCGCTGCGCGCCGTGATGGGCCTGCGGGACATCCCGGCAGACGCCGCCGTCCGCGGTGACGACGGCAACGTGCTCCACCTCGCCACGCGGGATCCGCGGGAGGCGCTCTCGCTCCTCTACGCGGAGGGAGTCCGCCACGTCATGGTCGAAGGCGGCTCACGCATCCTCAGCTCATTCCTGGCCGCCGGGCTTGTGGACGAACTCATTGTCTACCTTGCCCCCACCCTGCTGGGCTCCGGAACCCCCGCCCTCAACGGGCTGGGAATCACCACCCTCGCGGATGCCCGGCACTGGGACTGGGACCCCTCCGACGGCGGTGCCGTCCGGACCCTGGGCCGGGACCTGAGGCTGCACCTCCGTCCAGAACCAACCGAAGCTTTTGAACCACACCTATCCCGCACTGCCGCGGAACCAGCCATGGGAGGCTACTGATGTTTACCGGAATTATTGCCGAACAGGGACAGGTTCTGTCCGTGGAGCGGGACGGCGATGCCAGCGCAACGCTCCGCCTCCGCGCGCCCGGCACCACCGAAGGGCTCGGACTGGGCGGGTCCATCGCCGTCAACGGGGTCTGCCTGACGGCCACCGCCATCGAGGGCAAAGAGTTCAGCGTTGATGTGATGGGCGAAACCCTCGTCCGCAGCACCATCGGCGAACTTGCCGCCGGTGACTCGGTGAACCTTGAGCGCTGCGTCCCCGCCGGCGGCCGGCTGGACGGCCACGTCGTCCAGGGCCACGTCGACGGCGTCGGGCAGCTGCTGGAGCGCGAGGCGCTCGGCAACTGGGAACGCCTCCGGTTCGGTGTACCGGCCAACCTCGCCCGCTATATCGCGGAGAAGGGCTCCATCGCGATCGACGGCGTCTCGCTCACCGTCACGGTGGTCAGCCCCGCCGCGGAGCCGGAGCCCTGGTTCGAAGTGGGGCTGATCCCCACCACGTTGGCCGAGACCGGCCTGGGGGCCAAGGAAACCGGCAGCAGGGTCAACCTCGAAGTGGACGTGCTCGCGAAATACACCGAACGGCTGCTGGCATTCAGCACCGGCGCAACCACCGGGCGCGAACGATGAACGCCGCCGTCCGGCTGGAGCCGGCCGCGTCCGCCGGCCCGGTGCCCAATGCAGCCTTCGGACTTGACCCCGTGGAAGATGCCATCCGCGCCATGGCCGCCGGCCGGCCCGTCCTGGTGGTGGACAACGAGGACCGCGAAAACGAGGGCGACATCATCTTCGCCGCACAGCATGCCACCCCTGCCCTCATGGGATGGACCATCCGCTACAGCTCCGGCGTCATCTGCGTCCCCCTGAGCGGGGAGCGCGCCGATGCCCTGGCACTGCCGCCGATGGTGGCAGTGAACGAGGACGCGAAGGGTACGGCGTACACCGTTTCCTGCGATGCGGCCTTGGGTGTCAGCACGGGAATCTCCGCCACGGACCGGGCACTTACGGCCCGCGTCCTTGCCGACCCCGGCGCCGGACCGGCGGCCGTGACCCGGCCCGGGCATATTTTCCCGCTCCGGGCAGTTAACGGAGGAGTGCGTGAACGCCCCGGCCATACCGAAGCGGCCGTGGACCTCTGCCGGCTCGCCGGACTGGAGCCAGTGGGCGTGATCGCCGAGGTTGTGTACGACGACGGTGAAATGATGCGGCTCGACGGGCTGCGGGGATTTGCTGCTGAACACGGGTGCCCCCTGATCTCGATTGAGGATCTGGTGGCCTACCTTGAAGCAGGAGCCGGGACACCCGCCGACAGTGACACCGGGCCGGACGCCCGGGCGAAGTAGAGGAGTAATGATGACGGCTTCCGGAGTATCGGACCACAGCCACCAGAACGGCCACCATCAGGGGGCGCCCGGCAATGGCCGGTCCCACCACCCCGTGAGCGGCGGTCCCATTGTGCAGCTGCCCACGGCATTTGGCGATTTCATTACCCAGGCGTGGACAGACCTGGTCACGGGCGCCGAGCACCTGGCGGTGAGCTCACCCAACCCGCCCAGGGAGGGCGTTGCCCCGCTGGTCAGGCTGCATTCCGAGTGCCTGACCGGCGACGTCTTCGGCTCCTACCGTTGTGACTGCGGCGAACAGCTGGCGTATGCCCTGGAGCTGATCAACGAGTTCGGCGGCACGCTGCTGTACCTGCGCGGGCAGGAAGGCCGGGGGATCGGGCTGGCCAACAAGATCAAGGCCTATGCCCTCCAGGAAGCGGGCTTTGACACCGTGGAGGCCAACGAACAGCTGGGACTGCCGGTGGACGCCCGCTGCTACAAGGCGGCCGCCCAGATCCTGGCCGAGATGGGCCTCCACGAGATCCGGCTCCTGAGCAACAACCCGGACAAAAAGAACAGGCTCGCCAAAGCCGGCGTGAAGGTGGTGGAAATGGTGCCCACCGAGGTGCCCTCCCGCGACCAGAACATCCGCTACCTGCAGACCAAAAAGGACCGCATGGAGCACCGGCTGACGCTGGACACCCACATTGTCACGGTGCCAAGCGGCGCCGCCGACGACTTCGACCACGACCAAAACTGAACGGACCAGATTCACGCATGAGCGGACACGGCGCACCAGATATTGACCTCACCACCCTCAACCCGGCGGAAACGTCGCAGTTGCGGCTGGCCATTGTGGCAGCCAGCTGGCACACCCAGATCATGGACGGACTCCTGGACGGTGCCCTGCGCGCCGCCAAGGACGCGGGCATCAGCGAACCCACCGTACTACGCGTTCCGGGCGCCTTCGAGCTTCCTGTCGCCGCCGCGCGGCTGGCACCGCACTTTGACGCAGTGGTGGCCCTCGGCGTCGTGATCCGTGGCGGCACCCCGCACTTTGAATACGTCTGCCAGGCGGCGACGTCGGGACTGACGGACGTCAGTGTCTCCACCGGCGTGCCGGTGGGCTTCGGCGTGCTGACCTGCGATACGGAGCAGCAGGGACTGGACCGTGCGGGCCTGCCGGGCTCCAGCGAGGACAAGGGCCACGAAGCAGTGACGGCAGCCCTGGCCACCGCAGTGCTCCTCAAGCAGTACAAGTAGCAGTCGATAATGGCAGCAAGCTGCCGGGCGCGGTGTGTGTTCGCTCACATCGCGCCCGTCATGCAGCGGCCCGAAAGGCGCCCCCGGGCCGGCAGCAAGTAGGCTGTAGGGCGTGAAGAATTTCGAGACGCTGTTCGCTGAACTGAGTGAGAAGGCAGCCACCCGCCCGGCAGGCTCCCGCACCGTCGCTGAATTGGAGTCCGGAGTCCACGGCATTGGCAAGAAAGTCGTGGAGGAAGCAGCCGAAGTCTGGATGGCCGCTGAGTACGAATCCGATGAGGCCACGGCCGAGGAAATCTCCCAGCTGCTCTACCACCTGCAGGTTCTGATGCTCGCTAAAGGCCTGACCCTGGAAGACGTCTACAAGCATCTGTAGCCACTGCGGCACCCGGCGGTCAACACATGCCCGCCCGTGCCCTGCGTGGCCCGTTTGCCTGATCCACAGACCTCCCAACCAAGAAAGACCCCCATGCTGCGAGTAGCCGTCCCCAACAAGGGCTCCCTGTCCGAAGCCGCCTCCGCCATGCTGTCCGAAGCGGGCTACCGCCAGCGCCGCGACACACGCGAGCTGGTCATGATGGACCCGGACAACGACATCGAGTTCTTCTTCCTCCGCCCCCGCGACATCGCCGTGTATGTCGGCCGCGGAACGCTCGACGTCGGCATCACCGGCCGCGATCTGCTGCTGGACGCCGAGGTGGAGGCCGAGGAACTGCTGCCCCTGGGCTTCGCTGCGTCCACGTTCCGCTTCGCCGGACCGGTGGGCGACTTCGCCACAGCAGAAGAGCTTGAAGGAAAACGCCTCGCCACCAGCTACGACGGACTGCTCCGCGGCTACCTCGCCGAGCGGGGCATCAACGCCAAGGTGGTCCGGCTCGACGGTGCCGTGGAGTCTTCGGTGCGCCTCGGCGTAGCGGACGCCATCGCCGACGTCGTGGAAACGGGCAACACCCTCAAGGCCGCCGGGATGGAGATCTTCGGCGAGCCGATCCTCAAATCGGAAGCGGTCCTGATCCGCCGCACCGGCGAAGGTGGAGCCGCGAACGGCACCGCCAAGGAGATTGAAGTCCTGATCCGCCGCCTGCAGGGTGTTCTTGTGGCGCGCCAGTACGTGCTGATGGATTACGACATCCGCAAGGAACTCGTGGAACAGGCCGCCGCACTGACTCCCGGCCTGGAATCACCCACCGTCTCACCGTTGCGCGACTCCGACTGGGTGGCCGTCCGGTCCATGGTTCCGAAGAAAGAAACCAACCGGATCATGGATGAGCTCTACGACCTCGGCGCCCGCGCCATCCTGGTCAGCAGCATCCACGCCTGCCGTATCTGAGCGTCCCGCCCGGTTCACGCCGCGCCGCAGAACCCACCCGAGAATTCCAGGAGTCCCCATGGCTGTAGCTGTACGAGTCATCCCCTGCCTCGACGTCGACGCCGGGCGCGTTGTGAAGGGCATCAACTTCGAGGGGCTCCGCGACGCGGGTGACCCGGTGGAGCTGGCGCACCGCTACGACAATGCGGGCGCCGACGAACTGACGTTCCTGGACGTCACCGCGTCCTCGGGCAACCGCGAAACCACCTTCGACGTGGTCCGCCGCACGGCCGAGGAAGTCTTCATCCCGCTGACCGTGGGCGGCGGTGTCCGCGGTGTTGCCGAGGTGGACAAGCTCCTGCGTTTCGGCGCGGACAAGGCTTCGATCAACACGGCCGCCGTTGCCCGGCCGGACGTCATCAACGAAATCAGCCGGCATTTCGGTTCGCAGGTGCTGGTCCTGTCCGTGGACGCCCGCCGGACCCGCCCCGGGTCCCAGCCCACGCCGTCGGGCTTTGAAGTGACCACCCATGGCGGCCGCACCGGTACCGGGATCGACGCCATCGAGTGGGCCAGGGAAGCTGCCGACCGCGGCATCGGCGAAATCCTGCTCAACTCCATCGATGCCGACGGCACCAAGGACGGCTTCGACCTGGAACTGATCCGGCTGGTCCGGGCAGCCGTGAAAGTGCCGATCATCGCCTCAGGCGGGGCCGGGGAACCGGCTCATTTCCCGCCGGCCGTGACCGCCGGTGCGGACGCCGTGCTGGCAGCCTCGATCTTCCACTGGGGCCCCGACAACATGATGTCCCAGGTCAAGCAGGCAATCCGCGACGCAGGTTTCGAGGTCCGCTAGTCCCCAACGCAAAAGAACGCGGGGCCCCTTCAAGGGGCCCCGCGTTCTTTGTAAAAGCGGTGTTCGCTACAGGCCGACTTCAGCCGACTGGAGCAGGGCGACGGCGTCGGGCTGGCCTTCGAACGTGACCAGGGCGTGGCGGGTCCGGCCGTGGGCGTGCATCAGCAGTTCGCCCGGCTCACCAACGATCGCCACCGAAACCGGTGCCCGCTTGGCGACGTGCCGCGGCCCGGACGGGCGCACCAGCACAATGCCAAGGTCGACGCCACGGTAAAGGATGGCTGCCCGTTTGATCAGTTCGTCCCAGAGGGCGTCCGAGTAGGCCTCGTCGAGGGCCCGCGGCGCCCAGCGGTCCACGGCCCGGCGGATGTCCTCGGTGTGGACGAAATATTCGATCAGGTTGGAGCTCTCGTCCAAGGCCTTGATGTTCATGGGAGACAGCGCCGGCGGGCCACCACGGAAGGTGTTCACGAGGCCGGTGTAGTCGTCAGCGGTTTTCAGCTTCGCCGCGAGCTTGGCGGTGGCCTTGTCCGAAGCCTTGGACAGCCGCTTGATGATGAGGCCAAGCCCTACGGCGGCCTTGCGTTCGCGAAGGTAAAGGTGCGCGGCAAGGTCCCTGGTGCGCCAGCCTCTGCAGAGGGTGGGGGCATCAGGGCCGGCCGCCAGCAGGGTTTCGGCCAGGACTTCTCGGGACGGTTCGACGAAATGCATCACTTGTGAAACTAGCACGAGAGCAGCGAAGTTGGGCAGCAGAACCGCCAGCCGATAGGTGCCCTTGTTCACACACTGTTTGTATGCCCGTTGGTGCATATTCGGGGGCCGCTGATGAGGCACTAGACTTGGTCTGATGTCTGAGCAGCCCGCCTCCGCCCCCGTAATTGTCCCGGCCGCCGCCACAAGCCCGCTTGCGCCCGAAGTCGCCGCCGCGCTGAAGCGTGACGGCGCCGGGCTGGTTGCCGCGGTGGTCCAGCAGTTCGACACCCAAGAAGTGCTGATGCTGGGCTGGATGGACGATGAAGCCCTGCACCGCACCATGACCAGCGGCCGGGTCACCTTCTACTCCCGCTCCCGCCAGGAATACTGGCGCAAGGGGGACACCTCCGGCCACGTCCAGTGGGTCAAATCGGTTGCCCTGGACTGCGACGGCGATGCCCTCCTGATCCGCGTGGACCAAGTCGGCGCCGCGTGCCACACCGGCACCCGGACCTGCTTCGAGGGCAGGGACCTGGATGTCCAGACCGGCGAGGCAGTCTGACCCACGGCCCCGGGGCGGATGTTCTGCCCGCAGGCACACACTTTTGGCAGCATAAGACTGGCGCCGTTCCACACCCGGCGACATTCACGAGGCGACACACAAGAACAGGCGGCGAAGCATAGCCATGCAGGACCTTGGAATCATCAGCCCGGGCCTCGAGGAGTTCCGCGAACTCGCCGGCAGCAGCCGGGTCATCCCCGTCACGCTCAAAGTGCTGGCGGACGCGGAGACCCCTATCGGCCTCTACCGGAAGCTGGCCCAGGGCCAGCCCGGCACGTTCCTGATGGAGTCCGCGGCGGTGGGCGGCACGTGGTCGCGGTACTCCTTTATTGGCGCGAAGTCCCGGGCAACCCTGACCACCAAGGACGGCCAGGCGCACTGGCTGGGCCAGCCCCCTGCCGGCGTGCCCCTGGACGGCAATCCCGTGGACGCCATCCGCGACACCATCGAAGCACTGCGGACGAGCAGGTTTGACGGACTGCCGCCGTTCACCTCCGGCCTCGTCGGCTTCCTGGGCTGGGAGACGGTCCGCCACTGGGAACGGCTGACCAGCCCACCGGAGGATGACCTTCACCTGCCCGAGATGGCACTGAATCTGGTGACGGACATGGCAGTGCACGACAACCATGACGGCACAGTGCTGCTGATCGCGAACGCCATCAACTTCGATGGCAGCTCCGACCGCGTGGACGAGGCCTGGGAAGATGCCGTGGCACGGGTCAAGGCCCTCCTGACCACGATCAGCACGCCCGTGGCCCAGCCGGTTTCCGTGCTGGAACCCGCCGCCCTCGATTTTGCCTCAAGCGTCGAAGAACGGTGGGACGAACCCTCCTACCTGGCCGCGCTGGACCGCGGCAAGGAAGCCATCGTGGACGGCGAAGTGTTCCAGGTGGTGATTTCACGCCGCTTCGAAATGGAGTGCGGAGCCTCGCCCCTTGACGTGTACCGCGTCCTGCGCAACACCAACCCCAGCCCGTACATGTACATCTTCAGCCTTGAGGACGCCGACGGCCGGGAGTACTCGATCGTCGGGTCCTCACCCGAAGCCCTGGTGACGGTGACCGGTGAGGAAGTCATCACCCATCCCATCGCCGGCTCGCGTCCCCGCGGCAAGACGGTGGAGGGAGACAAGGCCCTCGCCGAGGAGCTGCTGGCCGACCAGAAGGAACGCGCCGAACACCTGATGCTCGTGGACCTCTCCCGCAACGATCTGTCCAAGGTCTGCGTAGCGGGAACCGTGGACGTCACGCAGTTCATGGAGGTGGAGCGGTTCAGCCACATCATGCACCTGGTCTCCACCGTGGTGGGCAAGCTGTCCCCGGACGCCAACGCCTACGACGTCCTGAAAGCGACCTTCCCCGCGGGCACCCTGTCCGGTGCCCCGAAGCCCCGGGCTCTGCGCCTGCTGGACGAGCTTGAACCGCACCGCCGCGGCATCTACGGCGGCGTGGTGGGTTACCTCGACTTCGCCGGCGACATGGACATGGCCATTGCCATCCGCTCGGCCCTTCTCCGCGAAGGACGCGCCTACGTCCAGGCCGGCGGAGGCATCGTGGCGGATTCCGTGAACCCCACAGAAGCCCTGGAGACCGTGAACAAGGCGGCCGCTCCGCTCCGGGCCGTGCACACCGCCGGATCGCTGCACAACATTGCGGCGGAATCGCTCCCTGGCACTTCTCACACCAGCGACGCCGGCATCGCCGGGGAAAGCCAGGGCGCCGAATGACGCCGGCCTGGGCCAGGAAATCCACACTGGTACTGCTGATCGCCGTCCTTGCGCTGGCCGTCTTCGCCGCCACCACCCAGACGTGGATCACCGTCAGCCTGGACGCCAACCAAATGGGCCAGGCCGCGGGGGACCAGAACACCCTGCCGGTCCAGGGCAGCAAGGCCGCCACCGCGGTGACGGCCCTGGCCGTTGTGGCCCTGGCGGGCGGACTGGCAGCATCCATCGCAGGAAAGTTCGCGCGGTGGGTCATCACCGCCCTCATCATGTTGGCCTCCGTCGGCATCATTGCCGCGGCTGCCACGGTGCTGGCTGACCCGCTGGGCGCCGCGCAGGGCTCCATCGCCGCTGCCACCGGGGTCACCGGCGGGAACGCGGAAGTGGCTGTTACTGCCTTCCCGGTCCTCGCCGTCGTCGCCGGTGCCCTGCTGGCGCTGGCCGCGTTGCTGATCATCCCCGCTGGCCGGCACTGGAAGTCGCGGACCAAATATGACGCAGCCACATACGGGGGGGCCCGCCGGCAGTACGGCGGCCGCCACCGGTCCTGTGGACGAGATCGACAGCTGGGACCGGCTCTCGCGCGGCGACGATCCCACCTGAACCCCGCTCGCAGCCAAACGCGAGCAGCCCGCTGGAACCTGAGCCGCGTCTGCCGATAGGCAGGTCACGGCCAAAAAATGGCAGAATGTAAGCAGTATTCATCCCGAGGAGATTCACATGAGCAAAGCACCCGCTTCCGTATCGAAATCAGGCACCCGGACCGTTGCCCCCGGCGTCGTTGACCACAGCCAGGAACTTGGCCACGGCAACAGCCCCGCGGCCTGGACCTGCGTGATCGTTATGCTGGTCGGCGCCCTCATCGCGTCCATCGCCTTTGTCATCGCCAACACCCCCATCTTCATCGCCGGCGCAGCCGTGATGGTCCTCGGCCTGATTCTTGGCTACATCATGCGCAAGGCGGGCTACGGCGTCGAAGGCAGCAAGCTGAAGAGCTCCGGCCACTGATGGCGACTGTTCTCGACGACATCAATGCCGGTGTCTGGGAGGATATGGAGGCCCGGAAGCGTTTCGTTTCGCTGGCGGAACTGAAGGACCTGGCGGCGGCCGCGGCACCCACCCGGGACGCCTGGTCGGCCCTAGGCGGCACCGCGGTGCAGCGGGACCAGCTGAAGGTCATCGCGGAAATCAAGCGACGGAGCCCGTCCAAGGGAGACCTCGCCAGCATCGTGGATCCGGCAGCGCTGGCGGAGCAGTATGCCGACGGCGGCGCAGCCGTGATCAGCGTCCTCACCGAACAGCGGCGCTTCAGGGGGTCCCTTGCGGACCTGGACGCCGTCCGTGCCCGCGTGGACGTTCCGCTGCTCCGCAAGGATTTCACGCTCGATGAGTACCAGATCTGGGAGGCCCGCGCCCACGGCGCGGACCTGATCCTGCTCATCGTGGCATCGCTCTCCGACAGCCAGCTCCGGGAGTTCAGCGCCCTCAGCCGCGAACTCGGCATGAACGTGCTCGTGGAGACGCATACCGAAGAGGAAATCGAACGTGCAGTGGCGGCTGAGGCGCGCATCATCGGCGTCAACGTGCGCAACCTGAAGACGCTCGACGTCGACCGTTCAGTTTTCGCCTCCCTCGCCGGACTGATTCCGGCCCAAGCACTGGTCATCGCCGAATCCGGTGTGCGCGGCGTGGACGACGTGACGCATTACGCCGCCAACGGCGCCAATGCCATCCTGGTGGGCGAGGCCCTGGTCAGCGACGCAACGCCGCGTGACCGGATCGCCGAATTCACGGCGGCCGGCGCTGCCGCCATCGCCGCCCGGGCCTAGTCCGGGCACCCGTCGGGCCTGGCGCCGGCGGCACAACACTTCCGAACGACCAACTTGAACAGGACGGGACTGATGGCTGAATCCTCAGACAACGCTGACAACAACGCTGCGGACGCTTTCCTGCAGGGCGGCTCGCTGAAGCACGCCCCGGGGCCATACTTCGGCGGCTACGGCGGGCGTTGGATGCCTGAATCGCTGATCGCCGCCCTGGACGAGCTCGAAGACACCTTTGAAAAGGCCAAGGCAGATCCCGAATTCCTGGCCCAGCTCTCCGATCTGAACAAGAACTACTCCGGCCGTCCCTCGCTGCTGACCGAAGCCAAGCGGTTCTCCGAGCACGCCGGCGGCGCCCGGATTTTCCTCAAGCGCGAGGACCTCAACCACACCGGATCCCACAAGATCAACAACGTCCTGGGCCAGGCCCTGCTGGCCAAGCGCATGGGGAAAACCCGCGTCATCGCCGAGACCGGCGCCGGGCAGCACGGTGTTGCCAGCGCCACCGCCGCCGCGCTCCTCGGCCTGGAATGCGTTGTCTACATGGGCGCCGAAGACTGCCGCCGTCAGGCACTGAACGTCGCCCGGATGCAGCTGCTCGGCGCCACCGTGGTGCCCGTAGTGAACGGTTCCCAGACCCTCAAGGACGCCATCAACGACGCCCTCCGGGACTGGGTCAGCAACGTCGACAACACCCACTACCTGCTGGGCACCGCCGCCGGGGCGCACCCGTTCCCGGCCATGGTCCGCTTCTTCCACGAGGTCATCGGCGAGGAAGCCCGCGCCCAGATCCTGGAGCAGACCGGCAAACTGCCCGACGCCGTCTGCGCCTGCATCGGCGGCGGTTCCAACGCGATCGGCATCTTCCATGGATTCCTGGATGATCCGTCCGTGAAGATCTACGGTTTTGAAGCCGGCGGCGACGGCGTGGAAACCGGCCGGCACGCAGCCACCATCACCCTCGGCAAGCCGGGCGTCCTGCACGGCGCACGTTCCTATCTCATGCAGGACAACGACGGGCAGACCATCGAGTCGCACTCGATTTCCGCAGGCCTGGACTACCCGGGCGTTGGCCCGGAGCACGCGTACCTGGCCGATATCGGCCGCGTCAGCTACGAACCCATCACCGACAGCGAAGCAATGGATGCGTTCAAGCTGCTGTGCCGGACGGAGGGGATCATCCCCGCCATCGAATCCTCACACGCCCTCGCAGGTGCCATCAAGGTCGGGAAGCGCCTCACCGAAGGCAGTGCCGACCCGTCCGAAACGGTGATCATTGTGAACCTTTCCGGCCGCGGCGACAAGGACGTGGAAACCGCCGCGGAATGGTTCGACATGCTCGACGAGGAGGGCAAGGTCAAGGGCACCAACCTGTCCACCCGCAAGCCCAAGGGCCCTGCCGACAGGGCAGCGGACAACAACGAGGACCAGAACTGATGACTGAACAGACGGCCAGCAAGTCCGCCGCCGCCATCGACCGTGCGCGGGACGCCGGGCGCTCAGCGCTCGTGTGCTACCTGCCTGCCGGGTACCCGGACGTCCAGGCCACCATTGACGCCGGCATCGCCATGGCGAAGAACGGTGCCGACCTGATCGAAATCGGCATTCCCTACTCGGATCCGGTCATGGACGGCCCCGTCATCCAGGCCGCCACCACCGAGGCGATCGCCAACGGATTCCGGGTCGAGAGCGTCTTTGACGTTGTCGCCGGCATCACCGCAGCCACCGACGTCGCCGTGCTGGTGATGACCTACTGGAACCCCGTGGTCCGGATGGGTGTGGACGAGTTCTCCCGCCGGCTGGCCGAGGCCGGGGGAGCAGGGCTCATCACGCCTGACCTCATCCCGGACGAAGCATCGGAATGGTTCGCCGCCTCGGACAAGTACGGACTGGACCGCGTGTTCCTCGTGGCGCCGTCCTCCACCCCGGAGCGCCTGGCCATGACGGTCAAGGCAAGCCGCGGCTTTGTGTATGCCGTCTCCATCATGGGCGTGACGGGTACCCGCCAGGCTGTCAGCAGCAGCGCGGAGAAGCTCGTTGCGGACACGCACGCCGCCGGTGCCGAACGCGTCTGCGTGGGACTCGGTGTCTCCAACGCCAGCCACGTCCGCGAGATCGCAGCGTACGCAGACGGTGTCATCGTTGGCACCGCGCTTGTTGCCGCCATCCGTGACGGGGGAGTCCCCGCCGTCGCAGACCTCACCCGGGACCTGAGCGCAGGACTCGTCAGGGAAGAAGCCTAACCACCATGCAGATCCTCCTTCAGGCCGCCGCCCTGGTGCCGGCCAGCATCCCCAGCCCGGACTGGTCCGGCTTCGACATCCCGCTGCCGTGGGGGACTCTGCGGATCCACGCCTATGCCCTGTGCATCCTCGCCGGGATCATCGTGGGCCTGTGGCTCACGTCCGTCAGGTGGGCCCGCCGCGGCGCGCCCGAAGGCAGCGTCTGGGACATCGTCATCTGGGCGATTCCCTTCGGCATCATCGGCGGCCGGCTTTACCACGTGGTTTCGTCCCCGGACGCCTACTTCGGGCCCGGCTTCGACGGGACCGGGGACCTGTGGCTCATCCCGCAGATCCAGCGTGGCGGACTGGGCATCTGGGGTGCCGTGGTTCTGGGCGTCCTGGGCGCCTGGATCGGCTGCCGCCGGTCCGGTGTGAAACTCACCGCCTTCCTGGACGCCGCGGCGCCCGGACTGCTGTTGGCGCAGGCCGTTGGCCGCTGGGGTAACTACTTCAACCAGGAGCTCTTCGGCGGGCCCACCACCCTGCCGTGGGGCCTGCAGATTGATGCGGACAACCCCAACTTCCCGGCCGGCATGCCGGTGGATACGCTCTTCCACCCCACGTTCCTGTATGAGTCGATCTGGAACATCGCCGGCGTGCTCATCCTGCTGGCCCTGGACCGCCGATTCCACTTCCGCCGCGCCCGGCTCTTCTGGCTCTACGCCATGTATTACACGCTGGGCCGGGTCTGGATCGAAGCAATGCGGATCGACGACGCCGAACAGATCAACCTGTTCGGGATCACCACCAGGCTCAACGTCTGGACCAGCATCTTTGTCTTTGTGGCAGCACTCATCGTGTTCGTCCTCCTGGGATTGAAGGGCCGCCCGGAACCGGACACTCCCTTCCTGGCGGGCCGCGAGCCGGGTGCAGACGATGCCATTGACGCTTCGGGAGAAGAAAAGGCACCGGTCCGCGATGCGGACTCTTCTGTCTCGGATAGTGAATCGCGTGATAATCTCCCAAATAACCAAAATGGTGCCCGGATCCCTTCCACCCCAACGGAAGAGGAACCGGCATTCCGGGACGGCGACAAGCCCGTAACGGAGTCGCCGGTAACCGGAAGTTCCCGCCACAAGGCAACGGAATCCGCGCCGGAGGCTGGCACGAACAAGTAGTACGCCAGCACGGCAGGGTAGCAGAGTCAACACTCGGAGCGCCCACACACCACAGCGTCGTGGCAACAGGGCCCATCCGGCCAGCAGACAGCAGCTGGCCGGTCAAGTCCGGGTCACGGGCCTGCGTAACTCTTCGTTCAGCAGACCGGTCTGGCCTACAATTTCCAGTAAATAACACTTTGTTGTGCCCATCACATCGGCGCTTACAAGGCGGGCCAACGGTGTCCCTTCCATACGCACGATCTCGAGGAAGGACGTCTTCAATGACCCATCTTCATAGCCCACGTTGGTCCGAAAAAATAGGATCGCAGGGCCCCGTCTCCCCGTTCAAGCGCTTTGCCGCGCTGCCCGAGGCCCGGGGTCTGTACAACCCAGAGAACGAAAAAGACGCCTGTGGCCTGGCGATCATCGCCACGCTCCGCGGCGAGCCCGGCTACGACATTGTCGACGCGGCCCTGACCGCGCTCCGCAACCTGGAGCACCGCGGTGCTGTGGGCGCCGACGAGGGAACCGGTGACGGTGCCGGCCTGCTGATGCAGATCCCGGACGAGTTCTTCCGCGCCGTCACTGAATTCGAGCTCCCCGCACCGGGCCAGTTTGTTGCCGGTACCGCCTTCCTCCCTGCCGAGCAGCGCGAAGCCGACGCCGCCAAGGCCGGCATCGAAGGCCTTGCCGCCGATGAAGGCCTGACTGTGCTCGGCTGGCGCGAAGTGCCCATCGTCGCAGACCTCGTGGGCGCCATGGCCCGCGCCTGCATGCCCTACTTCTCACAGCCCTTCCTTGCCTCGGCCACCGGCGAGGAACTGGACCGCAACGAGCTCGACTCACGCGCCTGGCGGATCCGCAAGCGTGCCCAGAACAAGTTCGGCGTGTACTTCCCGTCGCTGTCCTCGCGCACCATCGTCTACAAGGGCATGCTCACCACGGCCCAGCTGGAGCCGTTCTACCCCGATCTTTCGGACAAGCGTTTCAAGACCAAGCTGGCGATCGTCCACTCGCGCTTCTCCACCAACACGTTCCCGTCCTGGCCGCTGGCCCAGCCGTTCCGCACCATCGCCCACAACGGTGAAATCAACACCGTCAAGGGCAACCGGAACTGGATGCGCGCCCGCCAGTCCCAGCTCGCCAACCCGCTTCTGGGTGACTCCCCGGAAGAGCTGTACCCCATCTGCACCCCCGGTGCGTCAGACTCCGCGTCCTTCGACGAAGTCGCCGAGCTGCTCTGGCTCTCCGGCCGCCCCATCACGCACTCGATCATGATGATGATCCCCGAGGCCTGGGAAAACCACGCCACCATGGATCCGGCACGGCGGGCGTTCTACGAATACCACTCCCTGCTCATGGAACCGTGGGACGGCCCCGCCGCCGTCTCCTTCACCGACGGCAACCTCGTCGGCGCCACCCTGGACCGCAACGGCCTGCGCCCCGGACGCTACTGGATCACCGAAGACGGGCTGATCATCTTCGCCTCCGAGGTGGGCGTGATCGACGTCGAACCCTCCAAGGTGGTCAAGAAGGGCCGGGTTTCGCCGGGCAAAATGTTCCTCGTGGACACCGACGCTGGCCGCATCATCGACGATGAAGAGGTCAAGGCCGAGGTCGCTGCCGCGAACCCCTGGGCCGAGTGGGTCAAGGACAACCTGATTGATCTCAAGGACCTCCCCGAGCGCGAGCACGTGGTCCACACGGCCGCGTCCGTCAACATCCGCCAGCGGACCTTCGGGTACACCACCGAAGAGCTCAAGATCCTGCTCGGCCCGATGGCCCGCACCGGCGCCGAGCCGCTGGGTGCCATGGGTTCGGACACCCCGATCGCAGTGCTGTCCAAGCGTCCCCGGCTGCTGTTCGACTACTTTGTGCAGTCCTTCGCGCAGGTCACCAACCCACCGCTGGACGCCATCCGTGAAGAGCTGGTCACGTCGCTGACCTGCGCCATCGGCCCGAACGGCAACCTGCTGGACACCAAGCAGGTCCGCCAGCCGCAGGTCATGCTGCCGTTCCCCGTGATCAACAACGACCAACTCGCCAAGATCGCCAACATCGAAACGCCCGACGGCGACCGCGTGGCCATGAAGGTCCGTGGGCTCTACCGCCCCGAAGGCGGCGAGAACGCGCTGCGTGCCCGGCTCACCGAGATCTGCGAGCAGGTGTCCGGCGCGATCAACCGCGGCGTGCAGTACGTTGTGCTGTCCGACCGCGACTCGAACGCGCAGTGGGCGCCGATTCCTTCGCTGCTCCTGGTCAGCGCCGTGCACCACCACCTGCTGCGCAGCGCCAACCGCACCAAGACCGCCCTGGTGGTCGAGGCCGGCGACGTCCGCGAGACGCACCACGTGGCTGTCCTGATCGGCTACGGCGCCTCCGCCGTGAACCCGTACCTCGCCATGGAATCCGTGGAGCAGCTCATCACCGCCGGTGACGTTGTTGGGGTCACCCCGCAGGACGGCGTCTACAACCTGATCAAGGGCCTCGGCAAAGGTGTCCTCAAGATCATGTCCAAGATGGGCATCTCCACAGTTGCGTCCTACACGGGTGCGCAGACGTTCGAGGCCCTGGGCCTCGGCCAGGAACTGGTGGACGAGTTCTTCGCCGGCACTCACTCCCAGCTGGGCGGCGTGGGCCTGGACGTCATCGCCGCCGAAGTTTCGGCGCGGCACCAGATGGCCTACCCCGAAGGCGGCATCGAACTGCCGCACCGCCCGCTCCTGGGCGGCGGCGAATACCAGTGGCGCCGCGACGGCGAGCCGCACCTGTTCAACCCGGAGACCGTCTTCCGCCTCCAGCACGCCACACGTGAGCGCCGCTACGACATTTTCAAGGCGTACACCAAGGGCGTGGATGACCAGTCCGAGAACCTGATGACCCTGCGCGGGCTGCTCAAGTTCAAGAACGACCGTCCCGCTGTTCCGTTGGAGGAAGTGGAGCCCGTCTCCAGCGTTGTGAAGCGCTTCTCCACCGGCGCCATGAGCTACGGGTCCATCTCGAAGGAAGCCCACGAGACCCTCGCGATCGCCATGAACCAGCTGGGCGGAAAGTCCAACACCGGTGAAGGCGGCGAGGACGTGGACCGCCTGCTGGATCCGAAGCGCCGCTCTGCTGTCAAGCAGATCGCGTCGGGGCGGTTCGGCGTCACCAGCCTGTACCTGACCAACGCTGACGACATCCAGATCAAGATGGCCCAGGGTGCCAAGCCCGGCGAAGGCGGCCAGCTGATGGCGCAGAAGGTGTACCCCTGGGTTGCCCGGACGCGCCACTCGACGCCCGGCGTCGGCCTGATTTCACCGCCCCCGCACCACGACATCTACTCCATCGAGGACCTCGCGCAGCTCATCTACGATGCGAAGCGCGCCAACCCCTCGGCCCGGGTGCACGTCAAGCTCGTCTCCGAAGTGGGGATCGGCACTGTGGCGTCGGGTGTCACCAAAGCGAAGGCCGACGTCGTACTGGTCTCCGGCCACGACGGCGGAACCGGCGCGTCCCCGCTGAACTCGCTCAAGCACGCGGGTGTGCCGTGGGAGCTGGGGCTCGCTGAGACCCAGCAGACGCTGATGCTCAACGGCCTGCGCGACCGTGTGGTGGTCCAAGTGGACGGCCAGCTCAAGACCGGCCGCGACGTTGTTATCGCCGCGCTGCTCGGCGGCGAGGAATTCGGTTTCGCCACCGCCCCGCTGGTGGTGGAAGGCTGCATCATGATGCGTGTCTGCCACCTGGACACCTGCCCGGTGGGCGTCGCAACGCAGAACCCTGAACTGCGGGCCCGCTTCACCGGCAAGCCCGAATTTGTGGTCAACTTCTTCGAATTCCTGGCCGAGGAAGTCCGCGAGATCCTCGCGGAACTCGGCTTCCGGAGCATCGAAGAGGCGATCGGCCACGCCGAGGTGCTGGACGCCCGCGAAGCGATCAACCACTGGAAGGCCGACGGCCTGGACCTGGACCCGATCCTGCACGGGCTCGAGTTCGACGACGACGCTCCGCTGCGCAACATGACCTCGCAGAACCACGAGCTGGACAAGCACTTCGACCAGCGGCTGATCACCATGGCCACGGAGGCCCTGACTGACCGCAGCCCGGTGAAGATCGCGGTGGACGTGATCAACACGGACCGCTCGGTGGGCACCATGCTGGGCCACACGGTGACCAAGACGTTCAGCACGGACGTGCTGGCGCCGGACACCATCGACATCACCCTGACCGGTACCGCGGGACAGTCGCTGGGCGCCTTCCTGCCGGCCGGCATCACGCTGCGCCTCTTCGGTGACTCGAACGACTACGTGGGCAAGGGCCTTTCCGGCGGGCGGATCATTGTCCGGCCGGACCGCACCAACGTGTTCAAGGCCGAAAGCAACGTCATTGCCGGTAACGTGATCGGCTACGGCGCCACCAGCGGCGAGATGTTCCTGCGCGGCCAGGTGGGCGAGCGCTTCCTGGTCCGCAACTCCGGGGCCACCGCAGTTGTTGAAGGCATCGGCGACCACGGCTGCGAGTACATGACCGGCGGGCAGACGCTGATCATCGGCCGCACCGGACGCAACTTCGGCGCCGGAATGTCCGGCGGCACCGCCTATGTGCTGGACCTGCAGACCACGCAGGTCAACAAGGACGCCCTGCAGTCCGGCGAACTCCAGCTCGTTGAACTCGACGCCGAGGACCGGGACATTGTCCACGGCCTGCTGGTGAAGCATGTCGAGGAAACGGAATCGCTCCACGCGGCGCGGTTGCTGGAGAACTTCGACGATACTGCTGCCCGCATTACCAAAGTGCTGCCGCGCGATTACGCGGCAGTCCTGCAAACCCGGCTGGACGCCATCGAAGAGGGCCTTGACCCTGATGGCGAAGAAGTATGGGCTCGAATCCTGGAGGTGACCGGTGGCTGATCCACGCGGATTTCTTAAAGTACGCCAGCGTGAAACGCAGCCGCGCCGCCCCGTTCCGGTCCGCATCATGGACTGGAAGGAAGTCTATGAGGCCCAGGAAAAGGGTGTCCTGAAGGCCCAGGCCGGCCGCTGCATGGACTGCGGCGTGCCGTTCTGCCACCAGGGCTGCCCGCTGGGCAACCTCATCCCCGAGTGGAACGACCTCGCGTGGCGGGACAAGGGCGAGGAAGCGATTGAGCGGCTGCACGCCACCAACAACTTCCCCGAGTGGACCGGCCGGCTTTGCCCGGCGCCGTGCGAGGCGTCCTGTGTGCTGGGAATCAACCAGCCCGCAGTCACCATCAAGCAGGTTGAAGTGTCCATCATCGACGAAGCTTGGGACAGCGGCTGGGTCAACCCGCTGCCTCCGACGCGCCTGACCGGCAAGACCGTTGCCGTCGTCGGCTCCGGCCCTGCTGGCTTGGCCGTGGCGCAGCAGCTGACGAGGGTTGGCCACACCGTGGCGGTGTACGAACGTGACGACAAGATTGGCGGGCTCCTCCGCTACGGCATCCCCGACTTCAAGATGGAGAAGGAGCAGGTGGACCGCCGCATCGAGCAGATGAAGACGGAAGGCACCCGCTTCCGCACCGGAGTTGCTGTGGGCACTGACGTGACGTGGGAGCAGCTGCGCCGCCGGTATGACGCCGTTGTGATTGCCACCGGCGCCACCGTGCCGCGTGACCTGCCCATCCCGGGCCGTGACTTTGACGGCGTGCACTTTGCCATGGATTACCTGGTCCCGGCCAACCGTGTTGTCGCGGGGGAAACGGTGGAGAACCAGATCCATGCCAAGGGCAAGCACGTGGTGATCCTGGGCGGCGGCGATACCGGTGCTGACTGCCTCGGTACCGCGCACCGCCATGGAGCCGCATCCGTGACCACCCTGGCCATCGGCAAACAGCCGCCGGCGGAACGCGCCGGGCACCAGCCCTGGCCCACGTTCCCCACCCTGTTCGAAATGGCCAGCGCCCATGAGGAAGGCGGCGAACGCACGTACCTCGCCTCCACCGTGGAGTTTGTCGGCGAGAACGGCAAGCTCACCGGCGTCAAGGTCGCCGAAACGGAATTCGTTGACGGCAAGCGCCTCCCGAAGGCCGGCACCGAACGGATCATCCCGGCGGACCTGGTCTTCCTGTCGCTGGGCTTCACTGGAGCCGAGCCTGCGGGCATCACCGAGCAGGTCAGCGCCGAATTCGACGGGCGCGGCAACGTGACCCGCGACGGGTACTACATGACCAACACGGAGGGCATCTTCGTGGCCGGCGACGCCGGACGCGGGCAGTCGCTTATCGTATGGGCCATCGCTGAAGGCCGGGCCTGTGCCGCCGCCGTGGACAAGTTCCTCATGGGCAGCACCATCCTGCCGGCGCCGGTGGCTCCGACGGACCGGGCCATCGCGGTTCTCTGACAGCCGTCAGTTCGCCGCGGATTAACCTCCACAACAACTTAACCAATGCAGGACACTACTAGGGTAGGTATATGAGACGCGCTAAGATTGTGGCCACTTTTGGCCCGGCAATTGCCAGCTTTGAGAACACCCTCGCGGTGTTGGAAGCCGGTGTGGATGTTGCCCGGATGAACATGAGTCATGGTGACTACACCGTGCACGACAACACGTACGAGAATGTCCGCAAGGCAGCAGCCCAGCTGAGCAAGCCTGTGGCAGTCATGGCTGACCTGCAGGGCCCCAAGATCCGTCTTGGGCGCTTTGTGGACGGCCCCCACGCCCTGGCCGAGGGTGACATCTTCACCATCACCACCGAGGACGTTCCGGGCACCAAGGACATCTGCTCCACGACGCTGAAGAGCCTCACCGAGGATGTCAACGTGGGGGATGCCCTGCTGATCGACGACGGCAAGGTTGCCCTGCGGGCGATTGAGGTCGACGACGTCAAGGTCGTTACAGAGGTAACCGTCGGCGGGATGGTGTCCAACAACAAGGGCATCAACCTTCCCGGCGTTGCGGTCAACGTGCCGGCGCTGAGCGAAAAAGACGAGGACGATCTGCGCTGGGCCATGCGCCGCGGCGTAGACATGGTTGCGCTGTCGTTCGTGCGTGACGCCTCCGACATCACCCGCGTGCACGAGATCATGGACGAAGAAGGCCGCCGTGTGCCGGTCATCGCCAAGATCGAAAAGCCGCAGGCAGTGGACCAGCTGCACGAAATCATCGACGCCTTCGACGCCATCATGGTGGCCCGTGGCGACCTCGGTGTGGAACTTCCGCTCGAGGAAGTGCCGATCGTGCAGAAGCGCGCCATCGAACTGGCACGCCGCTGGGCGAAGCCGGTCATCGTGGCCACGCAGGTCCTCGAATCCATGATCGACAACCCGCGCCCCACCCGTGCGGAGGCCTCCGACTGCGCCAACGCCGTTCTTGACGGTGCAGACGCCGTTATGCTCTCCGGCGAGACCAGCGTGGGTAAGTACCCGATCGAGACCGTCAAGGTCATGGCAAGGATCATTGAATCCACTGAGGTCCATGGCCTGGAACGCGTTCCGCCGCTGGGCACCAAGCCCAAGACCCGTGGTGGCGCCATCACCCGCGCCGCCGTCGAAATCGCTGACCAGCTGGATGCAAAGTACATCTGTACCTTCACCCAGTCCGGCGACTCCGCGCGCCGCCTGTCGCGTCTGCGCCCCGTCAGGCCGGTATTCGCGTTCACTCCGTTGGAGCACGTGTGGAACCAGCTGGCGCTGACCTGGGGCATCCAGCCGGTGCTGGTTCCCATGGTGGGCCATACTGACGAGATGACCGCGCAGGTTGACCGCAGCCTGCTGGAATTGAAAGTAGTGGACGACGGCGACCTGGTGGTCATAGCCGCCGGTTCGCCTCCCGGAAAGGCCGGTTCCACGAACATGTTGAAGGTTCACCGGGTCGGAGACCTGGGCGACGCCGGAAGCCTAGGCGGCGAAGCTGGTGCGCCCAGGGAAAAGCTCGGTCCCTGGCCGACGGCATAGCAACCTAAAAGGAAGGACCCCTGCCGGCTGGCAGGGGTCCTTTTCTTTGGTCTCCGGGTGATTGAGCTTTCCGGTGATTGAGCTTTTCGAAATCCCCGGTGTCGCCTCTTGTGCTAGTTGACCTGGTTGATGATGGTCTCGGCGACTTCGCGCATGCTGAGGCGGCGGTCCATGGAGGTCTTCTGGATCCAGCGGAAAGCCTCCGGCTCCGTCAGGCCCATCTTGGTGGTCAGCAGGCTCTTGGCGCGCTCGACGAGCTTGCGCGTGGCGAACTGCTCCTGGAGGTCCGACACTTCGCTTTCGAGGGCCTTGATTTCCTCGTGGCGGGAGAGCGCGATTTCCAGTGCCGGGATGAGGTCCGCAGGGGTGAAGGGCTTGACCACGTAGGCCATGGCACCGGCGTCGCGGGCGCGCTCCACAAGTTCCTTCTGGCTGAAAGCCGTCAAAAGGACCACGGGGGCGATGCGGGCCTTGACGATCTTCTCGGCTGCGGTGATGCCATCCATAATCGGCATCTTGACGTCCATCAGGACGAGGTCGGGCTTGAGTTCCTCGGCGAGCTGCACGGCCTTCTCGCCGTTGTCTGCTTCGCCTACCACGTCATAGCCTTCGCCGCGCAGGATCTCGATGATGTCGAGTCGGATGAGGGTTTCATCCTCGGCCACAATGACGCGGCGCGCCGGCTGGGACGTGGGTTTTGACTCCGTTTGTTCAGTCACGGGATCTCCTTGGAAAGGTACGGCGGGAACATCACCATCTTAGGTGCGCCCGCGGCCGTAGATTGATCTGCATGGTCTATTGCGGCGTCAGCGGCGCGATTCTGGAATTCAGCCTATCTGCATGTAGAGTAATTCCGCGTACGTGAAGCGATCGCGTTGCTCACAATCAGCTGTGGGCGTACCGGTTTGCACAGCGTATTCCGCGCCCGAGTGGCGGAATTGGCAGACGCGCCGCACTCAAAATGCGGTATCGAAAGGTGTGTGGGTTCGAGTCCCACCTCGGGCACAGTGTTTCCGCAGGTCACAGGCTTTTTGGTTTTTTACTGTTGACAAAGCTTGACAAATCAAAAGACTTGGCCGGAGACCCCTTCCTTGAAGGGCTCGTCCACTGCGCGCCGTCAGCTTCACAAGTCCGGAAGCGTTTCTCCTGAGCGGCTGCAAAAAGTAACCAGGACAGCTCTCAAGCAGGGCATTGCGACATCACGAACACGGACGGTTCGCTCATCGACCTGGCCACCCGAGCAGCGGGCATGACGCCACGCCCGCGTCGAGGGGCGGCAGCCAAAGCCGAGCAGGAAGCCAAGGAGATGGGGAGTTGCGCGCATGCCCATTCAACTCGAAGGTCCTAAAGAAGCCGAGACTTCCGCATCGTTGGTTGCCATCGACACTTACCGGCAGCAGCTGGGGGTCCAGAAGGCCTGACGTATGCCCGTTTGAAAGGGTGGGCCTAGGTGCTCAAGGCTTCTAACGACTCTTTGTCGGGGGTCGCGGCTAAGTTTCATTTGAACGAATAGGAGCTTGCCGAACTTGAACCGTCAGATGAATATGCCGCAGTCCACTTTCCGCCGTCCAACATTGGCCCGATATGGCAGAAGGACGAGCAGGGCAACTGGCTGCTTCCCGACAACACGCTGGGCTATGAGGTCCTGGGTTGGGTCGCCGAATGGTTAACATTTTCCGATGGGCGTCCATTCATATCGCCAATGAGGCCCTGGCTGTGCACACGCCCATCCCCACGCCGGACGGCTGGACAACGATGGGCGAGCTGCAGGCGGGGGACATGATTTACGGCACCACCGGCAGGCCGGTGACGGTGGCCGAAGCATTTTCTGTCCAAGTGGGCCGCGACTGCTTCCGCGTCACCTTCTTGGATGGAACCTCCGTCATCGCTTCCGACGGCCACTTGTGGAAGGCCAAGCCCTCCGGTTGGCCAAAGCAGTACAACCGGGTATGGACTTCCCGCCAGATGTACGAGCACAAGGCAAAGCGCTGGGCCACCCCCATCCAGGTCCGCAGGAGCGCCCCGAGCGCGATCTGCCCATGGATCCCTACCTGCTCGGCTACTGGTTGGGTGACGGGAGTACCGCTGGCTGCAACATCACCGTCGGGGATGAGGACCTGGAAGCGTTCACTGCCAACATGACTGACATCGGCGTGACCGTCCGCCCGGTCGGTACGAAGAAGGGCGCCGCCAACCGCATGACCTTCTCGGACAAAACCGGCTTCGGCGCTAACATGGGCGGCGAACAGGCTAGGGCGCTCCGCCAGCTGTCGTGCTGGCGCGACAAGCACATCCCTGAGGAATACTTCCTGGGCTCCATCGAGCAGTGCATCGCTCTCCTGCAAGGCCTGCTCGACTCCGACGGCTGTGCAGCCAAGACCGGCATCATCTTCGTCGGCAGGGAACGGCTCTCCCGCGATGTATTCCGGCTCCTGTCCTCACTGGGTGAGCGCCCCACCATGGCGTACAGTGCCGACACTCGGTCCAGAGATGGCGGGACCTGGCGGGTATCGTTCAATCCGAGGTATGTCACCAAATGCTTCCGGCTGGCCCGGAAGCAGGCAAAGGTCGTCAGGGCCACGCGTACTGAAACATACATTGCTTCCATTGAGCCGGTCGAGTCCGTGCCGGTGCGCTGCATCCGCGTCGATGCCGAAGACTCACTGTTCCAGGCCGGCGAATCATGCCAGCTGACCCACAATACTCACCACCGGACTCCGGGCCAGCACGGACCCGCGTTCCACGAGCTCACCAACAGCCCGAGCAAGGGTCCAGGGACGACTGCTGTGCATGAAGGCGAGCACGGTCGATGAGCTGCGCGGGTACGCGTACTTGGACAGGCCCCGAGCATGACAGCTGAATTCTCAGGCGAAAGCTAACGGGTGGTCTGCTGCGTCATTTCTTCCTCGTAGCCTTTGACGCGTACGGCCGCTATGCCTGCCTGCTTCGCCCGGTAGACCATCCCGTAGTCGGTGGTAATCATCCGGATCCCGCTGACGTACGGTGCGACTGCTCCTGCTCGCTCGATGATCTCCAGATCTCCATCTGGTATAGGCGATTGGTCAAGAGGCTGCTCTAGGACTGACAGATAGACCGTCTGAGTAGGGGGCGCACTTGCCAGGCTCCCTTCCTGGAGCTTTACGCGCTCACCCGGCACGACTCCTTGGGCTTCGAGATACTTCAGGGCTAACCCTGCCCGAAAGCGGATCGACTTGCCTCCCTTTGGAGCATCGACGCGGTTCCGTTTGCTGCCGTCGAGCTCATCCACAACCTTCATTGGGACGGTGATGACCAAGGGGACATGGGGACGCTCGTCGAGCAGTTCACGCCATTCGTCATAGTTCATCGGATCATCGAAATACTTCAGCCACGCTCCGGTATCGAGAACGACTGCCACAGCCTTGCCGTTGTCCCACAGCTGCACATCGGTTTCGATCCTTCGCTTAGCCTCCTCGAGGGCACGAACGCGCTGCTGCACTTCGCCATCCACCAGCTGCGCAAGGGCGCTGAACGGGATGGTAGAGACATCAAGGGCGAGCAGTGACCAGTAACGCCGTGAGGTGATTAGCGCGTCGACTTCATCAGGGTGCAGGTAATGGGCGAGCAGATTGCCATTCCGGGACGCCCACTCAACGTAGCTGTTGTACCGGTCGCTGGCGTAGCCGGCGCTCGATACGGTGGCAGTCTCGTTAACTGCGGTAGCTAGCATCTTGAGCGTGGTGTCTGGGGAAGCACCAGGAAGCAATCTGATCATGGGATTTAGTGTATTTGCGCGGGTCGATGGGCCATGGGGCTGATTCCTGCGCGAAGCTTGCTAGAGTCCGACCATGACGACTGAGTTCGCCGCGGAGTCGGAACGGCTGACCGAAGCGTGCCGGACGATTTTCGGCGACCCAGCCACTTGGATAACGGCCAATGGCTATCCGAATAGCCTGGCTCTGTGCGTCATCGACTCGCTATGGTCCACGGGGCCGACGTATGGGGCCGTAGAGAACGTTGTAGCGCGCTATGCAGCTCATCGCCGACTCAATCGTGAGGATGCTCACCAAGACGGCACGGAAGAGCTCCTGCGCGTTTTCAAGGATGAAGGCGGCAGCGATGGCTTTGCCGACCTGGTCAAGAACCACAATCGTGCTTACTCAGACAAGAGAGCTCCGTTGAAGGCCGAGGTGGTCTACCAGGCTGCTTTGGCACTCCACGGCTGTTAACGCCAGCCGAAAATAGGGCCAGGAACGCCAACTGAAAATAGGGCCACCGACCATTATGGAAGGTGATCAATTTGGATGATTGGGCGGAGATACGCCACCTGTTCTCGACAGGCAAGCACTCGAAGCGGGAGATCGGCAGGATCGTGGGGGTTTCCCGCGGAACGGTGGACCGGGCGCTGGAGTCGGACCGGGCACCGAAGTATCAGCGGGCATCCGGGGTATCGAGTTTTGATGCGTTTGCTCCCAGGGTGCGGGAGCTTTTGGTGAAGACGCCGACGATGCCGGCCGCGACGCTGGCGGAGCGGGTGGGCTGGTCAGGTTCCGCGTCGTTGTTCCGGGCCAAGGTCGCCGCGATCCGGCCGGAATACGCCCCGCCGGACCCGGCCGACCGTTTGGTCCACGAGCCGGGGTTCCAGGTCCAGTGCGATCTTTGGTTCCCGCACGAGCCGCTGCCGGTCGGTGCGGGCCAGTCCGACACGCCGCCGGTGCTGGTGATGACCTCGGCGTTCTCGGGATTCATCCAGGCACGGATGCTGCCGTCGCGGACGACGCCGGATCTTTTGGGCGGAATGTGGACGCTGCTGCAGGACGCGCAGGCGGTCCCCTCGCGGCTCTTGTGGGACAACGAGTCCGGCATCGGCAGGCGCCGGCCCACGGAGCCCGTGGCCGCGTTCGCAGGCTCCCTGGGGTTGGAGATCAAGCTGCTTCCGCCGCGGGACCCGGAGTCCAAGGGCATGGTCGAGCGGATGAACAGGTTCTTCCGGCAACGCTTCATGCCGGGCCGGGACTTCCGCTCACCAGCGGACTTCAACGGCCAGCTGGAGGACTGGCTACCCAAGGCCAATCACCGGTATTCGCGGTCCCGCCACGGCCGCCCGGACGAGCTGATCGTCCTGGACCGGGAAAGGATGCGGGAACTGCCGCCGGTGAGCCCGGAGTCGGTGTTCCGGAACGCGGTGCGCCTGCCGCGGGATTACTACGTGCGGGTGTTCTCCAACGACTATTCCGTGGACCCTTCATTCATTGGGCGGATCGTGGATATCGTCGCTGATCTGGACACCGTGTGGGTCACGCACGAGGGTGTCATCATTGCCACGCACGTCCGTGCTTGGGCCCGGCATCTTGTAGTGACCGATCCGGTCCATGTGGCCCGCGCTGCGGTGATGCGCCGGGACTTCCGGACCCAAAGAGTCCACCGCCCCGAACCCGAAGAAGCGGTCCAGGTGCGGGATCTGGCCGCCTACGACGAGATCTTCGGCATCGACCTCGGCCCGCAGCCGGATCTGGTCCTGGAGGTGGCCTCATGACCGGGACTCCGTCACAGATCGAGTACTACGCCCGGGCCCTGCGCGCACCGCGGATCAGCGATGGGTTCCGCCGGCTCGGGGACCAGGCCCGGGACGCCGGCTGGTCCCATGAGGAGTACCTGGCCGCGGTCCTCTCCCGGGAAGTCTCCGAACGTGAAGCTTCGGGAGCGGCGACACGGATCAAGGCCGCACGGTTCCCGGCCCACAAGGACCTCGAAGAGTTCAACTTCGACCATCAGCCCTCCGCGGACCGGAACCTCATCGCGCACCTGGGCACCGGGGTGTTCCTCTCCGAAGCCAAAAACGTGGTCCTGCTCGGACCTCCCGGCACGGGCAAAACCCATCTCGCGGTCGGCATCGGCATCAAGGCAGCCAAGGCCGGGCACCGGGTCCTCTTCGACTCCGCCACTGGCTGGGTCGCCCGGCTCCAGGAGGCCCACTCCCGCGGGAAACTCGCCCAGGAACTGGTCAAACTCCGCCGCTACAGTCTCCTGGTGGTCGACGAAGTCGGCTATATCCCGTTCGATCAGGACGCGGCGAACCTGTTCTTCCAGCTCGTCTCCAGCCGCTACGAACACGCGTCCATGATTCTGACGTCGAACCTCCCGTTCGCCCGCTGGGGCGACGTCTTCGGAGACCTGACCATCGCCTCGGCCATGATCGACCGGATCGTCCACCACGCCGAGGTCATCAGCCTCAAAGGCAACAGCTACCGGCTCAAGAAACACCAACCCGCCGCCAGTACGGCACAATAGAACCACAACCCCGTGGCCCCGTTTTCAATTGGCACTAATGGCCCTATTT